>NZ_SZVW01000024.1 GCF_007655005.1 Streptomyces tibetensis
GATCTCGAACATCGCACCCCTTGAGCTGGGGTGTTGCGACGATCGCTAGAACTCAAGTTCTTCGCGGGTCGGGGGCCTTTTGGCGGGGGCGGGCCGTCTCCGGTCCGTCAGAGACCATTCCCGGGGGCAGGACCGCGCCGGGCCTGCCGGAACTCCTCGTAGAGCCGGTCGCCGGCCACACAGTTGCCGACGGCCTCGCCGTTGTCATCCACCATCCGGCAGTCCCGGCACCCGGAGCAGTGCAGCAGCATGCGGACGTAAGCGGCTCGCTCGGGGGCGCCAGGGCACTGATGGTCCTCACTCTCGTAGTGGTCGCAGAGCGTGCGGACGGAACGGGCAAGGCGTTGCGCGTGAGCGGTCCGGGCCCCGGCAGACAGAACGCGGCCGGGCTCGGCGCTCAACCGCAGGCGGGCCTCCCCTACGCAGAAGAGCGCACATGCCCGCGCCACGCTGTCCTCGGGCAGAGCCAGCGCCGCCGTCTCGACCTCGGGGATTGCCAGCATGAGATGTCCGTGCAGCTGACGCGTGAGCTCCTCCAGTCTGTCCGGCGCCGACGCCTCAGTGTCGTTCGCGAGGAGCCGGTCCGCGCAGGCGCGCATCGTCTCGAGATCCAGCGGGGGCGCGGTCTCGCCGACGGGCACGGTCACGACTCGTCCTCCTCGACCGGGGATCGGCCCGCCACAACGAGCGCCAGCACGTCAACTGCCGCGCAGAGGCGGCCCGGTCGGGCCATGGGCACGGCCCAGTACGACGCCCGTCTGTGCTCGTCGAGCTCGACGCGGTCGACGCGCGGCACACCGAGATAGGTCCCTTCCCCCAGACACTCCGCGACCGGCGTGCACCACGTCCGTGTGGTGCAGTCCGGTACGAGGGCGTAGTAACGGCGGAAGCCGGGGTCATGGATGACTGGCCCACCGTTGAGGCGATGAGCGAGCCAGGCGGACGCGACCGGCCGGGTGTCGCTCCCGTAAGCGCGTCGGACGACGTCCTGCGAGATGCGGACCGCCTCGAAGCTCCGGCCGAGCGGGATCAACGCGAGTTCGGCGACGCTGCCCCATTCACGGAACGCGGTGCCCGGTGAAGGGTGGGCGGAGGCCAGCCATCTCTCAACCGTTCCAGGCGATGGTGAGCTCACCGGGGCTGTGCGGCCCGCTGCGCGAACCGTGGTCTCGGCCATGTCGACCTGCTCTCTCAGGTGGGTCACGCCCCGAGGCCGTCGTCAGCAGTCGCCGGGGCACCTTCGTTCCGCGATGGTCGTGCGCATCCCCGGGACGAAGGAACCTCTCCGAAAGGGCACTCCGAGGACGTCTTGGAGGGGGTAGAACGTCCTCGGGAACGTCCCGCCGAAACACGGGCGTTGGGGGGGGGGCAGTCAGATGCCGAACGAGAGGCTGCGAGCCGTCATGGTGGCCGGCGGCTGGACGTACGAATCCCTCGCTACGAAGGCGCAGGTGGACCCGAAGTCCGTGGAACGGTGGGTGAATCTGGGGCGGGTGCCCCGGCGTCGCACCGCCTTCAAGGCCGCCGACCTTCTGGGAGAGGACGTACATGCCTTGTGGCCGGCGCTGCGGCAGGGGAAGGCGGTACGGCAGGTCGGCCCGGAACTGGTCGGCCTGTACGCCCACCGCGCCGACCTGCCGGTCTCCGTGTTCATCGACCTGATCGCCGCAGCGCGTGAACGCATCGACGTCCTGGTGTACGCGGCCGTGTACCTGCACGAGGCGTACCCTCGCCTGAACGACTTGCTACGCGAGCGGGCAGAGGCCGGCTGCACGATCCGCTTGGCGGTCGGGGACGCGGACTCCCTCGCCGTTCGACAGCGCGGTCTGGAGGAGCAGTTCGGTTACGGCATCGACTCACGGTGCCGCTTGGCGCTCATGCACTATCAGCAGTTGCTGGAAGTGCCCGGTGTCGAGGTGCGGACGCATGGGACGACCCTCTACAACAGCCTGTACCGCGCCGATGATCAGCTGTTGGTCAACGCGCACGTGTTCGGAGTGAACGCCTACCGTGCTCCGGTGTGGCGGCTGCGCCGCAACGGCGACGGTGGCATGTTCGACACGTACGCCGACAGCTTCAGCGCCGTGTGGGAAACCGCCCGGCAAGCAAAGGGGACCTAGTGGCCCGGACCGAGTACTACGACGACCCCGCGGCCCCGACCCCCAACAGCCTCGTCGTGGCCGCTTCGGCGGTGGTCACCGACGACCAGGGCCGCATCCTGCTCCAGCGACGGCGGGACAACGATCTGTGGGCCCTGCCCGGCGGCGGCATGGAGATGAACGACTCCCTGCCAGGCTGCGCCGTGCGCGAGGTCAAGGAAGAGACCGGCTATGACGTCCAGATCACAGGGCTTGTCGGCACCTACACCGACCCCCGCCACGTCATCGCCTACACCGACGGCGAGGTACGCCGCCAGTTCAACGTCTGCTTCACCGCCCGCATCATCGGAGGAGAACTGGCCGTCTCCGACGAGTCCACGGAGGTCTGCTTCACAGCCCCCGCAGACCTGAACGCCCTACCCATGCACCACACCCAGCGCCTACGGCTTCACCACTTCCTCGAGAACCGCCCGACGCCCTATTTGGGGTAGTGGCCTGCCAGTCGGCCGTCCGCCAGGCTCTGGCCCGGGCACCGGTGCGGTGTCTAGTCCCAGGTGATGTTTGACGTTCTGGTCCCAGCTGATGCTTGACGGTGGGCCTAGACAACATCAGAAACTTTGTGGGGCTTGCAGGTCCACAGACTGCCCGACGCGCCGGAAGCTTACGGGGCCATGATCACTCGCCCCATGGCAGCTCCAGCCCAAAGTCGCTCCGCCGACCTCGTACTTTGTCCTGGGCTTCGTGCTGTCCGGCTCGCAGCTACTCAGCGCGTCCCTGGTTGCGGCTAGACCGGAAGTGCAGGACAAGCGAGGCGCCGGCACCGGCCACGACGGCGAAGACGGCGCCGCCGTAGTTGTCCTGAACGAGGACGCCAGCGGCAATCACGGTGCCGATGACGAGGGGTAAGCCAGTGGTCATGCTGTTCTTCTTCACGAAAGCTTCTCCTCAGGAGTATCTGCGGTCGAAAGCACCACGGAGATGGACAGGTCGTCCACACCAGTGCACGCGGCATGATCTCAGGTTCGCCGATGCCGGACCAGGCTGATCACGTTCGACGATGCGCTGCTGGTGTGCTGATCAGCAGACAGAGCGGAGCTCCTCGTAGGCGAACCGAGGAACCGCGGCCCCGCAAGGGGGGCCGTGGCCATGCCCCCCACGTGCCCGGTCAGATGGCCTGCGGCGGGGAACAACGGGGAGCGTCGGCGAGCTACCGGGGAATGCACAGGTCACCGTCTTGCCAGGTCAGCGCCGATCCGCATACGCGATCTTCCAAGCTGGTGCCGTACAGCAGCGAAGTACAGCAACCGCAGCAACCGGCCCCGGCCGGTTGAGCACTCACCCGGCCGTACCGCGACCGGTATGACCGCCAGCGACCGATCCACATAGAGCTACCGATCAGAAGGTCGCAGGTCGGCTCTCCGCTCAGTACGCAGGAACAGAGGCACCGGCTGGATCCGAGGCCTCTGTTGTGTTGGCCCCGGGGCTCTCCGCCCCGGGGCGATCAAATGGGTACTGTCATCCGCAGCCGGACGTAGTCATGGCCCAGTGGCCCAGTGCGGCGGGAGCCGTCCGGGCGCCAGCCGTGCCGGGCATAGAACGCCTGCGCCCGCGCGTTGGCCTCCCAGCACTCCAGCACTCCGTCGGTGAGTCCGTCCGCCTGCAGCCGCCGCGCGAACGCCTCCTGCAGCAGGCTGCCGACACCGCGCCCCCGGCCGTTCGGTTCGACTCCGATCTGCTGCAACTCGCGTACCGACGCGGCATCGAGGTCGTCGAACTTCGGCGGTCCATCCATGACGAAACCGACCACACGGTCCTCGGGGGTTGCAGCGACCTGCGCCCGGCCTTCAGCGACCGCGCGCTCCCAGTAGGCGCTGATGCGTTCCGCGCTCGCCAGCTCCTCCGGCGGCACGCCGCCCGCCGTGTAGTACGCCGTGCGAGTACGGGCATGCAACGCGGCGAGGGCCGCAGCCTCTTCCTCACGGGCCGAGCGGATGCTGATCCGTGTATCAGTCATGCGGACGAAGACGCCCCATGCCGTGACCTGGTTCCGACCGCAGCGGAAGCCGTCACATGCGCCCCAGCCGGGTGCCAGCGCAAAGCCGCTGGTGATAGGCGACAGAGGCTCCAGTCAGCTTTCGAACGGCCTGGTCGGACGGTGCCCGCGCGTCTCAGTTTCCGTCTCATTCAGCGCCGTTCACGGCCGTTCAGGCGAGACCCGGGGCCGTTCCCACCCGTCCGAACAACCGCCCATGAACCCAGGTAAACGGCCCTGCACGCACCCCTATCACCCCACCAACACAGTTGGAAATCGTGTTGGCGTGAGAACAGAGCGGGTACTGCGCCCGGCCGGTGATACATGATCAGCTTGGGGTGTGGAGACCATCATCGCCAGTGCCATAGCCGTTCTGAGAACCCTGCTCGGCTCGGGGCTCACCCTGGCGTTTCAGCAGCGCACCACCGACAAAGGGCATCAGTTCACCCGCCACGAGAGGCTCCGCCAGGAGCGACTCGATGCTTACTCCGCCTACGCCGGCGCACTCATCAACTACCGCCGCTGCCTGGTACATCTCTGGTTCTGCGAACACGAACAACCACCACACGAGGACCCCAGCGTGGTGCGAGTCCGCGCATACGACCTGCGTTCCAACGCCCAAGAAGCTCTCTTCCGGGTGCAGATGCTCACCGATGACGACGCCTTGAGCGAGGCGGCAGAAGCCACACTTGCGGACGTCACAGCCCTGCCCAAGACGGACAGCAGGACCGAACTGGACCAGCGCAGGGTGAAGACCCGCGACGACATCAGTCGACTGGTCAGAGCGTCCAAGCGCCATCTCTGATGCGCCTGCCAACGCGTCTGCACGTGCGGTCAATCCGTCAGAGCCGTGCGCCGGGCGGGCCGCACCACAAGCGCGCCAGATCAGGCGGGGAACAGCGGGGAATCACGGTGCAAGCGGTCCAGCCTGAGGAGGCGGCAACCGGGGCGTTCCCCCAGGTCATTGCCCGGACAGGCGTCAAATGCCCGCAGCTTCCCAAGCTGATGGCTCCATATGCGGAGCTCAGCAGCCTTCGCCAGCGGTTGCCCCACAGCCGCCCCTGCCCGCGCGCTCTGCCAGACTCGCTGCATGGGGAGTTGCGCCGGGGTGACACGGCAGGGACGAGCGTGCGGAAACCCCGCCGGATGGAACGGCTACTGCCATCTGCACGGTGGTGGAGGCCGACGAAGCCGAAGCCCACGTGTCTCAACTCCTCCCCGACTTCCGAGCATGCCGGCGCGTCCGGAACCGCAGCCCCAGGGCAGGCGGAGAGGCTGGTTCTGGTGGCTGAGGTGGCTCTTCATGGGTTGGTTCGAGGTACTGCGTAACGCGGTAAGCCGACGCTCATAACGGTGCTGGCTGGGCCGTCCCTGGGCCGTCCGAGGCCGCTCGGCAACGGCCAATGACGACCAACGACGACCACCAGGCGCACGATCCCACCGCCCCTGACCAGCAAAAACCCAGCACACCAAGATCCCCGACAAGACCCAGGGCAAGAAGAAGTAGCCCGACGCCATCAGGCCCCCGCCCCGCGGTTTCCTCGCGGGGCGGGGGTTTTTTGGTGGGGCGGGGCCGGCTCTGGTCCGTCAGAGGTTGTTTCCGGGGGCAGGGCGGGCGTTGGGCCTGTCGGCTGCCGGTCTTCTCGCCGTTCCGGGCGAGGGCAACGCCCAGCCTGCTTCGTGACGCCATGCGCTTGCTCGGGCAAACAGTTACCCGAACGTAACTCACGACGACGTTACCAGCGGTAACTACCAGTGCTAGTTTTTCGCGCAATCACGCACCGCAGCAGCGCGAGGAGTGAGCTGTGAGCCGTTACCGAAGCCGTCCGCGTTCCACCCCCAACCGTCTGGCCGCCGCCGCGCTCGCCACCGTGGCCTGCGTCTTCGTCGGCGCGAGCACTGCCGACGCCACCGCGACCGACACCGGACCCGTCGTGTCCCGGGGGGTCGGCATCCCGGCCTTCTACACCCCGCCCACCCAACTGCCCGCGACCAACGGCGCCTTGATCCGGCAGGAGCCGCTCCCCCTCGGGCTGTCGTTGCCCGGCCTCGACGGCCGCCCCCTGCCGGGCACCGCCACCCGGCTGATGTACAAGTCCACCGACTCCGACGGCCGGGCCGTCGCGGTGACCGGCGCTTACATCGAGCCGTCCGCGAAGTGGGAGGGCGACGGGCCCCGCCCGCTGGTGGCGGTGGCCTCGGGGACCATGGGCCAGGGCGACCAGTGCGCGCCCTCGTTCGCCCTGCAGCACCCGCTCACCGTCAACGGGCAGACACTGTCCGTCGGTTACGACAACCTCGCGATCTACCGTCTCCTCGCCACCGGGGCGGCCGTCGTCGTCACCGACTACGTCGGACTGGGCGCCACCGACCGTCTGCACACCTACGTCAACCGCCTGGACGAGGGGCACGCGGTGCTGGACGCCGTCCGTGCGGCGCGCGCTCTCCCCGGCACGTCCCTCACCTCCGGCTCCCGCGTCGGCCTGTACGGGTACAGCGAGGGCGGCGGCGCCAGCGCGTCGGCGGCCGAACTCCAGCCCACCTACGCGCCCGACGTACACCTGGCGGGCACCTATGCGGGCGCGCCGCCCGCCGACCTGACCGCCGTCATGAAGGGAATCGACGGGAGCGCTCTGGCCGCTGCCCTGGGCTGGGCGATCAACGGCTTCGTCCAGGCGTACCCCGACATGCGGGACGTCGCCGAGGCGAACCTCAACGACGCCGGGCGCAAGGCCCTCGCCGACGCGTCGACCATGTGCGTCGGCGAGGCAGTCGTCCGCTACGGCTTCGCCCGGAGCAGCGCGTGGACGACCAGCGGCAAGTCCGTCGCCGAGATCATCGCCGGGGAACCGCGCGCCCGGGCGGTCCTCGACGAGCAGCGCATCGGGACGCTCAAGCCGGCCGGTCCGGTCCGGGTGAGCACCGGCGTCCAGGACGACATCGTTCCGCACGCCCAGGCCCGCCAACTGGCCGTGGACTGGTGCCGTAAGGGCGGCAGCGTCACCTACGCGGCCGTCGACCTTCCCAACCTCGGCGACAGGCTCCTCACCAACCACCTCGCTCCCCTCATCACCGACCAGGGAGCGGCGATCTCCTGGCTCACCGACCGTCTTGAGGGCAAGCCGACCGCGTCCAACTGCTGGACGATGCCCTTCCAGCGCTGACCGGGCCGTCCCCGGGCCCCGCCCGCCCCTACGGAGCTTCCGGTCGTCGCAGTTCAGGAGCCGGTGGAGTCCGACGGCGGGCGTGGGCCGCCGAACCGTGTTCCGAGAGGTCGAACCAATTGCCCTCCGGATCCATGGCGCGGTACTCGGCGAAGGGGCGGTCGGTGAAGCGTTCAGTCGGTTTCGGAGTGCCGGCCGCCACCAGGGCCTCGGCGGTGGTCGCCGTGTCCTCGATGTGGAAGCCGACCGGGGTGAGTGGTTGAAGCCGACCGGGGTCGCCCCGTCGAGCTGATGCTTGATCAGGGCGAGCGAGAAGTATCCGTCGGAGAAGAAGCAACTTCCGTCCGGATCGCGGTGGAAAGGCTCCATCGCGAAGACCGAGCAGTAGAACTCGGCCAGCTTCTCCGGGTCTCGGGCCACGATCGCCGGGTGGCTGAGTCCGGGCCGGGGGGAGGTGGGTTCGTCCACGGCGGATTCCTTCGGCTCCACGGCGGGTCTTCGGATCCGGGGCGGGGGCCTGCTGCGCCGGGCGGGGCGCGGGGATCATGTTGTGGAACGCGCTGATCGACCACTGACGCTCCGCCGTCCGTTCCACGGAGTCGGGCGCGTTCGTCACAGCGGACATGGCGTGTGGTCTCCGGAGAAATGGGGGTGGGGAGGCCATGGAAGCGAGGCGCCTGGTACTTGCAGCCGCAGGGCGTGCCGCTTCGACGCCGTCCGTGCAGACCGCGCCGTCCTACGGAGTCGGACACCAAGGTCCCGACCCAGCCGGGTCACAACACGATCGGCCCGATATCCGCGGCTGTTTCGGCCAAGGCGTGGATCATGGGGTTGTCGGGCGAGGACCGCCACGTCAGGGCCCATGGGAGGGCGGGGGCGTCGGGGATGGGCAGGAAGACGATGCCAGGGGGGTTGTTGTAGCGGGCGGCGACTTCGCCCAGAGGCTGGACGCATTCTCCGGAGGCGACCAGGGAGAGCACCTCGTGGAAGGTCCGCGCGCGTGGTCCACGTGGGACGCGCCGGCCGAGCGGCGTGTGCAGGGGGATCATGGACGCCACCCAGTAGCCGGGGGCGTCGGGGCCCAGGTCGACCACGCGGTTGTCGGCCAGGTCCTCCAACGACGCGCTGCCGCGTGCGACCAGCGGATGATCTGCCGCCACGGCCAGCACGCGGGCTCCGGTCAGTACGGTGGGGCCCACCGTGAGATCCGGCTCGGCGACGGGCAGCCACACCACGTGCACGTCATGCTCGCCGGTGCGCAGGGCGGTGAACGGATCGCTGCCGTTGATCTCGCCGAACTGGATGTCGCTGCCCGGGTTGCGCGTGCGGAACTCGTCGACGAGAGGGCGCAGTTCGTGTCCGGCGTGGCCGAACACGCCGAGCCGTAGGGTCTGGCCCGCGCCGGCTGCCCGGGCCCGGGCCAGCCCTGCCTGGAGGAGGTCGACGGCCTGCTGGAGGTCTTCGCGCAGGCGCCGGCCGACAGGCGTCAGGGTCACCCGTCGGCTGGTGCGGTCGAACAGGGCGACGCCGAGGCGGCGTTCCTGCCTGCTGATGGCCTGGCTGACGCGGGCCTGGGACACGCGAAGCCGCTCGGCGGTACGGCCGAAGTGCAGTTCCTCGGCCAACGTCAGGAAGATCTCTATGTCGCGCAGCTCCATACATAACCCCCGCGTTATGGACAGCCTCGCACATTTCATCTTGTTCGGTCGCTGACCTGCGCTGATGCTCGTAACAAAGCCCCATCGGACAGGCGGAGCACGCCTGGCCACCGACCGACAAGGCAGGGTATCGATGAGTGACGTGCAGGCCATCGCCGACCGTGTCGAGATCGAGGCGCTGCGCGCAGAGATCACCGACGCGGTGATGATGCGCGACTACGACCGTGTCGCCTCGCTCTTCACTCCCGAGGGCACCTTGCGGTGGCCGCACGTCGACAGGGAGTTCGTCGGCCGGGAGGAGATCCGCGCGGGGGTCGAACGCGGGCAAGGACTCTGGGAGTTCTTCGTGCAGAACGTCCATCCGGGCGTCATCCGACTGGACGGCGACACCGCGGCCGGCCGTGCGTACATCCAGGAGTTCGGGCGGATGCGTGACGGCAGTTCACACCTGAACTTCGCCCTCTACCACGACCGTTACGAGCGCACTCCCGACGGCTGGAAGTTCAGCGAACGCGTCTACGAGGTCAGGTACCTGGACGCGTCCCCGCTCGCGGGCTCCCCGGCACCCAGGGCGGGGATGGTCTGAAGTCGCCCCACACGCATCCGCCTCACCCGAACCTCACTCGTCACCTCCACGCATCGAGCGAAGGAGCAACCGATCATGATCCTCGTAACCGGAGCCAACGGCGTCGTAGGACGTCAGGTGATGAACCAGCTGCTGCAGGCGGGCACGGCCGTCACCGCGGTCACGCGCGGGCCCGGCGAGGCCCGGCTCCCCGATGGCGTGACAGCCGTCCGCGGAGACCTGTTCCACCCCCAGTGGATCGAGGCGGCGCTGCACGGAGTGGAAGCGCTGCAGATCAGCCCGCGCGCCGTCGGGCCCGGCCTCGGCGAACTGCTGAGGCTCGCCGGCGAGCACGGCGTACGGCGGGCGGTGCTGCTGTCGGCCACCACCGTGGAGTACCCGGCGGGGGAGGCCCGTTTCGCCGCCCGGTTCAAGCACGCCGAGGAAGCGGTCATGAACTCGGGCCTGGACTGGACGATCCTGCGCCTGGCCGACTTCGCCGCCAACGCGCTGGCCTGGGCACCCCAGATCAGGGCCGGTGACGTGGTGCGCGGCGCGTACGGCCGGGCCGCCACCTCTTCCGTTCACGAGACCGACATCGCGGCGGTCGCCGTACGCGCTCTGCGGGGCAGCCTGCACGGGGAGGCGATCCACACGCTGACCGGCCCGCAGTCACTCGACCAGATCGAGAAGGTACGGCCCATCGGCGCCGCCATCGGCCGGACGCTGTCCTTCCAGGAACTCCCGCCCGAACAGGTACGGCAGGGCATGCTGGCCCAGGGGCTGCCCGAGGAGGTTCCCGCCCGGCTGCTCGGCTCCCTGGCCGACTACGCCAACCGCCCGGGCCCCACCACCGACACGCTGCCGGACCTGCTGGACCGACCCGCACTCACCTTCGCCGACTGGGCACGCGCCAACGCACCTGCCTTCGGCGGCTGATCAGACCAGTGCCGACGGCCACCCCGTCACTGCACGGTTCGTCCTACGCCGCTATTTCACGTTGTGCGAGAAGAAGCCGTGGGGGCAGTTGCCGCATTTGCCGTCATCGCCATGCGTCCATCCCTCGCACGCGCTGCACGCCAGACAGTTGAGTACGTCCGTGAAACCCGCGCCCTCCAGTCGGGATGCGGCCGTCCTGTGCACCTCGTCCAGCTGAGGTTCCAGCCTTGCGAGGTCGTCTGCGTTCTCTCTGAACGCTTGCTCCTGCGCGTCGGTCAAGTACGTGTTGAGAGCCACTGTCTTCCCTCATCTCACAGTAGAGAAGCCGTGTACTCATCCATTGTCGCCCCAGCCGGGCAAGGGAGCATCTGTACGCAGACCGCCCTCACGACGCGAACCCCCGTGCCGCGCGCAGGATGTCGCCGGGAGCCGCCCCGCACTGGGCCCATGCGATGCCGACACCCGCGTGCATGCGCACCGTCTGGTCGCCCAGGGGGATCGGCTGATGGATCCGGGACTGCATCCAGACCGCGGTGGTATGCGCGTCGGCGGAGCTCAGGCCGTCGGCCAGGACGACGAACTCGTCACCGCCGTACCGGGCGACCGTGTCGCCGTCGCGTACGGCCTGGCCGAGCCGTCGGGCGACCTCGACGAGGACGCCGTCCCCCGCGTCGTGCCCGAAACGGGTGTTGATCGCCTTGAAGTCGCGGAGGGCGAAGAACAACACGGCCAGGCCATGTGTGTTGCCGTCGCCCACGGGAGCCCGGACATGGGTGTGGGGCATCGCGGCCTCGGCGGCGTGGCCGAGGTAGAGGTCGACGGCCCCCTTCACGGCGTCGGACCCTTGCTCCGGATGTGCGCAGAGCCGGGCGTCGATGCGGGCGTGCAGCTCGGAGGAGTTCGGCAGGCCGGTGAGATCGTCGTGCGAGGCGCGGTGGGTGAGAACGAACTCGCGTCGCTTGCGCTCCTCGATGTCCTCGACGTGCGTGAGGAGGAAGCGCGGGCCGTCCGCGGCTTCCGCGACCACGCTGTTGCGCAGTGAGACCCACAGGTACGACCCGTCGCGGCGCCCGAGGCGCAGTTCCGCGCGCCCGCCCTCGGCGTTGGTGCGGAGCAGGGTGCCGATGTCCTCGGGGTGGACGAGGTCGGAGAACGTGTAGCGGCGCATGATGGAGGCCGGGCGGCCCAGCATGCGGCACAGCGCGTCGTTCGTCCGGAGGATGCGGCCGTGGCTGTCGCCGCCCATCTCGGCGATGGCCATGCCACTGGGCGCGTACTCGAAGGCCTGCCGGAAGCTTTCCTCGCTTGCCCGCAGCGACTGCTGCTCCCTTTCCAGCCTGACCAGTGCGCGTTGCATGTTGGCGCGCAGCCGCGCGTTGCTGATGGCGATGGCGGCCTGGAAGGCGTACTCCTCCAGGTCGCGGCGCTCGTCCGGTCTGGGACGGCGGCGGGTGAGGGGCCGGTCCACGGAGATCACACCGATCAGCTCACCGTGGGAGGCACCCGAAGCGCTGCGGGCGTACATGGGGGCGAAGAGGCGGTCGGCGGGGTGCCACTCGTCCTCGAAGCGGGGGGCGGGGCCGTCGGTGTACCACTGCGGGACGTCGTCGTCGTCGAGGACCCAGCCCTCGGTGTGGGGTATGAACACCAGGTCGCCCCAGTGCTCGCCCATGCCGAGGCGGCGCTCCCAGGACTCGCGCGAGCCGACCCGGCCGGTGATGAGGGCCTCGGCCTCGGGGTTCCCGGCGAAGGCGGCGACGACGAGGTCGCCGTCCGGCCGTACGAGGTTCACGCACGCCAGCTCGTAGCCGAGACCGGTCGCGATTCCGTCGGCGACGATCTGCAGGGTGTCCGCGAGACTGCGGGCGAGATGGAGGTTCTGGACCGCGGCCTGCAGATTGTGGCTCTTGTCGATGGCGAGCGCGCTGCGGGTGGCGAACTCGGCGGCGACCGACAGATCGGCGTCCTGGAAGGCCTGCTCGGCGGGGTGGCGCAGGAGGACCGCCGTGCCGATGATCCGCCTGCGACCGTGCAGGGGCACGAGGACGGTGTGGCCTCCGCCGGGTGTCTCGTGTCCCGCACCGAGCAGTTCCGGCAGCGCGGCCCCACCGACCGGCGAGTCGCCACCGATCGGCAGCGCCCCGTTCAGTACGTCGAAGAGCGCGCTGCCGGGGCGTACCTCGCACCGCGCGGCACCCCCGCCGGCGTGGAGCGGATGCACCTGTTGCAGCCGCAGCACCAGCGGGCCCACGTGTTCTTCGTCGCCCGTCGGGATCGGGTCCCGCAGATACACCATGACCGCGTCGGCGACGGTGGGGACGACGGCCCGGCACAGCCGCTTCACGATGTCCTCCGGGTCCCTGCCCCGGGTGATCCGGTGGGCCGCCTCGGAGATGTCGCCGTGGGGGTCGGCGGTCGGGGACCGCGGGGATTCGAGCGCGGGGAAGGATGTCTCCTGGCTGGTCGGCGGGTTGTTCGGGGTTGTTCCGGACAACCCGGCGGGTTGTCCCCCCGGGTTCTGCCCGACCTGGCCGGGCACGGACACGCCGGCTTCCGCCGGAGCAGCCGAGGGAATCGAGGGAATCGAGGGAACAGAGGGAGCCGAGGACGACCAGTAACCCACCTCGTCGGCGGCCTGCTGAACGGCCTCGTGCTCCTCGTCGAGAACGGCGCGCGCCTTGTCCAGCGCACGGTCCACGTCGTCGAGCGCGGCGTCGTCGGGGCTGAGCGCGCGCAGTTCGGGCTGGGACACGGGCGGCGCCGCCTCCTGGGTCCCGGGGGGCCCGTCCTCCCCCATGCGGAGCCGCAGCTCGGCCAGCTCGGCCTCCAGTTGCTGGATACGGCGTGCCGCGTGGTCGGCGACCTGCTGGGCGATGCCCCGCTCCCGCTCGGCGCGAACCAGCTGTTCGCGCAGGTCCGTCTCCTGCCGTTGCGCCCGTGAGAGAAGCTCCATCACCCCTTGGCCGTCGCCCAGTTCGATGGTCACCGACTCCAGGGCGTCGAGCCGGCGCCGCAGTTCGGCGACCTTCGCCTGGGCCTGTCCGAGCATGACGAACAGCAACGTGGCGATCGACAGGGCCTGTTGCCGCCCGTGTTCGCCTGCCTCGTAGGCCTGCCGGGCGCGCTGCATCTCCTGGAGGACCTCGATGGTGCGGTCCTTGGCCTCCAGTAACTCCCGGGCGGGCACCAGCTCCTGCGCCTCTGCGATCGCCGTGGGGTCCGTGCCCGCCCTGTCCCACAGCGTCCTCGCCTCCCCGAGGCGTCGCCGGGCGAGATCGGCCGGTTCATGGGGGAAACACACGTCGGCCACGGCCTCGACGAGATCCCACTCCAGCGATTCGCCGGCCAGCCGGTCACGCAACCGGCGTAACTCGGGCACGGCCTCGGCGACGAAGTGCTCGGGAGTGAGCCGTGCGTGCAACTCCCGTACGGACACCGCCGATTCGTCGAGCCAGGACCGCACCACCGCGACCAGCTCGTTGATCTCGACGCACGAGCCGCGGGCCGGTCCCCACGGCCGCCCCGCCCGCTTCCTCTCGCCGGCCACCCGTTCTCCCCCGTGGTTTGTTCGCCGGACAACCCCCTGTTGTCACCGGAGAAACATCCAACCGTCCCACCTGCGGTTCCGCCCGGGGATCGTCGTAATTCCCCATCGACATCACACGACAGCCCCCATCGACACCACACGACAGCCCTCACCGACATCACACGACAGCCCCCACCGGGACCGCACGACAGTCCCCATCGACATCACACGACAGCCCCCATCGGGACCGCACGACAGTCCCCATCGGGGCCGTACGACAGTCCTCATCGACACCACACGACCCAGGCGGTGCCTTCATGAACCACACCTTCCCGGCGTTCCTGCTCCTCGCGCTGGCGGTGGCCGTCCTCTTCTCCGTCGTCGCCGCGGCGATCGCCTTCGCCCTGGCCCGCTGGGAGGGAGCCGCGGTGCCGACGGCCCTGTCCCGCTGCGGCATCGCCTTCGCCGCGAGCCTCACCCTGTGCCTGGCGGTCCTGGCGGCGTTCGACCGGACGTAGCGGACGAGCAGGGAGGGGGCAGGCGGACGAGGGGACTTGCGCGACCCAGCCGGCCCTCTCTCCGATTCAAGGGCGTTCGCCGAACTGCAGGAGGCGGCCCACGGAGAAGCACGCGGCGCCGAGGAGGGTGCCCCAGCCGGCGACGCCGGCGCCGGCGGGGCAGGCGGTCGCGGCTGACGTCCGGAGCCCAGCAGGCCGGCTGACGTGCGGGAGCTCAGCAGGCCGGCTGACGTGCGGAGCCCAGCGGGTCGGCTGATGTCCTGAGCCCAGCGGGTCGGCTGACGTGCGGAGCCCGGCAGGACGGCTGACGCCCCGATATTCGGTGGCGGGCCCGCCCCGCCCCGTCCACCATGCCCGCATGGTCTCAGGCGAGCACACCGGCGAAGCAGTGACGCCCGCAGCGGCGGATACGACTCGGTGGACACGGGCGACCGTCCACCCCGACATGTGGGTCGACCCCGACGACGACCCCCGGGAGACCGAGGCCCAGCCCGTCGGCGAACGCGGCGTCCTCCTCGACTGCCTGCGGGCCTACCGCCTCACCCTGGAGATGAAGTGCGCGGGCCTGGACGCCGAGCAGATGGCCCGGAAATCCGTACCGCCGTCCACGATGTCCCTGCTCGGGCTGGTGCGGCACCTGACCGAGGAGGAGCGGCACGTCCGCCGGGTGATGGCCGGCGAGGACGCGCCGAAGCTGTACCGCACGCCGGACGACCGGGACGGCGACTTCAACGGGGCGATCGCCGACCCGGCGGTCGTGGACGCCGCCTGGCGGCAGTGGCGTACCGAGGTCGAGCGCACCGACCGCTACCTGGCCGGTGTCACCGACCTCGACACCGGCAACGCCGGCCACTCCGACTTCGGCCCCGAACCCGGCGGCCGGGTCCGGCTCCGCGACATCCTGGTCGCGCAGATCGCCGAGTACGCCCGGCACTGCGGCCACGCCGACCTCCTGCGCGAACGGATCGACGGCCGCGTCGGGCAGTGAGCACCCTCCGGCCGGACCCCTCGGAGACACTGCCGAAAAAACTTCGCCGACCGATGTCGAGAACCCGCGTCCGGCTCCGTCCCCGGGGTGAAAGCGGCCAAGATGGGCCGCACCGTCACCGAGGAGAACCACCATGGCGAAGTACCTGCTTCTCAAGCACTACCGAGGCGCCCCGACCCCGGTCAACGACGTGCCGATGGACCGGTGGACGCCGGAGGAGATCTCGGCCCACATCCAGTACATGAACGACTTCGCGGCGCGGCTGGAGAAGACCGGCGAGTTCGTCGACGGCCAGGCGCTCGCCCCCGAGGGGGCGTGGGTCCGGTACGACGGTGAGGGGCGCCCGCCGGTCACCGACGGGCCGTTCGCCGAGACCAAGGACCTCATCGCCGGCTGGATGATCATCGACGTCGACGACTACGACCGTGCCGTCGAGCTGGCCGGGGAACTGTCGGCGGCCCCCGGCGCGGGCGGGAAGCCGATCCACGAGTGGCTGGAGGTGCGCCCGTTCCTGACCGCCCCGCCCACCATCCCGGAGTGCTCCGTCCATGGATGAGGTACTGCTCCGCAGCCTCACTCCCAGCGTGCTCACGATCCTCGTCCGCCGCGGAGCCGACTTCGCGGCGGCCGAGGACGCCGTGCAGGACGCGCTGATCGAGGCGCTTCGCGTCTGGCCGGCCGACGGTTCACCGAGCTCTCGGCTTCGCCCGGGCAAGGGAGACCCCCTTCGGGACCCGAAGGGCTGGCTGGTCACCGTGGCCTGGCGCAAGTTCCTCGATCAGTCGCGGGCGGACAGCGCCCGCCGCCGGCGTGAGGACCTCGTCGAGGAGGAGCCGGCGCCCGGACCCGCGTCCGACGTGGACGACACGCTCCAGCTGTACTTCCTGTGCGCCCACCCCTCGCTGACACCGTCGTCCGCGGTCGCGCTCACCCTGCGCGCCGTCGGCGGGCTCACCACCCGGCAGATCGCCCAGGCCTACCTGGTGCCGGAGGCGACCATGGCGCAGCGCATCAGCCGCGCCAAGCGCACCGTCTCGGACGTACGGTTCGACCAGCCCGGCGACGTCGCGACCGTGCTGCGCGTCCTCTATCTCGTCTTCAACGAGGGCTACTCCGGTGACCTCGACCTGGCCGCCGAGGCCATCCGGCTCACCCGGCAGCTCGCGGCCGTGATCGACCACCCCGAGGTGTCGGGGCTGCTCGCGCTCATGCTGCTCCATCACGCCCGGCGCGCCGGGCGCACCGCGCCCGACGGCGGCCTGGTACCGCTCGCCGAGCAGGACCGCGGACGGTGGGACACGCGCCTGATCGCCGAGGGCGTCCAGATCCTCCAGGCGGCACTCGCCCGCGACCGGCTGGGCGAGTTCCAGGCCCAGGCCGCCATCGCGGCACTGCACGCCGACGCGCCCACCGCCGAGGAGACCGACTGGGTGCAGATCGTGGAGTGGTACGACGAGCTCGCGCGCCTCACCGACAGCCCGGTCGTCCGGCTCAACCGGGCGGTGGCCGTGGGCGAGGCCGACGGACCGCGCGCCGGTCTCGCGGCGCTCGCCGCGCTGGACGAGTCGCTGCCCCGCTACGACGCGGTGGCGGCCTACCTCCACGAACGCGACGGCGACCCGGAAACGGCGGCCCGGCTGTACGCCGAGGCGGCCCGCAAGGCACCCAACCTCGCCGAACGCGACTACCTGACCCGCCAGGCGGCCCGCCTCAACACCGGCCGGCGCCGCTGACGGGCCGCTTCCCGCGGCACCCGGCGGGCGGGGACGCGACGCCGGGAACCGTGGGCCGGGCAGGTCACCGCACCGTCAACGGCACGGGGTGCACCTCGTCCGCCTTGTGTCCGGCGCGCTCGTGAATGCGCTGGACCGCTTCGGCCGAGGGGGCCTCGGAGAGGCAGTAGACATGGCCGGACTCCGGATCCGCCCAGGCCGTCTCGAAGTGGACCTGCTCGTCCTTCTCGATCGCGAGGTCCGCGTTGTGGGCTTCACGCAGCTGCTCTTCCGTGATGCCCTCCATGCCGCGATGGACATCCATGAACTTGGGCATGCCTCGCGCCTCCTTCCTTGCCTCCCTCTCATGCTCCGCCCGTACGGCCACCCGGGCGACCCCACGTCCCACGACCCGACGCAGAGGGGCCCCGGCGACACCGCCGGGGCCCCACAGGTCGTACGGACGACGAAGCGTCGGTGTCAGCCGCACTGGCAGGGGCTGCCCGACTGACACCCGCAGCCGCAGCCCGAGCCGCAGCCGCACGCGGCGATCAGGGGCAAGCTCCTGATCTCGGCGGGCTGCTCGGTCTCACGCTGCCGGGCGGGGTCGGGCGTGGTGCTGGGGGATTCGGCCATGGGTCCCTCCTCGAGGCTGGTGCCTGTGCCCATTGGATGCCCGCCCGGCTGGGCGCATCAACGGCGCACTGAGGCGCCCCCGCGCCCCAGCCGACCCCGCCCCCGCTTCCAGGCGGACTCACCCCGGGCACCTGGGCCCGCTCCGGCCGGACTCACCTCGGGCACCTGGGCCCGCTCCGGCCGGACTCACCCGGGCACCTGGGCCCGCCCCGGCCGGACTCACCCGGGCACCCGGGCCCGCCCCGGCCGGACCCGTCAGGCGCTCTCCGCTCCCGGGGCCGCCTGGATCTCCGGCTGCACATCCGCCTGGAGCTCGTCCGCGTGCTCGCCCGTCACCAGGTACACCACGCGCTTGGCGACCGACACGGCGTGGTCGGCGAACCGCTCGTAGTAGCGGCCGAGCAGCGTGACGTCCACGGCCGTCTCGATGCCGTGCTTCCAGCGGTCGTCCATCAGGTGCTGGAAGAGCGTGCGGTGCAGCAGGTCCATCTCGTCGTCGTCCTGCTCCAGCTGGAGCGCCAGGTCGACGTCCTTGGTGATGATCACCTCGGCGGCCTTCGCCATCAGGCGCTGCGCGAGCTGGCCCATCTCCAGGATGGTGGCGTGCAGGTCGCTCGGGACCGCGCGGTCCGGGTAGCGCAGGCGCGCGAGCTTCGCCACGTGCTGGGCGAGGTCGCCCGAGCGCTCCAGGTCGGCCGACATCCGCAGCGACGTGACGACGATGCGCAGGTCCGTCGCCACCGGCTGCTGCCGCGCCAGCAGGGCTATGGCCCGGGCCTCCAGGTCGTGCTGGAGCTCGTCGACCCGCTGGTCGGCCTCGATGACGTTCTCGGCCAGCTTCAGATCGGAGTCGAGCATGGCGGTCGTGGCGCGCCCGATCGCCGACCCGACCAGCCGGGCCATCTCCACCAGACCGTCGCCGATCGAGTCCAGTTCCTCGTGGTACGCGTCCCGCATCAGGCTTTCCCTCTCGTGCGTCTCAGTCGGGGGTCCAAGGGCCGGAGCCCACCGGACGACCGGCGGTACGACCGTCGTATTACCGGCGGTCCGAACCCCACGCTCCCACGTTCCGCCCCGTACGCGTCCGTTTCCGGCATCCCAAATGAACCAATACTGGCTCCAAGGTGAACTCTGGGCGACGAGTGTTCGAGCTCGCACCCCGACGGCTGTGGAGGGCGCCCGAGCCATGCCTAACCTGGGTGCATGGACGTGAACGCGGCGGTCGCCGCAGCGGCAGCGATCGCCGGGGTGCTCACCGGTGTCATCGCCATGCTGGCGTTCCGCTTCAGCGAGCGCGAGCAGAAGCGCCCCACCCGTAGCTCCCTGCACACCGACGCGGTGCTCCCGCCGGGCGTGGACACGGTGCTGTCGGTCCTCAGATCGTCCGCCGTCGTCCTCGACGAGGCGGACGCCGTGGTCAAGGCCAGCTCGGCGGCGTACGCCCTCGGCCTGGTCCGCGGCGGCAAGCTCGCCGTCGAGCCGATGCTGCAGATGGCCCGGGACACCCGGCGGGACGGCGAGATACGACAGGTCGAGCTGGACCTGCCACGGCGCGGCACCGGACGCGGAGAGGCCCTGGCCGTCTCCGCGCGGGTCGCGCCGCTCGGTTCCCGGCTGGTGCTGCTGCTGGTGGAGGACCTGACCGAGGCCCGCCGCATCGAAGCGGTCCGCCGCGACTTCGTCGCCAACGTGAGCCATGAGCTGAAGACGCCGGTCGGAGCCCTCTCGCTGCTCTCCGAGGCCGTGATGGACGCCTCCGACGAGCCCGAGGCCGTCCAGCGGTTCGCCGGGCGCATGCAGATCGAGGCCACCCGGCTCACCAGCTTGGTGCAGGAGCTCATCGATCTCTCGCGCGTGCAGAACGACGACCCGCTGGAGGACGCCGAGCCGGTCCGCGTCGCCGAGCTGGTCGCCGAGGCCATCGACCGCTGCCGGCACCAGGCCGGCGCCAAACAGATCACCATGGCCGCGGGGGGAACCGCCGACCTGCGCGTCTGGGGAAACCGCGGCCAGCTCGCCGCGGCACTCGGCAACCTCGTCGAGAACGCCGTCAACTACTCACCCGCCCGCACCCGCGTCGGCATAGCGGCCCGCAGTGTGAACGCCCCCGGCGGGGACCACATCGAGATCGCCGTGACCGACCAGGGCATCGGCATCTCCGACAAGGACAAGGAGCGCATCTTCGAGCGCTTCTACCGCGTCGACCCGGCCCGCTCCCGTGCCACCGGCGGCACCGGACTCGGGCTGGCCATCGTGAAGCACGTGGCCGCCTCGCACGGCGGGGAGGTCACGGTGTGGAGCGCCGAAGGCCAGGGCTCCACCTTCACCCTGCGGCTGCCGGAGGCCGGTGCGGCCCGCGGCGCACATCAGCCCGCCCGAGAGACACGCGCAGGAGGCGCGGGCCTCGACGAGGAGGCCGGGCGGTCCACCCCTCAATCCCCCGAATCGAACGCGTACGAAACGCTTCCCGCCCCGGAGGTCCTTCCGTGACCCGAGTGCTCGTCGTCGAGGACGAGGAGTCCTTCTCCGACGCCCTGTCGTACATGCTCCGCAAGGAGGGCTTCGAGGTCGCCGTCGCGACCACGGGGCCCGACGGACTCGACGAGTTCGAGCGCAACGGCGCCGACCTCGTCCTCCTCGACCTGATGCTGCCCGGCCTGCCGGGCACCGAGGTGTGCCGCCAGCTGCGCGGCCGCTCCAACGTCCCCGTCATCATGGTGACCGCCAAGGACAGTGAGATCGACAAGGTCGTCGGACTGGAGATAGGAGCCGACGACTACGTCACCAAGCCGTTCTCCTCGCGCGAGCTGGTCGCGCGGATCCGTGCCGTACTGCGCCGCCGCGGCGAGCCCGAGGAGGTCAGCCCGGCGGCCCTGGAGGCCGGTCCGGTCCGCATGGACGTCGACCGGCACGTGGTCACCGTCGGCGGCACCAAGATCGACCTGCCGCTCAAGGAGTTCGACCTGCTGGAGATGCTGCTGCGCAACGCCGGCCGCGTCCTGACCCGCATGCAGCTCATCGACCGCGTCTGGGGCGCCGACTACGTCGGTGACACCAAGACCCTCGACGTCCACGTCAAGCGCCTGCGCGCCAAGATCGAGCCGGACCCGGGTGCCCCGCGCTACCTGGTGACGGTCCGCGGCCTCGGCTACAAGTTCGAGCCGTAAGCCGGCCGGATACGACAGCGACCCGAACGACACGAAGGGCGGGGCCTCTCCCGGGAGAGGCCCCGCCCTTCGTGTCGCGTCTGCTCAGTGCCCGGCGTCGGCGCTCGCGGAGGCCGCGTCGGTCGGCTTGCCGGACGCCTGGTGGCCACCCGGCGTCTCACCGCCGGCCGGCGCGCCCGACTCACCCTCGGCGGGAGAACCGGACGGCGAGCCCGACGGCGAAGCGGACGGGGACGACGAGGCGCCCGGCGCGGCCGGCACCTCGGTCGGGCCCCACTCCTTGAAGTAGTGCTCGGCGGGGACGACGAACGCGCGCAGGCTCACGGCACCCGTCTTGCTGAAGGTGAAGGTGACCTTCTGGGCGTTGCCGTCCTGCACGGCCTCACGGCTGCTCGGCAGCATCGCCGTGGCGTTGTCCTTGCCGCCCAGGACCAGCGAACCGCCGGGCGGGATGCTGAGGCTGCCGCCCTTGGCGGGCTTGAGCTCGGCGGTCTTGCCGGTGCCGGGGAGGGTGATGGACTCCAGCGTCTCGGCAGTCCTGCCGGAGTTGAAGAGGGTCGCGGAGATCGCGGCGGGGCCGGTCGACTCGAGATCGGGCTGTGTGATGACGATCGCGTTCTGGACCTTGATGTCGCCGACGCTGGTCGCCGCGTTGTCCGGCTTGATCTCCAGCGTCTGGGCGTCGTTGCCGGCGCCGCACGCGGCGAGCGAGGCGATCGAGAACGCGATGGCGGCCGCGGCGAGGGTGCCGCGTCGAAGGCTGCTGCTCACGGCGGCGGCAACTCCTTGACTCGAGCGGAGCGGCCGATAAAGCCGCTCTAAGTGTCTGTCAGCGGGCCTTAGGTTACCGAGCCGTCCGCGTCCGGCCGCACCCGACCCCCCGGCGCCGACGATCCCACCTGAGTCACACATGACTCCCGCGTCACATTGGCGTGGTGTCCGTCCGGCATTCACATAAGAGACCCAGGTGGCACCGCAAATGTTCCGTGAAGGAATGCGCGAGCCGCCCGGAATTGATCACCGACGGCCCGTCGGGGCACCTCGTGATCAATTTCGGATTCGACCGGAACCCCGCTCGGGCCGCCGAACGGAGTAGCGGAAGTCGATCATACGGAACCGGACATTTGGGGATGTTCGGCCCTATGGAGGATGCTCCGGATGTGTGTAACGTACGCGTTTCGCTCGCCCCGAAGAGCCGCTCCCACCTGCGAATACCTTCTTCCGATCCCTGTCCGAAGCACGTTCCTGTCGGAGTTGTCAAGCCCCGAGATACGCCCTGACCTGCGAAAACGCCATTCAGAACCCGCGATTTCCGTGTTACCCTGGATAGCCACGGAAGGGGTACCTGTCACATGACGTTCAAGGTTGGCGACACCGTGGTCTATCCCCATCACGGGGCCGCGCTGATCGAGGCCATCGAAACTCGCCAGATCAAAGGCGTGGACAAGACCTACTTGGTGCTGAAGGTCGCCCAGGGCGACCTGACGGTACGTGTGCCAGCGGACAATGCGGAGTTCGTCGGCGTGCGTGATGTGGTCGGTCAGGACGGGCTGGACCGGGTCTTCGAGGTGCTGCGCGCACCATACGCCGAGGAGCCCACGAACTGGTCCCGTCGATACAAGGCAAACCTGGAGAAGCTCGCCTCGGGCGATGTCATCAAGGTCGCGGAAGTCGTGCGTGACCTGTGGCGTCGTGAGCGTGAGCGCGGACTCTCCGCCGGTGAGAAGCGCATGCTCGCCAAGGCCCGCCAGATTCTGGTGAGCGAGCTCGCCCTCGCGGAGAACACGAACGAGGACAAGGCTGAGGCTCTGCTCGACGAGGTTCTCGCCTCCTGAGGCGAAGCCCGTCGCTCAGCGCTCTGCGCCGATCGAAGCTGCTGATCAAGGCTGCTGGTCGAAGCTGATCAAGCGCGCGCCTGCACATCGAAATGCCGCGGTGCCCGATGACGAATTCCTGTCGCCGGGCGCTGCGGCATGTTCGTACTCCGGCGCTGATGCGCCGCCACCCCGGGATGTGTTATCACTCACGCCCCGGTGTTCGGGGTGCCGGGCCCGGGCAGCCGGCTCGACCGGCGTCACGGAAGGGTCCGGTCGAGCGCGTCGCGCCCGGCACTCCTCCAGGCCATACCCACGCCAGGCCAGCACACAAACCTGACAGGAACCGATGTCTGACGATTCGCGACCCTCGCCGTCCGCCGGCCCCTCCGCGGCCCGAACGGCGGCCGTGATCCCGGCCGCCGGCCGTGGTGTCCGGCTGGGCCCGGGCGCCCCCAAGGCGCTGCGTGCGCTCGGCGGTACCCCCATGCTGATCCACGCGGTCCGCGCGATGGCCGCCTCCCGTGCCGTCGGCCTGGTCGTCGTCGTGGCCCCGCCCGACGGCACCGCCGAGGTCAAATCACTGCTCGACGCGCACGCCCTGCCCGAGCGGACGGACTTCCTCGTCGTCCCGGGTGGGCAGACCCGCCAGGAGTCCGTGAAGCTGGGCCTGGACGCGCTGCCGCCCGGCCACGACATCGTGCTGGTCCACGACGCGGCCCGGCCGCTGGTGCCGGTCGACACGGTCGACGCCGTGATCGAGGCCGTACGGGACGGCGCCCCGGCCGTGGTTCCGGCGCTGCCGCTCGCCGACACCGTCAAGCAGGTCGAGCCCGCCGGCACCCCCGGCGAACCGGAGCCGGTCGTCGCCACGCCGGAGCGCGCCCTGCTGCGTGCGGTGCAGACCCCGCAGGGCTTCGACCGGGCCGCGCTGGTCCGGGCGCACCAGACGGTGACCGGCGAGGTCACCGACGACGCCGGCATGGTCGAGCAGCTCGGCCTCACGGTCGTGGCCGTCCCCGGCCACGAGGAGGCCTTCAAGGTCACCCGTCCCCTGGACCTGGTCCTCGCGGAGGCGGTCCTGGCCCGCAGGAGGCTCAACGATGGCTTCTGACCAGCCTGTTCTGCCCCAGGTGGGCATCGGCACCGACATCCACGCCTTCGAGGAGGGCCGTGAGCTGTGGTGCGCCGGCCTGAAGTGGGAGGACGCGGGCCCGGGCCTGGCCGGCCACTCCGACGCGGACGTCGTCGCCCACGCCGCCTGCAACGCCCTCTTCTCCGCCGCCGGCCTCGGTGACCTCGGGCAGCACTTCGGCACCGGCCGCCCCGAGTGGTCGGGCGCCTCCGGCGTCACCCTCCTGACGGAGGCCGCGCGCATCGTGCGCGAGGCCGGCTTCCGGATCGGCAACATCGCCGTACAGGTGGTGGGTCCCCGCCCGAAGATCGGCAAGCGCCGGGACGAGGCCCAGAAGCTCCTGTCGGAGGCGGCCGGGGCCCCGGTGTCGGTCTCGGGCGCGACGACGGACGGGCTGGGATTCCCCGGCCGGGAGGAAGGGCTGATGGCGGTGGCCACGGCCCTGGTCGTACGCGCCGGCTGAGGGGCGAGCGCTCCGGGCGTGCCCGTTGTCAATGTCACGAATCCGGACGCCCCGAGGGTGAAGTACCTGAGGCACACCCCGGGGCCCACTACCCTGGAGGGGTGACTATTCGCCTGTACGACACCAGCGCCCGGCAGATCCGTGACTTCTCCCCGCTCCAGCCGGGTTGCGTCTCGATCTACCTGTGTGGTGCCACCGTGCAGGCCGCCCCGCACATCGGGCACATCCGCTCCGGGCTGAACTTCGACATCATGCGCCGCTGGTTCGCCTACCGCGGCTACGACGTCACGTTCGTGCGGAACGTGACGGACATCGACGACAAGATCATCGCCAAGTCGGCCGACCAGAACCGCCCCTGGTGGGCCATCGGCTACGAGAACGAGCGCGCCTTCAACGACGGCTACACCGTGCTCGGTTGCCTGCCGCCCACCTACGAGCCGCGTGCCACCGGCCACATCACCGAGATGGTCGAGATGATGCGCGGCCTCATCGAGCGCGGGCACGCCTACGAGGCCGACGGCAGCGTCTACTTCGACGTCCGCTCCTGGCCCTCCTACCTGGAGCTGTCCCGGCAGGACCTCGACGAGATGCGGCAGCCCGCCGAGGAGGGCATCACCGGCAAGCGCGACCCGCGCGACTTCGCCATGTGGAAGGCCACCAAGCCCGGCGAACCCGACTGGGAGACGCCGTGGGGGCGCGGCCGGCCCGGCTGGCACCTGGAGTGCTCGGCGATGGCGCACAAGTACCTCGGGGCCGCCTTCGACATCCACGGCGGCGGCCTGGACCTGGTCTTCCCGCACCACGAGAACGAGATCGCCCAGGCCAAGGCCTACGGCGACGAGTTCGCCCGGTACTGGGTGCACAACGCCTGGGTCACCATGAGCGGCGAGAAGATGTCCAAGTCGCTCGGCAACTCGGTCCTGGTCAGCGAGATGGTCAAGCGCTGGCGGCCCATCGTGCTGCGCTACTACCTCGGCACCCCGCACTACCGCTCGATGATCGAGTACAGCGAGGAGGCGCTGCGCGAGGCCGAGTCGGCGTTCGCGCGGATCGAGGGCTTCGTGCAGCGGGTGGTGGAGAAGGCCGGTGCCGTCGAGCCCGCCGCTGAGGTGCCGCTCGCCTTCGCCGAGGCCATGGACGACGACCTGGGCGTGCCGCAGGCCCTCGCCGTGGTGCACACCACCGTCCGGCAGGGCAACAGCGCGCTGGCCGCCGACGACAAGGAAGCAGCCGTGGCCCGGCTCGCCGAGGTCCGCGCGATGCTCGGCGTGCTCGGTCTCGACCCGCTGGATGCCCAGTGGGCCGGGGAGGGCGACCGCGGCGAGGACCTGCACGGCGTGGTCGACACGCTCGTCCGCATGGTCCTCGACCAGCGCGAGGCCGCCCGCGCCCGTAAGGACTGGCCCACCGCGGACGCCATCCGCGACCAGCTGAGCCAGTCCGGCCTGGTCATCGAGGACAGCCCGCAGGGCCCGCGCTGGAGTCTCGGCCCGCGCTGAGACGAGCCCCACGGGCTGATCGACTGTGCCGCCCGGGCCTCCGGGCGGCACACTGCATAGACGGAACAGACATACACAGCCGCGGACGCGGTCGTACGTACGCATCACCTCACGGAGACGAGTAGCTCAATGGCAGCCAACAACCGCCGCATGTCCGGCAAGAAGGGCGCGCAGGTCGGCAGTGGCGGCCAGCGGCGCCGGGGCCTGGAAGGCAAGGGCCCCACCCCGCCCGCCGAGATGCGCAAGGGACACAAGAAGAACCGCGTCGCGGGCGCCAAGGCGAAGCAGGCCGTACGCCGGCCCACCGTGCGCGGCCGCGGCGGCAAGGGCACGTCCGAGCTGGTCGTCGGGCGCAACCCGGTCCTGGAGGCGCTGCGCGAGGGCGTCCCGGCCTCGACCCTCTACATCCAGCAGTTCATCGACAACGACGAGCGGGTGCGCGAGGCCCTCCAGGTCGCCGCCGAGCGCGGTGGCATCAACCTCATGGAGGCCCCGCGTCCCGAGCTGGACCGGATGACCAACGGCCTCAACCACCAGGGCATGGTCCTTCAGGTCCCGCCGTACGAGTACGCCCACCCCGAGGACCTGGTGGCCGCCGCCCACGACGACGGTGAGGACCCGCTGATCGTCGCTCTGGACGGCGTCACCGACCCGCGCAACCTCGGCGCGGTCGTCCGCTCCGTCTCCGCCTTCGGCGGTCACGGCGTCGTCGTCCCCGAGCGTCGCGCGGCCGGCATGTCGGCCGGTGCCTGGAAGACGTCCGCCGGTACGGCGGCCCGCACCCCGGTCGCCCGCGCCACCAACCTCACCCGGGCCCTGGAGGCGTACAAGAAGGCCGGCATCACGGTCGTCGGCCTGGCCGCCGACGGCGAGTCCGAGGTCGGCGAGCTTCCGGCGCTGGACGGCCCCGTCGTCATCGTCGTCGGCAGCGAGGGCAAGGGGCTGTCCCGGCTGGTCGGGGAGACCTGCGACCACCGGGTGCGGATCCCGATGCCGGGTGGCGCCGAGTCGCTCAACGCCGGTGTGGCGGCGGGGATCGTGCTGTACGAGGCGGCTCGCCGACGCCGCTGAACAAGAGTCCGGAACTTCACCCGTACGGGGTAATTCCGGTGTCATGGGGGCGATGAGGACAAGCTTGACGGGGTCCGGACAGATCCGGCGGGTCAAAGCAGTGTCCTAACGCGACGTCACTCGGTTAGATGAGTGTGGACACCAGAACACCCCGCACACCCACGGGGGACCGCTCGTCGGGACTCGACGACGCTCCCGCGCTGAGCATGGTGAAGGTGCCGAGCGACCCGGCGCAGGTCATCGTCAATCACGCGAGTTTCCGCGTGCAGTTGGGCGTCTCGACGCGTCGCGTCCAGTCCCCCCGGGTCGCACGGCATCTGACCGCCACCGAGGACACCGCCCGCATCCCCCAGGTGAGGAGCGGGGCGGACGGGGCCACCGCCCGCCGCCGGCCCGTCGTCTGGAGCGGTAGATCCGCCCCCGACGACACCGGCGCGCACCGGCTCCTGCAGGCCGTCCGGCACGAGAGCGTCCGCCACGCCGAGGAGGCCGCCTCCGGCACCGGAGCCACCCGGGTCATCTCCCGCGTGGGCCCGGGCTACGACGGCCCCGGACACCAGGACGCGGGCTACGGCGGCGACGGCTACGCGGGCGACGGCTACGAGGGCGACCTCGCCCAGACCGTCGAGACCCCGGTCGTCGGCCCGCAGCGCACCCACGAGCCCGCCGACGGCGCCCGGCTGCTGCCGCCCATGCGCACGGTCGGCAGCGCCTACGACGAACCCGCCTACCAAGACGGCGAGTTCGAGGAGTCCGGCACCGAAGCGGACGAACTCGGGCGCCGGGCCAAGCGGCACGGCGACGACCCGGCCCGGCACGCCTACTACCCCGGGCGCCGGATGAACCTCGGCGTCGTCCTGCTTCCGCTGCGCGTCTTCCTCGGCTTCATCTCCATCTACGCCGGCATGGGCAAGCTGTGCGACCCCGTCTACTTCGAAGGCGGCAAGCGTGGCTCCATGGTCAAGTGGCTCAACACCCTGCACCCGTGGGAAGTCGCCGAGCCGCTGCGCCAGTTCGCCCTGGAGCACCCGGTCGGCGCCGGCCTGGTCATCGCCTTCGCACAGGTCATCGTCGGCGTCCTGACGGTGCTGGGCTGCTGGCAGCGGGTCGCCGCCTGCCTGGGCGCCCTGCTGTCGGCGGCGCTGCTGGTCACGGTCAGCTGGAAGAGCGTCCCCGCCTACGAGACCCCCGACATCATCTATCTCGCCGCCTGGTCCCCGCTGATCATCGCCGGCGCCCCCGTCTACTCCGTCGACGGCCGCCTGGCCGGCAGTGCCTGGCGCCGTCTCGGCCCCCGTGCCGACATCTGGGACCTGCGCCGCTACGTGCTGCGGCGCGGCGCCCTCGTCACCGCCATCGCCACCGGCGTCACCCTGCTCGTCGGGTCGCTGCTCGGCGGCGCCGTCCGTGACGCCGACCGGGTCGTCGTCCCGGGCCCCGGCGAGGCCCCGCGCAACGAGCTGCCCGGCTCCCCGCTCCCGGGCGAGCCCGGCAAGCGCAAGGAGAAGCGGACCCCGTCGGCCTCCTCCTCGCCCACCCAGGGCGCCACGGCCGGCTCGGCGAGCCCCAGCGCGGGCACCACGACCCAGCCCGGTGCCACCCGCGACACCGGCACCGTCACCGGCGGTTCCCCCAGCCAGACCCAGGGCACCGCGGGCCAGGCACCGCCCCAGCAGTCCACCCCGGAGAACCAGGCGCCGAGCACCACGACCGGCCCCACCTCCGGCGGCACGACGACGGGCGGCTCGGGCTCGACCGGCGGCTCGGGCACCGGAGGCTCGTCCTCAACGGGCCGCCCGGGCCTGGTGGGCGGCCTGCTGGGCTAGCACCCGACCAGAACGCCGGAAGGCCCCGCATCACGCAGATGCGGGGCCTTCTTGCGCGTAGGCAGGGGTGCCACCGAGGTACGCGTCGACGGGGCAGCGAACTGACCTGCTCCCCGAGACGAGCGTCCGGTACGGCACGTCGGGCGGCATCGCGGCAGGGGCTTTTCGTCAGCTTGCCTCGGCAACGCCCGGCTGAGGCGACGTCGGGGTTCCGGCGCCCTCAGGGGGCGCGGCGGCGATGATGGAGTCGAGGATCGCGTGGGACGCCTGCAGGTCCTCGATGGCGCGGGTGATGCGCTCGCCCTCCCGGCGCAGCTGGGCGAGCAGGTCCGGACAGGTGGGCATGAGGCGCTCGTCGTCCGCCCGGATGCACGGCAGAACCTGAGAGATCAGAGCGGTCGGAAGGCCTGCCGCCAGCAGGCAGCGGATGCGGCGCACTGTCTCGACGTCCGACTCGCCGTAGACGCGGTAACCGCTGGGCAGCCTGCCGGGCGTCAGGAGTCCTTGCTGTTCGTAGTAGCGCAGCAGCCGCTCATGGACGCCGGTGCGCCGCACCATCTCCTTCATGCGCATGCCGCTCGCCTCATTCCCGCTTCCCTCTCCCGCGCCGCGATTTGACTCTGACATTGATGTCGGAGTTTAGCGTCGGCGCCATGACCACTGATCACGCGCTTCCCACCTCCCACCTCGACGTTCTCGTGCAGGGGCGCGGCCCCGCGCTGCTGCTGGCGCACGGCGCGGGCGGCAGCATCGAAGGGAACTTCGGCCTCGTCCTCGACGATCTCGCCCAGGACCACACTCTCGTCGGTCCGCACTACCCCGGGGCCGGTGGCTCTGCCGTAGCCGCCGAGCCCCTGAGCCTGGACGACCTCGCCGACCGCCTGGTCGCGGCCGCCGTCGCGGCCGGCCAGGACTCGTTCGCCGTCCTCGGGGAGTCCCTCGGCAGCGCCGTGGCCGTCCGGATCGCCACACGGCACCCCGACCGCGTCCGGGCCCTCGTCCTCACCGCCGGCTTCGCCGCCGCCGACCCCGTCCTGGCGCTCGCCGCCCGGCTGATCAAGTCCCTGGCAGCCGCGGGGCAATGGGAGGACGTGGCACGGCTCGCCCTCCTGTCCTGCATGTCCCCGGCGGACCTGGCCGACCTCGAACCGGCCGCCCTCGACGAGCCGGTCGCCCGGACTCTGGCCGCGATGCCGCCGGGCATGTCGGACCACTTCGACCTGGTGTCCCGTGTGGACGTGCGGGCCGATCTGGCGAAGGTGTCCGCCCCCACCCTGGTGGCGGCGCCGACCGGCGACCGGCTGGTGCTGCCCGAGAGCTCGTACCGTCTGGCGGCCGGCATCCCGGGCGCCCGGCTGGTCGAACTGCCCGGCGCCGCACACATCCTGAACCCGGCAGACCGGGCGACCTGGCTCCGCCACGTACGCGAGTTCCTCGCCGCGCTCCCCGCCACGTCGGTGTGAGCGCACCACGTCTCACGGAGCGGGCCGGTCCGCCCACGACGTCGCCTCGTCGGCGCCGGGCCGGCCTGCTCGTTCTCGCCACCACGACCTTCGTCGTCGTCACCACGGAGCTGCTGCCGGTCGGGTTGCTGACGCCGATCAGCGACGATCTGGGAGTCGCGCGATCACAGGTGGGGCTGCTGGTCACCGTGTACGCCTTCACCGTCGGCCTGACGGCAGCCCCGCTCACTCACTGGGCCGCCGGCTGGCCGCGCAAGCGCCTCTACATGACCGTGAGCGCGATCTTCTCCCTCGGCACCGTGCTCTCCGCGGCCGCCGAGAGCTACCCGGTCTTGGCGATCGGACGGTTCCTGTGCGGAATGGCGCACGGCGTCTTCTGGTCGATCGTCGCCGGATACGCGGCCGCGCTGGCCCCGCCCGGCCGCTCGGGCCGCACCACAGCCGCCGTCTTCGCCGGGAACTCGGCGGCCCTTGTTCTGGGTGTCCCCCTGGGCGCGGTCCTCGGCGGCGTCGCCGGATGGCGCGGTGCCTTCTGCGCCGCGGCGGCGCTCGGTCTCGGGGCACTCGCCGCCGCCCAGCGGCTCTTGCCCGGCATTCCCCACCGCCCCGCCCCGCCGCAGTCGACAGGACTCGGCGGCGCGCTGCGCCTGCCCGGCCTACGACGCATGGTGACAGCGACCGCGCTGCTCGTCCTCGGGCACTTCACCGTGTACACCTACGTGACCCCCCTCCTGCACGACGCCGCCGCCTTCAGCGAGGCCGCCACCGGCATGCTCCTGGCGGTGTACGGACTGGCGGGCTTCCTGGGGACATGGCTCGGCGGTGTCCTGGTGGACCGTCGCCCGCACACCGTCCTGCTCGGCACCATCGCCCTGATGGCCGGCTCACTGGTGCTGCTCGGTGCGAGCATCCGAGTGCAGCCACTCGCCGTGGCGGCCGTGGCCCTGTGGGGCGTCGCCTTCACCGCGCTGCCGGTGACGTTGCAGTCGGGTGTTCTCCGCCTGGGTGCCACCGCACCCGACGCCGCGTCCTCCTGGTACGTCTCGGCGTTCAACCTGGGCATCGGGGGAGGAGCCCTGGCCGGCGGGCTGCTGAGCACCTTCCCGGTGGAGGCGCTCCCGTGGATGGCACTGATCTCCGTCGTACCGGCCTTCGTCGTCGCCTGGACCACACGGGCAGCCTTCCCGCCTCCACAGCCGCGGTGATGCCGGGTTCACCGGCCGCCCCTCCGGTGATCATCACGACCCGCGGTGAACGATTCCGGCCCACAGAGGGGAGGGGTACGCATCCACCACGGTCGTGCCGGGAGGCGGAGCGGACGGGGGGCGCGGGGAACTGCGCGACAAGCCACGACGAGCTGTCGGCCGCCGACGGGAGGCAACCGGCCGAGCTCTCGGCGCTTGAACGCCCCCAGCTCCTCGACGGGGGGGCAGGCCCCCTCGCCACCCGGCCCGACCGGCGGAGCCCTCAGCGTCCCAGCGCCGCCAGTTCCTTCGCCGCCTCGGTCAGGTCCTTCGCCGTGTCGATGGCCCGCCAGTACGACCCCTGGGGGATGGTGAACCCGGCCAGCCGGCGCTCACGGGCCAGGTGGGGGAACGTCGTCCGCTCGTGGTCCCCCCGGTGCGGCAGCAGCCCGGCGAACTCGGGGGAGAAGACGTACACGCCGGCGTTGATCTCGAAGGTCGACGGCGGTGCCTCGATGAAGTCGGTGATGCGTCCGAAGCCGTCGGTCTGCACCGCGCCCCAGGGCAGCCGGGGCCGCGCCAGCGCAAGGGTCGCGACGGCGTCCCGCTCGGTGTGGAAATCGGCCATGTCCCGCAGCGAGAACCGCGTCCAGATGTCGCCGTTCGTCGCGTACCAGGGCTGGTCGGGGTGGGGAAGGTGCGCCGCGGCGTACTTGAGGCCGCCGCCGCGCCCGAGTGGCTCCGGCTCGACGACCGTCGTGACGGTGAGGGGCAACTCGGCGGTGTCCAGCCACTTCTGCAGCACCTCGGCGAGGTGGCCGCAGGAGACCACGACGTCCGTCACGCCCTCGTCGGCGAGCCAGGACAGCTGATGGCCGATGATCGGCGTCCCGGTCCCGGGGATCTCGACCATCGGCTTGGGCCGGTCGTCGGTGTACGGACGCAGCCGGGAGCCCTGGCCACCGGCCAGAACGACGGCTTGAACGGGGCGGGACGCGGCGCTCGGATCGCTCATGGACACGAACTGTACGTGGCGTCCCGCCCGGGGTCTGCGGCCGACGAGGGTTCCGGCGTCAGCCGTTATGGACTTCCTACCCGGTGGCAGGGCGGTGTGCTCAGCTGTGCGCGGCGGCGACGCCGGTGGCGAAGGCGGTGTCGCAGACCGGGCGCGCGTACGACTGGGCGCGGGTCGGGCCGTAGACGGCGACGGCGGCCTGGCCGAGGGCGCGGGCGATGGACGCGCAGTGCTTCGCCAGCGACGGGCGGCCGTTGACGGCCTGCTGGAGGTGGCCGAGTGCGACGCCCGGGTCCTCCTCCTGCAGTTCGGTCAGCAACTTGTCGCGCAGGACCTCCTGAGGCGCGCGCTTGGCCGCCCGCGGGGTGCCCACGGAGGTGTCCGCGGCGGTGAGTACCGGTTCGGTGGAGTTCCCCGACCAGTTGACTCGGGTGACCGCGAGGGTCCCGGAGAGCACCAGGACGACGGGCAGGACGAAAGCGAGGGTGCGGCCGACCCGGCGGGCGGGGCCCTGACCGCGTCGCGTCTGTTGGTTCATGGAGTGCTTCACGCGTGTGAGGGTAGCGCCCGGTAATGGTTTGTAGACATTTAGTCACCGGTTCGGGGGATGAGAAAGGACCACTTTCCGGGTAGGGCGTTGACGCACAGTGCTCGAAACGTCCGGTCTGCCGGGGTATTTGTCGACAACGAGAAGGGCCCCGCGGCACGCCGCGGGGCCCTCGTCGTCAACCTGGGTGATTCACCCGGGTTGTGCGTTTGCCGGTTGATCAGTCGGACAGGCGCGCACCGGTCGACGTCGAGAAGACGTGGGTCTCGCCGGAGCGGGGCACGACGTGCAGCTGGCTGCCCTTCTCCGGGACGTCACGACCGCTGACACGGACGACGAGGTCCTTGGACTCGTCGCCGACCTTGGCGGTGCCGTAGACGTACGCGTCGGCGCCGAGCTCCTCGACGACGTTGACGGTGACCGCGAGGCCCAGCTCGGCGTCCGGGCCGGCCACCTCGAAGTGCTCGGGGCGGACGCCCACGGTGACGGTCTTGTCGGTGGCGGCGGCGATCGCGTCGCGCTGCACCGGCACGACCGACTTGCCGAACTTCACGCCGCCGTCGGTGATCGGCACCTCGACGAGGTTCATCGCCGGGGAGCCGATGAAGCCGGCCACGAAGAGGTTGGCGGGCTTGTCGTACATGTTGCGCGGGGTGTCGATCTGCTGGAGCAGACCGTCCTTGAGGACCGCCACACGGTCGCCCATCGTCATGGCCTCGACCTGGTCGTGGGTGACGTAGACGGTGGTGATGCCCAGACGGCGCTGGAGCGAGGCGATCTGCGTACGCGTCGACACACGGAGCTTGGCGTCCAGGTTGGACAGCGGTTCGTCCATGAGGAAGACCTGGGGCTCACGCACGATGGCGCGGCCCATGGCGACACGCTGGCGCTGACCACCGGAGAGGGCCTTCGGCTTGCGGTCCAGGTACTCGGTGAGGTCGAGGATCTTCGCGGCCTCTTCGACCTTCTGCCGGATCTCCGCCTTGTTGACGCCGGCGATCTTGAGCGCGAAGCCCATGTTGTCGGCGACCGTCATGTGCGGGTAGAGCGCGTAGTTCTGGAACACCATGGCGATGTCCCGGTCCTTGGGCGGCAGGTGCGTGACGTCACGGTCGCCGATGCGGATGGCGCCGCCGTTGACGTCCTCGAGCCCCGCGAGCATGCGGAGCGAGGTGGACTTGCCGCAGCCGGAGGGGCCGACGAGGACGAGGAACTCGCCGTCCTCGATGTCGATCTCCAGCGCGTCGACGGCGGGCTTGGTGGAACCCGGGTAGATCCGGGTCGCCTTGTCGAACGAGACAGTGGCCATGGTGAATGAACCCCTTCTACCGGCAGGAACGTGCCGGACGATCCGAGTAGGAAGGCGGTGCCACGACGGGTGATCCGTTGTGGTGTAGTCCACGCGTGTGAACTGGCTCAGGACGGTACCCGGCGTTCACACGTCTGTCAGTAGTTCCGGACCTGTGAACTTCGCGGAAATTTTCGAAGCGGTACGTTACGGCTGTCCGGACGTGTTGGTTTCCGGTTCCCCGTAACGGTCCGCGAGCACCGCGACCGCCCGGGCCACTGCCCGCCGGAGCCCGGGAGGGCCGAGCACCTCCGCCTCCGTGCCGAGCCGGAGCAGATCGCCCACGGCCACCGCCTCCGACTCGACGGTCAGCTCGACCTCCACCCAGCCGTCCCCGTCGGGCGGCCCCGCGCCCTCCAGGGCGTGTACGCCCGCCGCGCCGAACTGCATCGGCAGCAGCCGCCGCGCGCGGGGCGAGATCCGGAGCCGGGCGGTGTCCTGACGCAGGGCGGCCTCCAGGCGCCGGGAGGACTCGGCCCAGCAGGCGGCGAGGTCGAAGCCCGCGGGACGCTCGAACACCTCGCCGGTGTCCTCCACGGCCAGGACGCGCGAGACCCGGTAGGTCCGTACGGTCTCCTCCGCCAGGGCGACCAGGTACCAGATGCCGCTCTTCAGGACGAGCCCCAGCGGCCGCACCTCCCGGCGTACCTCGCCGCGCCAGCGCCGGTAGTGCAGCCGCAGCACCCGCCGCTCCCACACGGCCGCCGCCACGGCCTCCAGGCACGGCACCGGGTCGGCCTCCCGGAACCAGGCCGGCGCGTCCAGATGGAACCGCTCCTGCACCCGCCGCGCCTGCCCGGCGAGCTCCGTGGGCAGCGCCGCCTGCACCTTCAGCTGGGCGCTGGCCAGTACCGCGCCCAGCCCGAGATCCCGGGCGGGCCCGGGCATCCCGGCGAGGAACAGCGAACCTGCCTCGGCGTCGGTCAGTCCGGTCAGCCGCGTCCGGTACCCGTCGACCAGCCGGTAGCCGCCCTCGGGCCCCCGGTCGGCGCACACCGGCACACCGGCCGCCCCCAGCGCCTCGACGTCCCGGTAGACCGTCCGCACCGACACCTCCAGCTCGGCGGCGAGCTCGGGCGCGGTCATCCGCCCGCGGTTCTGGAGCAGCAGGAGCAGGGAGAGGAGCCGGTCGGCGCGCATGGGGGCCATTGTGGCGGCGTTCGGCGCCGTACCTGACAGGAGATGTCAGGTACGGCGTCCAGGCTGGTGGTCGAGGACATCCGGAGCCGACCGAGAGGACCACCCATGCCCGGCACCCGCACGACCACCGGCCACTTCACCTTCGCCGACTGGCAGGAACGCGTGATCGGCCCCGGCGAGGACGCAAACCCCCGCCTCGCCCACGCCTCGGTCCGCAACACCTTCACCGGCGGTATCGAGGCGGCCGGGACGACCTGCGAGTACGCGATCGTCTACGTCACCGAGAAGACCGGCTCCTTCAGCGGCATGGAACTGCTCACCGGCCGCGTGGACGGCCGTGAGGGGAGCTTCGCGGTGGAGGAGCGGGGGTGGTTCGGCGAGGACGGAACCGTGCACTGCACGTTCGAGGTGGTGCCGGGGTCGGGCAGCGGCGAGCTGACCGGCCTCACCGGGAAGGGCGGTTTCACCGCACGGCACGGCGAGAAGGCGGTGGCGTATCGGTTCGCCTACGAGGTGGAGCAGGGGGCCGGCCGAACGGAACTTCGTGGCTCGGCGTAACGGGCTCTGTGTACAGTGGTGCCGCCCTCACGCGCGGCGACGCGGTGCACGGCACCCGCCTCCTTAGCTCAGCTGGCCAGAGCAACGCACTTGTAATGCGTAGGTCGTCGGTTCGAATCCGACAGGGGGCTCTGCTGAAACCCCAGGCCAGATTGTCACTGACCTGGGGTTTTCTTCTGTCGCTTGGGGGAGGCGCGTCACACGGCCTGGTTGTCGTGGGATCACGTGCGTGAGCGGTGACCGTGAGGGAGTGCCGGTCGAGGTTGGTCTCCGGCCAGGGCTGCCCGCACGCCTCGTCGGGGTGGTCGAACGTGATGATCTGCCGGCCGACCGCGTCGTTCAGGGCAGCGCGGAGCGTCGCCTTCATGGCCTTGCGGCGGGCCCGGTTCTCCAAGCCCTTCCACGGCACGGTCGCAGGTCCTCGACCGCCGCCCGCCGCGGGGCGTTCTGCTCCAAGGATCTCGGCGTTGGCGTCGGTCGCCGGTGCGGGGATCAACGCGAGCCACGGCGGGACCTCCTTGCGGGCCGTGGGGGCTCTCACATGAAGTTTTTGGTGTGCAGGGCTGCCAGCGCCGCCGCTTCATCCTCGGGGAAGCCGATGAAGGCCAGGCGTCTTCGGCGGCCTTCGTCCATGGCCTGTTGAAGCTGTTGCACCTTTTTCCAGCCGCGTTCGATGGCCGCCGGCTGCCACGAGCCGGCGGCGATGAGGACCAGGGCGTCGAAGACGTGCTGGTTGAGCCCGGCGGTGTCCACGAGTGCGGCGTGCCTGCGCTCCACGGCTGTGCGCAGACGCGTCAGGAAGGCGGGGTCACGTTCGACCGCATGAGCGGTGTGGGCGACCCCGAACGCGACATGCCGGGCCTCGTCACGCGCGGCCAAGCGGGTCACATCCGCCGTGACGGAGTCCGGCGCGTGCCGATGGAGGAATCGGAGCAGGTCGACGAAGGATCCTTCCCCCAGGACGGACAGCAGGAAGGAAGCGAGTGTGAAATCCGGTTCGTCCAGCAGTGTCTGGAGCGAGGTGCGGCCGCCTGCGCCCGACACCCCCAGTTCGGTGCGGTTGAGCAGCGCTCGGCGGGTGAACACCTCCATGTGACGGGCCTCGTCGGCGACCTGCACGGCGAGGAGTTGCATGACCTCCCTGAAGTGCGGATGCAGGCGGGAGAGGAGGCGGGCCGGCAGGACCAGGGCGGCCTGCTCGTTCTCCACCAGGTAAGTCATCACCTGCACCACGGCGTCCTCGACGGCTGCGGGAAGCTCCACCCGCGTGTCCCAGTCGACCGCCGTCGCCGGATCCCACTGCCCCGCAGCCGCCTGTGCGTACAGGCGTGGAGCCACATCCGCCCACACGAGGTCGCGGTCCACCCAGTCCACCGAGAGGGCGGGGCCGCCGGGCTCGACGAGAGCACCGCGGGCCGCGAGTCCCCAGCGCCGGTCGGCGCGCTCGACGACCTGTCCCGGAAGCGCGCTGCCGGCCCGCTCGGCACCGTGCCGACGGCTCTCGTCCGACGATCCGTTGACGATCACGGGGAGAGGGCCGGCCATGTCGAACCCGTGACCGTTCGCCCGGCACCAGGCGCGCAGGTGGACGGCGAGCGCCGGGTGCCGTCCTCGAACGGCCAGGCGCGTCCCGGGCGGGCGGTTGAGCAGGGCGTGCTGTACGAGGAGGTGGCCGCCGACGTCGAGTCCCAGGTTCTCAAGGTCGATAGTCGGCAGCCGTGACGCGTCCTCGTTCGTCGTAGAAGCCACTCGTGCTCACCGCCCTCTCCAACGCCGTATAGCCCTGGAGGCGACCCGGTCGCCATTCCTTGAGCCCTTCCAGGTCGAGCAGGGGCCTGACCTCGGCGTCTGCGTAATCCATGGCGAGGAGCAGCCGCGTGAACGCCTCGACGGCCGCCGGGTCCGCCGACGGCCCCGCCGTCATGTTGCAGTGGTCGTAGGGGTCCGTCTGGGCGATCACCCTGACCGCCCCGGAGGGCATGAGCCCCTCGCGTGAGAACGTCAGCAGGTTCGTGTCGCTCAGGCACGCGGCATCGGCCTTTCCGGCCATGAGCGCCTCCACCGCCGCGCGCTCGCCGCCGATGTGGTCGCCGTGCAGTCCCGTACCGATGTCGAAGCGCAGTACGCGGACGTCTCGCAAGTGGCCCGCCGTACGGAGCTGTTCCAGCGGCAGCAGGGTCGCCTGGGGCGAGTCGACGGCTCCGGTGGCCAGGGTGCGGCCGGAGAGGCCGGTCGGCGAGGTCAGTGAGGAGTCCGCGCGCACGACGACGACGGAGGTCAGGTCACAGTCGGTGTCTCGCATGGCCACGGCCCGCACCTGCTCGCCGCGCGCCTCCGCGAGGCGTCTGGAACGCACCCAGGCCAGCGGGGAGTTCCACGCCGCGTCGATCCGCCCGGCCAGGAGATCGGTCACCTGCCGCTCGTAGTGGGAGTACAGGACGTAGTCGAACGCGAAACCCTGGCCACGGAACCAGGTACGGAAGCCGTCCCAGATGGTCACGACCTTGGGGTCGTACGCCACGGCACCCAGCACCAGAGAGGTCGTCACTGCGCGCCCCCGTCCAGGAGCGGCAGGCCGAGCAGGGCACGTCCGGTGAAGTCGAGGAGTGCATCGGTGGTGGGGGCCATGACGCGTGCGGCCCGCGAGTCGCGGAAGCGCCTCTCGAGGCCCAGTTCCTTGCGGAACGCAGCTCCGCCGCAGACTTTCAGCGCCGCGTCCGCCACTTCCGCCGACGTCTCGGCGGCGGCCGCCTTCACCTCCAGCGTGAGCAACTGTGCCTCGGGAAGCCCCTGTTCCAGGGCATCGACGGTCTTGTCGAGCAGGGCACGTGCGCTGTCGGTCTCGATACGCATCCGGGCGGCGGCGGCCCGCGCCACGGGCTGGTCGGCCAGTGACTGGTCGAGATGCTCGAGCCGGGTGCTGCGGAGGTGCTGGAGCGTCTCCGCCACGACGGCGTCCGCCAGTCCCACGCTCGCTGCCGCGTTGAGCACGAGGAACCAGGGCAGGGCCACGGTGAGTGCGAGATCGAGGCCCGAGCCGTCGGCCCCGAGCCTGCGGTCCTCGGAAACGTGCAGGCCCTTGGTCTCGACGGGTGCCGAGTGGTTGCCTCGCAGACCCAGCCCGTCGAAGCGCCGTGTCACCGACAGTGCCGGATCCTTCGAGTCGACCAGCCACAGTGTCATGGCTCCCGGCGAGGCGGCCGGCCGGCTCGACCACACATAGCTGTCCGCCTCTCCGGCGGACGTCACCCAGCTCTTGCTCGACTCCAGCACGATGGCGCCGTCACGGGGTGTCGCCGTGCCCATCGGCGCCCAGAAGTGACTGCGGGAGCCCGCCTCGGAGAAGGCCAGGGTCGTCAGGTGGCGTCCGGAGGCGATGTCCTGGCGCATCTCGTCGGTCCCGACGGCCGTGATGAGCGCGGTGGCGCTGTAGTGCATCAGCACCACCATTGCCGTTGAGCCGCAGGACCCGGCAAGACGACGGACGACATCGGCGGCTGCCCGTACGGTCTGTCCGCCCCCTCCGGACTCCCGTGGCACCGTGAGCCCCAGCAACCCCGCGCCACCCATCGCTTCCACGGCTTTGCGGGGGAAGATGCCGTCGCGGTCGACCCGTTCCGCCTCGGGCTGCACGACGTCTTCGATGATCTGTTGCAGGGCTTCTTCGTACGGCATTTCTTCTCCTGATCCAGTGCGCGGTGCGCGGTGCGCGGTGAACGGTGGCAGGTGGAGGTGGCAGATGGCGTGGGACGGAGGGCGAGGGGACGGAGGGCGAGGGGAAGGGGTGAGTTCAGGTGCACTGCCTGTGTGTCGCGTCGATGCGCCTGGTGAGCCCCGTCCGGTCCATCAGTTCCAGGAGGGGCACCGCGACGCGGCGGGTGGTGCCCAGTGCCTGTCGTGCCTGGCTGAGTGTGAACGGCCCGGAGAGGGCGGACAGACGCTGCCGGGCTCGCTGCGGTGCGTCGGGCAGCAGCACGACGCTCCCCGGCAGGCGCAGCAGCAGCCCGTTGCGGGCGGCCGCGGCGACATGCCGTTCCGTCAGCCCCAGCGACAGCAGTTCGTCCACGGAGGGGGCCCCGAAGGGTGTCTCGGTCAGACGATCGCGAACGGATCGCATCGCGCGTTCGACGGCTTCCGGGAACGCGGGCCTCGCACCCGCACGGTGCACTCCGGTCGCGTCGTGCACCAGACCGGCTTCGCCGACGAGGGCGTCGAGCAGACCGGGGTCGGGCAGCGCCAGTTCCCGCACGGCCGTCTCGCGGGAGATCCCGGGCGCCAGCGGGTGTTCTCGCGCCCACTCGTCCGTGACCTGGCACAACCGCGTTCTCCAGGTGTCCCACTGTCTCGTGTGGACCAGCCAGTCTCCGACGGTGACAGCGTCCAAGGCCGGTTCGCTGCCCGGGGGCAGGACCCCTGTGGCCAGCAACCGGCTTCGGGTGACGGCGCCCAGGCGTTCGACTTCCAGGGCCGGCTCGGGAATGTCGGGCACGTCGGCGAGTGCCGCGCCGCGCGCCGCTGCCGCCCCACGCCGGTCGAGCGGCGGCGGGAGGACATCGAGGACGACCGCGCCGATGATGATCTTCCGGTTCCCCGGCGCGCGGATCACGCCGCGTTCGCCCTGGTGCACTGCGATCGGGTCGGCGAGTCCGAGACGTGCGGTGTCGGGGCCGAGGGGTCTGGCCCGTACGGGTATGGCGGCGGAGCCGAGGTGGAACACGAGTTCCTTGGGCAGTCGCTCCACCAGCCGCGTCAGGCGGACGTCCAGTTCGCCGGCGACCGTCCATCCTTCCGGGCCGATCAGCGCCTGCCCGCGCCTTACCGAGGAGCAGGCGCTGCCGCGCAGATTGAGGGCGACACGGGAGACCGCCGCAGCGCCGCTCACCGTCGCCTTGAGGCATTCCATCGAGCGGACGCGGACGGTGCGGCCGGTCGAGGCGATCCGGAGCTCGTCTCCGACGGAGATGCTGCCGCTGCCGAGCGTGCCGGTGACCACGGTGCCCGCGCCCGGCACGGTGAAGACCCGGTCGACCCACAACCGGGCGGGCCGTCCCGGGTCCGGTGCCGGCATCCGGGCGACCATCCTCGCGCAGGTGTCACGCAGGATGTCCATGCCGTATCCGGTGATCGCGCTGGTTTCCACGATGTCGACGTCCGCCAGCGACGTGCCGGCCAGGTGCTCACGAGCCTCCGCGACAGCCGGTGCGGGGTCGGCGAGGTCGGCGCGGGTGACGGCGAGAACGCCGTACCGCACGTCGAGGGCGTCGAGTACCGCGAGATGCTCCTCGGTCTGTCTCGCCCACCCCCCGTCGGCCGCCACCGTGAGCAGAGTCGCGGGTGCGGGTCCCACGCCGGCCAGCATGGTGGTGAGGAACCGCTCGTGCCCGGGAACGTCGACGAAGGCCGCTGTCTCGCCGCCCGGGAGGGTGGTCCACGCGTATCCGAGGTCGATGGTCATGCCGCGGCGCCTCTCCTCGGGCAGCCGGTCGGTCTCCATCCCCGTCAGGGCCCTGAGCAGTGCGGTCTTGCCGTGGTCCACATGACCGGCGGTGGCTATCACTCGCATGCGGCCTGCCCTCGTTCCTGGGAGCCCGCGCCCCGCCGCTCGGCCGCGCCCCGCCGCTCGGCCGCGCTCCGTCCACCGGCGTGCTCGGCCTCCACGACCGTGGAGGCCCGCAGGACCGCCCCCGCCAGCTCGCCGTCGCGTTCCGCCGGCACGCACCTCAGATCCAGCAGGCAGTGCCCGCGTTCGGCCCGGCCCACCACGCAGGGCTCACCCGCGCGCAGCGCCTGTGTGTACCCGGAGGGCAGACGGACCGCCCAGCCGGGCAGCCCGACGCCCGGTGCGCCACCGCCGCCGACGATGCCGTCGCTCGGTACCGCACCGGCGGGTATCTGCCGGGCGGTGAGTCGGCGGGCCAGTTCCTCGGCGCGGGCGCGCAGCTCCTGGGCGTCCGCGTGCAGGAAGGTGAAGGCGGGTGGCCTGGGCCCCAGGAGGGTCGCTTCCAGGGCGGCGAGGGTCAGCTTGTCCACGCGCAGGGCCCGGGCGAGAGGGTGGGCGCGCAGGGCGTCGACGACCTCGCGGGTGCCGAGCAGCAGGCCCGCCTGCGGGCCGCCCAGAAGCTTGTCGCCACTGGCGGTGACCAGGTCTGCTCCCTGTGCGAGCCAGTCGTCCGCGTCGGGCTCCTCCGGGAGCACCGGGTCGGCGGTGAGCAGGCCGGAACCGATGTCGGCGACCACCGGTGGGCCGAGCGTGGCCAGGTCGGCGACGGAGACGGAGCTGGTGAAGCCCTCGACGCGGAAGTTGGACGGGTGGATCTTCAGGAGGAAGCCCGTGCGGGGGCCGATCGCCCGGCGATAGTCGTCGAGATGTGTGCGATTGGTCGTTCCGACCTCACGCAGTTGCGCGCCGGTGCTGACCAGGAGGTCGGGCAGGCGGAAGCCGTCTCCGATCTCGATGAGTTCCCCGCGGCTGACGACGATCTCTCGGCCCGCGGCGAGGACCGTGGCGGCGAGGACCAGGGCGGCGGCGCCGTTGTTGACGACATGGACTTCCTCGGCCCTGGGTACGACCGCGCGCAGGGCCGCCAGGGTGCCCCGCCCCCGGCGGGCTCTCGTCCCGCTCTCCGTGTCGAACTCGACGTCCACGTAGCCACTGGCCGCCTGTACGGCCTCGACAGCGGCTGCGGACAGGGGCGCACGGCCGAGGTTGGTGTGCAGGACGACGCCCGTCGCGTTGAGGACCGGGCGCAGTGTGCCGGCGGTCGGCGGCAGCAACGCCGTGGCCAGGTCGGCGACGGCTTCAGGGGGTATCTCTCCGCCGCGTGCCCGCCGCTGGGCCTTGTGGACGGCTTCCTTGACGACTCCGTGCCCGAGCCGGCGGGCCGCGTCGGCGAGACGGAGGTCGGCCAGCAGGGAGTCGGTGCCCGGGATGCGTCGGCGCGGATCGTCCGCGGCGCGTCTCGCCGTCGTCATCCGACCACGAGGGTGTGGTCCTGGGCGGGCAGCAGTTCGCCGATGACCGGAGCCCCCGGTATCTCGCCGACGATCAGCAGTCCGCCGGACGTCTGGGCGTCGGCCAGCAGCAGACGCTCCTCCTCGTCGACGGCCGCGCCCCACCGTGTGTGAGGGTCGACCCAGGCGAGATTGCGCCTGCTCCCGCCACTGACGAATCCGTCCCGGACCGCCTCGCGGGCACCGTCGAGGTAGGGAACGGCGGCCGGGTCCACCCTGGCTGTGACGCCGCTCGCGCGCGCCAGCTTGTGGAGGTGTCCCAGCAGTCCGAAGCCGGTGACGTCGGTCGCGCAGACGGCGCCCGCGGACAGTGCCGCCGAGGAGGCGTCCCGGTTCAGGGTGGTCATGGCTGCGACAGCTTGCGGGAAGTTCTCCCCGGTGCGTTTGTGGCGGGTGTTGAGGACGCCGATCCCCAGGGGCTTGGTCAGTGACAGGGGCAGACCGGGCCGGCCGGCATCGTTGCGCAGGAGGCGGTCCGCGTCCGCGATCCCGGTCACCGCCAGGCCGTACTTGGGGTCGGCGTCGTCGATGCTGTGTCCGCCCGCCAGATGGCAGTCGGCGGCGCGGGTGACGTCGAGCCCGCCACGCAGCACCTCCCCGGCGAGTTCCATGGGCAGGGTGTCGGTCGGCCAGGCCAGCAGGTTCACGGCGACGACAGGGGTGCCGCCCATGGCGTAGACGTCGGAGAGGGCGTTGGCGGCCGCGATGCGGCCCCAGTCGTAGGCGTCGTCGACGACCGGTGTGAAGAAGTCGGTGGTGAGAATGGTCGCCTGCGTCCCCTGCAGACGTACGACGGCCGCGTCGTCGCCGCCGTCCAGTCCGACAATGAGTTCCCCCTGGCCGAACTCTCGTGCAGGATCGGGCAGCTGAGCCACCATCGATTCGAGCCGGCCCGGGTCGATCTTGCAGGCACAGCCTCCGCCGCGGGCGTATTGCGTCAGTCGTACGTCGGGTGTCCGTGGAGCGGAACGCGTCTGCTGGGGCTGGGTGTCGGTGTGCATGCTTCCCACTGTCGAAAGGAGCTTCAGTGATCGAATCCGGCTGTCGTGCCAGGGACGGGTCGGTTACGGTGGCGCCGGAGGCGTCAGGGTTCCTGGTGGGCCTCCCCGCCTTCAAAGCGGGTGGGGCGAGGCATCCTCGCCCGGCGGGTTCGATTCCCGTCCGCCTCCGCCGGGTCGAGCGGCTCTCGCCGCTCCGGAGACCGGTGCCGGGCCGCTTCTCTCGGCCCGGCACCGGTCTCCTGCCTTTGCTCAGCCGAGCAGCGGTCCCATACCGGAGCGGCCGGGCCTGACGAGGACCACGTCCTCGGGTCCCGAGGTGACCCGCACCTGTCCGGCCGTGCGCCGCATGGAGCCCACGGACTCCATGCGTATCGCTTCGTCGACGTCGACTCCCGGGCGGTTCAGGTGCATGGAGATGACGTCCTGAGGGCTGCCGTCGGCAGCGACGTCGGCGGCCACGTAGACGTTCGAGGTGCCGTCCGGGTTGTCCTTGATGAAGGCGACGCCCCGGTCTGTCGGAGTACGAGTGATCACGAGTGGTTCCTCCTGTCTGTGTGAAGGTCTGTGTGAAGGTCTGTCTGAAGGTCTGCGTGCAGGGTGGAACCTGCGGCGAACAGCGGTTCCCGTGCAGCGGTCGGCGTACCGAACATGACCTGCTTCCACTCGCCGCTGTAGGCGTAGATCCCACAGGACGTGGTGGCGCGCAGACGGGCCGGTAGGCGCGACGCCGTGATGTGACGCTGTGACTCGCCCATGGCATAGACACTGTCCAGCCGGTCCCAGAGCGAGAAGCTCAGGAGGGTCCGGCTGCGCCACTGGACGAGCGTGGTGTGGCCGAGGTAGCCGTCGGCCACCCGGCGCACCTCACGTTTGACCCTGTGGTGCAGGGCGAGGATGAGCAGCAGGGAGAGCAGGCCGCGGCACTCGAAGCGGGTGAGGACCACCTGCCCCCGCGGATCACTGACACGCCGATGTCCGGTCATCTCACCAGTTCCCCAGGGTGACGACCGCGGCGACCACCAACAGGGCGACACCGCAGGTCCTTCGGATCAGGGTGAACCAGAGCCGAATTCTGTCGCCCTGGTCGGGCATTCCGTTGATGCTGTAGTACACGCTCCGCACCGCGATCGTCAGCACACCGACCACGGTCATGCCGACCAGGACCCACCCCGCGGCGGACGGGACCAGCAGCCCCGTTCCGACGAGAGCAGCCCAGGTCAACGAGGTGCTCTTCTGCGTCGTGAACAGCAACGACAGGTCGAACCCCCAGACCAGACCGAGCCTCCCGGGGGGAATGCTCCGGACGTACGCCTGAGGTACCTGGCGCCAGGTGTGCGGTGTGCGGTTGGCGATGTCGGCAAGGCCGAGCAACACCAGCATCACCGCGACCGCCACCAGCCGCACATGGGGCGGCAGCCACCACTCCAGCAGTGTGCCCAGTGCGAACAGGACCGCTGCGAAGAGCAGTGAGGCGACGCATCCGCCGACGAGAAGCCCCGTCAGGAACCTGGTGCCTTGTGCTTTGTTGCGGCGCAGCATGGGACCGGCGACCCCGGCCATGGACTGGCCTCAAGGGCTGAAGACCTGAAGGACCGCCGCGACACCGGCGATCACCAACCATGTCACCATCGTGGAGTCTCCGTCAGCTGTGCAGGCACTGGGCCGCGGACAGCCTGTTGCCCGCCGTCTCGCAGCAGGCGCAGTGGAGTGCGCCCGTGGAGCTCTCGCAGTACCAGATGTAGGCCGCGTGCGACTTGCAGTAGCTGTAGGTGGTGTTCTCGGGCCAGTTGGCCAGGTTGCAGCACGCGGGCGCGGCCGCGGCTTCCTGCGTGCCGGCGAAGACACCTGCCGAGGCCGCGAGGCCGGTGGCGCCGATGCGGCCCAGGAGCCGACGGCGTCCCACGCCCTTCTTGGGCCCGGCGCCTTCGGCCGACGCAGCACTTTTGCGGAACTTCACTTGAGTTCTCCTGTCATCACGGTCTGGAGCTTCTGCTGGATCGCGCGGAACGTTCCGAACGTGTAGGCGTCGGTCAGCACTCCTTCCTCGAACACCAGGGCGGAGGGGCTGCTGTTGACCCCCAGACTCCCGACGGTCCAGGTACCGCCCTCGTCGACGTAGTGAGGGATCTTGTGCAGCGCGTGGCGGGAGACGAACTCCGCGCCCGCCTCGGCGCTGCCGGAGGAGACGATCAGCCTGTACTGGTCGCCGAGTTCCTCCGTAGCCAGGTGGGAGAGTTCCTCACCCACCTTGCTGCACGTGGCGCACACCGGGCTGAGGACCAGCAGGACTCTGCGTCCCCGGTCCATGTGCGCACCCAGCGCGTCCGGCCAGTCGGCCGGCGCGACACCCAGGGTCGCGTCCCGCAACGGGACGACGGACTGCTCCTCGCCTGGATCGGGCACGCGTGAGGAGAGTTCCCCCATCATCGCGAAGAGCAGTGCGACGGCTACGGTCAGAACGAGCAGTGCCACTGAGATCAGGACGGTCATGCGGCGGGCTCCGGCTGTTTGAGTAGGTTTCCGAGCACGGTGTATGCGCGCTTGCGATGCGAGTGGAGCAGCCAGCCTCCTGTCACGATCGCCCCCAGCCCGGCGACACCGGCGGACGCGGAGCCCGTCTGCGAGGTGCCCACGCCGTGCACCCACAGCGACGACACCGCGGCGGCAAGGATGGCGACACCCATCACGACGTTGCTGACACCGAGCGGGCTGGTGCTGTCCGCACCGAAGCAGCCGCACGGCTCGGTGCTGCCCCGCAGCAGTCCGAGGATCCCGGCTCCGGCGAAGAGGACACCGAGCGCGGCCAGCGGCACATGCACCGGCCCGCGCAGGGAGGGCAGCGCCATGGCCACGGCCACCGTGATCTCCACGACGGCCAGGGCACGGATGACAGCAGCGGGCACGGGGCCCCTGCCGGGTCGAAGCTCACCTGCGGCCGCCGCTGCGAGCGAGGGCGCGACCAGCTTGGCCGCGCCGCCCCTCACGAGCAGGGCGACGGCGACCGCGTCGGCACACACCAGTAAGGCATCAGTGGTTGTCATGTGTCCCCCGTTGATTGCCGTGGCGTCACGGCCGTTCTCAGCCGGCGAGGTACTCCACGTCGAGGCTGTCGGAATGCCCGGCCCAGGAGAGGGAGAACGTCCAGCATCCCGGCTTCGGCATGTCGACGAGGGAAGGGCCGGGCCCCCTGACCGAGCGGGTCACCACTTCGTCCGTGCCGGCGAGGTTGGCCTTGATGGTCAACCGGTCGTCGGGCCCCATGTCAGCGGCCCCCTCGGCGTCCTTCGCCACCCAGAGGATCTTGTTCTCCCGGCCCTTGGCTGCCGGAGCGTGATACGGGTATCCGAAGAGCACCGCGGCGATTTCGCCCTTTTCGCCGATGATGTGGCGCTGTGATACCTCTCGCGGGAATCCCTTCCGCGCCCACGAGGGAAGGGAGCCCTGCTTCACCGCGGGGCTGCAACTCCCTGCCGCGTTCGACCCGGCGACGGTTCGAGTGGATTTCGTCGCCTTCGTATGGTCCGGGCTGTTGTCGGCTTTGCTGCAACCGCTTGCCGTGAGCACCGCGGCCGTCACCAGAGCCATGAGCACACCAGGCACGGCGGAGCCGTTCGGACGCCGCGCGATCAGTCGACTCAGGTGTACAGGCATCCCGGCTCCGATGCATCGCTGCAGCTCGCCTGGGCGAAGCCCGGCGAGCGAGTTGAACGGTGAATGACAAGTGGTCACTGTTCCACGGGTCTCGAAGGGCCGGGAACGTGCTATTTGGCCAAGCCCACAGGCGCCCCAAGGGCACGGACGCCCCTGTCGCGGGCGCCTTCCGGATGCAGGTTGGGCACAGTGCGCGAGGAGCGAGGCAACCGGTACAGCATGTCGAACGGTGCAGTTCACGGCCGTCGCACACCGGAGCACGTGCGGGCGCACACGGCGCCACACCGCCACTCCCGTTTCGTGTTCCGCTTGTCGACGCCGCGGCGGCCGTACGCCGCTGAGAGCTCGGTTTCAGCCTTCCGCGGGCGGCTTCCGAGCGACTGGAACTCGGCCTACGGCGGCAACCGCTTTCCGGGCCGAGGGGGCGCCGAACTCGTCCGGCGAGCAACGCTTTCGTCGACTTGCTCCGCCACATCGACGGCGTGCGAACGGCGCCTCCCACACGCCGGCCGTCGTCTGCTCGGGGGATCGACGAACCGGCCGGGTGAAGGTGCTCGGTCTCAGCCCGGGGCCGGGCCCGTGCGGTTGACGCGGATGACGTCGCCGGGCCGCAGCAGTCGGTAGCACCACTTCGCGTCCGCCGAGCGCAGCCCGATCCAGCCGCGTGTGACGTCGCGTTCGCCGGGGGCCTGCTCGTTGTGGGCCAGGGCGACGAGATAGGTGGTCGTGCCGTCGGCGGCCCGCAGCTCGACCACCCAGTGCATGGCGACGTCGTACTCCGTGCCCAGCCCCACGGTCGCGCCCGGCAAGCGCCGTTCGGGGTACTTGGCGACGACGGTCATCCGGCCGGTCGGAGTCGGATGCTGCGCGGTGCCGCCGGATACGGGCAACCGGCGTCCGGACAGGACGAGTTCGTGTTGCGTGAGGTCGACCGTCGCCGTCGCCCGCTGCGGTTGTTCCGGTGACGGCCGGGGCGGCGCGGTGGCGCTCGCCGCGGCGGGTGGTTCCGGGCGGGCGCCGTCGTGACCGGTGAACGCCACCGCCAGACCGCCGGCGAGGACCAGTACGACGGCGGCGGCCCCGCTCGCGTATGCCGCACGGCGCCGGCGTCCACGGCGCTCGGCCAGCCGCCTGATCTCCTGCCCCGGCACCGGCGGGGCGGCCCGATGCCGGTCGGCGACCTCGTGCAGCAGGTCGGTGAGGTCATCGGACACGGTCGCCCTCCTTCTCACCGCTGTCGTTCCGCTCGGAGCCGAGATGCTCGGCGAGCGCGGCCCTGCCGCGTGACAGGCGGGCCTTCACCGTTCCCACGGCCGCGCCGGTCTCGGAGGCTACCTGTTCCACACTCAGGTCGCACAAATGGTGCAGAACGATCGCCGTGCGCTGTGCCTGCGGCAGCCTGCGCAGGGCCTGGACCAGTGCGGTGTGCTCCGGCCCGGGCCCGGGGACGTGCTCGGGGGCCGCGTGGTGGCGCACCAGTTCCAGCCAGCGCCGGGCACGACGCCAGCGGCTGACCGCGAGCCGTACCGCGACCGTCCGCACCCACGCCTCCGGTGCCTCGTCGGTCAGCATGTCGCGCCGTCGGTCCCAGGCGCGCACGAACGCTTCCTGTACGACGTCCTGAGCCTCCGCCAGATCCCCCGTGACGGCGTAGACCCGCCCGACCAGCCGCGGGAAGGCCGAGGCGTAGAAGATGTCGAACTCCTCCTCGGTCATGCCCCGTTGCGCCCCCGTGTGGTCCTCGCCCGGAAGTCCGGGGAAAGAGTTCGTATCCGCTGCAACCCGACTGCCGTGCCGTGCGTACAGGTGGCGTACATGGAAGCACAGGGCGACCGCACGACGAGATGCCGTCCGTTCAGGACGGTGCCTCGCAACAACAGAGGAGACAGACGACGATGCAGCGTTTCACTTCACGTTCGATGATCAGAGTCATGACCGCGGCGGCCGCGACGATCCTCGTCGGGGCCGCTACGGCCGCTCCGGCGGTTGCCGCGCCGGGCCAGCAGAGCGAGCGGGCCACCGCGACCGTCAAGGCCAACCAGACGGTCGTCACCTGGATCAACGGCAACGTGCGGATCGGACCGGCGACGGGCTACCGGATCGCCTACACCGTCGCGGCGAACCAGAGCCTCAGCGCCGAATGCTGGCTCGTGGGCGGTCCCGTCACCGCCAACGGCATCAGCCACGACAAGTGGGTGCTGCTGTCGGACGGCAACTACATCTGGGGCGGCCTGCTCAAGGGCAACGAGGTGGGCAACGTGTCCAGGCCCTGTTTCTGACGGGCCGGCACCGCTGTTCCCGTCCTCACGGCCTGCTCGCCTTCCGCCTTGCTCCACCCGTCAGAGTCCGCGCCCGCGGAGCCGCCGGGCGATCTCCAGCTGGGCGTCGTCGAGGGGGCGGCCGTCCTCGATGTCCCACAGGGCGTTCTGGAGGAGGCGGGCGAGGGTCCAGGCCCGGGCGCGGTCGCGGTCCAGGGCGAGGACGTCGGTCATGGCGTCGAAGCGCCAGAGGATGTCGTCGGGGTCGAAGCGGTTGTCGAGGGCGGGCCAGAGTTCGAAGCCGGGGTCGCCGGCGAGGGGCTTGGGGTCGATCGCGAGCCAGGGGGCGCGGTCACAGGCCAGGACGTTGTCGAAGTGCAGGTCCCAGTGGAGGAGCCGGTCGCCGGGTTCGTCCACGACCTGGCGGACGGCGGCGGCCAGGTCGGCGACGACGCGGCGGGTCTCCGGGTGGGGGATGCGGCCGAGCGCCCAGGGGGTCCGGTCGAGCATGGCCCGGGCGATGTCGCCGAGGCTGCGCATGCCGGGCGGGGCCGGGAAGGACGTGAGGTGGGCCAGCAGCTCGGCGATGGTGACCACGGCCCGGTGGGTGTCCGGCACGCGGGACAGCATGCGGTTCTCGTCGAGGCGTTCCAGCAGCATGGTGCCGGTCGGCTCGTCGTGGTTGAGGAGGCGGACGGCTCCGTCGCCGTCCCAGGCGCGCAGCGCGACCGGTTCGCCCTCGCTCTCCTCGTCGAGGATCTGGAGCTTGAGGACCGCCGGGGTTTCGTCGGCGGTTCGGACGACCGGCACGACCAGGGCGGAGACGCCGTGCATCGGGGGGCCGTCGGGCTTGAGGCCCCAGTGGTCGAGGAAGCGGGCCGTCTGCTCCGGCAGTCCGGCGATGAAGGCGCGGCCCGCCTCGCCGTTGAACTTCTCCTGCGATGCCGCCAGTTCCCGGGGAATGTCGATCACTCCCGGGACGGTAGTGGGGCGCACCGGGTCGGGCACGCGAATTCCGCCATGGCGCCCCGCCCCCCGAGTTGTAGTGGGCTCCCCCCGGCCGTAATGGGCTCCCGTCCCCCCAAGCCGTAGTGGGCTCCCCGTCCCCCCAAGCCGTAATGGGCCCCCCGTCCCTCCGGGTCGTAGCCCCGGGCCCCAGCGCCGTAGTGGGCTCTCCGTCCCTCAGGTCACCGGTTCCGGCACGGGTGCGTCCGCCTGTGCGCCGTGTTTCGGGGCCTTCGTCGTCACCATCAGGCCCGCGATGAGCCCGGCCAGCAGCATGATGCCGGCGGCCCACCAGATGGCGACGGTGTACCCGTGGACGACACCCTCGCGGGCGACCCGGGTGCGGTCCGACGGGTTGGTGAGGTGGGCCGCGACGTACGTGGCGGTGCTGGTCGTCGCGATGGTGTTGAGGAGGGCCGTGCCGATGGAGCCGCCGACCTGCTGCGAGGTGTTGACCGTCGCGGACGTCACGCCCGAGTCGTGCGGGGCGACGCCCGCGGTGGCGGTGGCGAAGACCGGCATGAACGTCAGGCCCATGCCGAGGCCGAGCAGCAGCAGCGCGGGCAGGATCTCGGAGGCGTAGGAGGAGTGCGTCGTGATCTGGGTGAGGAGCACCATTCCGGTCGCGGCCAGGACCATGCCGGGGACCATCAGCATGCGCGGCGGCACGTGCTGGAGCAGCCGGGCGGAGATCTGCGTCGAGCCGATGATGATCGCGGCCGTGAGAGGCAGGAAGGCCAGGCCCGTCTTGACGGGGGAGTACACGAGCACGGCCTGGAGGTAGTACGTCAGGAACAGGAACAGGCCGAACATGCCGATCACGGCCAGTGCCATGGTCAGGAAGCAGCCGGCGCGGTTGCGGTCGCGGATGATGTGCAGCGGCAGCAGCGGCATGGGCGCCCGGGACTGCCACCACACGAACACCGCGAGCAGGACGGCGCCCGCGGCGAACAGCGACAGCACCATCGGATCGGTCCAGCCGCGGGACTGGGCCTCGCTGAAGCCGTAGACGATCGCGACGAGACCGCCGCAGCCGAGCAGGACGCCGGGGACGTCGAGGCGGGCGCCGGCGTGACCGGGGCGGTCGTGCAGCAGGGCGAGGGCGCCGAGCACGGCGGCGATCGCGATGGGCACGTTGACGTAGAGGCACCAGCGCCAGCCCAGGTATTCGGTGAGCAGACCGCCGACGATGAAGCCGAGCGCGGCGCCGCTGCCGGCGAGGGCGCCGTAGATGCCGAAGGCCTTGCCCCGTTCCCTGGGGTCGGTGAAGGTCGTCGTCAGCAGGGACAGTGCGGAGGGGGCCAGAAGGGCGGCGAAGACGCCCTGGAGGGCGCGGGCGCCGAAGAGCATGCCCGCTCCGGTGGCGGCGCCGCCGAGCGCGGAGGCGGCGGCGAAGCCGGCCAGCCCGATGACGAAGGTCCGCTTGCGCCCCACCAGGTCGGCGATCCGGCCGCCCAGCAGGAGCAGTCCGCCGAAGGCGAGGGTGTAGGCGGTGATGACCCACTGCCGGTTGCCGTCGGACATGCCGAGGTCGCGCTGTGCGGAGGGGAGGGCGATGTTCACGATCGTCGCGTCGAGCACGACCATCAGCTGGGCCAGGGCGATGACGACCAGGCCCCACCAGCGGCGCGGGTCGGTGTCCACGGGAGGGCCGCTCTCGCCTGTCCGGGTGACACTCATCTGGCCAGAAGACCACGGATCGGGGCGGCCTGCATCCGCGACATCGTCGCCGCCGGTGGGGCGTCGGGTCATGGCTCCAGAACCACCTTCCCGGTCGTGCCGCGGGTCTCCAGGGCGCGGTGCGCGGCCGCGGCCTCGGCGAGCGGGAAGCGCTGCACGGCCGGGGTGAGCCGGCCGGCGGCGGCCTCGGTGAGGGCGCGCAGTTCGAGGGTGCGCAGGGGGTCGGGCCCGCCGGCCTTCCCCAGCATCACCGGGCCGAGGACCTGCTCGGAGACGCCGTCGACGAGGTAGGGGCCGCCGCTGCGGATTCCCTCGCCGGACCAGCCGAAGACGATGTGCCTGCCGCCCGGGCCGAGGAGGGCGACGGCCTCGCGGGCGACGTCCCCGCCGACGCCGTCGAAGACGACGGTCGCGGTCCGGCCGCCGAGATGGGCGCGGACCTTGGCGGGCCAGGCCGGGTCCTTGTAGTCGACGGCGAGATCGGCGCCGCCCGCCTGCACACGGGCGGTCTTCTCCGGCCCGCCCGCGAGGCCCACGACGGTCGCGCCGGCGTTCTTGGCGTACTGCACGAGGAGGGTGCCGATGCCTCCGGCGGCGGCCGGGACGACGACCACGGAGTCGGGGCCGAGGTCGGTGAACTGCAGGATCCCCATCGCCGTACGGCCCGTGCCGATCATGGCGACGGCCTCGGCGAAGTCGAGGTTCCCGGGGATCTCGTGCAGGCGCTCGGTCTCGGTGACGGCCAGCTCGGCGTAGCCGCCGGGGACGAAGCCGAGGTGGGCGACGACCCGCTTGTCGAGCCACAACCCGGCGACGCCCTCGCCCAGGGATTCGACGACACCGGCGACCTCACGGCCGGGGACGGTGGGCAGGGTCGCCGGCTCGTTCGCCGGGCCGCCCGGCATGCCCTCGCGCAGGGCGGCGTCCAGGAGGTGGACGCCCGCCGCACGTACAGCGACACGCACCTGGCCGGGGCCGGGCCGGGGGTCCTCGACCTGCTCGTAGGTGAGGTTCTCGGCCGGGCCGAAGGCGTGCAGGCGGATGGCGTGCATGACAGCTCCTCTGGGGGCGTTCGCTTCCTCTGACGGGGCGTTCGATGCGACCAGCCTCCAACCTCAAGCTTGCTTGAGGTCAAGCTCGCGTCGGCCGAGGGCCAGGGAGACCGCCGTCAGGGCGCTGTTGAAGGACACCTCCGACAGCACTCCGGGGGCCGCGACCTGGTCGCCGGTGAGGTAGACCCCGTCGCCCCGGTCCACGGCCGGCCGGTCGCGCCAGCTGGTGCCGGGCAGGTCGACCGCGCCCGTACGGCCGTTCGCCACCGACTCGCGCCGCCAGGTGAGCCGCTCGCGCCAGCCCGGGAAGCCGAGGTCGAGCAACTGCTCGGCGCGGGCGGTGCCGTCGGCCCTGGACTCGTGCGGGGCGAGGGGGATCTGCCCCTGGATCAGCTGCTCCCCGGCCGGGGCCAGGCTGCGGTCCTGGGCGGTGAACCGCTCCAGCCAGCCGGGTGCGTCCAGGTCGGAGACCGCGAAGGCGTCCCCGCGCCGGGTGCGCACGGCCAGGTCGACGAGGGCGGTTCGGCCGCTCGGCCAGCTCAGGGAGTCGTCGCCGAGCAGGCGGCGGGCGGCGTCGAGGGAGGTGGCGACCACGACCGGCGTGTCCGTGGGGAGCGAGTCGACGCGGGACAGGGTCTCCAGCCGGACGCCCAGGTTCCAGGCGCGGGCGGCCATCCGGTCGATGAGGCTCGCCCAGCCGCCGCGCGGGTAGTGGGCCTCCGGAGGCAGGTTGGTGGCGCGGCGCAGCCGCTCCTGCACGAACGCGGCCGACAGCGACCCCGGGTCGTGGTGGAACAGGGCGACCGCCGAGTAGTGGGCGGCGGCCCGGGCCCCCTCCTCGCCCGCGATGCCCGTCGCCCAGGTCAGGAAGTCGGCGTCCACGGGTGCCTGCCGGCCCGTCCGGCGCAGCAGCTTCAGCAGGGCGAAGGGCGGGGTGCGGCGCAGCACGCCCTGGTGCCGCAGCCGGAGCCGGGCCGCCTCCAGGGGCGGGAGGGGGGCGAGCGGGCCGATGAGGTCGCGCTGCTTGAGCCAGGCCCAGTGCGGGCCGCCGTTGTAGAGGGCGTGCGGACCCTCGTTGGTGCGGTACGGGCCCTCGGCGGTGCGCGCCCGGCCGCCGAGGGTGTGGTGGGCCTCGTGCAGGGTGACCTTGGCGCCGGCCTCGGCAGCGGTGATGGCCGCGGTGAGTCCGGCGAAGCCGCCGCCGATGACGGTGATGCGGTGCATGACTGTGGATCTCCCTCGGATCGGGGCCGCCTTCCGGGAGTACGACCGATCGGGGACGCCGGAATGTGACATCACCGATGTCCGCGCAGGTCAGGGCCCTTTGTCAGTGGCGGGGTGCAGCATGGGGGCATGGCGAGGAGAGCGGCGGGCGGTACGGGTGTGAAGGGCGCGCGGCGACCGGAGGTGCGGCTGCCGGTGCTGGAGCCGTACGGAGGCGGGGAGCTGGAGCCGGACGGGGACTACGACGGGCTGGAGTTCCGGGAGGCCGACCTCTGCGGGCAGGACGGATCGGGTGCCCGTTTCATGGACTGCGCCCTGACGGGCTGCGCGCTGGACGAGACTCGGCTGCGGCACGCCCGTCTGCTGGACTCGGCCCTCACCGGCGTCCGGGGCGTCGGCACCGACCTCGCCGAGGCGACCCTGCGCGACGTGGAGCTGACCGACGCCCGGCTCGGCGGACCGCAGTTGCACGGGGCGGTGCTGGAGCGGGTGCTGATCCGCGGCGGCAAGTTCGACTATCTGAACCTGCGCACGGCCCGGCTCAAAGACGTCGTCTTCGAGGGCTGCGTCCTGGTCGAGCCGGATTTCGGCGGGGCCCGCCTGGAGCGCGTGGAGTTCGTGGACTGCGCGCTGAAGGGCGCCGACCTGCACGCGGCGACCCTCACGGACGTCGACCTGCGCGGCGCCGCGTCCCTGGAGATCAGCCGGGGCCTGGACCGGCTGTCGGGGGCGGTGATCAGCACGGCGCAGCTGCTGGATCTTGCGCCGGTGCTCGCGGCGCAGTGGGGGATCCGGGTCGAGGGCTGAGGGGGCCTTTCACCCTGGGCGCGCGACCCGGGTGGGCGTGGTGAAGGGGCCCTGAGCCGGGCGGTGGCTACGGCAGGCGGGGGAAGCGGGCCTGGAGGGTCCAGATCGCCGGGTTCTCCGCGAGGCCGTCGTGCAGGTCGGTGAGGTCGGCGATCAGGTCGTGCAGGAAGTCCCGGGCCTCGCGGCGCAGTTCGCTGTGGGAGACGGTGAGAGGGGGCTCCTCCGCGCGCATCCAGTCGGCCTCGATGTCCACCCAGCCGAAGCGGCGCTCGAACAGCATCCGGTCCGTCGACTCGGTGAAGTCCAGCTCCGCCCGCTGCGGCCGGGACGCCCTGGAGCCCGCCGGGTCCCGGTCGATCCGCTCCACGATGTCGCACAGCGCCCACGCGAAGTCGAGCACCGGCACCCATCCCCAGGCTGTGGACACCTCGTGGTCCGTCTTGGTGTCCGCCAGATAGACGTCCCCGCAGAACAGGTCGTGCCGCAGTGCCCGGACGTCCGCGCGCCGGTAGTCGGTCTGCGGCGGGTCGGGGAAGCGGTTGGAGAGGGCGTAGCCGATGTCGAGCACGGAGGTGATGGTGTCACGCGCCCGTAGGATCGCGAACGTGGCCCGATCTGTGCGTCCTGTCCCCACGTTGCCCGCAGCCACGCTGCTCGTCTGCGCCCTCACCGCCTGCGGCGGCGGGGTGCACGGCACCCCGGGCGGCTCCGGCGTCCGCGACCCCTACTTCCCGAAGGCCGGCAACGGCGGCTATGACGTCACCCACTACGGCCTGCGCCTCGCCTACGACCCCGGCGCCCACCACCTCACCGGCACGGCCACCCTCACCGCCCGCGCGACCAAGGACCTCTCCGCCTTCGACCTCGACCTGCTCGGCATGGAGGTCGAGCAGGTCACGGTCGGCCGCGAGGTCGCCCGCTGGAACCGCGCCGGGCAGGAGCTCACCGTCCGGCCGCACGGCGACATCGGCCGGGACGACACGTTCCGCGTGACCGTCCGCTACTCCGGAGCGCCCGAGACCGTCACCGACCCGGACGGCTCCGAGGAGGGCTGGCTGCGCACCCCGGACGGGGCGCTCGCGGTGGGCGAGCCGACCGGGTCGATGACCTGGTTCCCCGGCAACCACCACCCCTCCGACAAGGCGGCGTACGACCTCACGGTGACCGTGCCGAAGGGGCTGCGGGCCGTCTCAGGCGGGGAGTTGCGCAGCGAGACGACCGCCCGCGGGCGTACGACGTTCGTGTGGCACACCGGTGAGCCGATGGCGAGCTACCTCGCCACCCTCGCGATCGGCCGCTTCGACATCAGCCGTTCCCGGGCCGGGGACCTGCCCGTGTACACGGCCGTCGACCCGGCCGAGGCGGCGGCGAGCCGGGGCGTGCTCGGGAGGCTTCCCGAGGTGCTGCGGTGGTCGGAGCGGCGGTTCGGCCCGTACCCCTTCTCCACGACCGGCGCGATCGTCGACGACGCTGCCTTCGTCGGCTACGCCCTGGAGACCCAGAGCCGGCCGGTCTTCCCGGGCGCCCCCGACATCACGTTCCTCGTCCATGAGCTGGCCCACCAGTGGTACGGCGACTCCGTCACGCCCGAGAGCTGGCGGGACATGTGGCTCAACGAGGGGTTCGCGACGTACGCGGAGTGGCTGTGGGCGGAGGACCACGGCGGCCGGAGCACGCAGGAGACGTTCGACGCGGTGTACTCCGGCGCGTACTTCGACACGGAGGAGGCGGGGGAGGAGATCTGGGAGTTCCCGCCGGCGGACCCACCGAGCGCCGCGCGGATCTCCGGCCCTCCGGTGTACTGGCGGGGGGCGATGGTGCTGCAGAAGGTGCGGCAGGCCGTCGGGGACGACCGGTTCTTCCCGATCCTCAAGGGGTGGGCGGCGACGCACCGGTACGGGAACGCCGACACCGCCGACTTCACGGCCTATGTCGAGAAGCAGGCGCCCGGAGCGGACCTGGAGGGGGTCTGGGAGACCTGGCTGTTCGGAGACGGGAAGCCGGAGCGGCCCTGAGGCCTCATGGGGTAGTCAGTTCCTCGCGCAGGACCGTGCGGGGGCGCCCGTGTTGCAGATCCTCGCGGTGGTCGACGACCCGGTAGCCGAGGGCGGTCAGAAGGCCAGGGCCTTCGGGTTGTTCGCCGTAGGGGCTCGGGTGCTCTGTCCGTGCGGGTGGGTTGTGGCTTGGCGCGCAGTTCCCCGCGCCCCTGGGGGAGTCCCCAGGGCCGGTCGTGCGGCCCTGGGACTCCCCTGCGGAACGCTCAGGCGTCCGTCAGACGTTCACGCCGAAGTCCTGGGCGATGCCGACCAGGCCCGAGGCGTAGCCCTGGCCGACCGCGCGGAACTTCCACTCGGCGCCGTTGCGGTAGAGCTCGCCGAAGACCATGGCCGTCTCCGTCGCCGCGTCCTCCGACAGGTCGTAGCGGGCGATCTCGGCGCCGCCGGCCTGGTTGACGATGCGGATGTAGGCGTTGCGGACCTGGCCGAAGTTCTGGCTGCGGTTCTCGGCGTCGTAGATCGACACCGGGAAGACGATCTTGTCGATGTCGGCCGGGAGGGCGGCGAGGTTGACGTTGATCGCCTCGTCGTCGCCGGCGCCCTCGCCCGTGCGGTTGTCGCCGGTGTGGACGATCGTGTTGTCCGGCGTCTGCTTGTTGTTGAAGAAGACGAAGTGGGCGTCCGAGTAGACCTTGCCCTGCGTGTTGACCGCGATCGCCGAGGCGTCGAGGTCGAAGTCCGTGCCGGTGGTGGTGCGGACGTCCCAGCCGAGGCCCACGGTGACGGCGGTCAGGCCCGGAGCCTCCTTGGTGAGCGAGACGTTGCCACCCTTGGACAGGCTTACAGCCATTGTTGGGAGTCCCTTCCCTCGTTTACGTGCGGCGAAGAAGCTGCGGCACCGAAGCTACAGCTACCCCCATGAACGTGGAGAGGGGTACGCGAGGTTCCAGGTCCTTTACTTTCTTTACTCGCCGTTATTGGGATGACGTGGACGGGACAGAAGCGGGAACATGGACGGCATGTCCGGTCACCACGTCATCCGCGGCTCCGTCTCCCTGCCCGAGGCCGAGCTCATGTGGCGTTTCTCGCGGTCGTCGGGGCCGGGTGGGCAGCACGTCAACACCAGCGACTCGAAGGTCGAGCTGAGCTTCGACCTGGCGAAGACCGAGGCGCTGCCCGCGGTGTGGAAGCAGCGGGCCCTGGAGCGGCTGGCGGGGCGCCTGGTCGACGGGGTCGTCACCGTGCGGTCCTCGGAGCACCGCTCCCAGTGGCGCAACCGCGAGGCCGCGGCCGTACGCCTCACCGCGCTCCTGGCCGAGGCCACGGCGCCCCCGCCCAAGCCCCGCAAGCCGACCCGGATCCCCCGGGGCATCAACGAGCGCCGGCTGCGGCAGAAGAAGCAGCGCTCGGAGACGAAGCAGGGGCGCTCCGCGCGGAACTGGGGCTAGCGGGACACCCCCTGGGCCGTGTCCGGAAAGTCCCGTCGTCCGCCCGGAGCCGCGGGGCAGGCGGGGCCGTGCGGACACCGCCTCTAGGACAGGTCCAGGACGCCCACGGTCTGGTCGCCGCTGGTCTCGCCGTTCGGGCGGAATCCGAGCCCCAGGTAGAAGCCCCCGGGGCCGTCGGGTCCCGGGTGCCAGGTGACGTAGAGCTGCTTCGTGCCGCGTCGGCGCAGTTCCGCGGCGACGGACTCGACGGCGAACCGGCCGTACCCCCGCCCCTGCTCCCCGGCCGCGATGTTCAGCCGCCACAGGCCCGAGCGGCGGACGCTGCCGTCCTCGTACCAGTCGATGTCGAGGAAGGCCATGAGGAAGCCGACCGGGCGGTCGCCGTCGACGATCAGGCGGGGCCAGGCGGTGCCCGGGTGGACGTAGGCCTCGGCGAGGGACTTCACGACGGGGGCGACCGCGTGTTCCTGGCCGGGGCGGACATGGACGCCCAGGGCGGCGTCGAGGTTCGCGGGGGTGATCTCTTCGAGGCGCGGGCCGGGTGTCGACATGCGCGCACCCTAGGCGGGCGGCTCGGACCCCGGCCAATGGTTTCCGCAGCGCGCTGCGCCCGGGGCCGCTCAGCCCAACTGCCGGTACTTGCCCCGGAAGTACGCCAGCGGGCCCCCGTCCGTGCTCGGCACCCGGGCGGTCAGGACACGGCCGATCACCAGTGTGTGGTCACCGGCGGGGACCCGCTGCTCCGTGCGGCACTCCAGGACGGCCAGGGCGCCGCCGACCAGCGGGGAGCCGGTGTACTCGCCGCGCGTGTACGGGATGTCCGCGAACAGCAGCCGGTCGCTGACCCGGCCCTTCATCGCGAAGCGGCCCGCGATGTGCCGCTGGCTCTCGGAGAGGACCGAGACCGCCCACAGGTCCCGTTCCTCCAGCAGCTCGTCCATGCGGGAGCCCGCACGCAGGCTCACCAGCACCAGGGGCGGGTCCAGGGACACCGACATGAAGGCCGTGGCCGTCATGCCCACGTCCTCACCGCCCGGCGCCGTGGGGTCGTCCGGGTCGAGCGGCGGCTCCTGCGCGGTCACCAGGACCACGCCCGAGGCCAGCCGGGACATGGCGGCGCGGAACTCGTCGTTGCTCACCCCCTCAGCATGCCCGGAGGCGGGCGACGGAATGATCGGGGACGTGGCAGCGGGAGTGTTCGGCACACCCGGAACGCTAATCTCCGCCCCGCGGGCCCGGCATCGGACTCCCGCCCGATCACGGTCCTAGGACCACCGGCGGACATCCGCGGTCGCCTGACGGGTACCGGGGAAATACATGTGCGCAACCTGACAAAGTTTGCGTTCGGTAGACGTACGTGAAAACGCAGAAACTCCACTCAAATGTTCAGGTTTGCCTGTGACTTGAGTCACAAGGGGCAGGAATTGTTGACCCTGTGTACCGAGTGAGCAGCGCGCTGTGATTCAGTGGCGGGGAAGCTGCCAGGGCGGTACGCCGACGAGAACCCTTGAATCGCTGCGAGTACTCGGGGGGAGGGCGAGCATGGAGACCGAGTCGGAGCCCTACGTCCGTCTTGCGTCCCTGCGACAACTGCACCAGGTCATGGCCGACATGAACACGGCCCGCAGCCTGGCGGACACACTGCAGACCGTCGCGGAGGGCGTCGTCACCGCCCTCGGGTACGAGCTGGCGTGCGTGAACCTCGTACGGCCGGACGGCGACCTCGTCGTCGCCGCCTTCGTCGGGAACCCCGCCGCCGAGGCCCTCATCACCGGCCGGGTCGGCTCGCGCGAGTCCTGGGAGCGCCGCCTCGGCATGGGCGAGCACTGGGGCGACCTGGTGTTCATACCCCACACCGAGGGCTGGGTCCTCGACGACGACGACGTCCCGCAGTGGTACACCGACGGCCCCGCCCCCCGCTTCGAGGACGAGTGGCACCCCGCCGACCGCCTCTTCGCCCCCATGTACGCGCCCGCCCCGAAGGGCAGCGGGACGTGCGGCGAACTGATCGGCGTGCTCTCCGTGGACCGGCCGCGCAACGGCCGCCGGCCCGGAGCCTGGGGCCGCGAGGCGCTCCAGATGTACGCCTTCCAGGCCGCCATCGCCATCAGCAACGCGCGGCTGCGCGCCAACATGCAGCGCGCGCTCGTCCGCCTGGAGCGCGAGCAGCAGGCCCTGCGGGCGAGCGAGGAAAGCTTCCGGCAGGCCTTCGAGTACGCACCGTCCGGCATGGCCATCGCCGAGATGGGCGGCGACCAGCACGGCCGGATCCTGCGCACCAACGACGCGCTGTGCCGGCTGCTCGGCCGCCCCGCCTCCGCGATGCGCCGCTACTCCTTCTCCGACCTGGTCCACCCCGAGGACATAGGCACCCTGCTGCGCACCTCGGCGGAGGGCGGGCGCGCGGAGCTGCGCCTCGGCCGCCGGGACGGCACATACATCTGGGTCAGCCTGCGCAACAGCGTGGTCGCCGACGCCGCCGACGGCCCGCGCTTCCTCCTCACCCACGTCGAGGACATCGAGGAGCGCAAGCGACGCGAGCTCCAGCTCGCCCACCGTGCCTCGCACGACTCGCTCACCGGCCTGCCGAACTCCGCGGAGCTGCGCTCGCGCCTGTCCGCCCGGCTCTGTCAACGCGCGTCATCCCCGCACACCGCCGTGGAATCCGTCGACGCGGCCTACGGCCATCCCGACTTCGACGTGGTCGGGCCCGGCTTCGACTTCCGGCAGAGCGCCGAGCCGTACGGCGCCTACGACCACCATGTGCACACCGTCGCCCCGGAGGGGAGCCACGACGACGGCACCAAGGGCCTCGCCGTGCTCTTCTGCGACCTGGACGGCTTCAAGTCGATCAACGACCGGTTCGGGCACAACGCGGGTGACGCGGTTCTCATCGAGGTCGCCCGGCGGCTGAGCAACGGCGTCCGCGACGGTGACACGGTCGCCCGGCTCGGGGGTGACGAATTCGTCATCCTGGCCGACGGGCTCGGCCGCGCCGACGCGCAGGACCTCGCGGTCCGCCTCCGTAACGAGATCATCCAACCCATCCGCGCCGAGGGGCGGGCCGTCCGGGTCGGTGCCAGCTTCGGCATCGGATGGGCACACTGTGGAATGACGGCGGACGAAGTGTTGAAATCCGCTGACGAGCGGATGTACGTCGAGAAACGATCTCGTCCCAAACAACACAGACGCGCCGGGTGAAGCCCTGGTCAGCGAGTTGATGCGGTCTGAGTCACCCGTTTGGGTCTCTGGGAGCGGGTAGGCTCGCTAACTCACCCGTGTACCGCATGCACCGCACCTGACTGAGGAGACCAAGGGATGACGCCCGGCAACAACGGCGCGAGCACGCCCGAGGACGACGACCCGTTCGGCTATCTCTACGCCGACGGGCAGGCCAACGGAGCCCAGCCGCCGTCCGGGGGCTACGGCTACCCGAACTCGGTCAACCGGGTCAGGGCGGTCGGCACGCGCCCCTATGGCCAGCAGTCGCAGAACGCGACGGCGCCGTACGGCCAGGTCCCGCAGCAGCAGGGCGCGTACAGCCAGCCGAACGCGCACTACGCGGCGCCGGAGACGCTGCCGGGTGGTGCGCAGACCGCGCAGCAGCAGATGCCGGCCGGTGGCGGTGGCGGCCGGGGTGGCCGTGGCCCGAATCACAAGGGTCTGCTGATCGGCGCGATCGCGGTGGTCGCCGCGGTCGTGATCGGCATCGGTGTGGCCATGCTGGGCGGCGACAAGGACAAGGACGGCGCGTCCGACGAGGTGGGCACGAAGCCGACCCAGTCCCAGGACGCGAAGCCGAGCCCTTCGGCGAGCAAGGGTGGAGCGACCCGGCAGGATCTCCCGAAGACCGACGCGAAGGCGTTGCGGCTCGGGCCGGGCGTCTCGACCGCGTCGGACATCAAGGGCTCGAAGTCCGACGGCGGCGTCTATGTGACCGGCTTCAACCATGTGGGAGCCACGGTCACCTGGACCGTCGACGGCATCAAGAAGGCCGGGAACTACCGGCTGTACGTGCGTTACTCCGTTCCGGGCGTCGATGCCAACGCCACGCTGGTCGTCAACGGCAAGCCCGAGGACCGGCCGCTCAACATGGAGAACTTCGGCGGGACACCGAAGGGCGACTACGAGAAGGGCTGGAAGGAGACGTGGTCCAACGTCAACCTGACGAAGGGCACGAACACGGTCGAGGTCGCCTGTAACGAGGGCAACCAGTGCGACGCGTTGCTCGACAAGCTCTGGATCGCTCCGGAGCAGGGCCAGTAGAGCGGTAGCGGTCTCGCACCGGGCCGGGTCGGTGAACCGGGCTCACGCCGCGCTGACCTCTCCCGACACCGACACCCGCCCCAGCAGCTCCTCATAAACCCCCCGGTCGAACTCCCCGGCCACCGGTGCTGTCACCGTCGCCGCCGCCAGGGCCGTCGCCCGGATGAGGCGGGTCGGCCAGGGGAGTCGGTCCGACAAGCCCGAGAGCAGGCCTGCCACCGCCGCGTCGCCCGCGCCCGTCGGATTGCCTCGTAGCGAGGTAGGGGGGAGCGCACGCCAGCGGCCTTCCCGGGTGACTGCCAGGAGGCCCTCCGGGCCGAGGGACGCGACCACCGCGGCCGCGCCTCGGCGGCGGGCGTCCTGGGTCGCGCGGAGTGGGTCGTGGGAGCCCGTGAGTTCCGCCAGTTCGTCGGCGTTCGGCTTGATGATGTCCGGGCGGGCCGCGACGCCCCGGCGCAGGGGCTCGCCGCTGGTGTCCAGGAGGACCGGGACCGCGAAGGAGCGGGCCGTGCGGACCAGTCCCGCGTACGCCCCCACCGGGACGCCCGGCGGCAGGCTGCCGCACAGGGCCACCGCGGAGACGGACGGGAGCAGGGCCTCGTAGGCCTCCTGGAAGGACGACCATTCGGAGGGTGTGATCGTCGGGCCGGGTTCGTTGAGCTGCGTCGTGTCGCCGGTGCGCTCGTCGACCACGGCGACCGTGCGGCGGGTCGCGCCCGACACCGGGACCAGCGCGTCCACCACCCCCGGCACCGCCGCGAGCTGCTCCTGCACGACCCGGCCCGTCGCCCCGCCCGTGAATCCCGTCACCGTCACCTCGTGCCCGAGCGCCGCCAGCACCCGGGCCACGTTGAGCCCCTTGCCGCCGGGGCGTTCCGTCACCTCGGAGACGCGGTGGGAGGCGTGCGGCCGGAGGGAGGGGACGCGGTAGGTGATGTCGAGAGCGGTGTTCAGTGTGACCGTGAGGATCACCCGGGCCGACCTCCCCCGATGTGCGTGCCGACGTGAACGTGCAGGTAGCCCGATCATGCCAAAGAGACGGCGGTCGGCCCAGTCCTGGAGTCGGCCACCGTCTCCCGACTGCGGGACGGATCAGCCCAGTTGGGGAGGGACCACCCATTCGCCCCGGCGCATCACGCCCTTCAACTCGTAGGTGGAGTCCAGGATCAGCAGGTCGGCGTATTTTCCGGGCTCCAGTGAGCCGATCGTGTCGGCCAGGCCGAGCAGCCGGGCCGGGTTGGCGCAGAGGGCCGTCACCGCGTCCTCGACGGTGAGGCCGTCGACCGTGACCGCCCGCTGGAACGCGCGGTCCTGGGTGAGGGTCGAGCCGGCGATCGTGCCGTCCTCCACCAGCCGGGCCACGCCGTCCGCGACCTCCACCTCCAGCGGGCCCAGCCAGTAGCGGCCGTCGCCGAAACCGGCCGCGTCCATCGCGTCCGTGATGAAGGCGACCCGGTCCGCGCCCGCACGGTGGAACGCCAGTTGCAGCGCGGCGGGGTGGAGGTGCGTGCCGTCGTTGATCAGCTCGACCGTGATCCGGTCGTCCTCCAGGAGCGCGGCGATCGGGCCGGGGGAGCGGTGGCCGAGCGGCGGCATCGCGTTGAAGAGGTGGGTGGCGACGGTGGCGCCCGCGTCGATGGCCTCCACCGTCTGCTCGTACGTGGCGTCCGTGTGGCCGATCGCAGCGATCACGCCGTGGTCGGCGAGCAGGCGTACGGAGTCCAGGCCGCCGGGGAGTTCGGTGGCGAGGGTGAGCATCCTGGCCCGGCCCCGGGCCGCGTCGATCAGCTTGCGGACGTCCGCGGGGTGCGGGTCGCGCAGGAGTGCCTCGGAGTGGGCGCCCTTGCGGCAGGGGGAGATGAAGGGTCCCTCGAAGTGGATGCCGGCGATCTCGCCCTGCTCGGCGAGTTCGCTCAGCAGACCGGCGCGGCGGGTGAGGCTCTCCATGTCGCCGGTGACGGTGGAGGCGACCAGGGTGGTGGTGCCGTGCAGGCGGTGGGTGTGGATGCCCTTGAGGATGTCGCCGACCGTGCCGGAGGTGAAGGAGGCTCCGCCGCCGCCGTGGTTGTGCAGGTCGACGAAGCCGGGGATGACGTAGTGGCCGGTCACGTCGATGACCTGGGCGTTTTCCGGTGCCGACCGGGTGATGCGGGTGCCGTCGACGGTCACCTGGCCGTTTTCGACGGGTCCTGTGGGGAGGACGACGGTCGCACCGGTGAGGATCGTGGGGTGTCCGGCCGTCGCGGGGTGCGGGTGGTGTGTGGCTGGTCGCGCAGTTCCCCGCGCCCCTGAGTCCGCTGCCATCAGGGCGTTACCTCCATGCGGTCGGTGTGGTCGAGGAGATCCCAGGCCAGGAGCCCGGCACCGAGACATCCGGCCGTGTCACCCAGCGCCGCCGGGACGAGTGACGGCTGTTTCTGGAAGGTGACCCGCTGCCGGATGGCCTCCCTCAACGGCGTGAACAGGGTCTCTCCCGCTTCCGCCAACCCGCCGCCGATGATCAAAATGCGGGGGTCCAGCAACGTCAGGGCGGTGACCAGGCCGTCCGCCAGGGCGTCGACGGCCTGTTGCCAGACCGCCTCGGCCCTCGGGTCGCCGGAGTCCACCGCCTTCGCGCAGTCCGCCGCGTCCGCCCCCGGGTCGCCGGAGGCCGCGGCCCAGGCCCCGCTCACGGCCGCCGCCGAGGCGAAGCGCTCCAGGCAGCCGCGCTGTCCGCACGGGCAGGGCGCCCCGCCGGGGCGTACGACGATGTGGCCGATCTCGCCCGCGAAGCCGTGCGCGCCCGCCTCGACCCGGCCGTCGACGCCGATGGCGCCCGCGATGCCGGTGCCCAGTGCCACGAACAGGAACCGGTCCGCGCCCCGGCCCGCGCCGACCCGCCCCTCGGCGAGACCGCCGGTGCGCACGTCGTGGCCGAGGGCTACGGGCACGCCCAGCCGCTGCGCCAGCAGGTCGCGCAGGGGGACGTCGCGCCAGCCGAGGTTGGCCGCGTAGGCGGCGACGCCCCGGGCCTCGTCGACGATGCCGGGGACGGCGACGCCGGCGGCGGACGCGGGCGTGCCGAAGTGTTCGGTGCCGTACGCGCGCAGCTCTTCGGCGAAGTCGAGGATGCCCGCGACGACGGCGTCCGGCCCCTGGGCGCGTCCGGTGGCCCGGCGGGCACGGTGCAGCACCTCGCCCCCCGGCCCGGCCAGAGCGGCCTTCATTCCGGTGCCGCCCACGTCGAGGGCGATGACATGTCTCACGGGAACAGTGTGACCCGGGGACCCGCGAGAGGTCTAGTCCACTCACGTGGTGTAGACCTTGTTCCGGATATCGAAATGGTTTGGCGGCGGTGACGCCGGGGTTGGGGAAGAACAGCAGTGCAGCGGCGGATGGCAGGAACGATCGCGGTGGTGTCCGCACTGGGCATGACGGCGGTCCTCGGCGGCTGCGGCCTCACGGGCGGCTCGGCCGACGTGACCCTGAAACTGGTCGCCGCCGACTACGGCGACAACGCGGCCAACAGCTCGAAGAAGTACTGGGACAAGCTCGCCGACGAGTACGAGGCCGACCACCCCGACGTCGAGATCGACGTCAGCGTCTACTCCTGGAACGACGTCGACCGCAAGGTCCGGGAGATGGTCGCCGCCGGTGACCCGCCGGACATGGCGCAGATCGGCGCGTACGCCGACTACGCGGCCAAGAACCAGCTCTACAAGGCCGACGACCTGCTCTCCATACCCGTGCAGGCGGACTTCGTCGGGCAGCTGGCCTCCGCGGGCCAGGTGAAGGGCGTGCAGTACGGGATGCCGTTCGCCGCCTCCACGCGGGTGCTCTTCTACAACAAGACCCTCTTCGCCAAGGCCGGCATCACCCCGCCCGAGTCCTGGAACGACCTGGCCGAGGACGCCGAGGCGCTCAAGGCGGAGGGTGTGAAGTACCCGTACGCGCTGCCCCTCGGCCCGGAGGAGGCGCAGGCCGAGACCATGCAGTGGATGCTCAGCGGCGGGGGCGGCTACACCGACAGCGTCGACAGCTACGCCATCGACTCCCCGGAGAACATCGACACCTTCTCCTGGCTGAAGAAGGACCTGGTCGGCAAGGGCCTGACCGGGCCGGTCGCGCCGGGCGAGCTCAACCGGGCCGCGGCGTTCGCCGCCTTCGCCAAGGGCGAGGTCGGCATGCTCGACGGCCACCCGTCGCTGATGAAGATCGCCGCCAAGGGCGGCGTCAAGTACGGGATGGTGCCCACGCCGGGCCACGAGGGCCCGAGCAGGTCCACGCTCGGCGTCTCCGACTGGATGACGGCGTTCCGCAAGAACGGCCACCGCGACCAGGTGGGCGACTTCCTCGACTTCGTCTACAGCGAGAAGAACGTGCTGGCCTTCTCCCGCGAGTACGACCTGCTGCCGGTCACCTCCTCCGCGTCCCGCACCATGGCCGCGTCCGAGGAGGACCGGCACCTCAAGCCGTTCCTGGAGGAGCTGCTGTCCTCCGAGCTCTACCCGGTCGGCAAGACGTCCTGGGCCGACGTCGCTTCCCAGGTCAAGGGGCGGATCGGCAAGGCCGTCGCGCCCGGTGGCAGCCCCTCGGGCGTCCTCGGCACCCTCCAGGCGGCGGCGACCCGGGCGGAGAGCGCGGAGTAGCTTCGCTGTGCTGTCGGTGGCGGGCGTTACGGTGCCGGGTATGGACGAGGAGACGGGTGAGCGGGGGCTCGGGCGCAGGGAGCGGGACATTCTCGCGCTCGAACGCCGGGGCTTTCCCGGGCCCGGGGCGAAGGAGCGGGCGATACGTGAGGAGCTGGACCTCGCGCCTGTTCGTTACTACCAGCTGCTCAATGCCCTGCTGGATGACGCTCGGGCGTTGGCGCATGATCCTGTGACGGTGAATCGGTTGCGGCGTGTTCGGGAGCGGCGTCGGTCCGAGCGGTGAGGGTTGAGCGGTGAGGGGCGGGGGGGGGCTTCCGGCCGTCGTGCGGGTGCGGTTGCGTCGTGGTTGTTCGCGCAGTTCCCCGCGCCCCTGGAGGGACGTGTCCTTCAGCCGATCCGGTCCGCCAAGGCCCTCAGCAACTCAACGACCCCCTCCGGGCCGTCCACCACCACGTCCGCCCGGTCCCTGAGTTCCGTCACCTCGTCGCTGCCGCTGCACACCAGCAGGCCCGGGGTGCCGGTCGTGCGGAGGGTGTCCACGGCGGTGTAGGCGGGCAGGTCGCCGAGGTCGTCGCCGGCGTAGAGGACGGAGCCGGCGGCGATCTCCCGGGCGAACTCGCTCAGGGCGACGCCCTTGTCCATGCCGGGTGGGCGCAGTTCGAGGACCATGCGGCCGGGCTCGACGATCAGGCCGTGCCGGGTCGCCAGGTCCGTGAGCGGCTCGCGCAGGGCCTCGAAGGCGGCCTGCGGGTCGGCGGCCCGGCGGGTGTGCACCGCCACCGCCCGGCCCTTGTCCTCCACCCAGGTCCCGCTCCCTTCGAGCAGCCCGGGCAGCTCGGCGCGGACGGCGCCGACGCCGGGGTGCGGGTCGGGTGCGGTGACCTTGCCGCTGCGGGCGTCCCACCGCTCGGCGCCGTAGTGCCCGAGGACGACCAGGTGCTCGAGGCCCGGCACGTCCGCGAAGCCGCCGTTGCGCACGGCGACCTCGGCGGGCCGGCCGGTGATCACGGCGATGGCGGCGACCTTCGGGGCGAGCGAGGTCAGCGCGGGGAGTGCCTCGGGGTGGGCCCGGGCCCGCTCAGGGTCGGCGACGATCGGCGCGAGCGTCCCGTCGAAATCCAGGGCGATCAGGGCCTTGCCGGGCTGCGCGAGGAGAGCGGCGAGTCCGTCCTGCCCGGCAGGCGTGGCAGGGGTTGGGAGGGTGCCTGCGTCGGGGGCGTACGGCGGGGCCGCCGCGTCGGGCCGGGGCAGGCCGCCCTGCCCGCGCCGCGCGGTCGATGAGTCGTTGGCCGGGCCCCGGCCCGACGCGCCCCTCTGGCTGCTCATCCGGTTCTCAGCCCCTCAGCGCGTCGAGCTGGTCCAGGAACCACTGGGCCGGTGGCAGGGCCGTCGCCGCCGCGGCCAGGCGCTTGGTGCGTTCGGCGCGTTCCTCCGGGCGCATCGACAGCGCCTCGTGCAGGGCCGTCGCCGTGCCCGTCACGTCGTAGGGGTTCACCGTGATCGCGTCCTCGCCCAGCTCCTCGTGCGCCCCGGCCTCCCGCGACAGCACCAGCGCGCAGCCCCCGTCGGAGACGACCGGGACCTCCTTGGCGACGAGGTTCATGCCGTCGCGGATGGGGTTGACGAGGGCCACGTCGGCCAGCCGGTAGGCGGCGAGCGAGCGGGCGAAGTCGTCCTTGACGTGCAGGACGACCGGCTTCCAGCCCGGCGTGCCGTACTCGGCGTTGATCTCGTCGGCGAGCCGCTGCACCTCGGCCGTGTAGTCCCGGTACACCGCGAGGTCCTGCCGGGAGGGGTAGGCGAAGGCGACGTGCACCACCTGCTCGCGCCACTCGGCGTGCGCCTCCAGCAGCCGCCGGTAGGCCAGCAGGCCGCGCACGATGTTCTTGGACAGCTCGGTGCGGTCCACCCGGACGATGGTGCGGCGGCCCTCGCCGATCTCCTGCCGCAGCGCGGCCATCCGCTCCTCGACGTCCGGCTCGTGGGCCCGCCCCCGCAGGAAGTCCGCGTCGGCGCCGAGGCCGTGCACCCCGACCCTGGTGCCGCCGAGCCCGCCCGCGAACCGCTCGGCGCAGGCGGTGAACGCCTCCGCCCACCGCTCGGTGAGGAAGCCCAGCCGGTCCGCGCCGAGCATGCCGCGCAGCACCTGCCCGGCCACGTCGTCCGGCAGCATCCGGAAGTACTCCGGCGGCGCCCACGGCGTGTGCGAGAAATGCCCGATACGCAGGTCGGGCCGCAGCTCGCGGAGCATGCCCGGCACCAGCGTCAGGTGGTAGTCCTGCACCACGACCGCCGCGCCCTGCCCGGCCTCCTCGGCCAGTGCCTCGGCGAACGCCCGGTTGTACGCCTCGTAGGACGCCCACTGCCGCCGGAACTCCGTGTCGAAGACGGGCTCCAGCGGCGTCTGGTAGAGCATGTGGTGCACGAACCACAGGACCGAGTTGGCGATGCCGTTGTACGCGTCGGCGTGCACGTCGGCCGGGATGTCCAGCATCCGCACGCCGTCCTCGCCGACGCCCCGCCGCACCGCCTCCCGGTCGCCGTCGGAGAGCGCCGAGCACACCCACAGCGCGTCCGCGTCCGAGCCGATCGCGGAGAGCCCGGAGACCAGCCCGCCGCCGCCCCGCTTGGCGTCCAGCGAACCGTCCTCGCCCACCGTGTACGAGACCGGGCCACGGTTGGAGGCCACCAGCACCTGTGCAGCACCGTACGTCGAAGCCATAAACCTCAACCTAGCCCGGCCCCCGAACGCTCAAACGTGCGGATCTGCCGCGCCCGGCCGAAAACGGCCCCGGTCAGGCCGCCTTCCGCGCCTGGTACTCGGCGATCTCCACCATCGGCGGACGCTCCTCGGTGTCCACGGAGTACGTCCGCGGCTCGAAGCCGTCCGCCCCCCGCTCGAACTGGGTCAGGGACGGCCGGATCAGATGCCCGCGCGCCAGCCGCAACTGGGCCGTGCGGTAGATCGCGGCGGCCATCCGGCCCAGCGCCTGCCCGTCCTGGTGCCGGTGCTTGCGCACCCCCACGTCCACCTGGGCGAGGGCGTCCAGGCCCGCCAGGTGCAGGGCGTCCACCAGCATGCCCAGCTCCACGCCGTACCCGACCGGGAACGGCAGCTGCTCCAGCAGCGAGCGGCGGGCCGCGTACTCGCCGCCGAGCGGCTGCACGAAGCCGGCCAGCTGCGGCCAGTGCATGTTGAGCAGCGGGCGCGCCATCAGCTCGGTGACCCGGCCGCCCTGCCCGGCTGCGCCGGCGAGCGGGCGGTCGTACATGGCCTTCACCAGGTCCACGTCCGGGTCCGTGAGCAGCGGGCCCACGATCCCCGAGACGAAGTCGGACGAGAAGTCCCTCAGGTCCGCGTCGACGAAGCAGACGATGTCCCCGCGGGTGACGAGCAACGAACGCCACAGCACCTCGCCCTTGCCGGGCACGGCGGGCAGCCGCGGGAGTATCCCGTCCCGGTGCACCACCCGCGCGCCCGCGGCGGCGGCCACCTCGGACGTACGGTCGGTCGACCCCGAGTCGACGACGACCAGCTCGTCGACGAGCGGGACCTGCCGCATCAGATCATGACGGATGACGGAGGCGATGTCGCCGACCGTCGCCTCCTCGTTGAGCGCGGGCAGCACGACACTGACCGTCTGGCCCGTGCGCTGCTTGGCGGCGAGAATCTGGTGGAGCGGGCGCTCGTTCGCGGACCAGGAACGGGTGCTCAGCCAGCGTTCGACTTCTTCCAGCACCGTGGCGGCTCCTTTGCGTGCTCTCTGCGGGACGGACTGCCCGCCGCGGTAGCGGCTGACGGGTACAGTCATCTCGCGGTTCGGACGACTGTCTCAACTGTCCTGGTCGTCGGTTACAGTCTTGAACAAGGCGGATGACCATCGCATGTCCGGGGTCACCCGCCGCCTACAACCACATACAGCTCATCCAGAGGGGCAGAGGGAAACGGCCCGATGAAGCCCCGGCAACCCTCCAGTCGGTACTCGTAGGTCACTGGCGACCACACGCGCGAGGCTCCCGGCTCGGGAAGGTGCCAAATCCGTCTCACGGCGAGATGCGTCGTGAGGAAGATGAGGAGAAAGGGCCTCGCCTCACATGGCTGCGCAGACTGTTGCAAGCACCACTGAATCCACCGTAGACCTCGGCCCCGCCGCAGCGCTCAGCTGCCGCGAGTGCGGCCACCGCGTACCCCTCGGCCCGGTCTTCGCGTGCCAGGAGTGTTTCGGCCCGCTGGAGATCGCCTACGACTTCTCGGCCTACGAAACCGAAGAGCTCCGCAAGCGCATCGAAGCGGGCCCCGCGAACATCTGGCGCTACGCCCCGCTGCTGCCCGTCCCCGCCGACGTGGCGGACAAGCCGAACATCAACCCGGGCTGGACCGCGCTGGTCAAGGCCGACAACCTCGCGCGCGAGCTGGGTGTCGACGCCGGCAAGCTGTTCGTGAAGGACGACTCCGGCAACCCGACGCACTCCTTCAAGGACCGCGTCGTCGCCCAGGCCCTGGAGGCCGCCCGCGCCTTCGGCTTCACCACGCTCTCCTGCTCCTCCACCGGCAACCTCGCCGGTGCGGTGGGCGCCGCCGCGGCCCGCGCCGGCTTCCGCTCCTGCGTGTTCATCCCGCACGACCTGGAGCAGGGCAAGGTCGTCATGGCCGCGATCTACGGCGGCGAGCTCGTCGGCATCGAGGGCAACTACGACGACGTGAACCGCTTCTGCTCCGAGCTGATCGGCGACCCGGCCGGTGAGGGCTGGGGCTTCGTCAACGTCAACCTGCGGCCGTACTACGCGGAGGGTTCCAAGACCCTGGCGTACGAGATCTGTGAGCAGCTCGGCTGGCAGCTGCCGGACCAGCTCGTGGTGCCGATCGCCTCCGGCTCGCAGCTCACGAAGATCGACAAGGGCCTGCAGGAGCTGATCAAGCTCGGTCTGGTCGAGGACAAGCCGTACAAGATCTTCGGTGCGCAGGCGCTCGGCTGTTCGCCGGTGTCCACGGCGTTCAAGGCCGGGCACGACGTGGTGCGTCCGCAGAAGCCGGACACCATCGCCAAGTCCCTCGCCATCGGCAACCCGGCGGACGGGCCGTACGTGCTGGACATCGCGCGGCGGACCGGTGGTGCGGTGGAGGACGTGACGGACGAGCAGGTCGTCGAGGCGATCAAGCTGCTGGCGCGGACCGAGGGTGTGTTCGCGGAGACCGCCGGTGGGGTGACGGTCGGCGTGACGAAGAAGCTGCTGGAGAACGGGCTGCTGGACCCGTCGAAGTCGATTGTCGTGCTGAACACGGGTGACGGTCTGAAGACGCTGGATGCGGTGGCTGGGACTGGGCTCACCGCGACGATCCGTCCCAACCTTGATTCGTTCCGTGAGGCTGGGCTCGTCTGATCGTTGTCGCCTGCGGGCCGGTGGGGGCTAATCGCGCAGTTCCCCGCGCCCCTAAAAGCAGGTCTGCTACCCAACCGGAGGTATTGAAGTCATGAGCGTCACCGTTCGCATCCCCACCATCCTGCGTACCTACACCGGCGGGCAGGCCGAGGTCGCCGCCGAGGGCGCGAACCTCGGCGAGGTCATCGCCGACCTGGAGAAGAACCACACCGGGATCGCCGCCCGCGTGCTGGACGACCAGGGCAAGCTGCGGCGGTTCGTCAACGTCTACGTCAACGACGACGACGTGCGGTTCGAGCAGGGTCTTGAGACGGCGACGCCGGACGGTGCCGGTGTGTCGATCATTCCCGCCGTCGCCGGCGGCTGAACCGGTCGACCGGCTTGATTGTTACCTTCGGTAACGACAGTCACTGAGAGTTTATCGAATTGCCCCCTCCGTGAGAGAAGCGGAGGGGGCAATTCTGTGTGGTTGAGCGGGGTACAGTTGGGGAACACGGTCCCGATTCCCTGATCGGAACCCTGAATTCCCGCTACGAGCCCGACAAGATGTAGCCAAAGTGTGTACGTCTTTTGCGGCTTTTGTTCCCTTTGTGTGGCCCGACTTGCCCTGAATTCGGGCGAATTCTCCCCACATTCCGGACCCTGCGCGTCCAGAATTCTCGTCCGATTGACCTGTTGCAGACGGCAGTTGGACAGATACATTCAGCCGCGGTCGACGCGTTCCGGCGCACGCCCCCAACCGTGGGGGGTGAGGTCTGACCCGGGTTCACGAAGTGTGGATCTGTGCAAGGGCCAGTAATAGGGGAGTTAGGCATGGCTCAGGGCACCGTCAAGTGGTTCAACGCGGAGAAGGGGTACGGCTTCATCGCGGTCGACGGTGGTGCGGATGTTTTCGTCCACTACAGCGCGATTCAGATGGACGGCTACCGCACCCTTGAAGAGGGCCAGCGGGTCGAGTTCGAGATCTCGCAGGGCCAGAAGGGACCGCAGGCCGACATGGTTCGCGTCGCTGCCTGAACGCGCACCACGACCAACGCTCACGCGACCGGTCTTCTCAGAAGGGCCCGTACCCCCCGGGGTGCGGGCCCTTCGGCCTGTTCGAACGGCCCGCGGGGCGGTGTTCGCGGGCGGCTGACGCCCCTGCCCGATCCCCGGGAGGCGCTTGCACTCGCAGGGGTCGAGTGCTAATCATTGCGTTAGCACTCTGAAGGTGAGAGTGACAACGTAAGGACCGGGTCGGTGAGGCCCGCAGGCCAAGTGGGGGAAGGAACCCACGAGGCAAGCGAGCCGTCCGTCGCGGGCGCGGGCGCGGTCCGAAGTAATCACCCCCAGTCCTGGAGGGACCACTTCACATGGCCAAGATCATCGCGTTCGACGAGGAGGCGCGGCGCGGCCTCGAGCGCGGCATGAACCAGCTCGCGGACGCCGTCAAGGTGACGCTCGGCCCCAAGGGCCGCAACGTCGTCCTCGAGAAGAAGTGGGGCGCGCCCACGATCACCAACGATGGTGTCTCCATCGCCAAGGAGATCGAGCTCGAGGACCCGTACGAGAAGATCGGCGCCGAGCTGGTCAAGGAAGTCGCCAAGAAGACGGACGACGTCGCCGGTGACGGTACGACCACCGCGACCGTTCTCGCCCAGGCCCTGGTCAAGGAGGGTCTGCGCAACGTAGCCGCCGGCGCCAACCCGATGGCCCTCAAGCGCGGTATCGAGCGTGCCGTCGAGGCCGTCTCCGCCGCCCTGCTGGAGCAGGCGAAGGACGTCGAGACCAAGGAGCAGATCGCCTCCACGGCCTCCATCTCCGCCGCCGACACCCAGATCGGCGAGCTCATCGCCGAGGCCATGGACAAGGTCGGCAAGGAAGGCGTCATCACCGTCGAGGAGTCCCAGACCTTCGGTCTGGAGCTGGAGCTCACCGAGGGTATGCGCTTCGACAAGGGCTACATCTCGGCGTACTTCGCCACCGACATGGAGCGTATGGAGGCCGTCCTCGACGACCCGTACATCCTGATCGCCAACTCGAAGATCAGCAACGTCAAGGACCTGCTGCCGCTCCTCGAGAAGGTCATGCAGTCGGGCAAGCCGCTGCTGATCATCGCCGAGGACGTCGAGGGCGAGGCCCTGTCGACCCTGGTCGTCAACAAGATCCGCGGCACCTTCAAGTCCGTCGCCGTCAAGGCTCCGGGCTTCGGCGACCGCCGCAAGGCGATGCTGCAGGACATCGGCATCCTCACCGGCGGCGAGGTGATCTCCGAGGAGGTCGGCCTCAAGCTGGAGAACGCCACGATCGACCTGCTGGGCAAGGCCCGCAAGGTCGTCATCACCAAGGACGAGACCACCATCGTCGACGGTGCCGGCTCCGCCGACCAGGTCGCCGGCCGGGTCAACCAGATCCGCGCCGAGATCGAGAACAGCGACTCGGACTACGACCGCGAGAAGCTGCAGGAGCGCCTGGCGAAGCTCGCCGGCGGTGTCGCGGTCATCAAGGCCGGTGCCGCCACCGAGGTGGAGCTCAAGGAGCGCAAGCACCGCATCGAGGACGCCGTGCGCAACGCCAAGGCGGCCGTCGAGGAGGGCATCGTCGCCGGTGGTGGCGTGGCCCTGCTCCAGGCCTCCTCGGTCTTCGAGAAGCTGGACCTGGAGGGTGACGAGCAGACCGGCGCCAACGCCGTGAAGCTGGCCCTGGAGGCCCCGCTCAAGCAGATCGCCGTCAACGGTGGTCTCGAGGGTGGCGTCATCGTCGAGAAGGTGCGCAACCTGCCCGTCGGTCACGGCCTGAACGCCGCGACCGGTGAGTACGTCGACATGATCGCCGAGGGCATCATCGACCCGGCGAAGGTGACCCGCTCTGCCCTGCAGAACGCCGCGTCGATCGCCGCGCTGTTCCTCACCACCGAGGCCGTCATCGCCGACAAGCCGGAGAAGGCCGCCGCGCCCGCCGGCGGCGGCATGCCGGGCGGTGACATGGACTTCTGATCGACCCCAGGGTTGATCAACGTCCTTACCGAGGGCGGCACCTCCTGTTCCGGCAGGAGGTGCCGCCCTCGGGCGTGTCCGGGACACCTGCTGGGCGGGTGGCCGGGATCACAGTGGGGCCGGGATGGCGGGGCGGGACCGGATGGTTGAAGGTTAGGTCCGTCCTATGCGCATGCACATACCTCCCGGTATCCGAAAGTGAGCCCCCACGTGACTGTCGCCGCCTCCGCTTCCCGCGCCGCCGAAATCCTGTCCCGGCCCGTAACGCTGGGCGGCCTGACCGTTCCGAACCGGATCGCGATGGCGCCTATGACCCGCATGTTCTCCCCGGGCGGCGTGCCCGGCGAGGACGTCGTGTCGTACTACGCGCGCCGCGCCGCCGCCGGAGTCGGCCTGATCGTCACCGAGGGCACCTATGTCGGCCACGAGTCGGCCGGGCAGAGCGACAGCGTGCCGCGGTTCCACGGCGACGAGCAGCTCGCGGGCTGGGCGAAGGTCGCCGAGGCGGTGCACGCCGCGGGCGGCACGATCGTGCCGCAGCTGTGGCACATCGGCATGGTCCGCAACCAGGGCGAGCCCCCGTTCGCCGACGCCCCGGCCGTCGGCCCCTCCGGCCTGCGCATCGGCGGCGACGAGCCCACCGGCAAGGCCATGACGCAGGCCGACATCGACGCCGTGATCGGCGCGTTCGCCGAGGCCGCGGCCGCCGCCGAGCGCATCGGCTTCGACGGTGTCGAACTCCACGGCGCCCACGGCTACCTGCTCGACCAGTTCCTCTGGGAGGGCACCAACCGCCGCACCGACGCCTACGGCGGCGACCGGGTCGCCCGCGCCAAGCTCTCGGAGGAGATCGTCGCGGCCGTCCGCGAGAACGTCTCCGCCGACTTCCCCGTCATCTTCCGCTACTCCCAGTGGAAGCAGGAGGCCTACCGCGCCCGCCTCGCCGAGACGCCGGAGGAGCTGGAGTCCATCCTCGCCCCGCTGGCCGCCGCCGGTGTCGACGCCTTCCACGCCTCCACCCGCCGCTACTGGGTCCCCGAGTTCGACGACTCGGACCTCAACCTGGCCGGCTGGACCAAGAAGCTCACCGGCAAGCCCACCATCACCGTCGGCTCGGTCGGCCTGGACGGTACCGACTTCCTCAAGTCCTTCCAGGGCCAGGGCGCCGAAGTCGGTGACCTCGACAACCTCCTCGACCGCTTCGAGCGCGACGAGTTCGACATGGTCGCCGTCGGCCGCGCCCTGCTCCAGGACCCCGAGTGGGCCCGCAAGGTGCTCGACGGCCGCTTCGAGGAGCTGGCCCCCTACAACCCGGCGGCGCTGAAGACCCTCAGCTGACCTCCCTCGCCAGAGAGTCTGGATCTGCTTGCGTCAGTCAAGGACACTGACCGAGCGCCTGTTCACCGGCACCGAGTGAGGAGATCCAGATGACGACGACCGAGTCCCGCCCGCCGCACGACGGTTCCGCAGGGCAGCCCGGACCGGTGGTGCGCACCACCGCCGGTGCGGTCCGGGGCCGAAGGGAGGCGGGGCTCGCGGTCTTCCGCGGCATTCCGTTCGCCGAGCCGCCGGTGGGCGAGGCCCGCTTCCAGGCGCCTCGCCCCGCCCGGCCCTGGGATGGCATACGGGAGGCCCACGCCTTCGGCCCGCCGCCCCCGCAGGACCTCGGCAGCCTGGGCGGCCCGGGCCTGCTCGACCTTCCCGAGGGTGACGAGTGGCTCACGGTCAACGTCTGGACGCCCGAGCCCGACCCGGCGGCCCGACGGCCGGTGATGGTGTGGATCCACGGCGGCGCCTACAAGCTCGGCCACTCCGGCAGCCCCGGCTACGACGCCCGGCACATCGCCGCCGACGGCGACCTGGTGGTCGTGTCCCTCAACTACCGCCTGGGCATGGAGGGCTTCGCCCACATCGAGGGAGCCCCCGCCAACCGGGGCCTGCTCGACCAGGTGGCCGCGCTGGAGTGGGTGCGGGACAACGTCGAGGCGTTCGGCGGCGACCCCGACCAGGTCACGGTCTTCGGCGAGTCGGCGGGCGCCGGTTCGATCGCCGCGCTGCTCTCCATGCCGCGTGCGACCGGACTGTTCCGCCGGGCGATCGCGCAGAGCGTGCCGGGGACGTTCTTCTCCGACGCCCTGGCCCGCGACATCGGCACGGCCCTCGCCGCGGAGCTGGGCCTGCGTCCCACGGTCGCCGACCTGTCGACGATCGCCCCGCGCAAGCTGACCTCGGCGGGTGAGACGCTCGGCCCGAAGATGCCCCAGCACATCGACCGCTGGGGCCAGGCGGCGCCGACGGTCACACCGTTCTCGCCGGTGGTCGACGGCGAGGTGCTGCCGACGAGCCCGTGGCAGGCGCTGAGGTCGGGCTCCGCGAAGGACGTCGAGCTGCTCGTCGGTCACAACCGCGACGAGTACCGCCTCTTCATCGCCATGGCGGGCCAACTCGGCCGGATGTCCGACGAGAGGGTGACTTCGGCCCTGCGCCTGTTCGCCCCCGGACCCGACGGCGAACAGGCCTACCGCGCGGCCTTCCCCGAGGCCTCACCGAGCGAGCTGTACGAACGCGTCCAGACGGACTGGCTGTTCAGCATGCCTTCCCTGCACCTGGCCGAGGCGCAGCGTGCGGGCGGCGGACGCGCCCACGTCTGCGAACTGACCTGGCCGGCCCCGGGCAACGGCGGCGCACTCGGAGCCTGCCATGCCCTGGACATCCCGCTGCTGTTCGGCACGTACGGGGCGGACCTGGGGCTGCTGCTGTTCGCGGGCACGGAGCCGTCCGCCGAGGCGCTTTCGCTGTCGTCCCGCTTCCGCGCGTCCTGGACGTCCTTCGCGAGGACGGGCGACCCGGGCTGGCCGGCGTACGACGAGCGGCGGCTGGTGCAGGTGCTGGACGCGGAGCCGGAGGTGCGGGCGTACCCGGAGGAGGCGTCGCGGCGGCTGTGGGAGGGGTACGAGTTCCTGCCGCTGCCGCTGCTGTAGGGGCCTAGAGGTTGCCCATCGGCTCGATGTCGACCCGCACGGGTGTCCCCCACACCCGCAGCACCTCGTAGTCGGTGAACTCGTGCACCAGGCGGTACGCCATCGCGGCCCGGGGAGCCTTGCGCTGGGCGTTGATGAACAGCTCCGCCTCGCGTCGGTCCCGGCGCGGGGTGCCGCACAGCTGCCAGGCCTGGCCGTTCCACAGCTCTGCCAGCCAGCGCTGCTGGGGCTGGGGACGGTCGCCGCGCACGCCGTAGCGGGACGGCGTGGGCTCGGTCTGCGGCTGCTGCGGGGCGGGTCCGTTGAACTCGTTCCGGCGGGCTGCCCTGCGGCGCGTCTCGCACAGCAGGCACAGATCGGGGGCGGCCTCGTCGACCGGGCCGTTCGGGTGCTCGGGGCAGCGGGTAGTGGGCGCGGCGCCCGTGACACTCTCGTCCAGCAGGTCCAGGGCGCGCTTCAGGTCGGCTTTGACCTCGTGCAGTTTGCCGTCCGGGGTGTCGGCGGACAGGGCCTCCCCGTGCTCGCCGAGGAGACGGAGGGCACGGCCCAGGGCGGTGAGCTGAGCGTGGTTCATGGTGCCCATTGTCCTCAGTCGGCGTAGTCCTTGAGCTTCTCGGTGTCCAGGGTGATGTTCACGGGGGCGGGGAGCTCGACGGTGGCGCCCCAGGGGTGTCGGGAGATCTGCTGGTAGCGGCCGTCTTTCGGCTCGCTGTGGACAGTGAGTGTGTTGTTGTCGCGGTCGATGAGAAGGTAGACGGGGATGTCGGCCGCCGCGTAGCCGACGGGCTTGTCGATGCGGTCGCGCTGGTCGGTGTCGCGGTCGTGGGAGGTGATCTCCAGGGCCATCAGCGATCCGTCGGGGTTCGACCACTCGCCATCGCCTCGGAAGTGGTCCACTGGCACCAGAGTTCCGTCCGTGCGCGCGCGGCCCTTGCGGTAGGCCTCGGCCTTGACACCGGACTCGGGCACGAGATCCAGGTCAGGCCGGTGCTGCATGCACTGGCGCAGCAGCCACATGAAGATCGAGCGGTGGTTGCCGTCCGGCACAGCTTTGACCTCTACCTTTCCATTGATGTATTCGAGCCGCACCGTCTCGGGGGCTACCGCGGCAAGCTCCTCGAACTCGTCCACGTCGAGCGGGCCGTGCCGGATGCACAGGCGCCCGCCCAGGAACTCCAGCCTGTTCCGGATCTCCCTCGGAGCCCTGCTCACGAGTTCGTCGAAGTCCTCGACATCCATCTGCGGGCGGTCGGTCGTGTCTCGGGTCATGGCTTCGCCTCCTTTCCTCCATCGTGCCCCGGGCTGGTGGCGCCGGACCGTAGGAGCCGTCATGCGTGTGCCCTCTCTTGTCGTTGTCGGGACATCGCAGCGCGGATCTGGGCCGCGTGGTCGTGGACTGTGGGGGCGGACAGGGGCGCGGGGGGTTGCGCGGGGGCACGCTCGCCCCGGCAGGCGCTGCAACGTCCCCCTGGCAGGGTTTCCGGACGGCCCGGGGCGCCGCAGTTCGCGCACTCCAGGATCCGGAGGGGCGGCCGTGGGGTGGGTGGGGGCGGGAGTTTGCTGGTCAGGCGGTTGCGGACCAGGGCGGCGGGGTGGTGGACGGGCGTCGGCAGGCCGGCGGTGAGCGCACGCAGTACGTCGTCCTCCGCGGCGCCCCGTTCGAACCAGTCCGTCACGAGTGGGGCGAGGGTCGCGCAGTCCGCGTCGGAGAGGGACAGCACGGGTGCGGTGCGGCCGAGGGCGGCCAGGAGGATGTGGGCGCGGGAGCGGGTGGGGCGCGCTGACTGTCGCGGTACGTCGCCGCGGGTGAAGGTGGCCCACCAGTCGTCGTCCCGGGCGCTACGGGACCACCACGAACGGGTGATCCATCGGGAGCTGCCGTCGTCGGCCGTGATGCACTCCCGGCCTCGGCGCAGGTGCCCCGCCTGCTGGATGCGGTTGAGGGCCGTGCCGAGGGCGCACTGTCCGTACGGGAGCTGTTTGGCCAGCGTCTTCACGGAGATGTCGGCGCCGTCGGGGAGCTGGTCGAGGTACGCGGCGATGGCGGCTTCGCGGGGTGGGAGGTGGGCGAAGTCGTGGTTCGTGCGCGGGGGTTGGCCGGGGGTCGTGCGTTTGCCGTAGCCCGGGCCCGCCATGGGGTGCGCGGACGGGGAGGCAGCACTAAAGTTGGCGTCAGCCATGGGATCGACTGCTTTCGATCTCGATGGTTAAGCCCCCGCAGGTGTTGGTAGCACCGGGCGGGGGCTGTTGCTTGTCCAGGAACGGTAGAGGTAGGTGACTGTCCGTGGCAAACCGGATGCGTCGCGTCAACTCACCGGGTGGGAGGGTGGGTTGAGGCTCTCCACCCGTTCCTTGAAAAGAGAGCTCGAAGCTCGGGTCCCGAAGCTCAGGCCGTCTCGTCCTTGAGGTTTTCGACGAAAGCGGACCAGGCGGCGGCCCGGAACTCGAGCTTCGGGCCGTGGGGGGACTTGGAGTCGCGGACGGGGATGACGTCAGGGATTGCCTGGGTGACTTCCAGGCAGTTGTCGCCGGTGCCGCCGCTGTAGCTGGACTTGTACCACTCAGGCATGTTCCTCATGGTCGTAATCCTGCGTCATCGCATCGAGGAGGGCCAGGGACTTCCCAGGCGAGAGCGCCGAAGCCGTGAGGAGCTCGAAGTAGAGCCTGTAGCGCGCGACGGTGGCGGGGTCGTCCTCCAGTTGCCCGGTGTCGACCCCTTCCAGGTAGGCGAGCGGAGGGGCGTCGTCGAAGTCCATCAACCTGACGCACCCCTGCATCCCCGGGTGGGCCCCTGCGTCGAACGGCAGCACCTGAACGATGACGCGGTTCCGGCGGATTAGGCCGATGAGGTGGCGTAGAGCCCCCGCCATCACCTCCCGCCCGCCCGTCGCGCGGCGCAGTGCGGCCTCGTCAATCACCGTCCACAACAGAGGCTTTGTTGGATCGCGGAGGATCCGGGCCCGCTCCATCCGGCCCGTCACCAGCGCCTCGATGACCTCGTCTGCCGCTGAGGGCTGGTAAGCGCGGCTGACGGCTCGTGCGTAGGCGGGTGTCTGGAGCAGTCCGGGAATCAGCATCGACGTGTACTCCCTGATGGCCGCGGCCTGCGCCTCCACCTCTGCTGCTTCTGCGAAGTGCTCGCGGTACTTCGACTTCGCCGCCGCCGCACAATTCCGCTGGAAGAAATCCTCCGTCCCCAGCACCTCGTCCAACAACCGCGCGTACTCCCGCTGCAGCCTCCGCGTCCCCGCCTCCAGCTGCCCGATGAACGACCCGCTCACGAACAGCCGCTGGCCCAGTTCCTCCTGGCTCAGGCCGGCCTTCTCGCGGGCGTGGCGCAGTTCGGCGCCCAGGAGGGCTCGGGGGGAGGAGGACGGGTCGAGGTCCCTGGAACCGGGCATGGGCAACTCCCTGTCGTACGGATCGGGTTGTTGGACCGCCGTATCTGGCCAGGTTAGGGACGCGTCGGACACGCTGTGTGGCGAATCGCAAACTCAGCGTGGAGGTAGGGAAAAGTGCGCTCGACCGAAGAGATCGTGGAGTCGTTGCGGGACGCGCTCGCCGGAGTCGGGGTCGTGTTGCCGTCGCTGGATGTCGACCCGGTGACCGGCGCGAGCGACGAGCCGTTCGCGCTGGTCGATCTCGGGCGGTGCAACGTACGGACCGCCGAGCACCTGACCGACGTACTGCGCTCGTTGCCCGCGGGGGAGACGCTGCGGGCTCGCGTGCGGCAGGTCAACCGGGAGATGAAGTCACGGTGACGTAATAGCCAACGGTGGATGTACAACCATTCACCCTTCACCACCGTCGAACAGGCGTATCGCGCATACGCCGGCGTTCGCCCCACCGCACGCCACTCCGGAAATCACATCCTTTCCCCAGAGGAATCCTGTCTTATGACGTTCCGTTGGCTGTGCGGTGTCCTGCGTGTGCGCGGGAAGACCGATCTTTTGCTTGTGTTCCTGTTCGCCGCCGGTTTCGCCGCACTGCCCGTCTTCGCGTTGCTCCCGTCACTGTGGGGCTTCGCCGTCGCCTCGGCCGTGACGTACGCCGCCGACGAGGTGCTGCACACGCGCTCGCCCGCCTTCGTGCGGCGACTGGCCGCGCTGCAGCTGACCCGCACCATGCGGTTCGCCGTACGGACGGTGATGCTGCTCGCGCTGGCCGAGCGGATGGACGCGCCGGACGCGGTGCTGGTGGCCGCGCTCGCCGTGCTCGCCGCCCACTTCACCCTGGTCATCATGTTCACAGCCGTGCACCACGCCATCCGGCGGCGCCGCACGCTGCCCGTCGTGGTGCGCAACCTCGACATGAGCGGCGCGGGCATTCCGCAGTCGCCGCCCGCTCTCCTCTACCGGCGTTTCCTGCGCAGGCTGCTGCACCTGGACCTGCCCGCCCACGCGGGGCTGCTCGTGGCCCTCGCGGTGGGAGCCTGGCAGCCCGCGGGCATCGGCTTCGCGCTCACCGCAGGTCTCGCGGTCGCGGCCGTGGCGGCACTGCTGGGGCAGCTGCGCCTGGCCCGCCGGATGCCGTCGGGCGACGAGGTGATCGCCGAGGTCAACCGTCAACTCGCCGGTTACCGGCCGGAGGTGGCGCTGTACTTCAGTTTCGCGTCCGTGTCCCGGGACTTCATGTACCAGGTCAACATGTGGATCGAGACGCTGGAGCAGCTCGACCGGCGGCCGTTGATCATCCTGCGGGAGCGGGCCTCGTTCCGCTACCTCGGCCGTACGTCGATCCCGGTCGTGTGCGTGCCGAAGGCCGACGACGTGGCGCAGCTGGAGCTGCCCGAGCTGCGGGTGGTGCTCTACCCGGGCAACGCGGGCAAGAACGTGCACATGCTGCGCGTCGCCGAGGCCAAGCACGTGTTCATCGGGCACGGGGACAGCGACAAGCTCGCCAGCAGCAACCGGGTCAGCAAGGTGTACGACGAGATCTGGGTGGCCGGCCGGGCCGGGCGGGACCGCTACCAGCGGGTGCGGCACGCCATCAGCGACGAGGCGATCGTCGAGGTGGGTCGCCCGCAGCTGTCGTCGATCCGGCTGCACGCCGACCATGTGCCGGGGCCGCTGCCGACCGTGCTGTACGCGCCGACCTGGGAGGGCTGGAGCGACGACGACTGCCACACGTCGCTGATCCCGATGGGTGTGCCGCTGATCGAGAAGCTACTCGCCGAGAACGTACGGGTCCTCTACAAGCCGCATCCCCTCACCGGGAAGCGCTCACGTGCGGCGGCCGAGGCGGACCGGGCCATCCGTGAGCTGCTGCGCGCCGACGACGAGCGTCGCGACGCGCGGGAGGCCGAGGCCGCGATGGCCGTCGCCCGGCCGCGGCTCGCCGAGATCCAGGACCGGCTCGGCGAACTGTCGGGGCGGCTCACCGGCGACGACGCGCAGCAGACGCGCGAGGCTCGGGTGACCGGCCTGGAGGGGGAGGCCGAGTGGCACGAGCTGCGTGCCGCATGGCACCGGATCTTCTGGGAGAGCCGGGGCCCCGTCGGGCACCAGGTGATCACGCGGCAACTGCCCACGCTCTACGAGTGCTTCGACCAGGCCGACATCCTCATCAGCGATGTGTCGTCCGTGGTCGCGGACTTCGTGGCGAGCCTCAAGCCGTACGTGCTGACCAACGCGAACGACCTGCCCGACGAGGACTTCCGGGCGGCGTACACCACCGCAGGGGGCGCCTATCTCCTCGACCGGGACTGCGCCCGGCTGCCGGAGATCCTCGACTCGGTACGCGAGCCGCGGCACGACCCGATGGCACCCGAGCGCCGGATCCTCAAGGAGTACGTCCTCGGCCCGGACCGTCCCACCTCGATGGAGCGGTTCAACGCCGCCGTCAACGCCCTGGCCGAGAAGGCCGTCGCGGAGCAGGACGAGCGTTGCGAGGGGAAGGCAGCCGCTGGTAGCCGGGCTTTCGGGCCGACCGGGGCCGATCCGGTTCCGGTGGGCTGAGGCGCCGGCCGCTTGGATATCGTGGCGGGCGCCGACGAACGTTCGAGTGACAGGGGATCGGGACCATGAGTGCGTCCGAAACGGCGGTGGCGGCCGACGGCGCCGGAGGGGCGGGGAGTTCGCGGCCCGCCCCGTCCGGCGGACGCAAGACCTTCAGCTCCGTGCTGTGGGCCGTGCTGGTGCCCGTGCTGCTCCTCCTCGGCGCCGCCCTCGGGCAGTGGATGACCTGGGCCGGAGTCGTCGTCGCCCTGGCGGCCATCGCGGTCGCCGCCTGCGTCATCGGTGGCTCCTGGCACCGGGCCGGAGCGGCGACGCTCGTCTCCTTCGGCGGCTTCGCGCTGATGCTGTTCGCCGGGCCCGCCGCGTACGAGGCGTACATGCAGACGCTCGGAGAGCCCGTCGACGCCGTGGTGACCCAGGTGGTCGACCGGGACCAGCGGCGCGGGCCGGACATGTCCTGCACGGTCCGGGAGCTCGGCGGGAAGCGGACGACGTACGAGGTGTCCCAGCAGGAGAACTGCTTCGGCCAGGCCCGGCCCGGCGACCGCGTCGAGATCCGCGAGGACCCCCTCGGGCTGCTCGACCCCCGACTGCCCGACAGCCCCGACCAGCGGAACACCACGGAGATCACCCTCGCGGCCACCGCCGTACTGACGCTGCTCGTCGCCGGGGGCACCCTCTACGGCGGCCTGCGCCGACGGGGCTGACCGCACCGACCGGCTTGACCCTCACGCCGCGTGAGGCCGGAGGGTGGGGTGCATGAGCGACTACTCCCACGCGTTCGAGATGAGCCCCGTGCCCCCTCCCGGCCCGGACGCCGTCGTGCCGGAGCCGTTCCGCGGCATCTAGAGGATGCCCACAGCCCGGGGGCGAACCGGCTCGTGGAGCGGCACCGCGAGGTGTGCGCCTCGTACTTCCCCCTCACCCGGCAGACGCAGGTGTGTCCGGGGCGCAGGTATGAGGCCGATCCGGGGTTGGCCGCCCACCACGACGGCATCCGCCCCGGCCTCGCCTCGTGGTTCCGCCGGATCGGCGCCCCACCACCGTGACCGCATCAGGAGAAGTCCGCTTCGGTGATGCCATCGCCGTGTCCGGGCGGCCACTGCACCAACTCGATCCGATAACCGTCCGGGTCGGTGAGCCACGACGTCTTCGGGCCGTGGGGGCCGCCCGGGTGCTGGACGGGCCCCGGCTCCAGGCCGGCTTCGGCCAGCGTCTCCAGGGTGGTGGCCAGCGTGTCCACCTGGATCGCGAGGTGGTCGAAACCATTGCCCACGTCGACGCGTCCGGCGCCGGGACGGTGGGCCAGTTCGAGCGTGGCCGCCGGTTCGCCGGGGAACTTGAGAAGGACGAGGCGAGCCCCGTCGTCGCTGGTGACCCTGCCCACCTCGGCGTAGCCCAGGGCGGTGTAGAAACCGAGCGAGTGGTCCAGGTCGGTGACACGGCAGGAGACGAAGAGCGTCCTCATGCGGCGGCCTCCTGGGGACGCCGCACCCGGTAGCGCAGGTGCGTGACGTCGCGGTCCTCGAGCCGTCGGACGAGGTCGAGTTCGATGTGATCACCTCCGAGGTGGCCGAACAGCCGTCGACCTTCCCCGAGGAGCACCTGAACCAGGTGGATCTCCATCTCGTCCAGCTGGCCGGCTCGCAGAAGCGCTTGGGCCGCGCCCGCCCCGTGGACCATGACCGGGCGGTCCCCGGCGGCCTCGCGAGCCGCACGAGCGCACTCCTCGACATCGGTGACGAAGCGCGCGTGCCCGGGCGGCACGTCCCCGTCGTCCGCGCCGTGGGTCAGCACGAAGATCGGCACGCCGTCGTGATGGTCGCCCTGCCAACGCCCGGCCAGTTCGAACGTCCGACGGCCGGAGATCAGCGCGCCGGTCGCCAGCGCTTCGCGGTACACCTGTCCGCTCGGGCCGTCGGACTCCCGATCGTCGAGCCAGTTGAAGAGACGTCCACCGTTGCGTCCGAGTTCCTGGCCTGGCCGATCGTCCGGTCCGGCGATGTAGCCGTCGAGCGACATCGACATGTACAGCCGAATGGGGTTGTTCATCCTGGGTCTCCGTCCGTGCTCCGGGATGCACCGCAGAAGCGGGGGCACAGGGAAGACCCCACGCGATGGGGAAACTCATCGGCCGGATGAGCCGGCCCCGCTGTCGGCGACCGATCGCGCCCGGCGGGCGGGGGCCGTTCGAGACGGGTCATCGCGCGAGGCGGACGCGTTCAGTCGGTCGCCGCCAGTGCCGCCCGCAGGTGCCCGTCGGACTCCTCCAGCAGGCGGGCCGCCGTCGGGCCGTCCACGTCGGCCAGGATGCTCAGGATGGCGTTCTTCACCTCGCCGTCGGTGGCGGCCAGGGCGCGGTCGATCTCGTCGTCCGCCGCGCCGGTGGCGAGGGCGACGATGCGGTGGGAGCGGGCGCGGAGCTTGTCGTTGGAGGCGCGGACGTCGACCATCAGGTTCCCGTAGGTCTTGCCCAGCCGGATCATCGTGATCGTCGAGATCATGTTGAGGACGAGCTTCTGCGCCGTGCCGGACTTCAGGCGGGTGGAGCCGGTGAGCAGTTCGGGGCCCACCACGACCTCGATGCCGTGGTCGGCCGCCGCCGCGAGCGGGCTGCCGGGGTTGCAGGCGAGGCCGATGGTGAGGGAGCGGCGGGCGCGGGCGTGCTCGACCGCGCCGATGGCGTACGGGGTGCGGCCCGAGGCGGAGATGCCGACCACCGTGTCGTCGGGGGTCAGGGCGAGGGCGTCCAGGTCCGCCCGGGCCAGTTCCCGGGAGTCCTCCGCGCCCTCGACCGAGGTGACCACGGCGTCCGGGCCGCCCGCGATCAGGCCGACGACCCGGGAGGGGTCGGTGTTGAACGTGGGCGGGCACTCGGAGGCGTCCAGGATGCCCAGCCGGCCCGCCGTGCCCGCGCCCGCGTAGACCAGGCGGCCGCCCCGGGCCATGCGCCGCGCGACGGCGTCGATCGCGGCGGCGATCTGCGGCAGCCGTGCCCCGACCGCCCCGGCCACGGTGGCGTCCTCGCCGTTCATCAGCCGGGCGATGTCGAGGGTGGGCAGCCGGTCGATGTCCGCGAGCTCCGGCCGGAAGGCCTCGGTGGTCAGGGACTCCAACTCGGTCCTGAGATCACGGGGGTGGGAGGTGGAGGTCATGAACGGCTCTTTCCGTGTCTTTCCGGTGCTGGGCGGGGCGGCTGCCTCAGGAACGGTGCCGGTGGGCCAGCGCCTCGTACGACGCCGACAGCGCGGGCGCCGCCTTCTCGTACGTCCGCTGCGCCACCCCCACGAACAGGCAGTCCACCACGAGGAGCTGACCGGTCCGGGACGACATGGCCGCCGGACGCAGCTCGCTCTCCCGTGCGGTGGACGTGGTGAGGACGTGGTCGGCGTACTGCGTGACCGGGCCGTCGGGGCGGCCGGTGACCGCCACCGTCGTCGCCCCGCGCTCGAAGGCCACCCGCAGCGGCTCTATGACGTCCCCCGTCGACCCGGAGTGCGTGATGGCGATCGCGACGTCGCCCGCGCGCAGTTGCACGGCGTTGGTGACGGCCAGGTGCGGGTCGCTGTGCGCGTGCGCCATCAGCCCTATGCGCAGCAGCTTCTGCGTGAGGTCCTGCGCGACGAGGCCGGACGCCCCGACCCCGTAGACGTCGGTGCGGCGGGCGGTGGTCAGCGCGGTGACGGCCGCGGCCAGTTGGACCGTGTCGAGGCCGGCGGCCGTGTCGGCGAGGGTCTGCTGCTCGTCGTAGGCGAGCTTGGCGACCACGTCGGCGATCGGGTCGTCGACCGCGATGTCCGTCGTGATGGCCGGGGCGCGGCCCGACTGCTGCTGGGCTGCGAGGCCGGCGAGGGCCAGGCGCAGGTCCCGGTAACCCGGATAGCCCAGCAGGCGGGCGGTGCGTACGACGGTGGCCTCGCTGGTGCCGGTGAGCTCGGCGAGGCCGGTGACCGTGAGGGCCGCGCAGCCGGCCGGGTCGCTCGCGACGGCCTCGGCGACGCGCTGCATGGACCGCGTCATGGAGGGGCCCAGCGTGCGGACCTTGGCCGCGAGGGCGGCCGGGGCGGGCGGTGCGCCGCTCGCGCCGGAGGAGCCGCCACGCTCACGGGCGAAAATTTCCTTCACGTCACGGGTCACGATTGAAAGATATTTTCGGGACGGCGACGGGGTCAAGAGTGCGCACAATGGGTGCATGGAACCCATCAGCCCCCTGGAGCAGGCGCTGCACGCCGCGCGCGCCCTCGTGCTGGCCGACCTCGTCGCGGGCCGCGTCGCCGACGCGGATGTCGTGTCGCTGGTCGAGGAGTCCGTCAAGGAGCGCCGATGGTGGGTCGAGCAGTGGCCCGAGGGCGCCCGGTACGTGGCCGGCCTGGTCGCGCAGGACGTCCAGGACGCGCTGCTGGAGAGGTACGGCCGCTGGCCGCTGTGCCCGGTGTGCGGCACCGGCGACCCGCACGCCCTCGACGTGGAACCGGAGTTGGGGCCCGACCCGCACTGGGTGTGCAGCGAGGCGGGCGTGAAGGTCGCCGCGGTGGGGTCGCTGGGCGAGGCCGTCGGCGGGCCGGCGTCCTCGTGAGACGTGGTGGGTACGCTGACGCCGGCGCCCTGGTGAAGCTCCTGGTGAGACCTGGTGGCGATCCTCGTGAGGCCCTCGTGGAGCTCCCGGTGAGGTCCTGGTGACGATCTACATCGACCCGCCGACCTGGCCGGGCCACGGCCGCCTGTGGTCCCACCTCGTCAGCGACGTCTCCTTCGACGAACTGCACACCTTCGCCGCCCGCCTCGGCGTGCCGCCCCGGGCCTTCGAACGCGACCACTACGACATCCCCGACCAGCGGTACGCCGACGCGGTGCGGGCGGGGGCCGTGGAGGTCAGCAGCCGCGAGGTGGTGCGGCTGCTGCACGCGGCGGGGCTGCGGCGGCCCAAGGGCCGCTATCCCTCGCGGGGTTCGCGCAGCTCGTAGGCCAGCTGCTCGGGGTCCTCGGCGACCTGGGTGAAGCCGGCCCGCGCGAGCACGTTCTGCGAGGGCAGGTTGTCCCGCTCGACGTTCGCGACCACGGTCCGCGCCTCCGGCCGGCCCAGCGCCCACTGCGACAGCGCACGCAGCGCCTCGGTGGCGTAGCCGTGGCCGCGGGCACCCTCGACCAGGTCGTAGCCGACCTCGACCCGTCCCTCCTCGTCCGGGACGCTGTGGAATCCCATGGCGCCGATCGCGCGGCCGTCCTCGCGCCGCACCAGCACGTAGGTGCCCCACTCCGGCCGGTGGACGCCGTCCTCGTACTGCTTGTACACCAGCCCGGTGCCGACCCGGGTGCCCTCCATCGGGCCGCCCTCGATCCACTCGAAGCCGCCGTCACCGACCGTGGACAGGTCGGCCGCGGCCGCCGGGGTGACGCCCTCGAGGGTGAGCCGCTCGGTGCCGATCACCGCGTTGTTGTTCCAGCGCCACTGCGTGACCGGGGCGCGGCCGGCCAGTTCCCCGCGGCCGGTGGCCCACAGCAGGGTCGGCCACGGGGTGGGCCCCGGCTGCACGTACGGGAAGATCCGTGTGAGCACGAAGTCGCACAGCTCGGGCGCCGGTTCGTACGACACGCCCAGCCCCTCGGCGATGTCGTGCGTGTGCAGCAGCACCTCGGCCACGCCCATCGCGGCGAACCCCTCGCGGTTCGCGCTGCGGAACGGGTACGGGTGGAAGGCCCGCACGTCACGCGGGGTGGTGCGGATCGTCGCGGCGAGCAGGGCGCCCGTCGTGCCGATCACCCGCAGCACGTCCGCGTTGCCGGTGTCCTCCTCCATCGAGAGCAGGAACGGCGACCACCGGTCGTGCTCCCGCCCCGCCATCTGCCCCGCGTACGCGATGAGGTTCTCGGCGATGTGCACCGCCGTCTCCCGGCAGTCCCAGTCCGACCGCCCGGCCCGCACCCCTTCCCAGTCGCGGTCGGTGACCGCCCCCAGCAGGCCGACGCACTCGTCGACGGCCTGCTCCACCTGTTCGGCACCCGTTGTCCACATGAGGGGCAGGCTACGAGGCGTCGTGGGGTGGGAGCGACAGCATTTCCAGCTCGGCGGTCAGGTTGTAGCGGGCCGTGGCCTCCCACTCGGCGGCGCCGTGCGGTGTCCTGAACAGACGGGGAAGGCCGAGCAGTTGCCGCAGGATCGCGGCGCGGCCCTCGCGGAAGGCGTCGCTGGGGACGAAGTGGTACTCCGCGCGGACGGCGGTGGTGTAGGCGGCGTACGCCGACGGGGGCGAGGCGAGGATCGCGAGGTCGGCGTCGCACAGGACCTGGCCGTCGGGGTCGTCGTCGGCGGGGTCGTGGGTGACGGTGAGCCGGACCAGGCGGGCCACCTCGGCGGTCTTCGCGTCGGGGAGGCCGGCCTCCGCGAGGGCGCGTTCGGCGAGGCGGGCCGAGCGCTCCTCGTTCTCGGAGCGGTCGGGAAGGTAGACCGCGTCGTGGAACCAGGCGGCCAGCCGGACCACGTCCGGGTCGTGCGCGTACCGCTGGAGTTCGTCGACGCGGTCGAGGACCGCCGTGAGGTGCTCGACCGTGTGGTAACGGCGCTGGGGCTCCTGCCAGCGGGCCAGCAGGTTGTCGGCGTACGGCGCGGGGTCCGGGCCGGCGGCCGGGCCCCGGGCCGCTTCCAGGGCGCGGGCGAAGCGGGTGCGCAGCGAGTCGAGATCGGCCATGGGGGTATTCTCCCGCCGAGCGGCCCCCGGCACCTAGCGTGGGTGTATGACGACTCCTGCTGATGTGCATGACGTACGGGACCCCGAGCAGCCCGGGCGGCTGCTCACGATCGAGCGTGACGCGCTGATCCCCCTGCTGCGGGGCCGGGCCGGGGAGGACTTCGCGCGGCCGGTCGCCGCGTGTCCGGGATGGACGGTGCGGGACGTGCTGGCGCACTGCTCGGCCGCGCTGACCCGGGTGGCGGAGGGCAGGTTCGAGGAGGGCGTGTTCTCACCCGAGTCCAACGACCGGGACATCGCGGAGCGGGCCGACTGGAGCGACGCGCAGGTCGTCGACGAGCTGGAACGGGGGATGGGCGAGGCCGGGCCCGTGATCGCCGGGGCCGGCGGGAAGCTGGACGGTCTCGCCCTCGGGGAGTGGGTGCACGCCGGGGACGTGCGCGAGGCCCTGGGCGAGCCGGGGGCGTACGGCGGGGCCGGTCTGCCGGACGCGCTCGCGCTGCTCGCGCGGATCACCCGCGAGCGGGGGCATGTGCCGGTCCACGCCGACCTCGACGACCTGGACGAGCCGCTGCGGCTCGGCGAGAGCGGCGGGGAGCGGCCCCCGGGCCGTTTCATCGGGGACGGGCCGACGCTCGTACGGCTGTACACGGGGCGGCCGGTCGCCGGGGCGCCGGCGTTCGAGCTGGCCGGGGTGGAGGCGAAGGAGCTGAACATCTTCGGCTGAGGCACGCGCTCGGGGCCGGGGTTCCGTGCCGGGAGGCGTGCCTCGGGCTTCGGGGTTCCGGCCTGGGGGCGTGGCTCGGGCTTCGGGGTTCCGGCCTGGGGGGGCGGGCTTCGGGGTTCCGGCCTGGGGGTGTGGTTCGAGCTTCGGGGGGCCGCGCGGGGACGATCGTGCCCGCGGTGGGTTCCGGCGCGACGACCGGGGGGAGCGGCTTCGGGGTTCCGGCCTGGGGGCGTGGCTCGGGCTTCGGGGTTCCGGCCTGGGGGGGCGGGCTTCGGGGTTCCGGCCTGGGGGTGTGGTTCGAGCTTCGGGGTTCCGGTCCGAGGGGTGTGGCTTGGGGCCGGGGTTCCGTGCCGGGAGGCGTGCCTCGGGCTTCGGGGTTCCGGCCTGGGGGGGTCGGGCTTCGGGGTTCCGGCCTGGCGGTGCGGTTCGAGCTTCGGCCCTGGGTCTCGCGGCGCGGGGGCTTCGAGTCCGGTGTGAATGGGCAGCGTAGTCTTGATTGGACTAGACCTGTCATCGAACGCCGACGCATGCCGACGAAGGGGCCCCATGAGCAAGCGTGCAGTCCTGGAGGTGATCGCCCTCGGCGTCGAGGACGCGGTCGCCGCCCAGGCGGGAGGCGCGGACCGCCTCGAGCTGGTCACCGACATGGCGGCCGACGGGCTCACCCCGTCGGCCGCCACCGTCGCCGCCGTCCGGCGCGCGGTCGACATCTCCCTGCGGGTGATGATCCGTCCGGCGGACGGGTTCGCGGCAGGTGACGTCGACAGGCTCGCCGGTACGGCCGAGGAGCTGCGGGAGGCCGGGGCGTCGGAGTTCGTGCTGGGCTTCCTCGACGGTGGGGGTGCGGTCGATCTCACCGCCGTGGAGCGGGTGGTGGCGGTTCTGGACGGATGCCCCTGGACGTTCCACCGGGCCATCGACCGGGCCGCCGACCGGGACGCCCTGCGCAAGCAGCTGGACGGGATGCCGGGGCTGGACACGTACCTGACGGCCGGGTCTGCGGACGGGGTCGACGGCGGGTTGCCCGTGCTGCTCACGGAGGCCGGGCGGTCGGGGGAGCCGGGGTACGAGCAGCGGTTGCTGGTGGGGGGCGGGCTGCGGCTGGAGCATGTGCCGGTGCTGTTGGAGGCCGGTGTCGACGGGTTTCACATCGGCGGGGCGGCTCGGCCGCGGGGGTGGGACGAGCCGGTGTCGGTGGAGGCGGTGACCCGGTGGCGGGCGGCGCTGGACGCCCGTTGACGACGTACTCAGCGCGCCGGTGACACCGGGCCTGCGGCCTGTGGATCACGAAGGGGCGTCCGGCCCTGCGGCAGCGTCTCGGCGACTGTGGTCAGGGCCGGAGTGCTGCCACGCGGTGCCCAGGGAACTGGCTGCGCGACGGGTCAATGACCGGCCGGGGTCGGGCTGGCCGCTTCGCGTGCCGGGGTGGTGGCGAACGATGACTCGTGTACGGCGAAGACCGTGTCGCAGCGGTCCCGGACGCCGGCGTCATGGGTGGCGAGCACGACGGCGCACCCGGCTCGGCTCAACTCGCGGAGTATGTCGATGACGGCGTTGGTGTTGACGTCGTCGAGGGCGCCGGTGGGCTCGTCCGCAAGGACCAGCGTCGGGCGCTGAACCAGGAGCCGGGCCAGCGCCACGCGTTGCTGCTCGCCGCCGCTCAGATGGTGGATCCGTTCCTTGCCCCGGCCCGCCAGGCCGACCCTGTCGAGGGCCTCCGCGATGCCTGGAACGTCGCTGTCCTGTCTCTTCCGCCGTGGTCCGATGGCCACTTCCAGGTTCTCCTGGACAGTCGCGTTCTCGATCAGGGCGTAGTGCTGGAACAGGTAACCGAGGGTGTCACGACGGAACCGGCGGATCCTTCCCCTGCCGAATCGTGTGATGTCGTCGCCCTGGTACCGGATCACTCCTGTCGTCGGTCTGTCGAGTAGTCCGAGGCAGTTGAGGAGGGTGGACTTCCCTGATCCGCTCGGGCCGATGAGTGCGAGCATCTCACCCTGGCTGACGGTGAAACTCACGCCGCGCCACACAACCCGTGACCCGAACGACTTGGACAGCTCCTCGACCTCGATCACGACCTTCTCCGAATGGGACGAGGGGGTTCCGGTTCTTGCAGAGCTCATGCGGAGGCCGCGCCTTCCTTCACTATCCGACGATGAAAGAACGCGAGAGCGAGCAGCACGGCTCCGAATTCCACTGCGACCAAGGTCGTGATGACGCCGGCGTCCAGCACGGTGAGGTGAGCGGGTTGAAAAGGAGCGGGCGCACCAGCAGCCGCGTACTCTTTCAGTTCCTTCCCCTGCTGCCATGCCTGGAAAGGCACCCGGGTGGCGAATATCGCTGCGATAGCCAGTTCCACGGCGAGAATGAAACGATGCGTGGTGACATATCTCCAGCCGCTGATGTGTCGCGCGAATATCGTCTGCGCGTTCTTGCGGGAGTAGATGATGCAAACACCGACACCGGCGATCAGGAGAATGATGGCCGAGACGATGAGATTGAACACGTGAAGCCGTAGTTCGCTGACCGCCTCCCTGAGATCCAAGGCGGTTTTCTGGCCCACGGGACTGATTCCGCTGATGTAGTCCTGAAGGCTGTTCGTCTTGATGCCGTTCAGCGCGTCATCGGGGTCGGGGAAGATCAATCCCGACTGAGAGGCGTAGGTGGTGTATGCGTCGTCGGTGAGAAATCGCGAACCATTGGGTACGGCGATGATCACCGGGTCGCGCACCATGGACCGGTCCTCGTCGGGGCCGTGTCCGGAGTTGTAGACATGGGTGCCGGTGTTGTACCCGAAGAGGCGCTGTCCCGTCTTGCTCCTCAGTGCATCGAGCGGGACGTTCCGGTGTTGCCGTGAGCCCATGATGGTGGAAGCCGTCTTCGTGATCACCGCCGTATGAGAGGCGAGAGAATCCGGGATGATGACCCGTAAAGACCGAGAGTCCGGAGCCTTGCCGTGCCTGGGTTGAGCGGTGTAGCGGCGTCCTGCCGGGTCCCGTACGGGCTGCTTGGCGAGATACGTGTCGTTGACGATGAGGAACTCGCCGGACGGCAGACCGGCGCCGGGGGCGGAGGCCTGGAGGTCCCTGCGGCCGGCGAGGACGACCTGACCGCGCCGGTCGGCCTGGCGCAGCCATGGCCCCACGTGCTCGTCCAGTTGTTCCGTGCGCATGGCGAACGCGCCGCTGAGGCGGATCGAGACCGCCTCGCCCACCGTCTCGTAGGCCTTCTGGTTGTCCAGGCGCATCAGCACGCCGCGGCCGGCGAGGGTGACGTTCGTGGCGATGCTGAGCGCGAGCAGCAGCGCGGGGATGCGTACGGCATACACGCTGATGGACGCCGCCCGTGCGGGCAACTCGCCCTTGAGGGACCGCAGTACGTCGACCTTGTAGGTCAGCGCGAGCACGGCCGCGTGGGCCGCGAGCACCAGAATGATCAGGAGGGCGGCGGCCACCGCAGCCACCACGGCGAACAGACCGAGCCAGGCGAAGCCGTTGTAGAGGCCGAGCGAGGTCAGCGTCACCGCCGTCACGGTGCCGGCTGCCGCGAACCAGTAGACCGCCAGTTGTCGCAGGTCACGCAGGAGGATGCCGGTGAACGACATGCCCTGCATCCGCAGGACCCCGTAGGTTTTGGCGTTGAGCAGCACGCTCGCGCCGGTTATCGTCACGGCCGCGAGAGCGACCACGCCGAAGGCCTGGAACAGCGGGTCGTCCGAGTACCGGCTACTCAGCTCCGCGTATGACAAAGGGTGGGTCACGCTCGTGGTGAGACCCAGACGACCGAGCTGGGCCACCAGCGCGTTCACGGTCGCGGCTGGGCCGAACACGTAGTACGAGCCCCGAGGATCCAGCGCTCCGACCTCGGATATCGGGTGCACGCGTGTCGCACGGTTCTTGCTGAACTGCGGATAGCCGTCGTCCAACCAGTCCTCGGTCATGGAAGTGCCGACGGGAGTCAGATACAGATGCCGCAGGCCGTCGGGATTCATCATGTCGGGCATCTCGCGGGCTACCCCGACCTTGTACTCGGCCGAGAAGGTTTCGACAGCCCGGACGACTTGGGCTCCGCTCTTTGACCCGTCGGAGTCGATCACTTCGACAAGGGCTGTGTTTCCCAGTACTCCGGTCTCGTCCAGGCCGCGCACGAAAAGAAAGGACAGTGCTGCGGCGAAGGCGAGAACCGCGGCGTGGACGAATCTCGTGCCTCGATGCAGCATCTCTTACCAGTCAATCCATGAGGGAACAGCTGTGGGGGCGAGCACCCGCCCCCACAGCTGAGTTGTCAGCAGCTGGGGTCGTAGTGGTACGAGATGGCGCCGCCGTTCTTCGTGCCCGAAGCCAGGGACCACGGGCCCGGAGACGTGCAGCCGCTCTTGAAGGTCTGACTGCCGATCTTCACGGACGACGAGTGCCAATTCGACGCGTGCTTGAAGTTCGACCACGCCGTATTGGCGCCCTGGTCGTAGCTCCACTTTCCGCCGGCCACATCGACGGTGGTGGCGATCGCGGGTGTCGCCGCAGCGAAAAGGAGGGCCGCAGATGCGACGGCCGCCTTGACCACGTTCTTCTTGTGCATGGTAAATCACCTCTCACTGTGAACTTTTCATGGACTTGTCGTGTGCACCCCAAAGCTTGAACGGAAAGTGATCACGGCGCAACAGGCTGATCGTTTTCGGCTTTCAGTTGGCTGAAAAGCCATGCCGTGGATCATGAGGTGGGGCGGCGCGAACGGCGTGAGGGGCGAATCCGGACAGAGGCGGGATTTCTGCCGTCACGATGGCCCGCAGGAGCAAGTGCGTTGCGGCGTGGGCCAGGGTATTTGGCTTAGAGTGCTACGGGTCGTGGCCGGTAGCGATCTGGGAATCCGGCCCCATCGCCAACCGTCCTCGGGAGCCCACTTCATGTCGACCGGCCAAAAGTTAGAGACGGCATTCCGCTTTTCCCGGCCGGAAAAAGAAGCTGTGGCGCGGACCGCCTCGTATCGCGTTGCCCTCGTCTGGCTGCTGCCGATGCTGTGGACGTTGGCCTGCGGTCTGTGGGGGCTGGCGCGGCAGGACAGCGTATGGCGGGACGAGGCCGCGACCTGGCAGGTGGCTCAACGCTCGACAGCGGAAATCTGCCACATGCTGGGGAACGTCGATGTGGTCCATGGGCTCTACTACCTGCTGATGCATGCGCTGTTCGAGTGCTTCGGCCCCGGCACCACGACGCTGCGGCTGCCGTCGGTGCTGGCCACGGGGGTCGCTGCGGCTTGCGTGGCCGTCGTCGGCCGCCGACTGGCCGGCGCTTGTGCCGGCCTGGCCGGCGGGATGACACTCGGACTGCTGCCGGCCGTGCAGTTCTACAGCCAGGAGGGCCGGTCGTACGCGTTGGTGGCGGCCGGGACCGGGGTTTCCACACTGCTCCTGGTGACCGCTCTGCAACGGCGGGTCCAAAGGCGTCACTGGGCCGCTTACAGCGGCGTCGTCCTCTTCGCGGGCCTGCTGAACTGGCTCTCGTTGATGGTCCTCGCGGCGCACTTCGTCACCCTGCTCTGGACTTCCGCCGGGCGCGCGGTGCTGGCTCGCTGGGCGGTGGCGGCCGGGTGCGCCACGGCCGGGGTGCTGCCGTTGATCATGTTCAGCCGAAGTCAGTCCGGGCAGGTGTCATGGATACCGCCGCTGTCCGGGCACATGCTGATCGGCCCCGCCGTTCTGCTGGCGATCGGGGGCATCGGCGCACTGCTGGACCGGCCGCGGGTCGGCCGGTTGTCAACGGCGGCGGTGGGATTGCCGCTGCTGGCGGTGCCGCAACTCGGCCTTGTCGCGCTGTCGTTGATACAGCCGTTGTTCCTGGACCGCTACATCCTCTACAGCATGCTGGGGCTGGCTCTCCTGATCGGTACCGTCGTCCACTCGGCGGTACGGGCGGCCAGACCCCGCTTCCCGCAAGCGTCAAGGTGCATCCTCCCGATGGCGCTCGCCGTGGCGATGCTGGCACTGCTGCCGCAGTCACTGGCCAAGCGATCGCCGGCGAGCAGGGTGGACGACGTCCTGGCGGTGGCCTCGGACATACAGCGCCTGAAGCAGACCGGGAACGGGGTCCTCTTCATACCGTCGGCCCGTCGGGACACCAAGTCCGTCTCCCCGGAGGCCTTCGCGGGGCTGCGGGACATAGCACTGGTGGAGACCCCGGTGGGATCGGGCACCCTGAAGGGCGTGGAAGCGGCCCCGGACCGCATACGCGCTGCGCTGCTGGCCGAGCACCGGGTCCTCCTGGTGACGGACGCATCTCCGGTGGCCCGCCCGGTGACGGCTGCCCGGGACAGAGTGAAGGCAGCCGTCTTACGCAGGTACTTCACCCCGGTGGCCGACGAACAGATCCGCGGCCGCAGGGTGACGGTGTACGAACGCGGGCCGACGACTCGCTGACCGCCACCGTGGACTTCCTGGCCGGGCGGTCGCAAGTCCTTGGCCGCGAGCGCGGCGCGTACGTCCGGAAGATCCGTTCAGGTCAATTGCGGGGGCAGTGGAACCGTGTGGGTCACCGTCAGTCCCGACACCGCTCGCGTGAGTGCCACGTACAGGCGGCGCAGGCCCGTTCGTTCGTCCGGTTCGCCGTCCACCACCGCACGGGGTTCGTCCAGGACCACGTAGTCGTACTCCAGGCCCTTCGCCAATGAGGCCGGGACCAGGGTCAGGCGGGTGTCCGTGGTCGTTTCCTCGCCGGGGCCGAGATGCGGGAGGCCGGCTTCCGTCAGGGCCTTGGCCAGTTCGGGCACGCGGGCGTCCGCCGCGATGAGGCCCGTCGAGCCCTCGTGGCGCAGCAACTCGCGGCACGCCTCGACCACGTCCTTCGTGCCGGAGACCTGCCGGACCTCGAAGTGGCCCGGGTTCTCGCGGATCGAGGCCACCGGGGTCAGGCCCGGGGCGATGTGCGGGAGCAGCCGGGAGGCGTAGGTGATGACGTCCGTCGGGACGCGGAAGCCGGCCGTCAGCTCCTCCACCAGGGCGTCCTGCTTGCCGAGATGGGTCAGCGCCTCCTGCCAGCTCCGGGTCGCCCAGGGCGTCGTCCCCTGCGCCAGGTCACCGAGCACGGTCGCGCTTCCGGTGGTGCAGCGGCGGCCCACCGCCCGGTACTGCATGGGGGAGAGGTCCTGCGCCTCGTCGAGGACGACATGCCCGAGGGAGTGCGTGCGCTGGATCAGGTCGGTGGCCTCGTCGATCAAAACGGCGTCCGCGGTGGACCACTTCGCCGACTTCACGCTGCGCGCCGGCTTCTCCCAGAGGATCGCCTTCCGCTCGTCCTCGTCGAGGATCCCCTCGGCGTGCGCGGCGAGGAACTCCGCGTCCGACAGCAGCCGCAGCACCAGCTTCGTCGGCTCGACGGCCGGCCAGACCGTCTTCACCGCCGCCTTCACCGCGCTGTTGCGGGCCACCGCGTCCTGCACGCGGTCGTCCGGCGCCTCACCCGACCGTTCCATCTGGACCAGCACGGCGTGCGCGATGCGCTGCGGCAGGGCCTCGCGCGCGGCACCGTAGCGGATGTCGCGGTCGAGCAACTCGCGGACGATGTCCTCCAGTTCGTACGCCGGGACCCGCCAGCGGCGGGAGCCGCGCACGACCACGACCGGCTCGGTGGGCATGGTGACGTGCGCGTAGAGGGCCCGGCGCAGCACCTGCGCCAGCCGGGCGTCGCCCTTGACCACGGCGGCGCGCGCGTCGTCCGTGCCCTTGATCTCGACACGGCCGACGAGGTCGTCGACGGTCGCCTGCTGCACGGTCAACTCGCCCAGTGCGGGCAGGACTTGCTCGATGTAGTGCAGGAAGGACCGGTTCGGCCCGATGACCAGCGTGCCGGTGCGGGCGAGCCGCTCGCGGTGGGCGTAGAGGAGGTAGGCGACCCGGTGCAGGCCGACGGCGGTCTTCCCGGTGCCCGGGCCTCCCTGCACGCACACCGTGCCGGAGAGACCGGACCGGACGATCTCGTCCTGCTCCGGCTGGATCGTCGCGACGATGTCCCGCATCGGACCGACACGCGGCCGCTCGATCTCCTGCTGGAGCAGCTTGCTGGTCCGGGCCGCCTCGGCCGGGTCCGACAGGTGCTCGTCCTCGTACGCCGTGATGTCGCCGCGGGTGTAGCCGAAGCGGCGGCGCAGCGCGATGTCCATCGGGTCCTTCTTGGAGGCCCGGTAGAACGGCTGCGAGACCGGCGCACGCCAGTCGATGACCATGGGGTCGCCGTCGTGGTCGTGCACATGGCGGCGACCGATGTAGAAGCGTTCGCCTTCCGCGCCCTCCGCCGCTTCGGCGCCGGGGGCGTGCAGGTAGTCGAGCCGGCCGAAGAACAGCGGGGTGTCGCTGAGGTCGGCCAGCGCCTTGATGCGCTCCTCGATCTGGCGGGCCAGCACCTCCGCGTTGACCCAGTTCGCGGTGACGTCGCTGATGTCGAGGGCCTCGACGTCCTCGCGCATGGCACGCAGGGCGGATCGGGACGAGGAGAGGTGGGAGCGCTCACGCGCGAGCGGGTCGTCGACGGGCGTGGACAAGGGGGTGCCTCCGGAAGGGCCTGCTGAGACTGGGCGGTGAGGTGCCGACCGGTTTCCGTCCGGTCGGCGGCACTCCGTGAGGGAGGCGGGCAAGAGCGGAGATCTTAGAGGAGCGGGGGTGGTGACCGCGAACGGTTTTTCCGTCCCCTAGGGGACGGGCCCCTCATCCTTGAGGGGAGCGGGTCGGCCCAGCGGCGTACACGGCCGCCGGGAGGTTCGGCCCCGAGACCGACGCGGGCCTTATGGGCCGAATCGCACCATGGAGACATGAGCGCAGCAACCATCCACCCCGCCCCGGCGCCGGGCCGCCCGCCCGGCGCCACCGCCGTGACAGGCAGCCACCGTCACCGCCTCGGCGACGCCCTGCGCGCCGTCAAGGTCTTCGCGGGCGCCGCCTTCGACGTGATCGTCCTCGGCCAGTACGGCGAGGAGGTCGGCGTGGTCCGCCGCCACAAGTGACCCGTCCCGCCCGCCCCGTGAAGTGACCCGACCCGCCGGTCCGTAAGAGTGACCCGCCCTGCCGGTCCCTGGAAGTGACCCGCCCTGCCGGTCCCTGGAAGTGACCCGCCCTGCCGGTCCCTGAAAGTGACCCGCCCTGCCGGTCTGTAAGAGTGACGCGCCCTGCCGGTCCCTGGAAGTGACGCGCCCTGCCGGTCCTGGGCGATGAGCCGGGCCGCCCCTCCTGCTCAGCTCTCCGCGAGCAGCTCGTCCGCGTCCACGATCCGGTACGCGTACCCCTGCTCCGCCAGGAAGCGCTGGCGGTGCGCGGCGAAGTCCTGGTCGATGGTGTCCCGGGCGACCACCGAGTAGAAGTGCGCCTGATGGCCGTCCGACTTGGGACGCAGCACCCGGCCGAGGCGCTGGGCCTCCTCCTGCCGGGAGCCGAAGGTGCCCGAGACCTGGATCGCGACCGTCGCCTCCGGCAGGTCGATCGAGAAGTTCGCGACCTTGGACACGACGAGCACGCTGATCTCCCCCTCCCGGAAGGCGTCGAAGAGCTTTTCCCGCTGCGCGTTCGACGTCTCGCCCTTGATCACGGGCGCCCCGAGGTGCTCACCCAGCTCGTCCAGCTGGTCGATGTACTGCCCGATGACGAGGATCTGCTGCCCCGCGAACTTCCGGACCAGCGCCTCCGTGACCTTCCGCTTGGTCGCGGTCGTCGCACAGAAGCGGTACTTCTCCTCCTGCTCGGCCGTCGCGTACGCGAGCCGCTCGGAGTCGGTCAGATTGACCCGGACCTCCACACAGTCGGCGGGCGCGATGTAGCCCTGTGCCTCGATCTCCTTCCACGGCGCGTCGAACCGCTTGGGGCCGATCAGGGAGAACACGTCCGACTCCCGGCCGTCCTCGCGGACCAGGGTGGCGGTCAGGCCGAGCCGCCGCCGCGCCTGGAGGTCGGCGGTGAACTTGAAGACCGGCGCGGGCAGCAGGTGCACCTCGTCGTAGACGATGAGCCCCCAGTCCCGGGAGTCGAACAGCTCCAGGTGCGGGTAGACGCCCTTTCGCCGGGTGGTCAGCACCTGGTACGTGGCGATGGTGACGGGCCGGATCTCCTTGCGGGTGCCGCTGTACTCGCCGATCTCCTCCTCGGTCAGCGAGGTCCGCTTCACCAGCTCGTGCTTCCACTGCCGCGCCGAGACGGTGTTCGTGACGAGGATGAGGGTGGTCGACTTCGCCTGGGCCATCGACCCGGCCCCGACCAGCGTCTTCCCGGCACCGCAGGGCAGGACGACGACGCCCGAACCGCCGTGCCAGAAGTTCTCCACGGCCTGCTTCTGGTACGGCCGGAGCGCCCAGCCGTCCTCGGCCAGCTCGATGGCGTGCGCCTCGCCGTCGACGTACCCGGCGAGGTCCTCGGCGGGCCAGCCCAGCTTGAGCAGCGTCTGCTTGATCTGCCCGCGCTCGGAGGGGTGCACGGCGACCGTGTCCGGGTCGATGCGGGCGCCGACCAGGGGCGTGATCCTCTTCGATCTGAGGATCTCCTCCAGCACCGGGCGGTCGGTGGTGGTCAGGACCAGACCGTGCGTCGGGTGCTTGGACAGGGTGAGACGGCCGTAGCGGTCCATCGTCTCGGCGATGTCGACGAGCAGCGCGTGCGGCACCGGGTAGCGGCTGTACTTCACGAGCGCGTCCACGACCTGCTCGGCGTCGTGGCCGGCCGCGCGGGCGTTCCACAGGCCGAGCGGGGTCACGCGGTAGGTGTGGATGTGCTCCGGCGCCCGCTCCAGTTCCGCGAACGGGGCGATGACTCGGCGGCAGTCGTCGGCCTGCTCGTGGTCGACTTCCAGGAGCAGGGTCTTGTCGGACTGGACGATCAGCGGACCATTCACGCGAGGCACCCTTTCTGTGGCCAAAGGACTCGGACGGCTCGACAGCGCGACGCCTCGGCCAAACGTCCAGTGTGCCTGATCGACCGCGTCAGGTGGTGTGATCTGCGCGTCCGGTCGTACTGAATGCCTATTCATCCCAACGTGTGGTGTGAATTCAGTTTTTCCCTCGCGGCCCCGAAGAATGGCGCAGGTGCGCAACCCGACGACCACCACGCTCGGATACGCCCTCTTCGCCACCCGCTGGCTCCAGGCCCCGCTGTACTTCGGGCTGGTGGCCGCCCAGGGCGTCTACGTCTACAAGTTCTTCAAGGAGCTCTGGACCTTAGTCCTGATGTGCGTGAGCGGGCACGCCACCGAGACGTACGTGATGCTCGCGGTGCTCAAGCTGGTCGACGTCGTCATGATCGCCAACCTGCTGATCATGGTGATCGTCGGCGGCTACGAGACGTTCGTCTCGCGCATCGGCCTCCAGGGCCACCGTGACCAGCCCGAATGGCTCTCGCACGTCAACTCCAACGTGCTGAAGGTCAAGCTCGCCACGGCGATCGTGGGCATCTCCTCGGTGCATCTGCTGCAGATGTTCGTGGACGTCCACCACACCTCCCACCACGCGCTGCTGTGGGGGACGGTGATCCACATGGCGTTCATCGCCTCGGCGGCGATCCTCGCCTACATGTCGGGGCCGATGGTCGCGCAGGCGGACCGCGGCCACACCGACCGGGCACCGGCAGGGCACGGGCAGGCGGGGCAGGCCCAGGCAGGGCACGCGCACGCACAGCACGCACCGGCCGGGCACGCGCACGCACAGCACGCACCGGCCGGGCACGCGCACGCACAGCACGCACCGGCCGGGCACGCATGCGCACAGCACGCACCGGCCGGGCACGCGCACGCACAGCACGCACCGGCCGGGCACGCGCAGCCCGGGCACGCGCAGGCCGGGGACCAGGAGGAGAGCGACCGCGGAGACCGGCACCTGGCCCAGCCGGGACCCGAGGCCCCGGTGGTCACACCGGCCCTCCCTCGACAGCCCGGACCGGACGCCGACGCCGACGCCGAGGCCCGGATCCGTGCCGCCGGCTTCCCCGCCCGCAAGCTGCTCGAGGACTTCGACCAGCAGCACCCCCGGGACTTCGACCGGGAGACCGTGGCGCGGCTGGGCAAGGCGGAGTTCGTCACCGCCCGGCGCAACGTGGTCCTCGTCGGGCCGCCCGGCACCGGCAAGACCCATCTCGCCGTCGCCCTGGGCGTCCGTGCCTGCCAGGCCGGGCAGCGGGTGCTGTTCGGGACGGCCGCCGAGTGGGCGGCCCGGCTCTCGGACGCCCGGGCCGCCGGCCGGCTCGACGCGGAGCTGACCGCTCTCGACGATCACCCCCTCCTGATCGTCGACGAGATCGGCTACACGCCCTTCGACGCGGCGACCGCGGGCCTGTTCTTCCGGCTCGTCGCCCACCGCTACGAGCGGGCCTCGCTGATCGTGACCAGCGACCGCCCGCTCGGCCGCTGGGACGAGGTCTTCGGCCCGTCCGCCCCGGCGATGACGGACCGCCTGGCCCATCACGCCGACATCGTGCGGCTCGACGGGGACAGCTATCGCACGCGCCGCGCTACTTCAGCGTGGGCAGACTGATGGTGTTGACCAGCGGACCCTCGACGCTGACCCCCTCGGTGACCAGTGGTTCCACGGCGGCGACCGGCAGGGGCAGCGGCGCCGCGGGTGCCGCTGCGGCCGAGGGCGCGAGCACCCCCACGAGCGCGACGGCACAGAGAGCGGCGGCGGGCAGGTTCTCACGCATGGGGACGGCAGAGCCTTTCGGAGACTGACATCGGCGGACGGCGACACCGCACCGCCGTGAGCCGGTTCGGGGACGCCCGGACCGGCCCGCGGAGCACGCGGGAGCGCATCGGACGGGTGCGGATCGGGCGGGTGCGGATCAGACCTGCGGTGTCTCCAGGACGAGGCCGGCGACGTCGATGCTCACCGCGGAGGCCGGGGTGGCGAGGCCGCCGAACGTCATCAGGGCGGCGGTGACGAGGACGGCGGCGACTCGACGGACAGCGCGCATGGGGGGAATTCCTTTCGGACGGCTCACAGGACACCCGGTGGCTGCCCCCGCGCGCACGGCGTGATGCGGCACGCCCGGAAAGGTCGCCCGAGCGTGGGAAATCCCCGGCGTGGCGTGCATGAACGCCCGCGCGCACCCGATCGGGTGACGCGGCCCGTCGACCGACAAGTCGCGCGCCGCAACCGACACCCCCGGGGGCCGGTCCGCGTCGTCGGCGCGTGACGCGGGGCCGTCAGCCCGCGTCGTCGGCGAGCTCGGCGACCCCGGTGATCCGGTGCAGCGGATACGTACGGACCTCGTCCGCGGTGTGGTCGTACGCCGTGACGAAGCCGCCCTCGACGCGGATCGGGGCGATGACCCGCTGACTGGCGGTGCCCTCGGCGTTGACGTAGCCGATCCACACGGCCTCGCCGGTCAGAACGGCGGCCTGCATGGTCGCGAGGGTCTCGGCGGCGCCGGTGCGGGGCGGTTCGCCGTTGGCCGCCGGGGCGCTGCCCGGCTTGCGCGGGGCGGTGGAGGCGAGGTCGCCGGCCCGGATGGCGCGCAGCGCGGCCGCCAGGAGGGTGTCGTCGGGGACCGGCGGGCCGTCGGGGACCGGCTCGGGCGCGGCGCGGGGCGGGGTGCGGTGGGCCAGGGCGCGGGTGATCAGCACATCGCCCTCCGCGGACTCGGCGGCCGGCGCGAACCCCATCGCCCGCAGGCCCTCCAGGAGCCCCACCGGGTCGGCCTGGGCGGCCAGCACGGTCGGGGCCAGCCGGCGCAGCCCGAGCCCCGCGCCCCGCTTGTCGGCGAGGATCTCGCTGAGCACCGCGTCGTCGTCGCAGCGCACGTACGCCGAGGCCGCGCCGACCCGCAGATGGCCGTGCCGGCGGGCCACGTCGTCGATCAGGTACGCGAGCGGCTGCGGCACCGGCGTGCGGGAGTGCGCGGCGAGGAAGGCGTGCAGGTCGGAGGCGGCCTGACCGGCGTCCAGCGCGCGCCGCACCGAGCCGGGCGTGAACCGGTACACGGTCGCCCCACCCTTGGACTCGACGTCCGCCAGCACGCCCAGCATGTCCGCGAGCGGCCGCCGCAACGGTCCGGGCGCCACCGCCGTCAGGTCGGCCTGGAGCAGCACGTGGTCCAGCGGTTCGGGCAGCAGCGGCGCGAGAAGCCGGGCCGCGGCGGCGGAGGCCACGGCCTGTTCGGCCGGGGAGAGGGGAGCGGACGGGGCGGAGCGGTGGTGGTGGACGGGCAGCTTGTCGCCCGGCCCGGCGGGCTCCGCTTCCGGGCCCTTCGCGGCAGCCGCGGGAGCAGCGGGCGCGCCCAGCAGCGCCCGGCCCTGGGTCGACAGCGCGCCCCGGCCCGTGACGCCCAGCAGCTCCGCCTCGGACAGCGCCCACTCGGCGAGCCGGCCGCGCAGGTCGTCCTCGCGCCGGTCGCCGCGCAGGGGCCGCTCCCAGCGCAACCGGGCGAGCACCGACTCCGCGGCGGGCGCGGCGCCTTCCGGCAGCCCGGCGAGCAGCGCCAGCACCCGGTGCCGTACCTCGGGCGCCGCCGAGCGGTCCAGGCCGGGCCCGAGCGCCGACAGCGTCCGGTCCTTGGCGTCCCGCCCGCCCACCAGACCGGCCGTCCTGGTCGCCGCGAGCCACGCCGTGACCAGTCGCGACCAGCGCTCCGCAGGGGGCTGCTCGAGCCACTCGTCGTAGGCGGGGGTCGCCGCGTACCGTTCGTCGGCCTCGCCGTCGGAGGCGATCAGACCGGCCGCGTACGCCAGTTCCACCCAGAACGCGGCCGTCGGCTCGGGCACGTCGAGGGCGACGGCGGTCCGCTTCAGGTCCCGCACGCTCAGCCCACCGGCCCGCAGCACCGCCGGCCCGCCCTCGTCCCAGTCCTTCAGCAGCTCCTCGACGGTCGCGAGCGCGGTGTACGCCTGACCGGCGGCGGTGCTGTCCACAACCTGTGGACGATGTGCGGCGGCCGCCTCGACCACCGGCGGTACCGGCTCGGCCACCCGGTGCGCCAGACCCCGCCGCAGGTGCAGGGCGACCTCGCGCGGCAGGACGACCGTCCCGGGCGCCGTCGGCAGCAGCAGCCCGCGGTCCAGCAGCCAGCGCAGCCGGGGCGCCGGATCGGCGGTGACCTGCCCGTACGGCGGCCCCCACACCAGGCGTTCCAGTACGTCGAGGGAGTCGGCCGGGGCGTCGGCGAGCAGCGCGGCCATCCGGGCCCGGTCCGTGAACAGCCCGGCCAGGGCGGTCACCGCGGAGACCGAGTCGTGCGTCGAGGCCAGTCCGGCGGCGGCGACGATCTCCTGGATCCGGCCCGGGGACATCCCGGCGGTGGCCTCCTGGACCGTCGGGCCGAGCCCGGTCGGCGAGGGGTGCTGCGGCGAGGGGGCCAGCAGCTCACGCGCCGTGCGGAGCAGCCGCAGCCGGTCGTCGTCGCCCCACACCAGGGCCTGCTCGCGCAGCAGGCCGACGGCGTGCGGCAGGGCGGCGACGACGGCCGGGTCGGCGTCGTCCCCGGCCATGAGCCCGAGCAGCTCGCCGTACGTCGCCGGGTCCGCGGCCACGGCCAGCGCCTCCGCCGTCTGCAGCGCGAACCGGTCCAGCCGCTCCAGGGCCCGCACCACCGAGGCACGGGTGCCGGCACGCGTCGCGAGCTGGGTGAGGTCGGTGGGGACGGGCGTGATGAGATCCGGGCGGCTGCGCAGGAGCGCGCCCAGCGAAGCATCGCCCCGCGCGCGGAGCGCTTCCGCGAGGGAGCGGGGGGCCGGGGGCCTGTCCTCGGTGCTCATCCGGTCCACGGTAGCGGGTCGCCCGCGGCGGCCGGGCCGATCGTGCGCGGCCTCGCCCCCGTACGCGGGACGGGCTTTTGGCCGCCCCGAGGGCACTCGCGGTACCGTCGTGCGACGGCGTCACGCAACGCACCCGCCCCGGAGGGGACTTCGTGGGGATTGAGAGCGACCAGGTCGTTTACGAGTATCTGAGCCGCGTCGGCGACGTGGCCCAGCAGCGGCAGTTGTCGTCGGCCACCCGCATGCGTCTGGTCGCGGACCTGCGCAACGAGATCGACAAGCGCCGCTCGAAGGCCACCGTCGACTCGCCCGCCGCCGTCCGCCGCATCCTGTCCCGCCTGGGCAGCCCCGACGACGTCGTGACCGCGGCGGCGGGCGGCACGACCGGTGAGCCCTACGGCGTCGCCCCCGCCTCCGTCCCGGTGCAGCGCGAAACCGAGCCGGAGGAGCGGGGCGAGCGGGCGAAGGGCGTCATGCGGCGCGTCGTACCGCGCCCCCGCCCGGCGCGGCCCGTCGAGGACCCGCACCCCGCGCCGTCCGACGGGGCGGCCCCGCCGCATCTGGCCGCCGGGCACGAGCTCGGGGACAGCGCGCTCCAGCCGGACTGGTGGCGGGTGGAGAGCGGCCCCTTCGGCGTGGGCGACGAGGTGCCGGGCTTCGTGGGCGGTGTGGAGCTGCCCGACCTGCTGAAGCCGCCGGCGCAACGGAAGGCGCAGCAGGAGAGGCCGGACGCCGAGGAGACGGCCCCGGCCGTGGAGGCGGCCGAGGTGGCGGACGCGGCCGACGTGACCGGGAAGGGGGGCCGCCGCCGTCTGGTCCGCCTCCCCGCCGGGAACTGGAGCAACCCGCTCCTGCTGATCGCCGCCGGGCTCCTCGTCGCCGGTGCCGTGCTAGGCAACTGGTTCGTCCTGCTGCTCGGCTGGCTCATCGCCTACGCCTCCCGCCGCCTCACCCAGGCCGAGACCAAGTGGGCGGTCGTGATCCTGCCCGGCCTCTCCCTGGCGGGGGGCCTGGTCTGGCTGTGGGGCCGGATGAACGGCCGCTGGGGCACCCCGATCGCCGAGGGCCACATGAACGCGGCGGTGTCGGAGACCTGGCCGTGGGTGGTCAGGGGCGCGGCGGTGGCATCGGCACTGTTCCTGGTGTGGCGTTCACAGCGCTCGCGCTAGCCGACGCCCCGGGGGTGTCCGCCGATCACAGCCGGACGTCTGCCGTTCACACCGCCTGGGCACAATGGCCCATATGGCACTCACCGTCGGCTTCGACCTCGACATGACCCTCATCGACTCCCGGCCCGGCATCCGCGCCTGCTACCAGGCACTGTCCGAGCGCACGGGCACGCACATCGACGCCGACCTGGCGGTCACGCGGCTCGGGCCGCCGCTGGCCGATGAACTGATCAACTGGTTCCCGGCCGAGGAGATCCCGGTCATGGCGGACCTGTACCGGGAGATGTACCCGACGATCGCCATCGCCGCGACCCCGGCCCTGACCGGCGCCCGGGAGGCCATCGCGGCCGTACGGGAGGCCGGCGGACGCGCGATAGTCGTCACCGCCAAGTACGAGCCCAACGCCAAACTGCACCTCGCCCACCTGGGCATCGAGCCCGATGCCGTCATCGGCGACCTGTGGGCCGAGCAGAAGGCGGAGGCCCTGCGCGAGCACGACGCGGGCGTCTACGTCGGCGACCACGTCGGGGACGTCCGCGGCGCCCGGGCCGCCGGGGCCCTCTCGGTCGCGGTGGCCACCGGCCCCTGCCCGCCGGAGGAACTGCGCGCGGCGGGCGCGGACGTCGTCCTCACCGATCTGACCGAATTCCCGCGGTGGCTTTCGGACTACCGTCCCGCACGCGCCTGACGCCGGCCCGCTGCCACGGAACGCAGCACTCCCGCACCGGCCATCAGGAATCCGACGGCCATGAGCATGCTCAATCCGAACATGTACGTCGGAAAGGGAGTCGTCCCGAGCAACAGCGGGGCGACCGTGACCAGTGTGGCCAGGGCGCCGATGAAGAACACGACGGCTCCGGCCCGGACCAGGCGGTCACCGGGAGCGGCGGAATTCGTTTGGGTTTTGTCACGCACCCGACCAGGGTAGTTCCCAGCGCGAAGGAACAACCGGGTGACGTCTTGTCACCGGCTGCCTGAGCATTAGCCTTGGTACCGGCGGGTCCGTACGACCCGCCCGAGTGCTATCAAGAGCCGTTTCCAGAAGCAGTTTTCCGACGAGTACGAGGACGAGGACAGACGTGCCTACCGGCAAGGTCAAGTGGTTCAACAGTGAGAAGGGCTTCGGCTTTCTCTCCCGTGACGACGGCGGCGACGTCTTCGTCCATTCCTCGGTCCTCCCCGCCGGAGTCGAGACGCTCAAGCCGGGCCAGCGAGTGGAGTTCGGCGTCGTCGCCGGACAGCGCGGCGACCAGGCGCTGTCCCTGGCGATCCTGGACCCGACCCCGTCCGTCGCCGCCGCGACCCGCAAGAAGCCGGACGAGCTGGCCTCCATCGTCCAGGACCTGACGACGCTGCTGGAGAACATCACGCCCATGCTGGAGCGGGGCCGCTACCCCGAGAAGACCGCGGGCAAGAAGATCGCCGGCCTGCTGCGCGCGGTCGCCGACCAACTGGACGTCTGAGACCTCTTGGACATCTGAGACCCTTTGGGCGTCTGAGACCCTTTGGGCGTCTGAGACCTCAGGGAAAGCGCAGCGCGTCCGGACCGAGGGGCGGTACGAGTCCCTCGGCCGCCGCGCGGGTCAGCAGTCCGCGTACGGCCGCGTAGCCGTCCTCGCCGAGGCCCGCGGTGAACTCGTTGACGTACAGCCCGATGTGCTGGTCGGCGACGGCCGGGTCCATCTCCTGGGCGTGCTCCATGACGTAGGGCCGGGACGCCTCGGGATCGTCCCAGGCGGCGCGCACGGACGTCCGGATGGAGTCGGCGAGCAGCCGCAGCTTCTGCTCCCCCAGTGACCGCTTGGCGATGATCGCGCCCAGCGGGATCGGCAGCCCGGTGGTGTTCTCCCAGTGCTCGCCCATGTCGGCGAGCTTGTGCAGTCCGTACTGGCCGTAGGTGAAGCGCGCCTCGTGGATCACGAGCCCCGCGTCGACCTTGCCGTCCCGCACGGCCGGCATGATCTCGTGGAACGGCATGACGACGATCTCACCGACCCCGCCGTCCAGCGTGTCCGCGGCCCACAGCCGGAACAGCAGATAGGCGGTCGACTTCTCACTGGGCACCGCGACGGTCCGCCCGGTCAGGTCGACGTCGGCCTCCCGCGTCAGCACCAGCGGCCCGCAACCCCGCCCCAGCGCGCCCCCGCAGGGCAGCAGGGCGTAGTCGTCGAGGACGTACGGCAGCACGGCGTACGACACCTTCAGCACGTCGAACTCGCCGCGCTCGGCCATGCCGTTGGTGATGTCGATGTCGGCGAAGGTCACGTCGAGGGCCGGGGCGCCCGGGACCCGGTCGTGGGCCAGGGCGTCGAAGACGAACGTGTCGTTCGGGCAGGGCGAGTACGCGATCTGCAGCTGCTCAACCGTCATGCCGGTTCCAACCCTCCAGTACGGGCGGGAGCTTCCCGAACCCTTCCGTCAAGGCTGCCAGGGCGTCGCCGATCCGCCACGCGGCGCGGTCGCGGGGGCCGACGGGATTGGAGATCGCCCGGATCTCCAGTACGGGCACGTTGTGCGCGGCGGCGGCCTCGGCGACGCCGAAGCCCTCCATGGCCTCGGCGAGGGCGGTGGGGTGCCGCTCCCGCAGCGTGGCGGCCCGGGCGGCCGTCCCGGTCACGGTCGACACGGTGAGGACGGCCCCGGTGCGGGCCCCGGTGGCCTCGGTGACCCGCCGTACGAGATCGGCGGGCGGCTCATGCCTGACGTTCCCGAACCCGAGCTCGGTGACCGGCACGAACCCGTCCTCGGTCTCGGCCCCCAGATCGGCCGCGACGATCCCGTCGGCGACGACCAGCGACCCCACGGCCGCCTCGGGCTGGAACCCGCCGCCGATCCCGGCGGACACGACGAGGTCGTACGGCTCGCCCTTCAGGGCGGCGGCGGTGAGAGCGGATGCAGTGGAGGCAGCGGCAAGCGCGGGCCCGACACCGACGACGATCACATCGACCTGGCCAGGGCTGCCGGCAGCCGAACTGCTCCCGCCATGGGCAGCCGAACCGCTACCGCCGTGGGCAGTCGTTCCGCCAGAGCGATGGGGGTCCCCCCTGCTCGAGCGAAGCCGAGAGCTTGGGGGAGGGTGGGCACTGCCTGCAGTGCCGAGCACCGCTTCATCGGGCCCCGGGGAAAACGTCCCAAGACCCGCCGCCACCGCGTCCCTCTCCACGGAGACGGCAGTGGCCACGAGTACCCGGCTCAGCCCGGCGGCAGCGATCAGGCGTCCTTCTTGAGCTTGAAGTTCCAGAGCCCGGACGGGTCCTTGTCGCCTTCCTTGATGGACACCAGCGTCGAGTTGCCCTGCGCGCCGTACTGGGCGTTGAAGAACACGCTGCCCGGAATCGTGCGGTAGGTCTTCGTGCTGGAGTCGGTCAGCGGCTGACCGTTCATCAGGATCGTCCAGCCCTCGTCGGCGATCTCGGGGTCGACCCCGAAGCGCACCGTCTCGTCGGGGTCGACGGAGATGCTCTTGATGCCCTTGTCCTTCAGGCACCCGGCGAGATCGGACGGCTTCAGGGCGTCGCCCTCGCCGCCGCAGGTGGCCTCGGAGTTCACCGAGTCGCTGCCCACGGTGACCGTGGCCATCGGCGTCGGCTTGTCACAGGCCGACAGGACGAGCAGTCCGGCGGATACGACGCCGGCGACGGCGACGGCGCGGCGGCGTCGCACAACGGATTGCAACGTGTTCATGGGCGAAGGCTATCGGGCCCGCACAGCGGACCGCCCACGCGGGGTACGGCTCCCTGGCAGATCCATCAGAAGGGCCCTACGCGGCCCCGCGCCGCCCTACGCCACCCGAGCCCGCCCCGTGCTCCCGCGCCGGGCCGAGTCGATCAGCCCCCGCACGGTCGTCAGCCACCCGATGCCGACGATCGCGGCACCCACCGCCAGCCCGGCCGTGCCGTTGAGCGGCATCACGATTCCGACCGCCCCGCCCAGCACCCAGGACATCTGCAGCAGCGTCTCGGAGCGGGCGAAGGCCGACGTACGGACGCTCTCGGGTACGTCCCGCTGGATCAGCGCGTCCAGGGACAGCTTGGCCAGGGCCTGCGCGAACCCGGCGATCGCCGCCAGCGCGGCCACCAGGACCGCGCCGAAGAACACCGCCGCCGTGATCGCCGCGCCCGCCACGCACGCCACGACCGTCACGATGATGATCTCCGGCGCCCGAGACCGCAGCCACGCCCCGACGGCCGTACCGAGCGCGTTGCCCACGCCCGCCGACACGCCCACGATCCCCAGCGACACGGCGGCGCTCTGGCCGGAGACCGGGTGCTCGCGCAGCAGGAACGCCAGGAAGAAGATCAGGAACCCGGTCAGGCAGCGGATGGCGGCGTTCGCGGCGAGCGCGTGGGTGACGGCCGGGCCGACCGTGCGCAGCCCGGGCCGCTTGACCGGCTGCCGGTGCGGCCCGTGCAGGTGCTGCTCGTCGGCCGCCAGCAAGGCGCGGTCCTCGCCCTTGGCGGAGTCGACCTTCGGCGGCAGCGTGAACGACAGGATCGTGCCCGCCACGAAGAGCACGAAGGCGCCGAAGAGCGGCCAGCGCGGCCCGATCTGCTGGAGTCCGGCACCGACGGGCGCGGCGACGCCGGTGGCGAGGAGGCCGCCGAGGGTGACCCGCGAGTTGGCCTTCACGAGGGAGAACCGCGGCGGCAGCAGCCGGGGCACGACGGCACTTCTGACCACGCCGTACGCCTTCGACGAGACGAGGACGCCGAGCGCGGCCGGGTACAGCTCCAGGCCGCCGCTGACGACCGCTCCGGACAGCACGATCGCGAGCAGCGCCCGGGCCAGCATCGCGCCGGCCATGGCGGCGCGGCGGCCGTGCGGGAGACGGTCGAGGAGGGGGCCGATGACGGGGGCGAGGAGGGTGAAGGGCGCCATGGTGATGGCGAGGTAGAGCGCGACGCGCCCGCGCGCCTCGTCGGTGGGCACGGAGAAGAAGACGGTGGAGGCGAGGGCGACCGTGATCATGACGTCGCCGGCGCCGTTCACCCCGTGCAGTTCGATCAACTTGCCGAGGCCGGACTCTCCGGCGCCGTGCGCGTGGGTGGCCTTGCGGATGCCGCGGGCCGTGCCGGTCACCGGGAAGTGCAGGGCACGGCCGACCGAGCGGAAGAAGCCGCCCATACGGCCCGGTCCGCCCGGTCGGATACTTCCCTTGACCCCTTTCGACCCACCGGTCCCGGTGGCGCCCGGGGGTGTCTTCGCGGCTGCCACGACGTCATAGTGCCCCGATAAGGCCGTGGGTAGTGCCATTACCGCTTGTATAGGGCCTGTGGGGTGACTGTCCGGGGCGGCGGCCCGGGGTCCGGTGGGTGGCACAACAGGACCGTCGGTGTACGCGGCGTGGGGCGGAAGGGTAGCGTGCGTATCTCAGCCATCCCGCAAAATGGATGAAGGATGTCGACGCGGTCCCCCGGTCCGCTCCGTCCGCCCCCGCGCCGGGAGTGGCGCACTCGTGAGACGGCGTATGGAGAGAAGCGATACCTGTGAGCGCAGCGACAACGCGAAGCCGCACCCCTGACCGTCTGTGCGCCGAGGCCGTCGACCTCGCACGCGCCGCAGCCGAAGAGGCAGCCGCGCCAGGAATCGTCGGCGAGCATGTGGGACTGGTCTCCGAAGGGGACCGCGTTGTCACGCACTTCTTCGAGTGCCGGGAGCTCGGTTACCGGGGCTGGCGCTGGGCCGTGACGGTGGCCCGGGCCTCCCGGGCGAAGATCGTCACGGTGGACGAGGCGGCGCTGCTGCCCGGACCGGACGCGGTGCTGGCGCCGGAGTGGGTGCCGTGGAGCGAGCGGCTGCGTCCCGGCGACATGGGGCCGGGCGATCTGCTGCCCACCGACGCCGAGGACCTGCGCCTGGAGCCGGGCTACTCGGGCGAGGACGAGCCGGCGCCGAACGTCCCCGTCTCCCACGAGATGGCCGACCTGGTCGAGGCGGAGGACGCGGACCTCACCACGGCCTCGGCGTCCGGCTTCACGCTGGCCCCATCCCGCGGTTCGATCCCGGCGGTCGCCGAGGAACTGGGCATGCGCCGGGCCCGCGTCCTGTCCCGCTACGGCCTGCACAGCGCGGCCGACCGCTGGGAGGAGGCGTTCGGCCCCAAGACCCCCATGGCCCAGTCGGCCCCCGCGGCCTGCGTCAGCTGCGGCTTCCTCGTCCCCATCGGAGGCACCCTCGGCCAGGCCTTCGGCGCCTGCGCCAACGAGTTCTCCCCGGCCGACGGCCGCCTGGTCTCCCTCGCCTACGGCTGCGGTGGCCACTCCGAGGCCGCGGTCATGCCCCGCCCGCCCCAGCCGCCCGCCCCGGTCATCGACGAGACCCGGGTCGACCCGTTCCCGCTGCGCCCGGCCCCGGACTCGGGCTCGGTGACACCGACGGCGGACGCGGACACGGAGGAACTCGGGCACTCATAGCGGCCGGCCGTACACACGTCCTTCACGCCACCGCCCGCACGCCCGGCCGCCCACGTCGGGCAGGCGCACGCCGTCCGCTCCCCAAGCGGTACCTTCTCCTCACGTCCACGAGGAGAAGGAACGGAACGTGAGCAGCAAGTTCGTGCGGCCCGCCGCCGAGGGGGCCGATCCGTTCGGTACCGCCCGTCTGCGGCGCGGTGTCCTCGACGCCTGGGCCACCAGCCCCGCCCGGTTCCGCGAGGACGCCAATGCCGAGGAGGACCTGGTCCTCGGCGGCTACCGGGACCGGCTCGTCGTGGAACTCGCCCAGAACGCGGCCGACGCCGCCGCCCGGGCCGGAGTACCGGGGCGGCTGCGGCTCACCCTGCGTGACGACGTGCTCGTCGCCGCCAACACCGGCGCCCCGCTGGACGCGGCCGGGGTCGAGTCGCTGTCCACATTGCGGGCGTCGGCCAAGCGGGACACCGGGGACACCTCCTCCGTGGGGCGGTTCGGAGTCGGGTTCGCCGCCGTGCTGTCCGTCACCGACGAGCCCGCCGTCGTCGGCCGGCACGGCGGTGTGCGGTGGTCGCTCGCCGAGGCCAGGGCACTGGCCGCCGAGACCGCCCGGCACAGCCCCGGCCTCGGGGACGAGGTCCGGCGGCGGGACGGCCACGTACCCCTGCTGCGGCTGCCGTACGCCGCCGAGGGCACCGCCCCCGCCCCCTACGACACCGCCGTCATCCTGCCGCTGCGGGACGACCCGGCCGCCGATCTCGCCGAGCGTCTGCTGCGCGCCGTCGACGACGCCCTGCTGCTCGCCCTCCCCGGACTCCAAGAGCTGGTCGTCGAGATCAACGGGGAGAGCCCGCGCACCCTCACCCGCCGCACCGACGGTCCCTTCACCGTCGTCGACGACTCCGCCCACGGCGTCACCCACTGGCGCACCGCCGTCGCCCACGGCCCCCTCACCCCCGACCTCCTCGCCGACCGGCCCGTCGAGGAGCGGCTGCGGCCGCACTGGTCCGTCACCTGGGCCGTGCCGGTGGACAGCGACGGCAGCCCGGCCCGGCCCCGCACCAACGCGGTCGTGCACGCCCCCACCCCGAGCGACGAGCCGCTCGGCGTCCCGGCCCTGCTCATCGCCTCGTTCCCGCTGGACTCCACCCGCCGGCACGCCGCCCCCGGCCCGCTGACCGACTTCCTCGTCGAGCGCGCGGCCGACGCCTACGCCGAACTCCTCGGCGACTGGCGGCCGGTGACGTCCGGGATCATCGACCTCGTGCCGGGCCCGCTCGGCAAGGGCGAACTGGACGGCTCCCTGCGCCAGGCGATCCTCCAGCGGCTGCCGCGGACCTCCTTCCTGCCGCCCGCACTCCCGCCCCGCGAGGACGACGAGCTGCCGGAGTCGCTGCGGCCACGGGACGCCGAGGTCGTCGAGAGCGCGGGCGCGGACACCGTGCGGGTGCTCGCCGAGGTGCTCCCCACCCTGCTGCCCGCCGGTCTCGAGCGCCGCGCCGAGCTGCGGACCCTGGGCGTCGCCCGCGTCCCGCTGACCGACGCGATCGACCGGCTGGCCGGCCTGGAGAAGGAGCCCGGCTGGTGGCGGCGGCTCTACGACAGCCTGGCCGGGGTCGACCCGGACCGCCTGTCGGGGCTCCCGGTGCCGCTGGCGGACGGCCGTACGGCCATCGGGCCCCGGCAGATCCTGCTGCCGGGTGCGGAAGCCGCCCGGATCGACCCCGAGGTGCTCGCCCGGCTCGGCCTCAAGGTCGCCCACCCCGACGCCGCCCACCCGATCCTGGAGAAGCTCGGCGCCCTGCCCGCGACACCGCGGGCGATCCTCACCACCCCGCAGGTCCGGGCCGCCGTCGCCGCGTCCCTGGACGACGAGGGCGGCGTGAACTGGGAAGAGGACGTCCTCGACGCCGACGAACTGGCCGACACCGTGCTCGCGCTGGTGCGAGACGCCGGCCTGGAGCCCGGTGACGAGCCCTGGCTCGGCGCGCTCGCCCTGCCCGACGAGGACGGCGAACCCGCCCCGGCCTGCGAACTCGTCTTCCCCGGCGGGCCCTTCGCCCAGGTCATGCGCGAGGGCGAACTCGCCTCCGTGGACGCCGAGCTGGCCGACAAGTGGGGCGAGCAGCCGCTCGCCGCCTGCGGTGTCCTGGTGGACTTCGCGCTCGTCCGCGCCACCGACGTCGTCCTCGACCCGGACGAACTGGAGCCCCGCGAGAGCGACTTCGCCGAGCCGGACGACGCGGGCCTGCTGGACGCCGTCGACGTGTGGTGCGAGGACGTCCTCGACCGCTTCCCGGACAGCCCGGTGCCGCCGGTCGCCACCGAGATCGTCGCCGTACGCGACCTGGACCTCGTGGACGAGGACAAGTGGGCGCAGGCGTTGGCGCTGCTGTCCCGGCCGCCGCTCAGGGACGCGATCGTGCAGCCCGTGCGGATCCTGCTGCCGGACGGGACGCACGAGGTCGTCCGGCCGTACACCGCCTGGTGGCTGCGCGGGAACCCGGTGCTCGACGGCCGCCGCCCGGCCGGCCTCAGGGCCGCCGGGGGCGATCCGCTGCTGCGCGGGCTGTACGACGAGGCCGACGCGACCGGGTTCGAAGACGAGCAGGTGCTGCGGGCGCTGGGGGTGCGGACGTCCGTCGCCGCGCTGCTGGACGAGCCCGGCGGTGCCGCCGAGCTGCTCGACCGGCTCGCCGACCCCGAGCGGGAGGTGACCGGTGCTCAACTGCACGCCCTGTACGGGGCGCTGGCCGATCTGGACCCCGAGCAGGTGACCCTGCCGGACGATTTGCGGGCCGTCGTCGACGGCCGGGTGGAGGTCGTGGACGCGGCCGACGCCGTGGTGTGCGACTCGCCCGACCTGCTGCCGTTCACCGACGGCGTGCCGCTGCTTCCCGTACGCCCGTCACGCGCGGCCGAGCTGGCCGAACTGTTCCAGGTGCGGCGGCTGAGCGAGTCGGTCACCGGGGAGGTCACCTCCGAGGGCACCGAGCACGACGTACCGGAGCCGGTGCGGGTGCTGCTCGGCCGGCAGACCCCGTCCTCCTACGTCGAGCACGAGGAACTCGTCGTCGACGGCGTGGAGATCGACTGGCGGCTCACCGACGACGGTGTCCTGCACGCCGCGACCCTGGAGGGCGTCGCCGCGGGGCTCGCGTGGGCGGCGGGGCAGTGGCCGCGGCGGTTCGAGGTGGCGGCGTTGCTGGAGGACCCGTCCCGCACGGACGAACTGGCGCGGGACCGGTGGTTCGACTGAGCCGGTGCTGAGGTACGGCTGGGGTGGGTACGGCAGTTGGTGAAAACTCCCGCACATTTTTTTCACCTGTCGTACAACCATGCGCATTGCTGAGCTATCTGATCACCTGAGTCAACAGACTCCACGATCACTTGGGCCCCGAGAGCCGACGACGAGCGCCGGGGCCCCTCTCCACCTGGGGAACGCATGCGTATCCGAGCCACCGTGGCCGCCGTCACCGGCGCCCTGGCCCTCTCCGCCCTTGCCATGCCGGCCGCGCAGGCGGACAACCAGACGCCGAACCTGGCGTCGCTGGTCCCGTCCACCTCGAAGGCCACGCCGTTCACCGCCGCCGCTCCGGCGGACGAGTCGCTGGGCGACACCAAGATCACCGGTGTGACCGTCAACGGCGGCAAGAACATCGTGGTCGGCACGACCGTCAAGAAGTCCTTCACCGTCTCCGTGACGGCCACCGACCCGGAAGGCGTCCAGGACGCCTTCGCGATGCTGTGGCACGGCCCGGACACCGAGAGCGCCGACGGCGCGATCGTGCCGGAGAGCCTGGACGACGAGCAGGTCGGCACCTGCACCCACTCCAGCGCGACCACCGCCACCTGCAAGGTCACGCTGATCGCCGACCCGAACGAGAACGTCTACAGCAACATCCTGGCCGGCACCTGGAAGGTGTGGGCCGCTGCCACCGGTAACGACGGCGACTACGTGATCCGCGAGGCCTACAAGACGGCCAAGGTCCAGCGGGCCTCCAAGCTGACGGTCAACGCCTCGCCGGAGCCGGTGAAGAAGGGCAAGACCATCACGGTCACCGGCAAGCTGTCCCGTGCCAACTGGGAGGACAACAAGTACCACGGTTACACCGGCCAGTCGGTGAAGCTGCAGTTCCGCAAGAAGGGCAGCGACACCTACACCACCGTCAAGACCATCAAGTCCAACAGCACGGGCGAGCTGAAGAGCACCGTCACCGCCTCGGCGGACGGCTACTTCCGCTACTCCTTCGCGGGCACCACGACCACCCCGGCGATCAACGCCGCGGGTGACTTCGTCGACGTGCAGTAACACCGCCCCAGCCACGACACCGCCGGTCCCGGAGCCATGCCGGGGCCGGCGGCGCCGTTTCCACGCCGTGCATATGCCACGAGCGCGTCAAACGTTGCGGATGACACGGCAAAACCCGGTCCGCGCCTACAACCCCGCCCGGGGTTCGTGAATCTGATCATCCGAGTCAGTCAGACTCCTAGCTCACTTCTCCTCTTGGGGAACACATGCACATGCGAGCCACCGTGGCCGCCGTCTCCGGCGCCCTGGCCCTTTCCGCCCTCGTCGTTCCGGCCGCGCAGGCCGCCGACGCCCCGTCCGGCAAGCAGGCTTTCAGCTCTGCGTCGGCCGACGCGGGCACGGGCACCACCGCTTCGACCCTCGACGTCACCTTCTCCGACGTGAAGGTCAACAGCGGCAAGAACATCGTCGTCGGCACCACCAACGTGGTGAGCGTGCCGGTCACCTACACCGTGACCCACGCCGCCGACCTCGACACCGGCTCCGACAACTTCGCCACCGGTCCGCTGATCTACCACGGCTCCTCGCTCGACGCCGCGGACAACCTCTTCATCAGCGACGACCCGGCCACCTGCACCGCCGCCTCCTCGACGGTCCTCAACTGCAAGGGCGTCATCAGCCTCCGCCCGGCCGACGGCGACCTGTACAACTCCGACGCCGGCACCTGGGGCGCCGGTGCCCTCGCCGTCACCAGCGACGACGAGGAGAAGATGCAGGGCGGCCTCGGCACCACCAAGGTGCAGCGCTACTCCAAGCTGACCGTCAACGCCGGCCCCGAGCCCGTCACCAAGGGCAAGACCATCACGTCCACCGGCAAGCTGTCCCGCGCCAACTGGGAGGACAACGCCTACCACGGCTACACGGGCCAGCCGGTCAAGCTCCAGTTCCGCAAGGCGGGCAGCAGCACGTACACCACCGTCAAGACGGTGACCTCCGACCAGTACGGCAACGTGAAGGCCACCGCCACCGCCGCCTACGACGGCTACTGGCGCTTCAGCTTCGCCGGCACGACGACCACCCCGGCCGTCAACGCCACGGGCGACTACGTCGACGTGAAGTAGCAGCGCCCCGTCAGGGGCGCGGGGAACTGCGCGACCAGCCGAGACGGCGCCGCAGCGCACCTCGAACCCCGCCCCCTCGGTGCTGTGCGGGAATGCGGCGGTCCACCCACCTCCACAGGAGTTCCAGGGCGGCCGCCGCCACTGCCGCGATGCCGACCGCGATCCACGGCATCGTCATCCCGACCAGCTTCAGCGCGAAGAAGTGCTGCAGCCACGGCACGACCAGCACCAGCAGGAACGCCCCGGCCATGGACGCGACGAGGGCGACACGCCACCAGGTGTAGGGCCGGGCGATGATCGCCAGCACCCACATCGAGATGAGGAACAGCGTGAGCGTCGCCGCGCTGGTCTCCGCGTCCAGCGCCCCCGGCCCCGTGTAGTGCTCCCGGGCGAGCAGATACGTCGCGAAGGTCGCCACCGCCGCCACGACCCCGCCCGGGATCGCGTACCGCATGACCCGCCGCACGAAGTTCGGCTTCGCCCGCTCCTTGTTGGGCGCGAGCGCCAGGAAGAACGCCGGGATGCCGATGGTCAGCGTCGACAGCAGGGTCAGGTGGCGCGGCAGGAACGGGTACTCCACCTGGGAGCACACCACCAGCACGGCCAGCAGCACCGAGTACACCGTCTTGACGAGGAACAGCGTCGCCACCCGCGTGATGTTGCCGATGACCCGGCGCCCCTCGGCCACCACCGACGGCAGCGTCGCGAAGCTGTTGTTCAGCAGCACGATCTGCGCGACCGCCCGGGTCGCCTCCGAGCCGGAGCCCATCGCCACGCCGATGTCGGCGTCCTTCAGGGCGAGCACGTCGTTCACCCCGTCGCCCGTCATCGCGACCGTGTGCCCGCGGGACTGCAACGCGCCCACCATGGTCCGCTTCTGCTGCGGGGTGACCCGCCCGAACACCGTCCCGCCGTCGAGGGCGTCGGCCATCCCCTCCTGCTCGGCGGGCAGCCTCCGCGCGTCCAGGGTGCTGCCCGACAACCCGAGTTTGGCGGCGACCGCGCCGACCGACACCGCGTTGTCGCCGGAGATGACCTTGGCCCTGACGTTCTGCTCGGAGAAGTAGCGCAGGGTGTCGGCGGCGTCCGGCCGCAGCCGCTGCTCCAGCACGACCAGGGCGACGGGCTTCGCGCCCTTCGCCACCTCGGGATCCTCCAGGTCGCGTGCGACCCGGGCGAACAGCAGCACCCTGAGGCCCTGCTCGTTCAGCCGCCCGGTCTCGGCCAGGGCCGGATCGTCCTCCGCCAGCAGCACGTCGGGCGCGCCCAGCAGCCACCGGCCGGACCGCCCGTCGCCCTCGTCGAACGCGGCGCCGCTGTACTGGCGGGCGGAGGAGAACGGCAGGGCCTCGGTGCAGCGCCAGCCCTCCACGGCCGGGTAGGCGTCGATGATCGCCTTCAGGGAGGCGTTCGGCCGCGGGTCCGACGCGCCGAGCGCGCCGAGCACCTTCCGTACGTACGTCTCGTCGGCGCCCTGGAGCGGACGCAGCTCGGTGACGTCCATGCCGCCCTCGGTGAGGGTGCCGGTCTTGTCGAGGCAGACCGTGTCGACCCGGGCCAGCCCCTCGATCGCGGGCAGCTCCTGCACCAGGCACTGCTTGCGGCCGAGCCGGACCACGCCGATGGCGAAGGCGACCGAGGTGAGCAGCACGAGGCCCTCGGGGACCATCGGGACGATGCCGCCGACCGTGCGGGCGACGGAGTCGTCGAAGGCGTTCTCCTTCACGACCAGCTGGCTGACGACCAGGCCGATCGCGGTCGGGACCATCATCCACGTGACGTACTTGAGGATCGTGGAGATGCCCGAGCGCAGCTCGGACTGGACGAGGGTGAAGCGGGAGGCCTCCTCGGCGAGCTGGGCGGCGTAGGCCTCACGGCCGACCTTCGTCGCCTGGAAGGCACCGCCGCCCGCCACCACGAAGCTGCCCGACATGACGTGGTCGCCGGGCTGTTTCACGACCGGGTCGGCCTCGCCCGTGAGCAGCGACTCGTCGATCTCCAGGCCGTCCGCCTCGGCACAGACCCCGTCGACGACGACCTTGTCCCCGGGGCCGATCTCGATCAGGTCGTCCAGCACGATCTCGGACGTGCCGACCTGCCCGGCCGTCCCGTCGCGGCGCACGGTGGGCCTGACCTCGCCGATCAGCGCGAGCGAGTCCAGCGTCTTCTTCGCCCGCCACTCCTGGACGATCCCGATGCCGGTGTTCGCGAGGATCACGAACCCGAACAGGCTGTCCTGGATCGGCGCGACCACCAGCATGATCAGCCACAGCACGCCGATGATCGCGTTGAAGCGGGTGAAGACGTTGGCCCGGACGATGTCGGCGGTGGACCGGCCGCTGCGCACCGGCACGTCGTTGACCTGTCCGCGCTGCACCCGTTCGGCGACCTGAGCACCGGTCAGGCCGGTCTCGCGGGAGGTGACCGTCGCCGGCCGCGCGGAGTCGGGCCGGGCACCCGCGTCGAGATGCGTCATGCATTCGACGGTACGTGCGGTTTTGCCGCTTCACCCGCTGAATGTGGTGAAGATCCGACCTGGGAAGGACGGACTCCGTGCCGTGGTCGTACGGCAGTTGTACACCGCCGGACCACGGTGCCACGCCCCGGTGTCAGCCCGCCCGGCGGGCGGTGAACAGCAGGTACTCCCACTCCAGGACCGTCCCGCCGGGGCCGGGGCCGGGGCCGGGGCCGGGGCCGGGGCCGGGGCCCGTGCCCAGGTCGGCGTCGCGGGCGAGGTCGACGAGTGCGGCGTCCAGGGCGGCGGTGCGCTCGGGGTCGTCGGCGATGAGCTTGTAGACGGTGATCGTCGGTCCGTAGCGCTCCTTGAAGTAGTCGCGGAACGCCTCGGGCGTCTCGAAGCGGTCGACGCGGACCGTGCGGCGCTCGGCGCGGACATCCGTGACCCGGTCGCCGAGGAGGGCGCGGACGTGGTCCTCGTCCCCCCACAGCGGGGGCGGCTGGGCCCCGGGCGGTGGCGGGGGCGCGTACGGCTTCATCACGGCGAACATCCGGCCGATGAAGCCCTGGGGCGTCCAGCTCAGCAGCCCGATGGTGCCGCCGGGACGGCAGACCCGGACGAGTTCGCCGGCGGCCTGCCGGTGGTGCGGGGCGAACATGACGCCGACGCAGGACAGCACGGTGTCGAACTCCGCGTCGCCGAACGGCAGCGCCTCGGCGTCGGCCTCCTGCCAGGTGAGCCGCGCCCCCTGCTTCTCGGCCGCCCGCCGGCCGGCGTCGAACAGCTCCGGCGTCAGGTCGGAGGCCACCACGTCCGCACCGGCCAGGGCCGCCGGGATCGCGGCGTTGCCGGAGCCGGCGCCCACGTCCAGCACCCGCAGACCGGGGCGCACCCCGCACGCCTCGATCAGGACCGCTCCCAACTCGGGGATGACCTCGGCGGCCAGGGACGGGTAGTCGCCCTGGGCCCACATCGCCCGGTGCCTGGACTTCAGGGCACGGTCGGCCTCGGCCACGCTGTTCCGCGTCGTCATCACTGCGCTCCTCACCGGTCGGGCGGCGGTGCGCGCCGACGGTTTTCGAGCGTTTCGCCGCCTGATACGAGCGTAGGGAGGGGGCGGGGGCGTGTCTCGGCGGAGAGCGGACAGACCGGGGACAGACCGGGACCTAGTCGGCCGAGGGTGTCGCCGTGCGGTCCTCGGCCGCCGCGCGCTTGATCGCGGCGTCGCGCTTGCGGACGTACCAGACCCCGATCAGTCCCAGCCCGCCACCGGCCAGGCAGGTCCACACCCACCAGGTGTGACCGTGATCGTCGAACCAGCCGTAGAAGGGGAGCTGGACGAGGAAGAGGACGAACCACAGGATGGTGCCGCCGGTGATGGTGGCGACCACGGGGCCCTCCAGGGGCTCCGGCGCCTCGTGTCTGGGGGTCCACTTCGCCATGGGGACAGCTTACGAGGCGATCAGGTCTACGCGCGGAGATGGCCGATCAGGGTTTTATATGTTCATACTGAAACGGTTTATGTCTGACCACTTCTCTTCGTAGGAAACACCAAACACATGTCCTCCTCGGCTCCTGCCAAGGTCCCCGCCCCTGAACAGCCGGGAGCCGGGCGCACGTACGGCGCACTCGACCGCTTCTTTCGGATCTCCGAGCGGGGCAGCACCGTGCCCCGCGAGGTCCGGGGCGGTCTCGCCACCTTCTTCGCGATGGCCTACATCATCGTGCTGAACCCGATCATCCTCGGCAGCGCCAAGGACATGTACGGTCACCAGCTCGACAACGGGCAGCTGGTCACCGCGACGGCCCTCACCGCCGCGCTCACCACCCTCCTCATGGGCGTCATCGGCAATGTCCCGATCGCGCTGGCCGCCGGTCTCGGCGTGAACTCCGTCGTCGCCCTCCAGCTCGCCCCGCGCATGTCCTGGCCGGACGCGATGGGCATGGTGGTCCTCGCCGGGTTCGTGGTCATGCTGCTGGTGGCCACGGGGCTGCGCGAGCGCGTCATGAACGCCGTGCCGTACGGGCTGCGCAAGGCCATCTCCATCGGTATCGGCCTGTTCATCATGCTGATCGGGCTCGTCGACGCGGGCTTCGTCTCGCGGATCCCGGACGCCGCCCAGACCACCGTCCCGCTCCAGCTGGGCGGCGACGGTCACCTGAACGGCTGGCCGGTCCTCGTCTTCGTGCTCGGCGTCCTGCTGACCCTCGCGCTGATCGTGCGCAAGGTCTCCGGCGCGATCCTGATCTCCATCGTCGCCATGACGGTCCTGGCGGTCGTCATCAACGCGGTGGCCAAGGTGCCGAGCTGGGGCCTGACCACGCCCAAGTGGCCCGGCAACCCGGTCGCGAGCCCCGACTTCGGGCTGATCGGGCAGGTCAGCCTGTTCGGCGGCTTCGGCAAGGTCGGCATGCTGACCGGCGTGCTCTTCGTCTTCACCGTGCTGCTGTCGTGCTTCTTCGACGCGATGGGCACGATCATGGGCGTCTCCGACGAGGCGAAGCTGACCGACGGCGAGGGGCAGATGCCCGGCATCAACCGGGTGCTGTTCGTCGACGGCCTCGCGGTCGCCGCCGGCGGCGCCAGCTCCTCCTCCGCGACGACCGCGTTCGTCGAGTCCACGGCGGGTGTCGGCGAGGGGGCCCGGACCGGGCTCGCGAACGTCGTCACCGGCGGTCTCTTCGCCGTCGCCCTCTTCCTGACGCCGGTCGCCACGATGGTCCCGTCCCAGGCGGCCACGCCCGCCCTGGTCGCGGTCGGCTTCCTGATCCTGGCCGGATCGGTGAAGGAGATCGACTGGGCGGACTACACCATCGCCGTCCCGGCCTTCGTGACGATGCTGATGATGCCGTTCACCTACTCGATCACCAACGGCATCGGCATGGGCTTCATCACCTTCGCGGTGCTGCGCCTGGCCGCCGGGCGGGGCCGGGAGGTGCCCCCGGCGATGTACGCGGTGGCGGCGGTGTTCGCGTTCTACTACCTGATGCCGGCGCTGGGTCTGACCTGATCCTCGTCGCCGGAGTCGGGGGCGCCGGGGGAGTCGGGGGCGCCGTAGAACCGCTCCGTCTCCTCGACGGCGGCCTGGAAGCGCTGGTCGAAGTCATCTCGAATGAGCGTCCGGACGACATAGTCCTGGACGCTCATTCCCCTTTTCGCTGCGTGGTGCCTGAGCCGTTCGAGCAGGTCGTGGTCTATTCGCAGGCTGAGCACACTGGTCCCCATGAGCATGAGGGTCGCGGCACCGTTCGGTCCGGCGGGGCACGTTCCGCCGCCTTGTCACCCATATGAGTGATGTCACGGTTCAGTGGCGGGCGTCACGGACGACTGGCGCGTTCCGGTTGGTCTTTAGCGAGAGTAATGAGTTACGCTAAAGAACATGCCGGACCTCAACCATGGCGACGACGTAGCCGCCGTGAACTCCCTCCGATCCGCAGTGATGCGGCTGTCCCGTCGGCTCAAGCACCAGCGGGTCGACGAATCGCTCAGCCCCACCGAGATGTCGGTGCTCGGCACCCTCTCGCTGTGCGGCAGGGCCACACCGGGTGAGCTCGCCCGCAAGGAGCACGTCCAGCCGCCGTCGATGACCCGCATCGTGGCACTGCTGGAGGCCAAGGGGCTGGTCCGGCTGGAGCCGCACCCCGAGGACCGGCGCCAGAAGGTCGTCACACGCACCGAGCAGGCCGAGGCCATGCTCGCGGAGAGCCGCGCCAAGCGGAACGCGTTCCTGGCGACGCTGGTGGAGAACCTCGACGAGGACGAGTGGGCGAAACTCCGCGCCGCCGCCCCCGTACTGGAGAAGCTCGCGCATCTGTAAGAAGGCCGTTGCAAGGAGGCGACACATTTGAGTTCGGGACCCGGAGCAGCTTCCGCCCCCGCACCTGACCCCCACGATTCCCCGCCCGCCTCCGATCCGCTGCCGCGCAAGTCCTCGATGTTCTCCTCCCTGAAGGTCAGGAACTACCGCCTGTTCTTCATGGGCCAGGTCGTCTCCAACATCGGCACCTGGATGCAGCGCATCGCCCAGGACTGGCTGGTGCTCAGCCTCACCGGCTCCTCCGCCGCCGTCGGCATCACCACCGCGCTGCAGTTCCTGCCGATGCTGCTCTTCGGCCTCTACGGCGGTGTCCTCGTCGACCGGCTGCGCAAGCGGCCCGCGCTGCTCGTGACGCAGTCCTCGATGGCGCTCACGGCGATCGCCCTGGCCGTCCTCACCCTCACCGGGCACGTCCAGGTGTGGCACGTGTACGTCGCCGCGTTCGCGGTCGGTCTGGCCACCGTCGTGGACAACCCGGCCCGGCAGTCCTTCGTCTCCGAGCTGGTCGGCCCGGGACAGCTGCAGAACGCGGTCAGCCTGAATTCGGCGAACTTCCAGTCGGCCCGCCTGGTCGGCCCCGCCGTCGCGGGCCTGCTCATCACCGGCGTCGGCACCGGCTACGCGTTCCTCTTCAACGGCCTGTCCTTCATCGCGCCGCTCACCGGCCTGCTGCTGATGCGCGCCCGCGAGCTGCACGTCGTGGAGCGGGCCCCGCGCGGCAAGGGGCAGCTGCGGGAGGGCGTGCGCTACGTCACCGGCCGGCCGGAGCTGATCTGGCCGATCGTCCTGGTCGGCTTCGTCGGGACGTTCGCCTTCAACTTCCCCGTCTACCTCTCGGCCTTCGCGGACGACGTGTTCCACGCGGGGGCGGGCGCGTACAGCATGTTCAACACGCTGATGGCGGTCGGCTCGGTCGTGGGCGCACTGCTCGCGGCGCGGCGGGGGACGGCCCGGCTGCGGCTGCTGATCGTGGCAGCCATGGCCTTCGGCGCGCTGGAGATCCTGGCCGCGACGACCCCCACGCTGTGGATGTTCGCCCTGCTCATGATCCCGCTGGGCCTGTTCGGCATGACGGTCAACGTCACGACCAACACCAGCATCCAGATGTCCACGGACCCGGCCATGCGCGGCCGTGTCATGGCCCTCTACATGATGATCTTCCTCGGTGGCTCGCCGGTCGGCGCCCCGATCGTCGGCTGGATCACCGACACGTACGGCGCCCGGATCGGCCTCGCGGCCGGCGGCGCGGTGGCGGCCCTCGCCGCGGCGGTGATCGGCCTGATCCTGGCCCGCGTCGGCAACCTCCGCCTGTCGGTCGGCTGGCACGGCGGCCACCCACGGGTGCGGTTCGTCCCCCGCGAACAGGAGGCGCTGGCCCCGGCGGCGTAGTACGGCGTCAGTCCCTCGGGAACTCGCCGGTTTCGAGGACGAGTCCGACCACGGTCCCCGTCAGGTCGATCTCGTCCCCGAAGTCCAGGCTCAGCTCGCCCCGGTACTCGCCGTCCTTGGGCTTGGTGTGCAGATGCCAGCGGCCGGTGTACGGATCCACGATCAGGTACACCGGCACACCGGCGGCGGCGTACGCGTCCTTCTTGGGGCCGTAGTCGTTCGCCCCGGTCTTCCGGGAGATCACTTCGGCGACGAACTCGACGTCCTGGTAGCGCCACAGTCCCTTGGCGTTCTTGGCCGCTCCCTCCGCCATCACGGTGATGTCGGAGGCGAAGCCGTTGAGGTGGCCCGGATAGTCGACACGGACGTCGGACTTCACGCGCTTGCGCGGGTACTTGCTGCGCAACTGGTCGTAGATGTCCGCGATGATGTCCCAGTGGGTGTCCCGCTGAGGCGCCATGAAGATGTTCCCCCCGACGATCTCGACCTTGTAGCCCTCGGGGACCGGCATCGACTCCACCCACTCGAACATCATGTCGAGGGTGAGTTCACCGCTGCTGTCGGCCATCTCGATCCTGTCTGCAAGGACGGTCATCGTGGCGCTCCTCCCCGGCCGCACTCGCGGATGGAGCCGGCCGCGCAGTACAACGATACGTACGGTGACCGGGACACGCCCGGCCCCGGAGACCGCCTACACCCTCCGGGCCAGCAACTGCCCCGGCCAGTCGTTCTCGCCGACCGTGAAGGCCTCGGTGCGGGTGAAGCCGTTGGCCTCGTAGTAGCGGACGAGCTTGCCGTCGTCCCCGGCGTAGCAGTCGACGCGGAGCAGGGAGATCCCGGCGCGGCGGGTCTCCTCGGCCGCGTGGGCCAGCAGGGCGCTGCCCACGCCGTGGCCCTTGAAGCGGCGGTCGGAGGCGAGCCAGTGGATGTAGCGCTCGGGTTCGCCGGGCTGGGGGAGGTGGGACAGGTAGGCGCCCGCCGAGTCGGTGAGGGTGAGGGTGCCGGCGGGGACGCCGTCGGCGTCGGCCATGAACACGCTGCCCTCCGCCATGTACCGGCGGACCGACTCCACCGTCTTGGGGCTCTGCGACAGGGGCCGCGTCCCCCACTGCCCCGTGCGCCCCTGGGAGACCAGCCACTCCACACAGCTGTCGAGCATGCCGAGTATCGCGGGAATGTCGTCGGGCCCGCCGTCCCGGATGGTGATCCGCATGGCGTCATGGTGCCACCCTGGGTCCATGAGACTCTTCGCGGCCGTGCTGCCCCCGGACGAGGTGTGTCGTGAACTCGCTGCCGTGGTGGACGAGTTGCGCGGGCTGCCGGGCGCCGACGGCATGCGCTGGACCGGCCGTCCCGGCTGGCACTTCACTCTCGCGTTCTACGGAGAGGTCGACGACGACCTCGTCCCAGGGCTGTCGGAGCGGCTGGAGCGGGCCGCGCGCCGTACCGAGCCGTTTTCGCTGGCCGTGCGGGGTGGGGGTCAGTTCGGGCACGGGAGAGCGTTGTGGGCCGGGGCCGAGGGGGAACTGGCCGACCTCCGGCTGCTGGCCGAGCGCGCCGAGGCGGCGGCGCGGAAAGCAGGGGTGCCGATGGGGGAGCACCGGCGGTACAAGGCCCATCTGACCGTGGCGCGGAGCCGGGCGGCGGGCAACGTGCGGCCCTTTCTGAACGCCCTCGCGGGATTCACGGGCCGGACCTGGACCGTGCGGGAGCTCTGCCTGGTGCGCAGCAATCTGCCGACCTCGGGCGTACCGGGGGAGCAGCCCCGGTACGAGGCGGTCGGGCGCTGGGCACTCGGGGGCGCCGGTTAGGCTCGATGCCGTGGACCCGAAAACCCGCAACCGGATCATGGCCGGTGTGCTCGTGCTGATGTTCCTCGTCGTCGCCCTCGCTTCCGTGATCGGGAGGTAGGGCAGGGGCGGCGGGGGAACTGCGGGCGGTCGTTTTCCGGCCGCAGGCCGGTGGGGGCTCGTCGCGCAGTTCCCCGCGCCCCTACAGGGGCGACCTACCAGGCGAAGGCCTCCGGGGACGGCCCCGGGCCCGGGAAGATCTCGTCCAGGCCGGTCAGGAGCTCCTCGGAGAGCTCCAGCTCCGCGGCGCGGACCGCGGAGGCGAGCTGCTCGGCGGTGCGCGGGCCGACGATCGGGCCGGTCACCCCAGGGCGGGTGAGCAGCCAGGCCAGGGCGGCCTCGCCGGGCTCCATGCCGTGCTTGTCGAGCAGGTCCTCGTAGGACTGGATCTGCGCCCGGGTGGCGGGGTCGCCCAGCGCGTCGGCCGCTCGGCCGGAGGCGCGGCGACCGCCCTCGACCTCCTTCTTGAGGACACCGCCCAGCAGACCGCCGTGCAGCGGCGACCACGGGATGACGCCGAGTCCGTACTCCTGGGCGGCCGGGACGACCTCCATCTCGGCACGCCGCTCGGCGAGGTTGTACAGGCACTGCTCGCTGACCAGGCCGATGGTCCCGCCGCGCCGGGAGGCGATCTCGTTGGCCTGGGCGATCTTGTAGCCGGGGAAGTTCGACGACCCGACGTAGAGGATCTTGCCCTGCTGGACCAGGACGTCGATCGCCTGCCAGATCTCCTCGAAGGGGGTGTTCCGGTCGACGTGGTGGAACTGGTAGACGTCGATGTGGTCCGTCTGGAGCCGCTTGAGGCTGGCGTCCACGGCCCGTCGGATGTTGACCGCGGAGAGCTTGTCGTGGTTGGGCCAGGCCGGGCCGTCGGCGCCCATGTTGCCGTACACCTTCGTGGCGAGGACGACCTTGTCGCGCCGTCCCTCGCCCTTGGCGAACCAGTTCCCGATGATGGACTCGGTACGGCCCTTGTTCTCGCCCCAGCCGTAGACGTTGGCGGTGTCGAAGAAGTTGATGCCCGCGTCCAGCGCCGCGTCCATGATCGCGTGGCTGTCGGCCTCGTCGGTCTGCGGGCCGAAGTTCATGGTGCCGAGGACGAGCCGGCTGACCTTGAGTCCCGTGCGTCCGAGCTGCGTGTACTCCATGGGTCCAAGCCAACGTCTTGAAGTGCACTCCAGGCAAGCACGAAATGCGGGCCCGCCCCTCAGACCCGTGGGCAGCCGCGCGGTGCAACGATACGCACGGTGACCACGACACGGGGGCGAGCGCAGATGCCGGAACAGCCGCACACCGACCACCTGGTCCAGCTCCTCCGGACCACCTTCGGCGCCACCCTCCTCGGCGTCTACGCGCACGGCTCCGCCACCCTCGGCGGCCTGCGCCCGCACAGTGACGTGGACGTCCTGGCCGTCGTGCGGGAGCCGACCGGTCATGAGCAACGTCGTGTGCTGGTGGAGGAGTTACTCGGGATCTCCGGGGTCGGAGAGGGGCTGCGGCCGGTCGAGCTGACGGTTGTCGTTCACAGCGAGGTACGACCCTGGCGGTACCCGCCCACCTGCGAGTTCCTGTACGGGGAGTGGCTGCGGGAGGACTTCGGACGCGGGGTGACCCCGGCCCCCGGACCCAACCCCGACCTCGCCCCGGTCCTCACGATGGTGCTGCTCGCCGACGCCCCGCTGCTCGGGCCCCGGCCCGCCGAACTGCTGGATCCCGTGCCGGCTGCCGATCTGCGCCGGGCGATCGTCGCCGGGGTGCCGGAGCTGATGGAGGAGCTGGCTACGGACACACGGAACGTACTGCTCACGCTGGCCCGGGTGTGGACCACGCTCGCGACCGGAAGCATCCGGTCCAAGGACGCCGCCGCCGAGTGGGCCGTCGCCCGGCTGCCCGTCGCGCACCGGCCGGTCCTGGCCCGTGCCCGGGCGGTCTACCTCGGGGACGAGGACGAGCGGTGGGACGACCTCGATGTCCGGCCCTGTGCCGAGCACCTGGTCCGGGTGATCGAGGAGAGCTACACCTCGTAGGGACCGGCCAGGCCCCAGCCCTGGTGCATGGCTTTCGCGAAAGCCGCCGCGATCTTGTGCTCGCCGCTCGCGTTGGGGTGGGTGCCGTCGTAGGTGTCGGTGGCGACGTCGTACGAGGGCGGGGGTGAGGCCAGGAGGACGGGGGAGCCGGGCTCGTCGAGGTCGGCGGCCGTCTTGGCGAGCAGTTCGTTGAAGCGGGTGACCTCGCCGGCGAAGGCCGTGTCCGACTGGGCGCGCACGTTCGGGGTGACCGGCAGCCACACCATGCCCACGCGCCGGTTCGCCGCCCGTGCCTCGGCCGTGAAGGCCCGGACGTTCTCGGCGGTCTGCTCGGCGTTCGTGTAGAAGCCCAGGTCGATCAGGCCCAGGGAGACCAGGAGCACGTCGGCGCGGCACGAGCGCACCGCGTCGCCGATCAGCGGCGCCATGTGCTGCCAGCCCTCGCCCCAGCCGGCCAGGTGAGCACGCGGGAAGTCGGGTTCGGCGTACCCGTACGACACCGGGGCCTCGGCCTGCTTGTCGTAGAGCGTCTCGCGGGGGCCGACGAGGGTGAAGGGGCTGCCGTAGGAACGGCACAGGTGCTGCCACAGCCGGTAGCGCCACGTGTGTTCGCCCGTGCTTCCGATCGTCATGGAGTCACCGACGGGCATGAACCTGAGCATCCGCTCATGATGAACGATCTCGACGACCGACGGGGTGTGACTCGGGCCACGCCCCGCGTACGGCCCTCGGGCTGTGATCCGTTACGCCGGTGAACCGCCGGGCCGGATGGCAGGCTTGGGGCATGCGCAGACCCTTCGCCCTGCTCGCCGCGGCCCTCCTCACGGGCGCCCTCGCCGTGCCCGCCTCCGCCGCCGACGGTGACGAGAAGTTCACGATCAAGGACCCGCGCATCACCGAGTCCAGCGGCCTGGCCGCCTCGCGGCAGCACCCCGGCATCTACTGGACGCACAACGACAGCGACGACGGGGCGTACCTGTACGCCGTGGACAGCGCGACGGGCGAGACGGTCGCCACCATCACCATGTCCGGCGTGGGCAGCCCGCGCGACGTCGAGGCCATCTCCATCGGGCCCGACGACCAGATCTACGTCGGCGACATCGGCGACAACCTCGGCGGCACCTGGCCGTACGTCTGGATCTACCGGCTGCCCGAGCCGAAGAAGCTGCGCGACGAGACGATCAAGGCGACGCAGTACGTCGTGAAGTACTCCGACGGCGCGCGGGACGCCGAGTCCCTCGTGGTGTACCCGAAGACCGGCCGCGTCTACATCGTCGACAAGAACGACAAGGGCGGGCACCTGTACGAGGGCCCGGCGCAGCTCTCCCCGTCCGGGGCGAACGTCTTCCGTCCGATCGCCGCGGTCCCCGACCTGGAGGCCACCGACGCCGCGCTCTCCCCGGACGGCGAACACCTCGTCGTCCGCAGCTACTTCGGCGCGATCGCCTACGACTGGAACGGCGGGAAGATCAAGAAGAAGGAACGGCTCGGCGTGCCGTTCCTGGGGCAGGGGGAGTCCGTCACCTACACCGCCGACGGCACGAAGCTGATGTACGGCGCCGAGGGCGCGGACAGCCCGGTGGAGCCGCAGGACGCGCCCGGGAGCGGCGGGTCCGACTCGTCGTCCGGGAGCGGGAGTTCCACGGCGTCCGAGGGCGGGGGAGACGGGTTGAGCGGCAACCTGAAGACCGGGGCGATCGCCGCGGGTGCGGTTCTGGTGGCGGTGCTGGCCCTGCGGGGGCTGAGGAGGCGCCGGCGCTAGGCCGTGCCCGAAAGCCGAAGGGAGGGCGGGACTTCGCGGGCACGGTCGTTTCCCGGCGCGCGGTCAGCGAGCGTTTCTGCGGCTCTCCACCAGCACCTCCAGCCCGTCCAGGATCCGCTGCAGCCCGAACTCGAAGTGGTCGAAGTCCGGCCCGAAGGCGTCCTCGGAGAGCGATGCCGTCACCGGGTAGTGGCCGGAGGCCATGGCCTTCTCCAGGACCGGCACCTGCGCCTGCCAGAACTCGGCGTCCGTCAGGCCCGTCCGGCGCTCCGCCTCCAGCTGGTAGAGCTGCGTGCGCGCGGCCCCGACGACGTACCCGTCGATCATGATGATCGCGGAGACCAGCTCGGGGTCGCTCAGCCCCATCGGGCGGATCAGGGCCAGCACCTTCTCCATGCCGTCGAGGGCGCTCGGGCCGAGGATCGGGCGGGACTGGTTCACCTGGAGCAGCCAGGGGTGGCGGCGGTAGAGGGCGAGGGTGGCGCGGCCCAGTGCCTCCAGGGCGGCCCGCCAGCCGCCGTCGCCGAGGTCGGCCGGGTTCCCGGAGGGGCGCTGCACCCGGTCCAGCATCAGGTCGAGCAGCTCGCCCTTGCCGGGCACGTACCGGTAGAGCGACATGGTTCCGGTGCCGAGCTCGGCGGCGACGCGGCGCATGGAGAGGCCCTCCAGCCCCTCGGTGTCCGCCACCTGGATCGCCGCTTCCACGATCCGCTCCAGCGTCAGGGTCGGTTTGGGGCCCCGGCTGGGGCGGCGGCCGGTGTCCCACAGCAGTTCGAGCGTGCGGGCGATGTCACCGCTGCCGCTGGTCTCCGTACCGCCCGTGCCACTCGTACCGCTCGTCATGGAGCCCAGCTTAGGTCCCCCCGGAATAACTGGGTACGGCGTACGCGTAATCGGGTACGGTGTACTCAGTTCGGTGCCGACGGGGCACCGGGCGTGCGGGAGGGGGCGGCATGGACGGATACGCGGTGCGGGCCGAGGCGCTGGAGAAGAGGTACGGCGAGAAGCGCGCTCTCGACAGCTTCGACCTGGAGGTGCGCGAGGGCACGGTGCACGGACTGCTCGGACCGAACGGGGCCGGCAAGACCACCGCCGTCCGCATCCTGTCCACGCTGATCCGCCTGGACGGGGGCAGCGCGACGGTCGCGGGTCTGGACGTCGTCCGGCAGGCGCGCGAGGTCCGGGCCCGGATCGGTCTCACCGGCCAGTACGCGGCGGTCGACGAGGTGCTCACCGGCCGGCAGAACCTGGAGATGTTCGGCCGCCTGTTCCACCTGGGCGGCAGGCGGGCCCGGCTCCGGGCGGCCGAGCTGCTGGAGCAGTTCGACCTGACCGACGCCGCCGACAAGGGCGTGGGCAAGTACAGCGGCGGCATGCGGCGCCGCCTCGACCTCGCCGCGTCGATGATCCTCGCCCCGGCCGTCCTCTTCCTCGACGAGCCGACGACCGGTCTCGACCCGCGCAGCCGGGGCGAAGTCTGGCAATCCGTACGGGCGTTGGTCGCGGGCGGCACGACCGTGCTGCTCACCACGCAGTACCTGGAGGAGGCCGACAGACTGGCCTCCCGCATCACCGTCATCGACCAGGGGCGGGCCATCGCCGACGACACCCCGGACGGGCTGAAGAACCTGGTCGGCGGTGACCGCATCGAGGTCGTGGTCGCCGAGCGGTCCGACATCCCGCAGGTGGTGAAGGTCGTCGCCCGGGTCACGGACGGCGAACCCGAGGCGGACGAGACGGAGTTGCGGGTGCACGCCCCGGTCACCGACCGGGTCACCGCGCTCACCGAGGTCGCACGGACCCTCCAGGACGAGGGCGTCCGCGTCGAGGACATCGGGCTGCGCAGGCCGAGCCTCGACGACGTGTTCCTGCGCCTGACCGGACACCGCACCGAGAAGGAGGCCGCGGCGTGAGTGCCACCGACCTGAGCACGCCGAGCAGCCGGAGCGGCACGTACTGGCTGCTCGCCGACTGCTGGAACATCGTCCGCCGCGGCCTGACCCACTACCAGCGCCAGCCGGTCAACATCGCCTGGCAGCTGGGCTTCCCGATCCTGTCCGTGCTGCTCTACGGCTATGTCTTCGGCAGCGCGATGACGGTGCCGGGCGGCGGGGATTACAAGGACTTCCTGATGCCGGGCATGTTCGTGATGACCATGGCGTTCGGCTTCATCAACACGGCGACCGTCGTGGTCCACGACTCCACCAAGGGCGTCATCGACCGCTTCCGCTCCATGCCGATGGCCTCCTCGGCCGTGGTGGCCGGGCGCGGCGTCACCGATCTGATCGTGGCCTGCGCCGAGTTGGCGATCATGATGCTGACGGCCCTCGCCATGGGCTGGCGCCCGGACGGCGGCTTCGGCTTCCTCGCCGCCTTCGGGCTGCTGCTCTGGCTGCGTTTCGCGCTGATCTGGATCGGCGTGTGGCTCGGCCTGCTGGTGCCCAACCCGGAGGCCGCGGGTGGCCTGTTCGCGGTCGCCTTCCCGCTGACGATGATCTCCAGCATCTTCGTCGCGCCGCAGCTGATGCCCGACTGGCTGGGCTGGGTGGCGGCCTGGAACCCGATCTCCTCCACGGCGGCGGCGAGCCGGGAGCTGTTCGGGACGCCGGTCGGGGGCGGTGACTCCTGGGTCGAGCAGCACGCCCTGCTGATGGCCGGGGTGTGGCCGGTGGTCCTGACGGCGATCTTCCTGCCGCTGGCCGTACGGCGGTTCAGGAAGCTGAGCCGATAGCGGCCGGAGCGGTCGCACATCTCCCGGACGGTTCGGCCGCGCACCTCCCGGACGGTTCGGTCGCACATCTCCCGGACGGTTCGGTCGCACATCTCCCGGACGGTTCGGTCGCACATCTCCCGGACGGTTCGGCCGCGCACCTCCCGGACGGTTCGATCGCGCACCTCCCAGAGTCTTGACGTGCTCATGTTCTGTCAGTTCTCTGGGAGGTGCGCGGTGCTATGGGAGCGCTCCCAACCAGTTCCGGGTGCCGTGCCTCCCGCTCCCCCGAGGAACCCGAGAGGAAGCAGCCACATGTTCCGCAGTCTGCGCAGAGCGCTGTGTGTTGCCGCGGCGCTCCTGTTACCGCTGGCCGGCGTGCAGTCGGCACGAGCCGATGTCGCCGCCGAGGCCGCCGGTGCCGGTTACTGGCACACCAGCGGCCGGCAGATCCTGGACGCGGCCGGGCAGCCGGTCCGTATCGCCGGCATCAACTGGTTCGGCTTCGAGACCGCCAACCGCGTCGCCCACGGCCTGTGGACGCGCGACTACAAGAGCATGATCGACCAGATCAGGTCGCTGGGCTACAACACCCTCCGCGTGCCCTACAGCGACGACATCCTCAAGCCCGGCGCCATGCCCGAGGGCATCAACTTCGACGGCAAGAACACGGACCTGCGCGGGCTGACGTCCCTCCAGGTCCTGGACAGGATCGTGGCCTACGCGGGCCAGTCCGGCCTCAAGGTCGTCCTGGACCGCCACCGCCCGGACGCGGCGGGACAGTCGGCGCTCTGGTACACGGCGTCGGTCCCCGAGTCGACATGGATCACCAACCTCAAGGCCCTGGCCGCGCGCTACAAGGGCAACTCCACGGTCATCGGCATCGACCTGCACAACGAGCCCCACGACCCGGCCTGCTGGGGTTGTGGTGACACCACCCGCGACTGGCGCCTGGCCGCGGAGCGCGCGGGCAACGCGGTGCTGTCGGCCAACCCCGAGCTGCTGATCATGGTCGAGGGCGTGCAGTCGTTCAACGGCAACAGCATCTGGTGGGGCGGCAACCTCATGGGCGCGGCCCAGTACCCGGTCCGGCTGGACGTCCCGAACCGGCTGGTGTACTCGGCGCACGACTACGCGACATCGGTGGCCGAGCAGTCCTGGTTCACGGACCCGTCCTTCCCCGCCAACATGCCGGGGATCTGGGACAAGTACTGGGGCTACATCTTCAAGCAGAACATCGCCCCGGTGTGGCTCGGCGAGTTCGGTACGACACTGAGGCCCTCGGTGGACCAGAAGTGGCTGGCCGAGCTGGTGAAGTACCTGCGCTCGACGTCGACGTACGGCACCGACAGCTTCCACTGGACGTTCTGGTCCTGGAACCCCAACTCCGGTGACACGGGAGGCATCCTGAAGGACGACTGGCAGACGGTCGACACGGTGAAGGACGCGTACCTGGGGCCCATCAAGGCCCCGGGCTTCGGAGGTGGCGGCACGGGGCCCGGCCCGGGCGGGCCGGGTGACCCCTCGCCCACCTGCACCGCCGCATACACCGTCAGCAGCGACTGGGGCGGCGGCTTCAACGCCGAGGTGAAGGTGACCAACACGGGCACCGTCGCGCTGAAGTCCTGGCAGGTGACCTGGACATGGAGCGGCTCCCAGAAGGTCACGAGCATGTGGAACGCATCGCACACCCAGAGCGGGGCGACCGTCACGGCGGTCAACGCCGCGCACAACGGGAGCGTGCCGGTGGCGGGTTCTGCGAGCTTCGGCCTGGGCGGTGCGCCCGGGGGCGGGAGCGTGCCGAGCGTTCGGTGCACGGCGGCGTGATCACGGCCTGAGGTGGTACGCCCGGTGCTCGCCGGGCGTACCCGGGGCAGGGCGACCCGCCCGGAATGGTCAGAACTCCCCCTTTTCTGAGGGGTGTCTGAGAACAGGCTATGACTCGATTCGGTCAAGTCTTCGTCGAATGCGCACGTGAGGTGTGCTCTTCCGAAACGATGCGGCACGGCCCGTGTCACTCACGGGCCCGACCCCCCTCACCGTTGCGAGAGACTCCATGAGAAGAAGCGCAGCCCTCCTGTGCGGCGCCACGGTCGTCCTGACCGGGACACTCACCGCCGCCCCCGCCAACGCCGGTCCGTCGCACTCCGCGAACACCGCGGTGACGACCGCCGCGGCGAAGGTCACGTGGAAGAAGTGCGGGACCGACGACTCCCCGACGCTCCAGTGCGGGTCCGTGAAGGTGCCGCTCGACTACGCGAAGCCGCGGGGGAAGCAGATCACGCTGGCGCTGTCCCGCGTGCCGCACACCGCGCCGAAGTCCCAGGGCCCGCTGCTCGTCAACCCCGGCGGCCCCGGTGGCAGCGGTCTGTCGCTGGCCTCGTTCGTCGCGTCCTCCCTGCCCAAGGAGGTCGCCGCCCAGTACGACGTGATCGGCTTCGACCCGCGCGGAGTGGGCGAGAGCCAGCCCGCCCTGGACTGCAAGCCGGGCCACTTCGACCCGGTCCGCCCCGACTCCGTACCCAGCACACCGGCGCTCGAGAAGGCCAACCTCGCGCGCGCCAAGTCCTTCGCCCAGGCCTGCGGCAGGAAGTACAAGGACGTCCTGCCGTACATCGACACGGTCAGCGCCGTGAAGGACATGGACTCGATCCGCAAGGCCCTCGGCGCACCGAAGATCAACTACTTCGGCTACTCGTACGGCACCTACCTGGGCGCGGTCTACGCCAAGCTGTTCCCCGAGCGGGTGCGGCGCCTGGTGCTGGACTCGATCGTCGACCCGACCGGCGTCTGGTACGACGACAACATCCAGCAGGACTACGCCTTCGACAAGCGTCACAAGGCGCTCATGGCGTGGATAGCGAAGTACGACTCCACCTACAAGCTCGGCACCGACCCGAAGAAGATCGAGGCCAAGTGGTACGCCATGCGGGCGGCCCTGGCCAAGAAGCCCGCGGGCGGCAAGGTGGGCGCCTCCGAGCTGGAGGACATCTTCATACCCGGCGGCTACAACAACGCCTACTGGCCCACGCTCGCCCAGACCTTCGCGGCCTACGTCAACAAGCACGACACCGCCGCGCTGGTCAAGGCCTACGACGACATCGCGGCGATCGACGCCTCCGGTGACAACGGCTACAGCGTCTACACCGCGGTGCAGTGCCGTGACGCGTCCTGGCCGCGCGACTGGAAGCAGTGGCGCAAGGACAACTGGGCCGTGTACGAGAAGGCCCCGTTCATGGCGTGGAACAACGCCTGGTACAACGCACCGTGCGCGTTCTGGCCGACGAAGACGCTGAAGCCGGTGAACGTCGCCAACAGCAAGCTTCCGCCGGTGCTGCTGTTCCAGGCGACGGACGACGCGGCCACCCCCTACGAGGGCGGCGTCACCATGCACCGGCTGCTGAAGGGCTCCAGCCTGGTGGTGGAGCAGGGCGGCGGCAACCACGGCATCACGCTGAGCGGCAACGCCTGCCTCGACAAGCACCTCGCCACGTACCTGACCAACGGCAAGCTTCCGCACGGCAACGGTGTGGCGGACGCGGTCTGCAAGAAGACCGCCGACCCGAAGCCGCAGCCGGCGGCGCAGAAGTCGCCGAGCACGTTGCAGCCGGCCGTCGCGGCGGTCGGTGACAGCCTGCGGGGGATCATGGGGTTCGGACGCTGAGTGCCCCGGTGACCCAGGACTGACAGGACGACACGGGGGCGCCCGGCGATACTCGCCGGGCGCCCCTGGGTCGTGTCCGCAAAAGTCCCGTCGTTCGCCCGGAGGGCGGGCCCCGCGGCGTCCGGTGCGGCGAGAGTGCGTGCCGGGCGTCGCGGGGCAGGCGGGACTTTGCTGACACGGCCTTAGGGTGTCCGGTCATGGGGGAGTACATGAACCACGACATGGTGCCCGTCCCGGCGGGCACCGTCACGCTGTCCGACCGGCGGACCGAGCGCAGTTGGACGGTCGAGGTCGCGTCGTTCCGGATCTCGGCGGTTCCGGTCACCCAGGCCTGGTACGCCGAGGTCACCGGCGAGCGCCCGAGCACGGCCCGCGGTGACCGGTTGCCCGTGGAGGGCGTGTCCTGGTGGGACGCGATCCGGTTCTGCAACGCCCTGTCCGTACGCGAGGGCCTGACCCCCGCGTACGAGGTGCGGCCCGGGGACGGGGAGGCCGGCTGGGACACCTCGGCCGACGGCTACCGGCTGCCCACCGAGGCCGAGTGGGAACACGCCTGCCGCGCCGGCAGCACCGGCCCCCGCTACGGCCCGCTCGACGAGATCGCCTGGTACCGCGGCAACGCGGACGACCGCGTCCACCCCGTGGGCGGCAGGCAGCCCAACGCCTGGGGCCTGTACGACATGCTGGGCAACACCTGGGACTGGTGCTGGGACCTCTACGACGCCGAGGTCTACGGCACCTACCGGGTGCTGCGGGGCGGCGGCTGGTCCGACGAGCACTGGAGCTGCCGCGCCTCGGTACGCCGCCGGAGCCATCCGACGTTCCGGATCGACGACGTGGGGTTCCGGGTGGCGCGCTCGATGCCGACAGCCATGGACGCACGGCCGGCCTGAGCCCGGAAGACCTTGAGTACGAGAGAGCCTGAGCGCGAGAAAACCTGAGCGCGAGCGGGCCTGAGCGCGAGAGAGGGCGCCCCGCACGAGCGGGACGCCCTCGACACTCACCTACGCGCGAAGGTCAGAGCTTCTCGATCACGTAGTCGACGCACTTCGTGAGCGCCTCGATGTCCGCCGGGTCGATCGCCGGGAACATCGCGACGCGCAGCTGGTTGCGGCCGAGCTTGCGGTAGGGCTCGGTGTCGACGATGCCGTTGGCGCGCAGCACCTTGGCGACGGCGGCCGCGTCGACCTCGTCCGTGAAGTCGATCGTGCCGATGACCTGCGAGCGCTTGGCCGGGTCGGTGACGAACGGGTTGGCGTACTTGATGTCCTCGGCCCAGCCGTAGAGCGTGCGGGCGGAGGTGGCGGTGCGCCGGACCGACCAGTCCAGGCCGCCCTGGCCGTTGATCCACTCCAGCTGCTGGTTCAGCAGGAAGAGGGTGGCCAGCGCCGGGGTGTTGTACGTCTGGTTCTTGCGGGAGTTGTCGATCGCCGTCGGCAGCGAGAAGAACTCCGGGACGTGGCGGCCGGAGGCGTGGACGCGCTCCGCGCGCTCGATCGCGGCCGGGGAGAAGACGCCGATCCACAGGCCGCCGTCGGAGGCGAAGGACTTCTGCGGGGCGAAGTAGTAGACGTCGGTCTCGCTGACGTCGACGGGCAGGCCGCCGGCGCCGGAGGTGGCGTCCACCAGGACCAGCGAGCCCTCGTCGGCACCGGCCACGCGCTTGATCGGCATGGCGACACCGGTCGAGGTCTCGTTGTGGGTGAACGCGTAGACGTCCACGCCCGCCTCGGCGACCGCCTCGGGGTGGGTGCCCGGGTCGGCGGAGATGACGTCCGGCTCGGCCAGCCAGGGCGCGAGCTTCGCGGCCTTGGCGAACTTGGAGGAGAACTCGCCGAAGGTGAGGTGCTGCGACCTGTTCTCGATCAGGCCGTGCGTCGCGATGTCCCAGAACGCGGTCGAGCCGCCGTTGCCGAGGACCACCTCGTAGCCGTCGGGGAGCTGGAACAGCTCGCTGATGCCCTCGCGCACCTGGCCGACCAGGTTCTTGACGGGGGCCTGGCGGTGGGAGGTGCCGAGCAGGGACGTGCCGGTGGCGGCCAGGGCGTCCAGCGCCTCCACCCGCACCTTGGAGGGGCCCGCGCCGAATCGACCGTCGGCGGGCTTGATGTCAGCAGGAATCTGGATCTCAGCCACGAAGGGGAGCGTAGCCGTTTCCAGAAACCTGGGCGAAACGTCGTCCGTCGGGTGAGACGGCGAGTGGACAGGTCAGTGCGGGGGCGGGCCGGGCCAGACGGCCGAGGCGTCGTCTCGGTGCGGGTCCGGCAGCCGCAGGGGGCGGACGGCGACGGGGCGGACCCCGCCCTCGGTCGTGGCCGTCCAGGGGGCGGGGCGGCCCGAGTAGCACAGGGTGGTGAGGACGAAGACGCCGTCGGCGTAGACCTCGACGTACTCACCGACGGTGAGGATGCGCAGCGAGGCGGCGGGTTCCGGCAGGAGGGTCTCGCCGAGCGGGGTGCCGTCGGGGCCGGTGACCCAGAGGTTCTTGCCGTCGCAGCCGACCGTGAGCGCGGGCCGGTCCGGGCCGGAGGCCTGCGTGCGCAGGGTGATCTCGGTGCGACCGCCGAGGCCGACGTCGCCGACCGCGTGCAGGAGGGCGTCGTACGTCTCCTCGCCGAGCCAGGGGTCCAGGCCCGGCCACCACTCCAGGCGGGGTGCCGAATCGGCGGGTACGGCGAGGGACTTGGGCTGGGCGAGCATGCCGCGGCAGCGCTCGCCGGTGTCGCTGAGGCCGACGCGGCGCGGGGTGGTGTGGAGCACGACGCGCGAGCCGTCGGGGGCGGCGACGACGCGCGGGGCGTACGCGCCGGTAGGGCCGAGCGGGCCGCGGCGGGTCCACGGGCCGCGCAGGCGCGGAGCGGTCCACGCCTCGAAGCCCCGGGTGGCGCCGATGGAGCCGAGGAGCAGCCAGCTGCCGTCGTCGAGGCGTTCGAGGACCGGGCACTCGAACTCGTCGACGTCGCCGGGGGAGACCAGCGGCGGGTGGACGGTCCAGTGCTCCAGGTCGTCGGAGGTCGCCCAGGCGACACACCCGCCGACCTCGACGGGCAGGGAGGCGTCGGCGGCGCAGACCAGCATCACCCAGCCGTCGGACTCGTCGTCGCGTACGACGAAGGGATCGCGCCAGCCCATGTGTTCACCCGTGCGGTACCAGCGCCCGTCCGCCTCGGCGACCGGCCCCGTGCCGTGGCGGCGCCAGCCGGTGCCGTCGGTGCGCTCGGAGCGGGCCAGGCCGATCGACTGCAGGGGCCAGCCGCCCGGGGTGAGACCGGAGACGGCGGTGTAGAGCATCGCCATGCCGGGGCCGTGCGGGAAGGCGTGCATGGTCCACACCGCCTGCTGGTCGAAGCGGCCCGGCAGCCCGTTGCCGAAGGCCGTGCCCTGCGGCTCCCAGCGGACCAGGTCGGCGGAGGTGGCCCTGCCGTACGAGGTCTCCATGCGCAGGTGGTCGAACTCCGCCGTCCAGGGGCCCTGGAGGTGCAGCACGGTGTAGGTGCCGTCCGCGTGGCGCAGCAGGTCGAAGTCGTTCACGCAGAGGCCGGGCGGCGCGTATCGCATGGACAGGTCCTGTCTGCCGACAGCGGCACTCAAACGTGTGCGCTGTGATCTTGCTGGGGGGAGTTCCTCTGAGAGTCAGCCGAAGTAAATCTGAACGCAAACGCTTGCGCAACCAGGTGGGCGGGTTTACGGTCTCGTCACTCCCCCTCCCGCCGACGTGATCCGGACCCCCGCCACGCGGCGTCGTGCCCCCCGATCAAGGAGCGTCCCGTGACGGTCAGCATCACCGATGTCGCCGAGGCCACCGGCGTCTCGGCGTCCACCGTGTCCCGCGCCCTGCGCGGCCGTTCGGGAGTGTCGGAGGAGATGCGGGCCCGGATCGTCGCGGCCGCCGCCGAACTCGGCTACACCGCCTCGCGCTCGGCCTCCAGCCTGGCCAGCGGACGCACCTACACCATCGGCGTCGTCGTCCCCTACGTCGGCCGCTGGTTCTTCGGCACGGTGCTGGACGCGGCCGAGAAGGTCTTCAGCGCCGCCGGGTACGACGTCCTGCTGTACAACCTCGGCTCACCGGAGGCGCGCAAGCGTTTCTTCACCAAACTGCCGATCCGCAAGCGGGTCGACGCCGTGCTGTCCCTGCTGATCCCGGACCCGGAAGAAGCCGCCGCCCTGTGCTCCCTCGGCGTGCCGCTGGCGACCACGGTCGGCGGAGCCCGGCCCGGTTTCACCGTGGTCGGCATCGACGACCGGGGCGGAGCGGAGAGCGCCGTACGGCACCTGGTGAACCTCGGCCACCGGCGGATCGGCATGATCTCCGGCGCCAGCGAGCCGCTGCACTGGACCACGCCCCTCGACCGCCGGCAGGGCTACCTGGACGTGCTGGCCGACGCCGGGATCGAGCTCGACCCCGCCCTGGAGGCGGACGGCGGCTACACGGTCGAGGGCGGCGAGCAGGCCATGACCGAGCTGCTGGCGCTGCGCCATCCGCCGACCGCCGTGTTCGCCCAGTCCGACGAGATGGCGATGGGTGCGCTGCGCGCCCTGCGCCGGCACCGGCTGAGGGTTCCCGAGGACGTGTCCGTGGTCGGCTTCGACGATCACGAGCTGTCCGAGGTGGTCGGGCTGACCACCGTGGCCCAGCCGGTCGCGGCCCAGGGCCGGGAGGCGGCCCGGCTGCTGCTCGCGCAGCTCGACGAGCCGGACGCCGGGGCGCCGCAGCCCGTCGAGATGCCCATCCGCTTCATCCTCCGCGAGACCACCGCTCCGCCGCACAGCGGCCGGCAGCCGTAGCCCCGCTCCCTCGACCGTCCGCCCCCGGAGGGCTGTTCCCGCCCCCCGGCCCACCGTCCGCGCACCGGCCCCTCCGGTCTCGCACCCACCGAGCACCCACCGCACACCCGCCCTCGGAGGCACCACCATGATCACCGGCCACGGAAAGAACCGCCGTACGGGCCTCACGGCCCTCGCCCTGCTGCCCCTGGCCGCGCTGGCCGCCTGCGGCGGCGGGGGCGGCGGCAGCGACACGTCCGCCGAACAGGGCAGCGGCAAGGGCACCATCAGCGTCTGGGCCCACCAGGGCCAGGCGAGCGAGGCGACCGCACTGCAGAACGCGGTGAAGTCCTTCAACTCCTCGCAGAACGCCGTCAAGGCCGAGCTGAAGCTGATCCCCGAGAACGACTACACCAAGACCATCACCGCCACCGACGCCTCCGAACTGCCGGACGTGCTGGAGTTCGACGGCCCGACGATGGCGAACTTCGTCTACAACAGAAAGCTCGCCCCGGTCGACGGCCACGTCTCCGCCAAGACCCTCGGCAACGCCACGGACGCGATCAAGGCACAGGGCGAGATCGACGGCAAGCACTACGGCCTCGGCATGTTCGACGCCGGGCTCGGCATGTACGCCGACAAGAAGCTGCTGGACGCGGCCGGTGTGAAGTACCCGACGAGCCTGGACGACGCCTGGACGGCCGAGGAGTTCGGCAAGGCCCTCAAGGCGCTGAAGGGCAAGGACGCCGACGGCAAGGTCCTCGACATATCGGAGCAGTACGGCCTGGCCTCCGAGTGGGGCACCTTCGGCTTCTCCCCGATCGTCTTCTCGGCCGGCGGCGGTCTGCTGAAGGACGGCAAGGCGGAGGGCGCCCTCGACAGCCCGAAGGTCGTCTCGGCGATGAAGACCTTCCAGTCCTGGAAGACCTACGTCGACCCCAACACCGACGGCAACGCCTTCGCCAAGGGCAAGGTGGCGCTGAGCTGGGTCGGCCACTGGAACTACCCCGCCTACAGCAAGGCCCTCGGTGACGACCTCGTCGTCCTGCCGCTGCCGGACTTCGGCAACGGCCCCAAGACCGGGCAGGGCTCCTGGGCCTGGGGCATCGGCGCCGACAGCAAGAACGGCAAGGCCGCCGGCACCTTCCTGGACTACCTGCTGAACGACACCAACGTCGGCGCGATGACGAAGGCCAACGGCGCCGTGCCCGCCACCAAGACGGCGCTGGCCAAGAGTGACCTCTACAAGAAGGGCGGCCCGCTCCAGCTCTTCGCCGACCAGCTGAACAAGCCGTGCGGCGACAGCGACATCACCTCCTCCTGCGTCGCCGTCACCCGCCCGGTGACCGCCGGATACCCCACCGTCACCGCCAAGTTCGGCACGGCCCTCAACTCGATCTACGGCGGCGCCGACCCCGAGGAAGCCCTGCGGAAGGCCGCCCGCGCCATCGACCGGGACTTCACCGACAACGCCGGCTACGAGATCCCGTAACCCGCAGGACGCATCGGCCCGGGCGGGCCGTCGGTGACATGGCTGCGCGAAGACGCGGCGACGTACCGACCGCGCCCGCCCCCGCCGGGAAGAGGACACCTCCCGTGAAAACCGTGGAACCCGCGCACGCCGCGGCACCAGGCCGGGCGCAGGCAGTCTCGTCCGCACCCCCCGCGAAGCCCCCGCGTCCCGCACGCGGCAACCGTGACCGGCTGCACGGGCTGCTGATGGCCGCCCCGGCCGTCGGCGGGCTGATCGCCTTCGTCGGCATCCCGTTCGGCTACGCCGTGGTGCTCTCCTTCTACAACGTCCGCCTCGGCTCGCCGCTGGAGCCCACCTTCTTCGGCGTGGAGCACTACCGGCGGCTGTTCACCGACCCCGACCTGTCCGGCCCGTTCCTGCGGGCGCTGCTGAACAACCTGACCTTCGCCGCGGTCGTCGTACCGCTCCAGACGGGGCTGGCGCTGACGCTGGCGATCCTGCTCAACCGCAAGCTGAAGGCCATCGGCCTGTTCCGGTCCCTCTTCTTCATGCCGGTGGTCTTCCCGATGGCGCTGGTCGCCGTGATCTGGCGGCTGATCCTCGCCCGCAGCGAGCAGGGCATGCTCAACTCCCTGCTGGACGTGATCACCTTCGGCAACTGGGGTGCCTTCGACTGGCTCGGTGACGGCCTCACCGCGATGGGCTCGGTCATCGTGCTGTCGGTGTGGCAGGGCGTCGGCTTCCAGATGGTCATCCTGCTGGCCGGTCTCCAGCAGATCCCGGGCGAGCTCTACGAGGCCTCCGAGCTGGACCGGGCCTCGCGCTGGCAGCAGTTCCGGCACGTCACCCTGCCCGGCATCCGCGGCACCCTCGTGTTCGTCGCGATGCTCACCTCGGTGCTGTCCTTCCGGGTCTTCGACCAGGTGTACATCCTCATCCGCGGCGGCGGCCTGGACGAGGACGCCACCCGCACGGTGATGTACCAGGCGGTCACCACCGCCTTCGACCAGAACGACATCGGACAGGCCTCGGCCGTCACGGTGGTGTTCTTCCTGATCGTCGTCGCCCTGACCATCGTCCAGCGCCGCGTCGTCCGGCCCGACAACGAGGACTGACCGACCCATGGCCATGACCCGCACGCCCGTACGCCGCGTCCTCGACTACACCGTCCTGAGCGTCCTGGCGTTCGTCTTCGCCCTCCCCGCGCTCTCCCTCTTCCTCGGCAGCCTCAAGCCCTCGGACGAGGTCCTGAACGGCCTGTCCGGCTTCCTGCCCACCCACCTCTCCTTCGACAACTACACAGCCGTCCTCGACAGCCTGAACTCCGACAGCACCGGCTACTTCTGGCAGTTCATGGGCGTGTCGGTGCTGCTGTCGTTCGTGGTGGTGACGGGCGGGCTGATCGTCAACTCGATGGCGGCCTACGGGCTGACGCGGCTGAAGTGGCGGGGGCAGAACGCGGTGTTCACCCTCGTCCTGCTGCTGATGCTGATCCCGTTCGAGTCGGTGGCGGTTCCCCTGTTCTACATGTTCAACGGCCAGCGCAACACGCTGTTCGTCCAGGCGCTGCCGTTCGTCGCCAACGCCTTCGCGATCTACCAGTTCCACACCTTCTTCAAGAAGATCCCGCCGAGCATCGAGGAGGCGGCCCGGCTGGACGGCGCGGGTCCCTGGCGCACCTTCTTCGCGATCATCGTGCCGATGTCCCGGCCGGTGTTCGCCTCGGTCGCGATCCTCACCTTCCTCATCCAGTGGGGCTCCTTCCTGTGGCCGGTGCTGATGGTGTCCGACCCGTCCGTGCGCCCCCTGCCGCTGGAGATGAGCGTCTTCCAGGGCCAGCAGCCCCCGGACTGGGGCCAGATCCTGGCCTTCGGCGTGCTGCTGGTGCTGCCCGTGCTGATCGTCTTCGCGTTCTTCCAGCGCTGGTTCGTCGAGGGTGTGGCGAGCTCCGCGGTCAAGGGCTGAACCACCGGGGCGCCCCGCCCGTCACTGTCGGTGGCCGGATGCATCCTGGACGCATGACGGAACTCGAAGCACGGCTGCGTGCCGTCGTCCGGGGCGACGTCGGGTTCGACGTCACGTCCCGGGCGCTGACGACCATGGACGCGTCCAACTACCGGCGGGTCCCGGTCGGCGTGGTCGCTCCGCGTGACGCCGACGACGTGGCGGCGGTGCTCGCGGTGTGCCGGGAGCGAGGGGTGCCCGTGGTCGCCCGCGGCGGAGGCACCTCCATCGCCGGGCAGGCCACCGGCACCGGTGTCGTCCTGGACTTCACCCGGCACATGAACCGGCTCGTGTCGCTGGATGCCGAGGGGCGCACGGCCGTCGTGCAGCCGGGTCTGGTGCTCGACCGGCTCCAGGAGGCCGCCGCCCCGCACGGCCTGCGGTTCGGGCCGGATCCGTCGACGCACAGCCGCTGCACGCTCGGCGGCATGATCGGCAACAACTCGTGCGGCTCCCACTCCGTGGCGTGGGGGACGACCGCTGACAGTGTGCGGGAACTGGACGTCGTCACCGCGCGCGGCGAGCGGCTGCGACTCGGGCAGGACTGGGCCGGCGCGCCGGACGGCCTGCGCGCCCTGGCCGAGGGAGAACTGGCGCGCCTGCGCACCGGCTTCCCGGAACTGCCCCGCCGCATCTCCGGATACGCGCTGGACGCCCTGCTGCCCGAGCGCGGCGCCGACGTGGCCCGCTCCTTCTGCGGTTCCGAGGGCACCCTCGGCGTCCTGACGGAGGCCGTCGTACGCCTGGTCGAGGCGCCACGCGCGCGTGCACTGGCCGTGCTGGGCTACGCCGACGAGAGCGCGGCGGCGGAGGCGGCGGCCGGGCTGCTGCCGTTCGGACCGCTGACGGTGGAGGGCATGGCTGCGGACCTGGTGCCGTCCCCGCAGGCGCTGCCGCGGGGCGGGGCCTGGCTGTTCGTGGAGACGGGCGGGGAGTCGGCGGGCGAGGCACGCGCGCGGGCGGAGGCGATCGTGCGGGCCGCCGACGTCCTGGACGCGCTCGTGGTCACCGACCCGGCGGGGCAGCGCGCCCTGTGGCGGATGCGGGAGGACGCGAGCGGGACGGCGACGCGCATGCCGGACGGCACCGAGGCGTGGCCGGGCTGGGAGGACTGCGCGGTACCGCCCGCCCGGCTCGGCGCGTACCTGCGGGACTTCCGGGCGCTGATGGCGGCGCACGGACTGCGCGGCACACCCTACGGGCACTTCGGGGACGGCTGCATCCACGTCCGGATCGACTTCGACCTGCTGACGCGGCCCGGCGTCGCCCGGTTCCGCCGCTTCTCGGAGGAGCTCGCGGAGCTGGTGGTGGCGCACGGCGGGTCGCTGTCCGGGGAGCACGGCGACGGGCAGGCGCGGGCGGAGCTGCTGCCGAGGATGTACGGGGCCGAGATGGTGGGCCTGTTCGAGCGGGCCAAGGGCGTGTGGGACCCGGACGACCTGCTCAACCCCGGGATGCTCGTGCGCCCCGCGCCCCTCGACGCCGGCCTGCGCTTCTCCGTCCTGCCCCGCGAACCGGTCGACGTCGCCTTCGGCTATCCCACCGACGGCGGTGACTTCTCGGCGGCGGTGCGGCGCTGCGTGGGCGTCGCCAAGTGCCGTACGACGTCGGTGTCCGGCTCGGGCGTCATGTGCCCGTCCTTCCGGGCGACGGGTGCCGAGGAGCACTCCACGCGCGGGCGGGCCCGGCTGCTGCACGAGATGCTCGCCGGTGAGGTGGTGACGGACGGCTGGCGCTCGGTCGAGGTCCGGGACGCGCTGGACCTGTGCCTGTCCTGCAAGGGCTGCCGGTCGGACTGCCCGGTCGGGGTCGACATGGCCACGTACAAGGCGGAGTTCCTGCATCAGCACTACGCCGGGCGGCGCCGGCCCGCCGCGCACCACTCGATGGGGCGGCTGCCGGTGTGGCTCCGCGCGGTCTCCCGCACGCGCACGGCATGGCTGGTCAACGCGCTGTCCTCGGTACGGCCGTTCGCCCGGGCGGCGAAGCGGCTGGGCGGGATCGCGCCCGAGCGGGACATCCCGAGGGTGGCCCGGCGGACGTTCAGCCGGTGGTGGGAGCGGCGGAGGGCGGGCGGCGGCGTCGGCGATGTGGCCGGCGGGGGTGAGCCTGCTCGTCGTGGCTCGGGCGGGGCCGGGCAGGGGCGGCTGGTCGTGCTGTGGCCCGACACCTTCACCGAGCACCTCTCGCCGGCCGTGGGACAGGCTGCCGTACGGGTCCTGGAGGCGGCCGGGCTGCGGGTGGCGCTGCCGCCGACCGTGCGGCTGGCGAAACCGCCCGTCGGGGACGGCAGGACCGTCGCCCTCGACCCGCTGACCCTGCTGCGCGGCCGGGGCCGGGTCTGCTGCGGGCTGACGTACGTGTCGACGGGCCAGCTGGACCGGGCCCGGGCCGTCATGCGCCGCACGCTCGACCTGATGGAACCGGTGCTGGAGACCGACGCGCCGGTCGTGGTCCTGGAGCCGAGCTGTGCCGCGGCCCTGCGCACCGATGTCCCCGAACTGCTGCACGACGACCCGCGCGCGGCCCGCCTCGCCGCCAGGGTCCTCACCTTCGCCGAGACGCTGGAGCGCCACGCCCCCGGCTGGACGCCGCCGCGCGTGGACCGTCCGGTGGCCGGGCAGACCCACTGCCACCAGCACGCGGTGCTCGGCGACGCCGCCGACCGCCGGCTGCGGGAAGCGGCCCTGCTCACCGGCGAACTGAGCGGCGGCTGCTGCGGCCTCGCTGGGAACTTCGGCTTCGAGGAGGGCCACTGGGAGGTGTCCACCGCCTGCGCGGAGGACCGACTCCTGCCTTCGGTGCGGGACGCCCAGGACGGCACGGTGATCCTGGCGGACGGCTTCTCCTGCCGCACCCAGCTGGAGCAGCTGGCGGGCGTGAGGGGCAGGCACCTGGCGGAGGTACTGGCGGAGGCGCTGGACGAGGACCCCGCGCGCGACGGGGCGGAGGGGGACCCCGTGCGCGACGGGGCGGAGGGGGACCCCGTGCGCGACGGGGCGGACGGGGACCCCGTGCGCGACGGGGCGGACGGGGACCCCGCGCGCGACGGGGCGGACGGGGACCCCGCGCTCGACGAGGCGGACGGGGACCCCGCGCTCGACGAGGCTGACGGAAACCCCACGCGCGACGGAGCGGGCGGGGACCCCACGCGTGACGGGGCGTGAGCCGTTCGGGGCACGGGAGGCGGGCCTGGGGGCCGGGGTGTTCCGGGCCGCGGGACGGGTGGCTTGCCGGTGAGGCGTTCGGGCCACGGGGCCGTCGGACCGAGTGTCTGAGCCGGGGGAGGGCCGGCGCCGCTCCTAGGCTCGCGGAACCAGTCACTGCCCGTCGAGGGCCGCCACTCGAAGGAGCCCGCGCATGAGCGTCCGCGTCAAGCCGATCACCCGGGACGAGCACCTCGCGTTCGTCACGGCCCGCCCCTCCGCCAGCCACACCCAGGTCCCCTCCTGGGGCGAGGTGAAGCCCGACTGGGAGGCGGAGAGCCTCGGCTGGTTCGACGAGGGCGGGCAGCTCGTCGGCGCGGGACTGGTGCTGCTGCGCCCCCTGCCCGGCCCGCGGCTGCCCGGGCTGCCGCGCCACCTCGCGTATCTGCCCGAGGGCCCGCTCCTCAACTGGTACGAGCCCGACCTCGACCGCCTGCTGGAGCCGATGCTCGCGCACCTGAGACGACGGGGTGCCTTCGCGGTGCGCATGGGCCCGCCGCTCGTGGTGCGCCGCTGGAGCGCCGACGCGGTCAAGGCGGCGATCGCCGACCCGGCCGCCCGGCGGCTGCGCGACGTGCGGGCGACGTCGTACGAACCGCGGGCCGGCCAGGTCGCGGACGGTCTGCGCCGCATGGGCTGGCGGCGGTCCGAGGCCTCCGGCGAGGGCGGCTTCGCCGCGGGACAGCCCCGCTACGTCTTCCAGGTGCCGTTCGCCGGCCGGTCGCTGGAGGACATCCACAACGGCCTGAACCAGCAGTGGCGCCGCAACATCAAGAAGGCGGAGAAGGCCGGCGTGAAGGTCGTGCGCGGCGACCTGGAGGACCTGCCGGCCTTCCACGAGCTGTACTGCGAGACGGCCGAGCGGGACCGCTTCATCCCGCGCCCCCTGCCGTACTTCCAGCGCATGTGGAGCGCGCTCACCGCCGAGCACCCCGACCGGATGCGGCTCTACCTCGCCCACCACGACGGCGAGGTGCTCGCCGCGGCCACGATGCTTACCGTCGGCGACCACGTCTGGTACTCCTACGGCGCCTCCACGAGCCGCCGCCGCGAGGTCCAGCCGAGCAGCGCCGTGCAGTGGCGCATGATGACCGACGCGCACGGACTGGGCGCCGCCGTCTACGACCTGCGCGGCATCACCGACACCCTGGAGGAGTCCAGCCACCTGCTGGGCCTGCTCCGCTTCAAGGTGGGCACCGGCGGCGAGGCCGTGGAGTACCTCGGCGAATGGGACTACCCGCTCAACCGGCTGCTCTACAAGGCGTTCGACCTTTACCTTTCGCGCCGCTGAGGAAACTCCCAGCTTTTCCCAGGGAGTTCACAGCGCGGCTTTGCCTTCTCTAGTGCTTCCCTTGGTTCGGGACGTGTACGTTCATTGGTGTCGGGAAAACGCGAACCGCTTCCCGGAATACGTGAACGGAAATGACCCAAGGAGTTGGAATGAGCTTCAAGAAGCTTGCCCCGCTGCCCCCGAAGCCCAAGTCGAAGCAGCTCCCGCCCCCGCCGAAGCCCAGGCCGAAGAAGCACCACGCCCCGAAGCCGATTCCCGGGCGCGGCCACGGCAACTGACGCGGCGCCGAAAAAAGGGACCGATGGTGCACCATCGGTCCCTTTCGCTTGCCGATTCCATTGCCGATTCCATTGGGTGGCCGACGGGAATGTGAAATGACTGAGAAAACCTGTGAATCCGAAGAACTCGAATACGAGACCCCCGCGCTTCCCGCCCACATCGCATTCCGCCGCTTCTGGCCCCTGACCCGGGGGCTGCGCCGGCCCCTGCTGATCGTCTGGCTGTGCACGGTCCTGGCCGCGGTCGCGGAGACCGCGGCCGTCCTGCTGTTCGGCGACCTCACCGACCACGCGCTGCGGGAGGGGTCGCTGTCCGCGTTCTGGGAACCGGCCGCGCAGTGGCTGGCGGTCGCGGTGGCAGGGGCGGTCGTCGGGTACGCCGGGAACTCCCTGGCCGCCTGGATCACGGAGCGCTTCGTGATGCGGCTGCGCGAGCACGTCTTCGACCATGTCCAGCAGTTGCCGCCGCACTTCTTCCAGCGGCACCGCCAGGGCGATCTTCTGTCCCGGTTGACCGCCGACGTCGAGGCGATCGAGACCATGGTCGTGTCCGGCCTGGTGGGAGCGGCCTCGGCGGCCTTCAGCGCGCTGTTCTACGCGGCCGCGGCCCTCTGGCTGCGCTGGGAGCTCGCCGTCGCCACCTTCGTCCTCGCGCCCCTGTTCTGGCTGGCCGCCCGCCGCTTCTCCGGCTCCATCAAGTCCGTCGCACGTGAGGGCCGGGTCGCCGACGGGGCGATCACCTCCGTCGTCGAGGAGTCGCTCGGCACCGTCGTCCTCACCCAGGCCTACGACCGCCGGGACGCCGAGCGGCGCCGGTTGCGGGAGCAGGCGAACGCCTGGTTCCGTGCCTCCGTGCGCTCGACCCGGCTGAACGAGGCGTACGAGCAACTGGTGCAGGTCATCGAGACGGTGTGTGTGCTCGCGGTGATCGGCATCGGCGCCCGGGAGATCTCCACGGGCCGGATGACGCTCGGGCAGCTGCTCGCCTTCGCGGCCTTCCTCGGCTACCTGTACCCGCCGGTGCGGGGTCTGGCGCAGCTGGGTCTGACGGTCACCGCGGCGACCGCGGGCGCCGAGCGGCTGATCGAGATCCTGGACGTGCGTCCCTCGGTCACCGACCCCCGGCACGCCACCCGGGCGGGCCGCCCCGACGGCCACCTCGAGGTGCGGGACGTCTCCTTCCGCTACCCCGGCGCCGACCGGCCGGCCCTGGCGGGCGTGTCCCTCGCGGTCCATCCCGGCGAGCTGGTGATCGTCACGGGCCCGAGCGGTGCGGGCAAGTCGACGGTGTCGAAACTGCTGCTCCGCTTCTACGACCCCGACGTGGGCGACGTCCTGCTGGACGGGGTACCGCTGCGCGACTTCCCGCTCGCCCGGCTGCGCGAGTACGTCACGCTGCTGCCGCAGGAGACCCTCGTCCTGCACGACACCGTCCGCGCCAACATCGCCTGCGGCCGCCCGGGCGCGAGCGAACAGGCCCTGGTGGAAGCGGCCCGGGCGGCCGACGCGCACGACTTCGTCGTGCGGTTGCCAGACGGGTACGACACGAGGATCGACGCGGCCTCCGCCCGGTTGTCCGGAGGGCAGCTCCAGCGTCTGGCGATCGCCCGGGCGATCCTGCGCGACTCCCCGGTGCTGGTCCTCGACGAGCCGACGACCGGCCTGGACGCGATGGCCGCCCGCCGGATCGTGAAGCCGCTGCGGCGCCTGATGGCCGGTCGCACCACCCTCATGATCACCCACGACCTCAACCTCGCCCCGGACGCCGACCGCATCCTCGTGGTCGACCGCGGCCACGTCGTGGAGACCGGCCGCCACGACGAGTTGCTGGCCAGGGGAGGGGCGTACGCGAGACTGCACCGCTCGCAGAACAGTGCGGTCATGGACACGGGCGAACTGCGGATGCCGATGTTCACGGAGTACCCGGCGCATCCGGCTTCCCACTGACCGCGATCCACTCCGTGTCTCATTGGCCGGGACAGCGGCAAAGTGTGTTTACGCACCTGACCTAGTCCATTACTCTGGACTGGCAAGTGCATCAAGATGTACACGGAGTGCATACGATTGCACGCACAGCCCCCGAACCAGCGCCGACGAGCACAGGACCGCCCGTGACCCCCGACAGCGTCACCACGCCCCAGCCCGCGACCACCGCCAGCCCCGACGGCACCGCGCCGGCCACCGGATCGGGCCGGCTCGGCTCGCTCGGGCCCGTGGGCCTGGTGCTCGCCGGAGGCATCTCAGTGCAGTTCGGCGGCGCCCTGGCGGTGACGCTGATGCCCAGGGCGGGAGCCCTCGGGGTCGTGGCGCTGCGCCTGCTGGTCGCGGCCGTCGTGCTGCTCCTGGTCTGCCGTCCGCGGCTGCGCGGCCACTCGCGCGCCGACTGGGGCACGGTGGTCGTCTTCGGCATCACCATGGCCGCGATGAACGGCCTCTTCTACCAGGCCGTCGCGCGCATTCCGCTGGGCCCCGCGGTCACGCTGGAGGTCCTCGGGCCGCTCGCCCTCTCGGTGTTCGCGTCCCGCCGCGCGATCAACGTCGTCTGGGCGGCCCTCGCCCTCGCCGGTGTCTTCCTCCTCGGCGGCGGAGGCTTCAGCGGTCTCGACCCCACGGGTGCGGCCTTCGCCCTGGGGGCCGGCGCCATGTGGGCGGCCTACATCGTCTTCAGCGCCCGTACGGGCCGCCGCTTCCCGCAGGCGGACGGGCTGGCCCTGGCGATGGCGGTGGGGGCGGTGCTGTTCCTGCCCCTGGGCATCGCCGAGTCGGGGACGAAGCTGCTCGACCCGGTCACACTGGGCCTGGGCGCGGCGGTCGCCCTGCTCTCCTCGGTCCTGCCCTACACCCTCGAACTCCTCGCCCTGCGCCGCCTGCCCGCCTCCACCTTCGCGATCCTGATGAGCCTCGAACCGGCCATCGCCGCGACGGCCGGCTTCCTCATCCTCGACCAGGCCCTCAGCGCCGGCGAGGCCGCCGCGATCGCCCTCGTCGTCGCGGCGAGCATGGGGGCGGTGCGCACCCAGGTGGGGCCGAGGCGGCGGAAGAAGGCGGCGCTGGAGAGCACGGGCCTGGAGGGGTAGGCCCGGGGCAGGGCTGCCCTGTCCCGGCCCCGCCCGCCGCGGCGGGCGGGGCCGGGCGGCAGCGAGAGCTGACGCACCGGCACCCGGCGCCGAGCCGGCCGAGCGGGCCGGGGGTGGCGGCGGCTAGTGACCTGGTTTTGAGATCCTGTCGCAGTAGCGGCAGATACGGTCGAGGATCTGGTCGGCGGTCTTGGTCCATTTGAATGGCCTG
>NZ_SZVW01000025.1 GCF_007655005.1 Streptomyces tibetensis
CGACCAGCACCCGTGGTTCCAGGAGTCGCGCAAGGACCCCGACGGGCCCTACGGCGACTACTACGTGTGGGCCGACGACGACAAGGGCTACCCGGACGCCCGGATCATCTTCGTCGACACGGAGACCTCGAACTGGACCTTCGACCCGGTGCGCGGCCAGTACTTCTTCCACCGCTTCTTCTCCCACCAGCCGGACCTCAACTACGAGAACCCGCGCGTCCAGGAGGAGATCCTGGCCGCGCTGAAGTTCTGGCTGGACCTGGGCATCGACGGCTTCCGGCTGGACGCGGTGCCCTATCTCTACGCGGCCGAGGACACCAACTGCGAGAACCTGCCCGCCACGCACGACTTCCTGAAGCGGGTGCGCAAGGAGATCGACGCCCAGTACCCGGACACCGTGCTGCTGGCGGAGGCCAACCAGTGGCCCGAGGACGTCGTCGACTACTTCGGCGACTACGCAAGCGGCGGCGACGAGTGCCACATGGCCTTCCACTTCCCGGTCATGCCGCGCATCTTCATGGCCGTACGCCGGGAATCCCGCTACCCCGTTTCGGAAATCCTGGCCAAGACCCCGGCCATCCCCTCGGGCTGCCAGTGGGGGATGTTCCTGCGCAACCACGACGAGCTGACGCTCGAGATGGTCACCGACGAAGAGCGCGACTACATGTGGGCCGAGTACGCCAAGGATCCCCGCATGCGCGCCAACATCGGCATCCGCAGGCGCCTCGCCCCGCTGCTGGACAACGACCGGCACACCATCGAACTGTTCACCGCGCTGCTGCTGGCCCTGCCCGGCTCGCCGATCCTGTACTACGGCGACGAGATCGGCATGGGCGACAACATCTGGCTCGGTGACCGGGACGCGGTGCGCACGCCCATGCAGTGGACGCCCGACCGCAACGCCGGCTTCTCGACCTCCGACCCGGGCCGTCTCTTCCTGCCCGCGATCATGGACCCGGTCTACGGCCACCAGGTGACCAACGTCGAGGCGTCGATGTCGTCGCCCTCGTCACTGCTGCACTGGACCCGACGCATGATCGAGATCCGCAAGCAGAACCCGGCTTTCGGGCTCGGCTCGTACACCGAACTGCCCTCCTCCAACCCCGCGGTGCTGGCGTTCCTGCGCGAGTATGAGGACGACCTGGTGCTGTGCGTCAACAACTTCGCGCGGTTCGCGCAGCCCACCGAGCTGGACCTGAGCGCCTTCGAGGGGCGGCACCCGGTGGAGCTGTTCGGCGGGGTCCGCTTCCCGGCGATCGGCGAGCTGCCGTATCTGCTGACACTCGGGGGCCACGGCTTCTACTGGTTCCGGCTCACCCGAGTCGCCTCCCGCATCGGCCGGCGACTGTGAGCCAGCGCCGACGAAAGGAGGCGTGACCATGCCGAAGACCGCATTCCTGCGCCCCGACCTGCGGCGCCTGGCCGAGCCCATGGAGTCGCTCGGCGGGCTGCTGCGCGAGTGGCTGCCCCGGCAGCGCTGGTTCGCCGGCAAGGACCGGCCCGTCACGGAGCTCGGCCTGTTGTCGATGACCGAGCTCTTCCCGGGCTGTCTGCATCTGCTGATCCACGCCGGACACGCCGGGCACACGGGCGTGCCCTCGCCCGGCGGCGCTCCCCCCGCGGGTGACTGCTACCAGCTGCTGCTGGGCGTACGGGAGCACCCGTCGCCGCGGCTCGGGCGGGCGCTCATCGGACGGGTGCTGGAGGGACCGCTGGCCGGGCTGACGGTGTACGACGCGCTGCACGACCCCCGTTCCGCCCAGCTCCTGCTGGACCGGCTACGGCAACCGGGCACCGCCGGCCCCCTGCGCTTCGACTGCGACCCGGACCAGCGGGTGCCCGCCGGACTGGTGCCGAGGCTGCTGGACGCCGAGCAGTCCAACTCCTCGCTGGTGTACGGCGACGAGTACATCCTGAAGGTCTTCCGGCGCATCCAGCCGGGCGTCAACCCGGACCTGGAGGTGCCGGGCGCGCTGGCCCGGCAGGGCTGTCACCGCGTTCCCGCGCCGGTGGCCTGGTTCCAGACCCGGCATCCGTTCAAGGCCACCCTCGGCGTGCTGCAGCCGTATCTGCGGGACGCCTCCGACGGCTGGACGCTGGGGCTGAACGCGCTGGCCGCCGGGGACGACTTCACGGTCCAGGCCCGTGCGCTGGGCGTTGCCACCGCGGAGGTGCACCTCGCGCTGGCGTCGGCGTTCCCCGTCGGCGGGCCCGGGGAGAACGGGCGGACGGCGGCCGCGATGACCGAGCGGCTGGACGCCGCCGCGCACTGCGTGCCCGCACTGCAGCCGTTCGTGCCCGGTCTGCGGACCGCGTTCGCGGCCCTCACCAGCTGCGATCCCGGGCCGCCCGCCCAGCGCATCCACGGCGACCTGCACCTCGGTCAGGTGCTGCGGGCCGGGCGCGAGTGGTTCGTCATCGACTTCGAGGGCGAGCCGTCCCGGCCGCTCTCCGAACGGCGCAGCGCCCACTCCCCGGTGCGGGACATCGCCGGGATGCTGCGTTCCTTCGACTACGCCGCCCGGCAGCGCCGCCCCTGGCGCCCCGAGTGGGCCCGGCGCTGCCGCGAGGCCTACTGCGCGGGCTATGCCGCCCGCGCCGGCTGGGACCCCCGCAAGAAACACGGACTGCTCCGCGCCTATGAGACGGACCGGGCCGTGTACGAGGTGCTGTACGAGGCACGGCACCGCCCCGACTGGCTGCCTGTACCGATGGCGGCGATCGAGCGCCTCGCCGTGAGAGGAGACTGAGCCGTGGCCCTGCGAGACACCTCAATCCCGGAGCCGTCCGGCCCGGTCCCGAGCACGACCGCCGCCCCCGCCCTGAGTCCCGAGGACCGCGGGCGCCTGCTGGCGGGGGCCCACCACGATCCGCACGCGCTGCTGGGTGCCCACCCGGTGCCCGGCGGGGTCGTGTTCCGGGCGCTGCGCCCCTTCGCCCGCGCGGTGAGCGTGGTCGTCGGCGGTACACGTACGGCCCTGGCCTCGGAGGGCGACGGTCTCTTCTCGGGTGTGCTGCCGCTGGACACGGTCCCCGCGTACACCCTGCACGTGGCGTACGAGGAGGGCGAGCAGGAGACGCCCGACCCGTACCGGTTCCTGCCGGCGCTGGGCGAGCTCGACCTGCACCTGATCCGCGAGGGCCGGCACGAGCAGCTGTGGCAGGCGCTCGGCGCGCAGCCGATGACCCACGAGGGCGTGAGCGGCACCCGGTTCACGGTGTGGGCGCCGAACGCGCAGGGCGTGCGGGTCGCCACGGACTTCACCCACTGGGACGGGACGCAGTTCCCGATGCGGTCCCTCGGCGCCTCGGGCGTGTGGGAGCTGTTCCTGCCGGGCGTGGGCGAGGGAACGCCGTACAAGTTCGAGATCCACTCCCGGTACGGGCACCGCTTCCTCAAGGCCGACCCGATGGCACGGCGCTGCGAGGAGCCGCCCAACACGGCGTCGATCGTGACGGCCTCGCACTACGAGTGGGGGGACACCGAGTGGATGGCGCACCGCGCCGACACACCCGTGCACGAGGCGCCGTTCTCGGTGTACGAGGTGCACCTGGCGTCGTGGCGGCCGGGGCTGACCTACCGGCAGCTCGCCGAGGAACTCCCGAAGTACGTCAAGGACCTGGGCTTCACGCACGTGGAGCTGATGCCGGTCGCCGAGCACCCCTTCCACGGGTCCTGGGGCTACCAGGTCACCGGGTTCTACGCCCCGACGGCCCGGCTCGGCACGCCGGACGACTTCCGCTTCTTCGTCGACGCCTGCCACCGGGCCGGTATCGGCGTGATCATGGACTGGGTGCCGGCGCACTTCCCGAAGGACGACTGGGCACTGGCCCGGTTCGACGGGGAACCGCTGTACGAGCCCGGTGACGACCGGCGCGCGGAGCACCCGGACTGGGGCACGTACGAGTTCGACTTCGGGCGCACCGAGGTGCGCAACTTCCTGGTCGCGAACGCCGTGTACTGGTGCGAGGAGTTCCACATCGACGGCCTGCGCGTGGACGCCGTCGCCTCGATGCTCTATCTGGACTACTCGCGCGAGGACGGGCAGTGGGAACCCAACGCCTACGGCGGCCGGGAGGACCTGGCGGCCATGCGGTTCCTGCAGGAGATGAACGCGACCGTGTACCGGCGCGCTCCCGGGGTCGTGACCATCGCCGAGGAGTCCACCGCCTGGGGCGGGGTGACCCGGCCGACCGAGACCGGCGGGCTCGGCTTCGGCCTGAAGTGGAACATGGGCTGGATGCACGATTCGCTGGAGTACATCGCCCACGAGCCGGTGCACCGCAAGTACCACCACCACGAGATGACGTTCTCGATGGTGTACGCCTACAGCGAGAACTACGTCCTGCCCATCTCCCACGACGAGGTCGTGCACGGCAAGCAGGCCCTGGTGTCGAAGATGCCGGGCGACTGGTGGCAGCGGCGCGCCACGCACCGGGCCTACCTCGGCTTCATGTGGGGCCACCCCGGCAAGCAGCTGCTGTTCATGGGGCAGGAGTTCGCGCAGGGGGCCGAGTGGTCGGTGGAGCAGGGCCCGGAGTGGTGGCTGCTCGAGGACGGTTACCACTCCGCGGGCGACCACCGGGGCGTGCGCGACCTGGTCCGTGACCTGAACACCGCGTACCGGGCGACGCCGGCGCTGTGGCAGTGCGACACCCGCCCGGAGGGCTTCCGGTGGGTGGCGGTGGACTCGGCGGACGACAACGTCTTCGCCTTCCTCCGCCATGACGCCGAGGGCGGTCCGCTGCTGGCGGTGTCGAACTTCTCCCCCGTCGTCCGGCAGGACTACGGCCTGTGGGTGCCGGGTGACGTCGTCGCCTGGGAGGAACGCCTCAACACCGACGACACGCGCTACGGCGGCAGCGGCGTGACCAACCCGGATCCGGTCAAGCCGGAGGACGGATGTGTCCGGATCACGCTGCCACCGCTCGCCACGGTGTGGCTGACGCCGTTCGCCGTGTGAAGTCCCCCTGCCCCACCAGGTGTCCTGCCCGCCTGGAGGGGCACTGGGTGTCGTACCACCGGGAGCGCCCGGTGGTATGACGCGGCAGGGCACAGAAGGGCGGGCATCAGGTGCGCACCGTGGGAGTGGAGGAGGAACTCCTCCTGGTCGATCCGGAGACCGGGGAACCGCGGGCGCTGTCCGCAGCGGTGCTCGCCCGGGCGGAGAAGGACGACGCGGATCAGGACGTCTTCGAGAAGGAACTCCACGAGCAGATGCTGGAGTTCGCCACTCATCCGCAGTCGTCCATGGAGAGCCTGCGCGCGGAGATCGTCCGCTGCCGCAAGGAGGCCGCCCGGCACGCGGGGGAGATCGGCTGCACCGTGGCGGCGCTCGCCACCTCACCGCTGCCGGTCAGCCCCGCTGTCAGCGTGAACCGGCGCTACCGGTGGATGGCGGACCAGTACGGCATCGCCACCCGGGAGCAGCTCGTCATGGGCTGCCATGTGCATGTGTCGGTCGAATCCGACGACGAGGGCGTGGCGGTGGTCGACCGGCTGCGGCCGTGGCTTGCGGTGCTGCGGGCGATCAGCGCGAACTCGCCGTTCTGGCAGGGCAAGGACACGGGGTACAGCAGTTACCGCAGCCGGGTGTGGCTGCGCTGGCCGTCGGCCGGCCCCACCGAGATCTTCGGCTCGGCCGAGCGGTACCACCGGCTGATCGCGGACATGGTGGCCACCGGCGCCCTCCTGGACGACGGGATGATCTACTTCGACGCGCGGCTGTCCCAGCGGTATCCGACGGTGGAGCTGCGGGTCGCGGACGTCTGTCTGCACTCCGGCACGGCTGTGCTGGTCGCCACGCTCGTCCGCGGGCTGGTCGAGACGGCCGCGCGCGAGTGGCGGGACGGCCGTGAGCCGCTCGGCCACAGTGTCAGCCTGCTGCGGCTGGCCGACTGGCAGGCCGCCCGGTCCGGCCTCACGGGCGAACTGCTGCACCCCGCGACCATGCGGCGCATGCCCGCCGAAGCCGTCGTGCGTGCCCTGCTGGACCACGTCGAGGAGGCCCTCGACGACGCGGGCGACCTGGAGCGGGCCCGGACCGCCTGCGACGAGCTGCTGCGGGAGGGCAACGGCGCTCAGGTGCAGCGTGCGCTGATGGAGGGCACGGGCAGCCTGCGGGACGTCGTCACCGAGTGCGTGCGCCACACGCAGGCGTGAGGCGTCCCGCCGGTTTCGGGCGGGGGCTCGTTCGGGCGGGGGCTCAGAGGATCAGGACGAGGGCGTAGGCCAGGAAGAACGCCGCGATCAGCACCACGAGGACGATGATCACGGTCATCGGGCCCTTGGACCAGCCCTTCGTCGGGTTGTGCGTCTCCCGGGGCAGCGTCTCGGGCATGCTGCTCTCCGCGGGTGGGGTCTCGCCCGGCGGTACGCCGCCGCCGGGTTCCAGACCGGGGGTGCGTTCTGGTTCGGGATCAGGACTGATGTGAGTCATGCCGTCCGGGTCCCCCGATCACGCCGAGATCATCTGCGGGTCGACTTCCGTATTTTCCGACCCCGAAGGGTCTCGACTCGACTACATTCGAGCACCGCCGATGACAGTACCCGTCGGCAATGTCACACCCCGTACACGTCAGGAGCAGTGCATGCGCGACCTCGCCCTCGCTCCCCCGCCCGTGGCGCCCCTGACCGGCGGGCTCGCCGACAGCGTCTTCGAGACGGCGGACCGCGAACCGGCCAGGCCGATGCTCGCCCGGCGGGCCGACCCCGCCTCCGCGACCTGGGAGGAGGTGACGGCGATCGAGCTGCGTGACACGGTGGTGGACGCGGCCAAGGGGCTGATCGCCTCGGGGATCGCGCCGGGACACCGAGTGGCGATCATGGCGCGCACCCGCTTCGAGTGGACGGTCCTGTGCTACGCGCTGTGGGCCGTCGGCGCCGAGGTGGTCCCGGTCTACCCGACGGCCTCACGCGATCAGGTCGAGTGGATCCTGCGGGACGCCGGCTGCGTGGCCGTGGTCGTGGAGGACGAGCAGGGCGTCATGACCGTCGGCTCGGTGTGCGCCTCGCTGCCGCTGCTGCGGCACGTCTGGCAGCTGGACGCGGGCGCCCTCGAGGAGCTGACGGCGCAGGGCGAGTTCATCCCGATCGCCACGGTCGACTCGATGCGCCGCATCGTGCTGCCGGACTCCCCTGCCGTCATCGCCTACACCTCGGGCACCTCCGGCCACGCCATGGGCTGCGCGCTCAGCCACCGCAATCTGGCCGGACCCTGCGACACGCTGCTCACGGGCTGGGGACACACCGCGGCGCGGCGCGGGGAGCAGGGCTCCGTGCTCGCGTTCCTGCCCTTCTCCCACGTGTACGGGCTGATGATCCAGGGGCTGTGCGTGCGCGGCGGGCTGCTGATGGGGCACCAGGCCGATCTGGGCGGGGAGGCGCTGGCGTCGGCGCTGCGCTCGTTCCGACCGACCTACCTCTACGCGGTCCCCTCGGTCCTGGAGAAGATCTACAAGAACTTCCTGCGCACGGCTCAGCAGGGGGGTCACGGCGGGCTGTTCGAGCGGGCCGCCGAAACCGCCCGGGACTTCGCCGCGGCCCTGGAGCGCCAGCGGCTGGGCCGTGGCCGCGGACCGGGCTTCGACCTGAGGTTCCAGCACGCCCTGTACGAGCGCACGGTGTACCGCAGGCTGCGGGCGGCACTGGGCGGCCGGGTACAGCGGGCGACGTCCGGCGGTTCGCCCCTCAGCCGCGACCTGTCCCTCTTCTACGAGGGCATCGGCATCTATGTGCACGACGGGTACGGCCTGACGGAGACCGCCGGCGGGGTGACGATGCAGCCGCTGGGCCGGGAGAAGTCCGGGACGGTCGGGCAGGCCCTGCCGGGCACGGAGATCCAGGTGGCAGACGACGGGGAGATCCTGGTGCGCGGCCCGTCGGTGTTCCAGGGTTACGTGGGCGACCAGGCCGCCACCCGGGCCGCGCTGCGCGGCGGGTGGCTTGCCACCGGCGACCTCGGGCTGCTGGACTCGGAGGGCTATCTGACGATCACCGGCCGCAAGAAGGACATCATCGTCACCAGCAGCGGCAAGAGCGTCGCCCCGCTGGCCCTGGAGCAGCGGTTGCGGATGCATCCGCTCATCCACCAGGCGGTGGTCGTGGGGGACAACCGGCCCTGCGTCGGAGCCCTGATCACGCTGGACCCGGACTTCCTCGCGCACTGGCGGGCCGGGCTGGCCGTGCAGGGCGAGATGCGGGAGGCGCGGGAGGAGAACGCGCTGCGGGAGGAGGTCGCGCGGGCCGTGGCCGCGGCCAACAGCGTCGTGTCGCCCGCGGAGTCGATCCGGGTGTTCCGGGTCCTGCCCGAGGCGTTCGACGTGACGAACGGGATGCTGACGCCGTCGATGAAGCTGCGCCGTGACGAGATCGTGCGGCACTACGCCTCCGAGATCGACGCGATGTACCAGTCCCGCAGACGTCCCGGACGGCCGAGCGCCCCTGCCGAACCGTCGAGCTGGGACGATTCCGACAATGTGTTCCGTTGAGCGTGCGACCGGACGCGTAGGCCTCGTCCCCTCGGGAACACGCAACAGTGGCGACGCAAGAGAAAGGACGACAGCCCTGACGACAGCCGTAGCTGACGCCCGGGCCGGAAAGGCGATATGTCAACCGAGCCGCGTGGGGACGATGCCCTGACCTCCGAGGAGATCCCGAGCCGCACGAACACGTTCGTGGGCGAGCCGCATGATGTGACCGGTGCGCGCTTGGCCGCGGAGGAGTTCCTGCGCGATCTCGCACGCTCCTCCCCGCCCTCTGCCCCCGAGTACTGGGACGACATCCTGCTGGTGGTGACGGAACTGGCCGCCAACGCGGTGCAGTACGCCCCGGGTCCGTTCGCGCTGCGGATGCGCCGGACCTTCGACGGTGTGCATGTGGTTCTGCACGACACCAGCACCACGGAGCCCGCCCCCCGCCCCTTCGATCCGCGCAGCGGCGGCGGGGGCATCGGCTGGCACCTGATTCACACGCTGTGCGACCAGGTCAGCGTGGTGACCGACGACCGAGGCAAGGACGTGCACGTGTTCATGCCCTGGTGAGCCGGAGCGTCACGGGCGCGATGCGCCCGTGACCGGCTCCGACCGTGACCCGCCGAGGACAGACCGGCTCAGACCCTGGGCGTCTCAGACCGTGGCCGTCTCGCGCGGCGGCAGCCGGTCGTAGTAGTCACCCACGGCCCGGAGGTAGCCCTGGTCCCTGGTCTCGCTGTCGGTCTGGAAGCGGGGGGCCGCCTTGGCATCCGCCCTGCTGCAGGCCAGTGTGACCTTTCTCCCCTGGGTGTCGACGCCGGTGACGACTCCGGCCGGCACCAGGACGCTGCGGCCGAACACCCAGACTCCGGTGTCGACGACCAGGTGCCGCATGGCGTGCGGGGCGGCCTCCCGGTCCACGTGCCCGATCGAGCCGTCGGTAGCGGCGACGGCGAAACCGGTCAGGTCCTGACCCTCGGTGTGACCGCTGTCCGGCGCGTACGACCAGATTCTGTCCATGGCCACGCTGTTCCATCCTCCCTGGCGATGTGCTGATCGCTTCTTCCTCCGGCGGACGCCCGCGCCCGCCCCGTTCCACAGCAGCAACTACCCTGCTGCCGCAAGCGCATTCGGCGCACACGTCTGCTACCCGCACGGGACTTCCGGCGGCCGGTCCCCGCGATGTTCGGCCGGGGAGGCATGGAGGGTGGTTTCCGGGGTAATCGCGGGTGCGCGGTGACATCCGAAGCCCGTCTGCGAAGGGAGGCGCATGAGAAACGGCATTCGAGTCCGGAGAACGACCGGGTTCCCCTCGCACCGCGGTCATCCCCAGAGGTGACCAGCCCAGGCCGTAGCACTTGTTGGAGGTATCCGTGCCCCTCGCCCAGAACCCGCTGTCCGTGGAAGTCGAGCTGCCCCGGGAGGACGTGGCCCTGATCACGGTCGACGGCTACCTGGACGTCGACACCGCGACCGAGTTCCAGGCCCATCTGGCCAACCAACTCCACCACGGCCGACGGCATTTCCTGCTCGACCTCTCGTCCGTTCCCTTCATGGACTCGTCCGGGATGAACATCATCCTGCGGGTGTACCAGGAGACCCGTAAGACCGAGGGCAGTGTGCACGTCATCAGTCCGACGCCGGCCGTGCGGCGCATCCTCGATCTGACCGGCGTCAGCATCACCGTGCCGATATCGGAGAGCCTCGACGAGGCCCTGACCCGTGTCGACGAAGGACCGCAGCACCCCGAGGAGCCGGGGGGACAGAGCGTCTGACGGCCAGAGTGCCTGATCGGGCCCGGCGCCGGCGAAGATCGGCGGCCCGGTCCTCGCTCCGCCCTGCCCGCACGACGGCTCACTCCTCGCACACTCGGCGACGGCGGCACCAACCGCCGTTCGTCCGGGCCGGATCACTTGCCCCGGAGCAGGTGTCGTACGAGGTCGGCGCATGGTTAGAGTTGTCGCCCGGCAAGTGTCACATCGCCGTCTCGTTGCCAGAAGCGGGCTCGGTCGACGCAACGCGGATGAGGAGAGAACCAGGTGCCGGAGCACGAAGCGGACGGACAGCTCGCCACGCCCAGTCACGAGGTCAGGGACTTCCTGCACCGCCGGCGTGAGCAGATCACCCAGCGGTGGGCGGACGAGCCTTTGTTCCGCACCGTGTTCACCGTCTCGCGTGACGAGGCGGTGGAAGCGGGCAAGGCCGTCGTGGACGCACTGGCCCAGGTGGCCGACTCGGAGCAGGTGGAGGACCCGGACGCCGCGGGATTCAGCGGGGTCCGCGAGCAGCTGGCCCGGATGGGCGCGGCCCGCTCCCGTGCCGGGTTGTCCAACACCCAGGTCTCCAGCGAGCTGGCCGCCCTGCGGCCGCCCGTGGAGAACCTGCTGGCCGCCGATCTGGAGCATGCGCCCCCCGAGCACCTGCGTGCGTGTTCGACCGCGCTGACGGTGCTCATGGGCACCCTGCGGCTGGTGGCCATGCAGACCGCGCTGAGCGAATGGCAGGCGCTCAGCGACCGACAGCGGATGCAGCTGATGGAGGTGGCCACGCCCGTCATCCGGCTGTGGGACGGCATCGTGGCCGTGCCGCTCATCGGCACGCTCGACAGCGCCCGCAGCCAGATCGTGATGGAGACGCTGCTGAACGCCGTCGTCGAGCAGCACGCGCGGTTCGCGATCCTCGACATCACCGGGGTTCCGACGGTCGACTCGCTGGTGGCGCAGCACCTGATGAAGACGGTCGCCGCGGCGCGCCTCATGGGCGCCGAGTGCATCGTCTCGGGGATCCGCCCCGCCATCGCGCAGACCATCGTGCATCTCGGCCTGGACCTGGACGTGATCACCCGTGCGAGCCTCTCCGACGCACTGGGGTACGCGCTGCACCAGCTCGGCGCCGACATCGTGAACTCGGGTGCGGGTCAGCGGTGAACGACGCCCACCCCCGTCCCGTGACCGGCTATGTGCCGGTCCTCCGGCTCGGCGACGTCCTCCTGGTCACGCTCCAGGGGGACCTGCACGACAGCACGGCGCAGCAGCTCCAGCAGGACCTCTCGGAGACCATCTCCCGTACCGGGGTGCGCGGGGTCCTCATCGACATCTCCGGTGTGGAGATCGTCGACTCCTTCCTCGGCCGGGTGCTGGCCGAGATCGCCGCGCAGTCCAAGCTGCTGGCCGCGCGCACCGTGGTGGCCGGCATGCGCCCCGCGGTCGCCATCACCCTGGTCGAACTGGGTCTGACGCTGCCGGGGCTGAGTACCGCGCTCAGTACCGAGGCGGGCATGGAGCTCCTCGCGCGGCAGGCCCCGGTGACCCGCCCCGGCAGCCCGCGTCAGGAGAGTCCGTGATGCACACCGCCGCGGGCGTCGAGGCCTGCCTGCCCATCCGGTCGGACATGGACCTGGTGTGGGTGCGACAGCACGTACGGCAGGCCGCTGCCCGGCTCGGCTTCGGCCTGGTGGACCAGACCAAGCTCATCACCGCGGCCAGCGAGCTGGCCCGCAACACCCTGGTGCACGGCGGTGGCGGACAGATGGAAGCGAGGCAGGTCGGCCGTGCGGGCGCGCAGGGGCTGCAGCTGGCCTTCATCGACGAGGGACCGGGCATCGTCGACCTGGACCTGGCGCTGAGCGACGGCTACACCTCCGGTGGCGGTCTGGGCATGGGACTGAGCGGTGCGCGGCGCCTGGTGCACGACTTCGACATCGACACCACGCCCGGTTCGGGCACCACGGTGCGGGTGACGTGCTGGGTGGGACGGCCGCCGCGTCCGCGCGAGGAGGTCTGATGCCCCGGGTGTGGGACGTGCCGGTGCGCGACTCGACCCGCGTGCGCGACGCGCGGGTCGCGGCGGAGGGCGCTGCCGCGCTGGCCGGGCTGGACGAGCGGCGTACCGCGGCGGCCGCGCTGGTCGCGACCGAGCTCGCCACGAACCTGCTGAAGCATGCCGAGGGTGGTCAGGTGCTCATCGACGTCGTGGCCCCGCCCGTGCTGCGGGAGGGGTCGTGGGGAGGACGAGTGGTGCAGATCGCCGCGGTCGACCACGGCCCGGGCATCCCCGACGTGCCCGCGGCGCTGCGCGACGGCTTCTCCACCTCCCGCTCGCTCGGCGCCGGCCTCGGCACGTGTCTGCGCCTCTCCGACGATTTCTCCCTGCACAGCGTCCCCGGCCGCGGCACGGTGGCGGTGGCCCGCGTGAGCTCGACGCCCCGGACCACCGACGGACCGGCCGGGTCCGAGGGCCGGGTATCCGAAGGGGGACGGTGGCCGGGCGGGGCACCGCCGTTCGGGGCGGCGGCATGCGGCGGCCTGACGGGCCACGCGGCGGTGCAGGCCGCAGCGCCCGGTCACACCGGGCAGGCCCCGGCGCTTCCCGACGGCCCCACACAACCGGCCGCTCCCGCCGGGGGAACCGACCCGGCGCTCTGCGCAGGTCCCGGCCACGCCCCTCGGGACACCGGCACACCGGGAACCGGAACCGGGCCCCGGACGGCACCGGACCACGGCTCGGCAGACACCGGCGCGTCGAGCAAGGACTCCGCGTCCAGGACAGCACCGACGTACGGTGCCGCGGACACCGACCACCCGGGGACCGACCCGGCCTCCCGGACGACAGCGGCCCACGGCCTCGCAAACACCGGCGGCTCCGGGGCCGACCCGGCCCCCCGGACGACAGCGGCCCACGGCCTCGCAAACACCGGCGGCTCCGGGGCCGACCCGGCCCCCCGGACGACAGCGGCCCACGGCCTCGCGGACGCCCACGCCGTCGGCGGTGGCCCCGGGACGAAGCCGGGCGACCACCGCGGGGCGACGGTCCGCGGGGTTTCGGACGCCGGGGTCGCCGCGCAGAACCGTTCCGTGCCGGTTTCCGGAGTGCGGGCCGGTGGGGTGAACATTCCCTACGGCGGAGCCGAGTACTCGGGAGACGCCTGGGCGTGGGTCCGGGCCGGGGACCGGGTGACGTTGATGCTGGCGGACGGACTGGGGCACGGGCCGGAGGCCGCACGGGCCTCGTCCGCCGCGGTCACGGCGCTGCACCGCTGGGCCCACCTCTCCCCCGCCGCGTCGCTGCAGCGGCTGCACGACGCGCTGCGGGGCACGCGGGGCGCGGCCGTCGCCCTGGCCCAGCTCGACCTGACGGCCGGGCGGCTGCGGTTCGCCGGCATCGGCAACGTCGGGGCGCGACTGCGCACCGACGGCACCTGGCACCACCTGCTGTCGCGGCCCGGCATCGTCGGGGTCCACCGGCCCGGCACCCTCCGCGAGGAGGCGGCCGACTGGGTGGGCGACCCGATACTCATCCTGCACACCGACGGCCTGCCCAGCCGCTGGACGCCGCCGTCCGACCCCGGTCTGCCCGCCACCGACCCGGCCGTGACGGCCGCCGTGACGATACGTGACGCCAGCAGTCCCGCCCGGCCGGTGCGGGACGACACCGCCGTGGCCGTGCTGACCTCGAACCCGCCGGAACGCCCATGATGCGCACTTGGCAGATCACCACCGTCACCGACGCGGCCCGCGCCCGCATCTCGCTCGCGCGCCTGGCCGCCGCGTACGGTGTGCCCACCATCGAACGGACCCGGCTCGCCGCCGACCTCAGCGCCCACCTGCGGCAGTGCCTCACCAAGGGCGGCACCTGGCGGCTCACCATGGACCTCGCGGGCTCCCCCGACGAGGAGGGCCTGCTGCACGTCGTGGTGACTCCGTCCCCGGAGGCGTGCGCCGCCGGGGAGCCGCTCTGGGAGGTCACGGTCCCCTGTCCCGAGTCGGCCGAGGCCACCGAGGACGGCACCGTCCCCGACGATCCGGCCGCCCTGTCGGAGGCCCTGCTGGGCGCCGACGAGGACACCGCCGTGGTGCTGGACAAACTCACCGAGCAGGAGGACCTGGTCCTCTTCCACCGCGAGGAGCTGCACCAGACCAACCAGGGCGTCCTGGCCCTGCACGCCGAGCTGGACGCGGCCGGGCGGGCCCAGCGCGAGGCCTTCGCCGCCGAGCGCAGCGCCCGCAACGAGGCGGAGAGCGCCCGGCGCCGGCTGACGTTCCTCGCGGACGCGAGCGCGGTGCTGACGGCGTCGCTCAACCACGAGGAGATCGTGCGCCGGCTGCCGGACCTGCTGGTGCCGGAATACGCGCGCAGCGTCGACGTCTGGCTGTTCGACCACGAGGAGGACAAGCACCGGTCGGCGCCGCATCCGGCCGCCGCGGTGGTCGCGGCCCGTACCGGGCGGCCCCAGTACGCCGCCGACCATCCCGGCAACCTGCCCGGCGTCGAGGACCAGCCGCCGTCGGCCCTGGACCCGGGACGGCCGTTGCTGTGCGTGCCGCTGCCGACGCGGCGGGCTCCGCTGGGCGTCATGACGCTGTCACCGCCCGGGGAGCGCTGGGACCCGGACGACGCGGTGATGCTGATCGAGCTCACCCGGCGAGCCAGTATCGCGATCGACAACGCCCGGCGCTTCGAGCACAACCGCGACATCGCCGAGACGCTGCAGCGTGCCCTGCTGACGGATCTGCCGGCCACGCCGGGTCTGAGCCTGGCGGCGCGGTATCTTCCGGCCACTCACGGGCTGAACATCGGCGGCGACTGGTACGACGCGTTCCCCCAGCGGGACGGCGGTCTCATCACCGTCATCGGGGACGTGACCGGACACGGTCTGCATGCGGCGGTCATGATGAGCCAGCTGCGCACCGCGCTGCGGGCGTACGCCGTCGACGGCGACAGCCCCGGCCGGCTGCTGACCCGGCTGCACCGGTTCCTGCACCATCTCCAGCCGGATCTGTACGCCACCGCCGTCATCGCCCGGTTCCACCCGGACGAGCCCACGCTGACCTGGGCCGCCGCTGGGCATCCGCCACCGGTGCTGCGCCTGCCCGACGGCACCGTGCGCACCCTGGACGCCAAGCCCGGCGCGATGCTCGGCATCCCGCTCACCCAGGAGATCGCCGACCACACGGAGGATCTGGAGCCCGGCTCGACCCTCGCGCTGTACACGGACGGGCTGGTGGAGCGGCGTGCCCAGGGCATAGACCCCGGGATCGAGCGGCTGGCCACGGCACTCGGCGGATTCCGGTCCGCGGAACTGGACGCGGACCTGGAAGGTTCGGCGGACCGGCTGCTGCCTCCGCTGCTGAGCGATTCCGAGCGGGACGACGACGTGTGTCTGTTGCTGTGTCATGTCCAAGGTGGCTTGGACTCCTGACGGCGGGTCCGGCCCCCTCCCCGGGTGTGCACGCCTTCTTCACTCCCGGCCGGTGCTTTTCGGCCACGGTGCGGGCATGGTGGTGATCGACGCGTTCGTCTGCCTGCCGCGTCCGGCTGGCGCGCCGGCCGGAGACACGGTGGGATCGAAAGGGTGCGAACCAGCGATCCAGGGGCAGTCGGAAGGCGTTCGAGGCAGACCGCCTGGAGCCGCAGAAAGGGATGAACACCGTGACACGACCCAGGATCCTGGTGGTTGGCGCAGGCTTCGCCGGTGTGGAGTGCGTCCGCCGTCTGGAACGGAAACTCTCCCCGGACGAGGCGGACGTCACGCTGGTGACGCCGTTCGCCTACCAGCTCTACCTGCCGCTGCTCCCCCAGGTCGCCTCCGGCGTGCTGACGCCGCAGTCGATCGCCGTCTCCCTGCGCCGCAGCAAGAAGTACCGCACGCGCATCATTCCGGGCGGCGCCATCGGCGTGGACCTGAAGTCCAAGGTCTGTGTCATCCGCACCATCACCGACGAGATCGTCAACGAGCCGTACGACTACATCGTGCTGGCGCCCGGCAGCATCACCCGGACCTTCGACATCCCGGGACTGACGGACCACGCGTTCGGGATGAAGACGCTCGCGGAGGCGGCGTACATCCGTGACCACGTCATCTCTCAGCTGGACCTGGCCGACGCGAGCCAGGACCCCGTGGAGCGGGCCTCGCGACTGCAGTTCGTGGTGGTCGGCGGCGGTTACGCGGGCACCGAGACGGCGGCGTGCCTGCAGCGGCTGACGCACGCGGCGGTCAAGCGCTACCCGCGGCTGGACCCGAGCCTGATCAAGTGGCACCTGATCGACATCGCGCCGAAGCTGATGCCGGAGCTGGGCGACAAGCTCGGCAGCAGCGCGCGGGAGATCCTGCGCCGACGGGGCATCGAGATCTCCCTGGGCACCTCCATCGCCAAGGCCGGCCCCGAGGAGGTCACCTTCACCGACGGACGGGTGATCCCGACCCGCACGCTCATCTGGACCGCCGGGGTCGTGGCCAGCCCGCTCATCGCCACGCTCGGCGCGGAGACCGTCAAGGGCCGGCTCTCGGTCGCCCCGGAGATGAACCTGCCGGGCGACGACGGGGTGTTCGCGCTCGGCGACTCGGCCGCCGTGCCCGACCTGGCCAAGGGGGACGGAGCCATGTGCCCGCCCACCGCGCAGCACGCCCTGCGCCAGGGCAGGCACGTCGCCGACAACGTCATCGCGTCACTGCGGGGCCAGGCGATGAAGCCGTACGTGCACAAGGACCTCGGGCTGGTCGTCGACCTCGGTGGCACCGACGCCGTCTCCAAGCCGCTGGGCATCGAACTGCGTGGGCTGCCCGCCCAGGCCGTGGCCCGCGGCTACCACTGGTCGGCACTGCGCACCAACGTGGCCAAGACGCGGGTGATGACGAACTGGCTGCTCAACGCGGTCGCCGGTGACGACTTCGTACGGACGGGGTTCCAGGCCCGCAAGGCCGCGCGGCTGAAGGACTTCGAGTACACCGACGCCTATCTGACGCCGGAGCAGGTGCGGGAGCGGGTCGAGGGGTCCGGCGGACCGGAGTAGGACGGCCCGGACGGGAGCTTCCGATCGCGGCATGTCATGCTGAGACACGGATCTTGGTGTGAGCAGGGAGAGAGTGCGGCGGCGTGAGGGCAGCGGGACGCGCGGTACGGGCACGACTGCGAGACCGGATCGCAGCGTCCGACCCCGGACTGCTGCGTCTGACGGCCGGGTTGCGCACGGTCGGCGCGATCGCGCTCACCCTGGCCGTGCTGTCCCTGCTGCAGACCGATGTGCACCTTCTGGTGGCGGGGGCCATGGCGGCGATGGTCGCCACCTTCGCCATCCGGGAGAAGCAGCTCGGCGCCCAGGCCGTGACGCTGGCGCTGGGACTGCCGGTGGCCCTGGCCTCGGTGTCCCTGGGCGCGGTGCTCAACACGCGTCTCGTCGTCGGTGACGCCTTCTTCGTCGTCCTGATCTTCTGCGCGGTCTACGGCCGCCGGTTCGGCGACCGGGGCACCGCGCTGGGGCTGATCGGCTTCCAGGTCTACTTCCTGTCGCTGTTCGTCGGTGCCACCGTCGGCACCCTGCCGGAGCTGTGCGGTGCCATGACCCTGGCGTTCTGCTCCAGCGCCCTGATGCGCTTCGCGGTCGTGCCGGCGACACCCACGGGTGTGCTGCTGCGGCTGCGGCTCGCCTTCCGCGCGCGGCTGGCCCAGCTGGTGGCCGCGCAGCTCGAACTCCTCGACGCCCCCGCCGCCGAGATGGACAAGGCGCTGGAGGCCCTGCGCGACGGCACCGCCCGGCTCCACGAGACGGCGATGATGATCCAGGGGCGGCTGGAGGAGGGCACCCCGGACGAATCGGCGGCGCGGCTGGTGCAGCGCAGGATCGCGGACGCCGAGATCGCCGCGGAGCGGCTCGGCCTGCTGCTGCTGACCGCCCGAACCGCCGAACGGGCCGACACGCTGACGCTGCACCTGCCGGGCGCGCCCGCCCCGTCGGTCGCCGGGCCGGAGATGCCGGACGAGGCGGGCGCCACGCTGCACCGCGACCTGCGGGCGCTGCACGCCCTGGTGCTGCGGGCCGGCAGCGGCGACACCGGCACCGGCCTGGCCCATGTGCGCAACCGGCTCCTCGGCTACCGGGACGAGGAGAACCTGCCGCCCGCCTCGGCCGCCGTCCAGGACGTCTTCCGCGGCATCGGAGAGTCGGCCCGCGCGGTGCTCGGGCTGCGGATCGCCCTGGACGGTCCGCAGGACGAGTCGGACGACACCCCTGCCACGGCCCGCTCCCGCGAGGAACTGGACGCCGAGGACGCCGCGATCGACGGCGGCGGCGAGGAGGCCGCGCAGGAGGAGCAGACGGGGCTGCGGCGGCCCACCACGCGTGCGGCCGTGCAGGTCGCCGTCGGGTCCGCGCTGGCGATCGTGGGCGGCGAGCTGCTGTCGACGCAGCGCTGGTACTGGGCGGTACTGACGTGCTGGATCGTTTTCCTCAACACCGCGTCGACGGGCGAGATCCTGGTCAAGGGCTACCGGCGGCTGCTGGGCACGGTGTTCGGCGTGGTGGCCGGGATCGTCCTGGCAGGGCTGGTCGGCAAGCACACCTGGACGGCGTTCGCCCTGGTCCTGGTGCTGATCTTCGCCATGTTCTACTCGGCGCCGCTGTCGTACACGCTGATGTCGTTCTTCGTGACCGCGATGCTGGGACTGCTGTACACGCTGCTGCACACCTACAGCCTCGATGTGCTCGTGCTGCGCATCGAGGAGACGGCGCTCGGCGCGGCCTGCGGGGTGGTCGCGGCGGCTCTGGTCCTGCCGGTGCAGACGGACCGCCGTACGAACGAACTGCTGGGCACCGTGCTGGAGCGGCTGGCCGAGGTCACCGAGGCCGCGGTCGGCCAGCTCAGCGGCGGACCCGCCGACGATCTGCTGGACAAGGCCCGCGATCTGGACCAGTCACTGGCGGATCTGCGCGCCGCCACGCAGCCGCTGATCCATCCGGTGACACCGCTGCGGACGCGGCGGAACACGGCCCGGTACGTGGTGGCGTTGCTGGAGACGTGCGCTTACCACGCACGGACGCTGGCGGCGACCGCCGAGCTGCTGCCGACGCATCCCTCGATCGCGGCGGACCCGCGACTGCGCGGGGCCGCCGGGCGCACGGTGCGCAACATCGAGACGATCGCGGCCCGGGTCGCCGACGAGCAGGTGGGCGCGCAGGTCGAGACCGGGCCGAGCATCGCCTCCCTGCTGGGATCCGACGGCACACCGCGCTACGGCCGCATCACCGATCGCGTGCTGCGGCATCTGGAGCGGCTGGACGAGGCCGTGGTGGGCCTCGCCCGGCCACTGGACGTGCCGGTGGCGGCGCCCAAGGGGTGAGGGCCCCGTGGGGTGAGGGCCCCGTGGGGTGAGAGCCCTGCCCTCCGAGGAGGAACGGGGGGCTGCGCCTCAGAAGTCCGTGGGCAGCCCGCTCACCTCGGCGATGCCCCGCAGCTCCTCGGTCTGCCTGTGCCGGTCCCGGATGTATTCGGCTATCTCGCCGAGGCGGATCGGATCGGACGCGGTGGTGGCGTCCGTGACGATCCTGACCGGGCCGGTGTCGTCGACGTCGAGTTCGACCACTTCGTTGTCCAGGCGGCCGGTGACGGCGGTGGCGATGACGAGCGCCACCTCGTCACGGACCTCCTGGGGCAGTTCGTCGTCGCCCCCGGAGTCGAGCGCGAAGTCGAGGCTGGACAGGCGTTCCTCTTCGATCGCCTCGAGGACCGGTTCCACCGCGCGCATCAGGAGGCGGTAGTCCTCGGTGTCCATCCGGATGCGCAGGAGGTCCAGGTACATGTCCACGGGCCGGCCGTCGCCATGCGGAATCTCGGAGTCGCTCATTGGCTTCGTGTTCCCCGGAGAACGCGACTCAGACGCGCCGCCACCGGGCCATGGCGAAGGAGAAGACTCCGAAGAGCACCAGCCCGGCCGCGACGCACACCAGCAGCCAGGGGCCGAGCGGAGTTTCGGCGAAGGTGCGCAGGGTGTCGTCCAGGCCCTTGGCCTTGTCGGGTTCGTAGTCGATGGCCGCGCGGACGGCGAAGACACCGGCCACCGCGAACACCAGCCCCCGGGCCGCGCCGCCGGCCACACCCGTGACGTCGACCAGCTGCCGCGTCCGGTGGCTCATCTGACCCAGCCGGAGCTTGTCGTGGTACTTGCGCCGCACCGCCCGTACGGCGATCCAGCCGCCGGCCACGACGATGCCGATCCCCGCGGCGCCCACCAGCCACTGGCCGCCGGGTATCTCCAGAACCCTGGCCGTGGCGTCCCGGGACTGCTTGTCGCTGGATCCGCCGCTCTGGTGGCGGCTGAGCGCGAAGGTCAGCACCGAGTAGGCGACGAAGACGTAGAAGACGAAGCGGACCGTCGCCATCAGCCGCTTGCGTGCGCTGCGGCCGTCCTTGCCGACCGAGCCGAAGAGGGCTTCGGACAGCCGCCACAGGGCCATGCCGACGAGCCCGATGCCCAGCGCCCACAGCAGCACCGCGCCGAACGGCTTCTGCGCCAGTTCCTGCAGGGCTCCCCCGCGGTCGGCCTGATGGCCGGCGTCACCGAAGGCGATCTGCAGGGCCAGCGCTCCGACGAGCAGATAGATCACGCCCCGGGCGGCGAAACCCGCCCGTGCCGCCCCCTCGGTCACCGAACCCCGCGCCATCCGCCGGGCTCGCGACCGACCGCCTTGTGCCATCGCACTCGTGTTCATGTCGACCTCCCGGCAGTCCGGATGCCCCGGGTCTGCGTTCACACACCCTGCACAACCACCGGACCAGGGGGTTCCGGTCACCGGCCGGGTGCTGCCTCCCCAACCGCACGGCGGCGCCACTCCCGTCACGGGCTCAGGACCTGCGCAGCCTTGTTCCGCGGGCGGCGCGGCCGAGGGCGTGCAGGTGCTCCAGGGCGTCCAGGACCACCGTGCGGTCGTGCCAGGCGAGCCAGCGGCCGGCCTGGCCGCCGACGGTGTCCAGCGCCTTGATCTGGGCTGTCGTGAGTCCGTTCAGGGGCTGGTCCATGTGGGCCGAGACCATGCCGACGCACAGCCCGGACGCGGTCGTCAGGGGGACGCTGTGGCAGGCCCTGCTGCCCGCCGCGAGGATGGCCAGGCGGGCCGGTTCGGAGAACACCGGGTCGCTCTCCACGTCGCGGACGGTGACCTGGGCGACGTCCCGGGCGGCCTGCGCGCAGGACGTCCCGTCCTCGCCGACGTGGGCGAAGAAGTCGACGAAATCGGCCGTGAGGCCGGTGTGCTGCTCGATGCGCAGACCGCCCCGCGCCGGGTCGGGGAGCTGCACGTTGCCCATGTCGGTCCCGGTGACCGCCAGGGTGGTACGCAGCACGGCCTTCAGGACGGCGCTCCGGCTGCCGGAACCGGACCGGTGCGCCTGGGTGAAGGTCAGGTCCGGTTCCGCCTCGCGGACCCGCCGCGGGAACCACAGGGCGTCCGAGCCGTCGGGCCGCGGTGCGGTCACCAGGGCATCCGCCAGCGTGCGCAGCTTGACGTTGTACCGCTGGGACGCCCGCTGCATCAGGGCGAAGGCGCTCTCCCCGTCCGGCAGCGCGTACCGCTCCTGGAGAATGCCCTGCGCCTGCGAGATCAGCGGGCGCACGCGGGCGCGGGCCCGCAGGTCGCGTACCTCGGCGCGCAGGCGCTCCAGCTCGCCGTCGTCGGCCGCCGCACGCTCCGCTGTGGACATGGAACTCCTGGAGTGTCGAAGTCATGGCGCGAACGGGCCCGGCCGCGGCTCGCGCCGTCGGCCGGGCCCTCGTTCGGCCTCGTCGTCCCCGCCGCTCAGCGGCCCACGGGGGTCAGGCGGGCTCCGTGACCGGTGTACGCGCTCCGGCCATCGGCGCCACGGGCCCGCGAACCGGTGCGGGTGCGGTCGCGAGCCACTGGTGAGCGGCCTCGAGGGCGCGCTCGACGGTCCGGGTGCCGGTGGACACGCACAGCGTGTACGCCAGGTCGCGTACCCGGGGGTTCTGCTCCGCCGGTCCGCCGGTGGCTTCGGCGGCGGCCAGGGCTTCGTACTCGTCGACGAGCCGGCGCAGCACGGCGGGGTGGGGCCTCAGCATGGTGGGTTTTGCTCCTCGTGAATGTCGGTGGTCAGGCCGTCGCGGAGGGGCCGCCGCTGCCCCGGTTGCCCGTCCGCTGCCCCAGGACCTCGTCGCGCACCCGGGCGCAGCTACGGCTGATGAGGCGGGAGACGTGCATCTGTGAGATGCCGAGGTGGTCGGCGATGCGGCTCTGGGTCATGTCCTCGAAGAAGCGCATGTAGAGGATGGCCCGTTCGCGTTCCGGCAGGCGGCGCAGGCCTTCCTTGGCGGACTCGCGGTCCACGACGACGTCGTAGGACGAGTCGGCCGCGCCGAGGGTGTCCGCGAGGCTGTAGCCGTCGTCGTCGGCCGAGAGTTCGGCGTCCAGCGACAGGGTGCTGAAGCTGTCCAGGGCCTCGAGCCCGGCGTTGACCTCCTCCTCACTGAGGCCGGTGTGCGTGGCGAGGTCCGCCACGGAGGGCTCGGGGCTGCCCGGGTTTTGGGTGAGTTCACGGCGTGCCACCCGCACCTTGTTGCGCAGTTCCTGCACACGGCGGGGCACCCGCAGGGCCCACATGCGGTCCCGGAAGTGCCGCTTGACCTCGCCGGTGATGGTGGGGACGGCGTAACTCTCAAAGGCACCCCGGCTCGGGTCGAACCGGTCGATGGCCTTCACCAGGCCCAGCGCGGCGACCTGCCGGAGATCCTCGATCGACTCTCCGCGGTCGCGGAAGCGGCCGGCGATCCGGTGGGCCATGGGCAGCCACAGGGTGACCAGTTCGTCGCGGACGGCCTCCCGCTCGGGACCCTCCTCCAGCTCCGCCATCCGGGCGAAGAGGGCGGCGGTGTCGGGGGCGTCGTCGTGACGCCGCCGGGTGGCGGGGGTCGTCGTTTCGGGCGTGCCGGGACGATGGGTGGGCGTTTCGATGAGCATGCGGATTCGCTCCTGAACGGTGGTTTCAGGGACATACCGCGGGAAGGGTGCCGCCCGGATCGCCTGGAGGGCCTCCGGGGCAGTCATACCGCTCCCGCTGGCGCGCCTCCGGTCCGAAGCACGAAACTGCGTCTGCCCTGCACCCGGGGGAGCAAACTCCGCTTTGCAGTGCAATCTGCCGGGCGCTTCCTCACGGGCGTTCAGAACAGGGGCACGACGGCGGTGATGCACTTGCCCCCGGAGGGCAGGTCCGACACCCGGACGTCGCGGGCGAGCCGGCAGACGATGGGCCAGCCGTGGCCGCCGTGCCGCATGCGTCCGTTCGGGTCTGTGCGTGGCGCGGTCACGGGCAGCGCGTCACTGCGGTCGCTGACCGAGACGCGCACGCCGGGCTCGTCGACGTCCACCTGGAAGTCGGTGACACCCCCGCCGTGCAGGATGGCGTTGGTCGTCAGCTCCGAGGTGACGAGCAGCGCGTCGGACAGGGCGTCCGTGTCGCACGGCGTGTGGGTGGCCCGGCAGCGTTCGGCCACGGCCAGTTCCACCGCCCGGCGCGCCTCGGCCGGCTTGCACGGCCGGGCCCGGTGAGAACCGGGCGGCTCGCCTACGGATTCGATCATGTGCTCGTCGCACATTCTGCAGCTCCCCTGACAGCACGGACGGACATACCGGGTCCGGACCGGGTTCCGTGGCCGCCCGCGGGGGGCCTGCCCGGGGTCCTCGGACCCACTGCTCGAAACGGACTCGCGGCGTTCGGGGCGCGCGCCGCGTGAACGCCGCGGTCTCACTCTTCGGCTCACCTCTCCCCGCACCTGCAAACCTCCGGTCCGGCCGCAGGATCACGAAAACACCTCGAACGGCCGGATGCCGGTGCCATCTCCGCGCGTTCGGCGGGTACGCGGTCTGCATGACCGATGTGGTGGATTCGGGCGAGCTGTTGCGGCGCATCCAGCGTGCGAGGGAGTGCGCGGCCCAGGAGGAGCGGACGTGGCGGACCAGGAGCGAGGAGCTGGACGCGACCGACCCGCAAGGGGCCCGGGACGCGACCGTGCGGCAGATGTCCTACGAGGCGGTGCTGCGGGTGCTGGACGAGATCGTGAAGCCGGGCAAACACGCACCGGAGGGCTGACCGGGCGGACGCCGGTGTCCGTCCGGGTGAGACCGGATTGCGGGGGCACACGCCGGGAACCCGTGTGCGCATGACAGCGGACCACACACGAGCACCGGTTCTGGAAGCCCTGGACGAGTACCGACGCAAGGGGCATCTGTCGTTCACACCGCCCGGGCACAAGCAGGCCCGCGGCGCGGATCCGGCGGTCCGGGAGATCCTCGGTGACGCGGTGTTCCACGGGGACGTGCTGGCCTCGGGCGGTCTGGACGACCGGCTGACCCGTGGCCGGGTGCTGCAACGCGCGCAGGAACTGATGGCCGACGCGGTGCACGCCGAGCACACGTTCTTCAGCACGTGCGGCAGTTCCCTGTCGGTGAAGGCCGCGATGCTGTCGGTCGCGGGACCGCACGAGAAGCTGCTGCTCGGACGCGACGCCCACAAGTCCGTGGTGGCGGGGCTGATCATCTCCGGTATCGAGCCCGTCTGGGTCGAGCCCCGCTGGGACGCCGAGCGGAACCTCGCCCATCCCCCGTCCGCCGAGGAGTTCGACCGGGCCTTCGACGCGCATCCGGACGCGCGCGGCGCCCTGGTCACGAGTCCCACACCGTACGGCGGCTGCGCGGACCTGCGGGCGATCGCCGACGTGTGTCACCGGCGCTCACGGCCGTTGATCGTCGACGAGGCGTGGGGCGCGCACCTGCCCTTCCATCCCGATCTGCCGTCGTGGGCGATGGACGCGGGCGCGGACATCTGCGTGACCAGCATCCACAAGATGGGCAGCGGTCTGGAGCAGGGTTCGGTCTTCCACCTCCAGGGCGATCTGGTGCCGCCGGAGCTGCTGGGGATGCGCGCGGACCTGCTGGGCACCACGAGCCCGTCGGTGCTGATCTTCGCGGGTCTCGACGGGTGGCGGCGGCAGATGGCGCTGCGCGGCGGGAACTGATGGGCGGTGCGCTGGACCTCGCGGCCGGGGTCCGGGCCGCCATCGAGGAGATCGACGGCCTGCACGTCAACGGCCGGGACGACCTCTGCGGCCCGGGTCTGGCCGACGACCTCGACCCGCTGCCCGGCGTCATCGACCTCACCGGACTCGGGATCACGGGCTTCCAGGCGGCGGACTGGCTGCGCGAGCACCGGCAGATCGACGCGCATCTGGTGGACCACCGCCGTATCGGCGCGCAGATCACCCACGGCGACGACCGGGGAACCACCGGACAGTTGCTGGAGGCGCTGCGGGACCTGGCGCGGGCGGCGCCGGACCTGCCCGGGGCGCCGCGAGTGGAGGTACCGTCGCCGGCGAAGCTGCGGATGGAGCAGGCGGTGCTGCCCCGGGACGCGTTCTTCGGCCCGGCCGAGGCGGTGCCGGTGTCCGAGGCGGCCGGGCGGGTCGCGGCCGAGATGATCACGCCGTATCCCCCGGGCATCCCCGCCGTCCTGCCCGGTGAGCGCCTGACCGAGCCGGTGCTGGCGTACTTGCGGACAGGGCTGGACGCGGGCATGCACCTGCCCGACCCCGAGGACCCGAAGCTGGAGACGGTGCGGGTGCTCGCGCAGTGACCCGGGCCCCCGGAGTTGAACACGGTACGGGGGCTCGCGCGGTGACCCGGGCGTGAAACGGGTCACGCAACCCGGTCTTCGGGTGCGCGTCCGCCCCCGGATGGTTTACGGTTCACATATACGTGGTGACGGAGTCGACTCCTGGTCCTCCGTGCATCACCTTTCACGGCCCTGGCTGGTTCCCCCCTCCAGCCAGGGCTTTTTCATGCCCGGGCGGCCTGCCGGAAGAAGTCCCGTACGCCGAGGTGCTCGCCGCCCCGGCAGCGGCTGAAATGGGCTTAGGACCCCTGGACACAGCACCGCAAGTCGACCGCCCGGCGAGGAGCTCCGCGTCATGACCAAAGCGATCAAACTCCTGACCGCCCTGCCTCCGCCCCAGCGGCAGCGCCTGATGACGCTCGCCCGGGAGGTGTCCTTCCCCGAGGACGCCCGGATCTTCGAGGCGGGCGGCACGGCCGACCGCTTCTGGGTCATCCGCTCCGGCGCCGTCTCCCTGGACCAGCAGGTGAACTCCCTGCAGCGGGTGACGGTGGCCAGCCTCGGCGCAGGCGACCTGCTCGGCTGGTCCTGGCTGTTCCCGCCGTACACCTGGGACTTCGGCGCGGTGGCGTTCAGCCCGGTGCGGGCCTACGAGTTCGACGCGGAGGCCGTGCTGGAGCTGTGCCAGGAGGACCCGCAACTCGGGATGATGCTGGTGCGCAACGTCGCCGAGGTGCTAGCCCACCGGCTGGAGATGACCCGGGGCAAGCTGATGGACCAGTACACGCTGCACCGGCGCGGAGCCCTGTGAGCCGCGTGAGCCCTCAGACCCGGTAGCGGCGCAGCGCCGGTACGGCGGTGGCCAGCACCAGCATCACCGCGACGACCAGCAGTCCGCCGCCGGCGACGGCGGTGCGGGGGCCGAAGGCGGAGCCCGCGGTGCCGTGCAGCACGTCGGCCAGGCGTGGCCCGCCCGCCACGACGACGGTGAAGACGCCCTGCATGCGCCCGCGCATCTCGTCGGTGGCGGCGGACAGCAGGATCGCCCCGCGGAAGACCATGGAGACCATGTCGGCCACCCCGGCCAGGGCGAGGAAGGCCACCGCGACCCAGAGGTTGCCGCTCAGCCCGAAGCCCGTGATGGCCACACCCCAGGCGACCACCGCCCCGATGACCATCAGGCCGTGCCGCCGGGCCCGGGAGAAGGTGCCGGAGAACAGTCCGCCCAGCACGGCGCCGACGGGGATCGCCGCGAACAGCAGGCCCAGGGCGAGCCCTTCGCCGTAGGGGGCGTAGGTCTGGGAGGCGAGCTGCGGGAAGAGGGCGCGGGGCATGCCGAGGACCATGGCGACGATGTCGGCGAGGAAGGACAGCAGCAGCACGGTGTGGCCGGAGATGTAGCGGAAACCGGCGGCGATCTCCTTCACGCCCGCGCGCCGTACCACCGTTCCGGCCAGGGGCGGCAGCGAGGGCAGCCGGTACACCGCCCACACCGTCACGCACAGCGCCAGCGCATCGACGAGGTACAGCTCGGGCAGGCCGATGACGGGGATGAGGGCGCCGGCGAGCAGCGGGCCGACCACCTGGCCGGTCTGCATCACGGTCGAGCCGAGGGCGTTGGCGGCCGGCAGTTCGTCCGCGGGGACCAGCCGGGCGATGGAGGCGCTGCGGGCCGGTGCGTTCAGGCCCCAGAAGGCCTGCTGCACGGCCAGCAGCAGCATCAGCGCGGCCACCGACTCCAGGCCGGCGAAGGCCTGGAGCCAGAACAGCAGCGAGGTGACGGCGATGCCGCTGTTGGTGATCAGCAGCAGCTTGCGCCGGTCCATGGTGTCGGCGATCGCCCCGCCCCACAGCGCGAACACGATCAGGGGCACGAGGCCGGCCAGGCTCGCGGCGCCCACCCAGGCCGAGGAGCCCGTGATGTCGTAGATCTGCTTGGGGACGGCGACGGCGGTGAGCTGGCTGCCGACGGCCGTGACGACGGTGGAGCCCCACAGCCGCCGGTAGGCGGGGCGGCGCAGGGGCCGGGTGTCCATCGCCCAGCGCCGCCAGCCGCGCCGCCGGGGCGCCTCATGCTCGGGTTCCCGCTCTTGTCTCGTGTTCTCGCTCGTGTCCACGCGCCGCTTCCTTGATGCTCGCTACACCTTTCCGGGCGAGGATCACTATCTCACCGGCCCGGCCACGCCCCGCGGCCGAGGTGTCAGCTGCCGGCGATGAGCACGGCGCCGAGCACGACCATGGTGGCGGCGACCAAGCCGTCCAGGACACGCCAGGCGGCGGGCGTGGCGAGGAAACGGCCGAGCACACGAGCTCCGAACCCGAGGGCGGTGAACCAGCACAGGCTGGCCAGCACGGCGCCGAGGCCGAAGGTCCAGCGCAGCGAACCGTGGTCGGCGGCGACGGACCCCAGCAGGAACACGGTGTCGAGGTAGACGTGCGGATTGAGCCAGGTCATCGCCAGGCAGGTGAGCACGGCCCGGCGCACCGATCCGGTCGCGTCCCCCTCGATCCGCAGTACGCCCCCGTCCGGCCGGAACACCCGGCGGGCTGCCAGGGCGCCGTAGCACAGCAGGAAGGCGCCGCCGATCCAGCCGACCACCGTGAGGGCGCCCGGCCACTTCACCACCACCGCTCCGACCCCGCCGACCCCGAGCGCGATGAGTGCCGCGTCGGACAAGGCGCAGATTCCGACCACCGCGAGGACGGCCTGGCGCCGGATCCCCTGCCGCAGGACGAACGCGTTCTGGGCGCCGATGGCGACGATCAGGGACAGTCCGGTGCCGAAACCGGCGGCGCCGGCGGTGAAGGTGCTGGTCATGGCGTCGACGCTACGGAGACATCGAGATCGGGTCCAGCTAAAGATTCTTATGTATCATTAGCTGACGTGATGATGACGTGATGATGACGGATCTCCCGCTGGACCAGGTGCGGACCCTGCTCGCCGTCGTGGACGAGGGGACGTTCGACGCGGCGGCGGCCGCGCTGCACGTGACGCCGTCGGCGATCAGCCAGCGGGTGAAGGCGCTGGAGCAGCGCACGGGGCGGGTTCTGCTGCTGCGGACCAAGCCGGTGCGGCCGACCGAGTCGGGCGAGGTCCTGGTGCGGCTGGCCCGCCAGGTGGCACGGCTGGAGCACGACGCCTACGCGGAGCTCGGACTGAGCGGCGCCGGGGAGCCGACCCGGGTGTCGGTGGCGGTGAACGCCGACTCGCTGGCCACCTGGTTCCTTCCGGTGCTCACCCGCGTACCGGAGGAGTTGCGGCTCTACTTCGAGCTGCGCCGCGAGGACGAGGACCACACGGCGGCGCTGCTGCGGGAGGGCGCGGTGATGGCGGCGGTGACCTCGTCGCCGGATCCGGTGCCGGGCTGCTCCGTGCGGTCGCTCGGCCGGATGCGCTATCTGCCCGTGGCCGCGCCGGACTTCGCGGCGCGGCACCTCGGCGGGCCCCTGGCCCAGGCACTCAGGGAGGTGCCCGTGGTGGTCTTCGACCGGCGCGACGACTTCCAGGACGGTTTCGTCCGCGGGCTCACCAGGGGGCACGCCGGCGCGAGCGCGCTCCGGCACTACGTGCCGACCTCGGAGGGCTTCGTCGAGGCCGTCGCCGCCGGGCTGGGCTGGGGCCTGGTGCCGGAACCCCAGGCGGACCCCCTGCTGCGTGACGGCCGCCTCGTCGGCATCGCCCCGCGCCGCACGGTCGACGTGCCGCTGTACTGGCAGCAGTGGAAGCTCGACTCGCCGGCGCTCGCGCAGGTGGCGGAGACGGTGACGGCGACCGCGGCGCAGGCGCTGCGGCCCTGAGACCTCAGTCGCGGAAGGCCTCCAGCCGGGCCGCCGCGCTGTCCAGCAGCATCTCCAGCGCCGTCGGGTAGGCGCTGTCGAGCATGCGGGTGGCGAGCAGCGGCGCCGCCTCGGCGATGCGGGGGTGGGTGGTGGCGGGCAGACGGGCATACGTCGAGCGCCACATGTCCTCGTCGGCGTGCAGCGAGTCGCTGGGCAGGGCCAGCGAGGCGGCGTCCAGCGCGGCGAACGCCAGGGTCTGGTCGATGAAGGCGTGGTAGATGCGCACGGTGTCGGGCAGCGGGAAACCGGCCGTGCGCAGGACGTCCAGGACCGCCTCGTCGGCGGCCAGCTCATGGGCCCGGCCCGTGACGCGGTTCGTGGTCAGCAGGGCGGCCTGCGGATGGGCGAGATACGCGGCGTGGATGCCCAGCCCGAAGGACCGCAGGTCCGCCCGCCACTCCCCCGTGCGCCGCCAGCCCCGAAGGGCCTGGCCGATGAGCGCGTCGCCGATGGCGAGGGTCAGCTCGTCCATGCCGCGGAAGTACCGGTAGAGCGTGCTCGGATCCGCGTCGAGGGCGAGGCCGAGCCGACGGGCTGTCAGTCCCGCGCTGCCGTGTTCGCGCAGCATGCGCAGCGCGGTCTCGACGATCAGCTCCTCGGACAGCACGGTGCCGCTCTTGGTGGGCCTGCGCCGGCGGCGTTTGTCCTCGGGCACCACGGGCTTCGGCACGACGGGCTCCCTCCTTATGCCAACGCCATTGACCTTATGTGACAGGGCGGCGTTTCATCTCCCCAAGGGCGCGTCACGTTCTTCGCACATAGGGAGTTTCTGTCATGCGTGTACTGCTCGTGGGAGCCGGCGGAGTGGGCGGCGCCATCACGCGGATCGCGGCCCGGCGGCCGTTCTTCGAGGCCATGGTGGTGGCCGACTACGACCCGGACCGCGCCGCGGCGGCGGTCGCGGCGCTCGGCGACGACGCGCGCTTCACGGCGGAACAGGTCGACGCGAGCGACGAGAGTGCCGTCGCGCGCCTGCTCGCCCGGCACCGCTGCGACGTCCTCCTCAACGCCACCGACCCCCGCTTCGTGATGCCGCTGTTCCGCGCGGCCCGGGCCGCGGGCGCCGCCTACCTCGACATGGCGATGTCGCTGTCCCGCCCGCACGCGGAACGGCCGTACGAGGAGTGCGGGGTCAAGCTCGGCGACGAACAGTTCGCGCAGGCCGCGGACTGGGAGAAGGAGGGGCTGCTGGCCCTCGTCGGGATGGGGGTGGAGCCTGGCCTGTCGGACGTGTTCGCGCGGTACGCCGCCGACGAACTCTTCGACGAGATCGAGGAGATCGGCATCCGCGACGGCGCGAACCTGACCGTGGACGGCTACGACTTCGCGCCCTCGTTCAGCATCTGGACCACCATCGAGGAGTGCCTCAACCCGCCGGTCGTCTACGAGGGCGGGAAGGGCTGGTTCACCACCGAGCCGTTCAGCGAGCCCGAAGTGTTCGACTTCCCCGAAGGCATCGGCCCGGTCGAGTGCGTGAACGTGGAGCACGAGGAGGTGCTGCTCGTCCCGCGCTGGGTCGACGCCCGCCGGGTGACCTTCAAGTACGGCCTGGGCCGGGAGTTCGTCGAGACGCTGCGGACCCTGCACCTGCTGGGCCTGGACCGTACCGACCCGGTGACCGTGCCCGGGCCGGACGGACCGGTGAAGGTCTCGCCCCGGGACGTGGTCGCCGCGTGCCTGCCCGACCCGGCGACGCTGGGCGAGCGGATGCACGGCAAGACGTGTGCGGGCACCTGGGTGCGGGGCGTGAAGGACGGTGAGCCGCGCGAGGTGTACCTCTACCACGTGGTCGACAACCAGTGGTCCATGACCGAGTACGGCTCCCAGGCCGTGGTGTGGCAGACGGCGATCAACCCCGTCGTCGCGCTCGAACTCCTCGCGACGGGCGCCTGGTCAGGTGCCGGAGTACTCGGCCCGGAGGCCTTCCCCGCCCGGCCGTTCCTGGACCTGCTGACGGACTACGGTTCCCCCTGGGGCATGCGGGAGCAGTGAACGACTGTCCTGGAACGCCCTGTTTCATCGGGCATCGACAGGTCACCCGAAAGAGAGTAAGCATCCGAGAGAGCACGTTTCTACTGCGATGCAGGTGACTTCGATGGACAACTGGCGAGACCACGCTGCCTGTCGGCACGAGGACCCCGAGCTCTTCTTCCCGATCGGCACCTCCGGCCCGGCTCTGTTGCAGACGGAGCAGGCCAAGGCCGTGTGCCGACGGCGCTGCCCCGTGCAGGAGCAGTGCCTGCAATGGGCCCTGGACACGGGGCAGTCCATCGGCGTGTGGGGCGGGACGAGCGAGAACGAACGGCGTGCGCTGAAGCGCCGCACTGCCGCCCGCCGCCGCTCCGGCTGACACCGGCCCGCACCCCTGGGGAGCTGCAGCGCAGCGGTCCCCAGGGGTGCGGGCGTCGGGCCGGGGTTAGGCTCGCGGCACGTATCCGTATCGCCGCGGAGAGGAGCCGACCATGAGCGTGCGCGTGCGCCGTGTCTACGATCCCGCCGAGCCGGAGGACGGGGTGCGGGTGCTGGTCGACCGGCTGTGGCCGCGCGGACTGGCGAAGGACGCGGCCCGGGTGGACGAGTGGCCGAAGGCGCTCACCCCCTCGACGGAGCTGCGCCGCTGGTACCACGCGGGCGAGGGCTCGTACGAGGAGTTCGCCGAGCGGTACGAGGCGGAGCTCGCCGCCGACGAGGCCGCCGAGGCGCTCGACAATCTGCGTGATCTGGTCCGCAAGGGCGACGTGACCCTGCTGACCGCTTCGAAGACGCCGGAGCAGAGCCACGCCACCGTGCTGACCCGTCTCCTCAAAGGATGAGGAGACGGGCCCGCGTCCGTCAGGCGGTCTGCTTCGCCGCCGCGCGGCCCGCCGCCCGGCCCGAGAAGAGGCAGCCGCCGAGGAAGGTGCCCTCCAGGGCGTTGTAGCCGTGGACGCCGCCGCCGCCGAATCCGGCGACCTCGCCGGCCGCGTACAGTCCGTCGATCGGCTTGCCGTCGGTCCCGAGCGCCCGCGAGTCGAGGTCGGTCTGGATGCCGCCGAGGGTCTTGCGGGTGAGGACGTGCAGCTTGACGCCGATCAGCGGTCCGGCCGCCGGGTCGAGGAGGCGGTGCGGGGTGGCGACCCGGCCGAGGCGGTCGCCGATGTAGCGGCGGGCGTTGCGGATGCCCTGTACCTGCGCGTCCTTGGCGTAGGGGTTGGCGATCTGGAGGTCGCGGGCCTCGATCTGGCGCTTGATCACGGCCGCGTCGAGGAGCGGCTCGTCGGTGAGTTCGTTCATCTTCGCGACGAGCTGTTCGACGCTGCCCGCGGTCACGAAGTCGGCGCCCTTGCGCAGGAACGCGTCGACCGGGCCGGGCGCGCCCTTGCCGAGGATGCGTTCCTTGAGGAATCCGGCACGGTCCTTGGCGGTGATGTCGGGGTTCTGCTCGGAGCCCGACAGGGCGAACTCCTTCTCGATGATCTTCTGCGTGAGGATGAACCAGGAGTGGTCGTACCCGGCGATGTCCTCGGTGGTGCGCAGGTGCTTCAGGGTGCCGAGGGTGTCGTAGCCGGGCAGGTACGGTCCGGGCAGGCGGCGGCCGAGGGCGTCGAACCACATCGAGGACGGGCCGGGCAGGATGCGGATGCCGTGGCCGGGCCAGATCGGGTCCCAGTTCTGCAGGCCCTCGGTGTAGTGCCACATGCGGTCGCGGTTGACCAGCCGGACGCCCGCCTCGGCGCTGATGTCGAGCATCCGCCCGTCGACGTAGGCGGGGACGCCGGTGACCATCTCGCGCGGCGGGGTGCCGAGGCGTTCCGGCCAGTAGCGGCGCACGATGTCGTGGTTCGCGCCGATGCCCCCGCTGGTGACGATGACGGCCTGGGCGGTCAGTTCGAACTCGCCGACCGCCTCGCGGCTGGAGGCGACGCCCCGGGGTGCGGGGTCCTCGGCCAGGACGGTGCCGCGCACGCCCCGGACGGTGCCGTCCTCGACGACGAGCGCGTCGACGCGGTGGCGGTGGTGGAAGGTGAGCAGTCCGTCGCGGGCGGCCTGCTTGGCGTACCGCACGAACGGTTCGACGACGCCGGTGCCGGTGCCCCAGGCGACGTGGAAGCGGGGCACGCTGTTGCCGTGCCCGTGCGCCGTGAGGTCGCCGCGTTCGGCCCAGCCGACGGTGGGCAGGAACGTGATGCCGTGCCCGTCGAGCCAGGACCGCTTCTCCCCCGCCGCGAACTCGACGTAGGCGCGGGCCCAGCGCACGGCCCAGGAGTCCTCGTCCTCCAGCCGGTCGAAGCCCGCGCTGCCCCGCCAGTCGCTCCAGGCGAGGTCGAAGGAGTCCTTGATGCCCAGGCGCCGCTGCTCCGGCGAGCCGACGAGGAACAGCCCGCCGAAGGACCAGAAGGCCTGACCGCCGAGGTTGCCCGCGTTCTCCTGGTCGACGAGGGCGACCCGCCGTCCCTTGCTGGTCAGTTCGTGCGCCGCGACCAGGCCGGCGAGACCCGCTCCGACGACGATGACATCGGCATCCATGGCGACCGTTCCCTTCCTCAGTGCTTCGTGTGATCGGGGGTGCCGCTGCCGTCGGTCAGCAGGGCCGTGAGCAGTTGCTTCAGCCAGACGCGGGCGTGCTCCAGGTCCCGGTCCAGCAGCAGTTGGGTGGTGACGCCGTCGTACGCGGCGACGACGGCGTGGGCGGCGTCGTCGATGTCGACCAGCACGGCGGGCAGTGCGGTGTGCCCGCGGGCCCGGCCGAGCCGGCCGGCGATGGCCTGCCGCAGCCGCGCGCGGTGTTCGAGCAGGCTGTGCGCGACCTCCGGGTCGCGGGCGGCGTGTACGAGGAAGTCCGTCTTCACCAGGAGCCAGTCGCGGTCGAGGAGCAGCACGTCGGTGACGCGGTCCACGGCGGCGGGCACGTCGAGGTCGGGCCCGTCGAGGGCGAGGGCTCCGGAGACCTGCTCGGCGATCAGGTCGGCCCGCTCCTGGTAGAGGGCGAAGAACAGCTCGTCGAGGCTGGAGAAGTTGGAGTAGAAGGCGCCCCTGCTGTAGCCGGCGGCCTCGCAGACCTCCTCGATCGAGACGTGGCCGAATCCCTTGGCCGCGAACACGGAGAACGCCGCCCCGAGGAGGTTGGCGCGGGTGTGGACCCTGCGCCTGGTCACACGTCCGGTGGTTCCGTCGGCCGCCATGCCCTGCCCTCCTTTCGACCCCTTCGATGGCTTCGGTCGTTCGATACATGACTGTATTGGATACACCAATGTATCGAAAGGCCGACCTCGCCATGGAACAGATTTTCGATTACGAGGTACGCTGGCGGCATGCACCTCCAGGGCTCCCTCTTCGACCAGGCCGATGAGCTGCGGCTCGGCCCTCTGGACGGGATCAGCCGTACCGACCTCGGCTTCGGCGCCTGGCTCGACGTGCTTCCCGGGTGGCTCAGCGGCTCGGACGAACTGTTCGAACAGCTCGCGGCCGAAGTCCCGTGGCGGGCCGAGCGGCGCACGATGTACGACCACGTGGTCGACGTCCCGCGTCTGCTCGCGTTCTACGGCGTGGACGATCCGCTGCCGCACCCGGTGCTGGCCCGGGCGAGGGACGCGCTGAGCGCCCACTACGGCAAGGAGCTGGGCGAGCCGTTCACCACGGCCGGGCTCTGCTACTACCGCGACGGCCGGGACAGTGTGGCCTGGCACGGTGACCGGATCGGACGCGGTGCGCGCGAGGACACCATGGTCGCGATCCTGTCGGTGGGAGCACCCAGGGACCTGCTACTGCGCCCGGTGCGGGGCGGCCGCGACACCGTGCGCCGCCCACTGGGCCACGGCGACCTCGTCGTGATGGGCGGTTCCTGCCAGCGCACCTGGGAGCACGCGATCCCCAAGAGCACCCGGGCCACGGGGCCGCGCATCAGCATCCAGTTCCGCCCGCACGGCGTGCGCTGACGGCGGACCGAACAACCCCGCAGCACTCCCCCCTTGGGGCGGACCCGGCGATTCCGAACGCCACCGCGTCTGCTTTTCTTCTCCCGTCGGGCCGGTAGCGGAAACCACACAGGGGCAGGGCGATCATGCGGGCGGACGTACAGCACGTCGCGGACGGCACCTACCTGGTGCACGGCTCCAGCACCAACTGGGTGATCCTCAAGGAAGGGGACGCCGTCACGCTGGTCGACACCGGCTACCCCGGCGACCGGGAGCGGGTCCTAGCCTCGCTCGCGCAGGTGGGCAGCGCCCCGGAGGCGGTGGAGGCCGTGCTGATCACGCACGCGCACAACGACCACCTGGGATCCGCCGAGTACCTGAGCGCCACCCACGGCACCCCCGTGCTGCTGCACGAGGCCGAAGTGCCGCACGCACGCCGGGACTTCCTGCACCAGGTGACCATCGGGACGGTGCTGAGGAACGGCTGGCGGCCGGGAGTGCTGCCGTGGGCGGTGCACGCACTGCGCTCGGGCGGCACGGCAGACGTGCCCGTCACCGCTCCCCGTGCGTTTCCGACGGCCGGCGCCCTGGACCTGCCCGGGCGGCCGGTCCCGGTGCACACGCCGGGTCACACCGACGGGCACTGCGCCTACCACCTGCCCGGCACCGGTGCGCTGATCTCCGGGGACGCCCTGGTCAGCGGGCACCCCACGGCACGCATCGAGGGGCCGCAGCTGCTGCCGGACATGTTCCACCACGAGCGGCCACGGGCCCTGGCCTCGCTGGACGTCCTGGCGGAGCTGGAGGGCGAGCTGCTGCTCCCCGGGCACGGGCCGGTCCACCGCGGGCCGGTGCGGGACGCCGCCCTCCGGGCCCGGGAACGGGCCCTCTAATCTGATGTGACGATCGGCGGCGAGACAAGGACACCCGGCCCATGGCACTGCAGATCAGCGCGACCAACCCGGAGCATCCCGCGCTCCTGCTCGAACTGCCGTGGGACGTGCCTCTGGAGGAGTGGCCGGAGGAGTACCTGGTGCCGCTGCCGCGCGGCATCTCCCGGCACGTGGTGCGCTACTCCCGGGCCGGCGAGGAGGTGATCGCCGTCAAGGAGCTGGCGGAGCGCCCGGCGCTGCGCGAGTACGACATGCTGCGCGACCTGGACCGGCTCGGCATCCCGTCGGTGGACCCGCTGGCCGTGGTCACCGGCCGCACCGACGCGAGTGGTGCCCCGTTGGAGAGCGTCCTGGTCACTAGGCACCTGGGCGGCTCGATGCCGTACCGCTCGATGTTCGAGACGACCATGCGCCCGGCCACCATGCACCGGCTCATGGACGCGCTCGCCGTGCTGCTGGTGCGGCTGCACCTGGCCGGGTTCGCCTGGGGCGACTGCTCGCTGTCCAACACCCTCTTCCGGCGCGACGCGGGCGCCTACGCCGCGTACCTGGTGGACGCCGAGACCGGTGACCTGCATCCGCAGCTCAGCGCCGGGCAGCGGGACTACGACCTCGATCTCGCCCGGGTGAACATCAGCGGGGAGCTGCTGGACCTGGAGGCGTCCGGGGCGCTGCACCCGTCGGTGGACCCGATCGAGTTCGGCATGGAGATCTGCGCCCGCTATAGCGGCCTGTGGGACGAGCTGACCCGGGCGTCCGTCTACCCGGCGGGCAAGTACCACTACATCGAACGCCGGATCCGCCGCCTGAACGACCTCGGGTTCGACGTCGCCGAGATGCAGATCGAGCACGCCTCGAACGGCGACACGGTCAGCTTCGTGCCCAAGGTCGTCGACGCGGGCCACCACCAGCGGCAGTTGCTGCGTCTGACCGGTCTTGACACGGAGGAGAACCAGGCCCGTCGGCTGCTGAACGACCTGGAGAGCTGGATGGCGACCCAGGACGACTACGCGCCGGGTGATCCCCTGGGAGCCCGCCCCGAAGTCCTCGCCCACCGCTGGGTCCGCGAGGTCTTCCGGCCGACCGTGCGGGCCGTGCCCCTCGAACTGCGCGGCGCCATGGACCCGGCGGAGATCTACCACCAGCTCCTCGAACACCGCTGGTACATGTCCGAGCGGGCCCAGCACGACATCGGCCTCGACGCGGTGGTCGAGGACTACATCGAGAACATCCTGCCCAAGGCCAGAAAGACACTGCAGCCGACGGCGGAGTGAGGGGCCGGGGGCCTCACACGGGCGGCACCACCGCCACCGGGCAGTCGGCGTGGTGCAGCATCCCGTGCGCCACCGAGCCGATGCGCGCCCCGACTGCCGTGCGGTGGGCCCGGCGGCCCACGACCATCAGCTGGGCCGTCCCGGCCACCGACAGCAGCACCTGACTCGCACTGCCCATCTCCACGTGCTCCTCGACCGGCACGTCGGGGAAGCGCTCCCGGAACGGCCGGACCGCGGCGGCCAGGCTCTTGCGCTCGTACGGCTCCAGGCCCCCGGCCTCGTCGAGGAGTTTCAGCGAGCCCGGGCTGTAGGCGAAGACGGGCGGCAGGCTCCAGGCCCGTACGACCCGCACGGTCGCCCCCCGCGCGGTGGCCGTCTCGAAGGCGAAGCGCAGCGCGTCGGCGCTGTCCTCCGGGTCGCCCTGCTGACCCACGACGATCTCCCGCCCGGCGGCCTCGGACGAGGGCCGGTCGCCGGCCCGGACCAGCACCACGGGCCGGACGGCCTCGGCGATCACCTGCTGACCGATCGAGCCGAGCAGGAATCCGACGATGCGGCCGTACCCGCGCGAGCCGAGGACCAGCATCTCGGCGTCGGCCGCGGCGGCGACCAGGGTGTCGGCCACCGCACCCTCGATGACATCGGTGGTCACCGCGAGATCCGGGTGCTGTTCGGTGACGGTCCCGACGGCCTCGCTCACCGCGCTGTGCACCCACTCGGCCTGGCTGTCCGCGTCCGTGGCGACCGCTGTCTCGATCAGCTCGGGCGTCTGGACCCGCCAGGCGTGCACCACGCGCAGCGGCCGGTCGCGCCGGACGGCCTCCCGCGCCGCCCAGGCGAGGGCCGCGAGGCTCTCCTGCGATCCGTCGACCCCTGCGGTGATCGGGCGTGTCATCCGGCTGCCTCCCTGGGAGTGGTCACTGTGCCGCCCAGTCTTCACCACCGCAGCCGGTGCCCCGGGCCGTCGGAGCCGATCTCCGTATCGGAGCGCCGCGCGGCGATCGAACATACGATGGGCGGAGGTCGGCGCGGTGCCCCGGGGACGCCGTGCCGGGAGTCGACCGCCCGGTGTGGGGGACGTATGGCACAGGCCGCCGATTCGGCGCGGACCGTCATCATGACCGTGGACGACGACCCGGGTGTCTCCCGGGCCGTGGCCCGGGACCTGAGGCGGCGGTACGGCGCGTCGTACCGGATCGTGCGGGCGGAGTCGGGCGCGTCCGCGCTGGACGCGCTGCGGGAGCTGAAACTGCGCGGTGATCTCGTGGCCGTGATCCTGGCCGACTACCGGATGCCGCAGATGAACGGCATCGAGTTCCTCGAACAGGCCCTCGACGTCTACCCGGGCGCGCGGCGCGTGCTGCTGACCGCGTACGCGGACACGAACGCCGCGATCGACGCGATCAACGTCGTCGACCTCGACCACTATCTGCTGAAGCCGTGGGACCCGCCCGAGGAGAAGCTGTACCCGGTCCTCGACGACCTGCTCCAGGCCTGGCGGACCAGCGACTTCCGGCCCGTGCCCAGCACCAAGGTCGTGGGCCACCGGTGGTCGTCGCGCTCTTCGGACGTGCGGGAGTTCCTGGCCCGCAACCAGGTGCCCTACCGCTGGTACTCCTCCGACGAGCCGGAGGGTCGGCGGCTGCTGGCCGCGGCCGGCGAGGACGGGCTGCGGCTGCCGGTGGTGATCACACCGGACGGGACACCGCTGGTCGAGCCGGAGGCCGTCGACCTCGCCGCCCGCGTCGGGCTGGCGACGACGCCGACGGCCGACTTCTACGACCTGGTCGTCATCGGCGGCGGCCCGGCGGGGCTCGGCGCGGCCGTCTACGGTGCCTCCGAGGGGTTGCGGACCGTGCTGGTGGAGCGGTCGGCGACCGGCGGGCAGGCGGGTCAGAGCTCGCGCATCGAGAACTACCTCGGCTTCCCCGACGGCGTGTCGGGGGCGCAGCTCACCGACCGGGCCCGGCGGCAGGCGGCGAAGTTCGGCGCCGAGATCCTCACCGCGCGCGAGGTGACGGCACTGGAGGTCAACGGCGCCGCCCGGGTTGTACGGTTCTCCGACGGCTCGGCGGTGGCGGCGCACAGCGTGATCCTGGCGACCGGGGTGTCCTACCGTCAGCTGGCGGCACCCGGGTGCGAGGAACTGACCGGTTGCGGGGTGTACTACGGGTCGGCCCTGACGGAGGCGCCCTCCTGCCAGGACCAGGACGTGTACATCGTCGGCGGCGCCAACTCCGCAGGACAGGCGGCGATGTACCTGTCCCGGGGCGCCAAGTCGGTGACGCTGCTGGTGCGCGGCGAGTCACTGACGGCGTCGATGTCGCACTACCTGATCCAGCAGATCGAGGAGTCGCCCAACATCCAGGTCCGGGCCCGCACGGTCGTCGAGTCCGCGCACGGCGACGGCCGGCTGGAGCGGCTGACCCTGCGGGACGTGGACAGCGGGCAGACCGAACAGGTCGACGCGCAGTGGGTGTTCGTGTTCATCGGCGCCGCCCCGCTGACCGACTGGCTGGACGGGACGGTGCTGCGGGACGAGCGCGGGTTCATCCTGGCCGGGCCCGACCTGAGCGCCGACGGCCGGCCCCCGCAGGACTGGGAGCTGGACCGGCCGCCGTACCACCTGGAGACCAATGTGCCCGGCGTGTTCGTGGCGGGCGACGCCCGCTCGGAGTCCGCGAAGCGGGTCGCGTCCGCCGTCGGAGAGGGAGCCATGGCCGTCATGCTCGTCCACCGGTATCTGGAGCAGTCGTGAGCGGGCGGTCCGTGCCCTGCAACCCGCAGGAGATCGGGGCGCTGTTCCTGTTCGAGAAGCTCACACCCGAGCAGCTCGGCAGGCTGTGCAGCGAGGGGCGGGTGGAGCGGTTCGAGCCCGGGCCGGTGTACACCGAGGGCGAGCCCGCGACCTGCTTCTACGTGATGCTCGACGGCACGGTGGTGCTGTACCGCCGGGTCGGCGGGGACGACGTGGAGGTGACCCGGACCTCGCAGCGCGGGGTGTACGCGGGGTCCATGCAGGCGTATCTGGGCGACCGGGTGCGGCAGGTCTACAACAACTCCATGCGTGTCACGGAGCCGACGCGGTTCTTCGTGCTGCCCGCCGACACCTTCGCGGACATCATGCAGGAGTGGTTCCCGATGGCGGTGCATCTGCTGGAGGGGCTGTTCTTCGGTTCGAAGAGCACCCAGCGGGCCATCGGGCAGCGCGAACGGCTGCTGGCGCTGGGCTCGTTGTCGGCGGGGCTCACGCACGAGCTCAACAACCCCGCCGCTGCGGCCGTACGGGCGACGGCCACCCTGCGGGAGCGGGTCGGCAAGATGCGCCACAAGCTGGCGATCATCGCGCAGGGGTCGTACTCCCCCGAGGTCATGGCGAACCTCATCGACATCCAGGAGCGCACGGCCGAGCGGGTCGCGAAGGCACCCGCGCTGAGTCCGCTGGAGGCGTCCGACCGGGAGGACGCCGTGACCGACTGGCTGGACGACCAGGGCATCGAGGAGGGCTGGCGGATCGCGCCCACCTTCGTCCAGGCCGGCCTCGACGTGGACTGGCTGGACCAGGTCGCGGCGGCGGTGGACGAGGACATCCTGCCCAGCGCGATCGGGTGGCTCAACTACACCGTCGAGACCGAGCTGCTGATGGACGAGATCAACGACTCGACCACCCGCATCTCGCACCTCGTGGACGCGGCGAAGCAGTACTCGCAGCTCGATCGCGCGCCCTTCCAGAACGCCGACGTGCACGAACTCCTCGACTCGACCCTGCTGATGCTGTCGGGCAAGATCGGCAAGCAGATCAAGGTCGTCAAGGACTACGACCGAACGCTGCCGAGGATCCCCGCGTACCCCGCGGAGCTCAACCAGGTGTGGACGAACCTCATCGACAACGCGGTCGCGGCGATGAACAGCGCGGGCGGGGAGGGGACGCTGACCGTGCGGACGGCCGCGGAACACGACCGGCTGCTGGTGGAGTTCGCCGACACGGGCGTCGGCATCCCGGCACAGGACCGGGAGCGGATCTTCGATCCCTTCTTCACCACCAAACCGGTGGGCGAGGGGACCGGACTGGGGCTCGACATCTCCTGGCGGATCGTGGTCAACAAGCACCATGGCAGCATCCGGGTGGAGTCGGAGCCCGGGGACACACGGTTCCAGGTACTGCTGCCGCTGACAGCGGTCGAGGAGGAGTCTGCATGAGTGGCGAGAACGGGATCGACCCGACCGCGCGGCCCAGCGGCAGCGGGTGCGCCGAGTGTGACGCGGCCGGGGGCTGGTGGTTCCATCTGCGGCGGTGTGCGCAGTGCGGGCACGTGGGGTGTTGTGACAGTTCGCCGGCGAAGCACGCGACGGGGCATTTCCGGGAGACCGGGCATCCGTTCGTGCAGAGCTTCGAGCCGGGTGAGGACTGGTACTGGAACTACGAGACGAACGAGTTGTACGAGGGTGGGCCGGAGCTGTCGGAGCCGGTGAGTCATCCTGCCGATCAGCCCACACCGGGGCCCGCGGGGCGGGTGCCGGCTGACTGGGCGAAGGTCTTGCGCGCCTAGGAGATGGGCGCCTGCTGTCCGGGGGCGCTGCGGGTCGTGGGTCGATCGCGCCACGCCGCCCAGCCGCACCATGTCGACCTCCCGCGCTGGTGAAGAGAAAGTTGGTTCTGTGCAGCAGGCGTCATCGGCCACGCCCGTCGTCGGGCGGGATGCCGAACTCACCCGCCTCTGCGGGGTACTGGAGCGTGCGCGCGGTGGTGAGGCCCGCGCCGTGCTGATCGCCGGGGACGCCGGGGTCGGCAAGACCCGGGTGCTCGACGAGGTCGGGAGGCAGGCCGCCGCGGCGGGCATGACCGTGTTCACCGGACACTGTGTGGATCTCGGCGACGTCGGGCTGCCCTACCTCCCGTTCACCGAGATCCTGGGGGTGCTGGCCGCCGATGAGCGGTTCGCCTGCGCTCTCGCCGCTCATCCCGTGGTCGAGCGGCTGCTGGGGGCCGGGACCGGTTCCGTGGGGGACGTGGACGGTCGGCTGCGGCTGTTCGAGGGCATGGCGGGGCTGCTGACCGAGGTCGCGGAGGTCGTGCCGCTGCTGCTCGTCCTGGAGGATCTGCACTGGGCGGACCAGTCGTCGCGGGACCTGCTGCGGTTCCTGCTGGGCCGGGGCGTGCTCCGGCACCGGCTGGCGGTGTTCGCCTCGTACCGGGCCGACGACCTGCACCGCCGGCATCCGCTGCGGCCGCTCCTGGCGGAGCTGGTACGACTGCCCCTCGTCGAGCGGATGGAACTGCGACCGCTGGCCGATCCCGACGTGGACCGGCTGGTGCGGGCCCTGGAGCCCCGGCCGCTGCCGGACGCCACGGTGCGGCGGATCGTGGAGCGGGCCGAGGGGAACGCCTTCTACGCGGAGGAGTTGCTCGCCGCCACCGACACCGAGTCGGGTGGTGTGCCCAGTGGACTCGCCGATGTGCTGCTGATCCGTTTCGAGCAGCTCTCCGAGTTGGCGCAGCAGGTGCTGCGGACCGCTTCGGTCGCCGGGCGCCGGGTGGAACACGACCTGCTGCGGGAGGCGGCCGGGCTGCCGGAGGCGGAGCTGGAGTCGGCGCTGCGGGAGGCGGTGGGCCGGCAGCTGCTCGTGGCCGGCGAGGGGGACACGTACTCGTTCCGGCACGCGCTCGCCCGCGAGGCCGTCTACGCCGATCTGCTGCCCGGGGAGCGGGCGAGGCTGCACGGCGCGTTCGCACGGCTGCTCGCCGGTCGCGGACGTGCCGAGAGCGCCGCCGAGCGTGCCCACCACTACCGGGAGAGCCACGACCTCCCCGAGGCGCTGGCCACATCGCTGGAGGCCGCCGATCACGCCCGGCGGGTCGGTGCGCCGGCCGAGGAACAACGGCATCTCGAAGCGGCCCTGGACCTGTGGACGGCGGTCGGTCCCGAGGCCCGGCCCCCGGGCGTCGAACGGGTGACGCTGATGCTGCGTGCCTCGGCGGCGGCCGCGCATGCCGGGGAACTGCACCGGGCGGTGTCCCTCGCCCGGTCCGCGCTGGCCGGACTCGGCCAGGACGCCGAGTCCGAACTCGCCGCGCGGGTCCGCTACACCCTCGCCGGGAACCTGCTGAGCGTGGACAGCCTGACGGCGGCGTTCGCCTACAGCAGCGAAGCCCTGGCGATGATCCCGGAGGAGCCTCCGTCCCCGACGTGGGTGTGGGCGGCGGCCACCCATGTCCTGGCGGCTCGCCACGTCGGGGAGAACGAGACCGCGCTCGAGGTGGCCCGCCGGGCCCTGGGGGTGGCGGAGCGGCTGCGGGTGACCGACGCCCAGGCGGACCTGCTGATCTCGCTGGCCGTTTTCGACGGCGAGGGGCGGCGCGGCCTTGCGGGCCGGCAGTTGCTGGTCAAAGCCCGGGAGCTGGCCCGGAGTTCGGGCAACGCGCCCGTGGAGCTGCGCGCCCTGTTCAACCTGGCCATGGGCTGTTACGAGTCCGGTGCCCTGGCGGAGTGCGTGCCCTGGCTGACGGAGGGCCTGGACCGGGCCCGGCGCGCCGGGCTGCTGTCGTCGACGTACCCGCTGGAGATGCGGTACCTGCGGCTGCTGGTGTTGAACGTGCTGGGCCGCTGGGACGAGTGTGTGCGCGCGGCGGCGGCCGACGCCGACGTGCTGCCGGCCGCGGGCGGGTACACGATGGGTCCCGCGCTGTACGTGACGCTCGCGCGCGGTGACTTCGCGGCGGCCGACCGCGCGCGTGCCCTGCTGGAGGGGCCGTTCGACTGGATGGCCACCCTCGTCGCGGGCATCGTGCTCACCGACGCGGCGGCGCTGCGCCGGGACCCCGAGGACGCGGTGCGGTGGATGCGGGCGACGGTGTCGGGCCTCATCGACGAGTCGGGTACCCGCCCGGACGTCACGGTGCGGCTGGCCGCGCTGGCGCTGTCGGCGGTGGCCGACGCGGCGTCCGGACTGCGGTCGGCCGGTGACGAGGCCGGGGCCGGTCGCTGGACGGACACCGCGACCGAACTGGTGGAAGTGGCACGGGCGATGGCCGTCCGGGACGACGGCACGCCCCAGGGCCCCGAGGGGCAGGCGTGGCTGGCCCGGGCCGAGGCCGAGTGGATCCGGGCCGTGTCGGGGCCGGACGCGGCCGCCTGGGCGAGGGTGGTGACGGCGTTCGGCTACGGCGACGTCTACGAGCGGGCCCGGTGCCGGCTGCGGTACGCCGAGGCCCTGGTGACGGCCGGGCGGCGCGAGGAGGCGGCGTCCGAGGCCCGGGCGGTGCGGGAGACCGCGGACGACCTCGGCGCCACGCCGCTGCGCGAACAGGTGGACGACCTGATCCGTCGCGGCCGGCTGTCGGACGGGCCCGGCAGCGATGGCCGGGCCGCCGTCCTCACCGCGCGCGAGCAGGACGTGCTGCGGCTGCTCGCCCTCGGCCGCAGCAATCGGCAGATCGGCGAGGAGCTGTTCATCAGCGGCAAGACCGCGAGCGTCCACGTCTCCAACATCCTCGCCAAGGTGGGTGCGTCGAGCCGCGGCGAGGCCGTGGCGATCGCCTACCGCGAGGGCCTGATCGCCCCGGAGCCGACGACGTCCGGCTGACCGCCCGGGCAGCCGACCGAGGCGACGTGCGGCCGGGGACCCGTCGCTCGGCCCCTGCCGGGGCCACGGGGCATGGCACACGCAGCTGCCGCTTCGTCGCCGGTTGCCGACGGGCCCTAGCCGGCCCCGCAGTCGAGGCTGTTCAGGTCGACGGCGTCGGCCATCGCCCGCATCCCCTGGTCGTCGGGGTGCAGATGGTCGCCGCCGTCGAAGGCGGGGCGGATCCGCTCGGGGTCGTCGGGGCTGCGCAGGACGCGGTCGAAGTCGGCGACCGCGTCGAACTCGCCGCTGTCGCGGATGAAGGCGTTGACCTGCCGCCGCACCGCCTCCCCGGCGGGGTCCCACTCCTGCCAGCCCTTGTAGGGGGTGATCGTGGCTCCGACGACGCACTTCCCGGCCGCGTGCGCCCGGTCGATCAGCCTGCGGTACCCGGCGATCAGCCCGGCACCGGTGGCGCCGGGTTCGGCCTTGATGTCGTTGACGCCCTGGAAGAGGAACACCGTGCGCACACCCGGCAGCGAGAGTACGTCGCGCTGCACCCGGTTCATGGCACTCTGCCCGGGGCCGTCGAGGAGGACCTTGTTCGCGGCGATGCCCGCGTTGGCCACCCCCTCGACCCGGATGCCGGTGGACTCGCGCAGGCGGCGGGCCAGGAAGTCGGGCCAGCGGCGGTCCCGGTCGGTCGTGGAATGCCAGCCGTCGGTGATGGAGTCGCCGAGGGCGGCCACGGCGCCCGTCCTCTCACGAGGCCGTACGGTGACGGCGTCGAGATAGAACCAGGAGCCGGTCCGCTGCTTCCAGTGGGTCGCGCTTTCCTCGGCGGCGTGGTCGCCGACGGTCTTGTAGGACGTCTGCATCGCCAGCCAGTGTCCGGTGAGCGCGCCGCCCGCCCGGGGCACGTACATGCTGACGGCGAGGGTGCGCCCGGCCGGGACGCTGCCGGGCAGCGGGTCGCTGTAGACGATGCCGCCGGCGGGGACGGTGACGGAGCGGGCGCCGTCGAAGGTCAGACGCTTGTTGGTGCCGGGGACGAGTGCGGCACCGTCCCGTCGCAGGCCCGCGTGGACGTTGGCGAACGTCACCGGCTGGTCGCCGAAGGCGTTGGACAGTCGCACCCTGAGGCCGCTGCCGCCCACGCTGGTGCGCACCATCAGCCGGTAACCGCGGCCGTCGGCCGTCTCGCCCACGTGGGTGGCGGAGGAGGCCCAGGTGACCACGCTGGGCCCGGCCGCCCTCGGGGCGCTGGGCGGCGGGCTGGGGCGGCCCCCCTGAGGCACCGTGCCGGTCCCGCACCCCAGCGCGACGCAGCAGGTGAGGGCGGCCAGGGCGGCTGGGCAGCGGGGGCTTGCGGTGCGGGACATCGTCGGCGCTCCTTCGGCCGGTCGGGGCGTGTGCGGGCGGAGGTCGTCCCGGCGTACACACCGTAGTGGTGCGGTCGGCAGCGCTGTGCAGGTGGCCTCGACGGGCGTACCGTCCCTTGCGGGCGGTGAAGCGGCCTGAGCCGTGGGCGGGCGGAGCGGCCTTCCCGCGTGATCTTGGCGGAGGGAAACGCTCCGGGCGAGGATGCCGGTATGAAGGGTGACCTCTTTTCCAGTGAGCACATGGTGCAGCCGGCCGTAGCGCCGGGCATGACGGTCGAGAACGCCAAGTGCATCCGCTACACGGTGAACGGCGAAATGCTCGCCCGGCAGGGCGCGATGATCTCCTACCGCGGCAACCTCCAGTTCGAACGCAAGGGCCAGGGCGTGGGCGGCATGCTCAAGCGCGCGGTCACCGGGGAGGGGCTGCCGTTGATGGCGGTGCGCGGGCAGGGTGAGGCCTGGTTCGCGCACGAGGCGCAGAACTGTTTCGTCGTCGACGTCGAGCCCGGCGACGAGTTCACGGTCAACGGCCGCAACGTCCTGTGTTTCGACGCCACGTTGTCCTACCGCATCGCGACCGTGAAGGGCGCAGGCATGACCGGGGGCGGTCTGTTCAACAGCGTCTTCACGGGGCACGGCAAGCTGGGCCTGGTGTGCGAGGGCAATCCGCTCGTCATCCCGGTCTCGCCGCAGTACCCGGTGTACGTCGACACCGACGCGATCGTCGGCTGGACCGCGGGACTGCAGACCTCGCTGCACCGCTCGCAGTCCATCGGGTCGATGCTGCGCGGCGGCTCCGGCGAGGCCGTGCAACTGCTGCTCCAGGGCGAGGGGTACGTCGTCGTCCGGCCGAGCGAGGCGACACCGCACAAAGCCGGCCAGCACTGAACACCCATCAGGTGAACTACGTCTCACAGGCAACCCGCTCCGTTCCGCCGACGTCTTGATCGGCAACAGGTGCTGCCCTGGCCCTTGTGGCCAGGGCAGGTTTTCACCCCTCTATGCACACCATGTATACGCGCTATGTATAGATGGTGTGCATACGGACCGAAAGGCATCGATGTACGGCAAGGCATTCGCCCCGGAGTACCAGGGCGCGCTCACCACTCTGTCCGTCAACTCCTCCCTGACCGACGTCCTGGCCGCCGGTACCGAGCAGTTGAGAGCGGCCGAGAGCGCCGGACAGCCCGGGGAGGCGGCGCGTTCCGGACTCGCGGTGGCCGAGGCGCACCGCCGGCTGGGCCGGGTCGAGGACGCGGACCGGGCCTGGAAGGCGAGCTACCGCGCGGCCCGGCAGGCCGGGGACCTCGGGGCGATGGCCTGGGCGCTGTGGAGCGGCGGCACACTGGCCCGGCAGCGCGGCGCGCTCCGGCTGGCCCGCAGGCTGCTCCAGCTGGCTGCCGACCTCGGCGAACGCGGCGGGGACATCGTCGTCCGCGGCTACTCGCTGGCCGGGCTGGCCGAGACCGGCCGTATCCAGGGCGACTACGAGGCCGTCGGAAGACTGCACGAGCAGTTGCTCGCCGAGGCCCGGCGGCGCGGGGAGGCGCGGCACACGGTGTGGGCGCTGGAGGGCATCGCGCAGATGCACCGCAACACCGGCCGCTACGACTCGGCGTACGCGCTGTTCGAGGAGGCCGCTGAGATCGCCGCTCGTGCCGACGACCGCCGCGGCCACGCCTGGGCGCTGCGCGGGCTGGCCGATGTGGTGTCGGTGCGCGACCAGGACACCGAGCGGGCCCTGGAGCTGCTGACCGAGGCGGAGACGACGTGCCGTGCGATGCGGCTGTCCAGCGCGCTCGCCTACAACCACAAGATGCGCGGCAACGTCCTGTACCGGGCGGGGCGTTACGAGCAGGCGCGCGAGCTGTACGAGCAGGCGCTCGCGGAGTTCCGCGAGATGAGCGAGCCACGCGGGGAGGCACTCTCGCGGCTGGGACTCGCCAAGTCCCTGGCCCGTCTGGGCCGCGACCGTGAGGAGACGGCGGCCGAACTGGCCGACCTCGCGGGCCTGCTGGAGCACATCGGCCTGCAGCACGCCCGCCGGATGGTGGCCCGGGCCCACGAGGAACTCGGCATACCGTCGACCGAGCAGACGACGGGGGCGGCCCTGTGACGGCGTTGCCGACGACGGTGGAGACAGCTCGGAGGAACGCCACGACGGCACCGGCCCCGGTCACCCAGGCGCCGCCGTCCCGGGAGGCCGGACAGGCGGCGCACCAGGACGCGACGGCACCGGCCCCGGCCATCGCGCGGCCGTCACGGCAGGACACGGCGACCGAGGCACCCGCCACCACACGGACCGCACGACGGGGCGAGTCGCACGATCGCGCGGTCGGCGCCCGCGCTGTCCCCGCGGTTGTCGACCGCTGCCGCGCCCTGGTCCGGCCCGCCCTGGAGGAAGCCGTGGGGCGGCTGCACCCCTGGGTGGGCGAGATGGCCGCGTACTCCTTCGGCTGGTGCGAGGTCGGAGGTGCTCCGGCCGTGGCCTCCGGCGGCAAGGGCGTGCGGCAGGCGCTCGCGGTGCTCGGCGCGGAGGCGGCCGGTGCGCCGGGCCGGGCCGGCGTGGCCGCGGCTGTCGCGGTGGAACTGGTGCACACCTTCTCCCTGCTGCACGACGACATCATGGACGGCGACGCGGACCGGCGCCGCCGCCCGACCGTGTGGAGGGCCTACGGCACGGGGCCGGCGGTACTGGCGGGCGACGCCCTGTTCGCCCTGGCCGTCGAGACGCTGGCCGCGCAGCCCGGCGGTGCCGCCGGTGTGCGCACGCTGTCCGTGGCGCTGGGTGACCTGGTGCGCGGGCAGGCGGACGACCTGCTGTTCGCCGACCGCCCGTGGACCGGCCCGGAGCGGGTACGGCCCGACGAATACCGGGCGATGGCGGAGCACAAGACGGGCGCGCTGCTGGGCTGCGCGGCGGCGCTCGGTGCCGTGCTCGGCGGTGTCCGCCCCGAGACGGCCGCCGCGCTCGACCGGGCGGGCAGGCACCTGGGGGTCGCGTTCCAGATCGTCGACGACGTGCTGGGCATCTGGGGGGACCCCGGCGTCACCGGCAAACCGGTCCACGGTGATCTGCGCGAGCGGAAGAAGACGTTCCCGGTGCTGGTGGCGCTCGGCTCCCCGATGGGCGGCCGGATCGCCGCACTCCTGGAGTCGGGTGCGGCGACCGACACGGCGGCCGCGCTCATCGAGGAGGCGGGCGGCCGCGCCGCGGCCATGGCCGAGGCCCGCCGGCACCTCGCCGCCGTCGAGACCTCACTCGCCGGAGCTCCGTTGGCGGCGGAAGCCGCCCGGGACCTGCGGTCGCTGCTGGAGTACCTGGTGCGGCGCGACGTCTGAACCGCCGGGCTCGGGTGTGTCCGTCGCGACACGGGGCAGGGACACAGGGCAGGCCCGCGCACCGCTTTGACCTCGGCCCCCTCGGCGCGTCAGGGTTCGATACGGCGCGTTCCGCGACCCCGCGCCGGAAGGACGACCGCCATGATCGGCATGCCGGAGATCGAAGCCGCGGCCGGGCGCATCGCCGGGCACGTCGTGCGCACCCCGACCGTGGACAGCCCGGGGCTGTCGGCGCTGCTCGGTGCACCGGTCACCGTGAAACTCGAACTGCTGCAGCGCACCGGCTCGTTCAAGGCGCGCGGGGCGGCGGCGAAGCTGCTGTCGCTGGGCGAGACCGAACGGGCCGCCGGGGTCGTGGCGGTCAGCGGCGGCAACCACGGCATCGCCGTCGCGGTCATGGCAGCGGCCCTCGATGTGAAGGCCACGGTGGTGATGCCCCGCTCGGCACCCGCCCGTGCCGTGGAGATCGCGGAGGAGGCCGGTGCGTCGGTGCGGCTGACCGAGGACATGGACGGCGCGTTCGCGCTCATGGCCCGGCTTCAGCAGGAGGGCCTGACCCTGGTCCATCCCTTCGACGACCCCGCGGTGATCGCGGGACAGGGCACGGTCGGGCTGGAGTTCGCCGCCGACGCCGGCGAACTCACGGACGTGCTCGTGAGCATCGGGGGCGGCGGCCTGATCGCCGGTGTCGCCGCCGCGCTGCGGGCGCGCCGGCCCGGTGTTCGGGTGTGGGGCGTGGAGACCGAGGGCGCCCAGGCCATGTCCGAGGCATTGTCGTCGGGCGGCCCGCGGCCGGTCGCCCTGTCGTCGATCGTCTCCACCCTCAGCGCCCCGTCCGTGTCACGGCTCACGTACGACCATGTCTGCGCCCTGGTCACCGAGGTCCTCGTGGTCCCGGACCGGGAGGCCGTGCAGGGCGTGCTGGACCTGGCCGACCACGCCAAGGTGTGGGCCGAACCGGCAGCCGGCTGCCTGCTGCCCGCGGCCCGGCAGGTCCTGGAACGGGTGGGCGACGGGGCGCGGCTCGGTCTGGTGGTGTGCGGGGGCAACGCGACGACGGACGACGTGTTCGCCTGGTCGCGTCGCTTCGGACTGCGCTGACGTTCCGGCCCCTCCGGAGAATCCGTCGCGAAATTCATCGGAGGGCTCCGAGTTCAGACGTAGTACACCTTCGCATTTACCGGCGGTTACCACCAGGCCGGGCGCGAATTCGCGAATCAGCGGGCCGCGGCGGCCGAATTCCTCGCGCCCGCCGCACCCGGGGCTGCCGAGGTGAGCCGCGCCCGGGCCCGCGAAAGACCCTCTTTCTTCGCACACTTGCTCCCACCCTTTGAACAAAAGACAGGAACAGGCACGGAGTTGCGATCCGTTTGAACGCAGGCCGCCTCACTCCCCGTACTTCTGGAAAAGGTGAGAGCCAGGTTTCCAGCGAGGGATGGCCATGGGCAGGGCGCACGTCTCCACACACCAGTTGGTCGCCGGCCGGTACCGGCTGCTCGAGATCATTCATCGCGAGACCAACCGCATCTGCTGGTACGCCGAGGACACCGGGGCCGGCGAGATCTCCCGCCCGTGCCTCGTGACCCAGATCGGGCTTCCGGAGGACTCGCACGGGGCCGAGCGCCGGTCCGCCGCCCGCCTGCTGCGCACGACCGAGAACATGGCGCTGCTGTGCCCCGGCCGGATCGCCGCGGCCGTCGACGCCGTCGAGGAGGCCGGCGCCCTGTGGACCGTCAGCGAGTGGATCGACGGCACCCCACTCGGTGAACTCCTCTCCGAGCAGGGCACGTTCAACTACGTGCGGGCGGCGCGGATCGGCCTGGAGCTGCTCGAAGTGCTGGACGCCGCGCACGCCGAGGGCATCACGCACGGCGAGCTCAGCCCCGGCCAGGTGTTCGTGCGCGAGGATCACTCGGTCGTCGTCACCGGCTTCGGCCTGGCGGGCGCGACCCTCGCTCCCCGGCTGACGGCACCCGCTTTCGCCTCCCCGGAGCAGGCCCGTGACCAGCGCATCGGCCCCGCGGCCGACCTGTGGGCGCTGGGCGCGATCCTCTACACGGCGGTCGAGGGGCGCCCGCCCTTCCGGGACCGGGGGCGCCCGGAGAACACCTTGAAGGGCGTGGACCGGCTTCCGCTGCGCACACCGGTGCGCGCCGGGCCGCTCACCCAGGTCGTGCAGGGTCTGCTCCGCAAGGACTCACGAGAGCGGCTGACCCGCCCGGTGGTGCGTGAGGCGCTGACCCGCGCTCTCAGCGAGGACCCCGAGGCCGCCCTGGCCGCGGCACCGGCCCCGCGGCTGCGCGGCGCCTACGCCGCGGTGCGGACCGGCAACCCGGCGTGGAGCAGACGCACCATGGTGGCGGGAACGGCCCTGGCCGTCGTCACCGTGGCGGTCGCCGTGCTCGCCGCGACCCAGGGGCTGCCCGGCACGGACGGCGGCAGCGACGCGGCCGAATCGCCGGCCCGGCCGCCGGCCTCCGCCGCCACTCCGGGCGAGGGCACCGGCGGCGACAGTGCGGAACCCTCCGGGGCGCCCAGCCCGCCCGAGTCCCCCTCCCCCACACCCACTCCGTCCTCCCCGCCGCCCAAGCCGACCCCCACTCCCCCACGCACACCCTCCTCCCCGGCCACGGCCCTGCCGCCCGGGTTCCAGCGCTATCAGGCGGCGGAGGGCTTCTCCGTCGCGCTGCCGAAGGGTTTCGAACGGCTGGACACCGACCGTGACGGCGAGGTGTACCGGGTCGTCTTCGGCGCCGAGGACGACGACCGCACGCTGGCCGTCACCTACAGCGACCGGGCGGGCCCGGACCCCGTCGTCGTATGGCGGGACGACGTCGAACCCAACCTCAAACAGGCCGACGGCTACGACCGGATCGGCGCGATCCGCGCGACGACGTACCAGGGCCGTAAGGCCGCCGACATGGAGTGGACCGCCTACGTCCACGGCACCCGGGTGCACACCTACGGCCGGGGCTTCCTGCTCGGCGGGGGCCGGAGCTTCTCGCTGCGCTGGACCACACCGGAAGCCGACTGGGACAAGGCCGCCAACCAGGAGGCGTTGCGCACCTTCTTCAAGACCTTCCGGCCTGACTCAGACTGACCGGCGCGGGGCGCGCAGGACGGTGAGGGGGCCGGCGGGCAGTGGCGGGGTGCGCCACTGCGCGATGAGCGACCCCTCCGCGAGGGAGCAGGTCAGCGCCAGACGGTGCGGGGTCTCCAGGAACACCACGTCCAGGGCCAGCGTGCCCCCATCGGTCCAGCCGCCGCTGACCGCGGTCGGGAAGGGCCTTTCGTCGACCGTCCAGCCCTCCCCCGCGATACGCAGGTCCAGCCGGTCCGGACGGTCCGGCCGGTCCCCCGCTCCGGTGAGGGTGAGCGTCCAGCCGTCGGTGTCCCGGGTGAGCCCGGCCGAGCGGACCGGTCCGGCCGCTTCGGAGGGCGTGAACGCGGCGGCTGCCCAGTCCCGCTCGCGGCCAGGGGGCACGGAACGGCCCGGGACGGGCGGCAGCGCGAGCCGGCCGAGGCGCTCCAGCAGCTCCGCGTCGGCGGTCTCGCGGCCGGTCAGCGGCTCAGGGCCGAAGGCGGGCAGCAGATGCTTCCAGACCAGGTTCAGGTACTCCTGCATCCGCTCGGTCGCCGAGGTCGCGGCAATCACCACGTCGTGCTCCGGCAGCACCAGGCAGAACTGGCCGAACGCGCCGTCGCCCCGGTAGCCGTGCCGGGACGTCCAGAACTGGTAGCCGTAGCCCTGGTCCCAGTCCTGCTGGTCCACGTCTCCCATCACGCCGGCGGTCGGTGTGCGCGGGTGCGAGGCCCGGGCCGCCCATCCTTCGGGCAGCAGCCGCTCGCCCTCCCAGAGCCCGTCGCGCAGATACAGCTGTCCGAGCCGGGCGATCGCGTCGGTGGTGGCGTGCAGGCCGCTGAAGCCGAGCTCGCGGCCGGTGCGGTCCCACGACCAGGCCACCTCACCGATACCCAGCGGATCCAGCAGCCGCGGCCGCAGGTACGCGGTGAGCGGCTGCCCCGTCACTCGCTGGACGATCGCGGCGAGCGTGTAGGTGGCGGGCTGGTTGTAGGCGAAGACGGTGCCCGGGTCGGCGTCCGGGGGCAGCAGCAGGAACTGCCGGACGGGCTCGGAGACGTGCCGCCCGAAGACCTCGTCGACGGTGTCGCGCCGGTGGCCGCTCGCCATGGACGCCACGTGCCGTACCCGCATGGCCCGGCTGCGCGGGTCGGTGATGTCGGCCTCGAACTCCGGGAAGTACGAGATCACGGGTGCGTCGAAGTCGAGCAGCCCCTCGGCCTCGGCCAGCGCCGCGGCGGTCGCGGTGAAGCTCTTGCTGAGCGAGTACAGCAGGTGCAGGCGTTCGGCGGTGTACGGCGCCCACCAGCCGGCGGCGACCAGCCGCCCGTGCCGCATGATCATCAGACTGTGCGGCTCGATCTCGGGGGCGGCTTCGAGGGCGTCGAGAAAGGCGTGCACACCGAAGGCGTCGACGCCCTGTGCGGCGGGAGCGGAGGAGGGCAGGGTGGAGACGCTCATGCATGCATCCTGCACCCGTCGGCGACCTTGATCGAGCCGTTTTCAAGTCCTCTGTCAGGGGACTCGCCGGTTATGGTGCAAATCGGATACACGATGATGACCGAACAGGCCGGCCCCCGAGAGCTCGTCGACCACGTGGTGCGGGCCGAGGAGGCGGGCTTCGACTTCTCGGTGACCTCTGACCACTACTTCCCGTGGCTGCGCTCGCAGGGCCATTCGCCCTACGCGTGGGCCGTGCTCGGTGCGGCGGCCCAGGCCACGTCACGTATCCCCCTGATGACGTATGTGACGTGTCCGACGTTCCGCTACCACCCGGCGGTGGTGGCGCAGAAGGCGGCGACGCTGCAGTTGCTGTCCGAGGGCCGGTTCCGGCTGGGACTGGGCTCGGGCGAGAACCTCAACGAGCACGTGGTGGGCGGCGGCTGGCCGTCGGTCGACGTGCGGCACGAGATGTTCGAGGAGGCCGTGGAGATCATCCGCGCGCTCTTCAAGGGCGGCCACGTCAACCATCGCGGCACGCACTTCGACGTGGAGTCGGCCCGGCTGTGGGACCTGCCGGACGAGGCGCCGCCCATCGGCATCGCCGTCTCCGGGGAGCGGTCCTGCGAACTCGCGGGCCGGCTCGGCGACCTGGTCATCGCCACCGAGCCCAAGGCCGGGCTGCTGGAGTCGTTCGACCGGCACGGCGGCGAGGGCAAGCCCCGCGTCGGCCAGCTGCCGGTCTGCTACGACCCCGACCGGGACGCGGCCGTCGAGCGGGCCCACTCCCAGTTCCGCTGGTTCGGCAGCGGCTGGAAGGTCAACTCGGAGCTGCCGCACCCCGACTCCTTCGACGCGGCCACCCAGTTCGTCAGGCAGGACGACGTCGCCGACGCGATCCCGTGCGGTGACGACCCGGACGCGTTCGTCGAGGCCGTCCGCCCGTACGCCGAGGCCGGGTTCACCGAGGTCGCCCTGGTCCAGATCGGCGGCGAGTCGCAGCCGGCGTACCTGGACTGGTCGGAGAAGACCCTGCTGCCCGCGCTGCGCGACGCGTTCGGCTGAAGCCCTCGGCCAGCGCCTCCACCACCTGCTCGACCAGTTGAGCCCTCCGCCCCGGGGGGCTCTTCTTGACGAGCGCGCTGATCCGTTGGGCCTGCTCGGTCGTGGGCAGGAAGCCCGTCAGCAGCAGGGGCAGCAGCAGGCGCCGGACGAGCACTTCGCTGTCAGAGCTGACCTGCGGTCTGCGCACCACCGAGACGTTGACCCGGATCGCGTGCTCGTTCCCGGGCGGGACGCCCGGCCGGTCCGTCTCGATGGCGGCGTAGCGGTAACCGTGCGCCCGGTCGCAGGCCGGGCAGCCGGCCGGGCCGCGGGTGAGCCGGTCGCCGCAGTCGGGGCACCTGAGCCGGTCGAGAGCGGCGTCCACCAGCCGCCAGTCGTGCCGGTCGGGTTCGGCGGCGACCATCTCGGCCAGGGTCCGCTCCTGGTCGCCGCCCGCCGTGGTGTCCCACTGCCGCAGGAAGGCGGCCCACTCCCCCTCGACGATGCCGTCCACCAGGTCACGGCAGACGGCACAGGCGGGGGCGCCGCCGTACGCGTACCCGCCGCACTCCGCACAGCGGCGCAGTGCCTCGCCCTCCCCTGTTCGCACCATGCCGGACATCCTCGCGCACCCCCGCCCGGGGGCGACAACGGTTTTCGGGCGGGCCGTGTGGGCGGTGAACGGCGAGGTCAGAGGGTGCCGCTAGGCTTCCGTCCGCACCTTGCGCCATCCGTTCCGCCTTGCTCAGGAGAGTCGTCCGTGACCGTAGCCATGACCCCGCCCGAGACGTCCCCCGCCGCCCCGGAGCCCGTGTCCGACCTGGTCGTGCGGGACGCGCGGGAGTTCGGGGCGTACGCCCGGACCGGAGGGTGGGCCTTCGGGCTGAAGGTGGCGCGCAGCGTGCGGCCCGGCGGGCAGGGCGCGGACGAGACGCCGAAGGTGTCCGCGAGGGAGTTCGCGGAGCTCGCCGGCTGCTCCCCGGAGCGGGTCATGCGCTACTACAAGGCGTGGGACCGGGCGGCGGACGACGGGATGGTCCCGCACTTCGAGGCGCTGACGCCGGGTCAGGAGGTGGATCTGCCGGACGCCGACGTGTGGCTGAGCTACTACGTCTCCCGCAACAGCGCCACGTCCGAGCGCGGCACCGCCATCTCCGAGGCCGCCGAGGCGGAGGGCATCCGGCCCACGAAGGCGCTGGAGGTCGCGGAGAACCCCACCGCCCTGCGGGCCGCGATCCTCGCCGACCCGTCGACAGCCCGCGCGGCCCGCCAGGCCCTGCTGGACCGGGTCCGCGAGGACCCGGACCTGCAGTCGGAGCTGGCCCGCGACGTCGTGCGCACCGACGAGCTGAAGAAGGCCGTCGCCGGTGAGAGCAGGGCGGCCGACCGGATCGGATACGTGCGCCAGATCGCCGAGTCGGGGCAGATCAGGACGCCCGCCGGGCAGACCGTCGACGCGCCCGTCGATCTTCGTCAGGAGGCCGAGCGCCACCTGTCGCTCATCGACGAGCTGGACGAGGGCGAGGACGCCGGCGAGTGGGCCTTTGAGGCCTACGACACCATGAAGTCCCTCGTGGTGGAGGCCGTGGAGGCGGACCCCGGTCTGCGGGTGCAGGAGCGGCGCACGAAGTTCTACAGCAGCCTGCAGAAGGCGACGAAGGTGTTCGAGGAGCTGACCTTCGACGACGCCGGGGAGTTCTACGAGGACGACATGGTGCAGCGCCTGGAGGACCTGCAGCGGGCCGTCGCGGTGTGCATCGAGTCGCTGCGCGGTGCTCGCGGGAATCACCCGGCCGGCTGAGCATTCCGGCGAAATCGGGGGTACTAGAGGGCTCTACGTCGGTTCTTCCCGGAGGCCCTCTCGTGAACTCGTTCGTCCACAAGACCCTGGTGGTGCAGCTCCAGGCGGGCGACACGGAACGTTTCTCCGTGCTCGCCCACCTGAGCTACGACGCCGCGGACCCGTTCGCCGTCACCGTGGTCTTCAGCCACGACGGCCGCGTTCTCGCCCGGTGGCAGCTGGACCGGGAGATGCTCGGTGACGGGCTGCGGCGTCCGGTCGGGGTGGGCGACGTGCGGATGCGCCCGCAGTCGCGGGGGATGTGGCAGGAGCTGCGCATGGAGTTCCTCGGCGATGCCCGCCCCGACGGCGGCCGGCACCACGCGGTGGTGTTCGGGTGGGCGCCGGGGTTCGCGGCGTTCCTGCGGGAGACCCACGAGGTGGTCCCGCCGGGCCGCGAGGAGGTCCATGTCGACGACTTCCTGCAGGGGGTCCTCGCCGGGGGCTGAAGCGCGGCCGGTATGAGTAGGCGTACTCATGCCGGAGGCCCGCCCCCGCCACGACGATGGGCTCCCCCGAAGAGGAGCCCGCCATGCCCGCTGTGTCCGACGTACGCCCAGGTCCCCGGCCGTCGCTGCCCGCCGCCCTCGCCTGCGGCGTGCTCGTGGTGCTGGTCCTGTCCGGATGGCACCCGCACGACCGCATGACCTGGTTCCTGGAGGTCGTGTGGGTCCTCGTGGGCCTGCCGCTGCTGGTACTGACCCGGCGGCGCTTCCCGCTCACCGGCCTGCTGTGCTGCCTGCTGGCCGCCCACGCCGTGGTGCTGATGGTGGGCGGCCACTACACGTACGCAGAGGTGCCGCTCGGCGACCGGGTCCGGGACGCCTTCGGTCTGGACCGCAATCCCTACGACCGGTTCGGCCACCTGATGCAGGGCTTCGTCCCTGCCGTGCTGGTGCGCGAGCTGCTGGTGCGCACCTCGCCGCTGCGCGGCAGCCGCTGGCTCGCGCCGCTGACCGTGTGCGCCTGCCTGGCCTTCAGCGCCGTCTTCGAGATGCTCGAGTGGGCCGCCGCCGTGGCCGGCGGGCACGCGGCGGACGCCTTCCTGGCCACCCAGGGCGATGTCTGGGACACACAGTGGGACATGTTCTGCGCCCTCATCGGGGCGAGCGCGTCGCTGCTGCTGCTCAGCCGACTGCACGACCGGCAACTGGCCACGGTGCCGTCACCGCGAGGTGTAGCGGCGGCGGGTCCACAGCGGCAGGACGAACCAGCACAGCAGGTACCAGCCGACCACGCCGGCGACCAGGTAGGGCACGAAACCGTCGTGCGTCGCCACGCGCAGGATCAGCAGCAGTGAGGCGGTCGTCGTGGCGAGCAGCAGCACGAGGCCGAGCAGGGTGAGCCGGGAGGCCAGCTGCACCGCCTGCGGTTTGACGCGCCGACCGGAGACGAGGCGGTGCAGGGACACCGGTCCTATGAGCGCCCCGGTCGCGCAGGCACCCAGAACGACCGTCACGAGGTAGATCGTCTGGTCGGTGTCGGAGAGATCCGCGTACTTCTCGGTGAACACCACGGTGAGCAGGAAGCCGAACAGGATCTGGACGCCCATCTGCGCCACGCGGACCTCCTGGATGAGCTCCTGCCACATCCGGTCCGCTCTCTCCTCCTCCGTCTCGTTGCGCCCCCGGCGCATGGCCCCGCCCTCAGCCGCGTCCGCCACTGTTCCTCCTTGGTGTGAGATCCGAGCCCTCCTCTTGCCCGGGTTCCCCGGAACGACTCCTCGTCCCGGCGCCGGTGGCGGTTTGAGCGATCAGGGGACGGTTACACGGACGGCGCGAATGACGCAGAGCCCGAGGAGGTCGTGGACGCATGTCCGATACGCAGCTCACCGTGACGCTCAGCGGCGGAGGCACCGACGACGCACGAGCGGTCGTCCGGGCCCTGGAAGGCACGTTCGGTGCGCCGGACGAGCTCCCCGCCGACGGCAGCGCGACGGTCCACACGGCGACCTTCGACGGGGAGAGCGGCGCGGGTTCCGCCGGTGGTGACGCAAAGGCCTCCGGGCGGCTGTCCGCGCCCGTGACCGTCACCGTGCAGGGCAGCCCGGAGGCCGTGCGGCGGGCGAGCGACACGCTCACCCGGGCCTTCACGGCACGCGACGACGGAGCCGCCTCCGGCGACCAGGAGCAGGAGAGGCAGCTGCTCCTGGAGCCGTGAAAGCCGGCCTCACCAGCGGGATTCGACCTGGTCCCGGATACGCCGGTCGTACAGGTCGCGGATCGCCGCCAGGGTCTCACCGGGCAGCTCCGGGAGGCGGGCGGCGGCCGCGTTGGCCCGGGCCTGCTCGGGCGAGCGCGCGCCGGGGATCACGGTCGTGACGCCCGGCTGTTCGACGATCCAGCGCAGGGCCAGCTGGGCGGGGGTGCAGCCCTCGGGGGCGAGTGCCGCGAACTCGGCGGCCGCCTCCACACCGGTGGCGTAGTCGACGCCGGAGAAGGTCTCGCCCTGGTCGAAGGCCTCGCCGTGCCGGTTGTAGGTGCGGTGGTCGTTCTCCGGGAAGACGGTGTCCCGGGTGTACTTGCCCGACAGCAGGCCGGAGGCCAGCGGCACCCGGGCGATGATGCCGACGCCCGCCGCACGGGCGGCCGGGAGCACCTCGTCGAGGGGCTTCATGCGGAACGGGTTGAGGATGATCTGCACGCTCGCGACGTTCGGCCGGGCGATCGCGGTCAGCGCCTCCTCGCAGGTCTCGACGCTGACGCCGTAGGCGGCGACGCGCTCCTCCTCGACGAGGGTGTCGAGCGCGTCGAACACCTCGTCCGTGGAGTAGACGGGGGTGGGCGGGCAGTGCAGCTGCACCAGGTCGATCCGGTCGACGCCGAGGTTGCGCCGGGAGCGGTCGTTCCAGGCGCGGAAGTTGTCGAGCACGTAGTTCCCGGGGATCTGGTCGACCCGGCGGCCCATCTTCGTGGCGACCATGACGTGCAGGTCCGGGCGGCCGCTGAGGAACGCGGCGATGGTCTGCTCGCTGCGGCCGTCGCCGTAGACGTCGGCGGTGTCGAAAAAGGTCACCCCGGCCTCGGCCGCCGTCTCCAGTACCGCGAGGGCTTCCTTGTCGTCGACGTCTCCCCAGTCGGCCCCCAGCTGCCAGGTGCCGAGTCCGATGACGGAGGCGTGCTGACCCGACCTGTCGAATGTGCGCTCGTCCATGGGCGTCAGTCTGTCACCTGTCACGACACCGCGCGGAAGGTATCGCTCCGGCCCGTCACGCCCACCCAATTCACTCACACGAGTGAATTGATGCGACAGGAACACGTCACGTGTCAACCGGCCCCTAGCGTGACCTGACGTGACCACCGGTTCAACGAACAACCACCCGTCGGACGCCTCGTCCTGGACCCGCCGACGCCTCCTCCTCACCGCCGCCGCACTGGCCGCCGTACCCGGTCTGCCGGCGGATCCGGCGGCCGCCGCCGCGCAGCTGCCCGACTTCCCCGGGGATGTCGCGCTGTACCGCTCGGCGTACCGGAACTGGGTCGGCGAGATCACCGCCGACGGCCTGTGGGCCTGTGCGCCGGACAGCCCGGAACGGCTGGCCGCCGTCGTCAACTGGGCGTGGCGGCACGGGTGGCGGGTGCGCGCCCGGGGCGCCTCGCACGGCTGGTCACCCCTGACGGTCACGGAGGGGACGCCGTCCGGAGCGCCGGTCCTCCTCGTCGACACCACGCCCCACCTCACCGGTCTGGCCCTGGACTCCCCCACCGCCGTGCGTGCCGGAACCGGCGTGACCATGGAGGCCCTGCTGACCTTCCTGGAGGGGCACGGCCTCGGTGTCACGGCCGCTCCCGCTCCCGGTGTGCTGACGCTGGGCGGTGCGCTCGCCGTCGACGCGCACGGCACCGCCGTACCCGCGCGGGGTGAGCGACGGCGGTCGGGGCACACCTACGGCTCCCTCAGCAATCTGGTCCTGTCCCTGACGGCGGTCGTGTGGGACTCCGGGGCCGGCGCGTACGTGCTGCGCACGTTCCACCGCGACGAGGCGGACTGCGCCGCGCTGCTGACCCACCTCGGGCGGTCCCTGGTGACCGAGGTGGTGCTGCGGGTGGGCGCGAACACCGACCTGAGGTGCGTGAGCCGTACGGACGTCCCGGCCGGGGAGCTGTTCGCCGCGCCCGGCTCGGACGACGGGCGGACGTTCGCGAGCTACCTGGACGAGGCGGGGCGGGTCGAGGCGATCTGGTTCGCCTTCACCGAGCACCCCTGGCTGAAGGTGTGGAGCGTCTCCCCCACCCGGCCGCTGACCTCGCGGAAGGTGACGCGGCCGTACAACTACCCGTTCTCGGACAACATCCCGGGGCCGGTGGCGGAGCTGGTCGGCCGGATGACGTCGGACGCGGCCTGGTACCTGGCGCCGGTGCTCGGCGCCGCCCAGTACGAGGCCGCGGCGCTGGGGTTGGTGACGACGCTGTCCGCCGACCTGTGGGGGCCGTCCAAGAACACGCTGCTGTATCTGAAGCCGAGCACGCTGCGGGTGCACGCCGACGGCTACGCGGTCCTCACCTCGCGGGACCGGGTGCAGGAGGTCGTCTCCGAGTTCGCCGCGTTCTACCGCGAGCGGCTGACGGCGTACGCCGCCCGGGGCAGCTTCCCGGTCAACGGCTCGGTGGAGATCCGGGTGACCGGCCTGGACGACCCGGGCGACGTGGAGGTCTCCGGGGCCCGCCCGCCGCTGCTGTCGGCGCTCCGGCCGCCCGAGGAGCACCCCGAGTGGGACACGGCCGTGTGGCTGGACGTCCTCACGCTGCCGGGCACACCGGACGCGGAGGCCTTCCTGCGCGAGATCGAGCGGTTCCTCCTGCGCACGTTCGACGGCGGTTCTGCGCTCACCCGGGTGGAGTGGTCCAAGGGGTGGGCGTACACGGACGACGGGGTGTGGAGCGACGAGGAGGTGCTGGGCGGCGTCGTTCCGGCGGCGGTCGGCACCGCCGCCTGGGCGGAGGCGGACGGGGTGCTCGACCGCCTCGACCCGCACCGCGTGTACGGAAACGCCTTCCTGGACCGGCTGTTCGGCTAGGGCGTGAGATACGCCTGGACGGTCGGGGCGTACCGGTCCGTCAGGGCGTCGACGGTGCTCGCCCTCAGCTCGGTGGCGCGGGCGATGCCGTACATCACGCCGAGGCCGAGCAGGGTGGCCACGGCCAGTTCGGCCCGCAGGGCCGCGTCGGGGCCGGTGAGGCGGGCGGTGAGCCGGTCGGTCACCTGGGTGCGGAAGTTGGCACGCAGGATGTCGCCCTGCTCGCCGTGCAGAGGGGCGAACACGATCCGCAGCAGTGGGTCGGCGCCCTGCTCGGACTGGCTGACCAGGACGTGCCGGACCATGTGCGGGCCGAGGGCGTCGAGCGGCGCGGCGAGCAGCGCTTCGGCGTCGGTCTCGAAGGACATGACCCGGGCGAACAGCGCGTCCTTGTTGCCGAAGTACTTGAGGATCAGCGGCGGGCTCACTCCGGCGCGGTCGGCGACGGCCTTGAGGGTGATGTCGCCGTGTGCGTGCCGGGCCAGCAGGTATCGGGCCGCTTTCAGAATGGCCGTCCTGGTCGACTCGGCGTCCCTGCGGGCGGGTGTGGGCGTGACGGGTGGAGTGCTCACGGCACTCATGCTCCCTCCATGGTCTGCTCGCGCGCGCCCCGGGTGCGCTCCCGGGCCCGATCCGGGCCGTCCGTGGCGTCCTCGGCGGAGTCGCCGGGGATGCACAGGGCCGCCGCCGCGGCCGGCAGGGCGACCGCCCCGGCCATCGCGAACGCCAGCAGATAGCCGTGCAGGGTGGGCACCGGGACGCCGGCGACCGGGCTGGTGTGGTGCACCAGGACGGCGGCCACGGCGGCGCTGGAGCAGGCCTGGCCGATCGTGCGCATCAGGACGTTGACGCCGTTGGCGGAGGCGGTCTGCCCGGGCGGTACGGCCCGCAGGATGAGGGTGGGCAGCGCCGAGTAGGCCAGGGTGGTGCCGATCGCGACGACCGTGGCCCCCGCGATGATCATCCACAGCTCACGGCTGTCGGCGATGCGCACGGCGTACCCGGCGGCGATGACCGTCGCCCCGAGGGCGAGGGTGATGCGCGGCCCCCGGGCGGCGGAGATGCGGGCGGAGACGGGCGACAGCAGCAGCATCACGATGCCGCTGGGCAGCAGGCACAGCCCGGTGGCGACGATGGACAGTCCGAGCCCGTACCCGGTGGCCTCGGGCGCCTGCACCAGCTGGGCGGTGACGAGGGTGTTGGCGTAGAACGCGAACCCGGCGAGCAGAGCGGCCACATGGGACAGGCCGACCCGGGGCTGCCCCACCAACCGCAGGTCCACCAGGGGCCATTCGCTCCGGAGCTGCTGCCACGACCACAGCGCGAGCACGACGACGGCGGCGGCGAACAGACCCACGACACGGGCGCTGCCCCAGCCCCACTGCCCGCCCTGCGACACTCCGAGCAGCAGGCAGACCAGCCCGGCGGCAAGACCGATGGTGCCCGGTACGTCGAAGCGGCCGGGCTCGCGCACCGGCGACTCGCGCACCGCCCACCACACCGAGGTCACACCTGCGGCGCCGAGGACGCTGGTCACCCAGAACATGGTGTGCCAGTTCGCGTACTGCACGATCACCGCGGCCAGCGGCAGGCCGAGCGCGGCGCCGATGCCGACGGTGGAACTCATCAGCGCCACGGCCGATCCCCGGCGTTCCGGCGGCAGTTCGTCCCGCAGGATGCTGATGGACAGGGGGACGACCGCGGCAGCGGCGCCGGACAGAGTGCGGGCTGCGATGAGCACGGCGATGTCTGAGGTCAGTGCGCACAGGACCGAACCGGCGGTCATCAGCCCGAGGGCCGCCATGAGGACGCGCCGCTTGCCGTACATGTCGCCGGCCCGGCCGAGGACCGGCGTGAGGACGGCGCCGGAGAGCAGGGTGGCCGTCACCATCCAGGAGACCGCGCCCGCCGAGGCGCCGGTGAGCCGGGGCAGGTCGGGCAGCAGGGGCACGACCACGGTCTGCATGACCGCCATGAGGATGCCGCCGAACGCGAGCACCGGGACGGTGAGCCGTGCCCGCAGGGTGTCCGCACCGGGCGGCTTGCGTATCGCGGGTGTCTGGTCCATGGGCGCTCCTGCGGGCGGCGCGCCGGGCGAGGGCGCAGGTGAATGGCAATTCACCTTAGTCGGTGAATGGCAATTCACCCAACCTTTGATTACTTAGAGTTTCTATTTTTGGACACAGAGTACTGGTCCGGATGCTGCGGCACCCCGGCCGCTGAATCGCGCCAGTTTCACGGCGTGACGCGCACCACCGGCAACGCGCGACTCGAGCAGAAACATCCGCCGCAACACCCTCCGCGGGCGGAATTTCCCCTTCCGCAGTCATGCCCGACCCCCGTGGAGCAAGATCATCTTCGTTCAACCTTGCACGACATAAGGGGAATTGCCCGGATCGCAGCCAACCGCCTCGCGTGGATTTCTCCCGGTAGCGGGCGGGCCGGTAGGCATGCGGGGTCATCAGCCGAACCCACCCAGGAGGTCCGCATGCCGGAACTCAGCCGTCGCAGCGCGCTCACCGCCGCGGCCGTCCTCGCCACGAGCGCGGGGGCGTTGTCAGCCGCCATCCCGGCCTCGGCCGCCGGGCATCACGACTCCCCCGGGACCTTCGACGAGGTCTACAAGGGGCGCCGGATACAGGGCCGTCCGGCCACCGGGTCCGGTCACCACGGCCATCACGGCGCGGGATACGCGGTGTTCGTCGACGGGGTGGAGCTGCACGTGATGCGCAACGCCGACGGCAGCTGGATCAGCGTCGTCAGCCACTACGACCCGGTCGCCACCCCGCGCGCCGCCGCCCGCGCCGCTGTGGACGAGCTGCAGGGCGCGCCCCTGCTGCCCTTCCCCGCCAACTGACCCACCACGCACGGCATCTGGAGCACCCGCACATGGCAGTCCGCAAGAACCAGTCCACCCTGACCGCCGACGAGAAGCGGCGTTTCGTCGCCGCGCTGCTGGAGCTGAAGCGCAGCGGCCGCTACGACGAGTTCGTCACGACGCACAACTCGTTCATCGTCTCCGACACCGACAACGGCGAGCGGACCGGGCACCGCTCACCGTCCTTCCTGCCCTGGCACCGAAGATTCCTCCTGGAGTTCGAGCGGGCACTGCAGTCGGTGGACGCGTCGGTGACGCTTCCCTACTGGGACTGGACGGTCGACCGTACGCCGCGCGCCTCGCTGTGGGCACCCGACTTCCTCGGGGGTACCGGGCGGGAGCGGGACGGCCGGGTGACGGACGGGCCGTTCTCCGCGTCCGGCGGGAACTGGCCGGTCGACGTGCGGGTCGACGGCCGTACGTTCCTGCGGCGCTCCCTGGGTTCCGGTACGCGCGAGCTGCCGACGCGGGCCGAGGTCGAGTCGGTGCTGGCGATGCCCACGTACGACATGGCGCCCTGGAACAGCGGCTCGGACGGCTTCCGCAACCACCTCGAAGGGTGGCGGGGCGTCAATCTGCACAACCGCGTCCACGTCTGGGTCGGCGGTCAGATGGCCACCGGGGTCTCCCCCAACGACCCCGTCTTCTGGCTGCACCACGCGTACATAGACAAGCTGTGGGCGGAGTGGCAGCGACGCCACCCCGGCTCGGGCTATCTGCCCACCGCGGGGACGCCGAACGTCATCGACCTGAACGAGACGATGCGGCCCTGGCACGACATGAGTCCGGCCGACCTGCTGGACCACACCAGGTTCTACACCTTCGACGTCTGATCAGACGGTCGCGCCCGAGCGGCACTCCGGGTGGCCCCAGCCGCTGTCGTTCTTGGCGATGGGCTCGCCGGCCGCGTAGGAGCGGCCGCACTGGCAGCGGCCGGGGAACTTCGCCTTGATGGTGCGCGTGGAGCCCTTCCCGCCCGTGGCCTTGGCCGTACGGGCGGCGGCGCCGCGCGGGCGGGAGCGGGGGGCCTTCGCCGGGGTGTCCGGGGAGGGCGGCGGCTCGGGAGATCCGAGGCCGCTGCCCGCGGGCTCCTGGACGACGGCGGCCTGACTCGCGGCGCGGTCGGCGAAGTCGTTGAGCCGGTCCCCGTCCACCTGGTGGGCGGGGACGTAGCGGAACTCGACCGAGCGGCCGTCCAGGAGCTCGTCGATGCGCACGACGAGGTCCTGGTTGGCGACCGGCTTGCCGGCGGAGGTCTTCCAGCCGTTGCGCTTCCAGCCCGGCAGCCAGGTGGTGACGGCCTTCATCGCGTACTGCGAGTCCATCCGGACCTCGAGCGGCACGTCCGGGTCGGTCGCCGCCAGCAGGCGCTCCAGCGCGGTGAGTTCGGCGACGTTGTTGGTGGCCTTGCCGAGCGGCCCCGCCTCCCACCGCTCCGGCGTCTCGGAAGCGTCGGCGACGACCCAGGCCCAGCCCGCGGGCCCGGGATTTCCCTTCGAAGCCCCGTCACACGCGGCCACAACACGTTCACGCATGCGCTCGATCATGCCATGGCCGTGAGGGCCGTCCGGCCACGAGGTCCGGGAGGCTAGGCCACGTCGGTCAGCTTCGGCATCTCTCCTTCGGTCGTCGTGGTGTCGATCACCGAGAAGCTCGCGCCCTGCGGGTCGCTGATGGCCGCGAACCGGCCGAACGGCGTGGTCATGGGACCGAACCGCAGCACGCCGCCCAGCTCGGTGGCCCTCGCCACGGCCGCGTCGCAGTCCTCGACGGTGAAGTAGACGTTGATGTACGGCTGCACCTCGGGCGGGAACTCCGCACCCATCTTCATCCGGCCCAGCACGGTGCGCTCGCCCAGGTCGTAGACCCGGAAGTTCATCTCGCCGTCCTCCATGTCCCGCTGCCGGTAGGAGAACACGGCGGGGAAGAACGCGTCGGACTTCTCCGGCTCGCGGGTGAAGACCTCCGCCCAGGTGAAGGCGCCGGGTTCGGCCATCGCCTGGAAGCCCTCGTGGGTGCCGGCCTGCCAGACGCCGAAAACGACACCACCGGGATCGCGGGCCAGGCACATGGTGCCGAAGTCGGCGACCTGCATCGGTTCCATCAGCACCTCGCCGCCGTGGTGGCGGATCCGGGCGGCGGTGGTGGCGGCGTCCTGGGACGCGAAGTACAGGCACCACTGCGACAGGCCCTCCTGGCCCGGCATCGGCGGAACGACGGCGGCGACCGCCTTGCCGTTCACGGAGGCCTCCGTGTAGTTGCCGAACTCCGCCGCCGCCTCGGCGAAGGTCCAGCCCAGGAGGTCCCCGTAGAAGCTCTTGGCCCCTTCGAGATCGCCGAACATCGCGTCGGCCCAGCAAGGGGCTCCTTCAGGTTGCACGGCCATGGCCACGGCCCTTCCCGCATGAGAGGAATCATCCGTTTCCTCACGCTAGTCACCCGGGCGTGGACTCGCGCGTCGAGTGGTCCTTCCGCCGCGCACGTCTTCCCCCCGGCGCGCGGTTGTGCTTGCCTGAGTGCCGTTTCGGTGGCCGGGGCGGGAGTTGCCGTATGCGCAAGCCGTGGGTCGTGGGGGTACTGCTGGCCGGGGTGCTCCTCGGCGGGTGTGGGGACCCCGCGTCCGCACCCGAGGAGCCTGCGCCGGCCGCACCGAGCGCGTCGGCCACCACTCACCAGCGCGCCCCCGCCTCCCCGGGCCCGGAGCCGAAACGGGCGCCCACGGTGCTGTACCTCGGCGACTCGCTGGCCATGGAGGGCCAGGAGGTACTGGGCGAGGAGTTACGCCGGGACCTGAAGGCGAAGTACACCGGTGCCCCGTACTCCGGCACCACCCTGTGCGACTACCTGGAGGGCACGGCCGACCGCTCCCTGGTACCGGCCGCCGACAAGGCCGCCGCGCTGGTGCGCAGGCTGCGGCCCGACTTCGTGGTCCTGCAGTTCTGGGGGAACTCCTGGGGCTACACGCCGTGCATGGACGGCATCACCTACGGCAGGTCCCCGGCCCGGTACTTCACCCGCTACGACGCCGACGCGCGCCGGCTCACGGAGCAGATCGCCGCGGCCGGGAGCGGCGGCCGCCCGCGGATCGTCTGGGTGTCGCAGGGCCCGGACCCGATCACCCCCGAGCGGATCCGGCGCGTCAACGCGCTGTACGAGAAGCGTGCCGCCGTCTCGGGCGACCTCGTGGCGGACGCCGGGAAGGCGGTGAGTCCGGCCACCGGCCGCTACACCTGGGCGCAGTACCTGCCGTGCACCGCTTACGAGCGCTCCCACCCCGGCTTCTGCACACAGTCCGGCCGCGACCGCACGGCCCTGCACCGCGACGACGACTACCTGCACTTCTGCCTGGCCCCCACGACGTCCAAGCCGAAGCCCTGCCCGGTCCGCTCCCCCGGGATCCTGCGCATCGCCCGGGAGATCACCAAAACCGTTCGACAGGCCGCGCGTTGACCGCTCGAATGGGCGGCATGTGTGCGGTGCGAATGCATGAGGACGAGCTGGACATCGACGTCTCACTCGTCGGCCGGCTGATCGCCGGACAGTTCCCGCGGTGGGCCGGACTGCCGTTGCGGCGGCTGGAGTCCTCCGGGACGGAGAACGCCATGTTCCGCCTCGGCGCGGACAAGGTCGTACGGCTTCCCCGGCACCCCCGCGCCGTGGAGGCCATCGCACACGAGTTGCGCTGGCTGCCCCGGCTGGGCCCCGCGCTGCCCGTCGGCGCGCCCGAAGCCCTCGGGCGGGGCGAGCCCGGGGACGGCTTCCCCTGGCCCTGGTCGGTGTACGGCTGGCTGGACGGCCGCAACCCGGTGCCCGGCGCGCTCGAGGAACCCGCGCTGCTCGCCGAGGACCTGGCGGCGTACGTCACGGCCTTGCGGCGTGTCGACGCGTCGGACGGCCCTCCGGGCTACCGGGGGGTGCCGCTGGCGAGCCGGGACTCCTTCATGCGTGAGGCCCTCGCACAGCTCGCGGGCCGGATCGACACCGCCGTGGTCACGAAGGTGTGGGAAGAGGCCCTGAGCGCTCCGGAGCACACCGGCCCGCCGGTCTGGGCCCACGGCGACCTGATGGCCGGGAACCTGCTGCTCACCGGCGGACGGCTGAGTGCCGTGATCGACTACGGGACGGTGGGGGTCGGTGATCCCGCCGTCGACCTCATCGGCGCCTGGTGCCTGCTGCCGGCGGCGGCCCGCGGGGTGTTCCGCGAATCCGTGGGCGCCGGTGAGGCCGAATGGGCCCGGGCCCGGGGCTGGGCCCTGTCGATCGCGGTCATCGCGCTGCCGTACTACTGGGACACGAACCCGCCGGTCGCGGCGAACTCCCGGTATGTGATCGCGGAGATCGCGGCCGAGACGGTGTAGGGGCGGAGCCGCCGGGGTGCGGGACGGCTCCGCCCCTGTGGGGGCACGTCACCCGCCCGCGTACGCCTTGTCCAGGGCGGCGATGTCGAACTTGCTCATCGCCATGAACGCCTGGGTGACGCGGGCGGCCTTGACCGGATCCGGGTCGGTGATCATCTCGTCGAGCCGGTCGGGGACGACCTGCCAGGACACGCCGAACCGGTCCTTGAGCCAGCCGCAGGGGCCGGGCTCGCCGCCGTTCTCGGTGAGCCTGTTCCAGTAGTGGTCGATCTCCTCCTGGTTCTCGCAGAAGATCATGAAGGAGACCGCCTCGCTGAACGTGAACTGGGGTCCGCCGTTGAGGCCCAGGAACCGGTGTCCGTTGGCCGTGAACTCGACGGTCATCACGCTTCCGGCGGGCTGCGGCGCTCCCTCGGGGTAGCGGGCGATCTTGCCGATGCTGGAGTTCTTGAAGACCGAGACGTAGAAGTGGGCAGCCTCCTCGGCCTGACCGTCGAACCAGAGGCAGGTGGTGAATCCGTCGGTGGTCATGAGTCCTCCCGGGTGCGCGGAACGCTGTCACCACTGTCGACCGGCGCTCCCTCCGGAACTCATCGGCCGGGCGGCCGGCAAATCAGGTGGCCGTTACACCGACCGGAACCGGCATCGCGGTCCTGACGTCCACGCCCGCCGGAAGCGGCATCCGTTCCTTCCGTATCGACGTCCCGCAGCGCCTGCCGACTGGCTCACGGGCACGGCGGGCTCGTCAGCCAGGGTCTCCTACGAGCGGGCCCACGCCCGGGGCGAGCGGATCGCCACCGGAAGAGCCGAGCGGGCGGGCTCTGCCGGTAGCGGATCTGCCGAGGGCAGAGAAACCGTTCGCGGGCATCGCCCGAGGTCAACAGTGGAGTCGACGGCACATCCCCGACACGTCAGGCGGCACCTGTCGCCGCACACGAGGAGAACCGATGACTCCACTCACGACGCTCGCCCCGCGGGCGGAGGAGGGCGACACCCCTCCGACCCGTTTCGACGACCATCTGGCCGCCCAGCTGCTCGCGCAGCGCATCGTGCTGCTGGGCACCCAGGTCGACGAGGTCTCCGCCAACCGGGTCTGCTCCCAGCTGCTCATCCTGTCCGCGGAGGACGCCCACACCGACATCAGCCTGTACATCAACAGCCCGGGCGGCGCGGTGCACGCGGGCCTCGCCATCTACGACACGATGCGGCTCATCCCGAACGACGTCTCGACGCTGGCCATGGGCTTCGCGGCCAGCATGGGCCAGTTCCTGCTGAGCGTCGGCGCGCCGGGCAAGCGCTACGCCCTGCCGAACGCGCGGATCATGATGCACCAGCCGTCGGCGGGCATCGGCGGCACCACCGCCGACATCGAGATCCAGGCGGAGAACCTGGACTTCACCAAGCGGACCATCGAGCGGATCACCGCCGAACACACCGGCCAGAGCCCGGAGACCATCTCCCGGGACGGCGACCGGGACCGCTGGTTCACGGCGGAGGAGGCCAGGGAGTACGGCATGGTGGACCGGGTCGTGGAGTCCCTCACGGACGTCCGCCCGGCGGCCACCCGGCGCAGGATGGGGCTGCAGTGATGGGTACGTACACGATCCCGAACGTCGTCGAGCGCACTCCGCAGGGCGAGCGGTCCTACGACGTGTTCAGCCGGCTGCTGTCCGAGCGGATCATCTTCCTCGGCACCGAGATCGACGACGGCGTCGCCAACGTCGTCATCGCCCAGCTCCTCCACCTGGAGTCGTCGTCGCCGGAGAGCGAGATCTCCATCTACCTCAACTCTCCGGGGGGCTCGTTCACTTCACTCATGGCCATCTACGACACCATGACGTTCGTGCAGGCGCCGATCTCCACGTTCTGCGTCGGGCAGGCGGCCTCCACGGCGGCCGTGCTGCTGGCCGGCGGGGACCCGGGGCGGCGGTTCGTGCTGGAGCACTCACGGGTGCTGCTCGGCCAGCCGGCCGCCGGGGGGCAGCGCGGCATGGTGTCCGATCTGGCGCTCCAGGCCAAGGAGATGGTGCGGATCCGCTCCCAGGTCGAGGAGGTGCTGGCGCGGCACACGCACCACGACGTGGCGACCCTGCGGGCCGACATGGATCGTGACAAGGTGTTCACCGCCCAGGAGGCGGTGGGCTACGGGCTGGCCGACGAGGTGCTCAGCCGGCGCCTCGCGAGGGTCTGAGGCGCCGGCCGGTACGGCTCAGGCGGCCAGGCACATCCCGTTGTGGGACGAGCCGGACACGCCGCGGTGGCCGCCGCCCGCGTAGCGCGAGCTGAGACGCGTCAGCTCGCCCTGCGCCCTGGTCAGCAGGTCACCGAGGTTCAGCCCGAGGGCGTGGGCGGCGGCCGCGAGGACCTCCGAGGAGGCCTCCTTGCGGCCCCGCTCCACCTCCGAGAGGTAGGGCATGGAGATGCGCGCCTCGTCGGCGACGTCCTTCAGCGTGCGCTCCTGCGCGAGGCGTTCGCGGCGCAGGACGTCACCCACCAGGTCCCGCCACAGCGGTTCCTTGGCCGGGGGCGCCTGGCGCGGTGGCGCGACGACGGGACGCGCGCCGTGCGGGCGCAGCGCGATGACTCGGGCTTCGTTCGGCAGGTGGTTGTTCACTGCTCCAGCCTAGGAATCCCGGCAGCCGGGGGAAGGGCCCGGCGTTCCGCCCTGGGTGGAATCACCGCGCCCACGGCGGGGACGAAGGACGGAAGGTTACATTCCGCCCTATTTCGCCCATGGGAAAATCGGGGGGCATGGTGCGCGCCGACCCGGGTACCCGCAACTCGGGAGTACCTATGCAGATGTCCGCCGTGACGTTCGTGGGAGAGGTAATGGAGAGCGCCGTGATCCGGTCGAAGGCACAGGTCGCCGAAGAGAACGTCGAGGCCGGCGCGGGTGACGGAGCACTGCCAGGAGTCGTGGACCCCCGGTCCGTGGCTCCGCGGGACGCCAGGCAGCTGTCCCGCCAGTTCTTCCAGCGCCTGACGGAACTCGAAGAGGGAACGCACGAGTACCAGTACGCGCGCAACACCCTCATCGAGATGAACATGTCGCTCGTGCGCTTCGCCGCCGGCCGGTTCCGCGGCCGCGGGGACGACATGGAGGACATCGTCCAGACCGGCATGATCGGCCTGATCAAGGCCATCGACCGGTTCGAGCTCTCGCGTGAGGTCGAGTTCACCTCCTTCGCGCTGCCGTACATCGTCGGCGAGATCAAGCGGTTCTTCCGGGACACGACGTGGGCGGTGCACGTGCCCCGGCGGCTGCAGGAGCTGCGCGTCGAGCTGGCCAAGGCCCGTGAGGAGCTCGCCAGCCGACTGGACCGCGAGCCGACGGTCGCCGAGCTGGCCACGCTGATGAACATCTCCGAGCGTGAGGTCGTGGAGGGGCAGATCGCGGCCAACGGGTACAACTCGTCGTCGCTGGACGCCGCACTGACCGGGGACGGCCCGGAGGGCGGCGAGGCGGTCCTGGCCGACTTCATCGGTGTGGAGGAGGACGGGCTGCGGCTCGTCGAGGACTTCCACTCGCTCGCCCCGCTCATGGCGGAGCTGAGCGAGCGTGACCGGCAGATCATCCACATGCGGTTCGTGGAGGAGGCCACCCAGGCGGAGATCGGTGAGCAGCTCGGCTGCTCGCAGATGCACGTCTCCCGCCTGATCAAGCGGATCATCACACGGCTGCGCGAGGGCATGCTGGGCGAGCTGGGCTGCGCCTGACAGGGTCCGTCCGACCAGCGGGTGCCGTCCCCCATGCGGGAGTGGGGCGGCACCCGTGAGTGCTGTCCGGCTCGTTCAGGTTTGCCGACGGCCCCTTTCGAGGCGTCCTGCGGACCCCTCGACGCTTCTCGGATTCTCCGACGGCATTTCTCGGTGAGGGACAGGGCTACTCGATGAGAGAGAGGGTTGCCCGACCAGGGACGGGGCTCCTCGATGGGGTGGAAACGATTCGTTCCGTCCGGGTGCCGCATCTCACCCGGACGGCTCACCCGCCGGTTCCGCCGGAGAGCGGCAGGACGGCACGCACCCGCTTGCCCACCGGCACCCGTTCCACGCTGACCTGCTCCGCGAGCGCGTGGACGATCTCCAGGCCGTGCCGGCCGATGCGCTCGGGGTTGCGAGGGAAAATGCGGGGCAGTGCGGAGCTGCTGTCGTAGACCGACACGGTCACCGCTGCGTCGGTGCCGTCGAGCTCCAGGATGTACGGCCCGTTGCTGTGACGGTCGGCGTTGGTGATCAGCTCGCTCACCACCAGCAGTACGGCGCCGTCGACCCGCTCGTCGATACGCGCGCACCACTCGGTCCTGAGCTGGTCGAGAAAGAGCGCGGCGAAGGACCGCGCCTCGGCGATGCATCCCTGCTCGCCGGTGTAGTGTGCGGCCCGCCTCAGCGGTTCCACGGGCACGTCGAAACCAGTCGGTATCACTGCCCCGTCCAGGTGGTCGATCATTCTTCTCTTTCCGGGAAGCCGGACTGGCCGGACGCTCTGCACCAGTGCTCATACCCCCGGCCGGGCTTCACAGTCCTGACAGATTCTCCCCCATTCCATGACCCGGGCATTGTCCCCCCTTCGCGGGGCACCCGGAAGGAATCAGGGCCCGCCGAGGGCGGCCTCGCCGGATCGCCGGAGGTGCGCTGTGGCCTGGTGGACATGGCTGGTCGTGGTGATCGCGGCACTCGCCGCCGTCGCGGCGGTGACGCTCGCCGTGCAGGCGGGGCGGCGGTCGGGAACCGTCATCGCGGTCCGGCATCGGCCCGGCAGGAAGGGACCGCGATGAACGAGCTGCTGGCTGCACGCAGTCTGACCACCCTCCCGGTGGTCACCCTGGGCGGCGACGCCGTCGCCCAGGTCAAGGACACCGTGTTCGACGCCGCCGCCGGTCGCATCACCGGTTTCACGCTGAGCGGGCGCGGCCTGCTGAGCGGGCCGCTCAAGCAGAGCCTGCCGTGGCCGGGGGTACACGCGCTGGGCCCGCACGCGGTCATGATCCGCGACGCCCTGGCACTGCAGGACACCACCGTCGTGGTGGCCCGACGCGAGGCCCATCAGGGCCGGGTGCTGCACGCGAAGGTACTGACCGACGAGGGCGCCGAGGTGGGCACGGTGCTCGACGTGATCGTCGAGGGAGGCACCAGCGGCCGGGTCGTCGGCTTCCGGATCGCCGCGGCCAAGGCGCTGGTGCAGGGCTCCAGACGCCGCCGGCACCGGGTCTACGTGCCGCGCGGCGAAACGCTCGCCGTCTCGGGCCGTGCCCTGGTCATCCCGGCGGGCGCCACCCGTTACGTCGCCGACGACCTGTCTGCCTTCGTCGCCCGGGTCGGGGCCTTCCGGGCCGGGCAGGAGGGGTCGGCGCCATGATGCTGTTCTCCGAGGCGCGGGGCCTGCCGGTGCTGACACTGAACGAGGCGGAGGACATCGGCGCGCTGAGGTCGCTGACGGTCGACGCCGTGTCCGGTGTGGTCACGCACGTCCGGGTGCGGGGCCGGCACTCCCGCAAGGAGACCGTGCTGGCCTGGGGCGCCCTGCACGCCATCGGCCCGGACGCGGTGATGGTCCGCACGACCGCCGAACCGGCCGAGGTGCCGCCGCACCACGAGCTGCCGGGCCTCAGGATCCTCACCGAGACGGGCGACACGCTCGGCACGGTCCAGGACGTCGCGTTCGAACCGGAGACGGGCCGCGTCGAGACGGTCGTCACGGCTCACGGCGACCTGCCGGGCGACCGGCTGCTCGGACTCGGTGACTACGCCCTGGTGGTCCGCGCCGCTTGAGCCGGCCGGGTCAGGAGGCCGGGGCCTGCTCCGTGGTGCCACCGCCGGTGTCGCTTCCGGTATCGCTCCCGGTGTTGCTGTCGGGCGGCGGCTGCTGGGTGTCGGACGTCGGCGGCTCTTCCGTCGTCGGCCCCGACGTGTCCGTGTCCGAGGGCGGCGGTTGACTCGTGGGCGGCTTCGACGACGTCGAGTCGGTCGGTGCCGTCGGCGTGGTGACGCTCGCCGACGGGGACGGCTTGTCGGGTTTCTTCGTCTTGTGGTCCTTCTTGCCCGTGTCGCCCGCTTCGCGCTGGAACCACTCGCCGTCGGGTTCGCACATCACGAAGACGTCGACCGGCTCCGGCGCGGGCGTCACCGCGACGACGTTCGACGCCTTGTACCCCGGCCACGCGTCGCCGGTCGTCTTCGGCGCGCTCTGCTGCGCGACCGGCGGGGACAGCGGGTTGCCGCATGCGCAGCGCACCCGGGGCACACCCCGGTCGTCGACGAGGACGGCCGTGCCGGCCTGGAGGACGGCCTGATAGCTGGTGGGGGCGCCGTTCTTGTAGCCGTGGTTGGTGACGCGGGTGTCCATGCGCAGCTGCACGGGAGTGAGCGAACGCAGGTAGGAGGGGACGTCGGACGGCTGGATCCCGGCGACCGAGGCGAAGGCGCGCTGCTTGTCCGGGGCGTCGGCGAAGTACGTGATCTGCTTCTCCACGTCGCAGCTGGCGACGTTGCGCGTGCCGCCGTAGAGGCCGGGCGCGTCGCCCTCCACGCCGCGGACCGCGTTCTGCGGCGCCGACTCGGTGGCTCCCGAGGGCGTGACCGGCGAGGCGGAGCTCTTCTCCTCGGCCGTCGACTCGGTGAACTCGTCCGGGCCCGTGTCGGCCGCGGGCTGGAGGAAGACCTCACCGGTGGACGTGCTGGTGCCGCCGTCGGACGCACCGGTACCGCCCTTGTCGGGCCGGGAGAGCACCACGGCCAGGACCACGGCGGCCACCACCGCGGTGGCGATGATCGCGACCCGGGGCACGGACCCCCACCACGGGCGGCGGGGCTCCGGCTCCTTGCCGCCTCCGCTCGGCGGCTCGGAAGGCGGGCCGCCGCCCGAGGGTGGCTGGGAGGGACCCGACAGCGGGCCCGAGGGAGGCCCTGTGGGGCGGCCGGACGACGGTGGATCGACGCTCACGAGCTCTTCTCCCGCGTGGGTTGCCTGCGGCCTTCACACACCCCAGGCGATTCGCCCCGGTGTATGTCGCTTTTTCCACTACGAGTTCATTGTGTGCCCCGGTCCCGTGCGCCCCGCAAGCCGACGCGGACGGACCTCTCCGGCGGGCGCCCTGCACAGGGGCTGCTTAGCGTGGCAGCGTGAGTTCGCGCACTCCCTCCGGCCAGACACGTACCTCCGGCGAGCGGGCCGTCGCCCGCCACGGCTGGGCGCATGCCCTCGTCACGGTGCTCGCCGGGCTGCTCGCCATGGCGGTGGTGGCGGCCCTGGGCCTGTGGGCGGCCGGGGCCGGCGATCTCCCGGACGGGTCCTTCGGCCCCGTCGTAGCGGCCACGATGGTCACCGCGGTCGGCGGCACGGTGAAACTCACCGGAAGCGCCGGCGACCTCGCCTCGACACAGGCGGGTTTGACGGTGATTCCGCTGTCCGTCACACTCACCGGGGCGCTGGTGCTCGCCTGGGGCTTCCTGCGGCCGTTGCGGCATCGCGCGGTCGCCGGTGCGGCGGAGCTGGCCGGTTGGGCCGGCCGGGTGGCGGCCCTGTGGCTGATCGCGCTGATCGGCCTGACTCTCGCCGCCCGCCACACCTTCGACATCTCCCTCGGGGACGACACGCTCGGTGAACTCGGCGACCTGTTCGGCGCATCGCCGAAGGTCGGCTTCACCACCGATGTCCCGCTGTCCGTGTTCGTCGGCGTGGTGTGGCTGGCCGGCGTGCTGGTGCTGACGCTGCTGGTGTCCCGCGGGGCGCCGTTGCCCGCGGGGCTGCTGCGCTTTCAGGCGTCGGTGCGGCCGGCCGCGTACGCGATGGTCGCCTTGCTGCTGGCCTGCGTCGTCATCGGCGTGGTCGCCGCCCTGGTCGTCGCGGCGACCAAGGGGCATGCGCGGGAGACGTTCGCGGTGATCCTGTTGGGCATCCCCAACCTGGTGTGGCTGGCGCTGACGATCGGGCTCGGCGCCACCTGGAACGGCAGGGTGGAGGGACCGTTCGGGCTGCCCATGCCACATGTGCTCGACGAGGTGCTGCGCACCCCGGACGTCTCCGAGCTGAACCTGCGGACCCTCGCCGAGCACGACGGCCGGGTGTGGTGGCTGCTGGTCGTCGACGTCGTGCTGCTGCTGGCCGCCGGGTTCGTGATGGCGGCCCGGTCACCGGCCCGGGTGCGGGCCTGGCAGCACGCGGTGCACATGGCACTCGCACTCGGGCTCACGGTGTTCACGATCTGCCTCGTGGGGCGGATCTCCGCGCACTTCGGCCTCTCCGTACTGGGCATCGGTGACCTGGGCGGCGGTCTGGGGGGCGAGCTGTTCCTGAGGCCCAAGCTGTGGGGTGCCGTGGGTCTGGCCGTCCCGTGGGGGCTGGCGGCCGGGTTCGCCGGGGCATTGCTGGCGCGTCGCGTGCGGCGACGGGGCGAAGTGCGCACCGGCGGCGAGAGCTGACGCCGCGAACTACGTCCGCTGTACGAAGACCGGTTCGGCCCAGCGGGGCGGCTGCTTGGGCCGCTCCTCCCCCGTGCCCGGCAGCTGCCGGTCCACCCGCGTGGGCATCCTGGGGGCGTCGGCTTCGCCGCCGGTCGTCGCGGCGCGCAGTGCGGCCACGAACGCGAGGCAGGACGGGTACCGGTCGTCGGGGCTCTTGGCGAGGGCCTGGGCGAGGACGGGGTCCACGCGCGGGTCGAGGTCGGGCCGGCCCTCGGTCAGCGGCGGCGGTTCGTCGTACTGGTGGGCCCAGAGCAGGGCCATGTCGTCGTCGCGGAGGAAGGGCGGATGGCCGGCCAGGGTCTCGAAGACGACGCAGGCGAAGCCGTACACGTCACAGCGGGCGTCGACCGGCTTGCCGGAGATCTGCTCGGGGGCGACGTAGTCGAGCGTGCCGACGAACTGGCCCACTGTGGTGAAGCCGGTCAGCGACAGGGACTTCTTCGTCAGGCCGAAGTCGGTGAGGTAGACGTGCTCGGGGTGGTCGCTGTCGGTGCCGCGGGCCACCAGGATGTTGCCCGGCTTGACGTCCCGGTGGACCAGTCCGTGATCGTGGGCCGCGTCGAGTGCGGAGGCGACCTGGGCGGCGACGCGCAGGGCGGTGACGGGTGGCATCGGGCCCTCGCGGTCGAGGACGTGCCGCAGGTCGCTGCCGGGGACGTATCGCATGGCGATGTACAGCACGCCGTCGGTCTCGCCTGCCTCGAACACGGGCACGATGTGCGGGTGGTCGATCGCCGCGGCGGCCCGCGACTCGTGGGTGAAGCGGCGGCGGAAGGTGTCGTTGCGGGCGAGTTCGGGGGCGAGCAGCTTCAGGGCGACGGTGCGTTCCAGGCGCAGGTCGCGGGCCCGGTACACGACGGCCATGCCGCCGCGCCCGATCTCGTGCTCGATCCGGTACCCGGCGATCTGCTGCCCGACCAGCTCGGAGGGCCGCCCGGCGAACAGGCTCGTCTCGCGGGTCAACGCCCGTCACCCTCGGGCGAGACGACCCTGGTGGGCTCATGCCCCACGACCCGCGTGGGCGGCGCGGCGCCCGGACGATCCGCCTCCTCCTCACCTTCACCCCCGCCCTTGCGCTCCACGGGAGACACGAGGCGCGTGGGCTCGGGCGCATCCGGCGCCACGACCCGCGTGGGCGGCGCGGCGCCCGGACGATCCGCCTCCTCCTCACCTTCACCCCCGCCCTTGCGCTCCACGGGAGACACGAGGCGCGTGGGCTCGGGAGCGTCGGGGCTCACGACCCGCGTGGGCTCGGGCGCATCCGGCGCCACGACCCGCGTGGGCGGCGCGGCGCCCGGACGATCCGCCTCCTCCTCGCCTTCGCCCCCGCCCTTGCGCTCCACGGGGGACACGAGGCGCGTGGGCGCGGGAGCGTCGGGGCTCACGACCCGCGCGGGCTCGGGCGCATCCGGCGCCACGACCCGCGTGGGCGGCGCGGCGCCCGGACGCTCCGCCTCCTCCTCACCTTCGCCCCCGCCCTTGCGCTCCACGGGGGACACGAGGCGCGTGGGCTCGGGCGCATCGGGAGCCACGACCCGAGTGGGCTCGGGCGCATCCGGCGCCACGACCCGCGTGGGCTCCGGAGCGTCGGGGCGCACGACCCGGGTGGGCTCGGGAGCCACGACCCGCGTGGGCAGCGCGGCGCCCGGACGATCCGCCTCCTCCCCCTTGCGCTCCTCGGGAGACACGAGGCGCGTGGGCTCGGGAGCATCCGAAGCCACGACCCGGGTGGGCTCATGCCCCACGACCCGCGTGGGCGGCGCGGCGCCCGGACGATCCGCCTCCTCCTCGCCTTCGCCCCCGCCCTTGCGCTCCTCGGGGGACACGAGGCGCGTGGGCTCGGGCGCATCCGAAGCCACGACCCGGGTGGGCTCCGGAGCGTCGGGGCGCACGACCCGGGGGGGCTCGGGCGCCACGACCCGCGTGGGCGGCGCGGCGCCCGGACGATCCGCCTCCTCCCCCTTGCGCTCCTCGGGGGACACGAGGCGCGTGGGCTCGGGCGCATCCGGCGCCACGACCCGCGTGGGCGGCGCGGCGCCCGGACGATCCGCCTCCTCCTCGCCTTCGCCCCCGCCCTTGCGCTCCTCGGGGGACACGAGGCGCGTGGGCTCGGGCGCATCCGGCGCCACGACCCGCGTGGGCGGCGCGGCGCCCGGACGATCCGCCTCCTCCTCGCCTTCGCCCCCGCCCTTGCGCTCCTCGGGGGACACGAGGCGCGTGGGCTCGGGCGCATCCGGCGCCACGACCCGCGTGGGATCGGGCGCATCCGGTGCCACCACCCGGGTGGGCTCCGGAGCGTCGGGGCGCACGACCCTGGTGGGCTCGGGAGCCACGACCCGCGTGGGCTCGGGCGCATCCGAACCCACCACCCGCGTGGGCTCCGGAGCCTCGGGGGGCACGGGCCCCGTCGTCGGTCCGGGGGCCTCGGGCGGGGCCGTTCCCGAGGGCGAGGGTGCCTCGGGTGGGACCACCCGCGTGGGCCCGGCGGGTGCGCTCTGCGCCGGCGGCGGCGACTTGGCCGGGCCGGCGGCCTTCCGTGCCCGGGACGGCTCGACGGGATTCTCGGGCGGCACCACTCGCGCCGGGTGTTGCACCGGCGCCGCAGCCGGGCTGGACGCCGTTCCCGCCTCGGGCGTCTCGTCCGTCGCGTACGTGGTCATCCGGGTGCCGTCGGCGTACACCCAGTGCCCATGGGCGGAGTCGTAGAGCCACACGGACTCACCGTCGACGACGACGCCGATCCGCATGCCGTGGGTGCGGGTGCGGAACGACTCGCGGTCGAGGCCGGTCGCGAGGTCCTCCACCGCGGAGCGGTAGCGCGCCAGGGCTTCCTGCGCCCGGCCCAGCAGCGGCCGCGGATCGGCGGTGCGGGTGAGCGGCCCGTCCGCGGCGGGCGGATCCTGCGGTACGGCGACCAGACGGCGCCCGTCGACCCATGCCGACCAGCCGTTGAAGCACAGCACGTGCCCCCAGTCGCCCTGGCGCTCCAGCAGCTGCACCGGCAGCAGGGGATCGAGGTCCACGGTGGGCCGGGCCGGGTCGGGGGCCTCCCAGGCGGGCATCCCGTGCTGCGGGACGACGTGTGTGGGCCGGAAGCCGGGGGTCGTCATCGGCGCTCCCTACTTCCGCATGACGGCCGGTTCGTGCCGGCGCAGCATGCGGGACACCAGGAACCCGAAGAGCACCGACAGGACGACCAGCATCCCGACGTCCAGCAGCCACGTGCCCACCGCATGCTCGAAGAGCGGGTCCTTCGTCAGGTCGTCGGGCACGATCCGGGCGAGCCCCACGGTGCCGGCCATCGCGGCCAGCGCCCAGCGCGCCGGCACCAGCCAGCCGAGTTGCTCGAGCCCCGGGGTGTCGGCCAGCTTCAACAGGGCTCCGCAGAAGACGACCTGGACGATGGCGATGAGCACCAGCAGCGGCATCGTCACCTCTTCCTTGCGCACCAGGGCCGAGACGAGCAGGCCGAGCATCATCGCCGTGAACGCGAGCAGGGCGACGGCGACCGTGATCTCCACCAGCGGCGGCATCAGCACGCCTTCGCCGCCCGGTGCGTTGAGATCCACGCCGAACAGGGCGACCAGGGTCAGCACCACCGCCTGGAGCACGGTGATGACGCCCAGGACGATGACCTTGGACATCAGGTACGCCGATCTGGACAGGCCGACCGCCCGTTCCCGCTGGTAGATCACGCGTTCCTTGACGAGTTCGCGGACGGCGTTGGCGGCCCCGGTGAGCACCGCACCGACGCACAGGATGAGCAGCGCGTTCATCGCCGTGTCCTGCGTCAGTTTGCCGCCCGCCAGGGCGCGGGCCATCGCGCCCATCACGAACGGCAGGGCGATCATGATGATCAGGAAGGTGCGGTCGGCGCTGAGCGCGGCCGCGTACCGGCGCACCAGCGTGCCGAGTTGGGCACCCCGGCTGCGCGGCCGGGGCGGAGCGGTGATGACGACGGGCTCGGACCGGGGCTGCTGGGGCTGCGCGGAGGCGTCGCTCACGTACCGACCGTGGAAAGGCGAGGCGAGGTACTCCCCCGCCCAGTCCCGGTCCGTGTCCCGTTCGAAGGCCTCGAAGGCCTCCGGCCACTCCTCGAAACCGAAGAAGGACAGGGCGTCCTCGGGCGGCCCGTAGTAGGCGATCTTGCCGCCGGGCGCGAGGACCAGCAGCCGGTCGCACACGTCCAGGCTGAGCACGCTGTGGGTGACGACGATGACGGTCCGGCCGTCGTCGGCGAGGCCGCGCAGCATGTGCATCACCGAGCGGTCCATGCCGGGGTCGAGGCCGGAGGTCGGCTCGTCGAGGAACAGCAGCGACGGCTTCGTCAGCAGTTCCAGGGCCACGCTGACGCGCTTGCGCTGGCCGCCGGACAGGCTGTGCACCGGCTGGTCGGCGCGCTGTTCCAGGCCCAGTTCGCGGATGACCTCGTCGACCCGGGCGCGCCGCTCGGCCTTGGCGGTGTCCTGCGGGAAGCGCAGTTCGGCGGCGTAGGAGAGGGCTTTGCGGACGGTCAGCTGCGCGTGCAGGATGTCGTCCTGCGGGACCAGTCCGATGCGCTGGCGCAGCTCGGCGTAGTCGCGGTAGAGGTCACGGCCGTCGTAGAGGACGGTGCCGTGGCCCGCGGGCCGCTGGCCGGTGAGGGCGTTGAGGAGCGTGGACTTGCCGGCGCCGCTCGGGCCGACGACGGCGAGCAGGCACTTCTCCCCCACCGGGAAGGACACGTGGTCCAGCAGCGTCTTGCGGCCGCGGTCGACGCTGACGGCGAGGTCCTGCACGTCGAGGGAGACCTCGCCGGTGTCGACGTACTCCTGGAGTTGGTCGCCGACGAGGCAGAAGGCCGAGTGGCCGATGCCGACGATGTCGCCCGGGCCGACCGGGGCGCTGGTGACGCGGCTGCCGTTGAGGTAGGTGCCGTTGTGGCTGCCCAGGTCGGTGATCTCGTAGGTTCCGTCGGCCAGGGCGCGCAGTTCGGCGTGCCGACGGGATACCACGAGGTCGTCGATGACCAGGTCGTTGTCGGTGGCGCGGCCGATGCGGACGGTGCGGGAGGGCAACGGCCGTACGGTCGTGGGCTGCCGGTAGGTGCCGGTGTGGGCCGGCATGGAGACTGCGGAGGGGCGTTCCGGCCTGCGTGCGGCGGGGGCGGGGCGTCCCGTCAGGGTCATGCGGGGTCCGTCGGCCGGATTGCCGAAGCGGATGACGCTGCCGGGCCCGACGTCCCGTTCACGGATGCGGCGGCCGTCGGCGTAGGTGCCGTTGGTGCTGTGCTCGTCCTCGATCGTCCAGTGACCGTCCTCGGGCTTCAGCACCGCGTGGTGCCAGGACACCCGGTCGTCGTCGATGACGATGTCGCACAACGGGTCGCGCCCTACGTGGTAGTCGTGGCCCGGGATCATCACGGTGGTGCCCGTCTCCGTCTCCAGGACGAGCTCTGGTGCTACCGAGGGTTGCGCCATGGTCAAGATTCTACCGATGTGCCCTGGTACGCGCCTGGGCGAAGAGGTGCGCAGGTCAACCGACGGTGATGCCGACGAAGGGGGCGGTGCGCTGCATCCGCAGGGCGTCCACGGACTCGGCGAGCAATTCGTACTCGGTGGTGTCGTCACTGGTGGCGATGCGCACCAGCCGTCCGGCCGCCAACTCCTCGGCGACCCGCTCCTGCTGGGCGGGATCGGCGCACCAGGCGCGCAGCAGCATGGGCACGTCGGGCACGGTGGGGGCGACCGGCACGAGCGAGCCCTGCGGTAAGTGCTCGGCGTCCGGCCGGGGGTCGAGGCGCTGGGCGATCCAGGAGGCGCGGTCGCGCAGCCACCACAGGGCCAGGGCGAGGGTGGGCGCCCGGTAGGTGCCGAGGGGGACTCCGATCCGGCGGCCGTCGCACACTCCGTACGCCGTGACGTGGCACAGAAACTCGTCGTGCACGTGACCCTCCCCCGTAGCCCTGCCCGTCTGCCGGCCGGCCTCGCCCCTTCTGCGGTTCGCGTGCTGTGCGTGAAGGCGCCGTCGCTCGATGTGAAAAGCGCTCTCGCAGGTCAGTATGTTCACTACTGAATCACTGTCACCACGACTTTCCGGCCACTCTCCTGGCATATTCACCCCCCGAGTTGGCCGAAATCCGGCGAGCGGTGGCGACGGCCCATGACTGCGGAGGTAATCGACGCTCCCGGCGGGTGCGGGCAAGGTGGTCGTACCGGGTCGGCCGAGCGCGGGCCCGGTCCCTGACCAGCAGTGACAACCTTTCCGGAGGCTGATCTCCCATGTCCGCAACCGCCCCCCGCCACGAGGACGCCGTCGCCCGCTACTTCGAGGCCTGGAACGCCGACAACGGCTCGGCACGCGCAAAGGCGGTCGCCGCCGCCTGGACCGAGGACGGCAGGTACACCGATCCCCTGGCCGACGTCAGCGGCCACGAGGGGATCGCCGCGGTGATCGCGGCGGCCCGGGAGCAGTTCCCCGGTTTCGAGTTCCGGCTCACCGGTGGTGTCGACGGGCATCACGACATCGCCCGCTTCTCGTGGGAGCTGGTGAGCACGGTCGACGGCTCGGCGCCGGTCGCCGGGTCGGATGTGATCACCCTGGACGGGCAGGGCCGTATCAGGGCCGTGCTCGGCTTCCTGGACCGGCTGCCCGCCGGGGCGTGAGTCCGGCGCCTGCGATGCACCTCGAGGAGCGGATCAGCTCGTCAGCCGATCCGCTCGTGGCTCGGGTGCCCGGGGGCCGCCCCGGGCAGGCGCCCGCTACTGCTTGACGATGGCGTCGATCCGGGCCAGCTCCTCCGCGTCGAAGTCCAGGTTGGCGATCGCGCCGACGCTGTCCTCGATCTGCCGCGCGCTGCTCGCGCCGACCAGCGCGGAGGTGACCCGGCCGCCGCGCAGCACCCAGGCCAGAGCCATCTGGGCCAGGGTCTGACCGCGGGACTTCGCGATGTCGTTCAGGTCGCGCAGCCGGCCCACCAGGTCCTCGGTGAGGGCGTCGGAGTTGAGGAAGGGGCTGTCGCTCGCGGCCCGGGAGTCCTCGGGGATGCCGTCCAGGTAGCGGGCGGAGAGCACGCCCTGCTCCAGCGGGGAGAAGACGATGGAGCCGACCTGGAGCTCGTCGAGGGCGTCGAGCAGGCCCTCGTCCTCGGGGCGGCGGTCCAGCATCGAGTAGCGCGGCTGGTGGATGAGGAGGGGGGTGCCCAGCTCGCCCAGGATGCGGGCGGCCTCGCGGGTCTGCTCCGCGGAGTAGTTGGAGACGCCGACGTAGAGCGCCTTGCCCTGCTGCACCGCCGAGTGCAGGGCGCCCATCGTCTCCTCGAGCGGGGTGTCGGGGTCGGGGCGGTGCGAGTAGAAGATGTCGACGTAGTCCAGGCCCATCCGCTTCAGGCTCTGGTCCAGCGAGGACAGCACGTACTTGCGGGAGCCCCACTCGCCGTACGGGCCCGGCCACATCACGTAGCCGGCCTTGGTGGAGATCACCAGCTCGTCGCGGTACGGCGCGAAGTCCGCCTTCAGGAACTCGCCCAGCGCGGACTCGGCGGCGCCGGGCGGCGGTCCGTAGTTGTTGGCGAGGTCGAAGTGGGTGACGCCGAGGTCGAAGGCGCGGCGCAGGATGGCGCGCTGCGTCTCGACGGACCGGTCCGGGCCGAAGTTGTGCCACAGGCCGAGCGACAGCGCGGGGAGCTTCAGACCGCTGCGTCCGGTGCGCCGGTAGGGCATGTCCGCGTAGCGGTCGGGGTGTGCGGTGTACAACGCGACTCCAGAGGGGTTGGCACGGTCGGTGAGGAAACCGGTGTCCACTCTGGCGTGACCTGCGCCCATACGTCCAACAGAAGAATCCGATGGAATTCAGCGGCTACGCTTCTCAGTCATGGAACTGCGTCACCTGCAGCACTTCGTCGCGGTCGCCGAGGACCAGCACTTCACCCGCGCGGCGGAACGCCTCTTGGTGTCCCAGTCGGGCCTGTCGGCGTCCATCCGGGCCCTGGAGCGGGAGCTGCAGACGCCGCTGTTCGTCCGCACCACCCGCCGGGTGACGCTCACCCCGGCCGGACGGGCGCTGCTCGGCGAGGCGGAGCGCATCCTCGCGCAGGTCCGCTCGGCGCACGAGGCGGTGGCCGCGGTGCAGGGCGTGCTGCGCGGGATGCTCGCGCTCGGCTCCGAGCAGTGCATCGCCGGGGTGCATGTGGCGGGGCTGCTGGCGGCCTTCCGAAGACGCCACCCGGACGTGGAGATCTGTCTGCGGCAGGCGGGCTCGGGCGCCCTCGCCGAGGAGGTCGCGGCCGGGCGGCTGGATCTGGCGTTCGCGGTGCGCACCGCCCAGGAGGACACCGACCAGCTGCGGACCGTGCCGCTGACCTGCGAGCCGATGACCGTGCTGTGTCATCCGAGCCACCGGCTCGCGGCGGCCGGGGCCGCGGTGACGCCGGAGGATCTCGGCGGTGAGGTCTTCGTCGACTTCCATCCGGACTGGGGGCCGCGGCGCACCACCGACGCCGCGTTCGCCGCGGCGGGTGTCCGCCGGAGCGTCGCCCTGGAGGTCAACGACGTGCACAGCCTCCTCGACCTCGTCGACGAGGACCTGGGCATCGCCGTCGTGCCACGTCACTTCCGGCACAAGCGGGCCTCGCTGACCGCCCTGCCGGTGACGGGCGCCGAAGACGCCGTGTACGAGACGGTGGCCCTGCTCCCGCCCGAGCAGGCGACCAGTCCGGCGGCCCGGGCTCTGATGGGCCTGCTGGAAACAGGGGGTCTGGCACCACCCCAGGAGGGTGTCCACCCCTCCTGACCCGATCCGTCCCGCACAGCAGACTCGTGACCGTTCCCGAAGGCGACGACGGTCAGGAGCAGGGCAGATGACGGATCCCACACGACGGAACGTGCTGCGCGGGGCAGCGGCGATCACGGCGGCCGGCGCACTCGTCGGCACCGGCGCCGGGGCCGCCCCGGCCATGGCAGCGCCCGCGGCGCCGCGCCGCTTCCCCTTCCTCGAGGGCGCGTTCGAGCCGGTCACCGAGGAGCTCACGGCCTTCGACCTTCCGGTCACCGGCCGCGTCCCGCGTGAGCTGAACGGCCGCTACCTGCGCAACGGCCCCAACGTCCTGGGGCTGGAGGACCCGCGCGCCCACCACTGGATGCTCGGCGACGGCATGGTGCACGGCGTGCGGCTGCGCGAGGGCCGGGCCGAGTGGTACCGCAACCGCTGGGTGCGCTCCTCGCAGGTGGCGAAGAAGCTCGGCGAGCCCTACCCGGGTCCCGTGCCGCCGGACGACTTCCCGTGCAACACCCATGTGATCCCTCACCGGGGGCGGATCCTCGCGCTCCAGGAGAGCGGCCCGCTGCCGTACGAGCTCGACGACGAGCTGAACACCGTCGGCACGTACGACTTCCGGGGCACACTCCAGGGCCCGCTCACCGCGCACACCAAGTTCGACGTCCATGCCGACGAGCTGCACGCGATCGCCTACTACCCGACCTGGGACCACGTCCGCCACCTGGTCGTCGGCCCGGCGGGCCGGGTCGTGCGGACCACGAGGATCCCGGTGGCGGACGCCCCGATGATCCACGACTTCGCGCTCACCGAGCACCACGTGGTGATCCTCGACATGCCGGTCACCTTCGACCCGGCGGGCGCCGAGCGCGGCGACCTCGTGCCGTACGTCTGGAACGACGGGCATCCGGCGCGGGTCGGTGTGCTGCCCCGCAAGGGCGGCGCGGTCCGCTGGTTCGAGGTCGATCCGGTCTACTACTCGCACACCCTCAACGCGTACGAGGAGGGGCCGCACATCGTCGTCGACATGACGAACTTCGACGCGCCGTTCCTCGTCGCCGGCAACGGCTCGGGCGGCCCCCACACGGCGGGCACCCCCCGGCTCGACCGCTGGACGATCGACCTGCGCCACGGGCGGGTGCGGACCAGGACCCTCGACGACCGCCCCCAGGAGTTCCCGCGCGTCAACGAGGCGCTGGTGTCCCGTCGGCACCGGTACGGCTACTCGGCCGCGGCCGCGGAGATGTCGCTCGCCTACCAGGCCGTCGACGGCACCCCGCCCGACGGGGCCTTCTCCAACGCGCTCCTCAAGCACGACCTGCTGCGCGGCACCTGCGACGTGCATCGGCTGCCCGTCGGCGCGGCGGCGAGCGAGGCCGTGTTCGTGCCGTCCGACCCGGGTGACGGAAGGGCGGCGGAGGACGACGGGTACGCGATCGCGTATGTGCACAACCCGGACCGCGGGGCGTCGGACCTGGTGATCCTGGCGGCCCAGGACTTCACCGGGGAACCGGTGGCACGGATCCATCTCCCGGGCCGGGTGCCGCTCGGCTTCCATGGGAGCTGGATTCCCGACGCGTGATCCCCCTGCGTGTGATTGCGGGCGCGCCCCCCGGCGCGTGATCCCCGGCGATGCGCGATGGTGGAGCTATGCATGCGAAGGACATCCTCATCGACGGTTTCAGCCGCATCCGCGAAGAAGTCCACGCCACCGTCGAGGGGCTCGGGCCCGACGAGCTGAGCGCCCGTCCCGCCCCCGACACCAACTCGATCGCCTGGCTGGTCTGGCACCTCACCCGCGTCCAGGACGACCACATGGCCGACGCCTTCGGCCACGACCAGGTCTGGCTGTCCCAGGACTGGGAGAAGCGCTTCGGTCTTGACCTCCCCCGCCGCGACACGGGCTACGGCCACAGCCCGGCCAAGGTCGCCCGGGTCCGGGTCGACTCGGCCGAGCTGCTGACCGGCTACCACGACGCGGTGCACGAGCAGAGCCTGGACGCCCTGCGGGGCCTCGCCGCCAAGGACCTGGAGCGCGTCGTCGACGAGCGCTGGGACCCGCCGGTCACCCTGGGCGTCCGGCTGGTCAGCGTCCTGTCCGACGATCTCCAGCACATCGGACAGGCCGCCTACCTGCGGGGACTGCTTCAGAGCGCGGCGGCGTAACCGGGCAGCACCACGTCAGCGATGAGTGCGTTGCGCTCGTCGAACGGGACGAACGCGCTCTTGAGGGCATTGACGGTGACCGTGCGCAGATCCTCGACGGTCCAGCCCGCCTGCTCGACCAGCAGGGACATCTCACGGGTCATCGTGGTGCCCGACACCAGCCGGTTGTCGGTGTTGAGGGTGACGCGGAAGCCGAGGTCCTTGAGCGCGGTGATCGGGTGCTCGGCGATGGAGGTGGCGGCGCCCGTCTGGAGGTTGGACGTCGGGCACAGCTCCAGCGCGATGCGCCGGTCGCGCACCCAGCCCGCGAGCCGGCCGAGCTTGCCCGCCGCGAGGTCCGGGATGTCGTCGGTGATCCGCACGCCGTGCCCGATGCGCTGGGCGCCGCACACCTGCAAGGCCTGGTGGATGCTGGGCAGGCCGTGCGCCTCTCCGGCGTGGATGGTGAACGGCACGTTCTCGCGGCGCAGGTGCTCGAAGGCCGCGAGGTGGTCGGCGGGCGGGAAGCCGTCCTCGGCACCGGCGATGTCGAAGCCGACGACGCCGGCGTCGCGGAACGCCACGGCCAGGTCGGCCGCCTCGCGCACCCGGTCGAACATCCGCATCCCGCACAGCAGGGTGCCGACCCGTACGGGTGTGCCCGCGGCAGCGGCCTTCGCCATGCCCGCCGCGAGGCCCTCCTGGACGGTCTCCACGACCTCGGCCATGGTCAGCTCGCCGTTGGTGTTCAGCTCGGGGGCGTAGCGCACCTCGCCGTACACGACACCGTCGGCGGCCAGGTCGAGCACGTACTCCTCGGCCGTGCGCAGCAGGCCCTCGCGGGTCTGCATGACGGCGAGAGTGTGCTCGAAGGTGGCTATGTAGCGCACCAGGTCGCCGGAGTTGGCTGCCTCGTAGTACCAGGCGGCGAGCTCGTCCGGGTCGGTGGTGGGCAGGGTGTGGCCGACCGCCTCGGCCAGCTCCACCACGGTGGCGGGGCGCAGACCGCCGTCGAGGTGGTCGTGCAGCACGGCCTTGGGGAGGCGGCGGATCAGGTCGGTGTCTACGCGCGTAGCAGTCATGGCGGTCTTTCCTCGGGCAGATGGTTCGAAGGGGCGGGAAGGTCAGCCGGCGGGCTGCAGCAGGTCCCAGCGATTGCCGTACAGATCCTGGAAGACGGCGACGGTCCCGTACGGCTCGTGACGCGGGTCCTCCAGGAAGGTCACGCCCGCCGCGGTCATACGGGCGTGGTCGCGGGCGAAGTCGTCGGTGTGCAGGAAGAAGCCGACCCGTCCGCCGGTCTGGTCACCGACCCGGGCGGCCTGGGTCTCCCCCTTGGCGCGGGCCAGCAGCAGACCGGTGCCGGCCCCCGGGGTGCCGGGTTCGACGACGACCCAGCGGGACCCGTCGGGCCGGGGCGCGTCCTCGGCGAGCCGGAAGCCGAGGGCGTCGGTATAGAAGCGGATCGCCTCGTCGTAGTCGTCGACGACGAGGGTGACCAGGGCGATACGTCTCATCAGGGCCTCTCGGAGCGGGCGGTTGACCGGAGAGGTTATACGTAAAACCTCACGGATGCCAACTACCGGGCCGACTTCCGTGAGCAGCGTTGTAACTACTAGTATGTACAGTCCCGATCGCCCCCAGGAGGTCCCATGCCTTTCGTCCGCATCGACACGCTCCGCGCCGGGCCCGAGCGCCTGGCCGCACTCGGCCGTGCCGTGCACGACGCCCTGACCGAGACCATCGGCATCCCGCCCGACGACCGGTTCCAGGTCCTCGTGGACCACGACGGCACGAGCGGCACCCTGCGCTGCGACGACTACCTCGGCGTACACCGCGACGAGGGCATCGCCTACATCGCGATCACCCTGCGCTCCGGTCGTACGCCCGCACAGAAGCAGGCGCTGTACCGCCGGACCGCCGAGCTCGCCCACGCGTACGCGGGCACCGAGCCGCGGAACGTGTTCGTCGTGCTGACCGAGAACGAGTCGGCCGACTGGTCACTGGGCGAGGGCGTGGCGCAGTATCTGGACACGGCCCTGAGCCTGAGGCGGCCTAGTGCTGGGCTGCCGGCCGGTCGGTGAGCAGGCCGGCCATGGCGTGCACGCCGTGGCCGATCGCCCGCTCGTCGGCGGCGAAATCGGGTGTGTGCGGCGCGCCGTTCATCCCCGACTCGGCGTCCGCGACGCCGAGGTGGAACTGCGCGCCCGGAGCCTCTTCGAGGTACAGGGCGAAATCCTCTGAGAAGGCTTCTCAGGACTCATCATCGATCAGCCCGAAGCCCTCCGGGAACTCTTCCAGGAACGCGCGGCGAGCCGGGTTGCCCTCGGCGGCTGCCATCTCCCCGACCAGCGCGATCAGCTCCTGTCGTTGATCACTCGGCAGCGTGCTGACCACGTGCCCAAACCCCTCCATGACCTTGACCGCGTCGTCCTGATCCATCTGCTCGTCCTCGCTGCCGTCGATGAACCACAGGACATCGACCAAAGCCTCGGCCAGGGCACGAGTCAGAGTCGGGTACGAGGACGTCACGAGGGCCTCCCGGCGGATCAGCGGCAGAGTCCGGTCATCCCACCACACACCACTGACATCACTGTCCGGGAGCCTTAAGAGGCCCTTCTCACTGCGGAGGCGGGCGCGTTCGCGGCGTTGGGCGGCCAGGATCCAGGGACAGGACACGACCCGGGATGTCGCCGTGCCGGATGCGCCCCGGCCGGGAGGCGCAGAGGATGGAAGCGAGAGGTGGGTCGCCGCGCGGGGTGTGCTGAGAAGGGGATGGCGATCGTGGATCTCATACTGCGCCCGGGCACTGCGGACGATGCCGCAGAGTGCGGAAGGATCTGCTACGAGGCCTTCGCCGGCATCGCCAAGGAGCACGCGTTCCCGCCCGACATCCCGAGCCCCGACGTGGGTGTCGCGCTGATCGAAGCAGCCCTGACGCACCCGGGTTTCTACAGTGTCGTCGCCGAGCTCGACGGGCGGATCGTGGGCAGCAACTTCCTCGACGAACGCTCGATCGTCGTCGGGGTCGGGCCCGTCACCGTCGACCCCACCGTGCAGAACGCGGGCGTGGGCCGCCGCCTGATGCTGGACGTGATGGAGCGGGCCGACGAGCGGGGGGCGCCGGGCATCCGGCTGTTGCAGAGCGGCTACCACAACAGGTCGTTCTCCCTGTACATGAGCCTGGGCTTCGCCCACCGGGCCACGGTGGCCTGCGTGCAGGGCGCGCCGATCGGGCGCGCGATGCCCGGGTACGAGGTGCGGGAGGCAACGGACGCGGACCTCGGCGCCTGCAACGACGTGTGCCGGCAGGTCCACGGCGTGGACCGCGGCGGCGAGGTGGCCGACGCGCTCAAACAGGGCACCGCCCGGGTCGTCGAGCGCGCAGGACGGGTCACGGGCTACGCCACCGACCTGGCCTTCTTCGCGCACGCCGTGGGCGAGACCGTCCCGGACCTCCAGGCCCTGATCGCGGCGGCCCCGCAGTTCGGCGGTCCCGGCATCCTCGTACCCGCGGGCGACAGCGCGCTGCTCAGGTGGTGCATGTCCAACGGCCTCAAGGTCGTGCAGCTGATGAGCCTGATGACCATCGGCCTGTACAACCGGCCCGACGGGGCTTACCTGCCCTCGATCCTCTACTAGATGATCGATTTCAAGGGATGCCTGCGGAGGGTGTGGGGTGGGCGGCGGCCGAAGCCACCGCGAGACGGTCAGGCGGCGGGCTGCCGGCCCTGGTTGTCGACGTGGCAGCGGGCGGTCAGGCGTCAGGGTCGACTTCGGGGTGCGTGAACCGCACGGGCTTGCCCAGCGACCGGGCGTAGGCGATTTCGGCTCGGGTGCTGTCTCCGATGTAATCGCCGACCACGAGCACCTCGTCAGCGAGCCGGATCTTCGCCCGGTGCAGGTCGTCGAGTCGAACCTTCAGCGCCTCGGCCTCGGCAGGATCGGACCAGAGTTCGTGCGGCGACTTCATGTCACAGCCCGGTTTGACGACAATCTTTCCGGCTTTGGTCTCCCGCAGATCGGCCTCGCTCATCTCGGCCATGAAGCGGGTGGAGCCGCAGATCACGACGATACGCGGGAGGCTCAACAGCTTCTTCGCGTCGGCGAGCTTCTCCTCGGGGGTGAGCGGTTGCGGGTATGACACTGGTTCCTCCTGGTGATGCGGTCCAAGGGGTGCCGGGAACAGATCGTCCAGGACGTGCGGCCCCGGACGCCAGGCGGAAGACGCGGTCCCCGGGCCTAGGACCGTGGCCCGAGGCGCCGGGCGCCGCCGCTCGCTACCGTCGCGTCCATGACGATCAACGAGCCACCCCGCACCCCCGAGCAGCGCAAGGCCGACCTGCTGGGCCGCCTGGAGCGGGAGATCGACATCTGGGTCGCGACGGCGGATGCCGGAGGGATCCCCTGCCTGGTGCCGCTGTGGTTCGTGTGGCACGACGAAGCGGTGTGGCTGTGCACCCGGCTGACCAACCCCACCGGCCGCAGTCTGCGGGACGGTGCGCAGGCCCGGCTGGCCTTCGGGGACACCCGGGACGTCGTACTCGTCGACGGTGAGGTGCGGACCTACCCGATGCGGGAGGCGCCGTCGGCGGCGGCCGAGGCGTTTCGCGCGAAGACCGGCTGGGATCCGCGCACGGACCACGCGTCGTACGCGTTCTTCCGGGTGCGGCCGCGGGCGGTGCAGGCGTGGTGCGAGCAGCACGAGCTGCCCCGCAGGCACCTCATGCGGGAGGGCGCCTGGGCCGTGTAAATGTCGCTCAACCGGCCTCGTGGCGACGCGAGCCGAGCCGCTTCAGTTCCTCGTCGGTGAGGCGGATCGCGCCCGCTGCCACGTTCTGCGTGAGGTGGTCGGGGTTGCCGGTGCCGGGTATGGCGAGGACGTGGGGGCCCTGGTGGAGGGTCCAGGCGATGCGGATCTGGGCGGGGCTCGCGCCATGGGCCCGGGCCACGGCTCGGACGTCTTCGTCGTGGTCGGTGGTGGCGCCCTGCTCACCGGCCTCGCCGGCGACGGCGTAGAACGGCACGAAGGCGATGCCCTGCTCGCCGCAGACGCGGAGCAGTTCGTCGCTGTCGGGGTCGGGGCGGTCGAGGGCGTACCGGTTCTGGACGCAGATCACGGGGGCGATGGCCTGGGCCTCGGCCAGATGGCGGGCTGTGACGTTGGAGATGCCGAGGTGGCGGATCAGGCCCGCCTCGCGCAGCTCCGCGAGGGCGCCGAAGTGCTCGGCGACGGAGTCGTACCTCGGCATCCGGCGCAGATTGACCACGTCCAGGTGGTCGCGGCCGAGCTGGCGCAGGTTCTCCTCGACGTGGCCGCGCAGGTCCTCGGGGCGGGCCGAGGTGGCCCATTCGCCGTCGTAGGCGCGGTACGGGCCCACTTTGGTGACGATGACGAGGTCGTCGGGGTAGGGCGCGAGCGCGCTGTTGATGAGTTCGTTGGCGGAGCGCAGGGACGAGAAGTAGAAAGCGGCCGTGTCGATGTGGTTCACGCCGAGCTCGACCGCCCTGCGCAGGACGGCGATCGAGCGTTCGCGGTCGCTGGGTGTGCCGTGATGGAAGGCGGCGCTGCCCGTCAGCCGCATCGCGCCGAAGCCGATGCGGTGGACGGGCAGGTCGCCGAGTTCAAAGGTGCCCGCGGCGGCCGCGGTGATCGTCTGTGAGTCCATCGGCGGAGTTTCACACACGGCACCCGGGTCGGCGTAACCGGTTTACGGATACGTGTACGCGTTGAGCGTGGTGACGGCGGAGGCCGGGTTACCTCGGTCGTAGTGGTCCACGGCGAGGAAGTTGGGCTTCTTGCGGGCGGCCGGCTGGCAGAACCTCTGGGCGCGGTCGGCGAGTTTGGTGTTGTCCGTGCCGGCCGTGCCGGCGAGCGGGACGTCACGGAAGTGGTTCATGACGAACAGCGGGCGGAATGCGGGTTCGGTGCGGGTCAGCGGGATGTTGGTGTCGGGGCCGTACCAGCGGCTGTAGCAGGACCAGTCGGAGGTGCCGACGCCCGAGCCCATCGACCAGTAGTTCTCGACCGTCCATTCCCGTTGGTACATGACGCCGAAGCTGTCCCGGGTCAGGCCCGCGGCCTGGTCGGCGGAGCGGCTGTGGTCGGTGAGGATCAGCAGCCGGTGGCCGGCGGCGGCCAGGTCCGTCATCGTCGGCCAGCCGCTGTGCCGTACGCCGGTGAGATCGGGCCGGTACAGCACGTCCGACAGGCCGTTGACACGGGCGAGTTCGGCGCGCAGGACGGCAGGGTCGACGTAGTCCTCCAGGAAGACGGTGACGAACTGGTCGGGGTGGGCCTTCAGGAAGTCGACCATGCGCTGGAGGTCGACCCACAGGGCGACGGGCCTGCTGACGAGGGTGCAGCTGTTGTGGCAGAGGATCGCGCCGTCCGGCGTCTGGTGGATGTCCATCATGAATCCGCGGACGCCGTCGGCCAGTTGCTGCTGGATGCCGCGGGTCTGATTGGGCACGAGGTTGACGAAGGGCGGGGCGAAGCCGCCGTCGACGCCGTTGGCGTATGCGTTGTGCGTGGTGAGGAACGTGACCTGGTCCAGGGTGCGACGGTCCGGAGGCGGCATGGGACCGGTGACGGGGGCCACCGGGGTGAGGTACCAGGCGGCGAGTTCGCCCGCGCCTGCGAGGGCCAGGCGCGCGGGGTAGTCGGCTCCGGAGGGCTTGGGCGCCACGGTGAGGTGGCGGGCGGTTCCCGGAACCCTGAGCGTGTAGCGGTCGGCGTCGAGCGGGGTGATCTCCCAGGGGGCGTCGGCGCTCGCGCAGGCGACGGTCGCTGCCTGGTCGCCGGTGCGGCCTAGACAGGTGCCGGGCGCGTCGGTGCTCTCCAGGAGGTACGAGGAGCCGTTGGCCTTCAGCTGCCACTGCTGGCGGTCCTCGTTGCCGCGGGGTCTGTGCTGCTCGACAGCGCCGCCGTCGTCGGCCGCGTTGAGCCCGGTCGTGGCGCTCTGGACGTAGTACGTGCCCGGAGCCGGAACGGCGGCGGCAGCGGGCTGGGGGGCCACGACCGCGGCGGCCAGTGCCGCGGCCGTGGCGAGCAGGGCGTGGGGGGTGCGTAGGCGCATGAGGGATGCCCTCCGATCATCGGTCAGGTTCATGACATCCCGCATGACACCACGCCGGCCGCTCCGGCGTCAGCAGTACAGGTTGCCGCCGGGCGACGTCCCGAGGATCTGCGTGAAGCGCTGGTAGTTGTTCACCCGGCTCTGCACCTGCGCCGGGTTCTTGCCGTCGCACTCCAGGGAGCCGTTGATGCTGCGGATCGTCTGGCCGAAACCGGCGCCGTTCACCATGGCGTTGTGCGGGGTCATGCTGCCGGGGCCGGTCTGGGTGTTCCAGTACCACAGGGCCGTCTTCCAGGCGACGGCCGAGTCGTTCTGCACCAGCCAGGGGTTGTTCAGCAGGTCGACGCCGAGCGCGTCGCCCGCCGCCTTGTAGTTGAAGTTCCAGCTCAGCTGGATCGGGCCGCGCCCGTAGTAGGCTGCCTGCCCGGCCGGACAGCCGTAGGGCCGGCTCCAGTCGCAGTAGTGCGGATAGTTGGCGGTGTTCTGCTCCACCACGTGCACCAGACCGCCGGTCTCGTGGCTGACGTTGGCGAGGAAGGCCGCGGCCTCCTGCTTCTTCACCGTGTCGCTGCCGGTGTTGGCGAAGCCGGGGTAGGCGCTCAGGGCCGCGGTGAGGCCGCTGTAGCTGTAGAACGAATTCCGGTTCGGGAACATCTGGTTGAACTGCGCCTCGCTCACCACGAAGCGGGCGTTGGGCGTGCCGGGACCGCTGTCGCAGGCGTAGGGCTCCCAGTACCAGGTGCTGATGACCGGGTCGTAACCCGGGTTGGCGTGCTCGGCGATGTACGCCTTGCCGTCGGTGTAGCGGACGATGTCGCCTGCGGCGTACGACTTCCCGGCCGTCCAGTTCGGATAGCTGGAGCAGGCGGCGGCCGAGGCGGTCGTGGCGGGCAGGAGCACCGGCGCGGTGCCGGCGAGGGCGAGGGTGGCCAGGACTGCGGAGATGCGGCGTCTCGACACGGGTTCAACTCCTTCGCGGAGCACGGCCGCACCCCGACGAGGGCAGGGTGAAGCAGACCCTTGACCGCACGCGCCGGTGGTCCGGTCACGGCGTGGGGGCGGCCGTGGTGGGGGGCTGGGAGGCACACTCAACCGCTTTGGTCTGTACCAGTCAAGGGTGTAGACCAGTCAGGTACAGACCTGGCCGGCAGAGACTGGTCGGACACAGACCTGTCCGGCACAGACCTCTCGGGTCCGAGCCGGTTCACGGCCCGCCGTGTCTCGCTCGTGGCTCACACGCGCGCCGAGCCCTCCAGCGTCGCCGCCAACCGGTCCAGCAGGGACCGCAGCAGGGCGTCGTCGCCGTCACCGAGCGGCGGCCAACCGGCACGGACGGCGCGGTCGACGCGCTGCCAGTACTCCCGGCCGCGCGGGGTGAGATGGGCGAGGACGCGGCGCCGGTCGAACGGATCGACCCTGCGGTGCACCAGGTTCTGGTCGACGAGCTGGTCGACCAGCTTGGTCAGCGTCGGAGGCGGCAGGAAAGCGGCCTCGGCGAGCCCCGTCATGTGGTGCCCCTCGCCGTCGGACAGCGCGGCCAGCACCCGCCACGCGTCGAGCGAGCAGCCCTCCGCCTCCAGCACGCCCTGCAAACGCCGCGCCGCCAGCCGTTCGGCCCGCGTCAGCAACTGCACGAGGTCGTCGGGACGACGCGGGTTCGGGCTGTGCATCCCTGCTCCTAGGTCACGAGGGGTGTCCATCGTAGGAGACGCACTGGAGTTCGTCCGGTGGAGCCGGAATCATGACGCCATGTTCCGGCACGACCTCCCAGGGCCCGAGTGGTTCACGGCCGACGACTCCGTGCTCGGCGTGGCCCTCGTCTTCCCCCTGCGGGGCCCGGCCGGGATCTTCGGGCCCACCTGCGAACTGTGCGCGCGGCTGGCCGCCGAGGAGGTCAACCGGGACGGCGGCGTGCTCGGCAGGGAGCTGCGGCTGGTGCCGGTCGACGGCTCGGGCCCACCCGACGAGATCGCGGACGAGGTCGAGGCGCTGGTGGACCTGGGTGCCGTGCAGGGAGTCACCGGCTGGCACATCTCCTCCGTACGGCAGGCGCTCGCGCCGAGGATCGCGCACCGCGTCCCGTACGTGTACACCGCGCTGTACGAGGGCGGGGAGGGCACGGCGGGGGTCTTCCTGACCAGCGAGACCCCGGGCGACCAGCTCCGGCCCGCGATGGATCTGCTGGCGCGCGAGCGCCGGGTCCGGCGTTGGTTCGTGGTGGGCAACGACTACGTGTGGCCGCGGCACACGGCCCGCTCGGCCCGCCGGTACGCCCGGGACGGCGGCGGCCGCGTCACCGGTGAGGCCTACCTCCCGCTCGGCACCCACGACTTCGAGCCCGTGCTGCGCCGCGTGGAGCGCTCGAACGCCGACGCGGTGCTGATGCTGCTCGTCGGCAGTGACGCGGTGCGCTTCAACCGGGCGTTCGCGGCATACGGCCTGCCCGCGCGCTGCCTGCGGCTGAGCACGCTGATGGACGAGAACATGCTGGTGGCGAGCGGACCCGAGGCGACGGAGGACCTCTACAGCACCGCCGGGTTCTTCGCCTCGCTGGCCAATCGCGACACCCTCGACTTCCACGGGCGGTACGCCGCCCGCTACGGCGTCCAGGCACCCGCCCTCGGCAGCCTCGGCGAGTCCTGCTACGAGGGTGTGCTGCTGCTGGCCGCGCTGCTGAAGAGGGCCGGAACACTGGACGTCTCGGCGATCGGCGCCACGGCGGGGGCCGGGGCGGTGTCCTACGAGGGCCCGCGCGGGCTGCTGCACCTGCGGGACGCCCATGTGCGCCAGCGGATCTACCTGGCACGGGCCGACGGACTGGACTTCGACGTGCTCACGGAGCTGGACACGCGTCCGTGACGGGACGGTCGTGGCCGACACGCCCCCCGGATCGACGCCCCGCGCCGCCGGACCGTGCCGTCGACCGCGAGAATCCCCTCATGACCACCACACCCCATCCGCTCGTCACCCGCGCCCTGCGGCTGGCGCGCGATCTCCTCGTCCCGCAGGCCGAACGCGTCGACCAGGAGGGTGTGCCCGCGAGCCATGTCGCCGCGGTGAAACGGGCCGGGCTGCTCGGGGTGGTCGCGCCACAGGAGTACGGCGGCGCGGACGCGCCCGTGGCCGTGGCGCGGGAGACCGCCGAGATCCTGGCCGGGGCGTGCTGCTCCACCTGGTTCGTGCAGACACAGCACCACACACCGGTGAAGCTGCTCGCCACCTACGACTCGCCCGTCCGGGACAAGCTCCTGCGTCCGCTGGCGACGGGCGAACTGATGGCCGGCATCGCCTTCGCCCACGTCCGCGCCTTCCCCCGGGTGCCGGTGCGGGCCGTTCGCCAGGAGGGCGGCTGGCGGTTCGAGGGGAAGGTGCCCTGGTACACGGGGTGGGGTCTGAACGACGTGATGCTGCTGGCCGGGGTGACGGACACGGCCGAGGTGGTGTTCGGGTTCGCCGAGGCCCGCGAGCAGCCGGGGCTGACACCGTCAGCGCCCATGCGGCTCGCGGCCCTGACCGCCGCCCGTACGGTGTCCCTGGACCTGGACGGCCTGTGGCTGCCGGAGGAGGCCGTGGTGCTGCGCACCTCGCAGGAGGAGTTCGCCCAGGTCGACCTGCCCCGGGCCGCCAACGCCAGTCCGGCCGTTTTCGGGGTGGCGTACGCGGCGCTCGACCTGGTGGAGCAGACCCCGGACGGCCGGGACACGGCCCGGTCGCTGCGCTCCCGGCTCGACGAGGTCCGCACGGAGGCCTACACCCTGGCCGACCGGCCCGCCTCGCACGACTGCGTCCCGGAACGCCTGGCCGTCAAGACCCGCGCGTACGACCTCCTGCGCGCGGCCACGACCGCGGCGATCGTGGCCGGGGGCGGCCGGTCCATGGACCTGGGCAGCCGGGCGCAACGGCTGGCGCGAGAGGGCATGTTCCTGCTGGTGCAGGGCCAGACGGCCGAGGCACGCAGGACACACCTCGGCTCGCTGGCGTCCCGCTAGCCGAGGCGGGGCACGACCGGCGCCCGGTCCGTCCGGGACGGTGTCCTCCCGCAGAACTCCGCCTCGATGACGTCCGTGTAGAGGGACGAGTTCGGGAGCCAGTCCCCGTTGATGTTGAAGGTGAGCTGGTGTTCGCCGTCCAGGGTGCCGGCCATCGCGGACAGGGAGCCGTTCGTACGGCCGCTCTTGCCCACCACCTTCACCCCGCAGGACAGTTGCGCGAACTCGACCCCGAGTCCGTACCCGGTGCCGTGCCCGGCCGGGACCTCTTCGAACATCTCCTTCATCTGCCGCTGGGGCAGCAAGTGACCTTTGACCAGGGCCCGTTGGAACCGGTTGAGGTCGCCGCTGGTGGAGATGACGTCACCGGCCGCGCCCAGCCAGGTCATGTTCTGTTCGGTGGCGTCGTGGATCTCGGCGTCGGGGGCGTCCTGGTGGAGCCGGGAGTAGCCGACGGGGTGGGGCTTCGGCATGCGGGGCGAGGTGCCGGGGAACGACGTCCCGCGCAGCTTCAGCGGCCGGAGGATACGGCGGGTGATCTCCTGGGCGTAGCCGTGGCCCGTGGCCTTCTCGATGACCATGCCCGCGATGACGAAGTTAGTGTTCGAGTACGACGGCTCGCTCTCCGGGCCCGACTGCGGTGGGCGCCGCAGAGCGATCGCCACGAGTTCCTCGGGCGTGTGGGTGTCGTACCGGTGCTCCGGGAAGCCGGGGCCCGCGCTGTCGTGGAGGAAGGCGGGGTCGTCGGTGTAGCCGGCGATGCCGCTGGTGTGGTTGAGGAGCCGGCGCAGGGTGACCTTGCTGCCGTCGTAGCCGTTGCCGCGCAGCAGTCCGGGCAGCCATCGCTCGACCGTGTCGTCCAGGTCCAGTCTGCCTTCGGCCTCCAGCTGGAGCAGGACGGTCGCGACGAACGTCTTGGTGATGCTGGCTCCGCGGAAGTGCTCGCCGGCCGACCGCTTGCGGCCGGTTCCGGTGTCCGCGTAGCCCGACTCGCCGAACCAAGTCCCCTTGCTGTCCACGGCCTTGGCCGCCGCTCCGGGGAGTCCGCCCTTCTCGACCAGCGCGCTTAACGCGGTCCGGGTGGCCTCGTGGCCGTGCTGCCGATCCGCCGCCTGTGCGGCCGGGGCCAGTGCCGCCGTTCCGGCGGACAGCGCCACGGCGAGGGCGATCGAGACGGTGCGTGCGGCGCGCTGCTTCATGGGTGTGCCTCCTGTTCACCGAGGGGCGGGTCGTGCCCACTCGGTGACCAGGACGCCCGGGCCAGGCCCAAGGGTTGATCTCCGTCTCAGGTCTCCGGTCTCAGGTCTCAGGTCTCAAATCTCTGGTCTCTGATCTCCGGTGACGGAACGGACGGGGTGTCAGCTCGCGACCGGCACGAAGGGGGCCGCGGCGACGGGCGTGTCCCGACTGCCCGCGGGGTGCCGCCACAGTCCCTGCGCGGCCAGGCGCGGCAGGACTCCCTCGCCGAACCAGTACGCCTCCTCCAGATGCGGATAGCCGGAGAGGATGAACTCGTCGATGCCCAGCGCGTGGTACTCCTTGATCCGCTCGGCGACCTCGTCGTGGCTGCCGACCAGGGCGGTGCCCGCCCCGCCGCGCACCAGGCCGATCCCGGCCCACAGGTTGGGGTGGATCTCCAGGCGGTCGCGGCGGCCGCCGTGCAGGGCGAGCATGCGCTGCTGCCCCTCGGACTCGCTGCGGGAGAGACCGGCCTGCACCGACGCCACCGTCTCCGGATCGAAGCCGTCGAGCAGCCGGTCCGCTTCGGCCCAGGCCTGCTCGGCGGTGTCCCGGGTGATGACGTGCAGCCGGATGCCGAAGCGCAGGGTGCGGCCCTGGGCTTCGGCCAGCGACCTGAGCCGGGCGATCTTCTCGGCGACCTGAGCCGGGGGTTCGCCCCAGGTGAGGTAGACGTCGGCGTGCCGGGCGGCGATCTCACCCGCGATGGGCGAGGAGCCGCCGAAGTACACCTCGGGCACGGGGTCGGGCACCCGGGCCAGCGCCGCCTCCTCCACCCGGACGTGCTCGCCCCGCAGGTCGACGGTGCCGCCCTGCCACAACTCCCGTACGACGTGCAGGAACTCGCCGGTGCGGCGGTACCGGCCGTCCTTGTCGAGGAAGTCACCGAAGGCGCGCTGCTCCTTGTTCTCGCCGCCGGTCACGACGTTGAGCAGCAGCCGCCCGCCGGTCTGCCGCTGGAAGGTGGCGGCCATCTGCGCGGCGAGCGTGGGCGAGATCAGGCCGGGCCGGAAGGCGACGAGGAACTTCAGGCGTTCGGTGTGCTGGGCGACCATCGCGGTGGTGAGCCAGGCGTCCTCGCACCAGGCACCGGTGGGCGTGAGCGCTCCCGCGAAACCCACTTCCTCGGCGGCCCGGGCGATCTGGCTCAGGTAGGCGACCGTCGGCGGCCGGTCCCGCCCGGACGCGGTGGCCGGGGTGCCATGACCGCCGCCGACGACATGACGGCTGTCGCCGTTGGTGGGCAGGAACCAGTGGAACGTGAGGGACACGGGGAACTCCGATCGAGGGGGACGTACGTGCGGCGGCGGGCGGCGTCAGCCCGCCACGGCCAGCAGCGGGGTGCGGCCCAGCGCCGCGGAGAACTGGTCGACCACCTGGTCCAGGGCCTCGGTGGCGTCCGGCGCGACGGTCAGGGAACCGTCGTCGTGAGCGGTGAGGTGCTTGTCGAGGGTGAACCAGCCCTGCACGATGTGGGCCGCGCCCATGGAGTTGAGGACCGGGCGCAGGGCGTAGTCGATGGCCAGGACATGGGCGACACTGCCGCCGGTGGCGAGCGGCAGCACGGTCTTGCCGGTGAGGGCGTACTGCGGGAGCAGGTCCAGCAGGGCCTTCAGCACACCGGAGTAGGACGCCTTGTAGACGGGTGTGCCGATGACGACGCCGTCGGCCCGGGCGAACAGTTCGGTGGCCTCGACGATGGCGGGGTGACGGAAGTCGGCGCCGAGCAGGGCCTCGGCGGGGATGGTGCGGACGTCGAGCGGGATCACGTCATGACCCTGGGCCGCCAGCCGCTTGTCCAGGTGGCGCAGCAGTCGGCTGGTGCGGGAGGAGGCGGAGGGGCTGCCGGAGACGGACAGGACGGTGGCCATGGGCTCTCATTTCCGGGAGAAGGCGCGACTGCGCGGGGCACCGCCGAACTCGGGGACGCCACGTTCGAAGGGCATGCGAGAATGCCGAATTCAGGCGGGGGGAAGATCACCGCTCAGGGCGTGCCGACGGCACGGCGGATACGGCGGTGAGGAGAAGCGGCGAGCCGGAAGACTCAGGCTGCGGCGCGACAGGAAGCGCTGGAGACACGAGCGAGGTCGACATGGCGTCGCCGCGTGAGGTCCAGTCGCATGGTCATGCCATGGATCGTGGCAGTGGAGGTCGAGGGCCGTCAAGGAAATCGCGGCTCATCTCGTATCCCGGACCGGCCCGTTCACAAAAGGCACCCCGGAAAAACCGTGCGCGCCCTCCCGGTTCGGCTCGAGCCGAGGGGCGCGCTCCGTTGCTGCGCGGTATGCGCCGGCCTCAGTCGCCGTCCGCCGGAACGACCACGAGGAAGGCGTCCGTCTCCAGGTCCATCACGACGGTGGCCGGCTCTCCCTCGGCGCGGCGGCGTGCCGCGTACTCCTCCGCGGGCCACGATCCGCGCGGAGACCCCGCCGGGAACCGCTCCAACACCTTCGCACTGATGGCCGCAGTCACGTCCGCTGCCCTCCCCTGTCCCGCGCCGCCCCCGTCGGGCGACGTCGATCGGTCGCTGTCGTACCCGTCCGGATGCCCCCGATCCGCCCGGACATGTACCGCCGGTAGCTTCCGCACCCTCCCCCGAGCTCTACACATAAAGGGAAAATAAGAGCAGAATGACGCTTACGCGGCGTTCACCGCACAACCCCTCCAGACGCGGTCGCCCTGCACCATGAAGGAGACGAGTCATGGCCAACGTCTCGCACACCAGAGGTGACATCACCACCCACCCCGACGCCTCCGAGATGCGGGACCGTTACGCCCGCGTGCTCGGCGGCCGTGATGTGGCGCTCGTGGACGGACCGGTGTTCCTGCTCGGTCTGTACTGCGCCGCCTCCCCGTGGATAGTTCACTACACGACAAGCCAGCCGGCACTCGTGCCCCACAACCTGATCATGGGTATCGCGATCGGCCTGCTGGCGCTCGGGTTCACTCGCGCTCCGGAGCGCATGTACGGCCTGAGCTGGGCCATGTGCGCCCTCGGGGTGTGGATGATCATCTCGCCCTGGATCGTCGGCGACAGCCCGGACGCCGGTGTCGTGTGGAACAACATCATCATCGGCGCACTGGCCGTGATCCTGGGGCTGGTGTGCGCCGGGACGGCGGCGAAGGCCTCGCCCAGGCCGTAGCACCCGCCGGAAGGGAATCGAAGGCCGGTCCGCGTCCCGGACCGGCCCTTTCACGCCCTGCTCGCCGCCACCCGAGACCGGGCCCGGGAGCCTCAGCGGTGACCGGCCGACCGCATCGCGGCGAGCCCCTCACCGCTCGACGCGTGGAGCGGCCTCCAGCCGAGCTCGCGTTCCGCCTTGGCACAGGACAGGCGGAGCCGGGACGACATCATGGTGTGCGCGTACGACATGGGTTTCATCAGCCACAGCGGTACGGTCATCGGCTTCGACAGTCCGAAGGCCCGGGCCACGGCCTCGATGTGCGTGCGGAAACCCATCGGGGTGAGGTCCGCGATGTTGTAGGCCTGCCCCGGCCGACCGCGTTCCACGGCGGCGACCACCGCACGAGCGGCGTCGGTGAGCTCCACCCAAGGCAGCACGCGACCCCGGTCGCTGGGCACGGGCAGCTGCCGCCGGCGCAGCAGTGGCAGCAGGGCATCGGTGCCGCCGGGGCCGTAGAAGAGGCCGAAGCGGAGAGCCACGCCCTCCAGCGCCTGCGCCTCGAAGGCGAGTCTCTCCTTGGTCCGCATGGCCGCGAGGTGCCGTTCCAGGCGCGGTGTACGGCCGGGCGGGCCGAAGGGGTGGTCCTCGGTGAGCGGGCGGGCGCCGTGGTCGCCGTAGCCGTACCCGAAGGCCATCGACTCCACGACGAACCGGCGGGTTCCGGTGGCCCGGGCGGCCTCGACCAGGTGGGCCGTGCCCTGGGTGCGCAACGCGTCGGTGACGTACATGTCGCGGTCGCGCATGGGGGGTTTGCGCAGGGCGGTCGCGGCGTGGATCACGGTGTCGAAGTGGTGTCCGTCGACGGCGCGCAGCAGCGCGTCGCGGTCCAGGAGGTCGGCACGCAGGCCGTTCTCCGCGCCGCGGCCGAGGCCGGTGACCTTGTGGCCCGCCTCGGTCAGGGCGTGCGTGATGTGCCGGCCGAGAACGCCGCTCGCGCCGGCGAGGAGGATGCTCTGACTCTCGTCGTTCGTCGTCATGACAGTGCGACGAGTCGGACGGACCCGTATGTGACATCCGCTTCCGGAGCCCGCGCACCATCTGCGCGCCGTACGGCTGGCGCGTGTCTCTCTGGAGACGATCCTCGCCGCTGTCCGCCTCGTTGCCACCCTCATCCGGGCACGCCGATGACCACGGAACAAGAACCTAGACCCGTTCCAGCGGGCGGTGAGGGAGGGGCGGGGGCTCGACCCGGATGGAATCGTCGGGGCGGACGGTCCCTCCACGGCGGACCACAGCCATGACGCCACACTTGAAGGTGAACTCGCCGGACAACGGGTCCATGACGAAGACCTCACCGAGCAGCCCCTTGCGGAAGTCGTTGATCTTCGAGCACGGGTTGCGCAGTCCTGTCACCTCGAGCACCGCCTGCTCCCCGAGATGGAGCAGAGCGCCGGTGGGCAGGCCCAACAGGTCCACCCCGCGGGTGGTGATGTTCTCGCCGAGCTGACCCGCAGAGACCTCGAAGCCCTTGAGCGCGAATTCGTCGAAGAGTTCCTCGTGCATCAGGTGGACCTGGCGCAGGTTGGGCAGGTCCGGTTCGTAGGTCATGCGGAACTGGTGGCGGATCGTCTCACCTGCGTGAACGTCTCCTTCCACTCCGAGACCCGTGAGCAACGTGATGGAATCGCGATTGGGCTTGCTGAACGAGTACACATCGTTACGGCTCACTGCGGCGACCTGACCAGGCATCCGCCCTCCACCTGTTGTCGTTCTGCGGCCGGTCGATCATAGAGGCGGTGCAACCAGTCTTGTGAGGGAGGCATGCAATGAGCGTGACCTCATCGGGCGGATGCGTCAGGTCCGGCACCCGACCGGCACCGTCCCGTCACTGAACACCGAGGAGACAGCTCCTCTAGATCGTGTACTCGTACGGCGTCGTGGTCGTCAGCGCCGCGAAGCCGAGCCGTTCCAGGATCGGCCGGCTCTCGCTGGAGGCGTCGACCTGCAGGTAGCGGTAGCCGCGGGCCGCGGCGGCCCGGGCGCGGTGGGCGACCAGGGAGCGGTAGATGCCCTGGCCACGCCAGCCCGGGGCAGTGCCGCCGCCCCACAGACCGGCGAAGGGGGTGCCGGGCACGAGTTCCATGCGGGCCGCGCTCACCGGCTGGTCGCCGGCCATGGCCACGACGGCGACGACGGTGTCCGGGTCCGCCGACAGCCGGGCGAGGAGCTGGTGTCGCAGCCAGGAGCTGTCCGCGCCGAACGCCTTCTCGTGAACGTCGGCCACATGGTCGACGCCCGCCGGGTCGGTGACCGGCACGACGCGCACGCCCTCGGGCAGCTCGGCGTCGAGGGCGAGAGCGCCGACCTCGCCGATCATCAGCGTCTCCTCGGCCCCGGGCGTGAACCCCGCCGCGCGCAGCCGCCGCCCGAGGTCGGCCGGCCGGTCGTGCCCGTACAGCTTCCACTCGAAGTCGAGGCCGAGCCCGGTGTAGTGGCTGATCTGCCCGGCGATCGCCGCGTCCGCCCCGGCCTCGTCGAGGTCGGACCACACGATGCCGTTCCAGCCCCCCACGGAGGCGACCTGGCGCACGACACCGCCGGTCCGCTCGGCCCGGGCACCGGGACCGTCCGGCCGGGCTCCGGCACGTAGGTCACGGTCGAACAGGGCAAGCAACGCAGCATGTTCCATGGGCAGACCCCAGCAGGCACCGGGCGGGAAGGCAAAGGATTTTGCTCGCGGCGACTGCCCCTCCCGGCCCGCAGCCCCGTTCCTTTCCTCAGATGTGCAGGCGCCATAAGGTCCTTGTGATCACATCGTCTCGCGAAGGGCCGGCCCTATGGTCGTGAAGGACACGGAACTGCCGTATCTGCGCCGCTGCGTGGAACTCGCGGCCGAAGCCCTTGAGGCCGGGGACGAACCGTTCGGTTCGGTCCTGGTGGGCGGTGACGGAACCGTCCTCGGCGAGGACCACAACCGGGTGGCCTCGGGCGACCGCACCAGGCACCCCGAGTTCGAGCTGGCCCGCTGGTCGGCGGCGCACCTCACGCCCGGGGAACGGGCGGCCGCCACGGTCTACACCTCCGGCGAACACTGCCCGATGTGCGCGGCCGCCCACGCCTGGGTCGGCCTCGGCCGGATCGTCTACGTCGCCTCGTCCGAACAGCTCGGCTCCTGGCTGAGCGAGCTGGGTGCCCCCGAGCCGCCGGTCCGTCCACTCCCCGTGCGCGAGGTGGCACCCCATGTAGCCGTGGAGGGCCCCATACCAGAACTGAGCAGTCAGGTAAGGGAGTTGCACGTCAGGTTCCACCTCGGACGCAACTGAGGGCCTCGACGCGCCCGGCCCGGCGGGCGGCTGCCCGAGATGCAGGGCCACTCGGGCGAACCTATGATCGATTTCACTGGACCCAGGCGTACGACCAGGCGTACACCCCGGTCTCCCCGACAGGGGGAGGCACGATGGGGGACATCTACGTCGCGCCGGCCGCCTCCGACCACGCATCCCGCTGCGGCTGAAAGACTGGCCGACCATGACGACGCACAACGACGACGTGGACTGGGACCGCTGGCCGGTTGCCGACTACCTCGCGGAGAACTACCGCGAGGTGCATCCCTGGGACGCGGCGGTCATCGCGCACCACAGCGCCTTCTACCGGCGCCTTCCGCCCGGCGGCATCGATCGCTCGGTGGAGTTCGGGGCGGGCCCCAACCTCTACGCGCTGATGCTCGCGTCCGCCGCGAGCCGCGGGATCGACGCCGTCGAGGCGGGCGCGAGCAACGTCGCTTACCTCACGGACCAGATCTGTCACCGTCCCGACGCGAGCTGGCTGCCGTTCCACGCGCTGTGCCGGGAACTCAACCCCGAGGTTCCGGCGACCCTGGCCGGGGCGCTGGCGCCGGTCGACGTCGTCCACGCCGACGTCCGGTCCCTGCCACGGGGTGCGTACGAACTCGCCTCCATGCACTTCGTCGCCGAGGGCGCGACGGAGGACTTCGCCGAGTTCGCCGATTTCTGCCGCACCTTCGTCCGCACGGTCCGGCCGGGCGGCCGCCTGGTCGCCGCCTTCATGGAGAACATGCCGACGTACCGCATCGGGCCGGCCTCCCGCTGGCCGGGCTGTCCGGTGAACCCGGCCACCGTCACGGAGGTCTTCGCGCCCCTGACCCGGGAGCTGGACGTGACCCGCCTCGACATGAGCCCGACCCTGCCGGACCACGGCGACTCGGGGATGGTGCTGCTCACGGCGGTGGCGGAGGCGGTGTAGCCCCCGTGCGGGTCAGCCGTCCGCCCCCGGACGGAACCTCCGGCGCAGCACCACTCCCCCGGCGAGCAGTGCCGCGCTCGCCGCCACGGCCTGGAGGGCGTGGTCCGTACCCGTGTGGGCCAAGGCGCCCCTGGCGTGCGGGACGGTGCGCGGAGCCGGTTCGGGGGCCGGGTTCGGCCGGGGAGGCGGGGTCGGCTTCGGGACCGGCTTCGGCGGATGCTGGGGACGGACCGGGCGGTGGTCGCCGGGGGTGTTCGAGGACTCGTTGCCGGTCGAGGCGTTGCCGATGCCGACCACGTCGACCGAGTTGCCCGTGACGTTGACGGGGAGGTCGACCGGCAGCTGCACGCCATTGCCCGAGATCACTCCCGGCGAACCCTTTCCGCTGCCCTCGGCGACCGCGCCGCCGGACCCGCCCGGCCGGCCGCCCCGCCCCTCGTCCCGGTTCGCGCAGCTGTTGCCGGCGGCGGGGTTCAGCAGCCCCACCAGATTCACGGTGTTCCCGCACACGTTCACCGGGACGTGCACCGGCAGCTGGACGGTGTTGCCGGAGACCACCCCCGGCGAGCCGGCCGCCGAGCCGTCCGCGCCGGAACCGGCGTACGCGGGAACGGTCACGGCCATCGCGCCCGAGGCGGCGGCGACGGCGATCACTCCGTTTCGGGTCATCCTTCGCATGGACCCCTGCCTTCCAGACATCGTCGCGGGCACTCACCCGCATCGGAGAGAACGCCGAGCGCCCGGTCCGAGTTATGGCTTATCGGCCTTTCACTCCATCGAGCGGGCCGGTTGTCGAACTAGCGGTAAAGCCCTTCGTATACCGGCTCCGCACACGGGCTCGTACGGGGGCGAGCCTCGCGGACACGTTTCGCCGCGCGGCCCCTCCCGCCCCGGAGGCGAGGCCTTCGGGGCGCGCATATGGTGAGCCAGGGCGTCCCGGTCCGCTGCGGGTCGCCCCGCGTCCCTGGAGGCATCGATGCTGGCCAAGCTGTCCACGCGCCCCTCGATACGGCGCTGCGCGGTCACCGGCGCGGCCGGGCTCGCCCTGCTGGGCACGGCACTGCCCGCCGCCGACGGCCCTCCGCCCGGCCTGTCGCGCTTCTACGACCAGAAGGTCACATGGTCGAGGTGCGAGGGCATGGACATGCCGAAGGACCTCCAGTGCGGGAAGGTCACCGTCCCGCTCGACTACGCCAGGCCCGGCAAGGGCACCCTCGACCTCGCCGTCGCCCGCTACCGGGCCACGGGCAGGTCCCGGGGCTCGGTCCTGCTGAACTTCGGCGGCCCCGGCGGTCAGGGCGTGGCCCAACTCGCCATGGGCGGCAAGGACTTCATGGGCCTGACGAACGGCTACGACGTCGTCTCATTCGACCCTCGCGGCGTCGGCCGCTCCTCGCCGGTGAGCTGCGGAAACGCCTCGGACAACGCCCTGGACGCGACGGACGGCAACGCCGAGGTGGCCGATCCCGGGGCCGTGCTCGAAGAACTGCGCGCGGCGGCGGCCGAGTGCACCGAGCACTCGGGCCCGGTCCTGCCCCACATCGGCACGGTCAACGCCGCCCGCGACCTGGACGTCATGCGCGACGCGCTCGGCGACGACAAGCTCAACTACCTGGGCTTCTCCTACGGGAGCCGGCTCGGCGCGGTGTACGCGGCCCAGTACCCCGAGAAGGTCGGCAGGATGGTACTGGACGGCGTCGACACACTGACCGAGCCGCTGGCCGACCAGGGCGTGGCGAGCGCGCAGGGGCAGCAGACCGCGCTGGAGAGTTTCCTGACCTGGTGCACCGAGGACATCGCCTGTCCGTTCGGACGGAATCCCCGAGAGGCCCGGCAGCACGTCGTACAGGTGGTCGAGTCGCTCGACAAGGACCCGCTGCCGACCGACTTCGGTGAGGCGTTCACCGGTCAGGACTTCGCGGGCGCCCTCGGGCAGGGCCTCTACAGCAGGGAGCTGTGGCCGTCGCTGCAGAGGGCCGTCGGCCAGTTGCTCGAGGACGGCGACACCCGGGGCCTGGAGGCGTTCCTGTCCGGGGGCTTCACCCTGCCGCTGCGGCGCGCCCCGCACGCCGGGCTCACCGACCCGGCGGACATCCCCCTCGACAACCTGCCGGCGGCGCTGATGGCCGTCAACTGCGCGGACGATCCCGACCGCCCCGCCGCCAAGGAGGTCACCGAGGACCTCGGCCGGCTGCGCGCCCGCTACGAGCAGGCGTCACCGGTGTTCGGACGGTACCGGCTCACCCAGGTGCTGATGTGCTACGGCCGCCCCAAGGGCACCGACTACATCCGCGACGACGTCAAGGACGTCGAGACGCCGAGGATGCTGCTCGTCGGCACCCGGGGCGACCCGGCCACGCCGTACCGCTGGACGGTGGAGACGGCGAGGCGGCTCGGATCGTCGGCCGTGGTGCTCGACAACCGGGGCGAGGGCCACACCGGCTACGGCTCGTCGAAGTGCGTGCACAGCAAGGTCGACGCCTTCCTGCTGTACGGAACGCTGCCGCCGGACGGCAGCTCCTGCGGCTCCGACCGCGACGGCGAATGAGATCGATTGCCCCAAATGCCTTCGTCGTGAATTCGCTCTATCGTTCTGTCATGGAGAGCGTTCTGAGTCCCGCGACCCTTGCCGAGCTGCGGCGCCCGCGCCCTTATCCCGCGGTCTCCGTGCTGACGCCGACCCACCGGCGCGATCCCTACAACGCCCAGGACCAGGTCCGGCTGCGCACCATGGTCGCCGAGGCCAAGAGGCAGCTGGAGGCTGATCCGGCCGTCACCCGCGAGCGACGCGCCGAGGTCGCCGGGCACCTCGACCGGGCTCTGACCGAGGTCGACCTGACTCACGCCGAGGACGGCCTGGCGATCTTCGCCGCTCCGGGCGAGCACCAGGTGTGGTCGCTGGCCAGGTCCGTACCCGAACGCGTGGTGCTCTCGGACACCTTCCTCACCCGCAACCTCGTCTCCGCCCAGACGGCAGGGCGGCCCTTCTGGGTCCTGTCGCTCGCCGCGGACCGCGTCACGCTGTGGAACGGCGGCGTCGACCGGGTCGCCGCGGCCCGTCTCGGCGGCTTCCCGCTGACCCGGCGCGTGGAGAACTTCGACCCCGAGCGGCAGCAGCGGATCGGCGACACCCCGAGCGCCTTCCGGGAGGAACGCACGCGCCAGTTCCTCCGCGAGGCCGACACCGCGATGAGCGCGGTGCTGCGCGACCATCCGAGGCAGCTGTACGTCACCGGCGAGCCGGCCGCCCTCTCCCTGCTGGACGAGGTCGGCGGCACCACCCGCGGCGCGGTGCACATCCCGCACGGCGGGCTCGCCCACGGGACCCCCGAGGTCGTGTGGCAGGCGGTGCGGCCGGTGGTCGAGGCGGAGGCCCGCAGGAGCGCGGACGCCGTGACCCGCGCCCTCGAAACGGCCCGTGGACGGCGGGAGTTCGCCGCCGGTGTCGACGAGCTGTGGCAGAGCGCCCGGGACGGCCGTGTCCGGCTGCTGGCCGTCGAGGAGAACTACCGGGTGACGGTCCGCGACGCCGGGGACCATCTGATCCTCGCCGAGACCGGCGACCTCGACTCCCGCGAGGACATCGTGGACGAGATCGTCGAACAGTGCCTGGAGACCGGGGCCGACGTCCGCTTCGTACCGGACGGCACACTCGGTGCGGCGGACGGCATGGCCGGGGTGCTGCGGTACTGACTGGGAACTGCCGACGAAACGAGCAGGTGCGAACGGCAGGCCCGGCGGCCACGGATGTTCCTCAACCCCCCGGGCAGACCTGTTGTCACCGTGGCCGGGTCGGTGGGCGTGGTAGCCGGCTGAGCGCTGCCGCCGGTTGAGGCCCCTGGGGACTGTCGGTGGCTGGTGGCAGGATCACCGGCATGGGTTTCATACGTACTACTCCGCCGCGGCCTGTCGAGGTGACTGCGGTCTTTCCCGAGCTGGCTCCGTTGGCGCGGCCTGCCATCCGGCTGCATCCGCGTCCGGGGTCGCCGTCGGTCAGGGACAGCTCGGTCGGTGGGCCGTTACTGTGGCCGGCAGGGGAGCCGTGGCCGCACTGCGAAGACGCGCACCTGCATGTGGACACTGGGTTCCGCCGGTCACCGACCGAAGTGCGGCTCCAGAGACGCTTGCAGTCCCGGTGGCGCCCTGATGACCTGCCTCCCGCGTTCACGCCCGAGGAGGAAGCGCTCAAGGAACGCAATGCCGCGTGGCTCGCTGAACGACTCGACGCCAGCCCTCCCTGGCCCGCCGAATGCCCGGTCCCGATGTTGCCCGTGGCTCAGCTGTTCCTGCGCGACATACCCCTGTTGCGGCCGCCCGGGCAAGCCGATCTGCTGCAGATTCTCTGGTGCCCGTACGAGCACGAACCGGATTACAAGCCGGCGACCGCGCTGTTCTGGCGGTCGGCCGCTGAGGTCGGCGACATCCTCCCCACACCACCGGAACCGTACGAGGCGGACTTTCCGGGTTACGTGCCAGAGCCGTGCGTGTTGGCGCCAGAGGCGATCACCGAGTACCCCAACAGCCTGGATCTGAGCCCGGAGCTGCAGCGGATGCTGGAGGACTGGAACAGGTGGCAGGCAGCCGGCGCCGACGTGGACAGCTCCTACGCGGAGTATCCGCGCGACTTCTACTCCATTCACCTGGGCAACGCACCCGGCTGGAAGGTCGGCGGCTGGCCCCCTTGGGGCCGCACCGACCCGAACCCCCGGTACTGCACGGTGTGCCAGATGCAGATGGTCCCGCTGCTGACGATCGCTTCCTGGGAGTGGGACGGCGGTGAAGGCCACAGCTGGGCGCCGCAGGAGGACCAGGCCGCCGCCCTCGCCGACTCCTCCTACGCGGGCCAGAATCCCTCGCAGCCGACGGGGGTGGAAGTGGGCAGCACGGACAACATGCAGATCTACGTCTGCCCGGCCTCCCCCGAACATCCACACACCGACCTGATCCAATGAACTGTCGGGCCTGGCACGCCCTCTCCCGTAGCTCGGCGGAAGCGCTTCCGAGTCGGGGTGTGTGACAAGCCGCATGCCTCACCGGTGACGACCAGGCTGCTTCGACCGGTCCCCCTTGCCATGTCATCCGGCTCTGCCAGTGACAGCTACGTGCTTCGGCACGGTTCTTGAGCCGAGGCTCGTAGCTGTCACGATGGACAGGCCTGTTGTCACCTAGTAGCTGTCGTAGCTGGGCTTGCCGGTCGGCCGGTAGGTGCCGACGACGGTGCCGCTTTTCGTCGTCGAGACACTGACCGGCTCCAGAGAGGTCGGGACCGCCCCGTCGGCGAACAGCCGCTTGCCGGTGCCGATGATCACCGGATGGATGGTCAGCCGGTACTCGTCGACCAGGTCGTTCCGCATGAGCGTCTGGGCGAGGTCGCCGCTGCCGACGACGTTGATGTCGCCGCCGTCGGACGCCTTCAGTTCCCGCACGGCGTCGGCGACGTCGCCCTCCAGCAGCGTGGAGTTCTCCCACTCCAGGGACGTCAGGGTCCGGGACGCCACGTACTTGCGCATGCTGTTCATCCGCTCGGTGAACGGGTTGCCGGGATCGGCGGTCGGCCAGTACGCCGCGAAGATCTCGTACGTCTTGCGGCCGAGCAGCATCGCGTCGGAGGGCTCGTACCAACCGGCGATGGCCGCGCCGACCTCGTCGTCGGACACCGGCTTCTGCCAGCCACCGTGCTCGAAGCCGCTCTCAGCGTCCTCGTCCGGACCGCCCGGCGCCTGCATGACGCCGTCCAGCGACAGGAACGTGCAAATGATGATCTTGCGCATGGTGTGCTCCCTTCGTGTCGTCTGGTGGACTGCCCGACCGCCGGAAACTCATCGGCGGGGCCTTGCCGGCGCGGCAGGGTTCACCGGAGTCGCTCCGAGGGCCTGGTCGGCCGTCGTGAAACGGTGCTCCGCCGGCTTCAGCACCTCGTAGAGGTTGCTGAAGTACTCCGTCTGGGCGGTTCCGGTGAGCACCGCCAGGAGGAACGGGAGACACCCCATGTCGTGGTGCTCCCACAGGGGGCCGCGCCCCTCGTTGTACAGCACAGTCCAGTCGTCGGGGCTCTGCCCGGGCCGCGCCAACCAGTACAGGAACGCCCCCGTGCCCTCCTCGAACGCCCATGGCAGGACCCTCGCCCCCGCCTCCCGCAGGGCGGCCGGCTTGTCCTCGAACTCCCACAGGTCGTCCAGGATCTCCTCCCGTTCCCTCGTCTGTGCGTACAGGTCGCAGTCGTCGTGGGCGGAGTCGGGGGTGAGCAGCCAGATCGTCTCGTCGAAGATGCCGTCCCCGTAGGTCTCGACGAGCTGCTTGTAATCGGCGGGCAGAGCCGTACCGAGGCCGCTCTCTGCCTGCGCCCAATCCACCGGAGGTGGTGACTGGGCGGGCGGTGGACAGAGTCGAACAAGCGCGTCGAGGGTGATCATGCAACGGACGCTACCGGCACGCCGGCTGACGCCCGTCGGGCAGGCCAGGCGAATGACCGAGTGCCGTTCTTGGTGGTGGCCGTCGGATGGCAGCAGGGCGGTGTCGTGGGTGCAGCGCAGCGTTTGCATGGGCCCGCGTCGCCCCGCATGCGGTCGCCGCACTCCTGGCGTGAGGAAGACCCGGCCGATCGGTTCGAACACAGGGGCGTCGAACACCCGAAGCAGCCTCGCACCGGCGTCCCGATGGGTCGTCAACTGGCGTGTGTAATCTACGACTTGGATCTCCAGGTGGTGCACTCCGCACCTACCTCGGAGTAACTCCGTGAGACTGTGGCATATGCCAGAAGCACCACCGTATCGTGTGTCGTCGAATCCCTTACAGGGCGTCGCGGGCTGTGCAACAGTCGTAACGGTCCCTCCGTCCGCCTTGGTCGTACCGTCCCCGCATCGGAGTGCGTCATGCCGTCCCACCTCTCCGCGGACCGCCCAGCCGCCCAGCCGCCCCGCCGCGGCTCGGTCGACGCGCTCATATCGCAGACGCGGCGGCTCAAGGGCGACGTGGACGCGGTGCGCCGCGACGCCGAGGGGGAAGGGGCGGATCACCCGCGTGAGCGCTGGCAACGCGCCCTGTACGACCTGGCCCTGCACCAGCTCAACGACCTCGACGAGCACCTGGCCCAGCTGCGGGACGGCCCCCTGCCCACGGCGGCGGAACCGGAACCCGCCGCAGCCGCACCGGGCTCACTGCTCAGCCGCGTCGGCAGCGCGGAGTGGAACCTCCTGACCGACGAGGCCAGTTGGTCCGGGGAGCTCTACCGGATTCTGGGCCGCGACCCGGCCGCTCCCCCTCTCACCCTCGACGAGCTGCCGTCCCTCGTGGTGGACGAGGACCGGCCGAAGCTGACGGCGATGGTCACCGACTGCCTCGTCGACGCGCGGCCCATCGACGGCGAGTTCCGCATCACCCGCCGGGGCGGCGACGTACGGACCGTCCACATGATGGGCGAACCGGTGCTCGACACTGACGGCAGCACCGCCTCGATGTGGGCCGTGCTGCGCGACGTCAGCGAACTGCGCCGCAGCCAGCGGGCGGTGAGCGAGACCCGTGACTCGCTCCACCACCGGCAGGAGGCCGCGCGGAGCGAGCAGCGGCTCGCGGTCGAGCTGCAGGAGGCCGTGCTGCCGCAGTGGCGCGGCTCCCTGCGGCTCCCGCACCGCGGCCCCCGGACCCTCGACCTCGCCTCCCACCACCTGCCGGCCTCGACGAACACGCTCATCGGCGGCGACTGGTACGACGCACTCGAACTGACCGACGGCGAAACGCTCCTCAGCGTCGGCGATCTCACCGGCCAAGGCGTCGGCGTCACGTCGAACATGACCATGCTGCTCGGTGCCGTACGCGGCATGGCCATGGCAGGTGCGCAGCCGGGGCCGTTGCTGGCCTGGCTGAACCAGTTACTCGACGCCACCGTGCAACCCGCCCTGGGCAGCGCCGTCTGCTGCCGTTACCGGCCCGCGACCCGGACCTTGGTGTGGGCGCAGGCCGGGCACCCCGCCCCGCTGCTGTTCCGCGACGGGACGGGGCGGGTACTGAACGCACCAGACGGCGTCCTGCTCGGCGCCACCTCGGGCGCCGTCTACGGGCAGACCGAAGAGACGCTCGAGGTGGGCGATTTGCTGCTCCTGCACACCGACGGGCTGGTGCCCGGGCATACGGGATCGGCGGCCGCACAGCTGCTCCTCGGCCTGGCACCCCGCCTGGCCGCGAACCGCACCGCGGAGGACTGCGTGCGGACCGTGGTCCAGGAGTTCGGCGAGGGCGCACGCGAGGACAACGCCTGCGTGCTCATGGCCAAGGTGACGTCTTAAGGGAACTCAGGCCCGACTCAGGCCTGTGCGTGGTTGGCGCCCCTGCCCTTCGTCCTCGGCAGGGCCAGTTTGATCTCCTCCCGCAGCTCCTGGATCCTCGGGTAGCCGGAGTACTCGGCCGTGAGCCGGTACATCTGACGCAGCCGGTCCCAGGTGCGATGGGAGGAGTTGGACCCCATCGACACCAGGGCCAGCCGCGCGTACCGGTCGGCCTGCTCGGGGTCGTCCGCGATGAAGCAGGCCGACGCCATCGACAGGTAGTCGAAGATCTTCGAGCGCTGCCGGCCGTCGACCCGCAGGGCGAGAGCCTTCTCCGCGTAGTGCTGGGCATGCGCCGCCGCGCCCGGCTCGAACTCGGCGAGCGTGCGGTAGGCCAGTGCCTGCATGCCGTACAGGTCCTCCTCCTTGAAGGTCTGCATCCAGTCCGGCGGCGGGACATCTGCCTTGTCGGAGACGAACAGGTCCTCCGCCCGCCCGAGGGTGCGGCGCATCGCCTGGCCCTTGCCCATGGAGGCCTGCGCCCAGGCCTCGATGGTGTAGAGCATCGCCCGGGTGCGGGGCATCACCTCGTCACCGGAACCGGACGAGGCGAGCTTCATCAGGTCCAGGGCGTCGTCCGGCCGGCCCAGGTGCACCATCTGGCGGGCCGCGCGGGACAGTGCCTCGCCCGCGCGGGGCCGGTCCCCGCCCTCTCTGGCCGCGTGCGCGGCGATGACGAAGTACTTCTGGGCCGTGGGCTCCAGGCCGACGTCGTGCGACATCCAGCCCGCGAGGACGGCGAGGTTGGCCGCGACGCCCCACAGGCGCCGCTGGAGGTGGGGTGGGTGGCGGTAGGCGAGCATGCCGCCCACCTCGTTGAGCTGGCCCACCACGGCCTTGCGCTGGAGCCCGCCGCCGCGGGCCGCGTCCCAGGCGCGGAACACCTCGACCGAGCGCTCCAGTTCCTCGATCTCCTGCGACCCGATGGGAGCGGCCTCGTAGCGGTCGAACCCGGCGGGGTCGGCGTGCAGGGGATGGTCGAGGTCGGGGGCGTCGGCAGCCAGGGAAGGGTCGGTGTGCAGCCAGTCGTGCATGGCGCTGCTGAGTGCGGATCCCGCGGCGAGCGCGGCGCCCGCGCCCACCAAGCCGCGTCGGTTGAGCATGAGGTCCATTCCCGTGAATTCGGTGAGGACCGCAGCCGTCCGCTCGGGCGCCCACGGCACGCCGTCGGGAGCATCCGCGCTCCCGCCGCCCTGCCGTTTCCCCGCACGCCCGTGCCGGACCAGACCGAGGTCCTCGATGGTCACGACACGGCCGAGACGCTCGGTGAACAGAGCCGCCAGCACCCGCGGCACCGGATCGCGCGGGATCTCTCCCGTGTCGATCCACCGCCGCACCCGGGAGGTGTCGGTCGACAGCTGGGGATGGCCCATGGCCGCCGCCTGCCGGTTGACCAGCCTCGCGAGTTCGCCCTTGGACCAGCCGGCCAGGCCGAACAGGTCCGCGAGCCGGGTGTTGGGTTGTCCGCTCACATCAAGCCCCCAGGTTCTCGGCTGAGTTGACAGTAGCCCGGGGAGACTTGCCGAGCGACTATTCGCCAGGGTTCGCCAGGGTGCGCCAGATGGTGTGCCACCGGCCATCCGGTGTCAGGTAGGAACGCGCCACCCCGACCCGGTCGCCAGGGACACTCCCCAGGGTTCCCCCGGGCATCCGGGCCGGGTGGTGCGCTGTCGTCGCAGGCACACGAAGGGATCTGTTTCGCCCATGTACACAGCATCGTCCTCCGTGTCCGCACCGCCCCGGTCGCTGCACCCGCGTCCCACGGACAGCGGCCCCTACCTCGCCCCCGCGCGGTCGGCGGCCCCCGTGCTCGGTGCGGGCAGGGCTCGGCGCGGCGCGGTCCTCGGCACCCAACCGCTCAGCGGGAGACTCGACTTGTCCGGCCCTCAGGGCGCGCAGCTGCGCACGGCGATCGCGTCCGTGCACCGCATCTGCCCGGAGTTCGCCCCGGTGCAGGTGCTGCGCCGCAACGGACGGTCCGTGCTCCTGGTCGGTACGACCGGTCGCAGCACGGCTGTCGCCAAGTGTTTACTGGACCACTCGCCCGCCTGGTCGGAGCGGATCCGCCACGAGATAGCGGCATACCGCTCGTTCGTCCGGCACCGCCCACCCGTGCGGGCGCCGAGACTGATCGCGGCGGACCCGGACAACTGCACGCTGGTGATCGAGCGGATGCCGGGCCGGGTGACGGCGCTCCAGCGGCACCCGGCGGAGGCACCGCCCCGGGCGGACATCAGAGCGGCACTCGGCGCGATCTGCCGGCTGAATGCCTGGCGGCCGCCCGCGGGTACGTTCGTCGCCCCGCTCGACTACGCGGCCCGGATCTCCCGGTACCACGAGCTGGGTCTGCTCACCGACCGGGACCTGGGCGACCTGCAGAAACTGCTGCACGGGATCGCGCAGGCCGCCGGGCGGCAGGGCATGGGCCAGTTCTGCCACGGCGACGCACTGCTGTCGAACATTCTCCTGTCACCGGCCGGTCCAGTGCTGGTGGATTGGGAGCATGCGGGCTGGTATCTGCCGGGATACGACCTGGCGACTCTGTGGTCGGTGCTCGGGGACGCGCCGGTCGCCCGTCGTCAGATCAGCCAGATCGCGCAGTCGGCGGGGCCCGCGTCAAGGGATGCCTTCCTGGTGAACCTGATGCTGGTGCTGACCCGTGAGATCCGGACCTACGAGACCGCCGTGCAACGTTCGATGCACGATCCGGCCCCGGCGGCACCGGGCGCGGCCCACCCGGGTGCTGCGCCGACCGGCGAGGAGCAGAGGCTGCTGCTGCGGCGGCTGCACGACGACTGCCAGTTGGCCCGGCGCGCCGTGCGCGCGGCGGTCGGCACTCGCTGACGGGGACGAAGGGGCCGCCGTACACCTGGCACGGTGTACGGCGGCCCCTTCGTGTGCGGCGGTTCGGCTCAGCCCTGCTGGAAGAGTTCCGCGGGCAGCGGTTTGAGGAGGGCGTAGAGGTCGTCCGTGATGGGGCGGTCCCAGGCGGCGATGGTCACGAGGACATTGTCGCTGCGGTCGAACTGCACGCAGGAGATCCGGCTCTCGGAGAGCTTGACGCGGCGCACGATCAGAAGGTTGTCGCCCTGCATGACCGGTACGTCCTCGGTGCTGACGACGGTGACCTCCTCGTCGTTCTCCAGGGCCAGCAGCAGCTGGGCCACCTCGAAGGGGACCTCCCCCTCGGGGACCTCACGGGCCGGGGAGCCCTCCGGCAGATTGCCGATGACCATCGCGGGGCCGCGGCCGCCGAACAGGTCGTAGCGCAGGAAGACGCCCTGGCAGGTGCCGTCGGGCGCGGGCAGCAGTCCCGCACCGAGGTTGCCGGGCCAATCGCCCGGGTCCATGGCCAGTACGTCGAAGTCGGGCCCGGCGGGAGTGGCGCTGCGGCGGCGGAGGAACGACATGTCGCCCATGGTACGTGCCGCGGCCTGCGAAGTGCGGGGCGGGCGGCGGACCGGGTGGCAGGGTTGTCGCCCTGTGCCGGGAGTGGTGCCGGACCATGCGGGCGGGGCCCGGCCGGTCTAGGCCGTCGCCTTGTGCCGCTGGTGGTGGCGGGCCACGCGGGCACGGTTGCCGCAGGAGGGCTTGCACCACTCCTGGCGCGGGTGCTCCTTGAGGAAGTACCGCACGCAGCGCGGCGCGTGGCAGGCGCGCAGCCGGTCGCGGTCGGGGCTCGCGAGGAACGCGATCACGGCGTGTGCGAGGGATGCGGTCAGGTCGTCACCGGCACCGGCGGGCCTGCGCCGGACGACCGGGCCGGCGCCCTCGGGCCAGTCGAGGACGGGCACGGTGGGAGTGCGGGCGGCCGCCTCGTTCAGGTGCCGCACCGCTTCCGGCAGGGGCATGAGCCGGGCCGCGTCCACGGGGCTCGGCTCGCCGGGGCGCACGGCCCGGGCGAAGAGCGCACGGACGGCGGCCCGCAATTCGCGCACGGCGGTGAGCTGCGCGGCGTCGGCGGTGAATATGGCAGTGTGACGGCCGCCGTCGTCGGGCCGCGGCGCCGCGCCCCGGGCGTCCGCGCCGGCAGTGTGACGGTCGCCGTCGGAGGGCTGCGGCTCCGCGCCCCGGTCGTCGGCTCGGCTGCGGGCCCCGGCCGGCAGGGCTTCGGGGTGGGCCCGGACCCACGCGGTCAGGCCTGCCGGGTCGGTCAGGTCGTCGGCGACGCCGCCGTTGCCGTCGTGGCGGATGGTGAGGGCCAGGTCCAGGGCGAGCCGGGCGTCCCTGCTGATCGGTTCCCGCATGCGACTAATGATAGGCCCGACCGTATCCATTACGGGCGGGGTCGGTCCTCCGAGGGTGACGGCGGCACCACGGCGACCGGGCTCACGGCGTGCAGCAGGACGGCGTGGGTGACCGAGCCCATCATGCGGACGGGTGAGAGCAGACGCCGCCGGTGACGGCCGACGACGACGAGGTCGGCGTCCCGGGAGGCCGCCACGAGGTGGCCCGCCGCGTCGCCCGCCGACGGGAGCAGTTCGATCGTGACCTCCGGGTGCCGCTCGCGGTACGGGGCGAGGAAGCCGTCGGCGAGGAGCCGGGTCTCGTCCTCGATGACGTCCTGGTCGACGATCGGCGGGGGCATGTCCCCGGGCATCATCCAGGGCTGCGCGGGCCAGGGGTAGGCGGCGACCGCCTGGAGCCGGGCATCGCGCCGGGCGGCCTCGGCGAAGGCGAACTCGAGTGTGGCCTCGTCGGGGCCGTCCACCTTCAGGCCGACGACCACGCGCGAGCCGGGACCGCCCGGCGCCTCGCCGTCGACCTCGCGTCCGGGCCGGGGCACCACGACGACGGGGCACTCGGCGTCGCGGGCGGCGGCCATGCCGGTGGAGCCGAGCAGCAGACTGGCGAAGCCGCCTCGGCCCCGGGAGCCGAGGACCAGCAGCTGGGCCGTGGCTCCCAGCCCGGGCAGGACCGCGCCGGCCGCGCCCTCCAGGCCGGCGTATTCCGTGTCCGGCTGATCGGCGCGCCCCTCCAGGTGGGCGCGGACCCGGTCGAGAACGGGGTCGTCCTGCGGGTCCGCGCGCAGGGCGGCGAGCACATGTGCCTGCTGTGCCCAGTGTGCGTACTGGCGGACGTGCGCCACGCGCAGGGGTGCCGCGCGCCGGCGAGCGGCGTCGACGGCCCACTCCAGGGCGCGCATGCTGTCGTCCGAACCGTCGACCGCCGCGACGACGGGCAGGGTGCTCATGGGTTCCTCACCTCCGGGATCGGCCGTCCCCTCCCGGGGCCAGCCTGACTCAGGCGGTGGCTCCGGGAAGACGCTCCGGTCGCGTGTCCGGAAATGCGGACGGAACACCCCCGGATCGGCCGTCGGGTCGGCCGTCCGGAACGCTGCGCGCCGTCCTCAGGTGAGGTCGAACTCCCCTTCCCGCGCCCCCGACACGAAAGCGCCCCACTCGGCGGGCGTGAAGATCAGTGAGGGGCTCTCCGGGCGGGCACTGTTGCGCATGGCGATGAAGCCCTCCACGAAGGCGATCTGGACATCCCCCCGCCCTCGGCTGCTGGACTGCCACTGTGCGTCTGTGAGGTCAAGCTCCGGCTTGTCCCAGCCTGTGAGCGGGCGCTGCTGGGTGGTGGTCTCGGCCACGTCGGTGCTCCTCCCGGTTCGTCGTCCGCGGCCAGCCTAGCCATCGTGTCCCACGGCCAACAGGGCACGTGAGGGGGACCTTTCAGGAGTCCGGGGGGCGGTCGCCCACGAGCCACATCGAGAAGAACTGCGAGCCGCCGCCGTAGGCGTGTCCGAGGACCCTGCGAGCCCCGTCCACCTGGTGTTCTCCGGCCTGCCCCCGCACCTGGAGCGCCGCCTCCGCGAAGCGGATCATGCCGGAGGCGCCGATGGGGTTGGTGGACAGCACACCGCCCGACATGTTGACGGGCAGGTCCCCGTCCAGTTCTGTCACGCCCGCCTCGGTGAGCTTCCAGCCCTCGCCCTCGCCGGCGAAGCCCAGGTTCTCCAGCCACATGGGTTCGTACCAGGAGAACGGCACGTAGATCTCGGCGCCGTCGATCTCCCGGCGGGGGTCGGTGATCCCGGCCTGCCGGTAGACGTCGGCGGCGCAGTCCTGCCCGGCCTGCGGGGAGACGAAGTCCTTGCCGGCGAAGAGGGTCGGTTCGCTGCGCATCGCACCGCCCAGCATCCAGGCGGGGGGCCGTGGCGACCGGGCGGCGCCGGCGCGGTCGGTGAGGATCATGGCGCAGGCGCCGTCGGAGGAGGGGCAGGTCTCCGAGTAGCGGATCGGGTCCCACAGCATGGGCGAGGCCATCACCCTGTCGAGGGTGATGTCGTGTTCGTGCAGGTGGGCGTAGGGGTTCTTGAGCGCGTTGCGGCGGTCCTTGTAGGCGACCAGGGCCCCGATCGTCTCGGGCGCGCCGCTGCGGCGCATGTAGGCGCGGATGTGCGGTGCGAAGAAGCCCCCTGCCCCGGCCAGCAGGGGCTGCTGGAAGGGAATGGGCAGGGACAGGCCCCACATGGCGTTCGACTCGGACTGCTTTTCGAAGGCGAGGGTGAGGACCGTGCCGTGGACGCGGGCCGCGACGAGGTTCGCCGCGACGAGCGCGGTGGAGCCGCCGACGGAGCCGGCGGTGTGCACGCGGAGCATGGGTTTGCCGACGGCGCCGAGGGCGTCGGCGAGGTAGAGCTCCGGCATCATGACGCCCTCGAAGAAGTCGGGCGCCTTGCCGATGACGACGGCGTCGATGTCGGCCCAGGTCGACTCGGCGTCCTGGAGGGCGCGTTGCGCCGCCTCCCGGACCAGCCCCGCGAGGGACACGTCCCGGCGGGCCGCGACGTGCCTGGTCTGGCCGATGCCGACGACGGCCACGGGCTCCTTGCTCATCGGGGTTCCCCTTCGAGGACGGCGACCAGGTTCTGCTGGAGGCAGGGGCCGGAGGTGGCGTGGGCGAGGGCGCGGTCGGACGCGCCGCGGTGGATGCGGGCGGCGGCCTCGCCGATGCGGATGAGGCCGGCGGCCATGATCGGGTTGGAGGCGAGCGCACCGCCGGAGGGGTTCACGTCCACGTCGTCGCCCAGCCGGAGGGCCTTGCGCAGGACGATCTCCTGCGCGGTGAAGGGGGCGTGCAGTTCGGCGGTGTCGACGGGCCGCTCGAAGGCTCCGGCCCGCTCTGCGGCCAGGCGGGTCGACGGCGAGTCGGTCAGGTCGCGCACGCCCAGGGCGTGGGCCTCGATGCGGTGGTCGATGCCGCGGATCCAGGCGGGGCGTGCGCACAGGTCCCTGGCCCGGTCTCCCGCTGCGAGGATCACGGCGGCGGCGCCGTCGCCGACGGGCGGGCAGTCGCCGGTGCGCAGGGGCTGTACGAGGTGGTCGCCCTGCGGCACGGGGCCGCGCAGCTGTGCGTGCGGGTTGGTGCGCGCCGCCTCGCGGTTGCGTGCGGCGACGGCGGCGAGGGCGGGCTCGTCGGCGTCACCGGCGTCGATGAGGGCCTGCGCCTGGAGGGCGGCGAGGGCCACGGAGTCGGGCCACAGGGGGGCCACGTAGTACGGGTCGAGCTGGCGGGTCAGGACATCGCGGACCGAGCCCGGCGAGGACTTGCCGTACGAGTAGACCAGTGCGGTGTCGGCGTCGCCGGTGAGGAGTTTCGTCCAGGCCTCGTACGCGGCCCAGGCCCCGTCCATCTCGACGTGCGACTCGGAGATCGGGGGCCAGGCGCCGACGCCGTCGAGGGCGAGGGTGAAGGAGAAGGCGCGGCCGGCGAGGTAGTCGCTGGAGCCGGAGCAGGTGAAGTCGATGTCGGCGGTCTTCAGGCCGGTCCGGTCGAGCACCTCGTGCAGCACCGGCATCAGCATCTCCACCTCGGAGAGCTCGTCGCTGGTGCGCCGGTGGTCGGTCTGGGCGAAGGCGACGACGGCGATCTCGCGGTCCCGCGGTGCGCTCGTCACAGCAGCTCCTTGTAGGTGTCGTAGTCCGCGTCGGGTTCGCCGGTGGGCCGGTAGTGGTCGGGGTAGCGGGCGCCCTCGGTCCACACGGGTTCGACGCGCAGGCCCATGCGGACCTCGTCGTAGGGGATGCCGCCGATCCGGCCGTGCAGCGCGAGGCCGGCGCCGTCGAGGGCGATGTGGGCGTAGACGTAGGGCACCTCGATGTCGAGGTTCTTCGCTTTGATGTTGACGATGCAGAAGGTCGTCACGGTGCCGCGCGGTCCCACCTCGACCTGCTCGGCTGTGGCGATCCCACAGGTGGGGCACGCCCCCCTCGGAGGGACGTACACCTTGCGGCAGGAGGGGCAGCGTTCGCCGACGGTCCGCCGGCCGGACAGGGCGTTGATGTAGGCGGTCTGGGCGCGGCCGGGCGAGTAGGTGTAGTCGAGGCGGGCCTCGGCGACGATGCCGGTGACGGGGTCCTCGAACTCGCCCGCGTGGACGGTGACGGTGGAGTCCTCTCCGTCGTGCGGCTCGAAGCAGGCGATGTCCGTGATGGCGCCGGTGCGTTCCTCCGCCCACCGGACGCGGACGCGCATGCCGGTGTGGACGTCGTCGGGGCCGGGGGCGTCGAGGGCGTGCAGGAGGGCGGTGTCGGCGCCGTCGAGTCGCACCAGAACCCAGGCGAAGGGCGTGTCCAGGGGCTGGCCTCGGCGGGGTTCGTGGTTCCAGGCCCAGGTGGTGACGGTGCCCGTGAGACCGACGTGGACGAGGTCGCTGATCTCCTCGGCGGTGACGGGGTCGTACTCGACGGGCGGGACCAGGGTCCGGCCGTCGCGGGTCTTCACCCCGAGGATCACCCGTTCCCGCAGACCGGTCAGGAAGGCACTCTGGACGGGCCCGAGGGAGCGGGTGAAGGGAAATTCGACGACGAGCGGCGCCTTGAGAACTGCGGACATCGAGGGCCCGCCTCCTTCGAAATCGGCGTGCACGGGGCGCGCCCCCTCAGGGGCGCGGGGAAGTTGTGCGCTCAGCCACCGACGGCCCGCAGCGCTGAACCGGCCGAAGCCGGCGCAGTGTCACGCGCGCTTGTACACGGGTGGTCGCTTCTCCGCGAAGGCGCGGGCGCCCTCCTTGGCGTCGGCGGTGTCGAAGACGGGCCAGCCGCGGGTGAGTTCGGCGGCGAGGCCGTCGGTCTCGGTCATCTCGGCGGTCTCGTAGACGGACGCCTTGACGGCCTCGACGGCCAGCGGGCCGCAGGAGTTGATCTGCCCGGCGATCTCCAGCGCCCTGCTCAGTGCCGTGCCGTCGGGGACGACATGGCCGACCAGGCCGATGGCGGCGGCCTCCCGGGCGCGGTAGGGGCGGCCGGTGAGGAGCATCTCCAGGGCGTGGGTGCGCGGGATCTGGCGTTGCAGCCGGACCGTGGAGCCGCCGATGGGGAACAGGCCGCGCTTCACCTCGAACAGGCCGAAGGTGGCGGACTCGGCGGCGACGCGGATGTCGGTGCCCTGGAGTATCTCGGTGCCGCCGGCGACGCAGTGCCCCTCGACGGCGGCGATCACCGGCTTGCGCGGACGGTGATGGCGCAGCATCGCCTTCCAGTGCAGGTCGGGGTCGGCCTTGAGCCGGTCCCGGTACTCCTGTCCGGCCATGCCGTTCCCGGCGAGGGCCTTGAGGTCCATGCCGGAGCAGAACGAGCCGCCCGCGCCGGTGAGGACGATCGAGCGGACCGAGTCGTCCGCGTCGGCCTCCAGCCACCCGTCGTGCAGGCCGACGAGCATCGGCAGTGAGAGCGCGTTTCTGGCCTGCGGCCTGTTGAGCGTGAGCACCAGTGTGGCGCCTTCGCGCTGCACGGTGAGGTGTTCCGTCCCACCCATGGCGAACTCCCCTCTCGTGGAACGAGAACAGGTTGCAGTAGGCCGGGAAGCACTTCAAGGGTTTTCTGACAGGCAGTCAGATTCTTTCGCGCGGGCCCTTCACACTTGGACCGCCCTTTGCTCTGATGACCGCGAACCGTCCGATGCCAGGCACGCCCGGGGTCAGGAGGAGCGGTGGAGTACAACCTTGCCGACCTGTTCGAGTCGGTCGTCGACGTCGTCCCCGGCCGTGAGGCGCTGGTGTACGCCGACCATCCCGGCACTGGGGCGGAGCGCCGTCTGACCTACGCGGAGCTGGACGCCGCGGCCAACCGTGTCGGCCACCACCTGCTCGACAGCGGGATACGCCCCGGTGAACACCTCGGGCTCCACCTGTACAACGGCGTGGAGTACCTGCAGACGGTGCTGGGGTGCCTGAAGGCACGGATCGTGCCGGTCAATGTCAACTATCGCTATGTGGAAGAGGAGTTGGTCTACCTCTACCGGGACGCGGACCTGGTGGCGCTGGTCTTCGACGCCGAGTTCACGGACCGGGTGGCGGCGGCACGGCCGCGGGCGGAGAAGCTGCGGCATCTGATCCGGGTGGGTGCTCCGGGGCCGGGGGCCGCGGAGGTGCCCTGCGTGGAGTTCGCACAGGCGGAGGCCGCCGGGTCGCCCGGGCGTGGCTTCCCGGCCCGTTCGGCCGATGACCAGTTCATCATCTACACCGGCGGCACGACCGGGATGCCCAAGGGCGTGATGTGGCGGCAGGAGGATCTGTTCTTCGCGGGTCTCGGCGGGGGCGCCCCGACCGGGGAGCCGGTGAAGAAGCCGGAGGAGCTCGCCGAGCGGGTCGCGGCCGGCGGCGCGGGGATCACGTTCTTCCCGACGCCTCCGCTGATGCACGGCACCTCCACCCTCACGGCGTTCATCGGTTTCCACTTCGGGCAACGGGTGGTGATCCACCGCAAGTTCGTGCCCGAGGAGGTGCTGCGGACCGTGGAGAAGGAGAGGGTCAGCAGCATCTCGCTGGTGGGGGACGCCATGCTGCGGCCGCTGATCGACGCGCTGAGCGGCCCGCTGCGGCACATCGACCGCTCGTCGCTGTTCAGCGTGTCGTCGTCCGGCGCGATCATGTCGGACACGGTGCGCCGGCAGTTCCGGGAGCTGGTGCCGAACGCCATGCTGCTGAACAACTTCGGCTCCTCGGAGTCGGGCTTCAACGGGACGGCGACCGAGGACTCCGGCCCGGAGCGGGGCTTCCGGGTGCGGGTCAACGCCCGCACCCAGGTGGTCGACCCGGGCACCTGCGCACCGGTGGCTCCCGGCGAGGTGGGCCGGATCGCCCAGTGCGGACATGTGCCGCTCGGCTACTACAACGACCCGGTCAAGACCGCCGCGACCTTCTTCGTCAGGGACGGTGAGCGGTGGGTGCTGCTCGGCGACATGGCCACCGTCGACGAGGAGGGCGTGGTCACCGTCCTGGGCCGGGGCTCGCAGTGCATCAACACCGGCGGCGAGAAGGTGTACCCGGAGGAGGTCGAGCAGGCCCTCAAGTCCCATCCGGACGTCTACGACGCGCTGGTGGCGGGGGTGCCGGACCTTCAGTGGGGACACCATGTGGCGGCGGTGGTGCAACTGCGCGCGGGTGCGGCGCGGCCGTCGCTGGAGGACATCCGGGTCCATTGCCGCGACCGGCTCGCCGGTTACAAGATCCCTCGCCAGCTGGTGATCACCGAATCGATACGGCGGTCGCCGAGCGGCAAGGCGGACTACCGGTGGGCGCGGGAGGTGGCGGTGACCGCCGACGAGTGATTCTCCGGCCGGGACATTGAACCTAAGGTGACGTGCGGACGTACTGGTGGTGGCAGACAGGCCCGCCTGGGCTCTGTTCGGCATGCCATCGCAAGACCGCACGGAAGGACCACCGGGTGTCGCTCTTCACTCGCTCCCGTCAGCTTTCGGACGACACGGCCGAGGGCGGGGCGAAACCCGCTGAAGAGACCGGCACGGCGGATCCAGTGGAGGCCGACGGCGGGACGAAACGCGCTGAAGACACCGGATCGGCGGATCCGGTGGAGGCCGACGGCGGGGCGAAACCGGACGAAGACACCGGCACGGGGGATCCGGCGGACGGCACCGCCACCGACGACGCCCCCGAGAACGCCACCCCGGCACAAGAGCCCCCTTCCGGGCAGCCCCCGACAACGAAGCCCGGCTGGTTCGGCTGGCGGCACCACTACCCCCGTGCGGCACGAGGCGTCTCCATCGGTACGACGGTGCTGGCCGGCGCCCTGGTGCTGTTCGCCCTGCTGGTGCCGAACCGGATCGAGCGCATCGAGTTCGCTTCGTTCGTCCGCATCCCCGCCGAGGGCGTGCTGCTCGCCGGGCTGCTGCTCGCGCTGCCGTCGAAACCCCGGCGCGTCACGGCGGTGGTCACGGGCGTGTTCCTGGGCCTGGTCACGGTGCTGAAGTTCGTCGACATGGGCTTCTACCAGATCCTGGCCCGGCCCTTCGACCTGGTCCTGGACTGGATCCTGATCGAGAACGGCACGGACTTCCTCAGGGAGACGTTCGGCCGCACCGGCCAGGTGCTGGCCGTGACCGGCGTGATCGTCCTGTTCGTCGCGCTGCTCGTACTCACGACGCTCGCGGTGGTGCGGCTGACGAACCTGATGGTCCGGCACCGGCCCGCGGCCGGCCGCACGGTCCTGATCCTCGGGACGGCGTGGATCGCCTGCATGACCCTGGGCGTACAGCTCGGCACCGTGCCGATCGCCACCAAGGGCAATGCCGAGTTCCTCGGCAACCGGGTGGACCAGGTGCGTGCCGGGTTGCGGGACGCCCGGGTCTTCGAGAAGCAGGCCGCGGTGGACGCCTTCGCGAAGACGCCGCCCGACCAGTTGCTCACGGGGCTGCGCGGCAAGGACGTCCTGTTCACGTTCATCGAGAGTTACGGCAGGGTCGCGATCGACGACCCGGCGATGGCGCAGCAGACCGACGCGGTGCTCAAGGAGGGCACCGGAAGGCTGAAGGCGGCCGGTTTCGAGTCGCGCAGCGGCTGGCTGCAGTCGCCGGTGACGGGCGCGGGCAGCTGGCTCGCCCACTCGACCTTCCTGTCCGGGCTGTGGATCAAGAACCAGCAGCGGTACCGCAGTCTCACCACGAGCGACCGCATGACGCTGACGAAGTACTTCGGGAAGACGGGGGCCTGGCGGACCGTCGGCGTCGTGCCGGGTGTGCGGCGGGCCTGGCCTGAGGGGAAGTACTTCGGCCTGGACCACATCTACGACTCCGAGCACCTCGGCTACCACGGCCCGTACTTCAGCTGGACGCCCGTGCCCGACCAGTTCAGCATGGAGGCGTTCCAGCGTCTGGAGCACGGCAAGAAGGACCGCGAGCCGATCATGGCGGAGATCATCCTGGCCTCCAGCCACAACCCCTGGTCCCCCATCGCCCACATGATCGACTGGGAGGACCTCGGCGACGGCTCGGTGTTCCACCAGATCAAGAAGGAGGGCACCGACCCCGCTGAGGTCTGGAAGGACCCGGAGAAGGTGCGCGCCGAGTACCGCAAGGCCATCGAGTACTCGATCCGCAGCCTGACCGAGTGGGTCGAGCGCTACGGCGACGACGACACGGTGCTGGTCTTCCTCGGCGACCACCAGCCGGTGCCGACCGTCACCGCCGGGGACACCGGCAAGGACGTGCCGGTGACGATCGTCGCCCACGACAAGAAGGTCCTGGACCGGGTCGCCGACTGGGGCTGGACGGACGGCCTCAAGCCGGCCGCGAACGCGCCCCGATGGGGCATGGACACCTTCCGCGACCGCTTCATGACGGCGTACGGTCCGCGGGGCTGAGGAACTCCGCCACGGTCGCGAGGAACTCCTCCGGACGGGCCTCGTGCACGAGATGCCCCGCGTCGACGGTGATGTGCCGGGCGTCGGGGAGCAGTTCGGCGAACGCAGCGATCTGGTCCTGCGGGATCGGGCTGCTCGGTCCGCCACCGATCAGCAGCGTGGGCATGGTGATCCGCCCCATGTGGTCCCACCACACAGGGTTGGGGGCGTTGCGCTGTTCATCGGTGGCGAGGATCATCGCCCAGTCGTACGGGAGGTCCCCGCCGGGCCGTTGGGCGGGCGGGCGTGGTGGGTCGAGCGGGAAGGGCGCGGGCACGTCCTCCAGGACGAGCCGTCGCACGAGCCCCGGACTTCGTTGGGCGAGCAGGTAGGCGACGGCGCCGCCCAGCGAGTGGCCCACGACGTCGGCGCGGTGGATGCCGAGCGCCCCGAGGAGGGCGTGGATGTCGTCGCGCATGGTCTCGTACGCGTATCCGCCGGGCCAGTCGCTTCGGCCGTGTCCGCGCAGATCGGGGGCGTACACCCGGCGAGGCCCGGCGGGCCCGGTGGCCAGGGCCGGGGCGATGGACGCCCAGTCGGCGCCGTCGGCCCCCCTGGCGTGCAGCAGGACGAGAGGCTCCGCGTCCCGCGGTCCCCAGACACGGAAGGCCTGCGTGATGCCGTTCGCCTGCACGGTGCGCGGTGCTGTGTCCATGCCGTGCACGGTAGGCGAAGTGCGCTTCGGCGCCGGGCTCCCTCTGCCGACAGCAGAGGCGCGTGCGGCTGCGGTCAGGAGAAGAAGGCGGCCACGCGCCGCACGAACCACTCCGGGTCGTCGAGCCAGGGGTAGTGCCCGGCTCCCGGCTGCACCGCGAACTCGGCAGCGGGGAAGGCCTCTGCGGCACGGCCGGCGAGCGCCGGCCTCGGGCCTCCGTCGACTCCTCCGGCGAGGACGAGCACGGGGGCTTTCACCCGGGCGAGCGCATCCCGTGTCGCGTCGGGGTCAGCACCAACTGCCGGTGGGCGGTCCGGCACAACCGGGTTCTCCTGTCCGGGCGCGCTAGCCGTTCCCGAGGTCGTTCCTCAGCTCCCGTTTGAGGATCTTCCCGCTGGCGTTGCGCGGGAGTTCGGCCACGAACACCACCCGCTTGGGGGCCTTGAAGGAGGGCAGTTTCTCCCGGACGTGGTCGATCAGTTCCGCTTCCGAGACCTCGCCGCGCGGGACGACGACGGCCGTCACCGCTTCGATCCAGCGGTCGTCCGGGAGGCCCACGACCGCCGCCTCGGCGACGCCGGGGTGCGTGTACAGCGCGTCCTCGACCTGGCGTGAGGCGATGACGACCCCGCCGGAGTTGATGACGTCCTTCACCCGGTCGACGATCGTGAAGTAGCCGTGCGCGTCGCGTACCGCGAGGTCGCCGGAGCGGAACCAGCCGTCGCGGAAGGCCGCGGCGGTCTCCTCCGGCTTGTCCCAGTAGCCCTCGCACAGTTGCGGGGAGCGGTAGACGATCTCGCCGGGGGTGCCGTCGGGTACGTCCTCGCCGTTCTCGTCGACCACGCGCGCGTCGACGAACAGAACGGGTCGGCCGCAGGAGTCCATGCGGCCCTTGTGCTCGTCGGGCGCGAGGACCGTGGCCAGCGGGCCGATCTCGCTCTGGCCGAAGCAGTTGTAGAAGGCCAGGCCCGGCAGGCGCTCCCGCAGCCGTTCCAGTACCGGGACGGGCATGATCGACGCGCCGTAGTAGGCCTTGCGCAGGCCGCTCAGGTCGCGGGTGGCGAAGTCGGGGCGGCCGGACAGGGCGATCCAGACGGTGGGCGGTGCGAACAGGCTGTCCACGCGGCCCGCCTCGATCAGGTCGAAGAGCCGGTCGCCGTCGGGTGCGTCGAGGATGACGTTCGTCGCGCCGACGGCGAGGTAGGGCAGCAGGAAGACGTGCATCTGCGCCGAGTGGTACAGCGGCAGGGAGTGCGCGGGGCGGTCACCGGCACTGAGGTCGAGAGCGGTGATCGCGCTCAGGTACTCGTGCACCAGGGCCCGGTGCGTCATCATCGCGCCCTTGGGCCGGGCGGTCGTCCCCGAGGTGTAGAGCAGTTGCACGAGGTCCTCGGCGCGCGGCTCCGGCCCGTCGTGGGCCGGCTCCCCCGGCAGCCGTGCGAGCAGCGAGTCGTCGGTGTCGCGCAGCGGCAACGTCCGCACCCCACTGGGCAGTTGCGCCGCCAGATCGGGGTCGGTGAGGACCAGGGCGCTGCCGGACTGGCCGACGATGTAGGCGAGGTCGTCGCCGGTCAGGTTCTGGTTGACGGGTACGTGCACCAGACCCGCCCGGGCGCAGGCCAGGAAGGCGATCAGATAGGCGTCGGAGTTGTGGCCGTAGGCGCCGACCCGGTCCCCGGGGGCCAAGCCCTGGCCGAGGAGGAGGCTCGCCGCGCGGGAGACGGCGGTGTCGAGTTCGTCGTACGTCCAGGTCCGCTCGGCGTACTCCACCGCGACGCGCGCCGGTGTGCGCCGGGCGCTGCGCCGCAGGACTCCGTCGACCGTGCTGCCCTGTCCTGGCGTCGTCATGACACATGATCCTCGGTCGACCGCACGGGGAGGTCAAGGACCCCGGGCAGGCCGGGAGCCGGGGACGGTGATCGGCCACGAGCAACCCTGCCGCCCTCGACGGCGTCCGGTGTCATGGAAACCGACGGATGTTCGAACCAGGTTCGTACACACGACACTCCTTTCCCTCGACGATGTTGGAGGGCACGATGCGCAGCCGTCTGAGACGACTCGTTCTCGGGGCCACGGCCCTGTTCACCGCCGCGTCCGCGTTACCCGCGGCGGCCGCCACGACCCAGCAGCGGGCAGAGCAACACCCTTCCCGCGACGGCCACTCCGCCGTCATCCGCTACACCGAGTACGGCATTCCGCACATCCTCGCGAAGAACTACACCGACCTGGGCTTCGGTACGGGCTGGGCGCAGGCCGCCGACGAGGTGTGCACGCTGGCCGACGGGTTCGTGACGCTGCGGGGCGAGCGGTCCCGGTACTTCGGCGCCGACGCGCCCGCCGGCGGCGACCTCTCGGCGGCCAGGACGAACCTCGCGAGCGACCTGTACTTCGGCGGGGTCCGTGAGAGCCGTACCGTGGAGAAGCTGCTCGCCGAGCCCGCGCCCGCAGGGCCCAGCCGGCAGGTCCGGGACATGATGCGCGGCTGGGCCGCCGGTTACAACGCCTGGCTGAAGCAGGAGAAGATCACGGATCCTTCCTGCGCGGGCGCGTCCTGGGTCCGGCCGGTCTCCGAACTGGACGTGGCCGCCCGGGGGCTGGCGATCGCCTCGATCTCCGGGGAGGGGCGGTTCGTGGAGACGATCACGAGCGCGCAGCCCCCGGCCGGAGCCTCCACCACCCCCGGCGCCCCGTCCGCCCGCACGCCGGGCGGGAGGGCGGCGGCGAAGGCCGCCGCGGACGCGGCGGACGAGCTGTGGGGCGACCCCGGCATGGGGTCCAACGCGGTCGCCTTCCGCGGTGACACCACGGCGAACGGACGTGGCCTGCTGCTGGGCAACCCGCACTACCCGTGGGACGGCGGGCGGCGGTTCTGGCAGTCGCAGCAGACGATCCCGGGAGAGCTGAACGTGTCCGGCGGTTCCCTGCTCGGCACCCCGGCGATCTCCATCGGGTTCAACGCGCACGTGGCGTGGAGCCACACCGTCTCCACCGGCATTCCGGCCAACTTCCACCAGCTGACGCTCGATCCGGCCGATCCCACGACCTACCTGGTGGACGGCAGGCCGGAGCGCATGAAGAAGCGGACCGTGACGGTCGCGGTGAAGGACGGCACGCCGGTCACCCGCACCCAGTGGTGGACCCGTTACGGCCCCGTCGTCACCTCCCTCAGCTCCCAGGTCCCGCTGCCGTGGACCGCCAGGACGGCGTACGCCCTGAACGATCCGAACGCGGCGAACCTCCGCTTCCCCGACACCTCGCTCGGCTTCGCCAAGGCGCGGAGCACGGCCGACGTCCTCGCCTCTCTCGACCGGCACCAGGGCATCCCCTGGGTGAACACGCTCGCCGCCGACCGCGCGGGGCACTCCCTGTTCACCCAGTCCCAGGTACTCCCCCGCATCACCGACGAGCTGGCGCAGCGCTGCTCCACGGATCTGGGCAGGACCACGTACCCGGCGTCCGGGATCGCGATCCTCGACGGCTCGCGCGGCGACTGCGCGCTCGGCAGCGACCCCGGCGCCGCCGCGCCGGGAATCTTCGGACCGTCGAGGATGCCGACGCTGAAGGACGCCCCGTACGCGGAGAACTCCAACGGCACCGCGTGGATGACCAACGCCGACCGGCCGCTCACCGGGTACGAGCGGATCTTCGGCACGGTGGGCACACAGCTCGGCCTGCGCACCCGTGGCGCGGTCGAGGACGTCGCGGCGATGGCTGACCGCGGCGGACTGACCGTACGCGACCTGCAGAAGCAGCAGTTCGCCAACCGGGTGCCCGCGGGCGACCTCGCCGCCGAGGACGTGGCACGGGCGTGCGCCGCCCTGCCCGGCGGTACGGCGACGGGCAGCGACGGCAAGGCCGTCGATGTGTCGGCGGCCTGTGGGGTGCTGAAGGCGTGGGACCGCACCATGGACACCGGCAGCCGGGGAGCGCTGCTCTTCGACCGGTTCTGGCGCAGGCTGGAACAGACGGTTCCGGCGGACCGGTTGTGGAAGGTGCCGTTCTCTGCTTCGGATCCGGTCCGCACTCCGAACACCCTGAACACGGAGGCGGCGGGCTTCCCGGGCGCGCTGGCCGACGCGGTGGCCGAGCTGCGGAGCGCGGGCATCGCGCTCGACGCGCCGCTCGGCGCGCACCAGTTCGTCGTTCGCGACGGCGAGCGCCTGCCCGTGCCGGGCGGCGCGGGGCGGCTCGGCGTGTGGAACGTGATCGAGCCGACGTGGGACGCGGCCGGCGGCGGCTACACAGAGGTGCCGTTCGGGTCCAGTCATCTGCAGGCGGTCGGCTGGGACGGCAGTCGCTGTCCGGTGGCCCGCACGCTGCTGACGTACTCCCAGTCGTCGAACCCGAAGTCGCCGCACTTCGCCGACCAGACCCGGCTGTTCTCCGGCGAGAAGTGGGTCGCGTCGCGCTTCTGCGAGAAGGACATCCTGTCCTCGCCGAAGTTGAAGGTCGTGCGGGTGCACGAACACCGCTGAACCGTGCGCGGGGTGCCGCTCCCCTGGGGGCGTCACCCCTCGCGCGGTGCCGTTCCCGTGGGGCGGAACCCTGCGCACGGCAGGCGCCGGAGCGGCAGGCCGGGAGGCCCTCCGTGACCGCGAGCCAACCGGAGCGAGACGCCGGACAGTACCCCCGCGGCCGCCCGAACCGTGGCCTCGGGCCGCCGGGCGGGCTCACACGGGTCGCGTCCGGCCCTCCCAGTACGGCTCCCGCAACCGCCGCTTGTACAGCTTGCCGTTGGGGTCGCGGGGCATCTCGGTGATGAAGTCGACGCTCCTGGGCCGCTTGTACCCGGCGAGCCGGTGGGCGCAGTGGTCGAGGAGGTCGGCCGCGAGGGCGGGCCCGGGCCGGTGCCCGGGGGCCGGTTCGACGACCGCCTTGACCTCCTCGCCCCAGTCGTCGTGCGGGATGCCGAAGACGGCGGCGTCCGCGACGGCGGGGTGGGCGAGCAGGGCCGACTCGATCTCGGCCGGGTAGATGTTGACCCCTCCGGAGATGATCAGGTCGATCTTGCGGTCGCGCAGGAAGAGGTAGCCGTCCTCGTCGAGGTGGCCCAGGTCGCCGACGGTGAAGAAGTCGCCGATGCGGTTCTTGCGGGTCTTGGCCTCGTCCTTGTGGTATGAGAAGCCGCCGGTGGTCATCTTCATGTAGACGGTGCCGAGTTCTCCGGGTGGCAGCCGGTTGCCGTCGTCGTCGAAGATCGCGAGCTCGCTGATGGGCCAGGCCTTGCCGACGGTGCCGGGCTTCTTCAGCCAGTCCTCGGCGGTGGCGAAGGCGCCGCCGCCCTCGCTGGCCGCGTAGTACTCCTCCACACAGGGCCCCCACCAGTCGAGCATGGCCCGCTTCACGTGGTCGGGGCAGGGCGCGGCACCGTGGATGGCATGCCGCATGGAGGAGACGTCGTAACGGTCCTTCACCTCGCCGGGCAGGGCCAGCAGGCGGTGGAACTGGGTCGGGACCATATGGGTGTGGGTGCAGCCGTGGGCGTCGATGAGCCGGAGCATCTCCTCGGGCGTCCACTTGTCCATGAGGACCAGCCGGTGGCCGATGTGCAGGGACGCGCCGGCGAACTGCAGGACGGCCGTGTGGTAGAGCGGCGAGCACACGAGGTGCACGTTGTCGTCGAACGGCCGGATGCCGAAGATGCCGAGGAAGCCGCCGAGGTAGGCCTCCTCCGGGGGTTTGCCGGGCAGCGGGCGGCGGATGCCGCGGGGGCGGCCGGTGGTGCCCGAGGTGTAGTTCATGACCCAGCCGAGCGTGCGGTCGGCGGGCGCCGACTCGGGCTGCCCGTCCAGGAGTTCGGCGTACGGGCGGAAGCCCTCGACCGTGCCCGCGGCGTACCGGTGGGTGGCCGGCAGTCCGGCCTCGTCGGCGGCGTGGCGGGCCGCTTCGGCGAAGCGCTCGTGGGCGAGGAGCACCTTGGCGCCGGAGTCGGAGACGATCCAGGCGATCTCCGGTCCGACGAGGTGGTGGTTGACGGGGACGAGGTAGAACCCGGCCTGGCTGGCGGCGAGATAGGCGGTGAGGAACTCGACGCCGTTGGGCAGGACCACGGCGAAGGTGTCGCCGCGTTCCAGTCCGGCGGCGCGCAGGCCGTGCACGAGCCGGTTGGCGGCGGCGTGCAGGCGTCCGGCGGTCCACTCCTCGCCGTCGGGTGCGACGAGCACCTTCCGGTCGGGGTGCTGTGCGGCCTGGGCCCAGAAACCCACGGGGGGTGTGCTCACGACTGTCCGCTCCTTCCGGCGATGCGGTTGACGCGGTCCACGGCCTGCTCGAAGCCGCGGGTGAGGTCGTCGAAGACGGCCTGCACGCTGCGTTCGCTGTTCATCCGGCCGACGATCTGCCCGACCGGGGTGCCGAGCAGCGGGTCGACCTCGTACTTCTGGATGCGCGAGACGGCCTCGGCGACCAGCAGCCCCTGCAGCGGCATGGGCAGGGTGCCGGGCCCGGCCGGGTCGTCCCAGGCGTCGGTCCACTCGGTGCGCAGCTGGCGGGCGGGCTTGCCGGTCAGCGCACGGGAGCGGACGGTGTCGCCGGAGCCGGCCGCGAGGAGCTTGCGGGTCAGGGCGGGCGAGTGCAGGTCCGCTTCGGTGGTGGTCAGCCACAGGGAGCCCAGCCACACACCCTGGGCCCCGAGGGTGAGGGCGGCAGCGACCTGCTGTCCGCTGCCGATGCCGCCGGCGGCCAGGACGGGCAGCGGGGCGACGGCGTCGACGACCTCGGGGGTGAGCACCATGGAGGCGATCTCGCCGGTGTGGCCGCCCGCCTCGTAGCCCTGCGCCACGACGATGTCGATCCCGGCGTCCCGGTGCTTCTCGGCGTGCCGGGCGCTGCCCGCGAGTGCGGCGACGAGCACGTCCTGGTCGTGGGCGCGGGCGATGACGTCGGCGGGCGGGGAGCCGAGGGCGTTGGCGAGGAGCCGGATCGGGTAGTCGAAGGCGACGTCCAGCTGGCTGCGGGCGACCTGCTCCATCCAGCCGGTGATGCGCCAGCCGGACGCCTCGCCCTCGGCGAGTTCGGGCACGCCGTGCTTGGCGAGGGTGTCCCGGACGAACTGCCGGTGGCCCTCGGGGATCATCGCCTCTACGTCGGCCTCGGTCAGTGTTCGATTGTTCGGGGCTTCGACCTTCTTCGCCGGCATCACGACGTCCAGCCCGTACGGCCTGCCGTCGACGTGTGCCTCGATCCAGTCCAGGTCGCGTTTGAGTTCGTCGGGGGCGGTGTAGCGGACCGCGCCGAGCACGCCGAAGCCGCCGGCCCGGCTGATGGCCGCGGCGACGGCGGGGAACGGCGTGAAGCCGAAGACGGCGTGCTCGATTCCCAGTGTCTGGCTCAGCTCCGTCTGCATGGGCGCAGGATGCCGGAGTCCTCCGGAGGACGGAAGGGGTTTTCTGATGCTCCGTCAGATTCAGGATCCGGCTGGTTCCCGCGTGCGGTCTATGGGCGGAGGCGGGCGGCGGACATACTTCATGAGACATGCGAGTCGGCAGAGGCGAAGGGGTACGCGGTGACCGGCAGAGTGGCGAACGGCGAACCGACCCGGCGTCAACTGGGCAGAGCGGGACTGGCCCTGGGCGGTGCGCTCGCCCTCGCCCCGCTGCCCGCGGGACCCGCCGAGGCCGCCCCGGCGGCGACCGGCCGCCGCCCCACCCTGCGGCACGGCTCCGCCGCACGCGCCGGGCTGCTCCCCTCCCATCTGCGCCGGCTCGTCACCGACGCGGAGGCGTTCCTCGGCCCCTCCCCCAAGCACCCCTGGTACGCGGGCGCCGTCCTGCTCGCCGGACGCGGCGGCACCGTCGCGCTGCACCGGCCCCTCGGCATGGCGGTCCGCTACCGGGCCTACGACGAGAAGACCGACACGGGCGTCGAGTTCCCGCCCGGCGAGCAGATCCCCATGGCCGAGGACACCGTCTTCGACCTGGCGTCGGTGTCGAAGCTGTTCACCTCGATCCTCGCCGTGCAGCAGATCGAGCGGGGCGCACTGGGGCTGGAGGCGAAGGTCGCCTCGTACCTGCCGGACTTCGCCCGCGCGGGCAAGCAGGACGTCACGGTCCGCCAGCTCCTCACCCACACCTCCGGTTTCCGCGCCTGGATCCCGCTGTACAGCGCGCCGACCCACGAGGAGAAGCTCCAGCTCATCTGGAACGAGAAACCGGTCAGCGCGCCGGGCACGGCGTACCTGTACTCGGACCTGAACCTCATCTCGCTGCAGCTCGTGCTGGAACGGATCACGGGCCGCACCCTGGACACCCTCCTGCGCGACGAGATCACCGCACCGCTCGGCATGCGCCGCACCCGCTACAACCCGCCCGCCTCCTGGCGGCCGAAGATCGCGGCCACGGAGGACGCGCGCGCACCGTGGTCCGGCCTCGACCGGGGGCTGGTGTGGGGCGAGGTGCACGACGAGAACGCTTACGGTCTCGGCGGCGTGGCGGGCCACGCGGGCGTGTTCTCCGACGCCTGGGACCTCGCGGTCCTCGGCCGTACGCTGCTCAACGGCGGTGTCTACGGGCGGGCCCGGATCCTTCGGCCGGAGTCGGTGGAACTGATGTTCACCGACTTCAACACCGCCTTCCCCGGGGACGAGCACGGTCTGGGCTTCGAGCTCTACCAGCACTGGTACATGGGCGCGATGGCCACGCCGCGCACCGCCGGGCACACCGGTTTCACCGGCACCTCGCTGGTACTCGACCCGACGACGGACTCGTTCCTGATCGTCCTCGGCAACTCGGTCCACCCGGTGCGCAGTTGGCGTTCCGGGTCGGCGCCCAGGGTCGCCGCGGCGAACCACATGGCGCGGGCCGTGCCGGTCCGGCCGGCCCGGGGCCGCACGGCCTGGTTCTCCGGCATGGCCCTCTCCACGACGGCGACCCTCGCGCTGCCCGCGCTCGACACCTCCGCCGGCCGGGCGCGGCTGTGCTGCGCGCTGTGGTGGGACACCGAGCCGGGGCCCGACGTCCTGGTCCTGGAGGCCTCGACCGACGGCGGCACTAGCTGGCGACCGGTGCCCTTCACCACGTCCCGCGGCGGCCGGGACCCCGAGGAGCACCCGTCGGGCTCGGTCACCGGCTGGTCCGGCCGCGTCTGGCACCAGCTCACCGCCGGCGTACCGGCCGGGCAGGGGCTCACCCTGCGCTGGCGCTACACGACGGACCGGCTGTACGTGGGGCGCGGCTGCTACGTGGACGGGCTGCGCGTGGAGGCCGCCGGGGACGTCCTGTTCGACGAGAGGCGCCCGGCGGACGCGGCGCGCCTGTCGGCGGCGGGGTGGACGCGCGAGGCCGACTGAGGGGTCACTCGGGGGTGTTCTCCAGCACCGCCATGGCGGCGTTGTGTCCCGGCACCCCGCTGACCCCGCCCCCGCGCACCGCGCCCGCCCCGCACAGCAGCACGTTCGCGTGGCCGGTCTCCACGCCCCAGCGGCCGGTGCCGTCCTGGACGTAGGGCCAGCTCAGCTCGCGGTGGAAGATGTTGCCGCCGGGCAGCCCGAGGTCCCGCTCCAGGTCGAGCGGGGTCCTGGCCTCGATGCAGGGGCGTCCGTCCGCGTCGGTGGCCAGGCAGTCGGTGAGGGGTTCGGCCAGGTGGGCGTCGAGCTGGGCGAGGGTGGACTTCAGCAGGTCCTCGCGTACGGCGTCGTTGTCCCGCTCGAACAGGCGGGCCGGGGTGTGCAGGCCGAAAAGGGTGAGCGTCTGGTAGCCCTGCTCGGCCAGGTCGGGGCCGAGGATGGTCGGGTCGGTGAGCGAGTGGCAGTAGATCTCGGAGGGCGGCGCGGCGGGTGGGTTTCCGGCGGCGGCCTGGGCGTGGGCGGTGGCCAGTTGTTCGTAGCCCTCCGCGATGTGGAAGGTGCCGGCGAAGGCCTCGCGCGGGTCGACGGCGTTGTCGCGCAGCCGCGGCAGCCGCTCCAGCACCATGTTCACCTTCAGCTGCGCGCCTTCGGCGGGGGCCGGGGGCGTGTCGCCGGTCAGTTCCGCGAGGGCCCGCGGTGAGGCGTTCACCAGGACGTGCCGGGCGGCGACGGTGCCCTCGCCGTCGGCCGTGCGATACGTGACCTCGGCGGTTCGGCCGTCCGTGGCGATGCGCAGCGCCTCGTGGCCGGTGGCGAGGACCGCTCCCGCCGCGCGCGCCGCGTCGGCGAGGGCGTCGGTGAGCGCCCCCATGCCGCCGACCGGCACGTCCCAGTCCCCGGTGCCGCCGCCGATCACGTGGTAGAGGAAGCAGCGGTTCTGCTTCAGGGAGGGGTCGTGGGCGTCGGCGAAGGTGCCGATGAGGGCGTCGGTGAGGACCACACCGCGCACCAGGTCGTCCTGGAAGTGCTCCTCCACGGCGGCGCCGATCGGCTCCTCGAACAGCATCCGCCAGGTCTCCTCGTCGTCGACGCGGCGGCGCAGCTCGTCACGTGCGGGCAGCGGCTCCGTGAGGGTCGGGAAGATCCGCTGGGCGGCGCGGCCGGTCCTGCCGTAGAACTCCTGCCAGGCCCGGTACTCGCGGTCGGAGCCGGTGAGCCGGGCGAACGCCTCCCGGGTGCGCCGCTCGCCGCCGCCGACGAGGAGTCCGGTGGGCCGGCCGTCGCGTTCGGCGGGCGTGTAGGAGGAGACGGTGCGGGTGCGGACCCTGAAGTCCAGCCCCAGGTCCCGGACGATCTTCTTCGGGAGCAGGCTGACCAGGTACGAGTAGCGGGACAGCCGGGCGTCGACCCCGGCGAAGGGCCGGGTGGACACCGCCGCGCCGCCCGTGTGGTCCAGCCGCTCCAGGACCAGCACGGAGCGCCCGGCCCGGGCCAGATAGGCGGCGGCGACCAGGCCGTTGTGGCCGCCGCCGACGATGACGGCGTCGTAGGTCCGGTGTGCGCGGGGTCCCTCGGGTGCGGTCATGGTTCTTGGTAACACGGGGTGATCCGGGTCGGCCAGACGGCGCCTGTCCGCCCTGCCGGGGTCAGCGTCCGGCCGCGGCCCGCTGCTCGCGCAGGGCCGCCACTCTTCGGTACAGGGCCATGGCCTCGGCGCTGCGGCCGAGCTGTTCGAGGCAGTGGGCCTCGTCGTTGCGGCTGGCGAGGGTGTCGGGGTGGTCGGCGCCGAGGACGCGCTCACGGGCGCCGGCCACGCGCCGGTACTCGGTGAGCGCGTCGGCCCAGCGGCCCAGCCAGCCGAGGCCGACGGCGACCTCGCGGCGGCTGACCAAGGTGTCCGGGTGGTCGGGACCGAGGGCCTGCTCGCGGAGCGCGGCCACGTCACGGGATTCGGTGAGGGCCTCCTCCCAGCGGCCGAGCCGGCCGAGGTTGACGCAGCGGCCGTGACGGGCGCGCAGCGTCTCGGGGTGGGTGGGGCCCTGGCTGCGGGTGCGGTCCGCGACCAGTCCGCGGTAGAGGTCCAGGGCTTCCGCGCTGCGGCCGAGGCGGCCCAGGCTGATGCCGATCTCGTGCCGGGCGGCGAGCGTGTCGGGATGGTCGGGGCCGAGGGCGCGGCCACGGGCTTCGGCGACGTCGCGATAGGTCTCCAGGGCCTCGGCCCAGCGGCCCAGCTGGCCCAGGGTGTAGGCGACTTCGTAGCGGGTGACGAGCGTGTCGGGGTGGTCCGGGCCGAGCACACGGGCGCGGGCGGCGGCCACCTCGCGGGCCATGCGGTACGAGTCCTCCAGGCGGCCGAGGCGGCTGAGGTTGAAGGCGAGGTTGTGGCGGCAGCGCAGGGTGTCGGGGTGGTCGGGGCCCATGAGCTGCTCGCGGGCGGTCAGCACCGAGGTGTAGACACGGTGGGCGTCGAAGGGGCGGCCCAGCTGGCCGAGGACGTAGGCCATCTCCTGGCGTGCTGCCAGGGTGTCGGGGTGATCGGCGCCGAGGGTGCGGATCCTGGCCCCGGCGACGTGCTTGTACTCCCGCAGGGCGTCCGCGGCCCGGCCGGTGCGGCTGAGGGTGAAGGCGACCTCGTAGCGGCTGGCGAGGGTGTCGGGGTGGTCCGGGCCGAGGAGGTGTTCGCGTTCGGCGGCGACGGCCCGGTGCACCTCGCCCGCTTCCGTCCAGCGGCCGAGCCGTCCGAGGCTCAGTCCCGCGTTGTGCCGGCCGGCCAGGGCGGTCACGACCTCCGTGGGCGGGGCGGGCGGCTGCACGGGGACGGGTTCGGCGACGACGGGCCCGGTGGCGGGCCGTGCGATCCACTCACCGGACAGTCCCGCCGCCGGGTCCGGTGGGGTGGTGCGCAGTCCCGTGCCGGTCGCTTTGTGCCCGGTGGTCATGCCGCGCGTCCAGGACGGCAGTCGGGCCGCCCCCGCGGGCCGGCCGGGAGCCGGGCGGGCCGGCGCGCCGACGGGCGCGTACGCCGGCGCGGCCCGGTGGGCGCTGATCCGGCGGGCCAGCTCGCGGGCGTCGTCGGGTCGCTGTGCGGGTTCCTTGGCGAGCAGGTCGAGGATGATCTGTTCCAGGTACTCGGGCAGGTCGGGCCGGTGCTCGCGCGGCGGGCGGGGCGGGGTGTCGCGGTGGCCGACGAGGATCGCCCAGGCGTCGCCGAGGTCGAACGGCGGTACGCCGGTGGCGATCTCGTACAGCACGCACCCGAACGAGTAGAGGTCGCTGCGCTGGTCGACCTCGGTGCCGGCGATCTGCTCGGGGGACATGTAGTGCGGGGTGCCCATGGCGATGCCGGTGCCGGTCAGCCGGGAGGTGAAGCCGATGTCGTGGCCGAGGCGGGCTATGCCGAAGTCGCAGATCTTCACGGTGCCGTCGCCGAGCCGCACGATGTTGGCGGGCTTCAGGTCACGGTGGACGATGCCCTGTTCGTGGCAGTAGGCGAGGGCGGCGGCGATCTGCTCGGCGATCTCCTCGACGTCCGCGACGGGCAGCGGGTGCTGTTTGTTGTCCTCCAGGAGCTGGCTGAGGTTGCGGCCGTCCAGCAGTTCCATGACGAGATGCAGGACGCCGTCGGACTCGCCGAAGTCGTGCACGACGGTGATGCCCCGGTGCTGCAGCGCGGCGGCCACCCGGGCCTCGCGGCGGAACCGCTCGCGCAGCACGCGGGTGAAGGCGTGGTCGTGGTTCGGGCCCAGCGGTTTGAGGCACTTGACGGCGACGTGCCGGCCCAGGGACTCGTCCCGGGCCCGCCACACCTCGCCCATGCCGCCCCGCCCGATCAGATCGAGCAGCCGGTACCGGCCCTGGATGAGCCTGTTGTCCCCCATCTCGCGCGACGCTCCCCCCGGTAGCTGTCCGCCCGCCCCTCGGCCCACCCAGTATGGCGGCCTATCGTCCGAGTTTGTACGGTGCCGGGCGCGCGCCGGGGCCGAGCCTCGCCATGGCCCGCAGAATGTGTTTGGGCGGGAGTTGCCAGCGCACACGTGCGGGAACGCGGCGCAGCAGGAGGCCGGCGAGGCGCAGCTGACGGGTGACGGCGGCTGGGGCGGGGGCCGGTCTGCCGTACAACTCGTGGGCGTACGGCGGCAGGGAGGCGTACGCCAGGTGTGCCACGCGCCGCCACAGCACCTCGCGCGCCGGTACGAGGAGCGGGTGGGTCGGCGGGCGGAGCAGGAAGTCGTCCACCTCTCGTGCCTCGGGTCCCGCGGCCAGATCCGGGCGCACCGTCTCGAAGTACGCGGCCAGCTCGGCCCGGTTCCCCGGTGCGGCGTCGGGGTCGAGGCCCACCAGCCGTGCGCTCTGGTGGTGTTCGGCGATGTAACGGTCGGCCTCGGTGTCGGTGAGCGGGAGTCCGGACCGGCGCGCGACGTGCAGATACGAGTCGATCTCGGCGCAGTGCACCCACATCAGCAGGGCGGGTTCGTCGACGCCGTAGCGCTCACCGATGTCGGGATCGGTGGCGGTCAGCATGCGGTGGATCTTCCGGACCCGGGCGCCGGCGCGCTCGGCGGCCTCGGTGGTGCCGTACGTCGTCGTGCCGACGAAGCCGGCGGTGCGCATCAGGCGGCCCCAGGCATCCCGCCGGAAGTCGGAGTTCTGCATGACCCCGCGGACCGCTCGTGGATGCAGGGCCTGGAGGTAGAGCGCCCGGACGCCCGCGATCCACATCACGGGGTCGCTGTGGAGCTGCCAGGTCACCGATTCCGGACCGAACAGCCCCGGGTCCGCGCCGGTCATGCGCCTCACCTCCGCCCCGGCGGACACGATGGCACAGGTCGAACAGCGGGTCGAGAGGCTTTCCTGCACACCGCGGCGGTCCGGTCGTTGATTTTTCACCTACCCGACAAGAGTTTGGTAAGCCTCGCCTTATAAGCTGACGCCGCCGATCTCCCGCACGACAGGATCCGACATGCGCACCACCACCCGCGGCCTCATGGCGGCGCTCGCTCTCACCCCTCTGCTGGCCGGCTGCTTCGCGCCCGGCGAGAGCGACACCGGCGCGGGACCGGGCGGGCGGCTGCGGGTCGCGCTGGCCGTGCCGCCGGTGCAGGCGCTGTCCCCGTACAGCAACGACGCCACGGTGCTGAGCAAGCTGTCCGTCGCCGAGGGCCTCACCGCCCTCGACAAGAACGGCACGGCCCGGCCCGGCCTGGCGACGTCCTGGAAGCAGGACGACGACACCACCTGGACCTTCGAGCTGCGCAAGGCCGAGTTCCAGGACGGCACCGAGCTCACCGCCCAGGCCGTCGTCAACGCACTTACCCACGCCGGCGCGGCCAAGCCCAAGCCCCGCGTCCTGAGCGACGTGTCACTGACCGCCGAGGCGGAGGACGCCGACACCGTCACCCTCACCACCAAGTCACCCGACCCAATGCTGCCGCTGCGGCTGGCGAGCCCCGCGCTGGCCATCCTGTCGGCGAAGGCGTACGCGAAGGACGGCGCCGTCAGTCCCGTCGGCACCGGCACCGGTCCGTTCGAGATCGCCCGGCTGAACGGCAAGACCAAGGCCACGCTGGACCGCTTCGACGGCTACTGGGGCGGCAAGGCCAAGGCGCCCGGCATCGACGTCAGCTGGATAGCGGACGGGACGGCCCGTGCCAACGCACTGCGCGGTGGCGAGACCGACATCGCCGAGTGGATCCCCACCGCCCAGGCGAAACTGCTCGACAAGCGGACCCGGCACGAGGTCCCCTCGGTGCGCACCGACAGCCTGATCCTCAACACCCGCAGCGGCATGTTCGCCGACGCCGGTCTGCGCGCCGCCGCCCGTGCGGCCGTCGACGGCTCCGCGCTGGTCGACTCCGTCTTCGGCGGCTACGCCGACCCCGCACAGGGCCTGTTCGGGCCGGCCGTCCCCTGGGCGGCCGGCAAGCGCGTCGAGGTGACGGACCGCAAGGAGGCCGCGACCGCCGCCGAGGTGAAGACCGGCACCAAGGGCAGGACGCTGCGACTGGCCACCTACACCAACCGGGCCGAGCTGCCCGAGGCGGCGACCGTGCTCCAGCAGCAGTTGGAGAAGGCCGGGTTCACCGTGAAGCAGGACGTGCGCGAGTACACGCAGATGGAGGGCGACCTCCTCGCCGGGAAGTACGACGCCCTCGTCTTCTCGCGAGTGACGCTCCTCGACACCGGTGACGCGGTCGACTACCTCGCCAGCGACTTCACCAGCGAGGGCGTCTACAACATCGCCGGTCTGAAGAACGCCGCGGTGGACAAGGCCATCCGGGCCGCCGCCGCGGAGCGGGACACCGAGAGCCGCCAGGAGAAGATCATGTGGGCGGAGGCCGAGATCCTGCGCACCGACGCAGTGGTGCCGCTGGTTCACGAGCAGGCCGTGCAGGGCATCGCGGACGACGTCGAGGGTGTGATCCTCGACCCGCGCGAACGGTCCCTGATCGACGTCGACACCCGCCTGAAGTAACCCGCATGAGCCTCACGCACACCCCCGCCGCCGCTCGCTCGTCCCTCTGGACGGCGGCGGCCGGCCGTGTGCTCGCCGGAACCGCCCTGCTCGGCGCCGTGGCCCTGCTCCCCTGGCTGTCCGGCACCGACCCGGCCCGTACGGTGCTGCGCGCACGCTCCGCCGACCAGAACCCCACACCGGCGGAGCTCGCCGCCGTGCGCGACCAGTTGGGCCTGGACGAGGGCCCCTGGCTCCACCTCGCGCACTGGCTGGGCGGCCTTCCGCGCGGGGACGCGGGCGTCTCGTGGGTCTCCGGGGCACCGGTCATGCCGCAGGTGGGGACGGCCCTGTCGGTCTCCCTGACGCTGATGCTGGGCGCGTTCGCGGTCACGGTGCTGGACCTCGCGCACTGGCTGGGCGGCCTTCCGCGCGGGGACGCGGGCGTCTCGTGGGTCTCCGGGGCACCGGTCATGCCGCAGGTGGGGACGGCCCTGTCGGTCTCCCTGACGCTGATGCTGGGCGCGTTCGCGGTCACGGTGCTGGTGACCGGGCTGGTGTGTGCCCGCACGGTCCTCCTCGGGTCCCGGCGCCGGCTGCGGCAGGACCGGGCGGGCACCACGGCCGCCGTCCTCGCGTCGCTGCCGAAGTTCCTGCTCGCCTCGGTGCTGGCCACCGTGTGCGGGGTGTGGTGGGGGTGGTTCCCGTCCAGCGGATGGGAGGGCCCGCAGTCGATGGTGCTGCCCTCGCTCGCCCTCGGCATCCCGTCGGGCGCGATGCTCGGCGGCATGCTCGACCAGGCGCTGCCCGCCGCCTTCCACGAGCCCTGGGCGCGCACGGCCTACGCCGTCGGGCTGCCGTCCGGTCACATCGGCCGGGGCGCGTTGCGCCGCACCCTGCCCGGCCTGTTGCCACAGCTGCTGCCGACCGTCGTGGCCCTGGTCGGCGGCGCGGTCGCCGTGGAGAAGATCTTCAACATCCCCGGGCTCGGCCGGCTCGCCCTGGAGTCCGCCGTCGCACAGGACCTCCCGGTGCTGCAGACGGCGACCCTGGCCCTGGCCCTGCTGGGCGTCGCCGCGGGCATCCTGATCCGCGCCCTGCGTCACGCACTCCTCGGCCGGCCCCTGCGCGACGGCGCCCTGCCCGCACTGCACCGGCCCCCGCTCACCGTGCCGCGCTCCCTGCGCTGGGGCACCGCGGCCTGCGCACTGCTCCTGCTCACCCTGGTGACAGCGGGCCTCCTGCGCGACCCGCTCCAGGTCGACACGGCGGCACGGCTGCTGTCGCCGTCCGGCGAACACCCCCTGGGCACGGACGCGCTGGGCCGTGACCTCCTGGCCCGGCTGGGCCACGGGGCGCTGCGCACGGCCTGGGTCGCCCTCGTCGTGACGGCGGTCAGCGCCGTCACCGGGCTGCTGCTGGGCATGGCCCCGAGGGCGAGCGCGGGCCCCACCGAGGTCGTGTCCACCCTGCCCGCAGTTCTCGCGGGTCTGCTGATCGCGGGCGTGACCGGACCGTCCGTGTGGGGCGCCGCCTGCGCGGTCTGCGTGGTCGGCTGGAGCCCGTACGCCGCCCAGACCGCTGCCCTGCTGGAACAGGAACGCGCGAGCGGGCACATCGCCGCGTCCGTCGCGCTCGGCGCGGGACGGCTGCACCTCCTGCGCCGCCACCTGCTGCCCTCGGTGGTCCCCGCCCTCCTGCGCAACGCCCTGCTCCGGCTGCCCACGACCGTGCTGGTCCTGGCTTCCCTCGGTTTCCTGGGCCTGGGCGAACAGCCGCCCACCCCCGAGTGGGGCCGCCTCCTCTCGGAGAACCAGCCGTACGCCGAACTGGCCCCCTGGACCGTCCTCGGCCCGGCCGCCGCACTGGTGGTGCTGTCCGTACTGGCGGTGACGGGCAGCGTGCTGGGACGAGGGAAAGGCGAATAGCGCGCGGCCCGGCCGGGAGGGGCTACCGGCCGGGGCACGTGCTGCTCGCCCTTCAGGCGGGGTGCGTCTCGTCGTTCACGTATCCGCGCCGCTTGTCCACGATGTTGCGCAGGGGCCGGCCCTCGACATGGCGGGTGAGGTTGTCGAGGAACACCTCGACCAGCGCTTCCCGCTCGCTGGTGGTCTCGCCCGCCGTGTGCGGGGAGATCATCACGCCGGGCATGTCCCACAGCGGTGATTCGGCCGGCAGCGGTTCCTGGGCGAACACGTCGAGGGCGGCGCCGGCGAGCCGTCCGGCGGCGAGGTGGCCGACCAGCGCCTCCTCGTCGACGAGTCCGCCCCGGCCCACGTTGATCAGTCGCGCCCCCGGCTTCATCGCGGCGAGCACGGGGGCGTCGACCATGCCCCGGGTGTCCTGGGTGAGGGGCGCGGCCAGGACGACGTAGTCCGCCTCCGCCAGGGCGGAGTGCAGGGTCGAGGCACCGTGGACCGTGCCGAAGTCGGGATCCGCCGCGCGGGCCCTGCGGCCCGCGCCGCACACGCGCATCCCGACCCCGCGCAACAGCCGGGCGATGGCCCGGCCGATCGGCCCCGTCCCCCAGACCAGCACGGTGCGGCCGGTGATGCCGTCACTGGGGCGCGGACGCCACTCGCGGCGCCGCTGGTGCTCCCACGTGCCGGGGAAGTCCTTGGCGAGGGCGAGGATCAGCCCCAGGACGTACTCGGCGGCGGGCTGGTCGTAGACGCCGCGGGCGTTGGTGAGCGTGACGCCTGGATCCTCGACCAAAGCGGGGAAGAGGAACGAGTCCACTCCCGCGGAGGACGCGTGGACCCAGCGGGGCGCCTTGTCGGGGTTGTCGGGCCAGGCTTCGCGGATGGCCGGGGTGATGGTGACCCAGGCCAGGAGGATGTCGGCGCCGGGCA
>NZ_SZVW01000026.1 GCF_007655005.1 Streptomyces tibetensis
CAGATCCTCGACCGTATCTGCCGCTACTGCGACAGGATCTCAAAACCAGGTCACTAGGCCATCGTGTCCGCGCCCCGGTCCCGGACCAGCTCCGTCGCCGGGAGGTGCACCAGCAGTGGCGGCTCCTTGTCCCCCGCGTATCCCAGGAACAGCCGGGTGCGCGCCCGGGTGACCAGGACGTAGTACAGCATCCGCAGACCGGCGCCGGTCGGGTCGTCTCCCGCGTCGAGGTGGGTGTCGGGGACGAACACCGTGTCGAACTCCAGGCCCTTGGCGCTCTTCCGGTTCAGGACGGTGACGCCGGGGCGGGTCAGGTCCAGGGTGCGGTAGCGGCCGGCTCCCTCACCGACGTAGGTCTGGAGGCGTGAGCGCGGAATGAGGCGCTCCAGACGCTCCGTCAGGTCCATCTGGTGCCGGGTGTGGCGGAGGATGACGCCGACGCGCTCGCCGGGCCGGGGCCCGGTGTACTCGGCGACGTGTGCCGCCACCTGTTGCGCGTTGCCGTAGCAGCGCAGAGAGGGCGTCGGGCCCGCACGGTCCGGGAGGGCCTGCCGGGCCCCGCCGACGTGGAAGCGGTCGGCCAGGGCTGCCACCGGGCGGGTGGTTCGGTGGGTTGCGGTCAGGTCGTGGCGGTTAGGGCCGGTGAGCAGGGAGCCGATCTCGGCGAGTGTGGACTGGGTGTCCGTGATGCGCTGGCACTCGTCGGCGAAGACGGTCGTACGGGCGCCGATCAGACGGCACAGCCGGTAGAAGTCCAACGGCAGGTCCTGACCCTCGTCGATCACCAGCAGCGGTCCGGTGCCGTGGTACCGGACGGCGGCCACCTGGAAGACGGCCACCCAGTCGAACCAGCCGTCGTCCGTCTGCGGTGTGGGGCGGCCCGTCAGCGCGCGGTGCCAGGCATGCAGCCAGCGGTGGACGGTCGACACGTCAAGGCCCTCCTCCGGACCGAGGGCTGCTGCCAGTGGCTCCAGTGACTGGCGGAGCAGGTTCGAGCGGGTCAGTAGGGTCACAGGCTCTCCGGTCAGGGCGAGCATCACCGCGCGCTGTACCGCGAGGACGCTCTTGCCCGATCCTGGTGGCCCGGTGACCAGGTGATGGCCGTCGAAGGGGAGGGAGGCCAGCACGTCCTGCTGGTCCGGGGTCAGCGAGAGGAAGTCCACTACCACCGGCCCTTACTCCTCCTGGTCCACCGCGGTCGCGCGGGCCGAGATGATCACGTCCTCGAAGAAGCCGGGGACCTCGCCACCGCCGACCACGAGGACCCGGTCCAAGAGGGTGTTGCCCGTTTCGCAGCTGGTCTCCGGGAGCAGGGCGCAGGCGTGGCAGGCGCCCCGGTTGAGGTTGCCGAAGCCCTGTCCGGAGTGTTCGGCGCACAGCGGGTCGGCGGAGCACCAGGCCGCGGCCTCGATCATGCGCAGCAGAGTCTCGGCGAGATGCGGTGGCTCGCCCTGCTGGACCAGGCCGCCGAGGGTGCCGGCCGCATCACCGGCCGCCGTGTACACGAGCAGCCCGGCCTGGTCGCGGTCGGCACGGGCGTAGACACGCTCCCGCAGACTCGCCGTGGTGTAGCCGGACTCGAACGACAGCTGCCGGATGAGCAGGTGCGCGAGCGTGTGGAGCAGCACGAATCGCGGGGCCAGCACCGTGCCGGTGTGTGCCTCCAGCCGGTCCTTCTGGAAGCTGCGGTCCAGGTCGGCGCGGATGCCGAGCACCCTGTTGCGTACGGCGGTGACGCGTTCCCAGTCGGTGAGACGTCCGGCGTCAAGGGTGAGGAAGACGCCCTCGCCGTAAACCTCGACCGCCGGGAGCCAGCGCAGACGGCGCGAGGTGTCGGCGGGTACGAAGGTGGCGTCGGGGGCGACCCGGGTGAACCCCTGCAGGGCTCGCACCTCCCGCAGCCGGTCGACGAGCACCACCTTGCCGATCCGCTCCCGCAGGGTCGTCCACGGCGCCTGGTTCTCCCCTGCCAGCCCCAGGTCGGTGTGCCGGACCACGAAGTCGCGGGTGGCCTCGGGCGCGGGCGCGGTGAGCGCCGCCCACTCCTCGCTGCTGAGGTCGGGGTAGACCGGCTGGTCCGGGGCGGCGATGGTGACGGGCGTGCCGGCTTCCTCGGCCAAGAGGGCGTCGATCAGTGCGTCATCGGCCTGGGTCTCCTGTTTGATCATCCCGCGCAGGGCCGGCGCGTTCGGGCCGTCCGGCGCGCTGCACAGGGCGAGCCACAGAGTACTGGCCCGGACCCGCCCGGCCGCCTCGCCCTCCCAGACCGGGGGTCCTTCGGCCTCAGGGATGTCCAGCGCGGAGTGCACCACGGGGTAGTAGAGGTTTCCAGCGGTGCGCTGCACGACCTGAACGGTCTCGCCGCAGTCAGCCCGTTCTGTCGCGCGCTGCCAGGGGTTACGTCCGGAGCAGCGCAGGCCGTGCGTGCCGAGGATGTCGAGGAGGTCCCGGGCGCCCCGGCACTTCGGCGCAGTACAGACGACTGACAGAGCCTCCAGGCCCGCGGCGCGCTGTTCAACGCGGAAGCTCAGCTGTGCCCGCGAATCCCGGGACTCCCGGGACGTGCAGGCCTGACGGTCCTCCGGGTCCAGCCGGGAGTGCGCCCAGAACCACCAGTCGACGTCGGAGAGGTGTCCCGCCTTGCAGATCTGCACGAACCGCATCGGGACGAGCGGGCGCCTCGGTGAGCACTGGGGGCACTGCGGAGGCGTGCCCGGGGTCTCGTCGGCGATGCGCCAGCGCCGCATACGGCGGCAGCTGCCGCAGAACAGCCAGTTCGGGAACCGGATGTACGGGGCCCCTGGCGCGTCCTGGTTGTCGTAACGGTCGTTGAGAGTCGGTGGGGCGGCGAAGAAACCGCTCACTCGCAGCCGTGCGGCCAGCCGGGGTGAGTCCACCGGCTGTCGTTTACGCGGCCAGTCCCCGATGCCGGTGGCGACGAACGATTCGCCCTGGATGTCCAGGACGGCCCCGACCCCGAACGGCAGTACGGTCTGCGCCTGGCGCACTCTCAGTTTGCGGCTCACCGGTCGGCTCCCTTCACCGTGACCTGGCACTCGCGGTCGACCGTGCGCAGGGAGTGCGGGGTCTCCCACAGGCCGCCGTACTGCTCGAAGTTCTTCAGCAGATTCAGGTGCCCCTTGCCCTGGCCCCGGTAGTACAGGGGTTTGTTCGCGTCCCGGGCCTCCTGGGCGCGGTGCTGCCACGCGGCGAGCAGCCCGTCGAGTTCGTCACCCACGGCCTGCGCGGCACGCGGGTCACTCGCCCGCACCCAGGCGACAAGCTCCTCGGCAAGCACCACGGCCCCCGGCAGGTGGTCCAGCAGCTCACCCGCCTGGTCCTCCGCCGAGAGTCCGAGACGGTGCCGCACGAGCACCACCAGCGCGGCGTGCAGGGCACGCCGGCGTGCCGGCACCGACCAGGGCGTGACGCTGGTCGGTTCGACGTGCCGGTACAGCGAGCGGTGGTAGACCCCGAAGGTCTCGTAGTGCGACCGGTCGCGCGGACGGGTGGCGTTGAAGAAGGTGACGACGAGACCGGGCACCTTGTCACGTCCCACACGGCTGGTGGCCTGGATGTATTCGGCGGTCGTCTTCGGCTGCCCCAGCATCAGCATCAGCGCGAGCCGCTTCACGTCCACGCCCACCGACAGCATGTTGGTGCAGGCAAGGAAGGAGATGGCCCCCGGCTCGGTCCAGGGCTTGGCCAACCGGTCCAGCAGCACGGGCTGTTCGGCCCGGTTCAGGTTGCTGGTGAGCTCCTGCACCTGCTGGTCCGTCAGCTCCCGGGCACCTGCGGCACCCCCCATTCCGGCGAGCTGGGCGGGGATGTCGTCCCCGGTCGCGGTGATCGTACGACCGAGCTCGCGCAGGCTGTGGTGGTAGGCGACGAGGGTCCAGTACGCGTCCCGGTGCTCCTCCGGCAGTTCGTACGCGCCCTGCAGCATCGCCGCCGCGGTGGCGACGGAGGCCCTGCCCGCGGTGTGCCCCTGGGCCATGACGCCCAGGTAGCGGCGGCCCCGTCGGCCGCGAGGGCTGGTGTCGGGTTCGGCGAAGTACGAGTGGCGTGCGTTGAGACCGGCGGACGGGAACAACTGCACGTCCCGGCCGTAGAGCCGGCGCACCTGCTCTCCCGAACGGCGGATGGTCGCCGTCGATGCCACCACCTTCGGGCCCCTGCCCTCCTGCACGCACAAGGACAACACCGCCGACTCGTACAGCCCGGTCAGCGAGCCGAGCGGGCCGGTAAGCAGGTGGAGTTCGTCCTGGATCACCAGGCTCGGCGGGAGGTTCTCCGCTCCCCCGGTGCCGAAGAGCCGCCCCGCCCTGGTCTCCCAGGCCAGACGCGCGAACTTGTCGACGGTGCCCAGGACGAAGGTCGGCGGCCGGTCGTAAAGGTGGTCGTCGACGACGGCGACGGGCAGCTCCTTATGGAAGAAGCACTCGTCGCGCGGACAGTAGAACGCGAAGGACGTGGCCGTGGCACGGATGCCGTAGTCGCCCCGGTCCGCGGACTTGGCGTGCGGCAGGATGCGCGTGCCGCACCAGGGGCAGCGGTCGAGGATGAAGGCCTCCCCCGGGTGCGCCGCGTCCCGCAGGTTGCCGAAGGCTTGTTCCGCGTCCGCGTAGCGGTTGGGCACCGTGGTGTCGCCGACCCACAGGCCGATGGAGAACGGCTCGCTGCCGAGCCGCCGCTCGTCCGGGCGGCGCAGCCGTTCCAGCGCGCAGACCAGGGTGGCGGCACGCTGGAACTGCTGAGTGGTGAGCAGGCTCAGGGTGTAGCGGCTGAGTACGGCTGTGCCGCCGCCGTCCTCCTGGAAGCGGCGCAGCACCATGACGAACGCGGCCAGCAGCAGGTAGGCCTCGGTCTTGCCGCCGCCCGTGGGAAACCAGATCAGGTCGACGGTGTCGCGGTCGGGGTGGCCTGGATCCACCGTGCCGTCCAAGGCCAGTAGTAAGAAGGCCAACTGGAAGGGACGCCACGCCGCTTCCGGATCGGGGTCGGGCTCGAGGAGCATGGCCGTGCGGCGTTCCCGGCGCTCACCGGCCTGATCGCGCGCGCTGTGCCGCATCTGCAGCGCCATGGCCCGGTTCGCGGTCCTGAAGGCCGCGAGGATCTCCGGGCGCCGCGGATCGCAGAGCGTCTCGATGCCCGACTCGATGCGCGTGACGGCGGCCTCGACTCCGGCCAGGATGCGGTCGGCGGCCGGGCGTCCCCAGGGCGGGACGTCGAGAGTGCGCTCCTCCTCGTACCAGGCCCGGTATCCGGCGGCGAACGCGCGGAGCTCCTCGCGCAGGTCGCCGACGGCCACCCGGTCGTCCGCGAGACGGGCCAGCCGCAGGACGGGCAGATCGGTCGGCCCAGCGGCCCGGACGTCGGGAACATCGACGTGCGGCAGCAACTCGGTGTTCAGACCCACCACTCGCCCGTCGGCGAGCACCTCTCCCACTGCGCATCCGTGGCCGACGGCGTAGGTGCGGACGTGGCGGTACTGCAGGCGCAGCTCCTGCTCCTCCTCGTCGCGGCTGATCAGCGTAGTGCTCGGGTACTGACGGATCCGGCCGCCCGGCATGGTGACACCCAGGCGCACCTGGAACAGCATCCGGTCCCAGGCGGGTGTGCGCCGGTCCTCGTCACCGGTCCGGGCGGCATTCGCCAGCCCGACGGTGACCAGGTGGCCTTCCCGGAAGGGCCTCCAGCGCACGGTGAGTTCACCCCGCCCGCCGAAGACCTCGACAGGGTTGTCGTCCTTGGGCCCGACGGGCTTGGTCTCCTCAGGCAGCGGCTCACGCCGCCACTGTCGGGCTCGTTCCCCCTGTTCGGTGAGGTAACGGGCAGCGGAGCAGGTGACCTGCAGTTCCGTGGCGTCGGTGTAGAAACTGATGCCCAGTGAGGAGGGCAGCCAGGAGTTGACGGAGGGCAGCGGGTCGACGGCCGGGTTCGTGTCCTCACGGACATCCTCCGTTCCCCGCCCCTCGTCATCGTCGTCCATGTCGCCCGCCAGGCGCAGTTGCCCGTGCAGGTCCGCATCGCGCGGGTAGAGGGTGCCGACGAGGTACTGGCGGTCGGGCGGGAACAGCAGGACCTCACGTTCACCGTCCGCCGGACCCATCAGCTGCATGCGCAAGTACGCGGTCAACTCGTCCCGTGGATCCATCGTGCCCCCTTGCAGCGGCCGGTACGAGCGCGGCCGTTCCCCACCCAGCGTCCCCACGCCGGGGCCAGGGATCCTAGCGCCGATTCCGGCACGTCAGGGCCGGTTGTCGTATCCCCGTGGCACAGTCGTCCCATGGCAGGCATGACGCCGGGCTTCCGGGGGGACAGGGAGCAGGGGATGCGGCTGGCGCTGGGGGCGCTGCTGAGACGGCTGCGCGAGCTGGCCACGGACGGGGCGGTGACGCGCGAGGAGTTCCTCGCGGCTGCTTCCGGCCTCGGTCTCAACGACGCCGAACTGGAACGCCTGACAGGCGAGTTGAAGAAACTTGGCATCAGAGTCGCGGCTCCTCGCCGTGCGGCGGCCGAGGTCGGCGGCCGCACGTCGCCGCTGCGGGCTGCGGTCGGGACCAGGGCGGCAACGGCGGTCCACGCTCCGACGAGGAGCAGGACGGCTCACACCGGCTCGACCAGAGCGACCGACGCGGGGCGCGCCACCGAAAACCGGTCGCTCGGCCCGATCGAACCGTCGAGGCGGAGGGAAGATCTCGGTCCGAGGATGGCGGCAGTGCTGAAGCTGGCCCAGCGCTACGCCGACTCTGCCGCCCCTGTCTCTCGCGTCATACCGGGACTGGCGCGACTGTGCGGGCTCGACAACGACGAGACTGGCCGGCTGGCAGCGGCGCTGGCTGGTCCGGCACGCGTGGAGTCGCCGGTACCGGTCCGTCGGCCCACCGCGCAGCCGCAGCAGGCCAGGCAGAAGGCGACACGCACGGAACCACCGCGCCCGGCGCCCAGCCGCGACGAGCAGCCGCAACAGGCCAGGCAGAAGGCGAAACGGGGCCTGGAGCCCTTGCCCGCCATCCCTGCCCAACCGTTTCCAGCCGTCAGGGAGAAGTGGTCGGCCGAGGTCTCCGCCGCCAGGTCACTGCTCGCGGAGCGCCGCTTTCTGCGCCGCCCGGCCAAACGCATCCTGACGGCACAGGAGGAAACCGGGCTGACTCTTTTGCTGCGCGGGTGGCCCACCACCTCAAGCTCCCAGGAGCCGACCGAGGGGGAACTCGCCGCCCTCCCACGCAGCGACGTCCGCCGCCAGGCCTACGAGGCTCTCGTCGAACACAATGTGGGCCTTGTCCACGAGCTGCGCAAGAAGTACACGGGCCAGGGCCTGGAGGACGAGGATCTGCTTCACCACGGGGTGCTCGGCCTGATGCACGCGATCTGCAAGTTCGACCCGGCCCGGGGCTTCAAGCTCTCGACCTATGCCTACCACTGGATCCGTCAGGCGATGACACGCGCGATAGCGGACTTCGGCAGCGCCATCCGCATTCCGGTGCACCTGCACGAGGAGATGCACAAGGTGGCCGCGGCCGAAGCCAAGCTGCATGCGCTGGGCCGTGCGGCCACCAAGGATGCTGTCGCCGTTGCCACGGGTCTCACGGTGACCCGTGTAGCGGAGATCCGCGGTGTCAGCAGAGTGACCGCTTCTCTCGACCGTGAACTGTTCGAGGGCGCCAATCTCGGCGACGCCCTCTCCTACGACCTGCCTTCTCTAGGGCCCGAAGACCTGCTGCACCCGCAGTGGTCGCGGGAGGACATCGAACAAAGGCTGCTGAGCAAGCTCGACGCCAAGTCGGCGGACATCCTGCGGCGGCGCAGCGGCCTGATCGACCAGGAAGTTCAGACCCTGGACGTGATCGGCTCCCTGTATGGCGTCACCAGGGAACGGATCCGCCAGCTCGAGACCAAGGCCCGGAACCGACTGACGGAGATCCTCGCGGAAGCAGAACAAGCCCACTCACACTCCGCCTCCAGGCAGCGGCCGAAGCATCGTCCACGCACCGCGATGCCGGCCCCCCGTAGGTTCCGGCCCTCCGCCGAGAGCGACGGGTTCTCCCCGCAGGCCGTGGAGCTGGCCGCGCGGCGCATGGCGTCCCACCTTGGTCGGACGGCCATCATCCGGCAGGCAGGACATCACGGCGCACACATCATCCGTGCGATCGCGGACGGCAGACTCCCCGGTTCCGCGGCGTCCACACGACTGCGCACGATCCTGACGGAGTACCGATAAGCCCTCTCTGGCCCCGGTCGGAGGCCTGCCGGCAGACAGGCCTCTGAGTAGGGTGTGCACATCGCACCGCGTGGGGAGGACGGTCCGTTGCCGCAGCTGGCTTTCGCCAACACCTTCTGGGACAAGTACGAGCAGTTGGAGAAGCCGGTCCGGGCAGGCGTACGGAAGGCGATGAAGAAGTTTCAGCAACTCACCGTCGCCGAACTGCACGCTGACAAGGGTCTGCACCTGGAGTCCGTGGTGAACGCCCGCGATTCGCGCCTGCGGACCATCAGGATCACCGACTTCTGGCGGGGCGTCGTCCTCGCACCCGACGAGGGCGGTGACACCTTCCTCCTTGTGAACGTCGTACAGCACGACAAGGCCTACGAGTGGGCCGCCAAGCGGCTCTACACGGTCAACACCGCCACGCGCGGCCTGGAAGTCCGCAATGTCGTCGCCATCGAGCAGCTCACCCCGGTGCTGGAGCAGACTGCGGCGAAGGCACAGGAGCGCTTGTTCGACGGCTTCTCGGACGCGTCCCTGACCCGGCTAGGCATCGACGAGGGAACGCTGCGCGCGGCCCGCACCATCACCGACAAGGCCCAGCTGGAGGCGTTCGCCTCATTGTTCCCCGAGGACCAGTTCGAGGTGCTGCAGTTCCTCGCCGAGGGGTTCGACGAAGACACGGTCTGGCGGGAGGTCGTAGCCGTGCGCCGTCCTGCGGACCCAGGGCCCTACGACCCCGACGACCTGTCGTCCGCCATCGCCAACACTCACAGCCGTATCACCGTGGTCACGGGAGCGGAGGAACTGGAGGACATCCTCACCAAGCCGTTCACCGCCTGGCGCATATTCCTCCACCCCACCCAGCGCCGTGTGGCCTACCGGGCGACCTATGCCGGCCCCGCCCAGGTCACCGGTGGTCCCGGCACGGGCAAGACCGTGGTGGCCCTGCACCGCGTGAAGCACCTGCTCCAGAGGTCGCCGCACGTAGGCAGGATCCTGCTCACCACGTACACGACCGCGCTGGCGAAGTCCCTAAGAGAGAACCTAGCGCTGCTCCTGGAGGACGATGCTCTGTTGAAGCGGGTCGATGTCACCACGGTCGATGCCTTGGCCCGGGACATCGTGCGCCGCCGCCGGGGCTCGGTGCCCAGGTTGTGCGACGACGCCGACGAACGCTTCCGCTGGCGCAAGATCCAGCAGACCCTCGGGCTGGAGTGGAACGAGCAGTTCCTCTCCCAGGAGTACCGGCACGTGGTGCTCGCCCAATCGATTTCCACCGAGGACGAGTATCTGCGAGCGGTGCGGCGCGGCAGGGGGTCGGCCCTGGGGCCGGTCAAGCGGGCGCGGGTGTGGCGGGCCATGAGGATGTTCGAGCAGGGCCTGCGCAAGGACGGGAAGTGCACCTACCTGCAGTTGTGCGCGGAGGCCGCCAGACTCTTGGGCGAACCGGGGGCAGGTGACCCGCCGTACGCCCATGTCGTGGTCGACGAGGCTCAGGACCTGCACCCGGTCCAGTGGCGGGTCCTGCGTGGAGCCGTCGCGCCAGGACCCGACGACCTGTTCATCACGGGGGACCCGCACCAGCGCATCTACGACTCGCGTGTCTCGCTGGGTTCTCTCGGTATCCCGGTCGCGGGCCGTTCCAGCCGGCTGCGCATCAACTACCGCAGCACGGAGGAGATCCTCCGGTGGGCGTCGGCCCTGATGGAGAACGAGCCAGTGGAGTCACTGTCGGGCGACGGCAAGGACTCACTGGCCGGTTACCGTTCCCTCCTGCACGGCCGTCGGCCCACGCTGAGGGATTTCCTCAGTGAGGACGCCGAGCTGAGCGCGGTCGTCGCTAAGATCCGTGAGTGGGTCGCAGGCGGCGCGGCACCGGCGGAGATCGCGGTTGCCGCCCGGTTCCACCAGACGCTGGACAAGGTCAAGGCGCGACTGGAACGCGCCGGGCTGCCCGCGGTTCTGGTCAGGGAGGGACCAGCGCAGCAGGATGCGGGAGTGCGGCTCGCCACTCTGCACGCGATGAAAGGCCTGGAGTTCCGGTGCGTAGCGGTGATCGGCGTGACAGCAGGCGCCTTCCCGTTCCCGCCGGCCGTCACGGCACCGAACGTGGACCGGCTCCAGCATGAAGCCGACATGCTGGCCGAACGCTGCCTTCTCTTCGTCGCCTGCACGCGTGCCCGCGAGGAACTGTACGTGTCCTACACAGGCAGTAGGAGTCGGTTCCTTCCGGCGACAGCTGACCTTGAGGGCTGAGCCTGCGGTTTCCATACGTGCTGCTTCAGCCGCGGGGGTTCCGTCCGCTTAAGAGTTGTCCTCCGGTCCGGCACCGGACGCCGTGCGCAGGCCGTGTCCCAGGGCGACCTGCGGGGCAGCGTTGTCGGCGTTCTCGACCGTGACCGTGAACTCGGTCCGCCCTCCGTCCACTTCTCAGGCGATCAACGTGGCCTGCTTCCCCAAAGTCTGATGCCGCAGCCGTACGCGCGAAAGCCATGTGTCGTCAGAGGGATCGAAGCGGTCGCTCGACGCCGTACCAGAACCTGTAGTTGTTGCCCCGCGTGCCCGCCCCGGGGCGAGAGTAATGGGAGTGGCGCGTCTCAATGACGGTTTCTCGCAGTGGTCGTCGTTTTCCGCGAACGCCCGGCAGCCCCACGGCTCTGCCCGCTACCTTGCCTGCCATATCGGGAGTGGTTTCCCGAACTGGTCCACAGGGGTACGGAACCAGTGTGTCACGCTAGGGGGGACATGTCTGATATATCCAGGGCTATCGATGCCCTGCTCGAAGCACGGTCACGTCAATTGCCCGCAGTGGAGCGTGAGAGCGCGCGATGGATGGCGCTCGGCGAGCAGCTGGACGAGCTGAGCGCAATCCTCGCCGACCTCCGCATGCACATAACTCTGGATCCTGAACTGGCCGGATCCCTTACGCTCCCTCAGCTGCCTGAGATAAGGGCTGATGTGGCCGAGACCGCCGATTCCTTCCGGATGATCGCCACCCGGTTCACCCGGGCCACGGTCAACCTGGGAGTGAGCGGTGCCGCCCGGATGGGCAAGAGCACGCTGCTGCAGTCGGTCTCCGGCCTGGACGACCAGCAGATCCCGACTGGTGACGGCATTCCGGTCACAGCCATCCGGAGCCGGATCTTTCATTCTCCCACGGTGCTCCGGGCCGAACTGGAGATGCACAGCCCGGAGAGCTTCCTCGCCGAGGTGATCGCCCCGCTGCACACGGCCCTCTCGTTACCTGCGCCCCCGCGCTCCCTGGAGCAGTTCGCCGACTGGAGCTACCCGGAGTCGTCGGAACAGACCCGCAGCCGCCTGCTGCTCACCAGGCTGCGCGAACTGCAGAGCGCTCTGCCCTCCTACAAGCACCTGCTGACCGGCGGTGTGAAGTCGGTCCCCCTTGAGGAGATCCGCCCCTACGTCGCCTACCCGACCGACGAGGAGATCAGGGCCGCTGGTCCCGGTGGGGTGCGGCGTGCCTACGCCGCGGTGCGCGAAGCCAGGATCGAGTGCCCCTTCCCGCACGAGCACGTCGCCCGGATCGGCATCGTCGACCTGCCCGGTCTGGGCGAGGTCACGGCGGACGCAGAGCAGCGCCATGTGGACGGGCTGCGCAACGAAGTCGACGCTGTACTGGTGGTCAAGCGCTCCTCCGAAACCTCCTCCTTCTTCGACGAGACCGACGCCTCCGGCATGGCGCTGCTGGACAGGGTTCGCGGGTTCGTGCGCAGCACTGGGGAGTTCACCTACGTGGTGCACAACATCGACCCGGACAAGCCGCATCTGGCTGAGAACCTCCGGGGAGATCTGCTGCGTAGCCTCAATGGCGGGGAGGCCGACCGCTTCTTCACCGTCTTTGAGACCGATGTACGCGATTCGGAGCGCGTCGGCCGTGATGTGCTGACCCCGCTGCTGAAGCGGCTGGCCGACGGGCTGCCGGTCATGGATGCCGAGGTGCTCGCCGGCACACGCGGCCGTGCCGGCGCAGTACGCGACCGGATCCGACTGCATCTCGCCGATCTACAGCGGGCGTTGAATCTGGTCGCGCGGCGCGCGGGAGTGCCGGAGGAGGTCAACGACGCCAAGGCCGATCAGTTGCGCAGCGGGGTCGCCAAGCGGCTGCGGGTGCTGGTCGCCGACCTCGCGGCGGAGGCGAACGGCTCCACCGACCCGGGATACGCCCAGGCCGTCGAAAACGCCTACGAAGGCGTACTGGACTGGATCGGTGATGGTTTCGGTCGCGGCGCGGACGTCTGGCGGGAGCTGGCACTCACCCGCATGATCACCGAGGGCCATCCGGCGGACTTCGCCGGACCCGAGTTCAACCGGATCCGGGTGGAGATCAGCCGCCGCTTCGCCGCACTCGACGACTTCTTCACCGACCGGCTCACCGACGCGTGGGACCGTACGGCGGAGGCCATCGCGGCCGAGTGCGGTGCGCTGTTCGCCGAGTCGGCCGACGGTGAGGAGGCTTCCGGCCAGGTGGTCTTGAAGCGCCTCGCGAAGCTGTTCGGGGAATCCTCGCAGCCCTGCCCGGGTCTGGCGGCGGCGGTGCACAGCCTGCTGGACGTGCGGCTGGAGTACCGCACCCTGCTCTACCCCAGGGTACGTCCCGACCTCGCTCCGCTGAACCTCCAGGTCACGCACCCCGACACCGGGGAAGAGATGCAGCAAGTGGCGGTGCCGCTGACCGAGGGGGGCGCCGAGGAGCTGTACGGCATCTTCAACGGTCTCGCCGAACAGGCCGCGTTCCGGATTCAGAAGTCGCTGTTGCGGGAGGCGGCGGTGCCCGCGGCCGTGGTGCACGCGTTGGTGGAGCAGTTCGAGGACACGTTGATCCGGTCCGGCACCTCGGTGCAGGAGTTCCGCCGCTTCGTCCGCAGCTACCGCAACGACCTGTGGCCGGAGGAGTTCCACGGCATCAACGAGGCCAACAGCCGCTTTGCGCGGGTGGTCGGGGTGTCCAAGGAGATTGCCGCCCTCGCCGAGCAGGGAGAGGAAGAACTGTGACGGATACCAACCGCCTGGTATTCGAGTACAAGATCGGCCTGCTGGCCCCGAGCCAGGTGGGCAAGAGCACCTTGATCGCCAGCCTGCTGTCGGAGGGGCAGCGGATGCTGAACCGGGAGACCACGGTGCAGTTGACCGCTGCCGACCGGCTCACCGGCAACCGGATTGCCAACGCCGACAATTCGGTTACCGGGGCGCTCAAGGCCCGGGTGTTTCGGCCGATGCTGATGCCCGGCACGAGTGACCCGTCGTGGTTCCGGCTGCTGCTGGAACCACGGGGCCATGATCTGCCCATCCGCTTCGACATCCTCGACTATCCTGGCGGCTGGCTGGAGAACGGCGGTGAGGGTCCGGAGCACGAGCAGAAGTGGAACGAGTGCGAGGCGTTCCTGGCCGACAGTTCGGTGCTCATCGTGCCGATCGACTCGGTACTCCTGATGGAGGCCAGAGCCGAAAACGCTGCCCTACTCACCGCGCATCTGGCGGTGTTCCAGATCAAGCAGGTCGTACTGCGCTGGGCCAAGAACCGCCGCGAGCGGGCTGGCGAGCCTGCCATGGTGGTCTTTTGTCCGGTCAAGTGCGAGACGTACCTGTCGGACAGCGGAAGCCTCCAGGACCAGGCCACGGACCTGAAGCACCAGGTCGTCGATCAGTTCAGCGAAGTGCTGGAGACGCTCCGGGAGGCCGCACCGCACGCGTCGGTCCGATACCTGCCGATCGACACCTACGGGTGCGTGGAGCTGGTCTCGGCCCGTTGGGTGCAGCGTCCGGGCGCTCCCGGCGACATCAAATTGGAACCGAAGTACCGGGTCCGGCCTCCCGGCACCATTGCCAGAAAGGGGCTGGAGGACCTGATCAGCCTGCTCTGCCGCCAGCTGGTCGACAGCGCGCGGATGCAGAGCGAGCAGACCGCCGCCCAGCGCGAGGCAACCGCCCGGTACTCCAGGGAGTACGCCGATCTACGCGAGGGCTTCTTCCGCGACCTGTGGCTCAAGGTCAGCGGGGAACGCGGCCGCCGCGAGCGCATCGCGGAAGCCGACCAAGAGCACTACCTCGAAGCCCATGAGACCACCAGGTCCCTCTTCGATGTCCTGGCGGCCCTGGGTGAGCGGCGGAGCAGCCCCCGCCTGCACCACCTCAGCTGACACGGTCGCCGAAGGTGAGAGGAACCCCTCGTGCAAGTGCACCTCCGTACGCGCTCACGCGCAATCGACTACGCATTCGTCAACTCGGCCCCTGACAGCCGCTGGTGGGACACCTACGCGGACTGGACTGCCACCGAGCGGCCGTGCCTCCACGCCGTCGCCGAGGACGGCGAGGGGCACTGGAGGGTCCTGCTCAGCGGCATCCCATCGGTCCGTACCGACTCCGGGGGCAGGCTCATCTATTACACCCTCGTCCTGGAGGGCGCGCACGACACCGCCGAGCAGGACGCGGCGATCGTCCTGAGTCTCGCCTCCTGCCTCCTGGCCGATCTCGACGAGGACGAGCAGGGCCGTGGGGTGCTGTCCGACCTCCTCGACGGCGTCTGCCCTGCCCCGGAGGTGGACCGGCTGCTCGCCGCACCCTCCGAATTCGCCATGGAACGAAAGGACCTGACCACCCGGCTGCTCGCGTCGGTGGCCTCCCTGGAACCGTTACCGCGCGACGCCCCGGCGGCCGGGCGCGCAACTTTCGACCGGTGGATCGCCGGACGGTCGGCCCCAGGTGCCTCGGCGGCCTTCCTGACTCGGCTGTCGGCGCTGCTCTCCGGGAAGGAACACGGGCAGGCACACCTGCTCAACCTGGTCTCCGAGGCAGAGGACGTGGCCGAGCTGTTCCCGGGACGGCTGGCGGTGCTCGTGGAGGGCGGCATGGTCGGTGACCCGGCCATGCCCCTTGAAAGGCTCCCGGAGCCGAAGGCGCCATCGGGACCGCCGGCTCCTCCGGGCTCCTCGGGAGCCCACCCAAAAGTACGGTGGCGGACACCGATGGCCCGGACATCGCTGGCCGCCTTGATACTCCTGTTGCTCCTGGCCGGGGTCTTTTGGATCTTCGGGGTCCCTTTCTGACACCGGGCAAGATGTACAGCGGCAGGGACGACCGGCTCATCAAAGTGCCACTGCCGGACCGCGAACTCGCGTTCTACAGCCGTCCGCGATACTCGGAGGAGTGGATCGAGGAGGACAGGAGGCTGGAATTCCGCTGTGAGTTCCAGTCCACCGACCAGGAGACCTGGCGACCGGTCCTGGCTCGGCTGCGGGCACGGCTGGCCGTCAGCTGGGGTGCAGGCATCCCCGGGCTCAGGCGGTTCGACCCGCCCAGGTTCGTGCTGGACAGGGTCGACGACCTGGACTTCGCTGTGGCGCTGGACGGGGAGCTGGTCTTCGACGCGGTGAAAGCCGTCCCCCAGGAAGATGGGTACTCACTCCTGATCCCGGACGGCTCCGGCCGCAGAGCCCGGGTCGTGGAGATCGTCCGCAACATGAGGAGCTCCCTGAGGCACATGACCGAGATCCGTTCCGGTCAGGACCCCACGCGGCCGCGCCTCCGGTAAGGCTGAGCCACACGCTCAGTCGGCAGCGGGGGCGGGAAGCGCCGCGTCCCACACCCGCCCGGCCACTCAGCATGGACCCAGTCTGAATGGGCGCCCTGGAGGGACAGCCCCTTCCTTACGATCACCAGGCTGCATTCGAGGTCGTAGCGGGCGCAGGGCTCGAACACGCAGAGCACCTCATCACCGTTCGGCCGCAGCGGTGCGGGCGTCCACGCCGCCGAGGCCGTGGCCGCCGACGGCGCCGTAGCGGGGAAGCTGTCCGGAGTCGGCCGGACCGCCGGGCGGCGGCGGCCGCCATGCGGTGCCATCCCTGGACGCCCCCACACGCGCCGGACGTGCGACACCGTGCGCCCCTGTACGCGGAGCCGCCGTGGTGGTTCGCTTCTCCCCAGCCCCGCCCCGTTCCCCGGCACAGGAGGGCGCGTTGACCGCTCCGGACCCCGAGGCAGCGTTGAGGCAACGCCTCGACGCTGCCCTGGCCGCCGAGGACGCCTCCGCTCTCACCACCCCGGACGCACTCGCCGCGGCCACGGAAACGGCCCGGACGGTCTTGACCGGCCTGTCGGCCCGGACGGGCCCGGCGGAACACCGGCCGTGGGCAGCCGACAGCGATGCACTGGCAGCGACGTCAGCGGCAGCGCTGCACCTGCTGGGCCTCTTTCACTGGTTCCGCTACCTCGGGCGCGCCGAGGACGAGGAGCAACGCCTCGACCGGGTGGCCGCGTCCTGGTGCTTCGCCGCCCTCGGCGACCGGGTTGAGTCCGAGATCCCCGCGGCCGCGCTCCCCGACGTCGTCTCCGTCCGCGCCTCGCGCGAACCGCCGCCCGCGTTGGAAGCCGACGTGGTGACGGCCCTGCGGTCTCACCTGTACGTCCTCGTCACAGAACTCCGCACCCACCACGACCGGCAGCTTCTGGAGGGCTTCCTGCGCACCTCGTGCACCCTGGCCGACCATCCCGTCACGCGACAGATATCCGACCAGGACGACGTCATGCGCGACCTCGGGAGCGCCGTGCTGCTCGCCGCCGAACTGAACCTGGACGGTCGTCGAGACCTCGGTGTGGAGATCTTCCGCGAGGTGCTCCTGCGCCCCGACAGTGACCCCTTGCTGCGCGCCCGCTACCGCCTCGTCCTCGCGCAGGCTCTCCCAGCACGTGCGGTACGCGTGGGTGACTCCGCACTCGCATGCGCGGCAGTCGAGGAAGCAGAGCTCGCCGATGCCTTCCTGAGCACGGCCGGGGATCCGTGGCTGCGCTACCTGGCGGCGACCACGCTCGGCGCGGCACTGCTGCGCAAGTACGAGCGCTTCGACGCCCACTCCGACATCACCGCCGCGGTCGAGGCTTTCAAGCGGGCGGTGGACATCGCCGCGGGCACTCTGTACCACGCCACCGCCCTGTCCAACTACTCCGAGGCCAAGCGGCTCGTGGACCCCTCCTCGGACATCGAACTGTCCGAGGCGGTCGATGCCGCCCGCGAGGCGGTGCGCATCATCCCGTCCGAAAGCCCCGCCCGGCGCCGCTGCCTGGCTGTGCTCACCAACGCCCTGCGGATGCGCTACGACGCGTCCCGCCGCCTCCACGACCTCGACGATGCGATCGCCCATGGACGGGAGTGCGTCGAGGGCAGTCGGCCGGACACCCCCGACGGCGTCGTCTTCCGTGTCGACCTGGCGAACTCGCTCCAGTACAAGGCAGAAATCGCCGAGCACCCGCGGCCCTTCCGACTCGAGGCCGCCGTGCTCCTGGAAGAGGCGGTCTCGTCCCCCGCCGGGCGTCTTCAGGTGCGGCTGACCGCTGCACGCGCGTGGGGTCGGCTCGCCGCCGAGGAAGAGGACTGGCCGACCTCCGAGGCCGCCTATCGCAAGGCTCTTCAGATCCGCGGGGCCATGAGCCAGACCCACCTGGAACCCGCCGACCGCGAGCACCTGCTGACCCTCTTCGAGGATCTGGTCACCGATGCTGCCGCCGCGGCGCTGGAAGCCGGACGGACGGACGCGGCGGTGGAGCGTCTTGAGGAGGGCCGCGGTGTCCTGCTGGCCCAGATGGCCGACGACTGGGACTTGGAGGCACTCGACCGCGCCCACCCCCGCCTGGCGGCGGACCTCCGGGCCGAGGACCGGCGACGGCACGAGGCCGGCCTGCCCGGGCAGCGCACCGGCGACTCGGCCGGTGACGGGGAAGACGCGGAGTGCTCTGACGTACTCGCCAGTATCCGGCGGCTCCCCGGTTTCGAGTCCTTCCGCTTACCCCTGCCGACTGACACCTCGGTGGGCTCTGATCCCGACCCCACGGTGCTGATCAATGTCAGCGGGCACCGCTCCGACGCCCTTGTCATCCGCGCCGGGGGAGGGAGGGACCGTGTCGAGGTGGTCCCGCTGCCCGGGGTCACGCCGGAGGAGGTGGACGAGCAGGTGGCCCTGTGGTGGGACCCGGACGAGGCCGATCGCTCGGCCCGCCTCAGGGAAGTCCAGACATGGTTGTGGCGGCAAGTCGTCGGGCCCGTCCTCTCCCACCTCGGGCAGGGGGACTTGCCGACACGACCTGCAGCGTCTTGGCCCCGGCTCCACTGGTGTCCGACCGGCCGCCTGACCCTGCTCCCCCTGCACGCGGCGCTCGACCCGGTCACCGAGACGTGCGCGATCGACCGGGTCGTCTCCTCGTATGTTCCTAGCCTTCGCATGCTGCGCCAGGCACGCCGGCGGGCAGCCGAGAGCGCACGTGCGGGCGGAGAGTCGATCACCGTCGTTGCGATGGAGAACACAGCGGGGCAGCGCCGCCTCAAAGCCACCGGGCGGGCGGCCGTCGGCATCGCCGCTTCGTACGGCGTCCAGCCCCTGGTCAACGAGACGGCCGTATCGGACCGAGTGGCGGTGGAACTCGGCCGGAACGCCTGGGCCGTCATCACCGCTCACACCGACGTGGCCGCGGACAACCCCAGCGACTCCGGCCTCCTACTCCACGACGCGCGGCTGAGCGTCGCCGAGATCAGGGCACGCCGCTTCGGCAGTGGCCGTACCGGATGCCTGCTGCTCACCTGCTTCGGCGGTTTCGCGGGCCATCGGTTCGTCAACGAGGTCGCCCACCTGGGGACAGCGTTCCAGGTCGCGGGCTTCCCCCACGTGTTGAGCTCGCTCATGCCCGCACGCGATCACATTGCGGCGGACATCGCCCGCCGCCTGTTCACCCCCTCACCCACGGGTGCCCGCCGGCACCTGGAACAGATCGATCCCGCGCTGGCCCTCCACGACGCCGTGCGCGGCATCCGGAATCTCGTGCCGCGCGAGCCCCAGCTCTGGGCTACTTACGTCCACTTCGGCCCGACGCGACCCGCTGTCCCGAGGTTCTCTGACGCCCGTGAAACCTTCCGAGGGGATGCCTCTCATGGCCGATGACAACCGGTCCGCCGCCTGGGACGCCCTGTATGCCGCGGTCCTCTCCCATCTGAGCGCTCCGGAGGAGTGGAACCTTCTGGGCGCCGCCTCCTGGTCGCGCGTCCACGAGGAAATCCGCAGTCTGAAGTCCGCGTTCGAGCAGGATGCGCTGGCCGAGGCCCAGGACGCCTTCGGGCGTCTGCTGACGCTCACGTCCCCGCCCATGGCCCGGCCCGCCCTGTCCGAAGACCCCGAACCCGAACAGTTCACCGAGGCCCCCGCAGATGTCCTTGCGCTGGTCAACACCTTCATCAAAGACGTGTCCGCCCACCCACCCAGCGATGTGCAGCGTCCCCCGGATCCGCTTCCCCGCCTTGGTGACTGACCGGTGACCAGCCTCGCGCTGCACAGCCGCGCGCTCCTCGTCCTGGCCGTCGCCGACCCTGATGAACCGCAGGCAGTCGACGCGGTGCGGCGGCTCTGGGAGAACTGCGAGAGCTTCGCCATGCACGCCCCGTTGGCACGGTGGGGCCTTGAGACGCCGTTCCCGGCGCAGCAGAAGCTCGCCGAGGAACTCGCCCGCACCATCGGCGGCGGGACGGAGCTCATAGGGGCGCGCGAACGCCCCCGGATACCGGGCGACGACAGACCTTCCCTCTACCAGGCGTTCCTGTTCATCGAGCAAGATCTGCTGGGGGTTATGGCAATGCTGGCTCCCGGCGACGACGAAGTCGGCAGTTGGGAGGACCTGGACAGACGGTGGTCCGAGCGCCTCGGCCCCTTCTCCGCCGAGCCGCTGCTGGGCCTGCATTACGTCCACTCGGCACTCGCCGCCGCCCCGGGCGCTGATTCCCGCGACACACCGGACGGGGAGAGAGTCCTGGCGTCCGAAGACTCAGCCACAGCTGCCGCCGTCCTCTTGGCCCGGGACATCCCCGGTCTGCGGGAGGGAACCCAGCGGCAGCAGTGGCACCGCACGGCCGAGGGAGTGCTCGTGTGGCATGCCAAGCCGAGCCAGCAGGACCGACTCCCGGCGCGGGACCGCCGCATCGTCGCGCTCGCGGACGCGGAGGCGGAGGGAGCGCTGGATGAGTGGCTCTGGCAGCCCCGCGACCGGCACACGCTGGCCCCGTTCGTGCGGTACCTGGTCCATGCGGGGAGGATGCGCCGTCAGATGGCCACCTATCTCCAAGGCCGCGACTTCGGTGAACTTCGGCGCCTGCTGACCGAACGGTGCGACCAACTCGCCAGACTGCACCGGCGGTTCATCGAGAACGAGTCCGCAGCGCTCTTCGATGAGCTGCTGCGCTCCCAGGCCCTGCTGAAGAACCTGCAAGTCGGCGAGACCGGCCTGGTCCGCACCTTGACCCTTCGCCGCTCTGCGCTGCGCTCCGTGGAGATCGCCCTCCACTCGATGGAGGAGGCTGTTCCACTGCCCGCCGAGGTCAGGCCGGACTCGTTGTTCGACGCCGACCGCCGAGCGGGCACCCGCTTCCGGCGCATGGTGGAGGATGACTGCGCCTATCTGGGCGACGTCCGGGAGCAGGTGAGCGAGATGGTCCGGATCGCCGAGACCACGATCGTCAGCCGGCTCAACCGGCGCGAGCAGTGGTTGGCCTTGCTACAGACGGCGTTCCTCGGGGCGCTGCTGATGGGGCTGGCGGCCGTGCAGGCACTCGGCTACCGCGTTCCCGCGCCCGGCTACCTGCAGACCTCTCTCATCGCTTTTCTCTCCGTCCTCGCCCTGGCCGTGCCGCTGGCCGCGTCTCGCGTGGCGTCGGGCCGCGCCGCGCCCCCACCGGTGTCCGGGCCGCTCGCCCACGTCGATGCGGCGGTCGGCCTGGCCTTGGGTGCGACCAGCGGCTGGCTGCTCGTCACCGCACTGCGGACAGTCGTCGGCGCCGGGCCGTCGCCGCCGTGGCTGTCCCTCACGGCCGCCGCGGCGGCCACAACGGCAGTCGCGGCCGCTGGGTGGTACCGCCGACGCGCACGGACGCCAGCGCGGGTGCATCGGCGGTAGTGGCAGGCGCGGGCAATGCCAGCGGCAGACGAGTCGGGCTGTACGCCGGGTATTCCTGACGCACCCTTCTGACCTGCGGCTTCGCGGATCGGATCGGCTGTGACCTGCTAGGTCGGGTTGCAGAGGCGACCGGAGGCAGTCAGAGGAAACCGCTCTGATTCGACCCCGATTCGAACCGAGCTGCTCGGAGCCGATCAGAGGCAATCGCCCTCTGTTTTGGTCCGAGTCGGCCCAGGTCAGACGGCGTTGATCAGGCTGTGGACCCGCTGACGGCACTCGGAATCGATCTCGGTCGAGCCGCGATGGGGACGCCTGCCTCCAGCACCGCAGCCAGGCATACGAATGCCTCCAGGATGGCCATCCTGGAGGCTTCGCTGGCACCGATTGGAGGTCGGTACCGGACACCACCCGTGGTTTTAGCGGGCCTGGGTGGCGTCTCTGTCCTTGCGGGACGGCTCCACAGTGCCACACAGCACCCACCAGACAGGTTCTCTCCGACGGCCATTTCACCCAGGCGAGCGACTGGGTCTTCACTATCTACCTACGGCTGCAGCCGATCTCATTCTGCTCGGGGATCTCACCGGTCGCTATGCGGCGGGCAGTTACAGCAGGCTCGCCTCCGACGGCCAGAGCGTGTCCCTGCGCGGGAACCGTCAGGGCGCGGCCGAACACGGGCACCGGATCACGGCGGCCATCGCCTGCCATGTCGCTCGCGCTCGCGGCACCGTCGAGCAGCTGACGCAGCTGTTGCTGCACCCCGATCACGAAGGCGGGCGGCACGCCCGAAGCATCGCGCTGCGCTCCGGGCAATCGCGTGCCCTGGCGTACATCGGCCGGGTGTGGGCCAGTGCCTCGGCCGCGGTTAGCCGCACGAGGGTGCTGGAATCGCGGCACCACGCGTACGAGGTGCTTGCCGCGCTGCGCGACCGCATCGAGACGACGCCCTGGCGTGGGGAACGTGGGCGGACCGCACTGCGGGTCCTGCGAGCGCATCTGAACTTCGCCCAGATCGCGGGCGGTCCCCTGCACCACGCCAGCGAGCGGCAGACCGCGGAGGAAGCGGGGATATCCCGCACGACCCTCCGGGTCGTCTACGAGACCGTCCTCAAACCATGGGGCTGGCTGCGACGTCTGCGCGTCGGCCACGGCCGCGAGGGCTCGACCTGGTATCTCGCCGAGGGCAGCGCCGACCGCCACAGCACCCCCGTAGCGCAATCTCGTTTCCGAACCACTCAGTACCCCCCCGACCTGGCACTTGAGGAGTGGCCCACCTCTGAGACGGGCACGACGGCCGACCTCGACTCCACCGTCATCGGCCGGCTGATGGGCCACGACGCCTTCGCCCACCGCGGGCTCGGCAGCGCCGCACTGGTGGTCATCGGTGCACTGCACGCCCGGCCAGCGCAGACGGTCGCCGAGCTTGTCGGCTCGTCCTCCGTCTCCCGCGCCACCCTCTACCGCGCCTTGCGGCGCCTGGCCGACCACGGCCTGGTCCACCACAGCGGTGAGACCTGGACCCTGGCACCTCATGCCTTGGAGGGCTTCGGTGACCGCCCCCTGGAGGCTGCGGCCGAAGAGATCTCCGAGCCGGCCCGCGGCTGGGACGCAGTCGCGGCGCGGCACGGGACCGCGGGCGTCGCGTCCCGGCGCAAGGCGGTGCACGCCGCCGAGCGCACGGCGTACCAACGGGCTCTGGAGCGGCTGTCGGAGCACCGCAGCAAGGCCGTGGTGATCGTCCGCGACGGGCGCCAGATCGTGATTCCCGCGCCACGCCCCGACGAGGTTCCCACCGCGTGGCACGCCCCGGACGGCTGTGTCCTCGATCCGGTCACCGGCCGCGCCGTACCCGACTGGCGGATCGCCACCGATGGACGGCTGATCCTCATCACCCCCGCCGACCAGCGCAGTTACGACGAGCTGGCCGCCGCCCATGCCGAAGCCCGCAGCGAATGGGAGTCCGCAGCGTGAACCCACCCCCTCCACCCACGGCCGATCACGACGATCAGGTCACCGCGCAAGCACTGCGGGAGCAGTACGAGTCCGGCTCCACCGTGGACCAACTCGCGGCGAGCAGTGGCCTGTCCTACGGCACGGTCCTCAACCGGCTGCACGAGGCCGGGACCGAGATGCGCACCTCGTGGCAGACGCGCAGGCTGCGCGACGGGCAAGCCCGCCGCAACCTCGCCGCCCGGCTGCGCCGCCTCTACGAGCAACAGGGCGCCACACTCGCGGAGTTGGCCGTAGCCGGATCCGTGACGCGACGTGCCGCGCGGCGGCTGCTGATCGAGGCCGGTGGCACGCCCCGCACCACCCTGCAGACACTGCGCATCCGCTCCGCAGCCGATGCCGCACGGCGAACGAAGCTCGCGGAGTCTTTGCGGGCGCGGTACGAGGCTGGCGCCACGGTGCCGGACCTGGCCGGCGAGTGCAACTACTCCGTCGGCACCGTCTACCGGCTCCTGCACCAGGCAGGCACCCACATGCGCCCCAAGCACAACCACGGCCCGGCCCGCACCCCGAGGAAACGGTCATGAGCGCCCTCAAACGGGTCCCCGGCCAGGCCCGGCAGGTCACGGGAGCGACGGCGGGCCATCCCGAATACAGCGCTGCTCGGGGTCCTCCTTCGCCCACGCTCAGCAGCCGCCGAACGTCGGCCTTCTCGCCGACGCCCGCACGTCAACGCACCTTTCCGATTCAGGAGATCAAGCACTCGTGAGTGAGAACACCCGTACCAAGACCCTGGCCGCGGCCGCGGCCAGCGCCTGGGACGCCTTCGTCATCGTGGTCGGCATGCTCAAGGGCGGCACCGGCAAGACCACCTCCGCCTGGTTCATCGCCCTCTACTACGCAGTCGTCCTCGACCTGCCCACCCTGCTGCTGGACGCCGACGCGACCAGCCAGTCCGCCTACGACTGGTTCAAGGTCGCCCAGGCCGCCGGCTTCGAGATCCCCCCAACCTGGTCATCGAGCGCTACCCCTTCGATGACATTGCCGAGTACATCCGCACCAAGCGCGCCGAGTTCGGCGCGATCGTGGTCGACGCCGGCGGCGGCAGCACCCGCATCTTCCACGAGGCTGTTACCGAGGCGAACCTGCTGCTCGTGCCAGTCGCCCCCACCAAGATCGAGCGCCGCAAGCTGGTGGCCACGTTCGACGAGGCCGAGCGCGCCGCTGCCCGCAATGAGCGCGGCGTCACCGCCCATGTGGTGATGGTCAAGGCCGACGACCGCACCAGCCTGCCCAGCCGGGCGAAGCAGCAGCTGCTGGAGCCTGCCGAGGGCGAGGGCATCGGTTCGGACCGCGACGAGGCGTTCCCGCTCGCCGAGACCACTATCCACTCCTGGGTGCACTACATGGAGGCCTTCGGCGAGGTCCCGACCGAACTGAGCGAGTACGCCAACCTGATGAAGGAGCTGACCGCATGAGCGAGAAGAACGACAGGCCGAAGCCTCCCGCCCGCCGCACCGGCGGGCGGGCCCTGGGCGGGGCCAAGAAGACGGCCCCGCCGCCCCCGCCGCCAGCCGCCGAGCTCACACCCGAACAGTTCGCCGCCGAACAGGCCGACGCCCAGGGCGAAGGGCATCCGGCCGTCGATGAGGCCGAGGCCCAGCGGCCTTCCACGGCCCCCGTGGAGACCGGGGCGCAGGGTAAGCCGACCGTCGACGCCGTACTGAGCGCCCCCGTGCAGGCACCGACCGCCCAGCGGGATCACCCGGCCGCAGGAGTGCCCGCCATGCAGTCTGCTCACTCTGGGCATTCGACGCATGGGCACGGGCAGTTCGCGGCTCATTCTGCCGTGCCCGCAGCGCCCGCGGCTCAGTCCACACAGCTGATCGAGCAGGTTCCGCAGGCCGGTCTGTCTCACGCCATCCCCACGACAGCTGGGGTGCTACCGACCGCCGAGGTTGCCGTGCGGCACGCCGTTTCTCCGGTCCCGGGCGGTACGGCCTTCCCGGTGAGGAGCGATGTTGCGGTATCTCACCAGGAGCAGAACGCGCGATCGGAGGCAGCACCCAGCGAGGGAGCCCCGTGGGCTCAGGGACCCGGCCGCCCCAAGGACATTCCCAACACAGCTGCCGTTCTCAACCAGCGCATCATCACGCGCGAGAGCCTGAACTCCTCCGTGCCGACCGCGCTGAAGCTGAAGAAGCGCATCAAGCGCTTCGCGCTGGACAACGAACTCGACCACCTGCCCATCGGCGACATCGTCTCGGTCGCCCTGGACGAATGGCTCACCGCCCGCGGCTTCTGACACGCCATACGGCACACGGGGTGGCCGCCACTTCGCTGAGTGCGCGGCCGCCCCTTCCGCCGACTATCCCGATAGGCCACTAGGCGGCTAACTAGCCGCCTAGTCAGACCGACCGGAGGAACCTCCGTGCCCGATCTCTCCCACCATGCCCGTCGCCTCCGTGACATAGCCGACGCGCTCGGAGCCCAGTCCAGACCCACCGACGATCCGCTCACCCCACATCCCGAGACCGCGGCGGTCATCGCCGACCGTCACATCAAACGCGGACAGCTCAACTACGCCGTCCCCGACATCCTCCAGCTCCAGCGACGCATCCGCCGCTACAACGCCGACCATGGCACGCCCCACGGCGATACCGTCGCCATAGCCCTCGACATCTGGCTCCGCGCCAAGGGCTACCCACCGGACCTCACCCCGTTCAAACCACAGGCTCCATAAACCGTCTGCCGCCCGGCCCCTCAACTGCCCTGGAATTTCTCGCCCCGTAGTCCTCTGTGCTGTGCAGGCCACCGAGGACCGGCGAGATCGATTGGGGTTCTACCCCCGTGTCTCGCCGGTAGCCGCCAGGAGTCACAGAGTGGCGGCAATGACGACAGCACGATCTTCAATCGTTCGGCACTCCGTTGCCGAGCGTTCGCGACTACGAGCCCTTCCACCAGCGTAAGAAACAGTTGGGCCGCCATCCTCGATGTGTGGTGAGGTTGCATCGTGGGTTCTCGAACGAAGCGTCATGAGGCACGCAAAAAGCGGAAGCGTCACGCTGGTGCGGCGTCGCCAGTGTTCGACCCGCACGCGAAGGTAATCATTGACTCCTGGGCCTCCCTGATGGTGCTCATGGGGAAGTTCCATGCGAGCGACGATCCTGCCGTAGCTGTCGGTGAAGCAGTCGACGAGTTCGCCTCGAAGGTACGACGCTTCGACCCGATACGGCTCATCGAGGTGGCTCGTCTGGCGTTCTTGCCATTGGTCCCCGCAGGAATGATTCCGGTCACCGCGGATTCCAGTGCCGCGCCACTCGAACTACTCGCGTTGACCGCTCTCGTGCCTCCACAGGAGGCGGCAGATGTCACAGCCTCCCCCCAGGGTCCGGTGGCAGAGCAGGAGATGAGCCACTTCGTATCGACGGCGCGGGAGGAGATCGACAAGCTTCTCCACTTGGCTCAGCTGCGCTCTTTCGCCGCTGCGGATCCGACCGACAAGCTCGCTCTGGTGTCATTGCTCGTCCAAGGGGGCGAGGTGTGGATGCGAAATTCGTCCTACCCGGAGATGGTCGAAACGACCAACCGCGCGCTCTTGGACGGTGACCCGGAGGTGCGGGCGGCTCTTGTCGCCGAGCTCGGCTTCGACGCGTCTGACGCCCTAGCGGTTCTCGACGCGTGCCATGAGCTCCAGGTGGTGAGCATGAACCATCGCATAGACGCGATGCGTGACTCCGTGTCTGAAGCGATGGCGTCCACTGAGACCGGGCGAGCTGACGATGGGGTCATGGACCTCGCACGGTCCAGCCTCATGACGATGTTCGAGCCTGAAGCCGTCGAGGCCACGGTGGCCATCGAAGACGTCGTCAGACATACCGGCATCGCTGAGGACAAGGTCAAAGCAGTCATCGAGCGGTTCCGACTGGATCTGGCAGGAGCGACGCCTGCAGAAGTCGTCGACGCGTTCACCGCCGGCCAGAATCCGCTGCGGACCCAACCGCTCATCGTCACCACTGACGAACGCCTGATGCTGCCCCACCCAGGGCTCCATGTCTTCGCCGTCCGCGAGAATCTGGAAGAGCATCTCAAGACCTCGGCGGCATGGAACAAGTACGCGAAGCACCGTGGAGACCTCCTCGAAGTCCGCACCCGAGACGCCCTGGGTCGCGTGCTGCCCGGAGCCCGCTACCGGGACGGGTTCGAGTACTACGTGCCCGCGAATGCCACGGAGACGGCAAACGCTGACCCGGCGAAGTACACCAAGCGCGTCGAGGGCGACCATCTCGTCCTGATCGACGACGTCGCCATTGTCGTCGAAGACAAAGCCGTCGCGTTCAGTGCACTGTCCCGTGGCGGCAAGAAGACACGGATCCGCAATGATCTGACCGGCATCGTCACGAAAGCCGCCGAGCAAGCTGGTCGGATCCGGGACGGAATCGAGCAGGACGGAGGCCTGCGCATTGAGGACGAGGGGTGGGTAGACCTCAGTCACATCCGCGAGATCCACACGATCGCAGTCAGCCTCGATGACATCTCGCCCGTGCTCACTGCCACCGCGGAGCTGGTGCGGGCGGAGCTGCTCAGCGCCGACAACATCCCCTGGACAGTGTCACTGCACGACCTTGAGCTGATCACGGAACTCGTCGACCGACCCTCTGAGTTCCTGCTCTACCTCCGGCGACGTCGCAACCCGAACGTCACGCTCATGTTCAGCGCACCGGACGAGCTGGACCTGTTTCTGCACTTCTTCGAGGCGGGCCTTTGGGTTGAGCCTGACCCGGCACAGGTGCGCACCGCGTTCCCGTTCATCCCCGAGCCGTCGCCAGCCGAGTTGCGCCGCTACCGCTCACAGAAGCCGGCCATCGTGACGAGCCGCACCGACGCTCTCGACCAGTGGTTCCACACTAAGCATGAGGCGGGTCCCGAAGCCGCATCCGCCCTCAAACCACACATGGCCGCGACCCCAACCGCGTCCCTCGTCGATGAACTACAAGAGCGCAACGTCACGGGCTGGCTGAGCATCGGGGCCACGCTCCTGTCCGGTGCCCACACCACTCAGCACAAGTTCGCTCGCTACGGCGCCGAGCTCCTCAACAACCCCTCGCCGAACGGTCAAGGCCGCAGTATCACCATCCCCATCACGGCCAGTGCCGACCCCGCCGAAGGATGGCTCTTCGTCTGGGCTACTCGCCCTGCCGGAGAAGAACCTGCCGCTGCCCAGCAGCGGGTCATGGACTATGTGCGTGCGAAGAAGCACCAGCTCAATCTCCCGCGAGGCGTTGTCTTCCTGTACGACGAACCGACCGGCGACCTCCGGGACATCCTTTACGACGGGCACATCGGACCGCTCGACGCTTCCGGCACCGCGACAGTGAGGACATTGCGGCCCGCCTCGGACTTGCAGCGAACCCTCCATCCCAACGCCAAGCACCCGGCGCGCAACACGGGCAAAACCAAGTCCAAGCAGAAAAGACCGAAGCGGAAACGGTAGCCCTCCGGCCCTCAGCCGAACGCCGTACCTGAAGTAGCCGCAAGCATCACGCACGGCGCGATCGTGATCCTTGAAAGAGCTCAGTGCCTTGGGGCTCCCGATCCTTGGTTCTGCAGAGGCAGAGTTGCTGAGATTGCCGGGAGCAGGCCCAGCGACCTCAGAATACGTCCGGTGTCCGCCCCGTCGATGATCATGTAGGAGCGGGGGCGCCGGGCGTCGTGGGCGTAGGCGTCCATCATGCCCACCACGCTCGGCTTGATCTGGTGGCAGTGCTGCAGAACGAGTAGCTCTGCGGGCTCGGTGAACAGACGGTCGATCTGGTCGCCGTTCTTACCCAAGGCCTTAACGTCCATTGCGCGGGGGTGACCGGGTCCTTTGAACAGCCAGGCAGCCGAAACCTGGTGGCCACGGGCGAACACCCGCGATGTGTAGAGATCGGAACGTTCACCGCCCCAGTCCTTCGGAACGTACGACTCGCCGATCAGCCCGGCGAAGGCGTGTTTAACCACTTCTTCGGGCACGCGCAGGACCGCTTCCCTCTCGGCCTCTGTGAGGGGTGACGCGAAGTCGATCCCGCTGAACTGGCCGATATCGCTGGGGTACACCCGCGCTCCGGGCGCCGGGAGCTCGACGGCAGCATGGTTATCGATGAACGACCTAATGCCGATGAAGACTGGCCTGAGCTCAATTTGCGCCGCGCTGAGACTGGTGACCGTGCCGATCAGGTAGGCCCGTCTGCTTCCGGCAAGGCTCCCGGCCGCGGACGAGCTGGCGGTTCTTGCCGAGTTGAAAGTGCCAGTGACGCGCACCGGTTCGCCCGCGTCGACAACAGCCGTGAAGCTGACCGGCTTGAAGCCCGGGGCATCGTGTTCTCGGTCCCGCTGGAACGTAAATTTTAGCTCAGCGCCGATGATTTGCCCTGCCCGCAGGTCCTGTTCCAGGAGGCACCTGGCGAGCTCACGAACCCCAAACGAGGACAGAACTTCTGCCAGTTCTGTTGCGAGTACGTAGGGCAGCGCCGCCTCGGGCTCGCTTCTGCGAGCGGCCCTCGCCCGCGCGGACTCCGTCCGCTGTTCGCCGAGGAGGGACTGAACCTGGTCCTGGTGGAGGAAGTACGGCTCTAGCGCGATGCGCGTCATCGACAAGGTGATCCTTTAGCTGGGGCGGACCAAGCTCAGTGGCTGGCAACGCTGAGACAGTGTGGGAACGGTCACGAAATGTCCTTGAGCAGGCGCAGGAGTTCGTCCACGTCCTGCGGGCGGTCGGTCGGTTTGTGGCGGGTTGCCTCCTCTACTACGGCTCGCCATGGTCCGTTCGCGGGTAGCAGGGAGACGTTCTGCTCGGGACGCTCTCCGGTCAGGATGGCTGCGATGAGTCGTCCGATGCTGTAGACGTCAGCACTGGCCGCCACATGATGGGGGTTTCCGGAGGCCAGCTCCGGCGCGGCGAATCCCTCGGACCCGAAGCCGGTGCCGGTCCGCGTTCGGTGGGGAACGCTGGTCTCTCCTCGGGGCTGACGTCCCAACCCCCAGTCCGCCACGACCCACTTGCCGTTGAGGAGGAGGACGTTTGCTGGCTTGATGTTGCGGTGCATCCGATCGTCGGCGTGCGGACGGCGCAGTCCTTCGCAGACCGCTGTGACAAGGTCCCGCAGAGCTCCGGTCTCCCGCCGCAGACGTTCCGCGTGGCTGGCTGCGCTGCCGTTCGCAAGCGGCATGACGAACCATCGACCATCTGGGTCAGAGTCAAGCACCGGCATAACGTTCGGGTGCTGTCCGTACAGGTGACCGATGGAGATCTCGCGACCCATGCGGTGCACAGAGTCCTCATCACCGTAGCGGAGCTGTTTCAGAGCGACGGGAATGCGGGCGTGCTTGTGCACGCCGCCAAAAACAGCGCCCTGGCCACCCTCAGCGAGCGGCTCCTGGTCCTTCTCGTAGTCGGACTTCGTTCCACGCTTGAGCCACTGCACAGGAGCCCAGGGTTCGACCTCGCCCATGCCGGTCATGGTCTCGTCGGCGAGAAGGACGCGGGCGGCCTCGATGACGTGGTCACGGTAGGCACCGTGCCGTTGTGCTCTGAGGATGGCTTGCAATGGTCGGGCGGCGGGATAGCGGGCAAGCTCGGCGGAAAGGCGGCGTGCTTCGTTGTCCTGAGTGGCCCTTTGGGCAGCGCGCTGGCTGGTGCGCTCTTGCTGGGCCGCATGCAGGTCAGGATGGGGAGCCCAGCCACGGGGCGGCAGGACCACGCGGGCGTCGCGGAAGTCGCATTCGAGGACGATGCATCCGTTGCGCGCTAGCTCTGCGGCTATCTCCTCGGCACGGTCACCGAATGTGGTCACGGCGGACTGCCATCGGCGGGGGCCGTTGGTGGCAAAGGCCCACTGGCTGTCGGTCAGGCCGTCCGGGCGGTGCGGTGCGGGGAAACCTTCCGGCTCCAGAGTGACACGCGCGATCTTGGGATTACCGTGGCGGTCGGTGCTGTAGTCACCATCGGGCAGGGGAACTGCGTATGTGGTGAGGCCGGGATAGACGCTGAGGTGACGCATCGCGAAGCCACGCGGGCGGGAGCGGGCGGTCATACCGCATCCCGGTACTCGTTGCCGGTCAGCCAGGCCCGGAGCAGTTCGACACGTGGGGCGTGCTCGTCGTAGCCGACGACGACGGGTTGCTCGTTGTACGGGCTGGAGTCTGAGCTGCGGCGTAGCTTGATGTATTCGCCGCAGGCGTCGATGGCGTAGGACTCCATGTCGTCTTGCAGTGCCCCGACGACGGTGATGCCGCTCTCCCTGCCGATCTGGCCGAGCAGGGCGACCGCCTCGCGGCGGTGCTGCTTGCCGAGATTGCGGCCGAGTTCGTCGAGAACGAGGACAAGGGGCCGACCGGTGCCGCTCGCCGCTGCAGCGGCGCACACGAGTTTGATCGCCCGATCATCGATCTGTGCGGTGTTGGCCCGCCGGTTGTAGGGGATGTGATGGCGTCTGCGGGCGCGCCGCCACGTCGGCGTGACTTTCCATTCCCAGTTCTCGGTGGGGTGGGCTGGAGGGAGAGGTTCGTCGTACTGGAGTGAGGCTCCGTATCCGCCGTGGGCCATATCGAGCCGGTCGAACGCGGCTTTGACGTCTTCCAGCTTCTGCTTGATGGCAGAGGTGAGCGCGCCTCGGTGAGCTCGGCTGGCCTGGACGGCTTCCCCGTGGCCGATGCGCGCGGCGTCCAGGCTCTCGTGGCGCTCCTTGCGCTGATGGGCGATCTGTTGGCGCTCATACTGGTCGGTGTCTTCGTGCTGGCGCAGGTAGACGTGCAGCGCGTGGCGCAACGCGGGGAAGGCCGCTTGTGCCTTTGTGCTGCTGTCTGGGCCGCGCTGGCTGAACTCGGCCAGCAGGCTGGTGACTTCTTTCGGTCTGGTGTGAGAGGCGGCTGGAGGGAAGCAGTTGGATATCGCGGTGTTGATCAGAGTCTTGGCTTCTTCCCACCAGTCTTCAGGCGTCCAGGCTTGCTGAGTTTCTGGCAGGGCTAGCAGGTAGTCTCGGGCGGACTCGTCCGTACCGTTCCAGCGGGCTCTCAGTCCGGCGAGGTCCAGCTGTACTTGCTCCTTTTCGAGACTTCCCCGTTTTTCTTGCCTCTCTCTGGTGGTTTCGTCGAGGGCAGCCTTCTGTGCGCGCAGAGACTTGATTTCGTTTTCGCGGCGCCCCTCCAGACGGAGCACCTCGTCCCGTTCGGCAGCTGCGGCAGTGAGGTCAGGGGCCAGTTTCGCGCGCTCGTCTCGGGCGGCCTGGTCTTCCGCCTGCAGAGTGCTGATCTTTCTCTGCAACTCAACGGCTTCGGCTGCGGCTCTTACGCCGTTCAGTCTGCGCTCAGCACCGGCGACTTGCTGCTCGGCGGCCTTCTGCATCCGCACGGCTTCCCGGTGACTGTCGAATTCCTGACGGACGCGGTCTCGTGCAGCGGCGATGCGGGCAGCGCGGTCGGTCACGGGCCGGGGAAAACCGCCGATCGTAACGATGCCCGCATCATCGTAGACACGGTCAGGGTTGGCGTGGGCTGTGACTCGCGAGTCCAGCGACGCGAGGAAACCGCTCAGGTCGTAGTCCGAGTTGGTGTTGCACGGGAGGTCAGCGTTCCTTGCGGCTGCGGTCAGATTGGCCGCGATCAAGATCGAGCCGGGCAGGTCCGCGAGGAGGTCACTGGCCATCTTGAGGTGGTGGTGGTCCACGACGGCGGCTGCACGGTACGGCCACAGGGCCGGCTCCCACTTTGGCCTCTGCTGATCAGTGAGGGCAACGGCGTCAAGGAGACAGATGGCCTCGATTCTCTCGGTTGCGAGGAGGTCGATCTGCTGTCTTGCCAGGTCTTTGCCGCTTTCCGCGTCCTCCAAGCCTTCCTCGGCATCGGATAGTGCCTTCTCCGCCACTCCGACTGCCTTGACCCTCTTGTCCAACTCGGCGCCCGCGTCGGCACGCTCTCGTTGGGCGGTTGGTTCGTCGCGGCCGTCGGCGTCACGGGCATTGAGTTTTGCCTCACGCCACCAGCCGTCGGCTTCTTCGATCTGCTGTTGCAGAGTTGCCACCTGCTCGCCCAGGTCGCGGTCGGCGTCGTCGAGCTTTGTGAATGTGCTCTGCGCGGCCTTCTGTCTTTTCGTGAATGCCTCGTCGTCGGCCAGTTCCTTCGCTCGCCTGGCTAGCTCGTGCGCTGTGCGCTTGTCCTGTTCGATCTCGGCGTCGGCCCCGGCTATCTCGGATTGGATGTCGGCATCGCGTTGGAGGGCGTTGTACAGCATCTGTGCTGTATGTGACCGCCAGCGGTCAGCGGCGTCGATAACGTCCTTGCGCGCCTGGTCGCGGGCCTCGATGCCCTCTTCGGTGATCTGAGTCTGCTCTTCCCATGTGGCGAGGTCGGACTCGGCTTTGCTGGCCTTTTGGAGGCGGTCGTACTCGTTGCGGCGTGCCTGGCGTTCCTGCTGTAGTTCGTGCTCAATGCCGGTGAGTACGGCGATTGCCTCGAAGATCCGCCGCTCGGAGATCTCGTTGAGTGGCTGGGCGAGGAGGTTGGGGGCGGCACTGGCCCGTACCGATGTCGACAGGAACGACACGCAGCGCACGTGGTCCCCGTAGAGCGTGTACGGAAGGTCGCGGGCCGCCACGTCGTATCGTCCGGCCTGTGGAGGCAAGGCGTGCCACACAGAGTCCGCGGACTGTTCCCGTTCGGCTTCGCTGTCTCCAGCGGGTAGAAGCAGTCCTTCCTGCCAGCGCAGTTTCAGCCGGGGGCTGCCTTTTTGGCTGTTTCTGTCGATCCGGATCCACACGGTCAGGGCGCCGGCCTGCAACTGGGCGAGGGCGCCCATAGGGGGTGCAAACACGCCGATGAGGTATCCGTAGTCGGCGTTGCCCCAGTGCTCCTCGCCGCCGGCGTCTTCGGAGTTGAACAGCAGGTCGACTGCGGCGGGTGCGCCGGAGCTGAATCGCCACTGTTCGTCGGCATGCAGCAAGCTGATCTGGGCCAGGAGTGACGACTTCCCTGCTCCGTTGGAGTCTTTCGGCCCTTGTCCTGCCACGGCGATGAGGGTGCCGGCTGCCAGCGGGATGGGGTGGGTGGAGAGCCTGGAGATTCGCACGCTCTGGAGGCCGACCAGGACACGGTCGCCGACAATGTCTTTCGGCGGCTCTTTTTTGTCCATGCACCGTTCCTTGAAGAATTCGTCATTTCTGGGAGTTGCCGAGGTTCCGGCGGACCGTGATCGCGGTAGCGAGAGCAGTATCCGGGCCCACGGCCAGGATCAGGTTTTCCTGGAGTCGTTGGCGCGCGGCTGGTGTGAGTCGGCGTAGTGCGGGCCCGGGAATGTAGGAGGATCCTGCTGTCTCGTGGTCTGGTACGCGCGCCGTGCGGACCAGGCCTGCTGTGCGCAGTCGTTGCAGGGCCTCAGACAGGCGCAGTTGCCCGTGGATCTGCGAGAGTTTCCGCAGCTGGGTCGGTGTCGTGGGGTGGTTCGACTGCCAGTTGTCCCCACTCAGGCGTCCTTCTGCCCGGGGGATCGCAACTGAGTGGATCAGTACCAGGATCAGCGCGGCTCTTTCCAGCGGCGGCAGTATCCCCCAGCCATTCGCGACGAGTTCTGCAGCGATATCGTCCCGGTATCCCGATGTCCAGAGGTTGGCGCCTGCGGGGACCAGCGTGCGGCCGGTCATGTGCAGCATCTGGTCAAGCTGGTGACGCAGTGCCGCGTCTCGGAGGGCGGGAAGCGCCGCTTCGCTTGCAGGCTCGCTGCCGTACTCAAGGGCGGCCCAGGCTGAGACCAGCGCGTCGCGCTGTTTATCGCCGAGCGGCTGGAGCATGTCGTCGAAGAGGCCGCTCATCGGTGCGCCTGCCCGGGAGGTCGAGGGGGCGGTATTTCACGCCATAGGTCCCGCAGTAGGGAGATGTCCTGGTCGGGCCAGGTGGCTGTCCAGGGGCCAAGACGGACTGTCTGCGCCTGGCCATCGATGTACAACCACCGACTGGTGTGCAGGCGGCGGAATGCTCCCATTGCGAAGCGGTGCAGAATTTCTCTTTCGCGTCCGGGGATGAGCTGGTCCACGACGTCCAGTACCTCGTGCATCGTTGCCGACTGGCCTGGCCAGGGGCTTGCCTGAACATCGGTCCAGCAGCAACGCAGCGCTGCGGCAAGGACCCGGTTGGTCTCGTTGGGGTGTCTCACGGAGAGCAAGGGCATCTGCAGTTCGCGGAGCACGGCTGGCGTGACGTCGTCGGGTGGGCGGGGCACCAGCCAGAAGATCTCACCATCCTGCTCCACTACGCGCAGCATGCCTGCCGGTGTTCTTGTGGCTGCCGGCATGCGCAGCGGGCCTTCGGCCCGCACCCTCGCCCACCACAGTGCCTCGTCCGGATCACTCACGCGGGTCTCCGTACTCGTTCGAACACGCCCCAGGTGAGCCAGGAGGGGACACTGCCTGCCCGTACCTGGACCGGGCCGGTCCAGGTCAGTCGGTAGGGGAGTCGGTCGTTGTTGCTCGCGGCGGTCAGGTCGGACAGTAGGCGGCGTGCTGTTACCCAGCCGATGTCCGACAGAAGGTGTTCGACTGCCACAGAGTCCTCGCCGCTGAGCGCTTCCTCGGCGATTGCCGCCAGCCGTTCGGCCTCGGCGTCCTTCCATTCCTGGTAGGGCTGTTCTTTGTTATCGGGAACTGGGGACCGCGGTGGTGTCGGGCGGTTGGTAGTTGTCTGTGGCGTGCGGGCCACGGCCTCCGCGAGGTCAGCGACGTCGTGCCATGGGGATGGCGCGTCGAATACCTGATCGGCCAGGACCGCCGCGAGCTCGTCCACCGATGCGCGGTTCGCGAAGCGCTTCCACATCTCGGGGGGCAGGAGATTCAAGGCCCGGGAAGTTCCCGCTGCTGCCATGAGGCGAGCCGAGGCGTTCGTCGAGGCATCTTCGTAGGCGGCGATCGCCGAGCGCAGTTCGCCGCATTTACGGCTGAGTGCGGGCCAGAACTGCAACAGGATCTCGTGCACTGCGGACGCCTGGTCGATCAGCGACTTGGCGTTCCATAGCAGTGGCGCGCGCTCCCGCAGGTTTTCCACCGTGCCGCTGACGGTCAGCGCTACGAGTTCGGCGACGAGCAGTCGAAGTGCGGTGGTGATACCGACCACTACCTCAAGTGCTTCCTCGGTTGTGCTCTCCCCGCCTTCCAGCCTGATCTTCTCCATCGTCAGAAGCTGGTGCAGTTCCGACTGACCTCCGCGGGCCAACATCCGCTGGACGAACAGCATGGAGACGTAGCTGGTGAAGGAGGCCCGGTACTCACGTTGGTAGGGCTTGTCAAAGGCAGGCTGGATCGCGCCGAGCCCTTTCAGCACGCTCAGGCGGTCCTTGACTAGCTCGTCCGGGAAGGCGGCGCAGGCCGCCTTGATCTGCTCTGTTGTGAGGCCGTCCTCCCCCGCCCTGGCAAACGCAGCGAACAACGTGTTCGCCAGGTGGAACAGGGCAACGTCATCGATCGCCGCGTTGGACCGGCTCGCAAGGACAGCAACAATCTGCCTGAATACAGAAACGACAGTCTGCTCGGCCGCTGCCGTATCCAGTCCAAGCTGCTCGTCAATCATTGAATCGTCCTGGTTGTGCCCTGACTCTAGGTGGGGGTTCCAGCTGCGGCGTTACCCAGACGAGGTGGAACTCCGCTGCGCATTTCAGGGATGAGTATTTGTACAGGGGAAGTTGGCACTGCAGGTTGATCCCGTCACCTCCCCCAGCCACTCGCAGCACGTAGGGTAGCCGATCCGATAGACGGACCATGGGCAGATTAGCGATCACGGTCAGACCGTGGGGCGTGATCGACACTGAGGTCGTGACCCCGACCGCTGATCCATCTGAGCGTGCGGCAGTCCGTCCGTATCGGCGAACTGGTTCCACTTCATCACTGCCAGACCCCGCCTCACCACAGGATGACAGGGATCCCGAGCACTGATCACGCTGGTCCGATTACCGGATCGGTGCGGGACCGCGACATTGCCTCAGACCATCTCTATCACTGAGCCTTTTCAGCGGTGCCGCTCCAGGGTGAGGATGGCGGCTGCGATTGACGACATGCGGTTGGGACTGCAGCGGGCTTCGCGCAAGATCCGCCAGGACTTCAGTCGTGCGACGCCGCGCTCGACCGCCGCGCGTGCCGCCGACAGCGCGCGGTTGACGGTTTGCTGGGTTGGTGTGAGGTCGCGGCCGGGCAGGCGTCTGAGGGGTGTCGTCACCCACGGGCCGGCTCCGATGTATGCACGGTCGGCGAGGATCGGAATGCCTTGGCGTTCACAGATCCGGAGGATCCGGTGGGTGCGGGCCGCGGTCAGGTCGTGCGCGCGGCCGGGCAGTGCGGGTGAGATCCACAGCAGTCGTCCTGCTGGATCGGTCACCACCTGCACGTTCACGCCGTGGCGTCGGTGTTTTTGGGAGAAGTCGGCCCGGCTGTCGCCGACCCGGTCGCACTCCGCGAGGGTGCCGTCCAGCAGGACGTAGTCGGGGTCGGCTTCGCGCAGGTTTCGCAGGAGCCCGGGTGCGCGGTCGGCGAGCAGGGCGATGACGGCTGCGGTGTAGGCATGGGCGGTGCCGACGGAGATGCCGAAGCCTGCCGCGAGTTGCGCGAGGGTGTCGTGGCGTCGCAGGTACACCAGGCCGACCAGCGCACGCTGGTGCGGCGGGAGTTTGCACCGTCGGCCACCCTCGCGGGTGACGATGAGCATGGTTGCCCACTCGACCAGGGCATGAGGTAGGTCGAGTGCGGCAGAATACGGAACCAACGCGGCTCCTACGCCTGTGGGTTGAGACTTCGAACACCTCCCCCAACGGCACGGGAGCCTCGTGCGTTGCGCACCCTGTCGGCGTCACCCGATCGGTGGCCGAGCTGAAAACGCTCACTCAGTAGGCAGGTCCGATGCACCCCATCGAGTCGATGCGTAAACGCCTCCCACTTCCTGCCCCCGTTCGAGGACCCTTGCACCCTGTGCTGCGTCAACTCATGGAAGGGGCCTTGCTTCCGTGGTGTTCGAACTTCCACGTCGAGGCGACACGGGCCTCTACGATGTCGGTTCGGCCCGACAGTCTTCTGGAGCACCATGCGCCTCGCACACATCAAGATCGATAACTTCCGCGGGCTCAGCCAGGTTGACATCCGCCTCTCCCGCTTTGGTTGTCTGATCGGCGAGAACAACGCGGGGAAGTCGTCTGTGTTCCAGGCCTTGAACATCTTCTTGCGCTCAGCCGCCGTCACGGAGGCCGATTTCCTCAATCCCGCCCGCCCCGTTCGCATCCAGCTCAGCTTCTCCGAAATCCACGAGGCTGACCTTCAGCGCCTGGAAGACAGTCACCGCTCACGTATTGAGCCAGAGGTGAGCGACGGCCGCCTCACCTTGGCCCGGACGTACGCCAGTCCGGGCAAGGGCTCCATGTGGGTGGTCAAGAAGGTGCCCAGCGATGCTCGCTTGCGGAAACCAGCTCTTGAGGAGGTACTCCGCCCCAAGATCTCCACTGAGGAGCTGGAGGCGAACGTTCGAGGTGTCTACCCAGAGATCTTCGACAAGCTGTCCGGCAAGATCACGCGTGTGGCCGTGAGACGAGAGTGGGCTGAACTCGTCGCCGCTCTTCCGGAAGGCGCCTACAGCACGGGCGACGATCCTCTGATGACCGGCCTGGATAAATCGGTGGCTCCGTTGCTGCCGGAGCCAATCTACATCCCGGCCGTGAAAGAGCTGAACGACGATCTCAAGACCACGTCATCAGCAACGTTCGGTCGGCTCCTGTCCCTCCTATTCGAAGACATCGAGCATCAACTCCCTGAGCTGGAAGCCTCTTTCGATCAACTGCGGAACCAACTCAATGTGGTGGAGGAGGAGGACGGCAGCGAGTCGGACCGGCGGCTGCCGGAGGTGCGCCAGATCGAGACGTTGATCCAGCAGAACCTCCAAGAGTCCTTCCCTCGTGCGAGTGTGCGTCTGGAGATTCCCCCACCCCGACTTCGCAGTTTGTTGGAGGAGGCCCAGATCGCCATCAACGACGGCGTCAGTGGCCCCTTCAAGACCAAGGGAGACGGTCTGCGCAGGTCGGTGGCGTTCGCGATCCTGCGTACGTACGTGGACCTCAAGACTGCACGGCCTTCGCAGCCCGACAGTGCCCAGCAGCCCTGTCTGCTCTTGTTCGAAGAGCCGGAGGTCTTCCTCCATCCGCAGGCGCAGCGCAAACTCTTTGAAGCCCTGACGATCTTCTCTCACTACAACGACGTCCTGGTCAGTACTCACTCGTCTGCGTTCTGTGCCCCCGGGGCAACCGGTACCTTCGTGAAGGTCGTCAAGGACCACACTCTGGATCCGCCGGCCAGCCGGACCTGTGTGATTGACCTGTCCGACATGAACGCCCGGGACCAGTTCGAGATCATCACGTACGAGAACAACGAGGCCGCCTTCTTCGCCAACTCCGTTCTGCTCGTGGAGGGCCCGAGCGACCGAACTCTCATTCCCCATATCGCGCGCACTCTCAGCCCCCAGTGGGATTTCGAAAAGCGCGGAGCCGCGATCGCCAAGGTAGAGGGAAAAGGAAGCATCGAGCGGTACCGTAAGTTCTTCCAGCGTTTCGAGATGCGAGTCGCAGTCATCGCTGACCTGGATGCCGTGCTTGACGGCTTCGACAAGCTGGGCGCCAGTGAAAAGTGCCGTGAACTGCGTGATCGGCTCGTGTGCCGGGTCACGGAGTTGGTGGAGGAGGAAGAATCGGATGAGGTTTCCAGCAGGACCCTCAAGGGAATCCGTACCAGCGGCAGCGCACGGGAACTGTGGCGGCAGGCCAAGATCAAGCAGGAGGAGCACGCCCAGGGACTGTGCGGGTTCGACGAGTTGAACGCCGCTGTAGACGCCTTCTTCGCCCGATCCGCTTCAGGCGCGGCGCGCAGGATCCTGGAGGAAGCCAGTGACCCTGAGCTAGAGAAGATGAAGCTGGACCTGCTGCGAATGCTCCGCGAAGAGAACATCTACGTGTGGGAGCGCGGGGCCATCGAGGCCTACTATCCGGACTTGCAGACGAACGAATCGAACAACAAGAACGACCGTGCTCGCACGTTCTGCGAGCGGTATACCACTGCCGAAGCCATCCGCGGCCTGCCTGTCTTTAAAGACTCCGCTGGTTGCGAGTTCGACCTCATCTTCGAGGCACTCTTCGGAACGGTCTCTCTGGAATCGCCCCCGATTGAGATTCCCGAGCAGGCTGCAACAGAGGGACCGTCAGTTGAGCTCGGGGAAACATCTACAGTTGAATGACTCAGACGCTTCTCCATTGTGTGCCCGCCCCGGAGAATCTCAGTACGCCCCGGATCTTTCCGGTTCGAAGGTGCTCGCCGCAAAGCCACCTTCCGCCTTTGGCAGTAAATTTGGTTATGTCCACGCCGGGGCTGTTGACGGCTTCCATGAGAGATTTGCGTTCAGTCTGCGGTCGCTGTCGATGGTGCAAGCTACAGCAACGCGACGTTAACGGGTAAGAAAGGGGCTGCCACATTCCTGTCAAACTCGTTAACGTCGTTACCGACGCCTATTGAGGGTTGCTTGCCGCCAGGTCGTTGAGCACAGCGTTGACTGTGGACCAGCAGAGGTCGGCTGTGTCGAAGTCTGCGCTGTGTTTGGCTCGTTTCTCCGCGAGGGGGTGGACCAGGTTGCGGTAGGTGCGTAGCAGGTCTGAGGCCATTTTTGCGTCTTGGTCGATCCACTGGTTGGTGTGGGCGTGCTGAATGAGGTCCTGCAGTCGGGTGTCGCGGGCGGGGCGGGTCAGCGGCACGGTTGCGTTTCTGACGTCGGCGGCGTGGACGAGGACGCCTTCGAGGAGGCTCCCGAGCATGATGACGGCGGAGGTGTAGGCGCCGTGTTCTTGGCAGATGCGGGCTTCGTCGAGGCGTAGCTGAACGGCGCGGGCCAGGTCGGGGTCGGAGACGATGTCGGTGATGGCCACCTTCAGCTCTACCCGCTGGGGGCGAGGGGGTTCGTCGGGGTCGTACTCGATGAGGAACGGCTGCCCTTTGTGGTAGTCGATGCGGCGGCCTTCGAGGGCGAGGACTTCCTGGAGGCGTTGGATGACGGCGTCGTAGTCGGCGGGTTGTTGTTGGTATTCCCGTCGGTCGGCCAGGCGCAGGATGACGCGCTCGGTGTCTCCTGCCTGGTCTTCCTGCCGTTCGCGCAGGATGGTGTGTACCCAGCGGTGGCGCGGGCTGCCGTCGTGGTCGGGGACGTCTTCCCAGCCGGCCCGGCGGAGGAAGGGAGCGAGTTCCCAGCCCGCTCGGCGTTTCATGCCCGGCTCGTCACCGCAGACCATGGCGGCCAGTTCTTCGAGGGTGCTGTCGTCGTAGTTGTCCATGTCAGTGTCCCTCGCTGTCTTCGTCCGGCTCGCCGTCGTAGGGGTCCGCGTCTTCGTCGGGTTCGGCCTCGGCCAGGCCGACCGGAGTCCAGGGCATGTCGGTCAGCGCGTCATCGATGGATGGCTCGCGGACCGTGCGGGGATGGATGCCCAGCTCGGTCAGGCGTTCCCACAGAGGTTCCAAGGCCTCGTCGGGTGAGAGGGCGAAGGCGCTGCTGCGTATACGCCAGAACGTCCAGCCGGCGCGGCGAAGCTCCCGCTCGCGCTCGGCGTCGTCGTGGATCTGTTTCGGGGTGGAGTGGTGAGGGCTTCCGTCGCACTCGACTGCGAGGCGTCCGTGGCCTCCGGTGACGACGAGGTCGATGCGTTTTCCGTTGACTTCCCACTGGGGTACTACGTCGTAGCCGCGTTCCTTGATGCGCAGGAAGACGCGCTGTTCGAAGAGCGAGTCGAAGGGCTCGCAGTGTCGGTCTGCGCTGACGTTGGCGGGCTGGTGGGGGTGTGTGTAGGGCGGGGGCGGGCTCACCATGTAGGTGAGCAGGGAGCGGCGCAGGTCTTTGCTGCTGAGCTGGTCGATGGTCAGGGAATGGAAGAGCCACATCTGGTCGCGGGCCCGGCTGGCGGCCACGTTGAAGCGTCGTTCGTGGTTCCGGCCGGTCGCGGCGATGACGTTGGCTCCGTCGACGACCATCGACAGGAGGATGACGTCGCGCTGGTCTCCCTGGAACTGTTCGGGTGTGCCGACCTGGATGCTGTGGCGTTCGCGGGCCGATACGTCGATGCGCTGGTCGACGAGGTCCTGGACCAGGCGGGTCTGGTCGCCGTGGCGCAGGATGATCACGCCGATGCTGCGGTCGGCGTAGGCAGGGTCCTGGGTGAGGCGGTGCAGTTCGTTGACGACGGCCTCTGCCTCGGGCCGGTTGATGAGTTTGTCCCGGCGTCCTTCGCAGTGCCCTTCGGGCACGTGGACGACCTTCAGCGGAGGGAGGCGGTCGGAGCCGTGCTGGCGCAGCAGGACCAGCTGGTTGTCGGGATAGAACTGCATGGAGGACCATTTGATGATCTCCGGCATGCACCGGAAGTGCTCGGTGAGACGGATCACTTCGGTGAAACGGGACTGCAGCAGTTCGTACAGGTTGGACTTGGGGTCGAAGCCTTCGCGCTGCCAGGGTTCGAGGCCGGCCATGCGCTCGTCGAAGATCTGGGTGATCCGGTCATGCTTGCTGCCGCTGTAGAACGGGGCGCACTGCCGGTCGTCGCCGACGACGATGATGCGGGGTGCGAGCCAGAGCAACAGCAGGCCGTCCAGGCCCACTTGGCTTGCTTCATCGACGATGACGACATCGAAGGAGTCCGGCTCTGGGCTGATCGTTTCCGCTACCTGGTTCAGCGGCATGATCCACGCCGGTACCGCTCCTTGCGCTGTCTGCATGGCTGAGCGCGCGTGACGCTGGTGGCGTCTGCCGTACTCGGTGGTTCCCTGGCCTGCGTTGGCCACGGCGCTGGCGTATGCAGCCAGGGCCTGTTTGTGCTTGGTGGTCATGCGGCTGACGCAATGGAGTGCTGCGCGGTCGCAGACCAGCTGTTCCACCAGGTCGTGCAGCCGGGTTTGGATCTGGGTCAGTTCGCCTTCGAGCTGATCTTCGCGTCCTGGGAGCAGGTGGGTGTCGAGGAAGTCCTGCGCCTGCCGCCATGCCCAGGCCTGGGGCAGCGCGGCGAACCGGGAGCGCCAGTGCGGGGCGAGGGGGTCGCCGGCGAGGTCCTTGGCGAGTTCGGGGTGGGCCTCGGCAAGGCACTCGAAGAGTTTCCCGGTCTCGCGCCGGTCTGCCTCACGCTGGTATGCCGCAGTCAGTGCGTCCACCGCCTGCGCGTAGGCCTGCGCATCACGGGCCGCTACGGCATCCGCCGCGCGCTGCAGCTCCTCCACGCCATGCGGGTGGGGCGGCGGAAGGCTCTTGAGGAGCTCTTCGAAGCGTTGTGTTGCGGTCCTGATGTGCAGGAGTTGACGGGCCTGGGCCGTGGCCTGGCGGATGTCACGCCACTGCTCGGCGGTGGTGACCGGTGTCTGGATTCCGTCGGCCAGCAGGGTTGCGTGGACCTGGCGGATGACCTCCACGCAGGTGTCGATGGCTTGCAGGGTGACGGCCCTGTCCAGGAGTTCGGACGTCATCAGTTCGGTGGTGTCCTGTCCGACGGCCGATCCGACGCCGGTCCACCGGCCGCGCAGGGTGCGGGCGTGGGCGCGCATCTCCAGTTGCCGTACGACCGCGGTGATGTGCTCTCGGCCGGCTGGCGCCATGCCTTCCACCCGGCACTGTTCGAGGAGGAATCGGGCTTGCTTGACGACGGCCGGCCGGGGCCATCGCGTGTTCAGTCTGCCGGTTCGCAGGACGTGTTGCTCCAGATTGCGGCCCGCGATCAGGAGCTCCTTCTCCTCGCTTTCGGAGAGGCGGGGGATCTCTACTTCCGGGAAGGATGCAGCGGCTATCTCGTCGTGGGTCTGCTGTGCGCGCTGTGAGGCGTTTCGGATGCTGTCCCACAGTTGCTGCCATCGCTGGGCGATGCCGTCCTGCAGCGCGCGCGTGGACCAGGTATCCGCCTGCCAGGAGGTGGGGTCCGCGGACAGCCCTACCCTCTGCAGGGCCTGCTGGGCTCGGTCGAGGAGCGCTTGCAGCACAATGAGCCGGGCGTCACCGTGGTCCGCCAGTTCCTGCGCCAGCGGTGTGACCGGCTCGCGGCCGACGGCTTCCTCGGCTCCTTGAAGTTCCGTGATGCGGCGGGAAACGTCCGTCGGGTCGGGCAGCGTGGCAGGGTCCGGGCAGTACTGGATGCGGGCGTCGAGGATTCCGGGACCGTGCTGGGTGACGAGCAGCCACAGTCGCTCAGCTTCGTCCGTGGTCAGGGGCGGGACCTGTGGGGCCTGGACATCAAGGGGCGGCAGCCACTGATATTCGAATGCGCCGTGTTCCACAGCTTGCACGATGTCGTCGAGCCGCCCTCGGTAGCCCGGCGCGATCTCGGGGTGCTCGTACCACTCGACTTCACGGACCTGACGCAGGCGGTCTTGGAGCTTGGCCTGCTCCGCCATGAGCTGGTGCCGCTGCGTCTGCTGGTCGTCTATGCGCTGTTGGAGCCGATCGAGGTTTGTTGTCGCGTTCAGGTGCGCCAGGGCTCCCAGCGACTGGCTCAGATCGGAGTTCCCGCCCTGCCACTGATCGCCTTGGATCACGCACATGCTGCGCAACTGGGACGGCAGCTGGTCGCGCAGCACGTTCAGAGCCTGGCTCTTCGCGCTGGTGACCAGGACTCTCTTGCCGTCCGCGAGGAGTGCGGCGATCAGATTGCTGATGGTGTGTGTCTTTCCGGTGCCCGGCGGGCCCTGGACCACGACACTGGTGTCGCGCTGCAGCCGGTCCAGGACATCGCGCTGGGCAGCGTTGGTGACCATCGGGAACAGCGGATCCGGTCCCAGTGCCGGCGGCACGGAGCCATTCCTGCTCCCCCAGGCCGTCCGGTGCTCCGGTTCAAGGTCATACAGCAGTTGCGCCAGTCCCAGAGGGGCTTGTGCTCCGGGACGTTTCAGCGCCCGGGCGATGCTCTCGTAGAAGCCAAGGACGGAGCGCTGGCTGTGTTCGCGCAGGATGAGTGCGGGCGCAAGATGCAGTGACCGCGCCTGGGGTTCAGCGGTGAGGTCGTCGGGGTGCTGGCCGGTGGGGTCGAACGGGAGCACGCGGTCGACTCCGAAAGCCCGCTGCGCCCACGAGCGCACGGCCTGTGCCGCCCGGTCCGACAGCGGGTGGAAGGGGACGTCCTCGACAGCGGAGCGTACGACCCCCAGCAACTCCGACGTGTAGCCGTCGGACTCGCTGAGGAAGTCGGTGTCTTCCAGTCGTCCGGGGTGCTCCTGCACCAGAGAAACGGTCACGTTGATCGATGCCGGTTCAACGGTGAGGGTCACCGGTGTTGTCACGATGTGCCGGCGGACCCGGGCCGAGGGACGAGCGGCTCCGAGTTGCAAGAGACCTACGGCCAGGACTACTTCGAAGGTGTCGCTGTCCTGCTCGATCTTCTTGGCCATCCGGTACAGCTGCTGGTGCAGTCGCCGTTGCGGCTCGGCCGCCAGCTCTTCCTGTGACCATCGCATCCACTTGCCGGCCCACGTCTCGTACGCCTTGCGTTCTTCGGAGCTGCCGCTCTCCAGAGCCAGTTGGTTCTCCTCCACGCTTGCCTGGTCGTCGGCTATTTGACGGTCATTCGGTGTGTTGTCGATCAGGCCGGGAGGTTGCGGTCCAGCGGTGGCGGCGGCCTCGGCGGACACCCTGCCGTGCAAGATCGCCGGCAGCCGCGGTGCTTCGTGGGGTGGACGGTGCTTGACCACCATGATGCGAGGGTCGGCGTCCACAGCACGGCGCACGGTCCCATCGGGAGCGTCCGCGAGCCACACCGTTTCCGGGTACTTGGCACAATCACGGATGGTCTTGGAGACGGCGCCCCGCACCAGCTCCTGCAGACAGTCGATCAAGACGCGAGTGTCACGGACGGCTTTGGGATCGCTGCCATCACGTACTGCCGGGCGGGCCATCACATCCCCCAAACGCCTGCCACTCTGGCAAGCCTTTTAGGATCCCTGGCGGCTGCACACTGGGCAATGTGACGGGGCTCATGCACAATCATTTCCGGACATGAATGTCCTCCGGTGCACTTCAGCCTCGCCACGTGCGGCTAACCCATGGCACGGAGCAGCTGCCGCCCTCGGTGAGCAGCAACTCACCAGAAGGCAGGTGAGTCCACCTTGTTACCACCTCGGCCAGCACTGGCGAGCGAAGTTCGGACAGCGGTCCGCCCCTCCGCCAAGACCTTGAGGGCAACCCGCCCGTACGCGAACCGCGAGCATCGAACGCGCGGGCCCCTCGTGACCACAGGCCCGCCGGCTAATCCCCCCTGACGCCCGCGGTCATTCGGCCTGAAAACCCTGCCCGCGAGCAGCAAAGCCCAAACGGGCGTCGCGTGCTGGCAGGAAACACCGATCCCCTATTGACCGCCTGCGAACTATGGTGAGTCCCGTTTGCCTGGCACCTCGCGCGCTACATGGTTGACGAGCTCGCCCGGTTCCACACCGAGTCCTGCTGCGATATCCAGAAGCGTCAGCACGCTGGGGCTGCGCTGCCCGTGCTCGATATAGATGAGGCCGCGAAAGCTCAGCCCGCTGAGCTCTGCGAGTTCTTCCAGGCTGTATCCCCGTTCCTCTCTGAGACGACGGATTTGCATACCCAGGGACAGGAGTCGCGGGTCCGGTGACGGTTCACGTGCTGGCACACGGCGACTCGACCGTCACACCTTTGCGTGCACCATGAACAGCTGTGCATAACTACTCGTCGTAACGGACAGCATCGCCGTGGCGGGCAGCAACAACGTCGTCGCGCCCACCGCCTACCCAGTGCAAAAGGTCGGCGACAGGTCCAGCATGCAGCTCAGTTTCGTGGGCGAGGCACATGAGCAAGCCAATCGAGCCGTTCGATCGCTGGCACAAGAGATATCCAAAACCAGAACGCGGTGACACCCCGTGCCGGTGCGGCACGCCACAGCAACCTCTGTACCCGTCTTCGGACCACGGCCGAGGCCATCGCTGGCAGGCCCGGTACACCGACTGCTCAGGAAAAGAGAAACGGCCGGCTTTTGCCATCTGGCAGGAAGCCCGCGACTTCCTAGACAACGTGCTCACAGAGACCGAAAGGCAGACGGCGCGCGACAGTAATCCGGGCAGCCTTCCGGTTGAATACTTCGCAACCGAGATGATGGAAAGGAGACGCAAGCGGAAGAAGAACATCAATACCTGCGACACCTACGAAAGCCATCTCCGGAGCCACATCCTGCCGTTCGCCGGCCACCGAACCGCAAGCAGCCTGCGCCGCCGCGATTCCATGGCCTTCGTCGACTACCTCCTCGACAAGGAAGGCCTCGACTCTGCCTGCACCGTCGTCCAGATCTTCAAGACCTGGCGCATCCTCGTGCACTACATGCTGGACGAGGACGTCTCGCTCCCTGCCAACATCGTGGCGAGGATCGACCTCCCGGACGTCACACCACGCGTCAAGGTCGCGCTGTCTCCTGGGCAGGTCGCCGCGGCAGCGGCGACAATGCGGAAGGTCGCGCCGCGCTACGAGGTCCTGATCTGGCTCGGAGCCTGCGCCGGACTACGCCAGGGCGAGGCCTTCGGACTGAAGCGAAGCCAGGTCGCCTGGAAACACGACCTGCTGCACATCGAAGAACAACGGCAGCGCGGTAAGGCCGTACGCCTCAAGACCAAGGCCAGCTACGCCACCTTGCCAGTGGATCACTTCTTGATCGAGCGGCTGCTACACCACGTGTCACGGTTCTCTGAGCCGGAACCCGTCTCACCAGGCGCCGAGCGCCGCCGTCGGGCACGCGGCTACGTCGAGCCACCGGACGAGGACCTGATCGTCACGAACCGTTATGGCCGACCCGTACTGATCAGCGACTTCCATCAGAAATGGCGAAGGACGGTGAAGCAAGCCGGGCTTCCGGACAGAACCCGTTTCCACGACCTCAAGCACTTCTACACCACCACGCTCGGCGGGTCCGGCAAGCACGACCCGAAAACCGTGCAAGCACTCTCCCGGCACGCCAAATTCTCCGAAACCTGGGACACCTACGCCCACCCACCCCTCGCCGTGGAGGAAGTCATGGTCACCGTGTTCGGAACCGCGTTCTCACACATCGACACTCCGACGACATCGTTGCGGAACGGATCTACCTTCGTGGCCGGCGCGGCGTCCGCGCCCTGAGCGCCTGCCCTCCTGCCTCCAACTCGCGTCCAGGGGCGGCGGCCTCAGCCGCTCGTTGCTTCGATGACCGCCTCAGCAGATTGACCGCCCCTCCCTCTGCAGCCCTCACAGAGGTCCAGCCAATTCGCGGCAGTACCAGTTGCCCCCGATTCGAACCTTCGACCGGGGTTCGGCTCCTGGCAAGGCCCTGGCCGCGTCGAGCAGCACGGCAGATGCTCTGGCGTCCGTTTTCGGACTGTGCGCGGGTATGTCCCCTTGTGTGCGCCCGTCGTATCCGACCTAGCGTCTCGATCTTGTCGTTACGCCACCGATGCGACGCAGGGGGAGAAGCCGTGGCAGAAGCAGCACAGGTGCTCAAGGAACTGGTGGAGGCCTGGAGTGTGCAGATCGACTCGACCAGCGCGTTGGCGGGAGCCGTTGCCGATGCCACTGCGAAGGACGACAAGGAACGGCGGGAGGACGGGCGCGAACCGCTTCGGCGGAAGCCGGGGTTGAGGGCGTTGCCTGCCACCGAGGTCGGTCCATCATTCAGGCTCACTCCGTGGGACGTGCTGCACGCGCTGGGGCGTGCCGCTGTGCTGTCCCGGCAGGGAGCCGGGCGCGGGCTGGCTGAGCACTGGGGTTGTCTGAAGTACTGCCAGGCACTGGACGGCAGCCCTGGTCGGTATATGGCGCTTTCGGAAGAAGGGTTGAACCCCAGGCGCCACTACAAGACTGTTCAGTCTGGCGAGTTGGGCATCGGATTCGCGCTCGCCGTCGCCGAGCGAGCGCTCAAGAAGCGGTACCCGGACCACTTGATCTCGGTCGTGGACGCGGACATCGCCTTGCAGGCGGGCTGGGCGCTGGCGGGCAAGGACGTCAAGCGACGGGACTGGGTGAAGTTGCGTCCCGACTTCCTCCTGGAGGCGTGGAAGCCCGGCGAGCCGTCGAAGGTCGTCCCTCTCGCGTGCAAGGGGACCCATGCGAAGGGCTCTTACGCGAACACCCAGCTAGCCGCTGCCTCAGCGCAGGTCGAGGCGGTACACATCGGCCCCTGGGATCAGACGCCGACCCTGGTGACGTCGACGGAGCTGCTCGGGCAGGGCGGCATCATCGTGCACGTGCTGCATGCCCCCGGTGACGGCTCCCTGCCGATGCCACCGGACGCACTGAACGCAGATCGCGAACTGCAGGACCTGAACATCTACCCCGACGTCCGCGTCCCGGGCACTGACTGCGAGGGCGAGCAACGCGTGAGCGGCTTCCAGATGATGCCGGACCAGTACCCGTGGTTCCGCAGGGCCCTCGCGCGGGCAGGGGCAGCTGGACTGATGGGGTTCACCGGCGGCGGTGAGCCAACGGCGCAGTACCTGACGGAGCGGCAGGGCAAGCGACACTTCAAGGGCTTCACGCATGCCGGTACGGGAATCGTGCAGGACATCGATCACGAGATCGGCGGGATGTCCTTTGTCGGGACGGATCACGTCTTCCGGTTGAACGGCACGCGGGTGGAGGCGTTCTCTGGTCTTGAGGCGAGCCTCTTCGATCACCTGCGCGATGGGCGGGTGGAGGAGTACCGGCGCGACGCACACGCTCTGCGTTCGAGGTGGCGGGCTGTCCGCCGCCAGGACGACTGGGACGGACCTGTTTCGCTGCGCGAGGACGGTTCCATCATGGCCATGCGACTGCTGCCCGAGCCGCCCCGCACACGCCGCCGCCTCCGCGCACTGTGAACCTAGCCGACACCCCGTGTTGGGCGATGACGTTGCAGGCAAGCACTCTGTGTCCGAGGTCGTGTCGGTCCGCCGAACCGTCGGTCCGCTGATCAGTCCTCACGGCGAGGAGCATTGAGCGGCGAGTCTGGCAGCGGTCCAGCCTGATCAACTTCTGGCGGTGTACTCATCGGGTGGCGTCCACCATCCCGGCCCGGGGTCTGCTGGAGTGGTCAGAACCTGGTCGAGGTAGTCGGTGATGGTGAAGGCTACTCTCGGGTCGGCGATGAATGCCGTGGGGTCGATGGCCCGGGTGACGATCAACGGCACGACGCGCCAGGGGCCGTCTGTGGGAGCAGCGCAGGCGAGCGCCACGGCCTGAGGGTTGGAGGCGACCGCGTCCACCTTGCGCAGGACCTTCGTCAGGTAGCCGTCCTTAGGGTCGGTGAAGCGTCTGATGTGCTGGATTACTGCGTGCGGCGCGTGCCCGGGGTGGGGATGCTTGGCCTCTACAACCCAGAGGCGGGCGGTCGCAGGGTCAGCAATGAGCAGATCGACCTCCCCTCCTGTGGTGGGCAGGCCGGCACGCTCGGCGTCCTTCTCTCTGAAGTTGGCGACGTGGGGCAGTCCGAGACGGTTCGCGATGGCGGCGATGTCCCTCTCCAACTGCTGTTCTATGGCTTGGCGGTGCTTGGCGAGGGCGCCGCGGACCCGCGCGGGCAGGTCTCGATGTGGCAGGCGTCCATCCTGGAAAGCGGCTGCGTAAACCTCCTGCGCAGTGTGGATCACCCACGGAAGAAGCAGCAGTTGCCCGGGATCTGCGGAGATCAGCGGGTGGGTGGTGAGCCGTGGGCGCCGCTCGACCTCCGTGTACCGGTGCTCGCGGTCATCGGCGGCGTTGCCGCGGTCGAGGACAAGTGGGTCGATCGCAGCACGGGTTTCCGAGATGGGCACGCCTGACCAGGCGGCCGCCTCGCGGGCCAGCTCATCGGGCGTGGTGATGCCGTATCCCTCGGGACCAGTTGGCCAGTCCACTGCCGTGCCGAGCACTGCGCCGAGGGCGTCGAATCCGAAGCCCCACGCCCGGCACAGTTCCTGGTCAGCGCGGGCGAGGGAAGAGCCGGGGGCCGGCCGGAGGGCAGTGAACGCCCCGGGCGTCCTGTGCGTCCGGGGCCCGACGTGAGGCGGGGCCGGCAGATCAGCAAGGGTGCTCTGCCGACTCTGGGCCAACCAATGGTGGTGGCGCGCGCGAGTCCACGCTTTCTGGTCCAGTCCAAGGTGGGTGGTAGTGGCGGTCGGGTCCTCGGCATCTGGCTGGTCGATGTGAAAGACGCCGGTGGCATGTACCTGGAGTTCCAGGCCGTGCAGTCCGCGGGCTCCTGCGACGGCTGTGATCCCGCTGTACAGAATCAGTTCGGCGAGGGCGATCAGGTCGGCCACGGCCAGTAGGTCGACGGCGCGATCTCCTTGGGGCGGCGTGGCCAGTGCCTCCTGCAGGAGCAGGTTCAGCGCGGAGGTAGCCACCGAGTCGTCGGATGTACGCCGCTGAGCCTCCCCTACCCAGTTGTCAGCCCAGGGCGCGGCCAGATTGAACAGCAACTCGTGGTGGCGGTGTGTCCGGGCGCACCAGGCGGCGTTGAGGTGACGGGCCAGTTCGGTGGTAAGTGCGGGCTCGAAGGAGCGGATCTCCGTGTCGATCAACGCCTCCAGCGCGTGAAGGACCTGCTCGGCCGGGCGCACGGCGTCGCGCCCGCGCCACAGGCCGGCTGGGACCCCGGCTTCCCGGACGGCCGCTGCCGCGGAACGCAGGGCGCGGATCTGAACGTGTTCGCCGTCCGGCACGGCGTACTCGGGGGTCTGAGCGGGCCACGGGTTCTCGAAGACGTTGAGGGCCAGGACTGGGTCGGCCTGGTTCCACGCCTTGGTGAAGGGTCCGGCATCGGGGCCGTTTCCTGCGTCTCGCCCTTCGCGGACCTGGCTGGCGCAGTGGTGGAGGGCTTGGCCCAGGGCGCGGTGTCCTTCGCGTCCGTCACCCGCGAAAGCCCCTAGGAAATCGGGCCCCAGGACGAGTCGGACGGTAGTACTGGGCGGATCGGCGGAGACAAGTAGGCGAATGCCGTCGGCAGGGGCCTCGGTGTCTGTTCCGTCGTTGGGCAGCTGCGCCGGGTCCGCCAGGGCCTGGGTCAGCTCCACGGTGATCGGGACCTGGTCGGGGAGGTTGAAGTGCTGGGCGATCACAGGATGGGCGGTGATGGTGGTGCGGATCGCGTCGGCCAGGCCGATCAGGCCCGGGAAGTCCAGCGGTGCCTCGCCGGGCGGGCCGGGGCGGACAGTCACGGCGAGCGGCGGGTGGGTACTCACGGCTGCAGCCGCGGTTGGAGTTGCGTAGTGGTGGAGGTCCGCCTGCAGCCCCGCCGCTCCATCGGGGAGGTCGACGATCTTCGTGGCTGTCCACTCCACGGAGGCGGGCAGGCCCGCGTCCGCGAGGACCTTGTCGATCGGTGCCCAGGTGGCGGCCCGGTCCCAGGACAGGTCTCTGCCTCGCCGCGGGATGACGGCAACCTCCGGCGCGGATTCGCCGGGCGCTAGGAGTGTGCCGTTACGGCGCCAGCTGCCCCACGCATCAAGCAGGTGGAGGTAGGCGATCGCATCCACTCCCGGATGCTGGGTCATCTCCCACACGAACAGGGCCAGCGTGGCTGGGTTCCCGCCGGCATCGGCTGCCATCTCGGCGAGCTCCTCGACATGCACCATGAGGGTGTCGGTGACCACCTCGCGCACGAGGAAACGCGGCCCCGCATACACCACCAGCCGTCCCTGCTCCGGTGAGGTCTCCTCCAGCAGGACCCGCCGGGCGGCCTCGACTCGCGGCCCGAGGTCACCGTCGAGGAGCGCGCTGACGACCGCGACCTCCAAGCGAAGCTGGGGCGCGCTGATCCGGGCCACTTCGTCAGGGCGGGGAACGCTGTGCAAATGCAGTACGTCGGCAACCCGTATCACGGCTAGGTTCTGAACGCGCTGGGCCAGGTCCTGGTTGAATCCGAGCTGTCGCAGGAGCTGTTCGGCGGCAGCCGTGACGGCTTGGAGGGCTTCGCTGGCCGGTACGGGGATCCTCCGGCCGTGGGCCCGTACGGCCAGCACGGGGCCGAGCAGCTGTCGCATCGGGTCGTACTTCAGCTTCAGCTTCCCGATGTCTGCTGTCAGCCACGCCAGCGCCCGGTGTGCGCGCTTCGGGTGGTCGCAGGCAGAGACGATGTCGTCGAGGCAGTCGCGCTCCGCTACCGCGACGGCATCCACGCTGGCCTGGGTGAGCCAGCATGAGATCGTCTCGCCGTCCGGGCCTTCTTCGGAGGTCGGCCAGGCATGCACGCATTCCCTCATCCGTCGGTCGGTGTAGCGCACGGCGAGCTCGATGACGTCGCCGAGGCCGAACCCGACCGCGCCGAGCAGGTGCTCGTCGACGGCACATGCCGTCAGCCGCAGGCTGCGGAGCACCAGAAGGGGGTGATCCAGGTCCCCCGGGTGCAGCAGCATTCCAGCGAAGCGCACACCAGCTCGTACGTCGTTCGGCTTCCCCTCAGTGAGGACGCCCCGTCCTGGGGCGCCCTGCACCGCAGCCTCGACGAGGACCGGCAGCACCTCGGCCATGACCATCGCACCAGAACGGCGCCCGCTGCGAATGACGCGCGTCCACAGCAGCAAGAGATGGTCATGGAATCGGGAGCAGGTCGGTGCCATCAGCGCGGCTTCCAGCAAGACCAGCAGCGACTCGGTCGAGTAGGGGGCAAGTGCCTTGTCGATGGTCTTCCACTGCACGCGTCGCTGCTGCGCGGAGGTGGCCGGAGGCGTGCTGGTCATCGCGGTGCTCCCAGAGTGTGATCCTGACGATGCCAGGGTGGCAGCAAGTGCCCGGACGGCGCCTTTGAGTTGACAAGCGCGAGCTCACCGGTCACGGTCTACGCCGCCCCGGTGCCTTGGCTGGAGCAGGGCCTGGACGCGGTGTTGACCATCGTCAGCGACAAGATATCGAGTCGCTGGGTCGCTGCTTTGGAACGCGGATCCGTAAGTTGGCGGTCCCAGAGTGGAAGCGCTCCGGGTTCTGGGAGGACTCTTCGATTCTGAACCGCCTGCGGTCGCCGAGTAGCTGCTCGGGCCCGCTTTGCCTCCTCGCGGATAGACATGGCGAGGCGGTAGCCCCTACCGGGGATCCATCGGAGTAGGCCTTGTCACCGCGCACCCGGCCCGGCCTGCTGCGCGGGCGGCCCGGTCTGCGGTCTGCGGTCTGCGGTCTGCGGTCTGCGGTCTGCGGTCTGCGGTCTGCGGTTCGAACGTGCCCGAGGTGTCTCGCGGCACCTTGACCTCGACCGGCCCGGCGTCGGTCAGCACGGTCTTGGCCCGGCCCCCCGTTGCGGGAGATGCCACTGCCCCCGGCCGCCAGCATCATGCTTCTCGTAGCCGAGGTGATCGGTGATCTCACCTTCCAGAGCAGATTCAGGACCCGCTTGGTCAGCCGCTGCAGCAGCCCACCCTGTCCGATCAGCTGCAGCCGCTCCGACCGGTCCTGCTCCACCAGACCAGCTGTTCATCGGACACGGGCGCAGGCCGCTCACGCTGAGCACTCTCGACAGGCTTCACGGTCTCCAGCTCCACGGCAGTATCGATCGCTTGGCGTCTCTCCCATGATCGTCGGATCCGCCATTAGATTTACCCCCCGCACCGGTGACCGTACACTGCGCCTCTTCCGTCACAGCCGGGCCGCATCTGTCGTCTCGGCGGTCACCGGATCAAAGACTGCCATCCCAAAGGCCCTGGCGGTTAGGAAGATCTCCCACAACGAGATCAAATAGCGTCCGCTCCTACAGAGCCTGCGGGACGCGCTGAGGTACTGGCATCATGCTGCTGGTGAGGTACAAGGTTCGTATGTCCGAAGCTGGCGTGCACTTCTTCGATCGGCTTTCCGGGCTCAACGTCCTGCTCGACGAGGTGAAGGTGCCAGCGGAGCGGATCTCCCGTGCTCCCCGCTACCTGTCTGTTGCTTTGACGAACGCTTGCGAACTCCGTTGTGCCTACTGCTACGCGCCTAAGCACGCCAGCTCGCTCGACGTGGACCGTGTGGTTGCCTGGGCGGTCGAACTCGACGCCGCTGGATGCCTCGGAGTCGGGTTTGGAGGCGGAGAGCCGACCGCGCATCGTCAGTTCGTCGAACTCTGTGCTCGGGTCGCGGAGTCCACCTCGATGGCCGTGACATTCACGACGCACGGACATCGCCTCACTCCGGCAGTTACCGACGCCTTGCGAGGCTCCGTGCACTTCGCACGCCTGTCCGTCGACGGGATCGGACCTACATACGAGCGGCTTCGGAGGCGGCCGTTTGCGGCAGTGATCTCCGCCGCCGGCCTCCTCCGTTCAGTTGCGCCGATCGGCATCAACGCGGTCGTGAACGCCGACACGATCGGCGAGCTCGATGACCTCTCAGCGTTCGCAGCTGACGTCGGAGCGTCTGAACTGCTGCTTCTGCCGGAGCAGCCGACCGCCGCTACGCCCGGTATCTCTGACGCCGATGCGGAGCGCCTGGTGCACTGGATGCGAACCGCAAGGCCTCAGGTGCGGCTTGCGATCTCACGCTCCGGGCTCGAATCCTTGGTACCGGCGGTCGAGGTCATTCCTGGTGAACACCCTCTGGACGCGCACATGCACGTCGATGCGGCCGGTGTTCTACGGCCCCACGCATACGCATCGGCAGGAACGCCGATCGAGGACTCCATCCTGGATGCGGTGCAAGCTCTGCGGGAGGCAGCATGAGGATCTGGCACAGCTACGGCTCGGAGCACTCGATGGATCTGGTCCTGATCGGCACGTTCGAGACAGTCTCCGGAGCCGAGGCGGCGATGGAGCGGATGGAGGCTCTCAAGACCTTGGCCGAGGCGGAGTGGTCCGACGACGACTGGCTACGCGCTGATGAGCGCATGCCCCGAGCGCTCGCCGATGAGCTGGGTAAGTTGAGGCTCTACGACATGGGGCGGTCCGATGTCGACATCTATGCCCTCGATCATTCGGTCCAGCGCACCGGATCAACGGTACGGGTCTGGACCGAGGAGTCCGAGGTTCAGGGGTTTGTGAAGGTGCTCGTCAACCTCGGTGCGCGGGTCGAGGTGTTCTCTCGGCACCACTGGAACGAGGACGGGACGCCGCGGTCGGACACGGACAGTTGAGGTAGCGGTGGAGCTGACTGATCTGGCACGCCTGCCTGGCGCCGCCGACAAGAACTTCGAGGCGCTCACGCGAGCGATCGTGGCCCGCCGCTACGGCAGGCTGGGCACCCTTCGTGAGCGGCGGAATCAGCCTGGGGTCGAGTTCTATCTACACGTCGAACACCCTGGTGTGCTCGGGGAGCCCGGCCGGGTGTGGGGATGGTCGTGCAAATGGTTCATCCTGGGCAAGGACAACGAGCTCACCAGCGCACAGCGCAGCCAGATCGAGGACTCCGTCGCAAAGGCGATCAAGTACGTCGCCGGGCTGACCGACTTCGTACTCTGCCTGCCGCAACGTCCTGCCAAGAAGGATGAGGAGTGGATCCACGGCCTCGGCCCGGCCAACGGCATCTCGACCAAGCTGTGGGCCACCGAAAACTTCGATGCCGAGCTTTCCGGATACGACGAACTCCGCTCCACCTTCTTTGGAGAGTTGGTGCTGTCCCCGGACACGCTCGCGCGAGCTCATGAGCGCTCTGTGGCACCGGTCAAGGCCCGATGGGTGCCTCCGTTGCACACGTCGAACCATGTGGAACGCCGAATCGACCGTGCCCTTCTGCGCTCCGCGTCGTTCGACTGGCTCGCTGAGCACACAGACCTCATCGCCGACCGCAGTGGTGCGCTCCAGGACGCCCTTGCGGACATCGACGACGAGGCCACACGTACGGCAACCGAAGAGATCATCGCTGATCTTGAACGGTTTGTCGGGGAGTTGCGGGCGATCGCCGATGCCGGACGTGGCCTTCGGCCGATCGAGGCTCGTGAGCGGACCGCTGATCTTCAACCGCCGGCCACGTCCCCGCGCAAGCTCCGCGCCTTTGTGCTCAAGCTGAGAAAGCAGCGCCTGCCAGTTGCTCTGGCCGCGACCGGCCTAGGGTCGGAAATCCGTGACGTCGTACGGTGGCTGAAGGATGTGCAAGCAGATGCCGAAGCCTCCTTGATCGCGGTCGTAGCAGCTGCAGGCCAGGGCAAGACGCACCTTGCCGCCCAACTGACAGCGCTGGCCGACCGACCAACAGCCGGGGTATTCATCCAGGGCGGACGACTGCGAGCCGGCGGAAGCCTCGACGACCTGGCCCGCCGCATCCCCGGGCTGAAGATCGATCGTTTCGAGGACTTGCTTGAGGCTCTCAACTCAGCCGGTGCCCGGGCTGGCGCCCGAATCCCTCTGGTGATCGACGGCCTGAACGAAGCGGAGAGGCCCTCGGAGTGGCGCGTCCTGCTCGATGAGTTGGCACCAGCGCTCGGTGACTACCCGAATGTGCTGGTGATCGTCACCCTCCGCGAGGCGCTCGCCGCTTACGCTGTCCCGGATATTGCCGTGGCCACGGAGCTTGAGTGGTACCAGGCAGAAGTCAACGAGATCGTCCGCACCTACTTCGACCACTATCTGATCAATGCTGCCGGCGCCTGGTTGCCGACCGGGATGTTTGAGAACCCGCTCTTCGTCCGCATGTACTGCGAAGCGGCCAACCACGACCGCCGAGAGCCAGTGGGCGCCGAAGCACTTCCGACATCACTGGTTGGCGTATTCGAGCTGTATCGCCAGGGCGTCGTCCAGCGACTTGGCCAGGATCCCGCCCGTGCCACGGTGCCCGTCGACCAGATCAAGCGGCGCCTCTCCGCACTCGCCTGGGAGATGTGGACCCGCGGCGTCCGCCGCCTGCCGTCCGACGATGCGAAGGCCATTCTCGACGCCGGTGAGACAAACTGGGACGAGAGCTTGTTTCGGCGCCTCGAAGAGGAAGGGGTTCTCCTCCGAGAGGAGGCCGACGGTACAGACGACACTGAGACGGCATTCCTCTTCGATCGTCTTGGCGGATATCTCATCGCTGACGCGCTCCTTGCGCGTTTGACCCATGCCGAGCTGGAGGACCGCCTCGCAGATGCGACGTTGTGGGAGTCCCTCGTCGGCGAGGACGGCCACCCTCTTGGTGAAGACGTCGTCATCAGCCTCGTCGGGCTGGTGCCCCGCCGGTTCTCAGCGCACCACCTCTGGCGCTTCGCCCCGGAAGGGCACCGGTCCTGGGTGCTCGCGCAGGAACTCAACTCGGAATCCGAGTTCCTTGACGACCGCACCGTCGACGAACTCGTGACACTGATCGGCACAGGGAACTGGAACGCTCCCAGGCCTCGCGGGTACGGAGGTCTGCATCCGTTCGACCGGCTCTGGGAGGTCCGCGCGTCCTCCGCGCACAAGCTGAACGCTGGCTTCCTCGACCGGGTTCTCCGCTCACTGACCCTCGTGAAGCGTGACCGAAAGTGGACCGAATGGATCCGCCACCGCGCCGATGACCTGCTTCTGAAGAACCTGAAGCGGGTGATCGAGCGCTGGAGCGGAAGCATGCACCGCGCCGAGACGGACGACCTGCACGCGCTCGCGGTGGCATGGCTGTTGACGTCCACGAACCGCGATGTGCGCGATCTCTCGACCAAGGCCCTGCAACGCTACGGCCGACCGGAACCGCAGCGTCTTTTCGATCTTGCTGTTCGTATGGTCGATGTTGACGACCCGTACGTTGTCGAGCGCGTTATCGGGGCCGCGTTCGGCGCCGCCAGCGCCCACCAGATGCCCGACCCGGGTGGTTCGTTCGAGCACGCGCTCACGGAGTGGCTCGGCGAGCTGCGTGACCGCTTCCTCGACAGCGGGACCATGCCGACTTCTCATGAACTGCTGCGCAGCTACGTGCGGGCAACCTATGAACTCGCCGGGATCCTCCACCGTGGCGCCGTTCCTGGGGGAGTTGACCCGCTCGCGCTGACGTTCGGGGTCGTACCTCCGGCTCCCGTGATGGCGGAGGACGACCCGAACGCCGAGGAGTGCGACAAAACCTTCGGCCTGGACTTCGAGAACTACGTGATCGGATCCGCCATCGAGGGCAGGAGCAACTACGACTTCGCCCACGCTGATTTCCGTCGTGCTCGCGGTGAGGTCATGGCCCGCGTCTGGGAGCTCGGATGGCGTACCGCGATGCTCGGCGACGTCGATCGGAACATCATGGAGGCCTCCGAGAGGCGCTCTTCATCCAGGCGCACAAGAGTGGAGCGTTACGGCAAGAAGTATGGATGGATCGCCTATTACGAACTAATTGGCCGTCTCGCCGACGCCGGACGCCTCCCGGAGTGGTGGGGAGCCGGCGGGCGCAACGTCGCACCGGACGTCGACCCGACGTTTCCCGATGAACCCCCGGTGATGCCCTTCCCACTCCCGGAGTGGGCGCCGGCCAGTCCGACGAACGACGAGGAATGGCTCCGCACTGGCGCAGTGCACGTTCCGGCGGGACTGCGGTCGTCGGCGAGCCTCCATGAGGTCGCTGAAGAATGGCTGCTCGTCGAGGGCTTTCTGGAACACCGGCGCGATGGGCGAAAGGTGTTCGGGTTCTTCCGTACGCTCCTGCTGGAGCCCACGGATACAGCCCCCGCGCTCAAGCTCGCTCAGGGCCTTGAATACCCCGGAAACCACTTCTTCCCCGAAATCCCCACGATCCGGGGGGTGTTTGCTGGTGAGACACCGTGGAGTCCGCGGTTCGACATCCGCTTCGACGACGATCCCGACTCCCGCCCGTCATTGCGTCGCGACTGGCAGGAGGAGGGCATCGGCGTTGGCCAGGTGGCCGTAGAACTCGCTACCGGTGAAGGAGAGTCACCAACTGCGCTCGATCGGTCCTATGACGTGCCGTCCTACGAGTTCGCCGCTCGATTCAGGCTTCGTCAACTCCCCGGCACGCTGGACCTCGTCGACGTCGACGGCGTCCGCGCCTCGGCGGTCTTCCGAACGGAGGACCCGTGGCGTGGACAGCTGCTTTTCCTTCGCCGTGATCTCGTGGTCGACTTTGCAGGTGATCGCCGGATCGTGCAGGTCGCCTGGGGCGAGCGCGAGGTGACCGTCGAATGGAGCGCTCCACCCCCGTGGGTCCGTGTGGCGCGTGAGAAGTACGAGCACGTATGGCGCGATATCAAGGTGCTCGACGAGCCCTAAAGCCAATGCCGTGGCTCTGTTGGTGATCTTGGGCTGGTCACTTGATGGTTGAGCACAGAGTGCGGAAGTGCGTAGCCCGGCGTGGTGTTCTGGGTGCAGTGTCGATCCAGTCGGCGACGCGTGCGACGTTGCAGGCCATCGCGGTGAAGACGTCCTGGACGTGAGAGCGGCGCCCCCGCCATTCTGGATGCGGCCGATGAATCCGGTCGCCGGAGAGTCTCCCGCCTCCGGGGGCGGGACCACGACGCTGACGCCCGCACGGTGGAGGGCTTCGACCGGCCCTCGTCAAACGGGCGCCCGAACCCGATCGCGGCAGAGTCGTCCACGTGGGCGCACACGTCCGGCAGGGATCTTCCTTACGCACGCGCCAGATGCGTGACCAGAGTCAGTCCGTTGCCCGCGAGCGCAGCGCCTAGCTCCTCGGTGAAACGGCTGATGCCCGGCCGTCCGATGGGCAGAACGGGGATGGCAGCAGGACGATGTCGCGAGGCCAAACGTCTGGCCCGCCGGGTGAAGGACTTGCTGAAGCTCGCCCGCCTCGACGAGACCCAGGCCGGAGCTGACCCCACGGGCATCCCCCTCCAGCTCGCCCCCACCGACCCGCGCACGCTCGCCGTCGACGCCCTTCACGACGTACGCGCCCTGGCCCCCACCCGCCCGGTCACCCTCACCGGCCCCGACGACGACACCCCCGCCTCCGCCGCGGCCCTGGCCGACGAGGCCGCCCTGCGCCAGGTCGTCTCCAACCTGGTCGGCAACGCCATCGCCCGCGCCCCCACCGGATCCCCGATCCGCATCGGAGTCGGCACCTCCGACGGCCACGCCGTCCTCGAAGTCGCCGACCAGGGCCCCGGCCTGCCCCAGGAACAGGCCGACCGGGTCTTCGAACGCTGCTGCCGAGCCGGCCGCTCCCGCACCGGCACGACCGGCGCCGGCCTCGGCCTGTCCCTGGTCAGCGCCCATCGTTGACGGGTGGAACTGAGGACCGCGCCGGGACAGAGAGCGGTCTTCCGGGTCCTGCTGCCGCACGCGGCCGATATGGCAAGCCGAGCCCAACGAGTTCCTCGACTAACGGACTTGGGAGCGGTTGAGGTGGAAGCATGCTGGCCTGCCAGATTGGCTGGCGGGTAGGTCTAGAGGCGGTCGCGAGACGGGCGGTGAAGTTGCCGCAACAGAGGCCCCCGCCCCAGATGGGGGCGAGGACCTCGGTGGAGCGCCGGCCAGAACTTGCACCTGGACCTCTCGACCGGAAGTCGAGTGCGCCTCAGAAGCTGCTGCGGCTCCGGCGGTGGCGAAGCGGCAGCATCAAGCGTGCCGCGACGGTCCTTTCGTACCAGTTGACGATGGTGGGCTTGGTGGACCACTTCAGGGGTAGCACCCAGAAGCTGTCCCACTCGTCACGCTTGGACGGCTCCACCATGTGCTGGTTGAGCCGGATGCCCGCTGCCCCCGTCCACGACTTGGCGGGACGGGTCTGACCGGCGTAACACGCGAGGCCGTCGCGGTTGACCACGACGTACACGGCCTTCTCCTCATCGCCGTCGTACGGCCTATCAATGTTCTGAGCGACGGGGCGGCTGGCCAGGAGATTGTCTCCGGCAAGATCGGCAAGGTACAGGTACCGACTCCTGGTCATAGGCACAACCCCGGCCCATGGCGAAGTGCTCACTGCTCGTGGTCCTCCGCCGTCATTCGATTCAGGGCCTTGGCCATCACCTCAAGCTTCTTGATCGGCCCGTCGGTCTGGTGAAAGGGCATGAGCTCCGGAGACGGATTCTGGCTACGGATCGCCCGGTAGTTCTGGAATGCTTCGTCGGCATGCACGATCTTGCGGCACAGCTCGTTGAAGGCGTTCTCCTCTGCGGAGGCTGCGGTCTTCTCGGCGCTGCCCTGTACTGCGATGCGCACCGCATGGCGCAGACGGGCGTCCCGCGCGGTCACCGAGGCCGTCGCGTCGTCGAAGGTCTCGATGTCCGTCGTCCCGTCGGGAACCCGGATCCCGAGCAGCGACGTACCGGCGCGGTTTCGCTTGATGTTCTCGGCCAGCATGCGCAGGCCCCAGGGGAAGTTCGTCAGCTTGTCGACGATACTCGCGACGCTGGACCGGTCGATGAGGTCGTTGACTTCCTTCTCACTGGAGCCCTTGGGGCTGGTCAGCCCGCCACCGATGACCAGGGCCACCATGCCGAGCACTCCGAGCAGCCTGGCGTAGCGGCCCGGCTCCCCGGTAACAACTTCTTTGTCTCCGACCGGCGCCAGTTCCTTGAGCGCGAGCTTCAGCACCAAATCGACGGAGTCGTCGTCGTTGATCATTGCCGGCCGCCAGGGGTGGTCGACGAGCGACTGCCAGATGCAGCCGGAGTTGAGCGCAGTGCGGCTGCGTTCTAGGTCGTTGGAGCTCATGACGGCGCCATAGGAGCGCAGGACCAACTCGCTTGCGACGGCGGAGCGGTGCGAGAGCATCACCTTCCGCTTGCCGAACTTCTCACGCATGGGCTTGTTGAGCTTGGCGGAGTTCACCGAACAGAGGCTGATGACCATCATGGCCCGCAGGTCGCGCAGGTCGGGGTCGAGGCCGTACGCCTCCATGACCTCGGAGACATCTTCCCGGCCGATCAGCAGTTCGACCTGGTCTTCGTCGAAGTGCCCACTCTGCTGCGCGGCGAGCACGATCTCTTCCGCCATGACCGCGTTCTGGGCGCCCGTGTCGAAGGTCTTCACCCCGACGTTCATCCGCACCAGCAGCGAGCGCACCGCCGAGGCGAACCGGGTCACGCCATGGGTCTCGGGGTCGTCGTCCTCGTATCCGACGATCACCTGGACCGGCGCGGTAAGGGCGTTGAGCGCGCAGACAGCCCGATTGCGCTCCTTAAGGTCCTTGAGCGACTTGCCCACCGGAAGGGCGAGCCGGTCCTCGTTTGCCTTGATGATCTTGCGGGTCAGATCGCGACGTTCGTTGAGGTCGCAGTCCATCAACATCGAGGGCAACAGCATCGGGCGCTCGTCATCCTCGTACTGCTTACGCAGCCGCTGAGGCAGCCAGCGCGGGTCGATCTTGATCTGTGCGTAGGCACTGGCCAGCCGGCTGTTGCCGTCCACGCTGACCTGCTCCAGCTCGTTGGTCCGACCGGTGTAGCGGAGGGTCGTGAAGACCGTGGTCAGTGAGCGGTGGATGATGTCGGGGCCGATGTCGTGCTGCGGGTTGTCCTTGCGCACGGCCTGGCAGTTGCGGTCGGTGGCCTCCAGAAGAGTGTCCTTGGTGGCCGTGTAGACCAACTTCGCGTACATGCCGTCCGACTCCGGCATCGGGACCGCGATGTGGCCAATCCGGCGACCGTCCGTTTTCACGGTCTTGGCGTCGAACGACGGATCGGCGGCATAGATCAGCTGGTCCCCAAGCCGGTCGTTGCTCGGGGTCAGCGTGAACAGGGTCACGAATTGGCGGGTCTCGATGATCGAGAGCCACCCGGTACCGGTCCGGTGACGCGTGACACGGAACCCGTCGGGCTCCACGCAGCACATCAGTAGCCGCCGGAGCGTGTCCGGATCCAGGTCCACGCCCTTGAGCGCGCCGAGCTCAGTCGCGGCCTTGGCGGCCGACCGAGGGTCTACTACGCGCAGTGTCGGTGTGCCGACCGCAGTGGTGGTGGTCGCCACGGGGACCACCTGCAGCGGCGCTTCGACCGGCTCGGCCTCGAGGTCATCGCTTGGGTCGTCAGCCGAATTCCCGGCGAGAACGATGGAATTGATGGTCACGGAAGAGACCTCTCGTGGGCATCCCGGAAGTCCGCGTGCAGCGGAGCCATCGGGGCCCACACACTCGCTGTCCGCTCCGGGGACACTCGGTGCCCGGCGCTTCGGCGACACCTGCGAGCGTTCGCACCGCGACGGTTCCGAGGACCATCAGCATCTTCTTCAGGGCCGCAGCGCTAAAGAGGAGGCGGTACGTCTTATCACACGTGACGTGCTTTCATGTTAGCAGGGTGTCTGCGTGCAAGGGCTCTAGACCAGCGGGCAAGTGGCCACTGAACCTGCCCTGTTGGACTGCGGTACGGTCCGCGCACGCCTGAGGCCCCCGCCCCCGCTGGGGCGAGGGCCTCGGTGGGGCACCGACCAGATTCTACTGCGATCCCGGCATCGAGGGCACCCACGCTAAGGACGGCGTCGAGGGGCAGATCGGCTGACGGAGGCCCGGGTTCGCGTGAGACCGCGTACGCCCTGCCGTCTAACGGGTAGCGTTGATGTCCCGTCAGGTGTGCGATGGTCAGCCTCGTGGGCGGTTGTGGTCGGTGACAGTGCCGCCATGCGGCGGGCGCGGCAGGGCGTCGGCGAGCGACTTCAGCGCCGCGTCCAGCAGTTCGGACTGCCGGGCGGGTCGGCGGGGATGCAGTCGCATGACGTGGAAGATGTGGTCGCGTACGGCGGCGATGCGCAGCCCGCCGGACTGCTTGCCGCGCAGGATGTCCAGCATCCCGGGGCCGGACTCCTCCTGGATGCCTTCGATCATTTCCAGTTCTTCGATGTCCACGATCTCCACCGGATCGGTGTCCGGCGCCTGCAACAGCCCGCGCGCCCGGGCGCGTTCACGGATGACGGTGAGGGTTACCGGGTTGACGGGGAAGCCCTCAGGCAGCACGAGCAGGGGCAGGTAGCGGCGCTCAGCGGGAGCCGACGTGCCGGTGAGCGCGGCCTCGTCGCGGCGTAGTGCCGCGATGGTCGCGTCGATCTGGTCGAGTTCCTCGATGAGCTTGTCGATGTCCTCGATCTGTGATTCGCCGGGTACGGCGGTGGCGGCTTCGCGGCGCAGCTGGGAGGTCGTGACCTCGATGACGATCCAGGTGCCGGGGTAGTCGATCGCGGCGTCGGCGATGCGCTGGCCCTCGGCGGTGTAGGCGGCCTTGAGTTCGGCGTCGTCGTAGACCCGGCGGGTGGTGCCCTCGTCGCCCACGATCCGGTGCAGAACCTCGCTGACGTAGACCTCGCTGAGGTGACGCAGGGTCGACTCGGCCCGAGCCGCAAGCTTGCGGTGGCCGACGGGCCTGGTGTGCCCCGGCGGCGGAAACTTGATGTCCCAGATCGGCAGCCATCCGAAGGCGCGGTTGAGCAGGTGGCGGGGGTCGAGGACAAGCAGCCGGCCCTCGGGCAAGCGGAGGACCGGCCACTGCTGGAAGGGGTCGAAAGCCCATTCGGTGCGCTGATCGGGCTGTTGACTGCGCACCGCCTCGCGCATGCCCGACAGGTCGGTGCTGATTAGCGCCAGCACAGCCTCGACCTGCTCGGCAGGTATGTTTAGGCCGCCCAGTTCGCCCGGTTCGATGACGAAACGGCCGGACGTGGTGACCATCCACAGGTAGCCGGCGACGGCCGCCAGGGAGTCGAACTGGATGCCCGTGCAGTCCCGGTAGACCTCACCGAGGTCGACGATGCCCGGCTCACCCTGGTGCTCGGCCGGCAATTGCAGCCAGCGGCGCGCATAGCGGGCCAGGAATCCCGCGACGGACCAGTTGTGGTTGAAGTGCTGGTTGGCGATGATCTCGCGGCCCAGCGTGCCCGGCCGGTCGCCGATGATGGTCGGGCCGGAGTCGGGGAACACTCCCATCATCTGCGTGAGGGCGAAAAAGGCGCCCAGGACGTCGCCTTGGGATGTGCCTTCCGACAGTGTGTCCGGCGAGGCTTCCATAGCCATACGGGCCAGGAGCATGAAGGCCTGGGGAACGAGGAGTCGACGGGTCTCGTCCCGGAGCAGGTTGAGAACCCGCCCGCGGATCGGCTCCTTAAACAGCCGGTCGGCGAACTGCTGGTCGACCTCGCTGGCGGATGCGCCGGGAACGGCCAAGGCGTTGAGGGCCAGGGCGCAAAAGCGCAGAACCCCCTCCAGGGGAAGGCGCTGCAGTTGGCGCCGGGTGTAGTCGGCAGGCAGCTGGAATCCGAAGATCTCTTCCGGTGTGAGGTAGACCGCGGTCAGATCGATTGGCGCCGGTTCCTGGAAGGATGCGGGGACCCACAATCCACTGGAGCGTTCGTTCCAGCGAGGTACGAGAGCCGTCGCGGTCGATCCCTGGAGCACCGGGTTACCGGCCGACGGATCGGCCAGATAGCTGGTCCGCAGGGAGGCAGGCTCGGTGTCGGCGAGCATCTGCCGCATGGCCTCGATCTGCTGCGCGAGGTAGTCTCCGGCGTCCATCGGTGCTCCTGTCGTGCATGTACCGTCGACCATGGGCTCGGCTCTCGGCATCTCGTTCTAGCGGCTATCAGGATCGACGCCGGGGACAGGCGGAGCCAAGCGAATAACCCCCGGCCGGCATGTCCAGCACATCGGCTGCGACAAGGCACGCCGTCGACCGCGCCAACGGCTTCGCCCTCCAGGAAAGCCGCCTATCAGCGTCTCTTCGCGTCAGGCCCGTGCGCCATCAGCGAGATCCCAGGCACCTCGCTCAAGGCCGATGCCCAAGTCGATGCCCGCTCTGACCTCGACCGCGAACTTGACGGCGCCGAAGTAGTCGGGAGCGCCAGTGCGTGCCAAACATAGGCATCGGCCACACAGGAGGCGACCGGCAAGGACCTGGCTCGTGGAAATACGGAAGGCGAGCGCGATAAACACAGGTGGGGTGGACCGCCAACCCCGCACGCCCATACACAACACGCATACGGAGACACGCCGGACGATACTTTCGAGTATGCCTGGGGCCTCTCGACTCGCCGTCTGCGGACTGTCAACTGCCCTCACACCCGAGCAGGCGCCCAATAGGCCCCATTCATCCCCTTATAGGTTGGACAGAGTCAACATACGCGGCGTACATCGCCACGTTGTCACCCACCTGCACGGCCCGGATTCGACCCGGATTCGACCCGGCCGGTTTGTTCAACGAGTGAACATGGGCTCTGACCTGCGGAAATAGAGAGCGGCAGACGAGTCGGGCTGTACGCCGGGTTCTGTTCCCCGGTTCCCTCGCGGGAGCCGGGGCGACGGCCATCCATCTAGGGCCGGCGTTGCCGCCGGCCTCGTGCGGTCTACCCGCGGACTCGGGCGGGCAGCCCTCGATCGTCCGCGCAGAGCCGCTTTTTACGGCGGCTCCTCTTGACCTTGCTCCGGGTGGGGTTTACCTAGCTGCCCAGGTCACCCTGGGCACTGGTGGTCTCTTACACCACCGTTTCACCCTTACCGAGGACCGAGGTCCCCGGCGGTCTGCTTTCTGTGGCACTGTCCCGCGGGTCACCCCGGGTGGCCGTTAGCCACCACCCTGCCCTGTGGAGCCCGGACGTTCCTCGGGAAGCTCCCCGTCAGGGGGACTCCACGCGGCCGTCCGCCCGGCTCGTCTGCCGTGTCGACCATGGTACCCGTACCCGGCGGACGTCCCGCTTCGGCGTCGCGGCCGTGGCCAGGACCGAGCCCGCCAGGATCAGGGTGAAGGCCACGCCGATGCCGAGCGTCAGCTTCTCGTCCAGGAAGAGCGCGCCCGCGGCGACCGCCACCGCCGGGTTGACGTACGTGATCACGCCGGCCCGGGTCGGGCCGACCTCCTTGATCAGCTCCAGGAAGGCCACGAACGCGATCGCGGTGCAGACCACTCCCAGGCCGGCGAGGGATACCAGGACCTCGCCCGACGGCATGGTCGCGGGACGGGTGAGGAATGCCGCGGGGGCGTAGACCACGGCGGCCAGCGTCAGGCACGGGGTGATCAGCTGGAGCGTCGGGACGTCCTTGAGGTACCGGGCCGCTATCAACGGGGCCGTGGCATAGCCGACGACCGTCACCAGCACCTCGGCCATCGACAGGGCGTCGCCGCCGGTGAGGTGCGGCAGGGTGAGGACGGTGACACCCGCGAGACCCAGGGCCAGGCCCGTGATGCGGCGGGCGCCCACCCGCTCGGCTGCGCCGAAGAAGCGGGCCAGGAGCAGGGCGACGATCGGCACACCCGCGATGAGGAGCCCGGCGGTCGAGCTGGACAGGTGGCGCTCGGCGTCGGTCAGGGTCCACCAGGGGCCGACGATCTCGATGACGGCGAAGGCCAGCATCGGCTTCCAGTGGGTCCGGACGGTGCGGGCGAAGCCGCCCTGGCGGAGGGCGAAGGGGAGCAGGAGCGCGGCGCCGAGGGCGCAGCGTGCGAACACCACCATGGACGGGGACAGCTCGTCCACCGCCACCTTGATCATCAGGTAGGGGACACCCCAGACGACTCCCATCAGGGAGAACAGGAACCAGCCGCGTGCAGTCATGGGATGAGTCTCGGGCTTCTCACCCCACGGTGTCTTGAACGCTGTTGCGGTACGGCGCGACGTGAACGCTGTTGCGGTACGCCGCCGGGGTCACCCCCAGCACCCTGCGGAACCAGCGGGTGAGGTGCGCCTGGTCCGCGAAGCCGACGAGGCCCGCGACCTCGGCGGGGCGCAGTCCGGCCTCCAGGAGGCCCCTGGCCCGGGCCACCCGGTGCTGGGCGAGCCAGGCGTACGGCGGTACGCCCATCGTCGTGCGGAACGCGCGCAGGAGCTGGTAGCGGGACAGGCCGAGGTCGGTGGCGAGGGCGGCCAGGGAGGGAGGTTCCAGCAGTTCGTCCGCCAGGCGGTCGCGTACGGATCTGGCGATGTGGCCGGCGCCGGGCACGGTGTCGTCGGTCGCCCTGGCCGTGGAGTGGCGGCGGGCCAGGGCCGTGAGCAGCCAGGGCAGCCGGGACTCGGCCTCCAGCGGGTCGGGGCAGGCGCTGATGTCGGTGTGGGCGGCGCGCAGGGCCACCGCCAGCTCCGGGTCGTGGAGGACGGGGTCGCGGAAGTGCGGGAGGCCGCCGAGGGTGCCGTCGGTGAGGAGGGCCGGTTCGGCGTAGAGGGCCTGGTAGGCGTAGCCGTCGCAGGCGGCCGGGCCTCCGGTGTGCATCTCGCCGGGCTCCAGGACGACGATCGAGCCGGGGTAGGAGTGGATGTGCCCGCCCCGGTACGCGATGACCTCCGAGCCGCCGACGGTGACGCCGATGGTGAACTCGTCGTGGGCGTGGGGCGCGTAGACGTGGCTGTCGAAGTGGGCGGTGAGGAGGTCGAGGGGCGGCCCGGCGCGGCCCAGACGTGCCCTGGTCCAGCTGACCTGTTCTCGTATCCCCATGTCGCACCCCCGCCCTCAGGGGATCAGAGGAGGTCGGCCGTGTCCAGGTCGAAGGCGAACGGTTCCGGAAGAGCGATGGGCTTGCCGAAGGGGCGGGCGCAGTGCTCCCGGTAGTCGTCGTCCTTCGGCTCGCTGAACACCGTGACTTGTGCCGTGTCCCGGTCGACGAGCAGGCAGAGCGGGATGCCCGCGCGGGCATAGCAACGGCGTTTGGCCTCGCGGTCGGCCTGCGGCTTGGTGGAGGTCACCTCCATCACCATGGCGACGCCTTCGCATGACATCCAAGAGCCGACCCCGCCGAACAAGTCCCGCTCGATGGGGCCGGAAGGTGACGTCCGGAACCAAGTGGTTCTTGGGGCAGGAGCCCCCGCTCCTCATCTTCAGCCCCTTGTTTCCCGAGAAGTCCATGTCGGTCCGGGAGCGCCTGATCACTTGCCTCACGATCCTGCTGATGTACTTCTCGTGATCCCCGTCCGGCGGCGGCGTCACAACGATCTCCCCCTCGATCAGCTCGGCCCGGAAGCCCTCCGGCGTGTCCAGGGCGAGGAAGCCCTCCAGCAGGACGTCTTCCTGCGAGAGCGGCTCGTGGGCCATGGCAGTCATGTCACGCCCCTCCTTCTGTCGCCCGCCAGACTGGGACATCGCCGAACCACCCGCCGTGAGATCGGGAACCGCTCCCTCGATCGTGGCACACGATCATGGTCGTCGTCAGAAGGCCGGACGGCGTGCTTGACCCTGCCGCAGCGTCAACGTCTTCACTGGTGGCATGCGGATCGGAGAACTCGCCGGCGTCGTCGGCGTCACCACGCGGGCCGTGCGGCACTACCACCATCTGGGGCTGCTGCCCGAGCCCGAGCGGCGGGACAACGGGTATCGGGAGTACGGGTTGCGGCATGCCGTGGTGCTGGCGCGGATCCGGCGGCTGACGGAGCTGGGGCTGGGGCTCGCGGAGGTGCGGGACGTGCTCGCGGACGAGGCCGGCAAGGACCTCGTCGAGGTGCTGACCGAGCTGGACGAGGATCTGGCGCGGCAGGAAGAGGCCCTGCGGGAGCGGCGGGCGCGGTTGCGGGTCCTGCTGGAGGTGGAGGGCGGGTTGCCGGCGGAGGGTCCGGTGTCACCGGAGCTGGCCGCGCTGTTCGCCGGCACCGCGCACCTGTCGGACTCGCCCATGGCCGTCAAGGACCGCGAGATCATCGCGTTCCAGGAGACCGCCGTGCCGGACGGGGAACGGGAGCGGCTGGTGTCGTCGGTGGGCGAGGCGCTGGGGAGTCCGGAGGCCGTGGCGCGGGCCGGTGAGGCCTATGCGCTGCTCGACGCGCTCGCCGGTGCCGGGCCGGACGATCCGCGCGTCACCGAGGCGGCCCGGGCGCTCGCTGACTGCATACCGCCGGGGCTGTTGCCGGAGGGTGGGGAGGCCGACCAGGACGACAGCTTCCTGCGCGCGTTCTACGACGACCTCGCACCGGCCCAGGCGGAGGCTGTCCGCCGTGCGCTGCGGATCCTCACCGAGGAGCGGCGATGAGGGTCGGGTGGCTGCTGGTCCGGCACGAGGTGCGGTTGCTGGCGAGTCTCGCCCTGTGGGTGGCGCGGCGTACGCACGGGGCGGGCAGCGGGGTGGCCTTCGGGTATGCGCGGGGGCAGGGCGCGGTGATGGCCGGGTTCGCTTTCGTGTGCTTCGTCGAGACGGTCGCGTTGTCCGTGCTGCTGCGGGACTGGCCCGCCGTGCACGCGGCGTTCCTCTTCCTGGACGTGTACACGATCGTGTTCGTCGTCGGGCTGCACGCCTCGTCCGTCGTCCGTCCGCATGTGCTGGATGCGGCCGGCGGAACCCTGCGGATACGGCGGTACGTCCATGTCGACCTGCTGGTGCCGCTGGAGCGGATCGGCTCCGTACGGCGTGAGCTGCGGATGACGCACGAGCCGGCCGACGAGGAGCTGGATGTGGAGGTGGGCTCGCAGACCAGCGTCACGCTCGAACTGACCGAACCCGTCACGCATGTCGGCTTCTTCGGGCGGCGCCGGGAAGTGCGGGTCGTCCGCTTCCACGCCGACGACGCCCACGGGCTCGTGCGCGCCCTCGGCCGGGCACGCTGCTGAGCCCGCCGACGGGCTCGTGCGCGCCCCCGGCCGGGCACGCTGCTGAGCTTCCCCCGGGCCCCCGTACGCTGTCGGCGGAGTTCGATCGAAGGAGTACCCCCGTGCTTGTCCTGCTGCCGCCGTCCGAAGGCAAGGCCTCCTCCGGCCGCGGTGCCCCGCTGAAGCCGGAGTCGCTGTCGCTGCCGGGGCTGACCGCCGCCCGGGAGGCCGTGCTCACCGAGCTGGCCGAGCTGTGCGCCGGCGACGAGGACAAGGCACGCGAGGTGCTGGGGCTGAGCGAGGGGCTGCGGGGCGAGGTCGCGAAGAACGCGGAGCTGCGCACGGCGGGGGCGCGGCCGGCCGGGGAGATCTACACCGGCGTGCTCTACGACGCCCTCGGCCTGGCGTCGCTGGACACGGCCGCCAAGCGGCGGGCCGCGCGGTCGCTGCTCGTGTTCTCCGGGCTGTGGGGTGCCGTGCGGGTGACGGACCGGATTCCGTCCTACCGGTGCTCGATGGGTGTGAAGCTGCCGGGGCTCGGGGCGCTGGGCGCGCACTGGCGTACGCCGATGGCGACGGTGCTGCCCGAGGTGGCCGGGGGCGGGCTGGTGCTGGATCTGCGGTCCGCCGCGTACGCCGCCGCGTGGAAGCCGAAGGGGGAGGTCGCCGGGCGGACGGCGTCCGTGCGGGTGCTGCACGCGCCGACCCGGAAGGTGGTCAGCCACTTCAACAAGGCGACCAAGGGGCGGATCGTGCGCAGCCTGCTGACCTCCGGGACCGACCCGAAGGGTCCCGCCGAGCTGGTGGAGGCGCTCCGGGATCTCGGGTACGTGGTGGAGGCACAGGCGCCCGCGAAGCAGGGGCAGGCCTGGTCGCTGGATGTGCTGGTGGATGAAGTGCACTGACGTCGTTGCATGAGGCGCAACGACCTTTGCGCACTGTGCATGCCGACGGCAGGATGACGCCATGGTCTCCCCTGCCCTGCCCGCCTCCGTGCTGGACCTCGCGCCCGTCGTTCCCGTCGTCGTCATCGAGGACGTGGGCGATGCCGTACCGCTCGCGCGGGCGCTGGTCGCGGGCGGGCTGCCCGCGATCGAGGTGACGTTGCGGACGCCCGCGGCCCTGGAGGCGATCCGGGAGATCGCCCGGGAGGTGCCGGGGGCGGTGGTCGGGGCCGGGACGGTGATCCGGCCCGAGCAGGTCGGACAGGCGGTGGCGGCGGGCTCACGGTTCCTGGTCAGTCCCGGCTGGACGGACGGGCTGCTGGAGGCGATGCGGGCGTCGGGGGTGCCGTTCCTGCCGGGGGTGTCGACCGCGTCCGAGGTGGTGGCGCTGCTGGAGCGCGGGGTGCGCGAGATGAAGTTCTTCCCGGCGCAGGCCGCGGGCGGAACGGCGTACCTGAAGTCGCTGTCGGGGCCGTTGCCGCAGGCGCGGTTCTGCCCGACGGGCGGGATTGGCCCGGACACGGCTCCGGACTATCTGGCCCTGCCCAACGTCGGGTGCGTGGGCGGGAGCTGGATGCTGCCGCGGGATGCCGTCGCTTCGCGCGACTGGGGCCGTGTCGAGGCGCTGGCCCGGGAGGCGTCGGCGCTCAGCGCAGGTGGGACGTGTCGTTGAGGAGGCGGACGCTGGCGTTGCCGTCCGCGTAGTAGGCGACCACCGACAGGGACGCGGCCGACAGTTCCATCCGGAACAGGGACTCGGGCGGGGCGCCCAGGGCGAGCCGGACGAGCGTCTTGATCGGGGTCACGTGCGTGACGAGCAGGACCGTGCGGCCCGCGTGGGTGGCGACCAGCTTGTCGCGGGTGGCGGCGAGCCGGACGGCCGTCGCCGCGAAGCTCTCGCCGCCTCCGGTGGGTTCGGCGTCCGGTGAGGCCAGCCAGGCGTTCAGGTCGTCGGGGTGGCGCTCGCGCACCTCGGCGAAGGTGAGTCCCTCCCAGGCGCCGAAGTCGGTCTCGCGCAGTCCGTCGTCGATGGCCACGTCGAGTCCGAGCCGGGCGGCGACGATCCCGGCGGTCTCCCGCGTACGGGCCAGCGGCGACGACACGACGGCCTGGATCGTGCCCCGCCTGGCCAGCATCGCGGCGGCCCGCTCGGCCTGGTCCCGTCCCACGTCGGACAGGGAGGGGTCGGTGCCACCGCTCCCGGAGAACCGCTTCTGAGGGGTCAACGGCGTCTCGCCGTGCCTCAGCAGCACGAAGGTGGCGGGTGCGCCCATGTCGGCGGGGGCCCAGCCGGGGGCGGCGACGGCCTTGGCGGCACGGGTGTCGGCGCCGGCCTTCGCGGCTTGAGCGGCACGGGTGCCGGCGTCCCCCTGCGCGGCTTGAGCGGCACGGGTGTCCCCGCTGCCCTTTGCGGCCTGGGCAGCGCGGGTGTCGGCCCCGACCTTGGCGGTCTGGGCATCGGTGTCGGCCTTCGCGGCACCGACGGATGCACGGGCATCGGCGTCGGCCTTCGCCGCGCGGGTGTCGCCATCGGCGTCGGCCTGCGCTGCCTCCGGGCCCGAGCCCGCCGCCGCGGCGCGGGTGTCGACATCGGCGTCGTCCTGCACGGCACGCGCACCCTCGACGGCCCGCGCGGCACGCGCATCGGCGTCATCCGCCGCCGAGCCGGAAGCCGCCGCGGCCGGGACGCCCCGGCCGGATTCCGTCGAGGCCCGCGCGGCATCCGGGCCCGAGCCGGCCGCCGCGGTCTCCGCGGCCGCCGCGCGGCCTTCCGCCAGGGCTCCGCGCACTCGCGCCGCACCCGCCGCCGCGTCACCGGGCGGCTCCGGCGGGACAACACCCTCAGCACCCCCGGCGCCCCCAGCGCCCCCAGCGCCCCCAGCCGCAGCCCCGGCCGCCGTGTCCAGTTCCGCTGTCGACTCCGCCTCCGACCACCGCTCGCCCCTGGCCCCCGCGTCCATCGCCTCGTTGGCCAGCCGGTCGGCGTGCTTGTTCTCGGCCCTCGGCATCCACTCGTACGTGACCCGACCCGGCGGGAAGACCCGGGCGGCCTGCGCGGCCAGGGGCTTCATGTCGGGGTGCTTGATCTTCCAGCGGCCGGACATCTGCTCGATGACGAGCTTGGAGTCCATCCGGACGTGGACCGTCGCGTCCGGGTCCAGCGCGTGGGCGGCGCGCAGGCCGGCGAGGAGGCCGCGGTACTCGGCGACGTTGTTCGTGGCGACGCCGAGGTACTCGGCGGTCTCGCGCAGGGTCTCCCCCGTAGCCGCGTCGCTGACCACGGCCCCGTAGCCGGCCGGCCCCGGGTTGCCCCGTGACCCGCCGTCGGCCTCGACGATGAACTCCCGCACTGGAAGGGCTCCCTGAAAGCCTAGAGGCCGGACTCGGACGTGCGCACCAGGATGCGGCGGCAGTTCTCGCAGCGGACCACCGTGTCGGGAGCCGCCTTGCGGATCTCGGCCAGCTCGGTGATGGCGAGCTCCTGCCGGCAGCCCTGGCAGCTGCGCGCGTACAGCTTCGCCGCGCCGACGCCGCCCTGCTGGCCGCGCAGCTTGTCGTAGAGCCCCAGCAGATCGGCCGGAATCGAGCCGGCGACGACCTCGCGCTCCTTGGTGATCGTGGCGACCTCGCCGTCGATCTGCTCGAAGGCGGCGTCGCGGCGCGCGGTCGCGTCGTCGATCTTCGACTGGACGGAGGAGACGCGCTCGGTCAGCTCGGCGACCCGCTCCTGCGCGGACTCGCGGCGCTCCATGACCTCCAGCACCACGTCCTCCAGATCGCCCTGCCGCTTGGCGAGGGAGGCGATCTCGCGCTGGAGGTTCTCCAAGTCCTTGGGGGAGGTGACGGCGCCCGAGTCGAGGCGCTGCTGGTCGCGGGTGGCGCGCTGGCGCACCTGGTCCACGTCCTGCTCGGCCTTGGTCTGCTCGCGGGCGGTGTCGCTCTCCTCGGTCTGCGCGGCCACGAGCAGGTCGCGCAGCTGGGTGTGGTCCTTGGTCAGCGACTCGATCTCGGCGTGCTCGGGCAGCGACTTGCGCTTGTGCGCGAGCTGCTGGAGGCGGACGTCGAGGTCCTGGACGTCGAGGAGACGGATCTGGTCGGCGGGCGCGGCGTTCAGTTCGGGGCTCCAAGGGGATCAGAAGGGGACGAGGCCGCGTGCGCGGTCCAGGGGTCGGTGACCGTCTTCGAGACGTGGACGCGCAGGTCCCATCCGTGCCGGTCGGAGATCTCGTCGAGCTGGCTCGCGGCCAGCTCGCACCAGGGCCACTCGGTGGCCCAGTGCGCCGCGTCGAGCAGCGCGAGGGGGGTGTGGGCGCGGGCCTCGGAGACGGGGTGGTGGCGCAGGTCCGCGGTGAGGAAGGCGTCGGCCCCGGCGGCGCGGACGTGGTCGAAGAGGCTGTCGCCGGAGCCGCCGCTGACGGCGACCGTGCGCACGAGCGCCTCGGGGTCGCCGGCGACGCGGATGCCCTGCGCGGTGGCGGGCAGCCGTTCGGCGGCGCGGGCGGCGAGTTCGCGGACGGTCACCGGGTGGTCCAGCGCGCAGAGCCGGCCGAGGCCCCGGCGGCCCTCGGGGTCGCCGGCATCGGGCACGAGCGGCCCGGTGACCCGCAGGTCCAGGGCGCCCGCGAGGGCGTCGGAGACACCCGGGTCGGCGGTGTCGGCGTTTGTGTGGGCGACGTGCAGCGCGATGTCGTTCTTGATGAGGGTGTGGACGACACGGCCCTTGAAGTGCGTCGCCGCGACCGTCGTCGTGCCGCGCAGATAGAGCGGGTGGTGGGTGACGAGCAGGTCGGCGCCCAGCTTCACCGCCTCGTCGACGATCTCCTGGACCGGGTCGACGGCGAACAGGACCCGCGTGACCTCCTGGTCCGGGTCGCCCGCGACGGTGCCGACCGCGTCCCAGGACTCGGCCCGCTCGGCGGGCCACAGGGTCTCCAGCGCGGCGATGACTTCAGACAGACGGGGCACGGGAGCAAGGCTACCCGCCTGATCTGTGGCGTTGCACCGCCACCGCCCGCTCCCGGCACCCATCGCCCCGCTCAGCACAATCGCCCCCTTTTCCTCAGGCGAATCGTTCCTGGAACACCCTTATGTGTGAAGCCCGCTGCCGCGGAATTCCACACTCCTGCAGGCGAACTACCTTCGTCACTGGAGGTGACCGATCGATGACGGTCTGTGCTGTCGAGCCTTCGGCGGGATTCGAGAACGGTGACGAGTACGGCGGCTGGGACGGCCGCGGAGACGGCCGCGGGGACGGGTCCGCGCCGGCCGGCTGCACATTCACCGCGGACGGCGCCTACGGCGCGCGTCTCGCGTCGGCAGGCGGCTCCTGGTATCCGGAGCGCTGGACCCTGGACGGCCCTGAGCCGTACGCGGTGCCCCTGCCGCGCAACCAACCGGAGGAGCCCGGCACCGAGGTGCAGCCGATGGCCGACGGGCGGGTGCTCATCCACCGGGTGGTGGGCGGGCGGCACGCCTTCTCTCTGCTGTACCCGACCGGCCCGGGCACCGGCGAGCTGCCCCTGGGTGCGGTCGGCTGTCCGGACCGGTCCGGCCGGCTGCGGCTGCTGCCACCCGCCCCGGACGGCGAACGGGCCTACGCCCTCGCCGTGGGGCCGCGCACGACGTCGGTGTGGCTGGTGGCGGGCGGTGCCTTCGGGCCCGAGCGGCTGGCGGAGCTGCCCGGCCGCTGCTCGGGCGGGGTATGGCTGGACCGGTCGGGACGGATGCTGGCACTGGACCGGGAGACCGAGGGCCGCACCAAGGCCGTCGTGGTGGACCTGGAGTGCGGCGGTGAGGTGTCGCCGCTGCTGCAGATCGCCGCCGACAGCGACGACCGGGTGCTGCTCGCCGACCACGACAGCGGGCTGCTGATCGTCCGCTCGGACGCGCCCTCGCCGGGGCAGGACCGGCTGGGCTGGGGTGTCCTCGGCAGCACGCTCCCGGTGCGCTTCCCGGAGTGCCTGCGGGTGCGGGACTGCTCCGTCACACCGTTCGCCATCCAGCCGGGGCAGGTGCTGACGCCCGAGAGCTGCGCGGTGGCGTTGCGGGTGGACGGGCCGACGGGCAGCTGGGTCGCTGTCTGGCGTCCCGCCGAGCGGCGGGTGCACCATCTCCGGGCGCCCGAGGGGTGGTTGACGGGTACGGGCCTGTGGACAGCGGAGGGGGTGCTGCGGCTGCCGTACGCGACGGAGGCCGTGCCGTGCGGGGTGGCGCAGGTGAGCCCGCCCCCCGCCGCCGAGCCGGAGCCCGGGGCCGTGCCGGGGCCGCAGGCGCAACAGCCGCCGTCGCAACAGCCGCCCTCGCAACCGCAGCAGGCGGCCCCGCCTCCTGGACACCCGGGACGGCTCACAGCGCCGGGCGAGCCCTGCCCGCCGGCCCCGGCCGCCCAGCCTCCGACGCCCTCGGCCGCACGTCCTGTGCCCCTTCAGGAAGCGCCGTTGGGACGCCTTGTAACGAACTAGTGCCGGTTGGCGTGGCCGCCTGGATCCGAGGTCAGGGGTGCCGGTTAGACTCACCCGGCTGTAAAAAAGATCATGTTGACGGGGTGAATTCCATCCGATGAGCGACGCCAGCACGAGCCACCCGAGCAATGCCGACGTCCAGCAGCCCTCCTCCGGCCCCGGCCGGCACCGTGGTGAGGTCTCCACGCAGGACGGCGAGACGGCTCCGCGCGGACGTCACCGCAAGCCGGTGGCGAAGACCGAGCAGGCCGTGACCGCGGCCTGACGGCACGCCGGTCACCACACCGAGAACGGCCCTTCCCGCCACAAGCGGGCAGGGCCGTTCCGTGTCTGTCGCCGCCCGTCACCGCCCGGCACCCGCTTGCGGCCGCTTTCACCCGCGCTTCAGACCCAGCACCTCCGCCGCGGCGAACGTCTCCCCCGCCGGCCGGTCCGCGTAGTACGGGCCGAGGACCGCCTCCAGTTCGTCGTAGGTGAAGGTGTCCTGCTTGCTGTCGAACCTGGCGGCGACCCGCGGCCGTTCGACGACGGCGACCATCCCGCCGTGCACCACGAGGAGCTGCCCGTTGACGTGGGCGGCGGCGGGCGAGGCCAGATAGCCGACGAGCGGGGCGACGTGCTCGGGGGCGAGCGGGTCGAGAGCGGCGCCGGACGGCTGCTCGATGCCCGCGAAGACGTCCTCGGTCATCCGGGTGCGGGCACGGGGGCAGATGGCGTTGGCCGTGACGCCGTACCGGGCGAGGGCGAGGGCGGTGGAGGTGGTGAGGCCGACGATCCCGCCCTTGGCCGCCGCGTAGTTGGGCTGTCCGGCGGAGCCCGCGAGGAACGCCTCCGAGGAGGTGTTCACGATCCGCCCGAACACCGGCTCCCCGGCCCGCTTGGACCGCTCCCGCCAATGCGCGGCGGCGAACCGGGTGGTGTTGAAATGGCCCTTGAGGTGCACGCGGACGACGGAGTCCCACTCCTCCTCGGTCATCGAGAAGACCATGCGGTCGCGCAGGATGCCCGCGTTGTTGACGAGGATGTCCAGCTTGCCGTACGCGGTGACGGCCGACTCGACGAGCGCCCGGGCCTGCGCGAAGTCGGAGACGTCGCCGCACTGCGCGAGGGCGCTCCCGCCCGCCGCCCGGATCTCGGCGGCGACCTCCTCGGCGGGCCCCGCCGCCGCCTCGCCCGTGCCTCCCCCAAGCTCTCGGCTCCCCTCGAGCAGGGGGGACCCCCCTCGGCCGGGCTGCCCGTAGTCGTTGACGACGACGGCGGCGCCGAGCCGGGCGAGTTCCAGCGCCTCGGCCCGGCCGATCCCGCGGCCGGCGCCCGTGACGACGGCGGACAGCCCCTGAAGTGGCAGTGACATCGGCGGAGTCCTCAGATCTCTATGCAGGTACGCAGGGACGTCCCGGTGCGCATCTGGTCCAGCGCCTCGTTGATGTCGGCGAGCGGCACCCGGTGGGTGATCAGGCCCGCCAGGTCGATCCGGCCCGCACGCCACAGGGCGATGGTGCGTTCGTAGGAGGTCAGCACGTCGCCGCCGCCGTACATGGACGGCAGGATCCGCTTCTCGTCGAAGAACAGCTCGAACATGCTGAGCTGGAGGAAGTCGTCCATGGCTCCCGCGCCGACGATGACGAGGGTGCCGCCGCGCCGGGTGTTCTCGTAGGCGGTGCGGGCGGTGGCGGACCTGCCGACGACCTCGAAGACGTAGTCGAAGCCCTCGCCGCCGGTCACCTGCTGCTTGGCGTCGGGCAGTTCCTCCGGGGAGACGGCCCGCGACGCGCCGAACCTCAGTGCCGACTCGCGGCGCGAGGCCACCGGGTCGACGGCGACGATCTCGGCGGCGCCCTTCAGCCGGGCCCCCTGGATCGCGGAGATGCCGACGCCCCCGCAGCCGATGACGGCGACCGACGAACCGGCTTCCACGTCGGCCGTGTTGAGCGCGGCGCCGAGGCCGGTGGTCACCCCGCAGCCGATGAGGGCGGCGATGTCGAAGGGCACGTCGTCGGGTATCGGCACCGCGCAGCCGGCGTCGACGACGACCTCCTCGGTGAAGGTGCCGGTGCCGGCGAAGCCGAAGAGGTCCCCGCCGGGGCGCTTGAAGTTGGGGGTGCCGGCGTTCATGAACCCGGCCAGGCACAGCTGACTCTGGCCGCGCTTGCAGGCGGGGCAGGCGCCGCAGGCGGGCAGCCAGCACACGACGACCCGGTCGCCGGCCTTCAGCCGGCCGACGCCCTCGCCGACTTCGAGGATCTCTCCCGCCCCCTCGTGGCCGGGTACGAAGGGGCCGGGCTGCGGGAGCACGCCGCTCATGGCGGACAGGTCCGAGTGGCACAGCCCCGTGGCGCGCACCCGGATCCTGACCCTGCCGGGCCCGAACCCCACCGCCTCGACGTCGTCGAGGACCTCCAGCTTGTCCTGGCCGATCTCGTGCAGTACGGCTGCGCGCATTGTGCGGGCTCCCCTCGTACGGCGTGGTGGTTCAGGTGTGTTCGACGACGGTGTCGGCGAGGACGGGAGCGTCCTCGCGCTCGACGGCACTGACGGCGACCCGGGTGGAGCCGGGTGTGTGCCACATGCGGATCCGCAGGGTCTCCCCCGGGTACACGACCCCGGCGAACCGGGTGGCGTAGGAGCGCACCCGGGTCACGTCCCCGCCGAGCAGGGTGTCGACGACCGCCTTGAGCGTGATGCCGTAGGTGCACAGGCCGTGCAGGATGGGCCGCTCGAATCCGGCGACCTTGGCGAACTCCGGGTCGGCGTGCAGCGGGTTGAAGTCACCGGAGAGGCGGTAGAGCAGGGCCTGGTCGTCGCGGACCGGCCGTTCGACGGTCCGGTCGGGCTGCCCGACGGGGGGTTCGAGGCGGGCGGAGGGGCCGCGGTCGCCGCCCCAGCCGCCCTCGCCGCGGATGAAGATCTGGGCGTCGTTGGTCCACAACGGGCCTTCGGTGTCCGCGACGTCGGTGCGCAGCACGAGGACGGCCGCGGTGCCCTTGTCGTACACGGCGGCGATCCGGTTGGTCGCGGTGGCGGTGCCCGTGGCCGGGATGGGCCGGTGGATGACGAGGTTCTGGCCGCCGTGCAGGACGCGGGCCAGGTCGACCTCGACGCCGGGCATGGACAGCCCGCTGGTGACGCCGGGCTTTCCGCCGCCGGCGGCGGTGGCGAAGCTCGGCAGGACGTGCAGCCGGGTCTCCAGGGTGTAGCGCAGTTCGTCGGGGTCGGTGGCGGGGCTGCCCGCGCCGATGCCCAGGTGGTAGAGCTGCACGTCCTTGGGGTCCCAGGAGAGTTCGCCGGTCCGGGGTGCGGCGGCGAGCGCCTTGGCTGCGTCGATGGGCATGGGGCTCCTGATCGCCGGAGGAAGGACCTCGGTACGGCCGTCCGCACCGTCGGCCGCACCGAGGCCGTCTGGGACCGGACCGGGACGCGAACTGAAACGCGTTCCAGTCCCGCGCCCTCTGTATAGCCGAGGCCCCGGCAGTTGTGAAGACTCCTGACGCCGTGTCAGATCGGCGGGCGATGACATATGTCCTGCCGCGGTCCGTACAAGCGCATCTGCCGCGCGGCCCGGCGGGTCCGTACCGTCGTTGCCATGACCACGCGGGCCCGGCGGGTCGTGCCGTTCGCCGGCGCGGTCGGGACGAAGGAGGGGGAGATGTCCTGGAGAGACAAGGTCAGGTGCCGGTTCGAGGCCATGCGGTCGGATGTCCGTGAGGCCCGGGAGCACCAGCGCTACTACAAGGCGAACAAGGGCCGGCTCAAGGCCGAGTGTCGGGCGGCCCGGAAAGCGGGCGGACCCGACGCGGCCGCCGGCCCGCCGCCCACCGGGTTCACCCTGCTGCCGTGGCTGCTGCTGGGGATGGGCGCCTTCTCCAACCTCTTCGAGGGCCGCGCCGCGGACCCGTGGATCGGCGGCCTGGGCCTGCTGACCTTCAACAGCCTGTACATCTACGTGGCGTTCCGCTCGTTCGACAAGCGGACGCGCGAGGCCCTGTCCACCCGGGTCGCACTCGCCCTGCTGGCGGCCGTGACCTGCGCGCTCGCCGCCGGCTACGGCGGCAACTGGCTGCTGTTCTTCCCCCTGCTCGGCCTGGCGACCGGCGCGGCCCTGCGGCTGAGGCACCTGCGGCCCGCCGGTACGGTCCTGGCGGTACTGGCGGGCGCGGTGGCCTGGTTCCACGACGGCTGGGGCGGCCTCGACATCGCGTACGCCACCTGGATCTCCACGATGGTGACGGCCGCGATCATGCGGCTCTCCGAGGCGGTGCGCGAACTGCGCGCCGCCCGTGAGGAGCTGGCCCACCGGGCGGTCGAGAAGGAACGGCTGCGCTTCTCCCGCGACCTGCACGACCTGCTCGGGCACACGATGTCGGTGATCGTCGTGAAGTCGGAGGCGGCCCGTCGGCTGGCCGGCCGCGACCTGGACGCGGCGCTGGCCCAGATCACCGACATCGAGGCGGTGGGCCGGCAGGCCCTGACGGAGATCCGCGAGGCGGTGAGCGGCTACCGGCAGGGCAGCCTCGCCGCGGAACTCGACCGGGCCCGCTCGGTCCTGACGGCGGCGGGCATCACGCTCGTGGTGAGCCGCTCCGGCCCGCCGCCCGGGCCGCAGACGGAGGCACTGCTGGGCTGGGTGGTCCGGGAGGCGGTCACCAACGTCGTCCGGCACAGCGGGGCGGGGCGCTGCGAGATCACGCTGGCGGGAGGCGGGGAGCGGGTACGGCTGACGGTTGTGGACGACGGTGGCGGGGCCGTCGCCGGGGACACGGTGCTGCGCTGCGACGCGGCACCTACGGGTTCCGACGGCAAGGGGCTGAGCAACTGTGACGGCACAGGACTCACCGGCTCCGCCCGCACGGGCGCCGGTCCCCACAGCACAGGACTCACCGGCTCCGCCCGCACGGGCGCCGGTCCCCACAGCACAGGACTCACCGGCTCCGCCCGCACAGAGGCCGATTCCACCCGTACAAGGGTCGACTCCGCCGGCACAGGGCTGACCGGCCTGACGGAGCGGCTCGCGGCGGCGGGTGGCTCGCTGAACGCGGGGTCGCGGGCCAGGGGCGGCTTCGCGGTGGCGGCGGAGCTTCCGGCGGACGCGGCGGAGGAGCGGCCGGAGGGGTCGGGGGCGGCGGGCTTCCGCAACGACCCGGACGTGTACGTTGGCCGGTGGTCCGCGCGACCACACGTCGAGGCCGCCGGGAACGGTTGAGGGCCCTAGGGGAACGGGAGCACATGGGACGCGTCGCCGTCATCACCGCGCCGAACATCGGGTACCGCAACACGGGCATGCTGACCGTGGACTTGGCGTTCGAGTCCCTGCGGCGGCGGATGGACACCGCGTTCGACGCCACCTGGTACACGCTGCACACGCCGGAGACCGTGCCGCTGCGCGAGGGTGCGCGCGGCACCGCCTTCCCGTTCCGCTTCCATCCGCTGGCCGAGCACCTCGACACGCTCCGCGACCATGACGCGGTCGTCTTCTGGGGCGACTTCCTGCACACCCGGCACTACCTGGCCCAAGACGCGACGAACCGCCTGCTCGACTTCGGCTTCGCCACGGACCGGGACGACGCCCGGGCGCAGCTGAACCGGGCCCTGCTCCTGGCCGACCAGCCGGACGAGGTCCTCGCACGGACCCTCAGCTACGGCGGGACGATCCTGCACAACACGCAGTCCGACTACGAGGACAAGGAGTACGGCCCGCTGTTCTCCCGCCTGGTGACGCACAGCCACCGGATGTGGGTGCGGGATCCGCTCTCGGCGGCGAAGATCGCGCATCTGCGCCGGGACCGTACGACCGACCACTTCGGATCGGACGCCGCGCTGCTGTCCCGCCCCGGCGACCTCGACCACCTCCCGGTCTCGCAGTGGTCCCGGTCGGTGCCCGAGGGCGGGGCCATCGGCGTCTTCCTGGGCGCCCGTACGCCGATCCCCGACTGGCTGCCCGCCTTCTGCCAGGGCCTGTCCGACCGGCTGGGCGCCCCGCTGGAGTGGCTGCCCTGGTTCGACCGGGACGTCCCCGCCGCGGTCGGCCACATCGCGGCCCGCCCGGGGAGTCCCACGGTCGGCGATCTGGTCGGGGTCCTGCCCCGCTACCGGCTGGTCATCACGGACACGTACCACCTGGCCGTCAACGCCTGGGGCGCCGGTACCCCTGCGGTGTGCGTCGGCGCGCCCGAGCCGACCCCCAAGACGCACGACGACTATCTGACGCTGAGCGATGTGAAGAAGCACGTCTTCCACATGGCGTACGACGCGACGGACTTCTACCTGACCACCCAGGAGGGGCACGGGCAGGACCTGGACCGGATCGTCGGCCTCCTGGAGGGCGGGGGCGCCGACACGGTCGCGGCGCGCATCCGCGACCACGCGGACCACTCGGCGGCGTCCTTCACGCGGACGCTGGCCTCGCTGCTGGACACGGCCCGCCCCGCCCCGGGCCCGTGACCGGCCGGCGCATCCGCGTGCTGCTCGCGGAGGACCAGGGGATGATGCGCGGTGCGCTCGCGCTGCTGCTGGGGATGGAGGACGACATCGAGGTCGTCGCGCAGGTGGCCGCGGGAGACGCGATCCTGGACGCGGCCCTCGCCCACCGTCCGGACGTGGCCCTCCTCGACATCGAACTGCCGGGCAGGAGCGGTCTGGACGCCGCGGCGGACCTGCGCGTCCGAGTCCCCGACTGCCGCGTGCTGATCCTGACGACCTTCGGCCGCCCCGGCTACCTGCGCCGCGCCATGGAGGCGGGAGCGGCCGGTTTCCTGGTCAAGGACGGCCCCGTGGAGGAACTCGCGGCCGCCGTCCGCCGGGTCCTGGCGGGCGAGACGGTCGTCGACCCGGCCCTGGCCACCGCCGCCCTCAGCGCGGGCCCCAACCCCCTCACGGCACGCGAGAGCGACGCGCTCAAGGCCTCCGCGGACGGCGCCACGGTCGCCGACATCGCGGCCAGGCTCCACCTCTCGGAGTCCACCGTCCGCAACTACCTCTCCTCCGCGATCGGCAAGACGGCCACCCGCAACCGCATGGAAGCCCTCCGCGAGGCCCGCCGCCAGGGCTGGCTGTAACCCCGCGTCTCTTACGGCGCCTGGGCCGCCCGCCGTGGCAGCCACAGCCACATCAGCACGACCCCGGCCGTCAGGACCCCCGCTCCGACGCGGAACGCGAGGGCGTAGCCCTCGGTCAGGGCCTCGGGGGTCGTGCTGCCCGCCGACTCGGCTGCCGCGAGGGTGGACAGGACCGCCAGACCCAGGGAACCGCCCATCGTGCGGGACGTGTTGACGAGGCCGGAGACCAGGCCCGCCTCCTCGGGGGCGGCGCCGGAGGTGGCCAGGGAGGCGAGGGGGGTCGCCGCCAGGCCCGCGCCGAGCATCATGAGGACGCCGGGGACGAGGATCGCCGTGGCGTAGGAGCCGTCGGAGGTCATCGTGGACTGCCAGGCGAATCCGGCCACGGCGACCAGGGTTCCGAGGGCGGCGACGTTGCGCGGACCGACCGGCCGCATCAGGCGCGGTGCGAGCTTGGAGCCGAGGATGACGGCGAGGGAGCTCGGGACGAGGGCGAGGCCGGCCTCGATCGGGGTGTAGCCGAGGACGTTCTGCGCGTAGAGGGTCATGAAGAACCACATGCAGAACATCGCGGAGCCGCACAGGAACATCGAGACGTTCGCCGAGGAGACCGAGCGCAGGCGCAGGAGGCCGAGCGGCATCAGCGGGCTCGCCGTGCGGGCCTCGACCGCCAGGAACGCCCCGAGGAGGACCAGCCCGGCGAGCAGCGGCAGCAGGGTGGCCGGTGCCGTCCAGCCCGCCGCCTCCGTCTGGGAGATGCCGTAGGCCAGCGTGCCGAGACCGGCCGTGACGAGGAGCGCGCCCGGCAGGTCGAGGCGGCGGCCGTCCCCGGCGCGGCCCTCGGTGAGGAACCAGGCGGCGGCGCACAGCACCACGGCCCCGACGGGCACGTTGATCAGCAGCACCCAGCGCCAGGAGAGCGTCTCCACCAGCAGCCCGCCGACCAGACCTCCCGCCGCGCCGCCACCGGCCCCGACGGCCGTCCAGGTCCCGATGGCCCGGGCCCTCGCGGCGCCCTCCGGCACCGACGCCGTGAGGATCGTCAGCGTCGAGGGCGCCAGCACCGCCGCGCCGAGCCCCTGCACGGCCCGCGCCACCAGCAGCTGCCAGTCGTCCTGCGCGAGACCGCCCGCGGCGGAGGCCAGGGTGAACAGGCCGAGCCCGACGAGGAACATCCGCTTGCGGCCGTAGAGGTCCCCGGCGCGTCCGCCGAGCAGCATGAATCCGGCGAAGGCGATGGCGTAGGCGTTCACCACCCACTGCAGGCCCTGCTCGCTGAGCCCCAGTCCGGTCCGCATCGACGGCAGCGCCACGTTGACGACGGACACGTCCAGCACGACGAGGAACTGCCCGGCGCACGTGAGCGCCACCACGAGCCACATCGGCGGCGTTCCGCGCGGACGCAGCCGGGGCGGTCGGGGGAGTCGGGACATGCGGGGGCGTCGGGCGGTGGCGGCATCGGCGGATTCGAGCATGGGTGTCATGCTCTCAACGCCCTTGCGCCCCTTGCATCGGGATTTCGCAGGGCCCGGTTCTCGGTCCGGGGACCTAGGCCTCCGGACAAACCGCCACGGATCCCCCCGCAATCCCCCGCCAGGACCAAGGAAAGGTCAAGTTTTCGTTAGGGTGCCAAAGCAACGGAATAGTTGCCTGGACATACAAGGTTCAGACTCCACGTAACCCGACGCTCCCCGGCCTGGAGGCCCTCCTCAATGACGCAGACGACGACAGACCGCCCCGCCGGCAGAGCGAGCGGGGCCGTGGTCCCGGTGCTCGCCTTCGCGGGCATCGTTGTCGCGGTGATGCAGACCCTGCTCGTCCCGGTGATCAAGGATCTGCCGCAACTGCTGGACACCGCCCCCAGCAACGCCACCTGGGTCCTCACCTCGACCCTCCTCTCGGGAGCGGTGGCCACCCCGATCATGGGCCGCCTCGGCGACCTCTACGGCAAGCGCCGCATGCTGATCCTGAGCCTGGCCGTGATGGTCGTCGGCGCCTTGGTCAGCGCGCTCACCAGCGACCTGCTGCTCATGATCGCCGGCCGTACGCTGCAGGGCTTCGCGATGGGCGCGATCCCGCTCGGCATCGGCCTGATGCGCGACATGCTGCCCCGCGAGAAGCTCGGCTCGGCGATGGCCCTGATGAGTTCCTCCATCGGCGTCGGCGGCGGCCTCGCCCTGCCCGCCGCCGCCCTGGTCGCCCAGCACAGCGACTGGCACGCCCTCTACTACGGGGCCGCCGGCCTCGGCGTCCTGGCCATCGCCCTCACCCTTCTCGTCGTGCCGGAGTCCCCGATGCGCGCCAAGGGCTCCTTCGACCTGCCGGGCGCGCTCGGCCTGTCCGCCGGACTCGTGCTGTTCCTGCTGCCGATCACCAAGGGCAGCGACTGGGGCTGGGCCTCCGGCACCACCCTCGGCCTGTTCGCCGCCTCGGCGCTGGTGCTCGTGCTGTGGGGCGTGATGGAGCTGCGCCTGAAGGCCCCGCTGGTCGACCTGCGCACCACGGCCCGCCCGGCCGTCCTCTTCACCAACCTCGCCTCGATCATGGTCGGCGTCTCCTTCTACGTCGTCTCCCTGGTCCTGCCGCAGCTGCTCCAGCTGCCGACGTCCACCGGCTACGGCCTCGGCCAGTCGATGGTCGTCGCGGGGCTGCTCGTCGCGCCGCTCGGCCTGACGATGATGTTCACGGCGCCCGTCTACGCCCGGCTGTCCGCGAAGTACGGCCCCAAGTTCACCCTGATCCTCGGCCTGCTGATCATCGCGATCGGCTACGGCGCCGGCCTCGGCCTGATGAGCGCCGCCTGGCAGAGCCTGGTCATCTCGGTCCTCCTGGGCGCGGGCATCGGCCTCGCCTACTCCTCGCTGCCCGCCCTGATCGTGGGCGCCGTCCCGGCGTCGGAGACGGGTGCGGCCAACGGCCTCAACACCCTGATGCGCTCCATCGGCACCTCGGTCTCCAGCGCCGTGATCGGCATGGTGCTGGCGAACACCGCGAACAACGTCGGCGGCGTCGAGATCCCGACCATGCACGGCTTCCGGGTCTCCTTCCTGATCGCGACGGGCGCGGTGGCCGTGGGCCTGCTCCTGGCGCTGTTCCTGCCGGGCAGCCGGTCGTCGAACAAGCCGCAGCTGCGCGCCGGCAGCGAGGAGGACGCGGCGCTGGAGCGTGCCGAGCAGGTGCTGCGCGGTTTCCAGGGCCGGGTGCTGGGCGCCGACGGCTCCCCCGTCGCCCGCGCCAAGGTCACGCTGATCGACCGCCGCGGCCGTCAGGCCGGTGCGACGCTCTCCGCCGAGGACGGCAGCTACGCGCTCATCGTCCCCGCCCAGGGCTCCTACGTGGTGGCCGCCCGGGCCACGGGCCACGGCCCGCTCGCCTCGTCCGCGACCCACGCGGGCGACGAGCGCCCGATCGACCTGGACCTGTCGCTCCCGGGCGAGACGGTCTCGGCCTGACGCTGCTCCTCACCGGTACCCCCTGTCGTGCTCGCGGCAGGGGGTACGGCACGATGGCGCCCGAACCGTCGTACCACCGAGAGGAACCCCATGCCCGCGGCCCCGAAGCCCGAGATCCTGGCCGCGTTCGAGGCGGCGAAGGGGTTCATGCCCGTCGGTGAGGGCCTGGCGCTGTACGCGGCGGCCGTGGAGGCCGGGCGGCTCGGGCTGCCGCTGCTGGAGGTCGGCACCTACTGCGGCCGGTCCACGATCCTGCTCGCCGACGCGGCCCGCGCGGCCGGGGTCGGCGCGCTCACCGTCGACCACCACCGCGGCAGCGAGGAGCAGCAGCCGGGCTGGGAGTACCACGACCCGGAGACGGTCGACCCCGAGATCGGCCTGATGGACACGCTGCCCACGTTCCGCCGCACGCTCCACCGGGCGGGCCTGGAGGAGCACGTGGTGGCGCTGGTGGGGCGTTCCCCGCGGATCGCCGCGTTCTGGCGGACGCCGCTGGGGTTCGTCTTCATCGACGGCGGCCACACCGACGAGCACGCCACGGCCGACTACGAGGGCTGGGCGCCGCATGTCGCCGAGGGCGGTCTGCTGCTCATCCACGACGTCTTCCCCGACCCGCAGGACGAGTTCACCGGCCAGGCCCCCTACCGGATCTACCTGAGGGCCCTCGCCTCCGGCGCGTTCACCGAGGTCTCGGCGACGGACTCGCTGCGGGTGCTGCGGCGCACGGGCCCGGGCATCTGACGCACCGGCACGCGCTGGGCGGCTGGGCGGGTGAACCGCACCCCCGACACCCCTTCTCGGTCGGCCCACGGGCGGCGTGGCGCGTCGGCGGGCGGGAGCCACTGCCCAAGGATCCGGGCGCGTGGCACACACCTTCGAAGAGCTCGTGGAGAAGCAGCGCGCGGCGGACGAGGCGTACGCCCGCGTGCGTCACCTCCAGGACGCGTACGGGCCGCCCACCCAGACCAAGTGGAGCGACCGGCAGACCACCACCTGGGAGACGGCCTGGCGCGCCTGGCGCGATCTCGCCCGGGACGTCCAGGCGGCGGTGACCGGGTACGCGAAGCAGGAGGGCACACCGCGTCAGGAGGTGGAGGCGCGGGTGAAGGAGGCGGTACGGCACGGGGGCGACGGCGGGAACGGGGCGTAGGCCGGGTCAGCGACGTCCCGCTCGCCCCTCTCCGGGCGGACGACGGGACGACGGCGGACACGACCCGGCCCATACCCGTCGGCCACGCCAGAACCCGTCAGCCAGGCCACCACCCGCCGACCCGGCCACCACCCGCCGGGCCCTCCTCGGCCCGCCGCCCCTGCCGACGGCCGCTAGGGTGGCAGGCGTGTCGTACGTAGGCCCGGACTTCGAACCTCCCCAGCCCCGCCGCCCCCGCCGCGGCCCCCTGACCGTCGCGCTCGCCGCGCTGGTGCCGGGGGCGCTGCTCGGCTGGCTGGTGTACGAGACGGTGGGCGGCTCCGGGGACGACGGGGGTTCGGGGCGGGCGACCGTGCGGTCCTCCTCGCCCGCCGCGTCGGGCGCGCCCTCCGACGACGCCAAGAAGCCGAGCGCCTCGCCGGACCCCACGGGCACCCCCTCCGCCTCCGCGCCCGCTGCCTCCGGCCCGCTCAAGGGCAAGGTCGTCGTCGTCGACCCGGGGCACAACCCGGGCAACTTCCAGCACGCGTCCGAGATCAACCGCAAGGTGGACATCGGGACGAACTCCAAGGAGTGCGACACCACGGGCACGTCCACCAACGACGGTTACACCGAGGCCAGGTTCACGCTGGACGTGGCGCACCGGATGCGCACGCTGCTGGAGAAGCAGGGGGCCACGGTGAAGCTGACGCAGGACGGCGACCGGCCGTTCGGGCCGTGCGTGGACGAGCGGGCCCGGATCGGCAACCAGGCGAAGGCCGACGCCGTCGTCTCGATCCACGCGGACGGCTCGGGCGCCGGCAACCGCGGCTTCCACGTGATCCTGCCCGGCTCGGTCCACGCGGGCGCCGCGGACACCCGGGCGATCGTCGGCCCCTCCCGCGATCTCGGCGAGCACGTCGCGGGCCGCTTCGTCGCGGTCACCGGCAGCGCGCCCTCCAACTACATCGGCGACGGCAGCGGTCTCGTCACGCGTAAGGACCTGGGCGGTCTCAATCTGTCAACGGTTCCCAAGGTGTTCATCGAGTGCGGCAACATGCGCGATAGCAAGGACGCGGCGTTGCTCACCAGCGGCGCCTGGCGGCAGAAGGCGGCGCAAGGGATCTCCGAGGGAATCGTGATGTTTCTGCGCGGGTAGTTGCGGACCGGTAGATCCCGGCGGACACCCTGACCTGGCGGACGATAGGGTCCTCCTTACGATGAGGGGCCACCCCCGCGCTTCACACCGAGTCCACACGGCGGCATGGTGACAGCGACGCCTCCACGGACGATGAGACGACCTACGAAGGACCTGAAGTGAATATCCGCTCCCTCACTCGGGGCGACGGCGTGGTGATCGGTGCAGCGGTGTTGCTGTTGATCGCGTCGTTCCTCGACCTCTACTCGTTCGACAATGTCCCCGACAGCGTCGACCTCCCCAGCCTGTGGGGCAGCGGCCCGGTCGTGTTCAGCGTCGTGCTGGCCGGGATCATCGGCGGCGCGCTGGTCGTCGTCGCGCGGGGCCTGCCGCAGCTGCCGAAGATCGCCGGGATCGAGCTCGGCCAGTTCGGCGCCGCCTTCACGGTGTTCGCCGCGTGGAGCGCGCTCGGCAACGTCTTCGACGTGACCGGCGGCTACGACAACATCGAGGGAACCCGCGCCGACTACCTTCCGAGCCCCGGCGTCGGCATGATCCTCGCCCTCGTCGCCACGCTGCTGATGGCCGCCGCCGCCATCGCCACCCCCCTCGTCCCGGTGCTCAAGGGCGCCCTCATCCCTGCCCCCCGCCCGGCCGCCCCGCAGCCCTACGGCGCCCAGCCCCCCGGTGGTTACGGCTACCCGGGCGCGCAGCAGCCCGGCGGCTACGGCCAGCCGCAGCCGGGGCAGCCGTACGGCGGTCAGCAGCCGCAGCCGGCGCAGGCCCAGGCTCCGCAGCCGCCGGCCGGGGACTTCTCCCCGTTCTGGTTCGCGGTGCCGGTGCCGCGGCCGCTGTTCGCGGAGGACGGCTCGCCCACGCCGATCGCCGAACTCGCCCCGGGTACCTGGTACCTGGCCGTCGAACAGCGCGGAGCGGCCCTGGTCGCCCAGACACAGGACGGCCGCCGCGGCGTCCTGCAGGACACGTCGGGCATCCAGCGCGGCTGAGCCCGCACACCTCTCGCACGGCCCCTCGCCCTTCCGGGCGGGGGGCCGTTGCCGTACAGTCGTCGCCCCCGTCAGCTGACATACCGTCAGGAGGCAGGCATGCGGCTCGGTCTCGCGCTCGGCTACTGGGGCCGCGGCCCCTCCCCCGACCATGTGGCCCTCGCACAGGAGGCGGAGCGGCTCGGCTACGACTCGGTCTGGACGGCGGAGTCCTGGGGCTCGGACGCCTTCACCCCGCTCACCTGGATCGCGGCGCACACCTCCCGCATCCGCCTCGGCACGGCGGTCGCGCAGATGGCGGCCCGCTCGCCGGCCACGACCGCGATGCACGCCCTCACCCTGGACCACCTCTCCGGCGGCCGCGTGATGCTGGGCCTCGGCCTCTCCGGCCCGCAGGTCGTCGAGGGCTGGTACGGCCGCCCGTTCCCCGCCTCGCCGCTCACCGCCACCCGCGAGTACGTCGACGTCCTGCGGCAGGTGCTGCGCCGCGAGGCCCCCGTCGAACTGGCGGGCCGCTTCCACTCCCACCCCTACCGGGGCCCGGACGCCACCGGCCTCGGCAAGCCCCTCAAACCGATCACCCACCCGTTGCGCGGCGATCTGCCGATCCTGCTGGGCGCGGAGGGCCCGAAGAACGTCGCCCAGACGACCCGGATCGCCGACGGCTGGCTGCCGCTGTACTGGGCGCCGACCCGGCCCGAGGTCTACGGCCCGGCCCTGGCGGAGCTGCCTGAAGGGTTCCTGGTCGCGCCGATGGCCCGGGCCCGGGTCTGCGACGACGTCGCCGAAGGCCTGCTGCCCGTCAAGGCGATGCTCGGCTTCTACATCGGCGGCATGGGCCACGCGGCCCGCAACTTCCACGCCGACCTGATGGCCCGCATGGGCTACGAGGCCGAGGCCCGCCGCATCCAGGAGCTGTTCCTCTCCGGCCGCCGGGAGGAGGCCGTGCTGGCGGTCCCCGACGCCTTCGCCGACGAGATCTCCTTGGTCGGCCCGCGCGAACGGATCGCCGAGCGGCTGGAGGTGTGGCGCAAGGGCCCGGTGACGGACCTTCTCGTGCTCAGCCCCGACCCGCACACGCTGCGGGTTCTCACGGAGTTGAACTCCTGAGCGAATCCCCGGGTTTCATCCAGAGTTCAAGGGCAATCCGGAAGACATGTCCCCTCGATATCGCAACGGTGCGACTCAAGCCGGCACGATCGTGGCGGTCGTGGCCGACATCATGGCCCTCATCCTGGGTCTCTGGATCCTGATGTACCTGCTGGACGCCAACCCCGGCAACTCGTTCGTCCAGTTCATCCACGACGCGGCCCGCTGGCTCGCCGGCTGGTCGCACGACCTGTTCACGTTCGACGAGGCCTGGGCCCGAGTGGTCTGCGGCTACGGCCTGGCAGCGGTGGTGTACCTGCTCATCGGCCACGCCATCGCCAACCGCGTTTCACACCGGCACTAAGAACGCCTTCAGGGGCTCGCCCCCTCAGGGGCGCGGGGAACTGCGCGATCAACCCCGCACTACCCGCGCCCGCACAACAGGCGAGCCCCCCGAGCTCCTAGGCGCAGCAGTCCGACTCAAGCCCGAAAGGCAACTCGGCCCCGCCGAACACCTGGCACGTGGCCTCGTGCCCACCCAACGCGGCAACGGCCAGCAACAGCGACCCGGCGGTCCACGTGGTCAACTCCCGAGGCCAGATCGCCTCGTCGTCGAAGACGTACCCGGTCCAGTACAGCCCGCTCTCCGGATCACGCAGGTGCTGGATCGACTGCAGGATCTCCAACGCCCGGTCGGACTCCCCCATCGCCCACAACGCGAGGGCGAGTTCGGCCGACTCGCCCCCCGTCACCCACGGGTTGGGCACCACGCACCGCACCCCCAGCCCGGGTACGACGAACCGGTCCCAGTCCTCCTCGATGCGGGCCTTGGCCTCCGCGCCGGTCAGCGCACCGCCGAGCACCGGGTAGTACCAGTCCATCGAGTACCGGTTCTTGTCGAGGAACCGCTCGGGGTGGTGGCGTATGGCGTGCCGCAGCGCGCCCGCCGCCAACTCCCAGTCGGGTTGGGCCTCTTCGCGCTGCTCGGCGATGGCGAGAGCGCAGCGCAGCGCGTGGTGGATGGAGGAGCTGCCCGTCAGCAGCGCGTCCGTCGTCTCCGTGCCGTCGTCGTCGCGGCGCCAGCCGATCTGCCCGCCGGGCTGCTGCAGGCGCAGCACGAACTCCACCGCCGCGTACACCGCCGGCCACATCCGGTCCAGGAACGCGTCGTCGCCGGTGGAGAGGTAGTGGTGCCAGACGCCGACGGCTATGTAGGCGACGAAGTTGGTCTCCCGGCCCCGGTCGGTGACCGCGTCGGCCTCGCCGTCGGTGTAGGCGGCGTACCAGGAGCCGTCCTCGTTCTGGTGCCGGGCCAGCCACAGGTAGGCCCGCTCGGCGGCCTCGTGCTCGTCGGCCGTGTCGAGGGCCATGGCCGCCTCGACGTGGTCCCACGGGTCGAGGTGGTGCCCCCGGAACCAGGGGATCGCACCGTCCTCGCGCTGCACGGCGAGGATGCCGGCGACGGTCGCGGCGGCCTGCCCTGCGGTGAGGACCCCGGGCAGGACCAGATGTTCCGTCCGGGGAGTGGTCACGTGGCGTCCGCCCCGGTGTCGGCAAGACGCGGCAGGTGCGGCTTGGTCGCGTACGCCACGAAGCTCTTGCCGATCAGCGGGTTCAGCGCCTGCTCGGCGACCCGGGTGGCCAGCGGCTTCTTCATGATGTCCCAGACGAGCAGCTTGTGGTACGCCCGCACCGGCAGCGCCTTGTCGTTGTCGACGCCGAACGCGCACTTGAGCCACCAGTAGGGCGAGTGCAGGGCGTGGGCGTGGTGCGTGCCGTAGGGCTTGAGTCCGGCCTCGCGGATCTTCGCCAGCAGCTCGTCCGCCTTGTAGATGCGGATGTGGCCGCCCTCGACCTCGTGGTAGGCGTCGGAGAGGCTCCAGCAGACCTTCTCGGGGCCGTAGCGCGGGACGGTGACGGCGATGCGCCCGCCGGGCTTCAGCACCCGCACCATCTCCGCGAGGACGCCCTTGTCGTCCGGGATGTGCTCCATGACCTCGGAGATGATCACGACGTCGAAGGACTCGTCGGGGAAGGGCAGCGCGAGGGCGTCGCCCTCCATCGCGGTGGCGGTGGCGCCCTCGGGGGCCTCACCGGCCTCCTTCATCGCCGCGAACCACTTCGCGACCTCGCGGATCTCCTCGGCGTTCTGGTCCAGCGCCACGACCTGCGCGCCGCGCCGGTAACACTCGAACGCGTGCCGTCCGGCCCCGCAGCCGAGGTCCAGGACCCGGTCCCCCGGGGCGAGCGGGAACCGGGAGAAGTCGACGGTCAGCACGTGGCCCTGCTTTCGGAGTTGACGCCTTCTACATCTGCCGGGGCTGCGGAGACAGCACCTGCTGTGACTGCGGGGGGTGTGGATACAGCACCCGTCGTGGGGGCCGAACGGCCGGAATCCCGCTGCACGTGGTGACCCCCGGCCCGGTCGATCGCCTCGCGGTAGCGGGCCACCGTGCCCTCCGCGGCCCTGGCCCAGGTGAAGTGCCGGAGCACGCGCTCCCGTCCGGCCGTGCCGAGGCGGGCGCGCAGGTCCGCGTCGGACAGCAGGCGGTCCAGGCCGGCGGCCAGGGCGCCCGCGTCGCCGGGCGGTACCGCCAGGCACGTCTCCCCGTCGCGGCCGGCGACCTCGGGTATGGCACCGCCGGTCGTGGCGAGCAGGGGCGTGCCCGTCGCCATGGCCTCGGCGGCCGGGAGCGAGAAACCCTCGTAGAGCGACGGCACGCAGGCGACCTGGGCCGAGCGCACGAGGTCGACGAGTTCCGCGTCGGAGATGCCCTTGACGAACTCGACGGCACCGGCGAGGCCGTACTGTTCCATCGCCCGGGCGACCGGTCCTTCGGTGGGTCGCTTGCCGACGACGACGAGATGGGCGCCGGGGTGCTCGGTCCGCACCTTGGCGAGCGCCTCGACGAGGTGCACCAGGCCCTTCAGCGGCACGTCCGCGCTGGACGTCGTCACGATCCGGCCCGGCACGACGGGCACCGAGGGATCCGGCGAGAACAGGTCGGTGTCGGCGCCGATGTGGACCACGTGGATGCGGTCCCGCCGGACGCCGAGGTGGTCGATGATCTCCTGCTGCGAGGTGCCGGACACGGTGAGCACGGACGGCAGCCGGCGCGCGACGCGCTTCTGCATGCGCGTGAAGGCGTACCAGCGCCGCACCGACAGGCGCCGCTTGCGTCCGTCCGCCGCGTCCAGCTCCAGCTGCCGGTCGACGGTGATGGGGTGGTGGATGGTGGTCACCAGGGGCGCGCCGACATCGCCCAGCAGGCCGTAGCCGAGGGTCTGGTTGTCGTGCACGACGTCGAACTCGCCGCGGCGGGCGCGCAGATGGCGGCGGGCGCGCAGGGAGAACGTCAGGGGTTCCGGGAAACCGCCCGTCCACATCGTCGCGACTTCCAGCGCGTCGATCCAGTCGCGGTACTCGCCGCGCCCGGGCGTGCGGAAAGGATCCGGCTGGCGGTACAGGTCGAGGCTGGGCAGCTCGGTGAGGCTGAGCCCGGCGTGGCCCTCGTCGAGGACGGGGTACGGCTGGGCGCCGATGACCTCGACCCGGTGGCCGAGGCGGGCCAGTTCGCGCGAGAGGTGCCGGACATAGACGCCCTGGCCACCACAGAACGGGTTCCCTTTATAGGTGAGGAGCGCGATGTCGAGCGGTCGCAAGCCGTCGGCAGCGGGGGCCTGAGGAGCCCCGGCCTCCCTGGCCTCAGCGGTCACTCCGGGCCCCCTTCTCCCTGCACTGTCCCGCGAGATTACGCCGGGACGCTAATCTAGAACAAGTTTCAGACTTGATCGTCCGGAGGCTCCGAATCTACCGGCAGGTAAGGGTGCTGTGAGCAGTGGATCAGGTGATTCACGCCACGACCGGCACCGTGCCATGCTGTGTGATCACTCGTCCTCACGGACGGTCACGGAACGGGACCGACACATGCCCGCGGAAGCCAAGGTGAGCGCCAAGGTGAACAAGCCGGCCAAGGTGGAAGCCAGAGCGGCAGCCCCCGCCTCCCCGCCCCTCACGGAACGGCAGGAGGCCCGCCGTCGCCGCATCCTGCACGCGAGTGCGCAGCTGGCCAGCCGGGGCGGCTTCGACGCCGTGCAGATGCGGGAGGTCGCGGAGTCCTCCCAGGTGGCGCTCGGCACGCTGTACCGCTACTTCCCGTCCAAGATCCACCTGCTGGTCGCCACGATGCAGGACCAGTTGGAGCACATGCACGGCACGCTGCGGAAGAAGCCCCCGCAGGGCGAGACGGCGGCCGAGCGGGTCGCGGAGACGCTGATGCGGGCCTTCCGGGCGTTGCAGCGCGAGCCCCATCTGGCCGATGCGATGGTCCGGGCGCTGACGTTCGCCGACCGCAGCGTGAGCCCGGAGGTCGACCAGGTCTCCCGTCAGACGACGGCGATCATCCTGGACGCGATGGGCCAGGAGAACCCGACCCCCGAGCAGCTCTCGGCGGTCCGGGTCATCGAGCACACCTGGCATTCGGCGCTGGTCACCTGGCTGTCGGGCCGGGCCTCGATCGCCCAGGTGAAGATCGACATCGAGACGGTGTGCCGCCTGATCGACCTCACGTCGCCGACCACCCCGTGAGCGCCGCGGGCCCCGGGCACGCAAAGGACCTACGAGACGGGTTCCCTTCGCCGGCATGGTCCGGATCAGGTGATGGGGGTCGCCTTCCGGTCGCCCGGCCTTTCGGCCCTGCGCCCTTCCGGCCTCTCAGCCCTACCGTCGCAGTCGGCACCAGCGGAAGCTCCAACTTCACTTCCCGCCGACGTCGGCTACTCCGGTCGGACTCCCTCACTCGCCTCGTAGGCCGACTTCCAGGATAAAACGCCTGAAAGGGAATGACACCCCTCAATCCATGATTTTTCAGGTGTCACTCCTCCGGCGGGAACACCGCCTCCCCGCTGTCCCTCAACGTGATCACGATCGCCTCCGCCGGGCAGCACTCCGCCGCCTCCAGCACCCGCTCGTTCGCGTCCATGTCGGGGGCGGCCGGACGGGACTGGCGGGCGGCGTCCAGGCGGAAGCCGTCCGGCGCGTGGTGGAGGCACTGCGCGGAGCCGATGCACAGGGAGCGGTCGACCTCGACGCGCCAGCGGTCACCCATCGCTACCCCTGCGCCGGGAGGTGGATCATCTTGTGCTCCAGGTACTCACCGTACCCCTCGGGCCCGAACTCCCGCCCCAGGCCCGAGTTCTTGTAGCCGCCGAAGGGGCCCAGCATGTCCAGGCTGAAGGTGTTGACGGAGTACGTGCCCGTGCGGACCTGCCGGGCGATGTCGATGCCGTGCTCGACGTCCGCCGTCCAGACGCTGCCGCTCAGCCCGTAGTCGGAGTCGTTGGCGATCTTCACGGCGTCGGACTCGTCGTCGTAGGGCAGCAGGCAGATGACCGGGCCGAAGATCTCCTCGCGGGCGATGCGCATGGAGTTGTCCACGTCGCCGAAGAGGGTCGGTTCGACGTACCAGCCGCGGTCCAGGCCGGCCGGGCGTCCGCCGCCGGTCAGGATCTTGGCGCCCTCTTCCTGACCGATGCGGATGTAGTCGAGGTTGCGCTGCTGCTGCCGCCGGGCCACCAGCGGGCCCACCTGGGTGGCCGGGTCCAGGGGGTCGCCGACCGTCAGGGCGCCGGCCGCGGCGGCCAGGGCGTCGGCGAACTCGTCGTAGCGGGAGCGCGGCAGGAGGATGCGGGTCTGGGCGACGCACGCCTGGCCGTTGTTCATCCAGGCCGCGGGGGCGATGCCCGCGACGGCCGTCTCGACGTCCGCGTCGGGCAGGACGACGGCGGCGGACTTGCCGCCCAGTTCGAGCGTCACGCGGGTGAGGTTGCGGGCGGCGACCTCCATGACGCGTTTTCCGGCCGCGACCGACCCGGTGAAGGACACCTTGTCGATGCCGGGGTGCCCGACCAGGTACTCGCTGACGTCCCGGTCGGCGGGCAGGATCGACAGCACTCCCTCCGGCAGCCCGGCCTCGCGGGCGATCTCGCCGAGCAGGTAGGCGTCGAGCGGGGACTCGGGCGAGGGCTTGAGGACGACCGTGCAGCCGGTGAGCAGGGCCGGGGCGAGCTTGGCGGCGGCGACGAACTGCGGGACGTTCCAGGGGACCACGGCGGCCACGACCCCGACGGGCTCGCGCCGTACGAGGATCCTGCCGAGCACCCCGTCGCGCCGCTCCTCGTGGGTGAAGTCCCGGGCGACGGTGATCGCCGAGTCCCAGACCATCACCGCGCCGAGGGCCTGGGCGAGGACGCTCCAGGAGTAGGGCGAGCCGTTCTGGGCGGAGATCAGGCGGGCGATCTCGTCGTGCCGGACGGTGATGGCGTCCTTGATCCTGCCCACCACGTCGATGCGCTCGTCGAGGCTCATGCGCGGCCAGGGCCCCTCGTCGAACGCCCGCCGCGCCGCCGCCACGGCCCGGTCCACATCCGCCGTCGAGGCGTGCGGGACACGTCCGATGACCTCCTCGGTGTGCGGCGAGATCACCTCGATGACGTCCTGGCCCAGGGGGTCGGTCAACTCCCCGCCGATGAACAGCTGTCCGTGTTCCACGAGCTCGGTCATGGCCGACTGCCTTCCCGGGAGCCTTCTCTGACGGTTCATCAGATACGCCCACTGATACCAGCCCCGCCCCGAGGAGTCCACGGACCGCGCACCACACGGAGGGTCCTCGCTGGAACCCGTTCTAGTTATAGTGGCGGGGAGCCGGCGACGGGGGACCCCATGACACAGGTGACCGACCATGGCGGAGGCGTCCGGTCGCTCCGGGTCCCGATCCCGGACAACCCGCTCGGCCACACACTGGTGTACGTCGTCGACACCGACCGCGGCCCGGTGCTGATCGACACCGGCTGGGACGACCCGGACTCCTGGAACACCCTCGCGCAGGGCCTCACGGCCTGCGGCACCTCGGTCGCCGAGATCCACGGCGTGGTCATCACCCACCACCACCCGGACCACCACGGCCTGTCCGGCCGGGTCCGTCGGGCGTCGGGCGCCTGGATCGCGATGCACGCGGCGGACACCGCGGTCGTACGGCGGACCCGCCAGGCCCGTCCCGAGCGCTGGTTCACGTACATGGCGGCCAAGCTCGCCGCGGCCGGTGCGCCCGAGGAGCACATCGCGCCCCTGCGCCGGCCAGGCCGCCGCACCCTGCCCGGCCTCTCCCCCGCCCTGCCCGACCGCGACATCGTCCCCGGAGAACTCCTCGACCTCCCCGGCCGCCGGCTGCGCGCGATCTGGACCCCGGGGCACACGCCCGGCCACGTCTGCCTCCACCTCGAAGAGGCCCACCCCGCGCAACTCCCCGGCCACGGACGCCTGTTCTCCGGCGACCACCTGCTGCCCGGGATCACCCCGCACATCGGCCTCTACGAGGACCCCGAGGACAGTGGGGGTCCCCCCTGCTCGAGCGAAGCCGAGAGCTTGGGGGACGTCACCGACCCCCTGGGCGACTACCTCGACTCCCTCGAACGCGTCGGCCGACTGGCCCCCGCCGAGATCCTCCCGGCCCACCAGCACCCGTTCTCCGACGCCGCCGCCCGCGTCGGCGCGCTGCTCACCCACCACGAGTCCCGCCTGACCGACCTGCTGACCCTGCTCGCCGAGCCCCTCACCCCCTGGCAGCTCGCCGAACGCATGGAGTGGAACCGCCCCTGGGACCAGATCCCCTACGGCTCCCGCACCATCGCCGTCTCGGAGGCCGAGGCGCACCTGCGGCGGCTGGTGAAGCTGGGCCGGGCGGAGGCGGTGCCGGGGAGTGAGCCGGTGACGTACGTGGCGGTGTGAAGTCCAGGTCGGACCGGGACACGTTCCGCCGCTGCTTTACGGGTCCAGCGCGTCCCCGGCCTGCTGAGTGCGTTCAGGAGACCGGACGGCTCGGACCTGACGGCTCGGATTTGACGGCTCGGACCTGACGGCTCAGTTCTTGCGGGCGACGCCGCGCTCCTGCGTGTGGCCGGAGGCCCCACGTCAGCCTCTCCACCTCCGAGCAAGAATCAACTCCTCGGCGGGTCCCAGGAGTTCGGCTTCACCCCGGTTCATCGTCGGACTCGCGCCCCGGCGACGCAGGGCTTCGGTCAGGGCCGGGCGCGTGAGCGGGGACGGGCCGGCCAAAAGGGCGGTCAGCATGGCCTCGGCAGGCGCGGACAGGGCGTCACCGGTGACGGCGGCCTGCGCGACGATCACCGCGGTCGCCGCCCAGTCCAGCCCCGGGTCGCCCTCCTCCGCGTCGGACCAGTCGATGACCCGGGGGCCGTCGGCGGTGAGGATCACGTTCTCCGGGTGCAGGTCCAGGTGGAGGACGCTGACGGCCGGGTCGGCGGAGCGCGGGGCGGGGACGGCGTGGAGGTCGCGCAGCAGCCGGGCGAGGACGGAGCCCGCCTCGGTCGGGGCGAGGGTGCCCGCCAGGCAGGCCTGGAGCATGGTCGGGCCGGAGAGCCGTTCCATCACCAGGTCGGAGCGGGAACCGGCCGGGCGGACCCGCGGCACCGGATACCCGTGGGCGCGCACGTGCTCCATCACCGCCCCCTCGGCCACCGCGTCACCCCCACCGTCGCGCTCACGGCGCAGCACCCACGCCTCGTCGATCTCGTAGACGTCGGCACGGCGTCCCGAGCCGAGCAGCTTTCCCGGTGGCGGTGTGGTCGGCATGGGCCGAAGCTACCCCTCGACCGGCACCCCCTCGGCCCGTTTCCTCCCTGCGGGTGCCCCACCGGGCACCCTCGGCCCGATTCCTACGTGCGGGTACAGTAAGCGGGTCGTCATCACGCCGTACGGGGGGAAGCCGGTGCAATTCCGGCGCTGACCCTTCCCCAAGCTCTCGACTTCGCTCGAGCAGGGGAGGCCCTTATCGTGACCGTCGCGCACAGGCGGGAGCCGGATCGCTTCGTACGGTTCGTGACCGGCTCGCGTGCCCGGCAGCCCGCCGGTGCGCGGCACCGTCGAGGTATACGGAGCCGAGCCGCCCGGGGGTGTCCCGCGCTGCCCGGCTCCCCCACAGGGAGAGGCACCCGCCGATCATGAACGTCCGCCGCAGCGCCGCGGTCCTGGCCGCCGTCGCCGTGATCGGCGCCGCCACCCCGGCCGCCGCCGCCCCGTCCCCGTCGCCCTCCCAGGCGTTCCCCTCCGCCCTGTACGGCGGCACCGACCCGAAGTACGACGGGGTCTGGCGGCAGTCCCTCGCGCTGCTCGCGCAGGACACGGTGGGGGTGAAGTCGGCGGCGAAGTCCGTACAGTGGCTGGCGCGTCAGCAGTGCGCGGACGGCTCCTTCGCCTCGTACCGCCCCGACCCCACCACCGCGTGCGACGCCAAGACCCTGCGGGACACCAACGCCACGTCCGCCGCCGTCCAGGCCCTGACCGCGCTCGGCGGGCACGACGACGTCACCGGCAAGGCCGTCGGCTGGCTGAAGTCCGTTCAGAACAAGGACGGCGGCTGGGGCTACTCGCCCGGCGGCGCCAGCGACACCAACTCGACGTCGGTCGTCATAGGCGCGCTCGCCGCCGCGGGCGAGAAGCCCGGCCGGGTCGAGAAGGACGGCAAGTCGCCCTACGACGCGCTGCTGAAGCTCGCCCTGCCCTGCGGCGGGGACGACGGCGGCGCCTTCGCGTTCCAGCCGGACAAGAAGGGCGAGCTCGCCGCCAACGCGGACGCCACGGCCGCCGGTGTGCTGGGCGCGCTGGGCCAGGGCATGGTCGTCAAGCCCGGCGAGAGGGCCGGTGAGAAGTCCGGTGCGGGCTGCGCGAAGGCCGGGACGCCGGAGCAGGCCGCGGCCAACGGGGCCGCCTACCTCACCACCGCCCTCGCCAAGGACGACGGGCACCTCATGTCCGCCCTGGCCGGTGCCGAGCCCCAGCCCGACTACGGCAACACCGCCGACGCGGTCGTCGCGCTCGCCGCGCTGGGTGAGACCGCGCAGGCCGAGAAGTCGGTGCGGTGGCTGGAGAAGAACTCCGCGTCCTGGGCCGCCCAGAGCGGTCCGGCCGCCTACGCCCAGCTGATCCTCGCCGCCCACGCGACGGGCACGAACCCGCGCGACTTCGGCGGCGCGGACCTCGTGAAGCAGCTGGGCGCGACGGGCCCGGCCCCGCAGACCGCCGGGAAGACCGCCGGGACGACCAAGTCCTCGGAGCAGAAGGAGGAGTCCGGCTCGGACTTCTTCGGCGTCTGGTGGTACGTCGGTGTCTGCCTGGTCGCCGGCATCGGCATCGGCTTCCTGTTCACCGGCCGCAAGAAGCAGCAGCTGTGATCCGCCGGGCCCTTCTCCTCCTCCTGGCCTCGCTCCTGCTGTGCGCGGGCGCTGGTCAGGCCCAGGCCGCCGGTTACCGGTACTGGTCGTTCTGGGAGCGCGACGCCGGCCACTGGGTCTACGCCACGCAGGGCCCGTCCCTGGCCCGCCCCTCGGACGGCGACGTCCAGGGCTTCCGTTTCGCGGTGAGCGAGGACTCCGCGGACGCGGCCCGGCCGCGCGGCAAGGCCGACTTCGCGACGATCTGCGCGAAGACGCCCGCGCGGGACGGCAGCAAGCGAGTGGCCCTGGTCCTCGACTTCGGCACACCCTCGGACGCCCCCGAGGGCGAAACCCCGCCCGCCGCCCGCACGGTCTGCGCCCGGATCTCCCCCGACGCGACGACGGCCGAGGCCCTGGCGGCAGTCGCCAAGCCGCTGCGCTACGACACCAACGCCCTGCTGTGCGCGATCTCGGGCTATCCGGAGCAGGGCTGCGGCGAACAGGTCCGGCAGCGTCAGAAGGAGAACCACAAGGAGCAGCAGAAGCCGGCGGCGGAGAAGAGGAACCCGTCGGACGGCGGCCCGTCCCTCGGCCTGGTCGCGGGTGTCGCCGTGGTGGTGCTCCTGGGCGGAGCGGCGATCTGGCAGGTACGACGGCGTGGATAACCGTCCCGCCCAGCCTGCGGGCAGTCGTGCCGCCGGGGCGATGGGGGTCCCCCCTGCTCGAGCGGAGCCGAGAGCTCGGGGGAGGGTGGGCGCAGGCGGCACCCCGCAGCGCCGGGTTGCGCACCCACCCCGGCCCGGGCGCCAACGCCGCGCACAACTGCACCCCGGAGCCTGGTGGCTCTGGGCGCTCGCCCTCGGCACCGCGGCCACCCGCACCACCAACCCCCTGCTCCTCGCCCTCCTCATCACGGTCTCCGCCTACGTCGTGGCCACCCGCCGCCCCGACACCCCCTGGTCCCGCTCCTACGGCGCCTTCGTGAAACTCGCCCTCGCCGTGATCCTCGTCCGTCTGCTCTTCGCGACCGTCCTCGGCTCCCCCATCCCGGGCACGCACACCCTCCTCACCCTCCCCGAGCTTCCCCTCCCCGCCTGGGCCCAGGGCATCCGCCTGGGCGGCGAGGTGACCGCGGAGGCCCTCACCTTCGCCCTGTACGACGGGCTGAGACTGGCCACGCTCCTTGTCTGTGTCGGCGCCGCGAACGCCCTCGCCAACCCCTCCCGCCTCCTGAAGTCCCTGCCGGGCGCCCTGTACGAGCTGGGCGTCGCGGTCGTCGTCGCCCTCACCTTCGCCCCGAACCTCATCGCCGACGTCCAGCGCCTGCGAGCCGCCCGCCGTCTGCGCGGCCGCCCGGACAAGGGCCTCAGGGGTCTGTTGCAGGTGGCGCTCCCGGTCCTGGAGGGCGCGCTCGAGCGCTCGGTCTCCCTGGCCGCCGCGATGGACGCCCGCGGCTACGGCCGTACCGCCCGGGTCCCGCCCGCCATACGCCGTACCACCGCCGCCCTCACCCTCGGCGGCCTGCTGGGCGTCTGCGCGGGAACGTACGGGCTGCTCACGGCCGAGGGCGCCGGCTACGGCTTCCCCGTACTCCTCGCGGGTCTCACCGCCGCCCTCGCGGGCCTGAAGCTCGGCGGCCGCCGGTCCCTGCGCACCCGCTACCGTCCGGACCGCTGGGACGTGCGCGCCTGGCTGGTCGTCGCCTCCGGCGTGGCGGTCGCGGCTCTGCTCGCCCTCGCCGCGGCCCGCGACCCCGCGGCCCTGCACCCGGGCGTGGTCCCCCTGGTGGCCCCCGCCCTCCCCCTCGGGCCGGCCGCGGCCGTACTCCTCGGTCTGCTGCCCGCGTTCGTCGCCCCCGACCCCAAGGAGCCGTCGTGATCCGCTTCGAGGATGTCTCCGTGACCTACGACGGGGCCGACGGACCCACTGTGCGGGGCATCGACTTCGAGGTCCCGGAAGGCGAACTCGTCCTGCTGGCGGGCCCCTCCGGCGTGGGCAAGTCCACGGTGCTGGGCGCGGTCAGCGGTCTCGTACCGCACTTCACCGGCGGCACCCTGCGCGGCCGGGTCACGGTCGCCGGCCGCGACACCCGCACCCACAAGCCGCGCGAACTGGCCGACGTCGTGGGCACGGTCGGTCAGGACCCGCTCGCCCACTTCGTCACCGACACCGTCGAGGACGAACTCGCCTACGGCATGGAGTCGCTGGGCCTCGCCCCGGACGTGATGCGCCGCCGCGTCGAGGAGACGCTCGACCTGCTCGGCCTCGCCGGCCTGCGGGACCGACCCATCGCCACCCTCTCCGGAGGCCAGCAGCAGCGCGTCGCGATCGGCTCGGTCCTCACCCCGCACCCGAGCGTCCTCGTCCTGGACGAGCCGACCTCCGCGCTGGACCCGGCGGCCGCCGAGGAGGTGCTGGCCGTCCTGCAGCGGCTCGTCCACGACCTCGGCACGACGGTCCTCATGGCCGAGCACCGGCTGGAACGCGTCATCCAGTACGCCGACCAGGTCGTCCTCCTGCCCGGCCCGGGCGCCGCCCCGGTCCTCGGCCCCCCGGCCGAGGTGATGGCCGTGTCCCCGGTGTACCCCCCGGTGGTGGCCCTGGGCCGCCTGGCGGGCTGGTCCCCGCTCCCCCTGACAGTCCGCGACGCCCGCCGCAGGGCAGGAAACCTCAAGCAACAGCTGGAAAACGCCGCCCCAAAGGGGCGCGGGGAACTGCGCGATCAACCACAACCCACCTGCTCCCGCCAACACTCCGCACACCCCACCCCCGTAGGCGAAGTACGAGCCCTCTCGGTCACCCGCGGCCGCGTCCAAGCCCTGCACCACATCGACCTGACCATCACCCCCGGCGAGACCGTCGCCCTCATGGGCCGCAACGGCGCCGGCAAATCCACCCTGCTCAACGCCCTGGTCGGCCTCGTCAAACCCAGCTCCGGAACCGTCCGTCTCGGCGAAGCCACCCCCCACCGCACCGCCCCCAAGGACCTCGTCCGCATGGTCGGCCTGGTCCCGCAGGAGCCTCGCGACCTGCTCTGCGCCGACACCGTCGCCGCCGAGTGCGCGGCGGCCGACAGGGACGCGGGCGCAGCCCCCGGCACCTGCCGGGCCCTGGTCACCGAGCTGCTGCCGGGCGTCACCGACGGCACCCACCCCCGGGACCTCTCGGAGGGGCAGCGGCTCGCGCTGGCCCTGGCCGTGGTGCTGACCGCCCGGCCGCCGCTGCTCCTGCTGGACGAGCCGACCCGGGGCCTGGACTACGCGGCCAAGGCCCGGCTGGTGGCGGTGCTGCGCGCGCTGGCCGCCGAGGGGCATGCCATCGTCCTGGCGACGCACGACGTGGAACTCGCGGCCGAGATCGCCCACCGGGTGGTGCTGCTGGCCGAGGGCGAGGTGATCGCCGACGGCCCGACGGCCGACATCGTGGTCTCCTCGCCGTCCTTCGCACCGCAGGTCACCAAGATCCTGGCGCCCCAGCACTGGCTCACGGTCTCCCAGGTCCGCGCGGCCCTGCACCCCGAGGCCGGCTGATGGACACCCCGACGACCCCGCAGCGGCAGGCCCGGGCCGTCCGCCTCGGCCCCCGCTCCCTCGCCGCCCTGGCCCTGGTCAGCGCGGTGGGCGTGGCCGCTTTCGGCTGGCCTTTCCTCACCCCGCCCACCTCGCGGATCAGCGCGCACGCGCAGGACGCGCCCTGGCTCTTCGCGGGCCTGCTGGTGCTGCTCGTGGCGGTCGTGGGCGCGGCCGTCTCGGAGGCCGGTCTGGGACCCAAGGCGGTCGCGATGCTGGGCGTGCTGGCCGCCACGGGAGCGGCCCTGCGGCCGATCGGGGCCGGTACCGCCGGTATCGAGCCGATGTTCTTCCTGATGGTGCTGAGCGGCCGGGTGCTCGGCCCGGGCTTCGGGTTCGTGCTCGGCTCGGTGACGATGTTCGCGTCGGCGCTGCTCACGGGCGGGGTCGGGCCGTGGCTGCCGTTCCAGATGCTGGCGATGGGCTGGTTCGCGATGGGCGCGGGCCTGCTGCCCGGCCCGGACCGGCTGCGCGGCCGGGCCGAGCTCGCGCTGCTCGCCGGTTACGGCTTCCTCGCCGCGTTCGCCTACGGCACGGTGATGAACATGGCGGGCTGGCCTTTCATGGGCGCTCTCGCCTCGAACGTGGCCTTCGACCCGCAGGCGCCGGTCGCCGAGAACCTGGCCCGTTTCGTCGCGTACTGCGTCGCCACATCGCTCGGCTGGGATCTGGGCCGGGCCCTCGTCACGGTCGTGCTGACCCTCGTCCTGGGGCCCGCGGTCCTCAGGGCGCTGCGCCGGGCCACGCGACGGGCGGCCTTCGAGGCGCCGGTCACGTTCGAGGCGCCCCGGCAGTGAAACGCCCCACATGACCCGGGTCACGTACGAAGCGAGGTCGTGGAGACCGCACCAGGTCACTGCCGGAACCCTCGTCCCGCATACGGCCACTCGTAGGAACAGGGAGCTTTGCGGGCAGCCGCAGGAGCTGTTCCTCTGGAGCGAAGGCGGCGGCCTCTGATCCCCTCGGCCGCCGCCTTTCTCATGGGGCGATCTTGAGGGGCGGCTCGCCCGTAACCGGCGTCGAGATCCGCGTCCGGGTCCGGTCATGGCCGGGCGCGGACTGCCGGGACGCATTGTCGGGCCGGGGGTCCGCACGGAAGTCTCCTTGCCTGTGACCAGTGCAGAGGTTGGAGAGGCCATGCGTTCCCCGCTCATACGTTCCTTCTCGCAGCTCGACTCCCTGGACCCGGACCTCCCCGTCGTGACGCTGTTCAGCGGCGGGCTCGACAGTTCGTATCTGCTGCTGCGGCTGCGGCGGATGGGCATCCGCGAGGTGCACGCCGTGAGCGTGGACATCGGCGAGGACGAGTCGAGCGGCTACAAACGCCAGGTCGCCGAGGCGCTCGGCGCGACGATCCACATCCTCCACCGCCGGGCCGAGTTCGCCGAGCAGTACGTCGCTCCCGCGATCGCCGCCCAGGCCGTGTACCTCGGGATCCACCCCGTCAGCTCCACGCTGAGCCGTCCGCTGATCGCGCACAGCGCGGTCGAATTGGCCCGTGCGCTCGGCGCGCAGGCCGTGCTGCACACCGCCAACCGCTCCCAGAACACCCTGCGCCGCCTCAACGGTGCGCTGACGCTGCTCGGTTACGAGGGCGTGTTCGGCAGCCCCTACGACCTCGATCCCGTCACGCGCGACGACAAGCTGGCCGAGCTGCGCGACGCCGGCATCGATCTGCTCGCCGGGCGGATCGTCAGCGGCGATTCCAACCTGTGGTGCCGCGAGTTCGAGTCGGGCATCCTCGACGACCCCGAGCTCCACGAGGTCCCCGAGGAGATGTACACCTGGAGCCGGCCGACCGCCCTCCCCGGCGACACCGACACCCTCACCGTCACCTTCGAGCAGGGACTGCCCGTCGCTCTCGACGGAGAGCGGCTGCCTCTGACCCGGCTGATCGAGCGCCTCAACCGAAGGGTCGGCGCGTACGGACTCGGCCGCTACTCCGGCCTGGAGCACCTCGACCACGGCGAGAAGGTCCTCGAGATCCGGGAGAGCCCGCCGCCTGGCTCCTGCTCAGCGGCTACCGGCACATCGAGAGCGCCTGCCTGGACGCCGAACTCATCCGCGAGAAGCGGCATCTGGAGCAGGTCTGGACACGCGAGGCCCTCGAAGGCCGCTGGTTCGGCGAACTGCGGCTCGCCGCACAGGTGTTCATCGATGCCTGCGCCGCCCGCACCACCGGGTCCGTGACCTGGCGGCTGCGCAGCGGTGGTGCCGACACGCGCTCCATCACCGCCGGAGAGCCGCTGTATCTGCGCGACCGGGAGGCGTGGGAGGAGCGGTCGATCAGCGCGGAGTCCGCGCCGTTCGCCCCTGCGGCCGCCCCGGCCCTCGCCGCCGTCTGACCGACCCTGCGCGCCCCCCTTCTCGCCCCCTTCTCCTTCATTCGCGGATTCCACACGCGGATCCCACCCGCGGACCTCACCGCGGTCTCACCCACGGAGTACGCCATGACCACTGCCGCAACCCGCCACCCCGCCGCCGACGACGCCGTCAACGCCCTCGCCGGGCGCGGCGGTCATCTGATGGCCTCCGCGCAGCTCTCCGCGCTCGCCGGTGTCGGCGCCGCCGACTGGGCGCGGTTCGCCGCCCACTGGGACGAGCTCACCCTCGACACGTACATGGCCGACGGGGGCACCTACCGGTACCGCCGCTACGGCCAGTTCGAGCTCGACCCGGCCGCGGGCGCCCTCACCCTGCTGCCGCACGCGCCGTACCGTCAGGAGTCGGACATCAATCCGCTCAACGGCGGCATCGAGCGCGTCTTCGCCCCGCTGACGGAGTCCTTCACCGGTGAGCCGCTGCTGCGGTCCGTCATCGTCGAACTCGGCCGGATCTTCACCGACGTCGACGGCACGGCGTCATGGAACGTGAAACTGCACCCGTACCGCATCAGCGCCTCCGCCGACCAGCAGGGGCAGCCCGCGCCCGAAGGACGGCACCGAGACGGTGTCACCTTCATCACCTCGCTGCTCATCGGCCGCAACAACGTCACCGGCGGTGAGAGCGCCGTCTACACCAACGCCGGCGAACACCTGATCACAGCTACCCTGTCCGAGCCCGGTGACCTGCTGCTGGGCGACGACCGCCGCACGCTGCACTCGGTGACCCCGGTGCGCCCGGTGGACCCCGAACGCGCCGCCCACCGCGACGTGCTGGTGATCGCCTACACGGCGCGCTGAGCCACCTCCACCCCTCCGACCTCCACCGTCCGCTGCCCTAGGAGCCCCCATGACCGTCAAAGCGGCCCGCCGCGCCTGGCTGACCGATCTGCCCGTCCTGCTGGTGGCGGTGGTGTGGGGCTCCAGTTATCTAGCCGCCAAGGAGGTCACCACGGCGCAGACCGTGCTGGCCGTGCTCGTCCTGCGGTTCGGTGTGGTGCTGCCGGTCCTGGTCGGCACCGGGTGGCGCAAGCTCAGGGCGCTGGAGGGGGCGCAGCTGCGCGGGGCCGGCGTCCTCGGGCTGATCCTGTCCGGGATCTTCCTGTTGGAGACGTACGGCGTCGTGCACACCTCGGCGACCAACGCCGGGCTCATCATCAGCCTCACCATGATCTTCACGCCGCTCGCGGAGAGCCGGATCACGGGCAGGCGGCCCTCCGGGTCGTTCCTGGCGGCGGCGGGTCTGTCGGTGCTGGGTGTTCTGCTCCTCACGCAGGGCGCCGGGTTCACCGCGCCGTCCCTCGGTGATCTGCTGATGCTGGGCGCGGCCGTGGCCCGTACCGTGCACGTGCTGGCGATGTCGCGCATGCGGTCGGTGCAGGGCGCGGACTCGATGTCGATGACCACGGTGCAACTGGGCGGCGCGGTCGCGGTGTTCGCGGTGCTGTCCACGCTGCCCGGCACCGGCAGCACCACGTGGGCCGCCGCGGCGGATCTGGACGCCGGGGACTGGCTCTGGCTGCTCTATCTGTCGGTGTTCTGCACCCTGTTCGCGTTCTTCGTGCAGATGTGGGCCGTACGCCGTACCTCGCCCTCCCGGGTCAGCCTGCTGCTGGGCACCGAGCCGGTGTGGGCCGCCGTCGTGGGGGTCACCCTCGCGGGGGACCGGCCGGGCTGGGTGGGGCTGCTGGGCGCGCTCCTCGTGCTCGCGGGCACGGCGTGGGGCCGCAGCGCGGCCGCCCCGCGGCAGACGTCAGTCGTCGAGCCAGCCGAGCCGGACGGCGCAGACACCGGCCTGGAACCGGCTGGCCGTTCCTAGCCGTTCGGTCAGTTCGGAGACGAGGCGGCGGACCGTGCGCTCGGAGACCCCGAGCTTGCGGGCCATCGCCTCGTCTGTGAGTCCGCCCCCGAGCATCCGCACCAGCTCACGGTGGCGGCCGGTCGGGTGCCAGTCGCCCTCGGGGCTGTCGGTCGCCGACTCGGTCAGCACAGTGGCGCTTTCCCAGCTGTGCTGGAAGATCCCCCGGAACACCCCGGCCAGCGTTTCGCCGCGCAGCACGATGGCGGCGATCTCCCCGTCCGCGGTCCGGGACGCCGGCACGATCGCCAGCGAGCCGTCCACCACGATGAGCCGCATGGGCAGGGTGTGCGCGGTGCGGACCTGGGCGCCCGCGCCGTTCAGCCGCCGCAGATACGCCGTCACGTGGGGGGTGGAGGCCGCCGAGCGCAGATGGATCGTCCGCATCCTCACGCCGCGGCCCAGCACGAGCCGGTCGCGTTCGAGCCCCGCCTCCACCATCTCCGCGGGCAGCGGGCGACCGGGGTGCAGGGACAGCACTTCCTCCTCCGCCCGCCGCGAGGCGTCCTCCAGAACCGCGGATACATTGGCCATACCATTGACCACCTCCATCTGAACGGAGGCCAACTCCCGGGCGTACACCGGCTGGAAGTCCGCCAACACCTGGGCGAGCGCGGAGCGGGTCTGCCGGACGGCGCTCAGCAGGGCGTCCGTGTGCTGTTCCTCGTCGAGAAGCAGCTTGCGCAGTGCGGTGTCCGGGGCGAGGGCCGTCCAGCCGTTGCGGTGACCCGACGACGGCACCAACAGGCCAAGTTCGCCGAGCAGTTGGAGCGCGCCGGCGAGCTCGCTCCCGCTCCAGCCGCGGTGTTCGGTGAGGGTCTGCGGGTTCCAGTCCGCGTTGTCGAGAGCGAGGCGGTAGAGCTCCTGGGCTCGGGCACGCACGTCCACCGGAATGGGTCCCCCTACTGAGTGATGAGCGCTGTCCCCCGTGAAGCGCTCCCTCGGGGATCTTAGGAAGGGTCCCCCGCAGCGGGAAAGCGGTGGTCCGCCATTCGGACCGCCGTGGATGGCTGAACGGACGAGCGACGGACGGCTGCCCACCGTGCTCCGCACGCCGTCCGCCCCTGGACATGGCCGGTGCCGGACCTCCCTCCGGATGGCCGCGGACGGTTCCGCCGGACCATGATGATCGCCCAGCGTCGCCGCCGACCACGCAGCGACCGACCAGCGACTCGACGCCCGTCGAGCGACGATCACCCAGGGGGACCCTCATGTCCGATTCCCAGCTGCTCCGTGGCCTGTTCGCGCTTCTCGCCACCGCTCTCGTCCTCGGTGGCGTGCAGAGCGCCGCGGCGACCACGACCGCGACCCGGGCCGTCGTGACCAGCGGCGACTCACTGATCTGGGGCTGACCGGGTGGCCAGACCGAGCATCGCCGTCGTCGCGCCGCTGACCGGGCCGCGCACGGACTGGGGAGCGGCTCTCCTCGGCCAGCTGGAACGGATCCGCAGGGCCCGCCCGGACGCCGCCGAGTGGCACGTCTACGACGAGGCGCCGGAGGTCGCCCGGACCGTGGCCTGCGCCGGACACGCGGCCGTCGTCGGCCACAGCGACACGGAGGACGCCCGCAGGGCCCTGCCGGTGTACCGAGCCGCCCGGCTCCCCTGTCTGCTTCCCTTCGTCAGAGCCGGGGCGCCCGCGCTGAGCTGGGCACCGGACGGGGACGTACTGGCCCGCAGGATCGTCGAGGCGGCGACGGCTCTCGGCGTGAGCGCGCTCGCCGTCGCCCCGGACGAGGAACCCCGCTGGCGCGCGCTCGGGCGCGCGGTCGTCGAGGAGGCCGACAGGGTGGGGCTCGCGCCGGGCCCCGGTGGCGCGCTGGCGGTGCTGGCGCCGCAGGACCGGTTCGCGCGTTTCCTGCGGGGCACGGGTCCCGTCCTCATGCCGACGGACTGCGGGCTGGTCTCGTTCGCTCACCTGCGCCAGGCGGCATCGGGCCGCGAGGTGTGGGCCATCCACCCCCAGACGTGCGCGGTACGCCGCGCCAGAGCCGCTCTCACGGCACTCGCGCAGGCCGTGTCCGAGGATCACGCACCGCGCGGAACGGCGCTGACGGACGCCGTGCGGGCGCGTTCGGGAATCCTGCTCACCGCCGACGGAGCCCCCCTGGGTGACGGCTGGCTGATCTCCCGGCTCCCGTGGACGTGCGCGGCGAGAACGCCGCTGTGACCTCCCTCCCACCGGCGGGGTTCACCGTCAGCCCGTGCTCACCGGCAGCTCCTTGACCCCGTTGATCCACGCCGACCGCAACCGCCGCGGGTCCCCGACCAGCCTCAGCCCGGGCATGGCGTCGGCGATCGCGTTGAAGATGAGGTTGATCTCCAGCACGGCGAGGGACTTGCCCAGGCAGTAGTGCGGGCCGCCGCCGCCGAAGCCGAGGTGCGGGTTGGGATCGCGGGTGACGTCGAAGGTGTCCGGGTCGTCGAAGACCTCGGGGTCGTGGTTGGCCGAGGCGTAGAACAGCCCCAGCCGGTCGCCCTTGCGGATGCGCTTGCCGCCGAGTTCGGTGTCCTGGGTGGCCGTGCGCTGGAAGGCGGCGACCGGGGTCGCCCAGCGCACGATCTCCTCCGCCGCCGTCTCCGGGCGCTCGCTCTTGTACAGCTCCCACTGATCGGGGTGGGTGAGGAAGGCGTGCATGCCGTGGGTGATGGCGTTGCGGGTGGTCTCGTTGCCCGCGACGGCCAGCATCAGCACGAAGAAGCCGAACTCGTCGGAGCCGAGGTTGCCCTCGTCCTCCGCCGCGACGAGCTGTGTGACGATGTCGTGGGCCGGGCACTGCTTGCGGTCGGCGGCCATGTTCATCGCGTAGGCGATGATCTCCGTGGCCGATTCGGCGCCGACCTCCTCGGTGATGGCGTACTCGGGATCGTCGTAGGCGATCATCTTGTTGGACCAGTCGAAGATCTTGTCCCGGTCCTCCTGGGGGACGCCCATCAGCTCGGCGATCGCCTGGAGGGGCAGTTCGCAGGCGACCTGGGTGACGAAGTCGAACGGGCCGGTGTGCGCGCGGGCGGACGCGACGATGGCCCGGGCCCGCGCCCGCAGCCGGTCCTCCAGCGCCCGGATCGCCCGGGGCGTGAAGCCGCGCTGCACGATCTGCCGGACCCGGGTGTGCTCCGGGGGGTCCATGTTCAGCAGGATGAGCCGCTGCGCGTCGATGGCGTCGCGCTCGATGTGCTCGTTGAAGCGGATGATCGCCGTGTTGAGGGACGACGAGAACAGCTCCGGGTGTGTGGAGACGTACTTGACGTCGGCGTGCCGGGTGACGGCCCAGTAGCCCTCGTCCTGGAAGCCGGCGAGACCGGCCGGCTGCGGCACCCAGCAGACCGGTTCGGCCCGGCGCAGCTCGGCGAACTCCGGCAGGGGCACGCGGTGGTGCAGCAGGTCGGGGTCGGTGAAGTCGAACCCGTCGGGCAGCGCGGGACAGGGCATGGGCGGCTCCCACCATTCGTACCGACTCATCGGTCTGACGGCCCATCAGCTGTGCGGAGTTGCGGTGACGGTAGTAACGGGTTCTACAAGTAGCAAGAGGCACGGGCCCGCCAATTGCCCGCACGACTATTGCGGTCACCGAGTGGCGCTCAGCACACTGCTTGCAGAACTAGAACGCGTACTAGTTCCGCTGAGCCTCCCGGAGAGGACCCGCACCCATGGCTGCCGAACCCGTGATCGTCGAAGCCGTACGCACCCCGATCGGCAAGCGCGGCGGCGCGCTCGCCCATCTGCACCCCGCCTACCTCCTGGGCGAGACCTATCGCGAACTCCTCGGCCGCACCGGCATTCCCGCGGACTGCGTCGAGCAGATCGTCGGCGGTACGGTCACCCACGCCGGCGAGCAGTCCATGAACCCCGCGCGCACGGCCTGGCTGACCATGGGGCTCCCGTACGAGACGGCCGCGACGACCGTGGACGCGCAGTGCGGGTCCTCCCAGCAGGCCTCGCACATGGTGGCCAACATGGTCGCGGCGGGCGTGATCGACGTCGGCATCTCCTGCGGGGTGGAGTCGATGTCCCGGGTACCGCTGGGGTCGGGCTCCAAGCACGGGCCGGGCAAGCCGTTCCCCGACGAGTGGAACGTGGACCTCCCCAACCAGTTCGAGGCGGCCGAGCGGATCGCCCGCCACCGTGGCCTGACCCGTGAGGACGTCGACGCGCTGGGCCTCGCCTCGCAGGAACGGGCCGCCCACGCCTGGGCGGAGGAGCGTTTCAAACGAGAGACGTTCGCGGTCCAGGTGCCCACGACCGAGGAGGAGCAGCACGCCGGGCAGGGCATGTGGCGCCTGGTCGACAAGGACGAGGGTCTGCGCGACACCACGGCAGAGGCGCTGGCCGCGCTGAAGCCGATCATGCCGACGGCGGTGCATACGGCGGGCAACTCGTCCCAGATCTCCGACGGGGCGGCGGCGATCATGTGGGCGTCGAAGAGGATGGCCCGGGCGTTGAAGCTGAGGCCCCGGGCCCGGATCGTGGCCCAGGCGCTGGTCGGTTCCGACCCGCACTTCCACCTCGACGGCCCCATCGACGCGACGAACGCCGTGCTGGGCAAGGCCGGGATGTCGTTGAAGGACATCGACCTCGTGGAGATCAACGAGGCGTTCGCGTCGGTGGTGCTGAGCTGGGCGCGGGTCTTCGACCAGGACCTGTCGAAGGTGAACGTCAACGGCGGCGCGATCGCGCTCGGGCACCCGGTGGGAGCGACCGGGGCCCGGCTCATCACGACGGCACTTCACGAACTGGAGCGGGCCGACAAGGAGTTCGCGCTGATCACCATGTGTGCGGGGGGCGGTTTGGCCACCGGCACGATCATTCAGCGGTTGTAGACGCCCAGTTGACGAAGGTGGTGAAGGCGGCGGGATCGAGGGTGAGGATCGGTCCCGCCGGGGTCTTGCTGTCGCGCAGCGCGACGGTGGCAGAGGTTTCGGCGACCTCCACACAATCACCGCCTTGGTCACCGCTGTGCCTCGACTTGCGCCAGGTCAGCGTGCCGACTGGCGCGCACTCCACGCAATTGCCGCCCTGATCGCCGCTATAGCTGGAACTACGCCACTGAGTCCCCGCCGGAATCGTGATGCTCGCCATAGCGCTCCTCCATCACTCGCCGGATCAACTTCGCCGAGTCCCTGAGGGAGAGCGCGGCGGCCTGGAGATGATCGTAACGGAGCGAGCAGTCCTTGACGGTCTCCGGATTCGCGGTGGGATGCCCGCTGCCGTATCCCTCCGTATAGACGATGCTGGCATCGCTTGCGAAGCGGTAGACGTCGAACGAGCCCTGCATTCCTGCGTGCGCTCCAGCCGAGAACGGCAAGATCTGAATGTTGACCCGTGGGTTGCCTTCAAACCGCCGCATCGTCCGCTCCTTCTTGGAGGAGTGGCGGATGCCCGAGCTGTCGGACGCCGTGGAGGTGGGCGTGACCGAGCTGCTCGCCAACGTCGTACGGCACGTCCCGGACCGGCGCTGCGCGCTGCTGTTGCTGCGGCAGCGCACCGGTGTGCGGGTGGAGGTCACGGACGGCAGCGATGAACTGCCGCGCATCCCGCAGGTGTCGAATGCGGCGGGCCCTCCGAGGATCAAGGTCCTTCCAGTCCAGCCCACTCCTCGTTTCGGACACGGTAGGAGCGCCCGCCCCATTGAACGGCTTCCACGTCACCGACACCGTCCTCATGACCGGAAGTCAAGGCCGCACCGTCCAGCGTGTGATCCCACCCGCTCGTGGTGGCCGTCAGGGTCACGGGCCGGTACGGCCTGCCGGCCCTGCGATCATCTACACCGAGATGAACCCAGGGCGTGCGCCGTACGCCCAGTACCTCGTTCCGTCGCACCGAGGCCCCTGCGGCGACATTGAACGAGGACATGTGACAGACGGTGAGATTCATGCCGTCGGCCAGGTCCATCCCGAGGCATCCGGTGTCGCTGTCCCGCCACCTCACCGTTCCGGGGGCAGGGGAATAGACCTTCGCCGAGACAGCTGCCTTGTCCGTCGGCTCCAGGTCGACGGAGAACAGCTGGTTGGCGCAGTGATCAGGGCCGCGCCCGATGACACAACGGCCCTTGTTGTTGTGGTACCCCTGAACAACGCGGTACGGCGCTCGGCCTTCGCCGGAGCCGTGGCGGAACGGATCGGTGAGTGCTGTGGCGGGGACCCCCCTGGAGAGCTTCACCCTCACCGATCCCGCGTTGTCCGCGAGGCAGCGATCGTCGTCGTTGATACGCAGGCGAACCCGACCGCCCCGTGATGCGTGAAGGATCCGCCCCTGTGCCACCGGCGCAGCGGCATCGCCCGTTCCTTCCGCCAGGTAGAGGGTTCCGTAAGGCCTGTGGTCGTCCAGCTTGCATCCTTGGTGGATCCGGCTGTCCGCCGACGATGCGTAACCACTGGCCCCAACGCGTGGGAAGGTCCGGTGGTCGACCGTCCAGGTGCCGCTCAGATAGGAGACCGTGTAGGTCTCGCCTGCCTCGACCTTGAACCCCGTGTCCTGCCACCCCTTGGTGGCGGAAACCCGGGACACCACGGTCGGCCGGTCACTCGGTGCGGCCTCCCCCGAAGGAACAGGCACCAGGAACGCGGCGGTCGTTGCCAGCGCGAGCCAAGATGCCCACGTGCGAAGAGGGGCGGTCATCGAACTGGGTCCTCCACCTGCATCAGCGCGCGATCCGGTCACGTGCTCGGCACGATCACGATGCTCGGAATCCCTCCGAAGCCCGTCAGCAGAAGGGAGCGCCCGGCGCGTTGGCCCAGAAGGAGAGGAACGACCAGGTCTGAGCTCCGATGCGGCCGTCGACGACGATGCCGGCACACCGCTGGAAGTCCCTCGTCGCGGACTGCGTGAGTCGGCCGAAGTCGCCGTCCTCGTCCAGGCCCGCGCCGATCGCCTGGTTCAGGTAGCACTGGGCCTGCTGGACTGCCGCCCCGGAGGACCCCCTCTGGAGGGTCGGTCGGCTGTCGGTGAAGTTGCATATGTCATCCGGCCCCTGAGCCACGAGGGCTGTTGGACCGTTCAACTTTCCGGCGACTTGGGCGTGTTTCACCACGGCGGTCGCAGAAGTGCCATGTGATGCCGCTACAGCCGGTGCGCCGGCAAGGGAGATGGGAACGGCCAGCGCCGCTACGGCGGTGAGCAGACGTCGCATCCCGGTTCACCTCCAGGGAGGGTGCCTTTTTCTCATCGTGCGCGGCCCTGAACCGAGTTGCATCTCGGAGACGGATCGCGCCCGGGCGGCCGGGCGGTGGAGGCAGGCCGGCGTGGCCCCTGGAGGGCGTACGTGAGCCCGAAGCCCACCGCCACCACCACCGCTCCCCCGGCCGCGTCGAGCACCCAGTGGTTGCCGGTCGCCACGATGGAGGCGGCCGTGAGCAGCGGATGCAGCACGGCCAGCGCCTTCACCCACCACCGTGACGCCAGCACCGCGATCACGATGCCGCACCACAGCGCCCAGCCGAAGTGCAGGGACGGCATGGCCGCGTACTGGTTGGTGAGGTGCGTGAGCGTGCCGTAGTCGGGCCGGGAGAAGTCCTGGGTGCCGTGCACGGTGTCGATGAAGCCGAGCGTCGGCATCAGTCGGGGCGGGGCGAGCGGGTAGAGCCAGAATCCGACCAGGGCGAGCAGCGTGGCGAGGCCGAGTGCGGAGCGGGCCCAGCGGTAGTCGCCGGGGCGGCGCCGGTAGAGGAACGCGAGGACGGCCAGCGGGACCACGAAGTGCAATGAGGTGTAGTAGAAGTCGAGGACGTCGCGCAGCCAGTCGATCGTGACGACGGTGCGGTTGAGCCAGTGCTCGATGTCGAGGCGCAGGGCGCGTTCGAGGTCGTAGATCCGCCTGCCGTGCTCCTCGGCCTCGACGCGCCCGGCCGAGTTGCTGCCGCCGGTGGCGGCGAGACGGACCTGCGAGTAGGCGGCGTAGGTGACGCGCAGGAGGAGCAGTTCGAGCAGGAGGTTGGGCCTGCCGAGGACCCGGCGCAGGAACGGCATCAGCGGCACGTGCCGGAAGCGGGCCGGGGCGGTGGGCGCGTAGGCGGGCGGTTCCGGTGACCGGTAGGCGGGCGAGGAGCGGGACAGGAACGGCACGGCGGTGGCGGCGGCGAGAGCGGCCAGCAGGACGACGTTGTCGCGCAGCGGCCGCAGGAGCGCCATGTCGGGCAGCAGCATCCGGGCCGGAAGGGTCATCACCAGGACGATGGTGACCGGCCACACGTACCGGTCCGACGCGCGCGTGCCGACCCGGCCGACCACCGCGAGCAGCACCCACAACAGCTGGTGCTGCCAGGCCGTGGGCGAGACGACGATCGCGGCACAGCCGGTGATCGCGACAGCGAGCAGCGGCCTGCCGTCCTGGAAGCAGCGCACGGCCCGGCGCAGGGCGAGGACGGCGACGGCCGCGCCGAGCGACAGGAAGAGCGCGACCTCCGCGGGGCCGTCCAGTCCGAGCCGGAGCAGGGCGCCGTGCAGGGACTGGTTGGCGAGGTCGTCGGCCCGGCCGCCGAGGCCGGCGCCCGCCAGGTGGTGGACCCAGTACTGGGAGGAGTCGTGCGGCATCGCCGCCCAGGTGAGCCCGGTGCAGGCGGCGAAGGTGACGCCGGTGGCGAGCGCGGCGCGTCTGCGGCCGGTGCACCACAACAGGGGTGTGAACAGCAGCAGCGTGGGCTGGAGCGCCGCCGCGACGCCGATCAGCAGGCCGCTGGTCCGCTGGCCGCGGACGGTGAAGCAGCCCAGCAGAACGAGCAGGACCGGGATGATGCTGGTCTGGCCGAGTGACAGGGTGCTGCGGACGGGCAGGGACAGCATCAGCAGGCTGACGGCGACCGGCGCGGCCAGCAGTGCCGTACGGCGGCTGACCGGCTGGGGCAGGGCGCGGGCGACGGTCAGGCCGAGGGCGACCACGAGCAGCAGCGTGCCGAAGGTCCAGCCCCAGCCGAGGGCCTGTTCGGCCGAACGGGTGAGGGGTTTGAGGGCCAGGCCCGAGAAGGGTGTGCCCGTGAAGCGGGTGGAGTCGTAGAGCGAGCCGTTGACATGGAGGACGCCGTTCGGGCCGACCCAGGTCTCCAGGTCCGTCAGCCGCTCACCGCGCGGAGTGGCGAGGACCGCGGCCACCTGCCGGGCGGCGAGGACGGCGGCGATCAGCCACAGCCCGAGCCGGGCGGCGCGCAGGCGTGTGCGGACCCCGTCGACGGCCGTCGCTCCGAAGCCCTCCGCCGGTCGTCCGCCGTGATCCGCATTCGCCACGTCTCATCGGCCTTCCGCAGCAGTTCACCCCATATATCCAGAATGAGGGGTTTCTCCCGCGAACCCTATGGGGATCACGCGAGCCCGGGAAAGAAGGCGCGGGCAACCACGGATCCCTTGGCAACTGCACACCTGGAAGCGACAAGGATCACATGAAGATCAGGTGGGAACCGCTGGAGAGGGGGCAGAAGCACCTGCACAGCGACGGTTTACGTGCAGCGTGCAATGACTTTCGTACCGTCCGTGAGCGGAGCAAATCCGCCTATCGTCGCTCATTCGGCCCGTACGACAGCGCCGCCGCGCGGGACCGCACCCCTGTCCCCGTCGAAAGGTAGGCGAGCGAGCCTTGTCGACTGCCTCAGTCGTCACCCCCGCTTCTCTCGTGAAGACCCGCAAAGCGAAAACCCCCGACCCCACCGTCACCGACCCCGCGCTCGTCAAGCGCGCCGTGAAGGCGGCCGCGCTCGGCAACGCGATGGAATGGTTCGACTTCGGTGTCTACAGCTACATCGCCGTCACGCTGGGCAAGGTCTTCTTCCCGTCGGGCAACCCCACCGCCCAGCTGCTGTCCACGTTCGGCGCCTTCGCCGCGGCCTTCCTGGTCCGCCCCCTCGGCGGCATGATCTTCGGCCCGCTCGGCGACCGCGTGGGCCGCCAGAAGGTCCTCGCCGTCACCATGATCATGATGGCGGCGGGCACCTTCGCGATCGGTCTGATCCCGTCGTACGCGACGATCGGTGTCGGCGCGCCGATCCTGCTCCTGGTCGCCCGCCTCGTGCAGGGCTTCTCCACCGGCGGCGAGTACGCCGGCGCCTCCACGTTCATCGCCGAGTACGCCCCCGACAAGCGGCGCGGCTTCCTCGGCAGCTGGCTGGAGTTCGGCACGCTCGCCGGCTACATCGGCGGCGCCGGCCTGGTCACGATCATGACCGCCCTGCTCTCCGCCGACGACCTGACCTCCTGGGGCTGGCGCATCCCGTTCCTGGTAGCGGGCCCCATGGGCATCATCGGCCTCTACCTCCGGCTGCGCCTGGAGGAGACCCCGGCGTTCGCGGCCGAGGCGGAGAAGGCCGAGAACAACCGCCCGAAGACCCCCCTGCGCGAGATGGTCACCGGCCAGTGGCGCGCACTGCTGCTCTGCGTCGGCCTGGTGCTGGTCTTCAACGTCACCGACTACATGCTGCTGTCGTACATGCCGAGCTACCTGACCGGTCAGCTCCACTACGACGAGACGCACGGCCTGCTGGTCGTGCTCGCCGTGATGGCCGTGATGATGATCGCCCAGCCGTTCGTCGGCGCGCTGACCGACCGGGTCGGCCGCCGCCCGGTGATCGCCACCGGCTGTGCGGGCTTCCTGCTGCTGTCCGTCCCGGCCCTGCTGCTGATCCGCCAGGGCAGCCTGCTGGCCGTCGCGCTCGGCATGGGCGCCCTCGGCATGCTGCTGGTCTGCTTCACGGCGTCGATGCCCTCGGCCCTGCCCGCGCTGTTCCCGACGAAGGTCCGCTACGGCTCGCTGTCCATCGGCTTCAACGTCTCGGTGTCCCTGTTCGGCGGCACGACCCCGCTGGTGGTCACGGCCCTGATCGGCGCGACCGGGAACATGATGATGCCCGCGTACTACATGATGGCCGCAGCCGTGATCGGCGGTTTCGCGGTGTGGCGCATGGCGGAGTCGGCGGGGCGTCCGCTGCCCGGTTCGGCGCCCTCGGTGGCGGGTCGACACGCCGAGTGAAATCCCGCTGACAGCGCCGCGCGCACCAACTATCTTCGTCAGCGCCAGTAGTTAGGGATGCTAACAATGCCGACGAAAGGTAGAGGTGCATGAGCGAGTCGCACGTCTGGGACGAGGTCGACGCCTACTTCACCGCCCACCTCGCCCCGGACGACGATGCCCTGGCGGCCGCCCTGCGGGACAGCGACGCCGCCGGGCTTCCGCACATCAACGTCGCCGGGAACCAGGGCAAGCTCCTCCAGCTCCTCGCCCAGATCCAGGGCGCCCGGCACATCCTGGAGATCGGCACGCTCGGCGGCTACAGCACCATCTGGCTGGGCCGCGCCCTGCCCGCCGACGGCCGGCTGGTCTCCCTGGAGTACGACCCCCGGCACGCCGAGGTCGCCGTCCGCAACATCGCCCGCGCGGGCCTGGAGAATCTGGTCGAGGTGCGGGTGGGCCCGGCACTGGAGTCGCTGCCCAAGCTGGCCGACGAGAACCCGCCCCCGTTCGACCTGGTCTTCATCGACGCCGACAAGGCCAACAACCCGCACTACGTGGAGTGGGCGATCAGGCTCACCAGCACGGGCAGCCTGATCGTCCTCGACAACGTCGTACGGGGCGGCCGGGTCGTCGACGCGGACAGCACCGCCCCGGACGTGACGGGCACCCGCACGGCGATCGAGCTGATCGCCGGCCATCCGAGGCTGAGCGGCACGGCGATCCAGACGGTGGGGATGAAGGGCTACGACGGGTTCGCGCTGGCACGCGTGCTGGCGTGAGGCCGGGCCGTCACACCTCGTGGTAGAAGCCCACGTTGACGCTGCGCGGGGCGGTGCGGTCCTGGATGATGATCTCGCCGCTGCCGCCCCGGGGCAGCGGGACGGTGCCGCCGTAGGTCAGGGGCCGGGCGTGCTCCCCCATCATCAGCCGTACCTCGGAGGACGGGTCGGGCTGGGAGCCGCGCAGCCAGGTGACCTGCCAGGTCCCCTCCGGCCCGCACAGGAACTCCAGGTGGACGCGGGAGACGAACAGCCAGTCGTCCGGCGTGCTCAGCCGGCACACGGACTTGTCGCGGCCCACCCGCAGCACCGCGCCCGGCTCGCTGGGCGCGTCGGCCATGAGCATGCCGGCCGTGGCGCCCGCCTCCGCCTCCGCGACGGTGGCCATGGTGAGTTCGAGCACGTGCGCTCCTCCTGAGACGTCCTGGTGGGTCAGCCAGGTTCTTGACCCGCCGCATGATAAAACGCCCGGCCACGCGGTGTCCGGCACAATGGCCTCATGACCGAGCGAAAGCCACCGGGCGTCGACTTCGAGTCCTGGGTCGACAAGCAGATCCGTGACGCGGAGGCACGCGGGGAGTTCGACCGGCTGCCGGGCGCGGGCGCACCGCTCCCCCCTGAGGTCGAGAGCACCTACGACGAACTGTGGTGGGTCAAGCGGAAGATGGCCCGCGAGGGCTTCTCCGTCCTCCCGCCGGCGCTGGCCCTGCGCAAGGAGGCGGAGGACGCGCTGGAGGCCGCGCTCGCGGCCCCCTCGGAGCGGATCGTCCGGAAGATCATCGACGAGGTCAACGTGAAGATCCGCGACATGATGTTCAAGCCGCCGCCCGGCCCCCCGCTGGGAAAGAAGCCGTACGACGTCGAGGACGTCGTACGGCTGTGGCGGGAGCGCCGGGCGGATCACTGACCGGGGCGATCACCCCGCGTCACACATGCAGCAGTTTCTCGGCCAGCTCGCGGTAGTCCTTCAGGGCCAGCCGGAGCTGCTCGGTGTCGGCCGACGACACGGACCTGCTCTCGCCGCCCTCGACGGACTGCCAGGAGTGGCGCAGGGTGCGACGGCGCTGCGTCACGGCCTCGGTGAAGCGGGCCGCGATCTCCTCCAGCACGTGGTCGGCCTCCTCGACGGCGGCCCGGGGCCCGTCGACGAACCCGGCGACGGCATGGTGCAGCTGCGAGCCGAGCTTGTCGCACTCCTCGTGGGCGAGGAGGTTGGCCCGGTTCTTGGCGGAGCCGACCTTGCCGGGGCCGGTGCCGTGCTCGCCGCGCAGGGCGTCGGTGCCGTGCCGGCCGGTGCCGTGCGGGTCGGTTCCCGTCCGGTCGAGGTCGTTCCTGTCGAGGTCGTTCCGGCCGAGGTCGTTCCGGCCGAGGTCGTTCCGGCCGAGGTCGTTCCGGCCGAGGTCGTTCCGGTCGGTGGCGGGCACGTCCGTGCCGTGCGCCGCGGCGCGGTCCGCGTCGGTGCCGTGCGTGGCGCCGCGGTCCGTTGCGAGGTCACGGTCCGCGCCGCGGTCCGGTTCCAGGTCCCGGGCCGTCTCGCGGCGGTCCGTGCCCGGTGCGGTCGGGCGGTGGCCGGTGCCCAGGGCGCTCTCGCCGCGGGCGTCCGGGGCGGCCGGCGTCTGGTCACCGGGCGGTCGGGTCATGTCGGTCATTGCCTCAACTCTCCTTCGCCTGACGTCGGTTCATCGCCCAGGGCAGGTGCCCGCCGCGGGCCGGGGCCTTGCGGCCGCCGTTCACAGCCGCGCGCTCGCGGCCGCTGTCGTGCCGTGCACCGGTGTGGCCACCGCCGTCGTGGCGGGCCGGCTTCACCAGTTCCTCGAACAGGGCGCGGGCCGCCACAAAGGCCTCACGCATGTCTTCCGTGCCCTGGCCGCCGTCACGGGCGTCCTCCGCGCGCAGGTGCGCCGCGCGGTGCACGCGCCGGTAGCCGTCCACGTGGTGGGCGTGGTGCACGGACAGCGCGGCCAGCTGTTCCTCGTACTGCCCGCCGTCCGGGAAACCCCGGGCACCGGCGAGCTCGGCGAGCAACCGGTCCGCTTCGGCGACGGCCTCGCGCGGCGAGTCGACGAACCGCTCCTGAGCGGCCGTCCAGCGCGCCTCGTACTGCTCGCGCTGCGCCGGCTCCAGCGACCGCTCGCGCAGATCGCCGTGGCGCTGCACGCGCTCGGTCAGTTCGCGCTCGGCCGCTTTGGCGTCACCGTCGTGCCGGGCGACGGCCCGGTCGTACTCGGGTCCGAAGCGCCGCTTCAGGCTCGGGCCCTGCCGAGGGCCGCGGGCGCGCAGGGTCATGACGGCCGCGATGATGACGACCGCCGCGATCACGATCAGAGCAATGATCAGGCCAGTGGACATGAATGCCTTCCGGGTTTCTCGGCCCAACCGGCTCTCCTCGCGAGCCGGTTCGCCCGTCGGGTAGCCCCAAAGCCCGTCTCCAAACGGCGCCCGGCCGCACGAGGGCGGGAACACGTAGCCGGAATTATTCGGTTGCGTGTCCGAGGGGGCGGCTGCGGAGAATGCGGTTCGTGATGTGGACCGTGACGCCGGAACCGTACGACTCACCCGTCGCCGCCGCCCTGTGGCGGGCGTACTACACCGAGGTCAGCGATCGCTGGTACCTGCTGCACGAGGGGCGCCGGACCGACCCGGCCGAGCTGGAGCGGGAGATCGCGGCCCAGTCGGGCGCCGATCTCGCCCCGCCGGGCGGCCGGTTGCTCGTCGCCCGGTACGGCGGTGAGCCGGCCGGCAGCGCGGGCGTACGGCTGCTGGACGGCGCGACCGCCGAGCTGAAGCGGGTGTTCCTGTACGAGGTGATGCGCGGTCGGGGCGGCGCGCCGCTCCTGGTCCGGGCCGCCGAGGACGCCGCACGCGCGCTCGGCGCCACCCGGATGATCCTCGACACCCGCGGCGATCTCGTCGAGGCCCGCGGTCTGTACGCCCGCCTCGGCTACACGGAGACCGAACCGCACAACGACGACCGGTACGCGGAGCACTGGTTCAGCAAGGAACTGACCCGGCCTCAGGCGGGCTCCTGCGAAGGGCGCACCCGGTAGGGCCGCTCGCGTCGCGAGCCGCACAGTTCGGCGTTCAGCTCCCGCACGAGCTGCTCCAGGTCGGCCGGCCGGTCCGGCCCCCACCAGTCGCCGAGGAGCTCGGCGAGGGACTCCTCGCGGGCCTGGGCCAGCCGGCCGGCGACCTCGCGTCCCTCGTCGGTCAGGGCCATGTCGACGCCCCGGCGCACGGCGAGGCGGCGTTCCTCGGCCTGCCGGGCGGCCTCCATGATCACGGTCAGCGGCAGGGGCATGGCGTCGGCGAGCACGCCCGGCTCCACGGAGCCGTAGCGCCGCATCCGCAGCAGCAGCCAGCTCGTCGCGGGCAGCAGGTCGTAGCCCGCACGGGCGGTGATCTTCCGGTAGATCTCGCGTCGTCCCGCGCGGGTGCCGAGCACCGACAGCGCCCGGCACACCTCGTCGTACGAGGACCGCTCGACGGGGTTGCTGGCGAGGGTCTCGCTGGCGTCGGGTGCGGTGACCGAGCCGCGCAGCCGGTCCTCCTTCAGGAACCAGGCCAGTACGAAGCCGAGGAGCGCGACGGGGGCTGCGTACAGGAAGACGTCCGTGATGGAGACGGCGTAGGCGTGCAGGGCCGGCGGGCGCAGGCCGGGCGGCAGGGCGGCGATGCCCCGCGGGTCGGCCTCCAGCGTGTCCACGGAGGTGCCGGGCGGCAGCCGGGCGCCCCGGAAGGCGTCGGTGAGCTGGTCGCCGAGCCGGCCCGCGAAGACCGTGCCGAAGACGGCCACGCCGAACGAGGCGCCGATGGAGCGGAAGAAGGTCGCGCCGGAGGTGGCCACGCCAAGATCCTCGTAGGGGACGGCGTTCTGCACGATGAGCACGAGGACCTGCATCACCAGCCCGAGCCCGAGCCCGAAGACGAAGAAGTAGCCGCTCAGCTGGGCGGTGGAGCTGTGCTCGTCGAGTCGGTGGAGCAGGAGCAGCCCGAGCGTGGTGATGCCGGTGCCGGCGATCGGGAACACCTTCCAGCGGCCGGTCCGGCTGACGATCTGCCCGGAGGCGGTCGAGGCCAGCAGCAGGCCCAGCACCATCGGCAGCATGTGGACCCCGGACATGGTCGGGCTGATGCCCTGCACGACCTGGAGGAAGGTCGGCAGGTACGTCATGGCGCCGAACATGGCGAACCCGACGACGAAGCTGATCACGGCGGCGAGCGTGAAGGTGCGTACCCGGAACAGTTTGAGCGGCAGGACGGGTTCGGCGGCCCGCTGCTCGACGGCCACGAAGGCGACGGCGAGGACGACGCCCAGGACCGCGAGGCCGACGATCTGCCAGGACCCCCATGCCCAGGTCGTCCCGCCGAGCGATGCGACCAGGACCAGGCAGGTGGCGACCGAGGCGATGAGGAAGGTGCCGAGGTAGTCGATGACGTGTCGTCGCGCCCGGCGCGGGATGTGCAGGACGGCTGCGATCACGGCGAGCGCCACGACGCCGACGGGCAGGTTGACGTAGAACACCCAGCGCCAGCTCAGATGCTGGGTGAACAGGCCGCCCAGCAGCGGTCCGAGCACGCTGGTCGCGCCGAAGACGGCCCCGAACAGCCCCTGGTAGCGGCCGCGTTCGCGAGGGGGCACCAGGTCGCCGACGATCGCCATCGACAGCACGATCAGTCCGCCGCCGCCGAGCCCCTGCAGGGCCCGGAACGCGATCAGCTGGCCCATGTCCTGTGCGGCGCCGCACAGCGCGGACCCGATCAGGAAGATCACGATCGCGGTCTGGAACAGCCTCTTGCGTCCGTACTGGTCGCCGAGCTTGCCCCACAGGGGGGTGGCGGCGGTCGCGGCCAGCAGATACGCGGTGACCACCCAGGACAGGTGGTCCAGCCCGCCGAGATCGCTGACGATCGTGGGCAGCGCTGTCGCCACGATGGTCTGGTCGAGGGCGGCCAGCAGCATGCCGAGGAGCAGGGCGCCGATGGAGACCAGGACGTTGCCGGGCACCTGCTCCCGAGGGGCCGTGCCCGGGGGCGTCAGCGTGGTGGCGTACCCGTCCTCGGCCATCCGACCTCCCGCGTCTCCTGTGACTTTTTCCATCGTGACCGCTGTGACCCGTTATGGCCTGCCGGGCCCTTTTGGAAGCCGCGCTTCCGGGGGCTCCCCGACCACACTGTGGAGAAGATCTGGATAATCTCTGGAGTTCGCGAGGGGAGGGAGGAACGCGTGGAACCGCCGAACGGCCACCCGTGCCCGGAGTGCGGCGCGCCCAGACAGCGGGACAACACCCCCGCCTGCGCCTGCACGCACCGGGCCGCCGAGGCCCTGCACGACGCCCGCACGGCCCAGGCGGCGGCAGCGGAGGACTTCGACCCGCTGCGGATCCGCCCGTACGTGGAGATCGACCCCACCACGAAGGCTCCTCCCGCTCCGCTCCCGGGCGACGCGACCGGCCCTGCCGGGAGTGCCGCCCGGCCGGCCGGCCCCGCCGACGTCACCCTGCCGATGCGGCCCGTCGAGACGGACGCCACCGCCGACGTCACCCTGCCGATGCGGCCCGTCGAGACGGACGCCACCGCCGTGCTCCCGGCCGCGCCGCCCACTTCCGTGGCCCCGACTCCCCCGGCGCCCGCCGCGACCGAGCCGAGCGTCACCGACCTACGGCTGTTCGACGGAACGGCGCGGGCGCGCCGCGGCGCGCCGGACGGGAGCGGGCCCGGCGCGCCGAGGTCCGGGCGACGGCGGCGCACCCTGCTGCTCGCCACCGCCGGTGCGTGTGTCGCCGTCGTCGCGGCGGCCGGGTACGCGAGCGGGCTGTTCTCCTACGAGAGCCCCTCCCGCGACACCGCCCTGCCGGACGACATCCGCGCGAGTGTGCCGGACGCCCCATCGAGCAGCGCGGCCTCCACACCCCCGCCGGGCAGCGCCTCGGCGGCTCCCCCGGCCCCGGCGGCACCACGGCCGTCGCCGTCCCGTACCGGGAGCCCGTCCGTCTCGCCGTCGCCGTCCGCGCCGAGCGCCTCGGCGAGCCCGTCGCGGTCGCCCTCCCCGTCGGCATCACAGCCGTCCGCCACGGCGACCGGCGCCGAGCAGGCATCCCCGGACAACTCCCGCCAGAAGGGCGGCCCCACCGTCCTGCGCCTCGGCGACCGCGGCCCGGAGGTCACCGAACTCCAGCTCCGGCTGCGCCAGTTGTACATGTACGACGACGACACCGACGGCACCTTCGACGACCGCCTCCAGGAAGCGGTGCGTACCTACCAGTGGTCACGCGGCATCCAGAGCGACGACCTCGGCGTCTACGACCGGGAGACCCGGGCCGAGCTGGAGTCGGAAACCCGGGAGCCGTGACGCCCGGGGCCGTCGTGCGGTGATGCCGCGTCGCACGGCCGCGGGCTCAGCCGATGTGCAGGTGGATCGTCCCGTCGCCCGCGTGCGACACGCGCACCTTCGTGAGGTCCTCGACCACCACGTCCGGCTCGTGGACCGCGGCCCGGGGACCGATGCCGACCACCGTCATCCCGGCGGCGCGGCCGGCCGCTATGCCGGCTCCGGAGTCCTCGAACACCACACAGTCGGCGGGAGCGATCCCCAGCTCGGCGGCACCCTTCAGGAAACCCTCGGGGTCGGGCTTGCTCGCCCCGACGGACTCCGCCGTCACCCGCACCGCGGGCGGTTCGAGACCGGCCGCGGCCATCCGCGCCGTCGAGAGCGGCACGTCGGCCGAGGTCACCAGCGCGTGCGGCAGCCCCCGCAGCGAGGCCAGGAACTCCAGCGCCCCGGGGATCGCGACGACACCCTCCGTGTCGGCCGTCTCCTCGGCGAGCATCCGGGCGTTGTCCGCGTGGTTGTGCTCCATGGGCCGCTCGGGCAGCAGCAGCGCCATGGAGGCGTAGCCCTGCCGGCCGTGCACGACCTTCATGACCTCGTCCCCGTCCAGCCCGTGGCGCTCGGCCCAGCGCCGCCAGACGCGCTCGACCGAGGCGTCGGAGTTGACGAGGGTGCCGTCCATGTCCAGCAGGAGGGCGCGGGCGGTGAGCACGGCGGTGGCCGTCATCGGCAGCTCCAAGGCTCGGGGCGCGTTCCAGCGCGGGAGAGGGGCTGACGACGGATCGCGACCGGCACGCCCCGGGGAGACAAGGCGGCCCCGCCCGCCGGTCAGGGAAAACGGGCGGAGGCCACTTTGTTCCCCCACGGTACAAAACAAGGCCGCCTTCGCGCCAGGGGCCCCTGCCGGCGTTCACCCACTGTTCAGCCCGCCCGGCTCAGCCGGTCACGGCCTCCCACAGGCTCCACAGCCCGAGCGCCAGCATGACCAGCGCCGCGATCTGCGTGATCAGCCGCAGCGGCACCTTCTTCATCAGGGCCTTTCCGCCGACGATGCCGATCCCGGCCACCGCCCACAGCGCGAGCACCGCGCCCAGGCCGACGGAGAGCGGGTCGTCGTAGCGGGCGGCCAGGTTGGCCGTCATGATCTGGGTCAGATCGCCGAACTCGGCGACCAGGATGAGCATGAATCCGGCACCGGAGACCTTCCAGAAGGACTGGTTCTCCGGCTTGCGGACCTCCGCGTCACCATCGGCCCCACCCTTCGTCAGCAGCAGCACCGCGGCCCCGCCCAGGAAGAGCACGCCCGTGAGGGCCTGCACGATCTGCTGCGGCAGCAGGGTCAGCACACTGCCCGCCGCGACGGCGAGCACGACGTGCAGCGCGAAGGCGGCGGCGACACCGGCGAAGACGTAGGAGGCGCGGTAGCGGGTGCCGAGGACGAGGCCGGCGAGGGCGGTCTTGTCCGGCAGTTCTGCGAGGAAGACGACGCCGAAGACGACGGCCGTCACGGTCAGGCTGATCAAGGGTTCCTCAATCGGTCGGGGCTGCCCCACCGAGAGTGCTGAACCTTCGTACGCGACACCTCGGCACGGCAGCACATCGGGACCCGTGCCGGGGGCACGGGCGTGCACTGCTCTGCCGAAGGTCTCGCTGGCAGGTCCGGGAAAGGACCGGCCTCCGGGCGCCGGCTCAGGCGGGCTGAGCAGTATGTCGACGGTCCGGCGAAGAGCTACTCCCCTTCTGCGCCGTCCATGGTACGGGACGCGCCCGGAGTGAAAAGTTCCGCCTTGAATCTTGTCATGTCATGGCCGCGTCACTAACTTCTCACCGGGCGCACATCTGTGCGTCACACGGCAGCGCGAGCATTCCCTCGCTCGCAAAGCCAACACCCCCCTCTCCCCAGGGAGTTCGCATGCCCAGGTTCTACGCGCGTCGACGGCTGAGTGTCGCCGCCGCGGCCGCCGCGCTCATATCCTCCGTGGGCCTCTTCAACGCCCCCACGGCCTCCGCCGCCCTCCCCACCCCCGTGAGCGCCGCCACCGCCCGCACCTACCTCGCCTCGCTCACCGTGGCGGCCGAGGACCGCACCGGCTACGACCGCGACCTCTTCCCGCACTGGATCACCCAGTCCGGCGCCTGCAACACCCGCGAGGTCGTCCTCAAGCGCGACGGCACCAACGTCCAGCAGGACTCCTCCTGCGCCGCCACCAGCGGCAGCTGGTACTCCGTCTACGACGGCGCCACCTGGACCGCCGCCGCCGACCTGGACATCGACCACCTGGTCCCGCTGGCCGAGGCCTGGGACTCCGGCGCCGACTCCTGGACGACGTCCCGCCGCCAGTCGTTCGCCAACGACCTCACCCGCCCGCAGCTCATCGCGGTCACCGACAACGTCAACCAGGCCAAGGGCGACCAGGACCCGGCCACCTGGATGCCCTCCCGGACGGCGTACCGCTGCACCTACGTCCGCGCCTGGGTGCAGGTGAAGTACTACTACGGCCTCTCGGTCGACTCGGCCGAGAAGTCCGCGCTGCAGAACTACCTCGCGAGCTGCTGACACGCTGAAGTCGTGCCGGGACCTCCCCGTCGGCCTCCGTCGCTGCGTACCGTACGGGGCGACGGAGAGGGGAACGACATGAGCGCACTGCGCCTCGGACCGCTGCTGAGGTACACCGACGGCTCGTCCGCGACCGTGTGGGTCGAGACGAGCCGTCCGTGCACCGCCGAGGTGCACTGCGCCGACGGCGCCGGCGGCACGGCCCGCAGCTTCCAGATCGCGGGTCACCACTACGCGCTGATCCCGGTGAGGGGCCTGACGGCAGGGACGACCACGACGTACGAGGTGCACCTCGACGGCACCCGGGTGTGGCCGCTGCCCGGCTCTCCCTTCCCGCCCTCGGCGATCCACGCGCCGGGCCCGGACGGCGACTTCGAGGTCGCCTTCGGCTCCTGCCGCTGGGCCTCCCCGCCGGCGGGCGGCGACGACCCCGTCGGCCCGGACGCCCTGGACGCCCTCGCCACCCGCCTAGCCGCCGACCCCGAGGGCGAGCGGCCGCACGTGCTGCTGCTGCTCGGCGACCAGGTGTACGCCGACGAGACCTCCGACTCCACCCAACGCTGGCTGGCGGGCCGCCGCGACCTGAAGGAGGGACCGGGCAGCGGGGTCGCGGACTACGAGGAGTACACCCACCTCTACTACGAGTCCTGGCTCGACCCGCGCATCCGCTGGCTGCTGTCCACCGTGCCCAGTTTCATGATCTTCGACGACCACGACGTGATCGACGACTGGAACACCTCCGCCGCCTGGCTCGCCGACATGCGCTCCACCGGCTGGTGGCAGGAGCGGCTGCTGAGCGGCCTGATGTCGTACTGGGTCCACCAGCACCTGGGCAACCTCTCCCTGGAGGAGCTGGCGGCCGACCCGGTGTACGAGGCGGTGTGCACGGTCCCCGACGGCACCGACGTGCTGCGCACCTTCGCCGCCCGGGCCGACGCCGACGCGGCCACGGCCCGCTGGAGCTACCGGCGTGACTTCGGGCGCGTACGTCTGGTGATGGTGGACAGCCGGGCCGCCCGGGTCCTCGCCGAGGACGAGCGCGCGATGCTCGATCCGGGCGAGGAGGCCTGGCTGCGCGAGCAGGTGCGGGACAGGTCCGAGGCCTACGACCACCTGCTGATCGGCACCTCGCTGCCCTGGCTGCTGCCGCACCTGGTGCACGACGCCGAGGGATGGAACGCGGCACTGTGCGGTGGTGAACGGGGCGAGCGCTGGGCGCGGTTCGGGGAGAAGGTGCGGCGCGCCGCGGACCTGGAGCACTGGTCGGCGTTCCCCGAGTCCTTCGCGGGGCTGGCGGAGCTGATCGCCGAGGCGGGCTCGGGTCGGGACGCGCCGGCGACGGTGTGCGTGCTGTCCGGGGACGTGCACCACGCCTACATCGCCGAGCCCTCGTGGCCCGACGGGGGCCCGGACGCCCGGGTCGTGCAGCTCGTCTGCTCCCCCGTCCACAACTCGGTGCCGCTGTCGATGCGGCTGGCCTTCCGCATCGGGTGGAGCGCGCTGGCGCGGGGTCTCGGCCGCGGCCTGGCCCGGCACGGCCGCCTCCCGAGCTCGCCGGTCGGCTGGCGAAAGACGGGCGGCCCCTGGTTCGGCAACCAGCTCATGACCCTCACCATGCGCGGCCGCTCCGCCCGGCTGCGGCTGGAGCAGGCCAAGGCCCGCGAGGGGGCGGGCCCCCGCCTGATGACGCTGCTGGACTCCGAGCTCGCCCCGTAATCCGGCTGTTCCACCCGTTTGCCGTGCTGTGCTCGGGGATGTCCCGTGATGCTCGTGAGGCATCCCACAGCGACCGTCAATCCTTCCCCACGAACCCCGGTACCCCTCTCCGGCGACGGCATGATGAGGCGGACCGTCCGCTTCCTGCCCGGCGGACCGCCGAACGCGCCCCCCCACGCCCGGGAGTCCCACCCTTGTCTGCGTCGCACGAGGAAACCCAGGAAACCGAGGAAAGCCAGGAGGCCGAGGGAACCCAGGAGACGGAGGAGGCCGAGGGTCCCGGACCGGCCGAGGGTCCCGGACCGGCCGAGGGTCCCGGACCGGCCGAGGGTCCCGGACCTGCCACGAGACCCGAGGGTGTCTCCGTCGCCCTGGTCGGCGCCGGGCCACGCGGCACCAGCGTCCTGGAACGCCTGTGCGCCTCCGCCCCGGAACTCCTGCCACCCGGCGCCCGGCTGACGGTCCACGTGATCGACCCGGACCCGCCCGGCCCCGGCCGCGTCTGGCGCACCGCCCAGTCGCCCGAGCTGCTGATGAACACCGTGGCCTGCCAGGTGACCCTGTTCACCGACGACAGCGTGGACTGCTCGGGCCCGATCCGCCCGGGTCCGAGCCTGCACGAGTGGGCGGGCGGCAGGCTGGGCCCGGACGAGTACCCGACCCGGGCCGACTACGGCCGCTACCTGGAGTGGGTGTTCGCCGAGGTGGTACGGCACGCGCCGCCGTCCGTACGGGTCGAGACGCACCGGGCCCGCGCGGTGCGGCTCGACGACTCCCCCGGCGACCGCCAGGCCCTCACCCTCGACGACGGCCCCACCCTGACCGGCCTGTCCGCGGTGGTGCTGGCCCAGGGGCATCTGCCGAGGACCGCCGGCCCGGATCTGCTGCGGCACGCGGCCCACGCCGCGCGGCACGGCCTGCGTCACGTCCCGCCCGCGAACCCGGCCGACGTCGACCTGTCCTCCGTGCCCCCGGGCGAGCCCGTGCTGCTGCGCGGTCTCGGCCTCAACTTCTTCGACCACACGGCCCTGCTGACGACCGGCCGGGGCGGCCGTTTCGTACGGGACGCCGAGGGGCTGCGGTACCTGCCCTCGGGCCGTGAGCCGCGGCTCTTCGCCGGTTCCAGGCGCGGAGTTCCGTACCAGGCGCGCGGAGACAACGCGAAGGGGCCGTACGGCCGGCACGTCCCGCTCGTCCTCACCCCGGAGGTGATCGCCGGGTTCCGCAAGCGCGCGGACTCCGGGGAGGCGCCCGATTTCCTGACGGAGATATGGCCGTTGGTGGCGAAGGAGGTGGAGACGGTCTACTACGGCGCGCTGATCCGGCGGGCCGCGGGGCATGCGGGGCGCGAGCGGGAGTTCACCGACCGCTTCCTCGCCGTCCCGCACGGCGATCCCCTTCAGGCCCTGCTGCCGGCGGAGTTCGGGGTGCCGGACGCCGACCGCTGGTGCTGGGAGCGGGTGTCCCGCCCGTACGCCGGGCGGGTCTTCGGGCATCCCGGCGCGTGGGACGACTGGCTGCTGTCGTATCTGCGCGAGGACGCCGCGCAGGCCGCCCTGGGCAATGTGCACGGCCCGTCGAAGGCGGCGCTGGACGTGCTGCGCGACCTGCGCAACGAACTGCGGCTGATCGTCGACCACGGGGGCCTGGCCGGTGCCTCCCGCCGGGATCACCTGGACCGCTGGTACACCCCGCTCAACGCGTTCCTGTCCATCGGCCCGCCGCGTCGCCGCGTCGAGGAACTCGCGGCGCTGGTGCAGGCGGGGGTGGTGCGGGTGCTCGGGCCGCGGTTGCGGGTGACACACGAGGACGGGGGCTGGGTGGCGCACTCCCCCGACGTTCCGGGGTCGGCCGTGCGTGTGAGCACGCTCATAGAGGCCCGCCTGCCGGAACCGGACCTGCGGCACACCGCCGACGCCCTTCTGGCCGGCCTGCTGCGCGGCGGGCGGTGCCGCCCGCACACCGTCGATGGTTATGAGACAGGCGGGTTGGACGTCACTGCGCGCCCCTATCGCCTGGTGGATCGTCAAGGAGTTGCACACACACGGCGGTTCGCGATCGGTGTGCCGACAGAAGGCGTGCACTGGGTGACCGCCGCGGGCGCCCGGCCAGGGGTGGATTCGGTCACACTTTCGGACGCGGATGCGGTGGCGAGAGCCGTTCTACGTGCGGCTGGGCCTGAAATTCAGCCTCAACGGGAGGCAAAGCAGTGGCCAAATGTTGAACTTGCAAGCATCAATTAGGCGCACCTAACGTGGGTTACTCCGCGGTATCCGTCCCCGACCGGCCTCCCCAGGCCGGCCAACCGAAGGAGAGACCCCCCACATGACCGCTCGCCTCAACGGCGCCCAGCCGTACGCGCTCGGACTGTTCCGGATCGTCATCGGCCTGCTCTTCGCCTGCCACGGCGCCGTCGCACTCTTCGGCGTCCTCGGCGGTGCGGACGGCAAGGGCGGCACCGCCGCGACCGGCGCCTGGCCCAACTGGTACGCGGCCGTGATCGAACTCGTCGGCGGCATACTGGTGCTGCTGGGCCTCGGCACCCGCATCGCGGCGTTCATCTCGTCCGGCGCGATGGCGTACGCGTACTTCAAGGTCCACCAGCCCCAGGGCCTGTGGCCGATCGAGAACAGCGGCGAGGGCGCGGCCATGTACTGCTGGGCCATGTTCCTGCTGATCTTCACGGGCTCCGGCGCGTTCGGCCTGGACCGGCTGCTGGCCAAGCGCACCTCCACGCAGGAGCAGCGCTCCGCCGACCAGACCCCGGTGGCCGCCTGAGCCGCCCGGCCCCTCGGACACGACAGCGGCGCCTTCCTCTCGGGGAAGGCGCCGTTTCCGTCTGCGGCAACCCACTGCCGGGGCAAGGCGGACATCATGTGTGGATAAGCGACAACCCGGGACAAGCCGAGGCGAGGTGAACAGTCCGCACCGAACGTATGAGCCCCCCGTGAACCGACCGTCACACCCCAGGCGTACGCTCTATGGCTGTCATGGCCACTCCTGCCGTTCCCCCCGCGCCATCGCGGCACGGTCTGGCCCACGGGGGAGCCACGGGGAGTCGCGGTGCTGGAGCAAGTGGGGTTGCCGATCGGCAGCCCGTGGATCTACGCGGTGGTGGCCTTGTCCGTCCTGCTCGACGTGTTCCTGCCGGTGCTGCCCAGCGGTGTCCTGGTGATCACGGCGGCCACGGCGACGGCAGCGGGCACCGCGACCGACGTGCCCGACATCCTCGCCCTGACCCTCTGCGCGGCCACCGCCTCCGTCCTGGGTGACCTGGCCGCCTACCGCCTCGCCTGGCGCGGCGGCGCCCGCCTCGACCGGGCGATCTCCCGCTCCCGGCGGCTGACCACCGCCCAGGAACGTCTCGGCGCGGCGCTCGCCCGGGGCGGCGGCGCGCTCGTCGTCGTCGCCCGCTTCGCTCCCGCCGGCCGCTCGGTGGTCTCCCTCGGCGCGGGAGCCGCCCACCGCCGCGCCCGTGACTTCCTGCCCTGGTCGGCCCTCGCCGGCTTCACCTGGGCCGTGTACAGCGTCGCCCTCGGCTACTTTGGCGCCCACTGGCTGGGTGCGACCTGGCTGGCTACGGCGGTGTCGGTGGGAGCGCTGTTCGGCGCCGGGGCAGGAGCGGCGTACCTGATGCGGCGAGAGCCGCGGACGTCGTAGTCCGGCCTCCGGCTCACCCCACCCCCGACCACCACGACCTGGAAGCGGCTGAGACATTGACGACGACGGCGTCGCGGGAAGCCTCCCGAGCAGAACGGATCACCTCCGCCGCGCGGCGGCACCCGCGGGCGATGCTGTGGGCCGCCGCAGGCGTGATCACTCTCGGATTCCTCGTCGCCCTCCAGATCACCGCGTACCACCTCGGCATACCGGGGCCGATCACCACGCAGGCACGTGAGGTGATCTACGCCCCCAAGTCAGGGTTCCTGCTGTACGCCAGCCTCGCCCTGACGATGGTGGTGCTCACCTGGCGGCAACGGCTCGTCGCCCTCGGCGCCGCGATCGGCATCGACCTCGTGTTCCTGCTGGTCCGCTGGGCGACCGGCACCTATCCCGACGAAGGCCACCCGTTCGGCAACGGCGCGCTGTGGGTGATCCTGGGCGTCGGGGTCGTCGCCCTCACCCGCCGCACCGGCCCGGAACGCGTCCTGATGCTGAAGGGCGTGGGGCTCGGCCTGCTGCTGGTGACCGGCCGCAAGACCGGGGACACCTGGCTGCTGATCACGTCGAAGACCCGACCGCTGGTACTCGACCCGTACATCGCCATGGCCGATCACGCGCTGGGCAACCCGTCGTGGCTGGCGGGCCGGCTCCTCAGGGCGAGCGGCCCGGTCGGCGAGCACGCCCTGGACTACGTCTACGCCCAGCTCGCGGTGGCCGCGGTGTGTGTGGCGCTGTACCAGCTGCGCAACGTGGCCGCCGAGCAGCGCTTCCCGCGCCACCACCTGGTGCGCACGTTCCTGCTGATCGGCGTGCTCGGGCCGGCCGTCTACATGATCTACCCCGTGGTCGGGCCGATGTTCGCCTACGGCCCCGAGGGCGGGCACTGGGCGGTGGCCGACCTGTGGCCGGACACGCTGCCGCCGGTCGCCACCCCGTACGCGGTGCCGTTCGACGGGATCACCCCGCGCAACTGCATGCCCAGCCTGCACACGGCGTGGGCCACCACGATCTTCATCCACTCGCGCAGGGGCCCGCGCGCTCTGCGTCTCGCCGGCACGTTCTGGCTGATCGCCACCCTCGCCGCGACGCTCGGGTTCGGCTGGCACTACGGCGTGGACCTCATCGCCGGCGTGGTCTTCGCATACACGGTCGAGACGGCGCTGCGCACGTACGACCGCGGCTGGGACCGGGCGGGTCTGCGGCTGGTCGGATACGGGACGGTCGTCTTCGCGGTGCTGCTCGTGTCCTACCGCTTCCTGCCGCTGGAGATGGCCGCGTACCCGTGGCTCTTCGCGCCTCTGCTCCTGCTGGCGATGGCCTCGGTGGTCCACGGCTACCTGCGGACCATCAGGCTGTGGGAGGAGAAGCCCGTCCCCGCACCGCGCTCCGAACCACAGCCGGAACCGGCGGTCTGAAGCGCCGGGCCGACTGGCTCGCTGTCTGCGCCTGGGGCCCGGCTAGCTCGCCTTCCGGGCCCCGGCTCCGCGGACCTCGAGGCCGTCCAGCAGCTCGGCCGTGGCCTGCGCGACGGCCTCCACGGCGCGGTCGAACACCTCCTGGTTGTGAGCGGCGGGGGCGCGGAATCCCGAAACCTTCCGCACGTACTGCAGGGCGGCAGCGCGCACATCCGCCTCGGTGGCCTCTTCGGGCATCGCGGGCGGGCGCAGCGTCTTGATACTCCGGCACATGCCCCCAGTCTCACCCTTTCGGCCCCCGTACGACAGCGACGCCTGCCATGATCGCTGCGAGGCGGCCACCGTCCCGGGGCCGACCGACGAGAGGAACTCCTCATGGCGAACGCACTCACCGTGGCCGTTCTCGGCCCCGGCGGCGTGGGCGGTCTGCTCGCCGCCCTGCTCTCCCGCACCGGCCACCGAGTGACCTGCCTGTCCGGCGAGAAGACCGCCGAGACCCTGCGCACCGAGGGCATCCGGGTGCGCAGCGCCCGCTTCGGCGACTTCACGGCCCGCGTCGAGGCGGACACCGAGCTGCGGGAGCCGGTCGACGCGTGCCTGGTCACCGTCAAACACACGGCACTCGACGCCGCCCTGGGCCGGGTCCCCGCTCCGGTGCTGTCCGACGGCCTCCTCGTGCCGTTCCTGAACGGCGTCGAACACCCGGCGGCCCTGCGCGCCCGCTACCGGCCCGACCGGGTGGCCCCCGCAGTGATCCGCGTCGAGTCGACCCGTGTCGCTCCGGGCGACGTCGAACACGGCAGCCCGTTCGCGGAGATCGACCTGGCCGGCACGGGCGTGCCCCGGGCCCGCCTCGACGCCCTGGCCGAGGCCTTCGCCGCGGCCGGTCCGGACACCCGCGTCCTGGAGGACGAGACGGCGGCCCTGTGGGCGAAGATGTCGTTCCTGGCGCCGTTCGCCCTGCTCACCACGCGCTACGGCCTCCCCATGGGCGAGGTCCGCACCCGCCACCGCGACGAGCTGACCGCGTTGGTCGAGGAGACGGCCGCGGTCAGCCGCGCGTGCGGCGGCCCGGCGGACCCGGCCCAGGCGCTCGCCCGGTACGACGCCTTCCCGCCGGCCATGAAGTCCTCGATGCAACGCGACGCCGAGGCCGGTCGGCCCCTGGAACTGGACGCCATCGGCGGCGCGTTGCTGCGCGCGGCCGAGCGGCACGGGATCCCGGCTCCGGTGGCGGCTCAGGTGGTGGGTGAGCTGCACCCGTTCGCATGAACCCCAGGAAGGAACTCGCCTGCTAAATTCGAACAGGCGTATCATTGGGTCGTGGCTGCGACCTATGACTTTCCGAGTGACCTCCTGGCCGGCCAGGAGGAACTCCATCAGGTCCGGGCCGAGCTGTCGGCCCTGCTGAAGCGGCTCCCGTGGTCGGTGGTGCCACTGGACGGCTTCAGCGACGACAACGGCTGGCGCAAGGTGGAACGGCCCGCCTCCCCCGGCTGGAGCGCGGACGAACAGGCCGAGGTGGAGAAGCTCCGGCAGCGGGAGCACGAACTCGCGGTGTTCGTCAGCACCCACCGCTACTGGTCCGAACTCGCGGGTTCCGAGCGGGTGGCGGCCCGCTCGGAACTGAAGCACGCGCATGAGGCTCCACCGGAGGAGACCGGCGGAGCCTCATGACGGGGCCGGGCTGGCGGCTCAGCCCCTGCACCCGCTGCAGCACGTACTCCAGCCGGCTCTCACGTCCGCTCCAGCGCCAGCTCTAGCCAGCTCGGGCTCTAGCTCTTGCCGAGGAGCTTGTTCATCTCGCCGATCTCGGCTTTCTGAGCAGTGACGATGTCGTCGGCCATGCTCTTGGCGTGGCCGTAGCGGCCCTTGCCCTGCTCGGTCCGGGCCATGTCCACGGCCCCTTCGTGGTGCTCGACCATCAGGGTCAGGAACTGCACGTCGAAGGCCTTGCCCGTCAGCCTCTCCAGCGCGGCCATGTCCTCGGCGCCCATCATGCCGGGCATACCGGAGTGGCCCGACGCGGAGTGGTCCATGCCGCCGCCGGAGGCCGCGGGGACGTCCTCGCCCCAGGTCTTCAGCCAGCCGGTCATGGTCCGGATCTCCGGATCCTGCGCCTTCTCGATCCGCCCCGCGAGGTCCTTGACCCTGTCCGAGGAGGCCCGGTCACCGGCCAGCCGCGCCATCTCCAGCGCCTGCCGGTGGTGCGGGATCATGCCCTGCGCGAAGGCGACGTCCTGGGCGTTGTGGGCGCCGGCGGGCGACGGGGCCCCCGTGGGGCTGTGGCTTGCGGCGTCGCCGTGACCGGCGGCGGCCCGGTCGGCACCGTCACCGCCGCAGGCGGCGAGAACGACGGCCGCGGCACTCGTCGCCACCACCAGGGCGGCACGGCGCGCGAGGGTACGAATGCTGTTGCTCATGTGTGAACTCCTGCTTCTGCACGGAACTGAGGATCGCGGACACGACTCAGGCGTCACGCCGCCACCGGTCGGTACCGGCCGGCGTGACACGTGGTGTCTAGATCCGCAGAAGCTGAAGCTCGGAGAGGGAAGGCGGGGCCCGGGCCCCCTCCGAATCCACGACGGCATACGCCCGAACGGCGCTCTCCCCCTCACCCACGGGGACCGGGTCGGGAACGAGCGGCGGCACCACCGGCCCACCTCCCACGGCACCCGACGCACAGGTCGCGTCGGCGTGCTGGACGTGCCCGTCACCGCAGTGCCCGTAGGGCATGAGCTGCGTCGGGGGTTCGTGGGTCTCGAACCCATGGCTCCGGGGCACGGCCGCCTGCGAGGCGTGCGCCTGCTCCCCATGGCCCTGCCCGGGCAGACCACCCCCGGGCGCCAGCCCGTGCATCCCCAGCAACCCCACCAACAGCCCCAGCACGCCCAGCACATGCCACGGCCCCAGGACGAGTCGCGGTGCGCGTCGGCGGGGGCTGTTCACCCGCCCATCGTAGAGAAGGGCCCGGAGCAACCACCGACCCGGGGCGGACGCGCGTACGGGTCCACTGCGGCTGTGCGACCGCCCGTACCCCCATCAGGTGAATTCGTTCAGCCTTCTACAACCACGCGGCTCCTCCGGCATGTCGTACGCACGACACGAATGATCCCGAGGGGGACCCATGAGCCAGCAGTACCCGCAGCCGCCCACCGAGCCCCACCCGCAGCGGCCCTTCTACGGCGCCCCGGCGCCCCAGCCGCCGAAGAAGCGCGGCGTGGGCAAGATCGCGGGCCTCGGCTGCGCGGGCATCCTCGCCCTCTTCGTCGTCGCCGCCGTCGCCACGAGCGGCGGGGGTGACGACAGCGGGGACACCTCGAACAAGGACAAGGCCGTCGTCGCCGACGGCAGGCCGGGCGACGACAAGCCGAAGAAGGCCGGGGCGACCGAGGAGAAGCCCCAGGCCGAGCAGTTCAGGGACTGCGTCGCCGAGAACGGCACGGACACGGAGAAGGCCGCGGTCGCACACGTCACGAAGGTGACCGGCGCGGACAAGCGCAACGACATCCTCGACGCCGCGGAGGTCTTCACGGACTTCAGCGGCGGCCTGATGGGCCCCCACCAGGGCGAGGGCAAACTCATCGCCTCCGCGTTCACCTCCTGCTACGAGTCGAAGAACGGCCTCGTCACGGTCTACGACAAGGACGGGGAGCTGCTCGCCAACGCGAACTACTGATCCCGCCGCCGGGGCGTGGCAACGTGAAAGGCCCCCCGGGGAAATCTTGAGTTCTAGCGATCGTCGCAACACCCCAGCTCAAGGGGTGCGATGTTCGAGAT
>NZ_SZVW01000027.1 GCF_007655005.1 Streptomyces tibetensis
ATCGCATGACACATGCCAGGGTTAGAACGAGTACCTTGATCCACTTTCGATACACGCTAGCGGGACTCCCCCGCCGCCCGGCGGGTCTCCGCGGCAGGCTCTCCCGCCGCCCCGGCCTGCTGTTGCTTCGACGCGCGCAGGCTCGTGAACGTCGTGACCGCCAGGACCAGCACGATGAAGCCCAGCGAGAACGGGATGCCGATCTCGGGAACGTGGACGCCCGACTCGTGCAGCGCGTGCAGCACCAGCTTCACGCCGATGAAGCCGAGGATGATCGACAGGCCGTAGGAGAGGTGGACCAGCCTCTTCAGCAGGCCGCCGATGAGGAAGTACAGCTGGCGCAGGCCCATCAGGGCGAAGGCGTTCGCGGTGAACACGATGTACGGGTCCTGCGTCAGGCCGTAGATGGCCGGGATGGAGTCCAGGGCGAACAGCACGTCGGTGGAGCCGATCGCGAGCATCACGACCAGCATCGGGGTCATGATCCGCTTGCCGTTCTCGGTGATGAACAGCTTCGTGCCGTGATAGCGGTCGGCAACGCCGAAGCGCTGCTCCGCCATCTTCAGCAGCTTGTTCTCCTGGTACTCCTCGTCGTGGTCCTGCTTACGGGCGTCCTGGACCAGCTTCCAGGCGGTCCAGATCAGGAACGCGCCGAAGAGGTAGAAGACCCAGGAGAAGGCGGAGATGATCGCCGCCCCGGCCGCGATGAACACCGCCCGCAGCACCAGGGCCACCAGAACGCCGATCATCAGCACCCGCTGCTGGTACTGCGTCGGCACCGCGAACTTCCCCATGATCAGGACGAAGACGAAGAGGTTGTCGACGCTGAGCGACTTCTCGGTGATGTACCCGGCGAAAAACTCGCCCGTGGGCCCGCTCCCACCCGCGAACCACAGCCCCGCGCCGAACAGCACGGCCAGGACGACCCACACCACCGTCCACGTCCCGGCTTCCCTGATGGACACGTCGTGCGGCTTGCGCCCGACGAAGAAGTCGACGGCGACGAGCACGCACAGGGCGGCCACGGTCAGCAGCCACACGGACGGCGAGACGTTCACTTGTTACTCCTGATGCAGGTGTGGGGAGGGGACATCCTTGTCCGGTGTGGCTGGTTCTCGCCACCCCTGCCGGGTGAACAACGGGTCAAAGCTGCACGTGCAGCGCTTCCATCACGTCCTCGTCCGTCAGCTGGTCGAAGTTCTCGTACCACAGGCCCACGGCCATGAACGCGGCCGGCCGGTGCAGGCAGATCACCTCGTCGGCCTCGGCGCGCATCGACTCGGCGCCCTCCGGGGAGCAGACGGGCGCGGCCAGCAGGACCCGCGCGGGCGCCTGACGGCGCACGAAGCGCAGTGCGGCCCGGGCCGTGGAGCCGGTCGCCAAGCCGTCGTCGACGACGATCACGGTCCGGCCGCGCAGGTCCGGGGCCGGTCGGCCCTGCCGGTACAGCCGTTCGCGGCGCCGCAGTTCGACGCGCTCCCGCTCGATGACGGGGGCGAGGGCTGCCTCGCCGATACCGAGATGGCGCAGGGCGTCCTCGTCGAGGAGCGGCACCTCGTCCCCGGCCATCGCGCCGACGCCGAGCTCCTCCTGGTGGGGCGCCCCGATCTTCCGTACGACGAGCACGTCGAGCGGGGCGTCCAGCGCGGCGGCCACCTCGCGCGCCACGGCGACCCCGCCCCGGGGCAGGGCGAGGACGAGGGGGTCGGGCAGGTCTCCCGCGCGCTGCCGGGTGCGCAGTGTTCCGGCCAGTTCCCCGCCGGCCTGCCCGCGATCACGGAACCGCATGACGGTCACCTCTGCTTCCCGCACGAAAGAGGGCTCCAGCCCTCGACGGTCCGGCTCCAGCCCTCGGACGGTCCGGTTTCCGCCCATTTCCGCCCTCGGACGATCCGGCTCCCGCCCCGGCCGGTCCGCTCCGGCCCCCGCCCCGTCCGTCCGGCTCCCGCGTACCCCCGCGCCCGCCGGACGATGCGCGCCTTCCGGACCCGGCGGTCATCGGCCCGGGGCCGTCCTGAGCTGCTCGTCGCACCACTGACGGGCGGCCTCGGTGACCTGGTCCAGTGCGCCGGGTTCCTCGAACAGGTGGGTGGCGCCGGGCACAACGTGGAGGGTGTGCGGGGCGGGCAGTCGCCGGGCCGCCTCCTCGTTGAGCCGCAGCACGTGTGTGTCCCTGGCGCCCACGATGAGCAGCACCGGGACGTGAACGGCGGCCAGGGCGTCGCCCGCCAGGTCGGGCCGTCCGCCGCGCGAGACGACCGCCCGGACCCGGTCGGGGCGTTGCGCGGCGGCGACCAGGGCCGCGCCCGCGCCGGTGCTGGCGCCGAACAGGACGACGGGCAGGCCCGAGGTGCCGCGATCGCGCGCCAGCCAGTCGAGGGCGGTCACCAGCCGGCGGCCCAGCAGAGGGATGTCGAAGCGGAGTTCGGCGGTGACGGCGTCCCGGCGTTCCTCGTCCTCCGTGAGCAGGTCGATGAGCAGGGTGCCGAGCCCGGCGGTGCGCAGGCCGGCGGCGACCTCGCGGTTGCGGGGACTGTGCCGGGAGCTGCCGCTGCCGTGCGCGAAGAGCACGACCGCGCGGGCGTCCGGCGGCACGGTCAGATCACCGGTGAGGCTCGCGCCGCCGGCAGGCAGGGTGACCGTCCGGGAGATCATCGTCGGCCTTCTCTCCCCCGCTTCCCGTGGTACCCACGCCCGGCCGGACGTCCCATGGCGCGATCTGTGGGATGCGTGTCGTTGACGCCGTACCGCGCGCCGATGGAGCGTGAGGGACGTGACCGATCGCCGCATCGTCTTCGTCGTCTTCGACGGCTTCCAGCCGCTCGACCTCACCGGACCGCACGAGGTGTTCCACAGTGCGGGCGGGTACGCCTGCGAGGTCGTGGGGACCAGGGCGGGGCCGGTCCGGTCGGTCAGCGGGCTGGTCATGGAGGCCGCGCACGGCGTGGACGGCCTCGATCCGGGCGGCACGGACACCCTGGTGGTGGTCGGCGGCCAGGGCGTCGACCGGGCCCGGCAGGACGCGGGCCTGGTCGCCTGGGTCGCCGCCGCGGCGGCGGGTGCCCGGCGGGTGGCGTCGGTCTGCAGCGGTGTCTTTCTGCTGGCGGCCGCGGGGCTGCTGGAGGGGCGGCGGGTCACCACGCACTGGGCCCGCGCGGAGCAGCTGGCCCGGGAGCATCCCGGGGTGCGGGTGGACTGCGACCCGATCTTCGTGCGGGACGGGCGGGTGTGGACCTCGGCCGGAGTGACGGCGGGGATGGATCTGGCGCTCGCCCTGGTGGAGGACGACCTCGGCCGGGACGCCGCGCACGAGGTGGCCCGTCGGCTGGTGCTGTTCCTGCGCCGCCCGGGCGGCCAGTCGCAGTTCAGCGTGGCGCTGTGGTCGCGGCAGCCGGCGACGGACCCGGTGCGGGCCGCCGTCACCGCGATCCACGCCGACCCCGGTGCCCGGCACGACATCGCCGGCCTCGCCGCGCACGCCGGACTGAGCCCGCGTCACCTGCAGCGCCGCTTCACCGCCGAAATCGGTGTGCCCCCGGCGGCGTACGTCGAGCGGGTGCGCGTCGAGGCGGCCCAGCGGGCGCTCACGGACGGGGACGAACCGGTCGACGCCATCGCGCGCCGCTGCGGCTTCGTCACCGCCGAGACACTGCGCCGCACGTTCCACCGCCGGCTCGGTGTCGCGCCGTCGGACTACCGCGCCAGGTTCCGCTCCACCGCAGGACCCCTGGGATCCCTGGCAGATTTCGCAGAGGAAGGACGAACCGCATGACGACCTACGGCCTGCTCGTGTTCGAGGACGCCGAGGAGCTCGACTTCGTGGGGCCCTGGGAGGTCTTCACCGTCTCCGCCCGGCTCCGGGACAGCGCCGACACGGCCGTGCTCGTCTCCGAGCACCCCGGGCCCGTGCGCTGCAACAAGGGCCTGCGTGTCCTGCCCGACCACACCCTCGACGACCATCCGCCGCTGGACGTGCTGCACGTGCCGGGCGGGCTGGGCGCCCGGGAGACTCAGCTGCGCAACCCGGTGGTCGCCGACTGGATCGGAAAGACCGCTGAGCGGGCCGCGTGGGTGCACGGCGTGTGCACCGGCACCTTCCTGCTGCACGCCGCCGGACCCGCCCGGGGGCGCCGGGTGGCCACGCACTGGAGCCAGGAGGACACCTTGGAGGCGCTGGGGGACGTGACCGTGGTCCGGGACGCCCGCTACGTGGTCGACGGCAACCTGGTCACCAGCCAGGGTGTCTCGGCCGGTATCGACAGCGCGTTGTGGCTGGTCGGGCGGTTGCACGGCCGAGAGCACGCGCGGGCCGTGCGGCGCTTCATCCAGTACGACCCTGCGCCGCCGTACCTCGCGGACGAGCCGCTCTGATCCACCCGTGCGGCACGGGGCCGCATGGGTCGGCGGTCCTCGGGCAGGCGATGTTCATGGGCGGTGACACGGGTGACGGCGGGCAAGGGCGGCAGCCGGGCGAGTTCGGACACCGGGCGGTGCCGCACCCCGGCGACATCCGGATCGAGGCGTGGGCGGCGTGCAGAGAGCACTGTCTGGCGGAGGCCGTCCTGGCGATGGTGGAGTGCTTCGCGGACGTCTCCCGGGTGCGGCCCACCGCCGTGGACCGGGTCCGTCTGCCCGAGGCCAGCGACGACGACCTGCTCGCCGCGCTGCTGGACGAGGTCATCTTCCGCCTGGAGGCGTACGGCCAGGTGCCCGTGGACGTGGAGGCCGACGAGGCCGACGGCGGCCTGGACGTACGGCTGGCGGTCACCGGCCTCTCCGACGTGGAGATCACGGGCGCGGTCCCGACGGCGGTGGCCTGGGACACGCTGCGGATCGGGCCGGACCCGTACGGGTGGTCGTGTGCGGTGAGGGTCGACGCCTGACCCCGGCGGCCGGGGTGCGCCTACCGTGGAGGGGTGGGCGGCGCAGTCGTGACGCTGTTCCTGTGCGGTGACGTGATGCTCGGGCGCGGCGTCGACCAGGTCCTCGCGCACCCCGGAGACCCGGCACTGCGGGAGGCGTACGTCGACGACGCCCGGTCCTATGTCCGGCTGGCCGAGTCGGCGCACGGCCCGGTGCCCGTGCCGGTGGCCGCGTCATGGCCGTGGGGCGCGGCGCTGCGGGTGCTGGACGAGGCCGCTCCGGACGCCCGGATCGTGAATCTGGAGACCTCGGTGACGCGCGCCGGGACGTTCGCGCCCGGCAAGGAGATCCACTACCGGATGCACCCGGCGAATCTGCCGGCCCTGGCGGTGGTCCGGCCGGACGTGACGGTTCTCGCCAACAACCACGTCCTGGACTTCGGCCGGAGGGGACTGCTGGAGACTCTGGACTCCCTGGCCCGGGCGGGCCTGCGGACGGCGGGCGCGGGACGGGACGCCGACGAGGCGTACGCACCGGCCGTCGTCCCGCTGGCCGGCGGCCGCCGTCTGCGGGTGTTCGCCCTCGGGGCGTACTCCAGCGGCATCCCGTCCGGCTGGGCGGCGACGGCGGACCGGCCGGGCGTCGCGTACCTTCCCGAGCTCTCACGGGCCGTGGCCCAGGCCGTGGTGCGGCGGCTGGGCCGGTCCGGTGACCTCACCGTGGTGTCCGTGCACTGGGGATCGAACTGGGGGTATCGCGTGCCCCGGGAGCAGGTCCGCTTCGCGCACGCGCTGATCGACGGCGGAGCCGACGTCGTCCACGGGCACTCCTCGCACCATCCCCGCCCGCTGGAGGTGTACCGGGGCCGGCTGATCCTCTATGGCTGCGGGGACTTCGTCGACGACTACGAAGGGATCTCCGGTCACGAGCAGTACCGCGACGACCTGCGCCTGGCCTTCCTCGTGTCGGTCGAGGCGGACAGCGGGCGGCTGGCGGGCCTGCGCATGGTGCCGCTGCGGGTTCGGCGGATGCGGCTGGAGCCCGCCTCCGGGGAGGACCGTGCCTGGCTGCGCGCCACGCTGGACCGGATCAGCGGCGGGGTGACGGTGCGGGATGCGGCGGACGGTTCGCTGGGGCTCGCGGCGCCGGTCGTGTGACGTGGGCGGCCGAGCGAAAGCCGACGTGGGAGCCGACTCCGGAGGTCAGCCCGCCCACGCCACCAGCCGTTCGCGGCTCTCCGGCTCCCGCAGCCGGGCGAGCGACTCCTTCTCGAGCTGGCGCACCCGCTCCCGGGTCAGCCCGACCCGGGAGGCGACCTCGTTCAGCGTGCGGGTGTGCCCGTCGTGCAGCCCGTAGCGCAGGCTGAGGATCATGGCCTCACGGGGCGCGAGCGTGCCGACTGCCTCACGCAGTTCCTCGGCGAGCGCCCGGAACTCGGCAACCTCCGGGGCCTGGAGCACCTCGGTGTCGGCGATGAGGTCGCCGACGACGGTCTCGCCCTTCTCGTCGACCGGGGTGTCCAGGCTGACCGCGTCCCGTCCGACGTGGCGCAGCCACCCGATCCGGTCCTCGGCGAGGCCGCTCTCCCGGGCCACCTCCTCGATGCTCGGCTCACGCTCCAGGTCGAGCCGCAGTCGCCGCTCGATCTTGGCTATCTTCTGCAGTTGCTCCACGACGTGCATCGGCAGCCGGACGGAGCGCGCGTGCGCGGCCAGGCCCCGTTCGATCGCCTGCCGGATCCACCAGGTGGCGTACGTGGAGAACTTGAAGCCCTTGGTGTGGTCGAACTTCTCCACGGCCCGGATCAGCCCCAGGTTGCCCTCCTGGATGACGTCCAGCAAAGGCAGACCACGATGGGCGTGCCGTTTGGCCATCGACACGACGAGCCGGAGGTTGGCCCGGACCATGTGGTCCTTGGCAGCCTGCCCGTCGCGGACGGCCTCCTCCAGTTCGCGGCGCCTCTTCGCCGTGAGGTCGTGCTCGCCGGCGTCGGCCCGGCCGAGTTCCTCCAGCGCCCGTACGCCGGTCTTCAGCCGCCGGGCCAGGCGTACCTCGTCCTCCGCCGTGAGCAGCGCCGTCGCCGAGATCTGCGCGAGGTACTGGCCGAGGAGATCCGGCTCCTCGTCCGGCTCGGGGATGCGGCTGCGCAGCCGGGCCGTGCGGGCGGGGGCGCGCCGGTCCTCCCGGGTGCCCGCCGCGGGGTCTTCTGCCAGGGGAGACATCGTCGGGTTCCTCCCTCTCCCGTCTCGTTCCGGCTCGCCCTGGCGAGTACCCGGGGGAATCGTTGCCGAACCGTGTGCCCCGGAGCCCTCGGGGGTACCCCGTGGCCCATGACCGGCATCGAACTCAGCAGCAACGCGTTCAACGACCATTCCTTCATCGCGCGCCGGTACGCGTACGAGGGACCCAATGTCTCTCCGCCGCTGACCTGGAGCGGCGTACCGGACGACGCGGCGGAACTGGTCCTGCTGTGCGAGGATCCCGACGCCCCGTCGGGCACCTTCGCGCACTGGGTCGTGGTCGGCATCGACCCGCACAGCGACGGCGTCGAGGCCGGGCAGATCCCACCGGGCGGCACGGAACTGGTCAACGGCTACGGCCAGCACGGCTGGGGCGGTCCGCATCCCCCGCCGGGTGACGACGCCCATCACTACTTCTTCCGGCTCTACGCCCTGTCCGAGCCGGCTGTCCTGCCCGACGCGCCGCGCGCGGACCAGGTGCACGAGGAGGTCGAGAAGCGCCGCCTCGCGGACGGGACGCTGGTGGGGCTGTACCAGCGCTGAGCCTTCCCTCTCGTACCGCCGCGTCACAACGGTCGGTTGTGGCGGGGGCGCCGGGCGGTTGTTTGCCCGGCCCTCCCGATCTCGCTTGGATGACTTCCGGACGACGCCGGGTCGTCCACGGGAGCGGGGAGTGCGCCGGGTATGGCGGGCAGGCGGTCGCTGGGGCGGCGTTTCGGGTGGCTGTGGGGCGCGTACGCGGTCAGCACGGCCGGCACCTGGCTCGCGTTCGACGCGTTCGCCCTGATCGCGGTCCTGGCACTGGACGCCGGTCCGGCGCAGGTGTCGCTGCTGGCCGCGGTGGGACCGGCGGTCGGGGCGGCGGTGTCGGTGCCTCTCGGGCCGTGGGTGGAGGTCCGCCGCAAACGGCCGGTGATGATGACGGCCGACCTGGTGCGGTGCGCGGTGCTGCTGAGCATCCCCGTGGCGTTCGCGCTCGGCCGGCTCACCTTCGGCCAGTTGCTGCTGGTGTCGGTGGCCGTCGCGGCGGCCGACATCACGTTCAACGCGGCGGCCGGGGCGTTCCTGAAGGATCTGCTGCCGCGGCAGGACCTGCTCGTGGCGAACGGGCGGTTCGAGGCGACGACCTGGACCGCCAGCATGGTCGGCCCGCCGCTGGGCGGCGCCGCGATCAGCCTGTTGGGTCCGGTGACGACGGTGGTGGCCGACGCGGTGAGCTATCTGCTCTCGGCGTTCGGCCTCCGGGCGATCGGCGACGCCGAGAAGCGCCCCGTGCGACCGCAATCCACGGTGACCCGGCCCGGGGACCTGTTGGAGGGCTGGCGCCACATCCTGACCGATCCGGCACTGCGCCCGCTCTTCTTCAACTCGCTCCTGGTGAACTCCCTGATCATGGCGGCATCTCCACCGCTGCTGATCCTCATGGTGGACGACCTGCACTTCGCGCCCTGGCAGTACGCCCTCGCCTTCGCGGTGCCCTGCACCGGCGGCCTGCTCGGCTCCCGCCTGGCCCCGCGCCTCGTCGCGCGCCATGGCCGATACCGGGTCCTGCTCACCGCCGGGGTGCTGCGGGCCTGCTGGTCGATCGGCCTGGCCTTCACCGGCCCCGGCACGCCCGGTCTGGTGCTGGTCATGCTGGTCGAGTTCGGCCTGATCACCTGCTGCGGCGTGTACAACCCGGTCCTCGCCACCCACCGTCTCGACCGCACCCCCACCGGCCGGGTCACCCGCACCCTGGCCGCCTGGTCGGCCACCGGCAAGGCGGCCACCGCGACGGTCACCGCCCTGTGGGGCGTACTGGCCGCCTGGACCGGTCCCCGGTCGGCCATCGCACTGGCCGGTGCCCTGCTCCTGCTCACACCGCTGCTGCTGCCCCGCCGGGATCACACGCGGGGGGCCGACCCCGAACGGGCGGCCGTCGCAGTGGAGTCGGACGGCGGCTGACCGCCGTGGCCCGCTCACCGGGTCGGTCCCGGGGCGGACGCGGCAGCGCGCCCGCCCCGGACCGCCCGGGTCCGGCTCAGACCGCCCCGGGCACATCCTCCGTGACACCGTTCAGCTCGGATTCCGGGTCCGTGCCATAGGGGCGGGTGAGGATCTCCAGGCCGTGGCCCGCCGGGTCGAGGAAGTAGACTCCCCGGCCGCCGTCGTTGCGGTTGATACGGCGGGGGTGGTTGCCGTGCGGGTCGGCCTGGATGGGGATACGGGCCTCGACCAGGCGGGCCAGGGCCTGGTCGAACTCGTCCTCGGAGACGAGGAACGCGTAGTGCTGCATGGGGATCTCGGCGTCGATGGTGAGGAAGTCCAGGGTGACGCCGTTGGCGGTGGTCACCGGCAGGAAGACCCCGGTCGGGGCCCCGACCTCCAGTCCCAGGATCTCGGCGAGGAAACGAGCGGACTTCTCCCTGTCCCGGGACAGGACGATGGTGTGATCGAACTCGACTGACACGGTTGAATGCCTCCACGGGCATCTCCGCGGCGCCTCCATGCCTCACCCGGACGGTGACCGGCACGCGATGCCGCGCGGTGGATCGTAGGCAGCGGTGGGCTGGGTCGTCGAGCTGTTTTCGGCCGAGTTCGGGTCCGCCGGCGCAGTGCTCCCATCGCCGCCGTCCCAGCCGATCCTGACAATTGTCAGGACCGCGTCGGCCCGGAGCTCCCTACAGTTCTGAACGTCGGCAGGCCGCCCGTCCCGGCGACCGTCCGAGCCGGATCAGGACCACGTCCGGCACTTCTTTCTCGCCTTCGTCCTTCGGGGGACAGACACATGAAGCGACTGATCAGCCGTACCGCCATGGGCCTCGCCGTGACCGCGCTCGCCGTCGGCGGTCTCGCCACCACCGCCCAGGCGGCCCCGGCCACCGCCAACGGCGGCGACCCGACGCTCACCGACGTCTACATCTGGGCCACCGACGTCAACCTGCGCCAGCAGCCGACCACCGACTCCCCGCGACTCGCGGTCCGTTCGCAGTGGTATGCGGACGCCCTGTGCCAGAAGCAGGGCCAGACCGTGCACGACCCGGCGGTCGGCACCAACAACTGGTGGACCGCCGTCATGGAGTTCTCCGGCAGCGACATCGCCTGGGTGAACAACCTGTACATCCGGGGCGGCGAGAAGATCGCCGGGGTTCCGGACTGCTGACCCACCTCCCCTCCACAACCCTGCGGCGGGCCACCGTGAGACCGGCGGCCCGCCGCAGGGTTGTGCGGGGTCAGCAGTAGCCCATCGCGCCGCACGGGGGCGGACCGCCGTAGCGGCCCGCCCTCGTGCGGCGTGCGGTGCGGCTCAGTACCAGCCGGTGTTCACCAGGTCATGGCCGTCGCACGCGAGCAGGGCTCGTGAGACGCGGCCGTTGAGGTTGTTGCCCATCTTCGTGTAGGCGTAGTTGATGCCGGAGTCGACGGTCTCGGAGACCCAGCCGTCGTTGCGGCCCGCGCCGTTGTCGGAGCGCTGCAGCACTGCCGCGCAGCCGGGCCGGGAGTTCTCGATCCGGGCGAACGAGCCGCACTTGTCGGAGTAGAAGTACTTCAGGGCCATGCCCTCGAAGTACTTGGTGGCCCCGATCTGCCGGAACGTGCCCGAGCAGAACGTGGTGGTGGGGTACTGCCCCTCCTGCCCGTAGATGCCGTAGTTGCCGCCCGAGTACGGCTGGGCCTGGGCGGTGGTCGGAAGGAGCGCCATCACCGCGGCGGCGCCCCCCGCGGCCAGCAATGTCGTGAGTGATCGGCGGCTCATGAGCCCTCTTTCGTGTCGGCGGGTGAAACGGTCGTGCGCGGCGACCGGCCCCCGGCCGGCCGTCGCTCGCTGGTCGTGACCGTACGGGGCATCACCGCACCACCGGCACCTGACACTTATCAGGGTCGGCGCCTGCGGACTCCGCGCTCCGCCGGAGCCCTGACATTCGTCAGGACCGCCCACCCCGCCCCCGCTCCTATCGTGGCTGCGCGGGCCAAGGCCCCGTCGGACCACCGGGCCATCCAGGAAGGGCAACCATGCGCATGCTCCTGCGCGGCGCCGCCGCGCTCGCGGCCGTCGTCACGGTCGCGTCACTCACGAGCGGTGCGTCGGCACAGCCCCGGACGGGCGGGGCGGTGGAGGGCGCCGGGACCGCCCGGACCTCGGCAGCCGCCCAGATCCCGCCCGGCGTCACCGCCGGCGTGGCCGTCTTCGACCGCCGGACCGGCACGTTCACCGAACAGGTCGACGCGAACAAGCAGTTCCGGTCCGCCTCGGTCGTCAAGCTCCTGCTGGTGCTGGACTTCCTGTGGGACCGCGGGCCCGACTACACCATCCCCCCGGCCGACCGCGCCCGACTGGAGCCGATGCTGCGCGGCAGCGACGACGACGCCGCGAACCACTACTGGTCGACGTACGGAGGCTCGGCGATCATCGACCGGATGACCGCCCAGCCCGCACTCGGTCTGCGCGACACGGCGCCACCGCCTCCCGGGTACGAGGGCTTCTGGGGCTACACCGCCATCTCCGCCCGGGACACGGTGGCGATCTACCGGTACATCCTGGAGAAGGCCCCCGCGCCCGTCCGGGACTTCGTCATGGACAACCTGCGCCGCTCCACCCGCTGCTCCGCCACCGACCACTTCGACCAGCACTTCGGCATCGCGGGGTCGTTCGACAAGCCCTGGGCGGTGAAGCAGGGCTGGTCCGGGAAGTACGCGAAGGGCACCTGCGGCCCCCAGACCACGTCCTCGGGGACACGGGCGGAGTCGGCCGCCCCCGCTCCTCGCGCCGCCGCGGCCGTCGACCTCACCCGGCCCGCCCTGCACACCACCGGCACGGTGGGCGCGGACGACCGCACGATCGTCGCCGTGCTGACGCTGCATCAGGTCGGCACCTCGTACGGCAAGGCGTACACCGACATCGGCAGGCTGACCCGCTCGCTGAACGTGCCGGGCGGGGCACGGCCCGCCGGGACCTGGTTCGGCACCTGGGGCGACTTCGTGAACGTCCGCAGGGGACCGGCCACGGGCGCGGGCCGGATGACGCAACTCCCCGCCGGGGTCGAGGTGCTGGTGGGCTGCCAGATCAGGGGCGAGGTGGTCGATGTGCCGCCCTACACCAACGAGTGGTGGGCCTATCTGCCCCAGTACGGCGGCTACATCTCCAACATCTACATCAGCTCGCCGGACAACCGGCTGCCGAACGTCCCGGAGTGCGGCTGACCGCAGCCGTGACGGGAACGGGGGACGAGCGGTGGGCGGGGCTGCGGCCCTGCCCACCGCTCGCGTTCGTACGGCCCGCCGGCGGCGGGCCGGCGACGCACCGCAGGTCGTCGGCCTCCGGGGCCGGGCCCTCCCCGCTCGTCACCGTCAGCCCCGCCTCGCCCGCGTCCGCGCGGCTCAGCGCTCGTACTCGGCGAGGTAACGCATCACCTTGTCCACGTGTGGCTTCACCCGCTCCGGCACGCCGCGCTCCTCGATGACCGTGCGGTCACTGGTGCGGTAGCCGGCCGCTACGAGCGCGGGCAGGTCCTTCTTCGGCAGGCCGGCCTGCTTGAAGCGCTGGTCGAGCCAGCACACGTACAGGCTCATGGTGGAGATCGCGTCCGGCGGCGACATGTGGTCCTTGTCGCCGTCGCCGTCCCCGTCCACCGCCCAGGCGCGGAACACCGACGGCGTCCACATGGCGATGCCGTACTCCTCGCTCTGCGGGCGGGAGGCCTTCGGGTCGAAGTTGCTCTCCGCCTTGATCAGCGCGGCGAGCAGGGCGGGCGTGATCTCCTCGTCGGTGCAGCGGTGGGCCGCGCGGGCGATGACGGGTCGCAGCGCCTCAGGTACGTCGGAATCCTCGGGTATCTCCCCGGCCGGCGGGCTGGGCGTACCGGAGAGGGTGGGGGTGTCGCGGTCGCGCTCGTCGTCCTGACCGCCCCCTCCCCCGAGCAGGGCCGCCCCGGCGACCGCGGCGGCGGTCAGGACGACGAGCCCCGCCGCGACAACCGGCGCCATGCGTCTTCGGCGGCGGTGGGGGCCGCCGGTGATGTCCTCGATCCGGCCGACGACACCGTCGGCCGTGTGCGGGAGGCGGGCGGCGTGGTCCGGGGCGAGGCAGTCGGCGATGAGCCGGCGCATCTCCTCGTCGAGACCGGCGTCGAGCCGCAGGGGTGCGGTGCCGCGTGCGTAGGACTGGGCCGCGAGCGAGCGGGCGCGGGCCGTCGCACCCGGGAAGGGGTGGAGTCCGCCGGTGAGGACCTGGTGGGCGAGGACACCGAAGGCCCAGATGTCGGCGGTGGGCCGGACGACGGCGCCCTGGGTGCCGGTGCGCTGCGACCACCATTCGGGCGGCAGGTGGTCGAGGGTGCCGAGCGGCGGCACGTGGGCGTGGGTGCCGTCGAGTTCGGCGGCCAGGCCGAAGTCCGCGAGCCACACCCGACCGCCCGGGCCCAGCAGGACGTTGGCGGGTTTGAGGTCGCCGTGCACCCAGCCGGCGTCGTGCATGTGGGCGAGTCCCGCGGCGACCCCACGCAGGACGCGGTCGGCGTCCGCGATCGGCCCGCCCGTCTCCGCGGCGTCCAGTACGTCCTTCAGGCTGGCCTCGGCCCGGTCCATGACCAACGCGATCGCGCCGTCCAGGGCGGGCAGTTCCGGCGCGTCGACGGTGCACACGGCGTGGGTGCGGACGAGGTGGGGGTGGTCGGCCTCGGCGCTGAACCGGACCTCTCGCGCGATGAGTTCACCGAGCGCCGCGCGCTGCCCGGGGCCCAGGGCGCCGGTCGGGAGCACCTTCACCGCGACGGGCCTTCCGTCGGCGACCGTACGGGCCTCGTACACGGTCCCCCAGCCTCCGGAGCCGATGACCGCGCCCACCTCCCAGCCGTCGATGCGGAAGCCTTCCGGGAGGCGGGCCGGGCGGGGTGCCTCCAGCTCGTCGTCCCGCTCCTCCGGCGTGGTCATGCGTCTGCCGCCTGTGGATCGGTGAGGCGGGCGGCGCCACGGGGCGGCAGCAGGCCGAGGTGCTCCTCGCGGACCAGGCCGAAGCGCAGGGCGACGGAGGCGAGCCGGGTGCGCTTGGCGCCGGTGCGGGCGCCGTCGGCCGTGGCGGTGGCCTCCTCGCCGAGGTCCAGGCGCAGTTTGGCGAAGGCGAGGTAGTCGATGTGGTAGTTGACGGCGGAGCGCGTCAGGTCCCGGCAGGACTCCAGGGGCCGCAGCCGCTCCACGATCTGGCCGACCCCGGGCAGCGCCGAGTCGGAGGGGTCGCGCAGCCGGGGCTCGCACAGGGCCACCAGGACGAGGAAGTACTTCGACGTCGGGTCCAGGGCGAAGGGGTGGACGGTCTGTTCGCCGCCGCCCGGCACGGACTGCTCGCCGAGGTAGGCGTGCTGGGGTGCGAACACCTTGAACGTGGCGGTGCCGGACAGGGCGGGCAGCACCACGCGGGAGAACTCGAAGGGCACGGGCGCCCCGAGCCGCCCGGGCGCGACGGTGAGGTACTCGCCGGCCCCCTCCAGATTCTCCACGACGTACGACACGCTGCGACTGAAGTTGGACAGCCGCCAGTAGTCCCCCGCGGCTTCCAGCTGCCCGGCTCTGCGGGAGATCCCGGGATCGGCCAGGACGATGCGGACCCCCGCCCCGCCGCGTCCGAAGTCCGCGATGTCCCCCGGCCCCAGGTGGATCAGTTCGGGACTGCCCGTCTCGTCCCCGCCCCACTGGGCGGTACCGGGCAACTGCACGATGATCGTTTCCACGCGGACTCCCCCGCTGATGTCGCCCCCGATTTGGTCGCGAGGATTGTACGGGCGCTCTTCGCGTGCCACGGAGACGGCGGGGCCGCGTCAGCGGACGCTTTCCGGGCGTCGCGCGAGGAACACGAACTCCCGGCCGGGCCGGTCCGGTGCGTCACGTATGTCCTCCACGACATAACCCTGCGCGGCGAGTTCCGCCTCGATCTCCTGCCGCTCGCGAAAACGCAGCGTCGAGTCCGACGTCAGCGTCTGCCCGTCCGCGGCGAACACATAGGTCCAGCGGAACGTCACCAGCGGTCCGTTCACGTCGAGCAGGTCGACCCAGGACTCGACGGCACCCACACCCGCAATCTCTGTCACGCCGTACGTGGCCTCGCGGTTCCACTGCTCCCAGGCGCGACGGGCCGGTATCCGCGTCTCGAACATCAGGCGCCCGCCGGGCCGCAGCGCGGCCCGGATCCCTCGCAGGGTCCGCTGCCAGTCCTCCGGTCCGGTGATCTCCTGGGCGACGTTTCCCGTCATCGTCGCGAGGTCTGCGGTGAGCGGTGGCAGGGCCGTCGCGTCGCCGTGGATCCAGCGCACCCGCTCGCCGCCCGGCTTGCCGCGTGCCACCTCCAGGGACGCCTCGGCGGGGTCGACGCCGACGACATCGGTGCTGCGCGCGGCCAGCAGCAGCGCGAACGCCCCTGTTCCGCAGCCGATGTCGAGGACCCGGCGCGCCCCGATGTCCGCCGCCATGCGCAGGTACGGATCGAGATCGCGACGGTCGGGGTCGAGCGGGTCGTACACCGCGGCGAGCCGCGGATGCCGGAAGCACTCGTCAGCCATGGGCCCGACGATACGAAGGGCGGCTGCGCAGGGCCACCGGCCGCCGGCCTAGCCTCCGAGGCAGATGACGAGCAGGCAGAGCTCCTTCGACTTCGGGTCGGAGGGGGACGTCTCGGGCGGAGTGGTCGCCGCGGGCGGGGGTGTCGAGGGGGAGGTCGGCTGCTGTGCGTCCGAGCCGGACGCGGCGGCCGGGGGTGCCGTCGGCTCGGTGGCCGTCGAGCCGGACGAACCCGACGACCCGGATGAACCAGATGAACCGACGCTGCCGGTGACCGTGCCGACGGTGTCCCTGACGGTCTTGCGGGGCGCGGTCGTCAGCGGGAGCTCGCGGGGCGCGGCGGCCGCGTCCGTCCGCGTGTCCGTCGGCGTGGTGCGGGGGTCGGCGGCCCGGGACTGCTGGTGGCGCGAGGCGCGGTCGTTGTGCGACGGGGCCGTGGAGGCGGAGCGCGGGGTGTCCTGCCGGCTCGACGTCGGTTCGGAGAACGTCGGCGCCTCACCCAGGGCGCCGCCCATGGTGGTGTCCTCCGGCGTCGCGGAGGCCTGCACGCCGGGCTTCGCGTTGCCGTTCATCGCTGCGACCGTCAGACCGCCGCCGACGAGCGCGACCGCCGTCGCCACCACGGCCCGGCGCTGGTTCTTCTTCCAGCGGGCCAGCTGGCGCCGCCGGGCCGCGCGCCCTGCCGGCCGGGCTTCGTACCCCTCCCCCGCGCCGGCGTCCGAGGGGTCGTGGGCGTCCGAGGCGTCGTGCGCGGCGGCCGAGCCGGGGCCGTTCTGCGTCGGCGCGGGGGTCTCGTCCCACACGGTGCCGTCGTGCCAGGTGCCGGGGCCCGCCGGGTACTCCCAGGAGGCCGGTCCGCCCGGGTCCGTGGCGGCCACGGGGTCCGGGCCGGGACGGCCGCCGAGGACGGAGGGGTCGATGTCCGGGGCGTAGGCGCCGCACCCCGGGCAGACCAAGGCGCCGTTGAGGTGCCGACGGCACGACGAGCAGTAGTCCATGTGTGGTGTTCCCGATCTGGCTGTTCCGGCGGCTCGCCGGCCGCGGCCTGGTCACGTTCGCACGTGGGATCGAGCCGTAACGCTAACGAGACTTTGAAAGGGCGGTGTGCAGTCTGTGTGACGCCTCTGCACAGATCCTCGGGATCTCACGTGTGCCACAAGTGACTCACGAGTAAAAGAGTCGCAACGTGGGAACGCTCGGGCCCCCACCGTCACGGAGCCCGCCCCTCCACTCGTGTCGCCCCTCAACTCCCCTGATTTTCCTGCCGACTGACGCACAACCCTTTGGACATCCGGCGGGTCACACCATGCAGGAGCAACCACCTCGAAGAGTTGCATGGGGGAAATATGCGATTCACCCGTTCCGTCCTGGCAGCGTCCGCAGTGGCGGCACTGTCCGTGGGAACCATGACCGCCCTGGCGTCGCCGGCCTCGGCCGCGCCCAACACCACTCCGCAGAAGGTCTGTGGCAGTGGGTACAAGACGGTCAACTCGGCGACCGTCGGCTCGTTGGGGACCGTCTACCTGACCTACAACGCCTCCAACGGCAAGAACTGCGTCACGACCATCCGCAACAACCCGGGCAATGCCGTGAGCATGTCGGCCTGGGTCTCCGTCCCGGACACCGAGCAAAGCGACTACGACGAGGGCCTGTTCACGTCGTACGCCGGGCCGACCTACGCCTACGGCAAGGGCCACTGCGTGGACTGGGGCGGCAGCATCGCCAACACGTACGTGCAGGTGTACGGCTCCAACTGCGGCTCCCTGAAGGAGCACAGGGTCACGTTCACCCGCTGACCCCCCTCCGGCCGGGCTCCACGGGCGACCGTGGGGCCCGGCTTCTCCGTGCCGGGCCTACGCCCAGGCCGTCACCGGCAGGAACGAGCACATCGCATGCACATGGGCGACAGCGAATGATGATGCGATGGCTGGGCGGGCTGCGCTTGCGGATCATGACTTCCTCCCGCCCTTCTGAGTCTTGGCAGTCGAACTCGCCGCACGCTCGCTTCGCGTGCCGGGCCGGTGGTCACGTGCCACTTCGGCTTGTCGCCTGATCCGCTGTGCACGTGCTGTCAGCGCCGCCTCGACCCGGAGGAGCCGGGATGCCGTACAACTCCTCCGAACTCGGCACTCGCTCTGCGGTCCAAGCGCTTCCGGGACGCGCAGGCCATCGGGAACACCGTGTCGCACCTCAATCGTCTGGCGGCAGCCCCACAGTCGGCGCACGGCCCATCCCAGCACCGCACCGGCGCTCGGCGCGGGCCCCCGTGCCGACGCCACTGGCGTGGCCCCCCCCTGCGGCTGAACGTCAGGACGACGGCTGACCGGTGGTCGGCCGGGCGCAGCGCGCCCGAAGGTGCGTGACCCGCGAGCTGCTCAGGTTCTCTATGCGCACCCGCACCTGATGCTCATCCGGTGCCCACCCCCGGCGTGGAGTGTGCACCGCACTCGCCGGTGCGGCGCACGAACGCGTCCCCGGGCCAGGCCGGCGGCTGTCGACGCATTCCACATGGCGAGGGTGAAACTCTGACAGCGTGTCAAATCATCTGGGTGGCGCATGTCGTAACGCAGCTCGGCAAAGGCATGACTCATTACTTTTACCGTCAACCGAGACTTTTACCCTTCAATTTCCCACCCAGTAACCAACGGAGCCGCGGGCCCCCGATGGCCTCGGTCGAGTCGCATACCGTATCCGGCCCCCTCAGACTGAACGGGTGCCGACCGGCCTGTAGGCCGCTACCGCAATCTCGGCGATTCCCGGACCCGACAAAGGGAGCTGACTTGCCCGTCGAACTCAATGACACAGTGCCGTTGTCGTGGAAGAACGCCACCGGCGACAACGACAGCATGCTGCAGAACCTGCAGGCGAACCTCCTGAAGGGCCATGTCCGCGACCGTCTGCACATCCTCCTCCTGCAATTCTCCGAGGGCCCAGAGGGCGCCGCGGAGGCCCGGGCGTTCCTGGCCGGACTGGTCCCGCTGATGAAGTCGGCCAAGACGGCTCTCGAAGAAGTGGAAGCCTTCAAACAGCACGGCTCGCAGGGCACGCCCTATGTCGGTGTGGGGCTGACGAACGCGGGCTACGGCAGGCTGGGCCTGACAGGTGCGGTGCCCTCTGACCCTGTCTTCCAGCGGGGAATGCGACACCCCGATTCCCTGACCAATCTGAAAGACCCTGATCCCATGCAGTGGGAGGCCGGTTACCAGCAGGAAATCCACGCCGTCGTCCTGGTAGGCGACGCCGATTCGCCTCCCGCCGACGCCCGGCTCGCCGAGGTCGAGGCGCTGCTGACAGGTTCGATCACCGTGCTCGCCAGGGAAACCGGCAAGACCCAGCACGACGCCGCGGGCCGCGCGATCGAGCACTTCGGGTATGTCGACGGGCGGAGCCTGCCGCTGTTCCTCGCCGAGGACCTGGAAGCCGAGCGTGACACGCTGGACGGAACCTCCGTATGGAATCCGTTCCTGCCGCTGGGACGGTTGCTGGTCGCAGACCCGGGTGCCCCCAACCCCGGCACAGACTTCGGCAGCTACTTCGTGCTGCGCAAGCTGGAGCAGAACGTACGAGCCTTCAAAGCTGCCGAGGAAGCGCTCGCCACCGCGCTGAAGCTCGACAACAACGACCGCGAGCGCGCCGGTGCCATGCTCGTCGGCCGCTTCCGGGACGGCACCCCGCTCACCCTCCAGGCCGAGGCCGGAGCGGACAAGCCGGTGATGAACGACTTCACCTACGCCAGCGACACCGGCGCCCACAAGTGCCCGTTCCAGGCGCACATCCGCAAGACCAACCCACGCGGGTCAGGCGGCTTCGAAACACCGGACGAGGAGAAGCTGCACCTGCTGGCGCGGCGTGGGCAGACCTACGGAGAGCGCACCGAAGGCGACGAGCCCGAGGGCGGCGTCGGTCTCCTGTTCATGGCCTTCAACTCCGAGCTCGGTCAGCAGTTCGAGTTCATGCAGCGGAGGTGGGCCAACAACTCCGGGTTCCCCCATCACGGCGCCGCCCCCCAGCCCGGGCTCGACGCCGTGATCGGTCAGGGCGACCGGCCGCCGCAGACATGGCCGAAGGCCTGGGGAAACGACGAGACTCAGGAAGTCCCCGCTCCTGTACAGGCCGTGACGATGAAGGGCGGCGAGTACTTCTTCATGCCCTCGCTGCCGTTCCTGCGCAGCCTGTGATCGCTGCGCGTCCGTCCCGCTGTACAGGGAAGGCGACACGAAGGCGGCTGGTGGAGTGGCCGCACAGGGCCTCTGTCGAGGTGCCGGCCGCGGCGGCGTCGAATACCGCTGCGGCCAAAATCGCCGTACACAGCCACCGACCGCACAGCCCTGACGGCGCCGCGGCGCCGAGGTACTATTGCGCCGACGTACTGTCGCCTCACGGCTCGTCCGAAACGTATCGGAATTCCGGCCCGTAGGTCTTACCGGTCCCGTCGGGCAATGGCGTTCGCATGAGGTTCTGAGCAGGTTCCTGCAACTGCAGCATCTGCCCGATCGATTGGCTCAGCATTTGCTTGGCTGTACTCGGCTGCTCCGCCTTCCACGCACGCTCCAGGAGCCGGAGCATTGAGCTGTAGTGGCGGTTGAAGGTGTCGAGTTCCGTGAGCACGTCACTGGACACAGGTACGCCGCCTTGGGCCCAGCCGCCCGCCGGAACCGTGCCCATGGGGAAGGTTCGGGGCAGGGGAATCTCTTCACCCTGGAAGTCGAACCGTGGCGGATCGTCCGACACACGGATCAGCCTACGTCCGTGGAAGAACTCCCGGAACGAGTAGAAGTGGGCGAGTTCTCCGGTCTCGCCGGGGAAGGGGTTGTCTGGCGACGCGGCAGTGCCCTCACCTTGCTCCTTGATAATCTTCACGGCCGCCTCGACCGCATCGAGTGAGTTGAGAGCGACGATGTCGTTCCCTTCGCCGTGGGACGACGACATGTTCTTGATGAGCTGCCGCGTGCCCTTGATCAATTCCGGTTGTGAGCGGAAGGCTTCGAGGATCGCCGCGTAGAAGGCGCCGATGGACGTGTGCACTTCCAGGTCCTCAACCACGGGGTCGTCGGGCCTCTCGATGCGGGAGTACATCTCGAGCGACTGCTTGCTCAACTGCATGAGCGAAACCGACAAGTCCGGCTGCACGCCACCAGGGAGTCGGCCTGGATACTTCGGGACGACACTTTCATCGGCGATGCGCGGTTCCCCTCCAATGGTGGTGAGCATGTTGCAGGCCAGGCCCATGTGCGACATCTCATCGAAGATGATCGCGTGGAGCGTTTGAAAGACTCCCGAGTTCTGGTCCGATTCCTCGATCGACCAGAGGGCGCACAAGTAGGGAGGAAGCGTGGCCAGCTCCAGCATGATGGCCTGCTGCAGCGCCTGCTGCAGCCAACGCTCGTCGTGCTCCTCGGCGGGCATGCGCATGAGCTCGACGATCGCGTTGCTTCGATAGTTGACTACCTCAGTCATGTGGTTTCCCGTCGTCCCGGCCCGGCATAGCGGCCGTCGCAACGTGGTTCGCCGCGATGCAGGAGCAGTTGTTCTTCCTTGGGCTGTTCGCCGACGAGGCCCATACGGCCGGCCAGTGCTTCAACGAGCCGCTGGGCCACAGACCACCCAGAGCCGGCGGTGCGTACACCCCGTCACTCGGGACCGATGCTCCGGGACGAGGGCGATTGTCACCTTCGCAAGCGTCGTCCTCGGAATTCAGCGTGCGCACGATGATTCCGGGCGGGGCCCAGCCTCAAGGGCTTATCGCTCCCCCTGTTCGCCTTCGCGACAAGGCTCTCGGGGGTTGGGCACGCCGGAGACATCCATCAGTTCAACTTCCAGCATGATTGATCGCTTCGCAGCGTGTCCCCCGGCCCGCATTCAGCTTACGTCCGTCTCGTAGGCCATGCATTTCCTCAGGTACGTTGAGTCGCTGCAACCGCCGCCCGCTTCGTGCACGAGGAACAAGAACATGAGCACCATCTCAGCGCGCCGAGGTGGTAGTTGCTGCCAAGCAGTGACTGGGGTGCGTCATGGACCCAATCGGGTGATAGTGGTCAGAGGGGGCTACCTCAACTTCAAGTGCTTTCCCCTTGAAGGAGGCACCATGCCCGACAAAGACCAGTTTCCGCATGCGGAAGCTCCCGACGAGCGCTCAAGCGTCTTCGCTCCGGATCAGGACAACCAGGTACCGGGCGAAGTGCTCATCAAGGTGCAGCCAGACGCGGCGAAGGGGGTCTCTGCAGCCGTGCCGACCGGTCCTGTGCGCGGGGTGTTCGCCGCAGCCACCCATCTGGGGCTCGAACCGCTCGACCAAGTCTTCACGGACATCGGAGTCCGCTCCGTGACCCGATTGCACCCACCACCTGCACCCATCCCCGCAGGGATCGCGGCCGTCGCGGAGCAGACCGAACTCAGTGCCGCCTACCGCGTCCGCTTCGACCCCGCACAGGACGTCTCCCGCGCCGTCCAGCGCCTCAACGCCTTGGAGGAGGTGTCTGTCGCCGAGCCCAACCGCTGGCGGGAGCAGGCATCCGTGATTCCCAACGACCCGCTCTTCGCACAGCAATGGGGACTGAAGAGGATCAAGTGTCCCGAGGCATGGGAACGGAACAGGGGCAGCGACTCGGTCAGCGTCGCCATCATCGACACCGGAGTCGACCTGGACCATCCCGAGTTGGCGCCGCTCCTGAAACAGGGCAAGGACTTCGTCGATCTCGGACCAGATCCGATGGCAAGCCCAGGCTGGGTCTTCGAGGGTGACTTCCTGGGAGTCGACGATTTCCCGCAGGACGAGGTCGGGCACGGCACACACGTAGCCGGAACCATCGCCTGCCGCTCCAACAATCGTGAGGGAGTGACCGGTGTGACGTGGGAGTGCCGTCTGATGCCGGTACGGGTACTCGCTCGTATCCGTCGGCTCAGCGACAACCTCATCAGCGGCACTGGCAGCGCGGCCGACATCGCGGCAGGCATCCGGTGGGCGGTCGACCATGGTGCCCGGGTTCTCAATCTCAGCCTCGGCGGCCCTCAAGCGACCGAGGTCGAGCGTGATGCCATCGCGCACGCCATCAACCATGACGTGGTCGTCGTGGCTGCGATGGGCAACAACGGCCGGCGGACGCAGAGCTTCCCGGCGGCCTTCGACGACGTCATCGCCGTGGGCGCCACCGACCCGCTGGACCGCAAGGCGATCTTCTCGAACACCGGCCCACACATCGATGTGTCGGCGCCCGGGGTCAACATCCTCAGCACCTTCCTGGACGACACGTTCTCCCCGTCGGACGGTACCTCGATGGCCTGCCCACACGTGGCCGGAGTCGCGGCTCTGCTGCTTTCTCTCGGCCCCGGATTGAGCGCTCGGGACGTCCGCCAGATCCTTCGCACCACCGCGAAGCCTTTGCGCCGGCGTCCCAACGACCCAGTGCCCAACGACGATTTCGGTTTCGGCCTCGTCGACGCCGATTCGGCGCTCGCCCTGGTCTGAGGGCCGCCCCCGGAACCACTGCCTTCCGCTGCCCGCCGACGCGCCGGGGCCCCTCGGTGGGCAGCGTCAACCGGTTGCCCACCCTCGCCCCGAGCCGCGCTTCACATGCCCGGACCGTCGGAGTAGCGCATCACATCGGGCTCTGCCTCGGCGACACCCTCGACGCCACGAGCGCTCTCCACGGCTTCCGAAACGCCGATCTCCTCCGGAAACAGCGCCACCGCCCGGTCGGGCAGCGACTCACGCGGAGCCTGCACCCGCTCGGCTCCTACCGCTTCCAGCCCATCGGCGACAGCTGACCAGTCCCCGTCCTGGGCAAGCTTGACAATGACACGGACCGACACGTCCACCGCCTACTCTCAGCTCGCAACCTGCGCTGCTCCCTCCACCTTTGCCGATGCGCCATCACCCCGCGACAGGAACGAGATGAGTTCGTCCACCGCTTCCTGCCATTCCTTCTTCTTTCCTTGCCACCGGCCAGTTGTCCCGGGCCTGGTCGACCTCGAGTCCAACTCGACACCACGAAGCAGGCTCCACAGGCAGGTTCTTGGAATGAGCCACAATCGTCAGCCATTTGGAGGAAGTGAAATCGCAAAAGACCATGATTACGGCTGATACTCATAATCGAAGTCGCCATACCTCACCTGGAAAGGACGTTCCATGACCGTCACCACTGCTGACGCCAAGACGTTCAAGAATGCGCTCAGGTCCGATGTGAAAACCTGGCACGCACTGTCCTTCTCAACGATGGATGAAGCCGTCAACTTCGTCAATTTCGAGCCTGCACAAGGAGCAGGAGAGGTCGAATTCTCCTTCGGCCCGGACGGGCAGATCTGGCTGATGTACTTCCTGTAGGGCGCGCCAGCGAATCCCGGCGTCGCCTGGGAACAGAGAGCCGGGCCCTCGAGGCTTCCTCGCTTCTCCAATTGACCATTCCACTCACACGGGTGGCGCACCGGGCCGACGGCTGATCGCGCCCCTTCGGCTCCCGCACATACCGTGACATGGTCAAAGCTGTGTGGCACGTCCGCATCGCCCGGAAGGGCATGTCCTGGCTGGTCGGATGCCGTCGATTGCAACGCCGTCGATTGCATGCGCGGGCTCGTGGGTTTCTCGATCCGTCCCATCAGCGCTGCGCCTGATTCCAGACGATGGGGCGTCCCGACGATCCCGCCTCCGTCGTCGACAGCCGGTTCCGGGTCTGCGGCGTGCAGCGGTTGCGCGTCGTGGACGCCTCCGTCTTCCCCCGGATTCCCGGATGCTTCGTCGCCACTCCGATCTACATGATCAGCGAGAAGGCCAGTGACGTGATCCTCGCCGAAGCCCCGCCACCCAGCGTCACAAGCACCGTCGAACCGTCTGCCAGGAGGATCCGATGACTGACAAGCGACCGCCCGCCCGCAACGCGAGGTCTGGCTACCGACGCACACTGCCCTGGCGTGTCGTCACCGGCGTCTCCGAGTTCCTGGACCGCAGGATCGGCTGGGACAAACTGCCCGTCCCGCTCGGACTCGGCACCCTGCTCGGGCTGCGGGTGAAGCTGCGGCAGGAGAACCTGCACGACACCAACCGGATCCCCGCGGTGAACGTTCCCGAGCCGGCACCGGGGAACGGCAGGTCATACCTGGTCAACCGGACGGCCGACGGCAGTTACAACGACCTCGACCAGCCGCGGATGGGCATGGCCGGCACCCGCTTCGGCCGCAACATCCCGCTGGAGCAGATCCCTCCGGTCTCGGCCGCGGACGTGCTCTCCTCGCCCGACCCGCGCGTGGTCAGCCGCGAACTGCTCACCCGGGAAGAGTTCATCCCCGCCGAGACGGTGAACTCCCTCGTGGCGGCCTGGCTGCAGTTCATGGTGCGCGACTGGTTCAGCCATGGCACAAGCCCCGCAGAGCGGCCGTGGACCGTCCCTCTACGCGACGACGACCCCTGGCCCGAACGCCCCATGCAGATCATGCGCACCCCCGACGACCCCACACGCGACCCGCAGGCCCCGGCCGGCACCCCCGACACGCGCGTCAACGTCTCCTCGCACTGGTGGGACGCCTCCCAGGTATACGGGTCGAGCGAGGAGGAGCAGCGTGCCCTGCGCACCGGGGAAAACGGCAAGCTGCGTCTGTGGGGCGACGACGGAACACCCTTCCCGTCCGACCCGGACCGCGACCCCTCGCGGGTGCCCGGCTTCTGGCTGGGGCTCGCGATGATGCAGACGCTGTTCGCCAAGGAGCACAACGCCATCTGTGACCACCTCCACACGCAGTACCCCGGCTGGGACGACGAGGAGCTCTTCCAGCGCGCCAGGCTGGTCAACGCCGCCCTCCTCGCCAAGATCCACACCGTGGAGTGGACCCCGGCAGTCATCAGTCACCCGACCACCGTCACCGCGCTGCGCACCAACTGGTGGGGGCTCGCCGGCGAGCGCGCGCACAACCTCTTCGGACGGATCAGCAACTCCGAGGTGATCAGCGGCATCCCCGGTGCCGAGACCGACCACTACAGCGTTCCGTACACGCTCACCGAGGAGTTCGTCGCCGTCTACCGTATGCACCCGTTGGTCCGCGACGACTGGCATCTGCGGGCCGCGGCCGACGACTCGACGCTGCGGGAGGCCACCTTGCGCGATCTCGCCGGTCCCGAGGTACTGAAGGTCATGGACACCATCCCCATGCATGACCTGCTGTACAGCTTCGGCACGCTGCACCCGGGCCTGGTCACCATGCACAACTTCCCGAAGTTCCTGCAGGAGTTCGAGCGGCCGGACGGTCACCTGCAGGACCTCGCGGCCACGGACATCCTGCGCAGCAGGGAACTCGGTGTCCCCCGCTACAACGAGTTCCGCCGACTGCTGCGCCTGAAGCCCGCCGCGAGTTTCGAGGAGCTCACCGACAACCGGGACTGGGCCGAGCAGATCAAGCGGGTCTACGGGGGCGACATCGAGAAGGTGGACCTGACCGTGGGCCTGTACGCGGAGAAACTCCCCGCCGGATTCGCCTTCAGCGACACCGCGTTCCGCATCTTCATCCTCATGGCCTCGCGCCGGCTCAACAGCGATCGGTTCTTCACCGAGTACTACACGCCCGAGGTCTATTCGAAGGCTGGGCTGCGCTGGATCGACGAAAACACCATGGGGACCGTACTGCTGCGCCACCACCCGGATCTGCGGGCCGCACTGGCCGGAGTGAAGAACGCCTTCTCACCCTGGAACGTCGCCGGGCGGGAGTGAGGAGGAAGCCGGGACGGCAGAGGGTCTCAGGGCCGACCTCGTCCTGAAGGGCGGCGGGGTTCGTGGCCTCCGGGGCGGGGCCACGGACCTGGGCGACATCATGGGCCCGCCTGGACCTGGCCCAGCTCCCGGACCCTCTGTCGCCCGGCCCGCCCATACTCAGCGAAGGCGTATCCCCAGGTGGGGCCCATGCGGGGGTGAGCCCGGACAGGCCGCCATCAGGCCCAGGCCGTCACCGGCACGAACGAACTGTCCTGCCGGAACCGGTCCGTTCCGTCGGAGCGGTCCACACGGAGCTCGTAGGCGTAGTGGCGCAGGTATCGGCCGGGGTAGTTGTACGACTCGAAGCGGACGGAGCCCGAAGCCGTGCCGGCCCGCAGGACGAACGTGGCGTCCCTGGCGAAGGTGCTCGTGCCGTCGTTCGGGTCGAAGCGGGCGCGGAAGTCCCAGTGGCGCAGGTAGGCGCCGGTCGCGTCCCGGAAGGAGCAGCCGGTGCCGTCGGCTAGGCCGGCGACGACCGTGAAGGTGGCGGACCGCTTCTCGGCGGTGGTGCTGGAGGCGCTGACCACGGGCAGGTTGAGCAGCGAGGACTGCTGCTGCCAGTAGCGGCTCGGGTAGTTGACCGAGCGGAAGGAGCGGGTTCCGTTCCGGGCCAGAACCGGGCCGCCCGCGACCGTCTCCTTGACGACTGTGAAGTGCCGTGCCGTGCCGGAGATCGCGGGCAGGGCGGCCGGGGCCGACCAGGTGGCGAAGGTGTCGTAGCTGTCGCTGTAGTAGTAGTTCCCGTCGCCGTAGCCGTCGAAGAACATCCGCCAGCCGCCGTTGTCGAGCTGCACCAGGGCCGGGCCCTCGCGGTAGCTGCCCCAGCCCGCCCAGTCACCCGTCCGGCGGATGGTGTACGGGCCGGTGAGGTTCGAGGCGGTGGCGTACTCGATGTACTTCGTCGTCTCGTTCTTCGGGAAGGCGTGGTACGTCGAACCGATCCTCACGATGAACGTGTCGATGTGGTTGGCGCCGATGCCGGAGAGGGCGACCGGCGCGCTCCATGCCGTGAGCGCCGAGTTCGCCGCCCTCAACAGGTACGGCGTGAAGATCCACTCGTCGTTCGTGGTGGAGCAGGACACGATGACGTTCACGCTGCCGTCGCCGTCGACGAACCACTCCGGCGCCCAGGCGCGGGAGAGGCCCGCGATCGGCACGGTGTAGTCGTAGAGGAACGTCCAGTTGACGCGGTCCTGGCTGCGGGCGAAGCCGATGGTCGTGCTGGGGTCCTGCCAGGTGTGCGTCGTGTAGGTGAGGTAGTAGAACCCGTCGCTGTGTCTGATGACACTGGCATCGCGGATCCGGTTCGCGGGCGGGGTGTACGCGGCTGAGCGCAGCAGCCGGAAGTCTGTGGCGTCGTCCGACTGGTAGACGTCGACCGTGCCGTCGTCGCTGTTGAGGAACGGCACGATGGTGTAGCGGGTGGCCGAGCCGTTCGGGGGTGCTGCGGCCAGGGCGCCGCCGAGCAGTCCGGGGGATTCGCCGAGCAGGACGGCCGAGGCGGGCAGGGCGGCCAGGGCGCGCAGCAGCGTACGGCGGGACGCGGCAGCGGGGTGCGGGTGTGGGGTCACGGGCGACTCTCCCTTGTACACCGGGTTCGATATACCGGACAGGGTTCGGCAAATCGATCATTCGTGGGGGCTCAGAAGGTAAGGGCGAGACGGTGGGCGGTCAATGGTTTGAACAGGGGCTGACGCGCCCAGTGAGGAGGAAGCGGCCGCTGGGTGAACATCCACTCCCGTCGTCGGCATTACACCCCCGGCCGCCGGACGTTACCGTTCGGTAGAGAAGCTGCTTCCGGAGGTGTCCGTATGACGCTCGACCGTTGCGAAGGCCTGGCGGAGACCGCCCGCGCGCTGGCCGCCGGCGAGGTGACGTCGCGGGTGCTGGTGGAGCGGACGCTGGCGCGCATCGAGGCGACCCAGGGGAGCCTGAACGCCTTCCGGATCGTCCGCGCCGAGGCCGCGCTCGCGGAAGCCGACGCCGCGGACCGGGAACTGGCCTCGAAAGGCCCACGCAAACCGCTGCTGGGCGTGCCCGTCGCGGTGAAGGACGACATGGACGTCGCCGGTGAGCCGACCGCGTTCGGCTGCTGCGGCGAGTTCCCTCCGGTCGCCGAGGACGGTGAGGCGGTGCGGCGGCTGCGCGCGGCCGGAGCCGTGATCGTCGGCAAGACCAACACCTGCGAGTTCGGGCAGTGGCCCTTCACCGAGGGGCCCGCTTTCGGCGCGACCCGCAACCCCTGGAGCACCGACCACACGCCCGGCGGTTCCTCGGGCGGCTCGGCCGCCGCGGTCGCCGCCGGTCTGGTGCCCGCCGCGCTCGGCTCGGACGGCGCGGGTTCGGTGCGCATCCCGGCCGCGTGGACGCATCTGGTCGGCATCAAGCCGCAGCGCGGCCGCGTCTCGACCTGGCCGCGCGGCGAGTCCTTCCAGGGCATCACCGTCAACGGCACCCTCGCCCGCACGGTGGCCGACGCGGCCCTGCTGCTGGACGCGGCCGGCGGCAACCACGCACAGGACCCGCACCAGCCCCCGCACCTCGACGTGTCCGGGGCCGTCGGCCGCGACCCCGGGCGGTTGCGCATCGCGCTCTCCCTGAAACCGCCCTTCACGGCGGTGCCCGCCCGGCTCCTGCCGGAGGTGCGCACCCGGGTGGTCGAACTGGCCGAGCGGCTGGCCGCGTTGGGGCACACCGTCGAGGAGGCGGACCCGCCGTACGGGCAGATCGGGCTGACCTTCGTGCCCCGTGCCACGGCCGGCATCGCCGAGCGCGTGGGCGAGGCGCCCTTCCCGGCGTTGCTGGACCGCCGCACCCTGGGCGCGGCCCGGTTGGGACGGCTGCTCGGCGGCGCCCCGCTGCGGGCGGCCCGGCGCGCGGAGAGCGTGCTGCACCGGCGTATCGGCGGGTTCTTCACCTCGTACGACGTCGTCCTCGCCCCCACGACCGCCGCTCCCCCGCCCCGCATCGGGGCCCTGCTCGAACTCAGCGGGTTCGCCACCGACCGGGCGATGATCGCCGCGTGTCCGTACGCCTGGCCGTGGAACGTGCTGGGCTGGCCGGGGGTCAACGTGCCCGCCGGTTTCACGCCCGACGGGCTGCCGGTCGGCGCGCAGTTGCTGGGACCGGCGAACAGCGAGCCGCTCCTCGTACAGGTGGCCGCGCAGTTGGAGGCGGAGCTGCGCTGGTCCGAGAAGTGGCCGTCGCCGCCGGTCACGGCACGTTCCGCTGCCGCCTGAGCGACCGTACGCTGTCCTCATGGCGGACGCGTCGATGGTCGGGCTCATGGGGCGGGTCACCGGAACGATCGGGCCCGGGCTGGTCGGCGAGGTGATCGTCCGGGTGCGCGGCGGTGCCGAGCACTTCCTCGCCCACCCCGCCTCCGCGACGGACCGCATCGAGACGGGCACGGTCGTGATGGTGGTCGAGTACCTGCCCCCGAGGACCGTCTACGTCACGGCGGCGTACGACAGTTGAGCCCGCTGCGACGCAGGTGAGAGCCGTACGCGTCAAGCTTCGGCCAAGGATGGGCCGGTGGCTGTACCCGGGCTCCGCCGAGGAGCACACTCCCCTTCGTTCGGTGCCGAGAGGGCACCATGCAAAGGGGGCGAATGCCGATGGTCGTCGGCGTCGTTGCGGGGGTGGCGGTTGCCGCCGTCCTCGTTCTGATCGGTCTGTTCAAGCTCATGTGGCGGGTCGCCGAACCCAACGAGGCACTCATCATCTCGGGGTCCAAGCACCGCACGGAGGGCATCGAGGAGGGCATGGGCTTCCGTATCGTCACCGGGCGCGGCACGCTGGTGCTGCCCGGGGTGCAGGCGGTGCGCAAGCTCTCGCTCGACCTGAACGAGACGGAACTCCAGGTGGACTGCGTGACCCACCAGGGCATTCCGCTCAAGGTGCGGGGCGTGGTCATCTTCAAGGTGGGCGACGACTTCGTGTCGATCGCGAACGCGGCCCGCCGGTTCCTCGACCAGCAGAAGCTGATGTCGGAGCGGGTGCACAACGTCTTCGCCGGTCATCTGCGGTCGATCGTGGGCGGGTTGACGGTCGAGGACATGATCCGGGACCGGGAGAAGCTCACCGGGCAGACGCGTGCCGCGTGCGGCACCGAGATGGAAAAGCTGGGCCTGATCGTGGACTCGCTGCAGATCCACGAGATCGAGGACCCGACCGGCTACATCCAGAACCTCGCCATGCCGCACGCGGCGGCCGTGCAGCGCGACGCGCGCATCGCGCAGGCGGAGGCGAACCGGCTGGCCACCGAGGCCGAGCAGCAGTCGTTCGCCCGGATGGCGGAGGCGACCCGGGACAGCGAGATCCTCCAGGCCGGCTACCAGGCCGAGCGCGACAAGGCGGCCGCCAAGGCCCGGCAGGCCGGGCCGCTCGCCGAGGCCGGTGCCCGGCAGGAGGTCGTCGTCCAGGAGACGCGGGTCGCGGAGCTGGAGGCGCACCGGCGCGAGCAGCAACTCCAGGCGGACGTCCGCAAGCCCGCCGACGCGGCGGCCTACGAGACGCGCACCCTGGCCGAAGCCGACCGCGACGCGCGGATCTCATCCGCCCAGGCGCAGGCGAAGGAGACGGAGCTGGCGGCTGCCGCCGAGGCGACCCGGGTCAAGACGGCCGCGGGTGCCGAGGCCGAGGCGACCAAGGCGCGGGGCGAGGCGGCCGCGCAGGCGACCCGGGCCACCGGTGAGGCCGAGGCGGCAGCGGCACAGGCCAGGGGCTTGGCGGAGGCCGAAGCGGCCAAGGCCAAGGGCCTCGCGGAGGCGGAGGCCATCAAGGCCCGAGCCGCCGCCCTGGCGGAGAACCAGGAGGCCGTCGTCGCCCAGCAACTCGCCGAGAACTGGCCGGAGATCGTGAAGGCCGGCGCGTCCGCCTTCGGCAACGTGGACAACATGGTGCTGCTCAACGGCGCCGACGGTATGGCCGACATGTTCGCCAAGGCGCTGACCATGGGCGGCACGGGGCTGGGCCTCGCCCGCCAGTTGCTCGCGTCGATGGACCGCAACGGGCAGGCACCGCAGGGCACCGCGTCCCTCAACGGGCAGGCCCAGAAGGTGCCGGTGGACGACAAGTGACCCGGTCGGCTTCACCCCTGCCCCGTGACGGGCAGACCCGGAAAGTGCCGGTGGACGACAAGTGACCCGGGCGGCTTCACCCCTGCCCCCTGACGGGCAGACCCGGAAAGTGCCGTCGGACCCGAAGTGACCCGGGCGGTGTGCTCACGGGGGCAGCCTCTAGGGTGCCCCCGTGACTCCGTTTAGCGATGAGAACGTCCCGGGCCGCCACGGCCCCTCCGCCACCGTCCAGGCCGACCCGCACGAGGTGGGCCCGGTGCGCACGGAGTACTCCCCCGCGCACGACGGCGACCCGGATCCCGGGGAGATCGTCTGGACGTGGGTGCCCTTCGAGGAGAACGACGGCCGAGGCAAGGACCGCCCGGTGCTGGTGGTCGCGCGTGAGGCCGGCGGCACCTTCCTGGCCGTGCAGTTGTCCAGCAAGGAGCATGACGGCGACCGGGAGTGGGTGGGGATCGGCAGCGGGCCGTGGGACCGGTCGGGCCGGTTCTCCTGGGTTTCCGTGGAGCGGGTGCTGCGCCTGCACGAGGACGGCATGCGCCGGGAGGCCTGCGCCCTGGACCGCATGCGGTTCAACCGGGTCAGGCGCCGCCTGCAGGAGCGCTACGGCTGGAGCTGAACGTCTCCTCGAAGGCTCCGAGCACCGCTCGGTCCCGCGTCCGGTCCAGGATCCCGAACACCACCTGCTCGAAGGCCCCCGCGAACCGGCCGCCGGGCCCCAGCAGCGCCCGGAAGGCCTCCGCCACCTGCACGGGGTCGTTGCGGAACACCCCGCAGCCCCAGGCGCCCAGGACGAGTGCGCGGTAGCCGTGGGCGACGGCCGTCTCCAGGACGCGTTCGGCCCGGACCGCGAGGGCCCGCGGCAGCTCGTGGGCCCGTTCGGGCGCCGTGCGGAGCACCACGCCCGCGTTGGGCGCGGGCGAGGTCAGGAAGCCCGCGGTGTACGGCTCGGCCAGCAGGCCGCCCCGGTCGTCACGGAAGACGGGCACGGTCGGTGAGTGGATGACACGGTCCGTGTAGAACGGGTCGCGGTGGGCCCGGTGGTGGTCGTAGAAGGCGCGGGCCTGAAGGAGGCAGGTGTACAACGCCGAGGCCCGGCAGAGGGCCTCCTCCTGGGCCTGGGCGCCGTTCAGGTAACCGCCGCCGGGGTTGCGGGCCGAGGCGAAGTTCAGCACGGCCACGGGCCCGCCCAGCCGGCGGGCCGCCTCCAGGCTGCTCTCGCCCGTGACGTCCACCAGTGTCTTCCGCGCGCCCGTCACCCGATCGGCGGACACCGGCACCGGTTCGGGCCCGTGCAGGCGGGTGCCCTCGCGCGCCGCCCGCAGCTCCGCCGCGATCGAGACCTCGCGCCCGTCCGGCGCGCGGTAGGCCCCGGCCGCGACGATCTGCTCGGTCTCCCGCGCGATACCCCGCAGACGCGCGCTCACGGCGCGACCCCCGTACGCGCCGTGAGCGCGCACCGCGCGGTTCGCCTTGTCGTGCTCACGCAGGCATCGTGCGTGATGCCCGATCCCCGGTGCAACAGAGTTTTCGCTTTGGGAGAACGCCGGGGAAAGTTTCTTGAAATGCCGGGTCAGGCCGTATGACCGCCCGGGAACGCCCCGCTCCGCCCCCTTGTGCCGAGCGGCGTGAACGTCTTGGGTGGGACGGGTGATCCCGGCCCGGGCCGCCGAAGAGCCCGGACCAATGGCATGGTGGAATCTCAGGAGGATCCCGACATGTCCGATTCGGTAAGTGGCTGTACCCGGACCCGCACGTCGTTGTCCGAAGCCGAGGTCGAGGCCCTGGTCCGGGGCATCTGCTTCAAGACCGGCCCCCCGCGCCGCCTCGGTGTCGAGGTGGAATGGCTCGTCCACGAGCTGCGCGCACCGCAGCTCCCCGTCGCACCCGAACGACTCGAAGCGGCCTATGCCGCGCTGCGTACCGTTCCTCTGAAGTCGGCGCTCACCGTGGAACCCGGCGGTCAGCTGGAGCTGAGCTCGCTCCCCGCCGCATCGCTGACGGAAGTCATCACCACCGTCTCCGCCGACCTCGACGCCGTCCGTGCGGTGCTGCGCGAAAGGGGCCTCGCCCTCGTCGGCCTCGGCCAGGATCCCTGGCACGAACCCCGCCGGTTCCTGCGGGAACCGCGCTACGACGCCATGGAGGCGTGCCTGGACCGTACAGGTCCCGCCGGCCGCTCCATGATGTGCACCTCCGCCTCCGTGCAGGTGTGCCTGGACGCCGGTCACGAGGAGCCCGGGCCGCTCGGCCTGGTGCGCCGCTGGTGGCTGGCCCACCATCTGGGCGCGGTCCTGGTGGCCGCGTTCGCCAACTCCCCGCTCGCCGGCAACCGGCCGACCGGCTGGCTGTCGACCCGGCAGCTGACGTGGACCCGGATCGGCGCCGGCCGGGCGGGCGGACCGCGGCTGGACACCGACCCGCGCGGCGCCTGGGCCCGGCACGTGCTGGACTCCCCCGTGATGTGCATTCGACGGGACGGCGGCCCCTGGAACGTCCCCGAGGGGCTCACCTTCCGGGACTGGATCCGCACCGGCGCGCCCCGGCCGCCCACCCGGGAGGATCTCGACTATCACGTCACGACGCTCTTCCCGCCGGTCAGGCCGCGCGGCCATCTCGAACTGCGCATGATCGACGCGCAGCCCGGAGACGACGGATGGATCGTGCCGCTGGCCGTGACGGCGGCGCTGTTCGACGACCCGGAGGCCGCCGAGACCGCCTACCGGGCCGTGAAGCCGCTGACCGAGCGGACACTGGGGCTGCCCGCGCCGCACAATCCGCTGTGGCTCGACGCGGCCCGCGGCGGTCTGGCCGACGCGGAACTGCGCGAGGTGGCCGTCACGTGCTTCACGACCGCGCTGGACGCCCTGCCCCGGCTCGGCGCCCGCCCCGAGGTCATCGAGGCCGTCTCGGCCTATCTGGACCGCTATGTCGTCCTGGGCCGCTGCCCCGCCGACGACCTGCTCGACCGACAGCGCGGCGCGGACGGCCGCGCCCACGGGAAGGACTTCCGCTCATGACCGACACCGATCCCGCTGTCGACGCCCAGGCCGTCGACCCCGAGGTGCTCCGGGAGCGGGCGGTCGCCTCACTCGTCGTGGCCCGCGACCGCACCACCCTGCTGACGAGCTGCGTGGAGGATCCCGACCTGACCGCACAGCACTCGCCGCTGATGTCGCCGCTGGTGTGGGACCTCGCGCACATCGGCAACCAGGAGGAGCAGTGGCTGCTGCGGGCGGTCGCCGGGCACGAAGCGATACGGCCGGAGATAGACGGCCTCTACGACGCCTTCGAGCACCCGCGCGCCGAGCGGCCGAAGCTGCCGCTGCTCTCCCCGGCCGAGGCCCGCAGCTACGCGGCCGACGTGCGCGGCCGGGCACTGGACGTGCTGGAGCGGCACGCGTTCCACGGCACGCGGCTGACGGAGGCCGGGTTCGCCTTCGGGATGATCGCGCAGCACGAGCAGCAGCACGACGAAACCATGCTGATCACCCATCAGCTCCGCACCGGCCCGCCGGCCCTGACGGCACCCGACCCGGAGCCGGCGCCGCTGTTCACCGGTCCGTCCGAAGTCCTCGTACCCGGTGGCCCGTTCACGATGGGCACCTCCGGCGAGCCGTGGGCCCTGGACAACGAACGCCCCGCGCACCGGCGCGAGGTGGCGCCCTTCCACATCGACACCACGCCGGTGACCAACGGCGCCTATCAGGCGTTCATCGAGGACGGCGGCTACGACAACAGGCGGTGGTGGACGGCCGGCGGATGGGCGCACATCCGCGAGTACGGGATCCACGCCCCGCTGTTCTGGCGGCGCGACGGGAAGCAGTTCCTCAGGCGCCGGTTCGGCGTCACCGAGGTCGTGCCGGCGGACGAGCCCGTGGTGCACGTGTCCTGGTACGAGGCCGACGCCTACGCCCGCTGGGCGGGACGCCGGCTGCCCACGGAGGCCGAGTGGGAGAAGGCCGCCCGGCACGACCCGGCCGCCGACCGCTCGATGCGCTACCCCTGGGGCGACGCCGACCCGGGGCCCGAGCACGCCAACCTCGGCCAGCGGCACCTGCGTCCGGCGCCCGCCGGGAGCTACCCGGCCGGTGAGTCGCCGCTCGGCGTACGGCAGCTGATCGGCGACGTGTGGGAGTGGACGGCGAGCGACTTCCTGCCGTACCCCGGGTTCAAGGCGTTCCCGTACAAGGAGTACTCGGAGGTCTTCTTCGGGCCCGAGCACAAGGTGCTGCGCGGCGGTTCGTTCGCCGTGGACGCGGTGGCCTGCCGGGGCACCTTCCGCAACTGGGACTACCCGATCAGGCGGCAGATCTTCTCCGGGTTCCGCACGGCCCGTTCGGAGGGCGTCTGATGTGCCGTCATGTGGCGTACGTGGGGCCACCGGAGGCGCTGGGCCGGCTCCTGGTGGAGCCCCCGCACGGGCTGTACCGGCAGTCGTGGGCGCCCCGGCACCAGAGGTACGGGACGGTCAACGCCGACGGTTTCGGCGTGGGCTGGTACGCCGAGGGCGATCCGGTGCCGGCCCGCTACCGCCGGGCCGGGCCGATCTGGGCGGACCTGTCGTTCGCCGATCTCGCCCGGGTCGTACGGTCCACGGGGCTGCTCGCCGCGGTGCGGGACGCGACCCTGTCCGGCGCGGACGCGGAGGCCGCGGCGGCCCCCTTTGCCGCGGGGACCTGGCTGTTCAGCCACAACGGGGCGGTGCAGGGGTGGCCCGGTTCGCTGGCCTCGGTGTCCCGGACGCTGCCGCACGAGGAGCTGCTGTCCTTGGAGGCCCGCAACGACTCGGCGCTCGTGTGGGCGCTGGTGCTGGCCCGGTTGCGAGGCGGCGACGAGGAGGGCCAGGCGATGGCCGACACGGTCCTGGAGGTCGCCGCCGCGGCCCCCGGCTCCCGGCTCAACCTCCTCCTCACCAACGGCGACACCATCACCGCGACCGCCTGGGGCGACGCCCTGTGGTACCTCGCCCGGCCCGGCGGCGGCACCGTCGTGGCCTCCGAGCCCTACGACGACGATCCGCACTGGCAGGAGGTCCCCGACCGCACCCTGCTCGTGGCGAGCCGCACCGACGTGCTGCTCACGCCGCTGAAGGAGCCGGCCGACGCCTCCGTGCCCGCACTCGCGAAGGAGCCCCGTACGTGAGCCCGTTCCGTCTGACCCGCACCCTGCCCGAGGACGCCACGGACGCCGCGCTGCGCGCCGATGTCCAGCGGGGTCTGACCGGCCGCCCCAAGTCGCTCCCGCCGAAGTGGTTCTACGACGCCCACGGCAGCGACCTGTTCGAGAAGATCACGGAACTGCCGGAGTACTACCCCACGCGCGCGGAGCGGGAGATCCTCCTCGCGCGTTCCGGCGACATCGCCGCTGCGACCCGGGCGCGCACCCTGGTCGAGCTCGGCTCCGGATCGTCGGAGAAGACCCGGCATCTGCTCGACGCCCTCACGGACCTGCACACCTACGTCCCGGTCGACGTCAGCGAGAGCGCCCTCGCCCAGGCCGGGCAGGCACTCGCCGCCGAGCGGCCGGGCCTGGACGTGCACGCGCTGATCGCCGACTTCACCGCGGAACTGACCCTGCCGGACACGCCGGGGCCCCGGCTGGTGGCGTTCCTCGGCGGCACGATCGGCAATCTGCTGCCCGCCGAACGCGCCGCGTTCCTGGCGTCCGTACGCGCCCTGCTCACCCCGGGCGACGCCCTGTTGCTGGGCACGGACCTGGTCAAGGACGAGGAGGTGCTGGTCCGGGCGTACGACGACGGGGCCGGGGTGACCGCCGCGTTCAACAAGAACGTCCTGACCGTGATCAACCGCGAGCTGGGCGGCGACTTCGAGCCCGCCGCGTTCGACCATGTGGCGTTGTGGGACGCCGGGCACGAGTGGATCGAGATGCGGCTGCGCTCCCGTACGGCACAGACGGTGAAGGTGCCGGCGCTCGACCTCGCCGTCGACTTCGCGGCAGGCGAGGAGATGCGGACCGAGGTGTCGGCGAAGTTCCGGCAGGAGGGCGTGCGCGCCGAACTGTCGACGGCGGGCCTGGACCTGACCCACTGGTGGACGGACGCTCCGGGCCGCTTCGCGCTGTCGCTGAGCGTGGCGCGCTGAACCGGTGAGCCCGGGGCGGCGGCGACGGCGGGAGACGACGTCTCGCGCTTCGCCGCCGCCTGGGGCACGGTGGAATGACGCGTGACACTCCCGTCACTGGAACCTCATCGAAGAGGAGCTGCGGCATGTCGAACCACACCTACCGGGTCACGGAGATCGTCGGCACCTCACCGGACGGCGTCGACGAGGCGATCCGCAACGGCATCGACCGGGCCTCCCAGACGCTGCGCAACCTGGACTGGTTCGAGGTGACGCAGGTGCGCGGCCAGCTCGAGGACGGGCAGATCGCGCACTGGCAGGTGGGCCTGAAGGTGGGCTTCCGGCTGGACGAATCCGAGTAGCCCGGGGACGCGGGCTCTCCCCCGGCAGGAGGGCTCAGGTGCGCCCTTCGCGCTCCTGCGCCGTCTTCATCTCGGCGGACCGGGTCACCCAGTCGGCCCGTACGACGGTGAAGCCCGCGCGGCGGGCGTCGGCGCAGACCAGTTCGTCGTCGTCGACGAGGACGCGGACCTCGCGGGTGCGGGCGAGCCGCCGCAGGATCTCCAGCTTGGTGAACCGGGCGGGCCGCCGGTCGGCGTCCCGCCGCATGTACACGCGCCCTTCGGGCAGCCCCTGGGCGGCGAGCCAGTCGAGCGTGTCGCGCCGGCAGCGTTCGGGCCGGCCGGTGAGGTAGAGCACCTCGCACTCCCGCGCGTGCTCCCGGGCCAGCGCGACGCCCTCCGGGACGGGCGGGTCCTGCGGTGCCGCCGAGAAGAAGCCGTCCCAGTCCTTCGGCCTGCGCTCCAGGAACCCCTGCCGGTGCGTGGTGTCGGCAAGGGTGTTGTCCAGGTCGAACACGGCCAGCGGGGCCTTGCTGCGGTCGTCGCTCACGCCGCCCAGCCTAAGTGGTCCGCGGGGCGGCGGTGGCCGGCACCGGGACGCATATTGTTAATGGGATCCATTTTCATGTAGCGTCGGTGCCCGACCACCGAGGAGGAGTCCCATGGCCGTCCCCAAGCGGAAGATGTCCCGCAGCAACACCCGTCACCGTCGCGCCCAGTGGAAGGCGGCCACGCCGGCGCTGGTCCCCGTCACCGTGGACGGCGTCCGTCACCTCGTGCCGCAGAACCTCGTCAAGGCCTACGAACGCGGCCTGCTACGCCCCGACGGCTGAGCACGCCCTCTCCGCCCAGAAGTGCGCCCGGACCCGGCGCAGCCAGGCCTCGACCGGCGCCTCGTCGGGCTCGTCCGGCAGTGCCGTGGGGCCCTCGTCGAAGGCGGCCTCGTAGTGCCGGAGCAGGGGCAGGGCAGCCGCGGGGTCGGCGGCGACGCGCTCGCCGAAGGCGTGGTACTCGTCCGGGTTCTCGACGCGGATCGTCAACCGCCCGGTGGTGTACAGCTCCAGGCCCTGCCCGCACAGCCGCTTGAGATGCCGGGCGTGCTTCGCCGTGCGCTTGCGTGTGTCGGCGGAGAACGAACCGTCACCGCGCGCCTCCAGCCGCCGGAACTGCTGGGTGGCGTAACCGAGATAGGCGTCCCGGACCCGCTTGGCGCTCAGGAACGCCGAACGGATGCCGATGAGTTCACCGCCGAGCGGGGTGCGCACCTCGTACAGGTCGTCCGGGAGCCACACCAGCTCCATCGCGGTCGGGTTGCCGCCGAGGGCCAGCCGGCACCACTTGGCGGCCTCGTGCAGGGTCCGGTCCGGCGCCGTGCTGACGTGGGACTCCTTCGGCCGGTGCAGACCGTGCAGCTCCTCGGTCGGCGCGGCGAACAGGCCGAGGCGGTCGATGTCCGAGCCCGGGCGGGCCAGGCCGTAGGCGGTCGATCCGACGATGCCGGAGAGCAGGACGTTGGGGACGGTCACGGTCGGCCGCCTTTCGTTACGAGGTACCGGAACATTGTCCTGACGTGCCGGGACGCGGTCACCCGGTTTTCCGGCGACGGTCCACGCCGGCCGGCGGAATACCGGCGGGGCCGCCCGGCGTAGAACCTGGTATGGATTTCGTGCGCCTGTCCGTCCTCGACCGCTCCCGCACCCGCGAGGGGCACACCCACCCCGAGGCGCTGCGCGACACCGTGCGGCTGGCGCGGGAGCTGGAGCGGCTCGGCTACCACCGCGTCTGGGTCTCGGAGCACCACGGCGTGCCCGGGGTCGCCGGTTCCGCGCCGACCGTGCTGGCCGCCGCCGTCGCGGGCGCCACGAGGACGATCCGGGTCGGCACCGGCGGGGTGATGCTGCCCAACCACCGGCCGCTGGTCGTGGCCGAGCAGTTCGGGGTGCTGGAGTCGCTGTTCCCCGGGCGGATCGACATGGGTCTGGGCCGGTCCGTCGGCTTCACGGACGGGGTGCGCCGGGTTCTCGGCCGCGACAAGGGCGACGCCGAGGACTTCGAAGGCCAGCTCGACGAGCTGCTCGGCTGGTTCCGGGGCACCTCCCCCACCGGCGTGCACGCCCGCCCATCCGAGGGCCTGACCGTGCCGCCGTTCGTCCTGGCCATGGGCGAGGGCGCCGGCATCGCCGCCCGAGCGGGCCTGCCCATGGTGATCGGCGACCTCAGGAACCGCGAGAAGATGCGGCGCGGCATCGACCACTACCGCGACCGGTTCCGCCCCTCCGTCTGGGCCCCGGAGCCCTACGTCGTCGTCTCGGGCAGCATCGCCGTGGCCGGCACCCCCGAGGAGGCCCGGCGGCTGCTCATCCCCGAGGCCTGGTCCATGGCGCACTCCCGCACCCGCGGCACCTTCCCGCCGCTGCCGCCCGCCGAGCGCGTGGAGGCACTCACCATGACCGGCAAGGAGCGCGACTTCTACGAGTCCGGCCTGACCGGCCACATCGCCGGCACCGAGGAGCAGGTCGCGCACGAGCTGGAGACGCTGCTGAAGGAGACGGGCGCCCAGGAGGTCCTCGTCACGACCAGCACGTACGACCGTGAGGCCCTGCTGGACTCCTACCGGCGGCTGGCCGCGATCACCTCCGGTTAGCTCCGGTTAGAGTCGTCTTCCATGCACGCCCGCGACCCCCATGACCCGTTCGTCCGTGTCCGCGGAGCCCGGGAGCACAACCTCCGAAGCGTCGACGTCGACATCCCCCGGGACGTGCTGGCCGTGTTCACCGGCGTGTCCGGCTCGGGCAAGTCGTCGCTGGCGTTCGGCACGATCTACGCGGAGGCGCAGCGGCGCTACTTCGAGTCGGTTGCGCCGTACGCACGCCGGCTGATCCACCAGGTCGGCGCGCCGAAGGTCGGGGAGATCACCGGCCTACCCCCGGCCGTCTCGCTCCAGCAGCGCCGGGCGGCGCCCACCTCCCGCTCCTCCGTCGGCACCGTCACCAACCTCTCGAACTCGCTGCGGATGCTGTTCTCCCGGGCCGGCACCTACCCGCCCGGCGCCGAGCGGCTCGACTCCGACGCCTTCTCCCCCAACACGGCGGTGGGGGCGTGCCCGGAGTGCCACGGGCTGGGACGGGTGCACCGTACGAGCGAGGAACTCATGGTCCCCGACCCGTCGCTGTCGATCCGCGACGGGGCGATCGCGGCGTGGCCGGGAGCCTGGCAGGGCAAGAACCTGCGCGACATCCTCGACGCGCTCGGCCACGACGTGGAGCGGCCGTGGCGGGAACTGCCCGCCAACGAGCGGGAGTGGATCCTGTTCACGGCCGAACAGCCGGTGGTGACGGTGCACCCGGTGCGGGACGCCGACCGCATCCAACGGCCGTACCAGGGCACGTACATGAGCGCCCACCGGTACGTGATGAAGACGTTCTCGGACTCCAAGAGCCCGACCCTGCGGGCCAAGGCCGAGCGGTTCCTCACCAGCGCGCCCTGCCCGGCGTGCGGCGGCAGCCGGCTGCGGCCCGAGGCCATGGCGGTGACGTTCGGCGGCCGGACCATCGCCGAGCTGGCGGCACTGCCGCTGGTGGAGCTGGCCGACGGTCTCGACGGGACCTCGGAGGCCGCCCGGGTCCTCACCGACGACCTGCGGTCCCGTATCGCGCCGGTCCTGGAGCTGGGGCTCGGCTACCTCAGTCTCGACCGGCCCACCCCCACCCTCTCCGCGGGCGAACTGCAGCGCCTGCGCCTCGCCACCCAGCTGCGCTCCGGCCTCTTCGGCGTGGTCTACGTCCTCGACGAGCCGTCGGCCGGACTGCACCCGGCGGACACCGAGGCGCTGCTCACGGTGCTGGAGCGGCTGAAGGCGTCCGGGAACTCGGTGTTCGTGGTGGAGCACCACCTCGACGTCATGCGGGGCGCCGACTGGCTGGTCGACGTGGGTCCGGACGCCGGCGAGCACGGCGGGCGGGTGCTGCACAGCGGCCCGGTGGCGGAGCTGGCCGGTGTCGAGGAGTCGGCGACGGCCCGCTACCTGTTCGACCACTCCCCCACCCCGGCCCGGGACGTGCGCGAGGCGACCGGGTGGCTCGAGACCGGCCCGGTCTCGCGGCACAACCTGCGCGGGGTGACGGCGGAGTTCCCACTCGGCGTGTTCACCGCGGTGACCGGCGTGTCGGGCTCCGGCAAGTCCACGCTCATCGGCGAGATCACGGAGGACTCGGCGGGAGTGGGCCGGCTGGTCTCGGTCGACCAGCGGCCGATCGGCCGCACTCCGCGCTCCAACCTCGCCACCTACACGGGCCTCTTCGACGTCGTGCGCAAGGTGTTCGCGGCCACCGACGGGGCCCACGAACGCGGTTTCGGCGTCGGGCGGTTCTCCTTCAACGTGGCGGGCGGGCGCTGCGAAACCTGTCAGGGCGAGGGATTCGTCAGTGTGGAGCTGCTGTTCCTGCCGAGCACGTACGCGCCCTGCCCGGACTGCGGCGGGGCCCGCTACAACCCGCAGACGCTGGAGGTGACGTACCGGGGGCGGAACATCGCGCAGGTACTGGATCTGACGGTGGAGAGCGCGGCGGAGTTCTTCGCTGACACCCCGGCCGTGGCCCGCAGCCTCGCCACCCTGCTCGACGTCGGTCTGGGCTACCTCCGCCTCGGCCAGCCCGCGACCGAGCTCTCCGGCGGCGAGGCCCAGCGCATCAAGTTGGCGAGCGAACTGCAGCGCGGCCGGCGCGGCCACACGCTGTACCTCCTCGACGAGCCCACGACCGGGCTGCACCCGGCGGACGTGGACGTCCTGATGCGCCAGTTGCACGGACTCGTCGACGCCGGGCACACGGTGGTCGTCGTCGAGCACGACATGTCCGTCGTCGCGGGCGCGGACTGGGTGATCGACCTCGGCCCGGGCGGCGGCGACGAGGGGGGCCGGATCGTGGCGGCGGGCCCGCCCCCGGACGTCGCCCGCTCGGCGGACAGCCGGACGGCACCGTATCTGGCGCGCGCTCTGTCCGGGGGCCGCTGAGGTCCGGCAGCGCGCACCCGCGCCGGCGGCAGGGGGAAACCGAGGCGCGGCGAGGACGCACGCGACGGGCCCCGTCGAGATCCGGGCGCCTCTACCGCCGAAGTCCGGGAGCCCCCTAGGCCACCAGCACCGTGTGCGTCCAGGCCGGCGCGGCCGTCTCCTGCGACTGGGCCGCTCGGGCGAGAGCGCGGCGGTCGGGGCTGCCGCCCGGCGGGAGGGCGTCGCGTACCTCGACCTCCGCGATCAGGCCGCGGGCGGTCGTCACCCGCCACAGGGACGCCAGCAGCGTGTCCTCGCCGACGTACGCGGGGGCCGTGGTGGCCCTGCCGTCTGTGAGCCGGTAGCCGAGGCGGACCGGCTGGACCGGCACCCCGGCGTCCAGGGCGGCCTGGAAGACGGCCCGGCGGAAGGTGCCCTGGGCCCGGCCGCACCAGGTGCTGCCCTCGGGGAAGGCCGCGACCGCGGTGCCCTCGCGCAGCGCCGCGGCGATCCGGGCGACGGTGTCCGGGAGGGCCCGCAGCCGGTCCCGGTCGATGAACAGGGTTCCGCCGCGCGCGGCCAGCGCACCGGCGACGGGCCAGCGCCGCACCTCCGTCTTGGCCAGCATCCGGGCGGGGCGTACGGCGGCGAGCAGCGGGATGTCCAGCCAGGAGATGTGGTTGGCGACCAGCAGCAGACCCCCGGTGGGGACGGCTGCGCCGGTGACCCGGACCCGGACGCCGGCGGCCCGTACGATCCACCGGCACCAGCGCCGGACCAGCGACGCCGGTATCCGGGCGCCGAAGGGTGTCAGCGCGATCCCCGCGAGGAGGAGCAGGACGACCGCGCCGAGCCGCAGCACGGCCCGCGGCACATCCCGCGCCCGCACGGCCGCCGGCACCCGGACACAGGCCTCGGGCGTGCAGGGCGCGGTGGGCAGCCAGGCGCTCATCAGGCCGGAACGAGGGAGAGGAAGTGGCGCAGGTAGCGCCCGTTGACGCGGCTCATCGGCAGCAGCACGTACAGGTCGGCGACGCCGAAGTCCGGGTCGTGGGCCGGTTCGCCGCAGACCCAGGCACCGAGGCGCAGGTATCCGCGCAGCAGGGCGGGCAGTTCGACGCGGGACGCGGGCGCCGGGCCCGGTGTCCACGGCAGCAGCGGCCGGACCCGGAACTCCTCAGGGGAGAGGTGCCGGCCGCTCACCCGGTCCCAGGTGGCGGACGCGAGGGTGCCGCCGTCGGCGAGCGGTACGGAGCAGCAGCCGGCCAGCCACTCGTGGCCGCGGTCGACCATGTAGCGGGCGATGCCGGCCCAGATGAGGCTGATGACCGCGCCGTCACGGTGGTCGGGGTGCACGCAGGAGCGGCCGACCTCGACGAGCTGCGGGCGGATCCCGTCGAGGGCGCTCAGGTCGAACTCGCCCTCGGAGTAGAGCCGTCCGGCCACCGCCGCGCGCTCCGGCGGCAGCAGCCGGTAGGTGCCGACGACCTGGCCGGTCGTCTCCTCCCGTACGAGCAGGTGGTCGCAGTACGCGTCGAACGAGTCGGCGTCGAGGCCCGGCTGGGGGCCGGCCAGCAGGGCGCCCAGCTCCCCGGCGAAGACGTCGTGCCGCAGCCGCTGGGCGGCCCGCACGTCCTCCTCGTCGCGGGCGAGGGTGACGGTGTAGCGGGTGGGGGCCGCGGGCTGCGCGGGGCGGTCGACGGTCAGTACGCCGGTCATGGCTCTCTCCTGGTCACGGGCCGGTTCGCTGAGGCGGGGCGGGGCGCTGAGCGGTGTCGTGCGGGCCTTCGCCTCTGTTCTCCCGACACCGCCTGACCGCCACGTGTCATGTGCAGAGAGAACGGGTGTGAGGTTGCTGAACGGCTCGCGCCCCGGGTGCGGCCCGGATGGCCTAGTGAGCTGGTCCGGAGATCCTTTCGCAGTAGCGGCAGATCCGGTCGATGATCTGGCACCCCGGGGCGCGACTCGTCGGACAAGCCGTCCAGCCGCCCGGCCAGGAACCGGGTCCGCCACCGGCGCACCGTCTTGCGGTCGGTCTCCAGCCGGGCCGCCACCGCGGTATTGCTCAGCCCGTCCGCGCAGGCGAGCACGATCGCGGCCCGCTGGGCCAGGCCCTGCGCCGTCGACCGGCCCCGGGCCCAGTTCCGCAAGATCGACCGCTCCTCCCCGGACAGCACGAGCGGCTCCAGCCTGGTGTCCCCCATGCCTTAAGGACACCGCCCCCAGCCACCTCGCGACTGGCAAACGCCCGAATCTGAAACGGAAGGCGACTCACGAGGCGAGACCAGAACTCAAAACCGGGACACTAGCGGGCGCGGGGAACTGCGCGACCAGCCACGCCCCACCCGCAGCCGCCGGACTACCGTCCCCGCAGCGGTGCTACCGCTTCACCTTCCGCGCAGCCCGCAACCACTCCTTGTTCATGCTGGTGATGGACATCAACGGGATGCCCTTCGGGCAGGCGGTGGCGCACTCACCCGCGAGCGTGCACCCCCCGAACCCTTCCTCGTCCATCTGCTCCACCATGTCCAGCACCCGCGTCTCCCGCTCGGGCGCCCCCTGCGGCAGCACGTTCAGATGGTTGATCTTGGCGGACGTGAACAGCATCGCCGCCCCGTTGGGACACGCCGCCACACACGCCCCGCACCCTATGCACTCGGCGTGCTCGAAGGCGAGGTCGGCATCGGGCTTCGGCACCGGCGTGGCATGCGCCTCGGGAGCCGCTCCGGTCGGCGCGGTGATGTACCCGCCGGCCTGGATGATGCGGTCGAACGCCGACCGGTCCACGACCAGGTCCTTGATCACCGGGAACGCCGATGCCCGCCACGGCTCGACGTCGATGGTGTCGCCGTCCTCGAAGGAGCGCATGTGCAGCTGGCAGGTGGTGGTCCGCTCGGGCCCGTGCGCGTCGCCGTTGATGACGAGCGAGCACGCACCGCAGATGCCTTCGCGACAGTCGTGGTCGAAGGCGACGGGGTCCTCGCCCTTGACGATGAGCTCCTCGTTGAGCGTGTCGAGCATCTCCAGGAACGACATGTCGGGCGAGATGCCGTCCACCTCGTACGTGGACATCGTGCCGTCGGCGTCGGCGTTCTTCTGCCGCCAGACGCGCAGGGTGAGCTTCATGCGTAGCTCCGCTGGGTGGGGTGGACGTACTCGAAGACCAGGTCTTCCTTGTGCAGGACGGGAGCCTCGCCGGTGCCGGTGAACTCCCAGGCGGCGGCGTAGGAGAACTCCTCGTCCTTGCGGGCGGCCTCGCCGTCGGGCGTTTGGGACTCCTCGCGGAAGTGGCCGCCGCAGGACTCCTCGCGGTGCAGCGCGTCGAGGCACATCAGCTCGGCGAGCTCCAGGTAGTCGACGATGCGGTTGGCCTTCTCCAGCGACTGGTTGAACTCCTCGCCGGTGCCGGGGACCTTGATGCGCCGCCAGAACTCCTCGCGGATCTGCGGGATGCGCTCCAGTGCCTTGCGCAGTCCCGATTCGGTGCGTGCCATGCCGCAGAACTCCCACATGAGTTCACCGACCTCGCGGTGGAAGGAGTCGGGGGTGCGGTCGCCGTCCACGGACAGCAGCAGGTGGAGCCGGTCCTGGGTCTCGGCCAGCACCTCCTGGACGACGGGGTGTTCGTCGGTCACCGCCTCGTGGTGCGGGTTGCGGGCCAGGTAGTCGTTGATGGTGGAGGGGAGGACGAAGTAGCCGTCCGCGAGTCCCTGCATCAGCGCGGAGGCGCCGAGCCGGTTGGCGCCGTGGTCGGAGAAGTTGGCCTCGCCGATCGCGAACAGCCCGGGGACGGTGGTCTGCAGGTCGTAGTCGACCCACAGGCCGCCCATCGTGTAGTGCACGGCGGGGTAGATCCGCATCGGCACCTCGTACGGATCCTCGTCGGTGATCCGCTGGTACATGTCGAAGAGGTTGCCGTACTTGGCCTCGACGGCCTTGCGCCCCATCCGCTCGATGGCGTCGGCGAAGTCCAGGTACACGCCCTGGCCGCCGGGCCCCACTCCCCTGCCCTCGTCGCAGACGTTCTTCGCGGCGCGGGAGGCGATGTCGCGCGGGACGAGGTTGCCGAAGGACGGGTAGATGCGCTCCAGGTAGTAGTCGCGCTCATCCTCGGGGATCTCGTTCGGGGGCCGCTGGTCGCCCTTCGCCTTCGGCACCCAGATCCGCCCGTCGTTGCGCAGCGACTCGCTCATCAGCGTCAGCTTGGACTGGTGGTCGCCGGTGCGCGGGATGCAGGTGGGGTGGATCTGGGTGAAGCACGGGTTGGCGAAGTGGGCGCCGCGCCGATGGGCCCGCCAGATCGCGGTGGCGTTGGAGTTCATGGCGTTCGTCGACAGGTAGAAGACGTTGCCGTAGCCGCCGGAGGCGAGCACGACGGCGTCCGCGAAGTACGTGTCGATCGTGCCCGTGACCAGATCCCGGGCGACGATCCCGCGCGCCCGCCCGTCGACGACGATGAGGTCGAGCATCTCGGTGCGCGGGTGCATCTCGATGTTCCCGGCGGCGATCTGCCGGCTGAGGGCCTGGTAGGCGCCGAGGAGAAGCTGCTGGCCCGTCTGACCGCGGGCGTAGAACGTGCGCGAGACCTGCACGCCGCCGAACGAGCGGGTGTCGAGCAGCCCGCCGTACTCGCGGGCGAAGGGCACGCCCTGGGCCACGCACTGGTCGATGATCTCGACGGAGATCTGCGCGAGCCGGTGGACGTTGGACTCGCGGGCCCGGAAGTCGCCGCCCTTGACGGTGTCGTAGAACAGCCGGTGGACGGAGTCGCCGTCGTTGCGGTAGTTCTTCGCGGCGTTGATGCCGCCCTGCGCGGCGATGGAGTGGGCGCGGCGGGGCGAGTCCTGGTAGCAGAACTGGACGACGTGGTAGCCCTGTTCGGCGAGGGTGGCCCCGGCGGAGCCGCCGGCGAGGCCGGTGCCGACCACGATGACCGTGTGCTTGCGCCGGTTGGCGGGGTTGACCAGCTTGGCCTCGAAGCGGCGCTTGTCCCAGCGTTCGTGGACGGGGCCGGAGGGGGCCTTGGTGTCGGCGACCGGTTCCCCGGTCGTGTAGTCGGTGTAGGAAGTCATCTTCAGCTCACCACTCCGGTCATGACGCCCACGGGTACGGCGATGAAACCGGCCGTGAGCAGCAGCGCGAGGACGCCTGCGACGGTTTTCAGGGCGCGGTCGCGGGTGCGGCTGCCGGCGCCGAGGGTCTGGGCCGCGCTCCAGAAGCCGTGCCGGACGTGCAGGCCGAGCGCGAGCATCGCGACGATGTAGACGACGTTGCCGTACCAGGTGGAGAAGGTGTCCACGACGTTCTGGTACGGGTGGCCCTCCTGGAAGCCGCCGGAGTGCACGGTGCCGGTCGTCAGGTCCAGGATGTGCCACACGATGAACAGGCCGAGGATGACGCCGCCCCATCGCATGGTCCGCGTGGCGTAGCTCGCCCGTGCCTTCTTGTGCACGTACTTGCCGGGCCGTGCCCTGATGTCGCGGCGGCTGAGCTGGTACGCCGAGGTGGCGTGGGCGACGACGGCGACGACCAGCACGATCCGGACGAGCCAGAGCGTCCACTCGTAGTGCATGAACGGCTCGCCGACGACGCGCAGCCAGTGCGCGTACGCGTTGAACTCGCCCGCCCCGAAGAAGATCTTCAGGTTTCCGATCATGTGGACGACCAGGTACAGCAGCATGATCAGACCGCTGACCGCCATCACGGTCTTCTTGCCGACGGTGGAGTCCCACACGGTGCGTGCGAAGGACGGCCGCCGGTCCGTCCGCGTTGCCAGAGCCATGGAACAGCACGCTACGGATCGGCGCCCGATCGGTCCAAGACATGGTCCGGCTTGACTCCATAGGCTGCCTCTATGGTGGGAGCATGCAGTTCCAGCAGCTCCAGTACTTCGTGGCCGTCGCCGAGACCCGGCACTTCACCCGGGCCGCCGACCTGGTCCACGTCGCCCAGCCGTCGCTGTCGCAGCAGATCAAGGCGCTGGAGCGGGAGCTGGGCGCGGACCTGTTCCTGCGCGCCCGGGGCAACATCACGCTCACGGACGCCGGGGAGGCGCTCCTCCCGCTCGCCCGCCGCATCCTGGCCGACGCGGACACGGCCCGGCACGAGGTGCAGGAACTGGCGCAGCTGCGCAGCGGCCGGGTGCGCCTGGGCGCCACGCCGAGTGTGTGCACGGGCCTGCTGCCGGACGTCCTGCGGGCCTTCCACGACCGCTACCCCGGCATCCGGCTGCTGATCGAGGAGGGCGGCTCGCACGACCTGGTGCGGGAACTCGCGCGCGGGGCGCTGGATCTGGCGCTGGTGGTGCTTCCGCTGCCGACGCCGTCACCGGCTCTGACGACGGTGGAGCTGCTGCGGGAGGACCTGGTCGTGGTCTCCTCCCCGGACGCGCCGAGGCCGGGGCAGGGACGGCGTACCGTCCGGGTCTCCGACCTGGAGAGTGAGCGGCTGGTGATGTTCCGGCACGGGTACGACCTGCGCGAGCTGACCGTGGCGGCGTGCCGGGCCGAGGGGTTCGAACCCGACTTCGCCGTCGAGGGCGGGGAGATGGACGCGGTGCTGGGCTTTGTGCGAGCCGGGCTGGGCGTCGCCGTGGTGCCCCGGATGGTCGCGGCGAGGTCGGGTCGCGGCCTGCGGGTGACGCCCCTCGCCCGGCCCGGCCTGCACCGGACGATCGCGCTGGCCCACCGCAGCGACGTGGCGCCGCCCCGGGCCGCGCGGGAGTTGCAGCGCATGCTGCTGGAGCGGTGAGCCTCGCGGAGCGTAACGGCACCGGACGCCCTGCTTGCCGTACGGCTGCGGCTAGCGCGCCGGGGGGCCGGCGGCCGGCCGGTGAGAGGACGCCAGGTGCAGGAGTTCGTCGACGGGCCACTGGTCGTAGACGTGCTCGCCGTACTTGGCCGCGAGGACTCTGCCGTCGGTGCCGATCAGGAAGTCGGCGGGCAGCCCGAGCCTGCCACCGGGCTGGTCGGCCGCGGGGAGCCGCTCGCGGCCTCGGACGACCTCCCACCCGCTGCGGAACACCGCCGCGATCACCGGCCCCCAGGCACGTGGGCTGAGCAGCGCGCGAGCAGCCGACTCGACACCGAACTCGGCGTACAGCCGCTTCTCGGGGTCGGCGACGACCGCGAAGGGCAGGTCGCCGGTGTGCCGTCGCAGTTCCTCGGCGGGCGAGTGGAAGACCACGACCTCGCGCACCCCGGCGGCCTCGATCTCCGCGTGCCGGCGGACCACCGACCGCAGATGCAGATGGCACACCGGGCACCCGGCGAACCGCCGGAACTGCAGGTGCACCAGACGCTCGGGGTCGGGGACGGCGACGGGACCGCCGGAGACCGTGGCGATGTGTCGTCCGGCGACGGTGGAGCCGGGCCGTAACGGCCGTGCGGGCATACGCATGAGCATGGTCGCTCCCTCGTAGGAGTACGGCGTACTCTTACGGAGTGTAGGCGTGTGCCGCACGCTCTCACAAGGTAGGCGTATGGCGTACGCTGATTGTCGTCATGCCACGTCCCCGCTCACTCAGCCACGCCCAGCTGGCCTCGGCCGCCCTCTCCGTGATCGACCGCGACGGGCTCGCCGGGCTGTCCATGCGCTCCGTCGCGAAGGAACTCGGCATGAGCACCATGGCGCTCTACCGCTACGTGGACGACCGGGAGGAGCTGGAAAGGCTCGTCGTCGACCTCGTGCTCGGCACCGTGGACACCGAACCGCCCGGGCCCGAAGCGCCCTGGCAGCAGCGGATCGAGGTGCTGATGGGGCGGCTGCGCGACGCCGTGGCCGCCCATCCGGAGATCGTCCCCCTGACCGTCGCCCACCGGCACCGGTCCCTGGCCGGGCTGCGCTGGTCGGAGTCCGTGCTCGGCGTGCTCACCGAGGCGGGGTTCGACGGCGATCGGCGGGTGATCGCGCTGCGGGGCCTGCTCGGGTACCTCATCGGCGCCATCCAGCTGGAGCACCTCGGGCCGCTGTCCGGAGACGGCACGCTCGCCATCGCCGAGCTGCCGTCCGACGCCTTCACCCTCATGGCCGAGACCGCCCGTCACGCCCGGAAGGTCAGCGCCGACCGGGAGTTCACGGGCGGACTCGCGCTGCTGCTGCGCGGGCTGGGCGCCTGACCCGGCTCCGCGCAGCGGCCCGAGGGCATCACCCCGTGGCGTCCACCAGCGCGAGTTCGTGCAGCCGCTCCGGCGGGCCCGGCCTCGCGTAGTACCAGCCCTGGGCCGTGTCGCAGCCGAGTATGCGCAGTTGGTCGGCCTGGGCTCCCGTCTCCACGCCTTCCACCGTCACCGCCAGGTCCAGGCTGTGGGCCAGGGAGACGATGCCCTCGACGATCTTCAGGTCGACGGGATCCGCCGGGAACTGCTGCATGCTCTGGGTGAAGGACCGGTCCAGCTTCAGGATGCTGACCGGCAGCCGGCGCAGGTTGGCGAGGTTGGAGTAGCCCGTCCCGAAGTCGTCCAGGGCGATGTCGACGCCCATCTCCGCCAGCCGCCGCAGCGGCTTGAGCAGATCGTCGTCCGCCCCGATCAGCGCCGACTCCGTGACCTCCAGGCACAGCGCGTCCGGCGCGACGCCCGTGCGCTCCAGGATGTCGACCGTGTCCTGCACCAGGCCGGGATGCGTCAACTGGCACGGCGACAGGTTCACGTTGATCCGCAGCGGCCCCACCGCCTCGGCGCCGCCCTGCAGTTCCCGCCACTCGCGGGCCTGGCGCACCGACTGCTCCAGCACCCACCGGCCCAGCGGCACGATCAGGCCGGTGTGCTCGGCGAGCGGGATGAACCGGTCCGGCCCGAGCACCCCGTGCTGCGGGTGCAGCCAGCGCACCAGGGCCTCGGCGCCCCGGACACTGCCGTCGCCGAGATGCACCAGCGGCTGGTACTCGATGAAGAACTCGCCCCGCTCCAGCGCCGTAGGCAGCGCCGTGGTCAGCCCGTGTCGCGTGATGGCCCGGGCGTCGGCCTCCGGATCGGCGAGTTCGAAGCGGTTGCCGCCCGCCGACTTGGCCCGGTACATGGTGATGTCGGCGCTGCGCAGCACCTCCGCCGGGCTGCGCTCCCCGGCCGGGCCCTCGACGATGCCGATGCTGCCGCGCACGGTGAGCTCCCGGCCGTCCACACTGATCGGCGCCAGCAGCGCGTTCATGATGCGCCCGGCGAGTTCGTCGACGTCCCGCTGAGTGTCGGGCCCGGTGGTCAGGGCCACGAACTCGTCACCGCCGAGCCGCGCGACCATCTCGCCCGGTGCCGTGGCGCAGGACTGCAGCCGGTCGGCGACCTCCACCAGCAGCCGGTCGCCGGCCGCGTGGCCGAGGCTGTCGTTGATGGTCTTGAAGCCGTCGAGGTCCAGGTAGCACAGCCCGAACCGCTGGCCTTCCCCGGCGCCCAGTGCCTTTTCCAGGCGCTCGAAGAAGAACGTGCGGTTCGGCAGCCCGGTGAGCGCGTCGTGCGTGGCCTCGTAGCGCAGCCGCAGGTTGAGCAGCCGCCGCTCGGTGGTGTCCTCCATGAGGGCGAGCTGGTACTGCGGATCGCCGTCGGCGTCGCGCAGCAGGGAGACCGTCAGATTGGTCCACAGGACGGTTCCGTCGGGGCGGTAGAACGCCTTCTCCAGGTGGTAGTGCTCGCGTTCGCCGCGGACGAGTTCGTCGTAGAGCCGCCAGGTCTGGGGAGCGTCGTCGGGATGGGTCCACTCCCGGACGTTGCGGCTGCGCAGCGTCTGCTCGGAGACCCCGAACATGCGCAGCAGCGCGCCGTTGACCTGCAGTATGTTCCCCTCGAGGTCGGCCATGCCGATTCCTATGGCCGCGCCCTCGAAGACGGCGCGGAAACGCGCCTCGCTCGCGTGCAGGGCCTGCGCCACCACGCCCTGCGCCTGGAGGGCGGCCTGCGCGATGGCCTCCTGCTCGGCGAGGGTCCGCTCGCGCAGCGCCCGGGCGAAACCGGCCGCCATCGCGTGCTGGAGCCGCGCGCACCGGGCCCGCAGGTCCTCCTGGTCGCCGTCACCCCCGCAGTACAGGACCAGGTAGGCGTCGACGCAGTCCAGGGTGCGGCTGAGCGCCTCCGGGTCGGTGCAGTGCGCGTTCACCAGGGCGGCTCCGACCGCCCTGCCCGCCTCGGAGTCGAAGGTCCGGGCCAGGAGTCCCTCGCTCAGCCGCCGTGCCTGGGGCAGCAGTTGCGCCTCGAACTCGGTACGGGTCGACGACGTCGAGGTCACCGGGAAGACGGCCCGGCTCCAGATCGTCGCGAACCGGCGCAGTCTGCCCTCCGGCCCGTCCGGTTCCGCGGTCACGCCGTACGCCCCACGCCCGCGAACCCGGAGAACGCATACGGATCCTCGTCCTCCGGTGCGGTGTCGGGCCGCCAGCGCGGCATCGCCACCAGTCCGGGTTCCACCATGTCGTACCCCTCGAAGAACCGCGCGATCTCCTCGCGCGAGCGCATGATCAGCGGGTTGCGGATGTCCCTGTACACGTCCACCGCACCCCCGGCCCGCTCCGGCGGCAGCGGGATCCCCTCGTAGGAGGCGTGGGTGAGCACGAGCAGGCTGCCCGGCGCGAGCGCCTCGCCCAGTTCGGCCACGGCCCCGTGCGGGTCGTCCTCGTCTTCCACGAAGTGCAGTATGGCAACGAGGAGCAGCGCCACTGGCTGATTCAGGTCGATCAGCCGCTCCACCTCGGGGCTGCGCAGGATCTCCTGGGGCTTGCGCAGGTCCGCGGCGACGACCCCCGTGTCCTCGTTGCCCTCCAGGACCGCCTGGCTGTGCGCCACGGCCACCGGGTCGTGGTCGACGTACACCACGCGGGCGCCGGGACGGGCGGCCTGGGCCTCCTCGTGCACATTGCCGAAGGTGGGGATGCCGGAGCCGATGTCGAGGAACTGGGAGATGCCCTGGTCGGCCGCGTAGCGCACGGCGCGACGCATGAACGCCCTGTTCGCCTGCATGATCTTGGGGAGTCCCGGCATGAACTCCATGGCCCTGCGGGCCGCTTCCCGGTCGACCTCGAAGTTGTGCGATCCGCCCAGGTAGTAGTCGTACATCCGGGAAACGCTGGGCACCGAGATGTCGATGCTTCGTGGGGCCCAGGCGGGACGCTCCATCTATCTCTCCAAGGCGTAGGCGATCCGGTGTTCGAGCAGAGGCTACTGATCGCCCGCCAACGGAGCGACCCGAAACGGAAATTGACCATCCGTTCCCGGTCACTGCCTGCGGCACGTGCCGAATTGATACCCCTGCGCATGCCCTTCGAACATATGACGAACAGTGTCCGGGGCGTTCCGGAGAGTTCCGGTGCGGGAGGGGGAGAGTGTCAGCGGTTCGCTGAGTTCAGGTGAAGCACAGCACAACGGTCCGCCCCTCCGTGGGGCACGGAGGGGCGGACCGGGTCTGCGCTTCGGGTGGGCGAGCTGATCAACCCTGGGGAGGTTTCCCTGCTACTCCGACGCGCCGACCAGCTTTCCGTCGGGCCGGACGGCGTACCAGGTGCCGCCCACGCCCTGGCCGTTGGTGTCGCCGGGAGCCTTGTCGCCGGCGAAGGTGTAGATGGGCGAGCAGTTGATCGTCTGCTGCTGACCCTCCCCGTCGGTCCGGTCGAAGATCATGTAGCCCTTCTTCTGGATGCCCTTGGTGTCGGAGAAGTCGACGGGCTCCACGAGCGGCCACTTTGCCAGGCACTCACCGGTGCAGTTGGAGACCGGCTTGGGCCAGGCCTCGTCCTTCTTGAACCGGTAGACGGTCATGCCGTTCTTGTCGACGACGATCTCGCCGAGCTTGGGGTCCTTGCGCGTGGACAGCCCGGCCTGGACCGCTTCGCCGCCGCCCTCCGCTCCGGCCCCGGCACCTCCCTGCGCCTTCTTGCCGTCGGGGGCGAGCGCGTACCACTTGCCGCCCACGCCCTGGCCCTTGACGTCACCGGCGTTGACGTCCTTGGCATAGCGGTAGGCGGGCCAGCCGGCGACCGTGAGCTGCTTGGTGCCGTCGGCCCTGGTGACCGAGCCGAGCAGCGCCTTGTCGATGCCCTCGCCGGCCTCGGCGTCATCGGCCGGAACCGGCGGCCAGGTCTTGGCGCAGTCACCGTCGCAGTTCGACTTGGGCGGCTGCTCGGTGTCCTGGTCGAACCGGTACAGGGTGAGGCCGAGACTGTCGGTGACCACCTTGCCGACCTTCTCGGCGGTGGAAACGGACAGCTTGCCGGCGGGGCTGGACGGGCTGGAGGCGCTCGGTGCCGCCGGCTGGCCCGTCGCGGTGCCGCCCGCCGCGCCCGCGGTGCCCGAGCCGATGTTTCCGTAGTCGCCGGGCGCGGCCGTGGCGCCCACGTTCTGGCTGGCCGCCGGTGGGCTGTCCTGACCGCACGCCGTCGTCAGCGCCAGGACCGCCGCGGCGCTCGCCACGAGTGAGGCGCTCCGCCAGGAGGTCTTCATCGTCAACTCCCCATAATCGCAAGGGTGTTGCAGCGCCCTGCTGCGCCGCCGCACGGTCATGAGTACGCATGGGGACGGCGATTGTGTTCAACCGTCGGCCAAATTTCTTTCCGGAACCTGTGACGAGTGCCTCCAGTCGTCGTACAGGAGTGCATCCCGAGCTCCCTGCGGGCGACCGCAGATCAAACCCGTGATGCCCGGATATCCCTCTTTCGGGGCAATCCCCTTGCACTCCGGCCCGTCCGGGCGGCAGAGGGCTCATGATCTTCGTCGTGCATGGACCCCTTTCGACTCAACCCGCCCTTGCGGCACGGGCCTTGGCGGCGGCGACGCTGACCTGGGCGCTCGTCGGCGCACCGGCCGGGTTCGCGGTGGCCGACGCCTGCGCGTACGCCTCGACGGGGCCGGACGGCACGGAGGCGGTGGCGTACGCCGGCAGCAAGAAGACGTGGCCGTGCCCGACACCCACGCCGACCCCTTCCCCGACGCCGACGCCGACCCCGACGCCGACCCCGACGCCGACCCCGACGCCGGAGCCGACACCTCCGCCGAAGCCGACACCGGACCCGCCGCCCCCGCCGAAGCCCCCGCCCCCGAAACCGACCCCCACGGCCCGGCCCGAGCCGCCGGCACCGGCACCGCCCACGCCACGCCCGGCACCACCCCCGCCGCGGCCGGCCCCGAGGCCCGTACCGCCGGCTCCCCCTCCCCCCGCACCGGCGCCCGCTCCACCGCCGACGCCGTCGGCCGCCCCCGCGCCCGGCCCGTCCGCGGCGCCCGTGCACTACCCGCGCTACCGCGCCGCGCCTCCGCGGCCGCGGAGGGCGGACGGCACGCTGTCGCCGCTCACCTTCGTCCTGCTCGTCACGGTGCCCGCGGTGGTGGCCGTCGCCGCGCTGCGCGCGCGCTGATCCCTGAAGCCCTGGAGGTACCTCTTGCCGGAATGGCTTGTTCTCACCCTCGCGATGCTGGCCGCCTGTGCCGTGGTGGTCATCATCACCTTCGTACGCCACCGCGCGGCCCGCGAGGACGAGGACCCCAATGAGACCCCGGACGTCATCGAGTACATGACGATGTGGATCGGCGTGGTCTACGCCATCGTCCTGGGCCTGGCGATCGCCGGTGTCTGGGAGGGACGCAGCGCCGCACAGGACCACGTCCAGGCCGAGGCGACCGCACTGCACGAGATCTCGGAGCGGGTGCGGGTCTATCCGGCCGAGGAACGCGACCGCATCCGGGACGACATCCGGACGTACGTGAGCCATGTCGTGACCACCGAGTGGGACACCATGGCCGACAAGGGCGAGGTCACCCCGCGCGGCGCCGAGCTCTTCGAACGGATCCGCCAGGACGTCACCGACTACGAGCCGGCGACGGACTTCGAGGCCCAGGCCTACCAGCCACTGCTGGACCAGGTGACCGCGGCGAACCAGGCCCGGATCGCCCGGGCGGAGTCGACCGGGGAGACCATGCCGGGGGTGGTGTGGTTCGGGTTGATCGCCGGGGCCGTCATCACCATCGGGATGATCTTCGCCCTGCAGATCCGCAGAACGACCCGCGAACTGGTCCTCGCCGGGCTGTTCTCGGCGTTGATCGCCTTCCTGCTGTTCCTGATCTGGGACTTCGACTCGCCCTACAGCAGGGGCGTGACCGCCTCGGCGGACCCGTTCCTGAACCTCTTCCCGGGCGTCGGCGACTGACGGCGCCCCGCAGCACGGGGCCCGGCCGGGGGGCGCGCGACACGCCGTCGCCGTCCCCCGGCCGCCTGGGCGGTGTTCCCCCGGGCGGCGCACGTCCGTGCCCCATTCGCGCTACTGCGATCGCGCCATCGCGCGCGTCTTCTTAGCGTTTCGGGCATCGAGGTGCATGTGTGACGTGAGCGGAACAGGTCCGCGGCTGCTCCTCGGGGACCCGGAGGATTCACCATGCGCGCGATACGCCTCGCCTCTGCCGTACTGCTGGGTGCCGGCGCCCTCACCTCCTGCGTGCCCGCCGCCGACGCGGCGATCCGGACCGACTTCGGCTTCAACCTCCTGCCTTCCACCGTGAGGGCGGGAGGCGAGGTGACTGTGCACGTCACGCGCAACCGGGCATGCCGGGGGGAGGCGACGGTCGACTCACCGGCCTTCGCCCCGGTCACCATCCCGCCGGACGAGTCCTGGACGACGGTGGTCGTCGACTGGGACGCCAAGCCCGGCGCCGTCTACGAGGTCGAGTTCGGGTGCGACGGGTCGATCGGCGTCGCGCGTCTGACGATCGCGGGCGGCCGGCCGGCGCCCCACCCCGCCCATCACCCGACGCGCCACCCCCACAAGGGTGTGCACGCCGGTGAGGGCGGCACCCTCGCCGGGTTCGACCTCAAGGAGGTCGGTCTGGGCGCCGCACTGATCGCCGGGTCGCTCGGCGTCGCCTACCACTTCTCGCGCCGCCGCACCGACGGGGACGCCGGCTGACCCCTTCCGCGGCAGGCCTTCGCCCCGGCTCCCCTGATGAGAGGGAGCCGGGGCGAAATGCGTTCACGTGCGAGGCGGCGACTCGTCGAGGAAGGGACGCCACGAGGCGCCCGTGTGAGCCTCGAAGACGCGGCGCGACGAGGCGCCCGTGTCAGCTTCGAAGACCCGGCGCGACGAGGCGTCCGTGTCCGCCTCGAAGACGCGGTGCGACGAGGCGTCCGTGTCAGATGCGCCGCTCGGCACGGCGGCGCATCCAGAACACACCGCCGCCGACCACGGCCGCGGCCACGAGACCACCGCCGATGGCCATGTCCGTCGGGGTCGCACCGGTGGTGCTGCCGCCGCCGATGCCGCCGCGGACACCGCCGATGACGGTGAAGGCGTGCGGCTTGGTCATCCGCCTGCCGTTGCAGTCGACCGTGATGTCGTACGGCCCCGGGCGGGCGTTGCTGTTGATGATGGCGGTGCCCCGGGCCCTCTCGTTGGGGCCGGAGACGGGCGACAGACGCGTCGGCGAGAACGCGTTCGAGGTCGCCGTGCCGCCGCCCCGGCAGCCGTCGACCGTGATGGTCAGCTGGCCGCCGGGGGCGATCACGCTGGGCAGGGCGGTGATGTTGCTCGGCGTGTCCCACGCGACGGCCGCGGGGGCGGAGAGGCCGAGAGCGGCGACCGCTGCGCCGGCGACCGCCAGGGCACGAGTGTTACGCATGTGAACCTCCGCGGAAGACGCCCCGGGACCCGTCCCCGGTCGATCGGCGAGAAAGCGCCTCCCAGAAAGACAGTCAGTTGCCGTGCCGCAAGCCGCATTTCGGCACTGGTCCGTACCGGTGAGAGAAGGCGGTGCGGGGAAAGCGTCCATGCGTATATCGCCGCAGGTCACAGACCGTCAGAATTTTCCTCGCGGCGGCAACTCGGATGGCTCACCTCAGGTCCTGCGTACCGCTCTCGCCCTGGCGCGCGCCGGGCTTGTGGGAACCCCGGAATTCGGCCCGTGCCCGGCACCCACCAGCCCTCGCGGCCCCCGGCCACCCGTTCGCCGCCGCCCCGTCGCCGGTTTCCCGCACGCCACTTAGCGTGTCGCTATGCGCGATGGACACGGCGACGGCCGCGTCGAGAGGGGATGGCGAATGTCTGCGTCCGAGCTGGCCCAGGCGGAAGAGGAGGCGCGGCCCAGGAAGCGCGCCCCGTGGGGCGTGATAGCGCTGGTTCTGCTGACCGGCCTCGCGCTCATCCGGAACGGTTCGGGAGAGTTCGACGAGGGACCGCCACAGCCGGCGAGCGCGGCCGCGGCGGACAGCCGGGTGCCCGGCGGCACCTTCGCGGGAAGCGTTCGGCCCTTGCCCTACGCCCTCCCCGACCGGGTCAGGATCCCGGCGATCCAGGTCGACGCGCCGATCATTCCCGTGGGCCTGGACGCCGACGGCTGGGTCGGCGCGCCGCCGCCGGAGGACCCCAACCTGGCCGGCTGGTTCACCGGTGCCGTCACACCCGGCGAGAAGGGCACCGCGGTCGTGGTCGGCCATGTGGACAACCAGCAGGGCCCCGCCGTGTTCTACGGCCTCGGGGCGTTGAGGAAGGGACAACGCGTCGAGGTCGCCCGGCAGGACGGAAAGACCGCCGAGTTCGAGATCTACGGCGTCGAGGTGTTCGAGAAGAACAACTTCCCCGGCGACCGTGTCTACGCTTCCAAGGGCGCGCCGGAGTTGCGGGTCATCACCTGCGGCGGCGGTTTCTCCAAGCAGGAAGGCTATGCGGGGAACGTCGTCGCCTTCGCCCGCCTGGTCGCGGTGCGCTGAGCGCTCGCGACACGGGCGGGCGAAAGCCCTCAGGCGTCCCTCACGCGTAGTCCCGCCGGGGCACAGTGACGTGGTAGCCGGAGTCCAGCAGTTCGGGCAGATAGCGCCGCAGGGCCCGCACACTCTGCGAGCGGTCGCCGCCGGCGTCGTGCGAGAGCACCACGACGCCGGGTGCGGCGCCGCGTTCGACCCGGTTCGCGATGGACCGGACCCCGGGGGTGGTCCAGTCGAGGGTGTCGACCGTCCATCCGAGGGGTTCCATGCCGAGTTCGGCGCCGAGCCGGAAGGCGGTGCGGTTCCAGGCGCCGTAGGGCGCGCGGAACCACTCGGGGCGCTCCCCGTAGGCGTCCTCGATGACGTCGCTGGTGCGTTCCATCTCGGAGCGGATCTGCCGTCGGGTGAGGCGGGTGAGCAGGGGGTGGGACCAGGTGTGGTTCCCCACGACATGGCCCTCGTCGGCCATCCGGGCCAGCAGGTTCCTGCCGCCGGCGACCATCTCGCCGCACACGAAGAACATCGCCCGCACGTCGTACTCGGCCAGGGTGTCCAGGATGTGCGGGGTGTAGCGGGGATCGGGGCCGTCGTCGAAGGTCAGCACCATGGTGCGGCCACGGCCGGACACGCGCAGCGGCGCCTCGCGGTGGACCAGGGTCCGGCGGGGTGCGGCGCGCGGCGGGCCGAAGCCGGTCAGGGGCTGCAGCCGGTACGCGGAGGACTTGACGAGGCGGCGGGCCTGGGGGCCCGAGGCGGGGGTCGAGGTGCCGGGTCCGTCCCCGGTGACAGCCGTGACCACTCCGGCCGTCGCGGCCGCTCCCACGGCGCCGGCACCTGCGATCAACGCGTGGCGCCTGGTGAACAGCCCGGTCGGCAACTGATCCTTCTTCATGACTCATGAGTCGCCCGGCGGAAGGCCGACGCACACGAGCAACACCGGTGCGGCCGCACACATTCACCCGTTCGGCCCACGCGGGTGGGTCAGCGGTGGCGCACCAGCGGGAAGGGCAGGGTCTCGCGGATGGTGAGTCCGGTGAGGAACATGACCAGCCGGTCGACGCCGATGCCGAGGCCGCCGGTGGGAGGCATGGCGTATTCGAGGGCGTCGAGGAAGTCCTCGTCGAGTTCCATCGCCTCCAGGTCGCCTCCGGCGGCGAGCAGGGACTGGGCGGTGAGGCGGCGGCGCTGCTCGACGGGGTCGGTGAGCTCCGAATAGGCGGTGCCGAGTTCGGTGCCGAAGGCGACGAGATCCCAGCGTTCGGCGAGGCGCGGGTCGGTGCGGTGCTGCCGGGTGAGCGGGGAGACGTCGGTCGGGAAATCCTTGTAGAAGGTGGGCAGTCCGGTCCGCTCCTCCACCAGCCGCTCGTACATCTCCAGGACGATGTCGCCGTGGCCGTCGTCGGCGACGTACGGCACTCCGGCACCGTCGCACAGCCGCTTGAGGGTGTCGGTGCCGGTGCCGGGGTGGATCTCCTCGCCGAGGGCCTCGCCGATCGCGCCGTAGACGGTCTTGACGGGCCACTGCCCGGAGATGTCGTACTCCTTGCCGTCCTTGTGGGCGACGGGCCTGCCGAAGGCGGCGGTGGCGGCGCCCTGGATCAGTTCGCGCACGAGGTCGAGCATCACGTCGTAGTCGGCGTACGCCTGGTAGGCCTCCAGGATCGTGAACTCGGGGTTGTGCTTGTAGTCCGTTCCCTCGTTGCGGAAGGTGCGGCCCATCTCGAAGACCTTCTCCATGCCGCCCACGCACAGCCGCTTGAGGTACAGCTCGGGGGCGATGCGCAGGTAGAGGTCGAGGTCGTAGGCGTTGATGTGGGTGGTGAAGGGCCGGGCGTTGGCTCCGCCGTGGATCTGCTGGAGGACCGGCGTCTCCACCTCCAGGTAGCCACGTGCCAGCAGGCCCTGGCGGACGGCCTGGACGGCGGTGGAGCGGGCGCGGACCACGTCACGGGCGGCGGGGCTGGCGGCGAGGTCGAGGTAGCGCATGCGGACCTTGGCCTCGGGGTCGGCCAGGCCGCGGCGCTTGTCGGGCAGCGGGCGCAGGCACTTGCCGGTGAGCTGCCAGGACGTGACGAAGACGGTCGGTTCGCCCTTGTCGCTGACGCCCGCCTGGCCGGTGACGGTGATGTGGTCGCCGATGTCGGTGTCGGCGGTGAAGCGGTCCAGGGCGGGGCCGGAGCGGTCGCGGGTGAGGGCGAGTTGGTGGTCGCCGGACCAGTCGCGCAGAACGACGAAGACGATGCCGCCGAAGTCACGGACCAGCATGATCCGGCCGGCGACGGTGACCTCCTCGCCCCGCGGGACCTCGGCGAGGGTGTGGGTGCGGGCCGGGACGCCCACCGGGTAGGGGTCGGTGCCTTCGGCGCGCAGCCGGTCGAGCTTGTGGTGCCGGACGCGGACCTGGTCGGACAGGCCGGAGAGGGGGTCGGCGGGCTCGGTCCCGTCCCCTCCGGCGAGGCCGAGCGCCGCCAACGACGGCAGCCCCTCCGTGGTGGCGGGCCGCTGCCCGCCCTTCGGGTGCCCTTTTCCCTTGCCCCACAACGTGCGCATCGACGGTACGGAGACGAAGCCCTCGGCGATGCCGGAGGCGAGACCGACCCGGGCGAGGGAGGCGGCCTCCGCGTAGCAGAGGAAGCGGGGGTACCACTCGGGGTGGTACTTGGCGTTGGAGCGGTACAGGGCCTCCAGTTGCCACCACTTGGAGAAGAACAGCAGCAGGCGGCGCCAGAGGCGGAGCACCGGTCCCGCGCCGATGCGGGCGCCCTCCTCGAACACGGAGCGGAACACGGCGAAGTTCAGCGAGACCTTGCGCACGCCCAGCTTCGGGGCCACGGCGCACAGTTCGGCGACCATGAACTCCATGACGCCGTTGGGGGCGGTGCGGTCACGGCGCATCAGGTCCAGGGAGACGCCGTCCTTGCCCCAGGGCACGAAGGACTGGATGGCGAGGAGCCGGCCGTCCTGGTCGAGGGCCTCGGCGAGGAGGCAGTCGCCGTCGGCCGGGTCGCCGAGGCGGTCCAGGGCCATGGAGAAGCCGCGTTCGGTCTCGGTGTCGCGCCAGGCGTCGGCGCGTTCGACGAGCTGGCGCATCTCGTCGTCGCCGAGGGTGGAGTGGCGGCGGACGCGGCAGGTGACACCGATGCGGCGGACCCGGTTGACGGCCTGGCGGGTGACGCGCATGTCGCGGCCGTCCAGGTCGAAGTCGAGGACGTGCAGGATCGCCTCGTCGCCAAGCTGGAGCGCGCCGAGCCCGGCGCGGACGTAGGCCCGGGCGCCCTCCTCGGAGGCGCCCATCACGGCCGGGACCCAGGCGTAGCGGCGGGCCACCTCCTGCCAGGCGGCGATCGCGTGCGGCCAGGCCTCCCGGTCGCCCACCGGGTCGCCGCTGGCCAGGCACACCCCGGCCTCCACGCGGTAGGTGACGGCGGCCTTGCCGCTGGGTGAGAAGACGGCGGCCTTGTCGCGGCGGGTGGCGAAGTAGCCGAGGGAGTCCTGGTCTCCGTAGCGGCCGAGGAGGGCGCGGATGCGCGCCTCCTCGTCGTCGTGCAGGGCGGCTTCCAGGCGCTGGGAACGGAAGAGGGTGGCGGCGGCGTTCAGCAGGGCGAGCGCGCCGAACAGGCCGAGCAGGAAGTACAGGGCGTGCGGCGGGCGGCCGTCGAAGGAGTCGGCGGGCACCAGGCCGCCGCAGACCCGGTTCGCGGCCCAGGCCAGGCGCTCGCCGCTCGGCAGACTGCCCGGGAACGCCTCGACCAGGGCCCAGCCGACCAGGATCGCCGCGACCAGACCGGCCACCAGGACGGCCAGGGCCCGGCGTACGGCGGCGCGGCGGGAGGCGGCGTAGAACTCCTTGCGGGCGTGGATCAGCAGGATCAGGGCGAGGCCGCACACCACGAAGGAGGGGACGGACTCGGCGAACTCGCCGACGGCCATGCCGAGGATGTCGGTGAGGACCAGCAGGCCCAGGTAGACGACGACCAGCCACCAGGCGATCTTCTTGCGGGCGCCGGTCGCGGCGGCGAGCAGGAACAGGAAGACCGCGTAGGCGAGGTTGGCGCTGACCGGGACGAGCAGCAGGTCGAGGAAGTGGACCAGGGGGCGCAGCCCGGTGCGGAGCACCGGGATCAGCGCCAGCAGGGCGCAGAGCAGTCCGAGGGCGCCGAAGAAGACCGCGAAGCCCTGCGGTACCCGGCTCAGGAAACCGTGCGCCCGGTGGGGCGGCCGTATCGCTCCTGAGCTGTCCTCGGCCGTCCCGGTGTCCGCGCTGACGCTCATGCTTTCGACTCTAGGAACACCCGCGCCTCCTCGCCCGTCGAGCGCTCGCGCCCCGTGCGGCACAGGAAGCCCGGGCGCCGCCCGCCGGTATCCGTCCCGCCCGGCGGCCGGACCTGGGGGTTCCGATAGCCTCGCGACGTGACGGAACAGCACTCCCATCAGTTCGAGCGGGGCACGGACGGGCCGAAGGTGATCGTGGCCGGGGTGGACGGCTCCGACTCCTCCTTGCGGGCCGCGGCCTACGCGGCCGGCCTGGCCCGCCGGCAGCACGCACTGCTCGCCGTGGTGTACGTGCAGCCCGTGGTGGCCGCGGGTGCGGCGCTGGGGGCGCCGGTGGCCGGGACGACGGACGAGATCGCCGAGGACCTGGTGGCGCAGATCCGGGACGCGGCCGAGCGGCTCAAGGGGATATTCGAGGTCCGCTGGGAGTTCCACACGTTCCGCGGCGACCCGTACAACGGCCTCGTGACCGCCGCCGACGAACTCAAGGCGGACGCGGTGGTCGTGGGTGCCTCGGAGCAGGCGGGCCATCGCATCGTCGGCTCGGTGGCGGTACGCCTGGTGAAAGCGGGACGGTGGCCGGTGACGGTGGTGCCGTAGGGCGCTCCCTCACCCGTGACGTCGGGGCGCCAAGGCGCCCGTGGTGTCAGGACGCTACGGCACCCGTGGCGTCGGGGGCCAAGGCACCCGTGACGTCCGCGCGCCAAGACACCCGTGCCGTAGGGCGCTCCCTCACCCGTGACGTCCGCGCGCCAAGGCACCCGTGGTGTCGGGGCGCTACTCCCCCATCAACAGTCCGTCCGCGGCCGCGCCGCGGCTGAGGACGACGTCGCGGATGCGGTCGCGGACGGCTCGGACGTCGGCGCCCTGGGCGAGCGCCCGGTTGAGGTTCACGACCCGGCCGGCGTCGACGTCGAAGAGCTGGGGGACGAACTCCGCCTTCGTCACCTTCCAGCGCTCTCCCTGCCGGGCGGGCGGGGTGAAGGTGAAGCGGCCGAGGGTGGACTGGTTGCCGCGGGGGTCCTTGGCGCCCTCGTGATTGGTCATCTCGCCGGCGATCTGGTCGCCCATGCCGTAGATCACCCAGGTGCCGTTGACCTTCTCGTAGGCCTGTGGGACGTGCGCGTGGGTGCCGAGGATCAGGTCGATGTCGGGGCGGCCACCGGTGCGGGTGGCGGTGAGGCTCCTGGCCAGGGTCAGCTGCCGGTCGTCGGGGGCGTCCTGCCATTCGGTGCCCCAGTGCAGGGAGACCACTACCACGTCGGCGCCGGCCCGGCGCGCGGCCCGGGCGTCCTCGACGATCCTCGCCTCGTCGGTGAGGTTGACGGCCCAGGGCTGCCCGTCCGGGAACGGCATGCCGTTCGTGTCGTAGGTGTAAGCGAGGTGGGCGACCACAGCGGGGCCGGCCTCGAGGACCGTCACCGTGCGGGCCTCCTCCTCGGTGCGGGCCGAGCCTGCGTGCCGGACGCCCGCGCGGTCGAGGGCGTCGAGCGTGCGGCGGATACCGTCGGCGCCGTCGTCCAGGGTGTGGTTGGAGGCGGTGGAGCAGCCGTCGTAGCCGGTGACGGCCAGGGCCCTGGCCACCTCGGGCGGGGATTTGAAGGTGGGGTATCCGGTGTAGACGCCGTTCGCGCCGTAGACGGTCTCCATGTGACACAGGGCGATGTCGGCGCGGGAGACGACGGAGCGGATCCCGGCGAGCATCGGCCGGAAGTCGTAGCCGGTGCCGCCGGCGTCGAAGCGGGCCCGGTCGATGATCGTGGTGTGCGGGAGGACGTCACCGGAGGCGACCAGTGTGAACCCGCGCGACCCGGCGGCCGGTGCCGGGCGTCCGCGGTCGGACTCGTCGTGGCCGCGGGCCTGGCAGGCGGCGCCCGCGGCGAGGACGACGGTCAGGGCCAGGGCGATCTGTCGACTGCGTGTGAGCATGCATTCACCCCACTGTGGGCGTTGTGGTCATATTTACGCACCATCAGGAAAGAAGGCTCCTGGTGTCCCACGCGTCTCCGACACGCTCATCAGCCCGTCCGGCACCCACATGGCCGGGTGCCCCGACCGTTCGTCGAACCGTTCGTCGACGCGATCGACCGTCCGCCGCACAGCGGGGTACGTGCCCTGTGCCCGGGCCACGCCCTGCGGTGGCATACGGCCATGACGGCCGGATCCACTCTCACGAACGGAACGACCGCCGAGCACGAGCTCGCCGCACTGCAGCGGGAGCACGGCCGGCCCCTTTTCGCGCTGCTGCTGCGGCTCTGCGACGGCGACCGGCAGCGCGCCGAGGACCTGGTCCAGGAGACGCTGGTGCGTGCCTGGCAGCACCCCGAGGCCCTGCGCGCCGAGGACTTCGACTCCGTGCGGCCCTGGCTGATGACCGTCGCGCGACGCCTCGCGATCGACGCCCGGCGGGCCCGCCAGGCCCGTCCGCCCGAGGTCGGCGACGCGGTGCTGGAGAACGCGCGGGTCATCTCCGACCACGCCGAGCGGGCAGCGGCGATGCTGGATGTCCGCGAGGCTGTGAAGACACTCACTCCGCAGCACCGTGAAGTCCTGGTGCTCGTGTACTTCCAGGGGGCGAGTGTGGCGGAAGCCGCGACGGCCCTCGGGATTCCGCCCGGTACCGTGAAGTCCCGCGCGTACTACGCGCTGCGTGCCCTGCGCAGGGTGCTCCCGGGATACGCCACCGACCTGCGATGAAACCCATGGGCGGGTCAAGCCTCCGTAAAGCGCCTTGCCGATGACCCCGGTTGAGTAATCGGCTGTTCCCATCCGTGTTCCGGAGGGGGCCGTCAGCGCCCTCGGGGCCCGGCGTCGGGCGACGCGCACGTACCGGAGGAAGGCAGGAAGGGATGCTGGACGAAGAGCAGGGGAGCACGGACGGTTCCGACGGTGAACTGACCGTTCCCATGGCGTGGTTGTACGCCGAGTACATCGCCGACGAGCTGCTGCGGACCGGCGATCTGATGCCGCCGACGTCCTTCGAGTTCCGTGCCGGGCGGGATGCGCTGGCGCTGACCATCTTCCTGTCCGACACCGACGGGGAGCTGTCCGGCATCCGGGTCGTCACGCAGCTGGAGACGTGGCTGTCGCTGACGGCGTACGACCAGCCGTGGCAGGAGTGGGTGCGCGAGCGGCTGGCCGAGCTCGCCGCCGGCGCCGCGACGTCGGGCCGGCCCGCGCCGGATCTGGACCTCGCGGAGGAGGCCTGGCGCTGGCTGCAGGAGACGGAACTGCTCGCGCCCGATCTGAACGCGGTTCCGGGCGGTGCTCCGGTGGTCGGGGAGGACGAGGGGCCGAAGGTCTGGACGCCCGCCTGGCAGCTCGGACTGCCGCTGGGACACCTCGCGATCCATCTTTTTTAGATTTCTGCGGCCCCGGACCAATCCGGGAGCCGGAGGGCTCCGAATCCTTTGGTTGCGATTGTGTCACCGGCTTGAGTGATTCAGGTGCCTGGTCCGTACCGGTGGGAGCAAGGAGTAACCCCACCCGCACCCAACGGCACGAGGATTCGGCATGAGGTCCCTGGAGAGGCATCGCGACGTCGCGGCCTACGCGCTCGGCGTGCTGGACGAGGCGGAGGCCTTCCGCTTCGAGGACCACCTCATGGAGTGCCCTCGGTGCGCTGCAGAGGTGACGGAATTCGGCCCGACCACACGGCAGTTGATGCTCTACCGGCGGTCGACACCACGGTTCGTGCACCCCATGGCGCAGCCCGGGCCGCGCATGCTGGACGGGCTGCTGGCCGAGGTGGCGACCCGGCGCCGGGCCGGACGCAGACGCCTGCTGTTCGCCCTGGCCGCCTCGGTCGTCTTCGCCGCGTCGGTCCCCGGCATCGCGATGATGGCCGAGGGCAGCGCCGAGGAGCAGCCCCGGACCGTCGCGGCGACCGACACGCGGACGGGGGTGTGGGCGCAGGTCACGACGGCGGAAGAGGCCTCGGGCAGCCAGGTCGAGCTGAAGGTCAAGGACGGCTCGGGCCCGCGCGCCTGCCACCTGGTGATCATCGGCCACAACGGCACCGAGGAGACCGCGACCAGCTGGCACGGGCCGGGCCGCGACGACCACCCCAACACGATGATGGCCAGCTCCTCCCTGCATCCGGAGGACATCGCCCGCTACGAGATCCGCTCGGCGGCCGGCGAGGTCCTGTGGAGGACGCAGCCGAGCTGACCATCCGTCCGCCCCTGCCGCCGGGCGCCGGGCGCGCCCCGGTGTGAGACTGCTGGACGACGCACCCGGAAGTTCGCCCAGGTGCCCGCGGTCCCGGCGAGGGGAGACGAGGTGACGGCAGAGCCCGGGGACGGCCGGCTGGCGGAGTTCCTCGCCGACCCGGAGAACGCGACCCTGGACCTGCCCACCGCGGCGGCCCGCTGCACCAAGGCCCTCGGGCTCCAGAGCTCCGTGGTCTACCTCTCGGACATCCAGCAGCGCCGGCTGGTACCGCTCACCGACGTGGCCTCCCCCCTGCTCGTCGACGGCTCACTCGCGGGCTGGACCTACCGCACCCAGTCCCTGCGCGTGGCGGTGTCCGAGGCGGGCGGCATGACCGCCTGGCTCCCGCTCGTGGACGGCGCCGAACGCCTGGGCGTCATCGCGGTCGACTCCCCCGCGCTCACACCGGACGTGCTGCGCCGCGCCCGCGCCCTGGCCAAGCTGCTCGCCATGATGATCACGTCCAAGCGGGCCTACCAGGACTCCTTCGTACGGCGTCTGCGCACCCGGCCGATGCGCCTGCCCGCCGAGATGCTGCGGGCCTTCCTCCCGCCCCGGACGATCGGCACCTCACACGTCGTGTCGACGGCCGTGCTGGAGCCGGCCTACGAACTCGGCGGCGACGCCTTCGACCACTCCCTGACGGAGACGACCCTGCACCTCACCGTCCTCGACGCCATGGGGCACAACCTGGCGTCCGGGCTCACCACGGCGGTGTCGCTGGCCGCGTGCCGCAACGCCCGGCGCACCGGAGCGGATCTGCCCGATCTGGTCGAGAGCGTCGACGACGCGCTGTCGCTGTGGCTCCCGGACCAGTTCTGCACGGGTGTCCTGGCTCAGCTGGACCTGGCGTCGGGGACGCTGCGGTGGGTCAACTGCGGGCACCCCACCCCGCTGCTCATCCGTGACCGGCGGCCGCTGGTCGACGCCATGCGGCGGGAGGCGGACCTGCCGATGGGGATGCCGTCCCTGCTGACCGAGCGGCGGCGGGAGACGCACGAGATCGCGCTGAAACCAGGCGACCGGGTGCTGATGTACACCGACGGGGTCACGGAGGCCAGGGCCGTCGACGGCGCGGAGTTCGGGCTCGAACAGTTCGCCGACTACATCATCGGGGCGACGGCCGCGGGCGAGCTGCCGTCCGAGACGCTGCGACGGCTCATCCACTCCATCCTGGACTCGCCGACGAGCCGGCTGCGGGACGACGCGACCATCCTGATGTTCGAGTGGTCACCGCCGTTCCGGTAGCCCCGGGACCCGGCCCGGGTCACTTCAGCAGCCGGGACATCCTGCGGTCCGCCAGCGGCTTGCCGCCCGTCTGGCAGGTCGGGCAGTACTGGAGCGAGGAGTCGCTGAAGGACACCTCACGGATGGTGTCGCCACACACCGGGCAGGGCTCCCCGGCGCGGCCGTGGACGCGCAGCCCGCTCTTCTTCTCGGCCTTGAGCCGCCCGGCCGCCACGCCCCGGGAGCGCTCGACCGCCCCCGTGAGCGTGTCGCGCAGGGCCGCGTACAGCCGCCCGGTCTCCTCCTCGCTCAGGGACGCCGCCCGTTTGAAGGGCGACATCTTCGCCACGTGCAGGATCTCGTCGCTGTAGGCGTTGCCCACGCCCGCGATCAGGCTCTGGTCGCGCAACGCGCCCTTGAGCTGCCGCCGTTCACCGGCCAGGAGTTCCGCGAGGCGCCGCTCGTCGAAGTCGTCGGCGAGCGGGTCCGGGCCGAGCCGGGCGACGCCCGGGACCTCCTGCGGATCACCCACGACGTACACCGCGAGCCGCTTTTGGGTACCGGCCTCGGTCAGGTCGAACCCGGCACCGGTCTCCAGGGCCACGCGCAGCGCGAGGGGCCCCTTGCCCGGGCGGGGCGGGCCGTCGGGAAGGCGGTCCTTCCAGTGCAGCCAGCCCGCGCGGGCCAGGTGCGTCACGAGGTGCGGGCCGTCCGCGGTCGCGAGGTCGAGGAACTTGCCGTACCGGCGTACGGCGGCCACCTCGTGGCCCTCCAGTGCGGACAGGGGAGGGTCGTACGTCTTCAGCACACTGATCGCGACGGGCAGCACCCGGACGATCTCGTGGCCGACGAGGTGCTCGGTCAGGAAGTCCTTGAGCGCCTCGACCTCGGGGAGTTCCGGCATAGGTCCAGAGTGCCACGCGGGGTCAGTCCCGGCCGGGCACCTCGAACTCGCACCACACGGCCTTGCCGCCGCCCCGGGCCTCCACGCCCCACACGTCGGTGAGCAGCTCGACCAGGAGCAGGCCCCGCCCGGAGACGCCCGACTCGCCCGCCTCGCGCCGGCGCGGCAGGGCACTGGAGGAGTCCGCGACCTCGACGCGCAGCCGACGCTCGGAGCCGGTGAAGGCCCGCAGGGTGACGAGCGCGGAGCCCTCGGTGTGCATCAGGGCGTTGGTGATCAGCTCGTCGGCGACCAGTTCGATCTCGTCGGCGCGCTCGCCCGCTCCCCAGGCGGCGACCGCGGTGCGGATCATGTGCCGGGTCTCGGCGAGGGCCCCGGGGTCGCCGGGAGCCACGCGCCGCTGGAGCCGGCGGCCGGACCGCGGGCCCTCGGGTCCGCGCCGGCGCAGCAGGAGCAGCGCCACGTCGTCGTCTCCGCCGCGCTCGGCGGCCACGTCGATGAGCCGCTCGGCGAGGTCCCGTACGTCGTCGGGGCCGGTGGCGACGAGCGCGCTCAGGGTGCGCATGCCGTCGTCGAGATCGGCGCCGGGCTGCTCCACCAGTCCGTCGGTGCACAGCAGCAGGGTGTCGCCGGGGTCGAGCTCCATGGTGGTCACGGGGTACTCCAGGCGGCCGAACTCGGCGGAGAGGCCGAGCGGCAGCCCGCCGGGAACGGGGACGCGGCGGCAGGAGCCGTCGGGGTGCCGCACCAGCGGATCGATGTGGCCGGCCCGGACCATCTGGAGCACGCCGGTGGACAGGTCGGCCTCGGCGTAGAGGCAGGTCGCGGAGCGGTCGGTGTCGAGTTCGTGCAGGAAGACGGAGGCCCTGGCCATGACGGTGGCCGGGGGGTGTCCCTCGGCGGCGTAGGCGCGCAGCACGATGCGCAACTGGCCCATGACGGCGGCGGCGTGCGTGTCGTGGCCCTGGACGTCACCGATGACCGCGCCGACCCGGCCGCCGGGCAGCGGGATCAGGTCGTACCAGTCGCCGCCGATGTCCCGGCCGACGGAGCCGCCGATGGTGGCGGCGCGGTAGCGCACGGCGACGTCGGCACCGGGCACGCTCGGGATGGTCCGGGGCAGCATGGCCTGCTGGAGGCCCTGCGCGAGGTCCATCTCCTGTTCGTAGAACATGGCCCGCTGCAGGCTCTGCGCGATGCTGCTGCCGAGGGCGACGAGGATGTTGCGTTCCTCGGAGGTGAAGCCGTGGCGGTCGCTGTAGAGCAGGCCCATGGCGCCGATCGGGCGGGCCTGGACGATGAGCGGCAGATAGGCGGCCGAGGTGATGTCGAGTCCGGTGATGTGCGGCCACAGGACCGGATAGCGCTCGGCGAACTCCTCCGGCGACTCGATGAAGCACGGGCCGAGGGTGCGGACGGCCTCGCTCATCGGGTAGGGCTCGTCGATCCGGGTGACACGGGTGCCGGGGACGAAGCTGTCCGTGGGGCCCTCGGCGACCAGGCGGATCCGGCCGGCCTCGACCAGGCCCATGACGAGACTGGTGGCGCCCAGGTGGACGAGGCCGTGGGTGTCCTTGAGGACGTCGATGACGTCCTGGACGGTGCGGGCGTGGGCGAGGGCGGCCGTGGTGAGTTCGACGACGCTGGTCTGCTGCCGGCGGGCCTCGTCCTGGGCGGCCTGGTCGCGGCGGGCGTCGATCTCGCCGAGTTCCTGGGTGGCGTCCCGGATGATGCCGATGATGCGGCGGGGGCGCCCGGTGTCGTCGCGCCGGATGTAGCCCTGGGTGTGGGTCCAGCGCAGGCTGCCGTCGCGGCGGCGGATGCGGAAGTAGGCGCCGTAGTTCTCGCTGCCGTCCTTCAGCGCCTGCGAGACCGCGGTGTCCAGGCGGCGGGACTCGTCGGGCGGTACGCGCTTGGCGAGGGTCTCGGGGTGGTCGTCGTACTCGTCGGAGAGCACGTCGAAGACCTCGTGGGCCTGGGCGTCCATCTGCATCAGGCCGGTGTCCAGGTCCCAGTCGAAGCTGCCCATCCGGTTGAGCGCGAGGATCGGGTCCGGGTGGGCGGGCCAGTCGTCCGGGAGGGACAGGGCTCTCGCTCCCCGATCAGCCATGGGCCCACCTTGCCAGGATTCGTCCGATTCTTCGAGCGGATGTGCCGAGTCTACGAGCCGCCGCGCCGGATCGTCCCTCAGTCACTGAAGACGCTCGCGGGGCTGCCGGGGATGTACTCGGCGGCCCCGCCGTCGGAAATCGGTCCGGCTCCGTCGGGCGGATCGGGGCCGTCCGGTACGACGTCGGGCCCGGCACTATTGTTTGCTTCGGTCACTTCGGTCACGCAACCGCAGCGACGGGACACCTAGCGTGACGACCGGACGACCGGGCCCCGGCGCCGCACGGGAAGGAGGGCCCCACGGCCGTGGAATGGTTCGCCGCATCCGACTACTGGCTGACCCGGCTGGTCTTTCAGCGGGCACTGGCGGCCATGTATCTGGTGGCGTTCCTGACCGCGGCGCTCCAGTTCCGCGCGCTGATCGGCCGGCGCGGCATGCTGCCGGTGCCGAGGTTCGTCGAGCGGGTTCCCTTCAAGCGGGCGCCGAGCCTGTTCCAGTGGCATTACTCGGACCGCTTCTTCGCGCTCTGCGCCTGGGCGGGCTGCGCGGTGTCGGCGGCGCTGCTGGCCGGGCTGGACTCGCTGCTTCCGCTGTGGGGCGGCATGCTGCTGTGGCTGGTGCCGTGGGTGCTGTACCTGTCGATCGTCAACGTCGGGCAGACCTGGTACGCGTTCGGCTGGGAGTCACTGCTGCTGGAAGTCGGGTTCCTCGCGGTGTTCCTCGGCAACGACGAGGTGGCGCCGCCGGTCGTCGTACTGTTCCTGCTGCGGTGGATCCTGTTCCGTGTGGAGTTCGGCGCGGGCCTGATCAAGATGCGTGGCGACGCCTGCTGGCGCAACCTCACCTGTCTCGACCACCATCACGAGACCCAGCCGATGCCGGGCCCGCTGAGCTGGTTCTTCCACCATCTGCCCAGGCCCCTGCACCGCGTCGAGGTGGCCGCCAATCACGTCACCCAGCTCGTGGTGCCGTTCCTGCTGTTCACCCCGCAGCCCGTCGCGACGGCCGCCGCGTCGCTGATGATCGTCACCCAGCTGTGGCTGGTGCTGTCGGGCAACTTCTCCTGGCTGAACTGGATCACGATCGTGCTGGCGCTGTCGGCGGTGCGGTTCCCGGCCGATCCGCCGGAGGTGCCCGACGCCCCGCTGTGGTACGTCGTCGCGGTGCTCGCGGTGTCGGCGCTGCTGCTGGGCCTCGGTTACCGGCCGGTACGCAACATGGTCTCCCGGCGCCAGGTCATGAACCGTTCCTTCGACCCGCTCCATCTGGTCAACACCTACGGGGCGTTCGGCAGTGTGAGCCGGGTGCGGTACGAGGTGGTGGTGGAGGGCACCGCGGACGACGCGCCGCACACGGACTCGGGCTGGCGGGAGTACGAGTTCAAGGGCAAGCCGGGTGATCCGCGGCGCTGGCCGCGCCAGTTCGCGCCCTACCATCTGCGGCTCGACTGGCTGATGTGGTTCGCGGCCCTCTCCCCCGCCTACGCGGACTCCTGGTTCGGGACGCTGGTGGAACGGCTGCTGGAGAACGACCGGGACACCCTGAAGCTGCTGCGCCGCTCCCCGTTCCCGCCGGACGAACCCCCTCGGTACGTGCGCGCCCGCCTGTTCCGCTACCGCTACACGACGTGGCGCGAGCTGCGGGAGACGGGCGCGTGCTGGGAGCGGACGTACGTACGGGAGTACCTGCCGCCGACGCGGATGGCGGGGCCGGGGCGGAGACCGTAGCCGCGGCCTCGCCCGGCCCCGGCGTTCCCCGGTTACGCGAACTGGCCGGGCTTGTAGTCGCCCGCCGGCTGCTCGAGCATGACGTTCAGCCGGTTCGCGGTGTTCATGAAGGCGATCAGGGTCACCAGCGCCATGAGCTGCTCCTCGTCGTAGTGCTCGGCGGCCCGCCGCCACACGGCGTCCGGCACGCCACCGGCTCCGTCGGCGATCCTGGTTCCCTGCTCGGCCAGCTCCAGCGCGGCCCGCTCGGCCTCGGTGAAGACCGTGGCCTCCCGCCACGCCGCGACGAGATGGAGGCGTACGGAGCTCTCACCCGCGGCGGTGGCCTCCTTGGTGTGCATGTCGATGCAGACCGCGCATCCGTTGATCTGGCTCGTGCGGAGCGAGACCAGTTCCCGAGTGGCGGCCGGCAGCGGTGAATTCACCACCAGCTGCCCCAGGGAGTAGAACTGCTTGACGACCTTGCTCGCGCTCGGGATGGCGAAGACGTCCAGTCGTGCGCTCATGGTGAGCTCCTCTGCCGTTGTCGGTGCGTACACCCCTATGAGGCAGCGGCTCATCCCGATGTGACATGGACGTGTGTGACCTGCGCCATAGGGCCTGGCGCGGAACGTCGCGCGCAGGTCGGCCCTGTCCTGCGGTGCTCCACGAGCCACACTGGACCGCGCGCTGCCCCGGGGCACCGCCTGCGCGGCCGCCGGGCTGCCGCCGGCCGTCGCGCCGGGCTGCACCGGCGGCACGGAGGACGGCGCCACCCGCGCTGAGCCGGTCGCCTCCGCGGCATCGGTTCGGCCCCGGCACGGTCGGCGACCTCGACGCACGGTCCTCGGCGGGTGCACAGTTCTCCCTACGTACTCGTCAGTAAGTCCGCCCTCTCCCCTCCGAGGAGCCACTGTGACCACGTGGGCCGGCCGCACCGCCGCCGAGATATCCGCCGCCGTACGCGAGAAGCGGGTCACGCCCCGCGAGGTGGTCGCCGAGCACCTCGCCCGGATCGAGCGGCTCGAAGGCCGGGTCGGCGCCTTCCGCGCGGTGCGCGCCGATGCGGCCCTGACCGAGGCCGACGAGGTGGCGGCGCGCGGCGACTTCGCCGAACTGCCCCTGGCCGGCGTGCCGGTGGCCGTCAAGGACAATCTCGCCGTGCGCGGTGAGTCCCGGCGGATCGGCTCGGCCGCGACGCCGGACACGCCGAGCGCGCGGGACCATGTGACGGTGGCCCGGCTGCGGGCGGCGGGCGCGGTGGTCGTGGGGGTGACGAACGTCCCCGAACTGTGTGTCTTCGGCACGACGGACGGCGTGCTGGGCATCGCCCGCAACCCCTGGGACACCACGCGTTCGGCGGGCGGTTCGTCGGGCGGCAGCGCGGCGGCCGTGTCCGCCGGGATGGTGCCGATCGCGCTCGGCAACGACGGGATGGGCTCCCTGCGCATACCGGCCGCCAACTGCGGCCTCGTCACCATCAAGCCGGGGCAGGGGGTGATCCCGACCGGCGAGGGCGACAGCACCTGGTTCGGCATGGCGGAGAACGGGCCGCTCGCCACGACCGTCGAGGACGCCCACCTGATGTTCTCCGTCCTCGCCGGTGTCGAGTCCGGCCCCCTGCCCGCGCCCGGCGCCCTCAGGATCGCCGTGTCACTGCGCAGCCCGCTGGCCGGCGTCACCATCAGCCGTCCGTACGCGGCGGCCGCCCGGGACGCAGCGGGGCTGCTGATGCGGGCGGGCCATCAGGTCCGGCGCGCCGACCCGCCCTACCCGATGTCACTCGCCACGACCTCCCTGACCCACTGGACGGCGGGCACCGCCGCGGACGCCCGGCCGCTCGACCCCCGGCTGCTGACGCGACGCACCCGCGTCCACGCCCGGCTCGGCCGGCCCTTCCTGAACACCGTGAGCTCCGGAGCGAGCCGCGAGCGGCTGCGCCGGCGGCTGGAGCCGTTCTTCGACGAGCACGACGTGCTGCTCACACCCGCGCTCGCCCGCCGCTCCCCCAAGGCCGGGCCCTGGCACGAGCGGGGCTGGCTGAGCAACGTGCTGGCGAACACGAACTACTCGCCCCTGACGCCCGCGTGGAACCTGACCGGCTGGCCCGCCATGTCCGTCCCCTGCGGCTCCCTCCCCTCGGGCACCCCGTGCGCCGTGCAGCTCGTGGGCCGCCCCGGGACGGAGTCCCAACTCCTGGCTCTGGCCGGGCAGCTGGAGGAGCGAAACCCTTGGCGGCGTACGGCGCCGATGGACTAGGGTCGGCCGGGTGACTGCCGGGTCGGCCGTAGGCCATGCACGAGTGAGGCGCCCGGCCTCGGAGTGAGCGCGGCGGGGGTGACCCCGCCCGGGCCCGCCCGAGAGCCGGAGAGGGCACGCGCCCCGCCTCTCGTCTTCGTGTCCTCGTCCCCGCGCCCCTGGACGGCGCTTCCTCACGGATCCCGAGACTCGGAGAAGAACCCACGCATGTCTTACACCCCGCACGCCCCCGGACTGCCGACCACGGTCGCCCATCTCGACCACACCGCCGTCTACGCCTCCAACCGCCGGCTGTCCGCGGAGTTCCTGGCGGCCGTCCTGGGGCTGGAGGTCGGCGCCCCCTTCGGCCCGTTCCTGCCCGTCGACCTGGGCAACGGCGTGACCCTCGACTACTACGAGAAGACCGACGAGCCGATCCAGCCACAGCACTACGCGTTCCTCGTGCCCGAGGAGCGGTTCGACGGCATGATCGACCGTCTGGAGACGATCGGCGTCACCTACTACGCCGACCCGAACCACACCCGGCCCGGCCGGGTCAACGACCTCTTCGGCGGTCGCGGTGCCTATTTCGACGACCCGGACGGCCACAACATGGAGATCATGACCCGGCCGTACGCCCGGCCCTGAGAGCCGCGAACTCCCGGTCGCCCTACAACGCCCGGTACATGATGTGCAGCCCCACCCGGCCGTGCCGGGGGTGGTCGAACGCGTCGGGCACCGTGCCGAGGACCGTGAAGCCGAGGGAGGTCCACAGTGACACGGCCGGGTTGGTCTCGACGACGGCGTTGAACACCATGCCCCGGTAGCCGGCGGCCCGGGCTTCGGTCAGGAGGTGTTCGGCGAGAGCCCGTCCGTAACCCCGGCCGCCCTGGCCGGGGTCGACCATGAAGCCGGCGTTGGCGATACGGGCGGCGGGGCCACCGTAGTTGGGGGTGAGGTAGGCGGAGGCGACGAGGTCGCCGCTGTCGTTCTCGAGGACGTAGACGCGTTTCGCCGGGTTCATCCACAGGACCCGGGCCTCCTCCTCGGAGGTACCCGGGTCCCATGCGTAGGTCTCGCCCGCGGCGACGATGCGGTGCCAGAACGGCCAGATGCGACGCCAGTCGTCAGCCGTCGCTTCCCTGATCAGCATGGCCGTGAGTCTGGCACGGCCATGCGCTCGGAGGTCGCGGAGGGGTCCGCCCGGGGTCAGTCGACGCTGGGCAGGATGTGGGGCTCTGCGAGGTCGTCCTCGTAGCCCGCGAGGCGGATCGGGGCCGAACGGGCCCACACGTCGAGGCTGCCGAGCTCGTCGGCCCGTCGGCCGGCGCGCTCGCCGCGTTCCTTGGGGCGTTGATCGCGATTCGTCTTCTCCGGTGTCACCGCGCACTCCTTATGTGTCGGTCACCCTCGGGACGTACGCGCCGGTCCTGCTGCGCCTGACGCCCGCTCGGGCCTCTATGCCAAATGCGGTTCGGACGCGGTGGCGCCGGTCGACTCACGGGAGAGCAGGCCGTGGTGATCCGGCTGGTCCCATGACGGACGGTGGGTGTGGGTAGGACCCCGTGCTGCTGTCCGTCCGCATCAGACTAACCAGATGAGCGGAGCCCCGCTCGATGGGGCTGAAAACAGCCGGTAACAATCACGCGTCATCTGCCGTTCAACTCGTCTTTGCGTACGGGTTTGTAGATATAAGCCCGTTTTGCAAATCACTCGAACGGCGTACGTCGGCGGCAGCGCTTTCCAGACGGTTGCGCAGTTCAAGCGGCGTTGGCCGAGTCGCAAGCTCGCCATGGTCTGCTTCCGTACGCAACGGCTGTCTCGCGGGAGGACTGACGCATGGAGCTGCGCAGCGTCGAGGAGCTGATGGATCTGCTGTACGCCTGCCGGGGCACCCGGGACGTCGCGGTCCGCGCCCGCCCGCCGGTCGACCTGCACGACCACGCGCTGCGGACCGCGGCGCTGCTGCGCCGCGGGCGTCCGGCGGACAAGGAGCTCCAAGTCGCGGGCCTGGTGCAGCCCGTCGGCGGACTGCTGTGGCCCGGCGATCCCGCCGGGCGCGCGGACCAGGCGGCCGACGCCGTGCGCACCCTGCTCGGCGAGCGGGTCTCCGGCCTGGTACGCCGCTGTCCTCGCCGGGACGCCCCGGCCGACGACGATCTCCTCACCCTCCGCCAGGCGACCGAGGAGGGCCGCACGGCGGGTTTCGACGCCGGGGTCCTGGAGGACTGGCGCACGGTCCTGGAACTGCTGGCGGCCCGCAACTCCCGTCTCGGAGCGGTGGACTGACGGGCCGCCGCAGGAGGGATACGCCGTGCTCGTCACCCCGGGGCCCGCATGACCGACTCAGGGGCGCGGGCTGTGTCCCCATGCGGCTCCGCCGCGTGGGCGCAACCAGCCCTCACACCACCCGCTGACGCCGGACCGAACCCCGCCTACCACTTGCCCGGCGCGTAGTCCTTCAGGAAGACCCCGTACAGGTCCTCGCCCGCCTCGCCCCGCACGATCGGGTCGTAGACCCGGGCTGCACCGTCGACCAGGTCGAGCGGCGCGTGGAACCCGGCCTCGGCGAGCCGCAGCTTGTCGTAGTGAGGCCGCTCGTCCGTGATCCAGCCCGTGTCCACCGAGGTCATCAGGATCCCGTCGGTCTGGAACATCTCCTGTGCGCTGGTCCGGGTCACCATGTTCATCGCGGCCTTCGCGGCATTGGTGTTCGGATGCCCGGCGCCCTTGTAGCCGCGCCCGAAGACACCCTCCATCGCGGACACGTTCACCACGTACGCGCGCCCGCTCTCCGCCTTCTTCGCGGCCTCGGCCATGGCCGGCCGCAGCGCGCTGATCAGGATGAACGGCGCCGTGTAGTTGCACAGCTGCGTCTCCAGCAGCTCGACGGGCGAGATCTGCTCGATCGTCTGCACCCAGGTGTTGGAGTCGACCACGTCGGGCACGAGGCCGCCCGCGTCGATCGCCGTGCCGTCCAGGTGCCGCTCGACGCTGGCGTTGCCCGCGACCAGGGCGAGGTCGGCGACCTTCTGGGCGTCGAGGCCGCTGGTCCCCAGCGGCAGCGCGGCGATGCCGTCGACGGCGCCGGAGTTGAAGGCGCCGATGACGTGGTGGGCGGGCAGCTCACCGGCGGGCAGCGGGGCGCTCTCGCCCTCGACCAGCGCGGCGTAGGCGGAGGGCAGGCGGCGCACGGTCTGCGTCGCGTTGTTGACGAGGATGTCGAGCGGGCCCGCCTCGGCGACCTGCTCCGCGAGGGCCACGGCCTGCGCCGGGTCGCGCAGGTCGATCCCGACGACCTCCAGGCGGTGCAGCCAGTCCGCGGAGTCGTCCATGGCCTTGAAACGGCGGATGGCGTCCTTGGGGAAGCGCGTGGTGATCGTGGTGTGCGCGCCGTCGCGCAGCAGCCGGAGCGCGATGTACATGCCGATCTTGGCCCGGCCGCCGGTGAGCAGGGCCCGCTTGCCGGTGAGGTCGGCGCGGACGTCGCGCTTCTCGCGGTTCACGCGGGCGCAGTCGGGACAGAGCTGGTGGTAGAAGTAGTCGACTTCGACGTACCGGCTCTTGCAGGTGTAGCAGGAACGGGGGCGCTGGAGTATGCCCGCGATCCTGCCCTCCTCGGTGTTCGACGACGGCAGCAGGCCCTCGGTCTCGTCGTCGATGCGCTGGGCGGAGCCGGTCGCCGTGGACTCCGTGACCGCCTTGTCGTGGGCGGTCTTGGCGGCCCGGCGCTCCTGGCGGCGGCGCTGCTTGACCGTGCGGTAGATCCCGGCGGTGGCCCGGCGCACCGCGATGGCGTCCGGGTGGTCGACCTCCAGCTTGTCGAGTTCCTCGAGCACGCTGAGGCAGACGGCCAGGCGCTCCGGGTCGATGCCGGGTCCGTACGAGAGCCCGCCGGCCTCGTCCATGGCCTGCGGGCCGTCCTCTGTCACCGTCATCGCCGCTGTCGTTCCCTGCTCTGCCGTCGCGGCGCGCCGGTCGCGCCCGCATTCGAAGGGCGAATTCTACGGAGCGTCGGGCCGCACCGCCAAAGTCGCCTTGATCACGACCGGCAGGCCTTGATCAGCGTCGCCACCTCCTTGGAGACGGCCGTGGCGAACAGGTCGAGGTCGGGGACCGCCTCGGCGTCGGCGACGAGGCCGTAGTGGACACTCCCGCGGTACGTGGAGACCGCGACCGCCAGGGAGTGGCCGGGGGCCAGCGGGGCGAAGGGGAAGACGGCGGTGAGGGGGTGGCCGCCGAGCTTCAGGCCAAGGCTGGGCAGCGGCACGCTGGTGACCAGAAGGTCGAACCAGAGCCGGGCCGCCTGGCCGACCAGGGGCCCGCCGAGCCGGTGGGCGAGGGCGGGGACGTGGTCGGCGAGCAGGGCGACGGCGCCCGCGCCCCGGTTGGGGCCGGCGTCCTTGTTGCGATCCATGGCGTCCCGGACCGAGGCCAGGCGGGCCAGCGGGTCCGGATCGTCGACCGGAAGCCGTATCAAGTACCCGGAGAGCCGGTTGCCCTGTGGGTACGCGGTACGGGGGCGGCGCTTGGAGACGGGGATCAGCGCGCGGGGCGCAACGCCCTCGCTGCCGTCACCGCGCTCGTCGAGCCAGCGGCGCAGGGCGCCCGCGACGACCGCGATGAGGACGTCGTTGACGGTGCCGCCGACGGTCTTGCGGACGCGGTGGACGTCGTCGAGGTCGAGCACCACCCCGGCGGTGCGGCGGGTGCCGCTGGGCTCGCAGGTGAGCGCGGGGGTCGAGCGCACGTCGAGGGAGGAGCGGGCGACGGCGGCGCCGATGTCCAGGGCGCGGCTCACGTCGGACAGGGCACCGCGCATCATCGCGGGCAGATCGCGCACGTCCGGCACGAGAGCGCGCGGGGCCGCGGCGGGGCGGGGCCGCGGCGGGGGCATGTCCATGGGGTCCATGACGCCCGCCGCGAGGGTCAGCGCCCGCAGACCGTCGGCCAGGGCGTGGTGGAACTTGAACAGCACCGCGAAGCAGACGCCGTCCTCGCCCGGCAGCACATGGGCCTCCCAGGGAGGCCGGTCGCGCTCCAGGGGGCACCCCATGAGGCGGCCCGCCACCGCGTGGAAGTCGGCGGTGGGGGCGTGCAGCCGTACGTGGTTCAGGGGGTCGAAGTCCGGGTCCGCCTCACGGGCCGCGCCGCCGAAGGCGAGCGGCCGGCGCAGGGCGGCGGGCAGCGGCTGCCATACGTCACGGATGCGCATCCGCAGCCCGGGGACACCGGCGGCCCGGGCCGCGAGCAGGTCCGCCGCGTGGGCGCCCGCGGCGGGCGAGTGGGCCGAGAAGATCCCGAGCGCGCCGAGGTGCATCGGGTGCTCGGCGGACTCGAGGTTCCAGAACGCCAGGTCGAGAGGAGCGAGCAGGTCAGCAGTCAAGGGCTTGCCTCGCGTCGACGACGGGTGGGCCAGCAGTCAACCGCCCCCAGCCGATTACGGTCAAGTACGATCAGGCTACGTACAGTTAACAGCAGATTAAGTCCCGCCCCGGTGGAAGGGGCGGGACTTATGGTGCATGTGCCGTCAGTTCAGCACAGGTTGCGTCGCCGGGCACCCCGTGGGAGTCACCCGGGAGGCGTCACGGATCGACGCGATTGGCTTGCTGAAGGTCACCGCATGACGACCGGCGGGCCGCCGATGCGCCCGCCGGTCATCTCTGCGATCTCGCCGCTCCCCGGGCATGTCAGGACAAAGCGCCCGGGTCGCCGTCGTCAGGTGACCAGCTGCCCCTTGCCGAGGGCGATGACCCCGCCCTTGGACACGGTGTACAGCTCCGCGTCCCGCTCCGGGTTGACGCCGATCGTCGCGCCCGGCGGCACCTCGACGTTCTTGTCGAGGACGGCGCCGCGCACCACCGCTCCCCTGCCGATGTGCACGTTGTCGTGCAGCACCGAGCCCTGCACCACGGCCCCCGGGTCGACCACCACACCCGGCGACAGCACGGACCGCGTGACCTGCCCGCGCACCAGGCAGCCGGCGCTGATGATGGACTCGCTGGCGATGCCGCCCGCGTTGAAGCGGGCCGGCGAGAGCTGGTACGAGTGCGTGTAGATGGGCCAGCTGCGGTTGTACAGGTTGAAGGCGGGCCGCTCGGCGATCAGGTCCATGTGGGCCTCGTAGTAGGCGTCCATTGTCCCGACGTCCCGCCAGTAGCCCTGGTCGCGGGTGGTCTCGCCGGGCACGTGGTTGGCGCTGAAGTCGTACAGCGCGGCCTCGCCCCGGTCGGTGAGCTGGGGCAGGATCGAGCCGCCCATGTCGTGCACGGACGACTCGTCCTCCGCGTCCCGCTTGAGCGCCTCGATGAGGGCCTTGGTGGTGAAGATGTAGTTGCCCATCGAGGCGAAGACGCAGGCCGGGTCGTCCGCGAGACCCGGCGGGTCGGTCGGCTTCTCCAGGAAGCGCTCCACCGTCTGGCCGTCCGAGCCCGGCGTGATCACCCCGAAGGACGAGGACTCGGTGCGCGGCACCCGGATGCCGGCGACTGTCACCCCCGCGCCGCTCTCGATGTGCTGCGCGAGCATCTGGCGCGGATCCATGCGGTAGACGTGGTCGGCGCCGAAGACGGCGACGTACTCGGGCTGCTCGTCGTAGACGAGGTTCAGCGACTGCAGGATCGCGTCGGCGCTGCCCAGGTACCAGCGCGGGCCGAGCCGCTGCTGGGCGGGCACGGGCGTGACGTAGTTGCCCAGCAGATTGGACATCCGCCAGGTGGTCGTGATGTGCCGGTCGAGCGAATGCGACTTGTACTGCGTCAGGACGCAGATGCGCAGGATGTCTCCGTTGACGAGGTTGGACAGGACGAAGTCGACCAGGCGGTACGTGCCGCCGAAGGTCACCGCCGGTTTGGCACGGTCCGCGGTCAGGGGCATCAGCCGTTTGCCCTCGCCGCCCGCCAGCACGATCCCCAGGACCGAAGGACCACCACCTCGCATGGCCGCTCCCCTCACGCCGATTTCCCGATGCCTGCCCCTGTGCAGTACCCACTAAGCCTGTTTGACGATCTCCTCGTAGAGCCGGACCGTGCGGCGGGCCACCGCGTCCCAGCCGAACTCGCCGACCGCGCGTTCCCGCCCGGCCTCGCCCATCCGCCGGGCGGCCTCCGGGTCGCCCAGCACGGTGTCCATGGCCCGGGCGAGACCCGCCTCGAAGTCGTCGCCGGGCGGGACGAGCAGGCCGGTGGTGCCGTCGTCCACGACCTCGGGGATGCCGCCGACCGCCGAGGCCACCACCGGTGTGCCGCAGGCCATGGCCTCCAGGTTCACGATGCCGAGCGGCTCGTACACCGACGGGCAGACGAAGAGGGCGGCGTGCGTGAGGAGCTGGATCACCTCCGGGCGCGGCAGCATCTTCGGGATCCAGAACACCCCGTCGCGGACCCCGCTCAGCTCGCCGAACAGCTCGCGGAACTCCTGGTCGATCTCCGGCGTGTCCGGGGCGCCCGCGCACAGGACGACCTGCGCGGCCGGGTCGATGTCGCGCACCGCGCGCAGCAGGTGGGGGACGCCCTTCTGGCGCGTGATCCGGCCGACGAACAGCACGTACGGGCGGGAGCGGTCGAGGCCGATCCGGTCCAGGGCGTCCGTGCCGGGGTCGGGCCGGTAGAGCGTGGTGTCGATGCCGTTGTGCACGACATGGACCCGCGCCGGGTCCAGCGCCGGGTAACAGCCGAGGATGTCCTCGCGCATGGCGCCGGACACGGCGATCACCGCGTCGGCGGCCTCGATCGCGGTGCGTTCGGCCCAGCTGGACAGTTCGTAGCCGCCGCCGAGCTGCTCGGCCTTCCAGGGGCGCAGGGGCTCCAGGGAGTGCGCGGTCATCACGTGCGGAATGCCGTACAGCATCTTCGCGAGGTGGCCGCCGAGGTTGGCGTACCAGGTGTGGGAGTGGACCAGTTCGCGGCCTTCGAGGGCGGCTGCCATGGCGAGGTCGACGGAGAACGTGCGCAGCGCGTCGTTGGCGCCGTCGAGCGCGGACCAGGGCCGGTGCCGCCGTACACCGTCGGCGCGGCCCTCGCCCCAGCAGTGCACGTCCAGGTCGACCAGTGGCCGGAGCTCACGGGCGAGGAACTCCACATGGACACCTGCACCGCCGTACACGTCCGGCGGGTACTCCCGGGTCAGCAGTCCGACTCGCACCCGCAACTCCCTGCTCTCAGCGGCCGTTCCCTTTCATGGTCACCCAGATGGGGCGCGTGGGGAAGAGCGGGGCGGTCGTGGGAAGCAACAGTCGCCGCACACGCCCCCTCCCGGGACCCGGTAGTAGAGGCAGCAGCTGCGGCGCCGGAAGGCGGTGCCGGCGAGGGTTCCGGCGCCGGTGAGCCGGGGGTGCGCGAGGAGTTCCGCGGCCAGCGAGCGGGCCCGGGCGGCGACGTCCGTACGGCCGTGCCGCCGGGCCCAGTGGTCCAGTTCCCGGGCGGCGCCGGCCAGCGCTGAGGCGGCGTTGCCCCCCAGCAGACCGGGGGCGAGGCGGTGCTGCGCGCGCAGCGCCGCCGCCAGGGGGACGAGGTGGCCGTCCAGGACGACGTCCGCGAGCGTCGGCGCGTCGCCGGGGAGGGGCCTCACGTCCGTGAGCCACAGGTCGTCGGGGGCGCTGCCGTCGGCGTCCCAGCGCAGCAGCCGGGCGTCCAGGTCGGGAACACGGCCGTACAGCGCGGCGCAGCCGAGGGCGATCGACCAGAGCCGGGCGGCGAGGCCCAGATGGGTCACCGACGCGGCGACACGCGGCTCCGGGGTACGCAGGGCGGTCGCGACCTTCCGCACACGAAAAATCAGGGGATTTCCTGACAGTTCCGGTGACGTTGTGGCATACGCCTGTGCGAGAGTGGGAAGGGACCCGGCCGGTGCTCCTTCCGTGCGCAGCACGAAGAAGCCGGCGAGCGGGCGGAGCGCGGCGAGGTCGGGGTCCAGTTCCACGAAGAGCATTAGTACCAAGGCCCCTAAGGGACGCGACCCGGTGGCCCCCGACCGGACTCGCCCACCCTGGGGATGACGCTGCTCCCCTCGTACTCCATCGGCAGTAGGACCCAATGAGTGCTCAGGGACGACGACGGGAAGACCTGGACACGGCAGGGTGTTGGTCATGAAAGCCCACCTTTCGCCGCGCCGGGCCGAGCGCCCCGGCCTGACGCAGAGGAGCAGCCGATGAGCGCCCTCGCGTTGTCCGTCCTGCTGTCCCTCGTCTCCGCGTTCGCCTACGCGGGCGGGGCGATCGTGCAGGAGCGGGTGGCGGAGTCCTCGCCGGACGAGCAGTACGCGCCGCTGCGCCGGCCGGGCTGGTGGGCGGCGGTCGGGCTGAACGGCCTCGGTGGAGTGCTGCACGTGGTGGCTCTGGCCTACGGTCCGCTGAGCCTGGTGCAGCCGCTCGGCGCGCTGACCATCGTGGTGGCGCTGCCCATGGCGGCACTGTTCGTCGGCCGCAGGGCCGGCGCCACGGCCTGGCGGGGCGCGATCATGGCGACGGTGGGGCTCGCCGGTCTGCTGTCCCTGGTCGCCGCGTCCGACGCGCGGTCGCTGGACACGGCACAGCGGGTCGCCGTCGCCGTGGTCACCGCCGGTGTGGTCGTCTCGCTGATGATCGCCGCCCGGGCGGCGCACCGGCACCCGGCGGTGCGCAGCATGATGCTGGCGACGGCCTCGGGTATCGCGTTCGGCATGTCCTCGGTGTTCACCAAGACCGTCGCGGTCGACTGGACCGGCGGCGTGTCGGCGGCGGACGTGCCCTCCCTTGCCGTAATCGGCGTCCTCGCCACGGCCGGCATGCTGCTGTCGCAGGCCTCCTACCGGGGCGCGGGCCTGGCCGCCCCGCTGGCCACGCTGACGGTCGTCAACCCGGTGGTGGCGGCCGCGGTGGGCATCACGATGTTCGGAGAAACCTTCCGCTACGGCACGACGGGGACGGCGCTCGCGCTGAGCTGCGGCGTGGTGGCGGCCGGTGGCCTGATCCTGCTGACGACGGAGCGCCTCACGCACGGCCGGCCGGCGGATGCGGCACCCCGGCCGGTCGCCGCCACCGAGCCGGTGACTGTGTCCGGACCGGTCGCCACACCGGAGCCGGTGACTGTGTCCGAGCCGGTCGCCGCGCCCGAGCCGGAGGCTGTGTCCGAGCCGGTCGCCGCGCCCGAGCCGGAGGCTGTGTCCGAGCCGGTCGCCGCGCCCGAGCCGGTGGCTGTGTCCGAGCCGGTCGCCGCGGTGGGCGAGGCCGTGGCCGCCGGTGGGCGGCCGGCCGTGGAGGATGTGTTCGTGCCCGGGCCCGCACCGCGGCCGGGGTCGGCGGCGGTGCTCGTGCCCGGGCCGAAGACGCCGCTCGCGGTGCTCGTGCCGGAGCCGGACGCACCGGTCGCGGTGCTCGCGCCGGGGCCGGCAGCAGCGGCGCCCGGTGCGGATGCCGCGTACGAGAGCGGGGAGCCGTCGGTGGTGGCCGCCGACGACGAACGCCCGCTCTCCTACGTGCCCTTCTACGGCATCCCGTACGTCCCGCTCCCCACGGTCGACCGGCACCGCATACGCGTCAGATCCTGACGCCGCCGGCCCGCAGGTACGCCACCGGGTCGACGTCCGAACCGAAACCGGGCCCGGTCCGCACCTCGAAGTGCAGATGCGGGCCCGAGCTGTTGCCGGTGGAGCCGGAACGGCCGATGCGCTGGCCGGCGCTCACCGACTGCCCGTCCCGCACGGAGATCGCGGACAGGTGGGCGTACTGGCTGTACCGGCCGTCCGCGTGCCGGACCACGACCTGGTAGCCGAACGAGCCGCCCCACCCCGCGCTGACGACGCTGCCCGCCGCGACCGACTTGACCGAGGTGCCCGTGGGCACGGGGAAGTCGATGCCGGTGTGGTAGCCCTTCGACCAGGAGGAGCCCGCCTTGCGGTAGGGCGTGCCGAGCGAGGCGCCGACGGGGGCGACGAGTCCCTGCCGGGTGGCCGTGGACCGGCCGGCACGCTCCTTGCCCTCGTTCTGGCTCCGCTCCTCGGAGCGCTCCTTCGGCCGCTCCTTGGCGCGGTCCTCGGCCGGCTTCTTCGTCGAGGGCTTCGCCGACGGCGCGGGCCGGTGCGCCGGACGCGTCTTCGTGGCGCCCTCGTCGTGCAGGGCGAGGCGCTGGCCGGGCACGATCAGGTCGGGGTCGGACCCTATGGCCGATCGGTTGACGGCGTACAGGCCCCGCCAGCCGCCCCGCACCTCCTGGTCGTCCGCGATGCCGGAGAGGGTGTCGCCGCGGACCACGGTGTACATCTCGGCGTTGCCCGCCCGGGACTGCGGCGTGGCCTGCGGTCGTACCTCCTCGATGGAGGTCTTCGGCTTCGTCTCCCTCGGCTTCGTGCGCTCGGCGGCCGGCCGGATGCCGGGCTCGCCGCCACCCCGGGTCAGTCCGGCCCGCACGGAACAGACCGGCCAGGCACCCGGGCCCTGCCCGTCGAGCACCTTCTCCGCGACGGCGATCTGCTGGTCCTTGCTCGCCAGGTCCGCGCGTGCCGCGTAGGCCCGGCCGCCGTAGGCCTCCCAGGTGGACTGGGTGAACTGCAGTCCACCGTAGAAGCCGTTGCCGCTGTTGATGCTCCAGTTGTTGGTGGACTCGCAGGCGGCGACCTTGTTCCAGGTGTCCATGTCCGCCGCCTGAGCGGCGCCGGTGCCCATGAACGGCAGTGCCATGCCCGCGCCGCCCGCCGTGACGGTGAGTGAGGCGCGGTTGATCCTGTTCGGCTGATACCGGCGATGCCGGCCGCGTACGGCCATCGATAGCCCCCCTAGACATGCGTCAGGAGGGGCAAAAGTAAGCGCTGCGAACCGGCCAGAACAAGACGGCTTTTCGCCGCCCGGGTGTCCAAATGGCCGGTATGAGGCCCCTGTTGCGCGACGTGCGCCTCGGTGATGCACCGTGAACAGCACCCGGTGCGCGGGTGCGCCGTGCGCGGGGACGCGTGCGTCGGCTGAGTGCGACGGGGCTCTCGTCCGTATCAGCCTGCGCCACGCCGTGCGACCCGGGCGTGCGGACGAAGTAGCGGCACGTCAGGATGGTCGACGGGGGATGCCCGTGGGCGCCCTCCACCGGCAGCACCGATACCGAGGTCTTAGGAGCGAACCGAATGAGCAGTACAGCGCAGATCGGCGTCACCGGTCTCGCGGTCATGGGCCGCAACCTCGCCCGTAACTTCGCCCGCAACGGCTACACGGTCGCGGTGCACAACCGGACACCCGCGCGCATGCACGCCCTGGTGGAGGAGTTCGGCGGCGAGGGTGAGTTCGTCGCGTGCGAGAGCGCGAAGGACTTCGTGGCGGCACTGGAGCGGCCGCGGCGTCTGGTCGTGATGGTGAAGGCCGGTGAGCCGACCGACGCGGTGATCCAGGAGTTCGCGCCGCTTCTGGAGCCCGGCGACATGATCATCGACGGTGGCAACGCGCACTTCGCGGACACCCGGCGCCGGGAGCGGGACCTGCGTGAGCAGGGCATCCACTTCGTCGGCATGGGCGTCTCCGGCGGCGAGGAGGGCGCGCTGAACGGGCCGAGCATCATGCCGGGCGGCCCCAAGGAGTCGTACGACTCGCTCGGCCCGATGCTGGAGAAGATCTCGGCGAAGGCGGCCGACGGCACACCGTGCGTCTCGCACGTCGGTCCGGACGGTGCCGGGCACTTCGTGAAGATGGTGCACAACGGCATCGAGTACGCGGACATGCAGCTCATCGGCGAGGCATACCAGCTGCTGCGGGACGTCGCCGGGTACTCCCCCGCCGAGATCGCCGAGATCTTCCGGACCTGGAACCGGGGCCGGCTCGACTCGTACCTGATCGAGATCACGGCCGAGGTGCTCTCGCACGTGGACGCGGAGACGGGCAAGCCGTTCGTGGACGTGGTGGTCGACCAGGCCGAGCAGAAGGGCACCGGCCGCTGGACCGTGCAGATCGCCCTGGACCTGGGTGTGCCGGTGTCGGGTATCGCCGAGGCGGTCTTCGCGCGCTCTCTGTCGGGCCACGCGGCGCTGCGGGACGCCTCGCGCGAGCTGGCCGGCCCGAAGGCGCAGCCGCTGAGCGAGGCGGAGGCCCGGGCGTTCGCGGACCGGGTGGAGCAGGCGCTGTACGCGTCGAAGATCGTGTCGTACACGCAGGGCTTCCACGAGATCGACGCGGCCCGCGACGAGTACGGCTGGGACATCGACCTCGGTGCGGTGTCGGCGCTGTGGCGGGGCGGCTGCATCATCCGCGCGGCGTTCCTGGACCGTATCCGGTCCGCGTACGACACCCGGCCGGACCTGCCGAGCCTGCTGTCGGACGCGACGTTCGCGCAGGAGATCGGGGACGCCCAGGACGACTGGCGTGAGGTGCTGGTCGCGGCGACCCGTCAGGGTGTGCCGACGCCCGGTTTCGCCGCGGCCCTCGCCTACTACGACGCCCTGCGCGCGGAGCGGCTGCCGGCGGCGCTGACGCAGGGGCAGCGGGACTACTTCGGTGCGCACACGTACCGCAGGGTGGACCGCGACGGCTCGTTCCACACGCTGTGGGGCGGGGACCGGTCGGAGACCTCCGCGTAGGCGCTGCCGCTCAGGGAGGTGAGCGGGGCGGTGGACGGCACGGGATGCCGTCCACCGCCCCGCTCGCGTATCCGGGGGTCAGGACAGTGAGGTCAGGACAGTGGCGGGCCGGGCTCCGGGCTCGGCACGGGTTCCGGTCCCGGGGGGATGGGGGACGGGTCGGGACCCGGCACGGGGCCGGGGCCCGGGGGTGCCGGCGGGGTGGGCGCGGGCGGCGGAGGGGTCGGCTCCGGGCCCGGCGGGGGCTGTGGGTTCGGCACGGGGTCGGGGTGCGGGTCCGGATGCTGGGGATCGGGGCCCGGTGTCGGCGCCGGCGGCACGGGGTCGGGAATCGGGTTCGTCATCAGGTCCTCCAGCCAGTGGGTCGGCTCCGGCTCTGGACTAATCCCCGCCTACCCGGCACCCGCGTCGGCAGTCACTCCCCCGCAGGACGGGGAGGGGACCAGGTGGGGGGCAATGGGGCCGGGGGCGGGTGTCCGGAGAGGGGCGGACCTGGGTCGGAGAGGGACGGGCCGAGGTCGAAGGGGGACGAGCCGGGGCCGAAGGGGGACGGGCCGAGGCCGAAGGGGGACGAGCCGAGGCCGCAGAGGGACGAGCCGAGGCCGGAGAGGGACGAGGCCGGGTCAGAAGCGCCCGGGATGGGACCTCAGCCACTCCTTCGCCGCCACGACCAGGTCCTGATCGGCAGACGAGGCCTCGTCGGGGTGGCGTTCGATCCACTTGGTGACGTACGGGCAGAGGGAGGCGACCGCGCTGTGCTCGCGGCCGGCGAGGGCGAACAGCTCGCGCGTGAGCGAACCGGCGATGCCCTTGCCCTCGTGGGCCGGCTCGACGACCGTGTGCACGGGCACGAGCGCGCGCTCGGGGCTTTCGAGCACGAAGTACTCGATGCGGCCGACGACTTCACCGCCGGACACGGCCTCCAGCCGGCCCGCCGCCCGGTCGTCGCGGATCTCCGGGTCGCTCATGGACACGCTCCTCCTCTGCTGCCGATGCGTCCGTCAGGCCCCGACGGCCTGCGGACTGCGCTGTTGGTCCGAGCCGGGCACCGGCTCGGACGGGTCGGCGCCCAGGGCCACGATCCGGTTGTCGCGGTCCACGTGCACGACCCGGGGGGCGAGTGCCCGCGCCTCGGCGTCCGTCACCTGGGCGTAGCTGATGATGATCACGAGATCGCCGGGGTGGACGAGATGGGCGGCGGCGCCGTTGATCCCGATCACGCCGGATCCGCGCTCGCCCTCGATGACGTACGTCTCCAGGCGGGCGCCGTTGGTGATGTCCACGATGTGCACGAGCTCGCCGGGCAGCAGATCGGCGGCGTCGAGCAGGTCGGCGTCGATGGTCACGGATCCCACGTAGTGCAGGTCGGCCTGGGTGACGGTGGCTCGGTGGATCTTGGACTTGATCAAAGTTCGCAGCACTTTGGACTCCTAGAAGACGGCTCCCCGCCAGCTTTCTGCAGGTCAGGGGCGTCCCTCACTGTACATCGGCATGCCTTCGACTCGAAGACCTCCAGGAAAATCGTGCGTTGCTGTGACCAGGCTTGCCGCCTGCGTATTTCTGCGCCAGCAGGCTGCCACCAAGCCACCGACCGGGCGCACGCGCGGAGAGCCGTATGGGACTAATGCTGAGTGGATGCTGACTTATCTGACGTCTCATCAGACATGTCGAGAGTCGGTGGCACTGGGCCTGCTCGGGGGTTCATTCGATCCCGACTCACAGGCAAGTGCGAGAGCGGGACGGGAGAGCCGACCAGCATGCTCCACCACCACATGATCGAGCGCTCTCGCGTCATCTCCCCCTCTTCGCCATGCCCAAGGCCCGGGGATCAGTCTCGGATGACAACGGTTATGAGCGCAGAAGATATTCACCTGGTTTTCCGTGGCCCATCGGCCTTCAACTCTTCCATGAAGTGCCGAACTCGGCGTCGCGGAGCTGGGTCGTGTGTCCAAGATCAGGGATCAAGGCCCGAGCCCGTGGGCCCCGCGCCGCCCACTTGACGCGACAGCCGGATCGCTGGCCTGCCCGCATCAGGTTCGGCGCATGCAAACTCCGAGCGCTTGACGGTCTAGCGGCCCTATCGTCTCAGACATGGATGCAGAGCAGTTGAAAGGTTCATCCCACAGGTGGATGAGTGCCGCACTGGCAGCCTTCGTGGAGGGCCCTGAGAGCTACGACTTCGCTGTTCACCACGCTGGAGTCGCTACGGAACATCTGCTCAAGGCGTACCTCGCCGGGATCCATCCAGCTCTGATCGTCGACGGCCGGCACTTTGACTCGTTGCTCCATGCCACGGGGCTGGGCTCGCATGCAGGCCCACTGACCAAAGTCAAGACCATCGGCCTTGTTGACGCCTACGAACGGGTGGTCAAGCTCCTTCCCAGGAAGATCCCGATCGACAAGAAGGCTCTTGAACCCCTCGCGGACGCCCGCAACGGAGTCGCCCACAGTGCGATACACGACTCGGCGCAGGCCGAAGCCGTGTTCACGGTCTGTCTTCGCTTGGTCGACCCGGTTCTCGAAGAACTGAAGATTGATCCGAACGGCTACTGGGGCCCGTTCCTGGTCCTGCACGACAAACTGGTGGATGAGCAGGTGCGGCAGGAACGAGTCGCGGCGGAAGCTCTGCTGGTCAAGGCTCGTTCGTTGTTCGAGCAGCGCTTCGGGCACATGTCAGGCAAGGAGCGTGACGTGGTTCTGGCCGCAATCACCAGCAAGCCGATGATCACCATGAGCCGGGAAGCCCCTAGGGAGTGCCCGGCCTGCGGCTCCCAGGGGTGGGTGGCTGGCGAAGTGAGTGCCGTCCACGTCTACGACGGCGGCCAGGTCACAGTCTCACCGAAGGAGGTTCTACTCGACCCCTATGGGTTTCACTGCGCAGCGTGCGACCTCGAAGTGGGCGCCAAGCTTCTCATGCACATGGGCGACCTAGCCCAGAGTGTCTTCTTGGATGCCGACCCTCATGACTACATCGACGACGAACCGTTGATGGACGAAGCGTCCTCATAGGGCGTTGAGGCCAACCACCCTGAGTTCCGCAGGTTCTGTTGGCCGCAGTTATTGCCGCGGGCGGTTCAGCGCGGTGAGCAGGGTGCGTTGTCGGGGTGGAGGTGGGGCCGCATATGGCAGTGTCTCCAGCAGCGCAAAGGAGGAACCGGCCGCGCAGGGTGGCCGCAGACACGGAAGGTCGGATCTGCGAAACACCTCCGCGACCGTTCCCGCCTCATCGACCAGCGCAGCCACACGCCGGGCTTCCGGGTCGTACGGTCCGCCGGTGCGATGGCGCACAGCCCGACGAACAGCGCCTGGACCACGAGGGGGACTCGAGGACGACATCCTGGACCCGGGCGTGCGCGTGATGACCGATTGGGAACAGGCTCTTGTCCGGGCCGGGGTGGGGAGGCCGCCCTCCGGGTCTGGTCGGCCGGGGCCCGCCGCACGTGCCTACATCGATGTGGCAGCGCACACGCTGCTGCTGCCCTGGCTGTTCCGACCAGCCCACGGCCAGCCAACCGGCGGGGCTCTCGATCCCCGGCCGGGGACGTCCCCGGCCGCCCCGGAGGACGACCGCCAGGCGGAGATGTGCAAGGGGGTCGTCGTCGGGCCGTCGTTGCGATCCTCGGTCGCCCCAGAGGACGACCGCCAGTCGTGCCACGGAGTCGGGCACGGGTGATGCGGACGAGGTTGCGATCCTCGGTCGCTCCGGAGGGCGACCGCCAGTCCGTCGGTGTAGGTCTCACAGTAGCCGTCGCGGGTCTTGCGATCCTCGGTCACCCGAAGGGGCGAGACCGCCAGTGCACGGCGGCATCATCGACGAGATTCCACGTCCACAAGTTGCGATCCTCGATCGCCACGGAAGGCGACCGCCATGATCCGGCCGTCCTCTCCGACGCCGTAGGTGAAGCTGTTGCGATCCTCGGTCGTCCCCGGAGGGCGACCGCCAGGTGTACTCGCGAGCGCAGTACGACGCGTGGGTGCGGATGTTGCGATCCTCGGTCACCCCAGAGGGCGACCGCCAGGGTTCCCACTCTCGCCGTCCTCCGGCAGGACTTCCCGTTGCGATCCTTGGTCATCCCGGGAGGCGACGGCCACGTGTACGCCACGTCCTCGTTCTAACCCGGGTTGTGGGTGTTGCGATCCTCGATCGCCCCAGAGAGCAACCGTCAGCCGACGGTGAGCTGGGCGACCTTGACGAACTGGTCGTTGCGATCCTCGGTTGTCCTGGAGGGCGACCGCCAGGTGCGGTAGTCCTCCTCGGCAAAACCCAGGCCGGGGTTGCGATCCTCGGCCGTCCCGGAGGACGACCGCTACGTAACCGCGTCGACGAAGCGGTCGACCAAGGCGACGCATTCCTCGGCGTTGCGATTCTCGGTCGCCCCTGAGGGCGACCGTCAGAGGGTGGTGCCCCAGCCAGGGATGGTCATGGTGAAGTTGCGATCCTCAGTCGCCCGGAGGACGACTACCGCGACGGGTTCGGTTCTCCGAACACTCGAATTTTCACTGCTACAAGTTGATCACCACACTCGGCAGCCAGCTGACATTTCAAGTTCCGCAAGCGTACTGGTGAGGCGTTGCTCGGTGGTCTGAATGGTCATGCAGGGGGTTCGACGCCTCGGTGGGGGTGGTAGGGGCCGACCCACTGGTACAGGTCACCGGCGATTTTGATGGCATGGCCGGCGTTGATCGCCAGTTCCAGTTCGCGCTCGGGGATCGATGCCATGTGTTCCTGCAGGGCACGGTAGGTCACGGGCGTCGGCAGGCCGCGGCGGAGCTGGCCGACTGCCTTCTGGGCGGCCTGTCGGGTTTCTTCTTCAAGCCGGGGGCGGATGACGACCACGGCCACGGAGTATTCGTTGTCGACGATCCGCATTCTGCGCGCGACCTCTGGATAGTGCAGCTTTGCTCGCAGCGCTTCGACGACTTCTCCGGTGGCTCCGTTGGGGTCCTTGGAATGTTGTCCTGCCTGGAGGCGGTAGCGGTGCTGGTAGTACGAGCGGAGGACGTCCAGATCGTCGGGATCGGCCAGCCCGTCGCCGAAACGGCGGGACGCTGCCGCGATAGCGCACGTGTTGTAGATCACCTCCGGGTTGAGGCCGTCCTGGGGATCGAAGATGGTCATGACGCTGTCCTTCGCGGGGCGTTTGCCCTCGCGGTTGACCCGTCCGGCAGCCTGCTGTTCGGACTCTGGTGTTGATCTGGCGCGGTATCCGCGGGGGAAGTCGAGGTTGACGCCGGCTTCGATGAGCGAGGTCGACACGAGGAGGGTGTTCAGGCCCTTCTCCAGGCGTTGCTTCGTCGCTTGGATGGTTTCTCGGCGGTGGCCGCCGGTCATGCGGGTCGACAGGTGCAGGACGCCTGGGTCATCGTCGTGGTTCGTGCTGAGCCAGATGCGATGCACCTGACTGGCGTCCTTGGTCCCGTTGACCACGACGAGGGCCTGGTCATGCTCGGCCGCCTCGGCGGCGATGCTTTCGAGGGTCACCTCCGGGTCGGTCCGCCACTCGTATCTGACGCGACGCAGCTGCTTGAAGAGGGGTGCGGGGTCGGCGACGACGTCACGTTGCGGGAGGCCGGAGCGCCAGGGGTTCAGCGCGGCGAGTTCCGGCTGGGTCGCCGATGAGAGTACGAGGGTCACGCCGTAGTGCTCCACGAGTTCCCGTAGGCCCGAGAGGATCGGGGTCAGGAGCCTGTCGGGGAGAGCCTGGACCTCGTCGAGGACGATCACGGAGTTGGCGAGCCGGTGGAGTCGGCGGGTGGCCCAGGGGGTGCTTCCGAAGATCGTTTCGATCAGGCGGACGGTGGTGGTGACAATGAAGGGGGCGTCCCAGTTCTCGGTGGCCAGTTTCGCCCACCGGTTGGGCTGACCCCCTTTCTGACCGTGGCGCACGTTCGTCGAGGGGCCGGCGGACTGCGGCGCGCGTTGCTGCGGAGCTTCGACGTTCACGGCTGAGTGGTGTTCCAGAACCACCGGCGGTCCTTGCTCCGGGTCCAGGAGGCTTCGGTACTCCGCTGCGTTCTGCTCGGTGATCGAGATGAACGGGACCGCGACAATGACGCGCCGCAGTCCGTGCAGGGAGGCGTGGCGGAGGGCGAAGCCTCCACCGGTGAACGTCTTTCCGGCGCCGGTCGGAAGGTGCAGCCGGTACACGCCCGGCTTGCCGGCGGCGGCTTCGAGTGCCTCCTGGTAGACATTCTCACGGAGCTTGTCCAGCCAGGAGACGCCCTTGGAACGCTGACGTCCGGCGAGGGCCTCCTGGCGGCGGGCCTCGTACCTCTCCCACAGTTCTGGCATCCCGACGTGCGGCCGGATGTGCGTGCCGGGTCTGAAGTGGGCGGCGGTGTCGAGACGGTCAGCGTCGACGACGGCCGAGTAGGTCATGCGGACCAGCATCTCCACAGCGATCTTGTCACGTGGGTCGAGCCAGTCCGGGGCGGCCGGGCATGACCCGTCCAAAATTTCCGGCATGACCGCGGCGACTCGGTTGATGGCTTCGTCCACCTCGCTGGAGTCGGCCATCAGGGCCTTCAGCCGGAGCCGGACTTCCGACCACGCGGACAGACCGGTGTGGTGTCCCTCGATCACACCGGCGCAGGGCAGCAGAACGGGGAATGGTTCGGCCGCCCGGGCGAACAAGAGGGCTCCGGCGTCGTTGTGCGAGGGCCGTCTGGTCTTGCGGCCGGTGGTGGCCTCCTCGATCAGCCCCTCCTGCCACGCGCAGGCTCCTTTGCCCGTGTCGTGGTCGCGTCCGAGCCGGTAGCCGAGGTCACCGCCTCCCCATGGCTCTGCGAACCGACGGGCCAGCTCGCCCGTACCGCGGGCGTGGTCTTCGTACCAGTGCCAGGCCCCGTGGTGGCCCGGCGAGTGGGCCACGAGTCTGCCTTCCGGGACTGACATTGAGTCACCTACTGGATCAACTGCCTTGTTCGCAAGGCAGTTTGACATCTCATCACTTATGAGCTGAGAATCCACCAGACCACCACATTTCGTTACCGGGCCACCCTAGGACACGTGGGTCGCGGATCGGTCAGCTGCCGACCCGGGGCCATCGCAACGTTTGGGTGGCTGCAGGAAATCCGGGTCGATCGCCAGTGTCGTGACGGTAACGGGCACCACTGACAACCGGCCGAGCCGCACATGGAGGGGGAAGTTTGTATGACCGCAGAGCAGACCCGGCGGCGCGGTGAGCGCGCGGACCGGCCGCTACGCGTTGAGGTGGAGGCGTGGGGACCGTTGGCCTGCTTCACGCGTCCGGAGCTCAAGGTAGAGCGGGTCTCGTATCCGACCATGACCCCCTCCGCGGCGAGGGGACTGCTGGAGGCCATCTTCTGGAAACCGGAGATGACCTACTGGGTCGAGCGGATCGAGCAGCTCAAGCCGGTGAGGTGGACCCGCTTCCGGCGCAACGAGGTCAACAACTCGATCATCACCAAGAACGCCTACGAGAGCCTGCGGGCCAACAACGGCTACCGCTACGACGTCGCCGAAGACCGCGGCCAGCGGGTCACCGTCGCCCTGAGCGACGTCGCCTACCGCATCCACGCGACGATCCGCGCCACCGACCGGTGCACCGCGCCCCTGCCGAAGTACCGCGACCAGTTCGACCGACGGCTCGCACGTGGTGCCTGCTATGAGCAGCCCCATTTCGGCTGCCGCGAGTTCGCAGCCTTCTTCGGGCCTCGCGGATCGGCGGAGGAGGCCGGCGTGGTCACCGCCGCCGACCAGGCAGGCATTCCGCCCATCGACGAGCTCGGGCTGATGCTCCACCACATCGAGTACCTCCCGAAGGGCAAAGAGCGCTACCACTGGTTCCGGGCCAGCCTCGAGCACGGCGTTCTCCACGTGCCCGACCGCCCGCTCGCCCCCGCCGAGGTCAGTGGCATGCCCGGAGCCGAGGGACGAGCCTCCGCGGAGGAGGTGGCCTGACGTGCTGCTGCAGAGCCTCGTCCAGCAAGCCGACAACCGCCAGGGCGACACCCCCGAGTACTACCTCGCGCGCCGGGTCATGTGGCATATCGATCTCTCCAGCACGGGTATAGGGAACGTCGAACCGCTGGTCATCGACCTCCGTCAGGAACAGCGAAAGATCACCGCCCCGTACACGGGACGCTCTGGGTCCAAGCCGGCACCGATCCTGCTTGCCGACACCGCACAGTTCGCGCTCGCCCATCCCGGCCTGGTCAAAGGGCCGGACGGGGAGAAGGTCCTCTCGACCAACTCTGCCGACGTCACCAAGGCGAAGACCCGGCACGCCGCCTACCGTGCACTCGTCACTTCCTGGTGCAACGACCACCCCCATCTTCCCCAGGCGCAGGCGGTGGCCACATGGCTGAAGAGCCACGCTCCGACCGCGTGGCCGCTGGAGATGGACAAAGACCACCTCGTCGCCATCAGTGTGGACGGCGAGTGGGTCCACGACCTACCGGAAGCCAGGAACTGGTGGGCCCACGAGGTCAAGAAAGCGAAGAGCGGGAAGACGGGCAAGGCGAACCAGGGACTCTGCCTCGTGTGCGGACACGTCATGCCCTTGCTGTCCACGCTCCCGGTTCCTATCAAGGGCATCCCCAACTCCGGGATGAACACCCAGCTGGTCTGCCTCAACCAGCCCGCCCACTTCCGGGCCGGCACCAAGCAGCTCGGTGCCACCCCCATCTGCGTCGACTGCGGCACCAAGTCCGCTACAGCCCTGAACACGCTGCTCGCCGACCCCGAACACCGCGCCTTTGCCGACGATTCCGCCGTCGTCTGGTGGACCCGTGACCCCCACACCGACACAGCCATGTGGACCCTGCGCGACCCCCAGCCCGAGGAGGTGGCCCAGCTCGTCGCCGGAGTCCGCCACCCCCGGCGGGGACGAGACGCACTGGCAGTCCTCGACGAGGACGCCTTCCACGCCCTCACCCTGCGGGTTAACACCAACAGGGTCATCGTTGCCGACTGGATCACCATCCCCGTCCCCGAACTGAAACGGAGACTCGGGACCTGGTTCGCCGACCAGCAGACCTGGGACGGCTGGAACAACACCTACACCTACTGGTCGGTCTGGCGACTCGCCCTCGCCTGCGCCCGCTGGGACAAGCGCACGAAAAAGTACGTCGACACCACCGTCCCCAAGCACCTCCAGGCCGACCTCACCAAAGCCGCACTCCACGGCGCCGCCCCACCGGCCCATCTCCTGCCGGTCCTCCTGCAGCGCATCCGCGCCGACCGCAACCTCGACCGGCCCCGCATCGCCCTGCTGCGCCTCGCCCTGATCCGTACGACGACTCGCCACAAGGAGCTCTGTGTGCCCCAGCTGAACCCCCAGTCGACCGAGCCCGGCTACGTATGCGGACGGATCATGGCCATGCTCGAAGCGATCCAGCGCAAGGCCATGCCCAAGGTCAACACCACCATCACCGACAAGTACCTGAGCACCGCGGTCGTCTCCCCCCGAGCCGTCCTCACTCGCCTCCGTATCGGAGCACGACCGCATCTGCGCACCATCGCCCGCACCAGTGGCCCCGCGGCCAAGGCCATGGACAGTCGACTGCGGGACGCCTTCGACCTGCTCGACGCTATCCCCGCCCACTTGAGCACCGAACAACAGGCCCTGTTCATCCTCGGCTACGACCACCAGCGAGCTCACTCCGCACGCGCTGCCGCAGAAGCTATCAAAGCGCGGGAAGCCGGCAAGGAACTCGCCGCCGAACAGCAAGCGGACGCCCTCCCCGAAGTCTCCACCGAGGACGCCGACTCCTCGGACAACACCCTCTGGTAACGCCCCACAGCCGACAGCTCACCACGACGCCACAACCCCGGAAGGACACCGAGCACAACCATGAGCGCCGCGCACCTGGACCCCACCCGCAAGCACGACTACGTCTTCCTTATCGACGTCAAGGACGGCAACCCCAACGGCGACCCCGACGCCGGCGGCATGCCCCGAACCGACCCCATCACCGGCCAGGGCCTCATCACCGACGTCGCCCTCAAGCGCAAGATCCGCAACACCATCACGCTCGTCCACCAGGGGCAGCTCGGCTTCGAGATGTACGTCGAACAGGGCGTCGCCCTCAACCCGCAGATCCAGCGCGCCTACATCGAAGGGGGAGCCAAAGAAGGCGAGACCGCCACCGCGCAGGACTGGATGATCCGCAACTTCTGGGACGTGCGCCTGTTCGGAGCCGTCATGTCCGTAGGCGACCAGAAGAAACATGCAGGAAGGGCCCGCGGGCCCATGCAACTCACCTTCTCCCGCTCCATCGATCCCGTCACCCCGCTGGAGGCCGGCATCACCCGTGTCGCCCCGAACAAGCCCGAGGACCTGGCCAAGGGCAAGGTCACCGAGATGGGCAACAAGCACTACGTCCCCTACGGGCTCTACCGCGGCCACGGCTTCTACTCTGGAGCCCTCGGCACCAAGGCCGGAGTCACCCCGGAAGACCTCGCCGCCTACTGGCAGGCCCTGGCCATGATGTTCGACCACGACCGGGCATCGTCCCGCGGCGAAATGGCCATCCGCGGCCTGTACGTCTTCTCCCACGACGACGCCTACGGACGGGCCCCCGCCCACAAGCTCTTCGACCTCATCCGTATCAAGCCACTGGGCCACAGCGAGGCACGCTCCTGGGACGACTACACCGACCGCATCACCATTGACGAAGACAACGTGCCCGCCGGCGTGTCCCTGACCCGGCTTATCGACTGAACTCTATTCTCCAGCCGACCGAGGATCGCAACGCCCCCTTACCTCAAAGCACCGCGAAACACTGCTCAGGTGGCGGTCGCTCTTCGGGGCGGCCGAGGATCGCAACACCACGCTCTTCCGGCTGGGGTACATCCCCCGCGTGTGGCGGTTGCCCTCCAGGACGGCCGAGGATCGCAACGTCGGCCCGAACATCGCGAGCACGTACTTCGAGACGCGGCGGTCGCCCACCAGGACGGCCGAGGATCACAACCAAGTAGACGGCTACCTGCTTGGTGCCCTGATCCGAGTTCGGCGGTCGCCCTACGGGACGACCAAGAATCGCAACATGATCGGCATTACGAACGCTGGTGTTGGCCGGACTGCTGGCGTCCACTCGCTAGGCCGGCCAAGGATCGCAACGGCGATTTCGGCCCGTGGAACCACACGGTGTGTGCCGCTTGCGGTCGCCCTTCAGAGTGACCGAGGATCGCAACGTCGTCCAGTGCTTCGACTGGCCAACCTTACAGGCCACTAGTGGTCGCTCTTTACTCCAAGGCGACCGCGGATCGCAATAAGCTGAGCGGCGTTGACAAGACGCAAGTCGCCATCGCCGGTGGTCGACCAAGGGCAACCGAGGATCGCAACACCGACGTGTACGGCTTCTAACCCAGCACCCTCAACGGCAAGGTGGCGGTCGCCCTCCAGGACGGCCGAGGATCGCAACGACGGCTCGGACATCGACAACTGGACCGCGATCCGGGTGGCGGTCGCCCCTCCCGTGCGGCCGAGGGGCACAACGGCATTTCCTACTTCGGTCGGCTTGCCGGCTACAAGTGGGGGTCGCCCTCCGGGGGGGCCAAGGATCGCAACGTCGTAGAGGGACAACGGTACGGAAAGATCAAGCGAAGTTGGCGGTCGACCTTAGGGCGACCGGGGATCGCAACGCCGTGTTATGGGGGAAGGGTGCCAACGGCAAGAGCGTAACGGTCGTCCCTCCGGGGCGGCCAAGGATCGCAACGGTTCGGCCTGGGCGTCGTTCGCACCGCGAGAGTGCAATGGCGGTGGGCCTCCGGGGTGACCGAGGATCGCAACCGCATGCTGCAGCCGCACGAGATCGGCTCGGCTATGTCGCTGGCAGCCGCTCTTCAGGGCGGCCGAGGATCGCAACGACCTGGAAACCTCTGGCGGCGACATCGGGCAGGACCCTGGCGGTCGCTTTCTTGGGCGACCGCGGAGCGAAACGTCTCGGACCCGGCTTCCATCGGCTGGATGGTGCTGGTGACGGTCGCCCTCCAGAGCGGCCGAGGATCGCAACGTCATGAACGCACAGATGGTCATGCCGTGCTGGCTGATGACGGTCGCCCTCCAGGGCAGTCGAGCGTCGCAACTACGGATCGAAGCCCCGCACCCTCGCTGGAGCCACGGGTGGGGGTCGCCTTGGGGCGGCCGAGGGTCTCAACCGGGCTCCTACATCGGTGCCACGTAGCGGTCGCTCTCTAGGGTGGCCGAGGATCGAAACGGCACACAAGCGGAAGACCTGGGCCATGCCCTCTTTGCCCTGGTGTCCGCCCTTTGGGGCAGCCGGAATTGCAACAGGCGCTTGACGCTACCGCGAGCCGAGGATCAGCAACGACTTGGATCTTGGCCAGCCGGCCAACGCGGTCGGCTGGCGGTCGCCCTTATGGGCAGCTGAGGTTCGCAATATCCCCGAAATTTGGACTGCTCAGCTTCTCGCCGAGCTTAGCGGTTGCCCTCCGGGGCGGCCGAGGGTCGCAACTCAAAGCCCTCGATGCAGTCGCCTGCATCAGGCCAGTGTGGCGGTGGCCCCTCCGGGGCGGCCGAGGATCGCAACTACTGGCGGCAAAACAACCTTCCGTTCCAGTTTGACGCTTGCGGTCGCCTTTCAGGACGACCCCAAGCCAAACCGACGGGCTTGCTCCTCAGCACTGGCTATTTCCACCGAGGAGGACCCACGGACACAGTGGCGACCATCCAGGGAAGCGCGGCGGCATGCACTTCGTCATTGGGGCCAGTGGCCCCCGGCGCCCACATCCCACACACGGACGGTGCCTCCGTCGGCCACCCAGCCAGACTGACAACCCACGGCCCACTTGCGACGAATTAAGCCGCTTCCCAGAGGCTGGCGTCCAGGATTCGAGCAGCCTTGGTAATGCTCCCCGGCATCAGATGCCGGTAGGTGCGGTACGTCTCCTCGATGGACTTGTGGCCCATCCACTCCGCCACGTCCGTGATCGGTATCCCATTCCCGAGCGCGTTCGACGCGAAGTAGTGCCGGAAGCCGTACATCCCCACACCGTTCTCCGCAGGGAGTGTGTTGAAGAGCTTCTGCACACGGCGGCGTTCCATCGGTTCCGTGTAGTAGCCGCTCGGACCGCGCAAGAGATAGCCCTCCGTCGTGGTGCCATGCTTCTCCTCAAACCGCTCCATCGCTTCCCGCACCGAGCGCGGCAGAGGGACCTCCCGGAACTCCCCCGCCTTGCGATGCTTCAGCTTCGCCGGCTTGTGCGTGTTGGAGTGGATCTGCTCGTGAACCCGGTAGACGTCGTCGGCCACGACGTTGTTGATGTTCACTGCCCGGGCCTCGCCATTGCGCAAGCCACAGCCGACCATCATGACGATCTCAAGGCCGAGGAACTCGTCAGCGGCCTTCAGCGCCTTCTTCACGTAGGCAAGGGACGGGATGACCACCTTCTCGCGGACGTACTCCGGTTCCTGGATCCCCTTCACAGGATCATCCGCCATAGCACCCTTGCCATAGGCGTCCCGCAGGATGGCCTTCAGGACACGGAAAACGTTCACCTGGTTTCCGCGACCCACCCCGTCGCCCTCCAACTCGTCCAGGAAACGCTCGGCCACGATCGGCGTCACCGAGTTCAGCTTCCGCGATCCAAGACGGGGAATGATGTGCACGTTGATGGAGCTATCGACGTGCCAGCCCGTGGAGTACTCCGTCATCCGCCGCTGCCTCGGCCGCCACTGCTTCGCGTATTCCGCGACCGTCTGCTGACCGAGTTCCCGGCGGACCTCGGCAACGGACGGGGCCGTCGTCTTCTTCTCCGCGTAGATCTGCGTGAGGCGCTCGATCGCATCGTCCTGCGTGCCGAAACCAGACTCTTCACGCTGCTTGCCGAGAGCATCTCTGAATCGAATCGTGTACGGGTGCGGACAACGCGTCGGCCTGGAACAACCGCACTCCTTGAAGAACGACCCCATCCCACGAGCGAGCTGTCGAGCCACGTATCAAGCCTTCCGAACAGGGCGATGGGCGGCCCGGCAGACCCATGTCGTACGGGCAGGTCAGCAAGCCGGACACCGTCCGACTCGATGCTGACCGTTTGCTGACCCGGAGGCAGCGATCAGGGCCCTGACCTGCGGAAACACCCAAACGCTAGATCTTGGACTTGAACAGAGTACGCAGCACTTTGGACTCCTCTGAGACGGCTCCCTGCCTGCTTTCTGCAGGTCAAGGGCGGTCTCGACTGTACACCGGCATGCGCCGAACCATGTTTGTGAGGAACATCGCTCCGGTCGGGCTGGACGGCTTCCCACTTGGGTTTCCGCGCCGTGCCGGCGCCCATTGGGCCGACTGCGCCGGAACGTGTGGGGGCCATGCTGACCAGATGCTGACTTAACTGATGTCCCATCAGGCACGCTGCCGAGGGGCGTCGGACACCGAGCCGCTTTCCGGAGTGGCCGAGCGTCGACCGGCTGATGGGCAAGAGGAGCCGTGTTCCGCGAACCGGGTGGAACTCGCGAGCGACGGCCGCGCGTCCGGCGGCCTCGCGAGCCGAAGGCACGGCACGAAACCGAACCACAGCAACGCTTCGCCCGGGTGCCGCCAGTGGGGGGACGCGCTCAGGGTGACCCCTAAGGTGTCGATCACGCGCCGTTCGCGAGTGCGCGCAACCCGGCGGCGGCCAAGGGGCCGGGTGCCTCGCCGACGGAGTCGAAACCGACGCCACGGGTCAGGCCCTGGAGGTGGCGGACGCGAATGCCCTCCGCGATAAACGCGTGCTCTTGCTTCCTGCCTACTTATCGCCGGTCGAGGGCGGTCTTCAGACCGCACAACGCTTGGCTTGTCCGGTCAGGCGTCCCCAGGTGTTGCAGGACTCACGCTGATACGGTGTCCCGACTGGCAACGGCAGCCGTCCAAGGCACCAACATCCCCGAAGTATCCTGCGTGAAGAGTGGATCCCCAGGAAGCTCAGATTCTTCCAAAGGAGCGAAGGCGGGCTTCGGCAGGGCACATCGCTCGCTTCAGGTGCTTCTCACAGAGTTCTACGTTCCAGGCTGCAGGCCTTTGCGAATTTCTTCGCACACCACATCTCTCACCCGTCGTCGCCGTCGCGGCAGGTGAGGATCTCCACCGTCACCGCTTTGTCCGCCTTATTCTCGATTTTCACCTTGCGGGCACTCTCCGCGGTCACGAGCTGCTCGACGGCATCGGCATTGGCGACCAGCAGCGAACCTGTCAGCGCAGTCTTCGTGTTCTCACGCAGGGTCAGTTCGACCTTCGCCGGTTTCATCTCCACATCCACGGCCGTCACCGCCAGCAGCACGATCGTTCCGTCCGGCAATGTGTGCTCGTCCTTGTCGGCCCCGTTCGCGTCCCCGGCCGCGCCGAGACGGCTGGAGTGGAGCGTGTACGACTCCGGGTCCAGCGTGAGGTCCAAGGGGAGCTGGGGACCGTTCTTCACCTTGACCGCCGCCGATGCTGATACCAGTACCACCACGACCTCCTTCGACTCGGCACTCACGGCGAATGTCGCACCTCCGCGTCAACCGAGAGTCACGCCCGCGTCACCGGCCGGCCGCCGGGCGGTGACTCCCCCGTGATGGCGCGGTGACGCGGACCGGGCACGATCGGCGAGCCACACAGCCCGTCGTCGAAGGGGCCCAGCAGTCATGACGGTGCAATTCAGCCATCCTGGCGTCTACATCCGCGAGGTCAGCGGCGGCAGTCGTGCCGTTGTCGGCGTCGCCACCGCCATCACCGCCTTCGTGGGCCGGGCACTGCGAGGGCCGGTGGAGGATCCGGTCATGGTCTCCTCGTTCGGAGAGTTCGAGCGGGTCTTCGGTGGGCTGTGGCGCGCCAGCGGTCTCGGCTACGCGGTGCAGGACTACTTCCTCAACGGCGGCAACAGCGCCCTCGTCGTGCGCCTCGCACCGGATGCCGAACCCGCCGAGGTCAGCATCGGAGGGCTCAAGCTCCAGGCCGCCAACCCCGGGACGTGGGGCAACGGGCTCACGGTGACAGTGGCGCACCCGGAGCCGGAGGAGGCAGCGCAGGTCGCGGAGGCGCAGGGTTCGGGCGTCACCGCCGCGTCGCTCTACCACCTCACCGTCACCGACACCGCGACCGGATTCCAGGAGGAGTTCCTTAACGTCACAGGCGTCGAGGGTCCTCGACACGTCAAGAAGGTTCTGCTCGCCTCGCAGCTGATCCGCGCTGTAGACACCCCGCCCGCCACGGCGCCGACCCCCGCCGCCTATCCCTTCCCTGACAGCGGCTCGCACGGTGTGCCTCTGCGAGCCGAGGACTACAGCGCAACGGGCCAGGACGGCAAGAAGGGCATCTACGCCCTGGAGAAGGCTGACCTGTTCACGCTGCTGTGCCTGCCGCCGCCCACCCCTGCCTCCGACCTCCCCGAGGACCTGTGGGCGGAGGCGATGGCCTACTGCTGGAAGAGGCGCGCCTTCCTGATCGTGGACCCGCCCGGTGCCGCGAAGGACGCCACATCCCTGCGTGGCTGGCTCACCCCGCGGGGGCTCAATGGCGAAGGCGCGCGGAACTGCGCCCTGTACTTCCCGCGCATTCGCCGCTCCGATCCGCTGCGCGACGGCGCCGTGGACGAGTTCGCGCCCTGCGGGGCTGTTGCGGGGGTGATGGCGCGTACCGACGCCGCGCGCGGGGTGTGGAAGGCGCCTGCCGGGGTCGACGCCGGTCTGACCGGGGCGCAGGGTCTCGCGGTCGTGCTCACCGACGCGGAGCAGGGCCCGCTCAACGTCAAGGGCGTCAACTGTCTGCGCACGTTCCGGGACGCCGGTTCGGTCGTCTGGGGTGCCCGGACGCTCCGGGGCGCCGACGTGCTGGCCGACGAGTACAAGTACGTGCCGGTGCGGCGGCTCGCCCTGTTCCTGGAGGAGAGCCTGTACCGCGGCACGCAGTGGGTCGTCTTCGAACCGAACGACGAACCGCTGTGGGCGCAGATCCGGACTTCACTCGGGGCGTTCATGCAGGACCTGTTCCGACAGGGGGCGTTCCAGGGTGCGAGTCCGCGAAACGCGTACTTCGTGAAGTGCGACGGCCAGACGAACACGCAGTACGACATCGACCGCGGGGTGGTCAACATCCACGTCGGCTTCGCGCCGCTGAAGCCGGCCGAGTTCGTCCTCATCCACATCCAGCAGAAGACCGCCGGCTCGCCGGCCTGAGCCCGCACCCGGCAGGAGGGACGGCATGACCGAGATCACCGTCAGTGCGACACGATTCGACCCCTACAAGAACTTCAAGTTCCGGCTCCAGTGGGACGGCCGCTACGTCGCCGCGGTCAGCAAGGTCAGCGCGTTGAAGCGGACCACCGAGGTGGTCACCCACCGGCACGGCGGGGATCCCAGCAGCAGCCGGAAATCACCGGGGCGGTCCGAGTACGAGGCGATCACCCTCGAAAGGGGTGTCACCCACGACCCGGAGTTCGAGGCGTGGGCGAACAAGGTGTGGAACTTCGGGACGGCCCTGGGCGCGGAATCGTCGCTGCGGGACTTCCGCAAGGACATGATCCTGGAGCTCTACAACGAGGCGGGGCAGCTCGCGATCTCGTACAAGATCTTCCGCTGCTGGGTCTCGGAGTTCCAGGCCCTGCCCGAACTCGACGCGAACGCGAACGCGGTGGCGATCCAGACGCTGAAGCTGGAGAACGAGGGCTGGGAGCGCGACCTGTCGACTCCGGTCCCGGTCGAGCCGTCTTTCTCGGAGTGACGTGTGTCGGCTCTCAGTGACCCCGCTCGTCTGCTGGACGCCTGGGAGGAAGCGGCCGCCGTCCCCCCGGCGGCCCGGGCCGCCGTACTGGTCTGCCACGGCGGGTTCGCCGAGGACGTCGAGTCGGCGCTGGGGCTGCCGTTGGGTGACGTCTGCGCCTTGGCCGGCCGGATGTACGCGGAGGACTTCGGCGAGGCGCTGGAGGCCGTGGTCGCGTGCCGGGGGTGTGACGCGCAGTTGGACGTGCGGCTCCCGGTGAGCACGCTGTGGACGGCCTCGCCGGAACGCGAGCGCCGGGTACCGGGGCCCCGGAACCGTGAGCTGTCCGTACGGGCGCTCACCGCCCGCGACCTGCTCGCCGCCGGCCGCGTCCCGGACCCGGCGGGCGAGCTGCTGGCACGATGTGTGACGGACTCCGCGGGCAAGCCGGTCGACACGCGGGGGCTGGGCCCCGAGGAGGTCGCGCGCGTCGAGGAGGCCGCCGAGCAACTGTCGGGTGCGGCCGCGGCCGTGGTGCGGACCAGCTGTCCGGACTGTGGGGCGGCGCCGCTCATGCCGGTGGACATGGGCGGGCTGCTGTGGGACCGGGTGGCGAGTGCGGCCTCGGCCCTCGTCTCGGAGGTGGCTGCTCTGGCCGCGGCGTTCGGCTGGCGGGAGCAGGACGTGCTGCACATGTCCCCCCAGCGCCGCCGGATGTATCTGCGGCTGGCTCGCCGGGGGGCGGCGTGACGGGGTTCTTCAGGCGGATGGGCGAACGGGCGCTGGGAGCGGAGGGCGCGCTCCGGCTGCGGCTGCCCGAGCCGTACGAGGGAGCTTCCGAGCCGCGGTGGGGGGAGGTCGCCGTAGGGGCTCCGGCCGCTGCGGCCGAGTCGCGCGTACAGCTCGTAGCACCCAAACAGGAACCGGTTCCTCTCACGGCCCCGGCGGGAGACCCGCGGCGAGCGGCGTACCGACCCGCCCACGGTGGAATGGGCACGGCGCCGATCGCCCGGGCGGCCCGGCCGGAGCCCGCCTCCGCCATGGCACCCGTGGAGGCCGTGTGGGCGGCCGATCCCCCGCCGGCGTCCTCCGAGGACGCGTCCGGAACCCCTACGACCACGGCGGCACCGGACTCGGAGCCCACCAGGGACACCGCCACCGCGGACCGCCGGCCGACGTCCCCGCCGCCGGCCGGTCCGCTGCCGCCCGCCGACCTGCCGTCCGGACATGAGCCGCCCGGCCACGGAGCGGACGAGCCCGTCGGCGCGTCGCTGGCGCCGGACGCCCCGGGTGAGCCGCCCCTTCACCCGGACCGCCCCGCCGCTCGGACGACCGGCACGCCGTTGGACCTCGCCGAACTGCTGCGCCGACACGTGTTCCCAGCGCTGGCCGCCCACGGGGCGCTGGAGCCGGGCGACGTTCCCGAACTGGTGGAACCCGCCTCGCCGTCCGCTCCGCCCACGGGGCGACGGACCCCGGCCCCCGGCGCGGTCACCGTGCAGCCGGGCGTGATGAGCGTGCGTCAGCCCGTCGCGGAAGCCCCGAGAGACACCGGTGCGCCGGAGCGCCCCGTGCCGTCGGAGGTGCACGTCCACATCGACCGGCTCACCGTCACCCGGACCGCGAACCCGGCGCCTCCCCCGCCTCCCCCGGCGGCACCCCGACGCCGCTCCGTCTCCGACCATGCGGCCTACCTCGCCCGCCGACGGGAGCGGAGGTGAACAGTGCCCTGGCGCTCGCCGCCATCACCACGACCATCCGGTTCGTCCTGCAGCGCGAGCTGGACCCGCCGCAGCGGTCCGGGGTTGCGGCCGGCGTCATGGTGACGACCCGTCACCCATCGAAGCTGGCTCATTCGGACGGCAACCCGCAGCGCGGAATCAACGTCTACTGCTACCAGGTCACCCCACAGGCCACGGGGAACGTCGCCGCGCTGCCGACCCGTCGCTCCGGAGATTCGCTCATGGCCCGGCCCACGGCCGCGGTCGATCTGCACTACCTCATCAGCTGCTACGGCGACGACGAGTCGCTGGAGCCGCAACGGCTGCTCGGCACGGCGCTGGGATCCCTCACCGCCACCCCCGTGCTCACGACGGCCGTCGTCGCCAAGGCCGTGGACCGCTACCGCGACGACGACGCGATCGGACCCCTCCTGCGGGAGGTCCCTCTGGAGATGGGGAGGGAACCGGCGCGGCTGTCCCCCCTCACGCTCTCGCTGGAGGAGATGTCCAACCTGTGGGGCATGTTCGGCGGCGGCAACGAGAGCGTGTTGTCGGTGGCCTGGCTGGCGTCCGCCGCCGTGATCACCTCGGACGACCACGTCAGGGTCGCACCTCCTGTGCTGATCCGGACCGTGGACCCCCGGCCGACGGGAGGGCCCCTGCTGGAGTCCGTCGAGGCGGCGGGCCCCGGCCCGACCGCCGTGGTGGAGCGTGCGACCGTGGTCCTGCGCGGCCGGCGTCTGCTGGGACCGGATACGCGCGTGGTCATCGGGCCGGTCGAGTTCGCTCCTGGCCCCGGCTCGTCCGACTCTGAGGTGCACGTCGGTCCCCTCACCGGAGTTCCGGCCGGTGTGCGTTCCGTGCAGGTACTGCACCGGTCCCCGCCGGGACCCGGGGAACAGCCGTCGCGGACGCTGGCCTCGTCGAACGCCGTACCGCTCCTGGTACGGCCCAAGGTCACGGCGGAGACGACCGCAACGGACGTCGTCCTGACCCTCGACCCGCCGCTCAGGAAGGGCCAGCGGGTGACCGTCCTCCTGACCCACCGGTCGGGCGGCGGTCCGGACACTCCCGCCGATCTCAGTTTCGATCTGCCCAGGGTGGCGACGGAGACGACTGAGCAGAAGGTGCCGCGCAGCGACGTGCCGGAGGGGATCTGGCTGGTGAGGGTACGGGTGGACGGCGTGGACAGCCTGCCGGAACGGATCGGCGACAGCACGTTCGGTCGTCCCGTGGTAGACGTCGGGGCGACGCCGTGACGCCCGAGGAGCGGGAACAGGCATGCCACGAGGCGCTGGTGGCCGAGCTGGGCGTCATCCGGGCGCGCCTGCGCGGGGAGGAGACGGCCGAAGCCGAGGAGAACGCCGGCGACGCCGCACGGCGTCTGGACGGCCCTACTCCGCTGGACGAGGTGATGGTCGGCTTCGGTCTGACCGCGTTCGAGCGAGCGGTGCTTCTGCTCGCGGCTGGCCCCGAGCTGGTGGCCGCGACCGCCGACGACATCGCCGGGGCGGGCGGAGATCCCCGTCCGACCTTCGGACTGGCGCTGTCCCGGTTTCCCGATCCGCACTGGAGCGCCCTGACCCCGGCGGGTCCGCTGCGCCGCTGGCACCTGGTGGCGATGGCCGACGCAACCTCGCCCACGCGCAGCCCGCTGTTGGTCCCGGAGCGGCTGCTGCACCACCTCGTCGGGGCAGGGCACCTCGACACGGAGCTGGCCCCGGCCACCCGGCGGGTCACCGTCCGGCATGCGTTGACGGGCACCCTGCGGAACGCGGCCGAGGGGACGGCCCGGGCCTGGGCCGACGGGCGGATCGTGGTGCTGAGCGGGCCTCAGCACGGCAACCTCACCGCTGTCGCGGCCGAGGCGGCGTGGACGGCCGGTGGGCGCGCCCTCCACGTCGTGGCGGCCGAGGCCCTGCCTCGAGCCGCCGAGGACCGGGAGCGGTTCCTGAGGCTGATGGAGCGCGAGTCGGTGCTCGACGGCTGTGCCTGGGCATTGGATCTCGGCGACGCACGACAGGACGAGGAGCCCGCGCTGTTGAGGGCGATGCTGGATCTGAGCGTGCCGGCGATGGTGCTGGGCCACGACATGGGCGCCGTACCGGCTCCGGTCGCCCGCGAGGCGGTACGAATCGTCGTGCCGCGCATCGGTGCGGCGGAGCGCGCGGCTGCACTGGGCGCCGCGCTGGCCGAGCGCTGCGGGCCGGATAACGCCCAGAGGCCGGAGACGACGGCCGCGGCGGCGGGCGTCTTCGACCTGTCGGTGCCGGACTTGGACGCGGTAGCCGAGGAGGTCGAGCGAGGAGCAGACCTGTGGACGGCTTGCCGCATGCGGGCGCGGGCCGGCTTTTCCGGGGTGGCCCAAGTGGTGGAGCCCCGCGCGGACTGGTCGCGGCTGGTATTGCCCGAGGGGCAGCTGGAGCAGCTACGGGCGCTGGTAGGAGCGATGCGGCACAGGAGCCGGGTGCTGGAGGATTGGGGCTTCGGTGCCGCATCGGCGCGCGGACTCGGGACGACCGCTCTGTTCGCAGGGCCCAGCGGCACGGGCAAGACCCTGGCCGCCGAGGTGATCGCGAAGGAACTGGGCCTGGACCTCGTGGTGGTGGACCTGTCCCGGGTGGTCAGCAAGTACATCGGCGAGACCGAGAAGAACCTCGCCCGGGTCTTCGAGGCCGCCGAGGACAGCGCGGCCGTCCTCCTCTTCGACGAGGCAGACGCGCTCTTCGGCCGGCGTACGGAGGTGCGTGACAGTCATGACAGGTACGCCAACCTCGAGGTCGGCTATCTGTTGCAACGCATGGAGTCGTTCCGGGGCCTGGCCGTGCTGACGACCAATACGAAGGGCGCTCTGGACCAGGCGTTCCTGCGGCGGTTGCGCGTGGTGGTGACGTTCCCGTACCCGGACCCCTCGGCACGCGCGGCCCTGTGGGCCCGCGCGTTCCCGGCCGGGACCCCGACCGAGGGCCTGGACCCCCGGCGACTGGCCGCGGTGGATCTCCCCGGCGGAGCGATCGCGGCGGCGGCGCTGACCGCCGCCTTCCTGGGGGCGGAGCGAGGCGAGGTGTCGGAGGAGGACGTGGCGGCGGCGACGCGTTGGGAACTGGCCAAGTCGGGGCGGACGTCGGCGCGACCCTGACCGCGCCGGGGGCGTCCTGGCATCAGAAGGGCATGGGCTCCAACCCGCGTGCGGAAAGAATGCGGTTGATGTCCTGGCGCTGCTTCTTGGCCGCCTCCTCGACCCTCGCCTTGGTCGGCCGGGGTTCCGGACCACTGCCGCGCCGGCTCTGGAGCGCCTTGTGGTCCGCCGCCACCGCCTCGGCGGTGCGCCGCACGGCACCTTTGGCCAGCAGGTCGAAGGCCCTTCGGGCATGCTTCGGGGAGTCGCCCGCACCGACCCGCCCGGTCTGCTCTCCCTGTTGGGCACGGGAGCGGAACTTCTTCAGCAATGACGCGTCGGAGCCCAGTTCCACCGGCTTGGGCGTCTTGAAGTACGACCCTCCGTGCTCCTTGCTGTACGTCTTTCCGTGCGCCGCGGTCCGGTAGATGAGGATCGTGTGCATGGCCTCGTACTCTTCGGGCCTGACCTTGAACGTCGCCTTGTCGGTACCCGGCGGGTAGTGCGCGGTGAGCAGGGAGTCGACAAAACTGCGCGGGATCACGTGCTCCGACTCCAGCTCCCAGAGCTGGGCGTAGCGAGCCTCTTTGACTGCCGGCCTGAAGCGCTGCGTCTGGGCCTGATGCGGGGCCACCTCACCGAGATTCGGGGGATCGCCCTTGCCTTCGATCAGCAGGCCGAGCTCCTTGATCTGCTGGATCATTCTGGCGATGAGTTCCGTACGGGTCTCCTTGGGAGCCGTGGACGACAGAGCGAGGTACTTCTTGTGGAGCGCGTCCAGTCCTTCCAGGTCTCCGACGGGCTTGGGCTTCTTCGACGCGGCCATGAGCCGGCCGGTCGGGTCGGTGAAGATCTCGTGGTCCTCACCCATGAGATCGAAGTGCACGTCGATCGCACCGGGCTTCTCACCGGACTTCGCCGCGGGCTCACCGGGGTGGGCTTCCGGCCCGGCGACGCCGAGGGCCTGGAGCGCGGATGCGCCGACCCTCATCGCCTGGGTGAAGAGCCATTCCAGTGCCTCGTCGACGAGCTTTTGCACCTGGCGGATGATGCCCACGATGGCCTCGGGCACGTTGCCGATGCCGACCTGCGCGGCGAGGAAGCCGATCGCGACGGGAACGGCGTTGGCCAGGCCCTTCTCGATCATCTGGGCACCGGGGTCGATCCGGCCGGCCGCGACCTCCGCGAACGTAGTCACGTACTGGTCCACGATCTCCAGGATGTCCCGCAGGTACTCGATGGCCGACTGCACGGCACGGAAGAACGCGATGAAGCCGTTGACGACGGCCATGACGCCGGTCGGGTCCAGCATGGACAGGAGCTTGGCGACGACACCCTCGATGATCTCGCGCGTGATCCAGTCCCGGGCCATGCCCAGCACGGTGTCCCACAGGTTGCTCAGCTGACCGGCGAGGAAGTCGGCGATCGCCGGCGCACCGCGCGCCTGTACGTCCGCGACGAATGCCCAGGCCCCGGTCAGTACGCCCGCCGTATTCCTGAGTGCGGCCGCCCGCTCGGGGCCGATGTGCTTGCCGAGCTTCTGCCACAGAGTCTCGACGCTGACTCCGAGGACCTCGAAGACAAGGCCCAGGACGGATTTGAGGCTCAGCTCGACTGGGATGGTGATGCCGAGTTTGCCCAGTCCCCGGAACAGCCACTTGACCAGACCCTGGACGAGGTAGGAGCCGATGTGGTCGAAGAAGTGCATGAACCCGGTCTTCAGCGCCTCCAGCATGCGCAGCAGGAAGGCCACCGGGTCCCGCTTGATGTCCGCGACTGAGCGCTTGACGTTGGCGAGGATGCGGGCGAGCAGATCGGTCGGGAAGTTCATCAGCTTGAGGACGAGGCCGATGACGACCTCAACCACGACGGCGACGAACTGGACGACACGGCCCAGTGGTTCGCCGAACTTGGCGGTCACCTTGAGGAACGCGCCGATCGGGTCGAGCAGGTCCTGAAGCTGAAGTGTGTCCCAGACGCCCCGGAAGGTCGACGTGATCATCTCGGTGGAGATGCCGAGGCGCCCCATCTCGCTCTCGATGCCGGCCGCCGCCTCCGTGACGACTCCGGAGGAGGCGAGCTGCTCGTACGTTGCCTCGCCGTCCGGCAGCAGGGTGATGAACCCCTTGATGAGGTTCTGGGCGTTGCGTTCGACCAGCTCGCCGGTGAAGGGGTTCCTGCCCAGGATCACCGTCAGTAGGTGGAAGCCGGGGATCTTGTGGGCGTACTGCGAGAGCCACCCCAGCAGCGCGTCCTTGACGAGCGAGAGCACCTTGCCGATGACGGTCCCTGCGAAGTTCCCGATCCGGCCGACGAGGGCGAAGGCCCGTTCTGCCAGGGACTTCAGATTGCCCATCAGATCAGGGAGGTTCTGCGGCTGGATCGCGGCCCAGGCGTCCCGGAAGAGCGCTCGCAGTTCGCCGAGGATGCCCGTGAACGCCGCCGCCTGGGCGTCGAGCCAGTCCGCCGTCTTCTGCAGCGTCCCGCGCTCCTTCATCTGGGCGAGGGCGGACTCCTTGCCGATCAGGCGCAGGAAGTCCTCGAGGACTTCCACCGTCGTGGCCTCGACGGGCCGGTCGCGCAGCGGGTCGTAGCGCAGCACCTTCTTGGCAAGCTCCCAGACCGGCTTGAACTGCGGTGTTTCCAGGAGGGGTTCGACGATGGCCGCGGCAGCGGTCCGGATGAGGGCGATGACGCGGGCGGCGACGGCGCCGACGAACGCCCTGATGTCGGCCAGGACGGCCCCGACGTGCTTGCGGACGACGGCGAGCATGGCCTCGGTGCTCTGCCCGAGGTGGATCTCGTCCCATGCCTCGGCGAGCTCACGCGAGAGGTGGGCGCCCGTGAGATTGTGCTGTGCCAGGCCCTCGGTCAGGAGGGAGAAGACCTGGCCGATCACGCCTGCCGCCTTGACCACCTCACCGGCGACAGGTCCGAAGGGCCCCGAGGCGAGGAGCTGTGCGACGAGTTGGTCGCGGTCGAGCTTGACGGGTGCTCCGGACAGCAGGTCCTTGCCCGAGATCAGGGTCAGAGCGGTGTAACCCGGCAGGGCCCGCACGGGGGCGGCCAGCGAGCCGAGGAAATCGGGGAGCGGTGCGGCGGAGGCCATCTGACGCATGACGGTGGCGCGGGCGGCGGTGTGCTCCTGTTGCTGGGCCGTGTGGGTGGCCTCGTGTGCCATCAGCCGCAGGTCGTAGGGGGATTCGTGGCGGCCGAGATAGATAGACGCGCCGACGGTGAAGGCCCGCGCCCCGATCGCGGCTGCGGCCGCCGCGGCCTGGGGTCCGGTATGGACGCGTACGGCGCCGAGGTCCGTGCCGAGATGCGGCTCCATGCGGGAGCGGAGGTCGGGGGCGAGAGGGCGGCCTTGGCCGCCGCCGGCGACGACCTGCCGCACCCCTGCCGGAACGGCTCCTCCGCCGGGGCCGTGGTCCGCCACGCTCGGCATGCGGAGCACGCCGGCGGGGCGGGTCGGTCCGGCGGAGAAGCCAACCTGCGCACGAGGCGCAATCCGCGTGGCCACGGCGTCGGCTTGGCGCTCGGAGGCGTCACCGGGCGCGCTCAGCCGCAACGCGGCCGTAGGCGGCTGCGGTTGACGGGGGCGTGCCGGAAGGCGCGCGATGTCGTGCACCCCGCTCGCGCCGACGGAGACCGTGCCGACGTCCTTCGACTGGTCCCGTGCGGGCTTCTTCGGCTTCTTGCTGCGGCGGTCGGCCGATGTGCGGGTGGTCACGGCGACACCTATCCCACCAGCCAGAACCACTGCTCGAAGCGGCCTCCGGTCACTTGGTCGTCGGTGGGATTGGCCGGGCTGATCCCGTACACCGTGCGCATACCGTCCAGGCGCGCGTTGGCGTGCCCGTTCAGATGCAGGTTACCCGTCTTGGACATGATGGCCCAGCCATCCATTTGGAAACGCCCCAGCATATTGGATGTGCCGATGAACTGTCCTGCGAGGAATTCGGTGAGCCTCCCCCACGTGAACGTTTCAGGCGTCCACGTGATCGTATTCCCCGCAACAGCCAAATCTGCCTCGATGGTCACGGGCATGAACCCCCAATACGCTGCTTGATTGGGATACCGAATCTCCAGCACGACGCGCACAACCGGCTTATTCTTGGCAGTGCCGCTGGTGAAACTCATGACGCTGTGCGGCTCGACATCGTGGTCCAACTTGACCGTGATGCCGTTCTCCAGCTGGTCGAGGGTGATGAAGTGGTCGTTTTTGAGTTTCTCCCCCTCGTCGCCGGTGAAATGGATGTCCGTGATGTGCATGCCCTCGCGGTGCTTGAACGAGACCCCCGGCTGCGCTGTCACGACGATCGGTGCCCGCGCCGTACCGACTTCCTGCCGTAGCTCGAGAGTGTCCGTCGCCGCCCCCACGAACGTGGGCTGCCACCAGAACGCGGCGCCGCCGTCCGACTCAGTATCCGCGGTGTCCGACGTGAGTCCGCCGTTCAGAGATGTGGGTCGGGGGTCATTTGGATTGGCCCGCTTGACGAAACCTCCGGACGAGGCTGTCGCCCGTACCTTCTCGCCCTTAACCGGACCGCACGGGGAGTCCACGATGACCCGGATCCGCTGGGGCAGCACCTTCTCCCCCGTCGGCAGATACTGGCCGTCGCCGCCGAGCAGGCGCACCTCGCGGCTGCCGACCAGCCACTCCAGTGCCTTCTGCACCGTCTGAGAGCTGCTGAAATTCGTGCATCCCTCCGGGGCCGTCCAGCCGATGTCCACCGCCTTGCTGAGACAGCCGTTGACGACGACCTTCACGTCCGTGCCCTCACCCGCACTGTCCAGGCGTTGCACTTCAAGTGTCTGCGCATGGGCACCCGCGGCGTTGAGGGTCCACCACACCTCCGCCACGCCGAACTGGTCCGTCAGGACGGGGTTGTCCGCAGGGTGGGGGCTCACGGCTTCCTTCGTGCGGATGGTGCCGCCCTTCGGTGTGAAGAGCACGGGGGTGTGAGGGACCGGGATGTCACCGTTCCGCACCACCACCCGGATCGCACCCGGCAACTCCCGCCCCGGCAGTGCCGCCTGGCCGTCCCCGCCGACGAGGTTCAGGGTCGTCTGCTGGGTCAAGGATGGCGCGATGCTGCGGCAGTCCGACTCCAGCGTCCACTGGGCGACGCCGCCGACCGTCTTGCGCTCCAGCATGGCCAGCGGAGCAGCGTGGACCTGCGGTCCGTCCGGTTTCCGGGGTGTGCCCGCCGCGTCGATGCCAACGGGCAGCAACGTGCCCGCCTCGTCCGCCAGTCCGAAGGCGAGCCGGGCGGAGCGTGCCGTGATCAGCCAGTAGTCGCCGGTCCGCAGTTTCGCGACGTCTTTGAACGTGACGCAGATTCCGCCCTCGAGGTCGGTGGGCGTGTTGTCGACGGCGGGCAGCGGCGCGCTCTCCCAGCGGCGGACGATGGGCGTCGATCCCAGGGCCGCGAGGTCGGTGCCCCCGTCGAGCCAGACCACGGGGATGCGTCGCCCGTCGGGTTGGACCGCCTTCGCCAGTTTGCCGCGTCTGCCTCGCAGTTGCCACGCGGTGCTGGTGATCTCGACCACGTCCCCGTGGGCGATGGACAGCGACGCGTCACGGCCTTCTCTGTCCACGCTCAGCACGGCTTTCCCGGCCGGCATCCCCGTCGTGTCGATGTCACGCAGCACGGCGGTGACACTCCCGTTCTCCCTCGACCAGAGGAAGGTCGGGCTCGCGCCCGCTTGATGGACCTGCACGCGGTAGAGCTGGTTCTCCAGTCGCGTGTACCGGGCCTCCGAAGTAAGGGCGCAGGGATCGTCACCCACGGTCCCGGCCTTCAGGGCGGGGGTCATGGTGCCCTGCTCCGGCACCTTCCAGCCGGACTCCCGCAGATCGCGGCAGGTCGTGCCCGGGTTGTACGCGCGTGCCCACTTCACCTGCCCGATCGTGCGAGCCCTGGTGGTGGTGTCCGGGCCGCCGAGGGCGGGCTCCCTCAGGGTCGGCGCCTCGTCCATCGTGACGTGATGCGTGCGCACCTCCACGTAGAGGGCGTAGCGCCCGTCCTCGGTGGGCTCGTCCAGCCCGGGATCGTCGTCGCCGATGGCCGGCAGGTCGGGCTGGTCCCCCAGCGTGATGCCATCCGCTCTCTCGTGGGCCTCGATCAGCACGCCGTCGACGTACATACGCCCGTTCGTGATCCGCAGGTCCCCCCAAGGCGTGCCCGCCGGGTCCTTGCCGTCCTTGTCGGTGATCCGGAAGGAGTCCTCGACCTCCATCGGCACGCCGGCGCGGCCGAAGGCGTCACGTGCCCGGGTCTCATCGTGGTGGGCGGTGATCTGGGCTTGTTCGTTCCAGTCCGCGTCCAGCAGGACCCGCCCCTGCTGGAGCAGTACGGAGCGGAACCGCGCCCGCGAATCGAAGGTCCAGCGACTGAAGTCGCCCTGCATGGTCAGCTCCCACAGATTCCGAGGTCGAGTTGGACGGGCAGATAAGGCGTGAGTCCCCGTTCCACGGCGGCGAGCCGGAGGGGGCGCCCGAGGTGCTGGTGGACCCCCATCTCGGCGCCGTTCTCCGCGCCGGTGCGGATCGGTTCGGGACAGTCGCGGGACAGTGCGAGATACAGGGGCGAGCCGGGGGTCACGGATGCGTACCGCGGCTCGGGGGCGGCTCCATGTGCCTCCGCGGGTACGCACTGGTGTCGCCGCGGGGTGCGGGACCCGGGGCCGGTATAGCTGAACCGCACGCAGCCGGTCTGCCGGTCGCCGGCCGTCACTCTGCCGTCGAGAAGGCAGCTCGCGGCGTCCAGTGATCGGACCGTCACGTCCCCGCGGACCGTGCACCCTTCGAACGACCCGTGGGCTTCCACCGCGGTCACGTTCCCGTCGATCACGCAGTCGCTCGCGCACAACAGGGCTGCCGGGGCAGCTAGTTCGACGCCTCCCAGTACGCTGCGGAGCACGTTGATCCTCAGCTCACCGTTGTTGCCGTCCGGTCCCTCCTCGACCCGAAGCCGACCGGTGAGGGTGCAGTGGCTGAGCGTCAGTGCGTCGAGCCGGCCGGTGGCGACGATGAGGTCCCCCTCGATCGTCAGTCCGTCGATCAGGACGCCGGCTCCCTCGCCGCCTGCGGCAGTCAGCGTGCCGCGCACATGCGGACGCAGGCCGTCGGGTACGTAGCCGACGGTCTCGGCGGCCTGGAGACTCATCGCGCCCGGGGTGTGCTCGCCCGGCCATTGCGCTGCCACGAGGAAGAGCCGCGTACGGTCGGGCAGCCTGACGCCCATGGCCGACTCCTGGTAGGTGGCGTTGTCGGTGATCGACACCACGTATCCGGCACCTGGGCGTTCGTCCTGCGACAGGCCTTCCAGGACGGTCCTGGCGCGGATGAGCGCTGCCCCGACCGTCGCCGCGGGCGTCGCCGGTCCCGCCGCTCCGGCTCCCACGGAGGACCCGTCCACGATCCGGTTCACACCACCGCCCGCGGGCGAACAGCCGGTCAGGGCGAGGGCCCGCTCGTGCGCCGCGCTCCGGTCGTGGCCGCCGGCGCCGACGTCGCAGAGCGCCCCGTAGGCGTAGCGGACGAAGACGTCCGCGGGATCGTCCGCCTCGCAGCCCCGGTAGCAGGTGAGCGTACCGTCGACCGGATCCACGACCACCTGCCGCTCTTGGTCGGGCGCGAGGGGTTCGAGCCCCCGGACGCGGATCGCGTGCGGCGGGAGAGCTGTGTCCGCGCCGAGGCGGACGCCGAGCGGCAGGAGCACCGGGTCGGGGTACCTCGCCCGTGCTGTCTCCAGCAGCCGGTGCAGTCGTCGGGGACGCATGGGAACGGGCAGTTCCGCCTCTCCGTTCCGTGCCGCGGAGCCCTCCGGGCGTTCGTCGCCCGGTGGAGGTTCGAAGAGCGGCGACAGCCGGCCGAGCGGGTCGAAGGTCCAGCCGCCGCCCGCCTCTCTGCGCCGTGCCCTGGACCAGCCGTCGGCCGTCCCCGTGCCGCCCGGTGCTGCATCCGGCCGGCCGATCTCGTGCACCTGGAGCGGGTAGGGGAAGACGCCCACGGCAGGAATGCCGTACCGCCCTCGTCCCGACGTAATGCGGCGCACGTCCGCCGTGTGGGCGAGGGGGTCGAGGCCGGGCGTCAGCGAGCGGACGCCCGCGAGGTCGAGACCGCAGAGTTCGGCGCGCGTGGCGTCGCGTACGGACGCCGTGGCCGGCCGGTCCGTGTGGACGTGGTTGGTGTGCGTGGCCGTGACGAGCAGGCGATGGAACTCGACGGCCCGCGCGGGCCACCCGGTGATGTCCTGGGCGACCTGCTCCAGTACGCCCACCGTCCCCTTGCGTCTGCGGTAGGTCACCGTGTTCGCCACGAGGGCGCGCGGCCCGGCGGGCAGCCCGAGGCCCGTGGGCAGGTCGTCGAGTCCGATGAGGTCGGCCAGGTACGGCAGGGTCCAGTCGGCACACGTCTCGACGAACCAGGCGTCGTAGAGGTCCTCCAGATCGGCCTCCAAGAGGGCGAGTTCGCCCGCCACGGCGTCGAGCAGCCGGCCGAGGAAACCGCCCGACTCGGCGTCACGGGCGAGGAGGTGGGAGGGGAGCCGGCTCCGCAGAAGCTCCAGCGACTGTGCCCGGACGGCCGGTTCGGTGGTGCTCACTGCATCTCTCCGATCTCGATCCGGTCCGGGGCCACGGTCAGGAGCTGCGCGGCGCTCGGCCGTGGGGCCCCGGGGAGCCATCGCGCGGGGGCGGCGGTGAGCGCCGGCACGTTCGTTCCTGTGTCAGAAGCAAGCGCCAGCCGGGGCATGGTGCAGGCGAGCACGCCCGGGGTGCGGCGGATGGTCAGCAACGTGCCGGCCGGCGTGACCGGTTCGGTGAACCCGCGGGCGGCGGGCGCGTACGTCTCGTTCAGGGCGGCAAGCACGGCCGCGTGAACCGCGGCCTGGTCGCACGCGGGATCGTGCCGCAGCTCCACGGCGAGACCGAAAAAGATCTTCTCCCCCGCCATGACCTCCAACCCTGTGGCAGGGTCACGGGCCGCTTCCAGGGAGCGCCGCAGGTCCGCGAGCAGCCCGCTCGAGGCGGTGTCGCCCGCCGCGGGGATGACGCTGATCACGACGGTGGCCGACGCCCCGTTCCACACGGCATCGGCTCGGGCCTTGCTCACGCCCGCGTATCCGGCGGCGAAGTCCTCGTGGTCGGCGACTGATACGGCCCGGTCGAGGGCCCTGGCCCGCTGCGGGGCGTTGCGGCGGGCGTCGGCCGGCCCTTCGGGGGGCGCCCAGTCGCGGGTGGCGTAGGGGTTGGTCACGGACCTGATCCCGAGCGGGCGGCGGGTGAGCAGACTGAGACGCCCCGCGTCGACCGCGCCTTCGGCGCCGATGCCGACGCGGTAGGTGGCGGTGATGTTCTCCACCCCGGAGGCCGGGCGAGCACCGTGGATCCCGTCGCCCAGCAGCAGGGAGCCCTCGCCATCCTCCTGCGTGCGCAGGGTGTAGACCCGGTCCGTACCGGCGGCTGTGTCGAGGGCGGGGGTATGCGACCAGACCACTCCGTCGACCCTGAGTTCCAGGGCAGGGTGTGCGCCGGTGGCACTCTGAGCGCGTACGTGGGTCAGGGGGCCGCGCCGGGTCCGGAACTGTGGGAAGGGCAGGCGGCCGTCGCCGCTGCCGAGGACCTCCCGGACGGTCTCACCGTGGGTCGCACCGACGACGTTGGCGAGCAGGCGCAGGGACCGCGGGTCGAGCTTGGGCGTCGCGCGGTCGAGCGTAACCTTCATGGCAGGTTCGGCCTCGGGGGGCATGCCCGTCGTGGGGGTGCACTCGACGACGACTGCGCGGAAGCACTCCGGCGACGGTTCCAGGTCGGCGGCGCCGACGTCCGCTCCGGTGGGGGCCTCGCCGTGCGGATGCCCGGTGACCAGGACGGTCCGGCCGGCCGGAAGCAGCGGCTCCGTCCGGGCCAGCAGCAGTTCGGTGGTCTGGACGGCGTCAGTGGGCGGTACGACGCGAGCCGGCAAGAGGCGGGACACGCAGTGCACCAGCGTCCGGCGCCGGTCATACTTGTCCAGCCGGGTCTTCCTGTCCAGCCTCACGCGAGTGAGACGTCCGCTGAGTGCGTAGCGAGCCTCACCACCCGGCTCCACACCCATGACGCGGTACAGGTCGCGGCTGCTGTGGCTCTCCAACAGCAGCCAGGACGCGGTAGCCACCTCGTCTCCCGTGCCTGTGAGAAGGCCGGGGTGGTCGCCGTCCAGCTCGATGCGCCCCTGCTCCGCCGGCTGATCGGGAGCGAGTGCGTCAGCATGCTTCCAGGTCACGGTGATTTCCTGATCTGGATGGTCCGGATCGAGGTCCTTGCAGCCCACCGAACCAGGCGGAGACGGGCGGCCGGGTACACACAGCAGGCCGGGATCGGACGCGTTCCAGCCGAAGAGGGAGGCCCGTTCTTCGAACACGAATACCTCGACCTCTTCCTGGGCCACGGTGGAGGGATCCTCCCTCTTGCCGAGTCCAGGGTTTACTGTCAGCCGCGTCCATCCCACGTGCCCGTCGGGGGCCTCGGTCACGGACTCGATGACGCGGTAGCTCCAGCGCTTGTTCTCGGGGTCCTGCAGTCGTTCCCGGCCGACAACGAGCAGGCCGGCGCCGGGGCGGACTCCGGTCGCCCCGCTGCGGACCCAGATAGCGGTGGTGCCCGGGCGCATTGGCTGGGCGACGGTGGGAGCGAGCGGCACGGAGTTCCAACAGGCGAGAGCCCGGAGGTCCGCCTCGGTCTCGAAGGTCTGCGGAAGTTGGCCGGCGGCGGGCACCGACTGGACGGGGGTACCTGCGGGGACGTCCGCGAAGCCGGGGGCTCCCGGCAGATCCTCGACCGTGAAGGCGAGATCGGCCGTGGCCGAGACCCCGGGACGCAGCTCGTAGCCGAGGCTTCGGGCGAGTTCCCGGACGGATTCCAGTTCGGTGGCGGTGCGCAGGAAGCCCTCGTTGGCGATCCGCTCCGTGTAGAAGGAGACCACGTCGGCGACGTACGCCCAGCTGTCGAGCAGGGCGCTCGCCGCGTCGTCACCCGGGAGCGCGGCGCCGTCGGCGGCGAGCGCGGCCCGCATCCGTCCGAGGGAGTCGGCGTGAGATGCGATGCGCCACGCGAGGGCTGTGTGCCGGGGCAGGTTGTACACCTTGGGCGCCGCCGGCTCGGATGGGTCGCCGGCGCACCCGTCGCGGCATCCGCAGAGCCGGTTCATCGGGCACCTACGATCCGGCAGACAATCCGCCCGTTCTCCGGATTGCTCGGATCGCTGTCCGCCCGCAGCACCTCGCCGGCGGTGGCGTCGATGCGACCCCGCTGCACTTCTCCGGATGGCGGGACGCCCATCCGGCGGAAACGCAGGCCCGTGGGGTGGTCCGCATCGTCGTCCACGTCGACCCGGGCGACACCGGGCACCGCCATCGCCGTGGCGACGACGTCCGACAGGAACAGGGGTGTGCCGAAGGTGAAGTTGTCCGGATGAAAGAAGCCGCGGCTGCCGTCGGGTAGCCGGCCCGCCGAGAAGGCCCGGGTGAGCGAGGCGGCGACGTCGGCGCGCCGAAGGCCGGGAAGGAGGCACACGTCCATGACGATCTCCAGCGGTACGTAGGTCGGTTGGGTCACCTCCACGTCGGCCCCGGCCATCCGGTGGGTCTCCAGCAGCTCCGCGATCTCGGTCGGCATCGAACGGTCGTCCGCGAACGCCGCCAGAGGATCCAGGATCACCTCCTGCGCGTACCAGGAGCCCGTCCAGCGCCGGCGGCCCACGGCGCGCTGCACACCGGGATGGCGCATGGCCACGTCGGCGTAGTCGGCGGAGGTGACGGCCCGGAGCGGGGAGCGGAAGGCGTGGGGGGCGAGCGCGCGGACCTCGGCCAGGGTCTCCGGATCGGCGCCGCCGGCCGCCGGCAACGGATTGGTGACGGTGACTCCGGCCGGCACGGTGCCGGAGCCAGGGAGGGGAAGAAGGATTCCCAGGGTGTCGGGCCCGATGTTGCCGACGGTGCCGCCGCCGATCCGGTACGTGGCGTCGAGGGCGCTGCCGGGCGCCGGCATGCGGCCGGACGCGCCGTCGCCGAACCGGAGCCGGACCGTGCCGTCGTCGTCGGTCTCGACGGCGAACGTCGCGGCGAGCCGGTCTCCGGGCAGGCGCTCCGCTGCCGGCCGCCATACGCGCAGCCCGTCGCGGACCTGGACCTGCGCCTGGGCGCGGTGGGCGTCGGGCCGCAGGGCGGAGGTGGCGCTGCGGTGCGCTGTCGGCGCGGGTTGGGCCCACGCCAGTCCGGTTCTCGGCAGTCGCGGACGGTTTCGGCTGCCCGGCCGGAATGGGCCCAGCGACTCGCCGGCGAGGGTGCCGCCGTGGTCGGCGAGGACGATGTTGGCGCGGGCCTCGGCGACCGGGACTGGCAGTCCGCGGGGGTCCCGCTCGTCCTCCGTCACCTGGAGCGGGGCGCGCAGGGCGTCCTCGCCGGCCCAGTGGATCTCCAGCACCGTGTGGTCGGGGTTGAGGGGGTCGTGGTGGGGGACGGGATCACGATCCAGCACGATGGCCTGCAGCCGTGCCGGGGCCCCGGTCCGCCGGCCCTGCCCTGCCGGTCCCAGAATCAAGACGTCCCCGGCCTCCAACTCGGGAGGCTCGGAGTCCGGGTGGACGAGGAAGGCAGAGGTGCTGCCCGGCCGCAGACAGTGCCACGGTGCTCCCCAGGAGTACAGGGCGATCCGGTTGCGTGCCTTGGTCAGCTTGGCTTCGGCGCAGGTCTCGAAGACGAGCGCGCCCGACTCCAGTGCCTCGCGGACGGTCTGCGCAGCGGCCGTTCCATCGGCGGACTGGGTGACGGGCGTGCGCTCGCGTAGCTTCACGGCCGACGCGGCCACGCCGTCGGTCTCGAACGCCAGCCAGACGCGGGCGCTGACGCTCTCCCGAACCCGGTACCCCAGCAGCCGCGCATGGCGCCGTACGGAGGTGCGCCGACGTGCCGTGCCCAGGTACGCCTCGGCGGCAACACCGTCCTGCCAGGCGGCCAGCCGGTCCCCGAGCGCAGCGAACAGTTCGACGAGGGTGACGGCCGGATCGGCCGGGCTGTGGTCGGTCCATCCGGGGATCAGGGCGCCGAGCCGGTCCAGCAGTCGGCCGCGCAGGGCGTCGTAGTCCCGAGCGAGGTAGTCCAGGACCGGGGAGGCGCCGAGTGCGGGCGGGCACGCAGGGGCGGCGGGAGCACAGTCGAGTTCGGACGGGCAGTCGACGGTGAAGGCGAACGCCGCGCGGGAGAGCAGGGGGTCGAAACCGGGCAGCGTGGTCCGCCCGTCCGCTTCGGTCAGCGCGAGGACGTAGGTGGACCAGTCGCCGCTGGAGGAGGTACGGACGACAAGCACACAGTCCAGCACGTCCTCGACGGTGGCGTGGGTGACAAGTCGCCGGACGGCCCCGTCGACCCCGGGCAGCGGCGCACCGCTCAGGACGTCCTCGGCGGTGTACGCCCACTCGACCCGCACCGGGTTGATCCGGGGGTCCGGACGGACGCCGCCAAGGACACGTACCGTCCCGGCGTGCAGGACCTCGGCTTCGACCGATTCGAGCAGGCGTACCAGCAGGGTCTGCCTGCTGGGCACGTCGGGCTCGTGGCCGGGCGTGCCGGGCGCGTTGGTCAGCACCTCGACGGTGTCGATGCCGTTGGGCCTGGGGTCGGTCTGCTGACGCACGAGGGCGCGCCGCGCCTCGCGGTCGACGGTGCCGGCGAGGACGTCCGCCAGGGCCTCGGGCGAAGGACTCACGGCGCGCCCCCAGGCACTCCGCCGACCGTCATCGTTCGGGGCGCGCCGACGACGGCGCCCGCCCGCAGCGGCGCGTAGACCACGGTGACCTCCACAGTGGACTCCTCCGCCCGGACGCGGACGTCCTCGACCCGGATCAGGTCTCCCAGCCACTGCTGGAGGCTGCCTTGTACGAGGGAGCGGGTGACGCCGACGAGTTCGTCCCCGGCCGGTGCGAAGACGAGGGCGTGGACGCCGCTGCCGAAGTCGGGCCGGTTGATCCGCTCCCCCGGCCTGGTGAACAGCACCGCCTCCACGAGCCCGCGCAGGTATGCCTCCTCCTCGGAACGCCGGAGCCGCCCGCGGCGGTCCAGTCGCAGGGGGAAAGCAAGGTGTGCCCCCCGGCCTCCGGTCATGTGAGCCTCACTCGGGGCTGGGCGGTGGCGACGATCAGCGGCACGCCGGTCGGCACGCAGGTTGCGAAGCCGCCCTGGATGACCAGGGGACGGCCCATGGACGTCACACGGACGCTCCCGACGGACCATGACGCGGTGGTGCAGGGTCCGCCGGAGACGGGCGGGAAGGGGCAGCCGAGCAACGTCCAGGGCGCGCCCGTGGTGACGGCCGGAGCACCGGCCAGCCGTACCCGGGGGCTCGTCTCGGTGGGCTGTGCCGCGCCACCGTGCACACAACGCACGGCAGCTCCGGCCTGCACCGCGACACCGGGCATCAGATCACCTCCAGTGCGCCGTTGTTGACGGAGACCGAGGCTGGGGTCAGCTTCACGCTGGAGGTTCCGATCGAGAACTCGATGCCCGCGGAGGTGCAGGCGATCTTCATGGGTACGGCCGCGGCCGGGGCACCGACCTCGACTGTCAGTCCGCCCACGCCCGGCAGATCGCTGAGGGTGATCGTGACGGAGTCCGTCTTCCAGACCTTCACGGCGGGGAGGGCGGGCGCGGGCGCGCGTTGTATCGTCGCCCAGGTCGCCCCGGCGAGGATCGGGTACTGAGGGTTGCCCTGCTCGAACTCCACCCAGACGGAGGCGCCCATCGGGGGCACTGCGTAGAACCCCACACCGGGTCCGGCATACGGGACGCAAGCCTCGGCCCAGGCCAGCCTGCCGTCTCCGAGGGCGGCCGGGACGGAGACCTGGACCCGGCCGCGCCCCTGCGGATCGAGGTTCTGGACCACGGTCCCCCGGTACTTCCCGTAGAAACGGGTCTCGTTCTCCATCAGATGACCCCGCCCACCGGCAGCACGGGCGTCAGCGCGCCGTGGCCGTCCCTGGCCAGGACGAACGACGCCTGATAGCCGCCGATCGTGAGTTCGTGCCGGACCTCACGCACGTACCACAACCCGTCGTGGGACCAGCCGGCGCCACGTACGCCGACCAAGGCACGGGGACGGAGGACAGCGCCGTACCGGACGCCGTCGAGCCGTCCTTCCGCGATCACCGCGTCGAGGGACCGGTCGACCTCCGCGCGCGCCTCTGCATAGGCGGCGATGGTACTGCTGGTCGCCCCGCGCAGGCGGCGGACCCTGGTCTGTCCGAGGTTGGCAGCGGCGAACGGGACGGCGGCCAGGGGCGGACGTACGCCGACGGGTACCACGACAGGTACCGCGAGTCCGGTCTGACGATCCATCACCTTGCCCTGGATGGCGACCGGGCCAAGGGCTTCGGTACGGAAGTGGATCTCAGTGACGTTGGTCTGCGGACCCAGGTCGACCGAGAGCGCGGGCTGCGGTGGACCAGTGCGTACAGCGGGCCCCCAGTAGAAAGTGCTGGTACCCGGCGCAGGCCCGGGCATGGCGTACGCGACGTGCCCGTGGTCGCGGGCCAGCGCATTGAGATGGGCCAGATCGGTGCCGTGCTGTGTGGGGATCCGGTCGATGGGCAGCGGCGGATCGAGCACAGCCGGGGGTACAGCCCGTGGCAGGACGCCGCGGGCGGCGTAGGGGGCGAGTACGCGGAGCACCTGCGCGTACGCGTCCATCGCCGGATGCTCGACGTCGCGTTCCTCGCGATCGAGCAGGCACGAGACGTCCTCCCCCGTGACGGACAGGGTCGCCGCTCCGGGACCGTCTCCGGGAGCGAGTTTCACCTCGGTGACGATCCCGTCGGAGAGGACGAACGGCACCACCCCGAGGTGGACCACGACCACGACCCGCGAGAATGCGGTCAGGGGCGGGCCGATGAGCCCGGGGACGTCGACGGCGCCCGCAGTCGCGGACCGTCCTGCGTCCAGGGTCAGGGTGAACACCGACCGCTCGCTGTCGTTCTCGGTCACCTCCACGGACCGAACGCGGGCGGTGAGGGGTCCGGGGAGCGGTACGGGGAGGCTGGGCCCGGCGAGCACGGTCAGCCGGAGTCCGAGCGAGGCCAACGGCTCACACCTCCGGAACGGGGATGACGAGGAGGGAGCCCTCTGCGTGCGGCCCGACCAGTTCGTCGGGGTCGAGCGCACCGTTGGCATCGGCGATGAGCCAGAAGGCGGTGGGATCCCCCAGATGACGCGCCGCGATGAGGTCCATGCGGTCCCCCGGGCCGACCTGATGGAGTGCGAGGACACGCGTCTGCTGCGGGTCGGAAAGGGGGCGCCGACGCAGGTGGCGGACCTGGCGGACCCCTCCGGCCCCGTCGGCCACGGAGGCGGTGGCGATGTCGACGGCGGCGTAGCGGCTCGGTCCGGGCATGTCAGCTCCCTGCCGTGGTGAGGCTGGAGACGGCCCCGGAGACCGCCGCGGTCGTGGCCATGGCTTCCTTGAGTACCTGGTGGACGAGGAACAAGGCGTAACCGGGATCGCTCACCGGAAGGTCGTGGTACGAGAGGACCTGGGCGGAGAGTTCGACGGCGGCCCGGACCGGATTGAGCTCCGCGTCGAAGGCCTGCTCGGTGATGGACAGGCTCTCCAGCCGGATGGGCACCACCCGCGCGGGTCCCCACACAAGCAGGGTCAGCGGCCCTTCCGGGGGCAGCACTCCGATGGTTCCGGCCTGCAGAAGGAGGGAGTTGGCGATGACGAGGGCACTGCTCGGGTAGAGCAGCATCTCGAGCGCGGCCAGCTGGGGGCCGATCCCTGTCGCCGCCGCCACGGGATCGCCGCTCTCCAACTGGTCGGCGGCGTCCACCTCGACCGTCATGGTGACGGACTCGATCGGGGCGCCCCAGATTCGGTGCGCGTCCTCCGGTGCGGACGGGGTCTCCTTGGGAGCCGAGCGAGGACGGACTGAACGAGTCACGAAATCCGGGTTGTACTGGAAGATCACGATTCGGGCGAGTGGATTCGCCCGCGAAACAGCCACGATGGCGCCCCGCAGAGTCCGCGGACTTCCCGGAAAGGTGCTCACGACCAAGAAGGCTGCACCATGGGCGTCACGCCGACGTCACCCGCCCGTCACACCCCTACGTCGCGTCACCCGGCCACCGCACGCTTCACCCTCGGGACGAGGGTGTCGACGTCGAATATCGCGCGGCAAATCGGCATCTTCGACCGGAGCAGACAGAACGGGACGCTACGACGGCTGCGACCCAGCAGGAAGGACGAGGATGACGGGTACGCACGGAAGGATCGACGCCCTGCAACCCAGGAGCACCTCTGGGGGCGCATCCACTCGACGGCGCCCCGGGGGCCGGGTCCGACAGCGAGTCGCCGTCATCCTGACGGGCGAGTTCCGGCTGACCGTGGAAGGGCGGGAGACGGAGCTGCCCGGGGGCGCACAGCGGCTGGTGGCGCTGCTCGCCCTACGAGGCCGTACAGCCCGCAGCGCGCTGGCTGGCACGCTGTGGCCGGAGACGGACGAGCAGCGGGCTCTGGCCCGGCTGCGCACCGCGATCTGGCGCGTCAACCAGGTTGTGCCACAGCTCGTCGAGAGCCTGGGCGAGCAGGTCTATCTCACGGCGCACGCCGAGATCGACATCCGGGAACAGGTCGAGCACTCGATGGGCGTGCTGGGCGGCGGAACGGTTGACGCGGCCACGTGGGCAGCAGGCGTTCCGGCCCAGGACCTGCTGCCGGACTGGCATGACGAATGGCTGATCGACGATCGCGAACGTTTGCGTCAGCTGCGGCTCCACACTCTGGAGGGCATTGCCGAACAGTTGTGCACGCAAGGTCACTTCGGGCTCGCGATCGATGCCGCTCTGACTGCGCTGCGCGCCGACGTCCTGCGTGAGAGCGCACACCGGGCGGTGCTCCGGGTGCACCTTGCAGAGGGCAATCTCGCCGAGGCCCGGCGGGCCTATCAGGTTTGCGTGGAAACATTCGAACGGGAACTCGGCGTCCAGCCCACGCCGGCGACCAGCGCCCTCCTCGCAGCCTGCCCGCCCGCAACGGCCAGGCTGCGATCCCTACCTGCCACCGCTGCACCTCCGACCCGGCCAAGGTGACAACCCCCACGAGATCCGGTCCAGCACCACCCAGCACGGGCGGACACGGGGGAACGGGGCTCTTCGAGCGTGCCTTCGGAGTAGTCGATCCCTGATGTCAAAGCTCGACGAACCGGACCGGGTCCAGGCTGGCGATCGCCCGCACGAGGCCGCCTGGGACGTGTTCTGCCCGGAAGCCAATACTCCATCCGCTCGACAACGCCCCAGTTCAGGCGCCAAAGTCCTGCCGGAGTACCAGGATCTGTCCGGCCGATCACGACTGGCGTGGTCACCGAAAGGCCCCGTCCACGCGCAGGAGGCGGTTTCTAGGGATCGTCGCAACACATGATCGGTTGTGTCAGACGGCGAGCAGTT
>NZ_SZVW01000028.1 GCF_007655005.1 Streptomyces tibetensis
AACAATTTTTGGGAAAACCCCCGCATCTTCGGATGCGGGGGTTTTCTGCGTTTAGGGTCGGGTTATGCGCCATGACCTCGTGATCTTCGACAACGACGGTGTCCTCGTGGACAGTGAGCCGATCTCCAACCGGCTCCTGGCCGCCTATCTGACCGAGCTCGGGCACCCCACCTCCTACGAGGACTCCCTGCGTGACTACATGGGCGCTGCCATGCACCGCGTACATGATCTGATCGGGGAACGGACCGGGCAGCGGTTGCCGGAGGACTTCGACGACGTGTTCCACGGGCGGGTTTTCGCGGCCTTCGAGAAGGAGTTGAAGCCGGTGGCCGGCGTCGAGGAGGTGCTGCAGAAGCTCACCACCGACGCTGTGCCGTACTGCGTGGCGTCCTCCGGAAGCCATGAGCGGATCCGAGTGGGGCACCGGACGACCGGGCTCGACCGGTGGTTCGACGAGGGGCGCATCTTCAGCTCGCAGGACGTCGGGCGCGGTAAGCCGGCTCCCGACCTGTTTCTGTACGCGGCCGAGCGGATGAGGGTCGCGCCCGAGCGGTGTGTCGTCGTCGAGGACAGTCCGCTGGGGGTGCGGGCGGCCGTCGCTGCCGGGATGGAGGTGTACGGGTTCACCGCGATGACATCGGCCGACAGGCTCGCGGGTGCCACTCAACTCTTCTCCGACATGGGCGAGTTGGCTGACATGCTGCTCTGACATTTGTCATGTCGGGGACCGGATGATCGTTCCTACCGGCGATCCGGTGCCGACCGTGATGCTGGGTGCATGACGACGAACCCCGGGAATTCCAAGGGAAGCGACACCAACGGCCCGAGCGTGCTGCGGAACTTCGCGCCGTTGCTCCTCGACGTAGCGGTGCCCCTCGGGGCGTACTACCTCCTCAAGAACGGCCTCGGGATGAGCACCCTGGTGGCGCTCGGCCTGAGCAGCGTCGTCCCGGCCGTGCGGACCGGGTGGGGTGTGGTGAGGTCCCGTGAGGTCAACGGGCTGGCCGCGCTCATCCTCCTCGTGAACGTCGTCTCGCTGCTGCTCGGTTTCGTGGCCGGTGACCCACGGCTGATGATCGCCAAGGACAGCGCGGTCAGCAGCACGATCGGGATCGGCATCATCGTCTCCGTGGCGGTCGGCAAGCCGTTGATGACCGCAGGTATGAAGCCCTGGGTGGTGAAGGGGGACGCGGGCCGGGAGGCCGCCTGGGCGCGGCTGCATGCCGGGTCGGCGCGGTTTCGGCGGGCCGAGCGGGTGTTCTCGCTGGTGTGGGGGGTCGTACTGCTCGCGGAGTGTGTGGTGCGGGTGGTGGGGGTGTACACCCTGCCGGTGAACACCATGGTGTGGCTCGGCAATGTGATCATGGTCGTCGCCATGGGAGTGGGCTTCGTGGTCGGCGGCGCGCTGGGCGCCGGTCCGATGGCCGCGATGGTCGTCGCGGAGGCGAAGGCGGGGGCGGGGGCGGGGGACGAGAAGCAGGCGGGGTCGCGGGCGGGCGCCGGTCGCTCGGGTTCGTCTCTCGGGAACGGTCTCGTGACCACCGGTCTCGTGACCGCCGAGTAGAGCTGAGGAGAATTCATCTTTGGCTGGATCTACCCACGAGTAAGCCGGGGCCCTACGCTCGCCGCCATGACAGATGTGCTGCGGCGCGGCAGGGCCTCGTTGGCGTTCAGCTTCTTGGTGCAGGGTGTCGCCTTCGCGCTGCTCGTGACGAGGATCCCGGCCATCCAGAACCGGTACGGAGTCTCCGACGCGCTGCTGCCCGCGTTCCTGGCCGCCGTGCCGGTCCTCGCCGGGGTCGGGAGCGTGACGACCGAGCGGCTGGTGAAGCGGGTACCGCCGAGCCGGCTACTGCGGTGGTCCCAGCCTGTGGTGCTGCTGGCGCTGCTCGGCGTCGGGGCCGGGGAACGGATGGTGGAACTCGGGGTCGCGCTCGCGGCGTTCGGGTTGGCCGTAGGGGTGCTGGACGCCTCGATGAACATGCTCGGAGTGAGCCTGCAGCGGTCGTACGGGCGCAGCATCATGCTCAGTTTCCACGCGGCCTACAGCCTGGGCGGGATCGTCGGGGCCTCGTTGGCCTGGGTGGGGGCGCACTGGCAGCTGGCGTTGTGGGTGTCGTATCTGCCGGTCGTGCTGGTGCTGCTGCCGGCTGTGCTGGTGGGGAGCCGGTGGTACGTCGACGACCGGGGTGCGGCATCCGTGGCGGAGGACCAGGCCGGGGAGGGCGGGGTGGTCGTCTTCAAGTGGCTGCTGCCGTTGTGTCTGGTGATGACGGTCGCGTACATCGGGGACTCGACGGTCTCCAACTGGAGTGCCAAGTATCTGCAGGACGTGCTGGGGAGCTCGGAGCAGATGGCGACGGTGCCGTTCAACGTGTACATGGTCACCACGCTGCTGGGGCGGGCGATCGGGGACTTCGGGGTGCGGCGGTTCGGGGCGGTCGCGGTGGTGCGGGGCGGTGCGCTCGTGGCGGCGGGAGGGTTCGCCGTGGTGGCCGCCGCGCCCGGGGCATGGGTAGGGATGCTGGGGTTCACGCTGCTGGGGCTGGGGTTGTGCGTGCTGGTGCCGCAGACGTTCGCGGCGGCCGGGCGGCTGTTCCCGGGGGCTTCGGATGCGGCCGTGGCGCGGCTGAATGTCTTCAACTATGTGGGGTTCCTGGTCGGTTCGCCGTTGGTCGGGGCGCTCGGGGACCTGTGGAGCTACCGCGGGGCCATGCTGGTGCCGATGGTGTTGGTGCTGGTGACGCTGGTGTACGCCCGGTCGTTCGGGGCTCAACCGGACCGATACGGTGGCGGGCATGAGCGGCCGCGCACAGCTGATGTGGGACGAGGCAGTAACGGGCTATGACTTCGGTCCGGGGCATCCGATGGACCCCGTCCGGCTCGCCCTGACCCGGAAACTGGTCGACGCCTTCGGGCTGGACCGTGAGGTGGACGTGGTCGCCGCGAGGGCGGCCGGGGAGTCGACGCTGCGGCTCGTCCACCGGCAGGACTACATCGGGGCGGTGAAGGCCGCGTCCGCGGATCCGGGGGCGGCGGACCAGTCGTACGGGCTGGGGACGATGGACGATCCGGCGTTCGCGGGGATGCACGAGGTGTCGTCGCTGATCGCCGGGCAGTCGGTGGGGGCGGCGGAGGCGGTGTGGCGGGGTGAGGCGCTGCACGCGGTGAACTTCGCGGGCGGGCTGCACCACGCGATGCCGGGCGGTGCGTCCGGGTTCTGCATCTACAACGACGCCTCGCTGGCGATCGCGCGGCTGCTGGAGCTCGGGGCGGAGCGGGTCGCGTACGTCGACGTCGACGTGCATCACGGCGACGGGGTCCAGGCGGCGTTCTGGGAGGACCCGCGGGTGCTGACGATCTCGTTGCACGAGCATCCGCGGACGCTGTTCCCGCAGACCGGGTGGCCGGAGGAGACCGGGGCGGACACGGCGGAGGGCTCGGCGGTGAACGTGGCGCTGCCTGCCGGGACGGGGGACGCCGGGTGGCTGCGGGCGTTCCACGCGGTCGTGCCGGAGCTGATCGCCGACTTCCGGCCGCAGGTGCTGGTGACGCAGCACGGGGCGGACACGCACTTCGAGGATCCGCTGGCGCATCTGGCGGTGTCGCTGGACGCGCAGCGGGCCGTGCAGGTGGCCTGTCACGACCTGGCGCACGAGTACGCCGACGGACGCTGGGTGGCCCTGGGCGGGGGCGGATACGCGGTGGTGGACGTCGTGCCGCGGTCCTGGACGCATCTGGTCGCGATCGCGGCGGGGCGGCCCGTGGAGCCGGAGGCGATGATCCCGGAGGCGTGGCGGCAGGACGTGTTCGCGAGGACGCGGCAGTTGGCCCCGGCACGGATGACGGACGGACGCCGGCCCGTCTCCTGGTCCGGCTGGGAGGAGGGCTACGACCCGGCGGACCGGCTGGACCAGGCGGTGCTGGCGGCCCGACGGGCGGTGTTCCCACTGCGGGGGCTGCTGGCGTGAGGGGGCGCCGGCGGGCGTAGGCCGGCCGTGCGGTGTTCGTCGGTTCCCGGGACAGGCTGCGTTCCGGTCACGCACGATCTTCTTGTGCTGACCACCGAAGCCCTGCGTGCGCACCTGGTGGGCGCGCGGCTCGCCGGGACCGTGGCGACCTCGCGGGAGGAGAGCCTGCGCAGTTACCGGCTCTTCGCGGCCCGGGACCCCCGGGTGCTGCTCGGGATCGATCCCGAAGGTGCCTGGAGGCAGCCGGAGTTGATCGAGCTGATGGCGGACCGGTGTGGTGTTTCGGCCGATTCCCGGCAGGTTTCCGGCCAGGATGTGATCGATCCGGAGCGGACCCTGGCGGCGCTGGACGCCTTCGCGGAACGCCTCGCCGAGGCGGCATGGCGGGGTGCTCCCGTGCTTCTCGGCACCGGGCACCCGCACCGGCTGCTCGGTTTCTACGGCGCTCTGGCAGACGCCCTGTCGGCGGCGGGATGTGCCGTCCTCACCCCCGCGCAGGGTCGCCGTATCGACATAACGACCCGGTTCGGTCTACGTACGTACAACCTCGACTACGTACGAGGAGTCGCGCTGGTGCGGACCCCCGGCCTCGAACGCCCCGGTTGTGAGCCCGGCGCACATACGCACTCACCTCTCCCGGTTCGTACCGTACTGGCCGCTTGCGCGGAGGCCGGCGGACCTCTGCCCGAGCTGGTGATCGGGGACCACGGGTGGGTCTGCGGGGCAGGTCAGCTGGGGTTCGAGGCCATCGGGCCGGCCGACACGGACGACCCGGCGCTGTTCGTGGGGGAGGCCGAGGGGTCCGTCTCCGTCGTCGTTCCACTTGATGACGGCGTGCGGTCCGATTACTACCTGCCGCTTACCCGCTACGTACTCAATCGGGCGTGTCTGTCACAGTAGGCCGCCGATGGGTGCACCTCTTCCCCACTCGCATCACTGGCACCTACATTGGGGAGTGAGCACGCAGCGACGAAGAGTCACCGGAAGGGGAAGCCGGTGGCCGTCGAGTGCGGAAGGTTCAGGTGTGTCATGGCTGCAGCTGGCGAGAGGCCTCTGAACGAGGTTCAGTTCCTTACCGTGGCGGAAGTCGCCTCGGTGATGCGAGTGTCGAAGATGACCGTGTACCGGCTGGTGCACAGCGGTCATCTGCCCGCGATCCGTGTGGGGCGGTCCTTCCGCGTCCCGGAGCAAGCGGTTCACGAGTACCTCCGCGAGAGTTACGTGGGGGTGGAAACCGCCTGACGGCAGGGCCGGGGGGACCCCCACAGGGCACTTGGGGATCCCCCCGGCCTCCTCGATTACGACCTCAGCGCTCGGACGGGTAGGCTGGCCCCTCGTAGGTCGTATGGGCCCATGGCGCCCAAACACCGAGTGATGAGAAGTGAGCGAGGGTAGTCGTGGGCTCTGTTATCAAGAAGCGGCGCAAGCGGATGGCGAAGAAGAAGCACCGCAAGCTGCTCAAGCGCACGCGCGTTCAGCGTCGCAACAAGAAGTAAGTTCGCGACGCGCACGCCGCGAGAGCGTTGCTGTGGCCCCCCACCACCGGTGGGGGGCCACACGCATATGTGCGCCGCCCGGCGGCACGCGGGCCCGCGCTCCTGCGTCCGGCTGGCTTCGGTCACTTCACGCATCGGGCGGTCATCACAGGGCAACAACAACCCGCTAAGTTGGCCCCACGGGGGAACGCGGCGGGGACGAGAGGTTCTGGAAGGAAGGCGCTGATCTTGGGCAAGGTCGTGCTCGTGACCGGAGTGGCCCGCCAGCTGGGGGGCCGGTTCGTCCGGCGGATCCAGCGGGACCCCGACGTCGACCGCGTCGTCGCCGTGGACGCGGTGCCGCCCGAGCACCATCTGGGCGGTGCGGACTTCGTCCAGGCCGACATCCGGCAGCCCGGCATCGCGCGGGTGCTCGCCGAGTCGGGCGCCGACACGATCGTCCACCTCGATGTGACGGGCACGCCGCTGGGCAGCGGCAACCGGGCCTCCCTGAAGGAGACCAACGTCATCGGCACCATGCAGCTGCTCGGTGCCTGCCAGAAGTCCCCGGCCGTGCAGCGGCTGGTGGTGAAGTCCAGCACGAACGTCTACGGCTCCGCGCCCCGCGACCCGGCCGTGTTCACCGAGACGACCCCGCCCAAGTCCCTGCCCAGCGGCGGCTTCGCGAAGGACACGGTCGAGGTCGAGGGCTATGTCCGCGGCTTCGCGCGCCGCCGGCCCGACGTGGCCGTGTGCGTGCTGCGGTTCGCCAACATCCTGGGCCCGACCGCGGACACCCCGCTCGCCTCGTACTTCGCGCTGCCGGTCCTGCCGACCGTGTTCGGCTACGACCCCAGGCTGCAGTTCGTGCACGAGGACGACGTGATCGAGGTGCTGCGGCTCGGCTCGCACGAACCCCGGCGGGGCACGCTCAACAGCGGCACCTTCAACATCGCCGGCGACGGTGTGCTGCTGCTCTCGCAGTGCTCCCGGCGCCTCGGACGCCCCACCGTGCCCCTGCTGCTCCCGGCCGTCACCTGGGCGGGCTCGCTGGTGCGTACGCTGGGGATGACGGACTTCTCGCCCGAGCAGATCCGGCTGCTCACGCACGGCCGGGTGGTGGCCACGGGCCAGATGCGCGAGACGCTGGGATTCCAGCCCAAGTACACGACCGCGGAGACGTTCGCGGACTTCGCCCGCAGCCAGGGCCCCGGACTCCTTCCGCCGGAGGCCCTCACGGGGGCCGTCGACCGGATCGCCGGCCTGCCCCTCGCGGGCGGCGGACACTCCCCGACGCAGAGCGCCAACTGAGGAGCGCATCAACGATGGCGGACGCCAAGGTCATTCCGTTCGACGACGACCGGTCCCGGGGGAGCGCCGCGCAGCGTCCCCAGCGGCGCCGGAGCGCCGGGAACCGCCGCCCGGGCGCGGAGTCCGTGCCGGTACGTGAGGTGCAGCCCCTGCCCACCAGGGCTGTTCCGCAGGATGATGTTCCTGTGACTTCTGAGGAACAGCCGCCGGAGCCCGCCCGGGACGGCGGGGGCGGGCTGGAACGACGGATCGCGGGCGGCCTGTCCTTCCTGCGCCGCCGCCTCACCGGGGACTACGACGTCGACGACTTCGGCTACGACGAGGAACTCACCGACCAGGTCCTGATGTCGCTGCTGCGCCCGCTGTACGAGACGTACTTCCGGGTCGAGGTGAAGGGCGTCGAGAACATCCCGTCCGAGGGCGGTGCCCTGATCGTCGCCAACCACTCCGGGACCCTGCCGATGGACGGCCTGATGATGCAGGTCGCCGTGCACGACAACCACCCGGCGGGCCGGCATCTGCGGCTCCTCGCCGCCGACCTGGTGTTCATGCTGCCGGTGGTCAACGAGCTGGCCCGCAAGCTGGGCCACACCCTGGCGTGCGCCGAGGACGCCTCCCGGCTGCTGGAGCAGGGCGAGCTGGTCGGGGTGATGCCGGAGGGCTTCAAGGGACTCGGCAAGCCCTTCGCGGACCGCTACAAGCTGCAGCGCTTCGGCCGCGGCGGTTTCGTCTCGACGGCGCTGCGCGCGGGGACGCCGATCGTGCCCTGCTCGATCGTCGGGGCCGAGGAGATCTACCCGATGATCGGCAACGCCAAGACGGTCGCGCGACTGCTGGGCTTCCCGTACTTCCCGATCACACCGACGTTCCCGTGGCTGGGGCCGCTCGGGGCGATTCCGCTGCCGACCAAGTGGACGATCCAGTTCGGCGAGCCGATCCCCACGGACGGCTACCCGCCGGAGGCGGCGGAGGACCCGATGCTGATGTTCAACCTGACCGACCAGGTCAGGGAGCAGATCCAGCACACGCTGTACAAATTGCTGGTGCAGCGGCGGTCGGTGTTCTTCTGACACCGGCGTTCGCAACACCCCGGCGGTCGGTGTTCCTCTGAGTCCGTCTGCCGCTGTCCGCGTACGGCTTCGGGGCGCCCCTTGCTGAAGGGGCGCCCCGAAGCCGTCTTCTAGTCCGCGTCCTCGCCGTCGATGCCCAGGCCCGGCAGGAGACCGGGCAGGAGGGGCGGGAGTGTCACATCCGGCTCGGGGACGGGTGTGTGGGCCTCCGCCGAGGGGGAGGTGCTGGTGGCGTTGTCCTTCGGCGGGTCGAGCAGGCCGCCGGTGCTGCCACCGAGCAGGCCGTCGCTGTCGTCACCGGAGCCGGCCGAGCGGCTGGGGCTGCCGCTGCCGGTGCCGTGCTCGTCGCTGTGCCTGCCGCCGCTGTCGCCGGGACGGGTCGAGCGGCCTGTGCTCGAGGAGCCGCTGGGAGCCGACTCGGAGACGCCGTGCCGCTTGCCGTCGCCGCCGCTCGTGGCCGGGGGCTCGGGCAGCAGGGAGCGCAGCGGGGCGACGTCCTCCTCTATGGCGTCGAAGACGGACGACACCTCCCGGCTGACGTCCCCGAGCTGGACGGGCAGCCGATCGCGCAGTTCGCCCCAGGCCTCGCGGTGGGAGCGGGAGAACGCGGACAGGGCCTGGATGGGGCCCAGTGAGTCCGGGTCGTGCTCGTACGCCTCGCTCAGCAGCCGGTGGCCCTCCGACGCGTCGTGCCGCATGCCGGACAGGGCGCGGCGGATCTCGCCCAGGGACTCGTGGTCCAGGGGGCCGCTGCGGCCTCGCTCCATCAGGCGGCGGGCTTCGCTGAGCCGGGTGGAGGCGTGGTCGAGATAGACCCGGCCGCGCTCGTCCGCCCCGTCGGCGAGGCCGAGCTTGACGTCCTCGATGCCGCGTTTGAGGCCGTAGAGCGAGTCGCCGGGAAGGGCGTCCGAGCTGGCGGCGGAGACTCCGCCGAAGGCGCTCGCGGCGACCCCGACGCTGAGTCCGCCCGCGGTGAGGCCCTTGGCGAGCCGGGAACGCGGACGGAGCTTCTTCAGTGAACCCGCGCGATGTGCCCCGCGGGCCCGGGACCGCTGTCCGGGGACCGCGCTGTCCGTCGCCCCGCCGCCCGCGGTGCCCTCCTGGAGCATGGCCTCGAAGGCGGCCACCAGCTGGGCCCGCTGGACGACCTTGACCTCCGGGTCGAGCTCCGGCTTGGGCAACGCGCCGAGCTCCGAGGCGAGCGCCAGATGGCGGGCCTGTTCGCTCGTCTCCGCGGTGGCCGGGGCAGGTGCCGATCCTTCGGGCTGCTCGGCCGCCGAACCCTGCTCGGACTGCTCCTCGAGGGCCTGGGCGAAGGCGTTCGCCCGCCGGTGCGCCGATACGTTCGCGATCACTGGCGGCACCTCCTCTCGTCATGACGGTCGACTCCCCAGGGGGTCCTGAGGGTTGCACACCCTGAGCACGACCACACGATCGAGTGACCGGAGCCGGCCAGGGGGTGACCACAGGGAGCCTGCATTCCGCACAACGAGCGGCGTGGCACATGGGTTACGGACTCCGGCTCATCGGATGCCGAAGGCAACGGACTTTCACGTTCCGTGAGTTGGGTGTCGCCGAGCGTGCCGCCCGGTCAGCGGGCGTCTTCCGGGAGCAGCCGGGCGAGGGTGCGCACGGCCCGGTACTGGAGGGTCTTGATGGCGCCCTCGTTCTTGCCCATCACCCGGGCGGTCTCGGCCACGGAGAGGCCTTGGAGGAAGCGGAGCGTCACGCACTCCTGCTGCTGGGGGTTGAGCCGCCGTACGGCGTCGAGCAGGGCGGCGTTGGAGAGGGACTCCAGGACGGAGTCCTCGGGGGAGCGCTCGACCTCGTTGGCGTCGAGCATCTCGCCGGTGGTGACCTCCAGGCGGAACCGGCTGGACTTGAAGTGGTCCGCGACGAGGTTGCGGGCGATGGTCACGAGCCAGGCGCCGAAGTCGCGGCCCTGCCAGGTGAACGTGCCGATGCGGCGCAGGGCACGCAGAAAGGTCTCGCTGGTGAGGTCCTCGGCGGTCGCCTTTCCTCCGACCCGGTAGTAGATGTACCGGTAGACGGTGTCGCTGTACTGGTCGTAGAGGCGGCCGAAGGCATCGGACTCGCCGGCCTGAGCGCGCTCCACGAGGTCCATCATCCGGGCGCTGTCGCTGTCAGCGGCAGGCCGGCGTGCGGTGGCCGCGCCGGAAGGGCGCCCTCGTCTGCCGACCGCGGCGCTGCCGTCGGCCAGTGCGTAGCAAGGGCCTACGGGCGCGGCGGTGGCGAATGCGGGGACGGCGTACGCGGTGGGGACGAAGCCGCGCAACAGGTCTTGGACCGTTGCGCGCAGCGTAGCCAGGCCCGAGGCGTCAACCCCGACGTGTGGGTACACGGGACTCCCAGAGGCAGAGCTTCCATCACGTGCAGTGCGGGACCTTTCACCCGTCGTAGCGACGGAGGGGTACCGGATTGCGTCTGAGGAGAATAACGCTTCGTACAGGCGCTGCTACACCGAGTTGCTCAAATCATCGGTTACGTCGCTTCCGTAACCGATTGACGCCGGATCAAGTGCCAGTGCGTGACCGGTTGTTGATCGGAAAGCTTCGGATTGCGGCTGAGTGCAGGGCGTGTTGTGGCCGTGTGCAGCCAAGAGGACTGGAGAGGAGGTTGTGGGGGTACGCCAGTTGGATTTACGGCGATTGTCAGGCCGCAAACTTCCGTGTCCCGGTTTGATCAGGTGGTCAGCGGCGGCGTCGGTGCAGGGCGATGGCGGCCGCCGTGCCGCCCGCGACGGCGCCGACGCCCGCCGCGGCCGGGATGCCGACCTTGGCCGCCTTGCGGCCCGTGCGGTAGTCGCGCAGGCGCCAGTCCAGCTGCCGGGCGTGCTTGCGCAGCTTGCTGTCCGGGTTGATGGCGTAGGGGTGGCCGACCAGGGAGAGCATCGGGATGTCGTTGTGCGAGTCGCTGTAGGCGGCGCAGCGGCCGAGGTCCAGGCCCTCGGCGGCGGCCAGGGCGCGGACGGCCTCGGCCTTCGCGGGGCCGTGCAGCGGTTCGCCGACGAGTTTGCCGGTGTAGACGCCGTCGACGGACTCGGCGACCGTGCCGAGGGCGCCGGTCAGGCCGAGGCGGCGGGCGATGACGGTGGCGATCTCGACGGGGGCGGCCGTCACCAGCCACACCTTCTGGCCGGCGTCCAGGTGGGCCTGGGCGAGGGCGCGGGTGCCGGGCCAGATGCGCTCGGCCATGTACTCGTCGTAGATCTCTTCGCCGATCGACTGCAGTTCGGCGACGCGGTGGCCCTGGACGATCGACAGGGCCGAGTCGCGGGCCTCCTGCATGTGCTCGGGGTCCTCGACCCCGGCGAGGCGGAACCACGCCTGCTGCCAGGCGAACTTCGCCAGCTCGCGCGTCTCGAAGAACTTCCGCTTGTACAGGCCCCGCCCGAAGTGGAAGAGGGCCGCGCCCTGCATGACGGTGTTGTCCAGGTCGAAGAAGGCGGCGGCCCGGTCGTCGCCGTGCACCGGGAACTGCGGTTCCTCGGTCGTGCCGGCGGCTTCCTGTGTGGACTTGCGGGCTGCCTCCGCCGAGGCCTCGCCTGCCAAAACGCTCCGCGCCGTGGCGGAGCGCCTACGGGGAGTGAGCCATCCGAGAGCGGCCATGGCGTGAGCATAGCCAGTTTGTTCGGGGGTTCCGGAGTCGGAAGGTTGGGGGCGTGTGAACTCTCGGCAAGCATGTCGTCAAAAGACGCCGCGCGGGACGAAGGCGGTCGGCGTGTCCCCGGGGCTTTCGCGGGGGTTCCGCTTGTCCGCGGGCGCGCGACAATGGCCGACATGAGTCCCCTCTTCCGTCGCAGGCCCTCCGGTGACCGGCTCGTCACCCTGATCCGCAAGCCCGGCTGTCATCTGTGTGATGACGCACAGGTCGTTGTGGAGAAGGTGTGCGGTGATCTCGGAGTCCCCTGGGAGCAGAAGGACATCACCGAGGATCGGGAACTGCACGATCAGTACTGGGAGCAGATCCCGGTCGTGCTGGTGGACGGCAGGCAGCACACGTTCTGGCGTGTGAACGAGGACCGCCTGCGCAAGGCGCTGACCGACTGATCCCGCCCCGGTGAGCGACTGACCGATCAGTCCAAAGGGGCCGTCGGGTCGCTTAGGATCGATGGTGGCTTGGTCTCGGGGGCGGGATTCACTGAGGAGAGTGTGCGGTTTTGCCCCCAGAAGACAAGGAACGGTGGCGCCCAGGCGCCAGTTCCCTGCGCGTGCGCCGGGGGCGCGTGACCCCGGTCACGTTGGCCGGGCAAATCGGACACCATCTTTGTGCACGCGTTCACAAAGACATAGCCTGCATTCGACGGGGCGGTCATGTAGGGACGTATGACCGCCTACAGCCCCGCTCTACCCGCAGGAGCACCGTGGCAACTGGCCGAACTCACCGACCGGCGACCCGCAGCCGAGGGATTCCCGAGGCCACCGTCGCCCGGCTTCCGCTGTACCTCCGCGCTCTGACCGCGCTGTCGGAGCGCTCGGTGCCCACGGTCTCCTCCGAGGAGCTCGCGGCCGCCGCGGGGGTCAACTCCGCGAAGCTGCGCAAGGACTTCTCCTACCTCGGCTCCTACGGGACCAGGGGTGTCGGCTACGACGTCGAGTATCTCGTGTACCAGATCTCCCGCGAACTGGGGCTCACCCAGGACTGGCCGGTCGTGATCGTCGGTATCGGCAACCTCGGCGCCGCCCTCGCCAACTACGGCGGGTTCGCCTCCCGCGGCTTCCGCGTCGCCGCGCTGATCGACGCCGACCCGGCCATGGCCGGAAAGCCCGTCGCCGGCATCCCGGTGCAGCACTCCGACGACCTGGAGAAGATCATCCAGGACAACGGCGTGTCGATCGGTGTCATCGCCACCCCCGCCGGTGCCGCCCAGGCGGTCTGCGACCGGCTCGTGGCCGCCGGCGTCACCTCCATCCTGAACTTCGCGCCGACCGTGCTGTCCGTCCCCGAGGGCGTCGACGTGCGCAAGGTCGACCTCTCCATCGAGCTGCAGATCCTCGCCTTCCACGAGCAGCGCAAGGCCGGGGAGGGGGCCGCCTCCGACGGTGGCGTCCCCGCCGCCGCCGCGCGCAGCGACTCCGCCGACCAGGGACCCGACGGGGACATGCCCGCCGTGATGCCGGCATGAGCCTCCTCGTCGTCGGACTCAGTCACCGCAGCGCCCCGGTCAGCGTGCTGGAGCGGGCCGCGCTGAACGCGGACGCGCAGGTCAAGCTGCTCCAGGACACGGTCGCCGCCGAACCGGCCTCGGAGGCCGCGGTGCTCGCCACCTGCAACCGCATCGAGCTCTACGCCGACGTGGACAAGTTCCACGCCGGTGTCGCCGAGCTGTCCACCCTGCTCGCGCAGCACAGCGGGGTCGGCCTCGAGGAGCTCACTCCCTATCTCTACGTGCACTACGAGGACCGGGCCGTCCACCACCTGTTCTCGGTGGCCTGCGGGCTGGACTCGATGGTCGTCGGCGAGGGGCAGATCCTCGGACAGATCAAGGACTCCCTGGCCCGGGCGCAGGACCTGCACTCCGCGGGCCGCCTCCTGAACGACCTGTTCCAGCAGGCCCTGCGGGTCGGCAAGCGCGCCCACTCCGAGACCGGCATCGACCGCGCCGGCCAGTCCCTGGTCACCTTCGGCCTGGAGCAGCTGGCCCGGGGCGGGGACGTACAGCAGTGGGCCCGGGGCAAGAGGGCCCTGGTCATCGGGGCCGGGTCGATGTCCTCCCTGGCCGCGGCCACGCTCGCGCGGGCCGGGGTCGCCGAGATCGTCGTCGCCAACCGCACCTTCGACCGGGCCGAGCGCCTCGCCGAGATCCTCATGGAGGGCGACGACACGGACGTGGCGGCCCGCGCGGTACCGATGGAGTCGGTGCCGGCCGAGCTGACACGTGCCGACGTCACCGTCTCCTGTACCGGCGCGACGGGCCTGGTCCTGACGGCCCAGTCCGTCGCCGAGGCGGTCGTGGGCCGTGAGCCCGCGTCGTCGGCCATGGCCGGCGAGGGTGGGCCGGGGGTGCCGGGCGGCCGGTCCGCAGCCGCGGCCGGAGCGCAGCGCGAGGGCGCGCCGGGCGCCGGCACCGGCAGCGAGGACGGCTGCCCGCTGGACCTCTCCGCGGTGCAGGGCACCGCCGGGTTCTCCGTGCTGGGCGAGGCCGCCGTGGCCGGGATGGCCGCGGCCGACCTCGAACAGCACGCGGCGTGGGTGGACAACGGCTCGGTGGGCGGCGACCGGCGTGCCGCGGGCGGTACGGCCCGGCCGGGACAGAGCGGCACGCTCGACCCGGCCGCGGACACCGACGCCATCGCCGCGCTCGCCGCGACCGTCGCCGCCGTCGGGCGGATCCCCGAGCGGCGCCGGCCCGAGCCGGTCGAGGAACCGCAGCGGCCCGAGCCCGTGCTCTTCCTGCTGGACCTCGCGATGCCGCGCGACATAGACGCGGCCGTGCACCGGCTGGCCGGGGTGCGGCTGGTGGACATCGAGTCGCTGGCGGAGGCCTCCGCGGGCGCTCCGATGGCTGCCGATGTGGACCAGGTCAGGCGTATCGTCTCCGACGAGGTCGCGGCCTTCGGGGCAGCCCTGCGGGCCGCGCACATCACGCCGACCGTGGTCGCCCTGCGCACCATGGCCGCCGACGTCGTGGCCGGCGAGATCGCCCGGCTGGACGGGCGGCTGCCCGGTCTCGACGACAAGCACCGAGCGGAGATCACCCAGACCGTGCGGCGCGTGGTCGACAAACTGCTCCACGCGCCGACCGTGCGGGTCAAGCAACTCGCGGCCGAACCCGGCGGCGCCGGGTACGCGGACGCGCTGCGGACCCTGTTCGACCTCGACCCCGAGACGGTGGCCGCCGTCTCCCGGGCCGAGGACAGCACCACCGAGAAAGACCGAGGGCCGGCATGAACGACACGCGTGAGCCGCGGGGGCGCGCCGGCGCCGAGGGCACGAGCGCGCGGAGGCCCGAAGGGCTGAGCACGGTCGGGTCCTCGGCACCGGCTGAGGCGCCCCAGCGGGGACCGGATGCACAAGGGGCGCTACGGCTCGGTACCAGGCGCAGCAGGCTCGCCATGGCCCAGTCCGGGCAGGTGGCGGAAGCCGTGAGCCGGGTGACCGGGCGGCCCGTCGAGCTCGTCGAGATCACCACGTACGGTGATGTCTCGCGCGAGGCGCTGGCCCAGATCGGCGGCACCGGCGTATTCGTGACCGCCCTGCGCGAAGCGCTCCTCAAGGGCGAGGTCGACTTCGCGGTGCACTCCCTGAAGGACCTGCCGACCACGCAGCCCGACGAACTGGTCGTGGCCGCCGTGCCGGTGCGCGAGGACCCGCGGGACGTGATCGTCGCCCGGGACGCGCTGAAGTTCACCGACCTGCCCTCAGGGGCCCGCATCGGTACGGGTTCGCCGCGCCGCATGGCGCAGCTCAACGCGTACGCCCGCAGCCACAACCTGGACATAGCGACGGTCCCGATCCGCGGCAACGTCGACACCCGCATCGGGTTCGTGCGCAGCGGGGAGCTGGACGCCGTCGTGCTCGCCGCCGCCGGACTCAACCGGATCGGCCGCGGCGACGAAGTGACCGACTTCCTGTCGGTCGACACGGTTTTGCCCGCCCCCGGCCAGGGGGCCCTGGCGATCGAGTGCACCGCGGGCAACGCGGACCTCATCGCCGCGCTCGCCGAACTCGACGACCCGTTCACGCGGATCGCCGTGACGGCCGAGCGATCACTGCTCGCCGCCCTGGAAGCCGGTTGCAGTGCCCCTGTGGGGGCGCTGGCCGACCTCCTGGCCGACGGGCAGATTGTCAAGGAAATGCGCCTGCGCGCCGTCGTCGGGACCACCGACGGCACGCGCATGGTGCAGCTGTCCACCACCGGTCCCGTGCCCGAGACGCACGACGGGGCAATGGCGCTCGGTCGCGAACTCGCCGCCGAGATGCTCGCCCAGGGCGCGGCCGGTCTGATGGGGGAGCGAGCACATTGAGCCCCACCAACCTTTCCGCCGGTCCTGAACACGGGCACGTCACCTTCCTGGGTGCCGGACCCGGAGATCCGGGACTGCTTACTCTGCGCGCCGTGGAGGCGCTGGCGAGCGCGGACGTACTCGTCGCCGAGCACGAGGTGCTCGACGTCGTACGTCAGCACGCCAGGCAGGGCGTCTCCGAAGTGCACACGGACCCGGATCCTTCCCAGGATCCGGCGCCGGGCACAGGAGCGCCCCAGCTGACGGTAGTTGACGGCACGTCAACCGCCGTCGCCGCCCCCGCGGTGCGGGATGCCGCACATCTTGTCATGGAGGCCGCACGGGGTGGCAGGCGGGTCGTACGTGCGGTGTCCGGGGACCCGGGCCTCGACACGTACGCCGCCGAGGAGATGCTGGCGTGCGCCGCCGCGGGGGTGCCCTTCGAGGTCGTCCCCGGCATCGCGAGCGCCGTCGGTGTGCCCGCGTACGCCGGTGTGCCGCTGCGGGACGCGCAGGGCGCGGACGTGCGGTTCGTGGACGCGCGGACGGCGTCGGACCGGTGCTGGACGGAGGTCGGGGCGTCGGACGGCACGGTCGTCGTCTCCACGACGCTGGACTCCGTCGCGGCGGCCGCCGGCGAGCTCGTCTCCGCCGGGCGCAAGCCGGACACCCCGATGACGGTCACCGTCGCCGGTACGACCACCCGGCAGCGCACCTGGACCGCCACGCTCGGCACGATCGCGCAGACGCTGAAGCAGGCCAAGGTGCTGCCCTCGCCGGAGGGCGGCCGACCGGTGATAGCCGTGGTCGGTGAGCGTTCCGCCGCCGCCCAGCGCGACCAGCTCGCGTGGTTCGAGTCCAAGCCGCTGTTCGGCTGGAAGGTGCTCGTGCCGCGGACGAAGGAGCAGGCGGCGTCGCTCTCCGACCAGCTGCGGTCGTACGGGGCCGTGCCGCACGAGGTGCCGACGATCGCCGTCGAGCCGCCGCGCACGCCCCAGCAGATGGAGCGCGCGGTCAAGGGGCTCGTGACGGGCCGCTACGAGTGGATCGCCTTCACCTCGGTGAACGCGGTCAAGGCCGTGCGGGAGAAGTTCGAGGAGTACGGGCTCGACGCGCGTGCCTTCGCGGGCATCAAGGTCGCGGCCGTGGGCGAGCAGACGGCGAACGCGCTGATCGCGTTCGGTGTGAAGCCGGACCTGGTGCCGAGCGGTGAGCAGTCGGCCGCCGGTCTGCTGGAGGACTGGCCGCCCTACGACCCGGTCTTCGACCCGATCGACAGAGTGTTCCTGCCGCGTGCCGACATCGCCACGGAGACGCTGGTCGCAGGGCTGATCGAGCTCGGCTGGGAGGTCGACGACGTCACGGCCTACCGGACCGTGCGGGCCTCGCCGCCGCCGGCGGATACCCGTGAGGCGATCAAGGGCGGCGGTTTCGACGCCGTTCTCTTCACCTCGTCGTCCACCGTGCGGAACCTGGTCGGCATCGCCGGCAAGCCGCACAACGTCACGGTGATCGCCTGTATCGGCCCGGCCACGGCGAAGACCGCCGAGGAGCACGGGCTGAGGGTGGACGTCATGGCTCCCGAGCCGTCCGTGCACAAGCTGGCGGAGGCCCTGGCCGACTTCGGCGCGAAGCGCCGCACGGCGGCCTTGGAGGCCGGCGACCCGGTGACGCGGCCGAGCGAGCGGCGGCCGGGGGCGCGGCGGAGGCGTTCGACGACCTGAGCGATACCGGGCCTATGACTGCCGGCGCTGCGGCTATGCGGGTGTGACCGCGTGGCCGTAGCGCAGCAGGTTGTCCGGGTCGTAGACGGCCTTGTCGTGGCGCAGGCGTGCGTAGACCTCCGGGGTCCAGGCGCGGGCGCGGTCCTGGTCGTCGCCGGGGGTGCCGTGGATGTTGACCATGGTGCGGCCCGTGCCGTACGGGGCCATGGCCGTGTAGAGGCGGCGGGTGGCCTGTTCGACGGCCTCGGCGACGGGTGGGGCGGGCATGATCCCGACCGACTCCATGAAGTAGCGGGCGTCGCGGGAGCAGACGGCGTCCTCGACGGCCGACGGGCGGGACAGCGCGCCGCCCATGTGCCGCAGTGAGGCGACCAGCAGCGGGTGCTCGACGCCGGCCGCGGGGCCGACCTGCTCCAGGAACGTGTCGACGGCCTCGGGGGGCAGGTCGCGCAGGAGCATGCAGCACTCCCGCGCCGGGAGCGGGTCCTGCGGTTCCATGTGGATGCGGTCCATGTCCGCGTGGTCCATCTCCTCGACCAGGTCGACGGCCACGGGAGCGGCGTTTCGCAGAGGGGCGATCTGTGCCTCGCCCTCGGCCGGGTCGCCCGGCCACGCGATCGCGACCCGGGCCCAGAAGCCGCCACGCAGGGGCTCGGGGATCTGGGGGATCGGCGGCAGGCGCAGGACGGAGAACATGCTGCACATCGCGTCCGGGACGGTGAGGGTCCAGTCCTTCCAGGCGCGCAGCAGGGCCTCCGTGTGCTCGGCGTGGCAGTACAGGCCGCCGCCGTAGAGGCGTGGCAGGGGGAGCAGTTCGGTGACGAGCGAGGTGACGATGCCTACGTTGCCCTTGCCGCCGCGCAGTGCCCAGAACAGTTCCGGTTCGTGCTGGGGGTCCGCCTCGCGCAGGTGCCCGTCCGGGGTGACGACCTGGAAGGAGCGAACGAGGTCGGCGGCGTAGCCGTAGGCCCTGCCGAGGACGGGGAGGCCGCCGCCCAGGGTGTAGCCGACGACGCCCGCGTCCGTGGACGTGCCGCACAGGCCCGCCAGTCCGTAGGGGGCGGCCGCGGCCATGACGTGGCTCCACTTGGCGCCGGCGGCGATGGTTGCGGTGCGGGTGGTGGGGTCGACGTGGACATCCGTCATGCGGGACGTGTTGATCAGCAGGCCGTGCTCGATCGGGAAGTTGGCGCCGTGACCGGTGGCCTGGACGGCGACGGGCGTGTGGGTGGCGTGCGCCCAGCGCATGGCGGTGACCATGTCGTCGGGGCCGGTGGCTCCTACGACGACGTCCGGGGTGTGGAGGGCGGCCAGGTTGAAGCCGGTGACCTCGTCGGCGTAGGCAGGGTCACCGGGGCGCAGGACCGGGCCGTGGATCTCCGAGAGGGCGAACAGGTCGGGGGTGTGGGGGTGGGCGGTCATCGCGTCCTCCGTGGGGCGTACGGAGGGACGGCGGCGGTGTGGGGGCCGTCGGGGTCCTTGTTGTTTCAGGATGGACCTGGGGGGCGTCGGGCGCATCGCGGGGCGCTGCGCGTGCTCGCCCGGGCCGACAAGGAGTCGGCATCGGGGGGTTTGGGGCGGGCGTAGCGTAGAGGGCATGACGACGTACGGATCTTTCCCCGGTACTCGGCCGCGGCGGTTGCGGACCAATCCCGTGATGCGTCGGATGGTCGCCGAGACCCGACTGCACCCCGCCGATCTCATTCTCCCGGCCTTCGTGCGGGAGGGCGTCAGCGAGCCCGTGCCGATCGCGGCCATGCCGGGGGTCGTGCAGCACACCCGGGACAGTCTGAAGAAGGCCGCCGCGGAGGCGGTCGCGGCGGGGATCTCCGGGATCATGCTGTTCGGCGTGCCGGAGGAGTCGAAGAAGGACGCGCTCGGGACGCCCGGGACCGACCCGGACGGGATCCTCCAGGTCGCCCTGCGGGACGTGCGGGCCGAGGTCGGCGACGACCTGCTGGTCATGTCCGACCTGTGCCTCGACGAGACCACCGACCACGGGCACTGCGGCGTCCTCGACGACCAGGGCCGGGTCGACAACGACGCCACCCTGGAGCGGTACGCCGAGATGGCCCAGGTGCAGGCCGACGCAGGCGCCCATGTCGTCGGGCCCAGCGGGATGATGGACGGACAGGTCGGGGTCGTCCGCGACGCGCTCGACCAGATCGGGCGGGAGGACGTCGCGATCCTCGCCTACACCGTCAAGTACGCCTCCGCCTTCTACGGGCCCTTCCGCGAGGCCGTCGGCTCGTCGCTGCAGGGGGACCGCAAGACCTACCAGCAGGACCCCGCGAACATCCGGGAGTCGCTTCGGGAGCTCGCCCTCGACCTGGAGGAGGGCGCCGACATGGTGATGGTCAAGCCGGCCGGGCCCTACCTGGACATCCTCGCCCGGGTCTCGGACGCCGTGGACGTGCCGGTCGCCGCCTACCAGATCTCCGGCGAGTACTCGATGATCGAGGCCGCCGCCGAGAAGGGCTGGATCGACCGGGACCGGGCGATCCTGGAGGCTCTGACCGGTATCCGGCGGGCCGGTGCGCGCAGCATCCTCACCTACTGGGCCACCGAAGTGGCCCAGAAGCTCAAGGATCAGTAGGACAGCGCGTCGTCCATCTCGCGCAGCCAGTAGGTGACCGTCAGCGTGCTGTCGTAGTACACGCCCTTGGCCGGCAGGGCCGGGATCGCCGAGGGGCCGCCGTCGCTGTTCGGCGTGCGGCCCTGGAAGCCGACCGTGAGCTTGTGGCTGGTGGTGCCCCACTCGCCGCTGCCGTCGGCCGCCGACAGGGAGACGCCCGCGTAGCCGGACTCGCCGGGGGCCAGGGTCACCACCGCCTGCGGCTGGGAGTCCTCGATCGGCTGCGGCGCCCACTGCATCTCGTCGAAGCGCAGCATCGGGTAGTAGGTGAGGTCGCACGTCTTCGAGCCGGTGTTCTTCACCGTGAGCAGCATGTGGTTGACGGGGCGGCGGACCGGCCGGGCGGTGACGGTGGTGTTGGAGCCGTTGCAGGAGACACGGGTTGCCGTGGCGCCCTTCGAGCCCTTCTCACCCTTCCTGCCGGTGTGCGCGGTCTGTGTGTCCGTCTCCCGCTTCTCCGCCGCCTGTGCGGCCCTCACGCCGCTGGTGCCCGCGGTGCCTTCCGTGGCCTGACCGCTGCTTCCGCTCGCGGCCGGCTGCGTCGCCGGGACGGTCGCCGAGGCCGGCTCGGGGTGCGCGGCTCCCTCGTCCTTCGGGCCCGTCCCGTCCTGGCATGCCGTCAGGGCGAGGGCGGCCAGGAGGGCGACGGGGAGGGCGCGGTACTTGCGCATATCTTGCGTTTCCTTTCGGACAAAGGCGGTGGGTAAGCAGGCCCGGGTGGGTCGCGCTGCCGGTGGGCCGGGAGCGGCGTGCTTGGATGAGCAGAGCTTGTGCGGTGATCCGTCCCGGCCGCCAGACCAGGCGGGAGATCAGGGACGTTGGAACGCCCGCACACGCTCTGACCAGGGAGAACAGTCATTCCCTGGAACGGGGGAACGGGACACGGGGCATGGAGGGGCAGTGTCGGAGGGCACGACCGCGGCGGAATTCGCCGCGCTGCTGGGGGAATTGAAGGAGCGCTCGGGGCTGAGCTACGGAGTGCTCGCCAAACGGCTCCACATGAGTACGTCGACCCTGCACCGGTACTGCAACGGGGATGCCGTGCCGACCGATTACGCGCCGGTGGAGCGGCTCGCCCGCCTGTGCAAGGCGTCGCCCACGGAGCTCGTCGAGCTGCACCGGCGCTGGGTGCTGGCGGACGCCGGGCGGGCGCGCAAGGGGAGCGGCGGTACGAGGAGCGGCGCTGCGGAAGTGACCTCTGCCGTGGGGGCCGACGTCCTGGCGCCGGACGCGGCCGGGTCCGCGAACGCCGACGCATCCGTGCCGCAGGAGTTCGCGAACGCCGACGCACTCGTGCCGCAGGAGTTCGCGAACGCCGACGCACTCGTGCCGCAGGAGTCCGCGAACGCCGACGCACTCGTGCCGCAGGAGTCCGCGAACGCCGACGCACTCGTGCCGCAGGAGTCCGCGAACGCCGACGCACTCGTGCCGCAGGAGTCCGCGAACGCCGACGCACTCGTGCCGCAGGAGTCCGCGAACGCCGACGCACTCGTGCCGCAGGAGTCCGCGAACGCCGACGCACTCGTGCCGCAGGAGTCCGCGAACGCCGACGCACTCGTGCCGCAGGAGTCCGCGAACGCCGACGCACTCGTGCCGCAGGAGTCCGCGAACGCCGACGCACTCGTGCCGCAGGAGTCCGCGAACGCCGACGCACTCGTGCCGCAGGAGTCCGCGAACGCCGACGCACTCGTGCCGCAGGAGTCCGCGAACGCCGACGCACTCGTGCCGCAGGAGTCCGCGAACGCCGACGCACTCGTGCCGCAGGAGTCCGCGAACGCCGACGCACTCGTGCCGCAGGAGTCCGCGAACGCCGACGCACTCGTGCCGCAGGAGTCCGCGAACGCCGACGCACTCGTGCCGCAGGAGTCCGCGAACGCCGACGCACTCGTGCCGCAGGAGTCCGCGAACGCCGACGCACTCGTGCCGCAGGAGTCCGCGAACGCCGACGCACTCGTGCCGCAGGAGTCCGCGAACGCCGACGCACTCGTGCCGCAGGAGTCCGCGAACGCCGACGCACTCGTGCCGCAGGAGTCCGCGAACGCCGACGCACTCGTGCCGCAGGAGGCCGCGAACGCCGACGCACTCGTGCCGCAGGAGTCCCCCGACGCCGACGCACCCGCGCCGGAACAGTCCGCGGGCCGGCGCCGGCGCCGCGCCGTCCTCGCCGGTGTCGCCGCAGTCGTGGTCGTCGGTGGGGTCGTCGGCCTCGCCGTGGCCGTTCCCTCGGGTGGGGCCGACGACGAGGGGCGGCGCGGGTCGGCGGTGGCCTCCGGCGGTGCCGGAGCACCGCAGAGGGAGGGCGCGGCGGCCTCCGTGCCGCCCTCCGCCGGTTCGTCCTCCAAGGGCAGCGACGACAAGAACAGGGGCAAGGACAGGGAGGAGAAGGAGGAGAAGGAGGAGAAGGAGAAGGAGGGGAAGGAGGAGAAGGCGAGTGCCTCCGCGCCTCCCGCCTCGGCCTCCGCCACCGGCGGGGCCGGCCGCCCGGGCCGTGACGCCGCCTCCGCCGCCGCTCCTCTCACCGTGACCACGGAGCCGCACGCCTGGGAGAGCCCCTGCTCCCAGCGCTACCTGGTGAATCTGCCGCCGGGACAGGTCAAGCCGCCGCCGTCGGAGCCGGGCGCGCCCGGCTGGGTGGCGGCGATGGGGGCTGTGCCGTCCGGGGAGCAGTTCCTGAAGCTGACCGTGCAGGGGACGGGCAAGGAGACCGTGGTCGTCAAGGGGCTGACGGTCCGGATGGCCGGCAAGCGTGCGCCGCTCGCGTGGAACGACTACGCCATGGGGTATCCGGGCGTCGGCTGCGGCGGTGGCGTGCCGACGAGGTTCTTCACCATCGCCCTCGACGCCACGCGCCCCGGGGTCCTGCCGGACGCGGGACACGCGGACTTCCCCTTCAAGGTGAGTGAGAGTGACCCCGAGATGTACTACATCAGGGCCGACGCCTCCGCGTACGACGTCAGTTGGTACCTGGAGCTGACCTGGTCCAGCGGGGGCCGGACGGGCACGCTGACCGTGGACGACCACGGCCGGCCCTTCCGTACGAGCGGCAACAACGGGCGTCCGGCCTACGAGTTCCCGCTGGGCGGCGAGAAGTGGGTCGAGGAGGGGACCACGCAGTAGGCACGCGGGGGCGGCTCAGTGGAACTCGTGGACCAGCTCGATCTTTCCGACGATGTGCGCGTTGAACTCGTCGAGTTCCTCGGCCGGGACCCACAGCTCCAGGATGGTGCGGCCGCCGGCCTGCTGGACCGGGTAGCGGGTCAGGAACGCGGTGTCGACCTCGAAGCGGGTGACGAAGCCGGCGCCGTCGTGCTTGACGTTCCAGTCGCGGGCGATCTTGATGGCGTAGTCCTCGTCGAGGACCGGGTAGAAGATCGGCTGCTCGGGGAGCCGGGGCGGCCAGGCGCGCCAGCCGAGGTCCCGGACCAGGTCCAGCTCCTCGGGGCCGGTGGGGCGCCACAGGGTCGTCGTCGCTCGGCTGTCGTTCTGCACGGGCACCATCAAATCAGTTGAACCGTTAGGTTGTTGACCGTCGTAGTGGTTGTTGATTGAACTGCACACTCTTCAGGGAGACGTCCATGTCCGGTGACGCCCTCAGTCAGGATCCCGCCGAGCTGCAGAGGAGGATCGACAGCAGCAAGGCACACCCGGCCCGGGTCTACGACGTCTTCCTCGGCGGCAAGGACCACTACCCGGCCGACCGGGACGCGGCGGCCGCCGCGCTGGCCGCCAACCCGCGCGGGTACCTCGACGTCCGGCACAACCGCGACTTCCTCCGGCGCGCGGTGACCACGCTCGTGGAGCAGGACGGCATCCGGCAGTTCCTCGACATCGGGACGGGGCTGCCCACCGCCGAGAACGTGCACCAGATCGCGCAGCGCATCACCCCCGAGGCGCGGGTGGTGTACGTCGACAACGACCCGGTGGTGCTCGCGCACGCACGCGCCCTGCTGACCAGCGGCCCCGAGGGCCGTACGGACTACATCGACGCCGACCTCCGCGACCCGGCCCGCATCCTCGAACAGGCCGCCAAGACCCTGGACTTCGACCAGCCGGTCGCGCTCTGCCTGGTCGCGATCCTGCACTTCGTCGCCGACGAGGAGGCCTATCCGCTGGTCAGCGGGCTGCTCGACGAACTGCCCGTCGGCAGCCGCCTGGTGCTGAGCCACCTCACCGAGGACCTCAACCCCGAGAACATCCGCGCGGTCCAGCGGACCTACACCGAACGCGGCTTCACCTTCGTGCTGCGCTCCCGGGCGGACGTCGAGCGGTTCTTCACCGAGAACCAGCTGGAGATCGCCGGCCCGGGAGTCGTCCCCGCGCACCGCTGGCGGCCCGACCACGCCGCTCCCGTCCCCGAGCAGCCGGAGGAGTCCTTCCTCGCCGGGCTGGAGGAGATCGAGAAGGTGCGGTACCGCGACATCAACGACGTCACGGACGCGGACATCAACGTGTACGCGGCGATCGGCGCGAAGGGGTGAGCCGTGGGGTTCCGGGGGCCCGCGGCGATCGGCGTGAAGGGGTGAGCCGTGGGTTTCGGTGGCCGCGTCCGTGCGCGCCCGGCGTCCGGATCCCGGAAACCTGCTTGTAGGCGGCACGTACTTCCCTAGGCTGCGGGGCACCAGGCGTCACCGCAGCCCAAGGAGCCGTGTCATGACAGTCGCCGAGCCCCTGCCCACCCACTCTCCCGTGCCGCCCCTGGCCGCGCGGGCGCGGGCCGTCGGCGGCTCTCCGGTACGGGACATCCTCGCCGTCACCGCCCGCCCCGAGGTGATCAACTTCGCCGGCGGGCTCCCGGCGCCGGAGCTGTTCGACGCCCGGGGCATCGCCGCCGCGTACGAGGCCGTGCTCGCCGAGGCGCCCGCGAGAGCGCTGCAGTACTCCACCACCGAGGGCGAACCCGCGCTGCGGGACGCGCTCGCCGCCCGCATTACCGCGCGGGGCCTGTCGACCGGCCCCGCCGACCTGCTCGTCACCACCGGCTCCCAGCAGGCCCTCTCGCTCCTGGCCACCGCGCTCCTCGAACCCGGGGACACCGTCCTCGTCGAGAACCCCTGCTATCTGGCGGCACTTCAGGCATTCGGCTTCGCCGGAGCGCGGATCGTGGCCGTGCCCGGCGACGAACACGGCGTCGACCCCGGAGCACTGGAGGAACTCGTCGTGCGGGAGCGGCCCAAGCTGCTCTACACCGTGCCCACCTTCCAGAACCCCACCGGCCGGACCCTGCCCGCCGAACGCCGCGCCGCCGTGGCCGCCGTCGCCGCCCGGCGCGGCCTGTGGATCGTCGAGGACGACCCCTACGGCGAGCTGCGCTACGACGGTGAGCGCGTGCCGTGGATCGCCGCCCACCCGGGCGCCGAGGACCGGACCGTGCTGCTCGGCAGCTTCTCCAAGGTCATGGCGCCCGGGCTGCGGCTGGGCTGGCTGCGGGCGCCCGGGGAGCTGAGGCGGGCCTGTGCCGTCGCCAAGCAGGCCGCCGACCTGCACACCCCGACCGTCAACCAGCTCGCGGCGGCCCGCTACCTCGCCGACAACGACCTCGACGCCCATGTCGCCCGCGTCGCCGGCGTGTACCGCGAGCGCCGCGACGCGATGCTCTCCGGACTGGCCGGGGCACTGCCCGAGGGGTCGGTCTGGGACCGGCCCGAGGGCGGCATGTTCCTCTGGGCGCGCCTGCCGGAGCCGTACGACACGACGGCCCTGCTGCCGCAGGTGGTCCGGCAGGACGTGGCCTACGTCCCCGGCGCGCCCTTCTACGCAGGCGAGCCCGACCGGACGACCCTGCGGCTGTGCTTCGTGACGCAGACGCCCGAGGAGATCGCCGAGGGACTGCGCCGGCTGGGGGAGGGGCTCAGTCCCACCAGAAGTGCCACGTCCGCTGGTTGAGGACCTGGTGTTCGGCGTAGGCCCGGAGGGTCGGGTGCGTGCCCTAATGGATGTTGTCGGGGCAGAACGCGAAGTGCTCGGCCGGAGCCCGAGTGCTGGTCCGCGCGCCGGATCCTGCTGCACCTGATCAGGGAGACCGCCCAGCACGCCGGGCACGCGGACCTCGTCCGGGAAACCCTGGACGGCGCGAACACCACGGCACGGCGCTGACCGGTGCGTCCTCACAGGCGGACCACCAGGGCACGGCGCTGACCGGTGCGTCCTCACAGGCGGACCACCAGGGCACGGCGCTGACCGGTGCGTCCTCACAGGCGGGCCACCACGGCACAGCGCCGACCCGGTGCGCTCTCACACGCGGGCGTCGAAGCACTCGTGGCCCTCCCCCGTCACGGGGCGGAAGCAGGCCCGGATCGTCGTGCCAGGGCTCGCCCCGGTCATGGGGGTGTAGACGTAGGACTGCGCGGCGACGCCGTCGGTGATCTCCGCGGCGTACGGACGGGCGCCGTCGGCCGGGTCCAGTTCCAGGCGGTCGCCGATCCGTGTGCTCCACATCCTCGCCCAGCCCGCCCCGCACGCGGCGCTGTAGCGCAGTTCGAGATGGGCGCCGCCGGCCGTGCGGTGTGAGGCGAGTGTGCGCGGGTCCGTGCCGCACTTCATCTGCATCGGACTCCTGCCCTCGCAGGCGGCTCCACGGCAGCGGGGCGACGGAGCCGCCGAAGGTGCTGGGGTGTGGCGCCCGTCGATGGACTGGCCCGCCAGCAGGACCAGGGCCACCGACAGGCCGCCGGCCGCCAGTGCGCAGACCGAGGCGATGATCGCCAGAGCCGCCCCTCTGCCGCCACCGGTGTTGCCCTCCCCCTCCGAAGCCGTGGGCGGGTCCCTGCGCGTCGGTGCCGCACGGCCGCTCCACTCCGACTCGGCCAGCTCCCACAACGCCAGACACCGGCCCTCAGGCTCGCCCGCCAGCCGGCACAGCTCCCGCACCGCCCGGCTCGGCGGGAGCGTCTTGCCGTTGAGGTAGCGCTCCCAGGACGACTTGCTGAACGTGGTCTTCGCCGCGAGGGCCGCCAGGCTCAGGCCGGTGCCGGTCCTCAACTCCCGCAGCGACGCGACGAGCCGGACGCGTTCGGGTGGCAGCCCGCCGGGCGGGGTGGACGTCATTCCCGCAGCGCCTTCCAGGTGTGCGGGCCGATGATGCCGTCCACGACCAGGCCGGAGCGCTTCTGGAGGTCCTTGACGGCGCGTTGCGTGTGCGGGCCGAAGATCCCGTCGACGACGCCCGGCGAGAGGCCCGCCTCCCGCAGCAGGCACTGCGCCTCGGCCACCTCCGGCCCGGCGTGGCCCATCGCCAGGACGGCCTTCTGGGTGCGGCTGTTGCCCGCGTACCAGCGGCCTTCGATCCGCTCCGAGCGGCACGTGTACACGGGGCGCTCCGGCGTCTGCGGCGTGCCCGGTGCCGTCGTGGACGCGGAGGCGGTGAGAGGGGCGGCCGCCGCTTCGCCCTCGCCGTGCGTGAGGCGTACGGCCAGCAGGATCGAGGAGCAGACGGCCAGGACCAGGGCGACGGAACCGGCGACGAGTGTGACGCGCAGGGCCCGGCCGTGGGGCCGGGGTGGTGCCGTCCCGGCCGGTGGTGTGCGCTGCTCCGCCGCCGTGCCCCACGCCTGAGCCGCGACCTCGCGCAGCGCGAGCAGGCGCGTCGGGTCGTCACCCCCGAGCCGGGCCACCGCCTCGACGGCGTCCCCGGGCGGGAGGGACCTGCCGGACAGATACCGCTCCCAGGACGACGTGCTGTAGCCCGTCTTCGCGGCCAGCCGGCGCAGGCTCAGTCCGCTGTGGTCCTTGGCCCGGCGTAATCGCACCACCAACTGCCGTACGCGCGGATCCAGTTCTTCGGGCAGCCCTTTCCAACGCGACATGTTCCCCCCACTCGCGTGTCCGGACCGTGGTCAGCGGTCCCGTCACCGCCGCATTCTGCACCAGCATCCACGCGGCACCCCAGACATCGGTTGCGTTCCCCCCGCCGGCCCCCTCCCGATTCGGCCACCGCCCGGCGGGAGCGTCCCGCCGTGTCGTCCCGGCGGGCGGTGTCCGTGCAGGTCAGGGCGTGGGACGTCCCGTGGCTACGTCACTTCTGCGGCGACTGTGGTGGATCGGCGCCCCCGGCCCGCACTCTCGTTGTCGAGCCGGCCGGTGCGGTCGGCCACCACGAAGGGGGCAAGCACCATGCGAATGACCAGGAAGCTCGCCGTCATGGCCGGGGGGATCGCGCTGACCGGTGGTCTGCTGGCCGGCAACGCCGGTACGGCCGGTGCGGCGGAGGCCTCGCCGCAGGCGGCGTCGGACTGTCCTTCGGGCTGGTTCTGCGTCTGGGCCGGGCAGAACTACACCGGGCACATGCAGAAGGTCGCCGGGACCAACAACGACCTGACCCAGTACGCCGTCTTCCAGAGCTTCAAGTCCTGGTACAACCACGGCGCGTCCTGCGACTTCAAGTGGTTCTCGGCGAAGAACCACGGCGGGTCCAGCGGGGTCATCCCGAGGGGGTACAAGACGACCGACAGCGCGAGCCACTACATGAAGTCCAACACGTGGGTGAACTGCGGCTGACCACTGGTTCGCCACAACGCCCGAGGGCGGCACCCCACACGGGGAGCCGCCCTCGGCCTGTCGTCAGGGGCCGGGCTCAGAGCCGCTCGGGCGTCCGGATGCCCAGCAGGTCCATGCCCTTCTGGAGCGTGCGGGCCGTGATGTCACAGAGGAACAGGCGGTTCTCGATCTGCTCCTGCGTCTCGGCCTTCAGGACCGGGCACTTGTCGTAGAACGTCGTGTACAGCGACGCCAGCTGGTACAGGTACGCCGCCAGCTTGTGCGGGGCGTACTCCGTCGCCGCCTCCGCCACCGTCGCCGCGAACGAGTCCGCGTGCAGGCCCAGCGCGCGCTCCGCCTCGTGCAGCTCCAGCTCGGGGTGCGCGGCCGGGCGGGCCTCGCCGGCCTTGCGCAGGATCGACTGGATACGGGCGTAGGCGTACTGGAGGTAGACGGAGGTGTCGCCGTTGAGCGAGACCATCTGGTCCAGGTCGAACTTGTAGTCGCGGTTCGCCGACGTCGACAGGTCCGCGTACTTCACCGCGCCGACGCCCACCTGGGCGCCACGCTCGGCGATCTCCTCCTCGGAGAGGTCCTGCGCCTTCTCCCGGACGACCGCCGAGGCACGGTCGATCGCCTCGTCGAGGAGGTCGACCAGCCGGACCGTCTCGCCCTCACGGGTCTTGAACGGCTTGCCGTCCTTGCCGAGGACCGTGCCGAAGGCCAGCTGGTACGCCTTCACGTCGTCGTTCAGCCAGCCCGCCTTCCGGGCCGTCTCGAAGACCATCTTGAAGTGGAGCGACTGGCGGGCGTCCACGACGTAGATGAGGCTGTCGGCCTTGAGGTTGAAGACACGGTCGCGGATGGCGGAGAGGTCGGTCGCCGCGTAGCCGTAGCCGCCGTCCGACTTCTGCACGATCAGCGGGACCTGGTTGCCGTCCGGGCCCTTGATGTCGTCGAAGAAGACACAGAGGGCACCCTCGGAGCGGACCGCGACACCCGACTCCTCCAGCAGGCGGCAGGTCTCGGCGAGCATGTCGTTGTAACCCGACTCCCCGACGATGTCCGCGTCGCGGATCTCCATGTCCAGCTTCTCGAAGACGGAGAAGAAGTAGATCTTCGACTCGTCGACGAACTTCTGCCACGTGGCCAGCGTCTGCGGGTCGCCCGCCTGGAGGTCCACCACCCGGCGCCGGGCGCGGGTCTTGAACTCCTCGTCGGCGTCGAAGACCTTGCGGGCGGCCTTGTAGAGGCGGTCGAGGTTCGACATCGCCTCCTCGCCGGAGACCTCGTCGGCCTTGTGGTCCAGCTCGTGCGGGTGCTCCTCCAGGTACTGGATGAGCATGCCGAACTGGGTGCCCCAGTCACCGATGTGGTGACGCCGGACCACGGACTCGCCGGTGAACTCCAGCAGCTGCTTCACCGCGTCGCCGATCACCGCGGAGCGCAGGTGCCCGACGTGCATCTCCTTCGCCACGTTCGGCTGGGCGTAGTCGATGACCGTGGTGCCCGGCCGCTCGGCCCGCGGCACGCCGAGGCGGCCGGTGTCGTCCGCGTAGCGCGCGGCGAGGGTCTCGGTGATCGCCCGGTCGGTGATCGTGACGTTCAGGAAGCCGGGGCCGGAGACCTCGACGTCCTTGATCAGCTCACCCGACTCGACCCGGGAGACGACCTGCGTGGCCAGCTCGCGCGGGTTGGCCTTCTCCTTCTTGGCGAGGGCCAGGATCCCGTTGGCCTGGAAGTCGGCCCGGTCGCTTCGTCGCAGCAGCGGGTCCGCGGAGCCGGCCTGCGGCAGAGCCGCCGAAAGGGCCGCCGCGAGGCGCTGGTGGACGGAGTCGCTGAGGGACGTGACCGAGGCCATGGGCGAGGGTGCCGTTCTCCTAGGGAAATCGATGGACACGGCCAGTATCCCATGGGGGTAAAGCCGTTTTTCCGGGCGCGAGGTGGTCTGGGACAATGATGCGGTCAGCCGTGCGACCGTACCGGCTGCCCGATGCAGAAAGAAGGACGTGCCGATCGTGGCTCAGAGCACCGAGACCACCGACTGGGTCTCCCGTTTCGCGGATGAGGTCATCGAGGAGTCGGAGCGCCGGGCCCCGGGCAAACCCGTCGTCGTCGCGTCCGGCCTGTCGCCGTCGGGCCCCATCCACCTCGGCAACCTGCGCGAGGTCATGACCCCGCACCTCGTCGCCGACGAGATCCGCCGCCGCGGCCACCAGGTGCGGCACCTGATCTCCTGGGACGACTACGACCGGTACCGCAAGGTGCCCGAGGGCATCGCCGGGGTCGACGAGGAAAGCTACAAGGAGCACATCGGCAAGCCGCTGACGTCCGTCCCGGCGCCGAAGGGCTCCTCGCACCCGAACTGGGCCGAGCACTTCAAGGCCGCGATGATCGAGTCGCTGGCCGAGCTGGGCGTGGAGTTCGACGGGATCAGCCAGACCGAGCAGTACACCTCCGGGGTGTACCGCGAGCAGATCCTGCACGCCATCAGGCACCGCGGCGACATCGACGCGATCCTCGACCAGTACCGCACGAAGAAGGCCCCGGCGAAGAAGCAGCAGGGGCAGAAGCCGGTCGACGAGGCCGAGCTGGAGGCCGCCGAGGGCTCCGGCGCGGCCGCAGAGGACGACGGCAGCTCCACCGCCGCCGGGTACTTCCCGTACAAGCCGTACTGCGGCAACTGCGAGAAGGACCTCACCACCGTCACCTCCTACGACGACGACTCCACCGAGCTGACCTACGCCTGCACCGCGTGCGGCTTCTCGGAGACGGTCCGGCTGAACGAGTTCAACCGCGGCAAGCTGGTCTGGAAGGTCGACTGGCCGATGCGCTGGGCGTACGAGGGCGTCGTGTTCGAGCCCTCCGGCGTCGACCACTCCTCCCCGGGGTCGTCGTTCCAGGTCGGCGGGCAGATCGTCGGCATCTTCGGCGGGAAGCAGCCGATCGGGCCGATGTACGCGTTCGTCGGCATCTCCGGCATGGCCAAGATGTCGTCCTCCAAGGGCGGCGTGCCCACCCCGGCCGACGCCCTGCAGATCATGGAGCCGCAGCTGCTGCGCTGGCTGTACGCGCGCCGCAGGCCCAACCAGTCCTTCAAGGTCGCCTTCGACCAGGAGATCCAGCGGCTCTACGACGAGTGGGACCGCCTGGACGCCAAGGTCGCCGACGGCAGCGCCCTGCCGGCCGACGTCGCCGCGCACGCGCGTGCCGTGGGCACGGCCGCCGGTGACCTGCCCCGGACGCCCCGGCCGCTGCCGTACCGGACGCTGGCGTCCGTCGCGGACATCACCGCCGGGCACGAGGACCAGGCGCTGCGCATCCTCAGCGAGCTCGACCCCGAGCAGCCGCTGACCTCGCTCGACGAGGCGCGCCCGCGTTACGACAAGGCCGAGGCCTGGATCAACACGCACGTCCCCGCCGACCAGCGGACGATCGTGCGGGACGAGCCGGACGCCGAGCTGCTGAAGTCGCTCGACGAGCAGGGCCGCGAGTCGCTGCGGCTGCTGCTGGACGGGCTGGCCGATCACTGGTCGCTCGACGGGCTGACGCACCTGGTGTACGGCGTGCCGAAGGTGCAGGCCGGGTTCTCCGCCGACGCCACGCCGAAGGAGCTGCCGCCGGAGATCAAGACCGCCCAGCGGTCCTTCTTCGCACTGCTGTACCACCTGCTGGTGGGCCGGGACACCGGACCGCGACTGCCCACGCTGCTGCTGGCGGTCGGGCAGGACCGGGTGCGGGCGCTGCTCGCGCCGTAGCGGCGCCGTCGCCGTGACGACGGAAGAGGGGCCCTCGGGTGAGGGCCCCTCTTCCGTTTGCGGGTGCGGGTGCGGGTGCGGGTGCGGGTGCTGGTGCTGCTGGTGCGGGTCAGGCGATGTGCTCGTCCGTCAGCTCTGCGTTGAGGCGGTTGGAGAATCGGTTCACCATGCGCTTGGACTCGGCCTCTTCCAGGGTGACGCCGTACGTCGCCTCGACGTCGGCCATGAACCCGCGCGGGGTGGGCGCTCCGTTCCCGCTCTTTATCGACTCACGGAAGATCTGGTAGTACGCCTCCTCGTCCGGCTCCGGGGTGGGGGGCGTGCCGCCGCCGTCCCCCAGTTCGCGGGTGCGGTTCGGGCCCACCGGGATCGGGAAGCTGCCGGTGTCCTCCGGGGAGAAGACCTCCTGCGGCTGGTCGAGGCGCTGCTCGGCCTGCGAGGGCTCGGCGATCCACTGGGCGTACTGGTCGAGGTCGTAGGCCGGGTCGTAGCCCCCCTGGTACTCGACCTCGCGAGGGGTGTTGAACCAGGGGCTCTGGTCCGGTTCGGGTTCGTGGTCGGACCGCTGGGCGTGAGGGGTGCTGTCGAGCTCCGGACGCCGCCCGCCGCTGGGGGCCGCTGCGCCCGCCTGTGCCGCCCCAGCGGCACGACCGGCCGAGGCGAGGGCGGCGTCCGCCGCGAGCGTCTTCGGTTCCGCCGCGTCAAGGGCCTGCTGCGGGGCCGGCGGTATCAAGGCCGGCTCCATCCCCGCCGCCGCCAGCCCCGCCGGAGCCGTCTCCGCCAACGGCACCCCGTACTTCGCCAGCCGCAGCGGCATCAGCGACTCCACGGGCGCCTTCCTGCGCCACGCCCGCCCGAACCGCGACCGCAGCCGCGCCTGGTAGACCAGCCGCTCCTGCTCCAGCTTGATGACCTGCTGGTAGGAGCGGAGCTCCCAGAGCTTCATGCGGCGCCACAGGAGGAACGTGGGGACCGGGGAGAGCAGCCAGCGGGTGAGGCGGACGCCCTCCATGTGCTTGTCGGCCGTGATGTCGGCGATCCGGCCGATCGCGTGCCGGGCCGCCTCGACCGCGACCACGAACAGCACCGGGATCACCGCGTGCATGCCCACACCGAGCGGATCCGGCCACGCGGCCGCGCCGTTGAAGGCGATCGTCGCAGCCGTCAGCAGCCAGGCCGTCTGACGCAGGAGGGGGAACGGGATCCTGATCCAGGTGAGGAGCAGATCCAGGGCCAGCAGGACGCAGATGCCCGCGTCGATGCCGATCGGGAAGACGTAGGAGAAGTTCCCGAAGCCCTTTTTGATGGCCAACTCGCGGACCGCCGCGTACGAACCGGCGAAGCCGATACCGGCGATGATCACGGCGCCGGCCACGACCACGCCGATGAGAACGCGGTGCATCCGAGTCAGCTGCAGTGGCGCGGCCACCCGTACTCCCCTCCCCTTGCGTGTTGTTGCGCGCAACAGGGTGGCACATGTGTACGGGGAACGGGTGGCCGGTTCCTGTCGGAACTGCTCAGCTCTTCGACGCGGGCTTCTTGGACGGCGAGGCCGAGGCGTCCTTCGAGGACTCGTCCGAGGCCTCCTCGGACGCCGACTTCGAAGGCGACTTGGACGGCTTCGACGACTCGGACGCGGCTCCGGACGGGGCGCCGTCCGCCGTGCCGCCGCCCTTGCCGTTCGCCGCCGACACCGCGTCCACGGCCTCCTTGACGGCCTTCTTCGCGTCCTTCAGCAGGTCGCCCTCGTCCGGCGTCTTCTCACCGGCCAGACCGGCGCCGTTGTAGTCGAGCGTGACCACGACGTTCTCCACACGCGCCACGATCGTCTGCTGCTTGAAGGTGCCTTCCTTCTTCTTCAGGTCGTAGTGCACGGCCGTCGCCTGGTCGCCCGTACCGGCCACCGGCTCCGACTTGACGCCCTTCGCGCCCTCGGCGGCCTGGGCCTCCTGGACCTGCTTCTCGTAGTACGCCTGGGCCAGCTTGTCGGCCGGGCCGCGGGCGACGTCCGACTCGAAGCGCAGCATCGACACGTTCAGCCAGCGGAACTGCGAGCCCTTCACGCCGTTGTTGTCGAGGCTGTCCCAGGAGCAGCTGGCACGCGTCGAGATGTCGTCCGACTTGCCCTCCTTGCCGGACTTGCTCTTCGGCACGAGGTCCTTCAGCGTCTTCTTCGAGAGCGCCTTGCACGGCTCCGGAAGCTTGTCGTACGCCGCCGCCTGCACCGTCGGTGACGGGCTCGAGGACGCCGACGCCGCTGCCTTGGCGGCCTTGTCCGTGCTGTCGCCGGAGCCGGAGTCCGAGGAGCAGCCGGCGGCGACCAGCATCACGGGGACGGCGGCCGCGCAGACAAGGACGCGGTTGAGGCGCTTCGCTCGCTGGTCTCGCTCTACTCGTCGCTGCATGGTTCCTTCACTCATGACGCTCGTGATTCCCTGCGGTCGGAACGGGTCCGAGTGGTCACCGTACGCGGTGAGGCAGCGGTGTGTTCTTCTCTCGTGTCCTTTGCGGGTGGGCGTGAAGGGGCCGTGAAGGGGCCTCAGTCGCCCAGTGAATCCGCCAGCCGGGAGGCCAGTTTCTGCGCCCTGTCCTGCATTTCCTTGCTGTCCGGGACGACACCGGCACTCGCCGGCTGCTCCGCGTACTCGATGGTCACGATGACGTTGGACGTGCGGAACGCCACAGTCACGGTCCGCTGCTTGGCCGTCGAACCGGAACTGTTCAGCCCGTCGTCGAGGAAGGCCTCGTCGCCGAGGTCCTCCAGCACCCTGGGCTGCAGATCGGTCGGGGTCGCGGAGGGAGGAGCCGAGGGCGACGAGGAGCCGGAGGGAGCCGGGGAGCCGCTCGGCGAAGCGCCCGCACCGCCCGCCGGGGTGCTGCCGGAGGCGGCCGTCTCGGTGGCGGTCGGCTCGGGCAGGTGGGCCGAGGCCTCCCGCTCCGCGAAGAGCTGCTCGGCCTGGCTGTCGTCGCTGACGGCGTTGTCGTAGGAGACGACCCGCTCGAAGTCGATCAGCAGATGGTCGGTGGCCGTGGGGGAATCCACCTTCCAGCGGCAGCCGACCTTGCGGTCGGTGTCGAACGTGCTCGTCGGCTCGCCCTCGTAGGCCTTCTCGCGCTGCTCCTCGTCGCTGATCTGCCGGATGCCGGGGAGGAGTTCGTCGAGCGTGCTCTCGCCGACCTCGGCGCAGGGCTCGGGCAGGGTGCGGTAGCGGCCGGGCTCGGCGGCGGGAGATGCCGTGCCGGTGTCGCCGGGGTTGGATTCGTCCGTCGGGCCGCCGTCGGCCGAGCCGCCGGTGCAGCCGGCCAGTACCGCCGCGAGGAGCACGGCGATCCCGGGTACCCACGCCTTCCGTTGCACGTGGTGGCTCCTCTCGACACGGATATTGGCTTGCCGCCGTACAGCGGGCGATGGACACAATGTGTATCGCACGCACTGCCGTGGACGCCGGTCCGATTTCCTTTTCGTCGACCTTGGCTCCGGTATTTGCTGTTGAAGACTTCTGTTCGTTTACGGGGGATTGAGGGCGTTATGTCATACGTAGAGATGCCGGGCGCGAAGGTGCCGATCCGGATGTGGACCGATCCGGCGTCGGTCGAGGAGGGCGCGCTCCAGCAGTTGCGGAACGTCGCCACGCTGCCGTGGATCAAGGGCCTGGCCGTCATGCCCGACGTGCACTACGGCAAGGGCGCGACGGTCGGTTCGGTCATCGCCATGCGGGGTGCGGTGTGTCCGGCGGCGGTGGGCGTGGACATCGGCTGCGGAATGTCGGCGGTGAAGACGTCCCTGACGGCCAATGATCTGCCGGGGGATCTGTCGCGGCTGCGGTCGAAGATCGAGCAGGCCATTCCGGTGGGTCGCGGGATGCACGACGACCCGGTGGATCCGGGGCGGTTCCATGGGCTGGCCACCGCGGGGTGGGACGACTTCTGGTCGCGGTTCGGCGGGGTCGCGGAAGCGGTCAAGTTCCGTCAGGAACGTGCCACCAAGCAGATGGGAACGCTCGGCGGCGGCAATCATTTTGTCGAAGTGTGCACGGACACGACCGGATCTGTCTGGCTGATGCTGCACTCCGGCTCCCGCAACATCGGCAAGGAACTCGCCGAGCATCACATCGGCGTGGCCCAGAAGCTCCCGCACAACCAGGGCCTGGTCGACCGCGACCTCGCCGTCTTCGTCGCGGACACCCCGCAGATGGCGGCGTACCGCAACGACCTGTTCTGGGCGCAGGAGTACGCGAAGCACAACCGCTCGATCATGATGGCGCTCCTGAAGGACGTGATCCGCAAGGAGTTCAAGAAGGCCAAGCCCGCCTTCGAGCCGGAGATCAGCGCGCACCACAACTACGTGGCAGAGGAGCGCTACGACGGGATGGACCTGCTCGTGACCCGCAAGGGTGCGATTCGGGCCGGTTCCGGCGAGTACGGGATCATCCCCGGCTCCATGGGCACGGGTTCGTACATCGTGAAGGGCCTCGGCAACGCCAAGTCCTTCAACTCGGCCTCGCACGGCGCGGGCCGGCGCATGAGCCGCACCGCGGCCAAGCGCCGGTTCACCACGAAGGACCTGGAGCAGCAGACCCAGGGTGTGGAGTGCCGCAAGGACTCCGGTGTCGTGGACGAGATCCCCGGCGCCTACAAGCCGATCGAGCAGGTCATCGACCAGCAGCGGGACCTGGTGGAGGTCGTGGCGAAGCTGAAGCAGGTCGTCTGCGTGAAGGGCTGACCGGCAGGCTCTACGACTCCCGGTGCACCTTGGTGTTCGATGCCTGGGCGCGGGGGCGCAGGACCAGGAGGTCGACGTTGACGTGGGCGGGGCGGGTGACCGCCCACGTGATCGTGTCGGCGACGTCGTCGGCCGTGAGGGGTTCGGCGACGCCCTGGTAGACCTTGGCCGCCTTGTCCTCGTCGCCGCCGAAGCGGGTCAGGGCGAACTCGTCCGTCTTGACCATGCCGGGGGCGATCTCGATGACGCGGACCGGCTGTCCGACGATCTCCAGGCGCAGGGTCTCGGCGAGGACGTGGGCGCCATGCTTGGCGGCGACGTAGCCACCGCCGCCCTCGTAGGTGCCGTGGCCGGCGGTGGAGGAGACGACCACGACCGTGCCGTCGCCGCTCGCGATCAGCTTCGGCAGCAGGGCCTGGGTGAGGTTGAGGGTGCCGAGGACGTTCGTCTCGTACATCCGGCGCCAGTCCTCCGGGTCGCCGGTGGCGACGGGGTCGGCGCCGAGCGCGCCGCCCGCGTTGTTGACCAGCACGCCGATCGTCTTGAACGCCGTCGCGAACTCGTCGACCGCCGCGCGGTCCGTGACGTCGAGGGTGTACGCCGTGGCCTGGTGGCCCGCCGCGTTGATCTCCTCGGCCAGGGCCTCGATGCGGTCCTTGCGGCGCGCGGTGAGGACGACGCGGTAGCCCGCCGCGGCGATTCGCCGGGCCGTGGCGGCGCCGATTCCGCTGCTCGCACCCGTGACGACGGCGATGCGGGAGGCTGCGGACGGGGCGGCGGTGGCCATGGGAGCTCCTCGGGCGTGGGTGTGCGGGGCGGACGGTGCGCAGGCACTTCCGGCCAGGATAGGTGGGCCCCGCAGTGGGAGAATGAGGCTGGGTGGTCCCCTGTTCTCCCGGAGGTGGATCATGGGTGAGGCGCGTGAGGTCATGGACCGGCTCACGGACGCGGTCACCGGACACGCCGATCTGAAGGTCATCGGCGATCTGTACGCCGAGGACGCGGTCGCCTTCACGCCTGACGAGGGCGAGCTGCGTGGACGCGACGCCATCGTCGAGTACTGGCGGACCATGACGGAGGCGGTTCCCGAGGCGACGTTCCAGACGCTGCACTCCTACGAGGCCGGTGACACGGCGATCGACGAGGGCGTCTACCGCGGGCGGAACACCGGGCCGCTGGAGCTGCCAGGCGGGGAGACGCTGCCGCCGACGCAGAAGGAGATCCGGATCCGCGGGGTGGACATCGCCACCGTGAAGGACGGGCGGATCGTCGACTACCGGCTGTACTTCGACGAGATGGACTTCCTGGGGCAGTTGGGCCTGCTCCCGCCCGACGAGCCGTTCTGAGCCCCCCCGACCGTTGTGAGCCGCCCGAGGGGCCCGGGTCAGTTTCCTCGCGGGGCGTACATGATGACGGCCATGCCCGCGAGGCAGACCAGCGCGCCCGTGATGTCCCAGCGGTCCGGGCGGTAGCCGTCGGCGACCACGCCCCACAGGATCGAACCGGCGACGAAGATCCCGCCGTACGCGGCGAGGACGCGGCCGAAGTGGGCGTCGGGCTGGAACGTCGCGACGAAGCCGTAGGCGCCGAGGGCGAGGACGCCGCCGGCCGCCCAGAGCCAGCCCTTGTGCTCGCGCACGCCCTGCCAGACCAGCCACGCGCCGCCGATCTCCAGCAGGGCGGCGAGGACGAACAGGGCGGCGGAGCGGAGTACGGACATGGCGGCCAGCTTCGCACGCCCGGTCTGTCCTGGTCGTGCCGCGGGTGTCAGTCGCCCGGGGTCTCGGCGTCGTAGCGCTCGCGGGCGTCCCTGACCTCGTCGAAGTGGTTCTCCGCCCAGTCCTTCACGGCGGTCAGGAGGAGGGCCAGGTTGTGGCCCAGGGGCGTGAGTTCGTAGTCGACGCGGACCGGGACGGACGGGGTGACGGTGCGGGTGAGGAGGCCGTCGCGCTCCAGCGAGCGCAGGGTCTGGGTGAGCATCTTCGGGCTGACGCCGGCGATCTTGCGGCCGAGGTCGCTGTAGCGCAGGGGGCCCGGGGCGAGGGCGGACACGACGAGGCTGACCCACTTGTCGCTGATGCGGTCCAGGAGCTGGTTGGTGGGGCAGCTCTTGAGGAAGGCGTCGTACTCGATGCGGGCCTGCTCGCGCCGCTGGGCCGCCGTCATGGTGGCCATGGCTCACCTCCGGGGTAGGTACGCACTCACAGGTAACTACTTACCCGTGGATAGTAACTCTTCTTAGGGTTGTGCGGGCCGGGAGGACGTCCCGGATACCGACAATCCAAGGAGCGTCGCTGTGCGTGCTGTTGTGGTGAACTCGTTCGGTGGGCCGGAGGCCGTGGAGGTCGTGGAGGCCGGGGTGCCGGAGCCGGGTGCGCGTCAGGTGCGGATCAAGGTCGCGGCGGCCTCGCTGAATCCCGTGGACGCGGGCGTGCGGGCCGGTGTCTTCGGGGGTGCGGGCAAGCGGATCGGGCTCGGCTGGGACGTCGCCGGGACGGTGGACGCGGTGGGCGTGGCCAGTGCGTGGAGTGTCGGGGACGAGGTCGTGGCGCTCGACTACGGCATGGTCGAGCCGCTGGGCACCCACGCCGAGTACGTCGTCGTGGACACGGACGCCGTGGCCCTGGCCCCCGCCTCGGTGGACACGGTCCACGCGGCGACCCTGCCGCTGAACGCGCTGACCGCCCTGCAGGCCCTGGATCTGCTGGAGCTGACGCCGGGCCGGTCGCTGCTGGTCACGGGTGCGGCGGGTGCGGTCGGCGGGTACGCGGTCCAGCTGGCCGCGCACCGGGGGATACCGGTGGCCGGGCTGGCCCGGGAGGGGGACGAGGCGTTCGTGCGGTCCCTGGGGGCCGGGCGTTTCGTCGGGGGCGCCGTCCCGGACGGGGAGTTCGACGCGGTGCTGGACGCCGCCGTTCTCGGTGAGCCGGCCCTGGCCGCGGTGCGCGACGGGGGCCGGTACGTCGGGGTCATCCCGCAGGCGGAGCCGGCTTCCGTCCGGGGAGTGCGGACGAGCGCGGTCGAGGTGAGCGCGGACGGGGCGCAGCTGGCGGAGCTGGTACGGCTGGTGGACGAGGGGGTGCTGACGACGCGGGTGGCCGAGACGTTCGCGCTGCAGGATGCCGCCAAGGCGCATGCCCGGCTCGACGGGGGCGGTGTGCGGGGGCGGCTGGTGCTCGTGCCCTGAGACCCGAGCCGGGTCTCGGGGTCCGGCCCGGGCCTCGACGACGGTCTCGGGGTCCGGCCCCGGGCCTTGGACGACGGTCTCGGGGTCCGGCCCGAGTCCTCGATGGCAGCCCCGGGGGCCGGCCCGGGCCTTCGACGACGGTCCCGGGGTCCGGCCCGAGGCCTCGATGGCAGCCCCGGGGTCCGGCCCGGGCCTTGGACGTCTCACCGGCGGGCGGCGGGGGCGTGGCGATGGCAGCCCCGGGGTCCGGCCCGGGCCTTCGACGACGGTCCCGGGGTCCGGCCCGGGCCTCGACGGCGGCCCCGGGGTCCGGCCCGGGCCTCGATGAAGGTCCCGGGATTCGGCCCGAGCCCTCGACGACGGCCGTGGCGCCCCCTCCGGGGAATAGCCCCACGTCGGCCGCCGTTCTCTAGGTATGGTTGAATCGTAAACAACCTGGAGGGTGAGCGAGCATGCAGTTCGGGATCTTCAGCGTCGGCGACGTCACGCCGGACCCCACCACCGGCCGGACGCCCACGGAGCGCGAGCGCATCAAGGCCATGGTGGCCATCGCACTGAAGGCCGAGGAGGTGGGCCTCGACGTCTTCGCCACCGGAGAGCACCACAACCCGCCCTTCGTGCCCTCGTCCCCCACGACGATGCTCGGCTACGTCGCGGCCCGCACCGAGCGGCTGATCCTCTCCACGGCCACCACCCTGATCACCACCAACGACCCGGTGAAGATCGCCGAGGACTTCGCGATGCTCCAGCACCTGGCCGACGGCCGGGTGGACCTGATGCTGGGCCGCGGGAACACCGGCCCGGTCTACCCCTGGTTCGGGCAGGACATCCGGCAGGGCATCAACCTCGCCGTCGAGAACTACGCCCTGCTCCACCGCCTGTGGCGCGAGGACGTCGTCGACTGGGAGGGCAAGTTCCGCACCCCCCTGCAGGGCTTCACGGCCACGCCCCGCCCGCTGGACGGCGTACCGCCGTTCGTCTGGCACGGGTCGATCCGCTCCCCGGAGATCGCCGAGCAGGCCGCGTACTACGGCGACGGCTTCTTCCACAACAACATCTTCTGGCCGGCCGACCACACCAAGCGCATGGTCGAGCTGTACCGCGAGCGCTACGCCCACTACGGGCACGGCACTCCCGAGCAGGCGATCGTCGGCCTCGGCGGGCACGTGTTCATGCGGAAGAACGCCCAGGACGCGGTGCGCGAGTTCCGCCCCTACTTCGACGTCGCCCCGGTGTACGGGCACGGTCCGTCGCTGGAGGACTTCACGGAGCAGACCCCGCTGACCGTCGGCTCCCCGCAGCAGGTCATCGAGAAGACGCTGGCCTTCCGCGAGTACGCCGGCGACTACCAGCGCCAACTGTTCTTGATCGACCACGCCGGGCTGCCGCTGAAGACCGTGCTCGAGCAGATCGACCTGCTCGGCGAGGAGGTCGTGCCGGTGCTGCGCAAGGAGTTCGCCGTGGACCGCCCGGCGGACGTCCCGGACGCCCCGACGCACGCGGCCCGGCTCGCCCGGGACCGAGGGTGAGGACACGGTAGGACCCGGCTCCGAGGTTGCCCGGCCGCTGGTGAGAGGGGAGTAAGAAGGACACCCCGGCGCAGCGCATACGGCCTGGGGGGCCGGGCGGCTTGGCACACTGGACGCGTGCCCCACACCGTGCTGCTCGCCGAAGACGACCGCGCCATCCGCAACGCCCTGGAGCGTGCCCTGACCCTGGAGGGCTACCAGGTCATGGCGGTCGCCGACGGTGTCGAGGCACTGGCGCAGGCCCACCGCAACCGTCCGGACGTGCTCCTGCTGGACGTGATGATGCCCGGCATCGACGGGCTCCAGGTGTGCCGGGTGCTGCGCGCCGAGGGCGACCGCACGCCGGTGCTGATGCTGACGGCCCTGGTGGAGACCGCCGACCGGATCGCCGGCCTGGACGCGGGCGCCGACGACTACGTGGTGAAGCCCTTCGACGTGGAGGAGGTCTTCGCCCGGCTGCGTGCCCTGCTGCGCCGCACCAGCCCGGTGGGGGCCGGCAGCGCACCCGTGGCCGAGGTGCCCAGGCCGCTGTCCGAGCGGTTTTTGGAGGCGGCCGGGATCCGCATGGACCCGCAGGCCCGCCGGGCCTGGCGGGGCGCGCGCGAGCTGGAACTGACCCGCACCGAGTTCGAGCTGCTGGAGCTGCTGGTGCGCAACGCGGGCATCGTCCTCGACCACTCGACGATCTACGACCGGATCTGGGGCTACGACTTCGGGCCCGGCTCGAAGAACCTCGCCGTCTACGTCGGCTATCTGCGCCGCAAGCTCGACGAGCCGGGCGCGCCGCAGCTGATCCACACGGTGCGCGGCGTGGGTTACGTGCTGCGGGAGGACTGAGTGGGCCGCCTGGGCCGCCTTCTGGCCGGGCGGCGGCCGAAGCTGGTCTCGCTGCGCACCACGTTCGCCGTGTCGTTCGCGGCGGTGACCGCGGCCGTGACGATCCTGGTCGGCATCCTGTCCTACAGCGCCGCCGCCCGGCTGGTGCGGGTGGACCAGCAGACGGTGTTCGACGAGGTCGTGCAGGATCTGCGCGACGAGGTGCGGCAGAACCGCATGACGCCCGGCGACTTCTCGTCCGCCGCCCCCGGCCACGACCTCGTACGGCCCGCCCGCACGGACGTGCAGGTCCTCGGCCCGGACGGACACGTCGTCGACGCGGGCAGTCCGGGGCTGCCGGTCACCGGAACCGACGCGCGGATCGCCGCCCAGGCGCTGTCCGGGCAGGTGGCCGAGCACAAGGACGTCGACGTGGGCAACGACGTCTACCGCGTCGCCACCGTCTCCCTGGGAGGCGGCCGGGGCGCGGTGCAGGTCGCGCAGGAGTTCAGCGACGTCGAGGACCTGCTGCGGGCGCTCCAGCAGCGGACGTTGCTGCTGATGGCCGCCGTGGTGATCGGCGCCGGGTTGTTCGGCTGGTGGCTGGCCCGGCGGATCACGCGCCGCCTGGTCGTGCTGACCGACGCCGCCGAGGACGTCGCCCGCACCCGCCGGCTGGGCATCCAGGTGCCCGTGGCCGGCCATGACGAGGTGGGCCGCCTCGGCCGGGCCTTCGACCGCATGCTGGGCCGGCTCGCGCAGTCCGAGGAGGACCAGCGCCGCCTGGTCCAGGACGCGGGCCACGAGCTGCGCACGCCGCTGACCTCGCTGCGCACCAACATCTCCCTGCTGCGCCGGATCGACGAGCTCCCGCCGAAGGCCCGCGAGGAGCTGGTCGCCGACCTGGGCCAGGAGGCCCGGGAGCTGACCGACCTGGTCAACGAGCTGGTGGATCTCGCGGCCGGGCAGTCCGACACCGAGCCGCCGCGGCGGGTGGACGTCGCCGACATCGCCGAGGAGGTCGCGGGGGCGGCCCGGCGCCGCAGCGGCCGGGAGATCCGGCTGCGCGCGAGCGGCGACACCACGACCGACGGGCGGCCCGGGATGCTGACCCGGGCGCTGTCCAACCTCGTCGAGAACGCGGTCAAGTTCGACCAGGGCGGCCGGGCCCCCATCGAGATCGTCGTCTCGGGGCCCGCCCGGCCCGGCCGGATCCGCGTCGAGGTCCTCGACCGGGGGCCGGGCATCGCCGAGCGCGACCTCACCCGGGTCTTCGACCGCTTCTACCGCGCCGCCGACGCCCGCTCCCTGCCGGGCTCGGGCCTCGGCCTGTCCATCGTCCGCGAGGTGGCCCTCGCCCACGGGGGAGCGCCGTTCGCGTTCCGGCGGGAAGGGGGCGGGACGGTCACCGGGTTCACGGTGGGCGGGGGGATCGACTGACTCCACGGGACTGCGCCGAGGTGTCTGCCGGTCCCGAGCGGGGTGGTGCGGGGCGACCGGTCCAGGGCGGTTCAGTCCGCGAGGGAGTAGAACCCGATTCCCGAGTTCGGCCGGAATCCGATCCGCGGATACACGGGCGCCCCGGCGGCGGTCGCGTGCAGTGTCGCGCGGGTCAGGCCGGTCGCGCGGGCACCCTCGTACAGGGCCTTGCGGGTCACGGCCTCCCCGTAGCCCCGCCGTTCCCACGCCGGATCGGTGGCGACGAGCACGACGAAGAGCCGCCCGTCCGCCTCCACGGTGGCGGCGCAGGTCACGGGGACCCCGTCGCGCAGCCCCACGTACGCGTACACGCCGCCCTTCCACAACGAGGACCCGGCGAGCCCGTCCCGCCCGTCCTCCAGCGGGAAACCGTAGGCGCGCGAGTTGATGTCCGCGTACGCACGCAGCAGGTCGTCGCTGTCCACGCGTGCGAAGGTCAGCTCGGGATGGGCGGGCTCGGGGAGGGGCGGCAGGTCTGCCGCCATGCCGGTGCCGGGGAAGGCGTACCGCAGGCCCGCCTGCTCGGCGGCCGCCCCGAGCGCGGCACGCGCCCCGTCGTCGAGCAGGGCCTCGAAGACCCACAGGAACCCGGGGTGGGATTTCGCGCGCATGATCTCGGCGGCCTCGTTCAGCCGCTGCTTCAGCACCCCGGCGTCCGCCCCGGCCTCCGTCAGGGTCACGCAGTTCCAGAAGGCGAACCGGCAGTCGGCCCACCGCACCGCGATGCCCGGCAGGTCCCGCACGTCGGCGCGGGGATCCCGGTCGAGCACCATGGCCCGCCAGACCGTTGCGAGCTGTTCCATCGACTCGATCGCGTCCGCGATGTCACGCACGGGGTCCCCCTCAGGTCACCGACTGCTGCCGCACCGGTCCTGCCCGTCAACGGCCCGGATCATCCTCCCGCCCGGCCCGGGGAGCTGTTTGTGGCCGGTAAACACCCCGGTCAGCCGGGTCGTGAGGGGCGGCTTCAGTTCCCGGTGGCGCGCCCGTAGGTGACGATGGCCGCGCCGCTGTCGAGCACGGTGTGGCCGGAGAGCTCCCAGCCGCGCGGATCGAAGGCGGCCTTGTGGGAGAAGACCGGGATTCCGGTGCCGATGGTCAGCGGTGCCGTCTTGAGGATGAGCTGGTCGATCTCGCTGTACAGAGCACCGGCCAGTTCCGCGCCGCCCAGCAGCCAGATGTCCTTGCCGTCCTCCTGCTTCAACTGCCGGACCTTCTCCACGGGGTCGTCGGCGACCAGTTCGACGGCCGGGGCCGGAGCCTCGGTGAGGGTCCGGGAGAAGACCAGGTGACGCAGGTGAGGGTAGGCGTCGTCGATGCCGGCCTTGAGGCCGATCTCGTAGCTGCGCCGTCCCTCCAGGACGGTGTCGAAGTGCGTGCCCTGCGCGGTGACGGACAGGGCCGCCCGGGCATGGACGGGCAGGGTCTCCGGGTACTCCGTCACAAGGTGCTGGATGTAGTCCTCGGGGATCGGCCAGAAGCCGGCCGGGCCCGTGGGGTCGGCACCGTCCGGCCCCGCGATGAAACCGTCCAGCGTGGTGGCGATGTAGTACACGAGCTTTCGCATGCGGTGCTCTCTCTTCCGGGTCTGCTGGAGGGGTGACTGCGCGACCGCCTGAGCGGCCCTCCAGCAGGCTGGGCCGTTGCGGGCGAGTGGTCAGACAGCGGGCGAATGGTCAGGCAGCGGTCAAGTGGTCAGACAGCGGGCGAGGGGGAGGAAGGCGTCGTGCATGCCCTCTCGGGCTCGCCCTCCGCGACGACGGCCACGGCACATGACGAGGGCGGAGCCCGAAAGCTCCGCCCGAATGCCATGAAACCCCGGCTCAGGGCCACACCAGGCAGTACGGCTGATGCCCCGCCTCATGCAACCGATGGCTGAAGTCCTGCCACTCGTGCAGCAGTTGGTAGACGTTGAACGCGTCCCGGGGGCCGCCCCGGTCCGGGACCGTCGACCAGATGAAGGCCGCCGCGCCCACCGCCTCCTCGCCGATGCCGCGCAGGGGGTCGACGACCGTCATCGGGAGTTTGACCACGGCGTAGTCGGGGTGCAGGACGACGAGCTCCAGCGGGGGGACCTTGTGCAGGGGGACGCCTTCGATGCCCGTGAGGACCATCGCCGCCATGGTCTCCGGCTTGATCTTCGTGAACATGCCGTTCATGCCGAGCTCGTCGCCGCCGAGCTCCTCGGGGCGCATCGAGATCGGGACGCGGGCCGCAGTCGCGCCGTCGGGCGCGCCGAAGTACTTGTACGTCACCCCCACCCGACCACCATTCCCGCTGCTCCCGGCCCGAAGATCGTCCATCCGACGTTCAGTACGTCCGGCGGCCCGCTCCGGTTCACCCGGTGAACCCTGTGTCCGACGCGGCTCCTGAGCGTCCTCCGCCTCGCGCCGGTGCCGTCCCCGCCGGGCACGTCGAGGACCCAGGTCATCGGTCCCCTCGCCCAGTCCGCCACCGCGATGCATATCTCCACCCGACTGCTTTCCCAGAACGCGTCGCCCCCGCCGCGCAACCCGATCATCGTGTCAGTGACCTCCCCCACGGCCGCCCGCCGAAACGTGCGCTGAAACAACTGTCCGCGGGATGTCCGCAGCCTCCGACCACGCCGGGGCCGTGCGAGCTGTGTGTATCGGGTCCAGTCTCGCAGACGACGGGGACCACGGGGCCGGTTGTCCCGTGCCCCGTCCGCCCGCGCCCCTGGCCTACCCTGAACAGGTCACTGGCACCCGGAGCCCGACAGCGTCGGAGAAGGTCGGAGAAGTCGCAGGTCATGAGTGAACTGGCATATCCGTATGAAGCACCGGCCTCGCAGGCTCTGTTCGACCGTGCGGCGGCCGTCACGCCCGGGGGCGTGAACTCCCCGGTGCGGGCCTTCCGAGCCGTCGGCGGCACGCCGCGGTTCATGGTGTCCGGCACCGGTCCCTATCTGACCGACGCCGACGGCAGGGAGTACGTCGACCTCGTGTGCTCCTGGGGGCCCATGATCCTCGGGCACTCCCACCCCGAGGTGATCGCCGCCGTGCAGGACGCCGTCTCCCGCGGCACGTCCTTCGGCACGCCCGGTGAGGGCGAGGTCGCGCTCGCCGAGGAGATGGTCGCCCGCGTGGCGCCGCTGGAGCAGGTGCGGCTCGTCTCCAGCGGCACCGAGGCGACCATGTCCGCCATCCGGCTCGCGCGGGGATTCACCCGGCGCACCAAGGTGATCAAGTTCGCCGGGTGCTACCACGGGCACGTCGACTCGCTGCTCGCCGCGGCCGGCAGCGGCGTCGCCACCTTCGCGCTGCCCGACACCCCGGGCGTCACGGGCGCCCAGGCCGGCGACACGATCGTGCTGCCGTACAACGACCTCGACGCCGTACGCGAGGCCTTCCTGGCCCACCCCGGCGAGGTCGCCTGCGTGATCACCGAGGCCTCCCCGGGCAACATGGGTGTCGTACCGCCCGCCGACGGCTTCAACCAGGGCCTGAAGGACCTCTGCGCCGAGAACGGCGCGCTCTACATCTCCGACGAGGTCATGACCGGCTTCCGGACCAGCCGGGCCGGATGGTTCGGGGTCGACGGCGTCGTCCCGGACCTGATGACCTTCGGCAAGGTCATGGGCGGCGGCTTCCCCGCGGCGGCCTTCGGCGGGCGCGCGGACGTCATGGCCCACCTCGCCCCGGCCGGGCCCGTCTACCAGGCCGGCACCCTCTCCGGTAACCCCGTCGCCACCGCGGCCGGGCTCGCCCAGCTGAGGCTCCTCGACGACGCCGCCTACGCCAAGGTCGACGCGGTGTCCAAGGAGATCCAGGGCCTGGTCACCGACGCCCTGACCAAGGAGGGCGTGGCGCACACGCTCCAGAACGCCTCCAACATGTTCTCCGTGTTCTTCACCGACCGGCCCGTGCGCAACTACGAGGACGCCAAGACCCAGGAGTCCTTCCGCTTCACCGCGTTCTTCCACTCGCTGCTCGCCGACGGCGTCTACCTGCCGCCGTCCTCCTTCGAGTCCTGGTTCGTGTCCACCGCGCACGACGAGCGGGCCGTGCAGCGGATCGCCGACGCCCTTCCGGCGGCGGCCCGGGCGGCTGCGGAGGCCACGGCATGAGCGACCAGCAGAACAACAGCGGCGAGGACATCACCGTCGTCCACGTCATGCGGCACGGCGAGGTCGCCAACCCGGACGGCATCCTCTACGGCCGCCTCCCCGGCTACCACCTCTCCGACCTGGGGCGCCGGATGGCCGACCGGGTCGCCGAGCACCTGTCCGGCCGCGATGTGACGCATGTCGTCGCCTCGCCGCTGGAGCGGGCCCAGGAGACGGCCGAGCCGATCGCCAAGGCACACGGGCTGGACCTGGCGACCGACGAGCGGCTGATCGAGGCCGACAACATCTTCCAGGGCAAGACGTTCGGCGTCGGGGACGGGGCGCTGCGCAACCCCGGCAACTGGAAGCACCTGGTCAACCCGTTCCGGCCGTCCTGGGGCGAGCCGTACGTCGACCAGGTCGTCCGCATGATGAGCGCGCTGAGCGCGGCCAAGGACAAGGCCCGCGGGCACGAGGCGGTCGTGGTCAGCCACCAGCTGCCCATCTGGATCGTCCGGTCCTACGTCGAGCGCCGCCGCCTCTGGCACGACCCGCGCAAGCGCCAGTGCACGCTCGCGTCGCTGACGACGTTCACGTACCAGGGCGACCGGATCGTCTCCGTCGGCTACACCGAGCCGGCCCGCGATCTTGTCCCGGCCCATCTCCTCGCCGGTGCCAAGCCGGTGAAGGGGCAGGCCAAGGCGTTCGGGGCGTAACTCCCCGGCCTCGCGTACGGGGGCGTTCGGCAGGCGCGCAGAGCCTTTCGTCCGCCCCCTTATGAGCGCTTACGACTGCTTCGTTACGGAATCTGCGCATATCAGCGGAACCTCTGTCCTCGTCACGGCCTCTGACTGGGTGACCAGCACGACGTGACGAATCGGGGATGCCATGCGCGCTCTCTCCCGCAGGGGAATGCTCGGACTCGGCGCGGGAGCCGCCGCCGCCGTCTCACTCGCCGGATGCGGCGGTCTCACGGGCTCGGACGACTCCGGCCACGCCGACGGTTCCGGCGGCGACTCCGCACAGGGCGGATCGAAGCCGAAGCCGAAGCCCACCGCCCGCCCCATCGGCGACGGATCCACCAGCCACACCGGCAAGCAGCCCCACCAGCCCGCCAGGCCCGAGCCGCTGGAGCCGGGTCAGACCCCGCCCCAGTTCGTGGTGTTCTCCTGGGACGGCGCCGGTGAGGTCGGCAACGGCCTCTTCCCGCGCTTCCTGGACCTCGCCAAGGAACACGGCGCGAGCATGACCTTCTTCCTGTCCGGGCTGTACCTGCTGCCCGAGTCGAAGAAGCGTCTCTACGACCCGCCGAACAACCCCCGCGGTGCCTCCGACATCGGCTACCTCACCGACGACCACGTCAAGGCGACCCTGAAGAACGTCCACCGGGCCTGGCTGGAGGGCCACGAGATAGGCACCCACTTCAACGGTCACTTCTGCGGCGAGTCCCACGGCTCGGTCAAGAACTGGACGCCGCAGCAGTGGCGCAGCGAGATCGACCAGGCGAAGTCCTTCGTCAAGGAGTGGCGCACCAACACCGGCTGGACCGACCTGCCGTCGCTGCCGTTCGACTACGACAAGGAGCTCGTCGGCGGCCGTACGCCCTGTCTGCTCGGCCAGGACAACCTGCTGCCCACCGCCCGCGAGCTCGGCTGGCGCTACGACGCCTCCTCGCCCGGCGGCCTCCAGGTCTGGCCCACCAAGCGCCAGGGCATATGGGACCTGCCCCTGCAGCAGATACCTTTCCCCGGCCGCGGCTTCGAGGTCCTGTCGATGGACTACAACATGCTGGCCAACCAGTCCCTCGCGACCACGAAGGCTCCGGCCCACAACTACCCGGGCTGGCGGAAGCAGTCGGCCCAGGCGTACATCCAGGGATTCAAGCGGGCATACGAGACAAACCGGGCACCGCTCTTCATCGGCAACCACTTCGAGCAGTGGAACGGCGGCATCTACATGGACGCCGTCGAAGAGGCCTTCAAGCACATCGCGCGCGAGAAGGAGAAGGGCGCGGATGTGCGTCTCGTCTCCTTCCGGCAGTTCGCCGACTGGCTGGACGTGCAGAAGCCCGAGGTGCTCGACAAGCTCCGTACGCTCGGGGTCGGGCAGCAGCCGGCCGGTGGCTGGCGGGAGTTCACCGGCCAGCCCGCCACGCCCAGCCGAGAGGCCTCGGGGAACGCCGCCTGAAATGCGGTTTTCCGCCCGCAAGGGGGGTGGGCGAGACCCCCAGAACGGGCATGCGAAACTTTTCACATGAGTGCCGACAGCGCCCCCCAGCGTTCGAACCGCACGACCCGTGCCACCGAGCGCGCCCGACGTGTCCGCCGTAGTGCCACCCTGACCGCCGGCCTCGCCGCTGCCGCGCTGCTCGTCACCGCGTGCGGCTCCGGCGGCACCTCCGGCGGGGGCGGCAACACCAACTTCGTCACCGGCACCGACGGCGTCGCCACGGCCGCCCAGGGCAAGCGCACCCCGGCACCCGACCTGTCCGGCAAGACCATCGCCGGCAAGACCCTCGACGTCGCCGACTACAAGGGCAAGGTCGTCGTCCTCAACGTGTGGGGCTCCTGGTGCAACCCCTGCCGCGCCGAGGCCAAGTACTTCGCGAAGGTCTCCAAGGAGTACGCCGGTAAGGGCGTGCAGTTCGTCGGCATCAACACCCGCGACACCTCCACCGGCGCGGCCCTCGCCTTCGAGAAGGACTGGGGCATCACCTACCCCAGCCTCTACGACCCCACGGGCAAGCTGCTGCTGCGCTTCAAGAAGGGCACGCTCAACCCGCAGGCGATCCCCTCCACGCTCATCCTCGACCGGGACGGCAAGATCGCGGCCCGCTCCCTGTCCGCGCTCAGCGAGGAACGGCTGCTGAAGATGCTCAAGCCGGTCGTCGCCGAGAAGTGAGCGGAGTAGTGACGTGAGCGCAGTCACCACGCTCGCCGCGGTCGCGGACCCCAACGGCACGGTGCTCAACGGCGCCCTGCTGGTGGCCCTGCCGATCGCGCTGCTCGGCGGACTCGTCTCCTTCTTCTCGCCGTGCGTCCTGCCGCTGGTGCCCGGTTACCTGTCCTACGTGACGGGGGTCGCCGGCACCGACCTCGCCGAGGCGCGGCGCGGGAGGATGGTCGCGGGCGCGTCCCTGTTTGTGCTCGGCTTCACCGCCGTGTTCGTCTCCACCGGGGCGCTGTTCGGCTACTTCGGACAGACGCTCCAGGAACAGCAGGGCGTCCTGTCCAAGGTGCTCGGCGTCCTCATGATCCTCATGGGCGTCTTCTTCATGGGCCTGATGCCCTGGCTCACCCAGCGGGAGTTCCGCTTCCACCGGCGGCCCGTGGCCGGGCTGGTGGGCGCGCCCCTGCTCGGCGCGCTGTTCGGCATCGGCTGGACGCCCTGTATCGGCCCCACCCTGGCCTCCGTGCTGGCCCTCTCCTCCGACCAGGGGAGCGCCGGACGCGGTGCCGTCCTCACCGTCGCGTACTGTCTGGGCCTGGGCGTGCCGTTCGTGCTCGCCGCGGTCGCCTTCCGCAAGGCCCTCGGAGCCTTCGGCTGGATCAAGCGCCACTACGTCTGGGTGATGCGGATCGGCGGCACCATGATGATCGTGACCGGTCTGCTGCTGCTGACCGGCGCGTGGGACCGCATCGTGCAGGAGATGCAGGTCTGGTCCGACGGCTTCACTGTGGGGATCTGATCGATGAGCAAGACCACCGCCTCCGACCCGGCCCCGTCCGCCGCCGAGGACCAGGAGCTGGGAGACGCCGGCTCCCAGCTGTCCACCGCCCCCAAGGAGGAGGCGCCCAGCCTGCCGTCCATGGGCGTCGTCGGCTGGGTCCGCTGGTTCTGGCGGCAGCTCACCTCCATGCGGGTCGCTCTGCTGCTGCTCCTGCTGCTCTCCCTCGGCGCGATCCCCGGCTCTCTCATCCCGCAGTCGGGCCAGGACGAGACGAAGGTCGCCGACTTCCGCAAGGCCCACCCGACCCTCGGGGACGTCTACGACAAGATCGGCATGTTCCACGTCTACAGCTCGGTGTGGTTCTCCGCGATCTACATCCTGCTGTTCGTCTCCCTCATCGGCTGCATCGTGCCCCGCACCTGGCAGTTCGTCGGTCAGCTGCGCGGCCTGCCGCCCGGCGCGCCCCGGCGGCTGAACCGGCTGCCCGCCCACACCACGTGGCGCACCACCGCCGAACCCGAGCAGGTCCACCAGGCCGCCCTGGCCCTGCTGAAGAAGCGCCGCTTCCGCACCCACCTCACCGGGGGCGCCGTCGCCGCGGAGAAGGGCTACCTGCGCGAGCTGGGCAACCTCGTCTTCCACATCGCCCTCATCGTGATGCTGACCGCCTTCGCCTGGGGCCAGCTGTACAAGTCCGAGGGGAACAAGCTGGTCGTCGAGGGTGACGGCTTCTCCAACACCCTCACCCAGTACGACGACTTCAAGTCCGGCAACCTCTTCACCTCCGACGACCTGGTGCCGTTCAGCTTCAACCTGAAGAAGTTCACCGGCACCTACGAGCGCACCGGCCCCAACAAGGGCACCCCGCGCGTCTACCAGGCCGGCATCACCTACAGCACGGGCGCCTACGGCAAGGACGAGAACGACACCGTCGAGGTGAACCACCCGCTGGAGATCGGCGACTCCAAGGTCTACCTCGTCAGCCACGGCTACGCGCCCGTCATCACCGTCCGCGACGCCAAGGGCAAGGTCGTCTTCGACGACGCCGTACCGCTGCTGCCGCTGGACGCCAACGTCACCTCCTCCGGTGTCGTCAAGGTCCTCGACGGCTACCGCAACGCTCAGGGCAAGAAGGAACAGCTCGGCTTCAACGCGTTCTTCGTGCCGACCTTCGGCGGCCATGCCAGCGGCACGATGCTGTCGCAGTTCCCCGCACTGGACAATCCGCTGCTCGCGCTGTCCGCCTACCACGGCGACCTCGGGGCCGACTCCGGCATCCCGCAGAGCGTGTACCAGATGGACCGGACCAACATGAAGGAGTTCAAGGACTCCCAGGGCAAGCTGTTCAAGAAGCTGCTGAAGCCCGGGGAGACCATGAAGCTCCCGAACGGCGCCGGTTCGGTCACCTTCGGCAAGGACATCAAGGAGTGGGCCGGCTTCCAGGTCGTCCAGCAGCCCGGCAGCGGCTGGGCCCTCGCCGGTGCCCTCGCCGCGATCGGCGGCCTCGCCGCCTCCCTGTTCATCCAGCGCCGCCGCGTCTGGGTGCGCGCGGTCAAGGGCGCCGACGGCGTCACCGTCGTCGAGATGGCCGGCCTCGGCCGCAGCGAGTCCGCCAAGGTCCCCGAGGAACTGGGCCACCTCGCCGGCGACCTCTACGAGCAGGCACCGGGTGCTCCCGGCCCCGACGCCCCCGCAGATTCCCCCGACCCCGATCAGGAGCCGGGTACCGAACCCCCCGTACCTGCCGAAGGGGCTGAGAAGCAGTGACTCTCGCCGCCGCCACCAATGAAAACCTCGCGAACATCAGCAACGTGCTGATCTACTCCGCGATGGCCGTCTACACCCTGGCCTTCTTCGCGTACATCGCCGAATGGCTCTTCGGCAGCCGCAGCAAGGTCGCCAGGACCGCCGCCGCGCTCACCACCAAGGCGGACGCCGAGAAGACGGCCCCGGCCGTCACCGTGAACCAGGCCGGCGGCACCGCCGTGCTGGAGCGGCCGAAGGTCACCGTGCGGGCCGCGTCCGGTCAGCGCGACGTGCCCGACGGTCCCGGGGCGCACGGCGGGGACGAGCAGGGCGACCTGTACGGCCGGATCGCCATCTCCCTCACGGTCCTCGCCTTCCTTATCGAGTTCGCCGGTGTCCTCACCCGCGCCCTGTCGGTGGAACGCGCCCCGTGGGGCAACATGTACGAGTTCAACATCACGTTCTCCACGGTCGCCGTCGGCGTGTACCTCGGGCTGCTGGCCCTGAAGAAGAACGTGCGCTGGCTCGGCCTGTTCCTGATCACCTCGGTCCTGCTCGACCTGGGCCTCGCGGTCACGGTCCTCTACACCGCCAGCGACCAGCTGGTCCCGGCCCTGCACTCGTACTGGCTGTACATCCACGTCTCGACGGCGATCTTCTGCGGCGCGGTCTTCTACGTGGGCGCGGTCGCCACGATCCTGTACCTCTTCAAGGACTCCTACGAGAGCAAGCTCGCGAGCGGCGGCACGCCCGGCACCTTCGCGACCTCCGTCCTGGAGCGGCTGCCCTCCTCCGCCTCCCTCGACAAGTTCTCCTACCGCGTCAACGCGGCCGTCTTCCCGCTGTGGACGTTCACGATCATCGCGGGCGCCATCTGGGCCGGTGACGCCTGGGGCCGCTACTGGGGCTGGGACCCGAAGGAGACCTGGTCGTTCATCACCTGGGTCGCCTACGCCTGCTACCTGCACGCCCGCGCCACCGCCGGCTGGAAGGGCCGCAAGGCCGCCTACCTGGCCCTCATCGCCTTCGGCTGCTGGCTGTTCAACTACTACGGCGTGAACATCTTCGTCTCCGGCAAGCACTCCTACGCCGGCGTCTAGATCTCGCTGATGTGCCCCGTCCCGACCCCGCCGGGGCGTCTCACCGGCGGGCGGCGGGGGCGTGGTCCGCGACCGACGCGATGATGTCGCGCAGCCGGTCGGCGTACAGCCGCAGGTTCTTGTGCGCGACATCGGTGTCCGGGTAGCGGGCCGCGAACCACAGGCCCTCGTGGAGCCGGGTGACCCAGGCGCAGACCTGGTCGCCGTACGACACCCGGATCAGGCCGTAGGCGTTGCGCTCGGTCCAGGTCGTGGACTCGGGGATGCCGCGGGCGTCGGCGAACGACACGATCGAGTACATGTCGGGGGACGTCGGCCGGAAGTCCGCGCCGAGCAGCCGCAGCACCCGGGCCAGCGGCATCCGGGCCAGCGGCCGGGTGGCGTGCAGCGCGGCGCGTACGGTCTTCAGCGCGGCGGGGAAGTCGGGCGCCTGGGCGACGGGCACCTCGATCGGCGCGCCGCCGACGTACCAGCCCACCGAGTCCGAGTACGCGGACTTCGCCCGGGTGTGGAAGGGCACCACCGTCCGGTAGACGGGCTCACCGCCGATCTCGTGGACGATCAGGGCGGTCGCCGCCAGGACCCCGACCAGCGAACCGCCGTAGGGGCGGCAATACGCCTCGAACGCGGCGGCGGCGTCCGCGTCGACGAGCATCTCGCGCATGAGCTTCTGCGTCGGCAGCCCGCCCTCGGGATCCAGCCCGAGGTCCACGGGGAAGCTCGGCAGCCGCCCGTCGCAGCGCCGGATGAACTCCCGCCAGCGGGCGACGATCTCGTGGTCCGCGTCGAGCCGGTCCGCGTCGGCCCGCTCGGCCTCGCAGAAGTCGACGTAGCTGGAGACCGGAGACTGCTCCGGAGCGCGGCCGGTGAGATGGGCGGCGTACAGCTCCTGGATCTCCGCGGGGATGCGGTAGATGGAGAACGCGTCGACGTTGCTGTGGTCGAAAGCCATGTACACGCTGGTGCTGTCGTCGCGGACGACGGCCGTGTAGATGAGGTTCGGCCAGCGCAGGGCGTCGGCGGTGGTGTCGAAGCGGTCCTGGAGGTGCTGGGCCAGGGCCTCGGGATCGGTGAACTCGCCGGCGTCCTCGCGGTGCAGGGAGACGGAGGCCTCATCGAGAGTGAAGCGGCGGATCGAGTCGCCCGGCCCGCCCGCCCAGCGGAAGCCGCTGCGAAGGGTCTCGTGCCGCAGCGTCCAGCCGCGCAGCGCCTCACCCAGAGCGTCCAGGTCGACCCGCCCCGGGATGTCGAACGCCGCGCCGAGCCAGGTGGGTACGAACAGACCGTCCTCGCGCACGGACCGCGCCGTCCGCAGATGCGACTCCTGGATGTAGGCGGGCGGCCTGGAGTCCTCCGGCAGGGCCTTCGCCGTCGCGACGGTGGCCGGGCTGAGCGTCCATTCGACGAGTCGCCCAGGTCGTACGTCGCAGCGCTGGATGTCAGTCATTCGCACAGGGCGTCTCCGTTCGCAGGTGGGATAGACCCGACCAAAGGAATGGCGAACCCGCCACCGGCGACACCGGGTGTCGCTACATTTCAATGGAACGGATGGCATCCCGAACGGTGATGCGAACCCCGGACGGTGCGCTCAGTTGACGCCGATGTCCTCGTTCCACAGATCCGGGTTGCCCGCGATGAAGTCCCGCATCAGGCCGATGCACTCCTCGTCGTCCAGCAGCACGATCTTCACACCGTGCTCGGCGAGCCAGTCGTGGCCGCCGCGGAAGGTCACGTCCTCCCCGATCAGGACGCGAGAGATGCCGAACTGCCGCACCAGCCCCGAGCAGTACCAGCACGGCGACAGGGTCGTCACCATCGTCGTGCCCCGGTAGGAGCGTTGCCGCCCGGCCGCGCGGAAGGCCGCCGTCTCCGCGTGCAGCGACGGATCGCCGTCCTGGACGCGGCGGTTGTGGCCACGGCCGAGCAGGGTGCCGTCGGCGCCGTACAGCGCGGCACCGATCGGGATGCCGCCCTCGGCGAGCCCGGTGCGGGCCTCCTCGACGGCGGTCGTGAGCCATGTGCGCGCCAGTGCCCGGTCCATGACCTCATCCATGACCCCGCCCGGCCGCTCCCTAACCCGCCTCGGCCGCCGTGAGCCGGTCGAGGTGGGCGTGCAGGGCGCCCGCGCCCTCGATCATGACTCTGGTGCGCGCCGTCAGCGCCTCGCCGCGCGCCGCTACGGCCGCCCGCAGCGCGGTACTGCCGCCCTCCCGCCGCAGCCCCTCCAGCACCGGCCTGATCTGGTCGAACAGGTAGTGGCTGCGGCGCAGGGTGTGCACGAGCCGGGCGTCGCGCACATCGGCCGGCTCGTACACCCGGTACCCCGTCCCGCGCTCGCGTCCCGGCGTGAGCAGCCCGGCCCCCTCCCACACCCGCAGCGCCGACGTCCGCACGCCCAGCAGCGCGGCCACCTCCCCGATGCGCAGCCCGCCCGAGTGCGGCAGCGGGGCGGGCGGCCCGGCCGCGAGCAGTTCCAGGGCCTCGCTCGCCGCCCGCAGTGCCACCCGCTCCTCGTGCAGCGCGGCATGCGCGGCGTCGAGCAGCGCGAGCGCGCCCGGCACGTCGCCCTCGTGCACGGTCCGCAGGATGTTCGTCGCCGTCACCGGCCCGTACCCGCGCATCAGCGTCCGGTACGCCAGCAGCGCGCCGCGGTGCACCTCGCCGAAGACGCGGTAGCCGGACGCGGTCCGCGCGGCCGGCGGCAGCACGCCGGCGTCCTCGTAATTGCGGATCTGCTGCGTCGACACACCGGCGAGCCGGGCCAGGTCGACGGGGCGGAGGCGACGGTCGTTCATCATCGATTTGAAGGTTACGGCAAGAGCCAGGCACAAGAGCGGTCAAAAGTCTCAACACCGCACTTCAATGGAAGACTTGAAGGAATGGACGACTGCATCCGCGTCACCGGCGCACGCCTCCACAACCTCCAGAACGTCTCCATCTCCCTGCCGAAGAACAAGCTGGTCGTCCTGACCGGCCTCTCCGGCTCCGGCAAGTCCACCCTCGCCTTCGACACCCTCCACCAGGAAGGCCAGCGGCAGTACCTGGAGTCGCTGGGTATGGTCACCGGCTTCGTCAGCAAGCCCGCCGTCGACTCGATCACCGGCCTGTCCCCGTCCATCAGCGTCGACCAGCACCTCACCAACCGCAGCCCCCGCTCCACGGTCGGCACGGTCACCGAGGTCTTCACCTACCTGCGCCTGCTGTGGTCCCGCATCGGCATCCGCCCCTGCCCCGGCTGCGGCGAGGACATCCCGCCGTCCCACACCGACGGCGCCGAGGCCGACGAGGACGCCGAGGCGGAGCAGCGGCCCTGCCCGCACTGCGGCACGCCCGTGCCCGAACTGGTCATGGGCTCCTTCTCCTTCAACAAGCCCGCCGGAGCCTGCCCGGCCTGCACCGGCCTGGGCGAGGTGATCCGGCCCGACGTACGGCGCCTGCTCGACGACACGAAGCCGGTCGCGCAGGGGGCGGTGAGGGGCTGGAACGCCAAGTTCACCGACTGGAGCCTGCCCGTGCTGCGGGCCGCCGCCGGCCACTACGGCTTCACCTTCGACCCGGCCACACCGGTCGGCGAACTGGACGATCCGCAACGGGACCTGCTGCTGTACGGCGTCGAAAGCCCCGAGTTCCGGCGGCACTTCCCCGACACCGCCCCACCGGCGACCGTCGCGGCGGGCCGCTTCGAGGGGGTCGCGACGGCCCTGCTGCGCCGCTACAACGAGCGCGCCGACGACCCCGGGTACCGCGAACGGGCCGAGCGGCAGGGCCTGGTGAAGCAGCCCTGCACCGACTGCGACGGGACCCGGCTGGGCGCGCGGGCACGGGCCGTGACCGTGCACGGCCTCGGCATCGTCGAGGCCGCCCGGCTTCCGCTGACCGACCTCGGCACCTGGCTGAGCGGCCTGCGCGAACGGTCGGACGGGGAGGAGTGGCTGCTCGTGGAGCCGGTCGTCGCCGACCTGGAGGAGCGGGTACGGCGCCTGCTGGACGTCGGAGTCGGCTACCTCACCCTGGGCCAGGCCACACCCAGCCTCTCCGCCGGCGAGACCCAGCGGCTGCGGCTGGCCGCCCTGCTCGGCTCCGGCCTGACCGGTGTCCTCTACGTCCTGGACGAGCCGACCATGGGCCTGCACCCCTCGGACACCGCCCGCCTGATCGGCGTCCTGCGCCGCCTGCGCGACCTGGGCAACACCGTCCTCGTCGTCGAGCACGACCTGGAGGTGCTGCGGGCGGCGGACCACGTGGTGGACGTCGGCCCGGGGGCGGGCCGGGACGGCGGGCGGATCGTCGCCGCGGGCACCCCGCAGGAGGTGGCGGGAGCGGCGGGCTCGGTGACCGGCGCGTACCTCTCGGGCCGGCTCCCGGCACCCCGGTCACGCGACCGAGGCGACGGCGATACGGCGCTGCTGACTAGGGGAGCCCGGGCCCACAACCTCAAGGACGTCACCGTACGGATCCCGCTGGGGCGACTGGTGACGGTCACCGGCCCGTCCGGCTCGGGCAAGTCGACACTGCTGCTGGACATCCTCGGCCGGGCGGCCCGCCGCCACTTCGACGGGGCCGGTGAGCTGCCCGCCGAGCACGACGGCATCGACGGCTGGGAGCACCTGTCCAAGGCCGTCCTCATCGACCAGGAACCGGTCGGCCGCGTGCCCCGTTCCAACGCGGCGACGTACTCGGACGTCTTCACCCCGATCCGCGAGGCCTTCGCGGCGGCCGGACGCCTGCCCGCGGGCCGCTTCTCCTTCAACGTGCCGGGCGGACGCTGCGAACGCTGCGAGGGTGCCGGAGTGCTGACGGTCCGGATGCACTTCCTCCCGGCGGTCCAGGTGCGCTGTCCCGCCTGCCACGGGCGGCGCTTCCGGCCCGAGGTGCTGGCCGTCCGGTACGAGGGCCACGACATCGCGGAGGTGCTGGAGGCGACGGTGGACGAGGCGCTGGGCGTCTTCCGGGACGTACCCGCCGTGGCCGGCCGCCTGCGCCGCTTGGCGGACGTCGGCCTCGGTTACCTCCCCCTCGGCCAGCCCGCGACCACCCTGTCCGGCGGCGAGGCCCAGCGCCTGAAACTGGCCAAGGAGCTGGGCCGCAAGGCTGCCGGCCGCACGCTCTACGTCCTCGACGAGCCGACGACGGGACTGCACGCGGCGGACACGGCCCGGCTCCTCGGAGTGCTGCAACGGCTGGTGGACGCGGGCCACTCCGTCGTCACGATCGAACACAACGTGGAGGTGATGCGGGCCTCGGACTGGCTGATCGACCTCGGACCGGTCGGCGGGGCGGGCGGAGGCCGGGTCGTGGCGGAAGGGACCCCGGGGGAAGTCGCTGAGGGGCGGGCGTCCCGGAGGGGTGGGTCGCCGACAGGGTGAGTCGAGAGGTGCTCTCGGGGCCGCCCGCTCGCTTCTCTCTCCCGTGCTGGAGCGCCCTTGATGCAGGCCGTGGAAGCACGACACCGGCAAGAAGCGGGCGGCCCCGACAGTTGCTCAGTGCTCCGTCAGCCCTGCCGTTCCAGCACCGCGTAGTCCGCGAAGCTGCGGCGGTAGCGCAGGTGCCTCGTCTCCTGGGTGTGCCTGCGCTGCCACTCCTCCACCTCGCCCGGCGCCTGGCACGGACCCGAACCCGCCCCGCAGTCCTCCTCCTCACCCGAGACGCACCGCGCCTCGTACTCGGGCTGCGCCGACGCGTCCTGCACGATCGTGTACGGCACGTACCGGAAGATCCTGCGGCCGGCCGACTCCCCGCCGTGCTCGTCGCGTTGGTGCTGGCGCAGCAGCACGTTCGCGTCCGTCACCGCACTGCCGTCGAACGCCGCCCGCGCCCTGTCCCTCCTCAGCGCCAACTCCTCACAGCCCGCGCACCCGGGCACCGGGGAGGGCGGCCGAGCCGGATCGGCCGACAGGCCCTCCCTGGAACGGTCGTTGAGCGCGCGTACGCCCGCACTGAGCCGCTCGTCCGGGGTCGCCGCACGGATCCTCGCCGGGTCGGCCTGCCACTCCCGGCCACCGCCGACCGGGCGCAGCATCACATACGGGCCGGTTCTGTCCTGGTACTCGCCGACCTTGCGCGTCTGGGGGTCGTAGACGAGCGTTCCCGGTTCCATTCCGTGCACCTCCGTCACTCTGGGTGTATCGAGCGTTGCGCAGGGGAACGTCCGGATCAATGCTTTGGGTGTGACACCGGTGCACTGTCACGGAGGGGGGAGCCGTGAGCCGACGGAACGGCGGGGCGGAGTCGGGGGCGAGCACGGCCGCCGTGTTCGGCGAGGTGCTGCGGCATTTCCGCGAGGCGGCGCTGCTCACGCAGGAGGGCCTGGCGAGGCAGATCCCGTGCGACCGTTCGCATGTGGCGCGGGTGGAGGCCGGTACGAGGGTTCCGCAGGACACGTTCGCCAAGACCTGCGACGAACTGTTGGGCACGGGTGGGGTCCTGCTTCGGCTGTGGGGCCGCATCGACTGGTATCCGCAGGTGGAGCATCCGGACTGGTTCCGGCGGCGGGCGGAGATGGACGAGGTGGCCGTCACTCTTCGGGAGTACCAGGAGCGTGTCATCCCGGGGTTGTTGCAGACGGCGGACTACGCCCGTGCGCTGTCCCTCCGCTATGTGAGCGGGGTGGAGCTTGAGGAGCGAGTGCGAGCTCGACTGAGCCGACAGCAGCGCTTCCTCGCCGATGGCGGGCCGCTGTATGTCGTCGTCCTCGACGAGAGCTGCTTGCGCAATGTGGTCGGCGGCCCAGATGTCATGCGGGACCAGTGCAATCACTTGCTGAAGCTGGCACGGCGCCCCAATATCCGCATCCAGGTCGCGCCCGCGGGCCCGTTCGAGATCATCCGTCCCAGTGGCTCCATGTCGCTGATCACGCTGCCGGAGGGACGCCATTGGCTGTACTCGGAGTCCCTGAACCGCGGTCACTTCACGAACGATCCGGCCCTCTACGAGCGCTATAACCAGTTCTATGATGTGCTCAGGGCGGACGCCCTGTCAGCTCCCCAGTCCGCCGCTCTGATCCACGAGACGATGGAGAGGTACGGGCACCATGGACAGGAACGCGCTGACCTGGGTCAAAAGCAGCTACAGCGACGGCAACGGCGGCAACTGCATCGAAATAGCCCCCGCCTACCCCGAAACCGTCCCCGTCCGCGACAGCAAGACCCCTGACGGACCAGTCCTGGTCGTAGGCCGGCCCGCCTGGTCGGCGTTCATCGACTCCGTGCGCTGACTACTGCCCGCTCACCATCTGCAGGATCCGGTTGGCCGCCTCAGCGACCGGCTGGCCCACGGCGCCGACGGCCGCGGCGATCGCGGCGACGGCCAGCAGCGCACGGTGCCGTTCCTGCGCGGGCGCCGCGTCCGCGGCCAGTACCGGCAGGGACTCGTCGATGAGCTGCGCGCTCGGCTGCGGCAGCTGGTCACGCAACTCCCGCACCTCACGGATCAGTTCGGCGAGGGCCAGCCGCAGGGCCGGGTCCGTGTCGCCCGTGGCGCCGTTCTTCACGATGCCCGTGTTGCCGCTGCCGCCGTGCATGCTGACGTTGTCGCCGTAGTAGTAGTGGTTGCCGCTCATGCCGCGATCCCCGTGTTCCCGCTGCCGCCGTACATGTTCACGCTGTCGCCGAAGTGGTAGTTCGTGGGCGAGTTGATCGTCAGGCGCTCCACCGTCACCTGGAACTCGGTGTCGGGGTTCTCCAGCGCGCCCGCGACATAGCCCACGAGCCGGTCGAGGTGCTGCGGGTCGCGGCTGGTGACCATCGCGGTGGAGGGGCCGGCCGTCTCGACGGCGAGGACGTAGTGCGACTGGGCCGTGACGATGGAGAGCATGCCCACGAAGAAGTAGATCAGCGTCGCGCCCGCACCGAGCCACACGAAGGTGAGGACCCCGGTGCCCGTGGAGTTGCCGTCGATGAACGTCAGACTGCCGATGATCGACAGGCCGACACCCACGGCCAGGGTGATCAGGGCGCGGGTCAGGAAGCGGAAGACCGCCTCCTTGCGCTTGGGGTGCAGGGTGAACGTGTACACCCGGGCGATGTTGCGCAGGGGGTAGGCGGCCGTGCCGACCCATAACAGGCGTTTGTGCACACGAAGTTCGACGTCCGTCATGGTGCGCGGCGGGGTGGAGGGCGGGGGCGGTACGTCCCACTGCCCCGGTGGCTGCTGTGTCTCCATGGGCACCATTGGCGACCATGCGCTTACCGAGGGCAAGTGGTTTCACAAGGGCGAAAGTGCCGGTGCCTTCAGGACTCGTCCCGCTTCGGGTCGTCGTCCCTGTTCCTGTCCTCGTTCTTGTCCTCGTCGAGGGACTTCAGGAAGTCGGGATTGTCGTCGGGCGCCACCCACTGACGGGGACGCTCCGCCGCAGGCACCCGCTTCTTGCCGGCGATCAGCCAGGAGATCGACCCGACGAGCGGGAACACCAACACCAGCAGCGCCCACAGCGGCTTGGGCATGTGGCGGATCTCGTCGTCCTTCGTGCTGATGCAGTCGATGAACGCGTACACGCTGAGCGCCAGCGGCACGAGGAACATCAGTACCCGGAGCATGCGGCCTCTCAGCGAAAACGGTGGGTGGTTCCAGGCCAGGGTAGCGGCTCGGGGATACTGGACCCCATGGCTTACGACGATCTTCGCTCCCTGCTCAGGGCGCTGGAGCGCGAGGGTGACCTCAAGCGCATCAAGGCCGAGGTCGACCCGTATCTGGAGGTCGGGGAGATCGTCGACCGGGTGCAGAAGGCGGGTGGCCCGGCGCTGCTCTTCGAGAAGGTGCGCGGGTCGAGCATGCCCCTCGCGATGAACGTGTTCGGCACGGACCGGCGGCTGCTGAAGGCCCTCGGCCTGAAGTCCTACGCCGAGATCACCGAGCGGATCGGCGGGTTGCTGAAGCCCGAGCTGCCGCACGGCTTCGTCGGCGTCCGCGAGGCCTTCGGCAAGCTCGGCGCGATGACGCACGTACCGCCGAAGAAGGTGAAGGACGGCCCGGTGCAGGAAGTCGTCCTGACCGGGGACGACGTCGACCTCGACCAGCTTCCGGCCCTGTTCACGTGGCCGAAGGACGGCGGGTCGTTCTTCAACCTGGGGCTGACCCACACCAAGGACCCGGAGAGCGGCGTCCGCAACCTCGGGCTGTACCGACTCCAGCGCCACGACAAGCGCACCATCGGCATGCACTGGCAGATCCACAAGGACAGCCGCAACCACTACCAGGTGGCCGCGCGCCGGGGCGAGCGGCTGCCCGTCGCGATCGCCTTCGGATGTCCGCCCGCCGTGACGTACGCCTCCACCGCCCCGCTGCCCGGGGACATCGACGAGTACCTGTTCGCCGGGTTCCTCGCGGGCAAGCGGATCGAGATGGTCGACTGCAAGACCGTGCCGCTCCAGGTGCCGGCGCAGGCAGAGGTCGTCATCGAGGGCTGGCTGGAGCCGGGCGAGATGCTGCCCGAGGGGCCGTTCGGCGACCACACCGGCTTCTACACGCCGCAGGAGCCCTTCCCGGCGCTGAAGATCGACTGCGTGACGATGCGGAAGCGTCCGCTGCTCCAGTCGATCGTCGTGGGCCGCCCGCCCACGGAGGACGGGCCGCTGGGCCGGGCGACGGAACGCTTCTTCCTGCCGCTGCTGAAGATCATCGTTCCGGACATCGTCGACTACCACCTGCCGGAGGCGGGCGGCTTCCACAACTGCGCGATCGTCTCGATCGACAAGAAGTACCCCAAGCACGCGCAGAAGGTCATGCACGCGATCTGGGGCGCGCACATGATGTCGCTGACCAAGCTGATCGTGGTCGTCGACTCCGACTGTGACGTGCACGATCTGCACGAGGTCGCCTGGCGGGCGCTGGGCAACACGGACTACGCCCGGGACCTGAGCATCGTCGAGGGCCCGGTCGACCACCTGGACCACGCCTCCTACCAGCAGTTCTGGGGAGGCAAGGCCGGTATCGACGCGACGAAGAAGTGGCCCGAGGAGGGCTACACGCGTGACGGCGGCTGGCCCGACATGGTCGAGTCGGACCCGGAGACGGCGGCGAAGGTGGACCGCCGCTGGAAGGAGTACGGACTGTGACCTCCGCTTCCGCCGCGATCCCCCAGCCGGGACGCACCAAGGCGTTCCTCCGGCTGGTGATGATCGAGCACTCGGTCTTCGCGCTGCCCTTCGCGTACATCGCCGCGCTCACGGCGATGTTCCAGTGGGACAGGAACATCCACTGGGGAAGGCTGCTGCTGGTCACCGTCTGCATGGTGGGGCTGCGCACCTTCGCGATGGCGGTCAACCGGATCATCGACCGGGAGATCGACGCGAGGAACCCGCGCACGGCGCAGCGCGAGCTGGTGACCGGCGCGATGTCGGTGAAGCACGCCTGGACCGGTGCGCTGATCGCCCTGGCCGTCTTCCTGGGGGCCGCCGCCCTGCTGAACCCCCTGTGCCTGGCGCTGGCCCCCATCGCGGTGATCCCGATGGTGGTCTACCCGTACGGCAAGCGGTTCACGAACTTCCCGCAGGCCATCCTCGGACTCGCCCAGGCGATGGGCCCGGTCGGCGGCTGGCTGGCCATCACGGGTTCCTGGTCCTGGGACGCGGTGCTCCTCGGACTCGCCGTGGGCATCTGGATCGGCGGCTTCGACCTGATCTACGCCTGCCAGGACGTGCAGACCGACCGCGAGATCGGCGTCCTGTCCGTCCCGGCCCGCTTCGGCATCCCGGCCGCGATCTGGGGCGCCCGGGTCTGCCACACCCTCACCACGGCCCTCTTCGTCTGGTACGCCCTCGCCACCGGCGCCGGCGCCTTCTTCTGGCTGGGCCTGCTGATCGTCGCCGGGGCGTTCCTCTACGAACACTCGATCGTCCGCCCTCACGACCTCTCCCGGGTGAACCGCGCCTTCTTCAGCGTCAACGGCTTCATCGGCATCGCCCTGTTCGTGTGCGCGCTGCTGGATCTCCTGGCGCGGGGTCTGACGGTGTAGAGGACGGCCGCCGGGGCCGGGGCCCCATGCCGGGAACGACCCCGGCCGGTCCTGAACACGGTCCGTTACGCCGGTAGGCTCAAGATGTGAACGCAGGGGAAAAGCAGCGCACGCCTTGGATCGTGGGGGTCTCAGGGGCCTCCGGCACGCCGTACGCGGCTGCCGTGCTGCGCGCGCTGCTGGACGCCGGCGAGAGTGTCGACCTCGTGGTGTCCCGGGCCTCCCGGCTCACCTTGCTGGACGAGACCGGGATCTCCTTCCGGGACGCCCACTGGCGGGACGACCTGCGGGAATGGCTGTCCCGGGGTGCCGACGGCAAGCCGGGCACCTTCTCCGTCGACCTCGACGCCGTACGGCACTGGAGCGCCGGCGACCTGGCCGCCGGGCCCTCCTCGGGGTCGTACCCCACCAAGGGCATGCTCATCGTGCCCGCCTCGACGGCGAGCGTGGCCGGGGTCGCGCTCGGGCTGTCGAAGGACCTGCTGCAACGGGCGGCGAGCGTGACCCTCAAGGAGGGCCGCACGCTGATCGTGGCCGTACGGGAGACCCCGCTGAACGGCCAGACCCTGCGCCACCTGGTCACCCTCGACGACGCGGGCGCGACGGTCGTGCCCGCCTCACCCGCCTTCTACGCGGGCGCGACGCACATCCAGGACCTGGTGGACTTCGTCGCCGGACGCGTACTCGACGCGGCGGGCGTGCCGCACCGGCTCTACCGCCGTTGGCAAGGTGAACTCGGCGGCGGTGCGCACCGCGACGACTGAGCAGCACCCGAACCTCATCGGACTCAACGACAACTTCAGCGGAAGGCTTCGATCGCAATGGACGCGGTGGACAGGCAGCTCATCCAGGCCCTGAGGGAGAACGGCCGGGCCTCCTACGCGGAGCTGGGACGCCTCGTCGGACTGTCGGGACCCAGTGTCACCGACCGCATCAACCGGCTGGAGGCGGCCGGGGTCATCACCGGCTACCGGGCCACCGTCGACGCCGCCTCGCTCGGCCTCGGCGTCACCGCCCTCATCGGCGTCTCCCTCTCCGACGCCACCGACCACGAGGACGTGGCGCAGCGGCTGAAGGACCTGTCGGAGATCGAGGACTGCTGGTTCATCGCGGGCGAGGACTCGTACATGCTCAAGGTGCGGGCGGCGGACGTCGACGGTCTGGAGAAGATGATCCGGCGGCTCAGCGGCATCGAGGGCGTCTCCCGGACGCGTACGACGATCGTGCTCTCCACGAAGTGGGAGAACAGGGTCGGGGAGCTGCCCGAAGAGGAGTAGAGCGGTAGGCCCGAAGGGCCGTATGGGGGCACCTCCCGCCCGAAGGGTGGGGGCGTACGGTTGGGACGTCGTCGTAGAAAGGTGTGGGCATGGATCTCGGGCTCAAGCGCGAGCTGGAGGAGAAGGTCAGGGCGGGCGTCCGTCTGAGCCGTGAGGACGGCATCGCGCTGTACGAGTCGGACGACCTGGCCTGGCTCGGCGGTCTCGCGCACGAGGTGCGCACCCGCAAGAACGGCGACGTCGTGCACTTCAACGTCAACCGTCACCTCAACATGACGAACGTGTGCACGGCCTCCTGCGCGTACTGCTCCTTCCAGCGCAAGCCGGGGGAGAAGGACGCGTACACGATGCGCATCGAGGAGGCCGTCAAGCTCGCGAAGGCGATGGAGTCGGAGAACCTCACCGAGCTGCACATCGTCAACGGGCTGCACCCCAACCTGCCGTGGCGGTACTACCCGCGGTCGCTGCGGGAGCTGAAGGCCGCGCTGCCGGACGTCTCGCTGAAGGCGTTCACGGCGACGGAGATCCACCACTTCGAGACCATCTCGGGGATGAGCGCGTCGGAGATCCTCGACGAGCTCATCGACGCCGGTCTCGAGTCTCTCACCGGTGGTGGCGCCGAGATCTTCGACTGGGAGGTCCGGCAGCACATCGTGGACCACCGCACCCACTGGGAGGACTGGTCCCGAATCCACCGGCTCGCGCACGAGAAGGGTCTGAAGACCCCGGCCACGATGCTCTACGGCCACATCGAGGAGCCCCGTCACCGCGTCGACCACGTGCTGCGGCTGCGTGAGCTACAGGACGAGACCGGTGGCTTCCAGGTCTTCATTCCGCTGCGGTACCAGCACGACTTCGTCGACATGCAGGACGGCAAGGTGCGCAATCGCCTTCAGGCGCGGACGCAGATGGCGACCGGGGCCGAGGCGCTGAAGACCTTCGCGGTGTCGCGGCTGCTGTTCGACAACGTGCCGCACGTGAAGGTGTTCTGGGTCATGCACGGGGTGCAGACGGCGCAGCTCGCGCTTCAGCACGGTGCGGACGACATGGACGGGTCTGTCGTCGAGTACAAGATCACTCATGACGCGGACAACTACGGGACGCCGAACAAGCTGACGCGTGAGGATCTGCTCGATCTGATCCGTGATGCCGGGTTCCGGCCTGTGGAGCGGAACACTCGGTACGAGATCATTCGGGAGTACGACGGGCCGGACCCGGAGCGTCGCGAGTCGCCGCAGCCTATGCGGGTGTGAGGGCGGGTGCGGGTGCGTGGGGGGTTGTTCGCCCCCACGCGGCGGAGCCGCATGTCGATGGGGTCCCGCGCCCCTGACGTGGGTACCCGGAGGGCATGGTCAGGACCTCGGCACCTGAGGATGCCTATACCGCTGAACCCTTTGTTCCTGGGCGCGGTGGGCTTCCCGCTCTGCGGGAGGCCGCTGCCGGGTGTCGGGGGTGTCCCCTGCACCGGGATGCCACGCAGACCGTGTTCGGGGCCGGGGCCGAAGACGCCCGGGTCATGCTCGTGGGGGAGCAGCCCGGGGATCAGGAGGACCGGCAGGGGAAGCCGTTCGTCGGGCCTGCCGGGAAGCTGCTGGACCGGGCCCTCGAGGAGGCCGGCATCGATCCTTCCGAGGCCTATGTCACCAACGCCGTGAAGCACTTCAAGTTCACGCGGGCCGAGCCGCGCAAGCGGCGGATCCACAAGGCGCCGAACCTGCGGGAGGCGACCGCGTGCGGGCCCTGGCTCGCCGCGGAGCTCGCGGTCGTGGAGCCGGAGCTGATCGTCGTCCTGGGGGCGACCGCCGGGAAGGCGCTGCTCGGGTCCTCCTTCCGCGTCACGCAGGTGCGGGGCACGGTGCTGGAGGAGGACATCCACGGGCGGCCCGAGCGGCTGGTGCCGACCGTGCACCCGTCGTCGGTGCTGCGGTCCGACGACCGGGAGGCGGCGTACCGGGGGCTGGTGTCGGACCTCAAGGTGGCGGCGGACGCCCTGTCGTAATAGCTACCATTGCCACATGCCCCTTACCTTCACGCTCGAACCCGCCGTCACCCCCGAGTTGCGTGACGGCCTGCTCGATCTGTGGACCGATGTCTCCAACGCCGGCGGAGCCGTCGGATACGTGCCGCCGGTGACGCGCGAGGAGATCCGCCCCGCGCTGGTGAACCACTTCGCGTCGATGGCCGAGGGGCGGGTCAAGCTGCTCGTCGGGCACGACGAGGAGGGGCGGGTCGCGGCGACCGCGTTCCTGACCTTCAACACGCATCACCTCATGACGCACTGGCTGTGGCTGTACACGGTGATGGTGCACCCGAGGCATCACGGCAAGGGGTGGGGGCGGGAGCTGCTTCGTGCCGCCGCGGACGCGGCCCGGGGGATGGACGGGATCGAGGCGATCCGGCTGACCTGCCGGGGCGGTCTCGGTCTTGAGCGGTTCTACGCGTCCTGCGGATACAAGGAGGTCGGGCGCATCCCCGGGGCGATCCGGGTGGCGCCGGGGGAGGACCGCGACGACGTCATCATGCTGCTGCCCCTCGCCTGACCGTCGAAGACCCCCCTGCAAGATCGGCCGCTCGGCGTGCTTCACTGGACGGTGCCCCTTTGGGTGCGTTCCGGCCGTTCGAAACGGAAGAGTGGATTGAGATGCTCCGCTACACACTGATGCGCCTCGGAGTCTTCGTGGGCTGCCTCGTGGTCGTCTGGGGCGCCGTCTACACCGGCATCGCCCCCCGCGGACTGGGCAACAGCAACGGGCTGTGGGTCGTCCTCCTCGCCCTGCTGATCTCCGCGCCGATCAGTTTCGTCGTGCTGCGCAAGGAGCGGGACCGCGCCTCCGTGCAGGTCGCGCAGCGCGTCGACCGGATGAAGGCCAACCTGGACGCCAACCGCAGCCAGGAGGACGCCGCCGACGACACGGCCCGCACCCAGGGGCAGACCTCGTAGGTCCCCGTAAAGCCCCTCGCGCGTTCACAGCGCCCCGTTTCCGTACATGCTCGGAAACGGGGCGCATTGCGTTGTATGGGTGTGTGTGCGTCGTCACCTGCCAAAGAAAGGCTTTGGGGTCCCCAAAGTTCAGGTGTTAAGGTCGTGGTATGAAGTCAGCAGTCGCGCCCCATTCGCCCCTGAGCGCTCCGCTCGTGGCGCGGCTGCACGTGGATCTCTGTCGGTGCGCGTCCGCTTTCTGTCGTTCCTGACGTAACGCAACCCCCCCGCCGCCCCTCCCACGTCAGCTTTCCTACGCGTCCCCCCAACGGAGTCAGTCCGTGTCCTCACACACGAAGTCCTTCAAGGTGCCCTTCTGGGCCCAGATAATCGCCGGTCTCCTCCTGGGTGTGCTGCTCGGCTGGCTCGCCCGCGACCAGGACCTTTCCTGGCTGACCACGACACTCGAAAAGGTCGGCGACACCTTCATCGGGCTGTTGAAGCTCGCGGTCGCCCCGCTCGTCTTCTTCGCGATCCTGGTCTCGATCACCAACCTGCGGAAGGTCAACAACGCGGCCCGGCTGGCCTCGCGCACCCTCCTCTGGTTCATGATCACCTCACTGATCGCGGTCAGCATCGGCCTGGTCATCGGCCTGCTGACCAACCCCGGCGCCGGTACCGGCCTCACGCCCAAGGACGGCGCGAAGCCCGAGGACACCGGCTCCTGGATCGACTTCCTGACGGGCATCATCCCGACCGACGTCATCACGCCGTTCACCCAGCTGAACGTGCTGCAGATCGTCTTCATGGCCGCCGTCGCCGGCATCGCGGCCCTGCAGCTCGGCGAGAAGGCCCAGCCGATCCTCACCCTGAGCGAGTCCGTCCTCAGCCTCCTCCAGAAGGCGCTGTGGTGGGTCATCCGGCTCGCCCCGATCGGCACCGTCGGCCTCATCGGCAACGCCATCGCCACCTACGGCTGGGACCTGATCGGCAAGTACGCGACGTTCACCGCCGACATCTACGTCGGCTGCCTCATCGTGCTGTTCGGCGTCTACCCGACGCTGCTCGCGACCGTCGCCAAGGCCAACCCGGTCCAGTTCTTCAGGGGCGCCTGGCCCGCGATCCAGCTGGCCTTCGTCTCCCGCTCCTCCGTCGGCACCATGCCGCTGACGCAGAAGGTCACCGAGCGGCTCGGCGTGCCGAAGGAGTACGCCTCCTTCGCCGTGCCGTTCGGCGCGACGACCAAGATGGACGGCTGCGCCGCGATCTACCCGGCCATCGCCGCGATCTTCGTCGCCCAGATCTTCGACATCCAGCTGGGCGTCGGCGACTACCTGCTGATCGCGTTCGTCTCCGTGGTCGGCTCCGCCGCCACCGCCGGTCTCACCGGTGCGACGGTCATGCTGACCCTCACCCTCTCCACCCTCGGCCTGCCGATGGAGGGCGTCGGTCTGCTCCTCGCGATCGACCCGATCCTGGACATGATCCGCACCGCGACCAACGTCGCCGGCCAGGCACTGATCCCGGTCCTGGTCTCGGCCCGCGAGAACCTGCTCGACCGCACGGCGTACGCCACGGCCGACGGCTCGTCCCTGGACGAGCCGCTCGACGAGCCGCGCGACCGGACCGAACCGGTCACCGCGACCGCCTGACGGACCGCCGGGGGCATCGCCTGCACTTGCGGCAACTCGCCGAAGAGCAAGCGATGCCCCTTTGCTGTGTCCATGTACTCGCGCACCCGGTGGATCAGCCCGTCCCGGAGTTCGAAGACGAAGCAGTAGTCGTCGGCGTAAGGGCTGCCGTCGGCCGGCGTCGCCGTCATGGTCTCCTCGACGACCACCCGCTCGCCGTCCACGTGGAACCCGTGGAAGGTGACGGCGACGTCCCGGGTGAACAGACGGGGGAAGTCCTCGGTGAGGAACCGCACGATCGCCTCTCGGCCGACCATGTGGCTGGGGGCCTCCAGCGCGAGGGCTGTGGCGTTGCCCGCCGGCGCGAGCCACTCCGCGTCCTCGGTGAGGACCGCGGAGATCCGGTCGGCCTCGTGGCCGGCGAACGCCCTCCAGGCGTTCTGGACGACGACACGGCTCTGCTGCGACATGCTCGCGACCCCAGGTCAGGGCAGGCGTGCGGGCCGGCGGAATTCCGGCAGCACCCCCTGGCCGCCTCTCTGATCACCGCGGGCGATGGTCCGCCCGGCCCGTACGCTAAGCGCTATGGGTGCCGTGAAGACCAAGCGGATGCCGCGCGCGGTCCGTGAACAGCAGATGCTGGACGCCGCCGTGCGGATCTTCGGCCAGCGGGGCTACATGGCCGCCTCGATGGACGAGATCGCCGAACTCGCGGGCGTGTCCAAGCCGTTGGTGTACCTGTACCTCAACTCGAAGGAAGACCTCTTCACCGCCTGCATCCGCCGGGAGGCGAAGGCCCTCGTCGAGGCGGTACGGGCCGGGGTCCGCCGCGACCTGCCCGCCGACCGGCAGCTCTGGGAAGGGCTCGGCGCCTTCTTCGCGCACACCGGCGAGAACCCGGACGCGTGGTCGGTCCTGCACCTCCAGGCCCGTACGCACGGCGAGCCGTTCGCCGCCGAGGTCACCGCGATGCGCGAGGAGATCGTCGCGTTCGTGACCCAGCTGATCCTCGCCGGTGCCCGCGAGGCCCTCCCCCAGGCTTTCGGCTGCGCTCGAGCAGGGAGGGACCCCCACGACCCCGACCTGCCGGAACGCGAGGTCGCCGGCCTCGCCGAAGCCCTGGTCGGCGCCGCCGAGTCACTCGCCGCGTGGGCCAACGCCACCCCGGGCGTCACGCCCCGCCAGGCCGCGGGCACGCTGATGAACTTCGCCTGGGCGGGACTCGGCGACCTGATGGAGGGGCGGCCCTGGGCGCCTGAGGAGGAGCCGCCGGGCCCTCACGTCGCGTAGACGTCCCCCGTCACATGGACCCGGTCCTGCGGGCCGCGCAGCTCGAACCGGCCGTCCCGCGCCGCGTACGTCACCGTCCCGGGCAGCAGGACCGGGGCCCGGAACTCCGCGCGCAGATGGCACCAGTGGGGGACATCCTGTGCGGCGAGGCAGCGGGCCACGGTCCACATGCCGTGCGCGATGGCCCGGGGGAAGCCGAACAACCGGGCCGTGAGCGGGTGCAGATGGATCGGGTTGCGGTCCCCGGAGGCGGCCCCGTAACGGCGCCCGACATCCCCGGCGAGCCGCCACTCCTCGACCGCGGGCAGCGGCCCCCGCGCCTCCGGCTCCCGGGGGACCGCGGACAGCCGGTGCGTGCGGTGCCGGGCCAGGTACGTGCTGCTCGACTCCCATACGACGGAGCCACCGCGGCGCACCTCGGTGACGACCGTGGCCTCCGTACCGCGCCGGTGGGGAGCCAACCCCTCGACGTGCACGGAGAGTTCGTACCTGCCGCCGGGCGGCATCCGCTCGTGCCGCGTGACGGTGATCGAGGTGTGGACCAGGCCGAGCAGCGGCAGCGGGAAGTCCCGGCCGCTCATCAGCCGCATGGCCAGGGGGAATCCCAGCACGTGCGGATACGTCACCGGCAGCGCGTCCTCCCCGACGGGGAACCCGCAGACCCGCTCGTACGCCGCGAGCCGCGCGAGGTCGACGCGCACGTCGGGCAGCACGAGCCGGGTGCGGGGGAACTCCGCGTCGGGGCCGGGGCGTTTGAGGGGGGACAGCAGGGCACCGCGGGCGAGGAGCGGGGCGAGGGCGGGGGGCCGGGTGAGGGTGAGAGCGGTGGAGTCGGCCATCACGCCCCCAGCAGGCTCTGGCCGCAGACACGGACGACCTGGCCGTTGACCGCGCCCGAGGCCGGGTGGGCCAGCCAGGCGGTGGTCTCGGCGACGTCGGCCGGGAGGCCGCCCTGGGCGAGGGAGTTCATCCGGCGGCCCGCCTCGCGGATGAACAGCGGGACGGCCGCCGTCATCTTCGTCTCGATGAAGCCGGGCGCGACCGCGTTGACCGTCACGCCGTGCTCGTCGAGCGCGCGCGGCGCGAGGGAGCGGACCATGCCGACGACGCCCGCCTTGCTCGCCCCGTAGTTGGTCTGGCCGGCGTTCCCGGCGAGCCCCGCGATCGAGGCGGTGGCGACGATCCGGCCGCCGCGCCTCAGCGTGCCGTCCTTCAGCAGGGCGTCGGTGGTGCGCAGCACGCTCGCCAGGTTCACGTCGAGCACGCAGGCCCAGCGTTCCGCGGGCATGTTCACCAGACGCCGGTCACGGGTGATGCCCGCGTTGTGGATCAGCACGTCCAGCCCGTCGGGCAGGGCCTCGGCGATCCGGGCACCCGCGTCGGCGGCCGTCATGTCGAGCGGCAGCGCGGTGCCGCCGAGCCGCTCGGCGACCCGCCGGGCGTCCTGCTCGGCCTGCGGCACATCGAGCACCACGACCCGGGCGCCGTCCCGCGCGAGGGTCTCGGCGACCGCTTCGCCGATGCCCCGGGCGGCGCCGGTGACCAGGGCGGTGCGGCCGGCCAGCGGGCGCTCCGGGTCGGCGGCGGTCGTCTCCCGGGCGGCTCCCACCTCGATGACCTGCCCGCTCACGTAGGCCGACTTGGGCGACAGCAGGAAGCGCAGGGTGGACTCCGCGGCGGCGGCGTCCGTGAGCCGGACCAGGTTCACCGTCCTGCCCCGGCCGATCTCCTTGCCGAGGGAACGCGTGAAGCCCTCCAGGGCCTGCTGGGCCGCGGCCTGGTGGTGGTCCGCGGGGTCGAGCGGCGCGCCGAGCACCACCACGCGTCCGCTCGAGGCGACCGACCGCAGGACGGGGTGCAGGGCGGCGTGCACCTCCGCCAGGGCCTCGACGTCCCGCACCCCGGTCGCGTCCAGGACGACGGCGGCCGTCCGGCCGGAGCCGGCCGGGCCGGGTCCGGTACGGGCCAGGACCGGCGCCAGGTCGAGGGCGGACCGGCCGGCGGTGAGGTGCAGCAGCCCGCCGTCCAGGACGGGCCGTTCGGCGGACCAGCGGGTCAGCGCCGCGGGCTGCGGCAGCCCCAGCCGCTGGGTGAGGAAGCGGCCGGGCGCGGTACCGGTGAAGCGCAGATAGCGGTCGGCCATGGACGACTCCCAGTTCCCGAGGACGGTTCACTGACGCCCCACTCCTGCTTACCCTGGAGTAAGGTTACCGGAGGTAAGGCTACGTCACGCAGGAGGAGCGGGTCGAGATGAGCTGGTCGAGATGAGTTCCCGGCAGCTGTCGCCGTCGGTGCGGCGCGTGGCGATCGTCGGCGGAGCCCGCATCCCCTTCGCCCGTTCCGACGGCCCCTACGCCACCGCCTCCAACCAGCAGATGCTCACCGCCGCCCTCGACGGCCTCGTCGAGCGGTACGGACTCCAGGAGCCGGGCGCGGTCGGTGAGTTCGTCGCCGGGGCCGTGCTCAAGCACGCCCGCGACTTCAACCTCGCCCGCGAGACCGTCCTCGGCTCCGGGCTCCATCCGAGCACCCCCGCCTACGACATCCAGCAGGCCTGCGGCACCGGACTCCAGGCCGTCATCGCCGCCGCCAACAAGATCGCCCTCGGCCAGACCGAGTCGGCCGTCGCGGGCGGCGCCGACACGGCCAGCGACGCACCCCTCGGCGTCAACGACTCCCTGCGCCGCATCCTGCTGGAGGCCCGCCGGGCGAAGTCGCCCGGCGCCCGCCTGAAGGCCCTGGCGAAGCTGCGCCCGGGCCACCTCGTCCCCGACATCCCGCGCAACGCCGAGCCGCGCACCGGCCTGTCCATGGGCGAACACGCGGCCGTCACCGCCCGCGCCCGGGGCATCGCCCGCGAGGCGCAGGACGAACTCGCCGCCACCAGTCACCGGCGGCTGGCGGCGGCGTACGAACGCGGCTTCTTCCAGGACCTGGTGGTCCCCTTCCGCGGCCTGGCCCGCGACCAGAACCTGCGCCCCGGCTCAACGGTGGAGAAACTGGCCTTGCTGAAGCCGGTGTTCGGGCTCGGCCACCCCGACCCGACCATGACCGCGGGGAACTCCACCCCGCTGACGGACGGCGCCGCGACCGTCCTGCTGTCGAGCGAGGAGTGGGCCCGCGAGCGCGGGCTGGAGCCGCTGGCGTACCTCACCGCGTACGAGACGGCCGCCGTCGACTTCGTCGGCGGTGACGTGGCCGGTGGCGAGGACGGACTGCTCATGGCGCCCGCGTACGCGGTCCCGCGCATGCTGGAGCGGGCCGGCCTGGGCCTGGACGACTTCGACCTGGTCGAGATCCACGAGGCGTTCGCCTCCCAGGTGCTGGCGACGCTCGCCGCCTGGGAGAAGCGGGGCCTCGGCACGGTCGACCGCGCCCGGCTGAACGTCGCCGGCTCCTCCCTCGCCACCGGCCACCCCTTCGCCGCCACCGGCGCCCGGATCGTCGCCACCCTGGCCAAGCTCCTCACCGAACGGGACGCCCCCGCCCGCGGGCTGATCTCCGTCTGCGCGGCGGGCGGACAGGGGGTGACGGCCGTCCTGGAGCGTGCCTGAGGGCACCGGTGTGCAGAACCTGAAGTCCCCTCACGTAATCCCCGAGATTGCACAGGCCTGGCTCCGGACCATCCCCGAACCCGCACAACCCCGCCACGTCAGCGCCGTACGATCCCGTTCCTACCGCCAGTAACCCCATAAGGGCCTTCCAGGGGGGATTGAGCCGGTTGAGCGCCTCGGCGTGCGAGGCACGTACGTCATGCAGCAAGCAGTCCATCGCTGCACGCCCCAGGAGCCGCCCGTGTCCACTGCGTATCCCTCCTCCGCCTACGGCGACGCGTACGGGGGGCCGAGGCTCGTCGAGCCCGAGGTACGCCGGCTGGACGGGGCGGTCCGGGAGGCCTCCGTCCCGCCGCTGGCCCCGCCGTGGGCCCACGGGTCGCTCGCCGACCTGCCCTTCGACAACGCGAGCGCACACCCGGACGCCGTGGCACTCAGCCGCAAGGACGCCGACGGCAACTGGAGCGACGTCACGGCGGCGCGATTCGCCGACCAGGTGAGAGCCGTCGCCAAGGGCCTGATCGCCGAGGGCCTCATGCCGGGCGACCGGATCGCCGTGATGGCCCGCACCATCTACGAGTGGACCGTCCTGGACTTCGCCGCCTGGGCGGCCGGACTGGTCACCGTCCCCGTCTACCCCACCTCCTCCGTCTTCCAGACCCGCTGGATCCTCCAGGACTCCGGCGCGGTCGCCCTGGTCACCGAGACCGCCGCGCAGGCCGCCGCCCTCGGCCCCGAGCGGGAACGCCTGCCCGACCTCCAGCACATGTGGGTCGTGGAGAAGGGCCACGTGAACCGGCTCGCGGAAGCCGGAGCGCACCTGCCCGACCAGGAGGTCGAGGTACGGCGCGGCATGCTCGGCCCCGACACCCTCGCCACCCTCGTCTACACCTCGGGCACCACGGGCCGCCCCAAGGGCTGCGCGCTCACCCACGGCAACTTCTTCGCCGAGGTCGACAACGCCATCGAGCTGCTCTACCCCGTCTTCCGGGCCAAGACCAGCGAAGAGGCCTCCGTCCTGCTGTTCCTGCCGATGTCCCACGTCTTCGGCCGCATGGTGGCCATCGCCTGCATCCGCGCCCGCGTCCGGCTCGGCCACGCGCCGAGCATCAAGGCCGACCACCTGCTGCCGGACCTGGCCAGCTTCCGGCCGACCTGTCTGCTGGCCATCCCGTACATGCTGGAGAAGGTCTTCAACTCGGCCCGCGCCAAAGCCGAGGCGGGCGGCCGGGCCTCGTCCTTCGACCGCGCGGTGGCCGTGGCGCAGCGCTACGGAGAGGCCCTGGAGGCCCAGCAGACGGGCACCGGACCCGGCCCCTCCCGCGCCCTCAAGACCGCCCGGGCCTTCTACGACCCCCTGGTCTACCGCCGCCTCCGCAACGCCATGGGCGGCAGGGTCCGCTACGCCATCTGCGGCGGCTCCCCGCTCGGCCGCCGCCTCGCCGCGTTCTACGCCGGTGCCGGCATCGAGATCTTCGAGGGCTACGGCCTGACGGAGACCACCGGCGCGAGCACCGTCACCCCGCCCCTGAAACCCCGGCTCGGCACCGTCGGCTGGCCGCTGCCCGGCACCCGGGTGCGCATCGCCGCCGACGGGGAGATCCTCGTCGGCGGCGACCACGTGCTGCGCGGCTACTGGGACCCGCAGGCCGGCGGCGTCGTCCCCGCCGCTCCCGATGGCTGGCTCGCCACCGGCGACCTCGGCGAACTGGACGACGAGGGCTACCTGACGATCACCGGCCGCAAGAAGGAACTGCTGATCACCGCCGGCGGCAAGTCCGTCGCCCCGGCCCCGCTGGAGAACTGGCTGCGCTCGCACCCGCTGATCTCCCAGTGCCTGGTCCTGGGCGACGGCCGGCCCTTCGTCTCGGCCCTGATCACCCTCGACCCGGAGGGCATCACCCACTGGCGCCAGATGAACGGCAAACACCCGGTACCGGCCACCCTGCTCGTCGACGACGAGGAACTGCGCGCCGTCCTGCAACGCGCCGTCGACGAGGCCAACAAGCTCGTCTCCCGCCCGGAGTCGATCCGCCGCTTCGTCATCCTCCCCGAGGACTTCACAGAGGAGGCGGGCCATCTCACCCCGTCGATGAAGCTCCGCCGGGAGGCCGTGCTGCGGGCGTTCGCCACGGAAGTAGAGGGTCTGTACGCCCGGTGATTCACCTTTGCGATGTCTTCACACGTGCTTCTTGACGACGCACGGCGTCTGCCCGTTGGCTTTCGACCACCTCGTCACGATGCTCCCCCCATCGGAAGGCACCACCAGTGATACCGCGTAACACCCGTCAGGCCACCGTGCGGCGCATCTCCATCGCCCTGGCGGTCTCCGTATCGGCCCTGTCCCTCGCCGCCTGCGGCGACGGCGGGAGTGACGACTCCGCCGCGAAGAAGAGCAACGACATCACGGTGGGCCTGCTGCTGCCCGATCGGGACACGGCACGCTTCGAGAAGTTCGACTACCCGCTGATCAAGGAGGAGGTCGCCTCCCTCACGGAGAACAAGGGCAAGGTCCGCTACGCCAACGCCGAGGCCAGCGTGGCCAGACAGAGCGAGCAGTTCCAGAAGATGATCGACGACAAGGTGGACGTCATCCTCGTCGACGCCCTGAACTCCAAGAGCATCGCCACCGACGTGCAGAAGGCCAAGGACGCCGGCATCCCGGTCATCGCCTACGACCGGCTCGCCGAGGGCCCCATCGACGCCTACGTCTCCCACGACAACGAACTCGTCGGCCAGGTGCAGGGCCGCGCCATCATGGGGGAACTCGGCGACAAGGCCCAGAAGAGCAAGGTCGTCATGATGAACGGCGACCCCGCGGACCCCAACACCGCACGCTTCAAGGACGGCGCGCTCAGCGAACTCCAGGGCCAGGTCGACATCGTCGCGCAGTACGACACCAAGGAGTGGAAGCCCGCGATCGCCAAGGCCAACATGAAGAAGGCGATCCAGAAGGTCGGGCTGAACAACATCGCCGCCGTCTACTCGGCCAACGACGGCATGGCGGGCGCCGTCATCGAGGCACTGCGGGAGGCCGGAGCCACCAGGATGCCGCCGGTCACCGGACAGGACGCCAACCTCGACGCGGTGCAGCGGATCGTCTCCGGCGAGCAGTACATGACCGTGTACAAGTCCTTCCTGCTGGAGGCGACCAACGCCGCGAAGATCGCCGTGGCCAAGGTCCAGGGCCGGGACATCGAGTTCGCCGCGCTGACCCGGGAGACGGTCGCCAGCCCGACGCAGAAGAACATCCCGGCGATGCTGGTGCCGGTGGTCGCCCTCACCAAGGACAACATCAAGGACACGGTGATCACCGACGGCGTGTACACCATCAAGGACATCTGCACCCCGAAGTACAAGGCGGACTGCGCGGCCATCGGCCTGGAGTAGCGTCCGGGCGCGTCCGCGCCTCCCGCCCCTCCGGACGGGCGCGGCACGCGGGGCCGCCAGGTCGCGCGGGGGCCATCGCGGATCGGCATGCGGCCGCCGGGTCGCGCGGGAGGGGCCTTCGCGGATCGGCATGCGGCCGCCGGGTCGCGCGGGAGGGGCCTTCGTGGATCGGTATGCGGCCGCCGGGTCGCGCGGGAGGGGCCTTCGTGGATCGGCATGCGGCCGCCGGGTCGCGCGGGAGGGGCCTTCGCGGACCGGTCCGCCCCGCCAGGGACGCGCGGTGGGTGCCGCACGGGTCTTGACTTCGCAAGAGCCCCGCGCGACATTCCCCACCCCTTTCGCGTTCTCGTCGGGCTGGAGCGGCCATGACCACACCCACGGACACCCCGGGCACCGCCGAAGCCCCGTCCCGAAGACGACTGCTGGCCGGGGCCGCCGGCGCCGGGCTCGCGGTCGCCGCCGGAGTGCACCAAGGCGCCCGGGCGGCCGACTTACCGCCGCTCGGCACGTACGACGTCGTCGTCATCGGCTCCGGCGCCGCCGGCATGACCGCGGCGCTGACGGCCGCGCGCCAGGGCCTGAGCTGCGTCGTCGTGGAGAAGGCACCGACCTTCGGCGGCTCGGCCGCCCGCTCCGGTGCCGGGATCTGGATCCCCGACAACTCCGTGATCCTCGCGGCCGGGGTCCCGGACACTCCCGCGAAGGCCGCCTCCTACCTCGCCGCGGTCGTCGGCCCGGAGATCCCCGCCGACCGGCAGCGGGCCTTCCTGACCCACGGCCCGGCGATGATCTCCTTCGTCATGGCGAACAGCCCCCTGAGGTTCCGCTGGATGGAGGGCTACAGCGACTACTACCCCGAGCTGCCCGGCGGCCTGCCGAACGGCCGCTCCATCGAACCGGACCAGCTCGACGGCAACCTCCTGGGCGCCGAGCTGGCGCACCTCAACCCGCCGTACATGGACGTCCCCGCCGGCATGGTCGTCTTCAGCGCCGACTACAAGTGGGTCGCCCTGGCCGCCGTGAACGCCCGGGGCGCAACCGTCGCCGCCCAGTGCCTCGCCCGCGGCGCGAAGGCGGCGACGCTCGGCCAGAAACCCCTGACGATGGGCCAGGCGCTGGCCGCGGGCCTACGGGCGGGCCTGCGCTCGGCCCAGGTCCCGGTCTGGCTGAACACGCCCCTGACGGACCTGCACGTCGAGAACGGCACGGTGACGGGAGCCGTCGTCAGCCGCGACGGCACACCCGGACTGCTCCGCGCCCGCCGGGGCGTGATCGTCGGCTCGGGCGGCTTCGAGCACAACGCGGCGATGCGGCAGCGCTTCCAGCGGCAGCCCATCGGCACGGAGTGGACCGTCGGGGCGAAGGAGAACACCGGTGACGGCATCCGGGCGGGGGAGCGGCTGGGCGCGGCGCTCGACCTGATGGACGACGCCTGGTGGGGCCCGGCGATCCCGATCCCCGGACAGCCGTACTTCTGCCTCGCCGAACGCACCCTGCCCGGCGGGCTGCTGGTCAACGGCGCGGGCCGGCGCTTCGTCAACGAGGCCGCGCCCTACAGCGACGTCGTGCACACCATGTACGACGAACACGAGGCGATCCCGTCCTGGCTGATCACCGACCAGAACTACCGCAACCGGTACCTCTTCAAGGACGTCCTGCCGACCCTGCCCTTCCCCGACGCCTGGTACGACTCCGGGGCCGCGCACAAGGAGTGGACCCTGGACGCGCTGGCGGCCTCGATCGGCGTCCCGGCGGCGGCCCTGCGTACCAGCGTGAACCGCTTCAACGCCCAGGCGCTCCAGGGCGAGGACCCCGACTTCCACCGGGGCGACAGCACCTACGACCACTACTACACGGACCCCTCGATCCTCCCCAACTCCTGTCTGGCGCCCCTCTGGCTCCCCCCGTACCACGCCTTCCGCATCGTCCCCGGCGACCTCGGCACCAAGGGCGGCCTCCGCACGGACGCCCGGGCCCGGGTGCTGCGGGAGGACGGCTCGGTGATCCCCGGCCTGTACGCGGCGGGGAACGCGAGCGCGGCCGTGATGGGCCACAGCTACGCGGGCGCGGGGTCGACGATCGGCCCGGCGATGACGTTCGGGTACATCGCGGCGAGGGATGCCGCGGGGGTGCTGTAGTCCCGGGTCGCCTCTCGTGCGGTTCTGGTCGGAGGGCGTTGCGAGGGCTGAGCGTGAGCCGGTCTCGGTGCGCCTGGGGGCACCCGGGACCGGTCGCGGAGCCGCCCGGGGCGTCGCGCGTGGGGCTGCGGCGATGCGCCGGGCGGCTTACTCCGCCGGCTTGCGGGCCACGAGGCTCGCCTGGGCGACCGGCTCGCCCTGTGCCTCGTCCGCCTCCCTCACCGTCGTGGCGCGGACGGTGAAGCCGGCGCCGCTCAGCAGGGCGGCGATGCGTTCCGGCCGGCGCCGGCGGAAGGTCAGGGACACCCGGTGCCCGAAGGCCTCCTCGTAGCGGCGGGGCTCGTCGCCGCACTGGAAGCCGAGGAGCAGATGGCCGCCGGGGCGCAGGACGCGGTGGAAGCCGGCGAAGAGGGCGGGCAGGTGCTCCTCGGGCGTGTGGATGATGGAGTACCAGGACACGACGCCGTCGAGCGAGCCGTCCGGCAGGTCCAGCTCCAGCATCGAGCCCCGCACGAACCGCAGGTCCGGGTGCTCGCGGCGGGCGATCGTGAGCATCGACTCCGACAGGTCGAGCCCGAACACCGACAGCCCCCGGGACGCCAGGTACGCCGTCACCCGCCCGGGCCCGCATCCCAGGTCCGCGACCTCGCCGCCCGCACCCACGAGCTCCGCGAAGCCGTACAGCACGCCCCGGTCGAGTGGCGACCCGGGCCGCAGGTCGTCGAAGTGGACGGCGTACTCCTCGGCCACGGTGTCGTAGAAGGTGCGGGTCTCGGTCACGAAGTCGGCGTCGGTCACGGCCGCAGACCCTAGCGCGGCGCCGTCTCTCAGGGGCGGCCCCGCCGGGCGCCGACACCCACACCCGCTCCGATCGCCGTACCGAAACCGAGGCCCAGGGCCAGGCCCAGGGCGAGGTTGTCGAAGACGGTCATGCCGAGCACCAGCCCCATGGCCGTGCCGAGGGACAGGCCGACCGACAGGCCCGTGGCCAGAGTCCGGTCGGCGGGCGGGTCGCCGGGCTCCTCGCCGTTCTCCTGATCATTCTGCATCCGCCCATCGTCCCACGGCCGGAATTCACCGGGAATTCATCGGGCGGAAGGGCTTGGATAAGGGCAGGAGCCCCGTCGCCTTGCGGCGCGGGGCTCCTTGGGTACTACAAATCAGACCGGCGTGACGTTCTCAGCCTGCGGGCCCTTCGGGCCCTGCGTGACGTCGAAAGACACCTGCTGGTTCTCCTCGAGCGAGCGGAAGCCGCTCGCGTTGATCGCGGAGTAGTGGACGAAGACGTCGGGGCCGCCGCCCTCCTGGGCGATGAAACCAAAGCCCTTTTCGGCGTTGAACCACTTGACGGTTCCGGTAGCCATAAGCCCTCCTTGGGCTTCAAAAGGGTTGCCCTGCTCCAGAACCAGCAAGTGTGAAGATGAATTCCGCACAAGTGCATATGTCTGAGAATGACGAGAGCCCGCGGTCACATGCTCCGCAGGCTCTGTACTGCAAGGGAAACCAAACTGCAACTTGCGACGAGCCTAGCACGCAGGCCGCGGAATGCAATAGGGGTCAAGATCACGTCACCCGAATGTTTGAACATCCTTCCGCCGACTGGCGGAGAGGCGCCCACCACGGGCTCGCAACCTCGACGGCGGGGTCGCGCGCCGGTCCGTACGCCGTGAGGGCTAGCCTCACGATGTGGACAATCCTCGCACCCGGCCGCGCGTCGGCCACATCCAGTTCCTGAACTGCCTGCCCCTGTACTGGGGGCTCGCGAGAACGGGCACGCTCCTCGACTTCGAGCTCTCCAAGGACACCCCGGAGAAGCTCAGCGAGAAGCTGGTGCAGGGCGAACTCGACATCGGTCCGATCACCCTCGTCGAGTTCCTCCGGCACGCCGACGATCTGGTCGCCTTCCCCGACATCGCCGTCGGCTGCGACGGCCCGGTCATGTCCTGCGTGATCGTCTCGCAGGTCCCGCTGGACCGTCTGGACGGCGCCCGCGTCGCCCTCGGGTCGACCTCCCGCACCTCCGTCCGCCTCGCCCAGCTGCTCCTCGCCGAGCGCTACGGCGTCCAGCCGGACTACTACACCTGCCCGCCCGACCTGAGCCTGATGATGCAGGAGGCCGACGCCGCCGTCCTCATCGGCGACGCGGCCCTGCGCGCGAACATGCTCGACGGGCCGCGCTTCGGCCTGGAAGTGCACGACCTCGGCGCGCTGTGGAAGGAGTGGACGGGCCTGCCGTTCGTCTTCGCGGTCTGGGCGGCCCGCCGCGACTACCTGGAGCGCGAGCCGGTCATCACCCGCCGGGTGCACGAGGCCTTCCTCGACTCCCGCAACCTCTCCCTGGAGGAGGTCGGCAAGGTCGCCGAGCAGGCCGCCCGCTGGGAGGCCTTCGACGAGGAGACCCTCGCCCGCTACTTCACCACGCTCGACTTCCGCTTCGGCGGCCCGCAGCTGGCCGCGGTCGCCGAGTTCGCCCGGCGGGTCGGCCCGACGACCGGCTTCCCCGCGGACGTGAAGGTGGACCTGCTCCAGCCGTGAGCCGGACGGTGCTCCCGCACTACTCTGCTGGAGAGTGCAGGCGCACCGGGACCGGTGACGTCCCCGCCTGCCTTCGGGGGAGGGGTGACGCCCATGCGGCCGCTCGACGTCGACGAACCATCCGTCGTGGGGCCCTACCGGCTGCTGGGCCGGCTGGGCTCCGGCGGCATGGGCCGGGTCTACCTCGGCCGCAGCGCCGGTGGCCGCACGGTCGCCGTGAAGATCGTGCATCCGCACTTCGCGCTGGACGAGGAGTTCCGCACCCGTTTCCGGCGTGAGGTCGACGCCGCGCGCCGGGTGGGCGGCGCCTGGACGGCGCCCGTCCTGGACGCCGACCCGGGGGCGCGGGTGCCGTGGGTGGCGACGGCGTACGCGGCCGGACCGTCGCTGTCGGCCGCGATCGCCGACGCCGGACCCCTGCCGGCCCACACCGTACGGGCCCTCGGGGCGGGACTCGCCGAGGCGCTGGCGGCGGTGCACGAGCTGGGGCTGGTGCACCGGGACGTGAAGCCGTCGAACGTCCTGCTGACCCTCGACGGGCCGCTGCTGATCGACTTCGGGATCGCCCGGGCCACGGACGGCACCGCGTCCCTCACCTCCACCGGCGTGTCCATCGGCTCGCCCGGCTACATGTCGCCCGAGCAGATCCTGGGCAAGGGCGTCACGGGCGCGGCCGACGTCTTCTCCCTGGGCGCGGTCCTCGTGTACGCGGCGACCGGCGAACCGCCCTTCCCCGGCGACTCCTCCGCCGCCCTGCTCTACAAGGTCGTCCACGAGGAGCCGGAGCTCGGTCTGCTGGACGGTGAGCTGCGGCGTCTGACGGCGGCCTGCCTCGCGAAGGACCCGGGCACCCGGCCCGCCCCCGCGGAGCTGGCCCGCCGCCTGGCCCCCGAGGGCGCGGCCCGGCTGGTGACGGGCGGGTGGCTGCCCGGGGCGCTGGTGGAGCAGGTGAGCCGCAGCGCCGTGCGGTTGCTGAATCTGGAGGTGACGGGGGTGGGAGAGGGAGCGGGGCCGGGAGCCGGGGGGCCGTCGGGGCCGGTCGGGTTCAGCAGCCCTTCGGTGGGGGAGCGGGAGGGGGCGGGGGGAGAGGCGCTCGGGACGTTCGGACCACCGCCGCTGATGCGGTCGCCCGCCGCGCCTGTACCGCCTGTACCCCTCGCACCCCCTGTTTCGCCCGGTACCTCTGTTCCGCCCGGCACCTCTGTTCCGCCCGGCACCTCTGTTCCGCCCGGCACCTCTGTGGCGGCAGGGGCGCAGGGAGCGCCGCGGGCGCAGCCGGGCGACCGAAACCTCGACGCGATCGAGGCCGCCGTCGCCGGGCAGTCACCGGCACGCCACGACGCCGCCGTCGCCGGGCAGTCACTGGCACGCCACGACGCCGCCGTCGCCGGGCAGTCACCGGCACGCCACGACGCCGCCGTGCCCGAGCCCCGGGACGGCGACCACCCCCAGGACAGCCCGAGCCCCGGGACGGCGACCACCCCCAGGACACCGCTCCCGCCTCCGGGCGCCGCCCGGGCAAGGTCACCGTCTCCGTCGCGGCGACCTCCGCGCCGGAGGGCGGCGGGCGGGTGCGCAGGCTCAGCTGCTCCGTGGCGCTGGCGGTCGCGGGGGCGATGGCGGCCGTGACGATCGGGTCGGTGTTCGTGTTCGACCTGCTGCCGGATCGAGGCGGCGGCCAGGACGACGCGGACTCGAGCAGCGGCTCCGACTCGCCCCCGGCGGCGACCGCCAGCTCCGCTCCCTCCGCCGGTGCGGTGCCCGCCGCGTACCTCGGCACCTGGGAGGGCCAGGGCGTCGCCCTCGACGGCGGACTGCCCCTCGGCACGTTCCGCGTCACGGTCGAACAGGCCACCGTGGGCGCTGAGTTGGGCAAGCTTCGTCAGACCGACCAGATCGGCGGGGTCTGCGTCGACGTACTCACCCTGAAGCAGGTGACGCAGAAGGAGCTCGTCGCGACGTCGGTCGGCGCGAAGACCAACCACAGCGGCTGCAACCCGGCGAAGACGACCGTGCACCTCAAGCCGGTGGGGGATGACCTGCAGTACCGGTCGGAGAGCGAGGAGTCGGGGCGACCGCGGGCTCGGATGTCGAGGGTGGGGTAGCGGGGGCGGCCGCCCGGCTTCGGACGGCCGCCCCTGCTTGCCGCCTCACCCCGGGATGACGACCGTGCGCAGCTCCCCGTCGCCGAGGTGGAGCATGCCCTTGCCGGGGGTGACCTGACCGCCCACCATGCTGCGGTTGAGGCGGACGCCGACGAGGTCGCCGCTGGAGGACTCCTGGGGGGAGAGGAGGATCCCGCGGCGGGCCTTCTTCGCGTCGACCTGCCAGCCCGAGAAGCCGCTGCACACGTCCTCCTCGTCACCGGCGATGACCAGCGCGAGCCCGCGTTCGGCGCCGCGCGAGACCAGCTTCTTCATCTGGCTCTCGGCGTCGCAGTCCTCCAGGATCTCGCCGTCGTCGACCAGGACCGCGATCGGCTCCTCCAGGGACGCCTGGTCGATCAGCTCCTCGAACTCGTCCTCGTCGATGTCGTCACCGGTGAAGACCTTCAGCACGCCCTCGGTGCCGTCGAGTTGGCGGAGCGGGGACTGGCGCGGGGCCGCGATGACCAAACGGGTGCCCTGGGACAGGAACGAGTGGGCGAAGTTCAGCAGGACCGTCGAGCGGCCCGACTTGGCCGGGCCCGCGATGACGAACGCCGGTACGCCCTCGGCCAGATCGGGGCCGAAGCCGACGATCTCGTCGCCGCCGATGCCGACCAGACCCCACAGCCGTGAACGGGACGCCTCCGGGTCGCGCATCTCCCACGCCTCCGGGAAGGAGATGCGGCTCGGCAGGCTGTCCACCCGGAAGGGACGGCGCGAGCGCGGGACGGAGGCGTCGCGGGCCGCGGCCGCCTCGCCGATCGCCGCCAGCGCCGCGGCCTGGCCCTGACCCGTGGTGTCCGCGGCGAGCAGCGCGAACTGCGTCTCCGTACCGAACTCGTTGCGGAACGCGCGGCCCGGCGGAATCTCCTCCGGCACCTTGCGCGCCGGGATGCCGAGCGCGGAGAAGTCGCTGCGGTCGGCGAGCCGCAGCCCGTACTTGTCCTCGGTGAGGGTCGCGATCCGGCCCACCAGGAGGGTGCGGTCACCCGTGAGGACCAGGTGGATACCGACGCTCGCGCCCTCGCGCATCATCGTCTGCAACTCGTCGGTCAGCGACCCGTGGTCGACCTCGCCGAGGGTGGGCACCCAGCCCTCCCAGCGGTCCAGCAGTACCACGATGTGCGGCAGCCGCTCGTCCTCGGCGACCGACGCCCGCTGCTCGCCGATGTCCGCGAAGCCCTTGTCCGCCAGCACGTCCTGGCGGCGGCCCATCTCGCCCTTGAGCCGGTTGACCAGCCGCACGACCCGCTCGGTCTGGTTACGGCCCACCACCGCACCGCAGTGCGGCAGCCGCGTCAGGGCGTTGAGCGCGCCGTTGCCGCAGTCGATGCCATAGAGGTGCACGTCGGCGACCGAGTGCGTACGGGCGATGGAACCCGCCAGGGTGCGCAGCACCTGGGAGCGGCCGCTGCGCGGGGCGCCGCCGATCATGAGGTGGCCGAAGGACGAGAAGTCCACGGCGACCGGGCGGCGCGACTGGCTCGCGGGAAGGTCCTCGATGCCGTACGGCGCCGGCGGCAGCTTGCCGGGGCCACCGGCGAACGCGGGCAGCTCCACGTCGTCCAGCAGCAGCGTCTCGTCCAGGGCGGGCAGCCACGGGCTGTGCTGCGGCGGGATGCCGAGCGAGCTGTTGGCGTCGCGGATGGTGTCGACGAGGACCTTCAGGTCGGTGATCTCCTCGTCCTCACGGGACTCGGCCTTCGGCTTGACCAGCGCCGCCCGGCCCAGATCCTCCCAGGTCAGAGGGCCCACCCAGGGCATCAGCACGGCAGGGTCGGCGGCGCCGGGCCGACGGCCACCGACGCGGCCGGACTGGAACGGCACCAGCGAGGCGTGCCCGAGCCGGGCATACGCGCGACCCGGGGTGTTCTTGGAGATGTGCCCCGCCTCGGGCGAGTCGATGACGTCCGACGACTCGCCGCCGTCCGTCACGCGCAGTGCGATACGGAGGTTGGTGTTGGCGCGGATCTCGGGAGACACGACACCGGACGGCCGCTGCGTCGCCAGCAGTAGGTGAATGCCGAGGGAACGGCCACGCTGGGCGATGTTCACCAGACCCGTCACGAAGTCGGGCAGGTCACGCACCATCGAGGCGAACTCGTCGATGACGATGAGCAGCCGCGGCACCGGCTGGTGCGACGGATCCCGGCGCACTAGATCCTGGTAGTCCTCGATGTCCTTGGCGTCGGCGGCGGCCAGGATGTGCTCGCGCCGGTGCAGCTCCGCACCCAGCGACTCCAGGGCGCGCTCCACCAGGTGGGCGTCGAGGTCGGTCACCATGCCGACCGTGTGCGGCAGATGCACACAGTCCTTGAAGGCCGCACCACCCTTGTAGTCGACCAGCACGAACGTCATGTTCTCGGGCGTGTTCGCCACCGCCAGCGCCGCCACGATGGTCTGCAGCAGCTCCGACTTACCCGAACCGGTCGTACCGGCGATCAGACCGTGCGGACCGTCCTTGCGGATGTCGATGCCGAACGGCCCGTCGTACGACTCGCCGATGACGGCCAGGGTCGACTGCCCGCCCATCCGCCACCGGGCCACGATCGCGTCACTGGTCGGCGGCTCCAGCTGCAGCACGTCCAACAGCCGGCTCGACCCCGGCAGCGCCGAGTCCTCGGTCTCACCGCTGATGTCACGCAGCGGCGACAGCGACCGTGCCAGGCGCAGACACCAGGCGGCGGAGACGAAGTCGGGCCGTACGTCCTTCAGGCGCTCCGCACCAGCCTCCTCGACGCGCAGCCGCAACTGTTCGGTGCGCTCCGCCTGTTCGGGCTGCTGCGCGGCGGTGTGCCAGGCCTGGAAGGAGGGGAAGGCACCGGCGACCTGCTGGGACTGCTGCTGCACCTGCTGGGCGGCCGGCTGGTACTCCTCGGCCTTCGGCTCGGCCACGACGTACGCCTGGCACTCGCCGGGCAGGAACCGCTCCTCGGCGTCCAGGCAGATGGCGAACATCGACACGGACGGCCCTTCGCGCAGCAGCCGTACCACGCCGGGAAGGGACCGCAGCCGCCGCGAGCCGTCCCACACGACGACGATGTCGGGGTCGCCGAAGCTCGAATTGCCCTGCGACTTGTTCTCCTCGGCGGCCTTCTTGCGCGCGTCGAGGATCTGCGTCAGCTCACCGATGCGGGCACCGACGGTCTCGGCGTCCGTCCCGATGAGCGCGTTGACGTCCTGCCCGCCCGACGGCCGGGCGTGCGGCAGCCAGCGCACCCAGTCCCAGGACTCCTGCGCGGCGTTGTCGCTGAGCACGTAGAACTGCACGTCCATCGGGCTGTGCAGCGCCGCCGTCTGCGCGACGGCCCAACGCCCGAGGGCCCGGGCGGAGTCGCCGGGTCCGGCCATGCCGACGACACCGAGCGTACGCAGGTGCAGCGCGACCGGGGCGTCCTCGATCTTCCATGTCACCTGGCGGCGGTGGTCGTCCTGCTCGGGGTCGTCGAGCACCACCTCGGAGGGCAACTGCCCCGTCCCGAAACGGATCAGAAGGTGGTCGCGGTCGGTGCGCCGCCGCTCCCACAGACGGGTACGCGGCCCGGTCCCGAGGGCGAGCACGGTCGCCGGGTCGGGTATGGCCTGCCGCCGGTCGTTCCGTTCGGCGACGAGCGCGTCCTGGGCGTCCTTCTCGATCCGCTCCTTCTGCTCCTGGTACTCCTCGACCTGCTTGGCGTGCGACTTACGCCCGTGCTTCTTGTCGTTGTAGTAGTTGGCGAAGAGCAGGATCGGGCTGAGGCCGGCCATGATCAGGTAGTACCAGCGCTGGAAGATCATGACGGATACGACGGCACCGACCAGCGGGGTCAGCGCCATCAGCCAGGGCAGCGGCCTGGCCTCGTAGTCACGGGGCGGCGACGGCAGCCGGAAGCTGGTCTGCCGCTCGGGCGGACGCAGCCGCGGGGGCCGGTTGTAGTCGAGACCGACCCCGTCGTCGGACCACTTGAGGGCGGCGTTCGGGGGTGTGTAGCGGGTGAGTTCGAGCAGGGTGTTCCCGAGCCCGATCTGGGCGCCGAGGGGCCACTCGGTAGGCCCGGTCTTCCCCTTCCCCTCCTCTTTCGTCTTCTCCTGGTCCTTCTTCTTGCCGCGCTTCTTGCCGCTGGGCTCGTCCTTCTTCTTGTCCTCGTCCTCTGCGAGGGACGTGCCGTCGAGGGTGACGTGCTCCCTGTCCATGTGCACGGCGACCTGGCAGGTGCCGTCGGTGGCGACGGAGAGGGTGAGGGCCCGGGCATCGACCTCGGGATCGTCGACACGGACGTACGACGCTGCACCGCTGCCGATGTCGTACCGCCCCACCCCGAGCCGGTGCACGAACCCGGCGGCGGGTCCGCCGACGACCCGCAGCTCGACGAGCCCGGTGGGCTCACCGGGCAGACACCCGGACGGATCCTGAAGACTGACGACGGCACCCTCGCGCAGGGGCGATCCGACGACAGTGGCACCCGGATCGACGGCGTACCCGTCCACGTACACGAGGGGCGCGTTGTTGGCCGGCGCGTGCCGGTGCTGCCCGAGCGGGATGACCTGCGCCCCGCTGTGCCCCACCTGCTTGGCCAGCTCCTGCGCGATGTCCCCCACGGTGGACTCAGGATCGGCATCGAGCACGACGTCGGCGGTGCCACCGCCGTACGGGTCGACGACGGTCAGAGTCAGGCGCACGACTTGTCCTCCCCGTGCCACTGGGCCGGTGTGGCCGCTGTGGTGTCTGTCGCTGGTCGCCGCGGTGCTGATCGCTTGCGGTGCTGCTCGCAGCCCTGCTCGCTCGCTTCAGTCACGCGGGTCCCAGTGGTACAGGGACGATATCCGTTCGGTGTGACGGCGGGGCAATGGGGAGGCCCCGTGATGTTCCCGATGGCAACGTCGTACACGCTTTCATGACGGCTCGTTCACAAGGCGGGTATGGGGCACCACAGGCCACCCCCGTAAGCTGCTGACGCAAGAGCGGACGATCACACCGGTTGCCACGTGCGACCGGCAACTCGGCCTCCGGGCCGACGAGTCCGCAAACAGGGAGCCACGGGGGTTGGCCCTGCGGCGTTGCGAGAGGGAGCGGCTTCATGGCCAAGGACCTTGATGTCACATATCAGGACATGCGGGATGCGGCGAAGCATGTCGTGAAGGAGAAGGAAAAGGTTCAGGAGAAGCTCGAGGGCCTGAAGAAGTACATCAACAACCTCGTCCAGGGCGGCTACGTCACGAAGAGCTCGTCGAAGGCGTTCGACGAGAACTTCGACGAGTTCGTGCGCGGCATGAAGGACACGCTGGACGGTCTGGACGGCATGGGTGACTACCTGACCATGGCCGCGGACAAGTTCGAGCAGATCGACGAGGAGCTGGCGAAGCAGGCCCGCAGCAAGTAGGGCCCGGGGCTCAGGGGCTTGCCGGGTGCCGGTGGCGGGACGCTGTCGGCACCCGGCAGGTCGCCGACCGGACGGGGGCTGTCAGGTGCCGGGGAGAGGCTGCCGGAGCAGGTAGGTGTGGAGGTCGCTGCGGAGCTCTTCCGTGTCGACGCGCAGCCAGGATCCGTCGCGGAAGCGGAGCAGCAGCATCCTTGTTTCGTACGCCCCGGAAAACGGGTCGACGAGGGTGGCCTCGGTGGCAGGGAGCCGGGCGACGATCTGCATGGCCTTCTCCCTTCCGACGGTGACCCGCTGCGGTGGGGCTGCCAGCACGATCCCGTCCTTGGTGGCGAGCACCAGGCGCTGATGGTGAGTGGAGTGGCTGTACCACTGCAGCAGGAACTGCCCCGCACAGCCCTGCCAGTTGCCGTCGAAGACCCGGTCGAGCCCCTGTTCGGCGATGATGGCGTCCCGGCGCCTGTCGGCCTCGTCCGCGGCTCGCATCCGCTCCTTCTCGCCCTTTGTGGCGAGAGCGCGCTTGAACGCTTCTTCCATGTTCGACAGCAGGGTCAGCAACATGAGAAGGGGCATGAACGGCACTGCGAGCACCGCGCCGACCATGCCCAAAGGGCGCAGTCTTCCAGGTCGGAGGCGAGGGGAGCCGGCAGCCTGAAGCACCTGCGCGGGAGGCTGTGGGATCTCGTCGATCGTGCACCATTCCCCCGCTTCGGAGTGGATGCCGAGGCGCTCGGCTATCACACGCTGCTTGCCCCTGGATGTCACGTCACGACTCTCCTTGCCTGCGGGGAACGGGTCCGTATACCAGGAGCCTATCCGGTGCCGGGCGTCATGAGGGGTGACGATGTCCCGACTGCGCTCGCGCCCGTCTGATTCACCGAGAACAACCAGAAAGAGAAGTGCCCATGGGGGACCATATCAAGGCGGACCTTGCCGCTATCAAACGCTGCTCGCGCGATCTCACCAAGATTCATGGTGAGTTCGAGCGGCACGGCAACCCTGCGGACGAGTATGGCCGGGCTGTCGGGCATGGGGGCCTGAAAGATGCCTTCTCCGATTTCGGGGACACCTGGAAGAAGACTCGGAAGAAACTGATGAAGGAGCTCGAGCAGCTGGCCGAGTTCACCTCCACCGCCGCCAAGGCGTATGACGAGGTCGACCAGAAGCTGGCCCAGGCCATCCGGGACGCCAAGGCGCAGAGCAAGGGGAAGAAGTGAGCAGGACGGACTCCGACTGGCCGCCTCTGTGGCATGACGACCCGACGCCGGGCGACCCGGAGGAAGTGGCCGAGCTGGGGCGCAAGTTGCGCAAGATGGCGGACATGATCGACGAACAGTCGCGGGTCATCGAGGCACTTGCTTCCGTGGAGGGCTGGGACAGTGAGGCCGGTAAGGGTTTTCACGAGCTGGCCGGAGGTACGGCGGACAAGCTGAAGAAGTCCTTCGAACGCTACGACGAGGCGGCCAAAGCCATCGGCGAGGACGTGCGCGAAGGGAGCTCGGACCAGTTCGCCAGCGAGATGCGCCGTGCGCAGCGAAAAGCCGACAAGGCGCTGAGTGACTATCGCGACGCCAAGAGTGATCACGACCTTGCGGATCGCGAAGTGCAGAAGTACGAAGACAAGTACCCGACGCACAACATTCCAGCGGCGGAGAAGGACGAGTACGACCGTTGGGTCAAGAAGCGCTCCGAGGCGTTGCTGCGCATCGGCGGTGCGCGGAAGGATGTGAAGGACGCCAGGGACATCTATGACGACGCGGGAGACAAGGCCGCTCGTCATATCAAGAACGTCGTGCATCATGATGACGTTCGGGACCCGGGCGGATTCATGAACTTCCTGGCCGACTGGGCGGACATGCTGTCGAACATATCGGCAGTGCTCTCGGTGCTCGCGGTCATCTGCGCATTCGTGCCGCCGCTGCAGTTCCTGACTCCCATTTTCGCCACCCTCGCTGTGCTGTCCAGCGCTGCCGCCCTTGCCGGGCATGCATACGACATGTCAGTGCGCGGGGGGAAGGTCGACTGGCTGAAGTTGGGTGCCGACGCGCTGGGAATCCTGCCCGGATTGGGCGCACTGAAGGGCTTCAGGGCCCTGAACGGGCTCAAGGGGCTGGCGAAAGTCAAGGCATTCGGATCGCTGAAGACCATCGGGTCGTTCCGGGGCCTGGCTGCGATGGACGGAATCGGACACGCCTTCTTGAACGGTGTCGGCGTCACGGTGACCAACAAGGTCCTGGGCAGGGTGGCGCGCAACGAACTCGTCGACGGCAGGAAGGTCACGGCTGTCATCAAGGGCACGGGCCTCGCGTCCGCCTTGCACAGAATGATCGGCGGCGAGAACGGCGAGCGGACCGGATACCAGGAACCGGAGACGGCCAAGCCCACTCCTACGCCGTCTCCCTCACCCGGCCCCGCTCCGAGTGTCTCGCCCAAGGCGTTCAACACGGCTCTGGCGGCGTAGGCCTCGAAGATCGTCCAAGGAGGGCAGATGCTGTGAACGACAATGACCAAGGCGCGGAATGGGAGTTCGTCGGGCGCCGGGGCGGTGATGTCGTCACCCTGGTCAGCGGTTCGGTGATCGCTGCCGTACCCGAGGCGCATCGAGCGGCCGAGCACGCAGGGCAGGAACTGCGGTTCGACTTCCTCGACGACCGGGCCGTGCTGACCATGCTGCACCGACGTCATCTCGATGAAGAGGACATGTTCAAGGCAGGCTTCGCGCATGGCGTGCCCCTGGCGCTCGTGGGCTTCGGGGCCGTGCTCTATTGGGCCGCTGTGGCCCAGTACTGGGAGACTGCCGCTCCCCGCAACGCCTATCTGGCGGTCGCCTTCACCGTCGTGGTGACTCAGGTCTTCTTCTTCGTGCGCAGCGCGATGTCGCACTGGGGCGACCCGGTCCGGCAGAACCTGCGGGCCCGGGCCGCCGCCTACCGGAAGATCGCCCACATCGCCCGACGGGGAGGGGCGGACATCCCCGCTCACTATCCGCACTACGGGCCGTACCCCTTCGCGGCGACATTCCGCCCCGAGGTGGACGACCGTGAACAGTCCGAAAGCAAGAAGGCAGATGACAACGGACACCGTTGAGGAAGCCCGGCCCAGCCTCGAGGGAGGCGACGGCATAGAGGTCCGCTGGATCATGCCGGAGGGCTTCCTCGAGCTGCCCTTCGAGGCGGACGACCTGGACGAGCTGGCCGGGCAACTGGTCGAGTTGGCCAAGCAGGCTCTGCCCGGTGCCGACGAGGAAGTGCAGGTGCAGTACGCCGCCATGTGCGCGGCGCACTACGACGAGTTCATCGAGGCGGGCGTGCAGTACGCCGGCTTCGTCACCACGGAGGTCGACGGCGTCCGCTGCACGGCCACGGTGAACGTCAGTCTCCTGGACCTCGACGAGCGAGCCGGTGCCAATCCGGTGGGCTTCATCGCGACCACGATGCGGCATCTGGAACTCGGAGACATCGGCGAAGTACAGCTGCCCTGCGGCCCGGCCGTGACATGCGTCGGCAGCCGGTCTTCCCACATCGACGGCAGCCTGACGCAGTCGGGCCGGGACGAACCGATCTGGACGTCGTTCATACAGGTCCAAATACCGCTGAACAACGGCACGGTCCTCCTGCTGGAGATGGGCACGCCGACGGCCGAAGGGTGGGACGTCTTCTCCGCCATGTTCGCCGGCATCGTGAAGAGCGTCCGACTCTTCGACAACGACGGAGCTCCGCTGGTGATGCCGGGGTGAAGGGGTCGGCAGCAGGTGATGACTCACCGGCGGTGGTAGTGCCCAGGGACTACGAACTGCTGGTTCCGCGCGAGTGGTTCCGTGTCGACCTCATGCGGGACCGCTGGCGCTCCCACCTCAAGACGTTCGTGGACCGCCAGTCAGAGGGCCGGCACGTGTCCGCTGAACTCAAGCGGGACGTATGGACCACCCTGCGCAATACGGCGGAGGCGGGCCGGGCACGCGGGGCCATGGAGTTCTTCCTCCTGACGACCTCGCAGGACGGCGGCCTCCCGGCCTCACTCCTCGTTTCCTTGCTGCCGTTGGGCGACACCCCCGCCGACCCGGAGAAGTACGCGGCGTGGCTCGAACTGCGCGAGCCTGAAGGCCCCGGGCGGCGGCGGGTGTCGGTGGTGGAGCTGACGGCGGGGCCGGCTGTCCGCGTTCTCGGTGCCACGACCCTGAACGTCCACGTCCTGATGCCCGGCCGGGCCGGTTACCTGACGCTCTCCTTCTCATCTCCGCTCATCGGGATGGCCGGTCCGATGGAGCGCTTGTGTGATGCCATTGCGGGTTCGCTTCGGTGGGTGGTGTGAGTGTGGGGCTCGGTGGGTGGTGTGGCTCGTTAGGGGAACGGATGCAGAGGCAAGCTGACGGGACGGGTGCCGACCGGCGCTGGGGAGTGCGCGACGGCTTGGGAATCGCCGTGGCGATCCTCTGCCTGGTGGTCGGCACGGGCCTGATCCTGCTGTTCACGGGACTGTGGAAGCGGTTCGCCCGCGAGACCCTCCCGACCCTCGTGGAACTGCCAGGAGGCTCGGGGGCGCTGGGTGCGGTCCTCGGTGTGATCACCGTGCTCGGGGTGATCGGAGGGCTGCGTTGCACCCCGCCGGGGTTCTCGGGCGGAACCCGCCTGGCGCGTGGGCTGCGATCCACGGGAACGGCGCTGTGCTGCGCTGCGGTTTTCGGGCCGCTCTTCTATCTGCTGAGTGGCTTGCGTGCCAGGCACTGCGCGTCGATGAGTTGCGCGTACATTCCCGGGACTGGGACCGCGTTCCTCGCCTACGTCGTCACTGCCGGCCTGGTCGGCTGGTCCGTCCACCGCTGGACCAGCGCGCGGGCAGCGGAGCAGCTCGCGGTGGAGCGGATGCGTGCACGGAGGCTCCGGAGGAAGGGCAAGGGGAAGAGCCGGGCGGCACGCAGGTGAAGGCCTCCGCAGAGCGGCCCGCTCGGCAAACGTCCAGCCAACGCGTGCGGCCAAGGTCCGGCAGTAAGCCCGCGAACACCTACGCGAACGCCTCCCGGGGCTCGGGCCGCGGGAACCGACCCCGCCCTGCGGTGAGCGAAGCCGGCTCCTCCGCTCACCCCGCAGGTGCTGCAGCGCCACGACTCCGATTTTCTGCGGTGGGCGGCTTCGAGTGTCGTGTGTGTCGGCGGTTCGTTCGGGCTCGCCTGGCTCGGGCCCGCTGTGCCGTTGCCGAGCCCAGTAGCCAGGGTGGCCTTGCTCCTCGCCTGGATCGTGCTGCCGCTCGCTGCGGTTCTGGTGCTGCGCTGGGAATGTGGGGCAGGGCACCGGTGACCAGGCTGCCCTGGCGGAGCGGGGCACCTGGAGCGACGCCGTGACCTGATGCGACGCCGACCGTTTCCATCGCCGTCACTCCTGGTCAGGTACCCGACGGCTCCTCATAAAGCCGTACGGTGGCGGCAATCTTACGCACCGTTGATTCCGGCACCTCCTCGGATACGCCCTTGGCCCCGAAGAACGACCAGGAGGCCAGATCGCCTTCGGAGTTCTCGAAGGCGAAAGTCCACGCCTTGCCCTCCGTCGAGCACTTCTGTGACTTCTGCTTGGCACCGACGGACCAGGCGGACCCCAGACTCCCGTTGATGCCGGACTTCGTGGTGAAAGGCTCCACGGTGTCTGTCCTCACTTTGGCCTTGTCGGGCTGGGCGAACTGCCCGTACACCCAGGTCTTGGGATCGGAGGCGGCGATCTCCCCGGTGCTCCGAGCGCCGTTGTTGCTCCTGGAACCCGCGACGGCCAGCGACGTGTTCTCCTCGGTGCCGTCCTCGTTCTCGTCCGAGGTGCACCACTTTTCCTTCAAATACGCGGGGGCGCGCATCCCGATCAGTGGAGTGTCCTCCGGGTCGTCGTTCTCGGAGACGTACGTGACCCAATCCGGTGACTGGAGCGCCCACCTGGGCGGAACATCGAATGCGATTCCCTGATCCGGGTTCACCACGACTTTCCATCCCTTGACCGTGGCCGCCTCGGTGTCCGTGTCCCGAGGGTTGCTCGAACTCGGCGACGGCGCGGGTGCCTTGGTGGGGTCGGTGCCTGCCCGGTCGTTGCTGCCGCCGAGGGTGACGAAGCCGGTTGCGGCCGCGGCTGCCACGACGGCTGTCGCCGCGAGGACGGCGACTATCGTGCTGCGGGTCCGAGCGCCGCTCGGCGGTGGAGCCGCCGGCACACCGGCCGGTTGCGTGGGCACGTCCGACGCCTGAGTCTGCAGGTACGGGTTCGGCTGGTGATATCCGGGCCGCAGGTACGGATTCGAGGCCTGCTCGGTCGGCTGCTGCTGCGGTTCCTGCCCGTCCTCGGGCGGCTGCTTTCCTGGCCACATGTGGCCCAACGATACGGTGATCAGCGCCGGAAGCGTCCGGTCAAGCGGGCGGCGGACTGCTCAGTGCACGGGCCCTGGACGGTACGGCGCTCGTCACCAGGTTCCGTATGCCGGTACGTCGCAGGGGCGCACGGCAGGTCGAGCCGAATGGCGTTGCTGGACGGCCCGCTGGAGAGCGCAGCGAGGATGCCCTGAGCGACGACATCGGTGTCGCTGCCGGCCTGGTCCGTGGGGGCGATGGCGACGATGAAGGCGCATGTTGCGATGCCCTCGGCGGGCTCGTGCCTGGTGACCTGCCCATGCGGGATGTCATCTTCGCCGGCCGCGGAGAACAACCCCATCGCCGCGTAGGAGACACCCGTGTCTCTCGTGAGTTTCGGCGATATCAGCGTGAAAGCGTGAAAGGGGGCGGGCCGCAGGTTCCCGTTGCTCTCGTCGCCTCGTGGATAGAGGTCCCGTACGGAGGGCTGGGCGCCTTCGCCGCGTTCCTCCGGGGTCGCGGCTATGGGCAGGGCGTATCCGACCCAAGTGGCGCCGGTCAATGGGCCGTCACGGGAAGCCGGAGCGTCCGTGCGAAGTCGTCCAGCGGCTCCATTGCTGCGGCCACCACTTCCGGATCGTCGTGGTGGCCGCGGAGGCACACGTCGGGTATGCCGGGCGGGGCGTGCCAGTGATAGGTCACCGAGGTCATCATGATGGTGCTGTCCGCCGGGTAGGAACGGGTGACCCGGACGCCGTCCTCGCCCAGATGTGGAGAGGCGAAAGCAACGCCGCCGGTGCGTTGCTGCCACTCGGGGATGTCCGGGTGCGGCACGGTAGGCGCGCTGAGCCCCTCACAGGAGGCCGCGTCAGGGGCTTCGCAGTGGATACGGGTGGCGTGCATCACCAGGGGCATGTAGGTGAGCGGAACGGGGTGGTAGATGAACGCCTCGTCGGCTTGGAGCTTGTCCCGCAGGGTGACGATCGTCTGTTCGTAGAAGCTCTTGTGGAAGCGGCGGAGCTTCCGGGTGAGCTCGATGTTGTGTATGGCGGCCAAGCCGATCAGGTGTTGGTCGAGCCATTCCCTTGAAAGTCTTCTTGTCCATCTGGAGCCAGAGGTAGCCCCAGAGGCCTGTATTGGCATCCGTGTCGACGTGCAGCGCACCGAGGTCGGCGCTCCACAGGGTGCCCTCGGGCATGAGTGGTCTCTTTCGTCAGGGGCGTGGGAAGGGGGACGACCGTCTCCAGAAGGGTCAGATCGTCACAACGGTCACGCTTGAGCGAGGCACTTCAACAAGATCCTGTCGACCGAGATCTGCCGGCCAGACAGGATGCGGAGCCGATCATCGGTATCGCCACCAGTGGCGCAGGGCCGCCCCTCCCGCCGCAGTCAGCAGGACACCCAGCACGGTGAATCGACCTACCGGGGCCGAGAACAGAAGCCACACGCCACCGAACGAGAAGATGATTCCGCCACTACACATCAGGAAGTTGTAGGCGCCGTCAGGCATATTTCCGGGCGGAATCCAAGGCATGTTTATCTCCAGGTAGCTAGGTCGGGATTTTCCCGGCCTGCAGCTCAGTCGTCATCATCGTCGGGTGCCACGTAGTCATTATGGCGTAGCACGATGGAGTGGGCGAGCTCGTCCATGTCGTCCAGTGAACGCAGCACCTGGCTCGGTGCTGGTGACCCTGTGATGACGACCACATCCTGGCCGTGCTCTTCACTGCGCCATGCGTAACGCAGACTCGAGACAACAGCGTTGCTTTCACTGTCTACCGAGTAGCGGAGTACGCGTACCCCAGTTCCCAGCGACTCCGTCTCGAACTCCTCGACGATCGGTGGCTCGACCGCCCCATCATCGTCTGCGAGTGTCACCCGACGCAATTCCGATACTTTCTCACCTTCGGATGGGAATTCGCTCACGAATACGGGGAGCGGGAGTGCTGTCGGACTGGGAAGATACAGGAGCACTTCGAACCCCGGAAACATCTTGGGGTACTGCTCAACGCACGCGGCCAAGGTGTCTGCCAGTAGTTCGACCTCGCCTGCTACGGGGTCTTCCTCGTGTTCGTCCCACCAGAGTGTCGCCGTCTCCGTTGCCCACTCCTGAGGTGTTCGCTCGTCGTCATCCTCCCAAGGCTCCGATGCGCCGATCGTCCAGCGGGGAGGAATCTCAAGCCATACGTCCAAGTCGTATTCGATGTCTAGCCAGCTCATTCACTACTCCAACGAAATGTGGTCACGATGGCGTCAAAGAGAGAAACCGTGGCGTCGGACAAGTCATCGTTGGGATCTCCGCCGCCCATGGTTGAGAAGGAGATCGTCAGCCATCTTCCAGGATCACCGGGAACAGCCGCCACGTAGTCGACACGCCGTGAAGCCAGTTCGATACCTTCCTGTGCATCGGCCTGGGCCACTATCTCCCGCCTGGCGCCAGGAGCCTCATCGAGATCGACGGCGTCGTAACCACCGGTTGAGGTCATCGCTCCGAGGAATCGACCGGGATCGCCTTCAGTGCTGATTTCGCCCACGACGAATGAGGCGGCAAGCGGACTTTCCCCTGGGTCCGCCAGCGGTAGGTAGAAGTCCAGCCCACCACTCTTACGCGCACCCTTGATCCCAATCGATAGTCGACGCTCGACCTCCAGCCGATAGCGGGTAACCAAGTCTTTCGGAAAGTTCTTAGGGAGCTGCTTGCGTGCCGACTCAACGATGTTTTTTACTGCCGCCTCTCTCTCGTTCTTTCGGCGCAACGGGATTCTCTTCCAATTTGGCGGAAGGATCAATGAATATCCATTTACTACACCCTGTTTCGGTGATCCGCCTGCGGCTTTCGCAGTACCGGTATGATTTGATTCCAATCTGCACCCCCAAGTCTCATGAGTTTATGCTTGATGCGAGACCGAGCCGTTTACCAACCTGACCCGCGTTGCACAGTGAATTTCTCCTTAGTTTCGTTGTAACCCTCTACGTATGGCTTGTCCGGCCAGATGTCACTGGTTCCCAGTCCTTTGTCTGCCAGGTCAGCTGTAAGTCCAGCACCGAATGCAGTGCGAAACCTGTCGCGGTATACCTCCGCATTCTGTCCGGCTTTCAGGACTTCTGGAGAATTGGGGTGGCTTGCGCGCATGTGTTGGATATCTTTGTACGACCGGGCAAATTCTTTATCTCCTCCAGATGCCGCCAACTCGCGGCGGTTGGAATTTGGCAGATCCCTACTGCGCTCGGCTGCTCTGGCCTCGTTTCTCGCGGCGTTCTTCTGCTTCTGAGCGGCCTGTAGAGCCCGCTCTGCCCCTCTCCTCTTCTTCTTGCTGGTAGTCCTCTTCCGTGCCTGCCTATCTGCGTTTCTGATGGCATTATTGATCTTGTTGTTGTTTTCAGCACCCTTTGCCGCTCTGGCAGCTTTCCCTGCCTCTTTCGCAGATGCTTTACGCATAACAGTCTGTACAGTCTTGAGGCCCTTCAGTGCCTTAGCGCCCATTCCCATGGTGACGAGTGAAAATGCATCCGTGGCCACGTCCATCCACGACCCATCTCCGGTGATGGCCAATAGCACGTGACCACCCATCACCAAAGCAGTTGCCACAGTAGCGACCATGGCGACCCATCCGACAGGGGTAATGAAGAGAGCTACAAGTCCAATAATTGTTGCTGTCCAGCTCAAAACGTCGATCGCGATCTTTACATAATCGACGACGCCTTCCCACCAGGAATCCTTGATGATATCTTTGATTTCATTGCCGATCGCCTTTGCGTAATGGCCAGCACGTTCATCGCGATGACCCTCAATTTTTGCAAGTTGCGTACGGTAGTGTTTAAGTGGATCTTCGCCTGGAGTCTTTTGAGAGCTATCGGCGCTTGACTCGCTCGACTCGGCCTTCTTCTTGGCCGCGTCGATTTCTTCTTGCTCTCGTTTCGCGTTAGCGAGAATCTTGTCGGCGTCCGTCTGGCAATCCTCCAAATCAGAGGCCCAACTGCTCAAGAATCCATGCACTCGTTCGTAGCGGCTGGCGACTTCTCGGAGATGCTTTTCAAGGTCGCCCGACTCTTCGCGAAGCTTGCCCGCGTACTTTCCTTTCAGTTCGTTGTCGTCTCTAATTCTGGTTAGATCTGTTGCCTGTGCCCGCAATGATTTAGCCATGTTGACCATGTGCTTCACTTCGGCACGAATTTCCTCAGGGTCGCCGGGTACGGGGTCCGAATCGGCGAGAGGGTGCCAGTCCTTGGGGCGCGGCTTCGAGGACGCGGTCACTTCTTCTTCCCCGCTTTCCTGAGTTCTTTGGCGAGATCGGCATCGAGTCCGGTGAAGCCGTCAATGGTGGAGGTGACCAGCTTTCCCACGTTCTCGACAGTTTCGAGCATTTTTTCGCGATACTTCTCCCAGTTGTCAACGAAGTCACTCATTACGTCCGCTATTTGGCCGCTTCCCCAATAGGGGTGCATGTCGTCTTTGCGGTTGTCGAGATCGCTGAGTTCCTTTTTGATGCCTTTGAGTCGAGATTCTGAATCGACGAGTAGGTCAATATTGACGACGAGATCGGAGTCGTTTGCCATGATTGTTGGTTGAGCTTTCTGCAGTCGAACTTGTGATGGCTGATCAGCAGTGGATGGCTCTGCTCTCACTGGTGGAGGAGGCTCGGCGAGGATCCCGTTGGCTTGGAGCGAAAAGCTTTGTCGGTGCAGCCGAAGCGTCAGCGGCGAACTCGATCTTGTTGCTGCCGCCGGAGGTGTCGCTCTCGCTGCCGCAGGCCGCCAGCAGGTGCAGCGCTGGCGATCGGCGCACCAGAAACGGGCCAAGGACGGCACTGCAACATGAGCTCTCCATGGGGCAAAGGTTGAGTCAAGAGCACTGACGCTATCGGTGAGGTTCTCGGTTTCGCCAGCGCGAACTGCACTGAGAACATTGGCCGCCTGATGTATGGGGCTACCAGGTTGGTTCTGTGTCCTGATCGCACGTTGGCAGGAGGCAACCCTGGCTGGGCTGTCGCACTTGAGACCGTCACGCTGCTGCCGGATCGCAGGCTCGGCCAGCCTGGCTTTCCGCAATGTTCAAGCTGGGCGGGACGGTACAAGGGGCCCCGTGGCGAGCCACCTTGGTGGGCAGTCGACATTCGGTCCGGTGTGCGCCTCGTACGTCGCTGGGTTCGCCCGGCGTCGGGCCACCGCTGCTTGACGGCGGAGTTGGCGGCGTTGATGACGCACTCGCCGGCGAATAGGTAGGTCTCGGCGTGCTTGGTTTTCGGCCCTACCTTGAGGGGGCCGGATCGGTGGTGATAGCTGCCTAGATGGTGAAGCCGGAGATATTGATGACTGCCGCGGACCGGATTTTGTCGAAGCCGGACTTGTCGAGCTGAATCCCAGGTCGGGAGATTCGCCTTTCGCGCCCTGTTCACCGGCACTTCTCCGCTTTGGCCTCTACGAACACTTTGGACGCCTGCCAGAAACCTTCACCTATGGGGGACTTGAGCATCACGATTCTGAAGTAGTCGAAGTCAGCGATGCTGGGCTTGCTCTTCAAGATTTTTTCGGTCTTGACCTCTTTGCCGTAAAACTTGCTTGAGTCGACGCAGAACGCGACTTCGACTGAATCGCCCTTCGGGGCAGACCGCGTGGTGGCCTGGTAGTGGCGCCGGATGCCGGTGGAAGTCCAGCCGCCGTCTACCCTGATTTTGATCTGAGTCTTGGCGTAGTGCAGCCCATCCCCGGTGGCGTAGGTGGACACGGCTCCACCCATGGTGGTGCGCTCGTCGACGCCTCGGTAGATGGCACGAACGAAATTGGCGGCATCGTCCAGCGCGGCCGCTTCGTCCTTGTCTTTCGGTTTGTCCCAGTCGAAGACCAGGTTCATGTCGCTGGGCAGGGACAGGTCCACGCCGTCCGGCCTGTCCTCCGCCGGTGCCCCCGATGCGGACACGGCCTTCTTCCGTGTTTTCGCTCCCTGGCCGACGCCGGCGTTCCTGTCGTTGTCGCCGGGCTTGTCGTCCCCGCTACCGCAGGCCGTCAGCAGAAGTGCTGCCGTCGCTGTCAGAGCGGCTGCAACGGGCAGTAGGCGGCGCTTCACAGTGACTCCCAGTGAGACAGAAGAGCATTCGATAGCACTGACGGTATCGCTGGGCCGTGGGCTGGCCGTACTGCCCGGCCGGGCAGTACGGCCCAAAGGGTGGGGTGGCGAGTCGCGTTGGTGTGCTGGTCGGTGTGGCCCTCCCGGCCAGTTACCTGTTGACGGACTGAATCTCCTGAACTGTGACGTCCTGGTCGTTGCCGAATGTGCCGTTGGGGAGCTGCGTCGGGTTGGGGTTACCCGTGCCGGTCCAGGTGATCTCCCAGGTGACGGTGGCCTGGAGCTTGAAGGTGCCGTCGCCGGAGGAGCGGAGGTACCTGATGCCGCAGGGCGGGGTTCTGTCGGCCTTGCCCTTGGCGTACGGCTCGCCGATAGAACCGTCCTCGTTGATCGTGCACTCGCCGGAGGCGGGATAGGTCTCGGCGTCGGGAGTACCGGGTTCCAGTTTGAGGGAGACCGGCTTAGCGGTGGTGGTGGCCTGGATATTGAAGCCGCCCACGTTGAGCGCGGCGGTGACCGAGACTTCTTTGAACTTGGCTTTGTCCAGCCACGCCCAGGTTGGGAGATTGACCTTGGTGGTCGCCTCGGGGGCGACGGCTACTTCGGTGTTCGGCAGTTGGACGCGGTTGTAGGCGAGTTCGGCAAGAACTTGGGGAGAGACGGGGTTCTCCACGGGTGGGGCAGCACCGTTCTCGACCCAGAAGGGTGGCTTGTCGCAGAGCTGGGCTTCGGGCTCCATCCAGCGGTCCTCGTCGCGGACGGCGACCCACCAGTTGCCCTCGTCCTTCTGGTCGAGGTTGTAGTTCTTGTACTTTCCGTCCTTGTATTTGTCGCGGAACATACCGGCCGAAGTCTTGGCATAGCTGTGCTGGCCCGGAGTGTTGACCGTCTCGTCGTACATGTTCTCGACGTACTTGGAGAACTCCTGCGCGGAGCGCGGTTCGTACCAACATGCAGGTGGGGTCCAGTTGCCTACAGGGGTGACGTTGCCCTTGCCGCCACCGCCCGAGGTGGTGCTTGTGTACCTGATCATGGAGACGAGATCGCTTCCGGACCGCTTGCCGCTGGCACCGACCTCGGCCTCGGACGCGCCAGGACCCTTTGCCGCTGCAGTGCCGGCAACCATGCCGGTAGCCGCGAGGAGAGCGCTCAGCGTGGTTAGGCCGCGGGTCAGGACGCGCACGTCTTGTCCCCTCGCTTCGACAGCACCTCCGTGGTCTGCCAGACCCCCTTGCTGTTCTTCTTGAGCTGTGTGCTGTACGTGACGTACGGGCTCTCGTCGGACGGCGACTTGTCCACCGTTCCGGTTTTGCGGTTCTTGTTGTAGGCCTTGCTCTCGTCGGCGCAGTAGACAACCGCGGCCGTGTCGCTGTCCGCGACCTTGACCCTCGGGTTGAAGTAGCGCGTGGAGCCTGTCCATGTGAGGTCCTCGTCCAGCCAGGCCCTGACCCACTTCTGCGCGCTCACGAGTGCTTTGCCCTGGCGGTAGTACGCGAGTGTCGCCGAGTTCGTGTCGCCGCGGAGGATTGCGTCGTCCACCGCGTTCACCGTCTGCGTCACGTCGGACAGCACTGCGTTCTCGGCCGGATCACCTGTCTTCCAGCCCTCGAACTTGTTTTCCACGCCTTCAGGAAATGTGATCTTAGGCCTGTCGGCGGGGCCAGATACGTCGGCGCTTGGCGAGGCCGACGTGGATGTACCGCCGGCGTCGGCCCCTGCGATCTTGTCGTTGCTCTTCGAGCTGCCGTCCCCGCTCCCGCAGGCCGTCAACAGCAGTGCTGCCGTCGCCACCAACGCGGCAGCAACGGGCAATGGGCGGCGCTTCACAGTTACTCCCCGTGAGACAGAAGGTCAATCAAGAGCACCGAAGGTATCGGTGAGGTTGCTGGTTTCGCCAGAGCGAACTTCCGCGAGAACAGGGGCAATCCTGGGTGTATTGGGCTCTCGGGGGCTCGTTGTGTCTTGATTGTGCCCACACAGGAGATGGCCCCGGACGCCGCAGTGTGCGGCTCTCCGGGCCAGGGGGCCGAGGGTTCTACGGTGTCATTGCCTCACCGGCACTTCGCCGCCTTCGTCTCGACGAAGACCCTGGACGCCTGCCACAGGTCCGTCCTCGTGGGGAACTTGACCATGACGATCTTGAAGTAGTCGAAGTCCTCGATGCTGGGCTTGGTTCGGAGGACCTTCTTGGTCTTGAATTCCCTGCCGTAGAACGTGCCCGAGTCCGCGCAGAACGCCACCTCCACGGACTTGCCGTTCGGGGCGGAGCGCGAGGTGGCGTTGTAGTGACGCAGCGTTCCCGTAGCGGTCCATCCACCATCGATCCAGGCGTTGATCTGCGTATCTGCGTAGTGCAGCCCACCACCGGTGGAGTAGGCGGTCACGGCCGCGTCTTTGGTCGTGCGCTTCGCGACGCCACAATAGATCGCGCGAAGGTAGTTCGCGGCGTCTGCCATCGCAGCCGCCTCGTTCTCGTCCTCCGGCTCGTCCCAGTCGAAGACCAGGTCCACGTCACTGGGTAGGGACACGTCCACGCTGTCCGGCTCGTCCTCCGCCAGGTTCGGCGACGGTTCTGTGGGCTCCCTCGGCGTCTCCGTCCCATGGCAGGCACCTGCGATCTTGTCGTTGTCGCCGGACTTGTCGTCCCCGCTGCCGCAGGCCGTCAACAGCAGTGCTGCCACCGTCGTCATCGCGACAGCAACAGGCAATGGACAGCGCTTCAAAGTTGCTCCCGATGACAGGCAGATGCGCCGCAAGAGGACTGACGGTACCTGCGAAGCTCACCGTTCCACCCCACCCGCCCGACCTCCGAAACTACACTCGCGCCCCATGCGTAACTCCCGCAGCATCAGCGTGAATACGACGCCCGCCGTCTCGGCCAACGGGTCCGACCGAAGCGTGCTGGGGAGACGCCTTGTGGAGGATGCGGAGCCCGGGGGCGGTGACGTCCCCTGAGCACCTCCCTTGCCGACCCGGGCCCCCGCCCCGCCAAAGCCCGCCGCACCAAACCCCGGCACAAACAGTCCCGAGACCCCCGAGCCCACTGGCTTCTCCTGGCCCTCACGCTCTCCCTCCTCTTCGCCCTGCTGATCTTCGAAGGCTGGACCCAGCACGAGGTCGACGCAGCGAAGACGCGGTCGCCATGTACCGCTCCCGTGCCCGACGCCGTCGCCCGCGGCGGTCCCGTGATCGGGATCAACCGGGACGGGATACGGACCGGGTCGATGCCCGCCCGGACCGTTGCGCTCACCTTCGACGGAGGGCCCGACCCCGTCTGGACACCCCGGTTGCTCGCCCTGCTGCGGCAGCACAACGCACGGGCGACCTTCTTCGTGCACGGCGCCCAGGCCGCCCGTCACCCGGAGTTGATCCGGCGCATCCGGGCCGAGGGGCACGAGATCGGATCCAACACGTACACCGGGGCCGTGCTCGGGGAGTCCTCCGCGTCCCGCTTCCGCGCCGAACTCGAGATGACCCAGAGCGCCCTCGCCGGGGCCACCGGCCGGCGGACGAATCTGCTGCGGATGCCTCGGACCACCTCCCCCGACACCCTGTGCGGCCGCGAGTGGCAGGCCGCGCGGCGGGCCGCCGGGTACGGGTATGTGCTCGTCGCCGCCGACAAGGGGTCACGTAGTCCGGCACGAGGGATCGTCCGGCAGCTCAGCCAGACGGAGAGCGCGTATCAGGAGGCGCGCAGGCTGCTGAGGAACCGGGCCGTCGACCGGTTCACCACCGTGTCCGACGGGCTCGGGCTTGTTTCGGATGCCCCTTCGACCCTCGTCGCGCGGTGGCTGGGGCGGGGGCTGATCGGGATCACCGGCCTCGGGCAGATCCTCTCCACCGCCATGATGTGGATTCTCGGCGTCGCCGGTGGACTCGGTCTGCTGCGGTTGTTGCTGCTCGCCCTGTTCGCCCGGGCGCACGTGCGGCGGCTGGAGCGGTTCCGGACCGGGGCGCCCTGGATGCCGGACACGTCCGGGCCCGTGACCGTGCTGGTCCCGGCGTACAACGAGGAGGCCGGGATCGGGTCGACCCTGCGGTCGCTGCTCGATTCCCGGCACAGGGAGCTCCAGGTCGTCGTCATCGACGACGGGTCCACGGACCAGACCGCCGACATCGCCGAGAACATGGGCGACGCGCGGGTGGAGGTCGTACGGCAGGCCAACGCCGGCAAGGCCGCCGCCCTCAACACAGGGCTCGCGTACGCCCGTTACGACATCGTCGTGATGGTCGACGCCGACACCGTCTTCGAGCCCGACGCCATCGAGCGGATCGTGCAGCCGCTCGCGCATCCCGCCGTGGGCGCCGTCAGCGGCAACACCAAGGTCGGCAACCGGCGCAGCCTGCTGGCCAGATGGCAGCACCTGGAGTACGTCTTCGGCTTCAACCTCGACCGGCGCATGTTCGAGGTGCTGGAGTGCATGCCCACCGTGCCGGGTGCCATCGGGGCGTTCCGGCGGGACGCCGTGCTCGGTGTCGGTGGGGTCAGCGAGGACACCCTCGCCGAGGACACCGACCTGACGATGGCCCTGTGGCGGTCCGGCTGGCGCGTGCTGTACGAGGAGTCCGCCGTCGCCTGGACCGAAGTACCCACCAGCCTCCGGCAGTTGTGGCGGCAGCGGTACAGGTGGTGCTACGGCACGCTGCAGGCGATGTGGAAGCACCGGGGGGCTCTCTTCGGCAGAGGCCCGGCCGGGCGGTTCGGGCGGCGCGGGCTGACGTATCTCGCGCTCTTCCAGGTCGCGCTGCCGCTCCTCGCTCCCGTCATCGACGTGTACGCCCTCTACGGCGTGCTGTTCCGGGACCCGTGGGAGTCGGCCGCGGTCTGGTTCGCGTTCCTCGGCGTGCAGATCGTCTGCTCCGGCTACGCGCTGCGACTCGACGGTGAGCCGGTACGGGCCCTGTGGTCGATGCCGTTCCAGATCGTCGTCTACCGGCAGTTGATGTATCTCGTCGTCATCCAGTCGCTGGTCGCGCTGCTGCTCGGCAGCCGGCTGCGGTGGCAGCGGATGAAGCGGTCCGGGACGGCCGCTGAACAGATCGGTGGGCCCGTTCCGTATAGGGGTGTGCCGATGCGCTGACCCGAGAGCCCCCCACAGCACCTTCGAGGCGTCATGAGCGACTGGACCGACCATCCGGGAGACCACCGGGCGGGGCAGGGGCCGAGACCGGTCCCGCCTTCGTTCCCCATGGTGCCGCCACCCTCGACCCGTACCGCCCCGCTCCCCGGTATGCCGTCGCCCGCCGCCCCCGGCCGCTACGACAGCGGCCCGCCCGCCCCCGGCGGACGCGATGAACGGGGCGGACGCGGCGGCAGTCGCACCCCGCGGCGGCGGGCGGGCCGGGGCCGCCGGTACCTCCGTACGACGGCCGTCCTGGCCTCCGTGCTGGTCCTCGGCGGCGCCGGCACGTACGTCTGGGCGGACACCCGGCTCAACCAGGAGGTCGACCTTGGCGCGCTCGGCGCCCGGGTGCCGGCCGGAGAGGGCACCACCTACCTGGTCGTCGGCTCCGACAGTCGCGAGGGACTGTCGGAGCGGGACCGCAAGGACCTCAACACCGGCTCCGCCGAGGGCCGCCGCACCGACTCGGTGATCCTCCTGCACACCGGCGCCAACGGCACCACCATGCTCAGCTTGCCGCGCGACTCCTGGGTGACCCTCCCGCCCTACCTCGATCCCGACACCGGCAGGAGCTACCGGGCCGCGCCGAACAAGCTGAACGCCGCGTTCTCGCTGGGCGGTCCGGACCTGCTGGTGCAGACCGTGGAACGCAACACCGGCGTGCGCATCGACCACTACGCGGAGATCGGTTTCGCCGGTTTCGTAGGGGTCGTGGACGCCGTCGGCGGTGTGGACCTGTGCCTGGACAGGGCCGTACGGGACGAGGACTCCGGCGCGAACCTGTCCGCCGGCTGCCAGACCCTCGACGGTGCCGAGGCGCTCGCCTTCGTACGGCAGCGCAAACAGGAGGCCCAGGGCGATCTGGGCCGGACCCGCAACCAGCAGAAGTTCCTCGCCGCTCTCGCCCGCAAGGCGGCCACTCCGTCCACCCTCGCCGACCCGTCGAAGTCCTTCCCGACCCTGGAGGCCGGGCTCGACACGCTCATCGTCGACGAGGGGACGGAACTGCCCGACCTCATGGGCCTGTTCGAGGCCATGCGCAGGGCCACCGGCGGCGGGGGCCGGCAGCTCAACGTGCCCGTGGCCGACCCGAACCTGCGCACCTCCAAAGGCAGCGCGGTGAAATGGGACGACCGGCGGGCCCGCGCCCTGTTCGCGGCCCTGCGGGAGGGACGGCCGCTCGGTTGACCAAGGGAGCGGCACGTGTTCCTCGGCTGATCAGCGGGGCGGCCCGGGCCACGTCCGAGCCGGTTTCACCGCCTCGGTGAAACCGGACTCATGTCGCGAGCTTGGAGTTCTGTGCGCTCACCACGTCCGCGGACATCTTGGCGTCGCTGGGCCGCGTGCTGTCCGCGATGGCGAAGCCGTTCACCGAGAAGTAGACGGCGAGCACGTCACCGTTGCGGACGGCTTCGGTGTGCAGGGTGTGGGTGATGCCCCGGAACGTCATCGTGGAGCGGAAGGCGACGGAACCGGTCGCCGTGCCCTTCTCGGCGGTGACCGAACCATAGGCCGTGGTGTTCTTGCCCGCCTTCGCCGTGAACCCGTCTCCACACTCCGTCACGGCCTTCTTCAACCCGGCCAGCTCCGACTCGGCCTCGGCCGCCGGCGCGTACGAGGCCAAGGTGATGTACGTGCTCGGCTTGCCGTACGCCGACCCGGCACTGCGCGTCACGTCGGCCTGCGGCTCACCGAGCGGGAGTTGATTCATCGCGTAGGCCAGCGGGGCGCAGCCGGACCTGTCGACCGTGACCTCGTCCGGCGACTTGGCGAAGGCGTACTCGGCTTGCGGCTCGTCCACGTTGTAGCCGGGCAGGTCGTCCTGCGTCACGATGGCCTTGGCCAGCCGCTGTGCCGGAGTGATCTGCTCGGCCTTCGGCGCCGACGGCGAAGCGGAGGGCTTGTCCTCGCTGCCCGAGCAGGCGGTCAACGCGGAGGTCAGGGCCAGGACGGAGACGACGGCCAGGGCGGCGGGCTTCAATGGGGGGCTCCTCGGTCGCTGATTCGAGCGAAGATCATGGCATGGCGGCCCGAGAGGCTCATGGGCATGCCGTGCGGGAGCGATGGCAAGTGTGTGACGACGCCCTCCGGCCGGCTCGGGCTGATCAGCGGACCCCGCCGAGACCGGCCGACGGCGTCGCCAGCGAGCCGTACCCCGTCGCCGCCCATGCGCTCCGCCCGGCCGGGACCTCGAAGTAGGGCACCGTACGGCCGTCCTGGTCCGTGTCGGTGAGCACCTCCGGGGCGCGGCGGTCCCGCAGGGCGTCCGCGCATGTGCGGCACACGGCCACGTCGAGCCGGTCCCGGCGGCCGAGCGGACGCCACCCCGTGCGCAGCGCGGACCGGCCGTGCAGGGGATTGAAGAAGCAGAGGGGGAGGCCGGAGGAGCCGCTCAGGGCGTCGCGGCCCTCCTGCGCCAGGGCCAGGGCGCCCGCCAGGTCCGGCAGGCCCCGGGCCTCGTCGAGGACCCTGCCGGCCGCGGCGTACGCGTCGAGGGCCTGCTGCAGGCCGGGTGTCGTGGCCACGTCGGCGGCCCGGGCCGCTTCGCCCAGGGCCAGTACCTCCGCCTCGGCCCGGCGCCGCACCTGCGCCTCGTCGGCCGCGCGGGCCGTCGCGAACACCAGCTCGGAGACGGGCGGGGAGGGCCGCCGGGAACGGAGCAGGGCGGCGCGGGTCGCGAGCACGGTCAGGGCCAGGGCCGGTACGCCGATGAGCGGCCACAGCCACTCGCCCGTGCCACCGGACGCCCGCTCGGCCCGCTCCCGCGGGGACGCCAGGTCCTTCGTCGCCTCCTCCCAGCGCTGCTCGCCCTTGCCCTCCGCCACCAGGTCCACGGCCTTCGCGGTCAGGTCCGCCAGCCCCGCGTCCCGCGTCTCGTCCAGGAAGCCGGCGGCTGCCACCGCCTTGCGCGTCTGGTGGGTGTCGGCGGGCCACTCGTAGCCCCGGAGGGAGTCGGGGAAGTCGCTGTCCGACGTGATGAGGACGAGGTCGGGCCGCTGCGGGAGTCGGTCGCGGACCGTCGCCGCCAGGACGTCGGAGTCGCCGTCGAAGGCGTCGCCCCGGGTGAGGGGCATGAGGACGACCTTGATGGGCAGGCCCGTGCGGCGGATCCGGTCCGCCAGTTGCCGCTGCCGGGACGGCGGTACGGCGGTGGCGTACGCCTCGTCGACGTAGACGGGGGAGGTGCGCAGGGCGTTCGCGATGCGCTGCCCGGCGCTCGGGGCGTCGCCGTCCGCGGCGGTGGCGGTGCCGGTGGCGGTCAGCGCCACGAGCAGCAGCACCGCGAGGGCGGTGAACACGCGCTTCACCTCAGTGGACACCTGCCGTCTCCCTCACCTTGTCGACGAGCCGGGCGATTCCGCGGGGTACGGCGGTCAGCGGGCCGTCGGTCGCTTCGTAGTAGGGGAGGCGGGTGGTGCCGAGGGACGGGTCGGGCAGCTTCAGCAACCGGGCCGGGATGCCGCCCGGTTCGGCGACGGCCGTGTCACGGCAGGGCTCGCAGACGGGGAGCAGGCGGCGGGCGTTGCCCTCGGCCGAGACACGGACGTGGTGGCGGTGGGCGGCGGGGCCGTGCAGCGGGTTGACGCCGCAGCACAGGTCCGCGGCCTCGCCGGTGAGGGCGGCCCGGCCCGCTCGCGCGAGCACGATGACGGCGACCAGGGTCGCGGGGTCCGTTCCTGCCTGCCGCGCGCGGCCGGGGTCGCCGTCGACCAGGAGCATCGCGGCGTCCAGGTGGTCCCAGGCGCGGCCGCGTTCCTCGGGGCCGGTGAATTCCTCGCGGAGGGCGCCGAGTTCGGTGTACGCGGTGCGGCGGAGGTAGGACGCCGACGGTTCGGTCGGGGAGGTGAAGGGCAGGCGGCCGGGGGGCTCGGGCACGGGGGAGGACCGCCGCAGCAGACGCCGGACGGTCCACGTCGCCCCGGCCACGGAGCCCGACAGCAGCAGGGCCAGGACGGCACCGACGAACAGGCCGGGCCGGAAGTCGGTGGAGAACAGGGGCGGGAGGGAGTGCTCGGCCTCGGCATTGGGGGCTGGGGGCGGGGTGGACTCGGACCGCGGCCGGTCGGTGCGCGGAGCCTTGTCGAGGAAGGTCATCAGCGTGTCGAGACGCTCGCCGAGGCGGTGGTCGTCGGCCCTGTCCGTGCTGCTGTCACCCAACGTGACACGTTCCGGCAGGTCGAAGGAGAGACGGCTGGAGTCCAGGCGCAGTCCGTAGTTGTAGGCGTCGATCGTGCCGTCGTCCGGGTCGGCGACGATGTACACCCCGTCCGCGCCCACCTTGGCGTGCACCGCCGCGGTGAACAGCCACGGGTCACCGGCCGCTTCGCTCTCCGGCGTCTGGGGCACGAGGGAGACGTACACCCGGCCGCCGCCCTCGGAACGCCGGAAGTCCCGGATCCGCTCGTGCAGCCGGTCCAGTTGCCGGGCGTCGAGGACACGCGGGCTCTCCGGGTCGGCGTAGACCGGGTCCTGCTTCAGCCCGGCCGCGACCCGCTCCACCCGGGCCGACAGGTCGGCGGGGCTGGGGGGTTCCGCCGCGCTCGACCTGGTCTGGTCGAAGACGACGGGGGCGGTGAGGGCGATCGCGGCGGCGGAGAGGAGTGCCGCGCCGGGAACGATCCAGCGCAGGACGGGCTTCTTGGGGCGCCGGCGCCTGGCGAAGCCCGACAGCAGCAGGATGGACAGCGGGACGCCGGTGAGCAGGACGCCCGTGAGGAACGACTGGTTCTGGCGGTCGGACGGGCCGATGTACATCTCCGCGGGACCGTCGTCGTCCCGGTACTTCTCGCGTGCCGCCTCGGCCCTCGCCGTGGCCTTCGCGCCGCCCTGGGCGACGACGTCGGCGAAACGCTCGAAGCTCCGCAACGGGCCCGCGTCGGCAGGCAGTTCGTAGAGGGCGACGGTCACGGCCGCCTCGGCGGGGGCCTGCACCCCGAAGGCCGTGGCCTGCGCGACGTCCGTCCCCTCGATCAGCACGTACAGCCCGTCGCGCCCGAGCCGGTCGTGCACCGCGCCGAGCAGCTGCTCGCCGTCCGTGCTGCCCCACATGGGCAGGACCAGGACGTAGGTCGGGACGCCGGTCTTCTTCGCCAGCCTGACGAAGTCGGGGGCGGTGGACCGCGGGACCTCGCGCGGGAGTTGGTCGGTGACGTAGACCGGGTTCTCGCGGAGGCGGTCGGCGAGGTAGGCGGCCTGGGTGGGGGCGTCGGCGACGTCCACGGCGGAAGCGGCGTCTGCGGCCTCTGTCACGTCTGCCGCGCTCACGGTGTCCGCGGCGCTGGCCGTGTCCGCGGCGCTGGCCGTGTCCACCGCGCTGGCCGTGTCCACCGCGCCGGCCGTGTCCACCGCGCCGGCCGTGTCCACGGCCCCGGCGTGGGCGGCGGGGGTGGCGGTTGCGAAGAGGGCCGTCAGCGAACAGAGGGCGAGGAGCAGCCGGAGCACGCGTGCGCGGCCTGTGCTCCGCGCCCATGTCCCCGCTGTGCAGGCGTTGTTCGTCCTGACTGCTCTCACCGGTGAGCCCCCCGCGCGTCCGATCGCTGTCCGCGCCGCACTCTACTCGGGGCTTCGCGAGTGCTACAGGTCGCCCGGTTGCGGCTTGGCCGTTTCTCCGGAGGGGCCCATCAGGATGCCGTGGGTCTCGTGGAGGTCCTCGCCCGCCTTCGACGGGACGCGGGCCTCGGCCAGGACGATGCCGCTCGGAAGGCGCCGGAAGGTGGGGGGCAGGGCGCCGGCCGGGAGGTCGGCGAGGAAACGGGTGACGCGGTCGCGCTGGCCGGGGGTGAGGTCGCTCTCCCCGATGGTGTCGGCGGCCCCTGCCAGGAGTTCCGTCAGGCGCTCGGCACTGTCGGGGTTGCCGGTGAACAGGCGGATCCAGGAGTCGTCGGCGAAGGTCAGCCTGACGTCCGCCTCGACCTCGCTGAACCGCATCCGCCGGGCGCCCGCGACGGCGTCCCGTGGGTACTCCGCGAGGACGTCGGCCTTGGCGATCGAGCCCGTGCGCGTGCCCAGGAAGAGCAGGCGGCGGCTGGTCAGCACCAGGTCGGTGGTGTAGCCCTCGGGGCGGCGGTCCGGGTCGAGTTGCCAGGGCGCGGTGCGGGCGAGGGTGCCGGGGGCGGCCCACATGACCGGGAAGTCGTCGACCTCGTTCTCGCGTTCCTCGGGCTTGCCGGTGGCGGGGACACCGCCGAAGGGGCTGCCCGCGGCGCCTCCGAGGTTGGCGACGAGGTTGGCGATGAGCGGGATCCCGAAGGCCAGGGCCCGGCCGGTGCGGCGCGCGGCCCGGTCGCCCGTGCCGCGCGGGGTGTGGACCGGGCCGGGGGGCCACTGCGGGAGTTCGCCCTGGATGTCGCCGCGCTGCGGGTCGCGGAACCAGCGGCATCCGGCGACCGGGGCCGCCAGACCGGCGGCGAACCGGGCCGACGTCCGAAGCAGCAGATCCTCGTCCGCGCTGGGGTACCAGTCCATCAGTGCGTCACTTCTCTCTGCGGGAATTCCACCGACCCGATGATGTCCGCGAGGGCGTGCGAGAACTCCTCCCACTGCTCCACCGACGCCGTGTCGAGGGTGATCACAGCGGTGCAGGGGTCCGCCGGGAACGGAATGTGCACCTGGATCTGTCCCATGACCAGGTCCTCGTCCCTGCCGGACGTGGTGTACGCGCCGTCCACGACGAGCTTGCGGAAGGTGATGCCGTAGACGGCCGGGCCGCACGGCAGGTCGAGCCAGGACACCTCGCGCAGGGGATCGCTCAGCAGGGCGGCCCGGGTGCCCTCGGCGACGACGTCGGGGTCCGCGTCCCCGCGCTCGTGGACGGCGATGGTGAGGGCGCAGTGGGCGATACCGCCGCCGTCCTCGATCTCGTAGAGCCCGATCCCGAAGAACGCGACGCCGTCGGCCAGGAGTTCGTCCGCCATGGCGCTGTAGAGGGAGCCCATGGTGTTCCACAGTGGCTCCTCGCCCTGTGGATAGAGGTCCCGGACCAGGCGCCGTGCGGCGTCGGCGCGTTCCTCCGGGTCGAGGGAGACCTCGATGGCGTGCATGCCCTCCGGGAGACGGAAGGCCATGGGGGGCAGGGTGGCGTCGGCCACGGTCAGGGCGGTCATGAGTGGGCCCCGAAGTCGTGCGTGGCGATGGTGTGCAGCTTCAGGGCGTTGAGCCCGCCCTTGATCGAGGCGTCGAGGGCGCGGCCCGCCCGGCTCATCGGGGCGATGGCCTCCTCGCCCTTGATGAACGGCAGCTTCGAGGCGATGGTGTTGATGCCCTGGGTACCGAGGACCTGCCCCTTGCGGACGTTCTGCAGCCCGCTTTCCACGGCCAGCGTAAGACGGCTGCCGCCCTCGCCCAGCTTCACCACGGGCGCGGCCTTCAACGGTCCGAAGAGCACGAACGACTTGCCGACGCTGGTGACTCCGCGGTACCCCTCGCCCAGCTCCGCGGCCCGCGCGGTCGCACTGACCCCCTTGGCCAGCTCGGCACTGCCCGTCAGACCCTTCACCCCCGGCAGGATGCCCAACGCGTCGAAGCCGATCTCGGTCCAGGAGACGTCCGCGCCGGCCGCCTTGGCGACGGCGTGGCTCAGCAGGGCCGCGCCGCTGGTGATCATCGCGCCGGCGGCGAAGATCGCGCCGAGGGGTTCGAAGGGGGCGGTGATGATGGCGAGCATGCCGAGGACGCCGCTGGCCAGACTCAGGACGTCGCCGATGGTCTTGATGAGCTCGGCGTGATCCTTGAACCACTCCCCGGTGGCGTCCCACGCGTCGGTGATGCCGTGCCCGAGCTTGTCCCAGAAGCCGGGTTCGTCGGGTGCGATGCCGGCGGCCTTGTCGAGGTCCCGGCCGACGAGACCGGCGGCGTGCCGGTACCGCTCCTCGAGGCCGTGCACCTTCTGGATGACGCCGTTCACGTCACCGGAGGCCTTCCCGTACGCCTCGGTCCCCTCCTTGGCGTCCGCCTGCGCGGCGAGTTTCTCCCCGGCCTCCTTCTCCAGCCGGTCCGCCTCGTCCTGGAAACCGTCGAGCTGTCCGGCCCAGCGGTGCAGGGCTCGGGAGGCCTTGTCGAAGGACTCGTAGCTCTTCCTGATCAGGGGAGTGACGTCGGTGGAGATGTGCTCGCTGAACGCCACGGCGGTCTTGCCCTTCCAGGCGCCGCACTCGATGCGTTCCAGTTCCCGTACGGCGGTGCCGAGTTCACTCGCCAGGCCGCCGATCCGCTTGGCCAGCTCACGGGTCTGCTCGACGTCGCCGGGGGTGGGGTCCCAGCCTATGTGGGGGAAGGAGGGGCGTCCCATACGGCGTTTCAGCGCCCCTTCTCGGCGGCCTTGGAAGCCTTGGGGGTCTTGGCGGCCTTCATCGACTCGGCGAGCTCCAGGTCGAGCTTGTCGAAGGTCTCGCCGATCTTGTTGATCATCTTGACGGCGTTCTGGGTGTGTTTGCCGAGCTGTTTGATGCCGTAGGCCCAGTCGTCGGCGAAGTCGTGCACGTCGTCGACGAGCCGGGGCGCTCCGACGACCGAGCCGTCGGTACCTCGCAACGTCCGCCGGGCGCCGTCCATACGGTCGGAAATCGTCGAGAAGGTTCGCTTCAGGTCCTCGAAGACGGTGTCCTCGAGCCGCAGATCACTCACGTCGCGTTCCCGGCGGTCCGGTGGTGGGGCGTTCGCGATCTTAGGCAGCGGTTCACCGCGTGTGACCGCTGCTGGTGGAAGGATGGGCGTTGCTTGAGGGGGAGATGGGGGAGGGTTTGCCGGGGCTTGGGGTGGGGCCGCGGCTGCGAGGCGAAGGGAGCGGGGGCGACATGTGGCGTGGCCTGATCGAGGCATCCGGAGCAGGACGGTCGTGCCCTCCGGCGGATCCCGCCGTCCTCCAGCGCGTCGAGCAGTCCCTCGGCCACCCCCTGCCTCCCGAGCTGAGCGCCCTGCTCCTGCAGACGGACGGCATCGAGGGCCCGTACGGCGAGGGCCTCGTCTGGCCCGCTGAACAGATCCTCAAGAACAACGAAACCTTCCGCACCGACCCCCAGACCCGCTCGCTCTACCGACCGTTCGTCTCACTGCTGTTCATCGGTGACAACGGCGGGGGAGACCAGTTCGCGCTCCTACGGGCCTGCGAACGGGCCGACGTCCACGTCTGGGACCACGAGACGGACGAACGCAGCCCCGTGGCCCCGGACCTGGCCGGCTATGTGCGCAGGGCGCTGGAGAGCGGGGGAGAGGACTGGTACCGACAGCCCTAGCCCGGAGCGATGCCCTCCGGGACTGAGGCCGACGCCCGCGGACGTCACCCTCACGAGGGCATGAGCACATGAGGCCCGCCCGGCTTCGTGAGTGAATCGTGCAGGCATGATGGCCGACAAGTGACGAACCGCCCGCTCGGCAAGGGCCGTTGGGGTCGGTGGCGATTCGCTGGCGCACAGGGGGTGCCGGCATCCGGGGCTGGTCCTGGCCGGATTGAGCGGGGTCGACGTTGCAGATGGATAACAGGCCGCGCCCTGCGGCCCGTGGGGCCGGACGTGTCTTGAGGGGCTTATGTGCGGCTGATACGGTGCGATGGCTTGACACTCACCCCCAGTGCTGGCTATTCGCCCAGGTCGGGCGAGTACGTCCGGCCCGTCCCGTACCTTTCCGTGCGGGCCGACGCGGGTGAAGTGTCCGAATTTGAAGGCACATGACAGACATCTTCTTGGGTGTACGGGGAGCGGTTGCGTGAAGATCCAAGAGCGTACGGGGGCGGGCGCAGGTCGTTCCGCAGTTCCGGCTCAGCCGTCGGTCGGCGACCGGCTTCCCACCCCGCCTCGCGAGCGCAAACCGGCACTGGCCGCGCTCGCGGTGCTGCTGATCCTGGTGGGTGCGCTGGGTGCGACCATGCTCGTGCTCCAGGCCGGTGACCGCATCGAGGTCGTCAAGGTCACGCAGGCCATCCCCGCGGGCGGGTCGGTGAACTCGTCGAACACGACCTCCGTCATGGTCGCCAAGGACGACAGCATCCACTACGTCGAGTACAGCCAGCTGAAGCAGCTGGAGAAGCTGAAGGCCGTCAACCCCATCCCCGCCGGAGTCGTGGCGGTCGGCGAGATGTTCGGCAGTGAAGCGGGTGTCGCCGCCGGCAAGGCCACCGTGGGCCTGTCCCTCAAGGCCGGCCAGTACCCGACCGGCATCAAGCAGGGCGACACCGTCGCGGCCTACCGCGTCAGCTCCGCCTCCGGCTCGTCCAACAGCAACAGCAACTCCTCGTCGTCGGCGTCCAGCAACTCCGTCATCGCCGACAGTGCCCGCGTCAGCTACGTCCCGGGCCCGAAGGACAGCGGCGACGAAATCGTCGGCAGCACCAACCTGGCGGTCACCCTGACCGTCGACAGCGACAAGGCCGCCGACCTGGCCCAGGCCGCCTCCAACGGCGAGGTCGCTCTCGTCAAGGTCCCCGGTAACTCCGGCAACTAGAAGGCGGCACTCGACCCATGGCGCTCATCGCTCTCGCCGCCGACAAGGGTTCCCCCGGCGTCACCACCGCGGCCGTCGCACTCTCGGCGGTCTGGCCGCGGCGTGTCCTGCTCGCCGAGGCGGACCCGGCGGGCGGTGACCTCGTCTACCGCAGTGCCGCCGCGCACGGCGGCCCGCTCAACCCCAACACCGGCATGCTGTCCATCGCCGCCACCGCGCGCCGCGGCCTCGTGCCCGACCAGCTCTGGGACCACGTACAGCCGCTGAGCGGCGGGCTCGAGGTCCTCGTCGGGCTCGGGATCGCCGAACAGGCCGCCGGACTGGCGGGGTTGTGGCCGACCCTCGGGCACGCCTTCAACTCCCTCGCCGACTCCCCGCACTCCGCCGCCGACGTCATCGCCGACTGCGGACGCATCAGCGGCGACACCCCGGCCGTCGAACTGTTCCCGCACGCCGCGCTCGTCCTGCTCGTCTCGCGCACCGAGCCCGAGGCCATCGCCCGTGTCCGCGACCGCGCCGCCGCCCTCGCGGGCAAGCTGCACGGCGGATCGCGCGGCGCCGCGAGCCTCGGCACCCCGATGATCGGCGTCGTCCTGATCGCCGACACCGGCACGGCCGGCAAGCTCGCCTCGCAGGTCAACGATATGCTGGTGCACGCCCAGACCGGCGCCCGCGTGGTCGGCACCCTCGCCGACGACCCGGCCGGCGCCGACCAGCTGGCCGGTCGTAAGCGCGGACGTCTCGACAAGTCACTGCTGATCCGCTCGGCCCGCAAGGTCGCCGCCGACCTCTACCAGCAGTACGGCGCCGCCTGGGCCGCCTCCGCCCAGGCCAACCAGGCCCACCACGCCCCGCACGCCCCGGGCCAGATGCAGGGCCACGCGGGGGCCGGCGCATGACCGCTGTCGACCACCAGTTGGTCAAGCGGTTCCGCCAGGACGCCGGCGACCGCATCGCCGAACAGCGCCGGCAGGACCAGGTCGCGGGCGTCACCCCGATGTCCACGGAGGACGAACGGCAGTACGCCCGCGCCGTCATAGCCCAGATCCTGGAGGAGTACGCCCGCGCCGAGATCAACGCGGGCCGTACGCCGCTGGACGCCGAGACCGAGGAGCAGTACGCGGCCGCCGTGCACGCCGCGCTGTTCGGTGTCGGCCGGCTCCAGCCGCTGCTGGACAACCCCGAGGTCGAGAACATCGACATCAACGGCTGCGACCAGGTGTTCATCGGCTACGCCGACGGCCGCGAGGTGCAGGGCGACCCCGTCGCCGAGACCGACGAGGAGCTCATCGAGCTCATCCAGGTCCTCGGCGCGTACTCCGGTCTCTCCTCCCGGCCCTTCGACTCCGCCAACCCGCAGCTCGACCTGCGTCTGCCCGACGGTTCGCGTCTGTCGGCCGTCATGGACGTCACCCGGCGCCCCGCCCTGTCCATCCGCCGCGCGCGCATGGGCAAGGTGTTCATCTCCGACCTCGTCGGCAACGGCACCCTGTCGCCCGAGGTCGCCCACTTCATGGCCTGCGCGGTCCGCGCCCGCAAGAACATCATGATCGCCGGGGCCACCAACGCCGGCAAGACCACGCTCCTGCGCGCCCTCGCCAACGAGATCCCGCCGCACGAGCGCCTCATCACCGTCGAACGAGCCCTGGAGCTCGGCCTCGACACCTTCCCCGACCTGCACCCCAACGTCGTCGCCTTCGAGGAGCGCCTGCCCAACTCCGAGGGTCAGGGCACCATTTCGATGGCGGAACTGGTGCGGCGCTCGCTGCGTATGAACCCCTCCCGCGTCATCGTGGGTGAGGTCCTCGGCGACGAGATCGTCACCATGCTCAACGCCATGTCGCAGGGCAACGACGGCTCCCTGTCCACGATCCACGCCAACAGCTCGCACGAGGTCTTCAACCGTATTTCCACCTACGCGCTGCAGGCGACGGAACGGCTGCCCATCGAGGCCAGCCAGATGCTGATCGCGGGCGCGGTCAACTTCGTCGTCTTCATCCAGCGACGCAACAACTACGGCAGCGGCGGACGCCTCCAGCGCATGGTCACCTCGGTCCGTGAGGTCAACGGCGTCGACGGACGCGTGCTGTCCAGCGAGGTGTTCGCGGAGGCCCCCGACGGCCGGATCGTGCCGCACGCCCCCATAGCCTGCCTGGAGGAACTGATGGCACACGGCTACCGGCCGACCGGGACCTGGGGGTGAGCCGGGAATGACCACGAACCTCGCGGCACTCGGCTCGCTCGGCTCCATGGGCGGCCTGTTCTCCACCACCGTCCTGTACTCGATAGGCAGCGGCGTCGCCGTCGGCGGCGGACTCGCCCTCCTCCTCATCGCCGTACGCGGGCTGCCCGCCAAGCCCGACCACGAGAAGCAGAAGGCCGCCGAGCGGGCGAGCGAACTGATCCGCTTCGCCGGCCAGCGCGGCTCGCTCGCCGCCATCGTCGGCCTGGTCGTCCTCGTCCTCACCCGCTGGGCCGTCGCGGGCATCGCGGCCGGTGTCCTCGTCTTCTTCTGGGACCGCCTGTTCGGCGGCGCCGGTGAGGAACGGGCCGCCATGCGCCGCGTGGAGGCCCTGGCCTCCTGGACGGAGTCGCTGCGCGACACCATCGCCGGCGCCGTCGGCCTGGAGCAGGCCATCCCGGCCTCCGCCCGCGCCGCGGCCCCCGTCCTGCGGCCCCACCTCGACGCCCTCGTCGACCGGCTGCGCGCCCGCACCCCGCTGCCCGAGGCGCTCCAGCACCTCGCTGACGAGATCGACGACGCCTCCGCCGACATCATCGTCGCGGCCCTCATCCTCAACGCCCGCCTGCGCGGCCCGGGTCTGCGCCAAGTGCTGGGCGCCCTGGCCAAGTCGGCCCGCGAGGAGGTCGACATGCGCCAGCGGGTCATGGCCCAGCGCGCATCGACCCGCAGGTCCGTGCAGATCGTCGTCGCGGTCTCGATCGCCTTCGTCCTCGGCCTGTCGATCTTCAACCGCGACTTCGTCGCGCCGTACGGAACGGCCGTCGGCCAGCTCGTCCTGGCCTGCGTCTGCGGCCTGTTCGCGCTCGGCTTCTGGTGGCTGCGCAAGCTGTCCACCATCGAGACGCCCGAGCGCTTCCTCGTCCGCGACGAGGCCTCCGTCCAGTTCGTCCGTCCCAGGACGCCGTCAGCGGCGCAGTCCCAGCAGCGACTGCCGCAGGAAGAGGGGGCGCGCTGATGGACCTCACGATGCCGCTCGTCGTCGGCGCCGTCATCGGCCTGGGCATCTACGCCCTCGTCCGCGCCCTCATGCCCAGCAAGCGCAGCGCGATCTCACAGGTCGCGCGGATCGACGCGATGCGAGCCCGCGGCTCGGCCTACGAGTCGGCCCGCGTGGAGCGGGAGAAGGGCCGCCTGGGCGCGCTGCGCGCCGAAGTCGGCCTGCGCGTCTCGGAGTTCTACCTCCAGCAGGGATGGGAGCAGCGCTCGCTGCGCGCGGACCTGGCGGTGCTGGACCGCAGCTGGGAGAAGTTCCTGGCGACGAAGGTGCTGCTGGGCGTGGCCGGTCTGTTCTTCGGTCCGTTCCTGTTCGCCATCGTCTACACGCTGGGCTTCGGCAGGAGCCCGATCATCCCCGTCTGGCTGGCGCTGCTCTTCGCTGTGATCTTCTTCTTCCTGCCCGACCTGGAGGTGCGGCGGGACGCCGCCGACAAGAGGCGCGACCTGCGGCGGGTGATCGGCGCCTATCTCGACCTGGTGTCGATGAGCCTCGCCGGCGGACGCGGTCTGCCCGAGGCGCTCATGGCGGCGGCCGAGATCTCCGACGGCTGGGCCAACCAGCGCATCCGCAACGCCCTGTCCGACGCCCGCATCACCGGCGTCAGCCAGTGGCAGGCCCTCGGCGCGCTGGGCGAGGAGATCGGCGTGGAGGAGCTGAAGGACCTCTCCGCCTCCCTGGCCCTGGTCGCGGACGACGGTGCGAAGGTCCGCGAGTCCCTCGCCTCCCGCGCCGAGACCATGCGGCACCGCGAACTCGCCGAGATCGAGGGCAGCGCGGGCGAGAAGTCCCAGTCGATGCTCGTGGCACAGCTGCTGCTGTGCGCCGGGTTCCTGGTGTTCCTGATCTTTCCGGCGGCGATGCGGGTGTTCCAGGTGCAGTGAGCCTCGCAGTGAGCTCGCAGTGAGCGACCTTCACAACTCCAGAACCTCCGTGACCTGATTTCGAAAGGACAAGACGTCATGAACGGACGTAACTTCCACACCGGCATCCCCGCCGTGGACTTCCTCGTCACCTTCCTCCAGGCCCGCACCGAGCGGGCCCGCTCCGGCGAGCTGGACCGTGGTGCCTCCGCGGTCGAGTGGGTCATCATCTCCGCGGTCGTCGTGGCGATCGTGGGTGTCGTGGCCGCCATCATCAACGCCGCGCTCAGCGAGGGCGCCAACAAGGTCGGCGACTGCATCAAGGGCGCCGACGCGGGCAAGACCTGCTGATCGCCTCACGAGCATCGGGAGCAGGGGCAACGGGGTTCACGGGATGCCGGCAGACGTCAGCAGACGGGTACGCCGCTGGGCGCGGGCCGCACGGAAACGGGCGGCCACCCGCGGCGATTCAGGCATGACCGCGATCGAGTTCGTGCTGCTCACCCCGGTCCTGTTCTTCATGATCTTCGCGACCGTGCAGTTCGCCCTGTACTTCTTCGCGGACCACGTAGCCCAGGCGGCGGCCCAGGCCGGAGCCCGCAAGGCCCGGGCCACGGCCGACGAACAGCCGGGCGCGTGGCGGGGCGAGGCACGGGACGTGGTGGACAGCTACATCCAGCAGCTGGGCCCGCAGTTGGTGCTGTCCCCGGACGTGACGATGCTGCAGCCCGAGCAGAACACGGTGGGCGTGGAGATCGCGGCCCGGGTCCCGACGGTGTTTCCCGGGCTGGATCTGACGGTGCACGCCCAGTCGGCGGGGCCGGTGGAGCGGTTCGTCCAGGAAGAGGGCAACTGAATGTCCGTCCCTCCTCTCCTGAAGCGCGGCCGGGCTGCGGACGACAGCGGTCTGTCCACCGTCGAAGTCGTCATCCTCGCACCGGTGATGATCCTGTTCATCCTGGTCCTGGTGGCCTTCGGCCAGCTCGTGGACGGCCGCGGAGCGCTTGACGGCGCGGCCAGGGACGCGGCCCGCGCGGGTTCGATCCAGAAGGACCACGCGACGGCGATGGCCGAGGCCAAGAAGGCCGCCGAGGCCAACCTGGCGGACGTCTGCTCGGGCCCGGTGAACGTCAAGCAGACCAGCCAGGGTTTCGAACCGGACACCATCTTCACGGTCGAGGTGAGCTGCCAGGTGCGGGGTCTTGCCATGCTCGGCCTCGACGTCCCGACGACGCTGTCGGCGAGCTTCAGCTCCCCGCTCGACCCGTTCCGGAGGTCGGTGTGAGGCACCTGCGGTCCTCCTGGCGGTCGTGGTGGGCGGCCCGTGGCGCGCGTCTGGACGACCGCGGCTCCGGTGCCGGCGCGGTCATCATCTTCACGCTCGTCTTCCTCTCCCTCTCCGCGTTCGTCATCGACGGCGGGCTGTCCATCTCCAAGCGTGAACGCGCCGCCGACATCGCCGAACAGGCCGCGCGCTACGCCGCCCAGGACATCGACCGCGACGCCCTCTACGAGAACGAGGGCGGCCCCGCCCCCATCAACTTCGAGAACTGCAACGCCCGCGTGAAGGCGTTCGCCCGCGAGATGGACATGACGGGCGCGGACATCGGCGCGACCCACTGCGTGGCGGCGAACGCCCAGCAGGTCGAGGTCGAGGTGCAGCTCACGTACTCACCCGTCTTCACGGGGATGTTCTACGGCGGTGACGTGGTGGTCCACGGGCAGGCGGTGGCGGAGAACGAGGTCGGCTGAGCCGGTCCGGAACATCCCGCGAATCTGCACAGCGTTCACCGTGAGGTCGGGACGGGGTGGGGAAGCAGCCCGGCCCGGACCGTTTCCCGCCCCGCGGACTGCATTCCTGTATCGCGAAACGGCAGAAGGTGTGAAGGCCGCGAGGCTGCCGGTGACCGAATGGTCACACCCATGAATTCGCCCGTTGCTTTCCGTCCGCTTTCCCATCCACGGACTGGGCACTGACTGGCCGCCCCTACTCCGGCGTGCTTGGATCATTCACGCTCGAGCAAGTGAAATGAATGAAACGAAGGGAACCGCCCCCCATGGCCTTCACCCCGCAGATCGAGACCGCCCAGATGTCCGACGCCGAGCTGGACACCATCGCCGGCGGCCAGGCGGGCGGTGCCTCCGCGGGTGCCGGCGCCGCTGCCGGTCTCTACGTCGAGACCACGGCCGCGGGCCTCACCACCGGCGTCGGCGGCGGCGTGGGCCTCTCCGTCTCGCCCCAGGGCATCGCGGCGGACCTGCACCTCAACGCGGCCGTCTCGCACTGACGCACGCAGGGAAAAGGCCCCGGCCTTGAGTTCTAGCGATCGTCGCAACACCCCAGCTCAAGGGGTGCGATGTTCGAGAT
>NZ_SZVW01000029.1 GCF_007655005.1 Streptomyces tibetensis
CTGCTCGCCGTCTGACACAACCGATCATGTGTTGCGACGATCCCTAGAAACCGCCGAAACCGCAGGTCGGGGGCCTACTGGTGTCGAGTTACTTCTTCTTGCCCTGGTTCTTGACCGCCTCGATCGCCGCTGCCGCCGCGTCGGGGTCGAGGTACGTGCCGCCCGGGTTCAGGGGCTTGAAGTCGGCGTCCAGCTCGTAGGAGAGCGGGATGCCCGTGGGGATGTTGAGGCCCGCGATGTCCGCGTCGGAGACGCCGTCGAGGTGCTTGACCAGGGCGCGGAGCGAGTTGCCGTGGGCCGCGACCAGGACCGTGCGGCCGGTCAGCAGGTCGGGGACGATCGCGTCGAACCAGTACGGCAGCATGCGGACGACGACGTCCTTCAGGCACTCCGTACGCGGGCGCAGCTCCGGCGGGAGGGTCGCGTAGCGCGGGTCGGAGAACTGGGAGTACTCGGCATCGACGTCCAGCGGCGGGGGCGGGGTGTCGTAGGACCGGCGCCACAGCATGAACTGCTCCTCGCCGAACTCGGCGAGCGTCTGCGCCTTGTCCTTGCCCTGCAGGGCGCCGTAGTGGCGCTCGTTCAGGCGCCAGCTGCGGTGGACCGGGATCCAGAGGCGGTCGGCGGACTCCAGGGAGAGCTGCGCCGTGCGGATGGCGCGCTTCTGGAGGGACGTGTGCACGACGTCGGGGAGCAGGCCGGCGTCCTTGAGCAGCTCGCCGCCGCGCGTCGCCTCCTTCTCGCCCTTCGCGGTGAGGTTGACGTCCACCCAGCCGGTGAACAGGTTCTTCTCGTTCCACTCGCTCTCGCCGTGGCGGAGGAGGATCAGCTTGTACGGTGCGTCGGCCATGCCTCAGAGCGTAATCCACGCTTTCGCCCGTTCGCGTGGCTGCCCGGCAGGCGGACGTTTGACGGAATCTGTTAATTGAGTGGCCCCCGTCAACCATCTGTTTGTAATGTGCGCTTACTGCCAGCGCTACTTACATGCGCTTTCCGCGCCTGTTGCCTCCGGGGGACCCATGCCGTACGCCCTGCGTGCCCGACGCGCCGTCCGGGAGACGGTCTCCGGTCTCCCCAGCGCGTTCTGGTGGCTGTGGACCAGCACGCTCGTCAACCGCCTCGGCGGCTTCGTCGCCACGTTCATGGCGCTGTACCTGACCCTCGACCGCGGCTACTCCGCCACGTACGCCGGTCTGGTCGCCGCCCTGCACGGGCTCGGCGGGGTGGTCTCCTCACTGGGCGGCGGGGTGATGACCGACCGGCTGGGCCGGCGGCCCACCCTGCTGATCGCGCAGTCCTCGACCGCCGCGTCCGTCGCGCTGCTGGGCTTCGTGCGCGACCCGGTCGCGATCGCCGGTGTCGCCTTCCTCGTCGGCATGGCGAGCAACGCCTCGCGGCCCGCCGTGCAGGCGATGATGGCCGACATCGTCCGGCCCGAGGACCGTATCCGCGCCTTCTCCCTCAACTACTGGGCCATCAACCTCGGCTTCGCCGTCTCCTCCATGGCCGCCGGGTTCATCGCCGAGGTCAGCTACCGCGCCGGGTTCCTGATCGAGGCGGGGATGACGCTGGCCTGCGCGATCCTCGTCTTCCTGCGGCTGCCGGAGTCCAAGCCGGCCGAGCGGGTGGTGACGGCGGGCGTCCGGGACGACTCCGTGAGCCTTCGCACCGTCCTGCGCGACGGGCGGTTCATGAGTGTCGTCGGACTGTCCTTCCTCGTCGCGCTGGTCTTCCAGCAGGGATCGGTGGGGCTGCCGGTCGCCATGGGCGAGGCCGGCTTCTCCCCGGCCGAGTACGGCATGGCCATCGCCGTCAACGGCGTGATGATCGTCGTCCTCCAGATCCCGGTCACCCGCTTCATCGAACACCGGGATCCGCGCCGGCTGCTGGTCGTCTCGTCCGTCCTCGCGGGCTACGGCTTCGCGCTCACCGCCTTCGCGGGGTCCCTGGGCGTCATCGCGCTCACGGTGTGCGTGTGGACGCTCGCCGAGATCGTCAACGCGCCGACGCAGACCGGTCTCGTCGTACGGCTGTCCCCGGTGCACGGGCGTGGGCGCTACCAGGGCATGTACACGATGTCCTGGTCGGTGGCCGCCCTCGTCGCCCCGCTGCTGTCCGGGTTCGTCATCGACCGGTTCGGGGCGGCGTGGCTGTGGGGGCTGTGCGCGCTGGTGGGGACGGTGGCCGGGGTGGGGTACGCCGTGCTGATGCGGCGCCTGCCGGGCGAGGAGAAGGTGGCCGAGCCGTCGGTGGAGGTGCGGCCGCAACCCGAGGTCGGTGCGGGGTGAGCGGGACCTGCCTGAGGTGCACACCAGGACGGCTTCCCACCCGGGACGGCCACCTCCCCGTCCCGGTGAGGCGCGCTACGTCGTGACCCTCCGGCCCGTCACATCGGCAGGGACCCGTCACATCGGGAGGGGCCCGTCGCGCCGACAGAAACCCGTCGCATCGGGAGGGGCCCGTCACATCGGGAGGGAGTACAGCCGCACCCGCCCGGGCGGCCAGTGCGCGTCGCCGCGCAGGGGGGTCACCATCGTCCGCAGCGGCATGGTCACCACACCGGAGCCGGGTTGTTCGACGAGTACGTCGGTGTCGAGCGGGTGCCATCCGAGGCGCCGGTAGAGCGGCACCAGGGGCGGCCTGCAGAACAGGAGCGCGTGCCGAGGGCCCTGCGTGCGAGCGTGGTCCAGGGCCGCCGCGAGCACGAGCCGGGCCAGGCCACGGCCCCGTACGCCGGGCGCTACGGCCACTCCGCCGACGCCCATCACCTCGGTCTCCTCGCCCTCGACCGCGACCGGCAGTCGCAGCAGACCGGCGTGGGCCACGAGCCGGCCGTCGAGCCGGACGCCGAAGTGCTCCTCCTTGGGGAGCCAGGTCAGACCGGCTGCGGCAACACCGAAGGGGTCGTCGCCGCTGCCGAGGATCTCGTCCTGCTCGGTCTTCGTGTAGCGGGAGAGCCGGGTGACGGTCGGTGTCCCAGGGGGCTCGTTCGCCGGCTGGTTCGCGGACTGGTTCGCGTGCACGGGCTGGTTCGCCGGCTGGTTCGCGTGCGCGGGCTGGTTCGCAGACATACCGGCATGATGATCCACCGGGTGCGCGGCCGGCGCTGGCAGGTTTCCTTCTGGCGATCGACGAAGCCCGACCGTCGGTTGGGTCCCGGACGACATCTCCGGGCCGCCCCCGGACAGGCCGGGGATACAAACCATTCCCTCTGGAGCTGGAACCCCCGGAAGCCGGCCGCGCACTGGTGACCATAAGGCCGGGCACCGACAACAGGCCCGGGCGTCGGCGCCCCGCCTCCGACCACGCCGGGCAGGAGGGGTCTGCCGACGCCCTCCCGGAACCGCCGTCCACAACGCCCGCCCGAAACCGGCCGCTCTACCCGTCCACGAACCCGAGCTCCGTGTCCGGCCGGCACTGCGGGCAGGCCTTGACCCCCTCGGCGAGGGCCCGCCGGGCGTGGTCACGGTCGACGCCCTTGCTGCGCCGGCTCGCGTTCCAGCAGCCGCCGACATGGACGTACACCGCTTCCTGGCCGGACAGACCGTGCTCGATCAGCCAGTCCGGCGCGGGGGGCCGGGCCAGGAGACCGCGTCGGTGTTCGGTCCGGCGGCGTTCCTCGTCCGCTATCCATCGGCGGGTGCGTGCCAGGTCGCGCTCCTGCACGCGCTCCAGGAAGCGGAGCAGCGCGAGTCGCGACTCTGGATCGTTCATGCGTTCGATTCTAGGAGCAGGGTGCTCCCGCGGCACCCACCCCACCCCATCTACAGCGGCGGCACCCCTTCAAGTCCTCCTCAGGTCGTCAGGCGGCGGCTCAGCCAGACGTACGCGGCCATGGCCAACGAGCCGCGTGCCATGAAGTCGGCCCAGACGGAGAGCAGCAGGGCGGGGTCGTCCGTCCTCAGGACAGCCCAGGTCAGCGCCGACGTGAGGGCGACCGTCACGGCCAGGACGCACGCGTACGCGGTACCGGCCCCACGGTTCCGGCCGAGCCGGGTGCCCAGCAGCCCGGCGGGGATCTGCACCGCCACGTGGTAACCCACACAGCTCAGCGCGATCGTCAGGAAAATCATGAACGGCGGCACGTCCGCCGACGAGTCGTGGGCCCGGGCCGTCCCGTAGGCGTCCAGGGCCCAGGCCGGTGGCACCAGGAAGGTGAGGAGCAGCACCGCTCCGCTCAGATGCATGGCGGCAAGGTGTGTCTTCACGGTCCCCCCACGGCCCGTCGGTACCGCGCCCCACCTCGGCGTCGGCAGTCTGCAGAGGTTACCTCCGAGGTAATCGACGCGCCCCGCGCGCCCCGGCAGGCTGGGTTCCATGACACCTGCCGACACCGCCGAAGTCACCCGCTCCACCGTCCAGAGGTTCCTCGAACTCCGGCTCGCCGGCGACACCGAGGGGCTGACGGCGCTCTTCGCCGACACCGTCGACTGGATGCTCGCCGAGAACCCAGCCGCGCCGTGGATCCGGCCTCGGACCACCGCCGCCGAATGCGCGGCGCAGGCCGATGAGCTGGCCCGGTACACCGTCCCCGAGGACGCCCGCGCGTCCGTCGACACGTTCCTCGTCGACGGGACGGACGCCGTGCTGATGGGGCATCTCTCCGGGACCGTGCGGGCGACCGGCAAGTCCTTCGCGGGGCCCTTCGCGCTGCGGCTCACCGTCGAGGGCGGGCGGATCACCCGCCACCACCTGTACGAGAACAGCGTGTCGATCGCCGCGGCCTGCACGCCCTGACGCCCACCGCCCGAGTCACCGGGGCCGTGCCGACGTCACCCCCTGCCCTCACCCCGCACGACCCGGACGTACTGCCGCCGGTCCTCGTCCCGCACGACCACCCCCAGGGCAAGCAGCTCCCGGCGCAACTCCCGGGCGTCCTCGGCACCGCCCTCCTCCGCGCGGGCCTGCGCGCGGGCCCGCAGCAGGGCGTCCGCGCCCGCGGGCAGGCCGGGAGTGCCGGGGACCCAGCGGCGGAACGCGGTGCGGTGCGGGTCCTCCTCCGCCCATGAGTAGCCGTGTGCGGTGAGGGCGTCGGCGAGGCGCCGCCAGTTCAGGCCGCAGTGCTCCCGGGCCAGTTCGAGGCTGTCCGGGCCGAGCAGGACGAGCTGCTTGCCGTCCCGGAAGAACACGGAGATCTCGTCGCGGGCGAAGTCCTGGACGCTGCCCCGGACGGCGAGGGTCACATGAGTGTCCCGGACGCGGACGGACAGCGACTCGTGCGCCGCCGTGAAGCCGAGCAGCAGGCCGCCGAGCACGCCCACCGCCGTCGTACCGAGGGTGAGGGCGGGTTCCGGGACCGATGTGAGCAGTTCGGCCGGGCCTTCGAGCGGTGCCCACGGCAGGGCGAGCAGCAGGCGGGCGAGGAGCGGGAGCAGCGCGCCGGCCACGGCACCGCAGGCGACGCAGAAGAGCACGATGGCCCAGGCCGATTCGGTGAGTTCCGTCGCCCTGCCCGCCTGCGGGCGGGGGCTCTTCCGCATGGGAACGTTCCTGGCTTCCTCCATACGGCCAGTCTCCTGAGCAGCCGTCCGCCCCGTCGTCAGCCGTTGGTCTACGCCCCCGCGACTTTGGTCGCCCGCCGGGCCGCCTCCCCGGCTCACGGGTGCATCCGCGCCCCCTTCACCACCTTGTCCACCGCGTTCTTCGGACCATGGACCGCGAGCCCGACGAGGTCCAGTTGCGTGGTCGGCACGGCCCGCACGGCGGCGCGGTTGTCGCGGTCGTTGCCCGTGGCGAAGAGGTCGGAGGTGAAGATCGCGCGGGGCAGGGCGCGGGAGAGGGCACGGGTGTGGGCGGTGGTCAGGGTTTCCTTCGTGGCCTCGAAGACCATGACCGGCTGACGGAACATGGGGAGGTAGGGCACGCCGTCCGCGTCCTCGTACGGTTCGCCGATCACCTCGGGGATCTGTGTTCCGAGGCCGCTGACCAGGAACGATGTCACATTGAGGCGCTGCCAGGGCTCCAGGTCCGCGCGCAGCAGTACGGCGATCTTCGTGTCGAAGCGGATCGGTTCGTTGTCCATGCTCCGAGCGTGCCCGCCGGTCCCCGCCGGGGTCTTGTACGTTCTTTGCATGGCCTCCGCGTCCTCCCGGATCGTCTCCGCCTGGCGGCCCGCCGTCGAGGGTGTCGTCGAGGTCTTCCACGCGCGGTTCACCGAGTACGCGTATCCGATGCACGTCCACGACTCCTGGACGCTGCTGATCGTCGACACCGGCGCTGTGCGGTACGACCTCGACCGGCACGAGCACGGCACCCCGCACGACACCGTGACGCTGCTGCCGCCGCACGTGCCGCACAACGGCTCCCCCGTCACCGCCGAGGGCTTCCGCAAGCGGGTGCTGTACCTGGACGGGACGTACCTCGGGGACGAGTTCATCGGGGCCGCCGTCGACCGGCCCGATCTGCGCGATCCCCTGCTGCGGCGGCGGGTGGGCCAGGTGCACGGCGCGCTGGGGCGGCCCGGTGAGGAACTGCAGGCCGAGAGCAGGCTGTTGTTCGTCGGGGAGCGGTTGCGCGGGCATCTGCGGAACGAGTCCGCCTCCGCCCGGCCGGCCGATCCGGTGCTCGCCCGGCGGCTGCGCGAGCTGCTCGACGAACGGATCGTCGAGGGCGTCGTCCTGCGCGAGGCCGCGAAGCTGCTCGGCGCCCATCCCGCCCATCTCGTGCGGGCGTTCAGCACGGCCTACGGCATCGCCCCGCACCAGTACCTGACGTCTCTGCGCGTGGGGCGCGCCCGGCGGCTCCTCCTGGAGGGGCGCACTCCGGGCGAGGTGGCGGTGGCGGCCGGTTTCTACGACCAGTCGCACCTCACCCGGCACTTCCGGAAGCTGGTGGGGGTGCCGCCGGGGCGTTACCGGGCCGACTAGGGCTTAGGTGTGCTGTCCGGACAGGTTGGTGACGCGGCTGGCCGGGGTGTGGCCGCAAAGTCCCGCCTGCCCCACGACGCCCTAGCGCTCGGGGCGCTGGGTGAGGTGGGCGAACGCGTCCAGGTTGCGCGTCGACTCACCCCGCGAGATCCGCCACTCGTACTCCTTGCGGATCGCCGAGGCGAAGCCCAGCTCCAGCAGGGTGTTGAAGGCGCCGTCGGAGGCCTCCAGGACCTGGCCGAGCAGGCGGTCGAGCTCGTCGGCGGTGACGGCGGACAGGGCGAGGCGCCCGGTGACGTAGACGTCGCCGTGCTGGTCGACGGCGTAACTCACGCCGTACAGCTTGAGGTTGCGCTCCAGGAGCCAGCGGTGGACGCCCTGCTCGTTCTCGTCGGGGTGGCGGATGACGAAGGCGTTCAGCGACAGGGAGTGGCGGCCGACGAGCAGGGAGAGCGTCGTCTTCAGCTTGCGGGTGCCGGGGAGCTGCGCGACGTACGTGCCGGGCCGGGGACTCTCCCACTCCAGGTCGGCGTCCTTCAGCACTCCCTCGATGACCTGTGCCGCACGCCGCTCCTGATCGGTTTCACCCATGCAGCGAGCGTACGCGACGGCGGTGCGCCTGCATCGCGGCCGTGTAGACGTCCGCCGTGGCGGCGGCCGCCGTGTCCCAGCCGAAGGACTGGGCGTGACGGGCCGCCTGGTCGCCCAGCCGGGGCGCCAGCTGCGGGTCGTCGGCGAAGTCGCGCAGCACGCGCGCGTAGTCGGCCGGGTCGTGGCCGCGGACGAGGAAGCCGGTGTGCCCGTCGCGCACGGCGATCGGCAGGCCGCCGACCGACGCCGCGAGCACCGGGGTGCCGGCCGCCTGCGCCTCTATGGCGACCAGGCCGAAGGACTCGCTGTAGGAGGGCATGACCAGCACGGAGGCGGCGCGGAACCAGTCCGCGAGCTGCTCCTGGCCGACCGGCGGGCGGAACCGTACGACGTCCGCGATGCCCAGGCGCGCGGCCAGTTTCTGCAGTCCCTCGGGCTTGGCGAGGCCGCTGCCGGAGGGGCCGCCGACGACGGGTACGAGGAGGCGCGAGCGCAGTTCGGGGCGCTCGTCGAGGAGGACGGCGACGGCCCGCAGCAGTACGTCGGGGGCCTTCAGCGGCTGGATGCGGCCGGCGAAGAGCGGGATCAGCGCGTCCCTCGGCAGGCCGAGGCGGGCCCGGGCTGCGGCGCGGCCGTCGGCGGGCGAGAAGCGGCTGAGGTTCACGCCGGGGTGGACCACGGCGACCTTGTCGGTCTCGGCCGCGTAGTGCCGCACCAGTTCGTCGGCCTCTTCGGTGGTGTTGGCGATGAGGCGGTCGGCGGCGGCGACGATCTGGGTCTCGCCGATGACGCGGGCGGCCGGTTCGGGGGTGTCGCCGTCGGCCAGGTTGGCGTTCTTGACCTTGGCCATGGTGTGCATGGCGTGCACCAGGGGGACGCCCCAGCGCTGGGCGGCGAGCCAGCCGACGTGGCCGGAGAGCCAGTAGTGGGAGTGGACCAGGTCGTAGTGGCCGGGGCGGTGATGGGCCCAGGCCTGCATCACACCGTGGGTGAAGGCGCACAGCTGGGCGGGGAGGTCCTCCTTGTTGAGGCCCTCGTAGGGGCCGGCGTCGACGTGCCGGACGAGGACGCCGGGGGCCAGCTCGACCGTCGGCGGGAGGGCGGCGGCGGTCGCGCGTGTGAAGATCTCGACCTCGACGCCGTGTGCGGCGAGGCGCTGGGCGAGCTCGACGATGTAGACGTTCATGCCGCCGGCGTCGCCGGTGCCCGGCTGGTGGAGCGGCGAGGTGTGCACGGAGAGCATGGCGACGCGGCGGGGCCTGCGGTGCAGCCGCAGACGGGCCGGCGACGACGCGGAGCGCCGACCGAGCCTGCCGATGTACTGGCTCACGTGGCGTTCCTCCTCGCTCCGGGCATGCCTTCGCAGGGCGCACGGTGCCCTCCGACGGGATGCAACACCGGAGCGAGACGCTCCATTTCCCGATTCGGGAGTTTTACCGAATCATTACCGCTTGTCGCTCAACCGTTCGAGGACGGAAGGGGGCGGGTCTCCCGGCTCCGGGGGCGTGACCAGCGGCCGTCACGCAGTCGCACACCGGCGACCGCTCCGGGTTCGTCTTCGTGATCGACGACGTGGTCCCGATCACCGCCGGGAACGGGTGCACCCACCCCGACGGCACGGACCTCACCAGGATCCCGCCCCACCTGACGGATCTCACCGGCCGGTGAGGACCGCACCGGGCTTCGCGTCGGCGGGGGCGCCGGGGTTCGGGACGTACGGGGGCGGGGCGTACAGGGCGGGGCGTAGCGGCCGCGGTACGGAAAAGGCGAGGCGGCAGGCACCCGGGGCCTCTACCCTCACCGGCATGACAGGCACACGGCATGACCCGGCTCCGCCCCCTCCGGTCGAGGAGCTCCTGCCCTGCCCGTGCTGCGGCCACCAGACCCTCGGCGAGCTGTGGGCCTACGAGATCTGCCCGGTCTGCTACTGGGAGGAGGACCCCTCCCAGCTCCGCCACCCCACGGCCGGCTTCGGCCCCAACCACGGGCTGAGCCTGATCGAGGCGCAGGCCAACTACCGGCGGATCGGCGCGGTCACCGAGGAGATGCGGCGCCACGTGCGGCCGCCACGGGACGACGAACCGCTGGACCCGGGCTTCCGGCCCGCCGACCCGGACCGGGACCCGTTCGAGCCGGGACCGGCCCACGACCCGATGCCCGACGACCTCACCGTCCTGTACTACTGGCGTCCCACGTACTGGCGGCGGCACCTCGGCCCCTGATCGATGCCGAGAGCCGCTTAACCTCGTAGGCATGACATCCCGCGCCGCGACCCGCCCCCTCGGCACGGTGACGCGCGGGACGACCAACCCCAACCGGCTGCGCCGCATGGACCGCTGGATCGCGGCCACGCACGGCGCCGAGCTGCGCCGCGCCGCCGATCCGGTGGCGGTCGACCTCGGGTACGGCGCCGCCCCCTGGACGGCCGTCGAGCTGCTCCGACGCCTGCGCACGGTCGCGCCACGCGCGCGCGTGGTCGGCGTCGAGATCGACCCGGCCCGGGTCGCGGCGGCACTGCCCTACGAGCGGGCGGGGCTCGCCTTCCGGCACGGCGGCTTCGAGATCCCGATCCCGCAGCGGCCCCTGCTCGTCCGCGCGGCGAACGTGCTGCGGCAGTACGACGAGGGCGAGGTCGCGGCCGTGTGGGAGCGGCTGTGCGCGCGGCTCGCCCCGGCCGGCCCGGCCACCGGGTCGCGCGGCGGGCTGCTGGTCGAGGGGACCTGCGACGAGATCGGGCGCCGGCACGTATGGGTCGCGCTCGGCCCGGAAGGGCCGCGCACGGTCACCTTCGCGACCCGGCTGGGCTCCCTGGAACGCCCCTCCGACCTGGCGGAGCGCCTGCCGAAGGCGCTCATCCACCGCAACGTCCCGGGCGAACCGGTGCACGCCTTCCTGCGCGACTTCGACCGCGCCTGGGCGGCCGCCGCGCCCTACGCCTCCTACGGCGCCCGGCAGCGCTGGATCCGCGCGATAGGGGACCTGACCGCCGACTGGCCGGTGGCGGACGGGCCGGCGCGCTGGCGGCAGGGCGAAGTGACGGTGCGGTGGGAGGCCTTGGCCCCGGGCGCCTGACTGCTCCCGCCCTGGCAGGGCCCGTTGGAACGATCTCTCTGAGTCGTTCGTCACACAGACGGGGAGATCGTCATGCCGGGGCATACCGGCACCGGAGTGGCGGGAAGTACTACCTCTGTCGCTTTCCGAGCCGACATGGCAGCATCCCCAGGCGAACCACAAGTTACTGATGGTTAATCAGTTGGGGGCTGAGGTATGGGAACGGGCAAGCGTGGCCTGATGGCGACCGCGGTGGCCGTGGTCTGCGCGGTCACGGTGCTGGCGGCACCGGGCACGGCGTTCGCGAATCCCACCCCCTCACCCACCCCCGGCGCGGGCGCGGCACTCGCACCCGCCAAGGACCTGGAGGCCGTCCGCAAGAAGCTCGACGGGCTCTACCGCGCCGCGGGCCGCGCCACCGACGAGTACAACGCCGCCGACGAGAAGGCGGACAAGCAGTCCGCCGAGGTCGTCGAGCTGGCCAAGAAGATCGTCAAGGGCCAGGAGAAGCTCAGGAAGCTGAAGGACCGCGCGGGCGCCGCGGCCGCCGCCCAGTACCGCGGCGGCGGGCTGCCGCCCGAGGCCCATCTGGTGCTGAGCGACGACCCGCAGGACTTCCTCGACGGCGCGGGCCGGGTCCGCGAGGGTCACCACGCCACCAAGGGCCTCCTGGGCGAACTGACCCGCACTCAGGAGGACTTGGAGCAGTACGCCAAGGACGCCTCCGCGCAGCTGAAGAAGCTGGAAGCGGGCCGCAAGGCCAAGGCCGCCGCGCAGAAGAAGATCGAGAAGCAGATCGCGCGGGCGGAGAAGCTCGAGTCCGCGCTACAGAAGGAGGAGCAGGAGCGCCTCGCCGAGCTGGAGAAGGAGGCCGCGAACAGGGCGCAGACCGCCTGGCTCGGCTCCGGCATCCTGGAAGAGATCGACGGCAAGGCCTCCGAGCAGGGCAAAAAGGCCGTGAAGTACGCCACGGCCCAGATCGGCAAGCCGTACCAGTGGGGCGCCGAGGGCCCCAGGACCTACGACTGCTCGGGGCTGACGTCACAGGCGTGGCTGTCCGCCGGGCACGGCATCCCGCGCACCTCCCAGGAGCAGTGGAAGCGGCTGCGGCACATCGACGTCCAGGACATGCGCCCGGGCGACCTCATCATCTACTTCGACGACGCCAGCCATGTCGCCATGTACATCGGCGACGGGGCGATCGTGCACGCGCCGCGCCCCGGGCGGACCGTGACGATCGCGGGCGCCGGAACCATGCCCATCCTCGGGGTGGTGCGGCCGGACGCCGGCACGGACGCCGACTGAACGCGGACTGCGGCCGGACAACGCCTTGGGGGGCGGCGGCTGGGGGACGTCCGGAGGGCGGGCGCCATCCGTGGGGAAGCCCACCGTCCGTCGGGCAGCCCACCGTCCGGAGGGCACTCGCCGAACAGCCGGGCGCCGCACACCGGATATCGGACATCCGCGGTGACCCGGCCCACGTGACCCACCGCACGCCTCGCCACGGGCAAACCGTGCGCTGACGTGACGTTCGTCATCCCCGCAGCATCTCCGACCTGTCCAACTGCGGGGCATATCGCGGCATATGACACAGGCCGGTGGCACAGCGGCGTGGCTCACACCATTCCAATGCGGCGCCGACACCCGCTATGGTCCCGCTCGGTGGGTCGAGGTCCCTCGCCCCACCGTGCCCTCGGGGGGAGGGAAGGAACCCAACACGATGCCCGTACCCATACCGCGGCAGAGAGCGATCCCGGCCGCGGAAAGTGGTCAGGCGCAGGCCGCGTCCCCGCGCGGCGGCTCGGCCGAGGAGTCCGTGAAGGACGCCTCGCCCGCCGGCCGCACACCGGACACCGCCGGGAACACCACGGACAAGGTGGAGAACAACACCGCCCACACCAACCTGACGCTGCTGCTGATCGAGGACGATCCGGCCGGTTCACCGATCGTGCCGGACATGCTCGACCAGGCAGGCAAGCCGATCCGCGTCCGCACGGCCCGCAACCTGACGGAGGCCGGCCGGCTGCTGACCGACGACGTCCACTGCATCCTGCTGGACCTGGCGCTGCCCGCGCCGGGCCACGCCGACTCCGAGGACGAGCTCGCCGTGCTCAGGCACGTGCTGGAGCTCGCGCCCCGGCACGCCGTCCTGGCGCTGACCGCGTCCGGCGACGCCGAGCGCGGCGCCGAGGCGGTGCGGGTGGGCGCCCAGGACTACCTCTTCCGCGACGAGCTGGACGGCAGGCTGCTGAGCCGCGCGATCCGCTACGCGGTGGAGCGCAAGCGCTCCGAGTCGGCCGAGCGCAGGCTCGCCGAGGGACGGCTGCGCGCGCAGGAGAACCGCCGCCTGGAGCGCGGTCTGCTGCCGACGCCGCTGCTGGAGGGCTCCCCGCTGCGGTTCGCCGCCCGCTACCGCCCGGGCCGCTCGCGCGCACTGCTCGGCGGCGACTTCTACGACGTCGTGCGCACGCCGGACGGCACGGTGCACGCCATGATCGGCGACGTCTGCGGGCACGGCCCGGACGAGGCCGCGCTCGGCGTGGAGCTGCGGATCGCGTGGCGGGCGCTGACGCTGGCGGGCCTGTGCGGCGACCAGCTGCTGGGCACGCTCCAGCAGGTGCTGGAGCACGAGCGAGCCGACGACGAGATCTTCGCGACCCTGTGCACGGTGGACATCGCGCCGGACGGCCGGCGCGCCGGGCTGTGCCTGGCGGGTCACCCGTCGCCGCTGCTGGCCCGCCCGGGCAAGCCGGCCCGCCTGCTGCCGTACGACAACAACGGACCGGCCCTCGGCATGCTCCCCGGTGCCCGCTGGCCGCGGATGCAGGTGGAGCTGGGCGCCGAGTGGAGCCTGATGCTCTACACCGACGGCCTGATCGAGGGCCACATAGGCCAGGGCCGGGAGCGGCTCGGCCAGGACGGCATGACGGAGATGATCCGCCGCCAGTTCGCCGAGGGGCTGCGGGGCGAGCAGCTGCTGCGGGCGGCGGTGAACGAGGTGCGCCGCCTCAACGGCGGCGAGCTGACGGACGATGTGGCGGTCCTGCTGCTGGACCGGGTGCCGTAGCCCCCGGCTCCGCTGCTCCGAGAGCCCTTACCGGCCGCCGTTCCACGGGCCGTAGGGGCCGTCGCTGCTGGAGCCGCGCCGGCTGCGGCCGCCGCCCGGGAGGGCCCGGATCGCGGGCCGGACGTCGACCATGTACACGATCGTCGCGATGAGGCCGATGATCGGCAGGAACGACAGGATCGGGAAGAGCAGGTTCACCACGAAGGCGATCCCGAGGATGATCAGCCAGAAGGGCTTGGTCTTCTTGTCGGCCGCGCGGTAGGCGTCCTCCCGGCGCACCGCCGCGTCGAACAACGCGAAGCCGCTGAAAACGATCAGGGCCATGCTCAGAAGCCACATAAACCCTGCGAAGCCCTGCATCAGCACAACGTCCACCACCTGACTCGGCTCGTCCTACGCGGTCACCGTACCCGTACAACGGGCCGGACACCCCCAGGGTGCCCGGCCCGTGTGGCCGCTCCGCCGTACTACTTCGCGGGCGGGGTGGTCTTCTTGGCGGTGGTGGTGGTCTTGCGCGCCGGGGCCTTCTTGGCGGCGGGGGCCTTCTTCGCCTGGGCGGCGGCGGCCGGCTTCGCCGGCTCCTCCTTGACCTCGACCGGCTGCGGCTTCGGCTCGACGGCCACGGCCAGCTCCTCGACGCCCTCGGCGACGTCCTCGATGCTGTCGGCGGCCTCGCCGCGCCAGGTCCGGACGGCCTGCTCGCCGTGCTCGGCGACCTTCTCGTAGGTCTCACGGGCCTTGACGGCGTACTCGGCGGCCACACCGACGCCGCGCAGCGCGAAGTCCTGGGCGCTCTCGCCGAACTTCTTCAGGTCCGAGTCGATCGTGCTGCCGAGCTTCTTGATGTCGACGTCGATGGAGCCGATGAACTCCGTGACCTTCGTCTGCAGGGTCTCCTGCGTCTCCTTGACGCGCGCGGAGGCCTCCTTGGCCCGGGCGGACGCCTTCTCCTGGACGGCCTTGGTGTCGGTGTTGCGTACCGCGTCGATCCGCGCGGGGGCCTCGGAACGCAGCTGCTCCACCAGGGCCGGCACCTTCTTGGCCTGCTGAAGGGCGAGGTCGGCGGTGCCTGCGGCGAAGTACAGCGGGGTCGGGTTGCTGAGGGTCTTGCGCAGGTCGTCGGTGATGGCCATGGTGATGGTCCTCCCGGATTCTGTATCGCTTGAGGGTTCGGCTGAGGGTTGTGTGATCCGCGGCGGGCGGCCCATGCCCTGGTCCGGCTCAGCCGGCCGTCTGCTGCGGATCGGTGTCGCTGCCGCCGGTGCTCTTGCGAGTGCGGCGGGTGGCGGTCGTACCGCCGTCGTTCGTGCTGTCGCTCCGAGCGGCGCTCTTGCGGCTGCGGCGCCGGGCGGAGGGGCCGCCGTCGGCCGGGCCGGCCGGGGATATCCCGGTGCCGGGAGCGTCCCCGTCGACGCTCACCGCACCGTCAGCGGTGACGACACCGACGACGCCGGCACCGCCCGCCCCGCCCGAGCCGTCCGCACCGCCCGAGCCGTCCGCCCCGTCCGAGCCGTCGCCGATCCCGAACCCGTTCTCCTTGCGGAAGGACTCGTAGATCTGCAGCAGCACCTGCTTCTGCCGCTCGTGCAGCGTCGGGTCGGCGAGGATGACGGCACGCGTCTCCACATCGTCCCGATCACGCTCGGCATCGAGGATGCCGGCCCGGACGTACAGCGTCTCGGCGGAGATCCGCAGCGCCTTGGCGACCTGCTGCAGCACCTCCGCGCTCGGCTTGCGCAGCCCGCGCTCGATCTGGCTGAGATACGGATTGGACACCCCGGCGGCGTCGGCGAGCTGCCGCAACGACAGTTGCGCAGTGCGCCGCTGCTCGCGCAGATAGTCACCGAGATTGCCGACGTTGAGCGATGCCATGCCTCCACCTTGCAACAGGGCGCTAACTATTGCAAGCACCCGCTTGCAATAGTTGCGCCACGCCGCCCGGTGCAGGCCGCCACTCCCCGCCGGGATGGCGGTCGGCCCGTCGGCAGTGTGACGTACGCCACTGGAGGGTCGACCGGTCGAGCGCCGCGAATGTGGCGCAAAACAAGCGTTCCACCCCCTTGGAACGGAGTATTCCCGGCCACCGACCACGCCTGCCCCGCCAAGTGGACTCCGCCGGACGGGTTCCGGAAAGAGTGATCTCTGCAGGTCTTTGTGACGCATTCGGCGTTCCGCTTCAATGCCCAGGCGGAGAAATAGAAGATCGACATCTACGGCATTTCCAGAAGGGTTGACAGGAATCAGTTTCTGAATGTTGCATGACGTCATCAACGGGGCGGGGTGGCAAACGGGGGCCATTCACAATGGGCAGGCGCCGCAGAGGTGCTCTTTCAACCTGCTGCCATCTCCATTTTGGGGGAGATGTCTTGACTAGGATCAAGCTCACGTTGTCGATCGCCACTTCGGCGATTGTGTTCACGGCCGTCAGCATCGCAGGTCCCACCTTCATCCAGACCGAGATGGCGAACGCATCGACGGCCGCACAGCGGACACCTGCTGCCGCGGACCCGGCAGAAGCCGGAAAAGCACTGCCCACCGCCGCGTCGCCGGCCGAGTTGCTGCAGCTCCTGGGCGAGCGGATCAAGGCCAAGGACGTGGACGGAATCGTCGCCCTCCAAGAACCGGAAGCGGCGATCGTCAATTACGACGGATCCGTCATCAGGGGTCACAAGGAGATCCGGGCGTTCTACGTCGACTGGTTCAAGTCCGATCCGGTACTCACGGTCAACCCTCGACAGACCGTCATGGCGGGAGGGAAGCGTACCGGTAAACAGGTACGTAACCGCACGGCAGCCATAATGGGCGACTATTCCCTGGAGCAGACCGCGCCCGACGGAACTCGCGAGAAATTCACCGGGAATTTCTGCGACACCGTGCAGGAGCAGCCGAACGGTACGTGGCTGTACGTGCAGGACAACCCTTACCCGCCCCACGGCAGCCCGACATCTGCCCACCACTGACCGGGCCTTGTCTGCCGACGATCGGCGGCGGGCATCGGTTCATGCACAGACAGCGAGTTGCCGGCAGGTTCGAGGTCTGGAGAAAAACTTGAACGTCACCTCGCCCGAGGTTTTACGGGCCTCGTTCGCGCGCCAGCAGCCTCAGTGGGGGGACCCGGCCCAGGTCGCGCAGGTCCGGGAGGTGCTGGCCGCCCTTCCCCCGCTCGTGGAGGCCGCATCACTGAGCAGGCTCCGGGCGTTGCTCGCCGAAGTGGCCGACGGGAAGGCGCAGGTGGTGCAGGCGGGTGACTGCGCGGAGGATCCGGCGGAATGCACCGCGGGCGACGTGGAGCGAAAAGTGGGACTCCTCGGGGTGCTCGCCGGCGTCATGAGCGCGATCACTCATCAGCCGGTGGTGCGGGTGGGCCGGATAGCAGGCCAGTACGCAAAACCCCGGTCGGCGCTCACCGAAAGGGTCGGCGGCACCGAACTCCCGGTGTATCGAGGGCACATGGTGAACGGTCCGGAGCCGGTCCCGGAAGCGCGAAGGCCCGACGCCCGGCGCCTGCTGACGGGCTACCGGGCGGCGAGCCAGGTCATGGCCAACCTCGCCCCGACGTCACGGGCGCGCATCGAGCCGGCCGTGTGGACCAGCCACGAGGCTCTGCTGCTCGACTACGAGATCCCGATGCTGCGTCGGGACCAGGAGGGCCGGGTCGCGCTCACCTCCACCCACTGGCCGTGGATCGGCGAGCGAACGCGTCAGCTCGACGGTGCCCACGTCGCGCTGCTGGCCGATGTGGTCAACCCGGTCGCGTGCAAGGTCGGGCCCCGCATGACGGTCGCCGAGCTGCTCGGGCTGTGCGCGCGGCTCGACCCCGGACAGGAGCCGGGCCGCCTGACCCTGATCGCCCGGATGGGAGCCGACGCCACGATGGATCTGCTGCCGCCGTTGGTCCGTGCCGTGCGCGCCGCCGGCCACCCGGTCGTCTGGCTGGTCGACCCCATGCACGCCAACACCGTGACCACCGCCGAGGGACGCAAGACCCGAGTCGTGGACACGATCGTCCGGGAGGTCACAGCGTTCCAGGTCGCAGTGCGCACAGCCGGGGGAACGCCGGGCGGGATACACCTGGAGACCACTCCCGACGACGTGACCGAATGCGTCGACTCCCACGACGGCGCCGGCCGGCTCGGTCGGAACTACACGACGCTGTGCGATCCGCGGCTCAACCCTCGCCAGGCGGTGTCGGTGGTCTCGGCCTGGCAGACGCAGACGATGACGGACCGGGCCGAAGGAGAACCGTGCCGGGCTTAGCACCGATCCCCGCCTATCCACTGCCGACGACGGCCGACCTGCCCACCGGCACGGCGAAGTGGACCCTCGACCCCCGACGGGCGGTGCTGCTCGTGCACGACATGCAGCGCTACTTCCTCGCGCCGTTCCCCTCGTCGGTGCGTGATCCGCTGGTGCGTCACTGCGCGCTGGTGCGGGAGCGCTGCGCCGCGCTCGGTGTCCCGGTGTTCTACACCGCCCAGCCCGGTGGCATGACGGATGAGGAACGCGGCCTGCTGAAGGACTTCTGGGGCCCGGGCATGAGGGTGGACCCCGTCGATCGCCTGATCGTCCCGGAACTCACGCCCCAGCCGGCGGACCAGGTGCTCACCAAGTGGCGCTACAGCGCGTTCTTCCGCTCGGACCTGCTGCAGCGGATGCGCGAGCAGAACCGCGACCAGCTGATCGTCTGCGGGGTCTACGCGCACGTCGGTGTACTGGTCACGGCCATCGAGGCGTTCACCCATGACATCCAGCCGTTCCTGGTCGCCGACGCCGTCGGCGACTTCTCCGCCGAGTACCACCGGCTGGCCCTCGACTACGCGGCCGCTCGCTGCTCGGTGGTCACCACCGCCGAGGAGGTCTTCCGATGACGACACGGCTGCTCGACCACGTGCTGGGCACCGACCCGGGTGCCTTCGCCCTGCTGCACCGCCCCGACACCCTGGGCCAGGACCGTGTGGAGATCCTTCTGGGCCGGGTCCGTACCCCCGCCTCGCTCGCCGACATCCCGGTGGCCGACCGGCCCGGGCGGCCCGGCGAGGCGCGGCCCGAGACGCTGGTCCTGGTACCCCACCGGCAGATCACCGAGCGAGGCTTCGTCGCCGCCGAGGACGGCTCACCGCTGCTCGCGATGGAAGTCACCGACCACGGGCAGATCAGCACGTCCGACGCGCTGAGGGCCCTGCCGGACGAGCCGATCGCCCTGACCGGCGGTCGCTTCGACACCGACGACGAGGCATACGCGGACACGGTCCGCGCGGTGCTCGACAACGAGATAGGCACCGGGGAGGGCTCGAACTTCGTCATCAAGCGCTCGTTCGTCACGACCATCACCGATTACTCGACGCGCAGTGCGCTGAGCCTGTTCCGCCGGCTGCTCACCCGGGAGAGCGGCGCCTACTGGACCTTCATCGTGCACACCGGCACGCGCACCTTCGTCGGTGCCACACCGGAGCGCCACGTGAGCCTGCGCGACGGCGTCGCGGCGATGACCCCGATCAGCGGCACGTACCGCTACCCGGCCACGGGGCCGGTCCTGTCGGAGGTCATGGAGTTCCTCACCGACGGCAAGGAGACCGACGAGCTGTACATGGTCCTCGACGAGGAACTCAAGATGATGGCCCGCGTCTGCCGGGGTGGTGGCCGTGTGACGGGGCCGTTCCTGCGGGAGATGGCCTGGCTCGCGCACACCGAGTACGTCATCGAGGGGCGCAGCGACCTCGATCCCCGGGACATCCTGCGGGAGACGATGTTCGCCCCCACCGTGACCGGCAGCCCACTCGAGAACGCCTGCCGGGTGATCGCCCGCTACGAGCCCCGCGGCCGGGGCTACTACGGGGGCGTCGCGGCCCTCATCGGCCGTGACGCCGACGGCGCGCGCGTCCTGGACTCGGCCATCCTCATCCGTACCGCCGACATCCGGACCTCGGACGCCGACGGCACCGGTCACGTCGAGGTCGGTGTGGGCGCGACCCTGGTCCGGAACTCCGACCCCGACGCCGAGGTCGCCGAGACCCGCACCAAGGCCGCGGGCGTGCTCGCGGCGCTGGGTGCCGACAAGCGGCTCGACGCGCACCCGCTGATCCGGCAGGCGCTGGGAAGGCGCAACGAGACGATCGCCAACTTCTGGCTCAGCGAGGCCGATCAGCGCGCACAGCCCCATCCGGTGCTGCACGGCCGCCGGGTGCTGGTCGTCGACGCCGAGGACACCTTCAGCGCGATGCTGGCCCACCAGCTGCGCGCCGTCGGCCTGACGGTGGAGATCGGAAGCTTCGACACGTCCCACCGCTTCGACGACCACGATCTCGTCGTCCTGGGCCCCGGACCGGGCGACCCGCGGGAGACCGGCCACCCCAGGATGGCCCGGCTCACCTCGGCCGTCGAGGAGTTGCTGGCCCGGCGTATCCCCTTCCTGGCGGTCTGCCTGAGTCATCAGCTGCTCTGCCGGCACCTCGGGCTCGAACTGCGGCGCCGGGACGTCCCGAACCAGGGCACCCAGCGCGAGATCGACCTGTTCGGCTCGCCCGAACGAGTCGGGTTCTACAACTCCTACTCGGCCCGAGCGCGAGCCGACCGGCTGGAGTTCCCCGGTGTCGGCGAGGTGAAGGTCTGCCTCGACCCCGGCACGGGCGAGGTGCACGCCCTGCGCGGACCGCACTTCGGCTCGGTGCAGTTCCACCTCGAGTCCGTGCTCACCCAGGACGGCGAGCGCGTCCTGGCCGGGCTGCTCGTACCGCTGATGAAGACCGCGGAGGTACTGAACGTATGAAAGCCACCATCTCCTGGTGGGACCTCACCGGGTCCGGCCAGACGATCGACTCCTTACGCGTCTACCTGCGCGACGAGGGCGTGGATCCGTGGAGGGAGGTCCCCGGAATGCGGTTGAAGTTCTGGATCTCCGACCGGGAGACCGAGCGCTGGGGCGCCGTGATGCTGTGGGATTCCGATGCCGACCTGACGGCACCGCTGCCGCCGAACCGGGCCACCGAACTCATCGGGCACCCGCCGACCGTCCGGATGGTGTCCGACGTCGAGGCCGTCGTCGAAGGTCTCCACTCCGGCCCGCTGGTCGAACGCGGTCTGGCCTTCGAGCCGGCCCGGGAGTCGTCGTGAGCGCGTCGACCCGGCCCCGGACCGCCGAGGAGTTCATCGCCCCGCCCGCCGAACCCATGGAGCTGCTCCGGACCTGGTTCGACAGTGCCGTCGCGGACGCCGTCCGCGAGCCGGGCGCGCTGGCGCTGGCCACCGTCGACGCCCAGGGTCTCGTCTCCAACCGGATCGTCCAGGTCCTCACGATCCGCACGACGGGCCTGGTGTTCGCCAGCCACTCCGACAGCCGCAAGGGCCGGGACCTGGCCGAGACGGGCTGGGCGTCCGGGGTCTTCTACTGGCGCGAGGCCGCCCGCCAGGTGAGCGTGAGCGGCCCGGCCCGCCCGCTGCCCGACGCGGAGTCCGAGGCCCTGTGGGCGGCGCGGCCCGTCGCCACGCACCCGATGTCGGTGGCGGCGCATCAGAGCGCGCCGCTGCCGGACGAGGACGCGCTGCGCCGGCGTGCCCGCGAACTGGGCCGGGACGGCTCGGCCCTGCCCCGTCCGGACCGTTGGCTGGGCTATCTGCTGGAGCCGGCGTCGGTGGAGTTCTGGCAGGCCGACCCGGAAGACCGGTTGCACCGAAGGCTGCGCTACGAGCGCGACGGTTCCGGATGGCGTACGGGCCGACTCCAACCCTGAGCGCGCTCCGGATCGTGGACTCGAGAGGAAGAAGGGCAAGTCGATGTGTGGAATGACGGGCTGGGTCTCGTTCGACCGGGATCTGACTCAGCAGCGTGCGCAGCTGGACGCGATGACGCAGACCATGGCCTGCCGGGGGCCGGACGCGGACGGCACCTGGCTCGACCGGCACGCGGCGATCGGCCACCGACGGCTGGCGGTCATCGACCTCGAAGGTGGCACGCAGCCCATGGTGGTGCCCACCGACGACGGCCCGGTGACGATCACCTACACCGGTGAGGTCTACAACTACACCGAGCTCAGGGACGAGCTGCGGCGTCGGGGCCATCGGTTCCAGACCCGCAGCGACACCGAGGTCGTGCTCCACGGCTACCTGGAGTGGGGCGAGGCGGTCGCCGAACGGCTCAACGGCATGTACGCGTTCGCGATCTGGGATTCCCGGGTCGAGAAGCTCGTGATGATCCGCGACCGGATGGGCGTCAAGCCGCTCTACTACTACCGCACCGACGACGGGGTGATGTTCGGCTCCGAGCCGAAGGCGATCCTCGCCAACCCGCTGGCGGACCGCGCGGTCGACCTGGCCGGACTGCGGGAACTGGTCAGCTTCACGCAGACTCCGGGCAGCGCCGTGTGGTGCGGGATGAACGAGGTGGTACCGGGCGGCCTGGTCACCGTCGACCGCTCCGGCCTGCGCGAGCACCGCTACTGGACGCTGCCCACCCGTGCGCACACCGACGACCGGGAGACCACCGTCGCCACCGTGCGCGAGCTGCTCGAGGACATCGTCAGCCGCCAGCTGGTCTCCGACGTCCCGCGCTGCACCCTGCTCTCCGGCGGCCTGGACTCCAGCGTGATCACCGCGCTGGCCGCCGCCAAGCTGGGCCGGCCCGGGGAGCACGGCGAGCCCGGTGAGAAGGTGCGCAGCTTCGCGGTGGACTTCGTCGGACGGGAGGACGACTTCGTCGCCGACGAACTGCGTGCCACGACCGACGCCCCGTACGCCCGCGAGGTCGCCGCGCACGTCGGCTCGAAGCACGAGTCCATCGTGCTCGACCACGCCTCGATCGCCGACCCGGCGGTGCGCCGGGCCGTCATCACCGCGCGGGACAGTCCGCTCAGCCTCGGTGACATGGACAACTCGCTCTACCTGCTGTTCCAGGCCATCCGGGAGCAGTCCACGGTCGCCCTGTCCGGGGAGTCCGCCGACGAGGTCTTCGGCGGGTACCGGTGGTTCCACCAGCCGGAGGTCCAGGCCGCTCGGACCTTCCCCTGGATGGCCGTGTTCGTCAGTGGCGCGCGGGCCCAGGTGTCCGACCGGTTCAACGCCGACATCACCGCCGCCCTCGACCTGCCCACCTACATCGGGGACCGCTACTCCGACGCGGTCGGCGAGGTCGAGCGGGCAGAGGGCGAGAGCGACCACGAGATGCGGATGCGGGTGATGTGCCACCTGCACCTGACCCGCTTCGTCCGGATGCTCCTGGAGCGCAAGGACCGGATCAGCATGGCCGTGGGGCTGGAGGTCCGGGTCCCCTTCTGCGACCACCGCCTCGTGGAGTACGTGTACAACACTCCTTGGTCGCTGAAGACCTTCGACGGCAGGGAGAAGAGCCTGCTCCGTGCCGCGTCGGCCGACCTGCTGCCCGAGTCGGTGCTCAAGCGGGTGAAGGCTCCCTATCCCGCGACTCTGGCCCCGGCCTACACCAACGCGTTGCTCCAGCAGTCCAAGGAACTGCTCACGACCGACGACCCGGTCTTCGATCTGGTCGACCGCAGCTGGCTGGAGGGCATGACGCGGCAGGACTCGGCCACCATGCCGATCGACGTCCGCAACGGCCTGGAGCGGGTGCTCGACCTGAGTACCTGGCTGGACATCTACCGGCCCGAGCTCCGTCTCTGAACGCCCGGCCCCCTTCAACGTCCATCCCCCGGCACGCCGGGAACACGGATCGAGGAACACGAGATGGGAACGGAAGACGCCCCGTCCGGCGGGCTCGAAGCCGACCGCGACCTGCGCGCCCGGCACCGGGCCGTCGTCGCGGACTACATGAGCCGCAAGGGCGAGAACCGGCTGACGCGCTACCTGCTCTTCACCGAGGACGGCAGCGCCGGCCTGTACACCAGCGACACCGGCGAACCCGTCACCTCCCAGGGACACGAGACGCTCAAGGCGCACGGCGAGTGGTCGCTGCGCATGTTCCCCGACTGGGAGTGGAAGAACGTCGAGATCTTCGAGACACAGGACCCCGACAGGTTCTGGGTCGAGTGCGACGGGGAGGGCCGCATCCTCTACCCGGACTATCCGCCCGGCTACTACCGGAACCACTTCATCCACTCGTTCCTGCTCGAGGACGGCAGGATCAAGCAGCAACGCGAGTTCATGAACCCGTTCCAGCAACTGCGTGCGCTGGGCATCGAGGTGCCGAAGATCAATCGGGGTGGGATCCCCACCTGAGGATCCGCCCGCTTTCCACGGACACCGACAAGGAGCATCGGATGGGATCTCAGCTCAACCCGTACATCGCCTTCGACGGGGACGCCCGGCAGGCGATGGAGTTCTACCATGAAGTCCTCGGCGGCAAGCTGGAGCTGGGCACGTTCGCCGACTTCGGCTCTTCGGAGTCGCCCGACGCGGACAAGATCATGCACGCCACGCTCAACACCGCGGACGGCTTCACCGTGATGGCGTGGGACGTCCCGGAGCGGGTCCCCTTCAACCCCGGCACCAACGTGGCGCTCTACCTCGGCGGCGACGACGCGGGCCTCCGCGACCACTTCGAGAAGCTGTCCGTCGGTGGCACCGTGGCGATGCCCCTCAAGAAGCAGATCTGGGGCGACGAGGCCGGCACGCTCGTGGACCGGTTCGGGATCACCTGGATGTTCAACATCACACAGCAGCGGTCCTGATCGCCCGCGGGGCCGCGTCCGAAGGAGCCCGGAACCGATGACGGACGAGTTGGACGACCGGCTGGACCGGATCGGGCGGCACCCCTTCCGCGCGAAGTTCCGGCTGCGCGGAAGGGATCGCGCGGTGGTCGACCTGCGCGGGATCACGACCGTCCGCAAGCACGCCGAGGATCTGATCGGTCAGAGGCTGGCGCCGGCCGAACCGCGCAACGACGGCCGTCAGACGCCCTACCGAGGGCACCCCGTCTTCGTCGCCCAGCACGCCACCGCGACGTGCTGTCGGACCTGTCTGACCCGCTGGCACGGCATCCCCGCCGGCCGGGCACTCGACGACGCCGAGCGGGCCTATGTCGTGGAGGTGATCTGCCGGTGGATCCGGAGGCAGTACGCCCCTGGTCACCCGCCGCCGTGACGGCGGCGGACCGGGGCCTGCGCGCGGTCCGGCGGGTGGCGAAGAGGCGATGCGTAGCACGAAGCGTGATGGCGTGCCGTGGAAGAGCACGGCGACATGGGCCGACCGGCGTCGGCCCGGAGGGCGGGACGGTGAGGGCTCAATGACAGTCGACGTGCAGGCCACGCGGGACGTGGTCGACATCATCACGGGGGGATGGAAGGCGCAGGCGCTCTACACCGCGGTCAAACTCGGACTGCCCGACCACATCGAGGCCGGCCGAAACACCGACGCCGAACTGGCCAAGGCGACCGGGGCGAGCGAGCAGGGCATCCACCGTCTGATGCGCCTGCTGGTGGCGATGGGCATATTCGAGGGCAGCGACTCCACCGGATACCGCGGTACCCGGGTGAGCGCCGCCCTCCTCGAAGGCCCCCAGTCCCTGAGCGACATGTGCCTGCTCTACGGCGAGGAGTTCTACTCCGCGTGGGGTCACGCCCACCACGCCATCAGCACGGAGAGCTCGGGATTCGCAGTCGCCTACGGCCGGTCGTTCTACGACCACCTGGGGCAGGACCCGGCCACCGCCCGCCGGTTCCAGCTCACCATGAACGCCGCGAGCATGTTCTTCCACCAGGTGCCCGAGGTGTTCGACTTCTCCGGCAAGAAGGTCGTGGACGTCGGTGGTGGCGGCGGGCACCTGCTCGCCACGATCCTCGGCGCCACGCCGGACGCCAGGGGCACGCTCTTCGACCGCGAGCACATGATGCCCAAGGCGCGGGAACACCTGTCCGCCACCGTCGGCCCGGACCGTGCCGAGCTGGTCGGGGGCGACATGTTCGAGGGCGTCCCGCCGGGCGGGGACGTCTACATCCTCTGCCGGGTGCTGGCCGGCCACGACGACGAAGCCGTCGTCGGTGTCTTCGAGCACTGCCGCCGCGCCATGGCGGACTCCTCCTCGCGGCTGCTGATCCTCGACCGGTTCGTCGAGGACGAGAACTCCACCGTGCTGCCCGCTCTGTGGGACCTGCACCTCCTGGTGACGACGGGCGGCGAGCACCGCACCGTCGACCGGATCACCCGGCTGCTGGACCGCGCCGGCCTGGAGATCGCCGAAACGGCGGAGCTGCCCATGGAGACGACCGCCCTGATCGCCGCACCGCGCACCCCGTAACCGCACGGCGGTACGCACAGAACGCGCCCGGGCCACAGCACCAACAGGAGATCTTCCGTGCTCAGACTGGCAACGATCGGCGTCTACGGCTTCGACGGCGATTCCTTCCTGAAACGACTGCGGCAGGCGGACGTGCGTCTGCTGCTCGACGTACGTCAGCGCCGCGGGGTACGCGGACCGGACTACGCCTGGGCGAACTCGCTCCGGCTGCAAGCGGCCCTCGCCGAGGCCGGGATCGCCTACCGGCACCACCGCGAACTCGCCCCGACCACCGAGCTGCGTCACCTCCAGTACGCCGAGGACGCCCGCCAGGGGGTCGGCAAGCGCTCCCGCCGCGAGCTCGCCGCCGAGTACACCCGCCGCTACACCACGGAGATCCTCGATCCGGTCGACCTCGATCCGATCGTGGCGGCGCTGCCGGACGGCGGCGTCGCGACACTCTTCTGCGTCGAACGCGACCCCGAAGCGTGCCACCGGTCGCTGGTCGCCCAGCGGCTGGCGGAACAGCACCACCTCACCGTCGAACATCTGAGGCCGCTGTGATGGACGACAGCCTTCCGTCCGGCAGGCCGCGGCCGCGGATCGCGGTGTTCGCCGGGCCGACGGCGACGATCCTGAACACACCGGACCTGGTCACGTCGAACAAGGCGCGGGCACGCCACGGTCTGCCGCTGCGCCCCTCCCGCTTCGACGTCCTGCGTCCGCAACGGCTCGCGGCGCCCGTGACGTTGTACGTCGAGGCCTTCAGCGCGCACCCGCTGGAGGCGGACGCGGCGGACCTGTACGCCCCGCCGGACGGCTGGCTCGACGAGGACGGCACGTTCCACGCCGAGCAGCCGTCCGGCGACGCCACCCCGGTGCACGTCGTCGAACTCGACCCCGCCGACGGTCTCTATCCCCTTCCCTACATGGGCAGGCAGGCGGACGGGTCCGCCTGGGAGGAGACCTCGACCGCACCGTACGCACCCCCGGGAGCCGCCCGGCAGACGTTCTACCCCGACGCCCGCCGCCTCTACGAGGAGATCGAGCGGTTCGGCCTCGCCGACCACGGCACCCCCGTCGAGCTCGGGTCCATCGCCGACTTCGCGTTCTTCCGCGCCGCTCCGTCCGGCGGATACACCACCGGCCCCGACTCCGAGCGCCTCGGGCAGGACTTCTTCGTCTACTACCCGTACCACCTCCAGAGCGAGCCCGGCCTGGGAGACCTCGCCCGGGCGACCAACCAGGTGCAGGCCGTCCTCGCGACGGGAGAGTTCTCCGGTGTCCAGTGGCTCGAGGGGAGCCCGACCGTCGACGAGACCCTGTACTGGCTCGGTCTGCTGATCGACACGAAGGTGCCCCTCGTCGGACACGCGGCGCAGCGCCGTCACCAGTCGCTGAGCTCGGACGGCGACCGAAACGTCGTGGACGGCGTGAAGTTCATCGCGTCCGGCGTCGCCCTGGACGAACGGGGCGAGGACCGCTTGGGCGCCTGCGTGATCGTCGACGAACTCGTCTACGCGGCCCGGGACGTGACCAAGGTCGATGCCCGGCCCGGCGGGTACGAGGTCACCGGCGGCCACGGAGGAGTGGTCGCCGACCTCGGCGGTTACGGCCCTCCGCAGCTCACCTACCTCCCCGCCCGCCGGCACACCCATCGCTCGGAGCTGCGCCTCACCGTGCTCCCCGAGCGGGTGGGCGGCGTCACCGGGAGCCTGGGCTCGGGCGTGCTCCCGGTCGACGTCGGGACGAAGGACGCCGAGGGGCTCGTACCCGCCGCCATGCCGCACGTCTCCATCACCAAGTACAGCCGGTACGCGGCGACGGGGACCGGCTCGGACAACCCGCCCGTCGCCGACGAGGAGGTCGAGATCCTCGCCCGGATCGACGCCAACCTCGCCCACGCGCCCCTGTCCGGCTTCGTGTGCGAGGGCATGTCGCCGTTCGGGATGGCCGACCCGACGAGGAACGCGGCGCTGGGCGTCGCCGTCTTCGCCGGCATGCCGGTGGTCCGCACGGGTCGCGGCAACACCGGAGGCATGGCGTGGCGCACCGACCCGGCGTTCATCTCGGGCAACAACCTCACGGCCACCAAGGCGCGGATGCTCCTCATGGCCGCACTGCTGAGGTTCGGTTCCCTGCCCCCGGCGGCGGACCCCTTCAACCCGACGCCGGACGAGCGTGCGGCCACCGAGAAGGCGGTCGCCCAGTACCAGGCCGTGTTCGACACTCACTGACCCGCTGACCACCTTCGAGAACGGAACCCATGGGTACGTACGAGTACGTGGTGGCCGACGTCTTCACCGACGTCCCGCTGGAAGGAAACCCGACCGCGGTCTTCCTGGACGCCTCCGGGCTCTCCGCCGGGCGCATGCAGCAGATCGCGCAGGAGATGCACCTGTCCGAGACCGTCTTCGTCCTCCCCGCGCAGGACGACGGCGATGTGCGGGTCCGTATCTTCACCCCGGTGAACGAGCTGCCGTTCGCCGGGCATCCCACCCTGGGCACGGCCGTGGTGCTCGGCGAGTCGCACGAGGCGAAAGAGCTCCGCATGGAGACCGCCAAGGGCACCGTGACGTTCGAACTGGAGCGTGACGACGACGGCCGGACCGTCGCGGCCGGCATGTGGCAGCCCCTGCCGACGTGGGAGCCCTACGACCGAGCGGACGAACTGCTCACCGGACTCGACCTGGTGGCCACCGGCAGCACCCTGCCGGTCGAGGTCTACGACAACGGGCCGCGGCACGTGTTCGTCGGCCTGGACGGCGTGGCCGCGCTCTCCGCCGTGGAGCCGGACCAACGGGCTCTCGCGCGACTGCCCGACATGGCCGCCAACTGCTTCGCGGGCTCGGGAACCCGATGGCGGCTGCGCATGTTCTCGCCCTCCTACGGCGTGGTGGAGGACGCCGCCACCGGCTCGGCCGCCGGCTCCCTCCCGGTACACTTGGCCCGGCACGGACTGATCCCGTTCGGGGAGTGGATCGAGATCCGGCAGGGGGTGGAGATGGGCCGTCCTTCGACGATGCGCGCTCGCGCGACAGGGACGCCGGAACGCATCGAGTCGGTTCAGGTGGCGGGGGCTGCTGTGGTCGTCGCCCGGGGAACGCTGTACGCGTAGCCACCGAGAACGTATGAGTGACCTGTCCACAGAGGAAGGGCCGCCACGCGTGTCCAGCAGAGCATCGTCCCTCGGCCGTTCCGGGGTCCGGCCGGCAGTCCGGGCCGCGGCGGGCCGGGGCGCCCGAGGTCCTCGGCCGACCGTCCCGCCCCGGCACCACGGCGTGCTCCGTGGGGAAGGACGGGTGGGGTGATGGCCGCCGAGGACGACGGGCTGTTCGCGTTACCGACGACGGACGCCCCTCCGCCCGCCGAGCCCGTGCCGACCTCCGCCCCGCTGGCGGCGCGGATGCGGCCGCGCACGCTCGCCGAGGTCGTCGGCCAGGCGCACCTGCTGCGCCCCGGCGCGCCGCTGCGGCGGTTGGCGGAGGGCGGGGAGGCGGCGTCGGTGCTGCTCTACGGTCCGCCCGGCACCGGAAAGACGACCCTCGCACGGCTGCTCGCCGATGTCGCCCCGCGGCACTTCGTCGCCCTCTCGGCGCTGTCCAGCGGGGTCAAGGAACTCCGCGACGTGATGAACGACGCGCGTCATCGCCGGGCCCGCCAGAACCGGCAGACCGTGCTGTTCATCGACGAGGTGCACCGCTTCTCCAAGACCCAGCAGGACGCGCTGCTCGGCGCCGTCGAGGACAGGCTCGTGCTGCTCGTCGCCGCCACCACCGAGAACCCGTCGTTCTCGGTGGTGACCCCGCTGCTCTCCCGCCTGCTGGTGCTGCAACTGAAGTCCCTGAGCGAGGACGAGGTCCGCGAACTGCTGCGCCGTGCCGTGAAGGACGAGCGGGGCCTCGGCGGCGCGGTCACCCTGTCCCCCGAGGCCGAGGACGCCCTCGTACGCCTCGCGGCCGGCGATGCCAGAAGCGCGCTGACCGCCCTGGAGGCGAGCGCCGACGGGGTGACCGACACCGGCGGCACGGTGGTCGACGTGGCCTCGGTGGAGCGGGCCGTCGCCGAGACGAGCGTCCGCTACGACCGGCAGGGCGACCAGCACCACGACGTCGTCAGCGCGTTCATCAAGTCGATCCGCGGCTCGGACCCCGACGCCGCGCTGCACTACCTGGCCCGCATGCTCGTGGCCGGGGAGGACCCGCGGTTCATCGCGCGGCGGCTGGTGGTGCACGCCAGTGAGGATGTCGGGCTGGCCGACCCCACGGCCCTGCAGGCCGCCGTCGCGGCGGCGCAGACGGTCCAGCTCATCGGCATGCCCGAGGCCCGCCTCGCCCTGGCTCAGGCCACCGTGCACCTGTCCACGGCACCGAAGTCGAACACGGTGATCACCGCCATCGACGAGGCCATGGCCGACGTCCGGGCGGGGGCGGTCGGCGAGATCCCCGCCCACCTGCGGTACGGCCGCTACGCGGGCGCCAGGGAGCTGGGCAACGCGATCGGCTACCGGTACCCCCACCGGACCCCCGAGGGAGTCCTGGAGCAGCAGTACCCACCGGACGAGTTGGTGGGGAAGGACTACTACCGCCCCACGCAGCACGGCGGGGAGCGCGTCCTGCACGAGCGCCTCGGCAAGCTCCGCCGCGCCGTCCGCGGCGAGGAGAGGTAGGGCCGGGAGCGCGTGAGACGCGGCCTGCCCCCCGAACGCGCCACGTGCCCGCTGCCCGTGCCGGTTCAGGGGCGGCGGGCAACGGGCAGCACGGCAGAGGGGGTCACATCACGCGACGGCGGTGCCCTCCAGCTCGACCATCTGGCCGGGGATCGCAAGGCGCGCCACACCGAGCATGGTGGTGGTCGGCGCGACCTGGGCGGCGCCCAGCCGGCCCGCCAGCACACCGTAGTGCTGGAAGAGCAGGTCGACGTCGGTCGTGTAGACGTTGAGCCGGACGAGGTTCGAGAGGGACATGCCGGCCTCGGCGAGCACCGCCTCGATGTTGTCGATGCTCAGCGCCAGCTGTGCCGCCATGTCACCGTCGTGCTCGGGCTTGCCTTCCTTGCTCATCGCGGTCTGCCCCGAGATGTACAGGGTCCGCGAGTGTCCGGAGACGACCTCACCCTGGTTGAAGCCCATCTCGACCGACCATGTCACCGGGTTGACCGCGTTACGTTCCATTGCCGACTCGCTCCATCCATTCGGTTCACTGCGTCACGTGCGTCCAACGACTCGGATTTCGCCGGGCCTTGTCGTCGCGCTCCGGAGCCTTCCAGCAAAACGTGACATCCTCGGTCATGTATTTGGTTAGTGTTTTTGCATGCGCGCCGACCGGTTGGTTTCCCTGGTGCTCCTGCTGCGTCAGCGCGGTCGGATGACCGCGGAAACCCTGGCTCGCGAGCTGGAGGTGTCCACGCGCACCGTGCTGCGCGACATAGAGGCGCTGTCCGCGGCCGGCGTCCCGGTGTACGCCGAGCGCGGCCGGCACGGTGGTTTCGCACTGCTGCCCGACTTCCAGACGGCGCTCACCGGGCTGAATCACGACGAGGCGCTCGCCCTGCTCGTGGCTGGGTCGCGGCGCGGCGCCCAGATGTTCGGTCTCGGCTCGGCGCTCGCCTCGGCCATGCTCAAGGTGGTCGACGCGTTGCCCGAGGGCCTTCGGGACACGGCGGCCGACGCGGCGCGGCGATTACTCGTCGACCCGGAGACCGACCTTCTCTCGCGCCGTGTGGCCACCGAGGAGATGTCCGACAGCATCGTGGCCGAGATCCGGCGCGCGGTGTTCGCCGGGCACAAGTTGCGCATCCACTACGAGGCGGTGGACCAGGCCCCCAAGTGGCGCACGGTGGACCCGATCGGCCTGGTCACCGTACGCGAACAGGGTTACCTGCTGGCCATGAGAGCCGGCGAGGACCGCACCTACCGGTTGTCCCGGGTGCTGGCCGCCGAGGAACTCGACGAGTGCGCGCAGCGACCGGACACCGTCGACCTGGACCGGGCCTGGCAGGAGCGTAACGCGCGGTTCCGGACCGGCGGTGACAAGGTCGCCGTGCTGGTGCGGGTGGCCCCGGCGCGGCGGGAGCACCTGGTGAGCAACGCCCTGGCCGTGTGCGCCGAGGAAGCCGACGCGGACGGCTGGCTGCGGCTGAACGTGATCTTCCAGGACTCGCGGCATGCCGAGTGGGCCCTGTGGCAGCACGCCACCGACGCGGAAGTCCTGGCCCCGCAGTGGCTGCGCACCTCCCTGCACAACCGTGCCACCACGATCGCCGCCCGCTACGGCCCGGTTTCCTGAGCATGTGATACCTCCGGCCACCGCTCAGGCCAGGAACGAGTGCAGTTCGGCCACCGCGAGGGTCTGTTCGGCTTCGTGGGCCTCGAAGGTGGCCACGCGTCGGAAGCCGAGGCGGGCGGCCAGGTCGAGGGAGCGGGTGTTGGCCGTCTGGGTCACGATCAGGACCGGCTGGTCCGGCAGTTCGGAGGCGGCGGCGCGCAACGCGGCGGTGGCTGCTTCGAAGGCCAGCCCCGAACCCCAGGCGGCGCGGCGCAGGACGTAGGTCAGTTCCAGTTCCCCTCCCTCCTCGGTGACGTGTCCGGGGAGGTCGCGGGGGCGTCGGTGGATCAGGAGCACCCCGACGAGGTCATCGGTCGCCCGATCGGCGATGACGAACGTGCCGGGCTTGTGGGTGACGTGCGCGACGCCCATCGCGTCGAAGTACTGCTCGACCGCGGCCCGCGGCCTCGGGCCACCGAGGTGTAACCGGACCTGGGGATCGGTCTGCAGCTCGATGAACCCGGCGCGGTCGGCGTCGTGCGCCTTGCGCAGCCGGAGCCGGGGCGTGGTGATCTCCGTGACGGACAGGGTGGGTGAGGTGGCCGCCGGGGCCGGGGGGTTCGGTGTGTGCGACGTCTTCGGTGTGTTCGACGAGGTCATGGATCCCATCCTGACCGAGCCGCCGCCCGTCGGCCGGGGACTCGTTCCCGGGACGGGCGGGCCGCCTCATTCAGGCTCGGCGAAACCCCCGACGATGCAGAAGGGGTGCCCCGCCGGATCCGTGAGGACCCGCCATCTGTCCGCGTTCGGCTGGTGTTCCGGCCTGTCGGCGCCCAGCTCCAGCAGCCGTGTCTCCGTCTCGTCCAGGTCCGCGACCCGGAAACAGCAGTGCAGCTGCTGGGGAACGGCGGGGTCGGGCCAGCTCGGTGCCCGATAGCCGTCGATCCGCTGGAAGGCGAGGGAGAGGCCGTTCTCGCCCTCCAGCGCGGCGAAGTCGGCGTCCGACTTCGGATGCAGCTCCAATCCCGTGGCCTGCTGGTAGAACGCCGCCAGGGCGAGTGGATCGGCGCAGTCCAGAGTGATCGCGCTCAGTTTCATCCGGCGAGCACCTCCCGACAGTCCGCCCAGGCGGGTTGGCTCAGCAGGGGACGGATGCGGGTGAAGAGGCTGAGCAGTTCGGGGCCCCACCGGTCGCGGAAGGCGGGGTCGAGGCGAGCGAGGTCGATCTCGTTGGCGGCGGACAACTCGGCGAAGTCCCGCCGCGCCTGCGGCTTGGGGGCGTGGCTCCGGCCGGTGAACCGGTCGTGAAACGGTCCGTCGGCCTCCGCCAGCGCCGGATAGGTGGCCCCTCGATCGCACGAGGCGTACAGATACACCAGAGCCTCGGCCTCGGCACCGACCGCCGCTGCGAGTTCGCCACGGCGGTCCAGGGGCAGCAGGCCGTCCGGAAAGCCGTCGGTGCCGTAGAACGCGTGGCACAGTCCCGCCAGTTGGAGGGCCGGGCGGGCGTCCCACGCGGCGAGTTGCCTCTGCACCCGCGTGAGGTGGGCGAGGAGGGTACCGCCCGGGTGGGCGATTTCGGCAGCGCCGAGCTCGCCCAGGAGCGCGACGGCCGGTCCGGAGTCAGCGAGGGAGACTGGCACAGAGGGGTCCTTCCCGCAGCGGTCGGGGACGGCAACCATCAAATCGGTGGACGGGCCGGGCCTGCCATCGGTTTGATCCGCGCATGACGACTCCGCAGCAAGCCCTCGTCCGGGCCGCCGCCCGGAACAACGCCGAGTGGTGTGCGGCGATGTGCCGGGCGCACGGGGTGCCGGGCGAGTTCGGGCCCGACGCCTGGGCCGCCCCGGTGCGGACGCCGCTCTACTACCCCGACGCCGTGACGCTGGGGCCGGACGCCGACACCGACGCGCTCACCGCCCGGATCGACACGGCCTCGCCCGGCGCCTCGGTCAAGGACGGCTTCGCCGACCTCGACCTGGCGGAGGCCGGGTTCCGGGTGCTTTTCGAGGCGCAGTGGATCCACCGGCCCGCCGGGTCGGCAACGGCGGCACCGGATCTCGAGTGGGACGTGGCGGGCGACCCGGACACGCTGCGCGCCTGGGCACTGGCCTGGGACGACGGGGCGGGGGACGCGGACCTGTTCCGGCCCGGGCTGCTCGCCGAGCCGGAGACCTTCGTGATTTTGGGACGCTCCGCCGACGACACCGAGGGCGGAGTGGTCGCCGGAGCGGTCGCGAGCCGCAGTGAGCACGTGGTCGGCGTCTCCAACGTCTTCGGCCGTGACGGCGGGCCCGACTCGGCCTGGCCGCTCGTCCTGCACGCACTCGCCCGTCTCTTCCCCACCCTGCCCGTCGTCGGCTACGAGCAGGGTGACGACCTGACGGTCGCCCTCCGGCACGGCTTCGAACCGGTGGGGCCGTTGCGCGTGTGGACGCACGGCGGGTAACCCTCTCAGGCGCCCTCAGCGTTCCGGCCCGGGCACGCGCATCCCCCGAGACTCGGCGACCCGTAGCGCGTCGGTCAGGCACTCGGCGAAACGGACCTCCCTGTACGGCGAGGCCGGGTCGTCCAGCACCTTGCGGGCGAGGCCGAGCACGTCGGTGCCGGTGGCGAGCTGGACGGCTATCAATTCGTCGGCGAGACGGGAGAGGTAGCCGCCGTTGTCGTCGGTCACCAGGTAGCAGGGGTTGCCTTCCGCGGACAGCCAGGGCAGGAGCCGGGGTGGCGGCGTGACGTGTGTCCGACCGGTGGGGCGTTCCATCAGGCGGCCACCTTCCGTACGCCGACCAGGTGCTGGTCGAGATCGATCCCGAAGTCGGCGGCGAGCACGAGGGCCAGGCGCCGGCGTTCCTGGAGAGCGGTTTCGTGTTCGTGGGCGGCGAGGTAGGGGCGGACGAGGGGGGAGGCGGTGCCGTCGAGAGGACTGTGCAGGCCGTACGGGGAGCGGTGGCGGGGAAGCTGCGGCGGCTGGGATGCGGAGGGGCAGCTGACGAGGGTGAGGTGCACGTGAGGGAGGAGGTGCCGCCGGGGGCGGCACCGACGCCGTTTCCCGGTGCCGGGGGCGAAGAGAAGGCGCAGCCATTGAAGGGCCCGGGGGATAAGGTCATGCATGTCGACGCTCCAGTTTCAGCGTTGGCCATGCCCCGGGAGGTCTAGCCCACCTCGCCGGGGTCTTTCCGTCTTCGACGTTACACCTGCATGCAGCCCTCTACATACAAGTACAGAGGGATCCACACGATTGGGCAGGTCGCTACCGCTCTACGTTGGACGTATGAGCGATACCAAAGGGTCGAAGTCCAGTCTGGACCCGATGAGCGCGAGGCCGCTCTACATGCAACTGGCCGATGTCATCGCCGGGAAGATCGCATCCGGAGAGCTGGCGCCGGACAGGCCCATCCCTTCCGAGAACCACCTCGCCGACGAGTACGGCGTGGCACGACTCACCGCGCGACGGGCCGCACAGGAACTCCGCGAGCGCGGTTTGATCGTCACCGTGCGAGGCAAGGGATCCTTCGTCGTCGAACAACCGGTCGGCAACGCCGCCGAAGAAACCGAACCGAACGGCTGAGGACCCCACCCCGGGCCCGTCCCGCTACTGCGGCTTGTACGCCAGAAACGTGCCCGCCCGCCGCTTCACCCCGCCCTCGGGTTCCTGCACCACCCGCGTCGTGACCACCAGCCCGGCCCGGGCCAGCAGTTCGGCGATGCGCTCCGGCGGCGGCGACGGTGTCGTAGGACTCGCGGACGGCGGTGACGTACGAGGGCTCGGTCATGCCGCGAAGGTAGGTGACGGCACTGACACGCCCCGTACTCCGATGCCAGTACGCCGGTTTACTCCCGCCGCAAGACGCCCGCACCGCCCCTCCCCCGGCACGGTGACAGCGTGAAGCCGAACCAGAAACTCAGCCGCCCCACCCGCCGGGCCGTGAAACCGAACCAGAAACTCAGCCGCCCCGTCCGCCGGGCCGTGCTGGTCGTTCACGTCACCGCCTCCGCGAGCTGGCTCGGGCTCTCGCTCGGGCTGCTCGCACTCGGGGCCACCGCGGCATCCACCGGGTCCGCCGTCACGGTGGAGGCGTCCGTCCGGGCCATGAAGCTCTTCGCCGACTGGCTCCTGATCCCCGTCGCGCTGCTCACACTCCTCAGCGGCCTGATGCTGTCGCTGGGCACGGTGTGGGGGCTGGCCAGGTACCGGTGGGTGTACACGAAGTTCTGGCTGACCCTCGCCACGACCACCGCCACGGTGTTCGCCCTGCGCCCCGGGGTGAACTCCGCGGTCACCGCGGTCGCCGCGGGCGGGCCGCTGCCGGACGCCGGTGACGTGCTGTTCGGGCCGGTCGTCTCGCTGTCCGCCTACGTGTTCATGACGGTGATCTCCGTCCTGAAGCCCTGGGGGAGGACCCGACGGGGCGAAAGGTCGCGCATATTTGCCTAAAGCCTTTAGGAAGATGCACACTCTCTTCAGGCAGAAGGGAGAGTCCTCATGGCACGCGTGGGACTGACACCGGAGCGGCTGACCGAGGCCGGTGCGGAACTCGCCGACGAGGTCGGCTTCGACCAGGTCACCGTCTCGGCGCTCGCGCGGCGGTTCGACGTCAAGGTCGCGAGCCTGTACTCGCACGTGCGCAACTCCCAGGACCTGAAGACCAGGATCGCCCTGCTCGCCCTCACCGAACTCGCCGACCGGGCCGCCGACGCCCTGGCCGGACGGGCCGGCAAGGACGCCCTGTCCGCCCTCGCGAACGTGTACCGCGACTACGCCCGGGCACACCCCGGCCGCTACGCCGCGGCCCAGCTGCGGCTCGACCCGCAGACGGCGGCCGCGAGCGCCGGCGTCCGGCACGCGCAGATGACCCGGGCGCTGCTGCGCGGCTACGACCTGACGGAACCGGACCAGACCCACGCGGTCCGGCTGCTCGGCAGCGTCTTCCACGGCTACGTCAGCCTGGAGCTCGGCGGCGGTTTCAGCCACAGCGCCCCGGACACCGAGGAGACCTGGGCCCGGATCCTCGACGCCCTCGACACGTTGCTGCGGAACTGGCCCGCGGCCCCCACCGACCCCCGAGGCTGACACCCATGCACACCGAGCACGACTGGATCACCACGCCCCTCACGGCGGACCTGCTGCGCGGCGCCCTCGACGTGGAGCGCACCGAGCACGGCCTGCTCCCGCACCGCCTGCCCGCCCGGGCCCGCGCGCAGAACACCAACGCGCAGCTGGCGATGGCCGAGGCCCAGCCCTCCGGCGTACGGCTGGTGTTCCGTACCGCCGCGACCACCGTCGAGCTGGACACCCTGCGCACCAAGCGCGACTACACCGGCTTCCCCTCGCGCCCGGACGGGCTGTACGACCTGCTCGTCGACGGCCGCCCGGCCGGTCAGGCCGCCGGGACCGACGGCAACGTCCTGACCGTCGACCTGGCCACCTGGCAGGCCGAGCTCACGTCCGGTCCGGTCGGCACGGTCCGCTTCACGGGCCTGCCCGCGCGGGACAAGGACGTCGAGATCTGGCTGCCGCACAACGAGACCACCGAGCTGGTCGCCCTGCGCACGGACGCCCCCGTGACGCCCGCGCCGGACCGGGGACGCCGGGTGTGGCTGCACCACGGCAGCTCGATCAGCCACGGTTCCGACGCCGCGAGCCCCACGGCCATCTGGCCCGCGATCGCCGCGCTGCGGGGCGGTGTGGAGCTGGTCAACCTCGGCTTCGGCGGCAGCGCGATGCTCGACCCGTTCACCGCGCGTGCCATGCGGGACACCCCGGCCGACCTGATCAGCGTCAAGATGGGCATCAACATCGTCAACCAGGACGCGATGCGGCTGCGCGCGTTCTCTCCCGCCGTGCACGGCTTCCTCGACACGATCCGCGAGGGGCACCCGGACACCCCGCTGCTCCTCGTCTCCCCCATCCACTGCGCCATCCACGAGGACACGCCCGGCCCCACCGCCCCGGACCGCGACGAGATCGGCAAGGGCCGCCTGGTCTTCTCCGCCATGGGCGACCCGGCGGAGACGCCCCTGGGCAAACTGACCCTCACCGTCATCCGCGAGGAACTGTCGCGCATCGTCGAACAGCGCGCCGCCGAGGACCCGAACCTGCACTACCTGGACGGCCTCGACCTCTACGGCGCGAAGGACGCGAGCGCCGTGCCCCTCCCCGACCACGTCCACCCCGACGCGGCCACCCACCGCCACATCGGCGACCGCTTCCACGCACTGGCCTTCGGAGACGGAGGTCCCTTCACCGCGGCGTAGCGACCGACCGGCCGGGGCAGGCCGGTCAGCCCTCGAAGCCCTGGTCCGCCAGGATCCTGTCGATGCGCGTGCGGTGGGCCGACTCCCAGTCGTCCAGGGTCTCCGCGGCCTCCTTGGCGAGCTTGGCCCGGGCCGCGGTCAGGACCTCCTCGCGCCGGGCCCGGGGGACGACCACGACACCCTCCTCGTCGGCGACGACCGTGTCGCCCGCGTCGACCTCGACCCCGCCGCAGCGCACCCGTTCGTTCAGCGGCCGTGCGGCCGACTTGGTACCGGGGATGGGGATGACACCGCGGGCGAACACCGGGAAGCGCAGGTCCCTGACCTCGGCGAGGTCGCGGATCAGCCCGTCGGCGACGAACGCGGTGATGCCCCGGCGCCGGGCGACGGCGCACACGTTGCCGCCGGCCAGGGCGTAGTCCAGGTCGCCCGACTCCACGACGACGACGCAACCGGGTCCGGCCCGGTGGATCGCGGCGTGCAGCATCAGGTTGTCGCCGGGAGGGCACCGTACGGTGAAGGCCGGTCCGGCCACCCGCGGCACCGGCCCCCACAGCGGCCGGATCCCGATGTCCATGACCTGCCCGCGGCCGAGCAGATCGGCCAGGGTGGTCGTGGGTATGTCCGTGAACGCGTCGACGTCAGTCATGACACGGACCCTAACCACCGTTCCCTAGAAGGGCAGTGGCCTTCCCCGCACCACCTCCAGCCGTGACACCGCCCGGGTCAGCACCACGTACAGCCGGTGCAGCCCCCGTTCCTCCGCCTCGGCGATCGCCGCCGGCTCCACGGCCACGACCTGGTCGTACTCCAGGCCCTTGACCACGCTCGCCGGCACCAGCGCGACCCGCGCGCCGAGTTCGTCCGGCCCCGCCGCGTCGATGCCGGCTGCGTCCAGTGCCGCCCGCAGCCGGGGAACGTCCGCGTCCGCCGCGACGACCCCGACCGAGCCCTCCCGCCCGAGTGCGTCCCGTACGGCCGCCACGACCGCACCGGCCACGCCGTCCGCCGTCGTCTCCCGCATCCGCAGCTCCCCGTCCCCGCGCAGCGAGCGGGCGGCCGGCACGTCCACCTCCAGCCGCTCCAGCAGCCGGTTGGCCAGCCCGACGACCGCCCGCGGCACCCGGAACCCGGTGGTCAGGGCGACCACGGCCGCGTCCGGTTTCCCCAGGTGCGCGAGGACCGTACGCCATGACCGGGCCGCCCACGGTGTCGTCCCCTGCGCCAGATCGCCCAGCACCGTCAGCGAACCGAAGCGGGCCCGGCGTGCGATGGCGCGGCACTCCATCGGGGACAGGTCCTGCGCCTCGTCGACGACGACGTGCCCGTACCCCTCGGGATGCTCGATCAGCCCGGCCACCTCGTCGAGCAGCACCTGATCGGCGGCCGACCAGCGCGCCGACTTCCAGGACCGGGGCGGCCGCTCCCACAGCAGCGCCCGCTGCTCACCGGCGTCGAGGAGCCCTTCGGCGGCCGACGCCAACACACCTGCGTCGCCGAGCAGTCCGGCCACGACCTCCTCGGGCCGCACCCGCGGCCACACGGCATCGACGTACGCCGACACCGGCCGCGCCCGCTCGATCCGCCGCACCCAGGCGTTCGGGGGCGGCCCGGACCGTCGCTCGGCCTGCTCGCGCAGGCACCGCACGATCCGCGCCCGCACCCGCTCCCGCCCGACCCCGTACGGCGGCTCCTCCTGCCGCACCCGGTCCACGATCTCCGCCAGCACCCCCGCCGGGACCCGCCACCGGTACGACCCGTCCGGCACGGCGAGCGACGCCCCGCCGCCGTCGGGACGCACCCGCGTGTACAGCGCCCGCCGCAGCACCTCGGCCATCCGGGCGTCGTGCTTCACGACCGCGGCCGCCTCCTCGTCCAGGCCCCGGACCGGGCACCGGGCGATCTCCTCCCCCAGCGTCGACTGCCGCACACCGGTCTCCCCGAGGGCCGGCAGCACCTCCGCGATGTACGACAGGAAGGTGCGGTTGGGTCCGAGGATCAGCAGGCCGCCGCGCCGGATGCGCTGCGGGTGCGTGTAGAGCAGGTACGCGGCCCGGTGCAGCCCGACGGCGGTCTTGCCGGTGCCCGGCGCGCCCTGCACACATACCGACACCGCCAGGTCCGCCCGTACGAGGTCGTCCTGCTCGGGCTGGATCGTCGCGGCGATGTCCCGCATGGGCCCGACCCGGGGCCGTTCGATCTCCCGGGTGACGATCTCGCTGTCGCGGGTCTCCCCCTGCTCCAGGTGCTCGTCCTCCAGGCCGGTGAGGTCCGCGGAGTCGCCGCGGCTGCCGGGCGCCCAGCCGAACCGCCGCCGCACGGCGACGCCCTGCGGGTCGCGGGCCGAGGCCTGGTAGAAGGCGCGCGAGACGGGCGCACGCCAGTCGACGACGAGGGGCGGTTCGGCCGGGTGCTCGGAGATCCGCAGCCGCCCGATGTGCAACGGCCCGTCCCCGCTCTCCAGAGCTCCGAAGAACAAGGGCCCCTCGGGCAGTTCCCGCAGCGCCTTCGCCCGGCTGCGCAGCCGGTACCCGAGGACCTCGGCATCGGCCCCGGACGCGGACACGTCCTCCCCGATGACGACCTGTTCACCGGCGCCCTCGACCATCGCGGCGAGGGCGGTCCGGCAGCGCTCGTGATGGGCGCGTTCCGTGTCGAGGGCGTGCTGGAGGGCGGGCTCGGTCGAGGTCATTCCACCGAGCGTACGCGAAAAGGTAACCGAGTTAAATAATTTACCGAGTTTCACTCGGCTGCGGCGGGCATGACTGATGCGACGGGCGCACCGGATGCGACGGGCGCTGCAGATGTGGCGGCAGCCCGGCCGCCAGCCGCCCGAACGCCCGCTCCGCCGCCGCCACCGCGTCCGGCCGCACGTCCGCCACCCGCTCCCCCGCCGCGATCCGCCGCCAGTTCTCCAGGGCGAGCACCCGCAGCACGGCCATGATCTGCCCGGCCGCCAGCCGCGCGTCCAGATCACCCCCGAGCACGTCGGCGAGCGCGGCCTCCGACCGCTCCTGGTGCGCGTGCGCCCGGGCGACCAGGGAGGGCGTCCCGTACAGCAGGGCGTGGAAGGCCAGGACGTCGGGATGGCCGTTGAGCCCGGTCACCGGATCCCCCCGCTCCAGCCCGTCCACGAAGTGCCGCCGCAACGCCTCCACCGGCGCGGTCCCAGACCCCTCCGCAACCACCCGGGCGGCCTCCCCCTCATGGTCGGCGATCCGGTACAGCACCAGATCCTCTTTGGCCGGGAAGTACCGGAACAGCGTCGGCTTGGAGATCTCGGCCGCCGCCGCCACCTCCGCGACGGACACCGCGTCGAACCCCTTCTCCAGGAAGAGCCGCACGGCGATGTCCGACACGGTCTCGTACATCCGCTGTTTCTTGCGCTCACGCAGGCCGGGGGTGCTCATGCCTGGGAGCCTACGCAGTGCCGGGGAGCGGCCGGGAGGCGAAGGCGCGGGCGAGGTACGGGTTCGCCGTGGAGCGCGTGGGGAGGCCGAGGGAGGCGGTGGCGGCGGCGAGGGTCACCGCGTAGGAGTCCACCGCTCGCCGGACGTTCGGGGCGTCCCGGCTCGCTCCGGTCACGATGCGGTCCAGGTCGACATAGGCGGAGCGCACGATCTCCAGCCAGCGGTACACCTGCCAGTCCCTGCGCCAGTCGTGGGTGTACTCGGCCGGCAGCAGGCGCTCCCAGCGGCGGAACATCCGCTCCCTGATCTCCGGCCGGGTCGGCGTGAGGTGCATGTGCCGGACCAGGTCGTAGAGGGGGTCGCCGACGACGGCCATCTCCCAGTCGATGATGGTCAGCGCCAGGTGGTCGTCACGGCGTACGAGGTTCCAGGGGTTCAGGTCCCCGTGCAGCAGGGCGGGCTCACGCTCACTCACCTCGTGCCGGGACAGGATCAGTCGCAGGCGGTCCGCGTCGGGCAGTCCGAGATGCCGCGCCAGTTGCTGCGACTCCTTCGGCAGATCCCGTACCAGCGCGACGAGCTGCTCCCGCAGCCGGCGGTGGAACCGGCCGTCGCCGGCCGTCGGATCGACCTGCTGGTACCGCACGCGCGTCAGGGCGCACAGCTGGTCCACCAGACCGTCGGCCTCGTGCGGCAGCAGGCCGTGGACGGGGTGGTCGGGGGGCCGGCCGACGTCCCGCGGCCCGACGTAGGTGTGGAAGGCGATGGTGTCGCTCTGCAACGTCTCGCCCAGTGCGAGCACCCTCGGCGCCGCCACGTCGGCGGACGACTCCTCGATCGCCCTGAGTACGGCGTGCTCGCTGAGGAAGCCACGCTCCCGCCGGCACACCTCGGGCAGCTTCCGCCGGACGACGACTGGTGAGTCGACGCCCGGCACCGTCACCACCGTGTTCAGGTGGGCGGTCCCCTTGAACACCCTGCCCGCGGGAGCGGCTCCCTCCGCCAGCAGGGCCTCCCGCACCGCGGTGGGCGGGAAGTCGGGGCGCTCCGGAACGCGCCGGTCAGGGCTCCACTCGAACGCCTTCGCGATCCAGGCCCGGCCGCCGATGTCCCCGTTCACACGCGACACCAGCCACCGGAACAGGGCCCGTTTGATCTCGCCCCCGCGCGGCACCTTCGTGAGGCGCAACGGTTCCGCCGCCGCCTCGAGGGCCCGGCGCACCCGCGCGGTCGCCTCGTCCAGGCTCGTCTGCGTGAACGATTCCTCCAGGGACCGGGCGGCCCGCATCACGTCCGGGAAGACCGACTGGGCCCGCTCGAAGGCCAGGTAGTGCCTCAGGTCCCTGGTCAGGCCGTTGACGGCGGCCGGACGGACGTCCTGCATGGCCCCGGCCCACGCCTCGACCACCTCGGCCCGCTGGTCGGTCGGGTACCGCATACGGATGAGGTGCGACGCGAGGTCGTGCAGCGGGTCACCGTAGGTGGCGAGCTCCCAGTCGACACAGACGAGGGGCGGGTCACCCGCGTACGACACGATCACGTTGTCCCGGTGCAGGTCGGCATGGAGCAGGCTGAAGGGCCGCCGGGCCATCGCGGGAACCCGCCCGGCCAGCTCGGCCAGCGCGTCCTCCGGAATGCCGAGCGCGGCGAACAGCCCGCCGAAGGCCGTCCAGTCGGGCCGTTTGATCTGCCGGTCGGCCAGATGGACCAGCGTCCGGAGGAAACCCTGACTGTCCGTGTCGTTGCGGGGCCAGACGGGCGGAAGGGCAGGCAGCGCGCCACGCCGTACGTGTGTCAACTGGGCGAGCAGACCCGCCAGGGCCTGGATGAGCAGGGTGTCGACGGGCTTGCCGTTGCCGCAGACGCTGGAGAGCGGAACACCTTCCACAAAGCTGTGGACAGCGCACCCGTCCAGCGTGACCAGGCACTCCGGCGCGTGGGGCAGGACTGCCCGGACGGCGTCGAGGATCTTCGCCTCGTCCTGCCAGGTCCGGATGACGACGGGCAGCGCGTCCGGACGCCGGATCCGGACGGTCACCGACGTCCCCGCTTCACGCCCGACCAGGCGGGCCATGTCCTCCGTGAGCGGTAGGACGTAGTTCCGGTTGTGGTGGCCGCTGGTCGCCTGACCCGTCTCGACGGCCAGCTTCACGAAGGCCCGGCAGGTGGCGTCGTGCGAGGCGCGCTCCCCGTGAAGAGGGCGGGGAAGAGGGGGTGCGCCCACTGGCCGCTCCGGAAGTACGAGTGAAGCCCGAGTGAAGTACAAGTAAGGGGGTGACGGTAAGGCAAACCGTAGGTTCGCGGCCGGTGCCGCGCATGGCGGAGTGAGCCGATACGGGTCGGTTGCCACTCACCTGCGTGAGGTGGCGCAAACTCGTTCGATGGCAGGCCGGTCGGCCCTCTCACATACGAACGAGGACGAGCGTTTGACTCAATCGCTGCACGGTGCGGGAATGCTACACCCAGTCGCCCCTCGTCCCTCTCCGACCTCACCAGTGCTTTTTCGCCCCGCAAGCGGGCAGGTGGGCGCCTAGGTGCGCAGCAGACGCAACAGCGGCTCCAGGGACTCCAGCACCACATCGGCCCCGGCCGCCCTCAGCAGCTTGGCCTTCCTTCCGTTGCGCGCGTAGCCCAGGAAGGGCACCCCGGCCCGTCCGGCCGCCTCGTGGTCGGAGGGCGTGTCTCCGATCATCAGGGCGTCGCCCGGTGCCACCCCCATCGCGTTCAGCGCCCGGTTCAGGCAGTGCGGATCGGGCTTGAGGTGACGGAGTTCCCGGGTCCGGCCGTAGATGTGGGGAGCGAAGCAGCCGACGAGGCCGCGGCTCGCGAGGTACGTGCGGACCACTCGTGGGGAGTTGTTCGTGGTGATCGCCAGGCGGGAGCCCACCGCCGTCCAGGTGCGGATCAGCGGGTCCGCGTACGCGGTCGGCCACGCCGAGGAAGCGGCCCGCAGCTCCTCCTGGGTGAGACGTTCCTCCAGCTCGGCGACCAGGTCGCTGCCGGGGTGCCGGCGGTCCACCGCCCGCAGCACCACGTGCGGGTCGAGGGACTCACGCTCGGCATCGGTCAGCAGGCCGTGCAGGCCACGGCTCTCGAGCCAGGAGACCAGGTCGGTCGCCACCTGCTCCGCCGAGTGCCCGGCGAACAGGCGGCAGATGGGGCCGTCGAAGTCCCAGAGCACGACACGCGCGCGTCTGGCCAGATCGCGAAGTTCGTACGGATCGTTCTCGGTCTCGCTCGTCACCGCATCAGTCTGCGCCGCATCAGGAGTCACTAGGAGAGTGTCAGGTCCGTCGTGATGGTTTCCCAGAGGGCGTTGAACCACTTCTGGGATTCCTTTACGAAGGCCGCGTCCCGCCGGCCCGTCCGCTGCACGAAGGAGAAGAGCAGGGACTGGGAGCCGAGGACGTCGTACATGTCCAAGGTCTGGCTGCCCCACTCCTCCTCGCGCCTGGTCAGCATGTAGTAGCCGATCAGGGCCTCCTCCTCGTTGAGGAGATACAGCTTTACCGGCGGGGTGAAGGGCAGCGCCCGGAACGTGACGTGCACGTCGATGCCGTGCGTCGAGCGCAGCGCCCGCAGGTTGTGCTGGAGGACCTGCCCCTGGGCGTTGCGCATGGCCAGCCAGCGCTGGTGGACCGGGTTGTCGTCGCCGTGCGCCTCGACCGGTACGGGGAACGCCAGCTCGATGTCCCGGGACGGGACCAGGATGCGGACGTCGATCGACTCGGGGAGGATGCGGCCCTCGTGGATCAGGCGCAGCGGCTCGCCGATGGCGACCATCAGCGTCTCCGCCGTGTGGCAGACCACGTCGACCCGGACGTGCCGGGCCGAGAACGCCTCGGTCAGCCGCGGGGCCAGGCCCACCATGGTCGGCTGGGGTTCGCCACGGGCGGGCGTCGGGGCGGCGACCCGGGGCGGGCTGCCCTTGCTGACGTTGGTGAGGAGACCGTCGTCCTGGAGGACCCGCAACGCCTGGCGGACCGCGCCGCGCTCCACGCCGAACCGCTCCGCGAGTTCGGCCTGGGTGGGCAGGCGGTCTCCCGGCTTGAGCTCGCCGGCTCGGATGCGTTCCCGCAGGCTGTCGGCGATCTCCTGGGGCGATGACCTTCTGCTGCCGTTCGCTGCCACGTTCTCCGCCACGCTCTCCTGGGCCACGACCAAACGCTACAACTCTGATCCACTTGACGGGAGTTGCTTGAAAGTTGTTTATAACTAGGGGCCAAGTGGGGACAACTTAATCAGAGTTGGTTGCCAACTTCTCGAAGTTGGCGGAAGTTTTGCTTCCGGACTTCCGAAGGGGGAACACCGATGCCCGCCCTCGCTCTCCTCTCCGCCGCCTTCGTCGTCGCCTTCGAACAGATCGTCCAGTGGAAGTACGGTCCGGCCGGCCTCGTCGGCCTGATCCTTCTCACCGTCGGCGTCAAGGCCAAGAGCCCGGCCGTCAGCTCCGCGGGAGCCGTCGTGCTCGCGCTGCTGATCACGGGCCCCGCCCGATGAGTCACCGCACCACCCCGGAACGGCCCGTGGGGGACGTCAGCTCGTGAGCACCAGCTCCGAACTGATCGTCTCCCACAGTGCGTTGAACCACAGGTGCGACTGCTCCACGAACGTCGTGTCGCGCAGCCCGGCCCCCTGCCGGAAGGCGAACAGCATGGACTGGGTGCCCTGGGCGTCGTACAGCGCCGGCTGCTCGTGATCGGTCTCGGCCTCCCGGCGCGCCAGCGTGTAGTACGCGAACAGCGCCTCCGTGCCGTTCAGCAGGTACAGCTTCACCGGCGGGGTGAAGGGCAGCGCCCGGAACGTGACGCGCACGTCGATGCCGTGCGTGGCGCGCAGCGCCAGCAGGTTGTGCTGGAGTACCTGCCCCTGGGCGTTGCGCATCGCCAGCCACCGCTCGTGCACCCGGTCGTCGTCGTGCCCCTCGACCGGCACCGGGAAGGCCAGGTCGATGTCCCGGCTCGGCAGCAGCACCCGGACGTCGACCTTGGCCGGTTTCAGCCGTCCGGCGTGGATCTGCCGCAGCGGTTCACCGATGGCGAGCGTGAGGGAGATGGACGTCAGGCACACGGCGTCGATCTCGACGTGCTCGGCCGCGAAGGCGTCCGCTATCCGGGGAGCGAGAGCCACCGTCGTGGGCCGCGGCGGCGCTTGCGGGCCGGTCAGCGCACCGACGGGGTCGGGCGCGACGGTCGCCGGACTGCCCTTGGACACGTTGGTGAGCAACCGCTCGGACTGCAGGATCCGCAGGGCCTGCCGGACGGCACCGCGCTCGACGCCGAACTCGTGAGCCAGCTGAGCCTGGGTGGGCATGCGCTCACCGGGGCGCAGCGCCCCCGACCTGATCCGGGCGCGCAGCTCGTCGGCCACCTGGTGATGTGTTCTCTGTGGCCGTCCTGACCTCTTCCGTCCGTTGACGGAGTCATGTTCCGGGTCCACAACCGAACAGTACAACTTCCCGCCATCTTTAGGCAGTTCAGGGAAAGGTGGTTATGAGCCGCTTCCAGGCGGAGATAAGAACAGAGAAGTTGGCAGCCAACTTGGGGAACATGGTCAGACCTTCAAGGGGTTGGCCACCCGCCCAGGGACTCCCTTCCGGAGGGGAGCCGGGAGTCCCGCCCGGCCGGTACGGCCGCACGACAACCACAACTGAACAGCTCGCTACGGATGCGGGTCCCCAGCACACCGGCAGGAGGGAGCGGCTCAGAACATGTCCGGGCACCAAGGCCGCCTGGACGTACGCAGCAGGGCGTCGGCCTTCCGGGCGGCGCCCACTCGTCCTTCGTGCACCCGCCCCAGCGCCGCCAGCCGCACCGCCGACTCGTCCCCGAGCCACAGCGCCGCCAACTCGCCCGGTCCCAGCTCGAGTTCCGCGCTCTCGGTGGTCGGCGTGCAGGACGCCCCCTCCGGCGAGGCCTGAAGCCGGTAGCGCCCGCCGGTCAGCCCGTCCACCCCGGCGACCTCCAGCACCAGGGCCCCCCGGCCCTCGTACGTCCGCGCCTCGAGCGCCCGCCCGACGTCCAGGATCCGCACCCACAGCCAGTCCGCGAGCGAGGTGATCCGGGCCGCCCTCGGGTCGGGCAGGAGGTGCGGGAGCAGGTCGTCGGGCGCCCGCCAGCCGCTCTTCACCTTCACGACCCAGTCGACGGAGCAGACGTACTCCCACAGCGCGCGTTCGGCGGCCGGTGTCGTGCCGAGCAGCCACCGCACGGTCGCCGTGTTCAACGGCTGCTTGGCGTCACCCCAGGTGTCGTCCACCTCGTAGGCGGCCATGCCCTCGACCTCGCCGGACGCCGAGCGGTACACGGCGTAGAAGGGCTGCTTCCACGTCGGGTCCCAGCGCAGGGCGCCGGTGTTCGTCTTCCACCACGTCTCGTCGCGGTCGATGGCTCCGGGCAGGCCGCGACGCAGCCGCTCGTGCAGTTCGGGGCCGAGCTTGCGGACGTCCTCGCCCTCCACCAGATCGATCCGGCCGCCGTCAGCCGGGCCCGCCCAGCGGGCGTCGAGACCCGCGCGCGGCACGTCGACCGTCCACTCCGCCATCCAGGTCGCCGGCCCGAAGCCGTAGCGCCCGTAGATCGGGTACTCGGCGGCGATCAGCGTCGCGACGACGTCCCCGCGGTCCTTCGCGGCCGCCAGGTCCTTCGCCATCATCCGGCTGAGCAGTCCGCGCCGGCGGTGGGTGGCGGTGACGGTGACGCCCGAGATCGCGTCGGCCGGGACGGCGGCCCCGCCGACGGCCGTGAGCTCCTGGTCGAAGGAGCGGAAGGTCGCCACGCACCTGCCGTGGTCGAAGGCCCCGAGGTAGCGGCCCTCGACGAACCGCACGCGCCGGCCCTCGACCTCCTCCTCGGTGAGAGGGGACGCCCGCAGGAAGCCGGTGTTCACGGCCCGCAGCCAGTCGGCGAACTCGCCTTCGGTGATCGGGCGTACGTCGATGTCGTCGGCACGGGGCATGGGGGTCATGACCCAACGCTAGGCACAGGACCGGTCGGTGTCGCGTGAATATCCGACCGGCCCTCCCCCGCCCCCGGAGCTTCGGCCCCGCAGCCCAGCCCGGCGGCTCGGCCACGCAACCCAGCCCGGGGACTCGGCCCCGCAGCCCAGCCCGGCGGCTCGGCCCCGCAGCCCAGCCCGGGGGCTCGGTGCCGCAGCTCAGCCCGGGGACTCGGCCCCGCAGCCCAGCCCGGGGACTCGGCCCCGCAGCTCAGCCCCTGTGCTCGGCCCCGGAGCGGCTCACACCAGCAGGTCGTCGACCTGCGCCTCCCCCTCGCGGTAGCGGCGCGCGATCTCCGCGCTGCACTCGTCGGCCGCGCGCTGGAGCCGCTGACGGCGCCGGGAGACCTGCTGCTCGTGCCGCTCGAGCCGCCCCATCGCCGTGTTCAGCTCCAGGTCCGTGCGCGCGCCGAGGTCGGACAGCTCGACCTCGGCGAGCATCTCCGCGGCCAGCCGCCGGTACTCCTCCCCCTGCGGGGTGCCCAGGGTGACGTGGCGGGCCGAGGAGCGGTGCCGGGCCGGGGCGTCCCGCAGGATCTCCGCCAGCCGCTCCACCACCGAGGTCCTCTCCGCCACGGCGACGGAGGCAGCGTCCGCCGGGGCACGCCGGGTCACCTCGGCACGCAGGATGTCGATGCGCCCCTGGAGCAGCCGCCGCAGATAGCTGAGGTCGGCCTCGTCGCGCTGGGCCTCGCGGCGCAGCGTGCGCAGCTCGGGCAGGCTCAGCGCGGGCAGCTGAGGCCCGGAGGTGTCCGAGGGCAGCCGCGGGCTGTCCGTGCGCTGTGTGGGCGGCCGGTGATACTCCGACGCGCCGATCCCCGTGTATGTCGACCGGAAAGCCGCCTGCTGCTGTCCGGTGCTTGATGTGCTCATGTGCCTCAACCGTCCCCTCGACCGGTGTGTGCAAGCATCGTGCCACCCCAAGTGGCCGCTATGGGAACGAGTGCCCCCGATAGACCCCAGATGGGCGGTATAGCAGCAAAATACGGCCGTGCAGGGGCTGTTGGCGCCCGCGCAAACCACCCTTTCGGGCCATGCGCCGACCAGCCGCGGCGCGGATGTCACCGCCCTGCATGATGGACGTATGCGAGCAGTGGTGCAGAGGGTGGACGGCGCGAGCGTCGTCGTGGACGGCGAGACCGTGGGTGCGATCGAGGGCGAGGGGCTGTGCGTCCTCGTCGGCGTCACCCATGAGGACACCAAGGAGAAGGCGGCCCAGCTGGCCCGCAAGCTCTGGTCGATCCGCATGCTGCACGACGAGAAGTCGTGCAGCGACATCGACGCACCGCTCCTGGTGATCAGCCAGTTCACCCTCTACGGCGACGCCCGCAAGGGCCGCCGCCCCACCTGGAACGCCGCCGCCCCCGGCGACGTGGCCGAACCGCTGGTCGACGAAGTCGTCGCCCAACTGCGCTCCCTGGGCGCGACGGTGGCCACGGGCCGCTTCGGAGCGGCGATGAGGGTATCGCTGACGAACGACGGCCCGTTCACCGTGCAGATCGAAATCTGACCCGAAAGATCTACAAGTCCTACGGCTCGACGACGACTTCCTGCGCCGCGGCGGTGTCCCCGGCCACCAGCGGGGCGTCCACCGCCACGTTCCGCTTCACCAGGGCGAGGGCGACCGGGCCGAGCTCGTGGTGGCGGGCGGACGTCGTGATGAAGCCGACCTTGCGGCCGTCGGGGCCTCCCCCACTCTCGGCTTCGCTCGAGCGGGAGGTGCCCCCACCCGCCAGCCGCAGCTCCGTCCCGGCCACGGGCAGGTGGACCTCGCTGCCGTCGAGGTGCAGGAAGACCAGCCGTCGCGGCGGCTTGCCCAGGTTCTGCACCCGGGCGACCGTCTCCTGCCCCCGGTAGCAGCCCTTCTGCAGATGCACCGCCGAGCCGATCCAGCCCAGCTCGTGCGGGATGGTGCGGTGGTCGGTCTCGAAACCGAGCCGGGGGCGGTGCTGCTCCACGCGCAGCGCCTCGTGGGCGAGGATCCCGGCGGGCGGCCCGGCCTGCGCCGCGTAGGCCTCCAGGTCGGCGCGCGGCAGGAACAGGTCCCGGCCGTGCGGCGTCTCCCGCACGACGGCGTCCTCGGGGACCTCGGCGATGGAGCCGGCGGGGAGGTGCACGACGGCGATGTCGGCCGTGCGGTCGGCGACCTCGACCCTGTAGAAGAACTTCATCGACTCCAGGTACGCGATCAGCGCCTCCTGGGTGCCCGGCTCCACATGGGCCCAGACCGTCGCGCCGTCGTCGACGAGGTACAGCGCGTGCTCGATGTGGCCGTTCGCGGAGAGGATCAGCGCCTCGGTCGCCCGGCCCGCCGGCAGGTCGCTGACGTGCTGGGTGAGCAGCAGGTGCAGCCAGGCGAGCCGGTCCTCGCCGGTGACGGCGACGACCCCCCGGTGCGAGAGGTCAACGAATCCGGTGCCGTCGGCGAGGGCGCGCTGCTCACGGAACAGATCGCCGTAGTGGGCGGCGACACCTTCGTCCACGCCCTCGGCGGGGACGGCGCCGGGCAGGGTCAGCAGGGGGCTCTTCATATCCGTAAGCCTACGACTCGGTAGTTGAAGCCTTGAGCGTGCAGTCCTCGCACCGGCCGAAGATCGCGAAGTGCTTCATGTCGGTGTCGAACCCGAAGGTCTGCCGCAGCTTGTCGGTGAACTCCGCGGCCACCGAGACATCCGCCTCGATCACGTTCTGGCAGTCCCGGCACACCAGGTGGATGTGGTGGTGCCGGTCCGCGAGGTGATACGTCGGCGCCCCGTGCCCCAGATGCGCGTGACTGACCAGACCGAGCTCCTCCAGGAGCTCCAGCGTCCGGTACACCGTGGAAATGTTGACCCCCGACGCCGTCTTCCTCACTTCCACGAGGATGTCGTCGGGGGTCGCGTGCTCCAGGGTGTCCACGGCTTCGAGCACGAGTTGCCGCTGCGGGGTCAGCCGGTAGCCGCGCTGCCGCAGATCGCTCTTCCAGTCGGTGCTCACCACACCCAAGAGTCTAGGACCACTTGCGTACGACCGGTCGAGGAAGACGTGCGGCTACTTGAAGAAGGCGATGCCGTCGTCCGGCATGTCGTCGGGCAGGGCCTTGGCCCAGCGCTCGACCTCCTCCGGGGTGACGACCTTCTTCAGGTGGGCGGACATGTAGGGGCGCAGCTCGACCTCGGGGGTCTGCTTCTCGCCGACCCACATCAGGTCGCTCTTGACGTAGCCGTACAGGCGCTTGCCGCCGGTGTAGGGCTGGGAGGCGGCCGTGCGGGCCACCGCGTCCGTCACGAGGTCGATCTGCGGCTTCTTGTCGGCCAGCTCGCCGTACCAGATCTCGATGACGCCGTCGTCGCGGGTCATCGTCACCTCGACCTTGCGGGCGGCGTCGATCCGCCAGTAGCCGTGCTCGGACTCCAGGGGACGGACCTTGTTGCCGTCCTGGTCCAGCACCCAGCTGTGCGACTGGTACTCCAGGAAGTCCCGGCCGTCGTGGGTGAAGGTGACCTCCTGCCCGAAGTTGCACTTCTCGGAGCCGGGGAAGTCGTGCACGCCGGCGCCCGCCCAGTTGCCGAGCAGGAAGGCGAGCGGGACGAGGTCCTTGTGAAGGTCGGACGGGATCTCGATCATGGGAACTTCCTAGACGGGGGTCAGCGCTGGCCCTGGTACAGCTTCTTCACGGTCAGTCCGGCGAAGGCGAGGACGCCGACGGCGACCAGGACCAACAGGATTTCGAAGAAGATCTCCACGGGGTGCTCCTTGAGCGGGGGTGCGAACGGTTGCACAGGGCCGAGCCCAGCTTACGCGGGCCCTTTCGGCACTACGATTCCGGCTATGGCGAAGAAGCTGGTGATCAAGGTGACGGCGGGGGCCGACGCCCCCGAGCGGTGCTCCCAGGCGTTCACGGTGGCGGCGGTGGCCGTCGCCAGCGGCGTCGACGTCTCGCTGTGGCTGACCGGCGAGTCCGCCTGGTTCGCCCTGCCCGGCCGGGCCGCCGAGTTCGAGCTGCCTCACGCGGCTCCCCTGCCCGACCTGCTGGACTCGCTCCTCGCGGGCGGCCGCGTCACCCTGTGCACGCAGTGCGCGGCCCGCCGCGACATCACGGAGCAGGACGTGATCAAGGGTGTCCGGATCGCGGGCGCGCAGGTCTTCGTCCAGGAGGCGACGGCGGACGAGACGCAGGCGCTCGTCTACTGAGAGTCCGTGTACAGGCAGAACGGGTGCCCTGCCGGATCCAGCAGCACCCGGACGTCGTCCTGCGGCTGGTACGCGGCGAGCCGCGCCCCGGCGGCGACGGCCCGCGCGGTCTCCCGTTCCAGGTCGTCGACCTCGATGTCGAGGTGGATCATCATCTGCTGCCGGTCCGGGCCGCTCGGCCAGACGGGCGGCACGTACGCGGACTCCGTCTGGAAGGACAGTCCCGTGCCGCCGTCGGGGGGCCGGATGTGCACCCAGTCCCGCCGGTCCTCCCCCTGCCACACCCGCCAGCCGGGCAGCAGCCGCAGATAGAAGTCCGCCAGTTCACGGGCATGCGGGGCGTCCAGAACCGCCGCTGTCAGTCTCATGGGGCGCGGATACCCCGGGCGGGCGGGGCGGACGCCGCTCAGCCCGGGCAGGCGGGGCAGACGCCAGCCGGCCCGGGCGGGCGGGGCGGACGCCGGTCGGCCCGGGCGGGCGGGCGGGGCGGACGCCGGTCAGTGCGGGCGCTTCTTGCCGTCCAGCTCGTCCCACCACTCGTCGGACTGGGGATCCCCGGAGGGGTCGTCCCACCACCGGTCCTCCGGCCCGCGCCGGTTAGCGACCATGGCCGCCACGGGCGGGATGACCATGGCCACCACGCACATCCCGACGGCGACGGGAACGGACCACAGCCGCACGACACCCCACGCCAGCACGAAGAGGCCGATACAGAGGCCCATCATCGCGAAGTACGTGTGCCGCCGCCGTGCGTACATACCTCCAGCGTAGGTCCGGGCAGGCCGAAGGGCCGCACCCCAGGCGTCCAACCCGCGGGGTGCGGCCCTTCGAGGACCGGTCGTCGTCAGACGGCGATCGCGACCTCCGCCAGGCCGCCCTGCTGGGCGACGACCGTGCGGTCGGCGGTGGCGCCGGGCACGAGGGCACGGACGGTCCAGGTGCCCTCGGCCGCGTAGAAGCGGAACTGTCCGGTCGCCGAGGTCGGCACCTCGGCCGTGAACTCGCCGGTCGAGTCCAGCAGACGGACGTAACCCACCACGGGCTCGCCGTCCTTGGTCACCTGACCCTGGATGGTGGTCTCACCGGGCTTGATCGTCGAGGCGTCGGGGCCGCCGGCCTTCGCACCGCACATGTCGTACTCCTGAAGTCTGGAAAGGTCGGTCGGGGTTGGTTACTTGTTGGCGCCGAGCTCGATCGGCACGCCCACGAGGGAGCCGTACTCGGTCCAGGAGCCGTCGTAGTTCTTGACGTTCTCCACACCGAGGAGCTCGTGCAGCACGAACCAGGTCAGCGCGGAGCGCTCACCGATGCGGCAGTAGGCGATGGTGTCCTTGGCCAGGTCGACGCTCTCCTCGGCGTAGAGCTCCTTGAGCTCCTCGTCCGACTTGAAGGTGCCGTCGTCGTTGGCGTTCTTGGACCACGGGATGTTGCGGGCGGACGGGACGTGACCCGGGCGCTGGGACTGCTCCTGCGGCAGGTGGGCCGGGGCGAGCAGCTTGCCGGAGAACTCGTCGGGCGAACGCACGTCGACGAGGTTCTGCGAACCGATCGCGGCCACGACGTCGTCGCGGAAGGCGCGAATCGAGGTGTCCTGGGCCTTGGCCTTGTAGTCCGTCTTCGGACGCTCCGGCACCTCGTCGCCGGCGACGAGCTCGCGGGCGTCGAGCTCCCACTTCTTGCGGCCGCCGTCGAGCAGCTTGACGCTGTCGTGGCCGTACAGCTTGAAGTACCAGTACGCGTACGAGGCGAACCAGTTGTTGTTGCCGCCGTAGAGGATCACGGTGTGGTCGTTGCCGATGCCCTTGTCGGACAGGAGCTTCTCGAAGCCCTCCTGGTCGACGAAGTCACGGCGGACCGGGTCCTGCAGGTCCTGCGTCCAGTCGATCCGGATGGCGTTGCGGATGTGGTTCTTCTCGTAGGCGGACGTGTCCTCGTCCACCTCGACGATGGCGATGGTCGGGTCGTCCAGGTGCTCCTGGAGCCAGTCGGCGTCAACCAGGACGTCGTTGCGGCTCATGCTTCTTCTCCTCCGGGGCAGTTACGGCGGGGCGTGCGAGGTATGCAGGGCGCGCCCTTGAGGCAGGGCGGCGCACGGGTGCCCGTGATGCGGGGCTGCGGGGATGCGCGCGCCGGCGCGACTGCCGACGCGATCGCTCAGAAGGTGCGACAGAGCATGGCGGCGACGCGGCACAGGTCTACTGCCCGCCGCTTCGTGAGGTCCGCCTGTCGCTTCATACCGTCGATCGTAGGGACGGTCAGGCGGGCATGTCACCGGTGTGTCGCATGCTGAGACGAGATGATCCGCGATGTGGGACCCGAGAGCTGTGCGACGCCTGACGGCAGGGGTCGTGACCCGACGTATCGGCCGTCACATCTGAGCTGCGGACGCCGTCGTCTCGCCCACCGGACACCCTTGGTCCGCCGCCCTGCGCCGTGTCTACCCGGCCAGCCGGACGTCGGAACCCTTCACCGTGATCTCGACGCCGTCCGGGGCGGCCTGGACGGTGTCCACCTTGATGCCGCCGGGCAGGCCGTCGATCTTCTGCTGGAAGTCCGTGATCGCCCGCACCCGGTTCTCGGCGATGTCGACACCGCCGAAGCTGGGCAGACCGTCGGCGTGCACGCGGACGGTGCCGTCGTCCACCTTCACCGAGCTGAGCACGGAGACCGGCTCCGGGAGCTTGGTGCCGAGGACCGTGGCCTCCACGGTGACCTTGATCTTGCCGTTGCCGCCGTCGGAGAGGCCGACGACGTTGGCGGTGACGCCCGGGGCGACCTGGGTGGGCTCGGACTTCGCCGTCTTCAGCAGCTCGTCGTAGGCGATGGTCGCGGTGCCGGTCGCGCTGGTGGCGGTGGCGGAGCTGTAGTCGCCGGAGAACTCGACACCCTTCATGTCGGCCTGCAGGTCGTCGATACGGATCTTCCGGCCGCCGTTGCCCGCGGCGGCCTCGTAGTCCTTGATGCCGACCTCGATGTCGTCCAGGGAGCCGCCGGCGACCTGGGTGAGGAACGGGAAGCCCTTGATCGACACGTCGGGGGTCGCCGACAGGTTCTCCGTGGTCTTCAGCCGATCGGCGGCCTCGTCCTCCGCGAAGTTGACCGCGACGCGGTCGGCGATCACGAAGAGGCCGCCCAGGATCACGACGAAGATCAGCAGTATTCGCAGTGCGCGCATGCGTTGTGTCCCCCACCGGTCCGGTGTTTCGACGACCCGGTGGCCGTCCCTGGCGTGAGAGTAACGCCGAGCGGAAGGGGGATCGGCGGATTGTTGATCACCTGTGACAGGCGGGGGGCTCGGCGTCTGCGCTGATGCCGGGTGGTTCCGCGGCCCGGCGGATCGGGTGCGTTCCGCAGGGGTGCGGTTTTCCGCAGGGTGTCCGGTGCGGGAAGCCGTACTGAACTGGACGGCCATCCTCATACCGCCGTTGACCTGTGGTTTCTAGCTTGGTGGGCGGTCGGGGCACCTGCCCGGACGACCGGCCCGCCGTTTGGAGACTGACATGCATCTCGCGCCCTTGGCTCTGCCCCAGGAACCCGCCGGCGGTATCGCGGGCTGGGCCGCCGATCTCGTCGACACCATGGGGGGTCCCGGAGCCGGCCTGGCCATCGCGCTGGAGAACCTCTTCCCGCCGCTTCCGAGCGAGGTGATCCTGCCGCTGACCGGGTTCGCGGCCGGGCAGGGGGTGCTCACCCTGGCCTCGGCGCTGTTCTGGACGACGCTCGGCTCGGTTGCGGGAGCCGTGGTCCTCTACTGGATCGGCATGCTCTTCGGCCGTGAACGCATGCACGCGATCTGGGCGAGACTGCCGCTGGTCAAGACTTCAGACCTGGAGCGCACGGAGGAATGGTTCGCGAAGCACGGCACCAAAGCGGTTTTCCTCGGCCGCATGGTGCCGATCTTCCGCAGCCTCGTCTCCGTCCCGGCCGGGGTGGAGCGCATGCCTCTGCCCGTGTTCGTCATGCTGACCACGCTCGGCAGCCTGATCTGGAACTCGGTCCTGGTGACGGCCGGATACTGGTTGGGCGACCGGTGGGAAGTGGTGGAGACCTACGTCGGCATTCTCTCCAAAGTGGTGCTGGTTCTGGTCGTCGTCGCCCTCGCGGTGTACGTGACCGCACGGCTACGAGGCGGCAACCGGGCCCAGCACCGCCGCACTTCATGACCTGCCACCGGCTTCTGCGCACCGTGGTTCCGCCCGGCACGGCGCCTGAACCGTCTTGCTCCGGCTATACGGCCACATTAGGCTCGGCCTTCGTGCAGGGGGACTCCGCAGGCGCCGCCGTCCATCACCCGCCGGGCCCTGTGGGCCGTGATCACTTCGGCGAGGACGACAGGGCGATCCCGCCGGCCTCTTGGCCGCGCCGGTGCGCCGGTACCTTTCTCGGCTGCTCAACGGCCCTGCTCGGTTGCCTCTACTTCCTCGTCGTCGGCACCGCACTGGGCCCCTTCCTGCTGTGGCCGCTCACCCGCTTCAGCGCGCTCGGCATCCTGATGACCGGAGCGCGCAGGCTGACGAGCCTGGAGCGGACCCGCCGGGCTGTCTTCTTCGGCGACCGCTTCCCCGAGCACTACACGGCACCCGGCCAGAAGGTCCTTCACTATCTCGCGGTCCGCAGCTACACGGGGTTGATGTGCGGCGTCGTGATCGCACTGCTGGGTTTCGGCATCGTCCTGGCGGGGCTGCTCGTCAGGGGAACGGCCAGGGGATCCCTCCGCTGGGACGAGTTGCTCATGCAGGTGCTCCTCGGTGGCGTGCTGCTCTTCCTCGACGTCCAGGGGCTTCGCTCCATCGCCGCCCTGGACGCACGCATCGCCCGCGAGTGTTTCGGCCCCTCCGAACGGGAGGTGCTGCGGCGGCGCATCGAGGAGCTGGCCACCAGCCGGGCGGCGGTCGTGCGGGCGGTGGACGCCGAACGCCGGCGCATCGAACGGGACCTCCACGACGGGATCCAGCAGCGCCTGGTGGCACTGGGCATGCTGCTCGGCCGGGCACGGCGGGGACGCGACCCCGGGCAGGCGGACACCCTGCTGCGCCAGGCCCACCAGGAGTCCCAGGACCTCCTTGCGGAACTGCGCGAGGTGACGTGGCGGGTCTACCCCTCCGCCCTGGGCACTCTGGGGCTCAAGGAGGCGCTGGGCGGAGTGTCCGAGCGGTGCGGCCTTCCCGTGCGGACGGAGTTCGACGTCATCGGGGAGCTGCCGCAGCCGGTGGAGACCGCCGCGTACTTCGTGGTGTCGGAGTCCGTGACCAACGCGGCCAAACACTCCCGTGCGACGGCCGTCTCCGTGCGGGTGATGCGCCGTGGCGGGGTGCTCGCCGTGCAGGTGCGGGACGACGGCGAGGGCGGCGCGGATCCCATGGGCAGCGGACTGAGCGGCCTGAGCAGCCGGGTGGCCGCGCTCGACGGCCTCTTCCGCGTCGACAGCCCCGTAGGGGGACCCACCACCATTACCGCGGAACTGCCATGCGCTTGATGATCGCCGAGGACTCGACCCTGCTGCGTGAGGGGCTGGTCCGGCTCCTCGTCGAGGAGGGACACGAGGTCCTGGGCGCGTTCGGCGACGCCGGTCCCCTGCTCGAGGAGATGGCCGCGCGGCGGCCCGACGTCGTCGTCCTCGACATCCGGATGCCGCCGACCCACACCGACGAAGGGCTGCGTGCGGCGTTGGAGATCCGGGAACGGTGGCCGGAGACCGGGGTACTCGTGCTGTCTCAGCACATCGAGCGCAACTACGCGGCGCAGTTGCTGGCGTCCAGCGCGGAACGGGTGGGGTACCTCCTCAAGGACCGGGTCGCCCAGGTCGAGGAGTTCCTGGACGCCCTGGAACGCGTCCAGGCGGGCGGCGCCGCCCTCGATCCCGAGGTCGTACGGCAGCTGGTCGTCCGCACCACGCACGGAGACCCGCTGGCCCGCCTCACCCCCCGCGAACGCAGCGTCCTCGAGGTCCTGGCCCAGGGACACACCAACACGGCGATCGCACAGAAGCTGCACGTCTCCCTGAGTGCGGTGGAGAAGAACCTCAACACGATCTTCGACAAGCTGGAGCTGTCGCGCACCACCGGTTACAACCGACGGATCCTGGCGGTCCTGAGGTACCTGGAGTCGTAACGGCTCCGCACCCGTCCCCCACACCCGTTCTCCCAGGCCGGCGTCCCGGCGCTACGCCAGCGCCCGGCCCAGGACGTACACCGCCGGGGCCGCCGCGGCCAGGGGCAGGGCCACGCCCGCCGTGAAGTGGACGAACCTGGAGGGGTAGTCGTAGCTCGCGACCCGGTGGCCGATCAGGGCGCAGGCGGCGGCGCCCGCGCCGAGGAAGGCGCCCTGCGTGCCCAGGTCCGTCAGCGTGCCGACAGCGCTGCCCGCCCCGGACGCCGCGAGCAACGCCACGACCACGGACACCGTCGTGCGCGGCGACGGCACGATGGCACGGGCCAGGACCGCGACCGCCACGGCCACCGCGCCCACCGTCACCGCGTCCGCGGCGGCCGCGAGGTACCCGCCGGCCGCGATCGCCAGCGCGGAGGCCGCGACCGTCGCCATCAGGCCGTACATCCGCTCGTCCGGGTCCGCGTGCGACCGCAGTTGCAGGACCAGCGCGAGCAGCACCCACACCCCGAGCGTGCCGAGGATCGCCGACGGCGAGCGGTCCGAGACCAGCAGCGCGGCGTCGGCGGCCAGCGCGCCCGCGAAGCCCAGGGCGATGCCCTGCCGGGCGGGCCACATCCCGTTCAGCCGGAACCAGCCCGCCGCCGTGACCGCCTGCAGGACGACCAGCGGCACGAGCAGCGCGTACGTCCCGACCGCCGCGGCACCGGCCAGCAGCAGCCCGAGCAGCGCCGTCAGCGCGGCCGGCTGCATGCCGGGCTCGATGATCGGGGAGCGCCCCTCCGCCCGGGCCCGCTGGGCGTCCGTGAGGCGTGCGTTCCCGCCGACGGTGGCGGGGCCGTAACCGGCGGCGGAGGCGTCGCCTGCGGCCGGGGCCGTGGGCCCCTGCGGCGTCCGGGGGCTCTGGGCCGGCCGGGGCGACTGGGGCGTCAGTATCGCCGTCTCCGGGTCGGGCGCCTGCGGGGCCACCGGCTGGTGGTTCTGCGTCTCCCAGGTCTGCCCCTGCCACTGCTGCGTGTACTGCTGAGCGGCGTGCGGGTCCTCGTGCCCCTGGTAGCCCTGCCCGGGCCACGCCTGCGGCTGCTGCCCGTAGGGGTCGTAGCCGTCGTACGGCTGGTGGGGCTGCTGGTTCGGCTGGTCGGTCATCGTCACCCTCCTGCGAACGGCGGGAGCACCTCGACCGTGCCGCCGTCGGCCAGCCGTACCGTCTCATGTCCGCGGGTGCCCACGGGGTCACCGTCCACGAGGAACGAGCACCGGCGCAGGACGCGCTCGAGTTCGCCGGGGTGCCGCTCGCGCACCCCGTCGAGCGCCTCGGCGAGCGTGACCGCGTCGTACGGCTCCTCGGCCACCCCGGCCGCGGCCTTGGCGGCGGCCCAGTAGCGCACCGTGACCTTTGGCATCTGCTTCCTCAATGAATTCGACGGTGAACCCCGTCAGGCTAGCCCGCCCGGCGGACGCTCCACTCCCCGATCCGGGCCAGCAACTCGTCGCCCGCCGCGTGCTCGGCGTGCCCCATACCCGGCTCCAGCCACAGTTCGCCCTGGTCACCGGCGGCCGCGGCCAGCATGCGCGGATGGTCGACGGGAAAGTAGCCGTCGGCGTCGCCGTGCACGATCAGCAGCGGGGTCGGGGCGATCCTCGGCACCGCCTCCACCGGGGAGAGCGGCACCGGGTTCCAGTCCCGGTGGTGGATGCGCGTACGGAATCCGTACCGGCCCACGAGCCGGCCCTCGGGCCGGGTCACCAGCCAGTGCAGCCGCCGCATGGGCCCGGTGCCCCGGTAGTACCAACGGGCCGGTGAGCTGACCGACACCACCGCGTCGGTCTGCCCCGGGTGCAGCGCCGCGTGCCGGAGCACCACCGAGCCGCCCATGGAGAAGCCCACCGTCACCACCCGCGCGTGCCCGCGACTCCGCGCCCAGGCCACCGCCGCCGCCAGGTCGAGCACCTCCCGGTCGCCGACCGTGGAGTGCCCGCCGGACATCCCGTGCCCGCGGAAGGAGAAGGTGACCACACCCCCGCACCGGGCGAACGCCTCCGCGATCCGACGCACGTGCGGGCGGTCCACCGCGCCGGTGAAACCGTGGGCGACGACGAACACCGGATGAGCGGAAAGCGTCCCGGAGGTGTCGTGCAGGGCCGCTCCCGGCTCGTACCGGGCGTCGATCGCCACACCGTCGGACGTCCGCAGAAACACCCGCGACGACATCCGCACAGGCTTTCCCCCGTTCGTCTCGGGATGCGGACGATCGGTGGAACGCGCCACATGACCTGCCGGACCAGAGCTCATGTGGGCTATTCTGCTGGGCAGAGGACTCGGGCAACGTAGCCCCCGGGTCCTTTTGTGCTTTCGGAAGCGTTGTATACGACGCGGGAAACCGCAGGTGTACGGGGCCTTCGGGATCGCAGAGCGGTGCTGTGCCAACAAACGTCCTCGCAGGGACCGAGGAGGAACCAGACATATGAGTTCTCTGCTGCTCCTGACCAATGCCCTCCAGCCGTCGACGGAGGTGCTCCCCGCCCTCGGCCTGCTCCTGCACAACGTGCGTGTGGCCCCCGCGGAGGGCCCCGCCCTCGTCGACACCCCCGGCGCCGACGTCATCCTCGTCGACGGCCGGCGTGATCTGCCCCAGGTCCGCAGCCTCTGTCAGCTGCTGCGCTCCACCGGACCGGGCTGCCCGCTCGTCCTGGTCGTCACCGAGGGCGGCCTCGCCGCCGTCACCGCCGACTGGGGCATCGACGACGTCCTGCTCGACACCGCCGGCCCGGCGGAGGTCGAGGCACGACTGCGGCTGGCCATGGGACGGCAGCAGATCGTCAGCGACGACTCCCCGATGGAGATCCGCAACGGCGACCTCTCGGTCGACGAGGCGACGTACTCGGCCAAGCTCAAGGGCCGCGTCCTCGACCTCACCTTCAAGGAGTTCGAGCTCCTGAAGTACCTCGCGCAGCACCCCGGCCGGGTCTTCACCCGCGCCCAGCTGCTCCAGGAGGTCTGGGGCTACGACTACTTCGGCGGTACGCGCACGGTCGACGTGCACGTACGGCGGCTGCGCGCCAAGCTCGGCCCGGAGCACGAGTCGCTGATCGGCACCGTCCGGAACGTCGGTTATCGATTCGTTACGCCGGAGAAGCCGGAGAAGATGGAGCGCGCCGCCGAGGAGGCGAAGGCCAAGGCGGCCAAGGCAAAGCAGGACACCGCGGACAAGTCGGCCACCCCGGCGGCCGCCGACGCCCGCGCCAAGGCGTAAAGAGGCGTAATGCGACGCCGACCTGGGCATCGCTCCCCGCACAGGGCGCCCCGGACACCGGTCGGGATATCGTACGGAACCTCCTTTACGCCCTGCCCGGAGCCGGTATATCCGCGTAGACTCCGCGCGTGGCCAAGGTGACTCGGGATGATGTGGCGCGGCTGGCAGGGACTTCCACTGCCGTGGTCAGCTATGTCATCAACAACGGACCCCGGCCGGTCGCCCCGGCCACGCGCGAGCGTGTCCTCGCCGCGATCAAGGAACTGGGGTACCGGCCCGACCGGGTCGCCCAGGCGATGGCCTCCCGGCGCACGGACCTCATAGGCCTGATCGTCCCGGACGCGCGCCAGCCCTTCTTCGGGGAGATGGCCCACGCGGTCGAACAGGCCGCATCCGAGCGCGGAAAGATGGTGCTCGTCGGCAACTCCGACTACATCGGCGAACGCGAGGTCCACTACCTGCGGGCCTTCCTGGGCATGCGGGTCTCGGGGCTGATCCTCGTCAGCCACGCGCTCAACGACCTGGCCGCCGCCGAGATCGAGGCCTGGGACGCCCGGGTCGTGCTGCTGCACGAACGGCCCGAGGCCATCGACGACGTCGCCGTCACCACGGACGACCTGGGCGGCGCCGAGCTCGCCGTCCGCCACCTGCTGGAGCACGGCTACGAGTACGTCGCCTGTATGGGCGGCATAGCCGAGACCCCCGCCGTCGGCGACCCGGTCTCCGACCACGTCGAGGGCTGGCGCCGCGCGATGGACGAGGCCGGGATCTCCACGGAGGGCCGCCTCTTCGAGGCCCTCTACAACCGCTACGACGCCTACCAGGCCGCCCTGAAGATCCTCTCCGGCCCCGACCGACCGCCGGCGATCTTCTGCTCCACCGACGACCAGGCGATCGGCCTGCTGCGCGCGGCGCGCGAGCTGCGCATCGACGTCCCCGGCGAGCTGGCGGTGGCGGGCTTCGACGACATCAAGGAGGCGGCCCTCGCGGATCCGCCCCTGACGACGGTCGCGTCCGACCGTCCGGCGATGGCCCGGGCGGCGGTGGACCTCGTCCTCGACGACGGGCTGCGGGTCGCGGGTACCCGGCGGGAGCGGCTGAAGGTGTTCCCCTCGCGGCTGGTCACCCGGCAGTCCTGCGGCTGCCCGTAGGCCCCTGACTCCGGGGCGGCGGGCCTCTTTATATCGGGCATACGAGGTTCTGTCGGGCTTCTCAGGGAGCACTCAGGAAGCTCTCATGGTCGGGCGGCAAGCTCTGTTCCATGACCGAGAGCTTCCACCGCAGTGGCGAGTACGAGAACCCTTACGAGGGTCAGCAGCAGGCCCCGGTGAACCCCGAGTGGCCGCCCCCGCCGGCGTACGCCCCGGCACATGCTCCGCATCCGAAGAAGCGCAACCGCGGCCCCCTGGCCCTGATCGCCGCCGTGGCGATCGTCGCGGCGGCGATAGGCGGCGGCACCGCCTACGGCATCCAGGAACTGACCGGCAACGACACCGTCGCCACCAGCTCCACCAGCACCGACGTGGTCCCCTCCAGCCAGAAGGGCACGGTCGCCGGGGTCGCGAAGGCGGTCAGCCCGAGCATCGTCGAGATCAGCGCCGACTCCAACGCCGGGTCCTCCACCGGCTCCGGCGTGATCATCACGAGCGGCGGCGAGATCGTCACCAACAACCACGTCGTCGCCGGGGCCTCCCAGATCAAGGCGACGACCAGCGACGGCAAGTCGTACACCGCGAAGGTCGTCGGCACCGACAGCAAGAAGGACCTGGCGCTGATCAAGCTGGAGAACGCCTCCGGCCTGAAGGCGGCCACGCTCGGCGACTCGGCCGGGCTCCAGGTCGGCGACCAGGTCGTGGCGATCGGCTCCCCCGAGGGGCTGTCCGGCACCGTCACCAGCGGCATCATCTCGTCCCTCGACCGCGACGTCACCGTCCCGACCGAGGAGGGCCAGGACCAGGGCCAGCAGCAGTGGGGACAGGGCCAGGGGCAGGGCGACCAGTGGCCGTTCGAGTTCGGCGGACGCCAGTTCAACGGCGACACCGGGTCCGACACGACGACGTACAAGGCGCTCCAGACCGACGCGTCCCTCAACCCGGGCAACTCCGGCGGCGCGCTGATCGACATGAACGGCAACATCATCGGAATCAACTCCGCGATGTACTCGCCGACCAGCCAGGCCTCCTCGTCCTCCGACGCGGGCAGCGTCGGCCTGGGCTTCGCCATCCCGATCAACACCGTCAAGGCCGACCTCGCGAAGCTGCGGGCGGGTTCGACCGACTGAGTCCCAGCACCCGACAGCGAGGAGTACGGCGATGATCCAGCAGGTTGTGCACACGGAGCCGGGCGGCGACCCGACGGCGGTCGCGCTGGCCCTGGCGGTGGCGCACGCCCTGCACGCGCCGACGGGCCGGGCCGCGGAGGTGGCGGCGCCCACGACACCGCGCCGGGCGAGCCGGTCGGTGCGCGCCCGGCGCGGGGCTGCACGGGGCTGATGCTCCTCCCGGCCCCGCCCGTCGGTGCGCGCACGGCGCGGGGCGGCACGGGCTGATGCTCCTCCCGGCACCGCCCGTCGGCGTGCGACGCTGAGAGCGTCAGAGCAGCAGCGCCCCCGTCCCCCTTCACCCCCGAGGACCCCCGACCCATGAGCCCCGCAGACGGCGACCGTGACCCGCAGCGCATCCTGATCGTCGACGACGAGCCGGCCGTACGCGAAGCGCTCCAGCGCAGCCTCGCGTTCGAGGGGTACGGGACCGAGGTCGCCGTCGACGGCGCGGACGCCCTGGACAAGGCCGCCGCCTACCGGCCCGACCTGCTGGTCCTCGACATCCAGATGCCCCGCATGGACGGCCTGACGGCAGCACGCCGCATCCGCGCCACCGGCGACACCACGCCGATCCTGATGCTCACGGCCCGTGACACGGTCGGCGACCGCGTCACCGGCCTCGACGCGGGCGCCGACGACTACCTGGTCAAGCCCTTCGAGCTGGACGAACTCTTCGCCCGTATCCGCGCCCTGCTGCGCCGCAGCTCCTACGCGGCGGCCGTGGGCGCGGCCGACCCGGCCGACGAGGACGCGCTCACCTTCGCCGACCTGCGCATGGACCTGTCCACGCGCGAGGTCACCCGGGGCGGGCGCCAAGTGGAGCTGACCCGAACCGAGTTCACGCTTCTGGAGATGTTCATGGCGCACCCGCGCCAGGTCCTCACCCGGGAGCAGATCCTCAAGGCCGTCTGGGGCTTCGACTTCGAGCCGTCGTCGAACTCCCTCGACGTGTACGTGATGTACCTGCGCCGCAAGACCGAGGCGGGCGGCGAGCCGCGCCTCGTCCACACGGTGCGGGGCGTGGGCTACGTACTGCGGCAGGGCGGCGCGGAGTGAGTTCCCGGACGGTCGTACGGCGGTTCCGGGCCCTGCCGATCCGCTCCCGACTGGCGCTGCTGGTGGCGGCGGCGGTGGCGTTCGCGGTGGCGGCGGTGTCGGTGACCTGCTGGTTCATCGTGCAGGGGAAGCTGTACGACGAGATCGACAACGACCTGAAGTCGTCGGTCGCGCCGCTGCGTTCGGACGAGTTCCAGGCGCTCACCGACGAGTGCCTTCAGACGCCTTCCGACTCGCTGGGCATGGGGTCGCGGCCCAAGACCTACGGGCAGCTGGTCCACGTCGACGGCAAGCTGTGTCTCTTCCCGACGTCCACGACCCAGGTGCAGGTCACCGGCGACGACAAGGCCGTGGCCAGGGACCCCGACCCGAACCAGGGCCACATCCGCGACGGCACGGACGACCACGGCAACAAGCTGCGCGTCCTGACGACTGCGGTCGTCATCAAGGACGGGCCGGTGACCCGGGGCGTCGCCGCCGACTACTCCCTCGTCATCGCCCTGCCCCTCAAGGGCACCCAGTCCACGCTCAACGAGCTGGCCCTGATCCTCCTCCTGGTCTCCGGCGTGGGAGTCCTCGGTGCCGGAGCCGCCGGTCTGGCCGTCGCCCGGGCGGGGCTGCGCCCCGTCGACAAGCTGACCGAGGCCGTCGAGCATGTGGCCCGCACGGAGGACCTGAACATCCGCATCCCCGTGGCGGACGACAGCGAGGACGAGATCGCCCGCCTGTCCCGCTCCTTCAACTCGATGACGTCGGCACTGGCCAGCTCCCAGGAGCTGCAACAGCAACTGATCGCCGACGCGGGCCACGAACTACGCACACCCCTCACGTCCCTCCGCACCAACATCGAACTCCTCACCCGCAGCGAGGAGACGGGCCGGCCCATCCCCGAGGCTGACCGCAAGGCGCTGCTCGCCTCGGTGAAGGCGCAGATGACGGAGCTGGCCGCGCTCATCGGCGACCTCCAGGAACTGTCCCGCCCCGACACGGGCCAGCACGGGGGCCGGACCCAGATCGTCGCCTGGCAGGACACGGTCGAGTCGGCACTGCGGCGGGCCCGGCTGCGGGGCCCGGAGCTGACGATCACGGCGGACGTCGAGCCCTGGTTCGTCCGCGCGGAACCCTCCGCCCTGGAACGGGCGATGGTCAACATCCTGGACAACGCGGTGAAGTTCAGCCCGGAGGGCGGCACGATCGAGGTACGCCTCACCTCGGGCACCCTCACGGTCCGCGACCACGGCCCGGGCATCCCCGCCGACGAACTCCCCCACGTCTTCGACCGCTTCTGGCGCTCCCCGAGCGCACGGTCACTGCCGGGCTCGGGCCTGGGCCTGTCGATCGTGGCGCGTACGGTGCAGCAGGCCGGGGGCGAGGTGTCCCTCAACCCGGCGCAGGACGGCGGCACGGTCGCGACGGTACGACTGCCGGGGGCTGCCGTGCCTCCGCCCGAGGTGCCTTGACGGACGCCACGGCTTGGCTTTTCGGCTCACGCAAGACTTCCGTCGACGAGAATCTGTCTGTGCCGTTTGACGAAGGCCACCGTCGGATCGGACCTCCACTGCGTCCACGCACACGCGCCGCACCACGATGCTCGACCACTCCGGACTCTCTGAACGTTGTGGTCTGCTCACCGCGAGCCCCCCGGCGCCATGGCCGCCACGCGACCGTTCCATCGAGAGGCTGCCCCGTAGCCACGGCGAAATCACGGGGCATGTCGGGGCATGGCGAGCGATGGCGTGCGCCCCCTGGCATCACGACATCGCGCGCTCGGCACAGTGGCGTGACCGTCGTCAGTGGAAGCCGAGCATGCCTGGTGAGTCGATGTCGACGGTGACCACGCCGGGTGGATACTGCCGTTCGCGGTCCGTGAGCAGGATCGACATCCCTGTGAATTCAGCGCGCGGCAGTGCGCAGTACAGGGCGTGGCAGTTGTCCGGGCCGCCATAGCCGTCTCGGCTCATGGTGCCGACGGCCACAGAGGCGGTTGTGTTGAGGTGGTCGACAACGACCGAGGAGAAGTCGAGCACTCGCTGTGCAGCTCCCTCGTCCTGCGACTCCGCCTGCATCAGGCACAAGGCAGGGATCCGCAGGAGGTCGCCAGGGGTGCGTGCCATGTTTCCGGCCAGGAGGTTCAGCGTCTTGTGCCCCTGCGCGAGGGCCAGGGTGGCGCCGGTGTCCAGAATGATCACGCGGCGGCACCCCGAGCCGCACGGACCTTCTCCGCGGCGATGCGGTAGATGTTGCCGAGGATGTCAGGCGCCTCGTCGAACTCGACATCGCTGATGTCCACGCCGATCGTCTCCCGCACGACGCGGCGGTCCGCGGCGACCCGCTCGGCGACCTGCTCGGCAGTGGGCTGTTCAAGGGCGAGCTGCTCGACGAGCTGCCCCAGGGTCACTCCACGTTCCTTGGCGACCTGAGCGAGATGATCGCGGGCCTGCCGGGACACCTGGATGGTCGTATTCTCAGCCATAGCCCCACCATAGCGCCACCACAACCCTGGCGGACCTGCTGTTCAGCCAGTTCCCCAGGAGGTGCGAACCGAGCTCTCGTTCGTGACGCCGGCCAGGAACGACACTCAAGGGCTCGCGCCGAACACGAGTATCGGGCTGCGGGGGGGCTGCGGATCGCCCTCAGTCGCGGTCCCAGCACTGACACCCGATAAAACGGGACATGCTTCCCCGCTCCCTGTCGATGTCCTGTCATACCCATCAGTAGCGCAAACTCCTGCCGCTGTTCTGACATCTTCGTCGCCGTCACCCATCCGCAAGCAGGAGTGAGCCCCCCACATGCGTCTCATTCGCACGTCAACTCTCAGGAAATGCGGTGTAGTTGCCGCTTCCACCGCCCTCGCCGTCACCGGTCTGCTCACCGGTGCGGGCACCGCCGCCGCCGGGCCCGCCGGGGCGACCAACATCCGGGGCGTGGACCCCGGGGACACCGACCTGATGATCGAGCGGCTCTGCAGTCAGGAGACGAGCCTCACGGGCGTGTACGGCGCCCTCAACGTCGACACCGGTGAGTTCAAGACCCGGGACGAGTACCTGCGGGACGTCATCGGGCTGTGGGCGCCCGCGGGGCCGTGGGAGCTGTTCCGCGGCTGGTGCGGGTACGCCGAGGCCTCGACCTGGTCCATCAAGGGCGACACCGTCCGCACGTCCCGGTGGATCGGGAACAAGGGATCCGCCGACGACAAGGAGACCTTCGTCAGCAGCTACAGCACCAAGACGTTCGCGAAGAAGAGCGTCGGCGGCTCCATCAGCCTCTCCCTCGCCAAGAGCATCTTCAGCGGAACCGTGGGCGGCAGTGCCGGGTACGAGTGGGGCTGGGAGAAGGAGTCCAAGTTCGAGACCCGCAGCGAGAAGACCGTCCCGCCGTGCCGGCAGGTCGCCGTGACCTGGACGCCGTACCAGCGCGTGGTGCGCGTCAACCCCGTCTTCTACGTCGAGGACTACCAGTGGAACAAGGGCGACGGGGACCGGACCGTACACAGCTGGCGGGACCGGGGGTACCAGACCATCTACTCGCACGGGTTCTACATCGACGGCATCTCCGACAAGCTCCTGCCCAGCGGCCAGCCCGACGGCCGTGAGGACAAGATCGAGGAGAAGCTCGACCCCAAGTCCTGCACCGACTAGAGCACTTGGGACGGCAACCTTTCCGTGTGGGGCGGCGACTGATCAGCGGTCATTCCCCCACACGGAACGGATCGCCCCATGAGTGAGCCGCGTAGCAAGGCCCGCCCCCGTCACCGCAGAAGCCGCACCGCCCTGGCGGTCGGGGTCCCCCTGGCCCTGACCGCCGCCGGTACCTTCGCCTACGGCGGCGACCTCGGCGTCCTGGGCTCCACCGCATTGCAGGCCTCCGCCGCCACCCCCGCGTCCACCACCTCCCCCACCCCCTCCTGGGCCGCCGACACCGCCGACGGGTTCGCCTCCGTCGACTCCCTCGGGCAGAACGGGACGTACGGCGGGCGTGGTGGCCAGGTCGTCACCGTGAAGACGCAGGCCGAGCTGGAGAAGTACGCCACCGCGACCCAGCCGTACGTCATCGTCGTCGCCGGGGCCATCGCCATGAACCCGGTCGGCAAAGAGATCAAGGTGCAGTCCGACAAGACCATCGTGGGTCAGGGGACCGCCGGGCACATCGTCGGCGGCGGGTTCTTCCTCGGCCAGGGCGTGCACAACGTGATCATCCGGAACCTGACCATCCGGGACGCGTACCAGGGCATCTGGAACGACAAGGACCATGACTTCGACGCGATCCAGATGGACGGCGCCCATCACGTCTGGATCGACCACAACGACCTGCGGCACATGGCCGACGGGCTCATCGACGTCCGCAAGGACTCGACGAACGTCACCGTCTCCTGGAACAAGCTGAGCGACAACAACAAGACCTTCGGCATCGGCTGGACCGAGAACGTCAAGACCGACATCACGATCCACCACAACTGGATCCGCGAGACCGAGCAGCGCAACCCTTCCACGGACAACGCCGCCCACGCGCACCTGTACAACAACTTCCTCGAAGACGCCCCGAACACGAGCATCGGCTCGTCGTACGGGAACTACTCGCGCGGCTCGACCAGGATGGTCCTGGAGAACTCCTACTTCCAGGGCATCAAGAACCCGGTGATCAAGGACAGCGGCGCCGCGGTCGTGCAGCGCGGCAATGTCTTCTCCGGCACCAGCGGGCGCAACGAGAGCGGCGGGAGCGCCTTCGACCCGAAGGCGTACTACCCCTACAGCCTCGACAAGGCCGCCGATCTGCCCGCGCTCCTCAAGTCCGGTGCCGGGCCCCGCGCCTCCCTCGGCACCGCCACGACCACCGCCTCCACCAAGGCCGCGGCCGCCACCACCCTCACCGTGGCCAAGGACGGCAGCGGTCAGTACAAGACCGTCCAGGCCGCCGTGAACGCCGTACCGGCGAACAACCCCTCGCGCGTGGTGATCGCCGTGAAGCCGGGGACGTACCGGGAACTGGTGAAGGTGCCCTCCGACAAGCCGCACGTCACCATCCAGGGGACCGGCGGCAGCCGCAAGGACACCACGATCGTCTACAACAACGCGTCGGGAACCCCCAAGCCGGGCGGCGGCACCTACGGCACGGGCGGCAGCGCGACCGTCGCCGTCGAGGCGGACGACTTCCAGGCGCGCAACCTGACCATCTCCAACGACTTCGACGAGAAGGCCAACCAGAACATCAAGGACCAGCAGGCCGTCGCCCTGCGGACCGCCGCCGACAAGGTGTTCCTGGACGGGATCATCGTCAGCGGGGACCAGGACACCCTGCTGCTCGACACCGCGTCGAAGGACCGGCTGGGCCGGGTGTACGTCGGCAACTCCTACGTCATCGGCAACGTCGACTTCATCTTCGGCCGGGCCACGGCCGTCGTCGACAAGTCCGTGATCACGCTGAAGAAGCGCTGGGACGGCAGCTCGGCCGGGTACATCACCGCTCCGAGCACCGCGGCGAACCGCAAGGGCATCCTGATCGCCAACTCCACGGTGAACGGCGACGTGTCGGCCGGGAGTTTCTACCTCGGGCGACCCTGGCACGCCGGCGGGGACGCGTCCCTCGACCCGCAGACCACGGTCCGCAACACCGGCCTGAGCAACGCGATCAAGTCGACCCCGTGGACCGACATGAGCGGGTTCTCCTGGAAGGACGACCGGTTCGCCGAGTACAAGAACTCCGGCGCGGGGGCGGGCGGTGCGAGCAGCAACCGGCCGCATCTGAGCGACGCTCAGGCCGCGAACCAGGAGGTCGCGGACTGGCTCGCGGGCTGGACGCCTTCGGCGTCCTGAACGACTCCCTTCCGGGTCCGGCTGACGAGCGGCGCCGGACCCGGAAGGGCCACCACCTCAAGGGTGCTCACTGCTTCCAGGCGTAGTGCAGCCGGTCCAGGCCGCTCTGGTTGTTCACCGTCAGGCTGAGGTTCGTGCCCGTGCCCTGGAGCGTGGTGAGGGAGTAGGTGTCACCGTTGCGCAGGCCGGGCCAGTAGACCGAGCCGAGGCCCAGTTCCCGGATGGTGTCGGTCGCGGCCTGTATGTAGGCGATCTCGTTGGAAGTGCCCGCCGGACCGTTGTAGTCCAGGCCGGTGGTCATCGAGGCGCCGAACTCGTCGAGGATCGTGCGAGAGGCACAGTCGCCGATGCGGCTCTTGAAGTCGGCCTTCCACTGGTCGACGCTGGTCCAGTCGGTGTGCCAGAAGCCGTAGTTGTGCAAGGCCAGGCGCACGCCCTTGAGGCGCGGGTCGGCGCAGACCGGCTTGACGTCCTCGCTGTACTTGTAGCCGCCGATGAGGACCCGATCCCGGGGCACGTTGCGGTGGGTGGTCACCCACTTCGCGGCGATGTCGGTCCACTCCTGGGCGGTGTAGCCGAACGGCTCGTTCATCGGCTCGAAGTACACCTTGGAGTTGCCGACGTAGGCGGAGGTGATACGCGCCCACATCCGGTTCCAGGACGCCTGGTCGTCGATCTTGCCGTCCTTGGCGTTGTCGGCCTCCCAGTAGCCCAGGATGACCTTGAAGCCCTTGGCGGTGGCGGCGTCGATCGCGCCCCGGTACGACTTCCAGAACGGCCCGTTCACCGAGGTCGGGTTGACCGGGAGGCGGACGGTGTTGGCGCCGAGCTTGGAGAACCCGCCGATGATCGCCTTGGACTTGGCGTAGGTGGTGGCGTAGCTGTCGGCGGTGGACAGGCCCGAGGGCACGACCGCGTCGTGGGCATAGTTGTCGCGCGGGTCGGCCCAGTTGACGCCCTTGAAGTCGCTGACGGGCGGCGGGGTGGGACGGTGGGCGGGAGCGGCGGCCGCGGGGGAGGCGAACGCTCCACCGAATGCCGTGACGCAGGCCAGCAGCGCCCCCACGCCGGCTGTCCCGCGCTGGTTCTTGTCGGACACGACATCCCCTTCTGAGCAGGTGCAAGGGTGAGCGGGCCGCCGGGCGGATCACTCATGGGAGCACGAAACTAGAAGGAGTCTCGAACAGAGGTCAACACATCAGCACATAAAGTTTCAGGCGGGCCCGGTCGGGCGGCGTGTTCCGGAGCCGGGCCGGCTCAGCCGCCCACCGTCAGCCCCGAGCCCGACAGCCGCACCCGGATGCCGTCCTCCTCCACCCGTACGTCCTCCAGCTTCACGTCCCCCTGCTCCGGCTTCGGCAGCTCGAAGGCCAGCGCGAGCCGGTCGGCCAGGACCGGGCGGGTCAGGCGCGACAATTCCCCGAGGAGATCGGGGTCGAGGCCGAGACTCCTGAGCACGTCGGGGTTGTCCAGGGCGAGGTCGATGAGGTTCAGGCGTTCGGCCTGGCGGGCGAAGCGCGGGGAGCCGGTCAGCTCGGCGAGCTTGCCGTCGTCGGCCAGGGCCTGGTTCACGGTCGCCTCGGGCACACCCATGCGGTGCACGATGGCCGGGACCGACAGCAGCGCCTTGGCCTTCCGGGTCTCCCGGGCCAGATCCGCGGACGCCTCGGGCGTCAGGTGCAGCCCTTCCGAGGCGCGCTTGCCGGGGCGGTAGGTGGCCAGGTCCCCGATGTCCAGGCGCATGCCGCCGATCTCGGTGGCGATGCCCCGCTCCCCCTGCCGCTGGATCCGGGCCTCGGCCCGCAGCTTCAGGTTGTGCCCGGCGACCGGCAGGGTGCCGCGCGCCCGTACCCGGTCCCGGCCCTCACCGGTGAAGGTCACCTGGGAGGCGCCGAGTTCGCGGTTGAGGTCCTCGAAGGACAGCATGACGTCCCCGTCGAACCGGGGGACGTCGGCGCCGCGCACGGACGTCAGCCCGTCGGCGTTGAGCGTCACGTCATGGGCCGTGGCCGACACCTTCGCGAGCGAGACGCGGTCGGCGGCGACGTCCGGGACCGTCAGCTTCACCGACTCCAGCCGCTTTTCGGCGAGCTGGGTGAGGAAGGGGAAGCCGCCGATCTCCACCTCGGGCGCGGCGGCCAGGTCGAGGCGGTCCTTCAGGGTGTCGGCGGCCCGGTGCTCGGCGTAAAGCACCGCCCAGCGGTCGCCGAGCGCGGCGAACGAGGCGAGGACGACCAGGCCGACGACGGCCTTCACGGCGAACGGCAGTCCGGCGAAACGATTCTTTCGACGTCGGCCGCCACGGCGGTGGTCGGGCGGCGACCACTCCGGCTCCGGCTCGTGCCGCTGCTCGGCGTCCCCGCCGAGAAAGTCCTCCAGAGGGGTCGCCTCCAGAGGCCCGTCGTCGAGTGCGCCGAGTTCCTCGTAGGGGTTGCGGGGCTGCTCAGAGCGGTCGTCGGGATGATGCGTGGCCATGCGGTGGGGGGTGCGCATCGTCTCATCCGACCATGCGCACCGCCCCTGGCCGCAACCTGAGCCCCCACTATGCGATCGATGTCACGGGCGTCGACGCATCGGAGACGAAGCGCTCCACCTCCTGGGCGCGGTGGTCCATCTGCGCGGTGAGCTGCTCCGCCACGTGCGCGACCACGGTGGACACTTCGGCGGGATCCAGTTCCGCGTTCCGCAGCGTCGTACTGATGAGCTTGCGTGCGCCTGCCTCTGTCGCCGTCGGGATTCCCAGCGCCACTGCGGCGACGGCTCCCGCGGCGCCGAGTTTCCTGAACACCTGTCCGCCGGACGCCATGAACCGCACCACGTAGGAGAATGCGCGTCCATTCTCCTCAAGGGTCCTCAGCACCGCCTGCGCCGCCCGGAGCGTGCGCCACATCGGTCGGATCCGCGCGCCGATGGCGGTCCCGATGATCCCGGGCAGCTCGAGGTCCAGGGTGAACCGGTCGTCCCGGATGTCGTACGAGCGGCAGATGTCGAGTGCCATCGGGGTGAGTTCGGCGTTGAGCCGTACGCGCAGGCCGACGAGCACCTCGTCCATGCCGGTGAGGCGGCGGATGAGCGCGTCGATGTCCTGTTCGTCCTTGGTGTCGGCGAACTGGTCGTCGGCCCTCTCCAACAAGCGGGTCAGCAGGGTGTTCCTGGCCTGGTCGAAAGCGGAGAGCAGGCCGGCCCGGATCTTCTCCTCGAACTCGGGGCGGACCTTCAGCGCCTGGATGTCGCGCCGGAACCGGGCCACGTTGACCCGATGCCGTCCGACACTGGCGAGCCCCCGGGTCACCGACAGCGAGGGGTCGGTGTCGTTCTCGACGGTGGCCCCGGGGAACGCGTCGAGACACAGCCGGCGCACCACCGGCATGCGGGAACCGCCTCCGGTGAGAACCACCAGCTCGGGCTCGTCCGCACCGAGCAGCTCGCGCACCTCCGCCAGGACGCCCGCGAACCGCTCCGCCCAGCCGCCCCGGTCGCGCACCACGTCCCCGGGGATGTTCTGCTGCCTGAGCCAGCCGATGGCGGGGACCAGGAACGGCGTGAACCGGCGGTCGCAGCCTGCCTGGAGATCCTGGAGGCGTACGTCGTCCCCGCCGAACTGCGCTTCCTTGGCCCGGCGGCATACGAGCCGCAGCATCTCCGGCGCGCCGTCCTTGTCGAGCGCCGCGGTGAACTGCTCGTTCGCCCGGAAAGCCGCCCGTACCCGCTCGACGAGTTCGTTGTCGATCAGGGCGCAGCCGAGGCCGGATCCCACCGGCAGGTTGCGCGGCACGAGGTCGGCCACGAACGTGAAGTCGGTCGTGGAGGAGCCGATGTCGACGACCAGGACCCGGTCGAGCCCGCGCGGGTCACGCCGTACTGTCCGGCGGTCCCTGACGTGGACGAGCGCGGACTGGGACTCCGCGACGAGCTGGACGGGCAGCCGCATCGACGAGAAGTGCTCGCGGTACGCCGCGACCGAGGCGGCGTCCCAGCCCGTGGGGTGGCCGACGTACACCGCGCAGTCGTCCCTGACCTCCGGGTGCGCGGCGAAGAACTCGGTGAGGAGGACCTGGGCGAACTGCACGGCCTCGGGGACGACCAGCCCCTGCGGATCGGGCCGCGTCTTGAAGTTGACGCTGAAGTGCAGCGCGTTCTTCGCCAGCACCGCGGCCTCGCCGATGACGTACCGGTGACCGCCCTGCTCCAGGGGTTCGCGCCCCAGTGCCGTCACGATGGCGGTGCCCTCGGTTCCCCTGGCGTAGATCTCCGCCTTGCCGCGCCCGTGCGTGGGCAGCCAGCACAGGGAGCTCTCCCCGTCGCCGAGGTCCAGGCCGACCGCGTACCGGACCTCGGATTCGCAGTCAGCCGGCATGGGCGTCGCCCTCGCCGGTGAGTGCTCCGCCGGTGACGGTCAGCACCTCGGTGAGCAGTCTGAGCACGCTGGCCGTCGGAGGAGGCGGGAAGGAAAATCCCGTACGCCGGGACGACACGGTGGCGATCAGCCGCCGCACCCCCGGGTTCCGCGCAGCGAGCTCCCCGTCCCGGCCGCCGAGCTCCGATTTCGTGAACTCCGCGTCGTCGAACCGTGCCCAGACCCCGGGATCGTTCTGCAGGGCGGAGAAGAAGTCCGGGAACTTGATCTGCAAAGCGAGCAGGACGCCCGCGTGCAGCAGGCGGTCACTGCCGGGCCGGCCGTCGTGCTGCTGGAGTGTCAGGACGGTGTGGTTCAGGCCGTTGATGAAGCGGCGCACCCGCCGCGGGTTGGCCGCGAACGCGACCTCGATGAGCTCCCAGAGCTCCCGCGAGGCACCCACGGCGGGTTCCGTGATTTCGCTGCTGAGCTGCTGGTACAGCAACTCGAAGGGGATACCCGGCAGATGGAACGGGAAGTGGATCAGTTTCTCCAGGTACTGCCGCCCGCGCGCGCCGTCCGTGCCCTCCCGGTCGAACCGCTTGGCGGCGGCCTCCGCGACGACCTGGTAGTCCATGGCGAGCACGAAGACACAGGAGCCCTCCCCCAGGAAGAGCTTCAAGGAGTCGAGCACGGTGATCGCCGCTTCCTCGTGGCAGCGGTCCAGGTCGTCGACGAACAGGACGAGCCGACCGCCGTCGGCGTAGATGTCGACGACCTCGCGGAAGTCCTGCTCGAAGCGGTTGACGTGTAGATACGTCTCCGCCCCCGGTGCGGTGAGCGCGCTCTGGACGGCGTCGACGTCCTCGGGGACCAGGAAGCCCGCCGTCAGCGGGCCGGCCGCCCTGCGGGCGAGCAGCCAGGCCGCCGCCTGACTGAGCCGTTTGACCGTGCCCAGCGCCGCGGACAGCCGCTCCTGCCGGGTCTCCTCACCGGCCTGACGCCGTCTGTCGAGGTCGACGGCTATCTCGGTGAGGACGGTCTGGATCAGGGCGTGCCAGATCTCGTCCTTCTGGTCGTACTTCCAGGGGTTGAACCAGACGGTCCGCACGCCGCGTTCCTTCAGCAGGCCCTCGCAGACCTTCATGAAACTCGACTTGCCCATCCCCCAGGGGCCGAAGACGCCGATGGTGAGCGGCAGCCCCTCGGCGGTCTCGATCGCATCGCAGAGCACCTTGGCATGGGTGCCGAACCCGAACCGGTCTCCGTCCGGTCCCGAGATCGGGTTGTCGGGCAGCAGCATGGTCCCCCTCACGGACCGCCGCGCCTCTCGGCCACGGTGACCGGTTGCTGACGGCGGGTCACTCATCGTGCCGCAACGGGTCTGACCTGGGCGGGGATTCAACCGAAATACCAGGACGTTTCAGGTACTGGGTCGCGTGCGCACACCGGAGGGGAGAGGGGCCCGGCGATCGCCGTAACGCGGCCGGAACCGACGACGGGGCCGGTGGCATGCACCGGCCCCGTGCCAAGCCCCGAGGGGCTCTCGGTTCAGTGGACCATCGTGATCCGGTCCGCCTTCGGCGGGGCGATCGGGTTCGATGCCGAGGAGTTGGCCGTCAGGTACTGCTCCAGCGCGGCCAGATCATCACTGCCGACGACGTCGTTCGTGCCCTGGCCGAGGGTCGGGAAGCCGTCGCCGCCGCCCGCGAGGAAGCTGTTCGTCGCGACGCGGTAGGTGGCCGACAGGTCGATGGCCGAGCCGTTCAGCTTGATGCTGTCCGTGACCACCCGGTCGGCGCCGGACTTGGTGAGGTCCAGCGTGTAGGTCAGGCCGGACGAGACCTGGAGGATCTTCGGGGCCGCCGCGTTCGGGCCGGACACCTGCTCCTTGAGCGCCTGGACGACCTGCGCGCCCGTGAAGTTCTGGAGGTTCACGGTGTTCGCGAACGGCTGGACCGTGAAGCCCTCGGCGTAGGTGACGACACCGTCGCCCTCGGCGCCCTTGGCCGCGTAGGTCAGCGGCGCGCGGATGCCGCCCGGGTTCATCAGCGCCAGGTCGGTCTCCGGGTCGAGCTGCTTGCCGTGGGCGAGCTGGGCGTCGGCGATGAGGTCGCCGAGCGGGGACTCGGTGCCGGTGTTGCCGATGTCGCCCGAGATGTAGCCGATCGGCTTGTTGCCGATGGGCGCGGCCAGGGTGTTCCACTTACTGATCAGCTCGGTCATGTCGGGCGCCTTGGGGACGTCCCGGGTGACCACGCGGTTCGCGGACTTCACGGCCGTACGGGCGATGTCGCCGGTCCTGCGGTCGTACGTCAGCGTCGTGTCGGTGTAGAGGCGCCCGAAGGACGCGGCCGAGGTGACCATGCGGGGCTTGCCGGCCGGGTCGGCGATGCTGCACACGTACGCGTTGTGGGTGTGGCCGGTGACCAGCGCGTCCACCTGCGGCGTGACGTTCTTGGCGATGTCGACGATCGGGCCGGAGATGCCGTCGCCCGCGCCCGGGGAGTCACAGTCGTAGTTGTACGACGCCGACGCCGGGAAGCCGCCCTCGTGGATGAGCGCGACGATCGACTTCACGCCCTGCTTCTGCAGCACCTTGGCGTACTTGTTGATCGTCTCGACCTCGTCCTTGAAGGCCAGGCCCTTGACGCCCTCGGCGGAGACGATGTCCGGGGTGCCCTCCAGGGTCACGCCGATGAAGCCGACCTTGACGCCGTTCTTCTTCCACACCCAGTAGGGCTTGAGAATCGGCTTCTTCGTCTTCTCGTCGAGGACGTTGGCCGCGAGGTAGGGGAAGTCGGCGCCCTTGAACTTCTTGTCCGAGTAGCAGCCGTCCTTCGGGTGGCAGCCGCCGTTCTGGAGGCGGCCGAGCTCCTTGGCGCCCTCGTCGAACTCGTGGTTGCCGACGGAGGTGACGTCGAGGTCGAGCTTGTTCAGCGCCTCGATGGTCGGCTCGTCGTGGAACAGCCCGGAGAGCAGCGGGGAGGCGCCGACCATGTCGCCGCCGGCGGCCGTGATGGAGTACTTCTCGCCCTTGCGGGCCTGCCGCAGATGCGTGGCGAGGTACTCGACACCACCGGCGTCGATGGTCTTGGTCGTCCCGTCGGGCTGCGCCTCGGTGACGCGGCCGGAGGAACCGGCGGGCGGCTCCAGGTTGCCGTGCAGGTCGTTGAAGGACAGCAGCTGGATGTCCTGGTAGCGGCCGTGCCCGTGGCCGTACCCGCCCTTCCCGTGCTCCTCCCCGGCGGAAGCCGAGCCCGGCAGCCCGGCCGCGGCCAGCGCGCCGACGGTGACGACACCGGCGGCGAGAGCGGCGAAACGGTTCGTACGACGTCTGCGGCGGTCCGGGTGCGCCGGTGAAGTGGCTGGCATACGCCCCCCTTTGGGTCTGCTGGGACAGTGATGTCGTCCGGCGCAGCCTAGAGTCAACGCGCGTAGCGCAACAGGTGTTTCATGGTTACGGCCTGGTTGCTTCTTTGCCGCCGATTTGCCGGTGGTGCCCCGTACCCTCGTACGCATGACCAGCGACGACACCGTGAAGCCGGGCCACCCCCGCTCGATCGAGACCCTTGCCGCGCTCTCCGCGGAGCAGACCGAGGCCGTGCTCGGACTGCTCGACGAGGCGGCCGGGACCGACGGGCAGCAGGCGGTGTCCGAACAAGGCCGGTTGCAGTTGCGCGGCGGGGAGCGGGAGGGCGTGTCCCACCTGCTGCTCACCGCCGGCGGGGAACTGGTCGGTTACGCCCAGCTGGAGGACACGGACCCGGTGGAGCCGCCGGCCGCCGAGCTGGTGGTGCATCCCGGGCATCGCGGACACGGGCACGGGCGGGCGCTCGGCTCGGCGCTGCTGGCCGCCTCGGGGAAGCGGCTGCGGGTGTGGGCGCACGGCGGGCACTCCGCCGCCCGGCATCTCGCGCAGGTCCTCGGCCTCACACTCTTCCGTGAACTGCGCCAGATGCGGCGCTCGTTGACCGACTTCGACGCGCCCGACCCGGTACTCCCCGAGGGCGTCTCGGTCCGCGCCTTCGTCCCCGGCAAGGACGACGCGGCCTGGCTCGCGGTGAACGCCGCCGCCTTCGCGCACCACCCCGAGCAGGGCTCCCTCACCCAGCGCGACCTCGACGACCGCAAGGCCGAGCCGTGGTTCGACCCGGCGGGCTTCTTCCTCGCCTTCCGCGGCGACGAACTCGTCGGCTTCCACTGGACCAAGGTGCACGCCGAGGAGGGCCTGGGCGAGGTGTACGTCCTCGGCGTCGGCCCCGGCGCGCAGGGCGGCGGCCTCGGCAAGTCCCTGACCACGATCGGCCTGCGGCACCTGGCGGGGCAGGGGCTGCCGACGGCGATGCTGTACGTCGACGCCGACAACTCCGCGGCGGTGTCGGTGTACGAGCGGCTGGGGTTCGTCACGCACGAGGTGGACCTGATGTACCGCACGGAGACGTGACGGAGCCGTCGGGAGGTCCCGGGTCAGGACGTCGCCGTCCGGATCGATCGTGGACGAGTTCGCGCTCCGACGTCCTGCTGCCCAGGGCAAGACGTGGCACGACCAGCTGCTTCACCTTGAGGTTGCCGCGCTGTGGCCCAACTTGGCGCTCCAAGTACTGCCGTTCTCGGCGGGTGCGCATCACCATATGAACGGATCGCTGACGCTGCTCTGGCAGCGGAGCGGAAGCGCCGTTGCCTACACGGAAGGCAACAGCGGTGGTCGGCTGATCGAAGATCCGGACGAGGTTCTTCGGGAGCGATCGTCCTACGATCGCCTTCGCGACCTGGCGTTGTCCCCGTCGGACTCGCTCGCGTTCATCAGGGGCGTACTGGAGGAGCACAGATCATGACGAGCACCCGCGACCTCACCACCGCTGTGTGGCGCAAGTCGTCCTACAGCGACGGGGGAGCGAACAACTGCGTCGAGGTCGCCGACAACTGCCCCGGCATGATCCCGGTCCGTGACAGCAAGCAGCCGCAGGGCCCGATACTCGTGTTCGGCGTGAGCCCTTGGGCGTCGTTCCTCACGTACGTCACCAACTGACCGTCGGGGCCGCCCGCTTCCTTGTCACTGTCGTGCTTCCACGGCCTGCCTCAAGGGCGCTTCGCGTCGCCTTCGGCGAGCGGCCTGCGGCCGACCCTTGACCCAGTCCGCTCCAGCACGAGGAAGAAGCGAGCGAGCGGCCCGGAAGGCGGGTGGCCGAACCCCGTGTGCGGTCATCGGCCCGTTGCCCCGCACCCGGCGTCGGCGGGCGCGCACGCGTCTCGCCTGCACGCCGGCTCGGCTCAGCGGCGAGCGGTGGTGGTGGGGGGTGGGGGGCCTTGGGAGCCCGGTGGAGCATTTGGACCATGCCGCCCGGCCCTCACCAGCGGTTTCGCTCCCGCCCTTGGCCCATCCGCTCCAATACAGCAGAGGGCACCCCCTTTGCTCCCTCGCCTGGCCCCCTATCCCCCATCCCCTGCCCCCGGCCCGGCTCCCCTCCTCCCTCTTCCCCTCCCCACGGCCCCCCACCCCCCACCACCACCGCTCGCCGCTAAGACCACCCGGCGTGCAGGCGAGGCGCGGGTGCGCGCTGACGCCGGGTGCGGGGGCAACGGGGCGTTGATCGCACACGGGGTTCGGCCACCCGCTCTTTCCGGGCCGCTCGCTCGCTTCTCTCCCGTGCTGGAGCGAGGTGAGTCAAGGGTCGGCCGCAGGCCGATCGGCGGAGCCGACGCGGAGCGCCCTTTACTCGGCTCGTGGAAGCACGACACTGCAAAGAAGCGAGTGGCCCCGACAGTTTCTGTCCGACAGGCCGAGGGTGGAGCGGTACTCAGGACTCGGGCCCTGGTCACTGCGCCCAGGAAGGGCGCCACGTCCTGCCCTCTGCGAGCCCGGGCTGTGCCGCCAGGTGGGCGCGCAGGGCCGTCAGGCCCGGGTGGGGGTTGTCCGTACGCCAGAGCAGGGAGTGCGGGTAGACCGGGGTCGGGTCGCGCAGCGGGACGAGGCGCAGGTCGTGGTCGGTCGGCCAGACCAGCGGGGTGCGTTCGCTGAGGAACGTCGCCAGGGTCGGGGAGTCCGCGACGGTGTCGAGGAGGGCCTCGACACCGAAGTTGGGGCCGATGGTGTCGATGGCCGGGCCGAAGGTGGCGGCGAGTTCGTCGTAGTAGGCGGCCCACTCCGTGCCGGGCTCGTTGCCCGGCATCCAGATGCGGTGTCCGGCGAGCTGCGCCGGCGTCACCCACTCGGCCCGGGCGAACTCGTGGTCGGGGCCGACGCACAGCCGGAGCGGCTCGTCGAGGACCGGGGTCGCCGTGATGCCGTCGGGGAGCGGATGCCCGGGCATGGTGACGGCCCGGAACGTGGCGTCGACGGCCCCGTCCCGCACGGCGGCGACCGCCGCGTCGACTCCGAACAGGGTGACGACGTCCAGCCTGATCTCCGGGTGCGCCCGGTGGAAGTCCCGTACCAGTCCCGCCGTGGCGGCCCGGCGCCCCACGACGTCGACCCGCAGCACCCGGTCGCCGGGCCGTACGGCGGCCACCGCCCGTTCCTCCGCCTGGAGAAGGGCGCGGGCGTGCGGCAGGAGCGCCTGCCCGTCGATGGTGAGCTCCGCCCCGCGCGGTGTGCGGACCAGCAGCCGCACCCCGAGGTCCTTCTCCAGCGCGGCGATCCGCTTGGACACGGCCTGCTGGGTGAGGGCCAGGTCCACGGCGGCCTTCTGAAACTGCCCGGAGTCGGCGATCGCGACGAAGGCGCGTACGGCTTTGAGGTCCACAGGGGCAGACTAGTCACACAACCGTTGGTTGTCGGAATGCCCCCGACCGGGAGGCGACGGGGCTTGCTGGGCCGATCGGGGCGTTCTCGGGAAGCGCGGCGGAGATCGGGCAGGCGTTCGGGCCGGCGATAACGGCTCCCAAGGACGGATGCGGCCGTCTGCACAACCACTCGATGTGCCCCGGCGTCTAGAGCCGCACCCGCCGCCGCAGAGGTTCGATCGCGCACACCACACCCAGGAGCACGGCCCCGCCCAGCACCAACCCCCACCGCTCGTGCGCCGCCGCCCATCGCTCGTCCTCCACCGGCACGAACAGGGCCCAGCGGCCGGGCCAGAACAGCATGGCCAGGACGGCCGTGGTCAACAGCGCGCCCGTGACCGGCCGTCCGGGCCGGGTGACCTCACTGAAGCGCACCGCCGCCGCGGCTCCGGCCACCGCCAGGACGAAGGCCGCCCCCGCCTCCAGCGTGATGTCGGCGACCGGGGGCCGTACCTCCGGCGGCACGAGCAGCAGGGCCACCGTCCACCAGGCCGCGGCGGCCGGGACGACGAGGACCGTCCGCAGGGCGACACGGACCGGGCGCCGGGTCGGCACGGTGGACGTGGTGTGCCGGGCCGGGTCGTCCAGGAGGAAGGCCAAGCCCACCGCGAAGGCGAGGATCGCGGCCCGCAGCAGGTACAGGGAGAGGCGTTCGGCCGTCTCGCCGGTCCGGGTCAGCGCCGCGAGCAGCAGTCCCGCAGCCCCGGCCGCGCCGATGCCGCGCCACGGCACCGTCCGGTGGACGGGCAGCACCAGCTGCCGGTTCAGGAACACTTGTCCTCCCCCTCGGGCGCGGGCAGGTCCAGCAGCTCGGCGGCCCGGGCCGCGGTGACCTTCGGTGCGGTCAGTTCGCCCCAGTGGTCCTTGACGCGTGCGCCGGCCTCATCGCGGGGCAGGTCGAGCAGGGCGCGCAGCACCTCGGTCTGGGCCTCGGTCATGTACAGCCCGTGCGTGGGCTGGAGCACGTAGGCGGAGCCGGTGACGCTGTCGTCGAGGCGGACGCGGCGCAGCGCGTCGAGCGGGTCGGACTCCCAGCCCACGGCCAGCCACATCAGGGGGACGATGCGACCGTCGCAGATCGAGTTCGCGGCCTTCTCGTCACCCGCGATCAGCACACCCGCCGCGGCCGCGGCGAACTCGGGGACGCGGTTGCCGCCCCACTGGGTGCCCACCGTCACCTCGTGCGGACGCTCCAGCGGGGCCAGAGCGGCATCACCGGAGAGGCCGTAGCGCGCGTCGATCCGTTGCCGTACGACGAGGTCCTGCTCGTGGGCGCTGCCCCCGGCCAGGGACCGGACCCGGTCCACCACCCCGGCCCAGTCCGCGCCCCGTGGCCCCCACTCGGGGAACGCGCAGTACGTCGATCCGTCCCGCCGGAGACAGGTCTGCACCTGCTCGGGGTGCAGCGTGGCGCGTTCGCGCGCCTTGACCAGTCCGGGGGATTCGCCCGCCGACTGGGCCACTCCGCCGACCAGCGTCATGGCGAGCGCTCCGGCGGCACCGGCCATGACGACCGGCTTGCGGCCACCGGCGACCAGGATCGCCACCAGGCCCAGCAACAGGGCCAGTCCGGCGAGGTACAGGGCGTGCCAGGCGGCGGGCCGGCCCATCAGGTCGGACGGCAGGGTGTTGCTGGAGGCCTCGACGACGGCCGGCAGCAGCCAGCGGGTCGCGTCGTCGCTCGTGCCCCAGAAGAAGGCGAACAGGAAGAGTCCGAACACGACCAGCAGCGGGGCGGCGATGGCCGACCTCACCAGCCCGGCCAGGAGCAGTCCGGCCGTCCCGAACAGCAGCACCGTCAGCGGCCCGACGAGCAGTTCGCTCACCGACCCGTGCCCGATCGCGGCGGGCCGCAGCGCCTCCCGGCCGAACTGCCCGGCCACGCACACGGCGGTGAGCAGGGCCGCGGCCACGACCGACAGCCCGTGGGCGGCCGTACGGCGCCACTGCGGGAGCACCAGCACCGCGAAGTGCCGCTCCGTGCCGTGCCGTCGGGAGCGCAGCGCGGCCTGGTTGACGGACAGCAGGACCGCGAGGCCGACGAGCATCGGCGCGCTCTGGGTGGCCCGGTCGGCGTCCTGGAGGGCCGGGTAGTCGCCCCAGGCCTTTCCGGCGCGCCACAGGGTCCAGCCGAGGTACACGGCGAAGGCGAGGAGCACCGGGATCCGGGTCAGCAGCCGGCGGGACTCGAACAGGGCCAGGGCGAGCACGGCCTTGAAGGACCCGCCGGGCGCGTTCCGTATCGCGGACGTGACGGGCTTCTCCACGAGCGTGGTCACGCCGCCACCTCCGCTCCGGCGTCGTCGAGGGTGAGCAGGTAGCCGTCCTCCAGGGTGGGTTCGAGCAGTTCGGCGCCGGGCGGCGGGGCCCCCACGTTGCGGAAGGTCCCGGTCCCGGTGCGCCACCCCGCCTTGGCGCCCGGGTCCCGCTCGGTGCTGCTCCACACGCGCCCCTCGGCCCGCGCGGTCAGCTCGGCCGGAGTGCCCTCGAAGCGCACCCGGCCGGCGGCCATGACCACCACACGGTGGCAGAGCATCGCCACGTCCTCCGTCTGGTGGGTGGACAGCAGCACCGTCCGTCCCTCACCGGCTTCCGCGATCAACTCACGGAATCGCATGCGCTGTTCGGGGTCGAGCCCGACGGTCGGCTCGTCGAGCACCAGGAACCCGGGATCGCCGACGAGGGCCGATCCCAGGGCGACGCGCTGCCGCATGCCCCCGGACAGCTTGCGGATCCGCTTGCCCCGCACCTCCGCCAGGCCGACCTCGTCGAGCACCCGCCGCACCTCCCGGTGCCGGGCGGCCCGGTCGGTCATCTCCTTCAGGATCGCCACGTAGTCGACGAACTCGAAGGCGGTGAAGTCCGGGTGGAAGCCCGGGGTCTGGGGCAGGTAGCCCAGCCGACGCCGCACCTCCTGGCGGCCGCGGGCGGTTCCGGGATCGTGCCCGAGCACGGTGAAGGCCCCCCGGTCGGCGGGCAGGGCGGTGGCGAGCACCCGCAGCAGGGTGGTCTTGCCGGCGCCGTTGGGGCCGAGCAGCCCGGTGACGCCGGCGGTCAGCCGCAGCGACACGTCGTCGAGGGCCCGGGTACCGCCGTAGCGGAGGCTCAGCCCGGAGGCGGACACGGTCGTGGTCATACGGCACGTCCCTGGAAGAGGTCGAATCGGTCACGAAGCAGGAAGAGCAGCCCGGCGGCGAGCGCGGCGACCGCCGCCGCCACGCCCTGCCCGGCCACGGTGAACGGCGCGAGCGGTACGTCCGCCCCGGCCCGCAGCACGTCGGCCGTCAGCAGCAGCCCGGCCCATGCCCCGCCCACCAGGGACGGTGCGAGTACCGGGCCGAGACGGGGCATCAGCGCGAGTCCGGTCGCGGTCAGCAGCCGCCCCCGCGCCCCGTCGCCCCGCAGCGCGTCCACCAGCCGCCGCGAGGCGATGCGCCACAGCCACCCGGCCGCGTCCGGGGAGTGGCCCTCCTGCCGGTGGCGGGCCGTGCCCCGCCACACCGCGAGGAACGTCTCCTGCACCACGTCGTCGACGACTCCGGGATCGGCGCACCGCCCCCGCAACCGGGCCCGGAGCCAGGGCGCGTAGCGCCGGTACAGCTCCCCGAAGGCACGCCGGTCGACGTCCACGGCTACGGCCCGCAGCAGCTCCCCGTCGCTTCTCGTATCGCTCACGTCTCCTCATCGGACGGCCCGGCCCGAACGGTTCACTTGTTTCTTGCGAGGATCCTCCGGCGTTTCCGCCGGGGAGGGCTCGGAGGCGGAGCGCCCGTGTCGCTGTCCGATGTTCGATGGTGGTGCAAACGTGCATGCCCACTGTCGCTGGTGGGGGTGGTGGCTGCGGGATCGGGGGACGTGCGTGCGGTGATCGTACGTATGGTCCTGTGCGGGGTTCGGGTCGTCTTGTCGTTGCGGGAGGGGGCGGGATGGCGCAAGTGGGGTCGGCCGCGGAGGCGGTCGGACATGCCCGCTACACCTTCCGGCTGCGTGTGTCCTCGACCGCCCGCAGGGCGCTGGTGACGGAGTGGGACCGGTGCCGGTGACTGTGGAACGAGGGTGTGGCCAAGTCGAAGGCGGTGTATCTGCACAACCGTGCGACGGGGGAGAAACGGACGTGCGGCCCGGCGCAGCTCGACCGGATGCTGACCGAGGCCCGGAAGACCATTCCGTGGCTGCGAGAGGGCTCCTCGGTTGTCCAGCAACAGGTCATCCGCGACTTCGGCCGCTCCCGCACCAAAGCGCACAAGGACATCAAAGAGCGACTGCCCATGTCCCGCCGGGCGGGGATGCCCACGCACAAGAAGAAGCGTGAAGCACTACCGACCCTGAACTACACCCGGCGCGGGTTCCGTCTGAAGGGCGGCCGTCTGTGTCTGGCGGGCGGGGTCGTGGTGGGGGTGGTGTGGTCGCGGGCACTGCCCGCTGAGCCGTCCTCGGTGCGTGTGTACCAGGACAGCCTGGGGCACTGGTACGGCTCGTTCGTCGTACCCCCCGAGGTGCAGCCGCTGCCGCCGACGGGTCGTGTGCTCGGTGTCGACTGGGGCGTGACGCAGGCCGCGACCACCACCTCCGACGCCCACGACCTGCCGCACCCCGAACACGGCAGGAAGGCGAGCAAGAAGCTGACCCGGTATGACCGGATGATGTCCCGCCGCCGGCCTAAGAAGGGCCAATCGGCATCAAATGGCTACCGCGAGGCGAAGAAGCTGCGGGCCAAGGCATACAAGAAGGTCGCCCGGCAGCGCCAGGACACCGGCCGCAAGTGGGCCAAGAAGGTGGTCCGCGACCACGACGCCGTCGCCGTCGCCGTGGAGGACTTCAAGCCCAAGTTCCTCGCCAGGAGCACGATGGCCCGCAAGGCCGCGGACGCCGCCATCGGCGCCACCAAGGCCGCTCTGCTGGAGATGGGCCGCAAGCACGGGCGGGACGTCCGCCTGGTCCACCCCGCGCACACCACAACGGACTGCGCCAACTGCATGACGAGAGCCAAGCATGCTTCCCCAAGCTCTCGGCTGCGCTCGAGCAGGGGAGACCCCATTCGCTGGGTGAGCGCACCTACACGTGCACCGCATGCGGAGCCGTGTCCCCCAGGGACAAGAACTCCGCACGCGTGATGCTCCTCCGGGCTGGTCTCAACCCGGCTGGCGCCGATGGCGCAAGACCCCCTGGAGCGCAGCTTCAGGGGGCGGCCTGAGCCAGGAATCCCCTCCCTTCAGAGGGAGGGGAGGATTCAAGAAAGCACGCTTGACTTTCCCCACCCCCTTGCACCACCCTTTCACTACTCAATTAGTGAAAGGGTGGTGCAGGAGTGGTCGAGTACCGCATCGACCGGCGCAGCGGCGTCGCCACCTACGTCCAGATCGTCCAGCAGACCAAACAGGCCCTGCGCCTGGGCCTGCTGGAGCCGGGCGACAAGCTCCCGACGGCCCGTGAGGTGGTGGAGGCCACCGCCATCAACCCGAACACGGTCCTCAAGGCCTACCGGGAGCTGGAGCGCGAGGGCCTGGTCGAGGCCCGCCGCGGACTGGGCACGTTCGTCCGCAAGGCCCTGAGCACCGCCCCCGCCGACTCCCCACTGCGCGCCGATCTGGACGCATGGGCGGTCCGGGCCCGCGAGGCCGGCCTGGAGCGCGAGGACGTGGCCGCCCTCTTCACTTCCGTACTCGACGCGCATTTCGCAGACTTCAAGGGGGACGCATGACCGACACCGCCATCGAGGCGGCCGGACTGGGCAGGAGGTTCGGGCGACGCCGCGCCCCGGCCCTGGACGGCTGTGCCTTCCGGCTCCCCGCGGGCCGCGTCTGCGCCCTCACCGGCCCGAACGGCGCCGGCAAGTCCACCCTGCTCGCCCTTGCGGCCGGGCTGCTCCGCCCCACCGAGGGCACCGTCACCGTGCTCGGCACGACCCCGGCCGCGGCCCGTGAGCGCCTCGCCTACGTCGCCCAGAACAAGCCCCTGTATCCCCAGCTCACGATCGCCGGGACGCTGCGGCTGGGCCGCGACCTCAACCCCCGGCGCTGGGACGCCCAGGTCGCCGAGCGGATCGTCGCGGAGGGCGACCTCGACCCCGACACGAAGATCCGGGCGCTCTCCGGCGGCCAGCGCACCCGCGTCGCGCTCGCCCTGGCCCTCGGCAAACGCCCCGAACTGCTGCTGCTGGACGAGCCGATGGCCGACCTCGACCCGCTCGCCCGGCACCAGCTGACGGCCACGCTCATGGCCGACGCGGCCGACCACGGCACCACGGTTGTCATGTCCTCGCACGTCGTCGCGGAGCTGGAGGGCTCCTGCGACCACCTGCTGCTGCTCGGCTCGGGCCGCGTCCGGCTCGCCGGGCCGCTCGACGACCTGCTCGCCGCGCACACCCTGATCACGGGCCGGGCGGGCGAGGCCCTCGACCCGCACACGGTGGTCGAGTCGCGCACCACCGGCCGCCAACTGACCGCCCTGGTCCGGCCGGAGGGCCACCTCGGCGACGGGTTCCAGAGCGACCGACCCTCCCTGGAGGAAGTCGTCCTGGCCCACCTGCGCTCGCCGGACGCCCCGCCGCTGCTGCTCGACGCGCGGGAGGCCGCCGTATGACCGCCCTCACCGCGGCGACCCCACCCGCCGTCGTCCGGCACATCTCGCCGTCGCGCGGCCTGGTCCTGGCCATGCTCCGGCTGCACCGCACGGCGCTGCTCTTCTGGGTGGGGCTGGTGGTGGTGGCCGCCGGGGCGCTGCTGTGGGCGATGGGCCCTGGTGCGGACGCCGCCTGGGCCGAGTACACGGACATGGGCTGCGACCTGTCCCGCCCGAACCTGGGCTGCGACTTCCCCGGCCCCGCGAACAGCCGGTACGAGACCGCCGTGGCGGTCGCGAGCGGCCTCGTCAGGCTCCTCCCGCTGCTCACCGGCGCCTGGGCGGGCGGCGCCCTCATCGCCCGCGAGCTGGAGAACGGCACCGCCCAGCTCGCCTGGACCCAGTCGGCCGGCCCGGCCCGCTGGCTGGCCGCCAAGCTCGCGGTCCCGGCCCTGCTGCTCGTGACAGGCACGCTCACGCTGACGTTGCTGCACCGCATGCTGTGGTCGTCGGACCAAGCCCTGATCAGCGTGGGCTGGCGCGCGTGGCACGACGACGGCATCTTCGAGATCAACGGCACCATCGCCGCAGCCCAGGCCCTCGCCGCCCTGGCCCTCGGCGTCCTGGTGGGGTTGCTGCTGCGCCGATCGCTGTCCGCCCTCGGCGTCGCGGTCCTGGCCCTCGTGTCACTCGTCTACGTCGTCGGCGAACTGCGCCCGCACCTGTGGCCGGTGAAGACGGTCGTGACGGGCCTGGACGACGCCACCGCCGGCTCCGACGGCATGATCGCCGAGACCGGCGCCCTGACCGCCTCCGGTGCCCGTGTCCCGATCCCGTCGTGCTCGGGGGAGCCCGGCTGCGAGGCCAGAATCGGCATCACCCACTACTACGCCGACTATCACCCGGCCTCCCACTTCTGGCCCCTCCAGCTCATGGAGACCGGCCTCCTCCTCGCCGTCGCCGCCCTGGCCACCGCGACCGCCTTCGTCCTGCTGCGCCGCCGCACGGGAGCCGCCGTATGACCGCCTTCGTCCTGCTGCGCCGCCGCACGGGAGCCGCCGTATGACCGCCCTCACCGCGACGACCACCCCCGCCGCCCGCCCCGCCCTCCACCGGGGCGGCCTGCTGCGGGCGGTGCTGCGGACCCACCGCACCGCCCTGGCCCTGTCGCTGCTGGCCCTGGCCGCCGCGAGTGCCGCCCTGGTCTGGCTGCACTCCCTCGAGAACGAGGCCCGGGCAGGCGTGAGCGCCTGCGCCACGCCCCCCATGGACGGGCTCCCCTCCTGCGCGGCGGTCGAGGCGATCACCGTCGACCAGACGTACGCGAACGGCATCGCCTTCCTCGCCACCGCCCTGTCCTGGCTGATGTTCGCCGTGGCCGCCTGGGCGGGCGGCGCCCTCGTCGGCCGCGAGCTGGAGAGCGGCACAGCCCAGCTCGCCTGGACCCAGTCCGTCGGCCCCCTGCGCTGGCTGACCGCGAAACTGGCCGCCCCGGCCGCGCTGCTCACCGCAGGCACCGGCGCGCTCGTGCTGCTGAACGTCTGGGCGCGCGGGGAGGCCGACCCCGACCTGGTCGGCGACTGGTACTACCCGGACGCGTTCGTGTCGACGGGCCCGGTGGCCGTGGCCTACGCCCTGGCCGGACTCGCCCTCGGCGCCCTCGCCGGACTGGTGTGGCGCCGGGCCCTGCCCGCCACGGGAGTGGCCCTCGCCGCCTCCCTGCTTCTCCACAGCCTCCTGGAACGGCACCGCGAGGACCTCTGGCCGACCGTCGGCCGCACCGCGCCCGGCAGCATCGAGCTGCCCCGCTCGGCCTTCCAGGTCACCTGGGACACCCCCGCCCCCCACGGCGTCCACATCAGCCACGCCACGTTCCACCCGCAGTCCCACTTCTGGCCGCTCCAGTACGTGGAGACCGGCCTGCTGCTGGCCGTGGCCGGCACCGCGACGGCCGCCGCCTTCCTCCTGCTGGCCCGCCGCCTCCCCTGAACCCGGTCCGCGCGTCCTTCCACGGGGGGATGGACGCGCGGCCCGCCCCTCGGGGACACTCCGTGGCGCCCACCGACGCCGGCACCGGGACAGTCCGTGCCCCACGGCGGCACAGAAAAGCGTCCACAGCCTGTGGGCAGCCGCCCCGGCCCCCTCACCCGGCCCTGTGGACGCCCGCGGGCCGCCCCCCGGTGTCCCGCACGTCATGTCTCCGTAACCATCGATTCAGACGAGCTTGCGAAGCTCGGCCAATGAATCCCGCCGTGCCCGAGCCTCCCCCGTCCCGCGAGGGCCCCGAGGGAAACGGGAGCACTCATGTGACGTCTTCGCTCCCGCCCGTGCTGTCCGACGCGCCCGTGATGCTCGCGGCGCGGAAGAATGGGTCCATGAGCCAGCCGAACACCCAGGCACAGGTCCAGCACGCGCAGCCCTCCGTGGGCTCCATAGCAGCCCACCGCCCTCACACGGTGGCGGCCGTCGTCTCCGATCTGGAACCCGACATCGACGCCGACCTCGACGCGTACGAGGAGTCGCCGTACGACGGGCCCCAGCTGCCCCAGGGACGCTTCCTCGACCGGGAGCGCAGCTGGCTCGCCTTCAACGAGCGCGTGCTCGAACTCGCCGAGGACCCCGACACCCCCCTGCTGGAGCGGGCCAACTTCCTCGCGATCTTCGCCAGCAACCTGGACGAGTTCTTCATGGTCCGGGTGGCCGGACTGAAGCGCCGCATCGCCACCGGCGTGGCCACCCGCTCCGCCTCCGGCCTCCAGCCGCGCGAGGTGCTGGAGATGATCTGGGCCCGCTCGCGCGAACTCATGGCCCGGCACGCCGCCTGTTACCACGAGGACGTCGCCCCTGCACTCGCGGAGGAGGGCGTCCACCTGGTCCGCTGGAACGAGCTGCAGGAGAAGGAGCAGGCCCGCCTGTTCACCCTGTTCCGGCACCAGATCTTCCCCGTGCTGACCCCGCTGGCGGTCGACCCGGCGCACCCCTTCCCGTACATCTCCGGCCTGTCCCTGAACCTGGCCGTCGTCGTGCGGAACCCGGTCACGGGCCACAAGCACTTCGCCCGGGTCAAGGTGCCGCCGCTGCTGTCGCGGTTCCTAGAGAGCTCCCCGGGCCGCTACGTCCCCATCGAGGACGTCATCGCCGCGCACCTGGAGGAGCTGTTCCCGGGCATGGAGGTCCTGGAGCACCACGCCTTCCGCCTCACCCGCAACGAGGACCTGGAGGTCGAGGAGGACGACGCCGAGAACCTGCTCCAGGCCCTGGAGAAGGAGCTCATGCGGCGCCGCTTCGGGCCGCCGGTGCGCCTGGAGGTCGAGGAGTCCATCGACCGCGAGGTCCTGGACCTCCTCGTGCGTGAGCTGAAGATCAGCGAGGCCGAGGTCTATCCGCTGCCCGGCCCGCTGGACCTCACCGGCCTGTTCCGCATCGCGTCCCTTGACCGGCCGGAGCTGAAGTACCGCAAGTTCGTCGCCGGCACCCACCGCGACCTCGCCGAGGTCGAGTCGGCGTCCGCGCCGGACATCTTCGCCGCGCTGCGCGAGCGGGACGTCCTGCTGCACCACCCGTACGACTCGTTCTCCACGTCCGTCCAGGCCTTCCTGGAGCAGGCCGCCGGCGACCCGGACGTCCTCGCCATCAAGCAGACCCTGTACCGGACTTCGGGCGACTCCCCGATAGTCGACGCGCTCATCGAGGCCGCCGAGACCGGCAAGCAGGTCCTGGTGCTGGTCGAGATCAAGGCCCGCTTCGACGAGCACGCCAACATCAAGTGGGCGCGCAAGCTGGAGGAGGCCGGCTGCCACGTGGTCTACGGCCTGGTCGGGCTGAAGACCCACTGCAAGCTGTCGCTGGTGGTCCGCCAGGAGGGCGAGACGCTGCGCCGCTACAGCCACGTCGGCACGGGCAACTACCACCCGAAGACGGCCCGGCTCTACGAGGACCTCGGCCTGCTCACGGCCGACCCGCAGGTCGGCGCCGACCTCTCGGACCTCTTCAACCGCCTGTCCGGCTACTCGCGCCGGGAGACCTACCGCCGGCTGCTCGTGGCGCCCAAGTCGCTGCGCGACGGCCTGGTCTCGCGGATCACCAAGGAGGTCCAGCACCACCGCGCGGGGCGTCCCGCGTACGTCCGCATCAAGGTCAACTCGCTGGTCGACGAGGCCGTCATCGACGCCTGCTACCGCGCGTCCCAGGCGGGCGTGCCGGTGGACATCTGGGTGCGCGGCATCTGCGCGGTGCGCCCGGGCGTGGCGGGCCTGTCGGAGAACATCCGGGTCCGCTCGATCCTCGGCCGTTTCCTGGAGCACTCCCGGGTGTTCGCCTTCGGCAACGGCGGCGAGCCCGAGGTGTGGTTCGGCAGCGCCGACATGATGCACCGCAACCTCGACCGCCGGATAGAGGCCCTGGTGCGGGTCACCGACCCGGCCCACCGGGCAGCCCTGAACCGGCTGCTGGAGACCGGCATGTCCGATTCCACCGCCTCCTGGCACCTCGGCCCGGACGGCGACTGGACCCGGCATGCGACCGACGCGGACGGACAGCCACTGCGCAACGTCCAGGAGATGCTCATAGACGCCCGGAGGCGCCGGCGTGGCACAGCAACACCTTGACCCCACGGACCCCCGGTCCAGGCACGACGGGCCCGTCCCCACCGGAGACGCTCTCGCGGGCTATCTGCGGGCCCAGGCCACGGAGTTCCTCCGGGCGCTGCGCCTGCACCGGGAGACGGGGTCGGGGCCGAACGGCTCGGGAGGGTCCGCCGAGGCGGCCCGGGCTCTGCGCCGCTCGGCCCGCCGCATCAGCGCCAGCCTGCATTCCTTCCAGTCCCTCCTCGACGCGGACTGGTGCGAGACGATGCGCCCCGAACTGGCGTGGGTGTCGGGGACGCTGGCGATGGAGCACGCGTACACGGCCCGCCTGGAACGCCTGTTGGCGGCGCTGCACCGGTTGTCGGGCTCCACGGCCCTCCCGTCCCAGCCGGCCGCCCCGGCCGCGGGCGGTCGTGCCGCCGCGACGGCACCCGCCCCACCGAGAGCCGCACCCCGCGACGCCGGACCGCGCACCGCCCCGGCCTCCGCGACGGAACGCGGCAACCTGACCGTGGGTGCGGCGAAGGCGGGCGCCCTGCTCGACCGCCAGCTCACCCTCGCCCGCACCCGGGCCCACTCCACGGCACTGGAGGCCCTGGGCAGCAGCCGCTTCCACGCCGTCGCGGACAAGGTCGCCGTCCTGGCCAGCGAGGTCCCCCTCACCAAGACCGCCGGCAGCACCGACCTGCGTCCCCTGGCCCGTGCCGCCCAGGACCGCCTCGCCGACGCCGTGACCGCCCTCCCCCTGCTCACCGCGGGAAACCCGTACAACGCCACGGCCCTCGTCCACGGCCTGTCCCCGGACACGGTCCCGCACCCGCAGGACGCCCCGTGGCACCAGGTACGGCTGCTGCTGCGCCTGCACCGCTACGCCCGCGAGGCCGTCAGCGGCCCGAAGGGCAACGCCGTGGTCGACCTGCGCCTGCTCTGCGCGGGCCAGGCCCTGAACCGGCACCGCGACGCCTCGGAGGCGGCGGCAGCGGCGGCCCAGGCGGCCCGTACCCCGCGCATCGCCCCCGCCACGGCGTACGCCCTCGGCGTGCTCCACGCCGACCAGCGACACGAGGTGGAGGCGGCGCGCTTCGCGTTCCAGCAGGCCTGGCAGAAGGAGACCGTGGGCGCGTCATGACCGGGCGCCCGGCACCAGGAGGCGGTGAAACACGGTGAACACTCCCAAGGACACCACCGTCCAGGCGGCGGGCTGCGTCCTGTGGCGCCGGTCCCCGGCCACCGGGGAGCCGGAGCTCTGTCTCGTCCACCGGCCGAAATACGACGACTGGTCGTGGCCCAAGGGGAAACTGAAGCGTGGCGAGGACGCACTCGCCGGAGCACTGCGCGAGGTGGCGGAGGAGACGGGCTGCCGGGCCGTGCCGGGCCCCGAGCTGTCCGCCCTGCGCTACCTGGCGGGCGGCCGCCCCAAGCAGGTCCGTTACTGGGCCGCCGAGGCGGTGAGCTGCGCGTTCTCGCCGACGGACGAGGTGGACCGGGTGCTGTGGCTGGCGCCCGCCGCCGCCCGCGACCGTCTCACGCAGCCCCACGACCGGCCCCTGGTCGAGGAGCTGCTCGCCGTTCTGCACCTGCCCCGGGCGGGTGGTTGACCGGACGGTCCCGTTTCGTCCGCAAAAGCGGAATGCCGACGCGCTCTCCCCGTGAGCATTCCGTTACCTCACCAGGCCTTAGGCAGGGGTTCACCCCTCGTTCATGTGCGGCCATCGGCGCCTTCACCTGATCTGCCTAATTTCGGCCTTACCGACGCGAGCCGCGCCTGCTGAGCGCGACCGCGTCCGCGACACCTCGTCTCGCACGCCGCCGATCAGGACGGCGGCTCCTGGAAGGAACTCAAGTGAAGCTTCAGCGCATGAACCGGCGGGCCCTCGCTCTCGGTGCTCTCGCCGTCTCCGGCGCCCTGGCCCTCACGGCGTGCGGCTCCGACGACACCGGCGGCGCCTCCAACGGCGGCGGTTCCTCCAACGCCGCCGCGCCGAGCAACGTCAAGTGCGACGACGCCAAGGGCCAGCTGCTGGCCGACGGCTCCTCCGCGCAGAAGAACGCCATCGACGCCTGGGTGAAGCAGTTCACCGCGGCCTGCCAGGGCCTCCAGATCAACTACAAGGGCGGCGGCTCCGGCGCCGGCGTCACCGCGTTCACCCAGGGCCAGGTCGCCTTCGCCGGTTCCGACTCCGCGCTGAAGCCCGACGAGGTCACCGCCTCCAAGAAGGTCTGCACCGGCGGCCAGGGCATCGACCTGCCGATGGTCGGCGGCCCGATCGCGGTCGGCTTCAACGTCGACGGCGTGGACAACCTCGTCCTGGACGCCCCGACCCTGGCGAAGATCTTCAACGGCAAGATCACCAACTGGAACGACCCGGCGATCAAGAAGCTGAACCCCGACGCCAAGCTCCCGGACCTCAAGATCCAGGCCTTCCACCGCTCGGACGACTCCGGCACCACGGACAACTTCACCAAGTACCTGATCGCCACCTCCAAGAGCGACTGGCCCTACGACGGCGGCAAGACCTGGCAGGCCAAGGGCGGCCAGTCCGCCTCCGGCTCCTCCGGCGTCGCCCAGCAGGTGAAGCAGACCAACGGCGCCATCGGCTACTTCGAGCTGTCGTACGCCAAGGACGGCCTGAAGACGGTCGACCTCGACACGGGCGCCGCCCAGCCGGTCAAGGCCACCGTCGAGAACGCCACCAAGGCGATCTCCGAGGCCAAGGTCGTCGGCACGGGCAAGGACCTCTCCCTGCAGCTGAACTACGGCACCAAGGCCGAGGGCGCCTACCCGATGGTCCTCGTCACCTACGAAATCGTCTGCGACAAGGGCAACAAGTCCGACACCCTGCCCGGCACCAAGGCGTTCCTGCGCTACATCGCCTCCGAGGACGGCCAGAAGATCCTCTCCGAGAACGACTACGCGCCGATCCCCGCCGACATCATCTCCCAGGTCCGCACCACCATCGAGGGCCTGAGCTGACCCGCGTGCGGCCCGGTCCCCTCCCCGGGGCCGGGCCGCACCGTCCGGTGCACCGCCGCCAGTGGCCGTACCCCGCGTACGGCTCCGCAGACCGGAGAACCCGATGGGCACACCCACACAGATAACCGACGCACCTCCCCCCGCCTCGCAGCCGGCCGTCGACAAGCGCGCCGCGCGCGGGGCCACCCGGCCCGGAGACCGGATCTTCCTCGGTCTCTCCCGCGGTTCGGGCATCCTGCTGCTGGTGGTCATGGCCGCGATCGCGGTCTTCCTCACCTACCGCGCCTCCCTCGCGATCAGCAAGGACCAGGGCAACTTCCTCACGACCTTCCAGTGGGACACCAACCTCGTCCCGCCGAACTTCGGCATCGCCGTCCTGGCCTTCGGCACGGTCGTCTCCTCGATCGTCGCCATGGTCATCGCGGTCCCGGTCGCCGTCGCCATCGCGCTGTTCCTCACGCACTACGCCCCGCGCCGGTTGCGCGGCCCCATCGCGTACGTGATCGACCTGCTCGCCGCCGTGCCGTCCATCGTCTACGGCCTGTGGGGCGCCCTCGTCCTGGTACCGCAGATGACCGGCCTCTTCAGCTGGCTGAACGACTACTTCGGGTGGACCGGCGTCTTCTCGTGGGAGGGCGGCGCCCCCCGCTCGATGCTGACCGTCGGCATCCTGCTCGCGATCATGATCCTGCCGATCATCACCAACGTGAGCCGCGAGGTCTTCCGCCAGGTCCCGCAGATGCACGAGGAGGCGGCCCTGGCGCTCGGCGCCACCCGCTGGGAAGTGATCCGCATGGCGGTCATCCCCTTCGGCCGCTCCGGCGTCATCTCCGCCTCGATGCTCGGCCTCGGCCGCGCCCTCGGCGAGACCATGGCCGTCGCCACCGTGCTGTCCCCGACCTTCGACATCCAGGCCAGCCTGCTGGACCCGGGCGGCGGCACGTTCGCCCAGAACATCGCCAGCAAGTTCGGTGAGGCCACCGAGTTCGGCCGCGACGCGCTGATCGCCTCCGGTCTGGTCCTGTTCGTCATCACCCTGCTGGTCAACGGCGCGGCCCGGGCGATCATCGCCCGCCGCAAGGAGTACTCGGGGGCCAACGCATGAGCACCGCGACCGTCACCCCGAAGGGCCCCAGCACCCTGCGCGGCGCCCGCCTGCCCAAGTGGTCCCCGTACGCCATCGCCGGCGGCTCGATCGCCGTCGCGATCGGCATCGGCCTGGCCGGCGGCCTGCACAGCCGCGTCCAGTGGGGCCTGATCGCCGCGATCCTCTACGTCGTCGGCACGTATGCCATCGCCTCGGCCGTGGAGGGCAAGCGGCAGGCGAAGGACCGCATCGCGACCTCCTTCGTCTGGGTCGCCTTCCTGCTCGCCGTCGTCCCGCTGGCCTCGCTGATCTGGTCGACCGTCGTGCGCGGCGTGAAGGTCCTCGACGTCTACTTCCTGACCCACTCCATGGGCGTCGTCGCCGACACCGAGCCCGGCGGCGGCATCTACCACGCCATCCTCGGCACCCTGGAGCAGGTCGGACTCGCCACGGTGATCGCCGCGCCGATCGGCGTGCTCACCGCGATCTACCTCGTCGAGTACGGCCGGGGCAACCTCTCCAGGGCCATCACGTTCTTCGTCGACGTCATGACCGGCATCCCGTCGATCGTCGCGGGTCTGTTCATCCTCAGCCTCATGCTGATGTTCGACATGGAGCCCTTCGGCTTCGCCGGCTCGCTGGCCCTGGCCATCCTGATGATGCCGGTCGTCGTGCGCTCCACGGAGGAGATGCTCAAGCTCGTCCCGAACGAGCTGCGCGAGGCCTCCCTGGCGCTCGGCGTCCCCAAGTGGCGCACCATCCTGAAGGTGGTCCTGCCGACCTCCATCGGCGGCATCACCACGGGCATCATGCTCTCGATCGCCCGTATCACCGGCGAGACCGCCCCGGTCCTGCTGCTGGTGTGGGGCAACGCGTTCATCAACGCCAACCCCTTCGAGGGGGCGCAGGCCTCGCTGCCGCTGTACATCTACCAGCAGTACGCGAACAGCGCGGGCTCCGGTGCGGCGTACGACCGCGCGTGGGCGGCGTCGCTCACCCTGATCGCCTTCGTGATGCTCCTGAACCTGGTGGCCCGCGGGATCGCCCGCTGGAAGGCCCCGAAGACCGGTCGCTGACGCGACAATCTGCGGCTGCCGCCGCGCGGGGCCACACAGCGACCCCCCAGACTTTTGGAAGTGAAGTAGTCATGGCCAAGCGAATCGACGTAAGCGGACTGACCGCCTACTACGGCTCCCACAAGGCGATCGAGGACATCTCGATGACCGTCGAGCCGCGCTCGGTGACGGCGTTCATCGGCCCCTCCGGCTGCGGTAAGTCCACGTTCCTGCGCACGCTGAACCGCATGCACGAGGTGACCTCGGGCGGCCGCGTCGAGGGCAAGGTGCTCCTCGACGACGAGGACCTCTACGGCACCGGCATCGACCCGGTGTCGGTCCGCCGCGAGGTCGGCATGGTGTTCCAGCGGCCGAACCCGTTCCCCACGATGTCGATCTTCGACAACGTCGCGGCGGGCCTGCGGCTGAACGGCAACTACAAGAAGAGCGAACTGGCGGACATCGTCGAGCGCTCCCTCAAGGGCGCGAACCTCTGGAACGAGGTCAAGGACCGTCTGAACAAGCCCGGCTCGGGCCTCTCCGGCGGCCAGCAGCAGCGTCTGTGCATCGCGCGGGCGATCGCGGTCGAGCCGAACGTCCTGCTCATGGACGAGCCCTGCTCGGCCCTCGACCCGATCTCCACGCTCGCGATCGAGGACCTGATCGGTGAGCTCAAGGAGCGCTTCACGATCGTCATCGTGACGCACAACATGCAGCAGGCGGCCCGCGTCTCCGACCGCACGGCGTTCTTCAACCTCGCGGCGGTCGGCCAGCCCGGCAAGCTCATCGAGATCGACGACACGGAGCGCATCTTCTCCAACCCGTCGGTCCAGGCCACGGAGGACTACATCTCCGGCCGCTTCGGCTGATCCGCCCGCTTCGGCTCATCCGGCTCGTCCGGTCTGCCGAGTCTCCTCGCGGTGCTGCATGGCGGTGCCACCGCGAGGCCGAAAAAGGGCCCGCCCCCGGCTCCCGGGGGCGGGCCCTCTCGTATGCGTCCGGTGCGCTACAGGAACGCCAGATTCACGATCCCGAACGAGGCGGCGGCCACGATCGCCGCGGCCGGCATCGTGATGAACCAGCCGAGGATGATGTTCTTGGCGACGCCCCAGCGCACGGCGTTCACGCGCTTGGTGGCCCCCACGCCCATGATCGCCGAGGTGATGACGTGCGTCGTGGAGATCGGCGCCTTGAACAGGAACGCCGAGGTGAACATGATCGACGCGCCCGTCGCCTCCGCCGCGAAGCCCTGCGGCGGGTCCAGCTCGATGATCTTCCGGCCCAGCGTCCGCATGATCCGCCAGCCGCCGGCGTAGGTGCCCAGCGACAGCATCACCGCGCAGGCGATCTTGACCCACACCGGGATCGGATCGCCGTAGTCCTCGACATCGGCGATGACGAGCGCCATCACCACGATGCCCATGGTCTTCTGCGCGTCCTGCAGACCGTGTCCCAGCGCCATGCCGGCCGCCGAGACGGTCTGCGCTATCCGGAAGCCCCTCTTGGCCTTGTGCGGGTTGGACTTCCGGAAGATCCACATGATCGCGGTCATCACCAGATAACCGGCCAGCAGGCCGACCACCGGGGAGATGAACATGGGGATGACGACCTTCTCCAGCACCCCGCTCCAGTAGACGGTCGTCCCGCCGGCCAGGGCCGCGCCGACCATGCCGCCGAAGAGCGCGTGGGACGAGGAGGACGGGAGCCCGAAGTACCAGGTGATGAGGTTCCAGACGATCGCGCCCACCAGCGCGGCGAAGAGGATGCCCATCCCCTTCGACCCGGTCGGTGTCTGGATCAGGCCCTCACTGACGGTCTTGGCGACCCCGGAGCCCATGAACGCACCGGCGAGGTTCATCACCGCGGCCATGGCCAGCGCGGCCCTCGGCGTCAGCGCCCGCGTCGAGACGGACGTGGCGATCGCGTTCGCCGAATCGTGAAAGCCGTTGGTGTACGTGAAGAAGAGCGCGACGCCGATGGTCACGACCAGAGCAAGGGTGTCCATGAAGGGCTCAGGACTCCTTGACGGCGATGGTCTCCACCGTGTTCGCCACGTGCTCGAAGGCGTCCGCCGCTTCCTCGAGCACATCCACGATCTGCTTGAGCTTGAGCACGTCCATGGCGTCGTACTTGCCGTTGAAGAGGTGCGCCAGCAGCTTGCGGTGGATCTGGTCGGCCTGGTTCTCCAGGCGGTTGACCTCGATCCAGTACTCGGTGAGGTTGTCCATCGTGCGCAGGTGCGGCATCGCCTCGGCCGTCAGTTCGGCAGCGCGCGCCAGTACCTCGATCTGCTGCTCGACGCCCTTGGGCAGTTCCTCGACGTTGTAGAGGACGACCAGGTCGACGGCCTCCTCCATGAAGTCCATGATGTCGTCGAGGGACGAGGCGAGGGAGTAGATGTCCTCGCGGTCGAACGGCGTGATGAACGAGGAGTTCAGCTGGTGGAAGATCGCGTGCGTGGCGTCGTCACCGGCGTGTTCCGCTGCCCGCATACGCTCTGCGATCTCGGCCCGGGCGGATGAGTCCGCCCCGAGCAGTTCCATCAGGAGCTTCGAGCCCGTGACGATGTTGTCCGCGGAGGCGGCGAACATGTCGTAGAAGCTCGTCTCCCTGGGGGTCAGACGAAAGCGCACGTGGGGTCCTCGGGGTGCTTCGGTTTCGGTCAGGCTGATGCTAGGCGCAACATCCGGCCACGGCTATCGGGCCGCCCACCAGTGTCGCCCATCGGGCACAGTGGTGAGCACGGGGGCGGTTCCCAGGGCCGTATACCCCGCAAACTTCGGTACCATATACCCACCAGGGGTATATGTCGGCCCGCTGCCCACCAGGAGGAAGCGATGACGGACGTGACCGACACAACAGATGTCGCACATGTCACCACCGGCACCGCCGGGACCGCCGGTGCGGAAGCGACGACCGATCACGACCACGGTGTGCACGGGTACCACAAACAGAAGGACGAGCACCTCAAACGCCTGCGCCGGATCGAGGGCCAGATCCGCGGCCTGCAGCGCATGGTCGACGAGGACGTCTACTGCATCGACATACTCACGCAGGTCTCCGCCTCCACCAAGGCCCTGCAGTCCTTCGCCCTGCAGCTGCTGGAGGAACACCTGCGGCACTGCGTGGCGGACGCGGCCCTCAAGGGCGGTGACGAGATCGACGCCAAGGTGAAGGAGGCGACCCAGGCGATCGCCCGCATGCTGCGGACGTGAGCCGGGCCCTGTTCAGCCTCTGGAGGAGTCCCGCTCCTCGGCCACTTTCAGCACCTCGTCGATGCTTTCCAGGCTGAGCCGCTCACGGGCGGCCGAGGCCGCGATGATCAGCTCTCCGCACAGCTCGATCTCGGCGAGGGCCACGTGGTCCTGAACTGCCGTACCGCCGACCGGAGCCACGTGCATCACCTCATCTCTGCCGTTGCCGGCTTCCTAGAGTAGGGAGCGGCCTACACACCGCGCATGGCACGGACGGGCTAGTTCACGCCGGTCACTCCTCGGCGATCCGGCCCGCGTAGATGTCGTCGGTCCGGGGCAACCGTACGCGCACCGGGGCCCCGAAATCGTAGAGCAGCGTCGTCGAGGCGACGGCTACGGGGCTCTTCTGCTGCCCGTTGAGGAAGCTGAAACGGTGCCTGACCTTGCGGATGCGTCCCTCGTCGTCGAGATAGGCGTCGAACGGCACCTCGGTGGTGGCGAACCCCTTGGCCGCCGCCTTCAGGGGCTCCTCGTTCCCCTTCGACGCCCGCCGGGCCGCGTCGGCGAGGTCCGCCGTCCCCCGGTAGTGACGCACTCCGGTTCCCGCGACCTCCGTCCTGCCCACATAGGTCGCCGTCCGCGTCCCCAGCAGTACCTCGGCCGCCGTGAACGGGTCGGTGGCCCCACCGGTGACGAGATTGCCGTCGGACAGGGTCCGGGTGTCCACCCGCACCCACTTGTCCGCGGGCACACCGGCGCCCCGGTTCTTCATGAACAGCGCACCCGGTGCGAGCAGTTCGGTGATCGGCCGGCGCTCGGCCACCCCCGCGGGATCCTGCGGCAGCAGCACCTTCAACCGCCCCATCCGCTTGCGGTAGTCGTACACCCCGGCGCCCCGGATGGTCACCCGGGTCCCGCCGGCGGCCATCTCCATCGACGTACGGGCCTTGGAACTCCCCGCGCCGACGAGCCGGTCGGCGGACTGCCTCAGCACGGTGACCGCTTCCCCGCCGCGGGAGTCCCCGGCGGCCGCGTCACCCCCGGAGCACCCCGCGGACCCCAGCCCCGCCCCGGCCAGGACCACGGCGGCGACGACCGTCGCACCCGTCCGCCTGTGCCGCCCTTCCCGCTGCCGCCCAGTCATCGCCTGCCTACCCCCAGCCGGTACCGTCCGTCACGGGCCCCCTCGTCGTTCGGTTAACGACGGGTTTGTGCCCCCGTCACGCGAGCCCGCGCCGACCGCCATACGAACCCTTTACCTGTGCTGGGTAACGTTGTCGGCGTGGCGCAGCAGGACGGGCTGGAACTTCCCCCCAACCTCCCGGAACACCGCACGACGACCATGGACAAGGGCCGTTTCTGCATGGCCCACTGCATCTGTGGGTGGCGTGGCCCGGCACGAAGAGCGAGAAGCCAGGCGCGTACGGACGCGGAGCGGCACGCGACGGGCTGAGACCGTGGCGGACACCTCCCGGCCGGGCCCGGACCATGGAACCCTCACCCCCATCACCCCGTCTCCCAGGACGGAACCACCGGGAGGCCCCATGGAACGGCGCACGATACTCACAGCCGGCACGGCGGCGATCGCCGCGGCCGCGACCCCCTTCACCACCGCCTGCACCCAGTCGGGCAGCCGCTCCGGGGCCACGGCCACGGCCGGCGACGCCGTGCGCACGTCCACCACCTCGAGAACCACCGCCGCCAACTGGTCCGCCCTGGCCCGCGATCTCGAGGGCCCCCTGATACGCCCGGGCGACGCCGACTGGGCCGCGGCCCGGCAGCTCTACAACACACGCTTCGACAACCTGAAGCCCGCCGCGGTCGCGTACGTGTCCCATCCGGACGACATCCGCACCTCGCTGGCCTACGCCCGCGCCCACGCCCTGCGCGTGGCGATCCGCAACGGCGGCCATTCCTACGCCGGCTGGTCCTCCGGCGACGGCCGCCTGATCATCGACGTCTCGAAACTCAACCGCGTACGGGCCTCGGGCACCACCGCCGTGGTCGGCGCCGGCGCCAAACTCATCGACGTCTACCGGGCACTCGCCGCGAAGGGCGTCACCATCCCGGCCGGCTCCTGCCCGACCGTCGGCGTCTCGGGCCTCACCCTCGGCGGCGGCCACGGCGTGGTCTCCCGTGCCTACGGCCTGACCTGCGACAGCCTCACCCGGGCCACCCTGATCACCGCCGACGGCAAGCAGCTCACCGCCGACGCCCGCGAGAACAAGGACCTCTTCTGGGCGCTGCGCGGCGCGGGCAACGGCAACTTCGGCGTGGTCACGGAGCTGCACTTCAAGACCCACCCGGCTCCGCAGGGCGTCTCGGCGTACCTGTCCTGGCCCTGGTCGAAGGCTGCTGCGGTGGTGAAGGCCTGGCAGGAGTGGGGCCCGTCGCAGCCCGACGAGATCTGGTCCTCCCTGCACCTGGCGAACGCCGCGGGCGGCACCCCGACCGTCTCGGTCTCGGCGTTCTCCCTGGGCACCTACGGCGAGCTGAAGAACGCCGTCGACCGCCTGGCCGACCGCGTCGGCGCCCCCGCCCGCAGCGTCTCCCTGAAGCGCCGCTCGTACGAGGAGTCGATGGAGGTGTACGCGGGCTGCTCCTCGTTCCCGACGGACGCGCAGTGCCATCTGCCCGGCTCGACCCCGGGCCGTTCACCGAAGGGCGCGCTCGGCCGCGAGACGTACGCCGCGGCGTCGGACTTCTTCGACCGCTCCCTGTCCACGGCCGGAATCCGCACACTGCTGGCCCAGATCGCCTCGGTACGCGGCGGCACCGGCAGCATCGCCCTCACGGCCCTGGGCGGCGCGGTGAACCGTGTCTCCCCCACCGCCACGGCGTTCGTGCACCGCCGTTCGCGCATGCTGGCCCAGTACATCGGCGCCTGGCGGGCCGGCACGAGCGGTGCGACGGCCCGCGACTGGCTGGCCTCGGCCCACAAGGCCATGCGCCCGCACGCCTCGGGGGCGGCCTACCAGAACTACACGGACCCGACCCTGACCGACTGGCGCAAGGCGTACTACGGAGACGCGGCAACCCGCCTGGCCAAGCTGAAGAAGCAGTACGACCCCGAGCGCTTCTTCACGTATCCCCAGGCGCTGTGAGCGGGTTGGCCGGTCACGCGCCGGCCGGCCCGTGAGCGCGGTCGCGTGCCGACCGCCCATGAGCGAGCCCGGTCGCGTGCCGGCCGGCCCGTGAGCGTTTTGCCCGGTCGCGTGCCGGCCGGCCCTGCCCTACGCGGCGAGGTCCCGCTCCGAGGCCCGCTCGTTGCGCGCCTCGGGGATCACCGTGTCCTTCGCTTCGGCACGCCCTCTGCTGCGCACCAGCCATCCCAGCCGGGGCGAGCGCTCGACGGCCTTCATCAGAGGCGTCAGCAGGGCCATGGCGAGCGGCGACAGCAGCAGCGCCACGGCGGTGCCCAGCGCGAACCCGCCCACGACGTCCGTGGGGTAGTGCACACCCATGTAGACGCGGATGAACCCGCCGAACAGCGCCAGCACGAGCCCGACGAGCCCGAACTTCCGGTTGGCGACGAACAGGCCGACCGCCAGGGCCATGACGATCGTCGCGTGGTCGCTGACGAACGAGTAGTCGGTCTTGCCCTGGACCAGCACGTCGAGACCCTGGTGGTCCAGGAACGGCCGGGGCCGCTCCACGAACCCCCGGATGGGCACGTTGACCAGGACGGCGATGCCGGCGGCCAAGGGCGCCCAGACCAGCGCCGCGACGGTGGACGCCGCGTCCTCGTCGCCACGCCGCCGCACGGACCACCAGCACCACACCACGAGCAGGACGATGGCGAGCAGCAGGCCGTACTCACCTACGTACTCCATGACGCGGTCGAACCACGCCGGTGCGTCCTTGGCCAGGCCATTGATGTCGTACAGCAGGTCGACGTCAGGGTTCGACCCGGAATCGGCGAGTCCAGCCATGGTGCTGCGGCCCCTTCGTCGTCTGTCCCGGCGCACCCGTGCGTGCGCCGCTGCTGCCACCCCCGTGGTTGTAGATCCGCTTCCGCCGCACGCGTGCGTGACGCGTACCGAATGGACGTCTGCTCGGCTACGTCATCAGGAACGCATGGTCCCCGCTGATACGTTCCACACTCCACCGAATGATCACGCAGACGTTATCGAAGAGAGACAAGTCTTCGCAGCTCAGGGGGTGGGTTCACGCACGGTTCACACCGTCGTGGGCAGTGCTTTCGCGCCATCTTCGGTGACACGGGTGGCGCCGAAGTAGTCAGGCGTGTCGATCGGGTCGAACCGGATGACGGCACCGGTCCGGGGCGCGTCGATCATGTACCCGCCTCCGACATAAATGCCGACATGCCGGATGGCGCGGGAATTGGTCAGGTCGTCCGAGAAGAACACCAGGTCGCCGGGGAGCAGTTCGTCCCGCGAGGGGTGCGGGCCGGCGTTGTACTGGTCGTTGGCCACGCGCGGGAGCTTGATGCCCACGGTCTCGTAGGCGGCCTGGGTCAGTCCCGAGCAATCGAAGCGTCCGCCCTGCTCAGCGGTGCCGGTACCGCCCCACAGATAAGGCGTGCCGAGCTTCTTCTGCGCGTACTCGATCGCGGCCGCGGCCTGCTCGGAGGGGTCGACCCGTCCGACCGGCGCGGCGAAGCTCTCCGAGAGCGTCGTGATCCGCTTCACGTAGTTCCGGGTCTCGCTGTACGGCGGCACGCCCCCGTACTTGATCACCGCGTACGCCCCCGCGTTGTAGGCGGCGAGCATGTTCTCGGTCGCATTCCCGCCAACCTTCTTCACGTACGAGGCGAGTTCGCAGTCGTAGGAGGCGGCCGAGGGGATCGCGTCCTTCGGATCCCACACGTCACGGTCGCCGTCGCCGTCGCCGTCGATGCCGTGGCCGGCCCAGGTGCCGGGGATGAACTGCGCTATGCCCTGCGCGGCGGCCTGGCTCTGGGCTCTGGGGTTGAAGCCGCTCTCCTGGTAGAGCTGGGCGGCGAGCAGGGCCGGGCTGATGGCGGGGCAGAGGTTGCCCCACTTCTGCACGAGGGCCGCGTACGCGGCGGGCACCGACCCCTTGGCCAGCGATTTCACCCCGCCGCCCACGCCGTTGACCAGGTTTCCGGCGACGAGATAGACCCCGACGACGAGCAGCATCACGAAGGCCAGGGCGGAGCTGATCGCAACGCTCGCCACGATCCACGCCTTACGCACCGTCAACCGCCCCTCGCCGCCCAGGAGTCCGTTGGCCAGTGTAGAGGCGGCCGGCACGCCCGGGAATGATCACGGGGAGAAGAGTCGGAGCGGACGGGGGAACCGGGCGCGGCACGGGCAGCGCGGCGAGAGCACGACGGCTCCGGCCGGCGCACGGGGTCGCGGCGCGTCACGGGCAGCATGGCGAGAGCACAACGGCTCCGGCCGGCGCACGGGGTCGCGGCGCGTCACGGGTGCCCCGCCACCTGCCGGTACAACCGCCGGGCCTGCGCGCCGAGGACCACGCTGTAGGAGACCCCGGGAGTCGTCCCGCCCTGGTCGTGCCCGCCGAGGACCCCGACGACCTCTCCGTCCCCGTTCACCCAGGGGCTGCCGCTCGTGCCCCCGCTGAAGCCGGGGCACGCGATGCGCTGCTGGGTGCGCCCGAGCGCGGACGGCTTGTCGGTGCATCTGACGGGAGTCTCACGGGCGTCGGGGTACCCGGTGACGGTCACTCCGGTGGCCCCCGTAGCCGTACCGGTCACGAACCGGTTCCCGCCGACGACGTCCTGGACCTCCCTGCCGCCGCGGGGCGCGAGCACGGCGAATCCCACGTCACTGTCCTCGTGCCGTCCCTCCACCCACCCACGGGGCAGGAACCGCCGCTGCACCGTCCACTCCCCGTAGGGCGCACGCCCGCTCCGGTAACCCGGCACGAACACCAGCCCTGCGTCGCCGCCCAGGCAGTGCGCCGCGGTGACGATCAGATCCCGGTGCGGCGCCTCCACCACGGACGCCGTACAGAAGTGCCCTCCCCCTGCGGCACGCAGGAGCACCCCGACCCGGGCGTCGGCCACGGTGACGGTCACACCGAAGGGCCCGGCCCCGTCGTCGGCGGTCGCGGTGGACGCGGTGAGGAGGGCGACGAGGATCACGGCGACGGTCAGGACGCGCTTCACCCGAGCGACTGTGCCCCACGAAGGTGAGAGGAGCATCAGTCAAGCCGCCCCCATCGCACAGCCATCGAGCCGTCAGCGACAGGTAAGCCCCGCACCCTCTTCAGTAAGGCGGAAGTCAGGATTCCGATCACCGTCTTGTTGTCACGTACTCAACAAGCGATCGTCGTCGCGGGTCGCCGCCCCCGCCGGGAAACACACCGGCGGTTCCCCCACCCGCAGGCCTCTGCCCACCACTGCCAGGAGGCTGTACCTTGCGCACGACATCCCCCAACTCCCCCACGTCCCGTCTCAGATGGCACCGCGTGGCGTCCGCCGTCACCGCCACCGCCGCACTCCTCCTCACCGGCCTCACCACCGCCGCCCACGCCCAGGCCGCGGACCCGGGCACCGCCAAGGTCACCTGGACCCGCTCCTGCGCCCTGCCCCGCCACCAGGGCGAGATGGCCTGCAACGCCCTGCGCGTCACCGGCGGCCGCACCGCCTTCCAGCAGCAGCACGGCATCTCCGCCAAAGCGGCCGACGCCTCCTCCCCCTCCGGCTACGGCCCCTCCGACCTGCGCAGCGCCTACGGCCTGACCTCCGCCGCCGCGAGCAACGGCTCCGGCCGGACCATCGCCATCGTCGACGCCTACGACGACCCCAACGCCGAGTCCGACCTCGCCGCCTACCGCTCCCAGTACGGCCTGCCCGCCTGCACCACCGCGAACGGCTGCTTCAAGAAGGTGAGCCAGACCGGCTCCACCACCGCCCTCCCCACCCCCGACAGCGGCTGGGCCGGCGAGATATCCCTCGACCTCGACATGGCGAGCGCCGTCTGCCCGAACTGCCACATCACCCTCGTCGAGGCGAAGTCGGCGTCCATGGCCAACCTCGGCACCGCCGTCAACGAGGCCGTCGCCCTCGGCGCCAAGTACGTCTCCAACAGCTACGGCGGCGGCGAGTCCTCCTCCGACGCCTCCTACGACTCCGCCTACTTCAACCACCCGGGCGTCGCCATCACCGTCAGCGCGGGCGACGCGGGCTACGGCGCCGAGTACCCGGCTGCCTCCAAGTACGTGACGGCCGTCGGCGGCACCAGCCTCTCCCCCTCCTCCACCACCCGCGGCTGGACCGAGAGCGTCTGGCGGACCAGCAGCACCGAAGGCACCGGCTCCGGCTGCTCCGCCTACGACGCCAAGCCCACCTGGCAGACCGACACCGGCTGCGCCAAGCGCATGATCGCCGACGTCTCGGCCGTCGCCGACCCGGCGACCGGCGTCTCGGTCTACGACACCTACGGCGCCGACGGCCAGGGCTGGGCGACCTACGGCGGCACCAGCGCCTCCGCCCCGATCATCGCGAGCGTCTACGCCCTCGCGGGCACCCCGTCCACCGGCTCCTACCCGGCCAAGTTCCCCTACGCGAAGACCACCGCCCTGAACGACGTCACCAGCGGCAGCAACGGCAGCTGCACCACCAGCTACTTCTGCACCGCCCGGACGGGCTACGACGGCCCGACCGGTCTGGGCACCCCGGAGGGACTCGGCGCCTTCACCGGCTGACGCACCTCCCCCCGGTGACAGACCGTCACCGGGGGACGCCGCCCGGCGCCGTGGGGGCCCGGGACGGCGGGGAAACGAAGGGGCCGCGGCATCCCAGCCGCGGCCCCTTCGCCTTGCCAGGTAGCCTTCACCCGGAGAACACCGGCGCGACCACTCACCCGACCAGCCGTCAGAAACGGCCCCCAAAGGTGGGAAAGGCCGCAAGAGGGCACAACGACGGAACCGCACACCAGGTTCCGCTCAGGCCTCATTGCCCGGCGTGACCTGCCGTGATACACAGAGTGACCATACGATCCTTCGTACACCGCCCGTCACCTCCCCTAGGGCCCGGAGCGGAACGGTGGCAAGGTATTCGTACGAAACCCGCCAATCAATGACGCCAAGTCGACATCCGACAGCATCATTGTCGGCGACAATGAGGCCTGACCTCTGCACGACCGCAGAGGGTGCGGAACTACCCAACAGGGGCGGTGACTTACATGCTCTTTGCGGCCGACAAGGGAGACATCAACACCATCATCGGCGGGATCGCTCCGGACTGGGGCCCCTTCGGCAGCCTGGGCAACGAGGCGAAGGTGATGATCGAGGTCGTGATGGCGGTGGCCATCCTGCTCTGCCTCGGCATCGCCATCTGGGGCGCCGCCAAGCAGCGCATCGGAGCCACCGCCCTGCGCGACACCTTCAGCGCGGAGCAGGGCAAGGGCCTCATCATCGCCGGCCTCACAGGAGTCTTCATCATCGGCTCCCTCGGCACTCTCTTCACCATCGTGTACGGCATGGCCGTGTAGCCCGGGCGCACCCGTACCCCCGCCGGGACGCCCGGTTCGCTCCCCCCTCCTCCATCCCACCCGCCCGTCGTGCCCACCGGCTGAGGTTGCGTTTCCCTGATGTCGAGTCACCACACCGCGCCCGCGCGGGAACCAGCACGGCTACCGTCGTACGAGGAGTATGGAAAGTACGACCGGTACGAAGTGTTTCCGCACGACGTCGAGGGGGCGTACGCGGCATGAGTCTCGGTGACGACCACGAGTCCTCCGGTGGCTACGGCGGCACGGGCCAGACCCGCACCCGCCTGCCCGACTCCGGCGACGCCTTCGCCGACCCCCGCCGCCGCTCCTCGTCCCGCAGCCTGGTGACAGTGGTCGGCGTGGTGGTCCTCCTGATCGCAGCAATCGCTTTCGCCAACCGGGGGGACGGTGACTCGCCCTCTTCGACGGACAGTTCCTCGGGCAAGCCGGACTCGACGGCGACGGCCCCCTCCGGCCAGCGCCCCGTCAAGTCCAAGTCCGCCGCCGGCATCCCTTCGGGCTTCGCCCAGGACCAGGAGGGAGCGGAGAGCGCCGCGGCGAACTACGCCGTCGCCCTCGTCTCCGCCGACATCCTCAAGCCGGCGCGGCGGCCCGAGATCGTCCGTCAGGTGTTCGACGCCGACAAGGTCTCCGAGCTGGAGAGAAACCTCGACCAGGTCTACAGCAAGGCGTTCCTGGAGAAGGTGGGTCTCGACGCGAACGGCGAGGCGCCCAAGGGCAGCACCTACGTCTCCCGCACGATGCCGGTCGGCACCAAGGCCACCGACTACTCGGGCAACACCGCCACCGTCGAGGTCTGGTGCACGGGCGTGTTCGGGATGACCGGGGAGAGCTCACAGAACCCCGTCACCAACGACTGGTTCACCATGACCCTCCAGCTGCGCTGGACCGACGGCGACTGGAAGGTCGACAGCTTCTCCCAGAAGGAAGGCCCCGCGCCGGTCAACGGCGACAACAGGGTGTCGACGTCGGACGCCATCTCGAAGGCCGTCGAGGAGTTCGGAGGGTTCACTTATGCCCGGTAGCCCGCGCCGCTCAGTCAAGGTCGCCGCAACCCTCACCGCCGTGCAGACCGCCCTGGTCCTGTTCGCCACCCGGGCGACAGCCGCTCCCACGCCCTCGCCCAGCCCCAGCAACGACAACTGCTCCCTGCTCTCCGGCCGGGCCCTGGAAATCTGCGAAGGCGACACCGGCGACCGCACCGGCAGCGGTACCTCCCGGCTGGACCCCACCTCCACCCTCGACCCGCTCTCCTCCCTCGCCAAGGGCTGTGCCGACGCCGCCTCCTGGACCGTCGACAAGCTCAGCGACGCCGTGAAGGAGACCGCCAACGTCGACTTCACCAACCCCAAGTTCCTCCAGCAGTACGCCGTCGTCTTCGCCGCGTCGACGATCCTCACGCTCCTGCTCTGGCTCCTGGCCGTCGCCAAGCGAGCCGTCCGCGGCGTCCCCCTGACCACCGCCCTGTCCGAAGCCATCGGCTTCCTGTGGCTCACGGTGCTGGCCTCCGCCTTCACCCCCCTCATCCTCTACACCGTCGTCTCCGCCACCGACGGCGTCACCGAGGTCCTCGCCAAAGCCACCGGCGACCAGACCGACGCCTTCTTCGGCACGTTCTCCGAAGCCCTCAAGAAGGGCGAGGACATCGGCGGCGGCCCGATCATGCTGATCGTCGTCTCCCTGGTCAGCATCCTCGCCGCCGGAGTCCTCTGGCTGGAGCTCGTCATCAGGGCCGCGCTCCTCTACGTCGGCGCCCTCCTCGGCACCGTCGTCTACGCCGGCCTCGTCGACAAGAACCTGTGGGGCCACGTCCGCCGCTGGGCCGGCATCATGATCGCGGTCATCCTCATCAAGCCGGTCATCGTCATCGTCCTCGGCCTCGCCGGCGCACTCTCCGCCGACGACGGCCCGAACGCCTTCTCCGCCGTCGTCTCCGGCCTCGCCATCATCCTGCTCGCCATCTTCGCCAGCGCGATGATCTACCGCTTCGTCCCCGGCTTCGGCGACGAGATCGCCGGCTCCCGCAACAACCGCCTCATGCAGGGCGCCGAGAGCAAGGCCGCGGCCGTCATCAGCTCCCCGGCGTCCCTCGTCGCGCAGGGCATCAAGACCCACAGCACCCGCGCCGACAACAACGGCGGAGGCAGCCAGTCCTCCGCACCCCGCCCCAGCAACCCCGCCTCCGGGGGAGTCGCCGCGCACAGCGCGCGCACCTCGAACGGCGGCGGCGGATCTGTCCCCTCCGCCGCACCCGCCCCCCGTTCGAGCAGCCCCGTCAACACTCCCCACGCCAGCAACACCCGCAACACCCGCAACACCCGCAACAGCAGTACCAACCGCACGGGAGGTGAAGGGCGTTGACGACCGAGTCCCACGTGTCCCATCCGGTCACGCCCCGCCGGACATATCTGATCGGCCGCGCCCGGCCGAACGCGATCATCGGCCGCAACCGCGAGACCGGCGAGATCGCCCTGATCGTCGTGGGCGCGTTCCTCGGCATGATGTGCGGGCTCCTCGTCCCGGTCCTGTCGCTGCGCATCGTGCTGCTCGCGGGGTTCCCGATGCTGGCGCTGGCCGCGGTGTACGTGCCGTACAAGCACCGCACCTTCTACAAGTGGTTCGAGATCAACCGCAGCTACAAGCGGACCCTCAAGCAGGGCACCACCTACCGCTCCACGGCCATCGAGGCCGGTACCCGGCTGGACGGCAAGGAGATCGAGGTCGGCCCGCCCCCGGGCATCGGCCGCATCACCTGGCTGGCCGCCCCCTTCGGCCCCGACGAGATCGCCGTGCTCCTGCACGCCGACCGCAAGACCGTCACCGCCGCCATCGAGATCGAGGGCCCCGGCGTCGGCCTGCGTGACAGCGAGGACCAGGAAGCCCTCGTCGACCGCTTCGGCACCCTGCTCAAGCACGTGGCCAACGGCGACGGCTTCGTCACCCGCATCCAGATGCTGGCCCGTACTCTCCCCGCCGACCCGGACGCCCACGCCAAGGACGTCGCCGTCCGCGGCGACGAAAAGGCCCTGCCGTGGCTCCAGGAGTCCTACGACCAGCTCCAGTCCATGGTGTCCACCAGCAGCGAGCAGCACCGCGCCTACCTCGTCGCCTGCATGCACTACACGCGCGAACTCGCCGCCGAGGCCAACGCCATGGCCCGGGCCGCCCGCGCCCACGGCGGCAAGGTCGACCGGGACGCCGGACTCGCCGTCGTCATGGCCCGCGAGCTCACCGACATCTGCTCGCGCCTGCAGGAAGCCGACATCCGCGTCCGCCAGCCCCTCGGTCAGGGACGGCTGTCCTCGCTGATCCACTCCATGTACGACCCGGACCACCCCATCGACCACATCCAGGCGATGACCAAGCGCAACGCCTGGCCGGCCGAACTGGACGCCATGGAGCCCACCTACCTCCAGGCCAAGACCCGCGAGTCCTCCACCCGCGCCCCCTGGTGCCACGCCACGGCCTGGGTGAAGGAGTGGCCGATGACCCCCGTCGGCGTCAACTTCCTCGCCCCGCTGCTCGTCCACACCCCGGACGTCATCCGCACGGTCGCCGTCACCATGGACCTCGAACCCACCGAGGTCGCCATCGAGCGCATGCTCACCGAGAAGACCAACGACGAGGCCGAGGCGTCCCGCGCCGCCAAGATGAACCGCACCGTCGACCCGCGTGACGTCGCCGCGCACTCCCGGCTCGACCAGCGCGGCGAGGACCTCGCCAGCGGCGCCGCCGGCGTCAACCTCGTCGGCTACATCACCGTCAGCTCCCGCTCCCCCGACGCCCTCGCCCGCGACAAGCGGACGATCAGGGCCTCGGCAGGAAAGTCGTACCTCAAGCTGGAATGGTGCGACCGCGAGCACCACCGCGCCTTCGTGAACACCCTTCCCTTCGCCACCGGCATTCGGAGGTAGGACCTGATGCGGGATCCGCTGTCCGTCCTCACCGACGCCTTCACCTCCTTCCTCTTCGGGAAGGTCGAGACGACCAGGCTCCCGGTGCGCACGTCCACGGGCCAGGCCCAGGCGGTCTACCTCCCGACCGCCGCCCCCGGCCTCGGCGACTCCGGCGTCATCATCGGCCGCGAGGTGTACTCCGGAAAGGGCTACATCTACGACCCCTTCCAGCTCTACGGCCAACAGCTGCCCGCCCCGCACTGGCTGGTCCTCGGCGAGTCCGGCAACGGCAAGTCGGCGCTGGAGAAGACGTACGTGCTGCGCCAGCTCCGCTTCCGCGACCGCCAGGTCGTCGTCCTGGACGCCCAGGGCGAGGACGGCGTCGGCGAGTGGAACCTCATCGCGCAGGAGCTGGGGATAACCCCCATCCGTCTGGACCCGACGGCCGCCCTGGACATGGGGATCCGCCTCAACCCGCTCGACCCCGCGATCACCACCACCGGCCAGCTCGCGCTGCTCCGGACGATCATCGAGGTCGCGATGGGGCACGGCCTCGACGAACGCTCCGGCTTCGCCCTCAAGGTCGCCCACGCCTACGTCAACGAGACCATCGTCGACCGCCAGCCGGTCCTGACCGACATCGTCGAGCAGCTGCGCCACCCCGAACCCGAGTCGGCCGAGGCGATGAACGTCGCCATAGACGACGTACGGGCCTGGGGCCTCGACGTCGCCCTGGTCCTGGACCGTCTGGTCGACGGTGACCTGCGCGGCATGTTCGACGGCCCCACCACGGTCGGCATCGACCTCGACGCCCCGCTCATCGTCTTCGACCTGTCCCACATCGACCGCAACTCCATCGCCATGCCCATCCTCATGGCGATCGTCGGCGTGTGGCTGGAGCACACCTGGATCCGCCCCGACCGGAAGAAGCGCATCTTCCTGGTCGAGGAGGCCTGGCACATCATCAACAGCCCCTTCGTCGCCCAGCTGTTCCAGCGCCTGCTGAAGTTCGGCCGACGCCTGGGCCTGTCCTTCGTGGCGGTCGTCCACCACCTGTCCGACGTCGTGGACGGAGCCGCCGCCAAGGAAGCGGCGGCGATCCTGAAGATGGCCTCCACCAGGACGATCTACGCCCAGAAGGCGGACGAGGCGAGGGCGACGGGACGCGTGCTCGGGCTGCCCAGGTGGGCGGTCGAGATCATCCCGACCCTCACCCCCGGCATCGCCGTCTGGGACGTCAACGGCAACGTCCAGGTCGTCAAACACCTGATCACCGAGACCGAACGCCCCCTGGTCTTCACCGACCGCGCGATGACCGAGTCCTCCCGCGACCTCACGGACGCCCTGCACGCCGCCGAACTCGAGGCGGAGGAACGGGCCGCGGCCTTCGTGGAGCACCACCTGGGCGACTCCGAATCAACGGTGGCATAGGCAGCAGGGGAGGACCGCGTGAGACCGGACGACCGCCACCCCCAGCGGGACGGCCAGGGAGGCATCCCCGACGGCCTGCTGATCGGCATACTCGCGTTCCTCCTCGGCATGACCCTGCTGGTCTGGACGGCCACCGGCCTCGCCGCCTGGTTCGCCCACGGCTCCTGGCCGTCCGGCGTCACCTTCGCCCGCACGCCCCTGGCCATGCGCGACCTCGTCGCCAGGCCCCACGACATCCCCGGCGCCTGGCCCGGCACACCCCCCGGCGAACTCTCCGGCTACGGCCTGTTCTGGGGGCTGCTCATCGGCCAGCTGATGATCCTGGTCGTCCTGACCGTGTTCGTGATGGGCACACTGGCCCGGTGGCGGGCGGTGCGGGCGAGGCGCCGGGAGGAAAGGGCGACAGCGGCGAAGGGGCCGGCGACGTCCGGTACCCCGGATCGGGGAGCCACCCCGTACGAGACACACGAACCCGTACAGCACGAGGTCCCGGCCCCGGCGCAGCACCATGGCCCCACGCCGACGCGACACGAGGTCCCGACCCCCGGGCAGCACCACGCATCCCCCTCGACACAACACGAGGTCCCGGCCCCGGGACAGCACCACGCATCCCCCGCGACGCAGCACGAGGTCCCGACCCCTCGCCGCTCACCCTCCGACCCCGCGAGCCCTCTGGACTTTACGGCGAGCCCCCTGGACTCCACGGCGAGCCGCCCGGATGCCCTGGCGAGCCCGGCCGGCTCCTCCCAGGCGGCAATCGTCCCCGCGACCCCGGCATCTCTGTTCGGGCAGGAACGGGTGGGCGGGTGGGAAAGAATCCTCGTAGCCCCGAGGGAAACCCGCCAAGTCACCGCGGCCCAGGCCGTACGCGACGCGGAAGGCCCCGCCCTCATCGTCACGTCGAACCCCACCCTCTGGCAGGAAACCAAAGACGCCAGAGCCAAACTGGGCCCCACCCACCTCTACGACCCCACCCACCTCTGCGACACCCCGTCCCGCCTCCACTGGTCACCCACCACCGGCTGCGAGGACAAGGCAACGGCAGCCGCACGCGCCACCGCCCTCCTCACCCCCGTCCGCCCCACGGCCAAACTCGACCAGGCCCTCAGTGACACGGCCACCACCCTCCTGCGGAGCTACCTGCACGCCGCAGCGATCGACGGCCGCACCATCCGCCACGTCCACCGCTGGTCCCAGGGCACCCAGATCCAGGACGCCGTACGCATCCTCCGCACCAACCCCAAGGCGGCCCCCGGCTCCGCGGGCGAACTCGAAGGCGCCCTCACGGCCCACCCCGAACGCCGGGACATGGCCCAGCAACTGACGACCCGTGCCCTCGCCGCCCTCTCCACGGTCAACATCCGCGAAGCCTGCACTCCGAACCGAACTGATGCCCTCGCCTTGGATTCCTTCGTCCACGAAGGGGGCACGCTTTATGTGGTGGGGGAATCCATCGAGGACCCCAGGACGAACCCGGGCGCGATGCCCTTCCTGACGGCCCTCGTCTCGAGCGTGGTCGAGCGCGGCCGGCACATGGCCGAACGGTCATCGGCCGGTCGCCTCGACCCACCAATGACGCTCGTCCTGGACGACGTCGCGGCCGTGGCCCCGCTTCCCCAGCTTCCGGAGCTGCTGGCCACCGGAGCGGACCGGGGCATGCCGACCCTGGCCCTGCTCCGGTCCCGCGAACAGGGCCGCGCCCGCTGGCCGCACGACGAACTGCCGGTCTGAGCCCCCACTCCGAACAGGCTCACTCCCGCTCGAGCACGAACTCCAACTCCCGCTCCCCCGCGTCCCCGAGCGGCACGATCACTCCACTCGGCAGGAACCCCACCCGCCGGTAGAACCGCTGCGCCCGTCCGTTCTCCTCGTGCACGATGAGCCGCACCCGCTCGAGCCCCTGAGCCCACGACCACTCCAGCGCCGCGTCGAACAGCACCTCGGTCAGTCCGCTCCCGCGCTCCTCCGGCCGCACGAACACGCCGACCACATGCCCCTGCTTCCGCTCCACCGGAAACCCGGCCCAGTCGGTCGTCCCTGGTTCCTCCACGAACACGGTCAGCGTCCCCACCCACCGCCCGTCCGGCCCCTCGGCGATGATCTGCTGCGTCCTGTCCGCCCCCTCGCAGGCCCCCGCCGTCCGCTCCTGCCAGAAGGAGTCGGGCCGGGCTGCGGCCTCCTCGTACGTCTCAAGGAACGCCAGGTGCGCCACCGGGTCCCGCAGCGCCGCCAGCCGCAGCTCCTTCGCCGCAGGCCACTCATCAGCACGCACGGACCGGATCACATAGCTCATGCGAGCCACGGTAGTACCCGGGTACGACGCCCCTCACCCCGATTACCCCACCGGTCCGACGCCCGCCGCCCCCGCCCGCACGAGCATCGAAGCATGCTGACGGCACACGAACGCACAAACGCTACGGCGACCGGACGGTCGTCCGCCCTCCTGGCCATGGCCCTGGGGACGGCGGCCGTCCTCACGCTCGCCTCGGCGGTCCTGCGCCGCCGAGACGTGTGACGCCCGGCACCGCAACCCTCACGATGGACCCCGTGACGGAAAACCGGGCGCCGGAGCCCCTCACCGAGTACGCCCACCGCCTCACCCGCAGGGTGCGCGCCTTCGACCGACGCCACCCGCTGCTGTGGGACCTGCACTTCACCGCTTTCTGGGTGACAGCCGCCCTGATCGACTACGCCGGCGGCGGCTGGCGCCACAACGCCCACAGCCTCGACGTCCCCGGCTGGCTGCTCCTGACCATGAGCCTCGGCCTCTCGGTCCCCCTCGTCCGGCGCCGTACCCACCCCGGGGCCGCCCTGGCCGTCATGGTCCCCTTCGCCGTCGCCAACGCCTGGACGGGCGCGGCCCTCCAGGCGGCTCTGCTCCAGCTGGTCCTCGTCTACCATCTCGCCCTGCGCCGCCCTTTGCGCGACTTGTGGTGGGCGACGGCCCTGGTGCTCGCCCCGGTCCTGCTGTCGGCCGCCCGCCACGGGGAGGGGACCTGGGACCAGCAGATCGGCTCCCACCTGTTGTCCGTCACGGTGGCCGTCCTCATCGGCGTCACGGTCCGCACCCGCCGCGGCTACACGGAGGCGCTGGAGGACCGGGCCCGCCGCCTGGAGACGGAACGCGACCAGCAGGCACAGCTCGCCACCGCCGCCGAACGTGCCCGCATCGCCCGCGAGATGCACGACATCATCGGCCACAACCTCTCCGTCATCACCGGCCTCGCCGACGGGGGCCGGTACGCGGCCGCCAAGTCCCCCGAACGCGCCGCCCAGGCCCTGGACGCCATCGCCGGCACCAGCCGTCAGGCCCTCACCGAACTCCGGCGCCTCCTCGACGTCCTGCGCGAGGAGGAGAAGCAACAGGCCGAGCTGACCCCCCAGCCCGGTCTCACCGACCTCGACGGGCTCCTCGACGGCGTCCGCTCCACGGGCCTCCCCGTCAGCACCACCACCCACGGGGTCCCCGACCTCCCGCCGGGCCGCCAGCTCACCGTCTACCGCGTCATCCAGGAAGCCCTCACCAACACCCTCAAGCACGGCGGCCCCGACGCCACCGCCGCGATAGAGCTCTCCTACGAGTTGAAGGCCTCCGTCACCGTAACGATCACGGACACGGGCCACGGCCACCCCGCCGACGGTCCCGGCCGCGACCGTGGGGGCCGGGGACTTCCCGGAATGCGCGAGCGAACGGCCCTGTACGGCGGCACACTTGAGGCCGGCCCGCGCCCCCACCCCGAGCAGGGCTGGCGTGTCCGCCTGCATCTCCCGGAGGAATCCCCGCAGTGACCACGGTTCTGATCGCCGACGACCAGCCCCTTCAGCGTTTCGGCTCCCGCATGCTGCTGGAGAGCCAGGACGACATGACGGTCGTGGGCGAGGCACCGAACGGCAGCGAGGCGGTCCGCCTGGCGGCCGAGCTCCGCCCCGATGTCGTCCTCATGGACATTCGCATGCCCGGCCTCGACGGCATCGAGGCGACCCGCCGCATCACCGCCGCCGGCGACCGCACCCGCATCCTGATCGTCACCACCTTCGACCTGGACGAGTACGCCTACGCCGGCCTCCGCGCAGGCGCCTCCGGCTTCCTCGTCAAGGACGCCCAGCCCGAGGAGCTCCTCGCCGGCATCCGCGCGGTGGCCACCGGCGACGCGGTCGTCGCTCCCAGCCTGACCCGCCGCCTCCTTGACGCCTACGTCCACCACCTCCCGGCCGGCCCCGGCACGGAGGCCGGTACACAGGAGGACGCCCGCCTCGCGTCCCTCACCGACCGGGAACGCGAAATCCTCACGGTCATCGGCCAGGGCTGGACGAACACGGAGATAGCCACGCGTCTTCATCTCGCCGAGTCGACGGTGAAGACCCATGTGGGCCGCATTCTCGCGAAGACCGGTTCCCGTGACCGCATTCAGGCAGTC
>NZ_SZVW01000003.1 GCF_007655005.1 Streptomyces tibetensis
GTTGACCGGTACTAATAGGCCGAGGGCTTGTCCTCAGTTGCTCGCGTCCACTGTGTTAGTTCTGAGACAACGAACAGTTGTCGGCTTTGAGCTGAACTCACAATTGAAGAGTGTGCTTGTTCGCTCGAAACCATTAGGGTTTCGGTGGTTATAGCGTAGGGGAAACGCCCGGTTACATTCCGAACCCGGAAGCTAAGCCTTACAGCGCCGATGGTACTGCAGGGGGGACCCTGTGGGAGAGTAGGACGCCGCCGAACAATTTTTGGGAAAACCCCCGCATCTTCGGATGCGGGGGTTTTCTGCGTTTAGGGTCCGGAAGCTAAGCCTTACAGCGCCGATGGTACTGCAGGGGGGACCCTGTGGGAGAGTAGGACGCCGCCGAACAATCTTTGGAAGGACCCTTGGTCCCAGCGTTCAGCTGGGACCAAGGGTCCTTTTTGTTTTTGCAGTGCGCGCTGGGCACCCGGCTGCGCGAGAATGACTTGCGGTACCGAAGACAGGAGTCACCATGTCCACCAACTCTCCCGACGACCGACCGGAGCGCGACCAGCAGCGACGGGAGGGGGACCGGAGCGACCGGAACGACCGCGGCGGTCAGCGCGGGGGCCGCGGAGACCGTGGAGGCTTCCGCCGTGACAACGACCGTGGCGGCAACGACCGTGGAGGGTACGGGCGTCGTGAAGGCGACCGCGGCGATCGTCCCGACCGGGGCGAGCGTCGGGACGACCGTGACCGTGGTGGCTTCCGGCGTGACGACAACCGTGGCGGTGGCTTCGGCCGGCGTGACGACCGTGACCGCGGGCCGCGCAGGGACGATCGTGACCGCGGTGGGTTCCGGCGCGACGACCGGGGGGAGCGTCCGCCCTTCCGCCGTGACGACCGTGACAACCGGGGGGAGCGTCCGCCCTTCCGGCGCGATGACCGTGACAACCGGGGGGAGCGTCCGCCCTTCCGGCGCGATGACCGTGACAACCGGGGCGAGCGTCCAAACGACCGCGACCGTGGCGGTTTCCGGCGTGACGACAACCGTGGCGGTGGCTTCGGCCGGCGTGACGACCGTGACCGCGGGCCGCGCGGGGACGATCGTGCCCGCGGTGGGTTCCGGCGCGACGACCGGGGGGAGCGTCCGCCCTTCCGCCGTGACGACCGTGACAACCGGGGGGAGCGCCCGCCCTTCCGGCGCGATGACCGTGACAAGCGTGGTGAGCGTCCGCCCTTCCGGCGCGACGACCGTGACAACCGGGGCGAGCGTCGAAACGACCGCGACCGTGGCGGCTTCCGGCGTGACGACAACCGTGGCGGGGGCGTCGGCCGGCGTGACGACCGTGACCGCGGGCCGCGCAGGGACGATCGTGACCGGGGTGGGTTCCGTCGCGACGACCGTGGTGAGCGTCCGCCCTTCCGGCGTGACGACCGTGACAACCGTGGTGAGCGTCCGCCCTTCCGGCGCGATGACCGTGACAACCGTGGTGAGCGTCCGCCCTTCCGGCGTGACGACCGTGACAACCGCGGTGAGCGTCCCGCCTTCCGCCGTGACGATCGGCGTGACGACCGCAGGGACGACCGGCGCGACGGCGACCGCGGTGGGTTCCCCCGCCGTGACGACCGGGACCGTGGCGGTTTCCGCCGCGACGACAACCGCGACCGTGGCTTCCGCGGCGACGACCGGGACCGTCCGCGCGACGGCGACCGCGGTGACCGCGGCGGCTTCCGCCGCGACGACCGCGGTGGTTTCCGGGGCCGTGACGAGCGCCGGGACGAGCGCCGCGGGGACGACCGCGGAGAGCGCGGCGGCTTCCGGCGCGACGACGGCGGCCGGGGCGGGCGTCCCGAGTTCCGTCGCGAGGACGGCCCCCGTGGCGAGCGCAGTGACTTCCGCCGGGACGACAACCGGGGCGACCGCGGTGACTTCCGCCGGGACGACAACCGCGGCGACCGCGGTGGTTTCCGGGGCCGTGACGACCGCGGCAGGGGCGGGCCCCGGCGGGACGACCGCGGTGACCGTGGCTTCCGGCGTGACGGCGATCGTGGTGGTTTCCGCGGCCGGGACGACCGGAGTGGCCCCGGCCGGTTCCGTGAGGACCGCGAGCGGGACCGGGAGCCGATCAAGCGGCTGCCGATCCCCGAGGACGTCACGGGTGACGAGATCGACAAGGACGTACGGCAGGAGCTGCAGAGCCTGCCCAAGACGCTCGCGGACGATGTCGCCAGGAACCTCGTGATGGTCGCGCGGCTCCTCGACGAGGACCCCGAGGGCGCCTACGGCTACTCCAGGGTCGCGCTGCGGCTGGCCTCGCGTGTCGCCGCCGTGCGGGAGGCCGCCGGTTTCGCCGCGTACGCCAGCCAGAAGTACAGCGAGGCGCTGGCCGAGTTCCGGGCCGCCAAGCGGATGACCGGAAACGTCGACCTGTGGCCCGTCATGGCCGACTGCGAGCGCGGGCTCGGCCGGCCGGAGAAGGCGCTGGACATGGCCGGGGCCCCCGAGGTGCACAAGCTCGACAAGGCCGGCCAGGTCGAGATGCGGCTCGTCGCGGCCGGTGCCCGGCGGGACATGGGGCAGCTGGACGCGGCCATCGTGACGCTGCAGAGCCCCGAGCTGGCTGCGAACTCCGTGCAGCCGTGGACCGCGCGCCTGCGGTACGCCTACGCCGACGCGCTGCTCGCCGCCGGGCGGGAGAGCGAGGCGCGGGAGTGGTTCGCGAAGGCCGTCGAGGCCGACCGTGACGGCAGCACCGACGCGTCGGACCGGCTCGCCGAGCTGGACGGCGTGGAGTTCGTCGACGCCATGGTCGAGGACGAGGACGACGAGGCTCCGGCCCCGCTGAAGGCGAACGAGGCCGCGGTCGAGAACGAGGCCGAGGCCGAGGCCGAGGTCGAGGTCGAGAGCGAGGTCGAGGTCGAGGTCGAGAGCGAGAACGACGTCGAGAGCGAGAACGACGTCAAGAGCGAGAACGACAAGGACTGACGTCCGTAGGGAAGGACTGATGTTCCTGGGGGAGGACTGACGTCCCTGGGAAAAGACTGACGTCCGTAGAAGAAGGGGCGGGACCCAGGCTGTGAGGCCTCGGGTTCCGCCCCTTCGTCGTGTCGGTGTGTCATGTCGTCGGCGTCGTGTCGGCGCCGGTTTCCGTCCTGTCAGAGGTCCAGCGCCCGCAGGACCAGGCCCGTCGCCGGTTTCGGGCCGAACGACGTCGACTTGCGGGGCATCGTCACGCCCTGGCGGGCCAGCTCGCGGACGACCTCCTCGCGGACCGGGTGCATCAGGACGGCCGTGCCGCCGTCGCGTTCCGCCTTCTCGACCGTCGCCGCCGTGTCGTGGATGTAGGCGATGTGAGCGGGGGAGTCCTCGGAGATGCGCCAGACATGTTCGAGGAGCGTGGCGTGCAGCACCGTCGCGTCCAGGGTGCGCCAGGCCGCGGGGCGGTCGGCGGGGATCGTACGGGCCAGCAGGTCCGGGTCCGGGTGGTCGACGAGGTGGAAGGCGCCGTCGCCGGCCAGCAGGAACGCGTTGCCGGCGCAGGCCGCGTCGGCCAGGGTGTCGAGGGCCTCGGGCAACGACACGTCGAGGCGGCGCACGCGGAAGCGGCCCTCCAGGGCGGCCACGGCGTCGGCGACCGGCAGGTCGTGCAGGAGGCGGTGGATGGCGCGGACCCGGAGGGGGTAGCGGGCCGTGTCGACGAGGAGGACCAGGCCGTGGTCCCACGGGCTGGGGGAGGGGTGCTCCGCGCGGAGGCGGCGGTAGGTCGCCCAGCGGTGGTGGCCGTCGGCGATCAGGGCCTGGTGCCGGCCGAGGTCCGTCTGGATCGTGGCCAGGTCCTCGGGGGCGGTGACCGACCACAGGCGGTGGCGAAAACCGTCCTCCGTGGTGGTGGCCAGGAGCGGCGGCAGGGTCGCGGTGCGCTCGATCAGATCGGCTGTGGAGGTCGTCGAGCCGTCGCCCCGGTAGGTGAGCAGGAGGGGTTCGAGGTTGGCCGAGGTGGCCCGCATGAGGGCCGCGCGGTCGGCGACGACGTGCGGCATGACGTCCTCGTGCGGCAGCACCAGCTGCTCGGCCGGATCCGACACGCGCAGGGCACCGATGATGCCGCGTTGCAGCATGCCGTCGCCGTCCTGCTGCTCGTAGACGTAGAGGCCCGGTTCCGGGTCGGTGGTCAGGACGCCCTCGGACAGCCAGCGGCGCAGGGTGTCGGCGGCCCGTTCGTTGCGGGCGCTGGGTGTGGCGGCCTGGGGGAGGATCAGACGGACGATGTTGTACGGGTCGGCGGACTCGAGGTGGTGCAGGCCGTCGGGGCGCACCACGACGTCGTACGGCGGAGATGTGACGGCGGCAAGGCTGCCGACCCGGTCGGGGTCGTAACGAAGGCCTCGGAACGGGGTGAGTTCCAGGCCTCGGTGCGCCGTTGCCTCCGAGTGACCTGCTGAGTTCATCCCGGCATCGTACGGCTGTCGGTGGCATGGGGGATGATCGGGGGAAAGCCGTCGAACGAGGAGCGATGCGGGATGAGCCGAAGCGTCAGGACGAGGCCCGAGGGCAGTGGGCAGGCCCTGAGCGAGGCGTACGACACGGCGCTGCTCGATCTGGACGGTGTGGTGTACGCGGGCGGGAGCGCGATCGCGCACGCGGTCGAGTCGCTCGCCACGGCCCGGGAGGGCGGGATGCGCCTGGCGTACGTGACGAACAACGCGCTGCGGACCCCCGACACCGTGGCCGGGCACCTGACGGAATTGGGGATACCCACGGACGCGGAGGACGTCATCACCTCGGCGCAGGCGGTCGCGCGGCTGATCAGCGAGCAGGTGCCGCAGGGTGCCCGGGTGCTGGTGATCGGCGGTGAGGGGCTGCGGGTCGCGCTGCGCGAGCGAGGGCTGGTGCCCGTGGAGTCGGCCGACGACGATCCGGCGGCGGTGGTGCAGGGGTTCGGCGGGCCCGATCTGCCGTGGGGCCGGTTCGCCGAGGCCTCCTACGCGGTGGCCCGGGGCGTGCCGTGGTTCGCGTCCAACACCGACCTGACGATTCCGAGCGGGCGCGGGATCGCGCCGGGCAACGGGGCCGCGGTGGAGGTCGTCCGGATCGCCACGGGTGCCGAGCCTCAGGTCGCGGGCAAGCCGTTGCCCCCGATGCACCGCGAGACCATCCTGCGGACCGGGGCGCAGCGGCCGTTGGTGGTCGGGGACCGGCTGGACACGGACATCGAGGGTGCGTTCAACGGGGAGGTCGACTCGCTGCTCGTCCTGACCGGTGTCACCGACGGGGCGCAGCTGCTGGCCGCGCCACCGCAGCACCGGCCGACGTATGTGGACGCCGATCTGCGCGGGATGCTCGCCGGTCAGCCGGAGGTCGTCGCCGCGGGCGAGGGCGGCTTCCGATGCGGTGGCTGGACGGCGACGGCCGGGGCGGACCGGCTGGAGCTCGACGGGGAGGGCGAGGCGCTGGACGGACTGCGCGCGCTGTGTGCCGTGGCGTGGACGGCGGCCGGTGAGGGCGTATGCGAGCTGGACGGGGGGAAGGCGCTGGCGCGGCTGGGCATCTGAGCGCCTGTCAGTGCCCGGGCGGGGTATCCGAGGCGAGGCGGGACGCCGAATCCTGCTCCAATGCGAGGGTAGGCTAACCTAACTGCGTGTTGGTCGAGAGTCCCCCCGAACAGCGCGCGGAGACCGCCCCCGCGCCCCCGACCCGACGGGCGGTTCGAGCCTTCGGGCTCCTCCTGTCCGTCGTGCTCCTCGTGCTCGTCGCGCTGGCGAGTATCGCGATCGGAGCGAAAGAGCTGTCCCTCGGGCAGGTCTGGCACGGCTTGTTCGAGGACTCGGGGACCTACGGCGATGTCGTCGTGGCGGAGCGGCTGTCGCGGACCCTGCTCGGGCTGCTCGCCGGTGCCGCGCTCGGTCTGGCCGGGGCGGTCCTGCAGGCCCTCACGCGCAACCCGCTGGCCGACCCCGGACTGCTCGGCATCAACGCCGGTGCCTCCGCCGCGGTCGTCACGGCCATCACGTACTTCGGGGTCACCTCGCTGACCGGCTACGTCTGGTTCGCGTTCTTCGGCGCCGCCGCGGTCGGGGCGCTGGTCTGGTTCCTCGGCGGGTCCCGGGGTGCGACGCCGGTGCGGCTCGCGCTCGCCGGCACGGCCGTCAGCGCCGCGCTGTACGGCTATCTCCAGGCCGTGATGATCATGGACGAGGCGGCGCTCGGCAAGATGCGCTTCTGGACGGTCGGTTCGCTGGCCTCGGCAACGAACTCGACCATCACGCAGGTCCTGCCGTTCCTGCTGACCGGCACGGTCCTGGCCCTGGCCCTGGCCCGGCCGCTCAACGCGATGGCCATGGGCGACGACACCGCGAAGGCCCTCGGCGCCAACCTCAACCGCACCCGGGCGCTGTCGATGCTGGCCGCGACCGTGCTGTGCGGGGCCGCGACCGCCGCCTGCGGTCCGATCGTGTTCGTCGGGCTGATGGTGCCGCACGTCGTGCGCTCCTTCACCGGACCCGACCTGCGCTGGATCCTGCCGTACGCGGCGATCCTGTCGCCCGTGCTGCTGCTCGGCGCCGATGTCATCGGACGCATCGTGGCCCGGCCCTCGGAGCTCCAGGTGGGCATCGTCACCGCGATCCTCGGCGGACCGGTGTTCATCTTTCTCGTACGACGGCGGAGGACGGCGCAGCTGTGAAGACCACCAACCGTGCCGTGCGGACCGGCGGGCTCTCGATACGCCTGGACGTGCGGGCCCTCACCGTCGTGCTCCTGCTGATCGTCGCGGCGCTCGTGGCGAGTGTCGTGCTCATCGGCACCGGCGACTTCCCGATCCCGGCCGCCGACGTGCTGCGGACGCTGGTCGGCGAGGGCAATCCGGGTCAGGAGTTCATCGTCAACGAGCTGCGGCTGCCGCGGGTCCTGGTCGGGCTGCTGGTCGGCGCCTCGCTGGGACTGGGCGGCGCGCTGTTCCAGGCCATCTCCCGCAACCCGCTGGGCAGTCCGGACGTGCTCGGCCTCGGGCAGGGAGCGACGGCCGGGGCGCTCGTGGTGATCGTGCTGACCTCGGGCAGCGCGGGCCAGGTCGCCGTCGGGGCGCTGGTCGGCGGCCTGGTGACCGGGCTCGCCATCTACCTGCTCGCCTGGAAGCGGGGCGTGCACGGCTATCGGCTGGTCCTGGTCGGCATCGGCGTCTCCGCGATCGTCACGGCGGTCAACGGCTACCTGCTGACCAAGTCCGACATCGTGGACGCCGCCCGCGCGGTCGTGTGGATGACCGGCTCCCTGGACGGCCGGGACTGGGACCAGGTGTGGCCGCTGCTCGCGCTGACCGCCGTGCTCGTGCCGCTCGTCCTGGTCAACGCGCGCGGGCTGCGGATGATGGAGATGGGCGACGACGTGTCGTACGCCCTCGGGGTGCGGGTCGAGCGCGTACGCCTGCTGCTCATGGTGGCGGCCGTGCTGCTCACCGCGTCCGCCACCGCAGCGGCCGGCCCCGTCAGCTTCGTGGCGCTCACCGCGCCGCAGCTGGCCCGGCACCTGACCCGCTCGCCCGGGCCGAACCTGCTGCCCTCGCTGTGCATGGGCGCCACCCTGCTGGTCGTGGCCGACTGGGTCTCGCAGCGGGCCTTCGGCGCCGAGCAGCTGCCCGTGGGCGTGGTCACCGGCGTGCTCGGCGGGGTCTACCTGCTCTGGCTGCTGGTCAGTGAGCGCCGGGCGGGCCGGATATGAGGGCGGGCATGCGCGCCGAGAGCAGTACCAGCAGCGGACTGAACAACCAAGGGAGCACCGTGAACCGCCTGTCCGCCGAGAACGTCACCCTCGCCTACGACCAGCGGGTCATCGCCGAGCAGCTGTCGGTGGAGATACCCGACCAGTCGTTCACGGTGATCGTCGGTCCCAACGCCTGCGGCAAGTCGACGCTGCTGCGGGCGCTGTCGCGGATGCTCAAGCCGAGTGCGGGCCGGGTGCTGCTGGACGGGAACGTCATCCAGTCGATGCCGGCCAAGAAGGTCGCGCGGACCCTCGGTCTGCTGCCCCAGTCGTCCGTGGCGCCCGACGGCATCACCGTCGCCGACCTGGTCGGCCGCGGCCGCTACCCGCACCAGGGCATCCTGCGTCAGTGGTCCACCGAGGACGAGCGGGTCGTCAAGGAGTCCATGCGGCAGACCGGCGTCGCCGAGCTCGGCGACCGCTACGTCGACGAACTCTCGGGCGGCCAGTGTCAGCGCGTGTGGATCGCCATGGCCCTCGCCCAGCAGACGCCGTTGCTGCTGCTCGACGAGCCGACGACGTTCCTGGACATTCAGCACCAGATCGATGTCCTGGACCTGTGCGCGGAGCTGCACGAGGAGCAGGGGCGCACGCTCGTCGCCGTGCTGCACGACCTGAACCACGCCGCCCGGTACGCCACCCACCTCATCGCGCTGCGCGAGGGCCGGGTCATCGCCGAGGGCGCGCCGAAGGACATCGTCACGGCCGAGCTGGTCGAGGAGGTATTCGGGCTGCGCTGCCAGGTCATCGACGACCCGGAGACGGGCACACCGCTGGTCGTGCCGGCGGCCCGCAAGGCCCGCGTTCCGAGCACGGCCGGGCAGGGGACGGCCCGGAAGGCCGCGGCTACAGAAGCTTCCTGAGCTGGAGCAGGTCACGCACACCGGCGTGCAGCTTCACCCGGCCCGAGCCCCAGGCCTTGGCGAAGTGCAGCTCGCCGCCGACCAGGGCCACCAGGTCGTCGCCGGTCATGGCGAGTCTGATCTCGGCCTTGGCGGGCGGGGGCCCCTGCACGGTGTCGTGCACCTCGATCCGCCCGCCGCGCATCCGGCCGGTGAAGGTGACGTCGAGGTCCGTGATGTGGCAGCTCACCGAGCGGTCCAGGGCCGCGGCGTCGCGGACGTCCCCTTCGGCGCGCTGCATGTTGTCCGAGAGCTTGTCGAGTGCGCTGCGGCACTCCTCGATCGTGGCCATCGCGGTCGACGGTACCGCAGCGGTTCGCGGTAGCGTCGGGGCATGGACGACGCAGTTCCCGAGCTCCCGCCGGCGGCGGAGGAAGAGCCGGCGTACGACCCCGCCGGCCCCGCTCCCCTGAACGTGCCCCGCACGCCCACCGGTGCCGCCGAGGTGGACGCCGCCCTGGGCCGGCTCGGCGACGCGGACCACCTCGCCACGGACGGGCATCTCGAGGTGTACGAGGATGTACACCGGGGGCTGCGCGACGCGCTCACCGCGCTCGACGTACGCCCGGGACCTCCGGTTCCCGCCCGTCACCCGACCACCCCTCAACGAGACCCTTCGGGTCGCCCCCTCTGATCGCCGCACGCACCTAGGAGCTGAACCGAACGTGGCAGGAGTCGCACGTCGCCGTCTGGACGCGGAGCTGGTCCGCCGGAAACTCGCGCGCTCGCGTGAGCACGCCGCGCAGCTGATCGCCGCGGGGCGGGTCTCCGTCGGCAAAACCGTCGCGACCAAACCCGCCACACAGGTGGAGACCGCGGCCGCGATCCTGGTGGCCCAGGACGACAGCGACCCCGACTACGTCTCGCGCGGCGGTCACAAGCTGGCCGGCGCGCTCGCGGTGTTCGGGCCGCAGGGGCTGGCCGTCGAGGGGCGCTGGGCGCTCGACGCGGGCGCGTCCACCGGCGGTTTCACCGACGTCCTGCTCCGGGCGGGCGCCGCCCATGTCGTCGCCGTGGACGTCGGATACGGACAACTCGCGTGGTCCCTCCAGAAGGATGAACGCGTCACCGTCAAGGACCGTACGAACGTACGCGAGTTGACGCTTGAAGCGATCGATGGGGAGCCAGTGGATCTTGTCGTGGGGGATTTGTCCTTCATCCCGCTCGGGCTGGTCCTGCCCGCCCTGGTGCGGTGCGTGAAACCGGATGCCGACCTGGTGATGATGGTCAAACCGCAGTTCGAGGTCGGTAAGGAGCGCCTCGGCAGCGGGGGAGTGGTACGCAGCACCCAGCTGCGGGCCGAAGCGGTACGGGGGGTGGCCGAGAAGGCCTGGGGGCTGGGGCTCGGGGTGAAGGGCGTGACGGCCAGTCCGCTGCCCGGGCCGTCGGGCAATGTCGAATACTTTCTGTGGCTGCGGTCCGGGGCACCGGCACTGGACCCGGCCGAGGCAGACCGTGCAGTGGCGGAGGGGCCGCGTTGACCGAGAACCGAGCTCGTACTGTTTTCCTGCTGGCCCACACGGGCCGGCCCGCGGCCGTGCGCAGTGCCGAGCTCGTCGTGAAGGGGCTGCTGCGCTCCGGTCTCGGTGTGCGCGTCCTGGAGGCCGAGGCGCGCGACCTGCCGCTGCCGTCGGAGGTGGAGCTGGTCAGGGAGGCCACTCCGCAGTGCCTCGACGGGTGTGAGCTGCTGATCGTGCTGGGCGGCGACGGCACGCTGCTGCGTGGTGCCGAGTTCGCCCGGGCCTCGGGTGTGCCGATGCTCGGCGTCAACCTCGGGCGGGTCGGGTTCCTCGCGGAGGCCGAGCGGGACGACCTCGACAAGGTCGTCGACCGGGTGGTGACCAAGGCGTACGAGGTCGAGGAGCGGATGACCGTCGACGTCGTGGTGCATCAGAACGGCGACATCGTGCACACGGACTGGGCGCTGAACGAGGCGGCCGTGCAGAAGGTGTCCGCCGAGCGGATGCTGGAGATCGTCCTGGAGATCGACGGACGGCCGGTCACGGGCTTCGGCTGCGACGGGATCGTCTGTGCCACGCCCACGGGGTCGACGGCGTACGCCTTCTCGGCGGGCGGGCCGGTGGTGTGGCCGGAGGTCGAGGCGCTGCTCATGGTGCCGATCTCCGCGCACGCGCTGTTTGCGAAGCCGCTCGTGACGTCGCCGGATTCTGTGTTGGCTGTGGAGGTTCTGCCCCACATTCCGCCCGGGGTGCTGTGGTGCGACGGGCGGCGGACGGTGGAATTGCCCGCCGGGGCGCGGGTGGAGGTGCGGCGCGGGGCCGTGCCGGTGCGGCTGGCCCGGCTGCATCACGCGTCCTTCACGGACCGGCTGGTGGCCAAGTTCGCGCTGCCTGTTTCCGGGTGGCGGGGGGCTCCTCACTAGCGTTTTGTGGGGATGGTTTCGCTTCGTCGGCGGGTGCGGGGAGTCTGTGGCTTGTCGCGCAGTTCCCCGCGCCCCTGAAAAACAGGGCGTCGCCACTCTCGTGGGTGACAAGGGCAGGCCAGTCGCAATCCCTGGCCCGGACCTCGTAAGGTCGTGTCCGTGTTGGAGGAGATGCGGATACGGTCGCTGGGCGTGATCGACGACGCCGTCGTCGAGCTGTCGCCCGGGTTCACCGCGGTCACCGGTGAGACGGGTGCGGGCAAGACCATGGTGGTCACCAGCCTGGGGTTGCTGCTGGGCGGGCGGGCCGACCCCGCGCTCGTGCGGATCGGGGCCGGCAAGGCCGTCGTGGAGGGGCGGATCACCGTTGCCCGCGACGCCACGGCCGCGGTGCGCGCCGAGGAGGCCGGGGCCGAGCTGGACGACGGGGCCCTGCTGATCAGCCGCACCGTCTCCGCCGAGGGGCGCTCGCGGGCGCACCTGGGCGGGCGCAGCGTGCCCGTGGGCGTGCTCGCCGAGCTCGCCGACGAGCTGGTGGCCGTGCACGGGCAGACCGACCAGCAGGGGCTGCTCAAGCTGTCCCGGCAGCGGCAGGCGCTCGACCGGTACGCGGGCGACGCGGTCGCCGGGCCGCTGGCCAAGTACGGCGAGGCGTACAAGCGGCTGCGGGCCGTGGCCACCGAGCTCGACGAGATCACCACCCGGGCGCGGGAACGGGCCCAGGAGGCCGACCTGCTGCGCTTCGGGCTCGACGAGATCGCCGCCGTCGAGCCCCGGGCCGGTGAGGACGTGGAGCTGGCCGAGGAGGCCGAGCGGCTCGGGCACGCCGAAGCGCTGGCATCCGCCGCGGCGGCCGCGCACGCCGCCCTCGCGGGCAACCCGGAGGATCCGGAGGGCATCGACGCCGGAACCCTCGTCGCGGGCGCCCAGCGGGCCCTGGACGCCGTACGGTCGCACGACTCGGCGCTGGCCGCGCTCGCCGACCGCGTCGGGGAGATCGGGATCCTGCTGCGCGACGCGGCGGGCGACCTGGCGGGGTACGCCGACGACCTGGACGCCGATCCGCTGCGGCTCGCGGCCGTCGAGGAGCGGCGGGCCGCGCTCACCGGGCTGACCCGGAAGTACGGCGAGGACATCGCCACCGTGCTGGCCTGGGCCGAGCAGAGCGCCGCGCGGCTCACCGAACTCGACGGCGACGACGAGCGGATCGGGGAGCTGACGGCCGAGCGGGACGCGCTGCGGTCGGAACTGGGCGGGCTGGCGCAGGCGTTGACGGACGCCCGGACGGAGGCCGCCGAGCGGTTCGCCGCCGCCGTGACCGCCGAGCTGGCCTCGCTCGCCATGCCGCACGCGCGCGTGTCCTTCGACATCCGGCAGACCGAGGACCCCGACGGCGTCGAGGTCGGCGGCCGTCCGGTCGCCTACGGCCCCGCGGGCGCCGACGAGGTGGAGCTGCTGCTGGCCCCGCACCCGGGCGCCCCGCCCCGGCCGATCGCCAAGGGCGCGTCCGGCGGCGAGCTGTCGCGGGTGATGCTGGCCGTGGAGGTCGTGTTCGCGGGGACGGACCCCGTGCCGACGTACCTCTTCGACGAGGTCGACGCCGGGGTCGGCGGCAAGGCGGCGGTCGAGATCGGCCGGCGGCTCGCGCGGCTGGCGAAGACCGCGCAGGTCGTGGTCGTGACGCATCTGCCGCAGGTGGCCGCCTTCGCCGACCGGCAGTTGCTGGTCGAGAAGACCAACGACGGGTCCGTGACCCGCTCCGGCGTCAAGGTCCTCGAGGGCGAGGAACGGGTCCGGGAGCTGTCCCGCATGCTCGCCGGCCAGGAGGACTCCGAGACGGCCCGGGCGCACGCGGAGGAGCTGCTCGCGGCGGCCAGGGCGGACGCTTAGGCCATGTCGTTGGGATCATGTCGGCGGCGCGGGGCCCTGACCGGGAGCGGCGCCACCGGCGGTGGTGCGGCCAAGGCCGGGCGGGTCGCCCGATTTCACTCGTGTGGGTGACCCGGCCCGGCGCACACCCCCGTTGCCGCGCCCCCGCTGTCGCGTAGTGGGGGCTCCGGCGTTCCCGGAACCCCCGTACGTCCTGGCATCCTTGGCGGAGTACGCGTGCGAAACCGCGTCGTGACCGCCCGACCCGAACCAGGAGCCCGGCCACGTGACCCCCGTGAGCAGCCACTCACCGCACGGCCAATTGCCGCTGCGCACCGTGCAGGTGCTGGGCGGAGGCAATGCCGCCAGCAGTGCGCATGTGCGCTCGCTGGCCGCGGGGCTCGTCGCGCGGGGCGTGAAAGTCACGGTGTGCGCCCCTTACGAGGCCGATCGCGCCTATGACTTCAGCGGAGCCGGTGCCGATCACGTGCACGTGCCGCGCAGCAGCGACCCGGTGTCGGTGGCGGCCCTGCGCGCGGCCTGCGCCCACGCCGATCTGGTGCACGCGCATGGCCTGCACGCCTCCTTCCGTGCCGTCCTCGCCCTCAGCGGGCGGCGCGTGCGCACACCGCTGGTGGTGACGTGGCACGACCGGGCGCACGCCGACGGGGCCCGTGCCCACATGCTGCGGGTGCTGGAGCGCAGGGTCGTGAAGGCGGCCACCGTCGTGCTGGGCACGACCTCGCCGCTCGTGGACCGGGCCCGGCTCACCGGCGCGCGGGACGCCCGGCTCGCGGCCGTCGCACTGCCCGGTCCCCGCAGCCCCCGCGAGCCCGACGACCCCGACCGGCTGCGGCCCAAGGTGCGAGCCGAACTCGGCGCCATCGGCAGGCCGTTGCTGATGGCCGTCGGCTCCCTGGAACGGCACCGAGGGTACGACGTGCTGCTGGACGCCGCGCGCGCCTGGCGCCGGCTCGATCCCGTGCCGCTGGTCGTGATCGCCGGGGAGGGGCCGCTGCGCGGTGAACTCCAGAGCCGGATCGAGGAGGAGGGGCTGCCGGTCCGGCTCATCGGGCGGCGCGAGGACATCACCGACCTGCTCGCCGCCGCCGACCTCGCCCTGCTGCCGAGCCGCTGGGAGGCACGCTCCGTCCTCGCCCAGGAGGCCCTCCACGCGCGCGTGCCGCTCGTCGCGACGGAGGTCGGCGGCATCCCCGAACTCGTCGGCGACGCGGCCGAACTCGTCCCGTACGGCGACGCCAAGGCCCTCGCCGACGCCGTCGTACGGCTGCTCGACGACCCGGCGCGCCGGGAACTGCTGACGGCCAGGGGCGCCCGGCAGGCCGCCACCTGGCCCACCGAGGACGAGACGGTCGCCCAGGTGCTGAGCGTGTACGACGAGCTGACGCAGCCCCGCCCCCTCGCGTAGAGCGCTACGGGACGTGCCTGCGGGCCCGCAGGGCCAGGCTCAGGGCCAGGACCGTCTGCGGGTCGTCGAGGTCCGTGCCGAGCAACTCCCCGATGCGGGCCAGGCGGTTGTACAGGGTCTGCCGGTTCAGGTGCAGCTCCCGGGCCGTCTCCGCCTTGCGTCCCGCGTGGGCCAGGTAGGTCGTCAACGTGGGCAGCAGCGGCGGCCGGGATCGGCGGTCGTGTTCCAGCAGCGGGCCGAGGGCGCGGTCGACGAAGGCCGCCAGGTCCGGATGGTCGCGCAGCCGCCACAGCAGCAAGTCGATGTCGAGCCGGCGGGCGTCGTACCAGGGCCGGTCCGCGAGCCCCTGGGCCGCCGTGGCCGTCTCGGCCGCGTGCCGCAGGCCCGCTGCCGCCGCCGGCCAGCCGCCGGCCGTCCCCACGACCACCACGGGAGGCTGCCCGCCCGGCCGCGGTATCCCGGCCCGGCCCACACCCGCCCGCAGCGCCGCCGCGACCCGGTCCGCGACCGCCGCCCGCTCCGACTCCGCGCGCAGCCCGAGCAGCACCAGCACGCGGCCCTCCAGCGGCCGCACGCCGAGCAGCACCGGCACGCCCACCGAGGCCAGCTCCTCCGAGATCGCCCGGGCCGGCACGGCCCAGCCTCCCCCGCCCGGGGACAGGGCTTCCCCGAGCCGCATGACCACCGGCAGCAGCGGCCCCTCGCCCGGCCGGAAGCCCAGCACGCGGGCCTGAGCCGGGGCGTCCTCGGCCGTCACCCGGCCCTCGGCGAGGTCGGTGAGGAAGTCGCCCCGCCCGCGCGCCGCCAGCTCTTCCTCCTGGCGCGCCTGCATCAGCACCACGGCCAGGATGCCCGCGGCCCGTTCGGCCGCCATCCGGTGCACCGGCGCCGGCGCGGTGCGCACCGGCAGCAGGACGAGACGCGCCCGGACGCCCCCGCTGCCGGGCCCGCCGCCCGGCACGTCCACCAGCACCGACCCCGCGAGCGGCGGCTCGTCCTTGTGCTGGCCGCGCAGCCCCTCCCACACCTGGAGCGGGTCCGCGCCCTCGGGACCGGACCCGGCGGCGTACAGCAACTGCCCGTCCGCCGTCTCCAGGAACACGGGGTTGCCGGCGAAGTCGGCCAGGATGCCGAGGACCTGCGGCACGCCGCCACCGCCCAGCACGGCCTGCGTGCAGCGCCGGTGCACCTCCTCGGCCCGCTGCAGCAGGGCGTAGTGGCCGTTGACGATCTCGGTGTGCACCTCCTCCGTGACCGTGACGAACGCCACCTCGCGGTGCAGCTGGACCAGCGGCAGCCCGGCCGCGCGCGCCGTGTCGACGAGGGCGGCGGGCAGCCGGGTGAAGCGCGGGCCGAGCTCCACGACCAGGGCCGCGATGCCGCGCTCGGCCAGGGTGCGTACGAACGCCCGCTGTTCGGCGGGCCGGGTGCCGAGACCGTAGCCCGTGGTCAGCAGCAGCTCTCCGCCCTTGAGCAGCGAGGCGATGTGCGGCACCTCGCCCGCGTGCACCCAGCGCACGGTCCGCCCGAGCCGCTCGGCGCCCGCCAGTACCTCCGGCAGCCCGCTGCGCAGCCCCGGCAGCTCCAGCGCCCGCCGCACGGTGATCCCGGCGCCCTGGGTGTCGTGCGCGCTGTCCGTCCCGCTGTCCATGTGCCGGACGCTACCCGCGCGGGTGCCTCGCGGACATCTCCGGAGGGGCAGCGGGACGATCAGCGACCGGATCCCGTCGTGGAGCGCCCCGGATTACGGGGTGATCGGCCGGGTAGGGCGCCGTCATGGACATGAGCGTGGTGGCGGTGGGGCGGGAGGACGACAGTCCGGTCGAGGAGCCCTTGCGGGTCGCGGTGCTCGCCGACCGGCTCGGGTACCGGGAGGTGTGGGCGGGCGAGGGGCCCACGTGGGACTCGTTCGTCCTGGCCGCGGCGATCGGCGCGGCCACCGAGCAGGTCGCGCTGACCGCCGGGCCCGTGCCGGTGTCGGTGCGGGACCCGCTCACGATCGTGCGGGGCGCCGCCTCGACCGCGGCCGTCACCGGCCGGCCCGTCGGGGTGGCCCTGGGCACTTCCAGCAAGCGCGTCGTCCAGGGTGTGCACGGCCGACCGCGCACCCGGCCCGCCGCCGCCCTCGCGGAGTCGGCGGCCGCCGTGCGGACGCTGATGCACAGCGTGCCCGGCGAGCCGATCGTGCCCGGCAGCGGCTTACTCCGCCGGCTCCCGCCGCCCGGAGGCACGGTCACCGTCGCCGCGTTCGGGGAGCGGACGGTGGCCGCGGCCGTCGCGCACGCCGACCGGATGCTGCTCGACCTCGTCTCGCCCGGGCAGGTCCGCATGCTGCGGGCCAGGATGCTCGCCGCCGCCGAGAAGGCGGGCCGTACACCGCCGCGGCTGGCCGCCTGGCTGCCCGCCGCCGTCGACCCGGAGCCGGAGTCGCTCACGCAGGTCCTGCGCAGCGTCGTGGGCTACCTCGCCGTGCCGGGCTACAGCGACATGTTCGTCGACGCGGGGTTCGCCCCCGTCGTCGAGCTGGCCGCCAAGGGCGCCGACCCGGACACCCTGCTGTGGGCCCTGCCGCCCGAGGCCGCCGGCACCGTCGCCCTGGTCGGCGACCCGGACACCGTCCGCGCCCGCATCGCCGCCTACGCCGAGGCCGGACTCGACGAGATCGCCCTCGTCCCGGCCACGGCCGGCGACCCCGCGGGGGAGCGCACGCTCACGGCCCTCAGGCCCGAGTGACACCCCGGTGCCACTCGGCCCTCAGACCGTGGTGGCACTCCGGCTGAACGCTGGGCCCTCAGATCGCGGTGACACGCCTGCTGCACACCCGGCCCTCAGGCCCCGGTGGCACTCCGGGTGCACGCTCGCGGCCCTTCGAGCAGCAGTGACGCCCCCCGAGGCACCCCCCGAGGCAGCCGCCCCGCTCAGCCGCCGTACGCGCCCGAAGCGGTCAGGCGCAGTGCCGTGTCGATCAGCGGCACGTGGCTGAACGCCTGCGGGAAGTTGCCCACCTGGCGCTGCAGGCGCGGGTCCCACTCCTCGGCCAGCAGACCGAGGTCGTTGCGCAGCGACAGCAGCTTCTCGAACAGCTTGCGGGCCTCGTCCACGCGGCCGATCATCGCCAGATCGTCGGCCATCCAGAACGAGCAGGCCAGGAAGGCTCCTTCGTCGCCGGGCAGGCCGTCGACGTTCTCGTCGCCGCTGGTGGTCGGGTAGCGCAGGATGAAGCCGTCCGACGTGGACAGCTCACGCTGGATCGCCTCGATCGTGCCGATGACCCGCTTGTCGTCCGGCGGCAGGAAGCCCATCTGCGGGATCAGCAGCAGGGAGGCGTCCAGCTCCTTCGAGCCGTACGACTGCGTGAAGGTGTTGCGCTCCTTGTCGTAGCCCCGCTCGCACACGTCCCGGTGGATGTCGTCGCGCAGCTCCCGCCAGCGCTCCAGCGGGCCGTCCGCGTCGCCCGACTCGATCAGCTTGATCGTGCGGTCGACCGCGACCCAGGCCATCACCTTGGAGTGCACGAAGTGGCGGCGCGGGCCGCGCACCTCCCAGATGCCTTCGTCCGGGTTCTGCCAGTGGTCCTCCAGGTAGCGGATCAGCTTCAGCTGGAGCAGGGAGGCGTAGTCGTTGCGGGCGAGGCCCGTCATGTGGGCCAGGTGCAGGGCCTCGGTGACCTCGCCGTAGACGTCCAGCTGGAGCTGGTGGGCCGCGCCGTTGCCGACCCGGACCGGGGTGGAGTTCTCGTAGCCCGGCAGCCAGTCCAGCTCCGCCTCACCGAGCTCGCGCTCACCGGCGATGCCGTACATGATCTGCAGGTTCTCCGGGTCGCCGGCCACCGCGCGCAGCAGCCACTCGCGCCATGCGCGGGCCTCCTCGCGGTATCCGGTGCGCAGCAGCGAGGACAGGGTGATCGCCGCGTCGCGCAGCCAGGTGTAGCGGTAGTCCCAGTTGCGGACGCCGCCGATGTCCTCCGGCAGGGAGGTGGTCGGCGCGGCGACGATGCCGCCGGTCGGGGCGTACGTCAGGGCCTTCAGCGTGATCAGGGAGCGGACCACGGCCTCCCGGTAGGGCCCGTGGTACGTGCAGTGGTCGACCCACTCGCGCCAGAAGTCCTCCGTCGCCTCCAGCGACTGCTCCGGCTCGGGCAGCGGCGGCGGCTCCTTGTGCGAGGGCTGCCAGGAGATCGTGAACGCGATCCGGTCACCCGGCGCGACCGTGAAGTCCGCGTACGTCGTCAGCGACTTGCCGTAGGTCTCCGCGGATGTGTCGAACCACACGGAGTCGGGACCCGCGACGGCCACCGTGCGCCCCTCGTGCTTGTGCACCCACGGCACCACCCGTCCGTAGGAGAACCGCATCCTGAGCGCCGAGCGCATCGGCACCCGGCCGGAGACGCCCTCCACGATCCGGATCAGCTGCGGGGCACCGTCACGCGGCGGCATGAAGTCGGTCACCCGGACCGTGCCCCGCTGGGTGTCCCACTCGGACTCCAGGATCAGCGAGTCGCCCCGGTAGCTGCGCCGCGCGGCGGTGGGGGGCTCCTGGTCGGAGGCGTAGGCGGGCCCGAGCCGCCAGAAGCCGTGCTCCTCGTTGCCCAGCAGGCCGGCGAAGATGGCGTGCGAGTCGAAGCGGGGCAGGCACAGCCAGTCGACTGTGCCGTCCCGGCAGACCAGGGCAGCGGTCTGCATGTCTCCGATGAGTGCGTAGTCTTCGATGCGCCCGGCCACGTGCAACTCCAGTCGAACGGCCACGTCACCCCACGAGGGGGCTGTCGCTAGTGCGGTCAAGGGGAATTTCTGCAGGTCTTGCAATGCGTCATTGAGCGATGAAGCAAAACAGGTCGCTCAGCCGTGATGCAAAGCGCCAATTGTTGCTCAACGAACTGACGAGCTCACGTTGTTCCGGTGGTTACGGGCGGGGGGTGGTGCCGTGGGGCCGGACGGGCTCGGCAGCGAGTGTCCGAGCAGGATACGACGCACGCAGATGATCCGGGTGCCCGTCCAGGCAAGGTGGGTACGCCGAACGAGTGAGCAACGGGTGAGGGACCCGTGACGGTGGTCGCCTCCGTGTCGGGATGTGTGCGGAGCGTGGCCGGAAGCCATCGCCTCGCGGCGCTGATACGCTGGTAGCCCGTGGACCGGTGGGCCCCTGCCCGGCAGGAAACCCCCGAACCGCAGCGACGGCACCCCGGAGATCTCCGGCGGGCAGCCGCACTCGCACCCCCAGACCGCGACCACGGGAGCCCCGTCTTGGCCATGCCGCCCGCCGCATTTCGTAATTCGACGACCAAGCACATCTTCGTCACCGGGGGTGTCGCCTCCTCGCTCGGCAAGGGCCTGACGGCCTCCAGCCTCGGCATGCTGCTCAAGGCCCGCGGTCTGCGTGTCGTGATGCAGAAGCTCGACCCGTATCTGAACGTGGACCCGGGCACGATGAACCCCTTCCAGCACGGTGAGGTGTTCGTCACCAACGACGGCGCCGAGACCGACCTGGACATCGGCCACTACGAGCGTTTCCTCGACCGCGACCTCGACGGCTCCGCGAACGTCACCACCGGCCAGGTCTACAACACCGTGATCGCCAAGGAGCGGCGCGGTGAGTACCTGGGCGACACCGTGCAGGTCATCCCGCACATCACCAACGAGATCAAGCACCGCATCCGCCGCATGGCGACGGACGAGGTCGACGTCGTGATCACCGAGGTCGGCGGCACGGTCGGCGACATCGAGTCGCTGCCGTTCCTGGAGACCGTCCGCCAGGTCCGTCACGAGGTCGGCCGGGACAACGTCTTCGTCGTCCATATCTCGCTCCTGCCGTACATCGGCCCCTCGGGTGAGCTGAAGACGAAGCCCACCCAGCACTCGGTTGCGGCCCTGCGCAACATCGGTATCCAGCCGGACGCGATCGTGCTGCGCTGCGACCGCGAGGTGCCCACCGCGATCAAGCGGAAGATCTCGCTGATGTGCGACGTCGACGAGGCCGCCGTCGTGGCCTGCCCCGACGCCCGCTCGATCTACGACATCCCGAAGACCGTGCACGGCGAGGGCCTGGACGCCTATGTGGTCCGCAAGCTGGACCTGCCGTTCCGCGACGTCGACTGGACGACCTGGGACGACCTGCTCGACCGCGTCCACAACCCCGACCACGAGATCACCCTCGCGCTGGTCGGCAAGTACATCGACCTGCCCGACGCCTACCTGTCGGTCACCGAGGCGCTGCGCGCCGGCGGTTTCGCCAACCGGGCCCGCGTGAAGATCAAGTGGGTCACCTCCGACGACTGCAAGACCCCGGCCGGTGCCGCCCAGCAGCTCGGCGACGTCGACGGCATCTGCATCCCCGGCGGCTTCGGCGACCGCGGTGTGCTCGGCAAGGTCGGTGCGATCAAGTACGCCCGCGAGAACAAGATCCCGCTGCTCGGCCTCTGTCTCGGCCTGCAGTGCATCGTGATCGAGGCCGCGCGCAACCTGGCCGACATCACCGACGCCAACTCCACCGAGTTCGACCCGGCCACCGGCCACCCCGTCATCTCCACGATGGCCGAGCAGCTCGACATCGTCGCCGGTGAGGGTGACATGGGCGGCACCATGCGGCTCGGCATGTACCCGGCGAAGCTGGCCGAGGGGTCGATCGTGCGCGAGGTGTACGACGACAAGGAGTACGTCGAGGAGCGGCACCGGCACCGCTACGAGGTGAACAACGCGTACCGCGCCGAGCTGGAGAAGAAGACGGGCATCCAGTTCTCCGGCACCTCCCCGGACGGCAAGCTCGTCGAGTACGTCGAGTACCCGCGCGACGTCCACCCGTACCTGGTCGCGACGCAGGCCCACCCGGAGCTGCGCTCCCGGCCGACGCGTCCGCACCCGCTGTTCGCCGGGCTCGTCAAGGCCTCGGTCGAGCGGAAGACTTCGAAGTAACACACCAGTTGTACGGTGGCCGGGGTGCATCCCTTCAAAGGGTGTGCACCCCGGTTTCGTTTCAGCAGGTCGTGTGGCACGTGGAAGGACAGGCATGACGATCAAGGACACCCCGCAGGAGTGGGAGATCCGGGCGACGGCGACCCCCTTCACGGGCAACAAGACCTCCGTCCGCACCGACGACGTGGTCATGCCCGACGGCACCGTGGTCGGCCGTGACTACCAGGTCCACCCCGGCTCCGTGGCCGTCCTCGCCCTCGACGAGGCCGACCGTGTGCTGGTGCTGCGCCAGTACCGGCACCCCGTGCGCCACAAGCTGTGGGAGATCCCGGCCGGCCTGCTCGACGTGCCCGGCGAGAACCCGCTGCACGCCGCGCAGCGCGAGCTGTACGAGGAGGCCCACGTCAAGGCCGAGGACTGGCGGGTGCTGACCGACGTCTACACCACGCCCGGCGGCTGCGACGAGGCCGTCCGGATCTTCCTCGCGCGGGACCTGTCCGAGGCCGAGGGGGAGCGCTTCGCGGTTGCGGAGGAAGAGGCCGACATGGAACTCGACCGGGTGCCGGTCGAGGACCTCGTGCGGGGTGTGCTGGCCGGTGAGCTCCACAACAACTGCCTCGCCGTGGGCGTGCTGTCTCTGGTCGCCGCGCGGACCGGTGATGGGCTGGACGCCCTGCGTCCGGCCCAGGCGCCGTGGCCGGCCCGCCCGTTCGAGGCGTAGCGCTCCGCTGGGGGTGCCGGGACGGGTGGGGTGCCGCAGAGGTCGTCGGGTCGGGTGCGGCCGTCGTCGTGGCTGGACGCGCCGTTCTCCGCGCCCCTGTCGGACGGGGTCGTCGGTCGGGTGCGGCCGTCGTCGTGGCTGTTCGCCCCGTTCCCCTCGCCTCCTTTCAGGGGCGATCGTGACGTCCTCAGTCCTACGATCTGCTGATCCGATCGGGGGAAGTGGCCGTCCCCCCGCCGTGCTCCACCCGGACCGTTGCAGAGCGTGAACTAGGCTCTGGGGCACGCCCGAACCGGAGTCCCGGCGGGCTTGCGTGTGCGGTGGGACGGGAGTGTGGCCCGTGACGGATCAGGTCGTGGAGACAGGCGACGTGCGGCCGGCCGGGTCCGCTGCCGGGGCGAGCGAGTTCCTCGGCCGCACACGGGAGTTGAAGGAACTGCGCGCCGACATCGAGCGCGCCGGACTGGACACCCTGGCCGGACGCAAGGCACCCCGCGCACGCGTGCTGCTCATCGCCGGCCGGCCCGGCTCGGGCCGCACCGCACTCGCCGAGGAACTCGTCCGGCAGGTCGCTGACCGTTACCCCGACGGAGTCCTGCGCGCCCGCCTCACCGACCCCGACGGCACCCCCGTACCCGTCGGACGAGTTGCCCGGGACCTCCTCACCGCCCTGGACGAGCAGGCTCCCGCCGGGGCCTGCGAGGACGACCTCACCGACGCCCTGCGCACCGCCCTGGCCGACCGCCGCACCCTGCTGCTGCTGGACGACGCGGCCGACGCCGAGCAGGTCGACGCCCTGCTGCCCGACACCCCCGACTGCCTCGTCGTCGCGGTCTCCGAGGGCCCGCTGACCGGCATCTCCGACGTCCGCCCCTGCACCCTGGGCGGCCTCGACGCCAAGTCCGGAGTGGAACTGCTGACCCGGCACACCGGCTCGGTCCGCATCACCGTCGATCCCCGGGCCGCCGAGGGCCTCGCCGAGGAGTGCCAGGGGCAGCCCGCCGCACTGATGCTGGCGGGCGGCTGGCTCGCGGCCCGACCCAAGGCCGCCGTCTCCGACCTGGCCAAGCAGCTGCGCGCCGACGACTCCGAGGGCACCGCCCTGACCCGGGTCCTCCGGTTCGCCCATGCCGCCCTGACCACGACCGCCGCCCGGATGCTGCGGCTGCTCGCCCTCGCCCCGGCCGGCCTCGTCGACCCGCAGACCGCCTCCGCGCTCGTCGGCTGCTCGGTCGACAGCGCCCGCAGCACCCTCGAGGACTTCGTCGCCCTGGGCTTCCTGCACGCGGTGGACTCCCCGCTGCCGCAGTACGAGGTGCCCGGCTGTCTGCACCCGCAGCTGCGGATCCTCGCCGAGCACCACGAACGCCCGGCCGATCTCCAGCTGGCCCGCGCCCGCATGCTGGAGCGCACCGTCCGGCTGCTCCAGGCCTGCCGGGCGATCACCGAGACCGACAGCCCGCAGGCCCGCCAGAAACTCCTCGACATGCCACGCGCGCTGCGCTTCCCCACTCCGCGGGCGGCCGCCGACTGGCTCCGACTGACCCGGCCCGCCCTGCTGGCCTCGGCCCGGCTCGCGGTCGCCGACGGGGAGCTGGACACCCTGGCCCGACGGCTGATGTCCCAACTGGTCCGGGCGATGGCGGCGCACATCGGCACCCGGGCCGCCGCCCCCGACCTCTACGAGATCCACGACATGGTCCTCGATGTCGCCGAGCGCCGGAACCTGTCCCGCGAGCGGGCCGCCGCCTTGCTGAACCTCGGCGACCTGGACGCCCGCACCGGCCGCACGACCGACGCCCTGACGCGCTACCGGGCCGCGCTGGACGCCGGGCGTGAGGTGAACGACCCGTACGCGACCGGCCGCGCGATGGAATCCGTAGGCGGCGCGCACCAGGAGCTCGGCGACTTCGACCGGGCCGCCGACTGGTTCGGCCGTGCCCTGGTCGAACGGCTCGCCCGGGGTGAGCGCGCCGAGGCCGCCCGGCTCTACGGGCGCATCGCCGCCGCCCACACGCTCGCCGGCCGCTACGGCGAGGCCCTGCGGAACTGGCGCGCGGCGATCGCCGGTCACCGCAAGAACGGCGACGTGGCCGCCCAGGCGCGGGCCCTGAGCGAGCTGGCACGGGTCCAGGAGTACGCGGGCCGCCCCGAGGAGTCGCTGCGCACCTGCCGGGAGGCCGTCGAGTGGGCGCGCCGCGCCGAGGACCCGCGGCTGCAGGCGGCCCTGCACCTGCGGGTCGCCGACGCCCTCGAACGCCTGGGCGATCCCGCGTCGGCGGGGCTGCACCGGGGCGCCGCCGAGGGGCTTCTCGGCGACTCAAACCTTCAAAATGACCCTGACGCCTGCGAAATCCGTACCGCATCAGCTGAAGATTGATGCAATGAAAGGCTAGACAGCGAGAACACCTTCATTAGACTGGCTCTGCCGCACGTTCTCCTGCGGTCTCTCCCGGTGTGCCCGTGCGTGCCCGGGTATGTCTAAGTAAGACCCCCCATACCCTCTGAGCCAAGGACCGTGATCGACGTGAAGGTCGGCATCCCCCGCGAGGTCAAGAACAACGAGTTCCGGGTGGCCATCACCCCCGCCGGCGTGCACGAGCTGGTGCGCCACGGCCACCAGGTCGTCATCGAGCGCGACGCCGGCGTCGGCTCCTCGATCACGAACGAGGAGTACGTCGCCGCGGGTGCGCAGATCCTGGGCACCGCGGACGAGGTGTGGGCCGCCGCCGACCTGCTGCTGAAGGTCAAGGAGCCCATCGCCGAGGAGTACCACCGCCTCCGCAAGGACCAGACGCTCTTCACCTACCTGCACCTGGCCGCCTCCAAGGAGTGCACGGACGCCCTGCTGGAGTCCGGCACCACGGCCATCGCCTACGAGACCGTCGAGCTGCCGAGCCGCGCGCTCCCGCTGCTCGCCCCCATGTCCGAGGTCGCGGGCCGGCTGGCCCCGCAGGTCGGCGCCTACCACCTGATGCGTGCCAACGGCGGCCGCGGTGTGCTGCCCGGCGGCGTCCCCGGCGTGCTGGCCGGCCGAGCCGTCGTGATCGGCGGCGGCGTCTCCGGCTGGAACGCCGCGCAGATCGCCATCGGCATGGGCTTCCACGTGACCCTGCTCGACAAGGACATCAACAAGCTCCGCGAGGCCGACAAGGTCTTCGGCACGAAGATCCAGACCGTCGTCTCGAACGCCTTCGAGCTGGAGAAGGCCTGCCTGGAGGCCGACCTCGTCATCGGCGCGGTGCTGATCCCCGGCGCCAAGGCCCCGAAGCTGGTCACCAACGAGCTCGTCTCGCGCATGAAGCCCGGAAGTGTCCTTGTCGACATCGCGATCGACCAGGGCGGCTGCTTCGAGGACTCCCGCCCGACCACCCACGCCGAGCCGGCCTTCCGGGTCCACAACTCGGTCTTCTACTGCGTCGCCAACATGCCCGGAGCGGTGCCGAACACCTCCACCTACGCGCTGACCAACGCCACGCTGCCGTACATCGTCGAGCTGGCCAACCATGGCTGGGCGGACGCGCTGCGCCGCGACCCGGCGCTGGCCAAGGGTCTCAACACCCATGACGGCAAGGTCGTTTACCGCGAGGTCGCCGAGGCGCACGGCGTGGAGCACGTGGAGCTGGCCTCGCTGCTCGGCTGAGCCGCCGACCGACACCCGTCGGCCGCTAAGTCGGCTAACCAACCAACCGGCAAAGGCGATACGTCAACACGCGTCGTCAACGCCACGCACCAGGCCGGACCTTGCCCGACAAGGTCCGGCCGGATGTGTGTATGGTCACTTCGCGATTCTCGCGCAACTCGCCTCGAACGTAACCCTTCAACCGATTCGCACACCGGTGAAACCTGCCGTGCGACGGCCGTACGCCCTTGACAGCGGGATGTTTCATTGCCGACACATCGGGCCGGGTCCGGCGGATTGTGTTGCTGCGGACGCCCGACACGCCATAGAGTCGCCAGCTGTCGGCATGGTGCCACGCTGACCTGTCTAGAAGTTTCCTGGTCACCAAGGAGGTAAGACGACTTGTGAATGAGTCGACATTTACTCCCGGGGGTGGCCAACCAGGAATGCCTGCACGGGACCAGGAGCCCGCGGGATTCGCGGCTGTCGGCTCCGTCGCTGTGCGCACCTTCGCAGCCCACCAGAGTCAGCAGGCGACTCACACAGCACACCAGAAGATGGATGGCCATCACGTGAACGCCATGGCCGGCGACGGAAGTGGCGCGCCCCACAACCACTTCGCCGACTACGACGAACTGCCCGAGGGGCACTTCTACGACCCCGACGCGGAGTACGAGCCCGACCCCGAGTACGCGGCCACTCTCGCGCCCGACGCGGCCAGACAGCGCCGCGAGCGCGTCGGCCCGACCGGGCGCCCGCTGCCGTACTTCCCGATCCCGGGCCCGCTGCCCGACCACGGACCCGCGAAGATCATCGCGATGTGCAACCAGAAGGGCGGCGTCGGCAAGACCACGTCGACCATCAACCTGGGTGCCGCGCTCGCGGAGTACGGACGCCGGGTCCTGCTCGTGGACTTCGACCCGCAGGGCGCGCTGTCGGTCGGACTCGGCGTCAACCCGATGGAACTCGACCTCACCGTCTACAACCTGCTCATGGAGCGGGGGATGGCGGCCGACGAGGTGCTGCTGAAGACGGCGGTCCCCAACATGGACCTGCTGCCCAGCAACATCGACCTGTCGGCGGCCGAGGTCCAGCTGGTCTCCGAGGTCGCCCGCGAGTCGACGCTGCAGCGCGCCCTGAAGCCGCTGCTGCCCGACTACGACTTCATCGTCATCGACTGCCAGCCTTCGCTCGGACTGCTCACGGTGAACGCCCTGACGGCCGCGCACAAGGTGATAGTGCCGCTGGAGTGCGAGTTCTTCGCGCTGCGCGGTGTGGCCCTGCTGACGGAGACCATCGAGAAGGTCCAGGAACGGCTCAACCCGGAGCTGGAGCTCGACGGCATCCTCGCCACGATGTACGACTCGCGCACGGTGCACAGCCGTGAGGTGCTCGCGCGGGTGGTCGAGGCCTTCGACGACCACGTCTACCACACGGTCATCGGGCGCACGGTCCGCTTCCCGGAGACCACGGTCGCCGGTGAGCCGATCACCACCTACGCCTCCAACTCCGTCGGCGCCGCCGCCTACCGCCAGCTCGCCAGGGAGGTGCTCGCCCGGTGTCACGCCGAGTGAGTCTGCCGGGGGCCGACGAACTCTTCCGTACGACAGGGGGGATGGCGCTTCAGTCGTCCCAGCCCAGGCGTCAGGCGGGCGGCGACGCCCGGGTGCCCGCTCCGGCGGGGGAGGGCGACGCGGCGGCCGCCGCTGCGGAGGACGCGCCGCAGGCGGTGCCCGCGCAGGGCGGTGACGGCGAGGGTCCGGAGCATGTCGCGGCGGACGCGGAGCCGGCCGAGGCCGGGGAGGGCCACAGCCGTTCCGCGGCCGCCGAGCGCTCCGGCGCCGCCCGCCGGCAGGCGGCGCAGGAAGGTTCTGCCGCCGGTGCGGCAGCGGCCGCGCCCCGCAAGCGCGGGCGGAACCCCTCGCGCCGCCCCAGCGGCCGTGAGCGGCACGACGAGAAGATCACGGTGTACGTGTCGGCCGAGGAGCTCATGGACCTCGAGCACGCCCGTCTCGTCCTCCGTGGTGAGCACGGTCTGGCCGTGGACCGCGGGCGCATCGTCCGCGAGGCGGTCGCGGTGGTCCTCGCCGACCTGGAGACCCGCGGGGACGCCAGCATCCTCGTACGACGACTGCGCGGGCGGTAGCGGTAGCCTGCGGGGGCCATGACCTCGAACGCTTCCCCACCTCCCCCCGGCGGCCCGGCCGGCCGCCGGCGTGCGCTGGGGAGGGGGCCGGGGTCTTCGCCGGCTGAACGGCCGGAGGTCGATCCGCCCCCTGCGCCGGAGGAGGCCGGTCCCGCCGCTCCGTCGGCCGAGCGGCCCGGGGCCGAGGCGGCCGAGTCGCCCATGCCTCCCGCGGAGAGTGACGGGACGGCCCCGGCGGTGGAGCTGCGGGCGGAGACGGTCCAGTACGGAGCGTCGCCTGCGAGCGAGGCGCCCGCGCATGCGGGGCCCGCCGCCCCGGTGGCCGTGCCGGGCTTCTCCCCCCACAGCGCCGGGCCCGCGGCTTCATGGGCAGAATCCCTGAAAACCGGGGTCCGCGAGCTGGTGGACACGGTCGAGGCCACGACACCGCCAGCGGACGCGGCCGGGCCGGTGATCGTGGCCGAATCCCTGAAAACCGGGGCCAGCGAGCTGGTGGACACGGTCGAGGCCACGACACCGCCAGCCGACGCGGCCGGGCCGGTGATGGTGGGTGAGCCGAGCGGCACTGCTACCGAGACGCGGCCCGCGGATGCGGCGACCGCATCCGGGAGGCCTTCCGCGCCCGTTCCGGGCCCCCAGGCCCCGGCCGGCGACGTCGAGTCCGCCGGCGACGGGGTCTTCAAAGTCCGGCTCGCCAACTTCGAGGGGCCCTTCGATCTGCTGTTGCAGTTGATCTCGCGGCACAAGCTGGATGTCACCGAGGTCGCGCTGTCGAAGGTGACCGACGAGTTCATGGCGTACATCCGGGCGATGGGGCCGGACTGGGACCTGGACGAGACGACCGAGTTCCTGGTCGTCGCCGCCACCCTGCTCGACCTGAAGGCCGCGCGGCTGCTGCCCGCAGCCGAGGTGGAGGACGAGGGCGATCTCGCGCTGCTCGAAGCACGGGACCTGCTGTTCGCACGGCTGCTGCAGTACCGCGCGTACAAGCAGATCGCCGACATCTTCAGCGGGCGGCTCGACGACGAGGCCCGGCGCTACCCCCGGACCGTCGGCCTCGAAGCGCACCACGCCGAGCTGCTGCCCGACGTCGTCATCAGCATCGGCGCGGAGGGCTTCGCCAAGCTCGCCGTGAAGGCGATGCAGCCGCGGCCCAAGCCGCAGGTCTACGTGGACCACATCCACGCCCCGCTGGTCAGCGTGCAGGAGCAGGCGCAGATCGTCGTGGCCCGGCTCAGGGAGCTCGGCGAGGCCAGCTTCCGGTCCCTGGTGGCGGACACCGATGACACCCTGACCGTCGTGGCGAGGTTCCTCGCCCTGCTGGAGCTGTACCGCGAGAAAGCCGTGGCCCTGGAGCAGGAGACCGCGCTCGGGGACCTGCGGGTGCGGTGGACCGGCGGCGACGGGGACGAGACACCGACCGTCACCGACGAGTTCGACCGGCCGCCCGAGCCGCCGAAGGAGGAGAAGAAGGCGTGAGCGAGCCAACCACCGACCTGCCGGCCGGGCAGCGTACCGTCGCCGATCTCGACCTCAAGCCCGCCTTGGAGGCCGTCCTCATGGTCGTGGACGAGCCCGCGACCGAGGAGCACCTCGCGAAGATACTGGAGCGGCCGAGGCGCCAGATCGCGGACGCGCTGCGTGAGCTGGCCGACGAGTACACCGTCCAGGGCCGCGGTTTCGAGCTGCGCTACGTCGCGAACGGCTGGCGTTTCTACACCCGGGCCGCCTTCGCGCCGGCCGTGGAACGCTTCGTCCTGGACGGCCAGCAGGCCCGCCTCACCCAGGCCGCCCTGGAGACCCTGGCCGTCGTCGCCTACCGCCAGCCGGTCAGCCGCAGCAGGGTCTCGGCGGTGCGCGGGGTGAACTGCGACGGCGTCATGCGCACCCTCCTCCAGCGCGGACTGATAGAGGAGGCGGGCACGGAACCCGAAACAGGTGCGATCCTGTACAGGACGACGAACTACTTCCTGGAGCGGATGGGCCTGCGCGGTCTGGACGAGCTCCCGGAGCTCGCGCCCTTCCTCCCGGAGGCGGAGGCGATCGAGGCCGAGACCCAGGAGGGCGTACCGTCGTTCGACCCGGACGCGCCCGACGACGCGCCGGGCCGCCCGGTGAGCCGGGGGACCCACGACGAAGACGACCAGACGGAACTTTGATGCGAAGCAGCAGCGGCAGGAACAGCAGCGGAAACAACGGCGGGAGCCGTGGTGGCAACAGCGGCGGCCGCGGCGGGAGTGGTGGTGGTCGCGGCAACTTCCGCGGCGCCGGCAACGACCGCGACGACAAGCAGGGCAGTGGCCGTCCGAAGAAGCCGCGCCCCGAGGAGCGCCGCTACGACGTGGGCCCCGGGGCGACCAAGGACGGCCCCAAGGCCGGACGTGGCGGCGCGGCCCGGGGTGGTGCCAAGGGCGGGCCCAAGCAGCCCCAGCGGCAGGGGCGTACGGCCCCGGCGCGCCCCCGGGAGTACGAGGCGCAGGTCGAGGAGCGCAACCGCGACCGGTACGCCGGGAAGAAGGAGGTCAAGCTTCCGAAGACCTTCCCCGGCGCGGAGCAGGAGGGCGAGCGGCTGCAGAAGGTCCTCGCCCGCGCGGGCTTCGGCTCCCGGCGTTCCTGTGAGGAGCTGATCGAGCAGGCCCGGGTCGAGATCAACGGCGAGATCGTCCTGGAGCAGGGGCGGCGCGTCGACCCGGAGAAGGACGAGATCAAGGTCGACGGCCTGACCGTCGCCACACAGAGCTACCAGTTCTTCTCGCTCAACAAGCCCGCCGGGGTCGTGTCGACGATGGAGGACCCCGAGGGCCGGCAGTGCCTCGGTGACTACGTCACCAACCGCGAGACGCGGCTCTTCCACGTCGGCCGGCTCGACACCGAGACCGAGGGCGTCATCCTGCTCACCAACCACGGCGAGCTGGCCCACCGGCTGACGCACCCGAAGTACGGCGTGAAGAAGACCTACCTCGCGCACATCGTCGGGCCCATCCCGCGCGACCTGGGCAAGCAGCTCAAGGACGGCATCCAGCTGGAGGACGGCTACGCCCGCGCGGACCACTTCCGCGTCGTCCAGCAGACCGGCAAGAACTACCTCGTCGAGGTCACCCTCCACGAGGGCCGCAAGCACATCGTGCGCCGGATGCTCGCGGAGGCCGGCTTCCCGGTCGACAAGCTGGTCCGGGTCGCCTTCGGGCCGATCACCCTGGGCGACCAGAAGTCGGGCTGGCTGCGGCGGCTGTCCAACACGGAGGTCGGGATGCTGATGCAGGAGGTCGACCTCTAGAGATCGCGTCCCTCCCAGGCATGTGAGCGGCGAGGGCTTGTGAGCGAACCGCACCCCCTTTTATAGTCGTGCTGACTATAAAAGGGGGTGTTCGGTGTCCGCCATGAACGGCTACGACAAGTACGCCCATGAACCCTTCGCCGTCACCGTCGACCTCGCGGTGTTCACCGTGCGGGAGGGCACGCTGCACGTGCTGCTCGTCGAGCGCGGGCAGGAGCCGTACGCCGGGCGCTGGGCCCTGCCCGGCGGGTTCGTGCAGCCGGACGAGTCCGCGGAGACGGCCGCCCGGCGCGAACTCGCCGAGGAGACCGGCCTGTCCGACGTCTCCGGGCTGCATCTGGAGCAGCTGCGGACCTACAGCGAGCCCGGCCGCGACCCCCGGATGCGGGTCGTGTCGGTCGCCTTCACCGCGCTGCTGCCCGACGCACCCGAGGCGCACGGCGGCAGCGACGCCGCGCAGGCCCGCTGGGTGCCGTACGGGACGGCCGGGCCGCTCGCCTTCGACCACGACCGCATCCTGGCCGACGCCCACGAGCGCGTCGGCGCCAAGTTCGAGTACACCTGCCTCGCCACCGCCTTCTGTCCGCCCGAGTTCACCCTCGGCGAGCTCCAGCAGGTCTACGAGACCGTGTGGGGCACCGAGCTCGACCGGCCCAACTTCCGGCGCAAGGTGCTCGCCACACCCGGCTTCGTCGAAGCCGTCCCGGGCGCCGCGCGACTGACCGGCGGCCGCGGCAAGCCCGCCGCGCTGTACCGCGCCGGAACCGCCGCCGCCCTCCATCCACCCCTCCTCCGGCCCACCCGGGAAGGACGCCCCGCATGACCATGCTCGTCCACAAGCAGGCCGCCACCGGAACGCTCACGGGTCTCGCCCTCGGGGATGCGCTGGGCTTCCCGACCGAGTTCAACGATGTCCCCTCGATCCTCGCCAAGTGCGGGCCGTGGCGGCAGATGGAGCTACCGAGGCGCGCCTTCGTCTCGGACGACACCCAGATGACCCTGGCGCTCGGCCGGGCGGTACGGACGGCGATGGACCGGGGGCTGCTCACCCCGCTGCGGCTGGCCCGGCCCCTGCGGGAGGAGTTCGTGGACTGGTACCAGTCCCCCGAGAACAACCGGGCTCCCGGCCGTACCTGTATGAAGGCCTGCTACCTGCTGAAGGACGAATCCCGCCCCTGGCAGGAGGCCAGCCAGGTCGAATCCAAGGGCTGCGGCGCGAACATGCGCGTCGCGCCCCTGGGCCTGGTCTCCGGCCTCAGTGACGAACAGCGCGCGGGTGCCGCCCAGTTGCAGTCCGCCCTCACCCACGGGCACCCCACCGCGCTCGCCGCGTCCGACCTCACCGCGCACGCCGTACGCCTGCTCGCGCAGGGCGCCGAGCCGACCGGGCTGATCGGCCTGCTCCGCTCGTACGCCCTGGAGAACCGCAGTCACTACCACGAGCGCTGGCTCGGTGACCTGTGGCGGCGGGCCGGGGATCCGAGCCCCGGGCAGTTCATCGCCCGCGGCTGGGACGAGTGCCTGGAGGCCCTCGAACGGCTCCGGCACGCCGTGCGCACCGTCTCGCCGGAGACCGACCCCTGCCTGGCCACCGGTGAGGGCTGGATCGCCGAGGAGGCCCTGTCGACCGGGCTGTTGTGCTTCCTGCTCTTCGTCGACGAGCCGGTGACGGCCCTGCGCCGCGCCGCCTGCACCGCCGGCGACTCGGACTCGATCGCCTGCCTGACGGGCGCCTTCGCGGGCGCGTACCTGGGCGCCAAGGCCTGGCCCACCGAGTGGGCCGACCGCGTCGAGTACCGGAGCGACCTGCTCACCCTCGGGGCGCTCTGGGACGCGTGACGACCCGGTGCCGGGCGCGGGCCCTCAGGCCAAACGGATCGAGTTACCCTCCACGGTGATCTGCTCGGCGGGCAGCGGCTGGGTCGCCGGGCCGTGGGCCACCGCGCCGTCGGCGATCTTGAACTTGCTGCCGTGGCAGGGGCAGTTGATGGTGCCGTCGGAGACGGACCCCACCAGGCACTGCATATGGGTGCAGATCGCCGAGAAGGCCTTGAGCCGGCCCTGCTCCGGCTGGGTCACCACGACCTTCTCGTCCGCGAAGATCTTGCCGCCGCCGACCGGGATCTCGTCGAGGTCGGCCAGGACCTGCCCGGCGGGGCCGCGCGTCGTGGCCTGGCCGGTGGGGGAGCCCGTCGACGCGGAACCGCCGTCGTCGCCGCCCCCGCCGCAGGCCCCGACGAGTGCCGCCGCACCCGTGGCGCCGGTGGCGAGGAGCATCGTGCGGCGCGTGGTCTCGTAGGTCATGTCGTCACTCCGAACGTGCCAAAGGGGGTAAATCGGAATTTGCGTCGCCTTAAGCACTGAACTTACCCAAAGGTGACGTTCCTGGCGTCTCGCCGGGCGGGCGCCGCGCACCCGGGTCGCGCGGGCTGACTAGGCTGGTCGGAGGTAGAGCGACACGCACGTCAGCAAGGAGCATCGCCGTGGCGGTACGAGCGGTCCGGGGCGCCGTCCAACTGGAACGGGACGAGGCCGGGCACATGGACGAGCAGGTCGGAGCCCTGCTCACGGAGATCCTGGAGCGCAACGATCTCGCCGCCGACGACCTGATCAGCATCTGGTTCACGGCCACGCCCGATCTGCACAGCGACTTCCCGGCCGCGGCCGCCCGCAAGCTGGGCATCGTCGACGTGCCGTTGATCTGCGCTCAGGAACTGGACATCGAGGGCGCCATGCCCCGGGTCGTCCGCGTCCTCGCGCACATCGAGTCCGACCGGCCCCGGGCCGGCATCGCCCACGTCTACCTCGGTGCCGCCGCCACCCTGCGCAAGGACATCGCCCAGTGAGGACCGCACTCGTCATCGGCACCGGCCTCATCGGCACGTCCGCCGCCCTGGCCCTGTCCCAGCGGGGCGTCACCGTGCACCTCGCCGACCCGGACCCCGAGCAGGCCCGTACGGCGGCCGCGCTCGGCGCCGGCACGGACGAGGCGCCGGACGGGCCCGTCGACCTCGTGATCGTCGCAGCCCCGCCCGCACACGTGGCCGACGTGCTCGCCGACGCGCTGCGCCGCGGTGCGGGACGCGGCTACCTGGACGTCGCCAGCGTCAAGGGCGGGCCGCGCCGCGAGCTGGAGGCACGCGGCCTCGACCTGTCCGCTTACATCGGCTCGCACCCCATGTCGGGCCGGGAGAAGTCCGGCCCGCTGGCCGCGACCGGCGACCTCTTCGAGGGCCGTCCCTGGGTGCTCACCCCGACCCGGGACACCGACACCGAGGTGCTGAACCTCGCCCTGGAGCTCGTCTCGCACTGCCGCGCCGTGCCGGTGGTGATGGACGCCGACGCCCACGACCGTGCCGTCGCCCTCGTCTCGCACATGCCCCACCTGGTCTCCAGCCTGGTCGCCGCGCGCCTGGAGCACGCCGAGGAGGCCGCCGTACGGCTGTGCGGGCAGGGCATCCGGGATGTGACGAGGATCGCCGCCTCCGACCCCCGGATGTGGATCGACATCCTCTCCGCGAACCCCGCGCCGGTCGCCGACCTGCTCACGGACGTCGCCGCGGACCTGGAGGAGACCGTCCGGGCCTTGCGTGCCCTGCAGTCGTCCGACGACCACAAGCGCCGCGAGGGCGCCGGCGGGGTCGAAAACCTGCTGCGGCGCGGCAACGCCGGCCAGGTCCGCGTCCCCGGCAAGCACGGGTCCGCGCCGCGCGCCTACGAGGTCGTGGCCGTGCTCATCGACGACCAGCCGGGGCAGCTGGCCCGGATCTTCGCCGACGCGGGCCTGGCCGGCGTCAACATCGAGGACGTACGCATCGAGCATGCGACGGGGCAGCAGGCCGGTCTGGTGCAGCTGATGGTGGAGCCGAAGGCGGCCCCGGTGCTGAGTGCCGCGCTGCGGGAGAGGGGCTGGGCTCTCCGGCAGTAGGGGTGAGGTCGGCGGGCCGGTCGAGGGTGCCGCCGCCCGGCCGGTTCCCGGGACCGCCGCCCCGGGCCCCCGCGTCGGCCTGAACGGCCTCGTCCTCAAGCGCCGGACGGGCTGGGTGGGCTGGGCGCCGTGGTCGGCTGTGCCGGACGGGCTGGGTGGGGCTGGGCGCCGTGGTCGGGCGCGCCGGTGGAGTGGATCGGCTGACGCCGCGTGCCGGCCGCGGTCTGTGGCCTGGCGGGCCGGTGGGCCGGGCGCCGTCGGCAGTCCCGCGCGGCCGCCCCGGACGCGCGGCCGGACGAGTGACGCGCACCCAGTAACCTTGTGCGGGGCACTCGCGCCCTCACCCCCGCCGAGCCCGGTTCAGGAAGGTCCCCACTGTGGAAAGCGCCACGCCAGTGATTGTCGCCATCGACGGCCCCGCCGGCACCGGCAAGTCGAGCACCTCGAAGGCCGTGGCGGCCCAGCTCGGGCTGAGCTATCTGGACACCGGCGCCCAGTACCGGGCGATCACCTGGTGGATGGTGAGCAACGGCATCGACATAGACGACCCGTCCGCCATCGCCGCCGTGGCGGGCAAGCCCGAGATCGTCTCCGGCACCGACCCGGAGGGGCCTGCCATCACGGTCGACGGTGTGGACGTCTCGGCTCCGATCCGCACCCAGGAGGTGTCCTCCAAGGTCAGCGCGGTCAGCGCGGTGCCCGAGGTGCGCGCCCGGATCACCGAACTGCAGCGCTCGATCGCCGCCTCCGCCGAGAAGGGCATCGTCGTCGAGGGCCGGGACATCGGCACGACCGTGCTGCCCGACGCCGACCTCAAGATCTTCCTCACCGCCTCCCCGGAGGCGCGCGCCGCCCGCCGCAGCGGTGAGCTGAAGGGCTCCGACGTCCACAGCACCCGCGAGGCCCTGATCAAGCGGGACGCCGCCGACTCCAGCCGCAAGACCTCCCCGCTCGCCAAGGCGGACGACGCCGTCGAGGTGGACACCACCGAGCTCACGCTGGCCCAGGTCATCGAGTGCGTCGTCACCCTCGTCGAGGAGAAGCGGGCCGGAAAGTGACCGAACTGCCTTCGGCGCGGGGCGCCGAGGTCGGGCGGCGCATCGGCGTCGGCCTGATGTACGGGCTGTGGAAGCCGCGGGTGCTCGGCGCCTGGCGGGTGCCCGCGAGCGGCCCGGTGATCCTCGCCGTCAACCACTCCCACAACATCGACGGCCCGATGGTCATGGGCGTGGCGCCCCGGCCGACGCACTTCCTGATCAAGAAGGAAGCCTTCATCGGTCCGCTGGACCCCTTCCTGCTCGGCATCGGGCAGGTCAAGGTCGACCGCGACACCACCGACCGCACGGCGATCACCGGGGCGCTGGGCGTCCTGGACAGCGGCGGCGTGCTCGGCATCTTCCCGGAGGGCACCCGGGGCGAGGGCGACTTCGCCTCGCTGCGCGCCGGCCTGGCGTACTTCGCGGTGCGCAGCGGCGCCCCGATCGTCCCGGTGGCCGTGCTGGGAAGTTCCGAGAAGCCCGGACGGTTGATAAAGGCGCTGCCTCCGCTTCGCTCCCGCGTCGACGTCGTCTTCGGAGAGCCCTTCGAGGCGGGCGACGGCAGCGGCCGCCGGACGCGCAAGGCGCTGGACGAGGCGACCGGGCGCATCCAGAAGCAGCTCGCGGCTCACCTGGAAAACGCCAGGCGCCTCACCGGGCGCTAGACGACACTGAGTAGTGGATCAGCCCGCAACAGCGGGTACTCCACCGACCACCACGATGAACGACGAGGTACGGACTTCATGAACGACCACATCCAGCCCGACGGCTCGGACGCGTCCGAGGGCGCGCTCGAGCATGACCACGGGGCGCTCGGCGACGCCGAGTTCGCGGAGTTCATGGAGCTCGCCGCGGAGGAGGGCTTCGACCTCGAGGACGTCGAGGGCGCCATCGAGGAGGCGGGTCACGGCCCGCTTCCCGTGCTCGCCGTCGTCGGCCGCCCCAATGTCGGCAAGTCGACCCTGGTGAACCGCATCATCGGGCGCCGTGAGGCGGTCGTCGAGGACAAGCCCGGAGTGACCCGCGACCGGGTGACCTACGAGGCCGAGTGGGCGGGCCGCCGCTTCAAGGTCGTCGACACCGGCGGCTGGGAGCAGGACGTCCTCGGTATCGACGCCTCCGTCGCCGCCCAGGCCGAGTACGCCATCGAGGCCGCCGACGCGGTCGTCTTCGTCGTCGACGCCAAGGTCGGCGCCACCGACACCGACGAGGCCGTCGTCCGGCTGCTGCGCAAGGCCGGCAAGCCGGTCGTGCTCTGTGCGAACAAGGTGGACGGCCCGAGCGGCGAGGCCGACGCGTCCTACCTGTGGGCACTGGGCCTGGGGGAGCCGCACCCGGTCTCCGCGCTGCACGGCCGGGGCACCGGCGACATGCTCGACCAGGTCCTGGAGGTGCTCCCCGACGCGCCGCGGCAGACCTTCGGCGGGGGCGGCCTCGGCGGCCCGCGGCGCATCGCCCTGATCGGCCGCCCGAACGTCGGCAAGTCCTCCCTGCTGAACAAGGTGGCGGGCGAGGAGCGCGTCGTCGTCAACGAGCTGGCGGGCACCACCCGCGACCCCGTCGACGAGTTGATCGAACTCGGCGGCGTCACCTGGAAGTTCGTCGACACGGCGGGCATCCGCAAGCGCGTCCACCTCCAGCAGGGCGCCGACTACTACGCCTCGCTGCGCACCGCCGCCGCCGTCGAGAAGGCAGAGGTCGCGGTCATCCTGATCGACGGCTCCGAGTCCATCTCGGTGCAGGACCAGCGGATCGTCACCATGGCCGTCGAGGCGGGCCGCGCGATCGTCCTCGCGTACAACAAGTGGGACACCCTCGACGAGGAGCGCCGCTACTACCTGGAGCGGGAGATCGAGACGGAGCTCGGCCAGGTGGCGTGGGCGCCGCGGGTCAACGTCTCGGCGCGCACCGGCCGGCACATGGAGAAGCTGGTCCCGGCGATCGAGACCGCCCTGGCGGGCTGGGAGACCCGGGTCCCGACGGGACGGCTGAACGCCTTCCTCGGTGAGCTGGTCGCCGCCCACCCGCACCCGGTCCGGGGCGGCAAGCAGCCGCGCATCCTGTTCGGCACGCAGGCGGGCACCAAGCCGCCGCGGTTCGTGCTGTTCGCCTCCGGCTTCATCGAGGCGGGCTACCGGCGCTTCATCGAGCGCCGCCTGCGCGAGGAGTTCGGCTTCGACGGGACGCCGATCCACATCTCCGTGCGGGTGCGCGAGAAGCGCGGCAAGAAGAAGTAGCGCGAAGCACCGGAAAGGGCGGCCCCGACCGGGGCCGCCCTTTCCGGTGTCCGGTGCTCGCTCAGCTGCCGCCGCGCCGTCCCGGCGGCAGCGCGGCCGGGACGTAGTGCATCCCCGTGCCGTACGTGCCCGTGCCGTACGTGCCCGTGCCGTACGCGCCGGTGCCGTACGCGCCCGCGCCATACGTGCCCGTGCCGTGCGTGCCGACGGTCCCGACGCGCTGCCACTGCGGCTGCTGCCCGGCGGCGTGGCGGGCGCTCTGGGCGCCCGCGCTGTAGGCGCTGTACGAGCTGCCGTACGCCCCTGCGTACGAGCCCGAACCGTACGGCGTGTTCCCGAAGGCGGTGAAGCCCAGCTTCTCCTCGCCGCTGCGGTCGCCTGGCAGTGCGCGGAAGGACTTGACGTACTCGGCGTAGAGCGCGTCGTAGATCGGCGTGGCCGATGGGCCGCACTGGGAGTCCTGAGCCGATCGCGCGGACGGGATCGGCGAGAAGGACTGGCGGCGGGGAACGTCGTATGCGTGCACGTATGTCCAAACGACCCCGCGGGTCAAGGGATGCGGCCCGGGTACGGCTTTCGCAGGTGGACGGCGTGGACGGGTGACGTGCGGCTCAGGTACCGGCCAGCGGCAGCGCCGAGGCGACCAGCTGTCCGTTCGCCGCCGCCTTGTCCAGCGCGTCCCGCAGCAGGTCCTCGCGGGGCTGGCGGCCGATCGAGCCGGCCGGCGCGGCGAACATCAGCACCTGCTGGTGCTTGTTGGCGGCCGCGCGCCACCCCTCGGTCACCTGGAGCGGCTGGTGCGCCTGCCACCAGGCCACCGGCTGGCCGCCGCCCGCGCCCGGCTGGAGCACCGCGTGCAGCTGGCCCACGGCGAGCAGCACCGACCAGCCGTGCAGCACCGGCGGTACGGCGGACAGCTCCGTCAGCGGCATGAAGCCCTGCTCGATGAGCAGCGGCAGGAATTCGTCGCCGCCGCCGGTCGTGCCGGGCCGGGCGATGGCCCCGGTCGGCTCGACCACCAGGGCCGGGTGCAGCTCTCCGCCGATCAGGACGAGCCCACTGGTCACGCCGAGCACCGCCTGCTCGGGCACCACCTTGTCGGGCTCCAGGTCGACCGTGTCGCCGGTGATGGACTTCACGGCGCCCCGCAGCTGCTCCTCGGTGACCTGCACGACCTGCGAGGGCAGGCAGCCGGCGTGGGCGAAGGCGAGGACGGCGGTCTCGTCCCCGATGAACAGGACGGTGCTGGTGCGCTCCTGCGCGGAGTCGCCCGGAGTGCGGCAGGACGTGCAGTCGTAACTGCCCGGGGCGGTCTCTCCGGCGAGCAGGCGGTCTGCTTCTTCGTCGCCGATCTCGGCGCGTACCTCGTCGCTGACGTCGAGCATGCGCGGCACGGGTGGCTCCCTCGGGGATGCGGTGCGTGGCAAAGCCGGGTGGCTCCCGGCCCGTGGTCCGGGTAGGTCCCGGCTCATGCAGAAGACAACGGGCGATCTGTGGCGGGAGTCACGCCCCAGGGCGAACGGAATCGAACCATCCAGCGCACGGAGTCACGCTTCGCGCGGAATCGCGCACTCACCGTCAACTCGCCGTGCTGTAAAGGGCGTTGAGTGGGTGAAGTGGGTCACAGATCGTCAGGGCGGGTGGTCGACAAATCCGGAAATCCGCGAATGAAGTGGGTGTCCGGAAATCGCCGTTACCCGAGGTATCGGTGAACTGGCCTGCCCGGACGGGCGGCTGGTTGATGCCGGGCGCCCACCTCCTTAGATTCCTCCGCCGTGTGCAACGAGCACCGCTCGGGTACGTCCACCGGCCGCCGGGTTCCCAGGAACCGGGCACGGCACCGCTCCGGTGGACGGGGCGAGCGCGGCCCTCGCGCCCCATGGCGCGGGAGCAGCGCTCCGCCTTGGGGGATCCCGGGTGTTTCGAAAGGGACCTACATGTCCGAATGTGCCGATACCACTCGCTCCAACGCCCGGAAGCACCAGGTTCGTACGACGGCGGTCCTCGCCGGGGCGGCACTGCTCGCGCCCCTCGGACTGCTGGCCGCGACCGGAAACGCCGCGGCGGCCGACAGCGGAGTGTGGGACCGCATCGCCCAGTGCGAGAGCGGCGGCGACTGGCACATCAACACCGGCAACGGCTACTACGGCGGACTCCAGTTCGCCCCCTCCACCTGGAACGCCTACGGCGGCACGGCCCACGCGCCCACCGCCGACCGGGCGAGCAGGTCCCAGCAGATCGCCGTCGCCACCAAGGTCCAGCGCGCCCAGGGATGGGGCGCCTGGCCCGTCTGCTCGGCACGCGCCGGGGCGAGCGGCGGCGCACCCGCCGCCGACCCGGGCACGTCCACCGAGCCCTCGGCGGCGAAGCCGTCGAAGGCCCCCGCCCGCGCGGCGGAACACGCGGACCGCGGCGCCTCCCGCGGTGACCACACCGTCCGCCCTGGCGACACACTGAGCGGCGTCGCCGCCCGGCACGGCACCACCTGGCAGCGCCTCTACGCCGCCAACAAGACCGCCATCGGGGCGAACCCCGACGTGATCGTGCCCGGCCTGCGCCTCAGGTTCTGAGCCGCTGCTCCCCCTCGCCGGGACACGGGCCCCGTCCGGTCGGCCGAACGGACGGGGTTCAGACGTGGTGCCGTCCGCCCGGCCGAACGGACGGGGTTCAGACGTGGTGCCGTCCGCCCGGCCGACCGGACGGGGTTCAGACGTGATGCCGCCCGGCCGACTGGACAAGGTCTGGGCCTGATGCCCTCCGCCCGGCAGACCGGACAAGGTCCGGGTCTGGTGCCATCCGCCCGACCGTGCCACGACGCCGGGCACGCGGGCGTCCCGGATCAGCCCGCGAGCTCACCCGCCTCCCCTGCGAACACGACCGCCCCGCGGCGCAGTTCGTAGACGACGGCCGGCCGCCCCCGCAGGGCGGGCGGCAACCGCTGCTCGGCGATCACCACACAGGCGTCGAGCGCGCCCAGCAGCTCGTACGTCCGGGCCGCGACCGAGGGGGACATGCCCTGGGCGGGCTCGTCGACGAGCACCACGCGCGCGCGTGCGAGCAGCGCCCGGGAGAGGGCGAGCATGCGCTGCTCCCCGCCGGAGAGGGTGCCGGCGCGCCGCTCCAGCAGTGGTCGCAGCTGCGGGTAGGCGTCCAGGGCCACGGTGTGGTCGCGTGCGGCGAGTTCGAGGTTCTCGCGCACGGTGAGCGAGCCGAAGACGGCCTGCCGCGCCGGCACCAGGCACATCCCGCGCCGGGCGCGTTCGTACGCCGGGACGCGGGTCACGTCCGTGCCGTCCCACACCACCGTGCCGCCCGACAGGGGCAGCGTGCCGGCCAGGGCGTCGAGGGCGGTGGTGCGGCCGGAGCCGTTGCGGCCCAGCAGCACGGTGAGGCCCGGGCCGTGAGCGGCGAGGGTGATGCCGTGCAGGGCCTCCAAGGGGCCGTAGCGCACGCGTGCGTGGCGCAGGGAGAGCGTCGTCATGGGCCGGTCCCTTGCTCCAGGATGTCCAGGGCGTCCAGGATGTGCCCGGGCGGACCGGAGGCGACGATGCGGCCCGCGGTCATCACCTGCACGACGTCCGCGAGACCGGCCACCAGGTCCAGATCGTGCTCGACGACGAGGAGGGCCGTGCCGTCGGCTGCCAGGGCCTTCAGGACCCGGGCCAGGGCTGCCACTTCGGCGGTGTCCAGACCGGCGGCGGGCTCGTCCAGGAGGAGGACGCGGGGGCTGCCCGCGAGGAGCCGGGCCAGCTCCACGCGGCGCAGCGTCCCGGTGGGCAGTGAGGTGGCGGGCCGTGAGCGGACGGGTCCGTCGAGCCCGAACAGCCTGAGGGTGCGCTCGACCGCGCTCGGGTCGGCCACCCGGCCCTGCTCGGCGCCCACCCACACGTTCTCGGCCACGGTCAGCGAGGGGAAGACGGCCAGCTGCTGGAAGGTCCGTGCGACACCGAGGCGGGTGCGGGCCTGGGCGGGCAGCGCGGTGATGTCCCGCCCGCCGAGCCGCACGGTCCCGCGCGCGGGCCGCAGCGTCCCGGCCAGACAGTGGAACAGGGTGCTCTTCCCGGCCCCGTTGGGCCCGACGACCGCGGTGATCCGGCCGGGGGAGAGGTCCAGGTCCACCCCGCCGAGGGCGGTGAAGCCGCCGTAACGGACGTGGAGGTCCCGGGCGGTGAGGAGGGGCGCGGCAGCGGGGGCCGTGGCCATCGGGCGGCCTTCCGGACCGCCCTCGCCGTCTCGGGGTTTGCCGCCTCGAGGTTCGTCGTTCCGGGGTTTGCCCTCTCGGGGTTCGTCGTTCCGGGGTTCGTCGTCTCGGGGTTCGCGCACACCGACGGATCCCGCCGCTCCCGCCTCCTTCGCCCTGCGCGCCACGCCCGTCGCCCCCGTCGACACCGGTGCCCTCCGTGCCGGTCGCGGATCTGCCGGGTGCAGCAGCGCGCGGGCCCGCATGCCCGCCTCCATCAGCGCCGGGGTACGGCGCAGCCGCAGGTGTTCCACCGTCGTGCGCAGCGCCTCGTACGGGCCGCCCGGGAAGCGGCCCACCAGGATCGCCAGGATGCCGACGAGGGCCGCCGCGACCCCGCCGCGGGTGCCCGCGTCCAGCCCGACCAGGAGGGCCGCGGCGGCGAGGGCGCCGAGCGTGCTGTCGGCGCCCAGCACCACCACCGCCGCGAACCACAGCAGGCCCCGCACCGGGTCGTAGGCGCCCGCGTCGAAGGCACGCAGCCCCATGCCGAGCATGGCGCCGCCCAGCGCGGCCAGCGCGGCGCCCGCGACGAACGCCAGCAGCTTCAGGGACGGCACCCGCACGCCCGCCGCCTGCGCGCCCCGCTCGTGATCCCGCATGGCGGCGAGGGCCCGGCCCGTCCGCCCCCGGCGCAGCGCGTGTGTCGCCAGCAGGGCGACGGCCAGCAGGAGCAGCTCCAGGACGTAGTACGCCCGGTCGCCGTCGAAGCCCGCCGGGCGGCCGAGGGCGAGGCCCGCCGTGGCGTACGGCTGGGCGAAGACGAAGCGGCTCACCCCCACACCGACCGCGAACGTCGCCAGTGCCAGGGCCAGGCCCCGGCGGCTGATCGCCGGCCAGCCCGTCAGCAGGCCGAGCGGCGCCACCAGCACGACCGCCACCGCGAGGGCCGCCAGTTCCGGCAGACGGGGCAGGCCCGGGAAGCGGCCCGACGCCAGCAGCGCCGTGAACAGGGCGCCCAGCCCCGCGTACGCCGCCTGCCCCAGGGAGATCTGGCCGCCGCGTCCGGTGACCACCACCAGGGACAGCAGGATCACGGCCAGCGCCGGTACCTGGACCGAGGTGTGCAGATCCCGGCCCGCCAGCCCCAGCGGCAGCAGGAACAGCACCAGCACCACGAGCCAGGCACCCGGCGGGGTCGGCACCCGCGCCGTGGCCGTGCGCGGCAGCACGTCCCGCTCCCCGACGCCCGGCAGGACCAGCGCCGCGACCAGCAGCGTGACGACGAACAGGTTCGTGCCCACCGCCTGGAGCAACGGTTCCGCCCAGCCCGAGGGATGCAGCCGCGTCAGCTGGCTCTGCGCCACACCGATGCCCAGCGCCACCACCACCGCGACCGGCAGGCTCCGCATCCGGGCGGCCACCGCGACCGCCACGACCTCCATCACGAGCAGCGAGAGACCGTACGGGTCGAGCCGCACGTACGGCGCCAGCAGCACACCCGTCACACCGGCCGTGAACGAGCCGAACGCCCAGCCGGTGGCCGCGACCCGGTCCGCGTCGATGCCGCCCAGCACCGCGAGCCGCCGGTCGTCCACCACGGCCCGCAGCTCCCGCCCGAACCGCGTCCGGCGGACCACCACCGCGACCCCGCCGGCCAGCACCAGCACCACCGCCAGCTGCCCCCACGGCTCGTCCGGCACCAGCACCGGGACGTCGTCGCGTGCCCCCTGCCCCCACAGCAGCGCCGCCCCGCCCACCAGCAGCACGAACACCCCGATGGACGCCACCAGCGTCTGCGCGGGATCGCCGCCCAGGACCGCCAGAGGCCGGAAGACGAACCGTTCCAGGACCACCCCCAGCCCCGGCGCCAGCACCAGCAGCGTCACCGCGGCCCCGAGCCACAGCGGCCAGCCCCACTCGACCACGCACTGGCGCAGCACGTACGCGCACACCATCGCGATCGCGCCGTGCGCGAAGTTCAGCACCCCCGTCGCGCGGTACGTCACGATCAGGCCGATCCCGGTGAGCGCCGCCGCGCTGCCGACCGAGAGCCCGGCGAGCGTGAGGTCGTACGTCAGCGAGGACATCAGTCGGTTTCTTCGGCCGGCTCGCAGATCGGGCAGGGGTCCAGCTCACCGCTCGCCACCAGCTTGGAGTCCACCGGGACCGCCTCCGCCTTGCCCGCGACCAGCGGGCAGTCCGAGCGGTGCCACAGCGTGCCGCCCGGCACCATCAGCAGGTCGCCGCTGACCGCGAGGGGCGCGAGCGCCGCCCGGCCGGTCGCCTCCGGCTCGGCCGGCTCGGCCGCCACCAGCAGGCCGTACAGCTCCTCCACGCGCGCGGCGGCGACCGAACCCCTGCCCTGGGCCAGCAGCACCGCCCCGGCGATGATCAGCGCCGCCCCGGGGATGGTGCAGGAGGCGAGGTAGGGCAGCTGCCGTTCGGCGTACCGCTCGCCGGAGACTCCGTACCAGCCCACGGCGCACAGCACCGCGCCGGCGGCCAGGGCGGCCCAGCCGGCCCACAGGACGGGATGCACGGTCCGCAGTCGGCTGGTCCGCATCGCTGGCTCCCACACGTCGGATTCGGCTGTGCGTGCGTCGGGCTGCCTGTTCAAGTCCGCCGATCGCTTGCACTATGCCCTGTGGAAGCTGACCCTGAAAGCACCGGGCGCACATGGCCCGGACCGACACCCGGTGGTGAGCCAGATGGTTCTCGGCAGCGACCTCAGGCGGGGGAACGCGACGGGGGGTCCACGCACCGCGGGACGGGGAACGGCGATCGCGGCCGCCCTGGTCCTGGCCCTCGCCCCGGCCCTCGCGGCATGCAGCGACGACTACGGCGGCGGCAGCGCGAGCACCCCGTCCACACCGACCGCGGAGCGCACCACGAGCGCACCGGCCAGTGCACCGGCGGACCGGGCCGCGGCCGAGACGGAGATCAAGCAGAACTGGGAGAAGTTCTTCGACCCGAAGACCCTGCCCGAGGACAAGCTGGCCGTCCTGGAGAACGGCGAGCGGATGGCACCCGTCCTCAAGGCCTTCAGCGGTGACGCGCGTGGCGGGCAGGTCGAGGCGAAGGTCACCAAGGTCCAGTTCACCTCGGCGACCGGGGCGGACGTGACGTACACGCTCACCCTCAAGGGCGCCACCGCCCTGCCGGACGCCTCCGGTACGGCCGTCGAACAGGACGGCGTGTGGAAGGTGTCCGTCAAGACGCTGTGCTCGCTGGTGCAGATGAGCGGTAATGGGTCGCCGGTCCCGGGTTGCTGAGATTCTCACCGCGGTCCTGTTGTTCTCCCTGAGCGCGGCCTGCGGCAGCCGGCTCCCGGAGAGCGACTTCCGGCACGACGACCGCACCCCGCCGCCCCGCGAGTCCGCACCCCTGCGGGTCGGCATCATCACCAGCGCCACCAGCCCCGTCGGCGGCAGTGCCTTCACCGGCCCGCGCGACGGCGCGGTGGCCTTCTTCGAGCGGCTCGACGCGCGCGGCGGCATCGACGGGCGCCGCATCGAGGTGCGCCGTTGCGACGACGGCGGCAGCGGCGTCGGCAACAACGAGTGTGTGCACAAGCTCGTCGAGGAGGACGAGGTCGTCGCCCTGGTCGCCACCACCGCCCTCGACTACGCGGGCGCCTCCCGCGTCTCCCGCGCGGGCGTGCCCGACATCGGCGGCCAGCCCGTCGGCGCCGCCTACGACACCTACCCGCACCTCTACGGCATCTACGGCAGCCTCGCGCCTCGCGACGGCACCCCCGGCTGGGACGGCAGGCTGTACGGCGGCACCGAGGTCTACCGCTACTTCAAACGCGAGCACGGCGCCCGCACCGCCGCCGTCGTCTCCTACAACCAGTCCGCCTCGGCCGCCTACGCCCGGCTGGTCGAGCGGGGCCTGCGCGCCGAGGGCTACAAGGTCGTCACCGAGCAGGTCGACTTCGCCCTGCCCAACTTCCGCGCCGTCGCCGCCGATCTGAAGGAGCAGGGCGCCGACCTGGTGTTCGACGCCATCGACGGGCACGGCAACGCACAGCTCTGCCAGGCCATGGACGAGGCCGGCGCCCACGTCACCGCCAAGGTGACCAACGTGCAGAACTGGACGTCCACCGTCACCGACGACTACAAGGACGCCCCGCGCTGCCGCAACGCCCTCTGGGCGACGGGCGCCAGCCGCAACTTCGAGGACACCGGCGACGCGGCCGTACGCGAGTTCCGCGAGGCGACGAAGGACCTGAAGACACACTCCCAGTGGCAGCTGGAGGGGTGGGCGGCCGCACGGTGGTTCACGGACGCGGCGAAGTCCTGCGCGGCGACGGGCATCACGCGCGCGTGCGTCGACTCGTACATGAACCGCAGCCAGGGCTACACCGCCCAAGGGCTGCTGCTCCCCGTCCGATTCGAACGCCTCCCCGCGCCGCCGACGACGAGCAGGACCTGTCTGTCGGTGGCCCGCTGGCAGGACGGCAGGGGCTGGGTGGGCCAGGGGGACATGAACCGCACCTGCTTCACCGTCCCGCAACTGGCCTACGAGCCTTGAGGACAGTGGCTGTCCGCAAGGCCTGGCAGACTCGCCCCATGTTGGAGACCTCGGCCCGTCTGCTGCGTCTGCTGTCCCTGCTCCAGGCCCACCGCGAGTGGTCCGGCGCCGACCTGGCCGGCCGGCTCGGCGTCAGCGCCCGCACCCTGCGCCGGGACGTCGACCGGTTGCGCGAACTCGGCTACCCGGTCAACGCCAGCCCCGGCACCGGCGGCGGCTACCAGCTCGGCGCCGGCGCCGAACTGCCACCGCTGCTCCTGGACGACGACGAGGCGGTCGCCGTGGCGGTCGGACTGCGCACGGCCGCCGGGCAGGGCATCGACGGCATCGGGGAGACCTCGGTCCGGGCCCTCGCCAAGCTGGAACAGGTGCTGCCGAGCCGGCTCCGCCGCCGGGTGAGCGCCCTGAACGCCGTCACCGTGCCGATGCTGCGCAGCACGCTGCCCTCCTCGGTCGACCCGGCCGTGCTCACCGAACTCGCCCATCTGTGCCGGGACGCCGAGCGGCTGCGCTTCGAGTACCGCGGCCACGACGGCACCCCCTCCCGACGCACCGTCGAACCGCACCGGCTGGTGTGCACCGAGCGCCGCTGGTACCTGGTCGCCTGGGACCTCGACCGGGAGGACTGGCGCACGTTCCGCGTGGACCGTGTCACGCCCAAGCCGCCGCACGGCCCGCGCTTCACTCCTCGCAAGCCCCCCGCGGAGGACCTCGCCGCCTACGTCTCCCAGGGCGTCTCCACGCGCGCGTACGCCACCCACGCCGTCGTGCGGCTCCTGGTACCACTGGAGGAGGCCGCCGAGCACATCTCGCCCTCGGCCGGGGTGCTGGAGGCCGAGGGCCCGGACAGCTGCCTGCTGCGCTGCGGCGCCGGCAGCCTCGATGTGATGGTCATCCACGTGATGATGCTGGGCTTCGACTTCGAGGTGCTGGAGCCGGTCGAGCTGATCGAGGCGATCAGGAGGACTCGGGACCGGCTTGATGGCGCTCTGGCTCGGGCTGCGCAGTCACCGCCGCGTACTGCGGATGGTGCAGGTCGAACGCCGGAGACTCGGAGCGGATCCGGGGCAGCGTCGTGAAGTTGTGCCGCGGCGGCGGACACGAGGTCGCCCACTCCAGGGAGCGGCCGTAGCCCCAGGGGTCGTCGACCTCGACCTTCTCGCCGTACTTGGCGGTCTTCCACACGTTGTAGAGGAACGGCAGCGTCGACATGCCGAGCAGGAAGGCGCCGATCGTCGACACCGTGTTGAGCGCCGTGAACCCGTCAGCGGCGAGGTAGTCCGCGTACCGGCGGGGCATGCCCTCGGCGCCCAGCCAGTGCTGCACCAGGAACGTGGTGTGGAAGCCGACGAAGAGCGTCCAGAACTGGATCTTGCCCAGCCGTTCGTCGAGCATCTTCCCGGTGAACTTCGGCCACCAGAAGGAGAAGCCGGCGAAGACCGCGAAGACGACCGTGCCGAAGACGACGTAGTGGAAGTGCGCGACCACGAAGTACGAGTCCGTCACATGGAAGTCCATCGGCGGCGACGCGAGGATCACCCCGGTCAGCCCGCCGAACAGGAACGTCACCAGGAAGCCCGTCGCCCACAGCATCGGCGTCTCGAACGACAGCGACCCCTTGAGCATGGTGCCGGCCCAGTTGAAGAACTTCACGCCCGTCGGCACCGCGATCAGGAAGCTCATGAAGGAGAAGAACGGCAGCAGCACCGCACCCGTGGCGAACATGTGGTGCGCCCACACGATCATCGACAGACCGGTGATCGCCATCGTCGCGCCGACCAGCGTCAGATAGCCGAACAACGGCTTGCGGCTGAAGACCGGGATGATCTCCGTGATGATCCCGAAGAACGGCAGCGCGATGATGTACACCTCGGGATGGCCGAAGAACCAGAACAGGTGCTGCCACAGGATCGCGCCGCCGTTGGCCGCGTCGAAGACCTGCGCACCGAACCGCCGGTCCGCCTCCAGCACCAGCAGCGCCGCCGCCAGCACCGGGAACGCCATCAGGATCAGGATCGACGTGAACAGGGTGTTCCACACGAAGATCGGCATCCGGAACATCGTCATGCCCGGGGCACGCATCCCGATGATCGTGGTGATGAAGTTGACCGCGCCGAGGATCGTGCCGAAGCCGGCCAGGGCGAGCCCCATGATCCACAGATCGGGTCCGAGTCCCGGCGAACGCTCCGCGCTGTTGAGCGGCGCGTAGGCGAACCAGCCGAAGTCGGCGGGCCCGGAGGGCACGAGCAGCGAGCCGAGCACGATCAGCCCGCCGAACAGGAACAGCCAGTACGAGAACATGTTCAGCCGTGGGAAGGCGACGTCGGGCGCCCCGATCTGCAGCGGCATCAGCTCGTTGGCGAAGCCCGCGAAGCTCGGCGTCGCGAAGAGCAGCAGCATGATCGTGCCGTGCATCGTGAACGCCTGGTTGAACTGTTCGTTGTCGATGATCTGCAGGCCCGGCCGGGCGAGCTCCGCGCGCATCAGCAGCGCCATCATCCCGGCGATCAGGAAGAACAGGAACGAGGTGACCAGGTAGAGGTGGCCGATCTTCTTGTGGTCCGTCGTCGTCAGCCAGTCGACCACCACCCGCCCGTGCCGGGTGCGCGGCTCGGGCGGCGTCACCGCCTGTACGGTCTGCGTCCCCATCGCTCGCTCGCCCCTTCGCTCATCGCGTACCGGGCCGCCGTAGCCCGCGCCTGACGTCCTCGCGAGCTCACGCCATGATGCTCGCGCCACCGCCGCTTCGACAGGGGGCGTACCGGCCTCTCTGTGCCGGAGCCATGCATTTCCTGTATCGCGCCGACTTCACCGGGCCGGTCCGGCAGCGGAAAGGAGCGGAGCTCGGAAGGCACTTCTCCCGGAACTTTCCGCCGGGCTTTTCCATGAGCTCATGGGACACGCGGGAATTACGATCGAATGCCTGCGGAAGGCGTACGGAACCGCTCGTCCGTGTGACGGACAGCTCCCCAAACGCCTGTCGTGATCTTGTGACAGAAGCGTGACGGGAGGCGGACAGTGACCGGCCGCGACCCGGACTGGCGCGGTCGCCGCCCGGGCTTCCGCGGTCGCCGGGCAGGACATAGCGTGGCGGCATGGCACCGACTCCGACACCTTCCGCCGAACCCGACGACAGCCCGGACACCTATGTCGGCCTGGAGGCCGGCCGGGCCGAACGCCTCGCGCGTGAGCGCGGCTGGTCGACGGTGCGCGCGCTGCCACCAGGGGCGATCATCACGATGGAGTACCGCGTGGGCCGGCTGAACTTCGAGGTCAAGGGCGGCCGGGTGGCGCGGGCCTGGAAGGGCTGAGATCCGGGGAAGGCCCCGGTTCCGCTCCGGAACCGGGGCCTTCCCCGTGCCGGGTGGGTTGCGTACCGGCCGGTGGTCAGCCGCCCGTCACGGGCCGGGCCGACGAGGCGGAACCCCGTGGGTGGCGCTCGGCGTGCGGTGGCCGGCGGCTGCCGGCCGGGGTGACCGGCGAGCGCTCCGAGCGGACCGTGTGCGGGCCGGGCGCCAGATGGACCGGGGCCCGCGACGAGCTGGCAGCGACGTCGTCACGGTCGGGCAAGGGCGTGACCACGACGGGCGGCGTGCCGACCGGAACCGCCGAGGTACGGCGCCTGCGGGCCCGCAGACGGTCGCGCAGGTCGAAGATCGCGTCCTCGGCGCGGGCGATCAGCGGCTCGAACCACGGCAGGCCGAGCAGGATCAGCAGACCCGCGGTCCAGCCGAGGAGCACATCGCTCAGCCAGTGCGTACCGAGGTAGACGGTGGCCATCCCGACGCCGAGCGACGTCACCGCGGACACGGCGGACAGCCAGCGCTGCGCTCTGGCGCCGGAGGCCAGATAGGCCAGGATTCCCCAGGTCACCACGGCATTGGCGGTGTGACCGCTCGGAAATATATCGCCGCCGAGCCACATCTCGTTCGAGCCGATGATGGTCGCGTAGTGCGGTCCGAGGCGGCCCATGCCGTACTTGGCGGCGCCGACGGTGATGTTCAGCAGCAGCAGCGAGACGCCGAGCGCGAGCAGGGGCCGCAGGGTGTGCTGCCGCCAGGAGCGCCAGCCCAGCCAGGCCGCGACCATCACGGCGGTCGGGCCGCGCTGTCCGAGGACCACGTAGTAGTCGACGAACCAGTGGATCTCCGACCACTGCTGGTAGGGGCGGAAGAACATGACCTGCCAGTCGAGCCGGACCAGCCAGGACGTGATCACCACGGCCCACACGATCGCGCCGTAGAAGGCCAGGGTCGCCGCGAAGAGCACGATGCGGTGCCTGCTCATCTTCGGCACATCGATGTGGGCCGGTCGTTCCGGCTCACGGTCCAGCCGGGCGAAGACCCGGTCCAGACGGGTGAGCTTCGGTTCGGTACGCACCCAATCGACGTTACAGCGAGTGAGCTGAGATCCCGGGCGAATCAACGGCTTTGTGATGACGATGTGATGTGGGATTCCTCTCAGGAGGAGGTTTATTTCCAGTGAATCTGCAATCGACGGGCGTTGTGGCCTTCAATTCCTTTGATCATTTCGGATGCGGGTTTTATTGCGCTTTTGAATTCGTTCACCCTGGCATGGCCCCGAATTCCCCCGACGCTCACAGCGGGTCAGGGCGGGCCGGAGCCGTTCAGCCAGAACGCCCCGTACACCGCGGAGGCCACCGCCACGCACCCCAGTGCAGCCGCTGACCTGCGGATACGCGTCCTGGCCAAGGCCACGGCGAGGGGCAGCAGCAGGGGGAAGGCGGGCAGCAGCAGCCGAGGTTTCGAGCCGAAGTAGCTCGACGCGCACAGGGCGAGCGCGGTCACGACCCCGGTGTAGACCAGCAGCGGCAGCGGCTGGCGCTGACGTACTCCGGTCACATACAGCCAGACGACTGACGCGACCCCGAGGATCAGCCCCACGCCGGCCAGGACGGCCGGGAACGACGTGAACTTTTCGGCGACGAACCGAGCGAAGGCGTACCCGCCGTCGAAGCCGTTGCGCCATCCGGCCTGGACGTCCAGATACCCCAGCGGCCCCCTGCCCGTGTGGTGGCCGACCCAGAAGACGTAGCCGGCGGCCCCCAGGGGGGACAAAAGTATGGCGAGGACGCGCCGGGTCCGGGTCCTGTCGTCGGCCGGGGTGCCCGTGACGTCCGGACCGGCCGTGCGCCCCTCCCGCAGGAAGGCGGCCGCCGCCGACACCCATACCGCCGCCACCACGGCCAGGCCCACCGGGCGGGTCAGTCCCGCGAGCAGGGCCAGCGTGCCCGCCGTCACCCACCGGCCGGTCAGCACCGCGTACAGCGACCAGGCCGCGAGCGCCGTGAACAGGGACTCGCTGTACGCCATCGACTGCACGATCCCGACCGGCAGGACGGCCCACAGCAACACCGCGCACACGCCCGCCCGGCGGCCGTACACATGGTCCGCGACCGCGAAGATCCCCCACGCGGCAGCCGGCGAGGCGAGCAGGCTGACGAGGAACCCCCCGTCCGCGTACGACAGCGGCGAGACCGCCGCCACCAGCCGCTCCAGCCAGGGCAGCAGCGGGAAGAACGCCAGGTCCGAGTGCACGTCCCCGTTCGCGAGGCGCACCTCGTAGCCGTAACCGAGCTCGGCGACCCTGGCGTACCAGAGCGCGTCCCAGCGGGCGGTCAGCAGCGTGTACGCGTTCTTGTCCCGCGCCTCGCTCCACAGGAACAGGGCGAGCAGGCCCAGGACGCGGACGGCCGCGTACCCGGCGAGCGCCGGGGCCGCCCGGTGCAGCGCCCCGGCGCGGGACGGGGCCGCGCGCGTCTCGAGATCGGTCACCCGCCCGATTATCGACCCAGGGCGGAACCACCCGGTCGGCCGACGCGTCGACGACACGGGAGGACGTGGCGTACGCCACATCCATCCGCCGGAGGTGTGAGAGGTCCGCCACTGGCCTCCGCCGGGGACTCGCGTACGCTGACGTGTCACTCGCTTTTCGTTTGCGCCGACCGGAGACCGCCGCTCCTCTCCGGCCGAGTCGCGGGGGCGTCCCCCACCCCGTGAGCCCGCCGATCGCGAGGGAACATCTGGGAGGTACGTACATGTCCGGGACGACCACGGCCGCCGCTGCGCTGCGCCGTCGGGCGGCCGGGGCCGGTGCCAACCGCTGGGTGGTCCTCGTCGTCCTCTGCGTCAGCCTGCTGCTGGTCGCCGTCGACGCCACCGTGCTGCACGTGGCGGTCCCCGCCGTCACCGAGGACCTCAAGCCCGGCGGGATGGAGCTGCTCTGGATCGTCGACGTCTACCCGCTGGTCTGCGCCTCGCTGCTGATCCTGTTCGGCACACTGGGCGACCGCGTCGGCCGCCGGAGAGTCCTGCTCCTCGGATACGCGTTGTTCGGTGTCGCCTCCGGCCTCGCGGCCCTGGCCGACACCGCCCAGGTACTGATCGTGGCGCGGGCGCTGCTCGGCGTGGGCGGCGCGATGATCATGCCCGCCACCCTGTCGATCCTTCGGCAGGTCTTTCCCGACCGGCGCGAGCGGGCGCTCGCGATAGGCATCTGGAGTGCCGTGGCCGCGGTGGGCGCGGCGGTCGGTCCGCTGCTCGGCGGCTTCCTGCTGGAGCACTTCTGGTGGGGCTCGGTGTTCCTCGTCAACATTCCGTTGATGCTGGTCAGTCTCCCGGTGGGACGGCTGCTGCTGCCCGAGTCGAAGGGGGACGGCAAGGGTCCCTGGGACGTGGTGGGCGCGCTGATGGCCGCGGCCGGACTGTTCGGTGTCGTGCTGGGCGTGAAGCGGCTCGGCAGCGGGGGGTCGCTGGGCAGCCTGCTCACCGTGCTGCCGCTGGTGGTGGGCGCCGCGCTGCTGGTCGGCTTCGTACGACGGCAGCGGCGGCGGAGGTATCCGCTGGTGGACCTCACGATGTTCGCGCGGCCGGCGTTCAGCACGTCCGTCGGGTGCATCGTGCTGGCGATGCTCGCGCTGGTGGGTCTGGAACTGATCGCCGCGCAGTATCTGCAGCTGGTGCTCGGGCTGTCGCCGCTGGAGACCGGACTGCGGTTGCTGCCACTGACGCTCGCGGCGATGGCGGCCGGGCTGGCCGGGGCGCGGATGCTGCGGCGGTTCGGGCCGCGCCGGATGGTGTGCGCCGGGTTCTGCCTCACGGCGTTCGCCGTGGTGCTGCTGACGGCGCTGGGGCGGACGGACGACTGGGCGCTGATGCTGAGCGGGTTCGTGCTGCTCGGCTTCGGGCTGGAGACGACGCTGTTCGGGGCGTACGAGTCGATGCTGAGCGAGGCGCCGCAGGAGCAGGCCGGTGGGGCGGCGGCGATCGGGGAGACGTCGTACCAGCTCGGGGCGGGCATAGGCATCGCGCTGCTCGGCACCGTGATGAACGCGGCCTATACGCCCGGACTGTCGGGTGTGCCGGGGGTCCCGGCGGCGGCATCCGCGTCGGCGGGGCATTCGCTGGGGGAGGCGTACGAGGTTGCCGCGCAGCTGGGCGGGTCCGCCGGTGCCGCTCTGCGGCATGCCGCCCGGGACGCGTTCGTGCACGGGCTGCATGTGACGTTGCTGGTGAGCGCGGGGTTGTTGCTGCTCGGGGCGGCGATGGCGTTGCGGCTGCCGCGGGTGATGCAGTGTGAGCCGGAGAAGGTTGACCTGCCCGCCCCCAGGGACGCGGCGGAGTCACGCGTCTCGGTGTGATTCCCCTTTGCCCACCCACGCGGGTGACTGTCGACCGAGAAGTCGGGGCCGTGGGGGTACCGCGCTGTCGGCGGCATGCGGTGGGAGGGCTGCGGGGGGCGGGTCGTCCGCCGCGCGCTGCGGCTGGGGAGCCGGGGTCGGGCCGCACGCAGGGGAAGCTGGGGGAGCGGCGTTCCTGGTGTGGTGGTGGCCACGGGTGAGTTCCGCTTTCAGTCGGCGGTTACGGGTGGTGCGTCGGTGGGCCGGCGTCGTAGCGTCTTGATTAGCAGTGCTAGTTAAAGAGCTTCGGAGGGTGTCGATCATGTCCGGTTCATCCAAGCTGCCTCCCTTCGATCCCGGCGATCCCCTCGGTCTGGACGACCTGCTGGAGCCCGAGGACCTCGGGATCAGGGACACCGTGCGGGCCTGGGCCGCGGACCGGGTGCTGCCGTACGTCGCCGAGTGGTACGAGAAGGGGGAGCTGCCGGGGATCCGGGAGCTGGCCAAGGAGCTCGGCGGCATCGGAGCCCTCGGGATGTCCCTGGACGGGTACGGCTGTGCCGGTGCGTCCGCGGTGCAGTACGGGCTCGCCTGCCTGGAGCTGGAGGCCGCCGACTCCGGCATCCGTTCCCTCGTCTCCGTGCAGGGCTCCCTCGCCATGTACGCGATCCACCGCTTCGGCAGCGAGGAGCAGAAGCAGCAGTGGCTGCCACGTATGGCCGCCGGCGAGGTCATCGGCTGCTTCGGGCTCACCGAGCCCGACCACGGCTCCGACCCCGCCGCCATGCGGACGTACGCCAAGCGCGACGGCTCCGACTGGATCCTCAACGGCCGCAAGATGTGGATCACCAACGGGTCGGTCGCCGGTGTCGCGGTCGTATGGGCGCAGACCGAGGAGGGGATCCGCGGCTTCGCGGTGCCCACCGACAGCGGCGGGTTCTCCGCTCCCGAGATCAAGCACAAGTGGTCCCTCAGGGCCTCCGTCACCAGCGAGCTCGTCCTCGACGACGTGCGGCTGCCCGCCGACGCCGTCCTCCCGGAGGTCACCGGCCTGCGCGGGCCCCTCAGCTGTCTGTCGCACGCCCGGTACGGAATCGTCTGGGGCGCCATGGGCGCGGCCCGCGCCAGTTTCGAGGCCGCGGTCGACTACGCGAAGTCGCGGGAGCAGTTCGGGCGGCCCATCGGCGGCTTCCAGCTCACCCAGGCCAAACTCGCCGACATGGCGGTCGAACTGCACAAGGGGATTCTGCTCGCCCATCATCTGGGGCGGCGTATGGATGCCGGCCGCCTGCGTCCCGAGCAGGTCAGCTTCGGCAAGCTCAACAACGTCCGGGAGGCGATCGAGATCTGCCGCACGGCCCGGACGATTCTCGGGGCCAACGGGATCTCGCTCGAATATCCCGTGATGCGACACGCGACCAACCTCGAGTCGGTGCTCACCTATGAGGGCACCGTCGAGATGCACCAGCTCGTGCTGGGCAAGGCGCTCACCGGACTCGATGCCTTCCGGTAGGCCGGTCCGGTAACCCTGCGCGGGGGCAGGGCCGGTGAGCGGCCCTGCCTCAGCTCTGGTTGAAGAAGCCGTCCGTGCGATGTCCGGCCGGGTCGCCGTTGACGATCTCCGTGTGGGCCGGGGTCAGCAGGAACACGCGGGTCGAGACTCTCTCGATCGAACCGCGCAGGCCGAAGATCAGCCCGGCCGCGAAGTCCACCACGCGCTTGGCGTCGGAGGCCTCCATGGCCGTGAGGTTCATGATGACCGGCACGCCCTCGCGGAACAGCTCGCCGATGGCGCGTGCGTCCCGGAAGCTGTCCGGGGTCACCGTGCCGATGCGGCGGCCCTTCTCCTCGGCGACGTCCGAGGCCACCTTGACGCGCGGATCGGTGACCCAGGCCTCCCCGGGCTCGTTTCCGTCGGAGTAGTCGTCGTCGTCGTAGTAACGCTCGTCTTCGTTGTCGTCGACGAGGCCAAGCCAGGCACTTGCCTTGCGTACCGATCCCATGGACGCCTCCTCTCACAGCGGTCTTTCTGCTTTCCGCATCCCTATGGTCGTCCATGATGCGGATGGCGCGCCAAGTGGATAGACGCCGCACGGGGGGTTTGTGACGGTACTGGTGCACAGCGATTCCGTCGAGAGTCCGTGTGTCCCAAGGGCCGTTTCCCAAACGGCTGCTGACTGTGAGTGAAATATGATTCTTCCCGGCGTACGGGTGATGGCCGGGGCGTACGGGTGAATGCCGGGGTCGGTACGATGCCGCAGCTCAGCGGCGTCACGAAGTTCGGGGGAGCGTTGTGTTCGGAATCGTCAGGCCGTGCAGACACCGGCTCGGAGACAGGCTCGCCGGTCAGTGGATGGCGCATTTGTGCGGGCTCTGCCTCGCTCTGCGCGGTGACCACGGGCAGTTCGCCCGGATAGTCACGAATTATGACGGGCTGCTTCTCTCGGTTCTGACGGAGGCTCAGACGGAGAGCGGGGCCGGGGCGGGCCGGCGTACGGCCGGACCGTGCCCGTTGCGCGGCATGCGCACCGCCTCCGTCGCGGACGGCGAGGGAGCCCGGCTCGCGGCGGCCGTTTCCCTGGTGCTGGCCTCGGCGAAGGTGCGCGATCACGTCACCGACGGTGACGGGCTGTTGGCCCGCAGGCCGGTGGCGCGTGCCGCGCGACGGGTCGCCGCGAGCTGGGACACGGCCGGTGCCCGGAGCGGCACCGCTGTGGGATTCGACACCTCGCTCCTGGTCGACGCGGTGGACCGGCAGGTCGGGATCGAGCTACTGGCCGGGCCCGGGACGCCGATCCTGACGGTCACCGAGCCGACCGAGACCGCCACCGCCGCCGCCTTCGCGCACACGGCGGTCCTCGCCGGCCGGCCGCGCAACGCCGGACCGCTCTGTGAGGCCGGGCGGCTCTTCGGACGCCTCGCTCACCTGCTGGACGCCGTGGAGGACCTGCACACTGACGCCGCGTCAGGCGCCTGGAACCCGATCGCCGCGACCGGCACCTCCCTGGAGGAGGCCAGGCGGCTCGCCGACGACGCGGTGCACGGAGTGCGGCTCGCGCTGCGCGACGCCGAGTTCACCGACGGGCAGCTGGTGCATCTGCTGCTGGTGCACGAACTGCGGCGCTCGGTGGACCGGGCGTTCGGCACGGTGCCGGTGTGCGCCTCCCACCAGGGCGGCGGGCCCTACGGACCGCAGGGACCCCACGGACAGCAGCCGCCGGGGCCCTACGGCTCCCCGCAGCACCCGAGCGCGGGCGGTGGCGCACACCCGTACACGGGCGGTGGTGCACACCCGTACGCCGGTGGCGGCGGGCCGTACGGCGGGGACGGATTCGGCGGCGGCTTCGGTGGGGGCGGTTTCGGCGGGGGCGCTCCGGTGCCGCAGCCGCCCCGCCGGCGTGGGTTCTGGGCCGGCTGCGGGATGTTCTGGCTGCTGTGCTGCACCTGCAAGCTGTGCTGTGCCAAGGAGTACGAGGGGCCGTGGTCCCGCAAGAAGCGCGAGGGCGTCTGCCGGGACTGCGACGACTGCGACGGGTGCGACTGCTGCTGCCCCTGCGACGGCTGACCCGCCCCGTGTGGCAGGGTCGTCCGTATGACGACCGACGCATCCGGGGACTGGCAGCGGTGGCACGAGCGGCGCGTCGCGGCGGTGTCGGCGCCGTACGGGCCGCTCGCGCTCACCGGCACGTACTGGCTTGAGGACTATCCGGACGGTCTACTTCCGGACATCCCCGGGTCCTGGCGGGCCGACGGTGACGCGGTCGTGCTGACCGCCGCCGAGCCGGACGGTCTCACCGTGGACGGGCGGCCCTTCGGCGGTGAGGTGCGGCTCGCGGCCGACCCGGGCCCTGCGAGCGCGGCCAGGGTGGCGTACGGCGAGCGGCGCCAGGTCGTGCTGGTGCGCGAGGGGGCGTGGGGCGTGCGGGACTTCGACCCGGAATCCTCCACGCGCCGGGCGTTCGGTGGTCTGCGCGTCACGCCGTACGACCCGCGCTGGGCGGTGCCGGGGCGCTTCACGCCGTACGACACCGGCCGTACCGTCCGGGTGCCGAACGCCGATGGACGGGAGCGCGGGCTCGGGCTCGGCGGGGAACTGGCCTTCGCACTGGAAGGGCGGGAACTGACCCTTCAGGTGACGCTCCGGGAGGACGGCTCGCTGTGGGCCGTCTTCGCCGACGCCACCAGCGGGAACGGCAGTTACCGCTTCCGGTTCCTGTATCCGGCGGCGCCGGACGCCGAGGGGATCACCACGGTCGACTTCAACCGGGCGCTGCTGCCGCCGTGCGCCTTCGCCGACCACTTCGTCTGCCCCTTCCCGCCGCCGGGGAACACGCTGGACATCGAGGTCGCGGCGGGGGAGCGCACGCTGGTGTGAGGTGCGGCCGGGGGTGAAAGGCGCCGCTGCGGCACTTCGTAAAGATCCATCAAAGGCGGGAGTCCGAAAGGCACTCTTGCGCCGACCGGCCGTTCGGCCGAATACTCCCCCTCAGCGCTTGTCAGGGGCACGGCGTGTTCGGAATCCGGACGGCCGGTCCCAGGCTGCGCCTCACGGGCCTGAAACCCCACGAGGGCCCCCGACTTCCTTTGTGGAGGAACGAAAAGTGAGGATCAAGCGCACCACCCCCCGCAGTGGCATTTCGAGACGGACCCGGCTGATCGCCGTTTCCACCGGCCTCGTTGCCGCCGCAGCGATCGCGATCCCCAGCGCGAACGCCTCCGACGCCCCCACCACCTTCAGCGCCGCCGAGCTCAAGAGCGCCAGCGGCTCGCTGCTGAAGGCCGACATCCCGGGCACCGCCTGGGCCGTCGACAGCAAGAACAACCGGGTGCTCCTGACCGTGGACAGCACGGTCACGCAGGCCGAGATAGCGAAGATCAAGCAGCAGGCCGGCGGCAACGCCGACGCGCTCACGATCAAGCGCACCCCCGGCAAGTTCAACAAGCTCATCCAGGGCGGCGACGCCATCTATGCGAGTAGCTGGCGCTGCTCCCTCGGCTTCAACGTCCAGAACAGCAGCGGCCAGCAGTTCTTCCTGACCGCCGGTCACTGCACCGACGGCGCGGGCACCTGGTACTCCAACTCCGGCCGCACCACGGTCATCGGCTCGACCGCCGGCTCCAGCTTCCCGGGCAACGACTACGGCCTCGTGCGCTACAGCGGGTCCGTCAGCCGCCCCGGCACCGCCAACGGCGTGGACATCACGCGTGCGGCCACCCCGAGCGTGGGCACCACCGTCATCCGCGACGGTTCCACGACCGGTACGCACAGCGGCCGTGTCACCGCCCTCAACGCCACCGTCAACTACGGCGGCGGGGACATCGTCTCCGGCCTGATCCAGACCACCGTCTGCGCCGAGCCCGGCGACTCCGGCGGTTCGCTCTACGGCAGCAACGGCACGGCGTACGGTCTGACCTCGGGCGGCAGCGGCAACTGCTCCTCCGGTGGTACGACGTTCTTCCAGCCCGTCACGGAGGCCCTGAGCGCCTACGGCGTCAGCGTCTACTAGGCCCCGGCGGCACGTTCGCGGCACCTGTCTTCGCAGCACTTCTCGTGGCCCCCGCGCGCATCGCGTGCGGGGGCTTCGTGCTGTGTGCGGGTCGCACGCGGCCTCCCTGCGGGCCCCTCGGGGCCTCTCTCCGAACCGCCCGTGGGAGGGGCGAAATTCGGCCACGTGTAGACGTCACAGAGTGGGCACACATTACTCACGCGTAATGTTTGCACTGTGAACGCACGGGAGTTGGGTCCGATTTGATCGTGGACGGTCAAAATGGGGAGGCGTGCGAAGCGCTGTCTACGCGCGTCTCGAACTCACCCTTGTGTGCTCCCCGTCGTCCTCGGAATAGTGGGCGCTCGTCAACGAAGCCTTCCGGCTCGTGAGGTCCCCACAACCTCTCGTGCCGACCCCCCACAGGAGGACGAAAGTTGAAGCACCGACGCATACCCAAGCGGCGTGCAGCCGTGGCAGGTGCGGGCATCGCCGCGCTGGTCGCCGCGGGAGTGACGTTCCAGACCGCGAACGCCAGTGAGACCCCTGAGACGTCCGCACCCCGGACCCTGTCGGTCACCGCGGCCGGAAAGCTCGCCTCGTCGCTGGCCGAGGACCTGGGCGGCGACGCGGCCGGGACGTACTACGACACCAAGAGCAAGAGCCTCGTGGTGAACGTGCTCGACGAGAGTGCCGCGCAGGCCGTGGAGAAGGCCGGCGCCAAGGCGAGAGTCGTGGCGAACTCCCTCGCCGAACTCAAGAGCGCCCGCGGCACGCTGAAGAAGGACGCGACGATCCCCGGCACCGCCTGGGTGACCGACCCGACGACGAACAAGGTCGTCGTGACCGCCGACCGTACGGTCTCCAAGGCCGAGTGGGCGACGCTGACGAAGGTCGTGGACGGGCTCGGGGCGAAGGCCGAACTCAAGCGGTCCAAGGGGGAGTACAAGCCCTTCGTCGCCGGTGGCGACGCGATCACCGGTGGCAGCGGGCGCTGCTCGCTGGGCTTCAACGTGGTCAAGGGCGGTGAGCCGTTCTTCCTGACCGCGGGTCACTGCACCGAGGGCATCTCCACGTGGTCGGACTCCAGCGGCAAGGAGATCGGCACCAACGCGGACTCCAGCTTCCCGGACAACGACTACGGGCTGGTCAAGTACACCGCGGAGGTCGACCACCCGAGCGAGGTGAACCTGTACAACGGGTCCGCCCAGAAGATCTCGGGCGCCGCGGACGCGACCGTCGGCATGGCGGTCACCCGGAGCGGGTCGACCACGCAGGTGCACGACGGCAAGGTCACGGGGCTGGACGCCACCGTGAACTACGGCAACGGCGACATCGTGAACGGGCTGATCCAGACCGACGTGTGCGCGGAGCCGGGTGACAGTGGCGGGTCGCTGTTCTCCGGGGACAAGGCGGTCGGCCTCACGTCCGGCGGCAGCGGTGACTGCACCTCGGGCGGGGAGACGTTCTTCCAGCCGGTGACCGAGGCGCTGTCGGCGACCGGGACCGAGATCGGCTGACGCTCGGAGTTTGTGGAGCCTCGCCCCTTTTGTGGGGGCGGGGCTCTTCGCTGTGTGCGGCCGCGTTCGCTTTGCCTTCGCTCGGGGTGGGTCGGGGCCGCGCCGGGGGGTGTCCGTCCTCGGAACGGCGCGATGGACCCACTTACCGACTGACTGGGGTCGACGCGCCAACCGCTGCGGGCGGACACCCCCCGACACGGCCCCTTCTCGCCGTACGCGAGTGCGGGTCGGCTCCGGCGGGGGTCACGGCGGCTGCGTTGCGGTCGCGCGCTTTCGTACCGTGGCCGCCGCCAGGGTGATCGCTGTTCCTGCCACCGCCCATGCCGACAGGACCAGGAGGGGGCCGGTCATCGCGTTGTCGTCGAAGTAGGCGATGGAGCGCGTCGACCAGGTGCCGGCGCCGGGGGGCAGGGCCGGGCCGATCGCCTTCCAGAAGGGCGGGAGGAGGGGTGGGGGCAGGGCGCCGCCCGCGCTGGGGTTGCCGAGGATGACCACCAGCAGGATGACCAGGCCGATGCCGACCGTGCCGAAGACGCCCTGAAGAGCGAGGGTGGCCGCGCCCACGGCGAAGATGATCAGGGTGCCCAGGCCCCAGAGGGCCGCGGTGCCGCCCGGCAGGGCGTCCAGGATCGGCCCGGCGATGAGGGCTCCGCCGAGACCGCCGATGATCGCGACCAGGGCCATGACCGCGAGGCGGATCGCGGCGCGTGTGGGGTTGGAGGGTTTCGCCCCGGCGCTGATGGCGAGGGCCGCGGCGCCCAGGTAACCGCCGACGCACCAGCCGATCACCAGGTAGAAGGACGAGAGCCTGTTGGGGTCGTGGGGTGCGGACGGGATCACGTCGATCGTCCGGATGGTGCGCCGCTCGGACTTCTCCAGGGTGGTGACGAGGGCCGTCAGCGTGGTGGAGAGGACCCTGCCGCCCCCGGAGGCGACCAGGAGGGTGTCGGTGCTGCCCCGGGGGTCGATGATCAGGGCCGCGTCGATGTCGCGGTGGGCGAGCCGGGTGCGGGCCGCTGCCGCGTTCGGCAGTGCGCGGGGGTCCAGGGGGGAGCCGGGGAGCTGTTCCAGTCGGCCGACCGCCTGGCCGGCCGCGGCCTGTGGGGCGACCACGCCGAAGGGCACGTCCCTGGGCTTCGGGTCGTGCAGTGCTCCCACGTACGAGGCGATGAACAGCAGCTGGAGCGCGATCACGCCGACGACGAGCAGGGTGGCCCGCGGTGTGACGGCGTCTCTCACCTCGGCGAGGAAGGAGCTGTGCGGCATGCCTCCACCGTCGGGGGATTCGGGGTGTTTTCGCAGGTGGGGCGGGGCCGAACGGATGTCGCACATACATTCGAGGATGGGGGTATGGTGGGGGTGAGGTAGCTGGGAACAGATGTTCGAGAGCTGGTGTGGCTCACGAGTGCGGGAGGTGCGTGTGCCGGGGTTCACGCATCTGCACACCGTCTCCGGATTCTCGTTGCGTCATGGAGCCTCGCACCCGGAGCGGCTGGCCGAGCGTGCCTCCGAGCGGGGGATGGACGCCCTTGCGCTGACCGATCGCGACACGCTCGCCGGCGCGGTCCGGTTCTCGAAGGCCTGCGGGAAGGCGGGGGTCCGGCCGCTGTTCGGGGTCGATCTGGCGGTGGGGAGTGCGGAGCCCGGGGCCGAACGGCGGGGGCGGCGGCGGACCCCGGTGCGGGGTGGTGCCTTTGTCGACGAGTCGGCTCCTCGGGTGACCTTTCTCGCCCGGGACGGTGCACGGGGGTGGGGCGGGCTGTGCCGGCTCGTCTCGGCCGCCCATGAGGGGGAGGGGGCGCCCCTGCTGCCCTGGGAGCGCAATCATGCCCAGGGGGTGACCGTGCTGCTCGGGCCCGCGTCGGACGTCGGGCGTGCCCTGGCCGCGGGGCGGCCCGACCGTGCGGCGCGGCTGCTCGCGCCCTGGCGGGACGCCTACGGCGACGACCTGCGACTGGAGGCCGTCTGGCACGGCCGGGAGGGTACGGGGCCGGGGTCGCTGCGGCTGGCCGCCCGTACCGTCGGGTTCGCCGCCGAGCAGCGCATCCGGCCCGTGCTCACCAACGCCGTACGGTACGCCGACCCGGGTCTCGGGCCGGTCGCCGACGTGCTGGACGCCGCCCGGCGGCTGGTGCCCATCGACCCGGCCAAGGGGCTGGACTCCGGCGAGGCCTGGCTCAAGGGCGCCGGGGACATGGCCGGGGTGGCGGAGCGGATCGTGGAGGCGGCGGGATTCCGGCGGGAGACCGCTCACCGGCTGGTGGAGCAGACGCAGGCCACGGCCGCCGAATGCCTGGTCGACCCCGAGGACGACCTCGGGATCGGTACCGTCCACTTTCCCGAGCCGCATCTGGTCGGCGCCGGACACCGCACCGCCCAGCGGACGCTGGCCTCGCGGGCGGTGGCCGGGATGGTGCTGCACGGGTACGACCGGCGGCGGGAGTACTGGGAGCGGATGCACCAGGAACTGGACATCATCGCCCACCACGGGTTCGCCTCCTATTTCCTGACCGTCGCCCAGGTCGTGGACGACGTCCGGAAAATGGGCGTCCGGGTCGCCGCCCGGGGGTCCGGGGCCGGGTCGCTCGTCAATCACCTGCTCGGTATCGCGCACGCCGATCCGATCGAGCACCGGCTGCTGATGGAGCGGTTCCTGTCGAAGGAGCGGGTCGTGCTGCCCGACATCGACATCGACGTGGAGTCCGCGCGCCGGCTGGAGGTCTACCGCGCGATCATCGACCGGTTCGGCACCGAGCGGGTCGCGACGGTGGCGATGCCGGAGACGTATCGCGTACGGCACGCCATCCGTGACGTGGGGGCCGCCCTGTCCATGGACCCGGCCGAGATCGACCGGGTCGCCAAGTCCTTTCCTCATATCCGGGCACGAGACGCCCGTGCGGCACTGGAGGAGCTGCCCGAGCTGCGCGCGCTGGCCGGGGAGAGGGAGAAGTACGGAAGGCTGTGGGAGCTGGTCGAGGCGCTGGACGCCCTGCCGCGCGGCGTGGCCATGCACCCGTGCGGGGTGTTGCTGTCGGATGCCTCGCTGCTCGCGCGTACCCCGGTCATGCCGACCAGTGGCGAGGGCTTTCCGATGTCCCAGTTCGACAAGGACGACGTCGAGGACCTCGGGCTGCTGAAGCTCGACGTGCTGGGCGTGCGGATGCAGTCGGCCATGGCGCACGCGGTGGAGGAGGTGCGGCGGGTGTCGGGCGCCCGGGTGGACCTGGACGCCCTGGCGCCGGAGGATCCGGAGACGTACCGGCTGATTCGGTCCACCGAGACGCTCGGATGCTTCCAGATCGAGTCACCCGGCCAGCGGGACCTGGTCGGGCGGCTCCAGCCGGCCGGCTTCCACGATCTCGTCGTCGACATCTCGCTGTTCCGGCCCGGGCCGGTCGCCGCCGACATGGTGCGGCCGTTCATCGAGGCGCGGCACGGGCGGGCGCCGATCCGGTATCCGCACCCGGACCTGGAGGGGCCGCTGAAGGAGACCTACGGGGTCGTCGTCTTCCACGAGCAGATCATCGACATCGTCGACATCATGACCGGCTGCGGGCGCGGCGAGGCCGACCGGGTGCGGCGCGGGCTGTCGGACCCGGAGTCGCAGGCGCGGATCAAGGTGTGGTTCGCCCGGCACGCGGCGGCGAACGGCTATGACGCGGAAACCATCCAGCGGACCTGGGAGATCGTCGAGGCCTTCGGGTCGTACGGCTTCTGCAAGGCGCACGCGGTCGCCTTCGCCGTGCCGACCTACCAGTCGGCGTGGCTGAAAACGCATCATCCGGCCGCCTTTTACGCCGGGCTGCTCACGCACGATCCCGGGATGTATCCGAAGCGGCTGCTGCTGGCGGACGCGCGGCGTCGTGGAGTGCCCGTGCTGCCGTTGGATGTGAACACGTCGGGGGTCGCACACCGTATCGAACTGGTGTCCGGTAAGTGGGGGCTGCGGCTGGCTCTCTCCGATGTGCACGGCATCAGCGAGGCCGAGGCGGCGCGGATCGCCGAGGGGCAGCCGTACGCCTCGCTGGTCGACTTCTGGGAGCGGGGCAGGCCCAGCCGTCCGGTGGCCCAGCGGCTCGCACAGGTGGGAGCGCTGGACGCGTTCGGCGCCAACCGCCGTGATCTGCAACTGCATCTGACCGAGCTGCACCGGGGCGCCCGGGGCTCGGGCGGAGGTCAATTGCCGTTGGCCGGGGGGCGGAAGACCGCACCGGCCGGGCTGCCCGACCTCACCTCCTCTGAGCGGCTCAGCGCCGAGCTGGGCGTGCTGTCCATGGACGCCTCACGCAATCTGATGGACGATCACCGGCAGTTCCTCGACGAGCTGGGCGTGGTGTCGGCGCGGCGGCTGCGGGAGGCGAGGCACGGGGAGACGGTGCTGGTCGCGGGCGCCAAGGCGGCCACCCAGACGCCGCCGATCCGCTCCGGCAGGCGCGTCATCTTCTCCACCCTGGACGACGGCACGGGCCTGGTCGACCTCGCCTTCTTCGACGACTCCCACGACGCCTGCGCCCACACCGTCTTCCACTCCTGGCTGCTGCTGGTGCGCGGGGTGGTGCAGCGCCGCGGCCCGCGCAGCCTCAGCGTGGTGGGAGCCGCCGCCTGGAACCTCGCGGACCTGCTCGAAGTGCGCCGGGAGGAGGGGCTGGAGGGGGTCGCGGCCCGGCTGGCCGACTCCCGCCCCGGTGGGTCCGGCGAAGGCGGTCCCGGCGAGAAGGATTCGGGCGGCGACGCTTCCGGTGGCGACGGTTCCGGCGACGACGGTGAGGGGCCCGCGCGGCGGCGGCTCGCCGGGTCGGACGGCGTGCCCGCGCCGACCGGTTCCGCGGCCAGGGATCCGATGGAGCAACGGAAGATCCGTATGTCCACGGGGTACGAGATGCACCCCTGGGCCGATCTGCGTCCGGCGGGCGAAGAGCCCGCGAACACAAGGAAGTTGTGGCACCAGAGTCCGGGGAGTGCGGGATGACCATCCTCTGCGTACGTTTCCAGCTGCCTCCGACGAGCGAGGCGGACCTGCCCCGTCTGCTCGGGATGCTCGAGGAGTTCACCCCCGTCGTCCAGGCCCTGCCACCGGACGGGGCGCTGGCCGACCTGCGCGGCGCCGAGCGGTACTTCGGGCGGGACGCCGTCGAACTGGCCTCGGTGATCCGGGTGCGGTCGCTCGCACTCCACGGCGTCGACTGCGTGATCGGAGCCGGACCCGGGCCGATGCTGGCCCGGATGGCACTGCGCGAGGCCGTGCCCGGGGTGACGCGTGCGGTGCCCGACGAGCCGGACGCCGTCGCGGAGTTCCTCGCGGACCAGCCCGTCGCCGCGCTGCCCGGTGTGGGCACCGCGACCGCCCGCACCCTGGGCGACTACGGGCTCGACACCCTCGGCCGGGTCGCCGCCGCACCGCTGTCCACGCTGCAGCGGCTGATCGGCGCGAAGGCCGGCCGTGAGCTGCGGGAGAAGGCCAACGGCCTCGACCGCGGCCGGGTCGTGCCGAACGCCGTCTCCCGGTCCCTGGCGACGGAACGCCCCTTCGGGCGCGACGAACTGGACCCCGACCGGCACCGACGGGCGCTGCTGTCGGCCGCCGAGGAGATCGGCGCCCGGCTGCGCGCCCTGGAGAAGGTCTGCCGCACGCTCACCCTCACCGTGCGCTACGCCGACCGGTCCGCCACCACCCGCAGCCGCACCCTGACCGAACCGACCGCGCACTCCCCGGCACTGACCAGGGCCGCCTACGGGATGTACGAGGCGCTCGGGCTGCAGCGGGCCAGGGTGCGGGCGATCGCCCTGCGCGCCGAGGGGCTCGACCCCGCCGACCAGGCCTCCCACCAGCTGACCTTCGACCCGGTGGACGAGAAGGTCCGCCGCATCGAGGAGGTCGCGGACCGGGCACGGGCGAAGTTCGGGCCGCGGGCGGTGATGCCCGGGGGACTAGGGGGAGCCCGCCGTGGGGGGCGGGCGGCGTAGGCCCTTCCGCATGACGGCGCCTTCCGTATGGCGTCAGCCCTCCGTATGGCGTCGGCCTTCCGTATGGCGTCGGCCTTCCGCGTGACGTCAGTTGGCCCACGGCGGCACGATGCGGGTGCCGTCGGCCAGCCGCGCCTCCAGGCCGATCGAGGTGGTGACCCAGGAGTACGCGGTCCGGTCGGTCGGGTTCTCGACGGTCAGGGTGGCGCCGGGATTGATGATCACCGTGTCGCCCGCCGCGATCCGCTCGGTGCGGCCGTCGAGAGTGATCAGCAGCTCGCCTTCGAGCAGATGGAAGATCTCCTCCCGGCTGACCGTGTGCGCGGGTGCCTTGAGGCCGGCCGGGATCTCACCGCGCCAGGCGCACAGTTCCTTGCTGCCGCTGCCCGGGGTGGCGTACGAGACGAAACGGGCGCCGTGGATCTCGTGGGTGACGGCTTCGGACGATCGGACGACGGGCATGAGGCCTCCAGGTGGTCAAGTAGCTTGACTATATGGTCAAGCTACTTGACCGTCGCGTCAAGGGTGTTTCAATGCATGCGTGCAGAACTCCGAGGCCATGGCCCTGTCCGCCGCCCTGCTCGCCGTCGCCGGCGGGCTCACGCAGCGCATCAACGACGGCGTGATCGCTCGCGGCTTCGAAGGGGTGCGGCCCGCGCACGGGTTCGCCTTCGCCCGGCTCGCCCCGGACGGGGCGACGGTCACCGACCTCGCCGTCCACCTCGGGGTGACCAAGCAGGCCGCGAGCCAACTCGTCGACGAGCTGGTGCGCAAGGGGTACGCCGAGCGGCGGCCGCATCCCGAGGACGCGCGGGCGCGGCTGGTCGTGCTGACCGAGCGAGGGTGGGCTTGCACCCGGGCCGCGGAGGAGGCGGCCGCGGAAGCCGTGCGGGAATGGAGTGACCTGCTGGGGGAGCGCGAAGTGCGGTCGCTGCGGGAACAGTTGCTGCGCATCGCTCCGCACGGGCCCCTCAAGCCCGCCTGGTGACGGGGGGTCGGCCGGTGGGCGCGGCGCCGGCTGCGCGGCGAGTTTTTACTGACGCGTAACTTCCCAGTTCGGCTACTCGCTCGTAACTTGACGAGTGAACAGCATCCTCGTGATCCGGATCACAGGGCCCCGTGCCGTCGCACCTCCCCCTGAGCCGCAAGGAGATCACCCGATGCTGCCCTGGAATCGAGCGCTCAGACCTCTGGCCGCGCTGCTGCTGACCGCCGCCGCCGTCACCGTCCCCGCCACCACGGCCCAGGCCGCGGGCGCCCCGGGTTCCGGCTGGAACGACTACTCCTGCAAGCCGTCCGCCGCCCACCCCCGCCCCGTCGTCCTCGTCCACGGCACCCTCGGGAACTCCGTCGACAACTGGCTGGGCCTCGCCCCCTATCTGAAGGTCCGCGGCTACTGCGTCTTCTCCCTCGACTACGGCCAGTTGGAGGGAGTCCCCTTCTTCCACGGCCTCGGACCCGTCGAGAAGTCCGCCGCACAGCTGAAGGACTTCGTGGACAAGGTGCTCGCGGCCACCGGCGCCGACGAGACCGACGTCGTCGGGCACTCGCAGGGCGGCATGATGCCCCGCTACTACCTCAAGTTCCTCGGTGGCGCCGCCGAGGTGCACGCCCTGGTCGGCATCGCGCCCAGCAACCACGGCACCGACCTGAACGGCTTCACCCACCTGCTGCCGTACTTCCCCGGCGCCGGTGACCTGCTCTCGAAGAACACTCCCGCCCTCGCCGACCAGGTCACCGGCTCCGCCTTCCTCACCAAGCTCAACGCGGGCGGCGACACCGTGCCCGGCGTGCGCTACACCGTCATCGCCACCCGGTACGACGAGGTGGTCACGCCGTGGCGCAGCCAGTACCTGAGCGGACCGGACGTGCGCAACGTCCTGCTCCAGGACCTGTGCCCCGTCGACCTGTCCGAGCACGTGGCCGTGGGGCTGCTCGACCGGGTCGTCTTCCACGAGGTGGCCAACGCCCTCGATCCGGGCCGGGCCACGCCCACCACCTGCGCATCGGCCTTCGAATGACACGTGTCACCGATTGACACGTGCAACCGATCGACACGTGCAACCGATCGACACGTGCAACCGATCGACATGTGCAACCGGTTGACACGTGTTATCGGTTGCACGCGTCGGAGGAACGTTTCGGGGCCTGTCCGGCCTGAGCCGCCGGACAGGCCCCGAAGCGTGGGGCGGTGGGGTCAGCGGTCGTGCCGGCCGCCGCTCACCGTCCGGCGCCGGGCGGACAGGAACAGGGCCGAGGCGCCCAGCGCCAGCGCTGCCGCACCACCGATCGCGAGGTACGGGGTGGTGGCGTCACCGCCGGTCTCGGCGAGGTTCTCCGTGGCACCGGCCGCCTTCGGCCGGTTCGGCGCCGGTGCGGCGGCCCTCGCCCGGTCCGCAGTGGCCTTCTTCTTGGGAGCCGCGGCCGGCGCCGCGGAGGTGCGGGGGTCGTCGTCGCCGTGCCCGTGGTGCTCGATGGTCGACCTGTCGTTGCCGTCCTCGATCTGCTTCTCGCTGGGAGCGGAGGCGGACGGGGCCGGAGCCGCGCCGCCCGCCGCGCCGCCACCGCCGCCGAAGCTGACGTCCGAGCAGGAGTAGAACGCCTCCGGACTGTCCGACCGCTGCCAGACCGCGTACAGCAGGTGCTTGCCGGAGCGCTGGGGCAGTTTGCCGGAGAAAGTGTAGAAACCGCCGGTGGCGGCCGGGTCGGTGGACGTCGCGACCGGGTGCGCGAGATCCAGGTCCTTCCAGGCGAGCGGCTTGGCCGGGTCGTAGCCGGGCTTGGTGAGGTACACCTTGAACGTGCCCTTGTGCGGGGCCGTCACGCGGTACTTGAAGGTGTGCGGGCCGCTGCGGACGGCGGTCGCGGGCCAGTCGGCGCGAGGGAGGTCGAGGCCCTTGAACTCCGCGCTGTTCGCGCTGCAGAGCTTGCCGTCCGGTATGAGCTGCCGGTGCCGGCCGCCCGCGTCGCCGATGCGGATGCCGTTCCAGTCGTAGAGGGCCTGGGTGCCGCCCGCCGCGACCGCCGCCTTGCACGCGGCCGACTTCGGGCTCTCGGGGCCCTCGGCGTAGCACTGCGAGACCCGGCTGACCGGGGCGCCCATCGAACCGTGCGCGGCGGCCGGGGCGGCGGTCAGCGCGGTCAGGGCGAGCGGGAGGCTGCCGAGGGCGGCGACGGAGGCGACCTTGCGGCGTGCGGGCATGCGGGAACTCCTCGAAACGGTGCATGGGGCAGGTCCGGGCCGACGCGGTCCGGAATCCCGTGGGGTGCTTCGAAGCTAGCCCCTGAGAACCGTGAAATCGCCTGCTGAGGGCGGGTGGAGGAGATCCTTATGGCCCGCTTAAGGGAGTGTTCGGACTGGCATCAGGTATTACCGTCGCGTCATGGCAGACGAGGAGATCCGACCGGCCCGCGCCGCCGACGTACCGGTCGTCGCGGAGGTGGTCGACGCGGCCTTCCGCCCCTACATCGAGCGCATCGGGCGGGTGCCCCAGCCCATGGAGGAGGACCACGCGGCGAACGTGGCCGCGGGCAAGGTGTTCGTGACGGGCGATCCGGTGACCGGGCTCGTCGTGGTCGAGGCGTTCGACGACCACCTCTTCCTCGACACCATCGCCGTCCGCCCCGCCGCGCACGGCAGGGGAGTGGGGCGGCGACTGCTCCGGTTCGTGGACGCACACGCGCGTACGCTCGGCCTGCCCGAGGTGAGGCTCTACACGAACGCACTGATGTGGGAGAACCAGCGGATCTATCCGAAGTACGGCTACGAACTCGTGGAGCGCCGCGTGGACGGGCCCTACGACCGCGTCCACTACCGCAAACGGCTGCTCTGAGCGTTGCGTCTCATGACCGGCACCGGCCGCTCAGGCGTCCGGCCACCAGGTGCGTGCGATGTCCTTGCGGACCTCCGGGCGCCCGGCGGGACGCTCGTCGGCCTCCTCGCGGACCCGGCGGACGTCCGACTTCTTCAGGGGCTTCTGCACGGTCACACGGCGCATGACTGCCTCCTTAAGGGGCTACCGGGTTCCGCGTTCTCACGGAGGTAGACCTTTCGGGGGAGGGTTACTCATCGCTCCTGGTCTGTCAGTGGCGGCCGTCACGATTCGGTTGTCAGTGGCGGGTGTCACTCTGGGGTCCATGACGAACGTGGACTGGGACGCCGAGGCCGCCTCCTTCGACGAGGAGCCGGACCACGGCCTGCGCGACCCCGTGGTGCGTCGCGCCTGGGACGGGCGGCTGCGCGACTGGCTGCCGGGGCGCGCGGGCGACGTACTCGATCTCGGCTGCGGCACCGGCAGTCTGTCACTCCTCGCGTCCGAGCAGGGGCATCGCGTGACGGGCGTGGACCTCTCCCCGGCGATGGTGACGCTCGCCCGGGAAAAACTCGCCGGGCGCGACGCCGTGTTCCTCGTCGGTGACGCCGCGGCGCCGCCGGTCGGGGAGCAGCGCTTCGACGCCGTGCTCGTCCGGCACGTCCTGTGGGCCCTGCCCGACCCCGCCCGCGCCCTCGGGCACTGGCGCGGACTGCTGCGGCCGGGCGGGCGGCTGGTGCTGGTCGAGGGCGTGTGGGGGAGCATCGAGCCGGTCGGCATACCCGTCGGGCGGCTCACCGGCCTGCTCGCCCCGCTCGCCGGGCAGGTGCGTGTGCAGCGGCTCTCGGACGATCCGCTGCTGTGGGGCGGGCCGGTGACGGACGAGCGGTACGCGGTGGTCGCGGAGACCGGCGGCTCAGGCCAGGAGGGCCGCGAAGCCGTCGCCGCGGGCCAGTGACTCCAGTTCGTCGAGCGCGGCCAGCGCGGCGGACGCCGCCTCCGGGTCCGACTCGCCGAGGCCGCTCTCGGCGAACTCGTCCTCGTCCAGGCGCCGCACGTCCGTGCCGTCAGCCGAGCGCCACAGGTCGAGGTCGAGATCCTCCACCACCAGCTCCGGGCCGGAGCGCCGGGCGGGGCGGGTGACGTCGCAGTACCAGCCCTTCAGCGCGCCCGTGCCGGAGCGGACCTCCTTCACCGCGTACCACCGGTCGCGCCAGTAGTACTCCGTGAAGACGTCACCGGGCTCGAAGCGGACGAACCCGAAGTCGCGGACACCGGAGCCCGCCCACGCGGCGCGGACCGCCACGCGCGTGCCGTCGTCCGCCAGCAGCTCGCCGCTGTAACGGATCTTCGTGCGGCCCGCCTTGACGAGGACGACGTCCAGCTGCGGGTTCCTGTCGGCCGGCTGCGGGTTCCGGTCAGCCGAGTTCGCGGACATAACGCACTTCCTTCGCGCAGATCTCATAGCCGAACCACTTGTTGATGGCGATCATCGGCTCGTTCCCCGTGTCGTTGCCGGTGAACGCCTCCGTGCACCCCGCCGCGCGGGCGCGGTGCAGCGAGTCGTTCTTGGCGAGCTTCGCCAGACCTCGGCCGCGGAACTCCCGGGCGGTGCCGGTCATCGCGGTGGCGTAGCGGGAGTCGCCGTCCGTGTAGGCCACGCTGAAGGCGGCGGGCCGGCCGTCGACGAGCGCGACGGTGGTCAGGTCGCGGTTCAGTAGCGGGTGCTTCCAGTGTTCCTCGAGCCAGGCCTCGTAGTCCGTGAACTCCACGTCGATGTCGCTCGGTTCGTCGGACGACGTCGCCGCGTCCAGTTCGAACACGGGGCGCGGGTCGTCCGCGAAGTCGGCGGCCGTGCGCAACTCGACGCCGGACGGTGGCTCCTGCCGGGGCGGGAGCGTGCCGCCCGCCAGGTCCAGTCGCAGGAACCAGGCGGAGCGGCTGGCCCGGAAGCCGTGGCGCTCGGCGAAGGCGCGGTTGTCCGGCTCGTCCAGGACCCAGGCGAAGAGCTTCGTGACGCCCAGGCGGCCCAGGCGCTCCTGCGCCGTACGCAGCAGCAGCGAACCGGCGCCGCGGTTCCTGCGGTCGGGGCGTACATAGATGTTGGCCGAGCCCTGGCCGGGTTCCGGGCTGTCGTGGGCGACGCTGACCTGGGCGGTGCCGATGATCTCGCCGTCCTCCTCGGCGATGAGCTGCCCGAAATGGGCGTCCGGGTGGACGTGCGTCAGGGTGTGCACCACCGATTCGGGGGTGGACAACATGTAGGGCAGGGCGAGGCGGCGGGTGTCGGAGAACCCCTCGGCATCGGCTCGGACGTCGGGACGCAGGTCGCGCACGATCACGGTCATGAGGGCGCACGCTACGCGTGGAGCCGTCCGGGGTGCCTCTCATTTTCCGCCCGGTGCGCGACAATCGGCCTGTGACCTTGAAGATCGACATCGACGACAGTGCCCCGCCCTACGAGCAGGTGAGGGCGCGGATCTCCGAGCAGGCGCGGTCCGGTGCGCTGCCCGTGGGCTACCGGCTGCCGACCGTGCGGGGGCTGGCCGAGTCGCTGGGCCTCGCCGCGAACACGGTCGCCAAGGCGTACCGGGCGCTGGAGGCGGACGGGGTGATCGAGACGCGGGGCCGCAACGGCACGTTCGTCGCCGCGGCCGGATCGGCGGCGGACCGCGAGCTGGCCTCGGCCGCACAGGTCTATGTGGAGCGGGCCAGGCGGCTCGGGCTGGGCGAGGAGGTCGCGCTCGCCGCGATCCGGGACGCCCTGCGGGCGGCCTACGGGGACCAGATGCAGTGATCACGAGCGTCGCCGACGCCGGTGGGGCTTGATCCGCACGGCAGGCCGGCTCCGGGCGCTCGCCGGGGGCTGCGGGAGTCCGTCTGCCCGCTCGCGTCCCGCGAGGCCTGGCGAGTGCCCCGACCCGACGGCCGCGTCAGTCGCTCCGGGGTGCGTGTGATGTCCAGCCCCGCCGACCTGCCCGCCCGTGCGAACGCCGTCGCGTCCGCCACCGCCGCGCCGCCCGGGTCGTTGTTGAAGTACGCGTAGACGTCCTCGCCGTCGGTCCAGGTCGTGGCGATGCGGTCGAGCCAGGTGGCCAGCGAGCGCCGGCCGTAGCGCGGCCAGGGCTCGGCGCGGCCCTGGTGGAAGCGGACGTAGCCCCAGTCGGCGGTGCGCCACAGCGGCGTCGCCGGGCGGGCCAGGATGTCGGCCCAGCACAGGGCGGCGCGTCGGGACTCCAGGACGCGGCGGACCTCCGGTGTCCACCAGGAGTCGTGGCGCGGCTCGACCGCGACCCGGGTCGTGGCCGGGAAGCAGGCCAGGCAAGCGTCCAGCAGGCCCGGGTCGGCGCGCAGCGTGGGCGGGAGCTGGAGCAGGACCGGACCGAGGCGGTCGCCGAGGCCCGCCGCGTGGCTCATCAGGCGGTGCACCGGCTCCTCGGGTTCCTTCAGCCGCTTGATGTGGGTCAGATAGCGACTCGCCTTGACCGCGACGACGAAGTCACCGGGCACCCTCCGCCGCCAGTCCTCGAACGTCTCCCGGGCCGGCAGCCGGTAGAAGGCGTTGTTGATCTCGACGGTGGCGAAGTGCCCCGTGTACTCCTCCAGCCACAGCCGCATCGGCAGCCCGGACGGGTACAGGACGTCCCGCCAGTCCTTGTACTGCCACCCGGACGTGCCGACGAACAGGGTCATACCCCTATCAAAGCACCGGGCCCCGCTACGCGTCGGCGCGCGTGTGGAAGCGGTAGAACAACAGCAGGAAGACGGCCGCCGTGACCAGCACCGATGTGATGACCACGGGACGGACGTCGTCGCCGGTCTGGCTGTAGAGGAAGCCCAGTGCGGTACCGGCGAACGCGGCCCGGAGCAGGGCGTGCAGGGCGTGCAGGTCGCGCCTGAGACGCCGGGTCGCCTGGACCACGGCGATGCAGAGGGCCATGAAGGCGAGCGCGCTCCACACACCCGACGCCACGTCCGGCCCGGTGATCGGACCGCCGTGACGCCGGTTCACCGCGACCCAGTTGCCGTAGACGACACCGAGCACGACGGGCAGGACCCATCGCGCGAGACGGTGGGCGGGTTCGCTGAACACGGTGGGCGCCGGGTGCGCCATCAGAGCCTCCCTGGTCCATGCGGAGCTCGGCGTCGCTCCGCCGCACACCTTGGCACGCCTGGGTAACAGGCGGGTGAGAGGCGGTTGTGACCGGAACCGACGGGGGACCCCGCTACGGATCCCGGCGGTCGACCCGCCACAGACCCCGGCGGTTGACGCCGCTACAGATAAAGCCCCGCGTCCACGCCCCCGCGCGGCTCCGGCAGGGACGTCGGGGACGTGCCCCGGCGCAGCGCGTACAGCTCCGCCAGCGTCGCGCCCTCACGGCCGACGCCGTCCTCCTGGCCCAGCCAGTTCACCGCCTCGGAGCGGGTCAGCGGGCCGACCTCGATCCGGGCGAGGCAGCGGCCCGGACGGACCACGGCCGGGTGCAGGCGCTCCAGGTCCTCGTTGGTCGTGACGCCGACCAGGACGTTGCGGCCCTGGCCGAGCAGGCCGTCCGTCAGGTTCAGCAGCCTCGACAGGGCCTGGCCGGCCGTGTGCTTGGCCTCGCCGCGGATCAGCTCGTCGCAGTCCTCCAGGAGCAGCAGCCGCCAGCGGCCCTTGCCCGTCGCGTCCTCCTCGCCGATGGCGATGTCCATGAGATAGCCGACGTCGGAGAAGAGCCGCTCGGGGTCCAGGACGCAGTCCACCTGACACCAGTCGCGCCAGGAGCGGGCCAGGGTGCGCAGCGCCGAGGTCTTGCCGGTGCCCGGCGGGCCGTGCAGCAGGAGCAGCCGGCCCGCGATGTCCTCCGGGGTCGTCTTCATCAGGCGGTCCATGGCGTCCGCCACCGGCGCGGTGTAGTTGGGCCGGACCTCGTCCCAGGTGCCCGCCGCGATCTGGCGGGTGGTGCGATGCGGGCCGCGGCGCGGGGAGACGTACCAGAAGCCCATCGTGACGTTCTCCGGCTGCGGTTCGGGTTCGTCCGCCGCGCCGTCCGTGGCCTGGTCGAGGATCTTCTTCGCGAGCTCCTCGCCGGTCGCCGTGACGGTGACGTCGGCGCCCCGGTTCCAGCGGGAGACCAGCAGCGTCCAGCCGTCGCCCTCGGCGAGGGTCGCGCTGCGGTCGTCGTCCCGGGCGACGCGCAGCACCCGGGCACCCGGTGGCATCAGCGTCGCCCCGGACCGCACGCGGTCGATGTTCACCGCGTGGGAGTACGGCTGCTCGCCCGTCGCGAAGCGGCCGAGGAACAGCGCGTCGACGACGTCGGACGGGGAGTCGGAGTCGTCGACGTTGAGCCGGATCGGCAGCGCCTCGTGCGGGTTTCCAGACATGCCCGCCATGATCCGGCACGGGGACGCCGCGTGCACCCGGTTTCCGCGTGCACGCGGCATGTCGGCCCTGTGCTGGTCAGGCCCCGGCGCGGGAGACCAGCCGGCGCGCCCGCCGGGCCCGGCGGACCACGGCGTACCCCTTGGTCAGGGCACGGTCCGCGGCGAACGTACGGGCGATCGCGCGCCCGTCGATCATCCGCTCGAACTCCTCGATTCCCGTGCTGCGGCGCACCGTCACCCGTCGCAGCGCGTACGGCCCCTGCGCGCGCCGCGCGAGGCCGTTGCCGACGGCGAGGGCCTGGGCCCAGCCCGTCTCGCGCACCGCCTGCCGGACCCGGCGGCTGGAGTAGCCGTAGGGGTAGGCGAAAGAGGCGGGTACGGAGCCCAGTTGGTCCGAGACGATCTCCTTGGAGTGGATCAGCTCGAACCGCAGGGTGGCGTCGGATACCTGGTCGAGCTGCGGGTGGCTGTGGCTGTGCCCGCCGATCTCGACTCCGGCCGCCGCGAGTGCGCGGACCTGGCCCCAGTCCAGCATGGTGTCCAGGCCGCCGCCGGTGTCGTACGGCCCCTTGAGCCACCCGGTCGAGACGAACAGGGTGGCCGGGAAGCCGTGCTTGGCGAGCGCGGGGAGGGCGTGCCGGTGCACGCCCTCGTAGCCGTCGTCGAAGGTGATCAGGACCGGCCGCTCGGGCAGCGCGCGGCCGGAGCGCCAGCACGCCGCCAGTGCGGCCGTGGTGAGCGGTGTGAGCCCCCGGTCGTCGAGCACCGCCATCTGCTCGGCGAACGCCTCCGGGGTCACGGACAGGGCGCGCGTCTCCTCGTTCGGGTCGGTCGCGACCGCGTGGTACATGAGGATCGGGACGCGGGCGTCACTCACGGGCCGTCACCTCCACTTCGGGCACCCGGAACGTGGTCCCGCCCCGGCGCGCCCGGACGCTGCCGACGACGTAACCGCCCGCCGCAGTCAGCACCCCGGCCACGATCGCGCCGGCCCGTCCCGCACCGCCCGACCGGGCCAGCAGGGCGTCCCGCAGGCCCCGGGCCACTCCGGCGGGCAGGACCCGCGTGGCGTACCGGCGCTCCGACTCCAGCCCCTTCTCCGCCCCGACGCTCCGGGCCACCAGGGCCTTGGACAGGCCCTCGGCCCAGGCGCGGCTGCGGAAGTACCGGAAGTGCTCGCGGACCTCGGGCACCCGGTGGTGGATGACCGCCCGGTCGTCGATCAGCAGGACCGCGTCCGGCCGGGCCCGGGACAGCCGGATGCACAGTTCCGTCTCCTCGCAGCCCAGCGGGCGTTTGTCGCCGTCCCTGCCGATGCCGGTGGCGAAACCGCCCGCCGCGTCGAAGGCGCTGCGCCGGAACGAGGCGTTGCCGCCGAGTACGTTGCGCACCCGGACCCGGCCGCGCGGCAGGCCCCGGTAGGTGCAGCCCACGACCCAGTCGAACTCCTCCGGGAACCAGTCGGGCCGCCGTCCGGACGCCCAGACCGGCTCCGTGCGCCCGCCGACCGCCATCACCCGCGGGTCGGTGTACGCCTCGGCGAAGTGCCGCAGCCAGTCGCGCTCGGCGACGGCGTCGTCGTCGAGGAAGGCCACGACCTCGCCCCGGGCCGCGGCGATGCCGGTGTTGCGGCCGGCGGACAGGCCGCGGGGGCCCGCGTTGGCGAGCACCCGCACCACGGCACCGTCGGCGGTCTCCGTGTGCTCCTGGTGTTCCTTGTACTCCTTGGCCAGACGCTCCCGGAGCGTGTCGTTGTGATCGACGACCAGCAGCGTCTCCAGGGCCGGCCGCGACTGCGCGCGGACCGAGGAGACCGCCGCGAGGATGTCCTCCCAGCGGTCCTCGGTGTACGCGCAGATCACGACGGAGATGCCGGGACCGCTCAAGACACCTCTCCCCGCATCGCGGCCGGCATCGACGACCGGGGCGAACGGCGGCGCAGCGCACGGCGGTTGGAGCGTTCCTGAAGGATCACCTTCAGCACGCGCAGCCCGTCCCGCACGGCCCGCAGATTGCTCACGCCGTGGATGCGCAGGTACTCGTGGCTCGGGATCTCCTGCACCTTGAGGCCGGCCTTGACGACCCGGATGTTCATCAGGGTCTCGACCTCGAAGCCGGTGCAGTCGAGGTCGATCTTGTCGAGGCAGTGCCGCCAGAACGCGTTGTAGCCGTAGCACAGGTCGGTGTAGCGGGCTCCGAACTTGCGGTTGACGGCCGTGCACAGCGCCCAGTTGCCCATCTTGCGGATGAAGGTCATGTCGTCGGTGCCGCCGCCGTTGGCGAAGCGGGAGCCCTTGGCGAAGTCCGCGCCGGAGAGCAGGGCGGAGACGTAGCTGAGGATCTCCCCGCCGTCCGCCGAGCCGTCCGCGTCGACCATCACGATGATGTCGCCGGTGCAGGCCTGGAACCCGGTGATCAGGGCGTCGCCCTTGCCCTTGCCGCGCTGCTCGACGACCTTCACCTCGGGCCACAGCTCGCGGGCCACCTCGACGGTGTTGTCGGTGGAGTTGCCGTCGACCAGGACCACTTCATGTATCCAGTCGGGCAGGGTCTTGAAGACGTACGGCAGGTTCTCCGCCTCGTTCATCGCCGGGATGACCACGCTCACCGGCGGCGCGATGGCCAGGTGAGAGGAGACGGGCCGGTACTTGGAGGCGGTCGGCGGACGCTGCTGCGTCGCGGCCGGCTGCAGAACTGAGCTCATGAGTCTGGTCCCTCTCGTCCGGTGGACCGCCCCCCCAGGGCAGTCCGGATCCAGTCCGGTTCGAAAGGGGGGTTCTCACCCGAGGCACGCCGAGATGGCGAGGCAGGCCGGGATGACGCTCCGGCACGCCGGGTGAGCTGGCAAAGCTGGCCGGCCGCAAAAACGGCAGCCGACCGCGCGGCACGGCCCGGAGACCATTGCGGTCACCGAGCACGGCACCCCCCTACCGCGCCCCGCGCCGGTTCGTCGCGGTCCTTGAGCCCTCCCCTAGAGCCGCGTACTACGGACCGATGCGGGTGAGATGTATGACGGTATTGACGATTGAACCCGTATGGCAAGACCTGGAACGGCCTCTCACGTTTTTGTTGGTTTGGTCGTTGCGAGGGACCGCTCGTGCGACGCAAGTTGCACGTTCCCGTCGTATAAACATGCGTTCCCCGGAAGCGATCAGGGCCTCCGGGGAACGTGTGTTCAGGTGCTGATGCGGGCGTTCGTCACGGGACGATCTGCAGCAGGCGGTTCGGCGAACCGGACCCCGCGCTGGTGACCTTGCCGGTGACGGCGCCGTTCACCAGGGCCGTCGCGACCTGCGCCGGGGTCGACGAGGTGTGACCCGCCAGGTAGACCGCCGCCGCGCCCGCGACGTGCGGGGTCGCCATCGAGGTGCCGGAGATGGTGTTGGTCGCGGTGTCGCTGGTGTGCCAGCCGGCCGTGATCGACGAGCCGGGCGCGAAGATGTCCAGGGCGGAGCCGTAGTTGGAGTAGCTCGCCTTGGCGTCCGTGCTGGTGGTGGCGCCGACCGTGATGGCCTCGGCGACCCGGGCCGGGGAGGACGAGGAGGCGGAGGTGCTGCTGTTGCCCGCGGCGACGGCGTACGTGACACCGCCGGCTATGGAGTTGCGGACCGCCGTGTCCAGGGTCGCGGAGGCGCCGCCGCCGAGCGACATGTTGGCGACCGAGGGGCCGGAGTGGTTCTTCGTCACCCAGTCGATGCCCGCGATCACGCCGGCCGTGGTGCCGGAGCCGCTGTTGTTCAGCACGCGCACACCCACGATCTTCGCCTTCTTGGCCACGCCGTAGGTCGAGCCCGCGATCGTGGTGGCGACGTGGGTGCCGTGGCCGTTGCCGTCGGAGGCGTCGTTGTCACCGTCGACGGCGTCGTAGCCGTGTGAGGCACGGCCGCTGATCTGCTGGTGGGTGATGCGCACGCCGGTGTCGATCACATAGACCGTCACACCGCTGCCCGCGCTGTCCGGGTAGGTGTAGGTGCCGGACAGCGGCAGCGAGGCCTGGTCGATGCGGTCCAGGCCCCACGGGGCGTTGGTCTGGGTGGCGGCGAGCGTGACGCGCTGGTTCTGCTCGACGGAGGCCACCGCAGGGTCGGCGGCCAGCCGCCGGGCCTCGGTGGCGGAGAGGGTGGCGGACCAGCCGTTCAGCGCCGTGCCGAACGTCTTGTCGACCGAGCCGCCGTACTCCTTCACCAGGCCCTTGCCCGCGGCCGAGGACGCCTTGAGGCCCGCGCTCTTCTTGAGCGTGACGAGGTAGCTGTCCTTGATCGCGGTCGGGGAGTCCGCGGCGAGCACCCGCCCCTCGGCGGGTGCGGCCTGGGCGGGAAGGGTGGTGAGCCCGCCCACGAGGGCGGCGGTCGCCAGCGAGGTGAGTGCGGCGAACCCGAGTCTCTTGCTACGCAGTTGTGCCATTACGAGGGAGTCCTCCTCTAGGCGGCGCGCGCCAGGGTGGGACGCGCGTCATGTGGGGGGTGTGCGCGTGTCCGCGCACACGAGCCGAGGAGCGTCGCGTTCCGCTCCCGGCCGGAGTAAAGCGTCGACCAACTACCGGCGTAGAACAAGAGAGTTGAGCATCAGTCAACAAATCTGTCATGGGCACGTAACAAGAGAGGTCCGGCGCGTAACACGAGCCGTGGTGAACGCGCCAGGCATCCGGGGAGAGGCCGAAAAGACTTGGCATGGACACTTCCTGTCAACACGCGTAGCTGCTACGACGGTTATGGCAGAGATCCTGCTAAAGGGAGGTTCCATGAGACGTTCCCGACTTGTCGTCCTCGTGAGCTCGCTCCTCCTCGCCGTCGGCACCGCCCTCACCGGGGCAGCGACGGCGCAGGCGTCCTCACTCGCCGCAACGGGCGGCTATGTGGCCCTCGGTGACTCCTACTCCTCCGGAGTCGGAGCCGGCAGCTACATCAGCTCCAGCGGCGACTGCAAGCGCAGCACCAAGGCGTACCCCTACCTCTGGGCCGCCGCCCACTCACCCTCGAGCTTCGACTTCACCGCCTGCTCGGGCGCCCGAACGAGTGATGTTCTGGCGAGTCAGCTCACTCCGCTCAGCGCCTCCACCGCCCTCGTCTCGATCACTGTCGGGGGCAACGACGCCGGCTTCGCCGACGTCATGACGACCTGTGTGACCCAGTCCGACAGCGCCTGCGTCTCGCGTATCAACACCGCCCGGGCGTACGTCGACTCCACGCTGCCCGGCAAGCTCGACAGCGTGTACTCGGCGATCCGCTCCAAGGCACCCGCCGCCCGGGTCGTCGTCCTCGGCTACCCCCGCTTCTACCAGCTCGGCACCACCTGTCTCGGCCTGTCCGAGACCAAGCGCAAGGCCATCAACGACGCCTCCGACTACCTCGACACCGCCGTCGCCAAGCGCGCCGCGGACCACGGCTTCGCCTTCGGTGACGTCCGCGCCACCTTCACCGGCCACGAGATCTGCTCCGGCGACTCCTGGCTGCACAGCGTCAGCTGGCTCAACATCGGCGAGTCGTACCACCCGAAGGCCCCCGGCCAGTCCGGCGGCTATCTGCCCGTGCTCAACAGCAACGACTGACCGCTCAGCCGGAGTCCGAGTCCGCGTCCGAGTCCGACCCCGGATTCGAGCCGGTCTGCGCGTCCGGATCCGTGCCGGAAGGAGAAGGGGAGGCCCCGCCCGTCGGGGTCTCCGTCTCGCACGTCACCGAGAAGGGCACCGACTCGGACGTCTCCCGTACCGGCTCCCGCACCTCGACGCTGATCTCGTTCTCGAACGTCCCGGTCTCCTCCCGCGTCGTCACCCGCACCGTGTCCCGCTTCGAACGGGCGCCGCCCTCCGTGAACGACAGCGTCTTCCAGCCCCCGTCGAGCACCTGGCCGTCCTGCGTCACCCAGCGGTAGCTGACCTCGGCCGGGAGCCGCCCCACCGTGAGCGTCGCCGTGAACTCGGGCGCCTGGGCGTTCGGCGGCGGACACGGGCCCGAGTAATCCGTGCGCCGTCCCTGCAGGGCGACCCGCACCGACTGCGGCGGCGGACTGCTTTCCTTCGACTCGCTCGGGGGCGGCGACGGGCTGGACTTCTCCTGCCCGGTGCTGCGCGGCGGGCTCTTGGTCGCCGCGGGCGTACCGTCCCCGGCCCCCTGGTCGTTGCCGTCGGAACCGTCCCCGTTGTTGAGCAGTGCGTACGTCAGCCCGCCCACCGCGAGCGCCAGCGCGATCACGCCCGCCACCAGCACCCGGCCGGCCCGGCGGTCCCGGTCCCGGCCCGTGGCCGTCGTGGTGGCACCCGCACCGGATGCCGCCGACCGACCCGGGTACGGCATCGGCGGTGTGGGCGCGGGCTCGGGGTGACCCACGACCGTCGGCGGCACCGGAACCGCCCGCGTGGTGTCCGCACGCGGTGAGCCGCCCGCGGCGACGACCCGCAGATCCTCCTCGGCCCGCTCGGGCGGCAGCCGCTGCTCGGGATCCTTGCGCAGCAGCCCCTCGATCACCGGGGCGAGCGGACCGGCGCGGTACGGCGGCGGCAGCTCCTCGTCGACGATCGCCCGCAGGGTGCTCAGCGGGGTGTCGTGCCGGAAGGGGGAGTGGCCCTCGACCGCCGCGTACAACAGCACGCCCAGCGACCAGAGGTCGGACTCAGGGCCCGGCGTACGGCCGAGCGCCCGCTCCGGGGCGAGGAATTCGGGCGAGCCGATGACCTCGCCGGTCATGGTCAGTGCCGAACTGCCCTCGACCATGGCGATGCCGAAGTCGGTGAGCACGATCCGGCCGTCGTTCGAGATCAGCACGTTGGCCGGCTTCACGTCGCGGTGCAGCACCCCGGCCTCGTGCGCGGACCGCAGCGCGGCCAGCACCTCGGCGCCGACGTGTGCGGCACGCTGTGGCGCCATCGGGCCCTCGGCGTCCAGGACCTCGGCGAGGGAGAGACCGCGGACCAGCTCCATGACGATCCACGGGCGCCCGTCGTCCGTCGCCACGTCGTACACCGTCACCACGTTGCGGTTGGCGACCCGGGCCGCCGCCCACGCCTCCCGCTCCAGCCGCGCGTACATCCGCTGTACGTCGTCGCCCGCCAGTCCGGACGGGGCGCGGACCTCCTTGACGGCGACCTCGCGGTGCAGGATCTCGTCGCGGGCGCGCCACACCGTCCCCATACCGCCCTCGCCGAGCGGTGCGAGGAGCCGGTAGCGGTCGGCGATCACACGCTCATGGCCCGGTTCTTCGAACACGGTGCCCCCATTCGCAGCCGGGCGAAATCTCCATGGGGTGTGTCTTCCCCACGCGGTCGGTTTTCCTCACGACGTCCGCTTTTCTCCGGACATCCGATGCCTCACGAACGTAACTCAGCCGAGTGCGGATGCCGCCCCCTTGAACACCAGTCCGGCCCCGAGAACCAGTACGGCGAAGGCCGAACCGAGCGGGGCGGTCCGGCGCACCAGGGCCGCCATCGGGCCCGCCGACCAGCGCGGGCGGCGGTCCAGGAGCCGGGTCATACCGCTGCCCGCCTTGACGACCGCGTACCCGGCGGCCGTGAGGGTGAGGGCCAGCCCGACGCCGTAGGCGACGACGAGCAGCAGACCGAACCAGGCCTGCCCGAGCGCGGCGGCGCCGACCAGCACCACCACGGCGGACGGGCTGGGCACGAGGCCGCCCGCGAAGCCCATGAGGATCGTGCCGCGGAGGGTGGGGGCGGCGGGGTGGGAGTGGGTGAAGCCGCCGTGGGTGTGCTCGATCGTGTGGGGGTGGGAGTGCGGGTGGGCGTGATCGTGCGGGTGGTCGTGGTCGTGGTCGTGGTCGTGGGGGTGGTGATCCTTGTCGTCGTGCGAGTGACCATGGTGGTCGCCGTCGTGGTCGTGGGTGGGGTCGTGGGTGTGGCTTCCGTGGCCGTGATGGTGGCCGTGATGATGACCGTGCGGGTGGTGGGTGTGCGCGCGGTTGCGCAGGGCGCGGCGGACCAGGCTCGCGCCCGCCAGGGTCACCAGCAGGCCGCTGGCGACACCGAGCCAGGCGATCACCGAGGGTGCCGCCGCCGAGCCGGCCGTGACCAGCATGCCCAGGGCGACCACGCCGAGGGTGTGCGTGACGGTCACCGAGGCGGCCATGGGCAGGACGTCCCTCATCCGGGCCTGGCCGCCCCGGGCCGCCGCCGTCGCGGCCATGATGGTCTTCCCGTGGCCCGGGGCGAGTGCGTGCATGGCACCGAGGACGACGGCGATGAGGAGAGCCAGCGCCGCGAAGCCGGCGGTGAGGTCCTGCCGGGCCACCAGGTCGTCCAGGGCGCGTGTCCAGCGGTCGGCGCCGCGCGGGAGCACGGAGGCCGCGGGCGCGTCGGACTCCTCGTCGGCCAGGGCGGCGCCGCCGGGGCGCACCCGCAGGGCGGCCGACGCGGTGTCGGCCGGGGAGGACAGCAACTCCTCCGGGTAGCTGGTGAGTTCGTCCGATACCGACTTCTCCGGCACGTCCGACGCGGCGAGTGTCATACGGTCGCCCCGCGCGGTGATCTCCCGCCAGCCCGGTCCGGTGGAGGCACCAGCGCCGCGGAAGCCGAGGGACAGGGTCTTCTCGTCCGACGGGAGGGGCGCGGTCAGCTCGCACTCCACACGGAGGGTGTCGAGTCCCGCCTGCCCTGGCCGCACGCGCGCGTGGCTGCGCTCGGTGGTGAGGGCGACCGCGCGTCCGTCGACGGACGCGCGGCTGTCCTCGGCGGCCGTGGCGCACCGCTCGCGGGCCCACATGGCGATGCCCAGCCGTTCGATGTCCGGCCCCGCCTGGGTCGCCGGGATCTCCGCGAGGTCCTCCACGTGGTGGACGCGCAGTTCACCGGGGGCGGCGACGAGGCCGTCGTAGCGGTTGACGGTGAAGTTGCCCAGCGGGTGGGCGCTCGCCGTGGCGGCGGGCAGCAGGGTGAGCGCGCAGGCGGCCGTGAGGACGGCGGCACCGGACGCGAACAGCCGGCGCAGGGTCACCGGTTCCCCTCCAGGTCCTCGAGTGCGGTACGGGCCTCGCGTGCGCCGAGCGGCGAGAAGCCGGGGTTCAGGTCCAGCGCGGCCTTCAGATGCGTGCGGGCCCCGCGGTCGTCGCCGGTGGCACGCTCGATGACGCCGCGGTGGTAGAGGAAGACGGCGCTGCGGTAGCCGGTGGCCGTGGCCCGGCGGGCGTACGGCAGGGCCTCCTCGTCGCGGCCGTTGACGTGCAGGGCCCAGGCGAGGGCGTCGGCGGTGTGCACGCTGTGCCGGCGGTCCCACTCGGCGCGGGCGGCGCGCAGGGCCTCCTTCTTGTCGCCGTGATCGGCGGCGGCCATGGCCGTTTCGAGGTCGGTGTTGGCGCCGCCGGCGCGGGCGAGGGCCGTCCAGGCGTCGACGAGGGCGTACTGGTCGCCGGCCTTCGCCCGGTCGCCGTCGGCGCCGCGGTCCTCGTACAGCTCGCCGAGGGCGACGAGCGGGCCGGGCAGCGGGAACCGGGCGACGACCTGCTCCAGCCCCCGTACGGCGGCCTTCCGGTCGCCGCTCGCGGCCTGGGCGCGGGCGCGGCCCTCCAGAGCGGGCAGGTACGCGTCGTCGGCGGCGAGGGCCCGGGCGTAGTGGCCGAGGGCCCTCTTGTACTCACCCTGGTTCCAGGCGAGCTGCCCGAGGGCGGTGGCGACGTAGGCGACGTCTGCGGGCGCGTCGGCCGAGCTCAGGGCGCGCTCCAGTACAGCGCGCGCCGTACGGACGTCGCCGCGCAGCTCGTGCACGTACGCGTACCGCGTGAAGACGGGGATGCCCGGGCGCCTGTCGTCGGCGGTGTCGGCGGCCTTCGCGGCGTCGTCGTACCGGCCGAGTTCGACGAGGGCGTCGATACGGGTGCACAGGGCGCGTTCGTTGTAGGGGTTCTGCTTCAGGGCCCGGCCGGCGTAGGTCAGGGCGCCGGGGAAGTCGTGCCGGGCGGCGGCGAGGGCGGCCTGCCCGGCCAGGGCCTGGTCGTTGCCCGGCTCCAGCCCGAGGGACCGCTTCAGGGCGCGCTCGGCCTGCGGATACCGGGAGGGGTCGCCCTTGGTGCGGGCCTGCTCGACGTAGGCGACTGCGAGGGTGGCCCAACTGCCGAAGTCCCTCGGCTGGGCCCGCAGATGCTTCTGCAGGGACGCGATCCCCGCGTCGAGATCCCCGCGCGCGAGGTCGCCGGGCGACAGCGCGCCGGCCGCCGACACGGCGTCGACCCCGGCCCCCCGGTCCCGCACACCCCCGACCGCGATGGCCCCGCCGGTCACCGCGACCGCCAGCAGCACCGCACACCCCGCGACATGCAGTCCCCGCCACCGCCGCCCCCCGTCGGCGGCCCGCCGCAACGCGGCGACCCGCGGACCGGCGCCCGGCTCGGAGCCGTTCTCGCCCGCGTCTGTTCGGGCGCCGGATGTGACGTCGCTGTCGCCACCGGTGCCGGAGTCGGCCCCCGCTCCGGCGGCAGAACCACCCCGCGGCCCGTCGGGCTCCGGGTGCACCGGGGACGTCGACGGCTCTCGGCCGTCGTCGGGGGGTCCCGGTGTGCTGTCGGTCGTACGCGGAGGCATGACCTCTCCTCGGTCGGGTGTGCTGGTGGGGAAGGAGGCGGCGCGGCCCGCGCCGTGGGGGATGTGGAACGGGCCGCGCCGGTCGGTGGGAGCGGAGCGGGTCAGTACGCCCGGTTCCGCATGCGGCGCCACCACATCAGGGCCGCGCCGATCAGGACGATGCCGCCCGCCCCGGCGCCCGCGGAGGCGGCCATCAGGCCCATGTCGTCCGAACCCTGTGTGCCGGCCGGCTGGAGCGCGTCGCCCAGCTGGCTGCGGACGTCGTTGCCGCCGTCCACGCCCTTGGCGAGCGGGCCGCGCGAGCCCTCCGTCGGCAGAGCCACGTACGGGAAGTACTTCTCGAACTTCTTGTCGTTCTTGTCGACCGCGTCACCGAGGTCGTTCTTCGCACCGAGCAGCTCGCCCTCGACGACCTGGAGCGACGCGTCGATCACGTCGTCGGTGAGGCGACGGCCGTTCGGGAAGCCCGCGTTGTCACCGTCCAGGACACCGAGCCGCTTGGGCTTGGCGGCCGGCTTGATGGACGTGTTGAGCCGCAGCTGCTCCGACGGCGTCACGTGCGGCGGCTGGTTGAGGTCCTTGACGCCCTTGAGGAACACGTCGACCAGGTCGTTGCGCGGCTCGGCGGGCGCCGGGATCTTGTAGATCGCCTCGATGAGCTTCGGCAGCTCCGGGTTGGTGACGTTCTTCAGGAACTGGGCGTCGTCGCGCGGCGTGGACGCGTTGAACGTGTCCTTGTCCTTGATCGGGTTGACGACTTCGTTGACCAGCGGGTTGCCCAGGCGCGAGACCTGCGAGAAGTAGCCCTTGGCGTTCTTGCGCTGCGTCGTCGACCAGACGCCGACGACCGGCTGCTCGTGCGACTCGGTGATGAAGCTGTTGGGGACCTGCAGGGCGATCGAGTTGACGTTGTAGCCCTTGAGGGTGTCGTTGCCGACCTCGGAGAGGTTCCCGCCGTACAGCAGGTCGAAGACGCGCAGGTCCAGGAAGAACGGGTCGTCGGCCTGCCCGGCGAACGTCTGGGCGCCACCGGCGAGTTTGTGGACGGCCTGCTGGCGCAGGGTGTTGTAGTCCGGCATCGACGCCTTGCCGACGTTGGACGGCGCCACCGGAACGTCGTCGGCGACCTTGGTCTTCGACACGGCCTTCAGGTGCTTCAGCTTGATCAGCTCGAGGTCGTACGTCTGCGTGATGTTGAGGTCGGGGTCGTCGAGGCTCTCGACCGGACCCGTGTTGTACAGGAACGTCTTGTCGTTCTTCGTGTGCGTCTTGAACGTGTACCGGAAGAGCAGGTCCTCCTGCGCGTCGCCGTTGCTGTCGATGCGCAGGTCGTACTGGGCGTCCTCGGCGAAGGTGAAGAAGTTGGGCCCGCCGGCCGGTTCCTCGAAGGGGATCCAGTTCGCGACGATGGTCGTCGTGTCCGGCTTGTCCGGGCTGACGAACGCGTACACGTCGGTGTTGTCGTACTGCGGGGTCCCCGAGATCAGCGGGGCCTCGCGGTGGCTGGAGGCGGAGGCCTCCTCGGGTACCAGCGCGGTCACACCGGCGGCTGCGAGCCCGCCGGCGGCCAACGCGCCACAGATCACGGTCGCGATGCTCGCGCGTCCCGCACCGGTCCTGGAGATAGGTGTCATGCCGTCCGTCCTCCGTGCCAACTTGCCTGACACACGCCATTCGGAGCGGTCGGCGAAGCGGATTGGTCGAATCTCAAACGTTCTTACGGCGGATCGGGAAAGTTGTTTCATCGCCGGGCGACCCGCGTTTTCGGCGCGCTGATCCGTAACCCCGTCCGGAGGTGTGTGCGTTGCGAGTGCCTCGTGCGAGAGGACAGGCCCGGTGCGGGCTCGGAGAGGGGGACCGAGTGGAGGCGGACGAACTGCTGCTGCTCGTGGCGGGAGGGGACCAGAAGGCCTTCGAGGACTTGTACGGACTGGTGTCCGGCCCGGTGTTCGGTCTCGTACGGCGTGTGGTGCGCGACCCCGCCCAGTCGGAGGAGGTGGCTCAGGAAGTGCTGCTCGAACTGTGGCGGTCCGCAGCGAGGTTCGACCCGGGCCGGGGCAGCGCCATGTCGTGGATCCTCACCCTCGCCCACCGCCGCGCCGTCGACCGGGTCCGCAGTGCCCGGGCGGCCGGGGAACGCGAGCAGCGCGAGGCGCTGCGCGCGAACCAGCCCGCCTTCGACCAGGTCACCGAGGAGGTCGAGGCCGGACTCGAACGGGAATGGGTGCGCCGCTGCCTCGACCGGCTCACCGTCCTGCAGCGCCAGTCGGTCACCCTCGCCTACTACGAGGGCTACACGTACCGTGAGGTGGCCGAGCAGCTGTCCCTGCCGCTGGGCACCGTCAAGACCCGGATGCGGGACGGGCTGACCCGTATGCGCGAGTGCCTGGGAGGTGTGGCATGAGCCTCTTCCGCCGCGAGGATCTGCACTCGCTCGCCGCGCCCTACGCGCTGGACGCCCTGGAGCCCCCGGAGCGCGTCCGCTTCCAGAAGCACCTCAGGGAGTGCGACCGCTGCGCCGCCGAGGTGCGCGCCCTGACCGAGGACGCCGTGCGGCTCGCCTGGTCCACGACCGCCCCGCCCCCCGCCGCGATGCGTGACCGGGTCATGCTCGCCGTGCGGACCACTGCGCAGGACCCGGCACCCCAGGGGGCGGCGGCACGGGAGCCGGCACGGGCGCGGGCGGCGCAGCTGCCCCCGCACGTGTGGGGCGCCCAGCCGCCGCCGCGGCAGCGGAAACGGCGCCGGATCCCGCTGTTCGTGCCCTTCGCCACCGCCACCGCCGCCGCGGCCCTCGTCGTCGCCTCGCTGTTCGCCGTGCAGGCGAACCGGGCCCAGGAGAGACTGACCGCCGAGCAAGATCGGTCACGTGAGATCGCCCACGTTCTGGCGGCTCCCGACGCCCGTGCGGGCAGAGGCCGGGACGTGCGAGGCCGCACCCTCGGAGTGATCGCTTCCGCCACGGAGGGGAGTGCGGTGGTCACCCTCGGCGGATACGGCGCCCCGTCGGGCGGCCGCGTGCACCAGTTGTGGCTCATGCGCCCGGGCGCACAACCACGCTCCCTCGGCCTCTTCGAGGGCGACACGCCCCTGGTCGCAACGGGTTTGGGCACTTCCGTGACGTCACTGGCCGTGACCGTCGAGCCCGCCGGGGGATCGCCGCAGCCCACTACCCAGCCGATCGTCCAACTCGCCCTGAAATCTGTTGGATTCGGAGAGTAATCGGAGATACATCGTCAACCCCCTTATGGGGAAGGTGAATCCTGTGACCGCGATACACGAGTGCCCGGACAGGGCGATAGGGTTAACCTGCCCGGGCCGGGTGGACTCGTACGGGTGGGGAGTGACATGGAACAGATAACAGTGCGCAGCAGGGCCAGGGTCCCTGCGATCACCTGCGGGAGCAGCGCGACCAGTTCGCGCCTCGACCGCCACCTCTCGGTGCTGGGCGGCCCCGCCGTCCCCCAGCGGGAGACGGTCGAGGCGACCTCGCTGATGCGGGAACTGACCGCACGTCAGCCGCACGACCGCAGTGGCAGGGGTGCGCGCGTGCGTCGCGTCTCGCTCTTCGCGCCGCTGCGCCGACTGCGCCGCTCCCTGTTCGGCAGCAGGTAGGGGTCCGCGCTCGCGCGGTCACACCGCCTCCGGCGCAGCGCTGCGACACCCGTCGTCCGTCATCCCCGCGGCACGCAGCGGCGCCAGGTGTGGCCCCGAGCGCGGCACGCCCCCTGTCGGTGCCTCATCCCCGCCCGGCAGTGACCGGGGGCGACGTCCGCGGTCACTGCCGCCCGTTCACTGCTCCCCGTGCGCGTACTGACGCACGGCCAGCGGCACGAACACCCCGAGCAGTACGACGCACCACAGGATCGACCCCGCGACGGGATGGGCCACCGGCCAGGCCGCTCCGTCGGGCACCGGTGCGTTGCCGAAGAGGTCCCGCAGGGCCGTCGCCAGCGCGCTGATCGGATTCCACTCGGCGACCGTGCGCAGCCAGCCCGGCAGTCCGCTGGTCGGAATGTACGCGCTGGACAGCAGCGGCAGCAGGAACGTCGCCCCGCCCAGCTGACCGGCCGCCTCCTCGTTGCGGGTGAGCAGGCCGAGGTGGATCCCGGCCCAGGTGCAGGCGAAGCGGAACAACATCAGCAGCGCGAGCGCGCCCACCGCTTCGAGCAGGCTCCCCTCGACACGCCAGCCGACCGCGAGGCCCACGAGCAGGAACGGCACGGTCCCGAGGGCGGTGGCCACCAGATCCGCGGCGGCCTGCCCCAGCGGTACGGCCGCCCGGCTCATCGGCAGTGTGCGGAAGCGGTTCGTCACGCCCCGGTGCGTGTCCTGGGCGGCCTGGAACATGCCGGCCATGATCCCGCCCGAGGCGGTCGCCACCAGCAGGCCCGGCACGAGGAACGACCGGTACTCCTCGCCCGGCACCGCCAGCGCGCTGCCGAAGACGTAGCCGAAGAACAGCAGCATGCTGATCGGCATGGTCTGGGTGAGGATCAGCAGTCCCGGGTTGTTCCGCAGTCGCAGCAACTGGCGGCCCAGCATCGCGGTCCCGTCGTACGCCAGCATGCTCATGCGGCACGCTCCCTCTCGTCGGTCGTCCCGGTCGTCTCGGTCGTCTTGGGCGGCGCGGTCTCCGTCAGGCGCAGGAACACGTCGTCGAGGGTCGGCGGGCGCAGGCTCACGTCGAGCAGCGGTACGCCCGCCGTGTCGAGGGCACGCACCAGCAGCGGGATCGTGAGCGTCGGGTCCTTGCTGACCGCGCCGACGGCGTTGCGCTCGTGGTCGAACGACGGCTGCGCGCCCGTCAGCCGGTCGAGCACGGCCGCCGCCTCCGCCAGGGTGTCCGCGTCCGGCACGACGACCTCGGCATGCGCCCCGACCAGCGACTTGAGCTGCGCCGGAGACCCGGTGTGCGTGACCCGGCCCCGGTCCACCAGGGCGATGTCGTCGGCCAGTTGGTCGGCCTCCTCCAGGTACTGCGTGGTGAGCAGCACGGTCGTGCCCTCGGCGGTCAGGTCGCGCACCACGTCCCGGATGAGGGTGCGGCTGACCGGGTCGAGGCCGGTCGTCGGCTCGTCCAGGAACAGCACGTCGGGGCGGCGGACCAGGCTCGCCGCGAGGTCCAGGCGGCGGCGCATGCCGCCGGACCAGGTGGACGCGGGGCGGTCGGCGGCCTCGGTCAGACCGAAGCGGTCCAGGAGTTCCGCACTCCGGCCGGCGGGCCCGCGCACCCGGTACAGCCGGCCGAACAGCTGAAGGTTCTGGCGTCCGGTGAGGTCCCCGTCGATCGAGGTGTCCTGGCCGGTGACGCTGATCCTCTTGCGTACGGCGGCGGCCTCGCGGACGAGGTCGTGCCCCGCGACCCGGGCGGAGCCGGCGTCAGGCCGCAGCAGCGTGGTCAACAGCCGTACCGCCGTCGTCTTCCCCGCCCCGTTCGGCCCGAGGATCCCGCAGACCGTCCCCTGGGGGACCGCGAGTTCCAGCCCGCGCAGGGCACGGACCTCCCCGAAGCGCTTCTCCAGACCTTCACTAAGTACAGCGTACGTAGAAGTCATGGCATGACCATAGCGCACTACGTACGCTGTACGTAACTAGGATGGTGGCCGAGGTGATGATCGATGGCGGGCCGAGCGGCCGTACCCGAAGTGATCTGGGCGCGCCCCGAGCGCACCGGCCGTGGGCCGAAACCGGCGTTCACCCGCGCCGACATCGCGGCGGCGGCCGTGCGGATCGCCGACGCGGAGGGGCTGGACGGGGTCACCATGCGGCATGTCGCCGCGGAGCTGGGCTGCGGCACGATGTCGCTGTACAACTACGTCCCCCGCAAGGAGGACCTGTACGAGCTGATGATCGACGCCATCGGCGCCGAGCACGAGATGTTCGAGCCCACGGGCGACTGGCGCGCCGACATGCTGCGCAACGCCGACGAGACACGCGCGATCATGCGCCGCCACACCTGGGTGCCGCGCCTGATGCCGGGGGTGTTCGGCTTCAGCCCCAACACCCTGCGCTACCTGGAGCACTGCCTGGCCTGCCTCGAACCGCTCGACGTGCCGGCCGGCACGAAGACGGAGCTGGTCGCGCTGCTCAACGGCGTCGTGACGACGTACACCGGGAACGAGATCGCGACCGCCGAACGCACCCGCTCCATGCCGTGGACGGCCGAGGAGGAGAACGCCGTCCGCATGGCCTACCTGGGCGGCCAGATCGCCACCGGCGCCTATCCGCGGCTGACCGCGGCCTTCACGGAGCAGAGCGGGCCGGTCGATCTGGAGGCGGTGTTCCGGCGGGCGCTCGAACGCGTCCTGGACGCCTTCGACCCGGAGCTGCGCTAGAGGGTGCCTCCTGGGCTGGTGCTAGAGCAGCGCCAGTTGTCCTTCGGGACCCTCCTCGGGCCCCTCCAGCACCGACGCAGGGCGGCGGGCCCCGCTCGGCACCGGCAGGACGCCCGCCTCGCGCAGCTCCGTCGCCGTGACCGGGTCGGGAAGCTCCGGTGCCTCCAAGGGGCGCAGCTCGGCCAGGAGCGCGAGGACGGTGATCAGCTCCAGCAGCTCCGACGTCCAGGTCTGCGGCCAGGTGGCGGGACGGATCGCCGCCAGCGTGCCCGGCTCGGGGGCGGCGACGCGGGTCGCGAACCACTCCTGCAGGACGCGCACCCCGCCCACCTCGAAGTCCCAGGCCTCCGGCGGCACCGGGGAGATGCGGCCCTCGTCCAGGAACAGGGCCTCCTCGTCCCGGTCGTAGCGCAGCGCCACCGGCCGGGAGGGCAGCGGGGCACGGACGTAGGGCCGGCGCCCGCCGGGGAGCTTCGGGCGTTCGCCGTCGCGGCGCATCAGCCACAGCAGCCGGTGCCCCAGCTCCAGGCCCCGCTCCCACGCGCCGGCGTCCCCGGTGAGCGGGACCGTGAGGTCCGAGCGGGTCGTGGCCGTGACCCAGGCCAGTACGTCCAGCGGCGCCGGCGTGCCGCCCAGGCGGGTGCCGAGGTGGTCCAGCAGGCCCGGGGCCAGATTCGGCTCGCGGCCGCCCGGGCGCCGGAACAGCGGGCGGATCCGGCCGGGGCGCACCAGCGGGAGCAGCGAGGTGACGAGCAGGGGCGGCTCGGCCCCGGGCGTCTCCACCGCGAAGACCTGCGGCTCGTCCGCCACCCGCCACAGCTCGGGGCGGGCCGCGTCGATCAGCCGCTGGTCGGGGATGAGCCACTGCTCGTCGTAGGGCGCGAGCAGGACGCGCACCGGCTCCGGGCAGGGCCCCGAGGGGCGCACCAGCTTCTGCGTGCCGCAGCCGGACCGGCCGGGCAACTGGCCGACCGCCGTGTGCAGCGTGCGCGAGCGGGTCGGCTCGAACAGGGACTCGCGGTCCGGCCCCTCGGCCTTCATCAAGGCGTCCCAGCGGGCCTTCAGGGACGCCGCGTCCGGCGCCGCCGGCCAGCCCCGGCCGAGCCGCGGCGGTGCGACGGACCACGGCATGAGGTCCGCCAGCAGCGGAGCGTCGTCGTGCGTCACGCAGGGCATCGTACGACGTGTCCGGCGCCCGGAAGGGGCGCGGGGAACGGCGCGACCGGCCCCCGCCGGCGCGCGGAACGGCACGGCGCTTCCCGCCCAGCGCTCACGTGGCGTCCAGGGTCACCGTGAAGGAGAACCGGTCCCCGCGGTAGTGGATGACGGCCACGTCCAGGGGCCGCCCGGCGGCGTCGTAGGTCACCCCGGTGTAGTGCAGGATCGGGCTCAGCAGAGGGACTTGGAGCAGCTTCGCGGTCTCCGGGTCGGCCAGCCGCGCCTCCACCGTGTCCGTGATGCGACTGATGTCCGCCCCCACCACGTCCCGCAGCACCTTGGTCATGGGCCACCGGAGAAGGTCGTCCAGGTCGATGCGCGCGGCCAGTTCGGGGCGGACGTAGTTGCGGGCGTGATTCGTCGGCTCGCCGGTCTTCTCGTCGCTGCGCAGCCGGTGGTACGTCGACACCTGACGCACATCGGGGAAGAACTCGGCGAGTTCGCCCGGCACGGGCGCGCTTGCGTGGTCCAGCAGTTCGGTCGTCATGCCGGACTGCTGGGCCACGATCGCGTCCACCGAGCCGAGCAGGCGCACCGGGGAACCCCGGCGCACGTCCGGCTCGATGAACGTGCCCCGCCGGCGGTGGCGCGTGATCAGCCCCTCGTCCTCCAGCTCCTTCAGCGCCTGCCGCATCGTCAGCACGCTCACGCCGTAGTGCCCGGCCAGCTGCTCCTCGGTGGGCAGCCGCAGCGGGTCCTGCGGCGAGCGGCCGAGGATCGAGGCGCGCAGCGACTGCGACACCTGGTACCAGAGCGGCAGCTTGCGGTTCAGGACGATCGAGTCCGGGGCGAAGGAGGTCACGGGTCATCCGTACCGGTAGGAAATGATCAGTGCAAGGGCGTGCCGGGCGTCGCGACGCCGCGGGGATCCGCCAGAAGCCACCTAGGGGCGGAAGTGCCGCTCCAGGCCCCGCCAGACGTCGTCGTAGCGCTGCTGGAGGTGTTCCGCGCGGGCCGCGTGCGGGGTGAGGGTGAGCGGCCAGCGCGTCTCGAACATGAACGCCAGGCCGTCGTCGATCTTCTGCGGCTTCAGCTCGGCGGCGCTCGCCCGGTCGAAGGTCTCCCGGTCCGGGCCGTGCGCCGACATCATGTTGTGCAGCGACCCGCCGCCCGGCACGAAGCCCTCCGCCTTGGCGTCGTACGCGCCCTCGATCAGGCCCATGTACTCGCTCATCACGTTCCGGTGGAAGTACGGCGGCCGGAACGTGTCCTCGCCCACCAGCCAGCGCGGCGCGAACACCACGAAGTCGACACCGGCCAGGCCCGGGGTGTCCGACGGGGACGTCAGCACCGTGAAGATCGACGGGTCCGGGTGGTCGTAGGTGATGGTGCCGAGCGCATTGAAGCGGCGCAGGTCGTAGACGTACGGCACATGGTTGCCGTGCCAGGCGACGACGTCGAGGGGGGAGTGGTCGTAGGTGGCGGTCCACAGGTTGCCGCAGAACTTGTTCACCACCTCCACCGGGCCTTCGACGTCCTCGTAGGCGGCGACGGGCGCGCAAAAGTCCCGGGGGCTCGCGAGCCCGTTGGCGCCGATCGGGCCGAGGTCGGGCAGACGGAAGGGCGCGCCGTAGTTCTCGCACACATAGCCGCGGGCGGACTCGTCGAGCAGTTCCACACGGAAGCGGACCCCACGCGGGATGAGCGCGACATGTCCCGGCTCCACATGGAGCAGACCGAACTCGGTGTGCAGCAGCAGGCCGCCGCGCTCCGGGACGATCAGCAGTTCGCCGTCGGCGTCGCTGAACACCCGGTCCATCGAGGCGTTGGCGGTGTAGAGGTGCACAGCGACGCCGGTGCGCTGGGTGGCATCGCCGTTGCCGCCCAGGGTCCACAGGCCCGCCAGGAAGTCGGTCTCGGGCGCTGGGTCGGGCAGCGGGTTCCAGCGCAGCCGGTTGGGATCGGGCACGGTCTGGGTGAAGGGGGCGGTGCGGATCGTGCCGTTGTGGGTCCGGGTGAACGCCGGGTGCGCGGCCGACGGGCGGATCCGGTACAGCCACGACCGGCGGTTGTGGGCCCGCGGCTCGGTGAACGCCGTACCGCTCAGCTGCTCCGCGTACAGTCCGAGCGGGGCCCGCTGGGGCGAGTTGCGGCCCTCGGGCAGCGCGCCAGGGACGGCCTGCGAGCTGTGCTCGTTGCCGAAGCCGGAGAGGTAGGCCAGCCCTTCGGCGGTCTTCCGCGCTCCGCCGTGCTCGAACGCGCTCGCGCGGGTGGTGCCCCCATCGCCCATGATCGCTGCTCCCTTGCGGTCTGATTCCTATGTAGCACCGTAGGATTGCGATGTCACCGACGCAAGAGGGGCGCGCGCCCTCCTCTTCACGGATGACCGGAACCCGACTTGAGAATGATCCGCAGGGGCGGACGTGTGTTCTACGCTCCCGAACATGTCGTGGACACGGAGACTTTGCGCCGCGCTCGCGGGCTGTGTCCTCCTCCTGGCCGGATCCGCGGGCTGCGGCACCGGTGACGCCCGGGAGGGCGGTGCGTCGCCCGCACCGGTCGGCAAGATCCTCGAGGACCGGGGCCAGGACGGGCAGCCCCTTCGCGAGGTGGCACCCGAGGGCGCCCCCGACGTCGGGATCGAGGTGCAGCCCGACGCGGCCGGCGGCTGGGACGTACGCCTGACCGTACGGAACTTCCGCTTCTCGCCGGCCGGCACGGCAGCCCGCCCGGTGGCCGGGCGCGGCCTCGCGCGCCTCTTCGTCGACGGCCGCCCCGTGACCCGCCTCCGCACCTCCACCTACCGGCTGGACGCCCGTCTCGTGCCGCGCGGCACGCACCACGTCACGGCTCGTCTTCACGCCGACGACGGCACCGTGTGGGCGGTGGAGGGCAAGCCCGTGCAGAGCACGGCCGACATCACCGCGTCGGAGCCGGGCCCGGCGATGACGTCGGACGCCGCCTCCCGGCGCAAGGCCCGGACCCAGGGCGTGGACACCGGGGACCCGGGTTCACCGGACGGCGGCCGGGACGCACCCGGGGGCCGAGGCTCGCCGCCCGGCGGCCCGGGCGCATCCGGGGGCCGAGGTTCACCGGACGGCGGCCGACGGGCATCATGAAGCCCGTGCCCCACGCGACATCGCTCCGACGTGCGCCCGTGCAGCGGCGCAGTGCCGAACGCCTGACCAGGATCCTCGACGCCTGCGCCGACCTCCTCGACGAGGTGGGCTACGACGCCCTGAGCACCCGTGCCGTCGCCCAGCGGGCCTCGGTCCCGATCGGCTCGGTCTACCGCTTCTTCGGCAACAAGCGCCAGATGGCCGACGCCCTGGCCCAGCGCAACCTGGAACGGTACTCCGAGCGTGTCACGCAGCGCCTGCGGGACGCCGGCGAGGGCGACGGCTGGCGCACGGCCATGGACGCCGTGCTCGACGAGTACCTGGACATGAAGCGCACCGCGCCCGGCTTCTCCCTGGTCGACTTCGGCAATCAGATCCCGGTCGGCGCCCGCCAGGCCGAACCCAACCACCGCGTCGCCGACCGCCTCACCGATCTCCTCTCCGGCCATCTCGACCGCGAACCCGACGACGATCTGCGGAGGGTCTTCCTCATAGCGGTCGAGACCGCGGACACCCTCGTGCACCTGGCGTTCCGGGTCGCGCCGGAGGGGGATCAGCGGATCATCGACGAGGCACGAGAGATGCTGCGGGGCTATCTCGCCCGGGTGCTCGACTGACGCCGATCCGGTCAGGAGCCTCCCCACCGTTCATACCGGTCGGTATGCTCGGGCGCGTCAGTGCGTCACCGTAGCCGCCGCCCCGGGAGGACCCGTGTCCCGCACCGCCCTGCGTATCTGCCCCCTGTGTGAGGCCACCTGCGGCCTGACCCTCACCATCGAGGGCACGCGCGTCACTCACGCCCGCGGTGACCGCGACGACGTGTTCAGCCGGGGGTTCATCTGCCCCAAGGGCGCCTCCTTCGGGGCGGTCGACTCCGACCCCGACCGGCTGCGCACGCCGCTCGTGCGCCGGGACGGGGAGCTGTGCGAGGCCACCTGGGAAGAGGCCTTCGACGCGGTCGCCGCCGGTGTCCGGCCCGTCGTGGAGCGCCACGGCCCGAACTCCGTCGGGGTCGTGCTCGGCAACCCCAACGTGCACACCATGGCCGGTGCCCTCTACCCGGCCGTCCTGCTCGCCGGGCTCGGCACCCGCAGCGTCTTCACCGCCTCGACGGTCGACCAGATGCCCAAGCACGTCTCCAGCGGTCTCCTCTTCGGCGACGCGAACGCCATCCCGGTGCCCGACCTCGACCACACCGATCATCTGCTCCTGATCGGCGCCAACCCCCTGGAGTCCAACGGCAGTCTGTGCACCGCCGCCGACTTCCCGGGCAAGCTCAAGGCGCTCAAGGCCCGCGGCGGCACCCTCGTCGTGATCGACCCGCGGCGCACCCGCACCGCGAAGCTCGCCGACCGGCACGTCGCCGTCCGGCCCGGCACCGACGCGCTGCTGCTGGCGGCGATGGCGCGGGTGCTCTTCGACGAGGGCCTCGTCGAGCCGACGCCGCACGTGCAGGGCATCGAGGAACTCTCCGCGATACTCGCGGAGTTCACCCCCGAAGCCGTCGCCGAGGCCTGTGACGTCGACGCCGGCGTCATCCGCACCCTCGCCCGCGACCTGGCCGCCGCCCCGACCGCCGCCGTCTACGGCCGCATCGGCAGCTGCACCGTCCCGCACGGCACCCTCGCCAGCTGGCTCGTCGACGTCCTGAACATCCTCACCGGCAACCTCGACCGGCCCGGCGGTGCCCTCTTCCCGCAGGCCGCCACCGACAAGACCCCGCGTCCCGCCGGACCCGGCCGCGGCTTCGCCCTCGGGCGCTGGCACTCCCGGGTGAGCGGACACCCCGAAGCCAAGGGCGAGCTGCCCCTGTCGGCCCTCGCGGAGGAGATCGACACCCTCACCGAGGAGGGCGAACCGGTCCGCGCGCTGATCGCGGTCGCCGCCAACCCCGTGCTGTCCGCGCCCGACGGCGACCGGCTCGACAAGGCCCTCGACTCGCTGGACTTCATGGTCAGTGTCGACCCCTACCTCAACGAGACCTCACGCCACGCCAACGTCGTTCTGCCCCCGCCCCCGCCCTCCCAGAGCCCCCACCACGACTTCGCCTTCAACACCCTCGCCGTGCGCAACCAGGTCCGCTACACCCGCCCGGCGATCCCCCTGGAGCCCGGCCGCATGGCCGAGACGGAGATCCTGGCCCGGCTGATCCTGGCCGTGACCGGTATGCAGGGGGCCGATCCCGCCGCGGTCGATCAGATGGTCATCGACCAGACCCTCGGCAAGGCGGTGAAGGACCCGCACTCGCCCGTATACGACAGCGACCCGCGCGAGCTGGCCGGCCGGCTCACCGGCGACACCGGCCCGGAGCGCCGGCTCGACATGATGCTGCGCCTCGGCCCCTACGGCGACGGCTTCGGCGCCCGGCCCGACGGACTCGGCCTGGAGCAGCTGCTCGCGCACCCGCACGGCATCGACCTAGGCCCGCTGCGGCCCCGCCTGCCGCAGCCCCTGAAGACCCGCAGCGGCCGGGTGGAGCTGCTGCCCGGCCCGATCGCGGACGACCTGCCCCGGCTGCGCGCCGCCCTGGCCGAACGCCCCGAAGGACTCGTCCTGGTCGGCCGCCGCCATCTGCGCTCGAACAACAGCTGGATGCACAACGTGCCCGCCCTCACCGGCGGCTCCAACCGCTGCACCCTGCACCTCCACCCCGAGGACGCCGAGCGGCTGGGTGTCGAGGACGGGGCCGCCGTGCGCGTGAAGGGCGCCGGGGGAGAGGTCGTCGCACCCGCGGAGGTCACCGACACCGTCCGCCGGGGCGTGGTGAGCCTGCCGCACGGCTGGGGTCACGACCGCCCCGGTACCCGCCTCGGCCACGCCTCCAAGGAGCCCGGCGTCAACGTCAACCAACTCCTCGACGGCCGCCTGCTGGACCCGCTGTCGGGCAACGCGGTTCTCAACGGCGTGCCCGTCGAAGTCGCCCCCGCGAGCACCGCCGAATGTGCTTCCGTGACCGAAAAGCTCACCGCTCTGACCTGAGCAAAGCTGTGACCAGCAGTTTTGCGCTTATTGCTCGCACGTCAACGTCTTGTTAACGCTGCTTGACGGGACCTAACGTCTCGGGAACCGCCGGCCCTGGTGGGATGTTCAAGGGCGAACGTTAGGTATCCACTCATGCTGACCATCCTCGGCTTCGCCATGATCGCGACCTTCCTGGTCCTGATCATGATGAAGAAGATGTCGCCGATCGCGGCGCTCGTGCTGATTCCCGCGCTGTTCTGCGTGTTCGTCGGCAAGGGCGCCAAGCTCGGTGACTACGTCCTCGACGGCGTGACCGACCTCGCCCCCACCGCGGCGATGCTCATGTTCGCGATCGTCTACTTCGGCGTGATGATCGACGTCGGCCTCTTCGACCCGATCGTCCGCGGGATCCTCAAATTCTGTAAAGCCGACCCGATGCGGATCGTCGTCGGCACCGCCGTGCTCGCCGCCATCGTGTCGCTGGACGGCGACGGCTCGACCACCTTCATGATCACCGTCTCGGCGATGTACCCGCTGTACAAGCGCCTGAAGATGAGCCTGGTCGTGATGACCGGTGTCGCCGCCATGGCCAACGGCGTGATGAACACCCTCCCCTGGGGCGGCCCGACCGCCCGCGCCGCGACCGCGCTGAAGCTCGACGCCAGCGACATCTTCGTCCCGATGATCCCGGCGCTCCTGGTGGGCCTGCTCTTCGTCTTCATCCTGTCCTACGTGCTCGGCGTGCGCGAGCGCCGGCGGCTCGGCGTGCTGACGCTGGACGAGGTGCTGGAGGAGGAGAAGGAGACCGAGACGGTCCTCGTCGGCTCCGGTGCCTCCGGCGACGGCAAGGTCTCGATGCGCAAGGGCGGCACGGCCGCCGCGGGCTCCGGCACGGACGCCCCCGCGGGCGGCACGCCCTCCGGCGCCTCCACCGACTCCGGTGACGACGACACCTTCCAGGGCCTCGACCCGAACCGGCCCACCCTGCGCCCCAAGCTGTACTGGTTCAACGCGCTGCTCACGGTCGGTCTGCTCACCGCCATGATCATGGAATGGCTGCCGATCCCGGTGCTGTTCCTGATCGGCGCCGCGCTCGTCCTCTCCGTGAACTTCCCGCACATCCCCGACCAGAAGGCCCGCCTGGCCGCCCACGCCGACAACGTCCTGAACGTCTCCGGCATGGTCTTCGCCGCCGCCGTCTTCACCGGCGTCCTGCAGGGCACCGGCATGGTCGACCACATGGCCAAGTGGATGGTGGACGTCATCCCCGCCAGCATGGGCCCGCACATGGCCCTCGTCACCGGCGTCCTGAGCCTGCCGCTCACCTACTTCATGTCGAACGACGGCTTCTACTTCGGTGTCCTGCCCGTCCTCGCCGAGGCCGGTGCCGCGCACGGCGTCACCCCGCTGGAGATGGCCCGCGCCTCGCTGGTCGGCCAGCCGCTGCACATGTCCAGCCCGCTCGTCCCGGCCGTCTACGTCCTGGTCGGCATGGCCAAGGTCGAGTTCGGCGACCACACCAAGTTCGTCGTGAAGTGGGCCGCCCTCACCTGCCTGGTCATCCTCGGCGCGGGCATGCTGTTCGGGATCATCTGAGCCACTTCATGGAGGACGTCATCGTGAGGCCCGGTGGGAACCGCGGCTGGCTGCTCCGCCTCGTCATCGCCTTCGGCTTCGCGCAGGGGGCGGTGTCGATGGCCCGGCCCGCCGTCTCCTACCGGGCCCTCGCGCTGGGCGCGGACGAGCGCGCCGTCGGTGTCATCGCCGGTGTGTACGCGCTGCTGCCCCTGTTCGCCGCCGTGCCCCTGGGCCGCCGCACCGACCACGGCCGCTGCGCGCCCCTGCTGCCGGTCGGCGTGGTGCTCATAGCCGGCGGCTGCGCCCTCAGCGGCGTGGCCGGCTCCCTGTGGACGATGGCCCTGTGGAGCGGGGTGATGGGCCTCGGGCACCTGTGCTTCGTCATCGGCTCCCAGTCTCTGGTCGCCCGCCAGTCCGCGCCGCACGAACAGGACCGCAACTTCGGCCACTTCACCATCGGCGCCGCCCTCGGCCAGCTGGTCGGCCCCATCGCCGCGGGCGCGCTGATCGGCGGTGAGGACATGGCGGGCAGCAGTGCGCTCGCCCTGATCGTGGCGGGCGCGACCGCGGCTGTGGCGTTCACCTCGCTGTGGCGCATCGAGCATCGCCGCACGGGGTCCTCGTCCGGTGCGGACAAAGGGGCCCGGGTCCCGGTCCGCGGCATCCTGCGCACCCGTGGGGTGCCCGCGGGCATTCTCATCAGCCTGGCCGTGCTGTCCGCGACCGACATCCTGACCGCCTACCTTCCGGTGGTCGGCGAGCACCGGGGCATCGCGCCGTCGGTGATCGGCGTCCTGCTCAGTCTGCGTGCCGCGGCGACGATCGCCTGCCGCCTGGTGCTGACGCCCCTGCTGCGGATCCTCGGCCGGCCCCGGCTGCTGACGCTCACCTGTCTGCTGGCGGCCCTGCTGTGCGCGGGCGTCGCCCTGCCGGTGCCGGTGTGGGCGCTCGGACTGCTGCTGGTCGCGCTCGGCTTCTGCCTCGGGGTCGGACAGCCGCTGTCCATGACGACGGTCGTCCAGGCCGCCCCCGACGACGCCCGTTCCACGGCCCTGGCCCTGCGCCTGACCGGCAACCGGCTCGGCCAGGTCGCCGCGCCCGCCGCGGCCGGGCTGATCGCCGGCGTCGCGGGTGTGGCTGCGCCGTTCGTGATGCTGGGGGTGTTGTTGCTGCTGTCCTCCGGAGTCGCCGTGCGGTCGCCGCGGGAGCCGGATGCACCGGTTGAACCCGATGAGTCGGTTGAACCGGTTGAACCGGATGAGCCGGGCGAGCTGGGTGACCGGGACGTGCCGGACAGGGCGGATGGGCCGGAGGAGTCGGAGGGTGAGGGCCGTGGAGGGCGGAGGGACCTCGGGCGCGGGGTGCCGCTGCGCCGGAAGAGCGATATCTGACGCGTCGTAGGGCGGTGCTGCGGTCTTTTCGGCGGTGAGGTGCCAGAAAGTCAGGTGACGAGGTGTTTGTATGTAAATCATCTGACTTGGAGGCATGTTCATGCCCGTCGTACCCCTCGCGCGTCGCGCCGGCGCCCGCACCGCCGTCCTCGCCGCCCTCACCCTCGCAGGGACCACCCTGAGCGGGGTGTCCGCCGTCGCCGCTCCCATCCCGGGGGACAACGGAGACGTAAAGATCCATGCCAGCACGACGGCCGCGGTCAACCAGCGCAACGACCCGAAGGTCTGCGACTTCTACCTCGCCGCGTTCAACTTCGACGCGGGTGAGCAGATCAACTGGACCATCCAGACCCAGCCCGAGGTCCCGGGCGGCGCCACGCGCACGGGCAGCTTCGTCGCCGACCCGACCGGCATGGGCCGTACCGAGGCCGTCGATCTGCCCAACGGGCAGTACAAGCTGACGTGGCTCACCGACCAGGCCCACGGCGCCGGCAAGTTCAAGGTGTTCAAGGTCGACTGCCCCACCTCCAAGCCGGCGACGCCGGTCGGCGGCCCGCCGGCGGGCGGCGGCGGCATTGCCCGCAGCGAGGCGTTCACGCCGGTCACCGGCGCGGCCGCGGTCGGTCTGGCCGCCGTCGCCGGGACGGTCTGGTTCCGGCTCCGTCGCCGCCCCCATGGCGCCGCGTAGGCCGGGTTCCGCGGATGGCTCCGCCCCGCTGGGCCGGGGCGGGGGCCCGCTCGGGTCCGACGCCGGGGCGTCGAGGCGGCGAGGAGGCGGTGCCGGGTTCGAGGCCGGAGCGTCGAGGCGGCGACGTGGCGGTGCCGGGTTCGATGCCGGGGCGTCGAGGCGGCGAGGAGGTGCTGCCGGGTCCGACGCCGGGGCGTCGAGGCGGCGAGGAGGCGGTGCCGGGTTCGAGGCAGGAGCGTCGAGGCGGCGACGTGGCGGTGCCGGGTTCGATGCCGGGGCGTCGAGGCGGCGAGGAGGTGCTGCCGGGTCCGACGCCGGGGCGTCGAGGCGGCGAGGAGGCGGTGCCGGGTTCGATGCCGGGGCGGTGAGGCGGCAGGGGGGCGGTGCTGAGTCCGGCGCCGCCTCGGCGGCTCGGCGTGGGGCCGGTTCCGGTTCCGTCGATGTGCCGTGGGGTCGGCGTGGGGCTGGTTCCGGTTCCGTCGACGTGCCGTCGGGGCGGCGTGGGGGCGGTACCGGGTCCGGAGGTGCTCCGGGGAGCCGGAGGGGCTCCGGCGACGGCCTCGGAGCCCGGTCCGGCTCCGGGCCTGCCGGTGCTCCGGTCGTGCGGCGCAGGGGCGGGGCAGGCAGCCCCGCTCGAGTGCCGTCGGGGCGGCGCGGACGGGGGACCGGCCATGGCGATGTCCGAGAGTTTCGGCGCGGGGCAGGGCGTGCCGCGGCGCCGGTGGACCGGCGTGGTTCCGGCTCGGGTACCGGCGCCGTTCCGGCGAGACGGTACGCGGCGCCATCCGGCGTGCCCTGGAGGCGGCCCCGGCGGTCGCGCAGGCCCTGGTACCGGACACGTGCCTTCCGGCTGACGCGGACGATCGCGATGGCCGTCTCGCTGCTGGTGGTGGCCGGGGTGTGCTGGGACCGGGGCGAAGAGCCCGGCGCGACGACGGCCACGGCCCTGCCGCCCGACTTCACCACGGCCGCCCACCCGGCCGGCTCCGGCACGGCCGACCGGCCGTCGGGCGCGGGCCCGGGTACCGCCACAGGCGAAGGCCCGGGCACGAGTGCCCGCCAGGTCGGCCCTGGCAAGGGCGAGGCCGCCCTGCCGGGCACGTCCCCCACGGGCAAGGCCGCCCTGCCGGGCACCTCCGGCACGGGCAGGACCGCCGTGCCCGGAGCCCCCGGCACCGCTGCCCTCCCGGCCGGCCCCGCCAACCCCACCCCCGGTCGCCGCACCGGCCCGGCCGAGGCCCCCGCATCCGCCACGACACCGGCTCGCACCCCCGGGGCCCGCACTCCCGGGTCCCGCACTGGGTCGCGCACCCCCGGCTCCGCCACCCCCGGCTCCGCCACCCCCGGCTCCGCCACCCCCGGCTCCGCCACCCCCGGCTCCGCCACCCCCGGCTCCGCCACCCCCGGCTCCGCCACCCCCGGCTCCGCCACCCCCGGCTCCGCCACCCCCGGCTCCGCCACCCCCGGCTCCGCCACCCCCGGCTCCGCCACCCCCGGCTCCGCCACCCCCGGCTCCGCCACCCCCGGCTCCGCCACCCCCGGCTCCGCCACCCCCGGCTCCGCCACCCCCGGCTCCGCCACCCCCGGCTCCGCCACCCCCGGCTCCGCCACCCCCGGCTCCGCCACCCCCGGCTCCGCCACCCCCGGCTCCGCCACCCCCGGCTCCGCCACCCCCGGCTCCGCCACCCCCGGCTCCGCCACCCCCGGCTCCGCCACCCCCGGCTCCGCCACCCCCGGCTCCGCCACCCCCGGCTCCGCCACCCCCGGCTCCGCCACCCCCGGCTCCGCCACCCCCGGCTCCGCCACCCCCGGCTCCGCCACCCCCGGCTCCGCCACCCCCGGCTCCGCCACCCCCGGCTCCGCCACCCCCGGCTCCGCCACCCCCGGCTCCGCCACCCCCGGCTCCGCCACCCCCGGCTCCGCCACCCCCGGCTCCGCCACCCCCGGCTCCGCCACCCCCGGCTCCGCCACCCCCGGCTCCGCCACCCCCGGCTCCGCCACCCCCGGCTCCGCCACCCCCGGCTCCGCCACCCCCGGCTCCGCCACCCCCGGCTCCGCCACCCCCGGCTCCGCCACCCCCGGCTCCGCCACCCCCGGCTCCGCCACCCCCGGCTCCGCCACCCCCGGCTCCGCCACCCCCGGCTCCGCCACCCCCGGCTCCGCCACCCCCGGCTCCGCCACCCCCGGCTCCGCCACCCCCGGGGCCCGCGCCCCGGGTCCCGCCCCCTCCGGGGCCGGCGCCCCAGGGGCCCCCGCCCCGGGCGTCGGCACCCCAGGGCTCCGCGGAGCCAAGCCCGCCACGCCCCCCGGCCGATCCGCGGCCGCCACCCCGCGCCCCGCTCCCAAGCCCGGCGCCCCCGCCGTCCGCAAGCCCCGCCCGTCGGCCGGTCTTCGCCCCCTGCCCCGTTCCCGGGCCACTCGCCTCCTCATCCCCTACCTCGACCTCGACGCGCCGGTCATGGACCTGGGCCTCGACCGCGACCGCCGCCTCACCGCCCCGCCGGACGACGACCCCAAGCTCGTCGGCTGGTACCGGCACGGCGCCTCGCCCGGCGAGCAGGGCACCGCCGTGGCCGTGGGGCACCTGGACACGGACCGCGGGCCCGCCGTCTTCGCGGGGCTGACCGAGCTGAAGCGGGGCCGGATCATCAAGGCCCGGCGCGCCGACGGGCGTATCGCCGTCTACACGGTCGACAGGATCAAGTCGTACGAGAAGGCGCACTTCCCGAGCCGGGAGGTGTACGGCGCCCGGGGCCGCCCCGAGCTGCGGCTGATCACCTGCGGCGGCAACTACGACCGCAGGAAGGGCTACTCCGGGAACCTCGTCGTCTTCGCCCATCTCACCGGCATCCGCTGACCCGGCCCGCCCCGCCCGACGACCGATCGGCCGTCCGCCTCCTCGCCGGATGGACGGAAGCCCTCGATCCGCCTCACGACCGGATCGGCCCGTCCGCCTTCTCACCAGATGGACGGAAGCCCTCGATCCGCCTCACGACCGGATCGGCCGTCCGCCTTCCGTCCGCCTCCTCGCCGGATGGGCGGAAGCCCTCGATCCGCCTCACGACCGGATCGGCCGTCCGCCTTCCGTCCGCCTCCTCGCCGGATGGGCGGAAGCCCTCGATCCGCCTCACGACCGGATCGGCCGTCCGCCTTCCGTCCGCCTCCTCGCCGGATGGGCGGAAGCCCTCGATCCGCCTCACGACCGGATCGGCCGTCCGCCTTCCGTCCGCCTCCTCGCCGGATGGGCGGAAGCCCTCGATCCGCCTCACGACCGGATCGGCCGTCCGCCTTCCGTCCGCCTCCTCGCCGGATGGGCGGAAGCCCTCGATCCGCCTCACGACCGGATCGGCCGTCCGCCTTCCGTCCGCCTCCTCGCCGGATGGGCGGAAGCCCTCGATCCGCCTCACGACCGGATCGGCCGTCCGCCTTCCGTCCGCCTCCTCGCCGGATGGGCGGAAGCCCTCGATCCGCCTCACGACCGGATCGGCCGTCCGCCTTCCGTCCGCCTCCTCGCCGGATGGGCGGAAGCCCTCGATCCGCCTCACGACCGGATCGGCCGTCCGCCTTCCGTCCGCCTCCTCGCCGGATGGGCGGAAGCCCTCGATCCGCCTCACGACCGGATCGGCCGTCCGCCTTCCGTCCGCCTCCTCGCCGGATGGGCGGAAGCCCTCGATCCGCCTCACGACCGGATCGGCCGTCCGCCTTCCGTCCGCCTCCTCGCCGGATGGGCGGAAGCCCTCGATCCGCCTCACGACCGGATCGGCCGTCCGCCTTCCGTCCGCCTCCTCGCCGGATGGGCGGAAGCCCTCGATCCGCCTCACGACCGGATCGGCCGTCCGCCTTCCGTCCGCCTCCTCGCCGGATGGGCGGAAGCCCTCGATCCGCCTCACGACCGGATCGGCCGTCCGCCTTCTCACCAGATGGACGGAAGCCCCCGATCTCGCCCGATGTCTTCCCCTGGCCGCGCACATTCCGTTAACTTCCGTGACCCACAGCCCCGTACGACCCGCACGGGGCTTCCGACCGCGGAGCACCATCGCCCTGATGACCCCTCGGGGGCCCCTCATGACACGCGCCATCTCCCTGCAGGACGTGAGCAAGACCTACCCGCGGGGTCCTCGCGTGGTGGACCGGCTGACGCTGGACATCACGCCCGGCGAGTTCCTCGTGCTGCTCGGCCCGTCCGGCTGCGGCAAGTCGACCGTGCTCAGGATGATCGCCGGACTGGAGGAGATCGACGAGGGCCGGCTGCTGCTCGACGGCCAGTACGCCAACGACCTGCCGCCCTCCGGCCGGGACATGGCGATGGTCTTCCAGAACTTCGCCCTCTACCCGAACATGACCACCCGCGACAACATCGGCTTCCCGCTGCGCATCGGGTCCCCGGGCGTGGATCACCGCCCCCGGGTGGACGCCACCGCCCGCATGCTCGGCATCGAGGACCTCCTCGACCGCCTGCCCGGGCAGCTGTCCGGCGGTGAGCGCCAGCGGGTCGCGATGGGCCGGGCCATCTCCCGCCACCCCTCCGCCTTCCTGATGGACGAGCCGCTGTCCAACCTCGACGCCAAGCTCCGCACCCATCTGCGGGCCGAGATCTCCCGCCTCACCCAGGAGCTGGGCGTCACCACGATCTACGTCACCCACGACCAGGCGGAGGCCATGTCGCTCGGTGACCGGGTCGCGGTGCTGCGCGGCGGTGTGCTCCAGCAGGTCGACAGCCCCCGTGTGGTCTACGCGCTGCCCAGCAACGTCTTCGTCGCCGCGTTCATCGGCACCCCGCGCATCAACCTGCTGCGCGGCCTGGTGCGCGCCCCGCTCGACGGGGCGATGACCATCAGCCTGGGCAAGCAGTTCCTGCGCCTGCCGGAGCCGCTCTCCCTCGACCACCAGCTGCTGCGCGTCCAGCAGGGCCGCGAGGTCATCGTCGGCCTGCGTTCGGAGGCCGTCCGGATCGCCCACCACAGCGCTGCCCGCCCCGGCGAGGTGCCGATCACCGGCCTGGTCGAGCACGTGGAGTTCCAGGGGCACGAGATCCTCGTCCACTTCGACACCGGCTCCAGCCCGGCCGTCGTCCCCGAACTGGAGGCCCCGCGCCCCCGCCCCGGCCGCCCCGCCCGGCGGCGCCGCGACGGCTCGGTCCTCACGCGGCTGCGGGAGCGGTCCGGAGCCGTACCGGCCGGACGGGCCGGACCCGTGCTCACCCTGGACCACCCCGAGGACCCGCAGGGGGCCGCGACCGCCGACGCCCGCCTGCCCGGGGACCTGATCGTCCGCACCACCCCGGACCTGGCCCTGCGCCACGGCATGCAGGTGCCGCTCCTCGTGGACCTCGCCCACCTCTTCGTGTTCGACCGGCACGGTGACCGCATCTGTCCGCATCCGGCGCGGCAGCCCGACCTGGGGGAGTGAGGAGCCGCACCGTCGGAAGGGGCCCGCGCCGTGCTGTGATGGCCCGGCGGCGTCCGGATCCTGGGCCTCACGTCCCGGGACGTCTGGCGTCAGAAAACTATCGCCGCTAGTTTATGTGTCGGACGACGACGCCCCGCCCCGGAGGAAGCGCGATGAAGGCACACGACGGCATGTACATCGACGGCGCCTGGCGCCCCGCCGCCGGCCAGGACGTGATCGAGGTCGTGAACCCGGTCGACGGGCAGGTCATCGCCACCGTCCCCGCGGGCACGGCCGAGGACGTCGACACCGCCGTACGGGCCGCCCGAGCCGCCCTCGCGGACTGGGCCGCGACCCCGCCCGCCGAGCGGGCGGCGCGGCTGGCCGCCCTGCGGGACGTGCTCGTGGCCCGCGCCGACGAGATCGCCGAGACGGTCACGGCCGAACTCGGCTCGCCGCTGAAGTTCTCGCAGGCCGTTCACGCGGGCGTGCCGATCGCGGTGGCGGGCTCGTACGCGGAGCTGGCGGCGACGTACGCCTTCGAGGAGAAGACCGGCAATTCGGTCGTGCACCACGAGCCGGTCGGTGTCGTGGCCGCGATCACGCCCTGGAACTACCCGCTGCACCAGATCGTCGCCAAGGTCGCCCCGGCCCTCGCGGCGGGCTGCACGATCGTGGTGAAGCCCGCCGAGGACACCCCACTGGTGGCCCGGCTCTTCGCGGACGCCGTGCACGAGGCGGGCATCCCAGCCGGTGTCTTCAACCTGGTCACCGGACTCGGCCCGGTCGCCGGCCAGGCCCTCGCCGAGCACCCCGGTGTCGACCTCGTCTCCTTCACCGGCTCCACCGCCGTCGGCCGGCAGCTCGCCGGGATCGCGGCCGGGCAGGTCAAGAAGGTCGCCCTCGAACTGGGCGGCAAGTCCGCCAACGTCATCCTCCCGAGCGCCGACCTGGCCAAGGCGGTCAACGTCGGGGTCGCCAACGTCATGTCCAACTCCGGGCAGACGTGCAGCGCCTGGACCCGGATGCTGGTCCACCGCGACCGGTACGACGAGGCCGTCGAGCTCGCGGAGGCCGCCGCCGCCAAGTACGGCGAGCGCATCGGCCCCGTCGTCAACGCCAAGCAGCAGGCACGGGTCCGCGGTTACATCGAGAAGGGCGTCGCGGAGGGTGCCCGACTGGTCGCCGGCGGCCCCGAAGCCCCGCGCGCGGAGGGTTACTTCGTCAGCCCGACCGTCTTCGCCGATGTCACCGAGGACATGACCATCGCGCAGGAGGAGATCTTCGGCCCGGTCCTGTCGATCCTGAAGTACGAGGACGAGGAGGACGCCCTGCGCATCGCCAACGGCACCGTGTACGGCCTGGCCGGCGCCGTGTGGGCCGGTGACGAGGCCGAGGCGGTGGCCTTCGCGCGCCGGATGGAGACCGGCCAGGTCGACATCAACGGCGGCCGCTTCAACCCGCTCGCCCCCTTCGGCGGCTACAAGCAGTCCGGCGTGGGCCGCGAACTCGGCGTGCACGGCCTGGCCGAGTACCTCCAGACCAAGTCCCTCCAGTTCTAGCCCAGGGGAGTCCCTCCGTCATGGCTGTCCGCGCCGCCGTCCTTCCCGCCGTCGGCTCCCCGCTTCGGATCACCGGCATCGACCTGCCCGACCCCGGACCCGGCCAGGTCCGGGTCCGGCTCGCCGCCGCCGGGGTCTGCCACTCCGACCTGTCCCTGTCCGACGGCACCATGCGCGTGCCCGTCCCGGCCGTCCTCGGGCACGAGGGCGCCGGCACGGTCGTCGCCGTCGGTGAGGGGGTCGGCCATGTCGCGCCCGGCGACGGTGTCGTCCTCAACTGGGCCCCGTCCTGCGGCGCCTGCCACGCCTGCTCGCTCGGCGAGGTGTGGCTGTGCGCCAACGCCCTCAGCGGCGCCGCCGACGTCTACGCCCGCACCACCGAGGGCACCGACCTCCACCCCGGCCTGAACGTCGCCGCGTTCGCCGAGGAGACGGTCGTCTCCGCGTCCTGTGTCCTGCCGGTCCCGGACGGCGTCCCGCTCACCGACGCGGCCCTCCTCGGCTGCGCCGTCCTCACCGGTTACGGCGCCGTCCACCACGCGGCCCGGGTCCGGCAGGGCGAGACGGTCGCGGTGTTCGGCGTCGGGGGAGTGGGCCTCTCCGCCCTCCAGGCCGCCCGGATCGCGGGTGCCTCGAAGATCGTCGCGGTGGACGTGTCCGCCGAGAAGGAGGAGCTGGCCAGGGCGGCCGGCGCCACCGACTACGTCGTCGCCTCCGACACCACCGCCCGCGAGATCCGCGGCCTCACCGGCAAGCAGGGCGTCGACGTCGCCGTGGAGTGCGCCGGACGCGCCGTCAGCATCCGCGCGGCCTGGGACTCCACCCGCCGCGGCGGCCGCACCACGGTCGTCGGCATCGGCGGCAAGGACCAGCAGGTCACCTTCAACGCCCTGGAGATCTTCCACTGGGGCCGCACCCTCTCCGGCTGCGTCTACGGCAACTCCGACCCGGCTGAGGACCTCCCGGTCCTGGCCGAACACATCCGGGCGGGCCGCCTCGACCTGAACGCGCTGGTCACGGAACGCATCTCCCTGGACGGCATTCCGGCGGCCTTCGAGAACATGCTGGCGGGCAAGGGCGGCCGGGCCCTGGTCGTGTTCTAGCCCCGAGTTCCCGGTGCCCCGGCTTCCTCGCGAGGCCGGGGTCTTCGGCGTGTCCGGGCCCGTGTTCCATGCCAAGTACAGGCAAAACTCCTGGTGCACGACCCGTTGACGTCCATACCGTCCGGTCAGTACGTTCCCCGGAACTCGAGCCACCCCCCGTTCCGTCCCCCTCGCACCCCCGGAGCGTGCACCGCATGGACACGGCACCTTCCGCTCAGCCCGTCACCACCACCCCCGCCGTCGGCAACCGACGCCGGGTCGCCACCGCGGCGGCGCTCGCCTCGGCCGTCGAGTGGTACGACTACTTCGTCTTCGGCATCGCCGCCGCCCTCGTGCTCGGCGACCTCTACTTCCCCGCCGGAAGCGCCACGGCAGGCGTTCTCGCCTCGTTCGCGACCTTCGCCGTCGGCTTCCTCGCCCGGCCCATCGGCGGCATCGTCGCCGGTCACCTCGGCGACAAGCGCGGCCGCAAGCCGATGCTGGTCCTCGCCCTCACCCTGATGGGCGTGTCCACGACCGCGATCGGCCTGCTGCCGACGTACGACACGATCGGCGTGGCCGCCCCGATCCTGCTCGTCCTGCTCCGGGTCGCGCAGGGCGTCGCCGTCGGCGCCCAGTGGGGCGGCGCGATGCTCCTGGCCACCGAGTACGCCCCGGAGGGCAAGCGCGGTGTCTACGGCAGTGTCGTCCAGCTCGGCGTCCCCATCGGCGTGGTCACCGCCAACACCGTCTTCCTGCTGGCCGGAGCCCTCACCACCGACTCGGCGTTCGCCGCCTGGGGCTGGCGGGTGCCGTTCCTGGTAGGCCTGCTGGTGCTCGCCCTCGCCTGGTACATCCACAAGCGTGTCGAGGAGACCCCGGCGTTCCGCGAGGCCGAGCGGGCGCTCGCCGAGAAGGAGAAGACCGAGCAGAACTCGCCGCTGCGCACGATCCTGCGCGGCCACCTCGGCACCGTGTTCCTGGCCGGCGGCTCCTTCGCCGTGAACACCGCCACCTTCTACATCCTCATCACCGGCGTCCTCGACTACACGACCCGGGAACTGGACATGAAGAAGGGCCCGGTGCTCATGGTCTCGCTCTGTGTCAGCCTCACCCAGCTGGTGCTGATCCCGGCCGCCGCGGCCCTCTCCGACCGTCTGGGCCGCATCCGGATCTACGCCTTCGGGGCGGTCGGCATCGCCCTGTGGGCCGTGCCGCTCTTCCTGCTGATCGACACCGGCTCGCTGCTGTGGCTCGCCGTCGGCACGTTCGTCGCCAGCTGCTTCCTGAGCATCATGTACGGCCCACAGGCCGCCCTGTTCGCCGAGCTGTTCACGCCCGAGATGCGCTACACCGGCGCCTCCCTCGGCTACCAGATCGCGGCCGTGGCGGGCGGTGGGCTCGCGCCCTTCATGATGGTGCTGCTGCTGGAGGCGACCGGCACCTCGATGGCCGTGTCCGGCTACATCGTGGTGCTCTCGGTGATCGCCCTGGTGTCGATCAGGATCCTCGCGGCCCGGGCGCGCGGCGCAGAAGCGCAGAAGGCGCCGGAGACGCAGGCCGAGCCGGCGACCCAGGCCGTGCCGGAGACCCAGGCCGAGCCGGAGACCCAGGCCGAGTCAGCGGGCTGAGTCCCCGGCCTCCTCGGGCAGTGGCTCCGGAACCGCTCCCGGAGTCACCGCCCGGGCCGCCGCCCGTGACCGGGACCGGGACACCGCCACGCCCGCCAGGCACAGCACACCGCCCACCAGCGTGAGCAGCCCCGGCACCTCGCCGAGGAACAGCCAGGACATCAGCACGACCAGCGCGGGCGCCGCGTACGTCGTCGCGCCCATCCGGCTCGCGGTCGTCCGGGACAGGGCGTACGCCCAGGTCGTGAAGGCGAGGGCGGTCGGGAAGACGCCCAGATACACCATGTTCAGCGTCGCGGCGGCGGGCGCCGCGGCGGCCTCGTGCACGAGCTGCCCGGCGAACGGCAGGCACAGCACCGCGCCGACCAGGCACCCGAACGTCGTCACCTGCAACGGGCTCGCGGTGCCCAGCGCAGGCTTCTGCGCCACGACACCGGCGGCGTACGTGATCGCCGCCAGCAGGCACAGCACCACACCCAGCACCGAGGAACCGCCCTCGCCCGACATCGACAGACCCACCGTCACGGCACCGGCGAACGACACGGCCATCCCCGCCAGCAGCCGCGGCGGCATCGGGTCGCCGAGCAGCCGGGCACCGAGCAGCGCGATGAGGATCGGCCCGGTGTTCACGACCAGGGCGGCCGTTCCCGCGTCGACCTGCTGCTCGCCCCAGTTCAGGACGACCATGTAGCAGCCGAACCACAGCACGCCCGAGATCGCGATCCCGCGCCAGGCCGAGCGCGGCGGCAGCCCCTCCCGCCGCAGCAGACAGATCACCCCCAGCGTCAGCGCCCCGGCCAGCAGTCGTCCGAGCGCCAGCGCACCCGGTGCATACGCCTCACCCGCGCTGCGGATCGAGACGAAGGCGGAGGCCCACAGCACGACGGTCACCGCGGCCGCACCGGCGGCGAGCAGATCCGCGCGGCGGGCGGAAGGGGACGGGGAGGTGTTCGACATCATGCTCCAGAGGCTAGGAGGGGGAGGGGCCTGAAGGCTCGCGGATTTCGGACGGGACACCGCGCGAGGTAGAGACGCCGTGCGCGATCGGAGGGGGTGTCGTGCCGGGTCGGACGGGGCGCCGTGCGGTCGGAGGGGGTGTCGTGCCGGGGTCGGCCCGGGCGCCGTGCGCACCTACCGCAGCGCCGCCGCCTGTACGCCCAGCAGGTCGGAGAGGGCGCGCTCACCGGCCGCCGTCACCTTCACGGCCCGCTCGGAGCCGATGCGCACGCACCACCCCGTGTCCAGGGCATGCCGGCACAGCGCGGCGCCCGCCACGCCCGCGAGATGGGGGCGGCGCTCGGTCCAGTCCAGGCATCCCCGGGCCAACGGCCGCCGCCCCCGGCGTTCGAGGCCGATCCCGGCCGACGCGAACCACGCCAGCCCCGCGTCGGTGAGCGCGAACCCCGTTTCCTGCTCCAGCAGGCCGCGCGCCGTCAGCGCGTCGGTGACCGCGATGCCGAGCCGCCCGGCGAGATGGTCGTAGCAGGTGCGGCCCCGGGCCATCGCCGAGCCGGCGCTCGACTCCCGCAGGGTGCGCGGGCGTACGGTCGAGCCGGGCGCGACCTGCGCGGCCAGGTCCTCCAGCAGTTGCGCGACCCGCGCGTCGGCCAGCCGGACGTACCGGTGCCTGCCCTGCCGTTCCTCGGCGAGCAGTCCGCCCCCGACGAGCCGGCCCAGGTGCTCGCTCAGCGTCGACGCGGCGACTCCCGCGTGCCGCGCCAGCTCACTCGCGGTCCAGGCCCGTCCGTCGAGCAGCGCCAGCAGGCACGCGGCCCGGGTCTCGTCCGCGAACAGCGCGGCGAGCCGTGCCAGGGCCGTCGCCTGCGGATCCCTCGTCGTCATGCCGTCCAGCATGGAACACGGACGGTTCGGCCGGCGCCGAAGCGTCGCTACGCCGGGCGCCGCACCTGCTCGTACTGCCGCGCCAGCCCGTCCAGCAGGGCCGTCAGCCCGGTCTCGAAGGCCCTCTCGTCGATCTTCTCCTGTTGTTCGGCGAGGAGGTGCGCCTGCTGGAGGTGGGGGTAGTCGGCGGGGTCGTACGCGCTCGCGTCGTCCACGAAGCCCCCGGCGAAGGAGCCGAGCGCGGAGCCCATCACGAAGTACCGCATCAGCGCGCCGATCGACGTGGCCTGCGCCGGCGGCCAGCCCGCGGCGACCATCGCGCCGTAGACGGCGTCCGCGAGGCGCAGCCCGGCCGGGCGGCGGCCGGGGCCGCGGGCCAGCACCGGGACGATGTTGGGGTGGTCGCGCAGCGCGGCCCGGTAGGAGACGGCCCAGTCGTGCAGCGCGGTCCGCCAGTCCCGGCCGTCCTGGAACATCGACAGGTCCACCTGGCCGCTCACCGAGTCGGCGACCGCCTCCAGGATCTCGTCCTTGGTGCGGAAGTGGTTGTACAGCGAGGGCCCGCTGACCCCCAGTTCGGCGGCGAGCCGCCGCGTGGAGACGGCGGCCAGCCCCTCCGCGTCCACGAGCGCACGGGCCGTCTCGACGATCCGGTCGGTGCTGAGCAAGGGCTTGCGCGGTCGGGCCATGGCGCACATAGTAGGGCTGCACCAAGAAACTAGCAGTGCTAATTTAAATCTACACTTACGGCTTTCAGTGGGGTGACCTGTGGTGAATCTGGAGCTCAGCGAGGAGCAGAGCGCGGTCCGGCAGCTCGCGCGGGACTTCGTGGAGCGCGAGATCACCCCGCACGTCGTCGCCTGGGACCGCGCCGAGGCGGTCGACCGGGGCATCGTCGACAAGCTCGGGGAGGTCGGCTTCCTGGGTCTGACGATCGACGAGGAGTACGGCGGCTCCGGCGGCGACCATCTCGCGTACTGCCTGGTCACGGAGGAGCTGGGCCGGGGCGACTCGTCCGTGCGCGGCATCGTCTCCGTCTCCCTCGGACTCGTCGCCAAGACCGTCGCCGCCTTCGGGAGCGAGGAGCAGAAGCGGCTCTGGCTGCCCGGTCTGACCTCCGGCGCTGCGGTCGGCTGCTTCGGCCTCACCGAACCGGGCACCGGCTCGGACGCGGGCAGTCTGGTGACCCGGGCGGTGCGGGACGGCGACGACTACGTCCTCAACGGCACCAAGATGTTCATCACCAACGGCACCTGGGCCGACGTCGTCCTGCTCTTCGCCCGCTCCACGGACGCCCCCGGTCACAAGGGCGTCTCCGCCTTCCTCGTCCCCACCGACACACCCGGCCTGACCCGCCGCACCATCCACGGCAAGCTCGGGCTGCGCGGCCAGGCCACCGCCGAGCTCGTCCTGGACGACGTGCGCGTACCGGCCTCCGCCCTGCTCGGGGAGGAGGGCAAGGGCTTCTCGATCGCCATGTCGGCCCTCGCCAAGGGCCGGATGTCCGTCGCCGCGGGCTGCGTCGGCATAGCCCAGGCGGCCCTCGACGCGGCCGTGCGGTACGCGGGGGAGCGGGAGCAGTTCGGCAGGACCATCGCCCACCACCAGCTCGTCCAGGAGCTGCTCAGCGACATCGCCCTGGACGTCGACGCCGCCCGGCTGCTCACCTGGCGGGTCGCCGACCTGATCGACCGGGGGCGGCCGTTCGCCGTGGAGTCGTCCAAGGCCAAGCTGTTCGCCTCGGAGGCCGCCGTCCGCGCCGCGAACAACGCGCTCCAGGTCTTCGGCGGCTACGGCTACATCGACGAGTACCCGGTGGGCAAGCTGCTGCGGGACGCCCGGGTGATGACCCTCTACGAGGGCACCAGCCAGATCCAGAAGCTGGTCATCGGGCGGGCGCTGACAGGCGTCTCGGCGTTCTGAGTACGTGTCTGAGTACCTCGGCGGATGTGGCGCGGGCCACGTCCGCCGATGCTTTCCCCATGAGTGACACACCGGGCAAGCAGCAGAACACGGCCGCCTTCTACGGCCAGGCCGTCGCCTCCTTCGCCGTCGCCATGGCGGCCACGGCCATCGGCATCTACCAGTTGAGCGCCGACGCCTGGGTGCGGGCCTTCCTCGCCATCGCCGTCCTCTACCTGGTCACGTCCTCCTTCACCCTGGCCAAGGTGATCCGGGACCGGCAGGAGGGGGCGGCTCCCTCGTACACCCCCTTCGAAAAGCGCTGAGCGGCCACACTAAGCGCTCGCTCACCTTCGGCGGTATGGTGTTGCTCCTGCCAGTGGAGAGGGGCGAGCGATGAGTACGGCGGAGGAGACAGCCGGCGGCGAGGCGCAGGCGTGGGGCGAGGTCACGCCCGACGCGGCGCGGCGGCTGCTGGTCGCCGCGGTGGAGGCCTTCGCCGAGCGTGGCTACCACGCCACGACGACCCGCGACATCGCGGGCCGCGCCGGGATGAGCCCGGCCGCCCTCTACATCCACTACAAGACCAAGGAAGAACTGCTGCACCGCATCAGCAGGATCGGGCACGAGAAGGCCCTGGAGATCCTGCAGGTGGCGTCCCGGCGGGAGGGCACCCCCACCGAGCGGCTCGCCGGCGCGGTCAGTTCCTTCGTGCGCTGGCACGCGGGCGGCCGTACCACCGCCCGCGTCGTGCAGTACGAACTCGAATCGCTGGGTCCCGACGCCCGAGCCGAGATCCTCGCGCTGCGCCGCGAGGTCGACGGCGAGGTGCGCGGGATCATCGAGGAGGGCGTGCGGTCGGGCGAGTTCGACGTCGTCGACGTGCACGGCACGACGCTGGCCGTGCTGTCCCTCTGCATCGACGTGGCGCGGTGGTTCAACGTCGGCGGGCCCCGGACACCGGAGGAGGTCGGCGAGCTGTACGCCGACCTCGTGCTGCGGATGGTCGGAGCCCAGGGACCGACGGCCTGAGGGGCGCCTCGCCCCGGCTCAGAAGTAGTAGCGCGCCACCGACTCGGCGACGCAGACCGGCTTGTCGCCGCCCTCGCGCTCCACGCTGAAGGCGACGGCCACCTGGACGCCGCCGGGCACCTCGTCGACGCCGCTGATCGTCGCGGTGGCGCGCAGCCGGGAGCCCACGGGGACCGGGGCGGGGAAGCGCACCTTGTTCGTGCCGTAGTTGACGCCCATCTTCACGCCCTCGACGGCGATCAGCTGCGGCCCGAAGAGGGGCAGCAGGGACAGGGTCAGGTAGCCGTGCGCGATGGTGGTGCCGAACGGGCCCGCGGCGGCCTTCTCCGCGTCGACATGGATCCACTGGTGATCACCGGTGGCCTCCGCGAAGAGGTCGATCCGCTTCTGGTCGATGTCGAGCCAGTCGGTGTACCCCAGTTGTTCGCCCACCGCCGACTTCAGGTCGTCGACGGACGTGAAGATCCTCGGCTCTGCCATGTCTTCCAGGCCTCTCGTGTGCAGGGAGTCTGCGCGCTCACATGTCTAAGCGACTGCTTAGCATGGTCGGCCGCGGTGGCTGTGTCAACGGACTCGGTAGGGTCGCGGGGTGCACCGGATTCCAGAGAAGATCCACGAGCTCACGGTCGGCCAGCTCGCGGCGCGCAGCGGCGCCGCCGTCTCCGCCCTGCACTTCTACGAGTCCAAGGGTCTGATCAGCAGCCGTCGGACCTCGGGCAACCAGCGCCGCTACTCCCGTGACACGCTGCGCCGGGTCGCGTTCATCAGGGCCGCGCAGCGGGTCGGCATCCCCCTGGCGACGATTCGCGAGGCGCTCGCGGAACTCCCCGAGGAGCGCACGCCCACCCGGGAGGACTGGGCGCACCTCTCCGAAGTCTGGCGCACCGAACTGGAAGAACGCATCAAGCAGCTGAACCGCCTGAGGGATCACCTCGCCGACTGCATCGGCTGCGGCTGCCTCTCCCTGGACACCTGCGTTCTGTCCAACCCGGACGACGTCTTCGGCGAGCGGCTCACGGGGTCCCGCCTGATGGCCGACAAGGGCCGCCGCGGATAGCCGCCGCTCCGGCTCGCCCTGTGCCCGGTCAGGCCGAAGGCGGGTCCTGCGGCGTGCTCGGGCCCCCGCTTCGGTGCCCGGCCGGTAACCCTCCGTTCGGCCCCCGACCCGCCCCGTACTCCGTCAGCCCGGCCGCCACCAACTGCGCGTTGGATTGCGCCCGTCGGCCGTCCGGCAGGAGGAGGACGTCCTCCAGCCCGATCCGTGTGGCCAGCCCCAGCCGGCCCGCGAGGCGCAGCACCGGCCAGGCGCCGCCGTCCTCGCCGTGCAGCAGCACGAGACGGCCGTGCGCGGGCCCCAGGTCGGACAGCAGTCTCCGTGCCGAGGCGGCCGCGCTCACCGGGTCCGGGTTCGTCACCTCGGCCAGGACCCGCAGCACCCTCGGCCCCAGCGCCGACGCCGCGAACCGCTCCGCCCCGTCCGTGCCGGACCAGATGCCGGCCTCCACGCCCACCCCGAGCTCCATGAGCAGCGCGGCCGTCTCCTCCGCCCCCGGCTCGTGCCAGTTGACCGAGGCGTGGTCGGGCAGCACGGTCCAGCCGCGTATCCGCTCCAGCCGGGCGGCCGGGTCGGGTTCAGCCCACGCGCCCGTGGTCACACCCACCGGCACCGCCACTCGCGCCCGGATCGCCGACAGCGTCGTCGCGAGCACTCGCGGCGAGAACGTGTCCCGTCCGCAGGGCGTCTTGGGATGGACATGGAGGTCCGTCGCCCCGGCGGCCACGGCCCCGGCGGCCGAGTCGGCCAGCGACTCGGGTGTCAGCGGCACGGCCACGCCGTCAGCGGCCGTCCGCGATCCGTTCAGGCACCCCTGCATCATGCCGTCGATGGTGCCAGTCACCGTCGACAGTGGGGGTGCGGCATCCCCGGCGCACCCCCCGCGCACCCGCATCCGTCAAGCCGACACCAACAACCTGGTCCGCCTGGCGTAGGCCAGGGCCTCGCGCGTGAGCACGGGACGCGGCACCAGGATTCCGCAGTCCGCGCAGACCGGACCGGACGAGGGTTCGTGGTCCAGGTCGTACCTCCAGTAGAGCTGCTCACCGCCGCACACCGGGCACGCCGAGCCCGGCTCGCGCTCCAGCGCGGCGATCAGCCGGCGCAGCACCTCGGCCAGCGGTTCACGGGGATGGACCGCCGGGTCGTCGCACCAGGCCACGCCGAAACCGCCCCAGGTCAGCCGGTGCCAGTCGTCCACACTGCCCGGCCTGCGCAGTCCGTCGTGCTTCTCCTTCTTGCGGCGCTCGGCGAACTCGACCTCGTAGGCCAGCCAGACCGCCCGCGCCTCCTCCAGCTCGTCCAGTGCGGCCATGAGCCGCACCGGATCGGGGGAGCGGTCCTCCGGGCCGAACCCCGCCCGGGAGCAGAGATGGTCCCAGGTCGCTCTGTGCCCGTAAGGGGCGAACCTCTCAAGGCACTTACGCAGCGAATAGCGCCGCAGGGCCAGATCGCACCGCGGATCGCGGACCTGTCTCGCCAGACTCCGGAAACCGGCCATCGTCCTGCACCTCCGTCACACCTGCACCTGTAATCCGGTCACTTCGGCGTCGTCGTACGGACGTCGCCGAATAGACGTATCGACAAGCGAATCGGCTCCATCCGATTTCAAATGGCCTCCATAAGCGGCCCGAAGAGGCTCGCCGGTCGACTGCCGTGATCCGTGTGTCTGTTGTGCCGACTTCAAAAAGTGACGCCTGTTCATCTTCAAGCCGGGGGATACCGGCGGTAACATCCCGCCCACCCCCGTCGGGAGGAGCCCCCCATGCCACGGCGTGCCCCACGCACCGTTCTCGACAGAATGAGAACTCCCAGCGGAATCCCCGGGTTCCTGAAGACAGCATCCGTATGCACCCTGATCGCAGGTCTCTTGTCGCCGCTTGCCCCGGCTGCCGCATCGGAAACAGCGACCGCGCAGGCCACCGCCGCGGCGAACGATCACTGCGGCAACCAGTGTTCGGACATCCTCCCGCCCGGCCAGAACGGCAACGCCACCCTCGCTCAGATCCTCCTCAACCAGGCATTCGGCACCCAGCCCGAGCACGCCGAGGACCAGCTCGGCCCCTACGCCAACCTCGCCAAGGGCTACCCCGCCCTCACCAACGACAAGATCAACACCTTCTTCAACGACGCCTCCTTCGGGGTCCCCGCCGACCAGGTCGCCTCCAGCGTCAAACCCGCCGGACGCAGTGACGTGACGATCGTCCGGGACAAGAAGACCGGTGTGCCGCACATCACCGGGACCACCCGATACGGCACGGAGTTCGGCGCCGGATATGCGGCAGCGCAGGACCGGCTGTGGCTGATGGACGTCTTCCGGCACGTCGGTCGCGGTCAGCTGACCTCCTTCGCGGGCGGTGCGCCCTCCAACCAGGGCCTCGAGCAGCAGTTCTGGCGGCACGCCCCCTACAGCGAGGCCGATCTGCAGGCGCAGATCGACAACGCCGTCGCCACCAACGGCGAGCGCGGACAGCAGGCCCTCGCCGACGTCAAGGCCTACCTCGACGGCATCAACTCCTACATCGACGCCTCCGACAAGGGCCGCACCTTCCCCGGTGAATACGTACTCACCGGGCACAAGGACTCAGTCACCAACGCCGGCACGATCGAACACTTCAAGATCACCGACATGGTCGCGCTGGCCTCCGTCATCGGCGCGCTGTTCGGCTCGGGCGGAGGCGGTGAGGTGAACAACGCCCTCTCGCTCATGGCCGCCCAGGAGAAGTACGGCGTCACCGAGGGCACCAGGGTCTGGGAGTCCTTCCGGATGCGCAACGACCCGGAGGCCGTCCTCACCCAGCACGACGGCAGCTTCCCCTACGGCGCCAAGCCGGCCGACCCGCAGGGCACGGCCCTGCCCGACGCCGGTTCGGTGCAGCCGGAGCCGCTCGTGTACGACCGCACCGGCACCGCCACCACGGCCAGTGCGACCGGCGCGTCCGGTCGAGCCGCGAAAACCGCCACGTCGTCCGCCAGGCGCGGCATGTCCAACGCCCTCGTGGTCAGCGGCAAGCACACGGCCAGTGGCCACCCCGTCGCCGTGTTCGGCCCGCAGACCGGCTACTTCGCCCCCCAGTTGCTGCTGCTCCAGGAGATCCAGGGCCCGGGCATCAGCGCCCGCGGCGCCTCCTTCGCCGGCCTGAGCATGTACGTCGAACTCGGCCGCGGCCAGGACTACGCCTGGAGCGCCACGACCTCCGGCCAGGACATCATCGACACCTACGCGGTCGAGCTGTGCCAGGACGACTACCACTACCTGTACCGCGGCACCTGCACCCCCATGGAGAAGATCGAGCAGAAGAACGCCTGGAAGCCCACGACCGCCGACGGCACCGCGGCCGGCTCGTACACCATGCGGGTCTGGCGCACGAAGTACGGACCCGTCGAGTACCGCGCCACGGTCGGCGGCAAGAAGGTCGCCTACACCACCCTGCGCTCGTCCTTCCTGCACGAGGCCGACTCCATCATCGGCTTCCAGATGCTGAACGACCCGGACTACGTCAAGGGCCCGGACTCCTTCCAGAAGGCCGTCCAGCACATCAACTACACCTTCAACTGGTTCTACGCCGACTCCGAGCACACCGCGTACTACAACAGCGGCGACAACCCGGTGCGCGCGACCGGCGTCGACTCCGAGTTCCCGGCATGGGCCCGGCCGGCCTACGAGTGGCGCGGCTGGGACCCGGCGACCAACACGGCCGACTACACCCCGCCCTCCGCCCACCCGAACTCCATCGACCAGGACTACTACGTCTCCTGGAACAACAAGCAGGCCAGGGACTACACGACCGCGCCCTGGGGCAACGGCTCGGTGCACCGCGGCAACCTCCTGGAGGACCGGGTGAGGAAGCTGGTCCAGCAGGGCGGGGTGACCCGCGCCGCCCTGGTGAAGGCCATGGCCGACGCCGGGCTTGCGGACCTCCGGGCCGAGGACGTCCTGCCCGATCTCCTGAAGGCCGTCACCAGCACACCCGTCACCGACCCGGCCGCCGCGGCCGCCGTGAGCAAGCTCCAGGCCTGGGTCGCCGCGGGCGGCAAGCGCACGGAGACCGCGGCAGGGTCGAAGAAGTACGCCGACGCCGACGCGATCCGCATCCTGGACGCCTGGTGGCCGCTGCTGGTCAAGGCCGAGTTCGAACCGGGCCTCGGCAGCGAGCTGTACGAAGCGGTCACGGCCAACCTCCCCGTCGACGAGTCCCCGTCGGCGGCGCACGGCCCGACCGGCTCGCACGCCGGGAGCTCCTTCCAGTACGGCTGGTGGAGCTATGTCGACAAGGACGTCCGCGCGGTGCTCGGCGAGCAGGTGAAGGGGCCGCTCGCGAGGAAGTACTGCGGCGACGGCAGCCTCGGCGCCTGCCGCGACGCCCTCGTCAGCACCCTGAAGGAGGCGGCCGGCAGGACCGCGGCCCAGGTCTACCCCGGCGACGACGTGTGCTCGGCCGGCGACCAGTGGTGCGCCGACTCGATCAACCACCGCACCCTCGGCGGCATCAAGCACGGCAAGATCAGCTGGCAGAACCGGCCGACCTACCAGCAGGTCGTGGAGTTCACCTCACACCGGTGAGGCACCGTCCTGGCGGTGGGTCAGCGAACGCGGCCCGCCGCCAGGACCAGCCGGGCCAGCTCCGCGTGCAGGATGTCGCTGTGCGCACCGGCCGGCGGCCCGCCCCGTCTGACCACGGCCGCCGCGTCGACGTTCACGCACCCCGAGGCAGGCAGTCGCGCACGCAGGGCTTCGGCGAGGGTGTACGCGCGCGTGCCCGGCACCGCCTGCACCCCGTCGTGCCCCATCGCGCCCCACGTGGCGCCCAGAGCCCGCCCCAGGGCCGACTGGGCGGCCGACCGGCTGTCGCCCGCCATCCGCGAGGCCAGCGGGTACATCGTGCCCAGGGCCGCGTCATGCCGGGAGTGGCAGCACACCAAGGGCCCGTCGACACGGTTCTGCTGCCCCTGGAGCACCCCTCCGGCCCGGGCGTCGTGCGGCAGCCGGGCCGCGAACGCGTAGTGCGAGAACGCCCCTTGGAGCAGCGTCACCGACTTCACCGTGCGCACGCCCTCGGGAAGGCCCCGCAGCGCGAACGACACCAGCCGTGCGCCGAAGCTGTGCCCGACCAGGTGCACCCGCACTCCCGGGGCCGCCTCCGCGAGCTGCCCGACGACCCGGCCGAGCCCCCGCTCACCGACGGTCCCCGCGCGCCGCTTCATCGCGTAGTACGTCGCCTGCCGCAGCAGTTCGTGCGCGCCGTCCCAGGGGTTGGGGAAGCTGAACCCCTGCGGTGACCCGGACGCCTCGAACTCCGTCAGCGCCCGGGCGAACTCCTCGCAGGCCGCCGCCGACGATCCGGCGAACATCCCCGGTTCGCTCTGCGGCACGCCCTCCGCCACCGTGTCCGCCGCGAACAACGCCTGCGGCCCCGGCGCCACCACCTCCACCAGCGTCCGCACCAGCCGCCCGAACTCCTCCAGTTCGGCCTCCTGTGGCGGCTGCTGCTCCAGCAGCCGGGCGATCTGGTCGACCAGGATCGCCCGGCCCGGGAAGGTCTCCAGCAGCGCGTGCCGGGTGTCCTTGTCCAGCACCGGGCGCCCCGGCGGATCGGCCGACACGGCCCGCGGGAAGTCAGGGATCGGCTCGTCGGCGAACCGCATCGCCGGCCACAGCACCCCGGCGTACCCGATCCGCGCCGCCGGGGCCAGCCGTGGCACGGGCGCGAAGAAGCGGTCGTAGAGGCGCGTCGCCCCGGAGCGGTCGTTGTTCCAGCCGTGCGCGAAGACGATCAGATCGCGCACGCCCCGCTCGGTCACTCCGGCGAGGAGCCGGTCGCGCCGACGGCCGTCCGGGTCCCCGTCCGCGTCGAAGGCCAGCTCCCAGTAGGGAGTCACACTCATCGCCGGATCCGCCATGACAGGCCCCCTGACCCCCGGGTGACGCCACGATGTGGGCGCATCGTCCTGCCAACGGGGGAGCTTGGCCATACGTCACGGGCACATTGGTCCTGGCAGAACCGGCCGGTGTTCGTCGCTCGCGGAAGCGGCCGGCGGTGTTCGTCGCTCGCGGGCCCGGGTCAGCGGTAGAGGAGGTAGGCGCGCCTCGTCCTGCGGAACGCCGCCAGGTCCTCCTGCCACCCGGCCACCACCTCCTCGGTGCCGGCACCCGCGTCGATCATCGTCCGCACACGCGCGGAGCCGGTGAGTTTGTCGATCCAGTTGTCCGGGCGCCAGGCGAAACCGCTCCAGACCTGCTTGGCGGTGACGAGCAGGGCGATCCCCGTGCGGACCGGATCGAAGGCGGCCCGGTCGTGCACATGGACCTGCACACCGCCGATCGTCTTCCCCTGGAACTTCGAGAAGGTGGGCGCGAAGTACGCCTCCCTGAACCGCACGCCGGGCAGGGCGAGTTCGTTCGCCGCTGCCGCCCAGCGCCGGTCGACGCCCTCCGCGCCCAGCAGCTCGAACGGCCGGGTCGTGCCACGCCCCTCGGACAGGTTCGTGCCCTCGAACAGGCACGTTCCCGAGTACACCAGGGCCGTCTCCGGCGTCGGCATGTTCGGGCTGGGCGGCACCCAGGGCAGCCCGGAGGCATCGTAGAACTGCGAGCGCCGCCAGCCCGACATCGTCACCGTCCGAAGCGGCACGGGGTCGGTCAGGAACTCCCCGTTGAACAGCCGCGCCAGTTCGGCGACGGTCATCCCGTGGGCCTGGGCGATGGGCTGCCGCCCGACGAACGTGGCGAACTCCCTGTGCAGGACCGGGCCGAGGGCCGCCCGGCCGGTCACCGGGTTCGGCCGGTCCAGCACGACGAACCGCTTGCCGGCGATCCGGGCGGCCTCCATGCAGTCGTAGAGCGTCCAGATGTACGTGTAGAAGCGGGCGCCGACGTCCTGGATGTCGAAGACGACCGTGTCGACGCCGGACGCGGTGAAGACGTCGGCGAGGGGCCGGCCGCTCTTGAGGTAGGTGTCGTAGACGGGCAGGCCGGTCGCGGGGTCGTCGTAGCGGCCCTCGGAGCCGCCGGCCTGGGCGGTGCCGCGAAAGCCGTGCTCCGGGCCGAAGACGGCGGTCAGCTCGACGCGGTCGTCGGCGTGCATGACGTCGACGATGTGCCGGGCGTCGCGGGTGATGCCGGTGGGGTTGGTGACGATGCCGGCCTTCTGGCCGTCGAGCAGGGCGTAGCCGTCGCGGGCGAGGCGTTCGAAGCCGGTGCGCAGGTGCCCGCGGTGCTGGGCGGCGGATGCGGTGGAGGTCGCCGCCACGGCTGCCGCCGTGGCGGTGGTGATGACGGCTCGTCTGGAAGGGCGCATGCGGTGACCTCCTGGAGCGGGGACGGTCGGCATGGGCACGGTATGCGCTCCCGTGGGCCGTGGGGAGGCTGCGGGCCGTCCGGCATCGAGCGCGGCCCGCGGCGGAGCCGCCCGATCGGACAGCCCTCGGCCCCTTTCAGGGGGCGTTGTCGGTCGACCCTTCCCTGGTACATACCGACCGGTTAGTCTGGCGCCATTGCAGAGCCGCGACTGAGGAGACCGAGTGGGAGCCTTTCAAGACGCCGGAGTCGTTGTCACGGGGGCCGGCGGCGGAATCGGGGCAGCGCTGGCCCGGCGGTTCGCTTCCCAAGGAGCCCGGGTCGTGGTCAACGACCTGGACGCCGAGCGGGCCAAGCGGGTCGCGGACGAGGTCGGTGGCATCGCCGTGCCCGGTGACGCCTCCGCGATCGCCCGGGACGCCCGGGACGCACTCGGCGGCACCGTCGACGTCTACTGCGCCAACGCCGGTGTCGCCTTCGAGGGCGGAGCCGCCGACGGGCCGCTGGACGAGACGGCCTGGGCCGCCTCCTGGGACGTGAACGTGATGGCGCACGTCCGCGCCGCCCATGCGCTGCTGCCCGGCTGGCTGGAGCGCGGCAGCGGACGGTTCGTCTCCACCGTGTCCGCCGCCGGTCTGCTCACCATGATCGGGGCCGCCCCCTACGCCGTCACCAAGCACGGCGCGCTCGCCTTCGCCGAGTGGCTGTCGCTGACGTACCGGCACCGGGGTGTGAAGGTCCACGCCATCTGCCCCCAGGGCGTGCGCACCGACATGCTCGCCGCCACCGGCAGCGCGGGCGACCTCGTGCTCCAGCCGACCGCCATCGAGCCGGACACCGTGGCGGACGCCCTGCTGAAGGGCATCGAGGAGGACAGGTTCCTGATCCTGCCGCACCCCGAGGTCGCCGCCTACCATCAGGCCCGGGCCGGCGACCCCGACCGGTGGCTGTCCGGCATGAACCGCATCCAGCAGCAGTGGGAGGAGGCCCGGTGACCGACTCCCGTTACGCCGCCAAGCCCTGGCTCGCCCTGCTCAGCGACGCGCAGAAGGGCGCGATCAGCCCCGCGGACTCCCTCGTGCACGCCCTGCGCCGGGCCGTGGCCGAGACACCGGGGAGCGACTTCCTGGCCTACTTCGACGGCCGGCTGACCTACCGGGACGTCGACGAGCTCAGCGACTCCGTCGCCGGGCACCTCGCGGCGCGCGGTCTTCGGCGCGGCGACCGGGTCGCGGTGCTGCTGCAGAACTCCCCGCACTTCGTGCTCGCCCTGCTGGGCGCGTGGAAGGCGGGCGCGGTCGTCGTGCCGGTCAACCCGATGTACAAGTCGGGCGAGGTGGCGCACGTCCTGCGGGACGGCGAGGTCGCCGCGCTGATCTGCTCGGACCGGGCCTGGGAGTCGTATCTGCGCGAGACGGCGTCGGACTCGCCCGTGCGGATCGTGCTCACCGGATGCGAGCTGGACTTCCAGAGCCGCGGCGACGCGCGCGTGCTGACCTTCGAGCGCCTGCCGCAGGCCCCGGACGCCGACGACCTGGTGACCGTGGCGCGGGCCGGCCACAAGGCGCCCGAAGACCGGGATCCCGGCCCCTCGGACATCGCGCTGATCAGCTACACCTCGGGCACGAGCGGCACGCCCAAGGGCGCAACCAACACGCACGGCAACATCATGTACAACGCCGAGCGGCAGCGCACCGGCCTCGGACTGCCAAAGCGGCCCGTCTACTTCGGGCTGGCGCCGCTGTTCCACATCACCGGCATGGTGTGCCAGTTCGGCGCCTGTCTGACCAGCGGTGGCACGCTCGTGCTGGCGTACCGCTTCGAGTCGGGCGTGGTGCTGGACGCGTTCGCCGAGCACCGTCCGCACTACACGGTGGGGCCGTCCACGGCCTTCATGGCGCTGGCCGCCCACCCCTCCGTCACCCGCGACCACTTCTCCTCCTTCCGGGTGATCTCCTCCGGCGGCGCCCCGCTGCCGCCCGCGCTGGTGGAGAAGTTCCGGGCCGGATTCGGGCCGTACATTCGCAACGGCTACGGGCTGACCGAGTGCACCGCGCCCTGCGCCTCGGTGCCGCCCGGCCTGAAGGCGCCGGTCGACCCGGTGTCCGGGACCCTCGCCGTGGGGCTGCCCGGCCCCGACACGGTCGTGCGGATCGTCGACGACGCCGGTGCGGAGGTGCCCTTCGGCGAGCAGGGCGAGATCGTCGTCAGCGGCCCGCAGGTCGTGCCCGGCTACTGGCGCCGCCCCGACGCCACCGCCGCCACGTTCCCCGGTGGCGAACTGCGCACCGGCGACATCGGCTTCATGGACGAGCAGGGCTGGCTGTACGTCGTCGACCGCAAGAAGGACATGATCAACGCGTCCGGCTTCAAGGTGTGGCCGCGCGAGGTCGAGGACGTCCTCTACACACACCCGGCGGTGCGCGAGGCCGCCGTCGTCGGGGTGCCCGACGGGTATCGCGGGGAGACCGTCAAGGCCTACATCAGCCTGCGCCCGGACGCCGACACGGACCCGGATGCACTCGCCGCCTACTGCAAGGAGAGACTGGCCGCCTACAAATATCCGCGCCAGGTGGAGATCCTGCCGGACTTGCCGAAGACGGCCAGTGGGAAGATCCTCCGGCGGGAACTGCGTTCCCGTACGCAAGGCAACTGACAGCAGAACGGAAAGGCAGGTGGCGGCAGTGCCCAGGACCACGGACTCGGACGGCACGCCCGTGCCTCAGCGGCTCCTGGCCGCCGCCACCCGGCTCTTCGCCGAGCAGGGCTACGACCGCACCTCGGTGCAGGAGATCGTCGAGGCGGCCGGTGTCACCAAGGGAGCGCTGTACCACTACTTCGGCTCCAAGGACGACCTGCTGCACGAGGTGTACGCGCGCGTGCTGCGCATCCAGCAGGAGCGGCTGGACGCCGTGGCCGGTGCCGACGAGCCGGTGGAGAAGCGGCTGCGGGCCGCCGCCGCGGACGTCGTGGTGACGACCATCGAGAGCCTCGACGACGCGATGATCTTCTGGCGCTCCATGCACCACCTCAGCCCCGAGAAGAACAAGCAGGTCCGCTCCGAGCGCCGCCGCTACCACGAACGCTTCCGCGCGCTCGTGGAGGAGGGCCAGGAGTCGGGCGTCTTCTCCAAGGCGACCCCGGCGGATCTCGTGGTCGACTACCACTTCGGCTCGGTCCACCACCTGTCGACGTGGTACCGACCCGACGGCCCCCTCACGCCCCAGCAGGTCGCCGACCACCTGGCCGATCTGCTGCTGCGCGCCCTGCGCCCGTAGCAGCCGATCGGCCTCTCGGGGTCAGGGGCGGGGGGTGAGCGCGGCGCGCCCGGCGTCGAGCAGCCGGCAGGCGCGGGGGACCTCGGCCCGTGTGCAGCGAGCAGAGCGGCGGGGGCGGGCCCCCGCCGCACGCGGCCGTCACACGTACCGCTTGAGCTCCCGCCGCGCCAGCGACCGCTGATGCACCTCGTCCGGACCGTCCGCGATCATCAGCGTCCGCGCCCCCGCGTACAGCTCCGCCAGCGGGAAGTCCTGGCTCACCCCGCCGGCACCGTGCAACTGGATCGCCCGGTCGAGGATGTCCACCACGGCCCGGGGCGTGGCGATCTTGATGGACTGGATCTCGGTGTGCGCACCGCGGTTGCCCACGGTGTCCATCAGCCACGCGGTCTTCAGCACCAGCAGCCGCAGCTGCTCCACCGTCACCCGCGCGTCCGCGATCCAGTTGTGCACCACGCCCTGCTGCGCCAGCGCCTTCCCGAACGCGGTGCGGGACACGGCCCGCCGGCACATCAGCTCGATCGCCCGCTCGGCCATGCCGATCAGCCGCATGCAGTGGTGGATCCGCCCGGGGCCGAGCCGTGCCTGCGCGATGGCGAAACCGCCGCCCTCCTCGCCGACCAGGTTCGACGCAGGCACACGCGCCCGGTCGAAGATCACTTCGGCGTGACCGCCGTGGTAGTGGTCCTCGTACCCGAACACCTGCATGGCCCGCTTGATGGTGACGCCGGGGGTGTCGCGCGGCACCAGCACCATCGACTGCTGGCGGCGGATGTCCTCCCCGTCCGGGTCGGTCTTGCCCATCACGATGAAGATCTTGCAGTCGGGGTGCATCGCCCCGGAGATGTACCACTTGCGCCCGGTGATGACGTACTCGTCGCCGTCGCGCTCGATGTGCGTGGTGATGTTGGTGGCGTCCGAGGAGGCCACGTCCGGCTCGGTCATCGCGAACGCCGAGCGGATCTCGCCGGCCAGCAGCGGCTCCAGCCACTGCTTGCGCTGCTGTTCGTCGCCGAACTGGGTGAGCACCTCCATGTTCCCGGTGTCGGGCGCCGCACAGTTCGTCACGGTCGGCGCCAGCTGCGGGGAGCGGCCCATGATCTCGGCGAGCGGCGCGTACTGGAGGTTGGTGAGCCCCGCCCCGTACTCGGAGTCCGGCAGGAAGAGGTTCCACAGACCCTGCCTGCGGGCCTCGGCCTTGAGCTCCTCCACCACGGGCACGGTCTCCCAGGGCGAGGCGAGCCGCTCGCGCTGCTCGTGCGCGACGGCCTCGGCCGGGTAGACGTACTCGTCCATGAAGGCGAGGAGCTTGGCGCGCAGCTCTTCGGTGCGCGCGTCGAAAGCGAAGTCCATGTGGATCAGCCCTCCTGGAGGCCTTCGTGGAGCGTGGTCAGTCCGTGCCGGACGAAGACGGGGACGAGGTCGCCGATGCGGTCGAAGCCGCGTCCGACCGTCTGGCCCAGCGTGTAGCGGTAGTGGATGCCCTCGAGGATCACGGCGAGCTTGAACCAGGCGAACGCCGTGTACCAGGAGACCGCGGAGACGTCGCGCCCCGAGCGCGCGGCGTACCGCTCGATGAGTTCCGACGGCGCCGGATGCCCGGGCGCCTCGGCGGTCGTGGAGACGGGGGAGTCGGGCATGCCGAGCGGCATGCTGTACATCACCAGCAGGCCGAGGTCGGTGAGCGGATCGCCCAGCGTCGACATCTCCCAGTCGAGGATGGCCCTGATCCGGTCGTCCTCGCCGATGAGGACGTTGTCGAGCCGGTAGTCGCCGTGCACGACGGCCGGGGCGGGGGAGTGGGGCAGGTCGCGCCCGAGGGCGGCGTGCAGCTCGTCGATGCCGTCCAGGTCCCGGTTGCGGGAGGCGTCCAGCTGCTTGCCCCAGCGCCGCAGCTGCCGGTCCAGGAAGCCCTCGGGCCGGCCGAAGTCCGCCAGACCCACTTCGCCCGGGTCGACCGCGTGCAGCTCCACCAGCGTGTCGACGAGGTTGAGCACCGCGCCCCGGGTCCGCTCCGCGCCGATCTGGGCGAGCTCGCCGGCGGTGCGGTAGGGCGTGCCGTCGACGAACTCCATGACGTAGAACGGCGACCCGAGCACCTCCTCGTCCTCGCACAGCAGCACCGGCCGCGGAACGGGCACGGCGGTCGGGTGCAGGGCGCTGATCACCCGGTGCTCGCGCTTCATGTCGTGCGCGGTGGCCAGGACATGCCCGAGCGGGGGCCGTCTCACGACCCAGCGGGACGCGCCGTCGGAGACCGCGTAGGTGAGGTTGGACCGTCCGCCCTCGATCAGCCGGCCGGACAGCGGGCCGTTCACCAGGCCGGGCCGCTCGCGGTCGAGCAGGTCGCGCAACCGTTCGAGATCCAGTCCGGGCGGATGGTCGGGGCTCATGCGTCGCTCCTACGGGCAGGTGAACAGTTCCCGACTCATGATGCCGACCGGTCGGTATGTCGTCCAGAGCGGGACCGAAACGTGATCGGAGCCACGATAGGCCGACGGCTCCTCCCGCGCGGCGGCCGGGGAGGTTTCGGCCGGTTCGTTCAGGTCATCCGGCTTGCGCGCCGCCCGGCGAGCCCGGAAGGTCAAAGCCATGAAGGCCATCAGCTACTCACGGTACGGCGGTCCCGAGGTGCTGGCGTTCGGGGAGGTGCGCGACCCGAAGGTCGGTCCCGACGCGGTGCTGGTCAAGGTGCGGGCGGCGGCCGTCAACCCCGTCGACTGGAAGGCCCGCGAGGGCTACCTCGACGGCATCCTCGCCCCCGTCTTCCCCGTGGTGCCCGGCTGGGACGTCTCGGGCGTCGTCGTGCGGCCGGGCGCGGCCGTCTCGGAGTTCGACGTCGGTGACGAGGTGATCGGATACGTGCGCGAGGACTTCCTCTCCCGCGGCACCTTCGCCGAGTACGTGGCCGCGCCCCTGCGCACTCTCGCGCGCAAGCCGCGCAACCTCTCCTTCGAGGAGGCGGCCGGGCTGCCGCTGGCCGGTCTCACCGCCCACCAGGTGCTGGTCAAGGTGCTCCAGGTGAAGCGGGGCGAGACAGTGCTCGTGCATGCCGCGGCCGGCGGCGTCGGCTCGATCGCCGTCCAGCTCGGCGTCCACCTCGGCGCCCGGGTGATCGGTACGGCGAGCGAGCCGAACCACGACTTCGTGCGGGGCCTGGGCGGGGAGCCGGTGGTGTACGGCGAGGGCCTGGGCGAGCGGGTGCGCGGACTGGCCCCGGAGGGTGTGGACGCGGTGTTCGACACCGTTGGCGGAGACGCTCTGAAGGTCTCGGCGAACCTGCTGGCGCCCGAGGGCCGCCTGGCGTCGATCGCCGACAACGACGTCGTGACCTACGGCGGCCGCTACTACTTCGTCCGCCCCGACGCCCAGGACCTCCAGCGCCTGGCCGACCTGGCGGAGCAGGGCGTCGTCAGCGTGCACGTCGACGAGACGTTCCCCCTGGAGCGGGCCGCCGACGCGCACCGGCTGAGCCAGGAGGGCCGCACGCGCGGCAAGATCGTCGTGACGGTGGACTGGGAGAGCGAGCAGGAATGAGGGGTTGAACCGCGGAGTGGAAACAGGACGAGGGCCTGAACCTCGGAGGCGCACAGGACGAGGGCCTACTTCGGATTGTGCCCAGGACGAGGGCCTGAACCTCGGAGTGCAAGCAGGGCGAGGACCTGCACCTCGGAGGCCTTACAGGACGAGGGCCGCGCCGCACACCGCCATCGCCACCGTGCAGAGCACCGCGGCTGCCGCGTGCCGGGGCGCGAACGCCGCGGGGCTCGCGGCGACCGCGAGAGCGCGGATACGCCGGTGCGCGATGCTCAGGAAGCCCAGCCAGAGCACACAGCACGCGGCGCAGGCGACGACGCCGGCCGCGGAGGCCCCGCCGTGCAGCACGGTCTTCACCGCGAGCACGGCGACGACCGTGCCCGACAGCGTCGTGCGCCGCCACGCGAGCCGGGTCCGCTCCGGCTGGAGCCCGGGATCGCGGTCGGGGTCCCGCTGCCGGGCGGCCGGCCCACTCACCCCTCCCACCCCACCAGCACCACCACGACCATGGCCACGGCCACGACCGCGACGACCAGGCTCAGCAGCGCCGGGAACCGGGACACCGGCAGGTCCTCGCCGCGGCGCATGGCCCGCTCGCAGCGCACCCAGTGGTTGACCGCCCGCAGGGAGCACAGCACGCCCGCGGCCAGCAGCGCGAGCGCGAGCCCGACCCGCCATCCCCAGCGCAGGTCCGGCAGGAACTGGTCCACCGCGAAACCGCCGCCGATCAGTGCGAGCGCGGTGCGCAGCCAGGCGAGGAAGGTGCGTTCGTTGGCCAGCGAGAACCGGTAGTCGGGCGTCTCGCCGTCCTCCCTGACCTCCGCGGGCGCGAACCACAACCGGACGTTCCGTACGAACTCGATCACGTGAGCGACCCTACCCGGGAGCCGCGCCGGGCCGTCTTCAGCCGGACGCCCACAACACCTTGAGCCGCTCGTACGCCGCGAGCCCGTCCGGCACCCACTCCCAGTCGGCCAGGCGCCGCTCTACCTCGGCCTCGGGCAGGAAGTCGTGCCAGGCCACCTCCTCGGCCTGAGGGTGTACCGGAAGCGCGCAGCGGACCTCGTAGACCGCCGACCACCAGGTCCGGCCGGAGCCGTTGTCGTACAGGAACGTGAAGAGGTGCCGCGGCTGCGGCAGGCCGGTCACGCCGAGTTCCTCCTCGGCCTCCCGCACGGCCGCGGCGTCGTAGGACTCGCCCGCGCCGACGACTCCGCCGACGAACATGTCGTGCAGGGAGGGGAAGACCAGCTTGGTCGGGGTCCGCCGGTGCACGAAGATCCGGTCCTCGGCGTCCCGGGCCAGGACGAAGACGCAACGATGGCGCAGGCCCAGGGCGTAGGCCTCGCCGCGCGGGGACTGTCCGACGACCTGGTCGTTCTCGTCGACGATGTCGAGCATCTCGTCAGCAGCGCTCATGCCCTCATCCAAGCAGGACACGCGCCCCGGGCGGTGCGAGGCCCGTCAGGGCGAGGCCGGACTGACCGCGGGAGCGGCCACGCGGGCCCGTTCCGGTGCCCCGTGCGGCATCGCCGGATGCATGCCCAGCAGCACGATCCCGGCGACGACGGCCAGCAGGCCACCGGCCTCCCAGCTCAGGGCCACCGCGTCGGTGCGCAGTCGGTCGCCCAGGAAGCCGACGCCGCAGAGGATCCCGGCGAGCGGCTGGGCCGCGGTCAGGGCGGGCAGCGACTTGCGCAGGGACGCGGTCTCGAACGCGCTCTGCACGAGGACCAGCCCCGTGACCCCGAGCGCGAGCACCGCGTACGGCTCCCAGCCGGTGAGCAACCCGGCGAAGCCGCCGTCGGAGACCTTCTGCCCGCTGATCCTGGTCAGCGCGTCCTGCACGCCGTACAGCAGCCCGGCGGCCAGGGCCAGCAGCACCGGGCCCGAGCTCAGCCGGGACCGCTTGCCGCGCGTCGTGAGCAGCAGGGCGAGCCCGATCATGATCCCGATGATCAGCCACTGCCGCACCGGATCGGCCGTCGCCGCGCCACCCTCCGGCCGGCCCGCCACGATGAACGCGGTCACCCCGCCGGCCAGCAGGAAGAGGCCCGCCCAGCCCTGGCGGCCCAGCGGCTGCCGGCTCTGTTTGCGGGAGAGCGCCAGCGCGAAGAGGAGGTTCGTCGCCAGCAGCGGTTCCACCAGTGACAGCTCGCCCTGCCCCAGCGCGGCGGCGCCCAGGCCCATGCCGACCACCATCAGCGCGATGCCGCCGAGCCAGCGGGGCACCTTCACGAGGTCGAGCAGCAGCCGGAAGGAGAGGAAATCGCTCAGCGGGGCCCGTTGGGCCGCGTTCTGCTGGAGGACGAAGCCGAAGCCGAGACAGCAGGCGGCACCCAGGGCGAGCGCCAGGACTAGAACCGACACGCGGTGTACCTCGATCGTCAGGTCGGGTCACGGTTGCGTAGGGGCCGACTGTACCGGCCGGCTCCACCCGGCGCGCCCGTACGTCATGCCATCGTCGGGGGCGGCGGCAGCTCACGCTATGACGTACGTCACGCGGGACGTAAGGGAAAAAACGGATGCGGACCACGCCTGTCCCTCTGGTCTCCAGGATCACAAGAAGCTCACGAGTAACGGCAGTTGACGCGTGTAAGGCCCTGGCGGCCCTTGACGCCGACCGTTGGCTGGGGGTTGGCTGTGCGTGATCAGCCCATGGCGATGCGCACATACGCGCTCCTTCTGTCGCCGTGAGCCGAAACACCAGAAGAGCGCGTGAGGAAGTTCCGCGGTGTCCCCACCCCCGCCTCCCCTCGGCCGTGGCCGCAGACGTGCGGCGCAGGCCTTCGACGAGGCCCTCGACGACGCCGATCTCGTGGCCGCGCGCGCCGCACTGGCGCAGGGCCGCTGGCAGAACGCCCGTTCCCTGCTGGTGCACACCGGGGACGACTGGGACCGGCGCGGCCACCGCGTCACCGTCCTCGCCCGGGAGTCCTCCTGCGCCGCGTGGGCCAAGGAGTGGCTCCTCGCCGAACCGGAGTCCGCCGACGCCTCCGTGCTGCTCGCCCTCGCCCAGGTCCGGCGCGCACTGCACGGCAAGACCACACCCGACCGCGCCCGTGAGGCGTGCAGGACCGCCGCGGCCCGGGTCCCCGCCGACCCCACCCCCTGGCTGGGCCTGCTCATGCTGGAGTGCGCGCTCGGGAGCGACGAGGACGCCGTCCGCAGCTTCGAGGCGGTCCGCGGCCGGTACACCGACCACCACCACGCCCACCATCTGATCCTCGCCCGGCTCGCCTCCCGCCGCACCGAGGCCGGCCCGGACCCGCTGCACGAGGTCTACGACTTCGCCAACTGGGCCGCCGAACAGGCACCCGCCGACTCCCCGCTCGCGATCCTGCCGGTGATCGCGCACGCGGAGCGCTACCGCGTGCTGGCCGCCGCCGGACACCAACCCGCCGACCCGGCCGCCTCCGGCCACTGGACGGGCCGCCGCGCCCGGCAGGTCATGAAGGCCGCCTTCGACTGGTGGCTGGAATGGGAGCTGGAGGGGCACCCGCGGCGGCTGATCGACCTGAACTTCCTCGCCCACGCCAAGTTCTGCGAGGGGCGGGGAGCCGAGGCCGCCGCCCTCTTCCACCGGATCGGCCGGCACGCCACACCGGCTCCCTGGTCGTACCCGGACCGGGACCCGCACACCGCCTTCGCCGCCGCCCGCGCCGCCGCGCTCGGCACGGCCTGACACCCCCCCCCGACCCGAAGAGTGAGGACGTTCCCCCGATGACCACGGACAGTCCGGACACGAACACCTCCGCCCCCGGCGGCATCAGTACGTTCAAGGGGCAGGAGCGCGCCCTGCGGGCCGACCGGCTCGGCACCGGGGGACTGCTGCTCTCCGTCCTCGCGGCGACCGCCCCGCTCATGGTCGTCGCGGGTGTCATGCCCACCACATTCGCGGTGATGGGCATCGTCGGCCAGCCGCTGCTCTTCGTCGTCCTCGGCGTCGTCCTGATCCTGTTCAGCGTCGGATACGCCGAGATGAGCCGCCACGTCCACAACGCGGGCGCCTTCTACGCCTACATCCGCCGGGGCCTGGGCGCCACCGCGGGCGCGAGCGCCGCCCTGGTGGCCCTCGTCGCCTACAACGCGCTCCAGGTCGGCATCTACGGCATCTTCGGCTTCGAGGTCTCGGGGCTCCTCGCCACCTACGCCGACGTGCAGATCGCCTGGTGGATACCCGCGCTCGTGGCCGCGCTCGCCGTCGGGCTGCTGGGCTGGCTCAAGATCGACGTCAATGCCCGCGTGCTCGGTGTGCTGCTGGTCATCGAGGTGCTCCTGGTCGTCGTCTTCGACGTGGCCGCCCTCGCCGACCCCGGCAAGGACGGCCTGTCGCTGCACGCCTTCAACCCCGACACCCTCACCGGAGCCGGTGTCGGCACCGCGCTGTGCTTCTGCATCGCCGCGTTCCTCGGCTTCGAGCAGGCCCCCGTCTACGCCGAGGAGACCAGCCGCCCGCACGTCCTGGTGCCGCGCGTGATGTTCCTCGCCGTCGGCGGGGTCGCCGTCTTCTTCGCCCTCAGCAGCTGGGCCCTCACCGTCGCCACCGGACCCGCCGCCATCGTCGGCACGGCCCAGAAGCAGAGCGCCGGGCTGCTGTTCTTCCTCACCGAGTCCCGCCTCGGCGGCACCTTCACCGACGTCCTGCACGTCCTGTTCGTCACCGGCATGTTCGCCGCGCTGCTCAGCTTCCACAACGTCGTCGCCCGCTACGCCTTCGCCATGGGCCGCGAGGGCCTGCTGCCCGCCGCCTTCGGCCGCACCAGCGGCAGCAGCGGCGCCCCCGGCACCGGCTCGCTGCTCCAGACCGTCGTGGCCGTGGTGGTCGTGGCCGCCTTCGCGGTCGCCGACGACAAGCCGGTCGGCGACCCCACCGCGCCCGTCCTGCAGCTGTTCACCTGGTTCGGCAACGTCGGCGCCCTCGGCGTGATCGTGCTGATGGCGGCGGCGTCCCTGTCCGTCGTCGTCTTCTTCGTCCGCCGCGGCGCCGCGGGGGCCCAGGCCTGGCGGCTGGTCACGTCCGCCTTGGCGGGCATCGCCCTGCTGGTGATCGCCGGCTACACGGTGAAGGACTTCGAGGTGCTGGTCGGCGCCGGCCCCGACTCCTCGCTGAGCTGGGTGCTGCCCGGCATCATCGGCCTGGCCGCGCTGGTCGGCGTGGCCCTCGGCCTGGTGCTGCGCGCCCGCGCCCCCGAGAAGCACGCCCGGATCGGCCTCGGCAACGAGGCGTTCCAGCTGGACAAGGCCGCCTCCTCCTGAGGCGGCTCCCGTAAGAAGTGGTTACGGAAGTCTGACGAGCACCCGCGCTCCCTGTCGTACCGGGGCCGCGGGTGTTCGAATGAGTACGTGAACCAGGACGTACCCAAGGGTGTGAGCGACGAACACCCCGAAGAACGGGGCACCCCGATCGGCCGCCGCGTCTTCCTCGGCACCCTCGCCCTGGGCGCCGTCGGCGTGGTCGCGGCCCCACCACTGCAACGCGGCCTGGAGGGCTTCCTCGGCGGCGCGGCCGACAAGGACCCCACCGGACTGACCGGCCTGCTCCCGAACGGCGGCGGCTTCCGCTACTACTCGGTCGCCTCGTCCGTCCCGCGCAAGAACGCCGGCACCTACCGCCTCACCGTGGACGGCCTGGTCGACCGCCCCGCGACCTACACCCTCGACGACCTGAGGGCCCTGCCCCAGACCCGCATGGTCCGCGACGTCCAGTGCGTCACGGGCTGGCGCGTCCCCGACACCCCCTTCGAGGGCGTACGCCTCTCCCGGCTCCTGGACGCCGCGCGGGTACGCCCCACGGCCAAGGCCATCCGCTTCACCTGCTTCGACGGCACGTACACCGAGAGCCTCACCCTCGACCAGGCCCGCCGCGCGGACGTCCTGGTCGCCCTGCGCATGCAGGACAAGGACATCGGCCACTCCCACGGCGGCCCGGTCCGCCTCTACGTGGCGCCCATGTACTTCTACAAGTCCGCCAAGTGGCTCTCCGGCATCACCGTCACCGACGAGGTCCGGCCGGGCTACTGGGAGGAGCGCGGCTACGACGTCGACGCCTGGGTGGGCCGCTCGAACGGACGCGACGATGACCCTACGAGCTGACACGCCACCGGCCACGGCCCGTGTGCGCCGCTTCACCCCATTGCAGCGCTGGATCCACCGCACGACGGCCGCGCTGATGGGCGTCTGCGTCGTCACGGCGGCCTGCCTCTACATCCCCCAGCTCGCCGAACTCGTCGGCCGCCGCGCTCTGGTCGTCACCCTGCACGAGTGGGCCGGTCTCGCCCTGCCCGTCCCCGTCCTGGCCGCGCTGGCCTCCCGCGTCTTCCGTGCCGACCTCGGCCGCCTCAACCGCTTCGGCCCGCACGACCGCACCTGGCTGCGCGCCGCCCTGCACCGCGACAAACGCCGGTCGTCCCGCCCCGCGGCCAAGTTCAACGCCGGCCAGAAGCTCTACGCCTCCTGGATCGCCGGCGCCACACTGGTCATGCTCGCCACGGGCCTGATGATGTGGTTCACCCACCTCACCCCCCTGCTCTGGCGCACCAGCGCCACCTTCGTCCACGACTGGCTGGCCCTCACCATCGGCATCGTCCTGGCCGGCCACATCGGCATGGCCCTGGCGGACCCGGAGTCCAGAAGAGGCATGCGCACAGGCAAGGTGACCAGAGAGTGGGCGAAACGAGAGCACCCCCTATGGCGCCCTTAGTCCTTCCGCCCCAGGGGCCCGGGGAGCGGCGCGATCAACCACACCGCACCCGCACCGGTTGAGCCGCCGGCAGTTCCTCGCCTCAGGGGCGCGGGGCACGGCGCGATCAACCACACCGCTCCCGCACCGGTTGAGCCGCCGGCAGGTCCTCGCCTCAGGGGCGCGGGGCACGGCGCGATCAACCACACCGCTCCCGCACCGGTTGAGCCGCCGGCAGGTCCTCGCCTCAGGGGCGCGGGGCACGGCGCGATCAACCACACCGCTCCCGCACCGGTTGAGCCGCCGGCAGTTCCTCGCCTCAGGGGCGCGGGGAACGGCGCGATCAACCACACCGCACCCGCACCCACCCGACGACGCACACCCCTACGACGAAGCCGCGAAATCCAACAGCACCTTGCACGACCGACTCCGATCAGCGGCCAGGGCAAAAGCCGACTCGGCCTCCCCCACGGGAACCACCGCACTGATCAGCCCGTCGAACGCCCGCTCCCCGGCCAGCAGAGCCAACGCGTCATCGAACTCACCGTCGAAGCGAAACGCCCCCCGCAGCTCGATCTCCCGGCTCACCACCAGGTTCCCGGCGAACGGACTGTGCCCCGCCGGCAGCATCCCCAGCTGCACGACGACCCCACCCCGCCGCACCCGCCGCAGACACGCGTCCAGCCCCGCTGCCACCCCGGACGCCTCGACGGCCACATCGACCTCGTCCGGCCACCCACGGTCATCGGGATCGTCGGCCCGTACGGCACTCCCGGCCCCGGCGATCCGCCCGTACTCCAACGCCTCGGGCAGCAGGTCCGAGACCGTCACGTGCGCGGCCCCGGCCGCCTTCGCCGCCGCGACCACCAGACACCCGATGGGCCCGGCACCCGTCACCAGCACACGCCGCCCCGCCACCTCCCCGGCTCGCCGCACCGCGTGCAGAGCGACCGCCAAGGGCTCGGCCAGCGCCGCCCGCCGCAGCTCCAGCCCGTCGGGCAGCGCCCGCACCTGCCCGGAGGGCACGACCACCTGACCCGCGAAAGCCCCCTGCACATGGGGAAACCGCGCCGCACTCCCGAGATACCGGGTGTCCCGGCAGACGTTGCGCCGCCCGGCCGCGCACTCCGGGCACACCCCGCACGGAGTGGCCGGATGCACGGCGACCGCGGTACCCGGAGCCGGACCGGCACCGCCGGGGCCGTACTCCACCACCGTCCCGACGACCTCGTGCCCGAGCACCATCGGCTCCCGCAACCGGAAGTCACCGACCCCGCCGTGCCGCCAGTAGTGCAGATCGGACCCGCACACCCCGCCGTACCGCACGGCGATCAGCGCCTGCCCCGGCCCGGGCTCCGGCACCGGCAGCTCAGCCACCCGCAGATCGCCCTGACCGTGGATCACACAACCCCGCATCGAAGCCTCCCGGCAGGTCACAGCACGCTCGTCATACCGCCGTCGACATACAGCACCTGCCCGCTGACGAAGTCCGCCGCGGGGGAGGCGAGGAACAGCACCCCGCCCACCAGGTCCTGCGTACGCCCCCAGCGCCCGGCCGGGGTGCGCCGCCGCACCCAGGCGCTGAACTCCTCGTCCTCCACCAGCGGCCGGGTCAGCTCGGTCTCGATGTAGCCCGGGCCCAGCCCGTTGACCTGCACCCCGTACGGCCCCCAATCCGCGCACATGCCCTTGGTGAGCATCTTCAGCGCACCCTTGGTGGCGGCGTACGGCGCGATCCCGGGCCGCACCACCTCGCTCTGCAGCGAGCAGATGTTGATGATCTTCCCGTGGCCGCGCTCCGTCATCCGGCGCGCCGCCTCCCGGCCGACCAGGAACGCACTGGTCAGATTCGTGTCCAGGATCCGGTGCCAGTCGGACTCCCCGAACTCCAGCAACGGGGCGCGCAGTTGCATGCCCGCGTTGTTGACGAGGATGTCGAGCGGGCCCACCCGCTCCTCGACCTCGGCGACCCCCGAGGCCACCGATGATCCGTCGGTCACGTCGAACGCGGCCGTGTGCACCCGGTCGCCGGGCAGCCCCGCGGCGGCCTCGGCGAGCCGGTCCTCGTCGCGTCCGTTCAGCACGACCGTGCAGCCGGCCTCCGCCAGACCGCGCGCGAGGGCGAGTCCGATGCCCCGGCTGGAACCGGTGACCAGGGCCGTACGGCCGCCGATGTCGAAAAGGGGGTGAGCCGTCATCGCCGCACCCCTAGATCACGAGGGACAACAGCAGGACCAGACCGCCGGCGACCACCGAGATGATCGTCTCCATGACGGACCAGGTCTTGATGTTCTGGCCGACACTCAGCCCGAAGTACTCCTTCACCATCCAGAACCCGGCGTCGTTGACGTGGCTGAAGAAGAGCGAGCCGGCGCCGATGGCGAGGACGAGCAGGGCGGCGTGCGTGGTCGACATGTCGGCCGCGAGCGGGGCGACCAGACCGGCCGCCGAGACCGTGGCCACCGTCGCCGAACCCGTCGCCAGGCGGATCACCACCGCGATCAGCCAGGCCAGCAGCAGCGCGGGGATGGCCCAGTCCTCGGAGATGTCCAGGACCATCTGGCCCACACCGGTGTCGATCAGCGTCTGCTTGAAGCCACCGCCCGCGCCGACGATCAGCAGGATGCCCGCGATCGGCATGAGGCCCTTCTCCACGAGCGGCGAGATCCGCTCCTTGGAGAAGCCGGCGGGTCGCAGCAGCGTGAAGATGCCGACCAGCACCGAGGCGAGCAGGGCGATCATCGGGGCGCCGATGACGTCGAAGACGCGCTGCACCGGGTTCCCGGGGTCGTCCACGACGATGTCGACCAGCGCCTTGGCGAGCATGAGGAGCACGGGAAGCAGCACGGTGAAGAGCGTGGCACCGAAGCCGGGGCGCTTGTCGAGCTCCTCGGAGGGGCGCTGCGGGATCATCTTCTCGGGGGCCTGGACGTCGACCCAGCGGGCCGCGTACTTCGAGAACACCGGGCCGGCGATGATCACGGTGGGTATGGCGACGAGGACACCGAGCGCCAGCGTCACACCGAGGTCGGCCCCGACGGCGTCGATCGCGACCAGCGGACCGGGGTGCGGCGGCACCAGGCCGTGCATCACGGACAGGCCTGCGAGCGCCGGGATCCCGATGCGCATCAGCGAGTAGTTGCCGCGCTTGGCGACCATCAGCACGACCGGGATCAGCAGCACGATGCCGACCTCGAAGAACAGCGGCAGTCCGATCACGGAGGCGATCAGCACCATCGCCCACGGCATCGACCGCCCGCCGGCCTTCTCCAGGATGGTGTCGACGATCTGGTCGGCGCCTCCGGAGTCGGCGAGCATCTTGCCGAGGATCGCCCCGAGGGCGATCAGCACACCGACACCGGCGACCGTGGTGCCGAGGCCGGCGCTGAAGCTGGTGAGCACCTTGTCCAGCGGCGCCCCGGCGATCGCGCCGAGCGCCAGCGACCCGAGGGTCAGTGACAGGAAGGCGTGCAGCTTGAACTTGGTGATGAGCAGGACGATGACGGCGATGCCCGCCAGGACGGCGATGCCCAGCTGAGCGTGGCCGGCCGAGGTGATCGGCTCGGGTGCGTCCGCTGCCAGCATCTCGACGCTGAGTCTGGTCACGGGGTGGGTTCCCTTGCGTTGGGGGAGTAGGGGGGAAGCGGCCGCCAGGGGCTACTGGACGGGTTCGGGGAGGTTCTCCAGGGCGAGCACCGCCCGCCGGGTGATCTCCTCCGGACTGCCCGAGACGTTCACCTCGACCCCCGCCTCGTCCGCCTCCAGGGGCTGGAGCGTGGCGAACTGGGAGTCGAGCAGCGCCGTGGGCATGAAGTGCCCCTGCCGGTGTGACATCCGGTCCTCGATCAGCGCGCGGTCACCGGCGAGGTGCACGAAGACCACGCCGGGTGCGGCGGCCCGCAGCCGGTCGCGGTAGGACCGCTTCAGCGCCGAGCAGCTGACCACCCCGCCGACCCCGGCCCGCCCGTGCGCCCACGCGCCGATGGCGTCGAGCCACGGCAGGCGGTCCTCGTCGGTGAGCGGGGTACCGGCCGACATCTTGGCGATGTTGGCCTCGGGGTGGAAGTCGTCGCCCTCGGCGTAGGGAACGCCGGTCCGGGCCGCGAGCAGGGGACCGATGGTGGTCTTGCCGGTGCCCGCTACGCCCATGACCACGACGACGTGGGGGGTGTTCATCGCTGCCTCACTGTCTGCTGTCCGAGGTCGACACGTGATGTCGACGCAACTGAAACCCATTAGGTACGACGAATTCAAGAGCTCGTCATCAATAAGTCTGACTTTTTGTCTCCGTGATCTACCCCGTACGCTGAGTGCATGACCACACCGGGCCGGGGGCTGCACGGCCATGTACTGGACACCCTCGGCCCCGAGATCACGGCGGGTGAGTACCCGCCGGGCAGCGTCCTGCGCACCGACGAGCTCGCCCAGCGTTTCGACGTGTCGCGCTCCGTGATGCGCGAGGCGGTCCGCGTCCTGGAATCCATGTACCTGGTCGAGTCCCGCCGCCGTGTCGGCGTCACGGTCCGCCCGAAGTCCGAGTGGAACGTCTACGACCCGCAGGTCATCCGCTGGCGCCTGGCCGGCGCGGACCGGCCCCGGCAGCTGCGGTCCCTCACGGTGCTGCGCTCGGCCGTCGAACCGATCGCGGCCGGCCTCGCCGCCCGGCACGCCACGGCCGAGCAGTGCGCCGAACTCACCGAGTGCGCCCTCGGCATGGTCGCCCACTCACGCGGCCACAAGCTGGAGGGCTACCTCCTGCACGACGTCGCCTTCCACCGCGTCGTCCTGGAGGCCTCCGGCAACGAGATGTTCGCCCGCCTCGGCGACGTCGTCGCCGAGGTCCTGACCGGCCGCACCCAGCACGACGTGATGTTCGAGGACCCCGACCCGGCCGCCGTCACCCTGCACGTCCAGGTCGCCGAGGCGGTCCGCGCGGGCGACGCCGCCCGCGCGGAGGCACTGACCCGCGAGATCACGGTCGGTGCCCTCCAGGAACTCGACATCCTGGCGCCGTAGCCCCGGCTCCGCCTCGAACTCCGCTTCGTCCCGCCGTCGCCCCCGCTGTGCCGGGAACGCCCCGCCGTCCCGCCGCCGCTCCGCTACGCGGGGAACTCCCCGTCGACGTACACCCAGGCCCCGTCGACCCGCTCGAACCGGCTCCGCTCGTGCAGCGACCCGCCCCGGTACGACGCCCGGAACTCCACGGTCCCGGTGGTGTGGAACGCCGAGCCGCCGCTCGTGCCCAGGATCTCCAGTCCGGTCCACCGCATCCCCGGATCCAGCTCCGGCGTCCCGGGCCGCGTCCGCGGATGCCAGGTCCGCAGCAGATACGCCACGTCTCCCTGCACGAAGGCGCAGTACCGCGACCGCATCAACGCCTCGGCGGTCGGCGCGGCAGCGGCCCCGGAGTGAAACCGCCCGCAGCACGTCTCGTACGCCTCGGGAAGCCCGCACGGGCAGGAACGCCTGGTCATGGTCACCTTTCCGCGGAAACGCCTGAGGGCCGTGACCTCGCGGTCACGGCCCTCAGGCTCATGTGTCCGAGGGGGGACTTGAACCCCCACGCCCGATAAAGGGCACTAGCACCTCAAGCTAGCGCGTCTGCCATTCCGCCACCCGGACAAGGTGTCTGTCGCGTGGGTTTTCCCCGCGGCGACGACGTAAACATTACCAGGCTTTCCGGGGTGGCCGATCACCCCCTGTCCGCACCCCGGTGAGGCGTGAACGGCGTGTGACGGGCCGGGAGCGCTCTTGGGGTGCGGGCGCGGGAGAGAGAGGATGAGGGGGACCCACCAGCAGTGACACCGGGAGGAAGCACGTGAGCGAGACGGACACGGCCAGGAGCGTCACCGGCGAGGACGAGGTCGTGGACCTCTGCCGCGAGCTGATCCAGATCGACACCAGCAACTACGGCGACCACTCGGGTCCGGGCGAGCGCAAGGCGGCGGAGTACGTCGCCGAGAAGCTCGCCGAGGTCGGACTCGAACCGCAGATCTTCGAGTCCCACCCGGGCCGCGCCTCCACGGTGGCCCGCATCGAGGGCGAGGACCCCTCCCGGCCCGCGCTCCTCATCCACGGCCACACCGACGTCGTACCGGCCAACGCCGACGACTGGACCCACCACCCCTTCTCCGGCGAGGTCGCCGACGGCTGTGTGTGGGGCCGCGGGGCCGTCGACATGAAGGACATGGACGCGATGACCCTCGCGGTCGTCCGCGACCGGCTGCGCAGCGGGCGCAAGCCCCCGCGCGACATCGTCCTGGCCTTCCTCGCCGACGAGGAGGCCGGCGGTACCTACGGCGCCAAGCACCTCGTGCGCAAGCACCCCGAGCTGTTCGAGGGCGTCACCGAGGCGATCAGCGAGGTGGGCGGGTTCTCGTTCACCGTCAACGAACAGCGGCGGCTCTACATGATCCAGACGGCCGAGAAGGGCATGCACTGGATGAAGCTCACCGTGGCCGGCACCGCCGGGCACGGATCGATGATCCACCGGGACAACGCGATCACCGAGCTGTCGGAGGCCGTCGCGCGGCTCGGGCGGCACAAGTTCCCGGTGCGGGTCACCAAGACCACCCGCGCCTTCCTCGACGAACTCGGCGACGCGCTCGGCACCGAACTCGACCCGGAGGACATGGAGTCGACCCTCGTCAGGCTCGGAGGCATCGCCAAGTTCATCGGCGCGACCCTGAGCAACACGGCCAACCCGACGCAGCTCGGCGCCGGTTACAAGGTCAACGTCATTCCGGGCGAGGCGACCGCCCACGTCGACGGACGGTTCCTGCCCGGCCACGAGGAGGAGTTCCTCGCCGACCTCGACCGGATCCTCGGCCCGAACGTGCGCCGCGAGGACGTCCACGCCGACAAGGCCGTCGAGACCACCTTCGACGGGGCGCTGGTGGGGGCGATGCAGTCCGCGCTGCTGGCCGAGGACCCGACCGCCAAGGCGATCCCCTACATGCTCTCGGGCGGGACGGACGCCAAGTCCTTCGACGACCTGGGCATCCGGGGCTTCGGCTTCGTGCCGCTGAAGCTGCCGCCGGAGCTGGACTTCGCCGGCATGTTCCACGGCGTGGACGAGCGGGTGCCGGTGGAGGGCCTGCAGTTCGGCGTGCGGGTGCTCGACCGCTTCATCGACCTGTCCTGAACCGGCCCCGCGGAACGGTGGTATTCGGTCGCGCGTACGGAATCGACTGGGAAGAGTGAATGCGACCATAAGCTCGTAGCCTCATTACTCCCTCCTCGTTACAGGTAATGCGATCGCACGATGGGTCGCTTTGCCAACTAGGAGGAATAATGATCAAGAAGGTCGTCGCTGCTGCGGCTGCCACCGGTGGGCTGGTTCTCGCGGGCGCGGGCCTGGCCGTCGCCGACTCGGGTGCTCAGGGTGCCGCCGTGCACTCCCCGGGCGTCCTGTCCGGCAACGTTGTCCAGGTGCCCGTTCACGTCCCGGTGAACGTCTGTGGCAACACGGTCTCCGTGATCGGGCTGCTGAACCCCGCCTTCGGCAACACCTGCATCAACAAGTGATGCTTCCCCCTCTCTGAGGGGAGTCCAAAGCCATCGGTCCCGGAGCGCGTGCCATGCGCTCCGGGACCGAACGCTTCTTTCGGGGAATTCGAGAAGAATTCGATACAGGGTCGAAGGCAGGTATTCAGTAAATGCGACAGGTCACCCGCAAGGGTCTGATGACCGTGGCGGCCGCGACCGGCGTGATCGCCGCCGCGGGCGGCGCCGCGCACGCCGACTCGGGCGCCCAGGGTTCCGCGTCGGGCTCGCCCGGTGTGCTCTCCGGAAACTCGGTGCAGGCGCCGGTGTACGCGCCGGTCAACGTGTGCGGGAACACCGTCAACGTCGTGGGTGTGCTCAACCCGTCGGTGGGCAACTCGTGCGCCAACAAGGGCGGTGGATCGCCGTCGGGCAGCCACGGCGGGCACGGTGGCCATGGCGGCTCCCACGCCGACGGGCACGCCACCGACTCGCCCGGCGTGGGGTCGGGCAACCACGTCCAGGCGCCGATCCACGTGCCGGTGAACGTCTGCGGCAACAGTGTCGACGTCATCGGCGTCGCCAACCCCAGCACGGGCAACGACTGCTCGAACGGTGGCGGCGGCCACGGAACCCCGGGCCACCCGGGCAACCCTGGGAACCCGGGCAACCCCGGCAACCCCGGCAACCCTGGGAACCCGGGTAACCCCGGCAACCCTGGGAACCCGGGCAACCCTGGGAACCCGGGCAACCCTGGGAACCCGGGCAACCCTGGGAACCCGGGCAACCCTGGGAACCCGGGCAACCCCGGCAACCCTGGTAACCCCGGCAACCCTGGTAACCCCGGCAACCCCGGTCACCCCGGCACTCCGGGCACCCCGCCCTCCACGAGTGGCGAGACCCCGGGCGGCTCCTCGCACGGCAACAAGCCGGGCGGCCGATTCGTCACCCAGCCCCACGGCGAGGCCCAGCTCGCCAGCACCGGCAGCGACCTGCCGCTCGGCCTGGTCCTGCCGGCCGGCGCGGGCGCGCTGCTCGCGGGCGCGGTCCTCTACCGCAAGGCGCGCGCCTCGGCCTGACACCCGCAAACGGAGCGGGCCCCGCAGACGCGGGGCCCGCTCCGTCATGTGCCTTCTTCCCGTGCCCCGTCCTCGCTCACCACGTGGCCCGCACCTGGCGGATGATCCGCCGACGCAACCGCACCTTGCGGCTGCCGTCGCGCAGCAGGCTCAGACGGTGCAACTCCCAGTGTCCGTACTCCGCGTGGTCCGTCAGCAGACGTGCCGTTTCCTTGCGGGAGACCCCGCGCGGTACGTACACGTCGACAAATTCGTATTCCGGCATCGCATCTATTGTGCGGGCTGGGCCCCGGTACGGATAGCGTCTGCACTATGTCTGATGCTGCGCAGCCCACCGCTGCCGAGGTACGCGCCGCCGCCGAGGCGGTCAAGACCGCGCTCGACCGCCACCTGGCCGCGGTCGAACGCAGGTCGGGGGAGGACGACCCGGCCGTGTTCGAGGCGTTCAACCAGCTGGCCGCGGCCGCAGAGGTGTACGACGAACTGCTCTACGACCGCTATGACGAGGTCACACCCTTCGAAATCCCCGGTGCGGAGGACGCGCTGCCCCCGTACACGGGCCCCGAGGAACCCAACGCGCTGAGCGTGCTGATCCGTCGCGACTACGCCGTCTCCGAGCCGCAGCGCCTGCTGGCTCAGGCAGAGCGGATCGAGGCCGCGGAGGGCGATGACGGCTCCCCGGCCTCCGGGACGGTGCACGGCGCGCTCGGGCTGCTGTTCGGCGAGTTCGAGCCCGACGAGATCGCGTCCCGGCACAAGGAGTTCGGGCTGGAGGAGGGCGACTCCACGCTCTGGGTGACGGCGGCGGACGAACCGGCCGATCCCGGCGAGTGGCTGGAGGAGCCCTTCGAGCAGGTCGACCCGCAGCAGGTCGTCTGCCGCTTCGACGTCAGCGCCGTCTTCGACGACGACGTCGACGAGGACGAAGAGGACGAGGACGTCGACGGTCCGGAGGACGAGTTTCGAGGCGACCTGGGTGAGGACGAGGACCTGGAGCCGCTGGACGCGGACCGCCGCTGAGCACACACGTCGGCGACCACGGGGGTGGTGGTCAGGGGCCCGGGCCCCTGACCACCACCCCCGTCACGCGCCGCTGACCTGTGGCGCGAGCAGCACCGGGAGCCGGGTCGTGCGCGGCTTCGCCGGAACCTCGGCAACGGCACGGGGCAGTGCCTGCTCCACCCCGTGCACCACGGACAGATGCCGGTCGGCCCGCCCGAACGCCGTGTACACCCACGGCCGGCTGAGGGACTGCGCCGCATCGCCGGGCAGCACCACGACCACCGCGGGCCACCGGCTCCCCACGGCCTGGTGCGCGGTCAGCGCCCACCCGTGCCGCACCGACTGCTCCACCCGCTCCTTGGGCACGACGACGGTCTCGCCCTCACACGACAGGTGCAGCCCCTCGGCGTCCGCCGTCACCACCCGGCCGGGCATCGCACGCCCCGGCACGGGGGAGTGGACGATCCGGTCACCGGGGTCGAAGCCGCCGAAGCGGCCCGGGCCCGGATTGAGCCGCTCCTTCAGCGCGGCGTTGAGCACCCGCGTCCCGACGGCACCGCCGTGCCCGGGGGTGATCACCTGGGTCTCCTCCGCCGGCACACCGATCGCCCGCGGCACCGAGTCCACGACGAGCTGGACCGCCCGGTGCACGGCCTCGCCCGCATCCCGCACCGGCACGATCACCAGCTCCTTGCCGGGAGCCTCGACCTTGTTCAGCTCGCCGACGCCGATACCGGAGACCAGCTCGCCCAACGGCCCGGGATCCGGCCGCCGCGAGGCCACCTGGGGGCAGATCCGCGCCGCGAGCAGGTCCGCGAACACCCGGCCCGGGCCCACGGACCAGAGCACCGCCGGATCCCCGGCCAGGACCAGCCGTGCCCCGTCCGGCATGGACTCGGTCAGCAGAGCCGCCGTCTCGACATCCAGCTGGGGCGCGTCGAGCACCACGAGCAGATCGAGATCGAGGGCCCCGTCCGCGTCCCGGCCGGGCCCTTCGAGACCGGCGAGCAGTCCGGAGACGGTGGCGACGGGGACGCCGATGCCGGGAGCGTCAGCCGCGGGACGGCCGGGCGCGTCCCCGGCGGCCGCACCGGGCTGCCGGGAGGCGTCGGCCGCTTCCCCCGCCGGCCCGCCGGCCTGCCGCAGCAGAGCCGCGAAACGGTTGCGGCCGATCGGGCCGTGCGTGGCCGCCCAAGCCCGCAGCCCGAGAGACCGCGCGGCGTTCAGCAGGGCCGCGGGCTCGGCCAGGGACGCCTCCCCGCCGGTGTGCAGCACCAGGCCCTGACCGGCCACCGCGCGGATCAGCTCCGCGGTGGACCCCTGGGCCGCGGCGGCGGCCCGCTCCCAGTCCGCGGCCGAACCGTCCTGCTTGGGCGCCGAGTTGACCAGCCGGGCCAGGCCGTCGGCCAGGCTCTCCTCCGCCAGCGCGTACCGCTCCAGCCCGACCAGGACACGGACCGGACGCTCCTCGTCCTCCTCCGCGCCGTCCTCGTCGCTCCGGGCCGCAGTACCGGCCTCCTCCTCCAGGGCGTCCTGGAAGACCAGCGCCTCGCCCTCCGCGATGGCGCCCTGCACGGCGGCGTCGGGTTCCGGCACACCCCGCTGGGCCAGGGCCGCGAGGAGCGCGGGCATCTCCAGGGCGGTGTGCCCGGCCAGCGCCGCCTGCTCCAGGAGCCAGCCGGTGAGGGCCCGGCCGCGCCGCTCGTCGTCCGGGCCGCACCCGGTGCCGAGCAGGGCCCGTGCAAAACCGTCGGCCTGCTCGGGACGCACACCGACGACCCGCAGCAACTGCCAGGGGTCGGCGCGCAGTTGTTCGGCCGCTCTCTCGCCGAGAGCCGCGGCGACCTGCGGTGCGAGCGCTTCCGGCGCACCGCCCTCGCCGAGCACCAGCCGGACGGCCTGAACCGTCTCCGGCGCGGGAGCCGCCGACGCGGCGACGGGCTCGGGAGCCACCGGCTGCGGCCGCCGCTCCGGCTCGGGGGCGGGCCGCCGAGGGGCGGGCCGGGGTTCTTCGAAGACCGTGGCCGCCGGCTTCTCGCCGCTCTCGACTGCTCGTACGGCAGCGAGCAGATCGGCGGCCTTGCCGCGCAGCCTCGTGCCGCTCTCGATCGGCGCCTTCTTCTCGGCCTTGCGCTGCTCGATACGCTCCCGCTCGACCTGCTGGGCCCGAAGCTCGGCCTCCGCCTCGGACACCTGCCCGACGCCGGCGTCACCGCCCCCGGTGCCGGGCTCGGAGCCCGTGTCACCGCCCTCCGCTTCGGAGACCTGCCCGGCGTCCCCGTCACTGCCCCCGGCGCCCGCGTCACCGCCCTCCGCTTCGGACACCTCCCTGGCGTCCCCGTCGCCGCCCCCGGCGCCCGCGTCACCGGCCTCCGCTTCGGACACCTCCCCGGCGCCCCCGTCACCGCCCCCGGCGCCCGCGTCACCGCCCTCCGCTTCGGCGACCTGCCCGGCGCCCCTGTCACTGCCCCCGGCGCCCGCGTCACCGCCCTCCGCTTCGGACATCTCCCTGGCGTCCCCGTCGCCGCCCCCGGCGCCCGCGTCACCGGCCTCCGCTTCGGACATCTCCCCGGCGCCCCCGTCGCCGCTCTCGGTGTCGGGCGCTTGCCCGGTGTCGGCCTCTCCGGCACCGCCGGCCGGTGTGACCTCGGTTCCCGGCGTCCCCGGCTCGGCGTTCTCCGTGGTCTCGGGCTCCGTGCTCACAGCGTGCTCCAGTCGTGATCGGGATAGCGGTGCACGGGCACCGACACATCGTCGAGCGCCCGGCAGATCTCGTCAGGAAGACTAAGGGTCTCCACTGACAATGCCGCCGTGAGCTGCTGCGCGTTGCGCGCGCCGACGATCGGGGCGGCCACGCCGGGCCGGTCGCGCACCCACGCCAGGGCCACCTGGAGCGGCGTCACCGCCAGCCCGTCGGCCGCGGTCGCCACGGCGTCCACGATGCGGCTCGCCGTGTCGTCGAGGTACGGCGCGACGAAGGGCGCGAGGTGCTCCGAGGCGCCACGCGAGTCCGGCGGCACCGTGTCCCCCCGGTACTTGCCCGTCAGCACGCCGCGGCCGAGCGGCGAGGAGGGCAGCAGCCCTATGCCCAGGTCCAGCGCGGCCGGCAGCACCTCCCGCTCCACACCGCGCTGCAGCAGGGAGTACTCCAGCTGCGTACCGGCCAGCCGGGTCCGGGTGCCGGGGGCCGCCAGCTGCCAGGTCGCGGCCTTGGCCAGCTGCCAGCCGCAGAAGTTGGAGACGGCGGCGTACCGGGCACGCCCGCTGGAGACCGCCAGGTCGAGGGCCTGGAGGCTCTCCTCCAGCGGGGTGTCGGGGTCGAAAGCGTGCACGTGCCACAGGTCGACGTGGTCCGTGCCGAGCCGGGCGAGCGAGGCGTCCAGCGCGGAGAGCAGATGACCGCGGGAGCCGTCGAACCGGCGGTCGGGGTCCGGCACGCTGCCGGCCTTGGTGGAGATGACCAGGTCCCGGCGCGGCACCAGCCCTTCCATGAGCCTGCCGAGCAGGTACTCGGCCTCACCGTCCCCGTACACGTCCGCGGTGTCGACGAGGGTCCCGCCCGCTTCCCAGAACGTCTTCATCAGGTCAGCGGCGTCGTGCTCGTCGGTGTCCCGCCCCCAGGTCAGGGTGCCGAGCCCGATGCGGGACACACGAAGGCCGGTGCGGCCGAGATGCCTCTGCTCCATGAACGCCGAGATTACTGGCCAGAACGTACGTGTGGGTGGCCGCGGTCGACGGATTTCCCTGGGCGGCCGGCGGGTCGCCCCGACCCGGCCGCAGCCCGTCGTCCTCGGTCGGTAAGTGCCGGCCGCAGCCCGTCGTCCTCGGTCAGCACGTGCCGTCAGACACCTGAAGCCCCTTGTTCGCGCCCGCAGTCCGGCTCACGACGGCCGGCACGCAGCCCGCCGCGTCGAGACGGTAGGAGTACGGGATCGCGACCGTGGTGGTGGACTTCGGGTCGGGGCCGGCCGGATGGTTCTCGCTGCCCGGGCGGGACCAGGTCACGTTGTCGAAGACGTTGCCGCCGACCTGCCAGGAGCCGGCCTCGTCGGTGTAGAAGGTGCCGAGGACGTCCTTGGAGTCCTCGAAGTAGTTGTTGTCCACCTTGGCGCGGGCGCCGGCCCGGGAGTTGATGCCGGACTCGTTGAGACGCACGTAGTGGTTGTTGTAGAGGTGCGCGATGCCGCCGCGCAGCAGGGGGGCGCGCGAGTCGATGTTCTCGTACCGGTTGTGGTGGTACGTGATGTAGCCGTTCGAGCGGTCGCTCTCGCTGTTGCCGACCAGGCCGCCCCGGCCGGAGTTGCGCAGGACGCTGTAGGACAGGGTCACGTACTGGGTGTTGTCCTTGAGGTCGAACAGGCCGTCGAAGCCCTCCGACTCGCCGCCCGAGGCCTCCAGGGTCGTGTGATCGATCCAGACGTTGCGCACGTTGCGTTCGATGCCGATGGCGTCTCCGCCGTTGGACGTGGGGGAGCCCGACTTCTTGACGTTCCGGACGGTCACGTTCTGGACGATGATGTTCGTCGATTCGCGGATGTGGATGCCCAGTTGGTCGAAGAGGGCGCCGCCGCCGACCCCGACGAGGGTCACGTTGCTGACCTTCTTGAGCTCGATCACGCCGTCCGCGGTGTCGCAGCTGCCGCCCGACACCTTCTTGGTGTTGGCGTGGTTGACGGTCCCGGTGACCTCGATGGTGATCGGGGTGCTCGCGCTCGCCCGGCCGCACAGCGCCTGGTGGATCTCCGTTCCCGTGGTCGCCCGGACCGTCCGGCCTCCGGCGCCGCCGGTGGTCCCGCCGTTCTGGGCCGCGTAGCCGGTGGCGCTGCCGGTCGCGGCCGAGGCCTCGGGCATCGACACGAGCGTGCCCGTCGCCGCCGCCAGGGCCAGTGCGGCCAGGGCCGCCGGGAGTCTCAGGGGGAGTGCTCGCTTCATCCTTGCCTCTCCGTCCGTCGTTGGAAGGTGGGTGCTGGAAAGCGCTTTCCACGGCGAAAGGTAGGAACTTGCTGTGCACGCGTCAATGGTCGCGACCATGATTTCTGTTCACGCATCTGGACAACGCGTCGACGGTGGCCGTGTACCTCCCCCCGGCCCGCGCGCTAAGGTGCCCGCACAGCACGTTACTGATCGGTAAGGGGATGTGGCATGCAGCTCGGTATCAACCTCGGCTACTGGGGTGCCGGAATGGACGCGGACAATCTGGCCGTCGCCCAGGAAGCCGACCGGCTCGGGTACGCCGTCTGCTGGGCCGCCGAGGCCTATGGTTCCGACGCCGCCACCGTACTCAGCTGGGTCGCCGCACAGACCGAGCGCATCGACGTGGGCTCCGCCATCTTCCAGATCCCGGCCCGCCAGCCCGCGATGACGGCCATGACCGCCGCCACCCTCGACTCCCTGTCCGGCGGCCGCTTCCGCCTCGGCCTCGGCGTCTCCGGCCCGCAGGTCTCCGAGGGCTGGTACGGCGTCAAGTTCGACAAGCCGCTCGCCCGCACCCGTGAGTACGTCGAGATCGTCCGCAAGGCCATGACCCGCGAGCGGCTGTCCTACGAGGGGCAGCACTGGACGCTGCCCCTGCCCGGCGGCCCGGGCAAGCCGATCAAGCTGACCGTGCACCCGCAGCGCGAGCACATCCCGCTGTACATCGCCGCGATCGGCCCGAAGAACCTCGAGCAGACCGGCGAGATCGCCGACGGCGCGCTGCTGATCTTCCCGTCCGCCGAGCACCTCGAGGACACCACGATCACGCACCTGCGCGCCGGGCGCGAGAAGGCCGGCAAGACGCTCGACGGGTTCGACGTCTGCCCGACCCTGCCGCTCGCCGTCGGCGACGACAAGGACGTGGCCGCTCTTGCGGACACCTTCCGCCCCTACACCGCGCTGTACGTCGGCGGCATGGGCAGCCCCAAGCAGAACTTCTACAACCAGCTCGCCCAGCGCATGGGCTACGAGCAGGAGGCCGCCGAGATCCAGAGCAAGTACCTCTCCGGCGACAAGCAGGGCGCCGCGGCCGCCGTGCCGCACGACCTGATCGACAAGACGACCCTGCTCGGTTCCGTCGACCGGATCGCGGACCGGATGAAGGCCTACGCCGCGGCCGGGGTCACCACCCTGTCCCTCGCACCGGCGGGCTTCACGCTCGACGAGCGGCTCGCGTCCCTGCGGGCCGGCACGGAGGCCCTGGAGCGCGCCGGGCTCGCCTGAACCCGACCGGGAGTTTCAGCGGCCGTGGTGGGGGCTCGGGGGTCTTCCCCGCCACGGCCGTCACGCGGAACAACGCGCCGGGCCGCCCCCGGTTACGGCACCACGGCCTCTTCTCCGGCCCGGTCGTCGAAGCCCCGCGTCCTCCATTCGGCGGAGTTGTCCCTCACACCTGTTGCAGCGCCCACCTCCCCGCACTTGACTCGTTCTTCGCGGAACCCTGCGGAATGTCGCAGTACGCCCACGCGCGCGGGAGAGGTGCCCACGATGCTTTCGGCCAAGAGTCTGTTCCAGGAGATCCTCGACAACGACGAGTCCTTCGCCCTGTTCTGCTCCATCGCCGCGAGCGGCGAGTCCCAGGGCGGCTGGGAGAACGCCCGCATCGCCGCGCTCGTGCCCGAGGCCGAGCGAGAGCTCGCCCCCAAGATCAGCCGCCACGGCGCCGACGAGGACAAGCACGGCCGGATCTTCAACGCCCTGATGAAGAAGCGCGGCCTCGACCCCGTCCGGGTTCCGCCCGAGACCGACTACACCATGCTCCTGGAGAAGAACGGCATCGGGCTCGCGCACGAGCGGCTGAAGCGCGACGAGCGGCTCGCGGTCCAGGACATCGTCACCTACCTCTCGCACAGCAGGGTCACCGAGCAGCGCGCCTCCGAGCAGATGGACCTTCTCCGCAAACACTTCGCCGACCACCCGGACATCGGCCGCGCGGTCAAGCAGATCTCGGGCGACGAGGACAACCACCTCGCCTACTGCCACGAGGAACTGCTGCGCTTCGCCTACGCGGGCCACGGCCGGGTCATCCAGCGCACCCTGCGCGAGTGCGCGCTCGCCGAGATCCGCATCTACCGCGACGTGAGCCTCGCCGTGATGGCGCACATGGGCCGCATCCTCGGCTGGTCCAAGGCCAAGTCGGCGGTGCTCGCGGCGGGCATCCACGCGATGTACGCGTATGAACGCCTCGGCGGCTGGCGCCGGATGGTCTCACTGGCGCAGCCCGAGCGCCGCGACGCCCTCGGCGGCCCCGCGACCCCGGAACCCGAGTTCGCCTGAGCCGGTCCGGCTACAGCCATCCCCGGCGCTTGAACAGCCGGAAGACCATGACCTCCAGGACGGCCATCAGGGCCATCAGCGCCGGGTAGGACCAGATGTAGTGCAGCTCGGGCATGTGCTCGAAGTTCATGCCGTAGATCCCCGCGAACATCGTGGGGATCGCGGCCATGGCCGCCCATGCGGAGATCTTCCGCATGTCGTCGTTCTGCCGGACGCTCATCTGCGCGAGATGTGCCGAGAGGATGTCCGACACCAGCCGGTCCAGGTTCTCCACGGACTCGTTCACGCGGGTGAGGTGGTCACTGACGTCGCGGAAGAACGGCCGGGCCCGGTCGTCCACGAACGGCACGGTCACGCCGGCCGACGCCGTGCCCGCCAGCCGGCTCATCGGCGGGGCCAGCGGCCCCGTCGCCCGGCGGAACTCCAGCACCTGCCGCTTGAAGTCGTAGATCCGCGACGCCGTGTTCCGGGAGCCCCCGCCGTCCGGCGAGAAGACCTCCGCCTCCAGACCCTCCAGGTCCGTCTGCAACTCGGTCGCCACGTCCAGGTAGTGGTCGACGGTGGCGTCGGCGACCGCGTACAGCACGGCCGTGGGGCCCTTGCCGAGCAGCTCCGGCTCCTGCTCGAGCCGGTGGCGTACGGCCTTGAGCGGGGAGCCCTCGCCGTGCCGGACGGTCACCACGAACGCGTCGCCCAGGAAGATCATGATCTCGCCGGAGGAGACGGTGTCGCTCTGCGGCTCGTACGCCACCGGCTTGAGCACCACGAAGAGCGAGTCGTCGTACACCTCCAGCTTGGGCCGCTGATGGGCCTTGAGGGCGTCCTCGACGGCGAGTGGATGCAGCCCGAACTCCCGGGTCACATGGTCGAACTCGTCCTCCGTCGGCTCGTGCAGCCCGATCCACACGAAGCCGCCCGCCGTGCGGGCGTCCCCCAGGGCGTCGGAGAGGTCCTCTGGCCCCTCCGTCCGTTGTCCGTCGCGATAGATGGCACAGTCGACGATCACGAAGCGAGTCTCCCGTCACTCGAACGACACCACACACGCGCGTGCGCCTACGCTGGAGCGCATGCCCACGCTGATCCTGGTCAGGCACGGACGCTCCACCGCAAACACCGAGGGACTGCTCGCCGGCTGGACGCCCGGTGTCGCCCTCGACGAGCGCGGCGCCGCGCAGGCCGCCGCGCTCCCCGGGCGGCTGGCCGACGTGCCCCTCTCCGAAATCGTCACCAGCCCGCTCCAGCGCTGCCAGGAGACGATCCAGCCCCTGCTCGACGCCCGGCCGCAGCTGAGCCCGCACACCGACGAGCGCATCGGCGAGTGCCACTACGGCGACTGGTCCGGGCGCAAGCTCGCCGAGCTGGGGGACGAGCCGCTGATGGAGGTCGTGCAGGCGCACCCCTCCGCGGCGGCCTTCCCCGGCGGGGAGTCCATGCGGTCCATGCAGACGCGTGCCGCCGAGGCCGTGCGCGAGTGGAACGCGCGCGTGGAGCGCGACCACGGCGCCGACGCCGTCTACCTGATGTGCTCGCACGGCGACATCATCAAGTCGCTCGTCGCGGACGCCCTCGGGCTTCACCTGGACCTCTTCCAGCGAATTTCCGTCGAACCGTGTTCCATCACCGCGATCCGCTACACACGACTGCGGCCGTTTCTCGTACGGCTCGGCGACACCGGTGACTTCGCCTCCCTCGTGCCGCGCGAGGAAGCACCGGGCGGCGAGGCCGAAGTCGGGGGTGGTGCGGGCGCACCGTGATCGTTCACCGCAGTAGGGTGAAGCGGTCGCAGCAGTGCCGTGGTCACACGGTTCCCACGATTCCAATGGAGACAGGACGTGTCCCGTCAGGTGTTCCTCTACGACCATCCGGAGCGCTTCGTGGCCGGTACGGTCGGACTGCCCGGGCGCCGTTCGTTCTTCCTCCAGGCCTCCGCCGGCTCCCGGGTGACCAGCGTGGCCCTGGAGAAGACCCAGGTCGCCGCCCTCGCCGAGCGCATGGACGAACTGCTCGACGAGGTCGTACGCCGGAGCGGCGGCAGCGCCCACGTCCCCGCCGTCGCCCCCTCGGACACCGACACCGCCCCGCTGGACACCCCGATCGAGGAGGAGTTCCGGGTCGGCACCATGGCGCTCGCCTGGGACGGTGACGAGCAGCTCATGATCGTCGAGGCGCAGGCGCTCGTGGAGTTGGACGCGGAATCCGAGGAGGACCTCGCCGAGGCCGAGGAGCGGCTGCTCCAGGACGACGAGAACGGGCCGCCGATGCTGCGGGTCCGGCTCACCGGCACGCAGGCCAGGGCCTTCGCCAAGCGCGCTCTCGACGTCGTCAACGCCGGACGGCCGCCGTGCCCGCTGTGCAGCCTCCCGCTCGACCCGGAAGGACACGTATGTCCGCGCCAGAACGGATACCGCCGCGGAGCGTGACGCCTTCCGCGAACGCCGCCGAGCTGCTCGCCCGGGGCGAACTGACCGTACGCGGACGCATCCGCGAGGCCTCCAACGCGGCCCTGTACTGCACGGTGTCGTACGACGGCGAGGAGGCGGCCTGCGTCTACAAGCCGGTCGCGGGGGAGCGGCCCCTGTGGGACTTCCCGGACGGGACGCTGGCCCAGCGCGAGGTCGCCGCGTACGAGGTCTCCGAGGCGACCGGCTGGAGCCTCGTGCCACCCACCGTGCTGCGCGAGGGCCCCTACGGCGAGGGCATGTGCCAGCTGTGGGTCGAGGTGACGCCCGAGGCCGAACTGCTCGCCCTGGTCGACGGCGAGGAACCCGAGCCGGGCTGGAAGGCGATCGGCTTCGCCGAGGTAGGCGAGGGACGCACCGCGCTGCTCGTGCACGCCGACGACGAACGGCTGCGGCGGCTCGCGGTCCTCGACGCGGTCATCAACAACGCCGACCGCAAGGGCGGTCACCTGCTGCCCACCGGTGAGGGACGGCTCTACGGCATCGACCACGGGGTCACGTTCAACGCCGAGAACAAACTGCGGACCCTGCTGTGGGGCTGGGCGGGGGAGGCCCTCACCGAGGAGGCCGTCGACGTCCTCGAAGGCCTCAGGAAGGGCCTGGCCGAGGGCGGTCCGCTCGCCGCGCGGCTCGAACCGCTGATCACCGACGCCGAGATCGACGCCACCCGCGCGCGGGTCGGCGCCCTGCTCGCCTCGCGCACCCACCCGGAGCCGAGCGGGGAGTGGCCGGCGATTCCCTGGCCACCCGTGTAGCAGCACAGGGACCCGGAACATCGCAAGAGCGCCTTCTCGGCCGTGTGGCCCGCTCCCATTCGTATAGGGAACTTCAGTCCGGTTAGGCTCATGGCATGCATGCCTGGCCCGCTTCCGAGGTCCCCGCCCTGCCTGGTCAGGGCCGCGACCTGAGGATCCACGACACCGCGACCGGCGGCCTCGTCACCCTCGACCCCGGTCCCGTCGCCCGTATCTACGTCTGTGGCATCACCCCGTACGACGCCACGCACCTGGGACACGCGGCGACCTACAACGCGTTCGACCTCGTGCAGCGCGTGTGGCTCGACACCAAGCGCCAGGTTCACTACGTCCAGAACGTCACCGACGTCGACGACCCCCTCCTGGAGCGGGCGCAGCGCGACGGCATCGACTGGGCCGCGCTCGCCGAGAAGGAGACGGTCCTCTTCCGCGAGGACATGACGGCCCTGCGGATGCTGCCGCCGCGGCAGTACATAGGCGCCGTCGAGGCCATACCCGGGATCGTCCCGCTCGTCGAGCGGCTCCGGGACGCCGGCGCGGCCTACGAACTGGAGGGGGACGTCTACTTCTCCGTCGAGTCCGACCCGCACTTCGGCAAGGTCTCCCACCTCGACGCCGCGGCGATGCGGCTGCTGTCCGCCGAGCGCGGCGGCGACCCGGACCGCCCCGGGAAGAAGAACCCGCTCGACCCGATGCTGTGGATGGCGGCCCGTGAGGGCGAGCCCAGCTGGGACGGCGGATCGCTCGGGCGCGGACGGCCCGGCTGGCACATCGAGTGCGTGGCCATCGCCCTCGACCACCTCGGCATGGGCTTCGACATCCAGGGCGGCGGCTCCGACCTCGCCTTCCCGCACCACGAGATGGGCGCCTCGCACGCCCAGGCCCTCACCGGCGAGTTCCCCATGGCCAAGGCGTACGTGCACGCCGGCATGGTCGCCCTGGACGGCGAGAAGATGTCCAAGTCCAAGGGCAACCTGGTCTTCGTCTCCAGGCTCCGGCACGACGGCGTCGACCCGGCCGCCATCCGGCTCGCGCTGCTCGCCCACCACTACCGCGCCGACTGGGAGTACACCGACCAGGTCCTCCAGGACGCCGTCGCACGGCTCGGCCGCTGGCGGGCCGCCGTGTCCCGGCCCGACGGGCCGCCGGCGGAGGCGCTCGTCGACGAGATCCGCGAGGCCCTCTCGAACGACCTGGACGCCCCCGCCGCGCTCGCCGCGGTCGACCGCTGGGTCGCGCTCCAGGAGCAGAGCGGCGGTACGGACATCGGCGCGCCCGGGGTGGTCTCCCGGGCGGTGGACGCGCTGCTGGGTGTGGCGCTGTAGCCCAGAGGCACGCAGAGGGGCGTCTCCCGGCCGGGAGACGCCCCTCCGCGCGTCGTGCGGTGTACCTCGGTCGACCTCAGTCGTCCGACGACTCGTCGTCGTCCGTGCCCGGCTTCGGCGGCTTCGGCGGGCGGGTGCGGCCGCTGGGGTTGTCCCGCAGATACGAGGTGCTGTCGCTGCCGTCGGCCGTGGCGTGGCCGCCGGGCGCGGGCGGCCCGCCGCCGTCGTGACGCCGCAGATAGCGTTCGAACTCCCGGGCGATCGCCTCGCCGGAGGCCTCCGGCAGCTCGGCGGTGTCCCGGGCCTCCTCCAGCGACTGGACGTACTCGGCGACCTCGCTGTCCTCGGCGGCCAGCTGATCCACCCCGACCTGCCAGGCGCGCGCGTCCTCGGGCAGCTCGCCCAGCGGGATGCGCACGTCGATCAGGTCCTCCAGGCGGTTCAGCAGCGCCAGCGTGGCCTTGGGATTCGGCGGCTGCGACACGTAGTGCGGCACCGCGGCCCACAGCGAGACGGCCGGGACACCCGCGTGCGTGCAGGCCTCCTGGAGGACCCCGACGATGCCCGTGGGGCCCTCGTACTTGGTCTCCTCCAGGTCCATGCGGCGGGCCAGGTCCGGGTCGGACGTCGTGCCGCTGATCGGAACCGGACGGGTGTGCGGGGTGTCGCCGAGCAGGGCGCCCAGGACGACCACCAGTTCCACCCCCAGTTCGTGCGCGAAGCCCAGCAGTTCGTTGCAGAACGACCGCCACCGCATGGACGGTTCGATGCCCCTCACGAGGACGAGGTCGCGCGGCTTCTCACCACCGATCCGGACCACCGACAGCCTGGTCGTGGGCCAGGTGATCTTGCGGACGCCCGCTTCCATGAACACCGTCGGGCGGTTGACCTGGAAGTCGTAGTAGTCCTCGGCGTCCAGCGCCGCGAACACCTCGCCCTTCCATTCCCGGTTCAGATGCGCGACCGCGGTGGAGGCGGCGTCGCCGGCATCGTTCCAGCCCTCGAACGCGGCCACCATGACCGGGTCGACCAGCTCGGGAACCCCCTCGAGCTCGATCACCCAGCGCCTCCTTCCGACGTGCCCTCGCTTGACCACCCAACCTTACGGCGTGCCGCGGGGGCGCCCGCAGCCCCCTCGCAGGGGGAGTGACCCCATCACTGCCCCGTGATCCGCCCCTGAACACCCCGGATTCATCCGAGCAGTCCGTGAGGCCCCGGTCACAGCGTGGAGCGCAGCCACTGCTCCACACTGGCGACGTGGACGGTCGCCCACGAGCGCGCCGCCTCGGGGTCCCGGTCGCGCAGGGCCGCCAGGATCGCGCGGTGCTCGCGCAGGGTGCGGGCGACGGCGTCCTCCTGGGTGAGACCGCGCCAGATCCGGGCCCGGGTCGTGGGGCCTGACAGACCGTCGAGCAGCGAGCACAGCACGGAGTTGCCCGAACTCTGCACGATGCCCCGGTGGAACTCCAGGTCGCAGGCGACGAGATCCTCCACGGGCGGGGTGTCGCCGAGCTTGTCCAGCTGGGCGCCGAGCGCGTCCAGCTGCTGCTCGCTGATCCGCAGCGCCGCCATGGCGGTCGCCGCCGGCTCCAGGATGCGGCGTACGGCCAGGAACTCCAGGACCGTGTCGTCGCGGTGGAAGTCGACGACGAAGCTCATCGCCTCCAGCAGGAGTTGCGGGTCGAGGCTGGTGACGTACGTGCCGTCGCCCTGCCGTACGTCGAGGATCCGGATCAGCGACAGGGCGCGCACGGCCTCCCGCAAAGAGTTGCGCGACAACCCCAGGTCGGCGGCGAGTTCGCTCTCCTTGGGCAGTCGGTCGCCCGGGCGCAGCGCGCCGGAGACGATCATCCCCTTGATCTTCTCGATCGCCTCGTCGGTGACTGCCATGGCGGCCTCCCTGTGTGCTCAAGACCTCCGACGTATCAGGTCATTATGGGGGTACGGGAACGCGGCAGGGGCGGCTCCGTCGGCGTGGAGCCGCCCCTGCCGGGATGGGGTCCCCCCCGTACCTCGTGCCTACTTCTTGTCGAGCACGTCCTGCACCTTGGCGCGGACGTCGTCCGTGGCGAGGCCGCGGATCGTCAGCGTCGTGCGGCGGCGCAGCACGTCGTCCTGCGTCTCGGCCCACTCGTGGTCGCGGGCCCAGACGACCTGCGCCCAGATCTCCGGGGCGTCGGGGTGGACGCGCTCGGCGAGCTCGGGGCTCTCGTTGGCCAGGCGGGCGATGTCGAACGCCAGCGAGCCGTAGTGCGTGGCCAGGTGCTTGGCCGTGTCGGCCGCCATGCGCGGGCCGGGCGCCGGCCGGTCGGTGAGCAGCCGGTGGGCGACCGCGCGCGGGTTGGCGATGCCGGGCAGCGGCAGCTTCTTCGGCAGCGCGCTGATCGGCTCGAAGTCGTCGCCCAGCGGGTGGCCCGGCAGCGCCTCCAGCTTCTTCATGATGGTCCGGCCGATGTGGCGGAACGTGGTCCACTTGCCGCCCGCGACGGACAGCATGCCGCCCTTGCCCTCGGTGACGACCGTCTCGCGCTTTGCCTTGGAGGTGTCGCCGGGGCCGCCCGGGAGCACCCGCAGGCCCGCGAAGGCGTAGGTGATCAGGTCGCGGTCCAGCTGCTGGTCACGGACCGAGAAGGCGGCCTCGTCGAGGATCTGGGCTATGTCCTTCTCGGTGACCGAGACGTCCGCCGGGTCGCCCTCGAACTCCTCGTCGGTGGTGCCGAGCAGCAGCATGTCCTCCCAGGGGAGGGCGAAGGTGATGCGGTACTTGTCGATCGGGGTCGCGAGCGCGGCCTTCCAGGGGGAGGTGCGCTTGAGGACCAGGTGCGCGCCCTTCGACAGGCGGATGGAGGGCGCCGCGTTCGGGTTCTCCATCTTGCGCAGGTGGTCGACCCACGGGCCGGTCGCATTCAGCACCAGCCGGGCGCTGACGCCGAACTCGTCGCCGGACAGGCGGTCCTTCAGCTCGGCGCCCGTGACACGGCCCTGGGTGAAGCGCAGGCCCGTCACCTCGGCGTGGTTCAGAACGACCGCGCCCGCCTCGACGGCCCCGCGCACCGTCATCAGCGCCATGCGCGCGTCGTTCATCTGGTCGTCGCCGTAGACGGCCACGGCCTTGAGGTTCTCGGTGCGCAGCTCGGGAACGTCCTGCGCGGCCTTGGCCGGCGACAGCAGGTGCCCGACGCCGTCACCGAAGGCGGAGAGCGCGGAGTAGGCGAAGACGCCCGCTCCGAGCTTCGCAGCGCCGTGCGGCCCGCCCTTGTACACGGGGAGGTAGAACGTGAGCGGGTTCGCCAGGTGGGGAGCCACCTGGCGGGAGACCGCACGGCGCTCGAAGTGGTTCTCCGCCACCAGCTTCACCGCGCCGGTCTGCAGGTAGCGCAAGCCCCCGTGGAGCAGCTTGGAGGAGGCGGAGGACGTGGCGCCGGCGAAGTCGCCGGCGTCCACCAGAGCCACCCTGAGGCCGGACTGCGCGGCGTGCCAGGCGGTGGAGATGCCCAGAATGCCGCCGCCGATCACGAGAAGGTCGTACGACGCCTTGGAGAGCTGCTCCCTGGTCTCGGCTCGGCTCGGGTTCGAGCCGGAGGCCGGGTGCGTCCCCAGGGCAGGCACGGACTGCAGGGTGGACTTGGTGGTCATGCTGTTTCTTACTCCTCGTCCTCGAGCCAGCCCATGGTCCGCTCGACGGCCTTGAGCCAGCTCTTGTACTCACGGGCGCGGGTCTCCGCGTCCATGCGGGGGGTCCACTCGGCGGCCCGCCGCCAGTTGGCGCGCAGGTCGTCGGTGCTGTTCCAGAAGCCGACGGCGAGACCGGCGGCGTAGGCGGCGCCGAGGCAGGTGGTCTCGGCGACCATAGGGCGCACCACGGGGGCGTCCACGAAGTCGGCGAGGGTCTGCATCAGCAGGTTGTTGGAGGTCATGCCGCCGTCGACCTTGAGGGCGGCCAGCTCCACGCCGGAGTCCTTCGTCATGGCGTCGGCGATCTCCCGCGTCTGCCAGGCGGTCGCCTCCAGGACGGCGCGCGCGAGGTGCGCCTTGGTGACGTACCGGGTGAGGCCGGCGATCACACCGCGGGCGTCGGAGCGCCAGTACGGGGCGAACAGGCCGGAGAAGGCCGGCACGAAGTAGGCGCCGCCGTTGTCCTCGACCGACAGGGCGAGGGTCTCGATCTCGGCGGCGGTGGAGATCAGGCCCATCTGGTCGCGCATCCACTGCACCAGCGAACCGGTGACCGCGATCGAGCCCTCCAGGGCGTAGACCGTCTTCTGGTCGCCGATCTTGTAGCCGACCGTCGTCAGCAGGCCGCTGTAGGAGTTGATGATCTTGTCACCGGTGTTCATCACCATGAAGGTGCCGGTGCCGTAGGTCGACTTGGTCTCGCCCTCGGCGAAACAGGTCTGGCCGAACAGGGCCGCCTGCTGGTCGCCGAGCGCCGAGGCGACCGGGATGCCGCCGAGCAGGTCGCCCAGCTTCCCGCCGGTGATCTCGCCGTAGACCTCGGCGGAGGAGCGGATCTCGGGAAGGATCTGCTGCGGGACGCCGATGGACTCGCAGATCTTCTCGTCCCACTGCATGGTGTGCAGGTTCATGAGCATCGTGCGGGAGGCGTTGGTGACGTCGGTGACGTGCTTGCCGCCGTCGGTACCACCGGTCAGGTTCCAGATGACCCAGGTGTCCATGGTGCCGAAGAGGATGTCGCCCGCCTCGGCGCGCTCCTTCAGGCCGTCGACGTTGTCGAGCAGCCAGCGGGCCTTGGGGCCGGCGAAGTAGGAGGCGAGCGGCAGGCCCGTCTCGCGGCGGAAGCGGTCCTGGCCGACGTTGCGGCCGAGCTCGCGGCACAGGGCGTCGGTGCGGGTGTCCTGCCAGACGATGGCGTTGTGGACGGGCTCACCGGTGTTCTTGTCCCACAGCACGGTCGTCTCGCGCTGGTTGGTGATGCCGATGGCCTTGATGTCGTCGCGGGTGATGCCGGCCTTCTCGATGGCCCCGGCGACGACCTCCTGGACGTTCGTCCAGATCTCGGTGGCGTTGTGCTCGACCCATCCCGGCTTCGGGAAGATCTGCTCGTGCTCCTTCTGGTCGACGGAGACGATCCGGCCGTCGCGGTCGAAGACGATGCAGCGGCTGGAGGTCGTGCCCTGGTCGATGGCGGCGATGAAAGGGCCGGCGGTGTGCGCGTCGGTCACTGTGTGCTCCTGGTAATTCCGGGTTTATGGGGCTTTACGTACGGCGCGTGCTGGAAGTTTCCCGACAGGGCGGGGAATCGCTCCTAGGCGAACGCGACGTTGTAGATGCCCGCCGCGATGGCGCCGCCGATGAGCGGACCCACCACGGGGACCCAGGCGTAGCCCCAGTCGGAGCCGCCCTTGTTGGGCAGTGGCAGCAGGGCGTGCACGATGCGCGGACCGAGGTCACGGGCCGGGTTGATCGCGTACCCCGTCGGGCCGCCGAGGGACAGGCCGATGGAGACCACGACGAGCGCGGTGATCAGGGCGCCCAGGTTGCCCAGGCCGTTGCCCTTGTCGTTCAGGCCCTGGGTGAGCACGGCGAGCACCAGCACGATGGTGCCGATGACCTCCGTCGCGATGTTCTGCCAGGCGACCCGGACCTCGGGGCCGGTGGAGAAGACGCCCAGCACGGGGCCGGCGCCCTTCTCCTGGGCCTCGACGGCCTTGACCTTGGTGGCCTGCGCACCCGGACCGCCGACTATCTCGCGGTCGGTGAGGTGCGCGTGGAACTGACCGTAGTAAGCGATCCAGACCAGAGCGGCACCGATCATGGCGCCGAGGAGCTGTCCGGCCCAGTAGACCGGGACGTTCTTCCAGTCGCCGTCCTTGATGGCGATGGCCAGCGTCACGGCCGGGTTCAGATGGGCGCCGGACAGCGGCGCCGAGGTGTATACGGCCGTGAGCACCGCGAAGCCCCACCCGAAGGTGATGGCGAGCCAGCCGGCGTTGCGTGCCTTGGAGGCCTTCAGCGTGACGGCGGCACAGACGCCGCCGCCGAGGAGGATGAGTATGGCGGTACCGATGGTCTCGCCGATGAAGATGTCGGAGCTGGACACCCGCGACTCCTTTGTCCTACGTCCAGGGAAGTTCGATACCGGCCTGGCGTTGTCACACTCTAGCGCGTATTGCCGGTAGCTGTTCGACAATGTCGACCGATGGACGGGAGTCTTGCTTCGGCGTTACGAGCACGTCAAGGGCTGTGGACTCGAAAATCTGATCGTTACTGATCGCCGCGGACTCAGTGATCTTTGCCGCAGGTGAGCGCGGACATGCCGAGGACCGGAACGCCGTACGACGCCCCGGTCCGCTCGTGTGCCCTCAGAACCGCCCGGCGCCCAGGTCTCTCGAGACCGCGCGGGCGCAGTCCCGTACGGCCGCGATGAGCTCCGGCCGCAGCGCTCCGTCGTCGTCGGGCCGGCACAGCCGCTCCACGGCGCCCGTGATGCCCACCGAGCCGACCGGCATGCGCCGCCGGTCGTGGATGGGGGCGGCGATGGACGCCACGCCCTCCCAGGTCTCCTCCACGTCCGCCGCGTACCCACGCGCGCGCGTGACGTCGAGGATGTGCTCGAAGCCCTCCGGCTCGCACACCGTCTTGTCGGTGAACGCCTTGCGGTCGGCCTCCAGGGCCTCGCTGTGCGCCACCGGGTCGTAGGCGGACAGCACCTTGCCCAGGGCCGTGGAGTGCAGCGGCTGCATGGCCCCGATCTCCAGGACCTGCCGGCTGTCGTCGGGCCGGAAGACGTGGTGCACGATCAGCACGCCCTGCTGGTGCAGGACCCCCAGGTAGACGCTCTCGCCGCTGGACCGGGCCAGGTCGTCCGCCCACACCAGGGCGCGCGCCCGCAGCTCGTGCACATCCAGGTAGGTGGTGCCCAGGCGCAGCAGCTCCGCGCCCAGCTGATAGCGCCCGGAGGCGTCGTCCTGCTCCACGAAGCCCTCCTGCTGGAGGGTGCGCAGGATGCCGTGGGCGGTGCCTTTGGCCAGGCCCAGCGACGAGGCGATGTCCGACAGGCCGAGCCGCCGCTCGCCGCCCGCGAGCAGCCGCAGCATCGCGGCCGCCCGTTCGAGCGACTGGATGTTCCGTGCCATCGCCGTACTGCCTCCGTCCCCTTCGACCGCCGACGAGCGTCACCACAGCCCTCGTTCGGCAATGTCGAACACTACCGGTCGATGTCGACCTCTCGCTAATGGCTGGGCGCCATTTGTTGCGCCGCATCGACCGACACATCACCCGGACGGCCGTTCCGATGCCACCGGAGTCCGCCCCGTGGACGCGCTGCCCATCCAAGCCCACTCCCGGTTACGCTGGCGCGGTGCGCCCTTCCCCGGATGCCCCCTGGCTGTCCGGGAAGCCGCAAAGCCGACAGCCGTCGCATCCGAGGGAGCCTTTTTCATGGCCGCGTTGCCGCCGACCCCTTCCGCAGACAGCCGGGCCCGTGTGTCCGCGCTCCGAGAAGCCCTGGCCACCCGAGTGGTCGTGGCCGACGGAGCCATGGGCACCATGCTCCAGGCGCAGGACCCCACACTCGAGGACTTCGAGAACCTCGAAGGCTGCAACGAGATCCTCAACCTGACACGGCCGGACATCGTCCGTTCGGTCCACTCCGAATACTTCGCCGTCGGTGTGGACTGCGTGGAGACCAACACCTTCGGCGCCAACCTCACCGCCCTCGGCGAGTACGACATCCCCGAGCGCGTCACCGAGCTGTCCGAGGCCGGCGCCCGGATCGCCCGCGAGGTGGCCGACGAGTTCACCCGCAGCACCGGGCAGCAGCGCTGGGTGCTCGGCTCGATGGGACCCGGCACCAAGCTGCCCACCCTCGGCCACACCACCTTCGGCGCCATCCGGGACGCCTACCAGCAGAACGCCGAGGGCCTGCTCGCGGGCGGCGCGGACGCGCTGCTCGTGGAGACCACCCAGGACCTCCTCCAGACCAAGGCCTCCGTCATCGCCGCCCGCCGGGCCATGGAGGCCACCGGCCAGTCCGTACCGCTGATCGTCTCGGTCACCGTCGAGACGACCGGCACCATGCTGCTCGGCTCCGAGATCGGCGCGGCCCTGACCGCGCTGGAGCCGCTCGGCATCGACATGATCGGCCTGAACTGCGCCACCGGCCCGGCCGAGATGAGCGAGCACCTGCGCTTCCTGTCCCGGCACTCGCGCATCCCGCTGTCCTGCATGCCGAACGCGGGCCTGCCGGTACTGACCAAGGACGGCGCGCACTACCCGCTGACCGCGCCCGAGCTGGCCGAGGCGCAGGACACCTTCGTCCGGGACTACGGCCTCTCCCTCGTCGGCGGCTGCTGCGGCACCACCCCCGAGCACCTGCGTCAGCTGGTCGAGCGTGTCCGGGACGTCGCTCCGACCGAGCGCAGCGCGCAGCCCGAGCCGGGCGCGGCCTCCCTGTACCAGTCCGTGCCGTTCCGGCAGGACACCTCCTACCTGGCCATCGGCGAGCGCACCAACGCCAACGGCTCGAAGAAGTTCCGCGAGGCCATGCTGGAGGGCCGCTGGGACGACTGTGTGGAGATGGCCCGCGACCAGATCCGCGAGGGCGCGCACATGCTCGACCTGTGCGTGGACTACGTCGGCCGCGACGGCGTCGCCGACATGGAGGAACTGGCCGGCCGCTTCGCCACCGCCTCCACCCTGCCGATCGTCCTGGACTCCACCGAGGTCGACGTCATCCGGGCCGGCCTGGAGAAGCTCGGCGGCCGCGCGGTCATCAACTCGGTCAACTACGAGGACGGCGACGGCCCCGAGTCCCGCTTCGCCAAGGTCACCGCCCTCGCCCAGGAGCACGGCGCCGCCCTCATCGCGCTCACCATCGATGAGGAGGGCCAGGCCCGCACCGCCGAGAAGAAGGTCGAGATCGCCGAACGGCTCATCGACGACCTGACCGGCAACTGGGGCATCCACGAGGAGGACATCCTCGTCGACTGCCTGACCTTCACCATCTGCACCGGCCAGGAGGAGTCCCGGGGGGACGGCGTCGCCACCATCGAGGGCATCCGCGAGCTCAAGCGGCGCCACCCGAAGGTGCAGACCACGCTCGGCCTGTCCAACATCTCCTTCGGCCTCAACCCGGCCGCCCGCATCCTGCTGAACTCCGTCTTCCTCGACGAGTGCGTCAAGGCGGGCCTGGACTCGGCGATCGTGCACGCGTCGAAGATCCTTCCGATCGCCCGCTTCAGCGAGGAGGAGGTCCAGACCGCCCTGGACCTCATCCACGACCGCCGCGCCGAGGGCTACGACCCTCTGCAGAAGCTCATGCAGCTCTTCGAGGGCGCCACCGCCAAGTCCCTCAAGGCCGGCAAGGCCGAGGAGCTGGCCGCCCTGCCGCTGGACGAGCGCCTGAAGCGGCGCATCATCGACGGCGAGAAGAACGGCCTCGAAGCGGACCTCGACGCGGCCCTCCAGGAGCGGCCCGCGCTCGACATCGTCAACGAGACCCTGCTGGACGGCATGAAGGTCGTCGGCGAGCTGTTCGGCTCCGGCCAGATGCAGCTGCCGTTCGTCCTGCAGTCCGCCGAGGTCATGAAGACGGCCGTCGCCCACCTCGAACCGCACATGGAGAAGACCGACGAGGCCGGCAAGGGCACCATCGTGCTCGCCACCGTGCGCGGCGACGTGCACGACATCGGCAAGAACCTCGTCGACATCATCCTGTCCAACAACGGCTACAACGTCGTCAACCTCGGCATCAAGCAGCCGGTCTCCGCGATCCTGGAAGCCGCCGAGGAGCACAGGGCCGACGTCATCGGCATGTCCGGACTGCTGGTGAAGTCCACGGTGATCATGAAGGAGAACCTGGAGGAGCTCAACCAGCGCGGCCTGGCCTCCGGCTACCCGGTCATCCTGGGCGGCGCCGCCCTCACCCGCGCCTACGTCGAGCAGGACCTGCACGAGATCTACGAGGGCGAGGTCCGCTACGCCCGCGACGCCTTCGAGGGCCTGCGCCTGATGGACGCACTGATCGGCGTCAAGCGGGGCGTACCCGGTGCCAAGCTGCCCGAGCTCAAGCAGCGCAGGGTGCGGGCCGCCGCCCCGGCCGCCGTCGAGGAGCGCCCCGAGGAGGGGCACGTCCGCTCCGACGTCGCCACCGACAACCCCGTGCCCACCCCGCCCTTCCGCGGCACCCGCGTGATCAAGGGCATCCAGCTCAAGGAGTACGCGAGCTGGCTCGACGAGGGCGCCTTGTTCAAGGGCCAGTGGGGCCTGAAGCAGGCCCGCACCGGCGAGGGCCCGTCGTACGAGGAGCTCGTCGAGAACGAGGGCCGGCCCCGGCTGCGCGGCCTGCTGGACCGGCTCCAGACGGAGAACCTGCTGGAGGCGGCCGTGGTCTACGGCTACTTCCCGTGCGTCTCCAAGGACGACGACCTGATCATCCTGGACGAGCAGGGCAACGAGCGCACCCGCTTCACCTTCCCGCGCCAGCGCCGGGGCCGCCGCCTGTGCCTGGCCGACTTCTTCCGCCCGGAGGAGTCCGGCGAGACCGACGTCGTCGGCTTCCAGGTCGTCACCGTCGGCTCGCGCATCGGCGAGGAGACCGCGCGGCTCTTCGAGGCCAACGCCTACCGGGACTACCTCGAACTGCACGGGCTGTCCGTGCAGCTGGCCGAGGCGCTCGCCGAGTACTGGCACGCGCGCGTGCGCTCCGAACTCGGCTTCGCCGGCGAGGACCCGGACGAGATGCAGGGCATGTTCGAGCTGAAGTACCGGGGGGCCCGCTTCTCCCTCGGCTACGGCGCCTGCCCCGACCTGGAGGACCGGGCCAAGATCGCCGACCTGCTCGAACCGGAGCGCATCGGCGTCCAGCTGTCCGAGGAGTTCCAGCTGCACCCCGAGCAGTCCACGGACGCCATCGTGATCCACCACCCGGAGGCGAAGTACTTCAACGCCCGCTGAGCGGCCCGTCTCGTGCACGTCACGGCGGCCCTGGGCGTATCCACGGTGTGCCCGGGGGCACAGCCGCTGAACGAGGCACTTCGCTCACGGACAACGTAGACTGGTCGGTCCACCGCAGGCCGGTTCCCTTCGTGGGAGCCGGCCTGACCGTCCCTCAAGGAGGTACGTGGATGACCAGTACGGTCCCCGCACTCGGTACCCGGTCCGCCGAAGGGTCGGCCCTGCAGGCCGTGCTCCTCGACATGGACGGCACGCTCGTGGACTCGGAGGGCTTCTGGTGGGACGTCGAGGTCGAGGTCTTCGCCTCCCTCGGCCACACGCTCGACGAGTCCTGGCGCCACGTCGTGGTCGGCGGCCCCATGACCCGCAGCGCCGGGTTCCTCATCGAGGCCACCGGGGCCGACATCCCCCTCGACGAGCTCACCGTGCTCCTGAACGACGGCTTCGAGGACCGCATCGGCCGCGCCCTGCCGCTGATGCCGGGCGCCGGGCGGCTCCTCGCCGAGCTGTACGAGTACGAGATCCCCACAGCCCTGGTCTCCGCCTCGCACCGGCGCATCATCGACCGGGTGCTCACCTCGCTCGGCGCCCACCACTTCAGCCTGACGGTGGCCGGTGACGAGGTGCCGCGCACCAAGCCCCACCCCGATCCGTACCTGGCCGCCGCCGCCGGACTGGGCGCGGACCCGGCCCGGTGCGCCGTCATCGAGGACACCGCGACCGGGGTCGCCGCCGCCGAGGCCGCGGGCTGCCAGGTCGTGGCCGTGCCCTCCGTGGCCCCCATCGCCCCCGCCCTGCGCCGTACGGTCGTCACCTCCCTCGAAGAGGTCGACCTGACATTTCTGCACGGCTTGATGACGGAAATGCGCTAGGTGTTCACCCAGCGTGCAGCGGCGTTAGGACGGCAATTCCGAAGGTGAATTCGAAGCTCTCCGGGCGATCGAATTCCCGTACCTTCGAACCCGTTTACGCGTGTGACGTTCCCCACGCATTCGGGGGTCGACAGTGGATCCGGCGTGTGCTGCGCGCCCCCTCCAGGGGGCTGTCGGCGTGCCCTTGTGTCCCGATTGATGGAACGCTGCACCAAAGCTTCCGCTGTCGGGTATTCGGTCTGTCCGCGCCCGGTTCCACAGCGTGATGGGTGCTCAACTCCGGTGGCTGCGAACCCTCCTGCCGGCCCGGACTAACCTCGTCGCGAGAACATCGCCCCACCCCCGTGATCCGCTGCGCCACCCCTGCATGCCGGGTACACGGAGTCGACAGCTCTGGAGAAACTCGAGCATGAACCGCAAGACTTTGGTGCTGCCGGCCGTGATCGGCTTGCTCGCGCCGGTGCTCGCCGCCTGCGGCGGGTCCGACAGCGGGAGCGGCGACAGCGACGCGATCGTTGTCGGCACCACGGACCGGTTCACCGCCTCGAAGGACGCCCCGGCGCCCCTCGACCCGGCCTACGCCTACGACGTCGGCACCTGGAACATCCTGCGCCAGACCGTGCAGACCCTGATGATCCAGCCGCGCGGCGAGGGCGAGCCGGTACCGGAGGCCGCCGAGCGGTGCGGCTTCACCGACACCGGCAACGAGCGCTACGCCTGCACCCTGCGCGACGGCCTGAAGTTCTCCAACGGCAACGCTGTCACCGCGGCCGACGTGAAGTACTCCATCGACCGCGCCCGCTCCCTCAAGGCCGACAGCGGCGTGTTCGCGCTGCTGTCCACCATCGACACCATCGAGACCCAGGGCGACCGCGAGGTCATCTTCCACCTCAAGACCGCCGACGCGACCTTCCCGTACAAGCTGTCGACCCCGGTCGCCGGCATCGTCGACCCCGACGACTACCCGAAGAACAAGCTGCGCGACGGTTTCGACCTGGCGGGCTCCGGCCCGTACACCCTCAAGGCCGACGTCGAGAACAACGAGCTGGTCAAGGCCGAGTTCACCAGGAACCCCGACTACAAGGGGACCCTCAAGGTGAACAACGACAAGGTCGACATGGTGTCCTTCAAGGACGCCGACGCCATGGGCAAGGCACTGGACAAGGGCGACATCGACCTGATGACCCGCGCCATGTCGCCGGATCAGATCCGCAAGCTCTCGGGCGACGCCGACACCGACGTCGACCTCGTCGAGATGCCCGGCCTGGAGATCCGCTACCTGGGCTTCAACACCGACGCCCCGACGGTGAAGTCCAAGGCCGTACGCCAGGCGATGGCCCAGATCGTCAACCGCAGCGCGCTGGTCTCCAAGGTCTACGGCTCCCAGGCCGAGCCGCTGTACTCGCTGGTCCCGGCCAGCGTCACCGGCCACTCCAACTCGTTCTTCAACAAGTACGGCGAGCCGAGCGTCACCAAGGCCCGTGCCCTGCTCAGCCAGGCGAACATCACCACCCCGGTGAAGCTGACGCTGCACTACACCACCGACCACTACGGCCCGGCCACCAAGAAGGAGTTCGAGGTCCTGCGCGACCAGCTGAACTCCAGCGGCCTGTTCGACGTCGGCATCAAGGGCACCCCCTGGGACACGTTCCGCCCGGCCGAGAAGAAGGGCGACTACGACGTCTACGGCATGGGCTGGTTCCCGGACTTCCCGGACGCCGACAACTTCCTCGCGCCGTTCCTCGACGCCGACAACACGCTCGGCTCGCCGTACGCCAACAACCAGATCCGCAACACCCTGATCCCGGAGTCCCGCCGTGAGGCGGACCGGCTGTCCGCCTCCACCAGCCTGACGGACATTCAGGACATCGTCGCCGGCGACGTGCCGGTGCTGCCGCTGTGGCAGGGCAAGCAGTACGTCGCCGCCCGCGACGACGTCACGGGTACCGCGTACGCGCTCAACTCCGCCTCGACGCTCCAGCTGTGGGAGCTCGGGCGGGGCGTGAGCGGCTGACGGACCCGCAGGATCCCCGGGGCCCCTGACCGCGGCCCCGGGGAGCCGTGCCCCGGAGCCGGGGACAGGCTCCGGGAGTTCTCGAGAACCGACGACAAGGCACACACGTGAACCTACGCAACCAGTGGCCGGTCCTGCCCATCGTGGCGGGGCTCGCCTCCGGACTGCTGACCGGCTGTGGCACGGAGAGCGGAGACTCCGCGGGGGACGGCTCCAACGTGGTGGTGGGGATGTCCGACGACGTCCTGGCCACGGACCCGGCCTCCGGCTACGACCCCGGCTCCTGGCTGTTGTTCAACAACGTCTTCCAGTCCCTGCTGAGCTTCCCCAAGGGCGCCACGGAACCCCAGCCGGAGGCCGCCGAGAGCTGCGCCTTCAGCGACACGCAGACCCGGGTCTACAGGTGCACGCTGAAGGACGGCCTCAAGTTCAGCAACGGTGACGCGCTCACCTCCGAGGACGTGAAGTTCTCCTTCGACCGCATGCTGAAGATCAACGACCCCGACGGGCCCGCGATCATGTTCCCCACGCTCGACAAGGTCGAGACGCCGGACGAGAAGACGGTCGTCTTCCAGCTGAACACGGCCGACGCCACCTTCCCCAGCAAGGTCGCCTCCGGCGCCGGTTCCATCGTCGACCACAAGGAGTACGACGCGGGCAAGCTCCGCAAGGACGGCCAGGCCGTCGGCTCCGGCCCGTACAAGCTCGACTCCTTCGACGACGGCCAGGCCGTCTTCTCGGTCAACGAGAACTACGAGGGCACCGCCAAGGTCAAGAACACCGGCGTCACGCTGAAGTTCTTCGACGGCGACCAGACCGCCCTGAAGCAGGCCATCCAGAACGAGGAGGTCGACATCGCCTACCGCGGTCTCACCGCGGGCGACGTCGCCGACATGGAGAAGGCCGACGACGGCACCGGCACCGAGGTCGTCGAGGGCAGCAGCGCCGAGGTCCAGCACCTCGTGTTCAACATGGACGACCCGGTCGCCGGAAAGCTCGGCGTCCGCAAGGCCATCGCCCACCTGCTCGACCGCGAAGCCGTCATCAAGGACGTCTACCAGGGCACCGCCACACCGCTGTACTCGATCATCCCGGCCGGTATCGCGGGCCACAACACGGCCTTCTTCGACACCTACGGCGCCCGGCCCTCCAGGGCCAAGGCCCAGGCCGCGCTGCGCGAGGACGGCATCACGGACAGGGTGAAGCTCACCCTCTGGTCGACCCCGTCCCGCTACGGCCCCGCCACAGACCAGGAGCTGGAGGCCATCGCCGGCCAGCTCAACGCCAGCGGCCTGTTCGACGCGAGCGTCAAGTCGGTCCCCTTCGGCCAGTACGAGAAGGACATCGCCGCGGGCAAGTACGGCGTCTACGTGAAGGGCTGGGTGCCGGACTACCCGGACGCCGACAACTTCACGGCCCCCTTCTTCGGCGAGGGCAACGTGCTGAGCAACAACTACGACAACGGCACGATCACCGGCTCGCTCATCCCGCGCACCGCCGCCCTGACCAACCGGGCCTCCACGGACAAGGAGTTCGGGGAGCTGCAGGACATCGTCGCCGACGAACTCCCCGTTCTGCCGGTGTGGCAGGCCAAGCAGTACGCGGTCGTCCGCGACGGCGTCTACGGCCTCGAGTACTGCCTCGACGCGTCGACGGTGTTCCGCTTCTGGGAGCTCAGCAAGGACGCCTGACGCACCGATGTGAAGAAGGGCGCCTCCCGCTCGGCGGGGGCGCCCTTCCTCGTTTGCCGGCTCGCCCTGGCTACTGCGCGCCCGGGCGCACCAGCCCGCTCTCGTACGCGTACACCGCCGCCTGTACCCGGTCGCGCAGGCCCAGCTTCGTCAGCACATGCCCGACGTGTGTCTTGACGGTGGTCTCGCTGACGAACAGGTCGGCGGCGATCTCCGCGTTGGACAGCCCGCGCGCCACCAGCTTCAGCACCTCGACCTCGCGGTCGGTGAGCGTGTGCAGCGTGTTCGGCACCGGCTCGTCCCCCGACGGCAGATGCGTGGCGTACTTGTCGAGCAGCCGGCGCGTGATGCTCGGCGCGAGCATCGCCTCGCCCCCTGCGACGACCCGGATGGCCTGCACCAGTTCGTTGGCCGGCGCGTCCTTGAGCAGGAACCCGCTGGCACCGGCGCGCAGCGCCTCCACCACGTACTCGTCGAGGTCGAAGGTGGTCAGCACCAGCACCTTCGCCGGGCCGTCCCGCTCCGGCCCGGTGATCTGCCGGGTCGCCTCCACACCGTCCATCCGCGGCATGCGGATGTCCATCAGAACCACATCGGGCTGTAGCGCACGCACCTGGTCGAGTGCCTGCAGTCCGTCACCGGCCTCCCCGACGACCGCGATGTCCTGCTCGGCCTCCAGGATCATCCGGAAGCCGGTACGGAGCAGTGGTTGGTCGTCGACCAGTAGGACGCGGATGGCCACGTAAGTCTCCTTCGCTAGTCCGGCCCCATTCTGCCCTGCGCGGGCCCGCCGGACTCAGGCGCCCTCACCGGCGACGGGCTGCACCGCAAGCTCCGCCGCGCGCACCGGCAGCGGATACGGCGGGGGAGTGCCCCCGAACTCCGGGCAGTGCGCCCGGTGGTCGCACCAGCCGCACAACTTCGTGGGCCGCGGCCGCCAGTCGCCCGTCTCGGTGGCGAGCCGGATCGCCTCCCACAGCGCCAGCAGCTTGCGCTCCACCCGCTCCAGGTCGGCGAGGACCGGGTCGTACGTCAGCACCTGGCCGCTGCCGAGGTAGACCAGCTGGAGCCGCCGGGGGACCACGTTCTTCAGCCGCCACACCACCAGGGCGTAGAACTTCATCTGGAACAGGGCGCCCTCGGAGTACTCCGGCCTGGGTGCCTTGCCCGTCTTGTAGTCGACGATCCGGACCTCGCCCGTGGGCGCCACGTCGACCCGGTCGATGATGCCGCGCAGCCGCAGCCCGGACTCCAGCTCCGCCTCGACGAACAGCTCCCGCTCGGCCGGCTCCAGACGGCTGGGGTCCTCCAGGGTGAACCAGCGCTCGACGAGCTGCTCCGCCTCGCTCAGCCAGCGCGCCAGCCGCTCACCCTCGGGGTCGTCGGCGAACAGCTCCCCGACCTCCGGACGGGTCTCGCGCAGCCGGTCCCACTGGCCGGGGATCAGGGACTTCGCCCGCGGCGCCGTGCGCTCGGCGGCCGGGGCGTCGAAGAGCCGCTCCAGGACCGCGTGCACCAGGGTGCCCCGGGTCGCGGCCTCGCTCGGCTTCTCCGGCAGCCGGTCGATCACCCGGAAGCGGTAGAGCAGCGGGCACTGCATGAAGTCACTGGCACGCGAGGGGGACAGCGAGGCGGGCGGTATGGCGGCGGACCCGGTCACCAGGGCGCTCACGGCGGCGGTCTCGGCCGCCGCCTCGGCCACCGGCTGGGCCTCGGCCTCCGTCTGTGCCTCTGCCGCCACCGGCTGGGCTTCGGCCTCCGCCTCTGCCGCCACCGGCTGGGCTTCGGCCTCCGCCTCTGCCGCCACCGGCTGGGCTTCGGCCGCTGTCCGTGCTTCTGCCGCCGTCTCCGCGGGCCCGGCCGGGACCGGCGGATCCACCGCCGCGGCCGGGCTGCTGTCGGGCTGCGCCGCGCCCTCGGTGCTCGTCTCCATGCCCCAGACCTTACGGCCCGCCACTGACAGTGACCCGGCCGTGTTCCGTGGGGGAAGCCGGGAGAGGAGGTCGACGTACGGGAAACACAGGGGTGCCGGGGCGAAACGCACCACGACGGACGCATACCATCGACTCGAGACCCTCCCGTCCGGCAGGCGCGGGAGACGCTTCGATCGAGGGGACACCGGTGGACGAGAGCGGCGGGCGCGGGCGGCCGCGGTCCGGCAACGACGAGTCGGCCGAGCGCCACACGGGGCGTCCGGACCGGGCCACCGACCCGTTCCCCACCGGCGAACAGCCCACGGACGAGCCCCGCCTGACCCCCGAGCAGCCCACGCCGGCGCCGGCGCCGGCCGGCCCGACGACGCCTGCCGATACCCCGGCCGGCCCGACGACGCCTGCCGATACCCCGGCCGGCCCGACGACGCCTGCCGATACCCCGGCCGGCCCGACGACGCCCGCCGATACCCCGGCCGGCCCGACGACGCCCGCCGATACCCCGGCCGGCCCGACGACGCCCGCCGATACCCCGGCCGCCCCGACGACGCCCGCCGGCACCCCGGCCGGCCCCGCGGACGACTCTGCAGCGGATCAGGGCCCCACGGGCGACGCTTCGCCGGACCCGCGGACTCCGGATGACGCCGCCCCCGCAGAGCGCGACACGACCGGCCCGGCCGAGGGTGACACGCCCCATCCGCCCGAGGGCGACACGCACCCCGATCGCGCCTACGCCGACGGCACGCACGCGGCGGCATCCGCCGGCCGGCCCGAGAGGGACCGCCTGCACCAGGCCCCGGCCCCGGGTTCGGACGATCCGGACCGCCGGCATCCCGCGGCCCCCGCCCCGGAGCCCGGCCACTCGTCCCACCACGGCGACCGCCCCCTCGCGCACTCCGCCGATGGCAAGGGCCCCGCCCCCCAGCGGCCGGAGCCCCGAGGCGGGCTGCTCATGGGGCGGCCCTTCGGGGTGCCCGTGTACGTCGCGCCGAGCTGGTTCCTCGTCGCCGCGCTGATCACCTGGGTGTTCGGCGGCCAGCTGGAGCGCGTGCTGCCCGAGCTCGGCGCCGCCCGCTACCTGGTCTCCCTCTTCTTCGCGGTCGCCTTCTACGCCTCCGTGCTCGTCCACGAACTGGCCCACACGGTCGCCGCCCTCCGCTTCAAACTCCCGGTCCGCCGCATCCAGCTGCAGTTCTTCGGCGGCGTCTCCGAGATCGAGAAGGAGGCCGAGACCCCCGGTCGCGAGTTCGTCCTGGCCTTCGTCGGGCCCCTGCTCTCCCTGGTCCTCTCCGGCGTCTTCTACGCCGCCCTGCTGGCCGTGGAACCCGGCACCGTCCCGGGCGTCCTGCTCGCCGGCCTGATGATCTCCAACCTCATCGTGGCCGCGTTCAACCTCCTGCCGGGCCTGCCCCTCGACGGCGGCCGCATGCTCCGGGCCGTCGTCTGGAAGATCACCGGCAAGCCGATGACGGGCACCATCGCCGCCGCCTGGGTCGGCCGCGCCCTCGCCGTCTCCGTCCTCATCGGACTGCCGCTGCTGACCCAGTCCGGCGCCCTCGGCACCGACGCCGTCGACAACGTCGGCATGGACACCGTCCTCGACGCCCTGCTCGCCGCCATCCTCGCCGCGATCATCTGGACCGGCGCCGGCAACAGCCTGCGCATGGCCCGCCTGCTGGAGCACCTCCCCGAACTGCGCGCCCGGGCCCTCACCCGCCGCGCGGTCCCCGTCGAGATCGACACCCCGCTCTCGGAGGCCCTGCGCCGCGCCAACGCCGCCGGGGCCCGCGCTCTGGTCGTCGTCGACGCCGACGGGCAGCCCCTCTCCCTCGTCCGCGAGGCCGCCATCGTCGGCGTACCCGAGCACCGCCGCCCCTGGGTCGCCGTCAGCGGCCTCGCCCAGGACCTCACCGACGGCATGCGCGTCTCGGCGGAACTGTCGGGCGAGGAACTCCTGGACGCGCTCCGGGCGGCCCCCGCGACCGAGTACCTGGTCGTGGAGGAGACGGGAGAGATCTACGGCGTGCTGTCGGCGGCCGACGTGGAACGGGCCTTCGTGAAGGCGATGGCCAGGCCCAGCTGAGTGGTCGGAGCCCCCCTCGGGGACCGGTAGGCTGGTCACATGTCCGAACCGACCGGTGCCGCCCGCAGGCGCGGGCCCTTCAAGGTCGGGGACCAGGTTCAGCTGACCGACCCCAAGGGCCGCCACTACACGTTCACGCTCGAGGCCGGGAAGAACTTCCACACCCACAAGGGTTCCTTCCCCCACGACGAACTGATCGGCGCTCCCGAGGGCAGCGTTGTCCGCACCACGGGGAACGTCGCCTACCTCGCGCTGCGCCCCCTGCTCCCCGACTACGTCCTGTCCATGCCCCGCGGCGCCGCCGTGGTCTACCCCAAGGACGCGGGGCAGATCCTGGCCTTCGCCGACATCTTCCCCGGCGCGCGCGTCGTGGAGGCGGGCGTAGGCTCCGGCTCGCTCAGCAGCTTCCTGCTGCGGGCCATCGGCGACCAGGGCATGCTGCACAGCTACGAGCGTCGCGCCGACTTCGCCGAGATCGCCCAGGCGAACGTGGAGCGCTACTTCGGCGGCCCGCACCCCGCCTGGCAGCTCACCGTCGGCGATCTCCAGGACAACCTGTCCGACGCCGACGTCGACCGCGTCATCCTCGACATGCTCGCCCCCTGGGAGTGCCTGGAGGCCGTCTCCAAGGCGCTCGTCCCCGGCGGCATCCTGTGCTGCTACGTGGCGACCACCACCCAGCTCGCCCGGACCGTGGAGTCCATCCGCGAGATCGGCTGCTTCAACGAGCCGACCTCCTGGGAGACGATGATCCGCAACTGGCACATCGAGGGCCTGGCCGTCCGCCCGGACCACCGGATGATCGGCCACACCGGCTTCCTGCTCACCGCCCGCCGCCTCGCCGACGGCGTCGAGCCGCCCATGCGCCGCCGCCGCCCCGCCAAGGGCGCCTACGGCGAGGACTACGAGGGGCCCAACGCCGACGGCGGCACCGCCCGCTGAAGCGGCCCGTCACCGCGCGCAACGCATCGGCGCCGTGGCGGAGTTCCCGGATCCGTACCGGAACTCCGCCACGGCGCCCTTTCGTTGCCGCCCGGGGTGAACCCTCGCCCGACGCTGTTGACCTGCCGCACAGGCCCTGACGGCCCAGGGCTCGCGGTGGGAGGGCGTGGCAGGGGCGCTGCCCCACGGGCTCGCTGACACAGCGGCAGGAATCGCAACCCTTCAGACTTCCCCGGCACAGGACATGCACACCCCGCCGTTCCCTCGGACTGTGACGTGTGGCACCATGCTGGCCACCCCACCGGCACAGCCTCAGGAGACCCTCCTAGTGCAGTCTTCCGCCGTCCCGGAGCTCGCCCACACCCACACCCGCCCCATCCACTGGCTCGCCACGGCCACGGCCGTCGCCGGCGTCGTGGCCTTCTCCTCGATCCTGCAGCCCGGCGCGGCGACGGCGGCTCAGCCGGCCGCACCCGAGACCAAGAGCGCTCCGGCGCACCTGACTCCGCCCGACCCGGCCGCGGTGGCGTTCCCGATCGAGTGCGGCCCGGTGAAGGCCGTGGTGCGGAAACGGGCTTCCGGGGACCTCGACGGCGACGGCCGGCCCGAGACGGTGGCCGTGGTCCATTGCGACTCCCCGATGGGCACCCCGCCGGACGGCGTGTACGTCGTGACGCGCGACGCCGACGGCGGCACGCCACGCGTCGTGGCCACCCTGCTCGACCCCAAGGACGGCACCACCGTCACCGACTTCGCCGTGCGCGACGGCGCCGTGACGGCCACGCTCCTCGGCTACTCGTCGACCGACGTGCCGCGTTGCTGTCCCGACGTGAAGAGCGACGCGAAATGGCGTTGGCAGGGCGGCTCGTTCGTCCGCTCCACGCCCGCCGGAGCCCGCAGCGTGTGAGGCATGTGCGACGGCCCGTGTGAGATATCAGACAGCAGTGACGGAACGTAGAGAAGCAGTCACTCCGCGTCCGGACCGTAGACCTCGGCCCTGTCCGAAACTCGACGTACGTGGATGCACTCGCCCGGACACTCCTTCGCGGAGTCGATCACGTCCGTGAGGAGCGGCAGCGGAACGGGCGTTGTCGCTCCCTTGTCCTGGAGCAACTCCTCGTCGGCGCTCTTCACATAGGCCAGACCGTCGATGTCCAGCTCGAACACCTCGGGCGCGTACTGGGCGCAGATGCCGTCGCCGGTACACAGGTCCTGGTCGATCCAGACCTCCAGCTCCTCGCCTTCCGCCCCGGCCACCTGCTGCACGCTCATCTCTCCTGCCGTTTCTCCGCCGAGCCGTGTCGGGAATCCGGCCAGCTCCGGCGGGTGTTGAACAGTTCGACCCTACCTTCGCCTGGGTTCCAATCATGTTCGCTGGGTATTCCCCTGGCGTGAGGGAGAGCGCAAGGGTGAAGATCGGACACACCCCGACCGTCTTTGTGATCTAGGGGTTTCAATCGACACCCGCCCAGGTAGGGTCTGGAAGCGTCCAGCTCCCCTTGGAGGAGGTGAGGACCGTGGCAGCCCACGACGACGACATGAACCGCGGCATCCGCCCGGGACGCGGGTCCGACGACCCGGCCGGGCAGATCGCTTACCTTGAGCAGGAAATCGCCGTCCTGCGGCGCAAGCTCGCCGACTCTCCGCGACACACGAGGATTCTCGAAGAGCGGATCGTCGAGCTGCAGACCAATCTGGCCGGCGTGTCCGCGCAGAACGAGAGACTCGCCAACACGCTCCGTGAGGCCCGTGACCAGATCGTGGCCCTCAAGGAGGAGGTCGACCGGCTCGCGCAGCCGCCGGCCGGCTTCGGGGTCTTCCTGACGGCGAACGAGGACGGCACCGCCGACATCTTCACCGGCGGCCGCAAGCTCAGGGTGAACGTCAGCCCCAGCGTCGAGCTCGAGGAGCTCCGGCGCGGCCAGGAAGTAATGCTCAACGAAGCGCTCAACGTGGTCGAGGCCATGGAGTACGAGCGCGTCGGTGACATCGTCACCCTCAAGGAGATCCTCGAGGACGGCGAGCGGGCCCTCGTGCTCGGGCACACCGACGAGGAGCGGGTGGTACGGCTCGCCGAGCCGCTGCTGGACGTGAACATCCGGCCCGGTGACGCTCTGCTGCTCGAACCCCGCTCGGGCTACGTCTACGAGATCGTTCCGAAGAGCGAGGTCGAGGAACTCGTCCTCGAAGAGGTCCCCGACATCGGCTACGAGCAGATCGGTGGTCTCGGCGGCCAGATCGAGGCCATCCGGGACGCCGTCGAGCTCCCCTACCTCTACCCGGACCTGTTCAAGGAGCACGAACTGCGGCCGCCGAAGGGTGTCCTGCTGTACGGGCCCCCCGGATGCGGCAAGACGCTCATCGCCAAGGCCGTGGCCAACTCGCTGGCCAAGAAGGTCGCCGAGGTGACCGGCCAGGCCGCCGGCAAGAGCTTCTTCCTCAACATCAAGGGCCCCGAGCTCCTGAACAAGTACGTCGGTGAGACGGAGCGGCAGATCCGCCTCGTCTTCCAGCGGGCCCGTGAGAAGGCCAGCGAGGGCACGCCCGTCATCGTCTTCTTCGACGAGATGGAGTCCCTCTTCCGCACCCGTGGCTCCGGTGTCAGCTCGGACGTGGAGAACACCATCGTCCCCCAGCTGCTCGCCGAGATCGACGGTGTGGAGGGCCTGCAGAACGTGGTCGTGATCGGCGCCTCCAACCGTGAGGACATGATCGACCCCGCCATCCTGCGGCCCGGCCGGCTCGACGTGAAGATCAAGATCGAGCGTCCGGACGCCGAGGCGGCCAAGGACATCTTCGGCAAGTACCTCACCGAGCGCCTCCCGCTGCACGGCGACGACCTCGCCGAGCACAGCGGCTCCAAGGCCACCACGGTCCAGAGCATGATCCAGACGGCTGTGGAACACATGTACACCGAGTCCGAGGAGAACCGCTTCCTGGAGGTCACCTACGCCAATGGTGACAAGGAAGTCCTCTACTTCAAGGACTTCAACTCCGGCGCCATGATCGAGAACATCGTCGGCCGCGCCAAGAAGATGGCGATCAAGGACTTCCTCGAGAAGAACCAGAAGGGCCTCCGCGTCTCCCACCTCCTCCAGGCCTGCGTGGACGAGTTCAAGGAGAACGAGGACCTGCCGAACACCACCAACCCGGACGACTGGGCCCGGATCTCCGGAAAGAAGGGCGAACGGATCGTGTACATCCGTACGCTCATCACTGGAAAGCAGGGTGCGGACACCGGACGCTCCATCGACACGGTGGCGAACACCGGTCAGTACCTGTAAAAGGCAGGGCGGCTGCGGGTGCCCTCGGCGGGTACCCGCAGCCGACTGTTTTTCAGGCCACGGCTGGAGCAACGCAATGACGCAAATGATCTCCCCACCAGCGCAAAGGCGTTCTAGGCTCTTGCGTACCGCCGAGTCGCGCAGTGCGGGGACGGGCACCGCACACGCAACCGAGCGCCAGCGGTATCTGAGTGGCGCCCACGACCGAGGGTGCCGCCGGGCAAGGAGGGCCGCATGACCGTACGGCGAGTAATGGGCATCGAGACGGAGTACGGGATCTCCGTCCCCGGCCACCCCAACGCCAATGCCATGCTCACCTCGTCCCAGATCGTGAACGCCTACGCGGCGGCGATGCACCGGGCCCGCCGGGCTCGCTGGGACTTCGAGGAGGAGAACCCGCTGCGGGACGCGCGAGGCTTCGACCTCGCCCGCGAGGCCGCCGACTCCAGCCAGCTCACCGACGAGGACATCGGCCTGGCCAACGTGATCCTCACCAACGGGGCACGGCTCTACGTCGACCACGCACACCCCGAGTACAGCTCCCCGGAGGTGACCAACCCCCGGGACGCCGTCCTCTGGGACAAGGCCGGCGAGCGGATCATGGCGGAGGCCGCGGAACGGGCCGCGCAGCTGCCCGGTGCCCAGCCCATCCACCTGTACAAGAACAACACCGACAACAAGGGCGCGTCCTACGGCACGCACGAGAACTACCTGATGAAGCGGGAGACCCCCTTCTCGGACATCGTGCGGCACCTGACGCCGTTCTTCGTCTCCCGTCAGGTCTTCGCCGGAGCGGGCCGCGTCGGCATCGGCCAGGACGGGCACGAGCACGGCTTCCAGCTCAGCCAGCGGGCCGACTACTTCGAGGTCGAGGTCGGCCTCGAGACGACGCTCAAGCGCCCGATCATCAACACCCGCGACGAGCCGCACGCGGACGCCGAGAAGTACCGGCGCCTGCACGTGATCATCGGCGACGCGAACCTGTCGGAGATCTCGACCTACCTCAAGCTGGGCACGACCTCGCTGGTGCTGTCGATGATCGAGGACGGTTTCATCGCCGTCGACCTGGCCGTCGACCAGCCCGTCCGCACCCTCCACCAGGTCTCGCACGACCCGTCGCTGAAGCGCCTGATCACACTCCGCAGCGGCCGTACGCTCACGGCGGTCCAGCTGCAGATGGAGTACTACGAGCTGGCGCGCAAGTACGTGGAGGAGCGGTTCGGAGCGGACGCCGACGACCAGACCAAGGACGTCCTGTCGCGCTGGGAGGACACCCTCACCCGTCTGGAGCACGACCCGATGAGTCTGGCCGGAGAGCTGGACTGGGTCGCCAAGCGGGAGCTCATGGAGGGCTACCGGCGCCGGGACAGCCTCGACTGGGACGCGGCGCGGCTGCACCTGGTCGACCTCCAGTACGCCGACGTACGGCCCGAGAAGGGCCTGTACAACCGTCTGGTGGCCCGCGGGCGCATGAAGCGGCTGCTGACCGACGCGGACGTGGAGCGGGCCCGTACGGTGCCGCCGGAGGACACCCGGGCCTACTTCCGCGGCCGCTGCCTGGAGCAGTACGCGGACGACGTCGCGGCGGCCTCCTGGGACTCGGTGATCTTCGACCTGCCGGGCCGGGATTCGCTGCAGCGGGTCCCAACCCTGGAACCGCTTCGCGGAACGCGTAATCACGTCAAGGAGCTCCTGGACCGCTGCCGCACCGCGGAAGACCTGGTCAGGGTCCTGTCGGGCGGGTGACCGCTTGAAGCGGGTACTCGTCGGGAACCGGCCGGACAGGGTGGAAAATCCCTGGTCCGGGAATCATCGAGGTGGCCCCCGTACGTTGGAGCAACTGCGGGGCCATTGTCAGACCCGGCGAGTAGGGTCTGATCTTGACCGAGCAACTGTGTCGGGCGAACCGAGCGGGGTGAGGGATATGGCGACCAAGGACACCGGCGGCGGACAGCAGAAGGCCACCCGGTCCACCGAGGAGGTCGAGGAGCAGGCGGCGGAGACGCAGGCTTCCGAGGACCTCAAGGAGCGTCAGGAGAAGCTGAGCGACGACGTGGACTCGGTTCTGGACGAGATCGACGACGTACTCGAGGAGAACGCGGAGGACTTCGTGCGGTCCTTCGTTCAAAAGGGCGGCCAGTAAGACCCTGGAGCCTTCGTTCTGAAGGTGAGCGGAGTGCGTGGGCGAGGGACGAGCCGAGCGCGGAGCGCTGCGCGCGGGGCACCGCATGACGGGCTGCCCCCTGTGCGCGGCGCTCCGGGCGTCGGTGGCTTTCCGAACCCCGTGCCCGCCCGGTGTGCGCGGCGGGCAAGTGCGGCGTCGCTCCGGCGGAGTTGGTCCCGCCGGGCATGTGGATCACCGCCGAAGGACGGGTAGGGTCCGAGGCATACCGAGCCCCCGGTGGCAACCGGACCGGGGTTGTTCCAAGGATCGGCCCGACGTCACAGGGCGGGCTGTCGCATACGTGGAAGGAATCGCGTGGAAGCCAACACTCGTAGCACCGGGCGTCTACCAGCTGCCTTCCTGACGCCAGGGTCTTCCTCCTTCATGGACTTCCTGTCCGAGCACCAGCCGGAGATCCTGCCCGGCAACCGGCAGCTGCCTCCCACCCAGGGCGTGATCGAGGCACCGCACGGGACGACGATCGTCTCCGTGACGTTCCCCGGCGGTGTGGTCCTCGCCGGTGACCGGCGGGCCACCATGGGCAACGTCATCGCGCAGCGGGACATCGAGAAGGTCTTCCCGGCCGACGAGTACTCGGCGGTGGGCATCGCCGGCACGGCGGGCCTGGCCGTGGAGATGGTGAAGCTGTTCCAGCTGGAGCTGGAGCACTTCGAGAAGGTCGAGGGCGCGCAGCTGTCCCTGGAGGGCAAGGCGAACCGGCTGTCGACGATGATCCGCTCCAACCTCGGCATGGCCATGCAGGGCCTGGCCGTGGTGCCGCTGTTCGCCGGGTACGACGTGGACCGCGGCAAGGGCCGGATCTTCTCCTACGACGTCACCGGCGGCCGCTCCGAGGAGCACAACTACGCCGCCACCGGTTCCGGGTCGATCTTCGCGCGCGGTGCGATGAAGAAGCTCTTCCGGGACGACCTCAGCGAGGCCGAGGCCACGACGCTCGTGATCCAGGCCCTCTACGACGCGGCAGACGACGACTCGGCGACCGGTGGTCCCGATGTCGCCCGCCGGATCTATCCCATCGTCACCGTGATCACCGACGACGGCTTCCGCCGGCTCACCGAGACCGAGGCCTCCGAGATCGCGCGCTCGATTCTCGAGCGGCGGCTGGAGCAGCCCGACGGGCCGCGGGCCGCGCTGCTGTAGCGGCGATCGTCTTCGTGAAGGTGGTCCAGTGAACCGACGGAATCTTCAAGAGAGGGACGGATAACCGGTGTCGACGCCGTTCTATGTCTCACCCCAGCAGGCCATGGCCGACCGGGCGGAGTACGCCCGCAAGGGCATCGCCCGTGGTCGCAGCCTGGTCGTGCTGCAGTTCGCCGACGGCATCGTGTTCGTCGGCGAGAACCCGTCCCGTGCGCTGCACAAGTTCAGCGAGATCTACGACCGGATCGGCTTCGCGGCCGCCGGCAAGTACAACGAGTACGAGAACCTGCGGATCGGTGGCGTGCGCTACGCCGACCTGCGGGGCTACACCTACGACCGGGCCGACGTGACCGCCCGGGGCCTGGCCAACGTGTACGCGCAGACGCTGGGCACGATCTTCTCCAGCGCCGCCGAGAAGCCCTACGAGGTGGAGCTGGTCGTCGCCGAGGTCGGGGAGACCCCCGAGGGCGACCAGATCTACCGGCTGCCGCACGACGGCTCCATCGTCGACGAGCACGGCTCGGTCGCGGTGGGCGGCAACGCCGAGCAGATCAGCAGCTATCTGGACCAGCGCCACGAGGAAGGCATGACGCTGGCGGAGGCGCTGAAGCTGGCGGTCCAGGCGCTGTCCCGCGACACCAACGGCAGCGAGCGGGAGATCCCCGCGGAGCGACTGGAAGTCGCCGTGCTGGACCGCACGCGCCCGCAGAAGCGCAAGTTCAAGCGGATCAGCGGACGTCAGCTGTCCCGGCTCCTGGGTGCGGACGCCGGCGCCGCGCAGGAGGCGGCGGCGGAGGACGACGCCGAGTAGCACCGACGAGGTTGCCGCACGCCCCGGTCGCTCTGCGGTCGGGGCGTGCGGTCGTCGTGCCGGTCGCTCTGCGGTCGGGGCGTGCGGTCGTCGTGCCCGTCAACCGGCCCTGGCTGTGGAACCTCGCAGCACCAGCCGCACCGGGATGTCCCCGCTCTCGGGTGCACGGCCCTCCAGTACGGCCAGCAGCGCCCGCATGCCCCGCTCGCCGAACAACTCCGCGTTCAGGTGGACCGTCGTCAGTTCCGGGTCCATGGCCGTGGCCAGGGCCAGGTCGTCGACGCCCGTGACCGACAGGTCGTCCGGGATGCGCAGCCCCAGACGGCGGGCCGCCTTGTAGGTGCCGGCCGCGAGCTGGTCGTCGTCGCAGATCACGGCGGTGGGGCGGTCCCCGGGGGCGGCGAGGGCGGCCTGGGCGGCGGTCACCGCCCCTTCGATGGAGATCGGGGAGCGGGCCGTGCGCACCGTCGTGCCGGGCACCTCGTCCAGCCGCGCCGCCAGTTCCCGCGCGCGTACCTCGAAGGTCCAGGAGGGGACGTCCGCCGCCAGGTGGAGGAAGCGGCGGTGGCCCAGGGACAGCAGGTGCTCCGCGGCCTGCCGGATGCCGTCGGCGATGTCCAGGTTCACCGTCGCCGCCCCCAGGCTGCCGTCCGGGTCGCTGTCCAGCATCACCAGCGGCAGCGCCTCGCCACGGATGGCGGTCAGGGCGTCCGCTGCCATGGACGAGGCGATCACGCCGTCCAGCGCGGACTGCGCGGAGGCGAAGGGGTCCCGGGCCGGGCCGATGCCCTCGGGGGAGGGGTAGAGGACCACGCCGAAGCCGTGCTCGGCGGCGATGCGGGCGGCGCCCGTGTAGACGCCGGCGAAGAACTCCGTGGTGAGGGCCGGGACGACCAGCAGGACCGTGCGGGTGCGTCCCAGGCGCAGGTTGCGGGCGGCCAGGTTCGGGCGGTAGCCCAGGTCGCGGGCGGCCTCCCGGACGCGTTCCGCCGTGGCCTGTGAGACCCGGCCGCGCCACTTGTCGCCGAGGACCAGGGACACGGCCGCCTGGGAGACGCCGGCGGCCTGGGCGACGTCCCGGCTCGTGGGTCGGGTGCTGCCTCGTGCCACCGTCGGCCTGCTCCTTCGTCTGGACTCGTGAACAGCGGACATGGTACGTATGAGATTCGACGTTATACGTAAAACCTAGGGGCGGGACATGGCCACGGGATACCTGGAGATCCTCCGGGCGCGACACGCCGCCCGGCTGCTCGTCGGCACGCTGGTGGGCCGGCTGCCCTGCGCCACGGCCCCCATCGCGATCGTGCTGTTCGTCCGGGCCGAGGGCGGTACCTACAGCCTGGCGGGGGCGCTGGCGGCCGTCTACGGCGTCGCCAACGCCGTCGGGCAGCCCGTGCTGGGCAGGATCGTGGACCTGCGGGGACAGCCGCGTGTGCAGCTGCCCGCGGCCGTCCTCTCCGGACTCGCGATGGCCGGGTTCGCCTTCGCCGGCATCGGGTCGCTGCCGCTCGCGTACGCCGCCGTGGCAGGCGCCGGGCTCTTCACACCGCCCCTGGAGGGCGGGCTGCGGGCACTGTGGCCCTCCGTGCTGCGCAGGGAGGACCAGGTGCACACGGCGTACGCCATGGACGCCGTGGCCCAGGAGGTGATGTTCACCGTCGGGCCGCTGCTCGTGACGCTGTGCGTGTCCCTGTGGTCGACCCAGGCCGCGCTGCTCGTGCTCAACGTGGTCGGCGTGCTGGGGGCGCTGTCCGTGGTGGTCTCGGAGCCCTCGCGCACCTGGCGGTCGGCGCCGCGCGAGGCGCACTGGCTCGGCGCGCTGCGCTCGGCCGGGCTGCTCGCGCTGCTGGCGGCCTTCCTGTTCATCGGGATGGCGCTCGGGTCCATCACCGTCGCCTCGGTGCCCTACGCCGACGAGCACGGCGGGGACGCCGTGTACGGCTGGCTGATGGCCGCCCTGGGCTTCGGCGCACTGGTCGGCGGCACCGTGTACGGCGCCCGGCAGTGGGCCGGTGAGCCCGCTCGGCGACTGCGGGTGCTGGTGGCCCTTCTGGTGGTGTGTTACCTGCCGCTGATGCTGATGCCGGACGCGGTTCCCATGGTCGCGCTGACCGCGCTCGCCGGGGTCTTCCTCGCCCCCGCCATCGCCTGTGCGTTCGTCCTGGTCGACCGGCACGCCCCGCGCGGCACGGTCACCGAGGCGTTCTCCTGGCTGGTGACGACGTTCACCGTGGGCCACTCGGTCGGAACGGGCCTCGCGGGGCCCGTCGTCGAGGCGGGCGGGGCCTTGTGGGGCTTCGCCGTGCCGGCCGTCGCAGGTGGCGTATCCCTGCTGGTTTTGAGCGCCACAGGACGGGTAGTCGCAGCTCCCGGCCAGGGAGCGGTTGTTGCGACCGGTTCGGAAAATGATCCGAACCGTGCCGTCGAACCCCGTTTCAGTTCAGGGGATCGGGCGTAATGTTCCCTCATGGACCGCCGCATTTTCGGGCTGGAGAACGAGTACGGCGTCACGTGCACGTTCAGGGGACAGCGCCGCCTGTCTCCTGACGAGGTGGCGCGGTACCTCTTCCGCCGTGTCGTGTCATGGGGCCGAAGCAGCAACGTCTTTCTGCGAAACGGCGCCCGCCTCTATCTCGACGTGGGATCGCATCCGGAATACGCGACACCGGAATGCGACAACGTGACCGAACTGGTCACCCACGACAAAGCGGGCGAGCGCATTCTCGAAGGACTCCTGGTGGACGCCGAACGACGCCTGCACGAGGAGGGAATCGCGGGCGACGTCTACCTCTTCAAGAACAACACCGACTCGGCGGGCAACTCCTACGGCTGCCATGAGAACTATCTGGTAGCCCGGCACGGGGAGTTCTCCCGACTCGCGGACATTCTCATTCCGTTCCTGGTCACCCGCCAGCTGCTGTGCGGCGCGGGCAAGGTGCTGCAGACACCGCGCGGCGCCGTGTACTGCGTCAGCCAGCGCGCCGAGCACATCTGGGAGGGCGTCTCCTCGGCGACGACCCGTTCCCGGCCCATCATCAACACGCGTGACGAGCCGCACGCGGACGCCGAGCGCTACCGTCGCCTGCACGTCATCGTGGGCGACTCCAACATGTCCGAGACGACCATGCTGCTCAAGGTCGGTGCGACCGACCTGGTGCTGCGCATGATCGAGGCGGGCACGGTGATGCGGGACCTCACCCTGGAGAACCCGATCCGGGCGATCCGCGAGGTCAGCCACGACATCACCGGCCGCCGCAAGGTACGCCTGGCCAGCGGACGCGAGGCCTCCGCCCTGGAGGTGCAGCGCGAGTACTACGAGAAGGCCCTGGACTTCTGCGAGCGCCGGGGCATCCGCACCGGCACCGTCGAGCAGGTCCTGGAGCTGTGGGGCCGCACACTGGACGCGATCGAGTCCGAGGACCTCGACCGCATCGGCACCGAGATCGACTGGGTCATGAAGTACAAGCTCATCGAGCGGTACCGCGCCAAGCACAACATGACCATGTCGCACCCGAGGGTCGCGCAGATAGACCTCGCCTACCACGACATCCACCGCCGTCGTGGCCTGTACTACCTGCTCGAGAAGAAGGGCCAGGCGGCCCGTATCTGCAACGACCTGAAGATCTTCGAGGGCAAGTCCGTCCCGCCGCAGACCACGCGCGCCCGGCTGCGCGGCGACTTCATCCGGCGGGCCCAGGAACAGCGCCGTGACTTCACGGTCGACTGGGTCCACCTCAAGCTCAACGATCAGGCTCAGCGGACCGTGCTGTGCAAGGACCCGTTCCGTTCCGTGGACGACCGGGTGGAAAAGTTGATCGCCGGAATGTGAGCCGCATCCGGCCGTCCGGGAAGCCGGTGCCCGAAGGTTTTCGCCGCCTTCGGGCACCGGCCTTTTCCCGCCGGTTCCGCCCATGAAGGAGCGGCCGGGGCGGTGTCGTGTCGCGCGGTGTGAGGAGTGCGGAGCGGCCACGCCGTAGAGTGGCGGGCATTGCCCCCCACCTCCGATCCCAGTTGGACTGATGAACTACAACACGAAACGACTCGTGGCCGCGCTGCTGGCCGTTCCCGCCCTGTTGTTCACCGCCGCGTGCGGATCGGACGACGGGAACAACGGCGATACGGCGGGAGGCGTCGCCGAGGTCAAGGGGAAAGTCGGGGCGAAGCCCGAGATCTCCGTGCCCAAGGACGGCAAGCCGTCCGACAAGACCGTGGTCAAGACGCTCTCGGCGGGCACCGGAACCCCGATCAAGGGCTCGGACTTCGTCCGCCTGGACTGGACCGTCGAGAAGTGGGGCGGCGACCAGGAGCTCGGCGGCACCTGGGCCGCGGGGTCGACGGGTGACAAGGCGCCGCGGCGGCAGTCCATCGAGCAGATCGGCAAGCAGAGCCAGCAGCTCCCCGCGAAGGTCCTCGACGCGGTGAAGGGCAAGAAGCCCGGCAGCCGTGTCCTGGTGCAGGGCACCGCGGGTGATCTGATCGGCCAGAGCCTGAACACGTCCTCCGGGATCTCCGCGAAGGACGTGCTGATCTGGGTGGTCGACCCGGTCGGTGCCGCGAGCGTCGACGCCAAGGCCGAGGCCAAGGGCGAGCAGGCGCCCTCCGAGCCGGGCATGCCCGAGGTGAAGTCGCCCTCGCAGAAGGCCGCGGTCATCACCGTCCCCAAGGGCGAAAAGGCTCCCAAGGACCTCAAGGAACAGGTGCTGATCAAGGGCGACGGCAAGAAGGTCGAGGCCGGCCAGGGCCTCATCGCCCAGTACACCGGGGTCAAGTGGGAGGACGGCAAGAAGTTCGACTCCTCCTGGGACCACGGCGGTGCCACCGCCTTCCAGATCGGCAACGGCTCCGTGGTGGCAGGCTGGGACAAGGGCCTCGTCGGCAAGCACGTGGGCGACCGCGTGCTGCTGGTGATCCCGCCCTCGCTCGGCTACGGCGCGAGCCCTCAGAGTGAGCTGGCCAAGAACACACTGGTCTTCACGGTGGACATCCTCGGCACGGTCTGACCCGGCCGGTCTGTGAGACTGTCCCCGACGCAGGTCACGTAACAAGGAGAGATGAAGTGAGCATCGACAAGCCCGAGATCGACTTCCCGGGCGGCGAGCCCCCGGCGGACCTCGAGATCAAGGACATCTGGGAGGGCGACGGCCCGGTCGCGCAGGCCGGCCAGACCGTCACCGTGCACTACGTGGGTGTCTCCTTCAGCACCGGCGAGGAGTTCGACGCGAGCTGGAACCGCGGCACCCCGTTCCGCTTCCCGCTGGGCGGCGGCCGGGTCATCAAGGGCTGGGACCAGGGCGTGCAGGGCATGAAGGTCGGCGGCCGCCGCCAGCTGACCATCCCCGCGCACCTCGCCTACGGCAACCAGAGCCCGTCGCCTCTGATCAAGGCCGGCGAGACGCTGATCTTCGTGGTCGACCTGCTCGGGGTCTGAGCAAGCTCCGACAGATTCGATCATGTGGGGCCCATGCCTGTTCGGGCATGGGCCCTCGGCTTTTGCCGTGCCACCGTGTGGCGGTACGGTCATCGCTCGTAAGCACCATAGGGAGGCGAAGCGCGTCGATGGCCATTGCCAAGGCAGAGCGGCTGATGAATCTGGCGCTGTGTCTGCTCGGGACGCGGCGCCCGCTCAGCAAGCGTGAGCTGCGCGACTCCATCGAGGCCTACGTCGAGGCCTTCGGGCCCGGCAACGGCACGACCGGCTCCGATGATTCGTTCAACCGCATGTTCGAGCGAGACAAGGACGACCTGCGCGAACTGGGGCTGGTCATCGAGACCGTCGAGAGCCTCGACGGCGAGATCGGTTACATGGCCCGCCGTGACAGCAACCGCCTCCCGCCCATCACCCTGGACGCCGAGGAGGCCGCCGCCCTCGGGCTGGCCGCCAAGGTGTGGCAGCAGGCCCGGCTGGCCGGAGCGGCCAGCGGTGCCCTGCAGAAGCTGCGCGCGGCCGGGCTCCCCGAGGACGTCGACCCCTACGGGTCGCACGGCGCCCTGGAGCCGCGCATCCCGGTGCACGAGGCCGCGTTCGAGCCGCTGATGCTGGCCTGCCGGGACCGCAGGCCCGTCGCCTTCGACTACCGAAAGGCCACCGCCGCCCACCCGGAGCAGCGGCACGTGGAGCCGTGGGCGCTGGAGTGCTGGCGGGGCCACTGGTACCTGGCGGGCTGGGACCGGGACCGCGGCGCCGAGCGGGTCTTCCGGCTGTCCCGGATCACCGGCAAGGTCCGCTCGCGCGGCGGCCGCTACACCGCCGACGTGCCGGACGTCGTCACCGTCCGGGAGACCGTCGCGAGCTGGGCCGGGGAGGTCGCCGACCGCTCGGCGCGGATCCGGCTGCGCGCGGGGGCGGGCTACCCCCTTCGGGCGAAGGCCACCTCCGTGCGGGAACTCGGCGACGGTTGGGACGAGTTGGAGATTCCGTACGGTCACGGGCTGGATGCCTGGCTGGTGGAGTTTGGGCCGGACGTGGTCGTCCTGGAGCCCGCCGAGCTGCGGGCCGACGTGGTGGACCGGCTGCGGGCCGTGGCCAAGGGCTGAGGGGGAGCGGAAAGACAGTGGCAGGCAAACCGGTCAGGCCCGTGAACGCCATCGACCAGACCCGGCGGATGCTCTCGCTGGTGACGTATCTGAAAGAGCGTCCCGGGGCCCGGGTCGAGGACGTCGCGCGTGCCTTCGGCATCAGCGAGGACGAGCTGGTCTCCGACCTGGACGTGCTGCCCATGTGCGGCACCAGCTTCCGCGGCGGCGACCTGCTCGACATCGACACCGACGGCGAGCGCATCTGGTGGCACAACCCGGCGGCGCTCGCTGCGGAGGCCGCCGAGCCGCTCAGACTCGCCGCCGACGAGGCCACCGCGCTGCTCGTCGCCGCCCGGGCGGTGTCCACGCTTCCCGGCCTGCGCGAGAGCGACCGGCAGGCGCTGCTGCGGGCGACGGCCAAGGTGGAGACCGCGGCCGGCGAGGCGGCGGGTGCCAGCTCGCGCCTGTCGGTGACCTTCGAGTCCGAGGGCGGCGTCTTCGCGGACGTCGACCGCGCGATCGCCGAGCGCCGCCGGCTGTGGATCCGCTACTACTCGCCCGCGCGCGACGAGGTCACCGAGCGGGAGATCGACCCCATCCGCCTGGTCAGCGTCGGGCACACCTATGTCGAGGCCTGGTGCCGCCGCTCCGAGGCGCGCCGCACCTTCCGGCTCGACCGGGTCGCCGAGATCAAGATCCTCGACGAGCCGTCGGCGCCGCCCGAGATCGAGCTGCGCGACCTCTCGGAGGCGCTGGTGCAGCCGGCGGCCGAGGACCCGGAGGTCGTGATCGAGGTCGGGCCCGGTGGCCGCTGGGTCGCGGAGTACTACCCGCACGACAGTGCGGATGAGCTCCCGGACGGTGGGCTGCGTATCACTTTGCGGACCCCCGACCCGGCGTCGCTCCGGCGCCTGGCGCTGCGGCTGGGGCGGGAGGGCCGGATCGTCTCGCCGCCGGAGCTCGCCGACAGTGCCCGGCAGGCGGCCCGGGAGGCACTGGCGGCGTACGACGGGATGGAGGCGGCGCGGACGGCCGGCGTCGCGGAGGACGTGCGCGGACCGCACGCGGTGCGGGTGGTTCCGGACGGGCCGGGCGAAGGACCGGCGTGAGCCACGGACGCCCCTCGGGGTTCTCGGCCGGGCCGTGGCCGGACCGCGACACCGGTCGTACGCCCCGAAGGCGTACGACCCCAGGAAGAGGAGCGAGGGCTTGAGCGAGTCGGTGACGTCCGGTGGTGTCGGGGGCATGACGGTGGAGTCCGCGTTCGCGGGGATGAGAAGCGTGACCCCGGTCGTGTTCCGGGCGGGCTGTCCCGACTGCCGCGAGCACTGTGAGCTCGCCGCTGGCGCGCTGCGTCTGGCCATCGGCGCCACGAGCCGCACCACCTTCTACTCCTTCACCTGCCCGGAGTGCGGCGCGTCCGTCCGCAAGCCCGCGGGGGAGCGGATCGTGGAGCTGCTCACCGGCGGCGGCGTGCGGACCCTGCGGCTGCACTCCACCGTCTAGCGAGTCATCCGGTGGGCCGAGGAATCCGGCTGTTCACAAAGGTCTAGGCTCGACGTCATGTTCTGGCCGATGTTCGCGGTTGCGGTGGGTTTCGTGGGTCTCGTCGTGCTCGGGGTGCTCGGCGTGCGGGTCTTCGTGGAGGCACAGCGCCTGGGCAGGCAGGTCACGGACTCGGCGCGCCGTATCAACCGGGCCGCCGAGGACCTGGAGCGGTCGGCGCAGAGCGCGGCCCGCTCCGTCGACGCTCTGTGAGCTGTCCGGCGGACGGCTGTGAGTTGCGTTTCGGGACACTTCGCCCTGTCACCTCGGCGGTTCGTGCAGGTACTCTGCTGGTCGCGGCCCGGTTAACGAGGCACTGGCCGCGGACGGGAGTACGCACAGGGGATGCAGAGGGATTGCCTCGCGTTTACCCCCGAGCGTTACGATCGCTGCCGACACGACTGGTCGGACATGTGTCCGACCGGTCGGACAGCACCCCACCACAGCCGCCTCGGTGAGAAGGTAAAGACTTATGTTCGGAAGGCTCGGAGCCCCCGAGATCATTCTCATCCTCGTCGTCATCATCCTGCTGTTCGGCGCGAAGAAGCTTCCGGACATGGCTCGGTCGCTCGGCAAGTCCGCCCGCATCCTCAAGAGCGAGGCCAAGGCGATGAAGGACGAGAGCAAGTCGTCCACCACCCCGGCGGGCCCGCCCAACACCGACGAGGCCTCGCAGCGCACCATCCAGGCAGCGCCCGGTGACGTGACCAGCTCGCGCCCGGTCAGCGAGCCCACGGACACGACCAAGCGCTGACGCAGGGCCGGTGACCTCCGGCCCGCCGCACGAGATGGGAACGTGGGTTGCTGAAGTCTGCCCGCAAGCAGGAGAGGGATCCCGAGGGGCGCATGCCCCTCGCGGAGCACCTTCGCGAGCTCCGCAACCGGCTCGCCAAGGCGATGCTGGCGATCGTCGTCGTCACGGTCTTCGCCGCCTTCTTCTACAACGACATCATCAACTTGATCACCAAGCCGATCCTCGACTCGGTCGGCTGTGACAAGACCTTCGCGGAGCTGGCCAGGTCCCAGCCCGGCGCGAAGCCCTGTGCACAGATCACCATCAACGGCCTGCTCACCCCCTTCACGCTGGCGCTGAAGGTCTCCCTGATGGCCGGCGTCGTCCTGGCCTCCCCGGTCTGGCTCTACCAGCTGTGGGCCTTCGTCGCGCCGGGCCTGCACCGGCACGAGAAGAAGTACGCCTACGGTTTCGTCGCCACCGGTGCCCCGCTGTTCATCGTCGGCGCCTACTTCGCGTACACGGTCCTGCCGACCACGGCGAAGGTGCTCCTCGAGTTCACCCCGGGCGGCACGTCCAACCTTCTGCCGCTGGACGACCTGCTCGACCTGGTCATGCGGATGGTGCTGGTCTTCGGCCTCTCCTTCGAGCTGCCCCTGCTGCTGGTCATGCTCAACCTCACCGGGGTACTGACCGGCAAGCGCATGCTCGGCTGGTGGCGCGGCATGATCATGGGCATCACGGTCTTCGCGGCCATCGCCACCCCCAGCACCGACCCGCTGACCATGCTGGCGCTGGCGGCGCCGATCTGGATCCTGTACTTCGCAGCCGTCGCCTTCTCCCTGCTCAATGACCGCCGCAAGGCCCGGCGCGAGGCCCTCGGCCCCGCCGACGACGAGGCCTCCGAACTGGACCTCACCCCCGAGGACATCGGCGAGATCGAGCCCGTGACGACCAGCCGCGCGGCGCTGCCCGAGCAGGCGAGCTCGGAGCGCACGGACCGGGTCAACGGTTATGACGACGTGACCTGAAGATCGGCGGACAGCTCGTAGGGTCGGTCCCGTGACCAGCGAGATCACCCTCTTCGTCAACCCCACCGCGGGCCGCGGCCGGGGCGCCTGCGCGGCGCAGCCGGCCGCTTCCGCGTTGCGGGCGGCCGGCTTCTCGGTCCGGACCGTCCTCGGGGAGGACGCCGCGGACGCCCTCGTCCGCGCGCGTGCGGCCGTCGAGTCCGGCACGGGGGCGTTGATCGCCGTCGGCGGCGACGGGATGGCGGGCCTCGCGCTCCAGGCACTCGCCGGCACCCGCACGCCGCTCGGCCTGGTCGCGGTCGGCACCGGCAACGACTTCGCCCGCGCCCTCGGCCTGCCCGTCCGGGAGCCCGCCGCCGCGGGCCGCATGATCGCCGACGCCCTCAAGTGCGGCCGGATCCGCGACATCGACCTCGGGCAGGTCGGCGACCGCTGGTTCGGCACCGTCCTCGCCTCCGGCTTCGACTCCCGCGTCAACGACCGCGGCAACCGCATGCGATGGCCCACCGGCCGCCTGAAGTACGACCTGGCGATGATCGCCGAACTCGCCGGGTTCCGGCCCGTCCCGTACCGGATCCGGCTCGACGACGGCGAGGCCCGTGAGGTCGAGGCGACCCTCGTGGCCGTCGGCAACGGCTCGTCGTACGGCGGTGGCATGCGGATCTGCCCCGGCGCCGACCTGACCGACGGGCTGTTCGACGTGACGGTGGTCGGCGACTGCAGCCGCAGCACGCTGCTGCGGGTGTTCCCGCGGGTGTACCGGGGGACGCACGTCGAGCATCCGAAGGTGACCGTGCTGCGGGCGACGCGGGTCGAGATCGCCGCCGAGTCAGTCACCGGCTACGCCGACGGGGAGCCGCTCGGCCCGCTGCCGCTGAGCGCGCGCTGCGTGCGCGGGGGCGTGCGGGTCGTCGGCCCCTGAGCTGCGCGGATCCGAGGTCTCACAGAAACGGATCCGGATAATGATCGTCCTGTTGTCAGTGCGGCCCGGTACGCTCGAAAGCACGATGACAGAGGATCTCTCCCCGGCCGAGCGGTACGCGGCAGCCCGCAAGCGCGCTGCCGAGCAGGCCACCGCGCTCGCCTCCTTCCGCGAGATGTACGACTTCGGCCTCGACCCCTTCCAGATCGAGTCCTGCCAGGCGCTCGAGGCGGGAAAGGGCGTGCTCGTCGCCGCGCCCACCGGCTCCGGCAAGACGATCGTCGGCGAGTTCGCCGTCCACCTCGCCCTCCAGCAGGGCAAGAAGTGCTTCTACACGACACCCATCAAGGCCCTGTCGAACCAGAAGTACGCCGACCTGTGCCGCCGCTACGGCACGGACAAGGTGGGCCTGCTGACCGGTGACAACAGCGTCAACTCCGAAGCGCCGGTGGTGGTGATGACCACCGAGGTGCTGAGGAACATGCTGTACGCCGGGTCCCAGACCCTCCTCGGCCTCGGCTACGTGGTGATGGACGAGGTGCACTACCTCTCCGACCGGTTCCGCGGGGCCGTATGGGAGGAAGTGATCATTCACCTCCCCGAGTCGGTCACGCTCGTCTCGCTCTCGGCGACCGTGTCCAACGCCGAGGAGTTCGGCGACTGGCTGGACACGGTCCGCGGGGACACCGAAGTGATCGTCTCCGAGCACCGGCCCGTCCCGCTGTTCCAGCACGTGCTGGCCGGGCGGCGGATGTACGACCTGTTCGAGGAGGGCGAGGGCAACAGGAAGGCCGTCAACCCCGATCTCACGCGCATGGCGCGCATGGAGGCGAGCCGGCCGTCGTACCAGGACCGCCGGCGCGGCCGGTCCATGCGCGAGGCCGACCGTGAGCGCGAGCGCCGCCAGCGGTCCCGGATCTGGACGCCGAGCCGGCCCGAGGTCATCGAGCGGCTCGACGCCGAGGGGCTGTTGCCCGCCATCACCTTCATCTTCAGCCGCGCCGCCTGCGAGGCCGCCGTCCAGCAGTGCCTGTACGCGGGGCTCAGGCTCAACGACGACGAGGCGCGCGAGCGGGTCCGCGCCCTGGTCGAGGAGCGTACGGCGTCCATCCCGAGGGAAGACCTGCACGTCCTCGGCTACTACGAGTGGCTGGAGGGCCTGGAGCGCGGCATCGCGGCCCACCACGCGGGCATGCTGCCGACCTTCAAGGAGGTCGTCGAGGAGCTGTTCGTGCGGAACCTGGTCAAGGCCGTGTTCGCGACCGAGACCCTCGCCCTCGGCATCAACATGCCCGCCCGATCGGTGGTGCTGGAAAAGCTCGTCAAGTGGAACGGCGAGCAGCACGCGGACATCACCGCGGGCGAGTTCACCCAGCTCACGGGCCGGGCCGGGCGGCGTGGCATCGACGTCGAGGGCCACGCCGTGGTGCTCTGGCAGCGCGGCATGAGCCCCGAGCACCTCGCGGGCCTGGCCGGCACGCGCACGTACCCGCTGCGCTCCAGCTTCAAGCCGTCGTACAACATGGCGGTCAACCTGGTCGAGCAGTTCGGGCGGCACCGCTCGCGCGAGTTGCTGGAGACGTCGTTCGCGCAGTTCCAGGCGGACAAGTCGGTGGTCGGCATCTCCCGGCAGGTGCAGCGCAACGAGGAGGGTCTCGAGGGCTACAAGGCCTCCATGACCTGTCACCTCGGCGACTTCGAGGAGTACGCGCGGCTGCGCCGCGAACTGAAGGACCGGGAGAACGAGATCGCCCGGCAGGGCGTGGCGCAGCGGCGTGCGGAGGCCGCCGTCGCGCTGGAGAAGCTGAAGCCCGGTGACGTCATCCACGTCCCCACCGGCAAGTACGCGGGCCTGGCGCTGGTGCTGGACCCGGGCCTGCCGGCGGGCCGTTCGAACGGTCACCGCGGCTTCGAGCACCACGACGGGCCGCGCCCGCTGGTGCTGACCGCCGAGCGGCAGGTGAAGCGGTTGGCCTCGATGGACTTCCCGGTGCCGGTCGAGCCGCTGGAGCGGATGCGGATCCCGAAGTCCTTCAACCCCCGCTCCCCGCAGTCCCGTCGGGACCTCGCGTCCGCGCTGCGCACCAAGGCCGGGCACATCCCGGCCGACAAGCACCGCAAGCGGCGCTCCCAGGCGGCCGACGACCGCGAGATCTCCCGGCTGCGGACCGCGCTGCGTGCGCACCCCTGCCACGGTTGCAACGACCGTGAGGATCACGCCCGTTGGGCCGAGCGGTACCACCGGCTGCTGCGTGACACCTCACAGCTGGAGCGGCGGATCGAGGGCCGTACGAACACGATCGCCCGGACGTTCGACCGCATCGTGGCGCTGCTGACCGAGCTGGACTATCTGCGCGCCGACGAGGTCACCGAGCACGGCAGGCGGCTCGCGCGGCTGTACGGCGAGCTGGACCTGCTCGCCAGCGAGTGCCTGCGCGAGGGTGTCTGGGAGGGCCTCGGCCCGGCGGAACTGGCCGCCTGCGTCTCGGCGTTGGTGTACGAGTCACGTGTCGCCGATGACGCCATGGCCCCGAAGGTGCCGTCCGGGAAGGCCAAGGCCGCGCTGGGCGAGATGGTGCGGATCTGGGGGCGGCTGGACGCGCTGGAGGAGGAGTTCCGCATCACCCAGACCGAGGGGGTCGGGCAGCGCGAGCCGGATCTCGGCTTCGCCTGGGCCGCGTACGAGTGGGCCTCCGGGAAGGGGCTCGACGAGGTGCTGCGTGAGGCGGAGATGCCGGCGGGGGACTTCGTGCGGTGGTGCAAGCAGGTCATCGACGTGCTCGGGCAGATCGCGGCGGCGGCTCCGCAGGGGTCTTCCGTGGTGAAGAACGCCCGTAAGGCCGTGGATCTGTTGCTGCGGGGAGTGGTCGCCTACTCGTCGGTGGGGTGATCGTTTGCTGCGCGGGTGCCGGCTCGTCGTGGTTGCTCGCGCAGTTCCCCGCGCCCCTTGAGAGCGTCGTACTGAAGCCCATTCACCCATCACGGTGAGTGGGCTTTCGTATGCCTGTTCGCCACTACGCGCAGTATTCGAACGATGTCGCAGCGTGTAAATGACCGAGCGTACTATCCCTTCGCGTCCGGTTTCCGGCAGTCGCTGAATATGACACAGCGATGATCCGGTCGGACTAAGCTCGCCCGCAGCGCACCGTCTTGAGATGAATTCGTGCGCTTGTTCCCCAATGTGTGGAAGATCCCGACAGCTTCATGACATACCCCCCTGCAAGTCCCCCCGAACCTCAGTCGACTCCTGTCAGAAGGCCCACATGGTGAGTGTTCAATCCCCGCCCGGTCGTCGTGAACTCCCCTACGCGCGCGTGCTGTTGCTCCCGGCCATAGTCATGGCCGCGGCAACCGGAGCCGCCGTCGCGCTGGTGACGGAGCCGGCCCGGGGCGCCGTCGGCTGGTGCGGCGGCATCGCCACCGCGCTGGTGCTCGCGACGGCGGCCGAGGCGGTGCGCCGCGGCCGTGCGCTGCGCAACCAGCGTGCCGAGCACGCCCGGTACAGCGCACACCTGGAACAGCGGATCGCGGCCCACGAGAACGAGCTGGTCCGCTTCTCGAGGGAGATCATCCCCGCCGCGCTCGACCTGCTGCGGACCGGAGAATCCCCCAGGGAGGTGATCCGCAAGCTCGGTCTCGCCGACCCGGCGTTCCGTGACCTGCCGGAACCGCAGGCGGAGACGCTGCTGAGGGTGCTCAAGATCGTCGACTACGAAGTGACGATGCGCGACGCCGCCGCGCGCTCCTTCGTCAGTGTCGCCCGCCGCGTCCAGGCGATCATCCACCAGCAGGCCGAAGAACTCCGGGAGATGGAGGAGGACCACGGCCGCAACCCCGAGGTCTTCGACGACCTCCTGCGCATCGACCACGGCAACGCCCTGATCGGCCGCCTGGCCGACTCCGTCTCCGTCCTCGGCGGCGGCCGCCCCGGACGGCAGTGGCCCGCTCCGGTGTCCCTGTACAGCACCCTGCGCGGCGCCATGTCCCGCATCCTGGAGTACCGCCGCATCCAGCTGTCCTCCATCGCGAAGATCAGCGTCAAGGGCATCTACGTCGAGCCGGTCATCCACGCCGCCGCCGAGCTCCTCGACAACGCCACGCGCTACTCGCCGCCGCAGACCAAGGTGCACGTCACCGCCACCGAGGTGCAGACCGGCGTCTGCATCGAGATCGAGGACGGCGGTGTCAACCTCAACGAGGAGGCACGCGCCCGCATCGAGGGCATGCTGGAGGCCGCCAAGGCGGGCGTGGACCTCCAGGACATCGGCGAGCACCCGCGCCTCGGCCTCGCGGTCGTGGGCCGTCTGTGCACGGCGTACAACATGCAGGTCTCGCTGCGCGCCTCCGCGTACGGCGGCGTCCGCGCCATCCTCATCGTGCCGAGCGAGATGGTCACCCACGAGCCCGGCGTCGGACTCGCCCACGGCATCGGTGCCACCGGCATCCCGATGACGGTCGGCATCCCCGAGGGCCCCAAGCGCGCGCCCAAGCGGCGCCGCCCCACCAGCCCGAAGATCCCCGCCACGGTCTCCCTGGAGGACGACGACGTCCCCGAGGTCACCGAGTGGACCGCGAACGGCCTGCCGCAGCGCCGCAGCAAGGTGAAGATGCCGCTCGCCGAGCGCCTCGCCCAGCAGGCCGCCAACGAGAAGGCGGACCGGGAAGCGGCCGAACGGGGCGAGTACAACCCCTGGGCGGCCACGCAGGAGCCCGAGACCAAGCCCTTGCGCGACATGTCGGCGCCCGACGCCCCCGGCAAGGGCCTGGAGGCCTTCTGGGAGGGGCTCAAGCAGGGCATCGAGCCCGGCACCCACCCGACCGACTTCATCCGGAACCCGCACAAGTACCTGCACCTGATCAACGACCCGGCCCCGACCGAGGCCGACGACGAGGGGGACCTCAAGTGATCCAGCAGCGAGGCAACTTCGACTGGATGCTCAAGCAACTCGCCGACGGCGTGCCGGGCATCGAGATGATCGTGGTGCTCTCGGCCGACGGTCTGCGCATCGCCCGCTACGGCGGCGAGCCGGACGCGGCCGACCGGGTCGCCGCGGCCTGCGCCGGCCTGCAGTCCCTCGCGGGCAGCGTGTGTCAGGAACTCACCGTGGGCGACGGCGAGATGAAGCTCGTCATGATCGAGATCGACCAGGGTTACTTCTACCTCATGGACGCCGGTGCCAACGCCTTCCTCGCGGTGCTCTCCGACGTCCGGTGCGAACCCGGCCGGATGAGCGCCATGATGCGCGACCTGGTCGTCCGGATCGGTGGCCATCTCACCAGTCCGCCCCGGCGGAACGGGCAGATCGTATGACGCCTCCGCAACGCCAGAGGCGCGACCTCGTCCCGGAGCCGCCCACGCCCCAGGCGGGCGAGGACAAACCCGGGAACCCGGAGCGGATGTACGTGGTGGCCGGCCCGGACGGTGAACGGGCCGAGCTCGACCTGGTGACGTTGATCGTGGCGCGTGCCACGGACCCGCCGCCCTCCGCCTCTCCCGAGCAGGCGGCGCTGCTCCGGCTCTGCGCCGCCCCCCTGTCCGTGGCCGAGCTGTCGGCCTACCTCCACCTGCCGTTCAGCGCGATGGGCGTACTGCTCACCGAGCTGCTGACGGCGGATCTGGTACAGGCGCGCGCCCCGATCGTCCGCAAGGCGCGCTCCGACCGTTCCCTCCTCGAAGCGGTGATGAATGGACTTCAACGGCTCTGACACCATCCCGGGCCCCCGGGCCGAGGACCAGCTGCCCCACACGGCACAGGCCGCGGCCAAGATCGTGATCGTGGGTGGCTTCGGCGTCGGCAAGACGACCATGGTCGGCTCGGTCAGCGAGATCACACCGCTGACCACCGAGGAGACCATGACGCAGGCCGGCATCGGTGTCGACGACAACTTCGGCTCCGCGTCCAAGACGGCCACCACCGTCGCCATGGACTTCGGCCGGATCAGCATCACCGACCAGCTCGTGCTGTACCTCTTCGGCACGCCCGGCCAGCAGCGCTTCTGGTTCCTGTGGAACGGCCTGTTCGAGGGCGCGCTCGGCGCGGTGGTGCTGGTCGACACCCGGCGGCTGGAGGTCAGCTTCGACGTCATGGGGCGCCTGGAGGAACGCGGCGTACCGTTCGTGGTCGCCATCAACTCCTTCCCCGACGCCCCCCGTTACGCCATCGAGGAGCTGCGCACCGCCCTCGACCTCACGCCGGACATCCCGATCATGGAGTGCGACGCGCGGCGCCGGGCCTCCAGCCGCGACGTGCTGATGACCCTCATGCGCTTCCTGCACTCGCTCGCCATGACGGGCTCCCGCGCCTGACCCGTGTCACCCATTGCCACACCTTCCCCCCAGACCCCTGGAACCACCTCAGTTTCGGAGCGATCACTGTGACGCCTGAATCCCACGCCCCGACCAGCACGGACGACCTCCCGACCGGCCCGCCCCCCGGCTGCCCCGCGCACGGCCTCGGGCCCGGGGGACTGCACCGACTGCACGAGGCGGAGGACCTGGGAGCGCTGTACGAGCAACTGCGGGACCAGCACGGTCCCGTGGCGCCCGTGCTGCTCCACGACGACGTGCCGATGTGGATCGTCCTCGGCCACGGCGAGAACCTGCACATGGTGCGCTCGCCCTCGCAGTTCTGCCGGGACAGCCGTATCTGGACCCCGCTCAGGGAGGGCCTCGTCAAGCCCGACCACCCGCTGATGCCGCACATCGCCTGGCAGCCCATCGCCTCGCACGCCGAGGGCGACGAGCACAAGCGGCTGCGCGGCGCGGTCATGGGAGCCATCTCCACCATCGACTTCCGCAGCCTGCGCCGCTACATCAACCGCAGCACGCAGGTGATCGTCAACCGGTTCTGCGAGGCGGGTGAGGCGGACCTCGTCGGCCAGTTCACCGAGCACCTGCCGATGGCGGTGATGTGCGAGATCCTCGGCATGCCCGACGAGTACAGCGACCGGCTCGTCGAGGCGGCCCGCGACGCCCTCAAGGGCACCGACACCTCGCTCGCCAGCCACTCCTTCGTCATGGACGCCCTGAGCCGGCTCACCGCCATCCGCCGAGCCCGGCCGGAGGAGGATCTCGCAAGCTACCTGATCACGCACCCGGCCCGGCTGAGCGACGACGAGGTCCGCGAGCACCTGCGCCTGGTGCTCTTCGCCGCCTACGAGGCCACCACCAACCTGCTGTCCAACGTGCTGCTCACGGTGCTGATCGACCCGCGTTTCCGGGCCCAGCTCAACGGCGGCCAGATGACGGTGCCGGAGGCGGTGGAACAGTCCCTGTGGAACGAGCCGCCGTTCAGCACGGTCTTCGCGTACTTCGCCAAGCAGGAGACCGAGCTGGGCGGGCAGCGCATCCGCCGAGGTGACGGACTGCTCTTCGCGCCGCTGCCGGCCAACGTAGACCCGCGGGTGCGGCCGGACCTGAAGGCCAGCATGCAGGGCAACCGTTCCCACCTCGCCTTCGGCGGCGGCCCGCACGAGTGCCCAGGGCAGGACATCGGCCGCTCCATCGCCGACGTGGGCGTCGACGCGCTGCTGATGCGGCTGCCGGACGTCGAACTCGACTGCGACAAGGAGGAGCTGCGCTGGACGGCGTCCATCGCGTCCCGGCACCTGGTGGAACTGCCGGTGCAGTTCGCGCCCAGGCCGCCGCAGGACGTGCAGGAGGTGCCGAACCACAAGCCGGTCGCCGCGCAGCGCTCGGACTGGCAGATCGGCATCACGCAGCCGCAGGTCGGCGCACCGGGCGTGGCGCAGTCGCAGCCGGTCGCCGCGCAGCCCCAGCCGGCCCAGGTGCAGCCCCAGCCTCAGCCCCAGCCGGTGCCCGTTCCTGTGCAGCCGACCGTCGCGGAAGCACCCCGCCGCCGGGGCGTCTGGCAGCGGTTGCTGAGCTGGTGGCGCGGCTACTGACCGTCTGACGGGCCGTCGTACGACCCGGCGGCCCACCGGTCGTACGACGTCCAGGCCGCGAGCGTCCGGCCGCTGCGGAACCGGTGCTCCTCGCCCGTGACCGGGTCGGTGAACTCCAGCGACCGCGCCAGCAGTTGCAGCGGCCGGCGGAAGTCGCCGGCCGGCACGGGGGCGGTCACCTCCGGGTAGAGCGGGTCGCCGAGGATCGGCACACCCAGCGCGGTCATGTGGACGCGCAGCTGGTGCGTCTGCCCGGTGGCGGGCGCGAGCCGGTACCGGGCGAGCCCGCCGGGGCCGCCGCCCTGCCCGCCGGGCCGGTCGCGGTGCTCGACGAGCTCGACACGGCTCACGGCGTTGGGCTCGCCCGGGACCTCCCGGGCGGTGAGCACTCCGCGCTCCTTCACGATCCGGCTGCGAACCGTCCGGGGCAGGACGAGGCCGGCGTCGAAGGGGGCCACGGCCTCGTACTCCTTGCGGACCCGGCGGTCACGGAACAGCGTCTGGTACGCGCCGCGTTCCTCGGGGCGCACGGTGAACAGCACCAGCCCCGCCGTGAGCCGGTCCAGCCGGTGCGCGGCGCTGAGCGCCGGGAGGTCCAGCTCGCGGCGGAGCCGGGCCAGCGCGGTCTCGGCGACATGGCCGCCGCGCGGAGTGGTGGCGAGGAAGTGGGGCTTGTCGGCCACGACGATGTGCTCGTCCCGGTGCACGACCTTCAGCGGGAAGGGCACCGGCACCTCGTCGGGCAGGTCCCGGTGGAACCACACGAACATCCCGGGCTCGAAGGGGGCGTCCGCCGCGACGGGCCGTCCGTCCGCCCCGACGATCCGGCCCGCGTCGAACATGCCCTCGACGACTCCGGCGCCCGCCCCCGAGAGCCGCTCCACGAGATGTTCGCGCACCGTCCCCCAGGTCCCCGTGGCGGGCAGCCGCACCCGCACCGGATCCACGCCGTGGCGCTGCGGCAGGGGAGAGGGCGGGATGCGGGTCTTGCGTCTCATCGCGGCCCAGCGTACGAGGCCGGGGCGGTGGGGCGGAAAACCACTGGGACCGCCCGGCGGGCGCTTGCCAGGATGTGGGCATGCCGTTTCTCATCAGCCCTGTCCTGACCGCGGGGGCCCTCGCGTGCCGCCCCCAGCCGACGCTCCCCGCCGACGGCGGACTCATCCTGCGCCCCTGGCGGGAGGGGGACGCGCCCGCGGTGTACGAGGTCTTCCAGGACCCGTTGATGCACCAGTGGCACGCCCGCTCGGCCGACTCCGTGGCGGAGGTGGGTGACTGGATCCGCACGTGGCGCCAGGCGTGGGAGGCGGAGCGGGAGGCGCACTGGGCCGTGGCCGACGCGGTGTCCGGCGCGCTGCTGGGCCGGGTGGCGCTCCGCGAGCTCCGGCTCGACGACGGGACGGCCGAGGTGGCGTACTGGACCGTTCCCGAGGCCCGGGGCCGGGGCGTGGCAGCCCGCGCCACCACCGCTCTCACTCACTGGGCCTTCGACGAGAGCGGATTCCACCGCCTGGAGCTCCTGCACGCCGTGCGCAACGAGGCGTCCTGCCGCGTCGCCGCCAGGACCGGCTTCGGCCTGGAGGGCACCAAGCGCAGTGCGATCATGCAGCCGGACGGATGGCACGACATGCATCTGCACGCCCGGGTACGGGGTGACTGAGGCGGCGTCCGGCCGGGGTGACCGGGGCGTCGTCCGGCGGGGGCTGAGGTGGCCTCGGGCGGTGACCGAGGCGGCGTCCAGCGGGGGGACCGAAGCGGCGTCCGCGTCCTGGTGGGCCGGGCGGCCTCAGGCCGCCGACACGCTCTCCTGCTCCGCCTCGATCCGGGCGTTCCACTCGCGCTTCGACGCCTGCCAGCCGTCCTCGTTGTGGCCGCGGCGCCAGTAACCGGAGATCGAGAGGGCCTCGCGGGGGACCTGGCGCTCGACGCGGAGCAGATGGCGCAGCTGCTTGACGAAGTGCGCCTCGCCGTGGACGAAGGCGTGCACACGGCCCTCGGGGAACTCCAGGTCCCGCACGGCGGCGACCAGCGCCTCGCCGAGGGGCCGGGCTCCGCGGTGCAGCCAGACGACCTCCACGTCCGCATCGATCTTCTGCTCCTCCTCGGGGCCGGAGACCTCCACGAAGGCGTACGCCCGGGCGCCGCGCGGCAGCGCCTCCAGAGCGCAGGCGATCGCGGGCAGCGCGCTCTCGTCCCCCACGAGCAGATGCCAGTCCGCGCCGGGATCGGGTGCGTACGCCCCACCGGGCCCCATGAAGTGCACGGTCTCGCCCGGCTGGACGCGCACGGCCCACGGACCGGCCAGGCCCTCGTCACCGTGGATGACGAAGTCCAGCGTCAGCTCGCGGTGCTCGGCGTCCCACTGGCGGACCGTGTAGGTCCGGGTCACCGGCCACTGTTCGCGCGGCAGCTCGGCCCGCACGCGCTCCAGGTCGAAGGGTTCCGGATAGGTGACGCCCACCGGCGGGAACAGCAGCTTCACATAGTGGTCGGTGCACGTACCCGCCGCGAAGTCGGCGAGGCCCTCGCCGCCGAGCACCACGCGCTGCATGTGCGGGGTCAGCCGCTCGGTGCGGACGACCTGGGCGGAGTGGAGCCTGCGCGGCTGGCGTCCCGGTCGCTCTGCCATGAGGACCTCCCTGTCTCGCATAGTTAGGGTTACCTAAGTTAGCACCTTGTTCTCACTTCACACCTCTCGTGCGGGAAGGTCCCGTCGTTCTCGTACGAACTCTTGAGAAAAGGATCAGGTCGCTAGCGTCGTCAGCAGTCGCTCCAGGGACCCGCCCAGTCCCCAGCGGGCCGCCAGCGCCTCCAGGGCCGCCGGGTCGCGCGGTGTGCGCGGCAGCGCCGTGGAGACCTCCGGCAGGGGGACGTCGTCCGCGACCCGGACCACCTTCGGAGCGACGGCGAGGTACGGACGGGCCTCATCGAGCCGCCTGCGCTGCGTCGGCGTCAGCTTCGACCCACGGTCCTCCACCGCCGCCATGATCCCGGCCAGGTCCCCGAACTGGGCCAGCAGCTTGGCGGCCGTCTTCTCGCCGATGCCCGGCACGCCCGGCAGGCCGTCGCTGGGGTCGCCGCGCAGCAGGGCCAGATCCGCGTACCCGCTGCCGTCCACCCCATACTTCTCCCGCAGCACCGCCTCATCGGTGTGCTGCAGCGTGCCCACGCCCTTGAGCGGGTACAGCACGCGCACCCCGCGGGCGTCGTCCACCAGCTGGTACAGGTCGCGGTCGCCCGTCACGATGTCGACCGGGCCCGTCGCCCGCGCGGAGAAGGTGCCGATCACGTCGTCCGCCTCGTAGCCCGCGACGCCGACGCGCGCGATGCCCACCGCGTCCAGCACCGCCTCGATCACCGGCACCTGCGGCGACAGGGTGTCGGGCACCTCCTCCTCGTCCGGGCCGGCCGCGTGCTCCTCGGCGACGCGGTGGGCCTTGTAGGACGGGATGAGCTCCACCCGCCACTGCGGCCGCCAGTCGGCGTCCATGCACGCCACCAGGAGGTCCGGCCGGTGGTCCTTGACCAGACGGTCGATGAAGTCGAGCAGTCCGCGCACGGCGTTCACCGGCGTGCCGTCCGGAGCCCGGACCGAGTCCGGGACGCCGAAGTAGGCGCGGAAGTACAGGGAAGCGGTGTCGAGGAGCATCAGTCGTCCGGTCACGCCACGCATCATGCCGTACCGCACCGACAGCCTCTCGACGCAGCGCAACGCGTTGCGCCCTGCGCGTCCACTGTGAAGCGCCCCACTCTTCCGTTTGCTTTCCGGGATCAGGGGGAGGTGCCGCCCCGGAGCGAGGCTGGTTGCGCATTTCAACTGTTGCGCCCTGTCCTCGCTCTCTCCTGTTGCCAAGGAAACAGAGGTGCACGTGTCAGCGACGCTGGAAGCGACGAGTCTGTACAAGGTATTCGGCAGAAGACCAAACCGGGCCGTCGAGCGGCTGCGCGGCGGAGCCGACCGGGAGGAACTGCGGGCAGAAGGCACGACCGCAGCCGTGATCGACGCCTCCTTCACCGTCGAGCCCGGCCAGATCTTCGTGGTCATGGGCCTGTCCGGCTCCGGCAAGTCCACCTTGCTGCGCATGCTGAACGGCCTGCTCGAACCGACCGCCGGACAGGTGCGCTTCGACGGCCAGGACCTGACCGCGCTGTCCGACCGTGAACTGCGCCAGGTCCGCTCCCGCAAGATCAGCATGGTGTTCCAGCACTTCGCGCTCTTCCCGCACCGCAGTGTGCGCGAGAACGCCGCCTACGGTCTGGAAGTGCAGGGCGTGCCCCGCGCCGAGCGCGCACGCCGCGCCGACGAGGCGCTCGCCCTGTGCGGCCTGGCCGGCTGGGAGAAGTCCTGGCCCGACGAACTCTCCGGCGGCATGCAGCAGCGCGTCGGTCTGGCCCGCGCGCTCGCCACCGACGCCGACCTGCTGCTGATGGACGAGTCCTTCAGCGCCCTGGACCCGCTGATCCGGCGTGACATGCAGGACCAGTTGCTGGAGCTCCAGCAGAAGCTCAAGAAGACGATCGTCTTCATCACCCACGACCTGAACGAGGCCATGCGCCTGGGCGACCGCATCGCCGTCATGCGCGACGGCCGCATCGTCCAGAACGGCACCGCCCAGGACATCCTGCTGCGGCCGGAGAACGACTACGTCGCCTCCTTCACCCAGGACGTCGACCGCTCCCGCGTCCTGACAGCCGGCGAGCTCATGGAGACCTCGGTCACCGGCGACGCCCCCGGCTGCCACTGCGAGACCGCGACGCCCGACACCCCCTTCACGGAACTGTGCGCGATCAGCGCCCGGCTCTCCCACCCGGTCTCGGTCGTGGACAAGGAAGGCAAGCTGGTCGGCATCGTGCCCCGGCAGCGTCTGGTCGGCTTCCTCGGCGACGAGCAGGACGCCACCCCGCAGCCCTGCGACTCCCCGCGGGACAAGGGCGCAGAGAAGGTGACCGCCCGTGCCTAGGATTCAGCTCGGCAGCTGGGTCAACGACGGGGTCGACTGGCTCACCACCCACATGGCGTGGCTCTTCGACTTCTGCAAGACCGTCTTCCTCGGCCTCTACGACGGCATCAACGCCGTCCTCCAGGCACCCGAACCGCTGCTCCTCGCGGGCATCTTCGCCGTGATCGCCTTCTGGCTGCGCGGCACCCTCGCGGGCGTCCTCACCTTCGCCGGGTTCGCCTTCATCGACTCCCTCGAACTGTGGGAGAACGCGATGATCACCCTGGCGCTCGTCCTCGTGGCGACCGTCATCGCGCTGGTGATCTCCCTGCCGGTGGGCATCTGGGCGGCCCGCTCGGACCGCGTCAGCTCACTGGTCCGGCCCGTCCTGGACTTCATGCAGACGCTGCCCGCGATGATCTACCTCATCCCGGCGATCCTGTTCTTCGGCACCGGCGCCCCCGCCGGCATCGTCGCCACCCTGATCTTCGCGCTCGCACCCGGCGTGCGCATGACCGAGCTGGGCATCCGGCAGGTCGACAAGGAACTGGTCGAGGCGGCCGAGGCGTTCGGCACCTCGCCCCGCAACACCCTGCTGCGCGTCCAGCTCCCGCTCGCCCTGCCCACCGTGATGGCCGGCGTCAACCAGGTCATCATGCTCGGCCTGTCCATGGCCGCGATCGCCGGCATGGTCGGCACCGGCGGTCTCGGCGGCGACGTCAACGAGGCCATCGGCCAGCTCAACGTCGGCCTCGGCTCCGAGGCCGGGGTCGCGATCGTGATCCTCGCGATCTACCTCGACCGCATGACCAGCGCCCTGGGCACCCAGGTCTCCCCGCTCGGCCGCCGCGCCGCCGCCAAACTGCGCGCCGCCCAGGGGCTGAAGATCTGGTCGTACCGGCCGCGCCCGGCGGTCGCCGTGATCGGCGTGGTCGTCCTCGCCCTCACCGCGGGCGGTATGGGCGTCCTCGGGGGCGGCAAGACGGGCGGCGAGGCCGTGGCGGACGGCAAGGACATCGGCCAGGGCAAGAAGATCACCATCGGCTACATCCCCTGGGACGAGGGCGTCGCCTCCACCTTCCTGTGGAAGGAGATCCTGGAGCAGCGCGGGTACGAGGTCGAGGCCAAGCAGTTCGACGCGGGCCCGCTGTACACCTCCCTCTCCCAAGGCGACGTCGACTTCCAGACGGACGCCTGGCTGCCCACCACGCACGCCCAGTACTGGAAGAAGTACGGCAAGCAGCTCGACGACCTCGGCGCCTGGTACGACAAGACGTCCCTCGAGCTCACGGTGCCCGCCTACATGAAGGGCATCGACTCCCTGGCGGACCTCAAGGGCAAGGCCTCCGAGTTCGGCGGGAAGATCACCGGCATCGAGTCCAGCGCCGGCGAGATGGCCCTGCTGAAGAGCAAGGTCCTCAAGGAGTACGGCCTCGACAAGGAGTACAAGGTCGTCGACAGCTCCACGCCGGCGATGCTGGCCGAGCTGAAGCGCGCCTACGCCCAGAAGAAGCCGATCGTCACCACGCTCTGGTCGCCGCACTGGGCGTACAACGACTACGACCTCAAGAAGCTCAAGGACCCCAAGGGCGCCTGGGGCGAGGGCGACGGCGTGCACAGCCTCTCCCGCAAGGGCTTCGCGGACGACGACCCCACGGTCGCCGGGTGGCTGAAGAAGTTCGAGATGAGCGAGAAGCAGCTCACCAGCCTCGAAGCCGAGATCAACGAGGCGGGCAAGGGCAGCCAGCAGGACGCCGTCCGCGCCTGGCTCAAGCAGAACCCCGACGTCGTCGACAAGCTCGCCCCGGTGCGGAACTCCGGTGGCGGCACGCCCGCCGAGGCGAAGCAGCCCCTGGACGTCGCCTGGTTCCCCTGGGACGAGGACATCGCCGTCACCTACCTGTGGAAGAACGTCCTGGAGCGGCGCGGCTACCAGCTGAACCTCAAGCAGATGGACGTAGGCCCGGTCTACACAGGTCTGGCCTCGGGTGACCTCGACCTCAACTTCGACGCCTGGCTGCCCTACGCCCAGAAGAACTACTGGGACAAGAACAAGGACCGGCTCGAGGACCTCGGCACCTGGTACGAACCGACCTCCCTGGAGATCGCCGTACCGTCCTACGTGAAGGGCGTCGACTCCCTGGAGGACCTCAAGGGCAAGTCCTCCACCTTCAAGGGGAAGATCATCGGCATCGAGCCCGGCACCGGCGAGATGGACCTGCTGAAGAACAAGGTTCTTCCCGGCTACGGCCTGGACAAGGAGTACGAGGTCGTCGACGGCTCCACGCCCGCGATGCTCGCCGAGCTGAAGCGCGCGTACGCCAAGAAGGAGCCGATCGCCGTATCCCTCTGGTCGCCGCACTGGGCGTACAGCGACTACGAGCTGACCAAGCTGAAGGACCCCAAGAAGGCCTTCGGCGAGGGCAACACGATCCGCACCATCTCCAACGAGAAGTTCCCCGGGGAGTACCCGCAGCTCACCAAGTGGATCAAGAACTTCAGGATGAGCGAGGAGGAGCTCGGCAGCCTGGAGAGCGAGATCAAGGACCGCGGCCAGGGGCATGAGGAGGAGGCCGTGGCCGACTGGCTCCGGCAGCACCCGGACATGGTGCGGAGGATGACTCCGCAGTAGGGTTCCGGGGTGGGACGCGCGACACGCCGCGTCCCGCCCCGGCCCGATCTCACGAGCCGGATCCGGACAACCACAGAGCGCTACGCCACCCCCTGAACCCCCTCTTTCCGCCTGCTCCCCCAGCGGGTGGGCGACCTGCCCCGTCCCCTTCGGCGGCGGATCGCCTGGCGCGAAATGTGAGGTGTCGCGCTGTCCCGTATGACAGCGATGTGACGGCCGCCTGAAACGGTTTGCCGAACATGCGTAGGGTGCAGACAACTCAACAGAAGCAGTGCGCGGGACACCGCCGCACGGGGAGCGGATCGACGGGCGAAGGAGGGAGCCGGAGCGATGGGCGACCACAAAGAGCAACACCTCCGGGTGGGCGCGGCCGTGCGCCGGCGGCGCCGCGCCCTGGAGCTCACCCTCGCCGTCGTGGCCGCGCGCAGCGGTCTGTCGGTCCCCTTCCTGAGCCAGATCGAGAACGACCGGGCGCGGCCCAGCACCAGCTCCCTGGAGAAGGTCGCCGACGCCCTGCGCACCACCGCCGTGGAGCTCCTCGCCGCGGCCGACCCCGCGTGCAGCGTGGACGTCGTCCGAGGCGACGGCACCGAGCCGCAAGCCCTGCCCCGGTCCCGCTCCCTGGTCCGCGGCCACCACCAGATGCACGCCTCCGAGTTCACCGGCGACCATGACGCCGGCCGTGAATTCCAGTACCGCAACGACCAGTTGATGTACGTCGCCGACGGCGCGGTGGAGATCGAGGCGGAAGGCCGCGCCTACCGCCTGGGCCGTGGCGACACGCTGTACCTGACCGGCGGTGTACGGCATCGCTGGCGGGCGGCGGAGTCGGACACCCGCGTGATCGTCGTGGCCGTGGCGGAGCACATCGAGGCGGTCCGGGACCGGCCACGCCGGTGAGGGTCGTCTCGCTGGTCCCCTCGCTGACCGAGGCCGTGGTCCGGTCCGCGCCGGGAACCCTGGCCGGCGCGACCGACTGGTGCACACACCCCCCGGACCTGGACGTCGTACGCGTCGGCGGCACCAAGAACCCGAAGACCGACCGGATCCTCTCCCTCGCCCCCGATCTCGTGATCGCCAACGAGGAGGAGAACCGCGCACCCGACCTGGCGGCCCTGCGTGCGGCGGGCGTCGGCGTCCTGGTGACGGAGATCCGCGACGTGCCGCAGGCCTTCCGGGAACTGGCCCGGGTGCTGGACGCCTGCGGAGTGACGTCCCGCCCGCGCTGGCTGGACGACGCGGAGCAGACCTGGGCGGCCCTGCCGGAGCCCGGGACGCGGCTGACGGCCGTCGTGCCGATCTGGCGTCGCCCGTGGATGGTCCTCGGCCGCGACACCTTCGCGGGGGACGTCCTCGCCCGCCTCGGCGTGGACCACGTGCACGCGACGCACCCGGACCGCTACCCGCGCGTCCCGCTGGAGGAACTCCGCGCCGCGGCACCCGACGTGGTGGTGTTGCCGGACGAGCCGTACCGTTTCACCGCGGACGACGGCCCCGAGGCCTTCCCCGGCCTGCCCTGCGCGCTCGTCAGCGGACGGCACCTGACGTGGTACGGACCGTCACTGGCCGAGGCGCCGCGGGTGCTGGAGCGGGCACTGCGAGCAGCTCGCCCCTGAGCAGCGCGCGCAGGGTGCCGGCCACGGCCGTCCCCCACGCCGCGACCAGCACCGCGTACAGCAGCACCGCCGGACCCGCGTAGGCGGCGAGCCCGGTGTGCCGGCCCAGCGCCTCGGCGCCCGTGACACAGGTCCCGACCGGGAAGGTGAACGACCACCAGGTCATCGAGAACCGCATCCCGTGCCGCCGGGCGCGCAGCACATGGGCGGCGGCCAGGCAGGCCCACAGCAGTGCGAACCCCATCACGGGCACGCCGTAGAGCACGGCGAGCACCCCGAACCCCGCGCTGTACGGCTCCGGTACGACCCCGGGCGCGACGTCCGCGAAGGCGCCGACGGCCGTGGTGGACTGCCCGAGCGGGCCGAGCACCAGGAACAGGGTCGGGGTGAGGGCGAGGGGCAGCGGCCCGCCGGTGAGCGTCCGGGCGAAGACCAGGGGCAGCATGAGCAGGGTCGCGAGCAGACTGAGCCCGAACAGCGCGAAGCAGACGAGGAGCAGCGTCTTTCGGGGCTGACCGGGCGGCAGGTGCGGCACCAGCTGCGGTCCGACGGCGGCCGACACCATGGGCGCGACGACCGGCAGCAGCCAGACCGGCGTGGCCCGTTCCGGCTCGACGCGATGGCGTACGGCCATCAGATACGGCACCGCGACGGCCGCGGTGAGACCGGTCAGGGTGCCCGCGGTGAACAGCACCGCGTCGAGCGTGACGGCCGCCCGCAGGCCGATCCAGTCCCGGCCGACGGTGAGGGCGCCGCCGCCCACGGCCAGCAGGGCCATGGCGAGGCAGCCGTAGAAGGGTGCCGTCGCCGGGTCGAGGAGGTGGGCGCGGGTCTGGTCCCGGTGCCGTGCCCAGTGCACGGCCCGGCCTGTGAGCAGTGCCAGGAGCAGGACCAGGGAGAGGGCCCACACCCCGGTGAGCACCCCGCGCAGCCCCGGTACCTGTGGCGCGAGGGCGGCCCCGGCGGTGGCGACGACGGCGGTGCCCATCACGGTGGCGTACCAGTTGGGTCCGAGATGACGGACGGAGAGCGGGTACACGAGGGGCTGGGCTGCGGTGACCATGGCTCCACGATGGTTCCGGGCACCGCGCACCACCAGGGACCATGCCTCTATGGCGACATAAGCTGGGTTTATGAGCAACGCGGATGAGCAGGCCGGGCCGGCGGTCACCGGGCCCCTGGCGCACCGGGTACCGGATCTGGGCGCCCTGGAGCTGCTGCTGGCGGTGGCGCGGCTCGGCAGCCTCGGCGGTGCGGCGCGGGAGCTCGGCATCACCCAGCCCGCGGCCAGCAGCCGCATCCGGTCGATGGAACGGCAGCTCGGCGTGGCGCTGGTCGACCGGTCGCCCCGCGGGTCCCGGCTCACGGACGCCGGAGCCCTGGTGACGGACTGGGCGCGGCGGATCGTGGCGGCGGCGGAGGCGTTCGACGTGGGGGTGCAGGCGCTGCGCGTCCGCCGCGACTCCCGGCTGCGGGTGGCCGCGAGCATGACGATCGCGGAGTATCTGCTGCCCGGCTGGCTGCTCGCGCTGCGCGCGCAGCGGCCCGACACGGCGGTGTCGCTGCACGCGGGGAACTCGACGGTGGTGGCGGAGCGACTGCTCGCGGACGAGGCGGATCTGGGGTTCGTGGAGGGGCTGTCGGTGCCGGCCGGACTCGACTCCGCGGTGATCGCCCATGACCGGCTGATAGTGGTGACCGCGCCGGGGCACGCGTGGGCCCGGCGGCGCCGGTCGCTGGCGGCGGGGGAGCTGGCGTCGACGCCGTTGATCCTCCGCGAGAAGGGGTCGGGGACGCGGCAGGTGCTGGACGCGGCGCTGGGCGGGCTGGCCCGGCCGCTGATCGAGTTGTCGTCGACGACGGCGGTCAAGGCGGCGGCGGTGAGCGGTGCGGGCCCGGCGGTGCTGAGCGAACTGGCGGTGGGGGAGGAGCTGTCGATGCGACGGCTGGTGCCGGTGCCGGTGGAGGGGGTCGCCCTGACGCGGGACCTGAGAGCGGTATGGCCGACGGGGCATCGCCCTACCGGGCCGGCACGGGACCTGCTGTCGCTGACGCGGGGATAGCGGCGCGCCGTGACCAGGGCCAGCCGGACCCGGAGACGGTGGCGGCCCGGCTCGACCGGAGGCTGGCGGTGGACTCCGCGGGCGACCCGCACGCCGAGCTGTTCGCGACGGCGGTGCTGCTGGACTTCTCCGCCGATGCCCGGATCGTGGCGTGCGGTCAGGGGCTCCGGCCCCTGGACCCCCGGCCCGGGCTCACCCACCACCCGACTCAGTCAGTCAGGAAGCCCGGCTCCCGGGGGCCACCCGACTCAGTCGGTCAGGAAGCCCGGCTCGCGGGGGCCACCCGACTCAGTCGGTCGGGAAGCCCGGCTCGTGGGGGCCACCCGACTCAGTCGGTCAGGAAGCCCGGCTCGTGGGGCATGGGACCGAAGGCCTCCGGAAGGTCAACCGCCGGAAGCCGCCTCCACCAACGCCCCCATCACCCGCACGTCCTCCCCCATCTCCGGATGCCACTGCACCCCCAGCACCCAGTCGGCCGACGGCAGTTCCAGCGCCTCCACCGTGCCGTCCGTCGCGTACGCCGACGGGACCAGGCCCTCACCCAGGCGGTCCACGGCCTGGTGGTGGTACGTCGGGACGAACGTCTCCTCGGGCACCACACCGGCGTACAGACTCCCCGGCACCGGCTTCACCGCATGCCCGCCGAAGACGCCCACGACCTCCGCGTGCCCCTCGATGTGCTGCAGCAGCGTCCCGCCGAGAGCGACGTTCAGCAGCTGCATGCCACGGCAGATCCCCAGCAGTGGCAGCCCCGCCGCCAGCGCGGCCTCGATCAGCGCCAGCTCCCACGCGTCCCGCTCCGGCGCCGGCGGGCCCGTCCGCGGCTCGCGCTCGGCCCCGTACCGCACCGGCTCCACATCCGGACCGCCCGCGATGACCAGTCCGTCCAGCCGGGCCACGGCGGCCGCGGCGTGCCGGGGGTCGTCCGGCGGCAGCATCGCGGCCAGCCCGCCCGCCCGCTGCACCAGGCGCGGGTAGCCGACCGGCAGCAGCGCGGCCTCCAGCTCCCACACGCCCCAGCGCGCACCCGACTCCAGGTAGGTGCTGACACCGATCAACGGCCTGGTCACGACAACTCCCTCACGCTTCGACCACTCAGTCCCTTGCCAACTCTGCCTCGGCGGCCGCCAGCGCCGCGAACTCCTCCTCCGGCGCCTTCGCCACCAGGTGCCTGCGGCTGTACAGGCCGAAGTAGGCGACGGCCACGGCGTACACCAGCAGGGCGATCAGCGCCGCCGTCACGTCCACCAGGAACGTCGCCACCAGCGCGGCGCACGCCAGCACCAGGGCGACCGACGACGTCAGCACCCCGCCCGGCGTGCGGTACGGCCGTTCCAGCTCCGGCTCCCTGCGGCGCAGGACGATGTGCGACAGGGACATCAGCGCGTAGGAGATGGTCGCCCCGAAGACGGCGATGTTCAGCATCCGCGCGCCGTTGCCGGACACCGCCGCCAGCAGGAAGCCGATCGTGCCGGGCACCAGCAGCCCCAGGTACGGCGCCTTGCGGCGGCTGGTGAGCGACAGGAAGCGGGGCAGATAGCCCGCGCGTGACAGGGCGAACAGCTGGCGCGAGCCCGCGTAGATCAGGGAGAAGAAGGACGCCACCAGGCCTGCGAGGCCCGCGTAGTTGACGATCCGGCTCAGGGTGGTCGCCTTGCCGTTCGGCTGGAGCGCCTCGACCAGCGGGTTGCCCGCCTCCTGGATCGCGGCGGAACCGCGTGCCCCGGCAGCCGCGAAGAACGTGACCACCGCCAGCACCACCAGGATGCCCATCGACCAGCGGATGGCCTTCGGCAGCGTACGGGCGGGGTCCTTCGTCTCCTCCGCGGCCAGCGGCACGCCCTCGACGCCGAGGAAGAACCACATGCCGAAGGGGAACGCCGCCCAGATGCCCAGCAGGCCGAACGGCAGCCAGGAGCTCGACCCCGCGGCGGAGGCGTCGACCGGGATGTCGTCCAGCGACGCGAGGGAGAAGTCGGGCAGCGCCGCCAGCGCGAACACGATCAGGGCCACCACGGCGATGCCGGTGACGACGAAGCTGAAGCGCAGCGCCTCGCCCACGCCCCACAGGTGAATGCCGAGGAAGATCACGAAGCAGACCAGGTACACCGGCCAGCCGGACTCCAGGCCGAACAGGCCGAGCGACTCGACGTAGTCGCCGATGAAGATGACGATGGCGGCGGGCGCGAGGACGTACTCGATCAGGATCGCCGTGCCGGTCAGGAAGCCGCCCCAGGGGCCGAGTGCCCGCCGGGCGAAGCCGTAGCCGCCGCCCGCCGTGGGCAGGATCGAGGACAGCTCGGCGAGGGCGAAGACCATGCACGCGTACATCGCGCCCATGAGCACCATGGCGATCGCCAGGCCACCGAAGCCGCCCTCGGCCAGGCCGAAGTTCCAGCCCGAGTAGTCGCCGGAGACGACGTAGGCGACGCCGAGGCCGGTCAGCAGCACCCAGCCGGCGCTGCCGCGGCGCAGTGCTCTGCGCTCCAGATAGTCGTCGCCCTCCGGGGCGGCGGGTGTGACGGTGGGTTCCTGGGACATGGGCAGACTCCCGACGGGGCGGCGGCGGTCAGGGGATCGAGCGGGCTCCGACTCAATGGAATGGAGCCATACCTTTGCGGTGCCGAACCGAGGATGGCAAGACCCGTGCGTTAATCGCCCGTAAATCCTCACCAGGCGACGACACCGCCGCCCGGCTCAGCCGAGGAAGCCCCGCAACAGCGCCGCCGTGCCCCCGCAGTGCTCGCGCATGATCTCCCGCGCCTGGTCGGCCTCGCCCTCGATCACCGCCTCCACCAGGGCGGTGTGCTGCCGCTGGGAGTGCTCCAGGTTGCGCACCAGCAGCGGGATGCAGTCGAGCAGGTCGTTGACCGTCGCACGGACGGCCGCGTACTGCGCGGTGAGCGTGGGGGAGCCGGAAAGCTCGGCGATCGTGAGGTGCAGCAGCGTGTCCAGGCGCCGGTACTCGGAGAGCGGCGCGTCGTGCGTGCGCCCCAGCGCCTCGCGCAGCCGGTCCGCCTGCTTCTCCTCCAGCCCGTGCGCCGCGCACAACCCCGCCGCGCCCACCTCCAGCACCTCCCGGAACCGCAGCACGTCCTCGATGTCCACCTCGGCGACCCGTCGCCGCAGCTCGTCCTCGCCGACCGCGTCGGCGCGCGGCAGCACGAACGTCCCGCCGTAACGGCCGCGCCGCGACTCGACCAGGCCCTGGTCCTGGAGCACCTTCAGTACCTCACGCAGCGTTACCCGGCTGATCCCCAGCCGCTCCGCCAGCTCCCGCTCGGCCGGCAGCCGCTCGCCCCCCGGCACCAGACCCAGCCGTACGACCTGGAGGATCTGCTCCAGCGCCTCCTCGAAGCCGTTGCCCGCGCGCACCGGCCGCAGCACCGGCGTCAGCCCGTCCCGCACCTCGCCGCCCCCAGCTTCCTCCGGCATGTGGCCGTACCCCCTTCCCAAGAAATGGTTCTCCGCAATACCTTATGGCTCCCGGCGGATCCAAGGCAGCGGATCCAAGGAGCCTAGGAGGCCTTCCCGTGGCAGACCGCACACCCCCGCTGAGCGTCGAGGAACTGCACACCCTCGTCGCCGGCGGTGAGATCGACACTGTCGTCCTGGCCTTCCCCGACATGCAAGGGCGGCTCCAGGGCAAGCGGTTCGCCGCACGCTTCTTCCTCGACGAGGTCCTCCAGCACGGCACCGAGGGCTGCAACTACCTGCTCGCCGTCGACACCGAGATGAACACGGTCGACGGCTACGCGATGTCCTCCTGGGACCGCGGCTACGGCGACTTCGCCATGCACCCCGACCTCACCACTCTGCGCCGCGTCCCCTGGAACGCGGGCACGGCCATGCTCCACGCCGACCTCGCCTGGAGCGACGGCTCCCCGGTCGTCGCCGCCCCCCGCCAGATCCTGCGCCGCCAGCTGGAGCGCCTGGCCGAACTCGGCTACACCGCCCAGGTCGGCACCGAGCTGGAGTTCATCGTCTTCAAGGACACCTACGAACAGGCCTGGGACGCCGGCTACAAGGGCCTGACCCCGGCCAACCAGTACAACATCGACTACTCGGTCCTCGGCACCGGCCGCATCGAGCCCCTGCTGCGCCGCATCCGCAACGAGATGGCCGGCGCCGGTCTCACCGTCGAGTCCGCCAAGGGCGAGTGCAACCCCGGCCAGCACGAGATCGCCTTCCGCTACGACGAGGCCCTGATCACCTGCGACCAGCACTCCGTCTACAAGACCGGCGCCAAGGAGATCGCCGCCCAGGAGGGCATGTCGATCACCTTCATGGCCAAGTACAACGAGCGCGAGGGCAACTCCTGCCACATCCACCTCTCGCTCGCCGACGCCGACGGCACCAACGCCATGGCCGGTGCCCTCGAAGGCGGCATGTCCGAGGTCATGCGCCACTTCCTCGCCGGCCAGCTCGCCGCCCTGCGCGACTTCTCCCTCCTCTACGCCCCCAACATCAACTCCTACAAGCGGTTCCAGCCCGGCTCCTTCGCCCCGACCGCCGTCGCCTGGGGCCAGGACAACCGCACCTGCGCGCTCAGGGTCGTCGGCCACGGCCGTTCCCTGCGCTTCGAGAATCGCCTGCCCGGCGGCGACGTCAACCCCTACCTCGCCGTCGCCGGACTCGTCGCGGCCGGACTGCACGGCATCGAGCAGAAACTGGAGCTGCCCGAACCCTGTCCCGGCAACGCCTACGCCGCCGACCTGGACCACGTCCCCACCACCCTGCGCGAGGCCGCCGAACTCTGGGAGAACAGCCCCATCGCCAAGGCCGCCTTCGGCGACGAGGTCGTCGCGCACTACCGCAACATGGCGCGCGTCGAACTGGACGCCTACGACGCCGCGGTGACCGACTGGGAGCTGCGCCGCTCCTTCGAACGCATGTGAGGTCCCTTGTGTCTTCCGAGCACCTTCTGGAAGTACTGAACCCCGCGACCGAGGAGGTCGTCGCCGCCGTCGCCGGGGCGAGCCCGGCGGACGTCGACGCGGCCGTCACCCACGCCGCCAGGGCCCAGCGGATCTGGGCCGCCCTGGCCCCCGCGGACCGTGCCCGGCTGCTGCGCCGTTTCGCGGCCACCGTCGACGAGCACCTGGAGGAGCTGGCCCGCCTGGAGGTCCGCGAGGCCGGCCACCTCATCGGCAACGCCCGCTGGGAGGCCGGCAACGTCCGGGACCTGCTGGACTACGCGGCCGGGGGAGTGGAGCGGCTCACCGGCCGTCAGATCCCGGTGCCCGGCGGCCTGAACGTCACGATCCTCGAACCGCTCGGCGTCGTCGGCGTGATCGCGCCCTGGAACTTCCCCATGCCGATCGCCGCCTGGGGTGCCGCCCCCGCCCTCGCGGCCGGCAACGCCGTCATCCTCAAGCCCGCCGAGACCACCCCGCTCACCGCCCTGCGCCTGGCCCAACTCGCCCTGGAGGCCGGGCTTCCGGAGCACCTCTTCCAGGTTCTGCCGGGGCGCGGCGACATCACGGGCGACGCCCTGGTCCGGCACCCCGGAGTCGCCAAGATCGTCTTCACGGGCTCCACCCGGACCGGGACCCGCGTCGCGGCCCTCGGCGCCGAACAGGTCAAGCCCGTCACCCTCGAACTCGGCGGCAAGAGCCCCAACGTCGTCTTCGCCGACGCCGACCTCAAGACGGCCGTCGACCCCTTCTCCTTCCTCGACAACTCCGGCCAGGACTGCTGCGCCCGCACCCGCGTGCTGGTGCAGGAGTCCGTGTACGACGAGGTCCGCGAGCTGCTCGCCGAGGCGCTGTCCGCCGTGGTGGTGGGCGACCCGGCCGACGAGAAGACCCAGATGGGCCCGCTGATCTCCCGGCAGCAGCTCGACCGCGTCCGCGCCTTCGTGCCCGACGACGCCCCGGCCCTGCGCGGCAGCGCCCCCGAGGGTCCCGGCTTCTGGTTCCCGCCGACCGTCCTCACCGGGGAGAGCCCCGACTCGGCGGCCGCCTGCGAGGAGATCTTCGGCCCCGTGGCCGTCCTGCTGCCCTTCACCGACGAGCAGGACGCGATCCGGCTGGCCAACGACACCCCCTACGGCCTCTCCGGCTCCATCTGGACCCGCGACGTCGGCCGCGCCCTGCGCGTCTCCCAGGCCGTCCGCGCCGGCAACCTGTCGGTCAACTCCCACGCCAGCGTCCGCTACTGGACCCCGTTCGGCGGCTACAAGCAGTCCGGCGTCGGGCGCGAGCTCGGCCCCGACGCCCTGGCCGCCTTCACCGAAACCAAGAACGTCTTCATCAGCACGGAGGGCCCTGCACAGTGACTGCCCAGGAGAACATCTGCCGCCGCCTGGTCGGCCGTACCGCCGTCGTCACGGGAGCCGGCAGCGGCATCGGCCTCGCCGCCGCCCGCCGTCTCGCCTCCGAGGGCGCCCACGTCGTCTGCGGCGACGTGGACGACGCCCGTGGCAAGGCCGCCGCCGAGGAGGTCGGCGGCACCTTCGTGAAGGTCGACGTGACCGACCCCGAGCAGGTCGAGGCCCTCTTCAAGACCGCCTACGACACCTACGGCAGCGTCGACATCGCCTTCAACAACGCCGGCATCTCCCCGCCCGACGACGACTCCATCCTGGAGACCGGCCTGGAGGCCTGGAAGCGCGTCCAGGAGGTCAACCTCACCTCCGTCTACCTGTGCTGCAAGGCCGCCATCCCCTACATGCGGCGCCAGGGCCGGGGCTCGATCATCAACACCGCGTCCTTCGTCGCCCGGATGGGCGCGGCCACCTCCCAGATCTCCTACACCGCCTCCAAGGGCGGCGTCCTCGCCATGTCCCGCGAACTGGGCGTGCAGTTCGCCCGCGAGGGCATCCGCGTGAACGCCCTGTGCCCCGGCCCGGTCAACACCCCCCTCCTGCAGGAGCTGTTCGCCAAGGACCCGGAGCGGGCCGCGCGCCGCCTGGTGCACATCCCGCTGGGCCGGTTCGCCGAGGCCGAGGAGATCGCCGCCGCGGTCGCCTTCCTGGCCAGCGACGACTCCTCCTTCGTGAACGCCACCGACTTCCTGGTCGACGGCGGGATCGCGGGGGCGTACGTCACACCCGTGTAAGGCCTGACCGGGGGGCCGGGATCTCGCCCTACAGTGCCGGGATGAGCATGACGCCGCCGCCCGGCTGGTATCCCGACCCGCACGCCCCGCACCAGCAGCGCTGGTGGGACGGCACGGCCTGGACCGAACACCGCCGCCCGCCCGAGGCCCTCGCCGCCCCGCCGCCGGGCGACGGCACAGGCCGGACGAAGGCGGTCGCCCTGACCGCCGTCGGAGCCGTCCTGCTCGCGGCGATCGTCACCGGAGCCGTCGCCCTCAGCGGGGGCGACGGCTCCGGCACGGAGAGCCGGACGGCGCCCTCGTCCGCACCCCGTGCCACGGCCGACCCGCCGGAGCCCACCCCCGAGTCGTCCACGTCGGAGCCGTCCGCCGACGACCCCGCGCTCGTCGAGGACCAGCTCAACGGCATCACGTTCCCGCTGCTCGACGGCTGGGTCCGCCCGCAGTACGTCGCCCAGGACGATGTCGTCATGACGACCGACGGCACCTACGACTGCCCCGGCGGCGTGGGCCTGTGCCGCCACGGCATGGTCTTCTCCCGCACGGTGACCGAGAACGACGAGAAGTCCCCCGAGGTCCTCGCCAAGGCCGACATCTCCGAGGCGGCCGACGAGGCCTATGACCGCGACAGCCTCGGCCGCGAGCTCCACGGCGGCATGAAGTCGCACCGGGTCGTCAAGTCAGGGCCGGTCGCGGTGGCGGGCCGCGCCGGGTACCTGGTGCGCTGGCGCGTCACGACCGCCAAGGGGCCCGGCGGATACGTCCAGTCGCTGGTCTTCCCCTCCAGCGTCGGCACCGAGTCGCCGGTCCTCGTCCGGTACGTCTTCGACGCCGGCGAGGACGGTCCGCCGCTCACCGACCTGGACCGCATCACCCGGGGCATCCGCCCCTTCGGTGACGCGGACACGGGCGGCGGCGTGGGCAGCAGCATCGAACCGGCCGGCTGACGCCTACAGGAACGTGTGACCCTCGCCGCGGTAGGTGGGCACGGTCGCGGTCACCGTGTCGCCCTCGATCAGGTGCAGCCGGTCGAACCGCTCGCACAGCTCACCGGCCTTCGCGTGCCGGAACCACACCTTGTCGCCGATCAGCAGATCGTCGGCGGGCGAGCCCAGCAGCGGAGTCTGCACCTCACCGGCGCCCTCCTGCGGGTCGTAGCGCAGCCCCTCGGGCAGATACGGCACCGGCGACCGGTCGGCACCGGCCGCACCCGAGGCCGGATACCCACCGCCCAGGACCGTCACGACACCCACGCCGGGCCGCCGTACGACGGGCTGGGCGAAGAGGGCCGACGGACGGCCGCTGAACGACGTGTAGTTGTCGAACAGGCGCGGCACGTACAGACCCGATCCGGCGGCGATCTCGGTCACCGCCTCCTCGGCCGCCGTGTGCTGCACCGAGCCGGTACCCCCGCCGTTGACGAACTCCAGTCCCGGCACGACGGCCCGCACCGCGCGCACCACCTCCGCACGCCGCTCGGCCAGTTCACGCTTGGCGGCGGCCTGCATCAACCGGACGGCGCGGGACCGCAGCGGTCGCCCTTTCACCGCGTCACCGACACCGGCGACATGCCCCTCGTAGGCCATGATCCCCACGACCTCGAAGCCGGGCCGCCGGGCCACCGCCCGCGCCACCTCGGCGACCTCGGCGGGGGAGTGCAGCGGCGAACGCCGGGCCCCGACCCGCACCCGTCCGCCGAGCAGCTTCAACGAGGTGTCCAACTCCAGGCACACCCGCACCACTTCACGCCCGCCACCCCGGGAGGCGTCGATCAGATCCAGCTGGGCGACATCGTCGACCATGACGGTCACGGCGGCGGCGAGCTTGGGATCCCCCGCGAGTTCGGCGTAGGCGGCACGGTCGGCGGACGGATAGGCGAGCAGCACGTCGTCGAACCCCGACCGGGCCAGCCACAGCGACTCGGCCAGGGTGAACGACATGATCCCGGCGAAACCGTCCCGGGCCAGGACGCGTTCCAGCAGGGCCCGGCAGCGCACGGACTTGCTGGCGACCCGGACGGGTTTGCCTCCGGCGCGGCGCACCAGGTCGGCGGCGTTGGCGTCGAAGGCCTCCAGGTCCACGATCGCGAGAGGGGCGTCGAGATGGGCGGTGGCCCGGTCGTAACGGGCCCGGTCGGCGGCGCGCGCAGTCATGGACGCAGCCTGCCAGACTGGATTACCGCAGGGTAGGGGGACGTTCCGGGCAGATGCCCCGGCCTCGCGGACTGGTTCCCGTTCGCCCAGGAACAAGCCGTAGAGTGACGCGCACGTACGGCGGACGACGCCGGCCGGGGATCCGCGCCGGGATGACGCTCCCTCCGTACGTGTAGGTGTGCCCGGGACGACTGTGTGCCGGGCTCGGGCAGGACGACACCGGCCCGCGCGAGACGAGCGGCCCGGGCATGCGGAAACGGGGGGTGCATGAGCACGGAAGCGCAACGCGCCTCTTTCCCCACACGCCCCACGGCCCCGCCCCGCCCGTCACACCCGCCGGCCGCGCCGCAGGACCCGGCGACAAACACGCTGACGGATGCACCGCAGGATCGGCCGAAGGGTTCGCCGAAGGGCGAGCGGGAGACCCCGGGCACGTCCTCCGATCCCGCCGCGGGACCGGAAGCCACCGCTCCCGGGAGCGGGGCAGGGCCGAAACCGTCCGACGGGGGCGGCCCTCGCTTCCCGAGCCTCGGTGCCCCGGTCCTCGGCGCCACCGCCCCCCAGCGCACCGGTTCCGCCTCACCGCCCCCGCCTCGCGCCTCCACGCGCTTCCCGGACGAGCCGCCCAGCGTCGGCCGCGAGGCACGCCCCGAATCCGGAGCACCTCAGCCCCCGTCGCGCCGGCGTCACCTCCCCACGCAGGACTCCTCCGGCGGGGGAGGGAGTTGGGGCACCCAGGACGGGACCATGTCGCAGTCCTCCGGCCGGGCAGTGAGTCCGGGCACCCGGGACGGGGCCTCGTCGCAGTCCTCCGGCCGGGCAGCGAGTCCGGGCACCCAGGACGGGAACATGTCGCAGTCCTCCGGCCGGGCAGCGGGTTCGGGCACCCGGGACGGGGCCTCGTCGCAGTCCTCCGGCCGGCCCTTCCGTCTCTCCGCGTCCGGCCGTACCGACGCCGCGGGCGGCGCGGCTCCGGAGTCGAGCGGCCGGCCGTTCCGCCTGCCCCCGCCCCGCCGTCCCGGCGCCCCCGGCGACCACGCGTCCGAGACGACCGCACGCCTGCGCCCCGTCCCCGCGGACCCGGCACCGGACGAGCCCGCCGGGCCCTTCGGCAGCCCTGCCGCGCACACCACCACGGCGACCCGCCCCGGGTCCGCGCGCCCCACCACCCCACCGCGCCCCGCACACGAGCCGCCGATACCGGCCGGAACCGGCACCCACGCCGGCCGCCCCGCACACGAGCCGCCGATACCGGCCGGCACCGGCGCCGGGCGGGACCTGCGTGTGCCCCCGGCGCCCACCCGGCGGCCCGCCCCCTCCGCACCGCCACCCCGCAACACCATCCCCGTCTCTCCCGACCCCGCGCTCTCCTGGAGCGCCACGCGCCCCGTGGTCTCCTTCGGTGAGCCCGAGGGCTACGACGGCGACGCACGGCCCCGGCCGCTCGGCCGGCGCGGAGCGTCCCGGGCCGCCGCGGCCGCCGCCTGCCTCGTGCTCGGGCTGGGGCTCATCTCGGGAGCCGTCACCGGCAGCTGGCTCGTCGGAGGCTCCGGCGACGAGGGCTCGCCCAGCACCTTCGCCGCGGCCCAGAACCTCTGGCACAGCGTCCCGGTCGACCAGCTGTTCCCGCCCACCGTGCAGGGCCGGGGCGCCGGCCCCGGCGGAGCGGACCGCACCTGGACCCGGATAGCCGTCGCCCCCGACAGCGGCTGCAAGGACGCCTTCGACCCGCTGCTGCGCCAAGCCCTCGCCCCCGTCGGCTGCGAGCGCCTCCTGCGCGCCACCTACACCGACGCCACCGAGAGCTACGTGACCACCGTCGGCCTGCTCTTCACCACGGCCGACGCCCCCGGTATGACCGCCCTCGCGAACCGTTTCCGCAAGGAACGCCTGGACCGCCGCAGCGACCTGATGCCCCTGCCGTACGCCGCGCAGGGCACGCCCGCCGCCGGCTTCGGCGCCCGGCAGCGCGCTTCCTGGACCGTCTCCGTGCTGACCGAGGCCCCCGTCGTCGTCTATGCCGTCTCCGGCTGGGCCGACGGCCGCACCGTCGACGACCCGCAGCCCGCGGGGGACGCCATGGAGGCCGACGCCACCACCGCGGCCGCCCAGGCCGGCCTCGGCAACGAGGCGCAGGGCCTCGCCGACCGCGTCGAACGCGACCTCCGCAAAGACGTCCGCTCGACCTCGGAGCAACCGTCGTGACCGCCGTGCACGCCCCGGCCGGAAAGCACCCGCGCAGGCCGTCCCGCAAGGCCGCCGCCCTCGGCGCCCTGCTCACCGTCGGCCTCGTCCTCCTCCCCGCCGCCACCGCCCACGCCGACGGCATCCGCGCCCAGCAGTGGGCCCTGGAGGCCATGCACACCGAAGAGGCCTGGCAGACCACGAAGGGCCGGGGGATCACCGTCGCCGTCCTGGACACCGGTGTCGAGGCCGACCACCCCGACCTGGCCGGCAACGTCCTGCCCGGCAAGGACCTGGTCCGCTTCGGCGCCGAGCCCGGCGACCGCGCCTGGGCCCGGCACGGCACCGCCATGGCCGGAATCATCGCCGGCCACGGGCACGGCCCGGGCGGCGCCGACGGCGTCATCGGCATCGCCCCCGAGGCGAAGATCCTCCCCGTCCGCGTGATCCTGGAGGACGGCGACCCCTCCCGGGCCAAAGCCCGCAGCACCCGCGGCAACGCCCTCGCCGAGGGCATCCGGTGGGCCGCCGACCACGGCGCCGACGTCATCAACCTCTCCCTCGGCGACGACTCCGCCTCCGCGCACCCCGAACCCGCCGAGGACCAGGCCGTCCAGTACGCCCTGGGCAAAGGCGTGGTCGTCGTCGCCTCCGCGGGCAACGGCGGCGAGAAGGGCGACCACATCTCCTACCCGGCCGCCTACCCGGGCGTCATCGCCGCCACCGCCGTCGACCGCGCGGGAACCCGCGCTTCGTTCTCCACCCGCCGCTGGTACGCCACCGTCAGTGCCCCGGGCGTCGACGTCGTCATCGCCGACCCCGACCACAAGTACTACGAGGGCTGGGGCACCAGCGCCGCCGCCGCCTTCGTCTCCGGCGCCGCCGCCCTGGTCAAGGCGGCCCACCCCGGCCTGACCCCGGCCCAGATCAAGTCGCTCCTGGAGGACACCGCCCGCAACGCCCCCACCGGCGGCCGGGACGACTCCCGTGGCTACGGGTTCATCGACCCGGCGGCCGCCATCAAGGCGGCCGGCCGGCTCAAGCCCGAGGACCTGCAGTCCGCGTCCCACGGCGCGAAGTACTTCGGCAGCGGACCGGACGAGGACGCCTCGGGCGACGGCACCGCCGCCTGGGCCGCCCCCCTCGCGGGCGGCGCCGGTGGCGTCCTGCTGGTCGCGGCGGTCGTCCTGTGGCGCGGCGGCCGCAGGAGCCGCGAGGACTTCTGAGGCGCTGCCGGGAGCGCAGCGCCCGGCGGATAGGGTCGACGCGTGGCGAACAAGAACATCCCGGACTCCGGCTTCTCCGACGACGACGGCTCCGCCGACCCCCGGCTGAGCGCGGCACTCGCCGCCTGGGCCGAGGACCGGAGCGCGGTGGGCCCGGTCCTCGCCGCCCTCAAGGGCGCCCGGCTGCTCGTGCCCGTCGTGGCGATCCTCGGCGAGGTCGAGGAGGACGAGAACGGGCTGCGCCGCGAGAAGACCAGCGACATGGCCGTTCCCACCCTCAAGGCCGGAAACCGCACCGCCCTGCCCGCCTTCACCTCAACGGACTCCCTCGCCCGCTGGGACCCGCAGGCCCGCCCCGTCGCCGTACCGCTGCACCAGGCCCTGCAGGCCGCCGCCCACGAGAAGGCGGACACGGTCGTGCTCGACATGGCCGGACCGGTGACCTTCGAGCTGACCGGCCCCGCCCTGCTCGCCCTCGCCGAGGGCCGCGCGAGCACCGACCCGCTCGCCGACCCGGCCGTCGTCGGGGCCGTACGGGACGCCGTCGCCGCCGAGCCCGCCGTCGTGCGGGCCCACCTCGGCCCCGGGCAGGCCGACGGCACCCTCGCCCTGGTCCTCGACCCGTCCGCGGTTCCGGCCGAAGCCGCCCGGGCGGTCGCCCGGCGGCTCGCGGCCGACGAGACGCTGAGGGCCCGCCTGGTGCGCGGTCTCGACCTGGCACTGCTGCCGGCCGAGGCGACGCCACCCGGCGAGCCCCTGTTCGTGCGCTGAGGTACGGGTCAGGACACGTTCTAGCCGTAGACCGGGCCGGTGTACTTTTCGCCCGGCCCCTGGCCCGGCTCGTCCGGGACGAGCGAGGCCTCGCGGAACGCCAGCTGCAGCGACTTCAGGCCGTCCCGCAGGGGAGCCGCGTGGAAGGAGCTGATCTCGGTCGCGGTGGCGTCCAGCAGACCGGCCAGGGCGTGCACCAGCTTGCGGGCCTCGTCCAGGTCCTTGTGCTTCTCGCCCTCCTCGGTCAGACCGAGCTTCACGGCGGCGGCGCTCATCAGGTTGACGGCGACCGTCACGATCACCTCGACCGCGGGGACCTCGGCGATGTCACGGGCCATGGCGTCGAAGTCGGGGGACTCAGGAGGGGTGTCACTCATGCCCCACACGATAGGCGCAGGGAGCGGGCGAACCCCACGTGACCCCGGTACGCCCGGATTGGCCGTCCCTGGCCATTGCTGGTAATCTCGTGTAACGACCGGTCGGACACGTGTGCCTCACAGCCCGCGCGTTCGACCCACAAGTGGAGGCTATCGAACTCCCACCCGATCACCCTCAGGGCGGCGGGTCACCGGTCAGGCGGTCCCGTCCCAGCGGCGGCGATCCGTCCGAAAGCGTGCCCCGCGGCCCCCCGCGGCGGTGCTCCGGTAGTTCGAGGAGCCCCGCCTGGGATCGTCCGGGGCATTTTTATTGCTTCGGCGCGGTTAGGTCTATCGATAAAAGACGTTACGCGGCCGTCCGCCAGACCGTCGCGTGGTGCTACCGAGGAGGATCCATCAGCGCCGAGCCCCGCATCAACGACCGGATTCGCGTTCCAGAGGTGCGACTTGTCGGTCCCAGTGGCGAGCAGGTGGGCATCGTCCCCCTGGCCAAGGCACTGGAGCTTGCGCAGGAGTACGACCTGGACCTGGTCGAGGTGGCGGCTACCGCCCGTCCGCCTGTGTGCAAGCTCATGGACTACGGGAAGTTCAAGTACGAGTCGGCCATGAAGGCCCGTGAGGCGCGCAAGAACCAGGCGCACACGGTCATCAAGGAGATGAAGCTCCGGCCGAAGATCGACCCGCACGACTATGACACCAAAAAGGGTCACGTCGTCCGGTTCCTCAAGCAGGGCGACAAGGTCAAGATCACGATCATGTTCCGTGGTCGCGAGCAGTCCCGGCCCGAGCTGGGCTACCGGCTGCTGCAGCGTCTCGCGGAGGACGTGGCCGACCTCGGGTTCGTGGAGTCGAACCCGAAGCAGGACGGCCGCAACATGATCATGGTCCTCGGTCCGCACAAGAAGAAGACCGAGGCGATGGCCGAGGCTCGCCAGGCGCAGGAAGCCCGCAAGGCGGACGCGAAGGCCAACCCCGGCAAGTCGCAGAACGCCGCGGAGGCCGAGGCGATGGCCGAGGAGCCCACCGAGGCGCCCGCTGAGGAACCCGCCGAGGCGTGACTCCCGGGACGCCAGTCCCAGGAAGCAACCGATACAAGACGACGCTTCACCGTGCCCGGTTTCACGACCGGGCACCGGAGCGCCACCGACGAGGAGAGTACGGCGCTATGCCGAAGAACAAGTCGCACAGCGGTGCCAGCAAGCGCTTCAAGATCACCGGCTCCGGCAAGGTGCTGCGCGAGCGCGCCGGCAAGCGCCACCTGCTCGAGCACAAGTCGTCCCGCGTGACGCGTCGCCTCACCGGCAACGCCGAGATGGCCCCGGGCGACGCCGCGAAGATCAAGAAGCTTCTCGGCAAGTGACGTCCGGGCGCGCGAGCGCCGGACGCACGTCAGACCGGGACCCAATCGATTTCGGGTCGTGTGAGCACCCCCACGACCCCGCTACAAGGAGTTAACAAGTGGCACGCGTCAAGCGGGCAGTCAACGCCCACAAGAAGCGCCGGGCGATCCTCGAGCAGGCCTCCGGCTACCGCGGTCAGCGCTCGCGCCTGTACCGCAAGGCCAAGGAGCAGGTCACCCACTCGCTGGTCTACAACTACAACGACCGCAAGAAGCGCAAGGGCGACTTCCGTCAGCTGTGGATCCAGCGCATCAACGCCGCTGCCCGCGCCAACGGCATGACCTACAACCGCTTCATCCAGGGTCTGAAGGCCGCCAACGTCGAGGTCGACCGCAAGATCCTGGCCGAGCTGGCCGTCAACGACGCCGGTGCGTTCGCCGCCCTCGTCGAGGTCGCCCAGAAGGCGCTGCCGAGCGACGTGAACGCGCCGAAGGCTGCGTGACGCCGGCTCCGAGCCGATGTGACTGAAGGACCCGCAGGCCGGACGGTCTGCGGGTCCTGCTGTGCAGCTACCGAGAAAGCGAACCGGATGCCTCCCGCCACCCCCGAGCTCATCTCCCCCCGCTCTCCCCGCGTCCTGGCCGCGCGGCGGCTGGCCAAGCGGAACTTCCGGGGGAAGGACCGGCTGTTCCTCGCGGAGGGACCGCAGGCCGTGCGGGAAGCCGCCGGGCACCGGGCCGGGGACGCGTCGACACTCGTGGAGGTGTTCGCCACGCTCGAGGCCGCCGAGCGCTACGCCGACATCGTCGGGGCGGCCCGGGACGCCGGAGCCCGGGTGCACCTCGCCGCCGAGCAGGTCATCGCCGACATCTCCACCACCGTCACCCCGCAGGGGCTCGTCGGTGTCTGCCGCTTCCTGGACACGCCCTTCGAGGACGTCCTCGCGGCACGGCCCCGGCTCGTCGCCCTCCTCGCCAACGTCCGCGACCCCGGCAACGCCGGGACCGTGCTGCGCTGCGCCGACGCCGCCGGCGCCGAGGCCGTCGTCCTGACCGACGCCTCCGTCGACGTGTACAACCCCAAAGCCGTCCGCGCCTCCGTCGGCTCCCTGTTCCACCTGCCGGTCGCCGTCGGCGTACCCGTGGAGCAGGCCGTCGACGCGCTGCGGGACGCCGGTGTCCGGGTCCTGGCCGCCGACGGGGCGGGCGACCGCGATCTCGACGACGAGCTCGACAAGGGCACCATGGGCGGGCCCACCGCCTGGGTCTTCGGCAACGAGGCCTGGGGCCTGCCGGAGGAGACCCGCGCCCTCACGGACGCCGTCGTGCGCGTTCCGATCCACGGGAAGGCCGAGAGCCTGAACCTCGCCACGGCCGCCGCCGTATGTCTCTATGCGTCGGCGCGTGCACAGCGCGCCTCCGGAGGGTGCCGCTCCGTCACCGGGAACTAGTAGGGTGACCAGCTCAGGGACCCCTCTGCGAGCCTTGGAGGTGGGGTACGGGGATGACCGTCGGCACGAGCAGCGCACCGGGAGCCCAGGACGCCGGGAGCCCGCCCGGCGCGTCCCGGCCACCCGGTGACCACGCCGGCCTCGGCATCGACCCCGACCAGCTGCCCGACGGGCTCGTCGTCGCCGACGAGCAGGGCCGTGTCATCTGCTTCAACGCGGCCGCCGAGCGCATCACCGCCGTCCGCGCCCGGGACGCCCTCGGGCAGCGCCTGGAGAAGGCCCTGCCATTAGAGGACCTGGAGGGCCGGCGCTGGTGGCAGCTCACCGATCCGTACGGCGGCCTCGCCATCCGCGTCGGACAACCCGAGCGCAATCTGCTCCTGCCCGGCGGCCGTGAGGTGCTGGTCTCCGCGCGCTACGTCCGTACGCGGCCGACCGGACCCGTCCGGCGCCTGGTCGTCACCCTGCGCGACACCGAGGCCCGCCGTCGCACCGAGCGCAGCCACGCAGAGCTGATCGCCACCGTCGCCCACGAACTGCGCTCCCCGCTCACCTCCGTCAAGGGCTTCACCGCCACGCTGCTCGCCAAGTGGGAACGCTTCACCGACGACCAGAAGCGCCTGATGCTGGAGACCGTCGACGCCGACGCCGACCGGGTCACCCGGCTCATCGCCGAGCTGCTCGACATCTCCCGCATCGACTCCGGCCGCCTGGAGGTGCGCCGCCAGCCCGTCGACATCGGCGCCGCCGTCGGACGGCACATCCAGGCCTACGTCGCCGCCGGACAGCCGGCCGACCGCTTCCTGCTGCGCGTCCAGCAGCCGCTGCCCGACCTGTGGGCCGACCCGGACAAGATCGACCAGGTGCTCAGCAACCTGCTGGAAAATGCCGTGCGGCACGGCGAGGGAACTGTCACGATCGACGTCACGGCCACGGCGTCCCTCCGCGAGGGCGAGTACGCCGAGAACGCAGCTACGTCGGTCACGGTGAGCGACGAGGGGCCCGGCATCCCGGAGGAGTCCATGAACCGCGTCTTCACCCGCTTCTGGCGGGGCAGCAAGCGCGGCGGGACGGGCCTTGGGCTCTACATCGTCAAGGGCATCGTCGAAGCCCACGGCGGCACCATCACGGTCGGCCGCGCCCCCGGCGCCGGCGCCGAGTTCCGATTTACGTTGCCCGTGAGCGCTCCGGCGTATCTCGCCTGAGCCCGCGGGCGCCTTCGCCTACCTGAGGACCCCTCCCGGACCGGGCGTCCTAGAGGGACCCTCCACCCCGTTAGACTCGGCCATTGGCACCTTTGTGTCCCTTCAGGCGGCCGTCCGAGTCGGAGACGGGGACCTCCAGCCAGCCAATCGGAAGCACGGGAAGAGATGTCGGCACCGAATAAGTCGTACGACCCTGTCGAGGTCGAGACGTTGAAACCGGAAGAGATCGAGCGCATGCGGGACGAGGCGCTCGCCGCCTTCGCCGCCGCGGATTCCCTCGACGCGCTCCACGAGGCCAAGGTCGCCCAGACCGGCCCCACCTCCCCGCTGGCCCTCGCCAACCGCGAGATCGGCGCCCTGCCCCCGCACGCCAAGGCCGAGGCCGGCAAGCGCGTCGGGCAGGCCCGCGGTGCCGTGAACAAGGCCCTCGCCGCCCGCCAGGTGGAACTCGAGGCCGAGCGGGACGCGCGCGTGCTCGTCGAGGAGGCGGTGGACGTCACGCTGCCGTACGACCGCGTACCGTCCGGCGCCCGGCACCCGCTCACCACCATGATGGAGCGCGTCGCGGACGTCTTCGTGGCCATGGGCTACGAGGTCGCCGAAGGGCCGGAGGCCGAGGCGGAGTGGTTCAACTTCGACGCCCTGAACTTCCTGCCCGACCACCCGGCCCGGCAGATGCAGGACACCTTCTTCGTGCAGGGCCCCAAGGGCACCGACGAGTCCGGGTCCGGCGTCGTCCTGCGCACCCACACCTCCCCGGTGCAGGCCCGCGCGCTGCTCGACCGTGAGCTGCCGGTCTACATCGTCTGCCCCGGCCGTGTGTTCCGCACCGACGAGCTCGATGCCACGCACACGCCCGTCTTCCACCAGATCGAGCTGCTGGCGGTGGACGAGGGCCTGACGATGGCCGACCTCAAGGGCACCCTGGACCACATGGTCCAGGCCCTGTTCGGCGCGGACATGAAGACCCGGCTGCGGCCGAACTTCTTCCCGTTCACCGAGCCGAGCGCCGAGATGGACATGCTCTGCTACGTCTGCAAGGGCGAGTCCATCGGCAACCCCGACCGCCCCTGCCGCACCTGCTCCTCCGAGGGCTGGATCGAGCTCGGCGGCTGCGGCATGGTCAACCCGCGGGTGCTCACCGCCTGCGGCGTCGACCCCGAGAAGTACAGCGGGTTCGCCTTCGGGTTCGGCATCGAGCGGATGCTGATGTTCCGCCACAACGTCGAAGACATGCGAGACATGGTCGAGGGTGACGTCCGGTTCACCCGGCCGTTCGGGATGGAGATCTGATGCGGGTCCCGCTTTCTTGGCTGCGGGAGTACGTCGACCTGCCGGAGACGGAGACCGGTCGCGACGTGCAGGCCAAGCTCATTTCGGCCGGTCTGGAGGTCGAGACCGTCGAGCAGCTCGGCGCCGACCTCAAGGGTCCCCTGGTCGTCGGCCGGGTGGCGACGATCGAGGAGCTGACGGAGTTCAAGAAGCCCATCCGCTTCTGCACCGTCGACGTCGGCCAGGCCAACGGCACCGGCGAGCCCCAGGAGATCGTCTGCGGCGCGCGCAACTTCGCCGTCGGCGACAAGGTCGTCGTGGCCCTGCCCGGCGCGGTCCTGCCCGGTGACTTCCAGATCGCCGAGCGCAAGACCTACGGCAAGATGTCCCGCGGCATGATCTGCTCCAGCGACGAGCTGAACATGGGCGACGACGGCACCAAGGGCATCATCGTCCTGCCGCCGGAGATCGAGATCGGCAAGGACGCCGTCGAGCTGCTGGAACTGGTCGACGAGGTCCTCGACATCGCGGTCACGCCCGACCGCGGCTACTGCCTGTCGCTGCGCGGCGTGGCGCGTGAGACTGCCATCGCCTACGGCCTGCCGCTGCGCGACCCGGCCCTGATCGACGTGCCCGCCCCGAACGCCTACGGCTACCCGGTGCAGATCTCGGACCCCACCGGCTGCGACCGCTTCACCGCCCGCACGGTGACCGGCCTGAGCGCCGAGGCCCGCTCCCCGATCTGGCTCCAGCGCCGGCTGCAGAAGGTCGGCATGCGCCCGATCTCCCTCGCCGTCGACGTCACGAACTACGTGATGACGGAGCTCGGCCAGCCGCTGCACGCCTACGACCGCGGCCTGGTCCAGGGCACGATCGGGGTCCGCCGGGCCGAGGCGGGCGAGAAGCTCACCACCCTCGACGGTGTCGAGCGCGCGCTGGACGCCGAGGACCTGGTGATCACCGACGACCGCGGCCCGATCGGGCTCGCCGGTGTCATGGGCGGCGCCAACACGGAGATCGCCGACCACGGCGACCTCGAGAACGCCACGGCGGACGTCGTCAGCGAGGCCGCGCACTTCGACGCCGTGTCGATCGCGCGCACCGCCCGCCGCCACAAGCTCTCCTCCGAGGCGTCCCGGCGCTTCGAGCGCGGCGTCGACCCGCAGGCCGCCGCTGCCGCCGCGCAGCGCACCGTCGACCTGCTGGTGCTGCTCGCCGGCGGCACCGCCGAGGCCGGCGTCACCGAGGTCCTCGCCCCGTACGCGCCGCGCACCATCACCATCCCGGCCGACCACCCGGACAAGGTCGCGGGCGTCGCCTACGGCCGCGAGACCGTCGTACGCCGCCTCCAGGAGGTCGGCTGCGACGTGTACGGGCAGGACGAGCTGGTCGTCACCGTGCCGTCCTGGCGGCCCGACCTCACCGACCCGAACGACCTGGCCGAAGAGGTCATCCGGCTGGAGGGCTACGAGAACCTGCCCTCCACGCTGCCCAAGCCGCCGGCCGGCCTCGGCCTGACGGACCGGCAGCGGCTGCACCGCCGCGTCGGCCGGGCCCTGGCCGGTGCCGGATACGTCGAGGCGCTGAACTACCCGTTCATCGGTGAGCAGGTCTTCGACCAGCTCGGCCTGGAGGCGGACGACCCGGCCCGCCGCGTCGTGAAGCTCAGCAACCCGCTGAGCGACGAGGAGCCCGCGCTGCGCACCTCGCTGCTGCCGGGTCTGCTCGCCGCCCTGCGCCGCAACGACGGCCGCGGCTCGCACGACCTCGCGCTGTTCGAGTCCGGTCTGGTCTTCCGGCCGCGCGAGGAGCAGCGGATCGCGGCCGTGCTGCCCGTCGACCGCCGCCCGACCGACGAGGAGCTCGCCGAGCTGAACGCGGCGCTGCCCGAGCAGCCGCGGCACGTGGCCGTGGTCCTCGCCGGTGCGCGCGAGCAGGCCGGCTGGTGGGGCAGGGGCCGCCCGGCCGACTGGGCCGACGCGGTCGAAGCCGCCCGGTCCGTCGCCCGTGAGGCCGGCGCCGAGCTGGTCATCCGCAAGGGCCAGTACGGGCCGTGGCACCCCGGGCGGTGCGCCGAGCTGGCGGTCACCGTCGACGGTGCCGAGCGGGTCGTGGGGCACGCGGGCGAGCTGCATCCGCGGGTCGTGAAGGCCCTCGGTCTTCCGGCGCGCACCTGCGCGATGGAGATCGACCTGGACGCGGTGGAGACCGCCGGTGACGCCACGGCCGCGGCGCCCCGGATCTCCGCGTTCCCCGTCGCCACGCAGGACGTCGCCCTGGTCGTCGACGCGTTTGTGCCGGCCGTGGACGTCGAGGCGGCGCTGCGGGACGGTGCCGGGGAACTGCTGGAGTCCATCCGGTTGTTCGACGTGTACGAGAACGCCGAGCAGCTGGGCGAGGGCCGGAAGTCGCTGGCGTACGCCCTGCGGTTCCGGGCATCCGACCGGACGCTGACCGTGGATGAGGCTTCCGCGGCTCGGGACGCGGCGGTCGCCCTTGCGGGCGAGCGGGTGGGCGCCGAGTTGCGGAGCTGAATGCCCAAGGGGCGGGGAGCTGCGGTGTGTTGGCGGCTGCGGATACGTCGTGGCCGTTCGCGCAGTTCCCGCGCCCCCGGGAGAGGGTCGGGTCACCTCACTCGTTCGAGTGGTAAAGGTGGGTGATCTCCCCCATTCTCAGCGTGCTGTCGACAGAATCGGACCGGCCTTCTAGGGCCGGTCCGATTCTGTGCGTCAGGGCCTATTGGGGGGCCATCGGCATGATCCGCGTCAGGGGTCGGGTACGCAGCCTCGGTCTTCCCATCGTGTGGGGCGCGGCGGCCGTCGCGTACAAGCTGGCCTGTCCGCTCGCCCAGGAAACCGATCTCCAGGCGCGAATCGTCTCCAGTGCGGTGTTCTTCGCGGTCGGGACCGGGCTGATCCTTCAGGTACGGCACGCGCTGATGCGTGAACTGCGGCAGCTGCGCCGGGTCGCCGGTGCCGCGCAGCGCGCGCTGCTGCGGCCGCTGCCCTCGCGGGTCGACGGGCTGGACGTGGCGGCCGTCCAGGTGTCGGCGGAGCGTGGCGCCGCGGTCGGGGGTGACCTGTACGAGGTCGTCGCCACCGAGCACGGGGTCCGGGCCGTGATGGGTGACGTACGCGGGCACGGGATCGGCGCGCTCGGGACCGTCGCCGCCGTGCTCGGCTGTTTCCGCGAGGCGGCGCACGACGAGGAGGACCTCGGCGGGGTGCTGCGCCGGCTGGAACGGGCCCTGGACCGCCATCTGCGCCAGGAGCATCCCGCGAGCGCCGCCGAGGAGTTCGTGACGCTGCTGCTCGTGGAGATCCGGCCCGACGGTGAGATGCTCGCCCTGAACTGCGGCCATCCCTGGCCGTACCGGCTGAGCCGCGGCCGGGTGGAGCAACTGGCCCCCGGCGACCCGCACCCGCCACTGGGCCTGTTCCCGCTGCCTGCCGTCCTGCCGACGGTGGACCTCGGGTACCTCGCACCCGAAGACGCGCTGTTCCTCTACACGGACGGCGCCCAGGACGCCAGGGACGCCCGTGGCCGGTTCTTCCCGTTGGGGAGCGCGCTGACGAGCGTCGCGGGGGACGGCCCACTCTCCTCGCAGGGTGTCGTCGGCAGGATCTCAGCCGCCCTCCTCCACCACACACGCGGCCAACCGCCGGACGACATCGCGCTGCTCGTGCTCACGAGCAGCGGAGGGATGCCGTCAGGGGCGCGGGGAACGGCGCGATCGACCACGACGTGCCCGCAGCCGACCCCACACCGCTGACCGCAGGGCGAGAGAACGCACCGCCGGCGATGCCGTCCGCCCCGCCACGGAGTGTCGGGCAGGCAGCCGGGCGGACGGCGGTAGCGGGCCGCCGCACTGTACGAGGGGGAGCCGGCGGCCCGGCCGACCTCTTTCGAGGCAGTTCAGTCAACCGGTCCGCGACTGTGAGCGACAGTGTGCACACCCTGCGGATTCGAGCACTCTGTTCACACCCCGTGTGAAGGCGGAACCACTACTCTGTCGGCACCGAGCCACCGGGGGGCCCACATGCAGCCCAACACTCTGCTCGACGCGATCCTGGACGAGGCCGGGATCTCGCACGCGGGGCTGGCCGCACACGTCAACCAGGCAGGGCGGGCCCGTGGCCTGTCCCTGAGGTACGAACACACCGCCGTCGCCCGGTGGTTGAAGGGGCAGCGCCCCCGGGGGCAAGTGCCCGACCTGATCTGCGAAGTGCTCGCCGCCCGGCTGCAACGGCACGTCACGCTCGACGACATCGGCCTCGGCGTGCCCGGCGAGCCGTCCGCCCCGCACACCGGCACGCTGTCCGGGTTCGTCGAACGGGCCACCGCCCTGTGGCGCTCCGACCAGCAGCAGCGCCCGCACATCCTGGGCGCGCCCGCCCTCACCGGCACGCCCGCGGTGATGCCGGTGTGGGAGTGGGAGAACCCGCCCGAGGACGTGGACGTCTCGCGGGGCGGCAGACACCGGGTCACGGCGGGCGACCTGGAGATGCTGCGGGCCGCCCGTACGCACTACGAGCAGATGTACCGCAAGGCCGGGGGCATCGCCACCCGGGCCCGGATCGTCGGCTTCCTCAACGCCGAGGCCGCCCCGCTGCTGCGCGGCAGTTACACCGACGAGACCGGCCGCCAACTGCACCGGGCCACCGGCGGGTTGGTGGCGGTCGCCGGCATCTGCGCCTACGACTCCGACGCGCACGGGCTGGCCCAGCGCTACTTCCACCAGGCGCTGCGGCTGGCGAAGGCCAGCGGCGACCGGGGACTCGGGGCGTACGTCATCGCTCTGCTGGTCAACCAGTCGCTGTTCATGCGGGAGTACCGGCAGGCCGTCGCCTTCGCGGAGGCCGCGCTGCGGGCCGCAGGCAAGCACATCACCCCGGCGCTCGCCTCCGACCTGTACGCGATGCAGGCCAAGGCGTACGCGCATCTCGGCGACGGCACGAGCGCCCTGTCCCGTATCCGGCGGGCCGAGCAGGCGGCCGAGCGCATCCGGCGCGGCTACGAGCCCGACGAGACCGGCTATGTCCAGCCCGGGCTCGTGAACGTCCAGGTCGCGGAGGCGTTGCTGAGCCTGGGCGAGATCGCGGCCGCCGGAGAGCATGCCGCGGCCGCCGTCGACAACCCGGCGCACGACCGCGGCCGGGTGCACCGGCTGGCCATGCTCAGCACCATCGAACTGCGGCAGGGCAACGCCGACAAGGCGGTGGCCATCGCCGTGCAGATGGCCGAGCAGGCCCGGGGCATGGAGTCCCAGCGGCTGCGCGACCGGCTGCGCGCGGTGCGGGAGCACCTGGTGCGCAACGGCTGCGCGGGCACCGCCGAGGCCGCCGAACTCATCGACGGAGCACTGCGCGTACCGTTGTAGATCCGGGCCCGGGTGCCCGGATCGCTCCGAGGCGCTTCCCGTGCGCCTGCTGCCCGTCCGTCCCTGCTGCGATATTGCCACTTACTCGACGGAAGGTGGCAGAACCGTGCAGTGGACGAAACACAACGAGCAAAATGTGTACTCAAACCGCTGGTTCAGCGTCAATCTCGCGGATGTCGAACTGCCGGACGGCAGGCATCTGGACCACTTCCTCATACGGCTGCGGCCCGTTGCGGTGGCCACGGTCGTGAACGAGGCCAACGAGGTGCTGCTGCTCTGGCGGCACCGTTTCATCACCGACAGCTGGGGGTGGGAACTCGCGGCGGGAGTGGTCGAGGACGGTGAGGACATCGCCCGTGCGGCCGCCAGGGAACTGGAGGAGGAGACGGGCTGGCGGCCGGGACCCCTGCACCACCTCATGAGCGTGGAGCCGTCCAACGGGCTCACCGACGCCCGGCACCACGTGTACTGGGCCGACGAGGGCGAGTACGTCGGGCACCCCGTGGACGACTTCGAGTCGGACCGCCGTGAATGGGTGCCCCTCAAGGTCGTCCCCGACATGGTCGCCCGCGGCGAGGTCCCGGCCGCCAACATGGCGGCCGCATTACTCCTGCTGCACCATCTCAGGCTCGGTCAGGACACGTTGCCCTGAGCTAGCGCCCCAGCGCCTGCCAGATCGTCACGACGAGGGCACCCACGGCGGTGAGGGCGGCGACCGCGGGCAGCGGCCAGCGCGCGTGTTCCAGCGAGTTGATCCGGGTGTTGAGCTCGTCGAGTTCCTTGGCGGTCTCCTCGGTGCGATGGCTGAGCAGAGCCAGCCCGCCCTCGACGCGGGCGTAGGCCACATCGAGGCGGCGCCGTAACTCTGCGAGTTCTCCATGAACGACGGGATGTTCGGGCTCGGCGGTCACGAGTCCGCTCCTTTCCGTAGTCGTTTTCACATCCCTTGCATGCGCATGAGGAGTCAACTCGCCTGGTGGGCGCCTGGGGAGAGTGTGCGTAGGGCATATGCGAGCCCGGCGCGCACACGGTGTGTGAATGCCGCGGGCCCGGCACCAAATGCGTTGCCGGGCCCGTCGCTTGGCCGAAATCTGACCGTCCGTAATCGGCCTCGGGGGGCCGGTACGGCATGGCGAAGTGGATCGGTCAGGCGTACGTGTAGAAGCCCGAACCCGTCTTGCGGCCCAGCCTGCCCGCGTCGACCATGCGCTGCAGGAGCGGGGGAGCGGCGTACAGGGGCTCCTTGTACTCCTCGTACATGGACTGCGCGACCGAGGCGACCGTGTCCAGGCCGATCAGGTCGGACAGCTTCAGGGGGCCCATCGGGTGGGCGCAGCCCATCTCCATGCCGTTGTCGATGTCCTCGCGGCTGGCGATGCCCGTCTCGAACATCCGGATCGCGGAGAGCAGATACGGGATCAGCAGCGCGTTGACCACGAAGCCGGAGCGGTCCTGGGCGCGGATCGCGTGCTTGCCGAGCAGCTTCTCGGTGAAGAGCTGGGCGCGGCTGATCGTGCCCTCGGACGTGGTGAGCGCCGGGATCAGCTCGACGAGATTCTGCACCGGGGCCGGGTTGAAGAAGTGGATGCCGATGACCTGGTCGGGGCGCGAGGTCGCGACCGCCAGCTTCACCAGCGGGATCGAGGAGGTGTTGGACGCCAGGATCGCGTCCGGCCGGGTCACGACCTGGTCGAGCACCTGGAAGATCTCGGTCTTGACCTGCTCGTTCTCGACGACGGCCTCGATCACCAGGTCACGGTCGGCGAACTCGCCGAGATCCGTGGTGAAGCTCAGGCGGGCCAGCGTGGCCTCCTTCTCCTCCTCGGTGATCTTGCCGCGCTCGGCTGCCTTGGCCAGGGAGGTGAACAGCCGGGTGCGGCCGATCTCCAGTGCCTCGCCGGTGGTCTCGGCGACCATGACGTCCAGGCCGGCCCGGGCGCACACCTCGGCGATGCCCGCGCCCATCTGACCGCAGCCCACGACTCCGACGCGTGCAATGTCTCCCGCTGGGATGTCCGTCACATCGTCCCTTTCGCTGCTGATCTACGTCCGGGCAGACCGGCCGGGTCCCGGCGACTGCTCCGTTCGTGCACGTTACTCCGAAGTATCGATGATCGATCGCCGGGGGGCGGGCCCGCATCGGGCATGCTGGCCCCGGAGCGATCCGCGACCGGGCGGATCCGCGGCTTTTTGGGGCATGCGGATGGGACGAGTCTCACGCAGGGCGTTCGCGGTCGCGGCGCTGTCGGCTTTCACGATGATGCCTCGGGCGTCGGCCGCGAGCGGGCGCCGGGGCGGGGCGCCGGACTCCGAGATGCGGGGCGTCTGGATCGCGTCCGTGGCCAACCGGGACTGGCCCTCCAAGCCGGGGCTGACCGCCTCGCAGCAGCGCGCCGAACTGCTCACTCACCTCGACACGGCGGTCCGCAACCGGCTCAACACCGTGTTTTTCCAGGTCCGGCCCACGGCGGACGCCCTGTGGCCCTCACCGTACGAGCCGTGGTCGCAGTACCTCACCGGCACCCAGGGCAAGGACCCCGGCTGGGATCCGCTGGGCACGGCCGTCAAGGAGGCGCATGCCCGTGGTCTTCGGCTGCACGCGTGGTTCAACCCGTACCGGATCGCCGCCCACGCCGACCCGGCCCGGCTCGCCCCCTCCCACCCGGCGCGCGAGAACCCGGACTGGGTGGTGACGTACGGCGGGAAGCTCTTCTACAACCCGGGGCTGCCCGAGGTCCGTGCCTTCGTGGAGGACGCGATGCTCCACGCGGTGGCGAAGTACCCCGTGGACGGCGTCCACTTCGACGACTACTTCTACCCCTACCCCGTGGCGGGGCAGACCTTCGACGACGAGGACGCCTACGACGAGCACGGCGACGGCTTCCCGGACCGGGCCGCCTGGCGGCGGGACAACATCGACCGGCTGGTGCGTGAGACCGCGGACCGGGTGAAGGAGGTGCGGCCGAGCGCCCGCTTCGGCATCAGCCCGTTCGGCGTGTGGCGCAACGCCTCGACGGACCCGGCCGGTTCGGACACCCGGGCCGGTGTGCAGACCTACGACGACCTGCACGCGGACACCCGCAAGTGGGTGCGCGAGGGCTGGATCGACTACATCGTCCCGCAGCTGTACTGGAACATCGGCTTCGCCGCGGCCGACTACGCGAAGCTGGTGCCCTGGTGGGCGAAGGTCGCGCGCGACAGCCCGACGCAGCTGTACGTGGGGGAGGCGCTGTACAAGGCCGGCGACCCGGCGCAGCCAGCGGCATGGCAGGAGACGGCTGAACTGTCCCGGCATCTGACGCTGGCCGGGAAGTACGCGCAGGTGCGCGGACACGTCTACTTCGCCGCCCGGGACGTGGCGGCCGACCGGATCGGGTCGATGGCGCGGGTGGTCGCCGACCACTACGGGCAGCCGGCGTCGCCTCCGCGCTGAGCGGCCGAATGTCCTGGTCGTGCGGGTCGATCCTCGGCCGGAGCTTCTACCAGGGGCGCCAGCCGCCGCCCCCGTGCCGAGTCGCCGACGGCCAGGGGCAGCCGCCGCCTCGACGTAGGGTCGCCGACCCCGATGGGCGCCAGCCGCCGCCCCCGTGCCGAGTCGCCGACGGCCAGGGGCAGCCGCCGCCTCCACGTAGGGTCGCCGACCCCGCCGGGCACCAGCCGCCGCCCCCGCGCCGAGTCATGGCCCGGTCATGGTCTCCCTGTGCCGGATCTCCGTGTCGGGTCCCGGGGAGCACACGCCCTCGTGCCCGTCCTCGAACCGGACGCGGTACGGGGGGTTGCCCTCCTGGCCGAGCACTTCGACGATCTCGCCGATCTTGTCGTGCTGACCGACCACCCTGCCGTGCTGGACAAGCTGGTCGCCCACGGTTGCGCGCATCTGGGGCCTCCTCACGATGTGCGGAGCAGCGGTCCGTGGCCTTGAGTCTACGGCGGGGTGCGCCCGTCGGCAGTGGCCGTGCACGCTCCCCGCTCAGCCCCGTGATCGCTGTGTGACGGCGATGCAGACCAGCACCGCCGCGGCCGTCAGCGGGGCGGCGACCGTGAGGTGTTCGCCCAGCAGCAGCACCGACCACACCAGTGTGAGCAGCGGCTGGGCGAGCTGCAACTGGCTGGCCTTGGGGATGCCGATGGCCGCCATGCCGCGGTACCAGACGACCAGCCCGACGAACTGCGAGCCCGCCGCGACCCAGAGCAGGCCGGTGACGCTGTGCGCGGTCAGCTGCACGGGTTCGTGGGCCAGGGCGATCGAGGCGACCGGCACGGTCAGCGGCAGGCACAGCGCCAGCGCCCAGCCGATCACCTGCCAGCCCGGCATGACCCGGGCCAGCCGGCCGCCCTCGGTGTAGCCGGCCGCGCAGACCAGCAGTGCGGCGAACAGGTACAGGTCGGCGGTGGTCAGGGCGCCGCCGCTCTGCTGCGCGGTGAAGGCCAGTACCGCGGCCGCGCCCGCGAGGGCGGCGATCCAGAAGGTGCGCGAGGGCCGGGTGCCGACGCGCAGGGCCGAGAAGAGCGCCGTGGTGAGGGGGAGCAGGCCGACCACGACGGCCGCGTGCGCGGTGGTGGAGGTCTCCAGTGCCAGTGTGGTCAGCAGCGGGAAGCCGAGGACGACGCCGGCTCCGACGACCGCGAGGCCCGGCCAGTGCCGCCGGGCGGGCAACGGCACCCGCAGCGCCAGGAGGGCCGAGCCCGCGATCACCGCGGCCAGGACGCTCCGCACGGCGACGAGCGACCAGGGCCCGAACCCCTCCAGTCCCCAGGCGGTCGCGGGGAACGTCAGGGAGAAGGCGACGACGCCGAGGGCCGCCTGGAGCGTGCCGAAGCCGCTGCCTTCCCGATCCGGTGCGGCCACTGCTATCGCGGGCGGCGCAGTAGCGCTACTCTGTGCTCTCATGCAAGAGCGTAGCAGCGTGGGTGAACTGGCGGAACAGCTGCGGCGGGAGCTCGACCGCTACTCACCCGGTGGAAAGCTGCCGTCGAGCCGGGCCCTGGTCGAGCGGTTCCGGGTAAGCCCGGTGACGGTGTCGCGGGCCCTGGCGCAGCTCGCCGCCGAGGGTCTGGTGGTCACCCGGCCCGGCGCGGGCGCCTTCCGCGCGCAGGCCAGGACGGCGCCGGCTCCCACCGGCGACACCTCCTGGCAGGAGGTCGCGCTCAGCGCGGACGGCGCCGCCGACCTCGTGCCGCGTTCCGTGGACGCCTCCGGGGTGCTGGTGTCGCTGGCCGCCCCGCCGCCCGGCGTGATCGAGTTCAACGGCGGCTATCTGCACCCGTCCCTGCAGCCCGAGCGGGCGATGGCCGCCGCCCTCTCGCGCGCCGGGCGCCGTCCCGGTGCCTGGGGGCGACCGCCCATGGAGGGGCTGCCGGAGCTGCGCGAGTGGTTCGCGCGGAGCATCGGCGGGTCGGTCACGGCCGCCGAGGTGCTGGTCACCGCCGGCGGGCAGTCCGCGCTCACCACCGCCCTGCGCGCCCTCGCCCCGCCCGGCGCACCCGTCCTGGTCGAGTCGCCCACCTACCCCGGCATGCTCGCCATCGCCCGCGCCGCCGGCCTGCGCCCGGTGCCCGTCCCGGTGGACGCCGACGGCGTGCGTCCGGCGCTGCTCGCGGACGCGTTCCGGGCCACCGGCGCCCCGGCCTTCGTCTGCCAGCCTCTCTTCCAGAACCCCACGGGCGCGGTGCTCGCGCCCGAGCGGCGCGCCGAGGTGCTGCGCATCGCGCGGGAGGCGGGCGCGTTCGTCGTCGAGGACGACTTCGTGCGGCGGCTCGTGCACGAGGACGCGGGGCCACTGCCGCGCCCGCTGGCCGCCGACGACCCCGACGGCGTCGTCGTCCACGTCTCCTCGCTGACCAAGGCGACCTCGCCGAGCTTCCGGGTGAGTGCCCTGGCCGCCCGCGGTCCGGTCCTGGAACGGCTGCGCGCGATCCAGGTCGTCGACACGTTCTTCGTGCCGCGCCCCCTCCAGGAGGCCGCCCTCGAACTCGTCGGATCGCCCGCCTGGCCGCGTCATCTGCGGGCCGTCTCCGCCGAGTTGAAGGCCCGCCGGGACGCGATGACCGGCGCCCTCGCCCTGCACCTGCCGCAGTTCGCCCTGCCTCACATCCCCTCCGGCGGCTACCACCTGTGGCCACGCCTGCCCGACGGCACGGACGAGTCGGCCCTCACCTCCGCGGCCCTGCGGGCCGGCGTCGCCCTCGCACCCGGCCGCCCGTACTTCAGCGCCGAACCCCCGGCCGCGCACGTCCGGCTGAGCTTCGCGGCGGTCGCCGGGACGGGGGAGATCGCGGAGGGCGTACGGCGCCTGCGTACCGCCTGTGACGAGGTGCTGGGATAACCGCTCGACGCGCCTTCGGGCGGCCTGCGAGCATCGCGGACATGACCGACACCCCGAGCCTGCCCGAGGGCTACGAGATCTCCACCGACCCCGCCCGCGTCGACCGCGAGCGTGTGCACCACTGGCTGTCCACCGACGCCTACTGGGCACTGGGGCGCCCCCGGGCGACGCAGGACCGGGCGATCGAGGGGTCACTCAACTTCGGGGTCTTCGACACGGTGTCGGGAGAGCAGGTCGCCTATGCCCGGGTGATCACCGACCGGGCGACGTTCGGGTGGCTGTGCGATGTGTACGTCGATCCGTCGGTGCGCGGCAAGGGCGTCGGAAGCGCGCTCGTGGCCGCCGTGCGGGAGGAGCTGCGATCGTTCGGGGTGCGGCGGGTGCTGCTCGCCACGCAGGACGCGCACGGGGTGTACGCGAAGCTCGGATTCGCCCCGCTGGAGCGGCCCGAGCAGTGGATGGCGCTCATCTTCGACCGGTGAGGACCGGGACACCCTGGGTAACTCGTAGGTAACATCTCTTGACCTGCTTACTTGCTGCGCCCACGATCGCCGCATGCCACTTCGGGTCACCTTCGTCGCCGCCGCGCGCAGCTCCCCGCTGCTCGCCGAGCGTTTCGAGGACGACCGGCCGCTGGACCAGGCCGGCTGGGGCGAGGTGGAGCGCGCCGCCCGGGAACTGCTGCCGCTCGCCGCAGCCGAACTGCGCTACTGCTCGCCGACTCCGCGCAGCCGGGCGACGGGGGAGGGGCTCGGGTACGCGCCGCTGGTGCAGCTTGGCCTGCGCGACTGCGACATGGGCCGGTGGCGGGGGCTGACCCTGGGCGAGGCGATGGCCCGGGAGCCGGATGCCGTGGACGCCTGGCTCGCCGACCCCCGCGCCACACCGCACGGGGGCGAGTCGCTGGTCGACTTCATCACCCGCGTCGGCGGCTGGCTCGACACCCGGCCCGTCGAGGACGGCTGCCGGGTCGTGGCGGTGGCCGAGCCCTCCGTGATCCGGGCGGCCCTGGTGTACGCCCTGAAGGCGTCGCCCGCGACGTACTGGAACATCGACGTCCGCCCGCTGTCGACGACCGCCGTGACGGGCCGGGCGGGCCGCTGGCACCTGCGCTTCGACGGCGGGGCGCCGGCTCAGTCCTCGCGCGCGTAGTCGGTCCGCAGGACCAGGTCCTTGGCGGGACCGCGGACGCGCCACACCGTCCGCCAGTGATCGCTGTCGCGGACGACGAACTCGCCGCGGTAGAGGTCCGCCGCACAGGGATGGTCGGCGACGTGCCGGCCCGACGTCAGGTCCAGGTCGTGGAACGGCCGCCCGTCGGCGAACCGCACGTCCGCCGTGCCGCCCGGGCCGGGCAGGAACCGCAGGGTCCGCTCGGCGGGCCGGGCGACGCCCTGCCAGACGAAGGTGCCGGACTCGTGGTGCAGCAGCCCGCCGTCGGGGCTCTCCGTGTCCTCACGGAACCCGGTCGTCCCGGTGAACTCCCCTTCCGCACCGCTCGCGAGATCCCGCACCGACCGCGACACCCTCCAGCGCCCGGCCAGATACGCCAGCACGTCCGGCACTGGCCAGAACTCGCCCATCCTGCCTCGCTCTCCGTCCCGGCCGTTGCGTGCGACCCATTGACGCGCATCCGCCCCCTCCCTATGTTGCCGTTCGAAGTGCTGACCAATGTCTGATATTTCGAACACCTCTAGCAGAGAGCCGCGGAGTATCCATGCCACGCACCGACGCCCGTACCCGATGGAGACTCGGTCTCACGACCACCGCCCTCCTGACGGCAGCAGCCCTCGTACCGGCCCCCGCGCACGCCGAGGACGTCGCCGACTACACGATCACCGTCGACCCGTCCGCCCAGGGCGCGAAGATCGACGACACGATGTACGGCGTCTTCTTCGAGGACATCAACCGCGCCGCCGACGGCGGTCTCTACGCCGAGCTCGTGCAGAACCGGTCGTTCGAGTACTCCACCGCCGACAACGGCTCCTACACGCCCCTGACCTCCTGGACGGTCGGTGGCACGGCCCAGGTCGTGAACGACTCCGGCCGCCTCAACGAACGCAACCGCAACTACCTCTCCCTGGGCGCCGGTTCGTCCGTCACGAACGCCGGCTACAACACCGGCATCCGAGTCGAGCAGGGCAAGCGGTACGACTTCTCCGTGTGGGCCCGCGCCGAGAGCGGCAGCACCCTCACCGTCTCCCTGAAGGACGCCGCGGGCAGTCTGGCCACCGCCCGCCGGATCGCCGTGAAGGGCGGCTGGGCCAAGTACCAGGCCGGCTTCACCGCGTCCCGCACCAGCAACCGCGGCCGTCTCGCCGTGGCCTCCACGAACACGGCCGCGCTCGACGAGGTGTCGCTGTTCCCGCGCGAGACGTACAAGAACCAGCCGAACGGCCTGCGCAAGGACCTCGCCGAGAAGATCGCCGCCCTGAAGCCGGGCTTCGTGCGCTTCCCGGGCGGCTGCCTGGTCAACACCGGCTCCATGGAGGACTACAGCGCGACCTCGAACTGGCAGCGCAAGCGCAGCTACCAGTGGAAGGACACCATCGGCCCGGTCGAGGAGCGCGCCACCAACGCCAACTTCTGGGGCTACAACCAGAGCTACGGCCTCGGTTACTACGAGTACTTCCGCTTCTCCGAGGACATCGGCGCCATGCCGCTGCCCGTCGTCCCCGCCCTGGTCACCGGCTGCGGGCAGAACAAGGCCACCGACAACGAAGCGCTGCTCAAGCGGCACATCCAGGATGCCCTGGACCTCATCGAGTTCGCCAACGGACCGGCGACCTCCGAGTGGGGCAAGGTCCGCGCGCGGATGGGCCACCCCAAGCCCTTCCGCCTCACCCACATCGAGGTCGGCAACGAGGAGAACCTCCCCAAGGAGTTCTTCGCCCGCTTCCAGCAGTTCCGGGCCGCCATCGAGGCGAAGTACCCGGACATCACCGTCATCTCCAACTCGGGCCCCGACGACGCCGGTTCGACCTTCGACACCGCCTGGCAGCTCAACCGCGACGCCAAGGTGGACATGGTCGACGAGCACTACTACAACAGCCCGAACTGGTTCCTGCAGAACAACGACCGCTACGACTCCTACGACAGGAACGGCCCCAAGGTCTTCCTCGGTGAGTACGCCTCGCAGGGCAACGCCTGGAAGAACGGCCTGTCCGAGGCCGCCTTCATGACGGGCCTGGAGCGCAACGCGGACGTCGTCAAGCTCGCCTCGTACGCCCCGCTGCTCGCCAACGAGGACTACGTGCAGTGGCGGCCCGACCTGATCTGGTTCAACAACCGGGCCTCCTGGAACTCGGCCAACTACGAGGTCCAGAAGCTGTTCATGAACAACGTCGGCGACCGAGTGGTCCCCTCCGAGGCCACCGGCACCCCGGACGTCAGCGGTCCCATCACCGGTGCCGTCGGCCTGTCGACCTGGGCGACCAGTGCCGCGTACGACGACGTGAAGGTCACCTCGGCGGACGGCTCGACCCTCCTCAGCGACGACTTCTCCGGTGACGCCTCGAAGTGGAAGCAGGGCGGCACCGGCAGCTGGAGCATCCAGGACGGGGCCTACGTCCAGACCGACACCGCCGCCGAGAACACCATGGTCACGGCGGGCGACCCGGCCTGGAAGGACTACGACCTGCATGTGAAGGCCACCAAGAAGTCCGGCAAGGAGGGCTTCCTCGTCGCCTTCGGAGTCAAGGACACCGGCAACTACTACTGGTGGAACCTGGGCGGCTGGAACAACACCCAGTCGGCGATCGAGCAGGCCGTGGACGGCGGCAAGGGCACCCTGATGACGAAGCCCGGGTCGGTCGAGACCGGCCGTGCCTACGACATCGACATCAAGGTGCGCGGCCGCCAGGTCACCCTCTTCCTCGACGGCAAGGAGTGGGGCAGCTTCAAGGACGACAAGCCGGCCGAGCCGTTCCGTCAGGTCGTCACCAGGGACGCGAAGACCGGTGACCTGATCGTCAAGGTCGTCAACGCCCGGTCGGCCGAGGCCCGTACGGCCGTCGACCTCGGTGGCGCCAAGGTCGACTCCACGGCCCGCGTCACCACGCTGGCCGCCGACGAGGACGCCGTGAACACCGAGACGGACACCCCGGTGACGCCGGTGACGTCCACGTTCCGGGGTGTGGCGAAGAAGTTCGCCTACACCTTCCCCGCGAACTCCGTGACGTTCCTGAGGATCAAGCAGAGGTGACATCCCGCTGTGTGGCCGCCGCCCCGGGCGGCGGCCACACAGCGCCGTCAGCGCCTGCGCGTCAGCCGCCGGCCTTCCACCCCGGGACCGTCGGCAGGACCTTCTCCGCGACGCGCAGCAGCACCGCGTCGTCGGGCACCACTCCGTCCACTCGCCACAGGGTGACGTCGAGGGAGCCGCGCGGCGCCGTCGCGACGACCGCGTGGCCCATGAATGGGATTGCATAAACGTGCAGCGAAACGTATAGTCATGCCCTCTAAGGAGGAGGATCCATGGCGGTACGTGCGGCAGTGGCCGGAGCGAGTGGGTACGCGGGCGGAGAACTGCTGCGTCTGCTCCTGGCACACCCCGAGGTCGAGATCGGCGCCCTGACCGGCAACTCCAACGCGGGGCAGAAGCTCGGTGCGCTCCAGCCGCACCTGCTGCCCCTGGCCGGCCGAGTGCTCCAGGAGACCACCCCGGAGGTCCTCGCCGGCCACGACGTCGTCTTCCTCGCGCTGCCGCACGGGCAGTCCGCCGCCGTCGCCGAGCAGCTCGGCCCGGACGTGCTCGTCGTCGACATGGGCGCCGACTTCCGCCTGACGGACGCCGCCGCCTGGGAGCAGTTCTACGGCTCGCCGCACGCCGGAACCTGGCCCTACGGCCTTCCCGAACTGCCGGGCGCCCGCGCTCGGCTTACGGGGTCCAAGCGCATCGCGGTGCCCGGTTGCTACCCGACCGCCGTCTCGCTGGCCCTGTTCCCTGCGTACGCGGCAAGCCTCGCGGAGCCCGAGGCCGTGATCGTGGCCGCGTCCGGCACGTCCGGCGCGGGCAAGGCGCCCAAGCCGCACCTGCTGGGCAGTGAGGTCATGGGGTCGATGTCCCCGTACGGCGTCGGCGGCGTGCACCGGCACACCCCCGAGATCACCCAGAACCTCAGCGCGGCCGCCGGCGCTCCGGTCTCCGTGTCCTTCACCCCGACCCTCGCGCCGATGCCGCGCGGCATCCTCGCCACGTGCAGCGCCAAGGCCGCCGACGGCGTCACGGGCGAGTCGCTGCGCGCCGCCTACGAGAAGGCCTTCGCCGACGAGCCGTTCGTGCACCTGCTGCCCGAGGGCCAGTGGCCCGCCACGGCGTCCGTCTACGGTTCGAACGCCGTTCAGGTGCAGGTCGCGCACGACGCGGCCGCCGGACGGATCATCGTGATCAGCGCCATCGACAACCTCACCAAGGGCACCGCGGGCGGTGCCGTCCAGAGCATGAACATCGCCCTGGGTCTCGACGAGACCACCGGGCTGACGACGATCGGAGTTGCGCCGTGAGTGTGACGGCAGCAAAGGGATTCACGGCGGCGGGCATCGCCGCCGGGATCAAGGACAACGGCAACCCCGACCTGGCCCTCGTGGTCAACACCGGCCCCCGCCGCGCCGCCGCCGGCGTCTTCACCTCCAACCGTGTGAAGGCCGCCCCGGTCCTGTGGTCCGAGCAGGTGCTGAAGAGCGGCCAGGTGTCCGCCGTCGTCCTCAACTCCGGTGGCGCCAACGCCTGTACGGGCCCCAAGGGATTCCAGGACACCCACGCCACGGCCGAGAAGGCCGCCGAGGTCCTCGGGCGGGGCGCCATCGAGGTGGCCGTCTGCTCGACCGGCCTCATCGGTGTCCTGCTCCCCATGGACAAGCTGCTCCCGGGCGTCGAGACGGCCGCCGCCCAGCTCTCCGAGCACGGCGGTGAGAAGGCCGCCATCGCCATCAAGACCACCGACACCGTCCACAAGACGTCCGTCGTCACCAAGGACGGCTGGACCGTCGGCGGCATGGCCAAGGGCGCGGGCATGCTCGCCCCCGGCCTCGCCACCATGCTCGTCGTCCTCACCACCGACGCGGACCTGGAGAACGACGTCCTGGACAAGGCCCTGCGCGCGGCCACCCGGACGACCTTCGACCGGGTCGACTCCGACGGCTGCATGTCCACCAACGACACGGTGCTGCTGCTCGCCTCCGGCTCCGCCGAAGTCACCCCCGAGTACGAGGAGTTCGCCGAGGCCGTACGGCAGGTCTGCGACGACCTCGGCCAGCAGCTGATCCGGGACGCCGAGGGCGCCAGCAAGGACATCAAGGTCGAGGTGGTGGGCGCCGCGACCGAGGACGACGCCGTCGAGGTGGGCCGCTCCATCGCCCGCAACAACCTCCTCAAGTGCGCCATCCACGGCGAGGACCCCAACTGGGGCCGCGTGCTCTCCGCGATCGGCACCACGTCCGCCGCCTTCGAGCCCGACCGGCTCAACGTCGCCATCAACGGCGTCTGGGTATGCAAGAACGGCGGGGTCGGCGAGGACCGCGACAAGGTCGACATGCGCTACCGCGAGGTGCACATCGTCGCCGACCTCGCCGCCGGGTCCGAGACCGCCACCATCTGGACCAACGACCTCACGGCCGACTACGTCCACGAGAACAGCGCGTACTCGTCATGAGCAGTGGAGCGACGCGCAAGCACACCGCCCTGCCCAAGGCGCAGATCCTCATCGAGGCGCTGCCCTGGCTGGTCCGGCACAACGGCAAGACGGTCGTCATCAAGTTCGGCGGCAACGCCATGATCGACGAGGACCTCAAGGCCGCCTTCGCGAAGGACGTGGTGTTCCTGCACCACGCCGGCCTCAAGCCCGTGGTCGTGCACGGCGGCGGCCCGCAGATCAGTCGGGCCCTCGATCAGCACGGCATCGTCAGCGAGTTCAAGGCCGGCCTCAGGGTGACCACCGAGGACGCCATGGACGTCGTCCGCATGGTGCTGGCCGGGCAGGTCCAGCGCGAACTGGTCGGGCTGCTCAACCAGCACGGGCCGCTCGCCGTCGGCCTGACCGGCGAGGACGCCCACACCATCACCGCCACCAAGCACCAACCCGAGATCGACGGCGAGCTGGTCGACATCGGGCGCGTCGGTGAGATCACCGCGATCGACACGGGCGCGATCGAGGCCCTGCTCGCCGACGGCCGCATCCCGGTCGTCTCCTCGATCGCCCGCTCCCAGGACGACGGACATGTCTACAACGTCAATGCTGATACGGCGGCTGCGGCACTCGCTGCTGCACTGGACGCCGAAACCCTCATGGTCCTCACGGACGTGGAGGGACTCTACGAGGACTGGCCGCACAGCGACGAGGTGATCAGCCGCCTCACCGCGACCGAGCTGGAGCGGCTGCTGCCGGACCTGTCGTCCGGCATGGTGCCGAAGATGGAGGGCTGCCTGCACGCCGTGCGCAACGGCGTCACCACCGCCCGCGTCATCGACGGCCGGGTCCAGCACTCGATCCTGCTGGAGATCTTCACCGACGAGGGCATCGGCACGATGGTCGTGCCCGACGAGCACGAGGGGGACGCCGTATGACCGCGCAGCAGGAGTACGCCGGGCGGTGGCAGGGCGCGCTCATGAACAACTACGGCACCCCACTGCTGCCCCTGGAGCGCGGCGCGGGCACCAAGGTGTGGGACGCCGACGGCAATGCGTACCTCGACTTCGTCGGCGGCATCGCCACCAACGCCCTCGGCCACGCCCACCCGGCGATCGTCGAGGCCGTCAGCCGGCAGATCGGTTCCCTCGGCCACATCTCCAACTTCTTCATGGCCGAGCCGACCGTCGCCCTCGCCGAACGGCTGCTCACCCTGTTCGGCCGGGACGGCAAGGTCTTCTTCTGCAACTCCGGCGCCGAGGCCAACGAGGCCGCCTTCAAGATCGGCCGGCTGACCGGGCGGACCCACATCGTGGCCACCGAGGGCGCCTTCCACGGGCGGACCATGGGCGCCCTGGCGCTGACCGGCCAGCAGGGCAAGCGGGAGCCGTTCCTGCCCCTGCCCGGCGATGTCACGCACGTGCCGTTCGGCGACGCGCAGGCCCTGGCCGCCGCCGTCACCGAGGAGACCGCGCTCGTCATCATCGAGCCGATCCAGGGCGAGCTCGGCGTCGTCGTCCCGCCCGCCGGTTACCTCAAGGCGGCCCGGGCCATCACGGCGGCGACCGGGGCGCTCCTCGTCCTCGACGAGGTGCAGACCGGCATCGGCCGGACCGGGCACTGGTTCGAGTACCAGGCCCACGAGGGCGTCCTGCCCGACGTCGTCACCCTCGCCAAGCAGCTGGGCGGCGGCCTGCCGCTCGGCGCGACCGTCGCCTTCGGGCGGGCCGCCGACCTGCTCCAGCCCGGCCAGCACGGCACGACCTTCGGCGGCAACCCCGTGGCCTGCGCCGCCGGGCTCGCCGTCCTCGACACCATCGCGAACGAGGGGTTGCTGGAGAACGTCAAGCGGCAGAGCGAGAGGTTGCGGGACGGAATCGAGGGCCTCGGCCATCAGTTGATCGATTTCGTCCGGGGTACGGGACTCCTCCTGGGTATCGTGCTCACCGAGCCGCTGGCGCCCCAGGTGCGCGAGGCGGCTCAGGAGGCCGGATTCCTCGTGAACGTGCCCGCCCCCGACGTCGTACGGCTGATGCCGCCGCTGAACCTGCGCGACGACGAGGTGGACGCGTTCCTCGGGGCGCTGCCCGGCATCCTCCAGGCAGTGAGCGGGGACGGACGATCCGGGGAATGAGACGACGATGAGTCAGGCGCAGGACCACGAGCAGCCGGGGGCGAACGGGCCCGCCGTGCCGCAGACCCGCACCGCCCGCCACCGCCGGATCGTGGACATCCTCAACCGGCAGCCGGTCCGGTCGCAGAGCCAGCTGGCGAAGCTGCTCGCCGACGACGGGCTGAGCGTCACGCAGGCCACGCTCAGCCGGGACCTGGACGAGCTGAACGCGGTGAAGATCCGCAACGCCGACGGCGACCTGATCTACGCGGTGCCCAGCGAGGGCGGCTTCCGTACGCCCCGGGCGCCGCTGGGCGGGTCGGCGAAGGAGGAGCGGATGCGGCGGCTCTCGCAGGAGCTGCTGATCTCCGCGGAGGCCTCGGCGAATCTCGTGGTGCTGCGTACTCCTCCGGGGGCGGCGCAGTTCCTGGCCTCGGCCATCGACCAGGCCGAGCTGCACGACATTCTGGGGACGATCGCCGGTGACGACACGCTGATGTTGATCAGCAGGAACCCCGACGGGGGACAGGCACTGGCCGATCATTTGCTGAGGTTGGCACAGAACGGGCACTAGCTAGGGGTTGTCGTTCGTCTGCGGGCGCGCTGCGGCTGGTCGCGCTGTTCCGCGCGCCCCTTCAGGGCGCTGACCCAGCTGTGGGCATGTGTGGCCGTATGGGTGCCGGTGGTGGGTGTGTGCGGGTGCGTTGTGGCTGGTCGCGCTGTTCCGCGCGCCCCTGGGTCGGGTCCGCTGCGGGCAGTCGTGCCGCCAGGGCGGCACGGGTGGGCGTGGGGGTCGCCCGTGCTCGAGCGAGCCGAGAGCTTGGGGGAGGCGCCCCGCCACGCCGGGCTGCGGACCCACCCGCCCCAGCCAGAACTCACCCCAGCCGTGCCGCCAACCCGCCGGTGCAACGCACCTCGTCCCCGGCCGTGATCAGCAGCGCTTCCACGTCCGGCAGCGACTCCAGCCACGCCAGGCCCTCCCGCGAGCCCATCGCGAACGCGGCCGTCGCCCAGCAGTCCACCCACGTCAGCCGGGGGCCCACCACCGTCACGGCGACCAGGTCGGTCACGGCGGAACGCCCCGTACGGGGGTCGACTATGTGGTCCCCGCGCTCCGCCGTCCCGGACGTGGCCACGGACAGTTCCTCCGCCCCGGCCGCCGAGACGACCGCCGCGAGACCCCCCGGACGCAACGGGTCGGACACGCCCACGCGCCACGGTCGCTGCCCACCCGGTGTCCCGAGCAGTTGCACATCGCCGCCGCCGTTCAGGTTCACCCCGCACACCCCGGGCACCTCCGCCAGCAGCCGTGCCGCCCGCTCGACCGCCCAGCCCTTCACGATGCCGGTCGGATCGAGGCGGCCCTGGTACGACGTGCTGAACCAGCCGTCGCTCAGCCGCTCGGCCTCGGCGGCCAGTTCCAGCACCTCGGCGACCTCGGGATCGCACTGCGCGACGGTCACCTCACCGCGCTGCAGCCGTGAGATCTGGCTGTCCTCGCGGTACGTGCTGAACACCTCGTCGACCCGGTGCAGCCCGGCCACGGCCTCGTCCAGGGCCGTGCGCACGGCGGCCGGTTCCCCGCCGCGGACGTCGAAGGAGAAGACGGTCCCCATCGTCTCCTCGGCATGACGTACCGCGGCGGGAGCCTGTGCGGAGTCGGCCACCGTGTCAGCCACCGGCCTGGTCCAGCGCGGACTGGAGGGACTGCTTGTAGCCCGCGCTGGTGTACGTCGCCCCGGACACGGCGTCGATCTGCGCGTTCCCGGCCGCCACGGCCGCCTGGTTGAGGCGGGGGACGGAGGAGGAGGTGATCTGGTCGCTGCGGCCGCCCTTGGGGGCCTGGACCGCCTCGGCCTTGGTGATCTTCCCACCGGCGACGGTCACCCGCACCTGCACCGGCCCGTACTGCGTCTGCGCCACGCTGCCGGTCAGCGTCTGCGTCGCCGCCTGGCCGCCCCCCGAACCCGCCGCCTGCGAGGAACCGCCCTGGGCCGGCGCCTTGTCGAGCGCCGACTGGAGCGACTTCTTGTACCCGGCGCTCGTGTACGTGGCGCCCGAGACCGCGTCGATGTCCGCGGTTCCGGCCGTCACGGCCGCCTGGTTGAGGCGGGGGACGGAGGAGGAGGTGATCTGGTCGCTGCGGCCGCCCTTGGGGGCCTGGACCGCCTCGGCCTTGGTGATCTTCCCACCGGCGACGGTCACCCGCACCTGCACCGGCCCGTACTGCGTCTGCGCCACGCTGCCGGTCAGCGTCTGCGTCGCCGCCTGGCCGCCCCCCGAACCCGCCGCCTGCGAGGAACCGCCCTGGGCCGGCGCCTTGTCGAGCGCCGACTGGAGCGACTTCTTGTACCCGGCGCTCGTGTACGTGGCGCCCGAGACCGCGTCGATGTCCGCGGTTCCGGCCGTCACGGCCGCCTGGTTGAGGCGGGGGACGGAGGAGGAGGTGATCTGGTCGCTGCGGCCGCCCTTGGGGGCCTGGACCGCCTCGGCCTTGGTGATCTTCCCGCCGGCGACGGTCACCCGCACCTGCACCGGCCCGTACTGCGTCTGCGCCACGCTGCCGGTCAGCGTCTGCGTCGCCGCCTGGCCGCCCCCCGAACCCGCCGCCTGCGAGGAACCGCCCTGGGCCGGCGCCTTGTCGAGCGCCGACTGGAGCGACTTCTTGTACCCGGCGCTCGTGTACGTGGCGCCCGAGACCGCGTCGATGTCCGCGGTTCCGGCCGTCACGGCCGCCTGGTTGAGGCGGGGGACGGAGGAGGAGGTGATCTGGTCGCTGCGGCCGCCCTTGGGGGCCTGGACCGCCTCGGCCTTGGTGATCTTCCCGCCGGCGACGGTCACCCGGACCTGCACCGGCCCGTACTGCGTCTGAGCGACATCGCCCGTCAGCGTCTGCGCGCCGCCCGAACCCTGCTGCGCTCCGGCCGACGCCTTCGCCTTGTCCAGGGCCGACTGGAGCGACTTCTTGTAGCCGGCGCTGGTGTACGTCGCCCCGGAGACCGCGTCGATGTCCGCGCTCTGCGCCGCCACCACGGCTTGGTTCAGGCGCGGCACCGAGCTGGCGGTGATCTGGTCGCTGCGGCCGCCCTTGGGGGCCTGGACCGCCTCGGCCTGGGTGATCTTGCCGTTGCTCATGGTCAGGCGGACCTGCACCGCGCCGTACTGCGTCTGCGCCGCGTCACCGGTGACCGCGCCGTTCACGCCGCCCTGCGGTGCCTGCCCGGCCGCCGCGGGCGGTGCCTGCCCCGCCGCCTGGGCGGACCCCGGGTCGGAGGCCGGCTTCAGGGACAGCAGCAGCACGATCCCGGAGACGGTGGCTGCGCCGGCGAGCACGGCACGCCGGACGGGGTGAGACTTCCTCATCGTTTCCCAAACTCCTGAAGGGCCGTTGGTGTCCCGTCGCTCACATCTCGAACGACTCGTGATGGATGCGGCGGGCGGGTACTCCCGCTCCGCGCAGTGCCTCGTAGACCGACTGCGCGAAGCCGGGCGGCCCGCACATGAAGACGTCGTGGTCGTCGATGTCCGGGATCTTCCGCTGGAGTGACTCCGCGGAGATGTCCGGGCGTTCCCCCTCCGGGCTGTTGACCGCGTACATCAGCCGGGCACCGCGCTCGTCGGCGATCTTGGCGAGCTCGCCCCACAGCGCCAGGTCCTGAGTGGTGTTGGCCCGGTAGAGGAGGGTGATGTCGCCGGACGCGCCCGGCAGCGTCTCGAACAGCGCCCGCATCGGTGTGATGCCGACACCTCCCGCGACGAGCAGCACCTTGCCGCGGCTGCGGCGCTGCGCGGTCATCGCGCCGTACGGGCCCTCGGCCCACACCTTGGTGCCGGGCTCGAGATCCCGCAGCCGGGAGGTGTGGTCACCGATCGCCTTCACCGTGATGCGCAGCATGTCCGGGCGGGGCGCCGCCGACAGCGAGTACGGGTGCGAACTGAAGCGCATGCCCGGCGCCTTGAACCGCCAGCGGAAGAAGTGCCCGGCCTCCGCGCCCATCCGGTGCAGCTTGCGCCCGCTGATCAGCACGGACACGATCCCCGGGGTCTCCTCGATGACCGCCGCGACGCGCATGCGGTGCCGCAGGTTCAGCCGGATCGGGGTGAGGATGCGGTACCAGACGACCAGCGCGGTCACCACGCCGTACAGCCCGTACCAGAACGTCTTCGCGGCCGGCTCGACGGCGAACTCGTTGCCGGTCGTGATCTGGTGCCAGAACGTCATGTACACCGAGGCGTACGTGAGCAGGTGCACGTGGTACCAGGTGTCGTAGCCGATCAGGCGGCGCACCCCGCCGATCGACAGGATCCCGATGAGGAACAGCAGGCCCGTGCCGATGGCGGCCTTGCCCATGTCCGGCAGCTGGTTGATGGAGTCCGTCGTCTGCTGGACGATGTCGCCGAGTCCCTTGCCCGCCTGGAGCGCGTAGCCCCACATGGTGAGGAAGACGTGGGCCAGCACCAGACAGAGCGTGTAACGGCCGGTCATGGCGTGCCAGCGCGCCACCCGGTCGGTGCCCACCCGGCGCTCCAGCGCGGGCACCCGGGCCATCTGGAGCACCACCAGCGCCATGAGGTAACCGGCGAGCAGACCGGTGATCCGGCCCGCGGCCAGGATCTTGCTCGTGTCGTCGGCGAGGGACGGTGTGTTGTCCCACCACAGCCACAGCACGGCCGCCGCACCGGCCCACAGGGCGATCAGCAGCGGAACGGCGGGGGAGCGGCGCGGGCGGATGCGGCGCATCGTCTGGCGGCGGGCGGCACGTCCGCCTGCGAGCGTGGTGGTCACGGTTCCTCCGTGGGGACTTGACCCTTGGCCCACAGATACGGACCGCGACACGGGAGTGTTCAGTCGTGCACCGAGTCGCGTGCGGACGGGCGTGACCGCTGGTCACGCTCACCCGGCCCCGCACCGTTCACAGGCGGGTGACGGCCGTGCTCCCGCTCTGCGTGCCCACGGCGATGTGCGGCCGCCGCGCGGGGTCGGCCCACCCGAGGATCCGCCGCATCGCCTTCTCGGACACGGAGACACAACCGGCCGTCGCCCCCCGCCCGTGGACATGGAGGAAGATGCCCGCACCGCGCCCCCGCACGGGCCGCTCGTAGTTGAAGCCGATGACGAGCGCGTGCGCGTACTGCGCGGCGTAGGTGATCAGGTGCTCGGACTCGGCGGCCCGGCAGTCGGCCGCACGCGGCTCGCTCCAGCGGTTGTAGGACCGGGAGTCGTTGTCCTGGCACCACCAGGAATCCCGGTGCACCCGGCGGTAGGCGTACGCCGTCCCGCGCGGCGCGGCCTTGATGCCGAAGGCGTACGGCAGGTCGTAGAGGCCGGTGGGCGTGGTGTTCGTGCCCTGCTTGCGGGTGGCGCCCGCGGCGAGTCCGTTCGCTCCGAAACGGGCGGGTGCGGAGCCCCTCTTCACCCAGCGCCCGTCCTCGCGGTCCCACCAGGTGACCGTGCCCGTCGTCGAGGCCCGCTTCGGGGCCACCGCGGTGATCAGCTGGGTGCCGCCGCCGGTGTGGGCCATCCGGGCCGGCAGTGGTGGCGAGGGGGCGCCCGGACCGGCGCCGAGCACGATCAGGGAGGAGACGGCGAGGGCGACGGCACCGGGGCGCATGCCTCAGACGGTAGAGGGCGGCAGCGGCAACGGCAGCCCGGGTAGTCCGTCCAGGCTGGTGGCGATGTGCTCCTTCTTGCTGAAGTACGCGCTGAGCGAGGCGTCGTCCTCCCGGGCGAACCGCTTGCCGTGCAGGTCCCGGTCCTCCTCGTACGCCATGAACGGGACCCCGTAACCGCACGTGTCGCGGACGAGTTCGGCGGTGACGACGATGATCGCGCGCAGGCCGTGCTGAGCCGGGTCGATGTCCGGGAAGTGCGCGAGCAGTTCCCCGAAGCGGGGATCGTCACGGAAGACCGGCTCGCCCCTGCCGTGCACGCGGACGATGTTCGGCGGGCCCTGGAAGGCGCACCACATCAGGGTGATCCGCCCGTTCTCCCGCAGATGGGCGATGGTCTCGGCGTTGGAACCGGCGAAGTCGAGGTAGGCCACCGTGAGCTCGTCGAGCACCGCGAAGGAGCCCGTGAGGCCCTTGGGGGAGAGGTTGACGGTGCCGTCGGCGGCCAGGGGCGCGGTGGCGGTGAAGAAGACCGGCTGTGCCTCGATGAAGGTGCGGAGCCGGCCGTCTATGCGCTCGTGTGTCTTTCCCATGTCGAACGATTATGGCCGCAGATCTTTCGACCGTCTAAGGAATTGCGGGGTCCGGTCACCTCTGCCGGACCCCGCGCGGACGTCTGCCGTGGCCGCCCCGGCCGGCGCTCCCACGGGGCGGCCACAGCGCCTGTCAGCTCACTTGTTGAGCGTGCAGGCGGCCAGGGAGTCCAGGCCCTGGGGCTTCGCGGCGGTGCGTCCGATGGCGGTGGCGATGCGGTTGACGGTCGAGACGCGCTTGTCCTTGAGGGGGCCGAGGATGGCGTTCTGGACGAAGTTGGGGCCGCCCTGGCCGACGGTGTTCACCAGGCGGGTGTTGGCTTCCCGGATCTGGGTGTCGAGGAGGGCGAGGTTGCGGTCGACCTCGGCCTTGGCGGAGGCGGGGACCGCCGGGAGCTTGGAGCGGACGTCCGGGCACGTGATCGTGCCGGCGGCGGCCTTGCCGGCATTGCCCGCGCTGCCGGCATTCCCTGCATTGCCGGCGTTACCTGCGTTGCCCGCGTTACCGGCGTTACCTGCATTGCCGGTGTTGCCGCCCGCCTGCGGCTTGCCGGCCGCGCCGCCGCCCGCGTTGGTGCCCGCGTTGGTGCCCGCGCCGTTCAGGGTGCAGCCGGCCAGGGAGTCCAGGCCCTGGGGCTTCGCGGCGGTGCGTCCGATGGCGGTGGCGATGCGGTTGACGGTCGAGACGCGCTTGTCCTTGAGGGGGCCGAGGATGGCGTTCTGGACGAAGTTGGGGCCGCCCTGGCCGACGGTGTTCACCAGGCGGGTGTTGGCTTCCCGGATCTGGGTGTCGAGGAGGGCGAGGTTGCGGTCGACCTCGGCCTTGGCGGAGGCGGGGACCGCCGGGAGCTTGGAGCGGACGTCCGGGCACGTGATCGTGCCGGCGGCGGCCTTGCCGGCATTGCCCGCGCTGCCGGCATTCCCTGCATTGCCGGCGTTACCTGCGTTGCCCGCGTTACCGGCGTTACCTGCATTGCCGGTGTTGCCGCCCGCCTGCGGCTTGCCGGCCGCGCCGCCGCCCGCGTTGGTGCCCGCGTTGGTGCCCGCGCCGTTCAGGGTGCAGCCGGCCAGGGAGTCCAGGCCCTGGGGCTTCGCGGCGGTGCGTCCGATGGCGGTGGCGATGCGGTTGACGGTCGAGACGCGCTTGTCCTTGAGGGGGCCGAGGATGGCGTTCTGGACGAAGTTGGGGCCGCCCTGGCCCACGGTGTCGACCAGGCGCTTGTTGGCTTCCTGGATCTGCGTGTTGAGCAGGGCGAGGTTGCGGTCGACCTCGGCCTTGGCGGAGGCGGGGACCGCCGGGAGCTTGGAGCGGACGTCCGGGCACGTGATGGTGCCGGGACCCGCCAGCGTCCGGGCGTTCTTGGCGCCGCTGTCGGGCGTCTCCCCGGCGAGGGCGAAGCCGGCGATGACCGTGCCGGACAGAGCCACCGCGGCGGCGCCGCCGATGAACGTGACGCGACGCTTGTTGTACTTCGGAAGAGCCCTGGACATGCGGATGCCTCACTAGGGGGTCGGAGTGTCGTCGGTGTCGTAACGCGGCGCCTGCGTTCGGCGAGAGGTACGGGTAAGCGGTTTCCCGCGTTCAAGGGATCTTCAAATTCCTTTCGCGTGACCGGAAACCGCCTGTCGGCCCCGCTGAATTGACGAATCATGCAGCGGTCTGCATACTCATGCATGAAGGTGAGGCACAACCACACCCCTTGAGGAGCGCGCAGGTGAGCAGCAACAGCGGTGACGTCCGGCTCTGGGGCGGCCGTTTCGCCGACGGTCCCGCCGAGGCTCTGGCGAAGCTGTCCGCGTCCGTCCACTTCGACTGGCGGCTCGCGCCGTACGACATTGCCGGTTCGCGTGCCCACGCGCGCGTGCTGCACAAGGCGGGCCTGCTCACGGAGGACGAGCTGACCCGCATGATCGCCGGTCTTGACCAGTTGGAGGCGGACGTCGCCGACGGCTCCTTCGTGGGCACGATCGCCGACGAGGACGTCCACACCGCCCTGGAGCGCGGCCTCCTGGAGCGCCTCGGCGCCGACCTCGGCGGCAAGCTGCGCGCGGGCCGCTCTCGCAACGACCAGGTCGCGACCCTCTTCCGTATGTACCTGCGGGACCACGCCCGGATCGTCGGCGGCCTGATCGCCGAGCTCCAGGACGCGCTGATCGGCCTCGCGGAGGCCCACCCCGACGTGGCGATGCCCGGCCGCACGCACCTCCAGCACGCCCAGCCCGTCCTGTTCGCCCACCACGTCCTGGCCCACGTCCAGTCCCTCTCCCGTGACGCGGAACGGCTGCGCCAGTGGGACGCCCGCACGGCGGTCTCGCCCTACGGCTCGGGCGCCCTGGCCGGCTCCTCCCTCGGGCTGGACCCGGAGGCGGTGGCCAAGGACCTCGGCTTCGAGCACGGCTCGTCCGGCAACTCCATCGACGGCACGGCCTCCCGGGACTTCGTCGCCGAGTTCGCCTTCATCACGGCGATGATCGGCGTCAACCTCTCCCGGATCGCCGAGGAGGTCATCATCTGGAACACGAAGGAGTTCTCCTTCGTGACCCTGCACGACGCGTTCTCGACGGGCTCGTCGATCATGCCGCAGAAGAAGAACCCGGACATCGCGGAGCTGGCCCGTGGCAAGTCGGGCCGTCTGATCGGCAACCTCACGGGCCTGATGGCCACGCTCAAGGCCCTCCCGCTCGCGTACAACCGCGACCTCCAGGAGGACAAGGAGCCGGTCTTCGACTCCATCGACCAGCTGGAGGTCCTGCTCCCGGCCTTCACCGGCATGATGGCCACCCTCACCGTCCACCGCGAGCGCATGGAGGAACTGGCCCCGGCCGGCTTCTCCCTCGCCACGGACATCGCCGAGTGGCTGGTCAAGCAGGGCGTGCCGTTCCGCGTGGCCCACGAGGTCGCCGGCGAGTGCGTGAAGGTCGCCGAGTCCGAGGGCAAGGAACTGGACGCCCTGACGGACGAGCAGTTCGCCAAGATCTCCGCCCACCTCACTCCCGAGGTGCGGACGGTCCTGAACGTCCCCGGCGCCCTCGCCTCCCGCAACGGCAGGGGCGGCACGGCCCCGAGCGCGGTCGCCGTCCAGCTGGCAGAGGTGAAGGCCGACGTGGCGGCCCAGCACGAGTGGGCGGTGGCCAAGGGAAGCGCCCTCTAGGCTGTTGCGAAAGCGGCGTCGTCGCACGGCAGGCGCCGCTTTCGCAGCAGACCCTGGGGGCGCGGGGAACTGCGCGACAAGCCACGACGAACCCGCACTCGCCGAACCACCGCTCGAACCGAGCTCTGATCGCGAGCGCCGAAGGTCATCGCGGGTACGTTGGTCGGAAGCCGTACCGGACCCGACCGAACGGAGCTTGCGATGCCCTTCGCGCGACTGGCGACCGCAACGACCCCCACCTGCCACATCGGACTGGGCCTCGCCGCCGTGGGACGCCCCGGCTACATCAACCTCGGCCGGGACGAAGACCTCGGAGAGGACCGCAGCGTCGAAACGCTGCGCAACCGCACCCACGAACTCCTCGACTCCGCCTACGCCCAGGGCGTCCGCTATTTCGACGCGGCCCGCTCCTACGGCCGCTCCGAGGAGTTCCTCGCCGACTGGCTGAAGGACAGGCCCGGCCTCGACGACATCGTCGTGGGCAGCAAGTGGGGCTACACCTACACCGCCGACTGGTCCACCGACGCCGAGCAGCACGAGGTCAAGGACCACACCCTCGCCACCTACGAACGGCAGCGCGCGGAGAGCGACGCCCTACTCGGAGACCGGCTCGATCTCTATCAGATCCACTCGGTCACCCCGGACAGCCCGGCCCTGACCGACAAGGAACTGCACGCGAAGCTCGCGGAAGCCGCCGCGCAGGGCCTCACCGTCGGATTCTCCACCAGCGGCCCCGCCCAGGCGGACGCCGTCCGCGCCGCCCTCGCCGTGACGGTCGACGGCGAGCCGCTCTTCCGTACCGTGCAGTCCACGTACAACGCGCTGGAGACCTCCGCGGGCCCCGCCCTCGCCGAGGCGCACGACGCCGGACTCACCGTGATCGTCAAGGAGGGCATGGCCAACGGCCGGCTCGCCGGGCCGCACGCCCCGGACGCCGTGCGGGAGATCGCCGAGCGGACCGGGCTGGGCTGCGACGCTGTCGCCCTGGCCGTCATCCTGCGGCAGCCCTGGGCCGGTGTGGTCCTGTCCGGCGCTGCCACCACCAACCAGCTCGCCTCGAATCTGCACGCGGCGGTCGTCGACCTCGACGACGAACAGCTCGCCCGCCTCGGCGCGCTGGTGGAGGAGCCCCACGCGTACTGGGAGCGGCGCGCGCAGCTGCCCTGGCACTGATCACCCCGTCAGCCGCACCCACACGGCAGCCGTGAGTCACGCACTCCCCGAATGAGACATCCATGTCTCATATGGTCTAAGCTTGTCTCATGGCTGTCGATCCTGAGCACGTGCTGCGCGCCGCCGCGGCCCTGCTGACCCGCAAATCCACCGCGACCATGGACGAGGTCGCCAAGGCCGCCGGAATCAGCCGGGCCACGCTGCACCGGCACTTCGCCGGACGTGACGCCCTCGTCCGGGCGCTGGAGGCGCTCGGCATCGCGGAGTGTGAAGCCGCTCTGGACGAGGCCCGGCTCGACGAGGGCCCGGCGAGTGACGCCGTACGCCGACTGGTCGGGGCCATCGAGCCCGCCGCCGGACTGCTCGCGTTCCTCTACACCGAGAACCAGCTGTTCGAGGGCGAGGAACAGAACGCCGGCTGGGCCACGATCGACGACCGGATCTCCGCCCTGTTCCGGCGCGGCCAGCTCGGCGGTGAATTCCGCATCGACCTCACGCCCGCCTGGCTCACCGAGGCGCTGTACGGCCTGATGGCCTCCGGCGCCTGGATGGTGCACAGCGGCAAGGGCGCCCCCAAGGACTTCCAGCACATGATCGTCGAGTTGTTGCTCGGCGGCGCACTCAGAAGAGAGGAATCATGACCAGCACCCTGCAGCCGGCGAAGACCACCGAGGCGGTGGAGCGCCCGGGCCGCTGGCTCGCGCTCGGCGTCCTCGTGCTCGCCGTGCTGCTGGTGGCCGTCGACGCGACCGTCCTCGGTCTCGCGACCCCCTACATCAGCGAGGACCTCAAGCCCTCCGGCACCCAGCTGCTGTGGATCGGCGACGTCTACTCGTTCGTCATCGCCGGTCTGCTCGTCTCCATGGGCAGCCTCGGCGACCGGATCGGCCGCAAGCGGATCCTGCTGATCGGCGCGACGGCGTTCGGCGCGATATCCGTGTTCAACGCCTACGCCACGACACCCGAGATGATGATCGTCGCCCGGGCGCTGCTCGGCGTCGCCGGAGCGACCCTGATGCCGGCCACCCTCGCCCTGATCCGCAACCTCTTCCACGACCCGCGCGAACGCAGCCTCGCCGTCGGCGTCTGGGGCGCCACCGCCTCCGCCGGTACGGCGGTCGGGCCGATCGTCGGCGGGTTCCTGCTGGAGCACTTCTGGTGGGGCTCGGTCTTCCTGATCAACCTGCCCGTGATGGCCGTCCTGGTCCTCGTCGGGATCAAGCTGCTGCCCGAGTCGCGCACCGCGAACCCCGGCCCCTGGGACCTGGTCAGCGTCGTCCTGTCGCTGGTCGGCATGATCGGCGTGGTGTACGCGATCAAGGAGGCGGCCACCCACGGCTTCGGGTGGAGCACCCTGGCGGCGGGCCTGCTGGGCGCGGCCGCCCTGTACGGATTCGTACGCCGTCAGCTCAGGCTGCCGACGCCGCTGCTGGACATGCGGTTGTTCCGTCACCGCGGCTTCAGCGGGGCGGTGCTGGCCGATCTGCTGACCATCCTCGGTCTGTCCGGGCTGGTGTTCTTCCTGTCCCAGTACCTGCAACTCGTCCAGGGCAGGCGGCCCTTCGAGGCCGGGCTGGCCGAGCTGCCCGCGGCGATCGGAGCGGTGGTGGCCGGACTGATAGCGGGACGGGTGGCCCGGCGCTTCTCGGTGCGGGCCGTGGTCTCCGGCGGCCTCGCGGCGATAGGCATGGCTCTGGCCGCACTCACGGTGCTCGACCAATCCACCGGCTACCCGCTGCTCGGGACCGCGCTGCTGGTGGTCGGCGTCGGCGCCGGCTTCTCGTTCACCGTGACCGCCGACGTGATCCTCTCCAGCGTGCCGAAGGAGCACGCGGGCTCCGCGTCCGCCGTGTCCGAGACGGCGTACGAACTCGGTGCCGCGCTCGGTATCGCCGCGCTGGGCTCCATCGTGACCGGTGTCTACCGCGACTTCACCGGCCCCGCGGGCACACCGGCGGCGGCCCACGAGTCGCTGGGCGGCGCCGTCGAGGCGGCGGCGCACATGCCCGCCCACAGCGCCGCCACGATGCTGGACGCGGCCCGCACGTCCTTCGTCGACGGCCTTGCCCTGGCAGCAGGCGCAGGCGCGGCGGTCCTGCTGGCAGCGGCGGTGGCGGCGTGGTTCCTGCTGCGGGGCCAGAAACTGGAAGGCGGCACAACGGAACACGCATGAGCCCCACGCCTCAGGGGCGCGGGGAACTGCGCGAATCGGGCACAGGGTCCGACACGGTCACGCCCTGAAGGTCATGCCCTCGGGGGCGCGGGGAACTGCGCAAAGCGGGTACAGGGTTCCACACACCCACGCCCTGAAGGTCATGTCCCAAGGGGCGCGGGGAACTGCGCGACAAGCCCCCACGACCCGCAGCCGCCCACGCAAGCCCCACCAGCCCGAGCTCGCCCGCGCCCGCGCCCGCAAAACCTACGCCGCTTCCTTCGCCTTGCTCGCGTACATGTCCACGTACTCCTGCCCGGACAGCCGCATCACCTCGGCCATCACCGAGTCGGTCACGGCCCGCAGCACATAGCGATCCCGGTCCATCCCCTCGTACCGGGAGAACTCCATCGCCTCACCGAAGCGCACCGTGACCTTGCCGGGCCGGGGCAGCCCCGCCCCACCCGGCTGCAGCTTGTCCGTGCCGATCATGGCGAAGGGCACCACCGGCGCACCCGTCATCAGCGTCAGCCGGGCGATCCCCGTCCGCCCCCGGTACAGCCGCCCGTCGGGCGACCGCGTCCCCTCCGGGTAGATGCCGAACATGCGGCCCTGCTCCAGCACGCGCCGCCCGGTCATCAGCGCGGCGACACCGCCCCGGCCACCGTCCCGGTCCACCGGGATCATGCCGACGCCGGTGAAGAACCAGGCCATCAGCCGGCCCTTGAGCCCCTTGCCGGTGACGTACTCGTCCTTGCCGATGAAGACGACCTGACGGTCGCAGACCAGCGGCAGGATCATCGAGTCGATGAACGTCAGGTGGTTGCCGGCCAGGATGACCGGACCGTCGCCGGGAATGTGCTCCGCACCCTCCACCTGTGGGCGGAACATCAGGCGCATGATCGGGCCGAGCACTGCCTTGATGAGCACGAAGCGGGACAACGGGCCCTCCGGTGTCAAGGGGTTCTGTATGAGTCTGTGCAGGTGAGGACGATACTCGTGGCCCCGGCCATCGCGCACATCGGGCACGGCGACTTCACCGAGGCCTTACGCACTGTTGACGCGCGTTTACCTGCGGTGGCACCCCGCCGACGGTACGAAACGCGGCCGACATGCTGTGACACACGTCGCCCCGGAGCCCACCGCACGCGTTCCCAGAACGGCCGGGCCGAATCGAACAGACACGACGAACCGTCAACTCATCCTCCTCACCAGCCACTACGACATCCGAGGTCACCCGCGTGTTCCGCCCGAGGTCTCCCACTGGTCATGTACGCGCCCCTACGATCGGCGCGGACGGACGAGCCGAACCGGCAGAGAGGGCGCTCATGGGAACGCGGGAGTCGAACGAAGAAACGAGCGGTACCGGACGGCGGGCCCTGCTCGGCGCAGCGGTGCTCGGCGCCGGCGGAGCGGTCCTCGGCATGGCCGGCACCGCGCGCGCCGACAGCGCCCGGCACGGTGGCGGACACGGCGGAGTCAAGAGCCTGCCCAAGCCGACGATCATCGGCCACCGGGGTGCCAGCGGCTACCGGCCAGAGCACACCTTCGGTTCGTACCAACTGGCCCTCGACCTGGGTGCTGACATCGTCGAGGCGGGCGACCTGGTCCCGACCAGGGACGGGCACCTGGTCTGCCGTCACGAGCCGGAGATCGGCGGTACCACGGACGTGGCCGACCATCCCGAGTTCGCCGACCGCAAGAAGACCAAGCTGCTCGACGGCGTCTCCATCACCGGCTGGTTCACCGAGGACTTCACGCTCGCCGAGCTGAAGACGCTGCGCGCGGTCGAGCGCATCCCGGCCAACCGCCCGCACAACACGCTCTACAACGGCCGCTGGGAGATCCCCACCTTCGAAGAGGTCCTCAGGTGGCAGGACGAGCAGACCCGCAAGCGCGGCAAGCAGGTGTGGATCTACCCCGAGCTCAAGCACCCCACCTACTTCCGCAAGCAGGGCCTGCCCCTTGAGGAGCGGGTCGCCAAGCTGCTGGGCAAGTACCGCAAGGACCGGCGCACCTCCCCGGTCATCCTCCAGTCCTTCGAGCCGACCAGCGTCCAGCGCCTGCACAAGCTCGTCGACAACCCGCTGGTCGTCCTGTTGTCCTCGGCGGACTCCCGCCCCTGGGACTTCGTCGAGACCGGCGACCCGCGCACGGTCGCCGACCTGGTCAAGCCGGCCGGCCTCAGGGAGATCGCCTCCTACGCGCAGGGCATCGGCCCGACCCTGGACCTGGTCGTCCCGCGCGACGCCCAGGGCAGGCTCACCAGGCCGACGACGCTCGTCTCCGACGCGCACCGGGTGGGTCTGATCCTGCACCCGTACACCATGCGCAACGAGAACCCCTTCCTGCCCGCCGACTTCCGCGAGGGCACGGACCCGGACGCCTACGGTGACGTCTTCGGTGCCTACAAGGCGTACTTCGCGACGGGCATCGACGGCGTCTTCACCGACCAGCCCGACACGGGTGTGCTGGCCCGCGGGGACTTCACCGGCTGAGCCGCGTCAACGGCCGGGCTCACACCCCCCGGTCGAGTGAGCTTCGGCCGCCCGGGCAACCCGCTGCCCGGGCGGCCGCGTCGCTCCGCATATGACGCACGACCTGGTCGCCGCCCTGCGCCCGCTGCTCACCGCCGAGGCCTCCGCCGAGGCATATTCCGCCGGTACCGAGCCGGGTGACCTGGAACAGGCGGTCTGGCTCCGTCTGCTGGAGCGGCTCGACACCGAAGGGCCGCCGCTCGACCCCGAGCAATGGCTCCGTCGCGCCGTCCGCTCCGAGGCGCGCCGAACCCGCCGTACGAGTCGCCTCGAACGGCCGTACGCCGGTGAACCGGTCGACGACGGGGACCGCGACCCCGAACAGCTCGCCCTCACCGCGGCCCGTGGCCGGGCGCTGCGCGAGGCCGTGCGCCGCCTCCCGGGCCGCTGCCCCCGGCTGATGGAGGCACTGCTCTCGCCGGAGGACCTGACATACCGGGAAATCGCAGGGGAGTTGGGTATCTCACAGGGGAGTCTTGGCCCGGAACGTTCCAGATGCCTGGGATGTCTCAGGAGATTACTGACACCGGAGGTTGCGGCCCACTGAGGACGGGGATAGGAGTGGGGACACCAGGTGATCAGATGAGCGGGAGGCGTGCGCACATGGGCATGAGCGTGACCATCTCTGCGGCGACCGAGCAGGACGCGGAGCAGATCTTCAGACTGCAGTACCTGTGCTTCCAGTCGGAGGCGGCGCTGTACGGGAACTACCGCATCGACCCGCTCGTCCAAACCCTCGACTCGGTTCGCGATGAGGTCACCCGCGACTGCGTCTTCGTGGCCCGGCTCGGCGAGGAGGTCGTCGGCTCGGTCCGGGGCTCGGTCACCGAGGACGGCGCCGCCGCGATCGGCAAGCTCTGCGTCCACCCCCGTCTCCAGGGCCACGGCATCGGCGCCCGTCTCCTCAGGGCGGCCGAATCGGCCCTCGCCGGCGACCGCGGAGCCACCCGCTTCCGCCTCCACACCGGCCACCGCAGCGAGGGCAACCTCCGCCTCTACCGCAAAGTCGGCTACGAAACGGTCGGCACGTCCCAGGGCGCGGACGGCGTCCCGATGATCGTCCTGGAAAAGCCGGCGAGTACGTACGCGGCGACGGCCTGAGTCTCGCCCCTCAGGGGCGCGGGGAACTGCGCGACTAGCCACACCCGGCGCGCGGCCGCCTGACGAACCTCAGGCGGCACCCTCGCGAGGCGCACCCTTCCGCAACCAGTAAATGGCGGACACCGGCAAGATCACGGGAATGAAGAGATACCCCATCCCGAAGTCCGACCACACGGTCGCGTCAGGGAACGCCGAGGGCTCGACCAACGTCCAGGTCCCCACCGTCAGCACACCCGCCAACTCGGCGACACAGCACGCCAGCGCGGCTTTCCGCGCCGTCTCCCCACCCCGCACCAGCGAGTACGTGATGAACCCGTACACGACACCGGCCACGGCCGACAGCGAGTAGGCGAGCGGCGCCCGGTCGAACTCCGTCGCGATCTGAAACGCGGACCGCGACACCGCCCCCACGACCATCACGCCGTACAGCCACACCAGCAGCGTGCCCGGCCCGCTGATCAACCGGCGCCGGCTCACCTCAGCCTCCCCAGATGTCATAGAGACGCACCTCCAGCACCGCCAGCACCACACCGCCGGCGGCCACCGTCACCGAACCCCACCGGGTCCGCTCGGCCAGCGACATGAACCCCGCCGCCGGGACACACGCGAACGCCCCCAGCAGATACGCCACGAAGATCGTCGTGCCCTGCTCCGGCTTCTCGCCCTGCGCGAGCAGCACGATCCCCACGACCAGCTGGACCAGCGACAGCAGCGTGACCACGGCCATCCCGATGAAGTGCCAGTCCTTCGTCGGCTGGTCGCGATAGGCCGCCCAGCCGCACCAGGCGGCGAGCAGCAGCGCGGCGACGCCGGTCACCAGCGTCAGGGCATTCAGCATGCAGCGACCTTATTACGGCCGAAAAGGCCCCCTGCTTCCGGCCCTGGCCTGCACCGTAGGGTCGAGGTCATGACGATCCACGCGCAGGCCCTGCTGTTCGACAACGACGGAACCCTCGTCTCCTCCCTCGCCTCGGTGGACCGCTGCTGGACGCGGTGGGCCGGAGAGTACGGGATCACGGCCGAGGAGTTCGCGCGCATCGAACTGCACGGCCGGCCGGCCGCCGAGATAGCCGCCGACCTGCTGCCCGCCGAGGCCGTGCCGGCCGCCGTCGCGCGGATCGAGGACCTGGAGGTGGAGGACGTACCCAACGACGGGGTGCACCTGCTGCCGGGCACCCGGGCCTTCCTCGACGTGCTGCCCGCCGAGCGCTGGGCCGTCGTCACCTCCGCCACCCGGCGCCTCGCCGAGGCCCGGCTCGACGCCGTCGGCATCCTGCCCAAGACACTCGTCGCCGCCGACGACATCACCCGCGGCAAGCCCGACCCCGAGCCGTACCTGCTCGCCGCCCGCGCGCTCGGCGTCGATCCGGCGCACTGCGTCGTCTTCGAGGACGCCCCGGCGGGCCTGACGGCCGGCCGCGCCGCGGGCATGACCACCGTGGCATTGACCACAACCCATCAGGCACACGAACTCCACGCCGATCTCGTCGTCGAGAATCTGTCGGCACTGTCCGCGCTGGTCACCGAGCGGGGCGTGGAGATCTCCCTGCGCGGCTGACGCTCCCCGGAACCCGTCCACCGCTGTCCAGCATCCGGACAGCGGGGGGTCGGTCATGACCGTACGCATGTTTTACTGACGACATGACCACGACGAGCGACCGCACCCCCGCGACCGAGGCGACCATGACGCCCGGTGCTCGTTGTATGTGTCGAATGTGCGCCTTCTAGAGGGCCCCTGCACCACCCCTGAGCTCGCGCCCCGAAGCGAGACGCGGCCTGTCCGCACGCCCTGAGCGTCGCGTGACCCGAAGCCGCCCCGCGCACATGTTCTCCCCGGTTCCACATCCCAGCGAGAACCGTGTCGCGTCCCTGACCGAATGCACCTGTGCCCGGGCACACCCACGCCCGCGCACTCGACAGTGACGGAATCCCAGTGATCACCACTTCGGGCCTGACCAAGGTCTACCGTGCGCGCGGCCGTGAGGTCACCGCCCTGGACGGCGTCGACCTGCACGTCCGCGAGGGCGAGGTGTACGGCGTCATCGGACAGTCCGGCGCCGGCAAGTCCTCGCTCATCCGCTGCGTCAACCTGCTGGAGCGCCCCACCGCCGGCACCGTGACCGTCGCCGGACAGGACCTGACCGCCCTGGCCGGCCGTGGCCCGCGCGCCGGGAAGGAACTGCGTCAGGCGCGCAGCCGTATCGGCATGGTCTTCCAGCACTTCAACCTGTTGTCCTCCCGGACCGTCCAGGACAACGTCGAGCTGCCGCTGGAGATCCTCGGGAAGTCCGGGCAGGAACGCTCCCGCAAGGCGCTGGAGCTGCTCGACCTGGTCGGTCTCGCCGACAAGGCGAAGTCCTACCCGGCGCAGCTCTCCGGAGGCCAGAAGCAGCGCGTCGGCATCGCCCGGGCCCTCGCCGGCGACCCGAAGGTACTGCTGTCCGACGAGGCCACCAGCGCCCTCGACCCGGAGACCACCCGCTCCATCCTGGCGCTGCTGCGCGACCTGAACCGGCAGCTCGGCCTGACCGTCCTGCTCATCACCCATGAGATGGACGTCGTGAAGTCGGTCTGTGACTCGGCCGCCCTCATGGAGAACGGGCGCATCGTCGAGTCCGGCACCGTCAGTGAACTCCTCGCGACCCCCGGCTCGGAACTCGCCTCGGCGTTGTTCCCGCTCGGTGGTGAGGCCTCCGGTGAGGACCGCACCGTCGTCGACGTCACCTTCCAGGGCGAGAGCGCCACCCAGCCCGTCATCTCGCAGCTCTCCCGCACCTACAACATCGACATATCGATCCTCGGCGCCGCCATCGACACCGTCGGCGGCCTCCAGGTCGGCCGGATGCGCATCGAACTGCCCGGCCGCTACGAGGACAACGTCGTGCCGATCGGCTTCCTGCGCGAGAAGGGCCTCCAGATCGACCTTTTGGGCCACGACTCCGAACCGGTGAAGGAAGGTGCCAAGTGACCTGGTCCGAGATGCAGCCCCTGCTGGAGCAGGCGTGTTGGGACACGCTCTACATGGTCGGCTGGTCCACGCTCATCGCCGTCGCCGGCGGGTTGCCGCTCGGCATCCTGCTGGTCCTCACCGACCGCGGCGGCCTGCTGCAGAACCTCGCCGCCAACAAGGTCATCGGGCAGGTCGTGAACATCGCCCGCTCCCTGCCGTTCATCATCCTGATGGTCGCGCTGATGGGCTTCACCCGCTCGATCACCGGGACGACCATCGGCGTCGAGGCGGCCATCGTGCCGCTCGCCGTCGGCGCCATCCCGTTCTTCGCGCGTCTGGTCGAGACGGCCGTCCGCGAGGTGGACCACGGGCTCGTCGAGGCCGTGCAGGCCATGGGCGGCAGCACCTGGACCATCGTCCGCAAGGTCCTCGTCCCCGAGTCCCTGCCGTCGCTGATCTCCAGCATCACCACCACGATCGTCGCCCTCATCGGCTACTCGGCCATGGCGGGCACCGTCGGCGCCGGCGGCCTCGGCGACATCGCCATCCGCTACGGCTACCAGCGCTTCGAGACCCAGCTGATGTGGATCACCGTGGCGATCCTCGCCGTCGTCATCTCGGTCATCCAGTTCGCCGGCGACTACGCGGCCCGCTCCCTGCACCGCCGCGGCGCCCACTCCGGCCCCGCCCCCAAACTGCGGCTGCTCAAAGCCGCGTCCTGAACTCCCCGTTCACCCACGACGGGGCCGCACCACCCTGAAGGTCATAAGGAAAGGCACTTTTCGTGCGTAACACCGCCCAGATCACCACCGCCGTTCTCGCCGCCGGAGCCCTCACCCTCGGGCTCAGCGCCTGCGGCGCGGACAGCTCGGACACCGACGGACCCCTGATCGTCGCAGCCAGTCCCGTCCCACACGCCGAGATCCTGAACTTCGTCAAGGACAACCTGGCGAAGAAGGAGGGCCTCGACCTGGAAGTCAAGGAGTTCACGGACTACACCACCCAGAACCCCGCGACGCAGGACGGCTCCGTCGGTGCCAACTACTTCCAGAACAAGCCGTACCTCGACGACTACAACAAGAAGAACGGCACGGACATCGTGCCCGTCGTCACGGTCCACCTGGAACCGCTCGGCCTCTACTCCCACAAGGTCAAGAAGGCCGACGACCTGAAGAGCGGTGCGACCGTCGCCGTCCCCAACGACACGGTCAACGAGGCCCGCGCCCTCAAGCTCCTCGCCGCCAACGGGCTCATCACCCTCAAGGCGGGCGTCGGCAACGAGGCGACCCCCTCCGACATCGCCAAGAACCCCAAGAACCTCAAGTTCAAGGAGCTGGAGGCGGCCCAGACGCCGCGCTCCCTCGACGACGTGGACGCCGCGGTGGTCAACGGCAACTACGCCATCGAGTCCGACCTCAAGCCGTCCAAGGACGCCCTCGTCCTGGAGTCCGCGAAGAACAACCCCTACGGCAACTTCCTCGCCGTGAAGAAGGGCAACGAGGACGACCCGCGCGTGAAGAAGCTCGCGAAGCTCCTCACCTCGCCCGAGGTCAAGAAGTTCATCCAGGACAAGTACGCCGGCTCCGTTCTCGCCTCCTTCTGAGCCCACGCCCGGCACCCGCGCACACGGGGCCCTTCCCCCACCCGGTGGGGAGGGTCCCGTGATGCGGATCAGTGCTTTCATGCTGCATGCTGGGCAGTTCAGCATGCCCTGAAGGTTCACCGAAGGTTACGGAGCGGCGCATGACGAGCACCTTCCCCAACATCTCCATCAGCACGGAGCGGTTGGTGCTGCGTCCCCTTGACGAAGACGACGTCGCCTCCCTGGCCGCGATGATGAACGACGAACAGGTGGCGGCCTGGACCTCCGTCCCCCAGCCCTTCACGGAAAGCGGCGCCCGCACCTGGATCACCGAGTACGCCCCCACCCAGCGCACCGAGGGACACGGAATCGACTTCGCGATCACCGAGTTCCTCACCCAGCGCCTGGTCGGCGTCATCCAGCTCGGCAGGACCAACTGGCACGTGCGCTCCGCCGAACTGTCGTACATCATCGCCCCCTGGGCACGCGGTGAGGGCTACGCCTCCGAGGCCGCCCTGGCCACCGCCCAGTGGCTCTTCGGGGACCAGAAGTTCGAGCGCATCGAACTGCGTACGGCGGCCGACAACACCGCCTCCCAGCAGGTCGCCCAGAAGATCGGCTGTATCAGCGAGGGCGTGCTGCGCAACGCCTGTATAGCCCGGGCCCGTGCCGAGGACGGCACATGGACCGACGTACGCACCGACTTCATCGTCTGGAGCCTGCTCCCCGAGGACCTGGAGGGCGTCGGCGAGCAGCTCCGCGACGGCTTCACCTCTTTCGGCGACTGGAACTGACCGGAAGCACCCGGAGGACGCCGGCGACGACGACACCGAAACCCCCTCCGACATCTCCACCGGGTACCCTCACGGAGCCCGCCCCCGGGCTGCTCCCCACCACGCCACGCAGACGACCTGCGAAAACCCCTGGAGACTGACGACGATGGCCGACCGCGTCACGGTGATCGGCTGGGACGGTTCACCGCTGACCGCCGCGGCGAGCGCCGCCCTGGGCGCCGCCACGCTGGTGGCCGGCGCCGCCCACCACCTGGCGCTCCCAGAAGTACCCGCCGGTGCCGAGCGCATTCGCCTCGGCAGTGTCGCCCTCGCCGCCCGCCGCATCGCCGCCCACCGCGGCACGGCCGTGGTCCTCGCCGACGGCGACCCGGGCTTCTTCGGCGTCGTACGCACCCTGCGGGCCCCCGAGTTCGGCCTCGAGGTGGAGGTCGTCCCCGCCGTCTCCTCCGTCGCCGCCGCCTTCGCCCGCGCCGGGATGCCCTGGGACGACGCACAGGTGGTCGTCGCACACCCCCGCACGCTGCGGCGGGCGATCAACGTATGCCGAGCGCACACCAAGGTGGCGGTCCTCACCTCACCCGGTGCCGGGCCCGCCGAACTCGGCCTGCTCCTCGAAGGAGTCCACCGCTCCTTCGTCATCTGTGAGGAACTCGGCACCGCCCGCGAACGCGTCTCCGTCGTCACCTCCGACAAGGCCGCCGACCACACCTGGCGTGACCCCAACGTCGTCATCGTCCTCGGCGGCCCGGCCCGGCCGGACACGGCGGGGGAGAGCGGCGGCTGGATCTCCGGCCGTGACCCGTCCGCCGGGCCGCGCGGCTGGACCCTGCCCGCCGACGCCTACGGGACGGACCTCGGCGAGGGTGAGAACCAGCTGCTGCGCGCTTCCCAACTCGCCCGCCTCGGGCCCCGCGTCGGTGACCTCGTGTGGGACATCGGCTGCGGCAGCGGTGCCTTCGCGGTCGAGGCCGCCCGGGCCGGTGCCGCCGTCCTCGCCGTCGACGGCGACCGGACCGCCTGCGCCCGCACCGACGCCGCCGCCCGTCGCCTCGGCGTCCAGCTCCAGATCGTGCACGGCACCGCCCCGCACGTCCTGGAGAACCTCCCCGAGCCGGACGTCGTCCGCGTCGGCGGCGGGGGAGCGGCCGTCGTCTCGGCGGTCGCCGACCGCCGCCCGCAGCGCATCGTCACGCACGCCGCCACCCGGGACGCCGCCGAACTGATCGGCCGCGACCTGACCGAGCACGGCTACGGCGTCGAGTGCGCACTCCTCCAGTCCGTCGAACTCGACACCAGAGCCTGGACGGAGAAGGAGCGGAGCGTCGCGTTCCTGCTCAGCGGCGTCCTGACGAAGCGCGGCGCCTGACCCCGCGACCGTCTCCACGACCGTCCCCGTGATCGGTTTGTCGTACTGCGCGCGGTAGGCTGGCCGATCGCTGCACCGCACAAGGACGCCCGGCGCTTCGTCGGTCAATGTCCGGAAAACCCGCCCGTTTTGGGGTGTGTGTGGTACGGCAGAACCGGAGGACGCGCAACGTGGCGCAGTCCACAGCGGAACCGTCGCGGATCAAGCTGCCGTGGGGGTGGTTCGACCGCGACAATGCCAGTGAATGGCTTTGTCGCCTTTTCCGGGCGGACCGTTCGTGCCGCTGGGGACGCACGCTCGTTCTTCACTGCGGGGCGGTCGGTGCGCCGTTCCGGGCGAGCTGGTCGTAGGAGCACTAACCGATGGGCGAGGGGTACGCATGACCGACACCGGCCAGGTCCCGGGCGAGGGACTGCCGGAGAGCGCAGGCATGGTGGAGCAGCCGGACGCCCCCGCGCCCGGTGCGTACCCCTACCTCTCCGAGACCACCGCCGAGGACGAAGACCTGCTGCTGTTGCCGGGCGCCCAGGGCGCCTGGGGCAACGAGGTCCCGCCGCCCGCGCCGGAGCCGGTCCAGGAGACCGTGCACCAGCCCGGACCGCACGAGATCTCCGGCCGCGACAGCGGCTCCGTCGACCTCGGCGGCGTCCGCCTGCCCGACCCGCCGCCGATTCCGCCCATCACCCCGCGCCGACCCCTGCACCTCGGCCCGCCGCTGCCCGACAGCTCGGCGAGCCCCGTCCGCTCCCTCGCCGACCGCGGCCCCGCCGACGCGCCGGCACGCCAGCCGGCAGCGTCCTCGGCGGGTCCCGAGTACCTCGACGGCTCCCGTACCTCCGAGGCGCAGACGCAGCCCGCCACGCCCTGGGGCGTACCGGCCCCGCACCCGGCCCAGGTGAGCGCCGGGGTGGCGACTGCGGAAACGGTTGTTCCGGCGGCGGAACCGATGGGCACGGCCGAGACGGTCGCGACCCAGGTGCCGACGGAGACGGACCACACGACGCCGTCGGCTCCGGCCGCACCCGCGCAGCCCGTCGACGCCGAGCAGCCCGCGGGCCCGCCCCTGGCGACCGCCGAGCCCGAGCAGGTCGTCCCCGACGCCGACGCGGCTGCCGTAGGCGACCCCGTGGTTCCGGATGCGGTGCCGGGAGTGGGCCCGGCGGAGGGTCAGCCGGCTGCGGCCGAGGCCGGCCAGGCCCCTGCGGGTGTTCCCGTCGGTGTGGCCGTCCCCGCTGGTGCGGGTGTCGTCCCGGACGGGGCCCAAGTCGTCGCCCCGGAGGAGGTCATGGCCGCGCAGGGGGCAGACCCCGCAGTCCTGGACGTGGACGCGGCGGTGGGCCGAGTGACTGCCGCCCAGGCCGGTCTGGTCGCTGCCGGTGGTCCCACCGGTGCGGCCGAGGCTCAGGTGGCAGGGGTTCAGGTGACCGAGGCTCAGGTGACCGAGGCCGGGTACGTGACTCCCGAGCAGGCTGAGGCCGTCGCGGGTGACCCCGCCGGAACCGCCGCCGTTGCCGACGCGGGCCCGGTGACTGCCGCCGACGCGGGGACCGTGGCTGCTCCGGAAGCGGTCGCACCGCCGGCTTCGGAGCCGGGACCTGTCGTGAACGGCCCTGCGCACAACGGTGAACCTGCCGGAGGCTCTCCTGAGGCTCCCGGGCCGGACGCCTCCGGCGAACAGGCCCCGACACCCGCTGCCGAGCAGGCCGTGGCGGCTCCTGCCCCGCAGGCCGACCAGGCTCCGCAGGCCGTGGCGGCTCCTGCCCCGCAGGCCGACCAGGCTCCGCAGGCCGTGGCGGCTCCTGCTCCGCAGCCCGACCAGGCTCCGCAGGCCGGCCAGGTCCCGGAGGCGGTCCCGTTCCCGGATGCCGCCGCTGCCCCGGAGCACTCGGCCGTCATCCCGCCCGAGCCCACCGGCGGAGAGGCCCCCGCCCAGGTATCGGACGAGGCAGTCCCAGACGCTGCCGCGCCCGCGCCCGACGCAGCGGCCCCGGCCCCGGAGGCCGTTGCGCAGATGCCGGCCCCGGGCGTTGCCCCCGATGCCGCCGCATCAGGCCCGGCCGAGGCTGGACCCGGTGCGGACGCCACCGCCACCGCCACCGCCTCCGAGACCGCGGAGCCGGATCCGGAGGCCGGCGCCGAAGACGCTGGTCCGCAGCCGCAGCCGCAGCCGCAGCCGCAGCCGGTAATTGACGCTGCGCCAGCCGTGCAGGACCCCGAGGCGGCGGCCCCGCAGCCCACCCCGCCCGGCCCTCTCCCCGAGGCACCCGGCCAGGTCGACGCCGCCCAGGCCACCGAGCAGGTCGGCCCGGAAGCGACCGCTCCGTCCGCCGAGGCCGCCGCCACCCCCGGCCCGGCCCAGGTCGCCGAAGGCAGCGCTGCCCCGCCGGCGGACGGTGCCGTCACCCCGGCCCCGGAACCGGCAGCCCTGGCCGCCGAGCCTGCCGAGACACCCGCCCCCGCGCCGGACACCACCCCGGAAGCGACCGCCCCGGCCCAGCCCCCCGCGGCAGCGACACCCGACGAGGCCCCCGCACCGGCCGAGGCCCCGGCCCCCGCACCCGCTCAGGCACCCGAGGCGCCCGTGCCTGCCGCCACCGCCGCGACAGCCCCCACCGCCGACGCGGCAGACCCGGCCCAGGCGCCGGAGGCGGTCACGGCCGCCCCGACCGCCGAGACCGTCGAGCCCGGCCCTGCCCCCGACGCTCCGACATCCGCCGAGGACGTCACCGTCGTCCTCCCCGCCCCGGCCGCGGACGAGCAGCCCGGGCAGCCGGTGCAGGGCCCGCAGCAGTCGCCGCCGGCGACGCCCGAGACGCCGGAGCCCTCCGCACCCGCCGTCACCGTCCCGGCACCCCGCGCCGGCGACGCCGAACTCGCACAGAACGCCGACGACCTGGACACCCGGGCCGCCGAACAGGAAGACCTGGCCGACCAGGAACGCCGAGAAGAGAGTGCGGCCGCAGTGGCAGAAGCCCGACAGTCCACCGGCCCCGCGGCCCCCGGCTACGACCCCGCCGAGCGCGAGGCCGTCCTGAAGGTCATGCGCGAACGCCGCGACATCCGCAACGGCTTCCGCAGCGACCCGATCCCGCACGAGGTGCTGCTGCGCGTCCTGGAGGCCGCCCACCACGCCCCGTCCGTCGGCCACTCGCAGCCGTGGGACTTCGTCGTCATCCGCTCCGCCGACACACGGCGCGCGATGCACGAACTGGCCATGCGCCAGCGCGACGCCTACGCGAAGTCCCTCCCCAAGGGCCGGGCGAAGCAGTTCAAGGAACTGAAGATCGAGGCCATCCTCGACACGCCGGTGAACATCGTCGTCACCGCCGACCCGACCCGTGGCGGCCGCCACACCCTCGGCCGCCACACCCAGCCCCAGATGGCCCCGTACTCGGCCGCCCTGGCCGTGGAGAACCTCTGGCTCGCCGCCCGCGCCGAAGGCCTCGGCGTCGGCTGGGTGAGCTTCTTCGACGAGCGCGAGATGGTCCGCGCCCTCGGCCTGCCCGAGCACCTGGAGATCATCGCCTACCTGTGCGTCGGCTACGTCGACGAGTTCCCGGACGAGCCCGAGCTGTTGCAGGCCGGCTGGTCCAAGCGCCGCCCGCTGTCGTGGGTCGTGCACGAAGAGACATACGGCCGCCGTGCCCTGCCCGGAGAGGAACCCCACGACCTGCTCGCCGAGACCGTCGCGCAGATCCGCCCGCTGGACGCCAAGGCGCTCGGCGAGGCGTGGGAGCGCCAGAAGCGTATGACCAAGCCGGCCGGAGCGCTGGGCATGCTGGAGATCATCTCCGCGCAGCTGTCCGGCCTGTCCCGCCAGTGCCCGCCGCCCATCCCGGAGCCCGCGGCCGTCGCGATCTTCGCGGGCGACCACGGTGTGCACGCCCAGGGCGTCACCCCCTGGCCGCAGGAGGTCACGGCCCAGATGGTGGCCAACTTCCTGGGCGGCGGGGCCGTCTGCAACGCCTTCGCCACCCAGGTCGGTGCCGAGGTGTGCATCGTGGACGTGGGCGTTGCCGCCGACCTGCCGGCCACCCCTGGCCTGCTGCCCCGCAAGATCCGTGCCGGCACGTCCGACCTGACGACCGGCCCCGCCATGACCCGCGAGGAGGCCAAGCAGGCCATCGAGGTCGGCATCGAGACCGCCCGCGATCTGGTCGCCGCCGGCAACAAGGCCCTGCTGACCGGTGAGATGGGCATCGCGAACACCACCGCGTCCGCCGCCCTGATCTCCGTCTTCACGGGTGCGGACCCGGCGGAGGTCACGGGCCGGGGAACCGGAATCAACGACGAGACCCTCGCCCGCAAGACCGAGGTCGTGCGCCGCGCCCTGGAACTGCACCAGCCGGACCCGGCCGACCCGATCGGCGTGCTCGCCGCGATCGGAGGCTTCGAGCACGCCGCCATCGTCGGCCTGCTCCTCGGCGGCGCCTCCCTGCGGACGCCGGTGATCCTGGACGGCGTCAGCGCCGGCGCCGCCGCCCTGGTCGCCCGCGCGATCGCGCCGGAGGTACTGGCCGCGTGCATCGCGGGCCACCGCAGCGCCGAGCCGGGACACGTCGCCGCCCTCAACAAGCTGGGCCTGCGCCCCCTGGTCGACCTCGACCTGCGGCTCGGCGAGGGCACCGGTGCCCTGCTCGCCCTGCCGCTGGTCCAGAGCACGGCCCGGGCGATGCACGAGGTGGCGACGTTCGATTCGGCAGGAGTGACGGAGAAGTAGGGCTCCCGGCCCTCCCCGTGGGTCAGTGGGCGGGCGTCCCGCAGAGTGCAGCGCCCGTCCGGACCGCCCCGGACCGCCCACCGGCGGCACCCTCGGGTGCCCAGCCACTGGACCACCTGAGCCGCTCTCCCTCCCGCCCACTAAAATCCGCACGTCAGGGCACTGAACACCGCCGCAACAGGAGCCGCACCTCATGGCCGAACACCCCGCCTACCCCGTAGGCCTCCGCCTCACCGGCCGTCGTGTGGTCGTCCTCGGCGGCGGCCAGGTCGCCCAGCGCCGCCTCCCGGCGCTGATCGCGGCGGGCGCGGACATCCTCCTCGTGTCCCCCGAGGCGACCCCCTCGGTCGAGGCCATGGCGGACGCCGGCGAGATCACCTGGCTGAGGCGCCCGTACCAGGAGGGCGACCTCGCCGACGCCTGGTACGCCCTGATCGCCACCGGCGACACGGAGGCGAACGGCACGGCATCGGCCGAGGCGGAACGCCACCGCGTCTGGTGCGTCCGGTCCGACGACGCCGACAAGGCCACGGCCTGGACCCCGGCCACCGGCCACAGCGAGGGCCTCACGGTCGCCGTCCTGACCACCGACGCCAAGGGGCGCGACCCCCGCCACACCGCGGCCGTCCGCGACGCGGTCGTCGAAGGCCTGCGCGACGGCACACTCGTCGCCCCGCACCACCGCACCCGCACCCCCGGAGTCGCCCTGGTCGGCGGCGGCCCCGGCGACCCGGACCTCATCACCGTGCGCGGCCGCCGCCTGCTCGCCGAGGCGGACGTCGTCATCGCGGACCGCCTCGGCCCGCGCGACCTCCTCGCCGAACTCCCGCCCCACGTCGAGGTGATCGACGCGGCGAAGATCCCCTACGGCCGCTTCATGGCCCAGGAGGCCATCAACCACGCGCTGATCGAGCACGCGAAGCAGGGCAAGTCGGTCGTCCGGCTGAAGGGCGGCGACCCGTACGTCTTCGGCCGTGGAATGGAGGAGCTCCAGGCCCTCGCCGAGGCCGGCATCCCCTGCACGGTCGTCCCCGGGATCTCCAGCTCGATCTCGGTCCCGGGCGCGGCCGGCATCCCGGTCACCCATCGCGGCGTCGCCCACGAGTTCACCGTCGTCAGCGGCCATGTCGCGCCCGACGACGAGCGCTCCCTGGTCGACTGGCCGTCCCTGGCCCGCCTGACCGGCACGCTGGTGATCCTCATGGGCGTCGACAAGATCGGAAAGATCGCCGAGACGCTCGTCGCCCACGGAAAGCCGGCCGGCACCCCCGTCGCCCTCGTCCAGGAGGGCACGACCGCCGCCCAGCGCCGCGTCGACGCGACCCTCGCGACGGTCGCGGAGACCGTGCGGACCGAGGACGTGAAGCCCCCGGCGGTCATCGTCATCGGCGAGGTCGTGAAGGTCGGCGCCCCGGCCTCGGCGACAAAAGAGTAACCCCGGGTAACCCAACCCGTCCCGAGCCGTTGGCACCACACCCAGGACAAGGCAGTATCACCCTGTGGCCGATCTCATCACCGTCGAGGATCCCGACGACCCGCGTCTGCGCGACTACACCGGCCTGACCGACGTGGAGCTGCGCCGCAAGCGCGAACCCGCCGAGGGCCTGTTCATCGCCGAGGGCGAGAAGGTCATCAGAAGGGCCAAGGAAGCGGGCTACGAGATGCGGTCCATGCTGCTCTCGGCCAAGTGGGTCGACGTCATGCGCGACGTCATCGACGAACTCCCCGCCCCGGTCTACGCCGTCAGCCCGGAGCTCGCCGAGCAGGTCACCGGCTACCACGTGCACCGCGGCGCGCTCGCCTCCATGCAGCGCAAACCCCTGCCGACGGCCGCCGACCTGCTCCGGACCGCCCGCCGCGTCGTCATCATGGAGTCGGTCAACGACCACACCAACATCGGCGCCATCTTCCGGTCGGCCGCCGCCCTCGGCATGGACGCCGTCCTGCTCTCGCCCGACTGCGCCGACCCCCTCTACCGCCGCAGCGTGAAGGTCTCCATGGGCGCGGTCTTCTCCGTCCCGTACGCCCGCCTCGACACCTGGCCCAAGGGCCTGGAGTCGGTCCGCGAGGCGGGCTTCACCCTCCTCGCCCTCACCCCCGACGAGAAGGCCCGGTCCCTCGACGAGGCCGCCCCGCACACCATGGACCGCGTGGCCCTCATGCTCGGCGCAGAGGGCGACGGCCTGTCCACCCAGGCCCTGGTCGCCGCCGACGAGTGGGTCCGCATCCCGATGTCCCACGGCGTCGACTCCCTCAACGTCGGCGCGGCCGCAGCCGTGGCCTTCTACGCCGTGGCCACCGGCCGGCCCACGGCCTAGGTCATGGCCTGGGAGCAGCGCGAGGCGATCGTCGCCGTGCTCCGGCGCGGCGAGCGCCTCCTGGCGATCCGGCGTGGCCCGGCCGTCGCCCGGCCCGGCTACTGGCAGCCCCTGAGCGGCAAGGTCGAGCCGGGCGAGAGCCAAGAGCAGGCGGTCGTCCGGGAGGTCCACGAGGAGGTCGGCCTCACCGTCGTACCGGAGGCGAAGGTCTGGGAGTCGGAGACCGACGACCACCGTTTCCGGCTCCACTGGTGGACCGCCCGGGCCGACACCGGCGAGGTGGTCCCCGACCCGCGCGAGGTCGCCGAGACCCGCTGGGTCACCCCGGGGGAGTTCCTGGCCCTTGACCCGGTCTTCGACGGCGACCGCGAGTTCTTCGAGAGGATCCTGCCGGAGCTGTGACAGCCCGCTGAAGCCGGGCGTCGCTCCACGGCCGCAGTCGCGCGCCCCGGTTTCCTACGGCTCGAAGTTCCGCGGGAGACCGTCCTGCTGGACGTGCTCCTGCCGCACGCCGCCCCCGTCGCCGCCGAGCCCCCGCGCCGGTCCCTGGCAGCCCTGCACCAGGGCGATACCGACCGCCACCAGCAATGTCACCACGACGAACACGAACAGCCGCTGCCGCAGCAACCGCGGATTGGCGGGCCGTAGTTTCGTCCCCGTGTTCCTGGACGCCGGGCGCCCGGTGCCGCTGTGCGGGGCGGGGCGCCCGCCACTGCCCGACCGCGTCCCGTCGCGTCCGGTGGGCGTGGGCCGTGGCCCCGACCGCGACGGGGTGCCGCCCCGCGAGGCACCGGGCCCGCGCATCGGGGTCCTGCCGCGGTTTCCACTCTCCGGCGACCGGTTCCCGCCCCCGGTCGCCCGGGCTCCGCCCCGCGCACCGGTCTGCGAAGCCGTACCGTCCGTCGAGGCATGGCCGTCCCGGGAGGGAGACGAACCCCGGGGCGGGGGAGTGCCCCGGCCCCGCTGCGCCCCGGAACTCTGCTGTCCCTGCGGACGCCGGGTCCGATCGGGGTAGGTGTCGACGGGCCGGTCGCCGTCGGCACCGCGCGGCGCGGGCGGCCGGACGCCGGCGAGGTCCTGCGACTCCCGGGCCGCGATCTCCTTCAGCCGCAACGACAGTTGGAGCGTGCTGGGCCGCTCCTCGGGGTCCTTCGCCAGACACGCCCGGACGAGCGGGGCCAGCGCGTCGGGCACACCGTGCAGCTGCGGCTCCTCGTGCACCACGCGGTACAGCATCACCTCGGAACTGCCGTGCCCGAAGGGCGAGTCGCCCATCGAGGAGTACGCGAGCGTGGCGCCGAGCGAGAACACGTCCGTGGCCGGTGTGACGGCGGCCCCGCGCACCTGCTCCGGCGCGAGGAAGCCGGGCGAGCCGACCGCCGTGCCCACATGGGTGAGCGTCGAGGCGCCGGTGGCCCAGGCGATGCCGAAGTCGATGATCCGCGGCCCCTTGGGGGACAGCAGGATGTTGGACGGCTTCAGGTCCCGGTGCACCACTCCGGCCTCGTGCACCGCGACCAGGCCCTCCGAAAGGGCGGCGCCGACGGCCGCGACATCGGCCGCGCAGAGCGGCCCCTCGGCCGCGACCTTGTCGTGCAGCGAAGGGCCGGGTACGTACTGTGTCGCGAACCAGGGGCGGTCCGCGTCGAGGTCGGCGGCCACCAGCCGGGCCGTGCAGCCACCACGGATCCGCCGGGCCGCCGAGACCTCACGGGCGAACCGGGAGCGGAACTCCTGGTCCTCCGCCAGGTCGGGACGGATGACCTTGAGCGCGACCCGCTGCCCCTTCTTGTCGGAGCCCAGGTAGACCACGCCCATCCCGCCCGCGCCGAGCCGTCTGTGAAGCTTGAACGAGCCGACGACGCGCGGGTCCTCGCGCCTCAGGCGCATCATCGCCATGTTCATCCCCGCTGCCCGGTCCTGTGACGAGCCACAGCTTACGTTTCCGCGGCCGCCCGCGCGCAGAGGCCGCGCCCTCTCGGCGTGATGGATTGTCAGTGGTGGGTGGGAGACTTGAAAGGTGGTCAGGGAGGGCGCGAAGAGGCGGACTTCGCGTGGCGAGTGATCCCAACCACCCGTCGCAGAAGGGGGATTGGTCCTGTGAAGGGTGATCGTGTGGAGATAGTCGTGGACGCGGGGGACACGACGCGGACGTATGAGGTCGTGGCGAGCAGAGCGGGACGCAGGGTGGAGACGACGGTACGCCGAGGTGTCGTGGAAGTGAGCGAAGTCACCCGTAGTGGGAGGGTCGTGCGTACTGCCCGCTTCATGGCGAATCGGGTGCTGGCCCTGGTGGAACAGCCCGTTCCGCGCGAGGAGAGCTCGGACAAAGAGGGATGATCCCGGCGGCCCGTCGGGGAAGACCCTGAGACCCGCGCCCCCGTCTCCACCCAGGGGAGTACATCGCAGGTGGCGGCTCATCCTCGGGGAGGCCCGGCAATCGGTACGAGGGCATGACGCCGGGGAGGGCCCGGACGCCTAGATTTGAGGTCAAGCGGCGGGTGGCAGCACTCGTCCCCCGAGGTCAGACGCCCGCCGCTGCCAACGACAACTGAGAACGGTCAGGAGAGGGACCCATGGCCCAGACGGCACCGCGGACACTGCTCCGCGAGGAGGGACGCAAGGCGTACGCCGCCGCGTTCCGCCCGCGCCGCCAGGGCCGTCGCCACCCGCTGGTGGCGACGCTGATGGCCCTTCCCCTGGCGGTCCTGCTCCTCCTCGTCTTCGACGGGTGGGAGACAGTGGCCACACAGGCGTCGTCCGTGGGAGAGATGCTGGGGCGCTGAGCGGCGACCCCAGGCCCGGAAGAGCGGTCCGGGCGGGGACATCACACCCATGAAACCCCGTGGGGACGGGGGTGCGGCGGACGGCACAAATGCCGGCGCAGCTGGGGAGCTGCGCCGGCATTGCTTTTCCCCCAGCCGGTTCCACTCACCTCCGCGACCGGCATGCGTGCCGGCCAGGGGCGGCACGGGAAGGCCCAGCGGCATCCCACTCCATCGGGCCGCCCCCACCCGGCCCCAGCCGCAGGCCCGACGCCGAGCGCCCGATGTTGGCAGTTCCCGACACCGAGCAGCCTCTGCCGAAGGCTCCTGACACCGCGCACTCGATGCCGAAAGTGCCTGACACCGCGCACCCGATGCCGGCAGTTCCTGACACCGCGCACCTCACCGCAGGTACCGCACGTACCCTCGGCCCGTGACCCCCGCCCCACTCCTGCGTGCGCTCGCCGCCAGGGCACGAGCCGCCGCCCACGCGCGTTCGTCGGCCTGCCCCTGCGGCGCGGCCACGCTCGCGGACCGCCCGGACGGCATCGTCGTACGCCACGCGGACACCGTCGCGAAGGCCCACCCACCGGACAGCGACCCGGCCGAACTCGCCGGCCGCCTCACCCTGGCCACCCGCCTCCCCGGCATCCTCCTGCCCCCACTCGACCCCACTCCGCTCGCCCTGCACGGCCGCCTCGTGACGTTCTGGCCGTACGGCGCCCCTGTGGATCCCGACGACCCGGACGCCGCCCCTTGGGAGGCCGCCGCCACCCTCCTCGCCCGCCTCCACCGCACTCCGGCCCCGCGGGGCCTGCCCCCCATGCGTGGCCCTGCCAAGGCCGCCCGAGCCGTGGCCCGGCTCCGCGAGGCCGGCCCGCACCCCGCGGCCGCCTCCGTCCTGCGCGCCTGGGCCACCCTCCCGCCCTGGGCCCGGGCCGAGGCCCCGATGCCGCACACCAGCACCCTCTGCCACGGCGACCTCCACCTCGGCCAGCTCGTGCGTCGCCCCGCCGACGGCCCCTGGCTGCTGATAGACGTGGACGACCTCGGCACCGGCGTCCCCGCCTGGGACCTCGCCCGCCCCGCCGCCTGGTACGCCTGCGGCCTGCTCCCGCCCGAGGAATGGAACCGGTTCCTCGCCGCGTACCGCGAGGCCGGCGGTCCCGCCGTCCCGGTCGAGGGCGATCCCTGGCCCGCTCTCGACGTCACCGCCCGCGCCCTCACCGCGCAGACCGCGGCCCGGGCCGTCGCCAAGGCGGTCGCGGCCGGGCGCCCGCTGGACGAGGTGGAGCAGTCGGTCGTGGACGCCTGTGACCGAATGGCTACCGTCCCGCCACAGTTGGCGCAGGAGCACACGAAGTAGGGTGCAACCGACTGCAGCGGGACAGAGTCTGTCCTGGCGAGATGTGAAGCAGGACCGACCGGCGAGGAGTTGAACGACCATGCAGTGTCCGAAGTGCCGTGCGCCGATGCACACGTACAACCGCAACGGTGTCCAGATCGAGCAGTGCAGCGGCTGCCGCGGGATCTTTCTCGACTACGGCGAGCTGGAGTCGCTGACGCGGCTGGAGGCCCAGTGGTCCCAGCCCGCCCCGCCGCCTCCGGCCGCCCCGCAGGCCTACCCCGCCCCGCCGGCTCCCGCCTGGGGCGCCCCGCACGGCGGCCACGGCCATCACGGTCATCACGGCCACCACCGCAGCAAGAGCTTCGGTCACATGCTGTTCTCGTCCTGACACACGTCCAAGGACGGCGTCGCGAGACGCAAGGAGCCCCCGGCCGCGAACGGCCGGGGGCTCCTGTGTGATGTGGACGATACTGGGATTGAACCAGTGACCTCTTCCGTGTCAGGGAAGCGCTCTCCCGCTGAGCTAATCGTCCTCGGGGCCATGCGCACGGACTGTGTCCGTACGCGGGCACTGCGTGCGCGATACTGGGATTGAACCAGTGACCTCTTGCTGCGCTAATCGCGCCTCTCCCGCTGAGCTAATCGTCCTCGGGGCCATGCGCACGGACTGTGTCCGTACGCGGGCACTGCGTGCGCGATACTGGGATTGAACCAGTGACCTCTTCCGTGTCAGGGAAGCGCTCTCCCGCTGAGCTAATCGCGCGGGTGGGATCGTGAGAGATCCAGTGGACGATACTGGGATTGAACCAGTGACCTCTTCCGTGTCAGGGAAGCGCTCTCCCGCTGCGCTAATCGCGCGGGTGGGCTCGTGATAGATCCAGTGGACGATACTGGGATTGAACCAGTGCCCTCTTCCGTGTCAGGGAGGCGCTCTCCCGCTGAGATAATCGTCCTCGGGGCCATGCGCACGGACTGGGTCCGTACGCGGGCGCTGCGTGCGCGATACTGGGATTGAACCAGTGACCTCTTCCGTGTCAGGGAAGCGCTCTCCCGCTGAGCTAATCGTCCTTGGAGGTGGAGACGGGATTTGAACCCGTGTAGACGGCTTTGCAGGCCGTTGCCTCGCCTCTCGGCCACTCCACCAGGAGTGTAGGGGACCGGGAGTCCCCCTCTTCCTTCGAGCGGACGACGAGGTTCGAACTCGCGACCTCAACCTTGGCAAGGTTGCGCTCTACCAACTGAGCTACGTCCGCCTGTCGTTTCGGTCCGCTCTCGCGGCCCGGCGACGTGTTGAACTCTAGCGGATTCCCGGGCCAGTACAAAAACGCGTTTGTGCAGCGTGCTGCGCTTCCCCTGCTCAAGGACGTCACAGGGGCGCCCGACGGGACATCCCCCGGCCACCCGCGAGACACCCGCCATAGACTCGACTGCGTGCTCGACCTCCCTCCTCTCGCCCGCTTCGGCGACCGTGTCGCCACCGGGCTCCTCGACGTCACCGACGACCCCGAAGCCCTGGAGTCCAGCGGTTTCTGGGCCGTCTGCGCCGACTTCGAGGGCCGGCTGACCTGCGCACGCTTCGCGCAGATCCGGACCGCGGACGTGCCCGCCCCGGTGCCGGGCGCATGGCACGGACCGGCGGCCGGTGACTGGACGTCCTCGCTCGACCGCGCTGCGTACACGGCCGCCGTGCGGCGGATCCGCGACCACATCGCGGCCGGCGAGGTCTACCAGGCGAACCTGTGCCGGGTGCTGTCGGCGCCCGTCCCGCCCGGCGCCGACGTGGACGCCCTCACGGCACTGCTCGCCCGCGGCAACCCGGCACCGTATGCGGGAACGATTCGCCTGCCCGGGCACGGCGTGGAGATCGCCACCGCCTCCCCCGAACTGTTCCTGCGCCGCGACGGCCGGACCGTCGAGTCCGGGCCGATCAAGGGCACCGGCAGGACGGAGGCGGACCTGCTGGAGAAGGACTACGCCGAGAACGTGATGATCGTGGACCTCGTCCGCAACGACATCGGGCGGGTGTGCGCCACGGGCAGTGTGACGGTGCCCGACCTGTGCGCCGTCGAGAAGCACCCGGGGCTGGTCCACCTCGTCTCGACGGTCCGAGGCGAGCTGGGCCACGGGGCGGGCTGGGCCGAGCTGATCGGCGCCGCCTTCCCTCCCGGCTCGGTCACCGGCGCGCCCAAGTCCAGCGCGCTGCGGATCATCGACGCCCTGGAGACGGGGCCCAGGGGGCCGTACTGCGGCGGGATCGGGTGGGTCGACGCCGACCGGGGGGTCGGAGAGCTGGCCGTCGGCATCCGTACGTTCTGGATCGACCGGGCCGAGGGCGTGCTGCGCTTCGGCACCGGTGCCGGCATCACCTGGGGCTCCGACCCCGAGGGGGAGTGGCGGGAGACCGAGCTGAAAGCGTCCCGGCTGCTCGCGATAGCGTCGGGAGAGTATGAGGTGAGTGGAGAGGACCTGCGGGAGGACCTGACGTGAAGATCTGGCTCGACGGCGCACTGCAGGACATCGAGTCCGCCCGCGTCTCCGTCTTGGACCACGGCCTGACCGTGGGCGACGGCATCTTCGAGACGGTGAAGGCCGTACACGGCCGGCCGTTCGCCCTCACCCGGCACCTCGACCGGCTGACCCGGTCCGCCCGCGGCCTGGGACTGCCGGACCCGGACCACGACGAGGTGCGCCGAGCCTGCGCCGCGGTCCTCGACGCCAACCCCGTGCCGCTCGGCCGTCTGCGCATCACCTACACCGGCGGCCACGGCCCCCTCGGCTCCGACCGCGGCGATCACGGCCCGACCCTCGTCGTCGCCCTCGGCGGGACGACCCGCCGCCCCGACTCCACCGCCGTGATCACCGTGCCCTGGACCCGCAACGAGCGCGGCGCCCTCACCGGCCTGAAGACCACCTCGTACGCCGAGAACGTCGTCGCTCTGGCCCGGGCCCGCGAACAGGGCGCCTCCGAGGCCCTGTTCGCCAACACGGTGGGACAGCTGTGCGAGGGCACCGGGTCGAACGTCTTCGTCGTCCTCGACGGCGAGATCCACACTCCGCCGCTCGCCTCGGGCTGCCTCGCGGGCATCACCCGCGCGCTGGCGGCCGAATGGACCGGCGCGAAGGAGACCGACCTGCCGCTGGACGCCCTGGAGCGGGCCGAGGAGATCTTCCTGACGTCCACCCTGCGGGACGTGCAGGCCGTGCACCGCGTCGACGGCCGTGAGCTGCCCGGCGCGCCCGGCCCGGTGACCGCCAAGGCCATGCGGATCTTCGAGGAGCGGGCCGGGAACGACCTCGACCCCTGACAGCCCCCGGAAATTCGGCTGAACAGGGCCGTGGTTGCGGGTAGAACACCCCTGATGACCACGACCCTGCGGCCGACCGAGCCGCTTCAGCAGAACGCCGACGGGACGCGCTCACGCCGCTACCAGGTATGCGTGAACAGCCGTCCCGTGGGGGCGATACACCTCGGCACGCATCCCGTGTTCGGCGGGGCGGTGGCCCGGATCATGAAGCTGCACATCGACGAACCGGACCGCAGGCGGGGCCGCGGCACGGTCGCCGCGCTCGCCGCGGAGGAGGTGGCGCGCGGCTGGGGGTGCCGCCGCATCGAGGCGGTGGTCCCCGCCACGTCCGAGGCGGGCCTGAGGCTCGCCACGGCGCTCGGCTACGTCGTCCGCAACCGCGGCATGGAGAAGCAGCTCGGCGACACCCCGCCGGAGCTGCCCGAAGGCACCCGCGCCCGGCCCATGACCGAGGCGGAGTTCGGCCCTTGGCTGGAGAAGGGCAAGGAGGACTACGCGCGCAGCTGGATCGAGCGGGGCGTCCCGGAGGCCGAGGCCAGGGCCAAGTCGGAGCGCGACCACGCCACCCTGCTGCCCGACGGCCTCGCCACCCCCGGCATGCTGATCAGCGTCGTCGAGCACCTGGGGACACCGGTGGGCACGCTGTGGCTGGCGGTGCGCGCGGACAACGCGTTCGTCTTCGACGTGGAGACCGACGCCGCCCACCGCGGAAAGGGCCACGGCCGCACCCTGATGCTGCTGGCCGAGGCCCAGACGATCGCGGAGGGCAGGCGTGCCCTCGGTCTCAACGTCTTCTCCGGCAACACCCCGGCCGAGCGGCTCTACGCCTCGCTCGGCTACGAGACCGAGCAGTACGCCATGTACAAACCGCTGCTCTAGCGGCCCGGGAGCCGGGAGCGGGGCGAGGGAGTCAGTGTTCCTGCCCGGCCAGCAGCCGGTCCGCGATCTCCTCGATCCGCTCGCGCAGCCCCTCCTGGCTCTTGCCGCCGTCGAGCCGCTCACCGCCGATGACGTACGTCGGGGTGCCGGTCACGCCGATCGCCTTGCCCTCGGCCTGGTCGGCGTCCACGATCAGGATGTGCCGGCCGTCGACCAGCGCGGTGTCGAACTCCTCGGCGTCCAGGTCCAGTTCGCGGGCCACCTCGACCAGGAAGGGTTCGCCCTCACGGGCCAGCTCCTCGACCCGCCCCAGCAGGGCCTCCGTGTACGGCCATCCCCGGCCCTGCTCCCACGCCTCCTCCGCTGCCTGGGCGGCGGCGAAGGCGTGCTTGTTCTTCTCCAGCGGGAAGTGCCGCAGCCGCAGTTCCAGACGCTCGCCATAGCGGGCGCGCAGGGCACGGAGATCGTCCAGCGCGGTACGGCAGTCCGGGCACTGGAGGTCGCACCAGACCTCGAGGACGGGGGTGGCGGAACGGTCGGAGGAGGAGTCGCTCATACCGACAGTCTTCCAGCAGGTGCGACCGGGAGCGCAGCCCGCATCGGCACCTGCGGAGGAGGAGACCCGGAGATGTCCCTGATGTCGGGCCCGGAGCATGGCCCGCCGGGGTGCGGCGGGTGCAGGATGGAAGGGACGAAGCGTTCCGACCCGACCGTGCCACGCCTGGAGGACCGGATGATTGCCGAGACCGTCTGCTCCGCCGTGTCCGCGGCAGGCCTGGGCATCGCGGTCGTGACGGCGTACCGCAAGCGTTACCTCACCGCGGTCCGTGTCGCGGCCTACTCCCTCGTCCCGATCGGCCTGGTGATGACGGGGGTCGTCGAGTGGCTGGCCGACACCGCGTTCAGCCCGACGGCCTGGGCCGGGTTCGGGGTGCTCGGCGTCGCGTGGGTGCTCTTCATGACCACACGAGCCGTGGAGCGCCGCCGCGGCGGCACCCGCAAGGAGCGCAGGGCCGCGGCCCGGGCGGCCGAGCGGCCCGACGCGGTGGCACCCGCCTCGGCACCGTCACTGGGGCAGAGCTCCCGCCCCGCGTCCCGCCCCGCGTCCCGGCCCGCGTCGGCGTCCCGCGGCGAGGACGACTTCAGCGACATCGAGGCCATCCTCAAGAAGCACGGCATATGACGGCCGCCCCCGCCCGCCGCTGAATCGTCACAGTGAGTCCGCCGACGCGCGGAAGTGATCACAACCCGAACGGGACCTCGCGGAATCGGCGCACTCCCGCACGGAACGAGTGCGTTGATCGCGTTCGGCGGGGCGACTGCGTCATCATCGCCGCGAGATGCTGGACACGACGAAACAGAGCGACCCCGCACCGCCGCAGGACGAGCCATGTCCGCCGCGGGACGAGCCCTTTCTCCCGCAGGACGAGCCACGTCCCCGGCAGGACGAGCCGCGCGGTTGCCTCTTCGCCCTCTCCCAGCCACCGCTGATGATCTTCCTTGCGGTGATCGGGAGCCTGCTGCTCATGGCCTCGTTGCACGATCTGCTGTTGCTGTGAGCCTGACCCGCGGTGCCCGGCGTCACCCGCCGGGGCCGCGTCGGCATCGACGGCCTGCGCAGGGGCCGCGTCGGCATCGACCACGTCCGCGGTCTCCGGCCCGGCGACGGCTGTCAGCCCGCGGCCTCCTTGCGGCGCGCGCGATATGCGGCCACGTGCAGGCGGTTTCCGCAGGTGCGGCTGTCGCAGTAGCGCCGCGAGCGGTTGCGGGACAGGTCGACGAAGGCGCGCCGGCAGTCGGGCGCCTCACAGCGCCGCAGCCGCTCCTGCTCCCCGGCGACCACGAAGAACGCCAGCGCCATCCCGCAGTCGGCGGCCAGGTGATCGGCGACGGAGGCACCGGGGGCGAAGTAGTGCACATGCCAGTCGTAGCCGTCGTGGTCCGTGAGCCGGGGGGTGGTGCCGGCGGCCGCGACGAGGTCGTTGATCTGCCCGGCGGCGGTCCGGGCGTCGGGGGCGGCGAAGACGGCGGCGAAGCGTGCGCGGATCTTGCGCACGGCGGAGAGGTCGAAGTCCGAGAGCACCCCGACATCGCTGATCTCGTGGTTGTGCACGAAGTCCGTGAGGGTCGCCACGTCCGGCAGCCCGTCCGCCGCCGTGTCGTCCTCCGGTGCGGTGTTCACCAGATCGACCACGGTGTCGAGGGCGCACCGGGTGTCGTGGGTGATCAGCACGATTCGCTCCCTGGCCTGAGGGTCGGGCGGGCGCCCGCCGATGCTGGCCGATGGTAACGGCTCCGCCACCGCCGGACCCTCCAGATGCCCGCACATGGCTTCGAATACAACGCCGCAGGGCCCACGGAGGTTCCCGAGGGCCGCAGGGCCCGCGGGGTTCCCGAGCGGTCGGCAGCGGATGTGAGCGAGCGGGGGAGGGGAGCGCACGCGAACCGGCGCCGGACCGCGTGAGCCGCGGTATCGGCGCCGGTGTCATCCCGTATGCGGTGGTCCGAGCCCGAGCCGTCTCCCCGAGTGGACGGCGCCGGGCGGCTTTGTGGGGGCCTCGCCCTAGCTTTCCGCCAGGATGTGCGAGAGCTCCTGGTCGAGGTCGAAGTGCCGGTGTTCCGTGCCGGGCGGCACGGCGGCGTCGGTCCGCTTCAGGAAGGACTCCAGGGCCCGTGCCGGGGCCTCCAGCAGGGCCTCGCCCTCCGGCGAGCTCAGGGCGATGCACACGACGCCCTGGCCGTGACTGCGCGACGGCCAGACGCGGACGTCGCCGGTGCCCGTAGGGCGGTGAAGTCCCTCGGCGAGGAGGTCGCGGGCGAACACCCACTCGACGGTTTCCTCGGCTCCGGTGTGGAAGGTGGCGTGCACGGCGTAGGGGTCGGCCGTGTCGTACCGCAGGCCTGCGGGGACAGGCAGGGAGGACTCGCTCGACACAACGAGGCGCAGGTGCAGCTCGCAGCTGACCGTGGTGTTCATAAGCGCCAGGGCCTTTCGCTCAGTGTGCGCTCGGGGATTCGCACGTCGGCGAAATCGACATGCCACCTACGGTGCCGTTGTAAACCCCTCTGAGTGTTTTGCGTGCCTTTACGTAACTCTTCCGGCCGAGGGATCGTTCGCGTCGTGCGTCCATTCCGGTGACTGGTTTCGCTCGGGTAGTGTTCGGCCGTATGAATACGGGGAGTGACGAGCCGGGCGAGGTGGCCGTGGCATCGGACGGGACGGGGCCGGGCGGGCACGGCGAGCAGGACCGCGGGCTCGGCTCGCGAGCGCCGGAATTCATCAAGGCGCGCCGGGCGCTGCACGTGAGCTGGCAGGTCGGTGTTTTCATCATCGGGCTCGCGGTCGTGGTGGCCGGCATCATCATGCTGCCGCTTCCCGGACCGGGCTGGGTCGTGATCTTCGGCGGCATGGCGATCTGGGCGACGGAGTTCGTCTGGGCCCAGCTGGTGCTCCGCTGGACCAAGCGGAAAGTCACCGAGGCGGCCCAGCGTGCCCTCGACCCCGAGGTGCGGCGCCGCAACATCATCCTGACATCGGTCGGGCTGGTGATCGTGGGCGTCCTGGTCGGTGTCTACCTGTGGAAGTTCGGCATCGTCATGCCGTGGAAGATCAAGGACCAGTGAGCGTCACAGGCACCCCCTGACATGGGGTAATGTTCTTCCTGCGCCCGGGCGATTAGCTCAGTGGGAGAGCGCTTCGTTCACACCGAAGAGGTCACTGGTTCGAACCCAGTATCGCCCACCCGGACCGGCAGCCCACCTGTGATCACGCAGGTGGGCTGCCGTCGTCGTATCTGCCGGAGCATCGTCGGGCCTCCTGGCGCGGGCGGGAGGCCGTAGTCGCGAGAGCGCTGACGAAAGGCTTGCGCGAGGCGGGCAGCGCCGTCCGGCGGTGTGGCCGGAACACCGCCCCCGCCGATCGGGCGCATGGCCGGAAAGGGCCCCCGTCCCGCACCCTCCGTCCGAGGAGCCCGACGTCGCTTTTCGGTCGCGCCCGAACGCGGCCCGGCTCGCCCCTCTGCGTTCGGCGCCTCGGCCACATCGTCGTCACCAGCGAGGTAGCCCGACCCGGCCCACGGCCCCGCCTCCGGGGCCCGGCCCGTCACCCACCGCCTCGGTAAGAAATTCTTGTCCGAATCATTGACGCACTCTCAGCCCCTCCGTACCTTGTGCCAGCAAGCGCTTACTTGAAACGATTCATGCGAGCGGGACGACGTGCGGGGAGGTCCAACCGTGGTGAACGGCAGGAATGTTGAGAGACGTACGATCCTGAAGGCGGCCGGAGCCACGGCAGCCACGCTGGGGCTGGCCGCCACGACCGGCTGCGGTGGTGACGGAGGGACCTCCGCGGACGGGACGGTGACGATCCGTTACGCGTGGTGGGGTGCGGAGGACCGCGCCGAGCGAATCAACAAGACGATCGCGCTCTTCGAGAAGAAGTACCCGAAGATCAAGGTGAAAACGGACTTCCAGCCTTATCTCGACTTCTGGAAGAAGTTCAACACCCAGGCCTCCGGCGGCAATCCGCCGGACGTGTTCCAGAATGCGATCGGCTTCCTCCGGAAATACGACGCGAAGAACGTGCTGCTCGATCTGAGCGAGCAGGCCAAGGCCGGCAACCTCCGGATGGACGGATTCCGCGCGGGCCTCGAGAAGTTCGGCGAGGTCGACGGCAAGCTGCTCGGCGTTCCGGTCGGTTCGAACTCCATGGCCCTGGTCATCGACAAGCCCGTCTACACGCGAGCCGGGGTGAAGCCGGAGCAGGGCTGGACCTGGGACGACTACCACGCGGCGATGAAGACGATCCGTGACAAGACGGGGCGTGCCGGTGACACCGGCCCATACAACATCATGTACCTCTACGACCTCTACCTGCGCCAGAACGGCAAGGCGTTCTTCACCGAGGACGCGCTCGGCTTCACCGAGGCGGATCTGACGGACTGGTGGACGAAGGCCGAGGAAGGCGTCGAGGACGGCAGCTACGCCAACCAGAAGAAGGTCGCCCAGATCAAGCCCAAGTCGGCGGTCGCCGGGGAGATCTCCGGCGGTGAGTTCACCTGGGACAACTTCACCGTCCGCTACACCTCCGAGGGCAAGAGCGAGTACGGCCTGGCCCCCATCCCGACCACGGACGGCAAGAAGACCGGCCAGTACCTCGGCTCCCTCATGCTGAGCGCCTCCAAGCGCACCCAGCACCCCAAGGAAGTCGCCCAGTTCATCGACTTCATGGTGCACGACCCCGAGGTCGCCAAGATCATGGGCTACGACCGTGGCGTGCCCGCGACGCAAGCGCAGTACGACGCGTACAAGCCGACCGACGAGGTCAACAAGGCGATCGCCGCCTACGAGGAGTCCCTCGTCAAGGCGGGCGTCCTGGAGCCCATCACCCCGCACCCGAACGGCGCGGACGTCTGTGAGGCCGCCTTCCTGCGCATCGGCGAGGAACTCGGCCTGGGCAAGCGTTCGGTGGCCGAGGCCGTCAAGCAGTTCTTCACCGAGTCGAAGACGGCTCTCAGCACCTGATGGGAACCACCGTGACACACGCCCCTGCGATGGAGGGCCTGTCCCAGGACTCCGAGCCGCGGCACGGTCCGGTGAAGCCCGAGCGCCCCGCCGCCCTCAAGCGGCGGCGGCGCCGGGAGAACCTGGCCGGCTATCTCTTCATGTCCCCGTGGATCGCCGGGTTCCTGCTGCTCACCGCGGGCCCGATGATCGCCTCGCTCTACTACGCCTTCACCGACTACAACCTCTTCGACGCCCCCAAGTGGATCGGTCTCGACAACTTCTCGGAGATGTTCGGCGATCCGCGATGGCGCCACTCGGTGCAGGTGACGCTCTGGTACGTCGCCGTGGGCACGCCGCTCAAGCTGATCGCCGCCCTCGGCGTGGCGCTGCTGCTCGCCCAGAGCCGGCGCGGGCAGGCCTTCTACCGGGCCGCCTTCTACGCGCCGTCGCTCATCGGTGCGAGCGTCTCCGTCGCGATCGTCTGGAAGGCGATCTTCTCGGACGACGCGATCGTCGACCGTACGCAAAAGCTCTTCGGTATCGACGTCGGCGGCTGGACCGGCGACCCGGACATGATCATCTACAGCCTGGTGGCGCTCACCGTCTGGCAGTTCGGTGCCCCCATGGTCATCTTCCTGGCCGGTCTCAAGCAGGTCCCGCGCGAGCTCTACGAGGCGGCCGAGGTCGACGGGGCCGGCAAGCTGCGGCGGTTCTGGAACATCACGCTGCCGATGATCTCCCCGGTCCTCTTCTTCAACGTCCTGCTGGAGACGATCCACTCCTTCCAGATCTTCAGCTCGGCGTACATCGTCGGCGGCGGTGCCGGTGGCAACGCCTGCGGACCGGCCGACGGGTCGATGGTCTACACCTGCTACCTCTACGTCCAGGGCTTCGAGAACAGCCGCATGGGTCTGGCCTCCGCGATGGCCTGGCTCCTGCTGATCGCGGTCGCCCTGGTGACGGCGGTGCTGTTCTGGTCCCAGAAACGCTGGGTGCACTACGAGGAGGGCGCCCGATGAGCGCGCAGGCCACCACCGACGTCAAGTCGTCCGGCTCGGGGGCGCTCCGGCACAAGCTGCCCGGCTCCCTCGCCTGGCACCTCGGGTCCCTGCTGGTCCTCGCCGTGATCCTGTACCCGGTGGTCTGGGTCGTCGGCGGGTCCTTCAAGAAGAGCGAGGACATCGTCGGCAGCCTGGACCTTCTGCCGAGCGACCCCGTCGTCGCCAACTACAAGAGCCTGGCCGACGGCATCGCCGACATCTCCGTCTCCACGTTCTTCTACAACTCGCTCTTCCTCGCGGTCGGTTCCGTCATCGGCATCCTGGTGTCCTGCTCGCTGACGGCGTACGCCTTCTCCAGGATCCGGTTCGCAGGCCGCAATCTGCTGTTCACGCTGATGATCGGCACGCTCCTGCTGCCGTACCACGTGCTGCTGATCCCGCAGTACGTGCTGTTCCGCAACATGGAGCTGATCAACACCTACACGCCGCTGCTGCTCGGGAAGTACCTGGCCACCGAGGCGTTCTTCGTCTTCCTGATGGTGCAGTTCATGCGCAACATGCCCAAGGAGCTGGACGAGGCGGCCCGGCTCGACGGCTGCGGGCACTTCCGGATCTACTGGTCGATCGTGCTGCCGCTGAGCCGGCCGGCCCTGATCACCAGTGCGATCTTCACGTTCATCAACTCCTGGAACGACTTCATGGGCCCGCTGATCTACCTCAACGAGCCCGACAAGTACACGGTCTCGCTCGGTCTGAAGATGTTCGTCGACCAGGAGGGACTGGCCAACTACGGCGGCATGATCGCCATGTCACTGGTCGCGCTGCTGCCGGTGCTCGCCTTCTTCCTGGCCTTCCAGCGCTATCTGATCGACGGTATGGCCACGTCGGGTCTGAAGGGCTGAGGCGGGCATGACCGGGAGACGGGTGAAGGCACGCGGGGAGTCGGCACTGGCCATGGGGGCGTCCCCTGCTCGAGCGGAGTCGAGAGCTTGGGGAAGGTTCGCGGTGTTCGCCGAGTGCCTGCTGACCGGTGTGTGGATCGCGGTGGCCTCTCTGGGAGTGGTCACCTACCCCGCCGCGTTCGCGGCCGGGGCGCGGCACCTGCGGCGCTGTACCGCCCATGAGGGCGGTGGCCGCCGGGAGTTCGTCGCCGACTTCCGCACCGCCCTGCGCGGCGGGTGGCTCGCCGGGCTCGCCGGGTGGGCGGCGGTGGCCGCGGTCTGGGTGGACGTGCAGGCGGCCAGGGCGGGGATTCCCGGCGGGCCGCTCGTCGGGGCCCTCGGTGTCGTGGCGCTGATCGGGCTCGTCGTGGCGGGGCTGCGTGCGGCGGCGGTCTGGGAGCCGGGCGCACGCTGGCGGACGCTCCTCGCGCACGCCGGGCGCCGTACGGTGCTCGACCCGGCCGGGTCCTTCCTGATCGTCGGCGGGCTGGCCGTGGTGGCCGTGTCCGCCTGGTTCGCCGCGCCCCTGGCGCTCCCCGTCCTCGGGGCCGTGGCGGCGGCGGCCGTCGCCGTGGAGGAGCGGTACCGGCACCGCTGAACGGCGGTGCCCCCCATGTTCCAGGTCGGCGCCTCGGCGCCGCACCTCACTCTGTCATGCCCCTGACCACGTACGCGTTCGCTTCCCGCACGGACAAGGAAAGGCAGCATCGCCATGTCTCCCATCCCCCGCAGGTCCGTTCTCAAGGCGGCCGCCGTGACCGGAGCCGCCGCCCAGTTCAGCTGGGCGCTGGGCGCGCAGCACGCCCAGGCCGCGCCCGGAGCCGAAGCGGCCGACGCCGACCCGGTGACCCTGGACTGGCTGGAGGACGGCGGCCTCGGCGCCGCACCCGGCTCCACCGTCGGTGTCCCCTGGCCGAAGGGCGCGTACCAGAAGGACCAGACCTTCGCGCTGACGGACGCAGGCGGCAAGGCCGTGCCCGTGCAGTCCTGGCCGATCGCCTACTGGCCCGACGGCTCCCTCAAGTGGACCGCGCACGCGGTCGCCTCCGGTGACGGCAAGCTCACCCTCGCCGCCGGGACGCCCGCCGCACCCGAGAAGAAGGTCACCGTGCACAAGCGCGGCGGCGCCATCGACATCTCGACCGGCGTCATCACCGCGAGGATCGGCACGTCCGGCTCCACCCTCGTCAAGTCCGTCACCCGCGGCTCGACGGAGATCGCGAAGAACGGCCGGCTCGTGCTGATCCGCCAGCCCGAGATCGAGGACGAGGACCAGGGGGCGGTCAGGACCGAGCGCTTCGACGGCGCGATCTCCAAGGTCGAGGTCGAGCAGGCGGGCCCGGTCCGCGCGGTCGTCCGTATCGACGGCAAGCACCGCAAGGGCGGCCGCAGTTGGCTGCCCTTCTCGATCAGGCTCTACTTCTACGCGGGCGCCGACTCCTTCCGCATGGTGCACACCATCACCTACGACGGCACGCAGGAGCCCGGCAAGGCCAGTGGCGACTTCATCCGCGGCCTCGGAGTCCGCTTCACCGTGCCCCTGCGGGACGAGTCGTACGACCGCCACATCCGCATCGGCGGCGACGGCACCGGACTGCTGCGCGAGGCCGTCAAGGGCATCACCGGACTGCGCCGGGACCCCGGAGCGGCCGTGCAGGCGGCCCAGTTCGAAGGCCGCAAGCTGCCCGACCCCGCCACCTGGGACCAGCGGGTGACGACCCGGCTGCAGTACATCCCCGAATGGGGCGACTACACCCTCTCGCAGCTGTCCGCCGACGGCTTCACGCTGCGCAAGCGCACCAAGAAGGGACACGGCTGGGTCGCCGCGGGCGGTGGCCGGCGCGCCTCCGGCTTCGGCTACGTGGGCGGGGCGAGCGGCGGGTTCTCCTTCGGACTGCGCGACTTCTGGGAGAAGTTCCCCGCCCAGCTCGACATCCGGGACGCCCACACCGACGAGGCCGAGGTGACCCTCTGGCTCTGGTCGCCCGAGGCGCAGCCCATGGACATGCGCTTCTACCACGACGGCATGGGCCAGGACACCTTCCCGGAGCAGCTCGAAGGCCTCAACATCACCTACGAGGACTACGAGCCGGAGTTCGGCACCCCGTACGGCATCGCCCGTACCTCCGAACTCCTCTTCTGGGCCAACGAGACGACCCCGAGCCCCGACCGGTTCGCCGAGCAGGTCGAGGCCGTCCGCGTGCTGCCGCAGCTGGCCGCCCCGCCCAAGCAGCTCATCACGGCCAAGGTCTTCGGGCCGGGCCTGTACTCCGAGCCCGACCGCTCCACCCCCGCCAAGGCGAAGATCGAGGACCACCTCGACTTCCTCTTCACCTACTACAAGGACCAGGTGGAGCAGCGCCGCTGGTACGGCTTCTGGGACTACGGCGACATCATGCACACCTACGACACCGTCCGGCACCAGTGGCGGTACGACATCGGCGGCTACGCCTGGGACAACTCCGAACTGTCGCCCGACCTCTGGCTCTGGTTCGCCTACCTGCGCTCCGGCCGCGCCGACATCTTCCGCTTCGCCGAGGCCATGACCCGGCACACCGGCGAGGTCGACGTCTACCACCTGGGCAAGTGGGCGGGCCTCGGCACCCGGCACGGTGTGCAGCACTTCGCCGACAGCGCCAAGCAGCAGCGCATCGCCAACACCACCTACCGGCGCTACTACTACTTCCTCACGGCGGACGAACGGGTCGGCGACCTCATGCACGCCAACGTCGACTCCGACGAGACGTTCCTCGTCCTCGACCCCATCCGCAAGATCCGCACCGAGCCCTACACACCCGACCGGCACGCCCTGTCGATCGGCTTCGGCACGGACTGGAGCGGCCTGGTCTCGGCCTGGCTGACGGAGTGGGAGCGCAAGGGCCCGAAGTGGGAGAAGGCCAAGGCACGCGTCCTGTCGACCATGGAGACCATCGCGGCCCAGCCCAACGGATTCGTGCAGGGGACCGGGCTCTACGACCTCGACACGGGCAAGTTCGCCATCGCCGACAAGCCGGTCGTCAGCGTCTCGCACCTCTCCGCCGTCTTCGGCCTCAACGAGCTGTGCGCCGAGCTCATCGACCTCGTCGACATGCCGAAGTTCAACGAGGCGTACTTCGACTACTGCCGGTACTTCAACGCCACCAAGGCCGAACAGAAGGCCCGCTACGGCTCCGACTTCGGCAGCCTGCTGCTGTTCCAGGGCCACTCGCGCCTCGATGCCTACGCGGCCGTCGAGACCGGTGACGAGAAGCTCGCCGAGCGGGCCTGGGAGAAGTTCTACAACTCCGACGGCTACAAGGAGTCGGCACCCTGGCGGACTGAGAAGGTGAGCGGCCCGGTCGCGCTGGTGCCGGGCAGCGAGGCCACCTGGGTGTCCACGAACGACACCGCGCTGTACGGCCTCGCCGCCATCGAGAACCTGGCGCTGCTCGGCGACAGGATGCCGTAGCGGGAAGCTGACCGGGCGGAAGACCGCGACGAGCGGTTCCCGTGGCGACGCCGCGGCGGGAACCGCTCGTCCTAGTCGATGATCTGGTTGAAGAACAGGACGGCCGGGGCCACCACCCCGCCTCCGACGCTCACCGCGACCGGCCACACATTGCCGGCCAGCGCCGCCAGGACGGTGGCACCGATGCCGGCCAGGGCTGCCAGCAGGAAGACGATCGCGGCGCGCTGACTGATGAGCGGTCCGTCCCGGCCGGGCCCTCGACGGTCGGCGTGTGCCACCTCGGTGCCCCCTACCCCACGCGGTGAGCGGGCTCGTGCGCCCGTTCCCGCGGGGACACGGCGTGGCCGCCCGGGCCCGGCACGTCCCAGGGATCCTGCGCCGGACGCAGGAGTTCGAAGCGGACACCGCCGCTCGTCCGGACCCCGTACACGGCGGGTTCGGGCAGGCTGTTGTAGTGGAACGGCGTCGAGAAGTAGTAGGCGCCGGTGTCCGGGACGGTGACCATGTCACCGGGTTCCAGAAGGGGCAGAGCGCGGTCGCGCGCCAGCAGGTCCCCGGCGAAGCAGGCGGGGCCCGCGATGTCCTGGCGGACCGGTCCGCCCCGCTTGGCCCTGCCGCTCGCGTCGTGCGCCTCGATCCGCAGCGGCCAGGCGTCGGGGTTGAACACCGTGCGGGTGGCCACCTGCACACCGGCGTGGGTGACCGCGATCGGCCGGCCGCCCATGCTCTTGGTGTACTCGACGTACGCGGCGGTGAACCCGTTCTTGGCGAGGACGGACCGCCCGAACTCGGTGACGATCTCGTACCCGCCGGAGAACAGGGCGGGAGCCTGGGCGCGCAGCTGCCGGACGTACGTGTCGAAGGTGGGCGTGACCTCGTCGTCGGCGAAGTTGACGGGGAGTCCGCCGCCGATGTCGATGCCGACGACCTGGCGCCGTCCGAGCGAGGCGTTGACCTCCTCGGCGAACGCCACGGCCTGCCCGACCCCGCCGGCCATGAGGTCGAGCGGGCAGCCCTGCGAACCGGCGTGCGTGTGCACCCAGGTCAGCCACGGGTGGTCGTGGTAGGCGCGCAGCAACCGCTGCCGGCTTCCCGGGTCCGCCAGGGGCACGCCGAACTTCGAGGTGCTCGTCGCCGTGCTCATCGCGGCGATGCTGCCACCGCCGAGCTGGGAGTTGACGCGCACCCCGATCCGCGAGACCGGGACGCGGCCGCCCAGCGCCCGGTCGATCCTCGCCAGTTCCTGGTAGTTGTCCGCGTTGACGGTCACACCCAGGTCGAGGGCGTGCCGCAGTTCGGCCTCCGTCTTGGCGGGGGAGTCGAAGACGATCCGGTCCGGTGCGAACCCGGCTGCCAGCGCGCGGGCCAGCTCCCCCGCGGTTGCCACCTCGCAGCCCATGCCGAGCCGCCGCAGCTCCGCCAGCACCGGCACCAGGCAGTTCGCCTTGGCGGCGAACGCATGCAGCACACGCGGCGCGCAGGGGAAGGCGCGGTGCAGGGACGCGACGGTCGCGGCGACGCCGTCGAGGTCGACGAAGGCGGCCAGCTGGGACCGGCCGGCGTCCAGCAGTCCCTGCCGCACCGCTTCCTGGAGGATCCGTTCGCGCCGCTCGGCGGCGGGGGTGGGTCGGGTCATGGCGAGCCTTCCGGTGTCGTACCGCGCCCGGGACCGCCCCGGGTGGAACACCAGGCTGGGGCCCGCACCGGCACGGCGTCTTCGTCGAGTCGTCAAAGACGCGGGCCTCATCGACGGCGGTCGGACGCAACAACTCCTCCGCCGGACACAGGCGTTGTGCGATACGACAAAAGGGAGGCCCTTCGATGGTGGCCCGGGCCGAACGGCGCACGGCACGTCCTCGGTCGCGCCTCGTCGCCGGTCACTCAGGAGCGTGTGCCTCAGGACTCCCCACCCAGACGCAACTGCACCTGGGCGAGCAGCCGGGCGTCGGGATTCTCCAGGTCCAGTCCCGACACCTGCCTGATCCTGCGCAACCGGTAGCGCAGGCTGTTGGCGTGTACGCCCAGCGCGCGCGAGGCGGCGGACACGTCGCCGAAGTGGTCGAGGTAGGCGCGCAGGGTCTCCACCAGGCAACTGCCGCCGTGATCGGCGTCGAACTCCATCAGCCGGGCCACCGAGGTCCGCGGGGGCAGCGTCAACCCGCGCAGGGCCTCGACGACCTGGAGGATGCCCACGGTGTCCGCGACGTCCTCGCTCCGCGCGACGGTGTGCGGCCCGGCGGCCGCGACGAGCGCCCGCAGGGCCTGCTCGGCCGACCGGCGTGACGCGGGCGCCCCTGCCAGGCCGGGGACCACGTCGCCGAGCCCCACCCTCACCGCCGAGCCGATCGTCGCCGACAGCTGATCGGCCAGTGCGTTCCCCAGCCGTCTCACCTGGCCGTCGGCCCGCTCGGGGGCGCGCTCCAGCCCACTCAGCAGCACCAGGGTCCCGCCGCCCGCCGGGACCACCACGACCCGGTGGCCCAGGGCCGCGCAGTGCAGGGTCAGCAGGCCGTACAGCCCGGGCGGGCCGTCGTCCGCGGCGTGGCCGGAGCCGATGCCCACCGCCAGCACGGCACAGGGCTCCCGGGGCGGCAGCGAGGCCCGCTGCGCGAGCACCTCGACGGATCCACGGTCCTCCAGCAGCGCCCGGGCGGCGTCCTCCACCAGTCGGCCGTCCGAACTGTGGGTGCGGTGATGGAGCAGGTGGGCGGCGGCGGTCCGGGCGGCCGCGCGCAGCGTCTGTGCGGCGTTCGGCGACAGCGGGCGGCCGGCCACCGCCGCCACCCAGATCGACCCGAGCGCCTCCCCGCCCGCCCGCACGGCGCCCACCAGACGCTCCGGGTCCTGCCCGTGGGCGGGCCGGTGCAGCACGTCGTCCGCACCCCACAGCGCCTGGAAGAACCCCGCCTCCCGCATGGCCGCCACCCGCCAGGGCGGCACGCGACGGCCGAGGATGGTCAGCCGGCGCATCTCGTCCACGTTCTCCTCGGTGGACGAGTACGCCAGCACCCGCGACTCCGTGTCCTCGATCGTCACCGAGCCTCCCACCAGGCTGGCCACCGCGTCGGCCAGTGAGTCCAGATCGCCCAGAGGCACGCCGCTGGTGGCGGGCATCGGGGGAGCACCCGCCGCGGCCAGCCCGGCCCTCAGCACCCCCACGAGTTGCGCCCAGGTGCACCAGGCGGTGCGGAAGAGAACCGCCGTGCCGCCTTCCTCCGCGGCTGCCTGCAACGCCCGTACGGTGGGATCGGACCGGCCCGGGCCGAACACCACACCCGCCGCACCGGCCTCACCGGCCCGGCGCACCACGTCGACCGCGTGCGCCGAGCTCGGGTCGACACCGACCGCGAGCAGTAACTCCCGCGGTCTGATGACCGGTTCCAGGGCGTCCAGCACATGGACGCCGGTGACCTGCGTCCGCAGCCCCTGCGGGGCCGTGTGCAACTCCACGGCTCCCACCCCCACCACCGAGAGCAGGCGCTCCAGTGTCCCCTGGTCCCCGGTGCCCGTGCCCCCGCCCCGCGATTCCCCCAGGTCCGTCATGCCGCCCCCTGTCCCCGCCCCGAGCGTGCCGATGGCACGGCGGCCGATCGGAGACGTATGACATCACGGCACTTGTCCGCAGTCGAGACGGCCTCGGCGCACCTGCTGCCCCGACGTCGCCTGCAACGGCACTAGTTCATCCTCCGCAGGACCTGTCGCATCCGCCGGACGTCCCGGATCCGCTGCTCGTACGTCGCGCCGAGGGCGAGCAGCAGGAGGCCGGCGAGGGCGGGGGGTGCCCAGCGGGGGAGGGCTCCCGTCACCTGCACGACGTAGGGGGCGAGTTCGTGCAGGGCGACCAGGGTCAGCACCGAGCCGCCGAGCACCAACGGTGCCCGGAGGTGGTGCCGGGCGCCCAGCAGGGTGACCAGCAGCGCCGCGCCGCCGAGCAGCAGCGGCCGCGTCCACTGCGGGTCGGCCCAGGCGGCGGCCAGGCTCGGCAGGAGGGTCGCGGCGAGCCCTGGGCCGTATGCCGTCCAGGAGGAGGCCTGCGGGTCGCGGCGCCGGCGCAGTGCTCCGACCAGCAGCGCCGGGACGGTCACCGGGAGGGTGTAGGCCTCCGGCGTGCCGACGTCCCAGGCGGCCAGCCGGACCCAGGCGGCCAGCACGAACAGGGCCGTGGCCGCGTAGCCGACGGGGCGGCGCTCGGCGCGCAGGGCCGTGCCCGCGGCGATCACTCCGCACAGGGCCAGCACCAGCGCGAGCATCGGCGGGTCGGTGACGGCCAGTCCCACGGCGAACAGACCGAGGGCGGCTCCCACGGACTCGACGGGCACCGTCGCCCGTGACGCACCGAGACGCGCCGCCAGCAGCGCGGCGGCAGCCGTGACCGCCAGGACGGGCAAGGCGGTTCGGGAGGCGGGCCAGTCCGCCGCGGCACCCGACGCCGAAGCCAGCGCGGCGGCGCTCACGAGAGCCGCCGGAGCCGTGAACGGGGAGACGTCCGACCGCCAGGAGACCGCGCCGAACAGCACCGTCAGCACGGACAGCACGACGAGGGTCGCGGACTGGGACGCCAGGGAGACCAGGGTGAGACCGGCAGCCGTGACCAGGGCGAGGACGAGTGCGGTGACCTGCGCGGCCGACGACGTGATCCGGCACGCGTACAGGGCGGCCGCTGTCAGCACGCCCAGGACCAGCATGCCGGCGACGTACGGTATCTCCAGGATCGCCGGAAGGATCAGCGCCGTGGCCCAGAGGAGGCCGACAGCACCGAGCCGGGCCCGTGAACGCCACGCCTGCGCGCGGACCGCCAGGGCGAGCACGGCCGCCACGGCCACCGGCACCACCGGGGCCACGGCCGCGTGCGGCGGCCAGGGCGCGTCGACGACCACCGCCGCACGGGCATCCGACGGTGCCCCGCTCCACACCCGGCCCAGCCATCCGGCCGGTCCCAGCAGCACCACGGCCACGACGGGCAGCGTCCACAGCACGGCCAGCGCCTGTACGGCACCGGAGGCCCAGGCGAGACCCCGCCGCATCGCCTCCGGCAGCCGTTCGACCCGTACCGCCGCCAACAGGGCGATGCCGACGACCAGATGAGCCGGAACCGCCCACTGCGACGGCAGCCCGGAACGCGCCACCCCACCCAGCGCCCCCACGACGAGCAGCCCGGCCGTGATCGCGAGGCCCAGGGCGTGCCCGACGCCCGGCCCTCGCCGGGCCGAACCCACGGCGATCGCCGCAGCGAGCAGGAGCAGCGCCCCGGCGCGGGAAGCGTCGACCGGACCGTCGGCCGTCAGGGACAGCCAGCCGGCACCCGCAACGCCCCAGCCGCCCACGCCGTACGCGCCCACGACGGCGGTGACCCGCACCGCCCCGGCCGGCAGCAGCACCACCGCGACCGCGTCCAGCCCGGCCGTCACCAGCAGCGCGGCCGTGACCACAAAGGGACCCGCGTCGGCCGCCAGGGCCCCCAGCAGCAGCGGGAACTGGGCCGCCGCCAGCGCGCAGGGCAGGGGCAGGCGCAGCGCGGACGTGGCCGGCAGCAGGCCGTACGCCGTCCAGGCCGCTGCCAGCACCGCCGTCGCGGCGGCCGCGTAGCCGGTCCCGCCCGTCCCGGGAAGGGCCGCCGCGTGCAGCGCGTAGGCGTCCAGGACGGTCAGGGCGAGCCCCAGGCCCGCCACGGCCTCGGCCGTCGACCGCAGTCCCCGCTTCAGCAGGGCCACGGGCGCGGCGAGTGTCGCCACCGTGACCGCGCCCAGCACCAGGGCCCGCCCGGCGATCCCCATGTGCCCCCAGCTGACCAGCGTGAACACCGCCGCCGCGAGCGTGAGCAGGACACCGCCGAGGACCAGCAGCGCGTTCTGCACGCTGGGCGCGGCCGTCTCCGCTCGCGGCGGTGCGGGTGCGGTGTGCGGCGGCTGCGGTGACGCCTGGGCGGGCGACGGCTGTGTCCGGTGCAGGGCCGCGACCAGCCAGGCGCGACGGGCCAGCAACTGGGAGCGCCGGGCGTCCAGTTGCCAGAGTTCGGCATCGAGGAGCCGCAACTCCTCGGCCGGGGGCGGAAGATGGGTCATGTACCGCAGTGTGGTCCGCGTCACCTCGTACGGCATGAGTGCGGGTACTCAGGCGCGTACTCAGACAGTCCGCGCCGTGAGTGGGCAGACTGCCGGAATGGACTTCAACCATTACCGCTTCCGCACCCTGTGGACCCTGCCGACACCACCGGCCAGGGTGTACGGCGTGCTGGAGCGCCCCGAGGACTACCCGCGCTGGTGGCGCCAGGTCCAGGAGGTGACCCGGCTCGACGACACCACCGGGGTGATCCGCATCCGCTCCGTCCTGCCGTACGACATCACATTCACGGCGCGGGAAGCGCGGCGCGACCCCGCGGCCGGCGTGCTGGAGACCGCCCTGTCCGGGGACATCGAAGGCTGGGCACGCTGGACCGTCACACCGCACCGGGCGGGCAGCCTCGCGCGGTACGACCAGGTCGTCAGCGTGCACAAGCCGCTGCTGCGGCGCCTCGCCGTACCGGGACGGCCCCTCTTCCGCGCCAATCACGCGCTGATGATGCGGTCCGGACGGCGCGGACTCCTCCGGCACCTTCAAGCGGTTTGAAGGAAGCGTGCCCGGACCTGTATGGTTCAGTGCGTTCCCGGGCGATTAGCTCAGTGGGAGAGCGCTTCGTTCACACCGAAGAGGTCACTGGTTCGAACCCAGTATCGCCCACCGGAAACAGCCGGTCCGTCGCAGACGGACCGGTTTTTTCATGCCCGCGCGGGCCCCACGCCAGATGCGTGCTCAGGCCGCCGCCGGCAGGTCCGGACGCAGCGGCCACGCCGGGTCGACCGCCTCGTCCACACCGCTGCGGGCGAACCACGCCTGCAGGCCCCGCGCCTGCGCCGCGTGCCACACCGCCTGCAGGGTGTGCAGCTCACCCGGGGCGAGACGCTCCAGCCGGGACGCGAACCGGCGGCCCACCGCCCGGGTGACCTCCAGCGCCGCCACCGCGTCGGCCGCCGCGTCGTGCGCGCCCTCCAGGGCCACGCCGTAGTGCGCGCACAGGTCGGTCAGGGTGCGGCGGCCCTTGCGGTAGCGGTCCAAATGCTTGTCCAGGACCCGCGGGTCGAGCACGGACAGCGGCGCCGACTCGAACCAGCGGTCGAGCGCCGAGGCACGGTGGCGGCGCAACTCCCGGTCGAGCAGGGTCAGGTCGAACGGCGCGTTCATCACCACGACCGGCCGCCCCGCGTGTGCCTGCTCCGCCAGCGCCTGCGCTATCTCGTACATCACCGGCGCCGGCCACCGGCCGTTGCGCTGCAGGTGCTCCTCCGTCAGCCCGTGCACCGCCGTCGCCTCGGCGGGCACCGGCACCCCCGGGTTCACGAGCCAGCGGCTCACCCGCGGCCGGATGCCCGGCGCGTCCTGGACCACGACGGCGGCCGACACGATCCGGTCGGTCTCGACGTCCACGCCCGTCGTCTCCGTGTCGAAGGCGGCCAGCGGCCCCTCGTACCAGCACGTCGTCATAGCCACACAACCCCTCGTTCACCTTCGGCAGTTGACGCACCGTCCGCTGCCCGATCCGGTGATACCCGGGCTGTTTGCGCCGTACGCCGGAAGGAGACAACAGGAGTACGGGTCGTTGCAGTTCAGCGGCCCGCACGGGGAAACACTTGTTCTGGAAGGCTGTTGGCCATGGCCATTGCGCAGCCCGAACGGGGCGGGCTGCTGCCCGAGCGCACGGCTCCCTCCCGCGGCACTCTCGCCACCACCGCCTGCATGGAGACACTGCAGGTCGGCTATCTGCACGCCGTCGCGGCAGCCGCCGGCTGTTCGCTGTCCCAGCCCTTTCCCGACAACGGCATCGACTGGCACGTCAGCCACAGCGCCCCCGGGCACACGGTCGACGACGAGGTCACCATCAAGGTGCAGCTCAAGGCCACCTACCAGCTGCCGCCCCACCCACCCGGCCGTACCTTCTCCTTCACCCTCGACAACGACCACCTGGCGAAGCTCGCCCGCACACCCGTGTCGGTGCACAAGATCCTCGTGGTGATGCTGGTGCCGCGCTCCCAGGACGACTGGCTGCGCGCCGGCCACGACCGGCTGGACCTGCGGCACTGCTGCTACTGGACCAACCTCGCCGGACAGCCGATCACCGGCCGCCGCCGCACCACCGTGCGGATACCGACCTCACGCATCTTCGACGACCGGGCCCTGTGCGAGATCATGACGCGGGTCGGGACGGGAGGGAAACCGTGACGCACCGCCCGACCGAGGAGCCACTGAGGCAGGTCCGGCCGCACCCCGTCGACACCACCTGGAGCGGTTCACCGCCCGAGCCGCTCGATCCCGCCGGTATCGACCCGGCGGTGCTGGGCGCCCTGCTGAGCCGGCACGGCTGGCAGCGGCGCGGCGGCGCCCCCGGACGCTACGGCCGCTGGACCCCGCCCGGTCCCGGCGGCAGCGGCACCAGCCTCCTGGTGCCGGAGAGCCGCGCCTTCCCCGACAGCGACGAGCTGCTCGGCGAGGCCCTGCTCGCCCTGTCCCGCAGCGGCTCGCCCTCCGCCCGTGAGGTCCTCGTCTCCCTCGCCGTGCCCAGCGACGAGATCCGCTGGTGGCACGACGTCCCCGCCGGGCCCGCCGCCGCGGCGTCCTGGACCGTCGAGGACCGGCTGCGCGGCGCCGCCCGCCGGATGCTGCTCGCCGCGGCCCTGGCCACCCGCGCCCGGGCCGGCTACCACGGCGCCCGTCACCGTCGCTCCGCCGCCGCGGCCCTGGAGAACGTCCTCGTCGGCTCCGCCGCCGACGGCCGGCTCACCGCGTTCGTGCCCGTCGCCGGCGGCCGCCCGCTGGCCGTACGCCTCCACCAGGCGCTGTTCGCCGCCCGGGAGGCCATCGACTACCAGCGGGCCACCGGCGGCATGGACGGCTTCGACACCGCCGTCGAGGCCGGGGTGAGCCACGAACTCACCGAGGCCCTGGTGACCCTCGTCCGGGGCACGGAGGGGGCCCGGATCGCCGTCGAGTGGGCCCCGGCAGCCGGTGTTCCCGAGGGCTGCTCGCCCGCCGCCGAGCCCGTCGAGTTCTCGCCCGGCGACCTGGCCGTGCTGCGCGAGGCGGGCGCCCGTTACCTGCGTGAGGAACCCGCCGTGCCGGTGCGGATCACGGGAGCGGTGGTACGGCTGCGCCGGTCCGGGCCGCGCGGCGACGGCACCGTACGGCTGCGCGTGCTGGCCGGGGCCGACGTCCCGAACGTCCGGATCACCCTCGACGAGGACGCGTACCGGATCGCCGGGCACGCCCATCTCGTGGGGCTTCCGGTCCGGGTGCAGGGGCGGCTGGAGAGCCGGGGCGGCTTCCGCCGCCTCACCGGTGCCCACGGCGTCGTGCCGGTCCAGGTCGACGACGCCGAGCGGGACCGCCTGATGAAGGAGCTCCACGAGAACCTCGACTTCTTCGAGGGGGCCTGCGAAGGGGACTGACGAAGCCTGCGCCAGGGGGCTGCCGGGGCTGATTTCGCGTCGGGCGGTCCCGGGTCGGTACGATCCTTACTCGTGCGCGCGCTCGGGTATGGCGCCGCAGCCCCCTTCAGTCAGGAGAGACCGGTGTCAGACGTCCGTGTGATCATCCAGCGCGATTCCGAGCGGGAAGAACGCGTGGTGACGACGGGCACTACGGCCGCCGAGCTCTTCGCCGGCGAGCGCTCGATCATCGCCGCGCGCGTGGCCGGCGAGCTCAAGGACCTGTCGTACGCCCTGTCCGAGGGCGACGAGGTCGAGGGCGTCGAGATCTCCTCCGAGGACGGCCTCAACATCCTGCGCCACTCCACCGCGCACGTCATGGCACAGGCCGTGCAGGAGCTCCACCCCGAGGCCAAGCTCGGCATCGGCCCGCCCGTCAAGGACGGCTTCTACTACGACTTCGACGTCGAGAAGCCGTTCACGCCCGAGGATCTCAAGGCCATCGAGAAGAAGATGCAGGAGATCCAGAAGCGGGGGCAGCGCTTCTCCCGCCGCGTGGTGACCGACGAGGCCGCCCGCGAGGAGCTGGCCGACGAGCCCTACAAGCTGGAGCTGATCGGCCTCAAGGGCTCCGCCTCGTCCGACGACGGCGCGGACGTCGAGGTCGGCGCCGGTGAGCTGACGATCTACGACAACCTGGACGCCAAGACCGGCGACCTGTGCTGGAAGGACCTCTGCCGGGGCCCGCACCTGCCGTCCACCCGGGCCATCCCGGCGTTCAAGCTGATGCGCAACGCGGCCGCCTACTGGCGCGGCAGCGAGAAGAACCCCATGCTCCAGCGCATCTACGGCACCGCCTGGCCCACCAAGGACGAGCTGAAGGCGCACCTGGAGTTCCTCGCCGAGGCCGAGAAGCGCGACCACCGCAAGCTGGGCAGCGAGCTGGACCTGTTCTCCGTCCCCGAGCAGATCGGCTCCGGCCTCGCCGTCTTCCACCCCAAGGGCGGCATCATCCGCCGGGTCATGGAGGACTACTCGCGCCGCCGGCACGAGGAGGAGGGCTACGAGTTCGTCTACACCCCGCACGCCACCAAGGGGAAGCTCTTCGAGACCTCGGGCCACCTGGACTGGTACGCCGACGGCATGTACCCGCCCATGCAGCTCGACGAGGGCGTGGACTACTACCTCAAGCCCATGAACTGCCCGATGCACAACCTGATCTTCGACGCGCGCGGGCGTTCCTACCGTGAACTGCCGCTGCGCCTCTTCGAGTTCGGGACCGTGTACCGGTACGAGAAGTCCGGCGTCGTGCACGGCCTGACCCGCGCCCGCGGCTTCACCCAGGACGACGCGCACATCTACTGCACCCGCGAGCAGATGTCGGAGGAGCTCGACAAGACGCTCACCTTCGTCCTCGGCCTGCTGCGCGACTACGGCCTGACCGACTTCTACCTGGAGCTGTCCACCAAGGACCCGGAGAAGTTCGTCGGCTCCGACGAGGCCTGGGAAGAGGCCACGGAGACGCTGCGCCAGGTCGCCGAGAAGCAGGGCCTGCCCCTCGTCCCCGACCCGGGCGGCGCCGCCTTCTACGGCCCGAAGATCTCCGTGCAGACCAAGGACGCCATCGGCCGCACCTGGCAGATGTCGACGATCCAGCTCGACTTCAACCTGCCGGAGCGCTTCGACCTGGAGTACACCTCCGCGGACGGCTCCAAGCAGCGCCCCGTCATGATCCACCGCGCGCTGTTCGGCTCCATCGAGCGCTTCTTCGCGGTGCTCCTGGAGCACTACGCGGGCGCCTTCCCGGCGTGGCTGGCCCCCGTCCAGGCGGTCGGCATCCCGATCGGCGACGCGCACGTGGAGTACCTGGAGAAGTTCGCCGCCGCGGCCAAGAAGAAGGGCCTGCGCGTCGAGGTCGACTCCTCCTCCGACCGCATGCAGAAGAAGATCCGCAACGCCCAGAAGCAGAAGGTGCCCTTCATGGTCATCGCGGGCGACGAGGACATGTCCCACGAGTCCGTGTCCTTCCGCTACCGCGACGGTTCGCAGGAGAACGGCATCCCCTTCGACGAGGCCATCGCGAAGATCCAGAAGGTCGTCGAGGAGCGCGCCCAGGTCTGATCACACCGTGCAAAGGCCCCCGGGGAGATCCGGGGGCCTTTGCCGTCCCCCCAGCTCGACGCCATATGCTGCACTGCATGACGAGTGAGCCGGAGCAGCAGCTGGGAGTGGGGACGCAGGACGCGTTCCAGCGTCTGTGGACGCCGCATCGGATGGCCTACATCCAGGGCGAGAACAAGCCCACCGGCCCGGGCGCCGGCGACGGCTGCCCCTTCTGCTCGATCCCGGCCAAGTCCGACGAGGACGGGCTCGTCGTCCGGCGCGGCGAGCAGGTCTACGCGGTGCTCAACCTCTACCCGTACAACGGCGGCCACCTGATGACCGTGCCCTACCGGCACGTCGCCGACTACACCGACCTCACCGCGGGGGAGACCGCCGAACTCGGAGAGCTCACCAAGCAGGCGATGACGGCCCTGCGCACGGCCTCCGGCGCCCACGGCTTCAACATCGGCATGAACCAGGGCACGGTCGCCGGCGCGGGCATCGCCGCACACCTGCACCAGCACATCGTGCCGCGCTGGGGCGGGGACACGAACTTCATGCCCGTGGTCGGGCACACGCGTGTGCTGCCGCAGCTCCTGGCGGACACGCGGAAGATGCTGGCGGAGGCCTGGCCGACCGCTTGATTGCGGCGGGTGCGGCCTACCCCAGCCCGTCCGGCGTTTGAGGACGAGGCCGTTCAGGCCGATGGGGGTCTGGGGGCGCAGCCCCCAGGGGCACCAGCCACCGCTGGCCCGGGGATGATCGGCTCGACCGCCGGAGGCCTACGCGTCGTACACATCCGCCTTCTTCGGCGAAGCCTCCTGCACCGCCCCGCTGAGCGCCGCCGACCTGGACCCGAACTTCTCCACGTCCACCCCGTTCTCCCGCAGCACCTTCAGCGCCGCCGTGTGCACCACCCGCAGCACCGGCGTGGCAGCCCGCAGCGCGTCGTCGGCCATGAACCGGTGCCGCCACGGCTGGTCGGCCCACGCGTGCCGCAGGCCGAACGGCTCCGGCAGCGTCAGACTGCCGCCGAGCCAGTTCAGCACCGGCGGGTACCAGGTCAGCGGGGCGCGCGCGGCCAGCCGTACCACCTCGTCGGCGTCGATCAGCGGGAGCTTCACCGTGCGGGTCTCCCAGAACCGGAGCGACTTCTGGACCGTCTTCTCCTTGGCGGCGGGCTTCTCGTTGAACAGGGAGTTCACCGGCCCCAGGGCGTGCCCGGTGACCTCGATGCGCAGCGTGTCGTGCAGCACGGTCACCGTGATCAGCATCGTGATCACCAGGTGGCCGTCCCACAGGGTCCACTGCACGCCCAGGTAGTGCCGGTCGCCGCTGCCGAACTGCTGCTTGTTGCAGATGTCCTGTATGGCGTGGGTCCGGACCGTGTACGCGTCGACGTCCGTGCCGCTCGGTCGGGACACCTCCGTCGCCTTCTCGCCGATCGGCGTGACGACCCAGTGCGTGATGGACGGCTTGGGGAAACCGCCGGTGTTGATGGACGTGCGCTCCAGCATGCCGAGACCGCCCTGGATCGCCACGATGACGTCCCAGCTGCGGAACGGGTGGAACTCCTTGCCCGGCTCGGCGGAGACCAGTTCCTCGGCCAGCTGCCAGCTGCCCCACCGCGTGCCCATGCCGAGTATGCCCTTGGGACCGGCGTAGAAGACCGAGTTGGACCGCTGCTCGGCGGCGAGGCGGGCCAGCTCCTTGCGGACCTGCTCGGCCGCGTCACCGGGGTTGCCGGGGACGGCCTCGGGGATCTTGGCGCCGACACCGCCGCCCGACAGCAGGCTCGACCAGCGCTCCCGCAGGTCCCGGGCGGTCCGCTCGCAGATGTGCTTGGCCCAGAACCAGCCGACGACCGGCATGATCACCGCCGCGCGCCCGTACAGGGCCCAGAACCCGGTGAACGGCATGCGCAGCAGGAACAGCACGGCCAGTGCGCTCACCGCGACCAGCAGCGTCGTGGCCAGGGCGCCCGCACGCTTGTCCTCGCGCTTGGCCATGGTGGTGCGCAGGGTGAACACCAGCAGCCACACCAGGAAGCCCGGCAGGAACAGGAGCCCGCAGATCACCGTGATCGCCGACAGCCAGTTGTCGCGGTCCCGGCGGATGCGGTGGGCCGCCAGGCAGTGCTCCACGACGACCTGGGGCTCGATGCCGAAGGACTGGATGACCGGCTTGCGCCCGGCCCCCAGCATCCGGTCGATCACCGCGCGCGAGAAGGCCTCGCCGAGCCTGGGGCGGAAGATCTTCGCCCAGGAGCGCGGCGGGGTCACCTTCGACTGGTGCCACTCGTTGTCGGCGGCCAGGATCTTGGTGACCTCGTCGTCCCGGTACGCCGCCGCGGCCAGCGCGTAGGTCGCCGCCGTCTGGCCGCTCGCACCCGCGAGAGGAACCTGCGCTCCCGGGCTGAAGTCGAATCCGTCCGTCACTGCCGCCCCCATCGCTGCCGCATCCGCATCTGCGGCCTTCCCGACTTCCGCGCTGCGCACACCTGTTGATCAGGTCATCAGCGTATCCGTCCACACCGGCGTGCGGGGGCGGGCGGCCTGTCAAGCCGTCCGCCCCCGCGGAGGGGAGCCCACACGAGGGCACTTGGTGGCGCCGGCGCCAACTACGAGGCTTTGCGCTCCTCTTCACGCACCCGGTCCGCGACCTGCTGCGGCATCGGTTCGTGCCGCGCGTACCGGCGGCTGAACGCCGCCGTGCCGTGCGCCATCGACCGCAGGTCGATCGCGTACCGGTCGATCTCGATCTCGGGCACCTCGGCCCGGATCAGGGTGCGCCCGCCGGGTGTCTGCTCGGTGCCGAGCACCCGGCCGCGCCGCCCCGACAGGTCGCTCATCACGGCGCCCACGAAGTCGTCGCCGACCAGCACGGACACCTCGGCCACCGGCTCCAGCAGATGGATCTTCGCGTCGGCCGCGGCCTCCCGCAGCGCGAGCGCGCCGGCCGTCTGGAACGCGGCGTCGGAGGAGTCCACCGAGTGCGCCTTGCCGTCCAGGAGGGTCACCCGTACGTCGAGGAGCGGGTAACCGGCCGCGACTCCCCTGGCCGCCTGTGCGCGTATGCCCTTCTCCACCGACGGGATGAACTGCCGGGGCACGGCGCCGCCCACGACCTTGTCGACGAACTCGATGCCGGACCCGCCGGGCAGCGGCTCGACCTCGATCTCGCAGATGGCGAACTGCCCGTGCCCGCCGGACTGCTTGACGTGCCTGCCCCGGCCGGCCGACCTGGTCGCGAACGTCTCGCGCAGGGACACCCGGTGCGGCACGACGTCGACCTGGACGCCGTACCGGCTGCGCAGCCGCTCCAGGGCCACGTCGGCGTGCGCCTCGCCCAGGCACCACAGCACCACCTGGTGGGTGTCCTGGTTCTGTTCCAGCCGCATCGTCGGGTCCTCGGCCACCAGCCGGGCCAGACCCTGGGAGAGCTTGTCCTCGTCCGGTTTGCTGTGGGCCTGGATGGCCAGCGGCAGCAGCGGGTCGGGCATCTGCCACGGCTCCATGAGCAGCGGGTCGTCCTTGGCGGACAGGGTGTCGCCGGTCTCGGCGCGGCCCAGCTTCGCCACACAGGCCAGGTCACCCGCGATGACGTGCGACACCGGGCGCTGCTGTTTGCCGAACGGCGTGGACAGGGCGCCGATCCGCTCGTCGACGTCGTGGTCCTCGTGCCCCCGGTCGGCCAGCCCGTGCCCGGAGACGTGGACCGTCTGGTCGGCGCGCAGGGTGCCGGAGAACAGCCGGATCAGCGACAGCCGGCCCACATAAGGGTCGGAGGAGGTCTTCACGACCTCCGCGACCAGCGGAGCGCCCGGGTCGCACGGCTTGAGCTCGCGCGGCTTTCCGTCGATCGTCGTCACCCGCACCGTCTCGTGCTCCAGGGGCGTCGGGAAGCCCCGCGTGATCAGCTCCAGCAGCTCCAGGGTGCCGAGGCCCTGCCGGGCGCCCTCACCCGCGGGGGCGGCGGCCAGCACGGGGAAGAAGACGCCCCGTGCGACGGCGCGTTCCAGATCCTGGATGAGCGTTCCGACGTCGATCGGCTCCCCGCCGAGGTAGCGGTCCATGAGGGTCTCGTCCTCGCTCTCGGAGATGATCCCCTCGATGAGACGGTTGCGGGCCTCCTCGATCAGTGGCAGCTGGTCCTCGCCGGGTTCGGACTCCTTGCACTCGCCGGTCGAGTAGTCGAACAGCTTCTGCGACAGCAGGCCGATCAGCCCGGTCACGGGGGCGTGCCCGTCCGGGGCCTGAGGGCCGTGCAGCGGCAGGTAGAGCGGCAGGACCGCGTCGGGGTCGTCCGCGCCGAAGGCCTCCGCGCAGGTCCGGGTCATCTCCTCGAAGTCGGAACGCGCCGACTCCAGGTGCGTGACGACGATGGCCCGGGGCATGCCCACGGCCGCGCACTCCTCCCACACCATGCGGGTCGAGCCGTCCACGCCGTCCGAGGCCGAGACGACGAAGAGGGCCGCGTCCGCCGCGCGCAGACCGGCCCTGAGCTCACCGACGAAGTCGGCGTATCCGGGGGTGTCGAGCAGATTGACCTTGATGCCGTCCCACTCGACGGGCACCAGGGAGAGCTGTACCGAGCGCTGCTGCCGGTGCTCGATGTCGTCATAGTCGGAGACGGTGCCGCCGTCCTCCACACGGCCCGCCCGGTTGACCGCCCCCGCCGTGAGTGCGAGGGCTTCGACCAACGTGGTCTTTCCCGATCCGGAGTGGCCGACCAGCACCACATTCCGTACGGACTGAGGGTGGTCGGCCGCTTGTGCCCTGCCGGCGGCCCCAGGGTGTGTCTGTGCCTTGTCGCCCATGATCCTGCCTCCCGTGCACGGTGAGGTCACTGTGGGCGCGGACACGCGGAATCCTCCCCCAGACTCCGTCCGGGGGTACCCCCAGCGGTGGTGGCTCCGGCGACGCCCGCGGTCATTCGACCTTCCCACTCCCGTCACGGCGCGTCCATACGAACGACGTGAGCGCGCCGCCCACCAGGGGCTCGCGGGTTCCCCCGAAAGGGGTCCGGGTGCCCGCACCTCGCCCACGCGCGCGCGTGACTACGATGGGCCAGCCGGTGGCCAGCAGGGGCCAGACGGCGACACCGACCCTCGGGAAGGCCATGCTGAACAAGTACGCGCGTGCATTCTTCACGCGTGTCCTCACACCGTTCGCCGCGTTTCTCATCCGCCGGGGCGTCAGCCCCGACACGGTCACGCTCCTCGGCACCGCCGGTGTGGTCGCGGGCGCACTGGTCTTCTACCCCATGGGCGAGTTCTTCTGGGGCACGGTCGTGATCACGCTGTTCGTGTTCTCCGACCTCGTCGACGGCAACATGGCGCGTCAGCTCGGCCGCTCCAGCCGCTGGGGCGCCTTCCTGGACTCCACGCTCGACCGGGTCGCCGACGGCGCGATCTTCGGCGGCTTCATCCTCTGGTACGCGGGAGGGGGCGACGACCTCGTCCTGTGCGCGGTCTCGATCTTCTGCCTGGCCAGCGGCCAGGTGGTGTCGTACACCAAGGCCCGGGGCGAGTCGATCGGCCTGCCGGTGGCGGTCAACGGGCTCGTCGAGCGTGCCGAGCGGCTGGTGATCTCCCTGGTCGCGGCGGGGCTCGCGGGCCTGCACAAGTTCGGTGTGCCCGGCATCCGGTACCTGCTGCCCGTCGCTCTGTGGATCGTCGCCGTGGGCAGCCTCGTCACGCTGATCCAGCGGGTCGTCACGGTCCGCAGGGAATCCGCGGAGGCGGAGGCGGCCGCGCAGGGCGAGCAGGACGATGAGGACGAGCAGCAGAACGCCTCTCACGGGAGCGAGGCGGCCACGTGAGCGCACAGGACCGGCTGACGGACGCGCTGTACGGCCTCGGCTGGAGCACGGTCAAGAAGCTCCCCGAGCCGGCCGCCGTACGCCTCGGCCGCACCATCGCCGACCTCGCCTGGAAGCAGCGCGGCAAGGGTGTCCAGCGCCTGGAGAGCAACTACGCGCGCGTGGTGCCCGGCGCGAGTCCGGAAGCCCTCGCCGAACTGTCCCGCGCGGGCATGCGCTCCTACCTGCGCTACTGGATGGAGTCCTTCCGCCTCCCGGCCTGGAGCAAGGAGCGGATCAAGGCCGGTTTCGAGGCCAAGGACCTGCACCACCTCACCGAGGGCCTGGCCGCGGGCAAGGGCGTCGTACTCGCCCTGCCGCACCTGGCCAACTGGGACCTCGCCGGCGCCTGGGTCACCACGAAGCTCGGCATCCCGTTCACCACGGTCGCCGAGCGGCTGAAGCCCGAGACGCTCTACGACCGGTTCGTCGCCTACCGCGAGGGCCTCGGCATGGAGGTCCTGCCGCACAGCGGCGGCACCGCCTTCGGCACCCTGGCCCGGCGGCTGCGCGAGGGCGGCCTCGTCTGCCTGGTCGCCGACCGTGACCTGTCCGCCTCCGGCGTGGAGGTGGACTTCTTCGGCGACACGGCCCGCATGCCGGCCGGACCCGCCCTGCTCGCCCAGCAGACCGGCGCCCTGCTGCTGCCCGTCACCCTCTGGTACGACGACTCGCCCGTGATGCGGGGCCGCGTCCACCCGGCCGTCGAGGTGCCCGAGTCGGGCACGCGCGCCGAGAAGACGTCCGTCATGACACAGGCGCTGGCCGACGCCTTCGCCACGGGGATCGCCGACCATCCGTCGGACTGGCACATGCTGCAGCGCCTGTGGCTCGCGGACCTCGACCCCGCGAAGGGACGCCCGTGAGAATCGGTATCGTCTGCCCGTACTCCTGGGACGTCCCGGGTGGCGTGCAGTTCCACATCCGTGACCTCGCCGAGTACTTCATCCGCCTCGGTCACGAGGTGTCCGTCCTGGCCCCGGCCGACGACGACACCCCGCTCCCGCCGTACGTGGTCTCGGCCGGACGCGCCGTGCCGGTGCCGTACAACGGGTCGGTGGCCCGGCTGAACTTCGGCTTCCTGAGCGCCGCCCGGGTGCGCCGCTGGCTGCACGACGGTGCGTTCGACGTGATCCACATCCACGAGCCGACCTCGCCGTCGCTGGGCCTGCTCACCTGCTGGGCCGCCCAGGGCCCGATCGTCGCCACGTTCCACACGTCCAACCCGCGCTCCCGCGCGATGATCGCCGCGTACTCGATCCTCCAGGCCGCCCTGGAGAAGATCAGCGCCCGCATCGCGGTCAGCGAGTACGCCCGCCGCACGCTGGTGGAGCACCTCGGCGGCGACGCGGTCGTGATCCCCAACGGCGTCGACGTGGACTTCTTCGCCGAGGCCGAGCCCAAGGCCGAGTGGCAGGGCGACACGATCGGCTTCATAGGGCGTATCGACGAGCCCCGCAAGGGACTCCCGGTGCTGATGAGGGCCCTGCCCAGGATCCTCGCCGCGCGCCCGCAGACCCGGCTGCTCGTCGCAGGGCGCGGCGACGAGGTGGAGGCCGTGGAGTCCCTGCCGGCCGACCTGCGCTCCCGCGTCGAGTTCCTCGGCATGGTCAGCGACGAGGACAAGGCCCGGTTCCTGCGCAGCGTCGACCTCTACGTCGCGCCCAACACCGGCGGCGAGAGCTTCGGCATCATCCTCGTCGAGGCCATGTCCGCCGGAGCCCCCGTGCTCGCCTCCGACCTGGACGCCTTCGCCCAGGTCCTGGACCGCGGAGCGGCCGGCGAACTGTTCCCCAACGAGGACGCCGACGCCCTGGCCGCAGCGGCCGTACGGCTCCTGGCGGACCCGGAGCGGCGGGCGGAGCTGCGGGCGCGGGGGAGTGCCCACGTACGGCGCTTCGACTGGTCGACCGTCGGCGCGGACATCCTGTCCGTCTACGAGACGGTCACGGCGGGAGCGGCGGCGGTGGCCGAGGACGAGCGGACGACCGGCCTGTGGGGGCGGCTGGGGTTCGCCCGGGACTGACGGCGGGCGCCCGGTCCTTTCAGGCCACGTCAAAAGGGCAGGTCGGGCGTCCGCGTGCCACGGTGCACAATGATCGATTGCGCAGATCACCCGTGATCTTTCCGTGTCGTTCGAGTGTCCGAAGTGGCTGCCGGGACTTGAGTGAAAACCGATGGATCATGAATCAACATCGAATGTACGGTGCAATGGGTAGCTGACCGGCTGCCCCTTGTAACGGGAGGAGATGTTGTGGACGAGCAGATCGAGCTCACGACCGCCGAGCCGTACGCCCCGCCGACGCTGACCGAGGTCGGAGAGTTCAACGAGGACACCCTGGGCTTCATCGGCTGGGGCAACGACATCTTCGGTCACTACTCGGGCGGCTTCTGACAGTCGTCTCGCCGGCTCTCGTCGGCACGAGCACGCTCGGAGAGTTGAGCAGATGAGCAGCACCGGGTTCGTGGTCCTGCCGGACACGGCAGCGGCGGCCGCCTTTCGCGCGGCCGTGCCGTGGGCGTCGCCGCAGGAGTACGCGCACGCCTCGGGGCGGCCGTGGCTGGTGGGCCGTTGGTCCACCGGCGAGATCACGGTGGTCACCGCGGGTCCGGTGCGGGTGGCGGTGGTCGGGGTCTGCCCCGTCCCCGCCGCCCGGCTCCGCGAACTGGCCGCCCGCATACGGACGGTGTCCGACGCGGACGCGCTCGCCACGTCCCTCCCCGGCTCCTGCCACCTGGTCGTCTCGGCCCACGGGGAGGTTCGCTTCCAGGGCAGCGCGACCGGACTGCGCCGGGTGTTCCGCACCCGGACGAACGACGTCGAGGTGGCAGCCGACCGGGTCGATGTCCTCGCCGCGATGACCGGTGCCGGGATCGACGAACAGGCCCTGGCCCTGCGCGTGGCCACCGGTGGGTTCCTGCCGCCTCCGCTGGGCGACCGGCCCCTCTGGGCCGGCATATCCGCCCTCGCCCCCGACCACTGCCTGGTGTGGGAACACGAGCGGATACGCGAGACACGCTGGTGGCAGCCGCCGGCTCCCGAACTGACCCTGACCGCGGGCGCCGAGGCGGTGCGCCACGCTCTCACCTCGGCCTTCGACGACCGCGCGCCCGAGCAGGGCCGGCTGAGCACGGACCTGTCCGGCGGCATGGACTCCACGTCGCTGTGCTTCCTCGCCGCCCGGAGCACGCCCGACCTGGTGACGTTCCGCTGGGGCGAGGCCGAGGCCGGCAACGACGACGCCGCCTTCGCCACCCACGCCATCGGCGCCCTCGACCGGGCCGAGCACCTCGTGGTCCCGCCCGGCGACCTCCCCTCCCTGTTCACCGACTGCGACGAGCCGGTGGACACCGAGGGGCCCTACCCGTTCGCCCGCACCCTCGCCCGCACCCGGCACACGGCCCGCCTGCTGGCCGGCACCGGATCGCGCAGACACCTCGCCGGACACGGCGGCGACGAACTGTTCACCCCGTTCCCCGGCTACCTCCACGGACTGCTCCGCCACCGCCCGCTGACCGCCCTGCGGCACGTCCGCGGATACGGCGCGCTGAGCCGCTGGCCCGTCCTGCCGACCCTGGCCGCGCTGACCCGCCCCGGTGACGAGGCCGCCTGGTGGCGCCGCCAGGCCGACCAGCTCACCGACCCGCCCCCGCCCAGACGCCGACCCGCTCTCGGGTGGGGCCTGTGGACGCTGCGCGCCCCGTCCTGGGCCACCGGCACCGCGATCGAGGCTGCCCGAGAGGCCCTGCGGGACACCGCGACCCGGGTACAGCCGCTCTCCGGCGACCTGGCACAACACCAGTCGCTCCTCGCCGTGCGCACCGCCGCCCCCTGGTACCGGCACCTGGCCCGCGTGTTCGCCGACGACGGCGTACAGCTCGACTCGCCGTTCTTCGACGACCGCGTGGTGGAAGCGGTCCTGGCGGTCCGGGCCCACGAACACGCAGGTCCCTGGCGCTACAAGCCACTGCTGGCCGACGCGATGCGCGGCATCGTCCCGCAGCCCGTGCTGGGCCGCTCCACCAAGGGCGAGTTCAGTGACGAGGCCAACAGCGGGCTGCGCCGCAACCTGCCCGCGATCCTGGAGATGCTCGACGACTCGGCCCTGGCCGCCCGGGGCCTGATCGATCCCGCAGCACTGCGCACCCGGTTGCTCGCACCCCAGCCGGACAACTCCACGAGGATCGCCCTGGAACCCCTGATCGGCTGCGAGACCTGGCTGCGCGCCGCCACCCGCCCCACCCCTGCCTGGAGGTTCGACGCCCGTGCGCCTGCACCCTGACGTGAGCACCACCGACACCGACGACGGCACGGTCCTGCTCAACGAACGCACCGGCCGCTACTGGCAGTTGAACAACACCGGTGCCCACGTGCTGCGCGAACTGCTCGACGGGCACCAGCCCGCCGCCATCGCCACCGGTCTCGCGAACCGGTACGGGATCGACTCCCAGCAGGCCGAACGCGACGTGAGCGCCGTGATCGAGCGCCTGCGAGGCTCGGAACTGGTGATCTCGTGAGCATGCCCGTCGCGCTGGCCGAACGGCGCCGTCTCCCTGTGCACCGCCGCATCCTGCCCCTGCTGGCCGTGGGAGTCGCCCGGCCGCTGGCCAAGGCCAGACCCGCCCGGCTGCGCACCGTCCTGGAGTTCGCCCGCCGGGGCGCCGCACCCGCGACAGCCGCGCAGGCGCTCACAGCCCGCGAAGAGGTCGTGTCCGTCAGCCTGCGCTGCGCCGGGCAGGGCTGCCTGCAGCGCTCCATCGCCACCGCCCTGCTGTGCCGCATGCGCGGTGCCTGGCCCACCTGGTGCACCGGGGTGCGCACCCACCCCTTCGCCGCCCACGCCTGGGTCGAGGCGGAGGGCCGACTCGTCGGCGAGGGGCACCCCAAGGGCCACTTCAAGACACTGATGTCCATCCCGCCGCCGGCGGAGGACCGCAACCGCTGACCACGCACGGGGCAGGGCGGGGTGAACGGCCGGACCCCTCGTGCCGCTAGCCTTGCCGCCCGTGACCACCACTCTCATCTGGATCGCCGTCGCCCTGGTCGCGATCGGGCTCTACCTGAGCTGGACCGCCGGCCGGCTCGACCGTCTCCACGCCCGGATCGACGCCGCCCGGGCCGCCCTGGACGCGCAGCTGCTGCGCCGGGCCTCGGTGGCGCAGGAACTGGCGACCTCGGGGGTCCTGGACCCGGCCGCCTCGATCGTGCTGTACGAGGCCGCGCACGCCGCCCGGCAGGCCGAGGAGGACCAGCGGGAGGTCGCCGAGAGCGACCTGAGCCAGGCGCTGCGGGCCGTCTTCGGAGAGGCCCCTCAGGTGGAGGCGGTGCGGGAGGCACCCGGGGGAGAGGAGGCGGCCCGGGAACTCACCGAGGCCGTCCGCAGGGTGCCGATGGCCCGGCGCTTCCACAACGACGCCGTACGCGCGGCCCGGGCTCTGCGCCGGCATCGCAAGGTGCGCTGGTTCCGTCTGGCCGGTCACGCCCCCTTCCCGATGGCCTTCGAAATGGACGACGAGCCTCCGGTGGCCCTGGTGGATCGGGCCGCCTGAGCCCCCTTCACCCGTCGTTTTCCGGCCGTCCGTCGCAAAAGGATCCACGGCGTTCGCATTGGCCCTTGCTGTGGCCTGGTTCTCTCACGTTTCCTCAGTGCTGCAGAAACCCCCTTTCCCCTCAGTGAGGTCACCCGTGTCCATCTCCGAAAACCAGGCTCCCGAGACCGGTACCGCCCGTGTGAAGCGCGGCATGGCCGAGCAGCTCAAGGGCGGCGTCATCATGGACGTCGTCACGCCGGAGCAGGCGAAGATCGCCGAGGACGCGGGCGCCGTCGCCGTCATGGCCCTGGAGCGGGTCCCGGCCGACATCCGCAAGGACGGCGGTGTGGCCCGCATGTCCGACCCGGACATGATCGAGGGCATCATCGACGCCGTCTCCATCCCGGTCATGGCCAAGTCCCGCATCGGCCACTTCGTCGAGGCCCAGGTGCTGCAGTCCCTCGGCGTCGACTACATCGACGAGTCCGAGGTCCTCACCCCGGCCGACGAGGTCAACCACAGCGACAAGTTCGCCTTCACCACGCCGTTCGTCTGTGGCGCCACCAACCTGGGCGAGGCCCTGCGCCGCATCGCCGAGGGCGCGGCGATGATCCGCTCCAAGGGCGAGGCCGGCACCGGCAACGTCGTCGAGGCCGTCCGCCACCTGCGCCAGATCAAGAACGAGATCGCCCGCCTGCGCGGCTACGACAACAACGAGCTGTACGCCGCCGCCAAGGAGCTGCGCGCCCCGTACGAGCTGGTCAAGGAAGTCTCCGAGCTCGGCAAGCTCCCCGTGGTGCTGTTCTCCGCCGGTGGCGTCGCCACCCCGGCCGACGCCGCCCTGATGCGTCAGCTCGGCGCCGAGGGCGTCTTCGTCGGCTCCGGCATCTTCAAGTCCGGCGACCCGGCCAAGCGCGCCGCCGCCATCGTGAAGGCCACCACCTTCTACGACGACCCGAAGATCATCGCCGACGCCTCCCGCAACCTCGGCGAGGCCATGGTCGGCATCAACTGCGACACCCTCCCCGAGGCCGAGCGCTACGCCAACCGCGGCTGGTAAGGCACAGGAATCCATGAACGACACCCCCGTCATAGGCGTCCTGGCCCTCCAGGGCGACGTACGGGAGCACCTCGTCGCCCTGGCCGCGGCCGATGCCGTGGCCAGGCCGGTGCGGCGCCCCGAAGAACTCGCCGAGGTGGACGGCCTCGTCCTCCCCGGCGGCGAGTCCACCACCATCTCCAAGCTGGCCGTCCTGTTCGGCCTGATGGAGCCCCTCCGCGCGCGCGTGCGGGACGGCATGCCCGTCTACGGCACCTGCGCCGGCATGATCATGCTCGCCGACAAGATCCTCGACCCGCGCTCCGGCCAGGAGACCATCGGCGGCATCGACATGATCGTGCGCCGCAACGCCTTCGGACGGCAGAACGAGTCCTTCGAAGCGGCCGTCGACTTCCGGGGCGTCGAGGGCGACCCGGTGGAGGGCGTCTTCATCCGAGCCCCCTGGGTGGAGTCCGTCGGCGCCCGGGCCGAGGTGCTCGCCGAGCACGACGGCCACATCGTCGCGGTCCGCCAGGGCACCGCGCTGGCCACGTCGTTCCACCCGGAACTGACCGGCGACCACCGCGTCCACGCCCTGTTCGTCGACATGGTGCGGGCGAACCGGGAAGCCGACTCCTTGTAGGATTCCTGCGTTCGTTGCTGAGATGGGTTACGCGAAGGAGACAGGCAGATGTCCGGCCACTCTAAATGGGCTACGACGAAGCACAAGAAGGCCGTGATCGATGCCAAGCGCGGCAAGCTCTTCGCGAAGCTGATCAAGAACATCGAGGTCGCGGCCCGGATGGGCGGCGTCGACATCGAGGGCAACCCCACTCTTTACGACGCCATCCAGAAGGCCAAGAAGCAGTCGGTCCCGAACAAGAACATCGACTCCGCGGTCAAGCGCGGCGGCGGCCTCGAGGCCGGCGGCGCCGACTACGAGACGATCATGTACGAGGGCTACGGCCCCAACGGTGTCGCGGTGCTCATCGAGTGCCTCACCGACAACCGCAACCGCGCCGCCTCCGACGTCCGCGTCGCCATGACCCGCAACGGCGGCTCGATGGCAGACCCGGGCTCGGTGTCGTACATGTTCAGCCGCAAGGGCGTCGTCATCGTCCCCAAGGGCGAGCTGTCCGAGGACGACGTCCTCACGGCCGTCCTGGACGCGGGCGCCGAGGAGGTCAACGACCTCGGCGAGTCCTTCGAGGTCATCAGCGAGGCCACCGACCTGGTCGCGGTCCGCACCGCCCTCCAGGACGCCGGCATCGACTACGACTCCGCCGACTCCAGCTTCGTGCCGTCCGTCCAGGTCGAGCTGGACGAAGAGGGCGCCAAGAAGATCTTCAAGCTGATCGACGCGCTCGAGGACAGCGACGACGTGCAGAACGTCTTCGCCAACTTCGACGTGAGCGACGAGGTCATGGAGAAGGTCGACGCGTAACGCTGCCGCGAGTGCCGCGATCTCGGCGGGCCGGGAGACACATGTCTTCCGGCCCGCTGTCGTTGTCGGTGGCAGCGGATAGCCTGGCGTGGCCAAAGATCACCGTCCACGGGCCACGACCATCGATCGAGGAACCACGACGGTGCCCAGCCAGGTCCGCGAGAGCGGCGGCGGTTCAGCCGCGAGAAAAGGGGAGGGCGCGTGCGCGTACTGGGGGTGGACCCGGGACTGACCCGGTGCGGTGTCGGCGTCGTCGAGGGCGTCGCCGGGCGGCCGCTCACGATGATCGGCGTCGGCGTCGTCCGCACGCCCGCCGACGCCGACCTCGGCCACCGCCTCGTCGCGGTCGAGCAGGGCATCGAGCAGTGGCTCGACGAGCACCGGCCCGAATTCGTCGCCGTGGAACGCGTCTTCAGCCAGCACAACGTGCGTACGGTGATGGGCACCGCCCAGGCCAGCGCCGTCGCCATGCTCTGTGCCGCCCGCCGCGGGATCCCCGTGGCGCTGCACACCCCGAGCGAGGTCAAGGCCGCCGTCACCGGCAGCGGCCGGGCCGACAAGGCACAGGTGGGCGCCATGGTGACCCGCCTGCTCCGGCTCAGCGCCCCGCCCAAGCCCGCCGACGCGGCCGACGCCCTCGCCCTCGCCATCTGCCACATCTGGCGCGCCCCCGCGCAGAACCGACTCCAGCAGGCCGTCGCCCTGCACACCGCCCAAGCACCGAAAGGCCGGACGGCATGATCGCCTTCGTCAGCGGCACAGTGGCCGCGCTCGCTCCGGACACCGCGGTCGTCGAGGTCGGCGGCGTCGGCATGGCCGTCCAGTGCACACCGAACACGCTCTCCACGCTCCGCATGGGCCAGCCGGCCAAGCTGCACACCTCCCTGGTCGTACGGGAGGACTCGCTGACCCTGTACGGCTTCGCGGACGACGACGAGCGGCAGGTGTTCGAGCTGCTCCAGACCGCGAGCGGCGTGGGACCGAGACTCGCCCAGGCGATGCTGGCCGTGCACACCCCGGACGCGCTGCGCCGGGCCGTCGCCACCGGCGACGAGAAGGCCCTCATCGCCGTCCCCGGCATCGGCAAGAAGGGCGCCCAGAAGCTGCTCCTGGAGCTGAAGGACCGGCTCGGAGCCCCGGTCGGCGCACCCGCCGTCGGCGCACCGGTCAGCGCCGGCTGGCGCGACCAGCTGCACGCGGCGTTGATCGGCCTCGGCTACGCGACCCGGGAGGCCGACGAGGCCGTCGCCGCCGTGACCCCGCAGGCCGAGGCCGTCGAGGGCACGCCCCAGGTGGGGCAGCTGCTGAAGGCGGCCCTGCAGACGCTGAACCGAGCCCGCTGATCCACGATTCTTCTGAGGCGCATCTATGAACTGGGACGACACGACCGACACCACCGCCGGCGAGCGGCTGGTGGACTCTGTCGCCGACCGTGAGGACCAGGCCGTCGAGGCGGCCCTGCGCCCCAAGGACCTGGACGAGTTCATCGGCCAGGAGAAGGTGCGCGAGCAGCTCGACCTCGTACTGCGCGCCGCACGCGCGCGCGGGGCCACGGCCGACCACGTGCTGCTCTCCGGCGCCCCCGGCCTCGGCAAGACCACCCTGTCCATGATCATCGCGGCCGAGATGGACGCCCCGATCCGCATCACCTCGGGCCCCGCCATCCAGCATGCCGGCGACCTCGCCGCGATCCTCTCCTCCCTCCAGGAGGGCGAGGTCCTCTTCCTCGACGAGATCCACCGCATGTCCCGGCCCGCCGAGGAGATGCTGTACATGGCCATGGAGGACTTCCGCGTCGACGTCATCGTCGGCAAGGGCCCCGGTGCCACGGCCATTCCCCTGGAGCTGCCCCCCTTCACCCTGGTCGGCGCCACCACGCGCGCCGGCCTGCTGCCGCCCCCGCTGCGCGACCGCTTCGGCTTCACCGCGCACATGGAGTTCTACGAACCGGCCGAACTGGAGCGGGTCATCCACCGCTCGGCCGGCCTCCTGGACGTCGAGGTCCGGCCCGAGGGCGCCGCCGAGATCGCCGGACGCTCCCGTGGCACGCCCCGTATCGCCAACCGCCTGCTGCGCCGCGTCCGCGACTACGCGCAGGTCAAGGCCGACGGGCTGATCACCAGGGACATCGCGGCGGCCGCCCTCGCGGTGTACGAGGTGGACGCGCGCGGCCTCGACCGCCTCGACCGGGGTGTGCTGGAAGCCCTGCTCAAGCTGTTCGGCGGTGGCCCGGTCGGCCTCTCCACGCTCGCTGTCGCGGTGGGGGAGGAACGTGAGACCGTGGAGGAGGTCGCCGAGCCCTTCCTCGTACGGGAGGGACTGCTGGCCCGCACCCCCCGAGGCCGGGTCGCCACGCCCGCCGCATGGGCGCATCTCGGCCTCACCCCGCCACGCTCCCAGACCACCGGAAACGGACAACAGGACCTGTTCGGGGCGTGACGGCGCCGTCACGGCTCCGGGGCGGCGGGGTCGCGGCGAGGTCACTGGCCGGACCAGGAACCCCGGTGCCATGCTGAGCGTTGTTCCATGCGCGCGGACTCGCTTAGACTCCGCCGATGCCGCCTTTGTCGGCGGCGTACACACCCCCAACCAGCTGGCCGCTCACAGCGCGGTCGTGTGAAGGAAGTACCGACCCGTGAGTCTCCTGACCCTCCTCCCGTTCATCGTGCTCATCGGGGCCATGTTCCTGATGACCCGGTCGGCCAAGAAGAAGCAGCAGCAGGCCGCCGACATGCGGAACCAGATGCAGCCCGGCAGCGGTATCCGCACCATCGGGGGCATGTACGCCACGGTCAAGGAAGTGAACGAGGACACCGTCCTCGTCGACGCCGGTCCCGGCGTCGATCTCCTCTTCGCCAAGAACGCCATCGGCGCCGTTCTCACGGACGACGAGTACAACCGCATCGTCCACGGCGTCGAGCACGACCTGAAGTCCGACGCCGACCTCGTCCCGGACGACGCCTCCTCCCTCACCGAGACCGGCGACTCCGCCGCCCCCGCTGACGACAAGGCCGTCGACCTCGGCAAGAAGGACACGGCCGATGAGCCGGCCGACGAGGCGATCGAGGCGAAGACGGACGCAGAGCCGAAGAAGACCGACGGCGACTCCGAGGCGAAGTAGTCGTGACCCGGGGTGCGCGGGTCCGGCCCGCGCACCCCGGGGCACGCCCAGCTCGCACGGAATCCCGACACCATGTCATGGCCGCCCGTCCGCCGATCCGGAGCGAGGTGGCCCGAGAGGGAGTACGAGAAGGTGGCCACACCTAAAAAGGGCAGGAACGCGAGCGCCCAGAGCAAGCCGGGGCGCTCGCTGGCCCTGATCCTGATCGCCATCGCGGCGCTCACCGGTGGAATGTTCGCCTCGGGTCACACCAAACCGCGTCTGGGTATCGACCTGGCCGGTGGCACGAGCATCACGCTCCGCGCGGTCCCCGAGGCCGGCAACGAGTCGGCGATCAACAAGACCAACATGGACACGGCCGTCTCCATCATGGAGCGCCGCGTCAATGGTCTGGGCGTCTCCGAGGCCGAGGTCCAGACGCAGGGCCGCGACAACATCGTCGTGAACATCCCCAAGGGGACCAACTCCGAGCAGGCCCGCAAGCAGGTCGGCACCACCGCCAAGCTCTACTTCCGCCCGGTCATCGCCACCGACATCTCCGGCGGCAAGGGCGCGGCCAGCCCCTCCCCGAGCCCGACCGGCAACCCCTCGGACCAGCCGTCCGGCAAGGCGTCCGACAAGCCCGAGGCCACCGACAAGAACTCCGCCTCGCCGTCCGCCACACCCACCACCCAGGGCCGCGCGGTCACCGACGGGCTGAAGGCCGACGCCACGCCGTCCGCGAGCGCCTCGGACAAGCCCGGGACCAGCCCCTCCCCGTCGGCGAGCGGCGGCACCGCCGAGGCCGACGCGAAGGCGCTGCAGGCGAAGTACGCCAAGCTCGACTGCACGGACACCAAGACCCGCTCCACCGTGGGCGACGGCGTCAAGGCCTCCCAGCCCACCCTGGCCTGCGGCAAGAACTCGTCGGGCCAGTGGCAGAAGTACATCCTCGGCCCCGCCGAGGTCGACGGCACCGACGTCGACAAGGCCCAGGCCGTCCTGAACACCCAGACCGGTGCCGGCTGGACGGTCACGATGGACTTCACGGACGCCGGCGCCAAGAAGTTCGGCGACATCACCGGCAAGCTGGCCCAGAACCAGCCGCCGCAGAACCAGTTCGCGATCGTCCTGGACGGCGACGTGGTCTCCGATCCGTCCGTCAAGCAGGCCCTGACCGGCGGCAACGCCGAGATCTCCGGCAACTTCAACCAGCAGTCCGCCCAGGAACTGTCCAACATGCTGAGCTACGGCGCGCTGCCGCTGACCTTCAAGGTCGACAGCATGACGACCGTGACCGCCGCACTGGGCGGTGACCAGCTGCAGGCCGGTCTGATCGCCGGCGCGATCGGTCTCGCGCTGGTCGTCATCTACCTGCTGGCCTACTACCGCGGTCTGTCGTTCGTCGCGATCCTCTCGCTGCTGGTCTCCGCCGCCCTCACCTACACGCTCATGGCCCTGCTCGGCCCGGCCATCGGCTTCGCGCTGAACCTGCCGGCCGTCTGCGGTGCCATCGTCGCCATCGGCATCACGGCGGACTCGTTCATCGTCTACTTCGAACGCGTCCGCGACGAGATCCGCGAGGGCCGTACGCTGCGCCCCGCCGTCGAGCGGGCCTGGCCTCGCGCCCGGCGCACCATCCTGGTCTCCGACTTCGTGTCGTTCCTCGCCGCCGCGGTGCTCTTCATCGTCACCGTCGGCAAGGTGCGCGGCTTCGCCTTCACGCTCGGCCTGACCACGCTGCTCGACGTGGTGGTGGTCTTCCTCTTCACCAAGCCGCTGCTGACCCTCCTGGCCCGTCGCACCTTCTTCGCGAGCGGCCACAAGTGGTCCGGCCTCGACCCGAAGAGCCTGGGTGCCCAGCCGCCACTGCGCCGCACCCGCCGTCCCTCCGCCCCCGTCGACACGAAGGAGGCGTGAGATGTCGAAACTCGGCAACCTCGGCGCCCGGCTGCACCGTGGCGAGATCGGCTACGACTTCGTCAAGAACCGCAAGATCTGGTACGGCCTGTCGATCCTGATCACCGTCACGGCCATCGTCGGCCTGGCGGTGCGCGGCCTGAACATGGGCATCGAGTTCCAGGGCGGTGCCGTCTTCACCACCCCGAAGAACATCAGCGCCTCCGTGTCCCAGGCCGAGGAGTACGCGGAAACGGCCTCCGGTCACGACGCGATCGTCCAGAAGCTCGGTGACGGCAGCCTGCGGATCCAGGTCGCGGGCATCGAGACCGACAAGGCCAACCAGATCAAGAACCAGCTCTCGGACGACCTCAAGGTCGACTCGGAGCAGATCAACGCCGAACTCGTCGGTCCCAGCTGGGGTGAGCAGATCGCCAACAAGGCCTGGCAGGGCCTAGGCATCTTCCTGATCCTCGTGGTCATCTACCTGGCGATCGCGTTCGAGTGGCGCATGGCGCTCGCCGCGTTCGTCGCGCTGATCCACGACATCACCATCACCGTCGGCATCTACGCCCTCGTCGGCTTCGAGGTCACACCGGGCACCGTGATCGGTCTGCTGACCATCCTCGGTTACTCGCTCTACGACACGGTCGTGGTCTTCGACAGCCTCAAGGAGCAGACGAAGGACCTCACCAAGCAGACCCGCTGGACCTACAGCGATGTCGCCAACCGCTCGATCAACAGCACCCTGGTCCGCTCCATCAACACCACGGTGGTGGCGCTGCTGCCGGTCGCGGGCCTGCTGTTCATCGGTGGCGGTGTCCTCGGCGCCGGCATGCTGAACGACATCTCGCTGTCGCTGTTCGTCGGTCTCGCCGCCGGTGCGTACTCCTCGATCTTCATCGCCACGCCGCTCGTCGCCGACCTCAAGGAACGCGAACCGCAGATGCAGGCCCTGAAGAAGCGCGTCCTGGCCAAGCGGGCCCAGGCCCCGGCCAAGGGCGAGACCGGTGCCCAGGCCGACGGCGAGGTGTACGCGGACGAGCCCGAGGACGCCGCACCCGCGGTGGTCGGGCCGCGCAACCAGCCCGCCTCCCGCAACCGCGGCCGCGGCCGTCCGTCGGGGAAGCGCCGATGACCGAGATCAGGGACCTGCTCCTCAGCCGCATCAGGGACGTGGCGGACTACCCGGAGCCGGGCGTGATGTTCAAGGACATCACCCCGCTCCTGGCGGACCCGGCGGCGTTCACCGCGCTCACCGACGCCCTCGCCGAGATCGCCGAGAGCACCGGGGCCACCAAGGTCGTCGGCCTGGAGGCCCGTGGCTTCATCCTCGGTGCCCCGGTCGCCGTCCGCGCCGGCCTCGGCTTCATCCCCGTACGCAAGGCGGGCAAGCTCCCCGGAGCCACCCTCGCCCAGGCCTACGACCTGGAGTACGGCTCGGCGGAGATCGAGGTGCACGCCGAGGACCTGAACCCCGAGGACCGGGTGCTCATCGTCGACGACGTCCTCGCCACCGGCGGCACCGCCGAGGCCGCGGTCGAGCTCATCCGCCGGGCCGGCGCCGAGGTCGCGGGTCTCGCCGTCCTCATGGAGCTCGGCTTCCTGAGCGGCCGGGCCCGCCTGGAGCCGGCGCTGAACGGTGCCCCGCTGGAGGCGCTGCTCACGGTCTAACAGCCACGCAGCCGCCCCGGTGGGCACCTGCACGACACCGCAGAGGCGGGCCCGGAGGAATCCGGCGCCCGCCTCGTGCGTTACCTGCGTTTCCCGGGTAGACGGTCCTCACATTGGCCTGAAGGCGATCCCGGGGCCCGGGATCGCTACCATGGGGGTCCGGAGCCTGACCGGGGGACCCGGATCGCGCACGAGGAGTCCTCTTGCCAGACGAGGCCCAGCACCTGACCGCCGCCAAGCCCGAGTCCGCCTCGGCAGCCGCGGCCAAGCCCGCGCCGAACGCGCCCCACGCGAAGAACGACACCCGCGGGCCGGTCGAGCACGCCCAGGCGGCGCCGGTCGACAAGCCCGATGAGCAGTCGCGGCCCAAGCCCACCCCGCCCGCGGTCCGTCAGGCGGCCGGCCAGCAGGCCCGCTCCGGCTCCTCCAACCGCGTCCGCGCCCGTCTGGCCCGGCTCGGTGTGCAGCGCGCGAACCCGTACAACCCCGTGCTGGAGCCGCTGCTGCGGATAGTCCGCGGCAACGACCCGAAGATCGAGACGGCCACGCTCCGCCAGATCGAGCGCGCCTACCAGGTCGCCGAGCGCTGGCACCGCGGCCAGAAGCGCAAGAGCGGCGACCCGTACATCACGCACCCGCTCGCCGTCACGACCATCCTCGCCGAGCTGGGCATGGATCCGGCCACGCTGATGGCCGGTCTGCTGCACGACACGGTCGAGGACACCGAGTACGGCCTGGAGGACCTGCGCCGCGACTTCGGCGACGTCGTCACGCTGCTCGTCGACGGCGTCACCAAGCTCGACAAGGTCAAGTTCGGCGAGGCCGCGCAGGCCGAGACCGTGCGCAAGATGGTCGTCGCCATGGCCAAGGACCCGCGCGTCCTGGTCATCAAGCTCGCCGACCGCCTGCACAACATGCGCACCATGCGCTACCTCAAGCGTGAGAAGCAGGAGAAGAAGGCGCGCGAGACCCTCGAGATCTACGCGCCGCTCGCCCATCGCCTGGGCATGAACACCATCAAGTGGGAGCTGGAGGACCTCGCCTTCGCGATCCTCTACCCCAAGATGTACGACGAGATCGTCCGGCTGGTGGCCGAGCGGGCGCCCAAGCGTGACGAGTACCTGGCCATCGTCACCGACGAGGTCCAGCAGGACCTGCGCGCCGCCCGCATCAAGGCGACCGTCACCGGCCGCCCGAAGCACTACTACAGCGTCTACCAGAAGATGATCGTCCGCGGCCGGGACTTCGCGGAGATCTACGACCTGGTGGGCATCCGCGTCCTCGTGGAGACCGTCCGCGACTGCTACGCGGCCCTGGGCACGGTGCACGCGCGATGGAACCCGGTCCCCGGCCGGTTCAAGGACTACATCGCGATGCCCAAGTTCAACATGTACCAGTCGCTGCACACGACGGTCATCGGCCCCGGCGGCAAGCCGGTCGAGCTGCAGATCCGCACCTTCGACATGCACCGCCGCGCCGAGTACGGCATCGCCGCGCACTGGAAGTACAAGCAGGAGGCCGTCGCCGGCGCGTCCAAGGTGCGCTCCGACGCCCCCAAGTCGTCCGGCAAGGGCAAGGACGACCACCTCAACGACATGGCCTGGCTGCGGCAGCTGCTGGACTGGCAGAAGGAGACGGAGGACCCGGGCGAGTTCCTGGAGTCGCTGCGCTTCGACCTCTCCCGCAACGAGGTCTTCGTCTTCACCCCCAAGGGCGACGTCATAGCGCTCCCCGCCGGCGCGACCCCGGTCGACTTCGCGTACGCGGTGCACACCGAGGTCGGGCACCGCACGATAGGCGCCCGCGTCAACGGCCGCCTGGTGCCGCTGGAGTCCACCCTCGACAACGGCGACCTGGTGGAGGTCTTCACCTCCAAGGCGGCCGGCGCCGGCCCCTCCAGGGACTGGCTCGGCTTCGTCAAGTCACCGCGTGCGCGCAACAAGATCCGGGCCTGGTTCTCCAAGGAGCGCCGCGACGAGGCGATCGAGCAGGGCAAGGACGCCATCGTCCGCGCGATGCGCAAGCAGAACCTGCCGATCCAGCGCATCCTGACCGGCGACTCCCTGGTGACCCTCGCGCACGAGATGCGCTACGCCGACATCTCCGCGCTGTACGCGGCGATCGGCGAGGGCCATGTCTCCGCGCAGAACATCGTGCAGAAGCTGGTCCAGGCCCTCGGCGGCGAGGAGGCCGCCACCGAGGAGATCGACGAGTCGGTCCCGCCGGCCCGCGGCCGCAGCCGCAAGCGCCGCTCCAGCGCCGACCCGGGCGTGGTCGTCAAGGGCGTCGAGGACGTGTGGGTCAAGCTGGCCCGCTGCTGTACGCCCGTCCCGGGCGACCCCATCATCGGCTTCGTCACCCGCGGCAGCGGCGTATCGGTGCACCGCAGCGACTGCGTGAACGTCGACTCGCTCTCCCGCGAACCCGAGCGCATCCTCGACGTCGAGTGGGCACCCACCCAGTCCTCGGTCTTCCTGGTCGCCATCCAGGTCGAGGCCTTGGACCGCTCCCGGCTCCTCTCGGACGTCACCCGCGTCCTGTCCGACCAGCACGTCAACATCCTCTCAGCGGCCGTCCAGACCTCCCGCGACCGCGTCGCCACCTCCCGCTTCACCTTCGAGATGGGCGACCCGAAGCACCTCGGCCATGTGCTGAAGGCGGTCAGGGGCGTGGAGGGCGTCTACGACGTGTACCGGGTGACGTCGGCGCGCAGCAGGTCGTAGCGGCCCGCAGGACACGGAAGGGGGGCTCCGGTACGACGTGTATGGACCCCCCTAGCGGCCACACGAAAGGGGGGCTCCGATACGACGGGTACGGAACCCCTCCAGCGGCCACACGAAAGGGGGGCTCCCGTACGAGGTGTACGGGAGCCCCCCTTCGCGTCGGCTGCTCAGCCTCCGAACTCCTGCAGGCCCTTCTGCGCCTGGTCCAGCAGCGCCTGGCGGCCGTCGAGCTCACGCTGGAGCTTGTCGGCCCTGGCGTTGTTGCCCTGCGCGCGGGCCTGTTCGATCTGGCCCCGCAGCTTGTCCACCGCGGCCTGGAGCTGGCCGGTCAGACCCTCGGCGCGCGCGCGTGCCTCCGGGTTCGTCCGGCGCCACTCGGCCTCCTCGGCCTCCTGGATGGCCCGCTCGACCGCGTGCATCCGGCCCTCGACCTTGGGCCGGGCGTCGCGCGGCACATGGCCGATGGCCTCCCAGCGCTCGTTCACGTTCCGGAACGCGGCGCGGGCCGCCTTCAGGTCCGTGATCGGCAGGAGCTTCTCGGCCTCCTCGGCCAGCTCCTCCTTGAGCTTGAGGTTCTCCGACTGCTCGGCGTCCCGCTCGGCGAAGACCGAGCTGCGGGCCGCGAAGAAGACGTCCTGGGCGCCGCGGAAGCGGTTCCACAGGTCGTCCTCGTGCTCGCGCTGAGCGCGGCCCGCGGCCTTCCACTCGGACATCAGCTCGCGGTAGCGCGCCGCCGTCACGCCCCAGTCGGTCGAGTTCGACAGCGCCTCGGCCTCGGAGACCAGCCGCTCCTTGGTCTTGCGGGCCTCCTCGCGCTGCGCGTCCAGCTGCGCGAAGTGCTGCTTGCGCCGCTTGGAGAACGCCGACCGCGCGTGCGAGAACCGGTGCCACAGCTCGTCGTCGGACTTGCGGTCCAGGCGCGGCAGACCCTTCCAGGTGTCCACCAGGGCCCGCAGCCGCTCACCGGCCGCCCGCCACTGGTCGGACTGCGACAGCTCCTCCGCCTCGGCGACCAGCGCCTCCTTGGCGTGACGGGCCTCGTCGGACTGCTTCGCCCGCTGCGCCTTGCGCTCCTCGCGGCGCGCCTCCACCAGCTCCACGAGCTTGTCCAGCCGGACCCGCAGGGCGTCCAGGTCGCCCACCACGTGGTGCGCGTCGACCTGCTCCCGGATGTGGTCGATGGCGGCCTGGGCGTCCTTCGCCGACAGGTCGGTGGTCTTCACTCGCTTCTCGAGGAGGCCGATCTCGACAACCAGGCCCTCGTACTTGCGCTCGAAATAGGCCAGCGCCTCCTCAGGGGAGCCCGCCTGCCAGGAACCGACGACCTGCTCGCCGTCGGCCGTACGCACGTACACGGTCCCCGTCTCGTCGACGCGGCCCCACGGGTCGCTGCTCACAGCGCCTCCTCCACATGATGCCTGCGGGGGGCATCAGCTCCCCCGGGCATCGTCCACAGTTTCGTCACGGCCAACATAGGCGACCGGCGGGGGGCCTGTCCGCATCCCGCGCGACCGAAATTTCGCAGTTGGGGGTCAGGATTCGGTGATCGTGGCCTTGTTGATCACGACCGTCGCGTTGGGCGCCGTATTGCCCGTCTGGGGGTCGGGGGCCTGCGCTCCGGCGTCCGCGATCTTCTTCAAAACCTTCATGCCCGCCTCGGACACCGTACCGAACGGCGTGTAGTCGGCCGGAAGCTGACTGTCCTGGTAGACGAGGAAGAACTGGCTGCCGCCGCTGTTGCGGCCCTGCTTCGTCTGCGCGTTGTACTGGTTCGCCATCGCGACCGTGCCCGCCGGGTACATGCCGCCCTTGAGGCTCTTGTCCTTGAGGTTCTCGTCCGGGATGGTGTAGCCCGGTCCGCCCATGCCGGTGCCCTGCGGGTCGCCGCACTGCAGGACGTAGATGCCCTGGTTGGTGAGCCGGTGGCACTTGCTGTGGTCCAGGTAGCCCTTGCCGAGCAGGAAGTCGAACGAGTTGACGGTGTGCGGCGCTGCCGACGCCTTCAGCGCCACGTCTATCTCACCGCAGGTGGTGTCCAGCTTCATCGTGTACTTCGCCGACTTGTCGATGGTCATCGCCGGTTCCTTCTTCCAGGTCTCCGACTTGACCTTGCCCGGGGCCGGCTTCTCGCACGGGTCCGGGGCCTTGCTGGGGGTGGCGCTCGGGGTGACCTCCGCGCCCGCGTTCTCCTTCTTGCCGTCGTCCTCGAACGGCTTGGTCAGGAAGACCGTCACCGAGAGCACCACGATCACGCCGAGAGCCGAGGCGATCACGGAGTTGCGGATACGGGCCTTGCGTCGCGCGTCCGTGCGTCGCTGCTGCTGCCGCAAGAACTTCTCCCGGGCGAGCTGACGCCGCCGCTGTTCCTGGCTGACCACCGGGTTCTCTCCTCATGGGTCTCGAACGTCGACCGGTACGCCTGCGTCCTGTGTGCCGAGCGCGTGCGTGTGCCCCGTACCGTATATGGGTTCGCTGAGGAATCGGCAGCGCCGGTAGGCTCTGTGAGCAGCCGTAGCCGCCCGTATCGACACAACGAAGGACGATCGTGCTCATTGCCGGGTTCCCCGCCGGGGCCTGGGGGACGAACTGCTACCTCGTCGCCCCCGCCGCCGGTGAGGAGTGCGTGATCATCGACCCCGGCCATCAGGCCGCCGACGGCGTCGAGGAAGCGATCAGGAAGCATCGCCTCAAGCCGGTCGCCGTCGTCCTCACCCACGGCCACATCGACCATGTCGCCTCGGTCGTCCCGGTGTGCGGCGCGCACGACGTGCCGGCCTGGATCCACCCCGACGACCGGTACATGATGAGCGACCCCGAGAAGGCGATCGGCCGTTCCATCGGGATGCCGCTGCTGGGCGAGCTGACCGTGGGGGAGCCCGATGACGTCAAGGAGCTGACCGACGGGGCGAAGCTGGAGCTGGCGGGCCTGGAGCTGTCCGTCGCGCACGCGCCGGGCCATACCAAGGGGTCGGTGACCTTCGGCATGCCCGAGGCGGCGGACATCCCGCCGATCCTCTTCTCGGGCGACCTGCTGTTCGCCGGCTCCATCGGACGTACCGACCTGCCCGGCGGCGACATGGCCGAGATGCTCGACTCGCTGGCCCGCGTGTGCCTGCCGCTCGACGACTCGACCGTGGTGCTGTCCGGCCACGGCCCCCAGACGACCATCGGCCAGGAGCGCTCCACCAACCCGTATCTGCGGCAGGTGGCCGCCGGCCAGGGACCTTCTCCGGCTCCCCGACGAGGAATGTGACGAGACCTTCCGTGAGCACCTTCAAGGCCCCCAAGGGCACGTATGACCTGATCCCGCCGGACAGCGCGAAGTACCTCGCCGTCCGTGAGGCGATCGCCGCTCCGCTGCGCAACTCCGGCTACGGCTACATCGAGACGCCGGGCTTCGAGAACGTCGAGCTCTTCGCGCGCGGGGTGGGTGAGTCCACCGACATCGTGACCAAGGAGATGTACGCCTTCGAGACCAAGGGCGGCGACCGGCTCGCCCTGCGTCCCGAGGGCACGGCCTCGGTCCTGCGCGCCGCGCTGGAGGCGAACCTGCACAAGGCGGGCAACCTTCCGGTCAAGCTCTGGTACTCCGGCTCGTACTACCGCTACGAGCGTCCCCAGAAGGGCCGCTACCGCCACTTCTCCCAGGTCGGTGCCGAGGCGATCGGCGCGGAGGACCCGGCGCTGGACGCCGAGCTGATCATCCTGGCCGACCAGGCGTACCGCTCGCTGGGCCTGAGCAATTTCCGGATCCTACTCAACAGCCTGGGCGACCAGGAGTGCCGCCCGGTGTACCGGTCGGCGCTGCAGGAGTTCCTGCGGGGCCTGGACCTCGACGAGGACACGCTGCGCCGCGCGGAGATCAACCCGCTGCGGGTCCTGGACGACAAGCGTGAGTCGGTCCAGAAGCAGCTGGGGGACGCGCCGCTGCTGCGCGACTACCTGTGCGACGCGTGCAAGGCGTACCACGAGGAGGTCCGTGAGCTGATCACGGCGGCGGGCGTCTCCTTCGAGGACGACCCGAAGCTGGTCCGCGGTCTGGACTACTACACCCGCACCACCTTCGAGTTCGTCCACGACGGCCTCGGCTCGCAGTCCGCGGTGGGCGGCGGCGGCCGCTACGACGGCCTCTCCGAGATGATCGGCGGCCCCGCGCTGCCGTCCGTCGGCTGGGCTCTCGGCGTCGACCGCACGGTCCTCGCCCTGGAGGCGGAGGGCGTCGAGCTCGAACTGCCCGCGACCACCAGCGTGTTCGCCGTCCCGCTCGGCGAGGAGGCCCGCCGGGTCCTGTTCGGCAAGGTCACGGAGCTGCGCAAGAACGGCATCGCGGCGGACTTCTCCTACGGCGACAAGGGCCTCAAGGGCGCGATGAAGAACGCCAACCGCAGCGGCGCCCGCTACACGGTCGTCGCCGGCGAACGCGACCTCGCCGAGGGCGTCGTCCAGCTCAAGGACATGGAGTCGGGCGAGCAGACGGCGGTGGGCGTCAACGAGATCGTGGCGGAGCTGGAGGCGCGGCTCGGCTGAGCGCCGCAGAGGGGCGCCGGGGTCTCCCGGCGCCCTCCTCACTCCTCCGGCAGCCCGAACCACATCGCGCTCGTCACCGCGCCCGTCCGGTCGTCCACTCCCAACGTGCCGAACCCGGTCGTCGGCTCGTCCGGGAGCAGCAGGTCGGGACCGCCGATCACGCCCAGTGCCACGTCCAGGCGACGGCGCTGGCCGCCCGACAGCGCCTTGATCCGGCGTTCGCCTTCGCCTCCAGACCGACCAGGCCGATGACCTCCTCCGGGTTCCGCGGCCGGGGGTAGTAGCGGGCGAAGTGGCGCACCGTCTCCCGGACCGTCAACTCCGCGGGCGCCGATTCGTCCCGCCAGACGATTCCGACCCGTGAACGCCACGCGCGCGTGGCGGTCGCCGGGTTCGACCCGAGCACGGACGACGGCGGTCACGCCCTCGTAGCGCTTGCGCAGACCTCGCACGTCCACGGCCAGTTCGTACCCCTGTGCTGTCATGCGACGAGCGTCGGCCGGAACACAACCCTCCGGGACGACCGGGCGGACATCCTTATGTCCACTGAACGGTGGACAGCGGCATCTGTGCGGCACAATGGCCCTGCCCGAAGATGTTCAGGTCTCAAGTGACGGAATCGGCGTGATGAGCAAGACGACAGTGAAGGACGTCTCCGTGGAGCCCGAGCCGCAGCGCGCCGAGATCGCGCCCCGCGCTGAGGGTGGCAGCCGGGCCCTCGCCCTGCTGCTGGTGATCACCGGCGCGGCCGGACTGCTCGCCGCCTGGGTCATCACGATCGACAAGTTCAAGATCCTCGAGGCCAAGGTCGCGGGCACGTCGTACACGCCCGGCTGCAGCCTCAATCCCGTCGTCTCCTGCGGCAGCGTCATGGAGAGCAAGCAGGCCGCGGTCTTCGGTTTCCCGAACCCGATGCTCGGCATCGTCGCGTACGGCATCGTCATCGGCGTCGGCATGGCGCTGCTCGCCCGCGCCCGCTTCCCGCGCTGGTATTGGCTCACCTTCAACGCGGGCTGCCTCTTCGGCGTGAGCTTCTGCGCCTGGCTGATGTTCCAGTCCCTGTACCGGATCAACGCGCTGTGCCTGTGGTGCAGCCTGGCCTGGGTCGCCACGATCCTGATGTTCTGGTACGTGACGTCGTTCAACATCCGCAAGGGCTTCCTGCCCGCCCCGAGCTGGCTCAAGAGCTTCTTCGGCGAGTTCACGTGGGTCATGCCCGTGCTGCACATCGGCATCATCGGCATGCTGATCCTGACCCGCTGGTGGGACTTCTGGCTCAGCTGAGCCCCCGGCTCCGGGGCCCGGCCGGATTGTCGGTGCCGTGAACTAGGGTTTCTGACGTGGAGCCCGACCTGTTCACCGCCGCAGCCGAAGAACGCCAGGAGAAGGAGCCGTCCAGCAGCCCCCTGGCGGTGCGGATGCGCCCGCGCACCCTCGACGAGGTCGTGGGCCAGCAGCATCTGCTGAAGCCGGGCTCACCGCTGCGCAGACTGGTCGGGGAGGCGTCCGGCCCCGCCGGGCCCTCCTCGGTGCTGCTCTGGGGCCCGCCCGGCACCGGCAAGACCACCCTGGCCTACGTCGTCTCCAAGGCGACTGACGCCCGCTTCGTGGAGCTGTCCGCGATCACCGCCGGCGTCAAGGAGGTCCGCGCGGTCATCGACGGCGCCCGCCGCGCCTCCGGCGGGTACGGCAAGGAGACCGTCCTCTTCCTCGACGAGATCCACCGCTTCAGCAAGGCCCAGCAGGACTCCCTGCTCCCGGCCGTCGAGAACCGCTGGGTGACACTCATCGCGGCGACCACGGAGAACCCGTACTTCTCGGTGATCTCGCCGCTGCTGTCCCGCTCCCTGCTGCTCACCCTCGAACCGCTCACGGACGACGACATCAGGGCCCTCATCCGGCGCGCCCTCACCGACGAGCGGGGCCTCAAGGAGGCCGTCACCCTCCCCGAGGAGACCGAGAACCACCTCCTGCGGATCGCCGGCGGTGACGCCCGCCGCGCCCTGACCGCCCTGGAGGCGGCCGCCGGAGCCGCCCTGGACAAGGGCGAGGCGGAGATCGGCCTCACCACCCTGGAGGAGACGGTCGACCGGGCCGCCGTGAAGTACGACCGCGACGGCGACCAGCACTACGACGTGGCCAGCGCCCTGATCAAGTCCATCCGCGGCTCCGACGTCGACGCGGCCCTGCACTACCTGGCCCGCATGATCGAGGCCGGCGAGGACCCCCGCTTCATCGCCCGGCGCCTGATGATCTCCGCCAGCGAGGACATCGGCCTGGCCGACCCGACCGCCCTGCAGACGGCGGTCGCCGCCGCCCAGGCCGTCGCCATGATCGGCTTCCCCGAGGCGGCCCTCACCCTCAGCCACGCCACCATCGCCCTCGCCCTGGCCCCCAAGTCCAACGCCGCGACCACCGCGATCGGCGCCGCCCTGGAGGACGTCCGCAAGGGCCACGCCGGACCGGTCCCCGCCCACCTGCGCGACAGTCACTACAAGGGCGCGACCAAGCTGGGCCACGGCCAGGGCTACGTCTACCCGCACGATCTGCCCGAGGGCATCGCGGCCCAGCAGTACGCCCCGGACGAGCTGAAGAACCGCGAGTACTACGAGCCGACCCGGCATGGCGCGGAGGCCCGCTACGCGGACGCGGTGGAGTGGACCCGGAAGAACCTCGGTCGAAAGCGGTCCTGAGCACCCTGTAAACTCGATCGGAGTGCCGCGTCCCGTGCAGTCAGAACGGGACGGTCGGCCGGAGCCCGATCCCCCGGGATCGGCTCCAGGAGCGTCGCGCACCGTCGAACGGTGTCGCGGGCAGCCCACCACCACCCGTCGCAGGACGGGAGCGGTCGGTGGGCCACTCGCGTGCTGCACGTATGTGCCCAGACCAGGGAGCGGCTGCCCACCCGGTGCCCATCAGGGCCCCAGGCGGGTTTCCCCGGCTGCGGATGCGACCTCCCACAACCCTGACAAGCCGATACAACGAAAGCGAAAAACAGTGGCGAACCAGCCCCGCCCCAAGGTCAAGAAGTCGCGTGCCCTCGGCATCGCGCTGACCCCGAAGGCCGTCAAGTACTTCGAGGCCCGCCCCTACCCGCCGGGTGAGCACGGCCGCGGCCGCAAGCAGAACTCGGACTACAAGGTCCGTCTGCTCGAGAAGCAGCGTCTGCGCGCGCAGTACGACGTGTCCGAGCGCCAGCTCGTCCGCGCCTACGAGCGTGCCTCCAAGGTCCAGGGCAAGACCGGTGAGGCCCTGATCATCGAGCTGGAGCGTCGTCTCGACGCCCTGGTTCTGCGTTCGGGCATCGCCCGCACGATCTACCAGGCCCGCCAGATGGTCGTCCACGGCCACATCGCGGTCAACGGCAAGAAGGTCGACAAGCCCTCCTTCCGTGTCCGTCCGGACGACGTCGTGCAGGTCCGCGAGCGCTCCAAGGAGAAGACCCTCTTCACGATCGCTCGTGAGGGTGGCTTCGCCCCCGACGGTGAGACCCCGCGCTACCTCCAGGTGAACCTCAAGGGCCTGGCGTTCCGCCTGGACCGCGAGCCGAACCGCAAGGAGATCCCGGTGATCTGCGACGAGCAGCTCGTCGTCGAGTACTACGCCCGCTGATCCACGGCAGGCGCGCGGTACCTCAGCCCGCCGTCTCCCCGCCCTTCCGGGCGGGCGAGGCGGCGGGCTTTCGCGATCGACCTGGCGCCGGAGGGTAATCCGGTACGGAGCGCCACCCCCGGCGCGATAGGCTCGGCGCACGACTTTTTCGATGTTCAGGCACGTTTCAGGGAGCGGGTGCACACAGTGTCCGGTGGAGAGGTTGCCGGAATCCTGGTGGCCGTCTTCTGGGCGATCCTGGTCTCTTTCCTCGCCGTCGCGCTGGCGAGGGTGGCCCAGACGCTCAAGGCGACCACCAAGCTCGTGGCGGACGTGACCGACCAGGCCGTCCCGCTGCTGGCCGACGCCTCCGCGGCGGTGCGCTCCGCGCAGACCCAGATCGACCGGGTCGACTCGATCGCCTCCGACGTCCAGGAGGTCACGTCGAACGCCTCCGCGCTGTCGACCACCGTCGCCTCCACCTTCGGCGGCCCCCTGGTCAAGGTCGCGGCCTTCGGCTACGGCGTGCGCCGGGCCCTGGGCGGCGGCAAGGAGGACGTGCCCGCCAAGGCGTCCAGGCGTACCGTGATCGTGGGCCGCACGGTCACCCGGCGCAGCGCCCGAGGGAAGAGGGACTGAGAGCCAGCGATGTTCCGCCGTACCTTCTGGTTCACCACGGGCGTCGCCGCCGGTGTGTGGGCCACCACCAAGGTCAATCGCAAGCTGAAGCAGCTGACCCCCGAGAGCCTTGCCAGAACCGCCGGGAACAAGGCGATCGAGGCCGGTCACCGCATCAAGGACCGCGCGGTCGGCTTCGCGCTGGACGTCCGGGACAACATGGCCGTGCGGGAGGCCGAACTCGGCGACGCCCTCGGGATCAACGAGAATCCCGAACTCCCTGCACCCCGGCGCCACATCGCCATCGAGAACCGCAACGACCCCAAGTACGTCGATGGTTCGAAGCACCAGACGTACCAGACGTACCCGTACAACCGGAATGAGGACCACTGATGGAGTCGGCTGAGATTCGCCGCCGCTGGTTGAGCTTCTTCGAGGAGCGCGGTCACACCGTCGTCCCTTCGGCGTCGCTCATCGCGGACGACCCGACTCTGCTCCTCGTCCCGGCCGGCATGGTGCCCTTCAAGCCCTACTTCCTGGGTGAGGTCAAGCCGCCCTTCGCGCGCGCCACCAGCGTGCAGAAGTGCGTGCGCACGCCCGACATCGAAGAGGTCGGCAAGACCACCCGGCACGGCACCTTCTTCCAGATGTGCGGCAACTTCTCCTTCGGCGACTACTTCAAGGAAGGCGCCATCAAGCACGCCTGGGAGCTGCTCACCAGCGCCCAGGACAAGGGCGGTTACGGCCTCGACCCCGAGCGCCTGTGGATCACCGTCTACAAGGACGACGACGAAGCCGAGCGCATCTGGCACGAGGTCGTCGGTGTGCCGAAGGAGCGCATCCAGCGCCTCGGCATGAAGGACAACTACTGGTCCATGGGCGTCCCCGGCCCCTGCGGCCCGTGTTCCGAGATCAACTACGACCGCGGCCCCGAGTTCGGCGTCGAGGGCGGCCCCGCCGTCAACGACGAGCGGTACGTGGAGATCTGGAACCTCGTCTTCATGCAGTACGAGCGGGGCGAGGGCATCGGCAAGGACAACTTCGAGATCCTCGGCGACCTGCCCAGCAAGAACATCGACACCGGCCTCGGCCTCGAGCGCCTCGCCATGATTCTGCAGGGCGTGCAGAACATGTACGAGATCGACACCTCGATGGCCGTCATCGACAAGGCCACCGAGCTGACCGGCGTCCGCTACGGCGACGCCCACGACTCGGACGTCTCCCTGCGCGTGGTCACCGACCACATGCGCACCTCCGTCATGCTCATCGGCGACGGCGTCACCCCCGGCAACGAGGGTCGCGGCTACGTACTGCGCCGCATCATGCGCCGCGCCATCCGCAACATGCGCCTGCTCGGCGCCACCGGTCCGGTCGTGAAGGACCTGATCGACACCGTGATCGAGATGATGGGCCAGCAGTACCCCGAGCTCATCACCGACCGCGAGCGCATCGAGAAGGTCGCCCTCGCCGAGGAGAACGCCTTCCTCAAGACGCTGAAGGCCGGGACCAACATCCTCGACACGGCCGTCACCGACACCAAGGCCGCCGGCGGCACCGTCCTGGCCGGCGACAAGGCCTTCCTGCTCCACGACACCTGGGGCTTCCCGATCGACCTCACCCTGGAGATGGCCGCCGAGCAGGGCCTCTCCGTGGACGAGGACGGCTTCCGGCGCCTGATGAAGGAGCAGCGGGAGCGGGCCAAGGCCGACGCCCAGGCCAAGAAGACCGGGCACGCCGGTGCCGGTGCCTACCGTGAGATCGCCGACCAGGCCGGTGCCACCGACTTCATCGGCTACACCGACACCGAGAGCGAGTCCACGATCGTCGGCATCCTCGTCGACGGTGCCTCCTCCCCGGCCGCCACCGAGGGCGACGAGGTCGAGATCGTCCTCGACCGCACCCCGTTCTACGCCGAGGGCGGCGGTCAGATCGGCGACACCGGCCGCATCAAGGTCGACACCGGTGCCGTCATCGAGATCCGCGACTGCCAGAAGCCGGTCCCGGGGGTCTACGTCCACAAGGGCGTCGTCCAGGTCGGCGAGGTGACCGTCGGCGCCAAGGCCCACGCCTCGATCGACGACCGCCGCCGCAAGGCCATCGCCCGCGCCCACTCGGCCACGCACCTGACCCACCAGGCCCTGCGCGACGCCCTCGGCCCGACGGCCGCCCAGGCTGGTTCCGAGAACCAGCCCGGCCGCTTCCGCTTCGACTTCGGCTCCCCGTCCGCCGTCCCGACGGCCGTGATGACCGACGTCGAGCAGAAGATCAACGAGGTGCTCGCCCGCGACCTCGACGTCCGTGCCGACGTCATGGGCATCGACGAGGCCAAGAAGCAGGGCGCCATCGCGGAGTTCGGCGAGAAGTACGGCGAGCGCGTGCGCGTGGTGACCATCGGCGACTTCTCCAAGGAGCTGTGCGGCGGTACCCACGTGCACAACACCGCCCAGCTGGGCCTGGTGAAGCTGCTCGGTGAGTCGTCGATCGGCTCGGGTGTCCGTCGCATCGAGGCCCTGGTCGGCGTGGACGCCTACAACTTCCTCGCCCGTGAGCACACGGTCGTCGCCCAGCTCCAGGAGCTGATCAAGGGCCGTCCGGAGGAGCTCCCGGAGAAGGTCTCCGCCATGCTCGGCAAGCTGAAGGACGCCGAGAAGGAGATCGAGAAGTTCCGCGCCGAGAAGGTCCTCCAGGCCGCCGCCGGTCTCGCCGAGTCCGCCAAGGACATCCGTGGCGTTGCTGTCGTGACCGGTCAGGTCCCGGACGGCACGACCGCCGACGACCTGCGCAAGCTGGTCCTCGACGTGCGCGGACGCATCCAGGGCGGGCGGGCCGCCGTCGTCGCCCTGTTCACGGTGGCGAACGGCAAGCCGCTGACGGTCATCGCCACCAACGAGGCCGCCCGCGAGCGCGGCCTGAAGGCCGGCGACCTGGTCCGTACGGCCGCCAAGACCCTCGGTGGCGGCGGTGGCGGCAAGCCGGACGTCGCCCAGGGCGGCGGCCAGAACCCGGCCGCCATCGGTGACGCCGTGGACGCCGTGGAGCGTCTGGTCACCGAGACGGCCAAGTAAGAGACGGGTCGAACAGCATGCGCAGAGGACGTCGACTCGCGATCGACGTCGGGGACGCCCGCATCGGGGTCGCCTCGTGCGACCCCGACGGGATCCTCGCCACCCCGGTGGAGACGGTTCCGGGGCGTGACATCCCCGCAGCTCAGCGGCGGTTGAAGCAACTCGTCGAGGAGTACGAGCCCCTGGAGGTCGTCGTCGGACTCCCGCGCTCCCTCAAGGGGGGCGAGGGCCCGGCCGCGGTCAAGGTCCGGGGCTTCACCCAGGAACTGGCCCGCATGATCTCCCCGGTCCCGGTGAGACTCGTCGACGAACGCATGACGACGGTGACGGCCAGTCAGGGACTGCGAGCCTCCGGCGTGAAATCCAAGAAGGGCCGGTCCGTCATCGACCAGGCCGCAGCCGTGATCATCCTGCAACAGGCCCTCGAATCCGAACGGATGTCAGGTAAAGCACCCGGCGAAGGCGTCGAAGTGGTCATCTGATCGCGATACGGTAACGTTCCGCGCGATGCGACGGCATTCGAACAGCCGCCGCACAGCAAGAGGCGGGACGGGAGCCGAGCCGGAAGTCGCGCGACCGCCGCCTCGCGGCTCTAGGGGATCGATGACTGAGTATGGCCGGGGCCAAGGCTCCGAACCGTGGCATCCGGAGGACCCGTTGTACGGGGACGGCGGATGGGGCGGGCAGCAGGCCCATCAGGGTCAGCAGTCCCCCTACGGCGGCCAGCCGCAGCACTATCCAGAGCAGCCGCAGCAGTCGCAGTACGGCGACTGGGGCACCGGTGACCAGGCCGGATACGGTCAGGCGCAGCAGCAGTACCCGTACGACCAGCAGTACGCGGCACAGGCCCACGGGCACCAGCAGTACCCCGATCAGCAGTACCCCGGCCAGCAGTACCCCGTCCAGCAGGACCACGGACATCACCAGGCTCAGGGCTACCACCAGCAGCAGTACGACACCGGCGGCTGGGCCAACGACCCCCACCAGCAGGTTTCGTACTCCGGTGATGCCCAGGATCCGTACGGGCAGCAGGCCGGCGCCTACGGCGGGGACCAGCAGGACTACTACGGGACACCCGAGGCGTATCCACCCTCGGAGCCGCCCGGCCGTGGGCCAGAGCCCGCCCCGGAGACCCCTCAGGAACCGGCCACCGACTGGGATCCCGGCCCCGACCAGGGCGAACACGCCTTCTTCGCGGGCGGCGACGACGATGACGACGGCGAGGAGCCGGAGGGCCGTCGCGGTCGCGACGACAAGCGCGGACGCGGCGGCGGGAAACCGAAGAAGAAGAGCCGCAACGGCATGGCCTGCCTGCTGGTCGCCGTGATCCTCGGCGGCGGCCTCGCAGGCGCCGGCTACTTCGGCTACCAGTTCTACCAAAGTCGTTTCGGCGACGCCCCGGACTACGCGGGTGCGGGCAACGGTCAGCAGGTGACGGTCGAGATCCCCGAGGGCGCGCTCGGATACAAGATCGGCCAGGTGCTGAAGGACGCGGGGGTCGTCAAGAGCGTCGACGCGTTCGTCGCGGCCCAGGAGGGCAACCCCGACGGCAAGGGCATCCAGGACGGCGTCTACACACTGCAGAAGCAAATGTCGGCGGCGAGCGCGGTCGAACTGATGCTCAGTCCGAAGAGCCGCGACAACCTGATCATCGCGGAAGGCAAGCGCAACGCCGACATCTACCGGCTCATCGACAAGCGCCTCAAGGTCAAGGACGGCACCACCGCCGCGGTCGCCGAGAAGGACTACAAGAAGCTGGGCCTGCCCGCCTGGGCGCTGAATCATCCGAACGTCAAGGATCCGCTGGAAGGATTCCTCTACCCCTCCAGCTACGGCGTCAGCAAGGGGCAGAAACCCGAGGCCGTGCTCAAGCAAATGGTGGCTCGGGCCACCGCGACGTACGACAAGGCCGGCGTGGAGAAGAAGGCCGAGAGCCTCGGACTCGAGAACCCGTGGCAGCTGATCACCGTCGCGAGCCTCGTCCAGGCCGAGGGCAAGACGCACGACGACTTCCGGAAGATGGCCGAGGTGGTCTACAACCGCCTCAAGCCCACCAACACGGAGACCAACCAGCTGCTCCAGTTCGACTCGACCTTCAATTACCTGAAGAACGAGAGCAACATTCACATCAGCGAGTCCGAGATCAACAGCAACAAGGACCCGTACAACACGTACACCAACAAGGGCCTGCCGCCGGGTCCGATCGGGAACCCGGGGGACGTCGCGTTGCAGGCGGCCCTGAACCCCACGAAGGACGGCTGGATCTACTTCGTGGCGACCGACGGTGTGAGCAAGACCGAGTTCGCCAAGACCCATGCGCAGTTCCTGAAATTGAAGGAAAAGTTCGATGCCAGCTCGGGCAACTGACGCCCGCCGTGCCGGGGTGCTCGGCAGCCCCATCGCCCACTCCCTCTCCCCGGTGCTGCACCGCGCCGCGTATGCGGAACTGGGGCTGAGTGGCTGGTCGTACGACCGCTTCGAGATCGACGAAGCGAAGCTGCCCGGCTTCCTCGAGGAACTCGGGCCCGAGTGGGCCGGGCTCTCGTTGACCATGCCGTTGAAGCGGGCCGTTATCCCCTTGCTGGACGAGGTCAGTGAGACCGCCGCGTCGGTGGAGGCGGTCAACACCGTCGTGCTCACCGAGGACGGCCGCCGTATCGGCGACAACACCGACATCCCCGGCATGGTCGCCGCCCTGCGCGAGCACGGCATCGACGAGGTCGACTCCGCCGCCGTCCTCGGCGCCGGCGCCACCGCCTCCTCCGCGCTGGCCGCGCTGTCCCGGATCTGCACGGGCGAGATCGCCGTGTACGTGCGCAGCGAGGCCCGGGCCGCCGAGATGCGGCAGTGGGCGGAGCGGCTCGACGTCGCCGTCCGGATCGCCGACTGGGCCGACGCCGAGCAGGCCCTGCGCGCCCCCCTGGTGATCAGCACCACGCCGGCCGGTGTCACCGACGCCCTCGCCCGGTCCGTACCGGAGCGCCCGGCCGCCCTCTTCGACGTGCTGTACGACCCCTGGCCGACCGACCTCGCCGCCCGCTGGTCGGCGTACGGCGGTGCCGTCGTCAGCGGTCTCGACCTGCTGGTGCACCAGGCCGTGCTCCAGGTCGAGCAGATGACGCGGCTGGCCCCGGCTCCCCTGGACGCCATGCGAAAAGCGGGCGAGCGGGCTCTCGCGGCCCGATAAGATCCGCTCTCGGTTCCGCAGGGGGCGGAACAGGGGAGGGGAACATCCGTCATGTCCACCGGCATGCCTCAGGCGTCCGTCAAGTCCCAGATATTCGAGTCCCTGCTGGGATTCCTGCCGGACTGGGTGCAGGCCACGGTGCTGGCCCTGATCGTGCTCGCCGTCGTGGCGTCGTGGGTCGTCAAGATCAAGCGCAAGGTCGCCTACCGGCGAGCCGTCCGCAACGGGCAGCCGGTCCACGCGGCGGCCCAGTACGGGCAGGGGCGCGGCGCCGACTACCTGGGGCAGTACGCGCCTCAGCAGCAGACCCAGCCTGCACAGCAGGGCAGCGGGGCCGACCACCTGGGGGCGTATGCCTCGCCGCAGCCGGATCGGACCGTGCGGCAGCCGAGCGGCGCCGACTTCCTCGGGGCGTACGCGCCGCACCAGCGGCAGGGCGAGGGCCCGTCCGCGAACGCGTCCGCTTGATGGACCGGCCGCCGGGCAGAGGGCTCCGGCGTGGGAGGATCGGAGATGGCGGACCGGGCCGCGCACCCGGTCACGTCTCGCCGTACGCGACGAGGCGCGTACGCAGGGCAGTACCAGAGCGCGAGCACTGAGGAGCACCGTTGAGCAGGTTGCGCTGGCTGACCGCGGGGGAGTCCCACGGTCCCGCACTCGTGGCGACGCTGGAGGGCCTTCCCGCCGGCGTGCCGATCACCACGGACATGGTGGCGGACCATCTCGCGAGGCGGCGCCTGGGCTATGGGCGCGGTGCCCGGATGAAGTTCGAGCGCGACGAGGTCACCTTCCTCGGCGGCGTCCGGCACGGCCTCACCCTCGGCTCCCCGGTCGCGATCATGGTGGGCAACACCGAGTGGCCCAAGTGGGAACAGGTCATGGCCGCCGACCCCGTCGACCCGGAGATCCTCGACGGGCTCGCCCGTAACGCCCCGCTGACCCGGCCGCGCCCCGGCCACGCCGACCTCGCGGGCATGCAGAAGTACGGCTTCGACGAGGCCCGGCCGATCCTGGAGCGCGCATCCGCCCGGGAGACGGCCGCTCGCGTGGCGCTGGGCGCGGTGGCCCGTTCGTACCTCAAGGAGACGACGGGCGTCGAGATCGTCTCGCACGTGGTGGAGCTGGCGGCGGCGAAGGCGCCGAAGGGCGTGTACCCGACCCCGGCCGACGTCGAGAAGCTGGACGCCGACCCGGTGCGCTGCCTGGACGCCGACGCCTCGAAGGCGATGGTCGCCGAGATCGACCAGGCTCACAAGGACGGTGACACCCTCGGCGGCGTGGTCGAGATCCTCGCGTACGGCGTGCCCGTCGGTCTCGGTTCGCACGTGCACTGGGACCGCAAGCTGGACGCCCGGCTCGCCGGTGCCCTCATGGGCATCCAGGCGATCAAGGGCGTCGAGGTCGGTGACGGTTTCGAGCTGGCCCGCGTGCCCGGCTCCAAGGCGCACGACGAGATCGTGAAGACCGACGACGGCATCCGGCGCACCTCCGGCCGCTCCGGCGGCACCGAGGGCGGTCTGACCACCGGTGAGCTGCTGCGGGTCCGCGCCGCGATGAAGCCGATCGCGACCGTGCCGCGCGCCCTGCAGACCGTGGACGTCACCACCGGCGAGGCGACGCAGGCCCACCACCAGCGCTCCGACGTGTCCGCGGTCCCGGCCGCCGGCATCGTCGCCGAGGCCATGGTGGCCCTGGTGCTCGCGGACGCGGTCGCGGAGAAGTTCGGCGGTGACTCGGTGGCCGAGACCCGCCGCAACGTGACGTCGTACCTCGACAACCTCGCCATCCGATGAGCGGTCCGCTGGTCGTCCTGGTCGGCCCGATGGGCGTGGGCAAGTCCACCGTCGGGCAGCTGCTGGCCGAGCGGCTCGGGCTCTCCTACCGGGACACCGACGACGACATCGTGGCCGCGCAGGGCAGGACCGTCGCCGAGATCTTCGTCGACGAGGGCGAGCCCGCCTTCCGCGCGATCGAGAAGGCGGCCGTGCACCGGGCGCTCGCCGAGCACGACGGCGTCCTGGCCCTGGGCGGCGGCGCGATCCTCGACGCCGACACGCGCGCGCTGCTCGCCGGGCAGCGGGTGGCGTACCTGTCGATGGACGTCGAGGAGGCGGTCAAGCGCACCGGCCTCAACGCGGCCCGCCCGCTGCTCGCGGTCAACCCGCGCAAGCAGTGGCGCGAGCTGATGGAGGCCCGCCGCCACCTGTACGAAGAGGTCGCCACGGCCGTGGTCGCCACCGACGGCCGTACGCCCGAAGAGGTCACCGAAGCAGCCCTGGACGCACTGGAGTTGAAGGACGTATGAGCGAGGCAGTCACCCGGATCCAGGTCGGCGGCACGGCGGGCACCGACCCGTACGAGGTCCTGGTGGGCCGGCAGCTGCTGGGTGAACTCGGCGGGCTGATCGGCGAGAAGGCCCAGCGGGTCGCGATCCTTCACCCCGAGGCGCTGGCCGAGACCGGTGACGCGCTGCGTGCCGACCTCGCCGAGCAGGGCTACGAGGCCATCGCCATCCAGGTGCCCAACGCGGAGGAGGCCAAGACCGCCGAGGTCGCCGCCTACTGCTGGAAGGCGCTCGGGCAGTCCGGGTTCACGCGCACGGACGTCATCGTCGGCGTCGGCGGCGGCGCGACCACGGACCTCGCCGGGTTCGTGGCCGCCACCTGGCTGCGCGGAGTGCGCTGGATCGCGATTCCCACCACCGTGCTCGCCATGGTGGACGCGGCCGTCGGCGGCAAGACCGGCATCAACACCGCCGAGGGCAAGAACCTCGTCGGCGCCTTCCACCCGCCCGCCGGTGTGCTCTGCGACCTGTCCGCGCTGGACTCCCTGCCGGTCAACGACTACGTCTCGGGCCTCGCCGAGGTCATCAAGGCCGGGTTCATCGCCGACCCGGTGATCCTGGACCTCATCGAGTCCGACACCGAGGCCGCCCGCACCTCGGCCGGCCCGCACACCGCAGAGCTCATCGAGCGCTCCATCCGGGTCAAGGCCGACGTCGTGTCGTCGGACCTGAAGGAGTCGGGCCTGCGCGAGATCCTCAACTACGGGCACACGCTCGGCCACGCCATCGAGAAGAACGAGCGCTACAAGTGGCGCCACGGCGCGGCCGTCTCGGTCGGCATGCACTTCGCCGCCGAACTGGGGCGTCTGGCGGGCCGGCTGGACGACGCGACGGCCGACCGCCACCGCACGATCCTCGAAGCGGTCGGACTGCCCCTGCACTACCGGCACGACCAGTGGCCCAAGCTGTTGGAGACCATGAAGGTCGACAAGAAGTCCCGCGGCAACCTGCTGCGCTTCATCGTCCTCGACGGTCTGGCCAAGCCCACCGTCCTGGAGGGACCCGACCCGGCCGTGCTGCTCGCCGCGTACGGCGAAGTCGGGCAGTAAGTCCGCCGGCGCGCCTTCCGCCCGAATTCACCTTCGGAGCCGGGCACTTCGGGCCGCCCCCGGCCGTTCACACATCGACGACCGGGGGCGGTACCGTTCGGATGGGGGTCCTCCCACGCCCTTTAGGCTGTGGGGGAAAGCGGGTTCCGCCCCCGCTGTCAGCGCCCATCGCCTGTACGAGACGGAGTGGCACCGGATGCAGCACGCAGTGGGTTCTCCGCTGCCGCCGCCCCATCAGCCGGGGCACGGACCGGCCACGGGCTGGTCGCCGGCCGCACATCACCCCGGCCCGCAGAACGCGGGCGCCCACCAGGGCTCGGTGCCCGTGCCCCCGCCGCCCCCGGCGCCGGGACATCCGGCGCCCCCGCCCCGACCGGCCTCCTCCTGCGCCCCGTCGGCGCCGGAGACCACCGGCCATGTGCCGCTGCCTCCCGGCGGCCCCGTGGCCATGCCCATGGCCCCGCCCGCCGCGACGCTTCCCGACCCCGCCGGTACGACCCTCGCGGTGCTGCTCATCGGCCCCGCGGGTGCGGGCAAGACCAGCGTCGCCAAGTACTGGGCGGACCACCGCCGGGTCCCCACGGCCCACATCAGCCTCGACGACGTACGCGAGTGGGTCCGCTCCGGCTTCGCCGACCCCCAGTCCGGGTGGAACGACAACTCCGAGGCGCAGTACCGCCTCGCCCGCCGCACCTGCGGCTTCGCCGCGCGGAACTTCCTGGCCAACGGCATCTCGTGCATCCTCGACGACGCGGTCTTCCCCGACCGCCCGGTCGTCGGCCTCGGCGGCTGGAAGCGCCACGTGGGGCCGGGGCTGCTGCCGGTCGTCCTCCTGCCGGGCCTGGAGATCGTCCTGGAACGCAACGCCGAGCGCTCCGGCAACCGCCGCCTCAGCGACGACGAGGTCGCCCGCATCCACGGCCGCATGGCGGGCTGGTACGGCTCGGGCCTCCCGATCATCGACAACTCCCAGCTCGACATCCCGCAGACGGCCCAGGTCCTGAACGACGTCCTGTCCCGCTCCATCGCCAGCCCACCCCAGTGGTGAGCGCCCTCAGGTAAGCGCCCCTCAGGGGCGCGGGGAACTGCGCGACAAGGCCCCACACAGCCGCGGACGGCACACACCCCCTGCGCGGCACGACCCCTCCCGAACAGCACCCTCACCCACCCGGACCCATCCGGCACCGCCCACTCAGACGCCCTCAACCGGCGCCAAACCGGCGGAGCTCATACGCTCGGGTCATGTCAGAGGTGTACGCGGCCCGCCGGACGCGTCTGAGGGAATACTGCAACGCGGGCGGCAGCGCGGCGGCGCTGGTCTCCCGCCCCGCCAACGTGCGTTATCTCGCGGGCGCCGCCCCGCACGACGCCGTTCTGCTGCTGGGCAGGACCGAGGAGCAGGACCGCCTGGTCTGTGCCGGGCCGACGGCCGACCGCCCCATACAGGAGCGCCCCGACGAGGCCCTGCGCGTCCACACCCTGCCCGGAGTCGGCGGCGGTGACCCGGCCGTCGCGGCGGCCCGTCTCGCCGTGGACCAGCACGCCGACTCGCTCGCCGTGGAGGAGCACCACCTCACCGTGGCCCGGCACCGCGCCCTGGGCTCGGTCGCCCCCGGGCTGCGCCTGGCGGGCCTCGGCAGCGCGGTCGAGCAGCTCAGGGTCGTCAAGGACGAGGAGGAGATCTCCTGCCTGCGCATCGGCGCCGAGATCGCCGACCAGGCCCTGGGCGAGCTGCTGGAGTCGATCCTCGTCGGCCGAACCGAGCGTCACCTCGCCCTGGAACTCGAGCGGCGACTCGTGGACCACGGGGCGGACGGGCCGGCCTTCCCGACCTCCGTCGCCACCGGCCCGAACTCCGGCCGGCCCGGACACCGGCCCACCGACCGCCGCGTCGAGGAGGGCGACTTCCTCTCCGTCTGCCTCGGTGCGACGTACCGCGGCTACCGCTGCGAGATCGGCCGTACCTTCGTCATCGGCACCGCTCCCGCGGACTGGCAGATCGAGCTGTACGACCTGGTCTTCGCCGCCCAGCGGGCCGGGCGTGAGAGCCTGGTACCCGGCGCCGCCTGCCGGGACGTCGACCGCGCCGCACGCCAGGTCCTGGACTCCGCGGGGTACACGGAGGGCCTCACGATCCTGACCGGACACGGTGTAGGGCTCGAAATCGACGAGGACCCTCAATTGAGTCCCGCGGCCATGGGTAAACTGGACGCTTGCGTGCCAGTCACCGTCGAACCGGGAGTCCACCTCCCGGGCCGGGGCGGTGTCCGGATCGATGACACGCTCGTCGTCCGCCCCGAGGCGGACGGCGGACCCGAGCTACTCACCATCACGACCAAGGAGCTGCTCGCCCTGTAGCCAGGCAGGTGCGTGCCCCAGGGTCGTACGTCAGTCCAGGAGATTCCGCAACCGTGGCTTCCACGAACGACCTCAAGAACGGCATGGTGCTCAAGCTCGAAGGCGGCCAGCTCTGGTCCGTCGTCGAGTTCCAGCACGTCAAGCCCGGCAAGGGCCCGGCCTTCGTGCGCACCAAGCTCAAGAACGTGCTCTCCGGCAAGGTCGTCGACAAGACCTTCAACGCCGGCGTCAAGGTCGAAACGGCCACCGTCGACAAGCGCGACATGCAGTTCTCCTACATGGACGGCGAGTACTTCGTCTTCATGGACATGGAGACCTACGACCAGCTGCACGTCGACAGGAAGGCCGTCGGCGACGCCGCGAACTTCCTCATCGAGGGCTTCACCGCCACCGTCGCGCAGCACGAGGGCGAGGTGCTCTTCGTGGAGCTGCCCGCCGCCGTCGAGCTCGTCATCCAGGAGACCGAGCCGGGCGTCCAGGGCGACCGCTCCACCGGCGGCACCAAGCCCGCCATCCTGGAGACCGGCCACCAGATCAACGTGCCGCTCTTCATCACCACCGGTGAGAAGATCAAGGTCGACACCCGCACCAGCGACTACCTCGGCCGGGTGAACAGCTAACCGTGGCTGCCCGCAACACGGCCCGTAAGCGCGCCTTCCAGATCCTCTTCGAGGGGGACCAGCGCGGTGCCGAGGTGCTGACCGTCCTCGCGGACTGGGTCCGGCTGTCCCGGGCGGACACCCGGCAGCCTCCGGTCAGCGAGTACACGATGGAGCTGGTCGAGGGCTACGCGAAGCACGCGAAGCGCATCGACGAGCTGATCGCTCAGTACTCCGTCGGCTGGACCCTCGACCGGATGCCCGTCGTCGACCGCAACATCCTGCGGCTCGGTGCCTACGAGCTGATCTGGGTCGACGCGACGCCGGACGCCGTCGTCCTCGACGAGATGGTGCAGCTGGCGAAGGAGTTCTCCACGGACGAGTCGCCCTCGTTCGTGAACGGCCTGCTCGGCCGGCTGAAGGAACTCAAGGCCTCGCTCCGCCGCGACGAGGTCTGAAGCCGGACCACACGCCGGAGGGCCCGCAGCGTCATCGCTGCGGGCCCTCCGGCTTCCGCGTACGTCCCTGGGACCTCTGTGCGGCCGGACCCCGTCAGAGCGTCGACAACGCCGCCGGGGCGGCCGAGAACCATACGGTTTCGGCCACCCCGGCGGCACGTTTCTGCTGGACCCGGCTGCTGGACCCGTGAAGCGGTCAGGCGTCCTCGTGGGACGCCACCGCGCGGCGCGCGTCCGCGTCCAGGACACCCCAGCTGATCAGCTGCTCGGTCAGGACGGACGGCGACTGGTCGTAGATGACGGCGAGTGTGCGCAGGTCGTCCTGGCGGATCGACAGCACCTTGCCGTTGTAGTCACCGCGCTGCGACTGGATCGTGGCCGCGTAGCGCTGGAGGGGGCCGGCCTTCTCGGCCGGCACCGTGGCCAGCCGCTCCAGGTCCAGGACCAGCTTCGGCGGCGGCTCGGCGGCCCCGCCCGGGGTCGTGCCCGGAAGCAGTTCCTGCACCGGAACGCCGTAGAAATCCGCCAGCTCGGCAAGGCGCTGTACGGTCACGGCACGGTCGCCGCGCTCGTACGAACCGACCACGACCGCTTTCCAGCGTCCCTGGGACTTCTCCTCGACACCGTGGAGGGAAAGGCCCTGCTGGGTGCGGATCGCCCGGAGCTTGGCCCCGAGCTGTTTGGCGTATTCGCTGGACATATAGCTCCCCGGCACTGTGTCGACGCGTCTGGCGTGGGTGCCAGGCCGCGCGGCTGGTAACTCACTGTGAGGTTACGCAGCGTTACTCTGCCGCGTCAAGCCGAATGGTCCGCACCGACTCTTCCGTGGTATCGGCGTTCCGTTGCGCCGAGTGGGTGATCCAAGGGGGCCGTACGGGCGATCACGGGGGACCTGCTACCGTGTATGGCGCAATCTCGACGTCCTTTAAGGTCCGTCCCGTGAGGCGGAGAAGGAGGTCCGTTTCGTATGGACACGCATGACACGCGCGACACGCAGTCCGATGCCCGGCCCGTGCTCGAAGGGCCCGACATCGCGCGGGTGCTGACCCGCATCGCCCACGAGATCGTCGAACGCGCCAAGGGCGCCGACGACGTGGTGCTCCTCGGCATTCCGACCCGGGGCGTCTTCCTCGCCCGGCGGATCGCGGACAAGCTCGAGCAGATCACCGAGCGCAAGGTCCCGTGCGGCTCGCTCGACATCACCATGTACCGCGACGACCTGCGCATGCACCCGCCGCGGGCGCTGGCCCGCACCGAGATCCCCGGTGACGGCCTCGACGGCAAGCTCGTCGTCCTCGTCGACGACGTGCTCTTCTCCGGCCGCACCATCCGCGCCGCCCTCGACGCCCTGAACGACCTCGGGCGCCCGCGCGCGGTGCAGCTCGCCGTCCTCGTCGACCGCGGTCACCGCGAACTGCCCATCCGCGCCGACTACGTCGGCAAGAACCTCCCCACGTCGTTGCGGGAGACGGTCAAGGTCCAGCTCGCCGAGGAGGACGGTCGCGACACCGTGCTGCTCGGTGCCAAGCCGACCCCTCAGTAGCGCTCCGGGCGTATGCCACCGCCGTACGCCCGCTCGTTGCGCCCTCGCGCGCCCGTCTGCCCCGATTCTCCCGAATGAACTGCCTTACGGAGCCTGACAGATGCAGCGTCATCTCATCTCGGCCGCCGACCTCACCCGTGACGACGCCGTCCTGATCCTCGACACCGCCGAGGAGATGGCCCGGGTCGCCGACCGGCCGATCAAGAAGCTGCCGACCCTGCGCGGCCGCACGATCGTCAACCTCTTCTTCGAGGACTCCACCCGGACCCGGATCTCCTTCGAGGCCGCCGAGAAGCGGCTGTCCGCGGACGTCATCAACTTCACCGCCAAGGGTTCCAGCGTCTCCAAGGGCGAGTCCCTGAAGGACACCGCCCAGACACTGGAGGCCATGGGCGTCGACGCCGTGGTCATCCGGCACGGCGCCTCCGGAGCCCCGTACCGCCTCGCCAACTCCGGCTGGATCGACGCCGTCGTCGTCAACGCCGGGGACGGCACCCACCAGCACCCCACCCAGGCCCTGCTGGACGCCTTCACCATGCGCCGCCGCCTGATCGGCCCGGACGCGGGACTCGGCCGCGACCTCGAGGGCAAGCGCATCACGCTCGTCGGCGACGTCCTGCACAGCCGGGTCGCCCGCTCCAACGTCGACCTGCTGCACACCCTCGGCGCCGAGGTCACCCTCGTCGCCCCGCCGACCCTGCTGCCGGTCGGCATCGAGACCTGGCCCTGCGAGGTCTCCTACGACCTCGACAGCACGCTGCCCAAGTCCGACGCGGTGATGATGCTGCGCGTCCAGCGCGAGCGCATGAACGCCGCGTTCTTCCCCACCGAGCGCGAGTACTCCAGGCGCTACGGGCTCGACGGCGACCGCATGGCCCGGATGCCCGAGCACGCCATCGTGATGCACCCCGGCCCGATGGTCCGTGGCATGGAGATCACCGCCGAGGTCGCCGACTCCGACCGCTGCACCGTCGTCGAGCAGGTCGCAAACGGAGTGTCCATCCGGATGGCCGTCCTGTACCTGCTGCTCGGTGGGAACGAGCCCGCCGTCACCCACCCCCGCACCGAGGAGAAGTAAGACAGATGAGCAAGATCCTGATCCGTGGTGCGAAGGTGCTCGGCGGCGAGCTCCAGGACGTCCTGATCGACGGCGGCACCATCGCGGAGGTCGGCAACGGGCTGTCCGCCGAAGGCGCCGAGGTCGTCGAGGCCGACGGCAAGGTGCTGCTGCCGGGCCTGGTCGACCTGCACACCCACCTGCGCGAGCCCGGCCGCGAGGACTCCGAGACCGTCCTCACCGGCACGCGCGCCGCCGCCTCCGGCGGCTTCACCACCGTCTTCGCCATGGCCAACACCTTCCCGGTCGCCGACACCGCCGGTGTCGTCGAGCAGGTCTGGCGGCTCGGCAAGGAGCACGGCTACTGCGACGTCCAGCCCATCGGCGCGGTCACCGTCGGCCTGGAGGGCCGCAAGCTCGCCGAGCTGGGTGCCATGCACGAGTCCGCCGCCGGCGTCACCGTCTTCTCCGACGACGGCAAGTGCGTCCACGACGCCGTGATCATGCGCCGGGCCCTGGAGTACGTGAAGGCCTTCGGCGGTGTCGTCGCGCAGCACGCGCAGGAGCCGCGGCTGACCGAGGGCGCCGAGATGAACGAGGGCGTCGTCTCCGCCGAGCTGGGCCTCGGGGGCTGGCCCGCGGTGGCCGAAGAATCGATCATCGCCCGGGATGTCCTGCTCGCCGACCACGTCGGCTCCCGCGTCCACATCTGCCACCTGTCGACCGCCGGCTCCGTCGAGATCGTCCGCTGGGCCAAGTCCCGCGGCATCGCCGTCACCGCCGAGGTCACCCCGCACCACCTCCTGCTCACGGACGAGCTGGTGCGCACCTACAACCCCGTCTACAAGGTCAACCCGCCGCTGCGCACCGAGCGCGACGTCATGGCCCTGCGCGAGGCGCTCGCCGACGGCACGATCGACATCGTCGCCACCGACCACGCTCCGCACCCGCACGAGGACAAGGACTGCGAGTGGGCCGCGGCCGCCATGGGCATGGTCGGCCTGGAGACCGCGCTGTCGGTGGTGCAGGAGACCATGGTCGACACGGGCCTGCTCGACTGGGCCGGCGTCGCCGACCGGATGTCCGTCAAGCCCGCGCAGATCGGACAGGCCACCGGCCACGGACGTCCCGTCTCGGCAGGTGAGCCCGCCAACCTCACCCTGGTCGACACGGCATACCGTGGGCTCGTGGAACCCGCGGGCTTCGCCTCGCGCAGCCGCAACACCCCCTACGAGGGGCGTGAGCTGCCGGGCCGTGTGACGCACACGTGGCTGCGGGGCAAGGCCACGCTCGTCGACGGGAAGCTCACGTGACACCTGTACTCCTGCTGGCCGCCGAGAAGGAATCGGCGCAAGTGACCGACTGGGCCGCCCGCGTCGGATGGGTCGTCGGCCTCGCCCTGTTCGTCGCGCTCGTCTACTGGCTGATGCGCGAGGGCTGGAAGTGGCGCGGCACCCTGCAGGGCGATCTGCCCGAGCTGCCCGTCACCCCGGACGACCCGGGCCCCGCCAAGCTCAGCACGAGCGGCCGCTACCACGGCTCCACCACCGCCGGGCAGTGGCTCGACCGCATCGTCGCGCACGGCCTGGGCACCCGCAGCCGAGCCGAGCTGACCCTGACCGACGCCGGCCTCGACGTCGTACGCCCCGGTGCACAGGACTTCTTCGTCCCGGCCGCGGCGCTGCGCGAGGCCCGGCTCGACAAGGGCATCGCAGGCAAGGTGCTCACCGAGGGCGGCCTGCTGATCGTCACCTGGGAGCACGGCGACCGGCTGATCGACTCCGGGTTCCGCTCCGACCACGCGGCCGAGCACCACGAGTGGGTCCAGAAACTCAACTCCATGATCGAAACGAACACCAGGGAAGGCGCCGAACGATGACCACCTCCACCAGGGGAGCCGCCAAAACTCCCGCCGTACTCGTCCTGGAGGACGGCCGGGTCTTCCGGGGCCGCGCCTACGGGGCCGTGGGGGAGACCTTCGGCGAAGCGGTGTTCTCCACCGGCATGACCGGCTACCAGGAGACCCTCACCGACCCCTCATACCACCGCCAGGTGGTCGTCATGACCGCCCCGCACGTCGGCAACACGGGCGTCAACGACGAGGACATGGAGTCCAGGAAGATCTGGGTCTCCGGTTACGTCGTGCGCGACCCCGCCCGCGTGCCGTCCAGCTGGCGCTCCCGGCGCACGCTGGACGAGGAGCTGGACGCCCAGGGCGTCGTCGGCATCAGCGGCATCGACACCCGCGCCCTCACCCGCCATCTGCGTGAGCGCGGCGCCATGCGCGTCGGCATCTTCAGCGGCGACGCCGTCCGGGACGACGCCGCGCTGCTGGCCCGCGTCCAGGAAGCCCCGCAGATGAAGGGCGCGAACCTCTCCGCCGAGGTCGCCACCACCGAGCCGTACGTCGTCCCGGCCATCGGCGAGAAGAAGTTCACCGTCGCCGCCGTCGACCTCGGCATCAAGGGGATGACCCCGCATCGCATGGCCGAGCGCGGCATCGAGGTGCACGTGCTCCCGGCGACCGCGACCGTCGAGGACATCTACGCGGTGAACCCGGACGGCGTGTTCTTCTCCAACGGCCCGGGCGACCCGGCCACCGCCGACCACCCCGTCTCCGTGATGCGGGGCGTCCTGGAGCGCGGCACCCCGCTGTTCGGCATCTGCTTCGGCAACCAGATCCTGGGACGCGCGCTCGGCTTCGGCACCTTCAAGCTGAAGTACGGCCACCGTGGCATCAACCAGCCGGTGCAGGACCGCACGACCGGCAAGGTCGAGGTCACCGCGCACAACCACGGTTTCGCCGTCGACGCCCCGCTCGACCAGGTCTCCGAGACCCCGTTCGGCCGCGCCGAGGTGTCCCACGTCTGTCTGAACGACAACGTGGTGGAAGGGCTCCAGCTCCTCGACCGCCCCGCTTTCAGCGTCCAGTACCACCCCGAAGCGGCAGCCGGCCCGCACGACGCCGCCTACCTGTTCGACCGCTTCGTATCCCTGATGGAGGGCCAGCGTGCCTAAGCGCACCGATATCCAGTCCGTCCTGGTCATCGGCTCCGGCCCGATCGTCATCGGCCAGGCCGCCGAGTTCGACTACTCCGGCACCCAGGCGTGCCGCGTCCTGAAGGCCGAGGGCCTCAGGGTCGTCCTGGTGAACTCCAACCCGGCGACGATCATGACCGACCCGGAGATCGCCGACGCCACCTACGTCGAGCCGATCACCCCCGAGTTCGTCGAGAAGATCATCGCCAAGGAGCGCCCCGACGCGCTGCTGCCGACCCTGGGCGGCCAGACGGCGCTGAACACCGCGATCTCGCTGCACGGCAACGGCGTCCTGGAGAAGTACGGCGTCGAGCTGATCGGCGCCAATGTGGAGGCCATCAACAAGGGCGAGGACCGCGACCTGTTCAAGGAGGTCGTCGAGGAGGTCCGCAAGAAGATCGGGCACGGCGAGTCGGCCCGCTCGTACATCTGCCACTCCATGGACGACGTCCTCAAGGGCGTCGAGGAGCTCGGCGGGTACCCGGTCGTCGTCCGCCCGTCCTTCACCATGGGCGGCGCCGGCTCCGGCTTCGCGCACGACGAGGAGGAGCTGCGCCGCATCGCCGGCCAGGGGCTCACGCTCTCCCCGACCACCGAGGTGCTCCTGGAGGAGTCCATCCTCGGCTGGAAGGAGTACGAGCTGGAGCTGATGCGCGACAAGAACGACAACGTCGTGGTCGTCTGCTCCATCGAGAACTTCGACCCCATGGGCGTCCACACCGGTGACTCGATCACCGTGGCGCCCGCGATGACGCTGACCGACCGCGAGTACCAGGTGCTGCGCGACGTCGGCATCGCGATCATCCGCGAGGTCGGCGTCGACACAGGCGGCTGCAACATCCAGTTCGCGGTGAACCCCGAGGACGGCCGGGTCATCGTCATCGAGATGAACCCGCGCGTGTCGCGCTCCTCGGCGCTGGCCTCCAAGGCGACCGGCTTCCCGATCGCCAAGATCGCCGCCAAGCTCGCCGTCGGCTACACGCTGGACGAGATCCCCAACGACATCACGCAGGAGACCCCGGCCTCCTTCGAGCCCACGCTCGACTACGTGGTCGTGAAGGCCCCGCGCTTCGCCTTCGAGAAGTTCCCGAGCGCCGACTCCACCCTCACCACCACGATGAAGTCGGTCGGCGAGGCCATGGCCATCGGCCGCAACTTCACCGAGGCCTTCCAGAAGGCGCTGCGCTCGCTGGAGAAGAAGGGCAGCCAGTTCACCTTCGTCGGCGAGCCCGGCGACAAGGACCGGCTGCTGCGCGACGCGGTCCGCCCCACGGACGGCCGTATCAACACCGTCATGCAGGCCATCCGCGCCGGCGCAACGCCCGAGGAGATCTTCGAGTACACGAAGATCGACCCCTGGTTCGTCGACCAGCTCTTCCTGATCAAGGAGATCGCCGACGAGCTGGCCGAGGCGCCCGAGCTGACCACCGACCTGCTCGCCGAGGCCAAGCGGCACGGCTTCTCCGACCAGCAGATCGGCGAGATCCGCGGCCTGCGCGAGGACGTCGTCCGCGAGGTCCGGCACGCGCTGGGCATCCGCCCGGTCTACAAGACGGTCGACACCTGCGCCGCCGAGTTCGCGGCGAAGACGCCGTACTTCTACTCCTCGTACGACGAGGAGACGGAGGTCGCCTCCCGCGAGAAGCCGGCCGTCATCATCCTGGGCTCCGGCCCGAACCGCATCGGCCAGGGCATCGAGTTCGACTACTCCTGCGTCCACGCCTCCTTCGCGCTGAGCGACGCCGGGTACGAGACCGTGATGGTCAACTGCAACCCGGAGACCGTCTCAACGGACTACGACACCTCCGACCGCCTGTACTTCGAGCCGCTGACGCTCGAGGACGTGCTGGAGATCGTGCACGCCGAGCAGCAGGCCGGACCCGTCGCGGGCGTCGTCGTCCAGCTCGGCGGCCAGACCCCGCTGGGCCTGTCGCAGGCGCTGAAGGACAACGGCGTGCCGATCGTCGGCACCTCCCCGGAGGCCATCCACGCCGCCGAGGACCGGGGCGCCTTCGGCCGGGTCCTCAAGGAGGCCGGCCTCCCGGCCCCGAAGCACGGCACGGCCACCACCTTCGCCGAGGCCAAGGCCATCGCCGACGAGATCGGCTACCCGGTCCTGGTCCGCCCGTCCTACGTCCTCGGCGGGCGCGGCATGGAGATCGTCTACGACGAGACGCGCCTGGAGGCGTACATCGCCGAGTCGACCGAGATCAGCCCCTCCCGGCCGGTCCTGGTCGACCGGTTCCTCGACGACGCGATCGAGATCGACGTCGACGCCCTCTACGACGGCGAGGAGCTCTACCTCGGCGGTGTCATGGAGCACATCGAGGAGGCCGGCATCCACTCCGGCGACTCGGCGTGCGCCCTGCCCCCGATCACGCTCGGCGGCTTCGACATCAAGCGCCTGCGTGCCTCCACGGAGGGCATCGCCAAGGGCGTCGGCGTCCGCGGCCTGATCAACATCCAGTTCGCGCTCGCCGGCGACATCCTCTACGTCCTGGAGGCCAACCCGCGCGCGTCCCGGACCGTGCCCTTCACCTCGAAGGCGACGGCGGTGCCGCTGGCCAAGGCCGCCGCCCGGATCTCGCTGGGCGCCACCATCGCCGAGCTGCGCGCCGAGGGCATGCTCCCGGCCACCGGCGACGGCGGCGAGCTGCCGTTCGACGCGCCGATCTCCGTCAAGGAGGCCGTCATGCCGTGGTCGCGCTTCCGCGACATCCACGGACGCGGCGTCGACACGGTCCTCGGCCCGGAGATGCGCTCCACCGGCGAGGTCATGGGCATCGACTCGGTCTTCGGCACGGCCTACGCCAAGTCGCAGGCCGGCGCCTACGGCCCGCTGCCCACCAAGGGCCGCGCGTTCATCTCGGTCGCCAACCGCGACAAGCGCTCGATGATCTTCCCGGCCCGCGAGCTGGTGGCGCACGGCTTCGAGCTGCTCGCCACGTCCGGCACGGCGGAGGTCCTCAAGCGCAACGGCATCAACGCCACCATCGTGCGCAAGCAGTCCGAGGGCACCGGCCCGAACGGTGAGAAGACCATCGTCCAGCTCATCCACGACGGCGAGGTCGACCTCATCGTCAACACCCCGTACGGCACGGGTGGCCGCCTCGACGGCTACGACATCCGTACGGCGGCCGTGGCGCGCTCCGTGCCCTGCCTGACGACGGTCCAGGCCCTGGCGGCGGCGGTCCAGGGCATCGACGCCCTCAACCGCGGCGACGTGAGCGTCCGATCGCTCCAGGAACACGCGGAACAGCTGACCGCGGCCCGCGACTAGCAGCCCCGAGGGGGACACCGGAAACGGTGTCCCCCTCTTCGTGAGGACACCGAGTCCTCGTGAGGACACCATGTACAAGATCTTCTTCCGCCTCGTCTTCAAGCGGCTGGACCCGGAGCAGGCCCACCACCTGGCCTTCCGCTGGATCCGCCTGGCCGCCCGCGTGCCCGTGCTGCGCACCTTCCTCGCGGCCGCCCTCGCGCCCCGGTACAAGGAGCTGCGCACCGAGGCCCTCGGCCTGCGCATGCACGGCCCCTTCGGGCTCGCCGCGGGCTTCGACAAGAACGCCGTCGGCATCGACGGCATGGCCATGCTCGGCTTCGACCACGTCGAGATCGGCACGGTGACCGGCGAACCGCAGCCGGGCAACCCCAAGCAGCGGCTCTTCCGCCTGGTCAAGGACCGGGCGCTGATCAACCGCATGGGCTTCAACAACGACGGCTCGCTCCGCGTCGCCGCCCGCCTGGCCTCCCGGACGCCCGTCTTCAAGCCGGTCGTCGGCGTCAACATCGGCAAGACCAAGGTCGTGCCGGAGGAGGAGGCCGTCGCCGACTACGTGAAGTCCGCCGAGCGGCTCGCGCCGTACGCCGACTACCTGGTCGTCAACGTCTCCTCGCCGAACACGCCGGGCCTGCGCAACCTCCAGGCCACCGAGGCACTGCGGCCCCTGCTGAGCGCCGTCCGCGAGGCCGCCGACCGCACGGTCTCCGCCCGCCGCGTGCCGCTCCTGGTCAAGATCGCGCCGGACCTGGCCGACGAGGACGTCGACGCCGTCGCCGACCTCGCCGTGGAGCTCGGGCTGGACGGCATCATCGCCACCAACACCACCATCGCGCGCGAGGGACTCGGCCTGAAGTCCGACGCCTTCCTGGTCAAGGAGACCGGCGGCCTGTCCGGCGCGCCCCTGAAGGACCGCTCCCTGGAGGTCCTGCGCCGCCTCTACGCGCGCGTGGGCGACCGGATCACGCTGGTGGGCGTCGGCGGCATCGAGAACGCCGAGGACGCCTGGCAGCGCATCCTGGCCGGTGCCACGCTGGTCCAGGGCTACAGCGCCTTCATCTACGAGGGGCCCTTCTGGGGCCGCGCGATCCACAAGGGGCTCGCCGCTCTCCTGGCCACCAGCCCCTACGCCACGCTCGCCGACGCGGTGGGCGCCGACGTGAGGAAGACGGCATGAGTGGTCTCGAACCCTTCGGCGCCCGTCTGCGCCGGGCCATGGACGAGCGCGGCCCGCTGTGCGTCGGCATCGACCCGCACGCCTCCCTGCTCGCCGAGTGGGGCCTGAACGACGACGTGGCGGGCCTGGAGCGGTTCAGCCGCACGGTCGTCGAGGCGGTGGCCGACCGGGTCGCGGTGCTGAAGCCGCAGAGCGCGTTCTTCGAGCGCTTCGGCTCCCGCGGTGTCGCCGTACTGGAGAAGTGCGTCGCCGAGGCGCGGGCGGCCGGCGCGCTGGTCGTGATGGACGCCAAGCGCGGCGACATCGGCTCGACCATGGCCGCCTACGCCGAGTCCTTCCTGCGCGAGGACGCGCCGCTGTTCTCCGACGCGCTGACCGTCTCTCCGTACCTCGGGTACGGCTCGCTCAGCCCGGCCGTCGCGCTGGCCCGCGAGAGCGGCGCCGGACTGTTCGTGCTGGCGCTGACCTCCAACCCGGAGGGCGGCGAGGTCCAGCACGCCGTCCGCTCCGACGGCCGGAACGTCGGAGCGACGATGCTCGGGCACCTGGCCGCCGAGAACGCGGGGGAGGAGCCCCTGGGGTCCTTCGGCGCGGTCGTCGGCGCCACCCTCGGTGATCTGTCGACGTACGACCTGGACATCAACGGCCCGCTCCTCGCGCCCGGTATCGGCGCCCAGGGTGCCGAGCCGGCCGACCTTCCCGGTGTCTTCGGTGCGGCGGTGCGCAACGTCGTGCCGAACGTCAGCCGTGGAGTGCTACGCCACGGTCCCGACGCGGTCGCTCTGCGTGACGCCGCGGAGCGCTTCGCGGAGGAGATCCGTCACGCCGTGACGTCCTCGTGAGGCGGTCCGGACCTTCCGGTGAGACCTCCGATGAGTGGTTCGGGGCGGCCCTGAGTCTGAATACATCCTCAAATCCGGGGCAGTATGTCCTAAATGTCCGTTCAGATGAAGGCTGACCAGGACTTTTCCGCTGTTCTCAATGACTCCGGCGGACTTGCCCGCTAGTCTCCGACGAGAGAACGGGCAAGCGTGTGTTGCTCGTGGCTCCCCAGGTGTGGGGCGACTAGGTTCCTCACCGGTCCGTATCCGACAGTTCGACATCCGAGGTGACGTAGGCGTGGCTCTTCCGCCCCTTACCCCTGAACAGCGCGCAGCCGCGCTCGAAAAGGCCGCCGCGGCTCGCCGGGAGCGGGCCGAGGTCAAGAATCGACTCAAGCACTCCGGCGCCTCCCTTCACGAGGTCATCAAGCAGGGCCAGGAGAACGACGTCATCGGCAAGATGAAGGTCTCCGCCCTCCTCGAGTCGCTGCCGGGCGTGGGCAAGGTCCGCGCCAAGCAGATCATGGAGCGACTCGGCATCTCCGAGAGCCGCCGTGTGCGTGGCCTCGGTTCCAACCAGATCGCCTCCTTGGAGCGCGAGTTCGGCAGCACCGGCTCCTGAATCGGGCAGTCCGGGGAAGCGAGTCCCGGGCACTCCGCGATTGCTGGATAATCGCTGCATGGCTGCAACACCCCGGGGGACGTCCCCCGTACCCCCGGACGTACGTCCGCGGCTGACCGTGCTCTCCGGCCCCTCAGGGGTCGGCAAGAGCACGGTCGTCGCCCATATGCGCAAGGAACACCCCGAGGTCTGGCTCTCCGTGTCGGCCACGACCCGCAAGCCCCGCCCCGGCGAGCAGCACGGAGTCCACTACTTCTTCGTCTCCGACGACGAGATGGACAAGCTCATCGCCAACGGGGAACTGCTGGAGTGGGCCGAGTTCGCCGGCAACCGCTACGGCACGCCGCGTGCGGCCGTGCAGGAGCGCCTGGAGAACGGCGAGCCCGTACTCCTGGAGATCGACCTGCAGGGCGCCCGCCTGGTCCGCGAGTCGATGCCCGAGGCCCAGCTGGTGTTCCTGGCTCCGCCCTCCTGGGAGGAGCTCGTGCGCAGACTCACCGGGCGGGGCACCGAACCGCCCGAGGTGATCGAGCGCCGGCTCGATGCGGCGAAGATCGAACTCGCGGCCGAGCCGGAGTTCGACACCACCCTGGTCAACACCTCCGTCGAGGACGTGGCACGCGAGCTGCTAGCCTTGATGGACGTCGTGTGACCATCGCTGACCGTTCCGGCCGGCCGATCACCCCGACAGAATCTTTCCCATCCATCGGAAGGTAGAGCGTGTCCTCTTCCATCTCCGCGCCCGAGGGCATCATCAACCCGCCGATCGACGAGCTCCTCGAGGCCACCGACTCGAAGTACAGCCTGGTGATCTACGCGGCCAAGCGTGCCCGCCAGATCAACGCGTACTACTCGCAGCTCGGCGAGGGTCTCCTCGAGTACGTCGGTCCTCTCGTCGACACCCACGTCCACGAGAAGCCGCTCTCGATCGCCCTCCGCGAGATCAACGCGGGGCTCCTGACGTCCGAGGCGGTCGAGGGCCCGGCGCAGTAATGAGATTTACAGCTTGACGCTGACTTATCCACAGGCCCGGCAGGCCGACTGCCGGGCCTGTGGTGTGTCATGGAGTCGTACGGTGTGCCGGTTGCCGAGGTGCGGGGAGAGACGTGGACAAGCCGAAGGTCGTTCTGGGTGTCAGCGGGGGCATCGCCGCGTACAAGGCCTGTGAGCTGCTGCGGCGGCTGACGGAGTCGGGCCACGACGTGCGCGTGGTGCCCACGGCCTCCGCGCTGCACTTCGTCGGCGCCGCCACCTGGTCCGCGCTGTCCACAAACCCGGTCTCCACCGAGGTGTGGGACGACGTGCACGAGGTCCCGCACGTCCGCATCGGGCAGCACGCCGACCTGGTCGTCGTCGCCCCCGCCACCGCCGACATGCTCGCCAAGGCGGCCCACGGCCTCGCCGACGACCTCCTCACCAACACGCTGCTCACCGCCCGATGTCCGGTGGTCTTCGCGCCCGCCATGCACACGGAGATGTGGGAGCACCCGGCCACCCAGGAGAACGTGGCGACGCTGCGCCGCCGCGGCGCCCTCGTCATCGAGCCGGCCGTGGGCCGCCTCACCGGCGTCGACACCGGCAAGGGCCGGCTTCCCGACCCGGGCGAGATCTTCGAGGTCTGCCGCCGCGTGCTGGCCCGGGGCGTCACCGAGCCCGACCTCGTGGGCCGGCACGTCGTCGTCAGCGCCGGCGGCACCCGCGAGCCCCTGGACCCCGTCCGCTTCCTCGGCAACCGCTCCTCCGGCAAGCAGGGCTACGCCCTCGCCCGTACCGCCGCCGCCCGCGGCGCCCGCGTCACACTGATCGCGGCCAACAGCACCCTGCCCGCCCCGGCCGGCGTCGACGTCGTCCCGGTCGGCACCGCCGTGCAGCTGCGCGAGGCGGTGCTGCGCGCCGCCCCGGAGGCCGACGCCGTGGTGATGGCGGCCGCGGTGGCGGACTTCCGTCCGGCGGCCTACGCGGCGGGGAAGATCAAGAAGAAGGACGGCCAGGAGCCGGAGCCGATCAGCCTGGTGCGGAATCCGGACATCCTCGCGGAGATCTCCGGGGACCGGGCCCGCGCCGGACAGGTGATCGTCGGCTTCGCCGCGGAGACGGACGACGTCCTCGCCAACGGCCGTGCCAAGCTCAAGCGCAAGGGCTGCGATCTGCTCGTCGTGAACGAGGTGGGGGAGCGCAAGACCTTCGGTTCCGAGGAGAACGAGGCGGTCGTGCTGGGCGCCGACGGCAGCGAGACCGCCGTGGCGCACGGCCCCAAGGAAGCCCTGGCCGACACGGTGTGGGACCTGGTGGCCGAGCGCCTGCGCTGATGTCTCGGACGCCGTGCACGCCATCGAAAGCCGGTCGATCGGGGCGTGGCGCCTCTGGCCAACGTCGCTCGCCATTGGGCAGAATGCCCGTGCCGCAGGTCACAGCACTCCCGAGTGGCGAGACAGGGGGACCGTGGCCGAAGCGTGACCCGTAAACTGTTCCACGGACGGCGCCGGGTGCAGCCCCCGCCGTCCGCCAATGATCAGCCAGCAGCCGCTGCAACCTCAGGGAGCGTTGTGTCCCGTCGCCTTTTCACCTCGGAGTCCGTGACCGAGGGTCACCCCGACAAGATCGCTGACCAGATCAGCGACACCATTCTCGACGCGCTCCTGCGCGAGGACCCGTCCTCCCGGGTCGCCGTCGAGACCCTGATCACGACCGGCCTGGTGCACGTGGCCGGCGAGGTCACGACCAAGACGTACGCGGACATCGCGACGCTGGTCCGGAACAAGATCCTCGAGATCGGCTACGACTCCAGCAAGAAGGGCTTCGACGGCGCCTCCTGCGGCGTCTCGGTGTCGATCGGCGCGCAGTCCCCGGACATCGCCCAGGGTGTGGACACGGCGTACGAGTCCCGTGTCGAGGGCGACGAGGACGAGCTCGACAAGCAGGGTGCGGGCGACCAGGGCCTGATGTTCGGCTACGCGACGGACGAGACGCCGACGCTGATGCCGCTGCCGATCTTCCTGGCCCACCGTCTGTCGAAGCGCCTGTCCGACGTGCGCAAGAACGGCACCATCCCCTACCTGCGCCCGGACGGCAAGACGCAGGTCACCATCGAGTACGACGGCGACAAGGCGGTCCGTCTGGACACCGTCGTCGTCTCCTCGCAGCACGCCTCCGACATCGACCTGGACTCGCTGCTGGCTCCGGACATCAAGGAGTTCGTGGTCGAGCCGGAGCTGAAGGCGCTGCTGGACGAGGGCATCAAGCTCGACACGGAGAACTACCGCCTCCTGGTCAACCCCACCGGCCGCTTCGAGATCGGCGGCCCGATGGGTGACGCGGGCCTGACCGGCCGCAAGATCATCATCGACACCTACGGCGGCATGGCCCGTCACGGCGGTGGCGCGTTCTCCGGCAAGGACCCGTCCAAGGTCGACCGCTCCGCCGCATACGCGATGCGCTGGGTCGCGAAGAACGTGGTCGCCGCGGGTCTGGCCACCCGGTGCGAGGTCCAGGTCGCGTACGCGATCGGCAAGGCCGAGCCGGTGGGTCTGTTCGTCGAGACCTTCGGCACCGCCAAGATCGACACGGAGAAGATCGAGAAGGCGATCGACGAGGTCTTCGACCTCCGTCCGGCCGCCATCATCCGCGACCTCGACCTGCTCCGCCCGATCTACTCCCAGACCGCGGCGTACGGCCACTTCGGCCGCGAGCTTCCCGACTTCACGTGGGAGCGCACGGACCGCGTGGACGCGCTGCGCAAGGCCGCGGGGCTGTAGGTCCCGATCCCACGGCGTCGTGACGAGGCCCGGCCCCCTTCGGGGAGCCGGGCCTCGTCATGCAGCCGGGGGCCCGTTTCCACCGCACCCGCCGTCTCCCCCCTGAGCGGGCAAAACGGTTCGCGGGCAGCGGCGGGCGGTCCCTACGCTGGAGGCGTGCCGGGGCGCCCGGTGCGAAGGTGACGGATGCTTCTGGCTCGGAGGAGCCCCGCGGGTTCGAATCCCGCCGCCGGCCGGGCCGTGCCCGGTGGCGTGGCCGAGTGGTCCAAGGCGAGTGAACGCCGTCGCCGCCGGGGAACTCGGGCGCTGCCGGTTGTCAGTGGTGTTTGGTAAGAATGCAGGCGTGAGCAGCGAGAACGAACAGTCGGGCGGGGGCGCGGAGGGTGCGCCGCCCGAGCAGCTCGCGCTCATCCGGGACAGTGTGCGCAAGGCGAACACGCCCCGGGCCAAGCCGCGGACCTGGCGGGGGGCCGCGCTCGCCAAGGAGCTGCCCGTCGCGCGTGTCCTCGTCGACAAGGGCGTGCTTCATCTCGACCGGTACTTCGACTATGCCGTGCCCGAGGAGCTGGACGCGGACGCCCAGCCGGGCGTGCGCGTGCGGGTCCGGTTCGGGGCCGGGCGGCATCGCGTGCGCGAAGGGCGGCGCGAGGGCGGTGGACTGATCGACGGGTTCCTCGTCGAGCGGCTGGCCGAGTCCGACTACTCCGGGCCGCTGGCCGCCCTCGCCCAGGTCGTGTCGCCCGAGCGGGTGCTGAGCGAGGAACTGCTGGGGCTTGCCCGGGCGGTCGCCGACCGGTACGCGGGCAGCCTCGCCGACGTCCTGCAACTCGCCGTCCCGCCGCGCAACGCACGGGCCGAGCAGCGGCCCTCACCCGACCCGCTGCCACCGCCCCCGGCGCCCGGGGCGGGAAGCTGGCAGCGGTACGAGCAGGGGGCGGCCTTCCTGGAGTCCCTGGTGTCCGGCGGAGCACCCCGGGCCGTGTGGAACGCGCTGCCCGGGCCGCAGTGGAGCGAGGAGCTGGCTCGGGCCGTCGCCGCGACGCTGGCCTCCGGGCGAGGGGCGCTCGCCGTCCTGCCCGACGGACGGGCGGTCGCACGGGTCGACGCCGCCCTGACCTCCCTGTTGGGGAAGGGACGGCACGCGGTGCTCACCGCCGACGCCGGCCCCGAGAAGCGCTACGCGCAGTGGCTCGCGGTGCGGCGCGGTTCCGTACGGGCCGTGATCGGGACCCGGGCCGCCATGTTCGCGCCCGTCCAGGACCTCGGCCTGGTCGCCCTCTGGGACGACGGCGACGACAGCCACAGCGAGCAGCACGCCCCGCAGCCCCACGCCCGCGAGGTGCTCCTGCTGCGGGCCGCCCAGGACAAGTGCGGCTTCCTGCTGGGGAGCTGGGGCTGCACGGTGGAGGCCGCGCAGCTCGTCGAGAGCGGCTGGGCGCGGCCGCTCGTCGCCGGCCGGGACCAGGTTCGGGGGGCCGCCCCGCTCGTCCGGACGGTCGGGGACCAGGATCTCGCCCGGGACGAGGCCGCCCGGGCCGCCCGGCTGCCGACCCTGGCCTGGCAGGCCGTCAGGGACGGCCTGCGGCAGGGCCCGGTGCTGGTGCAGGTGCCCCGCAGGGGGTACGTCCCACGCATGGCGTGTGCCCAGTGCCGTGCTCCGGCGCGGTGCCGGCACTGCTCCGGGCCGCTGGAGGCGCCGGACGGCGGCGCCCTGAACTGCGGGTGGTGCGGGCGCGAGGAGAACGGCTGGCACTGCCCCGACTGTGGTTCCTTCCGCCTGCGCGCCTCGGTCGTCGGGGCCCGGCGGACCGCCGAGGAACTGGGCCGGGCCTTCCCCGCCGTACCGGTACGCACCTCGGGGCGGGAACACGTGCTCGACACGGTGCCGGGGGCGCCCGCGCTGGTCGTGAGCACGCCCGGGGCCGAGCCCGTCGCCGACGGCGGGTACGCGGCGGCGCTGCTGCTCGACGGGTGGGCCATGCTCGGGCGGCCCGATCTGCGGGCCGGGGAGGACGCCTTGCGGCGGTGGATCGCGGCCGCGTCCCTCGTCCGGCCGCAGCCGGCGGGGGGCACGGTCGTGGTCGTGGCCGAGCCGACGCTGCGGCCCGTGCAGGCGCTCGTCCGCTGGGATCCCGTGGGTCACGCGGTGCGGGAACTCGCCGAGCGGGCCGAGCTGGGGTTCCCGCCGGTGTCGCGGATGGCGGCCGTGTCGGGCCCGCCGGATGCGGTGGCCGAATTCCTCCGTGCGGCCGAACTGCCGACCGAGGCGGAGGTGCTGGGGCCGGTGCCGTTGCCCGCCCCCGCGCCCGGGCGACCTCGCCGGGCGGGGGCGCCGCCGCCCGGCGAGCACTGGGAGCGGGCGCTGCTGCGGGTGCCGCCGGGCAGGGGCGCCGCACTGGCCGCCGCACTCAAGGTCGCGCAGGCCGCGCGGATGGCCCGGGGGAGCGGCGGTGGGGCGGGAACCGGTGCCGGGGTCTGGGTGCGGATCGATCCGGCCGACATCGGGTGAGCGTCGCTCGGACCGGAACCAGGAATTGCTGCGGACGACGGAGTGCCGGCGCCGCTGACGCCGGGTCACGAGCGCCGGACGTACTTGGCGAGGGCCATGCCGAGCCCGGCGAGCGCGATCGGCCTCGCCGGAAGCTGCTGCCGGGTTTCCGGGACGCCCACGTCCATCCGATGGGCGCGGGGCGGTGCGGGTGGCGGCGGGAGTCGTCGGCGGGTCCGGCCGGATACGCGGCCGCCCTCCCGGAAGGGGTCCGAGAGGGCAGGGTCGGGGGTGCGGTGCGTCAGCCGTTGCGGGGGCCCGGGAAGGCCGTCGGCCTGGCCTCGTCGCGGAGAGCGGGGCTGCCCGCCGTGGGCTGTGTGGGCATGGAACGGGCCGCGGGGACCGTCGGAACCGGAGGCAGGCCGGTCGTCACACCGACCGAGCGGCCGCCCGTCGGCTCCGGCGTGCGCTCGGGCTCGGGCGCGGCCGACTGGGCCGTGGCGCGGCGGGCGCCGTAGCGGCGGTGGACCGCCTGCTTGGTGACTCCGAGCGCGGAGCCCACCGCGTCCCACGAGAAGCCGAGTGAGCGGTCGAAGTCCACGGCCGCCGTCACCAGGGTCTCGACACTGTCCCGCAGCTCCTGGGCGAGACGTACGGTCGGGGCGGGAGCGCGTCCGTAGACGACGAAGCCCGTGGAAGGGCCGGAGCGGCGCGGGCGGTAGACGTTGCCCAACTGGGCGGTCAGGGTGCGCAGTGCGTCCACCTGCCGGCGGACCCGCTCGATGTCCCGCACCAGCAAGTGCAGGCTGGCCCGAGCCTGGGCGTCGTGGGTTGCGTGGTCGGCCATGAACAAGCCTCTCGAACCGGCGTTGAAAGGGAATGGGCCGCGATCGCGGCCCGTTGTGGTCAACTCTGTCTTGACCAACGCGGATTCGCTCCGCGGGTCACGGTGTGGGGGCGTGGGAGTACATGCGTGCGCCTGTCTGGGCGGGGTGTGCGCCTCGGCCTTCGGCCCTTGGCCTTTGGTCTCCCACCCGCGCACCGCCCGTAGCTCGGCCGAGAGGCCGAGCTCTCGCGTGGGGCCGGGCCGTCGTCGGCGGCGTTCCGTGGCTGTCGGCCGAGAGGCCGAGCCCTCATGTGGGGGGCAGGCCGTCGTCGGCGGCGTTCCGTTTCTGCCTCCGGTTCCGGCTCATAGACTTGGGCGTTGCCCGTCATCGTCCCCGCCCGAGAGGCCCCCACCACCCCATGAAGCTCGTCTTCGCCGGTACACCCGAGGTCGCCGTTCCCGCTCTGGACGCTCTGCTCGCCTCCGGGCGGCACGAGGTGGCCGCCGTCGTCACGCGGCCCGACGCGCCGGCCGGGCGCGGACGCAGGCTCGTCGCGTCGCCCGTCGCCGAGCGGGCGGAGGAGGCCGGGATCGAGGTGCTGAAGCCCGCGAAGCCGAAGGACCCCGAGTTCCTGGAGCGGCTGCGGGAGATCGGGCCGGACTGCTGCCCCGTCGTGGCCTACGGGGCGCTGCTGCCCCGGGTGGCGCTCGACATCCCCGCGCACGGCTGGGTCAATCTGCACTTCTCCCTGCTGCCGGCCTGGCGCGGTGCCGCGCCCGTGCAGCACGCCATCATGGCCGGCGACGAGATCACCGGGGCGTCGACCTTCCTGATCGAGGAGGGGCTCGACTCCGGTCCGGTGTACGGGACGGTGACGGAGGAGATCCGGGCCACCGACACCAGCGGGGACCTGCTGACGCGGCTCGCCTTCGCCGGTGCCGGGCTGCTCGCGGCGACCATGGACGGCATCGAGGACGGCACGCTGAAGGCCGTACCGCAGCCGGCCGACGGGATCAGCCTCGCTCCGAAGGTCAACGTCGAGGACGCGCACCTGGACTGGAGCGCGCCCGCGCTGCGGGTCGACCGGATGGTGCGGGGCTGCACCCCGGCCCCCGGTGCCTGGACCACGTTCCGCGGTGAGCGGCTCAAGCTCATCCAGGTCACCCCCGTGCCCGAGCGGACCGACCTCGCTCCCGGGCAGATCGCCGCCGGGAAGAACAACGTGTACGCGGGCACCGGCTCGTACGGCGTCGAGCTGCTGTGGGTGCAGGCCCAGGGCAAGAAGCCGATGCGGGCGGCGGACTGGGCGCGCGGGGTGCGGATCGGCGAGGGCGAGCAGCTCGGACAATGAGCCAGGGTGGGTCCCGTTCCCTCACGCGGCCCGGCCAGGGCGAGCAGCTCGGAGGCTGAACCGGGGCTGGGCCCTTCGCGCGGCCCGACACCCCGCTGCGGAGCCCCTCGCGCTGCCCGACACCCGCTGCCGGGCCCTTCGCGCTGCCCGACACCCGCTGCCGGGCCCTTCGCGCTGCCCGACGCCCGTTGCCGGGCCCGTCGCGCGGCCCGACGCCCGTTGCCGGGCCCGTCGCGCTGCCCGACGCCCGTTGCCGGGCCCGTCGCGTGGCCCGACACCCCGCTGCCGGTTCCTGACCGCGCCCGGCGGCGTAGGCTGGACGGCGCACTTCTTCTCACCCCCGGAGCACCTTTTTCGTGAGCGAACAGCCCCGTCGAGGCCGCACGTCAGGCAAGCCCTACCGTCGGCCCAAGAAGGACCCCGTCCGCATCCTCGCCTTCGAGGCACTGAGGGCCGTGGACGAGCGGGACGCCTACGCCAACCTCGTACTGCCCCCGCTGCTGCGCAAGGCGCGGGAGAACGACGACTTCGACGCCCGGGACGCCGCGCTCGCCACCGAGCTGGTGTACGGCACGCTGCGTCGGCAGGGGACGTACGACGCGGTCCTGTCGTCCTGCGTGGACCGACCGCTCGGGGAGGTCGACCCGCCGGTGCTGGACGTGCTGAGCCTCGGCGCGCACCAGTTGCTCGGCACGCGCATCCCGACGCACGCGGCGGTGTCCGCCACCGTGGAGCTCGCGCGGGTCGTGCTCGGCGACGGGCGGGCCAAGTTCGTCAACGCCGTGCTGCGCAAGGTCGCGCAGCACGATCTGGACGGCTGGCTGGAGCGGGTCGCGCCCCCCTACGACGAGGATCCCGAGGACCACCTCTCCGTCGTCCACTCCCATCCGCGGTGGGTGGTGTCCGCGCTGTGGGACTCCCTCGGCGGCGGGCGCGACGGCATCGAGGAGCTGCTGCGCGCCGACAACGACCGGCCCGAGGTCACGCTCGTGGCCCGGCCCGGGCGGGCCACCGCGGAGGAACTGCTCGACGAGGACGCCGCCGTGCCGGGCCGCTGGTCACCCTATGCGGTGCGGCTGACCGAGGGCGGGGAGCCGGGCGCCATCGCGGCCGTGCGGGACGGGCGTGCGGGCGTGCAGGACGAGGGCAGCCAGCTCGTCGCGATGGCGCTCGCCAACGCGCCCCTGGACGGACCCGACCGGCGCTGGCTGGACGGATGCGCGGGGCCCGGCGGCAAGGCCGCGCTGCTCGGCGCGCTGGCTGCCGAGCGGGGCGCCCTGCTCGTCGCCTCCGAGAAGCAGACCCATCGCGCCGGCCTCGTCGCCAAGGCGCTGGACGGCAATCCCGGGCCGTATCAGGTGATCGCCGCCGACGGGACGCGCCCGGCGTGGCGGCCCGGCAGCTTCGACCGGGTGCTGGTCGACGTGCCGTGCACCGGCCTCGGCGCCCTGCGCCGCCGCCCCGAGGCACGCTGGCGGCGCCGTCCGCAGGACCTGGAGGGCTTCGCGCCGCTGCAGCGCGGGCTGCTGCGCACCGCCCTGGAGTCCGTGCGGGTCGGCGGTGTCGTGGGCTACGCGACCTGCTCGCCGCACCTCGCCGAGACCCGGGCCGTCGTCGCCGACGTGCTCAAGCAGCACCCGGACACCGACCTCCTCGACGCCCGGCCGTTGCTGCCCGGCGTACCGGACCTGGGCGACGGGCCGGACGTGCAGCTGTGGCCGCATCTGCACGGGACCGACGCGATGTATCTGGCGCTCATTCGCCGGACCGGCTGACCCCCGCTCCCACGGCCGCCCGGCCGGGCGCCCCGCCGTCGTGGCGCGCCAGCCGGTGCGGCCACCACACCTTCGGCCCGACGTCCAGGAACAGCGACGTCACCAGGACCGAGCGGACGATGAAGGTGTCGATGAGGACGCCGAGGGCGACCGTGAAGCCGATCTCGGCGAAGGCGACCATCGGGAGGGTGCCGAGGGCGGCGAAGGTACCGGCCAGGACCAGCCCGGCCGAGGTGATGACCGCGCCGGTGGCGGCGAGGCCCGTGACCACGCCGCCTCTGGTGCCCTGGCGGGCCGCCTCCTCGCGGATGCGCGTGGTCAGGAAGATGTTGTAGTCGATGCCCAGGGCGACCAGGAAAACGAAGACGAACAGCGGGAAGTCGGTCGCCTCGCCCGCGTAGTCGAAGACGTACCGGAACGCCAGCGCGCTGATGCCGAGCGCCGCCGCGAAGGAAAGGATCACCGTCCCGACGAGCAGCAGCGGGGCGACCAGGGCGCGCAGCAGGCCGCACAGGATCAGCAGGACGACCACGAGCACCAGCGGGATGATCAGCACGTTGTCGTGCGTGGTCGCCTCGTCCATGTCCAGCAGGGCCGCCGTACCGCCGCCCACCGCGGCGTCGGCGTCCGGCACCGCGTGCACGGCGTCCCGCACCCGCTCCACCGTCTGTTTGGCGGCCTCGCTGTCCGACGGGGCGGTCATGGTGGCCTCGAAGAGGACCTTGCCCTCGAAGGCCGGTCTCGTGCCGGGCGGCAGACCGAGGGACTGGGGGACCACGCCCGGCGTCCCGGCGACCGCGCGGCCCACCTGCACGGCCTGCGCCTGGTTGCTGACGATGACCAGGGGATCACCGCTGCCCGCCGGGAAGTAGCGCGCCGACACCTCCTGGCCGGTGATCGAGTCCGGCTTCCCGGTGAACGCGTCCGCGTTGCCGATGCCCTCCGCGCGCAGCTGGATCAGACCCAGCGAGCAGAGGGCCAGCGCGAGCGCCGTCACGGCCCAGATCATCCGCGGTCGGCGGGCGATACGGCGCCCGGTGCGGGCCCAGACGCCGCGCTCGGTCGGGTCGGGCGTCCCGAAGCGCGGCACCACCGGCCAGAAGATCCACCGGCCGAAGATCACCAGCAGGGCCGGGAACAGGCTCATCATCGCCACCAGGGCGACGGCGACACCGATCGCGGCCACGGGGCCCAGACCGCTCGTCGAGTTCATCTCGGCGGCCAGCAGGACCAGCATGCTCAGCACGACGGTCGCGCCGGAGGCGAGCACGGCCGGGCCGGCGCGGTGCAGGGCCAGGGCCATCGCCTCGTGCCGGTCCTCGTGCCGGCGCAGTTCCTCCCGGTAGCGGGCCACCAGCAGCAGGGCGTAGTCCGTCCCCGCCCCGAAGACCAGCACCGTGAGGATGCCGGCGCTCTGGCCGTTGACCGTCAGGCCGCCGTGCTCGGCCAGCAGGTAGATCAGCGCCTGGGCGGTGAACAGGGCGCAGACCACCGCGATCAGGGGGACCAGCAGCAGGGTCAGGCTGCGGTAGGTGATGAGGAGCATGACGATGACGACCGCCATCGCCGAGAGCAGCAGGGTCGAGTCGATGCCCTCGAAGGCCTCGGCGAAGTCAGCCGACGTGCCGCCCGGGCCCGTGATGTGCACGGACAGTCCCTCACCGCCCGTGCCCACGTCGTCGCGGATGGAGTCCACGGCCGGTGAGATCCGCTCCCACCCCTCCTCGTCCATCAGGATCGGCACGAAGACCTGCGCCGCCCGCGGGTCGTCCTGCCGGTCGAACACCGGCCCGCGCGTCCGCTCACCGATGATGCCGTGGTCGCCGAGCTGCTTCAGCTGCCGCACGTCCTCGGCGATCTCCGCACGGTCCTGCGGCGTCAGGCCGCTCTGGCGCGCATAGACGACCACCGCCGGGATCTGCTCCGGCCTGAAGTCCTCGGAGATCTGCAGCACCTGCGTCGACTCGGCGGACCCGGGCAGCCAGGACGCGGCGTCGTTGTCCTGCGCGTCGGTGAGCTTCATGGCGAGCGGCGCCGCGACGACCAGCACGACCACCCAGAAGACCAGCACGAGCCACTTGGCCCGCCGCCCGCAGACCAGGTGAGCGACGCCCTGCTTCACGACGGCCCCCTCCGCGAAGACGCCCGGTAAGGGGCGCGGGGCTGTGACGTGTGCGGCTCCGCCGCGTGGGCGCGACGAGCCACATGAGTCCCGCACCCGACGGACCACCTGGGTCCGATGCTCACAACCCCCGCAGGGCATGGCAGTCTTAGGACATGGCCGCGCAGATCAACCCCAGCATCCTGTCCGCAGACTTCGCCCGCCTCGCGGACGAGGCGAAGGCCGTGGAAGGAGCCGACTGGCTCCACGTCGACGTCATGGACAACCATTTCGTCCCGAACCTCACGCTCGGCGTGCCGGTCGTAGAGTCGCTGGCCCGTGCGACGGACACCCCGCTGGACTGCCATCTGATGATCGAGGCCCCCGATCGGTGGGCGCCCCAGTACGTGGAAGCGGGGGCCGGTTCGGTCACCTTCCACGTCGAGGCCGCCGCGGCTCCGGTCCGGCTCGCCCGGGAGATCCGTGCCAAGGGCGCCCGCGCCTCGATGGCGCTGAAGCCCGCGACCCCCATCGAGCCGTACGAGGACCTGCTCCCCGAGCTCGACATGCTGCTGATCATGACGGTCGAACCGGGCTTCGGGGGACAGGCCTTCCTCGACATCATGCTTCCGAAGATTCGCCGCACCCGCGAGTTGATCAGCAAGCACGGACTGGAGCTCTGGCTCCAGGTCGACGGCGGAGTTTCCGCTTCCACCATCGAGCGCTGCGCCGACGCCGGAGCCGACGTCTTCGTGGCCGGATCGGCGGTCTACGGGGCAAACGACCCGGCAGAAGCGGTACGTGCACTACGCACCCAGGCCGAGGCGGCGTCGGCGAAGGCCACCTGGGCCTGCGACCACTGAGCCACAGCAAAGTGAACGGCTCTCATCAGGGCTGATCAACCGCGCCACATCTGCAAGGATGAACGGCGAATCCAGAGTGTGAACAGCAGTGAGGAGAACGCCGTGTCGGGTATGTCGGCGGGCCGGTCAGCCATGCGGATGGGACCCGCTGAGCTGGTGCAGGCGGCGGCCATGGCCCGCCGCTTCTACCTCGAGGGCAAGTCCAAGATCCAGATCGCGGAGGAGTTCGGCGTCAGCCGCTTCAAGGTGGCCCGGGTCCTGGAAACCGCTCTCGAACGGGATCTCGTGCGTATCGAGATCCGTGTGCCGGCCGAACTGGACGCCGAGCGCTCGGACGCGCTCCGCGCCCGCTACGGCCTCAGGCACGCCGTCGTGGTCGAGTCTCCGGCCGAGGCCGAGGAGAGCCCCGACCCCGAGAACCTGGGAGAAGTGGCCGCCGACCTGCTCGGCGAACTGGTCGACGAGGGGGATGTGCTGGGCCTGGCCTGGGGCCGCTCCACCATCCACATGGCGGCGGCGCTCGACCGGCTGCCACCCTGCACGGTGGTGCAGCTGACGGGTGTCTACGACGCCGGGACCGCCGAGCGCGGCTCGGTGGAGGCCGTGCGCCGCGCCGCCCAGGTGTCCGGCGGCGACGCCCACCCCATCTACGCCCCGATGCTGCTGCCCGACGCGGCCACGGCCACGGCCCTGCGCAACCAGACGGGAATCGCCCGGGCCTTCGAGCACTTCGACAAGGTCACCGTCGCCTGTGTCTCCATCGGCTCCTGGGAGCCGGGCATCTCCACGGTGCACGACATGCTCAGCGACGAGGAGCGCGCGCACTACGCCTCTCTCGGTGTCGCCGCCGAGATGTCCGCGCACCTCTTCGACGCCGACGGCCGCCGGGTCGGCCGCGACCTGGGCGAGCGGTGCATCACCGTCAAGGCCGACCAGCTCCGGCGGATCCCCGAGGTCGTCGCGATCGCGGGCGGGCAGCGCAAGGGGCCCGCGATCGACGCGGTGCTGCGGTCCGGGCTCGTGACCAGCCTGGTCACGGACACGTCGGCCGCCGACTATCTGATGACGGCCGGACCGGCGCCGAAGAATGCGCTCAACAGGTCCGACCCGGACGGGGTCTGACGAGTGGCCGGCCAGGCGCACGACGTGCACGACCCGGCGGGCCGGATCGTGCTCGTCCTGGACCTGGACGGGGTCACGGACAAGGCGGGCCTCATGGACCGCTGCGCCCGTGACCTGGCCCTGCCCGACTGGTTCGGCCGCAACTGGGACGCCCTCGCCGACTGCCTCTCCGACCCCGCCCTCTATCCCGAGGGGGCCGGGGAGCGGGGGCTGCTGGTCGTCGTGCGGGGCTGGCGGACGTACGCCGAGGAGCGGCCCGAGGAGTGGCAGGTCGCCGAGGAGATCTTCGCCGAGGCGACGGACCGGGGACCCGGGCTGTTCGTGACCCTCGGCCTTGGAGAATCCTCCGAGACGCCCCCTGACCAGCCTGGATGATCCGCTGGGGGTCGTTCGGGCGGGTGGCATGGGAGAATGAAGTACGTGCTCTTTCCCCCTGGCCGGCCGGTCCGGGGGTCACCTCTGATCGACTGGGATGTGCAGCACGTGCGTTTCCTCAATGACATCCAGCCCGGGTACGACCTGACGTACGACGACGTCTTCATGGTGCCGAGCCGCTCCTCGGTGGGCTCGCGGCAGGCCGTCGACCTCAGCTCCCCGGACGGCACGGGCACCACCATCCCGCTCGTCGTCGCCAACATGACCGCCATCGCCGGCCGCCGCATGGCCGAGACCGTGGCCCGCCGCGGCGGCCTCGTGGTGATACCCCAGGACATCCCGAACGACGTGGTCACCGACGTCGTCTCCTGGGTGAAGAGCCGGCACCTGGTGCTGGACACCCCGATCATCCTGTCCCCGCACCAGACGGTCGCGGACGCGCTGGCCCTGCTGCCCAAGCGCGCGCACGACGCCGGTGTCGTCGTCGACGAGAACCACAAGCCGGTCGGCGTGGTCACCGACGCCGACCTGTCCGGCGTGGACCGCTTCACGCAGCTCGCCGAGGTCATGTCCCGGGACCTGCTGCTCATCGACGCGGACATGGACCCGGGCGAGGCCTTCAACACCCTCGACCACGCCAACCGCCGCTACGCCCCCGCGGTCAACGGGGACGGCACGCTCGCCGGCATCCTGACCCGCAAGGGCGCCCTGCGCGCCACCCTCTACCAGCCGGCCACCGACGCGCAGGGCCGGCTGCGCATCGCCGCCGCCGTCGGTATCAACGGCGACGTCGCGGGCAAGGCGCAGGAACTGCTGGACGCGGGTGTCGACGCGCTCGTCATCGACACGGCCCACGGCCACCAGGAGTCGATGATCAGCGCCCTGAAGCTGGTGCGCGACCTCGACCCGCAGGTGCCGATCGTCGCGGGCAACGTGGTCGCCGCCGCGGGTGTGCGCGACCTCATCGAGGCCGGCGCGGACATCGTCAAGGTCGGTGTCGGACCCGGCGCCATGTGCACCACGCGCATGATGACCGGCGTCGGCAGGCCGCAGTTCTCCGCCGTCCTGGAGTGCGCCGCCGAGGCGAAGAAGTACGGCAAGCACGTGTGGGCCGACGGCGGTGTCCGCCACCCTCGTGACGTGGCCATGGCCCTCGCGGCCGGCGCGTCCAACGTGATGGTCGGCTCCTGGTTCGCCGGCACCTACGAGTCCCCGGGCGACCTGCAGCACGACGCCCAGGGCCGCGCCTACAAGGAGTCCTTCGGCATGGCCTCCGCCCGGGCCGTGCGCAACCGCACCTCGGAGGAGTCGGCGTACGACCGCGCCCGCAAGGCGCTGTTCGAGGAGGGCATCTCCACCTCCCGGATGTTCCTCGACCCGGCCCGCCCGGGCGTCGAGGACCTGATCGACTCGATCATCGCGGGCGTCCGCTCCTCCTGCACCTACGCCGGTGCCGGCTCCCTGGAGGAGTTCGCCGCAAAGGCCATCGTCGGTATCCAGAGCGCCGCGGGTTACGCGGAGGGCAAGCCCCTGCACGCCAGCTGGAGCTGACGCCCAATCCCCTGTCAGCGGCCCCCGTCGACCCGCCCCGCGGGAAAAACGGGGGCCGTTTCGCGCACGCGGACCCTACCGTCGGCGCATGGAGATCGCCGAGTGCAGGACCGAGGACATCGAGGCGCTGGAGCGCCACATGCCGTCGCACAGCGCCGACGGCAGTCATGCCGCCCGCTTCGCACGGCAGCGGGCGGGGGAGAGCACCTATCTGATCCCGTGGCGGGAGGGCAGTCCGGTGGGCCATGCGGAGATCCGCTGGACCGGCTGCGAGGCGCCGGAGGTGCAAGCCGCTCTACCCGGGTGCCCGGAGATCAACGGCCTCTTCGTCTGGCCCGCATCGCTCCGCTCCCGGGGCGTCGGCACCGCGCTGGTGCACACCGCCGAGCGGCTGGCGCGGGAACGAGGTATCGGCGCGATGGGCCTCGGCGTCGGGGACGACAACCCCCGCGCGGCCGCGCTCTACGCCAGGCTCGGCTATCTGCCCACCGTGGCGTACGTCGACCGTTGGGTCCACCTGACCGCCGAGGGCGTTCGACAGGAGCGGGCCGATTCCTGCGTGTTCCTCGTGAAAGCCCTCTGACGGCTCCCTGATGCAACACTCGACAGCCGTCCCGCAACGAACACCCGCCCATCCCCCGGTAACGCAATGATCTTGCAGGTACGCGCAAGGTTGCTGCATTTCACCAGCAACGCCGATGCTCGTAGGCTGTCGCCTCGTACGTGGCGTGGCGGGGACTCCGCTCGGTGGGTCCCTGCTCAAGGGTGCCCGCGGTCCCCGCCGGCCTGACCGGCAGCGATAAGGAGCCAGCGCGTGCTCGACCAAGGCGCACCCCCGCAGAACCCAGGCCCCACGGCGGCCTCCCGACCCCCCGGCGTCGGCGCACGCCTCATGCGCCGCAAGCCGGTGGAACGCCTGGTCGCGGAGGGTGGTCAGGGCGAGGGTGGGTCACTGCGCCGCACCCTCGGGCTGTGGCAGCTGACCATGATCAGCATCGGCGCCACGCTCGGCACCGGCATCTTCGTCGTCCTCGGCGAGGCCGTCCCCAAGGCGGGCCCGGCCGTCACCCTCTCCTTCGTGATCGCCGGTCTCACGGCCCTGTTCTCGGCCCTGTCCTACGCCGAGCTGGCCGGCACCATCCCGGTCGCCGGCTCCTCGTACTCGTATGCGTACGCAACGATGGGCGAGCTGATCGCCTGGATATGCGGCTGGTGCCTGGTCCTGGAGTACGGCGTGTCGGTGGCCGCCGTCGCCGTCGGCTGGGGCGAGTACCTCAACGAACTGCTCGACGGCACCATCGGCGTCACCATCCCGGCCGCCCTGTCCGCCCCGCCCGGCGACGGCGGCGTGTTCAACCTGCCGGCGCTGATCGTCGTCCTGCTCGCGATGGCGTTCCTGCTGGGCGGTGCCCGCGAGTCCGCCCGCGCCAACACCGTCATGGTCGTCGTGAAGATCGCCGCGCTGGTGATGTTCTGCGCCATCGGCGTCCAGGGCTTCCGCTCCGGCAACTACGAGAACTTCATGCCGCTCGGCATGGCGGGCGTCAGCGCCGCCGGTGCCACGCTGTTCTTCTCCTACATCGGCTTCGACGCCGCCTCCACCGCCGGTGAGGAGGCCAAGAACGCCCAGCGCGATCTGCCCCGCGCGATCATGCTGTCGCTGGTCATCGTCACCGCGCTGTACGTCCTCGTCGCCGCCGTAGCCGTCGGTGCCAAGCCCTGGAAGGGCTTCACCGACTCCGAGGCCGCCCTCGCCCAGATCATGCGCGAGGTCACCGGACAGACCTTCTGGGGCACCCTGCTGGCGTTCTGCGCCGTCATCGCCATCGCGAGCGTCGTCCTCACCGTGCTGTACGGCCAGACCCGCATCCTGTTCGCCATGTCCCGCGACGGTCTTGTGCCCAAGGTGTTCGCCAGGGTCCACCCGAAGACCGGCGCCCCCCGCGCCAACACCCTGATCGTGTCGCTGTTCTGCGGTGTCCTGGCCGCCGCGATCCCGCTCGGGCAGCTCGCCGACGCCACCAGCATCGGCACCCTGTTCGCCTTCGCCCTCGTCAACGTGGCCGTCGTCGTGCTGCGCCGGACCAAGCCGGACATGCCGCGCACCTTCCGGGTGCCGCTCTCCCCGGTCCTGCCCGCGCTGGGTTTCGCCTTCTGCATCTGGATGATGGGCAGCCTGTCGACCGTGACCTGGGTGGTCTTCGGTGTCTGGATGGCCGCCGGGCTCGTGTTCTACTTCCTGTACGGCTACCGCCGATCCCGACTCGCGCCATCCGAAAAGTGAACGACCCACTGTGCTGAACGATCTCGACGAACGCATCGTGCACGCCCTCGCCGAGGACGCCCGCCGCTCCTACGCCGACATCGGCTCGCTCGTCGGCCTGTCCGCCCCCGCGGTGAAACGGCGCGTGGACCGGCTGCGGGCCACGGGAGCCATCACCGGCTTCACCGTACGGGTTGACCCGGGCGCCCTCGGCTGGGAGACCGAGGGGTTCGTCGAGATCTACTGCCGCGGGAACACCTCCCCGGAGACCATCCAGCGGGGCCTGGAGCGCTACCAGGAGGTCGTGGCCGCGTCCACCGTCACGGGGGACGCGGACGCGATCGCCCAGGTCTTCGCCTCCGACATGCGGCACTTCGAACGGGTCCTGGAACGGATCGCCGGGGAGCCGTTCGTCGAGCGGACCAAGTCCGTGCTCGTGCTCTCGCCGCTGCTGCGGCGCTTCTCGTCCGGTTCGCCCACGTAACTCCGTGGCCCCCAGCGGACGACACCCCTAGCCTGGGTGTCATGACCTGGCGACATTGATCCACCAGCCGTGCCTCCCGAGGACCGCCTCGGCCGCCGTACCTCCGGCGTCCGATCCGTCCTTCCGGGAAGGCCTCATGACACTCTCACCCGCACGCGTGCAAGCGACCGGTGTCCGCCGTCTGACGCGCACGCTGTACGGCTACGCGTTCCTCGACGACTTCGTCCTGCTCTACCCGGTGTACGCGCTGCTCTTCGCCGACACCGGCATGTCGCTCTGGCAGATCTCCTCCCTGTTCGCCCTGTGGTCGATCACCTCGGTGGTGCTGGAAGTGCCCTCCGGCGCCTGGGCCGACGCCATGTCGCGCCGCAGGCTGCTGTGGATCGGCCCGCTGCTGACCGCCGCCGGGTTCGCGCTGTGGGTGGCCGTCCCGTCGTACGGGGCCTTCGCGGCCGGCTTCGTCCTGTGGGGCGCGGGCGGGGCCCTCGGCTCCGGCGCTCTGGAAGCGCTGGTCTACGACGAGCTGGACCGGCTCGGCGCCGCCGACCGGTACGCGTGGGTCATGGGCCGGGCCCGGGCCGCACGGCTGCTGGGCACGGTGGCCTCCACCGGCCTGGCGGGGCCCGTTCTCGCCCGGGGCGGCTACCCGGCCGTCGGTGCCGCGAGTGTCCTGGCCTGTGTGCTGGCCGCCGTCACCGCGACCCGCTTCCCGGAGCACCGGGTGCGGCCGGAGAGCACCGGCGACTCCTGGGCGAGGACCCTGCGCACCGGCCTCGCCGACGCCCGCGGGAACCGTGCGGTGCGCGGCGCCCTGCTGCTGGTCCCGGCCGTCGCCGCGGTCTGGGGCGCGCTCGACGAGTACACCCCGCTGCTCGTCCGGGACCTCGGCGTCGCCGAGGCCACGGTCCCCTACCTGATCATGCTGATCTGGGCCGGCGTCACCCTCGGCAGCCTCCTGACCGGACCGGCCGAACGCCTCGGCACGACCGGGCTCGCGGTGCTGCTCGCGGGCGCCGCCCTCGCCCTGGCCGTGGGAGCCCTGGCCCGCTCCCTGGCCGGTGTCGTCCTGGTGAGCCTCGCCTTCGCCGGGTTCCAGCTGGCCGAAGTACTCGCCGACGTCCGTCTCCAGCACCGCATCGGCGACTCCCGCCGGGCCACGCTCACCTCAGTGGCGAGCCTGGGCACCGAGCTGGCGACGGTCGCCACGTTCGGCGTGTACGCGCTGCTCGGGACCGACATGGCGCACAGCACCGTCTTCGCGGTGCTGGCGATCCCCTACCTGGTGACGGCCCTGGCGCTGGCTAGAGCTCGGGCTGCCACGGTACGACCGTGAAGTCGCCCGTCCCCTTCTTCACCTTCTCGAAGGGGGCGGCACTCGCGCACTTCGGCGGTTCGTTCCCTTCGGCAGGACTGCCCGACTCCATCCAGCTGTAGCCGAGCCGATCGTGGCGGCCGAGGTCGTGGACGGTGACGCCGACCCGCCTGCCCTCTGCGCCCGGGAGGTCGGACGCGGTGACGACGCCGGAGACGACAGCGACCTTGCCTCCGGTCACCAGGCAGTCGACCCTCGCCTTCGCCCAGGCGCCCTTGCCGTTCAGGTAGTGGCTGAACTCGAAGGTGCCGGTCGCCTGCATCGGGATGGCGGTGTCCTTCGACGCCAGGTGTGCGTCGAACGAGAAAGTGATGTCGTCCCCGTCCGAGCGATACAGCTTGGCGGTACCGGTGAGGGCCGCGGCCTCCCGTGGCGGCCGGGGCGCGTCCGACGCGGTCGCGGCCGAGGCCGCCCCGGCCGTGAGGAGCAGGGCGGAGCCGAGCACGACGATCTTCGTACGGCGCTTCATTGTGTTCCCTTCCGCAGGTCGTGTGGACAGCCCTTACTCTTCCGGCCCGGCGCGGCGGGAACATCGCGCCAGGGGCGGGACCCCGCCTCCGCCGTACGGCGGGGGAGGCCGCGCGGAGCTGCGCTCCGAGGAGGAGCGGGAGTGAGACCCGAGGGGCGCAACGAATCGCCGCGGCGGCCTCCAGGCACGCAACGAACCGTTCACCGGCGCGCAACGGCTCCTGCTTGTCCGCCCTGGTCAGCCGCCCGTACCGTCTACATGGCCCCCCAAAGGTCCCCAACCCCCCTTCCGTCCGGTGAGGATCACGCATGCGCACCGCCCTGCTCCAGAGCTCCGGCCACCCCGGCTCCACCGTCGAGAACCTCAAGGTCCTCGACGAGGCCGCGGGCCGGGCCGCCGCCGCGGGCGCCGGGCTGCTGGTCACGTCCGAGCTGTTCCTGACGGGGTACGCGATCGGCGACGAGATCGGCCGGCTCGCAGAGTCCGCCGACGGCGACTGTGCCGACGCCGTCGCCGAGATCGCGACGAGCCACGGGCTGGCGATCGCCTACGGCTACCCCGAGCGGGCCGGCGAGGCCGTGTTCAACTCCGTCCAGCTGATCTCCGCCGACGGCACCCGCCTCGCCAACCACCGCAAGACGCACCTCTTCGGCTGCTTCGAGCGCGACCACTTCACACCCGGGGACCTGCCGGTCGTCCAGGCCGAGATCGACGGCCTCAGGGTCGGTCTCCTGATCTGCTACGACGTGGAATTCCCGGAGAACGTCCGCGCCCACGCCCTGGCGGGCACCGATCTGCTCGTCGTCCCCACCGCGCAGATGCACCCGTTCCAGTTCGTCGCCGAGTCGGTGATCCCGGTCCGGGCCTTCGAGAACCAGATGTACGTCGCGTACGTCAACCGCGTCGGCCCGGAAGGCAAGTTCGAGTTCGTGGGGCTGTCCACGCTCGCCGGGCCCGACGGGGTCGCCCGGACCCGGGCCGGACGCGGGGAGGAACTCGTGCTCGCCGACGTCGACCCGGCCTTCCTCGCCGCGTCGCGCGAGAACAACCCGTATCTGCGGGACCGGCGGCCCGGCCTGTACGGCTCGCTCGTCTGAATCCCCCTGAACCTGAACCGCCCGCTCGTACCCGTGCAAGGAGTCCGTACCCCATGACGTCCACCGTGCCCAACGCCGTCGAGCACGCTGACGCGCAGCAGCCGCCGATCACCATGTTCGGCCCGGACTTCCCGTACGCCTATGACGACTTCCTCGCCCACCCGGCGGGGCTCGGGCAGATACCCGCGACCGAGCACGGCACGGAGGTCGCGGTCATCGGCGGCGGCCTGTCCGGCATCGTCGCCGCGTACGAGCTGATGAAGATGGGCCTGAAGCCGGTCGTGTACGAGGCCGACCAGATCGGCGGCCGGCTGCGCACGGTGGGCTTCGACGGGTGCGACGAGTCCCTCACCGCCGAGATGGGCGCGATGCGCTTCCCGCCGTCCTCCACGGCCCTGCAGCACTACATCGACCTGGTCGGCCTGCAGACGCGGCCGTTCCCCAACCCGCTGTCGGAGGCGACCCCGTCGACCGTCGTCGACCTCAAGGGAGAGTCGCACTACGCCGAGACGATCGGCGACCTGCCCCAGGTCTACCGGGACGTCGCCGAGGCGTGGAACCGCTGCCTGGAGGAGGGCGCCGACTTCTCCGACATGAACCGGGCACTGCGCGAGCGGGACGTGCCGCGCATCCGTGAGATCTGGTCCAAGCTCGTCGAGAAGCTCGACAACCAGACCTTCTACGGCTTCCTCTGCGACTCCGAGGCGTTCAAGTCCTTCCGGCACCGCGAGATCTTCGGCCAGGTCGGTTTCGGCACGGGCGGCTGGGACACCGACTTCCCGAACTCCATCCTGGAGATCCTGCGGGTCGTCTACACCGAGGCCGACGACCACCACCGCGGCATCGTCGGCGGCTCCCAGCAGCTGCCGCTGCGCCTGTGGGAGCGCGAGCCGCAGAAGATCGTCCACTGGGCCCTGGGGACCTCGCTCGCGACCCTGCACGAGGGTGGCGAGCCCCGCCCGGCCGTGACCCGGCTGCACCGCACCGCAGGCAACCGCATCACCGTGACCGACGCGAGCGGCGACATCCGCACCTTCCAGGCGGCGATCTTCACCGCCCAGTCCTGGATGCTGCTGTCGAAGATCGCCTGTGACGACTCGCTCTTCCCGATCGACCACTGGACGGCGATCGAGCGCACCCACTACATGGAGAGCTCCAAGCTGTTCGTGCCGGTGGACCGCCCGTTCTGGCTGGACAAGGACGAGGAGACCGGCCGGGACGTCATGTCGATGACGCTCACCGACCGTATGACGCGCGGCACTTACCTGCTCGACGACGGCCCCGACAAGCCCGCCGTCATCTGCCTCTCCTACACCTGGTGCGACGACAGCCTGAAGTGGCTGCCGCTGTCCGCGAACGAGCGGATGGAGGTCATGCTGAAGTCGCTCGGCGAGATCTATCCCAAGGTCGACATCCGGGGGCACATCATCGGCAACCCGGTGACGGTCTCCTGGGAGAACGAGCCCTACTTCATGGGCGCGTTCAAGGCCAACCTGCCCGGCCACTACCGCTACCAGCGGCGCCTGTTCACGCACTTCATGCAGGACCGGCTGCCCGAGGACAAGCGCGGCATCTTCCTCGCCGGCGACGACATCTCCTGGACCGCCGGCTGGGCCGAGGGCGCCATCCAGACCGCCCTCAACGCGGTCTGGGGCGTCATGCACCACCTGGGCGGCACGACCGACCCGACCAACCCGGGCCCCGGCGACGTCTACGACGAGATCGCGCCCGTCGAGCTGCCGGAGGACTGAATCGCCGGAGGACTGAAGTGCCGGGGGCCGAGCTGCCGGAGGACTGAAGTGCCGGGGGCCGAGCTGCCGGAGGACTAGCTCCGCAGCGGCGGCTCGGTCAGGGGCGTGAGCAGCATGCGCCCGGCGAAGCCCACCGCCGTGTCCAGGCGCTCGGTGAACTCATCGGCGACGTCGGGGAGTTCACGCAGGACCCACAGGGCCCGGGCCGCCGTCCACGCGGCGTCCCGGGCGCGGTCCAGGCTCCAGGAGCCGAGCAGGTGGGTCAGCGGGTCGGCGATCCGGAGAAGGTCGGGCCCCGGCATCAGATCGTCGCGGATGCGCTCCTCCAGCGAGGCGAGGAGATCGCCCACCATGTCGAACTCGTCCTCCAGATCGACGGGTGCGCAGCCGAGCGTACGGCAGGTGTCCACGACGGCCAGGGCCAGATCGTGCCCGATGTGCGCGTTGATGCCCGCCAGCGCGAACTGCAACGGCCGTACCCCGGGATGGCGGCGGAACTGGAACAGCGGCCGCCAGCAGGCGGGCGGACGCCGCTCGTCCGCCGCCGACTCGACGGCCGCGAGGTACCGCTGCGCGAACCGTACGTCCAGCGTGATCGCGGCGTGGGCGTCCGCGAACCGGCCGGTGTCGACGTACCGGTCCACCGCCTCCGTCACAGCGAGGTAGACACGGTTGAAGACCGCCACCCCGTCCCGCGGGTGCAGGGCCGCGTCGAGGGCGCGCATACGGGAGATGACGGTGTCGACCGGAGTGTCCACGGCTGGGGGGAGTTGTTCGCATCGCGGCATGCGGGCAGAGTCGCAGCTCTAGGCTGACGGGAGTGCCGGCGGGCCCGGCGCTTCCCCGAAACGGGGGAACACCGCCCGCCGCAGGGGGAGGGGGAGCAGCACCGTGGCAGGCTCGCGTGCCCAGCGCCTGGCCGCCCGCAGGGCCGGGCGCAGGCGCGCCGCCCGGCGCGGCGCGATGGTCGTGGCCGCCTCCGTGGTGGTCGCGGCCGGCGCCGTCGCGGGCATCCTCTCCGCGTTCGACGGCAGTCGGGCCACGGACGAGGCCGCGCCCGCCGAGGTGTCGGCCTCGCCCCGCCTGGCGCCCCTGCCGGCCGTGCCGTCGCCGTCCGCGCCGACCGTCACCGAGTCCGCCTCCGCCTCACCGTCGCCGTCCGCGCGTCCGACGCGGAGCCCGTCGCCGCCGAGGACCGAGACGAAGCGGGAGCACACCGCCACCGTGCCCGGACGGCTCTACCGCCACCCCGACTCCCAGGTGCTGGATTGGGTCCGCTCCCACTCCGGCGATCCGCGGCACGCGGTCATCGCGTCCCGTATCGCCCAGCAGCCGGCGGCCGTCTGGTTCGCCGACTACTCCCCGCAGACCGTCACAGCCCGGGTCGCCGCGGTGACGTCGGGCGGTACCGCGCTGGGCCGGGTGCCCGTGGTCGTGCCGTACGCGATCCCCGGCCGGGACTGCGGGGGCCACTCCCAGGGCGGTGCGCCCGATCTGAACGCCTACGACGCCTGGATCGACCGGTTCGCGCAGGGGCTGGGCTCCGGCGAGGTCATCGTCGTCCTGGAGCCGGACTCGGTCGCCCAGACCGAGTGCCTCTCCGCGGCCGCACGCGCGGACCGCTTCGCCTCGCTGGCCCGGGCCGGCCGCGTGCTGAAGGCCGCCAACCCCCGGGCCCGGGTCTACTTCGACGCGGGGCACTCGGGCTGGAACGCGCCCGCCCGGCAGGCGGCTTGGCTGCGGCAGGCCGGTGCCGCCTCGCCCGAGTCGTCCGACGGCATCTTCAGCAACGTCTCCAACTTCCACACCACCGCCGACGAGGTCGCCTACGACCGGCGGGTCCTCGACGCGCTGGGCGGCCCGGCGAGTCTCGGCGCGGTCATCGACACCAGCCGCAACGGCAACGGCGCCCCGGCCGACGGCGAGTGGTGCGACCCGGCGGGCCGCAAGCTCGGCCGGGCCCCCACCCTGAGCACCGGCCAATCCCGGATCGACGCCTACCTGTGGGTGAAGCTGCCGGGGGAGTCCGACGGCTGCAAGGGCAGGCCGGGGACGTTCACGGCCTCCTACGCCTACGCCTTGGCGTCGTCCGACTCGGCCTCGTCGTAGGAGGAGGTGCCCTCGTCCAGCAGCGGCGCCTGCGTCTTCAAGTGGGCCGGGGCGAAGGCCCGCAGGGCGTGGTAGCCGGTGATGACGACCACCGTGCCGAGCGCGATGCCGCTCAGCGAGAACGTGTCGGAGAACTTCAGGGAGACGTTGCCGACGCCGATGATGATGCCCGCCGCGGCCGGGACCAGGTTCAGCGGATTGCGCAGATCCACCTTGGCGTTGATCCAGATCTGCGCGCCCAGCAGGCCGATCATGCCGTACAGGATGACGGTGATGCCGCCGAGCACCCCGCCCGGGATCGCCGCCACGACCGCGCCGAACTTCGGGCAGACGCCGAACAGCAGGGCGAAGCCGGCGGCGGCCCAGTAGGCGGCCGTCGAGTAGACGCGGGTCGCGGCCATCACGCCGATGTTCTCGGAGTACGTGGTGTTGGGCGGGCCGCCGACCGCGGTGGACAGCATGGAGCCGACGCCGTCGGCGGAGATGGCCGTGCCGAGCTTGTCGTCCAGATCGTCGCCGGTCATCTCGCCGACCGCCTTCACATGCCCGGCGTTCTCCGCGACCAGCGCGATGACGACCGGCAGGGCGACCAGGATCGCCGACCACTCGAACGACGGGGCGTGCAGGGTGGGCAGTCCGATCCAGTCGGCCTTGTCCACGCCGGAGAGGTCGAGCCGCCAGTGGTCGGTGAGCTTGCCGCTCGCGTCCACCGAGTGGATCTTGCCGAAGAGAAGGTCGAACACCCAGGAGATGCCGTAGCCGAAGACCAGCCCCAGGAAGATCGCGATCCGGGACCAGAAGCCGCGCAGACAGACCACCGCCAGACCGGTGAACAGCATCACCAGCAGGGCCGTCCACTGGTCCTGCGGCCAGTACGTCGAGGCCGTCACCGGAGCCAGGTTGAAGCCGATCAGCATCACCACCGCACCGGTCACGATCGGCGGCATCGCGGCATGGATGATCCGCGCCCCGAACCGCCGCACGGCGAGCCCCACCAGGAACAGCGCGCCCCCGACGACGAACACCGCCCCCGTGACGGTCGCGCTGTTGCCTCCCTGCGCCCGGATGACCGCCGCCACTCCGACGAAGGAGAGCGAGCAGCCCAGGTAGCTGGGCACGCTGCCGCGGGTGGCCAGCAGGAACACCACGGTCGCGACGCCCGACATCATGATCGCCAGGTTCGGGTCCAGGCCCATCAGAACCGGTGCCACGAAGGACGCACCGAACATCGCCACGACGTGCTGGGCGCCCAGTCCGGCCGTGCGGGGCCAGGAGAGCCGCTCGTCGGGGCGGACCACCGCGCCGGGCGCCGGGGTGCGTCCGTCGCCGTGCAGTTTCCAGCGGACGCCGAGATCCATGGTGCGGTTTCGCTTTCGTCGTGCGTGCGAGTGTCCGGACCATTGTCGGGGTGCGCCGGAGGAGATCCCGACCGGGGCCGACCCGGACGGTGGCGTGTGCGCTCAGGGCCGCGGGTCGGGAACCGCCGCGTCCGTCCGGCCGATCCTCGTCCGCTCGCCGGGCCGCAGCACGCCCGCGAACGCCACCAGGCCGCACGACAGCGCCGTCACCAGGCAGAACGACACCATCAGGCTCGTCGCCTGCGCCAGCATCCCGATCGCGCTCGGCGCGATCAGCCCCGAGGTGTACGTGATGGTCGCGACGCCCGCGATGGCCAGGCTCGGGTTGGATCCGCTGCGGCCGGCGGCGGCGAAGCACAGCGGCACGACGACGGCGATGCCCAGTCCCATCAGCGCGAACCCGCTCATCGCCACCGCGGGATGGTCGGAGATCACGATCAGCAGTCCGCCCAGGACGGCGAACACCCCGCTCGTCCGCACCGTCCGCACGGCACCGAAGCGGTCCACGACCTTGTCACCGGCGAGCCGGGCGACGGCCATGGTGAGCGTGAAGCCCGTGGTGCACGCCGCCGCCAGACCGGCCGAGGTCTCCAGCTGCTCACGCAGATAGACGGCCGACCAGTCCAGGCTCGCTCCCTCGGCGAACACCGCGCAGAACCCGATCGCGCCGATGAGCAGCGCCGACCGGGGCGGCAGCGCGAACCGCGGCGGCGGGTCCTCGTCCTCGGCGGGCTGCAGGTCGAGCACCCACTGGCAGGACAGCACCCCCATGACGGTGAGGACGGCGGCGGCGAGGGCATGGTGCAGCCGGGCGTCCGAGCCGAGATGCGCGGCGAGCGTGCCGGCCGCCGAGCCGACCAGGGCGCCCACGCTCCACATTCCGTGCAGTCCGGACATGATCGACCGCCCGAGGCGGTTCTCGACCTCGACACCCAGCGCGTTCATCGCCACGTCGGTCATGCCGGCCGTCGCGCCGTACGTGAACAGGGCCAGACAGAGTGTCAGCAGGTTCGGCGAGAGAGACGGCAGCACCAGCGACAGCGTCCACAAGGCGATCAGTCCGCGCAGCGCGTTCCGGGAGCCGAAGCGGTGGATGATGCCGCCGGCGAGCGGCATCGCCACGGACGCGCCGAACGCGGGGAAGGCGAGCGCGATCCCCAACTGGCCCGCGCTCACGCCCGCGTGGTCCTGGATCCACGGCACGCGGGTCGCGAACGAGCCGGTCACGGCGCCGTGCACGGCGAAGACGGCGGCCACGGCGTACCGGGACCGCTTCACCTCGCGCTGTTCGTCGACCACGTTGCCCATTCTGCGGTCCCCCTCCAGGTCTCTGCCGCGTTCCGTGACCGGTGCGGGCGTAAACTATCAGGAACCCTGCCTGATAATAAGAGGGTTTTCCGCTGGCCACGGTCGACGGCCCCGTCGATCTGGGAGGATCCGCGCATGCCCGCATCCCCGAGCACCGCCCGGGCCATCAACGACCGGCTCGCCCTGCGCCTGCTCCAGCAGGAAGGCCCGTTGACGGCAGGGCAGTTGAAGCAGCTGACCGGTCTGTCCCGGCCGACCGTCGCCGACCTCGTCGAACGCCTCACCGCCGCCGGACTGATCGCGGTGGTCGGCGAGGCGGGGGAGCAGCGACGCGGCCCCAACGCGAGGGTCTACGGCATCGTCGCCGACCGGGCGCACTTGGCCGCCCTCGACGTCCGTACCGAGAGCGTCGCCGTGGCCGTCGCGGACCTGGTGGGGCGGGTGCGGGCCGAGGCCTCGGTGCCCATCGGGGACGACACCGGCACGGGCCCCGCCGTGGAGCAGGCGGTCACGCTGGTCGAGCACGTGGCGAAGGAGGCCGGTGCCGACCGCTTGCACACCGTGGGGATCGGTGCGCCCGGCCTGATCGACCCGTCCAGCGGCGAACTCCGTGACTCCACCGGACTGCCGGAGTGGCACCGTCGGCTCGTCGCCACCCTTCAGGAGCGGCTGCCCGAGGCCCGCGTCAGCGTCGAGAACGAGACCAACCTCGCGGCGCTGGCCGAGCAGCGCGACGGGGCGGCCCGGGACCGGGACACCTTCGTCCTGCTGTGGCTCGGCCACGCACCGGGAGCGGCCGTGGTCCTCGACGGCGCCCTCCGCCGCGGCGCCTCCGGCGGCACCGGCGAGATCGGCTTCCTCCCGGTCCCGGGCACGGCCGCACTGCCGTCGGCCACGGACTGCGAGGGCGGCTTCCACTCGCTGGCCTCCTCGTCGGCGGTCGTGGCCCTCGCGGCCGAGTGCGGCATTCCGGTGACGCCGGGGGAGCAGACGTCCGCCGTGGGGGTGGTGCGAGCGGCGGTCGCCGTGGTGCGGGCGGCGGCGGACGGGGCCGAATCTCTCACCCCCGGGGCCCAGGCACCCCCACCGCCGGCCCCTGCCCCCACCGCCCGCTTTCTCGACGCCCTCGCCCATCGTCTCGCCGTCGGGGTCGCCTCCGTCGTGGCGATTCTGGATCCCGGGTGCGTGGTGCTCGGCGGTGAGGTCGGTCAGGCCGGTGGCGAGGAGCTCGCCTCACGGGTGCAGGACCGCATCGCCCGGATGACGCCACTGCGCACGGAGGTACGGGCGACGACCCTGGGCGGCGGTGCGGTCCTGCGCGGCGCGCTGCTGACGGCTCGGGACCGCGCCCAAGAAGAACTGTTCAGGCCTGGCGAACCCCCACTCCGGCCCTCCCCGGGCTGGTAGGCCGGTCCGCAACCGGCCCCCTCCGTCCTCTCCCTCAGACCCCGGACCGCCCGCTCTCCTCCTGGACCCGGCCGCCCCCGAACCGCCTCTCCAGGTGCTCCTCGAACGACCCCTTCCCCATCGCCCGTCGCGGCGCCAGATGGCCCCCGCTGCGGAAGCCCCGGTACGCCGCTCCCCACAGCGGTACGTTCACCACCGCTCGCCGGCGGCCCGACGCCTTCAGATACGCACGGGCCAGGGAGTCCAGCGGCCGTATCTCCGACCCGCCCATGTCCTCCACCCGTCCCGCCGGCGCGGCCACCGCCAGTTCGACCAGCCGGTCCGCGACCTCGGCTACCTCCACCGGCTGGTCCCGCACACCTGCCGGCAGGAACATCACCGGCAGTTTCGACAGTCCCTGGAACATCATGATCAGCAGATCGTGGAACTGAGTCGCCCGCAGCACGGTCCAGCCGATCCCCGACTCCTCGACCAGCCTCTCCACCGCGAGCTTGCTCCGGTAGTACGGGAACGGCACCTCGTCGACACCCACGATCGACACGTAGACAAGATGACGCACGCCCGCGCCGCGCGCCGCTCTGATCAGGTTCTCCGCCGCCTGCTCGTCTCCCTTCTGCGACGACGCGCAGTGCACGATCGTGTCGACACCGGCGACGGCCGCGTCCAGCCCGGCTCCGCCCGCCCGCAGATCCACCGCGTACGGCTCGCTGTGCCGGCTGAGCACCCGCACCTCGTGCCCGCCCGGGCGCAACCGCTCGGCGACGAGCCGTCCGAGCGTTCCGGTGCCGCCGGTCACCAGGATCGTGGTCATGCTGTTCAGCCCCTTCGGACGCCGGGCGCTCCCGGGTGGAGCGCCCTTCACCACTGAGACCGAACAGCGCCCGCGAATGTGACAGGCGCGCCCGGCGGTTCTACGGCCGGGTGAGCTGACGCCGTGCGAACGCCAGCTTCTCCGGGTTGACCACGGCCCGCACAGCCGTGACCAGCCCGTCGCGCACCTCGACCACCGACAGTCCGACGAGTGTGTCGCCCGCCCAGCTCGCAAGCCCCAGCGCCCCGTTGACCTCGGTCGGCACGAAGTCCAGGCCCTTCGCGAACTTCGGCCCGCCGCCCGCCAGGAAGCGGGCGATGTCGGGCCCGCCCTCGATGGGCCACCGCGCCGCGGTGACCTTGCCGCCACCGTCGCTCCACCAGGTCGCGTCGGCCGCGAGCAGTTTCTCCAGTCCGGCCAGGTCCCCGTCACGGGCCGCCGTGATGAACGAGGTGACCAGCTCTTCCTGCCGCTCGGAGGCGGGCTCGAACCGGGCCCGCGGTTCACCCACCCGCCGCACGGCACGCCGGTACAGCTGACGGCAGTTGGCCTCGCTCAGGTCCAGCACGGCGGCGATCTCCCGGTGCCCGTAGCCGAACGCCTCGCGCAGCACGTACACCGCCCGCTCGGTCGGCGTCAGCCGTTCCAGCAGCACCAGCAGGGCCATCGACACGGCGTCCCGCTGCTCCGCGGATTCCAGCGGGCCGAGCGTGCCGTCCGAGGTGACCACGGGCTCGGGCAGCCAGGTGCCGACGTACCGTTCGCGCCGGGCCCGTGCGGACGTGAGCCGGTTCAGGCAGAGGTTGGTGACGACCTTGGCCAGCCAGGCCGCCGGGTTCTCGATCCCCGCCCGGTCGGCGCCGCTGCAGCGCAGGTAGGCGTCCTGGACCGCGTCCTCCGCCTCCTCGGCGGAGCCCAGCAGCCGGTAGGCGAGTGAGAACAGCCGGGGCCGGTGGACTTCGAACTCCTGGGCGGTGATCGCGGTCATACGACTCACCCTGCCAGAGGACGGCTCGCCCGGGGTGGGGAGGCTTCGGCGGGCAAAGCCCGGGTGCGGGACTCTGAAACGTGAGGGGGCCCGACGGCGGGCAAGGGCCGTCGTCACCGCCGCCGGGCCGGTCAGTGAGGGTGAGCCGACCTTGATGACCCTAGAAAGGACTAGACCACATCGTCAATAGGTGTGTACCAATGCCGGACTCCAACAGGTCGCGTCGGCGCGGAAGTCGGGGTGGCGGTCGCGCTCGGGAAGGGCTGCGACAGGTCTGTGAGGCAGCCCACATACATCGCCCCTTTGCATGTCGATCAGGCGTGGCACACTGGCCCTGTACCAATAGCAGCGCACTCCGGGGTCGGTGAAAGTCCGAACCGGCGGTTACAGTCCGCGACCCGGTCGCCTCCAGCGGCCGGTTGACCAGGTGAAATTCCTGGACCGACGGTTAAAGTCCGGATGGGAGGCAGTGCGCGGCGAGCGGGCATCCGTGCGTGCCGCCGATACGTCCGTCCTCGTGACGGACTCCGTCCGGCGTCGTCCCCGGTGTTCCTGCTCGTATCTTCTGTCGTCATCGACAGCCCCGGAGTCCGTGCCCGAAGAGGCAGGAGGACCCGGGAAGTGTTCACCGGAATCGTCGAAGAGCTGGGCGAGGTCACCGCCGTCGAGACCCTCGACGACGCCTGTCGCTTCCGCCTGCGCGGACCGGTCGTCACCCAAGGCGCCAAGCACGGCGACTCGATCGCCGTGAACGGAGTGTGCCTCACGGTCGTCGACCACGAGGGCGACGAGTTCACGGCCGACGTCATGGCCGAGACCCTGAACCGCTCCAGCCTCGGTGCCCTGAAGGCCGGCTCCCGCGTCAACCTCGAACGCCCCATGGCCGTCGGCGAACGCCTCGGCGGGCACATCGTGCAGGGCCACGTGGACGGCACCGGCGAGATCCTGGAGCGCAAGCCCTCCGAGCACTGGGAGATCGTGAAGATCTCCCTCCCCGCGGACCTCACCCGCTACGTGGTCGAGAAAGGCTCCATCACCGTCGACGGCATCAGCCTCACCGTCGTCGACGCGGGCCCCGACCACTTCACCGTGAGCCTCATCCCCACCACCCTCGACCTGACCACGCTCGGCCACAAGCAGCCCGGCGACCCGGTCAACCTCGAAGTGGACGTCATCGCCAAGTACGTCGAGCGGATGCTGGGCGACCGTGCGCAGGGGGCCGGCCGGTGAACACGCTGAACTCCGAGGCATTCGTCCTCTTCGGCCAGCACATCCTCTGGTCCGACATGGTCGGCAACCTCTTCGGCCTGGCCGCCCTCGCCCTCGGCTGGCGACGCTCCATCTGGACCTGGCCCGTGCAGTTCCTGGCCGGCCTCATCCTCTTCGGCGCCTTCTACGGCCACCTCACCGGCAGCGCGGGCAAGCAGGCGGTCGTCATGATCGTCGCCCTGTACGGATGGTGGCAGTGGCAGCGCGGCAAGGGCCAGGGAGAAGACGGCCACATCGCCGTACGGTTCGCCACCTGGCGCGAGCGCGCCGCGATGGTCGCGGCGGCCGCCGCCGGCACGGTCGCGGTGGCGCTGCTGTTCGAGGCGTACCCGACCCTGTCCTGGGACCCCTGGCCCGACGCCTACATCTTCGTCGGCACCGTCGTCGCGATGTACGCCCAGGCCCGCGGCATGGTCGAGTTCTGGTTCGCCTGGCTCCTCGTCGACGTCGTCGGCGTCCCCCTGAACTTCGCCAACGGCTACGCCTTCTCCGGCTTCGTCTACGTCATCTACGGCGCGCTCGTCCTGTGGGGCATGCGCGACTGGTGGCTGCGCTCGCGTCAGACCGCGCGGCCCACCCTGGAAGGAGCGCCGGCATGAGCGCCACAACCACCCTGTACAGCACCGACGACGTCGAGAGCTTCACCCTCGACCCCGTGGAGCAGGCCATCGCCGACATCGCGGCCGGCCGCCCCGTCGTGGTCGTCGACGACGAGGACCGGGAGAACGAGGGCGACCTCGTCATCGCCGCCGAGAAGGCCACCCCCGAGATCGTCGCCTTCATGATGAGCGAGTGCCGCGGCCTGATCTGCGCCCCCATGGAGGGCGACGAACTGGACCGGCTGAAGCTCCCGCAGATGGTCGAGGACAACACCGAGTCGATGAAGACCGCGTTCACGGTCTCCGTCGACGCCTGCGCCGCGCACGGCGTGAGCACCGGCATCTCCGCCTCCGACCGCGCCACCACCCTCCGGCTGCTCGCCGACGGCGTCTGTGGCCCCGACGACTTCGTCCGCCCCGGCCACATCTTCCCGCTGCGCGCCCGGCCCGGCGGCGTACTCACCCGCAACGGCCACACCGAGGCCGCCGTCGACCTCGCCCGCCTCGCGGGCCTGCGCCCGGCCGGCGCGATCGTCGAGATCGCCGGCGAGGACGGCACCATGCTGCGCCTGCCCGAGCTGATCCCCTTCGCCCGCAAGCACGGCCTGACGATCATCTCCATCGAGGACCTGATCGCCTACCGCCGCGGCAGCGAACCCACCGTCCGCCGCGAGGCCACCACCCGGCTGCCCACCGCCCACGGCACCTTCACGGCCCACGGCTACCGCTCCACCGTCGACGGCGTCGAGCACGTCGCCCTGGTGCACGGCGAGATCGGCGACGGCCAGGACGTCCTCGTGCGCGTCCACTCCGAATGCCTCACCGGCGACGTCTTCGGCTCGGCCCGCTGCGACTGCGGCCCCCAGCTCGACGCCTCCCTCGCCCGCATCCAGGAGGAGGGCCGGGGCGTCGTGGTCTACCTGCGCGGACACGAGGGCCGTGGCATCGGCCTGATGTCCAAGCTGCGCGCCTACGAACTCCAGGAGCGCGGCCGCGACACCCTCGACGCCAACCTCGAACTCGGCCTGCCCGCCGACGCCCGCGACTACGCGGCCGGCGCGCAGATCCTCGCAGACCTCGGCGTGCGCGGCGTCCGGCTGCTGACCAACAACCCCGACAAGACCGACGCGCTCGTCCGCCACGGCATCGCGGTCAGGGCCCGTGTGCCGATGCCCGTGAACGCCGGCGAGCACAACCTCCGCTACCTGCGTACCAAGCGGGACCGGATGGGCCACGACCTGCCCTGGCTGGACACGACCACCGTGCCGGCCTGCGGCAACCAGTAAGGCAGCACGGCAAGACTGCAAGACGGCACAGCGAGAAAGCTCTGAGGAGAGACGTGAGCGGCAAGGGTGCACCGGAACTGTCCGTACGCAATGTGGGTGACCTCCGGGTCGCCGTCATCGCGGCACAGTGGCACGAGAAGGTGATGAACGGCCTGGTCGACGGCGCCCTGCGCGCCCTGCACGACCTGGGCATCGACGAGCCGACCCTGCTCAGGGTCCCCGGCAGCTGGGAGCTCCCGGTCGTCGCCAAGGTCCTCGCGGGCCGCGGCTACGACGCGATCGTCGCCCTCGGCGTCGTCATCCGCGGCGGAACCCCCCACTTCGAGTACGTGTGCCAGGGCGTGACCCAGGGCCTCACCCAGGTGTCCGTCGACACCGGCGTCCCGGTCGGCTTCGGCCTGCTGACCTGCGACACCGAGGAACAGGCCCTGGACCGCGCCGGGATCGAGGGCTCCAACGAGGACAAGGGGCACGAGGCGGTGACCGCCGCGGTGGCGACCGCGGCCACCCTCCGCTCAGTATCCGAACCCTGGCACTGACGAAAGGCACACGTGGCATAGGCTGAGCGTCACCATGTCCAAGAAGACGTTCGAGGAGCTCTTCACCGAGCTCCAGCACAAGGCCGCCCAGGGCGACCCCGCCACTTCCCGCACCGCAGAACTGGTCGGCAAGGGCGTCCACGCCATCGGCAAGAAGGTCGTCGAAGAGGCCGCCGAGGTGTGGATGGCCGCCGAGTACGAGGGCAAGGAAGCCGCCGCCGAGGAGATCTCGCAGCTGCTGTACCACGTCCAGGTGATGATGGTCGCCCGCGGCATCTCCCTCGACGACGTCTACGCCCACCTCTGAGCCGCACCCCGTTCCCGTCAGACACCACGCAAAGGAAGCCGACCTCATGCTGCGCATCGCCGTCCCCAACAAGGGTTCCCTGTCCGGCCCTGCGGCGGAGATGCTGCATGAGGCCGGCTACCAGCAGCGCCGGGAGTCCAAGGAGCTGCGGATCGTCGACCCGGTGAACGAGGTCGAGTTCTTCTACCTCCGCCCCCGCGACATCGCGATCTACGTCGCCTCCGGGCAGCTCGACATCGGCCTCACCGGCCGGGACCTGCTCATCGACTCCGGCGCCGAAGCCGAGGAGATCCTCGCCCTCGGCTTCGCCCGCTCCACCTTCCGCTACGCCACCAAGCCCGGCACGATCAGCGGCCTGGCGGACCTGACCGGCAAGACGATCGCCACCTCCTACGAGGGCATCGTCGCCGCCCACCTCGCCGAGCACGGCATCGACGCCTCCGTCGTCCACCTCGACGGCGCCGTCGAAACCGCCATCCAGCTCGGCGTCGCCCAGGTCATCGCCGATGTCGTCGAGACCGGCACCTCGCTGCGCAACGCGGGCCTGGAGGTCGCCGGCGAGCCGATCATGCAGTCCGAGGCCGTCGTGATCCGCCGCACCGGCGCGGACGCCGACGACTCCAAGGTGCAGCAGTTCCTGCGCCGCCTCCAGGGCGTCCTCGTCGCCCGGACGTACGTGATGATGGACTACGACTGCCGTGTCGAGCAGCTGGAGAAGGCCGTCGCCCTCACGCCCGGCCTGGAGTCCCCGACCGTCTCCCCGCTGCACAACGAGGGCTGGGTCGCCGTCCGCGCGATGGTCCCGGCCAAGGAAGCCCAGCGGATCATGGACGACCTGTACGACATCGGCGCCCGGGCCATCCTGACCACGGCCATCCACGCCTGCCGTCTCTGAGGGACGTACGCGAGATGTCCGATCTGCCCACCCTGCCCGTCACGTTCCGGCCGGGCAGCACCCGTGTGGTGCTGCTCACCGCGGCCGTCGCCATCCTCGTGGTGATCACGGCGGTCGCGATGCTGCTGAAGCAGCTCAGCCCCGGCGAGCGCGTGAGCTTCGTCTTCACGGCGCTCCTGCTGGACGCCGTGCTGCTCCTGCTGGCGCGACCCAAGGTCGTCGTGGACGAGGACGGCGTCACTGTCGTCAATCTCACGAACAAGCGCCGTCTGGAGTGGGCGGAGATCCTCCAGGTGACCCTCCGGCCCGGCGACCCCTGGGTGTTCCTCAACCTCAGCGACGGCACCAGCCTGCCTGCTCTGGGCATCCAGCCGGGCCTCGCCAAGCAGCGTGCCATCGCCGACGCCCGGGCGCTGCGGGCGCTCGTCGAGGCCCGTTCGGTGACGGACCCCGAGCGGCGTCAGGGCTGACTCGGGGAGATCCTCAGGGTGGTCACCCTGCCGCATCGGGCCATGTCTTGATTAATCTGTTTCCGGAGGCGCGAACGGATGCGCCTCCGCCCCTGCCGCCCCGCCCGGTGCGCCAGGGGTTCCTGCTAACCGAGGAGTGACCCTCTCCGGCGATGGACGGATCGTCCTGCAGTACCTGCGCCGCCCCCTGCCGACATAGCGCGTGTCCCGTTCCCGGGGTACGTGACCGTGTGGAGGCGGCGGCATCATGACCACCCCCCTGCTGCTCCTGGCAGCCGCGTTCCTGCTGATTCTCGCCAACGGATTCTTCGTGGCGGCCGAATTCGGACTCGTGACGGTCGAGCGGCCCGAGGCCGAGAAGGCCGCCGCCGAGGGCGACCGGCGCGCCCACCGTGTCGTCGAATCGCTCAGGGAACTGTCCTTCCAGCTCTCCGGCACCCAGCTCGGCATCACCATCACCTCCCTCGTCGTCGGCATGCTCGCCGAACCGGCGCTCGCCGAGCTGCTGCACGGCCCGTTCACCGCGATCGGCATCCCCGAGGGAGCCGTCTCCGGTGTCACGGTCGTGGTCGGCATGCTGCTGGCCTCCGCCGTGCAGATGGTGATCGGCGAACTCCTGCCCAAGAACTGGGCGGTGTCCCGGCCGCTGCAGGTCGCGCGTTTCGTCGCGGGCCCGCAGCATGTCTTCGCCCGGCTGTTCCGCCCGGTCATCGCCGGCCTCAACGCCGTGGCGAACCGGCTCGTGCGCGCCCTGGGCATCGAACCCACCGCGGAGCTGGCCTCCGCCCGCACCCCCGGCGAGCTCGTCTCCCTGGCCCGCCACTCGGCCCTGGCCGGCGCCCTGGAGCAGGACACGGCCGACCTGTTCGTCCGGACCCTGTCGCTGGGCGAGCTGACCGCGCAGCACGTGATGACGCCGCGCGTGAAGGTCAGCGCCCTGCAGTCCTCGGCCACCGCCGAGGACGTCGTCAACCTGACCCGGGCCACGGGCCTGTCCCGCTTCCCGGTCTACCGGGAGAAGATCGACGAGGTCGTCGGCATGGCCCACCTCAAGGACGCCCTGGCCGTGCCCGTCCAGGACCGGCTGCGCACCCCCGTCGGCCATATCGCCCGTCCGGCGCTGCTCGTCCCCGAGACGCTGCCCGTGCGGCCGCTCCTCACGCGTCTGCGCAGTGAGCAGCCCATCGCGGTCGTCGTCGACGAGTACGGCGGCACCGCCGGTGTCGTCACGCTGGAGGACATCGTCGAGGAGATCGTCGGCGAGGTCCGCGACGAGCACGACGGCCACGACCTGCCCGAGCTGGCCGCCGTGCCGCCGGAGGACGGCAGGCCCGCCTGGGATGTCGACGGCAGCTGCCGGGTCGACATCCTGCAGCGCATAGGCCTCGACGTGCCCGAGGGCCCGTACGAGACCGTCGCGGGCTTGATCGCCGACCTGCTGGGCCGTATCCCGGCCGTCGGCGACAAGGCGGAACTGCCCGGCTGGCGCCTGTCGGTGCGCCAGGTCGGTCACTACCGCGCGGAGCGGGTACGGCTCGTGCGGACCGCCCCGGTGGTCTCCATGGCGGAGGCCGTCCGATGAGCGTGCTCCAGCTTCTGTTCGCCGCGCTGCTCGTGCTCGCCAACGGCTTCTTCGTCGGCGCCGAGTTCGCGCTGGTCTCCGTACGCCGCAGCCAGATCGAACCGCTCGGCACCGCCCGCTCCCGGCAGGTCCTCTACGGGCTGGAGCGACTGCCGCAGATGATGGCGGCGGCCCAGTTCGGCATCACGATCTGCTCGCTGACCCTGGGCGCGGTCGCCGAACCGACGGTCGCGCACCTGCTGGAGCCGGTCTTCGAGTGGATCCACCTGCCGCACGGCATGATCCATCCGCTGACCTACGTCATCGCCCTCGCCGCCGTGGTCTTCTTCCACCTCGTCATCGGCGAGATGGTCCCGAAGAACCTGGCGATGGCGGCCCCCGAGAAGGTCGCGCTGTGGCTCAGCCCCGGCCTGGTCTGGTTCGCGCGCTTCTGCAAGCCCATAACCGCCGCCCTCGGCGCGGTCTCGCAGGGCATCCTGCGGCTCTTCCACGTCGAGCCCAAGGACGAGGTGGAGGCCGTCTTCACCAGTGAGCAGCTCAACCGGCTGGTGGAGGACGCCGGCCAGGCGGGCCTGCTCGACCCCGAGGAGGCCGAGAGCCTGGAGGACGCCCTGGAGCTGGGCTCCCGCCCGGTGACGGACGTCCTGCTCAAGCGGGAGTCGCTGGTGACGGTCAGCCCGTCGGTCACCCCCGGGCGCATCGTCGAGCTCACGGCCCGCACCGGCTACTCCCGGTTCCCGGTCGCCGCGGACAACGGCGCGTTCATGGGGTATCTGCACGTCAAGGACGTCCTCGACGTGGAGGACTCGGACCGGGCCGTTCCGCAGCACCTGTGGCGCCACATGACGACCCTGCGGCCCGAGCTGCCCCTCGACGACGCCCTCACGGTGATGCGGCGGGCGGCGACGCACCTGGCCCAGGTCGCCGACGCGTCCGGCAAGGTGCTCGGGCTGGTCGCGCTGGAGGACGTGCTGGAGCTGCTGGTGGGGGAGGTACGGGATCCCGCGCACCGGGAGGTGCCGGAGGTTCGGGTCACCGAGCCGCGCAGCAGCGAGGAGGCGTTGGCTTCGTAGGTGTTCGGCCGCGGGCGGGTGGGGGCGGCCCGCGGCCGACGACCTCACATCGCCGACGGATCCTGCGGCCCCCGCCCCGACAGGACCTCCCCGTACGCCTGCATCAGATCCGGCAGCCGCAGCGTCGCCAGATCCTCCCGGCCCAGCACCCCGGGGTACACCGACAACCGCAGATCCCGGTACGCGCAGCTCTTCTCGTACAACGTCCGCAGGAACCGCCCGTTGCCCAGTTCGTCGATCCACCCCTGGTCCACCACGTGCCCGGCGATGGACCGCAGCTCGTCCAGGGCCTCCTCGTCCCACAGGTCGCCGTTCTCGGCCGCGAGCACCTTGCCGATCTCGGTGAGTTCGAGCGGCCGGTAGGAGGGGAAGTCGACGCGGGTGGTGAAACGGGACGACAGCCCGGGGTTCGCGGTGAGCAGGCGGTCCATGCCCTCCGGGTAGCCGGCCAGGATCACCACCAGGTGGTCCCGGTTGTCCTCCGCGCGCTTCAGCAGTACCTGCAGGGCCTCGTCGCCGTACGCGTCTCCCTTGCCGTAGCCCGAGTTGGACAGCGCGTAGGCCTCGTCGACGAAGAGGACGCCCCCGAGGGCCGAGTCGATCAGTTCGTTCGCCTTCACGGCCGTCTGCCCGAGGTACTCGCCGACCAGGTCGGCCCGTTGGGCCTCCACGAGATGGTCGCCGCCGAGCAGCCCGAGGGCGTAGAAGACGCGGCCGAGGATGCGGGCGACGGTGGTCTTGCCGGTGCCGGAGGGGCCGGAGAAGACGAAGTGGCGTTTCGGCGGCTGGACCGGGAGTCCCTGACCGGCTCGCAGCCGGGCCATGTTCAACTGCGCCGACAACGCTTTGACCTGGCGTTTCACCGGCTCCAGGCCCACCATGCGTTCGAGCTCGGCGAGAGCCTCCTCCAGTAACGCCGGGTCGGTGGGCCCGGCGGGCAGGGAGGGAGCGGGGCCCGTCCGTTCGCGGACCGGCGGGCCGGTCACCGGTGGCAGAGGGGCGATCGGCGGCTCGGGGTCGGGCAGTCGCAGATCGCGCCCCTCGAGGCCGAAGAGCGGATCGAACCCGTCCGGACCGTCCACGGCGTCCTGGCCCGCACCGGTGAGCGTGATCGCCGCGAGGTCCGTGGCCTCGTCGTACCCGTCGCCCTCGGCGATGGCGGCGAGCCGGGCGGAGGTGTCCATGAAGGCCGGGTCGACGCGGTGCACGGCCCGGTACAGGGGGAGCGCCGCGGCACTGCGGCCGGTGCCCTCGTGTGCCCGGGCCAGCCAGTAGCGCAGCTCCTTGCGCTGGGGCTGCTCGCTGCGGCAGCGCATCAGCGCGGCGGAGAGCAGGGGTTCGGCCTGGCCGAACATCTCCAGACGCACCCGGGCCATACCGCCGAACAGGCCCGCCTCGATGCCGAGCATCGCATCGTCGAGCAGGGGATCGGTGTGACGGACCAGCTGCTCCCAGTCCTTGACCAGATAGGCGCGGCAGGAGTGCAGGAAACGGACCTGGTGGTCGGTGTCCACGGGCGGCAGCCCGGCGAGGGCCCGGTCCAGCTCGGGGACGTGACGGCCGTCCAGCCAGTGGGAGGCGTGCGCGAGCAGCAGGTCGCGGGGGCTCTCCAGTACGGGCTGCACCCACCAGCCCAGCCAGTACCAGGAGTTGAGCGTGCGCTGGTAGCGGGAGCGCTGCTCGCCGAAACGGTCCCGGTGCCGGAACATCCGCAGCAGCGCGGTCGTCGTGTCGACCCGCAGCGCGTGCAGCCCGAGCCAGGCATCGGCCATCCCGGAGTCCATCCGCACGGCGGCCCGGAACTCCTCCTCCGCCTGCGGATACGCGCCCATGGTGTAGGCGTCCACGCCTCGCAGCCAGGCGAGGTCGGCCGGGGCCTGTGGGCCCTGCGTGCCGAAGTCCATCACGTCCCCCACGAACCGTGCCCCCGTCGGTTTGCCAACGAGCCGTCCCCCAGCCGGCTGCCCTGCTCTCGAACCGCTGTGCCACGGACCGGAGTTGCACCGTGCGCGAAGCAACCGTCCGTGGGTCGCGCCGAGGGCATCGTACCTGCGGGGGCGGCGCGCCCGTAGGGTGCCGCACGGGCCGTTCGGCGAGGTGGGAGCGGATGCGGCGGACGCGTGCGCGGTGACCCAGGGTGAGCGCTCGGCGTCACGCGGCGGGCGGAAATCCGGAAGAAGACAGAACGAAGCCCCCGATCACGGGGGAACAACCGGGGGCTTCGCGTCTGTGGGCGGCTCCGATGCCGCTCATTGAGAACGTAAGACCTGTACGGCCCAGCGGTCAAGCCGAGTTGAAGCAGTCCGGCAAGTTGTCCCGCAAGGGCTTTCACAAGTTCAGCACACTGCGGGCGGTCCGTCACCGTGCGTGAGGGGCTGGTCCGGTCCAACGGTCCCGGCAGGTCCCTCGAGCACCTCGTATCCCTTCTCCCGCTGCCGTACAAGAAGGTCGGCGTACGGCCGCGACGGGTCGGCGGCGAAATGCCGGCGCTCGGCGGGGACCCAGCCGTCCCAGAACTCCCGCTGCTCCTCCCCGTCCCGGGACCGCCCGCGCGCCCAGGCCTCCTCGCGCGGCAGCTCCATCCACAGCAGCAGGGTCAGGTGCGGGCGCAGCGCACGGCGCCCCGCGCCGACACCTTCGACGAGGATCACCGGCGCGAGCGGCAGTGCGCGCGGGGAGCCGAAGCGGCGGGCTCGCCAGTCGTAGGGGGCGTAGTGCGCGGTCCTGCCCTGGGTGAGCGGTTCGATCACCTGGTCCAGCAGGCGGCCGGTCCAGTCGAACAGCGCGTCGTGGCTGGCGACGTCGTCGAGGCGCAGCACCGGCGCACCGTCCAGCGCGGCGGCCAACTGCTCGGCGAACGTGCTCTTTCCGGACCCGGCGTGCCCGTCGACCCCCACGAGCCGGACCGGGCCGCAGGCAGGGGGGAGGCTGCGGATCCGGGCGGCCAGATCACGGACGGCGGAGCCCGGGGCAGGGCGGAAGGACGGATTCATCTCGCTCAGCACTCTAACGACGGTGTCAGCCGCGAACGCCACTGGTCGACGGCGTCTGCCGTGTACGCCACTGGTCGACGCCAATATTGGTGGGCGCGGCGCGCGTCGAAGTGCTGGCAGGACACGGCCGCCTGTGCTCATATGTGGCGCACGCACGGAGGTGAACCGCCGTGCACGGACCTGCTCCGCACCTGCCCGACTCCGACATCCGGGGGCCCCGCCATGCGCAGAGCCGAACAGCCGTCCCGCCGTACCGTCCTGGCCGCCGCGGTCGCCGCCGCCGTCACCGCGAGCGCGGGCCCGGCGGCCGCCGACCCCGAGGCCCTCATGACGACCGACACCGCAGACCCCGCCCGGGCGGTCCCGGCCCGTACCGTCGACAACAGGTTCTGGGTCTCGTTCGGCGACTGGTCCGGCGGCACCGCGAAGGGCACCCGGGCCGTGGCGGGCGCCCGCGCGGGCGTGGTCATCGCGAAGCCGGCCGGGACGGTCGACTACACGGACCCGCACACCGGCACCACCGCCGCCTGGGAGTACGCCACCTGGACGTCCCCCGTCCACCGGCTCGCCGTCCCCGCGACCGAGGCGATCGTCTCCTGGAACGCGCACACCCCGGCCGGCACCTGGATCCAGGCCGAGATCAAGGCCACCTACACCGACGGCTCCAGCACGCCCTGGTACGTGATGGGCCGCTGGGCCGCCGGCGACCGGGACATCCGCCGCACCTCGGTCGACGACCAGAAGGACACCAAGAGCACGGTCTGGACCGACACACTGGCGATCGACGACCCGTCGACCGGTCTGCGCCTGGCCTCCTACCGGCTGCGCCTGACCCTCCACCGCAAGCCCGGCACCAAGGCCACTCCGACCGTGTGGCGGCTCGGCGCCATGGGCTCCGACGTGCCCGACCGCTTCACCGTCCCGGCGTCCGCGCCCGGACTCGCGAAGGAACTCGCCGTCCCGCGCTACTCACAGGAGATCCACAAGGGCCGGTACCCCGAGTACGACAACGGCGGCGAGGCCTGGTGCAGCCCGACCTCCTCCCAGATGATCATCGAGTACTGGGGCGGCCGGCTCACCGCCGGGCAACTGGAGTGGGTCGATCCCGCGTACGACGACCCGCAGGTGTGCCACGCGGCCCGCTTCACCTACGACTACCAGTACGCCGGCTGCGGCAACTGGCCCTTCAACGCCGCCTACGCGGCCACGTTCAAGGACCTCCAGGGCGTGGTCACCCGGCTCGGCTCGCTCGCCGACCTGGAGACGCTGATCGCCGCGGGCATCCCGGCCATAACGTCCCAGTCGTTCCTCAAGGAGGAGCTGACCGGCGCCGGGTACGGCACCGCGGGGCACCTGATGACCGTCGTCGGCTTCACCGCCGACGGTGACGTGATCGCCAACGACCCCTTCTCGGCGACCAACGAGGCCGTGCGGCGCGTCTACCGGCGGCGGGAGTGGGAGAACATCTGGCTTCGTACCAAGCGGTACAACGCCTCGGGCAAGGTCGTCTCGGGCACCGGCGGCGTCTGCTATCTGTACTTCCCGGCCCGCCCGAACGCGGCGCAGCGCATGGCACTGGCGGCCGTGGGCGTGCGCGTGTGACCGAGCTTACGGCCGCAAAAGCCGCCTCAGGTGGCAAGGTGGACGGAACGGCGGGGGGATTCCGTCCGTATACCGACCCAGCGAGAAGCCATGACCGCACAGTCAGCCACCGTCCACCGCGCCCGCACCGGCGGCCCCCGGGACGACGGACCGAAGATCGTCGAGCACCTCATGGGCTGGGCCCTCGTCGTGGTCGTCGCGATGCTCGTGACCCGGCTCGGGCTGCTGTGACCTGACCCACGACCCGGCGGTGAGGCCTGCCATACTGCGGAGGTCCCACCCCGCCCGTTGAGACCAGGGTCGAAAGTGAATATCAGCCCCCAGCCTGCCGCGCGCCCCAGGGCCCGCGGCACCGAGCGCTCGATGGCGCGCCGTGCCGAACTCATCGCCATCGGGCGGAGGTTGTTCGCCGACACGTCGTACGACGCCCTGTCGATGGACGACATCGCCCGGCAGGCGCACGTCGCCAAGGGGCTGATCTACTACTACTTCCAGTCCAAGCGCGGCTACTACCTGGCCATCGTCCAGGACTCGGTCACCGAACTGCTGACCCTCGCGGCGAGCGGCCCGGAACTGCCCCCGGTCGACCGGGTCCAGCGCACCATCGACAGCTATCTGCGCTACGCCGAGCACAACCAGGCGGCGTACCGCACGATCGTGAGCGGCGGCGTCGGCTTCGACACCGAGGTGCACGCCATCCGCGACGGAGTGCGCGAGGCCGTCGTGACCACCATCGCCGAGGGTGCGTACGGCCGCGCCGACATCACCCCGCTGGCGCGCATGGGCCTGCTGTCCTGGGTGTGCAGCGTCGAGGGCGCCACGCTCGAATGGATCGACCGTCCAGAACTGCCCCGCGGCACCATGTGCGAGCTGCTCGTGAAGACCCTCGGCGGTGCCCTGCGCGCGATCGAGGAACTCGACCCCGCCCACCAGGCCCCGCAGCCCGCGCGCCGGGGCCTGTGAACGAGGGGCGGAGGGCCGCCGCGGACCCCCCGCCCCTGGGTCCGTGCCCTACCTGATGGCCTTGATCAGCTCCCCGTTCGCCGTGTCGCCGCTCAGCTCCCAGAAGAACGTGCCGCCCAGGCCCTGCTGGTCCTTGTAGTTCATCTTGGTGCCGATGGTCGCCGGGGAGTCGTAACTCCACCAGTTGCTGCCGCACTTGGCGTACGCCGTGCCGGCCACGGTCCCCGTCGCAGGGCACGTGGTCTTGAGCACCTTGTAGTCCTCGATGCCCTGCTCGTAGGTGCCGGCCGCCGGGCCGGTCGCGGTGCCGCCGGGGGCCGCCTGGGTGACGCCGGTCCAGCCGCGGCCGTAGAAGCCGATGCCCAGCAGCAGCTTGGAGGCGGGGATGCCGAGGCCCTTGAGCTTCGCGATGGTCGCCGAGGAGTGGTAGCCGGCCTTCGGGATGCCGGAGTACGAGGTCAGCGGCGAATGCGGGGCCGTGGGGCCGGCGGCGTCCCAGGCGCCGAAGAAGTCGTAGGTCATCGGGTTGTACCAATCGACGTACTGGGCGGCGCCCGCGTAGTCCGCCGCGTCGATCTTGCCGCCCGGGGTGGCGTCGGCGGTGATCGCCGCGGTGACCAGGTTCCGGGAGCCGAACTTGGCGCGCAGCGCCTGCATCAGGGTGCGAAAGGCCGCCTTGCCGCTGGTGTCGCAGGTGGCGCTGCAGGTGTTCGGGTACTCCCAGTCGATGTCGATGCCGTCGAAGACATCGGCCCACTTGGAGTTCTCGACGAGGTCGTAGCAGGACCGGGCGAAGGCGGCCGGGTTCTTCGCCGCCTCGCCGAAGCCGCCCGACCAGGTCCAGCCGCCGAAGGACCACAGGACCTTGAGGTTCGGGTGCTTCTGCTTCAGCTTGCGCAGCTGGTTGAAGTTGCCGCGCAGCGGCTGGTCCCAGGTGTCGGCCTTGCCGTCGACGGACTCGGCGGCCGTGTAGGCCCGGTCGGTGGCGGCGTAGCCGTCGCCCATGGCGCACCTGCCGCCGGTGACGTTGCCGAAGGCGTAGTTGATGTGGGTGAGCCTGCCGCCCGATCCGGACGTCTCGATGTTCTTGACGTGGTACTTGCGGTCGTAGGTGCCCCATTCGGTGAAGTACCCGATGACCTTGGAGCCGGCGGCCCTGGCGCCTGGAGCGGCCTTCGCACCTGCGGCGGCCTCCTGAGCCGAGGTCGCCGCGGTGGCGGAGGTGCCCGCGGCCAGTAGACCGGCGCCGAGGACGGCGCAACAGGCCGCGGACACGATGGCCCGGAAGCGGGAACGGTGGGGGGTGTGCATCCGGTGTCTCCTCGTGGGGAGAGGGAACGCGCGCCGATTGGCATGAACGCGGTGAATCGGTGGAGCGAAACAGTAGGAGGACTAGACCAGTTGGGTCAATGGTGCGGACCAATTCCGCCGACTCCGACGGGCTCCGCCATTTCTTGAAGTGAGCGGTCGTTAACTGGTGACTCGATGCCTCCGATCGGGCATACTCACAGCGCACAGCCGCTGGTCAGCAGCTTCCGAGACCCGGGACTGCAAGCATCGGCAAGGCACCAGAACGACCCGGCGGCGCCGCCCCCACCCATGGGCCCGTCCGCCAGTGCCCGACAGGGAGGAGAGCGTCGCCATGCCCGACCGCGCCCGTCAGCCGGTGGACCGACAACTGCCCACGGAGGAGGCCCGGGACCTGATCTCGCTCGTGCGCGACATCGCGCAGCAGGAGATCACCCCGAAGGCGGCCGAGGAGGAGGACGCCGGCCGCTTCCCGCGTGAGCTGTTCACGCTGCTCTCCCGCTCCGGACTGCTCGGCCTGCCCTACGACTCCGAGTACGGCGGTGGCGACCAGCCCTACGAGGTGTACCTCCAGGTCCTGGAGGAGCTGGCCGCCGCCCGCCTCACCGTCGGTCTCGGCGTCAGCGTGCACTCCCTGGCCTCCTACGCCCTCGCCGCCTACGGCACCAAGGAGCAGCAGGTCGAACACCTGCCGGCGATGCTCGGCGGCGGCCTGCTGGGTGCCTACTGCCTCTCCGAGCCGCACTCCGGATCGGACGCGGCCGCCCTGCGCACCAAGGCCGTGCGGGACGGTGACGACTGGGTGATCACCGGCAGCAAGGCCTGGATCACCCACGGCGGGATCGCCGACTTCTACACCGTCATGGCCCGCACCGGCGAGGAGGGCCCGCGCGGGATCACGGCCTTCCTGGTGCCGGGCGACGCGGAGGGCCTGAGTGCCGCCGTGCCCGAGAAGAAGATGGGCATGAAGGGCTCGCCCACCGCGCAGGTGCACTTCGACGGCGTCCGGGTGTCCGACGACCGGCGCATCGGCGAGGAGGGGCAGGGCTTCGCGATCGCCCTGTCCTCGCTCGACTCGGGGCGGCTCGGCATCTCGGCGTGCGCGATCGGCGTGGCGCAGGCCGCGCTGGACGAGGCGGTGGCCTACGCGGCCGAGAGGCGACAGTTCGGCAAGCCGATCGCCGACTTCCAGGGGCTACGCTTCATGCTCGCCGACATGGCCACCCAGATCGAGGCGGGCCGTGCGCTCTACCTCGCGGCGGCACGGCTGAAAGACGCCGGTCGGCCGTTCGCCAGGCAGGCCGCGATGGCCAAGCTGCACTGCACCGACACGGCGATGCGGGTCACCACCGACGCCGTGCAGGTCCTCGGCGGCTACGGCTACACCGCCGACTTCCCGGCCGAGCGCTACATGCGCGAGGCCAAGGTGCTGCAGATCGTGGAGGGCACCAACCAGATCCAGCGGATGGTCATCGCCCGCCATCTCGTGGGTCCAGAGGGACGCTGAACTGGTCGAGGCCCCGCCAGGGGGCCGCGAGCCGCATCCACTCCGGGTCGTGCCGACCCGGCAGGGTGCGGCCGCCCTCGGCCCAGGTCCGCATCAGGTCGCGGTAGATCGGCGGGTCCTGATAGCGGGGCGGAGCCGGCCGAACCGATTCTGCGGGCGGCGGGACGTACAGGAGGCGCTGACGCCCGGTCGCTGAGGAGATGGGGGTCATACCAGGGCAACGCGGCGAAGCCAGGACAGGTCACCGGTGTGGGGAATCGGGCGTGCGTTCAGAGGCGTCCGGGTCCCCGGGCGCACCGGTCAGGCCGCATCGGCCGGCGCCGCGCGCCGGGACGCACCGAACCCGCACCACGGCGCTTCGCCGGAGCCGTGGTGCGGGTTCGGTGCGTAACGGAAGCGGCGGGCGGAAACGCCCGCGCTCAGGCCGCGCGTCGCATGACCGGGACCCTGATCGGGCGCGAGCCCGGGCCGCCGACATGCGAGAAGGGCTGGGTCCGCCAGTCGAGGCCCTGAGGGAGCGTCAACAGCAGGGCGGTGTCCTGCTCCTGTGGTTCCACGGACTCGTCCGCGGGGCGGGCGTCCGCGGCCCTGCGGCCGGTTCCGGCGCAGACCGTCAGACCGAAGGGGTTCCACGGCGAGGCGCACAGCGCGTGCTCCGGCAGAACCTCCTCGTCCGCCAGCAGGGCGATGGGCTGCGCGCAGTCCGGGCAGACGACCCGGAACATCTCGAACGTGTCGTAGGCGTCGAGTTCGTCGTCGTAGGCGTCGCGTTCGACGCCCTCCGGCTCGGGCTCGACGACGAGCTGCCGCTTGGGTGCGGTGCGACCAGGGCGCTTAAGACTCTGCATTGGGTTCTCCCCCTCGGGCTGGGCCGTATCAGGCACTGCGGCCTCGACCACAGCAAGCACTTCCCGTCCCCCCTGGGCGGTAATCACGAGAACATCACGGAGGCTGTTCGAGCCCTGTGGCGTTCGTCACATACCCCGCCCGGGTGTCCACTGCGGTGCGTTTGTCCCCCGGACGGCTGACCGTCGGCTTCCGGACACATCACGAACCGGGCATGACCTGGGCTGCTCAGGTATCGGAGGAGATCAACCGCCCTGTAGGTTCTTGCGCCATGGAGGAGCTGGACCGACAGATCGTGCAGCTGCTCGTCAAGGACGGGCGGATGAGCTACACCGACCTGGGCAAGGCGACGGGGCTGTCCACGTCGGCCGTGCACCAGCGGGTGCGGCGGCTGGAGCAGCGTGGCGTCATCCGGGGCTATGCCGCGGTCGTCGACCCGGAGGCCGTCGGGCTGCCCATGACGGCGTTCATCTCGGTGAAACCGTTCGATCCCAGTGCTCCGGACGACATCGCGGACCGGCTGGCCGGCGTGCCCGAGATCGAGGCCTGCCACAGTGTCGCCGGCGACGAGAACTACATCCTGAAGGTGCGGGTGGCGACGCCCCACGAGCTGGAGGAGCTGCTGGCGCGGGTGCGGTCGCTGGCCGGGGTGTCGACGCGGACGACTGTCGTGTTGTCCACGCCGTACGAGGCGCGGCCGCCCAGGATCTGACCGCACGTCCGCGGCTGCGCGTCGTGTGTGCTCGATCGCGCAGTTCCGCGCGCCCCTTTGCGGGGGCGTGACGTACGGCCTGTGAGACTGTGCTCCATGAGTGAGTCCAGTGCGCCGCCGAAGACCGTCCTGCTACGCCGCGGTGAGGTCCACAGCCCTGCCGACCCCTTCGCCACCGCGATGGTCGTGGAGCGCGGGCAGGTCGCCTGGGTGGGGTCCGAGGGGGCCGCCGACGCCTTCGCCGACGGGGTCGACGAGGTGGTCGACCTCGACGGGGCACTGGTCACCCCCGCGTTCACCGATGCGCATGTGCACACCACCGCGACGGGACTCGCCCTCACCGGGCTCGATCTGTCCGGCGCCCCCTCCCTCGAGGCGGCCCTGGCTCTCGTACGGGACTTCGCCGCCGCCCGTCCGCACGACCGGGTGCTGCTCGGGCACGGGTGGGACGCCGCCCGCTGGCCCGGGGGCCGGCCCCCGACGCGCGCCGAACTCGACGAGGCCACCGGGCACCGGCCCCTCTACCTCAGCCGGATCGACGTCCACTCGGCGGTCGTCACCACGGCCCTGCTCGACCTGGTCCCCGATGCCACCCGGGTGGACGGACCGCTCACCGCCGACGCCCATCACGCCGTGCGCGCCGCCGCGTTCGCCGCCGTCACGCCGCAGCAGCGCGGCGACGCCCAGCGCGCCGCGCTCGCGCACGCCGTCTCCCTCGGGATCGGCACGCTCCACGAGTGCGCCGGGCCGGAGATCTCCTCCGAGGACGACTTCACCGGCCTGCTGCGCATCGCGGGCGAGGAGCCCGGACCGCGGGTCGTCGGCTACTGGGCCGAGCAGGACGTCGCCAAGGCACGGGAGCTGGGCGCGGCCGGCGCCGCGGGGGACCTGTTCGTCGACGGCGCCCTCGGCTCGCACACGGCCTGTCTGCACCAGCCGTACGCCGACGCCGGGCACACCGGCATCGCCTACCTGGACGCCGACGCCGTCGCGGCGCACGTCGTGGCCTGCACCGAGGCGGGCCTGCAGGCCGGTTTCCACGCCATCGGCGACTCGGCCGTGGACGCCGTGGTGGAAGGGGTGCGCGCCGCCGCCGAGAAGCTCGGGCTCGGCCGGGTCCGGGCCGCCCGGCACCGCGTCGAGCACGCCGAGATGCTCACTCCGGAGAGTGTCGCCGCCTTCGCCGAGCTCGGCCTCACGGCATCCGTGCAGCCCGCGTTCGACGCCCTGTGGGGCGGCGAGGAGGGCATGTACGCGCAGCGCCTGGGCGTGGAGCGGGCCCGTGGCCTGAACCCCTTCGCGGCCCTGCTGCGCGCGGGTGTCCCGCTGGCCTTCGGCTCCGACAGCCCGGTGACGCCGCTCGACCCGTGGGGCACGGTCCGGGCCGCCGCCTTCCACCGCACGCCGGAGCACCGCGTCTCCGTGCGCGCCGCGTTCACGGCCCACACGCGCGGCGGCTGGCGGGCCGTGGGACGGGACGACGCGGGCGTTCTGGTCCCCGGCGCCCCCGCCGACTACGCCGTCTGGCGCACCGGCGAACTCGTCGTCCAGGCCCCGGACGACCGCGTCGCCCGCTGGTCGACGGACCCCCGCTCCGGCACCCCGGGTCTTCCCGATCTCACTCCGGGCCGCGACCTGCCCGTCTGTCTGCGCACCGTGGTGGGCGGACGCACGGTCTTCGTACGGCCGGGCGAGTGATCTACGGGGGTGGCGCGCATGAAGTCGTGTGCCGAGCCCCCGGCGCGCGACCTGCGTATCCTCGGCGCTGACCAGGGCTTTGCCGCGAGATGCGCAGGTCGAACGGCTGTTGACAGGCGGCCGCAGGAGGCCGGTAGGTTCGGCCGAGTCCACCACCGGACGCCCGACCGGGGAACGTCCGAGCACTCGCCGCGGCGCCGCCGGGTCAGGGACGGTGTGCCGCACCGGGGCACCGTCACTGGGAGCCAGGCTCAGGCCGGTGCAGCGCCGAGGGAACGTTCCGGCCGGTCGGGGAGGTGTGACCCGGGTGGGGCCCGCGCGCTCAGTAGACAACGGCTTCAGGTCGATCCGCAGCCGGCGGATCCCAGGTCGGCCCGAAGGGCGCCGGGCCCCCATCCGCCGCACACGCGCACCCGGAGGCGCGCTCTTACCCCCGTCTTCCGGATTGGACACCACGATTCGAACGTCCTGTCACGTCATCGCAGGCCGGGCCCACTATGGTGGACCTCTGCGTATGAACATGAAGGGGCAGCAGTGAACGACGGCGACGGAACCCTCCCGGCAGAAGCCGGGGTGAGGAAGTTCGGCCCGCTCGGCACGGCCTTGGTGATCATCCCGACCTACAACGAGGCGGAGAACATCAAGAGCATCGTCGGCCGGGTACGCGAGGCCGTCCCCGAGGCGCACGTACTCGTGGCCGACGACAACAGCCCGGACGGCACGGGCAAGCTGGCCGACGAGCTGACCGTCGAGGACGACCACGTCCACGTGCTGCACCGCAAGGGCAAGGAGGGCCTGGGCGCCGCCTACCTCGCGGGCTTCCGCTGGGGCCTGGAGCGCGACTACGGCGTGCTGATCGAGATGGACGCCGACGGCTCCCACCAGCCCGAGGAACTGCCCCGTCTGCTCACCGCCCTCAAGAGCGCCGACCTGGTGCTGGGCTCGCGCTGGGTGCCGGGCGGCCGGGTGGTGAACTGGCCGAAGTCCCGCGAGGTGATCTCCCGGGGCGGCAGCCTCTACTCCCGGCTGGCGCTCGACCTGCCGCTGCGCGACATCACCGGCGGTTACCGTGCCTTCCGCCGCGAGACCCTGGAGGGCCTCGGCCTCGACGAGGTCGCCTCCCAGGGGTACTGCTTCCAGGTCGACCTCGCCCGCCGCGCGGTCAAGGCCGGCTACCACGTGATCGAAGTGCCCATCACGTTCGTCGAGCGCGAACTCGGCGACTCCAAGATGAGCCGCGACATCCTCGTCGAGGCGCTGTGGCGCGTCACGGCGTGGGGCGTGGGGGAGCGGGTCGGCAAGGTCACGGGGCGCGGCGGCAAGCCCTCGAAGCCGTAGCGGCAGCCCCCGGCAGACCACTTCGGGGGCGGTCGTTCACAGGAACAGCTGATGGTGGCCTTATCCCGTGCTGAGCCGGGGCCAGGCACACTGGACGCATGACGACTGGCGCTCAGACCCCGCTGTCCCCTGCCCGGCCCAAGCGCTCCCGGCTGCGTACGTTCCTGCCGCTGGGCGTCGCCGCATGGCTGGTGCTGGAGATCTGGCTGCTCACCCTCGTCGCGGGGGCGACCAGCGGGCTGGTGGTCTTCCTCCTTCTGCTGGCGGGTCTCGTCCTCGGCTCGGTCGTCATCAAGCGGGCCGGACGGCGGGCCTTCCGCAAGCTCTCCGAGGCGCTGCAACAGCAGCAGAGCGGTGTGATGTCCGAAGCGGGCCGGTCCAACAGCGAGGGCAACGGCCTGATGATGCTGGGCGGCCTGCTCCTGATGATCCCCGGTCTGGTCTCGGACGCGGTGGGCCTGCTCCTGCTGCTGCCGCCGGTCCAGAAGATCGTGAGCCGCTCGGCGGAGCGCACCTTCGAGCGCAAGCTCCGGGAGGCCGGCGCGGGCGGCCTGGGCGGTGCCTTCCAGCAGGCCCGTATGCACCGGCCCGACGGCAAGGTCGTCCAGGGCGAGGTCGTCAGGGACGAGCCGGGCGACGCCCCGCAGCAGCCGCGCCCGCCGCTGACGCACTGAGCGGTCCCCGGGAGCGCGCAGCCGAGGGGCCGTTCTCCGACCCGCGCCCCGGGGTAGCCGGACATGGACAAGACCGCGGGCGCCGTACTTCACGTACGGCGCCCGCGGTCTTGTGCTGTGCTGTTGTTCGGGCCAGGCCTTGGGGGACTAGGCCGACTTGCGGCTGTCACGGGGATGAACAGCGATGTTCATCGCGCCGGAACGCAGCACCGCCAGGCGCTCCTCGAGGACCTCTTCGAGTTCCTCACGGGTGCGCCGCTCCATCAGCATGTCCCAATGCGTACGCGCGGGCTTGCCCTTCTTCTCTTCAGGGACATCGCCGTCCACGAGGAGTGCCTGGGCCCCACAGACCTTGCACTCCCACTCCGGCGGGATCTCCGCCTCGACCGAGAAGGGCATCTCGAACCGGTGCCCCTTCTCGCATGCGTACTCCACGGCCTGGCGCGGGGCCAGGTCGATGCCGCGGTCCGTCTCGTAGCTGGTCACCACGAGGCGCGTGCCGCGAAGAGCTCGCTCACTCATGAATCGTGCCTCCCGGGCTTGTCGCCCACAGGACAGGTGTCGCTGTCGTCGTCATCCGGTCAACGTCCGGTCGGCGGTAAAGATTCCCGTTCCGGGTCCCGTTCCGGGTCATGCGTCGCCGTCGTAGCCGCCCTTGTTGTACCCACCAGCGCCCGGTTTGTCACATCTGATAACAGATATAACCCAGCGTTTCGGCATCTTTGACGCGCAGTAACGGTACGCCTGGCAGGCCAAACGCGTACACTACAGCCCTTTCGCTCCGAGTGCTAAATCCTGTCAGGAACCGGATTCCCCGCTTCGGCGATCGCACGCCGCACCGGGACGCGGGAGAGCAGGGCGAACCCGAGGACGAAGAAGGCCACCAGCGAGATGATCGCGTCCCGGTAGCTCCCCGTCAGCTGGTAGGTCACGCCGAACAGCAGCGGCCCGAGCCAGCTCATGCCGCGGTCGCTCATCTCGTACGCCGAGAAGTATTCGGCCTCTTTGCCCGGCGGGATCAGATGGGAGAACAGGGACCTGGACAGCGCCTGGCTGCCGCCGAGCACCAGGCCGATCCCGGCGGCCAGGGCGTAGAACCACACCGGCGCCCCGGCCGGCAGGAAGTACCCGGCCGCCAGCGTCACCGTCCAGGCGACCAGCGAGCCCAGGATCGTGCGCTTGGCCCCGTACACCCGGGCCAGCCGGCCCATGGCCAGCGCGCCCGCCACCGCCAGCACCTGCACCAGCAGGACGGCGCCGATGAGCGTGGACTGCCCGAGCCCCAGTTCCTCGGAGCCGTAGATCGAGGCCTGCGAGATCACCGTCTGGATGCCGTCGTTGTAGACGAGGTACGCGAGCAGGAAGGCCAGCGTCAGCGGATGGCGTCGCATGCCGCGGACGGTCGCCGCCAGCTGCCGGAAGCCCGGGAGGGCCGCCTCCCGGCCGGCCGTCCCGCGATCGCGCAGCCGCCGCAGCGGGACGATGGCGAACGCACCCCACCACAGGCCGGCCGACGCCAGGCAGATGCGGACCGCCGTGCTCTCGGAGAGGCCGAAGCCCTCGTGCCCGCTGTAGAGGACCAGGTTCGCGACGAGGACCAGTGAGCCCGCCGCGTAGCCGAAGGCCCAGCCACGGGAGGACACCGCGTCCCGCTGCTCGGGCGGGGCGATCTGCGGCAGGTAGGAGTTGTAGAGCATCATCGCCACGGACTGCGCGGCGTTGGCGACGACCAGCAGGGCACCGCCCAGCAGGTAGCGGTCGCCGTCCAGGAAGAACATGGCCGCCGTGGCCGTGGCGCCGGTGTAGGCGGCGGCCGCGAGGAGGGGCTTCTTGCGGCCGGTGCGGTCGGCGGCGGCGCCGACCAGGGGCATCACCAGGACGGCCACGATCACCGACAGGGACACCGAGTACGCGAAGAAGGACCCGGCCCGCACCGGGATGCCCAGGGGGTGGACGTAACCGTCGGCGTCGGCCGCCGACTCGGCGACCGAGGTCAGGTAGGGGCCGAGGAACACGGTGAGCACGCTCGTCGAGTAGACGGAGCAGGCCCAGTCGTAGTAGTACCAGCCGCGCTGTTCGCGTCTCAGCTCCGCGGCCCCGTCGGCCGGTGGTGTCCGCACGGTGTCGTCGCTCACCCGTGCCCTCGCTTCCCCTGAACGCGCGGAGGGAGGGGTCCGGGGCAGGGTGCTTCCGACGGATCTCCGTGGTGTCGCGACGCCCGGCACGCTCCCCCAAGCTCTCGACTCCGCTCGAGCAGGGGGCACCCCCCACTCGCCGCGCCGGACAAAGGCCTGGTGGCTCCGCCACGAGACGTTCCGCCCGGAACGCCGAGAGCACGCGCCGAACGCCGCTCCTTCCTCCACGGAGATCCGTCAGATGCCCCCTAGACCCAGACGCCGCGGTCCTCCATGACCTTGCGCAGTGTGTCGATGTGATCGGTCATGATGCCATCCACGCCCAGGTCGAGGAGCCGGTGCATCGTCTCGGCGTCGTTGACCGTCCACACGTGCACCTGGAGCCCGCGCGCGTGGGCGGTGTGCAGGAAGCGCCGGTCCACGACCTGGATGCCGGACTGGATCTCGGGGACCTGAGCGGCCACCGCCGAGCGGCGCACCGCCGCAGGCAGCCCCCAGGAGCGCAGCCGCAGGTTGAGCACGCCCCGTGTGCCGTACGACGTGGCCAGGCGCGGGCCGGCCAGCCGCTGGGCGCGCACCACCCGAGCGTCGGAGAACGAGCCCAGACACACCCGGTCCCAGGAGTTCGTCCGCCCGACCAGGTCGAGGAAGGGCAGCAGGGCGCCCTCCGCCTTGACGTCCACGTTCCAGCGCACGTCGGGGAAGGTCTCCAGGAGCTCCTCGAAGAGAGGGAGCGGCTCCTCGCCCGCCACACGGGCCTGCCGTACCTCGTGCCACGGCAGGTCGGCGATCCGGCCCCCGCCGTCCGTCACCCGGTCCAGCGTCGCGTCGTGGAAGGCGACGAGCTTGCCGTCCAGGGTGGTGTGGACGTCGGTCTCGATGTACCGGTAACCCGCCTCGACGGCGCGCCGGAACTGCCGCACGGTGTTCTCCAGGCCGTCCGCGGCCCCGCCCCGGTGGGCGAAGCCGATCGGGCCGGGATGGTCGAGGTAGGGATGGCGTATCCGCGGGGTCACGAACGCAGTATCACTCCTCGGGGTTGACCGGTGGCAACGGCCGTGCCGCCGCCGGATGCCCGGCGGACGGCGAACACCCGCAGGAACATCTGGGCGAGCGGGCCGATCGCCAGGGCGTACAGCAGGGTGCCGATGCCGACGGTGCCGCCCAGCGCGTAGCCGGTCGCCACGACCGCGAGCTCGATGCCGGTGCGGACCAGGCGGATCGAGACGCCCGTGAGCTGGTGCAGTCCGGTCATGAGGCCGTCGCGCGGGCCCGGCCCGAAGCGGGCCGCGATGTACAGGCCGGTCGCCGCGCCGTTCAGGACGATCCCCGCCACCATCAGCGCGATGCACGGAGCCGGACCGTGCGCGTCGGGCACCAGCGCCAGCGTCGCGTCCATCGCCATGCCGATGACCAGCACGTTGGAGATCGTGCCCAGGCCCGGCCGCTGCCGCAGGGGGATCCACGCGAGCAGCACCGCCGCGCCCACCAGGGTCAGCACGACACCGATCGACAGACCGGTCCGTTCGGCGAGACCCTGGTGCAGCACGTTCCACGGCTCCAGCCCGAGCCCCGACCGGACGAGCAGCGCAGAACTCGCGCCGTACAGCGCGAGACCCGCGTAGAGCTGGACGAGCCGACGGGCGAGGCGCCCCTGCGTGGCCATGATGTGCCCCCAGTGGTGGTAGTGGACTGCTTCATGACACCCTGTGGCTTGGATGGAGAGGCCATCCATGGCCAATCCGGGGAAGGTGGACTGATTTCGATGGCGGAATGGACCTCGGCCGTGGGTGCGGCACAGCTCGCGCGGCTCCTCAGCTCCCAGCAGGACCGCCCGGCGGGGCCCGGCACGCGCCGGCCGCCGGCCTATCGCGCGCTCGCCGACGGCATCCGCCTGCTGGTGCTCGAGGGACGTGTCCCGGTGGCGGCCCGGCTGCCCGCCGAACGCGAACTGGCCCTCTCCCTGTCCGTCAGCCGCACCACGGTCGCCGCCGCGTACGAGGCGCTGCGCAGCGAGGGGTTCCTGGAGTCCCGGCGCGGCGCGGGCAGCTGGACCGCCGTCCCGGCCGGCAACCCGCTGCCCGCGCGTGGTCTCGAGCCCCTGCCGCCGGAGGCACTCGGCTCCCTCATCGACCTCGGCTGCGCCGCACTCCCCGCTCCCGAACCCTGGCTCACCCGGGCCGTTCAGGGCGCCCTGGAGGAGCTGCCGCCCTACGCGCACACGCACGGCGACTATCCCGCCGGACTGCCCGCGCTGCGGGCGATGATCGCCGAGCGCTACACCGCCCGCGGGATCCCGACCATGCCCGAGCAGATCATGGTGACGACCGGCGCGATGGGCGCGATCGACGCCATCTGCCATCTGTTCGCCGGGCGGGGCGAACGCATCGCCGTCGAGTCGCCCTCGTACGCCAACATCCTCCAGCTGATGCGGGAGGCCGGGGCGCGGCTGGTGCCCGTCGCCATGGCCGAGGGGCTCACCGGGTGGGACATGGACCGCTGGCGGCAGGTCCTGCGGGACGCCGCTCCACGCATCGCCTACGTCGTCGCCGACTTCCACAACCCGACCGGGGCGCTCGCGGACGAGGACCAGCGCAGGCGGCTGGTGGACGCGGCGAGGTCCGCGGGGACCGTGCTGATCGCCGACGAGACGATGAGTGAACTGTGGCTCGATCCGGAGGTGCGGATGCCGCGGCCGGTGTGCGCGTTCGACCCGGCCGGGTCCACGGTGGTCACGGTGGGGTCGGCGAGCAAGGCCTTCTGGGCCGGGATGCGGATCGGGTGGGTGCGGGCCGCCCCGGACGTGATCCGCAGTCTGGTCGCCGCCCGCGCGTACGCCGATCTCGGCACACCGGTGCTGGAGCAGCTGGCGGTGAACTGGCTGTTCGGGACGGGAGGCTGGGAACAGGCCGTGGAGGTGCGGCGGGAGCAGGCCCGGGCCAACCGGGACGATCTGGTGACCGCGGTGCGGCGGGAGCTGCCCGCGTGGGAGTTCGAGGTGCCTCGGGGCGGTCTGACGCTCTGGGTGCGGACCGGGGGTCTGTCGGGGTCGCGGCTGGCCGAGGCGGGGGAGCGCGTGGGAGTGCGGGTGCCGTCCGGGCCGCGGTTCGGGGTGGACGGGGCGTTCGAGGGGTATGTGCGGCTGCCGTTCACCGTGGGCGGGGCGGTGGCCGAGGAGGCGGCCGTGCGGCTGGCCGCGGCGGCGGGACTGGTGGAGAGCGGCGCGGTGGGGAGCGCGGAGGCGCCGCGTACGTTCGTGGCGTAGGCAGGCGGACGGGGCTGACTGGGCTGACTGGGCTGACGGGGCTGCTGGGGGGTCTGTGCACTCCCAGCGGCATGCCGTCCGCGGCTACGTCTCCTTGGTCAGGACCGGTACCTGGTCCGGCAGGGGCTCTTTGGTGAGGACGGGTTCCTGGTCCGGCAGGGGCCCCTTGGTCGGGACGGGTACCTGGTCCGGCAGGGGCTCTTTGGTGAGGACGGGTACCGGGTCCGGCAGGGGCTCATTCGCCATGGCCTGCGCCGCCTGCTGCGACTGCGCATCCGCCGGGTCCTGCTCCGCTTCTTCGTCCGTCGGCACCGGTGCCGACTTGCCTTCCGGCGGGTCCTGCTCCGGGATCGTCTCCCCGTCCGCCGGGGCCGTGCGCGGTGGGAGGAGGTCCAGGACCGCCTCGCAGAGGGCGTCGGGCGTGGCGTCGTCGTAGGGGTTCGGCGTGGCCGGGACCTGGAGGCGGTGGACCGGGCCCGTGCCCAGGCGCGCGTATCCGCGGCCCGGCGGGAGCTCGTCGATCGGAGTGGTGCGCGGGGGCGCGCCCAGAACCGACTCGAGCTGGGCCGCCGTGGCCGGGCCCAGGACCACACGGGCGCGGGTGTGCTGGCGAACCGGATCGCTCAGGGCGTCCACGCTGTCCAGCTGCTCGGCCACTACCACCGTCACGTTCGCCGGGCGGCCGTGCCGGAGAGGAACCTGGAGCAGGCACTGGGGATCCTTGCGGCCGTCGGCGGCGGCCAGGTGGGTGAACGCCGTCGGGCGGTCCAGGAGAATCCACAGCGGGCGCTTGGTGTCGTCGGGCGGTGGATCGCCCGCCTGGTGGGCGCGGTTGGCGGCGATGAGGCGGCGCTCGGTCTCGGTCGCGGCCCACTCCAGGCCGGCCGTGACCCCGGCGAGCCCCGCCTCGACGGCCAGGACGCCGTCCCGGCCGGTCAGGCAGGCGTACTCGCCGGTGCCGCCGCCGTCGACGATCACCACGTCGCCGTGCCGCAGTGCCTGCAGGGCGATGGACCGCAGCAGGGTGGAGGTGCCGCTGCCCGGCTGGCCGAGAGCGAGCAGGTGCGGCTCGGTGGAGCGCAGGCCCGTGCGCCAGACGACCGGCGGCACGTCCCGCTGCCGCTCCCCGCAGGTGACGGGGAGTGTGCGCTGGACCCGGGTGGGGTCCGTGAAACCCAGGACCGTCTCGCCGGGGGTGGTGACGAAACGCTGGGCGGCGATGTCGACGGGCAGCGGCAGGAGCACGCCGACCGTCAACTGGTTGCCCTCCTCGTCCCACGTGAAGTGGTATTCGCGGCCCCGGCCCGACTTGGCCGCGAGGAGGTTCTCGATCCGGGCGCGGGCCTCGGGCTCGCCGTCGGTGAAGTACGCCGGGTAGCGGACCACCAGCTGCGAGATCCGGCCGCCGCCGTCGAACGCGTAGGTGGGGAAGGCCTTGTCCCAAGCACCGCCGTGGGAGTAAAGCGGCTCGGGGTCCTCGGCGGCGGAGAAGTACGGCACGAGCGCGTCGTACAGCGACTTCAGCCGCTGGGTCTGCGACTCGTCGGGCCCGTCCGACGCCGCCGTGGAGCGCTCCCGGCCCTGCCAGGCCGCCGCCGCCATCAGGGTGATGGCGGCGAGCAGCGGTCCGTACGGCGCCAGTGCCACGACCAGGACGACGGAGGCCACCAGGAACAGCAGCGCCCCCCGTCGCTCCTTGGGGGTCTCGGTCCATCTGCGCCGCCCGGCCGCTGCCAGCCGGCGCAGACCCCGCGTGATCGTGATCAGCGGGTGGAGGACGTCGGTGGCGCTGTCGGCGGCCGTCCGGGCCAGCTCCCGGCTCCGGGCGAGCTGCGCGCTGCCGTTGCTCAGAATGCGGGGGAGGGGGCGCCGGGCCACTACTGCCTCCAGGGAGTGCGTACGGGCGGGGTGCGTACGGGGACGAGCGCGTCAGAACTTGATTCCGCCGAGGAGGCTCGCCAGGCTCTCGCCGCCTGCCTTGATGCTCGGGGCGATGGCGGTGCTCGCCAGATAGAAGCCGAACAGCATGGCGACCACGGCATGCGACGCCTTCAGGCCGTCCTTGCGGAAGAAGATGAAGACGACGATGCCGAGCAGGACCACGCCTGAGATGGAGAGGATCATTTGAGATCTCCTGGTTCGCGGGGACAGTCACCATGAGTACTTCCAGGCTCACAGCTTGTATCCATACGATAAAAGGTGCAACTGGGTGAAATTCGTACGTTTTCCCCTGTGCGGTGAGGTGGTCCGGGCCCGGTCGAGCTGGATGGTCGCGCTTGTCCCGGTCTGCGCTGATCTTTACCTCGGGCACATCGGGTCATGTGCAGCGCCAGCCAGTACCCTGGCGATTCACTCGTACGGCTGCGCCCTCGCAGGCGTACACACCGGAGGCGATGCGTAGTGGAGAGGCGGTCCGCCCGATGACCGAAGTCCCCGACCCCGAGGTCGTGGAGCTGGCGACCAAGGTCTTCGATCTGGCCCGGCGGGGACAGACCGAGCCGCTCGTGGCCTATGTAGACGCGGGTGTTCCGGCCAACCTCACCAATGACCGCGGCGACTCGCTCGTGATGCTCGCCGCCTACCACGGCCACTCCGAGGCGGTGCGCGCCCTGCTCGACCGCGGCGCCGAGGCCGACCGCGTGAACGACCGAGGCCAGACCCCGCTCGCCGGGGCCGTCTTCAAAGGCGAGACGGACGTGATCAAAGCCCTTCTGGAGGGCGGCGCCGACCCGTCCGCGGGCACGCCCTCGGCGGTCGACACCGCCCGGATGTTCGGCCGGACGGAATTGCTCGAACTGTTCGGCGAGCACTGAGCCGACCGGTCTGACCTGGAACGACAACGAAATCGGGGGAGGCGGTAAAAGGGCCGCCGAAATTTCGGTCGCGGCAGACGGAAGTGCCGAGTCATCATGACGACGTGGTTCACGGACGTGATGGTCGGGCAGATTTTGCCGCACCGCGCGGGCCGTGACGCGGTCCGCAAGGGCCACCGACGAGAGGCAGAGGAAGATGGTCTACAGCAAGCAGGAAACGGCGGGCGCCCCGACGTGTTGTCACGCGGCCAGGTAGTACACGTCCCCGGTTGCGTCGACGCTTGATGTGAGGCTGTTTCCCATGTTCGATCCGGTCATAGCGCCCAGCGGAACGCTGCTCGGCCTGCTCCAGCGGGGCCGCGGCGACGGCACGCTGCACGCGCTCACCGCCCCGCGCCCCGAGGCGCTGGCGGCGTTGAACCACTGTGTGCTGCGCGATCCCCGCCACGACTGGCAGGTGGAGAACCGCTCCCTCTACTACGCCCGCCTCTACCTCGACCTGAACGGCGAGCTGGACGAGGTCGAGGCCCATCTCTTCGGCGCCGAGGACGTCCTCGACAGCGACGAGTCACGCACCGGGCTCGCCCTGGCCGTCCTCGGGCACCTCGCCTCCTACGGCAGGCGGGACGCGCTCGAACTGCTGCGCAGGTACGCCGCCCACGGCTCCAACTGGGCCTGGGCCCTCGACGAGCTGGCCCTCAGGGACGACGACGCGGGCCTGCGCGCCCTCGCCGCCCCCGTCCTCGCCCGGTTCCCGGCCGACCCGGAGGGAGACGCCGAGCTGGCCGCCACCGTCCGGGACGCCTTCGAGCCCCGGCCCTGGCGGCTGTGGGCCGAGGATCCGCGCGAATCCGTCGCCACCCGTGTGCGTGCCGCTCACGAGACGGGCTGCTTCGACCGCTGGCAGCGGCAGATGCGCCCCTCCGGCCCCCGCCCGGGCTGGAGCGTCCAGGCCGTCTTCGAATGGGCCCAGCAGGGCATCGAGCGGGGAGCAGCCCTCCACGTGCCGGCCGCCCGCTGTCTCAGCGCCGTGGCCGGACCCGAGGACCGGGCCGAGATCGTTCAGGCGGCGAAGGACGGCACCGACGGAGCACGGTGTACGGCTCTGCGGTACCTCGCCGACGGCAACGATCCCGAGGCCCTCGATCTGATCGAGGGCGCCGTGGCCAACGGCTCGACGCTCGTCGTGGACGCGGCCGTCGACGCCTTCGAGCGGATGCGCTCACTGGCCGCCGTGGACCGGGCCCGCGGCTGGGCCCGGCGCCCGGACCCGCTGGGCGCCGCCGCCGGGCGCGTGCTCGCCTGCCGGGGCGGGGTCCAGGACCGTGACCTGGTCCTCACGGCCCTGCGCGAGGCCGTGCGGGGCGAAGGCCCCGACGCACCGACCCTGTGGACCCTCGTGGACGGCACCGGACGGCTGGGCATCGCCTGCGCCGCACCCGTACTGCGCCACGTCTACCGCGAGACGGCCTCCTCCCACCTGCGCGGCCGGGCCGCCCGGGCCCTCGCCGCCACCGACCCCTCCTTCGCCGCCGGTTTCGCCGTCGAGTGCCTGTGGGACTGCGAGGAGACCACCCGGGAGATCGCCGCCCGGCACGCCGAGACCGGAGACACCCGCGTCGTCGAGCGACTGCGCCGGCTCGCCTCCGACCCGGCCGAGGAGGCCGAGGTGCAGACGGCCGTACGCAGCAGGATCGGTCCCGAGGAGACCGCGGTGTAACCGCTGGATGCTCTTTTTGACGGAATGCCGGGGCGGAATCGCGCCTCCAGGGTGAACGGGGGGTGACCCGCGGGGCAGGAGGGCATGGACACCGCCCGACCTGCGTGGGTGCACCTCAGAACGCTCATGGGACGTTCCTCGTCCGGAAAGATCCACGTTGACGCGGGCACGTCCGGCACGGCGACAACACCGGTATGCGTGTCGTCATCGTGACCGAATCCTTTCCCCCCGACGTGAACGGCGTGGCCCACTGCGCGCTCCAGACCGCCCGGCACCTCGTCGATCGCGGTCACGCCCCCGTCGTCGTCGCCCCGGCCCCCGCACCGGGGAACAAGCCCGACGCCTTCGCGCCGTGCCCCGTCGTCCACGTCCCCTCCCTCCCGCTGCCCGGCTACCCCCAGGTCCGCGTCGCCCTCCCCAGCCGCCGCCTGGCCGCCACCCTCGTCGAGCACCGAGCCGATGTGGTCCACCTCGCCAGCCCCTTCGTCCTCGGCGTACGGGGCATGGCCGCCGCCGCGCGCCTCGGCATCCCCGCCGTCGCCGTCTACCAGACCGACCTGGCCGGTTACGCCCGTACGTACATGGGCGCCGGGGAAGCCGCCGCCTGGCGGCGCATCCGTGCCGTGCACGGCGCCGCCGACCTCACCCTCGCCCCGTCCAGCGCGGCCCTGCACGACCTGGAGACCCACGGGGTGCCCCGGCTCCGGTTGTGGCCGCGCGGTGTGGACACCGAACGGTTCCGGCCCGACCGGCGCGACGAGGCCCTGCGCCGCGCACTCGCCCCGAACGGCGAGCTGATCGTCGGCTATGTCGGCAGGCTCGCCCCCGAGAAGCAGGTCGAACTCCTCGCCGGTGTCTGCGGCCTGGAGGGCGTGCGGGTCGTGATCGTCGGCGACGGCCCCAGCCGGCCCGGCCTGGAACAGGCCCTGCCCGGCGCCGTCTTCCTCGGCCGGCGCACCGGTGACGACCTGGCCCGGATCTTCGCCTCGTTCGACGTCTTCGCGCACACCGGCCCCTTCGAGACCTTCTGCCAGACGGTCCAGGAGGCCATGGCCAGCGGCCTGCCCGTGGTGGCGCCCGCGGCGGGCGGCCCGCTCGACCTGGTCGCACACGGGCACACCGGGCTGCTGGTCCCGTCCCACGACGCGACCGCCGTCCGCGACGCCGTGCGTTCCCTGGCCGCCGACGCCGGACTGCGGGCCGGCTACGGCGCCGCCGGGCGCGCCACCGTCGAGGGCCGCACCTGGGCGGCCGTGGGCGACCGGCTGATCGAGCACTACACGCAGGTGCTCGCCGGACGCCGGACGGCGGTGGCGGCATGAGCGACTCCCCCTCCGGCAGCGGCGACCGCAGGTCGCTGCGGATCGTCCGGCTCGCCAACTTCGTCGCCCCCTCGTCCGGCGGACTGCGCACCGCGCTGCGCGAACTCGGCAAGGGCTTCAAGGCAGCGGGGCACGAACCCGTCCTCGTGATCCCCGGCGAGCGGATGAGCGACCGCGAGACCGAGCAGGGCAGGGTGATCACCCTGCCCGGGCCGCTCCTGCCCGGCACCGGCGGATACCGGGTCCTCGTCGACAAGCGCCGGGTGGCGCGGCTCCTGGAGGAGCTCGCACCGGACCGGCTGGAGGTGTCCGACCGGACGACCCTGAGGTGGACCGGCCGGTGGGCGCGGCGCGCCCGGGTCCCGGCCGTGATGGTCTCCCACGAGACGGCCGACGGGGTGCTGCGCACCTGGGGCCTGCCCGAGGGGGCCGCCCGGCGTGCCGCCGACGCCCTCAACGTCCGTACGGCGCACACCTACGCGCGCGTGGTGTGCACCACCGAGTTCGCCGAGCGGGAGTTCGTGCGGATCGGGGCCCGCAACGTCGTCCGGGCACCGCTCGGCGTCGACCTGGTGCAGCGGCACCCTGCGCTGCGCGACCCGGGGATACGGGCCCGGCACGCGCGCGAGGACGAGACGCTGCTCGTGATGTGCTCGCGGCTGTCCGTGGAGAAGCGGCCCGGCACGGCGCTGGACGCCCTGCAGGCGCTGCGGCGGCGCGGGCGCCGGGCCGTGCTGGTGGTGGCCGGGGACGGCCCGCTGCGCACCCGGCTCGAACAGCGGGCGCGCGAGAGCGGCCTGCCGGTCACCTTCCTCGGGCACGTCACCGACCGCCGGCTGCTCGGCGCGCTCCAGGCGTCCGCCGACACGGTGCTGGCACCGGGGCCCGCCGAGACCTTCGGGCTCGCCGCGCTGGAGGCCATGGCCTGCGGTACGCCCGTGGTGGCGAGTGCCTCGTCCGCGCTGTCGGAGGTGATCGGTTCCGCCGGTGCCGTCGCGGCGGACCACGGGGAGGCCTTCGCGGACGCCGTGGACCTGATGCTGGAACGCCTGGAAGCGGACCGGCGCGAGGCGGCACGCGCGCGTGCGGAGTGCTTCGGGTGGGACGCGGCGGTCGACGCGTTTCTCGCCGCGCACGACGCGGCCGTCCCGGTGCGTCCCGCCCGGCCGTTCGCGCCCCGGGGCGTGGCATGAGACCCCCGCGGCACGAGGGGCCCCTGCGGTTCGTGGCCCTCGGGGACTCGCTCACCGAGGGCGTGGGGGATCCCGTAGGTGACGGAGCGTGGCGTGGCTGGGCCGCGCTGCTCGCGGAGGGGCTCGCCGGGGAGCGGGTCGGGTTCACCAACCTCGCGGTGAGCGGGTCACAGACCCGGGACGTCCTGGAGCGGCAGCTGCCCGCCGCGCTGGAGCTGCGGCCCGACCTGGTGTCCGTCGTCGTCGGTGTCAACGACACCCTGCGCTGCACCTTCGACATCGGGGCCGTGGCCACGCGGCTCGACCGGGTGTACGCGGCCCTCGGTGAGCAGGGCGCGGTCCTGCTCACCGCCTGCCTGCCCGACCCGGGCACGGTGCTCGGCCTGCCCGGGGCTCTCGCCCACCCGCTGGCCCGGCGGCAACGAGCCGTGAACACGGTCGTGCACGCCCTGTCCCAGCGGTACGCGGCGCTGCACCTGCACGCGTGCGAGGGCGACTGGGTCACCGACCGCGCCCTGTGGAGCGCGGACCGGCTGCATCCGGGTGAACGCGGGCACCGGCGACTCGCCCTGCGCTTCCACGAGCTGCTCGCCGAGCACGGCCTCGCGACGGGGCCCGCGCCCTCGGCCGAGCCGGAGTTCCCCGACCCGACCAGGTCGGAGAGCCTGCGGTGGCTCGCCACGGCCGGCACCGGCTGGGTGGCCCGTCGGTGCACCGATCTGCTGCCCCAGCTCCTCTCCTTGGCCGCCGACGAACTCCGGCACCGCGCCCGGGGCACGAGCGCCCGGCTCGACCTGCGGGCCTCGGCCGCGGTGTCCGCCGCACTGGCGGGCCTGTCGGCCGCCCCGGCCGGTCGTCCGTGACCGGCCCGGACGGTTCAGCGGCGGCGTGCGGTCGCCTCGGCTGTGGTCGGCCCGGGCGGTTGAGCGGCGGCGTGCGGTCGCTGCGGCTGTGGTCGGTCCGGGCGGTTGAGCGGCGGCGTGCGGGCGCTTCGGCTGTGGTCGGTCCGGGCGGTTGAGCGGCGGCGTGCGGGCGCTTCGGCTGTGGTCGGTCCGGGCGGTTGAGCGGCGGCGTGCGGGCGCTTCGGCTGTGGTCGGTCCGGGCGGTTGAGCGGCGGCGTGCGGGCGCTTCGGCTGTGGTCGGTCCGGGCGGTTGAGCGGCGGCGTGCGGTCGCCTCGGCTGTAACGGTCCCGGCGGTTCAGCGGCGGCGTACGGACACGAAACGGACCGGTGTGCCGGGGACAGCCTGGGCGGCGGCCGAGAGGTCGGCCGTGCGGACCACGGCGATCACCGGGTAGCCCCCGGTGGTCGGATGGTCGGCCAGGAACACCACCGGTCTGCCGTCCGGCGGGACCTGCACGGCGCCCAGCACCATGCCCTCGCTGGGCAGTTCGCCCGGCCGGGCCCGCTCCAGGGCGGGTCCCTCCGTGCGCAGCCCGATGCGGTTGCTAGCGGAGGACACTCTGAAGGCGCTGGAGACGAAGGTACGGACGGCCTGCGGCGTGAACCAGCCGTCGCGCGGGCCGAGCGTCACCCGCAGTACCAGCTCGGCCGGGGGCGCCGGCTGCGGGACGACGTCCACGCGCGCGTGCACGCCCACCGGCCGGCCCAGAGGCAGCACCGTCCCGTCCGCGAGCGGGGGCGGGCCGAGCCCCGACAGCAGGTCCGTGGACCGGCTGCCCAGCACCGGTTCGACGGCGATGCCCCCGGCGAACCCCACGTACGCGCGCACGCCCGACTCCGCGGGCCCGATGTCCAGCAACGACCCCGCGGGCACCCGCACCGGCGCACCCCAGGCCGCGGGCCGCCCGTCCACCGTGACCCGGCAGGGCGCGCCCGCGACCGCCACGGTGACGGTCGAACGGGGACGGACGGCACAGCCGTTGAGGGTCGTCTCCAGCACTGCCGTCCCCGGCGGATTGCCGACGAGCCGGTTGACGAGGTCCGCGGCGGGCCGGTCCAGTGCCCCGGAGCGCGGAACGCCGAGATGCGCATGGCCGGGGCGGCCCGCGTCCTGCACGGTCGTGAGGGCCCCGGCGCGGACGACGGCGAGCGCCCGGTCCGTCATGACCCCGCCTCGGGGACGAACCGCACGCGCGTGCCCGGCGCCAGCAGCGCGGCCGGCACGCGCGCGTGGTCCCACAGGACGATGTCCGTCGTGCCGATCAGCTGCCAGCCGCCCGGCGACGAGCGCGGGTACACGCCCGTGTATGGGCCCGCCAGCGCCACCGAGCCCGCAGGGACGGCCGTGCGCGGAGTGGCCCGGCGGGGGACGTCCCAACGCGGCGGCAGACCGGTGAGGTAGCCGAAGCCGGGTGCGAAGCCGCAGAAGGCGACGCGGAACTCCGTCGTCGCGTGGATGCGGGCGACCTCGCTCTTGGGAACGCCCCAGTGCGTGGCGACGTCGCCCAGGTCCGGGCCGTCGTAGCGCACCGGGATCTCCACGACCGCACGCGCGCGTTGGGGAGCGGACGGCAGCTTCGCGGCGGTCAGTTCGGCGGCCAGCCCGGCGGGGGAGTCGAGGCCGTCGAGGAGGACCGTGCGGGCCGCGGGCACGATCTCGCGGGCCGAGAGCGATCCCTCCGCGCGGCGCCGCAGCAACTCCGCGTGCAGGGCCTGGGCCTCGTCGTCCGAGGAGACCTCGACGAGCAGGGCGTCCTCGCCGACGGACAGCACCTTCATGCGAAAGCCTCCACCCGGACCCCCGAGGACTCCAGCCGCTCGCGCACCAGGCGGGCCAGCTCCACCGCGCCCGGGGTGTCACCGTGCAGGCACAGCGAACGGGCGCGTACCTCGATCCGTGTCCCCGAGCGGGAGACGACCTCGCCGGAACGGGCCAGGGCGAGAGAGCGTTCCACGACGGCGTCCGGGTCGGTGACCACGGCGCCCTCCAGGGTGCGCGGCACCAGGGTGCCCGCGTCGGTGTAGGCCCGGTCCGCGAACGCCTCGGTGACGACCGGCAGTCCGGCCTTCCCGGCAAGCGTCAGCAGGCGCGAGCCGGGCAGTCCGAGCACGGGCAGCGCGGCGTCCGCGAGGAGCACGCCGTCGACGACCGCGGCGGCCTGCTCCTCGTCGTGCACGACCCGGTTGTAAAGCGCGCCGTGCGGTTTGACGTAGGCCACGCGGGCGCCCGCCGCACGCGCGAAGACCTCCAACGCGCCGATCTGGTAAGCGACTTCGGCCGCCAGCTCGGCGGGCGGCACGTCCATCGCGCGCCGCCCGAACCCGGCCAGGTCCCGGTAGGACACCTGGGCGCCGATCCGGACCCCGCGCTCGGCCGCCAGCTCGCACACCCGGCGCATCGTGACCGCGTCCCCGGCGTGGAAGCCGCAGGCCACATTGGCGCTGGTGACGACGGACAGCAGCCGTTCGTCGTCGGTGAGCCGCCAGCGGCCGAAGCCCTCGCCGAGGTCGGCGTTCAGGTCGATCGAGGTCATGTGCCGTGTCTCCTGTCAGGCCACGCGGTACTGCTCGTCGCGGGCGTCGGTGAGGAACATCTGCCCCGGGGCGTGCGTGAGGGCGAACGGTGGACGCGAGGCCATCACGGCCGCCTGCGGGGTGACTCCACAGGCCCAGAAGACCGGGATGTCGTCCGGCTCGGCGTCCACCGGGTCCCCGAAGTCGGGGCGGCCGAGGTCGTCGATGCCGAGGCCCGAGGGATGACCGCAGTGCACGGGGCTGCCGTGTACCGCCGGCATCAGGCTGCTCTCGCGGATCGCCGCCGCCAGCTGCCGGGGCGGCACCGGCCTCATGGACACCACCAGCGGCCCGTGCAGCCGCCCCGCCGGACGGCACTGCCGACTCGTCACGTACATCGGGACGTTGCGGCCCTGCTCGACGTGGCGGATCGGAACACCCGCCTCGCCCAGCGCCCACTCGAAGGTGAAGCTGCACCCGATGAGGAACGACACCAGGTCGTCCCGCCAGTACGCGCGCACGTCCGTCGGTTCGTCCACCAGCTCGCCGTCCCGCCACACCCGGTAGCGCGGCAGGTCGGTGCGCAGGTCCGCGCCGTCGGCCAGCACGGTCGTCCAGGAGCCGGCGTCCGTGACGTCGAGGACCGGGCAGGGCTTGGGATTGCGCTGGCAGAACAGCAGCATGTCGTAGGCCCAGTCGGCGGGCACCGAGATCAGGTTGACCTGGGTGTGGCCCGCCGCGACCCCCGCCGTGGGGCCCGTGAGGCCTTCCCGGAAGCGGGCCCGGGCCGTTGCGGGGCTCCACGCGCGCGCGTGCTCGTCCACGAGGAGCAGGGGGCGGTCCTCGGTACTCGTGCGGTTCACGCGAGCTCCTTCCCGCGCGTCTCGGGCAGTCCGAGCAGCGCCAGCGCCGCGATGCCGTAGCCGATCGCGCCGAAGACCAGCGCGCCGCCGACGCCCCAGCTGTCGGCCAGGAACCCGACCATCGTCGGGAACACGGCGCCCACCGCGCGGCCGGTGTTGTACGTGAAGCCCTGCCCCGTCCCACGCACCGCCGTCGGGTACAGCTCGCTCAGGTAGGAGCCGAAGCCGCTGAAGATCGCCGACATGCAGAACCCGAGCGGGAAACCGAGCACGAGGAGCAGGGTGTTGGCGCCGCTCGGGATGTTCGCGTACGCCAGGATGCACAGCGCCGAGAGCAGGGCGAAGAGCCAGATGTTGCGCCGCCGGCCCAGCTTGTCGGTGAGGTAGCCGCCGGTCAGATAGCCGATGAAGGCGCCCGAGATGAGGAACGTCAGATAGCCGCCGGTGCCGACGACCGAGAGGTCGCGCTCGGACTTCAGATACGTCGGCACCCAGGTGGCCAGCGTGTAGTAGCCGCCCTGGACTCCGGTCGAGAGCAGTCCCGCGAACAGGGTGATCCGCAGCAGACCGGGCTTGAAGATCGCCGTGAAGGAACCCTTCTCCGCGCTCTGTTCACGCGCCGCGGCGGCCTCGGGGGCGTCGTGCACACTGCGCCGCAGCCAGATGACGAGCAGCGCGGGCAGCGCGCCGGTCCAGAACATGATGCGCCAGGCCAGGTCGTCGCCCGCCACCGAGAAGACCAGGGTGTAGACGATCACGGCGAGACCCCAGCCCACGGCCCAGGAGCTCTGGATCGCGCCGAGCGTGCGCCCCCGGTTCTTGGCGCTCGCGTACTCGGCGACCAGGATCGCGCCGACGGCCCACTCGCCGCCGAACCCGAGGCCCTGGAGCGCGCGGAAGACCAGGAGGGTCTCGTAGTTGGGCGCGAAGCCGCAGGCGACGGTGAACACCGCGTACGTGATCACCGTGACCATCAGCGCCTTGACCCGGCCGACGCGGTCCGCGAGCACGCCCGCGAGGGCGCCGCCGACCGCGGAGACCACCAGGGTGACCGTGGTGAAGAGACCGGTCTGGCCGCTGCTCAGGCCGAAGTAGGCGGACAGCGCGACCATGCTGAGCGGCAGCGTGAAGTAGTCGTACGAGTCCAGCGCATAGCCGCCGAAGGCACCGGCGAAGGCGCGGCGGCCACGCGGGCCCAGGGCGCGCAGCCAGCCGAACGCCCCGTCGTCCGAGGTGCGTTCGGTGGTCGCGGGGCGTGGGTCGTCGATCTGGGCCTGCGGTGGAGGGGTCGTGCTCATGGGCACCTCGCAGAGGGAGGACGGAGGGTGCTTCGGGGTGAGCCGTGCCGTACGGAGGCGGTCGGCGCCGCGGTGGGGAAAGCGGTGGGGAAGCGGCCCCGCCGCCGCGACGCTGTGCGTAGCACCGTAGAGGATTGTTCAACGATCCCTCAATACCCATGTTGGTTCTTCTTGTGATCTGCGATTGAATTCCGGCATGGCAGAGCAGCTGAAGGACCTTGCCGACGACCGGGCCCTCCTGGGGCGCACCAGCACCGCGGAGCGGGTCTCGGACATCCTCAGGAGCCGGATCGCCGAGGGGTACTTCCCGCCCGGCACCCGCCTGTCGGAGGACAGCATCGGGGGCGCGCTCGGCGTCTCCCGCAACACCCTGCGCGAGGCGTTCCGGCTGCTCACGCACGAGCGCCTGCTCGTCCACGAGCTGAACCGGGGTGTCTTCGTCCGGGTCCTGACCGTCGAGGACGTCGAGGACATCTACCGCACCCGGCGGCTCGTCGAGTGTGCCGTCGTCCGTGGCCTCGGCGAGCCGCCGTACGGCCTGGACGGTCTCGCCGGGGCGGTGGCGGAGGGGCGGGCGGCGGCCCGGGAAGGTGACTGGAAAGGAGTGGGTACGGCCAACATCCACTTCCACCGGGAGCTGGTCGCCCTCGCCGCGAGCGAGCGTACCGCCGAGCTGATGCGGAGCGTCTTCGCCGAACTGCGGCTGGCCTTCCATGTGGTGGACGAGCCGCAGCGGCTGCATGAGCCCTATATCGCACGAAATGTCGCTATCCTCGAGGCTCTTCAGGACGGGGACCGTGAGAAGGCCGAGAGCCTGCTCGCGGGATACCTCGACGACTCGCTGGAGCGCGTGGTCGAGGTGTACCGGCGGCGGGTCGGCGAGGACGGCTGAGGGCGGCGGCTCAGGAGGGATCGGCGGGGACGGCTGAGGGGCCGCGGTTCACGGGGATCGGCGAGGACGGCTGAGGGCGGCGGCTCAGGGGGATCGGCGCGGGCGGCTGGGGGCGACGGTCCGGGGGCGTACCGCGTCGTTTGGGAGGTTGTCAGACCCAGGACCTAGTCTGTGCACCGTGACTTCGCCTGCATCGACGGACAGCGTTCCGCCCCAGCTCAGCGCGGGGCCGCGCCCCGCCCCGGGGCCGGCCGCCGACGAGGGCCTGGCGCGGCGCCTGCGCGCGCTCGCCTGCACCGCGCCGCTGCACGACCTGGACGCGCGCAAGGCCAACCTGGCCGGCGAGTACTCGGTGTACGGCATGGCGGAGGTCGCCCTGGCGGCCATCGACCTGGTCACCCTGAACATGGACTTCGACACGGGCGCGGACCACGACCAGATCGTCGCCCGCCTCATCCCGCGCATCGCCGCCCAGGCCGCACAGCGCCCCGCCGCCGAGCACGAGCGGGTGGCCCGCTGGGTCCTGGAGAACCTGATCAACGTCGGCAGCGTCGACCGCGGGTTCCGCGCCGTGTACGGCACGTTCGGTGCGGACGGCACCTATGTGCGCCGCGACTACGACTTCAAGCTGATCGAGGAGGTCCCCGGCCCCGGCGGCACGGTCTACCTCCGCACGACGGACGAGGCGGTCAACGTCCTCGTCGGCGCCCTCGACACGGACGTCACCAGCGCGCAGATCGCCGCCGAGGTCAAGCTGGAGATCCTGATCAGCCGGGGCCGCCTCGCCGACGCCCAGCTCGCCGCCGAGCAGGCCCGCTACCGGACCGTGCAGTACTCCGAGACCCTGCGCCGCGCCCTGGACGCGACCCGGCGCAACGTGCGCGCGGTGGACTGGCTCTCCGCCGTGCCCGACATGATCGCCGAGGCCCTGGAGCACGTCGCCGACCGCTACCGCCACGAGAACGCGATCCTCACCAACATCCGCAAGGCCCGTGACGAGTCCGAGGACCCCGAGCACAAGCGCCGCACCGCCGAGCTCGTCGACATCGTCAAGGACTGCATCCGCCGGCACACCCAGCTCCAGTCCCGGCTGCTGGAGGCCGGACCGCTGTTCCGCGCCGAACAGGACCGGCAGGCCTTCGCCACACCCCTGACGACGTCGGGCATAGACCTCTACGGGCATCTCGTCTCGCCCGTGCTGCCGCTGCCGCTGGAGCAGGCCGTCCGCGTCACCGACGCCTTCTTCGGCCGCGGCACCGGGCTGCGCACGCCCGTGTCCGTCCGGGTCGGGGACCTGGTCGACATACTGCTGACGCCGCCCGTGGAGCGCGAGCACCTCGGCGCCGAGATGCCCGAGCCCGACCTGATCGCCACGCCGGACGACAGCCGTTTCAGCGAGGAGCAGCTGGCGGCGGCGCAGGAGCTGCTCGACCTGCCCGCGGACGCGCCGCGCCGGTTGTCGGGGCTGCTGGCCGAGGCCCGGCGGCAGGACCCCGAGCTGCCCTACCTGGTGGCCCTGCTGGCGGTGCACGCCGCCAGCCCGCCGGTCGGCACGGCCTATCGCCAGGGCGAGCAGAAGCTGCTGTTCGCCGTGGACGACGGGACCGAGCTCGACGACCCGGAGTTCGGCGGAGCGGACCTGATCGTCGGCACCGCGCTGCTGGACGCGGCGGGGATGGCGGCGGACCGGACGGAGGCCGCGTAATGCTCCCGCCGGTGGGCGGCTGCGACGCCGTCGTGGCCGACCGCGCAGTTCCCCGCGCCCCTGAGGGCGCTGCCCGCAACCTCGTCTACAAGGTCAAGGAGTTCAAGTCGTGAGCGAGCACGTCGAGTGGAGTGAGCCGGAGGGCCCGGCCCCGGCGGCCACCGCCGCCGTCACGCCCGCCGACGCCGCCGACGCGGCTCGGCTCGTCTCGTTCGGCCTGCAGCCCAAGCTGCAGCCCGCCCGCGACCAGGAGTACGCGGACCTGCTGCGCCGCTACCGCGAGGACCCGCCCTTCGCGCGGCTCGCGGACGCCGTGGCGACCGGGCTCGGGCTGATCGTGCTGGAGGTCTCCCCGCGCGCGGGCATGGCCGTGACCGCCGCCGAGGAGTCGGTGTTCGCCGTCCGCATGGGCGACTACGCGCGTCGTACGTCCGCCGACGGCGGCGACCGGTTCCTGCACGGGCTCGCCCATCTCGCCGTCGCCGCCATGGCCTTCCCGCGCCCCGAGGACCTCGCCGACGACGGCTACATCGGCCGGATCACGGTCAACGGCGTCGACGCCTTCGTCCGCCAGGCCTGCCGCCGGCTGGAGGAGCGCGCCGAGGAGCAGGGCGAGAACACCGACCCGGCGACCGACGCGCCCGGCCTGGAGGCCGCCTGGCGGATCTGGGTACGGCGCAGTGCGACCGGCGCCACCAAGGACGCCCGCCGCCTGGCCGGTTCGACCACCGGCATCGTCGCCAAGGCCGCCGCGTTCCTCACCGAATCCGGCTTCCTGCAGCGCACCGGCGACGACCACGGCGGCACCTACCGCACGACCGCCCGCTACCAGCTCCAGGTCCGCGACATGGCCGGCAGCGCCGCCATGGCCGAGCTGCTGGACCTGGGCGTCGTCCCGGTCACCGATGGCACGCCGACACTGCTGCCCGCCGAGGAGAGCGACGACCTGGAGCTGGTCGCCGACGCCGGGCTGCCCTTCCACTCCTCCTGAACTCCCCACCTCACGAAGACTTACGAGAGTCCGCCATGTACGAGCTGTCCCGGGTCCGCCTCTACTCGATCGGGCCCGCCGGTGCGCGCTACGCCGACACCGTGCTTGACCTGCGCGGTGTGGGCGAGATCGTGCCCGACCCCGCGCCCGCCCAGGCGGAGTTCTTCGAGGAGGAGCCGGTCGGCCCGCCGCGCCGGCCCGCGCCCGCGGGCGTGCTCTTCCTGGAGAACGGCGGCGGCAAGTCGGTGCTGCTCAAGCTGATCTTCTCCGTGATGCTGCCGGGCCACCGCAACACCCTCGGCGGCGCCAGCTCCGGCGTGCTGCGCAAGTTCCTGCTCGCCGACGACTGCGGGCACGTCGCGCTGGAGTGGCAGCACGTGCTGACCGGCGAGTGCGTCGTCGTCGGCAAGGTCAGCGAGTGGCGCGGGCGGCAGGTCTCCAACGACCCGCGGAAGTTCGCCGAGGCCTGGTACTCCTTCCGGCCCGGCCCCGGCCTGAGCCTGGACAACCTCCCCGTGGCGGAGGCCACCGCCGTACGGGCCACGGCCGAGGGCCAGTCCGGTGCGCGCGGGCGGCGCCGCACCATGAAGGGATTCCGTGACGCCCTCACGGAGGCGGGCAAGAACTACCCGCACCTGGAGGTGCACTGGGAGGAGATCCACGACCGCTGGATCGAGCACCTCGGCGACCTCGGCCTCGACCCCGAACTCTTCCGCTACCAGCGCGAGATGAACGCCGACGAAGGTGAGGCGGCCGGTCTCTTCGCCGTCAAGAAGGACGCCGACTTCACCGACCTGCTGCTGCGCGCCGTCACCGACACCCGCGACACCGACGGGCTCGCCGACCTGGTCAGCGGCTTCGGCAACAAACTGGGCCGGCGCGCCGAGCTGATCGCCGAACGCGACTTCACCGCCGGGTCCGTCGACCTCCTCGGACGGATCGTCGAGGCCGCCGAGGCCCGCTCGCGCGCCCGTGACATCCACACCGCGGCCGAGCGCCGGACCCGGAGCCTGGCCCGCAGGCTGTCCGCACGCGGTGTGCGGGAGCGGGCCCGGGCCGCCGACCTGGCCCAGCGGGTCACCGCCGCCGCGTACGCCGTCACACACGCCGAGGCGGCCCGCGAGCGCAGCGCGCTGATCTCCGCCGAACTCGCCTACCGGCACGCCTCGCTGGCGCTGGCCGGGGCCGAGAAGTCCGCCGCCGCACAGAAGCGCGAGCTCGCCGACGCCCGCACCCTGTACGCGGCGTGGCAGGCCGCCGAGGCCGTGCTGCGCCACCGCGCCGCCTCCGATCGCGTCACCCGCGTGGCCGCCGCGATCCAGGAGGCCGAGCGGGACGCCGCGCCGGCGCTGGCCGCCCGCTCCAAGGCCGCCGTCGACCTCGTACGGGCCCTGCACGCCGCCGCGGAGAAGGCGGAGAGCCACGCCAACGAGGAGGAGGAGCGCTCCGCCGCCCTCCAGGAGGTCAGCGACGCGGCCTACCGGGACTCCACCGCCGCCGCCACCCAGGCACAGCGAGCCCGCAGCGAGATCGGGCACCTCAAGCAGCGCCTCGCCGAGGTCGAGCAGGAGACCGCCGAGGCGGTACGGGCCGGCTGGCTCGACGACTCCGCGCCCGACGCCGACCCGGCCCGCGCGGCCCTGGCCGCCAGCGACGCCGAGAAGACCGCCGTCGCAGCCTGGGACGCGGCCCGTGAGGCGTCCCGCCGGGCCACGGAGCAGGCGCGCGAAGCCGCCGCCACCGAGAGCCGCGCCGAACTCACCGCGGCCCGTGCCGCCGACGCGGCCACGGCGGCGGAGCGGTCCTACGAGGCTGAGCGCCGCACCGCCGAGGCGCTGGCGGGGGAGGAGCGGCTGGCGGAGCTGCTCAGCCTCACCCCGCAGACCCGCCCGGGCATCCCGCAGCCCCGGCACGGCACGGACGGCGAGCCGGCCACGCAGCAGGCCACCGGCGAGCAGGGGCTCACTCCCGAGGAACTCGACCGCTTCGCCGACGACCTGCGCGACCTGCTCGACAACGCCGTCTCCTCCGCCGAGCGGCAGCTGTTCGACCTGCGTACGGCCGCCGCCGACGACTCCCGGATCCTCGGCGCGCTCGGCGACGGCGGGCTGCTGCCGCCCGGCCCCGACGTGCTCGCCACGGTCGAGTTCCTCGGCGAGCACGGCATCCCCGCGCTGCCCGGCTGGCGCTATCTCGCCCAGGCCGTCGACCCGGCCGACCACGCACGCGTGCTGGCCGCCCGGCCCGAACTCGTCGACGGGGTGATCATCACCGACCCGGACTCCCACGCCCGCGCCCGGGAAGCCCTGGGTGACGCGGCACTGCTGCCCCGCTCCGCCGTGGCGGTCGGCACCGCCGCTGCCCTGCTCGCCCCGACCCCGGCCCCGGACACCGACAGCGGCGACGTGTTCCTCGTGCCGCCGAACCCGGCCATGCACGACGAGCACGCCGCCGACGAGGAGCGGCAGGCCCTGCGCGCCCGGGCCGCCGAGCGGGACGAGGAGATCCGCACGCTCGCCGCCCGGCTCGGCAAGGACCGCGAACTGGCCGCCCGGCTCGCTTCCTGGCGTACCGGCTGCCCCGCCGGCCGGCTGACCGAACTGGCCCGGGCCGCCCATGACACCCAGGAGTTCGCCGAGGAGTCGGAGGCCGAACTGGCCGAGGCCCGGACCCTGCGGGCCGAGGCCGACGAGGTCGCCACCGAGGCCGCGCGCGTCCGCGACGAGCGGCAGGAGGCCGCCCAGAAGGCCCGCCGCTCCGCCGACGCCCTCGCCGGGCTCGCCTTCCGGCTGCGCGAGCGGGCCGGCTGGCAGGTCAAGCTGCGCGAACTGGCCGACGAGGCAGCCGAGTCCGAGGCGAGCGCCCAGTCCTGCCTGGAGCGGGCCCGGGCCGCCGACGAGGACCGGCGTGCCGCCCAGCGCGCCGCCGACGACACCCGCCGCACCGCCCGCGCGTTGCGCGCCGAGCGCTCCGAGATCGCCGGCGCCCCCGACGACGTGCCCGAGGACGAGGACCAGGCCCCCAAGGCCTCCCTGCCCGCCCTGCGCGAGGCCTACCGGGCCGCGTCCCAGCTGTACGAGAAGGTCGGCGTCGGCGCCGACCTGCGCGCCGAGCAGGCCCGCGCGGAGAGCGACGAGAGCGCGGCCCGCGCGGAACTGGACCGGCTGAGCAACAAGGTCCGTACGCGCGCGGAGCAGCTCCTCGAATCACCCGACGGCTCCGACGGCCCCAGCCGCCAGGCCGCCGCCGCCCGCGCCGAGGAGCTGGTGCAGCTCCTGGAGACCCGGATGTCGACCGCGAGCGAGCAGCTCGGGCGGCTGCGCGGCGAGGCCGAACGCCTCGCCCCCGCAGACGACGGCGAGACGCACACCGACTTGCCCGAGGAGCTCCAGCCGCGCGACGCCGAGCACGCGCAGACCCTGCTGCGCACCGCCACGGCCGAACTCGCCTCCCACACCGAGTCGCTGGACCAGGCCCGCGAGGCGCACGCCGAGCTCCTCGACGCCCACCGCGCCGCCGAGGACGCGGCGAGCGGCTTCGACGAGATCGCCGCCATGCTGCGCGACCTGCTGCGCGAGCACTCCACGGACGAGGAGCACGAAGAGCCCGAGCCCTACGCCGGCAGCCCGGAGGAGGCCCGGCAGGCGGCCGCCGAGGCCAGGCGTTCTCTGCGCGGCTGCGCCGCCGACCTGTCCGCCGCCGAGGCCGCCGTCCGCGAGGCGAGCGACATCCTCGTCCGGCACGCCAACTCCACGCGCTACGAGCAGGTCCGCACCCCGGCCCGCCAGCAGATCCGCGAACTGCCCGCCTCAGCGCTGCCCGAGCACGCCCAGAAGTGGGCGGACGCCTTCGCACCCCGCCTGCGTGTCCTGACCGACGAACTGGAGCAGCTGGAACGCAACCGCGACTCGATCGTGGACCGCCTGCGCGGCCTGGTCGAGTCCGCCCTGGCCACCCTGCGCTCCGCCCAGCGGCTCTCCCGGCTGCCCGAGGGCCTCGGCGAATGGTCCGGGCAGGAGTTCCTCCGCATCCGCTTCGAGGAACCCGACCAGGCCACCCTCACCGAGCGGCTCGGCGAGGTCATCGACGAGGCGACCCGTGCCGCGGTCAAGAAGAACTCCGACCTGCGCCGCGACGGCATGTCCCTGCTGCTGCGGGGCGTCGCCGCCGCTCTCCAGCCCAAGGGCGTCGCCGTCGAGATCCTCAAGCCGGACGCCGTGCTGCGCGCCGAGCGCGTCCCCGTCGGGCAGATGGGCGACGTCTTCTCCGGCGGGCAGCTCCTCACCGCCGCCATCGCCCTCTACTGCACGATGGCCGCCCTGCGCTCCAACGACCGGGGCCGCGACAAGCACCGGCACGCCGGCACGCTCTTCCTCGACAACCCCATCGGCCGCGCCAACGCCACGTACCTGCTGGAACTCCAGCGGGCGGTGTCGGACGCCCTGGGCGTGCAGCTCCTCTACACCACGGGCCTGTTCGACACCACCGCGCTGGCCGAGTTCCCGCTGGTCATCCGCATGCGCAACGACGCCGACCTGAGGGCCGGCCTCAAGTACATCAGCGTCGAGGAACACCTCCGCCCGGGCCTGCCGCAGCAGCCCCAGGCGGGGGAGGCGGTCCACAGCGAGATCACGGCGACCAGGATGTACAAACGCCCGTCGTCCGCAACGCCCTAGGAGCGCGGGGAACTGCGCGACCAGCCGGCCTTCAGTCGGCCGTCGGGGCGGCGGCTGGAGCGGTCGCCGAGGCCTCGGAACGGTGCTCGGCGAGCACCCCGGTCCGGTGCCGCTGGACGAACCAGTAGTAGGCGAAACCGCCGCCCGCGATGACGGCGACGAACAGCACCGCGCCCCAGCGCAGGTACCAGTGGTAGGGAGCCGCGGCGTTGTAGACCGCGGCCCGCGGCCAGATCAGGTTGAGGGTCATGGCCGCGCCCCACAGGACCGCGAGGATGTTGACCGGCAGGCCCCAGCGGCCCAGCGAGAACCGGCCCTCACCCGCCGGCTGCCACGTTCCGCGCAGCCGTGCGACCAGCAGCGGCACCGTGACCCCCAGGTAGGCGAGGTAGATCATGATGATGCCGATGCTGGTGACGACGGTGAAGATCTGCGGCTGGCGGATGTTGACCACCAGGATCGCCAGCGCCAGGATCCCGATGATCACGGTCGGCAGGACCGGCGTCTGGAACCGCGGGTGACACCTGGCCAGCTTCGAGGACGCCGGCAGGTTGTTGTCGCGGGCCATCGCGAACGCCAGCCGGACCGCCGCCGTGTGGACCGCCAGGGCGCACACAGTCACCGCGATGAGCACGCACCACAGCATCGCCTTGCCGGCCGTCGGGCCGAGCACGTCCAGCACGATGTACTGCAGGCCGTCCGTGGACAGCTTGTCGCCCTTCAGGCTGGACACGCTCATCAGCGCGAGCAGCAGGATGAGGCCGCCGAGCACGAAGGACGCGACGATCGCCCGGATGATCGCGCGCGGCGCGTTCCGGGTCGGGTCCAGGGACTCCTCACCGAGCGAGGCGGCCGTGTCGAAGCCGTACATGACGTACGCCGAGGCCAGCGAGGCCACCAGGAAGGCACCCAGGTAGCCGTTTCCGTAGCCCGCGCCGGTGCCGTGCGTCTCCATGACGACCTGCGGACCGCGCGTGATGTGGACCGCGAACAGGATGATCAGTACGACGGTGGCGATCAACTCGATGAACACGCCCGCCGTGTTGATCCGTGCCATCAACTTGACGCCGAAGGCGTTCACGAGAGTCGTGAACAGGATCAACACCGCGGCCAGGATGACCGCGTTGGTCGCCACGTCGTACGTACCGGTGCCGTCCCCCACGAACTGGAAGAACGACGAGATCTGCGGCAGCGTCAACTGGTAGGCCAGCGCGACGGCCGAAATGGAGACGATCGAGGCGATCAGCATCATCCAGCCGGCGAGCCAGCCCAGATGCGGATTGCCTATCTTCTTCGACCAGTTGTAGACGGAGCCCGCCACGGGATAGCGGGCGGCGAGCTCAGCGAAACACAGGGCCACCATGAACTGGCCGACGAAGACCATCGGCCACGACCACCAGTAGGCGGGGCCGCCGCTGCCGTAGCCGAAGTAGAACAGCTGGAAGGTGCCGGTCAATATCGAGATGTAGCTGATCCCCGCGGCGAAGGTGTGGAAGTTGCCGAGGGTGCGCTTGAGCTCGGGTCTGTAGCCGAACTCGGTGAGTTCGGCGTCGTCCCGGCCGTGTGGGTCGGTCGACTCTGCGGTTGCTCTCATGGGCGGTACCTCAATGGGGGTCTCAGGGTCGGTTCGATCAGTCGAACCAACCCTGAGGGTTGGGGCGGGTGTTGCGCCAGAGGTGTTTCGTCTCGCGATACTCGGTGAGCCCCGCGGGCCCGAGTTCGTCCGAAGCCGGACTGCTTGAAACCGTCCCATTCCGCCGCCTGTGGGACATGAGGGTGGCAGTCGTCGATCCAGACCGTGCCGAGCCGCAGCTGAACAAGACCAGACCGATCAGCCGCCCGAAGCAGCGGAAGGAGTGCGCGATGTCGTCGATGTCGTAGGCGCTCTCCACCAGCCGCTCGCCCGTGTGCCCCGCCACTCACCGTCGATGAACAGGTCCGGCATGGGCGCCTCCCAGCCGCTCCACGAGCCATTCGTGGAAGATCCGGATGTGGTGCTCGGTGGGGACCAGCACACCGCCCTTGCGGTAGGCACGGGAAGCCATCGCCGGCTGCGTCCGTTCACAGGCCTCGAAGTCCTGGACGTTCACCCGGTGGAAGAGCTCCACGGACTTCGACACGTCCGCCCCGGACTCCACCACCTCCGGCGCGTACAGCCAGTCGCACTCGACGACCGTGCGGTCCTCGGCGAGCGGGAACATGCGGTGCAGGATGACGTGGTCCGGGACGAGGTTGACGAAGACGGTCGGCTTGACCGTGATGGCGTAGTAGCGGCGGTCCTGGTCGGTGCTCACCTCGGGCAGCCTGCCGAAACCCTCGCTGCCGTCGACCGTGAAACCCTTGACGTCGTCGCCGAACTCCGCGCCGTGGCCCACGTAGTACTGGGCGGCGTATCCGTCCGCGAACTCCGGCAGCACCTCGGTCAGTTCGGGGTGGATCGTCGCGCAGTGGTAGCACTCCATGAAGTTCTCGACGATCAGTTTCCAGTTCGCCCTCACGTCGTAGGTGATGCGTTTGCCCAGCGCGAGGTTCTCCGTGCCGTAATGATCGATCGCGGCGACGTCGCCGAGCCGCTCGACTGCCGCCTGCAGGACCGTCTCCTCGAAGGAGGGCGGTTCGTCGGCCAGGCACACCCAGACGTAGCCGAGCCACTCGCGCAGGGCCACCTGGATCAACCCGTACGCGACGCGGTCCACGTCCGGCATCTTGATCAAGTTGGGCGCGGCGATCAACCTCCCGTCGAGGTCGTACGTCCACGCGTGGTACGGGCACTGGAGCGTGCGGCGGATCTCGCCCGACTCCTCCGTGCACAGACGCGCCCCGCGGTGCCGGCACACATTGAGGAAGGCGCGCAGGTCGCCTTTGCGGGTACGGGTGATGATGACGTTCTCGCGGCCGACCTGGACGGTGCGGAAGGCGCCCGGGCGGTCGAGGTCGGCGCTGCGGACGGCGCAGAACCACATCGACTCGAAGACGCGTTCCTGCTCCTGCCGGAAGACCTCCGGGTCGGTGTAGTAGTGCCCGGGGAGGGTGGCGATCAGGCTCGGGGTGATCGGGGTGGTCGTCACGTGCGTGCTCCTCAGAGAGGTTAAGGCAGGTCCCCTAGCGGCGGATGCGCGTCATCTTCGGGTCGAACAGCGGCTCGTCGGCGACGGTGGCCGGGACCTTCTCGCCGATGTACTCGATGTGCACGCCCGTGCCCGCGGGAAGACCGGCGGGGAGCCAGGCGTACGCCACGCAGCGGCCGAGCGTGTAGCCGTACGACGCGCTGGTGACGTAGCCGGCCGGGAGGTCGTCCAGGTAGACGGGCTCCTTGCCGAGGACCACGGCGGCAGGGTCGTCGAGGAGCAGTGGGGTGAGGCGCTGGGTGGCCTCGCTCTTCCGGGCGAGTGCGGCCTTGCCGACGAAGTCGTCCCGGTCCATGCGGACCGCGAAGCCGACACCGGCCTCGAACGGGTCGTGCTCGTCGGTCATGTCGACGCCCGAGGCGCGGTAGCCCTTCTCCAGGCGCAGGGAGTTGAACGCCGAGCGACCCGCCGCGATCACGCCGAGCTCCCGGCCGGCGTCCCACAGCGTGTCCCAGAGCCGGAGCCCCAGGTCGGCGGTGGTGTACAGCTCCCAGCCGAGCTCGCCGACGTAACTGAGCCGCATGGCCGTCACCGGGACGTGCCCGATGTACGTCTCCTTGGCCCGGAAGTAGCCGAACGCCTCGTGGGAGAAGTCGTCCGGAGTGAGCGGCTGGACGAGATCGCGGGCGAGCGGGCCCCACACGCCGACACAGCAGGTCCCGGAGGTGATGTCCCGGACGTGGACGCCGGCGGGCGCGTGCCGCAGCAGCCGGTCGAGGTCGGCGGGGGAGTTGGCGCCGACCTGGAAGCGGTCGGACGCGAGACGGGCCACGGTGAGATCGGAGCGGATGCCGCCCGACTCGTCGAGGAGGAGGGTGTAGGTGACCGCGCCGGGCTTCTTGCGGAGGTTGTTGCTGGTCATGCGGTCGAGGAAGTCGAGAGAGCCGGGGCCGGTGACTTCCAGGCGGCGCAGGGGCGTCATGTCGTAGAGGGCGACGCCCTCGCGGGTCGCCTTCGCCTCGGCCGCCGCGACGGGGGACCAGTGGCGGGCCGACCAGGCGTCACGCTCGGGCAGCGGCCCGAGGGCGTCCACGAGCGGAGCGTTCGCCTCGTACCAGTGCGGGCGCTCCCAGCCGCCGCCCTCCAGGAAGTACGCGCCGAGCTGCTGCTGGCGGGCGTGGAAGGGGCTGACACGCAGCGGCCGCGGGCGCTCCATCGGCTGGAGCGGATGGATGACGTCGTACACCTCGACGAACTGCCGCGCACCGCGTTCGAGGACGTACGACGGTGAGCGCTGCGCCTCCTCGAACCGCGTGAGGTCGCACTCGTGGAGGTCGATCGAGGGCCGCCCGTCCACCATCCACTCCGCGACGGCCTTGGCGACACCGGCGGAGTGCGTCACCCAGACGGCTTCGGCCAGCCAGAAGCCGCGCAGTTGCCGGGACTCGCCGAGGACCGGCATGCCGTCCGGGGTGAAGGAGAAGACGCCGTTGAAACCGGCCTCGATCTCGGCGTCGCGCAGGGCGGGCATGAGCTGCCGGCAGTCGGCCCAGCTGGGGGCCCAGTCCTCCTCCGTGAACGGGTACGAGGACGGCATGTCCATGTTCCGGGCCCGGGCCTCGTCGTACGGCAGGACGGCGAACGGGTCCACGGGCAGGGGACGATGGGCGTAGGAGCCGATGCCGACGCGGTCGGTGTGCTCGCGGAAGTACAGGTCGCGGTCCTGGAAGCGGAGGATCGGCTTCGAGGCCTCCGCCGTGGCTCCGCTCAGCTCGGGGAGCGGCCCGGTCCTGGCGTACTGATGGGCGAGCGGCTGCAGAGGCACGCCGACTCCGGCCATACGGCCGATGACCGGACCCCAGAACCCCGCCGCCGAGACGACGTGATCGGCCGGGAAGGTGCCCCGGTCGGTGACGACGCCGGTGACCCGGCCGTCCGTCTGCTCGATGCCCGTGACCGTGTGCCGGTCCAGGAAACGGGCGCCCCGCGCGGTGGCCCGGGCGATCTGGGCGTGGCAGGCGAGCAGCGCGCGGGCGAGGCCGTCGTCCGGGGTGTGGAAGCCGCCGAGGACCACCGACTCGTCGATCAGGGGCCACAGTTCCTTGCAGCGGGCGGCACCGACGATCTCGCCGCGCACCCCCCAGGAGGCGGCGTAGCCGGCCCTGCGGTGCAGCTCCGCGAGGCGTTCGGGGGTGGTGGCCAGCTCCAGGCCGCCGACCTGGTGGAAGCAGGAGACGCCGTCGACGTCGAGCGAGCTGAACTTCTCGACGGTGTACCGGGCGAGGGCGGTGAGGGTCTTCGACGGGTTGGTCTGGAAGACGAGGCCGGGAGCGTGCGACGTGGAGCCGCCGGGGGCGGCCAGCGGCCCCTGTTCGAGGACGGTGACGTCGGTCCAGCCGCGGGCGGTCAGTTCGTCGGCGAGGGAGCAGCCGACGATTCCGGCACCGATGACGACCACGCGGGGGTTTTCGGGTGTGCTGGACATGCCCCTCCTTGCCGGGACGGTTGGACGCGTTGGGGGAGTGGAGCGTTGCGGCCGGGGAGGTAGGGGCCGGTTCGAGGGGGAACTCGGCTACGAGGTATGAAGGCGGCTTTCCGAGGGGGGCTCGGCTTCTGCGGACTCAGGGCGCCGTGCGGGAGCTCAGAGCACGACCACCGAGCGCAGCACCTCACCCCGGTGCATCTTCGCGAACGCCGCTTCCACCTGGTCCAGGGCGATGGTCTCGCTGACGAACGCGTTCAGGTCCAGCAACCCGTACAGGTACTGGTCGATGAGGAACGGGAAGTCCCTGCTCGGCAGACAGTCGCCGTACCAGGACGACTTGATCGCGCCACCCCGCGAGAACACGTCGATCAGCGGCAGTTCGACTTTCATCTCGGGAGAGGGCACGCCGACCTGGACCAGCAGACCGGCGTGGTCGCGCATGTAGAAGGCCTGCCGGAAGGTCTCCGGGCGGCCGACCGCGTCGATCGCGATGTCGACGCCGAAGCCGCCGGTGAGCTCCCGAACCGCCTCGACGGGGTCCGTGCCCCGCGAGTTGACGGTGTGCGTGGCACCGAACTTCTCCGCCTGGTCGAGCTTCCTGTCGTCGATGTCCACCGCGATGACCTTCATGGCACCGTTGAGGCAGGCGCCGGCGATCGCCGCGTCGCCCACGCCGCCACAGCCGATCACGGCGACCGAGTCACCCCGGCCGACCTTGCCGGTGTTGACCGCCGCGCCGTAGCCGGCCATCACGCCGCAGCCGATGAGCCCGGCCGCCTCCGGGCGTGCCGCCGGGTCGATCTTCACCGCCTGGCCCGCGGCGACCAGTGTCTTCTCGGCGAACGCGCCGATACCGAGCGCGTTGGAGAGCGGCGTGCCGTCCGGAAGGGTCATGGGCTGGGCCGCGTTGCGGGAGTCGAAGCAGTACCAGGGACGGCCGCGGCGACAGGAGCGGCAACCGCCGCAGGGGGCACGCCAGGCCAGCACCACGTAATCACCGGGTCCGAGGCCGGTGACCCCCTCGCCCACCGCCTCGATCGTGCCCGCCGCCTCATGGCCCAGCAGAAACGGGAAGTCGTCGTTGATCGCGCCCTCGCGGTAGTGCAGATCCGTGTGGCAGACCCCGCACGCCTGCACAGTGACGAGGACCTCCCCGGGCCCGGGATCGGGAACCACGATCGTCCACACCTCGACCGGTGCACCCTTCTCGACAGCGACTACGGCACGGACCTCGTGGGGCACGACAGGCTCCTCTGCTGTTGCGCAGTGCACGATGGGTTGCGCGATGGGGAACATAGTGGGAACGCCACCGAGGAGCCGTCAAGAGGTACGGCCGATGGTTCGGGTCAACCCTTGGACAAGCGGACGGACCGGGCGAAATCCGCCGGACACACAACAGCGCGGGACCAGGGATTTCACCTGTTCCCGCGCTGTGTCCCGGCGGCTTCGGCGACCGGCCGGGGCTACATCAGAAGCCGTATCCCATACGGCGGGACAGCTCCATCGCGGCCGCCTCCGTGCGCTTGGCCACCTCGGGCAGCCGCTCCTCGGTCAGCCGGTACACCGGCCCCGAGACGCTGAGTGACGCGATGACCTTGCCGTCGTGCGCCCGCACCGGCGACGCCGCTGCCGCCAGCCCGATCTCCAGCTCCTCCGTCGTGATCGCGTACCCCTGCTGCACCACCGTGTCCAACTCGCCGCGCAGCATGGACCCGACGGTCGCGGTGCGCTCCGTGAAACGGTGCAGCGGGCGCGCCAGCAGGCCCTCGCGCAGGGTCGGCGGCAGATGCGCGAGCAGCACCTTTCCGCTGGCCGTGGCATGCAGCGGAGTGCGCCGGCCGAGCCAGTTCTGCGCGGTGACGGACGCGGTGCCGCGCGCCTGCATGATGTTGACCGCCGCGTCGTCGTCCAGCACCGCGATGTTGACCGTCTCGCCCAGCTCGTCGGCGAGTTCCCGGCACACCGGGACGCCCTCCTGCGAGACATCCAGCCGCACTGCCGCCGCCCCCGCCAGGCGCAGTACACCGGCCCCCAGGTAGTACTTGCCGCGGTCCTTCGCCTGGGCCACCAGGCCGCGGTTCTCCAGAACGCCGAGCAGCCGGAACGCCGTGGACTTGTGCACGTCCAGCTCGTCGGCGATCTCGGTCACCCCCGCCTCGCCGTGCCGGGCGAGGATCTCCAGCACGCTGACGGCGCGGTCCACCGACTGGACGGCACTGGCCGCGCCTCTGCCGCTCTGCTTGGCTCCGCTCCCGGTTCCGTTCTCCTCCTGGCCGGACTGCTTCTGCGTGCGGGTCATGGCTGAACTCTCACCACCTGTCGGCCCGGTTTGGGCCGCATCTGCGGGAACCCCTTGACGCGACGGTCGTCCCGCCCGGATTCTGTTGCGTATAGCGCTTACTCATGCGCGATGTGAAACATCATGTTACCGAAGCGTCCGGATCCCGGTAGGGAACGAGCCCCCGGCAGGGGGGACCCGACCTCGACGGGACCGGATGACGTGCACCAACACCTTTCCCGTGCCCGGACCCGCCCCGGCCCCGGCACACCCAGGAACTGCCTACAGTCTGGCCAAACTGGTCCGGACCATGCGTCCCGGACCGAGAGGGGGGCCCGTGATTCCCGTCTGCCGCCTCGAAGACCTCCCCAAGGGTGAGTCCTTCCGCGTCGAGACGACCCCGCCCGTCGCCGTGTTCCACACCGACGACGGCGATCTCTACGCCATCGACGACACCTGCACCCACCAGGACGCCTCCCTCTCCGAGGGCTGGCTGGAGGGCTGCCTCGTCGAATGCCCGCTGCACGCGGCCTCGTTCGACCTGCGCACCGGCGCGCCGACCTGCCTCCCGGCCCGCCGCCCCGTCCGCACCCACCGCGTCACCGTGGACGACGGAGTCATCCACCTGCACCTCGCGGCGGAGGAGGGGACGGCGGCGTGAACACACAGCGCACCGGCGTCCCCAGCACCCGCACCGGCGCGCAGTGCACGGGCACCCTCGGCACTCGCACCATGACGGGCGCGCGTGGCGGCGATGCCGACGCCGCGAGGAGGCGCCCCGCATGCGAACCGTGACCGTGGTCGGCGCCTCGCTCTCCGGTCTCTACGCCGCCCGGGAACTGCGCGCCCAGGGCTACGACGGACGTCTCGTGATCGTCGGCGACGAACCTCACGCCCCCTACGACCGGCCACCTCTCTCCAAGGACTTCCTCACCGGCCGGGCCGACGAGACCCACCTCGCGCTCACCGACGCCGAGGAGACCGCGGAACTCGGCGCCGAGTGGCTCCTCGGCGTCCGCGCCCGTGCCCTGGACGCCCGAGGCCGGACCGTGCTGCTGGACGACGGCCGCACCGTCTCCACCGACGGTGTCGTCATCGCCACCGGCGCCTCGGCCCGCCGCCTGCCCGGCGACACCCTCGCCGGTGTGCACACGCTGCGCACCCTCGACGACGCCCGTGCCCTGCGCGAGGAACTCACCCGGGGCCCGCGCCGGGTCGTCGTCATCGGCGGCGGCTTCATCGGCGCCGAAACCGCGTCGTCGTGCTCCTGCCTGGGTCACTCCGTCACCGTCGTCGAGGCCGCTCCGCTCCCGCTCGTGCCCCAACTGGGCGCCGAGATGGCCGCCGTGTGCGCCGCGTTGCACCGCCGCACCGGCGTGGAACTCGTGACCGGAACCGGCGTGGCCGGGCTGCGAGGCACCGCCGCAGTCACCGGAGTGGACCTCACCGACGGCCGCAGTCTCCCCGCGGACGTCGTGATCGTCGGGATCGGAGCCGTCCCCAACACCGCCTGGCTCGTCGGCTCACCCCTGGCCCTGAGGGACGGCGTCCTGTGCGACGACGGCTGCGTGACGGCCCTGCCGCAGGTCGTCGCCGTCGGAGACGTGGCCGGCGTCGGCGGCCACCGCGCCGAGCACTGGACGTCCGCCACCCAGCAGCCCAGAGTCGCCGTCACCAACCTGCTCGCCGGACGTACCGCCGAGACCGCCGTCGCGGTGCCCTACTTCTGGTCCGACCAGTACGGCGCCCGCATCCAGTTCGCCGGCAGGCGCCGGGACGGCGACACCGTTCGCATCACTGAGGGCGAACTCTCCGACGGGGCATCGGCCGGGGGCGGATTCCTGGCCCGGTACGAACGGGACGGCCGTACGACGGCCGTCCTCGCCGTGGACCGGCCACGTCCTTTCATGCGGGCGAGGCGTGAACTCGCGCGGAACGCGGGGGAGGGGCAGACACAGTCGCTCCTACGGTGAGAAGGCGCGGGCTCGGATCCGGGCCCGGTGGCCGGTCTCGGCCTCGATGGCCTCACCCCGACACCTGCCGCCCCGCCTCACGAGTGGGACAACTGCCTGGCTGAGTCTCAGGCCCCGGTCGCCTCACCCCGACACCTGCCGCCCCGCCTCACGAGTGGGACAACTGCCCGGTGCCACCCCGCCGGCGTATCCGCTCCTGCGTCCGCTCGGCGGCACGCTCCTGCCGCCGGGTCCGCCGCCGCTCGCGCCGCAGGGCCCGCGCCGTGCTGCTCGGCACGGACACCACGCCGTTGCGCTGGTTCCAGACCTGGCGTGTCACCCACACGTCGAGCGCCCCCCAGGTGGCCGCGATCGTGCTGACCACACTGCTGATCACCATGGGGAAGGCCAGCCAGGACCCCGCCAGCGTGCACAGAAAGGCCACCATGGCCTGGATCAGCGTCACGGCTATGAGGAGGACCGCTCGCACGGCCGCCGTCCGCACCGGATCCGGCAGCCTGCGCCGCCGCGCGGGCTCCTCGACCCACAGGGGCCGGTAATGCTGCCGTTCCCGAGCGCCGTGACCCGCCTCGCGAGTCAGAACCCCCGTCTCCTGCCCGCCGGGCTCCGCCACGCCCTCGGAGCTGTCGCGATCGGTTGCATCGACATTCTGATGCCCCGTCAGTCGCGCCTCGCCCGCCCTGGACGCACCGCGCCGTTCCGCCGTGCCCATCACCGTGTCACTCCCCACCGCCAACAGACCGCTCGCTCGCATCCGAAGACCCGTGCTCCCCAGTGGCTGCCCGGCTTGCGCTGTTCTACGCCGCCCAGGTGCGGGACGCGGCTCCTGTGGCCGATTCCGCCCCCGTTTCCCATGGAGTAGGACGAACGGCCGCCCACGAAGATTCCCGGAAACCGAAAAATTTCAGCCAACCGCCTACGCGCCACTCGGGGGTTGACCCGCGCCGCCACCACCGGTTTCGGGGAGACAACTCCCGCAATGCCCGGACAACTCGCCACGCCTCGTGGCTGGCTCGGAAGTTCAGCTTCCGGACCGGCTTTCGAGTTCCCTGTGGGTCGGTAGTAGGCTCGCGCCGTTTGTTGACGCACATGTGTACCCCCGGTAGCGGGGGGCCCGAGCTGGGGGAGGCCATGCGCTTTCGCGGGAAGTCCATCCGCCGGAAGATCGTGGCGCTGCTTCTCGTGCCGCTGGTGTCCCTGACCGCGATCTGGACCTTCGCCACCGTGCTCACGGGACGTGAGGCGAGCGACCTGTTCAACGTGTCGTCCGTGGTGGAGAAGATCGGCTACCCCCTCGAGGACACCGTCCGCGTCCTCCAGGAAGAACGCCGCCAGACCCTCGTCTACCTCGCCGACCCCCGCGCGTCCGACGGCCTCGCCGCGCTCCGGCGCAGCCGGTCCGCCACCGACAAGGCCGTCAGCGGCATCCGCGAGAACGCCCGGAACCCCGACGTACGTGACGCGATGGGCGCGGACACCGACGAGCGGCTGACCGCCGTCCTGGACGGCTTCGACGGCATCGAGTCGCTGCGCCGCAGCGTCGAGGACGGCACCGTCAACCGCACCCAGGCCCTCGACCTCTACAACCGGCTCGTCGACCCCTGCTACGTCCTCCTCGCCAACCTGCACGTGGTCGACAACATCGAACTGGACAAGCAGTACCGCGCGCTGGTCAATCTCGCCCGCGCCCGCGAACTGCTCTCCCGCGAGGACGCCCTCCTCGGCTCCGCCCTGATCGTCGGCAGGATCTCCCACTCCGAAGAGCGGGACATCTCCGACCTCGTGGCCCAGCGCACCCTGATGTACGACGTCAACCTGCCGCTGCTGCCCGTGGCCGAGCGCGACCGCTACCAGAGCTTCTGGAAGAACGCCTCCTCCGCCCCCTTGCGCGTGGCCGAGGAAGCCGCCGTCTCCTCCGGGGCCGGAACCCCCCGCGGCGTCTCCGCCAAGAGCTGGGACAGCGCCGCCGGCAACGTGCTCGACGAGCTCGGCACCCTCAACGACCAGGCCAACGACCGCTATCAGGACCGCGTCCACCCCGTGGCCGTCGGCGTCATCGCCAAGGCGGTCATCGCCGGTGCCCTCGGCCTGATCGCGCTCCTGGTCTCCCTCTTTCTGTCCGTACGCGTCGGCCGCACCCTCATCCGCGATCTGCGGCAGCTGCGCCTGGAGGCCCACGAGGCGTCCGGCGTCCGCCTGCCGAGCGTCATGCGCCGCCTCTCCGCGGGCGAGCAGGTCGACGTCGAGACCGAGGTCCCGCGCCTCGAATACGACAAGAACGAGATGGGCGAGGTCGGCCAGGCCCTCAACACCCTGCAGCGCGCGGCCGTCGAAGCCGCCGTCAAGCAGGCCGAGTTGCGCGCCGGCGTCTCCGAGGTCTTCGTCAACCTCGCGCGCCGCAGCCAGGTCCTCCTCCACAAGCAGCTCACCCTCCTCGACGCCATGGAGCGCCGCACCGAGGACACCGAGGAACTCGCCGACCTGTTCCGCCTCGACCACCTCACCACCCGCATGCGCCGGCATGCCGAGGGCCTCGTGATCCTCTCCGGCGCCGCGCCCTCCCGTCAGTGGCGCAAGCCCGTACAGCTCATGGACGTCGTACGCGCCGCCGTCGCCGAGGTCGAGGACTACGAGCGCATCGAGGTCCGCCGCCTTCCCCGGAACGCCATCACCGGCCCGGCCGTCGCCGACCTCACGCATCTCGTGGCCGAACTCCTGGAGAACGCCACGGTCTTCTCGCCGCCGCACACCGCCGTCCAGGTCCTGGGCGAGCGTGTCGCCAACGGCTTCACCCTGGAGATCCACGACCGTGGACTCGGCATGGCCGCGGAGGCGCTCCTGGACGCCAACCTCCGACTCGCCGAGACGCCGGAGTTCGAGCTCTCCGACACCGACCGGCTCGGCCTGTTCGTCGTCAGCCGCCTCGCCCAGCGCCAGAACGTCAGGGTCTCCCTGCAGCCCTCCCCGTACGGCGGCACGACCGCCGTGGTCTTCATCCCCGACACGCTGCTCACCGACGACGTCCCGGACACCAACGGAATCGGGTTCCGTCTCGACCGCCCCCAGCTGGCCCCGGAGAACGAGCCGCAGGGCAGCCGCCGCGCCGCACTGTCCCACGCGCCCCCGCAGCGCCCCGGCCTGCCCGCCGCCCTGCTGGACGGCCCGGTCGAGCTCGAGGCCCCCGTCGACCTGGACGCCATCGGAGACTTCCCGGGCGCCATCGATGACGAGGACAGCGAACACGGTGGTCTGTTCCGCCCCCGCCACTCCCTCACCCGCGACCCGGACGAGAGCGCAGACCGCCGAACCGACCCGCGCCGGCAGCCGGCGGACGCCCGCAACACGGGGGAGCGGACCGACAGCGGCGACGAGCTGAGCGCCCCGGCCGCGCTGCCCCGCCGCCACACCCCCAAGCTGGTCAGCTCGCACGGGCGCCCGGTGACCGAGCAGCGCCCCCGGCGGGGCAGGACGGACGAGGAGACGACCCCCGCCACCGGCCGGACGGATACGAGCACCACCTCGGCGCTCCCGTCACGCGACCGGGGCGAGGAGCCCGCGTCAGGCCGCAGCACCGACTGGTCGGGACCCGAACCCGCGCTCCCGCTTCCGGCCCGGCGCCGCACCGAGAACCCCTCCACCGGCAGCCGTCGTGGCGACGCCCTGCCGGACGCACCGCCACCGCTGCCTGCCCGACGCCGCGGGACGGATTCGGGCCGCCGTGGCATCGGCGCGGTCGGCCGCACCGAGGACCACACTGAGTCACCGGCCGCACCCGGCGCCGCCGGCGCCCGGTCGGAGCCGTCGGCTCTCCCCAGGCGGACACGCCGTGCGGAGATCGCCTCGAGCGGCCCGGAACGATCGGACCAACGCTCCGACTCCACGCCGACCGGCACCGGCGGTGCCCCCGGCCAGGAGACGGGCTCGGGCGCGGCGTCCCGGGAAACCGGCCCCGCACCGCAGTCCGGTCCCGGCACCGCCCCGCTGCCCCGGCGCGTCCGGCAGGCCAACCTGGCCCCGCAGCTGAAGCGGAGCTCGCAGCCGCGTGGTGAGGACAGGACCGAGCCCGTCGAACGCGACGCCGAGGAAGTACGCAGCCGCATGGCATCGCTCCAGCGAGGCTGGCAGCGCGGCCGTGAGGAGAACGCCGCGGGCGATGAGGCCCACAGCGGCACAGCACCACAAGGAACGACAGAGGGGGACGGTCGATGACCGCACCGAAGCCGACCGGCCACACCGCGACCAACAGGGGGGAGCTGAACTGGCTCCTCGATGATCTGGTGGACCGTGTCGCGAGCATCCGCAAGGCCCTCGTGCTCTCCGGCGACGGGTTGCCGACGGGCTTGTCCAAGGACCTGACCAGGGAGGACAGCGAGCACCTGGCTGCCGTCGCTTCCGGGTTCCACAGCCTCGCCAAGGGCGTGGGACGCCACTTCGAGGCCGGCAACGTCCGCCAGACGGTCGTCGAGCTCGACGATGCCTTCCTGTTCGTGACGGCGGCCGGCGACGGCAGCTGCCTCGCCGTCCTCTCGGACGCCGACTCGGACGTCGGCCAGGTCGCCTACGAGATGACGCTCCTCGTGAAGCGGGTGGGCGTGCATCTGGCGGCCGCACCGCGCACCGATCTGCCCGCAGGCGGGTAGTGGGATGGCATGAGCGCTGACGGTCAGGGAAGAAGCCACTGGTTCGACGACGAAGCCGGACCGGTCGTCCGCCCGTACGCCATGACCCGCGGCCGCACCAGCAGCCAGGGCCAGCACCGCCTGGACCTGATTGCGGTCGTGGTCGCGGAGCCGCAGGCGGACGATCCGGAAGCCGACCACATGCTCTCCCCGGAGCATGTGGATATCGTCGAACTGTGCCGCGACATCCCGCAGTCGGTCGCCGAACTCGCAGCGGAGCTCGACCTGCCGATCGGAGTGGTACGGGTCCTCGTCGGAGATCTCGTGGACGCGGAATTCGTCCATGTGAACCGGCCCGTGCCCCCTGCCGAGCTGCCGGACGAGAGTATTCTGCGCGACGTGATCAACGGCCTCCGAGCGCTGTGAGCAGCGCGGAAGCGGGGTACTGACGTGACTGGCTGGCAGTTCTGGGTGGACCGCGGCGGCACCTTCACCGACGTCGTCGCCCGGCGCCCGGACGGCCGGCTGCTCACACACAAGCTGCTCTCGGACAACCCCGCACGCTACGCAGACGCCGCGGTCGAGGGGGTCCGCACCCTGCTGGCCGGCTCCGGCGACCCCGTCGACAGCGTGCGCATGGGGACCACCGTCGCCACCAACGCCCTCCTGGAGCGCACGGGCGAGCGCACCCTCCTGCTCATCACCCGCGGCTTCCGCGACGCCCTGCGCATCGCCTACCAGAACCGCCCGAGCATCTTCGCCCGCCGCATCGACCTGCCGGAGCTCCTGTACCAGCGGGTCGTCGAGGTCGACGAGCGCCTCGCCGCCGACGGCACCGTCCTGCGCGCCCCCGACCTGGAGGCCCTCACCGGGCCCCTCCAGGAGGCGTACGACGACGGGATCCGGGCCGTCGCCGTGGTCTGCATGCACAGCCACCTCCACCCGGCGCACGAACAGAGCGTCGGGGAGCTCGCCGCCGGTATCGGCTTTCCGCAGATCTCGCTCTCCAGCGAGACGAGCCCCCTGATGAAGCTCGTCCCCCGCGGGGACACCGCCGTCGTCGACGCCTACCTCTCGCCCGTACTGCGCCGCTACGTCCGGCACGTCGCCGACGAGCTCGAAGGCGTACGGCTGATGTTCATGCAGTCCAACGGCGGCCTCACCGAGGCCGGGCAGTTCCGCGGGAAGGACGCCATCCTGTCCGGGCCTGCCGGCGGCATCGTCGGCATGGCCCGCATGTCCCAGCTCGCCGGCTTCGACCGGGTCATCGGCTTCGACATGGGCGGCACCTCCACCGACGTCTCCCACTTCGCGGGCGCGTACGAACGGGTGTTCACCAGCCGGATCGCCGGCGTCCGGCTGCGCGCCCCCATGCTCGACATCCACACCGTCGCGGCCGGCGGCGGGTCGGTCCTGCACTTCGACGGCTCCCGCTACCGCGTAGGGCCGGACTCGGCGGGCGCGGAGCCGGGACCCGCCTGCTACCGCGGTGGCGGGCCGCTCGCCGTCACCGACGCCAACGTCATGCTCGGCCGGATCCAGCCCGCCCACTTCCCGCAGGTGTTCGGCCCGAACGGCGACGAGCCCCTGGACGAGGCAGTCGTCCGCGACCGCTTCACCGCCCTCGCCGGAATGATCCGCGAGCAAACCGGCGACGACCGCACGCCGGAACAGGTAGCCGAGGGGTACCTGCAGATCGCCGTGGCCAACATCGCGTCGGCCGTGAAGCGGATCTCCGTCCAGAAGGGCCACGACGTCACCCGCTACGCGCTCACCACCTTCGGCGGCGCGGGAGGCCAGCACGCCTGCATGGTCGCCGACTCCCTCGGGATCCGCACCGTCCTCGTGCCACCGATGGCCGGAGTCCTGTCCGCACTCGGGATCGGACTCGCCGACACCACCGCCATGCGCGAGCAGTCCGTCGAAGCACCCCTCGAACCCGCCTCCATGCCCGGCGTCCTCGGGACCGCCGAAGATCTCGAAGCCGCAGCCCGCGCCGAACTCCTCGCCGAGGACATCCCCGAGGAGCACATCCAGGTCACCCGCCGCGCGGAACTCCGCTACGACGGCACCGACACCACCCTCACCGTCGAGCTGACCGAGCCCGGCACGATGCGGCACTCCTTCGAAGAACGTCATCGCGCCACGTACTCCTTCACGCTCGACCGCCCGATCGTCGTCGAAGCCCTCTCCGTCGAAGCCACCGGCATCACCGCACCCCCTGATCTGTCCGCTCTCGCTCCCCACGAGGCCGCCTCCACCGCCCCCGGCCGCAGCCCCGCCGCACCCCGAACCGTCCGACTCCACACGGGCGGCGCCTGGCGCGACGTGCCCCTCCGTCGCCGCGAGGAACTTCCCCCCGGCGACACCGTCACCGGTCCGGCGATCATCACCGAAGCCGGGTCCACGACCGTCGTCGACGACGGCTGGCGGGCCGCGGCGACCGTCGAGGGGCATCTGGTCTTGGAACGCGCCGCGATTACGCAGAGTTCCGATCTCGGTACGGAAGTCGACCCGGTTCTGCTTGAGGTCTTCAACAACCTCTTCATGTCGATCGCCGAGCAGATGGGCGCCCGCCTCGAATCCACCGCCCAGTCCGTCAACATCAAGGAGCGCCTGGACTTCTCCTGCGCCCTCTTCGACCCGGACGGAAACCTGGTGGCCAACGCGCCGCACATCCCCGTTCATCTGGGCTCGATGGGCACGAGCGTCAAGGAGGTCATCCGCCGACGCGGCCCCCGCATGTGCCCAGGCGACACCTACGCGGTCAACGACCCGTACCACGGCGGCACCCACCTGCCGGACGTCACCGTGATCACCCCGGTCTTCGACACGACACCGGCGACCGGCACGGAGAGTGACGCCGGGAGCGAAACGGCGAGGGGAACGGTGAGCCGTACGGCGAGTGGAAGGGTGAGCGATACGGCCAGTGGAGCGGCGAGCGATACGGCCAGAGGCACGGTGACCGACCCGAAGATCCTCTTCTACGTCGCCTCCCGTGGCCATCACGCCGAGATCGGCGGCATCGCCCCCGGCTCCATGCCCGCCGGCAGCCGCACCATCGAGGAGGAAGGCGTCCTCTTCGACAACTGGCTGCTCGCCGAGAACGGCCGCTTCCGCGAGCCCGAAACCCTCCGCCTGCTCGCCGAGGCGCCGTACCCCTCCCGCAACCCGAAGACCAACCTCGCCGACCTGCGCGCCCAGATCGCCGCCAACCAGAAGGGCGTCGACGAGGTCGGCCGCATGATCCAGGACTACGGCCTCGACGTCGTCCAGGCCTACATGAGGCACGTCCAGGACAACGCCGAAGAGGCGGTGCGCCGCGTCATCGACGCCCTCGACGACGGCGAGTACGCCTACGAGACCGACTCGGGAGCCGTCATCCGCGTGGCCGTGCGGGTGGACCGCGAGCACCGGGCCGCGACCATCGACTTCACCGGCACGTCCGCGCAGCTGCCGACCAACTTCAACGCGCCCTTCTCGGTCGTCAACGCAGCCGTCCTGTACGTCTTCCGCACTCTCGTCGCCGACGACATCCCCCTCAACGACGGCTGTCTGCGCCCCTTGAGCATCATCGTCCCGCCCGGCTCCCTGCTCGCCCCCGAGCCGCCCGCCGCCGTCGTCGCGGGCAACGTGGAGACCTCCCAGGCCGTCACCGGCGCCCTCTACGCGGCACTCGGCGTCCAGGCCGAGGGTTCCGGGACCATGAACAACGTCACCTTCGGCAACGAACGCCACCAGTACTACGAAACCGTCGCCTCGGGCTCCGGGGCGGGCGACGGCTTCCCGGGCGCGCCCGTCGTCCAGACCCACATGACCAACTCCCGCCTCACCGACCCCGAGGTCCTGGAGTGGCGACTGCCCGTGCGCCTCGAGGAGTTCACCGTCCGGCGCGGCAGCGGCGGCGCCGGCCGGTGGTACGGCGGGGACGGCGCCGTACGCCGCATCCGCTTCCTCGAACCCATGACCGTCTCCACCCTGTCCCAGCACCGCCGCGTCGCCCCGTACGGCATGGCGGGCGGTGAACCGGGCGCTCTCGGCGCCAACCGGGTGGAGCACGCCGACGGCACGGTGACCGAACTGGGTGGCAGCGACTCCGCGGACCTCGTCAGCGGCGACGTACTCGTCATCGAAACCCCAGGCGGCGGAGGCTACGGCCCGCCGTCGCCCGACCCCCATCAAGCAGGAGAAGAGATCGATGATCTTCGGGCGTTCTGAGCGTGGCAAGCCTCCGGTCGAGCCCGTCACGCTCAAGATCCTCGTGGCCGGCGGCTTCGGCGTGGGCAAGACCACGCTCGTCGGCGCGGTGAGCGAGATCAGGCCGCTGCGCACCGAGGAGCTGCTCACCGAGGCCGGGCGCCCGGTCGACGACACCAGCGGCGTGGAAGGCAAGCACACGACGACCGTGGCCATGGACTTCGGCCGCATCACCCTCCGCGAGGACCTCGTGCTGTACCTCTTCGGCACGCCCGGCCAGGAGCGGTTCTGGTTCATGTGGGACGAACTCTCCGAGGGCGCGCTCGGTGCCGTCGTGCTCGCCGACACCCGCCGCCTGGAGGACTGCTTCGCCGCCGTCGACTACTTCGAACGGCGCTCGATCCCGTTCCTCGTCGGCGTCAACTGCTTCGAGGGCGCTCCCCGTTACCCACTCGAGGACGTCCGCCAGGCCCTCGACCTCGACGAGGGCGTGCCGCTCCTGATGTGCGACGCCCGCGACCGCGAGTCGGTCAAGGAGGCACTCATCGGCGTCGTCCAGCACGCCATGGCGTATGCGGCCGACCGCCGCGAGGCCGTCACCGGCTGACACCGCCCGAATCGCGGACGCGGCCCGCACCCCCGCCGACCGGGGTGCGGGCCGCAGCCGTGAGCGACGCTCCACGCGCGCGTGGTCAGCTGTCGCCGTCCTCCTCCCAGCCGAAGCTCTTCTCCACGGCCTTGCGCCAGTTGTGGTACTCGCGGTCCCGCACCGAGGCCTCCATGTTCGGCGTCCACTCGACGTCCTTCTGCCAGTGCGCCTTGAGCTCGTCCAGGTCGTTCCACACCCCGGTGGCCAGACCGGCCGCGTACGCGGCGCCCAGACAGGTCGTCTCGGAGACCTTGGGCCGCACCACCGGGACGTCGAGCACGTCCGACTGGTGCTGCATGAGCAGGTTGTTCTTCGTCATGCCGCCATCGACCTTCAGGGTGGTGATGTGCACCCCGGAGTCCTGGTACATGGCGTCCACGACCTCGCGGGTCTGCCAGCTCGTCGCCTCCAGCACCGCGCGCGCGAGGTGCGCCTTCGTGACGTACCGGGTCAGGCCGGTGACCACGCCACGCGCGTCGGAGCGCCAGTAGGGGGCGAACAGACCCGAGAACGCCGGAACGATGTACGCGCCGCCGTTGTCCTCGACGCTCGCCGCCAAGGGCTCGATCTCGTCCGCCGTGCGGATGATGCCGAGCTGGTCCCGGAACCACTGGACCAGCGCGCCCGTGATGGCGATCGCGCCCTCCAGGCAGTAGACCGGCGCCTCGGTGCCGATCTTGTACCCCATGGTCGTCAGCAGTCCGCTCTTCGACGGCACAGGCCGGTCGCCCGTGTTGAGCAGCAGGAAGCTTCCCGTGCCGTACGTGTTCTTGGCCGTGCCCACGTCATAGCAGGCCTGCCCGAAGACGGCCGCCTGCTGGTCGCCCAGCGCGGACGCCACGGGTACGCCGGCGAGCTGGCCCACTGCGGTGCCGTACACCTCGGAGGAGGAGCGGATCTCGGGCAGCATGGCCTCGGGGATGTTCATCGCCGAGAGGATCGAGGGGTCCCACTCGAGGGTCTCCAGGTTCATCAGCATGGTGCGTCCGGCGTTGGTCACGTCGGTGACGTGCTGCCCGCCGTCCGTCCCGCCGGTGAGGTTCCAGATCAGCCAGGAGTCCATGGTGCCGAAGGCGATCTCGCCCCGTTCGGCACGCGTCCGGAGGTCGGGCACGTTGTCGAGCAGCCAGGCCGCCTTGGGACCGGAGAAGTAGGTCGCCAACGGCAGACCCGTCTGCTCGCGGAAACGGTCCTGCCCGTCCGAGCCGCCCAGCTGGTTGCACAGCGCGGCCGTCCGCGTGTCCTGCCACACGATGGCGTTGTGCACCGGCTTGCCGGTCGCCCGGTCCCACAGGAGGGTCGTCTCGCGCTGGTTGGTGATCCCCATCGCGCTCAGCTGGTCGGCCCTCAGACCGGCCTTTGCGAGCGCCCCTGCCACCACCGCCTGCACCTTGGACCAGATCTCGGTGGCGTCGTGCTCCACCCAGCCGGGCTTCGGGAAGATCTGGCGGTGCTCTCGCTGGTCCACGGCGACGATCGCGCCGTCCTGGTCGAAGACGATGCAGCGGCTCGACGTGGTGCCCTGGTCGATGGCTGCGACGTGCTTCGCGGAGTTGTCCGTCATGGCTACCCCTTCGGCTGTTTCAGAAGGCTGCGTTGTAGATGACGCCACCCAGCAGGCCGCCGATCAGTGGTCCGACGACGGGAATCCACGAGTAGCCCCAGTCGGACGTGCCCTTGTTCGGGATCGGCAGGATGGAGTGGATGATGCGAGGGCGGAGGTGACGCGCCGGGTTGATGGCGTACCCGGTGGGTCCACCCAGGGACAGGCCGATACCGACGACCAGGAGGGACACCAGCAGGATCGCGATACCGGACCCGTAGATGCCGCCGCCGCCGGGGACCAGGCCGATGCCGACGCCTTCGACATGCCTGTCCTGGCCGACCAGGGCCAGGATGGGCAACACCAGGGCGATGGTCGCGAGGATCTCCGTGACCAGGTTGGCGATCGGGTTCCGGATCTCCGGGATCGTGGAGAAGATCCCGAGTGTCGGAACCGGTTCGTCCGCTGTGCCCTCCGTGGTGCCCGTCTTCCGCGTGTTGGCCGCGAACTGGGCGTAGTACACCAGGTAGCACAGGACGGCCCCGATCATGGCGCCGGTGATCTGGCCCAGCAGGTAGACCCAGACCTTGCTCCACACGCCGGTGTCGACGGCGAGGCCGAAAGTGACGGCCGGGTTGATGACCCCTCCGGAGAGGGGAGCGGCGGTGTACGCGCCGGCCAGCACCCCGAAGCCCCAGCCGAACGTGATCACGATCCACCCGGAGGCCCGGGCTTTCGAGAATCTGAGGGTGACGGCGGCACACACGCCGGCACCGAAGAGGATCAGAATCGCCGTGCCGATCATCTCGCCGACGAAAATGTCTCCGTTAGTCATGGCTGCTCCTCAGCCTTGGCCCGGGACGAGCCGCCCCGGTCCTCACCTGCAGGGTGCGTTTCCCGTGACAATTCAGCCGAAGGCAGGGAGACGTCCGCGCCCCGCCCGGCATCCGTGACGAGCGTGCCGTCGCAGCCGAATCGCCCGAGAGGGAGTGGGCCTTGGCGCAGGCGCACCAGGCGCCGCAGTGCCGGAATACGCCGACCATGTGCGGCGATGTCGACTGACACCGGAAGTGTTCACCGGCACCCAGGGGGCGTCAAGGTCGCCGACCGCAACGGTTGACGGCCGTCGGACGGTCACCGGGCTCGCGCCGGGCCGACGGGCCGGTTGCTCGGTCCGGCGGCGCCCGGTCGGGTCGTTGTTCAGATCTGGTCCGGACCCGCGCGGGCCTGGATGCGCCGCGCGAGGCTTGGCTGATGGTGTCCGGCCTGTGCTGGACTCCGCCGGGAGGCAAAAGCCCAGCCGCACCTGACTCCTCGCTTGCTAGTGTCCAGGATTCACCTGACCTGGCGGTTTCTCAACCGCAGGAGATCCGCGGGGTCAAGGCCGCCGCGGATCCGCCCTGACGCCCGATGCCCTGCGCCGCCTCGACCAGGTCGGGTCCTCCGCCGCACACCCCTCTCCCAGACGCCTCAGACACCCTGTCCGCCCCTCTCGACCGCCACCCCGCAGCCCTCCGACACTGCCGCGGGCGCGGGCGCAGCCGCAGCAGCAGATGCCGGCAGCGGCGCAGCCGCAGACGAGGCCGCAGTCGCAGGCACCGGCGTCTGCGGCGAACCCCGTCGGGTCTCATGGCCCGGCACGCCCGCGCGGCCCAGCACCCAACTCGCCCCACGCAGTGCCTTCGCCGCCGCCTTCAACGGCGCCAGGCAGGCCGCGGCCTCCCGGTGGTCGGCCAGGCTGCCCGGCGTGCACAGCAGTGTCGCGAGTGACAACGTGACCGGCCGGCCACCCGCCGACCAGGAGACGTCCAGCACCGAGGCGGCCAGCGGATCGAGCCCGTCCGGATCAGCGAGCACCAGGAAATCGTCCCCGCCGACGTGTCCCACGCGCGCACCGTCCACCGCGGCTTCTCGCAGCGCCCGGCCCACCGCCCGGATCAGCTCGTCACCCGCCGCGAATCCGGCCCTGTCGTTGACCTGCTTGAAGTGGTCGACGTCCAGCCAGCTCAACGCGAACGCCCGCCCCGCGGCGATCCGCCGGTCCACCTCGCCGGTGATGGCGTCCGAGCCGGGCAGCCGCGTCAGCGGATTCTGCCCCACCGCTTCCTCCACCCGCGTCTCGGCGAGCGCTCGCACGAGGTCCGCGAGCCGCACGACCCCCACGCACCGGCCGTACTCGTCCACCACAGCCACGTCGTCCGACGTGCGGTCCCGACGGCCGACCGCCACCACGTCCAGCACCTCCCAGGCCGTCGCGTCGACGCCCACCGTCCTTGGCGGGTCACCGAGCTTGGCGGCGGGCCGGTCGGCATACAGGGCGTGCCCGTAGCGCCCCGACATCGACAGCAGGAACCGGGAGCGGTGCACCGACCGGACCGGCACGCCGGCGGTGTCCACGAGCAGTACCCCGGACACGTCCGGCGACTCGGTCAGCAGGGCGCGCACCTGCCCCGCGGACGCGGTCGCGGGAAGCAGAGCCGCGGGCCGGACGAACTCCCGCACCGACGGCCCGGACCGCGGCGCGGTCACCTCGGCGGGGGAGCGGGGCGGGAGGTAGACGTCCGCGGCGGGCAGGCGCGCGGGCGGCGCGAACAACTCGCCCTGCGCCAGCTGTGCCCCGGCCGCGAACGCCGCCGCGCACTGCCCTTCGGTCTCCACGCCCTCCACGGCCAGGAGCGCCCCCAGCTCGTCGCACAGCGTGCGCATCGACCGCACCGCCCCCGGTCGCGCCAGCAGCGACGCGTCCAGCTTCACCAGACCGGGCGAGAGGTCCGCGAGCAGGCGCAGGGGAATGTCCCCGTCCCCGACACCGTCCGCGCAGATCCGGAAGCCCTGTCCCCGCAGCGCATTCACCGCGTCCAGCAGAGCCTGCTGTGGCACATGTGCGTACGGCGGGCAGACGTCGATCGTCACCTCCCAGGGAAGCCGTCCCGCCGCGCGCACGGCCTCGTGCAGCGAGGGCAGTCCGCCGAGATCCGCGAGGGTCCCCGCGAACGCGTTGATGAACAGCGGAAGCAGGGTCTCCTTGCGCACCGCCGCACGGATCGCCGACACCGCCAGCCCGCAGTCGAGTTGGGGATCACGGCGAGCCTCGGCGAGGATGCCGCCGGTCTCCGGGCGGGCGAGTATCTCCAGCCCCGCGACCGCGCCGGTCGTCAGATTGACCACTGGTTGGAAGGCGAAGCGGAGAGTATCCGTCCAGGAGGGCACGGGAGCATGATGGACGCCACCGGCGCACGCCCGAGCACGGTTCATGAGACGTTCACGCAGGATTCCCGATCAATCACACAGCGTAAAGCTCAGGGGCAACTCGCCCGTGCCGCCGGTTGGTTGCCCTGTCGCACGCGGTCCTTCCCCTGGCGTCCACTCTCCTGATAGACGCAGGGGCATGACACGACTCACCACCGTGACACGTGCCCTGATCGCCGCAGTCGCCGCCCTGCTGGCGTCAACCGCCCTCACCCCTGCCGCCCGGGCCGGCACCGACCCCAAGGCGCCGAAGGACTTCGTGGCGCTGAGAAGCGTGGACCCGACGATCCTTCAGGAGATGCGTTACGTCACCCCGCACAACTTCGTGGGCGAGCGCATCGACGGTTACCGGCAGCCCCTCTGCATCCTCACCCGCCCCGCCGCCGAGGCCCTCCACAAGGCCCAACGCAGGCTCCTCGGCCAGGGCTACACCCTCAAGGTGTACGACTGCTACCGGCCCCAGCGCGCGGTGGACCACTTCGTCCGCTGGGCCGAGGACCTCGATGACCAGGCGATGAAGGGCGAGTTCTACCCCAACGTCGACAAGACGCGACTGTTCGCCGACGGGTACATCGCGGCGAAATCCGGCCACAGCCGCGGTTCGACCCTCGACGTCACGCTCGTCAGGCTCCCGGCCGAGCCGACCCGGCCCTATCGCCGAGGGGAGCCCCTGGTGCCGTGCTTCGCGCCCCAGGGCGCGCGCTTCCCGGACAACTCGATCGACATGGGGACCGGCTTCGACTGCTTCGACACCCTCTCGCACACCCTCGACCCGCGCGTCCAGGGCCGACAGCGCGCCAACCGGCTGCTCCTCAAGAGCACCCTGGAGGGCCTCGGCTTCGTGAACCTGCCGGAGGAGTGGTGGCACTACACCTTCAAGCCCGAGACCCATCCGGACACGTACTTCGACTTCCCCGTGGCCACGAAGTCGCTCACCAGCGCTCACTGAGCAGCCTGCCCATGGCGCCCTCTCCACGATCGGCTACAGTCCGCCGCGTGTCCGAAACTCAGCACTCCGCTTCCAACTCCGCCCCGAACTCCCACTGTTCGAGCTGCGGCGCGCCCTACGGAGAGGGCATCACCGGCTGGCCCCGCACCTGCCCGGTGTGCGGCGCCGTGGCCTACCGCAACCCTCTCCCGGTCGCGGTGGCCCTCCAGCCCGTGTACGACACCAAGGGCACCGCCCTGGTCGTCATCACCCGAACCATCGCTCCCGCGCGCGGGGGCATCGCCCTGCCCGGCGGTTACATCGACGACCGCGAGGACTGGAGGCAGGCCGTCATACGCGAACTGCGGGAGGAAACCGGCATCGACGCGGCCGGCCGGGACGTACGGCTCGTCGACGCGATGAGCTCACCCGACGGACACCTGCTGCTGTTCGGCCTCCTCCCGGAACGCCCGGCCGAGAGCCTTCCCTCCTCCGCCGGCACGGACGAGACGGAGGGCTGGCACCTCCTGCGCAGGCCGGAGGAACTCGCCTTCCCCCTGCACACCCTGGCCGCCCGGGCCTGGTTCGAGGGCCGGTACATCTGACCTCACGTGCTCCCCGGCCCCGGGCGAAACCCAAAACACTTGGCCCGCGGAGCCGGCGGAACTTCCACGGCCCTCCGGACCTCGAAACAGCCGGCCCACGGAGCCGATGACTCCCGGGCCCGGCGCTCGTGCGACTCCCGGGCCCGGTGCAGCTCCCGGCTCCAGGGCCTGGTGCAGCTCCTGGCTCCCGGGCCCCGCGTGGCTCACGTCTCCTCGGTTCCGCGCACCCGCACCGGGTAGGGCGGCGCACCTCCGCCGTCCTCACCCGCCCGCTCGACGACCACCCGAGAGCCCCTCCACCGAGCCGTGTAGCGCTCGATCTCCGGCTCGTCCCACCCGTCGCCCCCGTCCGGCACGACCAGCCCGCCCCCGGTCCGTCCCCGGGCGGGGGCCCACACGTCCAACTCCAGCCCCCCGTCCTCCCCACGTACCGGAAGCACGGCGCCCGCGCGCGCGAACACCGGGATGCGCGACAGCGGCGCGTCGACCAGCACCTGCCCCGGCCCCTCGTACGCCTGCCCCGTGGCGACGTCGTACCAGCGCCCCCGCGGCAACCGCACGGCACGCCGGACCGCGCCCGGCTCCAGCACCGGCGCCACCAGCAGGCTGTCACCCAGCAGGAAAGCGTCCTCGCAGTCTCGCAGCACCCGCTCCTCCGGCGCCGCCCACCACAGCGGCCGCACATAGGGCGCTCCGGTGCGCCTCGCCAGATGCGCCAGCGTCAGGAAGTACGGCAGCAGCCGCCGGCGCTCGACCAGTGCCACGCGCGCGTGCTCCAGCACGTCGCCACCGAACTCCCACGGTTCCCTGCGCCCCGCCCGCAGACTCGCGTGCGTACGGAACAGCGGCAGATAAGCGCCCAGCTGGAACCAGCGCAGATACAGCTCGGGAGAGGGATCACCGTCGAACCCCCCGATGTCCGGCCCCGAGTACGGGACGCCGCACAGCCCCAGCCCCATCACCAGCGCCAAGGAGGCCCGCAGTCCCGGCCAGCCGGTGGCGACGTCCCCCGACCAGGTCCCTCCGTAGCGCTGCATCCCGGCCCACCCGGAACGGGAGAACAGGAACGGCCGCTCCTCGGGCGCGAGCTTCCGCAACCCTTCGAAGCCCGCCCTGGCCATGCACAGCGCGTACACGTTGTGCGCCTCACGATGGTCACCGCCCCGCCCCTCCAGGGAGTGCCGGGTCGAGCGCGGCAGCGTCGACTCCCCGAAGGCGGTGAACGACGTGGGTTCGTTCATGTCGTGCCAGAAGCCCGAAAAGCCCTGGGTCAGCCGTTCCTCGTAGAGAGCGCCCCACCACGCACGCACGCGCGCGTGCGTGAAGTCGGGGAAGACCACCTCCCCGGGCCACACGACACCCTCCACGACCACCCCGGAGGCATCCCGCACGAACGCGTCCTCGGCCGCCCCGGAGTCGTACACCGCACGGCCCGGCAGGGCCTTCACACCCGGCCCGACGATCGATACCAGCCGGATGCCCTCCCGCCGGAGCTCCTCGGCCAGCACGGGCAGCTTGGGGAAGCGGTCCTGGTCGACGGTGAACACCTGATGAGCGTCGAGGTGGTCGATGTCCAGGTGCACGGCGTCCAGCGGCAGACGGTGCTCCAGGTAGCCCGCGACGATCCGCCGTACCTCCTGCTCGCCGCCGAACCCCCACCGTGCGTGATGGTGCCCAAGAGCCCACGCGGGCGGCAGCGCGGGCGCCCCGGTGAGCGACGCCCAGGCGAGCAGCACGCGCGCGGGCGTGCCCACCATCACCCAGCAGCGCAGCGGACCGCCGTCCATCCGCAGCTCGCTCGTCCCGGCACGGTCGTGCCCGGAACCCGCGCCCTCCTCGCCCTCGTGCAGCGTCACCGTGCCGTCCCACGAGCTGTCGTGGAACGCCAGATGCGTACCGCCGTCGGACACCACCAGCTGCACCGGCATCGTGATGTACAGCGGGTCGTCCCCGGGCGTGAAGGCGCGACCGGGATCGGAGTTCCACAACCGGTACGTCCCGTCCGGCAGCCGAGGACCCGAGGTGCGTCCCCCGAGACCGAAGAACCGCGCGTCCGCGCCCACCTCCGACCGCTGCATCCACCGCGCCGGGCCGCCGCCGACCGGCTCCCACCACCGCGGCGGCAGATCACGCCGCAAGGTGACCCCGCCCGGAGTCCGTACCTCCACGGCGCCGTGCCGCGAGACCACGACCGTCACCCGCTCCGCCACCACACGCCAGCCGCCGTCCTTGTCCGGCTCCAGGACCGCCCGTGGATCCGGCTCCGGGCAGCGTCCGGCCAGCGCGTAGGACGGCTCGGGCCCCGCCCCGTCCCAGTTGTCCGGCTCCAGGACCGCCCGTGGATCCGGCTCCGGGCAGCGTCCGGCCAGCGCGTAGGACGGCTCGGGCCCCGCCCCGTCCCAGCCCCAGAACACGGCCCCGTTCACGGCGACCAGGATCCGCAGCTCCGACCGGCTGAACCGGACGACACCACCCCCCGGCCCGGGCTCCACGTCCTCCACGGGCCCGGGCACCCGCGCACGCTCCGCCCCGCGCGCCGGCAGCCCGGTGGCGTCGGCCCGACGCCTGCGCCACGCTGCTCGTACGGTACGCACACCCTGCGCCGCCCCCACCGAAGCCACCGCTTTCACCGAACGCACCAGGTCACGACCGTTCATGCTGCTCACCCTGCCACTGACGGCCCTGCGCGGGCGTGTCGTTCAACTGCCGTTCACCCGTGCCAGGACCACATCTTCACGAGACGGACTATGTGGGGCGCGCCCTGGTGCCGAAGTCGATCACATGGCATTGTCCGTGCCAGCCGCTCACGCGCACACCCCAGCCCGTGCGCGGAGGACGCACACGACGCGCACAGTCCGGGAGCCGACCATGTCGACCGTCAGTCCCAAGCCGCTCTGGCAGCCCGACCCCGAGCGCATCGCCCGCGCACGGATCACCAGGTTCCAGGCCTGGGCAGCCGAGCACCACGGCGCCCCCGCCGAGGGCGGCTACGCGGCTCTGCAGCGCTGGTCCGTCGACGAACTGGACACCTTCTGGAAGGCCGTCACCGAGTGGTTCGACGTCCGCTTCTCGCAGCCCTGCGCGCGCGTGCTCGGCGACCGCTCGATGCCCGGCGCCGAGTGGTTCCCCGGGGCGACCCTGAACTACGCCGAACACGCCCTGCGCGCATCCGCCACCCGCGCCGACGAACCGGCCCTCCTGCACGTCGACGAGACCCACGAACCACGCCCCGTCACCTGGGCAGAGCTGCGCCGCCAGGTCGGCTCCCTGGCCGCCGAACTGCGCGCCCTCGGCGTGCGCCCCGGCGACCGGGTCAGCGGCTACCTCCCGAACGTCCCGCAGGCGGTGGTCGCGCTCCTCGCCACAGCCGCGGTCGGCGGCGTCTGGACCTCCTGCGCGCCCGAGTTCGGCGCCCGCAGCGTCCTCGACCGCTTCCAGCAGGTCGAACCCGTCGTGCTCTTCACCGTCGACGGTTACCGCTACGGCGGCAAGGAGCACGACCGGCGCGAAGTGGTCACCGAACTGCGCCGCGAACTCCCCACCCTGCGGGCCGTGATCCACATCCCGCTCCTCGGCACCGAGGCACCCGAGGGCGCCCTGGACTGGTCGGCCCTCACCTCCGCCGACACGGACCCCGTCTTCGAGCAGGTGCCCTTCGACCACCCCCTGTGGGTGCTCTACTCCTCGGGTACGACCGGACTGCCCAAGGCCATCGTCCAGTCCCAGGGCGGCATCCTCGTCGAGCACCTCAAGCAGCTCGGCCTGCACTGCGACCTCGGCCCCGAAGACCGCTTCTTCTGGTACACCTCGACCGGCTGGATGATGTGGAACTTCCTCGTCTCCGGCCTGCTCACCGGCACCACGATCGTCCTCTACGACGGCAGCCCCGGCTACCCCGACACCGGCGCCCAGTGGCGGATCGCCGAACGCACGAAGGCCACCCTCTACGGCACCTCCGCCGCCTACGTCATGGCCTGCCGCAAGGCCGACGTGCACCCGTCCCGCGACTTCGACCTCTCCTCCGTCCAGTGCGTCGCCACCACCGGCTCGCCCCTGCCCCCCGACGGATTCCGCTGGCTCCACGACGAGGTCCGCGACGACCTGTGGATCGCCTCCGTCAGCGGCGGCACCGACGTGTGCTCGTGCTTCGCGGGAGCCGTACCCACCCTCCCGGTCCACGTCGGCGAACTCCAGGCCCCCTGCCTCGGCACCGACCTGCAGTCCTGGGACCCCAGCGGCAGCCCCCTCGTCGACGAGGTCGGCGAACTCGTCGTCACCAACCCCATGCCGTCGATGCCCATCCACTTCTGGAACGACCCCGACGGCAGCCGCTACCACGACAGCTACTTCGACACCTACCCCGGCGTGTGGCGGCACGGTGACTGGATCACCCTCACCTCCCGCGGCTCCGTCGTCATCCACGGCCGCTCCGACTCCACGCTCAACCGCCAGGGCGTCCGCATGGGGTCCGCCGACATCTACGAAGCCGTCGAGAGGCTCCCCGAGATCAGGGAATCCCTCGTCATCGGCATCGAGCAGCCCGACGGCGGCTACTGGATGCCCCTCTTCGTGCACCTGGCTCCCGGAGCCGTCCTCGACGAGGCCCTGCTGAACCGCATCAAGCAGACGATCCGCGAGCAACTGTCGCCGCGCCACGTCCCCGACGAGATCATCGAAGTACCAGGCGTCCCCCACACCCTCACCGGCAAGCGCATCGAGGTCCCCGTCAAACGCCTCCTCCAGGGCACCCCGCTGGAGAAGGCCGTCAACCCGGGCTCCATCGACGATCTCAGCCTGCTGGACTTCTACGAGGAGTTGGCCCGCAAGCGCGCCTGACGCCGACCCACCCCCGTCCCGCCACCCCCGAGCTCAAGGCGCAGACGGCAGCGGAAGCCGCTGTGACCTGCGCCTTCCGCCATCGGTCGAGCACACGATCATCCAGTCGCCCCTCACTGTCAGTGCCGCCGGTTACTGTGAGTGAGCATTGATCGACCGTGCACAGGGGGAACCATGACGCACACCGACAACCGGACCAAGCGCCGCGTCCTGCACCGCGAAATCGCCGGCACCATCGGCCTGCTCGCCGACGATCACGACTTCCGGGCCATGCGGCGCTACCGCAGCTTCACCTTCGACGACCACGCGACCTATCTGAAACACGTGGAGGGCCTCCTCAGGGCCAGGACCTTGCAGGGCAGCCACACCACAGTGGCCCTCTTCGACCCCGAGGAGTACGCCGATTTCTGCACACGGAAGGACCTGGACCCCGACACACCGTCGAGCCGCTCACGCTTCACCGCGCAGATCGCGGCGACAGGCCCGACCCTCCCCTACGACGGCCGACCGCTGGCCGACCTGCTCCCGGCCCTCGTCGACGAGGCCGTCCGGCAGGCCACCTGGGAGTACGCGACCACCCTCCTCGCCCGCCTCGGCGCCTGCACCTCCTGCGGCGAGGACATCGGACGCGCCGCCTTCACCCGAGCCGCAGAGCTCCTCGTCCGCATCCTCGACACGGCGCCACCGGGCGACCGCCACCTCGTCTGCAGTGTCACCGGACCGCCCGAAACCCTCGTCGCCGCCCTCCACATCACCGACGACGGGGCCGCCCTCGAACTGGACGAAACCGAAGCCCTCGAATTCACCACGGTCCTGGCCCTCGGCCTGGCCACCGAAAGCCCCGGAGGACTCGTCATCCGCGCCACCGCCCCGGGCACACCCGACCGCGTCTACGGCTGGCGCATGCGCTCCTACGGACTCGAACCCCTCACCGCAGGAGAGGTCTTCGACGCCTACTGCACCGACGTCGAATCCGGAGACCTGATCTCCCCGGAATCCAACGTCGACTACTGCGCGCCGCCCGACCTCGGAGAGGAGAAACCCGCCCGGGGGCATCGGCACTGAAACACAGCAGGGGCGCTCCACCTCAATGGAGCGCCCCTGCCGGGAAACGTGGTCGACCCGGTAGGGCCTACTCGCCCGACAGCACCGCCTGCGCCGCACTGCGCGCGTCCTCGGCGCTGTCCGTCGCCCGTGCCGCCGCAGCGGCCCGCTCACACTGCGCCAGCGTGTACTTCGCCAGCGTCGCCCGGACGTAAGGAATCGACGCGGCACCCATCGAGAGAGAGGTGACACCCAGACCGGTCAGCACACACGCGAGCAGCGGGTCGGACGCGGCCTCACCACAGACCCCGCAGCTCTTGCCCTCGGCCTTGGCCGCCTCGGCGGACAGCTCCACCAAGTCGAGCAGGGCGGGCTGCCAGGGGTCCTGCAGACGGGACACCGCACCCACCTGACGGTCGGCGGCGAAGGTGTACTGGGCGAGGTCGTTCGTCCCCAGCGACAGGAACTCGACCTCCTGGAGGATCGAGCGAGCCCGCAGCGCGGCCGACGGGATCTCCACCATCGCGCCGAACTTCGCCCGCAGCCCGGCCTCACGGCAGGCGTCGGCGAAAGCCCGGGCATCCGTACGGTCCGCCACCATCGGGGCCATGACCTCGAGGTATACCGGCAGCCCCTCAGCGGCCTCGGCGAGCGCGGTCAGCTGGGTACGCAGGACCTCCGGGTGGTCGAGCAGGGTCCGCAGACCCCGCACACCGAGCGCAGGGTTCGGCTCGTCGGCCGGCGTGAGGAAGTCGAGCGGCTTGTCCGCACCCGCGTCCAGCACCCGCACCACGACACGCCCCTCAGGGAACGCCTCGAGCACCTGCCGGTACGCGGCGACCTGCTTCTCTTCCGAGGGCGCCTGCTTGCTGTCGTCCAGGAAGAGGAACTCCGTACGGAACAGACCCACACCCTCGGCACCGGCCTCGACGGCGGCCGCCACATCAGCGGGACCACCGATGTTCGCGAGCAACGGCACCTTGTGCCCGTCTGCCGTGGCACCCGGCCCGGTCGAGGCCGCCAGCGCGGCCTTCCGCTCGGCAGCCGCAGCCTCCAGCTGCGCCTTCTTCTCGTCGCTCGGGTCCACGAAGATCTCTCCCGTGCTGCCGTCGACGGCGATCATCGTGCCCTCGGCGAGCTCACCGGCACCCGGCAGCGCCACCACGGCCGGGACCCCGAGGGCCCGGGCGAGAATCGCGCTGTGACTGGTGGGCCCGCCCTCCTCGGTGACGAAGCCGAGCACAAGAGTCGGGTCGAGCAGCGCGGTGTCGGCCGGTGCGAGGTCGCGGGCCACCAGGACGTAGGGCTCGTCGCTGTCGGGGACGCCGGGCATCGGCACCCCCAGCAGCCGGGCGACGATACGGTTGCGCACGTCGTCGAGGTCGGCCACGCGACCGGCGAGGTACTCACCGGCTCCGGCCAGCAGCTCGCGGTAGGAGGCGAACGCGTCGTACACCCCGCGCTCCGCCGTGCTGCCGACGGCGATCCGCCGCTCCACATCGGCCATGAGCTCGGGGTCCTGGGCCATCATGGCCTGCGCCTCGAGCACCGCCTGGGCTTCGCCACCGGCGAGGTTGCCCCGCGCCATCAGGTCTGCCGCCACCGCCTCGACGGCCTTGCGGGCGCGCCCCTGTTCACGCTCCGCCTCCTCCGCCGGTATCTGCTTCGCGGGCGGCTCGAGCACCGCCGTTCCCATGTGCCGAACCTCGCCGATGGCCACACCGTGGCTCACCCCGACGCCTCGCAACGTTGTCTCCATCTCACCCGTCTCCGATAAAGCGGCGGATCCAACCGCCGCGGTGGTTGTCGTACTCGCCGTCACAGGACGGCACTCGCGTCACTTCCAGAGGAAGAGACTGTCGCCGGCCTTCACATCGCCGTTGTCGCGAAGATCGGAGAGGGCTTCGGCCGTGGCTTCCAGCGCCACGACCGGGCAGACCGCGGACTTGCCGGCGCTCTCGACGGCCGCCGGGTTCCAGCGAACGACACCCTGGCCGCGCCTGACGGTGTCGCCCTTGTTCACGAGCAGCTCGAAGCCTTCGCCGTTGAGCTGCACGGTGTCGATACCGAGGTGGGTGAGCACACCGTGTCCGTTCTCGTCGACGACGACGAACGCGTGCGGGTGCAGGGAGACGATGACGCCATCCACGGGCGAGACGGCCTCGGAGGGCTCACGGACGGGATCGATCGCTGTGCCCGGGCCGACCATGGCCCCGGAGAAGACCGGATCCGGCACTGCCGCCAGTCCGATAACGCGTCCTGCGAGCGGGGACGTCACGGTGGTCATGGGAAGCCTCCCAGGGGTGGAGATCGATATGGCCGTCCCTGTAGGTACCGGGCGGCACACTGTTCAGCAGCGTATGTCACCTGAAGTGCCGGTTCCGCGCAGGCACCCCGAAGTGGTCTAGACCATACCCCAAATCGATTTGCACCAGCTCCGCGGCCGCGTGTACAGTCGTACTCCTGCTTAGGGCTGAGCGACGCAACCTCGCGTCCTGGCCGGGCAGCAACAAACTTGTCAGATCCTATCTCCGGATCTCCTTCTGCATGCCTGCAGGACGGTGGTCGGAGGGCCGGAAAAACACTGATAGAGTTTGGAACACCGAAGGGAAGCGCCCAGAGGAAAGCCCGAGAGGGTGAGTACAAAGGAAGCGACCG
>NZ_SZVW01000030.1 GCF_007655005.1 Streptomyces tibetensis
ACCGGTCGAGGCGGGCCGGGGGCCGGGCTACCGGTCGAGGCGGGCCGGGGGCCGGGCCTGGCGGTCGAGGCGGGCGCCCGGTCCGGGCGGGGCAACCGGCCAGCGGTAGCCGGTCCCTGGGCAGCCGTCAGGGCGGGGCCGACTCGAAGTCAAGCCATCGTGCGCACAGTTCGCGCACAGTCATCTCCCGATTCCGCTTCGTTGTCAGTACCGTGGTGCAGACTCCCCGTCGTCGGCACTTCGTCTGGGGGAGGACAACGTGTTCAGGGGGATGGACGAGGTCGACCGGACCTCGCTGCGCCGCGCGTACGGCAGCGCGGAGGACGTGCCCGGGCTACTGCGGGGGCTGGCCTCCTCCGACCCGGCCGAGCGACAGACCGCGCTCGACGGGATGTACGCCGCCGTGCACCACCAGGACGATGACGTCCACGACTCGACGCTCGCCTGTGTTCCGTTCCTCCTCGCGCTCGCCGGCCGCGAGGAGGTGCGAGACCGGGCGGGCGTGGTGGAGCTCCTCGTCCGCATCGGGGACACCGCCGGTGCCCGCGACGACCGCGCGGCGAAGGTGCGGGACACCCTGCGCGCGGGTGCCGACGTCTTCGTGCGTCTCACCGGGGACCCGGACGCCGCGGTGCGACGGGTGGCCCCGGGCGCGCTGGTGCGGTCCGTGGACCAACCGGGGCGGGTGCTCGCCCTGTTGCGGGAACGGGTCACCGTGGAGCGGGACGACGGTGTCCTGATCGCCCTCGCGGAGAGCCTCGGCCTGTTCGCGCAGCTCCACCGCCCGGCCGGGAAGGCCCACACAGCAGAGGAGGCTCCCACAGCCGGGGAGGCTCCCACAGCCGGTGAGGCTCACGCAGCCGAGGCGGTGCGCTTGCTGACCGAGCTGAGCAGGCCGCCCTACGACCCCGGTCTCCGGCTCGCCGCACTCGGCCAGCTCGCGGGATGCGCCCCGGATCTGCTCCCCGCCGATCTCGTACCGACCGTCGTCGGGCTGCTCAGAGACAGATCAGGGAGGCGGGCCCGGGCGGGGGGCCCGGACGACTGTTCCGGTCCGGACACCCTCGCCGCCCGGCTGCGGCGGCTGCGCCCCTCGGACGAGGAGGGCTCCCGGCTGCTGCGGACCCTGCACGCCGCGCTCGGCAACCGGGTCGCCGACCGTGTCGCCCTGTTGTGCGGGCAGTTGACCAGCCCGGATCCCGTCGACCGGTGCAACGGGGTGTGGATGTCGGCCGGGCTCTTCCGTGAACGGCGCACCGGCCACACGGAGCCGGTCCTCCTCATCGGCAGTCAACTGGGCGCGGAGGAAGGCCGGTTGCATGACGCGGCGGTCACGGTCCTGGTGGAGCTCTCCGAGCTTGCCGCACCCGCCGCGGACCATCTCCACGCGTTGGTGACGTACCGTCCCGAGCTGCGTATACGGCATGGGGAGCGGGGTGGGCCGACCCTGGGCGGCCCTCTCAAGGCACTGGCCGGGACGGGGGACGCGCGGGCCGCACCGGTGCTGGCCGAGGTGCTGGCAGGTCCGGTCGTACCGCACGATCTGGGGCTGGTCGTACCCCACCTGGGACGCGCGGCCGTGCCGCTCGTCCCCGCGCTGCGGCGGTTGCTCGCCCGCCTGCCGCTCGACGCGTACGACACCTGCGAACGGGCCGTTCCCCTGCTGTCGGCCCTCGCCGCGCTGGGCGACCAGGCCTCCATACCCGCTGTGCTGCGTCTGCTGCGCGGCATGCCGGACGGGCTGCGGCGGCGCGACGCCGTCACGGAGGCAGCGGTTCGTGCCCTCGGCGCGTTCGGCGGCGCCGCACGCGCGGCGGTACCGGATCTGCGCGGACTGCTGGAGAGCGCCTGCGCGGTCGCGGCGGCGGACGCGCTGTGGTCGATCACGGGCGAAGCCCATGCCGTGCTGCCCGTCCTGCTGCGCGCGTTGACGGACACGCCGCCGGACGCGGACAGCGGTCGCCGACGCCGTGCTGCGGCCGTACTGGGGCGGCTGGGCCCGGCCGCGCGCCCCGCCCTGCCCGGGCTGCGCGACCTGGCCGACCACGGTGACGCGCGGACAGGGGTCACCGCCGCCTGCGCGGTGTGGCGGGCGACGGGGGAGCCGGAACGGTTCCTCCCCGGCCTTCGCTCGGCGTGGCGGGATCACCCGCGCACGCGCGCGACGATCGCCGAGTGCGTCTCGGCACTGGGACCGTCGGGAGCGCCCCTGCACGACCTGCTCCGAGCGGAACTCGCCTCTCCCCTCCGGCATCGCACCGACGCCGGAGGCAACGGCATACGCGAGGACCTGACGCTGCTCCAGGTGTGCGGTCAGGCGCTGGCCGGAGCGGGGCACCGGTAGGGCCGGCACCTGCGGGTGGCCGGTCGGGGCCGCCGGCAGGACCGGCACCTGCAGTTCGCCGGACGACGCCGCCGGCAGGGCCGGCGCCTGCGGAAGGACCGGACTGGCTCCCAGTAGGGCCGGCGCCTGTCAGTGGCCGGAGCGGGGTGGCGCGACGGCCTCACCCCGCCGTGCGCCCCGACGGCCTCACCCCGCCGCGCGCCCGACACCCGACGGCCTCACCCCGTCGTGCGCCCCCACATCGGGCCGAAGCGGGCCCACTCCGCGTCCCACTGGTCGATGCGGCGACGCTCCAGGCGACCGCGAAGGGAACGGCCGGCGACCCAGGGGACGGCCGCGGCGCAGAGACCTGCCGCGCCACCGATCAGGGAGGCCCGTACACGGGCCTGGGACTCGGTGACCGGCCTGGTGACCTGCCGGCCCTCGGGATCCGTCCACACGGTGATCGGGGCCCCCACGGCGCTGCCCGCCGGGACCCGCAGCTGGCCGGAGTGCCCGGACCCGTCCGCGGCGGTCCACCGTGCCGTCGCCCACACCGTCTCGGTGCGGGACACACGGCCGTTCGCGGGGGCCGCACCGGGCGCGCGTTCGGCGAGCCGTGCCACGAGGGGGCGCCACTCGGCTCGTTCCCGGGCCAGTCCGTCCTCGACGGAACGGCTCACCGTCGTCCCGGCGAGCAGCCCGGCGAACACGGTGAGCATCCACACGCCCAGGACGACCCAGGCCTCCACCCGGTCGCCACGGCGCTTGAGCGGATTGCGCCGCCAGCGCCACAGCCACACCTTCGGACCACGTAACGCCATCGAAGGCCTCCTCCTCACGAGCCCACGACCAATCCGCCGCCCTCCCCATACGGACGGCGGCGCCTGGATGCTCACTGCACCTACCCGGCGTGACGATCTCCACGGTCCCCCGCCCCGGCGAGCGCCCGGCCGGGGCGGCCCGCGAGACCCCGCGCCCGCCTTGCCGACACCCCGCTGACCTGGGACGCAGCGCACTCCGGGGGTGACTGTCAGTGGTCGGGTGCAAACTGGCCGGTGTTCGGGACGAGGGCGTCAACGACGACGCCGCGGAGGTGATCGGCATGACCGAGGTACTGCTCGCCGTGGGCACGCGCAAAGGCCTGTTCATCGGGCGCCGGCGAGGTGGTGGGGCCTGGGAGTTCGACGAGAGCCCCTACTTCAACGCGCAGGCGGTGTACTCGGTCGCCATCGACACCCGGTCCGGGACCCCACGGCTGCTGGTCGGCGGCGACAGCGCGCACTGGGGCCCGTCCGTGTTCCACTCCGACAACCTCGGCCGGACCTGGACCGAACCGGCCCGCCCGGCGGTCAAGTTCCCCAAGGACACGGGGGCGTCCCTGGAGCGCGTGTGGCAGCTGCACCCGGCCGCCGCCGAGCCGGACGTGGTGTACGCGGGCACCGAGCCGGCCGCGCTGTACCGCTCGCAGGACCGCGGGGAGACGTTCGAGCTGGTCCGGCCCCTGTGGGAGCACCCCACGCGCTCGAAGTGGGTGCCGGGCGGCGGCGGTGAGGGCCTGCACACCGTGCTCACCGACGGGCGCGACCCGAAGGCGGTGACGGTCGCCGTCTCGACCGCCGGCGTGTTCCGCACCCTGGACGGCGGCGCGAGCTGGGCGCCCTCCAACTCGGGTGTCTCCGCGGTGTTCCTGCCCGACCCGAACCCTGAGTTCGGCCAGTGCGTGCACAAGGTCGCGCGCGACGCGGCCACCCCGGACCGGCTGTACCTGCAGAACCACTGGGGCGTGTACCGCAGCGACGACGCCGGTGCGCACTGGACGGACATCGGCGAGGGCCTGCCGTCCACGTTCGGCTTCGCCGCGGCGGCGCATCCGCACCGGGGGGACACGGCGTACGTGTTCCCGATCAACGCCGACGCCGACCGGGTCCCGGCCGACCACCGGTGCCGGGTCTACCGGACGGCGGACGCGGGCAAGAGCTGGGAGCCCCTCTCGACGGGCTTGCCCCAGGAGGACCACTACGGCACGGTGCTGCGCGACGCGATGTGCACGGACGACGCCGACCCCGCGGGCATCTACTTCGGGAACCGCAACGGCGAGGTGTTCGCGTCGGCCGACGACGGCGACAGCTGGCAGCAGCTCGCCTCGCACCTGCCGGACGTGCTGTGCGTGCGGGCCGCGCTCGTCGGCTGAGGCAAGGGCGAGGACGGGGGACGAGGCAGAGCAACGGGCGGGGGACGAGGGTGCACACAGGCGTTGGCCACCGGTTGATCGCCGCTGTCCGTACGGCAGTAGGGTGACGCCCGTGGCACCACGACCCTTGCATGAGATCGTCGAAGCGGGCTGGGCGAAGGCCCTGGAACCGGTGGCCGAACGCGTCGCCGCGATGGGGGACTTCCTCCGCGCGGAGATCGCCGCGGGACGCACCTACCTCCCGGCCGGGCCGAACGTTCTGCGGGCCTTCCAACAGCCCTTCGACGACGTACGCGTCCTGATTGTCGGTCAGGACCCTTACCCCACTCCGGGGCACGCGGTGGGGCTGTCGTTCTCGGTGGCGCCGGAGGTGCGGCCGCTGCCCGGCAGCCTCATCAACATCTACCGCGAGCTGAGCGCCGACCTGGGGCTCCCCCAGCCGTCCAACGGCGACCTCACGCCGTGGACCCGGCAGGGTGTGCTGCTGCTCAACCGGGCGCTGACCACCGCCCCGCGCAAGCCCGCCGCACACCGGGGCAAGGGCTGGGAGGAGGTCACGGAGCAGGCCATCCGGGCCCTGGCGGGGCGCGGCAAGCCGCTGGTGTCCATCCTGTGGGGCCGTGACGCCCGCAATCTGCGCCCGCTCCTCGGCGACCTGCCCTCCGTCGAATCCGCCCACCCCTCCCCCATGTCGGCAGACCGGGGTTTCTTCGGTTCCCGCCCGTTCAGCCGGGCCAACGACCTGCTGATCCGCCAGGGCGGCCAACCGGTGGACTGGCGCCTGCCGTGACCGGGGCGTCGGAGGGTTCCGGGTTTCTCGCCGTGGACTCCGGCGGCTCCGGGCTCCGGGCCGTGATCGGGACCGCCGAACGCGGACCGCTGGCCCGCAGGGCGTCCGGTGAGCCGGTGCGCACGGGCGAGCGGGGCATCGATCCCGAGCACTTCATGGCGCAACTCGTGCCGTTGGTGAGCGCGTTGACCGCGGAGGCGGGAGCGGTGCCGCTGACCACCGTCGCCGTCGGCGCGGCCGGGATGGCCTCCCTGGGGGGCGGGCTGCGCGCCGAACTGCCCGGTGCGCTGGCCCGGGAGTGGGGGGTGCGCCGGGTCGCGCTGGCCGCCGATGCCGTGACCGCGTATGTGGGTGCGCTGGGGCCGCGCCCCGGTGCCTTGGTCGCCGGCGGTACGGGGCTGATCGCGGTGGGCACCGATCTGACCAGCTGGCGGCGTGCGGACGGCTGGGGGCATCTGCTCGGCGACTGCGGGGGCGGTGCCTGGATCGGCCGGGCCGGCCTCGAGGCCGCGCTGCGCGCCCACGACGGGCGCCAGGACGGCTCGGCCCGCCTGCTGGCCTGCGCCGAGGAGCAGTTCGGTCCAGTCGCGGGCCTGCCCGGCGCGCTGTATCCCCGTTCCGACCGGCCCGCCGTGCTCGCCTCCTTCGCACCCCGTGTGGCCGCCTGCGCGGACGAGGATCCCGTCGCCGCGGGCATCCTGCGTACCGCCGCCCGGCACATGGCGGACTCCGCGGCGGCCGTGTGCCCCTCCGGCGGTGAGCCGTGCGTCGCCGTCACCGGCGGCCTGTTCGAGTTGGGCGACCCGCTGCTGGGGCCCCTGGACGAAGAACTGGCCCGGCGGCTCCCGCGGGTGCGGCGGGTACCGCCCGAGGGCGATCCGCTGCACGGCTCGGTGCGCATCGCGGCCGAACTGAGCACCGGTTCCCTCACGCTGCCGGGTGACGAGAGGATGCTGTCCGTGACCATCAGTTCGGGTGATTGATCCGATCGCGTCCGATCCGTACGTAAGTCAATAGACAAAACGGGACGGATACCGCTCACCTGCACCCTCCCCGAACAGAGGAACCCAGGAAGCCAGTAACATGCGGCGCCATGAGTTCCCCCACTGGGCCCGCGGATGGCCTGCCCGTACGAATGCCGCGCCCCCGCCAGCCCGGACGGCACCGCCGTCCCGAGCCGCTGGTTGCTCCCGAGGGCGCGCCCGCGCTCGTCCTCGCCGTGCCGGGGACGCCCAGTAACACCACGCGCAGCCTCGCCGAAGAGGTCGTGAGCATCGCCCGCTCCGAGCTGCCCGGCCTCGACGCCCGCATCGGATACCTCGACGGGGACAATGCCGAGTTCCCCTCGCTGCAGGCCGTGCTCGTGCACACGGCCGAGGAGCGCACGGCCCGTTTCGAGCAGGCCCGTGCCGCCGGCCTGGACGTCAGGATGCCCGACGGCCCCGTCGCCGTCGTCGTGCCGCTGCTCGCAGGCCCGGACGGTTCGCTGCTGCGCCAGATCCGCCAGGCCCTCATGGAGAGCCGTGTCGCCGCCGAGCTGACCGACGTCCTCGGCCCGCACCCGCTGCTCGCCGAGGCGCTGCACGTGCGGCTGTCCGAGGCCGGTCTGGCCCGTGCGGACCGTGCCCGCCTGTTCACCGTGGCGACCGCCGCGGACGGCATCATCCTCGCTTCGGTGGGCGGCGACGAGGCCGTGCAGGCCGCAGGCATCACCGGCATGCTGCTCGCCGCGCGTCTCGCCGTTCCGGTGATGGCCGCGGCGCTGGACCAGGAGGGCTCCATCGCGTCCGTCGCCGAGCAGCTGCGCTCCTCGGGCTCGCAGCAGCTGGCGCTCGCGCCGTACCTGATCGGCCCGGAGATCGAGCAGGTCCTGCTGGAGGAGGCCGCGAAGGAGGCCGGGTGCTCTGCCGCCGAGCCGCTCGGCCCGTACCCGGCGATCGGCAAGCTCGCCCTGGCCAAGTACACGACGGCGCTCGGCATCGCGCCGCAGCAGCCGCAGGGCACGCCCGTGCGCTGACACCGGGCGCCGCGCAGGACACCGAGAAGGCCCGCTCCGGTTCGGAGCGGGCCTTCGTCGTCGAGGGGCGCGGGGGTGCGGGCGGCTCGGTGGCTCCCGCTCAGCCGAGGGTCACGTACGAGGCCGCCGTCACCCTGATCGAGCCGCCTCGTCGTGGGACGCCCGTGAGCGGGTCGACCGCGAACCAGGTCACGTCGCCGGAGCGCTCGTTGGCGACGTACAGAAAGCCGCCGTCGGCGGTGAGGGCGCGCGGCCAGTGGCCGCCGCAGGGCACCGTGGTGACGAGCCGCAGCCCTTCGCCCTCGACGGCGAGCACGGACAGGACATCCTCGCCGCGGGTGGCGGTCCAGACGAAGCGGCCGTCGCGTGAGGCGGCGATGCCGGACGGGTAGGCGTCGCGCGCCGGTGCGCCGGGCAGGACCGGGGTCTCGGACAACGGCGTCAGGGCGCCCTCCGCCGCGTCCCAGCGGCACACGGTGACGGAGGGACTCAGTTCGTTGACGATGTACGCGTGGCGGCCGTCCGGGTGGAAGGCCAGGTGGCGGGGCCCCGAGCCCGGGCGCAGGGCGGTCTCCCGGTGCAGAACCAGGGCACCGTCCGTCAGCGTGCACACCCGCACCGAGTCCGTGCCGAGGTCCACGCTGACGGCCCAGCGGCCGCTCGGGTCGGGCTGCACCTGGTGGGCGTGCGGCCCCTGCTGGCGGGGCGTGTGCGGACCGGCGCCGCGGTGCCGGAGCACGCGGGACGCGGACCGCGCGAGCGTGCCGTCGGGGCGGAGGGGGACCGCGGTGACGCTGCCTGAGCCGTAGTTGGCGGTCAGGACGTGCCCGGCGTACAGGCTGAGGTGGGTCGGGCCGCTGCCGTCGACCGGCACGGGCCGCCCGGCCGGCTCGGGCTTGTCCCCGTCCACCCGGTACGCGGCCACCGCACCCTCGGCGGTCTCACTGACCGCGTACAGCATCTCCCCGTCCGGCGAGAGGGTCAGACAGGAGGGGTCCGGGACGGCGTTCACGCTGCTCAGCACGGTCAGCGCGCCGGTGTCGGCGTCGACCTCCGCCGTCACGATGCCGGGCCCTCCGGCCGCCGTGAACGACCCGATGAACGCCCGCCGCCTGCCGTCCGCCACCGCTGTCCCCTCTCGTCCGCGCGGCCGGGTGGACCGCGCAGCCGATCATGCGCGGTCTAGACCAAACGGTCAAGGGTGCGTCGCCCGGTCGGCCCCGGGCCCGGCGGAGCGCGCAACGGCAGCGTGCCGGCGCAGGCCAAGTACGTCCTCACGGTCCCGTCAGGCGCCCACCAGCGGTGAGCCCGACGGGGCGCGCAGGGGGCGGGCCAGGTCGGCCAGGGCTCGCTCCAGGCCGTGCAGATGGGCCAGGGCGGGTTCCGCGTGGGGCGGGCCGTCCGCGTGGACCGCGATGTCCCTGCCCTCGGTGAGGGCCTCCACAGCGGCCTCCACCCGTCGGCAGGCCGTGGCGAGGCGGGCGTCGTGGGAGGCCTCCGGGTCCGCCGCGACGGCGACCAGACCACGGATCTCGCGGGCGCAGTCGTCGAGGAGGGCCAGCACGTGACGGGCCCGCCGCTTGCGGCCGAGCATCGGGTTCAGGGGGTGCACGAGCGGGGCGACCGAGAGCCGTACCCGGGCGAGGAGCTGCTCGAGCTCCGCCACCCGCGGGGCCGGGTCGGCGTCCCCCGCGCCCGCCAGGCGCCGGGCGGTCTCGACGGCGCAGGCGTGCACGCAGCGCAGGGCCCGCCGGATCCAGGCGTCGGTGATGCTGTGGGTGGTCACGGGCAGGACGAGGACCACGGCCAGGGCGGCGCCGAGCGCCCCGACGCCGGTCTCGGCGAGCCGCAGGGCGAGCAGGCCGGGGCCGAGCACGCCGAGGAGGCCGTAGAGCAGTCCGGCGAGGAGGGTGACCCAGAGCATCATCCAGGTGTAGGACACGGCGGCGGTGTAGAAGATGCCGAACACACAGACGGCGGCCAGCGCGGCCGTGACGGCCGGGTCGCCGTGCACGGGCATGGCCACCAGCAGGCCGAGGGCGATGCCGATGACCGTGCCGAGCAGCCGCCGGAAGCCGCGGACCAGGGTCTCGCCGCGCGAGGTGGTGTTGACGAAGATCCACCAGGTGGCGCCGACGGCCCAGTACCAGCGCTGCCCGGACACCAGCTGACCCACGACGAGGGCGAAGCCGGCCCCGGCGGTGGCCTGGATCGCCTGCCGGGTGGTCACCCGGGCCAGGCCGGTGCCGCCCGGCGGTACGGGCACGGCGGGCGGCGGCAGGCGGCGCTCGTAGCACCACAGGCCGAAGCGCACCGCGGCGGCGACCAGGACGGACAGCAGGACCGCGACGTACAGCTGGGGCAGCTGGTCGGTGGTGGCGTGCAGGAACTGCGCCACGAAGAAGGTCATGAACGCGAACACGCCGAGGCTGTGGCCGCGCGGGCCCCAGCGGCGCGCGTACACGCCCGCGCCGACGACGGCGAGGAAGGTGAGGTCCCTTGCCACCGGGTGGTCGTGCAGCTCGGCCGCGGCGGTGAGCACGGGCAGGCCGACGGCGGGCAGCAGCGCGGTCGTGACGGCCTGGCCTCGGACCGTGGCGTCGGTGACGGTGAACAGGGCGAGCAGGGCGGCGAGACCGCCGGTGACGGCACCCGCGAGGGAATGCCCCGCGAGGCCGCACACGGCGACCGCGAGCGCGATGCCGAGCACGGCCCGCGCGGCGAACCGCAGCCGCGTCCGCCCCGGATCCGGAGCCATGAACACCCTCTTCAGCACCGCTTACCGCCCCTCTCGCCGCACCGGCCATTTGCCCGCATGAAGCACGCATGAAAAAGGCGCCGCGGGGTCCGCAGCGCCATCGACGCACCCATATCAGCATCCCGGAGGCCAGTGGCTCAACCGGATCCTTCTAGACTGGGCCATTGGCGCAGTCCGAGCGGCCGATGACCGGCCGCAGCAGAGCCAACGGACGAGGAGGAGGCGTCATGCCCGTGGACGAGCTCGACACCCGCATCCTGCGGCTGTTGCTGGAGCAGCCGCGCACCAGCGTGCGCGAGTACGCCCGGATCCTGGGCGTCGCCCGGGGCACGCTGCAGGCCCGGCTCGACCGGCTGGAGCGCGACGGTGTGATCACCGGCACGGCACCGGCCCTCTCCCCCGCCGCACTCGGGCATCCCGTGCTCGCGTTCGTCCACATCGAGGTCACCCAGGGCCATCTCGACGAGGTGGGGGACGCTCTGGCGGCGGTGCCGGAGATCGTGGAGGCGTTCTCGATCACGGGTGGCGGGGACCTGCTGGCCCGGGTGGTGGCCCGGGACAACGCACATCTGGAGGACGTCGTCCAGAAGCTGATCAGCATGCCCGGGGTGGTGCGCACCCGTACCGAGGTCGCCCTGCGCGAGCGCGTGTCCCACCGGATGCTGCCGCTGGTGGAGTCGATCGGGCGGTCGGCGCGCGGATGATCTTTGAGAGCATGGCGACATGAGCAAGCTCCGCGGAATGTCAGTCATCTTCGATCTCGACGGAACACTCGTGGACAGCGAGCCGAACTACTACGAGGCAGGCCGCCGGACACTCGCCGAATACGGCATCGCGGACTTCACCTGGGCGGATCACGAGCGGTACGTCGGCATCAGCACGCAGGAGACGGTCGCGGACTGGAAGGACCGCTACGGCCTGCCCGCCTCGGTCGAGGAACTGCTCGCCGTGAAGAACCGCCACTACCTGGAGTTGGCCCGCAGCGCCACGCGCGCCTACCCGGAGATGCGGGCGTTCGTCGAGCTGCTGGCGACGGAGGGCGTGCCCATGGCCGTGGCCTCGGGCTCGTCGCCGGAGGCCATCGCGGCGGTGCTGACCGGAACCGGGCTGGACGCGCGGCTGCACACCGTCGTCTCCGCCGACGAGGTCGCGCACGGCAAGCCGGCTCCGGACGTCTTCCTGGAGGCGGCCCGCCGGCTGGGCGCGGCCCCGTCCGACTGTGTCGTGCTGGAGGACGCCGCTCCGGGCGCCGCCGCCGCGCACGCGGCCGGCATGCGGTGCATCGCGATCCCGTACGTCCCGGCCCAGGCGGACGCACCCGAGTTCGCGACCGCGGGCCTGCTCCTGCCAGGCGGCCAGGGGCAGTTCACGGCACGGTCGGCGTACGACTGGCTCGCCGGCTCGGCCGACCTGTCCTGATCTGGCCTCTCCCGTCCCGTGCGTGGAGCATGACGGGCGGGTTCTGACGAACTTTTTTGCGGCAGGGGTGATTGTTTCGCCCCCGGCGTCCGTACCTCTTGGTGTTGGGCCGTTCATATCCCAGGAGGCACGATGCGCATCTCGCGCAGCACGGCAGGAACCGCGTTCGTGGGCGGTGCGTTGATCCTTACGCTCACCGCGCTCGCCTACCCGAGCATGCTGGGCGTGCAGAACGCCGCTTCCGGCCAGGACCGCATCATCGCCAACACCCAGTGGGGTCCGCTGACCGAGGCGGACCGCGACTTCGTGGTGCGCGTGCGCGCTGCCGGACTCTGGGAGTACCCGCTCGGACAGATGATCAAGGAGCGGAGCACGTCGCCGGAGATGCAGGAAGTCTCCAAGCACCTGCTCGTGGGTCACGGCCGGCTCGACGCCGGCTGCCGCAAGATCTCCACGGACCTGGGCATCACCCTGCCGAACGAGCCGTCGCCTCAGCAGCAGCAGTTCGTGGCGACGGCCGAAGGCAGCACCGGCAAGGAGTTCGAGTCCACGGCCGTGACCATCATGCGCGTCGCGCACGGGGGCATCTTCCCGACGATCGCCAAGATCCGGGCGACCACCCGGAACAGCCTCGTGCGGGAGCTCGCCGACACGACCAACGACACCGTTCTGGACCACATCACGGTGCTGGAGAAGACCGGCCTGATCAACCAGGAGCAGGTCAGCTTCCAGATCACCGCCCCGCCCAAGCTGCCCGGGGACCAGACGACACCGCCGCCGCCGCAGCAGGGTGCGCCGGTCCGCGTGCTGCCGATTCCCGAGGACCTGAAGGATTTCCAGACGGTCGCCCCCAATCCGTCCTACGGGGCGCCGGCGCCTTCTCCGTCGGCAGGCTAGGCAGACCCGGGTACGCGTCCGGGGCTGCGGTCCGTCCGCCGGCCCCGTGTCGCGAACCACTGCCGTCCCGGTGTCAGGAACGACGGTCGGCGCCGTACCTACGAACGGCGGCGGGGCTTTCCGCGCCTGGTGCCCTTGGGCGCGCCGCTCCCGCTCTTCCCCGTGCGCTTCGCCCCCGCCGACTTGCCGGGCACCGGCTTCCGCCGGGCGTCGCCCCGGGCCGCGTCCGTGGACCGGGTCCCCGCCGGAGGCTGCTGACGGCCCCGTGTGCTGTTGACCGTGCGGCCGCGGACGATGCCGATGAAGTCCTCGACCTGGTCCGTCTTCGCGTCCTCGGGCCAGGCGAGGACCACGCTCGACTCGGGTGCGTCCGTGAGGGGCCGGTGGGTGAGGTCCTTGCGGTGGTGCAGCCGGGCGAGCGACAGCGGGACCACGAGGACGCCGATGCCCGCCGCGACCAGTTCGACGGCGTCGGCCGTGGTGGCGGGCCGCTCCAGGGCGGGACGCCCGGGGAGAGTCTCCCAGTCGAGGACGTCGTCGAGCGGGTGCAGCACGATGTCGTCGGCCAGGTCCTCCGGCGCCACCTCGTCAACCGCCGTGACCAGGTGGTCCTTGGGCACCACGACGACCGTCTGCTCGGTGTAGAGGGCAATCGCGCTGAAGGCCGTCCGGTCCACCGGCGTGCGGACGAGGCCCGCGTCGGCGTCCCCGCCCAGCAGTCGCTCGGCCACCTCTCCGGCGGGCACCTGCGTGAGGATCAGCGGGACATCGGGCTGCCGCTCGTTCCAGATGCGCACCCACTTGTCGGGCATCACCCCGGGGACGTACGCGAGCCGGAACGAGGGGGTTTCATCCGAGCCTGTCACCTCGCCAGGTTACCGGGCGTGGTCAGGGGTCGTGCACACGCTCGATACCCTGGGAGCCATGACGTCGCACCAGAGCACCCAGACGATGAAGCCCGCGACAGCGGCGAAGAAGCTGGGTGTGTACCTCGAGGCCACACCCACCGAGTTCCAGGAGGGTGTCGTTTCGCGCGCCGAGCTGAACGAGCTCCAGACGAACCCGCCGCAGTGGCTGCAGGACCTGCGGCGCAACGGCCCGCACCCGCGCCCGGTGGTCGCCGCCAAGCTCGGCGTCTCCATCGCCGGTCTCGCCCGCGCGGGCGTCACCGAGCCCCTCACCACCAAGCAGATCGAGGCGCTGAAGCAGGAAGGCCCCGAGTGGCTGGAGCGGGAGCGCGCCACCCAGGCGGAGGTCCGCAAGGAAGCGGAACGGATCAAGAAGAAGAACGCCGAACGTCAGGCCTGACCTCAGCACCCTTCGTTTTCGGACGGCCCCCACCGGATGATCCGGTGGGGGCCGTCCCTGTTCCCCCGGCGTTCCCGGGCGTCGTGTGGCATCGGTGAAATGTTTCGGCCATGTCTTGACATGGCGAGGAAGCGATCCGTAGCTTGGCCGATCATTTAGATTCGTGAAGCGGGTTCACGAATATGAACGGAGAACCATCCATGCGGGATCGCCGACGAAGTCTCCGCCTGGCTGCAACGCTCACCGTCTCAGGACTCCTGTTGGGAACGGCCGGCTGCGGCTCCGGTTCCGGCAGCGCCCGGGCCGGCGACCCGAACACCCTGGAGGTGTGGACCCGGAGCGATCCGGAGTCCGCCAAGACCTACGACCGGGTGTTCGCCGCCTTCACCAAGAAGACCGGCATCAAGGTCGACTTCCAGCCGGTCATGAACTTCGACCAGCAGTTGCAGAGCCGCGCGTCCGTCAAGGACCTGCCGGACGTCATGATCAACGACACGGCCCTGATGGGCAGTTACCAGTCCCAGGGACTGCTCAAGCCCATCACCCCGGCCTCGATAGCAGGCCACGACGAGATCACCGCCAAGTCCTGGGCGTCCACGGTGGGCCTGGACGGCAGGCACTACGGCATCCCGTACTCCCGCCAGGCCATGACGCTGTTCGTCCGCAAGGACTGGCGCGAGAAACTCGGCCTGCCGCAGCCGAAGACCTGGCAGGACACACTCGCGCTCGCCAAGGCGTTCGCCACCCGTGACCCGGACGGGGACGGCAGCAAGGACACCTACGGCATGGTCGTCCCGGGCAGCGCCCAGAACGGCTACGTCGCCTGGTGGGGCGCCAGCTACCTGTGGCAGGGCGGGGTGCGGATCCTGAAGAAGGAGGGATCGGGCTTCCGGCCCGCCATGGACTCGGCCGCCGCCGTGCGCACCGTCACCTGGATGAAGAAGAACCTCTTCTGCGGCGACAAGGGCGTCATCCAGCCCAGCGCCCTGACCTCCGTCACCGCGAACACCACCAACTTCCAGGACGGCAACGCCGGGATGTACCTCACCGGCCCGTACAACATGTCGACGTTCGACGAGGCGCTCGGCAAAGGCAAGTACGAGGTGCTGCCGGCTCCCGCGGGCCCGGCCGGCAACAACGACGTGCTGGCCGACGGCGAGAACATCTACTTCGGCGCCAGGACCGGCAAGGCGAAGCAGGAGCAGACGCTCGCCGCATTCCTCGTCTCCCCCGAGGGCCAGGAGCTCGCCATGACCGGCGACCACCAGCCCGTCGTACGCATCCCGGTCAACTCCACGCTCGACGCGGCGAAGGTGCGCCACGACCCCCGCTGGAGCGTGGTGCAGAAGGCGTACGAGACCGCCTCGGTGCAGTTCCCCAACGCGCCGAACTTCGCCCCGATCAAGCAGGACACCGCCGACGCGCTCAACGCGATCTTCACCTACTGCGGCAGCGACGTCCGCTCCGGCCTGAAGGAACTCAACGACACCCTCGCCGGTGACCTCAAGGACCAGGACCTGTTGAAATGACCGCGACCGTGACGACACCCGGGCCGCGCAGAGCCCGGATCATCAGCAAGAAGGCCGTACTGCCCTGGCTGTTCCTCGCCCCGGCTCTGCTGCTGGCCCTCGTCTTCAAGTTCCTGCCGATGGGCAAGGGCGTCTGGCTCAGCTTCTTCGACGTGCGCCCCTTCCTCGGTGACAAGTGGGTCGGCCTCGACAACTACACGCGGGTCCTGACCGATCACCGCTTCCAGGACGCCATCGGCCACACCCTGCTCCTCGGCGTCGGCATGTCCCTCGGCGGGATCGTCGTCGGCTCAGCGCTGGCGCTGCTGCTGGAGGGTCAGGCCCGCTCGCTGAAGATCATCCGAACCGCCGTGTTCCTGCCCGTCGTCACCGCCACCGCGGTGGTCGGCGAGATGTGGCGGCTGATGTACTACCCGACCTCCGACGGCCTCATCAACAGCGGTCTCGGTCTGTTCGGGCTGGGTCCGGTGCCCTACCTGGACAACCCCGACACGGCACTGTGGGCCACGATGGCCATGGGCATCTGGATGCTCGCCCCGTACAACATGGTGATCATCCTCGCCGGCCTCGCGGGCGTGGACCGCTCGCTGTACGAGGCCGCCGCGATGGACGGCGTCTCGCTGTGGCAGCGCCTGCGCCACATCACCCTGCCCGCCATCCGTCCCGCCCTCGGCATCGTCCTCACCCTCGCCGCCATCCGCGGACTGCGCGTCTTCACCGAGGTGTACGTCCTCACCGGCGGCGGTCCGGCCGGCTCCACCGACGTGTGGATGACCCGCGCCTACACCCTCGGCTTCACCCGTAACGACATCGGCGGCGCCTCCGCCGCCTCCGTGGTCCTGCTCTGCGTGACGCTGCTGCTCACCGTCACGGTCAACTACCTCCGCAAGAGGGGAGACGTGAAATGAGCGCCCCTGCCATCGATTCCGTCCGGACCCCGGTGACCGCCTCCCCCGCGCGCAAGTCCGGCGGCAACCAGCGCACCACGCCCGCCCGCTTCGACACCGCCCTCGGCTGGAACGACCGGCCGGGACCCGCCTGGGCGCTGCGCGTCCTGCTCTGTCTGCTCGCCCTGGGGGTCTTCGCGGCCCCGTTCCTGACGATCTTCTCCGGTTCCTTCAGCGAGAAGGCCAGCGGTTCGACGCTGTCGTTCCTCCCCCATCACCCGACCCTGCTGAACTTCGAGGTGGCGGGCGAGCGCGGCATCTGGGACTACTTCGGCAACTCGCTGGTCATCGCGGGCGGGGGGCTGCTGCTCCAGCTCGCCGTGTGCACACTGGCCGCGTACGCGCTGGCCCGGCACCGGTTCCGCGGGCAGGCGCTGGTCCTGACCCTGTTCATGCTGACGATGATGCTCCCCGAAGAAGTCATCGCCATCCCGTTGTCGCTCGTCCTCGGGCACGTGCCCGTGCTCGGCCTCGACCTCAAGGGCACCGTCTGGGGCGTGATCCTGCCGCTCGGCGCGTGGGGTTTCTCGGTGATGCTGCTGACCGAGTTCATGAAGGACATCCCCACCGAGATAGAGGAGGCGGCCCGCATCGACGGCGTGGGCGAGCTGCGGATGCTGTGGCAGGTCGTCCTGCCGCTGTGCAAGCCGGCCCTCGGTGTGGCCGGAGTGCTCGGCTTCATCATGATCTGGGACCAGTACCTGCTGCCCCTGATCGCCGCCAAGGACCCCACCGACTACACGGTCACCGTCGCCCTGTCCATCCTGCGCACCGACCCCCAGGTTGGCTCCGGGGTGGTGCTGGCCGGTGCGGTCATCGCCCTGATCCCCAGCCTGATCGTCTATCTGCTCCTCCAGCGCTCGCTGGTCACCGGCATCGCCGCCGGGGCCACCAAGGGCTGACCACCCACCCCCCCCCACGTTTGAGGGAGACATGAAGTTCCACGGAGTGCTGTTCTTCCCGGTCACGCCGTTCGCGGCGGACGGTTCACTGGACGAGGAACGGCTGGCCCAGCACATCGAGTCGGGTGTCGCCGCGGGCGCGGGAGGTGTGTTCGTCGCCTGCGGCACCGGCGAGTTCCACGCGCTGTCGACCGAGGAGATCGAGCGGGCCACCCGGGTCGCCGTGCAGACCACGGCCGGACGCGTGCCCGTCCTCGCGGCGGCCGGCGGCCCCACACCGGTCGCGCGCGACCAGGCCGCCCGCGTCGAACGCGCCGGCGCCGACGGCATCCTGCTGCTGCCGCCCTACCTCGTCAGCGCCCCGCAGCAGGGCCTGGTGCGCTACGTCGAGGAGGTCATCGCCGCCACGGACCTGCCGGTGGTCTTCTACCAGCGGGGCACCGCCCGGCTCAGCGCGGAGACGGCCGCCGAGATCGCCGCCCTGCCCGGTGTCGTCGGCTTCAAGGACGGTATCGGGGACATCGAGCGGATGCACCGCATCGTCCGCGCGGTGCGAGCCGTGCCGGGCACGGAGGACTTCCAGTTCTTCAACGGGCTGCCCACCGCCGAGATGACCGCGCCCGCCTACCAGGGCATCGGCGTGGAGCTGTACTCCTCGGCGGTGTTCGCCTTCGCCCCGGAGATCGCCCTGGCCTTCCACCGGGCCCTCGCCGAGGACGACGACGCGCTGGTCTCGCGGCTCCTCGACGAGTTCTACGGCCCGCTGGTCGCCCTGCGCGACGAGGTCCCCGGGTACGCCGTGTCGCTGGTCAAGGCCGGTGTGACCCTGCGCGGACTGGATGTCGGCGGTGTACGGGCGCCCCTGATCGACCCGACGCCGGAGCACATCGCCCGGCTCGCGGAACTCCTCGACCACGGCCTGGAGGTGGCCGCCGCATGAGTGCCACGCGCATCCGTGAGCTGATCATCACCCCGATCGCCTTCGGCGACCCGCCGCTGCTCAACTCCAACGGCGTGCACGAGCCGCTCGCCCTGCGGATCATCCTCCAGCTGGTCCTGGAGGACGGCACGGTGGGGATCGGCGAGTCCCCGGGGGGCGCGGCCCGCCTGGAGCGGCTGCACGCCGCCGCGAAGGTCGTCGTCGGCATGGACGTCTTCGACACCACCGCCGTGTCCGCCGCGATCGACGCGGCGCTGCTGCCGACCGTACCGAGCTCCCACGAGCGCGGCTGGACCACCTCGGCGGTCGAGGTGGCCTGCCTGGACGCGCAGGGCAGGCTGCTCGGCCGTCCGGTCAGCGACCTGCTGGGCGGGAAGGTCCGTGACGCGGTGCCGTTCGCCGCCTACCTCTTCTACAAGTGGGCGGAGCACCCCGCGCTCGACGGCCGTGCGGCGATCGGCGACGACTGGGGCGAGGCCCTCGATCCGGCCGGCATCGTCGAGCAGGCCCGGCTGATGCAGGAGCGTTACGGGTTCCGGTCGTTCAAGCTCAAGGGCGGTGTCTTCCCGCCCGACGAGGAGATCGCCGCGATGCGCGCCCTCGCGGAGGCCTTCCCCGGGCAGCCGCTGCGGCTCGACCCGAACGTGGCCTGGACGGTGGAGACGTCGAAGTACGTCGCCCGTGAACTCGACGGCGTGCTGGAGTACTTGGAGGATCCGACCCGGGGCATCCCCGGGATGGCGGAGGTGGCGAAGGACTCCCCCATGCCGCTCGCGACCAACATGTGCGTGATCGCCTGGGAGCATCTGAGGCCGAGCGTCGAGCAGGGCGCGATCCAGGTCCTGCTCACCGACCACCACTACTGGGGCGGGCTGCGCCGCACCCGGGAACTGGCCGCCGTGTGCGAGGCGTTCGGGCTCAGCCTGTCGATGCACTCCAACTCGCACCTGGGCATCAGCCTCGCCGCGATGACCCACGTCGCCGCCGCCATCCCGAACCTCGACCACTCCTGCGACACGCACTACCCGTGGAACTCCGCGGACGACGTGATCGTCCCCGGCGCGCTGGAGCTGCGCGACGGGGAGGTCAAGGTGCCCACCGGGCCGGGATTGGGCGTCGAACTCGACCACGACCAGCTGGAGCGACTGCACCGGCGGTACGTCGACTCGGGGAAGCGCAGCCGGGACGACACCGGTTACATGCGGCGGTTCCGGCCGGAGTACGAGTTGAAGCTCCCCCGCTGGTGACAACCGTGCGTGACGCGCACGAAGTTGAACGCGGTTGTGCGGAACGTGCCTTCCGCTGCCCTCGTTCGACCGGGACCGGCAGGCCCCAAACGCCACACCGCGCCACCCCTTCCGACGCGTAGAAATATCTACGAGCATGGCTACGTCCGGGCGGCACGCGGAACCCCGCGGGCCACCGGCCGTGTCCAGCGCGCGCCCGACCGCGGCGCCACCGACTGTGCCTGGGGTGGCCATGCAGAGCGTCATGTGGAAGCAAGCCGTCGAGTGGCTCGCCGCGGCCGCCACGGACCCCAAGGAGTGCAAGCGGGAGTGGGACTACGGCGCGGGGACCATGCTCGTGGAGGCCGGGCGGTACTGGGACGTGCTGAGCGTCCCCGACCGGCTCGGCCTGCTCGCGTTGGACATCCTGTGGCGCGATCCGCTGAAGGTGCCGGGCCCCACTCTGGTGGACTGCGCCGCGCGCAGAGTGGGGTTCTTCCTGCCGCCCGATCCGGTCAGCGAGTGGATCGGCTTCGGCGTACGGCATGTCGGCCGGGGCTCCTGGGTCGCGGTGCCGCCGCCGTACCGTCCCGCCGGCCGGCTGGAGTGGCTCGTGCCGCCGGACGGGACCGGCGCCCTGCACACCCCCGGCCCGCTCGAATCGGCCCTGCGGGAGGCCAGCGGAACCCTCGCGGTACTGGCACCGGTCAGCGCGGAGCCGGTGGTGACGGACGGCTGGTGAGGCGAGCGCCGGACGACGGCCCGGCTGCCCCCGGGTGCCGATCGGAGGCGGGGCGGGTACCTGCGGGCGCTGCCGGGCCCGGGCGCCGGCCGGCCGGCGGGTGAGGGGTGGCAGCCGGGTGAGGGGTGGCAACCGGGTGAGGGGTGGCAGCCGGACGGGAGGGGCCGGGAACGACCGGGCCCATGTGCCGGCCGGCGGTCCATGAGGGAACGGCGGTCCAGGTTTCGCTGTCGGCCGGCGGGCCCATGTGCCGGCCGGCGGTCCACGAGGGGACGGCGGTCCAGGTTTCGCTGTCGGCCGGCGCGGCGAAGGAGACCCACTGGCCGTCGCGGTGCTCCGGGACCGCGTGGCCCCGCGCCACCCACTCGGCGACCAGAGCCGCGTAGATCGGCGGATGTCCCGCGTATCCGCTGGTGAGTTCGGCGTACGAGCGGGGCACCGCGTCGTTCCCCGGACGGCGTCGCGCCGTCTCCGTGCTGTCCATGCCAGGGGAACGCGGCGCCGCGCACCGGTGGTACGCGGGCCGGACCCCGTCCGTCGGGTCGAGTGAACCCGTCACCCGGACGGCGGCATGCGGGCACCGGACAAACATCCAGTCAGGCGGTCGCCCGTTCAGAACGTCTCACCCCGGCCGCGACGGAGTTCTCGACCGGGGCCGACGCGTCCGGTAACACTGACCTCACCCCGAGAAACCGGTACGACGGCAGGGAGAGGCCATGTCACAGCGCCCTGACCTCATGCAGCGCAGGGCCGTGCTGGAGCACGAGTGGTCCCGCTGGGTGCCGCGGCTGAGCGTCCCGGGCACGCGGCCCGGCGGCACCGCCGCACTGCGCCATGAGGTGAGCGAGTCCTGGGCGCGTTCGCTGGGCAGCGTCGACCCGGGCCGCGACAGCGCACCCGTCACCGACGACGGCCGGGTGCACCAGCGCTGGACCTCGTCACCGCTGTACGGGCCGGTCTCCGCTCTCACCGGGGAGCTGCACAGCATCGCCGAGGACGCCGGGTTCGTCTCGGCGGTCACCGACGAGTCCGGCACCATCCTGTGGACCTGCGGCGGCCCGACCATGCGCCGCAGGGCCGAGCGGGTCAACTTCGCGCCGGGCGGCCGCTGGGACGAGCAGGCCATGGGCACCAACGCGCTGTCCCTCGCCCTGCGCACCGGCCGCCCCAGCTCCGTGTTCTCGGCCGAGCATCTGGTGTCGGCCCTGCACGGCTGGGTCTGTTACTGCGCGCCCGTGCACGGCAGGGACGGCAGCGTCCTCGGCGTGCTGGACCTGTCCACGACCTGGGACCGGTCGCACCCGCTGGCCATGTCCACCGTGCGCACCCTGGTGTCGACGATCGAGGCCCGTCTGACCACGGAGGTGTCCCGCCCGGCTCGGCTGCGGCTCACGTGCCTGGGCACCGAGCGAGCCGTGCACGACGGACGGTCACTCCCCCTGCGCCCCCGGCAGTTGGAGATCCTCACCCTCCTCGCGCTCGAACCCGACGGCTTCTCCCCGGAACGGCTGCGTGCGGCCCTGTACGGCGACCGGCCGGTCACGGCGTCCACCTTCAAGGCGGAGATCTCCCACCTGCGCCGGGCGCTGGGCGGCGCGATATCCCCCCGCCACTACGCCCTCACCGCCCCCGCGTCCTGCGACGCCGCAGACGTCCTGCGCGCGCTGGAGCAGGGCGACACGGACACCGCCCTGGGTCACTACGGCGGCCCGCTCCTGCCCCGCTCCGCGGCCCCCGGCGTCGAGGAGTGGCGCACCCGCCTCGAAGTGGCGGTACGCGAGGCCGTTCTGGCGAGCACCCGCCCGGAACACGCCCTGCGCTACGGCGAACGGGCCCCGTACGACGCGGAGATACACGAGCACGCACTGCGGCTGCTCGGCCCCGAAGACGCACGCCGCGCCATCGCGCAGGGCCGGCTGACGACGGCCCTGCGCGACTGACGCCCTGCGCGACTGACGGCCTGCGCGACCGGCACCCTGCGCGGCTGCCGTGTCGTCTCCGCACGCCAACCTTGCGCCAACCTCCCGGGAGCACAGTGAGGGACGTCGCGACCGTCCCGCACCGTCCTTCACCGAGGAGAGCCGCCATGGTGTACGCGCAGCCAGGAACCGAGGGCAGCATCGTTTCCTTCGCCCGCCGGTACGACAACTTCATCGACGGCGACTGGGCAGCACCGGTCGAGGGCCGCTACTTCGAGAACCCGACACCGGTGACCGGCAAGGCCTTCTGCGAGGTCGCCCGTTCCACCGCGGCCGATGTCGACCTCGCCCTGGACGCCGCGCACCGGGCGGCCGACGGCTGGGGCCGTACGTCCACGGCGGAACGCGCGAACGTCCTCAACAGGATCGCGGACCGCATCGAGGAGAACCTGGAGAAGATCGCGGTCGCCGAGACGTGGGAGAACGGCAAGCCGGTCCGCGAGACCCTGGCCGCCGACATCCCGCTGGCCGTGGACCACTTCCGGTACTTCGCCGGAGTCGTGCGCGCGCAGGAGGGCAGCATCGCGGAGATCGACGCCGACACCGTCGCGTACCACTTCCACGAGCCGCTGGGCGTGGTCGGTCAGATCATCCCGTGGAACTTCCCGATCCTCATGGCCACGTGGAAGCTCGCGCCCGCGCTGGCCGCCGGCAACTGCGTGGTCATCAAACCGGCGGAGCAGACCCCGGTCAGCCTGCTCTACGTCATGGACCTGATCGCCGACCTGCTCCCGCCGGGCGTGGTCAACGTGGTCAACGGCTTCGGCGTGGAGGCGGGCAAGCCGCTGGCGTCCAGCCCGCGGGTGGCGAAGGTGGCGTTCACCGGCGAGACGACGACCGGCCGCCTGATCATGCAGTACGCGAGCGAGAACATCATCCCCGTCACCCTGGAACTGGGCGGCAAGAGCCCGAACATCTTCCTGCCCGACGTCATGGCCGCCGACGACGACTTCCTGGACAAGGCGGTCGAGGGCTTCGTGATGTTCGCCCTCAACCAGGGCGAGGTCTGCACCTGCCCGTCCCGCGCCCTGATCCCCTCCTCCATCTACGACGACTTCATGGCCCGCTGTGTCGAACGCACCGAGGCGATCGTCGGCGGCGATCCGCTGGACCCGGCCACGATGATCGGCGCGCAGGCGAGCAACGACCAGTACGAGAAGATCCTCTCCTACCTCGACATCGGCAGGAAGGAGGGCGCGGAGGTCGTCACGGGCGGCAGGCCCCGCGCGGTGCCCGGCCTCGAGGGGGGCTACTACATCGAGCCGACCATCTTTCGCGGCACCAACGACATGCGGATCTTCCAGGAGGAGATTTTCGGCCCGGTCGTCTCGGTCACGACGTACGACTCGGTCGACGAGGCGCTGAAGATCGCCAACGACACGTTGTACGGCCTCGGCGCGGGCGTCTGGACCCGCGACGGCAACACGGCCTACCGCCTGGGCCGCGAGATCAAGGCGGGCCGCGTCTGGACCAACTGCTACCACGCGTACCCGGCCCACGCGGCGTTCGGCGGTTACAAGAAGTCGGGCATCGGCCGCGAGACGCACAAGATGATGCTGGATCACTACCAGCAGACGAAGAATCTTCTGGTGTCGTACGCGCCGAAGAAGCTGGGCTTCTTCTAAACACCTGCGAAGGTGTAGTCGTGGGAGGAGTTAGGAGTTAGGAGTATCCAGGTGGCTCGACTCAGTCATTGAGACTCCTCATGATCGATGCGGGCCAGGACCAGGATGTTGTCGGCGGCGGCGCTCCAGTCGGCAGCCTCCAGAGCCATGAGAGCGACGTGGGCCTGGCTGCCGGTTAGGACGGCCTGCACGGCGCTCGGGTGAGTGGGGTGGGTGTCGAGGCGGACGTGGGCGTCGATGGCGGGAGTTCCCGGGGCGGACCCGGCCGAGTGCGCCCGCCGCGCCGGCCAGAGCATCGGGTTCTCTTTCTGGTCTATCGAAGAGCACCGAGGCCCTTGTCTTGCCTGTGCAGCTACCGTCGCCTCGCCGTGCAACGGCGGTTCCCCAGTGATTTCGCCGCCGAAGATCGACGATGATGGAGCCCCTCTCACCAGACGACGACAAGGGGTGGGGACGTGGCTAGCCTGATCAGGCGCCAGGAGTATCCGGTGAATGTCGACTACCACGGGTGGGCCTTGCAGGACTTCGACGACACGCAGGTTCCTGTGCTGTTCCCCGAGGGTTTCGAGAGCGGCACGTTCCTCACTGATCATCCTGGGCGCCTTGATTTCTACAGTGCCGGGCACACCCACACCGCGTCCCTGACGGTGGAGGTCTGGGACGGAGAGCCGGCAGTGCCGGCCGGAGAGTGGGACGAGACAGCTCTGGCGAGCATCGTTTGTTCGGGCAAGTTGCGCGCCAGAGGTATGGCGGCGGGACCGATGCCAGAGGTGATCGAGTTGTCGGACGGGCCGGGTGTCTGGACGGTGCGCGTGGTGTGTACCGGCCGTGAGGCGGCATCTGCGCAGACCCGGCACGCGGTGGTGCACGGAGTCGAGCGCTACATCGCACAGTTCTGGCCGAACGCCTGAAGTGCTGGGGGCGGCTCCTCTCTCCGAGCCGCCCCCGCACCTGTCAAAGTCGCTCCGAAGTAATCTCGACCCAGAAGCCGTCGTCCGGTCCGTCTATGACCCTGTTCTTGCCACTCGTGGTCGGGGAGACGGTCGTGTAGCCCCCACGTCAACCGGACGTGTGATCCTGCGTGCTCGGCAGCCAGGGTCAAGTCGTCCTCAAGAGAGCGCCAGATCTTGGTTCCGTTCCATCCTCGGAACTCCTCTGCCAGTTCGGCAAGGAAGACGTCGAGGCCGTCACCGTCCCAGGTCCTCACCATGACCTCGATCCGCGCCGACTTACCTTGAGCTGTCACGAGGAAGTCGTGCATCAGGTCATCACGCTCTTCCGGGAAGGAACGTGTCAGCTTGTGGAAGCGCAGGCTGATTGTTCGATACCGGTCACCTCCGACGCGGACAACCGGGTTGGTCTCGTCTTCCTCCATCACGTGTGCAGGCTACGGGCACGGGATCCCCTGTGACCAGGAGTTTTGCCCCTCCTGCCTGACACCGGACGTCGGAGGAAGCCGAGCACAGCTGCGACGCGGTCATTCCGTTAGGAGCTATGAGTGGAGTTGGAAACCCTGATCACGGTCGCTCTGCAGCGGGAAATCTCCTCAGAGAGCGCGGCACAACTCCTTGCCGTAGCCGTTGATTGAGGCACCGGCGTCGAGGACGAGAACACACTGCTCTACTGCAGGGTCTGATCTTCATTGAGGCGAGGCAGTAAACAGTCCGGTACGGACAAACCCATACGCGGGCCGCTGTGCCCGGTCCGGCGCAGAGGGTCGCGGCAGAGGCCGGCGTACTGCTCCGCAGTGTGTGGGGTGGCTGGGTGATCTACCACCCGTCTCAAGCCCCGACCGCCGACCTGGACGGCTCTACGTCGGACACATCCGCGATGCGCTCCGATCAGCGGGAGGGCTGGGGCGAGAGGCCGTTGACGACGTACGTGATGTGGTACAGGAAGCGTTTCGGATTCTTCCAGGGTGCTTGGAGTGGGCGCCCTAGCTGGCGATTCGCCAGCTAGGGCGCCGTCATCTCCGTCGCGCGCACAGCACCCCGGCCGACCTGGTCAGCCGACGAACTCGACCATGGCGGTCGCCGTGCCGGGCACATGCCGGGCGTCGCCCGCGTAGGTGACCGTGTAGTGGGGATAGGTGTTCCAGTCGGGCGGGATGTCACTGAAGCCGAAGGTGCCGTCCCGTCGGACCTTCACGTCCGGCAGTTTTACGCCGTCGCGCGTCACCGTGACCGCCCTGTGCTTAGGGAAGGGGAGCAGCGAGGTCAATTTCCCCGTCACGGTGACCGGCGTGCCAACGGGGTTCGTCGGCGGGGCGGACAAAGTGATCGTGCTGGATGCCTTGGCGACGTCGGTGACGATGTCGAGAACGACGTCGCCCGAGTAGGGGAAGCGGGTGGTGAACAGCCTGTTGCCGTCAGGCGCCCAGGCCACGCCCCGGTCGAGCAGATCCGCGTACCCCTGCGACAACGCGACCGTGCGGTATGCGGCAGTCTCTCCCGGGCGGTAGACGTAGACGTCCCACTCCCCTCCCGCCACAATCCCCGCGGCAACCGTGCCGTGGGAGTCGACGGCGACGGAGTTGGGGTAGGGGCCGGTGTCGTACTGCGCCTCCTCCACCAGGTCCGACAGGCGCCACCGCTGGTGGTAGTAATTGGAGCCGTTCGCGGTGATCACACTGCTACCGTCCGGCGTCACCGCAACGTCCTCGACATCGGCGACGGCGTCGCTGTAGGCGGTCTCCTTGAGCGTGCCGGAGCCCACGTCGTACACGCGCATGCCCAGCGCGCCCTGGCTCTCAGCAGCGACGAGGCGGTCGGGCGCGCCCGGCGACGAGGCGAGTCGCGGCTTTCCGTACCAGACAGGGTTGTCGTCCAGGCTGACGGTCGGGGTCGCCTCGGCGATGGCGACCGAACCGATGCCGGCGTCGAAGACGGTGGCCTGGTAGCCGAAGAACAGCCGGCCGCCGGCGAGGGCGAGCGTCTCCGGTTCGGTGTCGGCCCCGGTTGAGATGCGCTGCTTCTCCGTCAAGGTTGCGGTGTCGATGACGGAGATCGCGTCAGCGTCCGGGAGCGCCACGTACAGGGTGGACCCGTCGGCCGACTCGGCCATGCCACGCGCCCCGTCGAGACCCTCCATCTTCTTCACGACCTGCCCGTCGTGGTCGGTGGCCAGCACCGCGTCGTCGCCGGGCGCGCTGACGTATACATGGCGGCTGTCGGCGAGGGTCTGCCAGTGCGACCGCACGGGCAGGACAATGCCGGCCAGGGGCTGTGCCGTTGCCGTTCCGGGGGCACCGAGCAGATTTAATGACGCGGTCACCAAGACCAGCGCGACACCCGCCGCACGTCTTCGTATACGCACTTCAGGACTCCTTCGGGAACGGATCCGGCCGCACGGCGCGGTCGGCGGAGCAACTGTACTTATCCGCAATGACATTGGGCCCGCAGGATGATTGCGTGCAGAGCGCACGCGAGGCCACGCCGCAGCCCCCGCCATCTGGCACTGCACATGATTGACCGGACAAGTCCGGACCGTGACCGGAGCCGCGCGGCTCCGGCAAGTACCCGTGGAAGCGGTGCTGCGCAAGGCCCACCCCGGCGCCGTCTGGGCGAATCTCGGCCGGCAGAGCAACCCGTTCAAGGAGATCCTCGACACCGTTCAGGCACTGGAACGGACAGCACCGGTGCTCCCGATGCTGCCCGGTGTCCCCGAGCGGCGCAGTTTCGACTACATCCGGCACGGGACCACCGATCTGTTCGCGGCGCTGGACATCGCCACCGGGAACTGGGCGGACCCGCGGTGGCGATGCTGGCCTGCGCGCTCGGCGGGGTGATGTCCGGCGTGATCGGCAAGGTGTCAGCCCGTCACGCCGCCGAGGACCTCCGCGACTTCCTGGACCTGCTCGACCACGAGGTGGAGCCCGGCCTGGCCGTGCACGTGATCTGCGACAACCTCTCCGCCCACAAGGCGCCGGTCGTGCACGAGTGGCTGGCTGCCCACCCACGTTTCGCCCACCTACTCGTCGTGGATCAACCATCTGGGCGTGGGGCTGCCCCGGGTGGTCGGGCTGGGATACGGGGCTCGGCCGAGAGCTGAGCGGAACCGGCCGCGCCCGGTACGGCAGCAGGGCCCGGACCGCGCGTCGCGGTCCGGGCCCTGCCCCGTGCGGTGCCGCCCTGCGGCGGCGGTGCGTCAACTCTGTGCGGTGTCGTCGCCCGTCTGCCCGGCGCCCTCGGCTGCGCCTGCCTTTTCGCGCATCTTGCGCACCAGCTCCGCCTTCCGGTCGGCGGCACTTTGGCGGTCGAGGTTGCGGTGCGGACCGTTGTTCTGCCGTTCGGCGCGGGACAGCTTCTTGCGCTTGCCGCCGCCCATGCCCACAGGGTTGTTGATGTTCTTGCTCACGGGTTCTCCCGGAATGAGGTGAAGTGATCTACGGATTCATCGGTGGGGGACGGGCGCGGCGGCGTCGAAGGACATCCGCAGGGGCCCGTCACGCTCTCACTCGCAAACCGGCGTCTGGAAGAACATGACCAAGACGTTACCCGGTTCCGTCGGCCCCGCACACCAAGTTTGCCGCCGTCCCGGCGTCGGCCGGGGCCTCGGCGATCACGGGGCCCGGCCAGATGGAGGCGAGCCAGTGGGGGTTCTGCACCGCTATTCCTGTCACGCCGCTATCACAAACCCCACGGACGCCCTCACGTCACGGGGCTCTGACCTGGACCTACGTGCTCGCCCTGGACCACCTGGACGCCCAGAGACGACTTCTACGACCTGTGCCATGTGGTACCGGGCCCACTCACTAGCACCACGTACCACTCATCAAGATCCGGACCAGGTGCGGACCGAATCAGCCTGGCACTCGACGTTTCCACTCTTTGTCGCAGGTCAGAAGCGAGGTCAGGCGTGTACCACCAAGAGACGAAGAACCTGCTGGTGTCGTACTCGCCGAAGAAGCTCGGCTTCCTCCAGGCACCTTCGGCGTGGTCTACAGCGCCGCGAACGGTGTGTGGCCCGCCTTCCCACGGCGAGATGTCACGACCCGGGTAGCCCGGTGAGACCGTCCTGGTCATCGGGCCTCGGCCGGTCGGCCCCGTGGCCGCCCAGCCCGCCTGCGCGATGGGCACCGTGCGGGTGCTGGGCACGGACCTGGTCGCGGAGCGCCGCGCCCTCGCCGCCGCCCTGGGTGTCGAGCCGGTCGAGGGCGCCGGCGCACGCTCGCCATACGGGAAATGACCGGCAGACGCGGACCGGGGCCGTGGGCTCGGACGCCACCATCGAACTCCTCAACCAATGCCCGTCGCCGCCCGCAACCGGCGTCGAGGATTCCGCAGTCCCGGGGTCGCGGCTCGGCCGGCTCAGCCGAGCAGTTGCGCACTGCTGACCGGTTCGCTCCGCTGCTGTCCATTGATGCGGTGCCGCTCGATGGAAGAGCGCCGGTACACCTCCTGCCGCACCCGCTGGATCTCGCCGATGGGCCGGTGCTCCTCTCGTGAGCGCCACGGTGTGATCGACGTGGCGTCGGCGGCCGCCAGGTTGTCGTCCCCGCCGATGTCCTGACGCGGGATGTCCACACGGGCGACGGTCACCCAAGGGGACAACTCTTCGGGCCACTTCACGGAGGTGTTGTCCACCGGCATACGAGCCAGATCGGTGTTGAGCTGCACCTGGAGCTCGAAGGAGTGGTCGCGCTCAGCGGCCTCGGCAACCAGGGTGCGGCGGAACGCCTCGTTGTCCGCGTGCACGTCCACGATCTGGTGCGTCAGCGCAGCCAGGGACCCTGCCGTCGGCACGGTGCGGATCTTGGCGATGTGATCGCCGTACCGGAAGGCACCCATGCTGTTGTAGGTGTACGACAACAGGTTCCTGCGCGGGACGGTGGTGAACGAGAGCATGGCGAACAGCTCGTCCCACAGCCAGCCGTCGGGATCGGTGAGCGCACCCCGGCGGGTCAGGAACTCCGCCATCCAGGTCTTGCGGCGGGAGGGGTCGGCCAGGCCCTCGGGCAGTTCCGCGAACAACTCCTCGATGACCATGTAGTCGTAGGCGGTGTTCGCGAAGAAGACCTCGTTGTTGATCAGGTTGAGGTCGAAGGTGCCGGTGTCCGGTTCGTCGGACAGCAGTGTGGGGCCGGGGACATCGAACATCTTGACGCCCATCCCACATGCCGCGCCCAGCTGGTGGTCGGGACGCTGGTGGCCCAGACCGTTGGAGTAGCGGACGACCGCGTCGTACTCGGCGGGCCGGGCGAAGATGCCCTGCCCGTGGAAGCCCGGGTTGTCACCGACGGTAACCGTGGCCTTGAGGAGGCCGTACGTCTTTCCGTGGGCCGTGCGGACGGCGCGGCCGACGGCCTCGCGCTCGACCGAGGCGCCGGTGCGTTGTGCCACCTGGGCGACCACTGCATCCAACTCCTCCTGATAGCTCGCCCGTTCGGCGGGGCGGTAATCCTCGTAGTGGACAGGATCCATGGTGCTGCCTCCGGTGATGAGTCGCTGATCTCAGACGCTAGCCAGCAATTAAATTGTGCACAACATAACCAGCTGTGATGAACCCCACGCCGACGTGCCCGCAGCGGACAGGGGTCGAGCCCTGACCCGTCGGCCGATCTCCACCCAGGGGCCACATCAATCCCGAAACGTGACCCACGGCAGGCTTTCGGACATCCCAACCAGTCGGTATGGTGCGCCGCCTGTAGCACTCTTCTCTGTTCACCGCACGGATCCGAGCCGTAGTGGAAGGCCAGGCGATGACGTACGCCGACGAGAACCGGTACCCACCATCAGCACCCGCGGGATGGCCGCCGCCGCACCTCGAACCTCATGGGATCCGCTCCGGGCACGAGACGTACGGGCAGAGTTCGTGGCCGGAGTCGTACGGCCACGACGTCCCGCGATACGACTCGTACGGACGGCAGGCCCCCTGGGACGCCGCCTACGCGCACGGGACGCATCAGTATGACGACGACCTCGCCGCCCTCCGCTCGGCCTACCGCGTGCTCCGGCGGATCTCCACGCTCACCGCGCTCGGCTCCTTCGTGGTGTATGTCGTGCTGTCCTGCTACGCGCCCGGTCTGATGGGTTCCAAGATCATCGGAGAACTGAGTCCGGGCATGGCCTGGGGAGTCCTCCAACTCGTCGTCACCTTCGCGGCCGTCTCCTGGTACGGACGCAGCGCACAACGTTCGGTGGATCCGCTGGCCCGCGCCGTCAGGGAGCGAGCGGTACCCGCCGGCCGGAACGCGGGGGCGACGAGATGACCGAATTCAGCTCCGGGGCGCAGGCCATCGTCCTGGTTCTGTTCACCACGCTGGTCACCGTCACGCTGATGATGTGCGTCATGGCGGGACCGGACCGCGACGACCTGGCGAACTTCTACACCGGCTACCTGTCGCTCACCCCGCTCAGGAACGGCCTGGCGATCGCCGGCGACTACATCTCAGCGGCCACGGTGCTGAGCACGACCGGCATCATCGCGCTCACCGGATACGACGGCTATGTCCTCGCGGTCAGTACCGCCCTGTCCCTGGTGCTGCTGATGTTCCTGCTGGCCGAACCCCTGCGCAACGCCGGTAGGTTCACCATGGGTGACGTCCTGGCCCGCAACATGCCCGGACGGGCCGTGCGTATCGCGGCCTGCCTGGTGACACTCTCGGCGACGCTGCCCTTTCTGGTCGTCCAGCTCTCCGGAGCCGGATCGCTGCTCACCTTCATCCTGAACATCCCGCACGCGGCGGGCGCCAGGACGGCGTCCATCGTCATCGTCGGCACTCTGATGATCATTTATGCGGCGATCGGCGGTATGAAGGGCACCGCGCTCATCCAGATGATCAAGATCGTGCTCCTCATCGGCACCAGCGTCGTCGTCGCCGCTCTCGTACTGAACCGCTTCGACTGGAGCCCCGGCGCCGTCCTCAGGGCCGCCCAGCACGGCAGCGGTGCGGGCCCCGCATACCTTCAGCAGGGCCTGCAGCTCGGCACTTCGGCCGGTGGCCGACTGGACTTCGTCAGCTTCCAGATCACCATCATCCTCGGGGTGGCCTGCCTGCCCCACATCACGATGCGCCTGTACTCCGCGCAGGACGTACCGGCCGTGCGTCGCTCCATGTCATGGGCAGTGGGCACGGTCACCACGTTCTGCCTGCTCGTGATCATCATGGGTACGGGCGCGGCGGCCCTGGTGGGATCCCAGCACATCACCGCGGCCGATCCTCACGGCAGAACGTCGCTGCTCATGCTGTCCCAGATGCTCGGCGGAGCCCCCGGCTCCGCAGGCGCGACGATGCTCTACTCGGCCGTGGCCGGCATGGTGTTCATCACTCTGTTGTCGTCGGTCGCGGGGATGACCCTGGCAGCGGCCTCGTCACTCGCCCACGACCTGTTCGCCCATGCGGTGCGGCGGGGACGGGCCGAGCCGCGTACCGAGATGACGGTGGCGGCGTGGACGAGCGTGGTCGTGGGGATCGTTGCCATCGGGCTCGCCACCACCGTGCAGAACTGGGACGTCGGCGTGCTGACCACTCTGGCCGTCTGCATAGGAGCATCGGCGGTGGCACCCGCGCTCACCTACTCCCTGTTCTGGCGGGGCTTCACGCGCACCGGCCTGCTCGCCACCCTCTACGGCGGCGCGGCCGGCGCCCTGCTGCTCATGGTCTTCTCCAAGGCCGTTTCGGGCACGCCGTCCGCCGTCTTTCCGAATGCCGACTTCGACCTGTTCCCGATGCAGACCACAGGACTGGTCTCCATTCCGTTCGGCTATCTCGCGGGCTGGCTGGGCAGCCTCCTCGACCACCGGCGCCGCGCAGCCGACAGCCGTGAGCACCGGCGCCTGTACGAGGAGAGCGAGGCACGGTTGCTCGCGGCAGCCGAATGAGTACGGCGGCGCGGGCGGGCCGACCCCAGGGGGCCTCCCGCGCCGGCCGGGAAGACGGTCAGACGACCGTGCCGGTCAGTGGTTGTTCGGTCCACACGGTCTTGCCCTCCCGGGTGTAGCGGGTACCCCAGCGTTCGGTCATCTGGGCCACGAGGAACAGGCCCCGCCCACCCTCGTCGGTGGTACGGGCGTGGCGCAGGTGCGGTGAGGTGTGGCTGGTGTCGCTGACCTCGCACACCAGGCACCGTTCACGGATCAACCGCAGGGTCGCAGGACCGCCGGCGTAGCGGTAGACGTTGGTGACCAGTTCGCTGGCGATCAACTCGGTGGTGAACGCCAGGTGCTCCAGACCCCACTCGGTCAACTTGGCCGTGGTCAGCGCCCTGGCCCGGGCGGCGCCGGCAGGCCCGTGCGGCAGACGCCAGGAGGCGACATTGTCCGACGGCAGCATGCGCGTGCGGGCGATCAGCAATACGACGTCGTCGCTGGGGCGCGAGGGCACGAGGGCGTCGACCACCGCTTGGCATGTGCGTTCCAGCGCGCCCGCGGGGTGGGCGAGCGCTGCCCGCAGCTTCGCCAGGCCGATGTCGGCATCGATGTGGCGTTCGCCGATGATTCCGTTGGTGTACAGGCACAGCAGACTTCCCTCGGCCAGTTCGATGTCCCGGGCCTCGAACGGCAGGCCGCCCAGGCCGAGCGGTGGGCATGCGGGCAGGTCGAGCAGAGACACCTGGCCATCCGGAGCGGTCACCACCGGCGGTGGATGACCGGCGCGGGCCACGGAGCAGCGTCCGGAGACCGGGTCGTACACGGCGTACAGGCAGGTGGCGCCGACGACCTGCTCCCCCACGGGCCGTTCGCCGACTGCTTCCTGTTCGGCCGCCAGCAGGTTGACCAGGTCGTCGAGGCGGGAGAGGACCTCGTCCGGTTCCAGGTCGAGGCTGGCGAGCGTGTGGACGGCGGTGCGCAGCCGGCCCATGGTCGCGGCAGCATGGATGCCGCGTCCCACCACGTCGCCGACGACGAGCGCGACCCGGGCCCCAGACAGGGGAATGACGTCGAACCAGTCGCCGCCCAGACCCGGGCCGGCGCTGGCCGGCAGGTACCGCAGGGCCACCGCGACGGCCGACTGGTCCGGAACCGCCCGGGGCAGAAGGCTGCTCTGCAAGGCGAACGCGGTCTGCTGCTGCTGGGTGAAGCGCCGGGCGTTGTCGATGGCGACGGCGGCGCGCGAGGCGAGTTCCTGAGCGAGGGTGAGATCGTCCGCCTCGAAGGCATCGGGGCGGCGCGAGCGCCACAGGGTCATCACACCGAGCACCAGGCCACGCGCGGCAAGAGGTACCACGATCAGGGAGTGAGCGCCCGGATCCGGAGCGTGTGCACCCTGACGGTCTTCCGCCGAGAACCAGTCGGGCGGGACAACCGGCTCCAGGACGGGCCGTCCCTCGGCCAGACAGCCGGCCTGTGGCGTACCGGGCCCGAAGGCCACGGGCTCGCCTTGGGGGTGAGGCGGGCCGGGTTGCTGGGCACCGATGCTGCAGGTCCCCAGTCGGACCACGGGCCCGGCAAGGGCGCGAGTCGGTTCCTCACCTCGCGTCACCGCCTGAAGCAGGTCCACGGACGCATGGTCGGCGAGGTGCGGCACCATCACCTCGGCGAGTTCCCGGGCAGTCTCGGCCACGTCGAGAGTGGTTCCGATACGGCTGCCGGCCTGGTCGAGGAGTGCGAGCCGGCGCTGGGCCCGATGGCGTTCGGTGATGTCCTCGATCATCTCGGCCACACCCAGGACGCGGCCCGAGGGGTCTTCCAACCGGAAAGACGACACCAGCGCGACCTGCTCGCGTGCCGGATCCTGCTCCAGGCGAGCGAACTGCTCGGAGTAGACCAGGGGTCTTCCGGTCTCCATCACCTCGCGCACCCGGTCCACAGCCTTGCGCGCGTCGTCGGGGAGGAGCATCCGCCCGGTGGGCAGCCCCCGGAAGTCCGCTGCCGGGACGCCGCTGAACCGTTCGATGGCGCGGTTGACCCGCAGAATCCTCAGGTCGGGGCCGTGGACGACCAGGCCGATCGGGCACTGCCGGTACAACCCGTCGAGAACCGCGTGGTCCCTTTGCCGTTCGAGGACGTCATCCGCGAGTGCCCCCGCAAGGAACCACTCGCGGACCCGGCCATCGCGGGACAGTTCGTGAGCCCTGACCCCCAGCTCCACAAGCCGCCCGTCACGGTGGCGCAATCCGAGCACGCCGACCCATCCGCCGGCACTGCGGCACCTCGCCGCGGCATCAGTGACAGCCGGCCGATCACGAGGAGCGACAAGGACCTCGACCGCCGGACGACCGATCACGGCTGTGTCCGGGTGACCGAGCAGTTCCTGAGCCCGCCGGTTCCATGCGACCACCACTCCCCGGTCGTCGAGCACCGCCGAGGCAGCCAGGTGCGGGGCGAACGGATCGTCGTGGCCCGCGCTGAGCTCCGTCATCCGCTTCTCCGCCCATGGACACCACCGTGTACCGGGTCGCCGATGTCCGCGGGTCCTGACCGTGGCCGGTGACCGGCATGACGGCGTTCGTGGCGCTGGCTCGGCGTTCCCGCATGCACACGAACTGCTGACCATGCAAGCCTATTGAAATCCCGCGGAGGACGCCCGCCTCGCCCGTCGCGTCGCGTGGCGTGGCGTGGCGGGCATGAGGGATGACGTCGGGCACGGCGGCCCCCTCAGGACGAACCGTTACGGGACTTCGCCCCGCGCAGCCCCGCCGGACCCGGTAGCGGTGTCCCCGCCCCGCGGCACGCTGCGGGCCGCTTCACGGATGGGCGTCCCCGGTCCGGTGTCCCCGCATCCCCGAGGCGGGGCTGCGCAGTCGCCCGCCTCTGACAGTTCCCAGGGCAGGCTTGTCGGATCTCACCCGCCGTGTCGGCGAGGAGGGTGCGCCGCATGGGATCCGCGCCGACCCGGTCGTCGTCCCGGGCCTGATCGACATGCCCCCGGGCCGCGAGGCCCCGGCCCGGCGGGCGTAGCGTGCCACCTCCTCGCATGCCGCCCGGCCGCCGGGGCGCCGCTTGGCAGGTCGCCGCAGCCGTCAAGATCTCCGGCGGCCTCCGGGCGGGGGCGGTCCCGAGAGGTCAGGGCATCGACCGGGACCGCCCCCGCCGGCTCACTTCGCCAGCGGGCCGAACTCCTTGCGGGTGTCCACCGGCTTGCCGAACAGCTGCCACCGCTCGCCCTTGAACCGCATCAGCTGCATCGTCTCGATCGGGAAGGCGTCATCGGGACCGGTGGAGAGGGTGACACCGGGCAGCAGCATGTCCACCTTGACGTCCTTGAGGTTGCGCACCGCGTCCCGCAGCCCCTCCCTGGTCGGGCACTTCATCGCGTCCAGGGCCTTGTGCAGGCTGGAGGCGGCGGCCCATCCGTAGGCGTTGAACTGGTTGGCCGGGTCGGAGTCGGGCGCGTACGTGCGCAGCGCGTCCTGGTACGTCTTCATCTCCGCGTCGTCGGCCCACTGCGGATCGGCGGGGTCCTTGAAGTAGGTCGCCGAGACCACGCCCTGGACGTTCTTGAATCCGACGGGCTTGAGCACGGTGGCGGACGAGGAAACGTTGTTGACGATGTGCAGCGGGTTCCACTTGGTGTTCTTGGCATCGGCGGCGAGTGCCTGGCTGCCGAACTTCGGCGTGGTGATGTTGAGCAGCACATCCGCCTTGGACCGGGCGAGGCTCGTCATCTGTGCCGAGACGGACGGGTCGGTGACCTCGTAGCTCTCCTCGGCGGCCACCTTGATACCGCCGCCGGCGATGGCCGCCTTGAACCCGCCGAGCAGGTCCTTGCCGAAGTCGTCGTTCTGGTAGAGGACGGCGACCTTGGCCTTGGGCTTCTCCTCCTTGAGGTACTTGGCGTACACCCGTGCCTCGGCGATGTAGTTGGGCTGCCAGCCGGAGGTCCACAGGTGGTCGCCGTCCGTACCCCAGACGGAGGCGCCGGTGGCGACGAAAGGCTGCGGCACCTTGCGCTTGTTGAGGTAGTCCCACACGGCGGCCGTGGACGGGGTGCCCAGGGTCTGGAAGACAGCGAAGACCTTCTCCTGCTCGACGAGTCTGCGGGCCTCCTCGACCGCCTTGGGCGGCTGGTAGCCGTCGTCGCGGACGACGAACTCCACCTTGCGGCCGTCTATGCCGCCCTTGTCGTTGACGTGCTTGAAGTAGGCGCTCACGCCTTTGCTGATGGTGCCGTACGCGGAGGCCGGTCCCGACAGGGGGTAGATGCCACCCAGCCTGATGGACTTGTCGGTGATACCGGTGGTCTGCTGGCCCTGGCACGCTCCGTCGGCGGCGGCGTCCTTGTCGTCCTGCCCGCGCTGGCTGTTGCAGGCGGTGGCGAGGAGCAGGGCGGCGGCCGCGGCCGCGGCCGCCCGCAGAGTGGTCGTCTTGCGCATGTGGTTCAGTCCTTTTCCGTGCGGGGCTGTGCGCCCACGGGTTCGGCATCGACAGGTGCTGGATCCGCCGGGGCGGGGGACGCGGAGGGTTCGGAGTCGGGCGTCCGGTCGTCGGCGGCGGGCGGGGTGGTGCGGGTGAGGCGACTGGCGGCGACACCGCGGAGACGGCCCGCCAGGCCGGCCAGTCCCGTCGGTGCCACGAACATCACCGCGATGATCAGCAGGCCGAACACCACACCCGGTGCCGCGTCGCTGATGTCCTGGGCCACGCTCGGCACGTACATCACGAAGGCCGCGCCCAGCAGTGGTCCGTACAGCGAGGCGAGCCCTCCGACCACCAGGCCGGCCAGGAGCGTGATGGACAAAACGAAGCTGAACGAGTCGGGTGAGACGAAGCCGATGACCCAGGTGTAGACGCAGCCGGAGACACCCGCGAACAGCGCGCTCCACGCGAAGGCGAGGGTCTTGTGCAGCGACAGCCGTACTCCCATGACCTCCGCGGCGCTCTCGTTGTCCCGCATGGCGAGCAGTGCCCGGCCGACCCGGGAGCGCAGCAGGTTGCGGGCGAGCAGCAGGGCCACCGCGGTGACGGCGAGGACGACGAAGTACGTCCACTGGTCCTCGGCGAGCCCGCTCCACGCGGGCGCCTGCAGCTTGTCCACGGTCAGTCCCATGGAGCCGCCCGTCACCGGTTCGAGCCGTTTGAGCAGCGGTGGCAGGAACACCGCGAACGCGAGCGTGACCAGGGCCAGGTACAGCCCGCGCAGACGCAGGGCGGGCACACCGAAACCGAGACCCAGCAGGAAGCATCCGACGGCCGCGACCGGCAGCGTGGCCAGGTGGCCGGTCTCGTAGCGGTCGAGCATGACCGCCGCCGTGTAGGCCCCCGCCGCGAAGAAGGCGCCGTGCCCGAGGGAGATCTGCCCGCCGAATCCGACCAGCAGGTTCAGTCCGGCCAGCGCCACGGCGTAGAGCAGCACCATGGTCAGCTGAAAGACCTGGAAGGGGGCGAAGTAGAACGGTGCGCCGAGGGCGACACCCGCTGCGAGCAGCGTGGTGAGCGTGGCCCGCAGGCGGCGGGCGCGGCCGGTGCCCAGTGTTGCGGTGATCGTGCTCATGCGCGTTCCACCGCCGCCCGTCCGAAAAGGCCCTGGGGCCGCACCAGCAGCACCGCCAGGATGATCACCAGGGGGACGCCCACCTTCAGATCGGCACCGATCACGTCCACGTACGCCCCGGCCAGCGTCTCGGCGACGCCCACGAGCAGGCCGCCGACGACCGCACCGACCGGGCTGTCGAAGCCGCCGAGGGTGGCCGCGGCGAAGGCGTAGATCAGTACCCCGCCCATCATGTTGGGCTCCAGGAACAGCACCGGCGCGACGAGCACGCCCGACACCGCGCCGACCGTCGCGGCCAGCCCCCAGCCGAGCATCAGCACGCGGCCGACCCTGATACCCGACAGCCGGGCGGAGGCGGGGTTGCCGGCGACCGCCCGCATCACCAGGCCGACGGAGGTGTGCTGGAACAGCACGTACAGCAGGCTCATCACGACGGCCACCACCGCGATGATCCCGAGGCTCGACCAGTCCACGCGCACCCCGCCCAGGTCGATCCCGCCGTCGGGGAACGGCTGCGGAAAGTCCTTCACGGTGAACGACCAGATCAGACCGGCCATCGCGTTGACGAAGATGAACAGGCCCACCGTGACGATGACCATGGTGAGTTCGGGCGCGTTCTGCACCGGGCGGATGACGATCCGTTCGACCAGCATGCCGCCGGCGAAGGACACCGCAAGGGTCACCGGCAGTGCCAGCCAGAACGACATCCCGGACGCCACGAGTTGCCACGCCACGTAGGTGGAGATCATGGCGAGCTCGCCCTGCGCGAAGTTGACGATCCCGGTGAACCGGTGGATCAGTACCAGGGCCAGCGCCAGGCTGGCATAGACCGCGCCGGAGCCGACGCCTTCCACCACTTGCTGGAGCAGTTCGGTCACGGCGCTCATCCGCCCTTGCCGGAACGGACGGAGACACCGAGATACACCTCGGCGACCTGCCCGTCCTCGCGGATCTCCTGGGACGGCCCGGACAGCACCAGGCGGCCGGCCTCCAGTACGTGGGCCCGGTGCGCGACATCCAGCGCGAGTTGGGCGTTCTGTTCGACGACGATCACGGTGGTGCGTTCCTCCTCGTTGACGGCACGGACGATCTCGAACAGCTCGCGCGTGACCAGCGGCGCGAGGCCCAGCGACGGCTCGTCCAGGAGCAGCAGCGAGGGCCGCAGCATCAGCGCCCTGCCGATGGCGAGCATCTGCTGTTCGCCGCCGCTGAGGCTGCCGGCGGCCTGGCGGGAGCGCTGGCGGAGCTTGGGGAAGTAGCCGTAGACGCGCTCCAGGTCGGCCGCGACGGCCGTGCGCTCGGTGCGGCCGTCGCGACGCCACCGGCCGGTGCGCAGGTGGGCGCCGACGCGCAGGTTCTCCTCGACGGTCAGGTCGTTGAAGGTGCCCCGGCCCTCGGGTACGTGCGCGACGCCGAGACGGGCGGTCTGCTCGGGCGAGCGGCCCAGCAGCTCCGTACCGTTCAAGGTCACCGAGCCGCGTCCGCGGACCATGCCGCACAGAGCTCGCAGCGTTGTCGTCTTGCCCGCGCCGTTGGGGCCGAGGATCGCGCACACCTCGCCGCGGGCGACGGAGAAGTCGAGCCCCTGAACCACGCGGGCCTGGCCGTATCCGGCGTGCAGGCCGGCGACCTTCAGGAAGTCCGGCTCCGCGGTCGCCTGCGCGGCCTCGGTGCTGTCGGTTGCGGGTTCCGTCATGCCGCCACCCCCAGGTACGCCTCGATGACCGCCGGGTCGCGCTGGATCTCGTCCGGTGTGCCTTCGGCGATCTTGCGTCCGAAGTCGAGGCAGACGACCTTGTCGCACAGGCCCATCACGAACCCCATGTGGTGTTCGACCACGACGAGCGTGAGGTCGAACTCCTGGCGCACCGACCGGACCAGATCCGCGAATTGGTCGACCTCGCCGTGGCTGAGTCCGTTGACGGGTTCGTCGAGCAACAGAAGCCGGGGCCGTACCGCGAGCGCCCGGGCGAGTTCGACCCGTTTGAGGGTGCCGAACGGCAGCCCGGAGGCGGGGTGGTCGGCGACATCCGCCAGGCCGAGACGCCGGAGCAAGTCGTCCGCCTGGTCACGTAGTTCCCTCTCCTCCCGCCGGACGTGGGGCAGCCCGAGCGCCGCGGCGAGGTGTCGCGTGCGCCCCCGGCTGTGGGCGCCGACCATGACGTTCTCCCGAACCGTGAGCTGTGGGAACAGACCGAGGTTCTGGAAGGTGCGGGCGATGCCGCGCCCGGCCACGGAGTGCGGCGGGAGGGCGAGCAGGTCCTCGTCCTCGAACCGCACCGTCCCCGCATCAGGGGTGCAGCGCCTGGTGAGGCAGTTGAACAAGGTGGTCTTGCCGGCTCCGTTCGGTCCGATGAGCCCCACGGCGGTGCCCGGCTCGACGGTGAACGCGACACCGTCCAGTGCCGTGATCCCGCCGAAGCGCACGCTGATACCGTCGACCGCGAGCATGAGTGACGCCCCTTCCGAGGTACTGGGGGGTAGGCGAGCGTCACAGTAGGTGGGGGCCTTCCGAGCGCACATTGGGTGTGAGCACCCAACTTCACGGCCTCCGACTTGTGCGCCGCGCCCATCTCGCCCGACCTGTCGCCCGCCGAGCCTGTTGACGGGACACGAGGAGTGCAGCGACCATCGGCGCCATGCCTCGCGGACCCGCCCCCGGCGCCCCCGCCCTGACCGAACCCCTCAGCCGGGAGCGGCACCGGATCCTGCACTCGGTCCAGGACCGGCTCGAGGACGTGGCGAAGACCGCCGTCGCGGTCATGCGCACGGAGATCCCGTCCTACGCGCTGCAGGACGAGCGGTTCTTCGACGACGTACGGGACCAGGTCCTCGCGCACTACCGGATGCAGCTGGCCGCGCTGGCCGGCGACCGGGACATCGCCCCCGAAGACCTGGTCTTCAGCCGTGCGGCAGCCATGCGCAGAGCACGCGCGGGGTTCGCCCTCGAGGACTGGATCAGTGCCTTCCGGGTCGGCCGGCAGGTGCTGTGGGACGCGCTGCTGGACTGCGCGGGCATGTCCGCCGAGGCACAGCAGGCCGCGCTGTCGCTCGTCACACCGCTGATGCGGTATGTCGACTACGCCAGCACCCATGCCGCGCAGGCCTATGTGGAGTACGAACAGCACGTGGTAGCCGACGCGGACCGGGAGCGCCGGGATCTCCTGGACCAGCTCCTGGCCGGCACGGCTCCGGCACGCGGTCCGCTGCTCGCGGCGGCACAGGCGTACGGCATCGGACCGCACTCGCCGATGATGGCGGTCGTGGCGGTGTGCGTAGGCGACACCCGCACCGGCGACCCCACCTCGGCCGAGCACGGCTACGCGACCAGCGCGTCCATCGGCATCGCCGGGCCCTGGGCCGGCCGAACCCTGGTCGTCGTACGCCACGGCGAGGTGGTGGCCGTGCCCGTGGTCCGCACCGGCATGGACGCGGAGGACATCTGTACCCACTTCGAGGCGGTGCAGCGACGGCTCGCGCGCGAGGGAACCATGCTCGCCATGGGCATCAGCACAGTCGCCAGAGGCGCCGGTGAACTGCCGCGCGCCTACGAGGAGGCACGGGCCGCCCTCGACCTCGTGCCGAGCGATGGCGGGGTGGCGGCACTGCCGCGCCTGTCCCCCTTCGACTACCTGGCGCTGCGCGCGGACGACCTCGCCCGCCAACTGGTCGATCCCCGCGTACGTGCGCTGCTGGAGGACGACCGCAGACGTGGCGACACGCTGGCGGCGACCATACGGGCCTTCGCGGAGGCCGATCTCAACCTGCGGCTGGCTGCCGACCGGCTGCGGGTGCACCACAACACGGCCCACTACAGACTGCGCCGGATCGAGGAACGCACCGGGCGCAATCCGCGCCGGATCGCCGACCTCCTGGAACTGCTGGTCGCCCTCGCCATCCGCGACGGCGCCGGGGAAGGTGAGGATCACCAGTGAGCGGCATCGTGGAGCCTGCGGGGACCGGGACGGCGCGTCGGTTGCCGGACCCGCAGGACGGCACCGGTCTGCCGGAGGCACCCACCGGACAGAACCGAACGATCCGGAACGCGCTTCTCGACGCCGCGCTGGAGGTGTTCACCGAGCGCGGTTACGCCGAGGCCGGTCTCGCCGAGATCGCGACGCGCTCCGGCATCCCGGTGGGCAGCCTCTTCCAGCACTACGGCGGAAAGCGAGGGCTCTACCTCGCTCTTTGGGAGGAGTTCCGGGAGGAACAGGAGCGCCGGACCGCGGCCACGCTGTCCGCCGAGCGTGGCCTTGGCGTGGACGACCCCATCACCCTTTTCGTGGCGGGAGCCAGGGCCTATCTGGAGGGCGCCTGGGACAACCGGCGGTTCGGCAGACTCCTCGTGGAGGATGACGGCCCCACAGGCTTCGACGCCCTGCGACGCCAGTGGGACCGCGCCTGGGTGCGGCGCAACGCACGGCTCCTCGAAGTCGACGAGAAGCGCCGCGCCGGCCGGGTCCGGGTGCGGGTGCTGACCACCGTCATCGGAGGGGCGGCACGCGAACTGGGCGACTGCACGGACGAGGGAGAGGCCCGGGAGATCGTCGACGAGGTGTGCGGCATTCTCACGCACCTTTCGGCTGCGCCCGGCTGAGAAGCCCGGCGCACGGCTCGGTGCGGGGCCTCACGAGAGCAGCACCCATCTGCGGCCGTCCTGGTCCCCTACGAGATATGTCAGATTCGACTGGCCCAGCCCGATCCGCTCGAAGGCCAAGGGCCCGGCGAAGTCGACGCCGAGGGTCGCGAACCAGAGGCTCACCGCCCCGGCGTCGATTCCGACGATGTCCGCGCTAGACACCGATGCCGGCCCCTTGCCTGAACTGGGGCGCGTCACCGAGCAGTTGCCCCCCGTCGATCACCATGGTCTCGCCGGTGATCCAGCTCGCGGCGTCCGAGACGAGAAAGGCGACCGCGGAGGCGATGTCGGCAGGCTCCCCTATGCGGCCCAGTGCCACCGAGGCGGACACGGCCTGCTCGTGCTCCTTCCACAGGGCCTCGGCCAGCTTCGTGCGCACCACACCCGGTGCCACCGCGTTGACGCGGACCTTCGGCGAGAGCTCCAGTGCCAGTTGCCTGGTGAGATGGATCAGTGCGGCCTTCGAGGCGTTGTACAACCCGATGTTCGCCTCGGAGACCATGCCGCCTACCGACGCCGTGTTGACGACCGCCCCGCCGTGCTCACCCATCCAGGCCCGGTTGGCCAGCCCCGTCCACAGGACGGGCGCCCACAGGTTCACGTCGAAGGTCTTCGCGAACCGGCCGTGGTCCTGGTCGATGACCGGCCCGAAGGCCGGGTTGGTCCCCGCGTTGTTGACGAGGATGTCCAGGCTGCCGAAGCGCTCGAGCGTCAGATCCACGCAGCGCTGGGCCGCCTCTTCGTCGACCGCGTGCGCACCGACGCCGACCGCTGTGCCCCCGACCTGGGCCGCGGCGGCGTCCACCGCCTCCTGGGACCGGGACGTGAGGACGACGTTCGCGCCGACCGCGGCGATGGCCCGGGCGATCGCCAGCCCGATACCGCGTGAGGCCCCGGTGACGACGGCGGTGCGACCGGTGAGATCGAGTCCCGCCATCTCAGCTCACCGCCGCCGTCGCCTCGTCGCGGTACTGCCGCAGTTCCTGCCTGGCGATGGCCCGCTTGTGAACCTCGTCCGGACCGTCGGCCAGCCGCAACGTCCGCAGACCCGCGTACATCATCGCCAGGGGGAAGTCGTCGGTCACTCCCGCTCCCCCGTGCACCTGGATCGCACGGTCGACGATCTTCAACGCGATGTTGGGGGCGGCGACCTTGATGGCCGCGATCTCGGTGCGCGCTTCCTTGTTCCCGACCGTGTCCATCAGATACGCGGCCTTCAGCGTGAGCAGGCGGATCATCTCGATGTCGATACGGGCTTCCGCGATCCAGTCCTGGATGTTGGACCGTTCGGCAACCGGACTGCCGAAGGTCACCCGTGACTGTGCGCGTCGGCACATCAGTTCCAGCGCCCGCTCGGCCGCGCCGATGGCCCGCATGCAGTGGTGGATACGACCGGGCCCGAGCCGGGCCTGGCTGATCGCGAAACCCTCGCCCTCGCCCTTGAGCAGGTCCTTGGCCGGCACCCGGACGTTCTCGAAGATGATCTCGGCATGGCCCTCGCGATCCGCGTACCCGAACACCGGGAGGTTCCGGACCACCGTGACCCCGGGGGCGTCGATGGGGACGACCATCATCGACTGCTGGCGATGTGGGGCCGCCGTGGGATCGGTCTTGCCCATCACGATGAGCACCTTGCAGTTCCTGTGCATCGCGTTGGAGGCGAACCACTTGCGGCCGTTGAGCACGTACGCGTCGCCGTCGCGCTCCATCCGCAGTTCGATGTTGGTGGCGTCGGAGCTGGCGACACGCGGCTCGGTCATCGCGAAGGCCGAGGCCATCGTTCCGTCGAGCAGGGGCTTGAGGTACTTCTCCTTGTGCTCGTCGCTGCCGAACAGCGTGAGCACCTCCATGTTGCCGGTGTCGGGCGCGTTGCAGTTGCACGCCTCGGAGGCGATGTGGCTGCGGCCCATGATCTCCGCCAGCGGCGCGTACTCGAGATTCGTCAGACCCGGGCCCCACTCCGGGTGCGGGTGGAAAAGGTTCCACAGTCCACGCCTGCGCGCCTCCGCCTTGAGCTCCTCGAGAATCGGCGGGTGGAAGTGCGGGTCACCCGACGCGCTCATCTGCTCGTGGTACACCGCCTCGGCTGGGTAGACGTGCGCATCCATGAACTCGAGCAGATCCGCCCGGTATTTCTCGGCGCGGTCCGAGATCTCAAAGAGGGACATCAGAACTCCTGACGGGTAGGGAAGGAAAGTCGGGCGGGCGCTTGTCCAGGTGACTGGCCACGCCTTCCACGACGTCTGACCCGCGGAAGGCCTGGAACATGAGGCCTTCCGCCCGGGTCACGGAATCGGCGTAGGTGCCGTCCGCGTCGTTGCTCAGTTGGCTCTTGATGGTGGCCATGGACGCCGGGGAGCAGAGCCTCGCCAGATCCGCGGCGTACGCGACAGCGGCATCCACCACGCTGCCGGTGAGGACCAGGTGGTCGAGGAGTCCGACACGGAAAGCCTCCTCGGCGTCCACCATGCGGCTGGACAGCAACTGGTCCGCCGCCCGGCTGTGCCCCACCAGCCGGGGCACAGCCAGGAGATCCCGTACTCGGCGATCAGCCCGCGTCGCGCGAATGCCGTGGTGAACCGGGCCGAGGACGAGCCGAAGCGAACGTCGTGGTAGAGCGCCTCCACCATGCCCAGGCCGGCGGGCCGCCCCCGGTGACGACGGCGACTCTCTGTGCAACGTTCACGGCAACCCTCTCCGTTGACCGGCGTGCGATGCGTCCCACCTGTATAATTGAATCCGACGTCAAGTTCAATAACTCCGGGCACGGAACCACATGAAAAATGCCGCCCACCCCCAGGGGGATGAGCGGCTACGAGACAGGCGGATCAGCGGTGGCCGGGAAACCGTAGGGCGTTCGCCCAGAGCCGCGTCACCGTGGACACGAGCTCCTCGAAGTCCACCGGCGTACCTTCTTCCTGCCGTTCGCCGAGCACGAAGGCGTTGTAGGCCATGACGCTGACCATGCCCGACAGCGCACGGGAGGCCATCATCGGATCGACCTCCCGGTCCGCGACACCCCGCGCCTGCAGGTCGGCGATGCCACGGGCATTACGGCGGATGAACGCGTCGGCGCGCCGCGTGCGGAACTCACGGAACTCCGGCTCCACTTGGGCGACCTGCTCGAGCAGGCCCATCAACTTGGCGTTCCGCTTGTACGCCTCGAGGTACGCGCGATTGCTCGCCTCCAGCACCGCATGGGGATCGTCGGTGCCCTGCACCCGGCCCATTCCGGGGTGCATCATGTCCTCCTGCGCCTCCAGCAGGACGGCGGCAAGCACCTCTTCCTTGTTGGCGAAGTAGGTGTAGAAGGAACCCGCCGCGCACTGAGCCTCTTTGGTGATGTCGGTCAGGCGGGTGTCGAGGTAGCCGTCCCGCTCGAACACCTTCCGTGCGGCCTTCACCAGAGCGGCCCGTGTCCGCGCTCCACGCTTCGTCGTGGGGGGCTCACGAAGGTGCGAGAGGGGCGCCACGGGCGGTGCCTGCTCGCCGTCCGGCTCCTCGGGCGCAGTGGTCTCCATCCCGGGAACTGTACTTGAATCCGACACCACCATCACAAACCAGGGGAGCAGACGCTCAGCGCCGACGGGCGGCAACGTCGGCGGGCGCCATGTCACGGGTCAGGGCCGTACGGTCGACGGACCGCTTGAGGATCTTCCCGGTCGGGCCCTGTGGCAGCGCGTCGACGAACCGGACGATGCGCGGGATCTTGTAGGCGGACAGCCGCTCTCGTGCCCAGCTCGACACCTCGGCGGCATCGAGCTGCGAACCGGGCCGGGCCGCGATGAGCGCGGCGACCTCCTCGCCGTAGTGCTCGTCGGGAACGCCGATCACGGCTGCCTCGACGATGTCCGGATGCTCGTAGAGAACTTCCTCGACCTCGCCGGGGTAGACGTTGTAGCCGCCGCGGATGATCAGGTCCTTGATGCGGTCGACGATGCGAAGGTCGCCGTCCGTGTCCGTTTCACCGAGGTCGCCGGTCCGGAACCAGCCGTCGGACGAGAGCGCCGCGGCGGTGTCCGCGGTGCGGTTCCAGTAGCCGCGCATCACCGTGGGCCCCTTGATGTGGACCTCTCCCACCGTACCCGGCGGGCATTCACTGCCGTCGTCGTCACGCACCTGAACCTGCATCTGCGGCACTGCCCTGCCGGTGTACCCGGTCTTGCCGCCGCGGTCGAGGTCGTTGAAGGTGCCGAAGGCGGTGGTCTCGGTGAGTCCATACCCTTCGAGGATGGTGCAGCCGAAGCGGGCCTCGAAGGCCCGGGCGATCTCGCCGGGAAGCGATGCGCCGCCGGAGACGGCGACACGGAGCCCGGCGAAGTCCGCCGGGTCGGTGTCACCCGCCGCGTGCAGCAGCGCGTTCCACATGGTCGGCACACCGGCCATGATGGTGAGCCGGTCGCGGCGCAACATGTCCAGCATCGACGCCGGGTCGAATCGGGCCAGCAGCGACATCGAGCCGCCCACGGTCAGGGTCGCCATCATGACCGATGCCTGGCCGAACACATGGAACAGCGGGAGCCCGGTGCCGGTGCGGTCGGCGCTCGAGGCACGGCTGCACTCGGCGCCGATCTCCCCGGCGGACAACAGGTTCCCGACGGTGAGTTGGGCCCCCTTCGGCCGCCCGGTGGTTCCCGAGGTGTACAGGATGGCCGCGGTCTCGTCGCGGTCCCGGTCGACACCGCCGGCAGGGGCAGCGGCGACCTGCGCACCCGGGGACAGCACCCAAGAGGGCACCGAGAGCGCCGCGGCCGCCTCCGCGACGGCGGGGCCGAGGACGTGCCATGCGATCGCCAGTGAGCATCCGGCATCGCCGAGAACGTACTCGGCCTCAGCCCGGGTGGACATCGTGTTGACCGGAACCACGACACAGCCCGCGGCCTGAATCCCGAGGTAGGCCACCACGAACTCGGGCACCGACGGCGCCGCGAGCAGCACCCGGTCCCCCGGGGACAGACCCGCGGCTGCCAGGGCGCCCGCGTACCGCGTGCTCGCGTCCCGCAGCTGGAGATAGGTCCACTGATCCGTGGCACCGCGCAGTGCGATGTTGTCGGGAGTGGCGGCCGTGTGACGGCACACTGGATCGAAAACGCTGGGCATGGGCGGTGCCTTCCGGGATGTGAGCAGGTAAGGGTGCAAGTCGCACCCTCTTCGATGGGTTGATCTGGCCCCGCTTCGGCAACAAGTCCTCGGGCGGTGTGGCCGGATGACCGACCTCGCTGCGCCCGGTCGCTGGATCGTCAGGTGGTCATCCCGAAGTGTTCGGCGAGTTGGCGGCGGGTGTCGGCGGCGCTGATGTGCAGTACGCCCCCGATTCCGATCCGTGCCGCTCCGTCGAGGTTCTGCCGCAGATCGTCGATCATGACGGCCTCCTCGGGGTCGACGCCAAGGCGTTCGCACGCGATCGCGTAGATCCGGCGGGAGGGCTTGCGGATCCCGACCTCACCGGAGATGACGACCACATCCGCGACAGCATCGAGTTCGACGCCGTCGTAGGTTCCGGTACCGAACGAATTGGACACGAGCGCAACGGGACGGCCGGCTGCTCGGAGATCACCGAGCAGCGCGAGCATGTCCCGGTCGATCCACATTCCCGCCTGCATGCGGGCCGTGAGTCCCTCGGCCGCCACGTCGGCGCCGTGCGCACGGAGCCGTTCGGCGAATCCTCGCTCGAAGGCTTCGGCGTCGATACGGCCGCACTCGTGGTCGGCCAGGAGGGTGCGTGACGCCTCGTCCCGGCCGAGGAGGTCCAGCGGCAGGCGCGGGTCGCCGCCGAGCGAGGCGCCGAAGTCGGTGAAAGCCCGCAGCACACTGGACGTGATGACCCCGCCGAAGTCCACGAGGACCGCGGTTCGCGCCTTGTCCGTCACGCTCGACACCTCAGGCGACCTCGAACAGACCGGCCGCGCCCATTCCGCCGCCGATACACATCGAGATCACCACATACCGCACGCCCCGGCGCCTGCCCTCGATGAGGGCATGCCCCACCAGCCGGGCACCGGTCATTCCGTACGGGTGACCGACCGAGATGGCGCCGCCGTTGACGTTGAACCTCTCCGGGTCGATGCGCAGTTCGTCCCGGCAGTACAGCGCCTGGGAAGCGAACGCCTCGTTGAGTTCCCACAGGCCGATGTCGTCAATGGTGAGAGCGTGCTGCTTCAGCAGCTTCGGAATGGCGAACACCGGACCGATGCCCATCTCGTCCGGCCCACAACCGGCAACGGTCATACCCCGGTAGACGCCCAGCGGTTCCAGCCCGCGACGTTCGGCCTCCTTCGCCTCCATCAGCACCGACGCCGATGCCCCGTCCGACAACTGCGAGGAGTTGCCCGCCGTGACGCTGGATCGCGCGCTCACCTGACCGTCCGGCAGGACCGGCGCCAACCCGGCCAGGCCCTCGAGCGTCGTCGACGCGCGGTTGCCCTCGTCGCGGGTCAGGGTCACGGCCTCGTCCCGGACCTCCCCGGACTGCTTGTCCAGGACCTTCTTGACGCTGTCGAGCGCGACGATCTCCTTTTCGAACCGACCGGCCTCCTGCGCCGCCGCGGTGCGCTGCTGTGATATCAGCGCGAACTCGTCCTGACGCTCCCGGCTCACGCCATAGCGTTCGGCGACGATTTCCGCCGTGTGCAGCATGGGCATGTAGATGTCCGGCGCATGCTCGGCCAACCAGGGATCCGTCATGCGATGGGTGTTCATGTGGTCGTTCTGCACCAAGGAGATCGACTCGACACCGCCGCCGACAGCGACCTGCATTCCGTCCGCGACGATCTGCTTGGCGGCCGTCGCGATGGCCATCAGACCCGACGAGCACTGCCGGTCGATCGTCATCCCCGACACGACGTCCGGAAGTCCGGCACGCAGAGCGGCCTGACGCGCGACATTGAAACCCGAGGATCCCTGCTGCACGGCGCAGCCGAAGATCACGTCCTCGACCTCACCTCCCTCGAGCCCGGCCCGCTGCACCGCGTGCGAAAGGGCATGCCCGGCGAGCTCCTGCGCCTGGGTGTCGTTGAACGCGCCGCGGTAAGCCTTTCCGATCGGTGTGCGTGCCGTCGAAACGATGACTGCTTCCCTCATGTCGCCTCACTGCTTCCTGTTGGCCCGGTTCCGTCGTCCGCCGGTTATATTTGAATTCGGCGTCAGGTTCAACCACGCCCCAGCCCTTGACACTCCGCCCCCTCACCTGAAGGGTACCGACCAGTCGGTACGAAGAGGTGGGTCGTGACTCAGCTGAGCATCTCCACGGGTACGGGCGCGTTCGACGCGATCGCGGCGGGTCCGCCCGAGGGCCGCCCGGCGCTGCTGCTGCACGGCTTCCCGCAGACAGGGCTGGTGTGGCAGCGGCAGATCGAGGCGTTGGCCGCACACGGCTACCGGGTGGTGGCACCCGACCAGCGTGGGTACTCCCCCGGCGCCCGCCCCCAGCGGCCCGAGGACTATCGCATCAGCCTTCTCGTGGACGACGTGGTCGCGATCACCAAGGCACTGGGCTGGGCGGCGTTCGACCTCGTCGGCCATGACTGGGGAGGCGCGGTGGCCTGGTGGACCGCGCACGCCCACCCCGGCCGCGTGCGCACTCTGACGGTGATCTCGACTCCGCACCCCGGTGCTCTGGCCACCACCCTGCGCACCGACCAGGATCAGCGCAAACGCTCCCACTACATGATCGACTGGCGCGAAACACCGGCTACCGAGGAGCGCATGCTCGCCGACGATGCCAAGGAGCTTCGCGCCGCCTACGCCGGAAAGGTCCCGCAGGACAGCGTCGACGCCTACGTGTCGCGCCTGTCCCAGCCGGGCGCTCTCACAGCGGCGCTGAACTGGTACCGGGCCGGCCGTCCCGACGGCGCGATCGGCGTCATCGACGTGCCCACGCTGTACGTCTGGAGCACGGAGGACAGCGCGTTCGGCCCGGCAGCCGCTCAGGAGACCGAGCAATGGGTCAATGGGCCGTACCGGTTCGAGACGCTCCAGGGCGTCAGCCACTGGGTCCCCGAGGAGGCGCCCGAAACGCTGAGCCGCCTGCTGCTCCAACACCTGCAAGCGCACGGCGAGTAGTGAACCCGCAACGATTGTCCCGTTCGTCGACTCTCCGAAGAGGTGACCCGATGCAGACCGCCCGCGCGGCCTGGCGCCGTCTCGAGCCCGTTCACGGCATGATCTACTTCGTCCCCGAGGCAAGGCGACGGTACGCCGACCTCGGCCTGAGCGGTCGCGCCGGGTACTTCACCTCCAGGAGCGCCGCGTTCGGCCGGGCTTCCGCCGAGCTGATCATCTCGACCTTCTACAACTTCAACCCCGATGTCGTGCGACAGGCGGTCGACGGGGCCTGGGACGCGACGACGCCGGAGCAGGTGCTGGACGCACGGTACGCCGCGGCGGGCGAAGCCCTGCGGCGGGCGGGAATCCACGAGTTGCCGGCCTTGGACGAGGTCTGGGCGCTGACCCGCCGGGCCGCCGAGGCGGCCTGCGCGCACGCGCAGGGCCGCCCGCTGTTCGCCGCCCATGCCGCACTGCCCTGGCCGGAGGAGCCGGTACTGCAACTGTGGCATGCCCAGACACTGCTCCGGGAGTTCCGTGGAGACGGCCACGTCGCGTGCCTGCTGAGCGAGGGTGTCGGAGGCTTGGAGGCGCTGATTCTGCACGCCGCGACCGGTGAGGTCCCCGTCGACTTCCTCAAGGCGAGCCGTGCATGGCCCGAGGAGGAGTGGGCCGACACCCAGGAGCACCTGCGCGAGCGAGGTCTCCTGGACGGCGACTCCCTCAGCCCGGAAGGCGTACGCCTGCGCCGGCACATCGAGGACCGCACCGACCGCCTGGCCCTGCCCGCCTACGCCGCCCTGGGTGACGCCGGCTGTGAGCGTCTCGCCGAACTCGCGAGCCCCTTCGGCCATGCCGTCGTCGAAGCCGGCCTTCTCAAACTGGGCTGACCGGGCCCTTCCCTTCCAGCGGTCGACGGGCGGGCGGCAGGGCTTGAAGCGGCGGCTCCTTGTGCTCCAGCAGTTCCATGTGCTCCCGTCGGCTGATTCCCACTCCCCCTGAGTGATGACATGGATGCGCCCGGCGGTTGACGCCCCTGGGAGCAGTCGTGAACGAGGCTCGAACTCCGGAGCTCTGATGGGAAGTTCAGGTGGATCGGTGGGATCAAGGGTGGCCGTCACTGCGCTGGAGAGACCCGGCGCATCAGCCTCTGCGTTTCGGTAGGGAGTGATCAGCCGGGCTGATCGCGGCGAACCGTGGTTGTTGGCCGCTTGCCGTCGGGCGGGCATGGCTGAGGCCCGACGCTCGGGTCGGGTGCTCCAGTTCCTCGGGTCGTGGGTGGGCGGGGACGGTGCGCCGGTCAGGTCGCTGGCCGTGGCAGGGTGGGGAGGCGGGCGACCGCTCTGACGAACTCGTCTCGCCAGGGCCAGGTAGCGGAGATCCGCAGGTAAAGGCGGCGGCCGCCGCGGGTGATGCGGGCGGCTGCGTGCAGCAGCCGGTAGCGGAGCTTCTTCGGCTCGGAAGTGAAACGCGGAGGCTCATGCCGAGGTACACGTGATGGTGCGCGCCCCGGCGGGCTACGGCACCGAATCTGACGGCCGGCGGCACGTATCAGGTGGTCGAGGCAATTGCTCGGGTGACGGCCGTGATCGCCGGGGTGGGGCGGCCGGGGAGCCGCGCCACGAGAACCCGGCGGATCTCGGGAGGTGCGCCTTCGACGTGCAGCAGGCTCACCCCGGGCGGCAGCATCGGCGAGAGCCGCGAGGGCACCGTTGTCACCCCGAAGCCACCGGCGACCAGCTGAAGCTTCGTCAGCCAGTCGCGCGCGCAGTGGACGATGTCCGGCCGTCCGGGCAGGCCAGGCCAGACGCCGAGCAGCGGCTCGGCGTTCGACGCCGGGGCGGCAATCCACGGGGCGTCGATCAATTCGTCGACGTGCACCGCGGTGCGGCCGGCGAACTCTCCGGTCGAAGGCACCGCCACGACAAGTTCGGTGTCCATGACGGTCTCGACGTGCAGGCGCGGCGACTCGCCGTCCAAAGGCCGGTGGGGCGGGCGGGACGTCAGCACGGCAAGGTCGATCGAGCCCGCGCGCAGTGCCCGGACCAGGGAGGGCGTGGTGCCCTCGGTAGTCGTGACCGTGATCTGCGGGTCGGTCGCCGCGAGGCGGGTGAGTGAGAGAGGCAGGATGGCCGCGCCCGCGCTCAGGAACAGTCCGAGCCGCACCAGTTCGGTACGCGAGACGGTGCCGGTGAGGTCGCGCTCGGCCGCCGTCAGACAGTCCAGGATCGTGCGAGCGTGGCGCAACAGAGTCAGACCCGCGGGGGTGAGCCGCACTCCGTCAGGTCGGCGTTCGAACAGGGCGGCGCCCGCGCTTCGTTCGAGGGCGGCGGCCTGGCGTGAGACCGCCGACTGTGTGTAGCCGAGCCGGGTGGCTGCTGCGGTGAAGCTGCCGGACTCGGCGATCTGCCGCAGGACCCGTAGGCCTGTGCTGGAGATGTCCATGCGAGATACGCATACCACAGATGCTTGATCGTCGCTTCCCGCATGCCCGCCGGGTTCCTAGTGTCGATCCCGACGAACACGGACGAACACGGAGGTCATCAGGTGCGAGCAGCAGTTCTGACGCAGTTCGGTACCCCGCTCACGGTGCGGGAGGTTCCCGACCCCGAGGCCGGCGGCGGCGAGGTGGTGGTCGAGGTCCTCGCCGCCGGCGTGGCGCCCTACGCGGCTGAGGTCTTCAGCGGCGAGCGCAACTACCCCCTGGTCCCTCCCGTCGTGCCTGGCATCGGCGGCGTGGGACGGGTCGTCCACGTGGGCCCCGACGCCACCCGGCTGCGCCCCGGCGACCTGGTGTGGTGCGACCCGACGGTGCGCTCACGTGATGACGCCCTGACGCCCGACATCACGCTCCAGGGCTGGAGTTCCCGCAGCGAGGGCGGCGCGCGCCTCGCCCGGTACCTGCACGACGGGTCGTTCGCCGAGCTCATGCGGGTCCCGACGGAGAACGTCTTCCCGCTCCCCGCAGCGGCGGGGGACGACCCGGCCCGCTGGGCCGCGCTCGGCATGCACGTCATCCCTTACGGCGGGCTGCTGGCCGGCCGGCTCGCAGCCGGTGAGACGCTGCTCGTCAGCGGGGCCACCGGCAACCTCGGCAGCAGTGCGGTTGCGGTGGCGCTTGCCATGGGGGCGGGCCGCGTGGTCGCCCCAGGCCGCAACCAGGCCGCGCTCGACCTCCTCGCCGATCGGTTCGGTCCGCTCGTGCGCCCGGTTCCGCTCACCGGGGACGAGGCCGGCGACCGCGCGGCGATGTCCGCGGCGGCCGACGGCCCGATCGACATGGTGATCGACCTGCTACCGCCGAGCGCACCCAGCTCGGCAGCGCGCACGGCAGCCATGACCGTGCGCGAATACGGCCGCGTCGTTCTCATGGGCGGCGTCGGCATGCTCGGCGGCGACGACCTCGCCCTCCCGTACCCATGGATCATGCGCAACTCGATCACCGTGCGCGGCCAGTGGATGTACCCGCGTACAGCGAACGTCGGCATCATCCGGCTCCTCGCCTCGGGCACCCTGGACCTCGCCACCGAACGGGTCCGGTCGTTCGGCCTCGACGCCGTCAACGAGGCCGTCACGTACGCCGCCTCACATGGTGGCCCGTTCGACCGCACCACCCTCACCCCACCGGCTCGCTGACAAGACCGACTGATCCCCACATGTCAGCGCCACGTCCCCGCCCTCACGAGCGCAGGCCGCCATGCTGCTGCTGTTTCTCGCGAACAACCATGAGCCTCAAGATCACCAACTGCTGCCCGAACGGACGAAGATTCGCTGCTATTTGAAATGAACGAAGCCACTTGAGCCTGCTTCGTCCTCCGGACCTGCTCCCAGGACAGACACGCACAGGTCTGTTGGCCCTGATGCCGAATGTGGACGGAGTAGGGCGACATTCCCTGCATCCGTAGCCAGCTTCCGGACAAAATCCTTGCAGCTGGTCCTGGTCCGATGTGATCACTTCCGTCGGTGTCCATGCCCCTCGTGCTTTGCTTCTTCATTGGCGGAGGGGGGCATGCACCGTGCGACGGTGTGCTTCGCTGCGGGAGTCAGGGGGTGTGCGGTGAGCGGCGCGTCTCTGCCGTCACGTATCGGCCCGTTCCTCGTCGAGCGGCCGCTCGGCGCGGGCGGGATGGGGGAGGTGTACCTCGCCTACTCGGTCGCGGGGGAACCGGTCGCCGTGAAGGTGATCCGGCCCGACCGCACGGACCCGCACACCCGCGCCCGCTTCGAACGCGAGGCGACCATCGCGGCATCAAACCGCTGATCGCCCGACGCGGCGTCGCCCACGGTTCCGCGGCGAAGGTGCGTTGGGTAGTAGAGCGCGCCTTCGCCTGGCTGCATCAATTCAAGCGACTCCGCATCCGTTGCGAGCGACGCGCTGACCTCCATCAGGGCCTACTCGAACTCGCCTGCAGCATCATCTGCTTGCGACGAATCCGCACTTCATCCTGAAATGATCAGTAAGTGCCCGAAACAGGATGTGTGTCAGGTGCCAGGGCGAGCACGCCACGCATCCTGGAGCGCCGGCTGCACGTCTTCCCCGAGAACGAGGTGTGTCGTCCTGCCCGGCAGGGTGGGCAGCTCAGCCCAGTGAGTCACCGTGTCATGGTCGGCAAGACCGTAGGGCAGACGGACATATCCGTCCGAGTCGACGAAGCAGTCCCTGTGTTCCGTTCCGTCCTCACTGAAGTGCCGAGTCGTGAAGTACATCGGCCTTACCAGCCAGAACGCCTCCTCCACCGAGTTCTCGGACTCAGCGCTGTCAGCTGGGTACCGGCCCGTGATCGCCGCTGCCACCGGTACACCGTCCCGCGGCAGTCTTTCACGTGCGTCAATCCAGGTCGTCTGCGTGTTCAGATTCGCCATCCCTCTCCTCGGTTAAGCGTTCGGATGCCTGTTTTCTGCCTATGCGCCCGCACATCGGCAAGACCGTTGTAACCGCTCTCGGCATCCGGTAGGACTGCCCAGCGCTTGCGCAGGTTGCGTGAGCCGGGACGAACGCGGACCGAACACTCCCGACTGTCTGCCCTCCCTCTCGGATCGCCGCAGATCACCAGCCGACACCGCGACCTCATTTTGCAACGATCAGTAAGAACTCCGGCCAGGGCTTCGCCGCCGTGGTCTCGGCGGCTTGCAGCCAGGCGACATCCCGGGCGGTGGCTCTGGCCGAGCGCAGGCGCGCGAGTGCAGCCGAATCGATGCCGGCCAGCAGGCGCCAGGCGGTCGTGCCCGGTGCCACGCGGTCGCAGTGGACGCAGTGCGTCCGTGGAGGCGCTGGTCAGGCTGGTGACATTGGAGAGATCGGCCAGCAAGCGGGATCCGGCGTGGCCGACCACCCCGTGGCCATCGGCCGACACGACGAGCTTGGGACGCGACTGGGTAGGGTGCACGCAGAAAGTGCCTTCCTGCTGCGATGACCGAGACCTTCGACAAGCCTCATCTTCCCAGCTCAGAAGGCAACTTTCGCCTTTCCGCTCAAGGCTTCGGACACCCCCATAAGCGAAACGCGCAGACTGGTGCGCACCGAGGGACAGAGCAATGCCCGTGCGACCACAGGGAGTTGAGGGACCGTACAACCGACCCCCGGAACGCAACCTGAACCCGCTCCGAAGTCGGCCCGAACTCAGACAGTCCCAGGTGTCACAAGCCCCGACTCGTACGCCACGATCACCAGTTGCGCCCGGTCCCGCGCCCCCAACTTGCCCATGATCCGGCTGACATGGGTCTTCGCGGTCAGCGGGCTGAGTCCCAACGCGTCGGCGATCTCGGCGTTGTTGAGACCGCTCGCGACCAGCGCGAGCACCTGCCGTTCCCGTTCGGACAGCCCGCTCAGCCCGCCCACCGCGGATGTCGTCCCGGTGTTCGGCGCGCGCAGAAAGCGGGCGATCAGCCGCGAGGTGGGACCGGGCGAGAGGAGGGACTCCCCCGCGGCCACCGTCCGGATGGCGTCGAGGAGTTCGGCCGGCCTGATGTCCTTCACGAGGAAGCCGGACGCCCCGGCCCGCAGTGCCTCGACGATGTTCTCGTCGGTCTCGTACGTCGTCAGGACGAGCACCTTGACCCCCGCGAGATCCTCGTCGGCGGCGATGAGCCGGGTCGCCTCGATCCCGTCGAGGTCGGGCATGCGGATGTCCATCACGATGAGATCGGCCCGCGCCGACCGGGCCAGCGCCACGGCCTCCCGCCCGGTGCCCGCCTCGGCGACGACCTCCATGTCCCCGGCCGACGAAACGAGCATCGCGAAGGAGGCCCGTACGAGGTTCTGGTCGTCGGCCAGCAGTACGCGGATGGTCATCGAACCTCGTCCTCCCGGGACAGCGGCAGTGTGGCGGTGACCTCGAAGCCCCCGGCGGGCCCCGGACCGGCGTCCAGTGTCCCGCCCACGCTACGGGCCCGCTCCCGCATTCCGATGAGCCCGAACCCCGGCCTGCCGTCGGACGGGCCCACTCCGCCGCCCGAGCCGTCGTCCCCGCCCGTCCCGTCGTCCCTGACACTCACCCGCAGTGCGCCGTCCGCGGTCCACAGACCCACTCGCACGGTGAGGTCCTCGCGGCCGCCGTGACGTACGGCGTTGGTGAGCGCCTCCTGCACGATGCGGTACGCGGTGGCGCCAACGGAGGGCGGGATGTCGTCCGCGCGGACGGACAGTTCGACCTTGGCCCCGGCCACCCGGCCGGTCTCCGCGAGAGCGGCCAGTCCGTCGATCCCGGGCAGCGGCCCCCGCATGTCCTCGGCCCCGGAAACAGAGCCGGACACGGAACCGGGCCCCGCTCCCAGATCCGCGCCCACTCCCACGACTGTGTCATGCGCCCGCAGCACCTCCAGCGTCGTACGCAGTTCTGCCCGGGCGGTCCGGCAGGTCCCCGCGATGTCGTCCAGTGCCTGGGCGACGGCCTTGCGGTCGAGGCGCTCGGGGTCGGCGGTGAGGACGTGGGCCGCCACGGACGTCTGCACGCCGATGAGTGTGATGCTGTGGGCGAGCAGGTCGTGCAGGTCACGGGCGATCCGCAGCCGTTCCTCGGCGACGCGGCGCCTGGCCTCCTCCTCCCGGGTGTGTTCGGCACGTTCGGCCCGCTCGACGATGGAGGCGACGTACCGGCGGTAGTAGCGGACGTCGATACCGATGAACAGGACCGCGATGATCCAGCCGGAGATCTCCAGGGACTCCAGCGCCCCCTCCGAGTTGGTGAGGCCGTTGCTGATCAGTGTCGGGCCGAGGACGGCGACACCGGTGAGCAGCGTGCGGCGTACGGCGCCGGTCGCCGCCACGGTGTAGAGCGCCAGGACGATCGCGGGGGCGGGCAGGGCGGGGTTGTAGTCGAGGGCGTAGTACGGAGCCATGCACGCCACCACCCCGAGCAGGGCCACCAACGGACTGCGCCGCCGCCATACGAGGGGCACGTGCCCGGCGAGCAGCAGCATCCAGCTGAGATGGTCGGGCCGGGTCCCTTCGCTGCCCGTCAGGGTGATGGCTACGGCGAGCACGGCGACGCACAGGGCGAGGACCGCGTCGTTGCGGGTGCGGTGCGGTGCGGTCAGCGGTTCGCGGTTGATGGCGGACAGGATGCGCTCGACGCGACGGGACCGCCCGCCGCCACCGGCCGCCGTCTCCGCCGCCGACCGGTCGCGTACCCCTGTGGTCGTTCCCCGTTCTTCCACGGCTCCATCTTCCGGTACTCGTGCGGGAACCCGGGCGCCCCTACGTAAGGAGAGGCACCTGGGCGGGCCCGCCGGATCAAGGTGCACGATCAGCGTGCTCGATCAGAGCGTTCGATCGAGGCCTTCGATCAGCGTGCTCAGGGTGCACTGACGGTTTCCGGCTGCCGGGGCGGCTCGGTCGGTCCGCCCCTTCCGCTCGCCCCGGCCGGTTCGGCCGGCCCGGGCTGCCGTGAGAGCACGCCCGGCCACCACACCTTCCGGCCCAGGGCGACGCTGGCACTGGTCACCAGATACGTCCGTACGAGGAAGGTGTCGAGCAGGACACCGACGGCGATCACGAAGCCGAGCTGGACCAGCTGCACCAGGCCCATGTTCATCAGCACGGCGAAGGTCGCGGCGAGGACGAGTCCGGCGGAGGCGATGACGCCGCCGGTGGTGCGCAGTGCGGTCAGTGCCGCCGTGGCCGGTTCCGCTCCCGCCAGGGACTCCTCCCTCATCCGGTGCATGAGGAAGATGCCGTAGTCGACGCCGAGGGCGACCAGGAACACGAAGGACAGCAGTCCGAGCCCCGGATCGGTGCCCTTGAGGCCGAGGAGCGGTTCGAAGACCAGTCCGCCGATCCCGAGGGAAGCGCCCCACACCGCGACGACCGCGACCACCAGGAGCAGCGGGGCGACCAGACTCCGCAGCAGCACGATCAGGATGAGCATCACGGAGACGAGGACGAGTGGTACGACGATCTTCGTGTCCCGGGCGTTGGTGTCCTCCAGGTCGATCTGCTGGGCGCTGTCCCCGCCGACGTAAGAGCCCTTCAGTTCGTCCCGCAGGGACTTGATGGTGGTGGTCTCCCCCGCCGACTGGGGTGCGCTCTTGGCGAAGACGGAGATCTCGGTCCAGCCGTCTCCCGTACGCCCCTTCTCCGCGCTGCCGACGCCCGGTGTGCCGCGGACTGTCGCGAGGGTCTCGTCGGCGCGCCCCTGCGGGGTGATCACGTCGATGGGCTGGCTGCCGCTGTCGGGAAAGGACTTGGCGAGGGTCTCCATCGCGACGACGGACTCCGGCTTCTTGACGAAGGAGTCCTCCTGCTTGAGCGCTCCCGGCAGGTTGAACGAGCCGAGGGCGAGGGCGCCGAGCAGTACGGCACCGCTCGCGAGTACGGTCAGCGGCCTGCGTCCGGCGGAGCTGCCCATCGCCGAGAACAGGCTGCGCCGCTGCTTGGGCGTGCTCCCGAAGGCGGGCACGAGCGGCCAGAACACGCGCCGTCCGACCACTACGAGGATGGCGGGGAGCAGGGTCATCATCGCGATCAGCGCGCACAGCACTCCGACGGCGCCGAGCGGGCCCATGCCCCGGCTGCTGTTGAGGTCGGCGGCGAGCAGGCACAGCAGTCCGGCGGCGACGGTGCCGGAGGAGGCGAGCACGGCGGGCCCGCAGCCGCGCAGGGCGGCGACCATGGCCTCGTACGGTCGCTCGATGCGCCGCAGCTCCTCCCGGTAGCGCGAGATGAGCAGCAGCGCGTAGTCCGTGCCCGCCCCGAACACGAGGATTGTCATCACACCCGAACTCTGCCCCGAGACGGTCGTGCCGAAGGCCTGGTTGAGGCCGTAGGCGACGCCCATCGACATGTAGTCGGCGATCCCGGCGACGACGAGGGGCACGAGCCACAGCACGGGGCTGCGGTAGATCAGGATCAGCAGTACGGCGACGACGGCGACGGTGGTGTAGAGCAGCGGTCCGCCGAGCGAATCGTAGACTGCGCCGGAGTCGGTGCCCAGCGCGCCGGTGCCGCCCACATCGACGCTCAACCCGCCTTCGCCCTGGGCGACTTTGCGAACGTCGGTTACGAGCTCGTCCTGCTTCTCCTCGTCCGCCCCGGGCTCGTTGCTGGCGACCGGGTACATCAGGGTCGTGCCGTCCTTGGACGGAATCCCCTGGGGAGTACCGCCGATCAGCTCGTGCTGTCGGGTGATCTCCGCGACCTGCCCGGCCGCGGTCTTCCGGTCGGCGGCGCTGAGCCCGCCGTCCCGGTGGTAGACGAGCACCATCTCGGTGGTCTCGCCACCGGGCAACTTCTCCTCGATCTTCGCCGCTTGCGTCGAGTCCGCGCTCGCCGGCAGGTAGTCGGTGACCTTGTCGTGCTGCACGTCGGCGAGCTTCGCCGCGAACGGCCCGACGAGTGCGATCACCGCAATCCACAGCCCGAGCACCGCCCATGGAACGGCTCGCCCGCGCCCCGTCCTCGTCGTGGTTGTCTCTCCGGCCCTCATCGACCGATCTCCCTCCGGGTGACGTCTGCTTCGGTTCCCAGACTTCCGGTGAGAACCACGGCTTTCGTCGGGCGGGAGGGCGAGGTGACGCGTACTGCCGGGGGTGACGGCGGGTGCGGATTACTCCCTGGGAGGTAGTCGGCGGACGGCGCGCCGCCCCGGAAGGGGTGCGGGGCTGTTTCGATCTGCGGCTCCGCCGCGATGGGGGTCCCCCCGCTCGAGCGAAGCCGAGAGTGGGGGAGCGACCAGCCCTCACCGACCCGCAGCAGAAATGAATCCCCCGCCGGGAGGGCGCGAGGGGCCCGGGCCCACCCGGGGCTCCCGACGGCGTCCGCGCCGCCGTGAGCAATCGCGTCACATCATCCGCACAGATCGTCAGCGCAGTGCCCACTGTAGCGAGGGTCTCCCGTTCGGCAGGCTGTACGGCCCGTCGGCGAGAGCGATACGGGCACCCTGGAGGAGGATGGCCTTCCGGCCGACGGAGGGCCAGGTGGGGCGCCAGCGGGTCCCGGGCCTCATGGAGCTCCATGGCCAGCCCGGGCCCGCAGGGTTCGCCTAAGATCCGGCGCCATGCGGTGGGGGTGGAGGCGACCGGACCGTATACCTCGCGCTGGTCGCCCAGGAGGACCAGGTCGGCTATTGCCTCGCCGTCGTCGGCGAGCAGGTGCCGCACGGCCGCAACCGGTGCAGCGCATTGGCGAAGGAGCCGGTCAGACCGGTGACGTCGGCGAGATCGGCCAGCAGGCGTCCCCAGCCGGCGCGGGTCTCCTTGATGGGCTGGGAACCCGGCGGCGCCGCCGGTACGGCCGAAAGATCTGAACCAATACCGGGAATCAGGCCGCGACGAGCTCCTGCTCGCGGGCCGGCGTTTTGACCTTGGGCTTCTTGTTCGGCAGCGAGAGCCGGAAGACCTTGCGCCACGCGGAGAACACCTGCTTGGGCAGCGGCCCGGTGACGTACTCCAGCTCGTACTTTTCGAACAACGCGCGCACCTTCACCGCGACCTCGGCGTACCGGTTGCTCGGCAGGTCCGGGAAGAGGTGGTGCTCGATCTGGTGCGACAGGTTGCCGGTCATGAAGTGCATGGCCTTGCTGCCGCTGATGTTCGCCGAGCCCATCATCTGGCGCAGGTACCACTGGCCGCGCGTCTCGCCCTTGATCGACCGGCGCTCGAAGACCTGTACACCCTCGGGGAAGTGCCCGCACATGATCACCGAGTGGGACCAGATGTTGCGGACCAGGTTCGCGGTGAACGTGGCGGCGAGCGTGGGGAGGAACGACGGGCCCGACAGCAGCGGGTGGATGACGTAGTCCTTGAGCACCTGCTTGCGGATCTTGCGGCCCACGGCCTTGGCCTGCGCGCGGAACTCCGGGTTCTTGCGGCGGCGCTTGTGCAGGTTCTTGCCGAGTTCCAGGTCGTAGGCTGCGATGCCGTACTCGAAGAAACAGGCGTTGATGAAGTTCCACAGCGGCTGGCCGAGGTGGAACGGGTGCCACTTCTGGTCCTCGTCGACGCGCATGATGCCGTAGCCGAGGTCGTTGTCCTTGCCGATCACGTTGGTGTACGTGTGGTGCAGCTCGTTGTGCGAGTGCTTCCACTGGTCGGCCGGCGAGACGTGATCCCATTCCCAGGTGGTGGAGTGGATCTTCGGGTCCCGCATCCAGTCCCACTGGCCGTGCAGGATGTTGTGGCCGATCTCCATGTTGTCCATGATCTTCGCCACGGACAGACCGGCGGTGCCGATCAGCCACGCGGGCGGGAAGAGCGAGAACAGCAGCACGCCCCTGCTGACCAGTTCGAGCTTGCGCTGCGCCGAGATGACCTTGCGGATGTAGGCGGCGTCTTTCTCGCCGCGGCCGGCGATCACCTCGTCGCGGATCGCGTCCAGCTCGCGGCCGAGCTCCTCGATCTGCTCCGCGGTCAGGTGGGCGGTGGGGTCGATGGCGGTCAAAGTGCTCCTACTGTTCGATGTCGCAGGGGCCCGCAGCGGCGGACACGCAGGTCTGGATGAGGACGCCCGGCTCGGCTTCGGTGATCTCGCCGGTGCGCAGGTCGCGGACGGCGCCCGCCTTGAGCGGCGTGACGCAGCCGAAGCAGATGCCCATGCGGCACCCGGAGGGCATGAGCACGCCGGCCTCCTCGCCGACCTCCAGCAACGGCGTGGCGCCGTCCGCGTCGACGGTCTTGCCGGTGGTGCTGAACGTGACCTCGCCGCCGTCGCCGGCGACGACGACGCTGGGGCGGAAGCGTTCGGTGTGCAGGCGCTCCGGGACGCCGTGTTCGCTCCAGTGCCTTTCGGCGGCGTCGAGCATGCCCGCGGGCCCGCAGGCCCAGGTCTCGCGCTCGGCCCAGTCGGGCACGAGTTCGTCGAGGCGGGCGATGTCGAGCATGCCGTCGGTGTCGGTGTGCACCTCGGTGAGCCGCAGCTTCTTGTCCGCGGCGGCGATGTCGAGCATGCCGTCGGTGTCGGTGTGCACCTCGGTGAGCCGCAGCTTCTTGTCCGCGGCCAGGTCGTGCAGTTCGCTGCGGAAGATCACGTCTTGCGGCTGTGGCGCGCAGTGGACCATGACGACGTCGTCGAACTCGGTGTCGCGCAGCATGCCCATCACGGGCGTGATGCCGCTGCCGGCCGTCAGGTAGAGCACCTTGGCGGGCTTGACCTCCGGCAGCACGAAGTCACCGGTCGCCTGGTCGAGCTGGATCAGTGTGCCCGGCTTCGCCCTGCGGACCAGGTGATTGCTGACCTTGCCGTCCGGGATCGCCTTCACGGTGATCGTGACGCGGCCGTCCTGACGGTTTGCCGGCGAGGTGAGCGAGTAGGCACGCCACAGTCGCACCCCGTCGACGTCGACCCCGATCCGCACGTACTGACCGGCTGTGTGGCCACGCCAGCCCCGTCCCGGTCTGATCACGATGGTCGCGGCGTCACGCGTCTCGGCGTGCACGGCCTCGATGCGCCCACGCAGGTCGGCACCCGCACGCAGCGGGCTGACCAGATCGAGGTAGTCCGACGGCAGCAGCGGCGTCGTGACCATCTCCAGCAGTTTCCACGCCCTGCTGCGGAGGGCTGTACTCGTCATGACTCCAGCTTGCTGTGCCTCAGGGCGTAAAGTCCTGACCGCAGGATGTGAATCAGGTCGCGTGAATTGTTCGCAGGGAACAAAACATGAGTCATGCAATCCAGAGGGCCAGCGAGCTGGCCCTGGATGAGAGGACGGTCACCGCACTGCGGGCCGCGCTGAAAACCACCGCCGACGAAGTCGTCCAGGCGATCATCGACGAGGTCCCTTCCTACGCCAACGCCCTTTCGGGCAGCATGGGCGGCACCATCCGCCGAGCCGTCCGCACCGCCCTGGGACACTACCTGGACCTCGCGAGCGGCAGCGCCACGGGCGGCGACGGCGGTGACGCGGCCTACGAGTTGGGCCGCGGCGAGGTACGCGACGGCCGTTCGATGGACGCCCTGCTCAGCGCCTACCGCGTCGGCGCCCGCGTGGCCTGGCGATGCCTGGCAGCGGGTGCCGTACCCGCAGGTCTGCCCGCTGCCGAGGTCGCCAAGTTCGCCGAGCTGACCTTCGCCTACATCGACGAGCTCTCCGCCGCGAGCGCCGCGGGCCACGCCGACGAACTGGCCGCCCAGGGCAGGGCGCACGAGCGCCACCTGGAACAGCTTGCCCGCGACCTCCTCGCCGGCGCGAGCCCGGACGTACTGCTTGTCTCCGCTCAACGGGCCGGGTGGCAGCCCCCGGTTGCGCTGACCGCGGTGCTGCTGCCCGCCGCCCAGGCTCGGCCTGCCTACCGCGTGCTCGACCCGAGCACCCTCGTCCTCGACGAGCTGCCGGACGCCTTGGGCGTACTGCTCGTCCCCGATGCCGACCGATCACATCTGTTGAGGCAGCTGGCCGACCGCACCGCCGTGGTCGGCCCGGCCCGGCCATGGACTCGTGCGTCCGACTCGTACGCACGAGCCGTGCGCGCGCGTTCCCTCTCCTCTGATATTCGCGACACCGAGGACCACCTGCCCGAGCTGGTGCTGAGCGCCGACGGGGACGCGTTCGCAGACCTGCGGGCCCGAGCCCTCGCACCGTTGCGGACCTTGCCTGTCGCGACCGCGCAGCGGCTGGAGGAGACCTTGCGGGCGTGGCTGCTGCACCAGGGCAGGCGGGACGAGGTGGCGGCGGCGTTGTTCGTCCATCCCCAGACCGTCCGGTACCGGATGGCGCAGCTACGGGAGCTGTTTCCGGATCTCGCATCGCCGCACCGGGTCCTTGAACTGACGCTCGCGGTCGGTCTCAGGGTCAGCTGACGCGTTCTTCGACCGTCCAGGACCGCGTCCGCGAGCGGTCCAGTAATCGTGCCTTCCCTGCCCCTCACCTCCTACCGGGGCCAGTCGCTGGACCTGCGGCCGGGCGACCCGCTGGTGATGCTGACCGACGGCGTGCTGGAGCGCAACGCGGGCAGCCTCGATGTGTCCGACCTGATCGTGCCCACTCGCGCGCTGCATCCCCGCGAGGCCGCTCGCACCCTCAACCACGCAATTTCGGCTTGATCGGTTCGGCCAGATCAGCCGCCCGCTCCCCTGCCGCCGATTGGGCCTGCCCAAGCCGAGTGGATCGGCCGGCCATGGGAAAGATCAGGGTTTACGAACGGGCATCTCCCGCTCGCCTACGCGCAAGGATCGCCGATGCTTCCTGAGGTCCGCCCCCACGTATCCGCCGCCCTGGCACACCAGTTGGAACATCAATTGGGTCCGGCTTCGCGTCTCGAAGCCGACCAACTCGATGTGGAGCGCGTAGCAGGCATCGCAGTCGTCGCAGCTGCCCACTCCGACGGCTATGCGGCCACCGGCCATCTTCTCGGGCTACTGGCCGCGCTGCCTGCCCCCACCGAGGCAGGCGAACGCTTTTGGTCGGACCTGTGGAGGTCCTCGGGCACCGCGTACCTGCTACCCGTCAACATGAAGGCCCAGGTGCTGCGTTCTCTGGAAGGAGAGGGAACCGCCCTGGCCCGGCAGATCCTCTCGGCCTTCGATGAGATGACCCCGCCCCAGCGCGTAGCGGCCGGGGAGGTGATCGGTCAAGCCCTCGCCGAGTCCGACCTTTTGCCTGACCTCAAGACACAGGTCATCGGCGAGTTGTGGCTCCGAGATCTCGAGCTCACCGCCTGGCGCGTTCTGCATGCGGACCGCAGATGGGACGATCCGGTTGGACGGCAAGCCTTCCTCGACGCCTGGACGGGCGCCTGACCGTCTGCTGGGTAACTGCGCGAACAGGCGCAGAACATGCCGCGCTCGAACCGGACGACGCTCGAAGCAACTGAGGTCAGGAAGTTCGGGCCGAGGTCGCACCCGTCTCCGCCTCAACAGATCAGGGGCCGCTCAGCAATGGCTGCGGCGGCCCCTGATCCTTTGCACGCCCGGCACGAGAGCAGGCGCTTCGCCCGGTGGTCGGCAAAGCCCGCACGGGCCGCGCTCACCGGACGCAGTGCGCGCGACCCCTGGGGCAGGGCCGCGAGGTCAGACCAGGTTGATGTTCTCGGCCTGCGGACCCTTCTGGCCCTGGGTGACGTCGAACGTCACGGCCTGGCCCTCCTGGAGCTCACGAAAGCCGGTGGAGTTGATCGCGGAGTAGTGCGCGAAGACATCCGGGCCGCCGCCGTCCTGGGCGATGAAACCGAAGCCCTTCTCCGCGTTGAACCACTTCACAGTTCCCGTTGCCATGTCTGATGCCTTCCAGTCGATGAACGCCTCCCACACCATGTGGAAGGCAGAGGTGATCGCCCTGGTCCCTGCGGCACAGCACAGCAAAACGCCCACACCAGAGGCACGGGCAAGAGGGAATTCCGAACCACGACAGCTGACGCAGAACGTTACACGCCCACACGCCGCGTCACCATAGGAAACGATCACAGCGCACAGCAGACCATGTGTGCTGTGCCCGCCGACGCGGACGGGCACGCTCATCTCACGCTGCTGCGATCGAGTTCACCGATGCGGTGGCGCGGCGATATTCGGCGGGCTTCGCCGATGGCACGGAGGAAGCCCTGTGTGGTGCCGAGCATCTCGGCAGCCCGGCCAGTGGTGCAGGCGGGCTAGTCGTCGTCATCGAGACGGCCGAACGTGTCGTCTGCTGTCATCGCACCTCTCTGTGGAACGCGTGGAGGGGCCCTGATGCCGTACTGACACCAGGGCCCCGAAGGAACTACTCCACCATCTGCGGGCCCTGATACTGCACCGGCCCTCTGTTTCCGCAGACCCGACCGAGACACTGTCGGGGGCGCGGGGATCGCGGTTGCTCGACCGGAGACCACCTCACTATCGATGTCCTGCGGTACCCGGGTCCAAGACTTCCACCCGGGCGATCCTGATGGCGCTCGGCTCCTCCGTTCTTCCCTCTTGATCAGTTACTCACCAACGGAAACTGCGAACTGCTGGTGGCCTTACACAGCGCCACTCTTCGGCAGCCAGCCCCGTCACCCGTCCTGCGTCTGCTCTGGCTTGGAACCCCACTGCCGAACCTCCCGGTGCGCGCGCCCGCAGCCGACGCCTTCACCGAGGTACTGCTCACTCACTTCACTGCTGGGTACTGCGAACCTTCACTTACTCGTACTGCCACTGCGGTACTGCTCATGGCGGCCCCTGATCACTGCGGGCCACCCGGTCCGGTCGTCAGTCCCGTCGCCGTCCTGCAACCGCTCTGGCTTCGGAACTCCACCACCGCACCGTCCTGCGTACTGCAACTGCGTGCTACTGCCCGGCAGTTCATCTCTGCCGGGCCTCTCTTGACCTCTGCTACGACAGAAACCTTAACCACACTGCCGACCAAAGTCTACTCCAGCCGATATAGATTTCCGCGCGCTGGAAAGTGAGGTGCTCCGCCTCGACCGGTCTGCCTCGCCGGTCCCCATGGATGGTTCAAGCAGCTGCGAGACTCTGTCCGGTACTCACAGTGACCCACCACCGCGTGGAGGCAGAGGGTGTCGGATGTGCTGAGGGATTCGCCCATTTGGGCGAGTTCGCCCGCCGTCTTCGACGCCCCCTGAAGGAGGACGGGCCTCCCACGCGTCTGCACTTCCGTGTCGCCCGGATCCTGAGGGCAACGGTGGCGGGAACCCCCTGCACGCGGTGTGGGCCCGCCGGCGTACCGGTCGGGCCCACGCTGCTGCTCAGGTGTCGGCTCGTGTCTGTTGCCCCGGTCAGACCGTGACAGGGGTGCCGAGCATCGCGGAAGCCTGCTGCATCGGGCTGAGATTGCCCAGGGGCGCTGCCTTGGGAACGGCGCGGCAGGTGAAGCCGAGCTGAGCCATGGCCCGCAGGACTTCGGCGGCGCTGAAGTCACGGCGGTCCTGGCGGGTGATGACCTGGCCGACCTGCTTGACGGGGTAGTGGCGGCGGCCGATGATCACCGATTCGCCGGTGACCGGTTCGGGCTTGATGCCCTTCATCGATTCCAGCACGCCGCCCTTGGTGAGCTCGAAGGGGAAGCGGGCGATGACGCAGCGCATGTGGCCTCACAGAGAGAAGGGAAGAACGGAAGAACGGTCCGACCAGGGGCCAGGTGTTTCAGCGGGAGAGGGCGAGGATGCCGAGAGCGCCGCCTTGAAAGTCTTAGGCCACCGCGCCGAAGCCGGGCCGGCGTACAGGGGTGCGCCTGGTCGCGGAGGTGGGGCGGCGGCGGCCTCGGGAGGTGGCGCTGCGCTTGGGGCGTTCGACCACCGGTGCGGTGATGACGACCGGGATGCCGGACGGGGCCTGGGCGCCGGTGATCCGGTTCAGGGCCTCGTCGCCCGAGCGGATCTGGGTGGTCTGCGGCCGGATTCCGGCGTCCGACATCAGACGGACCATGCCTCGGCGCTGGTTCGGCGTGACCAGGGTGACGACGCTGCCGGACTCGCCGGCGCGGGCGGTACGGCCGCCGCGGTGGAGGTAGTCCTTGTGGTCGGTCGGCGGATCGACGTTGACGACCAGGTCGAGGTTGTCGACGTGGATGCCGCGCGCCGCGACGTTGGTCGCCACGAGCACGGTGACGTGCCCCGTCTTGAACTGCGCCAGCGTGCGGGTGCGCTGGGGCTGCGACTTGCCGCCGTGCAGCGCGGCGGCCCGTACCCCGCTGTCGAGCAGGTCCTGGGTCAGCCGGTCGACGGCGTGCTTGGTGTCCAGGAACATGATCACGCGGCCGTCGCGGGCGGCGATCTGGGTCGTGGCGGCGTGCTTGTCGGCGCCGTGGACGTGCAGGACGTGGTGCTCCATCGTGGTGACCGCACCGGCCGACGGGTCGACGGAGTGCACGACGGGGTCGGTCAGGTAGCGGCGCACCAGCAGGTCGACGTTGCGGTCCAGGGTGGCGGAGAACAGCATTCGCTGCCCCTCCGGGCGCACCTGGTCGAGCAGCGCGGTGACCTGGGGCATGAAGCCCATGTCGGCCATCTGGTCGGCCTCGTCCAGTACGGTGATGCCCACGTGGTTCAGCCGGCAGTCGCCGCGGTCGATGAGGTCCCTGAGCCGGCCCGGGGTCGCGACGACGACCTCGGCTCCGCCGCGCAGCGCACTGGCCTGCCTGCCGATCGACATGCCGCCCACCACCGTGGCCAGCCGCAGCCGCACGGAGCGGGCGTACGGGGTCAGCGCGTCGGTCACCTGCTGTGCCAGCTCACGCGTGGGTACGAGGATCAGCCCCAGCGGCTGGCGGGGCTCGGCACGCTGTCCGGCGGTGCGGGCGAGCAGGGCGAGGCCGAAGGCCAGGGTCTTGCCGGAGCCGGTGCGCCCGCGGCCGAGCACGTCACGGCCCGCCAGGGAGTTCGGCAGCGTCGCTCCCTGGATCGGGAACGGTACGGTCACCCCCTGCCTGCCGAGTTCGGCCAGGAGCTGCTCGGGCATGTCGAGATCGGCGAAGCCCTCGACGGCGGGCAGCGCGGGGGTGATCGTCCTGGGCAGCGCGAACTCACCCTGCGCTGCGGCGGGCCGACGGCCGTAACCGCCGGAGCGGACGGGCCCGCCGGTACGGCGCGGTGCCTGCGAGCCGTAGCCGCTGCCGCCCCTTCCGGCGTCGGCACGGCCGTCACGGGTGCGGGCGGGGCGGTCGTTCGTGTACGTGCGGTTCATGCGGAACCTTCCTCGATGTGGCACATATCAAGGAATCCCCGCTGCGATGAACGGCATGGAGAATTACAAGTATGGACCGGTGGAAAAGAAAGCAGATCTGGCCGACCGAAACCTTCGGGTGCGCAGGTGCTGAAATGGGTGACGCGATCGGGACCTTGCGATCCGGGCGCCGGCTGCGAGGCAGCGCTGCAGGATGCGTCTGCGTCCTGAGGGAGGAACCGCTTACGGTGGCACTGCAGATTCCTCCGGGGCGTCCCGCGGGTGAAAACCGCTGCGGGATACGCGTGCAGCTGGGGCCCGCACCCCGAAGGATGCGGGCCCCAGCTACAGATGGTGCGTGAGCGTCAGGCCGGAACGATGTTCTCGGCCGTCGGGCCCTTCTGGCCCTGCGCGATGTCGAAGGTCACCTTCTGGCCCTCGAGCAGCTCACGGAAGCCCTGCGCGGCAATGTTCGAGTAGTGGGCGAACACATCGGCGCCGCCACCGTCCTGCTCGATGAAGCCGAAGCCCTTTTCCGCGTTGAACCACTTCACGGTACCAGCAGCCATGTCATATCTCCTTTGGGGCAGTGCATCGGCATCCGCACCACGCGGACGCCGTGTCGCCGCGATGATTACCCCGCCCGGAAATGACCGGAAATACAAAAGTGCTCCCGATCGGCAGAAGCCTGGCGGGGGCACTTGAAGTTTTGGGAACCACAACTGCAACTGAGAACGACAGTAGCACGCCGGAACGTTCCGTGTGCGTTGGATAATTCCACTCTGCTCGTCGCGGCTAAAACCCCTACTGCGTGGTCCGTAAAACTCTGACCTCTCGGGCACAGATATTGATTCACCCGGAGTGCAACGTCTCATGAAGAGTCGCCGAGGACACCAGGGGTCCCAGGGGTGCGACGACGTACGCGGCCATCCGTAAAACGCCGCTTCGAGGGGGCCCAGCAGCTCGTGTCGACATGCCGTGGTCGAAGTCGGACGGACCGCGGCGGCTGATCGCTCTCACATCTCCGGCGCTGCCCGGTCGGTGCCGGTGTCGATGAGGATCTGCTCGGCCTGCGTAACGTTGCCGGCGCGGACGGCCTCGGCCATCGCGGCGCGCGCAGCGTCGGGCGTCGCGTGCGGCGGGACCACCAGCAGGGAGAAGAGATCCTGCTCGCCACGGGTGATGAGGACGGTGTCGTCGCCGGCCGGGAAGGAGTCGATGTGCACGACTCGGTCATCGACAACCAGCCTCGTCGGCAGTGCTTCCCAGGCAGCGGCGTCCAGGCCGACACGTGTGACCGGCCCGAGGTGCTCGGCCAGGGCAGCGATCAGGGCGGGGAGCTCCGCGGCGATGTCCCGGGACCGCGGCCACCATGCTCCGTCGAGAACACCCCGGCGGTCGTGCGTCGTCTCCAGCCGTACTACAGCCGTCCCGGGTTTCAGGGCCTGGTGGACGGCGTCCCGCAGGAGCCTGGTCACACGCGGGGAGCCGGAGTCGGACATCGCACTCGCCTGCCTGCCTGCCTGTAAGGAAAACGGAGTGACTTGCTTGCTTCACGGTACTCCGCGGCCCACGTCGGCCGGGAAGCTCGCCGGTCACATCCGAGGGCCACAGGGCATGCCGGAGTAGAGTGAAAGATCGGTCCGCTCATCTGTGCCCGAACAACGAGGTCGCCATGCAGCCCACGGATACACCCCCGGACGGGCACGCCGAGGTACGTATCGTCGCGGCCTCCCCCGAGGTCGCCCGTCGCGTCGCGGAGGTTCTCCGCCAGTGCTTCGCCGCCACCGAGCAGCGCAGCTATCCCGCGGACAGCCAGGGAGGGACCCGCCTCCAGCTCACCGTGGACACCACCCGCCCGGCAGAACCGGCACGGTCCTGGCTGGAGACGAGCCGCTCCTCGGAGGACGACCGCCGACGGAAGTGAGCCGACGTCCAGGAGCGGTCCGTTCGGCCTCTTCGGGGAGTAGCGTGAACTCATCGGGAGCACTTCGCACGCCGGCTCCTATGCCGGTTTCGTTCCCGGTGAGCAACGACACCGGGCGGCTGCCCTCGCGCAGAGGCGCAGAGATCCGGAGAGGGGTTTCGCGCGATGCCCGCGACCACCCCTCATCCCCCGCTACGGGCCGTTCCCTTCGGAGTCCCGACCGCGCGACTCGCGCGGAAACCCGTGAGTTTCCTTCACCAGGGCACGTCGAGCTGGACGGCGCCTGGTGGCCGCGTTCACGTGACCTGACACGCGAACGTTCACGTGACCTGACACGCGAACTCTCCGCTCTGGCGGACGTGCTGGATCCGCTGTGGGGACGGATCACTCATATCGCCGTCAACTCGCACTACGGGCCGATCCTCCCGCGCACGGTCTCAGCCAACGGCCATGCGGCAAAGGTTGGTTGGTTCACGTCGGAGCAGGATCCGCACAAGAAACTTCCTCATCGTACGGGGCCACCACCGGCCGGCCCGGCCGACTACCGGATCCGCTTCGACAGCCTGGAGTCGTACCACTACCCGGCCGCTACCTCCGGCACTACAACCACGCGCTGCGCATGGACCTCTACCAGAACAGAACACCGACACCTTCCGCGCCGACAGCTCCTTCACGGTGGTCAGCCCCTGGATGTGACCCTCACCGCGTGGATACGCATCCGCAAGTAGCGAAGTCTTTCGTGTCGCAGGACTAGACAGAGGCAACGTCCGTACCCGTTAATCCATCCCATGTATCCGTGGAAAGGGCCAGTGGGATCGATGCTTCTTTGAATCCGGGCCTTGTTGCCCAACAGGGCTGTCGCCTGGCGCCCACAGTCGCGGACCCGGGCGGAGTTCCGACGAGCGAACAGGATCAACGCAGTGCCGGAGGAGTTACACGCGCATCGGCTCTCGCCGGCCCGTGGCCGGGACCGCGGCCGCCACCAACGGCTCCGCTGTGATGCCGTCGGCCTGCGACGTATGACGCCACGCCGGCAGCAGGCAAGTCCGTGACCTACTGCACCCGACCGCCGGACATGCGAGCGAACGCACCTACGAACCAAGCAGTCACTCTGCCCTTACCGAAAGGTTCAAGATGTCTTCCTCCGTCAGCAGACGGCGCTTACTGCAAGCAGTCGGGACCACCGCCGCCGCCTCTGCCACCGGATCCTTCGCCTGCGCGTCCCCCGCCCACGCGGCCGCGCCTCCCGCAGGGGCCGACATCGGGGTCTCCGCGCACCCCTTCGCACTCGCCCAGGTCCGGCTCACCGCGAGCCGCTGGCTGGACAACCAGAACCGCACACGGAACTACCTGCGGTTCGTCGATGTCGACCGGCTGCTGTACAACTTCCGCGCCAACCACCGGCTGTCCACCAACGGCGCGGCCCCGAACGGTGGTTGGGACGCGCCCGGCTTCCCCTTCCGCACCCATGTCCAAGGGCACTTCCTCACGGCATGGGCGCAGCTGTACGCCGTGACCGGGGACACCGTCTGCCGGGACAAGGCGACCCACATGGTTGCGGAGTTGGCCAAATGCCAGGCCAACAACAGCGCCGCCGGCTTCAACACCGGCTACCTCTCCGGCTACCCCGAGTCCGACTTCACCGCTCTCGAGCAGCGGACCCTGAGCAACGGCAACGTGCCGTACTACACCATCCACAAGACCCTCGCCGGCCTGCTGGACGTATGGCGTCACATCGGCAGCACACAAGCCCGTGACGTACTGCTCGCCCTGGCAGGATGGGTGGACCTGCGCACCGGCCGGCTGAGCGGCCAGCAGATGCAGGCCATGCTGGGAACCGAGTTCGGCGGCATGAACGCCGTGCTGACCGATCTCCACCAGCAGACGGGCGACGCGCGGTGGCTCACCGTCGCCCGGCGGTTCGACCACGCCGCGGTGTTCGACCCGCTGGCGGCCAACCAGGACCGGCTCAGCGGACTGCACGCCAACACCCAGGTACCCAAGTGGATCGGGGCCGCCCGGGAGTACAGGGCCACCGGTACCGCTCGGTACCGGGACATCGCCACCAACGCCTGGAACTTCTGCGTCGACTCGCACACCTACGCCATCGGCGGCAACAGCCAGGCGGAGCACTTCCGCGCCCCCAACGCCATCGCCGGCTACTTGAACAAGGACACCTGCGAAAGCTGCAACACCTTCAACATGCTTCTTCTCACGCGGGAGTTGTTCACGCTGGACCCGAGCCGGGCCGCGCTGTTCGACTACTACGAGCGGGCCTGGCTGAACCACATGATCGGCCAGCAGAACCCGGCCGACCCCCACGGCCACGTCACCTACTTCACCCCGCTCAACCCGGGAGGCCGGCGCGGTGTGGGCCCCGCGTGGGGCGGCGGCACCTGGAGTACCGACTACGGCACGTTCTGGTGCTGCCAGGGCACGGGCCTGGAGATGCACACCAGGCTGATGGACTCCATCTACTACCGCAGTGACGACACGCTGATCGTGAACCTGTTCGTGCCCTCGGTGCTCACCTGGGCGGAGCGCGGAATCACGGTCACCCAGACCACGACCTACCCCGTCAGCGACACCACGACCCTGCAGGTCACCGGCAACGTCAGCGGGACCTGGGCGATGCGCTTGCGCATCCCGGGCTGGACCGCCGGGGCCACCGTCAGCGTCAACGGCACGCGGCAGGACATCGCCACCACGCCCGGCAGCTACGCCACCCTGACCCGCTCCTGGACCTCCGGCGACACCGTCACCGTCCGCCTGCCCATGCGGGTCATCATGCGAGCGGCCAACGACAACGCGAACGTCGCGGCGATCACCTACGGCCCGGTGGTCCTGTCCGGCAACTACGGCGACTCCACGCTCAGCTCCCTCCCCACGCTGGACACGTCCTCGATCAGGCGGACCAGCAGCACGTCACTCGCCTTCACCGCCACCGCCAACGGCTCCACCGTCAGCCTGGGCCCGTTCCACGACGCGCACGGCCACAACTACACCGTCTACTGGAACGCCGGCGGCACCGTCCGTCTCGCCAATGTGGGCAGCGGTCTCGTGCTGGGCATCCAGGACATGTCCACGGCCGACGGCGGCCGCGCCCTCCAGTGGCACGACTCGGGCACCGCCGACCACGACTGGCACATGGTCGCCGATGGAAACGGGTTCCGCTTCCGCAACGCCCACAGCGGCAAGGTGCTCGGCGTCTTGAACATGTCCACGGCAGACGGGGCGACCGTCCTGCAGTGGTCGGACAACGGCACCGCCGACCACCGATGGACCCTGCTCGACCAGGGAGACGGGACCTACAAGATCCGCAACGAGCACAGCGGCAAGTTGCTCGCCGTCGCGAACAACTCCACCGCTGTCGGCGCGTTCGCGGTCCAGGATGCGGACGACGGCACCGCCGACAACCGGTGGCGCATCGTGAGGATGTGAGTTCCGCCCCGGAAGCAGACGGCCGCTCTCCCCCCTTCCGTCTGCTCGACAGCTCGACCCTTGTTCGGCATGACGAACAGAATCGCTCACTCAAGGAGATGAGACCCCCATGCGCAGACGTGGTTTCAGCCGCAGGCACTTGTCTGTGGTGCTCGCGACCCTGCTCGCTTCGGCGGCGACACTCGTCGCCAACCCCGCCCAGGCGGCCACCACGAGCACCGTGCGCGGCGCCGGTTCCGGCCGGTGCCTCGATGTGCCGGGCGCAGGCCAGACCGACGGCACGAACGTGCAGATCTGGGACTGCCACGGCGGGACCAACCAGCAGTGGACGCTGACGGACAACAACCAGCTCACCGTGTACGGCAACAAGTGCCTGGATGTTCCGGGCCACGCCACCACGGCCGGTACCCGACCGGTGATCTGGTCCTGTAACGGCGGGACCAACCAGCAGTGGCGGGCGAACGCCGACGGCACGATCGTCGCCGTGGAGTCCGGGCTGTGCCTGGACGTCAGCGGCGGCGCCACGGCCAACGGCACGGCGGTGCAGCTCTGGAACTGCAACGGCGGCAGCAGCCAGAAGTGGACCGGCCTGTCCGGGACGCCGACCACGTGTGCTCTTCCGTCGACGTACCGGTGGAATTCGACGGGCCCGCTGGCGCAGCCGGCGAACGGGTGGGTCGCGCTGAAGGACTTCACCACCGTGACGTACAACGGCCAGCACCTGGTCTACGCGACCAGCTCTGACGGATCGTCGTGGGGCGCGATGACGTTCCGGCCCTTCACGAACTGGTCGGACATGGCCTCGGCCGGCCAGACCGGGATCAGCGGGTCCGCGGTGGCACCCAAACTCTTCTACTTCGCGCCCAAGAAGATATGGGTGCTGGTCTCGAACGGGTGGGGCACCGCCTGGCCCTTCACCTACCGCACGTCCAGCGACCCCACCAACCCCAACGGCTGGTCCGCGCCGCAGGAGCTGTTCACCGGCAGCCTCCCCACCGGCGGCCCGATCGACCCGACCGTGATCGCCGACGACCAGAACATGTACCTGTTCTTCGCCAACGACAAGGGCAGCATCTTCAAGTCGACCATGCCGATCGGGAACTTCCCGGGCAGCTTCGGCTCGTCGTACACGACGGTCATGAGCGACACGGAGAAGAACCTGTTCGAGGCGCCGGAGGTCTACAAGGTCCAGGGCCAGAACCAGTACCTCATGATCGTTGAGGCTCGTGGTGCGACCGAGCAGCGATTCTTCCGCTCGTTCACGGCCTCCAGCCTGAACGGTCCGTGGACCCCGCAGGCCGCCACCGAGAGCAACCCCTTCGCGGGCAAGGCCAACAGCGGTGCCACCTGGACCAACGACATCAGCCACGGTGACCTGGTCCGCAACAACCCCGACCAGACCATGACCATCGACCCCTGCAACCTGCAGTTCCTCTACCAGGGCAGGTCTCCCTCGTCAGATGGCACCGACTACCTGAAGCTGCCGTACCGGCCGGCCCTGCTCACCCTGCAGCGCTGACTCGCGCGCACCTGATCACCAACTCATGAGCGGCCCATCAGGCCCGCACAGCTTCGCGGGCCAGGAAGGAACCCCCCATGGTTTCCCTGCACAGACGACTGCTGCGTCTCCTCACGGCCACCGCGCTGACGCTCACCGCCTGCGTCACCGCCTCTGCCGACACGACCGCCGAGGCCGCGCCGGGCAGCCCGGCGCTCACCCCGCCACTGGGCTGGAACAGCTGGAACAGTTTCGGGTGCGGGATCACCGAGGCGCAGGTCCGCGAGGCCGCCAACGCGATGGTGTCCTCGGGGATGCGGGACGCCGGCTACCGGTACGTGGTGGTCGACGACTGCTGGTTCGACCCGCAGCGTGACGCGGCCGGCAACCTGCGGGCCAACCCCACCAAGTTCCCCAGCGGCATGAAGGCGCTCGGTGACTACATCCACAGCAAGGGCCTGAAGTTCGGCATCTACCAGGCCCCCAACGAGAAAACCTGCGCCCAGGGCGTGGGCACCTACCCCGGCTCCACGGGCAGCAAGGGCCACGAGGCCCAGGACGCCACCACATTCGCCTCCTGGGGCGTGGACTACCTCAAGTACGACTGGTGCTCAGGCAGCGGCACCCTCAGCGAGCAGATCGCACAGTTCACCATCATGCGTGACGCCCTGCGCGCCACCGGCCGTCCGATCGTCTACAGCATCAACCCCAACAGCTTCCACTCCCCCACCGGCGACAAGTACAACTGGGGCGAGGTCGCCGACCTGTGGCGGACGACCGAGGACCTGCTCGACATCTGGCAGAACAACAACACCAACAGCTACCCGATGGGCGTCGGCAACGTCCTCGACGTCACCGCCCCGCTCGCCGCGCAGTCGGGTCCCGGACACTGGAACGACCCCGACATGCTGGTCGTCGGCCGCCCCGGCCTGTCCCTGACCGAGTCCCGCTCCCACTTCGCCCTGTGGGCACTCATGAGTGCCCCGCTCATGGCCGGCAACGACATCCGCACCATGTCCGCCGACGTGAGCGCCATCCTGCGCAACCCGCGCCTGCTCGCGGTCAACCAGGACTCCCTGGGCGCGGGCGGGCGCCGAGTCCGCGACGACGGCGCCACTGAGGTGTTCGCCAAGCCCCTGTCCGACGGCTCCGTCGCGGTCGGCCTGTTCAACCGAGGCAGCAACACCGCGACCGTCACCACCACTGCCGCACAAGTCGGCCTGTCCGGCGGCGCCTTCACCCTCACCGACCTGTGGACCGGCGGCACGTCGACTACCTCCGGGCAGATCTCGGCCAGCGTCCCCGCGCACGGTGTCGCCGTGTTCAAGGTGACCGGCGGCAGCCCGCTGGCCTCCACCACCGCACGCCTGCGCGCTACCGGGTCCGGCCGCTGCCTGGACGTGGACCGCGCCGCCACCGCGGCCGGGTCTGCGACGCTGATCTGGGACTGCCACACCGCCGCCAACCAGCTCTGGACCACCTGGGCCGGAGGCGAGATCCGCGTCTACGGCGACAAGTGCCTGGACGCCTCCAACCAGGGCACCACCAACGGCACACGAGTCGTCATCTGGCCCTGCAACGGCCAGGACAACCAGAAGTGGACCGTCGGTTCCGACGGGTCGATCCGCAACGTCCATGCCGGGCTGTGCCTGGACGTCAACGGGGCCGGGAGCGCCAACGGGACCCCGGTCGTCCTGTGGACCTGCAACGGCCAGAACAACCAGAAGTGGACCACGCTGCCGTGACAGGCAGACGTCCGGCCGGAAGAGGGCAGTCCCACGACAGCGGCCCAAGCTGAAGGGACTGCCCGCCCTCCTGCACAGGGACCGGGACTTCGAACCCAACGGCAGACCGTGGAGGGAGCGGGCGTCTCCACGGTCTGCACTGCGACCTCCAGGAGCTTGCCGCTGCGCACACCCTTGATCTTGCAATAGCCATCGCCCGTGTTGGTGAAGGTCGGTAGACGGTGCCGTGGCCGGGCAGCATGCTGGAAACCAGGGTCGGCCTGGCCGTCCGGCCGCCGATCCTGACGCCGCCCATGTCGGCGTGCCCGCCGGCGGCCTTGCTCCGGTGGAACGCCATGCTGACCAGACCGCGACACCCTTTCAGGTCCCAAGGGCCACTGCTGCCGGAGGTATTGACGCATTCCGCTCCTCACACTTAGCGTCTGCCCGACCTCACGAACGCCGTTCGATGCATCGGACAGCTCACTTCGGCGGACAGGGAGTCGGATACGGAGGCTCCACCTCCCCGGCAGTGGAGACCGAGACCCCGCTCGCATCGACAACCGCTCGGTCGGCCCCCGCACCCCGACCGCCCCACTCGGGTGACAAGCGTGCCGTCACCACGGCGAAGCACAGCACACACGAAAGACATGCGTCACCCGGAATCAGTCGGCCCCTTCCGCGGGCCCGGTGGTGGCCTTTGCAGAACGACAGGAGACATACATGTCCGCGCTTCGCGCCCGGTTGTCGGCGATACTCCTCGCCGCGTGCCTGCTCTTCACAGGCCAAGCCTTGATCACACCGGACCGAGCGGCCGCCGCCGACCCGGGCTACCTGATGACGCACTTCATCGGGGAGGGGTCGAACGGTCAGCAGATCTACTTCTCCTACAGCACGGACGGCCTGAACTGGACTGAGCTCAACGGCGGCGGAATCGCCCTTCGCTCCACGGTCGGCACGAAGGGGGTGCGGGACCCCGCACTGGTGAGATCCCCGAACGGTGACAAGTACTGGATCATCGCGACCGACCTGTGCATCAGCTGCGGGCAGAACTGGGAAACCTCCATCAACAACGGCAGCCGCAACCTCGTGGTGTGGGAGTCGACGGACCTGATCAACTGGTCGGAGCCGTGGCTGCTCAACGTCGCCGGCGCGATCCCCGACGGACGCAACGCCTGGGCGCCGGAAGCGATCTGGGACCCTGCGACCAACGACTACGTCCTGTACTGGGCGACGAACAAGCCGGTCGACGGCGTGAAGAAGCATCGCATCTACTCCGCCCACACCAGCGACTTCCGTTCCATCACCACCCCACAGATCTACATCGAGCGCCCCGGCATGCAGGAAATCATCGACACCCAAATCGTCGAGATGCCGGCCGGCGTCGGCAACCACCGCTATGTGCGGGCCTCCGGCGACGGGCAGATCACCCTCGAAGGCAGCAACTCGATCCTCGGCACGTGGACCAATCTCGGCAACCTCTCCGGCATCGGCCTGACCGGTGCCCAGGTCGAGGGCCCGATGTGGATGAAGTTCCGCGACCGCAACGAGTGGGCGCTCTACCTCGACCAGTACTCCTCCGGACGCGGGTACATACCGGTCACGACGACCAACCCCTCCGCCCCCGGCACCTACCGGATTCCGGCGTCGGGAACCTACTCCATGGGCGCCACGAAGAAGCGCCACGGCTCGATCCTGAGCCTCACGGCCGCCGAGGAGTCCCGCGTGCTCGCACGTTGGAGCGACATCCCGGCCAACCGGCTCCAGTCCTACAACTTCCAGGACCGGTACGTGCGGCACGCCGACTTCGACATGCGCATCGACCAGAACGTCACCGGCCCGGACGCCCAGTTCCGGCTGCGGCCCGGCCTGGCGGGCACCGGCACCGTCTCCTTCGAATCGGTGAACTACCGCGGGTACTTCCTGCGGCACTCCGGAGACGACTTCCAACTGGTCCGCAACGACGGCACCGCCCAGTTCGCCGCGGACGCCACCTTCCGGCAGGTCGCCGGACTCGCCGACTCGACCTGGTCGTCCTTCCAGTCGTACAACCACCCCGACCGTTACATCCGCCACTACGCCTACCAACTGCGCCTCGACCCGATCACCACCGCGACAGGACGCAGCGACGCCACCTTCCGCGTGACGAACTGACCCGCACCGACGGCGGCGGCCGGCCGGGCCGGTGTGGTCAAGACCTGGCCTGCGAAGGGCAGGCAGGTGGCGACCAGGATCGCCGCCGGCCGGGAGATACAACCGACACGGAGCAGCGCGAGCCTCACTTCTCGACAGCGGGAAGACGCTCCGGATACTTGTGTGACGAGTGTTGACGGAGCGAGGTGCAGAACCTATCGTCTGGCCGACTTTACGAACGATGTTCGATATATCGAGCCGGTGTGAAGAGGCGTCCGCCGCACACCAGCACCAGAGGGAGTACTCCGTGAGACCTGCGCTCACCCGTCGAACGGTCCTCGGCATGATCGCCGGCTCGGCGGCCGCCACCGTCACCGGTGTCTCGGCCGGTACCGCCCACGCCGCCGTGCCCGCCTCCCCCGGTGTGACGTACACGAACACCATCGCCGAGCAGCGGGCCGACCCGCACATCTTCAAGCACACGGACGGTTTCTACTACTTCACCGCCACGGTCCCGGCGTACGACCGGATCGTGCTGCGCCGGGCCACCACGATCCAGGGGCTCACGTCGGCCGCCGAGACGACCATCTGGACGAAGCACTCCACCGGTGAGATGGGCGCCCACATCTGGGCTCCGGAGATCCACTTCATCGACGGCAAGTGGTACATCTACTTCGCCGCGGGCGCCGCCAACGACATCTGGAGGATCCGGCCCTACGTCCTGGAGTGCACGGCCGCGAACCCGATCACGGGCACCTGGGCGGAGAAGGGCCGTATCGCCCTGCCGCTGGACACCTTCTCCCTGGACGCGACGACCTTCGTCGTCAACGGCACCCGCTACCTGGCCTGGGCGCAGAACGACCCGGCCGTCGGCCGCGGCACCAACATCTACCTGGCGCGGATGTCCAGCCCGTGGACCATCACCGGCGCACCGGTCGTGATCAGCCGCCCGACCGCCGCGTGGGAGACCGCCGGAGGGGAGACGGTCAACGAGGGCCCGGCCGTGATCCAGCGAGGCGGCAAGGTCTTCATGACCTTCTCGGCCAGTGCCACCGACGCCAACTACTGCATGGGCATGCTGACCGCGTCCGCCTCGGCGGACCTGCTGAGCGCGTCGTCGTGGGCCAAGAGCACAGGCCCGGTCTTCGCCAGCAACGCCACCACCAGCCAGTACGGCCCCGGGCACAACCAGTTCACGGTCTCCGAGGACGGCAAGTCGGACATCCTCGTCTACCACGACCGCAGCTACAAGGACATCAGCGGTTCCCCGCTCAACGACCCCAACCGCCGCACTCGCGTGCAGAAGATCTACTGGAAGGCCGACGGCACACCCGACTTCGGCATCCCGGTCGCCGACGGCCTCACTCCGATCCGGCTCTCCTCGTACAACTTCCCCGACCGGTTCATCCGGCACTGGGAGTACCGCGCCAAGATCGAGCCGAACGTCTCCCCGCTCACCGACTCGCAGTTCCGCGTCGTCGCCGGTCTCGCCGGCACCGGCACCGTCTCCCTGGAGTCGGCGAACTTCCCCGGCTACTTCCTGCACCACAAGAACAACGAGGTGTGGGTGGAGAAGAACGACGGGACGTCGCTGTTCGCCGCTGACGCCTCCTTCACCGCCCGGGCCGGCCTCTCCGACTCCGCCGGAGTCTCGTACGAGTCGTACAACCTCCCGGGCCGCTACATCCGCCACTACAACTACCTGCTGTACGTCCAGGCTCCCAGTACGACGACCGACCGGGCGGACGCCACCTTCTACACCCAGTGAGCCGGCGCCGCCCGCCCGTCACTTCCGCTCAGTCGGACGGGGAGGGGCTCGGCTCGCGGAGCAGCTGTCCAGGAGTTCCTCGACGGCTGCGGCCCAGTGGTTCCAGCCCCCCGGCACCTTGCCGTGAACCTGCGGATGCCGGGCCGGCATCCGCAACTGCTGTGAGCCCCTCGAAGGCTGAACCGACCGAAGGGCACGACCAACCGAAAGGGCCCACACATGCAGGAGCTACGGCAACCCGTGCACCACCGCAGCCGCAGCACCAGCCGCCTGGCCCCCTGTTCCCGGTCCTCACCGTCATGTAGATCTCCGCGCCGTACACCTCGGCGAGATGCGCGGAGATCTCCCCATGCGTCAGCTCCTTCGCCGACAACGACAGGACCATCTCGTCCACCCCGCCCAGACGCCGCTGCCGCTTCTTGACCAGCTGCGGCTCGAACGACCCCGCCCGGTCCCGCGGCACAGCGATCTCGACCGGCCCCGACTCGGTGATCACCGTCTTGGAGCGGTGCCCGTTGCGGTAGTCCTCCCGCTGCCCTCGGCCCGCTCACCGGGCTCGTGCCCCAGGTGATCGGTGAGCTCGCCCTCCAGGGCGGACGCCAGTACCCGTTTGGTCAGCTGCTGCAGCAGGCCGCCCTCCCCGGTGAGCTTCACCCCACCGGCCTGGCCCGGGCCACCAGCTCGGCGACCAGCCCGTCATCCACGGCGCTCGTCGCACCCACAGCAGCCTCCCCGGCCTCGGTGTCACTCGTCACGTCAGTCATCAACTGTCGCTTCCAGCTCGGGAGTTACACCGCTCACCGTACAGACCCCTCCAACGGCCAGTGGTGCAACCCTTCAGGCCGCCGTATCGGCACCCCCAGTTAGCTGGGCGGAGGCGTCGAGATGCTCCTGTGGATCAAGGTTCCGGGCGAGTCCGACGACAACTGCGACGTGGAAGCCGGCTCCTCGGCCGGCCAGTTCCACCCGGAGGTCGCCTACAAGGTGATCTACGGCTGCTGACGCAACAGCGTCACCCAGACGCTGATCAGCGCCTACCGCGCCACGAGGTGATCTGAAAGTTCCCGGCTCGCGGCAACCTGTGCGGAACCTGTGACGACAAGGAAGCGGATCCGGCCAGTTCCGGGGCCGGGATCCTGCTTTCCACTGCTGAACAGTATGCAAGGAGAACGCCTCCCCATGAACAACCCCACGAACGGCGGGCGCCGCGGGCGTCACCGCCGCGGCTGGACCGCCACCGGTCTGCTGCTCGGCGTGCCCGCCGTTCTCGTGCCGTATCTCCTGTACGCGCAGGAGGACTCGCAGGCCGCGACGGTCGACGGCGACGCCTACTACCGGCTGGTTTCCGTGCGCAGCGGCAAGGTGCTGGACGTCAACGGCTTCTCCACCGCCGACGGCACCCGTATCCAGCAGTGGACCGACCAGCACACCGCCAACCAGCAGTGGAAGCTGAAGCCCACCGGGGACGGCTACTACGAGCTGGTGAACCGCAACAGCGGCAAAGTGCTGGGCATAGCGGGTAATTCGACGGCTCAGGCGGTCGCCGCCGAGCAGCAGACCGACAGTTCCTCCCCCTCCCAGGAGTGGCGGATCGACGAGGTGAGCGGTTCCGACGCCGTCACCTTCACCTCCCGCAGGAGCGGCCAACTGCTGGACGTCTCCAAGGGCTCCAAGGCCGACGGCGCGGCAGTCGTCCAGTATCCCGCCGCAGGCAGCGCCAACCAGGAGTGGAAGCTGGTGAAGACGGCCGAGACCGAGGCGGCCGGGGTGGGCACGGCGCGGACCACGGCCGCGGCCGGTCCGTATGTGTGGAAGAACGCCCAGGTGGTGGGCGGTGGTTATGTCACCGGACTGGTGTTCAACCAGCGGGAGAAGGGTCTGCTGTACGCACGTACCGACATGGGCGGCGCCTACCGCTGGGACACCGCGGCCGAGCAGTGGATCCCGCTGACCGACTGGATCGGCGAGAAGGACTGGAACCTGCTGGGCATCGACGCGGTGGCCACCGACCCCGTCGACCCCAAGCGGCTCTACCTCTCGGCGGGCACCTACACCAACGACTGGGCGGGCAACGGCGCGATCCTGCGCTCCACCGACCGGGGCCGCACCTTCAAGCGCACTGATCTGCCGTTCAAGGTGGGCGGCAACGAGGACGGCCGCGGCGCGGGCGAACGGCTTGTGATCGACCCCGCGGACAACGGCACCCTGTTGCTGGGCACCCGCAAGAACGGTCTGTGGCGCAGCAGCGACCACGGCGTGACATGGCGGCAGGTCTCCTCGTTCCCCGTCAAGGACGGGGCGGGCAGCGGGGCGGGCATCTCCTTCGTGACGTACGGCCCGGCCGGCAGCAAGACGATCTACGTCGGCGTCAACGACAGGTCCACCTCCCTGTACCGCTCCACCGACGGCGGCAGCACCTGGCAGGCCGTCTCGGGGCAGCCCACCGGCCAACTGCCGCAGCACGGCGTGCTCTCCGGTGACGGCTCGCTGTACCTGACGTACACCGACAACCTCGGACCCAACGGCGTGACGGCGGGCTCGGTGTGGAAGTACACGCCGGGCAGCGGGGCGTGGAAGAACATCTCCCCGTCCCAGGGCAACTACGGCTTCTCCGGTCTGGCCGTCGACCCGCGCAAGCCCTCCACGGTGATGGTCACCACCCTCGGCCGCTGGTGGCCCGAGGACGAGATCTACCGGACCACCGACGGCGGCGCCAAATGGAAGGCACTGGCCGACAAGTCGGTGCGCAGCGCCTCCGCCGCCCCTTACGTCGGCACCCACACCGGGCACTGGATGACCGCCCTGGCCATCGATCCCTTCAACTCCGGGCACGTGCTCTACGGCACCGGCAACGGCATCCTGCGCAGCAAGGACGCAGGCGCCTCCGACACCGGCGGCACCAGCCACTGGAGCATGGGCGCCCGAGGGCTGGAGGAGACCGCGCTGCTGGACGCGATCGCCCCTCCCGGCGGCGCCACCGTCATCACCGCCATGGGCGACCAGGGCGGCTTCCGGCACGACTCCCTGACCAAGGTGCCCTCCGGCCGGCTGAGCAACCCGCTGATGACCAACAGCACCGACATCGACTTCGCCCAGTCCAAGCCCTCGACGATGGTCCGCGTCGGCCGTGGCGGCGCGCAGGACGGTGCCTACTCCACCGACGGCGGCCGCAGCTGGAACGGCTTCAAGGCAGAGCCGGTGGCCAGTGCCCAGGACGGGCATGTCGCGCTCGCGGCGGACGGCTCCACCATCGTCTGGACCGAGGCCGGTCAGGCCCCGTACCGCTCGACCGACAAGGGCGCGAGTTGGTCGAAGGTCAGCGGTCTGGGCACCGGGGCCGTGGTCGTCGCCGACCGCTCCTCGGCCAGGACGTTCTACTCGCTGTCCGGCGGCACCCTCTACGCCAGCACCGACGGCGGCGCGACCTTCACCGCCCGCGCCGGCAACCTGCCCTCCGGCAAGCTCACGGCCGTACCCGGCATCGCCGGGGACCTGTGGATCTCCGGCTCCGGCAAGGGGCTGCTGCACTCCACCGACGGAGGCCGCACCTTCACCACGCTCAAGACGGTGCAGTCCGCCTCCGCCCTCGGCTTCGGCAAGGCCAAGCCGGGCACCAACTACCAGGCCCTGTACCTGATCGGCACCGTCAAGGACGTCACCGGCGTCTTCCGCTCCACCGACAAGGGCGCCACCTGGCTCCGCGTCAACGACAACGCCCACCAGTGGGGCGCCATCGGCGGCGTCGGCGTCATCACCGGCGACCCCGACACCTACGGCCGCGTCTACGTCGGCACCAACGGACGCGGCCTCCAGTACGGCGACCCTTCCTGACTCACACACCCGAGCGGGGCCGCAGCCACAACGGCCTGCGGCCCCGCCATGGCTGCGGGATCCGGCCCGAGACGTAGGCCGCGTCACCTCACCCCGGCAGGGCGTCCAATGTGCTCGGGGTGAGCCAGACCCCGGTCTTCACCGACTCCCCGCAGTCCAACTGGACCCGCACCCGCTACGGCTCCACCGGCGCGCAGGCACCGGTCGAGGCGAACAGCTTCCAAGGTGTCGGGCACTCCCTGCCCGAAAGCGGCATGGCGGCCCGGGCCATCACCTTCTTCGGACTCGACGGCTCCGGCGGGACCACCACAAGTCCGATCCGCGCAACCGGTTCCGGCAAGTGCCTGGACGTGCCCGGCGCTTCGCAGACCAACGGCACCCAGACGCACATCTGGGACTGCAACGGCCAGACGAACCAGACCTGGACCAGCCCGTCGAGCAAGCAACTCACCGTCTACGGCGGTGCGAAGTGCCTTGACGCGGCCGGCGCCGCGGCCGGCGCCAAAGTCGTGCTGTGGGACTGCAACGGCGGCACGAACCAGCAGTGGAACCGCAACTCCAACGGCACCATCACCAGCGTCCAGTCGGGCTTGTGCCTGGATGTGACCGGTGCCTCCACCGCCAACGGCGCCCTGGTCGGACTGTGGGACTGCAACGGGGCCAGCAACCAGCAGTGGCGTCTCGGCTGACACCACCGCCCAGGGCTGAGAGGGCTTCTCGGAACCCCCCTCGGTTTCGAGAAGCCCTCCAAGCTCACACCCCGCTCAAGCCATGCGGTACGGCTCGTGGAGAAGGCCCTCAACCTCGCCCCAGCGGGAGCAAGCCAGCGGGTCGCCCGCACTTGCGGTGGAGCCGTCGGTGCCTGGTGTGCGGTCGACTGAATCCCCGGTGTTACCTGTGGTTCCGGCAGGATCTGGCACGGGGCCACCCTTGAAGCTCGCCGCGCCAAGGCTTGCAGTGCCGACGCTGACCATGCGATTCCGAGGCACCTGCCGACTCCTGCCACCTCGGGTTCAATTCACCTCGCTGTCCTGCCATGTATGAGCCGACCGCAGCCGGTGCCGCCCCCCAGCGGGACCAGGCACCGGTGTTCTCCCGGTATCTGAGTCCTGAGAAGGCTCAGATACCGGGCGCGGGGTTCATCCGGTGGCCAGAGTGGTCCATTTCTGGTTGGAGCCGCCGTTGCAGTCCCACAGCACGAGCTGTGTGCCGTCGGCCGTGGAGGAGCCCGGAACGTCGAGGCAGCGTCCGGAGGCGGGGTTGCGGTAGCCGCCGTTGTAGGGCTGCCAGACCTGGTTGGCGCCGCCGTGGCAGGCCCAGATCTGCACCTTGGTGCCGTTGGCGGTGGCCCCGCCGGCGGCGTCGAGGCATTTACCCAGGGAGCGCAGGGTGCCGTCGGTGTAGGCGGACCAGTACTGATTGGCACCGTCGCCGCAGCTCCACGTCTGGACGGCGGTCCCGTCGGCGGTGCCGGCACCGTTGACGTCCATGCACTTGCCGGCCACGCCGGACTGCACGCGGGCGGGCGCGGGTGCGGGGTTCTTCAGCCACCCGGCGCTGTCCGCGGACTGGACACCACGGTGGAAGGCGTCGGCCATCTTCTGGTAGCCCGAGTCGTTGGGATGCAGGGGGTCGGCCAGGTCGGCCGTGGTCAGACTGCTCATGTCGACGAACGCGACGCGTTTGCCCGCGGCCTGCGCGTCGCTGACGATTTGCCGGGTGGCCTGGTTGTACGTGCCCCGCCACCGCTCCTCCGAGCTGCTGGTGGACACGACCAGGGAGGCGACGAGGACGGTGGCGTCGGGGACATCGGCGGTGATCTGGTTGACCAGCGACCTCAGCCGGGCGATGGCGCTGTCGACCTCGGAGGCTCCTTGGAGGTCGTTGGTACCGATGTGCAGCGTCACCACGTTGGGCCGGTAGCGGGTCAGCGAGGCGTCGGCGAGCGCGGCGATCTGGTCGATGCGGTACCCGGAGTGGCCTTCGTTGTCCGGATCGGACATCGAACCGTTCCGCACCGTGCCCACGAAGTCCAGGGGATGGCCGTCCGCCGCGAGCCGGTTCCACAACGGGCCCCGGTAGCCGTTGCCCGCACTGCTTCCCACGCCCCAGGTTATCGAGTCGCCCAACGGCATGACCCGCAAAGGCGTGTCGGAGGCGGCGGAGGCAGGGGCCACACCTGCCGCTGTCCCCCCGAGCGCGGTGGCGACAAGCGTGATCAGGGGGAGAATCCAAGACTTTCTCATGCAGTTTCCTCTGTTCTGCGAGTAATTGCTCAATCAGCGGGGCTGATCGCCGCCCGGCCGTATCAGGGTGTGCTGCGTGACGACGCCCCTCTCGGCATCCGGCTCTCCGAACACGTGCAGCCGGCCCATCCAGGGCGGGGCGATTGAGGTGGGGTGGCGAGGACCACGCCGATGCCGCCTGCCTGCATCAGCTCCGGGAGGCTGCCCAGCCAGCCGAACTCCCGTGCGCCTGGCAGAGGTTCGAGCTTCGCCCAGGTCGGGCATCAGGCGGGCTCCCCGTACTGCACGCCGCGTCCGTTGGTGCCGAGGTAGACCCGGCCGTACACGCGCGGGTCACCGGTGACGGCGGCTCCGGTCCAGCCCCACTGGTGCTGGTCGTCGTTGATCCGCGTCCAGGTATTCGCCTCGTCGTCGGAGCGGTAGACGGCGTTGAAGCTCTCGACGGCACCGACCATGTAGATCGCCGGGTAGGAAGCTCGGTCCTGAGGATACGGAGGCGACGTTCGGTGTCATTGCGTCAACCCTTCATGGCGCACCCGGACACCCGACGGTGGGCCGTCGGCTGCGGTGGCGTGACTTGAACCAGCTGAGCTGAAAGCGGACATCCCATCACTGCCGAGGCTTACGCAGTCGAAGCGCTTCGATGTTGCTGTGAGGTTAAGTGAACGCCCATGGGTGCACAAGGGTCGCTTCAAAGATTCCTCCGAGGCACTGGAGAGGGTTCTCCACGTCCCCTGCTTGATGAACGTTGTCGATCTCTTGACGCTTTCCCAGCGCCCTGGCATGCATCGAAGCGCTTCGAGAGCACTCTCCGCTCCACCTCAAGGGAATCCCATGTGTCTGCACACACGGCGCAAACACCACCGCCGTTCCGCGCTCACAGCTGGCTTTCGCAAAGCGCATCGACGACCTTCTGTCGCGGCTCACCCTCGACGCAAAGATGGGATGCCTGCATCCGTTCACGCCCGCCGTCGAGCGCCTGCGCATCGCGGCCTTCCACACCGGCCAGGAGGCCCTGCATCGCGTCGCCCGGATGGGCCAGGCCACCGTTCTCGCCCAGGCGGTCGGCCTCGGTACGACCTGGAACACCGATCTCGTACGGTGGGCCGGCGAGGCCGCCTCCACGGAGATTCGCGCGATGCGCGCCCGCGACGACCCGGGTGGGCCTGAACCTCAGGTTCCCGAAGACACGCTCGGTCGATCTCCCCGCACGCACGGGGATGGGTCCGCGGTGGACGCCGACACCGGTGACAACACCGTTCGGCCCCTCACGCTGGGATAGCTCGGAGTCGCCCTGGTATTTGGGGGTCGCGGTCTCGTCGGCTCCGCGCACGCGGGGATAGCTCGTCCGGCGATCGGCGCATGGTGCTGCGCGCGATGTGGGCCCTGCACACGCGGGCGCGGGGTGGGACGAGGCAACGCGTGGGGGCGAAGCCGTCTTGCAGGCGATCCCATTCGATCAGCCATTCTCAGGCCAGGTGGGGACGCCGTTGGAGCGACCGGGCCCGGCCTTCGGCCGGGCCCGGAGGGTCAGGAGTGAGTGAGGGCCAGGTCCAGCAAGGGCCTACGGCAGGTCCCTGGTCGTGCTCGCGACCAGGCGGCCCACCTCGAAGCCCTCGAGATGGGCCGTGTGTGCGGAGGCGGCGCCTTGGACCAGCAGGTCTGCCCGGCCGCCGGCGAGGTCCACGGAAGCGCGGGGGCGCTGGTCGAGGTACACGTCGACGCGGTCGACGTTCTCCGCCGTGAGCATCATATGGAGCGCGCCATCGACGGGGGCGGCCTCCGTGATCGTCACGGCGTGGGGAGCCAGACCTTGCAGAAGCCGGCCCGCGTGGTCCAGGAGATCGGTGTTGCCCTCCAGCAGATCGCGGCGCGTCATACGGTGCAGCTCGTGGGGGACGACACCCAGGTCCTCCACCGGCGTGCCCGAGTTCGGGCCGACCCGCAGCGTGCGGCGTATCGACACCCGCATCCCGGCACCCTTCGGCAGGGGCAGGTAGGGCGTGCCCGGGTCGTCCGCCAAGAATTCGGAGAGCAGATCATGCGTCCATACATTGGCGCCGCCGGCGCCTGTGTTCTCGTCGGTGCCGAGCACGGGGCCGATGCCATGGTCCTGGAAGCCGGCCGCGAAGATGTCCGTGGCCGAGTAGCACCGGGCGTTGGTGATGAGTACGACGGGCCCGAAGTACTGCTGCCCGATTGCGTTCGCGCCGTCCTCGGGGCTGATCGGGAAGGCGCCGGAGTAGACCGAGCCGGTCTCGACGGCCTGTTCCATGGACGGCACCCAGGGGCCCAGATCCAGTCCCGGAGCGCCCTGGAGCCGTCGGCAGATCCGCAGATTGAGCGGGGTGTTCACGAACTGCACCGGTTCGGGAGTGATCCGGCGCGGTGTCAGCGTCTGCAGGGTGAATTCGGCTGCGTGGATGTGCCCTCCGCCGTTGTCCCGGACGTCCACGATGAGACCGTCCTGCGGCAGTTGCCGGATGAGCCGGACGAACTCGGCGACGAACGTGCCGGGGCTGTTGACGTTGAACGTGAAGATGCGGATGTGGCCGAACGTTCCGGACGGCGTGGTGACGGCCCGGGCCCGGAACACCTTGGGCATGCTGGTGGCGATCTCGCCCGCCCCCAGGTCCGGCAGGGAATCGTCCGCTTCGGCGGCCCGTTCCTGGGCGACCACCCGGGGCGCGAACAGGAGCACTTTGGCCCGCTGGGTCTCGTCCCCGTCGAGGTCCAGGCCCTGGAACCCGTGCGTGTCCCGGTCGGCTGAGACGAACGAGGGCAGGTTTTCCACGATCTGCCAGCTCTGCCGGAGTTCCCTGGCCGTTCCGGCAAGGTCGACGTAACTGACCGTCACCCACTCTTCCAGCGGCGGAAGATGCATGATGAGCGGCCGCACGGTCAGTGACTGCACACCTCGGCTGCGCCGGGCCGCCGTGTTGCTACCGGCGAACCGAGCCGCGTTGAGGTCGACGGCGTCCAGGATGGGGATGCCGCTCCAGTGGGTGATCTCGACCCCCGGCTCGAACCCCGGGGCCGAGAAGCCGCTCACCACGTGGGTGACCAGGTACCGGGTGCGGTCCCCTTCCGTGCAGGACTCGACCAGGAACGGAAGGAAGGCGATCTTGTCGTTGAAGGGGTCGGGCAGCAGGTAATTGGTGTGCAGATCCCGCACGGAGTGGAAGATCTCCGACATCTCCGCGTGGAACAGCCACTCCCTCGGCATGGTCTGCGGTGTCTGCCGCTCCATGCGCCGACGCAGCAGCCGCAGCCGCTGGACCGGGTTGACGGCGTGCATCGCGGTTTTCAGCGGCAGATGGGCATAGTTCTGCTCCAGCAGGACCAAGGCCTGGTCCACGAGGAGCCGACGATCCTCCAGGGACAGCTGGTCGGCGCCCTGGAGGAAGGCGGGCAGGGGGGCCGCACCGAGCAGGTGGTCACGTACCGGTTCCTCCGCGTTCTGGAGGAACTCGGGTGCGTTCTCATGAACGGGCTTGGTCATGGTGACGCGCCGGCCTTTCACGACGTACGAGCGGAGCTTGACGGGAATTCAGCCCCATTGGATGTCGGACGTGGACCGCAGGGGCGAGCGATCCGCCGCAGTCTCGGGCACACTCAGGGTGTCGCCCTTGTGGAGGGCGGCGGGGAAGCGCACCCGGGTGCGGTCCTCGACCTCGCCGAGCGTGACCTGGAAGACCCGGAACTCGTCCAATTCCAGCGATTCGAGCTGGTCCAGGTTCTGGGTGAGCAGAAACGCCCTGGCTTTCAGTTCGCCGTTCTCGGTGAAGGCGATGACCTTGTAGAACTCGCGGGGTATGCGCACGCCGCGATAAACCCGGTCATCGTCCTGGAAAACGGGTCCGCCGAAGACGCTGATCCTGAGGTCGTCGACGTCGACATCGTCGAATACGGCATCCTCCAGTGCGCCCCACACCCCTTGCTTGGCGCTCTGGTTGAAGTCGTCCATCTGCGGTGTGATGTTGGTGTAGCAGAAGGAGTCGGTGTTGGCCTTGCGCGCCTCCGGCAGACTGCCCCAGAGCAGATCCGCGCGGCGGGCGATGTGCCCCCGGTCGAGCCGGTTGGCCTGGTACAGCTCGTTGCCGACCTGCGCCGTGCCGGGCAGCCGCAGGTCCTTGACGAAGGGGATGCCGCTGCGGCTGAGCTTCTTCAGCGAGCCGCCGTCGACGTTCCAGGCCACCCAGAACGGGAAGCGCCGCTTCTCGCTCAGGGTGAGGGAGAAATGCGTGTACGGGATGACCGGCGAGCCGTCCAGGAGCGCGGCGTCGCGTGCGAGGTCGGTGTCCAGTACCGGGGCCTCGACTCGTTCGCCGAGGAAGTCGGCGTCGTAGCCGGCGATGATCTCGAGCTGCTCCGGCGCCGGCTGGCTGAGGGTGATGTCGAGCTTCTCGAACACCGAGGTCGACAGGCAGGCCAGGGCGTGCTCGTCCGGGTCGCCGGTGCCCTCGCCGGCGAAGTGCAGACCGGCGAGCACCGTACTCACGCTGTCGTCGCCCTCCTTGAACATCCACACCGAGCCGGAGTCACCGCCGCTGCTGACCTCACCGCCCGCCGACGGATGATCGGGGTCCGGGCCGATCTCGAAGCACCCGATGGTCTGCAGGCCCGTCACCCCGCCATAGTTGATCTTCGCTACGGTGTCGATGCGGCGGACGATGCCATGGGTGACCCCGGTGGACCGGCCGCTCTTGACCACCTTGTCGCCGAGCTCCGGCTCCCCCAGGGTCCGCGGGGCGACGTCCAGTTCGAGGATCTCCGGGAGGGAGCCGCGGTCCTTGATGGTCGCCACCGCGCAGTCGCCGGCCACGCCGAGGTGGGAGCGCTTGAGCACGCCCATCCGGTTGCGGTCGATGCGATTGTCGTCCCGAGTGCCGGGCTGCACGACCTCGATCCCCAGTTCGCCAAATGCGCCGTGCAGCACATGCCAGTTGCTGAGCACGTATGGTGTGCCGTCGGCCCGGTCGAACACGATGCAGCCTATGGTGCCGGCCGACACCGTCACCGCGCCGACGCTGGCTCCGGGCCGGACGGGATCCAGCCGAGTCTTGCGCAGCGGGCTCTCGACCTCGGCCACCATGTGGAAGCTCGGCTTGTAGGTGCGCTCTATGACATCGGTGGGCACCTCAATACCGTCGACGGTGATGCTGGCCGGGATCAGCGAGGTGCCCAGGGACTCCAACTCCTCCGGCTCGGCCTTGGTCGCCACGGTGAACTGCAATGCCACTTCCCCGCCCGGCTGATCACTGGTGACCTTACGGCCGACGCCCACCGACGTGATGTTCGGATCCTCCAGCAGATGTGGCCCCCGGACGCGTATGTACTGCCTCAGCGACGAGATGAGGTCACTGTCGGATGACGAGCCCTTCTTTGCCGAGGCGGTCTTCGCAGCGGGCTTCGACGCGGCCTGCGGTTTCGGGGTCCTCGAGGTGGTCTTCTTCGTGTTCGTCGTCCTGGTAGCCATGCCGGCACATCCCTTCGTGTGCGAGACAGCACCCGAGAAGCGCCGGGCCCGGCCGACACCGGCGTGTTGGGCGTATGCAGTCGCGGAGCGGGGCGGTGACGCTCACCGGCAACGTCTCCTCGCCGGTGGGGCGTTCGATCGCGGCACCATTGGCCGGACGAAGGGCGGCCACGGCCCTTGCACAATGGCCACTTTCGACCATCGCTCGACAGCGACTTCGCTGACAATTCAGATTCTGGAGAACTCGGGAAGGCGGTTCTGCCCCTCATATCCATGATGGTTGAGCGGCCCGAAGAGGCAAGTCGACATTGCCACCCGAATAGGTTCCAGTGAAGCATCAAATGTTGAATGAGGCTCAAGGTTGTACGTCGACGGGGAGCGTGTTCGGACAGTGTGCGGGCCGTGTGGGCTGGGCACCCGGTCTCTGGCGGCAGAATGGCAAAACGGCAAAGCGGCGAGGCGGCACCAGCAAACCGGTGCTCTACCCGGCCTCGGCCTGACAAGCATGTAGGGCTGGGTGTAAGCCCATTCCTCGAGTGGGTGCGGTGAAAGCAACTGCGCAACGAGGGCATTCTGGGTTCCGGTTGCAGATCTCGCAATCCACACCGAACCCAGAGGGCCTCGCCCGTTCACGGACCAGTCAGGGCGTGCCACCTGTCACCGACGTCCCGGGACAGCGCACCTAGTGACCTGGTTTTGAGTTCTGGGCGCGCCCCATGAGTCGTGTTCTGTTTCAGA
>NZ_SZVW01000031.1 GCF_007655005.1 Streptomyces tibetensis
TCTCGAACATCGCACCCCTTGAGCTGGGGTGTTGCGACGATCGCTAGAACTCAAGGTTGCCGGAGGTGAGGGGCCTTTGTGCGCCTCTGGACCTGCCGCCTGATGGTCGGGCCGCCTCATGACCTGGCGGAGGCGCGCGATTCCGTGCGGTGGTCGTAGTACGCCCACACGGTGACGGCCACCGCGGCCGTGAGCCCGACCGTCAGGACGCGCACGGCGCCACTCGTCAGGTAGGCGACCAGCCCGGTGAGTCCCGCTCCGCCCAGCATGATCACGCGGCTGACGAAGCGGTTCCCGGGCGGCTGGGGATCCTCCCGGTCCTTGAGGTCGTGCAGGGCGTCATGAGCCGGATGGGCGGAACCGCGCCGGGCGCGGGCGCGGTACTGCAGCCCATAGCTGATCAGCGCGTACAGCGCGAGGGCGCCCAGGACCCACAGCCAGACGTAGGGGTCGTCACTCGACCCTCGGGCCAGGTACACGACACTTCTCCTTCGAAAAGGGGGCCTCGTCGGTGAGCAGACTCAACGTGCGCGGCCGCCCTCGGGGTCGGCGGGACGGAAGCACGCCGTCACCGTCTTGCCGTGTCGCTGGCACCTCATCGTCCACTCGTCGGCGAGCTTGCGCACGATCGCCACTCCGCGGCCGGAGGCCTCACCCGGATCCGGGTCGCGCTGGCGCGGCAGCGTCGGGTCCTCGTCGTGGACGCTCACGTGAAGACAGTCGCCGTCCCACGTGAGGACCAGATGCGCGTCGCTGTGCGCGTGGACGTGCGCGTTGGTGATCAGCTCGGACACCGCCAGCACCACCGCGTCCACCGTGTCCGGCTCGGCAGTGGCCCACGGCAGGGTTCCGAGGCGTTCGCGCGTCCACTCCCTCCCCGCACGCACCCCTTCGGACATTCGGAACGAGTGCGCCCACCCCATCGCCTTTACCGCCACTGCCCCCGGTCCCCTCTCCTGCGTCCAAGCACCTGTCGTGCAGGGACCGAGTACCCGGTCCCTGCACGAGCAGGCATCGGAACGCGTCGTCCGCGCATCGGCTCGGCGGAGTGGCGGAAGCCTTCGCGGCCCGACGCAGGGAGTACAAGCGGAGCGTGAGCGCGTCGGGGCTGCTGTGCCCGGCGTCGGCGTGGACGGCGCCGGGGTCCGCGTCCGGGTCGGGGTCGGGGTCCGCGTCCGGGTCGGGGTCCGCGTCCGGGTCGGGGTCCGGGTCGGGGTCGGGGTCGGGGTCGGGGTCGGGGTCGGGGTCGGGGTCGGGGTCGGGGTCGGTCAGAGGGTGAGCATGGCCTTGACGGCGCGCCGCTCGTCCATGGCCCGGTAGGCCTCGGCGGCCTCGTCGAGCGGGACGACCAGGTCGAAGACCTTGCCGGGGTTGATCTTCCGCTGCCGTATCAGGTCGATCAGCTCGGGCAGGTACCGGCGCACCGGGGCGGGGCCGCCGTGCAGGTGGACCTGGGAGAAGAAGAGCTCCTCGCCGCTGAGGGCGACGTCGTGGTTGACGCCGCCGAAGCGGACGTGCCCGCCCGGCCGGGCCGACCGGATCGCCTGCTGCATGGACTCCTCGGTGCCGACCGCTTCGACGACGGAGTGGGCGCCGAGGCCACCGGTCAGTTCCTTGAGCCTCGCGACACCCTCGTCGCCGCGTTCGGTGACGATGTCCGTGGCGCCGAACTCAGCGGCCAGGCGCCGGCGCGGCTCATGGCGGCTCATCGCGGCGACCCGCTCCGCGCCGAGCTGTCGTGCGGCCAGGACCGCCAGCAGACCGACCGCGCCGTCGCCGACGACCGCGACGGTCCTGCCGGGACCGGCCTCGGCGGCGACCGCCCCGAACCATCCGGTGCCGAGCACGTCCGAGGCGGCCAGCAGGTCGGGGATCAGGTCGGCGTCGGGCGTCCCCGGCAGGGGGACGAGAGTGCCGTCGGCGTGCGGGATCAGGGCGCGCTCGGGCTGGGTGCCGACCTGGGCCATGAACACGCGGTGGACACAGGAGGAGGGGGAGCGGGCCGGAGGCCGTGCGTCCCGTCGATGGGGTGGATCTCTGAGCGGCGCTCCACGTCACGCCGGGCGAGCAGGGCCCGCCCCGATGCGGATGGTGGGCGGGTCCTGCTCGTGCGCACCATTGTCAGGAGCGTGTGCCGGACGGACCACGCGTGAGATCACCCGATGTGTGCGCCGCGCGCACACCCCGCGCGCACGGCGCACACCCGCGCACGCGGACACCACCCCAGGGCGCCGCTGGGTCGGGGGTTCACGCCGCCTGGCGCCATCTCACGCCGCCCGGTGCCGCATCACGCCGCCCGGTCGTCACACGCCGTTCCTCCCTCGTCACATGGCACAGCCCGGCGCGGGTAGGCGGTGCGCATGACCCACGGCGAGACGGACGAAGAAACGGGCATGCGCGAGAGGGCGCGCCAGCCGCGAGCGGGCCCCCGGAGCCCCGTGCGACCCCGGGTAGCACCCGTCGGCCTGCGGCGACGATACTGGCAGGCGCACCCACCCCCGTTCACAGATGGACCCATGCAGACCTCCCTCACCGCCCGCCCCATGACTCCCGACACGGTGTGGCTGGCGCGCGGCCGCCACGCCCCGGGCTCCGCGGAAGACGTTCTCCGGCGCTCGCTGCAGCAGCGCAAGGACAGCCAGGCCATCGACGACTTCCTGGAGTTGCCCGACGACGGAACCGCTCCGGCGGAGCGGGTCTTCGAGGCCCGCTGGCGGGTCGGTGACGACATCACCGTGCGCGCCCGGCTGAGCGTGCGGCCCGAAGGGGACGCCGGGCCCGGGCAGGAGTGGACCCTGGTCGCGGAGGCCGAGCAGCCGTGGAACGACGCATGGCCCTCCCCCGCCGGCCAGTTCTGGCCCAAGGAGCCGGACACCGCCTGGAACCAGGACGCCGCCACCCGCCTGGCCCTGGGCGAGATCAACGTCCTCCCCCAGGACGACAGGGACATCCGCCGCCTGCTGCGGAACGCCGTGCGCGGTGGATGGCACATCCACGTGGTCGTCCACGAGGCGATGACCACCGACGACCGGGGACGTGCGCCGGTGGCGCGGTGGCTGCCGCCCGGTCTGCGCCACCGTGTGGTGGAGCATCACGCCGCCCCGCAGCAGTTGCGCGGCCTGAACTGGGCCCTGCGGGACACCGGCGTCGAGGTGCCGCGCGGTGGAGCGGTGGTCCTGCCGGGCGTCCCGGCGCCGGAGGGCTATGAGGCCCAGGACTTCTCGGTCCGCGCGGTCTTCCTCGACGGCTCCGAGCCGGCCGACCTCGTCGACGCGGTGACGCGGTTCGCCGCACTCCGCAGGCCCCTGCCCGACGGCGCCGAGGACGCCCTCACCGCACTGCGGGAGGACTGGCACCTGCTGACCCTCCAGGAGGAGTTGGACCGCCAGCGCGGCCTGGTGGCCATGTACGCAGAGGCGCTGGAGGCCATGACGAAGTCCCGTGACCTGTACCGGGAGGCGGCCGAAAGCGCCCACGAGGCCCTGGCCGCCTACCAGGAGTCCGCTGGGACGACTCCCCCCAGACCCCGTCCGTCCGGTCCGCCCGCCACATCCCCGCTCCAGCAGCTCAAGGGGACGTTCGAACGCTTCAAGGTCAAGCGCCCGGCGACCCCGGTCGGGGACGCGAAGAGCCACGACACGGAGGGCGAAGAGACCGACGAGACGAGCACCGCCGCTCAGCCCGTGACGTCGGAGCGGTAACACCCTCCTCGCCGGCGCACGTGTCAGTCGCCGTCTCCTGGATACGCGGTCCGTACGGCATCACGTACCGCCCGGGAAGGTCCTCCACGACATGGGCAACCACCGGCACCACGCGCGCACCGCACTCCGCGTCAACGGCAAACCCCATACGCTCACCGTCGACCACCGGCGGGTCCTGCTGGACCTGCTGCGCGAGGATCTCGGGCTCACGGGCGCAAAGAAGGGCTGCGATCACGGCCAGTGCGGCGCCTGCACGGTCCTGGTGGACGGGCGGCGCGTCAACAGCTGCCTGCTGTTCGCGGTGGCCTTGGACGGCTGCGAGGTCACCACCGTCGAGGGCCTGTCCGGCGACGGGGAGGAACCGCATCCGCTCCAGCGAGCCTTCCTGGAGCGCGACGCCTTCCAGTGCGGCTACTGCACCCCGGGCCAGATCTGCTCCGCGGCCGGTGTGCTCGCCGAGGCGGCGGCCGGTCACCCCTCGCACGTCACCGACCCGGCGGCGCCCCCGGGCGAGCCGGTGCCACTGGACCGGGAGGAGATCCGGGAGCGGCTGAGCGGCAACCTGTGCCGGTGCGGTGCCTATCCGCGGATCGTCGAGGCCGTCGAGGACGTGATTCCGTGAAGGAGTTCGCCTACGTCCGCGCCGGCAGCGTCGAGGAGGCGACCTCCGCGTACGCCGCGCACCCCGGCTCCCGCTATCTCGGCGGCGGCACCAACCTGGTCGACCTGATGAAGCTCGGCGTCGAGACGCCCGCCGCTCTCATCGACGTCACCCGGCTGCCCCTGGACAGGGTCGAGGAACTGCCCGACGGGGCCCTGCGCGTCGGTGCGACGGTCCGCAACAGCGACCTCGCCGCCCACCCCCTGGTCCGCGACCGGTACCCGGCGTTGTCGCAGGCGCTGCTCGCGGGGGCCTCGGGGCAGTTGCGCAACGCGGCGACGACCGGCGGGAACCTGCTCCAGCGCACCCGGTGCCCGTACTTCCAGGACCTGTCGAAACCGTGCAACAAGCGGGAGCCGGGCAGCGGCTGCGGCGCACGGGACGGTGTCCACCGTGACCACGCGGTGCTCGGCCACTCCGCGCACTGCATCGCCACGCATCCGTCGGACATGGCGGTGGCGCTCGCCGCTCTCGACGGGCGGGTCGAGCTGGACGGGCCCGAAGGGGCCCGCAGTGTTCCGGCGGCCGACTTCCACCGGCTGCCCGGGGACCGGCCCGAGCAGGACACCGAGATCCGCCCCGGCGAGCTGGTCACCGGCATGCTGCTGCCGGCCGCCACTGCGGGGCTGCCGTCGGCCTACCGCAAGGCCCGGGACCGGGCCTCGTACGCCTTCGCGCTCGCCTCCGTCGCGGTCGTGCTGCGTCTTGATCACGGGGTCATCGGCCGTGCGGGGCTCGCCTTCGGCGCGCTGGCGCACCGGCCCTGGCGGGCCCGGCGGGCCGAGGAGGCACTGCTGGGTGCGGCCCCGACCCGCGCGGCGTTCGAGCACGCCGTCGAAGCGGAGCTGTCCGCCGCGCAGCCCCTTCGGGACAACGCCTACAAGGTGCCGCTCGCCCGCAGTCTCGCCGTGGACGTCCTGTCGCGGCTCACGGACACCGCGCTCACCGGGAGGGATTCATGACCGGTGGTGTGGGCGCCCCCGCGGAGCGCCGGGAAGGACGTGAGAAGGTCGGCGGCACCGCCCGCTACGCCGCCGAGTTCCACTTCCCCGGCGGCGCCCAGGCCTGGCCGGTGCCGGCGGTGGTGGCCCGGGGCCGGGTGACCGGCGTCGACACGACAGCGGCGCTGGTCGTGCCCGGTGTCCTCGCCGTCCTCAGCCACGAGAACGCGCCGCGCCTCGTGGAGCCGGACGATCCCACGCTCGCCGTGCTGCAGAACGCCCGGGTTCCGCACCGCGGTTGGTTCGTGGCCCTGGTGGTGGCCGAGACCCTGGAGGCGGCCCGGGCCGGTGCCGCCGCCGTCCGCGTCACCTACGACGCCGAAGAGCACGACGTGGCCCTCACCGTCTCGCACCCTGGTGTGTACGTGCCCGAGGAGGCCAACGGCGGTCATCCGGCCGTGCGTGAGCAGGGCGACCCCGACGGGGCGTTCGATTCGGCGGCCGCCCGGGTGGACGTCGCCTACCGGGTGCCGCCGCTGCACAACCATCCGATGGAGCCGCACGCCAGCACCGCCCGGTGGGAGGACGGCCGGCTGACCGTGCACACCTCCAGCCAGGGAACCGGTGCCGTGCGGGCCACGCTCGCCGCGCTGTTCGGCCTGCCGCAGGAGCGGATCGTCGTCACCGCCGAGCACGTCGGCGGCGGCTTCGGGTCCAAGGGAACGCCCCGGCCCGACGTGGTGCTCGCCGCCATGGCGGCCCGTCACACCGGGCGGCCGGTGACGGTGGCGCTGCCGCGGCGGTGTCTGCCCGCCGTGGTCGGGCACCGCGCCCCGACCCTGCACCGACTGCGGCTCGGGGCCGATGGGGACGGCCGTCTCGAGTCCCTCGTGCACGAGGTCACCACGCACACTTCCCGCATCAAGGAGTTCGTGGAGCAGGCGGCGGTGCCCGCACGGGTGATGTATGCCGCGCCGCACAGCCGTACGGTGCACCGGGTCGCGGCGCTGGACGTGCCGTCGCCTTCCTGGATGCGGGCTCCGGGCGAGGCCCCCGGCATGTACGCGCTGGAGTCCGCCATGGACGAGCTCGCCGTCGGACTCGGCATGGATCCGATCGAGTTGCGCGTCCGCAACGAGCCGGACGTCGAGCCCGACAGCGGCAAGCCGTTCAGCAGCAGGAACCTGGTCGGGTGTCTGCGCGAGGGCGCCCGGCGCTTCGGCTGGGCCGGTCGCGATCCCCGCCCGGGCACCCGCCGGGATGGGCCCTTGCTGCTGGGGACGGGCGTGGCGGCGGCGACCTACCCCGTCCTGGTGGCCCCGTCCACGGCGACGGCTCGCGCACGGCCCGACGGGACGTTCCTGGTGCGGATCAATGCCACCGACATCGGGACGGGCGCCCGGACCGTGCTCGCGCAGGTCGGCGCCGACGCCCTCGGGGTGCCGCTGGAGCAGGTCCGGATCGAGGTCGGCAGCACCGAACTCCCCTCGGCGTCGCTGGCCGGCGGCTCGTCCGGCACCGCCTCCTGGGGCTGGGCGGTGCACGACGCGTGCGCCCGGCTGGCCCGGCGGCTCGCCGAGCACCCGGGGCCGCTGCCCGAGCAGGGCCTCGGCGCCAGTGCCGACACCAAGGGCGCGGCGGACGCCGAGAGCGACTTCGCCCGGCACGCCTTCGGGGCGCACTTCGCCGAGGTCGCCGTCGACACGGTCACCGGCGAGGTGCGGGTCGGCCGGCTGCTCGGGGTGTACGCGGCGGGCCGCATCCTCAACCCCCGTACGGCACGCTCCCAGTTCGTCGGAGGCATGACCATGGGCCTGGGCATGGCGCTGACCGAGGGCAGCACCATGGACGCCGCGTTCGGCGACTTCAACGAGTCGGACCTGGCGTCGTACCACGTGCCGGTGCACGCCGACATCGCCGAGATCGACGCGCACTGGCTCGACGAGGAGGACTCCCGGCTCAATCCCATGGGCAGCAAGGGGATCGGGGAGATCGGCATCGTCGGAACGGCCGCGGCGATCGGCAACGCGGTGCACCACGCCACGGGCGTCCGTCTGCGTGAACTCCCGCTCTCACCGGACCGGCTGCTGACCGGGCTGCTCGATCGCCGGGCGCAGGATGCGCTCTGACACAGCACCGCACGGGCAGGGTGACCGGATCGGCCGGCATCAGCCGGTCGATCCGGTCACCCTGTTTCAGTGATCCGCCTCGGTGGTCACCGGCCGGTCGGGCCCATCCGGTCACCGCACCGAAGGGAACGCCGCGAACCTCACTCCGCCATGCCGGGCGCCTCGGACGCCGGGACGGCGGTCCACTGCCGGGCGGCGATGGGTGCCAGCACCCGGAACACCAGCGCGACCAGGGCCAGCAGCGCCGCGCACACGGCGATCGCGGCGGCCAGCCACGGCGGGGCGAGCGCCAGATCGACGGCCCGCGGCAGGGACGCCGACGGGAAGGAGTTCCCGTACGCCTGGGCTCCGGCCAGCACGGTGGGCACCAGCACCGCCCCGGCCAGCACCAGCGCCACGGGGCGCAGGGCCAGCAGCACCGCCAGGACCGTGCACAGCACCGACAGGCTGAGGGCGAACGCGTGCAGCCGCAGGGACCCGTCGCCGCGCTGCAGCGGGAAGTGGACCACCGCGCACGCGACGAGGGCCAGGGCGGCGAGCCAGCCCGACCAGGACACGGCCCGGGCGAGCCGGTCCGCCGCGGTCTCATGGTCGGGCGGTGCGTCGTAGGTGCGGTGGTTCACGAGGGGCCTGCCCTGGTGTGCCGTGCGGCGCTTGCCCTGACGGCCGGGCGCTTCGGGCGCGGCCGTCTCGCCCTCGTGGGGCGAAGCCTGCTGCGGGCGAGGGCCTTCGCGGTCCAGCCGTTCCAGGCCCAGGCGGTCGATCAGTTCGACCAGCTCCCCGACGGACCGGCCGGTGGCGGCCGCGCGCAGGGCCTCCTCGCGGACGTGGGGCTCCTGCGGCTCCCTGTGCAGCAGGGTCACCAGCCGGGTCACCTCCTCCACCGGACGGTGGGCGGCCGCGGCCCGGATCGCCTCGTCCGCGCACTCGGCGTCGCGCGGGGGCTTCGTCAGCAGGGCGATCATCCGGGACACGTCCTCGACGGACCGGCCCACCCCGGCGGTGCGGAGCGCGTCAACCCTCGCCCGGGTGTGGTCGGGCGACTCCTCCAGCGAGACGATGAGGTCGACGACCTCCTCCAGCGGCCGGTCGGCCACGGCGGCGTGCACCAGGTCGCTGACGGCGTCGCCGTACGGTGCGCCGGAGGCCGGACCGCTGCCGGGACGGAGCTCCACCGGGTTGTCGTCGAGCGACCGGATGACGAACGGCCGCGCACCGGGCTGGTCGGCGTCGCCCGGGCCGGGCCCGGCCGGCGGATCGGCCTCGTCGTCGCCGGGTGCGGCGGACTCGGCGCCCTCGCTCGGGTCTGCGGCAGCGGACCGGGCGGGGCCCGGCGCGAAGTCCGTCGGGTCCGGCGCGGCAGGCCCAGACCTCGCCTCGGCGGGATCCAGCCAGTCCGCGACGGGAGGGGCCATATGCGCGGCGGCCGGATCCGGGGCGGGGGCGGCGGACATGTCCGTCTCGTACGGGTCGGCAGCGGGCTGCGCGCTCGTCTGCGCCACCTGGTGCGTGCCGGTGGCGACGGTCGTCTCGGCGGACGGCTGGGCGGACCCGTTCGGCTCAGCGGTTATGGCATGTTCGTTCGAGCGGGGTGATGAAGAGCAGGTGGTCATACTCGCCTCCGTGGGAAGAGTGCGGCCGCTCCTGCGCCCCCCGTCGTGTGACGAGCGACGTTACGGTGACCATTACTAGGCGTCCCCGTCACCCCGTGCCACTTGAGTGAGCCACCGGGATGACCTTGGAACGGGAAAATCCGCTGACTCGCCGACATGTCGGGCCCCGGCCGCAATACAGCCGCCGGAAAAGGGAATCCAGCTAAGGACACCCCGTGTCGTGGCATGCCAGGAGGAGGGCGCCCCGTGGACACGAGCACAAAAGTGATCATTCTGGCCGCGGCCCTCGCGGCCGTCGTCCTCGTCTTCGCCGTCGCCGTCCTCATGCGACTGGTCCGCACCCGGCGCGATCTGCGGCGCGCGGGACTGCCCACGGGCCCGCGCTGGGTCTTCTGGGGCGCGGTGCTCTATCTCGTGCTGCCCACCGACCTGGTGCCCGACCCGGTGTACCTGGACGACATCGGGGTCCTGCTGCTCGCTCTGCGCACCGTCCGCGGCTCCCTCGGCGAACGGGAGCGCAGTTCGGCGCACCGGCCGGACCGGCAACTGGCCGATGACTACGGAAAGTAAGGAAACCAACCACCCGTTCGACTCGTATAAGTCTCTGGAAGCCGAATCAGGCCGACGGACCGGGCGAACTCGCCCCTGGGACACCGCCTGCTCGGCGCAGTACCGACGAGGGAGAGACGATGCAACCGTTCGCGCTCAACTACGCGCGCCCGGCAGTGGAGTTGGAAGCTGCCGTTCCGTACGTGTACGACGCCGGACTGCAGTTGAACGTGCTCCGCGACGGCCGGGTCGCGGCCTGTGACTCCGCCCTGTTGAGAGAGTTCGGCACCACGACGTCCACCGCCGGCTCCAAGACGCACTTCGACGACTGACCACGGGCCGCCGACGATGACCGTACTGATCCTCACCTGTGAGGAGGACGTCACCGCGGACATGGTGGTCGTGCACCTGCACGCGACGGGGGTTCCGGTGGTCCGGGTCGATCCCGCGGACCTGACCGGTGGTGTCTCGCTCTCGGGGGAATACGTGCACGGCCGGTTCCGCGGCCATCTGTCCGCCGGGGGGCGGCTGGTGAGCATCGGGGGGCTCCGGTCCGTGTGGGTGCGCCGGCCCGGCGTCCCGGCCGCGCGGGCGGCCCAGCCGTCCGCCTGGCTGACCGAGGAGGCCGCGCAGGCGCTCTACGGCATGCTGCGGGGCTCCGACGCGCGCTGGATGAACCATCCCGACGCGGCCCGCCGGGCCCGCCACAAGCCCTGGCAGCTGCGGCTCGCCCAGAGATGCGGCCTGCCCGTGCCCGCGACGCTGATCACGACTTTCCCGCGCGCCGCCCGCGAGTTCGCCGAGCGCTACCCGGAACTGGTGGTCAAGCCGGTGTCGGGCGCGCACCCACAGGACCCGCCGCGGGCTGTGCCGACCAGTCGGGTCGCACCCGACACGGACTTCTCCGCCGTGGCGTTCGGGCCGACGCTGCTGCAACGGCGGATCACCAAGCGGGCCGACATCCGGCTCACCGTCGTGGGCGAGAGGATGCTGGCCGCCCGCAAGGCGACCGCCGAGGACGCGGACCCGGACGACGTCGACGTGCGGTTCGCCGCGTCTGGCTCGCCATGGCTGCCCACCGATGTGCCGTCCCGCATCGCGCCGGGCGTCCTGGCCTATCTCCGCGAGGCCGAACTGGCCTACGGGGCTTTCGACTTCGTGGAGGACTCCGACGGGACCTGGTGGTTCCTGGAGTGCAACCAGTCGGGGCAGTTCGGGTTCGTCGAGGTGGAGACGGGTCAGCCGATCGCCCGCACCATCGCCGAGTGGCTGGCCCGGCCCGTCCCGGTCCAGCCGTCCCACGTCAACGGCTCGGACACGAGGGTCCGGTGAGCACCGGGCCCGGCCGCGGGCCGGGCCCGGGCAGCCGCCCGGTTCACTGCGGGCGCGGGCCGGGAAGCATGCCCGCGCGCTGCCAGCCCGCGCCCGGGGAGTGCGGGCGGTCGTAGCCGAGGGACTGTGAGGGCCGCATGACCAGCTCCAGTTCCCTGCTCACACGTTCGGCCTCGCGGCGCACCTGTGCGGGTACGTCACCGCGCTCCGCGATGAGTCGGTCGTAGATGGGGGAATCCTGGAACACCCGTCAACGCGCCTTTCTGCTCGTCGGCCCCATGCGGGGGCGAGACTGCGAGTGTAGGCGGCACGGTGTCCCGGAGTGTGAATTCCTTGGGATGACTTGACGCAGACCGGACATCCATGACAGGTGAATGCGGGTGGTTCACGCTCCCGTCGTGGAACCAGGACGGACGACCATCAGGACGGTGACCGTCGCCCAGAGCAGGTTGAAGATGCCGGTGAACATCGCGAGTTGCACGGTGGCGCGATGATCGGGTGCCTGCTCGCCCCTCAGTTGCTCCAGGATCTCCTCCTGCCGGGGCAGGACGAAGGCGGCCAGAACGCCCGCGGCCGCGGCGGTCAGGGCGATGGAGGTGACGAGCCATCCGCTGCCGAGGACGCCCATGGCGGCAGCGGTGGCCAACCCGAGGGCCGGGACGGTCAGACCGACGCCGGCGTAGACCCGGCAGATGCGGTGCAGGAGCGCCACCGTGCCGACACCCGTGGGAATCGTGCGGCGCGCGGCCGGCGGGAACATGCTGGCCGCGACGGTCACGGGACCGATGGCGACGATGGCCGCCAGGACATGGAGGGACAGCAGGATCTTGGTCACCGGGGCTCTTTCCGTGAGGGCGAGGAACGGCGCCCACGCTAGGACGCCCCGGCGTGATCACCCAGAGGCTGGATCGACAGCTTCCGACGGGTTCTCGCCAACCCGTCCCACCTGGGTTCTCCCCTCCGAAGCTCGCGCCGGTCCACGTCACCGGGCCGGCGGGAACTCCGCCTAGGGTGACGATCATGCACTCAGTGGCGATCCTGGTTCTCGATCATGTGGTGCCGTTCGACATGGCGGCGCCCCAGCAGACGTTCGACTGGACCTGCCTTCCGGACGGGCGGCCCGCCTATCGGGTCCGGTTGTGCGCCGAGACGCCGGAGGTGCGCGCGGACGGCGGCTTCACCCTGCGGATCGAGCGGGGACTGGAGGCATTGGCGGAGGCGGACACCATCATCGTGCCGGGCCGCTCCCCGGCTGCCGCGCCGCCGTCCGCCCGGGTGCTGGCGGCCCTGCGCGAGGCGGCCGGGGCCGGCACCCGGATCGCGTCGGTGTGCGTCGGCGCCTTCGTGCTGGCGGAGGCGGGGCTGCTGGACGGACTGCGCGCCACCACGCACTGGGTGGCCGCCGGGGAACTGGCCCGCCGCTTCCCGCGGGTCCAGGTGGAACCGGACGTGCTGTACGTCGACAACGGGCAGATCCTCACCTCGGCCGGGGCCGCGGCAGCGCTGGATCTGTGCCTGCACATGATCCGGCGGGATTTGGGGTCGGCCGTCGCCGCGAACAGCGCCCGGATGTCGGTCATGCCACTGGAACGCGAGGGCGGTCAGGCCCAGTTCATCGTGCACGAGCATCCACCCGTGCCCCGGGGCTCCGCACTGGAACCGGTGCTGGAGTGGATCGAGGACCACCTGGCCGACGAGGTGACGCTGGGCGCCCTGGCGGCGCGAGCGGGAATGAGCGAGCGGACCTTCAGCCGCCGCTTCCGCGAGCAGACCGGCACCACGCCACTGCAGTGGCTGCTGCGGGCGCGGGTCCGGCGCGCCCAGTACCTGCTGGAGAACTCCGATCACTCGGTCGAACGGATCGCGCGCCAGACGGGGTTCGGGTCGCCGACCGCGTTCCGGGAGCGGTTCCGCAAGGTGGCGGGCACCACGCCGTACGCCTACCGCACGGCGTTCCACGGGCGGACGAACGCCTCGACGGCCCCTTCCCAGGCCGCCGAGGCGTGATGCCCGGTCCGCGCCGGGCCTTTCGTCAACCGTCAGCCGACCAGCGTCAGGCCGTTCTCCCCGTCCGCGTCCGCGACGTCGGGCCGCCCCTCGGTGAGCAGCAGGACATCCGCCTTGGCAATGGCGTCACTGATGTCGGACGTCCCCATCATCACGCACAGCGTGTAGCTGACGTCCTCCAGTTCGCGTGCCGCCGTCGGCACGTGCCTCTCCGACTGAGCGATCCTCAGCGACGCGTACCGCGTCAGCAACTCCCTGACGATCTTCCGGTCCGGTACAAGCACGTAGCGCCCCTCTCTGTGTTTTCGCTGCGTATGCCCGAACCACGCGTAAACATTCACACGATTTTCTCACCTGGAGTGGATTTGACGAGAACTGATCGGTTGCGACCGGTCTTAGACGAGCCTGCCGCCGAGCAGAGCGGTGTGAGCCCCGCCCTTGCACAGGACGTCACGCGGGTTCGTTTTTCGGATGCGGTGTCACGCTGCTCCGTGGTGGGATGCGCCGCATGAGCGATTCGCTGCGTGCTCGTATCGAGCAGTACCACGCCACCGTGCCTCTGCTGTTCGCCGACGCCGAAGAGTTCGGTCCACTGCGGCTGTTCGTACGAAAGGAACCAGGAGCCCCGTACTACGGCGGCCCGGCCCATGCTCAGCCCACCGCAGAGGGCGCCGGGAGCGTCACCACGGCTGACATCGCACGGGTGCGTGCTCGGCAGTGCGAACTCGGCGTGCCGGAAGCTTTCGAGTGGCTCGCAGAGGCAGCCCCGGCGCTACGCGCCCGTATCGAGGCCGTGGGCCTGCCGGTGGCAGAACGCCCGCTACTGGCCCTCGACCCGCATGTCCCTGTCCCCCCGCAGCCGCTGCCGGACGGCGTCACGATCCGGGTGCTGACGGCCGACGACCCAGCACTCCCTGCAGTCCTTGCTCTGCCTCGACTGGCTTTCGCAGCGGAGGAGCCTGCTGTGGGCGCCGCGGGCCATGCGGAACTGTCAGCAGCGGCCAGGGAAGTGATCGCGGACGGCACAGTCGAGACCACCCGCCCCACTATCCGCGCCGGGCACAAGACACTCATCGCCGCACTCGCGTCGGACGGCACTCCGCTCGCCGTCGGTCACTACCACCCAGCCAACGGCACCACCGAGATCGGGGGCGTTGGCACTCTCCCCACTGCTCGCCGTCAGGGTCTGGCCGCGGCCGTCACAGCGGCCCTGGCCACCCACGCCCGCGACCACGGAGTGCAGACAGTCTTTCTCGCCTATGCGCAGGAGAGTGTCGCTCGTATCTACCGCCGCCTGGGCTTCCGCCCTGCCGATGTCACCCTGCTGATCGCCAACCAACCGGCACGGTCGTGAATCTGCCCGACGGCCGGTCCACCACCCGCCTGTGACCAGGCAGGCCACCGCCCCCAGTAATCCGGGCCAGGCAGCGGCGGTACGAAGGCGACGGCATGGGCCGAAGAACGACCGGTGGACCTCCCGATTCCGGATGGACTCCGACCCCCGCCCCTGCGTTCTCGGTGAACAGACGCCAGGGGTGTTGGCGTACGTTGGCCCCGCGTCTCGGTGTGCTCAGGCGGCGTCCAGTTCCGCCAGTTCCTCGGCCGTCAGAGTGAGGTCGGCGGCGGTGAGCGAGTCACGGATGGTTTCGGGACGGCTCGCGCCCGGGATCGGCACCACCACCGGCGACTTGGCGAGCATCCAGGCCAGGCACACGCGCTGCGGGCTCACCCCGTGCGCTTCGGCGATGCGGGCGAAGGGGGCGTGGCCCGAGCCGAGTCCACCGGCCTTCGAGATCCCGCCGAGGGGGCTCCAGGGCAGGAACGCGATGCCGAGCTCGTCGCACAGGCGCAGTTCCGGCTCGCTGGAGCGGAAGGCCGGGGAGAACTGGTTCTGCACGGAGACCAGGCGCCCGCCGAGGATCTCACCGGCCTGCCGGATCTGCTCGGGGTTCGCGTTGGAGATGCCGGCCATGCGGATCTTGCCCTCGTCCAGCAGGTCCCGGATCGCGCCGACGGACTCGGCGTAGGGGACACGCGGGTCGGGGCGGTGGAACTGGTAGAGGCCGATGGCCTCGACGCCGAGCCGGCGCAGCGACTCCTCGCAGGCCCCCTTGAGGTGGCGGGGGCTGCCGTCGAGTGTCCAGCTGCCGTCGCCGGGACGCAGGTGGCCGCCCTTGGTGGCGACCAGGACGTCGCCGCCGCGGTCGTGGGAGGCGAGGGCCTTGGCGATCAGGCTTTCGTTGTGACCGACCTCGTCGGCGTCGCGGTGGTAGGCGTCCGCGGTGTCGATCAGGGTCACGCCGGCGTCGAGGGCGGCGTGGATCGTGGCGAGGGAGCGTTCCTCGTCCGGTCGTCCCTCGATGGACATGGGCATCGCGCCCAGGCCGATCGCGCTGACCTCGACGTCACCGATGCGGCGGGTGTGCATGGGGCGTGACCTCTTCCGGCTGTCGGGCGATGGTGCACTCCAGCCTGGACGCCGTACGGCCGGGGGTCCAATAGAAGAAGGAGAACGCATTCAGCACTCGGGCCGCTGAATCGCGCCCGGCCCTCGAAGGCCTCCTTGTCACACCTGGATGAAACCCCGCTCGCGAGGACTCAACTCCCCCACACAGACCGGCGATCCGTACGGCACTCCCCCGCCTCGCTGCCATATTCGAGAGCCACTTCGGAGGTGGTTGTGAGCACAGAGGTGACAGCATCCGGTCCGGGGGAGACGGCGACGCACCCGCCCGGGGACACCGCGGAGCGCGTCGCCGGCCTGGAGCACCGGCGGGAGCGGGCGGTGGCCCCGGGCGGTCCGCGCAGACGCGGGGAGTTCTCGGCCCGGGAGCGGATCGAGCGGCTCGTGGACAAGGACTCCTTCACCGAGACCGGCCTGTTCGTCCGGGCCCGGCCCGCGGGGCACGACGCCCGCCGTCCCTGCGGCGACGGCGTGGTCACCGGGTACGGCACGGTCGACGGCCGCCAGGTGTGTGTCTTCGCCCAGGACTCCACCGTGTTCGGCGGCAGCATGGGCGAGGCGTTCGGTGAGAAGACCGTCGCCCTGATGGAGCTGGCCCTGAAGACGGGCTGCCCGGTGATCGGCCTGAACGACTCCGGCGGGGCCCGGATCCAGGAGGGTGTCGCCGCTCTCGCCCTCTACGCCGAGCTGGTCCGGCGCAACGTCAAGGCGTCCGGGGTGATCCCGCAGATCTCGGTCGTCCTGGGCCCGTGCGCGGGCGGTGCCGCGTACTCCCCGGCGATCACCGACTTCACGGTGATGGTGGACGGCGCCTCGCACATGTTCGTCACCGGCCCCGACGTCATCGAGACGGTCACGGGCGAGCGCACCACCGCCGAGGAGCTGGGCGGCGCCCGCACCAGCAACACCGTCAACGGCAACGCCCACTTCCTCGCCGCCGACGAGGAGGACGCCCTCGACACCGTGCGCGACCTGCTGTCGTACCTGCCGGCCAACAACCTGGAACGGCCCCCGGAGTACGCCCCCGGGCACGCCCCGGCCGGCGAGGGGCTCGACGCGATCGTCCCGGACCGGCTGGGCGAGGCCTACGACATGCGGGACATCCTGCACGCGGTCGTCGACGACGGTGAACTGCTGCCGGTGCAGGAGCTGTTCGCGCCGAACATCATCTGCGCCCTGGCCCGCGTCGAGGGCCGCTCGGTGGGCGTCGTCGCCAACCAGCCGCTGCACGCCGCCGGGGCGCTCGACATCGACGCGTCCGAGAAGGCCGCACGGTTCGTGCGGTTCTGCGACGCGTTCGGCATCCCGCTGCTGACCTTCGCCGACGTGCCCGGTTATCTCTCCGGGGTCCGGCAGGAACAGGCCGGGATCATCCGGCGCGGGGCGAAGCTCCTGTACGCCTACGCCGAGGCGACCGTCCCCAAGGTCACGGTCGTGGTGCGCAAGGCGTACGGCGGCGGCTACGCGGTGATGGGCTCCAAGCACCTCGGCGCCGACGTCAACCTCGCCTGGCCCACGGCCCGTATCGCCGTCATGGGTGCCGAGGGGGCCGTGGGCGTCCTGCACCGGCGCGAACTGGCCGCGTCCGACGACCCGGAGGCGCTGCGCGCAAGCCTTCTCGCCGCGTACGAACGCACCCACGGCACCCCGTACCTCGCCGCCGAGCGCGGCTATGTCGACGCCGTCATCGCTCCGCGCGAGACCCGGGAGCAGGTCTGCCGCGCCCTGCGCGCACTGCGCGGCAAACGCGCCCCGATGCCGGAACGCCGGCACGGCAACATCCCCCTCTAGCCGCCCTCTTCTCTCCCCCTCCCCCTTGTTGTGAGCCGTAGGCCGATCCGCGTCGTGAGGAGCCCCGCCTGATGGACAGCCGCCGCCCCCCGCTCGCGCCCGCGTGCCCCACCCTGCCGGAGTACGTACGGCACTGGGCCGAGACCACACCCGACCGCCGGGCCTTCACCTTCGTCGAGCACCCGGCACCGCACTCGCGCGGCATCCACCGCACCCTGACCTGGCACCGCCTGGACGTGCGGGTGCGGGCGCTCGCCGCACGCCTCGCCGACGAGGCCGGGCCCGGGGACCGGGTCGCCCTGCTGTGTCCGCAGGGCACGGAGTACGTGACCGCTTTCCTCGCGACCCTGACGGCCGGGCTGGTCGCCGTACCGCTGTACACGCCGGGCCTGCCCGGGCACGCCGACCGGCTCGCGGGCGTCCTGGCCGACGCGCTCCCGTCGGTGGTGGTGACCACGAGCCGGGCCCGCGACGAGGTGCGGGACTTCCTCGGGACCGGCGGGCCGCGGATCGTCGTCGCGGACGAGGTGCCCGACGACGACGGCCGCGACCGGCAACCGGTCATCCTGGACCCCGGGGCACCCGCCTACCTCCAGTACACGTCCGGTTCGACCCGCGCCCCGGCCGGCGTCGAGATCAGCCACGGCAACGTCGTCGCCAACGCCCGCCAGGCCCTGGCCGCCTACGGCCTCGACACCCGCCCGATGACCAGTGTGGGCTGGCTGCCGCTCTACCACGACATGGGGCTGGTGCTCAGCGTCGCGGCCCCGGTGGCGCGCGGGGCGCTCTCGGTGCTGATGGACCCGGCGGCGTTCCTGCACGAACCCGTGCGCTGGCTGCGGCTGCTCGCCGCGCATCCGAACGCCGTGAGCGCCGCGCCCAACTTCGCCTACGACTACTGCGTCGCGACCGTCACCGCCGACCAGAAGGAGGGCCTGCGGCTGGACAAGGTGACGGCGCTGATCAACGGCAGTGAGCCGGTCCGCCCGGGCACGGCCGACCGGTTCCACACGGCGTTCGCCGGCCAGGGCCTGGCGCCCGGGACGCACTGCCCGTCGTACGGGCTGGCCGAGGCCACGGTGTTCGTGTGCGCGGCCCGGCCGGGTGAGCCGCTCAGCCGGTTCGCGCTCGACCGCGACGCCCTGGCGGCCGGAAAGGCCCTGCCCGCCCGGCCCGACGATCCCCGGGCGGTGCTGCTGGCGGGCTGTGGCACTCCGGCGGGGCAGCGGGTGCGGGTCGCCGACCCGGTGACGCGGGTGCCGCTGCCGGAGGGTGAGGTCGGGGAGATCTGGGTGCAGGGCCCGAACGTGGGCCGCGGCTACTGGAACCGGGACTCGCAGGAGGTCTTCGGCGCGGAGTTCACGGACGCCACGCCCGGCTCGGGACGCTGGCTGCGCACGGGTGATCTGGGAACGGTGCTGGAGGGGCAGCTGGTCGTCACGGGACGGCTGAAGGACCTGATCATCGTCGACGGGCGCAACCACTACCCGCAGGACGTCGAGGCGACGGTGCAGGAGGCGCACGAGGTGGTGCGCCGGGACCGGCTCGCCGCCTTCGCCGTGCCGGGGGGTGCCGGTGGCGAGTGTGCGGTCGTCGTGGCGGAGCACGCGCGGACCGCGCGCCTCGCCGAACTGGACGTACCGGCCGTGGTGCGTGCCGTGCGCGGGGGCGTCTCCGCGCGGCACGGACTGCGGCTGGCCGATGTCGTCCTGGTGCCGCCGGGTACGGTGCCACGCACCTCCAGCGGCAAGGTGTCGCGGGCGCTGACCCGCGCCCGGTATCTGGAGGGTGCCTTCGGCGGGCAGGTCCGGGCGGCGGGTGGGGCCGAATGAGGACGGTCGACGAGGCCGCGCTGCGCCGGCTGATCGCCGAGCGGGTGGCCGCCTGGACCGGGACGTCCCCGGACGACGCCCCGATGGACCGGCCGCTCGCGGATCTCGGCATGGCCTCGCGGGAGGCCGTCGCCCTGGCCGGTGAGCTGTCCCGCGCCACCGGCCGGGAGCTGCCGACGACGCTGCTGTGGGAGACGCCCACCGGGGAGGCCCTGGTGGCTCGGCTGTGCGAGTCACCTGCCCCGGGAGCCGGGGCGGCTCCGATGCCGCGTCCCGCGGTGCCGGGCGGTACGGCCGAGCCGGTCGCGGTCGTCGGGGTCGGCTGCCGCCTGCCCGGCGGCGTGCACGGCCCGGACGACTACTGGCGGCTGCTCAGCGAGGGTGTCGACGCGATCCGGCGCGTCCCGGAGGACCGCTGGCGCGACTTCACCGCGTTCCCACCCGCCGACGCGCATCCGTACGGCGGTTACCTCGACGACATCGCCGGGTTCGACGCCGACTTCTTCCGCATCACCCCGCGCGAGGCCGCGGTGATGGACCCCCAGCAGCGGATCCTGCTGGAGGTCGTCCACGAGGCGCTCGGCCACGCCGCCGTGCCGGCCGGGTCCCTGGCGGGCACGGCCACCGGCGTGTTCGTCGGCATCTCCGCACCGGAGTACGGGCAGTTGACGGGCGCCGACCCGGCCGCCGTCGACCCCTGGGCTCCGGCAGGGGGCGCGCTCAGCGTCGGCGCCGGACGGCTCGCGTACGTCCTGGACACCCGCGGACCGAGCCTGGCCGTCGACACGGCCTGCTCCTCCTCGCTGGTCGCCGTCCATTACGCCTGCGTCAGTCTGCGCACCGGCGAGAGCGACATGGCGATCGCGGCCGGGGTCAACCTGCTGCTGTCGCCGGTCGTCACGGTCGCCTTCCGGCGGGCGGGCGCCCTGGCACCGGACGGGCGCTGCAAGCCGTTCTCCGCGGCGGCCGACGGCATCGGGCGCGGCGAGGGCTGCGCGGCCGTGATCCTCAAGCGGCTCTCCGACGCCGAGCGGGACGGCGACCGGGTGCTGGCCGTCATCCGCGCCAGCGCCGTCAACTCCGACGGCCGCTCGAACGGCCTCATGGCTCCCAACCCGGCCGCACAGCAGGCGTTGCTGGAGCGGGCGTACGCGCAGGCCGGGCTCGCCGCCGAGCACGTCGACTACGTCGAGGCGCACGGTACGGGCACCCCGCTGGGCGATCCGATCGAGGCGGGTGCGCTCGGCGCGGTCCTCGGCGCGGGACGGGACCCCGACCAGCCGCTGCTGCTGGGGTCCGCCAAGGGCAACCTCGGCCATCTGGAGTCCGCCGCGGGCGTCGCGGGCCTGGTGAAGACCGTGCTGGCCCTGCATCACGACGGCATCCCGCCGTCCCTGCACTGCGAGGGGGGCAGTTCCCTCACCGACCCCCGGCTGCGGGTGGTGACCGAGCCGGAGCCCTGGCCCCGCTACGGCGGCACGGCCGTAGCGGGCGTCTCCGGGTTCGGCTTCGGAGGCACCAACGCCCATGTGGTGCTGGAGGAAGGACCGCCCGGCCTGGTCCCGGTGCGACCGGCCGAGGAACCGGCCGCCCGCCTGCACCTGCTCTCCGACCTGGACACCGAGCGCCTGCGCGACACGGCGGGCAGGCTCGCCGGGCGGTTGCGGAACGGCGCCGCGCACCCCGCGGACGTGGCACGGACCCTGGCCGGCCGTACGGGCCGCGGTCCCGTGCGCGCCGCCGTGGCCGCCCGAGACCGGGACGAACTGGCCGACGCGCTGGACGCGTTGGCGTCCGGGCGCCCGGACCCGCGAGTGACGACCGGGGACCGCGACCGCGTGGGGCGCGGCCCCGTGTGGGTCTTCTCCGGGTACGGCAGTCAGTGGCCCGGCATGGGGCGCCGGCTGCTGGCCGAGGAACCCGCGTTCGCCGCCGCCGTCGAGAAGCTCGACCCGCAGCTCGCCCCCGAGTGCGGCCTCTCCCTGTACGACCATCTGTCCTCGGGCGACGGTCTCGACCGTCTGGAGGTCGCCCAACCAGTGCTGTTCGGCCTTCAGCTGGCGCTCGCCGAGCTGTGGCGTTCCCACGGTGTCGAGCCCGCCGGGGTGATCGGCCACTCCATGGGCGAGGTGGCGGCGGCCGTGTGCGCGGGTGCGCTGGACGTGACGGACGGGGCGCGTGTCATCGCCGTACGGGCCCGGCTGCTGAGTGGGCTGCGGGGCGGCGCGATGGCCGTGGTGGACCTGGACGACACCGAACTCGACGCGCTGGCACGGGACTTCCCGGAGGTGCATGTCGCCGTGCACTCCTCCCCGCGGCAGAAGGTCGTCACGGGTGAGGAGGCCGCGGTGGCCGGGCTCGTGCACCGGCTGGAGGGGCAGGGCCGGGCGGCGAGGGCCATGCGGGTCGTCGGCGCCGGGCACTCGCCGCAGGTGGACGGGTTGTTGCCGGAGCTGGCGGACGCGCTGTCCGGCATCCGGGGGCGGCGGCCGCGCGTCCCGGTCCACTCCACGGTCCTCGACGATCCGCGCGGGGACTGCCTCTTCGACGCCGCGCACTGGGCGGCCAACCTGCGCAGGCCCGTGCGGCTGGACCGGGCGCTGGCGTCGGCAGCGGCCGTCGGCCACACGGCCTTCGTCGAGATCTCCCCCCACCCCGTGCTGACGGGAGCCGTCGCCGACACCGTGCCGGGCGCCCTCGCCCTGGCCACGCTGCGCCGGGACGCCGACGGGTCGGAGGCGTTCGCCGGGCAACTGGGCGCCCTGTACGCGGCGGGACAGCGCCTGCCCGTGCCGCCGGGGCGGGTCATCGACCTGCCGCTGCCCCGGTGGCGGCACGTACGGCACTGGTGGACGGACGGCCGGGCGGCCGGCACCGAGCCACTGCGTGAGGAACCTTCTGCCGCAGTGAGCGAGCCTTCCTCGGTCCTGACCCGCCTGACCCACCACATCGCCGCCGTCACCGGCCACTCCCCCGCCCGTATCACCCCGGGCACCGCGTGGGCCGACCTCGGGCTGGACTCGCTGATGGCGGTCCGGGTGCGCACGGCGGTGCAGCGCGAGTTCGGCGTCGAACTGCCCCTGCGCGAGCTGTTCGCCGCCGTCACCGTCGAGGACGCCGCCACCCGCCTCGAGCGCGCCCTCCCCCGGAACGACACCCCGGTGCGGCCCCTGCGCGCCACCGGCTCGCGGCCCCCGCTGTTCCTCGTCCACGCCGCCGGCGGCCCGGTCGGCGTCTACCGGACGCTCACCGAACTCCTCGGCGACGACCAGCCGGTGTACGGGCTGGAACGGATCGAGGAGGCCCGGACCGTGCCCGAGAAGGCGCGGCGCTACGCCGAGGCGATCGACGCCGTCCGTCCCGACGGCCCGTTGCTGCTGGGGGGCTGGTCCTTCGGCGGCTTCGTGGCCCAGGAGACGGCGCGGCACCTGACGGCCGCCGGGCGGGAGGTGCGGCTGGTCGTGCTCATCGACTCCGTACGACCGCTCCCCCTCCCTGGAGTGACGCGTTCGGACCGGATCCGGGCGCACTTCGAGGGCTTCGCCCGCCACGTCGCGGACGCCTACGGCGTACGGCTGGAGTTGCCGTACGACGAGCTCGTGGCGATGGGCGACGACGCGGCCCGGATCGACGCCGTGCTGCGCGTCCTGCGCGAGGCCGCCGACGTGCCGCCCGCGGCGCTGGAGCACCAGCGGTCCTCCTACCTGGACATGGGCATCGGCGAGTCGCACAGTCCCGCCCCCCACGACGGGCCGGTGGTCCTCTACCGCGCCACCGAGCCCGCGCCGCACACCGTGCGCGACCCCGCGTACGAGCGGGACGACCCGGCGCTGGGCTGGGACGAGGTGTGCCCACGACTGCGGGTGGTGCCGGTGCCCGGTCACCATCTGTCGCTGCTCGATCCGCCGCACGTCGGCGAGATCGCCGCCCATCTGAGCCGGACACTCGCCGAGCCGGCCCCCTGACATGGAACCCGAGGAGCCGTCATGCCCCACCTGCCGCAGCAGCCCGCCGCCGGAGTGTCCCGGCGCACCGTCGCCAGAGCGACGGCCGCCGCCTCTCTCGCCGCCCTGTTCGGGGCCGCGGCCGGCACGGCCCCGGCCCGGGCGGCCACCCGGCTCGGACCGCGCACGCTGGACGTGTCCGTGCCCTCCGCGGCGCTCGGCCGCAGCGCTCCGGTCCGGCTGATCCTGCCGTCGGACTTCGGTACGCGCCCGGAGAAGAAGTACCCGGTGCTGTACCTGCTGCACGGCGCGCACGACGACTACACCTCGTGGACCCGTGAGACGGACATCGAGGCGTTCACCGCCGGCCGCGACCTGATCGTGGCGATGCCGGACGCGGGCCCCACCGGCATCCCGAGCGTCTGGCGCGGCGGCCCCGACTACGAGACGTTCCAGCTGAAGGAGGTGCCGGCGCTGCTCGCCCGGGACTACCGGGCCTCCGGCACCCGGGCGGTCGCCGGGGTGTCCACCGGCGGCTACGGGGCCATGGCCCACGCGGCCCGCCACCCCGGGGCGTTCACCGCGGCGGCCTCCTACAGCGGCATTCTCGACACCACCGCCCCCGGTGTTCCCGCCATCATGGACGCGATCGTGGCCCGCGAGAACCTGCCGGCCGCGTCCCTCTGGGGAAATCCGGTCTTCAACCTCCTGACCTGGCGGGACTTCAACCCGCGCGCCCGCGCCACCGGGCTGCGAGGCACGGCCCTGTACGTGTCGCAGGGCAGCGGAGTCGGCAACGGCGGTGATCCGCTGCCCGGGATCCTGGAGAGCGCCCTGTGGCCCTCGGCCCAGGGCTTCGCCCGCACGCTGGCCCTGATGGGGATCCCGGCCACCACGCACTTCTACGGGGGCGGCGGGCACGACTGGGCGCACTGGAAGCCGGAGTTCACGGCCTCGTGGCCGGTCCTCGCCCGTGCGCTGGGCGTGCCAGAGTGACGGGCGTGCCGTCGGGGCACGGAACGGAACGGAGGGGTCGTCCGTCTCACACAGGACTCCCCACTCGTCCCACAGGCGACAGCCCGCGGGTGAGCCGCTTCCGGTCGAAAGGAGTGTCCGTGATGGCTGTGCCCACCCCGCACGGCGTGCCGGACCGCCCCACCGCGCCGCAGTTCCCCCCTGAGCTGGCGAAGGTGCTGCGCGCCGATCTGGCGGCCGTCGCCGACGAGGTGGAGGAGGAGGTCCGCCGCCAGGTCCCCGAGTACGCGCGGCCCGCCGACGGCACGTACCGCCAGAACCTGCGGTCCGGGGTGGTGCAGGCGCTGACCCTGTTCGTCGACCACATCGCCGATCCGCGCGACGACGGGGGCGCGATCGCGGCGACGTACTACGAACTCGGGCGGGGCGAGGCCCTGGAGGGCCGCAGTCTGGACGCGCTGCAGTCCGCGCTGCGGGTCGGCGGGATGCGCGCCTGGCGGCGGATGGGCCAGACGGCGGAGGAACTCGGGCTGGACTCCACGGTCGTGGCCGTGCTCGGGGAGCTGGCGTTCCGGACCGTGCACGAGGTCGCCCAGGCGGCCGCGTCCGGGTACGCCGAGGCCCAGCTGCGCAGCTCCGACGAGCTGGAGCGGCGCCGCAAGCGCCTGCTGGAGCTGCTCCTGGAGGACGGGCCGGTGGCGCCGGCGGCGGTGCAGGACCTGGCGCACGGCGCGCGCTGGCCCGTGCCGCGGACGGTCGCCGTCGTGGCGCTCGCGGCGGCGCCGGACCGGCGGGAGGAGGACCGGCCGCTGGCGGCGGCGGGCGCGCTGGTGGACATGGGGTCCCGCCCGCCGCGCATGCTGGTGCCCGACCCGGACGGCTCCGGCGGCATCGGCGGCCGGGCGTTCACGCTCGCGCTGCGTGGCCGGCCCGCCGCGATCGGCCCGACGGTCGCGGTCACCGAGGCCGCGCAGTCGCTGCGCCTGGCCACCCGGGCGCTCGGTCTGATGGGCCGTGGGGTGCTGCCGCGCCAGGGTGTGGTGCGCTGCGACGAGCATCTGTCGACGCTGCTGCTGCACGGCGACGAGCCGCTGCTGGAGCGCCTCCGGTCCAGGGCCCTGGCGCCCCTCGACACGGTCTCGGCCGGGCAGCGCGACCGGCTCGCCGAGACACTGCTGGCCTGGCTGCTCAGCGGCAGCAACGTGCCGGACGTCGCCGTGCGGCTGCACATCCACCCCCAGACGGTCCGCTACCGCCTGCGCCAGCTGGAGAAGCTCTTCGGCGACGCCCTGCACGACCCGGCGACCCGCCTCGACCTCATTCTCGCGTTGCGCGCGGAATCCCTGCACACACCGCAGAACTGACGTCCGCATTCAGGAATTTGCTCAATCGGCGACAAAAACCGGCGGGGTTTCCATAATCCCGTCCATAACAGCAGGCGAAAGAAAGCCCATACGTTCGGGGCGTCCTTTTTCGCAGGCGCTTCACGCGCCTTTCCACGCGGAGGATCCCCCATGCGTATCCGTATGTGTCTCGCGGCGCTCTCCCTGGCCGGCGGGGCGGGTCTCGCCACCCTCTCGGCTCCCCCGGCCATGGCCGCGGCCTGCTCGGACGTCGAGGTCGTCGCCGCCCGCGGCACCTTCGAGCCGGGCACGCTCGGCTTCATCGTCGGCGACCCGGTGTATTCCGCCCTGCAGAAGAAGGCGGCGGGCAAGAACGTGTCCAGCTACAAGGTGAACTACCCCGCCGACCTCTCCCCCACGTCCGCGGCGCAGGGCAATCTCGATCTGGTGAACCATGTGAAGAGCCAGGCCGCCGCCTGCCCGGGCCAGAAGTTCGTTCTCGTCGGCTATTCGCAAGGCGCGAACGTCGTGGACAACTCGATCGGCATCAGCAGCGCCGGCGCGGTGGTCGGCAGCCCCATCGTGGCCACCCTGCCCGCCGCGGTCGAGCCGAAGGTCGCCGCGGTGCTGCTGTTCGGCAACCCGATCCGGGCGCTCGGCAAGAGCGTCACCGGCACCTACCAGAGCCGCACCCTCGACCTCTGTGCCAAGGGCGACCCCGTCTGTGAGAACGGCGGGGGCGATGTCGGGGCGCACCTGAGCTACCGGGACGACGCCGAGGAGGCGGCCACGTTCGCCGCGGGCAGACTCTGATCCCGTCCGGCGCGAAGGGGCCCGGGAGGAGGTCCTCCCGGGCCCCGGGCGTGCGTACCGGGCGAGGGTCTAGCGCGGTGTCCGCGCGAAGCCGGCGAGGCTGGTGGAGACGGGCTCCGGCCGGCCGTTGTTCTGTACGGGCGCCGCGGTCAGGACATCCAGGTGCTGGTAGCCGTCCGCGACCACCGGGTGCAGGTCGGCCGGGACCCGCCCGGCCAGCAGGCCCTCACCGGCGAGCACGGTGAGCACCGGGTTGGCCTTGAGCCCCTCGGGGTGGACGACGAGCTTCTTCACCTGCGGTGAGGTGGCCAGTTCGATGTCCGTGACCAGCTTGGTCGGGAAGTACTGCTCGGTGAAGTCCAGCGGCTGCTCGGCCAGGCTGCGGGCCAGTTGCCGCACATCGGTGACCTCCTCGCCGGCGCCGGTGAACGGGGTGCCGTCGGCCGACCGGTAGCCGGGGTCGTCCGCGTCGCCGACGCGGTCGTAGTTGCGCCACGTGTAGAGCGGACCGTGCGGCCGGTCCGGGATGGCCTTGTACGCGGTCCCGTACAGCCCCGGTCGGGCGTCGCCCCCGTTGGCGGCGGGGAAGCTCTTGTCGGCGATCGGTCCGCCGTCGAAGAAGCCGACACTGGTCTGCAGGAACGCCAGCGGGACGGAGTTGTCGTCCAGCAGCGCCCCGAGCACCGCCCCGTTGGTGAGCCGGAAGTCCCTCACCGCCGGCGAGCCGCTGAGGAAGGCGGCGGTGTCCTTGGCGAACAGGAAACGGTTGGTGGCCTCGATGTTGAGGTCGCGGGGCAGATAGCCGGGCAGGTCCGCCTCACCGTCGAGGTCCTTCAGGGCGCCCAGACCCGCGATGCCGAGCAGGGTCATGGTCTCGGGGTTGAGCAGCACCGGCGCGGACAGGGTGCGCGGCAGCACCCCGCTGTCCAGCCCGGCTTGCACGACGCCGTAACCGAGGCCGATGTCGGGCAGGTTGGTGTCGCCGGGAATGCTGCCGCTGAGGTCGCCCAGTGTGGTGGAGACGGTCGTGTCGAGGGCGAAGTAGCCGGCGCACTGGTTGTACCCGGCGTCGGCCGTGGTGGCGCGGTCGCCGTCGAAGTCGGCTGCGGCGAAGTACCCGGTGATGACGCCGCCCAGCGAGTGCCCGCCGCACAGCACCTTCCGCTTGCGCAGTGCCTGGGAGGGCAACTCGGCGGTGAGCAGGTCGTACTGGTCGCGTACGGTCTGCTCGATCCCGAGCTTCGCCATCCAGCCCAGTTGTGCGTTGCCGGTGTGGCCGCCGAAGGTGCGGCCGTCGACCTGCTTGCCGCGGTAGTAGTAGTCGACGGCGGTGTGCTGGTCGCCGGAGGCGATGCCGGTGCGGTCCTCCAGGCAGTTGGAGCGCCGGTCCAGCGCCCAGAACTCGATGTGCTGCCCCTGCTCGGCGGCCCGCTTGACGGTGTTGCGGGCGACGCTGTCGAACGCTCCCGCCCCTTCCAGGATGCCGGGCTGGGCGATGAGGATCCGGTCCGCTTCGGCTGAAGCGGCCGGACCGTCGGCGGACCGGTAGCGCAGGTACGACAGCCGGTCGCAGGCCTCGGGGCGGGGCCCGGCCGACTCCGGCAGCGGCACCCTCACCCGCACCATCGACTCCGTCACCCCGGTCACCGGCGACGTCGACGTCACCGGCGTCTCGGTGCGCGTTCCCTCGGCGCGGGCGCCCGGGGCGGCGGCCGTGAGTGTCCCGGCGGTCAGCAGTACCGCGAGCACGGCACCGCGCCACTTCCCTCTGTTCATGCGATTCATGTCCATGCCACGGACGCTAGGGCGGTGGCACGACCGCTCTCAGGGAGTGCTGATGAGAACTCAGCTTCCGGATGGCGGCTTGTCACCGGCGCACAGCGCGCCCGGGCTCCGGCGCGAGAGGGGCCCGTACCGCTTCTGGAGGCCACCGAGCTGCGGTCCGGCCGTTTCGGGAGCATGGTGGGGCTATGGACGGTCAACCCCCTGTGGTCGTGCAGCCGCCCGCGACGGACGGCGGACGGCTGGTGACCATCCACGGCGAGCGCATGGGCGTCGCCTACAGCCTCTTCGACGTGCTGGACCTGCTGCACCGCGAGGGCCTGCCCACCACCGACACGGCCGTCGACGACACCGAGCTGATCGAGTGGCAGGGCGGCGGCCCGTACGACTGGAACAGCGGGGCGTCCGACGAGGCGTGAGCCTGCTTACGCCGGCCCCGCGCCCCGGTCCTGCCCGGTCTCGGCCAACCCGTCGAGCCGGTCGCGCTGGGCGGGTGTCAGCTTCAGGCCGGCCGCGGCGAGGTTCTCCTCCAGGTGCTCGATCCGGGCCGTGCCGGGGATCGGCAGGACGACCGGTGCACGGTCGAGCAGCCAGGCGAGCGCGACCTGCGTGGGCGTGGCGCCGAGCTCGGCCGCGACGACGGCGATTCCGGCTTCGGCCCCGGTGTTCCCCCAGGCCACCGGCCGCCACGGCAGAAAGGCGATCCCGGCGGCGGCGCACGCGTCCAGCACCGCCTCGTGCTCCCGGTCGAGCAGGTTGTAGCGGTTCTGCACGCTCACGACGTCGACCAGCTCCCGGGCCCGCTCCAGTTCGTCGACGGTGACCTCCGACAGCCCGATCCGGCCGACCAGGCCTTCGGTCTGCAGCTCGCGCAGGGTGCCCAGCTGGTCGGCGAGTGGCGTGTCGGGGTCGATGCGGTGCAGCTGGAGCAGTTCGATCCGCTCGGTCCGCAGCCGCCGCAGGGCCTGCCGGACCTGGTCGCGCAGGATCTCCGGCCGCCCGTCGAGCTTCCAGTCGCCGCCGGGGCCGGTGCGGGCGACACCCACCTTTGTGGTGATCAGCAGGCCGTCCGGGTAGGGGTGCAGGGCCTCGGCGAGGAGCTCCTCGTTGACCCCGCCGCCGTACAGGTGAGCCGTGTCGATGAGCGTGACGCCCAGCTCCACGGCCCGTCTGGCCACCGCGAGGGCGTTCTCCCGAGCGGGGCCGGGTTCGGCCGGCAGGTGCATGGCTCCGAAGCCGAGCCGGCCTACCTCCAGATCCCCACCGATACGGAACGTCGATGACATGAGCCGCCGTCTCCCCTCATGGTCAAGAGGCAACGCTAGCAGGGCAGTTGGTCGCTGGAGCCGGCCTCGACGGCACCTCGGCCTTCCCGGGGCCCGGCACGCTCGACGAGCCCTTGCCGGTACCTGGCGATACGCTGCGCGAAAACGGCTCTTTGCCCACTTCTGGGAGGTTCCTATGGCCTCGCGCCTCAACCCGTACCTCACCTTCAACGGCGACGCCCGGCAGGCGATGGAGTTCTACAAGGAGGTCTTCGGCGGCACCCTCGACCTCAACAGCTACGGAGAGTTCGGGCAGGCGGACGCCCCGAACGCCGACAAGATCATGCACGGCATGCTGGAAACGACCAGCGGCTTCACCCTGATGGGCGCCGACAACCCGCCGGGCATGCAGTCCGAGCAGGGCAGTCCCTTCTCCGTGAGCCTGAGCGGCGACGACGACGCCGAGCTGCGCGGCTACTGGGAGAAGCTGTCCGAGGGCGGTTCGGTGTCGGTGCCGCTGGAGAAGCAGATGTGGGGCGACGTGTTCGGCATGTGCACGGACCGCTTCGGCGTCCCGTGGATGGTCAACATCAGCACGGAGAGCTGAGCCACCGCACCCCCGACGGTCCCGGACCGTCCACCCGGAGGCCGCCCGTACGCACCGCTCACCACCGGTGCGCACGGGCGGCCCTCTTTTGTTGGTACGTCCTGACAAAGCTGTTGACATCCCCCCGGGGCAGCCGCATAGTACCTGCCACTAGAGCGCGCTAGTGACGCGCTCCAGTCACCGAGTACACGGGGTCCGCACCCAGGACCGCCGCACCACCCATGACCGCCGCCGCCCCGGGCGCCCACCCCTCGCCCGCCTCCCGGCCGGGGCGCGGCCCCCTCGTCCCAGCACAGTGAGGTGCACCCGACATGCGCAGACACCACAGAGCCACCGCCCTGACGACCGCCGTCGCCGTCGGCGCCCTGCTCGCCGCAGGCTGCTCCAGCGGCTCCGGCGGGAAGAACTCCGAGGCCGGCGGCACCGACGCCATCGTGGGCAAGGCCACCACCCCGCGGATGACCGTCGCCCTGGTCACCCACGCGGCGCCGGGCGACACGTTCTGGGACCTGATCCGCAAGGGCGCCCAGGCCGCCGCGGCGAAGGACAACATCAAGCTCGTCTACTCCAGCGACCCCGTCGCCGGGAACCAGGCCAACCTCGTGCAGAACGCGATCGACCAGAAGGTCGACGGCATCGCCCTCACCGCCGCCAAGCCCGACGCGATGAAGGGCGTCGTGGCGAAGGCCAAGGCGGCCGGCATCCCCGTCGTCGGCTTCAACTCCGGCCTGGACGGCTGGAAGAAGCTCGGCATGCTCGAGTACTTCGGCCAGGACGAGAACATCGCGGGGCAGGCGTTCGGCGAGCGGCTCGACCAACTGGGGGCCAAGCACGCCGTCTGTGTCGTACAGGAGCAGGGCCAGGTCGCGCTGGAGGCCCGCTGCGCCGGCCTGAAGAAGGGCTTCGACGGCACGACGGAGAACCTGTACGTCAACGGCACGGACATGCCCTCGGTGAAGTCGACACTGACCGCCAAGCTCCAGAAGGACTCCTCCATCGACCAGGTGGTCACGCTCGGTGCCCCGATCGCCCTGACCGCCGTGCAGTCGGTCAATGACGCCGGCAGCAAGGCGAAGGTCGCCACGTTCGACCTCAACAAGGAGCTCGTCGGCGCCGTCCAGGGCGGCAGCATCGAGTTCGCCGTCGACCAGCAGCCCTACCTCCAGGGCTACCTGGCCGTGGATTCACTCTGGCTGTACAAGACCAACGGCAACGTCAGCGGCGGCGGCACCGCGCCCGTGCTCACCGGACCGGCGTTCGTCACGAAGGACAACGTCGGCAGCGTCGCCGAGTTCGCCGAGAAGGGCACGCGCTGACGGAAAGTGGCGGCGAGGGCACGCGCGTCAGGCCGGCCCCGGCTCCTTCAGGACCGGCCCGCTCGTCCCCCGCACCACGAGCTTGGGGTCCAGCACCGCCTCCCGCGGCTCCAGTTCTCCCTTCTCCAGCCGCTCGACGGCGAAACGGACGGCGTGCTCGGCCATCAGGGCGGCGTCCTGCCGGACGGTGGTCAGCCCGATCGGCATCAGGTGGGAGAGGTGACTGTCGTCGTAGCCGACGACGGAGAGGTCGCGCGGGACGTCCACGCCCGCCCGGGTCAGGGCCATCAGCAGACCCATCGCGCAGCGGTCGTTGCCGGCGAGGACCGCCGTCGGCAGCGGCTGCCCGCCGTCCCGCTCGGCCAGCAGCAGGCGGCCGGTCTCGATACCGGACTCCTCGGTGTGGTGACCGGGGATCACCCGCGCCTCGGCCTCAAGCCCGTGGCGGCGCATCGCGGCCCGGTAGGCACGCCGGCGCTCCGCCGAGCCGGGACCGCGTCCGCCGTCGATGTGCACGATCCGGCGGTGCCCCAGCTCCACCAGGTGGTCCATGGCCTGGCGGACGCCCTTGCCCTCGGCCGTGTGCACGAAGTCGACCCGGGCCTGGGGCACCCTGCGGCTGACCGAGACGGCGACCGTGCGCTGCCCGAGTTCGTCCAGGTAGGCCGACTCGGCGTCCGGGCCGAGCAGGATCACCGCCTCACAGCGGTGGCTGAGCAGCGCCTCGACCGCCTTGACCTCGCTGCGGCCCCGGGTCGCCCCGGAGAGCAGCACGTCGTAGCCGAGGCGTTCGGCCTCGGGGTAGATGCCCGTGATGAGGTCCGTGTGGAACGTCTGCTGCACGGTGAACATGACGCCGAGCGTGCGGCTGCGGCCGCGGGCCAGCAGGCGGGCCGCGCTGTCGGGGCGGTAGCCGATCTCGTCGGCCACGCGCAGGACCCGCTCCCGGGTCTCCTGGCCGGCTCCGGCCTGGTTGCGGAAGACGATCGAGACGAGCGCGCGGGAGACGCCCGCCTTCTCGGCGACGTCCGCCATCGTGGGCCGCTGCCTGCCCGATGCATCCACCTGTGAACCCACCCTCCGACGCCGCACACCCTACGGTGTGCCCCGGATTACGGGGCGCCCCGGATTACGGCGTGCCCCGGACCGGACCTCGCGCGAGGATCCTGCGATCTCCCGGCGACCAGCTATTGACATGACATTTGGACAGGGGTCATCGTACTCGAACTAGAGCGCGCTAGTAGCGCGCGACAGCCCGCGGAAACCGCAGCGCGAAGGACACCTCCATGGCAACGGCGCCTCCCCCTCTCCGTACCACCGTCGGCAATCTGTGCCTCGGATCCGCCCCCGACTCCTGGGGCGTCTGGTTCCCCGAGGACGAGCACCAGGTGCCGTACACCCGCTTCCTCGACGAGCTGGTCCGGGCCGGATACGCGTGGCTGGAGCTGGGCCCGTACGGCTACCTGCCCACCGACCCGCAGCGGCTGAAGGCCGAGCTGGACGTACGAGGACTCCAGGTCTCCGGCGGTACCGCCTTCGGCGCACTCCACCGGCCCGAGGCGTGGGACGAGATGCTCGCCCATGTCCGGCAGGTCGCGGCCCTGACCGCCGCCGCGGGGGCGCACCACCTGGTCTTCATCCCGCCGATGTACCGGGACGAGAAGACCGGCGCGTTCACCGAGTCGCCCGAACTCACCGCCGGGCAGTGGGCCGGGTTCGGCCGGGCCGCGAACCGGCTGGGGAAGTTGCTGCTGGACGAGTACGACGTGCGGCTGGTGATCCATCCGCACGCCGACAGCCACGTCCAGACCCAGCCGGAGATCGAGCGGCTGCTCAACGAGTCCGACAGCCGCTACACCAACCTCTGCCTGGACACCGGGCATGTGGCCTACGGCGGCGGGGACAACCTCGATCTGATCCGCCGCTTCGGTGAGCGGGTCGGCTACGTCCACATCAAGCAGATGGACCCGGAGATCCTCGCCCAGGTCGCCGCCGAGGACCTGTCGTTCGGTGAGGCCGTCAAGCGCGGGGTGTGCGTGTCGCCGCCTGCCGGAGTGCCGAAGCCGGCCGATGTGGTCGCCGAACTGGCCCGGCCGGACGCCGAGTTGTTCGTGATCGTCGAGCAGGACCTGTACCCGTGCGCTCCCGAGGTGCCGCTGCCCATCGCGGTCGGCACCCGTGAACACCTGGCCGGCTGTGGCCTGTCGGGTACCCGGCGCCCGAACGTCGACAGGTAAGGAGCGGCCATGGACGTCAGGGACGACACGACACCGTCCTCAACCCCCACCACAGTCGCGGCGGACGACGCCCCCGCGGCGGTCTCCCGGCGGCTGCGGGTCATCACGATCATCGCCACGTTCGGGGGCCTGCTCTTCGGCTACGACACGGGCGTCATCAACGGAGCACTGCCCTACATGACCGAGGACCTCGGACTGACCCCGGTCACCGAGGGCATGGTCACCAGCTCGCTGCTGCTGGGAGCCGCGCTGGGCGCGGTGACCGGCGGCCGGCTGTCGGACGCGCGCGGCAGGCGGCACTCCATCCTGCTGCTGGCCGTGCTGTTCTTCATCGGTGCTCTGGGCTGCACGCTCGCCCCGACGACCGCCGTGATGATCGTGGCGCGGTTCGTGCTCGGTCTCGCGGTCGGCGGCGCCTCGGTGACCGTGCCGGTGTACCTCGCGGAGGTGTCACCCGCCGAACGGCGCGGCGCCCTCGTCACCCGGAACGAACTGATGATCGTCAGCGGTCAGCTGCTGGCCTTCACCTCCAACGCGATCATCGCGCGGGTCGGCGGCGAGTCCGGCGGTGTGTGGCGCTGGATGCTGGTCATCGCGACCCTGCCGGCCGTGGCGCTGTGGTTCGGCATGCTGGTGATGCCGGAGAGCCCGCGCTGGCTGGCCTCGCAGAGCCGTTTCGGCGAGGCCCTCGACGTCCTGAAGCAGGTGCGCTCGCGGGCCCGGGCCGAGGCCGAGCTGAAGGAGGTCTCCGCGCTCGCCGTCAAGGACGAGCAGGCGAAGCTCGGCGGCTGGCAGGACATCAAGAGCACACCGTGGGTGCGCAAGCTGATGTTCGTCGGCTTCGGCATCGCCGTCGTGCAGCAGATCACCGGCGTGAACACGATCATGTACTACGGCACGCAGATCCTCACCGACGCCGGTTTCGCCGCCGACAGCGCGCTCACGGCGAACATCGCCAACGGCGTGATCTCGGTGCTGGCCACCTTCGTCGGCATCTGGCTGCTGGGCCGGGTGCCGCGCCGCCCGATGCTGATGACCGGTCAGGTCGGCACGACACTCGCCCTGTTGCTGATCGGCGTCTTCTCGCTGGTCCTGCCCTCCGGGGACCCGAGGGCGTTCGCGGTGCTCGCGATGACGGTCACCTTCCTCGCCTTCCAGCAGGGCGCGATCTCTCCGGTGACCTGGCTGATGCTGTCGGAGATCTTCCCGATGCGGATGCGCGGCTTCGGCATGGGGGTGGCGGCCGTGGTGCTGTGGCTGACCAACTTCGTGATCGGGCTGGTCTTTCCCTCCCTGGTCTCCGGGATCGGGATCTCCAACACCTTCTTCCTGTTCGTGGTGGCGGGCCTGCTGTCCCTCACCTTCGTGAAGCGGTACGTCCCCGAGACCAAGGGCCGCACGCTCGAGACCCTCGAGGCCGAGCTCCGGGCGCGCTTCTCCTGACCAACCTCCGAGGAGTTTCACCATGACCGTACGCGTAGGCGTCATCGGCGCCGGAATGATCGGCCAGGACCACATCCGGCGGCTCACCGAGGTCGTCACCGGTGCCGCTGTCACGGCCGTGGCCGACGTGGACGCCGAGCGCGCCGCCGGGGTGGCGGCCCGGGTCGGTGCCACCGTGCTGCCCACCGGCGCGGACCTGGTCGCCTCCCCCGACGTCGACGCCGTCCTCGTCACTTCCTGGGGGCCCACCCACGCCGAGCACGTCCTCGACGCGATCGCCGCAGGCAAGCCCGTGTTCTGCGAGAAACCGCTGGCCACGACCGTCGAGGACTGTCTGCGGATCGTCGAGGCCGAGCGGGCGCACGGCCGCCGGCTGGTGCAGGTCGGCTTCATGCGCCGCTTCGACGCCGGCTACCGGCAGATGAAGGAGGTCCTGTCGACCGGTTCGCTCGGGGCTCCGCTGATCGTGCACTGCGCGCACCGCAACCCGACCGTGCCGGAGTCGTACCACTCCGCCATGGCCGCCCAGGACACGGCCGTGCACGAGATCGACGTGCTGCGCTGGCTGCTCGACGACGAGATCGTCTCCGCGCAGGTCGTCACCCCCCGCGCCACGAGCAGGCGGTTCGCGCACCTGAAGGACCCTCAGATCATGATCTTCGAAACGGCCTCGGGCGTCCGGATCGACCTGGAGGTCTTCGTCAACTGCCAGTACGGCTACGACATCCAGTGCGAAGTCGTCGGCGAGGACGGCCTGGTCCGGCTGCCCGACCCGGCTGCCGTCGGGGTCCGCACGGCGGCCCGGCACGGCACGGGCGTGCTGCAGGACTGGAAGGACCGGTTCGCGGAGGCCTTCGACACCGAGTTCCGCGAGTGGGTCGCCTCCGTGGCCGACGGCACGGAGCCCACCGGCCCGTCCTCCTGGGACGGCTACGCCGCCACCGTCATCACCGACGCCGCCGTCCGGTCCCTGGAGACCGGCGGCGAGACCGTCACCACCGACATGAAGCCCCGGCCCGCTTTCTACGGAGGCACCGCGTGAAGATCGCCCTCGACCCGTACATGTTCCGCGCCCTTCCCATCGACGAGATGGTGCGCACGGTCGCCGAACTCGGCTACGAGTACATCGAGTTGTCGCCGCGTGCGGAGTTCATGCCGTTCTTCCTGCACCCGCGTGCGGACGACGCGCGGGTGGCGGAGCTGAAGAACGCGCTGCGCACGCACGGCGTTCAGCTGTCCTCCGTACTGCCGCTGTACAAGTGGTCCTCGCCGGACGAGACCGAGCGGCAGGCCGCCGTCCGCAACTGGAAGCGGATGATCGAGATCACCGCAGACCTCGGTTGCCCGCTGATGAACTCGGAGTTCAACGGGCGCCCCGAGCGCGCCGCCGAGAGCGAGGCGGCCTTCTGGCGCTCGCTGGAGGAGCTGCTGCCGGTGTTCGAGCGCGAAGGCATCGCACTGAACCTGGAGGCCCACCCGGACGACTTCTGCGAGGAGAACACCCCGGCCGTCGACCTCGTCCGCGCGATCAACAAGCCGTGGGTGAACTACCTGTACTGCGCGCCGCACACGTTCCATCTCTCGGGCGCCTCGGAGGCCGGCGCGGACATCGCGCGGATGATGCGCTACGCCGGCGACAAGCTCCAGCACGTGCACATCGCGGACTCCTTCAACCACAAGGGGTCCAGCGGCCTGCGCTACATCCTCAACCCGCCGGGCACCCCGGCCCGCATCCACCAGCACCTCGACATCGGCCAGGGCGAGGTCGACTGGGACGTCTTCTTCGGCACTCTGCGCGAGCTGGGCTTCGACGGGGTCGCGACGGCCTGTGTGTTCGCCTGGGAGGAGCGGGCCCGACAGTCGTCGGCGTTCATGCTGGACCGCATCCGCAAGGAGCTGGCCTCCTAGAGGTGCCGCCCGGGCCGGAGCGTCAGGAGCTCGTGAGGATCACGAGCTCCTGCGTCGCCCTGGTCATTGCCACGTAGTGGTCGACGGCGCCCTCGACGCCGTCGCCGAAGTTCTCCGGTTCGACCAGGACCACCAGGTCGAACTCCAGCCCCTTCGACAACTCCGGGGTCAGCGACCGGACGCGGGCCGAGGCCGGCCGGAACGTCGGATCGCCGATCACACAGGCGATCCCGTCGGCGTGCCCGGCCAGCCATGTGTCGAGGATCGACGTCAGCTCCGCGGCGGACCCGTGGCGGACGGGGACGCCCCCGCTGCGGATCGACGTCGGCACGTTGGCGTCCGGCAGCACGGCCCGGATGACCGGCTCGGCCTCCGCCATGATCTCGGCAGGCGTCCGGTAGTTGATGCTCAGGGAGGCCATCTCGACCCGGTCCAGCCCGATCCGCTCCAGGCGTTCCCGCCACGACTCCGTGAACCCGTGCCGGGCCTGGGCTCGGTCGCCGACGATGGTGAAGCTCCTGGACGGGCAGCGCTGCAGCAGCATCTGCCATTGCGCGTCGGTGAGTTCCTGGGCCTCGTCCACCACGATGTGCACGAACGGCCCGGCGAGCCGGTCCGGGTCGGCGGTGGGCAGGGCGCTGTCGTCGAGCAGGGAGTTGCGCATGTCCTGCCCGTGCAGCATGACCAGCACGCCTTCGCCGTCGTCGTAGCTGTGGGCCTCAAGCAGGTTGTCGATGACGTCGGACATGCCCTCCTGCTGGGCGGCGAGGGCGGCCTCCTGTACGCGCCTGCGCCGTGCGGCGTCCGGGTCGCCGAGCCGATGGCGTGCCGCGTCCAGCAGCGGCAGGTCGGACACGGTCCAGGCGTGCGGCTGCGCGCGTTGCAGGGTGCGCACCTCGTCGCGGTCGAGCCAGGGCGCGCACATGCGCAGGTAGGCGGGCACGGACCAGAGGTCGCCGACGAGGTCGGTCGCCTCCAGCAGCGGCCAGGCGCGGTTGAAGACCGTGAGCAGCTCCCGGTCCCGCGACAGCGCCTTGCGGAGGAGGTCCTCGGGGGCGTCGCCCTCGTGCTTGTCCACGAGGATCGTCAGCAGTTCCTCCCAGACCTGGTCGCGTGCCTCGTTGTGCGGTGTGCCGGGTTCGGCCGCGTCGAAGGCCGCCGCCCAGTCGTGGGCGCCCAGGCGGATGTCGGACCAGTGGGTCGTGACCGTCATCGCCTCGGTGGGCGGCTCCTCGTAGAACCGCACGGCCTTCTCGATCGCCCGGACCATGTCCGCGGACGACTTCAGACGGGCCACCTCGGGGTCGGTCTCGGCCGCCGCGGTGGCTCCCTCGTCGACGAGGTCCGCCAGGACGCAGGTCTGCACGCCCTCCTCGCCGAGGCTGGGCAGGACGTCGGACACGTAGGACAGGTACGGCCGGTGCGGGCCGACGAACAGCACCCCGCCCCGGCGGTGCTGCCCGAGGCGCGGGTCGGAGTAGAGGAGGTAGGCGGAGCGGTGCAGGGCGACGACGGTCTTGCCGGTGCCCGGGCCTCCGTCGACGACCAGGGCGCCGCGGGAACCGGCGCGGATGATGGCGTCCTGGTCGGCCTGGATGGTGCCGAGCACGTCCCGCATGCGGGGTGAGCGGTTGGTGCCGAGGCTCGCGATGAAGGCGGACTGGTCGTCGAGGGCGGCGTGCCCGGCGAACGCGTCGGCGGTGAACACCTCGTCCCAGTAGTCGCTGACCCTGCCGTCGGTCCAGCGGTAGCGGCGGCGGCTGGTCAGACCCATCGGGTTGCCGTGGGTGGCCCCGAAGAACGGCTCCGCGGCCGGGGAACGCCAGTCGACCAGCAGCCGGCGCCCCTCGCTGTCCGTGAGGCCGAGCCGTCCCACGTACACGGGCTCGGAGCCGTCCGCGCCGACCATGTGCCCGAGGCAGAGGTCCAGTCCGAAGCGGCGCAGGGCGCGCAGGCGGGTGGTCAGCCGGTGGATCTCGGCGTCACGGTCCATGGCCTGCCTGCCCTTGCCGCCGGGGGCCCTGCGCTCGGCCTCCAGCCGGGCGGACAGTTCCGCGATCGACTGCTCCAGGCAGTCGGCGACGGCGGCGAAGTGCCGCTCGTCCCCGGCGATGAACGCCGGGGCGGCCTTGTGCGCGAGGCGGCCGGGAAGATTGAACGCACTCGTTGTCGCAGGGGTCACGTCATGCTCCCGTTTCCGCAGGTCCTGGGCCTAGGCCGGACATTCTGCGGCCCATGGGGGGCCTTGCCGCAAGGCCCCCCATGGGCTATAACTTGAGACAGGCAAGGAGAGGACTCCTTGCCTTTCTTGTTGCCCGCCCCTGGTGCCCAGCGGCCGTTTCCGTGTGACACGCTCTTCGTCTCGGCAGCGTGGAGAGGCGGCGGCATGCGCATAGGACTGCTCGGCACCGGACCCTGGGCACGGCTGGCCCACGCCCCCGCGTTGAGCGGGCACGAGGAGCTGGACTTCACCGGTGTCTGGGGCCGTCGCCCCGAGGCCGCGAAGGAACTGGCCGAGCGGCACGGCGTCCGCGCCTATGACGACGTCGACGCGCTGTTCGCCGATGTGGACGCCGTGGCCGTGGCGCTGCCGCCGCAGGTGCAGGCCGCACTCGCCGTGCGGGCGGCGCGGGCCGGGTGCCATCTGCTGCTCGACAAGCCGCTCGCGCCGACGGTGGAGCAGGGACGAGCCGTGGTCGAGGCGGCCCGGGAGGCCGGTGTCGCCTCGGTCGTGTTCTTCACGACCCGATTCCAGCCCGAGCCGGCGGCGTGGATCGCCGAACAGGCCGCCGTACCCGGCTGGTTCACGGCCCGGGCCGAGTGGCTCGGGGCGGTGTTCACCAGCGAGAGCCCCTTCGCGACGCCGTGGCGGCGGGAGAAGGGCGCCCTGTGGGACGTCGGCCCGCACGCCCTGTCCGTCCTGCTGCCGGTCCTCGGCGACGTGCGGCGCGTGACGGCGGCGGCGTACGGCCCCGGCGACACGGCGCACGTCGTCCTCGACCACACCGGTGGCGCGTCGAGCACCCTCACCCTGAGCCTGACGGCACCGCCCGCCGCGGCCGGTGCCGCCGTGGAGCTGCGCGGGGAGGCCGGGGTCGCGGCGCTGCCGGACGGCTCCGACGGAGCGGTGCCCGCGCTGAAGCGGGCGGCGGACGCGCTGCTCGACGCCGCCCGGACCGGCCGCCCGCACGCCTGCGACGCGGCGTTCGGCCTGAGGGTGACGGAGATCCTCACGGCCGCCCAGGAGTTGCTGACCCCCTGAGTGCGCGGGCGGCCCTGCTTACCGCGCCGGTTCGAAGTCGAGCCGCTCCCTCACCACGGGGTAGCCGGCCTTGGCGAAGTTCGCCGCCATGGGGAAGTTGCCCTGGTCCGTGGCGGCGGCGACGAACTCCGCCCCCTGCTCGACGAGGAAGTGCGTGCATTCGGCCAGCAGGTCGTAGGCGTAGCCGTGGCCTCGGTGCCCCGGAAGGACGCCGATGAAGCCTATGCAGGGCCCCGACGGGTTGTGGGCCGGGATGTGGATGCCGGCCAGGTCGCCCTGCGGCGTGTACGCCGTCTGCCACCACTCGCGCGGTGACGGGCACCAGTGGAAGAAGTCGAGTTCCTCCTGGGCCGCCCGGTCGATCCCGCCCTCCTCGACGGCCCTGAGCGCGTGCGCGTCCAGGGTGGCGGAGTGGATGCGGCGCAGGGCGTCGAAGAACACGGCGTCGTCGGGTTCAGCGCGGAACTGAAGGCGCCCGGGCCGCTCCGGCAGGCCGCGGTCGGGGGTCCAGCGGTACAGGAGGCGTTCGACCAGGAGATCGTAGCCGGCGGTCCGGGCGGCCGTGAACCGGGTCTCGGCGGCAGCGCGCAGGGCCGGGTCGTCGCGCCACCCGGCGGGCAGGTTCAGTTCCAGTCCGACCTGCCAGGGGGCGGAACGCAGGAGTGCGGCGCCCGCCTCCTCCTCGCCCTCGGCCACGTCGAACCAGTTGAGGTTGACGGGCGTGCTGTCCTCGGGGCCGCCCCACCAGGCGCCGCGAGCGACCACACGGCCGTCGCGCAGGGCCACGCGCTTCCAGTCGGGGCGGTGCCGGGTCAGCCGGTGGCCCTCACGGGCGCCCAGCGGGTCGGGCAGGGTGTCGAAGAGTTCGGCGTCGCTCGTGTCGAGCGCGCGGATGACCACGTCGGTCATGGGGTGTCCTCCGGGACGCATGCTGCTCGGAGCGCTCCCGGTCGGTCAGTCGAAGCACGCCGGGACAACGGGGAGGGAGCGCGGAAACGATGTGTTCTGCACGGTTCTGCCCTCCTTCCACAGGTCCAGGGGCGTGGCGCGCCACGCTACGGGATCTCCGGACGGGCCGTCCATCGATTTCCGGCATGGCTCGAGGGCCCCTTGAGAGGCGGCCGAGCGACGCCCGCACCCGCTGTGGGGTGACGCGCTCACTGCCCTCGGCGATGCGGGCCCAGGTGCGGCGGCCGGTCGGCCGACGCGGCGTGGTGGTGTGCGGTGCGGGCCCAGGGGTGCGGCGGCCGGTCGGCCGAAGCGGCGTGGTGGTGTGCGGTGCGGGCCCAGGTGCGGCGGCCGGTCGGCCGTAGCAGCGTGGTGGTGTGCGGTGCGGGCCCAGGTGCGGCGGTCGGTCGGCCGTAGCAGCGTGGTGGTGTGAGCAGTGTGCGCGGCCGGCCCGTGCGCCGGGACCTGGACCGGCGCGGCTGGCTGCGCGGCGCGCCCCCGCCCGGCTGGGCCCGGGTGCTGCCCTCCGCACTGCTGGCGGGTGTCTGCCTGGCGGAGCTGATCAGCCCGGAGCCGCTCGACATCGGCTTCCTGCTGGGTGCCATCCCGCCGCTGGCCGTACTGGCGCACGGTCCGGTGGCGACGGCGGTGCTCGGCGCGCTGGTGGTGGTCGTGCTGACCGTGCCCGTCTTCGATCTCAACGATCCCGGCAGTACCGACCTGCTGACCGTGTGCTTCGTCTCGGTGCTGAGCGTGCTGCTGTCGTACGTCCGGTCCCGGCGGGACGCGCAGCTGGTCACCGAACGGGCGGTCGCCGAGGTCGCGCAGCGGGCCGTGGTGCCGCTCCTGCCGGATCGGGTCGGACCGGTGCGGTGCGCGGGCCTGTATCGGGCCGCGCAGCGCGGGACCCTCGTGGGCGGCGACTTCTTCGACGTACGGGCGGGCCCCTTCGGCGTACGGGCGGTCATGGGCGATGTACAGGGGCACGGGTTGTCGGCCGTGGCCACGGTCGCGTCGCTGCTGGGCGCGTTCCGGGAGGCGGTGCTGGACCAGCCGGACCCGGAGGCGGTGGCGGCCCGGCTCGACCGGAGGCTGGCGGTGGACTCCGCGGGCGACCCGCACGCCGAGCTGTTCGCGACGGCGGTGCTGCTGGACTTCTCCGCCGACGCCCGGGTGGTGCGGATCGTGGCGTGCGGGCAGGCCGGACCTCTGCTGCTGCGGGACGGCCGGGCCGTGGAGCTGGACGTCGAGCCGTGCACACCGCTGGGTCTCGGCCTCGCCGAGGCGGCCCCGCCCCGGGTCGTCTCGGTGCCGCTGAGGGCCGGCGACCGGCTCTTCCTCGCCTCCGACGGGGTGACCGAGGCCAGGGACACGCACGGGGTCTTCTACCCCCTGACCGAACGGCTGCCGGGCCTCGCCGCCGAGAATCCGGCAGCGCTGGCCGAGCGGGTCTGGACCGACCTCGTCCGGCACTGCCCAAACGTGCAGGACGACGTCACGATGCTGGTGCTCGCGCCACGTCCGCGGGACAGGGCCGACGGGACGGGCGGGGCCTGACATCAGCGGCCGGCGGCGGCCCGCGGGCGTCGCGGGCCGCCGCCGGCGGGGACGTCACGACCGGTGGGTCAGTCCTTGATCGTGCACTTGTTGCCGATCGCCGGGTTGAACGCCCCGATCACGTTGACCGAGTTGCCGCAGACGTTGGCGTTGATGTCGATCGGGATCTGGACGACGTTGCCCGACAGAACGCCGGGGCTGCCGACGGCTATCCCGGCGGGGCCGTCGTTCGCGCTCGCCGTACCGGCGAAGGCGATACAGGGCGGCACAGGCCAGACCGGCTGCGGCAGTCACACGCGTACGCGTGGAAAAGCTCCTGTCAGTCGCAGGGACACGTGACTCCACCGTCGCCCGGAGGAAGAGCCCGCGACATCCGTGGTCGTCCGAACGGGGTGCCCGGGCCCGGACCGCGCTCTCCGGATGCACGCCGCGCTCCCGCGGGGAATGGTGATATCGGACCGGTTTTTCAGCACCGGGGCCGCCCCAGCGATCCGGACCCTAGGAGCAGAGAACATGTCGACGTCAGAGCCTGCCGCTTCCCGGCCGCCCGAGGACCGCGCCACCCCGGACCGCCTGCTCCACGCCCGCACCGGCACCGACGTGTCGCCGGAGGACCTCGTCCTCGCCTCGGGCAAGGACCTCAACCCGCACACCCTCGAGTGGGCCAAGCGCAAGCTGGCCGCGGAGGGACCTGCCGCCCTGGAGAGGCTGCTGCCCTAGCCGTCCTCCCCGTCGGCCCCTCGGATCGCTGAGGGCCACCGGACCCCGCGCGCATACGCACGGGTCCGGTGGCCCTCAGCGTGTGACCCGTCCGCCGGCCCGACCGCACGCCGGCGGACGGGTCACACGCTGAGGGCCCCCGGACCCGTGCGTCTGCGCGCGGGGTCCGGTGGCCCTCAGCGTGTGACCCGTCCGCCGGCCCGACCGCACGCCGGCGGACGGGTCACACGCTGCCGTCGTCCTCCGGCAGCGCGCTGTCGTCCTCCACCACGTGCACGGCTGCCTCCTCCGCGCCGGCCGCCCCGCCGTCGATGCCGACGTCGGAGGCGACGGTCTCCTTCGTCGTGTCGGCGTGGGCACCCTCGTCGGGGGCGACCAGACGGCCGGCGCGGGCGGTGCCCGCCTCGGGGTCCACCGGTTCGCCGTCGCCGTCGGGGGTGTCCCCCACGCCGTCCCCGGCGGGCTCGGCGGACACGTCGGGGACCTCCTGGGACAGCCGTTCGTCGAGGCTCTCGCCCTCGTGCTGCTCGGCCGCGGTGGTGCCACGCTTGGTGACGCCCAAGGGCTTCTCCGGCGGGGAGTAGCCCTCGTCGAGCGTGTCGTCGTACGTCCGTTCGTCGACGGCGTCCTGCAGGTCCAGCGGCGCGGCGTCCGCCTGCTCCTCGTTGGTACCGGTGGGCTGGTACGCGTCGTCCGCCATCGGTTCGGGGCGCATCGGTTCCGTGCCCATCACTCCTGCCTTCCTGTGTGCTGCTCGGCTCGTTCGTCTCGCCTGTCCGTTCCGCGTTTCCCGTTACGCGGGCTCTAACCTCGGCGGACGTCCCCCGGAACCGGGAGGGTGCCCGAACGTCGCGCGGGCCAACAGGAGTTAAAACCCTGGGCAGGCCCGGACATTACCCACCGGTCAATCTTGAAAGCTCAATCAGTACGGCTATCATCACTCGCACACACGGTGTGACCGGCTGTCGACGCGGCGGCAGCACGGTATCCGCCACCCCTTCTCTCATCGCCACCGGGACCTGGGCCACCCTTTCCTCCGTCCGGCGGCGAGCTCCACCCCACCCCCCAACGCCGCCGGGACGGCCTGCCCGCCTCCGGTCGCGGACAAGTGAAAGCAGCGCATCCATGAGCTACAGCAGGGGCAGAGGGCTGCAGGCCAATGTCCTCAGCACGTTCGACACCGTGGTGATGGCGGTCGCGGGCAGCGCCCCGGCGTACTCGCTGGCGGCGACCACCGCCGTGCTGGTCGGCGCGGTGGGTCTGGCGAGTCCGGCCGCCCTGCTGTACTGCGCGATACCCATGCTGGGCATCGCGCTGGCGTTCAGCTACCTCGGCCGGATCGACGTCAACGCGGGCGCCAGTTACTCGTGGGTGGGGCGCACGCTCCACCCCTTCCTCGGCTTCATCAGCGGCTGGGCGCTGGTCATCTCGGCGACGATCTTCATGGTGGCCGGGTCGCTGCCCGCCGGTTCGATGACGCTGGCGCTCTTCGACGACGGTCTCGCGGACAACACCGCGCTGTCCACGGTGGTCGGCGCGGCCTGGTTCCTCGTCATGCTGGGCGTGGTGCTCGGCGGCGCCCGGCTCACGGTCCGCGCCCAGCTGATCATGTCCGGTGTCGAGCTGGCCGTCCTGGCGTTGTTCGCGGTGCTCGCCTTCTTCCACACCGGCAACGCCCGCGCCTTCGACTGGTCCTGGCTCGGCTTCTCGCACTTCGACGGCATGGCCGGCTTCGCCTCGGGCGCGCTCATCGCCGCGTTCTACTACTGGGGCTGGGACGTCACCAGCAACCTCAGCGAGGAGACCCGCAACAGCCGCCGCACGACGGGCCTCGCGGGCCTGATCGGAGTGGGCATCGTGTTCCTGCTGTTCGAGGTGTTCACCATCGCGGTGAACGTGATCCTATCCTCGAAGCAGATCGAGGAGAACGACGCGAACGTGCTGGCGGTGCTCGGCGAGGAGATCTGGCCGGGCTGGGGCGGCAAGCTGCTCATCGTGGCCGTGATGCTGTCCACCATCGCCACCCTGGAGACGACGCTGATCCAGGTGACGCGCTCGCTTTTCGCGATGGGCCGGGACCGTACGATGCCGGCGGCGCTGGGCCGGGTGCACCGGCGGTGGAACACGCCCTGGGTGGCGATCGTGGTGGTCGGGTCGGTGGCGCTGGTGATGTTCATCGCCTCCAACGCCCTGGGCTCGGTGGGCGACATCCTCTCCGACGCCATCTCGGCGATCGGCCTGCAGATCGCCGTCTACTACGGTCTCGCGGGACTCGCGGTGGTCGTCGCCTACCGGAAGATGCTGCTGAAGTCCCCGGCCAACTTCCTCTTCGGCGGCCTGTGGCCGCTGTGCGGCGCCCTGTTCATGTTCTGGGTGTTCGTGGAGTCGCTGGGCGAGCTGAGCACCGCCGCCATCTCGATCGGCATCGGCGGGCTCGCGGTCGGGCTCATCCCGATGCTCTGGTACTGGAGGCAGGGCAGCGACTACTACCGGCCCGCGAAGCTGGACGCCTCGCGGGCGGTCGAGACGGACTACGTCCCCGACGAACAGGACGCGCACGCCCGTGTCCACGAGGGTCTGTCCACCGACTTCTGAGGGGGACCCGATGGCACGCGGTCTCAGACGCGGTTTCACTCCCGACTTCGACCCCGACTGCGGGGACACCGACCTCACCTCCGCCCGCCAGGACGTCGTGATCGGCCGCTGGCAGGGGCTGCGGGACCTCCTGGGCGCCACCGGCCGCGACTGGACGGCCCGGGGGCACCGGATCCGGCAGCTCGCGCAGGTGTGCGCGGGCAGTTCGACGGTGGAGTCCTGGCTCTCGGCCGACGCCCACAGCGCCGACGCGTTGGTGCTGCGGGCGGCGACGGAGACCGCCCGCACCTTCAACATGGCCATCGCGGCGGGGCGGGGCGTGCCGATCGACCAGCACCGCGTGGACGCGACGGTACTGGCCTGCCTTACGGCGACGGAGGCACACCCGGAGGACCCGACGCCGTGGGTGTCGCTGATCTCGGTGGCGCGCCTGTACCCGAAGGGCGTGCGCCGACAGGAACTGGGGCGCTGGTGGGACGAGTTGCACGGCCGGGATCCCTACAGCGTCGAGGGACACCTTCAGGTGCTCCACTACTACTCGGCGCGCTGGCACGGCACACACGGCCTGATGTACGACTTCGCCCGGGACGCGGCCGGAGTGGCGCCGCCCGGCTGTCCGCTGCCGGTACTGGTGCAGTACGCCCGGGTCGAGGAGTACCGCTTCGCCCTGGACGCGGCGCAGGGCAGGCAGTCCGCCGTGGGCCTCTCACAGCACTGGAACCACGACGGTGCGTCGAGCGACCTGCGGCGAACCTGGCAGCGCTGGGTCATGGGCCGGACGCAGAGCGGTATCGCGCCCGGTGAACTGCGCGACTTCAACTACCTGGCCCACGCGGCCTGCTCCGCCGGCGCCACGGACATCGCAGGCGTCCTGATGGGCATGCTGGGACCCCGCGCGACGCGCACGCCGTGGTCGTACACGGGGGATGCGGAGAAACAGATCACCAAGTGGCGCAAGGAGCTGCGGCTGGGGGCGTGAGCGTCCGCTAGGAACCCTCCGGCCCGGCCAGGTCGCCCGACCACTTCTCCTCGATGCGTCCGACTCTCCACACCACCAGCGCCACCACCCAGGTGGCGAAGAACAGGGCGACGACGACGTAGCCGAGGATGTTGAGGTCCAGGCCGGAGATCCGATCCCAGAAGGGACCGTGCAGGTCGAGCCGTTCGGCGAGGAGGCCGAGGAGTTCGACCGTGCCGATGAGGAGGGCCACGGCGACGGACAGGCCGGTGATGGTGAGGTTGTAGTAGACCTTGCGGACCGGCTTGGAGAAGGCCCAGCCGTAGGCGAAGTTCATGAACGAGCCGTCGATGGTGTCGAGCAGGCACATCCCGGCGGCGAACAGGACGGGCAGGCACAGGATCGCGTACCAGGGCAGTCCGGAGGCGGCGCCGGAGCCGGCCAGGACGAGCAGGGCGATCTCGGTGGCGGTGTCGAAGCCGAGGCCGAACAGCAGGCCCAGCGGGTACATGTGCCAGGGCTTGGAGACCGACTTCATGACGCGGCCCAGCAGGCGGTTCATGAACCCGCGGTTGTTCAGCTGTTCCTCCAGGGCGGCCTCGTCGTAGCGGCCCGAGCGCATGGCGCGGAACACCTTCCAGATGCCGGCCAGGACGACGAGGTTGACGGCCGCGATGAGGTAGAGGAACGTGCCGGAGACGGTCGTGCCGATCAGGCCGGTGACGTCGTGCAGGGCGGAGCCGTCGTCACGGACCGGCCCGGCCAGGGTCTTCACGCCGAGGGTGAGCAGGAAGGCCAGGGCGAAGACGACGCTGGAGTGGCCGAGGGAGAACCAGAAGCCCACGGACAGCGGCCGCTGCCCCTCCCCCATCAGCTTGCGGGTGGTGTTGTCGATGGCGGCGATGTGGTCGGCGTCGAAGGCGTGCCGCATGCCGAGCGTGTACGCGGTGACGCCGATGCCGACGCCGAAGGTCTGCGTACCGATCGCGTGGTGCTCCGGCGCGACGATCGCGACGAGGGTGAACCAGCCGATCACGTGCAGGGCCAGGATGAAGGCCGCCATCCCCCCGACCCTGGTCCACTCCCGCCGCGTCATGGAGGTGCGGACGCGGTGCCAGGCCGTGCGCTGGGCGGGGGCCGGGGCGGGGAGGGGCGGAGTGGACTCAGGGGCGGCCGTCATCGGGGGGAGGGTCTTTCTCTCGGACGGACGGCTGCGGTGAACAGCCTTGTGCCATCCTGCGGTACCTGCAAGTCATGTGCAGTAAAGCCCGTGACAGGTCTTGTCCATGGAACCGAAAACTCCGCCGGACCGGCCCAGGGCAGCCCGGTCGGCCGGGTGTCAGACCTCGGCGTTCGGTCCGTCGGGCCGGCTGTGGCGCTGCTCGACCATCTCTCGGCTCAGCTCCTCCGTCTCCGTCTGGGCCAGCCGCTCGAAGCCGTCCTCGGTGATGACCGAGACGATCGGGTAGATGCGGCGGGTGAGGTCGGGGCCACCGGTCGCCGCGTCGTCGTCCGCCGCGTCGTACAGCGCCTGCAGGGCCGCCAGAGCCGCCTCGCGGCGGGACATGCCCGTGCGGTACAGCTTCTTCAACGCGCCCCGGGCGTACGGCGATCCGGAGCCCTCGGCGTGGAAGCCGAACTTCTCGTAGCGGCCGCCGACGACGTCGAAGGAGAAGATGCGGCCCTGCTCCCCCTCGGGGGCCGTGGGGTCGTAGCCGGCGAGCAGCGGAACGACCGCGAGGCCCTGCATGGCCTGGCCCAGGTTGTCGCGGATCATGGTGGCGAGCCGGGTCGCCTTCCCGGCGAGGGTCATGGGGGTGCCCTCGATCTTCTCGAAGTGCGCCAGCTCGACCTGGTACAGCCTCACCATGTCCACCGCGAGCCCGACCGTGCCCGCGAAGGCGACCGCGCAGTGGTCGTCCGCGGGGTGCACCTTCTCCAGGTCTCGCTGGGCGATCAGGTTGCCCATCGTCGCCCGCCGGTCGCCCGCGATGAGTACGCCGTCCCGGTAGGTGAGGGCCAGGACGGTCGTGCCGTGCGGGGCGCCCTCGGCGCGGACGCCGTCCGGCAGGACGCGACGGGTGTTCAGCAGCTCGGGGCGGTGGGCCGCCAGGAAGTCGGTGAAGGACGAGGAGCCCGGGGTGAAGAACTCTTCGCCCAGCCTGCCCTCGTGGTCGCTCGCCACCATGCCGTTCCCCCTCGATCGTGACCGCCCGCCCGACTCCTACCTGAGTCGGGCGGGCGGGAAACACCGTCGGCGGTGTCAGCGGCCCGGTGCCACGCGGACGTCCAGGTCCGAGATCCGGTGGACGGGCCAGGACCGCGCGTAGCGAGGTGGCGTGCCGCCGGCCGGTGCCACGTGTGCGACCGGGCGACGCTCCGCGGTGCGCAGGATGTCCGCCGCGGTGGTGTTCTCGTTGTGTCCGGACGTCGCCCCCGAGGAGCAGCCGGTGTAGTAGCCGATCGGGATGGCCTCCTGACCGGTGAGCAGACAGGGGGCGCGGACACCGAGCCGGTGCAGGGCGTCGGCGGTGCGGCCCCAGTCACGGCGGCTCTCGGCGTTGCGGGACACGGCGCCGTCCAGCACGGCGAGCTGTGTCGCGAGATGCCCGGCCAGGGCGAGCGCGACGAGCGGCGCGGCCACCGGGCGCCACGCTCCGCCCGGGGCCCTGACCAGGTGCCACAGCGCGTCGGCGACCGGGATCGCGAGCAGCGCGTAGGCCGGCTGGAGGAAGCGGGGCGCCGCGTAGCCGATCATGAAGAGGTACGGCAGCGCGGCGGTGGTCGCGCAGACCAGTGGGACCAGGGTCCGCTCCAGGCGCCGGGCCCGGGCCGCGAGGGCCAGTCCGAGACCGGCCAGGACGGGCAGGGCGAACCACCAGGCGGTGACCGCAGGGCTGGGCGTGGACCCGGTGCACGGCCGGCACAGGGTTCGTCCGCCCAGGCTGCGCAGCTGGTCGTCGACGGCGATCTGCCAGCCCAGTCCGCCCTGGATCCGGGAGGCCTCCGCCAACCGCTCGCCCAGCCCGCCGTAGCTCGCGTACGCCTCGATCACCCACGGAACGGCGCCCGCCGCCAGACCCGCCACGAGCGCGAGGAGGAGTCGCTGACGGCGGCGCGCCAGGGCGAGGACGAGCAGCGGCAGGGCCAGGTAGACCGCGTCGGTGGGGCGCATCCACGCCATGAGGGCGGCCCCGGCCGCGAGACCCCACAGGAGCACCGGGGCGGGACGCTCCTCCCGAGCCCGCAGGAAGCAGCCGACGCCGGTCAGGGCGCCGATCGCGACCCAGTAGTTGGGCATGGCCTGCGGGCCGTAGAAGAGGGTCATCCACAGCGAGGCGAAGAGGGCACCGCCGAGGACCAGGACGCGGGTCGGGAAGAGACCCCGCCAGGCGCACAGGGCCAGGTGGAGGGCGAGACCGGACAGCAGGGCGAGGTAGACGCGCAGCAGCGGGACGGACGACGACCAGGACGCGACCGGCGCCACCAGCAGCGAGACGCCGCGGGAGCGGGGGGCACTGAAGAAGGCCGCGGGGTGGCGCGAGGTGACCTGGCTGACGTAGACGATCTCGTCCCAGCCGAGGCCCAGGACGGGCCGGACGAGGACGAGCTGCGCGAGGACGAAGACGGCGGCCAGGACGGCGAGCGGCCGGTTGCCGCGCGCCCATGAAGCGGCGCGCGGCCCGGCCGCCTGTTCGCGTCTTCGCCTGCGGACGAGGATGGCGTTCGCGCCATCAGGCATGTTCCGCCCCTTACCCCGATGATCGGAAAACACGATCAAGCTAACCCGCGGGGCGGGGAGGTACAGGGCGGAACTCGGCCAAGTGCCTGACCCGTGGCAAGGGTCAGCGGGCGTGCGGGGCGCGGTGCGGAGGCTGGCTCGGGGCCGGGCGGTGGGTCAGCTCGGGAATCGGCCGGGAGACGGGGGCGTCCTCGCTCACCGTGAGCTCGGTGCCGTGGTGCCGGATGGTCAGGGGCATCCCGGACTTCAGGGTGTAGGTGGCCTGGTCGGAGGTCAGTTCCACACGCAGGCACCGGTCGAGGAAGCCCACCGTGAAGGCGAGCCGGCTGTACCGCTCGGGCAGGCGGGGCGCGAACCGCAGGGCACCGTCGCTGCACCGCATGCCGCCGAAACCTGCGACCAGCGCCATCCAGGTGCCCGCCAGCGAGGCGATGTGCAGGCCGTCGCGGGTGTTGTGCTCCAGGTCGCCCAGGTCCATGAGCGCCGCTTCGGTCGTGTAGTCGGCGGCCAGGTCGAGGTGGCCGGAGCGGGCTGCCATGACGGCCTGGACGCAGGCGGACAGGGAGGAGTCGCGGACGGTCAGCGGCTCGTAGTACGCGAAGTTGCGGGCGATCTGCTCCTCGTCGAAGTACTCCTCGAAGAAGGCGCCGCAGGTGTACATCGCCAGCACCAGGTCCGCCTGCTTGATGACCTGTTTGCGGTACAGGTCGAAGTAGGGGAAGTGCAGCATCAGGGGGTACTGGTCCGGGCCGGTGCGGTCGAAGTCCCAGCGCTGGTAGCGGGTGAAGCCAGAGTGCTGCTCGTGGACGCCGAGTTCGTCGTTGTAGGGGACGTTCATGGCCTCCGCGGCGTCCCGCCAGGCGGCCCGCTCCTCCTCGTCGGCGCCGAGCCGTGCGGCCTCGTCGGGGTGGCGCTTGCACGCGTCGGCGGCGGCCAGCAGGTTCGCCCGGGCCATGAGGTTGGTGTAGGTGTTGTCGTCGGCGATGGCGCTGTACTCGTCCGGTCCGGTGACGCCGTCGATGTGGAAGACGCCCCGGTCGTCGTGGTGACCGAGGGAGCGCCACAGGCGGGCGGTCTCCACCAGCAGCTCCACGCCGACCTCGCGTTCGAAGGTCTCGTCGCCGGTGACGGCCACGTACCGCACGACGGCGTCGGCGATGTCGGCGCCCACATGGAAGGCGGCCGTGCCGGCCGGCCAGTAGGCGGAGCCCTCCGAACCCTCGATGGTCCGCCAGGGGAACGCGGCTCCGCGCAGGCCGAGTTGGGTGGCGCGTTCCCGGGCGGCGGGCAGGGTGTCGAGGCGCCAGCGCAGGGCCTCCGCGGCGGACTTCGGCGCGGTGTAGGTCAGCAGGGACAGCACGAACGCCTCGGTGTCCCAGAAGGCGTGGCCGTCGTAGCCGGAGCCGGTGAGTCCCTTGGCGGGGATGGCGCGCTGTTCGGCGCGGGCGCCGGCCTGGAGGACGTGGAAGAGGGCGAAGCGAACGGCCTGCTGGAGCTCCTCGTCGCCGTCGATCTCGACGTCGGCACGCGCCCAGAACTCGTCGAGGTAGGCCCGCTGGTCCTCCAGGAGTCCCTGCCAGCCGCTGTGTCCGGCCGCCGCCAGGGCCGCCTCGACCTGGTCGCTCATCGCGGGCCGGGAACGGACGCCGGACCAGCCGTGCGCGACCAGCTTCTCCACGCGCAGCCGCTCCCCCGGTTCCAGGACGGAGGTGACGGTCAGCCGGGCCACGTCCACGTTGGACTCGCTGCTCGTGGTGGTCCGTTCGGGGCCGGTGACGGTGTGGTCGGCGGCCACGGCGACCCTGAGGCCGCTGCGGCGGGTGCGGTGGATCAGGCGCAGCCGGCTGCCCGTGGCGAGGTCCTCCTCCGGTTCCAGCGGCGACTTCAGCGCCTTGGCGGCGCGCGGGTCGCCGTCCGGCTCGGGCAGGCTCTCGTTGGCGACGAGTTCCGACTGGACGACCACACGGGTCCGGCTGTCGACGGGCTCCACCTCGTAGGCGACGGCGGCTATCGCGCGCTGGGTGAGGGACACCAGGCGGGTGGAGCGCACCCGGACGGTCGAGCCGGCCGGTGAGGTCCATTCGCAGACCCGCTCCAGGACGCCCCGCCGCAGGTCGAGGGTCCGCTCGTGGGTGACGAGCCGCCCGTAGCGCAGGTCGAACGGCTCGTCGTCGACGAGAAGCCGCAGCACCTTGCCGTTGGTGACGTTGATGGACGTCTGGCCGGACTCGGGGTAGCCGTAGCCGGCCTCGGCGTACGGCAGCGGATGCAGTTCGTGGACGCCGTTGAGGTAGGAGCCGGGCAGGCCGTGGGGTTCGCCCTCGTCGAGGTTGCCGCGCCAGCCGACGTGCCCGTTGGACAGGGCGAACACGGACTCGCTCTGCGCCAGGACGTCGAGGTTGAGTTCCGTCTCGCGTACGGTCCAGGGCTCGACGTTGTACGCCCGCTGTGCGATCACTGGTTTTCCCCCAGTTCTGCGAGGTCCTGCACCACGATGTCGGCGCCGTGCCGGTACAGCGCGTCGGTCTGCCCGACCCGGTCGACTCCGACGACGTATCCGAAGCGCCCCGCGCGGCCCGCGTCCATGCCGGCCAGGGCGTCCTCGAAGACGGCCGCTTCAAAGGGCTGGACGCCGAGGTCCTCGGCGGCGGCCAGGAACGTGTCGGGGTGCGGCTTGCCGGGCAGCTTGCGCTCGGCGGCGACGACACCGTCGATCCGTACGTCGAAGAAGTGCTCGGCGCCGATCGAGCGGAGCACGTCACGGCAGTTGGCACTGGAGGAGACGATCGCGGTGCTGAGTCCGTGGGCGCGGACGGCCTCCAAATAGCGCAGGGTGCCGTCGTAGGCCTCTACGCCGTCGGTGCGGATCTTCTCGAGGACCAGCTCGTTCTTGCGGTTGCCGAGTCCGTGCACGGTCTCGGCTCCCGGTGGGTCGTCCGGGTCGCCGTCCGGCAGGTCGATGCCGCGGGAGGCGAGGAAGGTACGCACCCCGTCGGCGCGTGGCCGCCCGTCGACGTACTCGTCGTAATCCGCCGCCTCGAACGGCCGGTACTCCGCGCCGTCCCGCTCGCGCAGGAAGGCGTCGAACATCTCCTTCCAGGCGGCCGCGTGCACGACGGCCGTCCTGGTGACGACTCCGTCGAGGTCGAACAGACAGGCATGGATGCTTTCGGGAAGACCGAGCTGCGTCATACAGGACCGGTTCCCCACCCGGAGATGTTCCAGTGAGTGGCGCACGCCACACGCCGGGGGCGCGAGGGGTGTGAGGCGCCCGGCGTTCGCGCCCGGCCCCGGGTGGCAGACTCTCTCTGTGCCGCTCACCTTCGACGACCTCGTCCACCGCGCCCGAGCCCTCCCCCGGGGCGGCCGGCGCGCGCTCCTCGGCATCGCGGGCAGCCCCGGCGCGGGCAAGTCGACGCTCGCCGAGCGTCTGGTGCGGGAGTTGAACGGCACCGGCGACCCCTGGGTCGCGCACGTACCCATGGACGGATTCCACCTCGCCGACGCCGAACTGGAGCGTCTCGGCCGCCGGGACCGCAAGGGGGCACCCGACACGTTCGACGCGGCCGGGTACGCGGCCCTGCTGCGGCGGCTGCGGGACGAGCCCGGCGACGACGTCGTCTACGCACCCGGCTTCGAACGCGTCCTGGAGCAGCCGATCGCGGGGGCGATCCCGGTTCCCCCGACGGCCCGTCTGGTCGTCACCGAGGGCAACTACCTGCTCGTGACCACCGGTTCCTGGCCCCGCGTGCGCCCCCTGCTCGACGAGGTGTGGTTCTGCGAGCTGCCCGAGCGGGAGCGCGTCCGCCGGCTGGTGGCCCGCCACGAGCGGTTCGGCAAGACGCACGAGGAGGCGACGGCCTGGGTGACACGCTCGGACGAGCCCAACGCCGAGCTGGTCGCGGCGACCCGGGTACGGGCGGACCTGGTGGTACCGGAGTCGGCGATGCCGTGCGAGCGGGCCTGAACACCGTCAGGCATCCAGACCGGCAGCAGCGCCGGCGAACGCGACGGCGACGCTGAACATCGCGCCGCCATCACCGGCTTGACGCGTCCGCCCCTGGTGCGGGTCGCCGGAGTCACCCGGCGGGTGCGGCCCGGCGGGCGCGCAGTGCGACGGTCAGTGTGTGGGGGCCGAGTCCGCCGATGTAGACGCGGTTCCCGGTCGTCGCGTCGGTGCCGCCCACCACCGTGTAGTCCTGCCCCGGGTCGTATCGCAGTACCTCGCTCCGGTCCGGCCCGGCCAGCGGTTCACCTGCCTGGACGTCGGCCTCGACGCGGATCTCGTCGGCACCGGCCCGGTAGGTCATCGACCCGGTCGTCAGGCACCAGCTGCCGTCGCCGATCGGTACGGCGCCCTCTGCCACGCCTCCCGGCCGGAAGGTCAGTTCCAGGGCCCAGGGCACCCGTGGTCCGCTGATGTCGATCCGCAGATCGGCACCGTCCTCCCGCAGGTCGACCTCGACGCGCGTCGTGTGGGAGACCTCGTCCCGAGGCCGGTCGGGGAAGGCCATCGCGGCCGAGAAGCGTCCCTCGTCCGCCATGCGGTAGGCGGCATCGTCCCGCCGCCCACCCGGCGGCAGCGGTTGGTAATAGGCGGCCGTGAGACTTTCGGTGAGCCGGTACCGGTGGCCGGCGGTCTGTTGCATGTCGGCCGCACGGAACGGGCCCAGGTCGAAGAAACCCCGCGAGAGCCGGACCGCGTCCAGTACCGCGTCACCGGCGAACAGGCGCAGGAAGGTGGGGTTGCAGGCGAGGCCCGAGCGGATGCGCCGGTGCACGGGCACGTCGGAGCCGCCGTACACCACCGTGTGCGCGGTGGCCGAGGCGCGTGCGGCGAGACGCGCGGTGGTGAGGTACCGGTCACGCGGAAGGGTCTCGGCGACCGGTGCCGGCAGCTCGCGGCACAGGTCCGGGGTGAGGAGGGTCTCGGCGAGCAGGTCGGGGTCGTCGATGCCGCCGGCGGCCGCCAGCGTCGCCGCCCGGCTGAGGTCGCCCCGGCCGGTGCGGATCGCGAGCAGCCGGTAGTGCGGCAGGTAGGGCGCCAGCGGGAACGGGTGCTTCTGGTCCTGCCGGCGCGAGTGGACGGTCTCCACCGTGCCGTCCGGCCTGATGAGGTCCAGGGTGGTGGTGAGGTTGCGCTCGACGGCGTCCAGCAGGTCGGTACGGCCGAGGACTGCGGCCAGCAGCAGCAGCGAAGGATTCGACACGTAGGCGGCGTAGTTGGCGCTGCGTTCCGAGTACAGGCCCTCCGCGTCGATGTCGACGCCCTCGGACAGCCACTCCTCGATGCGCTCGAGGAGCCGGTCGTCGGGGAACGACCGGTGCAGCCGGGCCAGCGCCGCGCACAGCTCCCAGCGGTGGTTCGGGGTGTGCACCCCCCCGGTCAGGAGACTGGCGGTGGCGGCGCCGGCGATCTCGGCGAGCGCGGCCGTGACGTCGCGCAGTTCCGGCCCTCCGCCGGCGGCCAGCACATGCGCGTCGCACACGTCGTTGACGGTGAACGCGGAGTCCGGCGGTGACTGCACGTTGTCCCCGCCGGCGAAGAGGCCGGTGGCCGTCTGCGCGGCCTGCAGGGCGCGGAGGTGGGTCGTCACGGCGGCTACGGCCCGCGCGCTGCCGTGGAGTGCCGAGTCCGGAGACCGGTACGCCGCGACCAGCGTCTTCACCCGGTGTGCCAGAGCGCGGTGGGCCACGCCGGCGGGTTCCTCGTCGGGGGCGGCCGCCAGCGGCGCGGCCAGTCGGTCGGCGGCGGCGGCCACCGCGCGGACGAACTCGTGGTCGAGCGGGGTGAGCAAGGTCAGTCCTTCAGTCCGGCGTTGATGTCGGCGCCCATGACGTAGCGCTGGAAGACCAGGAAGACGGCGATCAGCGGGATCATCGAGATGACCGACGCGCCGAGCAGCACCGACCAGTTGATGTTCTGCGCGCCGACGATGCTCTGGATGCCGATCTGCACGGTGAACTTGTTGGGGTCGTTGAGCATCAGCAGCGGCCAGATGTAGTCGTTCCACCGCCACTGGAACGAAAGGATCGCGAGGGTCAGCATGATGGGCCGGGAGACCGGCACCATGATCCGCAGGAAGATCGACAGTTCGCGGGCGCCGTCGATGCGAGCGGCTTCGACGAGCTCGTCGGGCACCGTCAGGAAGAACTGGCGGAACATGAAGCATCCGGTCGCGGTGAGCACGGCCGGGAGGATGATGCCGGCGAACGAGTTGTAGAGGCCGAGGTTGCGGACCACCAGGAACTCGGGGGCGAGCATGACCTCGCCAGGCAGCATCGTGGTGGCCAGGATGCAGAGGAAGAAGGCCTTGAGCCACCGGTTGTCGTACTTGGCCAGTGCGTACCCGGTGCAGCAGCTGACACCCACCGTGAGGATCGTCGTGATCACACACACGATGGCCGTGTTGATGAAGTACTGGGAGAAGTTGGCGCTGTCCCACGCTGCCTCGAAGCCCGACAGGGTGGGGTTGTGCGGGACCAGCGTCAGCGGATAGGAGAACAGGTCGCTGGCAGGCTTGAAGGAGCTGAGGATGAACCACAGCACGGGCACACCGTACAAGCACGCCAGGATCCACAGCAGTGTCGTCGCGGACACCGCCCGCCGGAGCCCACCGCCGGCCGCGTTGCGGGGCCGCTTCTTGGACACGGGCTGTTTGGCATCGGCGTCGAGCGGGCGGGGCATGTCTGTGGTTGTCATCGGTTCTCCACCCGTCGGTTGACGATCAGCTGGATGATCGCGACGGCCATCAGGATGAGCATGAGCACGAACGACGCAGCGCTCGCGTAGCCGATCTGGCCCCGTTTGAAGCCGGTCTCGTAGATGTACTGGACGAGCAGGTTGTTCGAGGTACCGGGCCCGCCGTTGTTGAGGGCGACGAACACCGGGTATTCCTTCATCGCGTTGATCGTGTTGAGCAGGATGACGATGAACGAGGTGGGCGCGATGCTCGGCAGCGTGATGCTGATGAACTTGCGCCACGGACCGGCGCCGTCGAGTTCGGCCGCCTCGTAGTACGACACCGGGACGTTCTTGATCGCCGCGATGAACAGCAGCATCGTGAAACCCGTCCACGCCCAGGCTGCCGCCATCACCACCACCAGCAGCGACAGGTCCGCGTTGGACTGCCACGGAACGGCGCCGCCGCCGAGCTTCTCGATGACGTAGTTGACCAGTCCGAAGTTCTCACCGAACATCCACCGCCACAGGACGCCCACGACGATGGGCGACAGCAGCCACGGGATGAAGAAGATGACGCGGGCGACCGACGATCCCTTGGCGTGCTTGTTCACCACCAGGTTGGCGGCGAGCAGCGAGAGCGCGAAGTTCAGCGGGACGAACAGGACGGTGTACAGCAGCGTCCGGGTCAGCGCGTCGTAGAACGTGGAGTCCCCGAACAGGTTGTGGTAGTTGTCCAGTCCGACCCACTGGAACACCCCCACGCCCGTGTAGTTCGTGAAGGAGTAGAGGAGCCCGATCACCGCGGGCCAGACGAAGAACAGCGCGAAGAGCACGACGTTGGCCGCGATGAGGACGAGCGGCGCAAGGGTGTACTTACTGCGTCTCCTGGGCGGGCTCGCGGTCACGTCCGAGGCGCGTTTTGTCATCTTCCTGACTCCGTGCTGGTGGAAGGGATTGCAGGTGGGCTCACGCCATGAGCCCGGGATCGCGGGGCGCGTCCAGGGCCGGGCGGCGGTGTCTCGTCCCCCGCCGCCCGGCCCCGCGGCCTACGATCCGCCGCCGACCTGCTGGTTGTAGCCGGCCACGATGTTCTCCAGGGCCTTGTCGGGCGACTGCTGGCCGTTGATCGCCTTGCCGAGCTCCGTCTTGGTCGGGTCCTCGGTGAGGCTCTTGCCCTTCAGCACCCACTGCGTCTGCGCGCCGTTGAAGTAGCCGGAGATCGGGGCGTAGAGCGGGATCGACTCGTTGTACAGCTTGAACGCCGCCTGCGCCGCCTCGGACTTGAAGGGGTACTTCGGGTTCAGGCCGTTCTCGACCGGCAGGAAGCCGGAGGCCTCGCACAGCACGCGGTAGTTGTCCGGCTGGTAGATCCAGGACAGGAACTTCTTCGTGGCGGTGGCCGCGTCACCGTTGTTGTTGAAGCCGACCATCATGCCGCCGCTGTTGACGTCACTGGCCTGCACCGGCTGGGCGGGGGTGGGGACGCTGGCCCAGTCGAACTTCTTGATGCTCTCGGAGAAGGCGGCGACCTGCCACACGCCGGACCAGTAGGCGACCACGTCACCGCTCTGGAACATGGCGGACGGGTCGGCGCCGCTGGTCCACACCGACTTCGGCATGGTCTTGTTGTCGTTCCATCCGACGAAGGTGTTCACGGCCTTCTTGGTCGCCGCGTCCACCGAGAACTTGCCGGAGGAGTCCGCGTGGACGTACTTGCCGCCCATCTCGTACACCATGGCGCGCAGCCGGGACGGCGACTGGTCGAAGGTCAGGGAGTACTTGGCGCCGGTCTTCTCGCGGACCTTGTTCGCCGCCTTGATGAACTCGGTCCAGGTCCAGGTCTTCTGCGGCGAGGTCGGGAAGGAGACGCCGGCCTTCTTGAACAGCGACTTGTTGATGAACATACCGGACGCGGTGACGTCCGAGGGGATGGCCAGCACCTTCCCGGACGAGTCCTTGGCGAGGAAGTTGGCGTTGATCTTGTTGCTCTTCTTCCCGGCGATGGAGCCGAGGTCGATCAGCTTGCTCGACCAGATCGGGTCCAGCGCCGGCACGGCCGCCACGTCGGGCAGGGAGTTCGCCTGGGCGGCGTTGTGCAGCTTCGTCGTGTATCCGTCGTAGGGGATGTTGACGAGCTTGACGGTGACGCCGGTGTCCTTCTTGTACTGCGACACCATCTTCTTCCAGCCCGCGTCCTGCCCCGGAACCGTGGAGATCCAGAACGTCAGCGACTTGGAGGTCCCGCCCGAGTCGGACCCCGACCCGCAGGCGGAGAGCAGAAGTGCACCTGCCGTGGCCACGGCAGCGAGGGGAACCACACGGCGTATACCGCCGCGGCCGAGTCGGCGGGAGCGCCGCACACCCACACTGGTCATTTTCGATCCCTTTTCGTCGTACTGGACGGAGCACGGCGCCAGCCGAGGCGGCACGGGTGCATTTTGCAGGAAATTTCGCTTTCCGGGGGCACGGCCTCGCCCGGCCGCATCGCCTTGACGGGTGGGGTCCCCGGCCATGACGGCCGACGTCGCACAAGCACGCCCTCGTGCGGCTGCCGTACTTCGCGTACGGGCGGGAGGCTCACCCGGAGTCGGCGTCCCGGCCAACTCAGAAAGCGCTTGTCCGGACATTGGCACGACGAGTCGGAGGCCGTCAATCCTTCGCCCCGGCGACCTCGGTCACGGTTTGGACTCCTCGGGAAACCGCGAGCCTGGCGGCACCCACGACGGTGCCGAGATCGCCGACCGTGCTGCTGACGACCTCGGTGGGCCAGCTCAGCCGGGCGAGCTCGGCCCGGACACCGTGCAGGAGCTGCGGGTACGCGCCGGTGCTGCCTCCCAGCACGACCAGCCCCGGGTCCAGTACCGCGGTCACGGCGGCGGCCAGCCGGCCCACGTCCACGGCATGGCGGTCGACCACGGCGCGGGCGGCGGCGCGGCCCTGTCCGGCGAAGGCGAAGAGCTCCTCGGCGGTGCGGGGGCAGGGCCCGTCGGTGTCCGGCCAGGCCTCGGCCGCGCGCCGCAGCAGCGAGCGCGAGCCGATGTACTCCTCCAGGGCCTCGTGGCGGGGCTCGCGCCCGTCGTCCCACGGGTAGGGAATCCGGGCCAGCTCACCGGCGGCGCCGTTCGCTCCCCGCAGCACCTGGCCGCCGACGACGATGCCGAGGCCGATACCGACGCCGATCCGAAGGTAGCCGAAGATGTTCCGGCCCCGGGCGGCGCCTTCGTGCAGCTCGGCGAGGGCGGCGCAGTTGACGTTGTTCTCCAGATGGACGGGAACGCCCGGCGGCAGCGCGACGGTCACGGCGTCGAAGACGGGACCGGCCTTCGCGGTCGCCGGACGCATGCCGGTGCCCTCCTTGCGCGGCGCGGTGACGTCACCGACGGCGACGACGATGGTCCGCAGCGGGGCGTCGGCGGGCAGCGCGTCGAGCGCCTCGCGCACGACGTCGGCGGCGCCCTCCCGGGACCCGGTGGCCTCGGCGAGCAGCGTGCCGTCCAGGGCGCAGCCGCGGACCCGGGTGAGGGCGGGGCCGAGGTCGACGGCGAGCACGGCCCCCGCGGCCGGCCCGAGACGGTAGACGGCGGCGTTGCGCCCCGTGCCGCTGGAGGCGGTGCCGGAGTGGGCGGCGAGCCCGACGCTCTCCAGTTCCGCGACGGCGGACGACACCGTCGGCTTGGACAGTCCCGCGAGGCTCGCGAGCTGCGGCCGGGTCGCCCGGCCGGCTCCGGCCAGCACGGCGAACACCGCGCCCGCGCTCTCGGTCAGGCGGGGGGCTCTTGCCAGGTCTTGTTCCAACAGTTACCCCACACAGGTCACGGGCCGCTCTCCCCGGGCGATCGGCTACGCGAACGGCTCCGTGGGATGCGGCGATGGGATTCCTCTTGACGCACTGTACTTCGTTAGTTAACTTCCTAACGAACGTCACGGTACTCGCCTGCCGTGATTCCGCCAGAGGCCCGTCCCGGGGCTTCCAGAGTTGTCAACTGCCCTTCTCTCAGGCACGGTTCGCCCGCCGTCGCAGCACTGCGCACCGACGAAAGAGGATCCGTGCAGGACTCCACCTCCGCCAGCTCCCTCGTGCTCGGCATCGATGTGGGCGGCACCAAGACGCACCTCCGCGCTCTCGCGGGGGACCACCGCGTCGTCGATCACGTCCGTTCGAGTGCCGGCTGGCGGCCGCACGACCCCGCGGCCGCGGCCGGCTGGCTGACCGGCGTGGTCCGCGAGACCCTGCCGGCCGGCGCCGCGCCCTCGGCTCTTGCCGTGGGCGCGCACGCCTGCGAGACACCCCGCCAGTGCGCGCGGATCCGCACCGCTCTGGAGAGTGCCTTCGGCGTGCCCGCACTGGTCGTGGGCGACGCGGAGCTCCTCGTCCCCGCCGCCGGTCTGGACAAGGGCGTCGGCCTGGTCGCCGGCACCGGGTCCGTCGCCGTGGGGCGGCTGCCCGACGGCACCACTGTCCAGGTGGGCGGCTGGGGCGCCGTGCTCGGCGACGAGGGCGGCGCCGCCGGTCTCGTCCGGGAGGCGGCCCGTGCCGCCTGGGCGGCGCACGACCTGGGCGAGGAACCCGACGAGCTGGCGGTCGGCCTCGTGGCCTCGCTGGGCGTGCCGGAGGTACCGGCGCTGGGCGCGGCTCTGGAGAGCGCCACCGACGTCTCCGCCGAGTGGGGCCGGCACGCTCCCGTCGTCTTCGCGGCTGCCGAGGCGGGCTCGACGCTCGCGCGTGCGGTGATCGACGAGGCGGGCCGCTCCCTCGCCGCACTCGTCGCCCGTCTCGCCGCGCGCGGGGCCGTCGTCGACGACGTGGTGGTCGCGGGCGGCACCGTGCTGTCCCAGCCCGCGCTCTACGACGCCCTCACCGCGGCCCTCGCCGGCGCCCTGCCCGCGGCCCGCACCAGGCCGCTGCGGGAGCCGCCGGTCGAGGGCGCGGTGGCACTGGCACGATCACTGCTCTGACGTGCCGGGGCGCGGGTGCCCTCTCGTTCACCCGCGGGACATGTCCCGGTCGCAGCACCCTCGCCGATGGGACACAACCCGGCCGTAGTTCTTCGCTCGTAGACAACACCTGACACACGGGGCACTCAACTCCCCTTCGTATCAGGCAAGATCGCACGATCGCACCCGGCCGCAGGGCCGCAGAACTGAAGAGAGGCACACCCATGCCGTCATCCGCCGGGCACCACTCCCCCACCCTGAACCGGAGGGGTTTCCTCAGAACCTCCCTGGGCGGCTCGGCCGCGCTGGTCGCCGCACCGGCCTTCGTCGGCTGGCTGGGCGCAGCGGATGCCAAGGCAGCCACCGCTCCCGCCGCGTTCGTCGACGACTACAAGACCAACGTCCTGGCGAACCAGACGCCCGAGACCAACGCGGTCGTCCGGGCCCTGGGGGGCTTCGCCCAGATATGGAAGACCGGCGGAGCCTGGAACACCGGCACCCCGCTCATGCCGGACATACTGCGCGCCAACGTGCGCTACTGCGAGCGGATCACCACCGAGCGCACCGACGCGGAGGCCAGGAAGGCTTTCATCATCGACCGGCAGCACCAGAGCTACTCGATGATCGACGGCCTCGGCCCGCTCGCCACGCTCTACAAGACGGGGGCCAAGGCGGTCACGTCGATCACCAGCGCCCCGGACGGCACACCGCCGGCCAAGATCGACGACGCCGTGCCCGCCGACGCCCCGGCGGGCTCCGCGCTGGGCGCCGGCTCGTACGACTCCGAACTGGGCCAGGTGGCCCGGCTGGTGGACACCCTGCGCGGCAACTGGGCGTCCGGAAACCCCGCCAAGTTCGCCTATCTGTATCCGCGGCCGTGGCGGATGAACGAGGACAGCGAGGTCGTCGACACCGGCAGGAAGGACGAGTTCGGCTTCCCGGTGTACGAGTCGAAGGTCGTGGTCGCCCCGCAGCTGCTGCGCCAGCGCAGCGACAAGCCGACCGATGACGGCGGCTTCCCCAGCGGCCACACCAACGCCCTGCACCTGGCCTCGCTGGCCTACGCGTACGCGGTTCCCGAGCGCTTCCAGGAGCTGGTGACGCGCGCCCTGGAACTCGCCCACACCCGGATCGTCGCCGGCATGCACTCCCCCGTCGACGTGCTCGGCGGCCGGATCATGGCCACCGCGCTGGCCGCCGCCACCCTGGCGGACCCGGCCAACTCGGGGCTCAAGGCGGCGGCCCGCGCCCAGGCCCTGGCCTATTTCACGGAGAAGACCGGTACGACGGCGGACACCCTGTACGCGTACGCGCACTCCGCGGACACCGGGACCGACCCCTACGCCGACCGGGAGGCCAACGCCCGCGCGGCCCGGCCCCGGCTGACGTACATCCTGCCCCGCCGCGGCCGCAAGGACCCGCTCACGGTTCCGAAGGGCGCGGAGGTGCTGCTGGAGACGCGGCTGCCGTACCTGACCGCGGCCCAGCGGCGCGAGGTGCTGCGGACGACCGCGCTGCCGTCGGGCTACGTGCTGCTGGACGGCTTCGAACAGTGGGGGCGGCTGAACCTGTTCGCCGCGGCGGACGGTTACGGCGCCTTCGAGCGGGACGTCGTCGTGACGCTGGACGCGGCGGCCGGGGGCTTCCACGCGGCCGACAGCTGGCGCAACGACATCGAGGGCGAGGGCGGCCTGACCAAGCGCGGTTCGGGCACGCTCACCCTGACGGGCCACAACTGCTACCACGGCGGGACCGCCGTCGAGGCCGGCACCCTGGTCGCCGCCTCGCCGGGCGCCCTCGGCGAGGGCGACGTGCACGTCACGGGCGGCACGCTCCGCGTGGACGAGGTCGCGCGGGTGCGCGGCTCGTTCGTCCAGGAGGGCGAGTCGGCGTTGGAGCTGCCGCTGCGCAGGAAGCACGGCCCGGCCCTGACGGTGCGCCGTCGGGTTCTGCTGGGCCGGGGCAGCGTGCTGTCCCTGCGGCTCGACGCCGAGCGGCCGCCGGCCGCGGGGACGACCGTTCCCGTCCTGTCGGCTTCGCAGCTGCGCGGCCGGTTCGACCGTGTCGAGCTGGACTCGACGTCGCTGCGGGCCGTGCCGGTGTACACGGCTGACGGTCTGTCGGTGCGACTCGTGAGGCGGTAGCGCCTTCTTCGGCGGGGGCTGATGCGCAGTGGGGCCATGACGGACCCCTGAATCGCTCCCGCCGTTCCGCGGCCCGTGTCACTGTCGCCCCCGGCACCACGCCCGCTCCCGGGGCGGGCCGACCGGACTGCCGGGCACGCCGGGCCGCGCCCAGCGCGGGCCGGGCAGTCGGCGGCAGCCGCCCCGTCGACGATGTCCGGCACTCGATCACGCCGTACCGCCGCCGAGTGGCGGGGCACGCACAGGTCAGTGGGCCGCGTAGAAGAACCCGTCCGCGCTCACGTGCTGCATGACCCTGCTCGCCACCCGGTAGCGGCCGTTGGGCACCTCGGGGCACTTCGCCACGTGGACCGCGAGCGGGCCGGCGAACTCGTAACCGCGGCGTTCCGCGTGGCGGGACAGGCTGTCGGTGAGGGCCTGGCCCACGTCGGTGCCGGTGCGGGTCAGATGGTCGTGCACGTCGTCGGGGAGCTCCACGTCATAGGCGTTGGGGACCATGACGCGGCCCTCACGGCACACGACGGCGTTGTCGTCGCACTCGCGCCGCAGGGCGTCGAGGACCTCGACCGGTTCCTTGTCGAGGAGCCGCGCCCACAGCGCGTCCCAGCGGTTCTCCAGGGTCTGTTCCAGCGCACTCAGCGCGCTCATGCCGTCTCTCCTGCCGGAAGCGTCGTCGGTTGGTCGGGGGCGGGGATGTCCCTAGCGGTCGCCGAAGTCGTCGGGGCGCACCTCGGCCTCCTCCAGGGCCTCGCGCATCGTGCGGCCGGTGGCGCCCGGCGGGCGCGTGCGGTTCTCGTCGTGCTGTTCCAGCAGTTCGTCGGTGGTCTGCGTCTTGGGCCGGTTCTCCTCGGGGACGGTCATGACGTCAGCTCCTCACTTCGATCGCGTGCGGCGGCGGGTTCCCGCCCGGCGTACGGGTAACCCACTGCCGGGCAGCTCATGCTGCCCGGAGAAGCCCTGGTCACCATGTGCGTGAGCTATGTTGAACGTCCGTGGGAGACGAAGGAGGCGCACCGGTGCCATCGCCGCAGCAGGCACGCGCACAGGCATCCGCGATCACCTCGGGGAAGGCCGCCCCCGAAGCGGAGGTTTCCCCGTCTGCCCAGCTCAGGGCGCTCTTCGACCGTCCTCGGCTGTCCCCGGGGCAGCGGCGTATCGCGCAGTACCTGATCGAGCACATCACCGAGGCGGCGTTCCTGTCGATCACGGATCTCGCGGACCGGGTCGGCGTCAGCCAGCCCTCGGTGACGCGGTTCGCCTCGGCGGTCGGCTTCAGCGGTTACCCCGCGCTGCGGGAGAAGCTGCAGTCGATCGCGCTGGGCACCCTCGCCGTCGGCCCGGCCGAGGAGATGCGGGGCAACGAACTGCAGGCTGCGGTCGACGCCGAGATCGAGAACCTGGAGAACCTGCGGCGGGACCTGGCCGACCCGAGCGTGGTCATCGACGTCGGCCGCAAGCTCTCGTCCTCGGCCCCCCTGACGATCCTCGGGCTGCGCATCTCCGTCTCGCTCGCCGAGTACTTCGCCTATGCCGCCCGCCGGATCCATCCGGACGTGCGCCTCGTGACCCGGGGCGGCAGCGTCGCCTACGACGCGCTGCTGCAGTCGCGTGAGGCGGGCGGGACATGGGTGCTGGCGTTCTCCATGCCCCGGCACGCCCAGGAGACCCTGACCGCTGTGCGGGTCGCGCGGGGCGCCGGGCTCAAGGTCGCCCTGATCACCGATCTCGCGCTCGGGCCGCTCGCGGACGAGGCCGACGTCGTCTTCGCCATCGGGACGGGGTCGCGACTGGTGTTCGACTCCTACGCGGCCCCGGGCGTGATGTGCTCGGCGCTGCTGCAGGCCATGACGGACGCGGATCCGGAGCGGACGCAGGCGCGGCTGGAGGAGTACGAGCAGGTCGCCGACCAGCACCAGTTCTTCCTCAGGGACTGAGCGGCGCCCGTGGCTCCCACAAGGGGACCATCCACAACAAAGCGCGCATGAATGTTTTCATGCTCCTTGCAAACCGGATGGCATATATAAATACTGCTCACGGATCGCGACCCGGCCGGTTCCGGATCCGTTCCGCACCCGTGGAGCCGGGTCCTACCCACTCCGGGTCCCGGGTGTCCGTGGCGGCCCCGGTCATCCCCTGGGCCGGGGCCGCCCCGACCCGTCGTCCACCCTTACGACGCCGCACACCCGGAAGCGATGATCATGCAACTGACGACCACGCGCATCAGCCCCGACTGGCCCTGCCAGGTCAAGACGCCCGGGAGCTACGACTGGGAGCGCTCGGCGGCCAAGTGGCTGCGCGAACTGGTGCCCACGCGCTACGCCGGCTACCCCGTGTTCATCCGCCACCCCGTCCTCCTCGCCCGGCACGCCCACATCCAGGTCCAGAACGAGATCCGGGTCGCCCGCACCGCCCTGCAGACCGCCCGCGCCGACCTGCCCGGACTGGGCCTGCACGAGGGGGTCATCGAGCACACGATCAAGTTGTACGCGGCCGAGGTCATGCAGCTCCAGCACATCGCGCGCAGCGTCCGGGCGGTCACCCAGGCCCTGGTGGAGGCGAACCGCCAGCCGTGAGCCGCCGGGCATGACCGGCGCCGCGCGTGGCACACGTGGGGGAATGAGCACCACGAAAGGCCGGCGCGGCGAGCCGGTGACCACGGTCCTGACCTGGCAGGTGCGTCCCGGCCGGGAGCAGCGGTTCGAGGAGTGGACGCACGGCATCACCCGCTGCGCGAGACAGTTCCCCGGCAACGAGGGCGTCTCCTGGCTGACCCCCGAGGACGGCCACCGCTACCACGCGGTGCTGCGGTGGTCCGATCAGCACCGGCTCGCCGCCTGGCTGGAGTCCGAGGAGCGTGCGCGCTGGCACCGGCGGATCGAGGACGTGGCCACCGAGGTCAGCAGCGAACGCCAGTCGACGAGCGGGATGGAGACCTGGTTCAGCCTGCCGGGCACCACCGTGCAGGCACCGCCCCGCTGGAAGATGGTCCTCACCACCTTCCTCGGCGCCTACCCCTTCACCCTGCTCATCCAGTGGCTGGTGACGCCGCACACCACCGGCTGGCCGCTGCCCCTTCGGGCCGCCGTCTTCCCGCTGGTGCTGCTGCCGCTCCTGACGTACCTGGTGATGCCGCGGCTCAGCCGGCTGCTGCGGCTGTGGCTGTATCCGCGCGACGGGAACTGAGCGGTTCTCCGCGAGGCAGATGTGGCCCGAGGGGCCACGGAGGTGGACGGGCGGTCCGTGCGCACAAGGCGGTCTGCGAATCGGGCCAGGTGTGCGATGCTCAACGCGTGACGAGCGAGCCCGTGACGCCGGCGCAGCCCGGTGCCGCACCGGACCTGGTCGAACTGGCCAAGATCGTCGCCCGGCAGCGCGCGGAGATGGACCGGCTGCGCGACCAGGCGGCCGTCTCCGCTGTCGTGGAACGGGCCAAGGGCGCGGTGATGGCGCTGACCGGCTGCTCCGCGGACGCCGCAGGTGAGCAGCTGCTCCAGCGGGCCAAGTCCGCCCGGCACACCCTGCTGGAGGAGTGCTGGATCACCCTCGGCACACTCGCGCCGATGCCGCCCGGCCCGGGCAGGCCGAGCGAGCCCCACGGCACCGAGGCGGCCGGTTGGGCAGGTGCCGAGGACCAGCCGGATGTGCCGGACGACGTCACCGCCGCCCTGGCCCGCCTCGGCCAGGCCCTCGTTCGGGTGATGACACCGCACGACCTCGCCCGGTGCCTGCTGGAGCATCTCGGCCCCGACATGTCGGCGGACGCGGTCCTGATCTACGCCCGCAGGCCCGACGGCGGCCTGGAACTGATCGGGCACGCGGGGATCGACGACAAACTGGCGGCCCAGTGGTGCCAGGTGCCGCCGCTGAGCGGAATGGCGGCGCTGGACGCGCTGCAGGCGGGCGAGCCGCGCTGGCTGGAGGACTTCGCCGCGGACCAGCAGCGGTACCTGCTCATAGGGGACCCTCCCGACCGGTGGCGCTCGCGGGCCTGGCTGCCCGTGCTCGCCGCGGGCTCCGCCGAGGTCTGCATCGGAGTGCTGCGCGGCCGTGCCGGGGCGTTCACGCCGCGCGACCGCGCCCACCTGCGGGGCGTCACCGGGCTGTGCGCCGGCCGGCTGCGCGCCTTCGAGATCCCGCCCGAGCGCGACTCCGACGCCGCCACGGACGCGGTGCAGGCGCTGTTCGAGGCACTGCCGGTGGCGGCCATGCTGCTCACGCCACTGCGGGACGCGACGGGCGAGACCGAGGACTTCCGGGTGGAGGCCGCGACCACCCAGGTGAGCGATCTGCTGGGCCGGACCGGTGAGGAACCGGCGGGGCGGCGGCTGCTGGAGCTGCGGCCGGCTCTGGCGGCCGAGCCGCTGTGGCAGGGCTGTCTGCAGGTGCTGGCCACCGGGACGGCGTACGAGGGCGAGCCGTTCGCGCACGAGGAGGTCGTGGCGGGCGTCGCCGAGCTGTCCGTGTACACGGCACGGGTGGCGCCGCTGGGCGACGCCCTCGTCGTCTCGTGGATCCGGCACGGCTCCTCCGACCGGCAGGAGCAGCGGCTGGCGGACCTGCAGCGGCTGGGGAATCTCGGCTGGGCGAACTGGAACCTGGCCACGCAGGAGGCGTCCTGGTCGACCCAGGTGTTCTCCCTCCTCGGCCGGGACCCGGCGCACGGTCCGGTGCCCCTGCCCGACGTGCCGGAGCTCGCGCTGCCGGAGGACACGCCCGCGCTGACGCGCGCGGTCGGGGAACTCGTCCACGGCGGGCGGCCGTTCGACGTGCCGTTCCGGATCCGGACGAGCGGCGGCATCCGGCATCTGCGACTGGTGGCGGAAGCGGTGCCCGACCGGCACGGCACACCCGTGGAGGTGCACGGCTTCGTACAGGACATGACCGCCCGGCGGCGGGCCGAGCTGGCCCTGGTCGAGAGCGAGCGGGCGATCCTGACGCAGCACGACGTGCTCCAGGCCGAGCGGACCCTGGCCTCCCGGCTCCAGCACGCGCTGCTGCCGATGTCCAACCGGCCCGTGCACCTGGCCGGGTTGCGCGTCGAGGTCGCCTATCTGCCGGCCCAGTCGGGTGTGCACGTGGGCGGTGACTGGTTCAGTGCCATCGAACTGCCCGACGGGGACGCGCTGCTGGTGGTCGGCGACGTCGCCGGGCACGGGGTCGACGCCGTGGCCACGATGGCCCAGCTCCGGTTCACCGCCAAGGGCATGGTCATCACGGGCTCGTCCCTGACCGGTGCGCTCGCCCGGCTGAACACGCTGCTGCTGCACTCACGCGACTCCCACACGACCGCCACGATGGTGCTGGCCCGCTACGAACCCCGCCGCCGGCGCCTGGTCTGGGCCCAGGCCGGGCATCCCCCGCCGCTGCTGCTGCGTGACGGGAAGGCGCGGTATCTGCGCCGCCCCGGCGGCATGCTGCTCGGGGCGGCCGCCACACCGGTCTACCAGGAGGCGGAGTGCCGTCTCGATCCGGGCGACCGGCTGATCCTGTACACCGACGGCCTGGTCGAGCACCCTCCGGACAGCATCGACCGGGGGCTGGAACAGCTCGCCGAGGCGGTGGCGGCTCCGCACGGCGACGGCCCCGGGTCGCTGGGGCCGTTGCTCGCGCGGATGCTGCCGGACGTGCGGCGGGACGACGTGTGCGTGGTGGACGTCCGGGTCCCCGGGGTCCAGGACCGGTAGAACACGCCCGCCTCACGAGTCCCCGCGGTGGCGCCAGTACCACCACAGGCCCACGAGCAGGGCCAGCAGGAACAGGGTGGGCAGCACCAGGCCGGGGATGCGGGAGCCGTTCATGGGCGTGGCCTTCGGTTCGCGGCGGTTCGGGCGCCTCGTGCGGCGCTCAGGCCCAGGGTGAGGCCGCATGGCCATTGCGTTCCGCCCTTTTCCTCAGCCGTTGCCCGGCGTTCGAGGAAATTCGTCAGTCGACGGGGTGGCCCGGGTCGATGGTGACGGCCTCGGACAGGCGCAGCAGCGGCCCGTCGTCCTCCCGGTGGCCGCCCCACTCGACCGGGTCGAGGACGAAGCCGATGTGGTCGCCGCCGCCCGTGCGCGTCACGATCCGGCCGACGAACCAGGCCCGCGCGTCCCGCAGGACCAGGGCCCCGCCGTACGCCTCCCGCAGGGGGACGTCCCGGAATTTGTCGGTCCGATCGCCGGTGTGCCCGCCGAACAGCTCGGCGAGGGCGTGCTGTTCGCGGCCGAGCAGGTGCACGGCGAGGACGTCCGCGTTCCGGGCCACCCGGAAGGTGTGGTTGAGCTCGGACAGCCACACCACGAACCGCACGGGCCGCAGCGAGCACTGCGAGGCGAACCCGACCAGGCAGCCCGCCCGTTCACCCCCTGCGGCGGCGGTGACCACGTACATCTCGGGGTTCAGCCGGTCGATGAACTCGTCCATGCCGGCCATGGTCACACATCAGCCCGTGCCCGCCGGGGTGCGGGACTCCAGGGCCGCCCGGGTGTCGTTGCCGTAGACACCGGTCTCGTCGCCGCGGATGCCGTACCAGAGCTGGAAGCGGGCGACCGCCGCGGTGAGGGTGGGGTCGTAGCGACCGCTGGTGGAGCCGTCCCGGTAGACGTCCGGGATGCGCAGGAGGCGTTGCTGGAGCTCGGCCACCTCCGGGCCGGATGCCCCCTCGCGCAGTGTGCCGGCCCCGTCCGGGTCCACGGGTGCGGCGGCGGGCGGGGGGGGCGAAGGGGGTGCGGGGTCAGGGGTGGAGGGGGCGGACCGGGGTGGCGCGGGCGCGGGCGCCGCGCTGTCGTCGGTGTGCTCGCCGCGGAGCAGGAGCGCACCGCCGAAGCCGATCACCGCGGCCGCGAGGACGGCCACCGCGACGGCGGCGCGGCGCAGCCCGGCTCCCTGGGGCACGGCGTCCGTGTGCCGGCGCATCTCGCGTGCGACGGGCGGGAGTTCCTGCGTCAGTGCCTCGGAGCCGGCCGGCGGTCCGGGCAACGCGACGGACTCGTAGCCGACGGGTTCCTGACCGGTTTCCCGCCGGAACTCCCGCATCAGTTCGGCGAGCGCGTCGGTGCGGCGGGGCCGCAGGACGCGGATGGGTTCGAGGGCCGGGCCGTCCTGCGGCGGCCTGGGCTCGGACGGTGTCGACACGTTGCTCTCCTTCGTCCGGGCCCGGGGCGCCCGTCTTCGAGGATCGTCCGCCCTTGGATACGCGGCCGCCGCGGCCGGGGTTCAGAGGACGGTCCTGTCCGATGGGCAGAGCACTCAGTACCTCCGGGCGAGTGCACCGAGTGCCACGTCCCGTCCGGGTGCTACGTTCGCGCTCATGAGCTCCGAGAAAGCCGAGGCGGGCACCGGGAAGCCGCCCATGCGGGACGCCTTGGTGGCGGCGGCCTTCCAGCTGTTTCTGGAGCGGGGGTACGAGCAGACCACCGTCGACGACATCGTCGCCCTCGCCGGAGTCGGACGGCGCTCGTTCTTCCGCTACTTCCCCTCCAAGGAGGACGTGGTCTTCCCGGACCATGAGCGCTGCCTGGCCGACATGACGGACTTCCTGGCGGACGGCTCCGACGACGACGAACCCGTGGGGCGGGTCTGCGACGCGGCCCGGCTCGTGCTGCGCATGTACGCCGAGAACCCGACGTTCTCCGTGCAGCGCTACCGCCTCACCCAGCAGGTCCCGGGCCTGCGCGCCTACGAACTGTCGGTGGTGTGGCGCTACGAGCGGGCCCTCGCCGCGTACCTGCGCCGGCGCTTCGCCGCCTGCCGGGACGGCACCCTGCAGGCCGACGTGATCGCGGCGGCGGTGGTCGCGGCGCACAACAACGCGCTGCGTTCCTGGCTGCGTTCGGACGGGCAGGGCGAGGCGAGCGCGGCGGTCGACCGCGCGCTGGCCTATGTGCAGTCGGCGTTCGGCGGCGTACCGGTGCCGCCCGTCATGGAGCAGCCGGAGGACGTGGTGGTCGTCGTGTCACGGCGCGGGGCACCGCTGTGGCGGGTCGTGCAGGAGATCGAGACGACGCTGGGGCGGGGCTGAGCCTCGCCACATTGAGGGTACGGAGTGCCTTTACGAGTGGCACTGAGTGCCATACTCTGTGCTGCGTGCACGGTGGCACGGCGAGCCGCGCACCCGTGTGCGCGAGTGATCGCGTACACGGATTCCGGCCGAGTGCAGGGAGTTGTCCAGCGTGTACCACTCAGGAAGCGTCACTCAGCAGGCAGCCGGCTCCGCGACGGGTCTGCTCGACCCGAGGGGCCAGGACTCCGAGGCCATCCTCTACCAGCGCTGCACCTGGTGCGGCACCGCCATGTACCACCGGGTGCTCTGTCCGGTCTGCCGGGGCAGCGAGCTGCGCACGGAGCGGGCCGAGGGCACCGGCACGGTGCGCCACTCCACCGTGGTGCACCGCAACACACCCGCGGCGCGCAACGTCTCCCTGATCGAGATGGCCGAGGGCTTCGTGGTACGCGGCCGGGTGATGGGCCCGCCGATCGGCATCCACAGCGGCGACCGGGTGCGGCTGTCCACGGCCAAGGACCCGGTACGGGGCGAGCCGGTCTTCCAGCTCCTGGACGAGCCGTACCGGGCCTGGAGCTGACGCCTGCTCAGCTGAGAGTGATACGGATGCCCACGGTGCCGTCCACGCCCCGGCGCAACCGGCTGCCGAGCAGGGTGAGCCGGCCCGTCAGGCCGTACTTGCGGGCGACCAGCTGCCGGTAGCGGCCGGTGGTGGCGGGGTCGCAGATCTCCGCCGTCGCGGGCACTTGGTCACCGGTGGGATTGCCGCGCAGGTCGCAGGGGCCGACCAGGACGTCGGCGCGGTTGCGGATCCGCTTCACCTTCCAGGAGTCGGCGGGCGTCCACGCGCCGAGCGCCGCACCGTCGCGTACCACCCAGACCGGAGTGGCGACCGGTGTGCCGTTCCTGCGGTAGCTCGTGATCAGCAGGTACTTTCCCGCGCCGAGTGCGTCCAGCGTCGTGTCGTCCATGGCGGGCAGTGTACGAGCGCGCGCCGAGGCTCAGCGCAGCGCCGCCGCCATTTTGCGCACCGCCTCCGTGAGCACCTCCTGCGAGGTCCCCAGGTTGAGCCGGGCATGGCCGGCACCGCCCGTGCCGAAGGGAAGGCCGGAGCTGAGGGCGACCCTGCCGCGGCGCAGGAACACGTCGGCCGGGTCGTCGCCGAGCCTCAGGGCGCGGCAGTCGAGCCAGGCCAGGTAGGTGGCGTCGCCCGGCCGGTAGCGGATCGCGGGCAGATGCTCGGCCAGCAGGTCCGCGAGCAGCCACCGGTTGGCATCGAGGCCGGCCAGCAGGGCGTCCAGCCAGGTGACGCCGTCGCGCAGGGCGGCGGTGTGGGCGATGACGGCGACGTGGCTGGGGCCGTGCCCCACCTCCTCGGGCATCCGCTCCAGGTCGGCGGCGGCGCCGGGCCCGGCGATCGCGAGGGCGGCCTTGAGCCCGGGCAGGTTCCAGCCCTTCGAGGCGGACATCAGCGACAGGCCGCGCTCGGCGCCCGGCACACTCAGATACGGCACGAAGCCGGCGTCGCCGAGCACGAGCGGGGAGTGGATCTCGTCGGCGACGACGCGCACGCCGTACCGCTCGGCGAGGGCCGCGACGGCGGACAACTCCGCGGCCGTGTGCACGGTGCCGGTCGGGTTGTGGGGGTTGCACAGCAGGTAGGCGGCCCGTCCCCGGTCCGTCACGGCCCGTCGGAAGGTCTCCTCCAGGACGTCGAGGTCCAGGCGCCCGTCCGCCCCGAGCGGGGCCTCGGCCACCCGGCGGTCCATGTGCTCCACGAACAGGTAGAACGGCGGGTACACGGGCGGGTTCACGACCACGGTGTCGCCGGGGCCGGTGACCAGTCTGAGCATCTCGACGACGCCCAGCATGACGTCGGGCACGATCGCGGTCCGCTCCACCGCGAGCCCGTCCCAGCCCCACCGCTTCCCGGCGAAGTCCGCCAGGGCCTCCGCGTAGGCGGTGCCGGCCGGGTAGCCGGTGTCGCCGAGGTGGAGCGCATCGGTGACGGCACGCACGACGGACGGCGCGAGCGGCACGTCCATCTCGGCCACCCACAGCGGCAGCACGTCCTCGGGGTGGGTGCGCCACTTCATGCTCGTGCGCTGCCGGAGGCGGTGGAGGGGGAGGACTTGCAGGGGATTCGGTTCACCGGACGACTCGTGCGGGATCCTGGTCATGGGCACACGATAGGGGGCTGTGCGGTGAGCGGGAATCTTGCGGACGGGGAGCGGGGCGGGGCTGCGGACGCGGTCCTGGAGGTCGCCTGCGACGAGTCGGGGTCGGACGGTGAGAACCTCACCGGCGGGAACACGGACGTGTTCGCGCACGCCGGCGTCTCGCTGTCCGAGGCGGAGGCCGCGGCGACGGTACGGGAGATCCGGGACCGGATCAGGTCACCGGCCGAGGAGTACAAGGCGAACCACTTGCTGCGGGAGAAGCACCGCGCGGTGCTGGAGTGGCTGCTCGCGCCGCGGGGGCCGATCGACGGGCGGGCGCGGGTGCACCTCATGGAGAAGACGTTCTTCGTGGTGGACCGGACTTTGGGACTGCTGCTGGACGACGCGGGTGAGGCGGCCGTCCTGTTCCGCGCGGGGCGCCCGGCTTTCGGGGAGACCGGCTGGCGGGCGTTCCTTCAGGCGGCCAACCAGCTGCTGCGGGTCCGTCAGGACGGGGACCCGGTGGACGCTTTCTACGGCACCGTCGACACCCTGCTCCGGGCACGGCCGCGGACGGACGCGGCGAGCATCCTGGAGCGGCTCGCCGCGACCCGGCCCCGCGCGGTGTCCTACCGGGAGGGCCTCCTGGCCGGGCCGCCGCTGATCCCACCGCTCAACCCGCTGCTCCCGGCGATCGTGCGTACGGCCGCGCTCTGGAGCCGGGACGGCCGGCCGGTCCACCTCGTGCACGACCGGCAGAACATGCTGACTCCGGACCGCATCGCCTGGATCGAGGGGGCGGCCCGGCGGGCCGGGAGCGGCCTGGCCGGGCTGCGGCTCGTCGTGGCGCGTGACGACGCACGGGTGCAGGTGGCGGACTTCCTCGCCGGGATCGCCCGCAAGATCGCCTCCGACGAGCTGAACGGCCGCGGGGACCCGGGGCTCACCACCCTGCTGCGGCCCTACGTCGATCCGGGCTCGGTGTGGGGCGACGCTCGCAGCGGGGCCCTGCTCGCGGACCCGGTCGCCGGGTGACGCAGAAGAGATCACCGGTGCGCTGAACGCGGCAGGGCCGCGCCCCGTATGAATGAGGGGCACTCAACTCCGAGAGGGCCCTGCGGTGTTCACATCGTGATGTTCGGGTTCGGGAGCCATGCATGAGGCACGCACGACGACGGGTCGTCCGGCGAGTGACACGGCTGGCGGCCGTCGGCGGACTCCTCCTCGGAGGAGCCATGGTCACCACCGCCGTGGCGAGCGAGCAGGCGACCCCGTCCATCGGCGTCCCGTTCACCGCCCCGCCGGCGACCGGCGAGGGCACCGACCTCGTGTCCCGGCTCGGCAACACGCGCACGGCGGGCAGCTGGATCGACACGTCCGGGCGGCCGGTCGTCGCGGTGACCGACGAGAAGGCCGCCGCCGAGGTGAAGCGCGCCGGAGCCCAGGCCAAGATGGTCAGCCACAGCATGAGCGACCTCAAGTCCGCCGCGGCGACGTTGCGTTCGGCCCCCCGGGTCTCCGGCACCTCGTGGGCCCTCGACTACAAGAACAACCAGGTGGTGGTACGGGGCGACAGCACGGTCTCCGCCTCCGCCTGGTCCAGGATGACGGAGGTCGCCGAGGGCATCGGCTCCTTCGTGCGCATGGAGCGCACCGAGGGCACGTTCACGACACGGCTCAACGGCGCGCAACCCATCCTGTCGACCGCCGGGCGCTGTTCGGCGGGCTTCAACGTGACCGACGGGGAGAGCGACTTCATCCTCACGGCGGGACACTGCGGTCCCGACGGTTCCGTCTGGTTCGCCGACGACCGGGGCCGGCAGCAGGTCGGCACCTCGCTCAAGGGGAGCTTTCCCGGCGACGACTACTCGCTGGTGAAGTACGACGCCGGCCGCGCGGGCAAGGGCGCGGACGTGGTGGCGGTCGGTGACGGCAAGGGCGTGCGGATCACGGGCGTCGCCGACGCGGAGGTCGGGCAGCAGGTCTTCCGCAGCGGCAGCACCAGCGGACTGCGCGAGGGAGAGGTGACCGCGCTCAACGCCACGGTCAACTACCCCGAGGGAACGGTCAGCGGCCTCATCGAGACGAACGTGTGCGCGGAACCCGGTGACAGCGGAGGCCCGATGTTCGCCGACGGCATCGCGCTCGGCCTGACGTCGGGCGGCAGCGGGGACTGCAAGGCGGGCGGTACGACGTTCTTCCAGCCGGTGACGAAGGCGCTGACCGAGCTGGGCGTCAAGCTGATCGTGGCCAAGTCGGCCGGCGGCACGGGCGCCGCACCCGCCCCGTCGGCGTCGCAGGGCGCGGCCTCACCGGGTACGTCGGCGCCGATCACGGGCACGGACGTGTCGACCCTGCTGGGCCGCCTCACCGACCCGCGCAATGTCGGCCCGGGCATGCTCGTCATCGCGGGCAGCCTCGTCGCCCTGGTGGCCACCCGCTGGATCCGGGCGGAGCAGGACCGCAAGGCGTATCGGCAGTACTACTCGGCGACTTGGGGATGATGCCGGCGACGGCCGGCCGTCGGCGGTGTCCCCGTCGGCCCAGCGCGAGCGGCACGGTCGCGGCCCTCGTGCCCAGCAGCCCCACCGCCTGACACAACGATGCCGGGGACGACGGCCGAGGACAGCGCGAGAAGGGCACCCCTTGGGTCAGGGGCGCCCTTCGACGAGGGTCCGATGCGTCAGCGGGCCGGGACGAGGGTCAGGCCGCGGGCGCCGACTGCGGGGCCGCGGCGGCCCACTCCAGGACGAGCCGCTGGTACTCCTCGCGCTGCTCGACGCTCAGTGTCCCGCCCGACCGGCGCCACAGCGCACGGATCTCCTCGTTGACCTCGTCAGCCGATCGCTCGGATGAGGTTTCAACAGTGGTGGACATGCTGTGAAGCATACGTCGCCGGACGTGAAGGCGATGTGAGTAATCACGAGCTAAACGGTCATTTCGGACAGTGTTACTGATCACGTCCATCTCCCGGTAAACGTGAGGCTGTTCACATCAACCACCTGTGAGTACCTTTCGCCTCCGGGCAGTTGGCCGTCGTTCACGCTTCGGCCGATCCCAGCACCAGCACCTTGATGGCCAACACTGCCGCACCGCGGGCCCAGTCGTGGAAATCGGAGACCTTCGTCTCCAGGCCGACCGGCGCGGCGAGCGGGTGTCTGAGCGCACGCACCGTCTCCTCGACCGTCTTGCCGGCCACGTCCATCAGCCCGACCCCCTCCCCCGCGAGCAGGATCTTCTGCGGCATCACGAAGTTGGAGATCTGCGCGACGAGCGTGCCCAGGGCTCGCGCCGCCTCACCGACGACCCGGGCGGGCATCGGGTCCCCTGCGGCGGCCCGGGCGAGGATCTCCTCGTAGGTGCGGTCCTCACCGGTGGCGGCCAGGATCTGGTAGCGGATGCTGGGGATGGTCAGCAGCGAGACGGCACTGCCGCGCCTGCCGTCCGGGGTGAGCGGCCCGTGGGAGTCGACGATCCAGTGCTTGCCGAAGCCGCGGTCCTCCTCGGCGAAGGGCACCCGCCTGCCGCCCAGGACGAGACCGTAGCCGAGGCCGGCGCCGATGGTGAGGACGACGAAGCGGTCCAGCCCGCGCCCGGCGCCGAACCAGGTCTCCGCCTCGACCAGGGCCGCGACGTCGTTCTCGACGACCACCGGCAGGCCGGTGCGCTCCTCGACCAGCTCGGCCAGGGGGACGTCCCGCCACAGCAGGAAGGGGGATTCGCCGACCACGGCACGGTCCTGGACGAAGCCGCCGACGCCGATGCCGATCCCGGCGAGGCGAGGGTGCCCCTGGGCCAGCTCCGCGGTCATCCCGGCCAGCACGTCGGCGACTTCGGCGGGGTCGTGGGTGGTGAGCGCGCGGTCGTGGCGGGTGACGATGTGGCTTCGAAGGGTGGTGACGACGCCGTAGACCGCGTCCTCGGTGATCTTGAAGCCGAGGAAGAAGCCCGAGTCGGCGACGACGTCCAGCGGCTGCGAGGGACGGCCCTGGCGCGCCTCCGCGGGCGCCCCCGCCTCGGTCACCTCGACCAGCAGACCCGACTCGATCAGCGGTTTGGTCAGGCGGGTGAGGCTGCCGGCCGACAGACCCAGCCTGCGGGCGAGTTCCGTGCGCGACAGCGGTCCGTGGACCAGCACTTCGATCGCCACGGAGCGCTCGCCGGGGCTCAGCGGCAGCCAGCCGGAGGTGCCTTCGGTCATGGAAGGTCCGACTCCCCTCACCCATTTTTTTCGTACTGAAACCAACATGACCACTCTAGGCAGATGTCGGTTCCTGGGAAAAGATGTTTGCAGGGCTCTTGACGCAGCAATTGTTTCGCACCAAAAGTAAGTCCCGCCAGAGGACGAGCCGCCGCAGCGAGGGAGTCTCCCGATGACCATCGCCTCCAGCAGTCCTCCTTCACGTCTGCCCACGGGCGACGCGGCGGAGGCCAGCAGCAGGACCGGGCCGCGACAGGGGGTGTCCGGCGAGGACCGGGGGGACGGCCGGCTGGCCGCGCTCTTCATCGCTCCGGCCCTGCTCGGCTTCCTGGTCTTCCTGCTCTGGCCGACGCTCCGGGGCATCTACCTGAGCTTCACCCGCTTCAACCTGCTGACCCCGGCGGAGTGGGTGGGCCTGGACAACTACGTCCGCATGGTCCACGACCCCATCTTCTGGGACTCCCTGTGGGTCACCGTCGAGTACGTCGTCATCAACATCGGCATACAGACGGTCGCGGCGCTCGCCATCGCCGTCCTGCTCCAGCGGCTGACCCAGTCGGCGATGCTGCGCGGGATCGTGCTGACGCCGTATCTGATGTCGAACGTCGTCGCCGGTCTGGTCTGGTTGTGGATCCTCGACACCCAGCTCGGCATCGGCAACGAGATCATCAGCGGCCTCGGAATGGACCGCATCCCCTTCCTCGCGGACGAGACCTGGGCGATCCCGACGATCGCGCTCATCAACGTGTGGCGGCACGTCGGGTACACCGCCCTGCTGCTGTTCGCCGGCCTCCAGGCCATCCCGAACGACATGTACGAGGCGGCCCGGGTGGACGGCGCGAGCGAGTGGCGGATGTTCTGGCGGATCACCATGCCGCTGCTGAGGCCGGTGCTCGCGGTCGTGCTGATCATGACGGTGATCGGGTCGTTCCAGGTCTTCGACACCGTCGCCGTGACCACCGCGGGCGGCCCGGCGAACGCGACCAACGTCCTGCAGTACTACATCTACGGCTCGGCGTTCGGCCGCTTCCAGTTCGGCTACGCCTCGGCCATGTCCGTCGCCCTGCTGGTCGTGCTGAGCGCGATCACCGTCCTCCAGTACCGGCTCACCCGGGCCGGCCGGACCGACCTCGGCTGACGGAAGGAGACAACCGCCATGGCTGCCGTGACGACAACCCCGCCGACGACCCTGCGGCCGGTCCGGCGCAGGTTCCCCTTCGGGCGGGCCGCCGCCTGGACCGTGATGGGGCTGATCATCCTCATCACCCTGCTGCCGTTCTACTGGATCCTGCGCACCGCGCTGTCCACCAACGCGGGCCTGAACGCCGATCCCACCAATCCGCTACCGGTCGACCTCACCACCAGCGGCTTCGAACGCGCCCTGGGGCTGCAGTCGGCCGAGGAGGCCGTCAAACAGGGCGGAGCCGGCGGCGGGCTCGACTTCTGGCGCTACCTGCTCAACTCGGTACTGGTCTCGACCCTGATCACCGGATGCCAGATCTTCTTCTCCGCCATGGCCGCGTACGCCTTCTCCCGGCTGCGCTGGCGGGGCCGGGACAAGGTGTTCGGGCTGTTCCTGGCCGGGATGATGGTGCCGGCCATCTTCACGCTGCTGCCGAACTTCGTACTCATCAAGCAGCTGCACCTGATCGACACGCTCCTCGGCATCGCGCTGCCCACCATGTTCATGACGCCGTTCGCGGTGTTCTTCCTGCGCCAGTTCTTCATGAACATCCCCAAGGAGGTCGAGGAGGCCGCGCTGCTCGACGGCGCCGGTAAGGTCAAGATCTTCTTCCGGGTGGTCCTGCCGATGGCGTCCACGCCGATCATCACGCTGGGTGTGCTGACGTACATCACCTCCTGGAACGACTACTTCTGGCCGCTGATGGTCTCCTACAGCGACAGCTCGCGCGTGCTGACCGTGGCGCTCGCGGTCTTCCGGGCGCAGACGCCCGCGACCGGCGTCGACTGGTCCGGGCTCATGGCCGCGACGCTGATCGCCGCGCTGCCGATGCTGGTGCTGTTCGCCTGCTTCGCCCGCCGCATCGTCAGCTCCATCGGCTTCACCGGAATCAAGTAAGGGGACTGTGATGCGAATTCGACTTCGTCCGCTTATCGCGGCGACCGGAGCGCTGGCGCTGTCCCTGGTCAGCGGATGCGCGCAGTCAGGCGCCGCCGGATCCTCCGCGAACACGGTCACGTACTGGTTGTGGGACGCCAACCAGCTGCCCGCCTACCAGGCCTGCGCGAAGGGCTTCGAGAAGGAGAACCCCGGACTGCACGTCAAGATCACGCAGTTGGGCTGGAGCGACTACTGGACCAAGCTCACCGCCGGGTTCATCGCGGGCACCCAGCCGGACGTGTTCACCGACCACATCCAGAACTTCGGCCAGTTCGCCGACCTGAAGGTCCTCGAACCGCTCGACGACCTCGGCATCGAGGACTCCGACTACCAGCCGGGCCTCGCCGCCAACTGGGTCGGCCAGGACGGCCACCGCTACGGCGCTCCCAAGGACTGGGACACCGTCGCGCTGTTCTACAACACGAAGATGACCGAGCAGGCCGGGCTCAGCGCCGAGCAGCTCAACAGCCTCTCCTGGAATCCCGAGGACGGCGGCAGTTTCGAGAAGGCCATCGCCCACCTCACGATCGACAGGAACGGCAAGCGGGGCGACGAGCCGGGCTTCGACAGGAACAACGTCAAGGTGTACGGCATGGCAAGCAACGGCGGTGGGTTCGGCGACGGCCAGACCCAGTGGAGCAACTTCGCCGCCTCCGCCGGGTGGAGCTACCTCGACAAGCCTCGCTGGGGCATGAAGTACCAGTACGACAGCAAGACCTTCCAGTCGGTCATCCGGTGGTACTTCGGCCTGGCGAAGAAGGGCTACATGCCACCGCTGTCCGACTACAACGTCCAGTCCAACCAGGCCAACACCCAGGTCGCGGCGGGCAAGGCGGCCACCGCGTTCGACGGGGCCTGGATGATCTCGACCTACGCCGGTTTCAAGGGCAAGTCCATCAAGACCGCCGTGACGCCGGCCGGCCCGACCGGCAAGCGCGCCACGATGATGAACGGCCTCGCCGACTCCATCACCAAGGCCTCCAAGAACAAGGCGGGCGCCCGCAAGTGGGTCGCCTACCTGGCCTCGGACCGCTGCCAGAGGGTCGTCGGCAAGTCCGGAGTCGTCTTCCCCGCCACCCCGGCCGGGACCGAGGCGGCCGTCGCCGCGTACCGGAAGAAGGGCATCGACGTCTCGGCGTTCACCGAACCCGTGGCCGACAAGAAGCGCTTCCGGACCTTCTCCTATCCGATCGCCAGCTACTCGGCGGACATGACGGCGCTGATGGCCCCCGCGATGGAGGACATCTACGGCAACGGCAAGCCCGTGAGCAGCCTCGATCAGACCAATGAACAGATCAACCTGATCCTCTCGCAGTGATCCCCCACCAGTGAAGGGCACGCCTCACATGACGTTCTCCCTCGGCATCGTCGGCGCCGGACAGTTCTCGGGCCAGTTCGCCACCCTGTTCCAGGCCCACCCCGGTGTGGGCGACGTCTACGTCACCGACCTGCTGCCCGAGCGGGCCGCACAACTCGCCTCCGCCCAGGGGCTGGCGGGCACCTTCCCGTCGTACCAGGCCATGCTGGAGTCGGAGGACGTCGACGCCGTCGCGATCTTCACCCAGCGCTGGACGCACGGCCCGCTGGTGCTCCAGGGTCTCAACGCCGGCAAGCACGTGTACTCGGCGGTTCCCATGGCGATCAGCACGGAGGAGATCGCGGCGATCATCGACACGGTCAAAGCCACGGGGCTGACGTACATGATGGGCGAGACCAGCGAGTACAACCCGGCCACGGTCCACGCCCGCAACCAGATCGCCGAGGGCGCCTTCGGGCGGCTCTTCTACGCCGAGGGCGACTACGTCCACGACATGGATCTGGGGTTCTACGAGGCCTACCAGTACAGCGGCGGCGAGAACTGGAAGGCGACCGCCAGCTATCCCCCGCTGCTGTATCCGACGCACGCGGTCGGCGGGGTGCTGGGCGCCTGGAAGACGCACGCGGTGAGCGTGTCGGCGATCGGTGTCGTCGACGACCGGGGCGACGGCGTCTTCGACAAGGACGTCAGCCAGTTCGGCAACGACGTCTCCAACGCCACCGCGCTGTTCGAGGTGGCGGGCGGCGGCTCGTTCCGTACGAACGAGTTCCGGCGGGTCGGCTACCCCTCGCACATACGGGAGTCACGCTTCCGCTTCTTCGGTACCGAGGCGAGCATGGAGCAGCTGGCCACGGTCGCCCTGTGGCAGGACAAGCAGGGGGTGAAGGACATCAGTGAACTGCTGGAGCCCAAGCCCACCATGGCGCCCGACGATCCCTCGCTGCAGCACATCGCGCCGGAGCTGCGGGCCGCCTTCACCTCCGGGTCGGCGCCGGTGCACGACCGGGCGCGGCTGCCGAGGGAGTTCGACCACCTCCACAACGGCCACGAGGGCAGCCACCACTTCCTGGTGGACGACTTCGTGACGGCGGTCAACGCCCGCACGCTGCCGTCGGTGAACGCCTGGGTGGCCGCCCGTTACACCCTGCCGGGCATCATCGCGCACGAGTCGGCGCGGCAGGGCGGGGTCAGGCTGGAGATCCCGGACTTCGGGGACGCGCCCCAGTAGGGGGCTCGTGAGGCGAGCCGGGTGCCCGGTATCAGGTGCCCGGCTTGCGGCCGTAGACGAAGACGTCGTCGCCCTTCTTCAGCAGCGACCAGTACTTCTTGGCGTCGGTCTTCGTCATGTTGGTGCAGCCGTGCGAGCCCGGCGGGTTCCACATGCTGACGCCGACCGAGTGGAAGGCCTGGCCGCCGTCGAAGAACTGCGAGTAGGGCATCGGCACGTCGTAGATGGACGAGACGTGGTCGATGTCGCGCCAGTAGATCTTCTTCAGGCCGGTGCGGGTCTCGTACCCGTCGCGGCCGGTGCGGACCGGCACGGGGCCGTAGACGAGCTTCTCGCCGTCCTGGATCCAGCTGAGCTGGAGCGTCAGGTTCACGCAGGCGATCCGGCCCTTGTTCACCGGGCACTTGCCGTCCTTGTTGGGGGTGTTGCCGACGGCCTTCTGCTTCTGCATCAGGTCCATCACGCCCCAGGTGACCGAGCCGGCGTAGCCGATGTTCGGGGTGATGCCGTGCTTGGTCTGGAAGGCCTTGATGGCCTTGCAGTCGGCGGCGGACTGCTTGCCGTCGACCGGACGGCCGAGGAACTTCTCGACCTTCTTCTGGTACGGGCCGGCCTGCGTGGTGCAGCTCGCGGCCTGGGCCGGTGCGGCGCCGAGTGCGAGCGTGAGCGGGGCCACCAGACCGGTGATCCCCAGTGCGACGGCACTCCGTCTGCGTACGTCCCCCATGGCTGGTCGCCCTTTCGCGAAAACGGGTCTGTGATGTCTGCCAGCTAGACGGACGAAGAGCGGTTCCGGTTGTGCGGTCGGGCGCGCTGGGACGGAACAGTGACATACCCCACCGGCACAGAAAAGACATATGCATGCCTGATGGGGTATTTCGGTTGCCTTGTTTCTGGCTCTCCCGCGTCAGCGGTACCCGGTCGTGTCCGCCGGCTTGCCCGCGTCCTGGACCTCCACGAGGTAGCGCCAGGCGTCCGGGCGGCTGCCGTCGACGTCGGTGAAGCCGTACACCTGGGCGAGTCCACCGCTGGACAACGACTGCCCGTTCCAGCGCGCCACGTCCGCGTCGGCGGCGAGCGCTGCCACGGCCCGGCCCACGTAGTGCGGGGTCTCGGAGATGGCGAAGTGCGGGACGCGCTCCAGGGCGTCGCGCCAGTTCTCCTCCCGCACTCCGTATACGTCCAGCATCAGCTCCGAACGCAGCCAGCCGGGTGTGAGGGCGACAGCGGTGGCGCCGCGCGGGCCGAGTTCGTGACCGAGGGCGAAGGCCATGCGCAGTACGGAGGCCTTGGCGAGGTCGTAGAAGAAGTTCACGCGGTAGTTCTCGGCGTTGTAGTCGGCGGTGCCGTCCGTGACCTCGACGACCAGGCCGCCGGGGTTGCGCAGCAGCAGGGGGAGGGCGTGGTGGCTGGTGACGGCGTGTGTCTCGACGGCGAGCTTCAGCAGGCGCAGGCCGTTGTCGAGGTCGTGCTCCCAGAGGGGGGTGTCCCACTCGAAGAGCTTCTCGCCGCCCCAGATGTCGTTGACGAGGACGTCGAGACGGCCCTGCTCGTCGGCGATCCGGTCCACGAGGGCCCGGACCTGCTTCCGGTCGAGGTGGTCGGTGGGGACGGCGACGCCCTTGCCACCGGCGGCGGTGACCAGGTCGGCGGTGTCCTCGATGGTTTCGGGCCGGTCGTACTCCGAGCGGCGGGCGCGAGTGGTGCGACCGGTGACGTAGACCGTGGCGCCGGCCGCGCCGAGTTCCACGGCGATCCCGCGCCCGGCGCCCCGGGTCGCACCCGCGACCAGTGCGACCTTGTCCTGCAATGGAGCTGACATGTCCGGCCTCCTGTGACGGTGACTGCTTGGCGCCTTCAGCGTGACGGGTAAGCCGGACATCTTCTGTCGCCTTTTACGGGCCAGTCGCCATCAGTGGCCCCGGGTGATCCATTCCTCCAGGTGCGGGGCCTCCGCGCCGATGGTCGTGGTGTCGCCGTGGCCGGTGCGGACCGTCGTCCCGGGCGGCAGGGTGAGCAGCCGGTCGCGGATGGAGTCGATGATCGTCGGGAAGTGCGAGAAGGAACGGCCCGTTGCGCCGGGGCCGCCCTGGAAGAGGGTGTCGCCGGTGAAGACGGTGCCCAGTCCCGGGTCGTAGAGGCAGACCGCGCCGGGCGCGTGCCCCGGGGTGTGCAAAACCCTGAGGTCGGCGCCGCCGGCCTCGATCGTCTGGCCGTCGACCAGCCAGGCGTCGGGCTCGCGGTCCGGGTGGGTCTGCTTCCACAGCGGCAGATCGTCGTGGTGCAGCCAGATGGTGGCGCCGGTGCGCTCGGCGAGGGCGGGGGCGGCGTCGATGTGGTCGTTGTGGGCGTGCGTGCACACGATCGCCGTGAGCCGGCGGTTTCCGACGGCCTCGGCGATGGCGTCGGCGTCGTGGGCGGCGTCGATGACGATCGCCTCGTGGTCGTCGCCGACGATCCACACGTTGTTGTCGACGTCCCAGGTGCCACCGTCGAGGCTGAACTGCCCGGAGGTGACGAGGTGTTCGATGCGCGTGGCCATCACAGCACCACCACCGAGCGCAGCACGTCGCCGTGGTGCATCCGCTCGAAGGCCTTCTCGACCTCGTCCAGCTGGATCGTCTCCGTGACGAACGCGCCGAGGTCCAGGCGCCCCTGCAGATGGAGATCGATCAGCATGGGGAAGTCACGGGAGGGCAGGCAGTCGCCGTACCAGCTCGACTTCAGCGCTCCGCCGCGGCCGAAGACGTCGAGCAACGGCAGTTCGAGCTTCATCTCGGGCGTGGGGACACCGACGAGGACGACCGTGCCCGCGAGGTCACGGGCGTAGAAGGCCTGCCGGTACGTCTCGGGGCGGCCGACGGCCTCGATGAGGACATCGGCGCCGAAGCCGCCGGTGAGCTCGCGGATCGCCTCGACCGGGTCGTTCTCGCGCGAGTTGACGGTGTGGGTGGCGCCCATGGAGCGGGCGGTCTCCAGCTTGCGGTCGTCGATGTCGACGGCGATGATCGTCGCCGCTCCGGCCAGCCGCGATCCGGCGATGGCCGCGTCGCCGACACCGCCGCAGCCGATCACCGCGACCGAGTCGCCCCGGCCGACGTTCCCGGTGTTGATCGCGGCGCCTATGCCGGCCATCACACCGCAGCCCAGCAGCCCGGCCACCTGCGGGGCGACGCCCGGGTCGACCTTGGTGCACTGGCCGGCCGCGACCAGCGTCTTCTCCGCGAAGGCACCGATGCCCAGGGCCGGGGACAGTTCCTGGCCGGTCGAGGCGAGGGTCATCTTCTGCTGAGCGTTGTGCGTGTCGAAGCAGTACCAGGGCCGCCCGCGCAGACAGGCCCGGCACTTCCCGCACACGGCACGCCAGTTGAGGATCACGAAGTCGCCGGGCTCGACATCGGTGACGCCGGCGCCGACCGCCTCGACCACGCCCGCGGCCTCGTGGCCCAGCAGGAACGGGAACTCGTCGTTGATGCCGCCCTGCTTGTAGTGCAGGTCGGTGTGGCACACCCCGCAGGCCTGGACCTGCACCACGGCCTCACCCGGGCCGGGGTCGGGCACCACGACCGTCTCGATCCGCACCGGCTCGTCCTTGCCGGGTGCGATCACGCCGCGTACTTCCTGGGCCATGGTGCTGACTCCTTCGTCGGCCGGTGTCCGTTCCCTTCCGACCCTACGCGCGACTGATCGGCAAGGGGCGCGGATCGGCCACCCCGCTCCGCACAGAAAGCCGCGAAAGGGCAGGCCGCACGGGTCGGCGGCGACGTAGCCTGAACGCTCCGCCGACGCCGAGGGAGCGCCGTGAGCATCGCAGAGACCGAGACCGCCACCCCTGCCTGGCGACAGCTCCTCGGATACGTACGGCCGCACCGCTGGTCCCTGCTCGCCGGCGCGCTGCTGTCCCTGGTCACCGGGGCGACCGGGCTGCTGCTGCCGCTGGTGGCGCGGGGCCTGATCGACGACCTGTCGCACGACCGGGCCATCACCGGTGCCGTGCTGGCGATGTCGGCCCTGGTCGTGGCCAACGCGGCGGTGGGCGCACTGGGTTCGTACGTGCTGACGCGCACCGCCGAGTCGGTGGTGCTCGGTGCGCGGCGCGCCCTGTCGTCGTATCTGCTCCGGCTGCGGATCACCGCCGTGGACCGCAGCGAACCCGGCGACCTGATGGCCCGCATCACCTCCGACACGACGCTGCTGCGGGCGGTCACCACCGACTCGCTGGTCGGGCTGGGCACGGGCGGGCTCACGCTCGTCGCCACGGTCGTGATGATGGGCCTGGTGGACGCCGTGCTGCTGGGCGTCACCCTGGCCGTGATCCTGGGCGCGGGGGTGGTCCTCGGGGTGATCGTGCCGCGCATAAACAAGGCCAGCCGGCAGGCGCAGGACGCGGTGGGGGTCATGGGTTCCTCGCTGGAGCGGATCCTGGGCGCCCTGCGCACCGTGAAGGCCTCCGGCGCGGAGCACCGGGAGGAGCGGACGCTGCACGAGGCGGCGCAGGAGTCGTGGCGGCAGAGCGTGCGGGCCGCCAAGTGGTCGGCCGCCGCCGGCAACACGGCGGGGCTCTCCATGCAGATCGCCTTCATCACGGTGCTCGCGGTGGGCGGCGCACGGGTCGCTACCGGCGCGATCGACGTGGGCACGCTGGTCGCGTTCCTGCTGTTCGTCTTCTACCTGATGTCGCCGTTACAGCAGGTCGTCGGCGCCATCACCCAGTATCAGACGGGCGCCGCGGCCCTCACCCGCATCGAGGAGGCCCTGCGCCTGCCCGCCGAACCGGCCGCCGAGGCCGCCCCGCTGCCCTCCCCCGGCGCCGAGCCCGCCGCCCTCGCCTTCGACGACGTCCGCTTCCGTTACGCCGACGACCTGCCCTACGTCCACCACGGAGTGACGTTCACGGTGCCCGCGCAGGGCATGACGGCGTTCGTCGGCCCGTCCGGCGCGGGCAAGACCACCGTCTTCTCGCTGATCGAGCGGTTCTACGACCCCGAGTCCGGCGTGATCACACTGGACGGGCGGGACCTGAACGACTGGGAGCTGCCCCGGCTGCGGGCCGCGATCGGCTACGTGGAGCAGGACGCGCCGGTCCTGTCGGGCTCCCTGCGGGACAACCTGCTGCTGGGCAATCCGGAGGCGGACGAGGACGCCCTCGCGCGGGTGCTCAAGACGACCCGTCTCGACGGTCTGGTGGCCCGGCTGCCCGGGGGCCTCGACACGCTGGTCGGGCACCGCGGCACCAAGCTGTCCGGCGGTGAGCGCCAGCGCGTCGCCATCGCCCGCGCGCTGCTGCGCCGCCCCCGGCTGCTGCTGCTCGACGAGGCGACCTCACAGCTGGACGCGGTGAACGAGGCTGCGCTGCGCGACACCGTCGCGGACGTGGCCCGGACGACCACGGTCCTCGTCGTGGCGCACCGGCTGTCCACGGTGACGACGGCCGACCGGATCGTGGTGATGGACGCGGGCCGGGTCCGGGCCGTGGGCACCCACCGTGAGCTCGTGACGGCCGACCCGCTCTACGCGGAGCTGGCGGCGACGCAGTTCCTGGCCACGGCGGACCGAGCCCGGCCGTGAGATCGGCGCGACGGGGGCCGGTGACCCCGGTGGCGCGACCAACGGCGTGGACGCTACGGCGGGTTGAGACCAGGCCTGTCGCAACGTGAGCGGCCCCCGGCGGGCCCGGGCGGACGGTTCGGCTCACCCGTCGGGCCCTGTGTCCGTGCTGCGCTTGCCGTGGCCGCCGGGCGGGAGGACGCTCGACAGGAGAGGCCTTTCGCGGCCCGCTCCCAAAAGGGCCGCGGCCCTTCGAAGGAGGTCATCATGGGAACCGCGGCAGACCCCGCCTTCGACCGGGACACGTTGCGCCAGGGCGTGGAAGGGGATCCGGACATCCTGCTCTCCCTCTACGCCGACGATGCCGAGCTGCGCATCGTGGACCACACGACCCAGCCCAGCCATCCCAAGGTCCTGCACGGCCGGGACGAGATCGGGCGGATGCTGGAGGACGTCTACAGCCGCGACATGTCGCACAAGCTGGAGCGCTGCGTCATCCAGGGCGACGAGGCCGCGTACAGCGAGAGCTGCCAGTACGCGGACGGGGTGCGCGTGCTGTCCGAGTCCATGATCGGGTTGCGCGACGGCAAGATCGCCGAGCAGACCCTGGTCCAGGCCTGGGACGAGTGACGGACGTCTGGCCGAGCGGGCGGGCGCGGCGCCTGCTGCCGTTGCGGGGCCCCCGCCCGGCGGCTCGGTGTCGCGCCGGTGTGATCAGCGCATCCAGGCGCTGTACGACATGACGTCGCCCTCCTCGACTCCGTACGCGGGCTCCGGTTCGGTGAGGGTGCTCTCCAGACCGAGGACGGCGCCGGTGGCCGGGTCCATGATCAGCATGCAGCGGACGCCGCGGCTGTCGTTCACGTAGGCCTGGCCGTGCCGGCCCAGCCGATCGGTCACCCGGCCGACCGGCCGCAGTCCCTCGGCGCCGGCGAGGAGCCGGGTGAGCGCCGCATTCTCGCGTGCGCCGAGGGTCCAGTTGTCGAGCAGCGTCGCCATGGCGTCGAGCAGCTCGGGTGTGGTCAGCGGGGTGTCGGTGTGCTGAGCCTCCATCAGGTAGGCGCGCAGCCGGGCCGGGTCGCGGGGCGGGGGCGACTTGGGCGGGGCGTCACTCCAGCTCGGCGGGTAGGTCTGATTCAGGAGGAGGTGGCCGTCGTCGACGAGGTGTGGCTCGCCGCCCTCGTCCGAGAGGACCGGGCGGCCCGGATGCCTCGGGTCCGTGGCCACGACGACTTCGGTATGGCTGTCGTCGGCCCGCCAGCGCACGATGCGCTCTTCGGGCAGGGTGATCGGGGGCTTGTCGTCGGACATGCCGAGACTCCAGGACTGCACGTGCGTGCCCTTGCGCAGGCGGGGCGCGTCGTCGGTCCCGGCCACGGCTGACGCCAGCTCGGCCATGCGGTGCAGGGGCACGGGTGTGGAGCCGGTCTCGACCACCAACGGTCGGGGCGCGGCGACCGCGGGCGGGGTGCTCGGTCCGCTCAGGACGAGGGTGAGGGTCAGGGCGGCGACGACGGCGGTGGCGACCAGGCCCCAGGCCAGCCGGAGCCGGCGGGGCCCCGGGAGCAGCAGGTCGCGCACGTGGCCGGGGCGCCGGCCCTCGGGGTCTCGACGGCCGGAGAGCAGGCCTCGTCGGTCGTGTGGACGAGCGGGGAGCCCGTTCCTCTGGCCCCGCAGCAGTTGCTCCAGCCGGCGCTCGGCGTTGTCGTCCAGGGGGCCGTCGCCGAAGTGGGGACCGTCGGGCGGCACCGGGTCGGCGCTGCGCAGCAGTTCGAGTTCGTCAGCCATGGCCGTGTTCCTTCGGGGCGGTCATGCAGGAGTGCTCGGCGGTCGGGGACCCGGGCCGCAGACGGTCGATCTCGGCTCTGAGGCGGCGCCGGGCCCGGTGCAGGCGCATGGCGGCGGCTCGGCTGCCGCAGCCGAGGGCGACGGCGACCTCGTCGACACCGAGCTCCTCCCAGGCCGTCAGGCGCAGCACCTCCTGGTCGGCCGGGGAGAGCCGGGCGAGCGCCTCGTGCACCCAGCCGCCGGGGGTGTCGGCCTCCGGGCCCGTCGTGATGTGCCGTCCGTGCGCGGTGTCGTCGTTGCCCAGCCGGTCGACGAGCCGGCGGCGGCGTCCGTGTCCGCGTACCGCGTTGGCCAGACAGTTGCGTGCCACGCCGTACAGCCAGGGCAGCGCGGCGGCCGGGAGGTCGGCCCGGCGCCGCCAGGCGACCGTGAACACCTCCGCCACCACTTCCTCCGCCTCGCCGGTCCGCCCGTCCAGTCGCCGCGCGACATAGCGGCTGACCGCCCAGTAGTGCTCGCGGTAGGCAGCGGCGAAGATCTCGTCGTTGCTCATGTCCCGTTCGTGTCCGGCACCTTCTCGATCGTCACACCCGGTTTCGTGATTCTCCTCGCGTCGGTGAAGTGTGACGCCCGGGCGGGGCGTGGACACAGGCGGGGCATGAGGCACCTCAAGTGGCTGACGACCACGGATCACAAGACGATCGGCACGATGTACCTGGTGACGTCTTTCGCGTTCTTCGTCATCGGTGGCGTGATGGCGCTGCTCATGCGCGCCGAGCTCGCCCGGCCTGGTCTGCAGATCATGTCGAACGAGCAGTTCAACCAGGCGTTCACGATGCACGGCACGATC
>NZ_SZVW01000032.1 GCF_007655005.1 Streptomyces tibetensis
CCGTGGGCAACAGCGGTTTCAGCACTGCCCACTGTGCGTCGGTCAGATCTCCACGTGCCACAAGCCAAGATCATCCCACCCATGATCCACTTTCGATACACACCCTAGACGACGGGGGAGGGGGTGCCGTCAGACGACCCCGTCCGCACGCAGGGCCGCCACCTCCTCTTCGGCGCGGCCCAGTTCGGCGAGGATCGCCTCGGTGTGCTCGCCCACCGCCGGCACGGGGTCCATGCGCGCTTCCAGACCGGCGAGGTCGGCGGGCGGGAGCAGCGCCTCCACGGTGGCGCCCGGCACCTCGACCTCGCTCCAGCGGCCCCGGGCGGCCAGCACGGGGTGGTCCAGGAAGGCGGCCACGTCGTTGACCCCGGCGCAGGCGATGCCGATGCGCTCCAGGTCCTTGAGGACCTCGTCGGACCCGGAGCGGGCACAACGCTCGGCGACGACGACGTTGAGCTCCTCGCGGTGGGCGACACGGTCGGAGCCGGTGGCGAACCGCGGATCGTCGGCCAGCTCGGGACGGCCGAGGAACTCGGCGCACAGCGCCACCCATTCCCGCTCGTTCTGGATGGAGAACAGCACGTCCTTGCCGTCGGCGGCGGTGTACGTCCCGTAGGGCGCGATGGTGGCGTGCTGGGTGCCCAGGCGAGGGGGCTGGGTGCCGCCGTGCCGGGTGTAGTAGGCGGGCTGGCCCATCCACTCCGCGAGGGCCTCGAACAGCGACACCTCCACGGGGTGGGCCTCGCCGGTCATGGCGCGGGTGTACAGGGCCGTGAGGACGCCGCTGTAGGCGTACATCCCGGCGGCGATGTCGGCGACGGAGATGCCGGTCCGGGCGGTGCCCTCGGGGGTTCCGGTCAGCGACACCAGCCCGGTCTGGCACTGCACGAGCAGGTCGTAGGCCTTGCGGTCGGACCAGGGACCGGTCGTGCCGTAGCCGGAGATCGTGCACGGGATCAGGCCCGGCCGGCGGCTGGTGACGGTGGCGGCGTCCAGACCGAGCCGGGCGGCGGCGCCCGGGGCGAGGTTCTGCACGAAGACGTCGGCGCCGTCGAGGAGGTCGTGCAGGATCTCGTGGCCGCGGGGGTCCTTCAGGTCGAGGGTGAGGGACTCCTTGGAGCGGTTGAGCCAGACGAAGTAGCTGGAGTGCCCGTGCACGGTCGTGTCGTACCGGCGGGCGAAGTCGCCGCCGCCCGGCCGCTCCACCTTGATCACCCGGGCCCCGAGGTCGGCGAGCTGCCGGGTGGCGTAGGGCGCGGCCACGGCCTGCTCCAGACTGACCACCGTGACCCCGGCCAGGGGGTACCGCTGCACGCTCATGCCTCAAGCTCCCGAATCGTGTACGGAGGGCGCTCGGACAGTCTGCCGCAGGTGGAGAGCGGGAGGGCGGGCCGCCGACGCGATCCGGATCACGCCGACGGACGGTTTCGGAGCGCGGCGGCGTCGCTGACGTGCGGGTTTTCCTTCGTGCGGGGCGGGTCATGGCCAGGGTGCGGTGGATACGGCGAGGTCTGCGAGGTTCACGGTCGGGGGCGGCGGACACCGGGTGTCTGCGGGGTTCACGGCACGGGTGCGGCGGATACGGCGAGGTCTGTGACGCTCATGGCCGGGCCAGGCGGCGCATGGTGAGGGCGAGTTGCAGGCGGAGCCGTCCCTGCGGTGTGCGTACCGGCCAGCCGAGGAGGTGTTCGGCGTGGGCCAGGCGTTCCTGGAGCGTGGAGTGGTGGACGTTGATCTCGGCGGCGGCCGCCCGCAGGCTCGACGTGGACGCGACCGCATGCAGGGTGGCCGGCAGCCAGGGGGCGGTCGCGGCGGCGCTCTCCAGGGCACGGACGTCTTCCGGCGGCTCGGAACCCGGCGCGACGAGATCGGCGAGGAGGGCGATGCCGCCCAGCTCGTCGGCGTGGACGACCGAGGGACCGGGGTCCTGCGGGGTGTCCTCGGCGGTGAACCGCAGGGCGGTACGGGCCCCGGCCCAGGACCTGGGCAGCTCCAGCACGGGCACGGCGGGTCCCACACCGAGGCGCCCGGCGGGGAGGCGGGGGTCCGGGGGAGCGGGGTGGAGGGTGGCGGACGTGGGGCGGAGATGGGCGGGAGTGGGATGGACACCGGCGGGGGACGCGGTCGAGCCGGTCCCGGGACGGGGAGCGGTCGGCACCGGTGTGGCGGGTCGCGGAGCGGTCTGCGCCGGTGTGGCGGGGCGCGCTGGGAGAGGGAGCTCCTCTACGCCGTCGCCCGGACCGGGTGTGGTCCGCACGGCCGCCGGGCCCGTGAGGCCGGTCCCGGGCCGGTCGGTGCCTTCCGCGGACGGATGACCTGCTGCCTGCGGAACGGCCACCGCACCGGCGGGTATCACCCGGGGCCGGCCGTTCAGCGGGGCGAGCGCCCGGGCGTGGGCGGCGAGGTCCAGACCGAGGCGGCGGGCGGCGAGCAGACGGGCCTGTTCGGGGGCCGTGGCGTCGAGGAGGGTCTCGACCAATGCCGGATCGTCGGCCGGTGCCCGGCCGCGCGTGCGGTCGAGGACGAGTCGTACGGCACCGGCGGCCCGTTCCAGGATCACGGCGTCGACGACGCTGGGGGCGACCGCCACGTGCCGCGCGTCGGCGTTCTCGGGGACGGGCCGGGCGTTTCCCGCTTCGAGCCCCTTCGCCGCCGTCCCCCGGGGCCCGGCATCGCCCGCTCCCCGCTCCAGCCACAGCACAGCCGCGCTGTCGGGGCTCAGTCGTGCGCAGGGCCAGGCCGGGTCCGGTGGGGTCTCCCCGTCACGCCGGGTGCCGTCGGCCTCCACCCTCACGTGCACACGCCGTTCCGGATCCACCAGCCGCGCCGGGCAGCCGGCCAGGACCGCGGCGCCGCGCACGAGCGCCTCCACCCCCGCTCTGGACTCGGCCAGGCGGTCGAAGTAGGCGATGACCCGGACCGCCGCACCGGCATCCGGGTCGAGGGCGGTCAGCCGCCCGGCCAGCTCTTTCATAGGCCCATGGTGCGGTATGCGGCGGCTTTTGCGGACGGGCGGAGTGCGAGGGCTTCGCCTGGCTCGCTGCGCTCCGCCCGTTACACTCCCGGCAACCTCCGCGTGCGGCGGCTTGTGCGGTTGGCCGGAGTGCGAGGGCTTCGCCTGGCTCGCCGCGCTCGGCCCGTCACACTCCCGGCAACCTCCGCGTGCGGCGGCTTTTGCGGTCGGCCGGAGTGCGAGGGCTTCCCCTGGCTCGCCGCGCTCGGCCCTTCACACTCCCGGCAACCTCCGCGCGCGGCGGCTTTTGCGGTCGGCCGGAGTGCGTAGGCTTCGCCGGACTCGCCGCCCCCGGCCCCCCTCTTACACCCCCAGCAGTCTCCGCAGCCAGGCGGTCTGGGCTCCGCGTGCCGCCTGTGACACCGCCGCCTGAGGGGCGAAGCCGTCGAAGCCGTGGAAGCCGCCCGGCCACACGTGCAGCTCGGCCACCCCGCCGGCCTGCCAGATGCGCGAGGCGTAGTCGACGACCTCGTCGCGGAACGTCTCCGCCGAGCCCACGTCGAGGAAGGCGGGAGGCAGCCCCGTCAGGTCCTCGGCCCGGGCCGGCGCCGCGTACGCCGGCACATCGGGGCCGCCGCGGCGCGAGCCGAGCAGCGCGCTCCAGCCGGTCTCGTTGGCGGTGCGGTCCCACACCCCGAGGCCCGCCATCTGATGCGTCGAGGGCGTGTCGTTGCGGTCGTCGAGCATCGGGCACATCAGCACCTGCCCGATCGGCTGCGGCCCCTTGCGGTCCCGGGTGAGCAGAGCCAGGGCCGCGCACAGCCCGCCGCCGGCGCTCGCCCCCGCGATGACGATCCGCTCGGGGTCCGCGCCGAGTTCGGCGGCGTGGTCCGCCGTCCACAGCAGGCCGGCGTAGACGTCCTCGACCGGCGCGGGGTGCGGATGCTCCGGAGCCAGCCGGTACTCCACGGACACCACGACCGCGTCCAGCACCTGCGCCCACGCCAGGGGTACGTCGACGCCGACCCGGTTGTTCCCGAGGACCATGCCCCCGCCGTGCACGTGGTAGATCACGGGGCGCGGCCCCGCGGTCTCCGGCGCCGCCGGGCGGCAGATCAGCAGGGAGATGTCCGGCTCGCCCTGCGGCCCGGGGACCTGCCGGTCCTCCACCTCGAACGCCCCGCCCACCGTCAGGTCCAGCTCGGCCAGCAGCTGGATGCCCGGACCCTGACGCACCTCGGCGATCTCGTCGAGCGTCAGCCCCGGGCTGATCACGTCCTTGATCAGCTCCAGGGCGGCGGCGAGTTCGGGGTCGAACGGGGGCGGAACGTGCGTCATGGCGTCTCCTCACGCGAGGTCGCGGCGGCTCGTGCAGCCATGGTCGGGCCGCGGGCCCCGTCCGGGACGCCGCCGAGCGGCGGAAACTGCCCGCCGTACGGCGGGTGGTGCCACGGGGGCGGGCGACGGGATCGGGGGCGAGCGCGGCAGCGACTGCGGGTACCTGCCGCCGGCCTCGGCGGTCAGGGTAGCGGCCTGCCGAACCCGCACGGCGCGAACGAGTGGCGCCGCCACGGGCTCCGGCGCATCACAAGACTCGGCGGCCTTGCCCAGCCCGGCCACCACCTCACAGGACTCAGGGGCCGGTCTCCTACGGCCCAGCCACCTCACCCGGCCCGTCGCCCGTCGCAGCTATACCCTTTCGTATTACTCAAGCTGATTGATGCGGCTTGGTGGTCATCCGGCAGGGATGAGAATGCGGTGACGAGGGACCAGCAGACGTCCGGGCTGCCTGGCGCGGACAGCGCGGAGCAGGTCGACGGGCTGCCGTTCCACCCACGCGCTCTCCCCACCGCGCACCGGGTCGCCAGGGCCGCGGCCCTGGCGGCAGGCCTGCTGGGCCTGGTGGGCCTCATCGGATGGATCTCGGGGGCCGATGCCCTGAAGGAAGTGCTGCCCGGCATCGCGGTGGCCATGAAGGCCAACACCGCCGTGGCTCTCATGGCGCTCGGCCTCTCCCTGTACGCGGTCGTACGAGGTGGCGCCCGCCCGGGGACGCTCGCTGTCTCCCGCGTGGCGGCGGTCCTGTGCGCCCTGCTCGGCGCGCTCACCCTGGCGGAGTACGCGACCGGGGCGGACCTGGGGATCGACGAGTTCCTCTTCGCGGACGACACCGCCCACCAGGGAACGGGGCCGCCGGGCCGGATGGCGCCGAACACGACCGCCGCGCTGATAGCCGCAGGGGCGGGTTCCCTGTGTGCCGGTGCGCCCCGGGTTCCCGCATGGGTGAGTCAGGTCCTGGGACTGGCCGTCGGCGCTCTCGGCATGCTGAGGCTGTACGGGGCCGCCTGCGCGGTGCCCGCACTGGAGCAGTTCGGCCCCTACTCGGGCATGGCCCTGCACACCGCGGTGGCGCTGGTGCTGCTGGGGACGGCGCTCTTCCTGGCCCGTCCGGGAGAGGGCTGCGCGGGGCTGCTGCTGAACGCGGGGACGACGGGCGCGCTGGGACGCCGGCTGTTCGTCACCGTCCTGATCGTGCCGCCGCTGCTGGGCCTGGCCACCCTCGCGGGTGAGGACGAGGGGGTGTTCGGCTCGCGGCTGGGCACCGCGCTGCTCGTCTGCGGCCACGTGGCCGGGTTCACGGCGGTGATCTTCGCGACTCTGACCGTGGGCCGTCGTGTCGAGGTGGCGCACGGCCGACTCGAGTGGCAGGTCCGCCAGAACGCACTGCTGCAGGCCTTCATGGACCACACGCCCGCCGTGGTGTTCATCAAGGACCTGGACGGCCGCTTCCTGGCCGTCAACACGACGTTCGAGCAGAGCTTGAACCTGTCCCGGGACCAGGTCCTCGGCCGCCGCGACGACGACGTCATGCCGTCCGACCTCGCGCGCCAGGCGCGAGCCGCCGACCTCGCGATGCTGGCGGAGGGCAGGCCCGTGCAGCGAGAGGAACAACTTGCCCTGCCGGGCGGTCCGCGGGAGGTCCTGTCCACCCTGTTCCCCCTCAGGGACGCCTCCGGCACGCCCTATGCCCTGTGCGGTGTCGTCACCGACATCACCGAGCGGGTCGCGGCGCAGCGCGAGGTCCAACGGTCGCACCGGCGGTTCCTCGCGCTGCTGGAGTCCGCTCCCGACGCCACCCTGATCACGGACGGCGACGGCACCGTCCTCATGGCCAACCCGCAGGTTCAGCGGTTGTTCGGACGCGCGCCGGGTGACCTCGTCGGCACCGACGTGATCGGCCTGGTGCCCGCCTCCCGGCGCCGGCGGCACGGCGCCCTCCTGGATGCGTACTTCCGTCTGCGTGCTCCGAAGCCGACGGTCCTGGACACGGACCTGTTCGGGCTGCGCGGCGACGGCTCCGAGTTCCCCGTCGAGGTGAGCGTCAGCAGCCTGCGGTCCGAGGAGGAGACCCTGGTGGTCCTGACCGTCCGGGACATCACCGAGCGCAGACGGCTGGAGGCCGAACGCGCGGAGCGTTACGAGCAGCAGCGGCGTATCGCCTACACCCTGCAGCACAGCCTCATGGGGGAGCCGCCCCGTCTGGCCCACCTGCCGTGCGCCTACCGGTATCTGGCGTCCGTCCAGGACCCAGGAGTCGGTGGCGACTGGTTCGACGTCATCCCCCTCGACGAGCGCCGCACGGGCGTCCTCATCGGCGATGTGATGGGCCGGGGGCTGGAGGCCGCGGCCGTCATGGGGCAACTGCGCGCCGCCTCCCACGCCCTGGCCCGCACGGGCGCCACGCCCAGCGGGCTGATGAGGGCCCTCGACGCCTTCGTCGGCGACCTTGGGGACCAGCTGGTCACCTGCGTGTACCTGGTCCTGGACCAGGGCAGGCACGAGGTCACCCTGTGCTCGGCGGGACACCTGCCCGTCATCGCCCTGCCGCCCGACGGGCCGGCCTGCCGGCTGACCTCACCCGTCGGCGTGCCGCTGGGCGTCAACGACGCGCGATACGGGGTGCCGTTCGAGGAGGCGACCAGGCCGCTGCCGCCGGGCAGCGCCCTGGTGCTCTACACCGACGGGCTGGTCGAAAGGCCCGGCACGGACATCGAGGCGCAGGTCGACGTCCTCATCCGCACGGTCGACACCGCGCTGAAGGGCGCTCCCGTGGACGACCCGGACACCCTCGATCAGGCTGCGGGCCGCTTGATCAGGGCCCTCATCGCGGACACCGACACCTCCGACGACGACGTGACGCTGCTCCTGCTCGGTGTGCCCGGCCCGGCAGCGAAGGTGCCCCGAGCCTGAGCCGGCGTCACCGGATCGCGGCCTTCGGCGGCGCGACCGCGCCTCTGTCACGGTCCGGGCACGCCTCGCGCATACTTCTGGCCACGCAACCGAAGTGGCCGAAAAATGTGTCTCCGAGCGTGGCCGGCCGCTGGGGAGCGGCCGCCTTGGGGGGCTGGAAATGAACACATGGGCGGTGCCCGGATACACCGAGTCACTCGAACTCGGCGCAGGGGCGGGCGGCCGGGTCGTCCTCGCCGTGCACGAGGAGACCGGGGTGCCGGTCGCAGTGAAGTACCTCAGCGAGTCGCTGCGCACCCGGCCCGGGTTCGTGCGCGACTTCCGGGCCGAGGCACGGCTGCTCGGCGGCCTGGAGAGCCCTCATGTCGCCGGGCTGTACGAGTACGTGGAGAGTCCGGACGGGGCCGCCATCGTGATGGAGCTGGTCGACGGCGTCCCGCTGCGCAAGCTGCTCAGACGGGAGGGCCCTCTCGCTCCGGAGGCCGCGCTCGTCGTCCTCAAGGGATCACTGCTCGGCCTGGCCGACGCGCACCACCTCGGTGTCGTCCACCGTGACTACAAGCCGGAGAACGTCCTGGTCGGGCCGGACGGGTCCTCCAAGCTCGTCGACTTCGGCATCGCCGTGGACGCGGGCACCAGCGCCGGTGTGGCGGGAACCCCCTCCTACATGGCCCCCGAGCAGTGGACCGGCGCACCCGCCTCGCCCGCCTCCGACGTCTACGCGGCCACGGCCACCTTCTTCGAGTGCCTGACGGGGCACAAGCCGTACGACGGCGACAACCTCGCGGAGCTCGCGCTGCGGCACCTCGACGCGCCCGTCCCCGCCGAGGAGGTCCCCGACGTGGTACGGGAGCTGGTGCGGCGCGGTCTGGCCAAGGACCCGGTGGAACGCCCCGCACAGGCCGAGGCGTTCGTCACCGAACTGGAGGCGGTCGCCGGCGCCGTCTACGGCACCGACTGGGAGGAACGCGGCCGGAAAAGGCTCGCCGCGCTGGTGGCCCTGCTGCCGCTGCTCCTTCCCTCGGCCCGCACGGCACCCCGGAGCACCACGGACACCGCTCGCACGGTGCTGAGCCGGACGCCGCGCCCCGGCCGGGCCCACCCGTGGCTGCCCGGCCGCCCCGGACTGCTCGTGTCCGCCGCCGCCGTACTGCTCGGCGCCCTCCTGACGTCCGGGCTGCCGTACGACCCCGGGACCGCGGCGCAGCGAGCGGCGCAGTCCCTGGCCACCACCGGCGCCGGGCCCGGTGCGGGCGCGGCGGCGTCCGCCGCCCCGGCAGCGTCCTCCCCGTCCGCCGCTCCCACGGCCTCGACCGCCCGGTCGCCGTCCCCGACCGTGACGGCCCCGGACCCGGCGACCACCGGCACCGGCGCGCCCACGGCCTCGGCCGCCCCGCCCGGCGGCGGGCAGACGACCGCTCCCGCCGCGACGACCACCGCACCCCCCACCGCGACGACGCCGACGACCACGGCCCCGGCGCCGCCCTCCGGTCCCGCCGTCAAGGACGTCACCGTGACGGCCTTCCGGCAGACCAGCCCCACGACCGCGACGGCGACCCTCGGCATCACCACGGACGGCACCGGCCCGGTCTCCATCACCGTCTCCTGGTTCACGGGCGACACCGCGGGACAGCCGGGCACGGCGGACGGCGCGTCCCAGACCTTCGAGCGCAGCGGCGCCACCCAGTACACGCTCGGCGTCGACCACACCTTCCAGAACCTCGGCTGTTACTGGACGGTGCAGGCCACCACCACCCCGGCCGCCGCCGACGGCGGCGCCTCGCAGCAACTCCTGACCAGGCGGTGCGATCTGCGATGACCGCACACGACGACGACCGCACCGCCGCGCAGACCGCCGGCGAGCGGACGGAGGTGCTGGGTTCCGCCGGCGAGCGGACGGAGGTGCTGGGTTCCGCCGGCGAGCGGACGGAGGTGCTCGGCCCCGCCGGCGAGCCGACCGCGGTGCTCGGCCGCGCCGGCGAACGGCCCGAGGCGCCGGGACGTCCCGCCGGCCGGACCCGGACGCCCGAAGTCGACGCGGAGTACAGCGCCACCGTCCTCGCCAGCCACTGGATCCAGCGGCCCGGTGCCGACGAGACCCTCGCGGAGCAGGCGGCGACGCAGAAGGCGTCTGCCCTGCCGACGCCCCCCGACCGGGTCGAAGGAACCGTGCTGCGCTTCGGCCCCGGAGTGACCGCCGCCGTTCACCATCGCACCCACCGGACCCTCCCCGTCGTGCCGCCGCCTCCCGCACCCCGGGAGCGACGGCTGCGCAGGCACGCCCTGCCCGCGCTGGTCGTGCTCTGCGTCCTCGCGTTCCTCGCCTGGCAGCGCCTCGGGCCGCCCCTGTCGGTGAGTGCGGTGACGGTCACGGCGCGGCCGACGTCCCTGGGCTGCGACGGCACCGCGGACCTCGTCGCCCTGGTCACCACCAACGGCCGTCCTGGCACGCTGTCCTACCGCTGGATCCGGAGCGACGGCACCGCCTCGGGCGTGCTGAAGGAAGTGCTGGCCCAGGGACAGCGGCAGGCACGCCTTCACCTGCGCTGGACCTTCCAGGGCACGGGGCACCGGACGGCCCGGGCCGAACTGCGCATCCTCTCCGGGACCCCGCGCACGGGCACCACCGGCTTCACGTACGACTGCTCCTGACCGGGGACGCACCCCAGCGCGGGCGGTCCGAGCTCCTCACGTCCGGGGTCCGTCCGTCCCGGGCCCGGCGGGTGCGCATCTCGAAGGCGGCCCACCGAAGGCCTCGCGCCTCACCTCCCGGGTGCCCCCACGCGCAGCCCGTCCATGACGAAATCCAGCAGGCGGGTGGCGCGGGGCTGCCAGTCGGTGCCGGGGGGCAGCGTCCAGAGCCCGCCGATGACGAGGAAGAGGTCGTCCGCGGTGATACCCGGGCGGATGGTGCCGGCCTCCTCCGCGGCCCGGAGCAGCAGTTCGGCCGCCTCGGTGACGGGGGCGTGCCCGGGCTTCGCCGGCTGTCCCGGTGCGCTGGTGGCCTGGCGGATCGCGTCGGCCAGGCCCGCTTTGGCCAGGGCGAACCGCGCCAGCCGGTCCATCCACTCGCGCAGCGCCCGGTCGGGCTCCCGGCTCTCCAGCAGCGGCGCCGCGGTGTCGGCGACCTGCCGCATCTCGTGCCGGTAGACCTCCAGGACGAGTGCCTCGCGGGTGGGGAAGTGGCGGTAGAAGGTGCCCTGCCCGACGCCCGCCTTCTTGGCGATCGCGCTCAGCGGGACGTCCGCCGAACGGGTCAGTTCCTCCAGCGCCACTTCCAGAATGCGCTCGCGGTTGCGGAGCGCGTCCGAGCGCAGGGGGGCGTCCTTCTTCTGCCGCACTCGTACTCCTCGCGGGCCGCGGCCGAAACCGGACCTTGCTAAGCGGACAGGTGTCCGTTACGTTTCCCGAGTAGCGGACAACTGTCCGCTTGTTCCATCGTATCGGCGGGCCATCCGTGCGGACAGCCCGTGCCGGACACCGCGCCCCTGGGCACGCCCCGCATCGCGCCCGGTCGCGGACCGGCACCACCACCCGCAGCGCCCCCGCCCCCTTACCCCGCGATGTGAGAGAGAAGGCTTCCATGCCCCCATCGACGTCCAGCGACCTCACCCTGTCCGTCAACGGCGAGAAGTACACGCTGACCGTCGACCACCGCACCACCCTGCTCGACGCCCTGCGTGAACGACTCGAGATGACGGGCACCAAGAAGGGCTGCGACCAGGGCCAGTGCGGTGCCTGCACGATCCTGCTCGACGGCCGCCGCAGCCTGGCCTGCCTCCAGCTCGCCGTGGCCGCGGAGGGGCGCGAGGTCACCACCATCGAAGGCGTGGCCGAGGGCGAGCGACTGCACCCCGTGCAGCAGGCCTTCCTCGACCTGGACGGCTTCCAGTGCGGCTACTGCACGCCGGGTCAGATCTGCTCGGCCATCGCCGTGATCGAGGAGCACGCGGCCGGCTGGCCGAGCGCGGTCACCGGCGACGTCCGCCCCGAGGCGGGACCACCGCCGCTGACCCCGGAGGAGATCCGCGAACGCATGAGCGGCAACCTGTGCCGTTGCGGCGCCTACGTGTCGATCGTCCAGGCCGTGGCCCGGGCCGCCGAGGAGACCAAGGGAGCGGCGGCATGAGGGAGTTCGGCTACCAGCGGGCGTACGACGTCTCCGGCGCCGTGGCGCTGCTCGACGGCGACGGGGAAGCCCGGTTCCTGGGCGGCGGCACCAACCTCGTCGACCTGATGAAGACCGGCGTCGAACGGCCCGCCCGGCTCGTGGACGTACGCGAACTGCCCCTGAACCGCGTCGAGCCGGCCGAGGACGGCGGGCTGCGCATCGGGGCGACCGTCACCAACAGCGACCTGGCCGCCCACCCCGAGGTCCGGCGCCGCTACCCGGCCCTGGCGCAGGCGGTGCTGGCCGGGGCCTCCGGACAGCTGCGCAACATGGCCACCGTCGGCGGCAACCTGCTCCAGCGCACCCGCTGCGGCTATTTCGCCGACGTCACCTCCCCCTGTAACAAGCGCGATCCCGGCAGCGGCTGCCCCGCCATCACCGGAGAGCACCACAACCACGCCGTCCTGGGCGCCTCCGGCCACTGCGTGGCCACCCACCCCTCCGACATGGGTGTGGCACTGGCCGCCCTCGATGCGAGCGTGTCGTACGAAACGGCCGCCGGTGCGGGCGAGTTGCCGCTCGCCGACTTCTACCTTCCGGTGGGGGAGACCCCGCATCTGGAGACCGCGCTGCCGCCGGGCGCTCTCATCACCGGCGTCACCCTCCCCGCCAACGACACAGCGGCCAACTCCCGCTACCGCAAGGTGCGCGAGCGGGCCTCGTACGCCTTCGCCATCGGCTCCGTCGCCGCCGCGCTCGACGTCCGTGACGGCCATGTCCACGACGTGCGCCTGGCGTTCGGCGCGGTCGCCTCCCGCCCCTGGCGCGCCCGCACGGCCGAAAGCGCCCTGACCGGCGGCCCGGCCGACGCGGAGCACTTCGCCGCCGCCGCGGACGCCGAACTGGCGGCCGCCCGGCCCCTGCCCCACAACGGATACAAGGTGACCCTGATGCGCAACCTCGTCGTGGCCGTGCTGAGCGAACTCGCCGAGGAGACCGCCCGATGACCACCACCACCCGGGGCAACGCCGGCACCGCCACCCAGGGCAACACCGGCACCGCCACCCGGGGCGACGCCGGCACCGCCACCCAGGGCAACACCGGCACCGCCACCCAGGGCAACACCGGCACCGCCACCCGGGGCGACGTCGGCGCCGCGCACATCCGTGTCGAAGGCCGCGACAAGGTCACCGGCGCGGCCCGCTACGCCGGCGAGATCCCCTTCGCGGACCTCGCCCACGGCTGGCTGGTGCTGTCGAGCGTGGCCCGCGGCCGCCTCCGCGCCCTGGACACCGACGCCGTGCTCGCGATGCCCGGCGTCCTCACCGTGCTCCACCACGGCAACGCCCCGCGCGTCGACACCGCCTTCACCGGCATGATGGGCGTCGCGCCGGACCCGAGCACCGGCCTCTTCCAGCACGACCGGGTGCCCCACATGGGCTGGCCGGTGGCCCTGGTCGTCGCCGAGACCTCCGAGCAGGCCCGGGAGGCCGCCGAGGCCCTCGTGGTGCGCTACGACCGGGAGCCGCACGACGTGGCGTTCTCCGCCGTGCGCGAAGCCGAGGCCTATGCGCTGGACGGGCACATGCCGGCCGTGGTGGAAAAAGGCGACCTGGAGGCCGAGCTGGCCGCCTCCGCCGTCGTCGTGGACGCGGAGTACACCACTCCCGAGGAGCACCACAACCCGATGGAGCCGCACGCGGCGGCGGCCCGGTGGGAGGGCGGCCGACTGGAGGTCGTCGACTCCAACCAGGGCACGGGATGGGTCGCCGGCGAGCTCGCGAACCTCTTCTCCCTCGACCCGGCCTCCGTACGGGTCCGCTCCGAGCACGTCGGCGGCGGCTTCGGCAGCAAGGGCACCCGGGCGCACCAGGTGGCCGCCGTGATGGCCGCGACCGTGCTGCAGCGCCCCGTACGGGTCGTCCTGACCCGCCGGCAGATGTTCTCCCTCGCCGGCCACCGCAGCCCCACCGCCCAGCGCGTCAGGCTCGGCGCCGACGCGGACGGGCGGTTGCGCGCCCTGGAGCACCGGTCCCTGAACCACACCTCGACCGTGCATGACTTCGTCGAGCCGAGCGCCGCGGCGAGCCGGTCGATGTACGCCGCCGATGCCCACCACACCGCCAGCCGGCTCGTGAAGCTCGACGTCCCCACCCCGACCTGGATGCGCGCCCCGGGCGAGGCGCCGGGGTCGTTCGCGCTGGAGTCGGCGCTCGACGAGCTCGCCGAGCGATGCGGCATCGACCCGATCGAGCTGCGGGTCCGCAACGAGCCCGCGGTCGGCCCGGTGTCCGGGCTGCCGTTCGGCAGCCGCAACCTGATCGCCTGCTTCCGGGAAGGCGCCCGCAGATTCGGGTGGGACGGGCGGGATCCGCGGCCCGGCGTGCGCCGGGAGGGCCGCTGGCTGCTCGGCACGGGTACCGCCGCCGCCTCCTTCCCGACGCTGGCCATGCCGTCCACGGCGGCCCTGACCGCGGAGGCGGACGGCACCTTCACGGTGCGGATCAACGCCGCCGACATCGGCACCGGCGCCCGAACCGCGCTCACCCTGGTCGCCGCCGACGTCCTGGAGGTGCCCGCGGACCGCGTCCGGGTGCGGATCGGGGACAGCGACCTCGGCGCCGCGTCGATCGCCGGCGGGTCGGCCGGCACCCGCTCCTGGGGCTGGGCCGTCACGGCGGCCGCCCAGGAACTGCGCCGCAGCCTCCCGCCGGGCGCGGACATCCCGCCGGAGGGCGTCACCGTCCGGTCGGACACGGCCGAGGCCCTCGGTGCCCTCGCCCGGAAGGAGCGGCACGCCTTCGGGTCCCAGTTCGCCGAGGTCGCCGTCGATCCCGCCACCGGGGAGATCCGCGTCCGCCGCATGCTGGGCATCTTCGCGGCCGGCCGGATCGTGAACCCGCTCACCGCCCGCAACCAGTTCGTCGGCGGCATGACCTGGGGCATCTCCATGGCCCTGCACGAGGAAGCCGTCCGGGACCGCGCGAGCGGCGGCCTCTACGGCGCCGACCTCGCCGGCTACCACGTCGCCGCGCACGCCGACGTTCCGCACATCGAGGCCGACTGGGTCGACGACCCCGACCCCGACGACCCGGTGGGCATCAAGGGCATCGGCGAGGTCGGCATCGTGGGCGCGGCCGCGGCGGTCGCCAACGCCGTGTGGCACGCGACCGGCGTACGCCACCGGAACCTTCCGATCCGGCCCGACCGTGTGCTGGCGGGCGGCGATGCTTGATCTCGCAGGGCCCCTGCACGCGTGGATCGAGGAGGGCCGGGACTTCGCCGTCGCCACGGTGGTCGCCGTCGGCGGCAGCGCCCCGCGCCCTCCCGGCGCCGCCCTCGCCGTGTGCGCCGACGGCACGGCCGTCGGCTCGGTCTCCGGGGGCTGCGTGGAAGGAGCGGTGTACGACCTGTGCCTTCAGGCCCTCCAGGACGGCGAGACCGTGGTGGAGCGGTTCGGCTACAGCGACGAGGACGCGTTCGCGGTGGGACTGACCTGCGGCGGGACGATCGACGTCATGATCACCCCGTTCCGGGGCGGTCGTCCGGCCGAGACGGCCGCCCTGGCAGCCGTCGTCCGGGAGGAACCCGTGGCCCTGGCCCGGGTCGCCCGCGGCCCGTCCGGCCTCCTCGGCCGGGCGCTGCTGGTCCATCCCGACGGCTCGTACGAGGGCGGTCTCGGCGGCACCCCGGAGCTGGACCGCGCCGCGCTCGAGCGGGCCCGCGGCCTGCTCGCCACGGGGCGCACCGGCACGGTGGAACTCTCCGAGGACGGGTCACACTGCCCCGGCGGTCTCACGCTGCTCGTCGAGTCGGCCGCCCCTGCGCCCCGCATGATCGTCTTCGGCGCGATCGACTTCGCGGCGGCCCTCGCCCGGGCGGGGAAGTTCCTCGGCTACCACGTCACCGTGTGCGACGCCCGCCCCGTCTTCGCGACCCGGGCCCGATTCCCCGAGGCCGACGAGATCGTCGTCGACTGGCCCGACCGCTACCTGCGGCGCACGAGGACCGACGGGCGCACGGTGCTGTGCGTGCTGACCCACGACGCGAAGTTCGACATCCCCCTGCTCACGGAGGCGCTGCGGCTGCCTGTCGCCTACGTCGGCGCCATGGGCTCCCGCCGCACCCACGAGGACCGCGAACGGCGGCTGCGGGACGTGGGCGTGAGCGAGCGCGAGCTGGCCCGGCTCAGGTCTCCGATCGGCCTGGACCTGGGGGCCCGTACACCCGAGGAGACCGCCGTGTCCATCGCGGCGGAGATCATCGCGGCACGGCACGGCGGCACGGGGACACCGCTCACCGGCTCGGGCAGGCCGATCCACCGCCCCGAGCGCGAGCCCCAGCCGGTCTGAGCGCTGGCCGCGGCGGCAGTCGCCCTGAGCGCGAGCCGAAGACGCGGCGGGTCAGCGCGCAAGCCGCAGCCCGGCCTTCCTTAAAAGGGGCTGCCGCGGATGTGCCGGAGGGGCCGGGGCCGTTTCCGGCCGCGGCCCCTCCATGGGCGCGAGGTGAGGCGTCAGGCCGCGGCGGGCTCCGAGGCGTGACCGTGCAGACGGGCGATGACCTCGGTCAGCTGCTCGGCGACCTCGGCGTCGTCGGCCGGGTGGGTCTCGGCGAAGCGGGTCATCGAGCCGGGGATGGACAGCTTGACGTCCTCCAGGACCTTGCCGCCGGCCACGCCCACGGACTTGCGGGTCTCGTCGTGCGCCCAGACACCGCCGTACTGGCCGAACGCCGTGCCGACCACGGCCACCGGCTTGCCGTTGAGGGCACCGGCACCGTACGGGCGGGACAGCCAGTCGATGGCGTTCTTCAGCACGGCCGGGATGGTGCCGTTGTACTCGGGGGTGAACAGGATCAGGCCGTCGGCGGCGTTCGCGGCCTCACGCAGCCGCGCGGCGGCGGCCGGGACGCTACCCTCCACGTCGATGTCCTCGTTGTAGAAGGGAATCTCGGCCAGCCCCTCGAAGAGGTTCACCTCGGCACCTTCGGGGGCGAGCTTGACGGACGCCTCGGCGAGCTGGCGGTTGTGCGAACCGGCACGGAGGCTGCCGACGAGGGCGAGGATACGAACGGACATGCTGACTCCCACATCTGAGGCTGCTCTGAGGCACTGATGAGATCCGGACCGAGGTCCGTTTAACGTTCTAGCATCCTAACCGGACCGCGGTCCAGTTTTGTTCCCGATGCTTTACGCTGGCTTCATGTCCACCGCCCCGCCCTCCTCTCCGACGCCCCAGGAGCCCGTCGACCATCCCGAGCTGCTTCAGCTGGGCACCACCCTGGAGGGCGACGAGCCCTGCCTGCGAGCCGACGCCGCGCGCAACCGTGCACGGTTGCTGGAGGCCGCCGGGCGGCTTGTGGCGGAGCGCGGCGCGGAGGCCGTCACGATGGAGGCCGTGGCCGCCGAGGCCTGTGTCGGCAAGGGCACCGTCTTCCGCAGGTTCGGCGACCGTACCGGCCTGCTGACGGCGCTGCTCGACCACTCCGAGAAGAAGTTTCAGGCCGCCTTCCTCGGTGGCCCGCCGCCGCTCGGGCCCGGAGCGCCGCCCGTGGAGCGGCTGCGGGCGTTCGGCTGCGCGATGCTGCGCCGCTCGACCGACGACCTGGATCTGCAGCTGGCGGCCGAGCCCGGCGCGAACCGCCGCTTCGTCGCCCCCGCCCGCCGCGTGTTGCGGCACCACATCGAGATGCTGCTGCGCCAGGCCGTCCCCGACGCGGACTGCGATCTTCTCTCCCATGCGCTGATGGGTCAGCTGGATCCGGCCCTGATCCACCACTTGAGCAGGCAGTGCGGGATCCCCCTGGCCCGGCTGGAGGCCGCGTGGGTCGACCTGGTCGACCGGGTGACAGGCGCGGGCGCCACCTGCCGATAGGCGCCCACCGTAGCCCGTGAGCGCTCACGGGTTTCTCACAACTCCCCCGCCGGACGGGCGCATTGGGGCTTCTGCCAAGATGCCGTACGTCATGGTGCAGATACCGAAAACGCCCGCGCCCCCGTCCCCCGCACCGTCGCGCTCCGTGCCCACGAGCGCCGATGTGGCCCGCCTGGCCGGCGTCTCGCGCGCGACCGTCTCCTACGTCCTCAACAACACCAGTGCCGTACGGATCAGCGAACCCACCCGCCGCCGCGTGCGCGAGGCCGCGAAGGAGCTCGGGTACGTGCCCCACGCCGCGGCCCGCAGTCTGCGCGCCGGGCACAGCCGCATGGTCCTGATCCCCGCGCCGACCTTCCCCGTCGGCCCGCTCTACAACCGGTTCCTCACCGACCTCCAGGGATCACTCGCCGCCCTGGATTACATCGTCGTGCAGCACGGCATCGGTGGCCCGCACGGAGACGAAGCCGCCCGCGCCTGGGCCGAGTTGCGGCCCGTGGCCGTGCTCGTGCCCGGCTCCGGGCTGGGCCCGCGCGGGGTGGCGGTGCTCAAGCGCTCGGGGGCGCGGGCCGTGGTCACACTCGGTCCCGAGACCATCGAGGGCGCGCACGCGCTGCTCATGGACCACGACGTCGTCGGCCACAGTGCGGGCGCCCACCTCTACGACCGCGGCAGGCGCCGGATCGGCGTCGTCGTCCCGCAGGAGCCCGGTCTCGAGGCGTTCTCCGCACCCCGCCTAGACGGCGTGCGCCAGTCGCTGCGCGGGACGGACGCCACGGTCACCGAACTGCCCCTCGCCTACGACGAGCAGGAAGCGGCGCTCCTCGCCGCCCGCTGGCGCAGGCTCGGCCTGGACGCCGTGTTCACCTACAACGACGAGTACGCGATGCTGCTGATGCGGGCCCTGCTGGACGAGGGCATCCGCATCCCCGAGGAGACGGCCGTGATCGGGGCCGACGACCTGATGCTCGGGCGGCTGCTGCGCCCCCGGCTCAGCACGGTCCACCTGCGGCTGCCGTCCGGGCGTGAACTCGCCGAACTGGTCGACCGGGCGGTTCGTCATCCCGCCACCGAGCCCGAGACGCACAAGGTGCTGGGGGCGACGGTGCTGCACCGCGAATCGAGCTGACCCGGCGGGCACGACGTTCCGCCGGACGTCAGGTGCCGGACGGCAGACGCCGGGCGCCATCCGGAAGGGCGAGCGCCGGAGCCCGTGCGCAGATCCGCAATCGCCACACGGTGCCGGGCGCCATCCGGAAGAGGGTGAGCGCCGCCACCGTGCGCAGATCGGCACACGGCACACGGCACACGGCAATCCGGCAGGCGGTCCGGTCTGCGGGCGTGGCAGGGCTAGGATGTTGCATGCTCAACAAAACGGGGACGCGTTCCTACGCGGGCCGCGGCACGCACCGCCGCGCCCGCTCGGCGCGTTCCGCCCTGTGACCGCCGAACCGGCCGCGCACGCACGGGAGTTCCGCTCGCCCGTCAGCCGGTGACCGATCGATCGGAGAGCCGTCATGCCGTTGCTCGACACGAAATCCTGGCAGCCCCGCAGCCTCGCGGGGCCCGGATACACCGTCACCGAGCCCGCCACCGGCCAAGCCCTCGGCACTCTCGCCCTCGCCGGCCCGGAGGACGTCGAAACCGCCGCCGGGCGGGCCGCCACCGCCCAGAGCGCCTGGGCACGCACCCCGCACTTCGCCCGCGCCGCCGTGCTGCGCAAGGCCGGCGACCTGTTCACCGAGCACGCCGCCGAACTGCGCGAATGGCTCGTCCGCGAATCGGGCTCCGTCCCCGGCAAGGCCGACTTCGAACTGCACGTCGCCGCCCAGGAGTGCTACGAGGCCGCCGCGCTCGCCTCCCGCCCGGCCGGCCAGGTCCTGCCCAGCGAGGCGCCGCGCCTGTCGTACACGCGCCGTGTCCCGGCCGGTGTGGTCGGCGTGATCTCGCCGTTCAACGCCCCCCTGATCCTTTCCATCCGTTCCGTCGCACCGGCCCTGGCGCTGGGCAACGCGGTCCTGCTGAAGCCGGACCCGCGCACGGCCGTCTGCGGAGGTCTGGCCCTCGCCGCGGTCTTCGCCGCCGCGGGTCTGCCGGAGGACCTGCTGCACGTGCTGCCGGGCGGCCCGGACGCCGGACAGGCCCTGGTCGCCGACCCGCGCGTGCCGGTCATCTCCTTCACCGGCTCCACCGCCGCCGGACGGGCCGTGGGCGAGGCCGCCGGCCGTCACCTCAAGCGGGCCCACCTGGAACTGGGCGGAAACTCGGCCATGATCGTGCTGGAGGACGCCGACCTCGACGCGGTGATCTCCACGGCCGCCTGGGGCTCGTTCTTCCACCAGGGCCAGATCTGCATGACCACCGGACGCCATCTGGTGCACGCGTCCCTCTACGACGAGTACGTCGAGCGGCTGGCCGCCAAGGCGGACTCACTCGCGGTCGGCGACCCGCACCGGGACCAGGTCCACCTGGGCCCCATCATCGACTCCGGCCAGCTCGGCAAGATCAGCGGTCTGGTCGAGGCCAGCACGGCCGCGGGTGCCAAGCTCGCCGCCGGCGGCACCTACGACAGGCTCTTCTACCGGCCGACGGTCCTCGCCCATGTCGACGACCGCACCCCCGCCTATACGGAGGAGGTCTTCGGCCCGGTCGCGCCCGTCCGCTCCTTCAGCACGCCCGACGAGGCGGCGGCCCTGGCCGCGCAGAGCCCGTACGGCCTCTCCCTGGGCATCGTCACCAGGGACCCGGCCCGCGGCCTCGACCTCGCCGAGCGCATCCCGACCGGCATCGTCCACATCAACGACCAGACCGTGAACGACGAGGCCGTGGCGCCCTTCGGCGGGGTCGCCGCATCCGGCACCGGCGCCCGCTTCGGCGGCGAGGCCAACCTGGAGGCCTTCACCGAACTGCGCTGGACGACGGTACGCGGGGACGTCGCCCCGTACCCCTTCTAGAGCCTGCGCGTCCCGTGCGCGAGGGGCCGGTGCGGGGGCCCGGTCGTCCGGGCCCCGCGCCGGGTCACTCGGCCGGCTGCTGAGCCTGCTGCTCGGCGACCGCCTTGCGGACCTCGTCCATGTCGAGGTTGCGGGCCTGCCCGATGACGTCCGTCAGGGCGGCCTCGGGCAGGGCGCCGGGCTGCGCGAACACGGCGACCTGATCACGGACGATCATCAGCGTGGGAATGGACTGGATACCGAAGGCCGCGGCCAGCTCGGGCTGCGCCTCGGTGTCCACCTTGCCGAACACCAGGTCCGGGTTCTCCCCGGCCGCCTTCTCGTACACCGGGGCGAACTGCTTGCACGGCCCGCACCAGTCGGCCCAGAAGTCGATCAGGACGAACTCGTTGTCCGTGACCGTCTGGTCGAAGTTCTCCTTGGTGAGCTCCACGGTGCTGCTCATGGCGTAAATCCCTCTTCCTGGTGTGGGGTCAAGCCGTCGGCACAACACGGCCGACCGGACACGTATTCCGCGCCCCTACCCATGTGGCCAGGGCGCACACCACCCACCAGACTGACCCCATGACGGAAACGGAAACCAACACGTACGACGTCGTGGTCCTCGGTGCCGGGCCCGTGGGGGAGAACGTCGCCGACCGCACCCGCGCCGCCGGACTGACCACCGCGGTCGTGGAGAGCGAACTGGTCGGCGGCGAGTGCTCCTACTGGGCGTGCGTGCCCAGCAAGGCCCTGCTGAGGCCGGTCATCGCCCGCGCGGACGCCCGCCGCGTCCCGGGGCTGCGCCAGTCCGTCCAGGGCCCCCTCGACGCCTCCGCGGTCCTCGCCCACCGGGACTACTACACCTCGAACTGGAAGGACGACGGTCAGGTCGGCTGGCTCGACTCCATCGGCGCCGCCCTGTACCGGGGCCACGGGCGCCTCACCGGCCCCCGCACGGTGACGGTCACCGGCCCGGACGGCGGCGAGCACGTCCTGACCGCCCGGCAGGCCGTCGCCGTCTGCACCGGCAGCCGAGCCGCCCTGCCGGGCCTGCCCGGCCTCGACGCCGTCAAGCCGTGGACCAGCCGGGAGGCCACCAGCTCCAAGACCGTGCCCGGCCGGCTGATCGTGATCGGCGGCGGAGTGGTCGCCACCGAGATGGCCACGGTCTGGCAGGCCCTCGGCTCGCAGGTCACCCTGCTGGTCCGCGGCAGGGGCCTGCTGCCCCGCATGGAGCCGTTCGCCGGGGAACTGATCGCCGAGGCGCTCACGGAGGCCGGCGCGGACGTCCGTACGGGCACCTCGGTGGAGTCGGTGACCCGGGAGAACGGGACGGTCGTGGCCGTCACCGGCACGGGCGACCGCATCGAGGCCGACGAGATCCTCTTCGCCACCGGCCGCGCCCCGCGCACCGACGACATCGGGCTGGAGACGATCGGCCTCGACCCCGGCTCCTGGCTGCCGGTCGACGACAGCCTCCGCGTGGACGGCCACGACTGGCTGTACGCGGTCGGCGACGTCAACCACCGCGCGCTCCTCACCCACCAGGGCAAGTACCAGGCCCGCATCGCGGGCGCCGCCATCGCCGCGCGAGCCAACGGGGAGACCCTCGTGGCCGAGCCCTGGGGCGCCCACGCCGCGACCGCCGACCACGCCGCCGTCCCGCAGGTCGTCTTCACCGACCCGGAAGCCGCGGCCGTGGGCCTGTCCCTGGCCGAGGCGGAACAGGCGGGGCACCGGGTGAAAGCCGTCGACGTGGACCTGTCCACCGTCGCCGGGGCCGGCCTGTACGCCGACGGCTATCAAGGCCGCGCCCGCATGGTCGTCGACCTCGAGGGAGAGATCCTTCGCGGCGTCACCTTCGTCGGACCAGGCGTCGGCGAACTCATCCACTCCGCGACCGTCGCGGTGGCGGGCCAGGTCCCGATCAGCCGCCTGTGGCACGCCGTCCCGTCCTACCCGACGATCAGTGAGGTGTGGCTGCGGTTGCTGGAGGCGTACCGCGACGCCTGACCCGCGGACCGGTCGGCGCCCGAGCGGCGCCGACCGGGATCACGCGTGCGCGGGCACCACCAGTTCCCGGTAGTCGTCGTCCCACAAATCCTCCTCCGCCTCCGGGAGCAGCAGCACCCGGTCCGGCCGCAGCGCGTCGACGGCGCCCTCGTCGTGCGTGACCATGACGATCGCCCCCGGGTAGGTGCCCACCGCGGCCAGGACCTCGGCGCGGGAGGCCGGGTCGAGGTTGTTGGTGGGCTCGTCCTCGGCGCTGCGCAACGCCCGCACGGCCGGGTCCAGGCCGCGCGCGGACAGGATCCGGTCGGTGACGGTGACCGACTGGTCGGCGGCACGGGAGTCCTGGGGGAGATGCCCGACTCCGGCCGTGCGGCAGACCGAGCCGGCGGCAGGCCGCAGTTCGCCCGCCAGGGTGTGCAAAAGGGTCGTCTTCCCGGCGCCGATGGTGGCACCTCCCTGCTCGAGCGAAGCCGAGAGCTTGGGGGAGGCCGACCAGGCCGATGCGGTCGCCGGGGGAGACGTGGAAGGAGACGCCGGACAGCAGCAGACGCGCGCCCACGCGCACGTCGACATCACGAACGGTGATCATGAGAAAACCGCTCCGAACAAGCAAGAGGACACACGGGTGGCGTGGGAGTGGGTCCTGAGCTAGGAAATTCGGGGCGTGGACATGCGGTCACGGTCACGGAGATCCCGCCACGGGCGCCTCCGCATTTCCGGCGGAGCGACTCCGCGCGCGTTACGGCAGCTCGAAGCCGAGCGCCCGCGCCGCCTCCTGCGGTGTCGGCTGGCCCCAGCGCTCCGCCATCGCCAGGTTGGACGCCAGTGAACGCGGCTCGGCGCGGTCCAGGTACAGGACGCCGTCGAGGTGGTCCGTCTCGTGCTGCACGATCCGCGCCGGCCAGCCCGTGAACACCTCGTCCAGCGCCCGTCCGTGCTCGTCCTGCCCGGTCAGCCGCACCTCGGCGGGCCGCGCCACCACCGCCTGCCAGCCCGGGACGCTCAGGCAGCCCTCGAAGAACGCGGCCCGCGCGTCCCCGGCCGGCTCGTAGGAGGGATTGACCAGCACACGGAACGGCTGCGGCACCCGCCCGCGCACGAGCCGTACCTCCTCCGGCACCGGCGCCGGATCCTCGATCACCGCGATCCTGAGCTCCACGCCGACCTGCGGCGCCGCCAGGCCGACCCCGGGCGCCGCGCGCATGGTGACCCGCAGGGCCTCGACGAACCGGGCCAGCAGGGCGGGCCCCAGCTGACCGTCGTAGGGTTCGGTGCCCTGCCGCAACACCGGGTCGCCGGCCGCGACGATGGTCAACGGGAGTCCCCCGTCGAGGAGTTGGCCGACCCGCTCGGCCAGGGGCGCGCGATCGCTCGGTGTTCCCATCGCGTCAGGATGACACGGCACCCCCCACCCCTGCGTGATGCACATCACACGTACTTCCCGGGAACTGAACGCCCCGGCGCCGCGACCACTGCACCGCAACGGCCACCGCTCACACCGCAACGGCCCAGAAGACGTCCCCGGAGAAGCCCGCCGATGACCACCGCTCCCTCGACCACCACGGACGAGGCCCCGCAACCAGCCGCCCCGGCACCGTCGAAGGCCAGCTGGGCCTCCCTGCGCCCGCTGATCCTCCGTCTGCACTTCTACGCCGGACTGCTGGTGGCGCCGTTCCTCCTCGTCGCCGCCGTCACCGGCCTGCTGTACGCCGGCTCGTTCCAAGCCGAGAAGCTCGTGTACGACCACGAACTGAGCGTCCCCGTGGGCGAGAAGAAGCTGCCGATCAGCGAGCAGGTGGCCGCCGCCCGCAAGGCCCACCCCGAGGGCACCGTCTCGGCCGTACGCCCCTCACCCGAGGCCGGCGCGACGACCAGGGTGATGCTGTCCGGCGTCCCGGGCGTCGACGAGGGCCACGCGCTCGCCGTGTTCGTCGACCCGTACACCGCCGAGGTGCGCGGCGCTCTCGAACAGTACGGCTCGACCGGCGCGCTGCCGCTGCGCACCTGGATCGACGAGTTCCACCGGGACCTGCACCTGGGGGAGCAGGGGCGGCTGTACAGCGAACTGGCGGCCAGCTGGCTGTGGGTGATCGCGGCGGGCGGGCTGGCGCTGTGGTTCTCCCGGCGCCGCGCGCTGCGCAAGGTGCGGGGGACGAAGGGCCGGCGCCGTACCCTCGGACTGCACGGCACCGTCGGCGTATGGGCGGCGATCGGTTTCTTCTTCCTCTCGGCGACCGGCCTGACCTGGTCCGCCTACGCCGGGGCCACCATCGACGAGCTGCGGACCTCGCTCGGCCAGGCCACCCCGTCGGTGTCGGCGGCCGCCGGCGGTGAACACGCCGGCCACGGCTCCGCCGCCGGGCAGGCGGGCGACGCCGCACACGGCGTGGGCCTGGACAAGATCCTTTCGGCCGCGCGGGCCGAGGGGCTGGGCGACCCGGTGGAGATCGTGCCGCCCGCCGACGCGAACTCGGCGTACGTGGTCAAGCAGGTGCAGCGCAGCTGGCCCTCCAAGCAGGATGCCGTCGCGATCGACCCGGCTGACGGCGAGGTCACCGACGTGGTGCGCTTCGCGGACTATCCGGTGCTCGCGAAGCTCACCCGGTGGGGCATCGACCTGCACACCGGCGTCCTGTTCGGCCTGGCCAACCAGATCGCCCTGATGCTGCTCGCGGCCTCCCTGATCCTGTTGATCGTCTGGGGCTACCGCATGTGGTGGCAGCGCGGCCGGGGCACCTCCTTCGGCCGTCCGATCCCGCGCGGCGCCTGGCAGCAGGTCCCGCCGCAGATCCTGGTGCCGCTGCTGGCGGGCATCGCCGTACTCGGCTACTTCCTGCCCCTGTTCGGCATCCCGCTGGCGGCCTTCCTCGCCGTCGACATCCTGCTGGGGGAGATCGCCCACCGGCGGGGACGACGCTCCTACGGGACGCCGGTCTCGTAGCGGGACCGCCGACGACGATGCCCGGCTCCGCGCGGAGCCGGGCACCATCACGTGCGGCGGGGGGTCAGACCTGCTCGAAGTCACCGGCCAGTGCCGAGGCGATCCGCAGGTGCGACTCCGCCTCCTCGTGCCGGTTCTGCCGCTGGAGCGTGCGGCCGAGCATCAGCCGGGCGTAGTGCTCCACCGGGTCCCGCTCGACGATCGTCCGCAACTCGCTCTCGGCGCGCTGCAGCTGGGCCGAGTGGTAGTAGGAACGCGCCAGGAGCAGCCGGGGCCCGGTCTGCTCGGGCACCTCCTCGACCAGCCCGACCAGGACGCGCGCGGCGGCGGCGTAGTCCTTGGCGTCGAAGAACAGCCGCGCGCGCTCCCAGCGCTCGGCAGGGGTTCCGTGGGCGTAGTAGCTGGTGTCCTGAGTCGTGTTCACTCGGTGCCTCCTTTGAGGCCGACAACCGAGCCTGTCGGCCGGATATTCCGCTGGCCGGAGGGGACCGCGGCCGGCAGCTGCGCGGCGATCAGCTCGTCGAGCACGCCGTGCACCTCCGCCGCGTCGGTCTTCAGCGCGCCGCTGACGCCGTCGTCGAGCTGATCGCGTCCGACCGGGCCGACCCGGCCGTCGGCGAGGGCGGCGAGCCGGAGGGTGACCGACTGCTGGAAGGTGATGCCGTGCCGGGCCAGCACATTCTCCAGGAGCGCCGGCCGGTGTGCCCGTGCGCCGGACCAGGTTGTGAGCCATGAGCGATTTTGAGCGCGAAGCGGCCCCCTCCCTGTGCGGCGGCCGTGGCTTCGTGGTGGCGGAGCCGGTGCGTGAACTCCGCAGTCCTCGCCGCGTGAAGCCGGGCGAGTCCAGCGAGGTCCGCCGGCTGCTGCCCAACCTTGGCCGCCGCATGGTCGGGGCCTGGTGCTTCGTCGTTCATCACTCCCCAGCACAACCAGCCAGCTAAGCGCCCCCACCAGCAGCTTTGCCGGTGGGGGCGCTTGCCGTTCTGGACTACCTGACGCGGCCGCGCGGCTTGAGTGGCGTCGCAGGCAGCTCGGGCGCAGGGAGCGGGGCGCCGTCGTAGCCCTTCACGTCGCCGAATCGGTTGCCCGTCGTCCAGTCGGCGCGAGCCTGCTCGATCTCTGTCTGCGTGCGGCCCACGAAGTTCCACCACATGATCAGTTCCTCGGCGAACGGTTCGCCGCCGAGCAGCATGACGCCCGCGTCCGACTCGGCCCGCAGTCGCAGCTCGCTGCGGCCGCAGCCGAGATACAGCATCGAGCCGGGCAGGACGGGCACGCCGTCGACGTGCACCTCGCCGGACATGGACAGCACGCCGTACTCAAAGTCGAAAACGAGGGGCAGCCGGACGTCGGCGCCTCGGTCGAGGGCGAGGTCGGCGCCGACAATCGGTGTGAACGTCGAGCCGGGCGAGGCCGCGCCGTCGAGGTCGCCGAGAATCACTGTTGCCGTGAGCCCGGGCGCCGTGACGGTCGGCAGCTCGGCGTGATGCTCGAACTTCGGGTCGGTGTGCCGATGCGCGTCCGGCAGCGCGACCCACAGTTGCGCGCCGTGCAGGAAACGGGCGTGCGAGCGCGGGCTCTCCTCCGAGTGGCTGATCGCCCGGCCGGAGGTCATCAGTCCCAGCTCGCGCGGGCGGATCGTCTGCAGGCTGCCGGTCGAGTCGCGGTGCAGCACCTCCCCCTCGTGCAGCCAACTGACCGTCTGCAGACCCATGTGCGGGTGCGGCGGAACCTGCATGCCGGGCTCGTCGGCGATGTCATCGGGCCCGTAGTGATCGACAAAGGCCCATGCGGCGATCATGCGGCGGCCGAGGTTCGGCAACAGCCGGCGCACTTCGGTCGACTCTCCGAGCTGTACGTGTCGAGGACTCAGCAGCTCGCGGACGGGTTCTGCGGCGACGAATCCGCGGCCGCCGCACACGCTCGGCGTGGGTGCGCGGTCAAGGTTGCTCATGCGGCACAACCTAGCGGGGCGCGGGCAAGGCTGCAGACAGACCGGCGCCCCAGGCCCGTGTCGAGCGGAGCGGGGGCGCCGGCAGTGAGGGGTGGAAGGGTGCCCGGCGTGCCGGGGGGGGGACGTCTACCACCGGGCACCCCGGCTTTCGAAGCGCCACAAGCGGTCCTACAGAAGCTCCGTGCAGTTCGACCGCCACGATCACGGGATCTGGCGCCCGGCCCAGCTCGTCCTGGACTCCGAGCACGTGCACCGGGCGGTCGGCGAGGTCGCCGTCCCCTACGGGCTGTGCACCGAGCCGTCCAGCGTCGCCGCCGGAGGCCACGACTACCCGTCCGTTTCCGCTGCGTGGGCTGCGGCCACTTCCGCACCGACGTCTCCTGTCTGCCTGACCTGGTGGAGGTCAGTGGCTGCCGGCACTTGGTTGGTCGGGGTCCTGCGGGCTGGAGGGCTGGGCGGTCGACGGCACGGCCGCAGCGCGGCACATCCTGGACGGTTTCGCCGAGCTGGATGTACACCCTGATGCGCCGGACGGCATCAGGAGGTTGAGCGAGGCGGGGTACCGGCACCCGCTAGAGGCCGGAAGCCTGGGGACGGTCAGCAGCCGCCGGGGGGAAAGAGTCGGGAGCACGACGAAGGGACACCTGGTCCGGGCCTTGCTCTGTCACGAGTCCCTGGTCAGTGCCTGTTCCTGATCCTCGTGGGGGCGTTCCGCGGGCGCGCAAAAGTCTGTCGACAAGGACGTGCGCGATGGAGAGAATCCGGGGCCATGGTCTCTGTCATCGAACCCGCGCTTCCGGAGCTCAGGGCGCGTCGCCCGGATGGGGCGGCACGCTGGTGAGGGGTGTTGAGTTCCCCGTGCTGTGGCTCTGCGGTCCGCCGGGAGTCGGTAAGACCACGGTCGCCTGGGAGCTGTACTCCCACCTCATACGGGCCGGGATCGAGAGCGGTTTCGTTGACATCGACCAGTTGGGGATCTGCTACCCCGAGCCTGCGGGAGATCCAGGGCGGCACCGTATGAAGGCACGCAACGTCGATGCGGTGGTGGCCGGCTTCCGGGCGGCCGGCGCCCGGTGTCTCATCGTTTCGGGTGTCGTCGATCCCGCCTGCGGAGTGCACGTCGACCAGATTCCTCAGGCCGCGGTGACGGTCTGCCGGCTGCGGGCCGACCAGGAGGTGCTTCGGCAGCGGTTCACCGGCCGCGGAGGTCCTGCCCAGTTGGTCGGCGGGGTGCTGCGGGAAGCCGACGCCCTGGATGCGAGCACCTTCGCGGATGCCTGCGTCGACACCAGCGGATTGCTGGTGAACGAGGTGGCGCGGCGTGTCGGGGAGCGAACCGGCGGATGGCCGGCCTCGGCTCTCGGCCGGTCAGCTGACGCGCCCGAGCTGCCGGTGGTCACCGCTACGGGCAGAGGCTCGGCCTTGGCACAGGCGGAGACTTCCGCTGATCTTCCGGTGCTGTGGCTGTGCGGCGCGACCGGCGTCGGCAAGTCGACGGTCGGCTTCGAGGTCTACCAAAGGGTCCTGGGCGCTGGTGCCACCGCCGCGTATCTGGATCTCGACCAGCTCGGCTTCTGCCGCCCGGCTTCGGATGATCCCGCCAACCACCGGGTCAAGGCCCGCAACCTGGCCGCCGTGTGGAGGACCTACCGTGCGGCCGGTGCCCAGTGCTTGATCATGTCCGGCCCGGTCGAGGACGAGGCCACGGTCAAGGCGTACTCCGAGGCGCTGCCTGCGACCGAGCTCACGCTGTGCCGACTGCACGCCGGACGGCAGCACTTGACGGAACGCATCATGTCCCGTGGACAAGGCGGCAGTTGGGCCCAACCGGGCGACCCGTTGCGCGGGCAGTCCGTCACACGCCTGCTCCACGTCGCCGACCAGGCGGTGGCATCGGCCGCCGGCCTGGAAGATGCCGGGATCGGTGATCTGCGCATCGACACCGACGGATATACCGTCGAACAGGTAGCCGATGCGATCACCGCCGATACCGTCCTGTCAGAGCTGCGAACCTAGGAGAGCTCCCAGAGTCGAAAGGCTTGCGGCGATGACAGCGAGCCAGCGCATTGGCGATCACCCGGCCTGCCCCTACGGCGAGCCCTGCACGCCCGCACCGCGCGCGCTCGCAGCCGGAGAGTGAGTCGGCGTCAGACCGCCCTAAGGTGGGGGATCCAGCCCTACACGCAGCACCACGGCTCCACGTCAGGTCATGGGCCGGTCTGGCCGAGGAGCTCTGCGACCAGTCGGCGCGCGTACGCGGCGTCGAGTCCGTCCGGGCGGAAGAGGATGCGGTACATCATGGGCGCGACGACGCCGTCGATGACCGCCTCGACGTCGGGCGTCTTCTCGCCGCGTTCAGCTGCTCGGGTGAGGATGAGGTTGATCTGGTCGGCGGCGTAGGCCGAGCACTGGCCGGCGTTACTGCCGTCCGGGTCGCCGAGCAAGGCGTCGCGGATGTAGGCCCGGCCGGTGGGGGAGGCCATCTCGTCGAGGAACTGCTCGGCCCAGGCCGTCAGGTCGGACGACATGGCACCGTGGTCGTCGGGTGCGGTGTCGGGCCGCAGACGCTCGACCGCCACGTCCGACAACAGCTCCTGCAGGTCCCCCCCAGCGGCGATAGATCGTCGACGGCGTCACGCCCGCACGCTGGGCGACCAGCGGTACGGTCAGTGCGTCCCGGCCCACTTCCGAGGCGAGTTCGCGTACGGCGGTGTGGACCGATGCCTGAACCCGGGCGCTACGACCCCCAGGGCGCACCATCTGCCTGCTCATGGAACCCACCTTAAAGCAAAGTCGTTGCGTCTAGCGAGCCGCCCACCTCCCTCCGGCGGTCTTCTTCTTGCGGCACCTTGCAGATCGAGCCGAGCGGCGCTCTCGGGTCCGACCGAGTGGTGAGGCCGGGTCAAGCGCTCGTTCACGCTGTGCGCGCGAGCTTTCGGGCGGGCTGCGTCTGCTCGTAGGCCTGGCCGACCCGCAGGAGCACGCTCTCTCCGAGCGGTCGCCCGAGCAGTTGCATGCCTATCGGCAAGCCTGCCGCGTCGCGGCCGACGGGGACGGAAAGGGACGGCGCCCCGGTGATGTTGGCAGGGGACGAGAGGCGCACGTAGGCATCGGAGACGCCCTCGACGGTGCCGTCGGCCCAGGTGATCGTCTCCTGGCCGGCCTCGACCGCGGTCGCCGGGACGGTCGGGGCGACGATCAGGTCGACCTCTTGCAGCATGCGCGCCCATTCCTGCCGCATGAGGGTGCGGGAGCGCTGGGCGCGCAGGTAGTCCCCGGCGGGCATCAGCTCGCCGGCCTCGAGGAGGATGCGGACGTCTGTCTGGTAGAGCTCGGGGACCGTGCGCAGGGTGCTTTCGTGGTAGGCGGTCGCCTCGGGCACCATCAGGCCCCAGTGGGTGGCCTGGATGTAGCGGGTCATGGGGATCTCGACCTCGACCAGGCGCGCACCGAGGGCCCGAAGCTGGTCGATCGCGCGCCGTACGGCGGCTTCCACCTCCTCGTCGACGTGGTCGAAGTAGTGGTTGCGCGGCACGCCCACGCGCAGCCCCGTCAGGTCCGCATCCGAGACCGGCCGGTAGTCCGTGCCGGGCGTGGTCAGGGAGGCGGGGTCTCGGGGGTCGTGTCCGGCCAGGGCGGTGAGGATCAGGGCCGCGTCCCCGACCGTGCGGGTGATCGAGCCGACGTGGTCCAGTGACCAGGACAGGGACGTGACGCCGTGGCGGGGGACGAGGCCGTAGGTCGGCTTGAGGCCGACGACGCCGTTCAGCGCGGCGGGCACCCGAATCGATCCGCCGGTGTCGGTGCCCAGGGTGAAGGTGGCGGTGCCCGCGGCGACGGCGACGGCGGATCCGCCGCTGGAGCCGCCGGCGACCCGGCCTGTGTCCCAGGCGTTGTTGGTCTGCGGGGTGGTCAGTCCGTAGGCGAACTCGTGGGTGTGGGTCTTGCCGACGAGGATGGCTCCGGCGGCCGACAGGCGGGCGGCGACGGTGCTGTCGGCCTGTGCGCGGTGGTCGGCTCGGACGCGGGAGCCGGCCGACGTCGCCGCGCCCGCGACGTCGATCAGGTCCTTGAGGCCCATGGGGATGCCGTGCAGCGGGCCACGGTAGCGGCCGGCCGCGATGTCGTTCTCGGCTTCCCGCGCGGCGCGCCGGGTGTGCTCGGCGGCGACGGTGACGTACGCCTGAAGGTGCGGCTCCACCTGTGCGATGCGCTCAAGGACGGAGTCCGCCAGCTCGACGGGGGACAGCTGCCGAGCCCGGATCGCGTCGGCGGCTGCGGTCAGGGGCAGTTCATACGGCTGCATCGTGGTTCTCCGGTTCAGCGCGGTAGGCGGGGGCGGGCGGGGTGTCCCCGAAGTCCAGCTCCCGCAGGACCGCGACGACGGAGTGGATGTGGTTGGCGGTGGCTGCAACCGCAGCGTTGCGGTCGGCGGGCAGCCGGAGCCCGGCACGGGCGGCCCAGCGGGCCGCTTCCGGCGGGGTGAGTTCATCGGAGGGCATGGACGTTCTCTCCTCAGGGGCTGGAGGGAGGGGGGTAACACCCGACGTCAAAAGCTAAGGGTTTGCGTTAGTCGACGGTAGAGCCTACGGTCACTTAAAGCAAACCAATTGCGTTTAGTGCCAAGGGGATCCCATGTCCACCGTCACGCCAGGTGCACCTAACCCGACCGCCGTCCCCTCCTGGAGCGTGGGCGACGTCACCGTCCACCGCATCGACGAGGTTCGCCTGCCGTCAGCCACCGGACCGTGGCTGCTGCCCGGCGCCACGCCGGACGTCGTCAGCCAACACAACTGGCTGCGCCCCCACTTCTGCGACGACGAGGGCACCCTGCACATCGACAGCCACAGCTTCGCGTTCACCGTCGGCGGGCTGCGCATCCTGGTGGACACCGGCATCGGCAATGGCAAGGAGCGGACCAACCCCGCCTGGCACAACCTGAAAACTGACTACCTTCAGCGCCTCACCGCCGCCGGACTCCCCCCGGACTCCGTCGACCTGGTGATCCTCACCCACTTGCACGCCGACCACGTCGGCTGGAACACCCATGAGGTCAACGGCGAGTGGGTCCCCACCTTCACCAACGCCCGCTACCTCACCTCACGCGTCGAGCGGGAGTTCTGGGCCGGGTACGACATGGACGAGGCGCGCAAGCAGATGTTCCGCGACTCCGTGATCCCGGTGGAGGAGGCGGGGCTGCTCGACCTCGTCGACGTCTGCGCCGAGGGCGTCGAGGTCGTCCCGGGCCTGCGCCTGATCCCCACCCCCGGGCACACCCCAGGCCACGTCGCCGTCGAGCTGACCAGCCGCGGAGAGACGGCGCTGATCACCGGCGACTGCATCCACCACCCCGTCCAGCTCGCTCACCCCACCATCGGGGCCTGCGTCGACATCGAGCCCGAGCGGTCCGAGGCCTCGCGCCGCACACTGCTCCGCTCGCTCGCCGGCACGGACACCCTTGTCCTGGGCACCCACTTCGCGCCACCCACCGCCGGCCGTGTCGTCACCCATGAGGGCGCCTACCGGCTCTCGCCCGTCCCCCCCGGCTCGCACTGATCCGGTATCTATCCAGCCCTTTTCCGGCAGTTCGAGTGGGAAGCCAGATGCTCCACGTTCCGCAGCACCGGTTGAGCCGGCGCAGGGGAACACCGCGTAGGGTCGTGTAGCAGCCTGGCGACGTACCGGCTCAGGTCTTGCCCCAGGAATGATGTCCTGGACACTTGCAGTCCCGCCGAGGCGCGTGTACTCGTCGGCCGACGCCCCCTTCATCTGGAGTTCCTGCGGCAGTCAGCCGAGGTAGAAGTCCTTGCGGACGGCGACGAACTCCTCGACGGTCATCGGCCGCTTCCCGGTGATGCGCTCGACGTCGATCGTCGCCCTGTCGTAGCGGTTCGCGCGGTGCAGCTGCGCCATGGTCGCGATGTGCTGCTCGGTGTGCTGTGGCAGGCCCGCGTTCGCGAGTACCTCTGTGCGCCACCCTTGCAGGGGGACGTCCAGATAGGTCACCGTGCGGCCGAGCGCCTCGGAGAACTGCTGGGCTACTTCGGTCATGTCGAGCGCCCGCGGTCCGGTCAGCTCGTACACGTTCCCGGTGTGCTCCCCGGGATCGCGCAGGATGGTCGCGACCACCTGGGCGACGTCGTCGGCAGCGACTGGCGAGGTGCGTCCGGTCCCGAACGGCAGCGCCAGTGTGCCGTTCTCGCGGATCGACCGCGCGGCGAGGGCGGTGAACAACGGGTTGTCGAGGAACGCCGTCGGGCGCACGTGCACCACGGGCAGGCCCGACCAGTCCAGCACCTGCTCCGCCAGCCAGCGCAGCCGCTGCTGGTGGGATTCCGCGGTGCTGGTGGCGGTCATCTGCGACACCGTCATCTGCGACATGTCCACCAGCACGTCGAGTTCGCCGTGCGCCTTCGCGACCGTGGCCATGACGTCCCACTGGAGCTGACACAGAGTCGGACATGGCATGTCACGCCCCACCCGGAGTCCCTGCAAGTGGGTGCGGCGGCCTCAGTCGGAGGCCCGACGGGTGCGCCGGAGTTCGACCGCTACCGTCACGACCGTCAGCACGAAGCAGCATGCGAAGCCGAGGAGCCCGGCAACCATCCAGAAGACCGGATCGGGATCGAAGCACGCCAGGGCCGGCCGGCAGGCGCCCGGCGACGGGGCGACCGGCGGTCCGTTCGTGTTGATCCCGATGACGACGCAGAGCACGGAGACGACGGCCCCGCCGGACAGAGCGCCCCAGCGCAGCGGTTGTGCCCCCCGCCAGGCCAGGACCCACAGTGCGGTGATCACCGACGGCAGGATCGACACGTACACGAGAACCATTCCCACGCTGCACCGTTCCGAGGCATTGGGGCCGACCGGGCGCCTTGGGACGACGTGGCCGGCCAGACGGTCGAACCCTTGCCGGGGGCGATCGGCCGCCGACGGATCGCGGGTCGGCTCACTCGCGCATGTTACGTGGCGAGGTCGCGGCAGGCGGCGGTTGCGGTCCAGTGGGCGCGCCACCAACCTGGCCCCTGGCCCGCGCACCCTCGGGCCAGGGAGCTGTGCGCCGCGCGGCCGACGCCCGGAGGGCTTCTCGGCCGCGGCCCTTCCGACCGTAGTGGGGAAGTGGGGCGGCGAGCGCGCTACTTGACGGCGCCTGCGGTCAGGCCCTTGCGCCAGTACCGCTGGAGGCTGATGAAGGCGACGAGCAGGGGGACCAGCGACAGGAACGCACCGGTGATCGGCAGCAGCAGCGGCACTCCGTTGGCGAACTCCGCGCGCCACTGCACCAGGCCCACCGTGACGGGCTGTAGTGAGGGGGTGTTGAGCATGAGCGAGGGCAGCAGGTAGTTGTTCCAGATGCCGACGAACTGGAACAGGAAGACGGTCACCATTGCCGGGGCCATCAGCGGCAGGGCGATCCCGAAGAAGGTGCGCTGTTCGCCTGCTCCGTCCAGCCGTGCGGCCTCCAGCAGTTCGTCCGGGACGGACGCCGAGGCGAAGATCCGGCACAGGTAGACGCCGAACGGGCTGACACAGCTGGGCAGCAGCACCGACCAGTAGGAGTTGGTGATGTCGAGCTTGGCCATGAGCAGGAACAACGGCAGCGCGAACATCGGCGCCGGAATGAGAACCGAGGCGAGGATGACGTTGAACACGCTCTCCCGGCCGCGGAAGCTGAACTTGGACAGCGCGTAGCCGGCCATCGCGGACAGCAGGGTGCTGACGGTCGCGCCGACGAGGCTGTACAGCGCGCTGTTGGCGAGCCAGGTGGAGAATATGCCGCCCTCGAAGCTGAACACGTTTCTGATGTTGGTGACCAGGTCGAAGTGGGAGAACCACAGCGGCGTACCGGTGTAGAGGTAGCCCGAGGCTTTGGTCGCGGAGACGAACAGCCACCACAGCGGGATCAGCGTGTACAGGGCCATCAGGCCCAGCACCCCGTTGACGGCGGCCTTGCTCGCGATGTCGGTGCCGCGGCGGGCCGGTCGGATCGGCCGGCTAGCCGGGATCACGCTCATGCCATCGCTCCCTTGCGCTGGTTGTACTTGAGAAATCCGAACGAGAGCACGAGGGTGATCAGCGCGAGTACGACGGACTCGGCGGCGGCCAGGTTCTGGTCGCCCAGGTCCATGCTCAGGGTCGTGTTCATGATCGGGGTGAACTTCGGCGAGACGCCCGGGACGCGCGCGCCGACCAGCACCGCCGGCTCGGTGTACATCTGCGCCGTCCCGATGATGGAGAAGACCGTGGTCAGCACCAGCGCGGGACGCACCAGCGGGATCTTCACCGCCCACGCCAGACGCCATCCGGTGCAGCCGTCGAGCGCGGCGGCCTCCGTCACCTCGGCGGGGATCGTCTGCAGCGCGGAGTAGATGATCAGCATGTTGTAGCCGGTCCAGCCCCACGTGATCATGTTCCCGATCGAGAACGGGACCCACGACGGCGACAGGAAGTCGACGTCGATCCCGATGTGGGACAGCGGTCCGGTGAACGGCGAGAGGTCTTTCGCCAGGAGGAAAGACCACATCACCGCGGCGATCGCACCCGGCAGCGCGTAGGGCAGGAAGAACGTGAGCCGGTAGGTCTTCCGCAGCCGGGCCGAGCGGGAGTCCAGCAGGAGCGCGAGCAGGAGGGCCAGGCCGAGCATGACCGGGACCTGGACGCAGCCCAGCACCACGACCCGGACGATCGACGCGGTGAAGTCGTGGTCGCCGAAGGCGGCGGCGTAGTTGGACAGTCCCGCGAACTCCGTGGACTGCGTACCGCCGAACAGCCCGGCGCGGCGGACGGTGAAGAAGCTCTGATAGATCGCGTAGCCGATCGGCACGACCATCATGGTCAGGAAGAGCACCGCGAACGGCGCCAGGAAACCCGACGCGGTCAACGCGGCACGGCGGCCGGTGCGCCGAGGCCGACCGGCGGGGGAGACGCGGGGGGTGGCCGCGGGCACCGGCCGCGGCGGTGACGCGGTCCGGGGGCTGCTGGGACTGCTCATGGAAACCTCGCTGGGCGGTTCGTCGACAGGGAGCGGGTCCCCGCGGCGCCGGGTACCGGCGGCCGCGGGAACTCTTCGGGGCGGCTGGAGTCCCGCTGCCTCAGCCGTTGGTCACCGACAGTCCGAGCTTCTTGATCGCAACGACCGTCGAGGCCTGGACCTTGGTGACCGCGTCCGGCAGGGTGCCCTGACCGATGGCACCGGTGAAGTCCGACTCGACCTGCTGGAAGGTCGGGCCGTTGGTCCAGGTGCTGGGCACCTGCGCGGCGGAGGCCTTGTACACGTCACCGACCTTCTGGCCGCCGAAGAACGGGTCGCCCCCCGTGAGCGACGGGTCTTCCTGTCCGGCCTTCGACGCCGGGTACAGCCCGCTTTCGATGCCCGTCTTCACGGCCTGCGGGTCGCTGGACAGGAAATCGGCGAACTGCACGGCTTCGCGGGGCGTCTTGCACCCGGTCATCACCGAGGTGGCCGAGCCGCCGCTGCTGGAGCTCTTGCCGTCGCCGACCTCCCAGGTCGGCATCGGGGCGACCCTCCACTTGCCGGCCAGGTCCTTCAGGTCCGACTTGATGCCGCCGGCGGCCCAGGCCGCGTTGACGAATGTCAGCACCTTGCCGGCTTCCGAGGCCTTGTTGAACTGCGGGTCCCAGGCGTTGCCGGTCTTCGCCACCAGACCCTCGTCCTTCAGGTCCTGCCAGAACTCGGCGACCTTCCGGGTGCCGGGGTTGTCGATGCTGACGGTCCAGCTGTTTCCCTGGGTCGAGTACCAGGACCGGCCGGTCTGCAGGGTGAAGGCCGCCATACCGTTGCCGTCGCCGAGCACGGTGCCGAACTTCACGCCCTTGTCGGCGGCGGCGACCTTCTTGGCGTCGGCCTTGTACTCGGCCCAGGTGGCCGGCGGCTTGGTGATGCCGTACTTGGCGAACAGGTCCTTGCGGTAGAAGAGGACCATCGGGCCGACGTCCACCGGGACGCCGTAGATCTTGTCGCCGATGCTGGAGGCGGAGACGGCCGACGGGACGTACTTGTCCATGTCGGCGCTCGCGTACTTCGTGATGTCCATGACCGTGTTCTTCACGAGCATCGACGGGATGGTCTGGTACTCGATCTGGGCCAGGCACGGGCCCTTGCCGGCGGTGATCGCGTTGCTGATCTGGGTGTAGCCGCCCTTGGCGCCCGACGGGATCTTCTTGAAGGTGACCTTGGCGTTCGGGTGGGAGGCGTTCCACTGGTCGACGATCTTCTCGTAGCCGGCCCAGCCCCAGAACTCCATCTTCACCGGCCCGGCCTGGCTCTTCTCGGAGTTGTCGGAGGTGCTCTTGGTGCTGCTGCACGCGCCGAGGCCGGCCACGAGGAGCGCCGCGGTGGTGATCGTCAGGAGTCTGCGGGTGCGTATGGTGGTGCTGTTCATGTGAGGAACCTCCTGTGACAGGGACGGACTTGCTGGATGGCCGGTGGGCGGGCGGGCAAGGCCCGTCTACCGGCCGGTGCCGAACTCCACGCCGAACGCGGTGGTGACCGCGGCCAGGACGTGCGGTGCCGACGGGCCCGGGCCGCAGGCCGTGCTGCCCAGGCCGTGGTGGGCGTGGTCAAGGTGCAGATGGAGCCTGCCGTCGCGGACCAGGTCGTGCTGGTGAGCCGCGGCGGCCAGGGCTTCTGTGCTCCAGGGACGAACGGTCAGGTCGATGACCGGGGCGCCGGTGATGAGCAGCGTGCCGCCCGGGGTTGTGATCCTGGCGCGGCGGACTCGGTGGCGGTTGCCGTTCTCCTGCGGGCGGATCTGAGGGATCTGCATCGCCGAGACGGTCGACAGGTGGCGGCCGACGCGAGCCGCGGCGCGGGAGTCGCGGTACGCCTCACCGGGACCGGGACCGAACCACTCGACTTCGGCGTCGGTTCCGGGCAGCGACATCGCGACGCCCAGTCGGGGCAGCGGCACCGACCATGGGCCGTCGGGGGTGACGACGGCTTCCAGCCGGAGCCGGCCCTGGTCCGCGTCCGGTGTGTCGCAGGCCGTCCAGCGGTAGACCACGCCGAGCCCGGAGGAGGACCCGGCGGCGGCCAGCCGGGCGGTGACCGTGAGTCCCGACGCGTCGGGCTCGACACCCAGGACGTCGTGGCGCATCCGGTGCAGTCCGGCGGCGAGCCAAGCGCCGATCTGCGGCTCGCCGAAGGCGCTGAGCAGGTCGTTGTCGATCGGGGCCCGCCAGACGTCCAGTCTCGGACCGTCGAGCTCCAGGTCGCCGAGCCGTATCAGCGCCCCGCTGCGGGCGTCGAACCGCGCGGGACCCAGTGCGATGTAGCCGTCACGGGCGATCGCCGGCGCCGGAGTGAAGGGGACGGGTGAGGCGGCCGGAGCCACCACCAGCCCCTGGGCCCAGGCGATCTCGTGACCGGCCCCGGCCCAGGTCTCGTCGGCGGCGAGCACCGCGGTCACGGTCAGCCACACCTCGTGGCCGGAGTCGTTCTTGCGCGCCGCATCGAGCGCGGCGGTGACGTCGGCGGGCCATGCGACGGTTGTCGTCGCGCCCGGAGCGGTCGCGGGCACGGTCAGGCCGCCGGAGCCCACCGGCTCGCCGCCGTCCTCGACGGTCCACCGGAAGTCCAGGCAGCCGCTGTCGCGGACGTGGTGCAGGTTGTGCACGCCGATCTGCCGAGTCGCCGGGTCGATGTGGATCCGGACCGGTTCGATGACCTTCTTGTACTCGACCAGGCCCGGCGACGGCGTGCGGTCGGGGAAGAGCAGCCCGTCGGCGACGAAATTGCCGTCGTGGACCTCCTCGCCGAAGTCACCGCCGTAGGCGTAGAACGACTGGGGGTCCTCCTGGCCGGTGAGCCGGGCGATCCCGTGGTCGATCCACTCCCAGATGAATCCACCGGCCAGGCGCGGATGTGCCTCGATGACCTGCTGGTACTCGGACAGCCCACCGGGGCCGGTGCCCATGGCGTGTCCGTACTCGCACAGCACGGCCGGCAGGGCGCGGCGGTGTGCGTCGTCGGCCGGATCAGCCGTCGGTGCCTCCTGGCCGCGTCCCACGGCGGCCAGCTCGTCCACACCGATGTACATGCGGGAGTACAGGTCGACGTACGCGCAGCTCGCGAAGTCGCCCTCGTAGTGGATCAGGCGGCTGTCGTCGCGCTGCCGGATCCACGCGGCCGCGGCGGCCAGGTTGGCTCCGGTGCCGGACTCGTTCCCCAGCGACCAGACGATGACCGAGGGGTGGTTCTTGTCGCGTTCCACCAGCCGCGCGGCCCGGTCCAGGTAGGCCTCGCGCCACGCGGGGTCGTCGCTGGGGTTGCGCCGCCAGCCGCCGGGTTCGAAGCCGTGCGTCTCGAGGTCGCCCTCGCAGAACACCCACAGGCCGTGCTCGTCGCACAGGTCCAGGAAACGGTGGTCGGGTGGGTAGTGGGCGGTGCGCACCGCGTTGAGGTTGTGCTGCTTCATGAGCAGCACGTCGGCCACCATGGTGTCCTCGGTCAGGGTCCGCCCCGTCAGCGGATGCCATTCGTGGCGGTTGACGCCCCGCAGGGAGATCGGCCTGCCGTTCACGGTCAGGACGCCGTCCACGACGGCCACGGAGCGGAAGCCGATGCGCAGCGGTATCCGCTCCCCGGCTTCGGAGACCAGTTCCCCGGTGTACAGGCGGGGTTGCTCGTCCGACCAGGGCTCGATGCCGTCGATCACGTGCGGTCCGGCCGGGTCGGCGGCGGATATGCCGAGTTCGGGCACCGACAGGGTCACCCGGGCAGGGGCGGTGACGTCGACGGCCAGGGTGCCCTGCCCCGTCGTGTGGTCGTAGGCGCTTTGGACGAAGAAGTCCTCGACGCCGCGGGCGGCCACGGACACCGACCGGAAGATCCCGGACAGCCACCACATGTCCTGGTCTTCCAGGTAGCTGCCGGACGACCACTGGTGCACGCGGACCGCGAGCACGTTCCGGCCGGGCCGCAGACCGGCGGAGACGTCGAACTCGGTGGTGAGGCGGCTGCCCTTGCCGTCGCCGAGCCGGATCCCGTTGAGCCACACCGCGAACGCGGAGTCGACGCCCTCGAACCGGAGCACCGCGGCCGATGCCGGGAACCCGTCCGGAACGTCGAACTCGCGGCGGTACTCGCCGGTCGGGTTCTGCCGGGGCACCCGCGGCGGGTCGACCGGGAACGGGTACAGGATGTTGGTGTAGGCCGGGGCACCGTAACGCGGCTCGCCGGGCAGGCCGGTCATCTGCCAGCAGGACGGCACGGCGAGCAGGTCCCAGGCGGTGTCGTCGAAGTCCGGCGCGGCGAAGCCCCCGGTGAGGTCGTCCAGCCCCGACGCCAGTCGGAATCTCCAGTCGCCGTCGAGCGCGATCGTGGGCAGGTCGGAAGCGAACGCGGCGCGCGGCCGCAGCCGTCCGGTGCCCGGCGACCGGTCTTCGACGTAGGCGTTGAGGTCGAGGCCGTTCATCAGTAAAGGTGTTTCCTCTCGAAATGCCCCGTGGTGGCGGGAAACGGCTGGGAAGGACTGCGCCGGCGGCTCATGGGGTGTCCCGCGGCAGGTCAGGCGGTGCCAGGCGCTTAGCGGTTGCCCCGGGCGGGGCCGCTGCTGTCCCGGATGGTCAGGGTCGGGCGCAGCAGCGTTACGACGTTGGTCGGCGGCCGGCCGGAGTCGACGGCTCGCAGCAGTAGTTCGACGGCCTGCTGGGCCATCTCGCGTTTGGGGAAGGTGACCGTGGTCAGTGCCGGGCGGATCCGCCCGACTTGGGCGATGTCGTCGAAGCCGACGACGCTGACGTCGTCGGGGACCCGCCGCCCGGACCGGACCACCGCTTCTATGGCACTGACGGCCAGGACGTCGTGGGTGGCGAAGATCGCCGTCAGCTCCGGATCTGCCTCCAGCGCCGCGCAGGCCGCGGCGAAACCGCCGGCGGCGTCGTCGCTGGTGCAGGCGAACACCTTGCGGTCGTCCAGCCCGTCGGCCGCGAACGCCCGGCGCAACCCCACGATGCGCGGCGTGTGCGCGGGGAGGTCGGCGATCACCGCGACGTTCCGGTGGCCGAGATCCCGCAGGTGGCACCCGGCCAGAAACCCTGCGTGCTGGTAGTCGATGGACACCACCGGGAGTGTGGTCGGAGGGTCGCCCTCCCAGGCGAACAGCGCGACCGGGAAGTCGGCCTCGGCGAGCATCGGCAGCTGCTGTTCGACGCCGTTGTCCCCGGCGACCAGCAGTGCGTCCACCGAGCGCGCGGCAAGGTTCTCCAGGTGGGCCCGGGTGTAGTCGGGATCGTCGCGCGTCGTGGCGAGCAGCAGGTTGTATCCGTGGCCGACCAGGAGGTTCTCCACCTCCTCGACCACCTCCGAATAGAACGCATTGGCCACCGACGGCACGAACAGCCCCACCGTCGACGTGCTGCCAGTGCGCAGTGAGCGCGCCACCAGGTTCGGCTTGTAGCCGAGTTCGGCGATCGCCTTGTTCACCTTCGCCAGCGTCTCCGGCCGTACCTTCTTGCCGGACACCACGTTGGAGACGGTCTGCTTGGTGACTCCTGCCCGAGCTGCTACCTCCGCCATTGTCACCACATGCGCTCCCCAAAACTTTTATCGATCCACGAAAGTGGCGTCAGCGTAGGGCGACCGTCCCAGGAGGGCAAGGCTTCGCACGGTGGCCGTGATTCAGCCGTTACGGAGCACGTGAGGAGGTCAGAAGCCGGTCATGACTGTTTTCGCGACTTGAAGTGCGCGGAGCATTGACGGTTCCGGAAATGCGGCAGTAACGTCCCCGCCACGCCAATCCTATGGATCGATCAACGTGGCGGCGGTGTCCCCCCTGGCCCACCGCGTGCAACAACACTCGATGTCACCTCGCGCTCCCGCGCTCGGTGCGTCGGGCTGGTCCTCTCGGCCGCGACGGCCCCCAACGGCCGCGGTCCGGCCGCAGCATCGCGAATGCTCCGCGCCGTCTCCAGCAGGCGGGGAGCGCCTGAACAGACCTGGAAAGGTCTCGTCCTGAGGAGAGACAGGCATGTACCGACCGGCCGGCGACGACGCCGACCCGACCCCCGCCCCGGCGCGACGCAGCTCGCGCGTGAGACGCATCATCGCGGGCGCTGCCGGCGCCACCATTGCGGTGGCGAGCCTCATGCTCACCAGCGCCGTCCCCGCACAAGCCGCCACCACCGTCCGCACGTACGCGCCGACGGGTGTGGGAGGCGGTACGACGACGTCCCCGGACCAGGCGTCCACCAAGTACCAGGTGCAAGTCGCCGGCACGCCCGTCCAGGCCGTGCGGTACACCGCGAACCGAAACAACTTCGACATCGCGCGCTTCGCGTCGGACTCCCGGACACCGACGATCACGGTCACGCTGCCCAGCACCACGATCGACACGGTGAACGTCTACCCGGCGCGCTACTACCCGCCCGGCAGCGTCTCGGTGAGCACGGACAAGCACACCCTGACGTTCCAGATGTCAGCCGACGCCGGGTTGAACCAAGCGATCGTGATGGTCAACGGCGACTCGACCAGCGTGACGGGACAGCCCTACCTGGCGGTCATCAACGACCCTCTGGAAGACCCGGCGCAGCGTCCGAACACCACGAGCGCATCGGACGGTTCCGGCGTCAACCTGCAGACCGGGGTCCTCAACTTCCAGCAGTTCGCCGCGAAGTACCTCGCGGCGCACCCGAACAGCACGGCTCAGCAGCCTCCCGCCGCGAAGACGAGCTCGATGGCCGGCAAGACGGTCAACGGCACCGCCATCCCCGCCGGTCAGAAGAGCTCGGCCGGGACCCTGGTGAGCGCGAGCAGCACCAATGTGCGGTACCCGAATGTGCGGATGATGGCCGCCGACGACGTCACGTACGCCCTGAAGGCCGCCATCGACACCATCAAGGCCAACCCCACGGCGCTCAACACGCTCTACTTCCCGAACGGCACGTACGTGTGGTCCGGTCTCATGGTCAACGGTGTGGACGGCAGCAAGCTCAAGGGCGGCAAGCTGAAGATCTACACCGACGACGGGGCCCTGCTGAAGAACCGCATCCAGGGGTACATGGAGGCGTTCGAGCCGGCGGTCGGGATCATCAACTCGAACAACATCGAAATCGACGGCCGAGGCGTCTACGACGGCAACGGCGTGGCGAACTACCGCAGTGACTCGCACGACGCCTACCGCAGCCAGCACCAGGGCGGCGTCATGGTCATGCACTCGTCGGACATCACGTTCAACGAGACCTACCTGCGCGACTCGAAGCAGTGGAACTGGGAGACCCACACCGCCAAGAGGGTGACGTTCAACAACATCAAGGGCCTCACCCCGTACCCCCAGCCGTGGATCGACGGGACGGACTTCGCGAGCGGCCAGGACATCACCGCCAACGGCGTCTTCACCCTCGGCAACGACGACGCGTTCGCCTCCGGCCACTACAACCCCAGCGACGGATTCACCCCGACGGCCGCCGGCGTGTGGGGCAACTTCCAGCTCGGCACCTCCACCCCCGACGTCCAGGGCTATGCCAACGCGGTGGGCGCCCACGACGCCGTCGCCGACGAGCTCGGGTTCGACAGCTACCACTGGGACAACGCGGACTCGAAGAACATCTCGGTCAAGGACACGCTGAGCTGGTCCTCCGGTGCCGGCAACTCGATCCGCATCGGATGGAGTTCGTGGGGATACAAGCTCAACAACTACACGTTCGACAACTTCAACTCCATCTCGCAGGGTGCCGGCGGCATCTTCACGCAGAACAGCCCCAAGCCGTACCCGCGTATCTCGAGCATCGTGATCAAGAACAGCTCGTTCGACACCTCCCGGTACGGGTCGGGACCGATCAGGCTCAACGGCGGCGACGGATCCACCCAGACCATCACCGCCGACGACCAGGCGACCTACGGGTTCGCCCCCAACCCTGACGGGTCGGGCGCCACGTACACGTACACCAAGACCCCGATCAGCACCTTCAACCTCGACAACGTGTGGTTCTCGGAGCAGAAGCCGAACAGCAGCCCGTTGAACGGCACCACGAACGTGACGCTGAACAACCTCCGTGTCGGGGGCCAGCTCGTCCAGTACTCCAGCCAGTTCCCGCTGGCGCCGAGCGGGATCGGCTCGGTGACGTCCACCTTCACGGGCGCGAACGGCCAGACCCAGAACGTCAAGGCCGGCGCCCTCACCAATGGCGACACCTGGGTGGGTGCGTGGACCGGCGACCAGACCAAGAACAACTCCTCGGACCTGACCCTCATCACCCGCAACACCGGGGTCGGCCTGATGGGCGAGCAGTACACCACAGGGTCCGGCGACGGAAAGATCTCCTACATCCAGTTCCCCCTCAACAGCCTCACCAGGGCACCGAGCCAGGCGACACTCCATCTCACCTACGTCGGCCACCGCTATTCGTCGGTCCCGTCGACTGACACCGACCAACTCCTCGTGCAACCCGTCACCGACACGACCTGCACCGGCGGCGGCACGTCCTGCCCGGTCAACACGATGACCTGGCAGAACCGGCCGAGCTTCACCGCCACGAACTCCTCCGTGGCGAAGTCGGCCACCTTCAACCTCGGTTCGACCGTCGTCGCCGAGGGCAGCGGGAACCACCAGGGCAACCCTGTCGACGGCCGCGACATCACCGTCGACATCACCTCCTTCGTCCAGAACGCCTACACGGCAGGTCAGTCCACGCTCCTGCTCGCCGTCGGCAACGCGGGGGGCACGAACCACGAGCTGCGCTTCGTCAGCTCGGAAGGCGCCACCGGCTCCGGGAAGCTCACCAACGCGACCGCCGACATGGCGCCCGGGCTGACCGTGACCCCGTAGACGCTCGATCGAGGCCGGCTCGTCCCGCTGGACGAGCCGGCCTCAGCCGCGTGGGCCCCCTACCGCTCGTCGAGAGCAGGCCGGCGCTCCGGTGCTGCTTGCGCGCGGTCCCCTGCCGACTCGGCAGGGGACCGTCCGTTTCCGAACCGTGACGATCGGCCTTCCCCACCCCTCACCTGCGGTGTCGTACTCACCGCCGCCATCTGGGCCCTACGTATACACCTCGCGTATACATGCTAGGTATACACAGTGTGTAGAGTGCGGATCATGTCCATCGGTCACACCCTCTTAGGGCTCCTGGAGTCCGGCCCGCGCCACGGTTACGACCTCAAGCGGGCCTTCGACGAGAAGTTCGGTCACGACCGGCCGCTCCACTACGGCCAGGTCTATTCGACGATGTCCCGCCTGCTGAAGAACGGGCTCGTCGAGGTCGGCGGCGTCGAGGCGGGCGGCGGTCCCGAGCGCAAACGCTACGCGATCACCGACGCCGGCATCACCGACGTACAGCGGTGGCTGGAGACCCCGCAGAAACCGGGGGAATACCTCCAGTCGCCCCTCTATACCAAAGTCGTCCTCGCCCTGCTCACCCGGCGCGACGCCGCCAAAATCCTCGACGTCCAGCGTTCCGAGCAGCTGCGCGGCATGCGGACCCTCACCGACCGCAAGAGCAAGGGCGATTGGGCGGATCAGCTGATCTGCGACCACGCCCTATCCCACCTGGCAGCCGACCTGCGCTGGCTGGAACCGACCGCTGCCCGACTCGACAAACTCCGCAAGGCTGTGACCCGATGACGACTTCTCCCACCGGTTCCCTGCTCGCCGCGCACGACCTGCGCAAGGCGTACGGCCCGACCCGCGCGCTGGACGGCGCCGAGTTCTCCGTCCACCCCGGCGAGGTCGTCGCCATCATGGGTCCCTCCGGGTCCGGCAAGTCCACACTGCTGCACTGTCTCGCGGGGATCGTGCCACCCGACTCCGGGTCGATCACCTACAACGGGCGTGAACTGACGGCGATGAGCGACGCCCAGCGCAGCGCGCTGCGCCGCTCCGAGTTCGGTTTCGTGTTCCAGTTCGGTCAACTGGTGCCCGAGCTGACCTGCGTGGAGAACGTCGCCCTGCCGCTGCGGCTGAACGGCTCCTCCCGCAAGGACGCCGAGCGAACCGCGCGCGGCTGGATGGCGCGCCTGGAGGTCGACGACCTCACGGCCAAGCGTCCCGGCGAGGTCTCCGGCGGCCAGGGCCAGCGCGTCGCCGTGGCTCGCGCGCTGGTCACCGGACCCCGCCTGCTGTTCGCCGACGAACCCACCGGCGCCCTCGACTCCTCCAACGGCGAACGCGTGATGGAACTGCTGACCGAAGCGGCCCGCTCGACCAATGCCGCGGTCGTCCTCGTCACCCACGAGACACGCGTGGCCGCCTACTCCGACCGCGAGGTCGTCGTCCGCGACGGCAGGTCCCGGGACATGGAGCGCGCCGTATGAGTTCTCGTAGGGGGCACCTCCCGCGCGAGCGAAGCCGAGCGTGGGGGAGGGCCGCGGACCTGGCCATGGGGGCACGCTTCGCCCTCACCGGCGGGCGCGAGGGCTGGGTCCGGATGACGCTCACCGCCGTCGGCGTCGGCCTCGGCGTGGCACTGCTCCTGCTGTGCACCGCCCTGCCCAACGTGTTCGCCGCCCGCGGCAAGGTGGAGGACGCCCGCTTCGACAACACGTTCACGTACTCCCAGAAGGCCCCGCCGAAGGCCGACAACACCTTCCTGATCGTCGACACCGACACCACCTGGCACGACGACGACGTCCGCGGCCGGCTCCTCGAGCCGGAGGGCAAGCGGGCACCACTGCCCCCGGGGGTCGACAGCTTCCCGGGCGAGGGCGAGATGGTCGTCTCCCCGGCACTCAAGGACCTGCTCGCCTCCGACGACGCCAAGCTGCTGCGGGAACGGCTGCCGTACAAGATCACCGGCACGATCGGCGAGAGCGGACTCATCGGCTCCCACGAACTGGCCTATTACGCCGGCGCCTCGGGGCTGAAACTCACGGAGTTCTCCCCGGTGCACCGGCTGACCGAGTACGGCAAACCGGACGCGAAAGCCGAGAAGACCGACCCGGTGCTGCTGCTCATGATCCTCGTCGTGTTCCTTGTGCTGCTGACCCCGGTCGCGGTGTTCATCGCCGCCGCCGTCCGCTTCGGCGGCGAGCGCCGAGACCGGCGGCTGGCCGCGCTGCGCCTGGTCGGCGCGGACCGCCACATGACCCGGCGGATCGCGGCGGGCGAAGCACTCGCGGGAGCCCTGCTCGGCCTGGTCGTCGGCACCGGCTTCTTCCTCCTCGGCCGTCGGACGCTGGGCTCCACCGAGGTGCTGGGCGTGAGCGTCTGGCCCAGCTACCTCGACCCCTCCCCGCTGCTCGCCGCGCTCGTCGCGGTGGCGGTCCCGGTCGCCGCCGTACTCGTCACACTGCTCGCGATGCGCGGCGTGGTCGTGGAACCGCTCGGCGTCGTGCGCGCGGCCACGCAGCACCGCCGCCGGCTGTGGTGGCGGCTACTGCTGCCGCTGGCCGGCCTCGCGATGCTCTACCCGATGATCGGCAAGGGCCACAGGAACGGAGAGTTCAACCAGTACCTCGTCATCGGCGGTGTGCTGTTGCTGCTGATCGGCGTCACCGCGCTGCTCCCCTGGGCCGTGGAGGCGGTCGTCGTCCGCCTCGGCAAGGGGGCGCTGTCCTGGCAACTCGCGGTGCGGCGGCTGCAGCTGAGCAGCGGAACCGCCGCACGCATGGTCAACGGCATCGCCGTCGCCGTGGCCGGAGCCATCGCCCTGCAGATGCTGTTCGCGGGCACGCAGAGCCAGTACGTCAAGGCCACCGGCCAGGATCCCGGCCGGGTCCAGATGCAGGTCGAGTTCAGCGACCGCAAGCCGCTGTCCGGTGTCGAGCGCGAATTCACCGGCACCAAGGGGGTGCGGACCGCGGTGGCCCTGGCCATCTCCCAGTACGGGGACACGCGTCGCGATCCGGAGAACAGCAACGGCCTGACCGTGGGCACCTGCACCGCCCTGCGCGAACTCGCCGCACTGCCCTCCTGCAAGGACGGCGACGTGTTCGTCACGCGCACGAGGAGCGGCTACGAGGATCCCAGCAACGCCGCCGAAATCGCCGTGGTCAAGCCCGGCCGGCAGCTCTACATCGACCCGTCGTACGGCGACGCCGGCGAACGCGGCATCGAGGCGCCCTGGACCGTTCCGGCGAACACGCGGGTGGTGGACGCGCGCAAGGACGCACTGGTGGAGTCCAACAGTGTGCTGGTCACCCCCGCCGCCCTGCCCGCCGAGGCGGCGCCCGCGCTGGCCTCGGACGGGGTCTATCTGCGCATCGACCCGTCGGTGCCGGAGGCAAGGGAGTACGCACGCAACGTCGCCGCCCGGATCGACCCCCTGGCCCACACCTACAGCTGGTCGGCGACCCAGGAGGACGAGAAGTACGCCTCCATCCGCACGGGCCTGTTCGTCGGCTCCGCCTTCGTGCTGGCACTGATCGGCGCGAGTCTGCTGGTCTCCCAGCTGGAGCAGCTGCGCGAGCGCAGGAAACTGCTCTCCGTGCTGATCGCCTTCGGCACCCGGCGCCGCACCCTGAGCCTGTCGGTGCTGTGGCAGACGGCCCTCCCGGTCGGACTCGGTCTCGTCCTGGCCACGACGGTGGGTGTCACCCTCGGCTCGGTGCTGCTGAAGATGACCCGTACACCGGTGGCCATGGACTGGGCGAGCGTCCTGACCATGACCGGCGTGGGCGCGGCCGTGGTCGGCGTGGTCACGCTCCTCAGCCTGCCGCCCCTGCTGCGGATGATGCGCCCGGAGGGCCTGCGCACGGAGTAACTCCACACGCATCCCCCGAAGTGGGCTCCTCCCGCCAGGAGGAGCCCACCCCCGCACGCAGGCAAGCCGGGCCGGCATCGGCACAGTCACGGCCGGGCAACCCTCCCGGGCACATGCTCAGGGAGCGGTATGACCGACCGAGCGAGATGGAAGACTGGCAGGAGCTCGGATCAGCGAGTCATCGCGTCGGCTCAGCACGGGAGGCGAAGCCATGTTCGACTACGTCAACGGACTGCGCCCCGAGGAGGCCGCACGCCTGCGCGCGCTGGTCGAGCAATCCCGACCCATTCTCGACCATCACGGGATGGAGGCTGTCCAGGCATTCCTGGCCGAGCGCGGTATGAGCACCATCCAGGCGATCGCAATCACCCGGGCGTTGCTCGGTATGGCGGAGACACCACTTCAGGTCGCCATCGAGATCGTGGGCACGAGCACGGCTCGGCAGTGAGTCGGGAGAAGAGGTTCTTGCGCCGGTCCGACCCTTCGAGTCACTCTGCACATGCGGTCGGGCGGGGTACTGCGTGCGGTGTCGTCAGCCGTTCAGGGGCGCGACGGTCAGCTTGTCGATGTCCGGCGCGTACGCCGTCGAGTTGCCGAAGGTGACGGTGTTGGTGCCGGCCTTGAGGGTGACCGGGACCGGCAGGTCCCAGAAGTCGGACCAGCTGTAGGAGTTGCGGAACATGACCCTCTGGGAGGTGTCGTCGACCGTGATGTCCGCTGCCCGGGAGATGACGTTGGTGTTGTAGTTGCCGGACCCCGCGACCTCGGCGTTGGCGTAGCGCACGTTCATCACGTAGCGCCCGGCCGAGGGGGCGTTCACCTTGAAGGTGAGCGTGTTGCCGGCGCCCAGTCCGACGTGCCCGACGTACTTGCCGCCGGAGGCCCAGGAGTTGCCGGAGACCGACGCGGTGCCCGCGGGGGTGGCGTCCTCGGCCTCGTAGGTCTTGGTCCCCGAGGTGCTGACCGCGCCGGTGACGCGCAGATCGCGCAGGGTGAGGCTGCCGTTGCCCGGGACGGCGGCGGTGATGCGGTTGTTGCCCTGCGACAGGTACAGCCGCAGGGACCTGTCGGTGACACGACCCCGGGTGGAGGGGAGCGCGGCGGCGGTGGCGCCGTCCAGGCTCAGGGCGCCCTCGCCGGTGGCGGCGTAGTCGGCGTGCACGGTGTAGTAGCCGTCGGCCGGCGCGTGGACGTCGAAGGCGGCCTTGTCACCGGGGCTCAGCACCAGGGCGCCGGCGCCGCTGATCCCGGAGGCGCTGTAGTCGTACGACGGGGACCCGCTGATGTCGGCGTAGGCCGCGGGGTAGACGGAGTCCGGGGTCCTGGACGCGGTGAGGTCGATCTTGTCGAGGGTGACCTCGTTCGTGCCCTTGCCCAGGGTCAGGGTGTGTTCGCCGGCCGTCAGGGACACGGGCGTGCGCGCCGTGGCGCGGTAGGTCCAGTTCAGAGTGGAGCCGTAGGTGAGGGTCTTCGGCGAGCCGCCGTCGACCGTCAGGGTCTGGGTGGCGGGCCCGCCGGACTGGTTGCCGTAGAAGACGTCCAGGTCGTAGGTGCCGGTCTTCGGAACGTCGACGGTGAAGGCGACCTTGCTGTCCGGCTGGTTCAGGCTGCCGACGTCCTTGGTGCCCGAGGTGGCGAAGCCGTAGGGGTTGCTCAGCGAACCCTGGGAGTAGACCGTGCCGCTGGTGATCGCGGCGTTCTCCGCCTCGTACGACGCGGACCAGGGCAGGCTCGCCGCGGTGGGTGAGCCGCTGCCGGCCGGGTTGACGGTGACGCGGTACGCCGCCATGGCGTCCAGGTTCGTCAACGGCACGGTGACGCTGCCGTTCGTGGCGACCTTGCTGGTGGTGCGGGACACCACGCTCGGCGCGGCGGCGCCCTCGTAGCCGCTCCAGCCGATGCGCTCGACGGTGACGTGGACCTTCTTGCCGAAGCGCTCGGGGACGTTACGGATCACCGTCTCGACGTCACCGGAGGTGCCGCCGAGCAGTACCTGGGCCTGTGTGCGGCCGGTGTCCAGTGAGGCGATGCCCTGGACGGTGTCGACCGTGTTCGGCTGCGGCGGGTCCAGCCGCACGGTCTTGCCGGTCAGGCCCGCGTACCAGCGCAGCAGCCACCAGGTGCCGTTGGGGATGTTGGTCTGCGCGGCGTTGTCGTTGAGGTTGCCCGCGATGTTCCAGTACGCCTGGTCGGCGTAGACCTTGTTGCGCTCGAACATCGACAGCCACTGGACCATCTGGCCGGGCACGGACTGGTCACGCCGGTTGCCGTACTCGTTGATGGCGACCGGCCGTTCGGAGATGCCGGCCTTCGCCTCGACGGCCCGGTAGTCGGCGAGGTGGGACTCGAAGTCCTTCAGGGAGCCCGGGCCCAGTTCGTGCCACGTCGTGACGTCCGGGAGCACCTTGTCGGCCTTGGCCCACGGGTAGAAGTCGCCCATGAGCCTGCCGTCGTAGTGGGTCTCGTTGGGCCCCGCTATCCGGGCGTCGGGGATGATCGAGCGGATCTTCTTGTAGACGGTGCTCCAGTCGCTCCGGAACCTGCCCAGGGCGCTCGCGTACTTGGCGCTGTCGCTACTGCCCAGATCCGGATACCAGTTGCCGTCCGGTTCGTTGAAGGGCACCCACACGAAGTCGTCCCGGTCGGGACGTGAGGCGACCTTGCGGACCATGGTGTCGACCTTGGCCAGGTAGTCGTCCAGACCGAGGTTCTCGTACGGCCACTGGGCGTAGACGTCCTGCATGTAGATGTGGACCTCGCCGCCGCCGTTGCGGTCGTAGCCCTTCTTGATCGCGAGTGCGTCCCCGTTGGGGTGCTGCGCGCCGTCCGGCGCCTTCTGCACGACCGTAGTCATATGCAGCGGGGCCACCAGCTCGTCGCCCGGGACGCCGTCGTCGCTGAGCCCGTACAGCGTTCCGTTGGCGCCGTGCATCACGTCGCCGGTGGTTTCGCCCAGGTCGACGGTGACCCGCGGGGTGGCCGCATGGGCGACCGGAGTGGTCACGGCCGTGCCGATCAGCGCGGCGGCGCAGGCGATGGCCCCCATGAGGCGCGCGGTGTTGCGTGAGGTGTGCTCGGTTCGGGGCATGTGCGTCCTCCGCCTCCCGCGTCGCTGCGGGAGGATGGTGAGTGGACCCGGGGGCCCGGACGGACCGGGCGGACCGGAGAGTGAGGGCCGGGGCGCGCGGGGAGTCGCGCCCCGGAGACCGTGGGCGCGCGCTACTTGACGGCGCCGCTGGTGATGCCGGCGACGATCCGGCGCTGGGCGATGACGAAGACCGCCACCATCGGAAGGCTCATCATCACGACGTAGGCGAAGATGAGGTGCCAGTTGTTCAGGTACAGCTGGGCGCTCGCGACCTGGTAGAGGTTGAGCGGGAGCGTGGCCTTCTCCCCACCGCCCAGCACGAAGAACGCGTAGAAGATGTCGCTCCACGCGAAGAGCATCACCATGATCGTCGCGGTGGCGATGACGGGGCGCAGGAGCGGCAGGATCACCTGGAAGAAGACCCGGGCCGGACCGGCGCCGTCCATGCGCGCCGCCTCCTCCAGTTCCTCGGGGAGGTTCCGGATGAAGCCGGTCATGAAGAAGATCGACGTCGACAGGTACATCCCGGTGTAGACCGCGATCATGCCCAACTGGGTGCCTGCAAGGCCGAGTTGACGCAGTTCCATGACGATGGTGATGACGGCGGGCGGCAGCAGGAGGCCGCTGATGCTCAAGGCGTACAGCGTGCCGGTCAGGCGCCCCTTGCGGCGGGCGAAGACCCAGGCGGCGCCGGCGCCCAGCAGCAGCACGAGCACCACGGAAGGGACCACGACCAGCAGGCTGTTGACGAAACCCTGGACGACCTTGCCCTGGTCGAAGGTCTGCTGGTAGTTCTCCGCGGCCTGCACCCGGTGCGGCAGCGAGAGGTTGGGTTTGATCGCCTCGGCCTGGGGCTTCACGGACGTCACCGCGACGAGCCAGAGCGGGATGCCGATGGTGACGGCCGCGATGAGCAGGACGGCCGCCGGCTGCAGCAGGCGTGGGGCGCGCCGGCGGGCGGGAGCGAACACGGTGGTGGCGGTCACTGGTTGTTCTCCCTCCGGCGCAGGCCGACGATCACGGGCACGGCGAGGACGACGACCACCAGGAAGAGCACCAGGCTCATCGCGGACGCCTGGGCGTACAGGCCCTGGCCGAAGATGCGGAACATGTAGATGTTGAACACCTCGGTCTCGCTGCCCGGACCACCCCCGGTGGTGGCCTGGACGATGTCGAAGGTGTTCATGGAGCCGATCAGCGCGGTCGTCACGTTGAACGTCACCGCGGGCGCCAGCAGCGGGAACCGGATCGACCAGAAGGTGCGCCAGGCGCCGGCCCCGTCGATCCGGGCGGCCTCCAGCACGTCACCGGGCATGCTCTTCAGGCCCGCGAGGTAGATCAGCATGGCCAGTCCCATCCACTTCCAGCCGTGCACGAGGGTCACCACGACCAGGGTCCAGGTCGTCGACCCCAGCCAGGGCGTGTCGAGCTGGTGCCCCGAGAGGGCGGACAGCACGCTGTTGAGCGCCCCGTCCTGCGCGAGCAGGGCCCGGAAGATGTAGCCCACGGCCAGGGCGGAGATCAGCACGGGCAGGAAGAACACCGCCCTGAAGAAGCGGTTGAAGCGGGTGTCCCGCTCCAGCAGCAGGGCCAGGCCCAGACCGAAGCCGTTCTGGAACACGGCCACCAGGACCGCGTACTCCAGGGTGATGCGGATGTCGCGGGCCATCGAGCCGTCGTTCAGGATGGTCTCGAAGTTCGACAGGCCCACGAAGCCGATCTGCGGGTGGAACGCCGACCAGTCCGTGAACGGGTAGACGAAGTTCAGCAGGTTCGGCAGCAGGAAGAACGCACCGAACACGGCGAGCGCGGGAAGCGCGAACCACCACGGCTGGTCGGCCTTCCTGCGGACGCGCTCGCGTCTGCTGCGGCGGGGCGATGCGCTCCGGTCCTTCGCGCGTGTGGCGTCGAGGGCGCCCCTGGTGGCGGTGTCCACCACTTTCTCACCTCCGAATGCGGGCCCGGGCGCGCCGCCGACGGCGGCCCGGGGAGCGGGCTGGTGAAAGGGCGCCGGTCAGAAGCCGGAGACGCCGCGCGCCTTGAGCACCTGCTCGAACTGGTCCTGGGCGGCCTGGGCGACCTGCTGGGGCGACTTCTTGCCGTAGATCATGTCGGCGAGGGCGAGGTGCATGTCGGGCGCGGTCAGGGCCTTGACCTGGAAGACACCGGTGGCGGAGGACAGCGCCTCGGCCTGGGCGATCGCGGTCTGCGGCAGACCGCCGGGGTTGGGCACCGACGGCTGCACCGAGACGAGCTTGTTCGCCTTGATGTAGTCCGGGTAGTCCTTGCCCAGCCAGAAGGACAGGAACTGCCGGGCGGCGTTCTGCCGCTTGGTGGCGCCGGTCTTGAAGGCGACGACGCCGTTGGTCTGGTCGGGCGAGTACTCGGCCTTGGCGGCGCTGTTGGCGATGGGGAACCAGCCGAGCTTCTCGTCCATCTCCTCCGCGCTGGAGGTGGCCTGTATCTGGGCCTGCAGCGAGGTGACGTTGAGAGCCATCGCGGCACTGCCGTCCATGATCGCCTTGCCCTGGTCGACGAACGTGGCCGTCTTGTAGTTCTTCTGCGCCAGGCCGCCGTCGAGGACCTTCGTCCTGTACGTGGTGATGGCGTCGACGATGGTCTTGTCGGTCCAACTGGCCTTGTTCTTGTTCAGCTTGTCCCAGAACGTCTGCGGCAGATCCGTCATCTGCACCTGGACCTGCCACTGCAGGGGCCACTTGTCGCCGCCGACCTCGAAGAAGGGGGCCGCGCCCGTCTTGGACTTGATCTTCGAGGCGGTGGCGAGGAGGTCGTCGTAGCTCTTCGGCATCGTGGTGATGCCGGCCTTCTTGAAGACGTCCTTGTTGTAGTAGACGCCGAGGACCGCGGGGCTGGTGACGATGGCCGCGTAGCGGTGGCCATCGACCTGGCCGAGGCTCTGCTCCGTCTTGCCGAGCCTCGGGACCCAGTCCTCGTTGTCGAGCTGGAGCAGGTTCTGCTGCGGCTGGATGAACGGCAGGGTGCTGCCCGTGGGCTGCCAGAACATCAGGTCCGGCTTGACGCCCGAGGCGAGCTTGGTCGGGACGTTCGACTCGTACGGGTCGGGGATGACCTCGGTGTTGATCTTGGCGCCGGTGGCCTTCTCGAACGCCTCGATGGCCTGCTTGGGTTGCCCGACGCTGTTCTGGGCCGTCCACATGGTGAGTTCGACACCCTTGAGGTCGGCGGTCGGGTCGACCGATCCCTCGGGAGCGGCGCCGGTTCCGCCGGCGGTGCTGTCGCTGCAGGCGGTGGCGGTCAGGCCGAGCAGACAGGCGGTGACAAGGACGGAGACGGCTCTTCTCATGGCGAGATCCTTGGTCGTGAGGAGCGGGAAGGCGGTGCGGTGCTGTCAAGAGAGGCGATGACTGCGGGGAACGGGAAGGGAGGAGGAGACGGGGCGCGTGGCTGTGCGTTCCGGCTCAGGTGCGGCGCGGGCCCGCACTCTCCCGGAGGATGAGGGCGGGTGCGGCCGGCAGTACCGCGGGTGCCTGCTGATCGGGGTCGAGCCGGGTGCGCAGCAGCCCGAAGGCGGCGCGGCCCAGCCCCTGGAAGTCCATGCGGACCGTCGTGAGGGACGGTGTGACGTAGGCGGAGTGCGGAGCGTCGTCGAACCCGATGACGCTGACGTCCTCCGGGACCCGTCGGCCCGCGTGGTGAAGGGCCCGCAGAACACCCAGCGCCAGGTCGTCGTTGCCGCAGAGGATCGCGGTGGCCTCGGGGTTCCGGGCGAGCTTCTTCCCGGCCTCGTACCCGGCCTGGGCGTCCCAGCCCTTGCCGGACGGCTCGGGAACGGCGACACCGGCCGACTCCAGGGCCTGGCGCCGGCCTTCGGCGCGCGGGCCCACCGAGCGCCGGGATCCGGTCGAGGCGGGAATCGCCACGTAGTGGACGGTGTCGTGCCCCAGCGCCAAGAGGTGTGCGGTTGCGGCACGGGCCGCCTCGCGGTCGTCTGCCCACACGGCGGGCAGACCGGGTGAGCTCCCCGGGGGCGGAGCCTCCACCACCGCCGCGCACGGCACGTGTGCCGGTACGCGGTCCAGGGCCGCCGCGCCGAGGCGGTCGAAGCCGATGACCACCAGGCCGCCACCGGTGTCGGCGGCCGAGGCGATCGTGCGGTCCAGGTCGTCCTCGAAAGTCAGGACCCGCACGCCGAGCGTGTGGCCCGCGGCGCGGGACGCCTCCTCCAGGCCCTGCAGGGTGGCCGCGTAACCGTGGAGCAGGGTGTTCGACGTGAGGACGGTGATCGACCGGTTCACGCCGCTGGCCAGTGCGAACGCGGTGGCGTTGCGCCTGAATCCCAGGACGGTGATGGCCTCCTGCACCCGCTTGCGCGTTTCCTCCCGGACGTTCGGGTGGCCGTTGATGACCCTCGAAACGGTCTGGTAGGAGACGCCCGCCGCCTGGGCGACATCGCGGATGCTCGCGGCCTTCTGCTGCCCCTGAGGAAGGTCGGCGGAGCTGCCCGACCTTGTGTGACCGGTCACAAACATGCGAGGATTGTGAGCGGTCACAACGCGGGCGTCAAGAGACCGTGAGCGCGAAATCAGCTCTCCGGCACATCCGCCGCCGGGGCCCGGCCTTGTCGCCGTTGGTGAATCCCCAGATCAACCCCACGTAGCCGCCGCAGGACCGAATCATCCCGGAAGGGGAATCGCGTTGACCGCTACCGTCGAAACAGCCGAGGGCAATCAGCTCTCCGGCACATCCGCCGCCGGGGCCCGGCCTTGTCGCCGTTGGTGAATCCCCAGATCAACCCCACGTAGCCGCCGCAGGACCGAATCATCCCGGAAGGGGAATCGCGTTGACCGCTACCGTCGAAACAGCCGAGGGCTCCTGGGTCTGGTCCCATCCGGAAACCGGCCTGCACGCCGTCATGGATGCCGGTGGAGCGGTGAGGCTGGGAAGACCCGGTCAGGACCGGGCCCGCCTGGTGCCCCTCGTCGAGGTCACCGCCACCGGCCACGGGCGCATGTGGTCGGGGGAGCGGTTCATCGAGACGGCCATCGGTGAGCGCCTGGCCTACCGGGGGCACGAGACGGTTCAGCGCGGCGGCGGGGAGTGTACGACGATCCGGCTCACGGATTCCGAGACCGGTCTGGCCGCCCACGTCACCCTGGAGACCCGTGCGGGCAGCGGTTGTCTGCGGGCCCGGGTGCGCCTCGTCAACGAGGGCGAGGTGCCGCTGCGGCTGGAGAGCGTCTCCACCCTGGCCTTCGGCGGCGTCGTCGACGGGGAGGGCGGCCTCGACGACCTGACCCTGCACTGGGCGGACAACGACTGGCTCGCCGAATGCCGGTGGCGGCAGGACGGGTTCCGCAAGCGGGTGGTCCCGCTGAGCCGCTCCGCCCACGGTCATGAGGGCCGGGGCTGCTTCGAGCGGTACTCACAGGGGAGCTGGTCCACCGGCCGCCACCTTCCCGTGGCCGGCCTCACCGACGCGGAAGGCCGCGCCTGGCTGTGGCAGATCGAGTCCAGCGCGGGCTGGCGCTTCGAGACGGGCGAACGCGAGGGCGCCGCCTATGTGGCCCTGTTCGGCCCCGACGACGCGCACCACCAGTGGCGGCACACCCTGGCCCCCGGCGAGGAGTTCCACACCGTCCCGGCCGTTCTCGTCCACACGCGGACCGGCGGGCTGGACGCGGCCTTCGGTGAACTCACCGACTACCGCCGGAGCATCCGCCGCGACCACTCCGACCACCGCGCACTGCCGGTGATCTACAACGACTACATGAACACCCTGATGGGCGACCCCACCACGGAACGGCTCCTGCCGCTGATCGAGGCGGCGGGTGCGGCCGGTGCCGAGGTGTTCGTGATCGACGCGGGCTGGTACGATGACGACGCCCAGGGCTGGTGGGACGCCGTGGGCGCCTGGGAGCCCGCTCCCCGCCGTTTCCCTGGCGGTCTGCCGGAGGTCCTGGACGCCGTCAGGGCGCACGGTATGACCCCGGGGCTCTGGCTCGAACCCGAAGTCGTCGGCGTGCGCAGCCCCCTGGCCCGCACCCTTCCTCCCGAGGCGTTCTTCCGGCGCGGCGGTCTGCGCGTCACCGAACACGGGCGGCACCACCTGGACCTGCGTCACGCGGCCGCCCGCGCCCATCTCGACGGGGTCGTGGACCGGCTGGTCGGTGAGTGGGGCGTCGGCTACCTGAAGCTCGACTACAACATCAACATCGGTCCCGGCACGGAGAGCGGCTCCGAGAGCGCGGGTGCCGGCCTGCTCGGGCACCACCGTGCCCACCTCGACTGGATGGCCTCGCTCCTCGACCGGCATCCCGGTCTCGTCCTGGAGAACTGCGGATCGGGTGGCCTGCGCATGGACTACGCGCAGTTGGCCGTCGCCCAACTGCAGTCCACCAGCGACCAGCAGGACCTCCTGCGCTATCCGCCCATCGCCGCCGCGGCCGCCACCGCCGTGACACCGGAGCAGGCCGCGGTCTGGGCCTACCCCCAGCCGGACCACACCCTCGACGAGATCGCCCTCACCCTCACCGGGGCCCTGCTCGGCCGCGTGCACCTCTCCGGCTTCCTCAACCTGATGAGCCCCGAGCAGTCCGGCCTCGTCCGCTCGGCCATCTCCGTGTACAAGGAGCTCCGGCCGGAGCTCGGCCGGGCGAGGCCGTTCTGGCCTCTGGGGCTTCCCGGCTGGGAGGACGAGTGGATCGCGCATGGACTTCGGGGCGGAGGGGCGACGTTCCTCTCCGTCTGCAGGCGGGCACCGGAGAACGCCGGAGCATCCACCCCGAGCAGCACCCTCGCCATCCCTCACCTGCGGGGTACGCAGGTCCGGCCCGAGGTGCTGTATCCGCCGACAGCCGATGCCACCGCGGAGTGGAACGCGGACGCGGGGCGGCTCACCGTCTCGCTGCCGCGCGGGAACACCGCCGTTCTCCTCCGGCTGGACCCGGTGGCGGCAAACGCGTAGGGGGACGTGCCGCAGGACCGCGGCCCGTTCCCGAACGGAACGGGCCGCGACCGCGCAGGAACTCCGCCGATCGCTGCCGGAAAGGAGGTCTCAGAACCGGGTGAAGAAGTTCCAGATCTCGCCCGGCACCCAGGTCCTGGAGCCGCTGTCACCGGCGGCCCCGTCCTGGGGTGCGGCGATGTGCCCCTCGTCGAACGCGGCCCACACGACCGGGCGTCCGGAGGAGCAGCCGGCGTACTGGGTGACGCGGTGCGCCCTGCTGCCCTGCGCGGGTTCGGGCGCGTTCTGGGCCGTGCACCCGTTGTTGCGGACGAACCGGTCACGCAGTGAACGTCCGCCGGCCACCCCGAGGACGGAGTCCCGGATGCCGTGGATGCCCAGGTACGCGATGGGTTGGGAGCCGCCGCTGCAACCGCTGAGCTGCCCGCCGGACTGAACGGCGACCGCGCGGAACACCGTCGCCCGGGAGCAGGCCAGGGCGTAGGTCATGGCGCCGCCGTAGCTGAAGCCGACGGAGAAGCGCCGGGTGGTGTCGACGCACAGCGCACCGTCGATCTGGCGGATCATGGCGTCGACGAAGGCCAGGTCCTCGCCGCCGGAGTTGGCCCAGCCGTTGTTCAGGCCCTGGGGTGCGATGAAGATGGCGCTGTTGTTCGCGAGCCGTTGGAGCCCGTAATAGGCCCAGGTGCCGTTCTGGACGGTGCGGCCGGTGGCCACGTCGGTGGACGTGCCGCCCAGCCAGTGGAAGCCGAAGACCATGCGGTAGGAGCGGTTGCGGTCGTAGTTGTCCGGCACCTTCAGGATGTAGCTGCGGTTCTTGCCGTTGATCTGCAGGGTGTGGGTGCCGCTGTTGAGCCCGGGGGCTTTGCCGCATCCGGCCGTCGCCGCAGGCGCCGCGGCCCCGGCGGGCGCGGTGCGTTGCCCGTCCGTGCCGTTGTGCAGAGCCGTACCGCTGGTGGCCGTGGCCACGGCGAGGAACGCCGCGGCGACGACGGACCACAACCTGGGTGACTTGCGTGCTGGCATCACATCACTCCTTCGCGTGGAAATAGGTGTGTGCATGACAAGTTCGCGTCGCAGGGGGCGCCCTCGGGAACTCCCGGTGGCCCCGGTTCTCCTGGATCGTCCGATACCTCGAACAATGCTCGGGGTTTCGGTATTGGGATGATAGAAAGCACGCGGCAACCGTCAATGCGTGGCACAGGCTTCCCGCGAGTGTGGCCGAACCCCGCCCGTGCGGTGGCTCCCGAAGGGCGCTACGCCTGAAGGTCGAGGGACTGCAGGTGCCGGCGGAGCCAGTGCTCGGTGTTGCTGACGTGCAGCAGGGCGGCGGCCTGGCTGAGGGCGGAGTCGCGGGTGCACAGGGCGTCGAAGATCGCCTGGTGTTCCGCCAGGGTCCGCTCGGACGACCGGTCGTCGCTCTGCCCGCGCCAGATGCGAGCGCGCAGGGTGCGGCCGGAGATCCCCTCGAGCAGGGTGAGCAGAGTCTCGTTGCCGGTGGCCGCGACGACCGCCCGATGGAAGGCGGCGTCGTGCGCGTTGAGCTGTTCGACGTCATCGCGTGCCTCACGCATGGCGTCCAAGTGCCGCTCGATGTTGGCCAGTTGCTCGTCCGTGACCCGGTGGGCGGCGAGCCCGGTGGCGAGCGGTTCGAGCAGCCGCCGCACCTCCATCAGGTCCAGCAGCGCGCCCTTGTCGCTCTGGAGGAGCTCCACCGCGCCGCCCAGGCCCTCCAGGAGCAGGCTCGGCTGGAGACTGGTCACGTACGTGCCGTCTCCTCGTCGGACCTCCAGCACCCGGGCGACGGACAGAGCCTTGACCGCCTCACGGGCGAGGTTGCGCGAGAGCCCCAGCTGCGCCGCCAATTCCGGCTCCGGCGGCAGTTTCGCGCCCGGGGGCAGCGCTCCCGAGCGGATGAGCTCACGGATCTGCTCTATGGCCTTGTCCGTCAGGGACAACCTGAGCTCCCTCCGTGAGCGCCGCTCCTCAGGGCCTCTTCCGCGGGTTTGGCAGGAGGGCCGTCCTATGTGACGCCGATGATAGCGGCACCACCGGCCGAAGATCCCTGGACGTATCCGGAGCGCGGGCGTCGCGTCGGGCCCGGCCGTCCGGGGCCTCCTGACGGTTCGCACCCGGCGTGGGCGGCCCTGGTCAGGAGGCGAGTCCGCCTGCCGGGCCGCCGCTCTCGGGCGAGCCGCTCGTGGACTCCAGGTGCTTCCGCAGCCACTGCTCGGTGTTGCTGACGTGCAGCAGGGCCGCCGCGTGGCCCAATGCCGCATCGCGAGCGGCCAGGGCGGCGTAGATCGCCTCGTGCTCCGCGAGGGTGCGTCCGTAGGACCGGCTGTCGACCAGGCCGCGCCAGATGCGGGCGCGCAGGGTGCGGCCCGAGATGCCTTCGAGGAGGGTGATGAGGGTTTCGTTGCCGGTGACGTTCGCGATGGCCCGGTGGAAGGCCGCGTCATGGGCGTTCAGCTGCTCGACCCCGCTCGCTTCCCGCATCGCGTCCAGATGTCCCTTCACCTCGGCCAGGCCGTCGTCCGAGATCCGGGCGACGGCCAGCGCGGTGACGACCGGTTCCAGAAGGCGCCGGACCTCCATGAGGTCGAGTACGACGCCCGGGTCCACCTGGAGCAGCTCCACCGCGCCGCCCAGCCCTTCGAGCAGCAGACCCGGCTGGAGGCTGGTGACATAGGTGCCGTCTCCCCGTCTGACCTCCAGGACGCGGGCCACGGCCAGCGCCTTGACCGCCTCGCGGGCCAGATTGCGGGACAGGCCGAGCTGGGCCGCCAGTTCCTGCTCGGGAGGCAGCTTGGAGCCGGGCGGGAGCGTACCGGAGGCGATGAGCTCGCGGATCTGCGCGATCGCCCTGTCGGTCAGGGACACGATGTGCTCCTCTCGGGGATGCCGTCACCCTGCGGGACCCGCCCGACGGGCACGTCGGGTCGGATGAGTCCCTGGTCGAGGAGGTCGTTCCAGAGGCCGGCGGGAGTGCTCCGGTGGTGGAGCTGCGCGTTGCGGGTGACCTGGCCGGCGTCGCGCATGCCGAGGGTGACGTTGACGACGTCGGGGTGGGTGTGGGGGAAGGCGATGGCCGCGGCGGGCAGACTCGTGCCGTGGGCCTCGCAGATCTCCGCGATGGCCAGGGCACGCCGTACGAGGTCGGGCGGGGCGTCCTGGTAGTCGTACTTCATGCCGGCGGCGGGACGGTCGCGGGAGAGCAGGCCCGAGTTGAAGACACCGACGGCGACGACGCTCTTGCCGGTCTCCCGCGCGGCCGGCAGGACGTCGTCGAGGGCGCCCTGGTCGAGCAGGGTGTAGCGGCCGGCGAGCATGACGACGTCGGCGGCGGTCTCGCGCAGGAACCGGGCGAGCATGGCGGACTGGTTCATACCGGCGCCGATCGCGCCGACGACGCCCTGGTCGCGCAGGTCGGCGAGGGCGGGCATGGCCTCGTCGGCGGCCTGTCGCCAGTGGTCGTCGGGGTCGTGGAGATAGACGACGTCCAGGTGGTCCAGGCCCGTGCGTTCCAGCGTGGCTTCGATGGAGCTCAGCACCCCGTCCCGGCTGAAGTCCCACTGACGGCGCACGTCGTCGCGGACGACGAAGCCCTCGCTGTCGACACCACGGGGGTTTTCGTTGGGGACGAGCAGGCGGCCCACCTTGGAGGAGACGACGTACTCGCTGCGCGGCCTCGCGCGCAGCGCGGTGCCGAGGCGGCGTTCGGACAGGCCCAGACCGTAGTGGGGGGCGGTGTCGAAGTAGCGGATGCCGGCGTCCCAGGCGGCGTCGACCGCGGCTGACGCCTCCTCGGGGGAGGTGATGCGGTAGAGGTTGCCGATCACGGAGGCTCCGAAGCCGAGCTCGGTGAGTTCGACACGGGTGTTGCGGATCGTTCGGCGGCGCAAGACGTTCTCCTCGGGGATGACGGGTCGCGTGCTGTCAGCGTCTGACGTGGGCGGAGCCGCCCGCGGCGAGCGCCTCCACCTCGGCGAGGGTGGCCATGGAGACGTCCCCCGGGGTGGTCATGACGAGGGCGCCGTGGGCGGTGCCGTAGGCGAGGGCCTGTTCCAGGCCCGCGCCGGTGAGCAGGCCGTAGACGAGCCCCGCGGCGAAGCCGTCGCCCGAGCCGATCCGGTCCAGGACGTGCAGTCCGGGCATGTGCGGACCGGCGACGAGGCCGGTCCCGGGGGACCAGGCGACCGCGGACCAGTCGTTGACGCCGGCGGACGGCACCTCGCGCAACGTGGTGGCCAGCACGCTCACCCCGGGCAGCAGACCGGCGACCTCGGCGAGCGCGTCGGGAACCTCGTCGGCCGTGAGCCGACAGGCGCCCGGACGGCTGCCCGCGAGACCCAGGGCACCCACGACGACGTCGGCGTGCCGGGCAAGGCGCAGGTCCGCCTCCCGGGCGCCGTCGGCGCCGCCACGGCCGGTCCAGAGGCTGGGGCGGTAGTTGGGGTCGTAGGAGACGGTCACGCCATGACGGCGAGCGGCGGCCATCGCCTCGTCGGCCACATCGACGGTGGTGTCCGACAGGCCGGCGAAGACGCCGCCGGTGTGGAACCAGCGCACCGATCCGGAGAACACGGCATCCCAGTCGACGTCTCCCTTCCGCAGGTGCGACACGGCCGTGTTCGCCCGGTCGCTGACGCCGAGAGCGCCGCGGATGCCGTAGCCGCGTTCCACGAAGTTGAGGCCGTTGCGGGCGCGGCGGCCGATGCCGTCGTCGGGGACCCAGCGGATCAGCGAGGTGTCGACGCCGCCCTGCAGGATCAGGTCCTCGACGAGCCGGCCCACGGCGTTGTCGGCGAGGGCGGTGACGACCGCGGTGCGCAGGCCGAAGCAGCGGCGCAGACTCCGTACCACGTTGTACTCACCGCCCCCCTCCCACACCTGGAAGGAACGGGCGGTGCGGATCCGTCCCTCGCCCGGGTCGAAGCGCAGCATCACCTCGCCCAGGGCGATCACCTCGGTCACGGCGTGCTCCTCTCCACGGCCTCGGCGGTCAGCCGCCGGATCTCCGCGTACTCGCCGCGTTCCAGGTGGCCGGAGGTGACCATCCAGCTGCCGCCCACGGCGAGGACCGCCGGGTGGGAGAGGTAGCCGGGCATCAGATCCGGGCCGATGCCGCCGGTGGGCACGAACCGGGCCTGCGGGAAGGGAGCCGCCAGCGCCCGGAGCATCCGGGTGCCGCCGAGCGGCTCGGCGGGGAACAGCTTGACCGTGTCCAGGCCCGCCTTCAGCGCGCGCATCAACTCGGTCGCGGTGGCGATTCCGGGCACGACCGGGACCCCCAGCTCCCGGCCCCTGTCGATGACTTCCGCGTCGAAACCCGGGGAGACGAGGAACCGGGCCCCGGCCGCCACCGCCCGTTCCGCCTGCTCGGCCGTGAGGACGGTGCCGGCGCCGACGGTCAGGCCGCCGTGGGCCGCCATCGCCTTGAGGGCCTGCTCGGCGTCGGGCGTGCGGAAGGTGACCTCGGCGCACCGGGCACCGCCCGCAGCGAGCGCGTCGGCCAGGAAGCCGGCGGTCGCCACGGACGGCACGGTCAGCACGGGCAGGAGACGGGCCCCCGCGAGGACGGCCGTCAGGTCGTTGCCGCTCGTCGCACGCACCGCACTCGTCGCACTCATCGGCCGAGCCATCCGCCGTCGACGGGCAGGGTGGTGCCGTGGATGTAGTCGGCCGCACCGGACGCGAGGAAGACGGTCGCACCGGCGAGATCGTCGGCGGATCCCCAGCGGCCGGCGGGAATCCGCTCCAGGATGGCCTTGCTGCGTGCCGGGTCGTCCTGGAGCGCCTGGGTGTTGTCGGTGGCGATGTAGCCAGGGGCGATGGCGTTGACGTTGACGCCGTGCGGGGCCCACTCGTTGGCCAGGGCCTTGGTCAGGCCGGCGATGCCGTGCTTGGCGGCGGTGTAGCCGGGAACGGTGATGCCGCCCTGGTAGCTGAGCAGCGAAGCCGTGAAGATGACCTTGCCGTGCCCGCGGGCGACCATGCCCGCCCCGACCGCGCGGGTGAGCGCGAACTGTGCGCTGAGGTTGACCTGGAGCACCAGCGCCCAGTCCGCGTCGGAGTGCTGGGCGGCGGGCGTGCGGCGGATGGTGCCGGCGTTGTTGACGAGGATGTCCACCGGGCGCTCACGCCCGGCGAGGTCGGCCCCGAGTGCCCGTACGGCTTCGGGGTCGGCGAAGTCGGTGCGGATCGCCTCGAAGGTGCGGCCCGCGGCGGTGACGTCCTTCTCGACGTCGCTGCCCGCCTCCAGTGACGCGCTGACGCCGATGATGTCGGCGCCGGCCTCGGCGAGGCCACGGGCCATGGCGCGGCCGATGCCACGGCTGGCGCCGGTGACGACGGCGAGTTTTCCGGTGAGGTCGAAGGCGTTCACGCGGCGGCTCCCTCGGAGTCGATGGTGCAGTCGACGAGGATCTTCATCACGTCACCGCCGCCTTCCAGGGCCTCGAAGGCGGCCGGTGCCCGGGTGAGCGGGACGACCTTGCTGATGAGGCGGTGGGCGGCGACGGTGCCGTCGGCGACCAGGGCGACCGCCTTCTCGAAGTCGGAACGGTCGTACAACCGGGCCCCGACGAGGGTGAGTTCGCGCCAGAAGAAGCGGTGCAGGTTGATCTCGCGGGGCCTCGGGTGGATGGCGACCAGGCACAGCCGCCCGCGTACCCCGAGGACCTCGACGGCCGTGTCGACGCCGCCGGCGGCACCGGACACCTCGAAGGCCACGTCGGCGCCCGCGTCGCCGGTCCACTCGCCGACGAGCGAGGGGATGTCGGCGGCGGCCGGGTCCCAGGTGGTCAGCCCCAGTTCCTCGGCGAGCAGCCGGCGGTGCGCGCTGAGTTCCACCACACGCACTTCGGCGCCGGCGGCCCGTGCGACCAGGGCGATGAGGATGCCGATCGGACCGCCGCCGACCACGACGACCTTCTCGCCGTGGCGGACACCGGCCCGGCCGACGTCGTGCACCGCGACCGCGGTGGGCTCGACGAGCGCGGCCTGGTCCAGGGGCAGGGAGTGGGGCAGGCGGATGAGGGTGGAGGCGGGGACGGTCCAGCGCTGCTGCATCGCACCGGGGGAGTCGATGCCGATGAAGTCCAGGTGCTGGCAGATGTGCCGGTGGCCGGAGCGGCAGGCCGGGCAGGTGTCGTCCCAGCGCAGCGGCATCACGGTGACCGCGTCTCCGGGGCGCCAGCCCTCCACGCCCGCCCCGACCGCGACGACGTGGCCGGACATCTCGTGCCCGAGCACGGCGGGCGTCGCGACGCGGGCGTCCATGTCGCCGTGGAAGATGTGCAGGTCGGTGCCGCAGATACCGACGTAGGCGGGAGCCACCTGCACCTCGCCCGGGCCGGGTTCGGCGCTTTCGGCCGGCGCGGTGTCGAGCGTTCGGGCGGCGAGATAGCGAACGGCGAGACTCATCGTGGGATCAGGGTCCTTTCAGCGCGGACGCCGATGGTCAGCAGCAGGTTGGCGTAGGTACGGGTGTCGGCGGTGACGACGGCCAGGGCCAGGTCGGGTGAGCGGGCGGCGTCGTAGAACTCGAAACGGCCGAGTGTCTTCACGGGGACGGGCGCGAGCCGGGAGCGGTACTCGGCGATGGCCGGCGGTTCCGGCTCCCCCTCGGGCGGCACCATCACGTGGGCCGTCTCGACGGGCAGGGCCCGCAGCAGGACGTCGAGGACGGTGCTGACGTCGAGCACGCCGGGGGAGAGGTTGAGGTGGACGATCCTCGCCCGTTCCCCGACGGCGGTGCTGGCGGGGTAGTGGCCGTCGGCGAGCAGGACACGGGCCCCGTGCCCGGCTCCCGCGAGCGCTTCGAGGATGCCGGGGTGGAGCAGTTCGGTCAGCAGCATGAAAGGGCCTCTTCCTACGTCTCGTACAGCCGGTAGAAGCCGGCCGCCGTGTCGCACAGCAGCGCCTGCTTCTCGTGCTCGGAGAAACCATGCAGCAGCTCCTCGACGGTGGCCGCCCAGCGGGCCCAGCCGCCGGCCAGGAGGCAGACGGGCCAGTCGGAGCCGAACATGAGCCGGTAGGGGCCGAAGGCCGCCAGCAGGGTGTCCCACACCGGCCGGATGTCGGCGATGGTCCACTCGCGGTGGTCGGCCTCGGTGATCAGCCCGGAGACCTTGCACCGCACCTGCGGGAAGCCGGCCAGCACGCGCACCCTCCGCTGCCAGTCGGGCAGGGTGTCACGGTGCGCGTGGGGGCCGATGGGCGGCTTCCCCGCGTGGTCCAGGACCAGGGGAAGCTCGGGGAAGCGCTGGGCGAGGCGAATGGCCTGCGGGAACTGATGACTGCGGATGAGCACGTCATAGCCGAGGCCCCGGTCCTGGACGGCGCGCAGGCCCCGTTCGACGACCGGCTGCTGCAACCACTGCGGATCGGGCTCCCCCTGCACCACGTGCCGCACGGCCCTCAGGTTCGAGCCCCCGGTACCGGCGAGGAGCACGTCGAGCATGTCCCCGACGTCGGCCCCGGCGAGATCCGCCCAGCCGACGACCGCGCCGACCAGCGGGTCCTTGTCGGCGAGCACGAGCAGTTCCGCCGTCTCCGGCAGGGACGCGATGCACTGGACGAGCACGGTCCGCGTCAGCCACCGGCCCGCGATCGGCCGGATCGCCTCCCGCCGCAGGTCCTCGACGCCGTAGCTACGGCGGATCGGTTCGAGGCCCGGCTCGTCCAGCCAGGGCTGCGGGCGGCGGTCCAGGTCCCACACGTGGTGGTGGGAGTCGACCAGGGGCAGGAACTCAGACACGGGAGGACCAGACCGGGCCGTCGGGGTAGGAGTACTCCTTGAGGGACTCCGGGTGCATCTGCGCGCTCAGGCCGGGCAGGGTCGGGGGCAGGTAGTGGCCGTCGGTGATGCGCACCGGGTCGACGAAGTGCTCGTGCAGATGGTCGACGTACTCGATGACGCGGTCCTCGGTGGTGCCGGAGACGGCGACGAAGTCGAACATCGACAGGTGCTGCACCATCTCGCACAGGCCCACTCCGCCGGCGTGCGGGCAGACCGGCACGCCGAACTTCGCGGCGAGCAGCAGGATCGCGATGTTCTCGTTGACACCGCCGACGCGCGCCGAGTCGATCTGCACGATGTCCACCGCGCCGGCCTGCAGCAGCTGCTTGAAGACGACCCGGTTGGCGATGTGCTCGCCGGTGGCGACCTTGATGGGGCTGACCGCCTTGCGGACGGCGGCGTGGCCGAGGATGTCGTCGGGGGAGGTGGGCTCCTCGATCCAGTACGGGTCGTAGGGGGCCAGCTCGCGCATCCAGTCGATGGCGGGCTGGACGTCCCATCTCTGGTTGGCGTCGACCGCGACGCGGATGTCCGGGCCGACCGTCTCGCGGGCGACGCGCATGCGCCGGATGTCGTCCTCCAAAGACGCCCCGACCTTCAGCTTGATCTGCGTGAAGCCGTCGGCGACGGCCTCGCGGGACAGCCGGGCCAGCTTCTCGTCGGAGTACCCCAGCCAGCCCGGGGTGGTGGTGTACGCGGGATAGCCACCGTCGATCAGCAGGCCGATGCGCCGCTCGCGGCCCGGCTCGGCACGGCGCAGGATCTCCAGGGCCTCCTCGGGGGTGAGGGCGTCGGACAGCCAGCGGAAGTCCACCTGCGCCACGAGCTCCTCGGGGGACATCTCACCGAGAAAGCGCCAGACGGGCTTTCCGGCGCGCTTGGCCGCGAGGTCCCAGGCGGCGTTGACGACGGCGCCGGTCGCCATGTGGATGGCGCCCTTCTCCGGCCCCAGCCAGCGCAGTTGGGGATCGTGGACGAGGGAGCGGGAGAAGGCGCCGAGGTCGCCGCAGACTTCCTCGACCGACCGTCCGACGACGTGCGGGGCGAGGGTGGCGATGGCGGCGGCCTGCGCGTCGTTGCCCCGCCCGGTGGTGAAGGCCAGCGCGTGGCCCTCCAGCCCGTCGCCGGCGTCGGTGCGCAGGACCACGTAGGCGGCCGAGTAGTCGGGCTCGGGGTTCATCGCGTCCGAGCCGTCGAGATGCTCGGAGGTGGGGAAGCGGACGTCCAGGACGTCCAGGGCGATGATGCGGGCGGTGGAGGGCACGGCGGAGGACATGGCAGCAACTCCTGTGGGGGCGGGTGGGGCGCGCGGCCCCCCTGCGGCGGGAAGGGTGAGGCGGTGGTCGGTGTCCGGCGGCGACGGCCGCCCGGTTCACTCCTGGACCTTGCCGCCCGTGATCCGGGAGATGGTCAGGGCGACCAGGATGATCAGGCCGTTGAGGGCGCCGATCCACTGGGCGGGGACACCGGCCAGGGTGAGCACGTTCTGGATCATGAAGAGCAGCAGGATGCCGCTGAAGGCGCCGAACACGGTGCCCTTGCCGCCGTTGAGGCTGATGCCACCGATGACGGCCGCGGCGAACACGGTGAAGATGTAGCCGTTGCCCTGGGCGGAGGCGACCGAGGCCAGCCGTCCGGAGAGCATCAGACCCGCGAGGGCGGCGAGCAGGCTGCCGGTGACGATGACGATCCACAGCACCCGGTCGGTGCGGATGCCGGCCGCCTTCGCCGCGTCGACGTTGCCGCCGATGGCGTAGAGCGAGCGGCCGAAGCTGGTCCAGCCGAGGACGACGATCGCGACGGCGAACAGGGCCAGGCAGATCCAGATCGAGGCCGGCATGCCGATCCATTCGGCGGTGCCCAGGTAGAGCATCGAGGAGGGCAGCTGGAAGAACGTCTGGCCGCCGGAGATGCCGGTGAGGATGCCGCGCAGCACGATCAGCATGCCGAGCGTGACGATGAAGCCGTTGAGGCCGAAGCGGATGATCAGGACGGAGTTGATGACGCCGATCAGCAGACCCACGGCCAGGGTCACGGGGATCGACAGGCCCCCGGGTATCAGCCCGAGCCCGTGTCCGGCTCCGGCCGGCACCACGAGCCAGGCGGCCACGCCGGGCGCGAGACCCATCGTGGACTCCAGGGACAGGTCCATCTTCTTGACGATCAGGATCATCGTCTGCGCGAGGACCAGCAGCGCCATCTCGGACATGGTCTGCAGGACGTTGATGAGGTTGTCGGCCTGCAGGAAGACCGGGTTGACGATCTGGCCGACGATCGCGATGGCCACGATCGCCGGAACGAGCGCGAGGTCACGCAGCCGGGCCAGCGGGATCCGGCCGCCGAGCAGCGCGATCCGCTTCGCGCGGTGCGCGTCCGTCGCGGTGGCGGACGCGTCGGCGACGACGGTTTCAGGCATTGAGGTCCATTCCTTCCATCGCGGCGACGAGGTCGTGGTCGTGCCAGCCTCGGGCGATCTCGTTGGTCACACGGCCCTGGAACATCACCAGGACGCGGTCGCACATGCGCAGGTCGTCGAGCTCGTCGGAGGCGATGAGTACTCCGGTGCCGCTCTGAGCGGTCTCCTCGACCTTGCCGAGGAGGAATTCCTTGGACCGCACGTCCACGCCGGCGGTCGGGTTGATCAGGACCAGCAGCCGGGGGTCGTCGGCCAGGGCCCGGGCCATGACGACCTTCTGCTGGTTGCCTCCGGAGAGTCCGGAGACGGGCAGCTCAGGGCCCGGTGTCTTGATCGCCAGGTTCCGGATCATGCCCTCCGCGAGCCGGTCCCGCCGGCCGCGGTTCAGGAACCCGCCTTGGCCCAGGCGCTTGGGCACGGACAGCGTGGCGTTGTCCGCGATCGACATGTCGGGCACGAAGCCCTGATGGTGCCGGTCCTGCGGGACGAACCCGGCACCTGCGGCGAGGGCGGCGGGCACGCTGCCCGGCCGGGGCCGGCGACCGGCGATCTCGATGTTTCCGGTCGAAGCGGCCCGCAGACCCACAACCGTCTCGGCGACCTCGGTACGGCCGCTGGCGGCGGCCCCCGCGAGTCCGACGATCTCCCCGGCGCCCACCCGGAACGTCACGTCACCGTAGTCGCCGTCACTGCCCAGCGCGCGCACGGACAGCGCGGGCGGGGCGGTGCTGTCGAGGCTGCTGGGGCGTTCCTGCCGCCGGTCCGCCGCCGCCTCGCCGGTCATGGCGGCGACCAGCTCCGTGCGGGGCAGGCCGGCGACCGGGGCGGTCACGATGTGCCGGGCGTCGCGGAACACCGTCACCATGTCGCAGATCTCGTAGACCTCCTGCAGGTGGTGACTGATGAACAGGAAGGTCACGCCCTGGCGTTGCAGGTCGCGGATGCGGTCGAAGAGCCGGTTGATGGCCGCCCCGTCGAGTTGTGCGGTGGGTTCGTCGAGGATGATGAACCGGGCCCCGAAGGACAGCGCCCGGGCGATCTCCACGAACTGCCGCTGCTCCACGTTCAGGTCGCCGGCCGGGGTCTGCGGGTCGACGTCCACCGACCAGGTCGACAGCAGTTCCTGGGCCCGGCGGCGCACGCCCGTCCAGCTGATCAGCCGGCTGGGACCGTGGTCGTGCCGGTTCAGGAAGAGGTTCTCCGCGACGGTCAGCGTGGGGATGATCGTGGATTTCTGGTAGACGCACGCCACACGCTGCCGCCAGGCGTCGCGGTCCGCGAGTCGCGGTGCGGGGCTGCCGCCGAAGGTGACCTTGCCCTCGTCCGGGGACTGCAGGCCCGTGAGGACGGACACCAGGGTGGACTTGCCCGCCCCGTTGCGTCCGACGAGCGCGTGGGTCTCGCCGGCCCTGATGGTGATCCGGGCGCCGTTCAGGGCCACCGTCGGACCGAATCGTTTGACTATGCGCGTCGCCTCGACGATGGGCAGGCCCGTGGAGGCCCGCCCATGGTCCGCCGGGGCGGGCACGGGGTTCGCTGTTCGCTCCCCGTCCTTCATCTCAACCGCCTAGATCTCGTCAGCTGTGGCTCTGCCGGGGAATGTCAGCCGAGGTTGTTGCCCCAGAGGGCCTTGTCGTCGCTCTTGACGCTGGGGACACCGCCGTAGGTGCCGCCGTCCGCCGTGACCAGCGGGGCGGAGAGCTGGTCCTCCAGCAGGCCGGGACGGACCTGGATGATGGTGCTGTCGTGGTCGGTCTTGCCGGGCTTGAACTTCTTCCCGTCGATCGCGGCCTTCAGGTAGTACAGGGCGTACTTGGCGTAGAGGTCGGCCGGCTGGGAGACGGTGGCGTCGATCTTGCCCGCGGCGATGGACTTGAGCTCCTCGGGGATGCCGTCGTTGGAGACCACGAACACGTGCTTCTTGTTCTTCGGGTCGACCAGCAGACCGCGCTGCTTGAGCACCTGGAGCGTGCCGGCCAGGGCGAAGCTGGACTGCATGTAGACGCCCTTGATGTCCGGGTTGGCGGTCAGGTCGGTCTGGAGCTTCTGGGCCGCTATCGCCCCGTCCCAGTTGGTGGCCTCGCCGAGGACCTTGATGCCGGGGTAGTTCTTCTTCATGCAGTCGTTGAACGCCTCGGTGCGGTCACGGCCGTTGATGGAGTCGAGGCCGCCCTGCAGCATGACGACCTTGCCCTTGCCGCCCAGCTTGGTGCCGAGGAACTGGCAGGCCTTCTCGCCGTAGGCGCGGTTGTCGGCGCGGACGACCATGTAGACCTTGCCGCTGTCGGGGCGGGTGTCCACGGTGACGACGGGGATCTTCTTGGCCTCCATCTGCGCCAGGGTGGGCGCGATGGCGGCGGTGTCCTGCGGGGCCATCGCGACGCCCTTGACCCCCTGGCTCATGAAGGTCTGCGCGTTCGCGGTCAGCTTGGCGACGTCGTTCTGCGAGTTGGTGGTCTTCAGGTCCAGGCCCAGCTCCTTGGCGAACTGGGGGGTGTACTTGATGTACGAGTTCCAGAAGTCGGTGTCGGAGCGGGGGTAGTCGACACCCACGAGCGGCTTGTCGCCCGACGACGCGGCGGTGGTGGAGCCGCCGCAGGCGCTGAGCAGCGTCAGTGCGCAGACGACGGAAACGGTGGAGCAGAGAGCGGATCTGAGTCTCATCGTTGGATTCCTCGCGCTGGTCCCGTAGCGGAAGTTGTTACGCCGACACGACAGCTGTGTGTCGCTCGTGAAGAGATGGGATGTTTATAGATGCTGTTCGGTCGGGCCGTCTAGAGGCTTGAGTGAAGTTGCAGGTAAGGCGCGTCAGGCGATCTAGGGAATGGCTGCTGCGCAGCCCTGGAGGAAGATCCATCCCATCAATAATGAGATGGATCCGTGACACCCGTCACAGCCCCACGAGCTGCCACTCCTGGTTCCAGCCGGTGGTGGAGGGCCGCTGGATGACGTTCGCGCGGTTGTCCGTGGAGTTGCCCTGCGCGTCCGCGCAGAGTCGGTGATCCGGGCGAAGTCGTTGACGGTGGTCATGCCCGGGGTGGACGGCTGCAGTTCGTAGGCGGGGTGGAAAGTCTGCGTCCACCGCAGGTTCCACCCGTGGGCGAAGGTCGAGGAGGCGCCGGCGTAGTCACCTGCCAAGGTTTTGTCACCGGTGGAGCGAGGGCGGCCTGCCGGGCCGAGGTCATGGCCGTCGCGCGGGGTTCTCATGAGCGGCGGCAGGGGCCGCAGCCACTGACTCCATCTCGTGAGCCCGACGGGACGAACGCCGATGACATGGGATGAATTAACGGGGATGTGCCCGCGCTTGTCTAGAGCATGCGCGACAAAACCTTTTCACCCAGGCGAAATATCACCGTTACCGGGCGATCGGGGACGCGCGGATGGCCGGGGGAGGGTGGCTTGGCCCTCCTACATGGGATGTCTGATCTGATCGCCGGTGTGCTCAGGACTGCTTGCCGGAGCGCTTGTCACGGATACGCTGCGCGACGTCGCGCAGCTTGACGTTGTGGTGCTGGGAGATGTTGCGCAGCACGTTGAAGGCGTCTTCGTCGCTCATCCCGTGGCGCTCCATGAGGATGCCCATGGCCTCGCCGATGGCGTGCCGGGTCTGCAGCGCGTGTTCGAGCTGGTCGATGGTGCGGGCGTCCGAGAGGGCGACGGCGGCGTGCGAGGCCAGCAGCCAGCCGGCGGTCGCGATGTCCTCGGTGAAGGTGCCCGGGCGGCCGGCGTACAGGTTGAGTGCGCCGAAGTCCTCGTCGTGGGTGTAGAGCAGGACCCCGGTCATGCTGCCGATGCCCAGCTCGCGCGCGGCCGCGGCGTAGCGGGGCCAGTCCGGCTGGGGCCGGGTCATGTCCACGATCCGGAACACGCGCTCGTCTTCCGCGCGGCGGGCGAGGTCGAAGCACGGCCCCTCGCCCAGCTCGCCCTGCAGACGGTCGGACTCCTGGACCATGTCGCCGCACGAGGACAGCGTGACGGCACGGCCCTTGCGCACCGCGAGGATCCCCGCCGCGTCACAGCCGTCCACCAGCCTCACGGCCGATGCCGCGATCTCGTCCAGTGTCTGCTGTACGGAGTCCTGTTTCAGCAGGGTCCGCGCGAGCACGGCCATTTCCTCGGCGAACTTCTGCCACTCCATGTCGCACCGCCCGCGTCGATCACCAGTCCGGCCACCCTACGCACAGCCTTGCCCCTTACCGTCGAAGGCGCCAGGACCACGGAGCGCGGCGCGAGCCGCGGCGCCTTCCGGTCCGGTGGGCCGAGCGATGGTGATTCGGGGGCCGCGGTGACGAGATCACGCAACCCCTGGGTTGCCGACGATCCCGTCCCATAACCTCGTGCTTGGAGGCGTCAGAGGCCGGACGTGTCCGCCGTGAGGAGGCGATGGTGCTCGACAGGCGTACGGGCGCGCGGTTGCTCGCGGGCGTCATGCTGGCGGTCTGCGTGGTGCTCGTCGGACCCAGTGCACCCGACGGTGCCCTCTTCGCCGGGGCGCAGCCCGCCGTGGCGGCCAGGGACGTCGTCCCGAACCGGGTCATGACGTGGAACATCTGCAACCCCTGCGAGGCGAGCGACGTCGACAAGGCCGCGGAGATCGCCGCGTACGCGCCTCAGGTCGTCGGCCTTCAGGAAGCATGTGTGCGGGACGTCGAGAGGATCCGGGAGTATCTGGAGAACCTGCACGGGCTGGCCTACCACGTCGAGTACGGGTCGGTGCTGCACAAGTGGGGCCGCTGCGGGGGGACACCGTGGAGCCCGGGGGCCTTCGGCCAGGCGGTCCTGTCGGCCGCGCCGATGACGGACCCGGTCACCGTGGAATATCCCGACGGCGGCTCCGAGGACCGCGGGTACATGGCCGTCACCACCACCGTCGACGGCAGGTCCGTCCGGGTCTTCAACACCCATCTCGCCCAGCGACGTCAGGAGGCGGTCCGGGCGGAGCAGACCCGCGTGCTCGCGGCGGAGGTCGCCCGGCACGACCGCGCGATCCTCCTCGGCGACTTCAACGCCGTGCCGGAAGCCCCCGAACTGTCCAACATCTGGGCACTGGCCACGGATGCCGACCCGCAGTGCCGTCCGTCGCCCACCGGCGGCTGCCGGCCGACGACCGACTGGCACAGCAAGTTCGACTACGTGTTCCTGCGAGGCGTCGTCCCGCTCAGGCACCGCGTGCATCCGACCTCGTACTCGGACCACAACCTGCTGCACGCCGACCTCGACCTGAGCTGAGGGCGTTCACGAGGCGGCCCCCGCCGGTGACGGCCGCGCCCTGCCCGGCGTCCGCGACCGGATGGACCGATTCCCCGGGACCGCAGGTCAGCTGGCCCGCACGGGCTGCACGAAGCGTTGAGGTCGCCCCGGCACGTGGAAAAACCCCGCGTATGGGCATACGGGGAAGGCAAGCAAGCAGGGGACGCCGGCGAGCGGGGAGGTCGGCCCGATCAGCAGGGAGGCCGAGATGACGGGGCCGGAACACACGGAGTCCGTTCACGGGCCGTCCGTGCCGACAGCGTCCGTCGCGTCCCTGGAAGCCATCGGCGCCGGCGCCTACCTCGTGGACGAGCAGGGCTGCATCATCGCCGTGAACGCCCACGCCGAGCGCCTGCTGGGCCGGCCCGCCGCCGACCTGATCGGACATGACGCGCACGATCTGCTGCACCGCGGCCCGCAGGGGCAGCCCCTGCCGAGAACCCAGTGCGCCATGCGGCAGGCCTTCCACGCCGGGCGCACCGCCCAGGCCGACGAGGACTACTTCGCAGGTGCCGACGGCACCGTGCTGCGCATCTCCTGGCTGATCACGCCGTACGACCTCGAAGGCCGGCACGACGGCACGCTCGTCGTCTTCCACGCCTCCGACCACCTGCAGGTCGCCGAGCCGGAGCCGGAGCCCGAGCCGACGACGCGGCCGCTGTCGGAGCTGGCACGACTCGCCCTGCTGGCCGAGACCACCACGCAGCTGACCTCCACGCTCGACGTGGACGAGGCGCTGCGGCGGCTGGTGACGCTGGTCCTGCCCCGCCTCGCGGACTGGGTGGTCGTCGACCTGATCACCGAGCGCGACGAGGTGTGGCGCACCCTCGTGGTCCACGCCGACGGCGAGACGCTCACGCCCCACGAGGACCTGCAGGGACCGATGCCGCCGATCCCGGAGGAATCGCAGATGCCCCTGTCCAGGGCCTTGCGCGGGGTCGCGTCCAACCTGGCCGGCCCGCAGACCTATCAGGGGGCACCGGACTCCGGCATCGCGGTCGAGCAGCGCCGCCTCTTCGACGTCACCGGGATGCGCTCCGCGGCCATCGCGCCCATCCGCAGCACCCGCGCCGTCCTGGGAGCGCTGACCCTGGGCCGCGACGAGAAATCGGCGCCCTTCACGCCCGTGGACCTCCCCCTGATCGAGGACATCGCACGCCGTGCCGGTCTCGCCCTGGACAACGCCCGCCTCTACCAGCGCCAGCGCAAGGTCGCCGAGACCATGCAGAACCATCTGCTGCCGCAGATGCCGGGCGTCTCCGGCCTGCAGATGACCGTGCGCTATCTGCCCGCACCCGACGCCTCCCAGGTCGGCGGCGACTGGTACGACGCCTTCCCGCTGTCCGACGCGTCCACGGCCCTGGCCATCGGAGACGTCGTCGGTCACGACCTGGAGGCGGCGGCCGGCATGGCGCAGGTCCGCAACATGCTCCGTGCCTACGCATGGTCCCAGCACGAGCCTCCCAGCCGGGTCGTCGAACGGCTCGACGAGGCGATCCAGCACATCACCGACGTCACCATGGCCACGACGATCTTCGCCCGGGTCGAACCGGTCGACGGCGGCGACTGGCAACTGTCCTGGACCAACGCCGGCCACCCTCCGCCGCTGCTGATCAGCCGGGACGGCCTGGCGCGCTACCTCACCGACGGCCATGGCATCCTGCTGGGCACCCAGACCGGCACCCGGCGCCCGGACGCCACCGCGCAGCTCCCGCCCGGTTCCACTCTGGTGCTGTACACGGACGGACTCGTCGAAGCGCCCCGCCGCACCCTCGACGAGGGACTGGACCGACTGCGCCAGCACGCCGCCGCCCTGGCCCACCGGCCCCTCGCCTCGTTCACCGACCAGCTCCTGCGCCGTGTACGCCCCGTGGGCAACGACGACGACGTCGCCGTCCTGGCCCTGCGCATCCCCGACAGCTGACCCGAGGGGCGAGGGCAGGCCTGCGACCGACGGCTTCAGCCGCCTGCCACGCTCCTCCAGAAGTCCCGCATGAGCGGTGTGGGCGTCGGGCTCTCCATCCCCACCTGGGTCAGGAGAACGGCGACCGTTCCCGTGGACGGGTCGATGTGCGCCGTCGTGCCCGTGCCGCCGACCCAGCCGTAGCGGCCCGGGACGTTCCACGGGTCGGCCCGGGTCACGTCGACCTGGCCGCCATAGCCCCAGCCCTGGCCCTCCAGGAAGAGTGACGAGCCGGCGCGCTGCCCGGCCGTGAGGTGGTTGGTCGTCATACGGCGCACCGAGGCGGGGGACAGCAGGCGGTGGCCGCCGCTCTCGCCGTCGTTCAGCAGCATACGGGCGAAGGACAGCCAGTCGTCGGCGGTGGAGACGAGGCCCCCGCCGCCGGAGTGGAAGCGAGGGAGGCGGCTCCACTGCCCGTCGGGGGTGTCCGACAGGGTCAGGCCTCCGTCCGGGGACGGGGTGTAGGACGAGGTGAAGCGGTGCCGTTTCGCCACGGGGACCTCGAAGGCCGTGTCCTTCATGCCCAGCGGTTCGAAGATCCGCTCTGCCAGGAATTCGGGGAACGTACGGCCCGACGCCCTGGCGACCAGGATGCCCTGGAGGTCGGAAGAGGTGCCGTAGAGCCAGGCTTCCCCGGGGTGGCGCACCATCGGGACCTGAGCGAGAAGACCGAGCCAGGTGTCCGGGTCCGGCCAGTCCTGCAGGGCGCGCCCGTCCCTCTGCACCGCGAAGAGGGCCTGTACGGCGGGGAGGGAGAAGTCGTCGGGAAAGCCCCAGCCGGTGCGGGAGCTGAGCAGGTCCTCGACCGTGACCGGACGGGCCGCCGGGACGACGTCCTCGACCGGGGCGTCGGGGGCGCGCACCACGCTCGGTTTCGACAGCTCCAGCAGCCACTGCTCGACCGGGGCGTCCAGAGCCAGACGTCCCTCCTCCACCAGCATCAGGACGGCCGCGGCCGCGATGGGCTTGGTGATGGAGGCGATACGGAAGAGTGAGTCCCGTGCCAACGGGGCGGTGCCCTCGGTGTCCACCGAACCGGCGGTCACGACCCGGACGTCGGCGCCGCGGGCCACAAGGCCGACGGCACCCGGAACCCGCCCCTCGTCCACATAGCGGTGCAGGGTGTCGTACACGGCGTTCATCGACGGCCTCCCGGCTCAGGTGTCAGCAGCGTCTACGACTCCTCATGCCGCAAAAAGTCATCGGTGAAGCGAACCCAGCGGCCGATCGGCGCCAGGCGCCTGAGACCGGAGGACACCCGCCATGATGGCCGCCGACCGGGCGGGAGGGGCCGGCCGCGACGCCTTCGCGTCTTGTGAAGTGCCGGTGAAAACCCGGTGGAGAGCATGTCGGTGGGTCCGCCTATGCTGCACCGGAAGATCACGCGGTACCAGGGGAGGGCGCGGCATGTTCGGCAAGCTGTTCGGCAGGGGTGCGCAGAGACCGGCGGCCGATCCGCACGTCCTGCCCGCCCCGCGCAGGCAGAAGAACGGGACGTACGAGCTGCGCGCACTCGGGGACACCCGGGTGCTCGCCCTCGTGGAAGCGGCCGGCGCCGCCGACTGGGCGGCGGTCAAGGCGGCCCTCGCCCCCTTCGACCTCGGCCGCGAACAGGCGGTCCTGGGGCAACTGAGCGACGTGGACGGTCTGGAGGAATGGATCGTCCGGGCCGCCGAGGAGGACAAGGACGACAAGGAGCTCCGGGCGACCGCCCTGCTGATCTCGGGTGCGCGCCATGTCTCCTGGGGCTGGGAGGCGCGTACGTCCGCCCGTGCCGTGGACGTCGGCCGCGAGCAGTGGCAGACCTTCCACGAGCGGCTGCGTATCGCCGAGGAGCACCTGCTCGAGGCCGCCGAGCTGCGGCCCGACTGGGTCACGCCGTGGCGCCACCTGCTCACCTCGGGACGCGGCATGTCCGTCGACGACAGCGTCCAGGAGGCCCGGCTCGCGGCCGGTCTGCGCCGTGATCCGCTGAACCTGGACCTCCACCTGGAGTGGGTGTCGCGCCTCCAGCCCCGCTGGGGCGGAGAGCCGGGCCAGGCCCTGGAGTTCGCCCGGAAGGCCTTCGCCGGCGCGCCCGACGGGCATCGGCTCGGCTGTGCCGTCGCCATGGCACACATCGAGGACTGGGTGGAGTCCGACACCCGCGACTGCCTGCAGCACCCGCGGATCCGGACCGAGTTGAGGGAAGCGGCGGAGCGCAGCATCCTGCACCACGCGTACGAGCGCCGCCTGGGCTGGCAGGGCGACTACAACATCTTCGCCATGGCCCTCTCGCTGGCGGGCAGCAGCACCGCCTCCAACGTCTTCCGCGAGCTGGAGGGCGTGTTCACCGAGTGGCCGTGGACCTTCATGGCGGACCCGCAGAAGGTGTACGCGCGCTTCCGCAAGGCCTTCTGAGCCACCGGCCGCCCCGCCCCGGCCGTCCTCGGCCGGTCCCGCGGACCATCGCCCACCCCGCCGTTCCCTCCCCCCCCCCGGACTGCCCCATGCCCCTGCGTGACCACGCCACCGACCACGCCGCCACCGACCGCACCTTCCAGGTCGACCTTCGCGGCCTGGTGGACCTCCTCTCCCACCACCTCTACTCCAGCCCCCGCGTGTACCTGCGTGAACTGATGCAGAACGCGGTGGACGCCCTGACCGCCCGGCACGCCCTCGAACCGGCCGCCCCCGCCGACGCCTTCGGCGTACGCCTGCACGCCGACGGCTCGGTGGTACGCGTCGAGGACGACGGCGTCGGACTCACCGAGGCCGACGTGCACGGCTTCCTCGCCACCATCGGCCGCAGCAGCAAGCGCGCCGACCGCATCGCCGAACAACGGGGCGACTTCATCGGCCAGTTCGGCATCGGCCTGCTCTCCTGCTTCCTGGTCGCGGACGAGATCCATGTCCTGAGCCGCTCCGCCCGCACCCCCGACGCACCCGCCGTGGAGTGGCGCGGACGCGGCGACGGCAGCTACACCGTCCGCACCCTGCCCGCATCCGCCCGCCCCCGGCCCGGCACCACCGTCACCCTGACCCCGCGCGCCGACGCGGGGGAGTGGACCCGGCCGGTGCAAGTGCGGGCACTGGCCCGCCACTTCGGCTCCCTGCTGCGCCACCCGGTCACCTTCGACGACGGCACGGGCGGCTCGGAGCGCTCCGGCACGTCCGTCAACCCCGAGCCCGCCCCTTGGGCGCGTTCGTACCCCACCCCGGGATCCCGGTCCCGTGCCCTGGCCGCGTACGGCGAGGAGGTCTTCGGCTTCAAGCCGCTGGACACCATCGAGCTGGACCTGCCGGCCGTCGGCCTGAAGGGCATCGCCTGCATCCTGCCCGAGACGGTGCCGGCCGGGCGCCGCCACGGCCACCGCGTGCACGTCAAGGGCATGCTGCTGTCCGAGCAGGCCGAGGAGATCCTGCCCGACTGGGCGTTCTTCGTCCGCTGTGTCGTCGACGCCGAGAGCCTGCGCCCCACGGCGTCCCGCGAGTCCCTCTACGAGGACGCCACCCTCGCCGCCGTCCGCGACGCCCTCGCAGAGCGGCTGCGCGACTGGATCGCCCGGACCGCCGCCGGCGACCCGGACCTGCTCGGCCGCTTCCTCCAGGCCCACCACCTGGCCGTGAAGTCCCTCGCCGTGCACGACGACGAGATCCTGCGGATGCTGCTGCCCTGGCTGCCGTTCGAGACCACCGACGGGCACTGCACCCTGGACGAGTTCGCCCGCACCCACCGCACCGTGCTGGTGACGTCGAGCGTGGAGGAGTTCCGCCAGGTCGCCGCGATCGCCTCGGCCGCCGGGCTCGGCGTCGTCAACGGCGGCTACACCTACGACCGTGAGCTGGTCCACCGGCTGCCCGAGATCAGGCCCGAGGCCGCCGTCGCCGACCTCGACCCGGCGACCCTCACCGCCCACCTCGACCCCGTCGACCGGGAGACGGAGCTCGCCGCCGCTGCCTATCTCGCGCAGGCCCGCGACGCCCTGGCCGTCTTCGACTGCGACGTCGCCCTGCGCACCTTCCAGCCCGTCTCCGCGCCGGCCCTCCTCATCGACAGCCGCGAGGCCCGGCACGAACGCACCCGCTCCCAGCTCGCCCGTGAGCAGGAGGGCGGCCTGTGGGGCGACATCCTGGGCGCCCTGCGCCACGAGGCACCGCGCGCGCAGCTGATCCTCAACCAGCTCAACCCGCTGGTCCGCACCGCCGTCGCCATCGACGAGCCCGAACTGGCCCGCACCAGCGCCGAAGCCCTGTACGGGCAGGCCGCGATGCTGTCCCGGCGCCCGCTCCGGCCCGCCGAGTCGAGCCTCATCAACCGCTCCTTCCTCGACCTGCTCGCCCACGCCCTCCGCAAGGACAGCTGACGATGCCCACCGCACCCCACCCCCAGAACACCGACGAGCTGTACCAGGCGCTCCAGGAGAACCAGCGGCGCCCCTACGGCCGCACCCGCACCGTCACCGCCGAGGAACTCGTCGACGCCGCCGAGCAGTTCGAGGACCCGGTCCCGCTCGTCCGCGCGCTCCTCGAACTGCAGGAGGCGTACACCTACGGCTCCGAACCCCGCAAGTCCCCCGTCGTCTTCGCGCGGCTGCTCACCCTCTTCGACGAGCAGCCCGACGTCTTCGACGAGCGCCTGCGCCACATGCTGTTCTGGCGGTTCAAGTGGGTGTCCAACGCCCTGCGCGCCCTGCCCGAGATACCGCTGACCAGCCTGCGCCAGTGGCTGACGGAGATGCGCGACCGCTACCAGAAGGCGGGCCTCGGCCTCCAGCCCTACTACGGGGAGGCGTACCAGCTCGCCGCCCACGTCGGTGAGGACACCACCCTCGCCTACGAGCTGTGGGCCGCCCGCACCCGCACCCGGCTCAGCGACTGCGAGGCCTGTGAGATCTGCCGGCGCGCCCGCCACCACCTCACCGCGGGCGACGACGAACGGGCCCTGCGCGCCTGGGAGCCCGTCCTGGCCGGCCAGGAGTCCTGCCAGGAGGAGCCCGCCCGCTCCCTGTCGTACGCGCTGCTGCCCCTGCTGCGCACCGGCCGCGCCGAGCGGGCCCGCGAACTGCACCTCGCCGGTTACCGCGGCTGCCGCCGCAACCCCTCGATGTCCTCAGAGGTCGGCCGGCACCTGGAGTTCTGCGCGCTGACCGGCAACGAGGCCCGAGGCCTGGAACTGCTCGCCGAGAACCGCAACCTGTTCGACGAGGTGGACTCGCCCCTCGACCAACTCGACTTCCTCACCGGCGTGGAGGTCCTCCTCCAGCGCGTCGAGCTCCTCGGCCACGGCGAGCTGCCCGCCGCCGGATACGCGGGCCGCACCTGGACCGCCGCCGGCCTGCGCGCCGAGGTGCGAAGCCGCGCCGACGACCTCGCCGCCCGCTTCGACGCCCGCAACACAACCACGGCCCACACCGACCGCCGCAGGGACCGCCTGGACCGCGCCCCGCTCCTGGACACCCTGGAGCTGACCCTGCGCACCCGCAGCCTCGACGACGTGACCCCGGCCGCCCCCGCTGCCCCGGCGGCCATCGGCCCGGCCCCCGCCGTCCCCGAATCGCTCACCGAACTCATCCTGCGCACCAGGGCGTTGGACGAGCAGGGCCACCCGGACGCGCGGGCCTGCTGGGCACGGCTGCGCACACTCGCCGCCGCCCGCGACTACACCCACCCCGACGACCCGGCCGTGGGACCGGTCGCCCGGCTGCGCGCGGACCTGCTGGCCGAAGAGGCGAACCGGGCGCACGAGAAGGACCGGTTCACCGACGCCGCCGCCCTGAACGAAGAGGCCGCGGCCCTGTACGACGACGCCGGCGCGCCGGGCGACGCCGCGCTCACCCGGGCCGGCCTCCTGCTCGCGAACGCCGAGATCCTCGCGGAGGGCGCAGACGGACCCGAGGCGAAGGCCTCCGCCCTCACCGACGCCCACGCGTCCATGGTCCGCACGCACGAGGAGACACCCGGCCTCACCCCGCACCAGGAGGCACGCCTGCTGCGGCTGAGGGCGACCGCGCTCGCCCTGCGGCTGCAGACGACCCGCAGCCAGGAGCACGTCGCGGCGGTCTTCGCCGAGGCGGACCTGCTCCGCGCGTTCGCAGCCCGGCACGACATCGCCGGGCAGATCTCGGGCGCACACCTGCTGCGGGCCACCACGTACGCCATCTCCGGCGACCTGCCCGCCGCGGTCACCGAGGCCGACGCCCTCCTGGACCGGCTGACCGCGCACGGCCCCGCCTGGCACCTGCCCCGCACGCTCGCACTGCGCGGCCGGATCCGGCTCGTCCTCCAGGACGCCCAGGCCGCGTACACGGATCTGGCCGAGGGATTGCGCCTGGCCGCCGACTGGCCGGCCGACGCGGTCGGCACCACCCGCCTGCACGCCGACCTGGCCGAGGCCTGCATGCACCTGGCCCGACCCGAGGAGGCGCTGCGGCACCTGACGCGCGCGGCGGAGCTGGACCTGCGACACGGCAATCGGACCGACGCGTACTGCACCTACAGCAACGCCGCCCAGCTCAGCCTCGACCTGGGCCGCGTCGAGGACTGCATCGCGCTGCTCGACTCCCTGCTGGCCGAACCGGACGTGGCCGCCGGAGAACTGGACGACCGGCTCGTGGCCCAGCTGCGTCTGACCCGCGCCCGAGCGCTGCACACGGGGGAGGACCTCAAGGCCGCCACGGCCGAGTTCGTCGCGCTCGCGGCCGAGTCGGCCGGCTGGGACGACGACCGGGGCAGCCACGCCGTGATCGCCGCGGAGACGGCCGTACTCCTCGCCGAGTCCGGCGAGTTCGGCCGGGCCCGGGAGGCCGCCGACCAGGCGCTCGCCGCCCACGCCGAGGACCCGCGCTACGAGCACCTCAGCAACTCCCTGCGTGAACTCGCCCGTCTCCAGGCCCAGCGGCAGGGTGCGGACGGACTGCCCGACGCCCTCGCCGTCCTCGCCGACGCCGGCCGGGTCGCCGACGAGGCCCGCGCCGCCGGGTACGAGGCCCACGGCCGCTCCCTGGACACGGCCCTGCTCTACGAGCACGGGCGGGTCAACGCCTTCGCCGGCGCGTACGAGGACGCCCTGGCGGCTCTGGACAAGGCACTCACCCTGCTCGGCGAACCGGGGCGGGACGACGACCGGGCCGGCGAGTGGGCCGAGTGCGTGCGCCTCGCGGGGGTCGTGGAGGGCCTCTATCTGGAGCGTCCCGCGCCTGCCCTCACCCGGCTGGACGCGGCCGTCGTCCGCCTGACCGCCCTGGGGCACACCGAGGAGACGGAGGCACTGACCTCACTGGCGGCCCGGCTGCGTGACGAGGAGTGACCACGGGCCGGGGTGGGTCGCTTGCCCCGCCCCCGGCCCTCAGCCGTTCTCAGCCGCTCCGCGGTGCGCCGCCGGCGCTGTCGCGGTGCTCGCGCACGGCGATCCGGGCCAGTTTCGTCAGCATCATGCCGTTGCGGATCGAGACGAGGTAGTCCACCGGAAGCCCGTGCATCCGGGTGCCGGGGCCGCGCAGGGGATGCCAGTCGAGGACGAAGAGCGTGTTCTCACCCCAGGGAATCAGGTTCATGGCGATGCGGGCCGCGCCGAACGGGTCCGCCTTGGCTTCCAGTTCCAGACGGCGTCCCGGCTCACAGATGCGCACGACGCAGGTGTCGTCCAGGACCAACGGGCCCAGTCCGACCCGGACTTGCAGACGGGCGCCCACCTCGGGCCAGTGCGGGTCGGCTGCCGTGATCTGTTGCGTGCCGGAGACCCACTCCCCGTAGCGGTGGCCGTCGGACAGCAGATCCCAGACCTCGGACGGCGAGCTCAGGATCAACCGGCGGTTCCGGGCCACACCGACCACGCTCCTCGTCTTGGGGGGAACCAGGCGCCCGCGCCGACCTGTCCGTCGTTGAACACCTCCTCGCACACTAGGCGGGCCACACGACTCCGGCACCCGCAGAGCACCATGCGCTGACGAATCCCGTGGCGATATTCGATGGCCGCAGGCCCTGGTCGGCGCTCATACTGACGCGGTGGATCCAGTGACACTCGAGACCGGACGCCTCATACTGAGGGCTTTCGAGCCGGGCGATGTGGAGGCGGTGCACGACGCCTGCCAGGACGAGGACATCCAGTTCTACACGCCGGTGCCCGTGCCCTTCGGACGGCAGGACGCCGAGAAGAGGGTCCGCGAGGAGTGGCCCGAGGGCTGGGCCGCCGACAAGGACTATGTCCTCGGGGCGTTCCGCAAGGACAGTGCCGCGCTCGTCGGCTCCTACTGCCTGACCAAGGTGAGCGCGGGCGTCTACGAACTCGGCTACTGGGCGGTCAAGGAGCAGCGCGGCCGGGGCTATTCGGTCGAGGCCGCGCGGGCGCTGTGCGACTGGGGGTGGGCCACGCTCGACGTCCACCGCATCGAATGGTGGGCCATGACCGGCAACACCGGATCGCGTGCCGTCGCCGAGCGGCTGGGCTTCACCGTCGAAGGGACGCTGCGCAACCGCAGCATCGCCAACGACGGCAGGCCGCACGACTGGTGGGTCGGCGGACTGGTACGGGCCTGACGTGGAGCGCATGGCGAGACAGGCACCGCCGGCGCGCGGTGAAAGGGGCCACGGGCTGCGCACGGGAGGAAGCCTGCCGGCCGGTGTGCTGACGGTGCCCGAACGCCGTCATGGTCCCTCGTAGGGTGCCTTCCATGAGAGTGGGGACCGAAGAGACCCGGCTCGTCGTGCTGCGGGGCAACAGCGGGGCGGGGAAGTCCTCCGTCGCGGCCGGGGTGCGTGAGAGGTTCGGGCGGGGCCTGGCACTGGTGGGGCAGGACAACCTGCGCCGCGTCGTGCTGCGGGAGCGGGACCGGCCCGGCGCGGCGAACATCGGTCTGATCGACCTGACGGCCCGCTACGCCCTCGACGCCGGGTACCACGTCGTGGTCGAGGGGATCCTGTACGCCGACCACTACGGCGAGATGCTCACCCGGCTGCGCGCCGACCACCGCGGGCCGATCCACGCCTACTACCTGCACGTGCCGTTCGAGCAGACCCTCGTCCGCCATGCCGGCAAGCCGATCGCGAACGAGGTCGGCGAGACGCAGCTGCGCGAGTGGTACCGCGAACTGGATCTGCTGCCCGACGGCATCGAGACCGTCATCGATGCCGACAGCACCCTGCCGCGGACCGTGGACCGCATCATGCTCGACACGGGCCTGGCCGCTCTGCCCGAGATCGACCGCTAGCGCGACTCACCCGTCCGTACGCGTCGGGCAGGGCGTGCGCGGTGCGGCGCGGTGAGGATGGGCGGTGCCGGGCGCCCGCACCGGCAGCTCGGTGCTGCCTGAGGGGACGTGCGGCTGTCGCTGCCCGTACGCGCGAGGGAGAGGTATGACCGAGACCGACGAGGCCGGGGCCTTGACTGCCGGGGCCGAGTGGCCGGCGGCGCACCGTGACCCGAGCACGGGCATGGTCGATCTCCGGCGCGTCGGGGCGAACCCGGACTTCTGGTATCCGGTCGCCGTGTCGAAGAACGTGCGGCGCGAGCGGGCGTTCGCGACGGCGTTCGCCGGCGAGCGCATCGCGCTCTACCGCGGGCAGAGCGGCACCGTGTACGCGCTGGAGGACCGGTGCGCCCACCGGCAGGTGCCGTTGAGCATGGGCGTCGTGGAGGGCGAGACACTCCGCTGCTGCTATCACGCCTGGGCCTATCGCGGCGACGGCCGCATCTCGCAGATCCCGTACCTCTCCAAAGGCGACGGCCGGCCCCCGCGCGGCGTGCGCGGCTATCCGGTGCGCGAGGCGTACGGCCTGGTCTTCGTGTTCCCCGGCGATCCGGACAAGGCGGCCGCCGCTCCGCTGCCCGACCTGCCGGCGTTCGGCTCGCCGCGGTACAGGACGATGACGTACTCCCGGACCGTGCGCTGCCACTACTCGTTCATGCACGAGAACCTCCTCGACATGAACCACCAGTTCCTGCACCGGGGCGTGGTCGGAAAACTCCACCCCGAACTGCTCGACTCCCGCACGGACGAGCGGTCGGTGGAGGCGAGGTACCTGTTCAGCCACGCCGGGGGCAAGCGGAACCGCGGGGCCGGCCTGCTGGCCGCCGAGGGGATCGGCGGCAGCGACTCCCGCGACCTCATGACGATCCGCACCGAGTACCCGTACCAGACCCTCGACCTGGTCCCGGAGAACGCCGAGCGGCCGGCCTTCCGCCTCTGGGTCGCCTACGTGCCCGAGGACGCCGAGCAGCGCCGCTGCCACACGTTCGGCCTGCTCATGATCGAGAAGCCGCGCATTCCCGGTGCCCTGCGGTTGGCCTGGCCCCTCATCAGGCGCTTCACCGAGCGGGTGTTCGCCGAGGACCGGATGGCCGTCGAGGCCGAACAGCGGGCCTGGGACGAGCAGGGCGGGGACCGCAACCGCGAGGTGTTCTCCCTGATCCTGGACGTCCGCGAGGTGCTGCGCACCAACGGCGTCCCCATCCGCCCCCGGGCCGCCGCGTGCGGCGCCGCCTCGGTGTGCACCGGGCAGGACCGCGGTCGGGCGGGGGCGCCGGGCACCCCCTAGCGGTCGGGCGGGGGCGCCGGGCACCCCCTAGCGGTGCGGACGCGGACCTGCGGGGCTCAGGCGAAGAACTCCCGCAGCCGCCGGTTGAGTTCGGCGGGTTGCTCGGTGGGCAGGGAGTGGTGGGAGGCGCCGGGCAGGGTGACGACGCTCGCCGAGGGCAGGAGCCGGCGTGCGGCGGCCGCGGCACGCTGCGGATCGTGGGCGCGGCTGCGTTCCGCCAGGAGCACCAGGGCCGGGACGGTGCAGGTCGCCAGTTCCCGCGCCGTGGGGCGCCGCATGGCCACGACCTTCGACCGGCGGGCGGTGGCGGTGCTCCCCAGGAACGCCTGCCAGACCGGATCCTCGGTCTCACGGCCGGTCTCCCAGCGGTGGAAGGCACGCACCCGCTCGGCGCTGGGCCTCAGCAGCATCGGCAGGGCGTGCGCGAGGTAGCGCGGGCTCATGCCGGTGAAGCAGTTGACCGGGTCGAGCAGCGCGAGCCTGCCGAGCCGACGGGGCGCGTGCAGCGCGTAACGGAGGGCGATCCAGGCGCCGTAGGAGTGGCCGCACAGGTGCGCGCCGTCCAGGTTCAGCGCGTCGAAGAGGGCATCCAGCCAGGCCGTCAGGTCCGCCGCGCCGCGCAGCGGTGCCCCGTCGTGGACACTGCGGCCGATGTCGCCCATGAGGTCGACGGCATGGATGCGATGGGCGGGGGCCAGGGCGCCGGCGGTGGCGAACCAGGCGGCCGAGGTGGTTCCGCCGCCCGGCAGCAGGACGAGCGGGGCGCCGTCCTCGCGCCCGCTGATGTGGACCCGGGTGCTGCCGTAAGGGGTGGGGACGTCGACGCCGTGCACGTCTCCGGGCCACCGTCGCAGGACGCCGTCGTACGCCCTGGAGAACGCTGCCGTGTCATTCATGTCCCCGCCCCATATGACTCGTTCACCGATACTCTTGACCAACGAGATATTAGGGGAGTGAAGCATGGACGACCAGGATCCCGGTCTGCGCATGGTGCATCTGCTGCGGGCCGTGACGATGGAACTGGACCTGTTCGCGGCCGAGTTCGCCGGCCGCAACGGGCTCCATCCCACGGACGTACGGGCGTTGATCCATCTGCTGGACGCCGGCCGGGAGGGCGTGCGGGCCACGCCGGGGTGGCTGGGCGCGCAGTTGGGGGTGAACTCGGCGTCGACCACGGCCCTGGTCGACCGGCTGGAGCGGCTGGAACTGGTGCGCCGGGAACGGGACACCGAGGACCGCCGGCGCGTGCTGCTGGTGGTGCGGGACGAGGCCGTCCGGCTGGGCTGGTCCTTCTTCGGGCCGCTGATCCACGAGATGGTCGACTCGATGCGGTCCTTCGACGAAGCGGAACTGGCCGTGGTCCGGCGTTTCCTGCTGGCCATGCGGGACGTCGCCGCGGCCGGGCGACGCGCGCAGCGGGACGGCTCCGGGGGGCAGTGACGTCCCGCCCCGCCTCACGCGTGCCACGGCGGGTCAGCCGGCCGCGTGGTCGACGTGCAGCCGCACCTGCTCCTCCAGCCGCCGCACCTGCTCCGGCCGGGCGCGCAACAGGGCGCCCGGTCCGCCCGGACCCCACCGCGAAAGGCCCCGCCCGCACGGGGCGGTTTCTAGGGATCGTCGCAACACATGATCGGTTGTGTCAGACGGCGAGCAGTT
>NZ_SZVW01000033.1 GCF_007655005.1 Streptomyces tibetensis
TTTCTGCGTTTAGGGCCCCCTTTCGCGGGCTCGCTGTTTGTTAAAGGCGTCCGGCCGCCTTCAAGGCCAAGTACGCATCCGCCAACGCCGGCGCCAGGTCGTCCGGTGTGGCATCGACGACCGTGACACCGTGGTGGCGGAGTTGCTCTGCCGTGCGGTGGCGCTCCGACTGGGCCTGGGCGGCTGCGGCTGCCTCATAGACGGCGTCCACATTTCCGCGGGCCTTGGCCATTTCACTGATGTGCGGGTCCGCCACCGAGGCCAGCAGGACCATGTGGCGCTGGGTGAGCTGAGAGAGGACCGGAAGCAGACCCTCCTCAATGGGGGCAGCGTCCAGGGTCGTCAGCAGGACGATCAGGGAGCGGCGAGGGGACGTGCGCAGGGCGGTGGCCGTCAGGCCCCGGGCATTCGTTTCGACGAGCTCCGGCTCGAGTGTGGCCATCGCGTTGACCAGAGCGTGAAGGACATCGCCCGCGGTGCGGCCCTGGACGAGGGCGCGGACTTTCCGGTCGTAGGCGAGGAGATCGACGCGGTCGCCTGCGCGGGAGGCGAGGGCTGCGAGGAGAAGGGCCGCGTCCATGGAGGCATCGAGGCGGGGTGCGTCGCCCACCCGGCCGGCCGAGGTACGGCCGGTGTCCAGGACCAGCAGAATGTGGCGGTCGCGCTCGGGGCGCCAGGTCCGTACGGCGACGGTGGTCTGGCGGGCTGTGGCGCGCCAGTCGATGGAACGGGTGTCGTCGCCCGGGACGTACTCGCGCAGGCTGTCGAACTCCGTGCCCTCACCGCGGGTGAGGACGCTCGTGCGGCCGTCCAGTTCGCGGAGGCGGGCCAGCTTCGACGGCAGGTGCTTGCGGCTGGTGAACGGGGGCAGGACGCGAACCGTCCAGGGGGCCTTGTGGGTGCCCTGGCGGGAGAAGAGGCCGAGGGGGCCATAGGAGCGGATGGTGACGCGGTCGGCTTGGCGGTCGCCTCGGCGGGTGGGGCTGAGGCGGGTGGTCACGCGGCGGCGTTCGCCCGGGGGGACCGTGAGGCGGTGGCGGGAGGCCGTGATCTCCGTACCCGGCTTCCAGCTGCTGGGGGGCCAGGCGTCGCGGAGCCGGGCCCGGAGACGGCGGCGGGACGGGTTGGTGACGGTGAGGGTCACGTCCGCCGTGTCGCCGAGGCGTACGGAGGTGTCGCCGGAGCGGGTCAGGCCAAGCCGACGTACGGGGGCGGCCAGCGCGAAGTCGCAGGCGCACGCCACGGCCAGCGGAGCGTTGACCGCCAGGATGCCCGTCCAGCTGGGCTCCCAGATGCCGACGGGCAGGGAGCCCAGGGCCGCGAGGAGGGCGGCGCGTCCGGTGAGTGCCATCAGCGGGGGACGGGGACGTGGGCGAGGATCGCGTTGATGACGGAGTCGGCCGTCACGCCTTCCATCTCGGCCTCCGGGCGCAGTTGTACGCGGTGCCGGAGGGTGGGAAGGGCGAGGGCCTTCACGTCGTCGGGGATGACGTAGTCGCGGCCGGTCAGCCAGGCCCAGGCGCGGGCCGTGGCCAGGAGGGCCGTGGCACCTCGGGGGGAGACCCCGAGGGTGAGGGACGGCGACTCGCGGGTGGCGCGGCAGATGTCGACGACGTAGGCGGTGATCTCGGGGGAGACGGTCGTCTTGGCGACCGCGGCCCGGGCCGCTTCCAGGTCGGCGGGGCCCGCTACGGGGCGTACGCCGGCGGCGTGGAGGTCACGTGGGTTGAAGCCCTCGGCGTGGCGGGTGAGGACGGCGATCTCGTCCTGGCGGGAGGGGAGGGGGATGGTCAGTTTGAGGAGGAAGCGGTCCAGCTGGGCTTCCGGGAGGGGGTAGGTGCCCTCGTACTCGACCGGGTTCTGGGTCGCGGCGACCAGGAACGGGTCGGGGAGGGGACGGGGGGTGCCGTCGACGGTGACCTGGCGTTCCTCCATGGCTTCCAGGAGGGACGACTGGGTCTTGGGGGGCGTGCGGTTGATCTCGTCGGCGAGGAGGAGGTTGGTGAAGACCGGGCCGGGCTGGAAGGAGAATTCGGCGCTGCGGGTGTCGTAGACCAGGGAGCCGGTGACGTCGCTGGGCATCAGGTCGGGGGTGAACTGGACGCGTTTGGTGTCGAGTTCGAGGGCGGAGGCCAGGGCGCGGACCAGGAGGGTCTTGGCGACGCCCGGCACGCCTTCGAGGAGGACGTGGCCGCGGCAGAGCAGGGCGACGACGAGGCCGGTGACGGCGGGGTCCTGGCCGACCACGGCCTTGGCGATCTCGGCGCGCAGGGCCTCCAGGGCATCTCGGGCGGAGCCCGGGCCCCCGGTGTTCCCGGCGTTGTCAGTGGTCGGGTCCATCATGGACGGCGTACCTCTCTTTCGAGGGCGTCGAGTCGGTCGGCGAGTGCGATGAGTGCTGCGTCGTCGCTGGGCGGTGGTCCGAAGAGGAGGGTGTGCAGGTCCTGGCCGTCGCCGTGGAGGTGGGCGGACAGGGCGGGGAGCAGGGCCTCGGGCGCGTGCGCCTGGGTGACGGGGACGCCGGTGAGGGGGGCGAGGCGGGTGCGGGTGGTGGAGCGAAGAGCGTTGGCCGCGCGGTCGCGGGCGTCGGTCTTGCGGTAGAGGCGGGCTCGGCCTTCGGCGGTTTCGGAGGCGCGGATCGCGACGGGGAGTTTTTCGGGCACGAGGGGGCCGAGTCGGCGTGCCCGCCAGAGGGCGGCCAGGGCTGCGGCGATGAAGAGTTGCAGGGTGCCCCAGAGCCAGCCCGAGGGGAGCAGGTCGACGAAGCTGCGTTCGTCGTCGGGGCCGGTGGCCGACGCGTCGGAGAGCGAGGGGAGGTACCAGACCAGATGGGGGCGGGAGCCGAGGAGTTGCAGGGCGAGCGAGGCGTTGCCGTGCTCGTCGAGGCGGTCGTTGAGGAGGATGTCGGGCGCGCCGAGGGCGACGGTGTCGCCGTCCCCGCGCTTGTCCGGGATGCGCAGCAGGGTGGCCAGGCGTTCGCTGGGGTAGCACGGGTCGGCGCCGAGGTGGGTGGTGGAGTAGCGGACGCCGCCTGTGTCGGCGGTACCGGCGCGCCGGGCGGCGGGCAGGGTGCAGTCGGGGGCGAGCGTCGAGTCGAGGCTGGTCGCGGGGTCGGCGGTGACACCGGGGGCGAGCCGTTCGATGGAGGCGCTGCCGGAGGCGACCAGGACCGTGCGGCCGTGGGATGCGGCGAAGGCCTTGTGCAGCCGAGTCTGTTGACTGGGAGTCAGCAGGTCGGGGACGGCGACCAGAAGGGTGGTGTCCGGGCCGGCCGCGGCGGCTGCCTCGTCGAGAGTGGTGACCACGCGGGTGTCCACGCCCCGGTCGGCGAGGAGTTCGGCGACGGCCCGGCTGCCGTAGGGGTCGGCGGAGCGCGGGTCGAGTTCGCCGTGGCGGGCGTCGGAGCGGATGACGGCGATGGCGATCGCTCCCGCGAGGAGCACCACGAGGGCGAGGGCGATGCCGCGCGCGCGGGTCCACACCTGGCGGGCGGTGGGCGAGGCCGACGTGGACGTGAGGGTGGCCTCGGTGGTCATTCGGCGGCTCCCTGGCGGGTGTGGGGGGCCGTGGTGGCGCTGCTCGTCGCGAGCTGGGGTTTGGTGCGTTCCAGGTCGCGGTCGAGTTCGGCGATGCGGTGGTACGACTGCTCGGTCGCCGAGCGGCCGCCGTATGTGACGTCGTCGAAGTCGCTGGCGGCGGTGCGCAGTCGGTCGGTGTGGGCGGGCAGGGCCCGGCCGGCTTCGGCCGCTGCCTCGTCGGCGGTGCGGCCGGGGCGGACGTCGAGGAGGGCGCGTTCTTCGAGGGCGCGGACGAGGGCCCGCATGCGTTCCTGGACGGCCTGGCTCCAGTGGCCCTGGGCGGCGTGTGCCTCGGCGGCGGCGCGGTGGTCGGCGGCGCTGCGGGGCGAGTCGTCGAACAGGGCTGCGGACGAGGTGGGTTGGCGGCGTGGGATGCCCAGGCGCCACCACAGGGCGGCCAGGACGGCGACGACGGCCAGGACGATGACGAGCAGGCCGAGTGTGCCGCCGGGGGTGGCGTCCGAGGCGGCGTTGAGGAGTTTGCCGAGCCAGTCCCAGAAGGCGTCGAGGGCGCGCTGGAAGAGGCTGGGGTCGTTCTCGTGGTACATCCGCTTGGACAGCTCGCGTCGGGCCGCCTCGCGCGCGGGGTCGCGCGCAATGGTGAGGGGCGGCTCGTCCGAGGAGCGGGCCGGTGACAGCAGCGAGGTGTCGCCGGCGCGCAGCAGCGTTCGTATGCCGGCGCGTGGCAGCGCCGTTGTGAGAAGTTCCCCCGCCCGGCTCACCGCATCAGCTCCCCGGGGTGGCGCCGGGGGCGGTGGAGCCGTAGCCCTGGACGCCGGCGGCGCGGGCCAGTTCGAGGTCGAGGGCCTCGCGGCGGATGCGCTGGTCGATGTAGAGGAGCACGGTGACGCCCGCCGTGATCGGGAAGGTGATCATGGAGCCGATCACCGAACCGATGCCGCTGACGATGAGGAACGTCCAGCCCAGGCTGCCGACACCGGTGTTGAGCCAGCCGGTGAGGCCGTCCCCGCTGAGGGCGGCGGCGAGGAGGGTGAACGGGATGACGATGATCGAGGCGACGACGTTCGCGATGATCGTGGCGAGCAGCTGGATGCCGAAGATTCGCCACCAGGTGCCCTGGACGAGCTTCGCGGAGCGGCTCATGGCCTTCTTGATGCCCTGCTTCTCCAGCATGAGGGCGGGAGAGGCGAGGGAGAAGCGGATCATCAGCCAGAGGGCGACGATGCCGGCGCCGATGACGCCCAGGACGGTGAGGGCGACACCTGCTCCGCCGTTCACGGCGACGCCGACGAGGATGCCGGGCAGGGTGCCCACGGTGACGATGCCGGCGGTGATGAGCAGCAACAGGCAGATGAGACCGAAGAGTTTGAGGACCTGAGGGCGGGCGTCCCGCCAGGCCTCGCCGATGGTCACCGACTTGCCGAGGACGGCGCGGCTGGTGACGGTGGTGAGCAGGGCGGTCGCGATGACGGTGCCGACCAGGGAGATCACGAAGACGACGGTGGAGTTGAGCATGGCGTCGCCCATGGCGCGGCTCAGCTCGCTGAGGCTGGCACTGGGGTCGTTGAGGGCGTCGGTGCTGGTGTCGTCCAGGACGAGGCCCTGGAACAGGACGACGATGACCTCGGTGAGGACGGCAACGGTGAGCGAGATGCCGAGGACCGTGCGCCAGTAGGTGCGCATGGTGGAGACCGCGCCGTCGAGGATCTCGCCCACGCCGAGCGGGCGGAGGGGGATGACGCCGGGCTTGGCGGCGGGCGGGGGGCCGCCCCAGCCGCTTCCCCAGCCGCCGTGAGCTCCGGGCGTGCGGTATCCGCCGTGGCCTGCGGGGCCGTAGCCGCCGGGGGGCTGGTTGCCCCAGCCCGGGCCGGGAGGCGGGGGCGGGGGCGGGGGAGCCTGGCCTGGGGCGGTCGGGCCGCTGGGGGCGGACCACTGGGCCGGTGGGGGCTGTTCCTCGGGCTGTGTGGGGCCGGGGCGGTCGGTGGGCTCGGCAGGGCCGGACTGCTCCGGCTTCTGGCCGTCGGACGGGGCGGATCCGGGCGAGGCCCAGCCCGGAGTGTCGTTCATCGTCGCTCCTTCACGGTGCCCGTCCGCGGTCGCGGTGGCAGGTTGGCAGCCATCGTGCCATGGGGTGGTCTTCGGGTGACCGGCCGCGGTATGGGCTGCGTACCTTCAATTGTCCGCTCGATAGGGGGCAGACTGACGGCATGGCTGATCAGTACGCGCACAGCGGCGATGACAAGCGGCCGACCGAGATCCCGGCGATCCGCTGGGAAGAGCCACCGGAAGGCCCTGTTCTGGTCCTGTTGGACCAGACGAGGCTGCCTGCCGAGGAGGTCGAACTGGTCTGTACGGACGCGTCCGCACTCGTGGAGGCGATCCGCTCGCTGGCCGTGCGCGGGGCACCGCTGCTCGGCATCGCGGGGGCGTACGGTGTCGCGCTCGCCGCCGTGCGGGGCTTCGACGTGGACGAGGCGGCGGCCGCGCTTGCGGGTGCCCGGCCGACCGCGGTGAACCTGGCGGTGGGCGTGCGCCGGGCGCAGTCGGCGCACGAGGCGGCGCTCGCCAAGGGCGGTGACGTCCGGCAGGCGGCCGCGGCGGCGCTGGCCGCGGCCCGGCAGCTGCACCGGGAGGACGCCGAGGCCAGTGGGCGGATGGCCGAGCACGGGCTGGCGCTGCTGGACGAGCTGCTGCCGGGCGGGGGACACCGGGTTCTCACCCACTGCAACACCGGTTCGCTGGTGTCGGGCGGGGAGGGGACGGCGTTCGCGGTGGCGCTCGCGGCGCACCGGACGGGGCGGCTGCGGCGGCTGTGGGTGGACGAGACGCGGCCGCTGCTGCAGGGCGCTCGCCTGACGGCGTACGAGGCGGCTCGCAGCGGGATGGCGTACACGCTGCTCACCGACAACGCGGCGGGGTCGCTGTTCGCTGCCGGGGAGGTGGACGCGGTGCTGATCGGGGCGGACCGCATCACGGCGGACGGTTCGGTGGCGAACAAGGTCGGGAGCTATCCGCTGGCGGTGCTGGCGCGGTACCACCATGTGCCGTTCATCGTGGTGGCGCCGGTGACGACGGTGGATCTGGACACGGCGGACGGGGCGTCCGTCGAGGTGGAGCAGCGTCCCGGGCACGAGGTGACCGAGGTGACGGCGCCGCAGGTGCCGGTGGTGGGTGTGGAGGCGGGCGGTGGGATTCCGGTGGCGCCGCTGGGAACGCAGGCGTACAACCCGGCGTTCGACGTGACTCCGGCCGAGCTGGTGACGGCGATCGTCACGGAGGAGGGTGTCGTTTCGCCTGTGACGGCTGAGGCACTCGCGGAGGTGTGTGCGCGGTCGCGCCGGGTGGCGGCGGGCTGAGTCGGGCCCTGCGCAGGGTGCGCGGGGTGGGGGGCGGGCTCAGGCGCCCTCGCCTCGCGGCCCTGCCGGAGATCATCTGGGGGCGGGCGAGGGCAGACAGTAGCGCTTGCTGCGACTATGGTCACTGGCCGGTGACCTACCTCACCACTGCCTTCGCCACTGTTATGAGAATGGGATGATGTCGTTTATGAAGGGACGAGTCCTTGTCGTCGACGACGACACCGCACTGGCCGAGATGCTCGGCATTGTGCTGCGTGGTGAGGGTTTCGAGCCGTCGTTCGTGGCCGACGGTGACAAGGCGCTGGCCGCGTTCCGTGAGGCCAAGCCCGATCTGGTGCTGCTCGATCTGATGCTGCCCGGCCGGGACGGCATCGAGGTGTGCCGTCTGATCAGGGCGGAGTCGGGTGTGCCGATCGTGATGCTGACGGCGAAGAGCGACACCGTCGACGTGGTCGTGGGCCTGGAATCGGGTGCCGACGACTACATCGTGAAGCCGTTCAAGCCGAAGGAGCTGGTGGCCCGGATCCGGGCGCGGCTCCGGAGGTCGGAGGAGCCCGCTCCGGAGCAGCTCGCCATCGGTGACCTGGTCATCGACGTGGCGGGGCACTCCGTGAAGCGGGAGGGGCAGTCGATCGCGCTGACGCCGCTGGAGTTCGACCTGCTGGTCGCGCTCGCGCGCAAGCCGTGGCAGGTGTTCACGCGTGAGGTGCTGCTCGAGCAGGTCTGGGGCTACCGGCACGCGGCGGACACGCGGCTGGTCAACGTCCATGTGCAGCGGCTGCGCTCCAAGGTCGAGAAGGACCCGGAGAAGCCGGAGATCGTGGTGACCGTCCGTGGCGTCGGGTACAAGGCAGGGCCGAGCTGACATGTCCGGCGACAGTGCCGCTTCGGCGCCCGGCCGGTCCGGGGCCCGCCCGGAGCGGCCTGTCGGGCGGAAGAGGTCCGGCTCCCGCTGGGGTCGGTTCCTGGAGAGCGGGCTGCTGCTCCAGGGCGGAATGCAGGGCAGCCCGGTCATCCGCCTGTTCATGCGGTGGGTGCGCCGGCCGCTGCTGCCCGTCATGCGGCTGTGGCGGCGCAACATCCAGCTCAAGGTCGTCGTCACGACACTGCTGATGTCGCTGGGCGTGGTGCTGCTGCTGGGCTTCGTCGTCATCGGGCAGGTGCGCAACGGTCTGCTGGACGCCAAGGTGAAGGCGTCCCAGAGCCAGGCGACGGGCGGGTTCGCGGTGGCCAAGCAGCGGGCCGACGAGGCGGCGAGCGGCACGGGTGACGATGTCGCCACGGCGGACGGCCGGCCCGCGCAGAACGTCATCCAGTGGATGAGCGACCTCGTCTCGTCGCTGTCCAGCGGTGGCCAGGGCGCCTTTGACGTGGTCACGCTCCCGGTCTCCGACGCGGACGGCACCGGCGGGCGTGGACCGCGTGCCTCGGGCGAGGTGAACTGGAGCAAGAGCGTGCCGGCCGACCTGCGTGAGCGGATCGGCAGCAGTACGACGGCCGCGCAGAGCTACACGCGGATCGTCTACAACAACGAGACCCAGGACTCCCAGCCGGGCCTTGTCATCGGCAAGCAGGTCAACGACCCCAACGGCGACCCGTACCAGCTGTACTACCTCTTCCCGCTGACTCAGGAGGAGAAGTCGCTGAGCCTGGTCAAGGGCACGCTGGCGACGGCCGGGCTGTTCGTCGTCGTCCTGCTCGGGGCCATCGCATGGCTCGTCGTACGGCAGGTCGTCACGCCGGTGCGGATGGCGGCCGGGATCGCCGAGCGGCTGTCGGCCGGGCGGCTCCAGGAACGTATGAAGGTCACCGGCGAGGACGACATCGCACGGCTCGGTGAGGCCTTCAACAAGATGGCGCAGAACCTCCAGTTGAAGATCAGTCAGCTGGAGGACCTGTCGCGGATGCAGCGCCGGTTCGTGTCGGACGTGTCGCACGAACTGCGTACGCCGCTGACGACCGTACGGATGGCCGCGGACGTCATCCACGAGGCGCGGGAGGACTTCGACCCGATCACCGCGCGGTCGGCGGAGCTGCTCGCCGACCAGCTGGACCGGTTCGAGTCGCTGCTCGCGGACCTGCTGGAGATCAGCCGGTTCGACGCGGGCGCCGCGGCGCTGGAGGCGGAGCCGATAGACCTCAGGGACGTCGTACGGCGGGTGGTCAGCGGGGCCGAGCCGCTCGCGGAGCGCAAGGGCACCCAGATCAGGATCCGCGGTGACCAGCAGCCCGTCGTCGCCGAGGCCGATGCCCGGCGCGTGGAGCGGGTACTGCGCAACCTCGTCGTCAACGCCGTGGAGCACGGCGACGGCAAGGACGTCGTCGTCAAGCTCGCCGCGGCGGGCGGTGCGGTCGCCGTGGCGGTAAGGGACTACGGGGTCGGGCTCAAGCCGGGCGAGGCGACCCGGGTGTTCAGTCGCTTCTGGCGGGCCGACCCGGCACGCGCGCGTACCACGGGTGGTACGGGTCTGGGGCTGTCCATCGCCCTGGAGGACGCGCGGCTGCACGGCGGCTGGCTGCAGGCGTGGGGCGAGCCGGGCGGCGGCTCGCAGTTCCGGCTGACGCTGCCCAGGACCGCCGACGAGCCGCTGCGGGGCTCCCCGATACCGCTGGAGCCCAAGGACTCCCGGCGGAACCGGGGTCTCGACGACGCCGGACTGCCGTGCGGCGGGGACGGCGAGAAGCGGGCGACCGTACCGGCGCAGCCGGTGAGCGGACCGGTGCCGCAGGGGTCGAAGCGGGACCCGATACCTCCGCGTGTCGCCCCGACGGCGGACCCGACGGCGCTGCCCGGCAATGGTTCGCGTGTGGTGCCCAGGCCCGCCTCGGGCACGCGGCCGCAGGACGAAGCGGCGCCGGGGAAGCAGTCCGCCCCCGATGAGGGTCCGAGCGGCCGGGAGGGGACCGGGCGCGACGAGGGCGCCGGCGGCCGTATCGGAGGGGACCCGGCGGCGAGAGGGCCGCGGGACGAGGACAACGGCTCCGCGGGCCCTGGTGGCCGGGAGAGCGAGCCGGGGGACGTGGACAGGCAAGGGGAGGCATCTCGTGGGCGCTGACCGCGAGGGGCGCGGCCGGCACAGGCCCGCGCGCGTGATGGCGTACGCCGCCGGTGGCGTCCTGGTGCTGGGGGGATGTGCCTCGATGCCGGACAGCGGGGATCTGCGGGGCGTGGAGTCCACCCCGCGTCAGGAGACGCAGGTGCGGGTGTTCGCCGTGCCGCCGGGGGAGGACGCGCCGCCCTCGGAGATCGTGCAGGGCTTCCTGGAGGCGCTCACCAGCGACGATCCGCATTACAAGACCGCTCGTCAGTACCTGACCGGCCAGGCCGCCAAGACGTGGCGGCCCGAGGTGTCCGCCACGGTGCTGACCGACGGGCCGGGCGCCAAGCCCGAGGCGGGGGGCGGCGGGGAGGCCACCGGCGAGATCTCGTACATGCTGACCGGCACCAAGGTCGCCACCGTCGACGCGCAGCAGGCGTACGCGCCGGCCACCGGGGCGTACGGCAGGAGCGTGCACCTGACGCAGGACGCCAAGCAGCAGTGGCGGATCGACGCGTTGCCGCAGGGCGTCGTCATGGGAGAGTCGGACTTCCAGCGCAACTACATGTCCGTCAGCAAGTACTACTTTGCTTCGAACAACACCGCGACCGGGTCGAACGCGCAGCCCACGGCGGTCGCCGACCCCGTCTACGTGCGCCGGCGCGTGGAGCCCATGACGCAGGTGGTGAGCTCCCTACTCAAGGGGCCCACGCGATGGCTCGGGCCGGTGGTCAGGTCGAGCTTCCCGACGGGTACGGCCCTGGCGAAGGACGCCGGCGCGCTGACGCCGGACGACCGGAACAGGCTGACGGTCCCGCTGAACGACAAGGCCGCGGGCATCGGAGCGAACCGGTGCCGGGAGATGGCCGCCCAGATCCTGTTCACGTTGCGGAATCTCAGCCCGGCCGTGGACGAGGTGGGGCTGCGGGCCGGCGGGTCGGAACTGTGCGCACTCACGCAGGGCGAGGCCGACACGGCTGCGACCAGGAGCTCGGCGCGGCACCCCGACTACCTGTACTTCGTGGACGGCGAGCACCGGCTCGTACGAATCCCCGCGGGCAACAGCGGCACCAAGCCCGACCCGGCGCCCGGAGCGCTCGGAGAGGGCGAGACGGCGCTGCGGTCGGTGGCGGTCTCGCGTGACGAACACACCGCGGCCGGGGTCAGCCTCGACGGCAAGTCGCTCTACGTGGGATCGCTGGTCTCGGGCGGTTCGCTGGGCGAGCCGGTGCTGCGCAGCCAGGGCCGTGCCGAGAAGAACCGGCTGACGACCCCCAGCTGGGACGCGGACGACGGCTTGTGGGTGGCCGACCGCGACCCCGACCATCCCCGGCTGGTCCTTTTCCAGGAGGGCAAGGGCGACCCGGTGGAGGTGCGCATGCCACACCTGGGCGGACGGATCCAGTCCGTGCGGGTGGCAGCCGACGGCGTGCGGATCGCGCTGGTCGTGGAGAAGGGCGGCAGGAAGACCCTGCTCGTGGGACTGATCGAGCGGGACGAGAAGCCGGGTGCGAAGCCGGTCGTCAGCGTGGCGGAACTGCGCTCCGCGACGCCGGAGTTGGAGGAGGTCACCACCATGTCGTGGGCCGGGGACAGCCGGCTCGTGGTGGTCGGGCGCGAGCACGGCGGGGTGGAGCAGATGCGGTACGTCCAGGTCGACGGCTCCACGCCGGACGTGCCGGCCCCCGCGGCCCTGACCGGGGTCAAGGAGGTCACCGCCGCCGAGGACGACCAGCTGCCGCTGGTGGCGTACTCGGTGGACGGCATCGTCCGCCTGCCGTCGGGTGAGCAGTGGCAGAAGGTGACGGAGGGGACGGCGCCGGTCTATCCGGGGTGAGGCGTGACCGCCCCTGGGGCCGGTGGGACCGGGGTGCGGGCGGCCGCTGCTGACGAGGTCGGTCTCGTCGGGGGCCGTCGGCGTGTCCGAAGCCCTGACGAGGTCGGTCTCGTCGGGGCGGCCGTCGGGGTGTCCGAAGCCGCTCTGACTTCTGCAGGCGCCGCTCGTCCCGGTCTGCCGGTGCCCCCTTGATGGCACCGCTCGTGCCCGGGTTCGCTGGTGACTCCAGGGTGTCACTCGTGTGGGGGATGCGCAGGTGGCGGGGCGGTTGGTTGTCCACAGGAAGTTGTCCACAGGGGTGGCGGGGCCGGGCCCGTCTCGGCACAGTGGTGGCCATGCGGGGGTGGTGGCAGGACCTCACCGACCTGGTGTTGCCGGGCGAGTGCGGAGGCTGCGGGGTGCCTCGTACGGTGCTGTGCCGGCGGTGCCGTGCGGTGCTGAGCGGAGGAGCGGTGCACCGGGTGCGGCCGGTGCCGGAGCCGCCCGGGCTGCCATGGGTGTACACGGCCGCGCCGTACGCGGACGAGGTCCGGGCGACGCTGCTGGCCCACAAGGAGCGGGGCGCCCTGGCGCTCGCGGGGCCGCTCGGGGTGGCGTTGGCGGGAGCCGTGTACGCGGGGCTCCGGGGCGTCCCGGTTTCGGCGGGGGCCGGGGTGGCGTGGCCCCGGAGCGGCAGGGTTCCCGTGCTGCTCGTGCCCGTGCCGTCCGGGAGGCGGGCCGTGCGGGCCCGGGGGCATGATCCGGCGCGGCGGATCGCGCTCGCGGCGGCGGGTGAGTTGCGGCGGAGGGGGCTTGCGGCTCGAGTGGTCGGTGTCCTGCGGCAGCGACGGGCCGTGGCCGACCAGTCCGGGCTCAACTCCCGGCAGCGACTGGCCAATCTCGCGGGCGCTCTGGCGGTGGCCCCGGGAGGTGCCCGGCTGCTCCGCGGTGGGGTGGTCGTCCTCGTCGACGACGTGATGACCACGGGGGCGTCCCTGGCGGAGGCCGCGCGCGCCGTGCGGGCGGCCTCGCATGGGCCTCGGACGCCGCCCGGGGCGACGGGGCCGATTTGGAGCGATGCAGGAACTTCGGCCGTGTACGGGGGAGAGACCTGGGAAAGCAGAGAAGAACAGAACGTCGGATCAAGGCGAGAGAGGACGGGCCGGCGGCCCGCCCGGCAGGTGAATGCGGGCGTGGTCGACGCCGATGGAGTCGTCGACGTGGCGTGCGCGGCAGTCGTCGCGGCCTCACCGGACTCTTTCGAAATAAACCGGAACTGACTCAGATCTTGTGTCGTTGCAGGTAACGAGAGGGCCTTTTCACCGGAACGGAGGTACGCGGCAGTAGAGGGTGACGACATCCGGCCGGGCGAGATATGTTCGGTTGAGAGGGAAAGCCGCAGGCCACACCTCTTCAATCCGAATGCCGTACTGCGAGTTTTTTCATCACTCGCGGCGGTGGAGTGGAGATCTCGCTCTCGGGGGAGGAGGTGGAAGTCACCGCGAGTCCGAGGTTCCGGGACTCACCGGAGCCTGGTGCAAAAGGGAGACGCTCCGCATCGAAGCGGAGTGATCCGGGAACGGAGTTCTGCGTGGACATCGTCGTCAAGGGCCGCAAGACCGAAGTGCCCGAGCGGTTCCGGAAGCACGTGGCCGAGAAGCTGAAGCTGGAGAAGATCCAGAAGCTTGATGGCAAGGTGATCAGCCTCGACGTCGAGGTGTCCAAGGAGCCCAACCCCCGGCAGGCCGACCGTTGTGACCGAGTGGAGATCACGCTCCGCTCCCGTGGCCCGGTGATCCGGGCGGAGGCAGCGGCGAGCGATCCGTACGCGGCGCTCGACCTGGCGGCGGAAAAGCTGGAAGCCCGGCTGCGCAGGCAGCACGACAAGCGGTACTCGCGCCGAGGCGCGCGCCGGATCCCGGCCGCCGAGGTCGCCGACCACGTCCCGGGCGTGGCGACGCTCAACGGAAACGGCCTGGTGCCGACCTCCGAGGAGGAGCCCGAGGCCGTACCCACGAAGAAGATCGGCTCGCTGGAAGTGCAGGGTGACGGTCCCATCGTCGTCCGCGAGAAGACGCACGTCGCAGCCCCCATGACCCTCGACCAGGCTCTCTACGAGATGGAACTGGTCGGGCACGACTTCTATCTGTTCGTCGACTCCGAGACCAAGGAACCGAGTGTCGTCTACCGGCGGCACGCCTACGACTACGGCGTGATCCACCTCAGCACGGACACGATGGTCACACAGGCGCACTCTTCCGACGCGGGCGGTGCGCTCGGCGGCTGACCATGCCGGGTGACAGCGGAACAGGTGCCCCTGGAGCGTGTGTGCGCCCCCAGGGGCACCTCCGTGCGACCACTTCGCGCCCCGCTCCGGCACCCCGGTGCCGTCCAGGCATGAAATCATGGTGACCACGACCCAACCGGTGGGTCGTTGCTCTGGGTTGGCGATGGCTCAGGACTCAAGGCCACAGCCTTCAGGGGGAGGAACGATGGCGGACAGCTTCGGACCGATGCGTGACGAGGATGCCGACGGCGGCGTCGTCGGCATGGGCCCGGACTCGGGGACTCCACGCAAGGAACCGATCAGAGTCCTTGTGGTGGACGACCACGCCTTGTTCCGTCGTGGCCTTGAGATCGTGCTCGCCGCCGAGGAGGACATCCAGGTCGTCGGGGAGGCGGGCGACGGCGCCGAGGCCGTGGAGAAGGCCGCCGACCTGCTGCCCGACATCGTCCTGATGGACGTGCGGATGCCCAAGCGGGGCGGGATCGAGGCGTGTACCTCCATCAAGGAGGTGGCACCCAGCGCAAAGATCATCATGTTGACGATCAGCGATGAGGAAGCCGATCTCTACGACGCCATCAAGGCGGGCGCGACCGGCTATCTCCTCAAGGAGATCTCCACCGACGAGGTGGCCACCGCCATTCGCGCGGTGGCCGACGGGCAGTCGCAGATCAGCCCGTCCATGGCGTCGAAACTCCTCACCGAGTTCAAGTCGATGATCCAGCGCACGGACGAACGGCGGCTGGTGCCCGCACCGCGTCTGACCGACCGTGAACTCGAAGTCCTCAAGCTCGTCGCCACGGGCATGAACAACCGGGACATCGCCAAGGAGTTGTTCATCTCCGAGAACACCGTGAAGAACCACGTCCGCAACATCCTGGAGAAGCTGCAACTGCACTCCAGGATGGAAGCGGTGGTGTACGCGATGCGGGAGAAGATCCTCGAAATCCGTTAGGGCCCGGCCTCAGCCGAGAGTACGGGCGAGTTCCTTCGCCAGGGGCTCGCGCAGGCCCGGCGTGTCGACCCGCTCCACGCGGACGTCCGTGCAGTCCACCCAGGTCGCCGCCTCCGCCAGGGCCTGCGCGACGGCCGGGACCGCCTTGGGGCCGTCCAGCGTGACCTGCTTGGCCACCAGTGTGCGGCCCTCGCGGGCCGGGTCCACGCGGCCGACGAGACGCCCGCCGGCCAGCACCGGCATCGCGAAGTAGCCGTACACACGCTTCTGTTTGGGGACGTAGGCCTCCAGGCGGTGTGTGAAGCCGAAGATCCGCTCCGTGCGTGCCCGCTCCCAGATCAGGGAGTCGAAGGGCGACAGGAGCGTGGTGCGGTGCCGGCCGCGCGGGGGCGTCTGCAGGGCCACAGGGTCGGCCCAAGCGGGCTTGCCCCAGCCCTCGACCGTGACCGGGACCAGGCCGGAATCGGCGATCACCGCGTCGACCTGCTCGCCCTTGAGGCGGTGGTAGTCGGCGATGTCCGCGCGCGTGCCGACCCCCAGGGAGCGGCCCGCCAGGCCCACCAGGCGGCGCAGGCACTCGGTGTCGTCCAGCTCGTCGTGCAGCAGCTCCTGCGGAACGGCACGCTCGGCGAGGTCGTAGAGGCGCTTCCAGCCGCGGCGCTCCACGCAGACCACCTCGCCGTACATCAAGGCGCGTTCGACGGCGACCTTGGAGCCGGACCAGTCCCACCAGTCGTTCGTCTTCTTCGCGCCTCCCAGCTCCGTCGCCGTGAGGGGGCCTTCGGAGCGGAGCTGCTTGATGACCTGGTCATAGGCGCCGTCGGGGAGTTCGTGGTTCCAGTGCGGGCGGGCGCGGTAGGCGCGGCGGCGGAAGGCGAAGTGGGGCCACTCCTCGATGGGCAGGATGCACGCGGCGTGCGACCAGTACTCGAAGGAGTGCGTGTCCCGCCAGTAGGCGTCCTCCACCGTCTTCCGGCCCACCGCGCCCAGGCGGGCGTACGGGACGAGTTCATGGGAGCGGGCCAGGACCGAGATGGTGTCGAGCTGTATCGCGCCCAGGTGGCGGAGGACGCCGCGGACGCCGGAGCGGCGGTCGGGCGCGCCGAGGAAGCCCTGGGCGCGGAGCGCGATTCTGCGGGCCTCGTCGGCGGAGAGGTCTGCGATGGGGGGCGGGGTGGTCATGGCCGCAGAGTAGGGGGTGGGACTGACAAAGGGGTGTGACCTGCAGATCTGCCCCGGCGGCCGGGACGGTCAGCGCGCCGGCAGGTACGGGGCCGTCGAAGGCAGGCCCAGGTCCGAGGGGAGCAGGGAACCCACCCAGGTGTCGTGGCGTACTCCCTTGTTGTTCGTGGCGGAGCGCAGCGTGCCCTCGATCGTGAAGCCCGCGCGTTCCGCCACCGCGCGGGAAGCCCGGTTGCCCACGGTCGCCCGCCATTCGACGCGGTCGAGCGCGGCGTGGGTGAAGGACCAGCGGCAGGCGGTGAGGGCGGCCTCGGTGACGTAGCCGTTGGCCCGGTGCTGCTTCGCGGCCCAGAAGCCGATCTCGCCCATGCCCAGGGCGCGCATCGTGATGCTGAGCATGCCCGCCAGGTCTCCGCAGTGCAGGAAGACGCCGAAGGTGAACATGGAGCCGTCCGCCCAGCCGTCCGGGACAAGTTGTTCCGTGAAGCTCCGGGCGTGCTCGCGCAGGTAGGGCGAGGGGATCGTGGTCCAGCGCTGGATGTCGGGGTCCTGGCAGGCGTCGTACACCGCGTCGGTGTCCTGCGAGCCCACCGTGCGCAGCAGGAGGCGGTCCGTGGTGAGGGTGACGGGGTCCATCGGCTGATTCTGCTCGGCGGCGGGACACGGTGCCATCTGTTTTGCCCTCGGTAAGGGAGTGATCACGCTTTGTGCAATTCGGTGGAGTGGTGCGGCACCATCCGGGGGTGCCGCACGTTGTCCCCTTTGAAGCAGACGTGAATCAGAATTGAAGCAGCGGACGGTCGCCGTCACGGCAGGCCCTCCCGGCGCGGTGGGGTCCTCGCATACGATGGCCGTTGCTCAGTAAGTCAAGTGGTAACCGACCGTCCCAGGCCCGACCGGCAAGGAGACCAACCCCCGTGTCCGTCCTCTCGAAGATCATGCGTGCAGGCGAAGGCAAGATCCTGCGCAAGCTGCACCGCATCGCGGACCAGGTCAACTCCATCGAAGAGGACTTCGTCGACCTCTCCGACGCCGAGCTGCGCGCCCTCACCGATGAGTACAAGCAGCGCTACGCCGACGGCGAGACCCTGGACGACCTGCTGCCCGAGGCGTTCGCCACCGTCCGCGAGGCCGCCAAGCGCGTCCTGGGCCAGCGTCACTACGACGTGCAGATGATGGGTGGCGCGGCCCTGCACATGGGCTACGTGGCCGAGATGAAGACCGGTGAGGGCAAGACCCTCGTCGGCACGCTGCCGGCGTATCTGAACGCCCTGTCCGGCAAGGGCGTCCACATCATCACGGTCAACGACTACCTGGCCGAGCGCGACTCCGAGATGATGGGCCGCGTCCACCGGTTCCTGGGCCTGGAGGTCGGCTGCATCCTCGCCAACATGACGCCGGCTCAGCGCCGCGAGCAGTACGCCTGCGACATCACGTACGGCACGAACAACGAGTTCGGCTTCGACTACCTGCGCGACAACATGGCGTGGTCCCAGGACGAGCTCGTCCAGCGCGGCCACAACTTCGCCATCGTCGACGAGGTCGACTCCATCCTCATCGACGAGGCCCGTACGCCGCTGATCATCTCCGGCCCGGCCGACCAGGCCACCAAGTGGTACGGGGACTTCGCCAAGCTCGTGAAGCGCCTCAAGCGCGGCGAGGCCGGCCAGCCGCTCAAGGGCCTCGAGGAGACCGGCGACTACGACGTCGACGAGAAGAAGCGCACGGTCGCCATCCACGAGTCCGGTGTCGCCAAGGTCGAGGACTGGCTGGGCATCGACAACCTCTACGAGTCGGTGAACACCCCTCTGGTGGGCTACCTGAACAACGCCATCAAGGCCAAGGAGCTCTTCAAGAAGGACAAGGACTACGTCATCATCGACGACGAGGTCATGATCGTCGACGAGCACACCGGACGTATCCTCGCGGGCCGCCGCTACAACGAGGGCATGCACCAGGCGATCGAGGCCAAGGAAGCGGTGCCCATCAAGGACGAGAACCAGACGCTCGCCACGATCACCCTCCAGAACTTCTTCCGCCTCTACAAGCGCCACGACCACAACGACAAGGAACAGCCCGGTCTGTGCGGCATGACCGGTACGGCCATGACCGAGGCCGCCGAGTTCCACCAGATCTACAAGCTCGGCGTGGTGCCCATCCCGACCAACCGGCCGATGGTCCGCAAGGACCAGTCGGACCTGATCTACCGGACCGAGGTCGCCAAGTTCGAGGCGGTCGTCGACGACATCGAGGAGAAGCACCGCAAGGGCCAGCCGATCCTCGTCGGCACGACCTCCGTCGAGAAGTCCGAGTACCTCTCGCAGCAGCTCAGCAAGCGCGGCATCCAGCACGAGGTGCTCAACGCCAAGCAGCACGACCGGGAGGCGACGATCGTCGCCCAGGCCGGCCGCAAGGGCGCCGTCACGGTGGCCACCAACATGGCCGGCCGAGGTACGGACATCAAGCTCGGCGGCAGCCCGGATGACCTCGCCGAAGCGGAGCTGCGCCAGCGCGGCCTCGACCCCGAGGAGCACATCGAGGAGTGGGCGCACGCCCTGCCCGAGGCGCTCAAGCGGGCCGAGAAGGCCGTCCAGAACGAGAAGGACGAGGTCGAGAAGCTCGGCGGGCTCTACGTGCTCGGCACCGAGCGGCACGAGTCGCGGCGCATCGACAACCAGCTGCGCGGTCGTTCCGGCCGACAGGGCGACCCCGGCGAGTCGCGCTTCTACCTCTCTCTCGGCGATGACCTGATGCGCCTGTTCAAGGCCCAGATGGTCGAGCGCGTGATGTCGATGGCGAACGTCCCGGACGACGTGCCGATCGAGAACAAGATGGTCACCCGCGCGATCGCCTCCGCCCAGTCGCAGGTCGAGCAGCAGAACTTCGAGACGCGTAAGAACGTCCTCAAGTACGACGAGGTCCTCAACCGCCAGCGCGAGGTCATCTACGGCGAGCGGCGCCGCGTCCTGGAGGGCGAGGACCTGCACGAGCAGGTGCAGCACTTCATGGACGACACCATCGACGCCTACGTCCAGGCCGAGACCGCCGAGGGCTTCCCGGAGGACTGGGACCTCGACCGGCTGTGGGGCGCCTTCAAGCAGCTCTACCCGTGCAACATCACCGTCGAGGAGCTGGAGGAGGCGGCCGGCGACCGCGCCGGGCTGACCGCCGAGTTCATCGGCGACTCCATCAAGGACGACATCCACGACCAGTACGCGGCCCGTGAGGCGCAGCTCGGCTCCGAGATCATGCGTGAGCTGGAGCGCCGGGTCGTGCTGTCGGTCCTGGACCGCAAGTGGCGCGAGCACCTCTACGAGATGGACTACCTCCAGGAGGGCATCGGCCTGCGCGCCATGGCGCAGAAGGACCCGCTGGTCGAGTACCAGCGCGAGGGCTTCGACATGTTCACCGCCATGATGGAGGGCATCAAGGAGGAGTCCGTCGGCTACCTGTTCAACCTGGAGGTCCAGGTCGAGCAGCAGGTCGAGGAGGTCCCGGTCGAGGACACCAAGCCGGTGGCCGACCTGGAGAAGCACGACGCGGTGCCGGCGCAGGCGGGTTCCCGTCCGGAGATCCGTGCCAAGGGGCTCGACGTCCCGCAGCGGCGCAACCTCCACTTCTCCGCGCCGACGGTCGACGGCGAGGGCGGCACCATCGAGGGCGACTTCACCGAGGACGGCGAGCCGGTGCGCTCCGAGGCCGACGGCCTGACGCGTGCGGAGCGGCGCAAGCAGGCGCGGGGCCGGGGGCGTCGCAAGAAGTGACGATGTCCGCGTAGCGGTTCAGAGGGGCCGGGCACCTGCGGGTGTCCGGCCCTTCGTCATGGGCGGGGGCTGCGCGGCGGTGCCCGACGCACAGGCACCCGCTTCCGGGGGCCTCGGCAGGCCTCAGTCGGACTCCGGGCGGGGCGGGCGGGGGCCGCCGAGTTCCACGGCCGTGCAGCGCCAGCGGAGGTCCTGGCCGAGTTCCAGGCGGAAGGCCATGGCGCGCAGCCGGTCGCCGGCGCCGATGCGGGCGAAGGCCTCGATGGCACCCGGCCGGGGTTCGAACCAGCCGATGTCGCGGACGACGGGGCGGGCTCCACGGGTGCGCAGGGGGCCGCGTTCGGCCAGCCAGGCCAGCTCGTCGTACGCGCGGCCGCGGGTGTGGCGGAGCATCGAGTGGACGGGGCGGTGGCCGCTCAGGACGGCGACGAGGAGGTCGGCGAAGACGTCGGTGGGCAGGAGCTGGAGGACCGCCGTGTGACGTGAGTCCTGGGCCGGGACAGGGGCGGTTTCGGTAGAGGCGGGGGCGGTGGCGTGCGGGCGGGCCGGGGAGCCGGTCGCTTCCGGGGTCCGACGCGGGGCTGTGCGGGTTGCTGAGAGGGACGGCGGGCGCGTGTCCGCAGGGCGGGTGCGGGAAGCCCTGGCGCGGGCGGAGGCCGGCGGACGCCCGCCCGCAGCGGTTGGCCGGGCCCGTCCGCTGCCGGGAGAGCGCGGCGGCGCCGAGCCGCCGGGGAGGGGCGGTGTGGAGGTGGTGCCGACGGGGGTGCGGGGGGCGGCGTACCCGGGGGCGAGGGGCGAGGTGCCGACCGGGGCAGTGGTCGCCGGCGGGCGAGGTGCCGCGGTCGTGGCCGGCCCTCGTGTGTCGCGGTGGGTCGGGGGGTGGGTGGTCGGGCGGTGATGGGTCCTGGTCATGACCTTGTGCATGGGGGGTCCCCGTTTCGTGGGCCCGGTGCATACCGGGGAGTAACTTCGGGTTGGTGATCTTGTACGGGGCGGGCCGGGGTCGCGGCAAGGAAGGGCGGCTCGGGTCGCGGGCGCCGGAAAGTTCACCTATCCGGGTGATCTCGGGGTGGGGGGCCCTTGGATACCGGGGGCGTGCCGGGTGAATTCCGGGCCGCGGGTGGACGCCTCCGGCGTCCCGGGGCGGGGCTCGAAAGGGGACGCCCCGCACGTATCCTGAAGACCTTCCGGAGCCGTGACGAGAGAGCCGGGAGCCGTGCCGAGAAAGCCCGGAACCGTGCCGAGAGAGCTCCGATCACGACCATCACGACCACGAAAGCGGCCCCCCATGCGTGTCTACGTGCCCCTGACCCTCACCGGCCTCGCCGAGGCGTACAAGACGGGTGAGCTGGGAAGTGGGCCGTTCGTCGCCTATGCCGTGACGCCGGGACTGCGCGAGTGGTACGTCTCCGACGACATCGAGGAACTGGAGTACGCGGCGCTCGGCCGGGCCGCGCTGGCCTCGCTGCGCCTGCTGGCGGCCGAGCCCGAGGCGCCGCGGCGCCGGGTCGTCATCGCCGTCGACGTCGCCGACCGGGCCGTGAGCGCGGACCCCGAGCGGGGGTTCGAGCCTGAGGCGCTGGGGGAGGTACGGGTCGCGGGCCCGACGCCGCTCGGCAAGGCGGCGTCGGTGCACGTCGACGCGACGGACGCGGAGGCCGATGTGGCGGCGGCCGCCGAGGCGCTGCCGGCGGCGGACGGCGGGGACGACGACGCACAATTCACCGTGGACGGGGCGGAGGACCACGAGCTGCTGTGGTTCGCCACCCAGGAGATCGCGAACCTGGTGGGCCGCCGGGACTGAATCCGTCGCCGGGGCGTGGCGGGGACTGATTCCGTCGCCGGGGCGTGGCGGGGACCGAACCCGTCGCCGGGGGCGCGTTGAGGCGCCGGTCTCTTGATTGTCAGTGGGGGCGGGTACGTTTTCGGGCATGGGGATGAAGACGGGCGCGCACATTGTCTGGGACTGGAACGGGACGCTGTTCCACGACATCGACGCGATCATCGGCGCGACGAACGCGGCCTTCGCCGAGCTGGGCCTCGAGCCGCTGACGCTGGAGAAGTACCGGGAGCTGTACTGCGTACCGGTGCCGAAGTTCTACGAGCGGCTGATGGGGCGGCTGCCGACCGAGGCCGAGTGGGAGGCCATGGACGACGTCTTCCACCGGTACTACTCCGAGCACCGGACGTCGTGCGGGCTGACGGCGGGGGCCGTGGAGCTGCTGGCCGGATGGCGCTCGGCGGGCCGCAGCCAGTCGATTTTGAGCATGTACGTGCACGAGGAGCTGGTTCCGCTGGTGCGGGGATTCGGCATCGAGCCGCACTTCATACGGGTGGACGGGCGGACCGGGCCGTCGGGGGGCAGCAAGGCCGAGCACATGGTGCGGCACCTGGCGTCGCTGAACGGGGTGGCGCCGGAGCGGACCGTGGTGATCGGGGACGCCGCGGACGACGCGGTGGCGGCGCTGCACGTCGGGGCGCGGGCCGTGCTGTACACCGGCGGATCGCACAGCAGAGTGAGTCTCGAAGCCGTCGGTGTTCCTGTCGTGGACACGCTGGAGGAAGCGGTCGAGGAGGCGGAGCGTCTCGCGGCGTGACGGGCCTTCCTGACCGGAACCCGTAGCGGCACTGTGCAGAACGTCAAACTTCCACGGCTGGTTTTGTACACATACGGCTCATGACGGAGCCCCTGTGAGGAGCGATAGCCTTGGTGGCGTGATCAGCGCGATAGTTCGCGGGGACGTCGTCGTCCCTGCCCTGCGCCCGGAAAGCACGGACGACATCCGTGACCGGGCGGCGGTCGCTGGTCTTCGCGGGCGGGACGTGCCATTCAGGACTCCCGGGACGCCGAGCATCACCCGTACCCGAGCGTCGCAGAGAGCAGCGTCACACCGGTGGCGCAGCTCAAAAATGGCTCAGACACCCCCGCTCATCTCGCCTTGCGGCATAGCGTCGGAACAGACCGGATACCCCGTGTCACGACGTGAGGTCGTCAGCGCAGAGGCCGTACTTCCTTCTACGTCACGCAACGGCGCGCGACAGGAGCCAGAGGACAATGCAGACCAAGCTGGACGAAGCCAAGGCCGAGTTGCTCGAGAGGGCCGCCCGGGTAGCTGAGAACAGCCCGGTCGGGGGGCACCTACCGACCGGGTCGACGGGCGAGGAGACCCCAGACGCCCAGAAGGCCCCGGACCGCGAGACCCTCCACACGTTCCTCCAGCGTTACTACCTGCACACGGCACCGGAGGACCTCACCGACCGCGACCCGGTCGACGTCTTCGGAGCTGCCGTATCGCACTACCGGCTGGCCGAGAACCGCCCCCAGGGCACGGCCAACGTGCGGGTGCACACGCCCACGGTGGAAGAGAACGGGTGGACCTGCAGCCACTCCGTGGTCGAGGTCGTCACCGACGACATGCCCTTCCTCGTCGACTCCGTCACCAACGAGCTGACGCGGCAGGGGCGCGGGATCCACGTCGTCATCCACCCGCAGTTCGTCGTGCGACGCGATGTCACCGGCAAGCTCATCGAGGTCCTCTCGACCCCGGCGACCGGAGACCTTCCGCACGACGCGCACGTCGAGTCCTGGATCCATGTCGAGATCGACCGCGAGACCGACCGGGCGGATCTGAAGCAGATCACCGCCGACCTGCTGCGCGTGCTGTCCGACGCCCGTGAGGCCGTCGAGGACTGGGGCAAGATGCGGGAAGCGGCGATCCGGCTGGCGGAGGGGCTGCCGGACGAGCCCATCCCCGGCGATCTGCCCGGACCCCAGGTCGAGGAGGCCCGCGAGCTGCTGCGCTGGCTGTCCGACGACCACTTCACCTTCCTCGGCTACCGCGAGTACCAGCTGCGCGACGACGACTCGCTGGCCGCCGTGCCCGGCACCGGGCTCGGCATACTGCGCGCGGACCCGCACCACGCGGCCGAGGAGAGCCACCCGGTCAGCCCCTCGTTCGAGCGGCTGCCCGCCGACGCCCGGGCCAAGGCGCGCGAGCACAAGCTGCTCGTGCTGACCAAGGCGAACAGCAGGGCGACCGTGCACCGGCCGTCTTACCTGGACTACATCGGCGTCAAGAAGTTCGACGCCGACGGCAACGTCATCGGCGAGCGCCGCTTCCTCGGGCTGTTCTCCTCCGCCGCGTACACCGAGTCCGTGCGCCGGGTCCCGGTCATCCGGCGGAAGGTCGAGGAGGTCCTGGAGCGCGCCGGGTTCTCACCCAACAGCCACGACGGCCGCGACCTGACGCAGATCCTGGAGACGTACCCGCGCGACGAGCTCTTCCAGACCCCGGTCGACGAGCTGCGCTCCATCGTCACCTCCGTCCTCTACCTCCAGGAGCGCAGGCGCCTCAGGCTCTACCTGCGCCAGGACGAGTACGGGCGCTACTACTCCGCCCTCGTCTACCTCCCGCGCGACCGCTACACCACGGGCGTCCGCCTGAGGATCATCGAGATCCTCAAGGAGGAGCTCGGCGGCATCAGCGTCGACTTCACCGCCTGGAACACCGAGTCGATCCTGTCCCGGCTGCACTTCGTGGTCCGGGTCCCGCAGGGCACCGAGCTGCCGGAGCTGTCCGACGCCGACAAGGAGCGCATCGAGGCCCGGCTGGTGGAGGCCGCCCGCTCCTGGGAGGACGCCTTCGCCGAGGCGCTCAACGCCGAGCTCGGCGAGGAGCACGCGGCCGAGGCGATGCGCCGGTACGCGCACGCCTTCCCCGAGGGCTACAAGGCCGACCACAACCCGCGCGCCGCGGTCGCCGACCTCGTCCACCTCGAGCAGCTGAACGCCGAGGCGGACAAGGACTTCGCGCTCAGCCTGTACGAACCGGTGGGCGCCGCCCCCGAGGAGCGCCGCTTCAAGATCTACCGCACGGGCGACGCCATCTCCCTCTCCGCCGTCCTGCCGGTCCTCAACCGGCTCGGTGTCGAGGTCGTCGACGAGCGGCCCTACGAGCTGCGCTGCTCGGACCGCAGCGTGGCCTGGATCTACGACTTCGGTCTGCGCATGCCCCGCGCGAACGGCAGCGGGGACCACTTCGGCGACGACGCCCGCGAGCGCTTCCAGGACGCCTTCGCCGCGACCTGGACCGGCAAGGCGGAGAACGACGGCTTCAACGCCCTCGTGCTGAGCGCCGGGCTGACCTGGCGCCAGGCGATGGTGCTGCGGGCGTACGCGAAGTACCTGCGCCAGGCGGCGTCGACGTTCAGCCAGGACTACATGGAGGACACCCTCCGCAACAACGTCCACACCACCCGCCTGCTCGTCTCCCTGTTCGAGGCGCGGATGTCGCCGGACCGGCAGCGCGCGGGGCACGAGATCGTGGACGCGCTGCTGGAGGAGCTCGACGCGGCCCTCGACCAGGTGGCCTCGCTCGACGAGGACCGGATCCTCAGGTCCTTCCTGACGGTCATCAAGGCGACGCTGCGGACCAACTTCTTCCAGGAGGCCGCGGGCGGCAAGCCGCACGACTACGTCTCCATGAAGTTCGACCCGCAGGCCATCCCCGACCTGCCGGCACCCCGCCCGGCCTTCGAGATCTGGGTGTACTCGCCGCGCGTCGAGGGCGTGCACCTGCGCTTCGGCAAGGTCGCGCGCGGTGGTCTGCGCTGGTCCGACCGGCGTGAGGACTTCCGCACCGAGATCCTCGGCCTGGTCAAGGCGCAGATGGTGAAGAACACCGTCATCGTGCCGGTCGGCGCCAAGGGCGGCTTCGTCGCCAAGCAGCTGCCCGACCCGTCCGTGGACCGGGACGCCTGGATGGCCGAGGGCATCGCCAGCTACAAGACGTTCATCTCGGCGCTGCTCGACATCACCGACAACATGGTCGCGGGCGACGTCGTGCCCCCGGCCGACGTCGTCCGGCACGACGAGGACGACACCTACCTCGTCGTCGCCGCCGACAAGGGCACCGCGACCTTCTCCGACATCGCCAACGGGGTCGCCGAGAAGTACAACTTCTGGCTCGGTGACGCCTTCGCCTCCGGCGGCTCCGCCGGCTACGACCACAAGGGCATGGGCATCACCGCCCGTGGCGCCTGGGAGTCCGTCAAGCGGCACTTCCGGGAGCTGGGCGTGGACACCCAGTCCGAGGACTTCACGGTCGTCGGCATCGGCGACATGTCCGGTGACGTGTTCGGCAACGGCATGCTGCTCTCCGAGCACATCCGCCTGGTCGCGGCCTTCGACCACCGGCACATCTTCATCGACCCGAACCCGGACGCCGCCACCTCCTACGCCGAGCGCCGCCGTCTGTTCGAGCTGCCCCGCTCCAGCTGGGAGGACTACAACACGGAGCTGCTGTCGGCCGGCGGCGGCATCTTCCCGCGCACGGCCAAGGCGATCCCGGTCAACGCCCACATCCGCGAGGCCCTCGGCATCGAGGCCAAGGTCGCCAAGCTGACCCCGGCCGACCTGATGAAGGCGATCCTCCACGCGCCGGTGGACCTGCTGTGGAACGGCGGCATCGGCACGTACGTCAAGTCCTCCGCCGAGTCCAACGCGGACGTCGGCGACAAGGCCAACGACGCCATCCGCGTCGACGGCAAGGACCTGCGCGTCAAGGTCGTCGGCGAGGGCGGCAACCTCGGCCTGACCCAGCTCGGCCGGATCGAGTTCGCGCTGCAGGGCGGCCGGATCAACACCGACGCCATCGACAACAGCGCGGGCGTGGACACCTCCGACCACGAGGTGAACATCAAGATCCTGCTCAACGGCCTGGTCCGGGACGGCGACATGACCGTCAAGCAGCGCAACAAGCTGCTCGCCGAGATGACCGACGAGGTCGGCCACCTGGTGCTGCGCAACAACTACGCGCAGAACACGGCGATCGCCAACGCCCTGGCCCAGTCAAGTGCCATGCTCCACGCCCAGCAGCGCTTCATGAAGCACCTGGTCAGGGAGGGGCACCTCGACCGGGCGCTGGAGTTCCTGCCCACCGACCGGCAGATCCGCGAGCGGCTCGCCCAGGGCCAGGGCCTGACCGGCCCGGAGACGGCCGTGCTGCTGGCGTACACCAAGATCACGGTCGCCGAGGAGCTGCTGCACACCACGCTGCCGGACGACCCGTACCTGAGCACCCTGCTGCACGCGTACTTCCCGAAGGAGCTGCGCGAGCAGTTCCCCGAGCACCTCGTCTGCCACCCGCTGCGCCGTGAGATCACCACGACCGTGCTGGTCAACGACACGGTGAACACCGGCGGTACGACGTATCTGCACCGGCTGCGCGAGGAGACCGGCGCGTCGCTGGAGGAGATCGTGCGGGCGCAGACCGCGGCCCGGGCGATCTTCCGCCAGTCCCCGGTGTGGGACGGGGTCGAGGCGCTCGACAACAAGGTCGAGGCCGAGGTCCAGACCCGCATCCGGCTGCACGCGCGCCGCCTGGTGGAGCGCGGCACGCGCTGGCTGCTCAACAACCGGCCGCAGCCGCTGGAGCTCGCCGGGACGGTCGACTTCTTCGCCGACCGGGTCGAGCAGGTCTGGGGGCAGCTGCCGAAGCTGCTGCGCGGCGCCGACCTGGAGTGGTACCAGAAGATCCACGACGAGCTGACCGGCGCCGGCGTCCCGGAGGAACTCGCCACCCGGGTGGCGGGCTTCTCCTCGGCCTTCCCGACGCTCGACATCGTCTCGATCGCCGACCGCATGGGCCGCGAGCCGATGGACGTCGCCGAGGTCTACTACGACCTCGCCGACCGGCTGCGCATCACCCAGCTCATGGACCGCATCATCGAGCTGCCCCGCGCCGACCGCTGGCAGTCCATGGCCCGTGCGGCGATCCGCGAGGACCTGTACGCGGCGCACGCGGCGCTGACCGCCGACGTCCTGGCCGTGGGCAACGGCACCTCGACGCCCGAGCAGCGCTACAAGGCGTGGGAGCAGAAGAACGCGGCGATCCTCGGCCGGGCCCGCAGCACGCTGGAGGAGATCCAGAGTTCCGACGCGTTCGACCTCGCCAACCTGTCGGTGGCGATGCGCACGATGAGGACGCTGCTGCGGACGCACTCGTAGGGCGTACGGCGTGACGGGCGCCCCGGGCCGGTTCCGGCCCGGGGCGCCTCTTCTTGGCGTGCCTTAGGGCGATTCGACTGGAGGACTTACCCGATCCGGCTAAGGCTTGGGACGTGACTCTCAACGTCTCCGAGGAGCGGGTGGCCGCCCCCGCCCGCCCGGCCAGGCGCGTCGTCCTCGAAGTGGTGCACTTCGCGCTGGTCGGCGGCAGCGGCGTCGCGGTGAACTTCCTGGTGTTCAACGTGCTTCTGCACGGGCTGCACCTGGCCGCCATGGCGGCGACCGTGCCGGCCAGCCTGATCGCCATGGGCAGCAACTACCTGGGTTTCCGGTACGTCACCTACCGCGACCGGGCGTCCCGGACCCGGCGTCAGATCGCGCTGTTCTTCGTCCTCAGCACGATCGGCGTAGCCATGGAGAGCGGGCTGTTCTACGTCGGCTACCACGGCCTCGGCATGGAGGGGCCGCTGGAATCCAACGCGGTCAAGGCGCTGTCCATCGTGCTGGCCTCCGCCTTCCGTTTCCTCGTCTACCGGACCTGGGTGTTCCCGCACGATGCGCGCCCTGCCTAGGCCGGCCGTCCTCGCCGCGTGGCTCGCTGCCTCGGTGGTCGTCCTGCTGCTGCTCCTGGTCATCGTCCGGCTGCCCTGGGCAGGGGACCTCGGGATGCACGCCGCGACCGTCCAGCGCCTGCGGCACGACCTCGTCGACCCGGGCAATCCGCTGGTCGACGCGGACACGCCGAGCCCGTACTACTCGCCCTGGATGCTGGTCCTCGGGTGTGTGGCGCGAGTGACCGGCCTGTCGGTCTTCGTGGTGCTGCGACTCGGGGCGCTCGCCGGGCTCGGGCTGCTGGTGACAGGGGTGTGGCGTCACGTGCGCACCCTGACCGGTCATCGTGCCGCGCCCGCGCTGGCCCTGCTGAGCCTGCTGTTCCTGTGGGGGACGGCCGTCTTCAAGTGGAGCGGCTTCTACGGGCTCAACTCGCTGGCGCTGACGGTGCCGTATCCGAGCCTGTTCGCGCTCGGGTTGGCGTTCCACCTCTGGGCGTGGCTGGGGCGGGTGGCGCGGAAGGGCGCCGGGTGGGGGGTGTGGCTCGGGCTCGGGGTGCTGTGGGCGGTGATCCTGCTGTGCCACCAGTTCTCGGGAGTGGTGGCTTCGCTGGGGGCGGCCGCGACGGTGGTCGCCGCCCGGCCGGACCGCGCGGCGTGGCTTCGGCTCGGCGGCGGTCTGGCGGTGGGGTTCGGGGTGCTGGCGCTGTGGCCCTATTACGACTTCTTCGCGCTGTTCGGGGAGGGTGGCGGGCTCGAGGCGGTGCACCGGCCGCTGTACGACGATCTGATCGGGCGGTACTGGCTGGCGCTGCTCGGGGTGGTGGCGCTCGGGGCGCGGTGGTGGCGGGACCGCTGGGATCCGCTGGTGCTGTTCTTCGTCCTGGGGGCCATGCTGGTGACGGCCGGTGGGGTGAGCGGGCACTGGTCGTGGGGGCGGGCCCTGCCGGCGGCGCTGATCCCGGCGCAGCTCGCGGTCGCCGTGGAGGTGTGCGAGGCGGGGTGGCGCGGGGTGCGGGTGGGGTGGGCGTGCGTGCTGGGCGCTGCGCTGGCCCTGGGGGCGTGGACGCAGGTGGGGACGGTCGGGTACGTCGTGCAGCGGGGGGATCTTCCGGAGGCCGTCGCGGAGAAGTACCGGCGGCCGTGGACGGGGTACCAGTGGATGACGCCCTGGGTGAAGTACGGGGATGTGGTGATGGCCCGGGAGGGGCGGCCGGCGCGGCAGATCCCGGCGTACGGGGCGTACACGGTGGCGCCCGGGTATCCCGACTTCTTCCTCGCGGATGAAGGGCGTCGGGTGGGGGATGTGCGGCGGTACTTCGCGGATGGGACGTCGGAGGAGGAGCGGGCGGCGATTCTGCGGGAGTACGGGGTGCGGTGGGTGATGGCGGGCACCGGCATGCGGGGTGCCGGGTTGCGGGAGGTCGCTCGGGGGCCGGAGGGGCAGGTGCTGTACGCGGTGGTGCGTTAGCGGGTGCTGCGGGGTGTGGCTGAGGCGGGGTGGGTCCGCAGCCCGGCGCAGCGGGGTGCCGCTGCGCCCACCCGTGCCGCCCCTAGCGGCACGCATGCCCGCAGCTAGGGCGGGCGGCGGAGTGGCGGCGCGGATGCCCGCGGCTGCGCCGACAGCGGGCACGCATGCCCGCAGCTAGGGCGGGCGGCGGAGTGGCGGCGCGGATGCCCGCAGCTGCGCCGACAGCGGCACGCGCGCCCGCAGTCGGGTGGGTAAGCGGCCGCTACTTCAGTGCGCTCGCCACCAGCCGCACCGCCCGTTTCACTCTCGGGCGGGCCAGTTTGCGTACCGTTGGGCGGATCAGGGCCGCTGTTACGCCCAGCGGCTCCCAGCGGACCTGGAGGCGGCCCGGGGTGTGGCCCTCCGGTTCCACCGTCAGGTGGTGGGAAGGGACGCGGGTCGTCAGGGCCGGGAAGGCCAGGGGGGCCAGCAGCAGGCCCGTGTGGGACAGGCCCTGGTGCTGGAGGCGGAGCAGCGGGTGGCGGATTCCCGCGAAGCCCTGGAGGGGGAGGGGGGCCGCCGCGAGGTCCAGGTGGGCGTGGCCCTCGAAGAGGCCGGGGCGGACGGGGGAGAGGCGGAAGTGGACGTGGAGGCGGCGGCCGCCCGGGGCGATGAGGAGGGTCGCGCGCTGGGGGCCGACGGGGAGCCGCAGCGCCGGGTCGTAGGTGCGGATCGTGAGGTCGATCGAAGCGCCCGGGCCCCGGGTGATCTCCTTGATCTCGTGGCGGAACTGGGCGCTCGGGAAGGGCCGGGTCTCCAGCTCCAGGTCGGCGACGCTCAGTTCGCGGCGTGACCACTCCGACTCCGGGACCCGCTCCCCCCAGTAGGTGCGGCCTGCCGCGTCGGCGGTCACGGTCCTCGGGCCCACCGCGTGGCCCAGGCCCCGGGCGGCCAGGCGGGCCTCCGGCAGACGGCGGTCGCGGATCAGCTGGATGACGACGCGTTCGGCGCGCGGGAGGCGTGCGAAGGCGCCCGGCGCCAGTGTGTCGAGGTAGGGCGTGACGATGTCCGCGAAGGACGACACCCAGGCGTCGTCCCGGTAGGGCAGGTCACCGGCGTACATCCGCAGGTCGTGCTTGAGGAACTTGTGGTCCTTGTCCTCGCGCAGCGACTCGTGACCGCTCTCGGCCAGGAACGCGTCGATGAGGTGCTGGACGTGGACCCGGTCCCGGACGTTGGCGAGCCTGTGCCGCTGGTTCGATATCGAGGCCGTCTCGGAGGTCGCGAAGGGCGCCACGTACCAGCGGTAGACCGGTTCCGGGATGATCGTGAAGCTCGTGGCCAGGCAGTACGCCTGCGCCGAGAACAGCTGGTCCTCGTAGTGGATGCCCTCGGGGAAGCGCAGGTCGTGCCGGTCGAGGAAGGCGCGGGCGTACATCTTGCTGGTGGACAGGTGCTCGAAGAACAGCCGCGGGTCGGCCTCGATGCCGTCGAGCGTGCGGCGCTCGGCGACCAGGTGCGGCATCCATGTCGAGCGGCGGCCGTTGTCCACACGGACCCGCTGCACCGCCCCCATCGCGAAGTCGACCTCGCGTTCGCGGTGCGCGGCGAGCAGCAGTTCCACGGCGTTGTCGGGGAGTTCGTCGTCGCTGTCGAGGAACATCAGGAACGGCGCCCGCGCGATCTGCAGGGCGCGGTTGCGCGGGGCGCTGCAGCCGCCGCTGTTCCGTTCCAGGCGGAGGTGCCGCACCCGGGGGTCCTGGGCCGCCAGCCGCTGTGCCACCGCCGGGGTCGCGTCCGTGGAGTGGTCGTCGCTGATGATGATCTCGAGGTTGGCGTGGGTCTGGCGGCGCACCGAATCGACCGCGCGGGTGAGCCGTTCGGCGTCGTTGTAGACGATGACCGTCACGGTGACGTCGGGGGCGCTCATGCGGTCGCCTCCTGCGGGGTCGGGGCCGGGGTGCGCTCCTCGATCGGCAGCACGGGAGGCAGGTCCCGTTCGTCCTGCCCGAGGAAGACCCGGCGGACGACGCGTTCGGCGGCGCGGCCGTCGTCGTACTCGCAGAACCGGCGCCGGAAGACGGCCCGGGTCTTCGCCGCGCTCTCGTCGCGCCAGGCCTCGGTGGTGAGGATCTCCGTCAGCTGCTGCTGGGTGCGGGCGACGGGGCCCGGGGCCTGGTCCATCAGGTCGAAGTAGACGCCACGGGTCGTGCGGTACGTCTCCCAGTCGTCGGCGTGGATCACGATCGGCCGGTCGAGGTTGGCGTAGTCGAACATGATCGAGGAGTAGTCCGTGACCAGGACGTCCGCCGCCAGGCACAGTTCCTCGACCGGGTCGTAGGAGGAGACGTCGATGATCCGGCCGGTGCGGCGCAGGTTGGTGAGCGGGGAGGCGGCGCCGCCGTAGAAGTAGTGCCCGCGCACGAGCATGACCGTGTCGTCGCCCAGGCGGTCGGCGAGGGCGGCGAGGTCCAGGCGCGGGGTCCAGCCGGCCTCGTAGTCGCGGTGGGTGGGCGCGTACAGGACGGCACGGCGGCCCGGGGCGATGCCGAGGCGGTCGCGGACCGCGCGGATGTCGTCGGCACCGGCGGTGTAGTAGACGTCGTTGCGCGGATAGCCGTGGTCCAGGGAGACGTAGTGCGACGGGTACGCGCGCTCCCACATGCGGGTGGTGTGGCTGTTGGCCGAGACGCTGAAGTCCCACCTGTCGATGCGCTCCAGCAGCGCCGGGAAGTCCAGGCCCTGCGCGGCGGCCGGGAACGCCATCTGGTCGATGCCCATGCGCTTCAGCGGCGTGCCGTGGTGGGTCTGGACGTGGATCGCGTCCGGGCGCTTGACCACCGCGTTCGGGAAGTTGACGTTGTTGACGAGGTACTTGGCGGTAGCCAGCACCTCCCAGTAGCGGCGGCTGCCGGGCACGACGTGGTCGGTGCCGGGCGGCAGGAGGGCCGCGTTCTCCTCGGTGACCACCCACACCGCGTGGATCTGCGGGGCGAGTTCGGCGAGCTTGGCGGCGATCGCGGCGGGGTTGCAGGCGACGCCGCGGTTCCAGTACGCCGCGAACACCGCGAGGTGCGGGTTGACGGGACGGCCGAGAGCCCTGCGGTACTGGTGGTCGCGGAGTCTGGCACCGGCCTGGCGCTTACGGGCCCGTACGGCCGATCTGGCGTTGCGGCGGGCGCGGTTGACGGCCTGGAAGGCCCGGTACTTCGCGTAGGCGTCCTCCTCCAGCAGGGAGCGGCGGACGCCTTCGAGCCCGGCCGGGCGGCGGTAGCCCTCGGGCCGGCGGCGCAGGGCGGCCAGGGACGCCCGGCGGAAGAACTCGCGCGCGACCTCCTCCGGCATGCCGCCGCGCGCGAAGGTGCGCAGGCAGTCGCGGACCATGACGTCGTAGAGCACGGTGTGCGCGGCGCGCCGGTCCCGGGTGAGGTCGAGGAGGGACTCGTAGCGCTCGACGAGGCCGTACCGCTGCTCGGGGGGGACCGGGGGCAGGCTCGCGGGCCGCAGCCTGCGGTCCTCGTAGGCGACGTGCGGCAGGCAGGCGACGCGGTCGGCGAGCAGCAGGGCGGCCAGGGCGGCGTACGGCTCGTCGTCGGTCCTGAGCCGCGACTCGTGCGCCCGCCAGAACTCCGCGCGCAGCACGCGGGTGCCGAGCAGTGGGGTGAGTCGCAGCAGGGGCGCGCAGTCGTCGAGGGCGACCTCGGCGCGGCCCGCCCCGGCGAGGAGCGGGCCGTCGGGGGAGGGCATGCCGGAGGTGTGCCAGGTACTGCGGACGTGGTCGAGCAGGAGGACGTCGACCTCGCCGGGGAGCTCGCCCACCCGCTCCGCGATCGTGCGCGGGGTGCCGGCGGGCAGGCCGTCCTTGGCGTGCACGAAGTGCAGCCAGCGGCCGGAGGCCCGGGACGCGCCCGCCGCCCGGGCCGCCGCGTCCCCGGTGCCGTCCGGCAGCGGCACTACGTCGACCGCGCCGTCCGGGGTGTGCCGCTCGGCCGTCTCCCGGGCCCAGTCGCCCACCGCGGCCACGATCACCTCGGCGTCCGGCTGGGGGTGAGCGGCGAGGGAGTCGAGGAGTTCTGTCAGATGGTCCTGAACGTTCGGCCCGTGGACGATCACACTGAGCTCGGTCATCCCGGGGCCCCCTCTCACAGCTGCACCGTATGCGGTCATGCTGCCATCAATGAGACAAAAGGGCCGACCGGGTGGGCCTCACGAGGGAACGGCGACCTTCGGTTGGGGTTTCGGCTTCGGCGCCTTGTCGCCGGTGAACGCCTCGTACTCCTTGAGGACGTCCTCCGTCGGTCCGTCCATGCGCAGCTCCCCGCGTTCCAGCCACAGCACCCGGTCGCAGGTGTCGCGGATCGACTTGTTGTTGTGGCTGACCAGGAACACCGTGCCCGCGTGCTTGCGCAGCTCGCGGATGCGCTCCTCCGAGCGCTTCTGGAAGGAGCGGTCGCCGGTGGCCAGCGCCTCGTCGATCAGCAGGACGTCGTGGTCCTTGGCGGCGGCGATGGAGAACCGCAGCCGCGCGGCCATGCCGGAGGAGTACGTCCGCATCGGCAGGGTGATGAAGTCGCCCTTCTCGTTGATGCCCGAGAAGTCGACGATCTCCTGGTAGCGGTCCCTGACCTGCTCGCGGGACATGCCCATGGCCAGGCCGCCGAGGTGCACGTTGCGCTCGCCGGTGAGGTCGTTCATCAGGGCGGCGTTGACGCCGAGCAGGGAGGGCTGGCCGTCGGTGTAGATGTGGCCGTTCTCCACGGGCAGCAGGCCGGCGACGGCCTTCAGCAGGGTCGACTTGCCCGAGCCGTTGGTGCCGATCAGGCCGATCGCCTCGCCCCGGTAGGCGACGAAGGACACGTTCTTCACGGCGTGCACCCGGCGCACGCCCGAGGCCTTCTCGGTCTGCTTGCGGCGCACGATGCGGTTGAGGGCGGCGGTCGCGGAGCCGCGTCCGGCGCCGGTGCCGTTGACGCGGTAGACGATGTCGACGCCGTCGGCGACGACGGTGGGGATCTTCTCGTTCGGGTGCTCAGCCACGTCCGTACGTCTCCTCGGCCTTCCAGAAGTAGATGAAGCCGCCGACTCCGGCGACCAGCGCCCAGCCCACGGCGAGCGGCCACACGTGGTGCGGGAGCTGCCCCGCGTGGAAGCTGTCGATCAGGGCGAAGCGCATCAGGTCGATGTACACCGCGGCGGGGTTGGCCGCCAGCGCCACCTTGACGATGTGCGGCAGGTGGTCGTTCTTGGCCAGCTTGTCGAGGCTCCACATGACGCCCGAGACGTACATCCAGGTGCGCAGGATGAACGGCATCAGCTGTGCGATGTCCGGGGTCTTGGCGCCCCACCTCGCCATGATCATCGAGACGCCGGCGTTGAAGGTGAACTGCAGCACGAGGGCCGGGAACGCCAGCAGCCAGGAGGCGGACACCGGCACGCCGAAGCAGAGCAGGATGACGATCAGCGCGGCCATCGAGAACAGCAGCTGCTGGAGCTGCTGGAGGCAGAAGGAGATCGGCAGCGCGGCGCGTGGGAAGTGCAGGGCGCGGACCAGGCCGAGGTTGCCGGAGATGGCGCGGGTGCCCGCCATGATCGAGCTCTGCGTGAACGTCCAGATGAACACGCCCGTGACCAGGAACGGGATGTAGTCCGGCACTCCGTGCTTGGTGCCGAGCAGCACGCCGAAGATGAAGTAGTACACCGCCGCGTTCAGCAACGGGGTCATCACCTGCCAGACCTGGCCGAGCTTCGCCTGGCTGTACTGGGCGGTGAGCTTGGCGGTGGCGAACGCGGTGATGAAGTGGCGGCGGGCCCACAGCCGGCGGACGTACTCGGGCAGGGAGGGCCGCGCGCCGCTGACCGTGAGGCCGTGGCGGGCGGCGAGGGCCGCGAGGTCGTGGTCGGCCGGGGCCGGGGGCTGGGGCGGTGTGTCGAGGACCGTACTCACATCCGCTGCTTTCGCTCGGGGGTGTGTGACCAGGGGGCCGCGAAGAGCGAGGGGCGGGGTGGTCTTTCACCGGACTCTTCACGAATTCTTACGTCGGGACGGGACCGTATCGTCGTAACGGGAGCGTACGTCGGACTGACGTCGGAACGCAACCGTTTCGTCGTGACGCCCTATGCTGTCGGCATGACGACGAACCCGGACGAGCCCCAGCAGCCCCCGCGTCGCCGGGCCCCCGCGGGGGCGGCCGTACTGCGGGAGGACGTGACGGAAGCGATCCGGGCGGCCGTCTTCGAGGAGCTCGCGGCCGTCGGGTACGCGCGGATGTCCATCGAGGGGATCGCGCGCCGGGCGGGGGTCGGGAAGACGGCGGTGTACCGCCGCTGGCGCTCCAAGCTGCACCTGGTCCTCGACATCGTCTCGGCGCTCGCCGTGCAGGGCCTGCCCGCGCCGGACACCGGCTCTCTGGAGGGCGACCTGCGGCTGCTCTACGAGGTGACGTCCCGCGCGCTGCGCCACCCCGTCGCCTCGCAGGTCATCCCCGACCTCCAGGCGGAGGCGGCCCGCAACCCGGACATCGCCGAGGCCATGCAGAAGGCCCTGCGGGAGGGCCAGGACGGCGTCGCCACCGGCATCGTGACGGCGGCGGAACGCCGCGGCGAGCTGCGCGAGGGCATCGATCACGACCTCGCCCTCGACCTGATCTCCGGCCCCCTCTACTGGCGCTCGGTGGTGATCCGCAGCCCGAAGCTCCCGAAGGGGTACCTGGGCGCCCTGGCCCGGGCCACGTCGGAGGGACTGAAGGCGCTGTAGGACGGGCCCGTGACGGGACCCCGTCCGAGTGAACCCCGTAGGTGCCCCAGGGCTCACTCACGTTCGGGCGGATCAGCCCCGCCGTGCCTCCGGGTGCAGCCGTACCCACCCCTCCCAGGCCGACGTGATCATGTCCTGCACGTCCAGCCGGGCCTTCCAGCCCAGCTCGGTGGCCGCGCGGTCGGCGGAGGCGACCACACGGGCCGGGTCGCCCGGGCGGCGGGGCATGACGGCCGGTGGCCGGTCGTGGCCGGTGACCGCGTTGATGCGGTCGATCATCTCGCGGACGGAGACACCCTCGCCCCGGCCGATGTTCAGCGTGAGGCCGCGGCCGGGGGAGGAGCGCAGGGCCCGGGCCGCCGCGACATGGGCCTCGGCCAGGTCGACGACGTGGATGTAGTCGCGTACGCAGGTGCCGTCCGGGGTCGGGTAGTCGTCGCCGAAGACGCTCGGCGGCGCGCCCTGCGTGAGCTTCTCGAAGACCATCGGCACGAGGTTGTAGACGCCGGTGTCCGCGAGCTCCGGGGCTGCCGCGCCCGCCACGTTGAAGTAGCGCAGGGACGCCGTCGACAGCCCGGTCGCCCGGCCCGTCGCACGGACCAGCCACTCACCGGCCAGCTTGGTCTCGCCGTACGGCGACATGGGCTCGCACGGCGTCTCCTCCGTGACCAGGTCCACGTCCGGCATGCCGTACACCGCCGCCGAGGAGGAGAAGACGAGGGACGGCACGTTCGCCGCCGTCACGGCGTCGAGCAGCACCCGCAGGCCCTCGAGGTTCTCCCGGTAGTAGTGCAGCGGCCGTTCGACGGACTCGCCCACCTGCTTCTTCGCCGCGAGGTGGACGACGCCGGTGACCGAGTGGTCCGCGAGGGTACGGGCGAGCCGCTCGGCGTCCAGGGTCGAGCCCACCACCAGCGGCACCCCTTCGGGCACACGCTCTGCGATGCCGGCGGACAGGTCGTCGTACACCACGGCCCGTTCGCCCGCCGCCGTCATCGCCCGTACGACGTGCGCGCCGATGTAGCCGGCGCCGCCGGTGATCAACCAGGTCATGTGCGGCCGTCCCCTCGTCAGTTGGCCCGTGGTGGTGCTGCGCGCTGATCCGTGTGGTGTGTCGCTGTCGACGTGCCTTCAGTGAAGCAGGCGGCGCAGCCGTCGGCGTACGACCGACAGCACACCGCGTACGCCGGGAGCCACCCGCAGCGCCAGTGCGCCGGAGTGCGTGCAGTACGGCTGTACGAGTACCACGCCCTGCCGGCCGCTCGGGACGACGGTGCGGCGCAGCAGACCGGCGCCCTTGAGCGCGTGCACCGTGACGTCCCGGCTCGCACCGTCGCGGAAGCGGACGCGAAGGCGCAGGTCCCAGGTGCCCGCGCCGAGCGCGGCCAGTGCGGCGAGGTCGACGGCCGTCTCCGCCGACCAGGTGGCCTCGCAACCGTCGGGGGCGGCGGCCCCCCACGCCTCGGGGCGCGCCCCCGCACATGGCGCGAGCGCGGTCCCCGAAGTGTCGGGCTGCGCCCCCGTACGCGGCGCGAGGGCGGTCTCCGAAGCCTCGGGCTGCGCCCCCGCACGCGGCGCGAGGGCGGTCCCCGAAGCCTCGGGCTGCGCCCCCGTACGCGGCGCGAGGGCGGTCTCCGAAGCCTCGGGCTGCGCCCCCGCACGCGGCGCGAGGGCGGTCCCCGAAGCCTCGGGCTGCGCCCCCGTACGCGGCGCGAGGGCGGTCTCCGAAGCCTCGGGCTGCGCCCCCGTACGCGGCGCGAGGGCGGTCTCCGAAGCCTCGGGCTGCGCCCCCGTACGCGGCGCGAGGGCGGTCTCCGAAGCCTCGGGCTGCGCCCCCGTACGCGGCGCGAGGGCGGTCTCCGAAGCCTCGGGCTGCGCCCCCGTACGCGGCGCGAGGGCGGTCTCCGAAGCCTCGGGCTGCGCCCCCGTACGCGGCGCGAGGGCGGTCTCCGAAGCCTCGGGCTGCGCCCCCGTACGCGGCGCGAGGGCGGTCTCCGAAGCCTCGGGCTGCGCCCCCGTACGCGGCGCGAGGGCGGTCTCCGAAGCCTCGGGCTGCGCCCCCGTACGCGGCGCGAGGGCGGTCTCCGAAGCCTCGGGCTGCGCCCCCGTACGCGGCGCGAGGGCGGTCTCCGAAGCCTCGGGCTGCGCCCCCGTACGCGGCGCGAGGGCGGTCTCCGAAGCCTCGGGCTGCGCCCCCGTACGCGGCGCGAGGGCGGTCTCCGAAGCCTCGGGCTGCGCCCCCGTACGCGGCGCGAGGGCGGTCTCCGAAGCCTCGGGCTGCGCCCCCGTACGCGGCGCGAGGGCGGTCTCCGAAGCCTCGGGCTGCGCCCCCGTACGCGGCGCGAGGGCGGTCTCCGAAGCCTCGGGCTGCGCCCCCGTACGCGGCGCGAGGGCGGTCTCCGAAGCCTCGGGCTGCGCCCCCGTACGCGGCGCGAGGGCGGTCTCCGAAGCCTCGGGCTGCGCCCCCGTACACGGCGCGAGCGCCACGCTCGCGCCCCGGACCACCACGTCACCGTCGTCCCGGTGCCGCCACTCCACCTCCACCGCCTCCGGACCCGCCTGCGCCACCCGCCCGTACAGCTCGTGCAGGCGCAGCCGCAGCCGGGTGCCCCGCGCGCCCGGCCGCAGCTCCCCGTCGACGGCGAGCGGCAGCGCCCGCACCGGCCGGGCCCGCAGGGGCTCCAGGGACACCTGCGGGAGCCGTTGCGACCAGACGGGCGTGCCGTCCGCGGCACGGGCGTACGGCGGGCACAGGCGGGCCGGGCGGGCCGCGAGCTCCCGCAGCCGGGGCAGGTCGCACGGCTCCGGGGAGGCCAGGACGACCCGCCCGGCCAGCCGGCCGGGAGCGGCCGGGTTGCGGGCCCAGTCGTCGGCGTCGTACTCCGCGAGGTGCGCCCGCGTGAGCTCCCACCATGCGCGCCGGTACACGGCGTCGCGCAACACCAGTTCGCGCACGTACATCCGCAGGTCGTGGTCGAGGAACTTGGCGCGCACGGCCCGCGCGAGTTCCTTCTGCCCGGCGCCCAGCAGCACCTCGTACGCCTGCCGGCACGCCTCCGTACGGGCCCGCCAGTTCTCCACACCGGCCCGGTCCAGGGAGATCGACAGCCGCCCGGCGGACCGGCGCACGTGCCAGACGTAGACCCGGTCCGGGACCAGGGCGATGCGCGGGGCCGCGGCCAGCACGCGCGCGGTGAAGACGACGTCCTCGTACGGGAAGCGGCCCTCGGGGAAGCGGATGCCGTGCGCGCGCAGGAAGTCGGTGCGGTAGAGCTTGTTGACGCAGAGCGTGTCGTGGACCAGGCGCGGTCGCCGCGCGGGGTGCGGCACCACGGCGTGCAGCGCGTAGAGGCGCTCCTGCCAGGGGATTTCGAGCCCCGACGGCAGCTCCCGGCGTACGCACAGGCCGCCCGCGACCTCCGCGTGCGCGCCCTCGGCCGCTCGGAGCAGCGCCTCGACCGCGCCGGTCGGCAGGATGTCGTCGCTGTCCAGGAACATCACGTACGGCGAGGTCACCGCGCCGAGCCCGGTGTTGCGGGGGGTGCCGCAGCCGCCGCTGTTGACCCGGCGGCGGATCACCTTCAGGCGGGGCTCCGAGGCGGCGAGCCGTTCCAGCAGGCCGGCGCTGCCGTCCTTGGAGCAGTCGTCGACGGCCACCACCTCGCGCACGACCGGCCCCTGGCCGAGCGCCGAGCGCACGGCGTCCGTCACATGCGCGGCGTCGTCGAAACCGATCACCACGACGGCGACCTCGGGGGCGAGCTGCTTCCCGGCGTCCGTACCGCTCACACTCCGGGTCACCTTCCGGGTCTCGCTCTCGGTCTCACTCTCGGCACTCATCACGACGGATCGTAAGCCGGGCGAATGACATGAAAGGGATAACACACCATCAAACCTACGCGAAGCCCCTGATTCAGCACAGAATCGGGCCGTGAAGAGCGGACAGTCGACGGGGAGCGGCAGGTTCGCCACGAGGGCGCTGCCCGTGGCGGTCCCCGTGGCGGTCCCCATGGCGGTGATGCTCGCGATCGGGCTGTGGGGACTGGACCGCGGCGGTATGTGGGGAGACGAGAGCGTCACCTTCCAGGTCGCGCAGCGCACGGTCCCGCAGATCTGGAGGCTGCTGCACGACGTGGACGCGGTGCACGGCCTGTACTACCTGTTCATGCACGCCGTCCTCACCGTCCACCCGGACGAGGTCGTGCTGCGCCTGCCGGCGGTGTGCGCGGCGACGGTGACCGCCGGCCTGGTCGCGGCACTGGGCGTCCGGCTGGCCGGGCCCCGGGCCGGCCTGGGGGCCGGTGTCCTCTACGCGATCACCCCGATGACCGGCCACTACGCCCAGGAAGGACGGTCCTACGCGCTGGTCGCGGGGGGTGTGGCAGGGGCGACGCTGCTGCTCCTGAGGGCCGTGGAGGGGGCGGGCGCCCGGGCCTGGTGGGGGTACGGGACGGCCGTCGCCCTGACCTGTGCGCTGCACGAGCTGGCGGTGCCGGTGCTGGGCGCGCACGCGCTGACGCTGGCGCTGCTGCGGGTGCCGAGGAGGGTGTGGTCCTGCTGGGGGCGCGCGGCGGGGGCGGTGGCACTGCTACTGCTGCCGCTGGTGTGGGTGTCGCAGGGGCAGGCCGGGCAGGTGGCGTGGCTGGTGCCGCCCGGGTGGGACCGGGTCGAGAGGCTCGCCCGGAACTTCGCTCCCGGTCCGGCGGGGCCGGTGTTCTGGGGCGCGCTGCTGCTGATGGCCGTGGGACTCCGGGAGCGGCGCACGGCCGCGGTCGCGGTGCCGCTGCTGCTCGTGCCGCCGGGGATCCTGATGACCGTCTCGCAGGTCCGGCCGCTTTACCACGACCGGTACGTGCTCTATTCGCTGGCGGGCGCGTCCCTGCTGGTCGCGGCCGGGGCCGGGCGAGTGGGCCGGGCGCTGGGACGGGCGGGGTGTGACGGGCCCCGGGTGCGGTTCGGTAAGCGGTGGGTGGGGTTCGGCGGTCGGCGGGTGCGGGTCGGCGGGCGGCCGGAGGGGTTCGGCGGTCGGCGGGTGCGGGTCGGTAAGCGGTGGGTGGGGTTCGGCGGGCGGCGGGTGCGGGTCGGCAAGGGGCGGGTGGGGGTCGGCGGTCGGCGGGTGCGGGTCGGCAGGCGGCGGGTGGGGTTCGGCGGGCGGCGGGTGCGGGTCGGCAAGGGGCGGGTGGGGTTCGGCGGTCGGCGGGTGCGGGTCGGTAAGCGGTGGGTGGGGTTCGGCGGTCGGCGGGTGCGGGTCGGCAAGGGGCGGGTGGGGTTCGGCGGTCGGCGGGTGCAGGTCGGCGGTCGGCCGGTGCGGTTCGACGGTCGGCGGGTGCGGTTCCACGGGCGCCGGGTGGGGTTCGGCGGTCGGCGGATGCGGGTCGTCGTGGGCGTCACCGGCGTCCTCGCCCTCACCGGCACCTTCCTGGTCCAGCTCCCCGTGTACCGCAAGGACCGGTCCGCCGCCCACCGCCCGGACAACCTCGCCGTGGTCTCCGCGCTCGCCGTCCGCCAGATGCGCCCCGGTGACCCGGTGCTGTTCCTGCCGTCGGTCGGCAGGCTCGCCGCGCTGGCCTACCCGATGGGGTTCCGGCGCACGCGGGACATCGCGCTGCGGGAGTCCGCGCCCCGCTCCGGGACGCTGTGGGGCCGGGAGGCGACCCCCGGGGAACTGCGCCGCCGGCTCGCCTCGGTGGACCGCGTCTGGGTCGTCGCCGAGGCACACGTGCTGAACCCGCGCTGGTCCCCGGCCGATCCGGTCGAGCGGACCAAGCTCGCCGTCCTGAGAACGGAGTTCACCGTCCGGGAGGAACACACCCGGGACGGGGTGGTCCTCCGCCTCCACGTCCGGCGGCAGCCGGGCGACGAACCCGGTGTGCCGGCCGGCATCCCGCCCGGTGCGGCTACGACGGCCCGGTCGCCGGCGAGCCGCCCTGCGGCTCGGCGAGCGCCGCGGCCGCGTCGAGTGCGGTGGTGAGCTCGTCGATGCGGGCACGCAGGACGCGGACCTCCTCGGGGCCGAAGCCGGTCGAGGACGCGATCCGGCGCGGCACCTGAAGCGCCCGCGCCCGCAGCGCCACGCCCTCCTCGGTCAGCCGCACCTCCACCGACCGCTCGTCGCGCGCACTGCGCTCCCGGCGCACCAGACCGGCCGCCTCCAGCCGCTTGAGCAGCGGCGACAGCGTGCCGGAGTCGAGGCGCAGATGCTCGCCGAGCTTCTTCACGGGCAGCTCGTCGTGCTCCCACAGCACGAGCATCACCAGGTACTGCGGGTAGGTGAGGCCGAGGTCCTTGAGGATCTGGCGGTAGACGCCGTTGAAGGCGCGGGAGGCCGCGTGCAGGGAGAAACAGATCTGCTGGTCCAGGCGGAGCCAGTCGTCGTCCGGCGTGTTCATGCTCCCAGGATAGCTCGCGCCCGCCATTCAATTGCACACAACTGAATTGTGTGCTCTAATTCTGGATGTCGGGCGGCCCGGAAGCGGGCCGCCGAACGTTGACGTGAGAGGGAAGGGTTTTCCATGGACGCGCTCTACACCGCTGTCGCCACCGCCACCCACGGCCGTGAGGGCCGGGCCGTCAGCTCCGACGGCGTGCTGGACCTCGCCCTGGGCATGCCCCAGGCGCTGGGCGGCAACGGCCAGGGCACCAACCCCGAGCAGCTCTTCGCCGCCGGTTACGCCGCGTGCTTCGGCAGCGCCCTCGGCCTCGTCGGCCGCGCGGCCAAGGTCGACGTCAGCGACGCCGCCGTGACCGCCGAGGTCTCCATAGGCAAGCAGGGCGAGGGCTTCGGCCTCGCCGTCGCCCTCCGCGTGGAGCTGCCCGACAGCGTGGACGAGGCGACCGGCCGCAAGCTGGTCGAGCAGGCCCACCAGGTCTGCCCGTACTCCAACGCCACCCGCGGCAACATCGAGGTCGACCTCGTCATCGAGTAGGTCTCAAGGACACCGGACCTCACCCCCCGACCCGCGCCAGTACCTCCCCCGTCCGGCTGCTCCACGCCACCACCACGGCCTCCTCGGGCACCGGGTGCCAGCGCGTCAGCAACAGCCAGCGCACGTGATAGCGGCGGACGACGGCGGACCGCTCGGCGCGGGTCGAACCGGGGGCCAGATAAGCGCGCACGTCGGCCGCCCGGCGCTCCCGCTCCCGCTCGTCCAGGGCGGGGTCGGGCCAGATGGGCGCGGCGAGGTTCGGCCCGTACCCGGCGATGGCGTGACTGGCCAGGTACCCGTCGGTGATCACCACCTCGCCGGACCCGATGTGCCGGGCCGCCCAGTCGTAGGACGGCCAGCGCGTCGGCTGCGCGAACCCCACCGGGTCGACCGAGCGCGGCACCACCGCCCCGGCGTGCACGGTGACGAACCCGACGCACACCCCGGCCGCCGCCACCCCGCCCAGCACCCGCCGGGCCCGCCGCCAGGGCCGGGGCGCCGCCAGCTCCACCGCCAGGGCGAACTGCAGCGGCACCAGCACGGCCCACAGGGCCCGGGCGTACGTGTAGTGCCCGCTCACCCAGCCGTACGCCACCAGCAGGCACTCCAGCAGGAACATCCACACCAGCGGATCACGCGCCGACCTGCGGGCCCGGGCCCACAGTGCGGGCAGGCCGAGCAGCGCGAGCCAGGAATTGGCGAGCATCCTCTCGTACAGCTGCCGGTGCATCGCGTCCATGCCGGTGTCGCTGACCAGCGTCAGCACGTCGTAGTACGGCCACGCCACCGCGACCGCCGCACAGGCCGCCCCGGTGAGGGCCCAGCGGGCCACGACCGGGCGGCGCCGGCCGCGCTGCCGGGCCGCCACGATCGCCACCGCCCCGGTGAGCGCCGAGGCCGCGGTGACGGGGTGGGTGAGCAGGATCAGCCCGTACAGGGCGCCGATCCCGGCGTACCCCCACCAGCCGCCCAGCCCGCTCGGCCCGACGAAGCGCACGGCGGGGGCGTCGTCCCGCGCCCGGGTACCCGTCCAGGCCCACGCCCAGAACGTCAGGCCGATGGTGATCGTGGACGGGTAGCCCAGATTCGTCGTCATCGACATCAGCCCGAGGTAGCCGCTCCACAGGATCCGCGTGCTGCCCCACAGCAGCGTCATGAACAGCAGCGCCCACACCGGCGCCCAGGGACGCGGGGTGAGGGTCCTGACGAACCGGCCGAGCCCCGTCAGCAGCACCACCAGGTGCACCGGCCCGGCCAGCTTCACGACCCCCCAGCCCGACAGCCCCGTCATGCGCGCCAGCACCCCCTGGGCGACGGCGTACGGGCCGTAGTAGGGGCTGCCCTCACCCGGCAGGTCGGCCATTGAGTGGGCCGGGTGCAGCAGGTCGGCCTTGAGGCGTTCGACGACCGCCGCGTGCTGCCCGGCGTCGCAGCACAGCGGGATCCGCCAGTACGCCAGCGTCATCACCAGCCAGAACAGGGCGCCGTAGAACTGGTACGGGGTGAGCCTGCCGACACGGCCGCCGCGCAGCGCCGTCGCGCCGCGCACGGCCCGCCGGACCAGGGCCGGGGCGCTCACCGGAGGGTGAAGGGGGTCTGGGGCATGCGCCGAATGTTCCCGCCCTACGCATGCCCTGACCCCGGATCACTTCATCGGGTGAGACGACTACCCCCACCTGCCGACGGTCCGTCGCACAGCGCCCGCTGCGCCGCCGCCGGCCAGCGCGCGAAGCGGAACCGCGTCCGCTCGACCGACCCGGTGAGGTTGCGCCAGAACCGCTCGGCGGTGAGCGGCGCGCGCACCGACTCCCGCAGCTCGGCCAGGTCGCCGCAGCCCAGCGCGGCCCGGGCCGCCAGGACCGTCTCCCGTGCGGCCCCGGCCCGCAGCAGGTCGCGCTGCGGCGGGTGCTCGGCCGCCCACTCGGCGAAGATCCAGTAGTTGCGCAGGAACTTCTCGTGCCCCGGCCAGCTCCACCGCTCCAGCGCCAGGTGCGCGCCGATCGGGCTGGCCAGCCCCCAGGCGTCGTTGACGTAGGCGTCCAGCGGCGCCGCCGCTCCCGTCACTCCGAGGTGACGGCCCACGATCACCACCCGGTACGGGGCGTCCGCGCGCATCGGCGTGGCGTGCAGCCGCCGCCCGGCGTCGAAGTAGAGCAGCGTCGGCCCGGGCGCGCGCTCCGCCCGGGCCAGCATGGCGCGCCCCTCCGGCAGGGCGGGCCAGTTGGCCACCCAGGTGGCGGTGCGCACCGGGTTGTGGTCGCGGAGACCGTCGACGTCGGAACTGCGCACGTTGAACGACCCGGGCGTGCTGCGCACGTCGAACGGTGCCCGCAGCGGGCTGACCGCCGCGCACAGCCACACCGCCAGCAGCACGACAGCGGCGCCGGTGACCCTGGTGGCGGGCACGACCAGCACGGGCAGGAGCAGCAGCACAAGCGCGGGGAGGATCATGCGGGCGTGCATGTAGTCGCCGCCGACGCGCACGACGTACCCGGCCAGCAGCAGACCGGCCGCGAGCGGCGCCAGCAGCACCGCGAGCGAGGCCCGCCCCGGGACGCGGCCCCGCTGCTCCCGGCGGGTGCGCCGGACCAGCAAGGCGGCCAGCGCCCCGAGCACCGGCACGACCGGCCACAGCCAGTACGGCCCGAGCGTCTCCTGCACGTACCCGGCGCCCCGGCTCCAGTCGCTGGCACTCGCCTCCTTGGCGATGGCGGGCAGCGGCACCAGGATCCCGTAGTACCCGGCCCGGAAGACCTCGTACGCCAGCGGCACCGCCCCCGCCGACGCCAGCATCGCCGCCGTGCCCCGCCGGGAGGGGCGCAGCACCCACCACTGGGCGGCCAGGAAGCACGCCGTGACCACCGCGAGATCGGGCCGGACCAGCGGACCCAGCCCGAACACGAAGGCGGCCGTGCACGTCCCCCGGGCTTCCCGGCCGCGCCGGGTCCGTGTCAGCAGCCACCACGACAGGCCGGTCCAGAAGGCGCCGAGGCCGCTCTCCAGGCCCGACGTCATGTACGACCAGAACGGCGGCACGGCCAGCAGCACGAACACCCCGGCCGGCAGCAGCAGCCCGCCGCCCCGGTGCAGCCGGCACGTGGCGAGCAGGGCGAACGCGAACCCGGCGGTGCTCAGCAGCAGCCCCAGTCCGACCGCGAGGAACGCCGGGTCCTCGCCGGTGACCCAGGTGGCGAGCGCGAGCAGCCACTGCCAGAGGGTGCCCGTCGCACTCTCCGCCCGTTCCCCGACGTTGAACACCGGCCCGTTGCCCGCCAGGATCTGCCGGACCGGACGCAGGTAGATGAGCCCGTCGTCGCAGATCCAGCGGCGCCGGTAGCCCAGCACGAACAGGGCCGCGGTGGGCACGGCGACGAGGGCGGCGTGCCACCACCGCACCGGCCGCAGCCGCTCGGCGACGGCGGGCGGCCGGGTCGAGGAGGCCCGCTGGCCGGGCAGGGAGGGGGCGGCCTCGGGGGTCGCGGGAGTTCTCATCTCTCGATCAGTGCCTCGGGTCGGATGCGGACACCCTCGGTCCGGCGGGCCGCGGGCAGCAGCGCCCCGCCCCGCTCGCCGAGCATCAGCAGCCGGACGACCCGCTCGGCGGCCCGCCCGTCCTCGAACTCGCAGTACCGCTCCCGGAAACCGGAGCGCAGCCGCGCCGCCTCCGCGTCCTGCCAGGTGCCGGACGCGAACAGCCAGGCCAGCTCCCGGTACGAGCGCGACACATGGCCCGGAGCGTCGGCCGTGATGTCGAAGTAGGCGCCCCGGCTCGCCGCGAACGCCCCCCAGTCGTCGGCGTGGACGACGATCGGCCGGTCCAGCAGGGCGTAGTCGAACATCAGGGCGGAGTAGTCGGTGACCAGCACGTCGGAGGCGAGCATCACGTCCTCGACGTGCGGCTCGTCGGTCGCGTCCACCAGCACGCCCCGCCGGTGCAGGTCGGACAGGCCGAGGCCCCGCGCGACGCCCACCGCGAGCGTGGGGTGCAGACGGACGACCAGCGTGTGCCCGGGGCCCAGGTCCGCGGCGAAGCGGGCGAGGTCGAAGCGGTCGACATGGCCGCCCCGCCGGTAGTCGCGCCGGGTCGGCGCGTACAGCACGACCGTGTGGTCGGCGGGGATGCCGAGCCGCTCGCGCACCTCCCGGCCCCGCCCGGGCTCCGCGCCGACCAGCACGTCGTTGCGCGGGCTGCCGGTCCGCAGCGAGGTGAAGTGGCACGGGTACGCCCGCTCCCAGGCCCGCTCCGCATGCAGCCCCGCGACCAGGCTGTAGTCCCAGCGGTCCGCCCGGCGCAGCATCTGCGGCACGTCGAAGCCGTGCCGGGCGCCCGGCTTGGCCAGCAGGTCGGCGCCCATGTACTTCAGCGGGCTGCCCTGGTGGGTGTGGATGTGGACGCTGCCCGGCCGCTTGGCCACGGTGCCGGGCCAGTTGACGTTGTTCACCCAGTACGTGGCCCGCGCCATGACCTCGTGGTAGCGCCGCGAACCCGGCGTCACATGGTCGACGCCGGACGGCAGCGCGTCCACCGCGTCCTCCCGGACCACCCACACGCCCCGGATGTGCGGGGCGAGCTCGCGCGCCTTCTCGTGGATCGCGGCCGGGTCACCGGTCACGCCACGGTGGTGGGTCGCGGAGTAGACGGCGAGGTGCGGGTCGAGGGGGCGCTTCGACTGGGCCGCGTACCAGCCGCGCAGGGCCGTCTCCGACGCCCTCTTCGCCACCCTCCGCTGCCCGCCCAGGGCGGCAGCGCGCAGGTCCCGCAGCCCGCGCGCCGCCGCGTACGACGCGTAGGGCGCCGAGGCCAGCAGCCGCATCTCCGCCCCGCGCCAGCCGTCCGGCAGGGGGAAGCCGCCCTCGGGGAGGTGACGGCGGTGGAAGGAGCGGATCTCTCGGTAGAAGTCGCCCCGGTCGGCGGGCCGCACCCGGTCCTCGCGGGCCAGCACGAACAGCATGTGGTCCAGGGCCCGTTCCAGCAGCAGCGGCCGCGCCCAGTCGAGGTCGGGGCGCTGCTCCAGGAACGCGAACAGGCCCTCGTACTGCGCGAAGATGTCGAAGTGCCGGCGCCCGGGCGTCTTGGTGATCGCGCCCTGCCGGCGCTGGCGGTACTCCACGCCGATCCGGTCCAGGCAGGCGATGCGCTCGGCCAGCACCATCGACCGGTAGGTGACCGGCGCGTCCTCGTACAGCCCCGCCGCGTACCGAAGGCCGTGCTCCTGGAAGAACGACCGCCGGTAGGCCTTGTTCCAGGCGACCAGGAAGAGATTCAGATACTGCGGGCTCTGCCGGATGCCGAACGTCTCCAAGCCCGCCGCGGCCAGGAGGTCCGCCGCCTCGCTGCGCCCGCCCCGTCCCCACCAGTGGGTGCGCACATGGTCGAAGACCAGGATGTCCGGGTCGCCGGTCGCCGCCAGCCGGGCGGCGACGGCGGCCAGCAGGCCCGGCGTGTAGGCGTCGTCGCTGTCCAGGAACAGCACGTAGTCGCCGGCCGCCTGCGCGAGGCCCGCGTTACGGGCCCCGCCGAGGCCCACGTTCTCCGGCAGGTGCAGCACCCGCAGCCGGTCGTCGCGGGCGGCGTACTCGTCGAGGATCGCCCCGCTGCCGTCGGGCGAGCGGTCGTCCACGGCGATCACCTCGAAGTCGCCGTAGGACTGGCCTAGCACCGAGTCGAGACACTCGCGCAGGAAGCCCTGCACCTTGTAGACGGGGACGATGATGCTGAAGCGGGGCACTTCTTCGGTCAGCTCCTCACGAGGGTGGCGGCGGGGGCCGGGACGCGCTCCGCGAGCGGGACCACGGGCGGGATCGACTCGGGCGGCTCACCCAGCAGCACCCTGCGCACCACGCGCTCGGCGGCCCGCCCGTCGTCGAACTGGCAGAAGCGCTCACGGAACACGGCCCGCAGGGACGCGGCGGACTCGTCCGCCCAGGAGCCGTCGCGGAAGACGGCCGCCAGCTCCTCGGGCGTCTGCGCGACCCGGCCGGGCGGGAGCTCCATCAGGTCGAAGTAGACGCCCCGGGTCTCCCGGTAGACGTCCCAGTCGTCGGCGTACACGACGATCGGCCGGTCCAGGTTGGCGTAGTCGAACATGATCGACGAGTAGTCCGTGATCAGCGCGTCCGCGGCCAGGCACACGTCCTCCGACGAGCGGTGCCCGGTGACGTCGATGATCCGCCCGCCGCCCCTGCTCGGCCCCTGGTCGTAGAAGTAGTGGGCGCGCAGCAGCACCACGTACTCGTCGCCGATCGCCTCGCAGAACTCCGCGAGGTCCAGGGCCGTCTCGAAACCGGTGGCGTAGTCGCGGTGGGTGGGCGCGTACAGCAGGGCCTTCTTGCCGTCGGGGACGCCCAGTTCCTTGCGGACGCGGGCCACGTCCTCGGCGGACGCCGTGCAGTACACGTCGTTGCGCGGATAGCCGAACTCGAGCGTCTCGTGCGTGCTCGGGAACGCCCGCTCCCACATCTCGGTGGAGTGCCGGTTGGAGGTCAGGTTGTAGTCCCAGCGGTCCACCCGGGCCAGCAGCCTGGCGATGCTGCCGGTCGCCGCGGCCACCACGGGGTACGTCGCCTGGTCGGCGCCCATCGTCTTCAGCGGGGTGCCGTGCTGGGTCTGGAGGTGGACGCTGCCGGGGCGCTTGACCACGGCGTCCGCGAAGTTGGCGTTGTTGACCAGGTACTTCGCGCGGGCGAGCACCTGCCAGTACTTCCGGCTGCCGATCACCGCGTACTCCACGTCCGGCGGCACGCTGCCCACCGCGTCCGGCTCCACCAGGAACACCGCGCGCAGGTGCGGCGCGAGTGCGCGGGCCTTGGCGTGGATCGCGGCCGGGTTGCAGACGTAGCCGCGCCCCCAGTACGCGCAGTACACGACGAGGTTCTTGTCGAGGGGGAGGCGCAGGCCGAGCGCGTAGCGCAGCCGGGTGCGCAGTCCCCGTGGGCGGGGGAGCAGCGCGGCGGCCCGGGACGCCGTCCGGTTGGCGGCGCGCAGGGCGCGGAACGCCGGGTACGACCCGGAGGCGAGCAGCCGGTGCTGGACGCCGAGGCTGCCGCCGGGCGTCCGGTGACCGGCCGGGCGGTGCCGCCGGTAGAGCGCGCTCGCCCGCCGGAAGAAGTCCCGGCGTCCGGACGTCAGCCGCCGGGGGTGGGCGGCCGTCTTCAGTACGGCGGCGAAGAGCTGCTCGAACAGCGGCGACAGCCGCTCCACCGAAAGCCCCTGCTCCGCGGCCCGCGCCAGCACCAGCTCGCACTGGTCGAGCAGTTCGGTGTGGTGCTCGCCCGGCAGAGCGAGCCGGTTGCCCTGCCGGCGCAGCAGGTGCCGGACGACGACCGCGCGCAGCACCGCCACCCGCTCCGCCCGCAGGGTGACCAGCCCGCCGAAGCCGATGTCGGTGTAGTGCTCCCCGGGGAAGGCGAGGTTCTGCTCGACGAGGAAGGCCCGCCGGTAGAGCGCGCTCCACGCGGGGAGCGCCACGCCCGTCAGCCGCGGGGCCCGGTCCGGGGGGAAGGCCCCGTCCGGCGTCCTGGCCAGCAGGGGCGCGGCAGGGTTGGTCGGCTCGCCCTCCCACCAGGGGGTGCGCTCGTGCTCGACATACAGGACGTCCACCTCGCCGGTCTCCTCCAGCCGGGCGTCCAGTGCCGCCAGCGCGCCCGGGACCAGGACGTCGTCGCCGTCGAGGAACAGCACATGGCCGCCCACGGCCGCCCGCAGCCCGGTGTTGCGCGCCCCGGCCAGCCCGTCCGACGGCGGCGAGTGCACCGGCGTCACCCGGGAGTCCCGCTCGGCGTATCCGGCGACGACGTCCGCCGCCGGTGCGTCGGGCGCGTCGCACACCGGGATCAGCTCGAAGTCGCCGAACGACTGGGCGAGGACGGAGTCCAGCGCCAGGGACAGCCGGCCCGCGACCCCATGGGACGGGACGACGATGCTGAAGCGGGGCATGTGGCTCTTTCTGTCGGGAGGCGGATCTGTCGGGGCGGGGCGGGGCGGGGTCACACGGGTCGCGGTCGTCCCGGACGCCCCGACGGGCGCCAGGAGGACGGCCGGGACGGCGTCGGCCGCGACGGGCTGGAGGGCATGCGGATTCCCCGGGTGCGAACCGTGGTCAGAGGCTGTCGGTGACGGCGTGGGGACCTGCCGGCAACGGCACCGTGGTGAGCGGCTCACGTGTCAGCGAGGCCGCCGCCGAGGGCACCGGGCGGCGCTTGCCGAGCGGCACGACCGGCGGCAGCTCCGACTCCCCGAGCACGACCCGGCGCACCACCCGCTCGGCGGCCCGCCCGTCGTCGTAGGTGCAGAACCGCTCGCGGAACGCCGCCCGCAGCTGGGTCGAGCGGGAGCCGCGCCAGTGGCCGGTGGCGAAGATGTCGATCAGTTCGTCCTCGCCGCGGGCGACCGCGCCCGGCGGGACCTCGCGCAGGTCGAAGTAGGTGCCGCGGGCCGCGTCGTACGCCTCCCAGTCGTCGGCGTGGACGACGATCGGCCGGTCCAGGTTGGCGTAGTCGAACATCAGCGACGAGTAGTCCGTGACCAGGGCGTCCGACGCCAGGCACAGCGACTCGATGCTCGGGTGGCCGGAGACGTCGACGACCCGGCCGCAGGTGCGGGTCAGCGCGGTGTCGTAGGCGTGGTGGGCGCGGGCCAGGACGACGAAACGCGGGCCGAGGCGGCGCACGATCCGATGGAGGTCGAGGGGGCGGCGCTGGGAGCGGCGGTAGTCGCGGTGGGTCGGCGCGTACAGGATCGCCACCGCGCCCCGCGGGATGCCCAGCGAGGCGCGCAGCCGGGCCACGTCCGCCGGGGTCGACGTCCGGAACACGTCGTTGCGGGGGTAGCCGTACTCCAGCGTGGTGTAGCGGCCGGGGTGGACGCGCTCGTTCGTCAGGGTGGTGTGGCGGTTGGCGGACAGCACGTAGTCCCACCGGTCGACGTCCTTCAGCAGCCGTGCGAAGTCACGGCCGCGGGCCGCCGCGGGGCGCTCCTGGAGGTCGAGGCCGATGTGGCCGAGCGGGGTGCCGTGCCCGGTCTGGATCAGGACCTGGCCCCGGCGCTTGGCCAGCCGGTCGTCGAAGCCGGTGTTGCTGACCAGGTAGCGGGAGCGGGCGAGCGCCGTCCAGTAGGCGGCCGTACCGGGGACGATGCGGCGCGGCCCGGGCGGGATCGTGTGGTGGTGCTCGCGGTGGGCGATCCACGCCGTGCGGACGTGCGGCGCGAGGTCGCGGAACGCGGCCTCCAGCGCGCCCGGGTTGCAGCCGTGGCCGCGGCCGTCGTAGGCGGCGAAGACGGCGCGGTCGGCGCGCAGCGGCAGGCAGCGCTGCACCCGGTAGTGCGTCCTGAGGGCGGCCGACCGCAGGCCCCGCAGCAGCTTCCCGGTGGTCCGGGCGGTGGCGCGGCGCAGGGCCGACGCCAGCTGGAGGGTGCGGTAGGTGCGGTGCAGGCCGAAGCGGATCAGGACGTGGTGGATCCGGCAGCGCATCGGCCCGGGGACGCCGGGAGTGCGGTAGCGGCGGTAGTGGGCGCGGGCCCGGCGCAGGAAGTCCGCGCGTGAGCCCCGGGGCAGCCGGTCCCGCCGGGAGTACACGATCGCCAGGTGGTGCACCATGCGGCGGAACAACACCGGCCGCCACCGGTCCAGTTCGGGGCGCTCGTCGAGATACGCGAAGACCCGGTCGTACTGCTCGAAGACGTCGAAGTGCCGCTCGCTGGTGGTGCGCAGGATGCTGCCCTGCCGTCGCTGCCGGTAGTGCACACAGACCCGGTCGAGGGTCGCGATCGACTCGGCGGTCATCAGCACCGGGTACGTCCAGGGCGTGTCCTCGTAGACGCCGGGCGGGAAGACGAAACCCCCCTTCTCGACGAACTCCCGCCGGTAGGCCTTGTTCCAGGCGACCATCAGCAGCCGCAGCAGCCCCGGCCGGTCCTCCAGGCGGAACGGCGCCGGGCCCTGCTCGGTCAGATGCAGGGCCGCCTGGTTGCGGATCGCCTCCCCCGTCCAGTAGGTGCGCGCGTAGTCGAAGACCAGCACGTCCGGCTCGCCCGTCTCCTTCAGCCGGTCGGCGATCGACCGCAACGCGTCGGGCGTGAGGGTGTCGTCGCTGTCCAGGAACAGCAGGTAGTCGCCGTTCGCGTGCGCCACACCGGCGTTTCTCGCGCGGCCCAGGCCCACGTTCTCCGGCAGGTGGACGGGGCGTACGCGCGTGTCGCGAGCGGCGAACTCGTCGATGATCGCGCCGCACGCGTCCGGCGAGCAGTCGTCGACGACGATCAGTTCCAGATCGGGACAGGACTGGGAGAGCACCGATTCGAGGCACTCGTGCAGGTACGCCTGAACCTGGTACGCGGGGACAATGACACTGAACCTGGGCAAGAGGCCATCCATCGGTCGGCGCGGGCGTTCGGCCCGGGAACGGCCGATGGGCCGACTTGGTTACGGTCGCTACGGCATCCGGGGGAACGCGGAAGGGGCGGGCCGCCCCCGGCCCACCCCTTCGACTACCGTGCTCTGATCGCTACTTGACCGCGCCCGCCATCACGCCGGACACGAACTGCCGCTGGAACGCGAAGAAGACGGCCAGCGGGATCACCATCGAGATGAACGCGCCGGGTGCCAGCACGTCGATGTTGTTGCCGAACTGCCGTACCTGGGTCTGCAATGCGACCGTGATCGGCTGGCTCCCGGAGTCCGAGAAGATCAGCGCGACCAGCAGGTCGTTCCACACCCACAGGAACTGGAAGATGCCGAGGGCCGCGATCGCCGGGGCGCCGAGCGGCATCACGACACGGAAGAACAGGCGCAGTTCACCCGCCCCGTCCAGGCGTGCCGCCTCCAGCAGCTCCCTCGGGATCTCCGCGAAGAAGTTCCGCAGCAGGAACACCGCGAACGGCAGTCCGAAGCCGACGTGGAAGAGCACCACGCCGAGCACCGAGCCGAAGATGCCGATCTTGCCGAAGAGTTCGGCGATCGGGATCAGCGCCACCTGCACGGGTACGACCAGCAGGCCGACCACGCCCAGGAACCACCAGTCCCGGCCGGGGAACTCCATCCAGGCGAAGGCGTAGCCCGCGAGCGAGCCGATGACCACGACCAGCAGGGTCGCCGGTACCGTGATCCACACCGTGTTCAGCAGGGAGCTGGTGATGTCCTCGTTCTGCAGCAGCTTCGAGTAGCTGTCGAAGGTGATCTGCGAGGGCTCGGTGAACACCTTCCACCAGCCGCTCGCCGCGATGTCCTCGGGCGCGCGGAGGCTGGACACCAGCAGCCCGATGGTCGGCACCAGCCAGAACAGTCCGACGACGATGAGGAACACCCGCAGCAGCCCGCCGCCGACCCCCTCGGCGAGCCGCGATCCCAGCGACTGCTTGGCCTTCATCGCCGCACCTCCCGCCTGAGCCGACGCACGGTACTGTGCCTTCCCGGGGGACGACCCCCGGACCCCCGGCCGGGGGAGGACCGGGCCGCTTTCATCGCCGCACCTCCCGCCTGAGCCGACGCACGTTGAACCACATCACCGGGATGACCAGCAGCAGCAGGAACACCGAGATGGCGCTGGCGATGCCCGGCTGGTCCTCGGAGAAGCCCTTGCGGTACAGCTCCAGGGCGAGGACGTTCGCGTCGTCCTGCGAGGAGCCCGGAGCGATGATGAAGACCAGGTCGAAGATCTTCAGCACGTTGATCATCAGGGTGACGGCGACGACCGCGAGGACCGGCGCCAGCAGCGGCACCGTGACGCGTCTGAACACCTGCCACTCGCTCGCGCCGTCGACCCGGGCCGCCTCCAGCAGCTCCCGGGGCACGCTCGCGAGGCCGGCCGCGATCAGCACCATCGCGAAGCCCGCCCACATCCAGATGTACGAGCCGATGATGGCCGGGGTGACCAGGGACGGGCCGAGCCAGTCCAGGCCGTTGTACGGTTCCTTGAAGTTGTTCGCCGGGAGCCGGAGCCGGGCCCCGTCGGCCGAGGCGGGCAGTGTGAAGGTGCCGTCGCCCGCGGCCGTCGTCGACGCCACGACCTTGCCGTCCTTCACCGCCTCGACCCGCATGCCGGCATAGCCCAGTTCGGACGGGTCGACGCGGTTGAGTGCGCCGACGCCCTTGCCGCGTGTGAAGTCCTGCCAGGTCGTGCCCGTGACCTTGTCCGGCTCGGGCTTCGGCGCCACTGCGGCCTTCGCGCCGTCGGGCATCTGATCGGGCGCCACACCCACCAGGGGCAGCGAGACCGCCTCGCCCGTGCGGACGGGCGACGTGGTGATGAACGCGCCCCCGCCGGCCGGCTTCAGCGGCGACTCGCGGCCCGGGTGGGCCTTCGGGAACGCCGAGGCCTGGGCGAACGTGTCGTGCACGCCCACCCACACCGCGTTCGCGACGCCCTTGTCCGGGTCCTGGTCGTACACCAGGCGGAAGATGATGCCCGCCGCCAGCATCGAGATCGCCATCGGCATGAAGACGACCAGCTTGAACGCCGTACCCCAGCGCACCCGTTCGGTCAGCACCGCGAAGATCAGGCCGAGCGCGGTCGCGATCGTCGGCGCGAACACCACCCAGATGATGTTGTTCTTCAGCGCGGTGCGGATGCCCTCGTCGGTGAAGAGGGCCTTGTAGTTGTCTATTCCGGCGAAGCCGTCACCGGACTGGTCGTAGAAGCTGCGCACGACCGAGTACCCGATCGGGTACACCACGAGCGCGCCGAGCAGGACGAGCGCGGGCAGCAGGAACAGCGCCGCGACGGTCCTGCGGGTACCGGTCACACTCTTGCGCGACTTGGGAGCGGCAGGGGGCTTGGTGCCCCCTGCCGCCGAAACCGACGTCATGACGTCAGTTCCCGTACGCCGCGGCTGCTTCGGCCTCCAGCTTCGCCTGCGTCCCCGCGATGTCCTTCGGGTTCTTCAGGAAGTCCTGAAGGATCTTCCACTCGCCCTTGCCGGGCGTACCGCCGAAGGCCTGCGGGGCCTGGTCGGACATGTCGAAGCGGAAGTCGTCACCGGCGTCGATGAGCGCCTTGGCGATCTTCTGCTGCACCGCGTTCGGGTACGCGGAGTTCGGCACGTTCTTGTTCGGCGAGAGGTAGCCGCCCAGCTTGGCCTGGATCTGCGCCGCGTCGGGCGAGGCGAGCCAGGTCGCCAGGGCCTGCGAGCCCTTCGAGTCCTGAAGGATCACGGCCGCGTCGCCGCCCGAGACCACCGGGCCCTGGTCACCCACGGCCGGGAACGGGAACACCTTCGCGTCCGTCCCGATCTTCATGCTGGAGGGGATGTTGACCTGCGCGAAGTCCCCCGCCGCGACCATGGCCGCCTTGGGCTGGTCCCCGCCGGTGAAGACCTGCGTGACGGACGCCGGGAAGTCGGTCTGCAACGCCCCGTTCGCCCCGCCCGCGATCCAGTCGGGCTTGCCCCAGACCTGCGCGAGGGTGGTCAGCGCGTCCTTCACGGACGGGTCCGTCCACTTGATCTCGTGCTTGGCCAGCTGGTCGTACTTCTCCGGGCCGGCCTGGGAGAGGTAGACGTTCTCGAACCAGTCGGTCAGCGTCCAGCCCTCGGCCCCGCCGATGGAGAACGGGGTGACGCCGGAGTCGGAGACCGTCTGCGCGGTGTTGAGCAGGTCCGGCCAGGTCTCGGGCTCACTGGCCCCCGCGTTCTCGAAGACCTGGTTGTTGTACCAGATCAGGGACTTGTTGGCGGCCTTGTAGTAGACGCCGTACGGCTTGCCGTTCACCTTGCCGATGTCCTGCCAGCCCTGCGAGTAGTTCTCGCCGAGCTCCTTGACGGTGTCGGAGCCCAGCTGTGTGGCCCAGCCCTTGTCGACGGCCTGCTTGATGGCGCCGGGCTGCGGCAGCATCGCGATGTCCGGCGGCTGCCCGCCGGCCACCTTCGAACCGATGAAGTTGATGATGGGGTCCTGTGCGGGCACGAACGTGACCTTGGCGCCCGTGCGCTTCTCGAACTCCTGCAGGACCTTCTTGAAGTTGGCCTGTTCGGTGCCGCTCCACACGGCGGCGACCTCCAGGCTCGTCCCGTCCAACTTGGGAAGGGTGACGTTGTTCGCGGTGTCCGTGGTCTCGCCCGTGCTTCCACCGCTGTCGTTGTCGCTGCTTCCACAGGCACTGAGCGAGAGCGCGAGGGCTCCCGCCGCGACGGCGGCCGCGGCCTTGACGGCTCTGCGGCTCTGGGGGGTCGCCGTGTCCCGCTCGGGCGACCAGCGTGTCCGGATGGTGCTGCTCGTCATGCGCATGACTGCCCCGCTTCTTCGTTCCTCGTCGAACGTCGAGCGCGCTCCCGTGCGATCTGGTCTACGCCCGGGTGTGCGGGGGCGGCAAGATGGCGTCGGCTGTCAAGCGGGGGATCGTGACTCCCTCGTGACCAGGGACGCGGTTCCATGACGTGAGCGGGGCCGAAGGTCCTCCCCGCTCACAGGAGCGACGGCACCTTCGCAGCCGCGACCTCCCGTGCCGCCCTTTCCAGCGCGCTGGCCAACAGTGCCAGGTCGGTCGGGCCGTTTCCGAGTTCCCGCACCGGACGCCGGGCCGGAGGGTCACCCATGCGGTGCCATTCCAGGGGTATGACGGTGGGACGCAGCGTCGCCGTCCGCGGGATCCGGCCGGTGACCCGGCCGCCCTGGAACGGGGTGACCCGCCCGTCCGCGCCGGTCAGCCTGCCCCGGCCGGGCGCGGGCTCCTCCGGTCCTGGGGCCGGGGCGTCGAGCGCGACGCGCAGGGTGGCCCGGCGCGCCGGTTCCGTCTCCGCCGTACGGGCGCACGGGCCGGTGGCCGCCACCAGATGGACGCCGAGCCGCTCGCCGTCCCGGGCCACCGCCTCTAGCGCACGCATCACCGACCCGGCCGCGGGCCGCCCGGTCGAGCCGAGCGCCGGGGCGACCAGCGCGTCCAGGTCGTCGACGACCACGACGAGCCGGGGCAGCGGGGGCGCGGCCACGTCCGTCTGCCGCCGGGCCGCACCGGGCCGCAGCCGCATGGTGGAGCTGGACGGCGAGTCGAGGTCGCCGGCCCCTCCCGCGCCGGCCGCGTCGGCCTGGGCACCGCCCCGGGCCGTCGCCGTGCGCTGCGCCACCATCCGGCCCGACAGCTCGCGGCCGGTGTGCCACTCGGCGAAGCCGGACCGCCCGAGCAGCTCGGCGCGCCGCTTCAGCTCGGCGCTCAGGGACTGCGCGAACTCCCGCATGCGGACCGGGTCGTGGGCCATGAGCAACGTGGTGACATGCGGAACGTCCGTACACACCTGCAGTCCCTCGCCGTTGCCGCCGCCCGCGCCCGGGCCGCCCCGGCCGTCGACCAGCACGATGCCGAGGCGGTCCGGCCGCTCGGCTGCGGCCAGGGACGCGACGATCGACCGCAGCAGCTCCGTACGGCCGCTGCCCGGCGGGCCCTCGATCAGCAGATGCGGCCCCTGGGCGGCGAGGTCGGCGCCGACCGGGCCACGCGGCCCGGCGCCCAGCACCGCGCGCACGCGTCCGCCCAGCGCCTCCGCGTCGTCGGCCGCGTCCGCCCAGCGGGCCATCAGCGACGCCGGGGTGGCGCGAGCCAGGCCCAGCTCGTCCAGCAGCCGCGCCGCCTGCGGCAGCGGTGCGGAGACCCGCGGCTGGCGCTCGCTCGCCGGGCCGTCCGTCCGCAGCGGCGCCAGCGCCCGCGCGAACCGCTCGGCCCAGGCGGCGGAGACGGCGTCGACGGTGGCGACCGTGCCGTGCCCGACCGGCCCGGCCGACGAGCCGTCGCCGCCGGTACGGGCCACGCGCACCAGCCGCAGGGCCGTCGCCACATCCCCGCTGAGCAGCGCGACCGCGCCGCACTGCCGGAAGGCCGGCGCCACCGAACAGGCCGCCTCGTACGTGTCCGTCACCGGCGAGGCCGGGGAGGCGGCGGCCGTCTCGGCCAGGCAGACGACGTGGATCCCGGCCCCGGGCCCCTCCAGTGCCAGCCGCGCGAGGGCTCCGCGCAGGTCGGCACCGCCGGGATCGCCGTCGACGACCACGACGGTGTACGGGCCGGGGAAACCGCCTGCCGTGCCGCTGCCGGCGCTGTCGCCCAGGGCCCAGGAGGGGCGGCGGGGAGCCGGGACGGTGTGGTGCGGGGGCGGGGCGCCGGTCGACTGTGAGCCGCCGCTCGCCGAGGCACTCGTCGGCGGACCTGCGACCCCCGCGTCCGCCAGCTGGTCCTCCAGACGGCGGGTCAGCTCGTCGACGCGGGCGGCGGCCTGCTCGCGGTCGTGCGCCAGGAGCAGCCGGCAGTCCTGCCCGTGCCCCGGGCGCACGTGCGGCAGCCAGCCCAGCCAGGACCACTCGGCGGTGCGTTCCTCCAGGGCACGGGAGCGGTCCGCGGCGATCAGGACGATCTCCAGCGTGTCGGGGGAGTGCAGGGCGGTGAGCTGGGCCAGGACGGCACGGGCCAGCCCGGTCAGCCGCGCCCGCGGCCCGGCCAGGCCCAGGGCGCCGACCTCGCGCAGTCCGGCGGTCACGGGCACGGCGGGCAGCAGGCCCGAGCCGTCCGGTGCCGCCCGGTCGGCCGTACCGAGGCGCACCGCGAGGGCCTCCGGGTGGCCGGGGCCGCGCTCCCACAGCCGGGGCCCGGGACCGAGGGCCGTGAGCAGCAGCGTGGCCGGGTCCGGCCAGGTCTCCGGGGCGGCCGGCACGACGACCGGGTGGTGCTCCGCGGCCACCACCGCGGCCGGTTCGTCCTCGTACGTCTCGCGTGGTTCCGCCGCCTGCTCGCCGCGCCCGCCGGTCAGCCGCCGGGCCCACGCCCCGAGCCCGCCACGCCTGCGGGTCTGCTGGGGCATGTCGGTGCCGCGGAGGGGAGTGCCCTTGCGCCCACGACCGGCATGCTGGTCGGCGAGGGCCGGGTCGTCGGTGCCGGGGTCCGGGTGCCAGGGGTGGTGACCGCTTCCGTCTGTGGCGCCGACACCGGCGTCGGCGCCGTACGCCGGTCCGGCGCGGTCCGGGGCCATGTCACCGAACGCCCCGGCCCCGGAACGACCCGCGTGCGTGTCCCCGGCGCCGCTCGACGGCCGGCCCGCATCGCGTCGGCGCCCGGGGTCGGGCTGAGCCGGGGGCGGCGAACCCGGGGCCGTATCGCGCTGCCGGGTGGTCCGGAGCGTGTCTTCCGGCGAACCGGGGCGGGTTCCGTGAGCCTCCGGGAACGTCCGTCCGGACCCGGCGGACCCCGACCGTGCGCCACCACCGGCCGTCTGCCGCCGCGCCTCACCCCCGGTGCCCCCGGGCGGCACCTCACTCCAACCGTCCCCGGCGTGGGCAGCGCCCCCGGCGCTGGTGTGCGGCATCTCGCTCCGGTGCCGCCCGGAACGGGCTTCGCCGCCGGCCCCCGGGGGCGGGACGTCATCGCGGCGTATCGGCCGTGCTTCGCCGCGGGCGCCCGAGGGCGGGACCTTGTTGTGATGTCCTGCGGCCTGGGCGGTGCCTGCGGCCTGGGCGGTGCCTGCGGCCTGGGCGGTGCCTGCGGCCCGGGCGGTGCCTGCGGCACTGGGAGGCGGCGTCTCGTTCCGGTGTCCCGGTCGGGCCTCGCCGTCGGCGCAACGGGGCGTCACCTCGCTCCCATGGCCCCCCGAGCGGGCTTCGCCCCCGCTGTCCGCGGTGTGGGCCCCGTGGCCGTGTCCTCGCTCCTGCGGTGCTTCCGGCCTCGGGCCACCGCCCTCGACCCTCAGCGACCCCGAGCCCGCTCCGCCGCCCTCGGCCCTCAGCGACCCCGAGCCCGCTCCGCCGCCCTCCCTGCGCGGCGCCTTGGGCCCCGAGCCCTCACCTCCGCTCCCGGTCCGCACCGCTTCCGGCCCGGAGTCCGCACCCGCGCCCTCGATCCACGGCGCCCCGCCCTGCCCCGGCACCACGGCCGGATCAGCGGAACCGTGCCCGGAAGCGGCCGGGGTGCCCCAGGCAGCCGAGCCGTGGGCGTGGTGCGTGGAGCCCGTGGGCCCGGCCGCTCCCGCAGTCGCCTCACCGGGCGCGGATGCCTCCGCTGGCCCGGCCACGCGCACGTGCCCCTCCCCGTCCGGAGTCGTCTCCACCCGGGCCCCCGGCCCCCCGGCGGGAGCCAGCCGCAGGGCCGACTCGCCGATCCGCAGCAGCGCACCCGGCACGAAGGGGACCGCCCGGCCGCCCACCCGCGCACCGCTCACCGTCGTGCCGTTCGTGGAGTCCAGGTCGGCGACCGCGACGCGGCCGTCCGCGCTCACCGTCACCGCGCAGTGCAGCCGGGAGACGTCCGGGTCGTCGAGCGGTACGTCGGCGTCCGCGGAGCGGCCGATGCGGATCTCGCCGCCGTGCAGCAGATGGACACCGCCGGCGTCGGGCCCGGCCACGACCTGCAACTGGGCCGGGGCGCCCTCCAGCTCCGGATGCGGCTCCGGCTCGCCCGGCGCGCCCACGGACAGCACGGCACCATCGGTCAGCGGCGGCTCGCCGAGCGTGCAGCGCTGGGCGTCCAGCCGCTGCTCCCCGGCGAACAGCACGGGCGTGCCCGAGCCGTCACCGCCGCAGACCGCCTGGGCGAGCGCCGAGGCCACCGCGGCGAGCGCCGTACCGGCGGGTGCCGTGACCAGCACGTCGCTGCGCGGGGCGCGATCCCGCGCCGGCGCCGACGGGCCCAGCGGATCTACGACGGTCAGCCGGATCTGCATCGCCGTCAGCGGTCCCTTCTGCCCGGGCGCGGAGTCCCCCACCCCGCCCCAGCACGTCGGCCAGTACTGGCAGCATCCTCGCACCTGCCACTGACAGTGCGCCCCTCACTCCGAAAAAGGTGATCTTGAATGGTCGGCTCTGCCCGCAAAAGTGCCTGAGAGATGACCCACAGGCGACCGCTTGGGATCACTCACGTTCCCTGGCGGCAACCACGAGACCGAGGTGAGCGTCTTTCCTTCGAACGAGTGTGAGGGCCGCTACGTAAGACCCACAGAAAGACGACACTCCGGTCCCCGGCCCCCCGGCACTACAGTGGGTCGGACAGGCCAGCAGGCAAGGCAAGCACCAGGGAGCGCATGACGTGCGGCCGGTAGGCAGCAAGTACCTGCTCGAGGAGCCGCTCGGACGCGGCGCCACGGGCACCGTCTGGCGAGCCCGCCAGCGCGAGACGGCGGGCGCCGAGGCGGCCGTGGCGGGGCAGCCCGGCGAGACCGTCGCGATCAAGGTCCTCAAGGAGGAGCTGGCCGGCGACCCGGACATCGTCATGCGGTTCCTGCGCGAGCGGTCCGTCCTGCTCAGGCTGACCCACCCGAACATCGTCCGGGTCCGTGACCTGGTGGTCGAGGGCGAGCTGCTGGCGCTGGTCATGGATCTCGTCGACGGCCCGGACCTGCACCGCTACCTGCGCGAGAACGGACCGTTCACCCCGGTCGCCGCGGCCCTGCTCACCGCCCAGATCGCCGACGCCCTCGCCGCCAGCCACGCCGACGGCGTCGTCCACCGCGACCTCAAGCCGGCCAACGTCCTGCTCCAGCAGTACGACGGACAGATGCACCCGCTGCTGACCGACTTCGGCATCGCCCGGCTGGCCGACTCCCCGGGACTGACCCGCACCCAGGAGTTCGTCGGCACGCCCGCGTACGTCGCGCCCGAGTCCGCCGAGGGCCGCCCGCAGACCTCCGCCGTCGACATCTACGGCGCCGGCATCCTGCTGTACGAGCTGGTCACCGGCCGCCCGCCGTTCTCCGGCGGCTCCGCCCTGGAGGTGCTGCACCAGCACCTGAGCTCCGAGCCGCGCCGCCCCTCCACGGTCCCCGACCCGCTGTGGACGGTCATCGAGCGCTGCCTGCGCAAGAACCCGGACGAACGCCCCAGCGCCGAGAACCTCGCCCGCGGCCTGCGCGTCGTCGCCGAGGGCATCGGGGTGCACGCCAACTCCGCGCAGATCGCCGCCGCCGAGGGCGTCGGCATGCTGCTCGCCCCCGACCCGGCCCCCGCGCCGGTGCCGGACACGCCCGGCTCGGCCGCGCCGAGGGCGTCGGCATGCTGCTCGCCCCCGACCCGGCCCCCGCGCCGGTGCCGGACACGCCCGGCTCGGCCGACCCCACCCAGGTCCTCCCGCAGGGCGCCGGCGCCTACGACCCGAACGCCGCGACCAGCGTCATGCCGCACACCGGCGGCCCGGCCGGCGCCGCCGACCCCACCGCCGTCATGAACCACCGGGGCGCGGCCGACCCGACCGCCGTCATGCCGCCGGTCCCGCCGGGCTCGCCCGGCCACCCCGGTCAGCAGAACCAGCAGGGCGGCCCCGAGGACCCGCACCCCTGGCAGAACCAGCTGCGCGCGGCCCGCGACCGCAACGAGCAGACGCAGGTCCAGTACCTCGACCCGAACGAGGACCCGCTGCGCCGCCGCCCCCAGCGCCAGGTCGCCCGGCCCCAGCAGCCCCCGCGCCGCCAGGCGCCCCCGCCCGGGCCCGGCTACGGCCACCCGCAACAGCAGCAGCCCCAGCAGTACGCCCCGCAGCCGCAGCGGCCCCAGCCGCCGCAGCGCTATGCCCCGCCCGCGCCCCCGCCCCAGCCGCAGCAGCCCCAGCAGCCGCAGCGCGAGCCCCGGCAGCCGCGGCAGCGCAGCGCCAACCCGATGCGGATCCCCGGCCTCGGCTGCCTGAAGGGCTGCCTCTTCACGATCGTCATCCTGTTCGTCGCGGGCTGGCTGGTCTGGGAACTGAGCCCGCTCCAGGAGTGGATCGGCACTACCAGGGGTTACTGGGACCAGCTCACCGACTGGTTCAACACCGTGACCGGCTGGTTCGAGAAGATCGGCGGGAGCGGTTCCGGCACGAACTGACCGGAACCGCCCTGCGGGGTTGGTGATTTGTCGACACCTGGCGGGTGATTTCCGCCTCCCCGGTGAAGGTTGGCCTTCCGTACGCGTAGTTTTAGCGACAACACGCGTCGGTAGGAGCAGCCTTGGCACGGAAGATCGGCAGCCGGTACACCGCCCACCAGATCCTCGGGCGGGGCAGCGCCGGCACGGTGTGGCTGGGCGAGGGCCCCGAAGGCCCCGTCGCCATCAAGCTGCTGCGCGAGGACCTCGCGTCCGACCAGGAACTCGTCGGACGCTTCGTCCAGGAGCGCACGGCCCTGCTCGGCCTGGACCACCCGCACGTGGTGTCGGTGCGGGACCTGGTCGTCGACGGCAACGACCTGGCACTGGTCATGGACCTCGTCCGCGGCACCGACCTGCGCACCCGCCTGGACCGGGACCGGCGCATGGCCCCCGAGGCGGCCGTCGCCATCGCGGCCGACATCGCCGACGGACTGGCGGCCGCGCACGCCGCGGGAGTCGTGCACCGGGACGTCAAGCCGGAGAACGTCCTCCTGGACATGCAGGGCCCGCTGGGCCCCGGCGGCTCCCACCGCGCGCTGCTGACCGACTTCGGCGTGGCCAAGCTCATCGACACCCCGCGCCGCACCAAGGCCACGAAGATCATCGGCACCCCGGACTACCTCGCCCCGGAGATCGTCGAGGGCCTGCCCCCGCGCGCCTCCGTCGACATCTACGCGCTCGCCACGGTCCTCTACGAGCTGCTGGCGGGCTTCACGCCGTTCGGCGGCGGCCACCCGGGCGCCGTCCTGCGCCGGCACGTCACGGAGACGGTCGTCCCGCTGCCCGGCATCCCGGACGAGCTGTGGCAGCTGCTGGTGCAGTGCCTGGCCAAGGCCCCGGCCTCGCGGCTGCGGGCCTCGGAGCTCGGGGTCCGGCTGCGGGAGCTGCTGCCGATGCTGGCGGGCATGCCCCCGCTGGAGGTCGACGAGCCGGACACCGAGTCCGCGGAGGAGTCGGACCGCGAGGAGCAGCCCGCCGGGCCGGCGCCGGCCGGGGAGCGGGTCAGGCGGCGGGGCGCGGTCCCCCTGGTGCCGGGCGCGAAGCCCACCGACTCCAACCGGGACACCCACACCTCGATGCGCGTCCCGGCCCCCGACGAGCTGGCCGGCGGCGCCCACGGCACGGCCCGGGCCCCGCGCCCCGCGGGCGCCCCCCGCCCCGGCTCGGCCCGCAACCGCGCCGCCACCCGGCGCCGCCGGGTGGCCCTGGGAGCGGGCGCGGTCGCTCTCGCGGCGGCGATCGGCGTCGGGGCCTGGCTGACCACGTCGGACGACGACGGGAGCGCACCTCCCCAGGACACGCAGAACTCGGCCCCGCAGACCCCCTGAGCCGCCGGCTCCGGCCGCCCGGCGCTGGCCGCCGGGCGGAGCCGTTACGCTGGAGGGCGTGGCAGTCGTCGACGTATCCGAAGAGCTCAAGTCCCTCTCCTCGACCATGGAGTCGATCGAGGCCGTTCTGGACCTCGACAAGATGAGGGCAGACATCGCCGTGCTCGAGGAGCAGGCGGCCGCGCCGTCCCTCTGGGACAACCCCGATGAGGCGCAGAAGATCACCAGCAAGCTGTCCCACCTCCAGGCCGAGGTGCGCAAGGCCGAGGCCCTGCGCGGTCGCATCGACGACCTGGGCGTCCTCTTCGAGATGGCCGAGGAGGAGGACGACCCGGACACCCGCGCCGAGGCCGAGTCCGAGCTCACGGCCGTGAAGAAGGCGCTGGACGAGATGGAGGTCCGCACCCTCCTCTCCGGCGAGTACGACTCCCGTGAGGCGCTGGTGAACATCCGTGCCGAGGCCGGTGGCGTCGACGCCGCCGACTTCGCCGAGAAGCTCCAGCGCATGTACCTGCGCTGGGCCGAGCAGCGCGGCTACAAGACCGAGATCTACGAGACCTCGTACGCGGAGGAGGCCGGCATCAAGTCGACCACCTTCGCCGTCCAGGCGCCCTACGCCTACGGCACCCTCTCCGTCGAGCAGGGCACGCACCGGCTCGTGCGCATCTCGCCCTTCGACAACCAGGGCCGGCGGCAGACCTCCTTCGCGGGCGTCGAGATCCTGCCCGTGGTGGAGCAGACCGACCACATCGAGATCGACGAGTCCGAACTGCGCGTGGACGTGTACCGCTCGTCCGGCCCCGGCGGCCAGGGCGTGAACACCACCGACTCCGCGGTGCGGTTGACCCACCTTCCCACCGGCATCGTCGTCTCCTGCCAGAACGAGCGCTCGCAGATCCAGAACAAGGCGACCGCCATGAACGTTCTGCAGGCGAAGCTGCTGGAGCGGCAGCGTCAGGAGGAGCGGGCCAAGATGGACGCCCTCAAGGACGGCGGCAGCTCCTGGGGCAACCAGATGCGTTCCTACGTCCTGCACCCGTACCAGATGGTCAAGGACCTGCGCACCGAGTTCGAGGTCGGCAACCCCGAGGCTGTGTTCAACGGCGAGATCGACGGTTTCATCGAGGCCGGAATTCGCTGGCGCAAGCAGCAGGAGAAGTAAGTTTGTCGACAAGGCAACTGCCGCCGTCAGGGCGGCAGTTGCCTTTTCCGTACTCCATGTCCAGGTTTTACATCACACTCACGCCCTCAGACTCCCGGCATAGCCCCCGTAGTTGGACATGGCGGCCGTAAACGGCCTTGACGTGTTCTTGAAAAATGGGAAGGGTAAAGCGCGGCATGCGTGTCTCTGGGGCGCATGTGAACCGGGGTGCCTTTCATCGCAGTCGTCCCCGTCGAGCACAGCCCCGAGCGCTGCCTAATGACGATGAGCTACTGGGGGTAGCAACCACATGACGAAGAAGACGCGGATTCGTGTCGCGCGGATAGCCGCCGGCGCCGTGATCGCCGCCGGTGCCTCGCTGACCGCCGCCGGTGCGGCATCCGCTCTCGACCTGGGCGTGAGTGTCGGCCTCGGCGACACCAGTGTCGGTGTCGGCGTGAGCACGGGCGACGACGCCCCGACCGACCCGGCCCCGACCGACCCCGGCATCCCCACGGACCCGAACCCGACCGACCCGGGTACGCCCACGGACCCGGGCACGCCGACGGACCCGGGCACGCCCACGGACCCCGAGCCGACGGTGGACCCCGAGCCCACCGACGAGCCGACGGAGCCGACCGACGAGCCGACGGAGCCGACCGAGGACCCGACCGACCCGGGCAACGGGAACGGCACCGGTGGCGGCAACGGCAACGGTGGCGGTGGCGGCAACGGCGGCGGCAACAACGCCGACCCCGACGGCGGCACCTCGCCGCAGGAGGAGGGCTCCTCCTCCCTCACCGAGGTCGGCTCGGACTCCACCCCGGCCTCGCAGGCCCAGGCCCAGGGCAATGGCCAGGAGCTCGCCGAGACGGGTGCCGCGCAGACCACCTTCCTGGTGATCGGCGCCGCCACGATGATCGCCGGCGGTGTCGGCTTCCGTCTGCTGCCCCGCCTCGTGACCGGCCGCGGCGGCGCGGCCGCCTGACGGTAGCCACGTCCGTACGGACCGTGCGCCCAGCGCAACACCGAGGGCCCGGAGCGAACGCTCCGGGCCCTCGGCCGTGTCCTTGAGGTCTACGCCGTCACGCGGTCTGGTGTGCCAGCAGGGCCACCGCGGCGATCAGCACCGTCAGCAGGGCGATCAGAGCCATCGGATTCAGGCCCGCCAGGAAGTTCTCCTGTTGCAGCCGCTCGCGGTTCGCGCGGCACACGGGGCAGCGGCCCTCGTTCACGGGGGACGCGCAGTTCGCGCACACCAGCCGGTCGTACGTCATGCGCTTGCCCTCCTTGCGCCGGTTCCACGTGTTCAACGTCCGTGGGGGCGGGAATGTTCCCCCTCCACTTTGCCAGGTTCCGTCGGCCCCCGCGCGGCCTCGCGTCTTCTGTGGCGGTACGCACAGTGCGCCCGCGCCCCTCGGCGCTCGGCACAAAACGGCACATCCATGGCGCAATCACGGTCGGTGACTGCGGTGCCCCACCCGGTTCGCGTATGGTCACGCTCATCTACCCCCGGCGACCCGTGGTGCATCCGTGATCCGATTCGACAACGTCTCCAAGGTCTACCCCAAGCAGACCCGCCCCGCCCTCAGGGATGTATCCCTGGAGGTCGAGAAAGGCGAGTTCGTCTTCCTCGTGGGGTCCTCCGGCTCCGGAAAGTCCACCTTCCTGCGGCTGATCCTCCGCGAGGAGCGGTGCAGTCACGGTCAGGTGCACGTTCTGGGCAAGGACCTCGCCCGCCTCTCCAACTGGAAGGTCCCGCAGATGCGGCGCCAGCTGGGGACGGTGTTCCAGGACTTCCGCCTGCTGCCGAACAAGACGGTCGGCGAGAACGTCGCCTTCGCGCAGGAGGTCATCGGCAAGTCGCGCGGCGAGATCCGCAAGTCCGTGCCGCAGGTGCTCGACCTCGTCGGGCTCGGCGGCAAGGAGGACCGGATGCCCGGCGAGCTGTCCGGTGGTGAGCAGCAGCGCGTCGCCATCGCGCGGGCCTTCGTCAACCGCCCCAAGCTGCTCATCGCCGACGAGCCCACCGGCAACCTCGACCCGCAGACGTCCGTCGGCATCATGAAGCTGCTCGACCGCATCAACCGGACGGGCACGACCGTGGTGATGGCCACCCACGACCAGAACATCGTGGACCAGATGCGCAAGCGCGTCATCGAACTGGAGAAGGGCCGCCTCGTCCGCGACCAGGCCCGCGGTGTCTACGGCTACCAGCACTGATACCGCACCCGAGATCCACGGAAAGGCATAACCAGTCGCCATGCGCGCCCAGTTCGTCCTGTCGGAGATCGGTGTCGGTCTCCGCCGCAACCTGACGATGACCTTCGCCGTCGTCGTCTCCGTCGCCCTGTCGCTCGCTCTGTTCGGCGGGTCGCTCCTGATGAGCGACCAGGTCAGCACCATGAAGGGCTACTGGTACGACAAGGTCAACGTCTCGATCTTCCTCTGCAACAAGAGCGACGCCGAGTCCGACCCCAACTGCGCCAAGGGCGCGGTGACCGACGACCAGAAGTCGCAGATCAAGGCCGACCTCGACAAGATGGGCGTCGTCCAGGCCGTCACGTACGAGTCGCAGGACCAGGCGTACAAGCACTACAAGGAGCAGTTCGGCGACTCCCCGCTCGCCAGCTCCCTCACGCCGGACCAGATGCAGGAGTCGTACCGCATCAAGCTGAAGGACCCGGAGAAGTACCAGGTCATCGCCACCGCCTTCAACGGCCGGGACGGTGTGCAGTCCGTGCAGGACCAAAAGGGCATTCTGGACAACCTGTTCAAGCTGCTGAACGGCATGAACTGGGCCGCCCGCGCGGTGATGGCGCTGATGCTGGTCGTCGCCCTGATGCTGATCGTCAACACCGTGCGCGTCTCGGCGTTCAGCCGACGGCGTGAGACGGGCATCATGCGGCTGGTCGGCGCCTCCGGCTTCTACATCCAGGCGCCGTTCATCATGGAGGCCGCGGTCGCCGGACTCATCGGCGGCACCCTCGCGTGCGGTTTCCTGCTGCTCGCCCGGTACTTCCTCATCGACCACGGGCTCGCCCTGGCCGACCAGCTGACACTGATCAACTTCATCGGCTGGGACGCCGTCTTCACCAAGCTGCCGCTCATCCTCGCGACGAGCCTCCTGATGCCCGCGTTGGCCGCGTTCTTCGCGCTGCGCAAGTACTTGAAGGTGTGACGCATGCCAAGAGGGGCCGTACGGTCAACCGACCGTACGGCCCTTCCGCTTGTCCTAGACTCACCGGCATGTCAGGTCGTGACCCGTTCTGTCAGCCCCGTCGCATCCGTCGCGGGGCCGCCCTGACGTTGGTGTTCACGAGCGTGCTCGTCGCCGGTGCGGCCACCGGGGCGCTGCCCCAGAGCCAGGGGAAGTCCGCGCCGGAGGAGGTCCGTTCGGCGGGTTCGGCCGCAAACCACGCGGATGTGGCCCGGGCCGCCGAGGAGGCCATGGCCGACGGCACGTCCCCGGTGCAGGCCGCGAAGCGCGCCGTCAGCCGCAGCGGGGACCGCTGGGGCGCCGTCTACTCCCCGGGCGAGTACGAGGAGTTCGAGGAGTCCCTCGACGGCCAGTACACCGGTGTCGGCCTGTGGGCCCGCAGTGAACGGGACGGCCGTATCGAGGTGACGAGGGTGCGCGCCGGATCGCCCGCCGCCACCGCCGGGATCCGCCCCGGAGACCAGCTGCGCAGCGTCGACGGAGAGAAGACCCACGGCCGGCCCGTCACCGAGGTCGTCTCCTTGCTGCGCGGTGACGCCACCGACGCCCCCGCGGGCACCACGGTCCGTCTCGGCCTGGAGCGCGGCGGTCGCGCGTGGACCGAGACCGTGCGCCGGGCCCAGCTGTCCACGGACTCGGTCACCGTCCGGAAACTCGCGGGCCGCGTCACCGTCATCAAGGTCGACACCTTCACCAAGGGCTCCGGCCGCCAGGTCCGCGAAGCCGTGCGCCGGACCCCGCCCCGCGCCGGGATCGTCCTCGACCTGCGCGGCAACTCCGGCGGCCTGGTCACCGAGGCCGTGACCGCCGCATCCGCCTTCCTGGACGGCGGCCTGGTCGCCACCTACGACGTCGACGGCGAGCAGCGCGCCCTGCACGCCGAGTCCGGCGGGGACACCACGAGGCCGCTGGTCGCGCTCGTCGACGGCGGGACGATGAGCGCGGCCGAGCTCCTCACCGGCGCCGTGCAGGACCGCGGGCGGGCGCTCGTGGTGGGCTCCCGCACCTTCGGCAAGGGCTCGGTCCAGATGCCGAGCCGGCTGCCCGACGGCTCCGTCGCGGAGCTCACCGTCGGGCACTACCGCACCCCCTCCGGCCGCGGGGTCGACGGCCGGGGCATCACGCCCGACCTGGAGACCGGCGAGGACGCCCTCCAGCGCGCCGGGACCGTGCTGCGCGGCCTCGCGAGCTCCTCGTAATCGACTTTCCGCAGGGCCCCTCCGTAGTGCGAAAATGGGCGGCACTATGGCTAAGGAAAAAGGGCGCAAGCTGATCGCGCAGAACAAGAAGGCGCGGCACGACTACCTCGTCATCGACACCTACGAGGCCGGCCTGGTCCTCACCGGGACCGAGGTGAAGTCCCTGCGCCAGGGACGGGCGTCGCTGGTCGACGGCTTCGTGCAGCTGACAGACGGTGAGGCATGGCTGCACAACGTGCACGTACCGGAGTACAGCCAGGGCACCTGGACCAACCACAGCGCCCGGCGCAAGCGGAAGCTGCTGCTGCACCGCGCGGAGATCGACAAGCTGGTGTCGAAGTCGGGGGACACGGGCCACACCATCGTGCCGCTCGCGCTGTACTTCAAGGACGGCCGGGCCAAGGTCGAGATCGCGCTGGCGAAGGGCAAGAAGGAGTACGACAAGCGTCAGGCGCTGCGGGAGAAGCAGGACCGCCGGGAGACCGACCGCGCGATCGCGGCGGTGAAGCGGAGGCAGCGCGGGGCGTAGGGAATACGCTGGCACCGACCTGCGTTGGTCACGTACGATGGTGTCTGCACCCCACGGCGGGTGCGCGCCCCTCTTCGGAGGGATTGTCAACACAACATGGGGATGATCGGTTTCGACAGCGGCTGTCGAAGCAGGGGAAGCGTGTCGAGGAAGCGGCAATGATCTCGTAAACCATATGTCGCAAAAAATAATCGCCAACACCAAGCGCGATTCCCAGTCCTTCGCCCTCGCTGCCTGATAAGCAGTGACTGAAGGACCCTAAATGGGTGTCAGCCCGGGAGTGTTCCCGGCCCGGATCCTGGCATAATCTAGGGGACTAAACCATCGAGCCCGGTCACGGGGTTCGATGGGAAATCGAACAGTGACTGGGCCCGTCGGCGACTTGTTCGCGTGATCGCCGGGGCCGAGAAAATCGCAGCGAACTGCACACGGAGAAGCCCTGATTCTGCACCGTTGGACGCGGGTTCGATTCCCGCCATCTCCACTCATCCCATGTGGGCGAAGGCCCCGCCGCTGCCGAGCGGCGGGGCCTTCGTCATGCGGGCAAGCGGGCATGCGGGCATGCGGGCATGCGGGCATGCGGGCATGCGGGCATGCGATCGTGCAAAAAGGCCGGGTGACGCACTGGCCCGTTCCGTCGGCGGAGGCGGCAGCGGCCTCTGCCGACGCAACGGTGGCGCCGTGTCTCGACGATCAGTCGAGCTCCAGGGTGAGGAGGCCCGTGCCGGGCGGCGCCTGGATCTCGCGTGTGCCCGCGGCCAGGCTCCAGGCCGCTGCCGGGGCGGTGCACGTCGCCCGCAGCGTGTTCCCCTCGCGGACGACCGTGAAGGTCACGTCCCCGACCGGCACCGTCACCTCGTCGCCGGGGCGCAGGCCGTACGCCCGCAGGGTCACCCCGTCGGCGTGGTCGTAGTCCGGGCGGTCGTCCCGCGCCCCGACCGGGATCACCGCGCCGGGCCGGACCAGCAGCGGCGCGCTCAGAAAGCCGTGCCGCTCGCGCACCCAGCGCGGGCCGGTCACCGTCTCGCCGGTCAGCAGGTGCGTCCAGGTGCCCTCGGGGACGTAGTACGTGACGTCGCCCTCGTCGCTGAACACCGGGGCGACCAGCAGGTCAGGGCCGAGCATGTACTGCCGTTCCAGGTGGGCGCACCCCGGGTCGTCCGGGAACTCCAGCACCATGGCCCGCATCACGGGCAGGCCCTCGGTGTGGGCCGTGCGGGCCGTCTCGTACAGGTAGGGCATGAGGCGGAGCTTCAGCCGGGTGAAGTGACGGGCCACGTCGACCGACTCCTCGTCGAACTGCCAGGGGACCCGGTAGGAGCTGCTGCCGTGCAGGCGGCTGTGCGAGGAGAGCAGGCCGAAGGCCAGCCAGCGCTTGAACAGGGCCGGTGTGGGAGTGCCTTCGAAGCCGCCGATGTCGTGGCTCCAGAAGCCGAAGCCCGACAGGCCGAGGGACAGCCCGCCGCGCAGCGACTCCGCCATCGACTCGTACGTCGCCTCGCAGTCGCCGCCCCAGTGCACGGGGAACTGCTGGCTGCCCGCCGTCGCCGAGCGGGCGAAGACCACGGCCTCCTGCTCACCGCGGTGCTTGCGCAGCACCTCGAAGACCGTGCGGTTGTACAGGTACGTGTAGTAGTTGTGCATCCGCTCCGGGTCCGAGCCGTCGGACCAGACCACGTCGAGGGGCACCCGTTCGCCGAAGTCGGTCTTGAAGCAGTCGACGCCCTGCGCGAGCAGCGCCTCCAGCTTGCCGGCGTACCAGTCGCGGGCCGCCGGTGACGTGAAGTCGACCAGGGCCATCCCGGGCTGCCACATGTCCCACTGCCAGACGCTGCCGTCCGGTCGCCTCAACAGGTGCCCGAGGGCCTTGCCCTCGTCGAACAGCGGGGAGCGCTGGGCGATGTACGGGTTGATCCAGACGGAGACGCGCAGGTCACGGGCTTTCAGCCGGGCCAGCATGCCCTCCGGGTCGGGGAAGAGCCGCGGGTCCCACCGGAAGTCGCACCAGTGGTACTCCCGCATCCAGAAGCAGTCGAAGTGGAAGACGGACAGCGGCAGTTCGCGCTCCCGCATGCCGTCGATGAAGGACGTCACCGTCTCCTCGTCGTACGAGGTGGTGAACGACGTCGACAGCCACAGGCCGAACGACCAGGCGGGCGGCAGGGCCGGGCGGCCGGTCAGGGCCGTGTACCTGCGCAGGATGTCCTTCGGGGTGGGGCCGTGGATGACGTAGTACGTCAGCTCCTGGGTCTCCGCGCTGAACTGCACCCGGGAGACCACCTCCGAGGCGACCTCGAAGGACACCTGGCCCGGGTGGTCGACGAAGACGCCGTAGCCGGCGTCCGTGAGGTAGAACGGCACGTTCTTGTAGGCCTGTTCGCTGCACGTGCCGCCGTCGGCCTGCCAGATGTCGACGACCTGCCCGTTCTTCACCAGCGGGCCGAAGCGCTCACCGAGGCCGTAGACGGACGTGCCGACCGTCAGGACCAGTTGTTCGCGCAGGTGGTGCGCGCCGGTGGCGTCCCGCATGATGCCCGCGTTCTTGTGGCCGCTGCGGGTGAGGCTACGGCCGTGCGCGAGGAACTCGACCTCCCAGGGGCCGCCGCGGGCCAGCCGGACCGACAGGTCGCCGGAGGTCAGGGTCGCGTGCTCGTCGTCGTACGAGATCTCCGCGGCGGTGTCCGACGTCGCGAGCTCGAACTCGGGGCCGCGGGGCTCCCCGCCGGTGAAGTGCGTCAGGGTCAGTCCGATGACGTCGGGCATGGGGGAGTGCACCCTGACGGTGAACACCGGGCCGGTCATCAGGTCGCCGCGGGAGCGGACGGGCCGTGTCGGCGCGTGGATCTCCAGTGCGCCGTCCGACTCGTTGACGTCGAGGACCTGGGCCGGGTGCGACGCGGTCACGCCCTCGCGCAGGAGCCAGTAGCCGTCGGTGAACTTCATGTGGGTCCCCACTCTCCCGGCGCAAGATGTCGAAGCGCTTCGACGATCGAACGTATGCGGGGGACGCGAGGGCGTCAATGGTGCGCAGGAATCTTGGTGAAGCGATTCGAAGAACTGCCCAGAGGTAGAGTCAGGGACAAGGCCAGGGCCGTGGCCGCCGCCGTCACCGGAATCGCGTAGCCCACTGTCGGGGAGAGGTGCTCCACCGTCCAGCCGCCGATCGCGCTGCCGCAGGCGATGCCGCCGAGCAGGCCGGTCACCGCGAGGGTCATGCCCTCGTTCAGCCGGCCCTCGGGAGTGCGCTCCTGGACCAGCGTCATGGTGGTGACCATCGTCGGGGCCGTCGCCATCCCGGCCACCAGCAGCGCGGCCGCCAGCAGGAGGAGCGAACCGCTGAGGGCCGCGGCCAGCAGGGGCAGGGTCAGCAGCGCGGCCATCGCGGCCACGCTCCGGGGCAGCCGGGCCGCGGCCGGGCCGGTGGGCTTCACCGCGCCGTACAGCAGGCCCGCCGCGCAGGAGCCCGCGGCCTGCAGCGCGAGCACGACACCGGCCGCCGACTGCCTCCCCTGCGCGTCGGCGAAGGCCAGTGTCACGACCTCCGTCGCACCGAAGACGCCGCCCATCGCCAGACAGACCGCGAGCAGCGGGGGGATCCCGGGGGCGCGCAGGGGCGCCTTGCCGGGTATGTGCGCACGGACCGGGGGCTCCGTCGCGCGCCGGGTCGTGAACAGGACCATGCCGGTCAGCAGCAGCACCGCGCCGGCCAACGTGCCGGCCTCGGGGAAGAGCGTCCCGCACAGGAAGGCCGCGAGCACCGGGCCCAGCATGAAGCACAGCTCGTCCGCCGCCTGCTCGAAGGAGTTGGCGGTGTGCAGCGCCTTGTGGTCGCCGGCCAGCAGATGCGCCCAGCGGGCCCGGGACATGCCGCCGGTGTTGGGGGTCGTGGCGGTGGCGGCGTAGGAGGCGAACAGGGTCCAGTCGGGGGCGTCGTGGCGCACGCACAGCAGCAGGGAGAGGGAGCCGAGGACGGCGATCACCGTGGCGGGCAGGGCCACCCGGGCCTGGCCGTACCGGTCGACGAGCCGCGCGATCCACGGCGCGACCAGTGCGGTCGCCGCGAGTCCCGTCGCGGTGACGGCACCGGCGAGCGCGTACGAGCCCCGGGTTCCGGCGATCATCACGACCGCGCTGACGCTGAACATGCCCATCGGCAGGCGGGCGAGGAGGTTCCCGGCGGTGAACGCGCGGGCGCCCGGCAGGCGGAACAGGCGGCGGTACGGGGAGAGTCGGGGCATGCGTCCACCGTCGCCCGGGGACGATCAGGAGGTCCAACACCTGTTCCGCGCACACTCACGCACCCGGGTTGTGAATCCCTGGCGCGAGGCCGAAAGCCCATGGCGGGAAACATTCGCTCTCTGTTCTTCATACAGGGATATGGAGATTACTGATGCTCCTCATAGCGCGTGGAAAAGATGCTCATTCGGGAAATTCCTTCACTCGTTTGCCGCGCATCCGCTGAAGTGGGCCGACGGTTAGTCGAGACATGACCGAGGCGACCAGGAAAGACGGCTGGGCGGTAACGCTCGGCCCGTACACCTACATTCCCGCTCCAGCGCACTCGTCGGCGACAGTCAACGGGACGCTCACGAAAGGCGGTTGCCCGGTCACGCTGCAGGTGACCGAGGCGGTGCTGCGCGACTTCATCGACGCCATGAGCACCCTGGAAAAGGATCTTGCCCGACGGTGGATCAGTGCGACGGATTGGCCGGCTTTCGCGCTCGCGGAATAAGCGGGGCGCGCCGTGTACGACAAAGTTGAGGGCACCGGCCGGCATCGGGCTCCGGCCCGGGATTTCATCACACCGCTGACACCACCGGACCCGACCTGGGACCCCGCTGAGGAACTCGCGTTCATCCTCGAGGAAGCACTCGGAGAGCAGGCGAGGGTCCCCGCCCCCCGTGCCGAGGACCTGCCCCCCGCCGAGGACCCGGCCCCGGTCTCCGCACCGGTGACCCACATGCGGCGCCTCCAGGACATCACCGAGGAACTGCCGCCCGTGCGGGAGGTTCCGAGACGGCACCGCAAGGTCCGGGTCCGCAAGGCCGGGGGCGTGCTCCGCACCACGAGCCTCCTCGTCGCGGCCCTGGTCGCGGTCATCGCCTCCGCGGTGAGCCTCCTGAGCGGTGTCGTCGCCTACGACCCGCTGCGGCTGGTCGCCGTGTCCCCCGGGGCGCCGGGGCTGCGCACCTGGTGGCCCCTGCTGGTGTACGGGCCCTGGCTGGTGGGCTCCCTGTCCGTCCTGCGGGCCGCGCTGCACCAGCGCCGTGCCGTGCACTCCTGGTGCGTGGTCCTGGTCTTCTCCTGTATCGCCGTGCTGCTGTGCGTCGTCCAGGCGCCCCGGACCATCCTCGGCATCGCGGCGGCGGCCCTGCCCGGCCTCGCGGCCCTGGCATGCTTCCAGCAGGTCGTCCGCCAGATCACCCTGACCAGGCCGCCGATGCGGTCGGCGCCGCGCCACAGGGTGGGCCAGGCTCCGCCCGCGGCGGGTGCGGCGGGTGCGGAGCCGGGGCCGGAAGCGTCAGGGGCGGCGGACCCTGGGAAGGGCCAGGGCGGCACCCCTCGTAGGAACATCGGCACCTGAACGGGCCATGCCCCAGGCACCCCCGCGTGCGGCCGGTGCCGGGCGGGCCCCGGCACTCCGCGTGCGGCCGGTGCCGGGCGGGCCCCGGCACCCCGCGTGCCGCAGGTGCCGCCGGTGGCCCGCCACCCCCGCCACGCCACTCCTGCCCCTCCGGCCCGGCCGCCGGTCTCCCCGCAGCCGAGGTGCGCCCACACCCCCACCTGCTCGACCCTCGGGGCGCTGTAAATTCGCCGCATGTCCGCCCATCTCGACCCTCGTCTGCTGCGTGGCTTCGTCACCGTTGCCGAGGAGTTGCACTTCACGCGCGCCGCGGTGCGGTTGCACGTGGCTCAGCAGGCGCTCAGCCGGGACGTGCGGCGGCTGGAGCGGGAGTTGGGGGCCGAGTTGTTCGTGCGGACCACCCGGCGGGTGACGCTCACCCCCGACGGGGAGCGGCTGCTGCCGTACGCCCGCCGGGTGCTCCGGGCCCAGGACGAGCTGCTCACCGCCTTCGGTCAGGCCCGGCCGCTGCTGGTCGACCTCAACTCCCCGGGCCTGGTCACACCGCGCCGCGTCCTGCACGAGGCGCGGGAACTCGCCCCCCGGCACGAGCTGATGGCCCGTTACGAGAGCGGCCTGACCGGAGCCGCCGGTGAACTGCTCGCCGGCCGGCTGGACGCGTCGTTCGGGCGGTTCGCCGGACTGGACCCGGCGCTGCGGTCCGGACTCGACCACCAGCCCGTGCGGTTGGAGCCGATGGCGGTCGTACTGCCCGAGGACCACCGGCTGGCCGCACGGGAGTCCGTGCCGCTGGCCGAGCTGGCCGGTGAGAGCGTCTACGCGGGCGCCGGCAATCCGCGCACGCCGGAGTGGACCGGCCTCGCGCGGCTGCTGTTCGAGGGCCGGAACATCGATGTCGCGCCCCCCGCGCCGCTGGCCGTCGGAGACGAGGAGTTCCAGCGGATCATGGCCAGAACACGCAACCCGATCCTGGCCGTCGTGGACTTCCCCGCCCTGCCGTCGACGGTGGTGCGGCCCCTGATCGACCCGGTCCCGCTGTCCCCCGTCTCCCTGGTGTGGCGCAAGGGCCTGACCCACCCCGCGTTCGACGCGCTGCGGCGGGCGGCGGCTCGGCTCGCCGTCGAGGAGGGGTGGCTGAGGCGGCCCAGCGGAGGGTGGATTCCGGCCGGTGACGATGTCCTCATGGCGTCTCACGACTGACACGATTCGACGCCCGTGCTCACACACAACCTCCCCGTGCGCTACATTCAATGCCTGAGCACGGTGTGGTAATAGGGGTGCGTTGGGACGGGTGGGGGCCCGGTCCGACGGCGGGTGCTCAGGTCGTCAAGCGCACCTGAACCATCCCGTGGGGGGAAGTGCGTGCGCGTGAAAGAGTGGCGAGAAGACGCCCAACCCGAGTGGCCCGAGGCCGCTACAACTACCGGGGAACTCCCGTCGGACGGAAGAGTCCGGGACCGGAGAGCCACGCAGGTCCTCCCCGGTCATGACGTCCGGACGGCCCGCCACCGGCTGCCCGCCGGGACGGAGGTACTGGCCGGCATTCCCCGCCAGAGCGACGGCGAGGACGCTTCGTTCGCCCCGGTGAGCCGGACCTCGGTCCGCGACCCCTGGCAGGAGGAGGCCGGCCGGCCGGAGCACGCCGGCGACATGGACGGGCAGACCCACGATCCGCACGAGGTCACCGTCCAGCTCGACGCCGTGCAGCTCGGGGACGGTTTCCTGCGCCAGGCCGAGGAAGGCAGGGGCGCCGATGCGCCCGCAGACCGGCCCGTCTTCGTCGACGAGTCCGGCCGCCGCAGCCGCCGCTACCGCCGGATCGGCATGGCCATCGCCCTGGCCTGCGGGGTCTACGCCGTCGTCATCGTCGCCACGCTGATGTCGGGCAACTCCAACGCCCCCTGGCTGCCCGTACCGACCAGGGAGGACAACCCGCCGGCCGGGCAGGAGGTCGACAGCCCGCCGCTGACCGCCGAGTCGCCACCGCCCGGAGACACCGCGGACACCGGCGTCACCGCGCCCGAAAGCACCCCGGCGACCGGCGACGCCACCGCGCCCGCGCCCGGCCCCAGCGCCGCGGCGCCCGCCGCCGGCGTCGACCCCGGCACGCGCCCCGGC
>NZ_SZVW01000034.1 GCF_007655005.1 Streptomyces tibetensis
ACGGACCCGGCGGGCACGGGCGCCGGGACGACGGGGTCGTGCACGGGCGGGGGCGGGATGGGCGCGGGACCCGGACCCGGGCCGGGGCGTCCGCCGCCGCTGCGGCCGGTGCCCGGGGCGGGCTTGCCGGCCGGGCGGCCGTTGCGGCGGGACTCGATCAGGCCCACGGCCTGCTCGGGCAGCCACGCGGAGGCCGTGCCGCTGTCGTCGGAGCCGGAGCCGAAGAGGTGCGGGGCGAGCTGGGCCTGGAGGTCGGCCGGGTTGGGGCGGGCCGTGGGGTCCATCTGCATACAGGACTCGATGAGCGGACGCAGCTCGTCCGGGAGCCCCTCCAGGTCCGGGCCCTCGCGCAGCAGCATGAAGACCGTCTCGACCGGGTTGGCGCCGTGGAAGGGCGGGTGTCCGGTGGCGGCGAAGACCAGCATCGAGCCCAGGGAGAAGACGTCGCTGGCGCCGGTGACACTGCGGGAGTCCTTGGCCTGCTCGGGCGACATGTAGGCGGGGGTGCCGACGGCGACGTTCGTCATCGTCAAACGCGTGTTCGACACACCCGATGCGATACCGAAGTCGATCACCCGGGGGCCGTCCTCCACGACGAGGACGTTCGACGGCTTGAGGTCGCGGTGCACCAGGCCCGCGCCGTGGATGGACTGGAGCGCCTCGGCCACGCCCGCCGCCAGCCAGCGCACCGCCTGGGCCGGCATCGGGCCGCAGTCGTTCACTATCTCCTCGAGGGAGGGCGCGGGAACGTACGCGGTGGCCAGCCACGGCACGGCGGCGCGCGGGTCGGCGTCCACGACCGCGGCCGTGTAGAAGCCGGAGACGGCGCGGGCCGCCTCGACCTCGCGCGTGAAGCGGACCCGGAACAGCTGGTCCTCGGCGAGCTCCGTGCGGACGGTCTTGATCGCCACGCGCCGGCCGGACGCCGAACGCGCGAGATAGACCAGCCCCATGCCGCCGGCACCCAGCCGTCCCAGCACCTCGAACGGCCCGATCCGCCGCGGATCGTGCTGCGTCAGCTGATCCACCACTCTGCCTGCCACCTCCCCGTACGAGCCGCGCCAGGCCACATGTTCCACGCGACCTTCGTGCAGCGTCTCACCACCGCACCGCCATGGCGGCACGCACCCTGATTCTTCCTGGCCGGAGCCCTGGTGGCGAACCCGGTGACAATTGGGATGTCTCGGCATGGAAGTGATCGAATGATGACCAAACAATGCCTGCTCAGCGACGCAGCAGCGCGAACGACGCCCCCTGATTGTCCGTGACGACGGCGACCTCTCCGTACGAGGTCGTGAAAGGCGGGGCCTGGACCCGGCCACCGAGCCGCCGCACGTCCTCCAGAGCGGCCGGTACGTCCTCGACGGCGAAGTGCACGAGGAAGTGGGGCGGCATCCGGTCGGAGAACACGTCCGTCACGGGGGCCCGGCCGAAATCGGGCTCGGCGTCCGGCCCGAACAGGGCCTCCCGGAAGAGATCGCCGTAGAACGCGTTGGCCGCCTCGGTGTCCCGGGCGTACAGCTCGACCCAGGCGAAGGTGCCCGGCTCGTGCCGGGTGCCGAAGCCGGGGTAGTCCTCCGGCTGCCACAGGGCGAAGACGGCGCCCTCGGGGTCGGTGACGAGCGCGGTGACGCCCAGTTCGCCGGCCGGTACCGGGGCCGAGACGACCTGACCGCCCGCGTCCCGGATGCGCCGGGCGAGGGCCGGTGCGTCGGGGGTCGCGAAGTACACCGTCCAGACGGTGGGCAGCCGTCCGTCCACCTTGCGGACCAGAGCGGCCACGGGTTCGCCGTCTTTCAGCGCCTGCGCGAAGGAGCCGAACCAGTCCTCGAAGGTCCACCCGAAAAGTTCACCGTAGAACCGCTTGCCCGCCTCGACGTCCGGGAGCTGCGCGTCCACCCAGCAGGGGACGCCCTCTCCGTACACCGATGCCCTGTTTTCGGCCATGCCGACAACGTAACCGCGACTGCCGCACCCCGCAGACCAGGCACACCAGCCCCCGTACTCCCTTACACCCCATTTGCAGTCGGCCGAATCGCGCCCCGATCGCGCCTCGGTAAGCTGACGTCATGACAGGACAAGTGCGTACCGTCGACGGCCGCGTGGCCGGCCGGCGTGGGCAGGCGACCCGGCAGAAGCTGCTCGACTGCCTCAGCGAGATGCTCAGCTCCTCCCCGTACCGGGACGTCAAGGTCATCGATGTCGCCCGGAAGGCGGGCACTTCGCCCGCGACCTTCTACCAGTACTTCCCGGACGTCGAGGGCGCCGTCCTGGAGATCGCCGAGCAAATGGCGACCGAGGGCGCCGCGTTGACCGAGCTCCTGGAGGGCCGCTCCTGGGCCGGCAAGGCCGGCTGGCAGACGGCTCAGGAACTCGTCGACGGTTTTCTGGAGTTCTGGCGCAAGAACGACGCCATCCTCCGGGTCGTCGATCTCGGCGCCGCCGAGGGCGACAAGCGCTTCTACAAACTCCGCATGAAGATCCTCAACTCGGTGAACAACTCCCTCGCGGACGCCGTCGCCGAGCTCCAGGCCAAGGGCAGGGTCGACAAGGACGTGAACCCGGCGGCCGTCGCCGGTTCGCTGGTCGCGATGCTCGCGGCCGTCGCCTCCCACCAGAAGGGCTTCTCCTCCTGGGGCGTGAAGCAGGCCGAACTGAAGCCGAACCTCGCCCTGTTGGTGCACCTCGGCGTCACCGGCCGGAAGCCGACCAAGTAGCGCGGCGCGGCAGCCTCTTACCCACCCAAGTCCTGTCTGGCAGGCGGTGGTCCACCCGGGTGGACCACCGCCTGTCGCGCTTTCGCCCGCCGCCCCTACCTCCGTACGAGCCGGAACACCCGGATCTCCCGCTCCACCCGCGCCTGGTACGCCGCGTACGGCGGCCAGAACGCCAGCAGCGCCTGCCACGCCGCCGCCCGCTCCTCCCCCGCCAGCAGCCGGGCCGTGACCGGCACGTCCCGGCCCTTCCAGCTGATCTCCGCCTCGGGATGTGCGAGGAGGTTGTGGCTCCAGGCGGGGTGCCCGGGCCGTCCGAAGTTGGACCCGACGAGGATCCAGTGGCGCCCGTTGTCCTCCGGCATGCAGGCCAGCGGGGTACGACGGGGCAGCCCGCTCCTCGCCCCGGTCGAGGTCAGCACCACACCGGGGAGCATGTGCGCGCTGAGCAGCACCCGGCCCTTGGTGAGCCGGTGGACGGCCCGGTCGAGGGCGGGCACCACGTGCGGCGCCACCCGCGCGAAGCCCCTGGTCGACGACACCTTCTGCACCACGCGTGCGCCCCTCATGTGCCGGCCTCCTCGAAGACGTGTGCCGCGTCGGCCGCGTGCGCCCGCAGCCGGTGCACCGGCCCGAACAGCAGCTCGTCGCCCGCGGCGCGCTTGAAGTACAGGTGAGCCTCGTGCTCCCAGGTGAACCCGATGCCGCCGTGCAGCTGGATCCCCTCGGCGGCGGCCCGGCGCAGCGCTTCGAGCGCCTGGGCAAGGGCTAGAGCACCGGCCTTCTCCTCGGGGGCGGTTGCGGCGGCGGTCGCGCTCGAGGGTGCGGTGACGGCGGCGGTCGCTTCGGTTGCGGCCGCGCTTGCTGGTGCGGCGGCGGGGGCCTCGGTGGCGGCCGCGCTTGTCGGTGCGGCGGCGGGGGCCTGGGTGGCGGCCGCCCAGGCCGCGTAGTACGCCGCCGAGCGGGCCGCCTGGACCTCGACGTACGCGTCGGCCAGACGGTGCTTGACCGCCTGGAAGGAGCCGACCGGCCGCCCGAACTGCTCGCGCTGCCCCACGTACTCGACGGTCCGCTCCAGCACCCGGGCAGCGGCCCCCACCGCCTCGGCGGCGAGGCAGGCGGCGGCGGTGTCGCCGAGCCGGGCGAGGGCGGGGAGGGCGTCGGAGTCCTCACCGCCCAGCAACTCGGCGGGCACGTACCGCAGTTGGATCCGCCCCTGTGGGCGGGTCGCGTCCAGTGTGGTCTGCCGTACGCGGGTGAGGCCGGTGGCGTCCCCGCGCACCAGGAAGAGCAGGACCCGGGAGCGTGCGAACCCCCCGGTGTGCGCGGGGACCACGAGCAGCTCGGCGCTGTGCCCGTCGAGGACCTGGTCGGCCTGCCCGTACAGCTGCCAGCCGCCCTCCGCCCGCCGGGCCTGCACGCCCCCGGCCCGTCCCCCACCGGCCCACCGCCCACGCCGGTCGTGGCCGGTGAGCGCGAGGGCGGTGGCGAGGGCGGGCCCCGGCACGGCGAGGGCGGCGGTGAGTTCGCCGGAGGCGATGCGGGGCAGGAGCGCGGCGCGCTGGGCGCCGGTACCGAGGGCGAGCAGCAGCGGGGCGGCGAGGACGGCGGTGGCCGACAGCGGGGTGGGGGCCAGGGCCCGGCCCGTCTCCTCGCAGGCCAGGGCCAGTTCGGTCACGGTGCAGCCGGCACCGCCGTAGGTCTCGGGAAGGGCGAGGGCGGGCAGGCCGAGTCGCCCGGCGAGGAGGGCCCACAGGGCGGGGTCGTGCCCGGCCGGGGTGTCGACTGCGGCCCGCAGCTCCTCCGGACCGCACCGCTTGCCGAGCAGTTCGCGCAGGGTGCGGCGGATCTCGTCCTGTTCGTCGGTGAAGCGGGCGTCCATGGCGCACCTCTCTCCGCATCTGACGGTGCGTCATATTAGGGCGATGAAATGGAACAGGGAAGCCCGGAGCCCTACCGCCCCGGGCCCGTATCTGATGTACCGTCAGGTTTATGGTGGCCCGGAAGAAAGTGGCCGTCGTCGGCGTGGCCCTCTCGGACTGCGGCCGTGTGGACGACGCGACCCCGTACGCCCTGCACGCCCAGGCGGCCCGGCGCGCCCTGGCCGACGCGGGCCTGGACCGGTCGCTGGTCGACGGCTTCGCCTCGGCGGGTCTGGGCACCCTGGCCCCCGTCGAGGTCGCCGAGTACCTCGGCCTGCGCCCGACCTGGGTCGACTCCACCTCCGTCGGCGGCTCCACCTGGGAGGTCATGGCGGCCCACGCGGCGGACGCGATCGCGGCCGGGCACGCCCGCGCGGTGCTGCTCGTCTACGGCTCGACGGCCCGCGCGGACGTCCGGGCCGGCCGCCGCACCGCAACCCTGTCCTTCGGCGCGCGCGGCCCCGTGCAGTTCGAAGTCCCCTACGGCCACACCCTGATCGCCAAGTACGCCATGGCGGCCCGCCGGCACATGATCGAGTACGGCACGACGATCGAGCAGCTGGCGGAGGTGGCCGTGCAGGCCCGGGCCAACGCGGCCCTCAACCCGGAGGCGATGTTCCGCACGCCGATCACGGTCGAAGAGGTCCTGGCCGGGCCGATGATCGCCGATCCCTTCACCAAGCTGCACTGCTGCGTCCGTTCCGACGGCGGGGCGGCGGTGCTGCTGGTGGCCGAGGAGTACGCAGGGGACTGCCGTACGGCGCCGGTGTGGGTGCTGGGGAGCGGGGAGTCCGTCTCGCACGCGGCGATGTCCGAGTGGCCGGACTTCACGGTGTCGCCGGCGGCGGTGAGCGGGAGGCTGGCGTTCGAGCGGGCCGGAGTGCGGCCGTCGGAGATCGACTTCGCCGAGCTCTACGACGCGTTCACCTACATGACGTTGGTGACGCTGGAGGACCTCGGCTTCTGCGGCAAGGGCGAGGGCGGGGCGTTCGTGGAGAAGGGGCGGCTGCGGGTCGAGGGCGGCGAGCTGCCGGTGAACACCGACGGGGGCGGGCTGTCGGCGCAGCATCCCGGGATGCGGGGACTGTTCCTGCTGGTGGAGGCGGTGCGGCAGCTGCGCGGGGAGTGCGGGGAGCGGCAGGTACGGCGGGGCGACGGTTCGCTGCCGCGGCTGGCGGTGGCGTCGGGGACGGGTGGCTGGTTCTGCTCGTCGGGGACGGTGGTGCTGGGGGTGGGGTGAGGGGCGGGGGATGAGAGGGCTGGGACATGGGGGTTGCACCTCTCTCGGCGTGCACGGTCCGTCCCTCGGGGGAACCGGTGACAATCGAGGCATGGCAACCGATCTTCACGAGCTGCTGAGGTCACTGCGGGTCTGGGACCCGAAGGTCACCGACCTGCCCTCCTTCGAGCCGGCCGGCGCACCGGCCACCCCGCTGCCCCTGTTCACCGAGTGGTTCGCGGCGGCGGTGGCGGCGGGCCAGACCGAGCCGCACACCATGTCGCTGGCGACGTCGGACGGGTCGGGCCTGCCCGACGTACGGATCGTGATGCTGCACGGCGCGGACGCCGACGGCTGGTCCTTCGCGTCCCACACCGGCAGCCGCAAGGGCCGGCACCTCGCCGGCCGCCCGTACGCCGCGCTCGGCTTCTACTGGCCGGTGCTGGGCCGGCAGGTCCGGGTGCGCGGCCCGGTGACGGCGGCCCCGTCCGAGGAGGCCCAGGGCGACCTGCACGCCCGGTCGACGGGCGCGCTGGCGGCGGCGCTGACCGGCAGGCAGAGCGAGGTCCTGCACTCCCTGGACGACCTGGCCCGGGCCTCGGAGTCGGCGTGGGAACGGGCGTCGCGGGAGCCGGAGGCACCGGTCCCGTCCTGGACGCTGTATCGGCTGCGGGCCGAGGAGGTCGAGTTCTTCCAGGGCGACGAGCGACGGCGGCACGTCCGGCTCCGCTACCGCCGGGAAGGGCAGCGGGACGGAGAAGGGTGGTCACGGGAGCTGCTGTGGCCCTGACGACGGGCGGCCCCGGGCCTCGGCCTGGGGGCGTCCTGGGGGCGTCCTGGGGGCAGGGCCGGGGGCGTTGGCCGGCGATGATGACGCCTACGTGAAGTCGTACACCGCGAAGTCCGCGACCGGGCGGTAGCCGATGCGCTGGTAGAGACCGTTGCTGGTCGGGTTGGACAGGTCCGTGAAGAGGAGGACCTCGTCCGCTCCGGCGGCCAGGGCGGTGCGGCTGACCTCGGCGGTCGCCGCGCCCGCGTAGCCGCGTCCGCGGCGGTGGGGCGGGGTGTAGACCGTGGTGACGCGGACCTGACCGGCCACCCGGGGGCTTGTGCCGGCCATGGCGACGGGTGTGCCGTCGGGCGTCTCCCAGAAGGTGATGCTGCCACTGTCGATGCGGGCGTCCGCCCACTCCGCGGAGTCGCGGACGGTGCCCAGGCCGACGGATTCACTGAACTCGTCGTGCCAGCGCCACAGCCGCTCGCGGTCGGACTCGACGGCGACCCTGGGGCGGCCGGGCGGTACGGGCCCGGGTGCGGTGAGGGTACCGAGCCGGTAGAGCCGCTGGCGCTGGCGCAGGGCCGCCGGGGCGCCCGTGTGCCGCTGCCAGGCCGCGGCGAAGGCGGCTGCGGTGTCGCTGTCCGCGTTCACGCCGGGCAGGCGTCGGCCGAGGGCGGCCAGACGGGCGGCGAGGGCGTCGGCGTCCTCGGGGGTGAGGGCCGTGAGGTTCAACCAGTGCGGCGGGGTGCGGAAGAAGGTCGCCCGGACCCCACCGTCCCGTTCCAGTACGCCGAACTGCGGTGCTCCCTGTCCGTACACGCTCCGGCCGCGGGCCCGCAGTGTCTCCGTGACCGTCAACGGCACGGTGTGCAGCGCCGGCCGGGAGCGGAGGAAGGCGCCCGCTCGGGTCAGGAACTCGTCGAGGTCATGGGTGAGATGCCAGCCGCCCGTACCGGGATGGGGATCGGTATCGGTATCGGTGTCGGTATTGGTGTCAACTCCGGTTCCGGTGTCCATGGTTCATGGTGCCGTGTGCCGCCGCCCGGGCACCCTTGATTTTTCGGCGGTCCCGTCGGCCGACACCGCTCATGTGCCGCCGGCCTCGGCGAGCGTGTGTGCCACCAGCGCGTTGGCGTGGCCGTGGCCCAGGCCGTGTTCGGTCTTGAGCCAGTTGACGAGCTCCATGTGCCGGGTCAGCGGCGAGGAGCGGATGAGCTCCTGCCAGTCGGCGATCGGTCGGCCGTACTTCTTCTCGATGGAGGGGAAGTAGGCGGCGGGGCCCTTCACGGGTGCGGTCATCTCGGCCGGTCCCTTCACTTCTCGGCGGTGCGGCTGCGGTCGCGCTGCGGTTGCCGGGTATGACCGGCGGGGCCGGGCGGACTGATCGCCCAGCCGACGTGACTCGCGTCACACCGCCCCGTTCAACCCTCCTCAGGGATCCGCAGGCTCCGGGTCCGTGGCCAGGCGGGCGTGCAGATGGGCGTCCCGGAACGCGTCGTGCCGATCCTCCTGGAAGATCGCGCCGCGCAGGGTGCCCTCGTACGGGAAACCGCATCTCTCGGCGATCCGGCACGAGGCGTCATGGCCGACGGCGTGGTCCAGCTCCAGTCGGTGCAGGCCGAGTTCCGTGAGGGCCCAGCGTGCGGCGATCAGGAGGGCACGGGTGGCGACGCCCTGACCGCGGGCCTCGGGGAGCACCCAGTAGCCGACCCGGGCGACCTTCAGGTGGTACTTGATCTCGTTGACGCCGATGTGCCCCAGCGGGGTGTCGCTGCGCGCGTCCGCGACGCGGAACGACACCGACGTCCCCTCCAGCGCACTCTGCGCCCGCGCGAGCAGCGACTCCCGTGCACTCGCCCGGTCGATGACCGGCCGCAGCGGGGTGTTCCAGCGCCGGAACTCCGGATCACGCAGCCCCCGCAACCAGGTGTCCACATCGGCCCCCGCCCCTGCGTCCCAGGGGCGCAGGGCAAGGCCGTGGCCGTGCAGATGCGAGTGGGGGCCGGTCGGGGAGTGGTCGCGTATGGGGGCCATGGGTCTTATTGAATCCCGTGGTGCCGGGTGATCGACCCGTCATGTCGGAAGGACGGCCACGTTTCGGATCGCCTCGACAGGCCGTGCCGACCGGCCGTGCCGACCGGTGGCGGTCGCTCGCCCGCCCGCCCCTCCGGCGGCTCCGCTCAACCCCTCGACACCGCCCGGAACACCGGGACCCCCTCCCGGAACGCCACCTCCAGCTCCGCCCCGGCCGACAGGGTGGGCGGAGGGTCCGGATCCGCACCCGCGCGGGGGTGCAGTGGGTCCCCCGCGTGCACGATCTCCGTCATCATCCGCGGCCCCTCGGCCAGTTCGACCAGGGCGGCGACATACGGGACGCGGTCCGGGAACGGCGGCAGGTCGTTGCGGTGGACGACGGACCAGGTGTAGAGCGTGGCGCGGCCGCTCGCCGTCTCCCACCTCACGTCCTCGCTCCAGCAGTGGGGGCAGAACTCGCGCGGGTAGTGGTGGGCCCGGCGGCAGGCCACGCAGCGGCGGATCAGCAGCCTGCCCTCGGCGGCAGCGTCCCAGTACGTCCGTGTGAAGGCGTCCGGCTCGGGCAGATCGAAGCGGCCGGTCATCAGAACAGCCCCAGCGCGCTGTCCAGCGACCACGTCTGCCAGGACATGCCGAACAGCCCCACCACCGACATCAGCGCCATCATCGAGCTCTGCCCCTGCTCGGCGACGTCGTGGACCATGAGCGTGAAGTACAGCGCGTTGAGGAGGAACCCGCCTACCAGGGCGATGGGGGTGAGGAAGCCGGTGATCAGGCCCAGTCCGAGCGCGAGTTCCGCGTAGACGACGACGTACGCCATCACGCGCGGGTGCGGCGCCACGGCCGCCTCGAATCCCGAACGGACGGCGCTCCAGCGGTGCTCGGCGGCTATGCCGGCGGCCCACGTGATGCCGGTGCCCCGCTCGAACCACGCCTTGCGGTCCTTGTGCCGCCAGCTCTCCAGCCACCACAGCCCGAGCCCGAGCCGCAGCACGGCCAGCCATTCCGCTCCGGTGAGCCAGATCGCGTCCATGCAATCTGACGGTACGTCAGATCAACGGATGCGCAAGCCCCCCGCGCAGCGTCCGGACCCCGGCCGGCCGGCAGACCCCGGCCCCGGAACCCAGGGCCGAGCCCGCACCCAGCACCCTGCGCCCCACACCCCGCACCCCGCACCCGCCACCCCGCCACAACCAGCCCCCCCCTCCCGGCGCCACGAGTCCGACCCCCTCCCCTGCAGCCGTGATCAATCCGAAATCAATTCAGGTCTTGACCGAGACCCATCAAGCAGTCCCGTGATTACGCTCGCGCTCATGGCCGACTCCACACCTCCCACACACGCCTCCGCACAGCCCCCACCCGACCGCCCCGTCTACGTCATCGGCGGCGGCCCCGGCGGGCTCTCCGTGGCGTACGCGCTGCGTGCCCGGGGCGTACGGGCCGTCGTCCTGGAGAAGTCCGACCATGTCGGGGCGTCCTGGCGCCGCCACTACGACCGGCTGCACCTGCACACCACCCGCCGCCTCTCGGCCCTGCCCGGACTGCCGATGCCGCGCCGGTTCGGACGGTGGGTGTCCCGGGACGACGTGGTGCGGTACCTGGAGAAGTACGCCGAGCACCACCGCCTGGAGATCGTCACCGGCGTCGAGGTGTCCCGCGTCGAGCGCACCGCCGACGGCACGGGCTGGCTGCTGCACGCGACCGGCGGCCGGGAGCTGACCGGCGCGGCGGTGGTCGTCGCCACCGGCTACAACCACACCCCGCGCCTGCCCGACTGGCCCGGCCGGTCCGCCTTCACCGGAGAGTTCCTGCACGCCGGCGAGTACCGCAGCGGCAAGCCCTACGCGGGTCGGGACGTCCTCGTCGTCGGGGTCGGCAACACCGGCGCCGAGATCGCCGTCGACCTGGTGGAGAGCGGTGCCTCCCGGGTCCGGCTCGCCGTGCGCACCGTCCCCCACATCGTGCGCCGTTCCACCGCCGGCTGGGCCGCCCAGTACAGCGGCGTCCTCGTCCGCCGGCTGCCGGTCGGCCTGGTCGACCGGATCTCCCGGCTGCAGGCCAAGGTGGCCGTGCCCGACCTGTCCGCCCACGGGCTGCCGCGTCCCGACACCGGGCTGTACACACGGGTGAAGCAGGGGGCCATCCCGGTGCAGGACGTCGGCCTGATCGACGCCGTGCGCAAGGGCAGGGTGGAGATCGTGGCGGCCGTGGAGGGCTTCGAGGGCGGCGACAAGATCGCCCTGGCCGACGGCAGCCGGATCTCCCCGGACGTGGTGGTCGCCGCCACCGGTTACGTCCGCGCCCTGGAGGACCTGGTCGGCCACCTCGACGTCCTCGACGACCGCGGCAGGCCCGTAGCGCACGGCGCCCGCACCCCGAGGACCGCTCCCGGCCTGTACTTCACCGGCTTCACCAACCCGATCAGCGGCAACCTCCGCGAGCTGGCGCTGGACGCGGTGAAGATCGCGAAGGCCGTCGCGCGGAACGGGGCGGGGAGCCTGTCCCGCCTGCCGGACTGAGAGGCCGGGGCTCCTCGGTCGACAGCTTCGGCAACTTTGCCCGCCCACACCGTTCCTGACGTCGCATCAGTTCAGTAACCTGACAGAGCGTCAGTTAGCGGCTGTCTCACAGGAGCGGGCGGAAACGATGCTTGGATCGACTCACGGCACCCTCACCACCGACTCCCGCCGGACCCGGGCCATCGCCTGTGGCGAGCGGTCCGGGCCCGTCGTGCACGGCAGGCCGGCCCAGTCGGGCGACCTCGACGTCAGCGGACGGCCACTGCACGCCGACGTACCCGATCTCGACCGTTTCTTCCGCCCGCGGTCCGTCGCCGTGATCGGCGCCTCCGACGCCGAGGGCCGCCCGAACACCGGCATCACGCGGCAGCTGGCCGACTGGGCGGAGCGGGTCGGCGCCCGGCTGTACCCGGTGCATCCCAGCCGGCCGTCCGTCTTCGGCATCCCCTGCTCCCCTTCCGTCACCGGTCTGCCCGAGCAGGTCGATCTGGCCGTGGTGCTGGTCGGCGACCCCCTGCCGGTGATCGAGGAACTGGCCGAGGCCAAGGCCCGGTTCGCGGTCGTGTTCGCGTCCGGGTTCGCGGAGACCGGGCCCGAGGGCGAGGCCGCGCAGCTGCGACTGACCGCCGCCGTCGCACAGTCCGGGCTGCGGCTGCTGGGCCCCAACACCAACCTCAACGCCTTCGAACGGTTCCGCGACGACCTTCAGGGCCCGGCGATCGCGCTGATCACCCAGTCCGGACACCAGGGCCGCCCCGTCTTCGCCCTCCAGGAACTCGGCATCCGCCTCACCCACTGGGCCCCCACCGGCAACGAGGCCGACCTGGACAGCGCCGACTTCCTCTCCTACTTCGCCGAGCAGCCCGAGATCGGCGCCATCGCCTGCTACCTCGAAGGGCTGAAGGACGGCCGCTCCTTCCTGCTCGCCGCCGACCGGGCCGCCCGGCGCGGAGTCCCGGTCGTCGCCGTCAAGGTGGGCCGTACCGAGACCGGCGCCCGCACGGCCGCCTCCCACACCGGCAAACTGACCGGCGCCGACGCGGTGGTGGACGCGGCGCTGCGCCAGTACGGCGTGATCCGCGTCGACGGGCTCGACGAACTCCAGGACACGGCCGCCCTCCTGGCCCGGGCCCGGCCGCCGCGGGCCGACGGCGTCGTCGTCTACTCCATCTCCGGGGGCACGGGCGCGCACGTCGCCGACCTGGCGACCGAGGCGGGCCTGAGCCTGCCGGTCCTGTCCGAGGCCAAACAGGCCGAGCTGCACCAGTGGATCCCCGAGTACCTGTCCGTCGCCAACCCGGTCGACAACGGCGGGCATCCGGTCGGGGACGAACGCGGCCGGAAGATCATCGACGCCCTCCTCGACGATCCCGCCGTGGGCGTGCTGATCTGCCCGGTCACCGGGCCGTTCCCGCCGCTCAGCGACCGGCTCGTACGAGACCTGGTGGACGCGGCCGAGCGGACGGACAAGCTGGTGTGCGTGGTGTGGGGGTCGCCGGTCGGCACCGAGCCCGCCTACCGCGAGGTGCTGCTCGGCTCCTCCCGCGTGGCCACCTTCCGCACGGTCGGCAACTGTCTCACCGCCGTCCGCGCCCACCTCGCCCACCACCGCTTCACGACCGCCTACCGCTCCCCCTTCGACGAGGCCCCGCGCACCCCCTCGCCCTCCTACCGCAAGGCGCAGGCGCTGATGCAGCCCGGCCGGCAGCTGAGCGAGCACGCGGCGAAGCAGCTGCTGCGGGCGTACGGCATCCGCGTACCGCGCGAGCAGCTGGTGACCAGTGCGGCGGCGGCCGTCCGCGCGGCCGGGCTCGTGGGCTACCCGGTGGTGATGAAGGCCTCCGGCGCGCGGATCGCCCACAAGACGGAGCTGGGCCTGGTGAAGATCGGGCTGACCTCGGCCAGCCAGGTCCGCGACGCCTACCGCGAGCTGACCGACATCGCCCGCTACGAGGACGTCGCCCTGGACGGCGTCCTGGTCTGCCAGATGGTCGAGCAGGGCGTGGAGATGGTGGTCGGGGTCGCCCACGACGACCTGTTCGGCCCGACGGTGAGCGTCGGACTCGGCGGTGTGCTCGTCGAGGTGCTGCGTGACACCGCCGTGGGGGTGCCGCCCTTCGGGGAGGAGCAGGCGCGGGACATGCTCGCCGGGCTGCGCGGACGGGCACTGCTCGACGGGGTCCGGGGGCGCCCCCCGGCGGATCGGGACGCGCTGGTCGAGGTCGTCCTGCGGGTGCAGCGCATGGCGCTGGAACTCGGGGACCAACTGGCGGAACTGGAGATCAACCCGCTGCTGGTCCTGCCGCAGGGGCAGGGTGCCGTGGCGCTGGACGCGCTGGCGGTGTGCCGCTGATGACGGAGCCCGCGGTGCTGCACACGACCACGGACCAGGTCCTCTCCCTCACCCTCAACCGGCCCGAGAGCCTCAACGCCCTCACGCCCGGGCAGCGCGAGGAGATCATCCGGCTGATGGCGGAGGCCTCGGCCACGGCGGAGGTGCGGGCTGTCGTGATCACCGGGGCGGGCCGCGGCTTCTGCTCCGGAGCGGACCTCCGGGGCGCCGGCACGCCCGGCAAACGCCTCGCGGGCGATGTCGCACGCACGCTGCGCACCGGTGCCCAGCGTCTGATCGCCGCCGTACTCGACTGCGAGAAGCCGGTGATCGCGGCGGTGAACGGCACGGCGGCCGGCCTCGGCGCGCACCTCGCGTTCGCCTGCGATCTGGTCCTCGCGGCCGAATCCGCCCGGTTCGTCGAGGTGTTCGTCCGGCGCGGACTGGTCCCCGACGGGGGCGGCGCCTACCTCCTGCCGCGGCTCGTCGGCCCGCAGCGGGCGAAGGAGCTGATGTTCTTCGGCGACGCGCTCACCGCGCCGGACGCCGAACGCCTCGGGCTCGTCAACCGGGTCGTGCCCGACGAGGAGCTTCAGAAGACGGCGCGCGCCTGGGCCGAGCGCCTCGCCGCCGGCCCGACCCGGGCCCTCGCCCTGACCAAGCAGCTCGTCAACGCCTCCCTCGACACCGACCGCGCCGCCGCCTTCGCCGCGGAGGCCGCCGCGCAGGAGATCAACATGACGACGGCGGACGCACGAGAGGGCATGCGGAGCTTCGTGGAGCGGCGGAGCGCGGAGTTCGGGGGACGCTGACCCTTCCTATCTGACGAAGTGTCAGCTTCAATGACGGTGTGATGGGACAAGCAGGGATGGCGGAAGCCGCCGTCCGTTACCTCAGGTCCGTGGGCACAGCCGTCCCGGCGCCGGTCGAGGCGCTGCCGCGGCCCGAACTGCGCTGTGTCGGCGCCGACGAGCGGGCCCCGCTCGACCCACGGGAGTTCCGCAGGGTCCTGGGGAACTTCGCGTCGGGCGTGGCCGTCGTCACGGCACCCGCCGCCACGGTCGGCGACCCTCCCGCCGGCTTCGCCTGCCAGTCCTTCGCCTCCCTCTCCCTCGACCCGCCCCTGGTCGCCTTCATGGTGGGCCGGACGTCGACGACCTGGCCGCGGATCGCCCGCGCGGGGGTGTTCTGCGTGAACGTCCTGGGGTCCGGCCAGGGCGAGTTGTGCCGCTCCTTCGCGGTGAGCGGCGCGGACAAGTTCGCGGGGGTGGCGTACGACGCGGCGCCGCTGTCGGGCTCGCCGCGGCTGACAGGGGCCGTGGCGTGGATCGACTGCGCGATCCACGCCGTACACACCGGCGGCGACCACCTCATCGTGGTCGGCCGGGTGAACGCCCTCGGTGCGGGCGAGGACGATCCGGACGGACCGCTGCTCTTCCACCGAGGGCGCTTCGCGCGAGTGACGACCCCGTAGGGCTCAGGCTGCCGCCTCCCCAGGCCACAGGCTGCCGCCCCGAAGGGCTCAGGCCGCCGTCCCGGAGGACTCAGGCTGCCGCCCCGGAGGCCACAAGCTGCCGCCCCGGAGGGCTCAGGCTGCCGCCCCGAAGGCCACAGGCCGCCGCCCCCGTGGGGCTCAGGCCGGCGCCCCGGAGGCCACAGGCCGCCGCCCCCGTGGGGCTCAGGCCGGCGTCAGCCGCCACAGGGACGTGACCTCGGCGGATCGCGCGGCATGGAGCGGATCGCCGGTGTCCCGTACGCGAGAGTGGCGCGGGCGGGTGTGGAGCCGGTCGGCGACGCGCAGGCCCGCCGCCGCGATGGCGGCCGGCACCGCGCCCCGGTCGCGCAGCCCGAGCCGTTCGGCGAGGTCGGACAGGACGAGCCAGCCCTCGCCGCCGGGTTCCAGCCGTTCGGCGAGCCCGCTCAGGAAGCCCTGGAGCATCGAACCGCCCGCGTCGTAGACGCCCAGGTCGAGGTCGGAGGTGGGCCGGGCGGGGAGCCAGGGCGGGTTGCAGACGACGAGGCCGGCACGGCCGTCGGGGTACAGGCCGGGCCCGGTGACGCGGACGGTGCCCGCGAGCCCCAGCCGCCGTACGTTCGCCCGGGCGCACTCCCGTGCCCGGGCGCCGACGTCGGTGGCGACCACCTGCCCGACCCCGCGCCGGGCCAGCACGGCGGCCAGCACACCGGTGCCCGTGCCCAGGTCGAACGCCGTACGCACGGTCCCGCCGCCCGGCAGGGGCGCCCGTGCGACGAGGTCGACGTACTCGCTCCTGGTCGGCGCGAACACCCCGTAGTGCGGGTGGATCCGCGCGCCGAGCGCCGGTACGGCAACGCCCCTCTCCCGCCACTCCCGGGCGCCGATCACCCCCAGCAGTTCGGTGAGAGCGACGGCGACGGGCCCGCCGGACGGGGGCCCGTAGGCCTCGTCGCACGCCCGGCGTACATCCGGCGCGCGGCGCAGCGCCAGGGTGTGGTCGGCCTCCAGCAGGACGAGCAACTTGCCGAGCACACGCGCACGGTGGGCGCGGTACCGGCGGTGTGCGTGAAACGCCTCGGCCGGGCATTCCGGCGCTTCGGGCGCGCTGCGGCCGACACGGCGGTCCATGGCACGCAGCAGCTGTCGGGCGTTGTGGAAATCCCCGCGCCACAGCAACGCGGTGCCCTCGCAGGCGAGTCGGTGGGCGACGGCGGCCGGCATCAGGTCGTCGGCGACGACGACCCGGCGGGGCAGGGGCAGCCCGGACTCAGAGTGCCAGCGGGCGGAACGGGGTTGAGCCTCGACCCAGTGGATCGTGGACACGGCAGACTCCTCGGAAGGTCGAACGTGAGCGAACGCGCGAAGTCACGACGACCACGTCACCGAGGACCATGCCGAGTGTCATCAAGTCACCTTTCGAGGCAGTGCGGTAGCAGCACTCAGAATAGGCCGACCAGCCGGAGCGTCGCGGCGGATCGGGGAGACAGAGCCATGAACACCGAGCGCACAAGCGGATCCGCAACACCGCCCGGACGGGCCTCGGGCGGCGCGGCAAGGGCTGAACGCCGGTGACCGGCCCGGTCTCGAGCCGGGTGACGGCCCGGGTTCAGGCCACCGCCACCTCGCCCCCCGCCCTCCGCCGGATCACCAGCGCCATCAGCGCCGCCGCCGCGCACAGCGCCCCCGACGCGTACCAGACCACGTCGTACGTGCCGAACGTGTCGCGGGCGACACCGCCCAGGAAGGCGACGAGGGCGGCGCCGACCTGGTGGGAGGCGAGGACCCAGCCGAAGACGATCGCGCTGTCCTCGCCGTACTGCTCGCGGCACAGGGCGAGGGTGGGCGGGACGGTGGCGACCCAGTCGAGGCCGTAGAAGACGATGAAGAAGATCATCGGAGGGTGGACCGCGGGGCCCAGCAGGAGCGGCAGGAACATCAGCGACACGCCCCGCAGCGCGTAGTACACCGCCAGCAGGCGGCGCGGCTCGAAGCGGTCGGTGAACCACCCGGAGGCGATCGTGCCGACGACGTCGAAGACGCCGATGACGGCGAGCAGGGACGCGGCGGCCTGGACGGGCATGTGGTGGTCGTGGGCCGCGGGGATGAAGTGGGTCTGGATCAGGCCGTTGGTGGAGGCGCCGCAGATCGCGAAGGTGCCGGCGAGCAGCCAGAACGGGCCGGTGCGCACGACGGAGAGCAGCACGGTCACGGCCCGGCGGGCCGCACCGCGGACGGGCGGGGGCTTCGGCACGAACTCGGCCGCCCCGTACGGCTTCTGGCCGACGTCGGCCGGGTGGTCGTGCAGCAGGAGCCATACGAACGGCACGACCGCGAGCGCGGCGAGCGCGACCGTCACGGCCGCCGGTCGCCAGTCGTACCGGTCGATGATCCAGGACAGCAGGGGCAGGAAGATGAGCTGGCCGGAGGCCGAGGCGGCGGTGAGGATGCCGCTGACCAGGCCGCGTCGTGCGGTGAACCAGCGGTTGGTGACGGTCGCCGCGAAGGCCAGCGCCATGGAGCCGGAGCCGAGGCCGACGAGCAGGCCCCAGCAGAGCATCAGCTGCCAGGCCGCGGTCATCCACACGGTGAGCCAGGAACCGGCGGCGATCACGGTCAGGGCGACCGCGACGACCCGGCGGATGCCGAAGCGGTCCATCAGGGCCGCCGCGAACGGGGCCGTCAGACCGTACAGGGCGAGGTTCACCGAGACGGCGGCGCCGATGGTGCCGCGCGACCAGTCGAACTCGTGGTAGAACTTTGGGGCATACAGCACGGTGAGCAGGAACAAGGGGGGCCAGGCCAGATGGATGTCACCATCTACGTACGACTCAGCCTCGATCAGCACGGCGACGAGTTGGGCGTTCAGCGGCAGCAGGACGAGTGTCGGGCGTTCGCCGCAGCCCGTGGCTGGACCGTACGAGAGGTGATCGCGGACAACGACATCAGCGCTACCTCGGGGAAGGTGCGACCGGGGTTCGAGCGGCTGTTGGCGTCCAAGCCTGACGCCATCCTCTGTTGGCACACCGACCGGCTCGTCCGCAAGACCGAAGATCTGCTCCGAGTGATCGAGCTCGGGGTGAACGTCCACGCCATCCACGCCGGACACCTGGACCTGTCCACTCCTGCCGGTCGGGCCACGGCCAAGACGGTCACAGCGTGGGCGGAGTACGAGGGCGAGCAGAAGGCGCTACGGCAGAAGGCGAGCAACCTTCAGGCGGCGAAGAACGGCACCCCGCACAAGGCAGGCATCCGCCCCTTCGGTTACGCCGACGACTACGTGACCGTGGTCGAGGAGGAGGCCGAGGCCATCCGCAAGGGTGCCGAGATGATCGTTCAGGGTGAGACCCTGGCGGCCGTCGCTCGTCTCTGGACCGGCCTCGGTCTGCTCGCCCCCCGCTCCTCGTCCGGGAAGGCGAAGGGCGAGGCGAAGGGGTGGGGCGTCGGCGGAGTCAAGAAGGTGTTGATCTCCCCCCGCTACATCGCTCAGGCCACCTACCACGGCGAGATCGTGGGGGCGGGGCAGTGGCCCGCCATCCTGGACGAGGCGACTCACTACGCCCTCGTCTCGGCGCTGACCAACCCGAAGCGCTTCACGGGCGGCGCCCGTACCGGCTCGGCCCCTCAGACCCTTCTCGCCGGACTGGCAACGTGCTCCCGCTGCGGAGAGACCGTGCGAGGCGGCATGTACCGAGGCACCCCCGTCTACCGGTGCGGACAGAAGCACGTCAGGGTGCCCCGAGAGCTGGCCGACAAGCGGGCCGGTAACGCCGTGATCGCCCGGCTCGCCTTCCCGGACTTCCTGCCCTCGATCCTCGCCGCTCGACAGGAGCAGGGCGATGACTCGGCCCACCTTCACCGGGAGGCGGAGACTCTGCGGGAACGGCTCGACGGTCTGGCCGTGGCCTACGCCTCGGGAGCCATCACCCTTTCGCAGATGACGGCCGGTTCCGGAGCGATCCGGGCCCGACTCGACGAGATCGACGAGAAGCTGTCCGGGATCACTGGCCTGCCTCCGATCGACCCCGTGAAGGGGGTCGCTGGCCTGATCGAGGACTGGCCGACCACTCCCCTTCCCGTCCGTCGCGCGTGGGTCAAGTTCGTCACCGCGATCACGATGCACCCGAACGGCTTCAAGAAGGCGGCGAAGATGACCGTGGACGACTACATGACCGTGAGCTGGAACCACACCGCAGACGACGACAAGGAGTGACGGCCGACTGAACTCTCCGCAGTCGCCGACTCGGCCCCGCCAGGCCCCTTCTCTGGGTGTCTGGCGGGGTCTCTGCGTTCGGCTACTCGGCTCGCTCGACGAGGGCGAGCGACGTGCACGACCGACGGACCGTCGCGTGTCCTGTCCGGCCGGTATGGCTCATGCACTGGACGTCGACCCCCGCGCCGTCTGTCGACGGCTTGGCCTTCCAGTCGCACGTCATGCACTCGGCCTCGAACGTCATGCAAGTGTCCGGCTGCTGGGTGATCCGGTGCTTCACGTACCGCAGGACGGAACGGGTCACTGCGCGCCCTCTTGGGCTCTCATCGCCTCGGCCATCCGCTCGGCCACGTCCGCGCGCACCATGCCGACGTGCACGTACGCGGTTCCCTTGAAGGTGACGACGGGGCGCAGCGTTCCCCAGACGCTCTCTGGGACGCCGAGGGAGTCCAGGGCCGCCCGCAGTGCCTCGGTCGCTGCGACGGCCGAGGCTCGGCTGTCTCGCCACGTCTGCATGTCCATCACTCGGCCCCGTGGTCTTCCCGCAGGTGCGTACGTAGCACGACGTTCGCGTCCGACACCTTCGAGTAGTCGCCGACCGATCGGGCGTTGGTTCGAGTCACGGCGAGGCCGAGGCATTCCCGGCAGCTTGCTACGGGTTCCGGCTCCTGATCCGGGGCCGTCAGGTGCACCGGCCCCGTGATCGTCGTCTTCGGTGTACTCATTCCGTACGGCCTCCCGGACTTCGTATCTGCCGAATCATGATTCCGCGGAATGGGCACCGATCCTCGGTTCATGCGTGTTGTCGACTGAAGTCATGCACGGCAGGCAGCCGACCACTCGGCGAGCCTCGCTCGAACTTCCTCACCGAACAGCGCACATTCCTCGTATCCGGCGAATTCCTTCAAGTAGGCATGCACGTCTCGACCGTCACGCAGTACGAGACTGCCCGCGGAAGTTTCGATGGTGACCAACGACGCGTCGTAGATGGTGAAGGTATTCAGTGGCACCCGAGGAGTTACCGTCCCCACGGGGATTACACCGATGTGCACATTCGGAAGGTAGGACAGGGAAGACAGGCGGTCCATCTGTTCGGCCAGAGCCAACGGCGAAACGACAGGCCAGCGAACGGCTTGCTCAGTCAGCAGGAACGTGAACTGTTTCGACGCGTCGTAGAGAACGGCTTGCCGTTCCAGCTTTCCCGCAACCGCCTTACTCGTATCTGCCGGGGAGTGAGCGAGGCTCGCCCGTACGTATTCCGGCGTGGCGAGGCGACCGGTAATCATCGAGAGCAGGAAGTAGCGCATGCGCGTCGAGGACGCTTCAAGCCCTTTCAGCTCCGCCTGTCGTGTTTCGAGCCCCTTACGGCGAAGCTCCCGAAGGTTCCGCCATTCCGTGTTGGCCATCCTGGCGAGCGCGGATGCCTCGGCGACCAGCTCGGGCGGCGCCTCCAAGGCTCTGAGGATCGCCTCCACGTCGACCAGGGACGGCCGCGTCCGGCCGTTCTCGATCCGGCTCACCTTGGACTGAGACATGTTGCAGCGCGCGGCGAGCCGATCCCCTGAGAGACCGGCTCGCTTGCGTAGCTCTCGGAGCAGTGAGGCAAGTTCCGGGCCGGACTCGCCAAGCTGCTCAGCTTCGAACGTCACCCTTCACGTACTCCAAGAACGGGACCGACTCGGCGACGGCGATGCGCTGGTACTCGACGAAGTCGGCCGGCTCGCTCTCGAACAGCTCCCGACTTACCTGCGTGCCGTCGCTCTCGTAACGCATGAGAACAACCGTCGAGCGGTCGAACATCCAGAAGTCCTGGACTCCCGGCAAAGGATTCTCTCGCTCGGTCACGTCGAGAATTCGGATGTCTTCCCCGGCGAGTACGTGCGGCGCGTAGTACCGGGAGAACTCGAATTGCAGATACTCGGAGAGTGGCCGAGTCACGATGTGCACTCGCCCCTTACGCCTCCCCTCACCGCGAAGCCTCTTCAGGTCTTCCGTGTACGGCGACGAGTAGGTTTCCGGGTCGACTCGCTTACCCGATCGGAAGGCTTCGAGCTCTTCGGACTCCTGCGGTACGAGGTACTGCGGCAACGTTTCCAGTCGCCACGCCTCGGACTGGAATCCCCGAAGAGTCGCCTTCCAGTCGTCACCATCCAAGAGCACGAACAGCCTCCCGAAGAACGCTCTCGGGAATCTCCACAAGCCCTTCCCCCTGCGGCGGATCGAAGGCACTGGAAACGTCGCCCTGCACGACGAACGTTCCCCGCTCGGTCCGGTAGACATTCGGGCAGTCGTCTTCGCCGCACTCGCCGTTTCCGTTGCCGGTAAGCCGAGTCAGTTCTTCGCGTGCCATCGAAACCCCCTTGTCTGACGGCCCGGCTGGGCCGTTGGACACGACCGTACGAGCGTCATGCTCGGCCGTCCATGCACGTTCGCGGGTATGCACGTTGTTGCATGAACTGCCCGGCGTGACACCGCCTCGTGGGAGAAGGGGGCGCCCCTCCTGCGCGGCCTTGATGTGCTCGGGCTTCAGCGCCTCCTCGCCGTACCGGGCAGTGAGGGCGCGCACTCGACCGAGGGGGGAGTCTGGCGGGGGTGGCTCCTCGCTCACCGTGCCGCCGAGGATCAGGGCGCCGAACGCGGCGCCTACGTCTTGCGGATCGCTCATGTCCATGCGAGGACGGTAGGCCGAGGGTCTGACAGTCGGGTGACCGGCGTCACGACGGACCAACCCTGACAAACCAAGATCGTTCTCCCACCAGTAAGTGAGGGCAGTCGACCCCTCGGCCAACGGGTGACCAGCGTCACTCAGGCCCCCTTTCTGGGGCCATGATCAACTTCCGTACAGTAAGTGAGGGTGGTTGGCTCCTCTCGTTGAGGTGCCCCTCGGGCTGGGCGAGCGCCGCCCCCCCCCTGGCCAACCACCAGGGGGCCGAGACTTCACCTTCGAGGCGGAGCAGACAGTAGGCCCTGATCGGAGGCGCGGAGAACGCGCGAGGCCGCCTGCAAGAACATCTCCGTCGCGGCCCCGATGTCGGTGCTGGGGTAATCGTGGTAGGTGTCCCCCGGCGACGGGTCTCCGTGTTCGTATCGCAGTGCGTACCACCACTCTTGCGCCAGATGAAACACCTCCAAGGCCAGCTCGTAGATCTCGTCAGGACCTTCGAGCATTACAGCCGAGAGCGCTTCGCCGGCCTGCGTCATCTCCTCCGGCCAGCCGTCCGGCACTGGCCTCCCCTGGAGGGCAGCATTACTTGTCTCCCCAACGACCCGTTCTACCCGGTGCAGGCAGGCGACGAAGTGCGCGTAGGCATCCCTGCGCACTTGCCTCAGCCACTGTTCATGTTGGCTTCGTCGCTGCCCACGTCCAGCCAGCCATGCTGCGCTGACGGTGCCGATCACGCCAATCGCGCCGCCAACTGCGGCCCCCAGCAAGCCTGCTACCCCCTGATCCATACAGCGAAATTACCCAAGGGGCAACTTGCTGGTGACCGAGGAAGATCGGCGCCGTGTGCGCATCGAACTGACCGAGCCCGTACCCGAGCAGGACTCTGCTGCCGTAGTCGCCATCGCGGACTACAAGAAGGAGCTCGGGCTCTGAACGCCGTCTACCCCCACCAAGAGGCAGGGGTAGACGGTTGGTCATTCGCGCTTCGCCCTGAACTCATCCGCTACAGCACGGATGGATCGGACGGCGGCGATGGCCTTCTCGGCGAGCGGCGGAATACGTTCAAGCAGTCGCTCGAACACCACCAGCGCAGCCACGAGGACGGCGCCGAAGATCGCCCAGTATTCGTTCATTCTTTTCCTTCGAAGTAGACGGCGTAAGTGGCGATGTCACCCGCCAAAGACACGCGTCTTCTCCTTTCCGTCTACCACGGTACGGCACCTCGCCCTCGACGCCAACGCGCAGGTGAGGCAAGTGACTTCGAGAGGTAATGCATGGCTGCACCTGCGCCGCTCACCCTCGAAGAGATCGAGCTCCTGGAGCCGAACTACCTTGGCCCCACCTGGCAGAAGGATGCCTTCGACCGGTGGAGGCTCCCCGAGTTCATGCTCGGCTGGCGGATCGCCGGCTGGTGCGAAGTTGACCGGATCGGTCGGCAACATGTAGAAACTCTCGTCCGCCTCTTCGAGGCGCACCGTAGCTCCCGCCGCTCGACGGCGGTTGAGCTGGACACTCCGCGAGAGTCCGCCATCCCGAGGGGCTGGCAAGGGAAGCCGAGGGCACCCCGAGCGCGAACGGTACGCGCGATCTCCCACCCACAGAAGGAGGTCGCACCCCCGTGCCCAAGACCAACCCCGCCGCCCCGTCCTGGGTCGGCTACACGTCCCGCTACCTCTCACTCCCCGCGAGCGAGCCGTTCCGGCTCTCCCCTCGGAAGCTGGCCCGCAAGTGCTCAATCCCCGCAGCCGAGTTCGAGTCCGGTCTCCGCTCCCTGCAAGAGGAGGGCTTCCTCCGGCGCCTCGGTTACGACACCTGGCAGCTCGCTCGGCCGGTGCGGTGACCATGCCCGAAGACCTGTTCCCCAAGATCGAGGAGAACCGAACCAAGCTACGGAAGCGTGGATACGCCCTGGCGGCCGAGCACTACCCACCGACCGGACAGGCTGCGCAGTGGTACGCCGACGTCATCCAGTGCGTGCCTCGCAGCGGCCAACGGGTGGCGAAGCAGCTTGCCCGGCTCTGCGCTGACGACTCGCGGGTGACGGTGCCGTGGCGCTCACTGGCCGATGCGGTGGGCGTCCGGGACAGCGCCGGTAGAGAGCGCGCGTACACCGAGCGAGGCGTACAGGTGCTCGTCGAGGCCGGATGGCTGACGGTCGAGACGATCGGCGTCAGGCGCGGAGCGAAGACGACGTTCAGTCTGGAGCCCGGAGACCGGGCCACAGAGTGGCTGGGCTGGGTCGACGCTGATGACTGGCTCGACGATGCCGCCTGAGAAGTTTTGGCCAGAGTAGGAGTCTCCGGCTCGGCCCCGAGCCTGCTCCTGCTGAGTCGAGAAGTTTTGGCCAGAGTAAGGATGCCTGGCGTATCGCCGGTCCATCCCGAACTTTTGGCCAGAGTAAGAGCACTGTCGTGCTCGACTCCTGGCGGAGTCTCCGCGCGGACAGACACAGTCCGTCTCGGGCAACGGCGAGAGCAAGCAGTAAGTAGCTCTGCGCTGTGGCCGGGCTCCCGCCCGGCACCTTCCCAAGACGTCTTGCAGCTCTGCTCTGTGGCGCCCTCCGGGCGCCCCTGACGCATGCCCGTTTACTCACTGGGGGCGCTACCGCGCCCCACATCCGAAGACACACACGGCAAGCAACTTCACCTTGCCGTTGCAGCTCTGCCCAAGTGGCCGCCGACAGGCGGCCCAACCCCAAGGAGGACAACCACAGTGGCACCCCGCAAGCTCGACCTGTCCGGCAACCGCTACGGCGCTCTCGTCGTCGTCGCCCAAGCTCACACCCACAGTCGTCCCGGTGGGGACGTCGTCACCTACTGGCGCTGTGACTGCGACTGCGGCCGGACGGTCGACGTTCCCGGCCCGTCGCTCCGACGCAAGAACAACCCGACCGTGACTTGTGGTGACCGAGGCGCCCACCGCTCGGGGAAGGCTCACCCGATGTTCGGCAAGCTCCGCGAGGAGTCCGGCAACTGGAAGGGCGACGCTGTCGCCTACACCACCGCTCACGCCCGAGTGAAGGCCGAGCACGGCCCTGCCTCGGGCTGGCGCTGCGCCTGTGGCTGCGGACGACAGGCCGCCGAGTGGGCGTACCTGGGCACGGACCCCAAGCCGAAGGTGTCGACGCACGCCGACTCCAAGGGCTCCCTGTATTCCACCGACCCCGAGCACTACGCCCCGCTCGCCAAGCCCTGTCACCGCAGCTTCGACGTGTGGCAGGCACAGCGCCATACCGGCGTCCCGATCGGTCTCGTCATCGCCGAAGCCCTGGCCGCTTGAGAAGGAGTTGATCCCCCTGTTTCTCGTCTCTCACGTCCACCACGCCGGCCGCCAGGCCGCCGAGCACTTCACAATCCTGCTCGACTCGCTCACCCTCCCCGGCGTGAACGTCCGGCTCATCTCTGCCGACGCACACCAGGGGCGAGGCTCTGCCCGCTGGCTCGACGTCGAGCTCTACGCCACGAAGGGTCACGGATACCCGAACGCCGACACGACGGACGCTCTCGACGCCGTGGTGCTCGCCCTGGACGTCATCACCGGCCACGAAGTGAAGGGCTTCGGTTCGGTCTGCGGTGGCGCTCTCGCGGGCTCTCATGCCATCCGCGAGGGTCTGGCTCTCTCGCTCCGACTGGACGTCGAGGCGGACGCACAGAGCCTTCCTGACTCTCACTTCCGGCTCGACGACCGGGAGCCCCGGCCCGTCGAGGAGGTGGCCGCGCAAGTCAGTGACCGCACCCAGGAGGGGCCGGCTCGGGAGTCTCGAAGCCAAGTCATCAAAACTCAGTACGAGTTGGTCCGCTCCTGGCGCCACACTGAAGGCATGGACGAACTGTATGTAGTCCGGCATCAGCCGACCTGGCGTGAGGAGCCGGACCCGGAGCCGGACGACGAGTACGACAACGACACGGACCACAAGACCGTGTACGCCCTCTTCGGGCTGGCCATCTACAAGGCCAACGTCCTCGAACACACCCTGGTCAACACCCTCGCGATGGCCAGGATCATCACGGCCGAGGAGCAGGGGGAACGACTCATCCGCGACCCTTGGGCGCAGGGGTTCAAGGACATGATGGGCAAGCTCATCCGGCGAGCCGAGCCGTACGTCAGCGCCTACCCGGAAGTGGTCGACGACCTCACCAACAGCTTGAAGCGGCGTAACTTCCTGGTTCACCACTTCTGGCGCGAGCGCATCCAAGAGATGATCACCGAGTCGAGCCGGGCCAAGCTGTGCGCGGACCTAAGGCGGACTGTCGACTCTTCACCCAGACGGACGAGCGTCTGACCGAGAGGGTCTTTGACCCCCTGGCGAGGAAGCGGGGGATCACTCCCGAGATGATCGAGGCTCAGTACGCGAAGGAACGCCGCGAGGCCATGAAGCGCTACGAGCCCGAGTCGTTCACCGAGGGGGAAGGCTCGGCCTGACATCAGTTTCGAGCGGGCCACCGAAGCGCCGACTCCGGCCCGGACTTCGCTCGCGCCTCGCCGATGAGGTCGGGTACGACAAGCTGACCGACGATCACTTTGACCTACCAAGCTGGGATTGCCGTAACAGGCTTACCCAGGGGGAAGCTCCGGTATTTTCAGCGCATGAAGATGCTGGCGGGGCAGTGGTGGTCGAACGTCGACGTCTGGGCGATCATCGTCTCGTCCGTCGTCGGCATTCTCTTTGGGGTCCTCAGCACCTGGGCCACGTTCAGGTCGGCCAATCCAAAGCTGCGCCTGCAATGGTGGACTACGGCGCAGCCCCCACTCTTTGATACGCGGTTCGGGGGTCGGATCACCGTCAGCGCACACGACATCACCGCGGACGATCCTCGCATCGTGCAGCTCAGCGTCGCGAACGTCGGCCGCAGGGACATTACTTCGGCCATGTTCCACAACGGCGAGTGTCTGGAGTTCGAGTTCGGCTCCCCGGTCCTGGCAACTCTGGCGGTCGACCAAGAGCCCGAGGAGGGGGCGTATGCCGGCATCTTGCTGCCGGCGGTGGGAGGCAATGAGATCGCCTTCTCACCGGGCCACATCAGGCGAGGCCAGGTGATCACCTTGACGTGCCTGCTCGACGGCCAGGACGTGGGGGTGCGATGCAGGCGCATGCCTCTGGTTGACATTGACTTCGTCAATGCGGCCCCTGGTGATCGAGCTCGCGCGGTGGGTCTCACGTTCTACGAGACGCTTCGCCAGGCGGCCCCCCTTCCCTTGCCGCGCCTCACTCGCCGCTGAGACGAACTGCCGACCGACTGCCCAGGTCGACCCTGAAACCGTGGCGCAAGGGCAGGCGGTAAGACGTAGCGGTGAGGAAGAACGCGCCCAGGGGGTCATACCCCACCCCTTACGGCCGACCGGCGACGCGTCGACAGCCACCAGCACAGCCGAGGACGGGCCACGTCGACCGCTCGCAACCACTCACGCACGCATCGGCCCAACTCCTCAGCCACTCACTCAACGGCCAACACAGCGGCACTCAGCGGCTCGACGAGAACGACGACGACGGTCGCAAGCAGGCAATAGACCAGAGCCCCGGCTCATCTCTCCTCGCGAGGGTTGAGACCGAGGCCCTTCACGTCGTTGTGAGCTCAACCACATCCGACCGTCTCAGGCTTGACAAGATCGACTCATCCGAGAGAGAACCGGGACGCAAGTTTGTTCCCCCAAGCATCACCACACGAACTCGTCGTGCAGCGGATCGATGAGCAGGCCCGGCACGGACCGGAAGGCGGCGGCACCGATGATCGTCACGAAGGTCACGGCGGCGACGAACCAGGCGCGGTGCACCCGCACACGGGTCGGCTTCGGCGGCTGCTGGACGGCCGCTGCTTCGGTTGTCTGGGTCACGACATAGAGCTTCCGGCCTGTGGCGTACTCCATCGAGTGGCCCGAAGGACAGCATTCGTCAGGATCGGGCCATAGCATCGGGGCATGAGCCGTGAGCCGGAGTTCCGCCCGCACCGGGTCGTCGTCCTCGCCCTGGACGGCCTGCTCCCCTTCGAGCTGGGCATCCCGCACCGCATCTTCGGCCGCCCCCGGGACGCCCGGGGGCGCCTGCTGTACGACGTCGTCACCTGCTCGGTCCGTCCCCCGGGCCCGGTGCAGACCGACGCAGACTTCGCCATCCAGGTCGAGCACGGCCCGGAGGCACTGGCCACCGCCGACACGGTGATCGTCCCGGCGTCGTACGAACTCGGCCCGGTCTTCGAGCAGGGCGTGCTGACCGGCGAACTGGCCGCCGCCCTCGCCCTCATCCGTCCCGGCACCCGGCTCGCCTCGATCTGCACCGGCGTCTACGTCCTCGCCGCCGCCGGTCTCCTCGACGGCCGCCCCGCCACCACGCACTGGGCCGACGCCGACCGCTTCCAGCGGCTGTTCCCGCAGATCGAGGTCGACCCGGGCGTCCTGTTCATCGACGACGGTGATGTCCTGACCTCCGCCGGCGTCGCGGCCGGCATCGACCTGTGCCTGCACATGGTGCGCCGCGACCACGGCACGGCGGTCGCGAACGAGGTGGCCCGCCGCACGGTCGTACCGCCGCACCGCGACGGCGGTCAGGCGCAGTACATTCACCGGCCGGTGCCGGACCCGCAGCAGGCGACCACGACCTCGGCCCGCGCCTGGGCCCTGGGCCGTCTCCACGAGCCGATCCAGCTGCGCGACATGGCCGACCGGGAGTCCATGTCGGTGCGCACCTTCACCCGCCGCTTCCGCGAGGAGACCGGCGTCAGCCCCGGCCAGTGGCTCACCCAGCAGCGCGTGGAGCGGGCCCGCCACCTCCTGGAGTCCACCGACCGCTCCGTCGACCGGGTGGCGCGGGACGCGGGCTTCGGCACGGCCCAGTCGATGCGCCAGCACCTCCAGTCGGCCCTGGGGGTCACGCCCACGGCGTACCGGCGGACGTTCCGTGCGGAGAACGACGGGCCCGCCACCCTCAGAAGCTGAGCAGCCCCGCCCTCCTGAGGCTGAGCGGCCCCGTCTCAGAGGCTGAGCACCGGCGCCCTCCAGAGGCTGAGCGGCCCCGCCCTCAGAAGCCGAGCACCACCGCCCTCCTGAGGCTGAGCGGCCCCGGCCTCAGAAGCCGAGCACCACCGCCCTCAGAAGGTGAGCACCGCCCGCGCCACCCGCCCCGCCTCCGCGTCCGCCGCCGCCTTCTCGAAGTCCTCGACCGGATAGGTCCGGGTGACCAGTTCGTCGAGCAGGAGGCGCCCCCGGCGGTACAGCTCGGCGTACAGGGCGATGTCCCGCTGCGGGCGGGAGGAGCCGTAGCGGCAGCCCAGGATGGACTTGTCGAGGTACATCGAGGAGACGCGGAAGGACGCCTCGGCCGTGGCGGGCGGAACCCCGAGGAGGATCGCCTGGCCGTGCCGGTCCAACGCGTCGATCGCCTGCCGGATCAGCTCCACCCGGCCGACACACTCGAAGGCGTGGTCCGCGCCCGTGGGCAGGAGGTCGCGCACGCCCTCGGCCGAGGTGAGGAAGTCGGTCGCGCCGAACCGCCGCGCGACCTCCTCCTTCGCCGGGTTGGCGTCCACGGCGACGATCCGCCCGGCGCCCGCGAGCCGCGCCCCCTGGAGCACGTTCAGGCCGATGCCGCCCGTCCCGATGACCAGGACGCTGTCGCCGTGGTCGACCCGCGCCCGGTTGAGTACGGCGCCGACCCCCGTCAGCACCCCGCACCCGATGAGCGCGGCCGACGTCAGTGGGATGTCGTCGGGGACGCGGACCGCCTGTACGGCCTTGACGACCGTGCGCTCGGCGAACGCGGAGTTGGACGCGAACTGGTGCACCGGCGAGCCGGCGTGGCCGAACGGCCGGCCCGGGCGTCCGATGGCCCGCCGGCACATGGTCGGCCGCCCCCGGTCGCACTCGGCACACGTGCCGCAGTTCGCCAGGGTGGACAGCGCCACATGGTCCCCGGGCACGACATGGGTGACGCCCGCACCCACCGCCTCCACGACCCCGGCCCCCTCATGGCCCAGCACCACGGGAACGGGGAAGGGGATGGTCCCGTCCACCACCGACAGATCGCTGTGGCACAGCCCGGCCGCCGAGATCGCGACCCGCACCTCGCCCGGCCCGGGCTCGCGCACCTCCAGGTCCGTCACGACCCGGACCTGCTTCCCGTCGAAGATCACGCCTCGCATCACACGGCCCCCTTGGGCTCCCTGGGCAGGCCGAGCACGCGCTCGGCGATGATCGTGCGCTGGATCTGGTCCGAGCCGCCGTAGATCGTGTCGGCCCGTGAGAAGAGGAACAGGTGCTGCGCGGCGTCCAGTTGGTACGGGTCCGAGGCCGACCAGTCGGCGGGGCCCACCCCTGCCGCCGCGCCCCGCACCAGCACGGCCAGCTCCCCGAGCCGCTGGTGCCAGCCCGCCCACAGCAGCTTGGCCACGCTCGGGGCGCCCGCGTCACCGGAACCCCCCAGCGTGCGCAGGGCGTTCCAGCGCATCGTGCGCAGTTCGGCCCACTGCCGCACGAGCCGCTCCCGTACGACGGGGTCCCGCACCGCGCCCGACTCCACGGCCGCCCGCACCACTGCGTCCAGTTCCTCGGCGAAGCCGATCTGCTGGGCCAGCGTGGACACCCCGCGCTCGAAGCCGAGCAGGCCCATGGCGACGCGCCAGCCGTTGCCCGCGCCGCCGACGACGTGCTCCGCGCGGGCGCCGTCGAAGAAGACCTCGTTGAAGTCGGCGGTGCCGGTCATCTGGCGGATGGGGCGGACCTCGATCCGGCCGGGCTGGTCCATGGGGACGAGCAGGAAGGACAGGCCGTGGTGCCGCACCGAGCCGGGTTCTGTCCGGGCCAGCACGAAACACCAGTCCGCCTCGTGGGCGAGCGACGTCCAGATCTTCTGCCCGGTGACGCGGTACGTACGGCCGTCCGGCTCGGGCACGGCCGCGGTCCGGATCCCGGCCAGGTCCGATCCCGCGCCGGGTTCGCTGTACCCCTGGCACCAGAGTTCCGCACCGGCGGCGATCGGCGGCAGGAAGCGCGACTTCTGCTCGTCGGTGCCGTGGGCGAGGAGCGTGGGCGCGAGCAGGTTCTCCCCGATGTGCCCGGACCGCGCCGGCGCCCCCGACCGCGCGTACTCCTCGGCCCAGACGACCTGCTGGGTGAGGGTGGCCCTGCGATTCCCGTAACCGTCCTCGCCCCACCCGAGCCCGATCCACCCGGCAGCACCGAGCGCACGCTCCCACGTGCGGCGGTCCGAGACGCCGTCGGCACGCACAGCGAGCCAGGCACGAGCTTCGCTGCGGAACGCGTCGTCCTCCGGCCCGAAGTCGAAGTCCACCAGGGTGCTCCTCTCGATGCCGCGGGGGCAGATTCCCTAGGGGCGCGGGGAACTGCGCGACAAGCCACAGCGCACCCGCACCCGCCGAAAGGCCGAAGGTCCCCGAGCTACTAGGCGTTCGGCCGCTCCCCCTGACCCGCCGCCCTCTCCATCTCCCGCACCCGCTCCAGCAGCGGCATCGGATCCACCCCCACCGACCCGGGCAGAAACTCCGCGATCCGTTCAACGCTCCACCCGCCGGAGGCATACGCGGCCCGCAACTCCCTCGGCTGCGCCCACACCGCGATCTTCGCCCCGGCCACGGTGTACACCTGCCCGGTGATCCCCTCCCGGGAGGCGGCGTCGGACAGCAGGTACACCACCAGCGCGGCGACATCCTCCGGCTCCCCGATCTCCGCCAGCTCCATCGGCACCCCCGCCGACATCCTGGTCCGCGCCACCGGCGCCACCGCGTTCGCGGTCACCCCGTACTTGTGCAGCCCCAGTGCGGCGCTGCGCACCAGCGAGATGATCCCGCCCTTCGCGGCGCTGTAGTTGGCCTGGGAGACGGACCCCTGGTGGTTGCCGCTGGTGAAGCCGATCAGCGTCCCGGCCCGCTGCTTCCGCATGACCGCGGACGCCGCCCGGAACACCGTGAACGTGCCCTTCAGGTGCGTCGCGACGACCGGGTCCCACTCCTCCTCGGTCATGTTGAACAGCATCCGCTCGCGCAGGATCCCGGCCACGCAGACCACACCGTCCAGCCGCCCGTACGACGCCAGCGCCACGTCCACGACCCGCTGCCCGCCCGCCATCGTGGAGATGTCGTCGGCGACGGCCACCGCCTCCCCGCCCGCCGCCTCGATCTCCTTCACCACGGCCTGGGCGACCTCACTCGCCGGTGAGCCCCCGTCGACCGCGACGCCGTAGTCGTTGACCACGACCTTCGCACCCTCGGCCGCCGCCGCGAGCGCGACCGCCCGGCCGATGCCCCGCCCGGCACCCGTGACGGCGACGACCTTGCCTGCCAAGAAGTTCCCCACGCCCGGCCCCTTCCCGTCCCACGGTTTCTGACGGACCGTTAGATTGTCGGTTCCCGAATTCTACGACCCGTCAGATACAGGAAGACAAGCCCCGGGGAGGACTCATGTCGCTGCCGGACGCGTTCCACGACATCGCCAAGCGCGTGAACAACTGGGGGCGTTGGGGCGCCGACGACGAGATCGGCACACTGAACCTGATCACCGACGAGGTCGTCAGGCAGGCCGCGGCGACCGTCCGCACCGGCCGGCGCATCCCCCTCGCCCTGCCCCTCCAGCAGGACGGTGTGCAGACCGGCGTGATCCCCGGACGCGTCAACCCCCTGCACGCCATGGTGCAGATCAACCAGGAGATCTTCGGCCCGGGCACCGTCGCGTGCAGCGACGACGTCGTGACCATGGGGCTCCAGGCGGCCACCCACTGGGACGCGCTGCCGCACGTCTCGCACTCCGGCCGGCTCTACAACGGCCGGAGTGCCGACACCGTCACCCCGCACGGCGGCGCCGGGTTCAGCGGCATCGGCACGGTCCGGCACGTGGTCTCACGCGGAGTGCTGCTGGACGTCGCCCGGGCCCGGGGCACGGACCGGCTGGACGGCGGGTACGCCGTCACACCCGAGGACCTGGACGCCGCCGAGGAGCTGGCGGGTACGCGGGTACGGGCGGGGGACGTCGTGCTCGTGCGGACCGGGCAGATCCAGGCCTGTCTGGCCGGGGACCGGCACGGCTACGCGTATCCGTCGCCGGGGCTGTCGATCCGTACGCCGGAGTGGTTCCACGCGCGCGATGTCGCGGCCGTCGCCAACGACACCCTGACCTTCGAGGTGTTCCCGCCGGAGGTCGCGGACCTCTGGCTTCCGGTGCACGCGCTCCACCTCGTGGAGATGGGCATGCCGCAGGGCCAGAACTGGAATCTCGAAAAGTTGTCCACAGCCTGTGGAGAAGCGGGCCGGTACGCGTTCCTGCTGACGGCCACCCCCGAGCCGTTCACCGGAGCGACCGGCTCGCCGGTGGCCCCCGTCGCCGTCCTGTAGGCCGTCCTGTAGGCCGTCCTGTAGGCCGACCGGCAGGCCCGCAGGCCGGCGGGGCACAGCGAGCGCGCGCCGCGCGGGCACCGGGCCGCCACCCGCTGCAGCTGGATGGCGGCGCCGCGCTGCTCGCCCCGAGCACGGCAGCGCGCGCCGCCACCCGACTCCGGCGCTCCCGCCCCGACTCCCTGGCCCTGAAGGAAGCCGACGCCGAATCGCGACTCACACTCGCCGAGGGCTGCCGTCCACCGAAGCCCTCGTCGTCCCCTCTCGGCGAATCGCTGCCCCCAAGCGTGAGCAAGCGGTCACGACCCGTCAACACCCGTTCGGCAATATGTCGCAGTTGAGGCTTTTGCCGTAGGCGCGCACGGAAGCACGTCCCGGCGCATCGCCGCATGGCCCGACCGAACCCGGCGGCCCGGTGCATCCGTGCCCCGGCCCCGCCGCACACACCCGCGGCATGTGCCGCCGTACACCGCGTCCGGCAGGCGCGGGCGCCGGGCGACAAGCCGTGGCACTACACCGCCTCGTACGCCAGACCCTCAAAAGCCGTCCCGCCGCCGTACGCCACCGCGCCACCACCGCACGAGGTCGTGAGGTCGCCGGACTTCGCGCACCGGTCCAGTTCGCACCAGATGCGCTTGCCGGTGGCCTCGACACTCCAGCCCCAGCGGTCGGCGAGGCCGTCCACGAGCGCCAGGCCCCGGCCGCCGGTCGCGTCGTCGCCGGCGCACCGGGGCACGGGGGCCCGGCCGCTGCGGTCCGCGACCTCGAGCCGGACCGTGGCCTCCTCCGTCACCACGTGCGGCAGGGACAGCCGCAGGACGGCGGGACGGCCGGTGTGCACCACGGCGTTGGTGACGAGTTCGGAGACGAGCAGGATCAGCGTCTCGGCGAGGGGTTCGTCGGCCTGTATGCCGGACCCGGCCAGGCGGGAGCGGGCCCACCGCCGGGCTCGCCCCACTTCTGCGGGGTCGGGCCGGATCTCCAGCTGCACTTGAAGCACCTGCACCGCTCACACCATCCGAACCGGCGGACACTTAGGCTCGCGCCTCACGAGGGCCACGATCGTAGCCATTTTCTGCATGGCCAGAACAACGGCCGGGACAAGGATCACGGAACGTGAATCCCTTGTGGGACAGCATGGTTGACGTACAGTCACGCCAACAAGCGCTTCGGGCATATTCCAGCGCGAAGGAGTACCCGTGCGGCATACTGTGCGACGCTCGCCGCGGGCAGTCGAACAGGCGGCGCCACGGGGTCGCACTGCGCTCGGAGCCACTCGCATTTGACACAAGGTACCGGAGCGGGCAATCGACTCCAGGCCGTAACGAGTCACACTGAGGACACAAGCCGATATCAACGCTCCGTGATTCCGGTATGCCACGATCCGCGACATCTCCGGGAGCGTGCACGGCGATACCGCAGCCAGACGGCGCGTCAGACCGTTTCGGACGCCAGAGCCGCCGCGAGCAGATCCTCACTCTGGGTGACTCCGCCCGCACGCTGGGTTCGAACCCATGCGCGTTTCAGATGCAGATGGACCTCGGACTCCCAGGTGAAGCCCATGCCGCCGTGCACCTGGAGACAGTCGCGGGCGCCGCGCACGGCGGCCTCGTCGGCGAGGATCCGGGCCGCGGCGATGTCGGCCGGGTCGGCCGTGACGGCGGCCGCGTACACCGCGGCACGGGCCGTCTCCGCCCGGACCAAGATCCCCGCGCACAGGTGCGCCACCGCCTGGAAGGCGCCGACGGGCCGGCCGAACTGTTCGCGCGCCCGGGCGTGTTGCGCCGCGAGTTCGCCGACGCGGACGGCCGTGCCGAGTTGTTCGGCGGCGCTGAGCAGGATCGCGACGGGGTCGGGTGCGGGGCGCCCGGCGGGGACGCGGTGCAGGGGCGTGAGCGGGTCGAGCGAGCGCAGGGGCACGGCCCCGGTGGCGTCCCCGCGCACGACGTCCGCCTCCGCCAGCCATTCCACGAGCCCGCCGTCCACGGCCGCGACCACCGTCTCCCCGGTGGCGGCGCCCGGTACGGCCCCGGCCGCGAGGTGGGTGGCGACGAGCGGCCCGGGCAGCAGCACCCGCCCCGCCTCCTCGAACACCAACACGGCCTCCACCAGCCCGAGTCCGACCCCGCCCTCCGCCTCCGGCATCCTCAGCGCGAAGAACCCGAGGTCTCCGAGGGCCCGCCACAACGCCCGGTCGAGCCGCGGCGACCCGGCCGTTCGACGGGCCCCCGCGGCGCCCCCGTCCGCCTCGGCAAGGCGTACTGGCCGGCCACCGGCCCCGGCACGGCCCGCCCGTTCGCCACCGACCCCGGACACACCCGCCCGCTCCCCGGCTGACGCGGAACCACTCGCCCCGCCTGCGCCGTTCTCGGAACGGACCGTCCCGTCGCCGCCCGCACCGCCACCGCCGTTTCCGGAAGAGCCGGCCCCCACCCCGCGACGGCCCATCCCCTCACCCTCCGTGCCGCCCTCCGCCCCGGCAGCACCCTCCGCGGCCGCCCGCAGGGCGTCCGCGTCGAATCGGCGGGCCAGCGCCTCGCGCACGCCCTCCCGCAGCGCCCGCTGGTCGTCCGTCAGGCGGAACCGCACAGCGCCTCACCGTCCCTTCGGCAGGTCGAGGATGCGCTCGGCGATGATGTTGTGCTGGATCTGGGAGGTGCCGGCGGCGATCGTGTACGCCAGGGAGGACAGCCGGTCGAGGGTCCATGGCCGGTCCAGGTCGAGGCAGTCGGGGCCGAGTACCTCGGCGGCGGCGTCGTAGAGCTCCTGGCGGGCGTGCGAGTAGCGGAGCTTGAAGACCGAGCCGCCGGCGCCCGGCACCCCGCCCGACGCCTGCGCCGCGCTGACGTTCCACTGCGTGAGCCGCCACAGCGCCCGGAACTCGGCGTGCAGTCTGCCCAGCCGGCGCCTGAGGCCGGGGTCGTCCCAGCGGCCGTTCTTGCGGGCCTCGACGGCCAGTTCGCCCAGCACGCGCCGGCAGGCCACGACCTCGCCGGCGAACGCCGTACCGCGTTCGAAGGACAGCGTCACCATGGTCACGCGCCAGCCGTCGTTCTCGTCCCCGACCCGGTTCGCCACCGGCACCCGCACCTCGTCCAGGAACACCTCGGCGAACTCGGCCGACCCGGCCAGCGTGCGCAGCGGCCGCACGGTGATGCCCGGCGCGTCCATGGGCAGGGCGAGCCAGGTGATGCCCCGGTGTTTGGGTGCGCCGGGGTCGGTGCGGACCAACAGCTCGCACCAGTCGGCGACTTCCGCGTGGGAGGTCCAGATCTTGGAGCCGGTCACCACGTAGGCGTCGCCGTCGCGCCGCGCGCGGGTGCGCAGGGCCGCGAGGTCGGAACCGGCGTCCGGTTCGCTGAAGCCCTGGCACCAGACCTCCTCCCCGCGCAGGATCGGCGGCAGCCAGCGCTCCCGCTGCTGTGCGGTGCCCTCGGCGGCGATGGTCGGACCGGCGTGCAACAGGCCCACGAAGTTGGCTCCCACGTAGGGCGCGCCCGCCTTCTCGGTCTCCTCAAGGAAGATCAGCCGGACGCTCGGCGGGGCGCCCCAGTGGACGTCGGCGTACCCGGCGTCGTGGAGCCGGCGCTGCCAGCCGAGGTCGTAGGCCCGCCGCCCCGGCCAGTCGTCGGGGGACGGCTGGTGCGGGAGGCCGGGGAGCACCGCCGCGAGCCACTCCCGCAGCCGGGCCCGGAAGGCGGCCTCCTCGGGCGTGTCCGACAGGTCCATCAGCGGTCGAGGTCCAGGTCGAGCATCCGGATGGCGTTGCCCCGCATCAGCTTGTACACCGTCTCGTCGTCGAGACCCTCGACGTGGTCGAGGGCGACCTCCTTGGTGTGCGGGAAGGTCGAGTCGACGTGCGGGTAGTCGGTCTCGAAGGTGGCGTTGTCGCGGCCCACCACGTCCAGGGACGCCACGCCGTGCTTGTCGCGGAAGAAGCAGCAGTACATCTGCCGGTAGTAGTACGTGGACGGCGGCTCGGGGATCGTGTCGCGCACGCCGCCCCAGGCCCGGTGCTCCTCCCAGACGTCGTCGGCGCGCTCCAGGGCGTACGGGACCCAGCCCATCTGGCCCTCGGAGTAGGCGAGTTTGAGGCGCGGGAAGCGCACCAGGACGCCGCTGAAGAGGAAGTCCATCATCGAGGCCATGGCGTTGTTGAAGCTGAGGGAGGCCTGGACGGCGGGCGGGGCGTCCGGGGAGGCGGCCGGCATCTGCGAGGACGAGCCGATGTGCATGTTGACGACCGTCCCGGTCTCCTGGCAGATCGCGAAGAACGGGTCCCAGTAGCCGGAGTGGATGGACGGCAGCCCGAGGTGGGTGGGGATCTCGGAGAAGGTCACCGCCTTCACCCCGCGTGCGGCGTTGCGGCGGATCTCCTCGACCGCCAGGCCGACGTCCCACAGCGGGATCAGGCACAGCGGGATGAGCCGCCCGCCGCTGTCGCCGCACCACTCCTCGACCATCCAGTCGTTGTAGGCGCGCACGCAGGCGAGGGCGACCTCCTTGTCGTGCGCCTCGGCGAAGGTCTGGCCGCAGAACCGCGGGAAGCTGGGGAAGCAGAGGCTCGCCTCGACATGGTTGAGGTCCATGTCCTTCAGGCGCTCCTTGGGGTCCCAGCAGCCGGGCCGCATCTCCTCGCGGGTGATGCCCTCCAGGGTCATCTCGTCCCGGTCGAAGCCGACGGCGGCGATGTTGCGCTTGTACGGGAACTTCAGGTCCTCGTAGATCCACCAGTCGGTGGGCTGGCCGTCCGGGTCCATGGTGATCCGGTACTTGCCGCCGATGTAGGCGAGTTCACCGATGCCGGCGGTCAGGGCCCTGGGGCCGCGCTCGCGGTACTTGGCCGGCAGCCAGGTGTCGAAGAGGTGGGCGGGCTCGATCACGTGGTCGTCGACGCTGATGATGCGGGGCAGTTCGGTCGCCATGGGTCCCCTCCGCCGGACGGTACTTATCTGATGCAGCGTCAGATAGCATCGCATCTGACGACTCGTCAGCCAAGCAGCGCGCCGAGGAGCAGGGGGCACCCGTGAACGAGACCCCGCACACCCTGAGTGCGTCTCGCACGCTGTGGGAGCTGGTCACCCGCCGTGCGGCCCTCACCCCCGACCGGCCGTTGTTCCACCAGGACGGCCGCACGCTCACCTTCGAGGCGCTGCGCGCCCGCGCCGAGCGGGTCGCGGCCGGGCTGTACGACATGGGCGTACGCCCCGGCACGGTGGTCGCCTGGCAGCTGCCCACCCGCATCGAGACGGCCCTGCTGTCCGTCGCCCTGGCCCGCCTCGGCGCCGTGCAGACCCCGGTGATCCCCTTCTACCGGGACCGCGAGGTCGGCTTCGCACTGCGCGAGTCGAAGGCCGAGTTCTTCGCGGTGCCGGGCACCTGGCGCGGCTTCGACCACGCGGAGATGGCCCGGCGGCTGGGCGCGAAGGGTGTCTTCGAGGCCTGGGACGACCTGCCCGACGGCGATCCGTCCCTGCTGCCTCCCCCGCCCTCGGACGGCACCGCCGTCCGCTGGATCTACTGGACGTCCGGCACGACCTCCGACCCCAAGGGCGTGCTGCACACGGACCGTTCGCTGCTGGCGGGCGGCTCCTGCCTGGCGCACGCGCTGCGCCCCTCGCCGGACGACGTCGGCTCGATCGCCTTCCCCTACGCCCACATCGGCGGCCCCGACTACACGGTGATGCTGCTGCTGTACGGCTTCCCGGCGGTGCTGTTCGAGCAGTTCGCGCTGCCGGACGCACTGACGGCGTACCGCGCGCACGGGGTGACGATGGCGGGCGGGTCGACGGCGTTCTACTCGATGTTCCTGGCAGAGCAGCGCAAGCGGCCGGGAGAGCCGGTCGTGCCGTCGCTACGGCTGCTGGCGGGCGGCGGGGCGCCCAAGCCGCCGGAGCTGTACCACGCGGTCGTGCGCGAGATGGGCGTACAGCTCACCCACGGGTACGGCATGACCGAGGTGCCGATGATCACCATGGGGGCGCCCGACGACGGCCCCGAACTGCTGGCGACGACCGAGGGACGGCCGCCGGAGGGGATGGAGATCCGGATCGTGGACGGGGAGGTGCGGCTGCGCGGGGAGGCCGTGTGCCGCGGGTACCTGGATCCGCGGCAGACGGCGGAGGCCTTCGACGAGGAAGGGTTCCTGCGCACCGGCGATCTCGGGCGGCTCACGGACACCGGGCACCTGGTGCTCACCGGCCGGCTGAAGGACGTGATCATCCGCAAGGGCGAGAACATCTCGGCCCAGGAGATCGAGGACCTGCTGCACCGGCATCCGGCGGTCGGGGACGTGGCCGTGATCGGGCTCCCCGACGCGGCGCGCGGCGAGTTGGTGTGCGCGGTGGTGGAACAGCCACCGGACGCCGACACCTTGACGCTCGCGGGCGTGACCGCCTTCCTGCGCACCGAGGGACTGTCGGTGCACAAGCTGCCGGAGCGGCTGGAGGTGGTGGACGCCCTTCCGCGGGGCGAGACCCTGCGGAAGGTGCTGAAGTACAGGCTTCGCGAACGCTATTCGGGCACGGTGAAGTAGCGGGCGAAGGCCGGGACGACCTCGGTCTCGCCGACCTTGCCGTCACCGTCCGCGTCGAGCGTGGCGGCGGCCGGTCCGGCGACGTCCTCGGGGACGCCGAGGCACTTCAGGACGCGGCCGGCCTCCTCGACCGTCACCGCTCCGTCACCGTCGGTGTCGGCGACGTCCAGAGCCGCATGCAGGAAGGGGCGGGCGATCTCGGCGAACCGGTCGGGGTTGTCGCGCAGGCGCTTGACCGCGCCGTTGACGAACTCCGCGCGCGTGATGCGCTGGTCGCCGTCGCGGTCCGCCATCCCGGCCATGCCCTGCCAGAAGGCCTCGGCACCGCCGTACAGGGCCTGCCCCTTGTCGGACCGGGCCGCCACGGCGAACTCCGTGAGCAGCGCCTTGGCCGCGCCGTAGAAGTCCTCGCGGTCGATGTAGCCGTTGCCGTCCTGGTCGAAGGTGGCGAACCGGGCGGCGATCCTGCGCTCGTACTCGCTGCTGACCATGTCTCTTTCGGGCCGCCTTACGTCGGGTGGGGTACGTCTGGGTCGGAGCGTACGACGGAGGGCGCCGTTCGGGCGCGCGAAAACGTCACTTGTGCCAAGACCGGGGGAATTCCGGGACAACGGCGTGTCGGAACGGCGACATTCGCCGTACCGTGCGTCATCGGGCCGTCACGCGGACAGGGGTTCGCCCTCGTCGCCGAGGGCGGCGTCCACATCGCCGTACACGTCGAACAGTCTGCGTACGCCCAGCGCGCCGAGGACCCGGTTGACGTGGGATCCGTCGGCCGCACCCCGGGCGGGCAGCACGAGGCGCAGCCGGCCCTGGCAGGAGCGGATCAGCCGACGGGCCGCGATGAGCACGCCGACGCCGCTGGAGTCGCAGAAGAACACCTCGGACAGATCCAGGACGAGGCAGTGATGCCCCTCGGCCACCACGTCGTGCACGCGTTGCCGCAGCATCGGCGACGTCACCAGATCCAGCTCGCCCGACACCTGGAGCACGGCCCATTCGCCCTGCTCGCCGCCGGTCACTTTGAAGGTCACCACCAAGCCCTTCGATCGCCAAACCGGAAGCAGTCCCTACGCTTCCTTGCAGCGCGGCTGCCCAGCGGCGGTTCCCTGAAACGCAACCCGGAAAACGGATACCCCGCAGAAGAGGCTTGATTTAGCCGACTTCGATCCTGTTCGATCCTTTTCCAGTCATGTCTGATCGGACGACGGCGGGGTAGGCGCGAGCCCAAAGGCCTCCGGTGCGAGCGCCGGCGCCTTCTACCACTTGCAGCCGGTCAGGGGGCGCACATTGCCACAAAGGGGCGTGCGCCACCGGACGTGCCGACTACATTCGAGGAGACATCGGGCACAGGCTGGACAGAGCACGGGCGCGGGACACGAGCAGGGGGTGAGGGGGCCGCATGGCGAAAAAGGACGTACCGCCTCGCTGGGACCGCAAGATGCAGCAGCGGCTCGCCCGCGGCGAAGCGGCCGCCCTCGGTGAGCTCTACGACCGGTTCGCCTCCCTTGTGCACGGCCTCGCCCACCGCGTGCTCGGCGACGAACGCGCCGCCGACGGCATCACCCGCGAGGTCTTCATCCACGTCTGGGAGCATCCCGACTCCTACGACCCCAGACAGGGCCCGCTGCGTACCTGGGTGGCCACCCTGACCCACCGGCTCGCGGTGCAGCGGCTGCGCGCCACCGAGACCGCCGCCCTCGCCCGCGAAGGCTCCGGCGCCACGGAGGAACTGGAGCACAGGGTGCGCCGCGCCTCGGTCGCCGCCCGCGCTGACTACATCGTGCAGTCCATGCCGGTCCCTCTGCGCTCGGCCCTGGAGCGGGCCTACTTCCAGCGCCGCGACTACCGCCAGACGGCCGCCGACCTCGGCATCACCGAGGACGAGGCCCGTCGCCGCCTGCGCCTGGGCCTGCAACTGCTCTCCACCGCCCACGACACCGAGGCACCGGGCGCCCCGCCCGGATACGGGGGTGCGGTGTGAACAGGCCGGACCGTTTCGAGGCGCACGAGGACGGCGAAGGGGACGACGGCCGCGAGGAGAAGGCCAACACCCGGGACGAGAGCGACATTCAGCATGAAAGCGGCAACAGCGGGCACGGCATCGGCTCCCCTCCGGGACCCGGCACGCCCGCCGGACCGCCCGGGCCGGGGGGACCCGAAGGGCCGGGAGGACCCGAAGGGCCGGGAGGGCCGGGAGGACCCGAAGGGCCGGGAGGGCCGGGAGGACCCGAAGGGCCGGGAGGGCCGGGAGGGCCGGGAGGGCCGGGAGGGCCAGCGGGAACGGGCAAGCCGGGCAAGCCGGACGGACCAGCGGAACCGGGCGAGCCGGCAGGAGCGGGCGGGCCGGCGGAACCGGGCGAGCCGAGCAGGCCGGACGGACCGGCGGAACCTGGCGAACCGAGCAGACCAGCGGGACCGGGCGAACCGGCAGGAGCGGGCGGGCCGGCGGGGCCGGTCCGGGCCGAGGCCGGTGATGCTCCGGAGTGCGGGGGTCCGCCGCGGATCCCGATGCCCCGGGCCTCCGTCGAGGACAGTGGGCTGCCGCTGCCCACGTGCGCGGAGCTCGGCGACCTGCCGGCGCCGCCGCCCGCCCCGCCCGTCTTCGCCCACCCCGTGCTGAAGGCCCTGCTCGGCGCCTGGGCACTGGCCGCGTGTTCGGCCGAGGAGGCCACGGCCGTCGAGGAGCACCTCGGCGCGTGCGGCTCCTGCGCCGACGAGGCCCGGCGGCTGCGCGAGGCGGTCGGGCTGCTGCAACGCCCCGAGAGCCTCGACCTGGACCCGGGACTGCGCACCCGCGTCCTGGACACCTGCCTGGAGCGGCGCCCGCCACGCATCCCGGTACCGGAGTGGGCCGCCGCGTACGACGCCGAGACCGCGCGCCTGGACGCCCTGCTGCAGGACTTCGGCGACGCCGAGTGGCACGCGCCGGTACGGCTGCGCTGGTTCCGCTCGGACGCTTCGACGAGCCGTCGCACCACCGTCGCCGGGGTCATCGCGCATCTGCTCAGCGTCGACGGCCTGGTGGCTGTCGCGCTCGGCCTGGACGACCCGCTGGGCGACGTCCCGTCCCGGCTCCCCACGCCGGCGGCCCGCACCGAGGCGTTCTGGCGCGCCTCCCACTTCCCGCCCACCCGGTCCGTCCGGGCGCCCTGGCGGGAGCAGAGCCACAGCCTCGTACGCACGGTGTCGTTCACGGGCGGCGGCGCCGGGAAGATGCCGGTGTCGTACGGCGACTTCGAACTGCCCCTGCACGACGCGATGCTGGATCGCGCCTTCGAGTGCTGGGTGCACGCGGAGGACATCGCCGACGCGGTCGACTACCCCTACGCCCCGCCGTCGCCGCGCCATCTGCACCGCATGATCGACCTGGCGGCCCGCATGCTGCCGACGGCCCTGGCCCACCGCCGCCGGGCCGGTCTGGCCTCCCCCGCGCACCACCGCCATCTCGTCGCGGCGGGCGAACCCGGCCGCAGCCTCCGGCTGGAGATCGAGGGCTCGGGCGGCGGCGAGTGGCTGATCCCCCTCGACTCCCCCGCGGCGAAGGGCTCCGCCGAGCACGAGGTGGCCCACGTGGCCCTGGACGGCGTCGAGTTCTGCCGCCTGGCCGCGGGCCACGTCCCTCCGCAGGAGGCGGCGGCGGGCCAGGTCGGAGACAGGGAGGCGATCAGGGACGTCCTGTTCGCGGCGGCTTCACTGAGCAGGATGTAGACCCCGACCTCAGGGACGCACCCCCAGGGGCGCGGGGCTCTGTCTGATGTGCGGCTCCGCCGCGTGGGCGCGACAAGCCACAAACCACCCGCACCCGCCGCCGAACTGGACGAACCGAGCTCCTAGGCGAAAATCACCGTCCGCCGTCCGTTGAGCAGAATCCTCCGCTCGGCATGCCACTTCACACCCCGGGCCAGCGCCTGGCACTCCACATCACGCCCGATCGCGACAAGCCCCTCAGGCGTCACGTCGTGCCCGACCCGCTCGACCTCCTGCTCGATGATCGGCCCCTCGTCGAGATCGGCCGTCACATAGTGAGCCGTCGCCCCGATCAGCTTCACACCCCGGGCATGAGCCTGGTGATACGGCTTCGCCCCCTTGAAGCTCGGCAGGAACGAGTGGTGGATGTTGATGATCCGCCCGGAGAGCGCCTTGCACAGGTCGTCCGACAGCACCTGCATGTACCGGGCGAGCACGACCAGTTCGACACCCTCCTCACGCACGATGTCGAGCAGCCGCCCCTCGGCCTCCGCCTTCGTGTCCTTCGTCACCGGAATGTGGTGGAAGGGGATGTTGTACGACTTCACCAGCTCGGCGAAGTCCGTGTGGTTCGACACGACCCCGGCGATCTCCACCGGCAGCGCCCCGGTTTGCGCCCGGAACAGCAGGTCGTTCAGGCAGTGCCCGAACTTGCTGACCATGAGCAGGATGCGCATCTTCTCGTCGGCCCGGTTGATCTGCCAGTCCATCTGGAAGGAGTCGCCGATCGCCGCGAAGCTGGCCCGCAGTTTCTCCACGGTCACCGGGGCGTCCGCCGAGAAGTGGACCCGCATGAAGAACAGTCCCGTGTCGTGGTCGCCGAACTGCTGACTGTCCTCGATGTTGCAGCCGGTCATGAACAGGTAGCTCGACACGGCGTGCACGATGCCCTTCCTGTCCGGGCAGGAAAGGGTGAGGACGTACTGGTCGGCCGGGACCGCGGCGCTGGTGGACTGCTCGTTCATGCAGGACAGGTTCCCACAAGGAACGACACCACCGGCAATCGTCCCGCAGGGCGGACCCCCGGCGGAACCGCCGGGCCGGCCCGGTCGCGAGACCGCTACGCGGACCTGGTCACGATCCGCAGCACGTCCAGGCTGCTCGGCGCCGCGTCCGGCTCCTCGCCGTCGCTCGTGGCGAGCCGCACATGCGCGTCCCGGGCCGCCTGGACCGCCTCCGGCCACGCCTCGTGCTGGAGGTACGCGGCGACCGGCGCGTCCGGTCCGACCTGGTGCATGATCCGCAGCACCCGCAGCACCGCGGTGTCGACGAGGGCCGCCTCCTGCGAGTCGCGGAAGATCGTGCCGACGTACTTCTCGGCGGACCAGTGATCCAGCCAGGTGTCCTCGACCAGCCGGTACACCGCGTCGGTCACGTCACCGTAGCCGTCCACACCGGCCAGCCAGACGTCCCGCTGGAACCCGGGGTCGGAGAGCATGTGCAGCGCCGAGCGCACGTTGCTGCGCCAGCGCCACCACGGCATGTCATTGACAGGCATGCCGCCCATGGTGGATGAGCGACGGCCACGACGGGAAGAGTTCTCCGAAGCTTGCACGGTCATCGATCGTACGTTCCCCTCCACATCGGTCACACCGGCCCCTGCAATTCACCTGTGCGTCACCGATTGTCGATCCGGTATCACGCACGGGTTGGCCATGTGACGGAATCGTGCGGAACCATGACCGGCAGGCGACACACCCGCAGCACATTCCTCCCCGGCCTCCTCACCCGTCACGCCAGACACGGCATCGTCTCGGCGGGCACGGCGGTCGCGTGCGCGTCGCTCCTCGCCGGATGCGGGGTCGTCCCCGGCACCACGGGGGATGTCGGGGACGACACCATCACCGTCATGACCTGGGCCCCGCAGGACACCAAGGCCACCAACAAACCCGGCATGCCCGCCTTCGCCCGCGCCTACGCCCGCTGGATCAACGCCAAGGGCGGGATCAACGGCCGCAAGCTCAACGTGCTGACCTGCAACGACCACAACGACAGCGTGGACGCCGCGAAGTGCGCCCGGCGGGCCGCCAAGGAGAACGTCGTCGCGGTCGTCGGATCCTACAGCCAGTACGCGGACTCCTTCTTCCCCTCGCTCGAGGGCGCGGGCATCCCCTACATAGGCGGCTACGGCATCACCAACGCCGAGTTCACCAGCCCCCTGTCCTACCCCGTCAACGGCGGGCAGCCCGCACTGCTCGCCGGTCTCGGCAGCGCTCTCGCCGGTTGCGGACCCGTCGCGCTGATCCGGCCCGACACCATCGCGGGCGACCAGCTGCCCCCGCTGCTCGACTCCGGCCTGAAGGCGGGCGGGCACCGGGCCTCGAACGACCAGCGGGCGGCGGAGGACGCCACCGAGTACGACGGCCAGGCCGAGCGGGCCCTGCGCACGACGGCCGGCGACGCGACGGACGACGGGTGCGTGGTGCCCGCGCTGGGGGACCGCAACGGCACCTTCATGGACTCCTTCCGGCGGGCCCGGGAGGACTTCCCCGAGGTGCGGACCGCGACCGTGCTGGGCAGCGTCGACCAGACGGTGATCGACGCGACCGGCGGGGCGACGGGCCCGTACGAGGGCTCGTACATCACCGGCTGGTACCCGGTGGCGAGTGATCCGCGCTGGGACGGGATGAAGCAGGTGATCCGCGAGCAGGCCTTCGGTGACAACCGCATCGACCCCGCGGACGCCGGAGTGCAGACCACGTGGATCGCCTACACGGTCTTCCGGCAGATCGTCGAGTCGCTCGGCGACGGCGAGGTGAGTGCCGACACCGTGACGCAGGCCCTGGACGACGGCCTGCAGGTCGGCACGGGCGGACTCACGCCGAGGCTGCGGTGGCGATTCCAGGACAAGCTCGCCGCCGTGGGCTTCCCACGCCTGGTCAACGCCAACGTGACCCTTCAGGTGGTGCGGGACGGGCGGCTGGTCTCGGCGCGCAAGGGCTTCGTCGACACGACGCGGACGCTGGAGAACGCCGACCTGAACGACTGAGCCTCCCCGCTCGGGTGGTTCACGCCGAGCGGGCCGTCCCCGTCACAGCCGCTTCGGTGTCTCCGTCACAGCCGCTTCGGCGTCTCCGTCACAGCTGCGTCGGCTGGCGCTCGGTCAGCCCGTACTTCTTAGCGATCCCGTTCCACAGCCCGGCCGCCTTGGCCTTCTCGGTGCTGGCGACGCCGCTGGCCCGGTTGCCGGCCAGGGTCTGGTTGGTGGCGCGGGCCTGGCCCTTCTTGCAGCCCTTCTTGCCGGCGGTCTGGTCGGCCCAGGCCGCGTAGTGGTTGTCGGCCGAGGCGGAGGCCTGCCAGGCCTTGGTGAGGGCGGTGGTCAGCGCGGCGTGGTCGGGCAGCTTGTCGACCTCGATGCCGGAGAGCCGGGTGACAAGCCCGCTGCGCTGCTTGGCCGCGTCCCGCAGGTTCTTGGCCGCCTGGGGGAGGTTGTCGCAACCCTTGACGTCGGCGACCGCGTTGATCACGGTGCTGCGGCTGTTGCCGCTGTCGGAGAGCAGCTTGTCCAGCTCGACCGCCTGGGCCCGGGCCGGGTCGGCCGACGGCGAGGCCGAGCCGTCCGTCGCGGGGGCCGAGGCGGCCACGGTCTTCTTGTCGCCGCCGTCCTCGTCACCGCCGCCTCCGCCACCGGCGAGCAGCGCCCCCGCGCCGACGCCGAGCACGGCGATGCCGATGCCGACGGCGGCGATGACGGGGACACGCGATCCGGAACGGCCACCGCGCGAGCGGCCTCCGGCGGGCGGGGCGTGGGAGGGCTGGGGAGCGCCGCCGTACGCGGGCTGCGGCCGCGGCTGCTCGATGCGGGGCATCTGCTGGGTGGCGCCGGCCGGGCTGTCGACGCCCTGGTCACTGCGGAAGAGGTTGTCGAACTCGGCGGGCGGCTGCTTGCTCCCACCGGGCACCGGCGGGATGTACTGCGTCGCCTCGGCGTCCGGGTGCGGGCCCGACGGCAGCGGCCCGGCTCCCGCACCCGCCAGGGGCCCGGTCCCGAGGTACCGCGTCGCCTCCGGGTCCTCCCCGGCAGGCATCTCGGGCGGCAGCGCCCCCGGGGACACCGGCGGTATGTACTGGGTCGCCCCCTCGTCGGCGGCCTGCGCGACGGGCGGCAGGTACTGCGTGGCCGCGGCGTCCCCCGCGACGGGCGGTATGTACTGGGTCGCGCCCTCGTCGGCGGGCGCGGGCAGCGGGGCGCCGCCGTACGACTGCTGGGGGGCTCCCCCACCCGGAGCGCCGTAGGCCCCACCGGCGGCCGGCTGACCGGCCCCGTACCCACCGGACTCCGGCTGCTGCCGGGCTCCACCCCCACCCGGAGCGCCGTACGCCCCACCGGCGGCCGGCTGACCGGCCCCGTACCCACCGGACTCCGGCTGCTGCCGGGCTCCACCCCCACCCGGAGCGCCGTACGCCCCACCGGCGGCCGGCTGACCGGCCCCGTACCCACCGGACTCCGGCTGCTGCCGGGCTCCACCCGCGGCGGGAGCGCCGTAAGCGCCGCCCCCCTGCGGGTATCCGTAGCCGGAGCCTCCGTGCGGCTGGTCGGGCCCGGCGGAGCCCTCCGGGGGCAGCGGGGCGCCCCCGCCCGCGGCGCCGTACGGGGCGTACCCGGCGGTGCCCGCGGGCGGCTGGGCCGTGCCGTACGGGTCGGGGTTCGCCGGTGTGCCGGCGTACGGGTCCGGGGACCGGGTGCCCTCCGGGGGGAGGGCGCCCGCGGCCTGGGCGTCCCACGCGGGCTGCTCCGGCGTGCTCCACTGCTGGGGCTGGGACTGCCAGGTCTGGCCCGGCGGCGGGGGCGGGGTCTGCTGCTGACCGGGGCCCCACGGCTGGCCCCAGGTCTGGCCCTCCGCAGGGGCCGACGTCTGCGGCGCGCCCGCCGAAGGCGGGGCGGGCCGGCGGCCGGAGGCTTCGGCGGGTCCGCCCGTCATGCCCGGCAGCAGGGGTTCGCCACCGTCGGAGGGCAGCACGATGCCTTCGCGCGCGGGGCGCGCCGAGGGCTCCTCGCCCTGTCCACTCTGCGTCACCGGGACTCCTACTTATGGGGGACCTTGTGAATCGTCGGGTCACGCTACCGGGTCCCCAGAGCCCCGTGCCACGCAGCACAGGGCCCGACCGCATGCCCTGTGAGCGTGGTAACACCGGCGGGGCACGGCGCGTTGGCCTTGTCACCTCCCGCGCACGCCGCAGCCGTTTCCCGCATGTTCACGCATGCGCAGACCCTGTGTTCACGCAGCCGCCTGCAGGTCGAGCCGCGCCCCGAACTCCCTCACCACCGCCTCGTCCCGGTACGGCTCCAGCCGCTGCTGGAAGTCCTCCAGGTACTCGGCGCCCCGGTTGGACCGCAGCCCCTCCAGCAGCTCCACGGCCTTCATGCCGGTGTTGCACGCCTCCTCGATCTCGCGCTGCTGCACCTGCGCCGTGGCCAACAGCACATAGCCGATGGCCCGGCGGCGCGCCCGCGTCTCGGGATGCCCGGCCAGCGACTCCTGCGCACACCGCGCCGCCGCCTCGGCCTGCCCGAGGTCCCGGTGGCAGTGGGCCAACTCGTCGGCGAGATAGGCCTCGTCGAAGTGCGCGATCCACACCGGGTCGTCCCCCGCGGCCGGGTCGGCCGCCTCCAGTGCGCTCACCGCACGCCCCGCCGCGGACTGCGCGGCGCGCACGTCGCCCATGAGGGCGTGCCCGCGCGCCTCCGCCGCCAGGAACATCGACTCCGCCCGCGGCGACACGCGCCCCCGCGCCCCCTCCTGCGCCGCCCGCGCCAACTGCGCGATCTCCCGCGGATTTCCGAGCTGCGCGGCGAGATGGCTCATGGAGGCCGCGAGGACGTACCCGCCGTAGCCGCGGTCCCCGGCGGCCTGCGCCAGCCGCAGCGCCTGGATGTAGTAGCGCTGGGCCAGACCGGGCTGGCCCGTGTCGACGGCCATGTACCCGGCGAGCTCCGTCAGCCGGGCCACCGCGGCGAACAGGTCCCGCCCGACCGCCTCCCGGTACGACCCCGCCAGCAGCCCCGAGACCACGCTGTTGAGGTAGTGCACGACGACCGGCCGCACATGCCCGCTGCCGTACTGGTGGTCGAGGTCCACCAGCGCCTGCGTCATGGCCTGCACCGCCTGCACGTCGGACTGCCCCACCCGCGGCCCCGCCGAGCGCGACACCTGCGCGTCGGGCGCGGAGATCAGCCAGTCCCGGCTGGGCTCGACCAGCGCGGACGCCGCGACGGAGGAGCCGGACAGGAAGTCCCGCCGCCCCACGTCGCTGCGCCACAGCTCGCAGACCTGCTCGATGGCCCCCAGTACCGTCGGCGAGAACTGCAGGCCCACGCCCGAGGCGAGGTTCTTGCCGTTGGCCATGCCGATCTCGTCGATCGTGACCGTACGGCCGAGTTTGCGGCCCAGGGCCTCGGCGATGATCGCCGGTGCCCGGCCCCGTGGCTGCTGCCCGCGCAGCCAGCGCGCCACCGACGTCTTGTCGTAGCGCAGGTCGAGGCCGTGTTCCGCACCGCACATGTTGACCCGGCGGGCCAGGCCGGCGTTGGAGCATCCGGCTTCCTGGATGAGCGCCTGGAGCCGTTCGTTCGGCTGCCGGGCGACGAGCGGCCTTGCGGCCATGACATACCCCCTGTGGCTGCGGTGCCTGCCCACGCACCGAGTTGTGTGTCTTCCGCGGCCGAGCCCCTCACGTCCCAGCTAAAAGATCCGGCCGTGAAGATCAATGCCCCGCCCACCAGGTGAAAATGCGAGGCATGTGAGGATTGCCGGGGTAACGGCTGTTGCCGGCCCCACACCTGGCTACCCAGCTCCGGCCACCGTTCCTCCTGCGCGCCCCCGCACATGCACCCATGCGCCCCGGGAACAGGGGCGATGCTCTCCCCCGCGCACAGGGACGGGCGTAACCCGTGGTGACGACCAGAGTTGTGTTCATCGTGGAAGAGACGATCGCCGGCACCGAAGCCGCTCAGATCCCGAAGCAGCGCGGGGAATCGCTGCTGGAGACCGCTGTTCGCTACGCCGAGGAGCGCCACTGGGACGTGTTCCCCGGCACCTGGCTGGAAGCCGTCGAGGGCAGCCAGCGCTGCTCCTGCGGTGACGCGGCGTGTCCCGCGCCGGGGTCGCACCCGGCGCGTCCGGACTGGGCGACGCAGGCGACCGGCAGCGCGACGGTCGCGCGGCGGATGTGGCAGAAGCAGCCGACCGCGTCGATCCTGCTGCCGACGGGGCGGACGTTCGACGCGATCTCCGTGCCGGAGACGGCCGGGTTTCTCGCGCTCGCGCGGATGGAGCGGATGGAGCTGACGCTCGGGCCGGTGACGCTCACGCCGGACCGGCGGATGGAGTTCTTCGTGCTGCCGGGGGCCGGGGTGAAGGTGCCCGATCTGGTGCGGAAGCTGGGGTGGTCGGTGTCGTCGCTGGATCTGACCGTGCTGGGTGAGGGGGCGTATGTGGCTGCGCCGCCTACGCGGTTCGGGTCTCGGGGGGCCGTGCAGTGGGCCTGCCGGCCGACCCCGGCCAATCGGTGGTTGCCGGATGTGGAGGAGTTGATCTCGCCGTTGGCCTATGCGTGCGGCAGGGATCGATAGCCGCGCCTCTTCCTCTGCCTGGTTGCCGTTGTTCGGCGACTGCCGGTCGCCTGTGGTCGATCGGGCAGTTCTCCGCGCCCCTGAAAGAAGGGCGCCGGCCCACCGTAGGGTTCTCCGTGACGGAGGGAGGCGCGGTGGGGACCAGCGCTGTGCGTGTGCAGGGGCTCTGGAAGCGGTTCGGGGAGCAGGTCGCTGTTGCCGGGGTCGATCTCGAGTTGCCCGCGGGCAAGTTCATCGGGCTCGTCGGGCCGAACGGGGCCGGGAAGACCACCACCTTGTCGATGGTGACCGGGCTGCTCCGGCCCGACCACGGGACCGTCGAGGTGGTCGGGCACGACGTCTGGCGGGACCCCGTCGAGGTGAAGGCCCGGATCGGGGTGCTCCCGGAGGGGCTGCGGCTCTTCGAGCGGCTGTCGGGGCGGGAACTGCTGGCGTACACGGGGCGGTTGCGCGGGCTGCCCGGTGCCGAGGTCGACAAGCGGGCCACGCAGCTCCTCGACGTCCTCGACCTGGCCGGGGCCCAGCACAAACTGGTCGTCGACTACTCGACCGGCATGCGCAAGAAGATCGGGCTCGCCACCGCTCTCCTCCACAATCCCGAAGTGCTGTTCCTGGACGAGCCGTTCGAGGGCGTCGATCCCGTCTCCGCGCAGACCATCCGGGGCGTCCTGGAGCGGTACACGGCCTCGGGCGCCACGGTCGTGTTCTCTTCCCACGTCATGGAGCTCGTCGAGTCGCTGTGCGACTGGGTCGCGGTGATGGCCGCCGGGCGGATCCGCGCCACCGGCACCCTCGCCGAGGTGCGCGGGGACGCGCCCTCGCTGCAGCGGGCGTTCCTCGAACTCGTCGGCGCCCAGAGCCGGGACGCCGGGTCCGACCTCGACTGGCTGGGCGGCGGGTCGCGATGACTACCCCCGCGATCACTCCCGTCTTCGTCCGGCTGAAGCTGTCGCTGCTGCGCAACGGACTGCGGCAGTCCGGCGGGCGCAAGGCCGCCTACATCACGTCGGCCGTCTTCGCCCTGCTGTTCGCCGCGCTCCAGCTGATCGGCCTGATCGCGCTGCGCGGGCACGCGCACGCCGAGTCGGTGGTCGTGCTGGCCGTGGCGGTGCTGGGCCTCGGCTGGGCGGTGATGCCGCTGTTCTTCCCCAGCGGCGACGAGACCCTCGACCCGACCCGGCTGGTGATGCTGCCGCTGCGCCCCCGGCCGCTGGTACGGGCGCTGCTGACGGCCTCGCTGGTGGGCATCGGGCCGTTGTTCACGCTGTGTCTGCTGGTCGGCTCCGTGATCGCGGTGGCGCGGGGCGGGGCCGCGTTCGCGGTGGGTGTGCTCGCCGTCGTGCTGGCGCTGCTGGTGTGCGTGGCCCTCGCGCGGGCCGTCGCCGCCGCCAACGTACGGCTGCTGACCAGCCGCAAGGGGCGGGACCTCGCGGTGCTCAGCGGGCTCGTCATCGCGATCGGGGCGCAGGTCGTCAACTTCGGCGCGCAGCGGCTCGGGGCGTCGGGGCTGGGCGAGCTCGACCCGGTGGCCGAGGTACTGCGGTGGGTGCCGCCGGCGTCGGCGATCTGGGCCGTGCACGCGGTGAGCGAGGGCTCCTACGGTCTCGCGCTCGCGCAACTGGCGCTGACCGCGGGTGCGCTGGTGGCGCTGCTCGCGCTCTGGTCGCGGCATCTGACGCGGCTGATGACCTCGCCCGACGGTTCCACCCTGCCGAGCGCCGAGTCGGCCGCCCGGAAACGCTCCTCGACCGGACTGGGGAAGCTGCTCCCCGCAGGACGTACGGGCACGGTCATGGAGCGCAGCCTGCGGTATGTGTGGCGCGACCCGAAGACCAAGGCCGCCTGGGTGACATCGCTGGCCATCGGGCTGATCGTGCCGGTGTTCAACGCCTGGCAGGGCACCGGGTCGGTGTACTTTGCATGCTTCGCCGCCGGGATGCTCGGCATCCAGATGTACAACCAGTTCGGGCAGGACACCTCCGCGTTCTGGATGGTCGCGATGACGATCGCGTCGTCCCGGGACGCCTACGTCGAGCTGCGCGCCCGCGCGTACGCCCTGCTGCTGATCACCCTGCCGTACGCCACGCTGGTGACCGTGGTGACGACCGCCATGCTCGGCGACTGGCGGCGGCTGCCCGAGGCGCTGGGGCTGTCCTTCGCGCTGCTCGGCGCGATGCTCGCGACCGGGGCGTGGACGTCCGCCCGCTTCCCCTACTCCATCCCCCAGGAGGGCTACAAGAACGTCGCCCCCGGGCAGACCGGGCTCGCCTGGATCTCCATCTTCGGCGGGATGATGGCGGCCGCCCTGCTGTGCGCGCCCGTCATCGCGCTCACGATCTGGCTGAACGTGAGCGCCGACGGCGACGCCTGGACATGGCTGCTGCTGCCGGTGGGCACGGCGTACGGGGCGGCGCTGACGGCGGCGGGGCTGAAACTGGCCGCCCCGCGGACGGCCCGGCGACTGCCGGAGATCCTGGCGGCGGTCAGCAAGGGGTGAGGCGCCCCGGGCCGATACGGGGAGTCCCCCGTCAGTGGTCGCCCAGCGAATCCAGGAACGGCTCGATGGCGGCGCGCCAGGCCTCCGGCTGGTCGTAGTGCACCAGGTGGCCGGCGTCGGCCACCTCCGCGTACTGGCCGCGGGGCAGGACCCGGACCATCTCCTGGGCCTCGGCGCGGCCCAGCTCGCCGTCCAGACCGCGCACGACCAGGGCGGGGCAGCGGACCTGGGCCAGCTCCTCCCAGTGCGCGTCGTACACCCACGTCTCGCGGGAGCGGAGCATCTGCTCCGGTTCGAAGACCGGGCGCCAGCCGTCCGGGGACTCGGCCATCACCTCGGCGTAGAACTCGCCACGGGCCGGATTGGGCCGCTCCACCCAGGGGTCGTCCTCGCCGAACCACTTGCGGACGTCGGCGAGCGTGGCGAAGGGCAGCGGCCAGGACTTGAACCACTGGCCCCACTCGCGCTGCGAGGCGGCCCCGAGCGCGGAGGCCCGCATGTCGCAGATGATCAGTCCGCGGACCAGGTCGGGACGCTTGGCGGCGAGCTGCCAGGCGGTCAGCGCGCCCATGGCGTGGCCGATGAGGACGACCCGGGCGAGGCCCAGCTGCTCCAGGGCGGCCTCGGCGTCGTCGACGTAGGCGTCACGGGTGAAGGCGCCCTGCGGGGGCTTGTCGCTGCGGCCGTGGCCGCGCTGGTCGAGGGCGACCGCGCGGTAGCGCGCGGACAGCCAGCGGGCGGTGTACGCCCAGTGCGAGGCACGGCCCATGAGGCCGTGCAGTAACAGCACGCCGGGGGAGCCCTCCGGCGCGGTGTGCCCGTGGTGCGCCCCCTGCCCCTCCCGCACGTCCTGCGCCGGGTCGGTCTTGGGCGGGTCGCCGAACTCCCAGGCCGCCAGGCGTACGCCGCCCGTCCCGGTCACGTCGATGCGTCGCGCCATGTCTGGCACCCCCCAAGCTTCGCGCGGACCGTGGCTCCCGCCGTCCGGTCCTGTGAACCGTGTTCTGCCTGCTGTGCCTTCTGCTGTTCTTTCAGCCGTGCTGGTTGCGTGCTGGTCGCCGTACCTGTCGGTGCAAGTGTGCCGTGCGCCGCCCGCAGACTATCGAATGCGCATTCGAGGATGAGGTTCTCGCGGGCAACACCCCTCGTTCGAGTGACCATCCTCGGGGATTGATCGCCGCTGTCGAGGGGAGATCTTCAGCGGGAGGCGGACCGCTCGGGGAAACCGGTCCGAGGGGAATGACCCTGAGAGCTCGGGGCTCCGGGTCAGCACAGGGGAGGACAGGCCCCGGCGCCACACGGCGCCGGGGCCCTCCGCGTCTTCACGGCACATCCTCCTGCCCCCTCCCCGGCCGGGCGGCATCGCTGTCGAGCCGCGGCCAAGAGCCCCTCAGGTCATATGCCTCACGCGACAGCGTCGCACGGGAAACGGACGAGCGCTGCGATTCCGCGGACTGAATGCGGGATTCGGTCCGGATCACGCCAACGGCACAAGGGCCGCATGCGGAATGGGAGTTGACCGCACACCGGCCACCGCACACCGGCCACCGGACGGCAGACGGCAGGTTGGCGGACTCAGGGCCGGTCCCTTCAGCGCCGGTCCGCTCAGGACGGGCCGCGCAGGGCGGACCGCTCAGCACGGGCCGCTCAGCACGGGCCGCTCAGGGCTTGGCGACGAACACGTGGGAGGCGATGTCCGACTCCAGCTCGGCCGCCTCGCCGCCGCTGCCCACCAGCACCCCGCCCGCCGACTCGGTCACACTCACCACCGAGCCGGGCTGCACGCCCGCCCGCCGCAGCGTGTACATCAGCTGCGCGTCCGTCTGGATCGGCTCGCCGATCCGGCGCACCACGACCGTCTTGCCCTCGGCACCCGGGTCGAGGCTGGCCAGCGACACCATGCCCTCGTCCAGGAACGGGTCGGCACCGTCCTTCTCGCCCAGCTCCTCCAGACCCGGGATCGGGTTGCCGTACGGCGACTCCGTCGGGTGCCGCAGAAGCTCCAGGACGCGGCGCTCCACGGCCTCGCTCATCACATGCTCCCAGCGGCACGCCTCCGCGTGGACCTGCTCCCACTCCAGACCGATCACGTCGACGAGCAGACACTCGGCGAGGCGGTGCTTGCGCATCACGCGCGTGGCCAGCCGGCGGCCCTCGTCGGTCAGCTCCAGATGCCGGTCGCTGGCGACGGACACCAGGCCGTCGCGCTCCATCCGCGCCACCGTCTGGCTGACGGTCGGCCCGCTCTGGTCCAACCGCTCGGCGATACGGGCGCGCATGGGGACCACACCCTCTTCCTCCAGCTCGAGGATGGTGCGGAGATACATCTCCGTGGTGTCGATCAGTCCGGACATACGTGCCCCTCGAATGAGATCTGCCGGAGGCTGGACGGCTCACCGGCGTGTGCGCTGGCCCTGAACCCAATTCTGCCGGATACCACCGACAACCGTGCCGCCGGAGGCGAAGCGGGGGATTACCCGGCCGCGCGCAAGGGTACGGACTTCTCCTCCCGGGACGTCCTGGGACTCGGCGCACGGCCCGCACGGCCGTATTGACACCGCACTGGTCCAGACCGCACCGTGATGCGCGACACAAGCCGCCGAGGCCAGCTTGAAGGGACCCCCGTATGAGCGACCGCGCGCCGGCCGGCCAGTTCCTCGACGCCGCGATCGGCCTGCTGGGGCGGCTCCGCGACGAGGAGACCGACAGCATCACCGCGGCCGGGACGCTCCTCGCCGACACCGTCGCGGCCGGCGGCCGGCTCTTCGCCTTCGGCGCCGGTCACTCCTCCCTCGCCGCGCAGGACCTCGTCTACCGCGCCGGCGGTCTCGCGCTGATGAACCTGCTCGCCGTGCCCGGTGTCGTCGGCGTCGACGTCATGCCCGCGCCGCTCGGCTCCGCCCTGGAACGCGTCGACGGCCTCGCGAGCGCCGTCCTCGACAGCTCCCCGCTCCGCGCGGGCGACGCCCTGCTGATCATCTCCCTGTCCGGGCGCAACGCCCTCCCCGTGGAGATGGCCATGAACGCCCGCGCCCTGGGCGTGAAGGTCATCGGCGTGACCTCGGTGGCCTACGCCTCGGAGACGAAGTCCCGGCACGCCTCCGGGACGTATCTGAAGGACCACTGCGACCTCGTTCTCGACTCGAAGATCGCGGTCGGCGACGCGGAACTCACCCACGACGACATCCCGGCCCCCTTCGCCCCGGCCTCGACGGTCGTCACCTCGGCCCTCCTCCAGGCCGTCATGGCGACGACCGCCACCACCCTCGCCGACCGCGGCATCGAACCGCCCCTGCTGCGCTCCGGGAACGTCGACGGCGGCCACGACTGGAACGCCCGGGTGATGGAGCAGTACCGCGACCGGATCTTCTACCGGTACTGAAACCGGCACGGAACCGGCAGGCGACCGCCCCGCCCCGCATCGGGCAGCCCGCGGCACGCGCACCCCACTCCCCGCCCGGCAGCCCGCTCACTCGACACCCGGCAGCCCGCTCACTCCCCGCCCGGCAGCCCGCTCCCTCCCCGCCCGGCAATCCGCTCACTCCCCGCCCGGCAGCCCGCTCACTCCCCGCCCGGTAATCCGCTCACTCCCCGCCCGGCAATCCGCTCACTCCCCGCCCGACAACCCCGCCAGATCCAGCACCGCGGCGATCCGTACCGCCACGTCCTCCGCGTACAGCGCGTCGGAGCGCTCGAAGGCGCTGCGGCCCGCGCCCCGCAGGAACGTCACGACGCCCAGGGTCCGGCCCCGGCTGCGCAGCACCGCGCACAGGGCGTGAACCGCGTCCTCGGGCCACTGGCGGGCCAGGGCCCACTCCCGGGCCGCCTCCGGCCGTGCCCCGCCCGCACTCGCGCGCAGGGCCCCCACCCGCTCCACGCACTGCAGGGCCGGGTGCCCCTCGGCGTAGCGGACGGGCAGGCTCGCGTACCCGGCCATGCGGCTCGGCCCCGGCGCGCCGGAGGGTGTGGCGGCGACCCGGACCAGCCGGACGGGCCCCTCGGCCTCCGCGTCGGTCAGCGCACCGCCGGCGACCCGGTCGATGAGCGCGTGGTCGGCGAAACCGGCCAGGGCGAAGTCCAGGTGGACCGTCGCCGCCTCGGCCGGGTCCTCGCACTCGGCCGCCGCCCGCGACGCCCGGTGCAGCTGCTGCGTACGGAACCGCAGCAGGGACGCCTCCTGCTCGGCCTGCTTGGTCTCCGTCACGTCCTGGAACAGCCAGCCCACACCCAGCGGAACCGGCTCCTCCGCGAGCGGCGAGGCCAGCCGCAGGAACCCGCTGCGCCAGCACCGCCGCCGCTCCCCCTCCGGCGTCCGCACACTCACCCACACCTCGGCGGGCGCCGGGGGCGCACCCTCCGCCAGCACGTGCTGCAGCGCGCTCTCCAGCTCCTCCACGCCCTGCGACAGCAGCTCCCCCAGCGGCCGCCCCAGCACCGTCGTACGCCCCGTGCCCAGTGCCCGGGCGGCGTGCGCGTTCACCACCGCCGGCCGCAGGTCCACGTCCACCAGCACGACGCCCCAGCCGGCGTCCTCGAACAGCGCCTCGCTCAGCGCGATCGACCGCTCCAGATCGATCTGCGCGTGCACCTCGCTGAACGCGCAGTAGACACCCGCCGGCTTTCCGTCGGGCCCGCGCACCGCCGCCGACTGGGTCCGCACGAGGACCCGACCGCCGTCCTTCGTCAGCAGAGCGAACTCGTGCACCTGCCTGCCGGAGGCGTGCATCGACGACAGCAGCCGGCCCTCGACCTCCTCGGCGTCCGCACTGCGCACGGCCCATCCGGCCAGCCCGCGCCGCCCCACGGCCTCGTCCGCACTCCACCCGAGAATCCGCTCGGCCTCGCGGTTCCAGTGCGTCACGACGCCGTCGGCGTCGAACGCGCACAGCGCCGCGTCCATCCCGTCCAGCAAAGCGGCAAGCAGATCCGAACCATCCGAACTGTCCCGCTCGGGCTCGTCCGGCCCCAGCTCGTCGGTGGTCCCACTACGCCGGGAAGCACTCACCTGGACCCCCTGCAGGCTGCGTCCGCACGTACGGCACGTCGGTTCGCTCCTTGCAATCATTCAACTCGAACGTGACCCAGCGCACACCGAGTTCCCACAACATTGAAGGAATCGTTGTACTGCGGCAATGCCCACGTCAACGCAACAGAAACGTTCAGCCTGAGGCGCCGGCAACCCGGCCGACGCCCTCGGTCGATCGACTAGTCGATCAACGGCAGGGACCCACCGCCGCTCCCCCGCCGCGCGTACACCTCGATCTCGATCTTCATGCGGGGGTCCGCCAGCCCGCACACCAACATCGTCGCGGCCGGCCGCACCTCTCCGAAGCACTTCCGCAGCACCGGCCAGCACGGCTCGAAGTCCTCCCGCTCGGGCAGCAGGTACCGCACCCGCACGACGTCCGCGAACGAACACCCGGCCTCCTCCAGCGCGGCCCCGATGTTCCGCAGACACTGCTCGGCCTGCTCCACCACGTCCTCGGAGATCGTCATGTCCGCGTAGTCGAACCCGGTCGTCCCCGACACATGCACCCAGTCCCCGTCCACGACGGCCCGGGCGTACCCGATCCGCTCCTCGAACACCGAACCACTGAGAATCGCCCGCCGCTTCGTCATGGAGTCAAGGTCTCAAAAAACAGGTTGATCCGAGGCCGAACGGTTTCTAAGGTTGCAAGCACTTCAGAAGGGAGGTGGTTCGGCAGATGTATGGATACCGGACGGAAGAGGTGGCTGCGGGCTAGCGGCCCGTCACCACACTCAGTGCGGTGCCGAGCCAGCGCGTGAGCGAGCGCGCAGCCGGCCCAATCTCAAGCAGTCACCCGACCCGCGAGTCGCCGGTACGTCCGGCCGGCTCCTCTCCGGAGGAACCAGACTCGCGGGTCGTCTGCGTTGTGCGAGGTGCCCGGGGGCGATGGCGGTGGACGGGTGGCGCGAGGACCGGATCGGGAGCGCTCTGCGGGGTGAGAACCCGGCCGTGCTGCGCAGGCTGGACTCCGGGTTCGCGGTGATCGGTGATGTGCAGTTCCTGCCCGGCTACTCGGTGCTGCTGACCAATGATCCCGCGGTGCAGCGGCTGTCCGAGCTGCCGCGGAGCGCGCGGCTGGCGTTCCTCGCCGACATGGACCGGCTGGGGGAAGCCGTCGAGCGGACCTGCCGGCGGGTGGAGTCGGGGTTTCGGCGGGTCAATCTGGAGATTCTCGGGAACACCGACGCGTTCCTGCACGCCCATGTGTGGCCGCGCTACGACTGGGAGCCCGAGGAGCTCGTACGCCTGCCCGTGTGGCTGTATCCGCGGGAGCGGTGGAGCGAGGAGCGGTACGCGCTCGGGCCTCGGCACGACCGGCTGCGGGAGGCCATCGGCGAGGAGCTGGACCGGCTCGCGGGGTGAGGCATGCCGACGGCCCCACCCGGACCGGAGTCGGGTGAGGCCGTGAGGGGGCGGGTCAGTGGGCGATGTCCTCGTAGCCCTCGATCTCGCGGGGGTTGCGGGTGCCCGGGCCGACATAGCGGGCCGAGGGGCGGACCAGGCGGCCCGTGCGCTTCTGCTCCAGGATGTGGGCGGACCAGCCGGCCGTGCGGGCGCAGGTGAACATGGACGTGAACATGTGGGCCGGGACCTCGGCGAAGTCCAGGACGATGGCCGCCCAGAACTCGACGTTCGTGGCGAGGACGCGGTCGGGGCGGCGGGCGTGGAGTTCCGCGAGGGCCGCCTTCTCCAGGGCCTCGGCGACCTCGAAGCGGGGGGCTCCCAGCTCCCGGGCCGTGCGGCGCAGGACCCGGGCCCTCGGGTCCTCGGCGCGGTAGACGCGGTGCCCGAAGCCCATGAGGCGTTCGCCCTTGTCGAGCGCGTTCTTGACGTAGGCCTCCGCGTCGCCCGTGCGCTCGATCTCCTCGATCATGCCGAGGACGCGGGAGGGGGCGCCGCCGTGGAGCGGGCCGGACATCGCGCCCACCGCGCCGGAGAGCGCCGCCGCCACGTCCGCGCCGGTCGAGGCGATCACGCGGGCCGTGAACGTGGAGGCGTTCATGCCGTGCTCCGCGGCGCTCGTCCAGTACGCGTCCACCGCCGCCACGTGCTTGGGGTCCGGCTCGCCGCGCCAGCGGATCATGAAGCGTTCGACGACGGACCGGGCCTTGTCGATCTCGCGCTGCGGGACCATCGGCAGGCCCTGGCCGCGGGCGGACTGGGCGACGTAGGAGAGCGCCATGACGGCCGCCCGGGCCAGGTCGGCCCTGGCCTGCTCGGCGTCGATGTCCAGGAGGGGTTTGAGGCCCCAGACGGGCGCCAGCATGGCCAGGGCGGACTGGACGTCCACGCGGATGTCGCCGGAGTGCACGGGGATGGGGAACGGCTCGGCGGCCGGCAGGCCGGGATTGAAGGCGCCGTCGACGAGGAGGCCCCAGACGTTGCCGAACGAGACGTGGCCGACGAGGTCCTCGATGTCGACGCCGCGGTACCGGAGTGCGCCGCCCTCCTTGTCGGGTTCGGCGATCTCCGTCTCGAACGCGACGATTCCCTCGAGCCCGGGTACGAAGTCGGACATCAGGCGGCTCCTCGTGATGTAAGCGACAGATGGTGTTGATGTGGGGTGGGGCGAACGAACCATGTGTCAGTCAGCTGGCGAAGCGGGCGCCGTCCACTGGATCCACGGTCGTGTACGGCGACTCGCGGTCCTGGCCGGTTGCCCCTGTGATGCCCCGTACGGCAGGCGGTCACCCAACCGCAACGGCACGGAAACGATATCCCCGAGTGCCACGCTTGGGGAGGGGTCACGGCACTCAGTGCCATGCAGTGACGAAGGACACCGTCCGTACGGCAAGATGACCGGGTGACCGACCGCGACGACGTCCCCTTCGATCTGGCCTCGATGCGCAAGCAGTACCGGGCCGACGGGCTCTCCGAGACCGACCTGGCCGCGACGCCCGTCGAGCAGTTCGCGCGCTGGTTCAAGCAGGCCGCGACGGACGGCGGGCTGTTCGAGCCCAACGCCATGATCGTGTCGACGGCCGACGCCGAGGGGCGGACGAGCGCCCGTACGGTGCTGCTGAAGCACTTCGACGAGCAGGGCTTCGTCTTCTACACGAACTACGACTCCCGCAAGGCGCGTGACCTGGCGGAGAACCCGTACGTCTCGTTGCTGTTCCCCTGGCACCCGATGGCACGGCAGGTCATCGTGACCGGGGTCGCCCGGCGCACCGGCCGGGACGAGACGGCGGCGTACTTCCGCACCCGTCCGCACGGCTCACAGCTGGGGGCGTGGGCCAGCGCCCAGTCCTCGGTGATCTCCACCCGGGCCGACATCGACGCGGCCTACGCGGAGCTGGCCGCCCGCTACCCGGAGGGCGAGCAGGTGCCGGTGCCGCCGCACTGGGGTGGTTTCCGGGTGGCCCCGCAGGCGGTGGAGTTCTGGCAGGGCAGGGAGAACCGGCTGCACGACCGGTTGCGGTACGTGGAGCGGCCGGACGGGAGCTGGCGGGTGGAGCGGCTCAGTCCGTGAGGTTCAGATGCCGATGAGCCGGATTCGGTCGCCGCACAGCCGCGCCATGTCGTCGACATCGGACGTCAGCAGGGCAACGGGGCCCGGCTGCCGCAGTGCCACCTCGGCGACGGTCGCGTCGATCGCGTACGTGTGGCCGTGCAGCCCGGCGGCCTTCAGCAGTTCCGCGGATGCCCTCGCGGCGCCCTCGGTCAACGGCTCGACCTTGACGCGGGAGAGCGCCCACTGCAGTCGAGGCATGTTCGCCCGCGCATGGCTGACTTCCACGATGGTGTTGGCGCCGATGACGAAATCGGCGCCCATGGCGTGCAGCACCTGGAACATCGCCAGGATCTTGCGGTCCTCGGCGATCCAGGCGGAGAGCCCCTGAGAGTCCAGGACAACCGTCTCGACGTGCTCCATCACGCCGCGCCCGCCGATCCGCCGGCATCCGACGTCCCGAAGATCCGGGAGCGGGCCTCCGCCAGCTCCTCCTCGGTGAACGCGCCGTGCTCCTCCTGGTGGCGCACCAGGTCGGCGCCGAGCAGCTGATGCCGCAGCTGGCGTGCCACCGCCTCGGCGACATAGCCGGAGACGTTGTCGGTGAGCTTCCTGAGTTCGGCGACCTGGTCGGTCGGCAGTGTCACCGTGATGCGTGTCGTGTCCGCCACGCTCCGAGCATACTGCGGTATGCGCCTCCCGCATCCGTGCTGAGCCCCCTCAGCCCAGCGTCTCCTCCAGCAGCCCCGCCCACTGCGCGACCACCCGTTCCCGGCGGGCCGCGTCGTCCGTGAGGAGGTTGGCGAGGCCCAGGCCGCGGGCCATGTCGAGGAGGCCCTGGACGGTTTCGCGGACGCCGGGGGCGGACTCGTCGACGGCGAGGAGGTCGACGGCTATGCGGTGGGTCTCGCGGCCGACGCGGGATTCGAGTTCGGTGACGCGGGGCCGGAGCTGCTCCTCGTTGGAGGCGGCGACCCAGAGGTGGAGGGCGGCACGGAACAGCGGCCCGGTGTAGAGGTCGACCAGGGCGGCGACGACGGCGTGGCGGTCGCCCGCCGCGCCGTCGGGGAACAGGGCGCGCAGGGCCGTGGAGCGTTCCTCGGCGACGTACTCGACGGCCGCGGTGAAGAGGTCCTCGCGGGTCGGGAAGTGGTGCTGGGCGGCGCCGCGGGAGACGCCGGCGCGTTCGGCGACCACGGAGACGGTGGACCCCGCCCAGCCGTGTTCGGCGAGGCAGGACACGGCCGCTTCGAGCAGCCGCTGCCGGGTGGCCCGGCTGCGGTCCTGCTTGGGGACTCTCTCCGCACGGTCGGCCGTGCTCACACCACCCATGCCGGATCCCGTCGTTCGAGGAAGGCCGTCATCCCCTCGCGGGCCTGCGGGGAGGAGAACAGCCGGGCCGAGAGCGCGGTCAGGTCGGCGGCGTCCCGGTCGAAGGCTTCCAGCACCCTAGCCGTGAGCAGCCGTTTCGTCTCGGCCAGGGCGTCGGGGGCGGATCTGCGCAGGCCTTCCAGGATCGGGTCCAGGGCCGTGTCGACGTCGTCCGCGCAGGTGGTGACCAGGCCGGTCGCCTTGGCTTCCGCCGCGTCGAAGCGTTCGCCGGTGAGGTAGTAGCGGGCGAGGGCGCGGGGGTCGGTGCGGGGCAGGAGCGGCAGGGAGATGACCGCGGGGGCCACGCCGATGCGGACCTCGGTGAAGGCGAAGGTGGCCTGCGTGGCGGCGGCGGCGATGTCACAGGCGGCCAGGAGGCCGAGGCCGCCCGCGCGCACGTGCCCGGTGACCCGGGCGACGACCGGTTTGGGCAGTTCGATGATCTGCCGCAGCAGGGCTACCAGCGCCTCGGGTGGGGGAGGGTCCTTGAGGTCGGCGCCGGCGCTGAAGGTGGTGCCGGTGTGGGTGAGGACGATCGCGCGGACGCCGGGGTCCTTGCCGGCGTCGGCGAGCGCGTCGGCCAGTTCGCCGACCAGGGCCGCCGACAGGGCGTTGCGGTTGTGCGGCGAGTCGAGGGACAGGGTCTCCACGGCCCGCGCGCGGGTACGGACGATCAGCGTCATGCGCTCTCCCTGAGCTGTCGGCGGAGGATCTTGCCGGAGGCCGCGCGGGGGACGCCGACGACGAAGGTGACGTGGCGGATCCGCTTGTAGGGGGCCACGCGCTCGGCGACGTACATCATGATCTCCGCCTCGGTGAGCTCCGCGGCGGACGGCTGGCGGACGACGTAGGCGTGCGGGACCTCGTTGCCGTCGGCGTCGTACCTGCCGATGACGGCGGCGTCGGCGATGCCCGGGTGGGTGAGGAGGAGGGCCTCCAGCTCGGCGGGGGCCACCTGGAAGCCCTTGTACTTGATGAGCTCCTTGACCCGGTCGACGACGAACAGCCAGCCGTCGCCGTCCACGTGACCGACGTCTCCGGTGTGCAGCCAGCCGTCGGGGTCGATCATCGCGGTGGTGGCGTCGGGGCGGCCGAGGTAGCCCTTCATGATCTGGGGGCCGCGGATGAGGATCTCGCCGGATGCGCCGGCGGGGAGGTCCTTGCCGGGGTCGTCGAGGGAGACGATGCGCATGTCGGTGCCGGCGATGAGCTTGCCGACGGTTCCGGGCGGGGCGTCGTCCATGGCGTCCAGGGGGACGACGTGGGTGCCGGGTGAGAGTTCGGTCATGCCGTAGGCCTGGCCGACGGGCGGCAGGCCGAGGCGCCGGGAGCAGGCCGCGGCGAGGCGGGCGTCCAGGGGTGCGGCGGCGCTGATGATGTGCTTCAGGGACGACAGGTCGTACTGGGCGACGGCCGGGTGCTTGGCGAGGGCCAGGACGATCGGCGGGGCCACGTAGAGGGCCGTGATGCGGTGGTTCTGGATGGCCGCGAGGAACCGCTCCAGGTCGAAGCGGGGCAGGACGACGACGGTGGCGCCCTGCCGCAGGGGGGCGTTCATCAGGGCCGTGAGGCCGTATATGTGGAAAAAGGGAAGAACCGCCAGGATGCGGTCTCCCGGGCCCGCGGGTATCGCCGGGTGGAGCTGCGCGAGGTTGGTGGCGATCTGCCGGTGGGTGAGCATCACGCCCTTGGGGACGCCGGTGGTGCCGGAGGAGTACGGCAGGGCGGCGACGTCCTCGGCGGGGTCGATGGCGATCTGCGGCTCGGGGGCCGCCGAGGCGAGCATGTCGATCAGGGAGCGGTGGCCGCTCGCGCTGTCGCACACGAAGATCTCCCGTACGCCGCCCGCGAGTTCGGCGGCCCGGCGGGCGACGTCCAGCAGCGGTGACACGGTGACGATCCAGCGGGCCGCGGAGTCCCGCAGCTGTTTGGCGAACTCGTCGGCGGTGGCGAGCGGGTGCACGGTGGTGACGGTGGCACCCGCGCGCGTGGCCGCGTAGAAGGCGGTCGGGAAGGCGATGGTGTTGGGGCTGTGCAGGGCGAGGACGTCGCCCTTGCGGACCCCGGCCTCGGCGAGGGCGGCGGCGACGCGCCGGTGGAAGCGGTCGACCTGCTCGTAGGTGAGGGTGGTGCCGTCGGTGCCGTCGATCAGCGCCGGGATGTCGCCGAATTCGGCGGCCCGGGCCAGGACGGCGTCATGGATGGGCAGTTCGACGGGTGGGACGTCTGCGTACTCGCTGCGGAACATGGCTGGTTCCTCCTCGCGCGCGGGCCGTCTCAGGGTCCTCAGTACGACTTGGGCAGGCCCAGGGTCTGGTGGGAGACGTAGTTGAGAATCATCTCCCGGCTCACCGGCGCGATACGAGCCACGCGCGCGGCCGTTATCAGCCGGGCCAGGCCGTACTCGCGGGTGAGTCCGTTGCCGCCGAGGGTGTGCACGGCCTGGTCGACGGCCTTCACGCACGCTTCCCCGGCCGCGTACTTGGCCATGTTGGCGGCCTCTCCGGCACCCATGTCGTCGCCCGCGTCGTAGAGGGCGGCGGCCTTCTGCGTCATCAGGCGGGCGAGTTCGAGGTCGATGTGCGCCTGGGCCAGGGGGTGGGCGATGGCCTGGTGGGCACCGATGGGGGTGTTCCAGACGGTGCGGTCGCGGGCGTACTCGACGGCTTTGGCGAGGGCGTGGCGGCCCATGCCGATCGCGAAGGCGGCGGTCATGACGCGTTCGGGGTTCAGGCCGGCGAAGAGCTGGAGGAGGCCGGCGTCCTCGTCGCCGACCAGCGCGTCGGCGGGCAGCCGTACGTCGTCCAGGACCAGTTCGAACTGCTTCTCCGCGGCGTTCAGTTCCATGTCGATGGGGCGGCGGGTGAAGCCGGGGGTGTCGCGCGGGACGATGAAGAGGCAGGGCTTGAGGCGGCCGGTGCGGGCGTCTTCGGTGCGGCCGACGATGAGGGTCGCGTCCGCGATGTCCACGCCGGAGATGAAGACCTTGCGGCCGGTGAGGAGCCAGTCGCCGGTGTCCTGGTCGCGGCGGGCCGTGGTGGTGATGCGGTGGGAGTTGGAGCCGGCGTCGGGTTCGGTGATGCCGAAGGCCATGAGGCGGGTGCCGTTGGCGAGGCCGGGCAGCCACTGTTGCTTTTGGGCGTCGGTGCCGAAGCGGGATATCACCGTGCCGCAGATCGCCGGTGAGACGACCAGCATGAGGAGGGGGCAGCCGGCCGCGCCCAGCTCTTCGAGGACGATGGAGAGTTCGGAGATGCCGCCGCCTCCGCCTCCGTATGGCTCGGGGAGGTTGACTCCGAGGTAGCCGAGTTTGCCTGCTTCTGTCCAGAGTTGGGTGGTGTCGCTGGTCCGGCTGTGGCGTTTGCCGAGTGCGGCGACAGCCTCTCGGAGCGCCTTGTGGTCTTCGGTGTCCATGAGGAGTCCTTTCGGTGCGGGCCGGATGTGGCTTGTCGCGCAGTTCCCCGCGCCCCTTACGGGGCTTCCTTCACCACGGCCAAGAGCGCGCCCGGCTCCACCTGCTGGCCGGGGACGACGCACAGGTCGGTCAGCGTTCCCGTCACCGGCGCCGTGATCTTGTGCTGCATCTTCATCGCCTCCAGCCAGAGGAGAGGCTCGCCCGCCTTCACGGGCGTTCCAGCCGTCAGACCGTCGGCCACGCGGACGACGGTGCCCGGCATGGGGGCCAGGAGGGAGCCGGGGGCGTGCTGGGTGGTGGGGTCGGGGAAGCGGGGCAGGGCGGTCAGAGGGGTGGTGTTGACGTAGACGTGCTTGCCGTAGCGGGTGACCTCGTACTTCCGCTCCACCCCGGCCACTTCGAGTACGACCAGGCCCGCGTCGGCGTGCACGACCCGCACGCCGTCCGCCTCCAGGCCCTGCCGGGTGTGCCGGTAGCGGGCCTCGTGCTCCTCGCCCGCCATCAGGTACCGCTTGGTCTGAGGCTGGGAGGGGACGTTGCGCCAGCCGCCGAAGCGGGAGCGGCCGTGGGCGTCGGCGAGGGCGGCGGCCAGCGGGGCGTGCGGGTCGGGGGACGACTCGGTCAGGTCCGGCAGGTGGCGGTCGTAGAAGCCGGTGTCCATGCGTGCCCCGGTGAACTCGGGGTGGCGCAGGGAGCGGACCAGCAGGTCGCGGTTGGTGACGGGGCCGTGGATCACCGCGCGTTCGAGGGCGGCGGCGAGCCTGCGGACGGCCTCCGTGCGGGTGGGGGCGTGGGCCACGACCTTGGCGAGCATGGGGTCGTAGTGGACGCCGATCTCGTCGCCGTCCGTGTAGCCGGTGTCCAGGCGGACCGGACCGGGGACGCCCAGGCGGTGCAGGGTGCCGGTCTGCGGGGACCAGTCGCGGGCCGGGTCCTCGGCGTACAGACGGGCCTCCACCGCGTGGCCGTGCGCGCGTGGCGGTTCGGCCGCCAGAGGGTGGCCCTCGGCGATCCGGATCTGCTCCGCTACCAGGTCGATGCCGAACACGGCCTCCGTGACGGGGTGTTCGACCTGGAGGCGGGTGTTCATCTCCAGGAAGTGCGCCCTGCCGTCGGCGACGAGGAACTCGACCGTGCCGGCGCCCACGTAGTCCACGGCCCGGGCGGCCCGTACCGCGAGGGCGCGGACCTCCTCGTCGAGCTCCCGGGACAGGCCGGGGGCCGGGGCCTCCTCGATGACCTTCTGGTGGCGGCGCTGCAGGGAGCAGTCGCGGGTGCCGAGGGGCCAGACCGTGCCGTGGCTGTCGGCGAGGATCTGCACCTCGACGTGGCGGCCGTTCTCCACGTACGGCTCGACGAAGACCTCGCCGTCGCCGAAGGCGCTCGTGGCCTCGGCCCGTGCGGTGGCCAACTCGGCCTCCAGGTCCGCGAGACGGCGTACGACCCGCATGCCGCGGCCGCCGCCCCCGGCCGCCGCCTTCACCAGCACGGGCAGGTCGGCCTCCGTGACGTGGGTGAGGGGCCGTATGCCCATGAGCTGTTTGGCGCGGGTCTTGGACGCCATGGCCTCGATGGCCTGCGGGGGCGGGCCGATCCAGCGCAGGCCCGCGTCCAGGACGGCTCGGGCGAAGCCGGCGTTCTCGGAGAGGAAGCCGTAGCCGGGGTGCACGGCGTCCGCCCCGGCGGCGAGGGCGGCCTTCACGATCAGGTCACCGCGCAGATAGGTGTCGGCGGGCGCCTCCCCCGCAAGTCGTACGCTTACGTCGGCCACGCGTGCGTGGAGGGCGGTCGCGTCGGCGTCCGAGTGCACGGCGACCGTGCGGATGCCCAGGTCGTGGCAGGTGCGGACGACGCGGCAGGCGATCTCGCCCCGGTTGGCGACCAGCACTGAAGTGATCACTGAGGGTTCCTCACATCCGGAAGACGCCGAAGCCGCCGCGCGCGCCCTCGTAGGGGGCGGTGTGGATCGCGGAGAGGCACAGGCCGAGGACGGTGCGGGTGTCGCGCGGGTCGATGACACCGTCGTCGTACAGCCGCCCGGACAGGAACATCGGCAGCGACTCGGACTCGATCTGCTGCTCCACCATGGCGCGCAGGGCGGCGTCCGCCTCCTCGTCGTAGGGCCGGCCCTTGGCGGCGGCCGACTGGCGGGCGACGATCGACAGCACGCCCGCGAGCTGCTGCGGGCCCATGACGGCCGACTTGGCGCTGGGCCAGGCGAAGAGGAAGCGCGGGTCGTAGGCGCGGCCGCACATGCCGTAGTGGCCGGCACCGTAGGAGGCGCCCATGAGGACGGAGAGGTGGGGCACGCGGCTGTTGCCGACCGCGTTGATCATCATCGCGCCGTGCTTGATGATGCCGCCCTGCTCGTATTCCCTGCCGACCATGTAGCCGGTGGTGTTGTGCAGGAAGAGCAGGGGGATGTCACGCTGGTTGGCGAGCTGGATGAACTGGGCGGCCTTCTGGGACTCCTCGCTGAACAGGACCCCCTGGGCGTTCGCGAGGATGCCGACCGGATAGCCGTGCAGGGCGGCCCAGCCGGTGGTCAGGCTCGTCCCGTAGAGCGGTTTGAATTCGTCGAAGTCGGAGGCGTCGACGATCCGGGCGATGACCTCGCGCGGGTCGAAGGGGCTCTTGAGGTCGCCGGGGACGATGCCCAGCAACTCCTCCGCGTCGTACGTCGGCGGCTCGGCGGGCCTCGGATCCTCGTACGCCTTGCGGTGGTTGAGGCGGGCGACCACGCGCCGGGCCTGCCGCAGCGCGTCCGGCTCGTCGACGGCGAAGTAGTCGGCGAGGCCCGAGGTGCGCGCGTGCATCTCGGCGCCGCCCAGGGACTCGTCGTCGCTCTCCTCCCCGGTCGCCATCTTCACCAGCGGCGGACCGCCGAGGAACACCTTCGCCCGCTCCTTGACCATGATCACGTGGTCGGACATGCCGGGGATGTAGGCGCCGCCGGCGGTGGAGTTGCCGAAGACGACCGCGACGGTCGGGATCCCGGCGGCGGACAGCCGGGTGAGGTCGCGGAAGATCGCGCCGCCGGGAATGAAGATCTCCTTCTGCGACGGCAGGTCGGCACCTCCCGACTCCACCAGGCTGATGCAGGGCAGCCGGTTGGCGAGCGCGATGTCGTTGGCGCGCAGGGCCTTCTTCAGCGACCAGGGGTTGCTCGCGCCGCCGCGCACGGTCGGGTCGTTGGCGGTGATCAGGCACTCCACGCCCTCGACGACCCCGATGCCGGTGACGAGGGACGCGCCGACGGTGTGGTCGCTGCCCCAGGCGGCCAGCGGGGACAGCTCCAGGAACGGTGTGTCGGGGTCGAGGAGCAGCTCGATGCGCTCGCGGGCGAGGAGCTTGCCGCGCTTTTGGTGCCGTGCGACGTACTTCTCGCCGCCGCCCGCGAGGGCCTTGGCGTGTTCGGCGTCGAGTGCGGCGAGCTTGGCGAGCATCGTCTCGCGGTTGGCCGCGTAGTCGGGGCTGCTGGTGTCGAGCCCGGAGGTCAGGACGGTCAAAGGAGGGTCTCCGGTATGTCGAGATGGCGGGAGCGCAGCCATTCGCCGAGGGCCTTGGCCTGCGGATCGAAGCGGTGCCGCGCGGCGGCACCGGCGCCGAGGATGCCCTCGACGACGAAGTTGAGGGCGCGCAGGTTGGGCAGCACGTGCCGTACGACGGTCAGCTCGCGGCTCTCGGGGATCAGCTCCCGGAACCGGTCTGCGGTCAGCTCGTGGGCGAGCCATCGCCAGGCGTCGTCCGTGCGGGCCCACACCCCGACGTTGGCGTCGCCGCCCTTGTCGCCGCTGCGGGCGCCCGCGACGAGGCCGAGGGGAGCCCTGGTGACCGGCCCGGGCGGGAGCGGCTCAGGGAGCGGCGGCCGCGGAACGTCGTCGAGGACGAGGGTGTCGTGGGGCGGCGGCACCGGAACCCGCTGTCCGTCGTGGAGGACCGCCACATGGTCGACTCCACCATGAGGGACGTACACATCCTCGAAGACCCCATAGGGCGAGCCTTTTCCGGGTGGGGCCAGCACATGGAAGCCGGGGTAGCCGGCGAGTGCGAGCTCCACGGCCGCTCCGCTCAGCGCCCGTCCGACGACCTCCTGGTCGGGGTCCCGCACGACGAGCCGCAGCAACGCGCTCGCCGTCTCCTCGGTGGGCGCGTCGGAGCGGTCGGTGCGGACCAGCTCCCAGCACACGTCGGCCACTTTGGCGAGGGCCGGTTCCAGCTGCTCCCGCACCAGGGCTGCCTTGGCCTCGACGTCGAGGCCGGTGAGCACGAAGACGACCTCGTTGCGGAAACCGCCGAGCCGGTTGAGGCCGACCTTGAGGGTGGGCGGCGGTGCCTCCCCGCGCACGCCCTCGATGCGCACCCGGTCGGGCCCGTCCTGGCTCAGCCGCACGGTGTCCAGCCGGGCGGTGACGTCCGGCCCCGCGTACCGGGCACCGGCCGTCTCGTACAGCAACTGCGCGGTGACCGTGCCGACGTCGACGAAACCGCCGGTGCCGGGGTGCTTGGTGATGACGCAGCTGCCGTCCTCGTGCAGCTCGGCGAGCGGGAAGCCGGGGCGGCGGACGTCGCCGTCCCGGAAGAAGGCGTAATTGCCGCCGGTGGCCTGCGCCCCGCACTCCAGGACATGCCCGGCGACCACCGCGCCCGCGAGCCGGTCGTGGTCCTGCGGGGTCCAGCCGAAGTGGGCGGCGGCGGGCCCGGTGACCAGGGCCGCGTCCGTCACCCGGCCGGTGACGACGACGTCGGCGCCCGCCCGCAGGCACTGAGCGATGGCGAAGCCGCCGAGGTAGGCGTGGGCGGCGAGGGAGCCCGGGTGCGCGGCGGTGAGGTCGTCGCCCGCCACATGAGCGACGCGTACGGGGATGCCCAGCCGGTCGGCCATGTTCCGTACGGCGTCGGCCAGTCCGGCCGGGTTGAGCCCGCCGGCGTTGGTGACGATCCTGACGCCCCGCTGGTGCGCGAGCCCCAGGCAGTCCTCCAACTGCCGCAGGAACGTGCGGGCGTATCCGGCGGCGGGGTCCTTCTGGCGGTCCCGGCCGAGGATCAGCATGGTCAGCTCGGCGAGGTAGTCGCCGGTGAGGACGTCGAGTTCGCCGCCGGTGAGCATCTCGCGCATCGCGTCGAAGCGGTCGCCGTAGAAGCCTGAGGCGTTGCCTATGCGGAGGATCGTCACGAGGCCGCCTCGCTGTGGCCGCGCTCGGGCGTCACGGGCCGGGCATCGCCGCCGCGCTCGGGCGTCACGAGGCGGACTCCGTCGGCGGGCGTCCGCCGCCCGGCGGGCCCGCGAAGGCCTGCGCGATGTCGAGCCAGCGGCCGGCGTCCGGGCCGTCGGCGCGCAGGGCGAGGTCGGTGCGGTGGACGCGCTGGGTGACCAGGAGGCAGAAGTCGAGGGCGGGCCCGGTGACGCGCTGCCCGGCGTCCTCGGGGCCGTAGGTCCACAGGTCGCCGGAGGGGGCGCGCAGTTCGACGCGGAACGGCTCGGCGGGCGGGGTCAGGCCGTGCACGCCGTAGGCGAAGTCCCGGGTCCGTACCCCGAGCCGGGCCACATGCCGCAGCCGGTCGGTGGACGGGCGCACCACACCCAGGGCGTCGGCCACGTCCTGCCCGTGCCACATGCCGCAGCCGGTCGGTGGACGGGCGCACCACACCCAGGGCGTCGGCCACGTCCTGCCCGTGCGCCCAGGTCTCCATCAGGCGGGCCGTCGCCATGGAGGGGGCCGACATGGGCGGGCCGTACCAGGGGAAACGCGCCTTCGGCGGGGCGGCCCGCAGTGCCTCCTCCAGTGCCGTACGGCCGTCGCGCCACCGGGCGAGCAGCTCGCCGGGCGGGAGTCCCGCGCCCTCCTCGGCGCCCTCGTCGACGAACGAGTCCGGCGCGGCGAGGGCCTTCTCGACCAGGGTGTGGAAGCCGTCGGCGTCCGTGACGGCGAGCAGGGCCGAGCGGTCCGTCCAGGCGAGATGGGCGATCTGGTGGGCCACGGTCCAGCCGGGCGCGGGGGTCGCGAGCGACCAGCGCTGCGGGGGCAACCCGGCCACGAGGCGGTCGAGTTCCTCGCTCTCCTCGCGCAGATCGTCGATCACGGACATCGGATCGGACACGGGCGCTCCCCTCGGGGCACGGCGGTGTGCGGGGTGGTGCGGCGTGCTGAGGAGCATGGCAGCGGCGCACAAAACAATCAAGCGTGCTTGCATGAAATTCCGGCGGTGGCCGGAAGCGTGCTCTTCGACGGCGCGATCAATACACTCTGGGTCGCGCTCGTTCCATCGGGCACGCGTCGGGGGAGACACAAGAATGAGCACCTGGAATCCGGGCGGGCAGCCGCCGTACGACCCGAACGGTCAGCAGCCGTACCCGCCGCACCCAGGGCCCTATCCACCCTCGCCCGGGCCGTACGCGCCGCCGGGGGGCGGATATCCGCCCGGAGGGTATCCACCCGGTGGGTATCCGCCCCATGTGCCGCCGCCCGGGGGTGGTCATCCGCCCCATGTGCCGCACCCCTACATGCCGCACCCGGCTCCCCCGCCGCCGCCCGGCCCCGTGGCGCGGCTACGGCGGCGGATCGGCCCCGTCCACACCGCGCGCCGGGTGTTCCGGCCGTCCCGGCCGGACCTCGTCGAGGACGCCTTCATCGCGCGCATGCAGAAGATCCGCACGCTGGTGGGGCTCGGCGCGGTGATGTGGGTGTCGGTGAGCTACAAGGTCGGCAGCTCTCTGGGAGACGTCGCCGAGGACCGTCTCGACCAGTCGTGGTCCAACGTGCTGGTGCTGTCCGTGACGTTCCCGGTGGTGGTGGGCGTGCTGCTGGCCCTGACCGCCTCGTCGGCCCGCCGGGATCTGCTGCGCCGGGCCGCGAAACCGTTCGGGGCGATGGTGGCCCTGATCGCCGCGGTCTTCGTGTTCCCGCTGATGGTGCTCACGGGCTTCGTCGAGGGGCGGTTCGCCACCAACCCGGCGATGACGGTGGTGACCTGGGTGGTCGTCGTGCTCGTCCTGGTGTGGGTGCTGCCGTTCATCGCCTGGGGTGTCGGTCTGGCCCTGCTGCACGTGTTCCGCACGGCCGACATCCACCAGACGATGCCGCCGCTGCTCGCCATGACGCTGGTGTGGGAGATGACGCTGATCGACCTGTTCACCGGGGCGTACGCGGGTGTGCCGGTGCCGGTGCGGGTGGTGTTCATGCTCGGGGCGCCGCTGTCGGTGACGGCGGTGGGACTGTGGGAGCTGCGGCGGCTGCGGGCGCACTACGGCATCTCGGTGCGCGGCATGCTGGTGCGCTAGTGACCTGGTTTTGAGTTCTGGGCGCGCCCCATGAGTCGTGTTCTGTTTCAGA
>NZ_SZVW01000035.1 GCF_007655005.1 Streptomyces tibetensis
CGGGTTGGGGGTGCCCGGGACGGGGGCGCCAGGGGCGCTCGGGACGGCACCGTGACCCCCCGGGGCGCCGTACGGGCCCGCCGGAGCCTGGCCCGGTGCGCCGCCCGGTGCGCCCTGCGGCGGGCCCGGGAAGGGCGCGCCGCCCTGCTGGGGCGGCGGCGGGGCGTACCAGCCCGGTTGGCCCTGCCCGGGCACCGGCATCGGCGGCTGCGCCCCGGGCGGCAGCGGCTGCTGAAGCCCTTCCTTCTGGTCGATGGTCGAGCGGTAGTCGACGGCGCCCTGCGTCATCCGCATGTACGCCTCCTCCAGGGAGGCCTGGTGCGGCGACAGCTCCCACAGCCGTACGTCGGTGCCGTGCGCGATGTCGCTGATGCGGGGCAGCGGCAGCCCGGTCACGCGCAGCGCGCCGTCCTGCTCGGGCAGCACATGGCCGCCCGCCTCGGTGAGCGCGGCCGACAGCTTCTCGCGCTGCTGCGGCTCGCTGTCGGGCGTCCGCACGCGCGCGAAGTCCGCCGAGTTCGCCGAGATGAAGTCGGTGACGCTCATGTCCGCGAGCAGCTGACCGCGCCCGATGACGATGAGGTGGTCGGCGGTCAGCGCCATCTCGCTCATCAGGTGGGAGGAGACGAAGACCGTACGGCCCTCCGCCGCCAGCGCCTTCATCAGGTTGCGCACCCAGAGGATGCCCTCGGGGTCGAGGCCGTTGACCGGCTCGTCGAACAGCAGTACCTGCGGGTCGCCGAGCAGCGCTGCGGCGATGCCGAGCCGCTGCCCCATGCCGAGGGAGAAGCCCTTGGACCGCTTCTTGGCCACGTCCTGCAGTCCGACGACCCCTAGCACCTCGTCCACCCGCCGGGCCGGGATGCCCGACAGCTGGGCGAGGGACAGCAGGTGGTTGCGGGCGGAGCGGCCGCCGTGCACCGCCTTGGCGTCCAGCAGGGCGCCGACCTGCCGGGCGGCGTTGGGCAGCCTGCGGTACGGATAGCCGCCGATCGTCACCTGCCCGGCCGTCGGATTGTCCAGGCCGAGGATCATGCGCATCGTCGTCGACTTGCCCGAGCCGTTCGGCCCGAGGAAGCCGGTGACGGCCCCCGGCCGCACCTGGAAGGAAAGGTTGTACACAGCGGTCTTGTCGCCGTAGCGCTTCGTCAGGCCGACTGCTTCGATCATGCTCCGCACCCATCGCAAGGTTCAGGACAGCGGGGCACACGCCCCCGTAAGGGTTAGGAGGATATCGAGGCGCTGACGGTTCCTTCCAAGAGGAGGTAAAAGGTCGGGCCCTGTCCGTCCCTCTAGGCGTCGCGCTTCCTCAGCAGCACGTAGCCGCCGACGAGCGCCGCGAGCACCCACAGCCCCATGATCCCGAGGCCGCCCCACGGTCCGTACGGAGTGTCGTCGTCGATCGGCGTGACCACCTGCATGATCTTGCTGCCGGCCTGGTCGGGAAGATACCGGCCGACCTTCTTCGTCGCGTCGACATTGCCCAGGATGTTGGAGATCAGGAAGAAGAACGGCATCAGGATGCCCAGCGACAGCATCGGCGAGCGCAGCATCGCGGCGACGCCCATGGAGAACATCGCGATCAGCGCCATGTAGAGGCCCCCGCCGAGCACGGCCCGCAGCACCCCCGGGTCGCCGATCTCCGCCCGGTGCGAGCCCAGCATCGCCTGCCCCAGGAAGAAGGCGGCGAAGCTGGTGACGAGCCCGACCAGCAGGGCGAGCCCACTGGCGACGGCGATCTTGCTGAACAGGAAGGAGCCGCGCTGCGGCACCGCGGCCAGCGAGGTGCGGATCATCCCCGTGCTGTACTCGTTCGACACGACCAGCACACCGAACACGATCATCGCGAGCTGCCCCAGGCTCATCCCCGCGAAGCTGATGAACGTCGGGTCGAACTCCGCCCGGTCCTGCGCGTTCATCGAGTCGAACTCGTTCTTCGACAGCGCCGAGATCAGCATGCCGAGGGCGACCGTCACGACCACCACCAGCGAGAGTGTCCACACCGTGGATGCCACCGACCGAATCTTGGTCCACTCCGACCGTACGACCTGCGTCACCGCCATGCCTCAGCCCCTCTTCCAGCCGTCGCCCCACTGCTGCCGCGGTGGCTCGGGGCTCGTCGCGCTCGTCCCGCTGTGTGCGTGGTACTCCACCGACTCCGCGGTCAGCCGCATGAACGCCTCCTCCAGCGAGGCCTGTTGCGGGCTCAGCTCGTGCAGCGTGATCCGGTGCTGCGCCGCCAGCTCACCGATGTGCTCGGCCTTGCCGCCGTCCACCTCCAGTACCCCGTCACCGCTCTCCACGGCGACGATCCCGGCCTGGTGCAGCACATCGAGCAGCCGCTCCCGCTGCGGGCTGCGGACCCGGACGTACGAGCGTGAGTTGCGGTCGATGAAGTCCGCCATGGAGGTGTCCGCGAGCAGCCGCCCCTGCCCGATGACGACGAGGTGTTCGGCCGTCAGGGCCATCTCGCTCATCAGGTGGGAGGAGACGAACACGGTCCGGCCCTGCGCGGCGAGCGACTTCATCAGGGTGCGGATCCAGTGGATGCCCTCGGGGTCGAGGCCGTTGACCGGCTCGTCGAACATCAGGATCCGCGGATCGCCGAGCAGCGCGGCCGCGATGCCGAGCCGCTGCCCCATGCCCATCGAGAAACCCTTGGTCTTCTTCTTCGCGACCGCCGTCAGCCCGACCGTCTCCAGCACCTCCCGCACTCGGCTGCGCGGAATGCCGTTGCTCTGCGCGAGGCACAGCAGGTGGTTGTAGGCGGTGCGCCCGCCGTGCCACGCCTTGGCCTCCAGCAGGGCGCCGATGTACGTCAGCGGGTCCTTGAGCTGGGGGTAGTGCTTGCCGTCGATACGGACGTCGCCGGCGGTCGGGTGGTCGAGACCCAGGATCATCCGCATGGTCGTGGACTTGCCGGCGCCGTTGGGCCCGAGGAAGCCGGTGACGATGCCCGGTCTGACGGTGAAGGACAGGTTGTTGACCGCCACCTTCTCGCCGTACCGCTTCGTCAGCCCCTCGAGCTCAATCATGCCGCCACGCTAGAGCGTGGCAAAGCCCTCTGCCACCCGAGCGGCAGAGGGCTTTGCGGAGGTTCAGACTCCGTATACCCCGGTGTTACCGGGACTGCTGGGCCGGGACCCCACGGGAGATCGGCTCGTCCTCGGCCGGCGTGCCGGCGGCGGCCACCGCGGCGCCCGTGAGCGTCGCGAGCATCTCGCGGACGTTCGTCAGCTGGGCGTTGATGCTGTCGCGGCGGTTGGTGAGGGCGGCCAGCTCGCGCTCGGATTCCGAACGGATGCGGTCGGCCTTGGCGTTGGCGTCGGCCACGATGTCCTCGGCCTGGCGCTGGGCCGTCTCGACGGTCTGGCGGGCGCGGCGCTCGGCGTCCGTGCGCAGCTTCTCGGCCTCCAGACGCAGCTGCTCGGCGCGGTGCTCGATCTCGGCGAGGCGCTTCTCGGCCTTGGCCTGACGGGAGGCCAGGTCGCGCTCGGACTGCTCGCGGCGCTTGGCGAGGTTCGTCTCGAAGTCGGCGGCGGCCTGAGCGGCCTTGGCGCGGGTCTCCTCGAAGAGGGCGTCCGCCTCCTCACGCTTGGACTGCGCGTCCTTCTGCGCCTCGGAACGCAGCTGGGAAGCGTCACTCTTGGCCTTCTCGACGATCCGCAGACCCTCGTCCTCGGCCTTCGCCTTGCGCTCCGCCGAGTACGACTCGGCGTCGTTGCGCACCTGCTGGGCCGCCGACTCGGCGAGCTCGCGGTGCTGCTCGGCCGCGCGCCGGGCCTCCTCGCGCAGGTCCTTCGCCTCTTCCTCGGCGAGGCGGAGGATCTTCTCCACGCGCGCACCGAGACCCGCGTACGACGGCTCGGCGTCGGTGATCTGGGCCTGGGCGTTCTGCGTCTCGAGGTGGAGCTCTTCGATGCGCTTTTCCAGAGCGGTGATGCGGGCGAGAGCGCTGTCACGGTCGGAGACGAGCTTGGAGATACGTTCGTCCACCTGAGCGCGGTCGTATCCACGCCGCACAAGCTCGAAGCCGTAGGGGGAAGTGTCGCTCATGGGGTTCCTGTCGAATGAGACCGGTGAGGTGATAGGTGGAATCCTAGGGGCCGAAACGGTGTGTCATCGAGCGGATGCGCGTTTGATCTGGAAAATGAGACCCCTTTTGAGTGGCTAAGCGGCGGATCGCTTGCCAAAACTTGGTCAAAGCCCCCGGATGGCCCCGGAATCGGGCTCCCCGGCCCGGGCCCGACCGCTAGCCGTCCGAGGACTTGCCACCCGATCGGGGCGCGCCGACCGTCGCGCCCGCCTTGACTCCGTTGTCCTTGGAGCCGGTGGGTGCCTCGAAGGATTCCAACGCCTCCAGGACGTCCTGGACACGGGAGATCTCGGCGTTGATGTCCTCCCGGCGGCGGACCAGGACCTCCAGCTCGCGCTTGCCCTCCTCGACCGTGCGCTTGGCCTCGCGGATCGCCTCGGCCTTGAGCTCCTCGGCCTCGCGGACCAGCGTGGACTTCTTCTGCTCGGCCTCCTTGAGCAGCCCCTCCGCCTTCTTCACCGCGGCGATACGCACCTTGCCGGCCTCCGAATTGGCCTCCGAGACGATCTCCTTGGCCTTCGCCTGCGCCTTCGCCAGCTGCTCCTCGGCCGCCTTGACGAGCGCGTCGCAGCGGTCGCCCGCCGACTTCATCGTCTCGGCCGACTCGCGACGGGCCCGCTCGTGCAGTTCCTCGATCTCGGAGGTGATGCGGTCGCGCAGCTCCTCGGCCCGCTCCCTTATCTGCGTGGCGTCCCGGCGTGCGCCGACCAGCAGCTCGTCGGCGTCCGTACGGGCCTTCTCCACCCGCGAGTTGCCCTCGACCGTCGCCTCGGAGACGAGCCGGTCGGCCTCCTTGCGGGCCGCACCCACCATGGTGTCGGCCCGCGACTCGGCCTCCGCGGTGGTCTTGTGCGCCTGCTGCTGCGCCTCGGTCAGCAGCTTGTCCGCCTCGGCCGTGGTCTCCGTGATGAGCTTGTCGACCTGCTCGGCCGCCTCGGAGCGCCGCTTGTTGGCGTCCTTGCGGGCCTCGTCCAGCGTGCGGTCGGCCTCCTCGCGCGCGGTGCCGACGAGCCGCTCCGCCTCCGCCTCCGCGTCCGTCTTGACGCGCTCGGCCTCGCGGCGGATCCGCTCGGCGTGCTGCTGCGCCGAGCCGACCGTCTCGGCGGCCTCGGCCCGCAGCCGCTCCGCCTCGCCGGTGGCCTCCGCGACCAGCTGGTCGGCCTTGGCCACGGACTCGGCCCGCACCCGATCGGCCTCCGTGGCCGCCTCGGACCGGACGCGCTCGGCCTCGGACAGGGCCTCCGTGCGGACCCGCTCGGCCTCGTTGACCGTCTCCATCCGCAGCCGGTCGGTCTCCTGGACCGTCTCGGTGGTGAGCCGCTCCGCCTCGTTACGCGCCTCGGTGATGAGGGTGTCCGCCTGCGTCGCCGCGTCCGACCGGATGCGGTTGGCGTCCTCCCGGGCGTCCGCACGGGTGCGCGAGGCGCTCTGCTCCGCCTCGGCGATCGCGTCCGACGCCTCCGTGCGCACCCGCTGGGCGTGCTCGGCGACCTCCGCCCGGATCCGCTCCGCCTCCGAGATCGCCTCGGTCATCGTCCGCTCGGCGAGCGCCTTGGCGGCCTCGGACTCCTCGTGCGCCTCGCGCCGCAGCCGGCCCGCGTCCTCGCTCGCCCGCTCGCGCTCGGCGTAGGCGTCGGAACGGACCCGGTCCGCCTCCTCCTGGGCCTCCCGGCGGGTACGGTCCGCCGCGTGCTCGGCGGCGGAGCGCAGGCCGGTGATCTCCTCCTGGGCCTGCTCGTGCAGCCCCGCGACGGAGTCCCGGACCTGCTGGGCGTGCTGCTCGGCCGCCGACACCATCTCCGTGGCACGACGGTCGGCCTCCTCGACCAGCCGTACGGCCTCGGTCTGCGCCTCCTCCACGCGCTTGCGCGCCGAGGCCAGCAGCTCCTCGCTCTGCTCGCGGGCCCGCTCGCGCTCCTGGTCGGCCTCCTGGCGGGCGCTGCCGAGGACTTCCTCGGCCTCGCGCCGACGCCGGTTGGCCTCCTCCTGGGCGGCGGCCAGCGTCTCGGACGCCTCCGTGGCGAGCCGCTCGGCGGCGGACTGCGCCTCCGCGCGCATCCGGTCGGCGCTCTCCTGCGCCTCCGACTTCAGCCGCTCGGCCTCGTTCGCCGCCTCCGAGCGCAGCCGTACGGCGACGGACTCGCCCTCGGCACGCGCCGCGGACGCGTCCGACACGGCCTCGTCGCGCAGCCGCTCGGCCTCCGCCTCGGCCTGCTGCTGGAGCGTACGGATCCGCTCGGCGGCCTCGGCACGCAGCCGCTCGTTCTCCTCGGAGGCCTCGCGGCGGATCCGCGCGGCCTCCTCACGGGCGGCCGACAGCGCCTGCTCGGCGGCCGTCAGCCGCTCCTCCGCCTCCGTCTGGAGCCGGGTCAGCTCCTCGGCGGCCTCCGCCCGACGGGCCTCCATGGCCCGCTCGGTCTCCTCGTGCAGCTCCCGCGCCGCGCGCTCGGCGTCCTCCTTGAGCGCCTCGGCCTGCTCGACGACCTCCTCGCGGTGCCGTTCGGCCTCCTGCCGGGTGCGCTGCAGGGTCTCCTCGGCCTGCCGGCGCAGGGTCGTCGCCCGCTCGATGGCCTCGGTGCGGACCTTCTCGCTGTCCGCCTGGGCCGTCGTGCGCAGCTCGTCCGCGTCCGCCTTGGCCTTGGCGAGCAGCTCCTCGGCGGACTTCGCCGCCTCCTCGATCTGCGCCACGGCCTCCTTGCGGGCCTCGGCGCGGATCTTCTCGCCCTCGTCGACCGCGTCCGCCCGCAGCTGCTCGGCCTCGCCGCGCAGCCGGCGGGCCTCCTCCTGCAGCTCGACCGTCTTGGCGCGGTACTCCTTGGTGTCGTCCTTCGCCGCGCCCTTGAGCTGCTCGGCGATGTCGTGCGCCTCGGCCCGCAGCCGGTCCGCCTCGGCCTCGGCCTCCGAGCGGATCCGCTCGGCCTCCTCGGCGGCGGCCTTGGTGGTCCTCTTGGCGTCCTCCGACGCCTTGTCGAGGACCTCCTCGGCGGTCCTGGCCGCCTTGGACAGCTGGGTCGCGGTCTCCTCGGCGGTGAGCGTGCGGGCCTTCTCGGAGGCCTCCGCGACGATCTTCTCGGCCTCGGACTTGGCGTCGGCGACGATCTGCTCGGCCTCGGACTTGGTGTTCTCGGCCTCCTTCGTGGCCTCCTCGACCAGCCGGGCGACCTGCTCCTTGGCGGTGCGCGTGCGCGTCTCGTTCGCGGACTCGGCGCTCGCCAGGGCCTTGGCGGCGGCCTCCTTGGCCTCCGTGACCAGCTTCTCCGACTCGGTCTGCGCCTTGCGCAGCGCCTCCTCGGCCTCGGCCATCCGCTGCTCGGCGGCCCTGCTCAGCTCCTGGGCCTCGCGGCGCGCGGACTCCGACTCGGTGACGGTCGACGTACGCAGCTGCTCGGCGTGGTCCGTGGCCTCCTGCGCCTGCGTGGAGGCGGCGTTGAGCAGGCGCTCGGCGTCCGTGCGGGCGCGGCGCAGGATCTGCTCGGCCTCGGCCCTGGCCTCCTCGGCCGCGCTCGTCAGCCGCTGCCGCGCCTCCGTCGCCAGCCGCTCGGCCTCGGCGCGGGCGGTGGCCAGGGACTGCTCGGCCTCGGCCCGGGACTCCTCCAGCAGCCGGCGGGCCTGCTGCTCGGTACGCGCCCGCAGCTGCTCGGCCCAGGCAACGTTCTCGTTGACGTGCGACTCGACCGTCTGGCGGCGCTCGGACAGCTCCTGGTCCAGCTGCTGGCGGCGGGTCACCGCCTCCTGGTGCAGCTCCGCCTGGAGCCGGGCCGCCTGCTCGGCGTGCTCCTGGAGGATCCGCTGGGTCTGGGCCCGGGCCTCGCTCAGCTCGCGGTCGGCGTCCGCACGGATCTGGTCGGCCTGCACCTGCGCGTTGCGGAGCAACTGCTCGGCCTGCCAGCCGATGTCGCCCCCCTCGAAAGAGGGCCGGGTCATGATGGTGCGCCGCGCCTCGTGCAGCTTGGCGCGCAGCACCTCGACCTGGTAGCCGAGGTCCTCGGCGTGCTGGATCGCCTTTTCCCGCTCGGTCTTCAGCCGCTTCATCTCGGCTTCGAACCGAGAGAGGTGGTCGACGTCAGCCGCCGGCTCTCGCTCCTGGCTCTCGTAGCCCCGCACTGCGCGGTCCCATCCGTCCCCTGGTCGCAACTCTTACCGAACGAGCTCCGTCCATACGCCGAACGGGGCCCCCGGGGAATGGTGTCAGATCATCGGCGGAGCAGAGGCTGCTGCCCCGACGCTCGTCCCCCGAAACCCGGACCCCGGTGGTCCTGCCGTCGCACGGCGGGACCGCGGTCACCCTGGACTGAGCGGCGACCGCCCCCAACCCTACCGGCCCCTATGTACGAGGGTCAGTGCTCAGGTGACTCAACAGGCGCCGAAGTGACCAGTTCTGTCAGTACGCCATGACAGTCCTTGGGGTGCAGGAAGGTGATCCGTGACCCCATGGAACCGACTCGCGGCTCTTCGTACAGCACGCGTACGCCCTTGCCCTTGATCTCCTCGGCGTCACCGTCGACATCTGCCGTACCGAAAGCGATGTGGTGGACGCCCTCGCCGTTCTTGGCGAGCCACTTCGCGACGGTGGAGTCCTCGCGGGTCGGCTCCAGGAGCTGCAGGTAGGAGGCGCCGCCGTCGGACGTGTCGTTGATCTTGAGCATGGCCTCGCGCACCCCCTGCTCCTCGTTGACCTCGGAGTGGAACACCTCGAAGCCATAGGTGGCACGGTAGAACTCGACGGTCTTGTCGAGGTCGAAACAGGCGATTCCGATGTGGTCGATTCGCGTCAGCATGGATTCAGTGCAGCGCCCCCGGGGTGGTTACGCAACGTGCGCGCGATCACACCGACGGCCCGATGACGGCACGGAGTGCCACTCAGTACATTCGAAGTAAACCCTCGTTCACTCCTCGGCTGTGCAGCCGGTAAGGGGATCGCAGCTCATGTCTTCTGGAACTTCTGAGGCGAACAGCTCGGTGATCGTCGCGGGCGCGCGTACGCCCATGGGGCGGTTGCTCGGTTCACTCAAGTCCTTCTCCGGAGCCGACCTCGGCGGCTTCGCGATCAAGGCCGCCCTCGACCGTGCGGGGATCGGCGGCGACCAGGTGCAGTACGTGATCATGGGGCAGGTGCTCCAGGCCGGTGCGGGGCAGATCCCGGCCCGTCAGGCCGCGGTCAAGGCCGGCATCCCGATGAACGTGCCCGCTCTGACCATCAACAAGGTGTGTCTGTCCGGCCTCGACGCCATCGCGCTCGCCGACCAGCTCATCCGGGCGGGTGAGTTCGACGTGATCGTCGCCGGCGGCCAGGAGTCCATGACCAACGCCCCGCACCTGCTGCCGAAGTCCCGCGAGGGCTACAAGTACGGCGCCGTCCAGATGCTCGACTCCATGGCCCACGACGGTCTGACCGACTCCTTCGAGGGTGTCGCCATGGGCGAGTCGACGGAGAAGCACAACACCCGCCTCGGCATCGCGCGGCCCGAGCAGGACGAGATCGCCGCGCTGTCGCACCAGCGGGCCGCCGCGGCTCAGAAGAACGGCCTGTTCGAGGCCGAGATCACCCCGGTGGAGATCCCGCAGCGCAAGGGCGACCCGGTGCTGTTCAGCAAGGACGAGGGCATTCGCGGTGACACGACCGCCGAGTCGCTCGGCAAGCTGCGTCCGGCGTTCGCCAAGGACGGCACGATCACGGCCGGTTCGTCCTCGCAGATCTCCGACGGCGCCGCCGCCGTCGTGGTGATGAGCAAGGCCAAGGCGCAGGAGCTCGGCCTGGAGTGGATCGCCGAGATCGGGGCGCACGGGAACGTGGCCGGGCCGGACAACTCGCTCCAGTCCCAGCCGTCCAACGCGATCCAGCACGCGCTGAAGAAGGAGGGACTGGGCGTCGAGGACCTCAACCTCATCGAGATCAACGAGGCGTTCGCGGCGGTCGCCGTGCAGTCCATGAAGGACCTCGGAGTGTCCACCGAAAAGGTGAATGTCAACGGTGGCGCGATTGCCCTGGGTCACCCGATCGGGATGTCCGGCGCGCGTCTGGTGCTGCATCTCGCGCTGGAGCTGAAGCGGCGTGGGGGTGGCGTGGGTGCGGCCGCGCTGTGCGGTGGCGGCGGGCAGGGTGACGCGCTGATCGTGCGCGTGCCCAAGGCCTGAGTCCGGGTACGTCCCTCTTGGGACGTCCGTCGGTGGTCCGTCCCTGATGGGTCGTCCGCCGGTGGTTCGCCCCTCATGGGTCGTCCGCCGGTGGTTCGCCCCTCAGGGGGACGTCCGTAGGTGGTACGTCCCTCCTCGGTTCATCCCCCTTATTCGTACGTCCCTCGTCTGAACGGAGCTGTGATGCAGGACGTCTCCACCCTGGTTGCCCAGGCCAGGGAAGGCCGGCCGCGGGCCGTGGCCCGGCTGATCTCCCTGGTGGAGGGGGCGTCCCCGCAGCTGCGGGAGGTCATGGCGGCGCTCGCGCCCCTGACGGGTGGGGCGTACGTGGTGGGGCTGACCGGGTCGCCCGGGGTCGGCAAGTCCACGTCGACCTCGGCGCTGGTCTCCGCGTACCGCAAGCAGGACAAGCGGGTCGGCGTGCTCGCCGTGGACCCGTCGTCCCCGTTCTCGGGCGGTGCGCTGCTCGGGGACCGGGTGCGGATGTCGGAGCACGCGTCCGACCCGGGCGTGTACATCCGGTCGATGGCGACGCGCGGGCATCTGGGCGGGCTGGCCTGGGCTGCCCCGCAGGCGATCCGGGTTCTGGACGCCGCCGGCTGTGACGTGATCCTGGTCGAGACGGTGGGGGTCGGGCAGTCGGAGGTGGAGATCGCCTCGCAGGCGGACACGTCCGTCGTACTGCTCGCGCCCGGGATGGGCGACGGGATCCAGGCGGCCAAGGCCGGGATCCTGGAGATCGGCGACGTGTACGTCGTGAACAAGGCGGACCGGGACGGGGCGGATGCGACGGCTCGCGAGCTGAACCACATGCTGGGGTTGGGGGAGTCCCGGGGGCCGGGTGACTGGCGGCCGCCGATCGTGAAGACGGTCGCCGCGCGGGGGGAGGGCGTCGACGAGGTCGTCGAGGCGCTGGAGAAGCACCGGGCCTGGATGGAGGAGCGGGGCGTGCTCGCGGAGCGGCGTCTGTCCCGGGCGTCGCGGGAGGTCGAGACGATCGCGGTGACGGCGCTGCGGGAGCGCATCGGAGACCTGCACGGGGACCGGCGACTCGGGGCGCTGGCGGAGCGGATCATCTCGGGTGAGCTGGATCCTTACCGGGCGGCTGACGAACTGGTGGCGGGGCTGACGGAGGGCTGAGACGCCGGCGTCTGCTCGCCGGACCGGACCGGACCGGACCGGACCGGGGCAGGGCGGGGCGGGGTGCGTGTTCGCTTCGTCCGTCGTCCGTCGCCGGGTGGTGGGTCGGGGCCGCGCCGGGGGGTGTCCGTCCTCGGAACGGCGCGATGGAGTCTCTCACCGACTGACTGGCGTTGACGCGCCAACCGCTGCGGGCGGACACCCCCCGACACGGCCCCTTCTCGCCGTACGCGGGTGCGGGCGCGTCGTGGCTCTTCTGGCCGGGGGCTAGCGCAGGGCTGCGGCGACCAGGCCTTCGAGGGCCTCGCGTGGGACTTCGCCTCCGCTGACCAGCCGGTCGAATACCAGTCCGTCGATGCAGGTCAGCAGGGTGTGAGTGCGGTTCTCCACGTCCGTCACGCCGTGCCCGGCGAGGAACAGGCGGACGGCTTCGCGGCCGGCGTTCTCGCGGGGCACGAGGATCGCGCGCAGCTCCGGGTCGCGCACGCTCTCGACGGCGCAGGCGTAGCGGGCGAGGGAACGGCGGCGGCCCTCGCCGGTGAGTCGCTGGGCCGTCCGCGCAGTCAGGCTGTCGCTCGGGCCGCCCGGCAGGCCGGGCGGATGGGACAGCAGCTCTCCCACCCGCTGGCCGTCGCCCTGCGCAACACGGCGATGCGGCTGACCCCCTCCCGCGCCGCCGTGCGCATGATCCTTCGGCACCACGGCTGGGTCCCACCACGCCTGAGCTGACCCGACTCGCGCCCCGCCTCCGCTGCGAACGACGCGCCGACATCCACCAGGGTCTGCTCGAGCCCGCCCGTACCCGACCCCGCTGCGCCGGGGTGTGCGCGCCCCGGCGTCCGCATGGACGCCGGGGCGGATGGAATCAGGCAGGGGCTGTCAGTCCTGGTCGTCGGTGTCGTCGTCCTGGGCGTCGGAGCGGTCCGCCGTGACCTTGCCCGAGGTGAGGTCGACCTTCCAGTCCTGCTCGGCCCCGCCGGACGTGCGGGTCTCGGCCTCCCAGGACTTGTCCTTGCCGTCCTCGTCGAGGTCGACCGACGTCACGACACCCTTGCCGGCGGCAGCCTTCGCGGCCTGCTCGGCGGTCACCGAGGAGCCCTTCAGAGCCGCCCGCACGTGCGCCGTGTCGTCCTCGTCGTCGGTCTGCGAGCCCAGGACCTTGCCGTTGGACGGGTCGACGCTCACGCTGTGCCAGGTGTTGTCGCCGGACAGGACGTCGACCTTCCAGATCACCTTGTCGCTGTCGTCCTCGTCGTCCAGCTCGGCGGAGACCACCGTGCCCGAGGTGTGCTTCAGCGCGGAGGCGATGGCCTCGGACGCCGTGACGTCCGCGGAAGCGGCCCGGGCCGTGTCGTCGTCCCGGTCGTCGCGATCGTCCTGCGCGTCCTTCGACAGCGGGGTGCCGGCCGCCTGCCGCGCCGAGCCCCCGTCGTCCCCCGTGGTCGCGAGGGCCGTCGCCGTACCGCCTCCGATCAGAGCGGCGGCGGTCACGGCGGCGATCACGATGTTGCGCTTCATGCGGATTCCTCCCGAGTCGTTTCGTTTTCGACGTCTTCGACTCTGGCCGACGGAGGCTGAGAGGAACCTGAAGCCCCCTGAAGGGATCTTCAGGTTGCCTTTGCCACTCTTTACCCATGCGCCTGTTGATCGTGGAGGACGAGAAGCGGCTGGCTCTGTCGCTCGCCAGGGGCCTGACGGCCGAGGGGTACGCCGTGGACGTCGTCCACGACGGTCGGGAGGGGCTGTACCAGGCCTCGGAGGGCACGTACGACCTGGTCATCCTCGACATCATGCTGCCCGGCCTCAACGGCTACCGGGTCTGCGCCGCCCTGCGGGCCGCCGGGCACGACGTGCCGATCCTGATGCTGACCGCCAAGGACGGCGAGTACGACGAGGCCGAGGGGCTCGACACCGGTGCCGACGACTATCTGACCAAGCCGTTCTCGTACGTCGTGCTCGTCGCCCGGGTCAAGGCGCTGCTGCGGCGGCGAGGGCAGGGTGCCGGGGCTTCACCCGTGCATGTGCACGGGGATCTGAAGGTGGACACCGCGGCACGCCGGGTGTTCCTCGGTGAGGACGAGATCGCCCTCACCGCCAAGGAGTTCTCCGTGCTGGAGCAGCTCGTGCTGCGGGCCGGCGAGGTGGTGTCCAAGTCCGAGATCCTGGAGCACGTCTGGGACTTCGCGTACGAGGGTGATCCGAACATCGTCGAGGTGTACGTCAGCACGCTGCGGCGGAAGCTGCGGGCGGGGCTGATCCGGACCGTGCGCGGGGCCGGCTACCGGCTGGAGACGTCACCGTGAGGCGGTTGTTCGGGTCGGTCCGGGCGCGGGCCACGCTGGGAGCGACCCTCGTGGTCGCGGTGGCGCTCGTCGCCGCCGGGGCCGCCGTGCTGCTGTCCCTGCGGTCCAACCTGATCGGCGAGGCCGGTACGCAGGCGGAGCGCGCCGCGCGGGCGGTCGCCTCCGAGGTCGCGGCGGGGACGCCGTACGGCAAGCTCTCCGGGCTGGACGGCGACGACGGGCCGGTGCAGGTCCTGGACGAGCACGGGCGGCTGGTCGCGGCCAGTGAGGATCTGGAGAAGATCAACGGGACCGACAGCGGGCAGGTGAAGCCGCAGCCGGCGGTGAAGCCCACCGAGGATGACGATGACGACGCCGAGGACGCGGGCGAGACCCTCGAACCCGGTGAGATCTCCGGGGAGAGCGTCTTCAGCAACGGGTCCGCGACGATCGACGGCGACGCGGAGGACTACCGCTTCGCCGCCGTCGAGGTGGAGACCCACGACCGCGGGCACCTCAGGGTCTACGCCGGTTCCCCGCTGGCCGCCGAGCATGGGGCCGTGCGGACCGCGCTGACGGTGATGCTGATCGGTTTCCCACTGTTGCTCGCAGTCGTCGCGGCCGTGACCTGGCTGGTCACCCGGCGGGCCCTGCGGCCCGTCGAGGGGATCCGGAGCGAGATGGCCGCGATCACCCACTCCGAGGACCTCGCACGGCGCGTTCCGGAGCCGGACACGCACGACGAGATCGCCCGGCTCGCCAGCACCACCAACGAGACGCTCGCGGCGCTGGAGACGTCCGTGGAGCGGCAGCGGCGGTTCGTCGCCGACGCCTCCCACGAGCTGCGCAGTCCGATCGCCTCGCTGCGGACACAACTGGAGGTGGCCGCCGCGCACCCCGAGCTGCTGGACCTCGACGGGGCCGTGGAGGACACCGTCCGGTTGCAGCGGCTGGCGGCCGATCTGCTGCTGCTCGCCCGGCTGGACGCGGGGGAGCGGCCCAGCGACGCGCAGGTCGACCTCGCCGGACTCGCCCGGGAGCAGGCCGAGGGCCGGACGGGTGTCACCGTGGACGCGGAGCCGGTGGAGGTGGCCGGATCGCGGGGGCAGTTGGGGCGGGTGCTGGCCAATCTGCTCGACAACGCCCAGCGGCATGCCCGGTCGGCCGTCACCGTGAGCGTGCGGCGCGAGGGCGACCGGGCCGTGGTCGGGGTGGCCGACGACGGCGACGGGGTGCCCGAGGACGACCGGGAGCGGATCTTCGAACGGTTCGTCCGGCTGGACGCCGCCCGCAGCCGCGACGACGGCGGAGCCGGGCTGGGGCTCGCCATCGCCCGGGACGTCGCCGTCCGGCACGGCGGCACGCTCACGGCCGGACGCGGGCCCGCAGGCGGAGCCCTGTTCGAACTCCGCCTGCCGCTCGTTTAGCGGTTACGGGCGCCCGCGGTGGCCGCGCAGGTGCTCCGCGATGGGCTTGAGGCCCTTGTCGAGCTCGGTCAGGGCCTCGGGGGACAGCAGGTCGATGAAGTGCCTGCGCACGGACGCCACATGGTGGGGCGCGACCTTCTGCATCGTCGCCGTGCCGTGGTCGGTCAGGACCGCGTAGAGGCCCCGGCGGTCCGACTCGCAGTTCTCCCGCCGGACCAGGTTCGCGTTCTCCATGCGCGTGATCTGGTGCGAGAGGCGGCTCTTGGACTGGAGGGTCGCGGAGGCGAGGTCGCTCATCCGCATCCTCTGGTCCGGGGACTCGGAGAGATTCACCAGGATCTCGTAGTCGTTCATTGTCAGGCCGAACGGCTGCAGGTCCTTCTCGAGCTGGTACGTCAACAGCCTGTTGACCTCCAGGTGGGTGCGCCAGGCGCACTGCTCCGCATCGGTCAGCCAGCGGGTGGCCGTCTCGGTCTCCATGAATGAAGTCTACCTAAAAAGTTGAAAGGCGAACTAGTGAGGGTTTTCGTGTGACAGCGCACACCTGCCGAACATGGGTGCGTAGGCGTTCGATGTCACACTCCGCAGACTACCGCTCACAGCCCGAAGCGACGCTGGAGGTCGCCCAGCTGTCCGGGAAGACGCGGTACGCCCGGCTGCCCCGCCTGGGGGCTGTGTGCCCCGCCGCCGGGCACACCGGCCTGGTGCGGAACGGCCCCCGTGGCCTGCTCGGCCATCAGTGTCTCGGACGACTGGAGCAGCACCGTCCCGGCGCCCACGAACTCGAACTGGTGCTCCTCACCGGAGGCGCCTCCGAGGCCCGTCAGCGCACGTAGACCGCCCATGACGCCGGTCATGTACCCATGGTCGTAGTGGTGGCACGGGGAGGGGCAGTCGGCCCAGCCGACCAGGGCCTGCGGGTCGACCCGGATCGGGGGGTCCATGAACACCACCGGTCCGTTCGACGCGGCCACGAACTTTCCGGTTCCGATGAGGGTCAGAAAACCCGGCACGATTGATTGCTTCAGTGCCAGAGTTGGCTGAAAAGCGAGCAGGTTGCCCGAGCGAATGGTCAGATTGCCGTCTTCGAGGTCGTACGAATTGACGTCGAAGGCCCGGTCGGCGAGGAGCATCTTGCCCGAGCCCTCCGCCACGACCCAGTCGCTCGCGTGCAGTGGCGAATGGAACGAGGTGCGCACGAGACGGTCCAGCCGGCCGTGTCCGACGCCGTTGAAGTCGATCGAGCCGTAGTAGGCGATCATCTTCCCCTTCTGCAGGAACCACTGGCTCCCCTTGAGCTCCACGCAGAAGGTGTAGGGATTGACGTTGTCGTCCGCGGGCAGCGTCGCCGGGTCGAAGACCACGGGGCCGGCGCCCGGGGTTCCGTACGTGCTCACAGCTTCTCCTCCGACGCCTGGACGTACACCGCACCGCTGCCGCTGAGCTCCAGCTGGAAGGCCTCGCCCGAGCCGCGGCCCACCATGTCCCGCCAGCCGAGCGCCGTGGACAGCTTGTTGCGGACGTCGCCGTGGTGGGCGACGTAGGCCTGCGGGTCCACATGGACCGGCCGCTGGGGGCTGATCGGGATCTCGATGACGCCGCCGTGGGCCATGACCGCGACGGCCCCGTGCCCCTTCAGCGTCGTCGTGAACAGCCCCTGGCCGCTGACCTGGCCCCGCACCATGCCCATGACGCCGCCCTGCGAGCCCAGGAACATCGTGCCCTGCTGGAGCGTGCCCTCGAAGGCCAGGAGACGGTCCGCCTCCACGCAGAGGGTGTCGCCGGAGAGCCGGATCACCTGGACGTGGTGCCCGCCGTGCCCGAAGAGGACCGTGCCGCTGCCCTCCACGGACATCAGGGGGGTGTCCTCGTTCGCCACCCGGCGGCCGATCATCGACATGATCCCGCCCTGGCCGCCCGCCATGTTGGGCGTGAACGACACCTCGCCCTTGTACGCGAGCATCGCCCCGCGCTGACTGAACAGCCGCTGCCCCGGAGCGACCGTCGCCTCGACCATCTTTCCGTTGATCTCCCGGAAGGCCATGTCACACGTCCCCCGCGATCGTGTTCCGCTCGCTCGGCTGCACGTACACCAGCCCGTCCCCCTCGAACCGCATCTGGAACGCCTCGCCGCCGCCCTCCCCGAGCAGCGTGCGGAACGTCACACCGGACTGGAAGGACTGCCGCAGATTCCCCTGGTGCGCCACGTACGCCCCAGGGTCGACGGTCAGCGGGTACTGCGCGCTCACCCGCAGCACCACCGCCGGGCCGTCCGACATGATCGCCGCCTGGCCGTGGCCCTCGACGGTCGTCGTGAACAGCCCGTTGCCCTGCGAGGCGCCGCGCAGGCCGGTGAACTCGGTGCCCGTGCGCAGCCCGCCGTCGGTCGCGAGCAGGTTGCTCGACTCGACGTAGAGCTTGTCGCCCTGGACGCTGACCAGGTTTATCTCGGAGGCGCGGTCCGCGAACCAGCAGGTCCCGCGCCCCTTCACCTCCATCAACGTCATCTGCTCGCCGGTCAGCCGCCGGGTCACCATTCCCCGGATCCCCTCGCCGCCGCCGCTGAGCTTCTTGAAGGCCATCTCCCCGTCGTACGCGACCATCGAGCCGTTCTTCGCCTTGACGGCGTCTCCGGTCATGTCGACGGCGAGCACCTTGCTGCTCTGAAGTCGGAACATCGCCACGACTGGAAGGTATCGGCAGGCCGGGCCCCACGGACAGGGCCCGTGGGTGGAGAACGACCCTGATCACACCCCTAGGGGGCCGGGGACGGCCCCCCGGCCGGAGGGCCCGCGGGGGTTTGCCACAATGGGCGGGACGCTTGTGCGCGCGTTCACAAACCGTCGGACCCGTGCCAGCCGTATCGATCGACCAGACCGCCGTCGCGTAACTCCCACCGAAGGTGACCCGTGGACCTCAAGACCGCCACCGCCATCCGCCGCCTCCGCCTGGTCTCGGCCCCCGAGGCGATCTCCTTCCTCCTCCTGCTGGTCTGCTCGGTGCTCAAGCGGACCACGGACTTCAACGCCGTGCCGGTGATGGGCATGGTGCATGGGGTGCTGTTCGTCCTGTACGTGATCTTCTGGGCCGACGCGTGGAACCGTGCGAAGTGGTCGCTGAAGACCGCCGCGCTGTACTTCGTCCTCTCGGTGCTGCCCGCCGGCGGGTTCTTCGCCGAGCGCAGGCTCCGGCGTGAGGCCGAGGACGCGGTCATCGCCTCCCGCGCGCGCCAGGAGGGAGTGGTGGGCGCATGATCGTCGCCTTCTCCGTGACGCCGCTCGGGGTCGGCGAGGACGTGGGGGAGTATGTCGCCGACGCCGTACGGGTGGTGCGTGAGTCGGGGCTGCCGAACCGCACCGACGCGATGTTCACCTCCGTCGAAGGGGAGTGGGACGAGGTCATGGACGTCGTCCGGCGCGCGGTCGCCGCGGTCGAGCGCCGCGCGCCCCGGGTCTCCCTCGTCCTCAAGGCGGACATCCGCCCCGGTGTGACGGACGGACTCACGTCAAAGGTGGAGACAGTGGAGCGGCACCTCGCCGAGTAGCGGTTCCGCCCGAGCCGTTCCGAGAACCCCGGCCCATCAGGGCCGGGGTTCTCGTCGCCGGCGGCGGCCCGCGCACCGGAACCGATGCCCGCGCCCGAAGGGCGAGACGGTGCTGACCACCATGTGACCGGCCGGTAAGGTCGGGTTCGTGCCGAAGCCGCTCAGTCTCTCCTTCGATCCGATCGCGCGTGCCGACGAACGCTGGAAGCAGCGCTGGGGGAACGTGCCGTCCATGGCGGCGATCACCTCGATCATGCGCGCCCAGCAGATCCTTCTCGCCGAGGTCGACGCGGTGGTCAGGCCGTACGGGCTGACGTTCGCGCGCTACGAGGCGCTGGTGCTGCTCACCTTCTCCAAGTCGGGCGAGCTGCCGATGTCCAAGATCGGCGAGCGGCTCATGGTGCACCCCACCTCCGTGACGAACACCGTGGACCGGCTGGTGAAGTCGGGTCTGGTCGCCAAGCGGCCCAACCCGAACGACGGCCGGGGCACCCTCGCCAGCATCACCGACAAGGGCCGCGAGGTCGTCGAGTCGGCCACCCGCGACCTGATGGCGATGGACTTCGGGCTCGGGGCGTACGACGCCGAGGAATGCGCGGAGATCTTCGCGATGCTGCGGCCGCTGCGCGTCTCGGCGGGCGACTTCGAGGAGGAGTGACCCGGGGCAAGATCTCCCGGAACGGGTCGTTACGCTCGACGGCATGAAGAAGAGCGTGCTGACCCGCTATCGGGTCATGGCCTACGTCACCGGTGTGCTGCTCGTCGCGCTGACCCTGGGCATGATCGGCAAGTACGTCCTGGACCTGGGCGGCGCGGCTGATTTCACCCAGGTGGTCAGCATCGCGCACGGCTGGCTGTACGTCGTGTACCTGATCTTCGCCTTCGACCTCGGTTCCAAGGCGAAGTGGCCGGTCAAGAAGCAGCTGTGGGTGCTGCTGGCCGGCACGATCCCCACGGCCGCGTTCTTCGTCGAGCGCAGGATCAGCCACGAGCTGGAGGGCAAGCTCGCCGAGGACGCGCCCGCGCCGGTCAAGGCCTAGGCGCGCTCCGGGCCCGCCGCACGCGCGCGTGCGGCGGTCGTTCTCACCCGTTCGCCAGGTCACTCCCCTCAGCCATCGACATTTACTAGGACGTCCAAGTAAATTCGAGGGTATGGACGCTGACGCCATCGACGAGGGCCGCCGCCGCTGGCAGGCCAGGTACGACGCCGCGCGCAAGCGCGAGGCCGACTTCACCACGCTCTCCGGCGACGCCGTGGAGCCGGTGTACGGGCCGCGGCCCGGTGACACCTACGAGGGGTTCGACCGGATCGGCTGGCCGGGGGAGTACCCCTTCACCCGCGGTCTGTACGCGACCGGCTACCGGGGGCGGACGTGGACCATCCGGCAGTTCGCCGGGTTCGGCAACGCCGAGCAGACCAACGAGCGCTACAAGATGATCCTCCGCAACGGCGGAGGCGGGCTCTCCGTCGCCTTCGACATGCCCACCCTCATGGGCCGCGACTCCGACGACCCGCGCTCGCTCGGCGAGGTCGGGCACTGCGGGGTCGCCATCGACTCGGCGGCCGACATGGAGGTCCTGTTCAAGGACATCCCGCTCGGCGACGTCACGACGTCGATGACCATCAGCGGCCCGGCCGTCCCCGTCTTCTGCATGTACCTGGTCGCCGCCGAACGGCAGGGCGTCGACCCGTCCGTCCTCAACGGCACGCTCCAGACGGACATCTTCAAGGAGTACATCGCCCAGAAGGAGTGGCTCTTCCAGCCCGAGCCGCATCTGCGGCTCATCGGCGACCTCATGGAGTACTGCGCGGCCGGCATCCCCGCCTACAAGCCGCTGTCCGTCTCCGGCTACCACATCCGCGAGGCCGGCTCGACGGCCGCGCAGGAGCTGGCGTACACCCTGGCGGACGGCTTCGGGTACGTCGAACTGGGCCTGTCGCGCGGGCTGGACGTGGACGTCTTCGCCCCCGGCCTGTCGTTCTTCTTCGACGCGCACGTCGACTTCTTCGAGGAGATCGCCAAGTTCCGCGCGGCCCGGCGGATCTGGGCCCGCTGGATGCGTGACGTCTACGGCGCCAAGTCCGAGAAGGCCCAGTGGCTCCGCTTCCACACGCAGACCGCGGGGGTCTCCCTCACCGCGCAGCAGCCGTACAACAACGTCGTGCGGACGGCCGTGGAGGCACTGGCGGCCGTGCTCGGCGGGACGAACTCGCTGCACACCAACGCGCTCGACGAGACCCTCGCCCTGCCGAGCGAGCAGGCCGCGGAGATCGCGCTGCGCACGCAGCAGGTGCTGATGGAGGAGACCGGCGTCGCCAACGTGGCCGACCCGCTGGGCGGTTCCTGGTACGTGGAGCAGCTGACCGACCGCATCGAGGCGGACGCGGAGAAGATCTTCGACCAGATCAAGGAGCGCGGTCTGCGGGCGCACCCCGACGGGCAGCACCCGATCGGCCCGATCACCTCCGGGATCCTGCGCGGCATCGAGGACGGCTGGTTCACCGGGGAGATCGCCGAGTCGGCGTTCCGGTATCAGCAGGCGCTGGAGAAGGGCGACAAGAGGGTCGTCGGCGTGAACTGTCACGACGGGTCGGTCACCGGGGACCTGGAGATCCTGCGGGTCAGCCACGAGGTGGAGCGCGAGCAGGTCCGGGCGCTCGGCGGGCGCAGGACGGCCCGTGACGACGCCGCCGTGCGCACCGCCCTCGACGCCATGCTGGCCGCCGCCCGCAGCGGCGCCAACATGATCGAGCCGATGCTGGACGCGGTACGGGCGGAGGCCACGCTCGGGGAGATCTGCGGCGTGCTGCGGGACGAGTGGGGGGTGTACACGGAGCCGGCCGGCTTCTGAGGGGCTACGTCCCCAGCCCGTGCAGCAGCACCCTGGTGAAGCTTCTGACCCACTCCTCGTCCGCCGGTTCCGCGCTCACCAGGGTGCGGTGGACCACCGCACCCGCCACCATGTCGAAGATCAGGTCCACCGTGCGGTCGGCCGAGGCGGGGTCCGGCTCCGGGGGGAGTTCGCCCCGGGCCTGGGCCCGGGTGCGGCCCTCCACGACCAGGCGCTTCTGGTGGTCGACGACCGAGGCCCGGATGCGTTCGCGCAGTGCCTCGTCGCGGGTGGCTTCCGCCACCACCGCCATGAGGCCGCTCTTCGCCTCCGGAAGGGCCAGGATCGTGGCGAACTGCAGGACCACACCCTCGATGTCGGCGGCCAGGGAGCCGCGGTCGGGGAGTTCCAGCTCGTCGAAGAGTTCCGCGACCGCGTCGACGACCAGTTCGTTCTTGCCCGCCCAGCGGCGGTAGAGCGTGGTTTTCGCAACCCCGGCGCGCGTCGCGACGTCTCCGAGGGTGAGCTTGGACCAGCCCAGTTCCACGAGCGCCTCGCGCGTCGCGGCCAGGATCGCGGCGTCCGCCGTCGCGCTGCGCGGTCGCCCGGTGCGGCTGGCTGGGCTGCGGCTCTGCATCTTCCGACCATAAACCGGCGGTTCCCACCGGGCGCCGTGAGGGAGATCACCGGGGGGTGGTGTCCCGGCGGTGCGGTGGGGCATTACGCTACGACTCGTAGCGAAAGCCCGTGAGGGACGTACACGGGCCTCGGTACACCCGGCGTGGGGTGGGGACCCGGCGCCGAAAGGCACGGACCGGCCTTGCTTTCACACCGCTTTTCACACGCGCGCGCAGTACGGGGGAGGATAGGCGCATGCAGCCACGGAACATGTCCATGAGCGGAGTCGTCGACCTCGCCGCGGTGAAGGCGGCCCAGGAGGCCAAGGCGAAGGCGGAGCAGGCGCGCGCGCAAGCAGCCCGGGAGGGCGGGACGGGGGCGATCTCCCCGGCCGATCTCGTCATCGACGTCGATGAGGCGGGGTTCGAGAGGGACGTCCTGCAGCGTTCCGCCGAGGTCCCCGTAGTCATCGACTTCTGGGCCGAGTGGTGCGAGCCCTGCAAGCAGCTCAGCCCGGTCCTGGAGCGGCTGGCCGTCGAGTACAACGGCCGCTTCCTGCTCGCCAAGGTCGACGTCGACGCCAACCAGATGCTGATGCAGCAGTTCGGCATCCAGGGAATCCCCGCGGTGTTCGCGGTCGTCGCGGGGCAGGCGCTGCCGCTCTTCCAGGGAGCGGCGGGCGAGGCGCAGATCCGGCAGACCCTCGACCAGTTGGTGCAGGTCGGCGAGCAGCGCTTCGGCCTGACCGGTCTCACCGTCGACCCCGAGGCCGTGCCGGGCGGTGCCCCGGAGGCTCCCGAGCGGCTGGCCGGCCCGCACGACGGGCTCCTCGAAGCCGCGGTGCAGGCGCTGGATTCGGGCGATCTGTCCGGTGCCGTCCAGGCGTACAAGAACGTGCTGAACGAGGACCCGGGCAACGAGGAGGCCAAACTGGGTCTCGCGCAGGCCGAGTTGCTCCAGCGGGTGCAGGGCGTCGACCCGCAGCAGGTGCGCCGGGACGCGGCCGACAAGCCGTCCGATGTGCAGGCGCAGATCGCCGCCGCCGATCTGGATCTGGTGGGTGGCCACGTCGAGGACGCGTTCGGCCGGCTCATCGAGACCGTGCAGCGCACGGTGGGTGACGACCGGGACACGGTGCGGATGCGGGTGCTGGAGCTGTTCGAGGTCGTCGGGCCCGACGATCCCCGCGTGATCGCGGCCCGTAGGGCCCTGGCGCGCGCCCTGTTCTGACCAGTCGTTAAACACGCGGGCATGTGGTGCCCGCGTGAAAAGTTCGCCCACGGAGGGTCACTGCGGCCGCGTTTTACCAAAACTTGGTAATCGCGGCCGCTGTTACTAGGAGTAAGTCGCGGGCGTTGATCTGTCGGATTCTGTCCATCGATCAACAGCTTTGTACCGCCGTCCGGCGCCACCCTCAGTTGTCGTCCGAGACCGATGGGTCGTTGTTCGGTTATCCGGCCGTTACTAGCGAGTAACGAACCCCCTTGTGCGGGCGGCGAGAATGCACCACGATCAGCCACGCTCGGTCCATTCCCGTACCCCGGCAGCCGGTTGGGTCGCGGGACAACCTGGGTCCCCACCGAGCAGAGCCGGCGGCAGTGGCGCCGGCTCTTGGACAGGGGGGTCTTCGCCCTTCGGGCGAAGCCTGTCCAGCAGGGTTGTGCGTGATGCGTGTCAGGCGCGACCAGTGGTTGTCGCTCGGGGGTGATCGCCGGTGATTCGGGCGCAGTTGCGCCGCCGAGTGCAGGCGCTCTCCTTCCCGAGGACGTAGCACTTCTCCCATCCCTGCCCGGCTGAGCCGCCAATCGGGGCGAGCCAGGACAGGAGATGTACGTCCGAGAAGGAGGAAATATGGAGTCCCAGGTGCGTGGCGGGACCAGATGGAAGCGGTTCGCTGTGGTCATGGTGCCCAGCGTCGCCGCTGCGGCATGTGTGGGTGTAGGACTCGCGCAGGGTGCGCTGGCCGCGTCGTTCAGCGTCTCCGGCCAGCAGTTCAAGGTGTCGGCCAGTCACCTGCACGGTGAGGGTTTCGCTCAGTACGGCGGAATCGACAGCGTCTACACCTCGACCGACGGTGACAAGAAGACGCCGGTGCCCGTCGCGATCTCGTCGTTCGACGACGCGACGATCAGCAAGATGTGCCAGTCGGTCGCGACGCCGATCCCCCTCATAGGCAAGACGGTCTACCTCCGTCTTGAGGCGGGGAACGACGCCAAGAAGCCGGTCAAGGCGGAGAACCTCTACATCGACGTCGCGCAGCTCGACGCCGATGCGGAGTTCAAGAACATCGACATCGGTGTCGCGGTCAAGGACAAGACCCGTGGTCCTGCGGTCAAGGACACGAAGACCACGCTGCCGGGCGGGTTCGCCCAGCAGGCCGAGTCGGCCGACCTCTACGGCGTCAAGCAGACGGCGTGGGCGACCACGGCCGGCACGTTCAAGCTGAGCGGCCTGTCGATGAAGCTCGGCACGGACAAGGGCATGGAGTGCTACTGACAGCCTCCGTCCCACGGGTGTCCGGGGGCGGCTGACCCGCCCCCTTCGAGGGGCGGGGAGGCCGTCGCTTCCCCGCCCCTCGGGCCCGGCCCTGTACCGGGCCACCACACAGACTTAAACTTTCCGGCTTCTCCACACGCCTACGGCCGAGCCGGTACGTACCTCCATCGGACCGAGGGAGCTGTTTTCCATGAGTGCCGAGACTCCGGTCCAGAGCGCCGGGACTTTCGCCCGGTTGCGTCGGCGATTCCGTGACTGGCGGGGTACCCGGCCGTTCTGGGCAGGCCTGTTCACCATCCTCGGCGGGGTGCCGATCGCCTACTTCCCCTACGCCACCCTCAAGTTGGGCACCATGTCGCTCACCATGGCGACCACCGCGGGTGCCGGCTCCCTCATCATCGGGGTCCTGCTGATCACACTGGGTCTGACCATGTGGTTCCAGCAGGCGACGCGTGTCTTCGCCGGTGTCGCGGCGATCATCCTCGCCCTGGTGTCGCTGGTGGTCTCCAACATCGGAGGCTTCCTCATCGGCTTCCTGCTGGCCATGCTCGGCGGCGCTCTCGCCGTCGCCTGGGTGCCGGGCAAGTCGCAGGACACGGGGAAGGGACGTCGGGCGGCCGGTAAGGGACCGAAGGGAGAAGGAGCCGTGGAGCCCTCTCCCGAGAGCCCGGCCGGTGAGACGGGCGGGACGCACCCGCCGTACGGGACCGGCGACGGCGGCCCCGCGGACGGCGTCCGGTCCGAGGCCCACAACGGGGGGTACCGTGTCGGCTGACCCTCGCGACGGTTCTCCCGCCACCCAGACGAAGGGGAGAACGGGGCCACGTCACGCGGCTCCCAAGAAGCCGCTCTTCACCCGGTTCCAGATGCCGGCCGGCAAGGCGATAGCCATGGCGGCGATGCCCACCGCGGTCCTCATGGGCATGGGCTTCACCCCGACGCTCGCCCTCGCCGACGAGCAGCCGTCGACCTCCAACAGCCTGAAGGCCGACGAGTACAAGAACTGCCTCGCGGCGCTGGAGGACGACAAGGACGGCGCCTCCCCGTCGCCCTCGCCGAGCGAGAGCGAGGCCGCGGGCGACGAGGACAAGGGCACGGCCGAGCCGACTCCCTCGGCGTCCGCCGGCTCGGACGCGCATGCGGACAAGGACGGCTCGTCCTCTTCGTCGGATTCAGGTTCCGACGACAAGGGCGACAAGACCGAGCCCACCCCGGCTCCTTCGGCGTCCGAGAGCGCGTCGGGCGAGGACGACGAGGCGACGCCCAGCCCGTCGCCGTCCAAGAGCGGCGGCAACATCCTCGAGGACATCGGCGATGCGATCGGCGGCATCCTCACGGGCGGCAAGTCCACCGAGAGCCCGAGCCCCACGCCCTCCGCGTCCGCCTCGCCGTCCGGCGACACCAGCAAGGCCGAGGGCACCGAGACCGAGGGCACCGAGACGTCCTCGGACACGGGCAAGGACGACGCGTCCGACGCCGTCAAGAAGACGACCGACACGGTCGAGGACACCGTCAAGGACACGACGGACAAGGCGTCGAAGACGGCCGGGGACGCGACCGAGGCCGCCGAGAAGGCGGCCGACGCGGCCGAGGACGCGGCAGGGAAGGCCACCGCCTCCCCCAGCCCGTCCGCGAGCCCCTCCGTGGATCCCGAGGACTGCCCGGCCGCCACGGACGCCGAGGGCGGGGTGGACAACGAGCTCCTCGTGCCCGACGAGCCCTGGCGCCTGGAGGCCAGCTCGCTGACGCTGAAGGGTGCCGACTACCAGGGCATCGTCGAGGTGAAGACCGCGAGCGGCGCCACCAAGAAGGTCCTGAAGTACGTCATCAACGACGGGACCGACATCGGGGACCTGCACCAGCTCGTCACGGACAAGCAGTCCGGCAAGACCCACCACGTGCAGGCGGCGAAGGGGTCGACGTCCACGATCACCGACGGCAAGACGGTGATGTACACGGAGAAGATCTCGGGCAACCTGCTCGGTCTGATCCCGGTCACGTTCGACCCGGAGCACCCGCCGCCCCTGAACATCCCGCTGATCTACTTCACCAACGTGAAGGTCGTCCAGGCCGGCCAGTTCGGCGGCACGCTGACGGTGCCGGGGCTGCATCAGTACGTGACCGGCTGAGCCGGTCTTCTCCGGGAGCCGCGAAAGCTGTGCCCCGCCGGGTGGAGACCCGGCGGGGCACAGCCGTCGTCGGGAGCTGTGGCTGACGGATCGTCCGCCCGGGCCGGCGTCGCGTACACCAGCCCCATCAGTCCCGCTGAGGCCGCCACCAGTGCGGTGCCGCCCAACCCCCGTGAGCGCAGGGCTCTTCGTATGTCGTCGCCTGTCTGCTGGTCGAATGGTGAGCCAGGAAGAGAGCAGGCGGACATGGATGAACGCCGCTGAGGGCGCCCCCTGTTGGCAGGGGCGCCCTCAGTCGTGTGGGCCGAGGTCTTCCTCGGTCAGCTGTTCGTGCCGCCCAGATGGTGGACGCGGACCATGTTGGTCGTGCCGGGGACACCGGGGGGCGAACCGGCCGTGATGACCACGATGTCGCCCGGGTTGAAGCGGTTGAGCTTGACCAGCTCCTGCTCCACCAGGTCGACCATCTCGTCCGTGCTGTTCACGAACGGCACCACGTACGGCTCCACGCCCCAGCTCAGCGCCATCTGGTTGCGGGTGCCCTCGTCGGTGGTGAAGGCGATGATCGGCTGCTGCGCCCGGTAGCGGGACAGGCGGCGGGCGGTGTCGCCGGACTGGGTGAAGGCCACCAGGCCCCGGCCGCCGAGGAAGTCGGCGATCTCGCACGCGGCCCGGGCCACCGAACCGCCCTGCGTGCGCGGCTTCTTGCCCGGCACCAGCGGCTGCAGGCCCTTGGACATCAGCTCCTGCTCGGCCGCGGCGACGATCTTCGACATCGTCTTCACGGTCTCGATCGGGTACGCGCCCACGCTGGACTCGGCGGACAGCATGACCGCGTCGGCGCCGTCCAGGATCGCGTTGGCCACGTCGGAGGCCTCGGCGCGGGTCGGACGGGAGTTGGTGATCATCGACTCCATCATCTGGGTCGCCACGATCACCGGCTTGGCGTTGCGCCGGCACAGCTCGATCAGGCGCTTCTGCACCATGGGGACCTTCTCGAGCGGGTACTCGACGGCCAGGTCACCGCGGGCGACCATCACACCGTCGAACGCCATCACGACGTCCTCCATGTTCTGCACCGCCTGCGGCTTCTCCACCTTGGCGATGACGGGGACGCGGCGGCCCTCCTCGTCCATGATGCGGTGCACGTCCTGGACGTCCTTGGCGTCCCGGACGAAGGACAGCGCCACCAGGTCGCAGCCCATGCGGAGGGCGAAGCGGAGGTCCTCGATGTCCTTCTCGGACAGGGCGGGCACGTTGACGGCCGCGCCGGGCAGGTTGATGCCCTTGTGGTCGGAGATGACGCCGCCCTCGATGACGATCGTCCTGACCTTGGGGCCCTCGACCTCGGTGACCTTCAGTTCGACGTTGCCGTCGTTGATGAGGACCTGGTCGCCCTTGGTGACATCGCCGGGCAGACCCTTGTAGGTCGTCCCGCAGATCGTCTTGTCGCCCGGGACGTCCTCGGTGGTGATGGTGAACTCGTCACCGCGCACCAGCTCCACGGGACCCTCGGCGAAGGTCTCCAGGCGGATCTTCGGGCCCTGGAGGTCGGCGAGGACACCGATGGCCCGGCCGGTCTCCTTGGCGGCGGCACGGACCCGGTCGTACCGGCCCTGGTGCTCGGCGTGCGAGCCGTGGCTGAAGTTGAAGCGGGCCACGTTCATGCCGGCTTCGATCAACGCGACAAGCTGATCGTGGGAGTCGACCGCGGGGCCGAGAGTACAGACGATTTTCGAACGGCGCATGGGGGCGATCCTATCGGTTTGTTTCGCAAGGGAATATTCCGTCTGGCGGAAAATACAAAAGGGCGGGATGCCGCTCAGGTGTGATTCCCCGAACCAATTACCAGCGCGTAGGTCTGTGTCGCGATCTCCAATTCCTCGTCAGTAGGTACCACCGCCACCGCGACCCGGGCTCCCTCGGGCGAGATCAGCCGCGCCTCGTCACCGCGCACGGCGTTGCGCTCGCCGTCCACGGCCAGCCCCAGCTCCTCCAGGCCCGCCAGCGCGGCGGCCCGCACAGGAGCCGCGTTCTCGCCCACACCGGCGGTGAAGGCGACCGCGTCCACCCGTCCGAGTACGGCGTAATAGGCGCCGATGTACTTCTTCAGGCGGTGAATGTAGATGTCGAACGCCAGCTCCGCCTGCTCGTCGCCCTCGTCGACGCGACGACGGATCTCCCGCATGTCGTTGTCGCCGCACAGACCGATCAGGCCGCTCTTCTTGTTGAGAAGAGTGTCGATCTCGTCGGCGGACATTCCACCAACACGCATCAAATGGAAGATGACGGCCGGGTCGATGTCTCCGGAGCGCGTACCCATCACGAGCCCCTCCAAAGGCGTCAGTCCCATGGAGGTGTCCACGCAGCGGCCGCCCCGCACGGCCGAGGCGGACGCCCCGTTGCCCAGGTGCAGCACGATCACGTTCGTCTCGGCGGGGTCCTTGCCCAGCAGCCCGGCGGTGGCCCGGGAGACGTAGGCGTGGGAGGTGCCGTGGAAGCCGTAGCGGCGGATACGGTGCTCGTCGGCGGTCTCGACGTCGATCGCGTAGCGGGCGGCCGACTCCGGCATCGTCGTGTGGAACGCGGTGTCGAAGACGGCGACCTGCGGCAGGTCGGGCCGCAGCGCCTGCGCCGTGCGGATCCCGGTGAGGTTGGCCGGGTTGTGCAGCGGCGCCACCGGGATGAGCCGCTCGATCTCGGCGAGCACGGCGTCGTCGACGACGGTCGGCTCGGTGAAGTGCTTCCCGCCGTGCACCACCCGGTGGCCGATCGCGGCCAGTTCGGGAGAGTCCAGGCCGAGACCGTCCTTCGCGAGCTCCTCGGCCACGGCCTTCAGGGCGGCGTCGTGGTCGGCGATCGCCCCGCCGCGCTCCCGGCTCTCGCCGCCGGCCGGGGTGTGCTTCAGACGGGAGGTCCGCTCGCCGATGCGCTCGACCAGGCCCACCGCCAGCCGGCTGCTGTCGCGCATGTCGAGCAGCTGGTACTTCAGGGAGGAGGAACCGGAGTTGAGGACGAGGACGCGGGTGGGGCTCACTGGGCGGTTGCCTTCTCGCTCGGGGACGGGGCGGGGGACTGGGCCTGGATCGCCGTGATGGCGACGGTGTTGACGATGTCCTGGACGAGGGCGCCCCGGGACAGGTCGTTGACCGGCTTGCGCAGACCCTGCAGCACCGGGCCGACGGCGATGGCGCCGGCCGAGCGCTGCACGGCCTTGTAGGTGTTGTTGCCGGTGTTCAGGTCGGGGAAGATCAGCACGCTCGCCTGCCCGGCGACCTCGGAACCGGGCAGCTTGGTCGCCGCGACCGACGGCTCCACGGCGGCGTCGTACTGGATCGGGCCCTCGATCTTCAGGTCGGGCCGGCGCGCTCGCACGAGCTCGGTGGCCTCGCGGACCTTGTCGACGTCGGCGCCGGAGCCGGAGGTGCCGGTGGAGTACGACAGCATCGCGATCCGCGGCTCCACGCCGAACTGCTCGGCCGTGCTCGCCGACTGGATGGCGATGTCGGCGAGCTGCTGGGCGTTGGGGTCCGGGTTGACCGCGCAGTCGCCGTAGACGAGGACCTTGTCGGCCAGGCACATGAAGAACACGGACGAGACGATGTCGGCGTCCGGCTTGGTCTTGATGATCTCGAAGGCCGGGCGGATGGTCGCGGCCGTGGAGTGCACCGAGCCCGACACCATGCCGTCGGCGAGGCCCTCCTGGACCATCAGCGTGCCGAAGTAGTTCACGTCGGAGACGACGTCGTAGGCCAGCTCGACGGTGACGCCCCGATGGGCGCGCAGGGCCGCGTACTGCTCGGCGAAGGTGTCCCGCAGCTCGGAGGTCGCCGGGTCGATCAGCTGGGACTCGCCGAGGTCGATGCCGAGGTCGGCGGCCTTCTTGCGGATCTGGTCGACCGGCCCGAGCAGCGTCAGCTCGCACACGCCCCGGCGCAGCAGCACCTCGGCGGCGTGCAGCACCCGCTCCTCGGTGCCCTCCGGCAGGACGACCCGGCGCAGGTCGGAGCGGGCCTGCTCCAGCAGCTTGTGCTCGAACATCATCGGGGTGACGCGGTCGCTGCTCGGCGCGGAGACCCGGCGGGCGAGGTCGGCGGTGTCGGCGTACCGCTCGAACAGGCCGAGGGCCCGCTCCGCCTTGCGCGGCGTGGCCGCGTTCAGCTTGCCCTCCAGGGAGAACAGCTGCTCGGCGGTGGGGAAGCTGGTGCCCGCCACCGACAGCACCGGGGTGCCGGGGGCGAGGCGGTCGGCGAGGGTGAGGATGTGGTCGCCGGGCACCTCGTCCAGGGTGAGCAGCATGCCCGCTATCGGCGGGGTGCCGGCGCTGTGCGCGGCGAGCGAGCCGACGACCAGGTCGGAGCGGTCGCCCGGGGTGACCACGAGGCAGCCCGGGGTCAGGGCGCTCAGGAAGTTCGGCAGCATCGCGCCGCCGAAGACAAAGCCGAGCACGTCCCGGGCGAGCCCCGAGTCGTCGCCCAGCACCACCTTGGCGCCCAGGGCGTGGCCGATCTGCGAGACGGTCGGCGCGGACAGCGCGGGCTCGTCGGGCAGCACGTAACAGGGCACGGGCAGCCGGGAGTCGAGCTGGCCGGCGATCTCGTCACGGTCCTCGCGGGCCACCCGGTTGGTGACCATGGCCAGCACGTCGCAGCCCAGGGTGTCGTAGGCGCGGTAGGCGTTGCGCGTCTCGGCGAGCACGGCCTCGACGGTCTGCTTGCGACCGCCGACGACCGGGATCACGGACGCGCCGAACTCGTTCGCCAGCCGGGCGTTGAGCGACAGCTCGTCCGGGAGCTGGGTACCGGCGTAGTCGGTGCCGAGGACCAGGACGACGTCGAAGTTCCGGGCGACCAGGTGGAAACGGTCGACGAGCGTGGACACCAGCTCGTCGGTGCCGGCCTCGGCCTGGAGGGCGGACGCCTCGTGGTAGTCCATGCCGTAGACGGTCGCCGGGTCCTGGGTGAGCCGGTAGCGGGCGCGCAGCAGCTCGAAGAGGCGGTCGGGCCCGTCGTGGACCAGGGGGCGGAACACACCGACCCGGTCGACCTGCCGGGTGAGGAGCTCCATGACCCCCAGTTCGACGACCTGGCGTCCGTCGCCGCGGTCGATGCCGGTCACGTACACGCTGCGGGTCACGCGCGCTCTCCGTTCGTCTCGGATGGGGGTACTCTCTCGCCCCACTGCTATCCAGCCAGGGGGCACAAAAATCGCCCACCGAGGTGAGCAGAACCCTCTTGACAATACCTCTGCCGCTGGATAAGGCGCCCGTCAGCGTAGGGGTTCCACAGGGGGCTGTGGGGCGTGAAACAATCGGCAGTGGCTCACCGGTGTCAACAGCGAGCAGGAGACACAGCACGATGCGTATCGGAGTTCTCACCGCAGGCGGCGACTGCCCCGGCCTGAACGCCGTGATCCGGTCGGTCGTGCACCGGGCGGTCGACAACTACGGCGACGAGGTCATCGGCTTCGAGGACGGCTACGCGGGTCTGCTCGACGGCCGCTACCGCTCCCTCGACCTGGAGTCCGTCAGCGGCATCCTGGCCCGCGGCGGCACCATCCTCGGCTCCTCCCGCCTGGAGCGCGACCGGCTGCGCGAGGCCTGCGAGAACGCCTCCGACATGATCCACCAGTTCGGCATCGACGCGCTGATCCCGATCGGCGGCGAGGGCACGCTGACGGCCGCCCGCATGCTCAGCGACGCGGGCCTGCCCGTCGTGGGCGTCCCGAAGACGATCGACAACGACATCTCCTCCACGGACCGCACCTTCGGCTTCGACACCGCGGTGGGCGTCGCCACCGAGGCGATGGACCGGCTGAAGACCACCGCCGAGTCCCACCAGCGGGTCATGGTGGTGGAGGTCATGGGCCGGCACGCCGGCTGGATCGCCCTGGAGTCCGGCATGGCGGCCGGTGCGCACGGGATCTGCCTGCCGGAGCGGCCGTTCGACCCGGCCGACCTCGTGAAGATGGTCGAGGAGCGCTTCTCCCGCGGCAAGAAGTTCGCGGTGGTCTGCGTCGCCGAGGGCGCCCACCCCGCCGAGGGCTCCATGGACTACAACAAGGGCGCGATAGACAAGTTCGGCCACGAGCGCTTCCAGGGCATCGGCACCGCCCTCGCGCACGAACTGGAGCGGCGCCTCGGCAAGGAGGCCAAGCCGGTCATCCTCGGCCACGTCCAGCGCGGTGGTGTGCCGACCGCCTACGACCGGGTGCTCGCCACGCGGTTCGGCTGGCACGCGGTGGAGGCGGCGCACCAGGGCCGGTTCGGCCGGATGACCGCCCTGCGCGGGACGGACATCGTGATGGTTCCGCTCGCCGAGGCCGTGACCGAGCTGAAGACGGTACCGAAGGACCGGATGGACGAGGCCGAGTCGGTCTTCTAGGAAATCGGTCTTCGAGGAGTCGGCCTTTGAGGAGTCGGCCTTCGAGGAGTCGGCCTTCTAGCCGGTTTCCGGGGCGGGGTCTTCCCGGAGTTTCGTCCAGAAGTGCTCCACGATCCGGTCGAGGAACTCCTGGCCGGCGTCGCCCGCGTCGCCGCTGCCGCCGCCCCAGCTCAGGGTGGTGGCCATGTGGCCCTGGTAGTCCTCGTGCAGGCTGCGCAGGGCGTGTTCCAGGAACCGCCGGTCCAGGGGCACGAGTTTGGCCACCGGGCGGGCATAGGCCTGCCAGCGGGTCGTCGCGGCGCTGCGCAGCAGCTCGCCCAGTCTGGCGTTTCGGCCCGTGACGGTCACGAGGTCGGGCAGCCCGAGCCCGAGCAGATCGGCCAGGGCGGCGGCCTGGCGTTCCGTGCCGCGCCAGCTGTCGGTCTCCTCCATGCGCAGATACGCGTGTACGTCGTGCCCCACGGCCCGGGCCACGTCCTCCGGGGCGAGGCAGCGGGCGATGCGGTGTTCGCGCAGGGAGCGCGGTTTGCCGATCAGTTCGGCGGGCGAGCACCACAGCACGCCCGCGAGCGCGGTGAGTTCGGAGTCGGTCGGGGCGGTGGCCCCGCGTTCCCAGGCCATCACGTGGTCCGGCGTGATGTGGGGATGTCCGTACGAGACGCGCATGCCGTGGGCGACGTGCTCGGGTGCCATGCCGAGGGCCGCGCGCAGCCGGCGGGCGGCGGGGGCGTTGAACGGCCGGATGGTGGGGGCGGTCTGCGTCGGGGGAGAGGGAGACGGGCGGTTCGGTCGGGCTGAAGGTCGGCGCACGGCCCACAAGCTAGGGCGGCGGGCAGAGGCTGACTACGGTCAGTTCGGCCAGGATCACGGATTGTAGGAAGCTACGGCTACCGACGGGTTCGACCGGGGCTGAAGATCGTCTGTCGGTGGGGGCTCGGGCGCGGCGAGGATGGCGCCGGGTCCGATGATCACGGGCCCGGAAAGGCAGTGACTCACGTGAACGGCAAGCTCAACGGGCATATTCGCGAGCGTCTTCTCGCGCCGAACTTCTGGCATCTCGCGACGGTGGGGGCGGACGGCGCGCCCCAGGTGTCGCCCATGTGGGCGGACATCGAAGGGGAGTACGTCATGGTCAACACCTCGGTGGGGCGGGTGAAGGAGGAGAACCTGCGGCGCAATCCGTACGTTTCGCTGTCGCATCACGACCCCGAGAACCCGTACGACCGGGCGGAGATCCGGGGCAGGGTCGTCCGGTTCGTGGAGGGCGAGGAGGCGGAGCGGGCGATGGACCGGCTGGCGCGGAAGTATCTCGGGGAAGACCGGTATCCGTGGCTGCTGCCGGGCGAGCGCCGGGTGATGCTGCTGATCGAGCCGACGCGGGTACGGAGGCTGGACGGTGTCGAGCCGTTCCGGGCGGGCGTGCTGCCGGAGGGGACGACGGGCTGACCCGCGTCCCCAAGCCGAACCCTCACGCAGGGGCTGAACCCGTACCCGCGGGCGCACCCACGGGCTGAGCCCTCACCACGGATGGTTTGATCACCGGAGCGCCCGGCGAGCAGGTCTCGCCGGGCGCTCCGGCGCGCGGCGGGCCGGTCTCGGTGTGATCGCCAGATCCATGTGTGATCGTCCGACCCATTGACCCCGCCCGTTCACCCACTTAGCCTCCATCTCCATACGTGGACGTCATCTGCATACAGAGACGGCCGCGTGGGGATGCCTCACCAGGGATGGGACACCGGTTCAAAGGGGAACTGCCTTGCCTCTGCTCGTCGTCGGGCTCAGCGTCGTGATCCTGCTCCTGCTCATGACCAGGCTGAGACTGAACGGCTTCGCGGCCCTGCTGCTCGTGGCGGTGGGAGTGGCGCTGGTGCGGGGCATCCCCGTGGCGACCATCCCGGACGTCCTCTCCGAGGGCATCGGCGACCAGGTCGGCGACACCATGCTGACCATCGGGCTCGGCGCCATGGTCGGCCGCGTGATGGGCGACTCGGGCGCCGCCCAGCGCATAGCCGGCCGTCTCCTCGACGCCTTCGGCCCGCGCTGGGTCCAGGTCGCCATGGTGGTCACGGCCATGCTCATCGGCGTGACCATGTTCTACGAGGTCGCGTTCATCATCATCGTGCCCATCGCGTTCACCCTGGTCAGGGTCACCGGGGCGAAGCTGCTGTGGGTCGGCCTGCCGATGTCCATCGCCCTGTCCACCATGCACAGTTTCCTGCCCCCGCACCCCGGGCCCACCGCCGTCGCCGCGACCTTCCACGCCTCCGCCGGACTGACCCTGTTCTACGGTCTGTTCGTCGCCGTCCCCGCCGGCGCCCTCGTCGCCCTCACCTGGCCCCGGCTTCCGTTCGTCGCGCGGCTGACGCCGTCCATCCCCAAGGGCCTGGTCAGCGACCGCGAGTTCGGCGACGAGGAGATGCCCGGCCTCGGCTTGTCGCTGTTCGTGGCGCTGTTCCCCGTCGTGCTGATCGTGGCCGCCGCGGTGACCGAGATGGCCACGTCGGGGGAGAGCCCCCTGCTGCACCTCGTCGCGTTCATCGGGTCGGCGCCGATCGCGCTGCTGCTGACGCTGTGCCTGGCCGTGTGGGCGTTCGGGCCGCGCATCGGGCGCAGCCTGAGCGACGTCGGGGCGTCCTGTACGTCGGCGGCTCAGGCGATGGCGATGATCCTGCTGGTGATCGGCGCCGGCGGGGCGTTCAAGAACGTCCTGGTCGAGGGCGGGATCTCCGAGTACATCAAGGACACCACGGACGGCTGGTCCGTCTCCCCGATCGTCCTCGCCTGGCTCGTCGCCGTCATCCTGCGCATCGCGCTGGGCTCGGCCACGGTCGCCGTCGTCACGGCCTCCGGGGTGGCCCTGCCGCTGCTCGCGGGAAGCGGCGTCCACCCGGAGGTGATGGTGCTGGCCGTCGCCTGTGGATCCATCGCGTTCTCGCACGTGAACGACCCCGGGTTCTGGCTGTTCAAGGAGTACTTCAACCTGTCGGTCATCGAGGCGATCAAGGTCCGCACGTCCTACACGACGGTGCTCGCCGTGCTCGGGCTGGGCGGGGTGCTGGTGGTCGAGTGGGTGCTCGACGTTCTGAGTCCGTGAACCGGGTCTTCGTGAAAGGGCGATCCATGAGCATCAAAAGCATCGGCCGTCAGCCGGTCGTCACGTCGTTCGCCGTCCATCCCGTCGCCGGACGGGACAGCATGGAGCTGAACCTCTCCGGCGCGCACGGGCCGTACTTCACCCGCAACGTCGTCGTGCTCACCGACTCCGAGGGGCGGACCGGGCTGGGGGAGGTGCCCGGCGGCGAGAAGATCACGCGGACGCTGCGGGACGCGGAGTCCCTCGTCGTCGGGGCGAAGGTGGGCGACTACAAGCGGGTGCTGCGGGAGATCGGTGAGCGGTTCGCCGACCGGGACGCGGGCGGTCGGGGTGCGCAGACGTTCGACCTGCGGACCACGGTGCACACGGTCACTGCGGTCGAGTCGGCGCTGCTCGACCTGCTGGGGCAGCACCTGGACGTGCCGGTGGCGGCGCTGCTGGGGGACGGGCAGCAACGGGACTCGGTGCGGGTGCTGGGCTATCTGTTCTACGTGGGCGACCCGGACCGGACCGATCTGGAGTACGTGCGGGAGCCCGGCTCCTCGGTGGAGTGGTACCGGGTGCGGCACGAGGAGGCGCTGTCGGCGGAGGCGATCGTGCGGCAGGCCGAGGCGGCGTACGACCTGTACGGGTTCCGGGACTTCAAGCTCAAGGGGGGTGTACGCGAGGGGAGCGATGAGGTCGCGGCGGTGCGGGCGCTCAAGCGGCGTTTTCCCGAGGCCCGGATCACTCTCGACCCGAACGGGGCGTGGTCGCTGCGGGAGGCCGTGGAGTTGTGCCGGCCGCTGGTGGGGACGCTCGCCTACGCCGAGGATCCGTGCGGGGCGGAGGGCGGTTACTCGGGGCGGGAGGTGCTCGCGGAGTTCCGGAGGGCCACGGGGCTGCCCACCGCGACCAACATGATCGCCACCGACTGGCGACAGCTGGCCCACGCCCTGGCTCTTCAGTCGGTGTCCATCCCGCTGGCCGATCCGCACTTCTGGACGATGCAGGGGTCGGTGCGGGTGGCGCAGCTGTGCCATGCGACGGGGCTGACGTGGGGGTGCCACTCCAACAACCACTTCGACATCTCGCTGGCGATGGTGACCCACTGCGGGGCGGCGGCGCCGGGGGAGTACAACGCGCTGGACACGCACTGGATCTGGCAGGAGGGGCTGGAGCGGCTGACGGTCCGGCCGCCCCGGATCGTGGACGGGGAGATCGCCGTGCCGGCCGGGCCGGGGCTGGGCGTCGAACTCGACATGGACCGGCTGCTGGCGGCGCACGAGCTGTACCGGGAGAAGGCGCTGGCGGCCCGGGACGATGCCGCGGCCATGCGGTACCTGGTCCCGGACTGGCAGTTCGACCCGAAGCGGCCGTGCCTGGTGCGGTGACCGCCCCGGACGGCGTCACCGAGGGCGGTACTCGAGCGGCAGGGGGGCGCCCCGGGCGGCGGCGCCGAGCGGGCGGTTCGGGCGCCGTGTGATCACGGCGTGCAAGAGGATCACGGGATCGGTGGCCGAGGAACCGTCCCTAACCCGTGACCCAGCGGTACTGCAGCTCCGGGCGTCCCACCGTGCCGTACTGCGGGCGGCGGGCGGCGCGGCCCGCGTCGACCAGGTGCTCCAGGTAGCGGCGGGCCGTGATGCGGGAGATGCCGACGGTCTCGGCGACTCCGGCGGCCGTCAGGCCCTCCGCGCTGTCGCGCAGGGCCACCGTCACCCGCTCGAGCGTCGGCGCGCTCAGTCCCTTGGGCAGCGCGGCCGGGCTCGGCGCGCGCAGGGCCGCGAGCGCCCGGTCCACCTCGTCCTGGCCGCTCGCCTCGCCGACCGCCGCGTGGAACTCGGCGTAGCGCACGAGGCGGTCGCGCAGGGTCGCGAAGGTGAACGGCTTCAGGACGTACTGGACGACCCCGAGGGAGACGCCCTCGCGTACGACGGCCAGGTCGCGGGCCGACGTCACCGCTATCACGTCCGCGTGATGGCCTGCCGCCCTGAGGGACCGGGCCAGGTGCAGTCCGTGCCCGTCCGGCAGGTGCAAATCGAGCAGGAGGAGGTCCACCGGGGTGCGCTCCAGGGCCCGGCGGGCCTCCGCGCCCGAGTGCGCCTTGCCCACGGCCACGAACCCGGGCACCCGCCCGACGTACAGGACGTGCGCGTCGGCGGCGACCGGATCGTCCTCCACCACCAGGACGCGGATGGCCTTCTCGCTGCTCGTCATGCGTCGCCTCCAGCGCCTCTGGCCACCGAGGTGGCCCCGCAGGACACGGCGTCCGCCGGCGTCCCCGGCTCCCGCAGCGGCAGCCGTACCTCGAACTCTGCGCCGCCCCCGTCGGCCTCCGCGACCGTCAGGGAGCCCTCGTGCCGCTGGACCGCCTGACGGACGAGCGCCAGCCCGAGACCCCGCCCGCCGGGGCCCGCCGGCTTCGTCGAGAAGCCACGCTGGAAGACCGCCTCCGCGTGCTCGGGGTCCACGCCCGGCCCCGTGTCCGAGACCCGCAGCACCAGCTCCGGGACGTCGCCCGAGCCGCGGGTGTACGCCGCCACCGTCACCCGGGCCCGCGCACTGCCCTGTGCCGCGTCCACGGCGTTGTCGATGAGGTTGCCGAGGATGGTCACCAGGTCCCGCGCCGGCAGGGACTCGGGCAGCAGACCGTCGTCCAGGCTGCTGTCCTCCGACACCATCAGCTCCACGCCCCGCTCGTTCGCCTGGGCCGTCTTGCCCAGCAGCAGCGCGGCCAGCACCGGCTCGCTCACCGCCGCCACGACCTGGTCGGTCAGTGCCTGTGCCAGCTCCAGCTCGGCCGTCGCGAACTCCACCGCTTCCTCCGCCCGGCCCAGCTCGATCAGCGAGACCACCGTGTGCAGTCGGTTCGCCGCCTCGTGCGCCTGTGAGCGCAGCGCCTGTGTGAAGCCCCGCTCGGAGTCCAACTCACCCATCAGCGACTGGAGTTCGGTGACATCGCGCAGGGTGACGACGGTACCGCGCCGCTCGCCGCCCGACACCGGCGAGGTGTTGATCACCAGGACCCGGGACGCCGTGAGATGCACCTCGTCCACCCGCGGCTCCGACGCCAGCAGGGCACCCGTCAGCGGGGCCGGCAGCCCCAGCTCCGCCACCGACCTGCCCACCACGTCCCCGGCCACGCCGAGCAACTCCCGACCTCCGTCGTTGATCAGCGCCACACGGTACTGCCCGTCCAGCATCAGCAGCCCCTCACGCACGGCGTGCAGGGCCGCCTGATGGTAGTCGTGCATCCGGCTCAGCTCCGTCGCGTTCATGCCGTGGGTGTGGCGGCGCAGCCGGGCGTTGACGACGTACGTGCCGACCGCGCCCAGCACCAGCGCGCCGGCCGGGACGCCGAGCAGGGCCGTCAGCTGGTCCTGGACCCGCTGGGTGATCTGCTCGACCCGGATCCCCGCGCTGACCAGGCCGACCACTTCGCCGCCGTCCTGGATCGGGGTGACCGCGCGGACCGACGGGCCGAGCGTGCCCGTGTAGGTCTCGGTGAAGGTCTCGCCCTTCAGGGCCCGCTCGGTGTGCCCCTTGAAGGTCTGGCCGATCTGCTTCGGGTCGGGGTGCGTCCAGCGGGTGCCCCGCGGATCCATGATCGTGATGAAGTCGACCTCGGTGTCCCGCATCACCTTCAGTGCGTACGGCTGGAGCTCGGCCGTCGGGTCGGGGGTGCGGGTCGCCGCCAGCACCGACGGGGAGTCCGCGACGGACCGCGCCACCGCCCTGGCCTGGCGGGTCGCGGCCTCTTCCGCCTGGCTGCGATCGCTGACGTAGGAGAACAGCGCGTATCCGGCCACCACGACCGCTATCAGCACGGCCTGCATGGCGAAGAGCTGGCCCGCCAGACTGCGGGGACCGGGGACGGTGAAGCGCATGTCGTCAGTCTGCCTCGTGGCTGATTGTGAACTAAATGAACGGAAGGGTGACCGCGCTCACAGACAAGGACATAGTCACGGCATTCCCTATAACGCATCTCCGGGAGCTTCGCTCGGTTTTCTCCCGAGTTTCCCGGAGTCTCCCCGGACGTGAGCCGCACGCCGGTGATGCCGACGACGTCGTCAAGGAGGGCCGCCGTGACCAGCGCAGCCGATACGGCACCTGCCGCACGCAAACCCAAGCGGGACCGCACGCACTACCTCTACATCGCGGTGATCATCGCGGTCGCCGCCGGTATCGCGGTGGGCCTGGCCGCTCCGGACTTCGCGCAAGAGCTGAAGCCGATCGGCACGGGTTTCGTGGCCCTGATCAAGATGATGATCTCGCCGATCATCTTCTGCACGATCGTGCTGGGCATCGGCTCGGTACGGAAGGCCGCCAAGGTCGGTGCCGTCGGAGGTATCGCCCTGGGCTACTTCATGGTGATGTCGCTCGTCGCGCTGGGCATCGGCCTGGTCGTCGGCAACATCCTGGAGCCGGGCACCGGCCTCGCGGTGACCGACGCGGTCAAGGACGCCGGTCACGCGCAGATCGATGCCGAGGCCAAGAACACCACGGAGTTCCTGCTCGGCATCATCCCGACCACCATCGTGTCGGCCTTCACCAACGAGTCGGTGCTCCAGACCCTGCTGATCGCCCTCCTCGCGGGCTTCGCGCTGCAGGGCATGGGATCGGCCGGCCAGCCGATCCTGCGCGGCATCGAGCACATCCAGCGGCTCGTCTTCCGCATCCTCGCGATGGTCATGTGGGCCGCCCCGATCGGTGCCTTCGGCGCCATCGCCGCCGTCACCGGCTCCGCCGGAGTGGAGGCGCTCAAGAGCCTCGCCGTGCTGATGCTCGGCTTCTACGTGACCTGTTTCCTGTTCGTCTTCATCGTGCTCGGCACGCTGCTGCGCGTGGTCGCCGGCCTGAACGTCTTCACGCTGTTCAAGTACCTGGGCCGGGAGTTCCTGCTGATCCTGTCCACGTCCTCCTCCGAGTCCGCGCTGCCGCGGCTCATCGCGAAGATGGAGCACCTGGGCGTCAGCAAGCCGGTGGTCGGCATCACCGTCCCGACCGGCTACTCGTTCAACCTCGACGGCACCATGATCTACATGACCATGGCCTCGCTGTTCATCGCCGACGCCATGGGCACGCCGATGTCGCTCGGTGAGCAGATCCCGCTGCTGCTCTTCCTGCTGGTCGCCTCCAAGGGTGCCGCCGGTGTCACCGGTGCGGGTCTGGCCACGCTGGCCGGCGGTCTGCAGTCGCACAAGCCGGCCCTGGTGGACGGCATCGGCCTCATCGTCGGCATCGACCGCTTCATGAGCGAGGCCCGCGCCCTGACCAACTTCGCGGGCAACGCCGTCGCCACGGTGCTGATCGGCACCTGGACGAAGGAGATCGACAAGGACCGCGTGAACCAGGTCCTCGCCGGTCAGCTGCCCTTCGACGAGAAGACGCTGCTGGACGACGGCCACGGCGGCCCGGCCGACGACCACGTCGAGGCCGAGGTGCCCGAACAGGGCGGCGAGAAGGAGCTGGCGAAGGCCTGACAGCCGCGCCGCCCCCAACAGAACCCGGGCGGCTGGGTGTCCCCCCCGTCGCTCAGCCGCCCGGTCCACATCTCGAGAAGTCCCAGCGTCACATCGAGCAGTTCACGCGTTGCGTCGAGCAGTCCACGCGTTGCGTCGAGCGGCTCACGCGTTCAGCTTCGCCACCAGCTCGGTGGCCTCAGAGGCGGGCACGCCCGCCGCGGTCAGTACGGTGACCGCGGCGCAGCGGCCCGCCTCTCGTGCTGCCAGCAGTCCGTCGTTCACGGCCTCCATCACGGCGAACAGCATCTGCTCGTGCACATACGCCAGGGCCGGAGCCGGCAGTGGTGAGCTGAAGACGTTCTCGTCCAGCCCTTGCTGCAGCAGCCCGATGCTCGCGTCCCGGACCGGGGCGAGCCGCTCCCGGATGCCCTGCATGGTGACCGTGCGCTGGGCGAGGGCGACCAGCAGCCGGTAGCGGTCGGCGATCTCCCACACCGCCAGCACCGAGCGCGCCACCGCCTCCGCCGGTTCCCGTACGTCCTCGCGGCCCGCCGCGTGCGCGGCCGACAGCGCCTCCACGGCCTCGTCGACGAGTGTGCTGATCAGCGCCTCGCGGCTCGGGAAGTGCCCGTACACCGTCCGCCGTACCACGCCCGCGGCCCGTGCGATCTGGTCCATGGACGCGTCGGGGTCGCGCAGCAGCTCGGGGAGGGCGACGTCGAGGATGCGCCGGCGGTTGGCGTCGGCGCGGCTGGTTCCCGTGGTCATGGACGCCATTGTGCCCCTTCCCTCATCGAGTTGCACAGTGCTGTGCAACGGCGTAGATTGCACAGCGTTGTGTAAATGCACATCTATGTGCAACTACGAGCTGGGAAGGCGACCCCTGCCATGCGACTCGTCATGAACGAACCGGCGGAGAGGACGGACCGCCCCTACCCGCGCCGCTGGTGGGCGCTCCTCGTGCTCTGCCTCAGCCTGCTGATCATCGTGATGGCCAACACCGCCCTCACGGTCGCCGCGCCCGCCATGACCGAGGACCTCGGTCTGACCAGCGCCGACCTGCAGTGGGTGATCGACGGCTACACCGTCCCGTACGCCGCGCTGATGCTGCTGCTCGGCGCGATAGGCGACAAGTACAGCCGCCGGGGCGCGCTCGTCCTCGGCCTGGTCGTCTTCGCGGGCGGCTCCGTCTTCGGCTGTCTCGCCGACAGCTCCACGACCGTCATCGCCGCCCGTGCCGTGATGGGCGCCGGTGCCGCGATGATCATGCCCGCCACCTTGTCCCTGCTCGCCGCGACCTTCCCGCGCGCCGAACGCGCCAAGGCCATCACCCTGTGGACCGCCACGGCCGGGCTCGCCATCGCGGCCGGACCGCTGGTCGCCGGGGCGCTGCTGGAGGATCACGGCTGGTCGTCGACGTTCCTCATCAACGTCCCCGTCGTGGTCCTGGCCCTCGTCGGCTCCTTCGTCCTCGTACCGCCGTCCAAGGCCGCGGACCGGGGGCGCATCGACTACGGCGGCGGGCTGCTGTCGGTGGTGTGGATCGCCGCACTGGTCTACATGATCATCGAGGGGCCGCACTTCGGCTGGGGCGTCAAGGCCACCGCCGCCGCGGTCGTCGCCGGAGCCGGGCTCGTCGCCTTCGTCCTGTGGGAGCTGCGCCACCCACGCCCGCTGCTCGACGTCCGCCGCTTCACCCACCGCGGCTTCGCCGGCTCCAACCTCGCCGTCGCCCTGTTCTTCCTGGCGGTCTTCGGCGCCTTCTACTACCTGACGCAGCACCTGCAGTTCGTCCTCGGCTACGACGCCCTGGACACGGGCCTGCGCATGCTGCCGCTGGCGGGCGCCGTGTTCGTGGGGGCGGCCCTCACCGGCTTCCTCACGCCCCGGGTCGGCATGAAGTGGACCGTCACGGCGGGCATGGTCGGCGGCACGGCGGCCCTGGCGCTGCTCACCCAGGTCGACGCCGGTTCGTCGTACGGCGACTTCGTCGCGCCCCTGGTCGTCCTCGGCCTCTCGATCGGACTCGCGCTCTCACCCTGCACGGACGCGATCATGGGCGCGTTCCCGGAGTCGGAGCTGGGCGTCGGCGGCGCGGTGAACGACACGTCGCTGGAGCTCGGCGGTTCGCTGGGCATCGCCATCCTGGGCTCGCTGCTGGCGACGTCGTACTCCGGCCACCTCTCGGACGCCACGGCCGGCAGCAAGCTCCCCGCGTCGTCCCTCTCCACCGCCCAGGACTCCGTCGGGGCCGGGTACGCCGTCGCGCAGGGCATCGGCGACAAGGCCCGGCAGCTCGCCGAGCAGGCCGCGCACACGAGCGACCCCCAGCAGGCCGAGCGGCTTCGGGCGCAGGCCGAGCAACTCGGCGGCGGGGCCAGGCAGATGGCCGACGCGGTCGGGTCCTCCTTCTCCGACGCGGTCGCCCACACCAGCCTGATCGGGGCCGTGATCCTGGGCGTCGGCACGGTGGTGGTGGCGCTGCTGCTGCCCGGCAAGGAGAAGACGGCGGAAAAGCCCGTCGGGGAGGAGAGCCGGGAACCGGAGCCCGCAGGGGCCCGCTGAGAGGCGCCCGCGACGTCGCGTCGCCCACCGGCGGGGCAGGACGGACGTCGCGGACCCACCCTGGGCAGGAGTGTGGCGTCGTCGCCCGAGGGCGGTCGGCGCCGCCTTCGCGACCGCCACTACGCCGGCCCGGTCGCCTCGTCCAGCCGGGCCCGTTCCTGAGGCGTCAGCAGCAGGTCCGCCGCGGCCGCCGAGTCCCTGATCGTCCGCGGACGGCTCGCCCCCGGGATCGGGACCACCACCGGGGACCGGGCCAGCAGCCAGGCCAGGGCGACCTGTTGAGGACTGACACCGCGCTCCGCCGCCACCGCGTGGAACACCGCGAAGCGCTGCTTTCCCTCGGTGCGCGACGGCCCGTCCAGGGAGCTGCGGGCCAGCCCGCCCAGCGGACTCCACGGCAGGAACGCCAGCCCCAGTTCCGCGCACAGCCGCAGGGCCGGCTCGCTGTCCCGTACGGCGGGGGAGTACCGGTTCTGCACCGACACCAGCCGGTCGCCGAGGATCTCGCGGGCCTTCAGGATCTGGTCCGCGTCCGCGTTGGACACCCCGGCCAGCCGGATCGTGCCCGCGTCGAGCAGCTCGCGCAGCGCGCCGGCCAACTCCTCGAAGGGCACCGCGGGGTCCGGCTTGTGCAGCTGGTAGAGGCCGATCGCCTCCACCCCGAGCCGCTTGCGCGACGCCTCGGCGGCGGCCTTGAGGTGGCGGGGGGAGCCGTTCACCGTCCAGTCGCCGCCCGCCGGCCGGCCGCGTCCGCCCTTCGTCGCCACCAGGACGTCGGAGGTGTCACCGCCGTACGAGGCCAGCGCCCGGGCCACCAGACGTTCGTTGTGCCCGGGCTCCGCGCCCGGCAGATGGTACGAGTCCGCCGTGTCCAGGAGCGTCACGCCCGCGTCGAGCGCGGCGTGCACGGTGGCCAGTGCGCGCTCCTCGTCCGGCCGGCCCTCGATGGACAGTGGCATCGCGCCGAGCCCGACCGCGCTCACCCGCAGTCCGCCAAGTGCCCTGTACCGCATCTCAGTCACCCTTCCCGAGCGTCTCGGCGACGGCCCGCGGAAGCCACTGCCGGGCGTCCCCGAAGGCGAAGCCGAGCCGGGTGGCCCGGGTGTTGTCCATGCCGTAGGAGCGGCGGAAGGAGAACGGCGAGACCTCACCGACCTCCACGGGCCGGAACTCGGCCCGTCCGCCGGGCACATGAGCGCTCACCGCCACGCACAGCTCCTCGGTGCTCAGCACCCCGCGGGAGGCGGCGTTCACCGGCCCGGTGAAGTCCTCGCCCGCCGCCCAGGCCAGGAACCGGGCGATCTCCTCGACGTAGACGTAGGTGGCGGGCCGGTTCACCGCCGGCACGGCGATCGGCTCGCCGGTGCGTATCCGCTCGGCGTAGTGGGCCAGCCTGCCCGTGAAGTCGTCGTCCCCGCCCAGCACATGGGCGACCCGCACCACCGTGGACTCGAACTCCGGTCCGGCCATGAGGACCGCCTCGGCCTGCCGCTTGCCCTCCCCGTAATGGGCCTCCACGAAGGCGGGGTCGTCCCAGGGCAGGTCCGGGTCCACGGCGACGGCGGACGGGTCGACGGACTCCTCGCGCACGAGGGCGGGGGAATCCTCGTACTCGTACACCTCGACCGTCGACGTCATCACATAGCGGCGGGTGCGGCCGGCGAAGACACGGCGGGCGATCGTGGCCTGGCGCGGGGTGTAGCAGACCTGGTCGACGACGACGTCGAAGACGCGGGAGCCGAGCGCGTCGGTCAGCGACCGTTCGTCGTCCCGGTCGGCGCGCAGGTGCTCCACCCCGGCGGGCGGTGGGCAGGAGCCCCGGTTGAGCACGGTGACGCGGTGGCCTTCGGCGAGCAGCCGTGCGATCAGACGCTTTCCGACGTACCGGTTGCCGCCGATGACCAGGACGTCCAGAACCTTTTCCATGGCCATAATTCTCCCGGCGTACATCCACGCTCTGAAGGGGGAACCATGGGAGTTCAGGCCGCCGCGCCGAAAGAACCACGGCAGTTGCGGACCGCCGCCGACGAAACATCGGTGGCCTTCGATGCGCTGGACCGGCAGATCCTCCAGCTGCTCCAGACCGACGGCCGGATCAAGCTCAGCGAGCTGGGCCGCCGGGTCAGACTCAGCCCCGCGGCCGTCACCGAGCGGGTGCGGCGGCTGGAGGCGGCGGGCGTGATCAGCGGCTACGGCGCCCATGTCGTGCCGTCCCGGCTCGGCTACGGCATCCAGGCGTTCATCCGCGTCGACCCGCACGGCGGCTACAACCTGAAGCACCCCAGGACCCTGGAGCTGATCGAGCGGCCCGAGATCACCGAGGTGCACCACGTGGTCGGGGAGGACTGCTGGATCCTCAAGGTCGCGGTGCGGGACACCGTCCACCTGGAGGAGATCCTGGAGGCCGTCTCCGCGCTGGGCCGCACCACGACGTCCATCGTGCTGACCTCCCCGGTGGAGCGGAAACCGCTGTTGCCTTGACGCCGGGGTCAAGGATTACGTTCGACCGCATGCGAATCGGCGAGCTGGCCGCACGGGCCGGGACCACGACGCGGACGCTGCGGTACTACGAGTCGCGCGGGCTGCTGCCCGCGCGGCGCACCGTCAACGGATACCGGACCTACGACGAGAGCGACCTGCGCCTGCTGCGGCAGATCAGGACGCTCCAGGACTTCGGGTTCGACCTGGAGGAGACGCGGCCCTTCGTGGAGTGCCTGCGCGCCGGGCACCCCGAGGGCGACTCGTGCCCGGCGTCGCTCGCGGTCTACCGGCGCAAGCTGGACGAACTCGACGCGCTGATCGGACAGCTGACCGGCGTGCGGGACACCGTCGCGCGCCAGCTGGAGCGGGCCGAGCAGGCGCGGGCCGAGCTGGCCGCCGAGGCAGAGGTTCCGGGCGGTCCGGAGCCTGTTTGCGAGCTGGGAGGGGACCCATGGTGACCGGCGTGATCGATGTGACGGACGCGGACTTCGAGGCGGAGGTGATCGGCGCGGAGCTGCCGGTGCTGGTGGAGTTCACCGCCGACTGGTGCCCGCCCTGCCGGCAGATGGGGCCGGTGCTCAAGGCTCTCGCCGTCGAGGAGGGCGACCGGCTGAAGGTGGTGCAGCTCGACGTGGACTCCAATCCGGCGACGACCAACGCCTACAAGGTGCTGTCCATGCCGACGTTCATGGTGTTCCGCGGCGGTGAGCCCGTGAAGTCGATGGTGGGGGCGCGAGCCAAGCGGCGGCTGCTGGAGGAGCTGGCCGACGTGGTCTAGCCGACCCGCCCGGTGAACAGGAAATCCCCCGAGCAATTGCGCTCGGGGGATTTCCTTGCGTATATTTGTCTGTTCGTGACTTCAAGTCGATTGCAGTCACAGTGAAGTTCAGTGAGCACAGTATATCCGGGCGGGAGCGGAATTGTCAAACACCGAATTTCCGGACGATGAATTGCGACAGGAACAGGAATTCATCGACGGGTTGTACGCGCGCGTGGACGCGCTGCGCGGCGACGCCGAGACCTCCGTCACGGACGCGCTCGCGCAGGGCAACACGCCCCAGCAGGCCAGACTCGAGCGGGACATCCTCGTCGCCGAGCGCTCCGGGCTGCTCGCCGCGCTGAACGCGGTGGACGGCTCCCTGTGCTTCGGCCGGATCGACCTCACCTCGGGCGTCACCCACCGCATCGGCCGCATCGGCCTGCGCACCGACGACGCCGAACGCACCCCGGTCCTGATCGACTGGCGTGCCGATGTCGCCCGCCCCTTCTACCTCGCCACCGGGCACACCCCGATGGGCCTCAGGCGCCGCCGGCACATCGCCACCGACGGCCGCCGGGTCACCCACCTGCACGACGAGATCCTCGACCTCGGCGACGAGACCCGCACCGGCCACGAGGACCCGACGGGCGACGCCGTGCTGCTCGCCGCCCTCAACTCGGCGCGCACCGGCCGCATGGGCGACATCGTGCAGACCATCCAGGCCGACCAGGACCGCATCATCCGCGCACCGCACCGCGGCGTCATGGTGGTGGAGGGCGGTCCCGGCACCGGCAAGACGGCCGTCGCCCTGCACCGCGCCGCCTACCTGCTGTACGAGCACCGGGAGCTGCTCGCCAAGCGGGCCGTGCTGATCGTCGGGCCCAACCCGGCGTTCCTCGGCTACATCGGCGAGGTGCTGCCCTCCCTCGGCGAGACCGGGGTGCTCCTCGCGACCGTGGGCGAGCTGTTCCCCGGGGTGAAGGCGACCGCGACCGACACGCCCGAGGCGGCCGCCGTGAAGGGCCGCGCCGGTATGGCCGACGTCCTCGCCGAGGTCGTGCGCGGCCGGCAGGCGCTGCCCGACCCCGTGATCGCCATCGAGCACGACCGCGAGGTCCTGATGCTCGACGAGGGCCTGGTCAACATGGCCCGCGAACGCACCCGCGCCGCCAAGCTGCCGCACAACGCCGCCCGCGAGCACTTCGAGGGCCACATCCTCAACGCCCTCACCGACCTGTACGCGGAGCGGATCGGCACCGACCCCTTCGACGGGTCCAGCCTGCTCGACCCCAGCGACATCACCCAGATCCGCGACGACCTCGCCGAGAACCCCGAGGTCTGGGCGGCCGTCGACCAGCTGTGGCCGCTGCTGACCCCGCAGCGGCTCGTCGCCGACTTCCTCGCCGCGCCGGAGGAGTTCCTGCCCGCCGAGGACGCCGACGCCGTACGCCGTCCGGTGACCCGGCGCTGGACGGTCGCGGACGTGCCGCTGCTCGACGAGGCCGCCGAACTCCTCGGCGACGACGACCGGCTCGCCCGCGACCGTGCCGAGCGCGAGCGGCAGCGGCAGATCGCCTACGCCCAGGGCGTGCTCGACGTGTCCTACGCGTCCCGGACCTACGAGTTCGAGGACAAGGAGGAGGACGACCCCGAGAGCTCCGAGGTGCTGTCCGCGCACGACATCATCGACGCCGAGCGGTTCGCCGAGCGGCACGAGGAGGACGACCACCGCAGCGCCGCCGAGCGCGCCGCCGCCGACCGCACCTGGGCGTTCGGGCACATCATCGTCGACGAGGCGCAGGAGCTGTCGCCGATGGCGTGGCGGCTGCTGATGCGGCGCAGCCCGACCCGCTCGATGACCCTGGTCGGCGACCCGGCCCAGACGGCGGAGGCGGCCGGGGTCGGTTCCTGGTCGGGCATCCTCTCGCCGTACGTCGAGGACCGCTGGGAGCACACCCGCCTGGGCGTCAACTACCGCACCCCGGCCGAGATCATGGACGTCGCCGCGGCCGTGGTGCGCGCCGAGCACCCGGACTTCGAGCCGCCCAGCTCGGTCCGCTCGACCGGCGTGCGCCCCTGGGCGCGTGCCACCGACGACCTTCCGGGCGCCGTCGCCAAGGCGGTCGGGGAGCTCACCCCGGCCGAGGGCAGGCTGGCGGTGATCGCGCCGCGCGACCTCCACCGCTCCCTCGCGTCCCGGCTGGACGGCGTGACGGCGGGCGCCGAACCCGACCTCACACAGACGGTGGTCCTGCTCGACCCGCGCCAGGCCAAGGGCCTGGAGTTCGACTCCGTCCTCGTGGTCGAGCCCGGCAGGTACGGCACCAGCGACCTGTACGTGGCCCTGACCCGGGCCACCCAGCGGCTGGGCGTGCTGCACACCGGGGACCTGCCGGGGCCCCTGGCGGACGCGTTCGGGTAGCGGAGCGGCCCCGTACCCGGCCGGGTACGGGGCCCGCCTACCGCAGGAGCGACCTCGGATCCCGCAGGGCGTGCCACAGCCCGGCCCCGAGCGGTACGACCGTCAGGGCGAAGAAGACCCAGAACAGGAACTCGGCCCCGGGCGCGAGCTCGTAGACGGTGCCGTCCTCCCACAGGCAGTAGGCCCGCGGCGGAAACGGGGTGGAGACCCCCGAGACCTTCCCGCTCCCGATGACGCCCTCTCGGTACGGCTCCCGGGGGCAGGGGGCGGTCTCCGGGAACAGGACGGGATCGTCCGCCGCCATGATGAACAACCAGGTGGCCGCGGTGAGCGGCACCGCCCAGAAGACTGACATCTTCACCCACAGCGGGAGCAGCGGATGCGCCAGCAGCCCGCGCAGCGCTACCCACCCGACCACGAGCCCGACGAACACCGGGAGCAGCGTCATGACGCCGCGGCGGCCTTCCGGGCACGCAGTTCGGTCGCGTAGCCCACGCCGATGAAGAGCAGTGCGGCAGACAGGGCGAGGGCAGCGCTCGTCCCGTTCATCCAGCCGTAGTCCGGATCACCGGAGTAGACGGAGCCGTCCTCGCGGACGCAGTCGAAGCGCAGCGGCAGGTACGAGGACCGGTGATGGGACAGCCCCTCCCGCGTGGCCTCGTCGAAGCCGTCGCGGCAGGCCGGGGCCGGGACCGAGTCCGCCCCGTCACCGACTGCGTGCTCCGACACCAGTACACCGAAGAAGCCCAGGGAGTACACGGCCGCAGCCGCCCACGCGGCCGTCGCCCCTGCGCGGCGCATCACGTGGGCCAGCCACGGCTCGGGCCGCCCGGGCAACGCCATCGCGACGACACCGAGCCCGGCGACGAGCGCGCCGACGGCACAGGCCACCGAGACCAGACTCATCAGCACGGCGGGACCTGCGAGGTGAGCACGGAGACATCCATGTCACCACCCCACCAGGACCCCACCGTGCGGGCTGTGGTGGAAGCCACTCCTCCGGTCACAGCCGTGTCACGGGAGGACCGGCTCAACCCGGCTTGTCCGCGGTCGGGTTGCCGGGTGGTTCGGGCAGCCAGTCGCGCGCCGGGTCGTACTCCAGCCACCGGCTCCGCCCTGCCTGGGCGGCGAAGGCGGTGGTGAGGGTCTTCAGCCCCGGGTGCCCGCTGCCCGTGCGCCACAGCAGTGACCAGGCGTAGAGCGGTGTGGGGTCGACCAGCGGGACGCTGCGCAGGCCCGGCACGTCAGGTAGGGGGACGTCGGCGGGCAGCAGCGAGAACCGCCGCGGGTCCTCCACCACCTCGGCGAGGAAGTGGGCGAGGCCCAGGTTGAGGGTCGTGGCCGTGGTGGGGATGCCGAAGCGGTGGGCGAACCGGTGCAGGAAGTCGAGCCGGTCCAGAGCACCGGGCGCCCACAGCACGCTGCCGCCCAACTGGTCGGGCCGGAGCGCTGGTTCGCATGCGAGGGGATGGTCCGCGCCGAGCACCGCGTCCACCGGCTCCAGTCGGACCAGGCGGTGGGTCAGCCCGGCGTGCAGCGGGGGGTGAACCCGCCCGAAGGCCGCGTCGATGTCGCCGCGCAGCAGGGCCGCCGTCACCGACGGCAGGTCCCGCCCGTGCCCCGGCGTCAGCTCCCCGGCCTGTTCAGCGACGTGGGCCAGGGTCCGCATCGGCGCGTAGAGGTGCCCCCAGACGTCCAGCCGCAGGGGGCGATCCGGCCCTACGGCGGCCGCGATCGCCGACTCGGCCGAGGTCAGGGCCTGCCGGGCCGGACCGAGGAAACGCCGCCCCGCCTCCGTGAGGCCGACCGCCCCGCCTCCGCGCTGGAACAACGCGGTGCCGAGCAGCGATTCGAGCCGTGCGATCCGCTTCGACAACGCCTGCTGGGAAAGGCCGAGCGTGCCGGCGGCTCGTCCGAAGTGCAGTTCCTCGGCGGCGCGTACGAAGGCCCGTACCTGCGCCATGTCGAGATCCATGGCTCCCCACCCTAGGCGACGACAACCGGAAGTTGTCGGCCCTGCTGGTTCGTTGTTGGATCACCGGGCGCCGCCGAGGTTGCATGGCCGGCATGCGCAGACTCATTCCCGCGGGGGAGGTGGCCCGCCCGGTCGCCTCCGCCGAGACCGTCCTGCCGACCGGAGGAACCCGATGAACGCCCCCGAGTTCGCCGCCGCCCAGTGGACGCGTGCCACCGGCGCGGGCGTCGACCCCCACGAGTACCGGCGCGTCACCGCGGGCCTCACCTCCGTCGCCGACTGGGGACCGTCCCTCTCCCGCGCCGCGGACGCCTGCGTCGAGCGCGCGGAGCGGGCCGGATCGTCCGTCTCCGCGGGTGAACACCTCCTGATGGCGGCCCGGTGGTACCACCTCGCCACTCTCGCGCCGTACGCGGAGGCGGGCCGTGCCGCCGCCCTCGCGGACCGGGCCCTGAGCCGGGCGCTGACCGTCCTGGAGCCCGATGCGCGGCGCGTCGACGGCGAGGGCTTCACCGGCTGGCTGCGCGGCCCCGCGGACGCCCGCGGCACGGTCGTCGTCGTCCCCGGCCTGGACTCGGCCAAGGAGGAGTTCCTGGGCCTGGCCTCCGCGCTGCTGGCCAGGGGGCTCGCGGTGTACGCGATGGACGGCCCCGGGCAGGGCGCCCTCACGGCCACGACCACCCTCACGCCGGACTACGAGCAGGTGGTCGGCCGGGTCCTCGACGCCCTCGGCGTCGCTCGTGCCGGGCTCGTCGGTCTCAGCCTGGGCGGCTACTACGCGGCGCGGACGGCGGCACTGGAGCCACGCGTGGCGGCCGTCGCCACCGTCAGCGGCCCCTTCCGCCTCGACTGGACCGAACTGCCCCAGCCCGTACGGGACATCATGACCGAGCGGGCCGGAGGGGCCGACGCCGCCCGCGCCTTCGCCCGCCGGGTGGACCTCACCGACCTGGCACCGCGCATCGAAGCACCCCTGCTGGTCGTGGACGGCGGCCGGGACGTCATCCCCGGCGTGACCGACGGCGAGCCGCTCGCCCGGCTGGCACCGCACGGCACCCACCTGTCGGTGCCGCACGGCGACCACCTGCTCGGCAACGCGCGAGGTGACTGGCTGTTCCCGCTCGCCGACCACATCGCGCACGCGCTGACGGGAGCGGCGGAATGAGCCGCCCCCGCACACGCTCGCTGATCTCCCTGTCGCGTCCCCGGCCCCCTAAGCCGGCCGCAGCCACACCGTCGCCAGGGGCGGCAGGGTCAGGCGGATGCTGGCCGGGCGGCCGTGCCAGGACTGGGGTTCGGGCTTGACCGGATCGGGGTTGGTGACGTCGCTGCCGCCGTAGCGGGCCGCGTCGGTGTTCACGGCCTCGTGCCAGGCGGGGACGTCGTCGGGGACGCCCAGGCGGTAGTCCTGGCGGGTGACCGGCGCGAAGTTGGACACCGCCAGCACCGGGACGCCCTCCGGGTCCAGCCGCAGGAACGCGAGGACGTTGTCCTCGGCGGCGTCCCCGACGATCCACTCGAAACCGGCCGGGTCCGTGTCCAGCCGCCACAGCGCCGGGGTCGCCCGGTACACGGTGTTCAGGTCGCGGACCAGATCGCGCACACCGCGGTGGTCGGGCTCGGCCCCGTAGCCCGGGTCCAGCAGCCACCAGTCGGGGCCGTGCGCCTCGGACCACTCGGCGCCCTGGGCGAACTCCTGCCCCATGAAGAGCAGTTGCTTGCCCGGGTGGGCCCACATGAAGCCCAGGTAGGACCGGACCCCGGCGCGCTGCTGCCACCAGTCGCCGGGCATCTTCGACACCAGGGAACGCTTGCCGTGCACGACCTCGTCGTGCGAGATCGGCAGCACGTAGTTCTCGCTGTAGGCGTACACCATGGAGAAGGTCATCTCCCCGTGGTGGTACTTGCGGTGCACCGGCTCGTGGCTCATGTACTGCAGCGAGTCGTGCATCCAGCCCATGTTCCACTTCAGCCCGAACCCGAGCCCGCCGAAACCGCTCGGGCCCTTGTGGTGGGTGGCGCGGGTGACACCGTCCCAGGCGGTGGACTCCTCGGCGATCGTGACCACGCCGGGCACCCTGCGGTAGACCGTCGCGTTCATCTCCTGGAGGAACGCCACCGCGTCCAGGTTCTCCCGCCCGCCGTGCTCGTTGGGCGTCCACTGGCCCGGCTCGCGCGAGTAGTCCAGGTAGAGCATCGAGGCGACGGCGTCCACGCGCAGGCCGTCGATGTGGAACTCCTCGCACCAGTAGACGGCGTTCGCCACGAGGAAGTTGCGCACCTCGTTGCGCCCGAAGTCGAACTCCAGCGTGCCCCAGTCGGGGTGCGCGGCCCGCAGCGGATCCTCGTGCTCGTACAGGGGCCTGCCGTCGAACTCGGCCAGCGCCCAGGCGTCCCGCGGGAAGTGCGCCGGCACCCAGTCCATGAGGACGCCGATGCCGGCCTGGTGCAGCTTGTCGACCAGGAACCGGAAGTCGTCCGGCGTGCCCAGCCGGGCCGTCGGCGCGTAGAAGCCGGTCACCTGATAGCCCCACGACCCGCCGAACGGATGCTCCGCGACCGGCATCAGCTCGACGTGCGTGAAGCCCAGGTTCTTCACGTACCCGGGGAGCTGCTCGGCGAGCTGGCGGTACGTCAGCCCCGGCCGCCAGGAGGGCAGGTGGACCTCGTACACCGAGAAGGGCGCCTCGTGCGCGGGAACTTCGGCGCGCCGGGCCACCCAGTCGGCGTCGCCCCACTCGTACTCCGAGGAGGTGATCACCGACGAGGTGGCGGGCGGTACCTCCGTGCGGCGGGCCAGCGGGTCGGCGCGCAGCGTCTTCGAACCGTCGGCGCGGGTGATCTCGAACTTGTACAGCTCGCCCTCGCCGACGTCCGGCAGGAACAGCTCCCACACCCCGGACGAGCCCAGCGACCGCATGACGTGCCCGGTGCCGTCCCAGAAGTTGAAGGTGCCGGCCACGCGCACCCCGCGCGCGTTCGGCGCCCAGACCGCGAACCGGGTGCCGGTCACGCCCTGGTGGGTCGTCGGGTGCGCACCGAGCGCCGTCCACAGCTCCTCGTGCCGGCCCTCGCCGATCAGGTGCAGGTCGAGGTCGCCCAGGGTGGGCAGGAAGCGGTAGGCGTCCTCGGTCTCCAGGACCGTGCCCTCGTACTCCACGATCAGCCGGTAGGCCGGGACCTCCCGCAGCGGCAGCAGCCCCGAGAAGAACCCCTCCCCGTCGTCGTGCAGCTCGGCCCGCAGTTCTCCGGAGACGACGGTCACCGACAGGGCGTACGGACGGAACGCCCGGAAGGCGATGCCGCCGGGCACGGGGTGCGCGCCGAGGACGGAGTGCGGGGCGTGGTGTGTGCCGCCGAGCAGCCGCTCCCGGTCCACCGCGTCGACGGCGGGCGAGACGGCGACCTCCATCTCCGGCGGAACGACCTGAGCGGCAGCGGGCTTCCCGGCAGGTGCCTTCCGGGCCGGGGCCTTCCTGGCCGCGCTCTTCTTCGAAAGGGCCGTCTCCGCGGGCGCCTCGGACGCGGTGGTCTTCTTCGGGAGGGCCGTCTCCGCGGGCGCCTCGGACGCGGTGGTCTTCTTCGGGAGGGCCGTCTCCGCGGGCGCCTCGGACGCCGTGGTCTTCTTCGCGAGGGCCTTCGCTGCGGGCGCCTTCTTCACGGCGGCCTTCTTGGCCGTGGCCTTGACGGCGGTGGCCTTGACGGCGGTGGCCTTGACGGCGGTCGCCTTCTTCGCCGTGGCCTTCTTCGCGGCGGACTTCTTCACAGCCGACTTGGCCGCGGTCTTTTTCGCGGCGGTCTTCTGCGCGGCGGCGGTCTTCACGGCCGTCTTGGCCGCGCTCTTCGCCGCGGTCTTCTTCGCGACGGCCGCTTTCTCCGCCGTGGGCTGTGCGACCGGCGTCTTCTGGGCGGCGGCCTTCTTCGTCGCCGCCTTCTTGGCCACCGTCCTGCCGGCGGTGGTCTTGCTTGCGGTGGTCTTGCCGGCGGCGGCCTTCTTGGCGGTCGCCTTCGCGGGGGCCGCCTTCTTCGCCGCTGCCTGTTTGGGCACCGCCGTCTTCTTCGCGGCGCTCTTCCGCTGGGCGGCCGTGGGCTGCTCGGGGATCTTCTCCCCGGCGGTCCCCTTGGGACGCGAACCGCTGGACTCAGGGCGGGGGGTCACGGGCGGAGCCTCCAGGGCGAGGGGTCGGTCAGGTCAGGTGGCCGGTCGAGGCGAGCCGGTCTATGGCGGCCAGGGGCACCGGCAGCCAGTCGGGGCGGTGCCGGGCCTCGTACACCACCTCGTAGATCGCCTTGTCCGTCTCGTAGGCCCGCAGCAGCACCGGGTCGGTGCGCGGGTCGAGGCCGGAGGCCTCCGCGTAGCCGGAGCAGTACGCGGAGCGGCAGGTCTCGGCCCAGTCCGGCTGAGGCGGGTCGGCCGAGCGTGCCGCGTAGTCGAAGGACCGCAGCATGCCGGCGACGTCCCGCACCGCCGGCTGCGGCATGCGGCGCTCGGCCAGCGGCCGGGCCGGCTCTCCCTCGAAGTCGATCAGCCGCCACTCGCCGGACGGCGAGCGCAGGCACTGCCCGAGATGCAGATCGCCGTGCACCCGCTGCGCGGTCCAGGTGCGGCCCTCGGCGGCGAGGTCGCCCAGCGCCGTGAACGCCGACCGCAGCCCACCGGCGTACGGCCGCAGCGCGGGCACTGCCTGGACGGCCGCGTCCAGCCGCTCGATCATGCCGTCGACCATCGTCCGGAGCTGCATGTGACCGAGCGTGACGGTCGGCAACGCCCGGGCCAGCGCGGTGTGCACCTCGGCGGTGGCCCGCCCCAGGGCCCGCGCCTCGGCGCCGAAGTCCTCGCCCTTGGCCAGCTCGCGCAGGGCCAGCTCCCAGCCGTCGGAGGCGCCCTGCAGAAACGGCTGGAGCACTCCCAGGACGTAGGGCCGGCCGGCGAGGTCCGCAGGGCCTGCCGCTACGACCGGGTCCGCCGAGGGATCGATGTCCGCGACCATCCAGGCCGTCGGCGCGGGCACCCGGGGGCAGTTCTCCCGGGCCAGTGCGAGCGGCAGCTCCAGATCGGGGTTGACTCCGGGCACGATCCGGCGAAGCAGCTTGAGGATGAACGTATCTCCGTAGACGATCGACGAGTTGGACTGCTCGGCGGTCACCACGCGCGGTACCAGCCCGGAGCGGATGTCCTGGCCGGGATCCCGCTCGAAGCGGAGCCGTCCGACCCGGGCCTGTGCGCGCAGCGCCTCCAGGAGCACCTCGGCGGGCCGGGTGTCGTGCAGTGCGTCGTAGACGGTCCGCCCGGCCAGCGGCCCGGTCGGCACATGTCCGATCAGCGCGGGCGCCAGCCGAGGCGGCAGCGCCTCGCGCACGCCTATCAGCAGCTGGTAGCAGTCACCAGGGTGACCGGGCGCGCCGTGGGACGGCACGACGGGCTGATGGGCGCGGACGAGCAGGTGGTACAGGCCCAGCTTGGACGTGGCCGGGAGCAGCTCGGTGGCCTCGACCAGCGTGAACCCGGTGACCGGCCGCCCCTTGCCCGCGAACCAGCGCTGCCGCGGCAGCCACTCCCGCAGCAACGGGTCGAGGGAGGCAAGGAGGCCGGGCGGGGTGGTGACGGTGCGTGTGACGGCTTCCGACATGGCGTCGCGTCCTTTCACCCATTCTTGGTGCGCCTCCGGGTGCCGTGCAGCCGGTCCCTGAGGGCGCCCCTCCGGCTCACGCGGGTGGGCGGGGTGTTACTGATGCGTGCCCCGGGCGGGGCGGAGGAAACGCCCCGCCGCCGGGTTTGCGGCCCGTCCCGCGAATCGGGCCTCAACAGGCCTTCTCAGGCCTCACATGGTCTCCTTGCGGAGCCTGAACCAGTAGAACCCGTGGCCCCCGAGCGTCAGCAGATACGGCAGCTCGCCGATCGCCGGGAAGCGGACCCCGCCGAACAGCTCCACCGGGTGCCGCCCCTCGAAGGCGCTCAGGTCCAGCTCGGTGGGCTGTGCGAAACGGGAGAAGTTGTTCACGCACAGCACCAGGTCGTCCCCTCCTTCCGCAGAAACGGGGGCCTCGCGCAGGAACGCCAGCACCGCGGGGTTGGAGGAGGGCAGCTCGGTGTACGAGCCGAGCCCGAAGGCCGGGTTCTGCTTGCGGATCTCGATCATGCGGCGGGTCCAGTGCAGCAGCGACGAGGGCGAGGCCATGGACGCCTCGACGCTCGTGACCTGGTAGCCGTAGACCGGGTCCATGATCGTGGGCAGGAACAGCCGCCCCGGATCGCACGAGGAGAACCCCGCGTTGCGGTCCGGCGTCCACTGCATCGGTGTGCGCACCGCGTCCCGGTCACCGAGCCAGATGTTGTCGCCCATGCCGATCTCGTCGCCGTAGTACAGGATCGGCGAGCCCGGCAGCGACAGCAGCAGGGCCGTGAACAGCTCGATCTGGTTGCGGTCGTTGTCCAGCAGCGGGGCGAGGCGCCTGCGGATGCCGATGTTGGCGCGCATGCGGGGATCCTTGGCGTACTCGGCCCACATGTAGTCGCGCTCTTCGTCGGTGACCATCTCGAGCGTGAGCTCGTCGTGGTTGCGCAGGAAGATGCCCCACTGGCAGTTCGACGGGATCGCCGGGGTCTTGGCCAGGATCTCGGAGACCGGGTAGCGCGATTCCCGCCGTACGGCCATGAAGATGCGCGGCATGACCGGGAAATGGAACGCCATGTGGCACTCGTCGCCACCGCTCGGGTAGTCGCCGAAGTAGTCGACGACGTCCTCGGGCCACTGGTTGGCCTCCGCCAGCAGCACGGTGTCCGGGTACTGCGCGTCGATCTCCTTGCGCACCCGCTTCAGGAAGTCGTGCGTGGCGGGCAGGTTCTCGCAGTTCGTGCCCTCCTGCTGGTACAGGTACGGCACCGCGTCCAGCCGGAACCCGTCGATGCCCAGGTCCAGCCAGAACTTCAGCGCGGAGATCATCTCCTCCTGCACGGCCGGGTTCTCGTAGTTGAGGTCCGGCTGATGGGAGAAGAAGCGGTGCCAGTAGTACTGCTTGCGGACCGGGTCGTAGGTCCAGTTGGAGGCCTCGGTGTCGACGAAGATGATCCGCGCGTCCTGGTACTGCTTGTCGTCGTCGGCCCACACGTAGTAATCGCCGTAGGGCCCGTCGGGGTCCTTGCGCGACTCCTGGAACCACGGGTGCTGGTCG
>NZ_SZVW01000036.1 GCF_007655005.1 Streptomyces tibetensis
GTCGGTGGCGTAGAGCTCGCGGCCCATGCCGGGGTGCTGGGCGCCTTGGCCGGTGAAGAGCAGTGCCAGGCGGCCGTCCGCGTCCGTGCTGCCGATCCGCACGCCCCGGGGAGTCTGCCCGGCGGCCAGTCCGGCGAGGGCCGAGGACAGGTGGTCCGGGTCCCCGCAGGGCACTGCCGCGCGGTGCTCGAACCGGGTGCGGGTGGTGGCCAGCGAGTAGGCGATGTCCAGCGGGTCGGCGCCGGAGTCTTCCAGATGTTTGTGCAGGCGTGCCGCCTGTGCCCGCAGCGCGTGCTCCGAGCGGGCCGACAGCAGCAGCATCGGCGACGCGGAGAAGGTGCCCGCATCCGCCCGCCCCGTTTCGGCCGGCTGCCTCCCTTCGGGCGTCTCTTCCAGCACCACATGGCAATTGGTGCCTCCCATCCCGAACGCGCTGACCCCGGCGAGCAGCGGCCCGCCCCCGGCACCGGGCTCGAGTGCCGCGTGCGCCGTCTGCACCTTCAGCCGCAGCCGCTCCAGCGGTATCGCCGGATTCGGTGCCTCGAAGTTCAGGGACGCGGGCAGCGCCCGTTCGTGCAGGCAGAGCGCGGCCTTGACGAACCCGGCGATGCCGGCGGCGCCTTCCAGGTGCCCGATGTTGGTCTTGACCGAGCCCACCAGGAGGGGCTTGTTCGCAGGGCGTCCGGTGCCGTACACCGTGCCGAGCGCCTGGGCCTCGACCGGGTCACCGGCGGGGGTGCCGGTGCCGTGCAGTTCGACGAAGCGTACGTCCGCGGGGCGTACCCCGGCCTGGTCGCAGGCCGCCCGGAGCACCGCCTCCTGGCCGGCGCGGTCGGGGACGGTCAGCCCAGGGCCACCGCCGTCGTTGCCGGTCGCGACGCCGCGTACGACGCAGTACACCCGGTCGCCGTCGGCCAGCGCGTCGGCGAGCGGCTTGAGGACGACGATGGCACCGCCCTCGCCGCGTACGTAACCGTTGGCGCGGGCGTCGAAGGTGTGGCAGCGGCCGTCGGGCGACAGGGCTCCGGCCCGTTCCATGGCGGCCGAACCCTCCTCGGCGAGGACCAGGTTGACGCCTCCGGCAAGGGCGATCGTGGACGTTTTGCCGCGCAGGCTCTCCACCGCGAGAGCCACGGAGACCAGCGAGGACGACTGGCCGGTGTCGACCACCAGGCTCGGGCCGCGCAGGCCGAGGAAGTACGACAGCCGGTTGGCGATCATCGAGTGCTGCAGGCCGGTGGCGGTGTAGGTGTCGGTGGGGGCACCGGCGCGGTGCAGCAGCGTCGCATAGTCGTCGTTCATGGCGCCGACGAACACGCTCGCCGCCTCGCCGCGCAGTGACTCCGGCACGATCCCGGCGTCCTCCAGCGCCTCCCAGCCCAGTTCGAGCACCAGGCGCTGCTGCGGGTCGGTGGCGGCCGCCTCGCGGGGTGACATGCCGAAGAAGGCGGCGTCGAAGTCCGCGGGCGCGTCGATCGTGCCGCGCCGCCGGCCGTCGGCCGCCGTGACGACCGCGTCGGCCCCGCTGCTCAGCAGCTGCCAGAATTCCGCCGTTCCCGGTGCGCCCGGAAAACGGCAGGACATGCCGATGACAGCGATGGCATCGGACCGGTCTTCGCTTTTCTCCGCGTCCTGCGCCTTTTGCGTGGTGGCGTCACCATGCCCTGCCATGGAGTTCCTGCCTCCCCGATACACGCGCCACCGACGACAGCAGCGATCGGACAGTACTCAACAGCAAGGGGGAGGAGCGGGACAACGCGGCGGTGGCGAATATGTCAGGTCCCGGCGGGAGAGGACTCGGGATCGTAATTGTGTCAGGTCCGTCTTGGCGCGGGGCCGCACGGGTTCCTACGCTCCGCCAGCGTCGAGGGTCTCGAATACTTTCCGCGAGGAGAATGCCGATGGTCGACAGCGTGACCGGGCCGATGGAGCTCAGCAAGGACGCGAATGCCAAGGAGCTGCTCGACTGGTTCAGCCATAACCGGACCCACCATCCCGTCTTCTGGGACGAGGGCCGTCAAGCGTGGCAGGTGTTCCGGTATGACGACTACCTGACCGTCTCGAATCATCCCGAGTTTTTCTCGTCGGATTTCACGGAGGTCGCGCCGACCCCGCCCGAGCTGGAGATGATCCTCGGGCCCGGCACCATCGGCGCCCTGGACCCGCCCGCCCACGGCCCCATGCGCAAGCTGGTCAGCCAGGCGTTCACACCCCGGCGGATGGCCGGTCAGGAACAGCGGATCCGGGTCATCGCCGAGGAACTGCTGGACCGGGTGCGTGGGCAGAAGACCATCGACGTCGTCGGTGACGTCGCCTATACGCTGCCGGTGATCGTCATCGCGGAACTGCTGGGCATCCCCGCCAGTGACCGGGATCTGTTCCGGGAATGGGTCGACACCCTGCTCTCCAACGAGGGCATGGAGTACCCCAACCTGCCCGACAACTTCGCGGAGACGATCGCCCCCGCGCTGCGGGAGATGACCGAATATCTCCTGGGACACGTGCACGCCAAGCGGGATAATCCATCCGGCGACCTGATCAGCGGTCTGGTCCAGGCCGAACAGGACGGGCGACGGCTCACCGACCTGGAGATCATCAATATCGTCGCGCTGCTGCTGACCGCGGGGCACGTTTCGTCGAGCACTCTGCTCAGCAATCTCTTTCTGGTGCTGGAGGAGAACCCGCAGGCATGGGCAGATCTGCGCGCCGACCGTGAACTGGTGCTGGGCGCGATCGAGGAGACGCTGCGCTATCGCAGTCCCTTCAACAATATCTTCCGATTCCTCAAGGAAGACACCGACATACTCGGCCCCACCATGCGGAAAGGGCAACTGGTCATTGCCTGGAGCCAGTCGGCAAACCGCGACCCCGAGCATTTCCCGGACCCCGACACATTCGACATCCGGCGTTCCGGCGGCACCCGGCACATGGCGTTCGGGCACGGTATCCACCACTGTCTGGGCGCCTTCCTGGCCAGGCTCGAAGGCAAGGTGCTGCTGGAACTCATGCTGGAACGGATCGAGGGGTTCCGCATAGATCACGACAACGCCGGCTACTACGAGGCCGACCAGCTCACCGCGAAGTACCTGCCCGTCCACATCGAGTGGCGCTGACGAGAGCCGCCGGCCCCGGGCTTCGCGGTCCGGATGACGGTCGTGGAGCCGTGCCGCCTGAGAGGAGCGCCGCCATCGCTGAGAAGACAGCCGAGCCGTCCAACGCCCATCTGGTCGGCAGGATCAAGCCGTGCCGGTTGATCGGACTCGAACAGCACACCGATCCCAGGGGCAGCCTTTCCGTCGTCGAGGCCGGCACGACCGTGGACTTCGCCATCGAGCGCGTCTACTACATGCACGGCCAGGACGAGTCCTCGCCGCCCCGCGGTCTGCACGCCCACCGCACCCTGGAACAGCTGGTGATCGCCGTGCACGGGTGCTTCTCGATCACTTTGGACGACGGCTTCCACAGCACCACCTACCGGCTCGACGAGCCGGGCGCGGGGCTCTACATCAGCCCCATGGTGTGGCGGGTCCTGAAGGACTTCTCCGCGGACTCCGTCGCCCTCGTGCTGGCCTCGCAGCACTACGAGGAGTCGGATTACTACCGCGACTACGACGCCTTCCTGCGCGACGCCTGGAGCCTGAAGTGAGCGCACCCGCCCCTACCGTGCCCTTCGTCGACCTGAAGGCGACCTACCAGGAGGTGCGGGCCGGCATCGACGCGGCCCTGGCCCGGGTCGCCGCCTCCGGGCGCTACCTGCTCGGCGCCGAACTGGCAGCGTTCGAAGCCGAGTACGCCGCGACCTGCGGCAACGAACACTGCGTCGGCGTCGGCAGCGGGACCGACGCGCTGGAACTGGCGCTGCGCGCCCTGGGGATCGGCCCCGGCGACGAGGTGATCGTGCCCGCACACACCTTCATCGGCAGCTGGCTCGCCGTCTCCGCCGCGGGGGCGCGGCCGGTGCCCGTCGACCCGGACCCGGACGGGCTGTCCATGGACCCCGCCCGCGTCGAGGCCGCCCTCACCCCGCGCACCGCCGCCGTGATGCCGGTCCACCTCTACGGCCATCCCACCGACCTCGACCCGCTGCTGGCCCTCGCCGAACGGCACGGTCTGGCCGTCGTGGAGGACGCCGCCCAGGCGCACGGCGCCCGCTACCGGGGCCGTCGGATCGGCTCCGGCCATGTGGCCGCGTTCAGCTTCTACCCCGCCAAGAACCTGGGCGCCATGGGGGACGGCGGCGCGGTGGTCACCGCAGACGCCGCGCTGGCCGAGCGGATACGTGTGCTGCGCAACAACGGCTGCCGCGAGCAGTACCTGCACGAGGTGCGCTCCCCGCACTCCCGGCTCGACGAGTTCCAGGCCGCCGTCCTGCGGGCCAAGCTGCCGCACCTCGGCGCCTGGAACGCCCACCGGGCCGAGGTCGCCGACCGCTACACCCGCGCCCTCGCCGCCGTCCCCGGTATCACCGTCCCGCCCCGCGCGCCCTGGGCGGACCCGGTGTGGCACCTCTACGTCATCCGCAGCCCCGAACGCGACGCGCTGCGCCGCAGACTCCACTCGGCCGGGGTGGAGACCCACATCCACTACCCCGTACCGCCGCACCGGTCGCCGGCCTACGCCGACGACCCGGCCGGCGGACCGGCGGGCACCCACCCCAACAGCGAACGCCTGGCCGCACACGTGCTCAGCCTGCCCATGGGCCCCCACCTGGGCCAGGACGCGGTCAGCGCCGTGGTGGACGCGGTGCGCGCTGCCGCCGAGGCGGCCGACGACAGGCTCCTGCCGGTGACGGAGCGGCCATGACCGACACCACGTCACGGCGTCCCGGCACCGGCCGCGGCGTCAAGGGGATCATCCTCGCGGGCGGCGGAGGCACCCGGCTGCGGCCACTGACCGGCGTGTTGTCCAAGCAGGTGCTGCCTGTCTACGACAAGCCCATGATCCACTATCCGTTGTCCGTGCTCATGCTGGCCGGCATCCGCGAGATCCTGGTCATCTCCTCGCCCGAGCACCTCGACCTGTTCCGGCGGCTGCTCGGTGACGGTTCCCGGCTCGGCCTGGACATCAGCTACGCCGAGCAGCCCGAGCCCCGGGGCATCGCCCAGGCCCTCACCCTCGGCTCCGGGCACATCGGCGACTCGCAGGTGGCGCTCATCCTCGGCGACAACATCTTCCACGGCCCCGGCTTCTCCTCGGTCCTGCAGGGCAGCATCCGGCACCTCGACGGCTGTGTGCTGTTCGGCTACCCGGTGAGTGACCCGTGGCGCTACGGCGTCGGCGAGATCGACGACCAGGGGCTGCTGCTGTCGCTCGAGGAGAAGCCGTCCCACCCGCGCTCCAACCTCGCCATCACCGGGCTGTACCTGTACGACAACGACGTCGTGGACATCGCCGCGGACATCAGGCCGTCCGCGCGTGGCGAACTGGAGATCACCGACGTCAACCAGGTGTACCTGGAACAGAAGCGGGCCCGGCTGATCGAACTGGGCCGCGGCTTCGCCTGGCTCGACATGGGCACGCACGACTCCCTCCTCCAGGCCGGCCAGTACGTACAGCTGCTGGGACAGCGCCAGGGCGTGCGGATCGCCTGCGTCGAGGAGATAGCGCTGCGCATGGGGTTCATCGACGCGGACGCGCTGTTCGCGCTGGGCCGGGAGTACGGCAACTCGACGTACGGCGCCTACCTGATGGAGGTGGCCTCCCGCACGGCCGACGAGGGCGCCCTCACCGATGGCTTCACCGAGGCCCGGCGACCAAAGAGCGCCCAGCGGACGTGGTGGCAGCCCCCGAGGAAAGGACGATGACCCCCGTGTCGACATCTGCGGATCTGCGTAACCTGTGCGACCTGTGGCTCCGCCGGTACCGTCCGAGCACCGCGCCCGTGGCACGGCTGGCTTGCTTCCCGCACGCGGGCGGCTCGGCGAGTGCCTTCCTGCCGCTGATCCGGGAGCTGCCCCAGGAGGTCGAGGTGCTCGCCGTCCAGTACCCGGGCCGACAGGACCGCCGGGCGGAGCCGCTGGTCGACAGCATCGAGCAGCTGGCCGCCCCGCTCGCCGACGTGCTCCAGGCGCAGACCGGACCGCCCCTGGTGTTCTTCGGGCACAGCATGGGGGCCACCGTCGCCTACGAGGTGGCGCGCATCCTGGAACAGCGGGGGACAGGGCCTGCCGCGCTCGTGGTCTCCGGCCGCCGGGCCCCCACCGTGAACACCGTCAGCGCGGTGCACCTGTATGACGACGACCGGCTCATCGACGAACTGCGCTCCCTGGACGGCACGGACAGCAGCCTGCTCACCGACCCCGAGTTGCTGGAGCTGGTCCTGCCCGCGATCCGCAACGACTACCGCGCCGTGGGGCACTACGTGCACCGTCCCGGCACGCCGCTGTCCTGCCCGCTGACCGTCCTCACCGGCGTCGACGACCCCAACGTGAGCGCGGCGCAGGCAGCGGCCTGGAGCCAGGTGGCCGCCGCCGCCCCCCGCGTGCACACCATGCCGGGCGGTCACTTCTTCCTGTTCGAACGGCCGGCGGAGGTCTGCGCGGCTGTCGTGGGCGCGATCTCTGCCGTACTCCCGGCGGGAACGCCGCCCCTGCCGCCGGCCACCCCGGGACGCCGATACACAACACCGGGACACACGGCGGCGACTGCCGGACTCCCCGCCGGGATCCCGGAACCCCCGGCAGGGGCCCCAGGACCTGCCCGAGCCGGGGCCTCGGGGCCTGCCCGGACCGGGCGCCCCTCGGCGCGGACGGATGGCAGGCGCGTGCGGCGGCCGGAGCCGGGGGCCGCGTCCGGCACCGACTACGTCGACAGGCGGCGCACCGCCGAGCGAGTGCGTGTGTCGGCCGACGCGGCCGACAGCCGGGTGCACCCGATGGCAAAGGTGCCCGGATGGCTGGACGACTACGCACGGGCCCACCACTTCCACGCCGAGCCGATCCCCTTCGACCGGCTCCGGCGGTGGTACTTCGAACCCGGCACCGGCGACCTGCGCCACGAGACCGGCCGCTTCTTCGCTGTCGAGGGGCTGCGCACCGGCTCGGACAGCGACCCCGCCGACCGGGTGCAGCCGATCATCGCGCAGCCCGAAGTGGGGCTGCTGGGCATCCTGGCCCATGAGTTCGACGGAGTTCTGCACTTCCTGATGCAGGCCAAGCCCGAGCCCGGCAACGTCAACGGGCTGCAGCTGTCACCCACCGTGCAGGCCACCCGCAGCAACTTCGACGAGGTGCACCACGGCCGCCCGACCCCGTTCCTCGACTGGTTCATCCAGCACCCGGGCCGGCGCGTGCTGGCCGACAGCATCCAGTCCGAACAGGCCGACTGGTTCCTGCACAAGCACAACCGCAACATGGTCGTGGAGACCGACACGGTGGTGGAGGCGGACGACGCCTTCCGCTGGCTGACGCTCGGTCAGATTCGGCAGCTGATGCTGCGGGACGACCTGGTCAACATGGACACCCGCAGCGTCCTGGCCTGTCTGCCGACCGCGGGCGGGGCCTGCCACGGGGACGGCACGCCGGACAGCGGGGAGGAGTTCGCGGGCGCGCTGCGCAAGTCCTTCTACGGCGAGGCCGAGCCGCTGTACGAGGCGCACGCCATCACTGGCTGCCTCACCGATGTGCGGGCGCTGCGCATCCTGCGTCAGCAGACGGTGCCGCTGGAGCAGGCCTACGCGCACGGCTGGGAGCGGACGGAGACCACGATCCGGCACCGCGACGGGCGGCACTTCGAGATCATGGCCGTCGACGTCAAGGCGGAGCGGCGTGAAGTGGCCTCCTGGACCCAGCCGTTGCTGCGGCCCTGTTCCCAGGGGCTGGTGGCCCTGATCACCCGCCGCTTCGACGGCGTGCTGCACGCCCTGGTGGCAGCCCGGTCCGGCGCCGGGACACTGAACGTCGCCGAGTTCGGCCCGAGCGTGCAGTGCAGGCCGGCCGAGTTGTCCGCAGACGCACCCCCCTACCTCGACTACGTCCAAGCCTGCGGGACCGACCGGATCCGGTACGACGTGATCCATTCCGAGGAGGGCGGCCGGTTTTATCACGCGCGCAATCGCTACCTCGTGATCGAGGCCGGTGCGGAAATCCCGGCGGACTGCCCGCCCGGTTTCCGGTGGGCGACCTTCGGACAGCTCACCGATCTGCTTGCGCACGGAAATTACCTCAATGTCGAGCTCCGCACGCTCATCACCTGCGCCCACGCGACCTACTAGACGAGCGCTCCCTCCACAGCCCGGTCGCGCCAGGCGGCCGGTGACCTGGCGACGGGTGCGCCGGTGGTGCGGTCATGCCGAACGGCGCAGGTCAGCACCCGGATCCGCCGGGCCGCACGAACACCGGCGCCCTCGATGGCGCGACCACTGCTGCTTTGGATCGAGTCGGCCCTCAAGGGTGCCGTCAACCGACTCGATCGACTGCCGCACGGTCCCGGCAGGGATCTCGCGCATTCGCCCGCACGGCGGGGGCCTCTCACAGACCGGTGTCCGCTGCCGGCGCCGCGCCGCCCCCGCAGCCGCATCCCTGCCCCTGGGCTGCGGCCGCTTCAGGCTTTCCGACGCCGCGGCTTGATTTCGCCTCCACGGGGGTGTGCATGGTGGCAGCGAAGGTAAAGGGAGGTTAAGGTGTCGGTCCGCCGGGATTCCTGTACGTAATGGCTGCGCTCCTGAAGCGCAAACCAAGGAGACGCATGGCTGAAAAGAGGCCAGGACGCGGGCGCATGGCCGCAGCGCGTACAACCGGGGCGCAATGGCGTAAAACGGCGCAGCAGTCGGGCCGGAGTGAAGCCGACCGCAGACGAAGAGTTCACGGGCAGAATTTCCTCATCGACCGGGAAACAGTTCGGCGGTTTGTGCGTTTCGCCGATCCGGACCCGGGGGAGGTCGTTCTCGAGGTCGGTGCCGGTAATGGCGCGATCACGCGCGAGCTGGCGCGATCATGCCGACGCGTGGTGGCGTATGAAATCGACCGGCACTTCGCGGACCGATTACGGGAGGCGACCGCCGAGGATTCGCGGATCGAAGTCGTCGCCGGCGACTTCCTGAAGTCCTCGCAGCCCAAGGTCCCGTTCTCCGTGGTCGGCAATATCCCGTTCGGCAACACCGCGGACATCGTGGACTGGTGCCTGAACGCGCGGCGGCTGCGTACGACCACCCTGGTCACCCAGCTCGAATACGCCCGCAAGCGCACCGGCGGCTACCGGCGCTGGTCACGGCTTACCGTGGCCACCTGGCCCGAGGTGGAATGGCGGATGGGCGAGCGGATCAGCCGCCACTGGTTCCGGCCCGTCCCCGCCGTCGACTCCGCAGTACTACGACTGGAACGACGACCGGTGCCGCTGATCCCGCCCGGTCTGATGCACGACTTCCGGGACCTGGTGGAGACCGGGTTCACGGGCAAGGGCGGTTCGCTGGACGCCTCGCTGCGCCAGCGCTTCCCGGCCCGGCGGGTGGCCGCCGCGTTCCGCAGGGCCCGCCTGGAGCAGGGCGTGGTCGTCGCCTACGTCACCCCTGGCCAATGGCTCACACTCTTCGAGGAACTCCGCGGGCGCTGACGCACATGAGTGCGGGGCGCACCCCCGGGCGCGCCCCGCACCGTCGTCCCGCGCCGGCTACGGAGTGCCGGACGGGGCGGGTTCGGACCTGGGCGTCGAGCCGGCGTCAGGGGCCCGCCGCGGCCGTCCCAGGGTTCGCATGACCGGCTTCTCCACGAAGAAGTGCAGCAACGCCGACAGCCCCAGCGCCAGCGCGAAGGCGAGCAGGGTCAGCCCGACGGCGGCCGGTGTGTCCCACTGCCGGTAATAGCCCTGCTTCCCGCCGGCGAAGCGGTGCCCGTACTGGATGATCAGGTAGTGGACGAGGTAGAAGGCGAAGGTGAGTTCCCCCAGCAGCACCATCGTCTTCGTCCCCAGCCAGGAGCGGACGCCGCGCACATCACCGACGGCCACCGAGGCGAGCAGCAGCGCGATCACCGGGACCGTCAGCGCACCGGGGTCGTAGTGGTTGGGCACCGCGAACGTCACCGCGAACACCGCTGAGAACAGCGCGACGCAGGCCAGCGGGCGCGGGCCCCTCCAGCGTCCCCGGATCACGATCTGGGCCATGAGCATCCCGAGCACGAACTCCAGCAGCCGGACCGGCGGGAACATGTAGATGAACCACCACCGCAGCTGCGGCATGTCCGGGTCCCACGGCAGTGGCGCACTGGCCGGCAGCAGCAGCGCGACCAGAGGGATGCAGACGGCGACCGCGGACACCGCGGCGGCCCACCGCCACAGCCGGTCCGCACGGACCTTGGTCAAGAAGGCGAACAGGAACGGGAACATGGCGTAGAAGAACAGCTCGCAGGAGAGCGACCACGCCACCGGGTTCATGCTGCCGTACTCGTGGTGGTCGGGGAACCACGCCTGGATCAGCAGCAGGTTCGTGAGCAGCCCGTCCCACACCGACCGGCCCATGTTGGGCTCGTTGAGGGCCAGCACGATCAGCAGCGTCACCAGCAGCACGGGCAGGTGCAGCGAGTACGCGCGGACCGTGCGCCGCCGCCAGAAATTCACCTTGGACCTGTCGGGCAGACCCGCCCAGGTGAGGACGAAACCGCTGAGCATGAAGAAGAACGAGACCGTCAGCGGACCCAGCCGGTTCAGCGGGAACTGCAGCGCGGAGTTGATCTCGGTGTTCTTGAAGAAGGGCTGTGTCGATATATGGGAGGTGAATACCAGCAGAGCGGAGATGAAACGCATCCCGCCGAGCGCGGGAAGATGTTTCGGCAGGGGCATGGGTGACCTCGCGGCGGACGGGCGGGTGGGAGCAGATGTCTAAGGCATCGCACAGCCGCCGGGCAAGGCGTATCTGACAAAGAGTGTGAGCCGCCGCGCGATGGTGGTGTGTTCCCACCGCCGCACGGCCCGCGGCGGTGGTTTCGTCACCGGGCGACGCGGATTTAATCATCCTGAAACACGGATGACGGCTCTTCGCGGCGATGTGGCGCGAGGTGTGCGGGAAGAATTGTGTGGCCTCGGCACCTGGAGTTACGGAACGAATTACCTGAGGCTGGCCAGCAGGTCTTCTCCAGTGGACAAGCGGCTAGTGAGGGTCATGGTGAACAGTATTTCGTGTGTCTCAAAACCGTCGGCCTCCATGTGGGACACCGGTGTCGATGACGACTTCGATACGCACATCTCCGATACCTGCTCGGAGCTGTTCAGTTCGCTGCGCCGGGCCGACCAGCGCAAGAGAGGCGAACAGTACGTCCGTGGTCTGCTCACCGCTCAGGGACGCAAGACCGCCCGCAATCTCGCCGCGTTCGTCGGTGAAGGCGCCGCGGACCAGAACCTCCACCACTTCGTGGCCGGATCGACCTGGGACTGGCGCTCCGTGCGCGCCGCGCTGGCCCGCTACGCCGACCAGACGGTACGCGGGGACGCGTGGGTGATCCGCCCCATGGTGGTCTACAAGGCAGGAGGACGGTCGGTCGGCGTGGGCCGGCGTTTCGTACCCGACCTGGGGCGGGTGGTCAGCTGTCAGCAGAGCTACGGGCTCTGGCTCGCCTCCGACACCATGTCGGCGCCGGTGAGCTGGCACCTGACGCTGGGCTGCGGGCCGGGAGAGCGTCACGACCGGCAGCTGAGCGCGCACGGCGAGGAGGAGGAGCTCGTCGACCTGGTGGCGCAACTCACGCACGCCAACCGGGCGTTGGCGCGTCCGGTGGTGATGGACGCGCGGATCGCCACGCTGCCCCGGCTGGTTCGGGCGCTGTCCGCGGCTGATCAGTCGTTTCTGTTAAGGGTGAGCGGCGATCTTCCGCTCGCCCTCGCCGGCAGCCGGGGCCAGCCGGACCGGCGTGCGCAGGTCTCGCCCGCCCAGCACCTCATGGAACAGCTCAAGCGGCTCAGGCGCCCTGTGGAGTGGCAGGGCTCCGTCAGCTTCGTCGCCCCGTGCAACGTGGTGCTGACCGATCAGCTGCCGCAGCGCACGCTCCTGCTGCTCGGGGTGTGGCGCGCCAACCGCAGGCGACCCGCGGACCTGTGGCTCACCGACCTCACGTCCTGGAACCGTGGCGCACTGCTGCGGCTGGCCATGCTGACCTGCCGCGTGGACGCCGACTTCGCCCGCGTCAGCCTGGGCGTCGGCATCCGCGACTTCGAGGGCCGCTCCTTCCAGGGCTGGCACCGTCACGTGACACTGGCCTCGATAGCCCACGCCCTGAGCCTTTCCCGCACCGGCACCACCCGCACCCCCGCGGCCCCCGCCCTGTCCCGCTGACGGAACACCCCGCCCGGGCGGGGTGCGGGACCTGCCGAGTACGTGGCCGCGTTGCCGGCAGCCCCGCTCGCGGAGCGGGGATGCCCGGGTGGCGGCCCAACTCACCGCCGGCTCCGGTCACTTCTCAAGGCCGCCGGTGCGCGGCCCGCGTGCCGCGCACCCCACGGCACGCACCCGCCCTCCTCGCACCAGGCCCGCCGTGCTTGTCACACCCCGGCCCGCCGGGCGCTCTCCCCGGCCCGCGGGCAAGCCTGCTGCGGGTCGGGGGAGGCGAGGGCTGTCAAGGGCCGCGCACCCCGTCAGGTGCTCGCCGCGGCGCCCTCCCTCAAGCCGCGCCCTGGCGGCCCGACAGGGCCGAGCGGACCTGGTGGAGGCGCAAGGCAAGTTGGATGTCCAGTACGCGGTCCGCGGTCTGCCAGTCCTCGCCGAGGAGTTGGGAGATGCGCTCCAGTCGTCGGGACACGGTGTTCGGATGGACGTTGAGGATGTCCGCGGCGCGGGTGGGACTTCTGCCGGACTCCAGATAAACTCGCAGCGTGCCGACCAAGTCGGTGTAGCGTTCGGTGTCGTAGTCGACGACGTTTCCGATGACCTCGTCGATGTATCCGGGGACGTCGTTGTCCTCGGCCAGCAGCATGCCGAGGAAGCCGAGGTCCGAGGCGCAGGCGGTGCCGCCCTCACCACCGAGCGCGAGCAGGGTCTCCATGCACTGCGTGGCCTCGCGGTACGCCTCGCCCACGGCGTCGACCGTGTCGGCGGGCCCGGCGGCTCCCACGGTGACCGGGTGGTTCAACCGCCCCGACAGTTCCTGCCGGGCATCTTGCGCCGCCGCGTCCGGGTCGTCGCCCGGCACGAGCAGGACGACGGCGTCGTCCCGCGCGCTGCGCAGTCCCCCCAGCCGGCGCGCGTACGCGGTGGCGCACGCCGCGAACTCCTTCGAGACCTGCTGCGGGCCGCGCGCGACGAGCACGACATGCGGGCGCCCCAGCGTGAGGGAGAACATCAGGGCGCGTTCCCGCCTCAGTTCGAGGGAGGGCAAGGCCCCGACGAGCTCGTCGAAGAACTCCTGCCGGTATCGGTCCTTGGCCGGGGTGCCGCGCCGCAACCGCAGATGCAGGGCGAGAGCCTGCGAGATGACGACGAGCAGGGGGGCGACGGCGTGTTCGGCCGTGCCGCCCGTGTCGGCCATCAGGAAGCCGGTGTCCCGCGCCTCGGGGTCCAGCGCGACCAGCCAGAGACCGTCGGTGACGCGGACCGGACGCCCGGAGCTCAGCGCGCCGGCGCAGGCCGTACGCAGGTCGGCGCGGCCGACCCGGCGCAGCCGCCCGTGTTCGGCGAGCGGCTCGCCCCGCACTCCGCAGATGCCCACCCCGCCGCCCAGCGCCTCACCGGCGGTGCGCAGCAGCGCGTCGAGCCCGCTGCCGTCGAGGAGGAGCTCGATGAGGTCCGACTGGAGCCGTGACGAGTCGCGGGCGACCGCCAGCACCGCGCCGGCGCTCGACGCGTTGGCACGCAACTGCCGGATGTCCGAGCGCAGTTCCTCCACCAGCCGGATCCCCTCCATGGTGGCGGCGGCGAGATCGGCGAGCGCCCCCAGCAGGGTGACCTCGTTGGGGCTGAAGTACCGGACCTGACGGTCGGCGATGAACAGCACACCCAGATGGTGTTCACCCACGCGTAACGGCACGCCGAGGACCGCGCGCAGCCCCTCCGCACGGATGACCTCGTCGATGTCGTCCTCGTGCGGGATGCCCGGATCGGCTAGGTAGTCGGAGGCCCAGAAGGGTGCCTGGCGGGCGCGCACCATACCGCCCAGCCCCCTGCCGGCGGGCACCTTGAGCCCGACGAACAGCGGAGTGGCGTTGCCGTCCGCGCTCTCCACCACCATCCCCGGCCCGCCCTCGGCGTCCGCGACGTCCATGAGGATGTAGGAGACGCCCGCCTTGAGCAGCAGCCGGGCCCGGCGGGGCACGGCGTCCAGCAGCTCCCGGTGGTGCCGCGTGGCGGCGAACTCGTGCGCGGCGTCGACCAGCGTCAGCAGCTCGGCCTCGCGGTTGCGGCGGTACTCGATCAGCGAGTGTGCGGTGTGCGCGAGCCGGTTGAGCCGCTCCATATGGCGCAACCGCTTTTCGTCGGCGCCCTGGCGTTCTGCGAGCGCGACGAGATGATCGTATTCTGCCCGTGGTGCGGAGCGGGCCACTAACTCCAGAAATGCTAAGGAGTCTTCTGCCTGGTTTTCGGTGTCTTCGTCTTCCCCGTCCGCAGAAGCCAGGTCACCCATGCACGCCCCTCGTTCCATGCTTTGCTTGGTCTTTAAGCAGGGTAGAGGGCGGTAGTGTGCTTGTCCAGGGGCCCTGGGAATGGGGGAGGTGAGGGATTGTGTGGAATCATTGTATAGGTGTACGCCGATGGCTACCGGTTTTTGGCCGCTTGCTCCGAAGTAGGTGTGTCCGGAAATGAACAGTAGGCCCGCAGGCAATCCTCGTAGGTGGGCAGGAGCCCCCGGTCCGCCGCGGCCTCGAGCGTCGGGGCCGCGGCGTCCCGCGCGGACCGTACCGGGGGCTCCGGCAACTCCCACGGCAGGCCGAGCGCGGGATCGAGCGCGTCGATGTCGATGATGGTGCCGGGGACGTACTCCTGCGTGCACAGGTAGTTCATGCAGGTGTCGTCGGAGAGGGTGAGGTAGGCGAGGCCCAGCCCGTCTGCCAGGCACAGCGCGGTGCCGGAGCGCGCGTCCTGCCGCACCGCGTCGTGGGCTCCGAAGGTCGGCGACCCCACCCGCAGGTCAACGACGACGGTCAGCGCGGCGCCCCGTACACATGTGACGATCTTGCCCTGGCCGGGCGGCAGCGTGGTGCCGTGGATGCCCCGCAGGACGTTGCGCCCGGAGACGGTGAAGTGGACCTGCCGGACCTGCAGGGGCTGCCCGGTGGCGGCCAGCAGCGCCTCGTGCCGCAGCGTCTCGTAGAACAGGCCCCTGTGGTCCGCAATCGGCTCCGGCTCGGCCAGGTAGGCGTCGAGCACCGCCGTCTCGGTGATGAGCATCATGGGCCCCCGGCTGGTCGGAAGTGGTCGCGAGAGGAAAGCGCAAAGTGGTGAAAAGGGCGGTGTGACGAAAAGGCGGGTGAAGAAGGCCCAGGGCTGCGAAGAAGACGTTCCAGGGAACCTGCGCGAAGGGAAAAACCGCTGAGGGGGAGGCGGTCGCGCGCCCGCCGGGGAGGACGGGGCAGCCCTCAGCCGGCCGGGAGCAGCCCTTCGATCGCGTCGGCGGCCGCCGACGCGCCGCCCGCCGCCCGGATCTCGTCCCGCATCCGCCGCAGCCGGTCCGGGATCCCGGGGTCGGCCAGCACCGCGCGGACGGTCTCCCGCAGACTCTCGGCGGTGAGGTCGCAGGCGAGCAGCTGGGCGCCGAGGCCGAATTCGGTGATCCGCCGCGCGGTGGCCCGCGGCTCGGGCATGACCGGCACCGCCACGACCGGGACCTCGTGGGCGAAGACTTCCATGGACGTGCTCATTCCGCCGTGGTTCACCACCAGGGAGGCGTGCGGCAGGACATCGTTGTACGGGACGAAGTCGTGCACCTCCACGTTGCCGGGCAGCGAGCCCAGCTCCAGTGCGGCAAGGCCGCCGCCGAGCACCAGCAGGATGTGCCAGGGCTCGTCACGGAACGCCTCCACGCAGGTGCGGAAGAACTGCGGCCGCGCGTTGTACAGCGTGCCCAGGCTCACCATGATCAGCGTCCGGCCGTCGCCCGGCGGATGCCATGTGCCGTGCAGCGCGACACCCGGCGGGCACGGGCCGACGAAGTGGTGGTCGTCGTCGAAGGTCTCCCCCGCGTACTGGAAGGAGCGCGGCATGTAGAGCAGCGCCGGCCCGCCGTGCAGGACCTCGGTGAAGGCGGCGAGGTCGCCCTTGGCGCCCTGCTCGTGCAGCAGCCGCTCGATGCGGGCGAGCAGATCGCGCAGCGCGGGGTCGTCGGGCGGTGCCGCCGTGTCGACGGCCGGGTGCAGCGACCAGTGCTCGTTGACGGCGTAGGTCGGGGTGCTGCGGATGACCGGGATGTCCCAGCGGTCCGCGAGCAGCCGGCCCGTCCACAGCGAGGAGGGATCGTTCACGATCACATCCGGCCGGTCCCCGGCGAAGACCTGCTCGAGCGCGGGCAGGGTCTGCCGTGTCATGTCCAGCAGCCACTCCAGTACGCGGGTGAACTCGTCCTGGTCGGTGTAGGCGTCGGAGTCCTGCTGCGGCACCATCTGGGCGAGGAACCGCTCCCGGTCCAGCGGGTAGGTGACGACCTCGGCGCCCACCAGGCGGGCCCGCTCCGCGAGGTCACCGGACAGCGCGTAGGTCACCCGGTGCCCGCGCGCCACCAGTTCCTCGGCCACCCCCAGTGTCGGATTCACATGACCGGCGGCCGGCAGGATGAAGAATGCGATATGAGCCACGTGAGAAACTCCGGAAATGTCGGCGGCAACTGGCCGACGGAATCTTGAGCGCGGGAACGGGAAAACACAAGACCGAGATGACATAGTTCCCCGAATTGCGGCCGGAGGGGGCCTCGGCGGTCCCCATCTGACAGAGTCCCGATAGGTTCGTGGTTCGCGTGCCCGGCGCGGGAGACAATCTCGAAATCCGCCGTGGATTTCTGAGAAACAGCGTCCGGGAACTGGAGGGTTTCGGTGTCCGACAACAATTCGGATGAGTCGCTCGCCGTGGTGGGGGCGGGTGTGATGGGCACGGCCGTCGCGGCGCTCGCCGTCGGTTATGGACATACGGTGACATTGATCGACAGCTCACCGCGGGCGCGCGAGGACGCCCCCGACCGGGTCCGGTTCCAGCTGCGTACCGCGCGGATGATGAACGCGCTGCCCGAGGACCGGCCCCCGGGATCGCTCACCGTGGCCGGCACGCAGGACGCCGCGGCGGGAGCGTCCGCGGTGATCGAGGCGGTCACGGAGGACCCGAAGGAGAAGGCGGCGGTGCTGGCCGGCCTGGCCGCCGCGACGGGCCCCGGCACGCTGCTGGTCAGCAACACCTCCGGCGTTCCCATCGAGGAGCTGGGCGAGGCGGTGCCGCACCCCGAGGACCTGGTGGGGGTGCACTTCATGAACCCGGCCTACCTCATCCCGACCGTCGAGGTGATCCTCGGGCCGCGCACCGGCGACGCCGCGGCGACGAGCGTGCACACGCTGCTGGCCGGTCTCGGCCGCCGGGGCATCGCCGTCGGCGACGGACCCGGATTCGTCACCAGCCGACTGCTGCATCGGATGATCAACGACGCGATCGAGCTGGTACGGGAGGGCCGCGCCACCCCCGAGACGGTGGACGCGCTCATGCGCGACTGCATCGGCCACCGCACCGGGCCACTCGCCACCGCCGACCTGATCGGCCTGGACAATCTCGCCGACTCGCTGCAGGTGCTGCACGACAGGACGGGCGACACGGCCTTCCGCCCGAGCGAACTGCTCCTGGCGAAGGTCCGGCGGGGCCACCTCGGCCGCAAGAGCGGCCGGGGATTCTACGACTACGAGGAGGCCATACGATGACCACGCCCTCCGGCCGGACGGACGCCGCTCACACGGCAGGCCCGCTACCGAGCGACGAGGACGTCGCCGCCGAGCTGCTGGACTTCCTTGCGCAGCGCACCCGCACCCGCTGGGAGCCCGACCAGGACCTGTTCGCCGTCGGCGGCATGTCCTCCCTGTTCGCCATGCAACTCGTCGTCCACCTCGAACAGACCTACCAGATCGCCATCAGCGGCGCCGACCTGATGCTCGACAACTTCCGCACGGTCGAAGCGATGGTCCGCCTGGTGAACAAACTGCGCAGCCCCGCCCCCGGATCCACCGGTGAGTGAGACAACGGCCCCTGCCGCCTCAGGCCCGGCACAGCAAGCCGAGGAGCTGTTCACCGAGCTGGTCGGCGACCGTGCCGGTGAATGGGACCGGGCCGGAAAGATTCCGCGGGAGGTGCTGCGCGAGCTCGGGGCCCGGGGACTGCTGTGCGCGCAGGCACCCGGCATACACGGCGGACTCGGCTACACCAGCAGGCGCAACGGGGCGCTCACCGCCCATGTGGGTTCCCTGTGCAGCTCGTTGCGCAGCGTCATGACCTCCCAGGGCATGGCCGCCTGGACCCTGCGCCGCCTCGGCGACGCCGGACAGCAGGCCGCCCTCGTGCCCCGGCTCACCGGCGGTGAACTGGCCGCCGTGGCCTTCAGCGAAACGGAGGCGGGCAGCGACCTGTCCGCCCTGACCACCCGTCTGACCCGGTCCGGCGACGAGGTCGTCGTCGACGGCGCCAAGGTGTGGACGACCAACGCGGCCTACGCGGACCTGATTGTGGTGTTCGGCCGCACCGAGGACGGAGTCGGCGCCGTCGTCGTGCCCGCCTCCGCGCCCGGCGTACGGATCGAGCCGATCACCGACGCACACGGCTGCCGGGCAGCGGGACACGCCCACATCCGCCTGGACGGCGTCCGGGTACCGGCCGACGCCCTGCTGCGGGGCGTCGACCGCAGCTCCGCCCTGCTCGTCACCACGGCGCTGAGCTACGGACGGATGTCCGTGGCCTGGGGATGCGTGGGCATCCTGCGCGGTTGTCTGACCGCCGTCGTACGGCACGCCGTCGGCCGCAAGCAGTTCGGCGCCCGGCTGGCCGACCACCAGCTCGTCGCCCGGCACCTCGCCGAACTGCTGATCGCCGAGCAGAACGCGGCCCGGGCCTGCGAGCACGCCAGCGACCTGTGGGACAGCGGCAGCCCCGACCTGGTCACCGCCGTCGTCCTGGCCAAGCACGTAGCCGCCACCGGCGCCGCGGCGGGCTCGGCACGGGCCATGCAGGTGCTGGCCTCCGCCGGCGCCCACGACGGGCACGTGGTGGCACGGGCCCACCGCGACGCCAAGCTCATGGAGATCATCGAGGGAAGCAGCGAGATCTGCGAACTCATTCTGGCCCAGCACGCGGTGGCGACCGCGTGACGACGTCCTGGGGAGGGGACACCATGCGCCGTGACGACACCACCACGACCACGAACACCACCGCGCCCACCGTCAAGTGTCTGGTCTGGGACCTCGACAACACCCTGTGGCAGGGCACGCTCCTGGAGCACGGCGAGATCCGGCTGCTGCCGGGCCTGCGCGACACGCTCGCCGAACTCGACGCGCGCGGCATCCTCCACTCCGTGGCCAGCAAGAACGACCACGACCACGCCTGGGAGCAACTCCAACGGCTCGGCCTCGCAGAGTACTTCGTGCTCCCGCGCATCGGCTGGGGCCCCAAGTCGGCGTCCGTCCGCTCCATCGCCGAACGGCTCAACTTCTCCCTCACCACCATGGCGTTCATCGACGACCATCCGGTCGAGCGGGCCGAGGTCGCCTACACCCTGCCCGAGGTCCGGATCTACGACGCCGAGCAGGCCCCGCACCTCGCGGCCCGCCCGGAGTTCACCCCGGCCACCGTCACAGTCGACTCACGGCGCCGCCGGTCGATGTACCAGGCGTCGTTCCGGCGTGACGCCGAGCGGGCCGAGTTCACCGGGCCGGACGCGGACTTCCTGCGGTCGCTGGACATCAGGATGCGCATCGGCCGCGCCACCCCCCAGCAGCTGTCCCGGGCCGAGGAACTCACCTTACGCACCAGCCAGATGAACGCCACCGGCGTCCACTACTCCGCAACCGACCTGCGGGACCTGATCGACGACCCCGGGCACGAGGTCCTCGTCGTCACCCTCAGCGACCGCTTCGGCCCCTACGGCGCGGTCGGTGTCGTCCTGCTCCAGCGCCTCCCCGACAGCTGGCGGATCAAGCTGCTCGCCACCTCCTGCCGGGTGGTGTCACTCGGCGCCGGCGCGGCGATCCTGCGCTGGCTCACCGATCAGGCCCACCGCGGCGGAGTCCACCTGAACGCCGACTTCCGCCCCACCGAACGCAACCGGATGATGGAAGTGGCCTACCGCTTCGCCGGCTTCACCGACGAACCCTGCCCCTGCCAGGCCGCCCTGGAGCGCACCGCCGGCATCAGCCCGCTGCACCTCGTGCCCTCTCCGCAGCCCGCCGCCGACACCCTCCGCCTGGAGGCTTGCGAACTGGCGCGCCCCTGAGCCGACGCCAACGCACGCCGCCACCGCCGAGCGCCCCGAAAGGACCCCGATGATCGTCACCGCGTGCCGCATCTGCGCCAACAGGGAGCTGCTGCCCGTACTGGACCTGGGAGAACAGGCACTCACCGGGGTGTTCCCGATGCGCCGCGACGAGGCCGTCCCCTCGATCCCGCTGGAACTCGTCAAGTGCTCGCCCCAAGGCTGCGGTCTGGTGCAGCTGCGCCACACACCGGACCCCGGCCTGATGTACGGCGAGGGGTACGGATACCGGTCCGGCATCCGGCCCTTCATGATCAACCGCCTGCGCGGCAAGGTCGCCGCCGTCCGTGAACTGGCCGACCCCGGCCCCGGTGACCTCGTCGTCGACATCGGCAGCAACGACGCGACGCTGCTGCGCGCCTACCCCGCCGACGGGCCCCAACTGGTCGGCATCGACCCCACCGGCGCGAAGTTCCGCGAGCTGTACCCGCCCAACGCCGAGCTGATCACCGACTACTTCTCCCGCGAGACCTTCGCGAACCGGTTCGGGGCGCGGCGCGCCAAGGTCGTCACCTCCATCGCGATGTTCTATGACCTGCCGGACCCGATGGGCTTCATGCGCGACGTGCGCGACATCCTCACCGAGGACGGGATCTGGCTTCTGGAACAGAGCTATCTGCCCGCCATGCTGGAGGCCGACGCCTACGACGTCGTCTGCCACGAGCACTTGGAGTACTACGCGCTGCGGCAGATCGAATGGATGGCGCAGCGGGCCGGCCTGACCGTGATCCGTGCCGAACTCACCGACGTGTACGGCGGCAGCCTCTGCGCGATCCTGGCCAGGAACGAAACCCGCCACCGCCGGGACGAGGCGGGCCTGGCCCGGATCCGCGCCCGGGAGAGCGAACTCGGGCTCGACACGATGGCGCCCTTCGAGACGTTCGCCCGGCGCGTGCGCGATCAGCGGGACACCCTGCGGGAGTTCCTCGCCGCCTCCCGTGAGGCCGGCCTGCTCACCCTGGGATACGGCGCCTCCACCAAGGGCAACGTCATCCTGCAGTACTGCGGGCTCACCGAGGCGGACCTGCCCTGCATCGGCGAGGTCAGCGCCGAGAAGGCGGGCCGCTTCACACCGGGCACGGGCATCCCCATCGTCCCGGAGGCGGAAGCCAAGGCCCAAAAACCCGACCAGCTGCTGGTCCTGCCGTGGATCTACCGGGACGGCTTCGTGGAGCGCGAGCAGCAGTTCCTGGACAACGGCGGCCAACTGGTCTTCCCACTGCCGCGGCTGGAGGTCGTATAGCGGCAGGGGCCACGCCCCCCTCCCGCACGGTTCACCTCTGCCCGGCGCCCCTGACCGCCCCGCCCCGTCGTTCTCGGGCGGGGCGGCCTGGCGTTCACACAACCACCCGGGGCCGCCCCGGGGCCGCCCGGTCCCCGGCTCAGGCGATCCAGGCCTCCGGGGCCTTTCTGCCGTTGCCCACGGCCGGGAAGATGGCGTCCAGGGCGGCCAGCTCGGCCTCGCCCAGAACCAGGTCGAGGGCGCGCAGGGCGGAATCCAGATGCTGTGTGGTGCGCGGCCCGATCACCGCACCGCTGATACCGGGCCGGGACAGCACCCACGACAGTCCGACAACGGCGGGATCCTCGCCGATCTTCTCGCAGAACCGCTCGTAGGCCTCGACCGAGGACCGCACCTCCGGCAGCAGACGCTGGGCCCGTCCCTGCGCCGACTTCACCGCCGTACCCGCCGCGAGCTTGCGCAGCACCCCGCTGAGCAGACCCCCGTGCAGCGGCGACCAGGCGAACACGCCGAGGCCGTAGGCGCGGGCGGCGGGCAGCAGTTCCAGGTCGGCATGGCGCACGGCCAGGTTGTACAGGCACTGCTCGGCCACCAGCCCGAACGACTGCCGGCGCATCGCGCACTCCTGCGCGGCGGTGATGTTCCAGCCGGCGAAGTTGGACGAGCCCACGTACCGGACCTTCCCGGACGTCACCAGCTGGTCCATCGCCTGCCAGATCTCGTCCCACGGCGCGGACTGGTCCACCCGGTGCATCTGGTACAGGTCGATGTGGTCCAGCTTCATCCGCCGCAGCGACTGCTCGCAGGACGAGATGATGTGCCGGGCCGACAGACCGCCGTCGTTGACCCGCCTGCTCATCTCCTCGCCCACCTTCGTGGCGATCACGATGTCCTCGCGCGGTACGCCGCTGCGGGCCAGCCACCGCCCCAGCAGTTCCTCGGTGTGCCCCTTGTGGACGCGCCAGCCGTAGATGTCGGCGGTGTCCACGCAGTTGATGCCCCGGTCCAGGGCCTCGTCCATGAGGCGGATGGCCGCGGAGTCCGGGACCCGCCCGCTGAAGTTCACCGTGCCCAGCCACAGCCGGCTCACCAGCGTCGCGCTGCGCCCCAGCCGGGTGTACCGTCCCTGTCCGCGTTTGTCGCTCACTTCCGGATCCCGCCCTTCGATCGCGCTGTTGTCGTCGTGGCCGTGGTGGCCGTGGTAGCAGTCGTGGCCGTCATGGCCGTCACCAGATCGTCCAGCCCCTCTCGCAGCGGCACCCGGGGGCGCCAGCCCGTCGCCGCGCGGAAGACGGAAGGGTCGCAGCGCGGACTGTGGAAGTCGCCCGTGTCGGCGTACTGCGGGGGGTCCACGGAGACGACCGGGGCCGGCGCCCGTCCGGTGTGCTCGGCGACGAGCCCGGCGACGTCGCGGAAGACCTCACCGAGCCGCACCATGGCGCCGGTCCCGACGTCCCACGGCGCGCCGCCGCGCGCCGCGTCCACCCGCGGCAGCGCGGCGACGAACGCCCGGGCCGCGTCCTGCACATGGAGGAAGTCGCGCCTTACCGAGCCGTCGTGCCACATCGTGAGGGGCTCACCGCCGATCGCCCGCCGGGTCATCGCGGTGAGCACGCCCCGCCCGACGGAGCCCGTCGGCGTGCTTCGGCCGAAGACGGTGGCGAGCCGCAGCACCGCACCGCGGACCATCCCCTCGGACGTCGCCCGCGCCAGCACCCGCTCGGCGGCGATCTTCTGGCGCGCATACGGCCCCGGCCCGCTACCGCCCGCCGCCGCGGCCTGCACGGTGCTGGCGAAGACCAGCGCCGGCGGTGTTCCCGCGCCGCCGCCCAGTGCCCCGACGACGTCCCGCATCAGGGCGGCGGCCACGTCCTGCGACCCCTCCGCGGCCGATCTCCACGACCGCGCCCCGCCGATCTCGGCGGCGAGGTGGATCACCGCGTCCGCGCCGGCCACGGCGTCACCGGCCGCACCCGGGCGGGTCAGGTCCGCTCGGCACACCGTCAGGTCGGCGGCACCGGCTGCCATGTCCGCCCCGACCGGTTCGGTGCCGCGTGTCACCACCCGCACCCGTACCGGGAGATCGGCGAGTTCGCCGACCACGGCGGACCCGATGTAGCCGGAGGCCCCGAGCACGGTGATGAGCGGCCCGCGCGGGTGGTTCGAGCGGTTGAGCGGTTCGAGGTCGGTCCTCACCGCGTACCTCCTGCGAGGCGTTCCAGCAGGGCGACGGCGTCCGCGGGCGCCGGCATCAGCGCCATGTCGTCGGCGAGCCGGTCCGTTGCCTTCGCGTACGCGGGGTTTCCGAGCAGTTCGGCGCAGCCCGCCGAGACGGCCGCGGGTGTGGCGTGTGAGGGCGGGATGAGCACGGCGGCGCCCGCCGCGGACAGGGCCTGGGCGTTGTCGAACTGGTCGTCCAGGTGCGGCACGACCACCTGGGGCGCACTTGCGGCGACCGCGGTCAGCGCCGTTCCCTGCCCGCCGTGCGTCACCACCGCGTCGCAGGCCGGCAGCACGTCGGCCAGCGGCAGCCGCCCGGCATGCCGTACGGCGGGGGGCAGCGGCGGCCAGCCGACGACGATGTCGTCGTCCACCGCCACCACCAGATCGGCGTCCAGCCGGGTCAGTTCATCGATCAGGGCGGTGATGCGGCCGGGCGCTCCGCTCGCCCCGTAGCGGGGCAGGAGGGTGCCGAGCGTCACGCAGATCCGGGGTCTGTCGCGCCGTTCGAACAGCCAGTCCGGCAGGGGCGCGTCGCCGTTGGCTGCGACATGCCGGACACCGTGGTGGCCGACGGCGTGGGCCGCGCGCAGACCTGCCGGCCACGGGTCGAGGACGAGGGCCGGCTCCGGTGGTTGGGGGATGCCGAGCCGGTCCAGTTCCGGGGCGAGTTCGACGTCGGCGGCGTCACGGTACTCGCGCAGCTCGGAGACCGACCAGTGGTACCGCACCCACGGGATGCCGAGGGCGGCCGCGGTCAGCGGCCCGGCGGACTCGGCGCGTTCACTGACGATGAGATCGGGGCGCCACGCCCGGGCGAGTCTCCCGATCCCCGCCAGGCTTCCGGCCGCCATGCGTGCCAGCACGCGGCCGTGCGCAAAGCGCTGTCCGCCCCTGTCGTGCGGCATGCCCATGGCGTCCGGCGGGGGCGTACCTTCCGGCGGCGGCTCGTCGACCAGGTCTGTGAACTCGGCGGCCGGACCGCACGAGACGGCGGGCAGTCCCGACCGCAGGGCCATGGGAACGGCGTTGTGCCGGGTCGTCAGCAGCACGTCGTGGCCCGCGGCTCGCAGGGCCCAGGCCACAGGGACGAGGGGAAGCAGATGACCGGCCAGGGGCGCGGTGGTGAAGAGGACCCGCATGTGCGTCTCCAGTCTGGCGTCAGTGAACGGTGCGGGAACGCGTGCTGTCGGTGACGGGGTGGGCCACGGGCGGAGTGTGCCAGGGCGGGGCGGTCCGGCGCAGGCGCAACCTGACGTATCAGCGACCACCTTCTTTGCCGGACGACCGCCCCCATGCGGGGGGAGCCGCGCTCGCACTTCCGTACAGCGACGGCCCGCCGAAGGCGTGGGCACCGGGACCGAACGGATCGCGCGCCGGATGCACGGACGAGGGGGCTTCATCCCTTCTTCGCCACCCTCGTCGGACAGCGGGTCCTGCTCGCCGGCGTGCGGGCGTGGATTCGCATGACGCGTGAGCACATGGCGCACGGCTGGGGCGTGGCACGCACCCGGCGCACATCGGCTCTCCGTCCTCATCCGGTAACTGACCATGTGTCAGCTCCCTCCGGACACCGAAAGCCTTCCTGCATCATCGATGGTATAAAGCTGACTTGAATGCGGAAGCTGCATGATTCAGGTAAGATGGCGGCATGGGGTTGCACTTGGAGGAATCGCTGCGGCTGACGGTGGCCGCGTTGATGCAGGTAACCGGCGAATCGCAGCGATCGGTCGCCGAGGTGCTGGGACTGACACAGACACAGGTGTCACGCAGGCAGTCGGGCACCATCTCCTGGAGCCTGCGCGACGTCGACGTCCTGGCCGAGCACTACGGCATCGGCGCGCTGGACCTACTGGCGGGCCCCACCAGAGCATGCGAGGCCCTGCCCGCCGACAGGCGCCGCTCCGTCCGGACCGAAGCGAAAAGGACGGGCCGGTGAGCGACTTCGACGCGATCGACTCACTGCTCGACGCCGTAGGCCCGCAGGCCCAACTCCCGCCCTGCCACGTGCGCCGCGAGCTGCGAGAGCAGGCCCGGCTGTCGAAGGCGCAAGTGGCACGCGCGCTCGGCGTCAGCCCGTCCACCCTCAGCGGATGGGAAACCGGCCGGGACCCAGCCGGCGAAATCCGCACCAAATACGCCTACCTGCTGGACGGACTGAACACCAAACTCACCACCGAGACCGAGACCGAGACCGAGACCGAGACGGCGCCGGCTGCGGAGCAGCCCGTCACGTCAGGCACGGCCGCGACTGTCACCCCTTTGTCTTCGCTCGACCTCCGCCAGGACGAGGACGGGGACGACGTGGAGCTGCTCGTCGCCCCCGAGCCCTGTGTGCTGTGCGGCCGTCCCGCCGGACAACGCGTGGCGGGGTTCGCCCAGCACCTGACCCCGGCCGACTGCCAGCCCACCGCCACCGGGGCCCCGGCTGCCCCGCCAGCCGGACAGCCCACCGCGCACACCCCGAAAGCACCGCTGCGCACCCCACCTCCGGCACATGCCACAAAGCGATCCAAGAGCCCGGCCCGCCACGCCTTCCAGGAACCCTCCGGCCCGCTCGACCTGATCCGCGAGACCGTACAAAGCGCACTCACCGAGCACCGGGGCGACGCCGATGCAGCCACAGCGGCGCTGCTGAAGCGGGCCATCCCGGACGCGATGCGACTGCTGGACGAGACCCGCAAGGGCGCCCGCTACGACGTGATCGCACACCCCTGGATCCCCGACATCCTCAAGAAGCAGACCGCGCGCGGCGCCGACCAGATCTGGGAAGCCCGCCCCAAGTGGACCCGACACCAACTCCCGCCCGGCCGCCACCAGGTGACCGCCCTCGACATCAACGGCGCCTACCTCTCAGCCCTCAAAACACACCTCCCCCTAGGCCAGCTCGAGCACTCCACCGGCCCGGCCCACGACCGCCGCCGCTCCGGAGTCCACCTGATCACCCCACCCGAGTGGGAACACCAAGCGGTGCTGCCCAACCCGATCGGCCAGAGGGACGACCCCGGCCCCCTATGGGTCACCGAGCCGACACTCCGCCTCCTGCTGCGCCTGTCCGGCCCCAAGCACCAACTGTGCACGCCTCCTCAGATCCACGAGTCATACACCTCCGGCGCCACCGAAAACCTGCTGGAAAAGTTCCGCATCGCCCTGAAAGACGCCCGCGACACGGCCATCGAACAGGACGACACGGTGACCCTGGAGTACGTGAAGGCGATGTACTCGAAGTTCGTCTCCACGATGGGACAGTCGAACTACAACCGGGAGCTCTACCGTCCGGACTGGATGCACCTCATCCGCAGCCAGGCCTTCGCCAACCTCTGGCTCAAAGCACTCAAGGCCCACCACGAGGGCTTGACCGTCGTCCGGGCCATGGGCACCGACGAACTCCACATCATCGGCGACTGGCGCCGCGTCTTCACCGAAGGCCGAGCCGTCACCGAGGTCAAAGTCAAGGACACATACACCGCCACAAACACCGCCGCAGAACACACAGGCGAGGGGGAGTAGTGCCGGAGAAAAACATCGACTTCGGGAAATTCGGCGCCCGGGGCATCAAAGGCAGCGACGCCGTCGCGCGCAAGCTCGACGAACTCGCAGGCGGCATCGCCACTCCCGTGACCGCCAAACGCGGCTGGATGGCGCGCCTGCACTACCTGACCAAGTCACCCCAGACCCTGAAGGCCGCGCAAGACGCCGGACTCACAGTGACCCACCGGACGCTGAAAGCCTGGCTGGACGGCAAACGCCGCCCCTCCAAAACCAACCTCGAACGCATCGACCAGGCATACCGGACGGTGCGCCGCCACAACGTCGCCCGCCACCTCCTCAGGCGACTCAACCGCGACGGACGCGGCACGCGAGTGGAGATCCACCCGCTCAACCAGTCCCAAGTGCCGCAGCCGCTGCAGCGCGTGGTGGAGTACCGGACGATGAACGTGCGCCGCTGGGACCGCATCGTCGGCTCCTGGGCGGCCGGCGACCACCAGAGCCTCGACGCCGCGTGGCAGGACACCATCGTCGACCTCGGCTCGCAGTGGGGCCAGTACGAGTACGTCACCAACGTCGGCTTCGCCGCATAGAGCCCGCGCCGAAAAGTGGTCTTCGGCACCTGCCGGGATGGCGTACGGTGGGGGATACCGACGCGGGGTGGAGCAGCTCGGTAGCTCGCTGGGCTCATAACCCAGAGGTCGCAGGTTCAAATCCTGTCCCCGCTACTACCGAAGAGGCCCGGACCTACACGATCCGGGCCTCTTCACTGCCATCGCGGCCCGCACGGCTGCGATCGGTGGTACGCCGACTTCCAGCCGGAGCCGCCGACGTCGGGTACGCAGCCTGGAAGTTCATACGTGAGGTACGGGCCCAGAAGATGCGGGCCCACACGCCGGCCCAGCTGCGGATCACGCTCGCCCCGCTCCTCCGAGACGGCTGGAACGCACAAACAGATCGGCCGACAAAGAGACCAGGCCGCAGACGTCACCGGCGAGAACCGCCAACGCGGCAGAATCGTCCTGCAGACCAAGCACACCACCGCCGCCGCCGAAATCGGCCCACCAGAGATGCGCCAGGCCAAAAGCACCGCATGCCCCGCGCACGGAGCCGACACCACAGTCGTGGCCACCAACGGCTCCTCCACCCGGAACGCCAAAACACGGGGCGAACGCCACCAGGCGCACTGGGTCGACCGGGACCAGCTGCGCCGGTGGGCTCTCCTCAGCGCAACGTAGCCGCCACCATCACTCACGACCCACAACCAACAACCCAGATCACAGGGCCCGCGTGGCCCGCAGCGCACCCCCCCACGCCAACAACAGACACTGCGCCACACCCTCTCCGTACGCGAGAATGAACACGAGTCAGCCCCTCACATATGCCGAGGAACCGCGCGATGACCGCCACTCCCACCGCAACAGAACACACCGGGCGTCCGGTCCTGCGCACCGACCAACAGGAGGGCCTCGCCAACACAATCCGCCACCTGCGCCACCCACGCACCCGCGGACACGCCGTCTCGGCCTGCGGCACCGGCAAGACCCTCTTCGCACTACGCGTCGCCGAAGAACTTGGCGTGCGACACCTGGCAGTGGCAGTGCCCAGCCTGGACCTCGTCGCACAGTGGGCGGCAGCGGCCCGCGCGGACGGCCGCCAGGAGCCGATGATCACAGTCTCCTCGCTGCGCGCCGAATCACACCCGCTCCTCGCCGAGGCCAAGGTCCACTCGGCCAACGCGGGGGAGTACCTGGCCTACTGGCTCGCCCGCCACCCCAAAGCAACGGTCCTCTTCACCTACGACTCGCTGTCCAAGATCGAAGAAGCCCAACACTCCGCCATCTTCCCCGCCCCCGTCTTCGGCCTGCTCATCGTGGACGAAGCACACGCCACGGCCGGCACCTGGAAGAAGAACTGGACCACACTGCACGACAACGAACGCATCCCCGCCGAACGCCGCCTCTACCTCACCGCCACCCCCTATGTGTGGGACGCCCCACGCCTGACCGAGCCCCCCACCACCAAGGCGCAGCCCAAACGCACCGCCGCCACAGCACCGGCCTGGGACGACCCGGCCCTCCTGGCCACCATGGACCAGCCGCAGATCTTCGGCCCCCGCCTGCACACCTACTCCCACGCCGACGCCATCGATGACGGCGTCCTGGCCGACTACCAGCTCGTCGTCCCCACCATCACCGACACCGAACTACACACCGCGCTCACCGATCCGGAAACCGGACCCACCGCGCGCCGCACCACCGCCCTGCACCTGGCCATCCTCAAAGCCATGCGCGAGCAGGACCTGCGGCACGTATTCGTCTACTTCCAGCAGATCGCCGACGCCGCCGACTTCGCTCGCCAGTTCACCCACACCCTGCGCACCCTCCCCGACCAACTGCGCCCCCACTGGGCAGACGACGTCGTCGTGCAGTCCATCGACGGCACCCACAGCCCCCGCCGACGCGCCGACACCATCGCCCGCTTCACCGACGCCGACCGGGCCGTGCTGGCCAACGCCAAGGTCCTCGGCGAAGGGGTCGACCTGCCGGCCGTCGACGCCGTCGTCTTCGCCGACCGCACCGCCAGCGTCCGCCGCATCGTCCAGGCCCTGGGGCGCGCGCTACGCAAACCCCCCACCCAGGCCACGAAGACCGCCAGCCTCGTCATCCCCGCCTACGTGCCCCACGGCGCCGACCCCACCGACCTCCTCGGCACCCCCTACGAAGCCCTCTGGCTCGTCACCGCAGCCCTGCGCCACCACGACCAGACGATCGCCGCCCGCGCCCCCCGGGCCAAGAACACCCATCCCGCCCGCGACTCCCACACCTACATCACCCGCCGCTTCCGCTTCGACCACACCCTCGACCCCACCGCGATCGCCCGCGCCCTGGACCTGCTCGTCTGGCCCTCCCACGGCGCCGTCCTGTCCGCCCCCCGCCGCGCCGGCCTAGCCGCCGCCATCCGATACCAAAGCGAACACAGCCACCTGCGCGTAAGCACCGACTACGAGGACGCTTACGGCTACCGGCTCGGGCAATTCATCACCGGCCAGCGCACCGCCTACCAGGCAGGCACCCTCGATCCGGCATGGATCGCCCAGCTCGAGGATCTCGGCATGATCTGGGACGACCACGAGGCCACCTGGCAAGGCCACCTGGCCACCGTCGAGGCCTTCCACGCCGAACACGGCCACCTTGCCATCCCCACCCAACTACCCGGCGGCCAGTTCCTCGCCGACCAGCGCGCCCTGGCCCGAAAGGACCGCCTCACCCCCGACCGCGACAACCAGCTCACAACCCTCGACCCAGACTGGAAACTCCCCTACGGCCCCGACTGGCATCGCAAGTACCATCTGCTGCGCCGCCACCTGGAAGCCGGCAACCACCCCAGCACGCTGCGCCGCGACACGGTCATCCATGGAGTGAAGGCGGGCAGCTGGCTGCACCGCCAGTTCACCAGCTGGCCCGACCTCGGCCCCGGCCAGCGCGATCTGCTCGCCCGCATGGGAATCACCCCCGACCGCGCCCTCCTGGACCAAGAGCACGCCGCGAACAGTCCGAGCACATCGCGGCGGCGCACGTTCGCGCAGACCACCGAGATCCTCGGGCTCTTCGTGGCACGGTGGGGACGCACCCCTGGCGCCCGAGAGTGGATCGAGGTGGACGGCGACCGTGTCATGATCGGCCCCTGGCTCGCCAAGGTCCGCACCAAGCTCAACGCCGGACAACTCCCCTTCAGGCAGCAGCAGTTGCTGTCCCAGGTGCTCGCCGAGCACGGCCTCGAAACGGCGCCCGCGCCCGCGCCTGTCGACTGGACCGAGGACGGCTGAGGCCGCACCGAACCCGCTGCATGACGCACCGCTGCCCGCATCCTCGATGACGATGCGGGCAGCCAGAGCCTGGTACAGCAGGCCGACGCGCACCGCGTCCTGGCCGGTGCCGCTGGTGCACCGCACCGGCCGCCGACCTCGCCGGCCCGGCAACTCCCCCTCCCCGTCGAGCCGTTGCACAGGTAGCGGGCGCCGGACCGTTGCGCACGACCCGCTCTAGACCGGGCCCCGCGGCCCAGCACGGTTGCACCAGGGCGCAGCGCCTCGGCCGGACGAGGTGGAGTCTGCCGCACAGCTCAGCCAGGGTCGGGGCATCCGGGCAGTCCCAGCGGCACGGGAACCGGTTCGGTGCCGGTGAGACAGCGCTGCAGCACCATCCGGAACCGCTGTGCGCCGACGGGCCGCACGGTGACCTCACTCCCGTCAAGCCAGCGGCATGACACCCTCCGGCATCTGCACCGCCTATTCTGTGTCAACTCCAGATGTGTTGCATTCCTTACTTCACCGGCTTCCTCGTCCGCGCGGACGTTGCAAACTGGTTGTCGATGATGCCCCCGTCCTTCGTTGTTCGTTCCCAGTAGCAGTCCGACAGGTCCCCAGACGTGCGGTAGGTTGCCCGGCGCGATCTCCCCGACCTCCTCCGACAGATCCTTCTTCTTCGGGTACGCCACCATGCTGTAGGTGCCGTCCGAATGAGTTCGCGTGTAATTGCCCTCGATCGCGACCAGCGCCGCCTCCGCCCACTTCGGACACAACGAAGGCATCCCTGCGCGTGGGATCTCCTTCTCGTCCTCACTCGGGTCCTGGTTCACTGCCAGCCACTCGGCTGGGTCGTTGCCGAACCCCTGCTGGGCGGTCATTGAGTCGCACATGTCTTGGACATACTCGGATGCGGACCCGTAGAGACTGTCGTACTGCCACCCCGCCGTGTCTGCCTTCTCGTTGAACCGGCCCTCGGGGAGCGTCCGGATAGGTCGACGTCTCCGCGGGCTCCGCAGGGGGGCTCGGGTGTCTCTGCTGCGCTGCTGCTCGACACGCTCGCTGTCGGCGATGTCCCTTCTTGTCTCCCTCTCCACTCGAGCACGATACTCACGAGAAAACGATTTCTCTCTCGACAGTGAAGTCGCGTGATCACGCCGTCAACCGGGGTCGGCGTGCACCGCCTGGCCGCCTGGGTCCACTGACCGGCAGAGTTGGTGTGACAGGCGTCACTCGTTGGAGATTAGCCCAGCGTGTGGGCGATTCCTTCGGCCAGGGAAGCCGTGTCGGGCTGGTCGCTCACACAGGGGTGCCATCAGGGGTTTACGTGCGGGCCTTGACGGGTCAAGATGGCGCAGCGAAGTGAGCAATCATTTTCTCATCGGTGTCGTAGGGCGTGGACCGTGCGGCCCTGATGGGGATGTGTGCAGACGGCGTCCGCTGTTCGATATTCCGAACAGTGATCGCAATCTCGAACAATAGTTTGCTCGCCGCCCCAGATCATCCAACGCACTAAGGACGACCTGTGCACGCAGAGCATGTTGAATCGACGAGCCTCGACCTCTGTGTCGTCGGGGTGGATTTCGGCACCCTGTCAGGGCGGGCTGTGGTGGTCCGCGTCCGGGACGGTGCGGAGTTGGGCGTTGCGGAGCACCCGTACCAGCACGCCGTTCTCGACCGGGAGTTGCCCGACGGTACGCCGCTGCCCCCCGACTGGGCCCTGCAGGTGCCCTCGGACTACACCGACGTCCTGCGCACCGCCGTACCCGAGGCTCTCGCCCGTGCCGGAGTGCGGCCGGAGCAGGTGATCGGCATCGGCACCGACTTCACCGCCTGCACGGTCCTGCCGGTGCTCGCCGACGGCACACCGCTGTGTGAGCTGCCCGAGTACACCGCCCGCCCGCACGCCTACGTCAAGCTGTGGCGCCACCACGCAGCCCAGGGCCAGGCCGACCGGATCAACGCGCTGGCCGCCGAGCGGAAAGAACCGTGGCTGGAGCGGTACGGCGGCAAGATCTCCTCGGAGTGGGAGTTCGCCAAGGCGCTGCAGGTCCTGGAAGAGGACCCGGAGATCTACCAGCGCACCGAGCGCTGGCTGGAGGCGGCGGACTGGATCGTCTGGCGACTGTGCGGCGCGTATGTCCGCAACGCCTGCACGGCCGGCTACAAGGGCCAGTACCAGGACGGGAGTTACCCGTCACCCGACTACCTGGCCGCCCTCCACCCGGACTTCGCTGCCTTCGTCACCGACAAGCTGGACCAGCCGATCGGCCAACTCGGCGAGGCGGCCGGGCGGTTGACCGCCGAGGCCGCCGCCTGGACGGGCCTGCCGGAGGGCATCGCGGTCTGCGTCGGTAACGTCGACGCGCATGTGACGGCCCCGGCGGCGGTCGCCGTGGAGCCCGGCCAGATGGTCGCCATCATGGGCACCTCCACCTGCCATGTGATGAGCTCGGACCAGCAAGGCACGGTCCCCGGCATGTGCGGTGTCGTCGATGGCGGCATCCTGCCCGGAATGTGGGGCTACGAGGCCGGCCAGAGCGGCGTCGGCGACATCTTCGCCTGGTTCATCCGCACCAGCCTGCCCGCCGAGTACGCCGAGCGTGCCGCGGCCGCGGGCCAGAGCCCGCACGAGTACCTGACGGAGCTCGCGGCCGGGCAGAGCGTCGGCGAACACGGCCTGATCGCCCTGGACTGGCACAGCGGCAACCGGTCGATCCTGGTCGACCACGACCTCAGCGGCGTCCTCGTGGGCCAGACCCTGTCCACCCGCCCCGAGGACGTCTACCGCGCCCTGCTGGAGGCCACCGCCTTCGGCACCCGCACCATCATCGACGCCTTCGAGGCCGCCGCCGTACCGGTGAAGGAACTGATCATCGCCGGCGGCCTGACGAAGAACGCCCTGCTCATGCAGATCTACGCCGATGTCACGCGCCGCCCGCTCGGCGTCATCGGCTCCGCCCAGGGCCCGGCCCTCGGCGCCGCCATGCACGCCGCGGTCGCCGCCGGGGCGTACCCCGACATCCGCGCCGCCGCGCACGTCATGGGCAAGGTCCGGCGCGGTGTCTACCAGCCCGACCCGGAGCGTGCTGCGGCCTACGAGCGCCTGTACGCGGAGTACCGGGTGCTGCACGACTACTTCGGCCGAGGCGCCAACGACGTCATGCACCGCCTGCGCCGTATCCGCGTCGAAGCGTCCGCCTGAGCCTTCGCACAGCCCGGCAACGCCCCGCCGGCTCGGAACACCTCAACGTCCGGAAAGGAACCCATCATGAGCGCATCAGCCCAGCCGTACGCCGACCAGGAGGTCTGGTTTCTCACCGGCAGTCAGGGCCTGTACGGCGACGACGTCCTGAATCAGGTGGCCGAGCAGTCGCGGAGCATCGCCGAGATTCTCGGCCGTCCCGGCGAGATCCCGGTCCGGATCGTGTGGAAGCCGGTCCTCACCGACTCCGACTCGATCCGCCGGATGTGCCAGGAGGCGAGTGCCTCCGACACCTGCGTGGGGGTGATCGCGTGGATGCACACCTTCTCGCCCGCGAAGATGTGGATCGCCGGTCTCAGCGCCCTTGACCGGCCCTTGCTGCACCTGCACACCCAGTACAACCTGTCGCTGCCCTGGCCGAGCATCGACATGGACTTCATGAACCTCAACCAGGCCGCCCACGGCGACCGCGAGTTCGGCCACATCGAGTCCCGCGTCGGCGTCGACCGCAAGATCGTCGCCGGCCACGCCACCGACCTCCGCGTCGTCAGGCGCATAGCGGCCTGGGCCCGCGCCGCCGTCGGCCGCCACGCCTCCCGCACCCTGCGCCTCGCCCGCTTCGGCGACAACATGCGCGACGTCGCCGTCACCGAGGGCGACAAGGTGGAGGCCCAGCTGCGGTTCGGCTTCTCCGTCAACACCTACGCCGTCAACGACCTGGTGGCCGTCGTGGACCAGGTCGAGGACAAGGCCGCCGCCGAACTCGCCGCCGAGTACGTCCAGTCGTACGACGTCGTCCCGGCCCTGCGCCCCGGCGGCATCCGCCACGACTCCCTGCTGTACGCGGCCCGTCTCGAACTGGGCCTGCGGGCCTTCCTCACCGAGGGCGGCTTCACCGCCTTCACCACCAACTTCGAGGACCTCGGCGGCCTGCGCCAGCTGCCCGGCATCGCCGTCCAGCGCCTCATGGCCGACGGCTACGGCTTCGGCGGCGAAGGCGACTGGAAGACCTCCGCCCTGCTGCGCGCGATGAAGGTCATGGGCCTCGGCCAGGCCGGCGGCACCTCCTTCATGGAGGACTACACCTACCATCTCGGCCCCGGCACCCCCCGCGTCCTGGGCGCCCACATGCTGGAGGTCTGCCCGTCCATCGCGGCCGCCCGCCCCCGCTGCGAGATACACCCCCTGTCCATCGGCGGCCGCGAGGACCCCGTCCGCCTCGTCTTCGACGCGGCGCCCGGCCCCGCAGTCGTCGTCGGACTGTCCGACCTCGGCGACCGCTTCCGGCTCACCGCGAACGCCGTCGACGTCATCGCCCCCAGCGAGCCGCTGCACCGCCTTCCGGTCGCGCGGGCGGTCTGGAAGCCGCGCCCGTCACTGGCGGAGTCGGCCGAGAGCTGGCTGCTGGCCGGCGCCCCGCACCATACCGTGCTCAGTTCGGCCGTCGATCTGGAGACGCTCACCGACTATGCGTCCATGACCGGTGTCGAGCTGCTGACCATCGACGAGAACACCAGCACCGATCAGTTCGGCAAGGAAATCCGCTGGAACGCCGCCTACCACCGTCTGGCGCAGGCCCTGTGACCCCCCGTACCGAAGGAGACGACCGATGAGCGTGCGCGTCCGCGACGGGCTGCGACAGGAGGTCCTGGAGGCGAACCTCGCCATCCCGCAGGTAGGTCTGGCGACCTTGACCTGGGGAAACGTCAGCGGGGTCGACCGGGAGGCCGGGGTCTTCGTCATCAAGCCCTCAGGCGTCCGCTACGAGGATCTGGCCCTCGACGACCTGGTGACCGTCCGTCTCTCCGACGGCGTGATCGTCGACGGCCACCTGCGCCCCTCCACCGACACCGAGACCCACCGCTGCCTGTATCTGGCGTTCCCGTCCATCGGCGGGGTCACCCACACCCACTCCACGCACGCGGTCGCCTTCGCCCAGGCCCGCCGCGAGATACCCGTCCTCGGCACCACCCACGCCGACACCTTCAACGGCCCCATACCCTGCACGCCGGACCTGACCGCCGAACAGTGCGCGAAGGACTACGAGTACCACACCGGCCACGTCATCGTGGAGATGCTGGAGAGGGATGATCGCAGGGCGAGCGAGGTCCCCGGCGCCCTGGTCGCCAATCACGGTCCCTTCACCTGGGGCACCGGCGCCCGCAAGTCCCTGGAACACGCGATCATCTGCGAGGCCGTCGCGGACATCGCCCTGCACACCCTGTCCCTCTTCCCGACGGCTCCGCCGCCTGAGCACCTCCTGACCCGGCACTACACCCGCAAACACGGCCCCGACGCCTACTACGGCAACCCTGACCCAGGGCTCACCACCTCGGTGTGACCGCCGTACCCGGAGCCTCGCCGGGGGCGGGCTTCATCCGACCCGCCGTGGTCGGATGAAGCCCGCCCCTTCGTGTGCTTCCGCGTTGCCCGGCCGCAGGCCGGACCTGTGGTGACGACGGAGGAGGAAATCCGACGCCGGCCCGGGGGAGGGGGCGGCGTCCTGGCACGACCTCGGGGTACGGGGAGCGCTCCGGGTCCCCTGCACCGGCTTCGCCAGGGCGGAAACCTCGGCGAAACGGTGCCGGCACCCGCACGCAGGTGCCGGCCTGCCGCGGACTTGCGGGAGCAGACCTGGGGTGTCTCGCGGAGGGCTCGTCGAACGGTCGCCGGACACGGCTTCCGGCTCGTCCCTCGGCAGGGGTGGCCCTCGTGCGGAACCGGCCGCAACCAGGTGTGTGCGGCCGGACCTGAACGCCCCTCGCGGCGGCTCAGCCTGGCCCGATTCGTGCGGCGGCTCAGCTCGATTCGCGGACGACGAGACGGCAGGGGACGGTGCGCACGCCTGGCTCCGGGTTGCCGCCGATGGCGTCCAGTAGCCGCAGCGCGGCCTGTCGGCCGATCTCGGCGAGATCCGTGTCGATCGTGGTGAGGGGAGGGCGGCACGCCAGGGCCATGACATCCCAGTTGTCGTAGCCGACGACCGCCACCTTGCCGGGGACGTCCACGCCGTTCTCGCGCAGGCTGTCGGCGACGCCCCTGGCGATCTGGTCGTTACCGCAGAAGAAGGCGTCCGTGTCCGGTGCGGTACGCAGGACCGCCTCGGCGGCGCGGCGTCCCCATGCCTCGCTCCACTCGCCGAAGTGCACCCGGCCGGTGGAGAGCTCCAGCGAAGAGCTTTCGAGCAGCTCGACGGTGTGCCGGGCGCGGTCGCGGGCGGCCGCGTGATGTGCCGGGCCGGTCACATGTGCGATCCGGGTGCGGCCTGTCGCCAGCAGATGCTCGACTGCCAGCTGCGCTCCGCTGCGGTCGTCGGACACAACCGACATGTCGTCCGGGTCGGTGGACGGCGAGAGTGCGTAGACCGTCGGTATCTGCTCGATGCCCGTCAAAGGAGGGCGTGGGTCGGTGCGCCGGCCGGTCACGATGATGCCGTCCACCCGGCGGTCCATGAGGTTGCCCAGGTGGTGCTGCTCGCGGATGGCATCGCCACGGGTGTCGCACAGCAGCACGGAGATCTTCCCGGCGCCGAGCGCGTCTTCGGCGCCAAGCAGCACAGGGGTGCTGAAGCGGCCGATGCCGTCGGTCGTCATCAACCCGACAGTCCAACTGCGGCCCGTATGCAGGCTCTGCGCATTCTGGTTCGGCCGGAAGTCCAGCTCCTTGACGGCGGCCAGGACGCGCTGCCGCGTCTCGGGCCGCATCCTGCCGCTGCCGCTCAGCGCTTTCGAGGCCGTCCCCACACTGACGCCGGCCAGCTCGGCGACATCGGCGAGCTTCGCCCGCCCGGCTCGGGGAGACCCTGGAACGGCGGCCACGCGCAATCCTTTTCCTAGATGTCGTCAGTGGTGCACATCCTGACACCGTTCCCGGTCGCTGACCAGTCCCGACAGCAATCCGGAAGAAACTTCCCCTGCCCTCTTGACGGCTGCTCCCGGGCTACCTACGTTTCCCGCAGAAAATCGTTTGCTCAAACGGGTTCGAGGATTCGGTGAGCCGCCGGTCCGTTCCCGGGACGCATGAACATCCAACGTGCGCCGGACTCTACCCGTTTTCCCCTCTACCTCTTCGGAGAGCCATGTCCCGCCCACGTTCCACCGTGCCCTCCTCCCCGTCCTCGGCCTCGCCCGAAGCGCGGCGCGCCCCCATGGGCCCGGTTCGCCTCGGTCCGGATGCCAAGACGGCGCTGGCCCCCGCCACCGTCGAGGTGAGCGCCGGCTTCTGGGGCGCCCGGCGGGAGGTCAACGCGCGCACCTCCATCCCCCAGGGCCCCGGCCTGCTGGAGTCGGCGGGAAACCTGCAGAACCTGCGCGTGGTGGCGGGCACCGCCGAGGGCGAGTTCCAGGGCGCGTACCCGTTCGTGGACTCGGACGTCTACAAGTGGCTGGAGGCCACGGCCTGGCAGCTCGCCCAGGAAACGTCCGAGGACGACGGCCCGCTCGCGGCCGACGTGGAGCGGATCGTCTCCCTCGTCGCCAACGCGCAGCAGCCCGACGGATACCTGAACACGTGGTTCCAACTGCTCAAAGGCGGTGAGCGGTACAAGGACCTGCGCTGGGGCCACGAGCTGTACTGCGCCGGACACCTGATCCAGGCCGCGGTGGCCCACCACCGGGCCACCGGACGCCCCGAGCTCCTCGACGTGGCCGTGAGGTTCGCCGACCACATCGACAGCGTCTTCGGCCCCGCGGACAGCGGAAAGCCCCTCGACGGCGTCGACGGCCACCCCGAGGTGGAGACCGCCCTGGTGGAGCTGTACCGGGAGACCGGTGAACGCCGCTATCTGGACCTCGCCGGCTACTTCGTCGACCGCTTCGGCCACGGTGCGCTCGGCGGCGAGGCGTACTGCCAGGACCGCGTCCCGCTGCGCGAGGCGACCGACGTCGAAGGGCACGCCGTACGCCAGCTGTACCTGCTGGCCGCCGCGACCGACCTGGCGACCGAGACCGGGGACGCGGAACTGCGCGCCGCCACCGAACGGCTATGGGCGGCGATGACCACCACCAAGACCCACATCACCGGCGGACTGGGCGCCCACCACGACGAGGAGGACTTCGGCGACCCGTACGAACTGCCCAACGAGCGCGCCTACTGCGAGACCTGCGCCGCCATCGCCTCCGTCCAGTGGAGCTGGCGCATGGCCCTGCTCACCGGCGAGACCCGCTACTCCGACCTCATCGAGCGCACCCTGTACAACGGCTTCCTGGCCGGGGTGTCGCTGGACGGCGAGCGCTGGCTGTACGTCAACCCGCTCCAGGTCCGCGACGGCCACACCGACCCCGGCGGCGACCAGTCGGCCCGCCGCACCCGCTGGTTCAAGTGCGCCTGCTGCCCGCCCAACGTGATGCGCCTGCTGGCCTCCCTGGAGCACTACCTCGCCAGCAGCGACGAGGACGGCCTCCAGGTCCACCAGTACGTCACCGGCCGCTACGCCGCCGACGGCGTCACCGTCCGCTGCGAAACCGACTACCCCTGGCAGGGCACGATCCAACTGACCGTGGAGGAGACCCCAGCGGACCGGCCCTGGACCCTCTCGCTGCGCATCCCGCAGTGGTGCGGCGAGTTCCGCGTCCGGTGCGGGGACACGGTGTACGACCAGACCGACGCGCCGGTCAACGACGGCTGGCTGCGGCTGGAGCGCACCTGGGCGCCCGACGACGAGGTCGTCCTCGAACTCGGCCTGGAACCCCGCCTCACGGCCGCCGATCCGCGGGTGGACGCCGTACGCGGCTGTGTGGCGATCGAGCGCGGGCCGCTCGTGTACTGCCTGGAGCAGGTCGACCACCCCGGCGGCGGCCTGGACGACATCGTCCTCGACACCGGCCGCCCGCTCGCCGTGAAGCACCGTCCGGACCTGCTCGGCGGAGTCACCACCGTCGTGGCCGCAGGGTACCGCCGGAAGATCCCCGACGCGGGCTGGTGGCCGTACCGGAGCGCGGAGACCACCGACGCGCCGCCGGCCGACGAGCCCCTCGAACTGACCGCGATCCCCTACTACGCGTGGGCCAACCGCCAGGACGGCAGCATGCGCGTCTGGCTGCCCACCTCCTGAACCCACGGCCGTTCCCCGCTCCCTGCGAAACACCCCGAGACAACGAGGTCACCATGAGAAACACCCGCCGTACCCTGATCACCGCCATCGCCGCCATCGGCGCGCTCACCTCCGTAGCCGCCTGCGGCGGCGGTTCCGACTCCTCCGCCTCCGGGTCCGGCTCGGGCAAGGCCGACGGCACGTACAACTTCTGGGACCCCTACCCGCAGTTCGACGCCTCCTCCGCCTGGGGCAAGCTCGTCAGCAAGTGCGGCAGCGACGCCGGGGTCAAGGTCAAGCGCACCGGCATGGACACCACGGACCTGGGCAACAAGGCGCTGCTCGCCGCCCAGCAGGGCAACGCCCCCGACGTGATGCTCGTCGACAACCCGGTCGTGTCCACGATGGTGGAGGCGGGAATCCTCAACAAGACCAGCGACCTCGGCCTGGACACCAAGCCGATCCAGAAGAACATCCTCGGCGCGGGAGAGATCGACGGCGCCTCCTACGGTGTGCCGATCGGCGCCAACACGCTGGCCCTCTACTACAACAAGAAGGTCCTGACCGCCGCGCACGTCGACCCCGCCTCCATCAAGGACTGGGCCTCGCTGACGGCCGCCCTGAAGAAGGTCAAGGCGGCCGGAAAGAAGGGCATCACCTTCTCGGCGATCAACACGGAAGAGGGCAGCTTCCAGTTCCTGCCCTGGTTCTGGGGCGCCGGCGGTGACCTCACCAAGCTGAACTCGGACAAGGGCGTGGCCGCGCTGTCCCTGTGGAAGCAGTGGGTCGGATCCGGGTACGCGCCCAAGGACGTCCTGCAGAACACGCAGACCACCAGCTGGCAGCAGTTCGCCACCGGCGACTACGCCTTCGCCGAGAACGGCACCTGGCAGCTCGGCAACGCGGCCAAGGCCGGCTTCGACTACGGCGTCATCAGCATCCCCGGCCAGAACGGCGGCTCGGCACCCGTGCCGACCGGCGGCGAGTTCGTCACCGTGCCCGTGCAGAAGGACACCTCGCGCTACGACGTCAGTAAGAAGATCGTCACCTGCCTGACCAACTCAGCCAACCTGCTGACCACGGACAACACCCTGACGTATGTCGCCCCCACCGCGGCGGTGCAGGCAGAGCAGGTCAAGTCGAACCCCGAGCTCAAGCCGTGGGTGACGGCGGTGGCCGCGGCACGCGGGCGCACCAGCGGCGGTCTGGGCACCAAGTACCCGACCATCTCGCAGCCGATGTGGACCGCCGTCCAGGCCGCCCTGTCCGGCAGCAAGAGCCCCAACGACGCTCTCGACGCCGCGCAGACGGCCGCCGGCAAGGGCAACTGACACCCGGCGCCCTCATGGCACGCCCCGGGGCCCTTCCTCCGAAAACCACACGGCCACCCGCAACCGCCCGGACACCACCACGGCCCCGGGCAGGCCACCCGCACCCAGGAGTTCGCATGACCACCGCCCGCCTCGACCGCCGCTCACCGCGGTCGACGGTCAAGTTCGCGGCGACCGGCACCGTTGACCGGACGGACGCCTCGCCGTTCCGGCGCCGACAGCGCCGCAGGAGCCGGCTCACCGCGCTGGCCTTCCTCGCCCCGCTGGCCCTCTACCTCGCCGCCTTCTACGTCTACCCCCTCTACCGCAACCTCGACCTGAGCCTGCGCAACTACACCGTCCGGTCGTTCGTGGCGGGGGATGCGCCCTTCTCCGGACTGGACAACTTCAGGACCGTCCTCGACGATCCCACGTTCGGCCCGGCGATGCGCCACACCATGATCTTCACCTTCGTGTCGATCGTGTTCCAGTACGTGGCCGGGCTCGCCCTCGCGGTCTTCTTCAACCGGCACTTCCGGCTGGCCGGCACGCTCCGGGCCCTCTTCCTGATCCCCTGGCTGCTGCCGCTGATCGTGTCGGCGTCGACCTGGTCATGGATGCTCAACAGCGAGTCCGGCGTCGTCAACTACGCCCTCCACCTGGTGGGCGTGTCCCCGGTCAACTGGCTCGACTCCCCGGACTGGGCGCTGACCTCGGTCATCATCGCCAACGTCTGGATCGGCATCCCGTTCAACCTGGTCATCCTCTACAGCGGCCTGCAGAACATCCCCGGTGAGCTGTACGAGGCCGCGTCCCTGGACGGAGCGAGCGCCTGGCAGCAGTTCCGCCGCATCACCTTCCCGCTGCTGCGGCCGGTGTCGGCGATCACCCTGCTGCTCGGTCTCGTCTACACCCTCAAGGTGTTCGACCTGATCTGGATCATGACCAAGGGCGGCCCCAGCGACGCCTCCTCCACCCTCGCGACCTGGTCCTACCAGCTCGGCTTCGGCACCCTACTGCCCAAGTTCGGCCCCGGCGCCGCCGTCGGCAACATCCTCATCCTCATCGCCCTCGTCTTCGGACTGCTGTACATCCGCGTCCAGAGGAGGCAGGAATCGTGAAGTCCCGTACTGGATCCCGCCGTTACACCGTCATCGGTCTCGTCCTGACCGCCGTGATGCTGTTCCCGGTGTACTGGATGCTCAACGTGTCCCTCACCCCGCAGCAGGACATGCGCAAGAGCCCGCCCGACCTGCTGCCCCTGCACCCCACGTTCGAGGGCTACCGAGCCGTGCTGAACGACCAGATGCCCTACCTCGGCACCAGCCTGCTCATCGGTCTGGGCACGGTCGTCCTCACCCTCCTTCTCGCCGCCCCGGCCGGCTTCGCACTGGCCAAGCTCAAGCCCTACGGCGGGGGACTCCTCGGCCTCGTCCTGCTGGTCGCCCAGATGATCCCCGGCATCGTCATGGCGATGGGCTTCTACGGCATCTTCCTCGACCTGGGGCTGCAGAACACCTGGTGGGGACTGATCATCGCCGACTCCACCATCGCCGTGCCCTTCGGCGTCATGATCTTCACAGCCTTCATGTCCGGGATCCCCGGCGAACTCATCGCAGCGGCCCGCATCGACGGCGCCGGCACCTTCCGCACCTTCCGGTCCGTCGTCCTGCCGGTGAGCCGCAACGCGATCGTCACGGTCTCGCTCTTCAGCTTCCTGTGGGCCTGGTCCGACTTCGTCTTCGCCAACACGCTCGACGGCGGCGGTGACTGGCGGCCGATCACCCTCGGCATCTACCACTACATCGGCAACAACAACCAGGAGTGGAACGCGATCATGGCCACCGCCGTCGTCGCGTCCCTGCCCGCGGCCGTCCTGCTCGTCCTCGCACAGCGTTACGTGGCCGCGGGCGTCACCGCGGGCGCCGTCAAGGACTGATGCCACGATGCCCTCCGCCCGAGGCCCCCCGACCCCCTGGGACCGCGCTCCACCCCCCATCCCGCCCGCACACCGTCCAGAGCTGCAACCCGTCACGAGGGCCCACGTCCCACGTAACCGGCCGGCCCCCGAGCCGTCGCCTCCCCCCGGCGCGCCGCGCCACCTGCACGTCCCCCTCCCGCCCAGGAGAGCCGCTGATGTCACACCTGAGCTCCCGCCACCGCCACAGAGGACCCCTCGGCCGCGCGAGCGCCGCCACCCTCGCCACGGCCCTGGCCACCACCGCCCTCGTCCTGTCCGGCACCTCCGCCCAGGCCGCCCCCACCTCCTCCACCACCCTGGTCGTCAACGCCGCACAGAACCTGCGGCCCGTCACCCACGTCGGCACCGGCAGCCTCTACGGCCTCGCCGACAACGCCACCCCCTCCGACAGCCTGGTGAGCGCCCTCAAGCCGAACACCTTCGTACAGATGGCCCCGGGCGGCAGCCAGAAGCCCAACAACGAGCCCAGCCCCGCCGGCGACTCCCTCGTCGTGGCGCCGAAGGCAGCCCGCGCGGGCGCCAAGGTGGTCGCCCGTATGCCGGACTGGTACCCGAACTTCCCCTACCAGTGGGTCAGCTGGAGCAACTGGCTGTCGGCGGTCGACCAGCAGGTCGCCTCCGTGCAGGCCTCCGGTGCCACCAACATCAGCGCGTACGAGATCTGGAACGAACCCGACTGGACCTGGGACACCACCCACGCCGGCCCCTTCAACGACGGTTGGGCACGCACGTTCAACCAGATCCGCACGCACGACACCACCACCCCCATCCAGGGCCCGAGCTACGAGCACTGGGACCAGGCCCGGATGAGTCAGTTCCTCACCGACGCCAAGGCCAGCGGCACCGTCCCCAACGTCATCGCCTGGCACGAACTGCACGGCAGCAGCGACATCGCCGCGCACATCTCCGACTACCGCGCACTGGAGAGCAGCCTCGGCATCAGTCCCCGCCCGATCTCCATCGAGGAGTACGGCAAGCCCACGGAGATGGGCAACTCCGGTGCGCTCATCGGCTACGCCGCCAAGTTCGAGCGGGCGGGAGTCCGCGACGCCGAGCTCGCGTTCTGGAACCACTACGGCACCCTCGGCGACACCCTCACCGACACCGGCGGATCGCCCAACGGCTCCTACTGGACGTACAAGTGGTACGGCGACATGTCCGGCAACATGCTGACCACCACGCCGCCCGCCCAGACGGGCATCGACGGACTCGCGTCCCTGAACAGCGCGGGCAACCAGATCAGCGTCATCGCGGCCGGCTGCACCGGCTCCTGCGCCGTGAAGGTCAACGGCCTGTCGTCGCTGTCGGCCTTCGGCAGCACAGTCCACGTGAAGCTGGAGTACAGCCCCGACACCGGCCGTACGACCGCCTCTCCCGGCCCGATCACCATCTCCGACGCCGACTACACGGTCTCCAACGGCTCCATCACGGTCCCGGTGACGATGAACGCCTCCGACGGCTACCACCTGGTGATCACCCCGACCGGCACCAACACCTCCCTGGCCGGCCGCTACCAGATCACCAACAAGAACAGCGGCCTCGCGCTGGACACCCTGAACGCGGGCACCGCCCCGGGCACCTCGGTCGTCCAGGCCACATCCACCACCGGCACCGACCAGAACTGGACCCTCGTGCCCGCCGGATCGGGCCTCTACAAGATCGCCAACCAGAAGAGCGGGCTACTGCTGGGCATCACCAACGCGGGCACCGCGGACGGCAACACCGCCCTGATCTGGGGTGACAACGGCACCGCCGACCACCTCTGGCAGCTCATCCCGGCCCGCGACGGCTACTACAAGATCGCCAACTACAACAGCGGACGCCTCCTCGGCGTCAACGGCATGAGCACCGCCCCCGGCGCCCAGGTCCTGCAGTGGGCCGACAACGGCACCGCCGACCACCTCTGGACACTCACCGCACGCTGACCCCACCCGTCCACGGCCCCGCGTCCGCCTGCCCGGCGTCTGGACACTCACCGCACGCTGACCCCACCCGTCCACGGCCCCGCGTCCGCCTGCCCGGCGGGCGCGGGGCCGCTGTCTCTCCGGCCGGGTGCCTTCGGGTTCGGGCGGGCCTGTGCCGGTCCAGCGGCGGGAGGCCGCGAACACGTCGATGAGGTCGCGGGGCACTCCGCAGTCGGCCAGGGCGCGGACCTCGGTCCCGATCACGTCCGCTTCCGCGAGGACGGGTCTGTACGGGCTCTGGGCGACCGGCCGCCAGAAGATCTCCTTGAGGATGTCGACTTCGCATGCCGGCCCGGTCGCCGGGTCGGAAACGGTGAAGCGGGCGGACAGCGCGGTGGCCTCCAGTGCATGCACCCGTCGGTGGAGTACGCGTAGGTTCCAGCGCGTTCGGCGAGCAGTCTTGCCACGCACTGCTGGTGGGGCCGCACGGAATCTGTGCCCCTGCTGTGATCACGGTCAACGAGTCGAGGGCCGGTGCTGGACGGGCAGCACTCGAACGATGCCATCGCTGTCGGCTGCCTCGCGCAGTTGCTGATTCTCGACCTCCAGGACGTGTACGACCCGCACCAGCTGCTGGACGTCTGTGCGCAGTTGGTTGCGCTCGGCACGCAGGCGGGTGATCTTAGGCTGCAACTCGTCGTTGGTCCGCTTCAAGCCGTCGACGACCTTAGGCCGCGCGTCCTGCATCCGCACCAGGGCGTAGAACAGGTCCTTCAGGCCAGGCTGACCGCGTACGCCGCGACCTGGAACAGGTTATGGGATCCCCCTCCGCCTCAGGGCTGCTCGCCCCCGGCCGAACCTTCCTGACCGCATCACCCCTTCCACCGTCCGGTGAGCATCGGGAGCAATGCTCAAGACCTGTGGATCGGCCTCGGGTTGAACGCGGAAGGCGTACCTTCCCGAATGATCCTGTGATGGTCACCGAGTAGGCCCGCGTTCGCAGCGCGGGTCGCGAAGGCACGCCCGATGCTCAGCGTAGTGAATGCCGACGGCTCCACCGCGTCCGGCTCCCTGATCGACGAAATCGTCCGCGAGGGCGCCCGGCGGATGCTCGCCGCCGCGCTGGAGGCCGAAGTCAACCAGTACATAGCCGAGTTGGCCGCCGAGACGGACGAGGCGGGGCGGCGCCTGGTGGTCCGCAACGGACACCACCGGCCCCGCACCGTGACCACCGCCGCAGGTTCCGTCGAGGTCACAGCCCCCCGCGTGAACGACAAGCGGGTGGACGCGGCCACCGGCGAGCGGATGCGGTTCTCCTCCAAGATCCTGCCGCCGTGGTGCCGCAAGTCGCCCAAGGTCAGCGAGGTCCTGCCGCTGCTCTACCTGCACGGGCTGTCCTCGGGGGACTTCGTGCCCGCGCTGGAGCAGTTCCTCGGCTCGGCGGCCGGCCTGTCGCCGGCGACTGTGACCCGGCTGACGAAGCAGTGGACCTACGACCACGCCGCCTTCCAGCAGCGCGATCTCGCCGAGTCCGACTACGTGTACGTGTGGGCGGACGGGGTGCACCCCAAGATTCGGCTCGGGCAGGCGCACTCCTGCGTCCTGGTGCTGATGGGCGTGCGCCTGGACGGCACCAAGGAGTTGATCGCGCTGGCCGAGGGGCTGCGTGAGTCGACCGAGTCGTGGGCCGCCCTGCTGCGCGACTGCCGCAGGCGCGGCATGCGCGATCCCGAGCTGGTCGTCGGCGACGGCGCGATGGGCCTCTGGAAGGCGCTGGTCGAGGTGTTCCCGGCTGCCCGCCACCAGCGGTGCTGGGTTCACAAGGCCCGGAATGTCACGAACGCCCTGCCGAAGTCCGCACAGCCGGGCGCCACGAAGGCGATGCAGGAGATCTACAACGCCGAGGACCGCGGCCACGCCGAGAAGGCGATCGAGGCGTTCGCGAAGACCTACGGCGCCAAGTTCCCCAAGGCCGTGGCGAAGATTTCCGACGACCGCGACGAGCTGCTGGCGTTCTACGACTTCCCGGCCGAGCACTGGATCCACCTGCGGACCACGAACCCCATCGAGTCGACCTTTTCCACCGTCAAGCTCCGCACCAAGGTCACCCGCGGCGCCGGTAGCCCCGCCGCTGCCCTCGCGATGGTGTTCAAACTCGTCGAGTCCGCCCAGGCCCGCTGGCGGGCGATCACCGGAGCCCACCTCGTGCCCCTGGTCCGCACGGGCGCCCGGTTCGAGAACGGCGTCCTGGTCGAACGTTCGCGGGGCGCTGCCTGATCTTGTGGCGGCTGGTCGGGATAGGGCAATTACTCAGACAGGAGTGGGGCTGCCATGACAGAGGTCAGCCGGATTGTGCAGTCTCACGCTGACGGAGCACGTCGTAGCCCACGAACTCAAACAGTCGGGTGCCGGTGCGCAGGGGGCGAGGCGTGCCGGTGAACCGGTGTACACCGACCCCATAGCCAGCACCCGGTTCGGACAGCCATTGCAGTTCGAAACCCTGCTCGTCGAACCAATCGCAGATCATGGGCACTCGGTCGGGGGCGGCACGGTTGCGGGTCCAGATGACGGTGCCACCGGTCTTGCACAACTGGTTGCAGGCGCCGATGGTGCCCTCGATGTCACTGTCGGTGATGTTCCCGAAGACACCGCAGACCAGAACGAGGTCCGCGGGAGTCATGTCCCGGTAGTGGTCGATGAGGGAAGCGTCGCCCGTCACTACCTCGACCTGGTCCAGCTCTGCCAGGCGGGCCGTCTCCGAAGCCGCGGCAGTGTTGCGGGCGTCCAACTCGACAAGCCGCGCTCGCACCTCGTGGCGGCGCGGATGATCGGACAGGACGTGGAGGAGGTCTCGACCGTCCCCGGCGCACAGGCTGATCACCTTCAGCGGCCCGGCCGGTGCATCGTCCAGGGCAGCCCGGATCTGCGATTGAACGGTCCGCAGCCTTCGTGCCATCCAGGAGTCCGCTACGTCGTACTTGCCATGCCAGGTGTTCCAGTCCATTGCCGCACCCTACGGCTGAGTACGAGCCGCATACGAGTCAATTTCGATCACCGCAGGGGCAACCGCTGCAGCGGCCAAAATCGAGCCACAGGCCCTCAGATCGCTGCGGTCACGTCCTCCGTCATCAGGACAACCCTCGAGCGGCCATCCACAGGTCTTGACAATTACTCGAGCATATCGGCCGTTGGGTCGGTCGTCCCGCAACTCTGTGACCGGTGGCGCTGGCTAGTGCGCGAACAAGGAGTTCCCCTCAGTATCGGATTCGGGTGCTAGGACGGCGCGAATGCGGCTGATGCTGTGCCGCCACGCGGAACCCGGAGATGTCTCATGCCAGAGTTCGGCGAGTTCGGACGCCTCTCCGAGCACCCGGTCGAGCGCTCCGACCGCGAGTGGCCGAAGACTTTCGGCGAAGTTCGGCAGCGCTTTATCCGGCCCGTAACTCGTACTGGTCGGTTCGCCGCCTGGGCACTGCGCCGCGATGAGCGCGGCGGCAGCGACAGCCTCCGCACCTTTGGGACTCTCTAGATCCGGCAGCGGGCGAGACCCGGATCTCGAATCTTCCAAAATTACGACGCGAAGGAAGCAAGCCGAGTCGACCATCTCTGCGCGACTCACTCACGCAGAGATACCAGCCCGAGCGCAGACGCCCCCAGTGAACCTGACCAACCATCAAGTCACGCACCGCCACATGCCACCAGCCGAGATCTCCTGCTCACCCAGCCAGCAGGAGTCTGTCGCGGAGCGATCCGACTTCTCAATTCACCTGTTGACAAACCAAGTTGCAGGTGAATTGCAACAAGAGTCGGTGCGGTGCTCCGATCGCGGAGCGATCGGAGCACCGCACCGACGAACCCCATCCTTGATCCGCGGAGCGGATCTCCGGACCGGAGGGCCGGCCATCTCCGCGGAGCGGAGATGGGGTTACCGACGCGTAGCGTCGGCGCGTCGTTCCTGCGGAGCAGGACGCGCGC
>NZ_SZVW01000037.1 GCF_007655005.1 Streptomyces tibetensis
GCCCCAGCGCCGCGGCGCCCGCCGCCGGCGTCGACCCCGGCACGCGCCCCGGCGCGTCCGCCAAGCCCTCGCCGACCGCGACCCGGACCACCCCGAAACCGGGCACCAAGGCCACCGACCCGGCCCCGACCCAACCGGCGGACCCGCCGAGCACGCCGGTCACCGACCCGACACCCACGGGCGAGGCCACCCCCAAGCCCACCGAGACGACGGGCACCGGTGGCGACGGCGGCACCGTCGCGGAAGGGCCGGCCGAGCCGCAGCCCGTCGCGGAGGCCCCGGCCGAACCGCAGCCCGCCGCCGAGACGCCCGCCGCCTAGACCGCGTCGCCGTCCGGGTCGCGTCGTCGCCTGAACCGCGTCGCCGCCCGGGCCGCGTCGCACGTGCGGCGCCCGCCGCTCCGGGCGCCGCACCACCGCTTCCGGCCGGGCGCACCTCTCCCACCGGATTCCGCCGGCCCGGAGGAAGTCGAGTCCTCAGGGCCGGAATCCTCGCGATCAGCCGCTCCATCGGTCCCGCCCCGCTCACGCGGCGAGAGGCCCCTTGAGGACGTCGCGGACACCGCGCGCAGCCGCGACGGCCCCGCCCGGCCCGGCCCTGCTCGCCACACCGTCCGCCCGCCCCGTCCCCGTGCCATCCCATCCCGCACCACCCGGAGTACCACCACTCATGGCATCCCGTACTCGCCGTTTTGGGCCCGCGTCCCGAGCCCCTGGCGGCTCCAGGCGCCGGCGCCTGCCCATGCGTCTGTTGCTGCCCCTGCTCGTGCTCGTCGCGCTGGGGGCGATGCTCATGCTGCGCGGATACGTGCACAGCGAGATCCTCGCCGACCACCGGGTCAGGCCGCCCGCCGCCACCGACCGGGTGCCGGAGGAGATCATGAGCGGCGGGCCCGTCATCGATGCCCGCAGCGGCCGCACCGAGAGCATGCGTGTGCCCGACCACCACCTGGTGCTCACCTTCGACGACGGCCCCGACCCGATCTGGACGCCGAAAGTCCTGGACGTTCTGAAGGAGCACGACGCACACGCGGTCTTCTTCGTCACCGGCACCATGGCCTCGCGCTACCCCGACCTGGTCCGGCGTATGGTCGAGGAAGGCCACGAGGTCGGTCTGCACACCTTCAACCACCCCGACCTGTCCTACCAGTCCAAGAAGCGCATCGACTGGGAACTGTCCCAGAACCAGCTCGCCCTCTCGGGCGCGGCGGGCATCCGTACCTCCCTCTTCCGGCCGCCGTACTCCTCCTTCGCCGACGCCATGGACGACAGGTCCTGGCCGGTGACCGAGTACATCGGCGAGCGCGGCTACATCACCGTCGTCAACAACACCGACAGCGAGGACTGGCGCAAGCCAGGCGTCGCCGAGATCGTCCGACGTGCCACGCCCAAGGGCGGCAAGGGCGCGATCGTCCTGATGCACGACTCCGGCGGCGACCGCCACCAGACCGTCGAGGCACTGGACCGCATGCTGCCCGGCCTGCGCGAGCAGGGCTACGAGTTCAGCAACCTCACCGAGGCCCTCGACGCCCCGAGCGCGCACTCCCGGGTCACCGGCCTCGACCGGTGGAAGGGCGCGGCGTGGATCTTCCTGGTCCAGGCCTCGGAGCACCTCACCGACGGGCTGGTCGTCGGACTCTCGATCGTCGGCACCCTCGTCATCGGCCGTTTCGTGCTGATGCTGCTGCTCTCCGGGGTGCACGCACGCCGGGTGCGCCGCCGCGGCTTCCGCTGGGGAGCGCCGATCACCGAACCGGTGTCGGTTCTCGTCCCGGCGTACAACGAGGCCAAATGCATCGAGAACACGGTCCGTTCTCTCGCCGACAGTGACCACCCCATCGAGGTCCTCGTCATCGACGACGGCTCCTCCGACGGCACGTCACGGATCGTCGAGGCCATGGGCCTGCCGAACGTCCGGGTGGTCCGCCAGCTCAACGCGGGCAAGCCGGCCGCGCTCAACCGCGGTGTGGCCAACGCCCGGTACGACCTGATCGTGATGATGGACGGCGACACGGTCTTCGAACCGTCCACCGTGCGCGAACTGGTGCAGCCCTTCGGCGACCCGCGCGTGGGCGCGGTGGCGGGCAACGCCAAGGTCGGCAACAAGGACACCCTCATCGGCGCCTGGCAGCACATCGAATACGTGATGGGCTTCAACCTCGACCGCCGGATGTACGACGTACTGCGCTGCATGCCGACGATCCCCGGCGCGGTCGGCGCCTTCCGCCGCAGTGCGCTGGAACGGGTCGGCGGCATGAGTGACGACACGCTCGCAGAGGACACCGACATCACCATGGCCCTGCACCGCGACGGCTGGCGCGTGGTCTACGCGGAGAACGCCCGTGCCTGGACCGAGGCGCCGGAGACGGTCCAGCAGCTGTGGTCCCAGCGCTACCGCTGGTCCTACGGCACGATGCAGGCCATCTGGAAACACCGCCGGGCCCTGGTGGACAAGGGCCCCTCGGGCCGCTTCGGCCGCGTCGGCCTGCCCCTGGTGTCCCTCTTCATGGTCCTGGCGCCCCTGCTGGCCCCGCTGATCGACGTGTTCCTCGTCTACGGCCTCGTGTTCGGCCCCACCCAGAAGACGATCATGGCGTGGCTCGGCGTCCTGGCGATCCAGGCGGTCTGCGCGGCCTACGCCTTCCGGCTCGACCGCGAGCGCATGATCCACCTCGTCTCGCTGCCTCTGCAGCAGATCCTGTACCGCCAGCTGATGTACGTCGTACTGCTCCAGTCCTGGATCACCGCCCTCACCGGCGGCCGGCTGCGCTGGCAGAAGCTGCGGCGCACCGGTGTGGTCGACGCGCCCGGCGGCGGCCCCGTGCCGCGCCAGCGGTCCCAGAGCAGCTCCGAGCGGAGGCCGGTGGCATGACCCACGGAAACCCGATCCACACGTCATCGGCGGCGTCCGGTATGCCGGGGGCGTCCTACGGCATGCCACAGCAGCGCACGACCGACCCCGCACCGACGGGCGGAACCGCCACCGCGACCGCCCCCGCCGCGGCGGCGCGCCAGGGCGGCGGCCGTGACCGCTACCTCGACCTGCTGCGCTCGATCGCCCTGGTCCGTGTCGTCGTCTACCACCTGTTCGGCTGGGCGTGGCTGACGGTGCTGTTCCCGTCGATGGGCGTGATGTTCGCGCTGGCGGGCTCCCTGATGGCGCGCTCGCTGGACCGCCCGGCCCTCGGTGTGATCCGGGGCCGGATCCGCCGGCTCCTGCCCCCGCTCTGGGTGTTCGGCGTGGTGGTGCTGGCGATGATGTTCGCGGCCGGCTGGAATCCGCTGAAGGACCCGCACCACGGCGGTGCCTGGGGCCTCGTCGATCTGGCCAACTACTTCTTCCCCGTCGGCGCCCCGCCCTTCCCCTGGCACCTCGGAGCCAAGTCCGGCCTGCTGGAGGAGACCTGGGCGGTGCAGGCGGCCGGTCCCCTGTGGTACCTGCGGGCTTACCTCTGGTTCGTCATCGCCTCCCCGCTGTTGTTGTGGGCGTTCCGCCGGGCACCCTGGCCGACGCTGCTGGCACCGCTGGGCCTCACGGCGGTCGTCGGCACGGGCCTGGTGAAGATCCCCGGCGAGACGGGCAACGCGGTGACCGACTTCGCGGTCTACGGCGGCTGCTGGGTCCTGGGCTTCGCCCACCACGAGGGCCTGCTCAAGCGAATCCCCCGCTACCTGGCGATCTCCTGCGCGGCCCTGCTCATGGCCTTCGGCCTGTGGTGGGCGTCGGGTCATCTGGGCCCCGACGGCTGGGACCTCAACGACATCCCCCTGGCCCAGGCGGCCTGGTCCTTCGGCTTCGTGGTGATCCTGCTCCAGTACTCCCCGTCCTGGCGCGAACTCCCTGGCCGCCTGGCCAGGTGGGACAAGCTCGTGACCCTCTCCAACAACCGCGCCGTCACGATCTACCTCTGGCACAACCTCCTCATCATGGCCACCGTCCCGATCCTCGACCTGTTGTACGAGCTGCCGTTCCTCCAGAGCGACAGCGCGGTGTCCGCCCTGGACAGCACCTACACCCTCTGGATGTTCGCCCTGGTCTGGCCGCTGATCGGCGCGGCGATCCTCATGTTCGGCTGGGTCGAGGACATCGCGGCGAAGCGATCGCCGCGGTGGTGGCCGAACGGGCGAGGCGGCAAGAGCCGGAGGCGCCGGCGGTAGGGGGTGGGCCGGCGCGGGGGAGGGCCCGTTCCCCGGGGTTTTGCGCGTGTGCAAAACTGCCCGAGTTGCGTCTGTGAACGGGTGGCCCGGGGGAGCGGTGGAATGAGCAAGCGGCAGACACAGAAGATGCTTCGGCTGATGGCGAGCGGGGAACCGGTCGAGCTGACCAGCCCGATGGCGTCCGTGAAGAAGCTCGCCCGGCTGGCCTTCGTGGCCCAGCAGTTCGGCTACGAGTACGCCGACGTCCGCCAGAGCAGCGGCCGCAACGGCGCGCTCATCATGCTGCTCGTGCCCGACCCGAGCCCGCAGGCCCGGGCCCGGGCCGGGCAGAACTGGGCGCAGTATCCCAACGCGGCCGACGGCGTCTCCCTGCCGCCCCTCGTGCCGGACGCGTTCGAACTCCTCAAGGCCCGTATCAACTTCGACCTCACCGGCAAGAGCGCCGAGAAGCGCATGGGGTACGGGGCTCTGGGCGTCACCGTCGGCTGTGTGATCCTCGCCTTCCGTTCCGGGGGCGAGTCCACCGACTTCGTCGCGGCCGGTGTGGTGTGGCTGCTGCTCATGGCGGTCTTCGGCATCGGTTTCCTGGTGACGCGCAAGCGCAACGCCAAGTTCGCGGCCCGGCTGCGGGCGGCGGGCTTCATGCCGGTGAACGACGAGACCGGGCGGCTGCGCTATCTGCCGCCGGGGGCGCAGCAGCCCGGGCAGGGCAACCCGTTCGCGGGTGGGCCGTACGGGGCCGCGCCCGGCCAGCCCGGTCCGGCGATGGGGGCGCCGGCGGCCTACGGGCAGCAGACGCCCGGCCCGTACGCCCAGCCGGCACCCGGCCCGTACCCCGGCCAGCCCGCGCAGGCTCCTTACGGCGGCCAGCCCGCGCAGGCTCCTTACGGCGGCCAGCCCGCACAGGCTCCTCACGGAGGCCAGCCCGCGCAAGCCCCGTACCCCGGTCAGCCCGCGCAGGGCCCCTACCCCGGTCAGCCCGCGCAGGCCCCGTACCCGGGTCAGCCCGCGCCCGGCCCCTACGGTGGGCAGCCCCCGGGCCCGTACGCCCAGCCGTACCACCAGCCCCACCCCCAGCAGAACCCCCACGGGCAGCCCCCGCAGCGCTGAGCGGAACCCCCCGGAACCTCTCATCCCGCCCGAGCCCGGGGTGAGAGCGAAGTTCCCTCGCGGTCACTCGGTGCCACACGGCAGGAAACGCGTCCTCCCTACCTTCGGGATCAGTCAGTCGGAGTACGACAGAGCCCGGAGCACAGTGGAGGCGTCATGACAGGTCCTGGCACAGCACCCGCACCCCCGAGCAAGGGCGGACGCTGGATCCGGCACTGGGACCCGGAGAACGAGACGTTCTGGAAGGAGACCGGGGAGAAGGTCGCCCGCCGGAACCTCTTCTTCTCCGTGCTGTCCGAGCACATCGGCTTCTCGATCTGGACCCTGTGGTCCGTGCTGGTGCTGTTCATGGGTCCGGAGTACGGGCTGACCCCCGCCGACAAGTTCATGCTGACCTCGATGGTCACGCTGGTCGGCGCCGTCGTCCGGGTCCCCTACACCTTCGCCGTGGCGATCTTCGGCGGACGGAACTGGACGATCATCTCCGCGACGCTCCTGCTGGTCCCGACGGTCGCCGCGTTCGTCGTGATGGAGCCGGGGACCTCCTTCTCCACGTTCCTCCTGGTCGGCCTCCTCGCCGGCATCGGCGGCGGCAACTTCGCCTCGTCCATGACCAACATCAACGCCTTCTTCCCGCTGCGGAAGAAGGGCTGGGCCCTCGGCCTGAACGCGGGCGGCGGCAACATCGGCGTGCCGGTGATCCAGCTGGCCGCTCTCGCGATCATCGGCGCCGGCGGCGGGCCGCGTGTGCTGCTCGGGATCTACATCCCGCTGATCCTCGTCGCCGCCGTCATGGCCGCGCTCTTCATGGACAACCTCGAGCACGTGAAGAACGACACCGGTGCCGCCAAGGACGCCGCGCGGGACGCCCACACGTGGATCATGTCCTTCCTCTACATCGGCACGTTCGGTTCGTTCATCGGCTACAGCTTCGCCTTCGGCCAGGTCCTCCAGAACCAGTTCGGACGCACCCCGCTGGAGGCGGCGTACGTCACCTTCATCGGCCCGCTCCTCGGCTCGCTGATCCGGCCCCTGGGCGGCTGGATGGCCGACAAGTACGGCGGGGCGAAGATCAGCCTGTGGAACTACGTCGCCATGGGCGTCGCCACGGCGGTCCTGATCGGCGCCTCCATGGAGAAGTCGCTGGCACTGTTCACCGGGGCGTTCGTGGTGCTGTTCGTACTCAGCGGGCTCGGCAACGGCTCGACGTTCAAGATGATCCCGGGCATCTTCCAGAACAAGGCCCTGGCCAAGGGCTTGGAGGGCGAGGAGGCCGCGGCGTACGGGCGGCGGCTGTCCGGGGCCTCCATGGGCCTGATCGGCGCGGTGGGCGCGCTCGGCGGCGTCGGCATCAACCTCGCCTTCCGCCAGTCCTTCCTCTCCTACGGTTCGGGCACCGGGGCGTTCGTCGCCTTCCTCGCCTTCTACGCGGTCTGCTTCGCGGTCACCTGGTCCGTATACCTTCGTCGTACGGCCCCCCGGGTAGCCGCCACCACGGCGGCCTCGGACGCGGAGCCGCAGCTCAGCTACGCCAAGGTCTGACGTAACACCAGCGACATCACGCCGATCCGAGCCTGTCACGAGCCGTTGACAGGCTCGATCGGCATGTAGGTACGCCGTACCCACGAAGTACGACGACTCGAGTGCGGGACGAGAGCCATGTACGAAGAACAGCGACCGGACCACGGGCCCCTGGCGGGTTTCACCGTGGGTGTGACGGCCGCGCGCCGGGCCGACGAGCTCGGGGTGCTGTTGCAGCGACGCGGTGCCGCCGTCCTGCACGCCCCTGCCCTGCGGATCGTGCCGCTCGCCGATGACAGCGAGCTGCTGGCCGCGACGAAGGACATCATCGAGCAGGTGCCGGACATCGCCGTGGCCACGACCGCGATCGGCTTCCGGGGCTGGGTCGAGGCCGCCGACGGCTGGGGGCTGGGGGAGGAGTTGCTGTCGCGGCTGGGCGGCGTACGGATCCTGGCGCGCGGGCCGAAGGTCAAGGGCGCGGTCAGGGCGGCCGGGCTGACCGAGGAGTGGTCGCCGTCGTCGGAGTCCATGGCGGAGGTACTGGACCGGCTCCTGGAGGAGGGGGTCGAGGGGCTGCGGATCGCGATCCAGCTGCACGGTGAGCCGCTGCCCGGGTTCGTGGAGGCGCTGCGGGAGGGCGGCGCCGAGGTGGTCGGGGTGCCCGTCTACCGCTGGATGCCACCGGAGGACATCACCCCGGTCGACCGTCTGCTGGACGCGACGGTCGCCCGGGCCCTGGACGCGGTCACCTTCACCAGTGCCCCGGCCGCGGCCTCCCTCCTCTCCCGGGCGAAGGACCGCGGACTGCTCGACGAGGTGCTGGCGGCTCTGAGCCACGACGTCCTGCCGGCCTGCGTGGGACCGGTCACCGCCCTGCCCCTGCAGTCCAGCGGCATCGACACGATCCAGCCCGAACGCTTCCGGCTCGGCCCTCTGGTGCAGCTGCTGTGTCAGGAACTGCCCGGGAGGGCCCGCTCGCTGCCCGTCGCCGGGCACCGCGTGGAGATCCGCGGCCACGCCGTCGTGGTCGACGATGAACTCAAGCCCGTTCCGCCCGCCGGCATGGCCCTCCTGCGCGCCCTCTCGCGGCGCCCCGGCTGGGTCGTCGCCCGCGCGGACCTCCTGCGGGCCCTCCCCGGCTCCGGCCGCGACGAACACGCGGTGGAGACCGCCATGGCCCGCCTGCGCACGGCCCTCGGCACCCCGAAGCTGATCCAGACGGTGGTCAAGCGGGGCTACCGCCTGGCCCTGGACCCGAGCGCGGAGACGAAGTACGCGGACGCGTGAGCCCGCCCGGGGGTTGAGCCGGAATCCGCCTCTGCCGGCCCGATCCTGAGCGGGACGCTTCGCAGTGGCCCGGCGGGCCCCGGCAGGAGCCCGACGGCCGGCTCCGGTGGCGGACCGGTCGTGCGGCGCGGCCGGGACACCCGTCGCGTCGGCGTGTGCGCGGGGGGTTTCCGGAGCCGTGGCGGGCAGGCACTGTAGGGGGGAGCGGTCCACCGGCCCTCTCACCGGCGTCTCACCGAAGCCCTCGCGACCGGGGTGAACCCCTAGGCGGTGACAGGCACATGGCACTGAGTACGGCCACGCCCAACGAGCTGCGCTTCGACACCGGGCGGATCTGTCTGGACCTGCTGACCACCACGCACCCCGAGGAACGGCTCGACTCCGTGGACGTGTTGCGCGCCTGGATCACCGGCTCCGGGCTCGTCCCGGCGGACACCGCCCTGGCCCACGCCGACACCGGCTGGCTGCTCGCCTTCCGTGAACTGCGCGCCCAGGTCGACCGGTTGGTGCGCTGCCGGCCGAGACCCGGAGTCGCGACGTACGACCTGGCCCTCGCCCGTGTGAACGACCTGGCCCGCACCGCACCTCCGGCGCTTCGCGCGGTCCGCGGTGAGGACGGCCGGCTGCTGCGACGGCTGGACGGCCCGCCCTGCTGCGCCGCCCTGCTCGCGGCCGTCGCCCGGGATGCCGTGGACCTGCTGACCGACCCCGTCGCCCGCGCGGCCCTGCGCCAGTGCGAAGGGGACAACTGCCCCATCGTGTACCTCGACACCTCCCGCGGACGCAGGAGGCGCTGGTGCTCCAGTGAGGTCTGCGGGAACCGCGAACGTGTCGCCCGGCATCGCCGCCGCGCGGCACTCGCCCGCGCGTGAAACGGAATTGAGTGGTCCGTGCACTCAATCTCCTTGTCCTAAATGCTACTTCTGCGACCACGTCGGCAAAGTGATTTCGGTTACATGCCGTTTACCTACGCCACCGTAGGGAAGGCCTGGCTTGATCTTGCCGATGTGGCGGAAATGTAAAGAACGCGGGGTGGGAATGTGACCTCATGTCCCGCTCGTCACGTCATCTTGAAGAAAACTGTCGGGTCTCTTTGAACGCCCAACCGCTCGTTTCCGTACGGCATGTGGAGCGACCGACTGGGGGAACCCCCGGACACCGGAGGTGGGCGTGCGCAAGGATTCCGTCGTGGCCAATGAACGTGCACCGAGGGCCCGACATCGCATGTCCCAGCCCTCGGAACCCGATGAGGAGCTGATGCGTGCGCTCTATCGCGAACACGCCGGACCCCTGCTCGCATACGTCCTGCGCCTGGTCGCCGGAGACCGGCAGCGCGCCGAGGACGTCGTGCAGGAGACGCTCATCCGTGCCTGGAAGAACGCCGGTCAGCTCAACAGAGCGACCGGATCGGTACGCCCCTGGCTGGTGACGGTCGCCCGGCGCATCGTCATCGACGGCCACCGCAGCCGGCAGGCCCGGCCGCAGGAGGTCGACCCGTCGCCGCTGGAGGTCATCCCCGCGGAGGACGAGATCGACAAGGCGCTGTGGCTGATGACTCTCTCGGACGCACTCGACGACCTGACCCCCGCCCACCGGGAGGTGCTCGTCGAGACGTACTTCAAGGGGCGTACCGTCAATGAGGCGGCCGAGACCCTGGGCATACCCAGCGGCACCGTCCGCTCCAGGGTGTTCTACGCCCTGCGTTCGATGAAGCTGGCACTGGAGGAGCGGGGGGTGACGGCGTGATGAGTGTTTACGGGGGTAACCAGGGGTTCGGTACGGGAGGCATGGGTATGTCTGGTCCCATGCAGGAATCTCCGGTGCCGAACGAGCACGAGACCGTCGGCGCCTACGCTCTCGGCATCCTCGACGACGCCGAGGCGACCGCTTTTGAAGCCCACCTCGCGACCTGCGAATGGTGCGCCCAGCAGCTCGACGAACTGGCCGGCATGGAGCCGATGCTCGCCGCCCTCGCCGATCTGCCCGGCTCGGGCAGCACCCCCGCGATCGGCGAGTCGCTGTCCGCGAAGCCCCGGCCGCGCCTGGTGGAGAAGCTGGTCGACGAGGTCGCCGACCGCCGCGCCCAGAAGCGCCGCCGCAGCTTCTACATGGTGGCCGCGGCCGGTGCGCTGATCATCGGCGGCCCCTTCGTCGCGGTCGCGACGAACGGCGGCGACGGCGGCAGCGGTGGCGCCGAGAACCGCCCGCTCGCGGCGAGCCCCGCGAAGGCCGCCTTCGAGGGCATCTCCGACAAGATCACCGCCACCGACCCGAACACCAAGGTCTCCGCCACCGTCGCCCTCCAGAAGAAGGACTGGGGCACGGGCATGGTCCTTGAGCTGAAGAACGTCAAGGGCCCGCTCAAGTGCGCCCTCGTCGCGGTCGGCAAGAACGGCGAGCGCGAGACCCTGTCCTCCTGGTCCGTCCCGGAGTGGGGCTACGGCCTCCCGGACGCCAAGTCCGACAAGGCCAAGGAGCCCCTGTACGTCCAGGGCGGCGCCGCCTTCGAGCCGAACGAGATCGACCACTTCGAGGTCGTCACCTTCGACGGCAAGCGGCTGGTCGAGGTCGACGCATAGGACTGTTCGGCCGTACGGCGGGCGCCATTGGGGCAACAGGTCCCGCGCCTGCCCGCCGGCCCGTAGCTTCCAGGGGTCCCCTTCGCGTACGGTTGACGGCTGCCCAGCACGTCAGAAGGGGGCCCGGTGGCCGTTCAGGCTCACAGACAAGGCGCGGTCGGTTCGGTGCACGATTCGGTTCGTGACCGGGAGATCAGCGTCGAACAGGAACACCTGGACCGGGTGTACCGGCGCCTCGAGGAGAAGATCCACGAGGCGGAGTTCCTCATGCAGGACGCGGCCCGGCGCGGCCAGGTCGGCACCCCCGGCGCACTCGCCGAGCGGGACGCCCAGGTCTTCCGCGCGGGCGTCCACCTCAACCGGCTCAACAACGAGTTCGAGGACTTCCTCTTCGGCCGTATCGACCTGCTGACCGGCAAGGACGGCAAGAAGGGCCCCGACGGGGCGTACACCGCCGTCGAGCCGGCGGAGGGCGCCGTACGCCCCGACAGCACCGCCGACATCGCCGAGACCCTGCACATCGGTCGCATCGGCGTCCTCGACCAGGACTACACGCCGCTGGTCATCGACTGGCGGGCCCCGGCCGCCGCCCCGTTCTACCGCTCCACCCCGGTCGACCCCGGCCGTGTCGTCCGGCGCCGCGTCATCCGCTCCAAGGGCCGCCAGGTGCTGGGCGTCGAGGACGACCTGATGCGCCCCGAGCTGACGGCGTACCTCGACGGCGACGAGCTGCCCGTCATCGGCGACGGCGCCCTGATGGCCGCGCTCGGCCAGGCCCGCAGCCACACCATGCGCGACATCGTCGCCTCCATCCAGGCCGAGCAGGACCTGGTCATCCGCGCCCCCGCCGCCTCCGTGACGTACGTCGAGGGGGGCCCGGGCACCGGCAAGACCGCCGTGGCCCTGCACCGCGCCGCCTACCTCCTCTACCAGGACCGGCGCCGCTACGCGGGCGGCATCCTGATCGTCTCCCCGACCCCGCTGCTCGTGGCCTACACCGAGGGTGTGCTGCCCTCCCTCGGCGAGGAGGGCCAGGTCGCCATCCGTGCCATCGGCTCCCTGGTCGAGGGCAGCGAGGCCACGCTCTACGACTCGCCGTCCGTGGCCCGCGCCAAGGGCTCCTCCCGCATGCTCCGGGTGCTGCGCAAGGCCGCGCGCGGCGCCCTGGAGCTGAACGATCCACCGGCCCGGCTGCGCGTGGTCGCCTTCGGCCGCCGCCTGGAGCTGGAGGCCCGGGAGCTGGACGGCATCCGCCGCTCCGCCCTCGGCGGCACCGCTCCCGTGAACCTGCTGCGCCCGCGCGCCCGCAAGCTCCTCCTGGACGCCCTGTGGGAGCAGTCCGGCGCGGCCGGCCGGCACTCCGATCCCGAACTCGCGGCCGAGCTGCGCTCCTCCTTCGACGAGGACATCACCTCCGAGGACGCCTTCATCGCCTTCCTCGACGCCTGGTGGCCGGAGCTGACCCCGGCGGCCGTCCTGGACGCCATGGCCGACGAACGCCGCCTCGGCCGCTGGGCCCGCCGGATCCTCAACCCCGGCGAGGTCCGCAAGGTCGCCCGCTCCTTCAAGCGCGAGGGCCGCTCGGTGCACGACATCGCCCTGCTCGACGAGCTCCAGGCCGTCCTCGGCGCCCCGGCCCGCCCCCGCAGGAAGCGCGAACTCGACCCGCTCGACCAGCTCACCGGCCTGGAGGAGCTGATGCCGGTGCGCGAGGAGTCGCAGCGCGAGCGCGCCGAACGCCTCGCCCAGGAACGCGTCGAGTACGCCCACGTCATCGTCGACGAGGCACAGGACCTCACCCCGATGCAGTGGCGCATGGTCGGCCGCCGCGGCCGGCACGCCACCTGGACGGTCGTCGGCGACCCGGCCCAGTCCTCCTGGTCCGACCCGGACGAGGCCGCCGAGGCCCGCGACGAGGCGCTCGGCACCCGCCCCCGCCGCCGCTTCGAGCTCACGGTGAACTACCGCAACCCGGCCGAGATCGCCGAGCTGGCCGCGAAGGTCCTCGCCCTCGCCATGCCCGGCTCCGTGTCGCCGAAGGCGGTCCGCTCCACCGGCGTCGAACCCCGCTTCACCGTCGTGGAGGACACGCTGGGCGCCACCGTCCGCGACGAGGCCGCCCGGCTGCTGGAGCGCGTCGACGGCACGGTCGGCGTGGTCGTCGCCATGCAGCGCCGCGAGGAGGCCCGCCGCTGGCTCGCCGGTCTCGGCGACCGGGTCGTGGCCCTCGGCAGCCTGGAGGCCAAGGGCCTGGAGTACGACGCGACGGTGGTGGTCTCCCCGGCGGAGATCGCCGACGAGTCCCCGGCCGGCCTGCGCGTCCTCTACGTCGCGCTGACCCGCGCCACCCAGCAGCTCACGGTCGTCTCGGCCGACCGGGACGAGCCCGACGCGGCGGGAGTTCCGGATCTCCTCAGGGACTGAGGCCCGATACCCACTTGCCGGCGAAATGAACTACCGATACGGGAATGGCCTTACGGGATCTGTTTGTTAGCCTGGATGTGGCACCGGCTCGATCCAAGCCCCCGGGCCCAACCTTCGTCGCTACGAGCGACCACTTGCCGCGAGGCGAGCATGGCGGGTCGGTGCCACTTCTCTTCGAAGAGACCCACGTCCACGTGACGTGGGTCTCTTTTGCTGGCTTCCTCCTGGCCCTTTCCGCGCCCTTTCCGCGAACAAAACGTTCGCAATCGAGGGCGGCTACCTGCTACTCAGCGGTAGGTGCGACGATCGGACGGCACAACTCAGGCTCAGGTGAAAGCAGAGGAAGTCGGCCATGGCAACGGCGCCCAGCGTCTCCTACTCGATGACGGTCCGGCTGGAGGTGCCCGCGAGCGGAACCGCCGTCTCGCAGCTCACCACCGCCGTGGAGTCCTCCGGAGGCTCGGTGACCGGCCTCGACGTCACCGCTTCCGGTCACGAGAAGCTCCGCATCGACGTCACCATCGCGGCGACGTCGACCGCGCACGCGGACGAGATCGTCGAGGAACTCCGCGGCATCGAGGGCGTCACCCTGGGCAAGGTCTCGGACCGGACCTTCCTCATGCACCTCGGCGGCAAGATCGAGATGGCGTCCAAGCACCCCATCCGCAACCGTGACGACCTGTCCATGGTCTACACGCCGGGCGTGGCGCGGGTGTGCATGGCGATCGCCGAGAACCCCGAGGACGCCCGCCGCCTCACCATCAAGCGCAACTCCGTTGCGGTCGTGACGGACGGCTCCGCGGTGCTGGGCCTGGGCAACATCGGCCCCAAGGCCGCGCTGCCCGTCATGGAGGGCAAGGCGGCCCTCTTCAAGCGGTTCGCCGGCATCGACGCCTGGCCGATCTGCCTCGACACCCAGGACACCGACGCGATCGTCGAGATCGTCAAGGCGATCGCCCCGGGCTTCGCGGGCATCAACCTCGAGGACATCTCCGCCCCGCGCTGCTTCGAGATCGAGGCCCGGCTGCGCGAGGCCCTCGACATCCCCGTCTTCCACGACGACCAGCACGGCACCGCGATCGTCGTCCTCGCCGCCCTGACGAACGCCCTGCGCGTCACCGGCAAGGCCATGGAGAACATCCGCGTCGTCATGTCCGGCGCAGGCGCTGCCGGCACGGCCATCCTGAAGCTGCTGCTCGCCGCGGGTGTCAAGAACGCCGTCGTCGCCGACATCCACGGTGTGGTGCACGCGGGCCGCGAGGACCTGGTGGATGCCGCCCCCGATTCGGCGCTGCGCTGGATCGCCGACAACACCAACCCCGAGGGCCTCACCGGCACCCTCAAGGAGGCCGTGCGCGGCGCCGACGTCTTCATCGGCGTCTCGGCCCCGAACGTCCTCGACGGCGACGACGTGGCCGCCATGGCCGAGGGCGCCATCGTGTTCGCGCTTGCGAACCCGGACCCCGAGGTGGACCCGGCGATCGCCCGCCAGACCGCGGCCGTTGTCGCCACCGGCCGCTCGGACTTCCCGAACCAGATCAACAACGTGCTGGTCTTCCCGGGTGTCTTCCGCGGTCTGCTGGACGCGCAGTCCCGCACGGTCAACACCGAGATGATGCTGGCCGCCGCGACCGCCCTCGCGGACGTGGTGACCGAGGACGAGCTGAACCCGAACTACATCATCCCGAGCGTCTTCAACGACAAGGTCGCGGGCGCGGTCGCCGGTGCCGTGCGGGAGGCCGCGAAGGCGGTCGGCGCGACGGCGGGCAGCCCGTCCGGCGTCTGAGGCCGAGGCCGGGCCGGGCCCCGACGGGGCCCGGCCCCCGGACTGTGAGTAACCCCACGGCCGCCGGGAACCCGGCGCGTCGCAAGACCCCTGTCAGCAGCGCAGCTATCGTGGCGCCAGGCTCAGGCCCTCTTTTCGTGTGACTCCCCAAGGGTGTTCTCACGACTCCTGCGGGTGCCGGATTGGCTTTCCCGCCGCAGGTAGGGGCAGGATGCGTCCCTGGGCGCGAGGGTCTGACGACGGACCCGGGTCCGGGGACTCATCGAGGACCCTGGCAGCATCGGCTTCGATCTGACGCCTCAACGGCAAGATGAACACGGGAGTAAGAACATGAACCGCAGTGAGCTGGTGGCCGCGCTGGCCGACCGCGCCGAGGTGACTCGCAAGGACGCCGACGCCGTGCTGGCCGCGTTCGCCGACGTCGTCGGCGACATCGTCTCCAAGGGCGACGAGAAGGTCACCATCCCCGGCTTCCTGACCTTCGAGCGCACCCACCGTGCCGCTCGCACCGCCCGCAACCCGCAGACCGGCGAGCCCATCCAGATCCCCGCCGGCTACAGCGTGAAGGTCTCCGCGGGCTCGAAGCTCAAGGAAGCGGCCAAGGGTAAGTAAGCGGCCCGTTGCGTGCGCCGTGGGCAACTGCGGGCCGCCTGTGGCCGGTCGCGCAGTTCCCCGCGCCCCTTCGGGGCGCGCCAAGCAGAGCCGCATGAAACGCCGAGGGGCGGCCACCTGATCCAGGTGGCCGCCCCTCGGCGTGTTGCGGTGTGGGACTACCCGAGCGGCCAGCCGGACGGGCGGGGCCGCGGGGGCCGGGATCAGCCGAGCGCCTTGCCCGGCAGCTCGACCTTCGCGCCGGGCTCCACGAGTTTCTCCATGCTGTGCCTGCCCGGGGGATGACCCCCGGACCCCCAGCCGGACGGGCGGGGCCGCGGGGGCCGGATCAGCCGAGCGCCTTGCCCGGCAGCTCGACCTTCGCGCCGGGCTCCACGAGTTTCTCCATGCTGTGCCTGCCCGGGGGATGACCCCCGGACCCCCAGCCGGACGGGCGGGGCCGCGGGGGCCGGATCAGCCGAGCGCCTTGCCCGGCAGCTCGACCTTCGCGCCGCCTTCGCGCCGGGCTCCACGAGTTTCTCCATGCTGTGCCTGCCCGGGGGATGACCCCCGGACCCCCAGCCGGACGGGCGGGGCCGCGGGGGCCGGATCAGCCGAGCGCCTTGCCCGGCAGCTCGACCTTCGCGCCGAGCTCCACGAGTTTCTCCATGAAGTTCTCGTAGCCGCGGTTGATGAGGCCGATGCCGTGGACGCGGGACGTGCCCTGGGCCGCCAGGGCCGCGATCAGGTACGAGAAGCCGCCGCGGAGGTCGGGGATGACCAGGTCCGCGCCCTGCAGCTTGGTCGGGCCCGAGACGACGGCCGAGTGCAGGAAGTTGCGCTGGCCGAAGCGGCAGTTCGAGCCGCCCAGGCACTCGCGGTAGAGCTGGATGTGCGCGCCCATCTGGTTCAGCGCGGACGTGAAGCCGAGGCGGGACTCGTAGACCGTCTCGTGGATGATCGACAGGCCGGTGGCCTGGGTCAGGGCCACGACCAGCGGCTGCTGCCAGTCCGTCTGGAAACCGGGGTGCACGTCCGTCTCGAGCGCGATGGACTTCAGCTGGCCACCGGGGTGCCAGAAGCGGATGCCCTCGTCGTCGATCTCGAAGGCACCGCCCACCTTCCGGTAGGTGTTCAGGAACGTCATCATCGAGCGCTGCAACGCGCCGCGGACGTAGATGTTGCCCTCGGTCGCCAGCGCCGCCGACGCCCAGGACGCGGCCTCCAGGCGGTCCGGGAGAGCGCGGTGGTTGTAGCCGCCGAGCTGGTCCACACCCGTGATGCGGATCGTCCGGTCGGTGTCCATCGCGATGATCGCGCCCATCTTCTGCAGTACGCAGATGAGGTCCTCGATCTCCGGCTCGACGGCCGCGTTGGACAGCTCCGTGACGCCCTCCGCGAGGACGGCCGTCAGCAGCACCTGCTCGGTCGCGCCGACGGACGGGTACGGCAGCGCGATCTTCGTACCGCGCAGCCGCCGGGGCGCCTCCAGGTACTGACCGTCCGCCCGCTTCTCGATCTTCGCGCCGAACTGCCGCAGCACCTCGAAGTGGAAGTCGATGGGCCGGCCGCCGATGTCGCAGCCGCCGAGACCGGGGATGAACGCGTGGCCGAGGCGGTGCAGCAGAGGCCCGCAGAACAGGATCGGGATACGGCTCGAACCGGCGTGGGCATCGATGTCAGCGACGTTCGCGCTTTCCACGCGCGTCGGATCCATCACCAGTTCGCCGGGCTCGTCACCCGGACGGACCGTCACACCGTGCAGCTGCAGCAGACCCCGCACGACCCGGACGTCGCGGATGTCAGGAACGTTGCGCAGCCGGCTCGGAGCGCTGCCCAGCAGCGCTGCGACCATGGCCTTCGGTACGAGGTTCTTCGCACCGCGGACACGGATCTCGCCCTCCAGCGGGGTTCCGCCGTGGACAAGCAGGACATCGTCGTTGACGGTCATGAATCTCGCGTTCCATGGAGTCGGGCAGGGGCCAGAAGGGAAAGGGTAATCGCCCACCACCCCCCTTCTGTAAGCCTGAGTGAGACCCAGCCACGTCACCGCTCTGTCACAACACGAACCGTTCCGGGCCGGGCACATGGGGTCACGGCCGGTTTCGTGCGCGTGGGACGCTTCGGTGCGCCCTGAGCTGCGGCCCCCGCCCCGTGCCGCATTGCCTCCCCACGCGCGGGGAGAATGCGGGATCATGTCTGCCATGACCGAGGTGTCCTCGCTCACAGGGCGGTTGCTCGTGGCCACCCCCGCCCTGGCGGACCCGAACTTCGACCGTGCGGTGGTGCTGCTCCTCGACCACGACGAGGAGGGCTCGCTCGGCGTCGTCCTCAACCGCCCCACCCCGGTGGACGTGGGGGACATCCTGGAGGGCTGGGGGGATCTCGCCGTGGAGCCGGGTGTCGTGTTCCAGGGCGGCCCGGTGTCGCTGGACTCCGCCCTCGGGGTGGCGGTCGTCCCCGGCGGCGCCTCCGGCGAGGCCGCCCCACTGGGCTGGCGCCGGGTGCACGGCGCGATCGGCCTGGTCGATCTGGAGGCCCCGCCGGAGCTGCTGGCCTCCGCCCTCGGCTCCCTGCGCATCTTCGCCGGGTACGCCGGCTGGGGCCCGGGTCAGCTGGAGGACGAGCTGGCGGACGGCGCCTGGTACGTGGTCGAGTCGGAGCCCGGTGACGTCTCGTCCCCCTCTCCCGAGGGGCTCTGGCGCGAGGTGCTGCGCCGCCAGCGCAGCGAGCTGGCGATGGTGGCGACGTACCCGGACGACCCTTCGCTCAACTGATGCGTGTGAGCTTCAGTACCCTTGGCCCTATGAGCACTCTCGAGCCCGAGCGCGGGACTGGTACGGGGACCCTCGTTGAGCCGACGCCGCAGACCTCCCACGGTGACGGTGACCACGAGCGCTTCGCCCATTACGTCCAGAAGGACAAGATCATGGCGAGCGCCCTCGACGGCACCCCCGTCGTGGCGCTGTGCGGCAAAGTCTGGGTACCGGGCCGCGACCCGAAGAAGTACCCCGTTTGTCCCATGTGCAAGGAGATCTACGAGTCCATGAGCTCCGGCGACGACGACAACGGCAAGGGCGACAAGTAGGCCTGACCCGCGGGGCGTGAGGCCCCCAGGGTGCGTTTCGCGCGCCCTGGGGGCTTTTGTGCTGTCCGGGCGTTGCGCAGGGTGCTCCTGCCGGTCACAGAGTGGTTGAGACCTCTTGTGGGCGTGTTCATGAAGTCCCTAGCCTCCAATGTGTTGTGCACAGCGAAACCCCCATTGCGCATGTTGCAACGCTCCCTCGGAGGATCACTTCATGAAGCTGTCCGTCCGTGGTGCCGGGCTCACCGCCCTCGCCGCTCTCCTGGCCACCGCCTGCGTGCCCCAGACCTCCTCGAACTCCTCCTCCGGCAAGGACGAGAAGACCGGCACACTGCGCGTGTGGCTCTTCCAGGAGGTCGGCAACGCCCCCAAGGAGAAGGTCGTCGACTCCGTCGTCGCCGGGTTCGAGAAAGCCCACAAGGGCACGAAGGTCGAGGTCGAGTACATCCCGGTCGAGACCCGCGCCCAGCGCGTCAAGGCCGCCTTCAACGACCCCGGCTCCGCGCCCGACGTGATGGAGTACGGCAACACCGACACGGCCGGCTATGTGAAGGACGGCGGACTCCTCGACGTCACGAAGGAGTTCGGCGACTGGACCGAGGCGAAGGACACCGACCCGACGGCGAAACAGTCGGTGACGGTGGACGGCAGGCTCTACGGCGCCCCGTTCTACGTCGGCGTCCGCGCCCTGTACTACCGCACGGACGTGTTCGAGGAGCTCGGCCTGTCCGCCCCGAGGACGATGGACGAACTCGCCTCCACCGCCCGGAAGATACGCGCCGCGAAACCCGAGCTGTACGGGCTGGCGGTCGGCGGTGCCTACACCTACGGCGCGATGCCGTTCGTCTGGGCCAACGGCGGTGAACTGGCCAACGGCAAGAGCGGCTCGTACGCGTCCGGCATCGACAGCCCCGAGGCCCGCAAGGGCATCAAGGCGTACACGTCCCTCTTCGGTGACGACAACTGCCCGGCCGCCAAGTGCGCGGGCATGGGCGGCAACGACACCGTCAGCGCCTTCGCCGCCGGCAAGGCGGGCATGGCGATCGGCGGCGACTTCAGCCACACCGCCGTCGAGGCCGGGAAGGTCAAGGGCAAGTACGCCGTCGTCCCGCTGCCGGGGGTCACGTCCGGCTCCATCGCTCCCGCCTTCGCGGGCGGCAACAACATCGGCGTCCTGAAGAGCACCTCGCACCGCACGCTCGCCGTCCGGCTGATGGAACAGCTCGCCTCGAAGAAGACGCAGGGCGAACTCTTCGACGCCATGGGCTTCCTGCCGACCTTCACGGACGTCCGGACGCAGGCCGCGGCGAATGAGCCGTTCGTGAAGCCCTTCGTGCGGACCCTCTCCGCCGGAACCAGGTTCGTGCCCGCCTCACCCGCCTGGGCCCAGATCGACTCCTCCCTCGTCCTGCCGACGATGTTCCAGGAGGTCATCAGCGGCAAGAAAGACGTCACGAAGGCCTCCGAGGACGCCGCGAAGAAGATGAACTCGGCGTTCGGCTCCGCGGGGTGAGCCGGGTGAACGACCGCGGTTTCGTGAAAACCCCCGCGGCCGCCACGGCACCGACCGTGCCGTCCCCCCGGCCCCCGCGCGAGGCCACCGACGATCAGGGCGGCCGCACCGCGCGCCGGGCCGCCCGTGGTACCGGCGGCTGGACCCCCTGGCTGTATCTCGCGCCCGCGCTGGTCGTGCTCGGGGGACTGCTCGTGTACCCGATCTGCCAACTCGGCCTGATCTCCCTCTTCCAGTACACCCAGGCGCAGGTCAGTGGCGGTGAGCCGGCCACCTTCGAGGGGTTCGGGAACTACGCCCGCCTGTTCGGGGACCCGCAGTTCTGGCAGGTGCTGCTCGCCACCGTGCTGTTCGCGGCGGCCTGTGTCGTCTCGACGCTCGCCGTCGGCTGCGCCCTGGCCGTGCTCCTCACCCGCGTCCGGGCCGTACCGCGGCTCGCGTTGATGCTGGCCGCCCTCGGCGCGTGGGCGACCCCGGCCGTCACCGGCTCCACGGTGTGGCTGTTCCTCTTCGACCCGGACTTCGGCCCGGTCAACCGGATGCTGGGCCTCGGCGACCACGCGTGGACCTACGGCCGCCTGAGTGCCTTCTTCCTGGTGCTGCTCGAAGTGGTGTGGTGCTCCTTCCCGTTCGTCATGGTGACCGTCTACGCGGGGATCCGCGCCGTACCCACCGAAGTGCTGGAGGCCGCCTCCCTGGACGGCGCCTCACAGTGGCGCATCTGGCGTTCCGTGCTCGCCCCGATCCTCCGGCCGATCCTGGTCGTCGTCACCATCCAGTCGGTCATCTGGGACTTCAAGGTCTTCACCCAGATCTACGTCATGACGAACGGCGGCGGCATCGCCGGACAGAACCTGGTCCTGAACGTCTACGCCTACCAGCAGGCCTTCGCGTCCTCGCAGTACGGCCTCGGCTCCGCGATCGGCGTCGTGACGCTGCTGATCCTGCTCGCCGTCACGCTGGTGTACCTGCGGCTGCTGCGCCGGCAGGGGGAGGAACTGTGAATCCGCTGCGCGCCGGTGTGCGCCGTCCGGGCCGACTGGCCGCCGAGGCCTGCGCCCTGCTGATCGCGGTCGTCGTCGCCTTTCCCCTCTACTGGATGGTCCTCAGCGCCTTCAAACCGGCCGGGGAGATCGAGTCGAGCGAACCCCGGCCCTGGACGCTCGCGCCCTCCCTGGATTCCTTCCGGCGTGTCTTCGGGCAGCAGGAATTCGGCCGCTACTTCCTCAACAGCCTCGTCGTGGCGGGCTGTGTCGTGATCGCCTCCGGGCTGATCGCGTTTCTCGCCGCGACCGCCGTCACACGATTCCGCTTCCGCCTCCGGACCACCCTTCTGATCATGTTTCTGGTGGCCCAGATGGTGCCCGTGGAAGCCCTGACCATCCCCCTCTTCTTCCTCCTGCGGGACGCCGGTCAGCTGAACACGTTGGGCTCGCTGATCCTGCCCCACATCGCCTTCTCACTGCCCTTCGCGATCTGGATGCTGCGAGGGTTCGTGAAAGCCGTCCCGGAGGCGCTGGAGGAGGCCGCGTACATCGACGGGGCGAGCCGGGCGCGATTCCTCTGGCAGATCCTTTTCCCGCTCGTCCTGCCGGGTCTCGTGGCCACCAGCGTGTTTTCGTTCATCTCCGCCTGGAACGACTTCCTGTTCGCCAAGTCGTTCATCATCAGCGACACCTCGCAGTCGACGCTGCCGATGGCCCTGCTCGTCTTCTACAAGCCCGACGACCCGGACTGGGGCGGAGTCATGGCCGCCTCCACGGTCATGACGATCCCGGTCCTGGTCTTCTTCGTACTCGTACAGCGGCGCCTGGTCTCCGGACTGGGCGGAGCGGTGAAGGACTGACGTGACCGAACTGATCCCCGCGCCCCGCAGTGCCGTCGCCGGTTCCGGCGAGGTGCGGCTGACACGGCACTCCCGGCTCTACGCCGACCCCGCGACGGAAGGCGTCGGCCACTGGCTGAGCGCGGCACTTCGGCAGGCCACCGGCCTGCCGCTGCGCGAGGGGCGGGAGCTCGACGAGGCCGAGGGCGGCATCGGGCTGCAACTCGACCCCGGCCTCGGCCCCGAGGAGTACCGCCTCGTCAGCGACCACTTCGGCGTCCTCATCGAGGGCGGCGACGCGGCCGGTGTCTTCTGGGGCGCCCAGACCCTGCGGCAGCTTCTCGGCCCGGACGCCTACCGCAGGGCCCCGCTCGATCGCGACCGCGTCTGGAGCGTGCCGTACCTCAGGATCGAGGACGCCCCCCGATTCCGCTGGCGCGGCCTGATGCTCGACGTCGCCCGGCACTTCACGCCCAAGGAAGGCGTGCTGCGTCATCTCGATCTGATGGCGGCGCACAAACTCAACGTCTTCCACTTCCATCTGACGGACGACCAGGGCTGGCGCATCGAGATCGAGCGGCATCCACGGCTGACCGAGATCGGCTCCTGGCGCGCCCGCACGAAAACCGGCCACCGTGCCTCGCCGTTGTGGGAGGACAAGCCGCACGGCGGCTACTACACCCAGGACGACATCCGGGAGATCGTCGCCTACGCCGCCGAGCGGCATATCACCGTCGTCCCCGAAATCGACGTACCGGGCCACTCGCAGGCCGCCATCGCCGCCTACCCGGAACTCGGCAACACCGACGTCATCGACACCACCGCCCTCTCCGTCTGGGACACCTGGGGAATCAACCCGAACGTACTCGCCCCCACTGACAACACCCTGCGCTTCTACGAGGGCGTCTTCGAGGAAGTGCTCCGGTTGTTCCCCTCGGAGTTCGTGCACATCGGCGGCGACGAATGCCCCAAGGACCAGTGGCGGCACTCGGAGACGGCCCAGGCGCGCATCAGGGAACTCGGGCTCGCGGACGAGGACGAGCTCCAGTCCTGGTTCATCGGGCACTTCGACACCTGGCTCGCCGCGCGCGGACGGCGGCTGATCGGCTGGGACGAGATCCTGGAGGGCGGTCTGGCGAAGGGCGCGGCCGTGTCGTCCTGGCGCGGTTACGCCGGAGGCATCGCCGCCGCCCGGGCCGGCCACGACGTGGTCATGTGCCCCGAGCAGCAGGTGTACCTGGACCACCGTCAGGACCCGGGCCCCGAGGAGCCGGTACCGATCGGGTGGGTGCGCACCCTGGAGGACGTCTACCGGTTCGAGCCCGTTCCACCGGAGCTGACGCCCGAGGAGGCCCGGCACGTGCTGGGCACCCAGGCCAACCTGTGGACCGAGGTGATGGAGGACCCCGCACGCGTGGACTACCAGGCCTTCCCCCGCCTCGCTGCCTTCGCCGAAGTCGCCTGGAGCGCCCTGCCCGCCCCGGCGGAACGGGATTTCGCCGAGTTCCAGCGCCGTATGACCGCCCACTACCGGCGGCTCGACGCCCTGGGCGTCGCCTACCGGCCTCCGGCGGGCCCGCTGCCCTGGCAGCGGCGCCCCGGGGTACTGGGCCGCCCGAAGGACGGTCCGCCGCCCAGCCGGTAGCGCCGGCCGCCCCGACCGAACAGCTCGAACAGGCCACGGAAAAAGCGCACAAGGGTCACCGAAAGTGCCAATCGGCATGCATTGGCGAACCCGTGCGAAAACGGACCATCTCGCCGATGAGGTGGGCGAATGCCTCCTAGCGGACCCGTGTCTTCGGCTCTCGCCAAGATGTGCCAGAGTTGCCACGTCCGCCCTGTCAGCACGTACCGTACGGCAGCACAGGTGGGACCAGGTGGGGCAGCGGGAAGGGGTAGCCGGTTTGACCACGCACGCACCGCAGGCGGCGCAGGCCGTCACGCTGCCCACGACGCTGGACGAGGCCGTCGCGGCGCTCACCGCCGTGCCCGCCGCCGTGCCCGTCGCGGGCGGCACCGACCTGATGGCCGCCGTCAACTCCGGGCAGCTCAGGCCCGCCGCGCTGGTGGGACTCGGCCGGATTAGCGAGATCCGCGGCTGGCAGTACCTGGACGGTCACGCGCTGCTCGGCGCGGGCCTCACGCACGCGCGCATGGGCCGCCCCGACTTCGCGGCCCTGATCCCGGCGCTCGCCGCCGCCGCGCGCGCCGCGGGCCCGCCGCACATCCGCAACGCGGGCACCCTGGGCGGCAACATCGCCTCGGCCGCCCCCACCGGCGACGCGCTGCCGGTGCTGGCCGCCCTGGAGGCGACCCTGATCATCGCGGGACCGGGCGGAGCCCGCCGGGAGATCCCCGTCTCGCACCTGCTGGCCGGGATGGACATGCTGCGCGCCGGCGAACTCATCGGCTTCGTGCGCGTGCCGCTGCTGCACGCCCCGCAGGTCTTCCTGAAGGCGACCGGCCGGACCGGCCCGGGACGCGCGGTGGCGTCCGTGGCCCTGGTCCTGGACCCGGCGCGCCGGGGTGTGCGCTGCGCGGTGGGCGCCATAGCGCCGATGGCGCTGCGGCCCCTGGAGGCCGAGCAGTGGGTGGCCGGCCTCATCGACTGGGACAACAACCGCGCGCTCGTCCCGGAGGCGCTGAACGCCTTCGGGGAGTACGTCGCCGCGGCCTGTATCCCCGACGCGGCGCCGGCCGAGGACGGCTCGGTCGCACCGCTTCCGCCTGCCGTACTGCACCTGCGGCGCACCGTCGCCGCGCTGGCCCGACGAGCACTGGGGAGGGCGCTGTCGTGACCGACGACCAGCACGGAGAGGGCACGCCCCGGGGCGGGAGCCGCTGGGACCCGCTGCCCCAGGGCGAGTACGACGACGGCGCCACCGCCTTCGTCGAACTGCCCGAGGGGGGCGTCGACGCCCTGCTGGCCGCCGACAGCCCGCTGGCCGCGCCCGGCCACGGCTACGTACCGCCGCAGATAACGGTCAACCCCGCGACGACGGCCGGCGCCGACCCGGCGGCCGCGGGCGCGTGGCCGGTGCCCGGCGCGCCGGTCGACGGGGCGCAGTGGCACGACCCGAACGCCGCGCACCAGCAGCACGGTCACGAGCACGGCGCGCACCAGCAGCAGGGCCACGACGTGCCCGAGCAGCCCTACGGCGGCCCCGAAGCGCCGTACGCCCCCGGGACCCCCTACGGCTCCGGCGAGACGGCGCCGCAGTACGGCGGGGACGACCGGTTCACGTACAACCCCCCGGTGACCGGCCAGTGGAACTTCGAGGAGGCCGCGGCGGCGGCCGAGGCCGCGCCCGGCCATGACGTGACCGGGCAGTGGTCCATCCCCGTCGCCGGGGGTGACCTTCCGGACGAGTCGGGCGAATTCACCACGTCCTCGCTGGTCGAACAGTGGGGCGGCACCCCGCCGGCCACGCTGCCCGGCGGCGCGCCCGCGCCCTGGGCGACCCAGGCCGCGGGCCGGCCGTGGGGGCAGCAGGACCCGCAGGACACAGCGGGGCAGGAGGTGGCCCACCCGGGCCATCCCCACGAGCACGGGCACGACCAGGGCCACGCGCACGACCGGACTCACGCGCAGCGGCCCGACGCCGGACCGGCCTCCGCATACGCGCCGGAGCAGCAGGCGGGCCCGGACGAGCCGGCGCCCCGGCACCCGCAGGACGTGCATGCGCCGGGGGTCCACGAGGACACCGGCCCCGCGCATCCCGGGCGGTTCGGCCACGCGCCGGAGACGCCCGGCACGCCTCACGCGCCTCAGCCGTCGGACTACGCACCGGCGGAACCCGGGCAGGCCGGTCACCCGACGGACCCGTCCCGGTTCGCCGAGCAGGGGCCGGAGCAGGTCGAGTACGCGGAGCAGGGGCCCGATCAGGGCGAGTTCGCCGAGCGGGCCGAGTACGCCGATCACGGGCCCGAGCGGGCCGAGTACGCCGATCACGGGCCCGAGCGGGCCGAATACGCCGATCACGGGCCCGAGCGGGCCGAGTACGCCGACCAGGGGCCAGCGGCCGCCGACCTCCCCGGGCACGGGCCCGAGCCGTCCCGCTCCGCCGGTCACCCGATGCCCGCCGCCCACCCGCCCGAGACCCCGTACGCCGAGGCACCCGGCGAGTTCCCGGGCGAGTTCCCCGGGGAACCCCTGCCCGAGCCGCGCCCGGAAGCCGCCCCGCTCCCGCAGGACGCCTACGAAGCCTCACAGGCCGCTCCCGGAGCCGGTGAGGACGCCGAGGACGCACCGGACGCTCCAGGGGCCCCGGAGGCCGCCGACAGCCCCTCCGAGCCCGCTGCAGGGCCCCTGCCGGCGGAGGCGGACGCCGACGCCGACACCGGCCAGGAGACCGCGGACGGCGGACCCCAGGACGATCCGGCCCCGGTCGAGGACCCGGAGACCCACCCGGCCGACGCCCCGGACGCCCCGTCCGGCACCGTCCCCCAGGAGGAACACCCCCTCGCCTCGTACGTCCTGCGCGTCAACGGCACCGAACGCCCCGTCGCCGACGCGTGGATCGGCGAGTCCCTGCTGTACGTGCTGCGCGAGCGGCTCGGACTCGCGGGCGCCAAGGACGGCTGCTCGCAGGGCGAGTGCGGCGCGTGCAACGTCCAGGTCGACGGGCGGCTCGTGGCGTCCTGCCTGGTCCCGGCCGTGACCGCAGCCGGCAGCGAGGTCCGTACCGTCGAGGGCCTGGCCGAGGACGGCCGGCCGTCGGACGTACAGCGGGCGCTCGCGCGCTGCGGCGCCGTGCAGTGCGGCTTCTGCGTCCCCGGCATGGCGATGACCGTGCACGACCTGCTGGAGGGCAACCCGGCGCCCACCGAGCTGGAAACCCGCCAGGCGCTGTGCGGCAACCTGTGCCGCTGCTCCGGCTACCGGGGCGTGGTGGACGCCGTCAAGGAAGTCGTCGCCGAACGCGAGGCCCACTCCGCGCCGGGCGACGGCGACAGCGAAGAGGCCCGCATCCCGCGCCAGGCGGGCCCGGGCACCGGTGGCGTGAACGCGTCGGCCTTCGGGGCGCCCCCGCAACCGCACACCCCCCACCCGCACTCCCCAGAAGCGCACGACCAGCCCTACGGCCAGGACGGAGGCCCCGCGTGAGCAACGAAGCAGCCACCGCCCAGGCCGCACAGGCCGCGGAGGCCGCCCCGGCCCCGGAACCGCTCCCGCACGGCATCGGCGCCTCGCTCCCGCCCGCCGACGCCCGCGCCAAGACGGAGGGCACCTTCCCCTACGCCGCCGACCTGTGGGCCGAAGGCCTGCTGTGGGCGGCCGTGCTGCGCTCACCGCACCCGCACGCGCGCATCGTGTCCATCGACACCAGCCACGCGCGCGAGATGGTCGGCGTCCGCGCCGTCGTCACCCACGAGGACGTCCCCGGCAGCCCGTTCCACGGTCGCGGCACGGCCGACCGCCCGGTCTTCGCCTCCGAGGTCGTGCGCCACCACGGCGAGCCCATCGCCGCCGTCGCCGCCGACCACCCGGACACCGCGCGCATGGCGGCGGCGGCCGTCATCGTCGAGTACGAGGTGCTCGACCCGGTGACCGACCCGGAGCAGGCCTTCGAGGCCGAGCCGCTGCACCCCGACGGCAACCTGATCCGGCACATCCCGCTGAGCCACGGCGACCCCGAGGCGGCCGGCGAGATCGTCGTCGAGGGCCTGTACCGCATCGGCCGTCAGGACCCCGCGCCCATCGGCGCCGAGGCGGGCCTGGCCGTGCCGCGCCCGGACGGCGGGGTGGAGCTGTACCTCGCCTCCACCGACCCGCACGCCGACCGCGACGCGGCCGCCGCCGCCTTCGGGCTGGAACCCGAGCGCGTCAAGATCGTCGTCACCGGCGTCCCCGGCGCCACGGCCGACCGCGAGGACCAGGGATTCCAGCTTCCGCTCGGCCTGCTGGCGCTGCGCACCGGCTGCCCGGTGAAGCTCACCGCCACGCGCGAGGAGTCCTTCCTCGGCCACGTCCACCGGCACCCCACCCTGCTGCGCTACCGCCACCACGCCGACGCCGAGGGCAGACTCGTCAAGGTCGAGGCGCAGATCCTGCTCGACGCGGGCGCCTACGCCGACACCTCCGCCGAGGCCCTGGCCGCCGCCGTCGCGTTCGCCTGCGGCCCGTACGTCATCCCGAACGCCTTCATCGAAGGCTGGGCCGTACGCACCAACAATCCCCCGTCCGGCCACGTGCGCGGTGAGGGCGCCATGCAGGTCTGCGCCGCCTACGAGGCGCAGATGGACAAGATCGCCAAGAAGCTCGGCCTCGACCCGGCGGAAGTGCGGCTGCGCAACGCGCTGGCGACCGGCGACGTGCTGCCGACCGGCCAGACCGTGACCTGCCCCGCTCCGGTCGCCGAACTTCTCCAGGCCGTGCGGGACTTCGAGCTGCCGCCGCTGCCCAAGGACACGCCCGAGGACGAGTGGCTGCTGCCCGGCGGACCCGAGGGCGCGGGGGAGCCGGGCGCGGTGCGCCGGGGCGTGGGCTACGGCGTGGGCATGGTGCACATGCTCGGCGCGGAGGGCGCGGACGAGGTCTCCACGGCCACGGTGAAGGTCCACGACGGGGTCGCGACGGTCCTGTGCGCGGCCGTCGAGACCGGGCAGGGCTTCACGACGCTGGCCCGGCAGATCGTCCAGGAGACGCTCGGCATCGACGAGGTGCACGTGGCGCCCGTGGACACCGACCAGCCCCCGGCGGGCGCGGGCTGCCGCGGCCGCCACACCTGGGTCTCGGGCGGGGCGGTGGAGCGCGCGGCGAAGATGGTCCGCACGCAGCTCCTGCAGCCGCTCGCCCACAAGTTCGGCATGTCGACGGAGCTGCTCCAGATCACCGACGGCAAGATCACGTCGTACGACGGGGTCCTCTCCACGACCGTCACCGAGGCGCTGGACGGCAAGGAGCTGTGGGCCACCGCCCAGTGCCGCCCGCACCCGACCGAGCCGCTGAACGAGACCGGCCAGGGCGACGCCTTCGTGGGCATGGCCTTCTGCGCGATCCGCGCGGTGGTGGACGTCGACATCGAGATCGGCTCCGTACGGGTCGTGGAACTGGCCGTCGCCCAGGACGTGGGCCGCGTCCTGAACCCGACCCAGCTCGCCGCCCGGATCGAGGCGGGCGTGACCCAGGGCGTGGGCATCGCGCTCACCGAGAACCTCCGCACGCCGCGCGGCATCGTCCGCCACCCCGACCTGACCGGTTACGCCCTCCCGACCGCCCTCGACGCGCCCGACATCCGTATCGTCCGGCTGGTCGAGGAACGGGACGTGGTCGCCCCGTTCGGGGCCAAGGCCGTCAGCGCGGTGCCGGTGGTGACGTCCCCGGCGGCCATCGCGTCCGCCGTCCGCGCCGCGACGGGCCGCCCCGTGAACCGCCTGCCGATCCGCCCCCAGGCAGCGGTGGTCACGGAACGGGGCTGAGGCCTGCCGCCCGCAGGGCCCGCCTGGACCCCGCGCACCCGACTCCGCCCCGTCCGCGTGGAACTGACGCGGAGCCAGAGAGGGAAAGCGATTTCGGCGGAAAGGGAACGCGCGGGGGTGCTCTGAGCGTCTTGTGAAACGGACGCGTGTGGTTGCCGGGCGCGCGTCGCCGGTCCGGGGCGTTGTCAGTGGTGGCGCGTACTGTTCTGGGCAGTGGGGAACGGCTGCCGGGCTTCGCCGGGCGGTCTGCCGTGCTCCGCCAGGGGACGGTGAGCAAGCACATGCGGGGGAGCCCATGAGTACGACCGACGCCGGTTCCGCGGTGATCACCCTGACCGAGTCCGAGCTGGACCCGTGGGTGACCCACGCGTCCACGCGGCACTGGCTGACCGGCCCCGGACTCCCCGTCGACAGCGGCGTGCTGAGCTTCGCGGAGCTGAGCCGCGAGGGCCTGCGCACGGTCGCCGACTCGACCGGCGACCCGGACGACCGCCTCCCGGCCGAGCTGCGCGAGCAGTTGGTGATAGGCGGACTGCTGGGCCCCGTCGGCCTGGAGACGGAGTCGGTCCTGCTGGACGGCGTGACGGGCGAGATCTCCACGACGTACGTCCTGCACGACCGCCCCGACCTGATGGACCGCCGCCCCCTGGCCCCCTCGCTGCGGACGCTGGTCCGCTTCGCGGAGGCCACGGACGAACTGGCCGGTCTGCGCGGTCAGTTCGCCTCCTACGCGGGCCGCTACGGCCCCAAGGCGGTGGCGCAGGCCTCGCAGCACCTGCTGGCGGTGTTCCGCGACGGCGCGGACGGCGAACCGGCCCCGTTCTGGAAGATGGCGGCACTGATCCGCCCCCTTTCCCTGGTGGCAGGCCGCAGCGGCGCGTCCGGCCTTTCCCTGGACCTTCCGCATCGCCTCCTGGACCAGGAGTTCGGCCCCGGCAAGGTGGCGCGCTTCGAGGACGTCGACTTCCCCGCGACCCTCACGCACGAGCCGACCCGCCGTTTCCTGCGCGAGGTGGGCCTGCCGGAGGACGCCCACGTCTTCTCCCTGGACACGGACGTCCCCCTGGCGACGCTCGCCGAGTACTACGCCGACACCGACACCCCGGCCGAACTCCCCGTCGGGTCCCACCGCCTGATCCGCCTCGGCCACCTGGTCGAGGACAACAGCCTGGTCGTCGACGGCGCGACGGGCGCCGTCCTGAACTGGAGCGAACCGGAGGCGACGCTGTCCCCGCTCAACACGGACGTGTCGACCCTCGCCTTCACCCTCTGGCTCCTGCACCGCGAGCGTGCGATAGATGCCGAGTCGTCCCACGAGCTGACGACCGACACCTACGACCAGCTGGCCATGACGATGCTCCAGGTCCTGTCGACAGTGGACCCCACGGGCGTCACCGCGGGCACAACGGTCCGCCACTACTGGACGGACGCGTTCCAGGACGAGGCCGGCGGGGTGCTCTGACGGAGCCCCAGGACCTGCTCAGGCCCGCAGCCCGGGGCCTGCTCAGGACCGTAGCCCGGGGCCAGTGCAATACGGGTCGGCGGACCGGAATCCGGCCGCGTCAGGCGGACTTGACGGCGTTGCGGCGGCGGACGGCGAGGACCAGGCCGCCTCCCAGCACCGCGGCGGCTGCCGCGCCACCGGCGAGGAGCGGGGTGCCGTCGGAGCCGGTCGTGGCGAGGCTGCCGCCGGTGGTGCTGCCGGTCGTGGTGCCGGTGGAGCCGCCGGTCGTGGTGCCCTCCGAGGCCGACGCGGACGCCGAGGGGGAGGCGGTGGCGCCCGTGCCGCCGGCGGCCTGGCCCTCGGGGTCGTTGCCGTTGCCGCCGTTGCCGGAGCCACCGTCGGCGCCGTCCGAGGGGCTGGGGGCGGGCTCGTTGTCGCTCGGCAGGTCGATGCCGATCGAGGCGATGTTGTTGGCGCGGTTCTTGTCGTACGCGGGGGCGATGTCGTAGACGGACGACGCCTTGATCTCGCCCTCGGTGTCCTGCGCCGACTTCTTGATCTTCAGCATGAAGGTGTAGGCCAGGGACTGGCCGACGTCGAGGGTCCCGTCCTGCGGCCAGCAGACGTACTTGGGCTTGCCCGTGGTCCCCTGCGGTCCGCTCGGCCCGTCGATCCCGAACGGCGCGCAGTCCTTCGGCACCTCCACGGCGACGGTGCCCGGCGGGATCTGCACCAGCAGGCCGGGGAGGTCGTCGCTCTCCTGGTTCTGCACCCAGCCGGGGCCGTCGTTGCGCAGGGTCGCCGTGACCGACTGCTCTCCGCCCGGCAGCGCCTCCATCTCCTCACCGACGGCGACGAGGTCGGCCGTGTTGTCCGCGGTCAGGGTGAGCCTCCGGTAGCTGTCGTCGAATCCCCCGCCCGGGGCGTCACCGGTCGCGCTCGTGCCGTACTCGACGGACTCCATCAGGGCCTTGTCCAGCGCCTTGAACCGGACGGGAGTGGTGACGGAGGCGCCGGGTGCGATGACCGTGTCGAGCTCGCAGAGTGCCTGCCGTACCTGGTCCTCGACGGTCGAGTAAGTGCAGCCCTTCACCTGCTCGGGGAAGTCCAGCCCGCGCGTCAGACGCACCCGGAAGGTGACGCCGTCCACGGCGGCCGTGCCCTTGTTGGTGAGGGTGACGGACTTGTCGTAGACCTCACCCGGCTTGGGAGTGGCGGTCGGCAGGGCCGACACGACCAGCTCGGGCTCGCCCCCCTCCGCGTGCGCCAGGGGCGCGGCGACAGCGGGACCGGCGACGGCGATCACGGCAGCGGCCAGGACGGCTGCCGAGGGGCGGAGGTGCACGGTGATTCTCCTCGTCGAATTCCTCGTCGGCCCCGGAAGGCACGACGACCGGAGCGTGGGCTACCGGTCATGTTCTGGACACCTGAGAGGTGCTTGGGGTTGTGCGGGACTTCTCCCGGGCCGGACATCGAAGGGTGCGCCGGATCCGGGCGCTCGGCGGATTGCCCCGTTGCGCCCTGAACGCGCCCTTCCCGGCCTCTGAACTCCCGCACATGCTCGGGGTCATGGGGGACACGGACGAGTCGAGCATCATCCCGTTACCAGGCCCCGACGGACACCGGCAGCGGCCCCCTGATGCGCCGCGGCCGTGGGAGAACACCGACCGGGCACAGGCCGCGACGGAAGGGGCCACGGGGCCCGAGCCACCCGCTCCACCCGAATGCCCCCACTGCGGGCTGACCGGTGAGCGGCACGTCACCTACTACGGCACGCATGTCCTCCTCGAACCGGACATGCCGGTACCCGCGCACATGGTGCCCGCATGGCACCGCTGGTACGTGGACTCGGACGGCACCGCGTGGAACAGCCGCGAGGACGAGCCCGCACCCGGTGCGGTGTGCCGCGTCCCGCATCGCATCGCCTGCCCCGGTCTGAGCCCGGAGGAGGCGGGCATCTGGCGATGGCTGGACGCCGTACGCGCGGAAAACGCGCGCAGGGCCCGGCGAAAGGCCGACGGCGACACCGACCCGGCAGAGCTTCCGAACGCCGGCTGATGCCGCGAACCCGTACCGGCGGCTGGGGCGCCGGCACCATCACCACCACACCCGACACGGGCTGTTACGTCAACGAAGGCCTCCGCGCGGCGGACTGACACGGGAGGCCGTGGCGGGAACAGAGACGGCGATCCCTCACTACGGGTGGTGCTCATAGGCGGAGGCGTTGCCGTGTGTCGGTCAGGCGGAGTCGGGCTGCTCGATCGGCCGCCGCCACCATTGCGTGGATTTGAAGCAGCCCATCAGCCAGTGTGCTTCCGCGATGTCGAGGACGACGTGGCCGACCGACGGGATCGGCTGGAAGCGGAGCATCCCCTCCTGAATGGGCACGGGCTCCCACTCAAGATCGTGGTGGAGCAGGACCGCGTAAGGCCGGCCGCGGCGCTGCCAGAAGACCATGGGTTCGTAGACCTCGTTCTCGAAGGGCTTGACGATGTCGCCTGGGGCGAATTCGACATCGGCCATGTCTGCCCACCTTCCGACTCCCTCGCGTTCCCGAGCCAGGTAGTGCCGCATGCCCTGCACGAACGCGTTGAGGCTCGCGTCATTCAGTACGGACTCGCGGGAGACGACGATGGACTTCGCCGTTTTGCGCAGCGCCCTGGCTCGACGAAGCTGACGGGTCGCATTGGCCCAGAAGAGGCCGCCCCTGTCGACATCGTGGACCACGCACAGCACGGGCAGGGTGCCATCGCGCCAGTTGTCTGCGTGATCGCCGACCGGGACGCGGTGCCCGCGCCTGGTCCGGGTCGAAACCCCGCCCTTGACTTGCACGGCGATGGAATCCTCTGTCCGCTGCCCGTTCTGGACGAAGGTGACGTGCAGGTCCTCGCCGTGGTCGTTACCCCCATCGATCTCCTGCACGATGTGACCGTGCCGCTCCAGCAGAGCACGCAGCTCATTCACCGCCATGCGTCCGATACGACGGCTCTCGGGCACCCTCGGCATCGATCCCCCTCAACTTGTGTGCGGGTCAGGCTACGGCGGGCTACTGACACGCGGACTGCCTTTGAGACCGAAGGCGGTGTTCAAAGGTGTCGGGGGTGAACGACGCCGGAGACGGAAACTGAGACGGACGACAGCAGGGCGGCACCCCGTGTGGGGGTGCCGCCCTGCTGTTCACCTGTTCATCCGGTAGAGGCCGTGGCGGGATTCGAACCCACGTAACTCGCTTTGCAGGCGAGCCCCTGAACCACTCGGGCACACGGCCGTGTTGCACTCGGTGTCATGACCGTAGGCCGGGGTGGGACGGTGCTCAAGGGCATCGCGCGGGCTGCAATGTGACTGCCATACGCAGTTCATGAAGGCGGGTGGCCGAGAAGAGGGGCGTACGACCAAGGTCTCAGACGGGGACCGTCTCGGGACAGGGGTCAAAGAGGCGCGTGCACCTTACGCTGGCGGCCATGACCGCCCCGAAGCCACGTGATGCCGATGTCGAGGAAGCCGCTGGACCGCCCTCCGCGGCAGAGCGGGAAGAGGGCGTGCTGGGGGCGGCGTACCGGGCGTTGAGTGTCGGGATCGTCTCCGTCGTGCTGCTCATCGCCTTCGAGGCGACCGCCGTGGGCACGGCGATGCCCGTGGCGGCCCGGGACCTGAACGGGGTGTCCCTGTACGCGTTCGCGTTCTCCGGGTACTTCACGACCAGCCTGTTCGGGATGGTGCTCTCCGGGCAGTGGTCGGACCTGCGCGGTCCCCTGGGGCCGTTGACGGCGGGCATCGCCTCCTTCGGGGCGGGGCTGCTGCTGTCGGGTCCACCACGGCACAGACGCAGAGTCCCGACCTGCCCGTCCCCGCGGAACGGACAGCCCTCGCCGACCGGCCCGCTCCGTCCAAGCCGGTGCGGACAACTGACCGGTCCGCAGCGTCGGATCCGGTGCGGACAGCCGACCGGCCCGCCCCGTCCGCAGCGTCGGATCCGGTGCGGACAGCCGACCGGCCCGCCCCGCCGGAAGTTCCGCCTGCCTCCTTCGACCGCCGGCGCATCCGGCTCGCCCTGGCCATCTCCCTCGGCGCCGGCCTCCTCCAGTACGCCGCGCAGGACTTGCGTCCTCTTTCGCTCCTGCCGGGTGCGCTCGGCGTGGCCCTGCTCGTGCCGGCCGTGCTCGGGCTGCTTCCGCGCGGCACCTACCGGGCCGCTCGCGGGCTGCCGTCCGTCGTGCTGCTGCGCGGCGTCGCCGCCGGGTCCTTCATCGCCGCCGAGTCGTTCGTGCCGCTGATGCTGGTCACCCAGCGCGGGCTCAGCCCGACGCTGGCCGGGTTCTCGCTCGCCGCGGGCGGCGGGACGTGGGCGCTGGGGTCCTGGGTGCAGTCGCGGTCGCGGCTCGAACCGTACCGGGAGCGGTTGACGACCGTCGGCATGCTCCTGGTCGCCGCGGCCGTCGCCGCGGCGCCGAGCGTGCTCGTCGACTCCGTGCCCGTCTGGACCGTGGCCGTCGCCTGGGCCTTCGGCTGCTTCGGGATGGGGCTCGTGATCTCCTCCACGAGCGTCCTCCTGCTCAAGCTCTCCGCCCCCGAGGAGGCCGGTGCCAACTCCGCCGCCCTGCAGATCTCCGACGGCCTCTCCAACGTCGTCCTGCTGTCCGCCGGCGGGGCAGCCTTCGCCGCGCTCGGCGGCGGCACGCTCTCCCACACGACCACCCACAGCTCCGGCTCCCACCCGGCCGCCTTCACCGCGGTGTTCCTGCCGATGGCAGCGGTGGCGCTGGCCGGGGCCTGGGTGTCGACACGATTGCGGGAACGACGGCCGTAGCACCTTCCTCGCCCCCCATGGGCGTCGTCCCGGCCGGAAGGGACCACGACGTGGTCCACGCGCTGGTCGTCGACATCGCCCCCGAGGTCGAAGGGGAGGTCGGGAGGATGGCGGGGCTGTGACGTCGGTCCCACCCGCAGGTGCCCTGGCCCGGTCCGCGCATCGACCGGCTCGGGGCGCCGGTAGGGTGGCCCGGTTGTCATACGTAGCCGAGCCGTCAGGCTCCCTCGCACGAGCCGCCCGACCCCCAACGGAGACCGTGACTACCACCGCCGGCACCAGTTCCGCCTCGCACCACCTGTCCCCGGCGTTCCCCGGCCGCGCCCCCTGGGGTACCGCCAGCAAGCTGCGCGCCTGGCAGCAGGGCGCGATGGAGAAGTACATCCAGGAACAGCCGCGGGACTTCCTCGCGGTCGCCACCCCCGGCGCCGGCAAGACGACCTTCGCGCTGACGCTGGCCTCCTGGATGCTGCACCACCACGTCGTGCAGCAGGTGACCGTCGTCGCCCCGACCGAGCACCTGAAGAAGCAGTGGGCCGAGGCCGCGGCCCGCATAGGGATCAAGCTCGACCCGGAGTACAGCGCCGGGCCGCTCAGCCGGGAGTACCACGGCGTCGCCGTGACGTACGCCGGTGTCGGCGTCCGGCCCATGCTCCACCGCAACCGCGTGGAGCAGCGCAAGACGCTCGTCATCCTCGACGAGATCCACCACGCCGGTGACAGCAAGTCCTGGGGCGAGGCCTGCCTCGAGGCCTTCGAACCCGCGACCCGACGGCTCGCCCTGACCGGTACGCCCTTCCGGTCCGACACCAACCCCATCCCCTTCGTGACGTACGAGGAGGGCAACGACGGGATCCGGCGGTCCGCCGCCGACTACACCTACGGCTACGGCAACGCCCTCGCGGACAACGTCGTGCGGCCCGTCATCTTCCTCTCCTACAGCGGCAACATGCGCTGGCGCACCAAGGCCGGTGACGAGATCGCCGCCCGGCTCGGCGAGCCCATGACCAAGGACGCCATCAGCCAGGCCTGGCGGACCGCGCTGGATCCGCGCGGCGAGTGGATGCCGTCCGTGCTGCGGGCCGCCGACCAGCGGCTGACCGAGGTGCGCAAGGCCATCCCGGACGCGGGTGCGCTCGTCATCGCCGCGGACCAGGACTCCGCCCGCGCCTACGCCAAGCTGATCCGCGAGATCACCGGCAGCAAGGCCACCCTCGTGCTGTCCGACGACGCCGGCGCGTCCAAGAACATCGACGAGTTCAGCGGCAGCAACGACCGCTGGATGGTCGCGGTGCGGATGGTGTCCGAGGGCGTCGACGTGCCGCGGCTCGCGGTCGGGGTGTACGCCACCACCATCTCCACCCCCCTCTTCTTCGCGCAGGCCGTCGGGCGTTTCGTGCGGTCCCGGCGGCGCGGCGAGACCGCCTCCGTGTTCCTGCCGACCGTGCCCGACCTGCTCTCCTTCGCCAACGAGATGGAGCGCGAGCGCGACCACGTCCTCGACAAGCCCAAGAAGCAGGGCGAGGAGGATCCGTACGCCGAGTCCGAGAAGGAGATGGACGAGGCGAACCGGGAGCAGGACGAGGACACCGGCGAGCAGGAGCAGTTCTCCTTCGAGGCGCTGGAGTCCGACGCCGTCTTCGACCGGGTCATGTACAACGGCGCCGAGTTCGGCATGCAGGCCCACCCGGGCAGCGAGGAGGAGCAGGACTACCTCGGCATCCCGGGTCTGCTGGAACCCGACCAGGTGCAGCTGTTGCTCCAGAAGCGGCAGGCCAAACAGATCTCGCACAGCCGCAAGAAGCCGGACGAGGAAGCCGACCTGCTCGAAGTGCCCGCCGAGCGGCGGCCCGTGGTCTCCCACAAGGAGATGATGGAGCTGCGGCGCCAGCTCAACACGATGGTCGGCGCCTACGTCCACCAGAGCGGCAAGCCGCACGGGGTGATCCACACGGAGCTGCGGCGCGTCTGCGGGGGGCCTCCGGCGGCGGAGGCGACGGCTGGGCAGCTGCGGCAGCGGATCGCCAAGGTGCAGGAGTGGGCCACCCGGATGAAGTGACGCCCCTCGCCGAGGCTGCGACGCCGGCTTCCGGATGTGTGGGTGTCGTGTGTGCTCGCGGTGCGGAGCGAGTCCCCCTGTTGCACGTATGCGGGCAAACGGAGCCACCCGTGCCCGGATTCTGGACGGAGACTTCCGCTCAGCGAACCTGCTTCGCTACTGTCCGGCTACGCACACGCCCCGTGGCAGCGCCGCCGCGGGGCGCAGCCGTGAAGCGACGCGGTCCGGACAGGCCGGGCCGCCGACCGATCGGCGGCCTCTGAAGCGCGTCACCGACGGGACTCGGTGACGCAACCGCCGACCAGGGAGCCGCCGACCTCACCACTAAGGAGTGGGCGTCGTGACCGCGGAGACCTCCCAGACGCTCGACCGGGGACTGCGTGTCCTCAAGCTGCTCGCCGACACGGACCACGGGCTGACCGTGACCGAACTCTCCCTCCGGCTGGGAGTGAACCGGACCGTCGTGTACCGGTTGCTCGCCACGCTGGAACAGCACGCCCTCATACGCCGTGACCTCGGCGGACGTGCCCGGGTCGGGCTCGGTGTGCTGCGTCTGGGGCGCCAGGTCCATCCGCTGGTGCGGGAGGCCGCGATGCCGGCGCTGCGGTCACTGGCCGAGGACATCGGCGCGACGGCGCATCTGACCATGGTCGACGGGGCGGACGCGCTGGCCGTGGCCGTCGTGGAGCCGACCTGGACGGACTATCACGTCGCCTACCGCGCCGGGTTCCGTCATCCCCTGGACCGGGGCGCCGCCGGCAAGGCGATACTCGCGGCCCGGCAGCACCCGATGGCCGAACCCGGGTACATGCTGACCCACGGGGAGCTGGAGGCGGGCGCCTGGGGGGCCGCCGCACCGCTGCTGGGCGTGACGGGCGTCGAGGGCAGCGTGGGCGTGGTGATGCTGGCCGAGGCGGTGCCGGAACGCGTCGGGCCGCGGGTCGTCGAAGCGGCCCGGGAGGTCGCGGAGGCACTGCGCTGAGGGCCGGACACCCGGGTGGCGGACGCCCTCGCGCTGAGGACCGGAGGCTTCCGCGCACCGGCGCGGGGTGCCGTGCGCCGACAGTTGGCCGCCTGCCCGTACCGGTGGCCGGACGCTGTGCGCCTACAGTCGGCGGCCTCTCCGCTCGGGCCCCGGACGCCCTGGTCCCGGCGGTATCTCCCTCCCGCGTTAGATTGATCCCGTGTTCTCTCGCCTCACGCGCCCCCAGGCCGTCGCCGTCTGCGCCCTGCCCGTCGTGGCCCTGCTCGCGACGGCGGTGTTCGCGCCGCTGCCGTTCTCGGTGGCGCAGCCGGGGCTGACGGCGAACGTGCTCGGAGAGAACAAGGGCACTCAGGTGATCACCATCTCCGGTGCGCCGGTCCGGGACGCCCGGGGCCAGCTGCGGATGACCACCATCGAGGCGACCTCCCCGGACACCCGGGTCTCGCTCCCCGACGTCATCGACAGCTGGTTCCGTACCGACCAGGCGGTCATGCCGCGCGACTCCGTCTACCCGAGCGGGAACAACGTCAAGGAGATCGAGCAGCACAACGAGCAGCAGATGAAGGAGTCCCAGGACGCGGCGACGCAGGCCGCGCTGGGGTACCTCGGCCTCGACGACAAGGACGTCGAGGTCAGCCTGAAGCTCGCCGATGTGGGCGGCCCCAGTGCGGGGCTGCTCTTCTCCCTCGGCATCATCGACAAGCTCGACGGCGACGGCACCGGCGGGGACCTCACCGGCGGCCGGGTCATCGCCGGTACGGGGACGATCGACGCGGCCGGCCGGGTCGGTGCGGTGGGGGGCGTCGCCCTCAAGACCCAGGCCGCGAAGCGGGACGGGGCGACGGTGTTCCTGGTCCCCAAGGCGGAGTGCGCGGACGCTCGCGCCGAGCTTCCGAAGGGGCTGCGGCTGATTCCGGTGACCACGCTGAAGAGCACGGTGAGCTCACTGGTGGCCCTGGAGACGGGGAAGGGTTCCGTCCCCGGCTGCTAGTGGGCGGGCACCGGTCCGGGCCGGGCGGCGAGCTTCAGCCCGACCTCGATGAGGGCCCAGCCCAGACGCGTACGGAGTTCGGGACGGTGCGCCGGACGGGGTTCGGTCTCGGCACGGAGTTCGGCGGCGCGGGCGTGGTGCAGGGTGAGGTGGATGTCCGGGTGCATGTGTGTGCCTTTCACAGCGTCGTCTGGCTGGGGAAGACGTGCGTGTGGACGCGTACCGTCTCGGCGTCCGGAGTGCCCTCGGGCAGGGGGCGGTAGCTCTGGATGAGCTCGTGCATCTTGCCGACGAGCTCACGCGCGAGTTCGGGAGTGAGCCGCAGCGTGAAGTCGCTGAGGTCGGTGGCGCCGTCCCATTCCTCGCCCCAGTCGCTCGTGTTGCCGAGCCAGGTCGAGATCTCCTGGGTGTGCACGTTGGCGATCTCGTACCGGAACAGGGCGACGGCTCCCCGCACGGCCGGGTCCGGGTCCTGGATCAGGGTCTCGTCGATCTGGACGCCCCGGTCCACGGCCTTCCACCAGCGCTCCCGTCCCTTGCCCAGTTCCGGGTCGTCGGCGACGAAACCGTGCGCGGCGAGTTGCCGTAGGTGGTAACTGGTCGCGCCGCTGGACTCACCCAGTTTCTCCGCCAGTTGGGAAGCAGTGGCAGGGCCCCCGCGCCGCAGTGCGACCAGCAGCTGCATCCGCAGGGGATGAGCCAGGCCGCGCAGCGAGCGGGCGTCGAGCAGGCGGGGCGTCGGTTCGTCGGGCATGCACGCAAAGGTAGCGTTGCAAAGCCTCCTTTGCAACGGTCTCTTTGTAACTCACTCCTCGGCGAACCCCTCCTCCACCATCCAGTCCAGCGCCACCTGGTGCGGATCCTCCCCGTCCACATCCACCTTCGCGTTCAGCGTCTGCGCCACGGAGTTGTTCAGCTTCTCCGTCACCGGGTTCAGGACCTCCGCGATCGCCGGCCACTCCTTCAGCGACTTCGCGTTGATCATCGGCGCGACGTTGTAGTTGGGGAAGAACTTCTTGTCGTCGTCCATCACGACCAGGTTCATGGACTTGATGCGCCCGTCGGTGGTGAACACCTCCCCGTACGTGCAGTTGCCCTTCGCGGTCTGCGTGTAGATGATCCCGGTGTCCATCTGCGTGATGTTCCGTGCCGGGACGTTCATGCCGTAGGCCTTCTGCATGCCCGGCAACCCGTCCGCCCGGTTCGCGAACTCGACCTCCACGCACAGCTTCACGGCCCCCGGATCGGACTTCGCCAGCTTCGCCACCTCCGACATCGTCTTCGTGCCGTACTTCTTCGCGTTCTGCCGGTTCATCGCCAGCGCGTACGTGTTGTCGAGTTTCGACGGCGGCAGCCAGACCAGCCCGTTGCCCGCGTCCTCCTTCTTCACCGCCTCCCACTGCTCCTGCGGATCGGCGATCGGCCTGCCGTGCCCGAGGTATGTGATCCAGGCCGTGCCGGTGTACTCGTACCCGGCGTCCGCGTCGCCCTTGCGGACCGCCTCGCGACTGCCGATGGAGCCCTGGATGCCGGTGCGGTCGATGACGTCCCCGCCGGCCGCCTCGAAGGCGATGCCCATGATCGAGCCGAGGATCAGCTGCTCGGTGAACGACTTCGACGTGACCGTCAGATGCGCGCCCTCCAGCGGCTCACCCCGGCCGATCGAGCCCGGCTTCACGTCGTCGGTCAGGGGAGAGCCGCTGGTCAGGCCGCAGCCGGCCGCTGCCAGGAGCAGGCCGACGGACGCCAGGCACGTAGGTCTTCTCACGGCTGCAACCCGCGCGGGCGCAGCAGCAGTTCGACGATCGACGCCAGCCAGTCCACCAGCAGCGCCAGCACCACCGTGAGGACCGACCCCAGCACCAGCACCGGCATCCGCTGGTTGGTGATCCCGGTCGTGATCAGCACACCGAGGCCGCCGCCCCCGCCGAAGACCGCCAGGGTCGCCGTACCGACGTTCAGGACGAGGGCCGTGCGTACGCCCGCGAGGATCAGCGGGACCGCGAGCGGGAGTTCCACCCGCCTCAGCACCCCCATGGGGGACATGCCGATGCCGCGGGCCGCCTCCAGCAGGGTCGGGTCGTTCGCCTTCAGGCCCGTGATCGTGTTGGACAGCACCGGCAGGATGGCGTAGGCGATCATGCCGATCAGGGCGGCCCTGCGGCCGATGCCCAGCCAGATCACCAGGAGGGCGAGCAGGCCGATCGCCGGGGTCGCCTGACCCGTGTTGGCGAACGCCATCACCACCGGGGTGGCCCTGCTCGCCGCCCCGCGGGTCAGCACGATGCCCAAGGGGATCGCGATGATCAGCACGAAGAACGTGGAGATCGCGGTCAGCTGGATGTGCTGCCACAGTGCCTTGGTGACCTGGCCGCCCGACAGGGCGTTGCGGGTGAGCGCGTCCAGGTCGGCCTGCTGGAACCAGAGCCAGGTGGCGAGCAGCACGGCGATCAGGGCGACCGGCAGGAACGTCAGCTTCTGCCAGGTCAGACGGGCGGGCGGGCGCTCAGTCGGGGGCGCCTTCGCCACGGGCTCGGAGGTCTCCCCGACCTCCGTGGCCGTCACCGCTCCCCTCCCGGGCCGCCCACGCCCGCCGGGCCCGCGGCCCCCTCCTGCTCGGCGTGCGTCTGCGAGGCCCGCAGCGACTGAAGTTCGTGCTGGTGCTCCAACGCGTCGAGCCGGTCCGCCTCCAGCATCTCGTGCACGGAGTTCATCAGGGTCTCCATGTCGACGACGCCCGTGTACTCGCCGCGCCGCCCGGTCACCGCCACCCGCCCGGCGTTGTCGGTGAGCACCGCCTCCAGCGCGTCGCGCAGGGTCGCGTCCCGGGTGACCGTGTCGTTCACCAGGGTCCCGGCACGGGCCAGTGAGCCCCTGGCCCGCATCAGGTCGCCGCGCCGCAGCCACTTGTAGGGACGGCCGCGCCGGTCGAGCAGCAGGATCTCGTTGCTGCCGCTGGTCCGCAGCTCGTTGAAGATCTGCTGCAACGGGTCGTCGACCGTGACCGTCGGATAGTCGGTGATCTCCACGTCCCGTACGCGGGTCAGGTTCAGGCGCTTCAGCGCCGCACCGGCGCCCACGAACCCGGACACGAAGTCGTCCGCCGGGTTGGTGAGGATCGCCTCGGGGGTGTCGAACTGCGCGATGTGCGACCGCTCGCGCAGCACGGCGATCCGGTCGCCGATCTTGATCGCCTCGTCGAAGTCGTGGGTGACGAAGACGATCGTCTTGTGCAGCTCGTGCTGCAAGCGGATCAGCTCGTCCTGGAGGTGGTCCCGGGTGATCGGGTCCACCGCCCCGAACGGCTCGTCCATCAGCAGCACCGGCGGATCGGCGGCCAGCGCCCGGGCCACGCCCACGCGCTGCTGCTGGCCCCCGGAGAGCCGGCGCGGGTAGCGGCCCTGGAACTCCCCGGGGTCGAGGCCGACGAGGTCGAGGAGCTCCTCGGTCCGCTCCTTGATCCGTGCCCTCGGCCAGCCGAGCATCCTCGGGACGATCCCGATGTTCTGCGCGACCGTCATGTGCGGGAAGAGCCCGGCGGACTGGATGGCGTAGCCGACCTTGCGGCGCAGCTTGACCGGGTCCATGTCGGTGACGTCCTCGCCGCCGATCCGGATGCGGCCGCCGGTCGGCTCGATCAGCCGGTTGATCATCTTGAGCGTGGTCGACTTCCCGCAACCCGAGGGGCCGACGAAGACGACGACCTCGCCCGCCTTGATCTCCATGCTCACGTTGTCCACGGCCGGCTGCGCACTGCCGGGATAGCGCTTGGTCAGGCTCTCCAGCTCGATGGAGGCGCCGTGGTCACCGGTCTCAGGCACGGATCCCCCTGGGAATGGTCAGCCGTCCGATCAGGACGTACGCGGCGTCGAACAGCAGCGCCAGGATGACGATGCCGAGCGTGCCCGCGAGGACCTGGTTGAGCGCGTTGGCGCTGCCCAGCGAGGCCAGGCCGCGGAAGATGACGTTGCCGAGGCCCGGGCCGGAGGCGTACGCGGCGATGGCCGCGATGCCCATCAGCATCTGGGTGGAGACGCGGATGCCGGTCAGGATCGGCGGCCACGCCAGCGGCAGCTCGATCCGCAGCAGCCGGGACGGCCGGGACATCCCGATGCCGGTGGCCGCGTCCACCAGCGCCGGATCGACCCCGCGCAGCCCGACGATCGCGTTGCGCACGACCGGCAGCAGCCCGTACAGCGTCAGCGCGATCACCGTGGGCGGCACTCCGAGGCCCACGAGGGGGATGAGCAGACCGATCAGGGCGAGCGCCGGCACGGTCAGGACGGTGGCGGTCGTCGTGGTCGCGAGGTTCCCGGCCCACTCGCTGCGGTAGGTGACCACGCCGATCAGCACCCCGAGCGCCGTCGCGACGACCATGCACTGGAAGACCACACTCGCGTGCTGGTAGGCGTCCGTGAGCAGCTGCTGGTGCCGGTTGACCAGGTACTCCCAGAAGTTCACACGCGCTCACCCCTACACGTCAGGTCTCCTCCGCGGCCTGCTCCACGAGCGGGATGATCCGCAGCGGAACGGGGTTCTCCATGACGATCGCCGTGGAGGCCCGGACGATGCCATCAAAACCGACGACCCGGTCGATCACACGCTGGAGATCGGCGTTGGAGCGGGCCACGAGCCGGCACAGCATGTCCCCGGTGCCGGTGGTGGTGTGCAGCTCCAGCACCTCCGGCACGGTCGCCAAGTGCGCCCGTACGTCGGGCCCTTGCCCCTGCCGGATCTGCAGCGTGGCGAACGCCGTGACGGGGTAGCCGAGCGCGGCCGGGTCCACCTCGGGACCGAATCCGCGGATGACTCCGTTCGACTGAAGCCGGTCCAGCCGCGCCTGCGCGGTGCCCCGGGCCACCCCCAGCCGCCGGGACATCTCCAGCACCCCGATCCGCGGCTCCCGGGCCAGCAGCAGGATGATCCGGCCGTCCAGACGATCGATCGCCACAGCAGCCTCCCGGCATGGTCATCCTGTACAGAAGAGCCGACGATACGGCCGTATTGCTGAACAGATTGCCCAGCCAAAACACAAACTATTGCGCACCTTGCCGGGCAGGGAGACCCTGCGGCTATGACGCAGACCACACACCACACTCCCGACACCGCCCGGCAGGCCGACCCCTTCCCGGTCAAGGGAATGGACGCGGTCGTCTTCGCCGTGGGCAACGCCAAGCAGGCGGCGCACTACTACTCCACCGCCTTCGGCATGAAGCTGGTCGCCTACTCCGGACCGGAGAACGGCAGCCGCGAGACCGCCGCGTACGTCCTGGAGAACGGCTCCGCCCGCTTCGTCCTCACCTCGGTCATCAAGCCCACCACCGACTGGGGCCACTTCCTCGCCAAGCACGTGGCCGAGCACGGCGACGGTGTCGTCGACCTCGCCATCGAGGTCCCGGACGCGCGCGCCGCCTACGCCTACGCCCTGGAGCACGGGGCCCGCTCGGTCGCCGAGCCGTACGAGCGAAAGGACGAGCACGGCACGGTCGTCCTGGCCGCCATCGCCACCTACGGCGAGACCCGCCACACCCTCGTCGAGCGCTCCGGCTACGACGGCCCGTACCTGCCCGGCTTCGTCGCGGCCGAGCCGATGGTCGAGCCGCCCGCGCAGCGCACCTTCCAGGCGATCGACCACTGCGTCGGCAACGTCGAGCTCGGCAAGATGAACGAGTGGGTCGGCTTCTACAACAAGGTGATGGGCTTCACGAACATGAAGGAGTTCGTGGGCGACGACATCGCCACCGAGTACAGCGCGCTGATGTCCAAGGTCGTCGCCGACGGCACGCTCAAGGTCAAGTTCCCGATCAACGAGCCGGCCATCGCCAAGAAGAAGTCCCAGATCGACGAGTACCTGGAGTTCTACGGCGGCGCGGGCGTGCAGCACATCGCGCTCAACACGGGCGACATCGTCCAGACGGTCCGCACGATGCGGGCGGCCGGCGTCGAGTTCCTCAACACGCCCGACTCCTACTACGACACGCTGGGGGAGTGGGTCGGCGAGACCCGGGTCCCGATCGACACCCTGCGCGAACTGAAGATCCTGGCCGACCGCGACGAGGACGGCTACCTGCTGCAGATCTTCACCAAGCCGGTCCAGGACCGTCCGACCGTCTTCTTCGAGATCATCGAACGCCACGGCTCGATGGGCTTCGGCAAGGGCAACTTCAAGGCCCTGTTCGAGGCGATCGAGCGCGAGCAGGAGCGCCGCGGCAACCTGTAGCCGCCGGTGCCGCGGGTCGTGGGGTGTCACGGTCGTGCGGGTGTCACGGGGCACCTGCACGACCCGCCCCCGCCGTCCCGGCACCCGGGCAGCCCAAGGCTTCCGCCGACGGGTTCACACCGGTGGCCCCGGGTGCGAACCTGTGATCATGAGCCGTATCGAAGCGCCCCGCTCGAAGGACACCGCAGCGACCGGCGACCTCGTGGATCTGCTGCTGGGCGGCCTGCCCGCCGAAGCGGTCCTCACCGACCCCGACGTCACGGCCTCCTACGCCAACGACATGGCGAGCTTCTGCCCGGCCGGCAGCCCGGCCGTGGTCGTGCTGCCCCGCACGACCGAGCAGGTCCAGCACGTGATGCGCACGGCCACCGCCCTGCGCGTCCCCGTCGTCCCGCAGGGCGCCCGCACCGGACTGTCCGGCGCCGCCAACGCCTCCGACGGCTGCATCGTGCTGTCCCTGACGAAGATGGACCGGATCCTGGAGATCAACCCGGTCGACCGCATCGCCGTCGTCGAGCCCGGCGTGGTCAACGCCGCCCTGTCCAGGGCCGTCGGCGAACACGGCCTCTCCTACCCGCCGGACCCCTCCAGCTGGGAGATGTGCACCATCGGCGGCAACATCGGCACCGCCTCCGGAGGCCTGTGCTGCGTCAAGTACGGGGTGACCGCCGAGTACGTCCTCGGCCTCGACGTCGTCCTCGCCGACGGGCGCCTGATGTCCACCGGCCGCCGCACCGCCAAGGGCGTCGCCGGCTACGACCTCACCCGGCTGTTCGTCGGCTCCGAGGGCTCGCTCGGCATCGTCGTACGGGCCGTCCTCGGGCTGCGCCCCAAGCCGCCCGAGCAGCTGGTGCTGGCCGCCGAGTTCGCCTCGGCCGCCGCGGCCTGCGACGCCGTGTGCCGGATCATGGAGGGCGGCCACGTCCCGTCACTCCTCGAACTCATGGACCGTACGACGGTCAAGGCCGTCAACGCGATGGCGCGGATGGGCCTGCCCGAGAGCACCGAGGCGCTGCTGCTGGCCGCGTTCGACACCACCGCCCCGGCCGCCGACCTCGCCGCCGTCGGCGCCCTGTGCGAGGCGGCCGGTGCCACCCAGGTCGTGCCCGCCGACGACGTGACCGAGTCCGAACTGCTCCTCCGGGCCCGGCGGTCGTCGCTCACCGCGCTGGAGGCGGTCAAGGGCGTGACGATGATCGACGACGTGTGCGTGCCCCGCTCCCGGCTCGCCGAGATGCTCGAAGGGGTCGACCGGATCGCCGAGAAGTACCAGCTCACCATCGGTGTCGTCGCCCACGCGGGCGACGGCAACACCCACCCGACGGTCTGTTTCGACCCGGCGGACCCCGACGAGTCCCGGCGCGCCCGCGAGTCCTTCGACGAGATCATGGCCCTCGGCCTGGAACTCGGCGGCACCATCACCGGCGAGCACGGCGTCGGCGTCCTGAAGAAGGAATGGCTGGCGCGCGAGATCGGCCCCGTGGGCATGGAGATGCAGCGGGCCGTCAAGCAGGCCTTCGACCCGCTGAACATCCTGAACCCGGGCAAGCTCTTCTGAGGCCCGGCCCCTCACTGGGCGAGCAACTGGGCCAGCTCGTCGTCCAGCCCGAGCTGCTCACCCTCCGCCCCCGGCGGCACCACCCGCAGCGTGCGCTCCAGCCAGGCCGACACCGCCGCCGCCGGAGCCTCCAGCAGGGCGTCGCCGTCGGGTGAGCTCAGCGCCATCAGCACGACGCTGCGCCCCTCGGTCTTCGTCGGCCACACCCGCACGTCCCCCTGCCCGCAGGGCCGGAACACGCCCTCCACCAGCAGGTCCCGGGCGAACGTCCAGTACACCGGGTGCTCGGTGTCGGTGTGGAAGGTGACGTGGACGGCGTAGGGGTCGGCGGTGAGGTACCCGAGCCGGGCGGGCACCGGGATCCTCCGCTCGGGCGACAGGACGAGCTTCAGCTCCAGTTCCCGCTCCACGACGGTGTGCATGGCGGTCTTCCCTTCTCCTGACGGCTGCCCGTTGAGGGCCGGTCACCTGGAGAGAGCGGGGCGCCGCCGCGGCATTACGCGCCTTGCCGGAAGTTTTTTCGCAGGGGGAACGGCCGCAGGGGCGCGGTGCGTAGCACATCGGTGCTCGAAAGGGGCGGGTCCGGTGGGAGCGGCCGTGGGGCTTGCGCACGTCTGATAGATGTGGAGGCCCCCATTTGGCCCCCGAGCAGATACGGGACGACGGACATGAGCGCCCCAACCCCGGCCCCCGGTGACGACCGGCCCCGCGAAGGGTATTACCCGGACCCTTCCATTCCTGGATATGTCCGGTACTGGAACGGTGCCTCCTGGGTGCCGGGCACCAGCCGGCCGGCGCCCGGGGACGGCGAGTCGCTCGCGCCGCCGCCCGGAGCGGGGGCGGCGCAGCCCGCCTCGGTCGAGGAGACCGGCCCGCACTTCTTCGATGAGGACCCGGCCGAGGAGCCGTCCGCAGCCGACGCGCAGCACGGCAGCCGTCCCGAACCGGCCTCCGTCTGGGGCGCCGACCGCTCCCGGCAGACGGGCTTCGGCGGCGACCAGGACCGCCGTGTCTCGTGGGGCGCTCCGCAGGGGGCGCAGGGCGCGGCCCCGCAGGGCGCTCAGGGTGGCGACCCGAGGCAGCCGCACGCCGACCGGCGGCCCGACGCAGGGCCCGCCGGCGCCGACGGCACGGCGGACGTCCCCCCGGCCGACCGGGAGGCGCAGGCCGCGGCGGGGGGCAGCACGTTCGTGTTCCGCCGCCCGGCGGGGAAGCCCGGGGGAGAGGCGGCCTCGGCCGATGCCCCCGACGACGGCACGATGACGTTCCGCGCGGTGTCCCCACGCCCGGGCCCGGCCGGTGGGCCGGGGGCCGGGGACCGCGGCGCGCCCGGGACCGGGTTCGGCGCGCAGGGCGGCGCCGGGGGCTCCGGGGCCGGCGGTTCCGGCTTCGGGCCGGCCGGGTCCGGTGGCGACTCGGCGGCGCCCGTTTCCGGGGGGCAGGCCGGGGCGGTCGGCGGCGGCTTCGGTCCGGTCGGCTCCGGCAGTGGCCCGGCGGCATCCGCCTTCGGCGGCCCGCCCGGTTCGGCGGGGCCCGGCGGGAGCCCGTCGGGACCCGCGTTCGGCGCGCAGGCCGGGCCGACCGGTTCCGGGAGCGGCTCCGCGGCGCCCGGTTTCGGCGCC
>NZ_SZVW01000038.1 GCF_007655005.1 Streptomyces tibetensis
CTGCTCGCCGTCTGACACAACCGATCATGTGTTGCGACGATCCCTAGAAACCGCCAACCGGGGGGAGGGGCCCGATGCGTCAGCCGGTCTCGGGGTGCTTGCCGGGCCCCTCGGCGCCCGGGTACAGCGGAGTGGGCGACAGCGTGGTGTCCTCCTCACCCGGCTCCAGCAGGGTGTCGGCGGCGCCCACGATGAGGGGATCGGGCATGCCCACCGCATCGCGGTCCTTGCTCGCGTAGTCGACGCGCGACAGCAGACTGCGCATGGTCTCCAGCCGGGCGCGCCGCTTGTCGTTGCTCTTGACGACGGTCCAGGGGGCGTGCGCGGTGTCCGTGGCGCGGAACATGTCCACCTTCGCCTCGGTGTAGTCGTCCCAGAGGTCCAGCGAGGCCAGGTCGGTGGGGGAGAGCTTCCACTGGCGCACCGGATCGACCTGCCGGATCGCGAAGCGCGTGCGCTGCTCGGAGCGCGACACCGAGAACCAGAACTTCACCAACAGGATCCCGTCGTCCACCAGCATCCGCTCGAAGGCCGGGCACTGGTCGAGGAACAACTCGTACTCGTCCTTGGAGCAATAGCCCATCACGCGTTCCACGCCGGCCCGGTTGTACCAGGAGCGGTCGAAAAGGACGATCTCCCCGGCCGTCGGCAGATGCGCGATGTACCGCTGGAAGTACCACTGGCCCGACTCGCGTTCGGTGGGCTTGTCCAGGGCGACGACGCGTGCGCCGCGCGGGTTGAGTCGCTCGGTGAGCCGCTGAATCGTTCCGCCCTTGCCCGCCGCGTCGCGTCCCTCGCACACGACGATCAGGCGTGCCCCGGTGTCCTTGACCCAGCGCTGCAGCTTGAGCAGCTCTATCTGCAGGATGCGCTTGGTCCGCTCGTACTCCTTGCGGCCCACTTTCCGGTCGTAGGGATAGTTCTCCCGCCAGGTGCGGATGGGGCGCCCGTCACCGTCCAGCACGATCGGCTGCTCCCGTCGGCTGGTGTCCACGGTCAGCCCGTCCAGCAGCCTGTCCGCGTCTTCGGCGCTCATCACTCGACTCCCCGTTCGGCTCGCAGGTCGGCACCGAGCGTACGGTGCACGTCGTGCGGGTACGGCTCCCGTCGCTGGTGAACGCATACACGGGTGCCCCGCCCGGCCCCGCCCATGTGAGGTGCTGCGCGGCTACGCTCCGGGCCTGGCCGTGGTCCGCCGTTCGACCAGCGTGGGGGACAGTTTGACCTGCACCGACGGCTTGCCGCGGTCCGTGATCCGCTCCCGCAGCAGGCGCGCGGCGTTCCGGCCGATCTCCCGGCCCCCCTGGTCGACGCCTCCGCCCTGCCGGTGCCGGGCTGTCGTACGAGGCGGTCGTGCCCGCGAACAGCGAGGCCGCCCTGCGCCTGCCGGCCCTCTCCGCGGACGCCGTCCGCGAGGGCCGGACCCCGCTGGCCCGGGCGGACGGCGTCCGCTTCACCGGACACGCGGACGGCGTGGCCTCCTACCGGCTGCCGTCCGGCACCTACCGCCTGACGCCCCGGCTCCGCTGACTCACACCCGGTAGTGGAACCCGGTGTCCTCTGCCGCTTCGGCTGCCCGGCCGTCCGGGGAGCGGGCGCCCGCAGACGGACACGCTCGGCGCAGCCCTGGCCGAGGGTGGGCCCGTGCTCAGAGCGCGGTACCCGTCTCCTCGGCCAGGGCCCGCACGAGACGGTCCTGGAACGCCTCGTCGTGGACGGCGTCATGCGGCTGCAACCGCCGGCCGTGGTACCAGTACCCGCCGGTCGTCAGGGCCTCCGAGTCGTCGCTCGACGCCAGCCACTCCTGCGTCTGGTGGCCGAGCTCGAGGTCGTCCGGGGCGCCCGGCCCGCCCATCCTGGTCGGCACCCAGCCGGGATCCACGGCGTTGCTCGGCGCTCCGGGGCGCAGCCGGGCCACCGCGGCCGCCAGCGCCGTCACGAACAGCTTGCTGTCGGCGTACGACCCCGCGCTCTCGCCCCGCCAGTCGGTCCCGTCCAGTGCCGACGGGCGCCCGCCGAGATGCGAGCCGCTGCTCAGGTACACCAGCCGGCGCGGCCCGCGCAGCAGGGCGGTCAGCAGATAGGGCGCGACGATGTTGACCGGCATGACCGCGGGTCCGCTCCACACCCCGGCGTTGTGGACGACGGCGTCGAGCGGCGGCGAGGCGGTCAGCTCGTCGGCGACCCGCCGCACGGCGTCACGCTCGGCGAAGTCGCCCACCACGACGTGTGCCCCACGGTCGGCCAGCTCATCCAATACCTTCGCCCGCTCCGGATTGCGGGCGTGCACCACCACGTCGTGTCCGGCGGCCACCAACGCCTCTGCCGTGGCCCGCCCCAGGCCCTCCGCGGACCCGGTCACCAGGATCCGGCGCACCGTTCCTCGCATGAGCCTGCCTCCTTCCACAGGATTCGCGTCCCGCGAGGAGACACGTCTCAGATCACACAGCCGTTGATCCCGGGTACCCCGTCGATCCAGTCGGTGCTGTTCTCGACGTAGTAGCTGGACACGATCCCGTACTTGGTCCACCCCCGCGGCTGGACCATCAGCCAGTACGGGTTGCCGCCGACCGACTGCCCCGGGACCTGGCAGTACACCAGAACCTCGTCCCAGGAGTTGATGCGGCCGATGACCGTGGGGCAGTTCGAGGTGCTCGGGGCGTGGATGCAGTTGCCCTCGTTGATGTCGCGGACGTTGACCCCGTCCGCCCACACGCCGTACCAGCCCTTGCCGTGCCCGTCGGCCGCGGCGCTCTGGGAGGTGGTGATCACGAGGGCGAGTGCTCCGGCGACGGCGAGTGCCGCGGTCGTCTTGCGCATGACGTTCCTTTCGCTGCCGTGGCGGGACCCATCGCCCCGCACCCTAGGCAACTCGGGGACGCCGCGGTGCCTGACATCTGTCAGGACCGGAGCCGGGAGAGCGGCGCGAGGACGGGCCCGGGCGGGGCCGATTCGCCGACAACTCCGTCCGGCACGGCCACCGACCGCCTCGACTCGGGCCACGACCTGTGACCGGCCGGCGTCGGCACCGGCGATGAAGGGGGGCAAGCCCTACGCCAGTGCGTTCACGGCCGCCGTGAAGACCCGGGGCAGGCGCGCCGCGGTGGGCATGATGACCGGCGCGAGGGCGGGCCGCTGGCGGACCCTCACCAGGAGGTCCGTCAGCAGCCGGTGCCGGCGGGTGGCACGGTTCCAGTCCGCCTCGTAGCGGTCCGGCGTCCCGCGGCGCACGTTCGTGACGAGGGCCTGCGCGCCCGTGAGGGCCAGGGAGATGCCTTCGCCGGTGAGGGCGTCGATGTAGCCGGCGGCGTCACCGACGAGCAGCACCCGGCCGTGGCAGCGGGTGCGCACCCGCTGGCGCAACGGTCCCGCGCCCCGCACCGCGGTCACGGCCGCCGCAGGGGCCAGACGGGCGGCCAACTCGGGAAAGGCCGCCAGCTGGGTGTCGAAGGAACCCCGCCGGGACGTCAGGAGCGCCACGCCGACCAGTGAGGGGCTCAACGGGGTGACGTACGCCTCCCCGTGCGGCCCCCAGTGCACCTCGACGTAGGACGCCCACGGCGGCACCGCGTAGTGCCGACGCAGTCCGTACCTGGGTTCGCCACGAGTCCTCATCTCCAGGCCGAGCGACCGGCGCACCGGTGAGTGCAGCCCGTCCGCGGCCACGAGCCACCGGGCGCGCAGACCCGTGCCCGGCACCGTCACGCCCGTGGCGTCCTGCCGTACCGCTTCCACGCGCAGGGGCAGTACGGGCACCCCGGCGTCGGTGACGGCCCGGTGCAGTACGTCGTGCAGGCCGGTGCGGCGCGTGCCGAGGCCCGGACCCCGCCGGAAGTCCGCCTGGACCCGCCGGGGTCCCTGGACATAGCGGATGCCGGTGATCGGCCGGCCGGGGACCTCCAGACCGAGGGCGCGGAGGGCTCGGACGGCGCCGGGCATCAGGCCCTCGCCGCAGGCCTTGTCGACCGGTGCGGGGCGGGGCTCCGCGACGACGACGTCGAAGCCGGCGCGGGCGGCGTGCAGAGCGGTCGCCAGGCCCGCGGGCCCGCCCCCGGCGATCACCATGTCGAGGGTGTCTCTCATGCGGGCACGGCCCGGGTGAGGGCCGCGTTCTCGCAGCGGATGCGGACGGTCAGCAACCACGCGTTGGCCACGGTGAACACCAGCGCGCTCAGCCACGCGCCGTGCACCAGCGGCAGGGCGGCGATCTCCACGACGACGGCCACGTAGTTGGGGTGGCGCAGGAACCGGTAGGGCCCGGTGCCGACCAGACGCGCCCCGGGGACGACGATGACCCGGGTGTTCCAGTACGGCCCGAGCGTCATGACGCACCACCAGCGCAACGCCTGGGCCAGCACCACGAAGACGAGCATGGGCATGCCGAGCGAGGGCACGAAGGGCCGGTCGGCGAGGGCGGGTTCGAGGAGGCAGCACACGATCAGCCCGGTGTGCAGGGTGACCATGGCCGGGTAGTGGCCGCGGCCGTGCTCGACACCGGCGCGGGCCAGGGTCCAGGACGCGTTGCGCCGGGCCACGGCCAGTTCGGCGAGGCGTTCGGCGCCGATAGCCAGGAGGAGAAGGACGTACCACGTCATGAGGTCACCAGCGCAGCAGGACGAGTTCGGAGCAGAACCCGGGGCCCATCGCCATGAGCAGGCCCCAGCTGCCGGGCTCGGGCGGGGCGGATTCCCGGATGGTCTGCAGGATGTGCAGGACGGAGACGGAGGACATGTTCCCCACGGCCGCCAGCGAGTTCCAGGCGGAGGCCAGGGCGTTGTCCGGCAGATCGAGTGTGTCGGCGACGGCGGAGAGCACCTTGGGCCCTCCCGGATGGCACACCCAGGTTCCGATGTCCTCGACGGTGAGGCCGTGGTCCGCCAGGAAACCGCGCAGGTGCCGACCGAAGTGGCTCCGTACGATGCCGGGGATGCCGGCACCGATCACGACGCGGAACCCGGTCGTGCCGATGCTCCAGCCGAGGAGCTGCTCGGTGTCCGGATACAGCCGGCTGCGCGTGGCGACCACCGTGGGGCCGGCGGCGTCCGGCCCGGCGGATGTGCCGGCACGGGCGACGAGTGCCGCGGCGCCGTCCCCGAACAGGGCGCCGGCCACGAGGTTGGCCTGGGAATCGTCCTGTCGCTGAAGGGTCAGCGAGCACAGTTCGACGGTGAGCAGCACGGCCGTCCCACCGGGATGCCCTCGCAGGTAGTCGTGCAGCCGGGCCAGACCTGCCGCGCCCGCCACGCATCCCAGTCCGAAGACCGGCACCCTCTTGACGTCGGGTCGCAGGCCCAGACGTCCGGCCAGCCGGGCATCGAGCGAGGGGGCGGCGATGCCGGTGACGGAGGTGCACACCAGGAGGTCGACATCGGCCGGTTCGAGTCCCGCTTCCTCCAGCGCGCCGGTGAGGGCCTCTTCGCCCAGCTCGATACCGGCCGCCATCCAGGCGTCGTTGGCCTCCCCGAAGTCGCGCAGGGCGGCATACCGTTCGATCGGCAGCGCGAGGTGCCGCGCGCGGACTCCGGCGGACGCGTGCAGACGGCGCAGCAGGGCGCGGTCGGCACCCGGAGCCAGGCACAGATCGCCGATCGGCTCGGTGAGGTCGTCCTGGGCGTAACGGTGCGCGGGCAGCGCCGTGTGGACCGCCGTGATCGTGGTCCCCGCAGGGGGCCGGGCCTTCTCGTGCAACGTGCCGGGTGAGGCGGGGAGGTCTTCGGCCGTCACAGGGACACGCATATCGATAAAGCCTCTCTCGCCCCGTTTGTCCATTTATCTTGCCTGTGTGTCTCTACACCCGTCACCCGTCCTTCCCCGAGCGACACGCCGCGTCCCGGCGCTGCTGCGCTCCTGCCACCTGGAACCGGCGCTCGCCGTGACGGTGTTCGCGACGGTGCTGGCCGTCGCGGCCGGCCGGGGCGCGGCGGGTTCGGCCGCGGTGGCGACTGCCGTGCTGGCGGGCCAGCTCTCGGTGGGCTGGTGCAACGACGCGGCCGACGCCCGGCGCGACGCGGCCAGCGGGCGCGGCGACAAGCCGGTGGCCACCGGTGAACTCCCGCTCGGGGCCGCGGCCGTCGCAGCGGGGGCGGCCCTGGCCCTGTGCGTGCCGCTGTCCCTGCTGAGCGGAGCCGTCGCGGGAGTGGCGCACCTCGCCATGGTCGCCACTGCCTGGAGTTACAACCTGCTGTTCAAGCACACGCCGCTCTCCCCGCTGCCCTACGCCGTCGCCTTCGGCTCGCTGCCGGCGTTCGTCACCCTCGGCCTGCCGTCGCCGTCCTGGCCCGCCTGGTGGGCGATGGTGGCCGGGGCCCTGCTGGGGGTGGGGGCGCACCTGGTCAACGTGCTTCCGGACATCCAGGACGATCTCGCGACCGGGGTGCGCGGCCTGCCGCAGAGGCTGGGCCGCAGGGCCTGCCGATGGCTGGCCCCGTCCCTGATGCTCGCAGCCGTCTGCGTGCTGGTCACCGGCCCGCCCGGAGGCGTGGGGCGCCCGGCCTGGGTGCTGGCGGGGGCGGCCGTCGCCGTCTCGGTGGCGGGCACGGCCCTGCCCTGCGATGACCGCAGTCGGTGGCCGTTCCGGGCGGCTGTCATCGTGGCGGGCATGGCCGTGACCCAACTCCTCCTGCGCGGGCCGGACATGACGTAACCGTCGAAGGCCGGCTCGTGAGGGCCCTGTGCGGGCGTACCCGGTGCCGTGTGTCCATGGCGGGAGTTCGTGTTTGAGTGGCGTCGGTTCGGCGGTGCCCCGTGTTCAGTAGCCCACGCGGAAGGTCGCGTCCTGCCGGTCGGTCGTCGTGGAGACCGGGTCGATGCGCAGGGCGTAGTCGGCGTGGCGGATGTAGCGGGTCGGGTAATTGTGGGAACGGAAGGAGGCCCAGTTCGCGTCCGCCAGGCCCGCGGTGCGGTGGAAGGTCGCGTCCGCGGCGAACGTCGGCGTGCCGTCGTTGACGTCGAGGCGGAGCGCGTAGTCGTAGTGCCGCAGGTAGCGGGTCGGCTGGTTGACGGACCGGAAGGAGACCCCGGAGCCGTCGGCGAGCCCCGGGACCAAGGTCCACAGGGAGTCCTTGTACGGGTCGATCGGGTACTCGTCGATACGGCCCAGGTAGTCGGAGTGGCGGACGTACCGGGCCGGGAAGTTGTAGGACTTGAGCCGGTTCCAGCCTGGCGCGCCCCACTTCGCGAGCAGGTTGCCGTACTCGGCCGTGGTGATCGGCGCGATGCCGCAGTGCTTGGAGTTGACCGGCTGGGTGTAGGTCCTCTGGTCGAGGGCCGTCCAGGTGCCGGAGGCTAGACCGGCGGATTGCCAGGCGTAGAAGACGCCGTTGGGCGTGTAGGTGTCGCCCCACAGCCACCAGGTGCCGGACGTGAGGGACTTCACCAGGGTCGGTGCCTCGGTGCCGCCGTGCGCCACGCCCGTGCCGAACTCGGTGAAGCTGCCCGGGTTCAGGGTGGTGGATCTGGCGCCCACCAGCGTCTGGTTCCTCTTGAACCAGAGGTAGTTGTAGCCGTTCACGCCGACGGCCATGTCGCCGTCGATGACGTCGTAGCCGGGGTCGAAGAAGACCTGCGGGGCGGAGGCGGTCGCGAAGTCGGTGGTGTGGTTGACCATGATCACGTTGTGGCCGCTGGAGTTCACCGAGGAGTAGATCACCGCGTACTGCCGCCGGCCCGCGTCCCAGAACGCCTCGGGGGCCCAGCTGTGGGTGGCCATGTCATGCAGTTTCAGTCGCCGGTAGCCGGTGAAGGTGCGCAGGTCGGCCGAGTCCCAGACGTGGATGTACTGGCTGTTGTAGTTCCAGTCGGTGCCCTTGAGGTCGGTGGCGAGCACGACGAACGTACCGTCCTGTTTGCGCATCAGGAACGGGTCGCGCAGCCCGAGAGCTCCCGCGGTGGGGGTGACCAGGGGGTTGTTCTGGTTGAGTGGAGTCCACTCGAGCCCGTCGGAACTGACGGCGAGGTGCAGGCCGTAGTCGGTGCCGTCACCGAGTTTGGTCGACTCGGTGAAGTAGACCATCGCGTACGCCGAGTCCGCGGCGTGCGCGGTGCCGGTGCCGGTGCAGAGGGTCAGCGCGAGCGGCGCGGCGGCGGTCATGCCCAGGAGGCCGCGGCGGGAGAGGTGGGGGTTTGCTCTCATCTGCATCTCCAAGGGGCGTGGGGGAGCCGAACTGAGGAGCTGTCCTTCCCGTCACCGCATTTGTTCGTTATGTCGAACGACGTTCGCGGTGTCGGTGGGGAACGTAGAGGTCCCGTCATGTCACCGTCAATGGTTGCGTCGGTCGCAGGTAAGCGTTGGGTGAGAGCCGGCCTCGGCTGACGGCTGGGCATTGGTCATGTACCGGTCGAGCGGTACGGTCGGTGCGAATCGACGACGGCAGGACGGAAGCCGGTGGGAATCCGGCACGGTCGCGCCACTGTGTGCTCCCTCTCCTGGACGAGACGGGGGCGAGTCAGACCCGTAGCCGTCGTCCCGTGCACCACCGACAGGGGACGCGAGCTCCCCGAGGAGGACCCGCCATGGCGCAGCATGTCGCCCAGCCGACGGACACCACCCCCGCCCTCCCCGCCAAGCTGCCGATCGGCGCGATCGTCCCCTGGGTGGTCTTCTTCGGCATCCTGATGTTGGTCCTGCTCTACTTCGTCGGCGCCGAACAGGGCGCCACCTCCGTCGTCTCCGGCGAGGACGTCCACGAGTGGGTGCACGACGCACGCCACCTGCTCGGCTTCCCCTGCCACTGACGCCGCGGAGCCGCATCCCTCATGAACTCCACCCTCGTGAGAAATCTGCTCGTGCGCGGCATGCTCGCGGGTCTCGCCGCCGGCGTACTCGCCCTGACCGTCGCCTACTTCCTCGGTGAACCGCTCGTCGACCGGGCGATCGGCTTCGAAGAGGCTCACGCCCCCGCTCACGGGCACGAGGTCGAACTCGTCTCCCGCGGCCTGCAGTCCACTGCCGGCCTGGCCACCGGCGTCCTCTTCTACGGGGTCGCCTTAGGCGGCATCGCAGCTCTGGCCTACTGTTTCGCGCTCGGCCGGGTGGGCCGCTTCGGTCCACGCGCCACGGCGCTGCTGCTGTCCGGCGGCGCCCTGCTCTCCGTCTACGTCGTACCGTTCCTGAAGTATCCGGCCAACCCACCGGCCGTCGGCGACCCCGGCACCATCGGCAAGCGGACCACCCTGTACTTCCTGATGATGCTGCTCGGCGTCCTGCTGGCGATCGCCGCCACCCTCCTCGGCAAGCGCCTCGCGCCGGGCCTGGGCACCTGGTGGGCGACGGTCGTCGCGGTGGCCGCGTTCGTTCTCGCGGTCGGGCTCGCGTACGCGTTCCTGCCCGCCGTCAACGAGGTGCCGGCCGACTTCCCGGCGACCGTGCTGTGGCGGTTCCGCCTCTGCGCGCTGGCCGTCCAGACCACTCTCTGGGCCGGATTCGGGCTGCTCTTCGGCGAGTTGGCCGAGCGGTTGCTGAACCCCGGGCCCGCGACGGCCACCGCCCCGGCCCGGCCGGTCGCCGCACCCTGACGGCCTGCCTGAACCGGCGTTCCCGGAGAGCCGGCGCGACTCACTGCTCCGCGCCGGCTTCCGGTACGTCCAGCGGGCGCCCGAGCCGCAGGTTCCAGCGCCCGGCCCGGCCGCTGAGCTCCGTCGCGGTCAGCGGCGGCACGTCCAGCCGCCAGAATCCCGCCGCCGGCAGGCCCAGCACGTGGACCACGGCCGCCCGGACGACGTCCGGCTCGACCACGGCGAGCGTGCGCCCGTCCGTGTCACGGAGGCCGTCCAGCCAGGCGGCGACCCGCGCGCACGCGTCCCGTACCGACTCCCCGCCGTGGGGTGCGCTGGAGGGATCGGTCAGCCACCGCCCCACCGCCTCCGGTTCGGCGACGGCCACCTCGTCGAGGGTCCGGCCGCGCCACCGCCCCACATCCAGCCCCGTGAGTCCGGCCGCCTCGGCCGCGTCCAGTCCCAGCGCCCCGGCGGTCTGCCGGCAGCGCGCACTGGGGGAGACGACCACCCGGGCGGCCGAGGGCAGCGAGCCGGCCGCCGCCGAGGCCCGCTCCCGCCCGCCCTCGTCGAGCGCACCCCCGGCGTCGAAACGGGCCTGCCGCAGGGACCGGTTCATCGCCGGCGAGACGAGGACGACTCGGCTGGTCATCCGGCCGTGCGCCTCCTGCCCGCTACTGCGGTCACGCCCGGGGCCTGCCCTGGATCTGCATACCGGGGCGGCGGCGGTGCACGGTCACGTACGAAAGGCCGCCCACGCCCGCGGTCACGCTGCGGACACTGCCGTGCGGCAGCCAGACGAGGCTGCCGGGCTCCACCGGGTGCGGCCCGACCGCGGAGCCGAGCGTGCCGTCTCCCGCGACGACGAGCAGCAGGACGTCGAGGTCGGGCTCGGCGTGGGCGTCGATGGACCCCCGGGGCGGTACGCGGACGAGGTTGGCGTCCAGTTGCCGGCCGGGTTCGGCCAGCCGCCACAGGGCGCCGGTCGCTTCCGGGGCGGCCGCGGCGAGCGACCCGGTGTTGCCGAGGATCCGCGGAAGGGGAGCGTCGGCCCCGCCGGGGAGCTCCTGCGGGTCAGTCATGGATCGTGCCACCATCCGATACGGGCCCTGCCCTGGGCCGGTTCGCCTGTACGGCAGGCGATCCGCGCCGCTCCCGGGCGGACGCCCAGAGAAATCTAGCATCGGCCGCAGTCCCGGCCGCGGCCGATGCCCGCTCACTCCTCGTCGGCGGAGGTGGTGCCACGTGTCCGCCCGGGCTCCGGCTCCTCGCCCTGCTGCGCACGGGCGTGCAGTACGTCGCCGATGAACAGGTCGTACACCAGTACGCCGATCACACCGCCGACGAGCGGCCCGACGATGGGGATCCACCAGTAGCCGCTGAACGCCCCGGCGAGGCTGCCGGGAAAGGCCAGCCCGTCCCAGCCCGCCATCCAGGTGAACAGGCGAGGGCCGAAGTCGCGGGCCGGGTTGATGGCGTATCCCGCGTTCGCCCCGTAGGACATGCCGATGGCCGCCACGACGAAGCCGATCACCACCGGGCCGAGATTCGCCTTCACGGCCGTGTTGCGCAGGTCGATGATCGCCACGACCAGCATGACCAGGAAGGCGGTGCCGACGATCTGGTCGATCAGCGGACCCCAGATGCCGCCGTTGAAGTAGGGCGCCGGGAACGTGGCGAAGATCGAGAACGAGGCGAGGGTCTTCCCGTCGGTCTTCGGCCCCTTGAAGGCGGCGTCGAAGGCGTTGATGGCGTCGTGGTACACGGCGTAGACCAGGGCCGCCCCCGCCAGGGCGCCGAGCACCTGGGACACCCAGTAGGGAACGACCTTGACCCAGGGGAACTTACGGCGGACGGCGAAGGCCAGGGTGACCGCCGGGTTGATGTGCGCTCCGCTGACGCCGCCGGCCACGTAGATGCCGAGGATCACGGCCATGCACCAGCCCCAGGTGATCAGGAGCCAGTCCCCGGCGCCGAGGAAGAAGATGGTGGGCCCCTCGGTACGGCCCGAGCCGGGCAGCGCCGCCACCGTCATGGCCACCACGCCGCACCCGAAGGAGATGAGGACGAACGTCCCGAGGAACTCCGCCAGGCACTCGCCCGCCAGCCCTGCGCGACGTCTGAGCCTGGAGGGCTTCACCAGAGGTTTGATCTCCACTGCCATGTGATTTCTCCCTGGGGTCGCTGCGGTCGCGGATGACGCGCGGTAATCACGTGGTAACCCGGCGCACGGCGCGCGGCAACCGCAGAAGACCCTCCGGCGGCTCGCTCACCCTGCCCGCCGGGCGCGCGACGGGCAACGGTGCGCGGCCCCGATGACCCTCAGTGCTCCATGGGAGTCTCCTCGGCGGACTCGTTGTCCCCGGAGCCGAGCCGGACGCAGCACTCCCCGGGTTCCGGTGCCAGCGCCGCGCGGACGCCGTTGACCTCCAGGCCCTCGAGGTAGCCGCTGAGGAACGCCTGGTTCATGCCGCACACCAGATCCGGTGCCCTGGCGGCCAGCGGATGGAAGGGGCAGTTGCGCAGCCGGATACGGGTCGGCGTTTCCCGTACGGGCTCGTAGCCGTACTGGTCCAGCAGGCGCTCGCAGGTGGTCAGCCCCCGCTCGGGGCCGAGCCGGCCCGGGCGGCTCTCGTGCCGTGCGGCCTCGCCCACCTGCCGGCCGCGCTGCCGCGCGGCGCGCATCGCGGCCTGCGCGGCGGTTTCACCGGTCTGCTCGGTCAGGACGGCGTCCAGGAGCAGGTCGGCCAGCAGTTCGTGCCGCCGATCGGGGATGTTCACGGTGATCTGCTCGCCGGTGGGCTCGTACACCTTCGGCTGCCTGCCGACCTTGCGGGTGCCGCCCGGCGCTTCGTAGCGGGCGCGCAGCAGACCGGCGTCGACCAGCTTGTCGAGGTGGAAGGCGGCGAGTTTGCGGGAGATGCCGACGCTGGCGGCGGCCTCGTCACGGGTGACGGGACGCCTGGCCCGCCGGATGAAGGCGAACATGCGCCGGCGTGAGTCCTCGCTCAGGACGCTGACGGAATCGATGGCGCTGCCGGCCGGATCGGCCTGCGCGGGCGGGTCGGAAGCCACACGACCACGGTAACTCCCACACATGTGGGTGCGAGAGCCGTTCGGGCGTCGTGGTCTGCACACCTTGACCCGACACGGAATAAAGGAAAAACTTGTTGGTGAAACTCTGGAGGTCACCATGGTCCCGCTCTCACCGCACTCGGTATCGGAGGCAGCCGGCATGACGGAGCACTCCGCGCCGGTCTCCGCCCGGACGGAGCCCTACGACGGAGAAGCGACGGCACCCGTACGGCCCGTCCTGCGGGTGGTCCACGAACCCGAGGGGATCGACCTGGCCGCCGCCGAGGTCGCGGCAGGCCGGTTCCTGGAGGCCCTCGGCATCTGCACGGCCTCGGAGAGCCTGCGCGGCACACCCGGCCGGATGGCCCGCGCCTACGCCGAACTCTTCAGCCCACGCCCCTTCGACCTGACCACGTTCCCCAACGACGAGGGCTACGACGAACTCGTCCTCGCCCGGCGCATTCCGGTCCGCACCGTCTGCGAACACCACCTGCTGCCGGTGGTCGGCACCGCGCACGTCGGCTACCTGCCCGGGGCCCGCATCCTGGGCCTGTCCAAACTGGCGCGCGTCGTCGAGCACTTCGCCTGCCGCCCCCAGGTCCAGGAGCGACTGACCAAGCAGGTCGCCGACTGGCTGCAGACCCATCTGGAGCCCAAGGGCGTGGGCGTGGTCATCGAGGCCGAGCACTCCTGCATGACGCTGCGCGGTGTGCAGGCCACCGGCTCCGACACCCTGACCTCCACCCTGCTCGGCCTCCTGCGCTCCGACGCCCGCTCCCGCAGTGAGTTCCTCGCTCTGACGGGGGTGGCCAAGTGAGCGCGGCGCGGCGCCCGCGTCCGTCGGGGACGGTCGCGGGCGCCGCGCGTCAGCGGGTCATCGCACCTCTCGCGCATAGGGCGCGACGGTGATCCGGTCGATCAGCGGCGCATAGCGCGAGCGGAGCAGCACGCCGGGGAAGGTGTCCGAGGCGTAGGAGGTGCCGTCGAAGTTCGGCAGTTCCTCGGAGCGGAAGCCGATCGTGTTCTTGCCCTTCTTCAGCTGGACTGGGACGGTCAGCTCCCAGAAGTTGTTCTCGTGGAAGCTGTGCGGGAAGCCGACGCGATGGGCCGGGCCGCCGTTGACGCTGATGTCGGCGTGGCGGGCGAGCGGGTCGGGGTTGTAGTGGGTGGCCTCGGACTGTTCGGGGTTGGAGTAGCGGACGCGCAGCGCGTACAGGCCGGCCCGGTCCGCTGTGACGGTGAACGTCGCCGTGTTGCCGTTGCCGGGGGCGCCGCCGATGCCCGTGATCGCGGTCCCGTCGGTGGCGAGGGACAGCGGGGCGAGCGTGGCCGAACCGGCGAGCGTCGCGGCCCCGGCTTCGTAGGTGCGCGCCGGCAGCGTCCCCTCGGTCGGGGTGACCGTGAGGCGGTCGACGAGGGTCGTGGCCGGGCCGCCGGTCACCGTCACCTTGTTGACGCCGCCGGACAGGGAGACCGCCGCAGTGCTCCGGCCCTTGGCCAGGCGCAGGACGTCGTGGCCGTTGACGGAGAGCCGGGCGCCCGTACCGCCGAGGGTGTCGACCCGGAGGGTGGCCTCGCGGTCGGCGGGTGAGTAGACCCAGAACGTCGCGCTCTGGTCCTTCGCGAGCCGGACCGCGCCCGAGCCGGTGGCCGCCGGCTTCGGAAGGTCGTACACCGGCCGTGCCCCGCCGGCAGGCCATGCCAGTTCGCCTTCGTACACCTGCGTGTCCGTTGAGGCGCGGGGGAGGGAGAGCGTCAGGCGGTCGACGATGGCGTCGCCCTTCGTCGCGCGCTTGCCGTCGGCGCTCTTCGCGGCGAGCGTCAGGGTGTGCTTGCCCTTGGTGAGCTCGACCCTGGTGTCGGCGTGGTCCCACACGACCCACTTGTAGCCGAGCGGCAGGTGCAGTTCCTGCTCGCCGGCCGCCTTGCCGTCCACGCGCAGGAAGACGTTGGTGGGGCCCTGCTCCTCGACCTTGTCGTAGGTGTTGAGGGAGTTGGCGAAGACACTCAAGTCGTACGTGCCGTCCTCGGGCACGTCCACGGTGAAGTCGAGTGTGACGTCCGTGCCGGTGCGCAGGCCGCCGACGTCGTAGCCGCCGGAGGTGTAGAACTTCGACACGTCACGCGGTGAGCCCTCCGGGCCGTTCTTCGACCAGCCGGAGCCGGTGTGCGCGGCGTCCTCGGCCTCGTACGAGGACTGCCAGCGCACGGGCGGTGCCTGCGTGCCCTTCGCCTCCCCGGCCGGGCTGAGGACGACCTCGTAGGCCGAGGACTCCTTCAGCTTCGGCAGGACGCCGTCGCCGAAGTCGAGGGCGACCCTTCCGTCACCCCCGACCGTCAGGTTCGTCTCGGCGAGGAGCTTCGGACCGGACGAGTCGCCGACCTGCCCGCTCCACTCGATCTCCCGCACCCAGGCGTGCACGCGCTTGCCGAAGACCTTCTCCGGGACGCCCGCGAAGGTGACGTGGCCCTTGCCGGTGGACCCACCGAAGATCAGCCGGGACTGCTTCTTCTTCTCGTCGAGGGTGGCGACACCCTGCATGGTGTAGTTCTCGCCCGGGAACGGCGGGGTCACCTTCACCGTGTGGCCGCTCATCGAGGCGTACGAGTTCAGCAGCCACCACTGCCCGTTGCCGCGGTTCGACTGCACCGCGGAGTCCGACAGGTTGCCGTCGATGTTCCAGTAGGCGATGTCGGCGTCGACCTTGGACTCCTCGATCGCGGACACCCACTGGATCATCTGGCCCGGCACCGAGGTGTGGTAGTTGAACGCGTACTCGTTGATGTTGATCGGGAGTTGGGTGCCTTCCCGGTCGGTGCCCTCGAACAGGTCCTTCTCCCAGGCCCGGTACTTGGCGACGCTCTGGCGCACCGCCTCCGGGTGGCTCAGCTCGTGCCAGGTGATGACGTCCGGGAGGGTGCCGGCGGCCAGGGTGTGGGTGAGAAAGCCCTTGACCTGGTCGTAGAGGATGCTGGTGTTGGGCCCGGCGATGCGGGCGCCGGGCATCCTGGTTTTGATGAGCTTGTACGCGGAGTCCCAGGCGGCGAAGTAGTCGTCGGGGTCGTTCAGCCAGCTGACCTTGTTGTAACTCCACTCGCCGGTACCGAACATGTTGCCCTCGGGCTCGTTGAACGGGACGAAGACGATGTTGTCCTGGTACTGCTTCGGCAGCCGGAGCACCTGGTCGACCTGCTTGGCCATCTTCTCCTCGTACAGCTTGAGCTTCTGCGCGGGTGTGTCGCCCGGCCACTCGTAGGGGAAGCCGCGGTGGATGTCGGTCATGTAGATGTACACATCACCGTCGGTGGAGTCGGCCAGCGGCTTCACCACCTCCAGGGCGTCGGCGCCGGGGTGCTGCGGACCGTCCTGCGCCTTGGTGGAGACCGTGCGCAGGCCCATGCCCTCCATGAGGTTGTTGGTGGGGACGTCCGGCCCGTACACGCCGTAGAGGGTGCCGGAGGCGCCGCCGTGGAACGCGCCGGTGTCCGAGCCGAGGTCGACGGTGAGCTCGCCCTCGCGGACCACGGTGACGGTGGCCTTCACCGCGCGCCCGGCCGCGGTTCCGGCGACCGTGAAGGTGCCCGGCGCGGCGTACTTGTCGGAGGGCACGGCGTCCCAGGTGACGGGCGTGTCGCGGTCGTAGCCGTCGGAGAACGAGGCGCGGACGGCGGCGGGGAGCGACGGGGCGGTCCCGGTCGTGGTGCGTGCCTCGAAGGAGGTCTTGGAGAGCTGCTGGAGGGTCGGCACGGCACCGACCGTACCGGCCACCTGCTCGGGGCTCAGCGCCGCGTGCCACACGGTGAAGTCGTCGATCGCGCCCCGGAGCAGCGGGTCCGGATAGAGCGACTTGCCTATGTACCCGGCGGCGGTGGCCGAACCGTCCAGCAGGTCTCCCGCCTTGATGCCGGTCGCGGCGGAGGAGACCGCCAGGCCGTCGAGGTAGGTGGTGAGCCGGCCGGCGGTGGTGTCGAGGGTGACGGTGACCGTCCGCCACTCGTCGGCGGGCAGGCTCGCGTAGCCGCGGACCTGGGTCTCCGCGCCTCCGCCCCCGGTGGTCACGGAGGTCTGGAAGAGCCCGCTGCCGTTGTAGGGCGTGCTGAAGAGGTACTTGGTGGTGTCCGTGCCCAGGTCGAAGATCCGCTGCCAGGGCGACGTGTCACCGCTCCACTTCACGCGGGCGGAGACCGTCAGGTCGGTCGTTCCGGCGAGCACCTGGCGGGGCAGGCGGACGTACGCGCCGTCGGAGGAGGGAGCACCGCCGGGCAGGGACAGCGCCCTGCCTCCCACTGTGCCGTCGACCGAGCGGGCGGTGGAGGCGTTCACCAGGGTCGCCGTCAGGCCGTTGCCGGAGCTGTCGGTGATCTTCCCGGAGGCGAGGTCGTCCTGGTCGAAGGAGTAGTGCGCAGCGGGCTGCGGTGCCTCGGCGGCCTGCGCGGGGGCGGCCGGTGCGGCCAGCAGGCCCGCCCCGAGGGTCAGCGCCACGGCGGCCGGGGCACGGCGCCGCGTGAATCTGTCAGCGGATGGCATGGATGGCGTCCTCAGTCGTCGTGTCGTCGCGTCGCGTCGTGTCGGGTCGTGTCGCCGCTTCGGCGAGCAGCGGTGGGGTCCACACGTCCGTCGAACCGGTTCGATCCGTAGCGCGTGCAGGTGGTGCGTGCAGGGGGTAGGGGGAGCGTCGGATGGGGGGTACGCCGGTGCACGGATGAGGGCATGAGGGTCTGTCCCACCGTGACCGAACGGGACGATGCATCGAACCGGTTCGCGAAGCTAGCACCGGCACCCCGGGGCAGCAATGCCTGTGACACGAGGATTCAGGGCGGACACCCGACCGGCCAGCGAAGTGCGTCCCAGGTATTGACAGCAGTCGGGACGGTTCCTACCTTCCTGCCATGCGAACCGGTTCGACGAGCCAGGAGTTGCCGTGAACATCGGGGAGATCGCCAAGCGAGCCGGAGTCTCGCGGAGCACCGTGTCGTACGCACTCAGCGGCAAGCGCCCGGTCTCGGAGGACACCCGCCGAAAGATCCAGCAGGTCGTCGACGAACTGGGCTACCGGCCCAGCGCCAGCGCCCGCGCCCTGGCCAACGGACGGACCAGCACCATCGGCCTCGTCTTCCCGCCGGCCGGCAACCACTACACCGGCATGCAGCTGGACTTCATCGGCAGTGTCGTGGAGGCCGCCGCGGCCTACGACTACGACGTGCTGCTGTCACCGAGCGGTGTGGACAGCGACCGGTCCTTCCAGCGGCTGCTGGGGGAGCGGCGGGTCGACGGCGCCATCCTGATGGAGATCAGACTGGAGGACGACCGGGCCGACCACCTCGCCGCGCTCGACTTCCCGGCCGTCGCCATCGGCCGCACCGCCCACCCGGAGAGCGGCTGGTGGGTCGGCCTGGACCACACGGCGCTGGCGGCGGCATGCGTCCGCCACCTCGCGGACCTGGGCCACCGCAGGGTCGCCTTCGTCAACCGCCCCGAGCAGCTGCTGCGCGCCGGGTACGAATCGGCACACCACGGCCTCGACGGCTTCACCAAGGCTGCGGCCGAACGCGGGCTGACTGTGCGCACGTACTGCTGCGGCGACGACGCCGCCTCCGGCGAGGCCTGCCTGGAACAGATTTTGCGCGACGACCCGGACACCACCGCCCTGGTCACCCTGAACGAGGCCGCGCTGGGCGGTCTGTACCGAGGACTGGCCCGGGCCGGCCGCCATGTGCCGCGCGACTTCTCCGTCACCGGGGTGGTGGCGAGCCGGTGGGCGGAGACGGTGACCCCGCAGCTCACCGCCGCGGACGTCCCGGCGGAGGAACTGGGCCGGCGGGCCGTCGAACTACTCGTGGAGCGGCTCGACCAGCCCGGCGCCGCCGCTCGGCACCACCTGCTGACACCCCCCATCTCGCTGCGGGCCAGTACCGGTCCCGCCACCGGCTCCCCACAGCCCTGACCTCCTCACCCCGTTCCTCTCCCCTCTTCTTCGAGCACACCCCCTCACCGCCTCCCTCCGGTGTGCCCGCTTCCTCCACATCGCCCCCGCCACGGCACCCCTGTGCCCAGAACGAAGGAACCAGCGATGCACAGCACCTCCAGACGGCGCCTCGCCGCAGTGGCCCTGTCGACCGTCCTCGCCGCGGCCGGCACCGCCTGCTCCTCCGGCTCGGGGAGTACCGACACCAAGGGTGCGGACAGCGGCACCTACACCATCTGGGACCCGTACCCGCAGTTCGCCAAGGGCTCGGCGTGGGTGAAGCTGCTGGACGCCTGCGGCAGCAAGGCCGGCGTGAAGGTCAAGCGGACCGGTTTCGACACCAGCGACCTGGCCAACAAGACGCTGCTCGCGGCCCAGCAGGGCAACTCCCCGGACGTCCTCATCGTCGACAACCCGGTGGTGTCCACCCTCGCCGAGGCGGGCGTGCTCACCACGACCGACGAGAACAAGCTCGACACCTCCACCGTGGACCCCAACCTCCTCGCGGCCGGCCAGTCGGACGGCAAGACCCACGGCACCCCGATCGGCGCCAACACCCTCGCGCTCTACTACAACAAGAAGGTCCTGAAGGAGGCCGGTGTCGACGTCGCCTCCATCAAGGACTGGAAGTCGCTGACGACAGCCCTGGAGAAGACCAAGAAGGCGGGCAAGAAGGGCATCACCTTCTCCGCGATCGGCACCGAGGAGGGCAGTTTCCAGTTCCTGCCGTGGTTCTGGGGCTCCGGCGCCGCCCTCACCGACCTCGACTCGCCCGCGGCCGTCTCCGCGCTGTCCCTGTGGAAGGGCTGGCTGGACAAGGGCTACGCCCCCAACTCCGTGCTCAACAACACCCAGACCACCAGCTGGCAGGAGTTCGCGAGCGGCGACTACGCCTTCGCCGAGAACGGCACCTGGCAGCTCGCGGCCGCCAAGAAGGCAGGCTTCGACTACGGCGTCCTGCCCATCCCGGCCACCGGCGGCGGCAACGCCGCGGCCCCGACGGGAGGCGAGTTCGTCACCGTCCCCGTCCAGAGCGACACCGGCCGCTACGCCACCACGAGCAAGCTCACGGCCTGCCTGACCAGCAATACCAACCTGTACGACACCGACACCACCCTCTCCTACGTCGCCCCCACCGAAGAGGTCCGGAACAAGCAGGTGGCGGCCGACCCCGCGCTGGGGCCGTGGGTCGACGCGGTCAAGGCGGCCAAGGGCCGCACCAGTGACGACCTGGGCACCAAGTACCCCAAGATCTCCGAGCAGATGTGGAAGGCCGTGCAGTCCGCCCTCAGCGGGTCCAAGTCGCCCAAGGACGCGCTGACCTCGGCGCAGGCCGCGGTCAAGTGATGTGGGTCCGATGAAGCAGACCGTCCATCCGCCGGAGCACCGGTCCGTGCGGCTGCGGAACGGGGCGGCCCACGCCGCCCCACCCCCGGCCCGCACCACGGAACGCCGCCGGCCCGTCTCCCCGCAGTGGGCCGCCTGGGCCTTCCTCACCCCGGTGACCCTCTACCTCGCCCTCTTCTACGCCTATCCGCTCTACCGCAACCTCGACCTGAGCCTGCGCAACTACACCGTCCGCTCCTTCGTCCAGGGCGACGCCCCGTTCACCGGCCTGGAGAACTACCGCAAGGTCTTCGACGACCCGACCTTCGCCCCGGCCCTGCTCCACACCGTGGTCTTCACCGGCGTGTGCCTGGCCTTCCAGTACGCCATCGGACTGGCCCTCGCGGTCTTCTTCAATCAGCACTTCCGGCTCTCGGCGACCCTGCGGGCCCTGTTCCTCGTCCCCTGGCTGCTGCCGCTGATCGTGTCGGCCTCGACCTGGTCGTGGATGCTCAACAGCGACTCCGGCATCGTCAACGCGGCCTTGCACGCCCTCGGTCTCGACCCCGTCAACTGGCTGACGTCACCGTCCTGGTCGCTCACCTCGGTGATCATCGCGAACATCTGGATCGGCGTCCCGTTCAACCTGGTCGTGCTCTACAGCGGCCTGCAGTCCATCCCCTCCGGCCTGTACGAGGCGGCCGCCCTCGACGGGGCGGGAGCCTGGCGCCGCTTCTGGAGCATCACCTTCCCGCTGCTGCGCCCCGTGTCCGCGATCACCTTGCTCCTCGGGCTGGTCTACACGCTCAAGGTCTTCGACATCATCTGGATCATGACCAAGGGAGGCCCCGCCGACGCCTCCACGACCTTCGCCACCTGGTCCTACCAGCTCGGCTTCGGCAATCTGCTGCCCGCCTTCGGCCCGGGCGCGGCCGTCGGCAACCTGCTGGTGGTGGCCGCCCTGGCGTTCGGCCTCCTCTACATGAGGGTCCAGCGAAAGCAGGCATATTCATGACAAGCCGACGCACCTGGGGAAAGACGACCGTCGGCGTCCTGCTGACCGCGATCATGCTCTTCCCGGTCTACTGGATGCTGAACGTCTCCCTCACCCGCGACCAGGACATGCGCAAGTCCCCGCCCGACCTGTTCCCCGTCCACGGCACCCTCGCCGGCTACCGCACCGTCCTCGACGAGCAGTTGCCCTACCTCGGCACCAGCCTGGTCATCGGCCTGGGCACCGTCGCCCTCACCGTGGCCCTGTCCGCCCCCGCCGGTTACGCCCTGGCCAAACTGCGCCCGCGCGGCGGAGGAGCGCTGAGCTTCCTCCTCCTCGCCGCGCAGATGATCCCCGGCATCATCATGGCGATGGGCTTCTACGCCATCTACCTGCAACTGGGCCTGCTCCAGTCCGTCCCCGGGCTGATCGTCGCCGACTCCACCCTTGCCGTCCCCTTCGCGGTGCTCATCTTCACCGCGTTCATGTCCGGCATCCCGGGCGAAATGCTCCAGGCGGCCCGGACGGACGGCGCCGGGCCCGTGCGCACCTTCTGGTCGATCGTCCTGCCGATGAGCCGCAACGCCGTGGTCACGGTCTCGCTGTTCGCGTTCCTGTGGTCCTGGTCCGACTTCGTCTTCGCCGGCACCCTCGTCAACGGAGGGGCGCACGAGCCGATCACCCTCGGCATCTACCACTACATCGGCAACAACAACCAGGAGTGGAACGCCATCATGGCCACCGCCGTCGTGGCCTCGCTGCCCGCCGCGGTCATCCTCGTCCTGGCCCAGCGCTACGTCGCCGCCGGCGTGACGGCCGGCGCGGTCAAGGACTGACCTTCCCCCTGCTCGAGAAACGAGTGACACCACATGACCGCCGACCGCTCCGGCCCGGCCTTCTCCGTCCACGACATCCCGTTCAGCACGTTCGGATCCTGGTTCGGCATCTCGCCCGTGGTGGCGGAGAAGACGTACGCCGAGGATCTCCACCTCGTCTCCCATCAGAACGGCATGCACGCCGTCCTGAGCCTGACACCCCTCGACCCGGTCACCGCAGACCGGGCGGAGACCCGCGTGGAGGCCAGACCGGGCCTGCTCAGCTGGACCGGCGCGGGCGGGCGCGTCGACCTCGCCTACGAGTCGCCGGACACCGTGCGACTGCGGGGGAGCGGCCTGGGCATGGCCGTGCGGGCAGCCGCACCGACCCTGACGCCGTTCGGCGGGACCTACTTCTTCCACGACGCCGCGGTCGGCGCCCACGTGTTCACGTCCTACGAGACGGGACGCCGGTACCGCGTCACCGCGCTGTCCGGCACCCTCGACGCGACCGGGGCCGAGACGCTGGGCAGCGCCGAGCGCGGTCTCGCCACGGCCGCGGCGGCGGACGGGACCTGGGAGATCGCCATCGAGGAACTCGAGGCCGCCCGCCCGGCGTACACGTCCGCGGCGGCCTTCGACGACATCGCGGCATGCGCGCGGGACTCGTTCGCCCGGTTCGTGGACGTGGTGGCTCCCTGGCGCTCGTCCGCCACTCCGGCCGCCGAACTGGCCGCCTACGTCGTCTGGTCGGCCACCGTGAATCCGACCGGTCGGGTCACCCGGCCCGCGGTGCTGATGTCCAAGCACTGGATGGACAAGGTGTGGAGCTGGGACCACTGCTTCAACGCCCTTGCCCTGGCGCCCGGTTGCCCGGAACTGGCACGGGACCAGTTCGCACTGCCTTTCGACCACCAGGACGGCAGCGGCGCCCTTCCCGACTCGGTGGCCCACTCCGAGGTCCTCTACAACTTCGTCAAACCGCCCATCCACGGCTGGGCCTTCGGCCATCTGCGCCGCCGCCTGCCGACGCCCCCCGGCCCGGCCGAACTGGGCGAGACCTACCAGCGGCTGGAACGCTGGACGAACTTCTGGCTCACCGCCCGACGCGCCCCAGGCTCCGCCTTCCCCCACTACCAGCACGGCAACGACAGCGGCTGGGACAACGCCACCACCTTCGACCCCGAGCGGGTGGTCGAGACCGCCGACCTGTCCGCCTTCCTCGTCCTCCAGCTGCACGAACTCGAAAATCTGGCCGAGGAGTTGGGCCGGGGCGACGAGGCCCGCCGCTGGGCGCGAGCAGCCCAGGAGACCCAGGCGGCACTGCTGGACCAGCTCTGGAGAGACGACCGGTTCGTCGCCCGGGGCGTCGGTACGGGGGACACCTGGAGCAGCGCCAGTCTCCTCGACCTCATGCCCATCGTGCTCGGCGAGCATCTGCCGGCCCCCGTCAGCGGCGCCCTGGCCGACCACATCAAGGCCCACCTGACGCCGTACGGTCTCGCCACCGAACTGCCCACCTCCCCCCACTACCTCGACGACGGCTACTGGCGCGGCCCCATCTGGGCCCCCGCCACCGTCCTCGTCGAGGACGGCCTGCGCCGCGCCGGACACCACCGCCTGGCGGACGACATCAGCAGCCGCTTCCGTGCCCTGTGCGAGGCCCACGGCTTCGCGGAGAACTTCGACGCCCTCGCCGGGACGGGCCTGCGCGACCGTGCCTACACCTGGACCGCCAGCAGCTACCTCCTCCTCGCGGAGGCGTACGCGCTCCGAGGTGACCACGATCTGACGTGACCCCCGTGGGCGGCGCTCATGACCGGGCGAGACGCGCAACCCGGTCATGGAGGCGCTGCACATGGTCCTCGGACTCCGGCTTCATCAGGACGCTGCGCAGGATGCGGGCGCCGTCGGCGTCGGCGGTGACCTGCGGGTGGCGTGCCGTGAAGGCGTCCCGGTCGGCCTTGAGGGTGCTCAGGAACACGGGATCGGGTCCGGTCATGCCCTCGGCCAGGACACGCGCCGACGCCGCGTCGACCGCGCTGAGGGCGGCGGGATCCACCGCGGGAAAGTAGCCGACGATGTCCAACTCGGGCTGCTGGTACAGCTCCAGCTCGTCCGAGGCGGTGATCAGGTCGGCCCAGCGCAGGGCGGCCCGCCGGCCGGCCCCGAGGACGCGGCCCAGTCCGTCGGGCGTGGGCGGGAGCACCTGGAAGGTGAGCCACAGGGCCGCGGCCGAGGCGCCGGCACGGGAGCACTCCAGGCTGATCTCGCCGAGGTGCAGCTCGTTGGAGGTGAAGTAGGTGTACGGCGAGTCGTGCAGGTAGAAGCGGCCCACCTCGGGGTCGCGGAAGAGGACGGCGCCGCAGCCGTAGGGCTGGAGGCCGTGCTTGTGCGGATCGACGACGATCGAGTCACACCGGGCGATCGCGTGCCACGGCTGCGGCGGGAGCCCCTCCGGGCCGTCGACGCCGGCGAGCAGGGTGAAGAAGCCGCCGTACGCCGCGTCGACGTGGAGCCGGACGCCGTAGCGCTCCTTGAGAGCGAGGGCGTCGTGGACCGGGTCGACCGCTCCGAGGCCGGTGGTGCCGACGGTGAGCACGACGGTGCCGACCTCTCCCGTCCGCAGGATGTCCTCGAGCGCGTCGAGGCTGATGCGGCCGCGGTCGTCGGCCGGGATCGGGTACCCCTTCATGCCGAGGACGTGGCACATGCGGCCGTGGGTGTAGTGGGCGTCGGCGCTGTAGGCGATCCCTCGGCCGGGGTGGAGCTCGCGGGCGACGAAGAGGGCCTCGAGGTTGGCGATCGTACCGCTGGTGGTGAGGTGGCCGAGGTGGGTGTCGAAGCCGAACATCGTGGCCAGTTGCGCGACGGCCTCGCGTTCCATGCGGGCGGTGGCGGGGCCGCCGTCCAGGGCGTGGTTGTTGGGGTTGATCAGCATCGTGGTGAGGTGACCGACGATGGCCGCCGGGTGCGGGGGCTTGAGCATCTGGCCCGCGTAGCGCGGGTGGAAGAAGGGATAGTTCTCCTTCAGCCTCCCGGTCAGCTCCTCGAAGGAGGCGGCGAAACGATCGTCGTCGACGAGGAGGGACGGGTGCTGCTCATAGGGGCCGAAGGTGTCGGCCCACTGCTGTATCGCGTCGTTGGCCCGGCCGAGCCAGTGCTGAAGGTCCACTGACTTCCCTCTCTGTCGACGTGCTGGGTGGTGGGCCCCACCCTAAGAGTTCGTTGACTGCTCAGCAATTGATTGCTCAGTAATTGAGATGGCAGTAGGTGAAGAAGCACTAAAGTCGGCCGGGTGGACACCGCGAAACGAGAGAACGACGAAGCCGCACGAGCCGCCGACAGCCCGCTCGTGCACGACTTCGGCCTGCTGATCAAGGCCGCCACCCGACTGGAACAGCGGATCGACACGGCTCTGCGCAAGGAGTGCGAGATCAGCCACACGATGTTCGAGGTCCTCATCCGGCTCTGCCGGCATCCGGACGAGGAGATCTCGCAGCGCAGGCTCGCCGATGACCTCACACTCACCAGCAGCGGCATCACCCGCCTGATCGACCGCATGGAGGGAACCGGCCTGGTGCGGCGCGTGCCGGCTCCCGGAGACCGCAGAAGCGTCCTGGTCGAGCCGACCGGGCAGGGTCGTACGGTGTTCCTCCGGGCGGCCGCGATCCACGCGTCGGTCGTCGAGCGGTACTTCGTGGCCCCGGTGACCCCCGCCGACTACGGGAGGCTGACCCGCTCGCTCGGCGAGATCGAGAAGGCGCTGCGCGACGCCTGACCGTCCGGGTGTCACGGTTGCACGATTACGCAATCGATGAACTTTCGTGATGTGATCGGAGGAGGGATCCACCAACACGCGACGAAGTAAGAGGTGTTCTGGTCTGTTCGGGCTTCAACCGCAAGGAAACGCCGGCCCGCGCACGCTGCCCCCGCGCGGCGACCGAGAGACACGGCACTCCCCACCCGAAGTCCCCCGTGCCGCGAGCGGCCGGGCGACCGGCGACCGGCCGGCGGCCCCCGCGGCCAAGCCCAGAGACTCGTTCTTCGACAACGCCAAGTACCTGGCCATCGTCCTGGTGGCCATCGGACACGCCTGGGAGCCGCTGCGCGACGGCAGCCGCGCCGTCACCGCGCTCTACACCCTCGTCTACGCCCTCCACATGCCGGCGTTCATCGTCATCTCCGGCTACTTCTCACGCCGCTTCGACGCCGGCCCGGAGCGGATCAAACGCCTGGTCACCACCGTGGTCGTGCCGTACGTCGTCTTCGAGGTGGCGTACACCTACTACACCCGCTGGACGAGCGGCGATCCCGACCGCGCCATCAGCCTGCTGAGCCCCCTGTACCTGACGTGGTTCCTGGCCGCCCTGTTCATCTGGCGACTGACCACCCCGGTCTGGAAGCTCCTGCGGTGGCCGCTGCCGGTCGCCCTCGTCATCGCGGCCCTGGCGACCCTCTCGCCGTCCATCGGCGACGACCTCGATCTCCAGCGCGTCCTGCAGTTCCTGCCCTACTTCGTGCTCGGTCTGCTGCTGAAGCCGGAGCACTTCCGGCTGGTGCGCCGGCGGGAGATGCGCCTGCTGTCCCTGCCCGTCGTCGCCGGCGCCCTCGCCGGGGCGTACTGGATCACGCCCCGGTGGGATTACGCCTGGCTCTTCCACCGCTCCAGCGCCGAGGAACTGGGCGCCCCCGGCTGGTACGGGCCCGTGATGACCCTGGCCCTCTTCGGCTGCTCCCTGCTCCTCGTCGCCTGCTTCCTCGCCTGGGTCCCGGGACGGCGCACATGGTTCACCGCCCTCGGCGCGGGCACGCTGTACGGCTACCTGCTGCACGGCTTCGCCGTCCAGGGGGCCAAACACTTCGGCTGGTTCGGCCCCGACTGGATCCATCGTCCCGTCGGCGAGATCACGGTCACCCTCGTGGCAGCCTGCGTCATGACCGCCCTGTGCACCCCGCCCGTGCGGCGGCTGTTCCGCTGCGTACTGGAGCCCCGCCTGGAGTGGGCGTTCCGGCGGGACGCAGCCGAGGCGCCGCGCGCCGCACCCACCGGAGCGTGACGCGAGGCCGGTGCCGGTGACGGTCAGGTCCGAGTCTCCCCGGCGCGGACCAGCCCGCTCTCGTAGGCCATGACCACGAGTTGGGCTCTGTCCCGGGCGCCGAGCTTGGCCATGGCCCGGTTGGCGTGGGTCTTGACGGTCACCGGGGTGACGAAGAGCCGCTCGGCGATCTCGTCGTTGGACAGGCCCGTGGCCACCAGCTGCATGACCTGGCGCTCCCGGGGCGTCAGCGTGGCCAGCCGTTCGGGATCGGCGAGGCCGCCGGGGGAGGGCTGCGAGAGGAACCGGGCGATCAGGCCCTTGGTCGCGGCCGGTGAGAGCAGCGCCTCACCGGCCGCGACCAGCCGGATCGCCTGGAGGAGTTCGGCCGGTTCGACCCCCTTGCCGAGGAAGCCGCTCGCACCGGCCCGCAGTGCCTCGACGACGAACTCGTCCACCTCGAACGTGGTGAGCACCAGCACCTTCACCCCGGCCAGATCCTCGTCCCGGCCGATGAGCCGGGTGGCCTCGATGCCGTCGACCTCGGGCATCCGGATGTCCATCACCACCACATCGGCCCGCGCGGACCGGGCCAGCCGCACCGCCTCCCCACCGTTCGACGCCTCGGCGACCACCTCCATGTCCGGCTGCGCCTCGATGAGCAGCCGGAAGGTGCCCCGCAGCAGGGCCTGGTCGTCGGCGAGCAGGACGCGGATCGTCATGGGTGACTCGTACCTCGTGAGGGTCAGACGGATGTGGGGGCGAGAGCGAGGGGGAGTTCGGCGACGACCCGGAAGCCACCGTCCGGCAACGGACCCGCGGTGACCGTGCCGCCGATGGCGGTCGCGCGCTCGTGCATGCCGATCAGGCCGTGACCGGAGCCGGGGCCCTGGACGGCGCCGGGCCTGCCGTCGTCCGTCACCATGACCCGCAACCGGTCCGGTCCGTAGTCCAGCTCCACCTCCGCCCGCGTCGCCGACGCGTGCTTGTGGGTGTTGGTGAGCGCTTCCTGGACGATGCGGTAAGCGGTCAGTTCCGTGGCGGGCGCCACGGGCCGGGATGTGCCGGTGCACCTCACCTCCACGGACAGTCCGCCCGTCCGCACACCACCGACCAGGGCGTCCAGATCGTTTAGTCCCGGGATCGGCGCGCGGGAGTCGGGCCCGTCGTCGGGCTGGCGCAACAGGCCCACGGTGGCGCGCAGTTCGTCGAGCGCGGCCCGGCTGTTGTCCTTGATGTGGGCCAGCGCCTCGTACGCGCGGTCGGGATCGTGGCGCATGAGATGGTGCGCCACGCCGGCCTGCGCGTTCACCAGGGTGATGTGGTGGGCCACGACGTCGTGCAGTTCCCGGGCGATACGGACCCGCTCCTCGGTGACCCGCCGCCGCGCCTCCTGCTCACGGCTGCGCTCGGCCCGTTCGGCTCGCGCCTCGACCTCGGCGAGGTGCCGACGGCGGGTGCGGACGGCGTCGCCCAGCGCGGTGGCCGCGATCGCGAAGTCGAAGTGGAGCAGACTGGCGCCCGCGAGGGGCGGCTCGGACTCGGCGACCGCATAGACGGCCGTGATCAGGACCGACGCGATGAGGCCGGTGATCCAGGCGGTGCGCCGGCTGCTCCGGGTGGCGAGGGTGTAGAGCGCGACCAGGCTCGCCGCCGGAGTCATGGAGAAGTCCGGCGCCACGCACAGGTGGGCCAGATCGACGGCCAGCGAGGCGATCACGACCGGTAGCGGCCACCGGCTGCGGAAGACGAGCGGCGCACAGGCCAGTGCCATCCAGGCCGTCCCGGCCGGCCGGGGTGCGTGCCAGCCGACACCGCCCTCGCCCGCGGCGGTCGCCGCCGTGCCCACCAGAACCAGCACCACGGCCGGAAGCGCGTCCCGGATCCGTTCATGACGGACCGGCAACCGCTGACTCACTACTGCCACCTGCACTCCCTCACTCTACGCAGCGCCGACCGGGCGGCGGCCCAGCCCGCCGCCCGGTCGGCGCCGTACGCCGATGCTCTTCAGCCGCCGTGGAAGCCGGCCGTCTCCGGCTCACGGACCGCCCGGGCCGGTCGAGCCGGCTCCTGTGCGGGGCCCTCGACCGAGACGCGGGGCAGTGCCCGGTCCAGCCGGCGGGGCAGCCACCAGTTGGCCCGTCCGCACAGGTGCATGAGCGCCGGCACGACGACCATGCGGATCAGCAGGGCGTCCAGTGCCACGGCCACCGCCAGGCTGACGCCGAACTCGGAGATGACCCGCATGCCGCCGAACACGAACGAGCCGAAGACACAGACCATGATGGCGGCGGCGACGGCGATCACCTTGCCGGTCTCCGCCTGCCCGACCCGGACGGCGCGGTGGCTGTCACCGGTGTGCGCCCATTCCTCGCGCATCCGGCTGACCAGGAAGACCTGGTAGTCCATGGACAGGCCGAACATGATGCCGACGACCAGGATCGGTACGAACGACTCGATCGGCCCCGCGGCACCGAGCCCGAGGAGCCCGGCGCCGAAGCCGTACTGGAAGACCACCACGATCGCGCCGAAGGCCACCCCGATGCTGAGGATGTTCAGCAGCGCGCCGACCGCCGGAATGAGCAGGCTGCGGAAGGCGACCGTCAGCAGCAGGAAACCGAGCACGGCGATCACCAGCACGAACACCGGCAGCTTGCCCATCAGCACCGACGCGAAGTCGTCGTTGCTCGCGGTGACTCCCCCCACATAGACCCTCATGGACGTCCCCCGCTCCGCCTCCGGGATGACGTCGTCACGCAGGTGGTGGATCAGGTCGGAGGTGGCCTCCGACTGCGGCGAGGTCGTCGGGACGACGGAGACCACCCCGACGGTCTGCCCCTCCTTCATGGGCGCCGCGCCGACACCGGCGACACCGTCGACCCGCTCCAGAGCGGTGACCAACTCCGCCTGGGCCGCCTTGTCGGCGGCGGTGGGGGCCTGGATCGCGAGGAGGAGCGGACCGTTGAAGCCCGGGCCGAAACCGTCCGCGATCATGTCGTACGCCTGACGGTTCGTCGAGGACGCGGGCAGGTTGCCGTCGTCGGACGCGCCCAGCCGCAGGGACAGCGTCGGCAACGCGAGGGCCGCGAGCACCACGAGCCCGACCAGGCCCAGTACCTTGGGCCGTGCCTGGACGCGCTCGGCCCAGCGGCCCCACAGCCCAGTGCCGCCCGCCGGGACTCCTCCGTGTCCGGCGCGGACGCGACGCCCGGCGCGGCCCAGGATCCTCGTGCCGATCAGGCTAAGCAGCGCCGGCAGCAGGGTGATGGCGGCCAGTACGGTCAGCACGACGGTGATGGCCGCGCCGATCGCCATACCGTTGATGATGCCGACGTTCAGGGTGAGCATGCCCAGCAGCGCGACGACGACGGTCAGACCGGCGAACACCACGGCCCGGCCGGAGGTGTTGAGGGACTTGGCGACCGACTCGGCCACGCTCATGCCCGCCGTCAGGTTGCCGCGGTGCCGGTTGACGATGAACAGGGCGTAGTCGATGCCCACGCCCAGGCCGATCAGCGAACCCAGCGTCAGCGTGGTGTCGGAGAGCGTGATGACGTGGCTGAGCAGCATCACCGTGACCGCGGAGGTGCCGACGCCGGCGACGGCCGTGATGATGGGCAGGGCCGCCACCCAGACCGCCCGGAAGACGAACAGCAGCACGATGAAGGCGAGCACGATGCCCATGGCGTCGGCGACCGCGTTCGGCTCCGGGTTGACGGTGAACGCCTGCCCGTTGAGAGCGATGTGCAGACTCCCCGACTCCGGGGCCGTCGCGAGGTTCTTCACATGGTCGATCCGGGCGTCGTCCACGCCGTCGTCGAACGCGACCGTCGCGTACGCCGTCCTGCCGTCCTCGCTGAGCTGGGCCCGGCCGGCGGGCGTGTAGGGGTCGGTCACCGAGGCGACGCCCGGGGCGTCGGCGATGCGCTTCAGGGCTCCGCTCATGGACCGCTCGGCCGCGCCGTCGGTGACCTTGCCGTCACTCACCTGCCAGACGACCCTGCCGCTCTTGCCCGCCGCGCTGCTCGCGCCCTTCTGGAGCAGAGCCGTCGCCCTGGCCGAGTCGGTGTCCTGCGACAGCGGACTGTTGCCGAAGCTGCTGCCGGCCGCGCCGACCGCCCCACCGAGGGCGATCAGCAGGCCCACCCAGGCCAGGACGACGGCGAGCCGGTGCCGGTGGCACCAGCGGGCGAGAGGGGACATCGACGAGCCTTTCCAGAGGAACACGGGCCGGAATCCCGGCACACCGCCACGCTCGCAGTCCGCCGGCCTCTCGTCGTTGCCCGATCGCAGACACTTGCCCCTACTGCGATCGCAGTAGGGGCAAGAGCTCGATCAGGGCGGGTCAGGGTGTGTAGACCGTCGGCCGGGGTGCCGTCGGCATGGCGTTGCCGATGAAGAAGCTCGGGTGCGGAGGCTGGTTGTAGGCGGTGTTCTGCCAGGCCAGGGCCGTGCGGTACTGGGTGTCGTGGAGCAGGGTCGTGATCTTCGTGTTGGTCTGGTTCGGGGTGGAGTAGATGCGCAGCGCCTTGTTGTCGCTGGTGCGCCAGACGACCTCCTCGCGCCAGTCGCCGAGGATGTCGCCGGACAGAGCCGGGGTGGACTTGGTGCCGTTGTTGGACGCGACACCGGAGCCGGTGAGCAGCCGGGTGTCGCCCGAAGTGCCGTACTTGTCGATGCGGGTGCCGTCGAGGAGCTCGCGGACGGGGTCGCCGTCCCACCAGGACAGGAAGTTGACGCTGGAGGGCTCCCGGCCGAGGGAGGCGCCGGTGGCGGAGCGCAAGGTGGTGTCGGTGGCGGACCAGGCCTCGGCGCCCGCACTGCCGGCGTAGATGTCGGCGGCGACGCCCCGGCCGTTGTCCGAGCCCGACGCCGTCTGCCACAGCCGCTCGCCCGTGCGGGCGTCGGCCATCCAGGAGCCCGGCTTGCTGGAGTCCTCGGAGACCTTGAAGTACTCCAGGCCGGGACGGGAGGGGTTGAGGTCGCCGACATGGCCGGCGTCACCGTGGCCGAGCCGGGTGGTCCACAGGCCGCTGCCGTTGTCGTCGACGGTCATCGCGCCGTAGACGATCTCGTCCTTGCCGTCGGCGTCGACGTCGGCGACGGACAGGCTGTGGTTGCCCTGGCCGTCGTAGCCCTTGCCGCTGTTGCTGGAGGAGGCCGTGTCGAAGGTCCAGCGGCGGGTGAAGGAGCCGTTGCGCCAGTCCCAGGCGGCTATCACCGTACGGGTGTAGTAACCGCGCGCCATGATCAGCGAGGGGCGGGCTCCGTCGAGGTAGGCGGTGCCGGCGAGGAAGCGGTCGACGCGGTTGCCGTAGTTGTCGCCCCAGGAGGACACGGTGCCGCGGCCCGGGACGTAGTCCACGGTCTGCATCGCCTTGCCCGTCTGGCCGTTGAACATCGTCAGGAACTCGGGCCCGGACAGGACGTAGCCGCTGGAGTTGCGGTGGTCGGCAGCGGAGTTGCCGATGACCGCGCCGGTGCCGTCCCGGGTGCCGTCGGCGGTCTTCATGGCGACCTCGGCCTTGCCGTCGCCGTCGTAGTCGTACACCTGGAACTGCGTGTAGTGCGCGCCGGAGCGGATGTTGCGGCCCAGGTCGATACGCCACAGCCGGGTGCCGTCGAGCTTGATGCCGTCGACGATGGTGTTGCCGGTGTAGCCGGACTGCGAGTTGTCCTTGGCGTTGGTGGGCTGCCACTTCAGGACCAGGTCCAGGGCGCCGTCGCCGTCGAGGTCACCCACGGAGGCGTCGTTGGCCTCGTAGGTGTAGGCCGAGTTGCCCGGGGCGGTGCCGCCCGCGGGCGGGGAGATCGGCACGTCCTTGTAGCCCGTGCGGAACTGGACCGCGGGCGCGGACGCGGCCTGCTCGGTGCCGTTGACCACCGCGCGAACGGTGTAGTCGGCCGAGGCCGTTGCGCCCGAGTCGAAGTAGGTCGTCGAGGCGGTGATGGGAGAGGAGTTGAGTCTGGTGCCGCCGCGGTAGACGTTGAAGGACACGTCGTTCGGGTCGGTCGCCAGCCACCGCCATGACACCAGGTTGCCGCTGCCGGTGTGCACGCTGGACAGGCCGCGGTCGAGCTTCTCGACCTGCCGGGCGGTCGCCGCTTGGGCGGTCTGCGGCAGTGCGACGAGCGCGGACAAGGCCAGCGCGGCGGCGGACAGACCGCCGACGAGCCGGCCGCCCGGCCGGTGGAGTGATCGCCACGGTCGTGGCGCGGTGCGGGGACGCCGGTGCGAGTCGGTCACGGTGGCCTCCGGTGCGTGGGGGGTATGGGAACGCTCCCATGAGGAGGGAGCGTAAGAACGGGCTGATGCCTCGTCAAGGATTGTGTCCAGTCTGCTGTTCGGCCCTGTTCGGATCCGTGAGTTTCTCGCGCGCCATGGATTGACAGGCGGGCGGCGGCACGAGAACACTGCGGGGGACGCCCCACGGCAAACCGTGGCCGAGGGCAGTCGAATCGGTCGACCCGCCTGGACTCAGGCACTGAGCACGGCAGTTCGTGGATTCCCGCACCTGCAGTCTTCCCCCTTCGAGGAGGGAGTGTCTCGTGGCCGGATCAGGTTGTGAACGCTCCCAGCATGTGCAGGCGGAACACCCCAGTCCCGGAACACCCACCCCCCACGACCCGCTGCCCGCCGGCCGCGACGCCCCATGCGCGGCCGGCGGGCAGGGAGGAGCGACCATGCCCCGGAATCCTGCTCCCGCCCGGATCAGCCGCCGGACGCTGCTCAGGGCAACCACCGCGACCGCCGGCGCCCTCGCCACCGCGGCCGCGCTCGCCGAACTGGAGACGCCGGCCCACGCCGCCGCCGGCTTCGTCAAGGGCGTCGACATCAGCTGGGTGCCGCAGATGGAGGCTCGCGGCTACTCCTGGAAGAACGCGAGTGGGCAGACACAGGATCTGCTGAGCATTCTCAAGGGGTACGGCATCACGGCCGTCCGGCTCCGTACGTTCGTCAACCCGTCCGGCGACCCGGCCAACGGCCACTGCGCCATCAGCGAGGTCGCCGCCTTCGCCAAGCGGGTCAAGGCCTCCGGCATGTCGATCATGCTGGACTACATGTTCGGCGACACCTGGAACTCCGTCGGTGTGCAGAACCCGCCCGCCGCCTGGAAGAACATGGGTTACACCCAGATGCTCACCGCCATGAGCTCGTACGTGAACCAGACGATGACCGTCATGAAGACCAACGGCGTGCTGCCCGCCTGGGTGCAGATCGGCAACGAGATCAACAGCGGGATCTGCCGGCCCGTGGGCAGCGTCTCCAGCCCGGCTCAGATGACCGGCCTGCTCAACGCGGCCTACAGCCAGGTCAAAGCCGTGTCGCCGAACTCGACGGTGTGCATCCACCTGGCCCAGCCGCAGAAGTACGACGTGATGACGACGTTCTTCAGTCGCTTCGCCGCCAACGGCGGCAAGTGGGACATGTCCGTGTTCTCCTCCTACGGCAGCGCCGATGTCGCACCGGGCATCGTGGACAACATGCGGAAGATCTCCGCCGCCTACGGAAAACCGTTCCTGCAGAGCGAGTTCGGTGGTCGGGTGGACCGGGCCTCCTCCACCCGGGCCGCGCTGGTCGCCTACACCAAGGCGCTGAAGGCCGCGGGTGGGCAGGGCATCTTCTACTGGGAACCGGAGTGCATGTCCCCGTTCACCGGCTACACCATGGGTGCCTGGGACTCCGCCAGCAAGCGGCCCACTTCCATCATGAACGGCTTCACCGAGGCCTGAGCGGCGTGTTCGAACCAAGGCGGTGCGTGGCTCCCCTGTGCCCTCACCCCGACCCGGACCTCTCCGTGCGACGAAGGACGGACTCATGACTGTAATGAACATGCCATTAGGGCGCAGTGGCGGACACGGCGCCCGGTTGGCGGCGGCGGGCCTGCTGACTCTGGCGGCCCTGGCAGGCTCAGGGGTGGCCCAGCGCGCTGCCGCCGCGCCGCAGGCACTGCCGGCCGGCTGTTCCGGCACCTCGGCGATCACCTGCCACTACGGCGTCGCACCGGGCAACTACGACGTCACGGTCTCCATCGGCGGCGCGTCCGCCGGACAGACCGAGATGTGGGCCGAGGCCCGGCGGCTGATGCTCCCGGCCACGAGAACGACGGCCGGAGCCGTCGCCACCTACTCGTTCACCGTCAACGTGCGCCAGCCGGAGGGACAGCCGACCGGCCAGGGCGGCACCGGCAACCCCGGCCTCGACCTCCGCTTCACGGGCTCCGGCCCTCAGGTCTCGGCCGTCTCGGTGAAGCCGGCCTCACAGTCACTGGTCGCCTACCTGGCGGGTGACTCGACCGTGTGCGACCAGCCGGCCGCTCCGTACACCGGCTGGGGGCAGATGATCACATCCGCGGTACGTCCTGGTGCGGCCATCGCCAACTACGGCGACTCCGGCGAGAGTTCGGGAAGCTTCGTCAGCAACTCGGCGCTCCTGCCCGCGCTGCTGGCCAAGGTCAAGGCGAACGACCCGGTCTTCATCCAGTTCGGTCACAACGACAAGCAGACCAGCGCGTCCGCCTACCGGAACAACCTCACCACCATGATCTCGCGGGTCCGCGGCAAGGGCGGTGTCCCGGTCCTGGTGACCCCACCGGTCCGCCGGCTGTTCGACGGCAACCGACTGACCTCCACGGCACTGCACGTCAACGGCATCGGCGTGAACCTGCCCGCCGAGATGCGCGCGGTCGGTGCGGCGCAGCGGGTACCGGTGATCGACCTGACCGCCCGGAGCAAGACGCTGGTCGAATCCCTCGGACCGTCCGCCTCCGCACAGCTCTTCCTCCGCTCCTCCGTGGACGGCGTCACGGACAACACCCACTTCTCGCAGTACGGCGCGACCCAGATGGGCGGGCTGCTGCTCCAGGCCGTCCGGGAGCAGAACCTGCCACTCGCCGCCCACCTGCGCTGACCGACGCACGGGAAGGCCCGTCCCCGGGAGGGAACCGATGAAGAACTTACGTACCGTCATCACCGCCGTGCTGGTGATCGCCCTGTCGAGCCTCGGACTGGGTGCGGCCTCAGCGGCCGAAGGCGCCACGTCGCGCTGCTCCGGCTCCGCTGCCCCCGCCGCCCGAGCGGCCGCCCCGGTCACGGCATGGCTGGCCGGCGACTCGACCATGGCCAACCCGGGCTCCGCCCGCTGCCCGGTCGGCTGGGGCAGCCAGTTCGACGCCCTGTTCAACGCCGACGTCACCGTCAGAAACCAGGCCGTGGGCGGCCGCAGCATCCAGACCTGGATGTACGAGGGGAACGTCAGCAGCACCAAGGGCTCGGACGGCGAGTGCCGTCTCACGTCCGGTACCTACTCCTCACGCTGGCAGTCGATGCTGAACGCGAGCACCGGGATGAAGGCGGGTGACTACCTGTTCATCCAGTTCGGCATCAACGACTCCTCGTCGACCTGCCCCCGGCACGTCGGCCCGGCCCGCTACCGACAGCTGATGACCACGATGGTGCAGGCCGCACTGGCTCGGGGGGCACACCCGGTGCTGCTCACGCCGGTCGCCGCCATCACCTGCTCCGGAAGCACGGCGACGAAGAACCGCGGCTTCGTGAACGAGACCTTCGCCGTCGGGTCCGCCACCGGGGCGCCGGTCGTCGACCTGCACTCGCTCAGCGTCTCGCTCTACAACAGCCTGCGCTTCTGCCCGCACAACGGCGACTACGGATCAGGCCCCGTGGGCGCCTTCTTCTGCAACGACCACACCCACTTCGAGACGTACGGCGCGCAGCGGATCGCCGGACTCGTCGCCGGTGACGTGCGCCGGCAGAACCTCCCGCTGGCCGCGTATCTCAGGTGACGCCGACAGCCGCTCGGGAGGGGCTGACTAGCATGGCTGCCGGCATCCGAAGACGCCGTGCCGGTCCACGAGCCGACCGGCTGCGGCGAGGGCAGGAAAGGCGCAGCACGATGACGGGACTCAGCGACGTCACCGCACTGGACGACCCGGTGGGCGAGTCCCTCCGCGGGCACCACGCACATCTCGCCCGCCGGCTCGGCGGCGCCGCCACCTACGTACCCGGAGTCGCGACCTTCTCGGCGGTACCGGCCGAGCCGGACGCGGCGGCATGGGCCGACCTTGCCAAGCTGCTGGGACCGGGCGAGTTCGCCGACATGTTCAGCTGCCCGGCGATACCGCCGCCCGACTGGGATCCGGTCTTCGTCCTCGAGGGCCGCCAGATGATCTGGGCCCGCGACAGCGGCCCGGATCCCTCACACCACGGGTTCGACCGCGACATGGTCGAACTCGGTGCCAAGGACGTGCCCGAGATGCTCGACCTCGTCGAGCGCACCCGGCCGGGGCCCTTCTGGCCCCGCACGCACGAACTCGGCACCTACCTCGGCATCCGCGAGGACGGTGCGCTGGTGGCGATGGTGGGGGAGCGGCTGAGGCCTCCCGGATGGACCGAGATCAGTGCCGTCTGTACCGCGCCCGAGGCCCGTGGGCGGGGCCACGCGGTCCGCCTGCTGCGCGCGCACATCGCGCGCATCGTGGCTCGTGGCGAACGTCCCTTCCTGCACGTGGCCGAGGCGAACAGTGGCGCGCTCGCGCTCTACGAACGGCTCGGTTTCGAGACCCGCAAGCATGTGACGTTCCGCGGCTTCCGCACTCCGTGAGGCGTCGATCTGCGATCCCGAAAGCATGTTTGACGGCACATCAGGGCTTACCTACGCTCACCGCACCTGGGAACGCTCCCAAAGTTTCACAGCACCTGTTCGCGCACCCCCCACTCGTCGCGTACCACCCCGCCCTCCCCGGAGAGGCGTGGGCAAGGAGGAACAGGACCATGCGGACACCCCTGCGCAGAAGCAGGACGGTCGGGCTGAGGGCCGCCCTGGCCGCGGCCGTGACCGGCCTGCTCGCCACACTCGTCTCGATCCAGCCGGCAGCGGCCGCGGACAACCCGTACCAGCGGGGCCCGGACCCCACGGTCAGCAGTGTCGCCGCCCAACGGGGCACGTTCGCCACCGCCGAGACGACCGTGTCGCCCGGCAACGGCTTCAACGGCGGCAAGATCTACTATCCGACGGACACCAGCCAGGGCACCTGGGGCGCGATCGCCGCCGTGCCCGGCTACACCGCCCGGTGGAGCGCCGAAGGCGCCTGGATGGGGCACTGGCTCGCCTCTTTCGGGTTCGTCGTCATCGGCATCGACACCAACAGCCCCAACGACTTCGACACCGCCCGCGGAACCCAGCTCCTCGCTGCGCTGGACTACCTCACCCAGAAGAGCCCGGTGCGCGACCGCGTCGACCCGAGCCGGCTGGGCGTGCTCGGCCACTCCATGGGCGGCGGCGGCGCCATCAGCGCGGCGGTGCGGCGGCCGTCCCTGAAGGCGGCCCTTCCCCTCGCACCCTTCTCACCCTCGCAGAACCTGTCCGACCTGCGCGTCCCGACGATGATCATGGGCGCCCGGGACGACGGCACGGTCACCCCCTCCTACCTCGACGGCCTCTACGCAGGCATGCCGGCCGGCACGCAGAGCGCCTTCGTCGAGCTCACCACCGGCGGCCACGGCTTCCCCACCTGGGGCAACTCCAACGTGACACGCCGTACCATCCCCTGGCTCAAGATCTTCCTCGACAACGACACCCGCTACACCCAGTTCCTGTGCCCGTCGTTGGCGGACCGCAGCCAGATCTCCCGCTCGAAGACCAAGTGCCCCTACGTTCCGCCGGGCGGCACGACCCCGGAGCCGCCGAGCGGCACCAAGGTCGTCGGCGCCGGTTCCGGCCGCTGCCTGGACGTGCCGAACTCGTCGCAGACCAACGGCACCCAGGTGCAGCTGTGGGACTGCCTGGACCGCGCCGGCCAGAAGTGGACGCGCACGGCCGCCGGCGAGCTGCGGGTGTACGGCGGCAAGTGCCTGGACGCCGAGGCCTCGGGAACCTCTCCGGGCACCCGGGCGGTCATCTGGGACTGCCACGGCGGCCAGAACCAACGCTGGGAGTTCAACGCGAACGGCACGATCACCAGCGCCCGCTCCGGCCTGTGCCTGGACGCGTCCAATTCCGGCACCGCCAACGGGACCCAGGCGGTCCTGTGGAACTGCAACGGCGGGGCGAACCAGCGCTGGACCGTCGGGTGACGCGGACCGATTCCGGCCGCTGAGGACCGGCCGAGTCGAAGTGCCGGGTGGGTGGACCCGGCACTTCGGCTCCTCCGAACGGCCATACGACTTATCAGAAGTGCGGCGGAATTTCCTGCAACCGGTCCGCCGGAAGACAGGTGGCGGTGCGCACAGGATTCCCGTCGAACGGGGTTTTCCGTCGACACCTGCACGACCCGATCCACCAGGAGCCGTGCCTGTTTTCGACCCTTGGGCCGGGAACGGCTGCGCCTGAGCGCCGCAGCGATTCATTGAGTGCTTCAGTTGGCTGTGAGCGCGCTTCCGTGACGATTGCGGCCGGTGCATCGGCGGTCCGTACCTCGTCGAGGTGATCCTTCACGCAACCATGGTCGTGACCATGTGAGTCGTCGGTTGATCTCTTGAGGGACAGAGGCGCGTATGGACATTCGGCAGCTGGAGTACTTCCTCGCGATTGTTGATCGTGGGGGGTTCAACCGTGCGGCGTCGGCTCTGTACGTGTCGCAGCCGTCGCTGTCGCAGGCCGTGCGGGCACTGGAGCGTGATCTCGGCTCCGAGCTCTTCCATCGCATCGGGCGCAGGGCCGTGCTGACGGAGGCTGGAAGGGCCCTGATCGAGCCTGCCCGTGAGGCCGTGCGGAGTCTGGAGACGGCGCGGGCGAGTGTCGCGGCGGTGCATGAACTGAGTGAGGGGCGCCTGGACATGGCGTCGATGCCGTCGCAGGCGGTGGAGCCGCTGACGACCTTGGTGAGGGCCTTCAGCCACCGGTATCCCGGCGTCTCTGTGGCCATCCATGCGGCGTTCACGTCGCGTGATGTGATCGACATGGTGCGCACCGGGGCCGTGGAGTTGGGGCTCCTGGCCTCCGCCGGCCCGGTCTCCGACAAGGGGGTCGTCTCACATGCGCTGGGGCGGCAGCGTCTTGTGCTGGTGGTGCCGGCCGACGGACCGTTCTCCGGCCGGACAGCGGTGGAATGCCGGGAGCTCGCGGGACAGCGACTGATCGTCGGGCAGTCGGGCACCGGGATGCGCGCCTACGTCGACGCGCTGCGGGAGCAGGGCATCGAGTTCACCGTCGCCGCGGAGACCGAGCACCGGGTGTCCCTCATGCCCCTGGTACTGGCAGGGGTGGGGCTCGCGGTGGTCACGGATGCCTGGCGGGACCTGGCCCGGCGACTGGGCGCCCGCGTCCTCGACATCGAGCCGGAGAGCACCTTGGACATCGCCCTCGTCAGCCGCCGCGGCAGCCTGTCGCCCGCGGCCGCCGCGTTCGTCACGGCCGCAAACTCCGCAGGCCAGAGCTGATAGGCACCGCTTATAAGGGAGATCCCCTTTGCGTCTTGGACGCCTCACGGACCGCCTTGCTGCAATCAACGGCATGACGACGAACCACCGCATTGCCCTGATCCCCGGCGACGGCATCGGCGCCGAGGTCCTGCCCCCGGCGCAGCAGGTGCTCGATGTTCTCGGCCGCCGCCACGGCTTCAGCCTGTCCTACACCTCGTACGACTGGTCGTGCGAGCGGTACCTGCGGGAGGGCGCCATGATGCCCGCCGACGGGATCGACCAGCTGCGCCACCAGGACGCGATCCTGCTGGGCGCGGTGGGATACCCCGGGGTGCCCGACCATGTCTCGCTGTGGGGGCTGCTGATCCCCATCCGGCGCAGCTTCCGCCAGTACGTCAACCTCCGGCCCATCCGTGTCTTCGAAGGCATCGAAAGCCCGGTGCGCGGTGCCCGGCCGGGTGAGGTCGACTTCGTCGTCGTGCGCGAGAACATGGAAGGCGAGTACAGCGAGGTCGGCGGCCGGCTCAACCGCGGCTTCCCGGACGAGATCGCCGTGCAGGAGGCCGTGTTCACCCGGGCCGGCGTCACCCGCGTGCTGGACTACGCCTTCACGCTCGCCTCCGAGCGCGGCGGCCGCCTGACCTCCGCGACCAAGTCGAACGGCATCGTGCACACCATGCCGTTCTGGGACCAACTCGTCACCGAGCGGGCCGCCTCGTTCCCGCAGGTCGCCTGGGACCAGGAGCACATCGACGCGCTCGCGGCCAAGTTCGTCCTCGAGCCGGCCCGCTTCGACGTCGTCGTCGCCTCCAACCTCTTCGGCGACATCCTCAGCGACCTCGCGGCCGCGGTCGCCGGATCCATCGGCGTCGCCCCGGCGGCCAACCTCAACCCCGAGCGGGACTTCCCCTCGATGTTCGAGCCGGTGCACGGCTCCGCGCCCGACATCGCGGGCCAGGGCATCGCCAACCCGCTGGGCGCGATCTGGTCCGCGGCCATGATGCTCGACCACCTCGGCCATCCCGCCGCGGCCAGGGACATCACGGACGCGATCACCTCGGTCCTGGCCAAGACCGACGTCCGCACCCGTGACTTGGGCGGAACCGCGACCACCGCCGAGTTCACCGACAAGCTGATCGAGCTCCTCTGAGCCGTCTCCCTCTGCCTCAACGTGCACAAAGCATGGGTTGACCTGCAGGTTTCCTGGGCGGAAAGGGAACGCCATTCCCAGCGCTGAACACGAACGGTCCCCCAGTGCCCGCACCGTGCCGCGGCCCGAGTACCACCCAGACCACACCCTCGAAAGGAGCGACCTCATGCGCATCCCGAAGCGCGTCGCCGTGATCGGTGCCGGCAGTATGGGCAGCCAGGCCATGTGGCGGCTGGCCACCCGCGGAGCCGAGGTCATCGGCTACGACCGGTACGCGCCGGGGCACGACCGTGGAGCGGCCGGGGGCGAGAGCCGCATGTTCCGAGCGGTCCACCTCGGCGACGCAAGATACACCCCGCTGCTGAAGCTCGCGGACGGGCTGTGGGAGCAGCTCCAGGCGGAGACGAGCCGGTCGTTGCGACGCCGCAGCGGCTGCCTCGTGATGGGAGAGACCGCCTCACGGGACATGCAACTCCTCCTCTCCGCCAGCGCCGCCCATGGTCTGGATCACGAGGTACTGGACCAGGACGCCCTCGCCCGTCGCTACCCGCAGCATTGTCTCCCGGACGGACACACCGCCGTCCTCGACCGGCAGGGCTCCATCATCAGGCCGGAGGCGTCGATCCAGGCCGCCGCGGGGCGTGCCGAACAGCTGGGCGCCCGGTTGCACCGCTACACCCCGGTGCGGGAGGTCGTCCCCGCATCTGGAGGCGGGGTGCACATCGTCACCGACCACGGCAGGGACCACGTGGACGCCGCCGTGGTGACCGTGGGCCCCTGGATCAACACCCTGCTCCCGAACCTCCCACGGATCGTCGAGGTTCGCCGGGTGATCTGCTCCTGGCACCTGCCCACCCGCCACGACTGGTTCGCGGGCGGCGCTCCCGCCTTCTTGCGCGGCACACCCCATGACTGCTTCGGCATCCCGTCGCCCGACGGCATCTCCGTCAAACTCGGTCTGTCCTTCAGGTACCACGCGCCGGTGCCCGAGCCCGAACGGCTCGACCGTACGGTCCGCCCCGAAGAACTCAACGCCTTCCACGAACTCATCCGCGAACTCATGCCGGACCTGAACCCCGACCCCATCAGGACGTCGGCCTACATGGAGGGCTACACGAATCCGCCTGGTTCGCCGTCCGGGTACCCGCTCGTCGGCCATCTCCCCGGCCAGGACGACATCATCGTCATGGCCGGATTCTCCGGCAGCGGCTTCAAGTTCTCGCCCGCGATGGGAGAGATCGCCGCCGACCTGGCACTCGACGGCACCACGGAGCACCCCATCGACTTCCTCGCTCCGGCAGGAGTCGGCGCCGCCTGACCCCCGGCGATGGTCGACGGCATCCCCCCACCCGCACATCTCTGGCAGAGCATGCCCGAGAAGGGCCGGGTCGGCCGCAACCAGTTCCCCGAAGCAAGAGAACGGAGCACTTCCATGCCCATTCCCTCGTTCCAATTCCGCCCGAAGTACGTCTCGTTCGACTGTTACGGCACGTTGATCGAGTGGCCGATGACCCCCATCACGCGTGAGCTCGTCGGCGACCAGATCCCGGCCGAGCAGTGGGACCAGTTCGTCAAGGAGTTCCGCGGCTACCGCTACGACCAGGTCCGCGGCGAGTACTACCCCTACGAGCAGACGCTGCAGGACGCCTTCGAGCGGGTCTGCCGCAAGTGGGGCGTGAAGGCCGCCCCGGACGCGGGCAAGCGGTTACGCTGCAGGACGCCTTCGAGCGGGTCTGCCGCAAGTGGGGCGTGAAGGCCGCCCCGGACGCGGGCAAGCGGTTCGCCGACGGCGTCCGCAGCTGGGGCCCGCACGCCGACATCCCCGAGCCGCTCAAGAAGATGGGCGAGCACTACAAGCTGGTCATCCTCTCCAACGCGGACGACTCCTTCCTCGCGGACAGCGTGCCCCGGCTCGGCGCGGACTTCCACGGGGTATTCACCGCGGAGCAGGCCGGCTTCTACAAGCCCCGGTACGCCGCCTTCGAGTACATGCTCGACCGGCTCGACGCGTCCCCCGAGGACTTCGTGCATGTCTCCTCGCACACCCGCTACGACCTGATGCCGATGCACGACATGGGCTTCCGCAACCTGGTCCTCCTGGACCGCGGCTGCGACCCGGTCACCCACGGCTACGACTATGTGACGGTCAAGTCCCTGGACGAGCTCAACCAGATGCTCGGCATCTGACGCGCGACGCACGACCACTCACCCAGCGCCTTCCAGGTGCGCCCCCGGTCTCGCGCGGCCGCCCATGTGCCCTGCGCGTTCCAGCGGCGGGGACACGTGGTCGACAAGACGCCCCCCGCCTGCTACTCGCCTTCTGGCCGCTTGCGCGAGGCGCTGGAAGACGCCTGCTGCCTGCGCGGCGGCGCCGAGCAGTACGGATGGGACCGGGCGACAGCCGCCCGGTCCCATCGCCCGGCATCGGCGTTACGACACGGTCAGGTAGATCTTGCGCACGGTTTCGATGGTCTTCCAGACGCCGACGAAGCCCGGCTTCATGACAAAGCTGTCGCCTGCCTTGTAGACCACCGGCTCGCCGCCTTCCGGCGTGAGTTCGATGACGCCGGAGAGGATGTGGCAGAACTCGAAGGTCTCGCCCTTGATCGAGTGCGTCTCGCCGGGCGTGGCCTCCCAGACGCCCGTTTTGATCGTTTCCCCGCGGGCGGCGTCCTGGGCCCAGGTCTTGTAAGTCGGGTTGCCGGAGATCAGGCGCTCCGGCAGCGGGCCGGACTCGAGGGGAGCAAAGGAGGGGTCGGTATCGATGGTCTTCAGGAGCGACATGCTTCTTCCTCTACTGGTTCTGGTAATTGCGCACATCGGGACCGGACATGTCAAGCGTCACCGGGCCGAGTTCGACCAGGCTCATCGCGCCTCTCGGACCAGGGCCGGACGGCTGCCGGCCACGGTCTCGGCGCGCAGCGGATCGGCGAGCGTCTCGGCGGGCAACAGGTCCCTGTGATGCGCGAGTCCGGCCACGCATCGGCTGGCGGCGAGGGCCTCCATGCTGATGCCGGTGGCCTCAGCGGACCCGATGTGTCCGAGTTGGGCGGTCACGGGGCCGGTAAAGCCCGCGACACCCGACCCAGCGCCTTCCAAGGGCGTGCCGACAGCCGAAGGCGACCTGATGGGCGACTTCGGCAGGCACCGGATCGAACTCGCCCGGGCATGATGCTCGAACGGGCCTGCACCCCGGCGGCGTGGATGGTGCGACCGTTGCGGTCCACCGAGTGTCTCCGCAGTCCCGCACGGAGCCGACGGGCGATCTGTCGGTTACGGGCATGATATTCAGACATTATGTAAAGCGGCGGGCTTGTGGGCGGCGTCGACGGCCCGTCGGCCCAGGGATGCTGAGACCGCCGCCGTATGCTCCCGCACTCCTGAGCCGGGCCGGCGCCCTGCCCGCAGCGTGCCCATCAGCTCGGGATGTCCTGCCGGATGGCCGGGACGCCCGCGAGCGGCACGCGGATGATGCCGGACAGGAAGCCGGAAGCGGCCGCGTCCGGCTTGCCCCGGCCGCATGGAGACGGTCATCAGGTGGGCACCGGCCGCCGACTGTGTCCGGGCCGCTTCGAGCAGCGCGCGGAGCGTGTCCACGTCGGCGCTCATGCAGACGGCCGTGCGCGGCGACGGTCAGGACGGTCTCGCCCCGGCCGGCCCGGGCGAGCGATATCGGCCTCGCATCCGGCGCGAGGGTTGTACTCGCAGCCGATCCACCCGTCGAAGCCCAGCTCGTCGACGACGTCGAACAGGCTGTGGACGTCGAGCCGGCGGCCGCGCCGTCACCACCGACGGCGCCACGGGGAAGACCTTCGAGATCGCCGCCGGTGACGTCGTCGTCCAGCCCAAGGGCTGGTCCGGTCACTGGGACGTGAAGGAGACGATCCGCAAGGTCTACAGCATCGGCCTGTGACACGGCGACTCACCAGGCCGCGTCCTCCCACTGCTCCAGCAGTGCGTCGGCCGACATCTCCTCGGGCTCGGCGGCCGGGCTCCGGGTGGACTGTTCGGTCCAGATCACCTTGCCGCGTACCAGGTAGCGGGTGCCCCACCGCCGGGCGAACTGGGCGACGAGGAACAGACCCCGTCCGCCCTCGTCGGTGATCGCGGCCCGACGCAGATGCGGTGAGGTGCTGCTGCCGTCGGCGACCTCGCAGATCAGGCTGTCGCCGTCGTGCAGCACCCGGAGCCGGATGGGTTCGATGCCGTAGCGGATGGCGTTGGTGACCAATTCGCTGACGATCAACTCGGTTGTGAACGCCATCTCCTCCAGTCCCCAGCTTCCCAGCCGCCCGGTGACCTCCGCCCGGACGCCCGCCGGGTCACCGGGCACCTCCCACTCGGCGACCTGGGAAGGATCCAGCAGCCGGGTGCGGGCGACGAGCAGGGCGATGTCGTCGCTCGACCGAGCCGGAAGCAGCGCGTCGAGGACGTCCTGACACGTCTCCTCGGGAGCCCGGCCCGAGCGTGCCAGCGCCTCACGCAGTGCCTCGAGACCGGTGTCGATGCCCCGCTCCCGGTCCTCGATCAGACCGTCCGTGTACAGGACCAGCCGGGAGCCCTCGGGAAGGGCGAGTTCGGCGGTCTCGAAGGGCAGGCCGCCGCCCACACCGAGCGGCGGAGAACCGGGCACCGGCAGGAACTCCACGGTGCCGTCGGGACGTACCAGGGCCGGCTCCGGATGCCCCGACCGGGCCAGGGAGCACATCCCGGAGGCCGGGTCGTAGATGGCGTAGAGGCAGGTGGCGCCCGAGACGCTCTCGCCGTCCCGCTCCGTGGCTCCGTCTCCAGCGCCGTCGATTCGCGCGACCAGCTCGTCCAGGTGCCCCAGGAGCTCGTCCGGGGGCAGGTCCAGGGCGGAGAAGTTGTGCACCGCGGTGCGTAGCCGCCCCATCGTCGCCGCGGCATGAAGACCATGCCCCACCACGTCCCCGACCACCAGCGCGACCCGGGCACCGGGCAGCGGAATCACATCGAACCAGTCGCCGCCCACGCCCTTCGCGGATGGCCGGGGTGATGGTGACCCAGGCCAGGAGGATGTCGGCGCCGGGCA
>NZ_SZVW01000039.1 GCF_007655005.1 Streptomyces tibetensis
ACTGCTCGCCGTCTGACACAACCGATCATGTGTTGCGACGATCCCTAGAAACCGCCGTTCGCGCGGTCACGGGGGCCCTCCACAGCCGGGGTCGATCAGCCCTTGCGGGTCTTGATCTCCTCGGTCAGCGCCGGGACGACGTCGAAGAGGTCGCCGACGACGCCGTAGTCGACGAGGTCGAAGATCGGGGCCTCGGCGTCCTTGTTGACCGCCACGATCGTCTTCGAGGTCTGCATGCCGGCGCGGTGCTGGATCGCGCCGGAGATGCCGTTGGCGATGTACAGCTGGGGCGAGACCGACTTGCCGGTCTGGCCGACCTGGTTGGTGTGCGGGTACCAGCCGGCGTCGACCGCGGCACGCGAGGCGCCGACAGCGGCACCGAGGGAGTCGGCGAGCGCCTCGATGATCGCGAAGTTCTCGGCGCCGTTGACGCCACGGCCACCGGAGACCACGATCGCGGCCTCGGTCAGCTCCGGGCGGCCCGTCGACTCACGCGGGGTGCGGCCGGTGACCTTGGTGCCGGTGGCCTGCGCGGAGAAGGAGACACTCAGGGCCTCGACCGCGCCGGCGGCCGGGGCGGCCTCGACGGCCGCGCTGTTGGGCTTGACCGTGATGACCGGGGTGCCCTTGGAGACACGGGACTTGGTGGTGAAGGACGCGGCGAACACGGACTGCGTGGCCACCGGGCCCTCGTCGCCGGCCTCCAGGTCGACGGCGTCGGTGATGATGCCGGAGCCCAGACGCAGCGCCAGACGGGCGGCGATCTCCTTGCCCTCGGCGGAGGAGGGGACCAGCACGGCGGCCGGGGACACGGCCTCGTGGGCGGCCTGGAGGGCGTCGACCTTCGGTACGACCAGGTAGTCGGCGTACTCGGCGGCCTCGTGGGTGAGGACCTTGACGGCGCCGTGCTCGGCGAGGGTGGCGGCGGTGTCACCGGCGCCATTGCCCAGCGCGACGGCGACCGGCTCGCCGATGCGGCGGGCCAGGGTCAGCAGCTCCAGGGTGGGCTTGCGGACGGCGCCGTCCACGTGGTCGACGTAGACGAGAACTTCAGCCATGGGACTTCTTCTCTCCTGCTTGCGAAAGATGAGGGGCGGTCAGCGAAGGGGCTCAGATGAACTTCTGGCCCGCGAGGAACTCAGCGAGCTGCTTGCCGCCCTCGCCCTCGTCCTTGACGATCGTGCCCGCGGTGCGGGCGGGGCGCTCGGCCGCGCCGTCGACCGTGGTGTAGGCGCCCTCCAGGCCGACCTCCTCGGCGTCGATGTCGAGGTCGGACAGGTCCCAGGACTCCACCGGCTTCTTCTTGGCCGCCATGATGCCCTTGAAGGACGGGTAACGGGCCTCGCCCGACTGGTCGGTCACGGACACGACCGCCGGGAGGGAGGCCTCCAGGTTCTCGGAGGCGGCGTCGCCGTCGCGGCGGCCCTTGACGGTGCCGTCCTCGACGGAGACCTCGGAGAGCAGGGTGACCTGCGGGACGCCCAGACGCTCGGCGAGCAGCGCGGGCACGACGCCCATGGTGCCGTCGGTGGAGGCCATGCCGGAGACGACCAGGTCGTAGCCGGCCTTCTCGATCGCCTTGGCCAGGACCAGGGAGGTGCCGATGGCGTCGGTGCCGTGGATGTCGTCGTCCTCGACGTGGATCGCCTTGTCCGCGCCCATGGACAGCGCCTTGCGCAGGGCGTCCTTGGCGTCCTCGGGGCCCACCGTCAAAACGGTGATCTCCACGTCGTCGTCGGAGTTCTCGGAGATCTGCAGCGCCTGCTCGACCGCGTACTCGTCGAGCTCGGAGAGCAGACCGTCCACGTCGTCCCGGTCGACGGTCAGGTCATCGGCGAAGTGCCGGTCGCCAGTGGCGTCGGGCACGTACTTCACAGTGACAACGATCCTCAAGCTCACGCCGGCTCTCCTACTGCATCGTCATTTCCATGCTGCCTACTTGCAGGCAGCATAGGCGCCTCTAGCGTCCGATCCCGGTCGGGGCGAACCCACGCCCCGAGCGAAATATTACTCGTCAGTACACCCAGTTCGTTCCCGCTAAGCAAGCGCTTTGAACTGTGACCTTCGCAACGCAGCGTAACCGGAACTCGACGGTCACGCAGCCCGGGGAGCCACCCGGTTCAGTCGCCGAGACGCCGGAAACGCCCCTGGTGGTAGAGGAGCGGACGGCCGGTGCCCGAGGGGTCGCCGTCCACGACCTCGGCGATCACGAGCCGGTGGTCCCCGGCGGGTACGCGCGCCACGACCCGGCCCACCAGCCAGGCGAGCACGCCGTCGAGGAGGGGGACCCCCTCGGGCCCCTCCCGCCAGTCGGTGGGCGGGCCGAAGCGGTCGGCGCCGCTGCGGGAAAAGGTGGCGGCCAGCTCCTGCTGGTGTTCACCGAGGATGTGGACACCGACGTGGTCCGCCGTCGCGATGGCGGGCCAGCTGGAGGCACCCGTGCCGACACCGAAGGACAGCAGGGGCGGCTCGGCGGACACGGACGTCAGGGAGGTGGCGGTGAAGCCCACCGGGCCCGCCTCGCCACGAGCGGTGATGACGGCGACTCCCGCCGCGTGCCGCCGGAAGACCGAGCGCAGGAGGTCGGGCGTGGCGAGAAGGTCCGCAGGCATGGGGTCAGGCTGACGATAAATGGCACGCGCAGTCAAGTTCGCTCCGTGATGTGGGAGATGACTCACTGACGGCCTCACCTCCGTCACACCGCCTCCCCCAGGGCCGCGATCACGTCGGCCTTGCGCGGCTGCCCCGTGGCGCGCCGCATCACCCGGCCGTCGGCGTCCAGCACGAGCACGGTCGGGGTCTTGAGGATGTCCAGCCTCCGTACGAGGTCGAGGTGGGCCTCGGCGTCGATCTCGACGTGGGTCACGCCCGGCACGACGCCGGCCACCTCGCCGAGGACCCTGCGGGTCGCCCGGCAGGGCGCGCAGAAGGCGCTGGAGAACTGCACGAGCGTGGCCCGCTCGCCGAGTTCCGCGCCGAGTTCCGCCGCGTCGAGCCGCTTGCCGTCGTCGCGCCCGCGCACCCGCACTCTCCCGTTCCGCCGCCGTTGCAGCACTCCGAAGGCGCTCGCCGCCGCGAGCACCGCCACGCACACCACCAGTCCGGTCATCACATCCTCCAAGCGTTCACGAGACCGCAAAGATTCCCGCGCCCTTGATGCGGCCTCTCTGCGGAATGCTTGGTTCCATGGACATCGATGCGAGAGGGCCGCGTTTCGGCGCGGCCGTCACGACCGCCGTCCTGGCGGTCGTGCTGGTCACGGGAAGCGCCTGGCTGCTGGCCTGGCAGACGCTGGCGTTCCTGCTGGGCGCGGCGGGCGGGGTCCGACGCTCCCCCTACGGCCTGCTGTTCGCCAAGGCGGTCCGGCCGCGACTCGGGCCGCCGACGGAGTTCGAGGCGCCCGAACCACCGCGTTTCGCCCAGGCGGTGGGACTGCTTTTCGCCGGACTCGGGCTCGTCGGCTACACCCTGGGACCCGACTGGCTGGGACTCGCGGCGACCGGCGCGGCGCTCGCCGCCGCCTTCCTCAATGCTGCGTTCGGGTACTGCCTGGGCTGCGAGTTGTACCTGCTCGTGCGGCGGGTGGCGGTCCGCGCGGAGTAATGGGGACGCAAAAGCACGAGGTGGGAAGCTGCGAGTGACGTGACGAGAATCTCGCCGCCGACGGGCACGAGGACTGGCTACCCGGCCGTTCTTCGGGCACGATCTGCGACAAGCCGTAAACCTACGGCTGCGTAACTTCCACTGGGAATCCCTTCCCAGGCAGAGCAGGAAGGGTCCGACCCGCCCATGGCAGAGCTCGTCTACCGTCCCGTCGTCGGTTTCGCCCGCACGCTGTTCAAGGTGTGGGACCTCAAGATCGACCTCCAGGGTTCGGAGAACATCCCGCGCTCGGGCGGCGCCGTGCTGGTGAGCAATCACATCAGCTACCTGGACTTCGTCTTCGACGGCCTGGCGGCGCTGCCGCAGAAACGTCTCGTGCGTTTCATGGCGAAGGAGTCGGTCTTCCGGCACAAGATCTCCGGCCCTCTGATGCGCGGGATGAAGCACATCCCGGTGGACCGCAAGCAGGGCGAGGCGGCCTACGCGCACGCCCTCGACTCGCTGCGGTCGGGCGAGATCGTCGGGGTCTTCCCGGAGGCGACGATCTCGCAGTCGTTCACGCTGAAGAGCTTCAAGTCGGGCGCCGCGCGACTGGCGCAGGAGGCCGGCGTCCCGCTGATCCCGATGGCGGTGTGGGGCACGCAGCGGCTGTGGACCAAGGGCCACCCGCGCAACTTCAAGCGCAGCCACATCCCCATCACCATCCGGGTGGGCGAGGCGATCGAGGCCTCCCGCGACAAGTACGCGGGTGCCATCACGCGCCAGCTGCGCGAGCGTGTCCAGGAACTCCTCGAGGCCGCTCAGCGCGCCTACCCCGTCCGCCCCAAGGGTCCGGACGACACCTGGTGGATGCCCGCCCACCTCGGCGGCACGGCCCCGACGCCGGAGCAGGTGCGGGCGGCCGAGGCGCACTGAGCCCCGCCCACCCGCTTCTCAGGCGCAGGACTCGGGAGCGCGTACGGCGATGTCCGCTCCCGGGCTGAACCGCGCCAGCAGCTCCGCGAGTTCCGCGGCGGCCGCCGCCACCTCGGCGACCGGCATCGGCGCCAGGCTCTCCAGCAGGAAGATGCCCGATGTCGTCCCCTCGGTGAGCCGGGTGCGCGGGCCCTGGCGCCAGTTCCAGCGACGGCAGGTCACGCCCGCGCCGTCGCGCCACACCACTTCGCCCGCGTCGGGGTGCTCGACGGTCTCCTCGCCGCCGGCGACGGTCACGAAGTCCTCCTCCCCCGTGGCGCGGATCAGGCGCATGCCGCCTTCGATGCGGTCGAAATCCTCCCCGCCGACGGGGATCAGATGGGCGACGGAGACGGTGTTGTAGAGGTCGACGAGCAGGTTGACGCGGGGCAGCCCGGACTCCGACAGGGCCCGCCTGGCCAGCGCCTCCGCGGAGTTGCGGGTCCTGGACGGCTTCGAGCCGAACGCCGTGTAGGTCTCGCGCCAGGCGGCCATGTGCGGGTCCTGGTGCGGTGCGCGGCCGTCCAGTCGTACGGCGAGCCGCCGCGCCGCGTCGTCGAGGAGCTCCGAACTGGCTTGACTGCTGGGCCCGTTGACCAGACCGTGCGCCTCGATCGCGACGTGCGTGAAGCCGGGCGCGAGAGCGCGTACATCGTCGGACACGGACAGCGTGAGCGTCATGGTCGCCTTGCCTCAGAGTGCGGTGGGGAGTGTCTGCCACAGGTGCGGCCGGTCGCGAGCCGCCGTGAGAGCGTTCAGCACGACCGGATGCGGTGCAGCATACAGCACCGGGTAGTCCATTTCATTGGACGCATCATCGGGCGCGAAGGCGAGCCGCTCACCGTCGAGGGAGAACTGCGCGTCGACGCCAGGCTTGTTGCCCCGGGGGTCCTGCCGGTGCCACGCACCGTTGAACCGCACGGCGACCAACCCGTGCACCTCGTCGAACTTCTGGTAGCAGAGCGCGGTGGGGATGTCCTCGGCCCGCAGCAGCGCGGCCAGCGCATGGGCCCTGGCGTAGCAGATGCCGGTGCGCTGCTCCAGGACGTCCGAGGCGCGCCAGGTGACACGGAGATCGCCGGAGTCCTGCGAGTGCGGAATGGTGTCGCGCACGAACTCGAAGGCCACCCGCGCATACTCATACGAGTCGACCACCCCATCAGTGAGCTGCTCCGCCGTCTCGCGCACTAGCGGATGGTGGTGGTCGATCACCTCGTCAGCGGCCAAGTACGCGGACAGGTCGGGTGTCTGCTGGATCATATGCATGTGCGCAGACCTTAGGGAGAGACCCACTCCTGAGTCAATCGCTTTCCGTTGCCCCGCATATCTATGCATCGGTTGGAGAATGGCTGAACACCGCCGCAACCAGCCGCGCCATCACAACCCTTCCGCCGGGGCGCGGGTCTCGGCTCCGCGGACCAGTGACGAGGAGAAGACATGAGACATCTACAGCGCCTGCTCGGAGCGGCGGTCGCCTGTGGCGCACTGGCGGCGGCCGCTGCCGGGACCGGGCCCGCCCACGCCCTGGACAACGAGTTGTGGATCAGCGCGCCGTACGAGACGGTGCTGCCCGGCGCGGACGCGGGCGGCAGCGCGCCGGAACGCAGCCTGGACGTGGCGGTCAGTCGCGATGTCGCCGACGGCCGGGTGCCCGCCGGGCAGCTGACCGTCGACGTGAGCGAGATCGCCGGCTTCGCGCGGGTGTCGTGGCCCGCGAACTGCGAGCCCGCCTCGGAGACCCGGGCGGTCTGCGCCTTCCCGGAGATGCCGGCCGGGACGGACAGCGTGCCGGCGGCCACGTTCAAGCTGCGCGCGCTGCCGGGGGCGGACGTCGGCTCCTCGGGCCAGGTGCGGTATTCGGCCACCGCGGGCGACCTGACGTCCCACGCCGGTGAGACCCGGGTCGGCGTGGGCAACGGACCGGACCTCGGGCTCAGCGAGGCACCTCACCAGCGGGACCTCAGGCCGGGCACCGTGACGAACGTACGGGCGACGCTGTCGAACACCGGGAACCGCACCGCGGAGCGCACCCTGCTGTGGATCAACGCCTCCTACGGGCTGCGCTTCACGGAACGGCACGCGAACTGCGAGTACCGGGAGCACGACACCGGAACGGGAGCCCTGTGCGTGCTGGACGAGGCGGTGGCACCGGGACAGCGGTTCGAGCTGGACACCGAACTCGGCGTCGGCCGGAAGGCGTTGTACGAGCGGTTCGACCACTCCGTGCAGCCCTATTCGGACGAGGCCCTGGCCGAGGCTCGCGGCGAGTGGACGTGGACCCGGGGCACGGGCGCGGAACTGGACCTGCGCCCCGCGGCCGGTGGCGCCAGGGCATCCGCGCCGGAGCCCGACATCGACCCGCAGGACAACTACGGAACCGTCATCCTCGACGCCCGCAACACCGCCGACCTGGAGCTCACCGGCAGCCGGGTGCGCGGGGCCGCCGGCGACACGGTGACCGCGCAGATCACCGTGCACAACCGCGGGCCGGCCTGGGTGGCGTCGCTGGGCGTGGGCGCCGCCGTGGCCACGGTGCGGTTCCAGGCTCCGGAGGGCACCACCGTCGGCCCCCTGCCGGAGGACAGGTGCTGGCCGGCGGAGGACGGCACGTCCCCGACCACCTACTACTGCCGGACGCCGATCCACCTGCACGACAAGGCGTCGTACACGTTCGAGATCCCGCTGCGGATCGACCGTGTGGTGCGCGGGGCGCGCACCACCGTCGCCACCCTCAACGACGATCCCGAGCTGAGCATCAGGAAGTTCGACCCGAACCTGCGCAACAACAGGACGGAGATCGTCGTCAACCGGTGAGCCCGCGGGTCAGCGGGCCATCTCCTCCTTCAGTGCCGCCACGAACGTGTCCACGTCCTCCTCGGTCGTGTCGAAGGCGCACATCCAGCGGACGTCGCCCGCGGCCTCGTCCCAGAAGTAGAAGCGGAACCGCCTCTGGAGGCGCTCGCTCACGTCGTGGGGCAGCCGGGCGAAGACCGCGTTGGCCTGCACGGGGTAGAGGATCTCCACCCCGTGCACGGCCCGCACGCCCTCGGCGAGGCGCTGGGCCATCTCGTTGGCGTGTCCGGCGTTGCGCAGCCACAGGTCCCGGGCGAGCAGGGCCTCCAGCTGCACCGAGACGAAGCGCATCTTGGAGGCGAGCTGCATGGACAGCTTGCGCAGGTGTTTCATGTGGCTGACGGCGTCCTGGTTGAGCACCACGACGGCCTCACCGAACAGGGCGCCGTTCTTCGTGCCGCCCAGGGAGAGGATGTCGACGCCGGCCGCGTTGGTGAGCGTCCGCATCGGGACGTTCAGGGTGGCGGCGGCGTTGGCCAGCCGGGAGCCGTCCAGGTGCACCTTCATGCCGTGCGCGTGGGCGTGCTCACAGATGGCCCGTATCTCGTCCGGCGTGTAGACCGTGCCGAGCTCGGTGGCCTGGGCGAGGGACACGACCTGCGGCATCGCGCGGTGCTCGTCGTCCCAGCCGTACGCCTGCCGGTCGATCAGCTCGGGCGTGAGCTTGCCGTCGGGCGCCGGAACGGTCAGCAGCTTCAGGCCACCGACCCGCTCCGGGGCCCCGCACTCGTCGACGTTGATGTGCGCGCTCTCCGCGCAGATCACCGCGCCCCAGCGGTCGGTGACCGCCTGGAGGGTGACGACGTTCGCGCCGGTGCCGTTGAAGACCGGGAACGCCTCGGCCGTCGGCCCGAAGTGGCTGCGGACCACCTGCTGGAGGTTCTCGGTGTAGGTGTCCTCGCCGTACGCGACCTGGTGCCCGCCGTTGGCCAGGGCCAGGGCGGCGAGCACCTCCGGGTGGGCCCCGGCGTAGTTGTCGCTGGCGAAACCGCGGACCTCGGGGTCGTGGTGACGGCGGGCGTCGGTCTTCGGCGGGTTCACGGCTTGTCGGTGAGCCACAGACGGTTTCCGTTCACTTCGGCGGCGGGCTTCTCCCAGACCTCGGTGATGGCCTCGGCCAGGTCCCTGACGTCGGTGAAGCCCGCGAACTTGGCGTTGGGTCGGTCGGCGCGCATCGCATCGTGGACCAGCGCCTTGACCACCAGGATCGCAGCGGCGGACGTCGGCCCCTCGGCTCCCCCGGCCTTGCGGAAGTAGTCCGCCATGGCCAGCGTCCACGCCTCGGCCGCCGCCTTGCCGGCCGCGTAGGCGGCGTTGCCCGCGGTGGGCTTGCTGGCCCCGGCGGCGCTGATCAGCACGTACCGGCCGCGGTCGCTGCGCTGGAGCCCCTCGTGGAAGGCGAGGGAGGTGTGCTGCACCGTGCGGACCAGGAGCATCTCCAGGAAGTCCCAGTCGTCGAGGCTGGTCCTGGTGAAGGTCTCGCTGCCGCGCCAGCCGCCGACGAGGTGGACCAGGCCGTCGACGCGGCCGAAGTCCTTCTCGATGCGGGTGGCCCAGTCGCGGGTGGCCCCGAGGTCCAGCAGATCGACCGTGTCGCCGGTGACGGTGGCGCCGCCGGACGCGAAGCTCGCCGCGTCCACCGCCTCCGCCAGCCGCTCCGGATCGTTGTCCGAGCCGATGACGGTGGCTCCCGCCTCGGCCAGCCTGAGCAGCGCGGCCCGGCCGGCGGGTCCGCCCGCTCCGGCCACCGCGATCACCGCACCGCTGAGCGCCCCGTTCCCCATGATCCTCGCCTCCTGAGCAGTGTTCCCGGTACGCCGATCGCTCACGCGGCGATCCGCTCGGCGCCGTCCGCCGTGATGCCCTTGGTGGAGGCGATCACGTTCTTCAGCTTCTTGGACAGTGCCTCATAGAACATGCTCAGCGGAAACTCGTCCGGAAGCACGTCATCGACGAGTCTGCGCGGCGGCTGCGTCGTGTCGAGGGCGTCGGGGCCCTTGGCCCACTTGGAGCCCGGGTGCGGCGAGAGGTACGTCGAGACCAGCTCGTAGCCGGCGAACCAGTGGACGAGCTTCGGGCGGTCGATACCGTCGCGGTACAGGTCCTCGATCTCGGCGCACAGCTGGTTGGTGACCTGCGGGGCGCGCTCCCAGTCGATGGTGAGCTTGTTGTCGGTCCAGCGGACGACGTCGTGCTTGTGCAGGTAGGCGAAGAGGAGCTGGCCTCCGAGACCGTCGTAGTTGCGCACGCGCTCGCCGGTGACCGGGAAGCGGAACATGCGGTCGAAGAGGACCGCGACCTGCACGTCACGGGCCTGCGGGACGCCGTCGGCGGAGAGCTTCACGGCCTCCTTGAAGGCGGTGAGGTCACAGCGCAGCTCTTCCAGGCCGTACATCCAGAACGGCTGGCGCTGCTTGATCATGAAGGGGTCGAAGGGCAGGTCGCCGTGGCTGTGGGTGCGGTCGTGGACCATGTCCCACAGGACGAACGCCTCTTCGCAGCGCTTTTGGTCGTGGACCATCGCGGCGACGTCCTCGGGCAGCTCCAGGCCCAGGATGTCGACGGCGGCGTCGGTCACGCGGCGGAAGCGGGCGGCCTCGCGGTCGCAGAAGATGCCGCCCCAGGTGAACCGCTCCGGGGCCTCGCGCACGGCGATGGTCTCGGGGAACAGGACGGCGGAGTTGGTGTCGTAGCCGGCCGTGAAGTCCTCGAACGTGATGCCGCAGAACAGCGGGTTGTCGTAGCGGGTGCGCTCCAGTTCGGCCAGCCAGTCCGGCCAGACCATGCGCAGCACGACCGCCTCGAGGTTGCGGTCCGGGTTGCCGTTCTGCGTGTACATCGGGAAGACGACGAGGTGCTGGAGACCGTCCGCGCGGTTCGCGGCGGGCTGGAAGGCCAGCAGCGAGTCGAGGAAGTCGGGCACCTTGAAGCCGCCGTCGGCCCACCGGGTCAGGTCCTTGACCAGGGCCTCGTGGTAGGCGCCGTCGTGCGGGAGCAGCGGGGAGAGCTCCAGGACGGCGTCGGCGACCTGGCGGACCGCGAGCTCGGCGTCGGCCGGGTCGGGCGCGCCCTCGGCGTCGAAGTCGATCGACCCGTCCTTGGACTGCCATGGCCGGATCCGCTCCACGGCATCCTTGAGCACGGGCCATGCCGGGTGGTCCACCACCCTGGCCACGGGAGGAAGACCTTCCTCCGAACCCACCTGCACAAGAATTTCCGTCATGTCCCACCTTCCACGGGAGAATCTCACGTATGCAGACCGTATACACACGAGGTTCCTCCCAGCAAGGGTGAACCCGGGAAATTATCCTGCCCGACCCTGTGCTTCACCGCACTTTTTCCTGTCGGTCACGCTTCTGCCCGAATGCGCGGCGACCATGCCCTCACTCTCTGCACAGGGCGGGTCCAGACGATACGGTCAGGGGGGCCGTCAGGCCCCCAGTGCCGCCTGTCGACGGAAGAGAGTCGCGTCTTGAACTTCCTCACCATCGGTCACCGCGGAGTCATGGGTGTGGAACCCGAGAACACCCTCCGGTCCTTCGTCGCCGCCCAGGAGGCGGGGCTCGACGCCATCGAACTCGATCTGCATCTGAGCAAGGACGGCGCGCTCGTCGTCATGCACGACACGGATGTGGACCGCACGACCGACGGCACCGGCCCGATCGCCGAGAAGACCCTCGCCGAGCTGCGGGCCCTGGACGCGGGCCGGGGCGAGCGGGTGCCGGTCTTCGAGGAGGTGCTGGACGCCGTCCACACGCCGCTCCAGGCGGAGATCAAGGACAAACAGGCGGCGCGGGCGCTGGCCGAGGTGATGAACCGGCGCGGGCTGGCCGACCGGGTGGAGGTGTCCTCGTTCCACGACGAGGCGATCGCCGAGATCAAGCCGCTGGTGCCGGGTGTGCGCACCGCGCTGATCGCCAGCCGCTACGGCACGGACATCGTGGACCGCGCCGTCGAGGCCGGCGCCGAGACCGTCTGCCTGAACATCCGCCGGCTGACCCTGGAGATCGTGGAGCGGGCCCGCAAGGCCGACCTGAGGATCATCGGCTGGGTGGTGAACACCCAGGACCAGCTGCGGCTGGTCCGGGCGTTCGGCCTGGACGGCGCGACCACCGACCACCCGGACATCAAGCGCACGGGCCGTTTCACGGCCTAGTCGCGCACCAGGCGAGTTCGTTGCGCGGGGTGATCCCGTCGAACGGCACCGCGTACGGGGTGGCGACCGGCGGCAGCGTGTCCGGCCACAGGTCGGCCACCGCCCAGTGCCCCGTCGCCCGCCGCGGCACCGGCCGCTAGGCGAGCTCCTTGACCAGCAGCTCGAACGTCAGGTCGTCGCGCTGCGGAATACCGAAGCGCTCGTCGCCGTACGGGAACGGGGTCATCCGTCCCGTACGGCGGTAGCCGCGCCGCTCGTACCAGGCGATGAGGTCGTCGCGCACGGAGATCACCGTCATCTGCATCTCCTTCACGCCCCAGTCCTCGCGGGCCAGGCGCTCCGCCTCCGCGATGATCACTTTGCCGAGGCCCGCGCCCTGGAGCAGAGGGCTGACGGCGAACATCCCGAAGTAGGCGTTCTCGCCCTGGTGCTCCAGCTGGCAGCAGGCGACGATCCTGCCGTCCCGCTCCACCGTCACGAGCCGGCTGTCGGGCGATTTGATGACCGCCAGCACCCCTTCCGGGTCGGTTCGCTGCCCTTCGAGGATGTCCGCCTCGGTGGTCCACCCGGCACGGCTGTCGTCGCCCCGGTACGCCGACTCGATCAGCGCGACCAGCTCGTCCACGTCGGCGTCGGTGGCGTCGCGGAAGGTCAGTGCGGTGGCGGCGGTCTCCATGGCGTACGTCTCCGTCTTCCTGGCGCGACTCGGGCAGGGATGAGCGTAACGCCACCACTAAGCTCCGCTGCATGGTGCATGTACTCAGCAGTCGGATCCTGCTCCGCCCCACCGACCCCGAGCGCTCCCGGGCCTTCTACGGCGAGCAGTTGGGCCTCGCCGTGTACCGCGAGTTCGGCACGGGTGCGGAGCGCGGCACGGTCTTCTTCATGGGCGGCGGCTTCCTGGAGGTCTCGGGCCGGTCCGAGACGCCCCCGGCGCCCGCCGTACGGCTGTGGCTGCAGGTCGACGACGTGACCGCGGCACAGCGGGAGCTGCGGGCGAAGGGCGTGGACATCGTGCGGCCGCCGGTGAAGGAACCCTGGGGGCTGGTCGAGATGTGGATCGCGGATCCGGACGGGACGCCGATCGTGCTGGTGGAGGTTCCGGCGGACCACCCGATGCGCTACCGGCCCGGCATCTGACTTCGCCGGGTGAAGGAGTCGGCGGCCGCCACGCGGTGCGGTACGGGGTGGGGGTACGCCGGGGCCGCTGCGGCACACCACTGGGTTTCCCCGGATGGCAGGGAGCCCGGGAGGCGGCTTAGCGTGCTGGAGGGGGCCCGGGGGCCCGTCCCCGCCGCTCGCGGAAGGAACGCCATGAAGCTCGACGCACCGGTGACCGGCGGTCCCTGCTGGACCGAGCTGGGGACCAGCGATCTGGACGCGGCCCGGCGGTTCTACACGCGGCTGTTCGGCTGGCGGCCCGAGACGGACGCGCGTCAGGAGGCCGGCGGCTACACCGTCGCGCACCTCGGGGACGCGGCCGTGGCGGCGCTCGCCCCGCTGTACCAGCCCTCGCAGCCGGTCGCCTGGAACGTGTCGTTCGCGGTGACCGACGCGGACGCCACCCTCCGTACGGTGACGGAGGCGGGCGGGTCGGTGCTGTTCGGCCCGACGGACGTGTTCGACGTGGGCCGTTTCGCGGTGGCCGCCGATCCCGGCGGTGCCGTGTTCCAGCTGTGGCAGGCGGGGACCTTCCCGGGCGCGGGCCTGTTCAACGCGCCCGGTTCGCTGGGCTGGGTGGAGCTGATGACGCGGGATCCGGAGGGGGCCGTGTCCTTCTACCCGCGGGTGTTCGGCTGGACGGTCGCCCCGTCGGATCGCTACACCCAGTGGGGCGTCGGCGGCGCGGACTTCGGCGGCATGGTGACGATGGACGAGAAGTTCCCGCCCGAGGTGCCGGCGCACTGGCTGCCGTACTTCGCGGTGGCCGACGTGGACGACACGACCGCCGTCGTGCAGCGGCACGGCACGGTCCTGATGGTGCCGACCTCCGTGCCCGACGGCCCGCGCATCGCGGTGCTGCGGGACCCGCAGGGAGCGATGTTCGGCGTGTACCGGGCGGACTACGAGGGCTGAGACGGGGGTGTGCGACAGCCAGGGGCCGGTCTTGACTTGCGCTGAAGTGCGCTCCAGCTCCTAGCGTCCTGCGTACGACCTGCCCGGAGGGGACAACCGTGCGTTACACACTGTTCGGCAAGACCGGTCTGCGCGTGAGCGAGCTGAGCCTCGGCGCGATGACCATCGGCGACGACTGGGGCTGGGGCGCCGGCGAGGAGGCCAGCGCCCGGATCGTCGACGCCTACGCGGAGGCGGGCGGCAACTTCATCGACACCGCCAACAACTACACCGACGGCAGCTCGGAACGGATCCTCGGCGAGCTGCTCGAAGGCCGGCGCGACAGGTTCGTGCTGGCCAGCAAGTACACCTGCGGTATCCGTGACGGTGACGTCAACGCCGCGGGCAATCACCGCAAGAACCTGGTCCAGTCGGTGGAGGCGAGCCTGCGGCGGCTGCGGACCGACCGGCTGGACGTGCTGTGGGTGCACGCCCGGGACAACTTCACACCGGTCGAGGAGGTCATGCGGGCCCTGGACGACCTGGTCCGCACGGGCAAGGTGCTGTACGTCGGCGTCTCGGACTGGCCGGCCTGGGAGATCGCCCGGGCCAACACCCTGGCGGAGCTGCGGGGCTGGACCGCGTTCGCCGGTTCGCAGCTGCGCTACAGCCTGCTGGAACGGACGCCGGAGCGCGAACTGCTACCGCAGGCCCGAGCGTTCGACCTGGCCGTGCTGGCGTGGGCCCCGCTCGCGGCCGGGAAGCTCACCGGCAAGTACCGCAAAGGCGAGGCGGGGCGTCTTGACACCACCGGCCAGGACGCCGACCCGCGCGAGGAGGCGGTGGTCAGTGCCGTGCTGGAGGTCGCCGAGCAGGGTGGCTGGAGTCCGGCGCAGGTGGCGCTGGCCTGGCTGCTGGCCCGGCCGGGGAACGTGGTGCCGATCATCGCGGCGACCAGGGAGAGCCAGCTCGCCGACAATCTGGGCAGTGTCGACGTCCGTCTCGACGCGGACGCCCTCGCCCGGCTCGACGAGGTGAGCGCGGTGCCGCTCGGTTTCCCGCACGACTTCCTCCGTGAGCCGGCCATCACCCGGAACGTCTACGGCGACCGCTGGGAGGCCCTCGACGACCGCCGCTCCACGCACCGCCGCACCGTGCACGAGGTGCTGTGACCGGTACGCCGACGCGTCCCTGCCGTGGGTCGCGTCAGGCCCGCAGCACTCCGAGCCGCCCTTCCAGCTGGCTGAGCAACTCCCCGAGCAGGGATGCCAGTTCGCCCTGCTCGGGGACACCGAGGCCGGACAGCACGGCGGTCTCGTAGGCGAGCTGGACGGGCAGGATGCCGTCGACGAGATCGCGTCCGGCGTCGGTGAGGCGGAGGTGGACGACCCGCCGGTCACGGGTGTCCCCGCGCCGTTCGACCAGCCCGCGCCCGGTCAGCTGCTTCAGGCGTTTGGTGACGGCGGCCCCCGAGGAGAAGGTCTCCCTGGCCAGTTCCCCGGGCGTCAGCTCGTGCCCCGTACGACGCAGGGCGCCCAGCAGGTCGAACTCGGGCCGGCTGAGCCCCGCCCGGCGCAGGGGAGCGTCCTCGGCCTGCTGCAGCAGGGCGGCACAGCGGTTGATCCGCCCGATGATCTCCATCGGCCCGGTGTCGAGCCCGGGGTGCACGGCCTGCCACTGCCGCACCACCGCAGCGACGGTATCGCCCCGACGGCCACCGCCCGGGTCGTCGGTATCGGCGGAGGGGCCGCCGCGGACGGCGTCGTCCCCACGGCCACCGCCAGGGCTGTCGGCTTCGGCGGTGGTGCCACCACCCGGGGCGCTCCCCTCAGCCGCCGCTCCCGTTGCCCCGGCCCCGTCGGCCGCCCGCTCCTCCGCCGCCGGCCGCGGGCCGTGCCCCGTGTCGCTCCGCTCGGGCGATGGTCCTTCGGTCGGCGTCATGGCCGTACGTCCTCCGTTTCTGTGGCCGGGTCCCGGTCCGGGAGCAGGCCCTGGCGTCGGGCCGTCGCGGCGAGCGTACGGTGTCCGGACTGCTCGGTGAGCACGACCCGCTCCTGGGGCAGGGCCCGCTGCCACCATTCACCGGCGGCGGCGTCGGCGGTGGCACGCAGGTCGGCCAGGGCGACGGCGAGCCCGCGGCGGGCCGATTCCAGGGCCGTGGTGCCGGGGTCCGGCTCGGTCAGGAGGCGGGCGGCGTGCTCGCGGGCCCGGTCGGCGGCGGTCAGCGCGTGTTCGACACGGTCGCCCGCGCGCCGGTTGGTGACGGCCACGGCGGCGACGAACCCCACCAGCGCACCGACGAGGGTGTCCACGACCCGCTCCGTCATCAGTGTCCTGGGCTCCTGGTATCCGGCGAACTCCGTGATGAGCAGGGCCATCGGCGTCACACAGACACTGCCGAGCCAGTAGTTCCGGCTGATCAGCACCTCCGCGCCGAAGCTGAAGGCCAGGCAGCACAGCACGAGCGCCACCGGACCCAGGTGCGCGAGCGGGACGACGGCCAGGAAGACGAGAACGCCGACGACGTTGCCCACGACCCGCTGGACGGCCCGGCTCCAGGTCAGTGCGATGTTGGCCTGGTAGAGCGAGGCGGCGGTGACCAGTGCCCAGTAGGGGCGGCCGATCCCGAGGGCGAGGGAGGCGTAGCCGGCGAGTGCGCAGCCGAGTGCGGTACGCACCGCGAGCGGGGTCAGCGGCCCCAGCCGCGCCCAGAGCGGCCGGGCCGCGGCCGCGCCGAGCAGTTCGTCGGCGCCCGCGTCCGGCAGTCCGGCCTCCGGGACGGACCCGGTGCCGCGCAGCGAACCCGCCCACGCGCGCAGCCGCCCCGCGTCCGTCTCCGCCGGCGCCGCGAGGGCGACCTCGGCACGGACGACGAGCCGTTCGAGAGCTCGCCGGGTCCTGGAGGGGGCGTTGGTGGAGAGCAGCGACTGCCAGGCGGCCTGCACGGCGGCATAGCCCGCGGCGCGGGCCCGGGCGTGGCCCTCACCCGTGCCGCCGGTGCCGGCGTACCCGGCGGCGGCCTTCAGGGCGGCGGCGGTGGCGCGGCGCTCCGGTCCGTGCGGCCTCAGGAGCGCGGGCGCCATGCAGACCAGCCAGGCCCAGGCCCCCGTTCCGGCGGCCAGGGCCAGATGTCCGGGCACCTGACCGAGGGTCTGCGGCGCGAACAGGGAGGCGGAGCTGACGAAGGTGAGGACGACGTTGCCCGGCGGACCGACCCGGGTGGCGTCGCACAGCACCTTCTGCGCGGCGGCCAGCAGCGCACCGACAGTGACCAGGACGACGGCACTGCCGGTGAGCGAGGCCGCGACCAGGGCCACGGCCAGCCCGCCGAGCATGCCGAGCACCACCCACGCCAGGACTCCGGCCCGGGCGGCGTACGGGCGGTTGTGGGCGTACAGCGCGCACAGGGAGCCGGCCATCGCGTACATCACCAGGTCGAGCCGGCCGAGCGCGAGCAGGGTGAGGGCGGGCGGGGCGATCGCCGCGACGACGCTCAGAGCGGGCTTGAACCAGATCTCCGAGGGCCTGCCGAGGCGCAGCACGCCCACCAGGGGGAGACGCCGGGCGGGTGGGGCGGACGGGGTGGGGGGCGCACTGCTCATGACCACGAGGTTAACACGTGTTTTACTCGTAAAGCATATCGTCTCACCTCGCGTGCTCCGTCGAATGCTCCCCGTGTACACCCTTGCGCTTGCGTGCGCGCCGCATGGCCCGGGCATCGAATGACCGACCGTCGAACGGGGAGGTGCGCGTGCACGGACCGGCTTCGTCCGGCTGGCTGCTGGTGGCGCTCTGCGCGGTGACCGGCGCCTACTGCCTGGCGCGGATGCGCGGCGGCGCCGAAGGGCAGCGCAGCGCCGCGGGCGGCGAGGCGCTGATGGGTTTCGGGATGGCCGCGATGGCCGTTCCGGCGGCGGTGTACACGCCACCCGCGTGGGCGTGGCCCTTCTTCGCGGCGGTGTTCGGGGCGGCGGGCGTCCACGCGCTGTGGGCGGCGCGGGCCGGCGCGCACCATCTCCATCACCTGGTGGGGGCCGCCGCGATGGTCTACATGTCCGTCGTCATGGCCGGCTCTCCCGCGCACGCGCACGGTCAGGGCGGATCGGGTGTTCCGCTGCTGACCGGGGCGCTCCTGCTCTACTTCGCCGGGTACGTGCTCCTGACCGGGGTCCGTCTGGTGCCGGTCGCCGCCGCGGCGGGGGGTGCCGGCCCCGCCGGGTGGGGCGGCCGGCCGGAGCTCGCGCGGGCCTGCCGGCTGTCCATGGCGATCGCGATGGTGGCGATGCTGCTGACGCTGTGAGCGGGGCCGCCCCGGCACCCCGGAAAATTCGGCGGCCCAGCACCCTGAAAGATCCGCCGCCCCGGCACCCTCTAAGATCCGCCCGCGCAGCGCTCAAGACCCGCCCGCCCGGCAATCAGGACCCGCCGGCCCGGCGCTCCCGGAAGATCCACCGTCCCGGCGTCCACCTCCGTGAGGCCCCGGCGCCCCAACGGATCCGTTGTCTGCGTCACTTTGGCGTCAGAACTCGTACCCCTGAGCGGCGCGGCGCTCATAGGCTGCCCTCATGATGCTCACCGCCGCGCTGTTGCTGCTCGGCGCCCTGACCGCCGTGGTTGCCCCCCGGCTGCTCGCCCGGGCGGACTGGCCGGACCGTGAGCCGGTGGTGGCGCTGTGGGTGTGGCAGTGCGCGGTGGCGGCCGTCCTCGTGTGCTGCGCCCTGTCGATGACGCTCAGTGCGGCCGCGGCCTGGCACGCGGTCGGGGGGCACCTCTTCGCCACGGCCCCGCGTGCGGTCGTCGAGGCCTACGCCCTCGGCACGGCGGGCCCCTGGGCGGCGACCACGGCGCTCGCGCTGGCCGGCGGCGGGCTGTGGAGCGCGGCGATGCTGCTGCGCGAGATCGGCCGGGCCCGCGCTCGGCGTCGCCGTCGACGGGCCGATCTGCTGGTCCGTGCTCCGCTGCTGCCGGGCGAGGTGGCCGTCTCGGGTCGGCTGGTCGTCCTGGAGAGCGAGCAGCCCGACGCCTGGTGGCAGCCCGGCACTCCCCCGCAACTGGTCGTCACCACGGCCGCGTTGCACCGGCTGAAGGGCCGGCAGCTGGACGCCGTGCTCGCCCACGAGCAGGGCCACGCCCGAGCCCGGCACGACTGGCTGCTGAACTGCTCCTCGGCGCTGGCCGGCGGCTTTCCGCAGGTGCCGGTGTTCGCAGCGTTCCGCGACGAGATGCACCGCCTGGTCGAACTCGCCGCCGACGACACGGCGTCGCGCCGCTTCGGCCGGCTGACCACAGCTCTGGCGCTGGTCGAACTGAACGAGCACCGCGGCGTGTTCGGGCCCTGCCCGACACCGCAGGCCCATGTCCCGGCCCGGGTGAACCGGTTGCTCACTCCCCCGGACCGGCTGACCGCGGCGCGGCGCCTGCGGCTGACGGCGGCGGCCGCGCTGGTACCCGTGGTGCCGGTGTTGCTGGCGTTCGTGCCGGGATTGCGGGCACTGGGGTAGCGAAGGGCCCCGGATACCCCGCGGAGGACACGGCATGACCGAAGCACGTCGCCTCGCCGGCAGAAGATCGTCCCCGTACTGGATCCGGACCCCCCGGTTCAGCGAGGATCGCTGTATGCACACCTCGTCCGTCGACTCCCCGCCCCGTCCGGAACACCGCACCACCGCCGGTCTCGCCGGCGCTCTGGCCCTGTGCTCGACGCTGCTGCTGGTCCTCGTCGCGGCCAGATGGAGCCCGTTGATCGGCGTGGACGGGGACATCTCCGACACCACCCACCGCTGGGCGGTCGACGAACCGGTCCTCACCCAGACGTGCCGCATCCTCACGGACTGGGTGTGGGATCCCTGGACGATGCGTCTGCTGTGCGCGGCCGTCGTCGTGTGGCTGGTGGTGCGCTGGGCGGCCCGCTGGACGGCGGTGTGGCTGGCGCTGGCCGTCGCGCTGGGCACCCTGCTGCAGCAGGGCATCAAGGCTGCGGTGGACCGTCCCCGCCCGGTCTGGCCCGACCCCGTCGACTCCGCCCACTACTCGGCGTTCCCGTCGGGCCACGCCATGACCGCCACTGTGGTCTGCGGCCTGCTGCTGTGGCTGCTGCACCGGCACGGCGTCGGCCGGGCCGTGTGGCGTACCGCCGTGGCGGTGGCCGTCGTCTCCGTGGTCGGGGTCGGTCTGACGCGTATCTGGCTCGGCGTCCACTGGCCGTCGGACGTGCTGGGCGGCTGGCTGCTGGGCACGATGGTGGTGGCCCTCGCGGTGTGGGTCCACCGGCGCTGGCAGCCCTCTGCCCGGGATCTTCCCCTGCCGCACGACGCGGTTTCGTAGGATCGCCGCATGACGGCCGTGCTCTTCGACTTCTCCGGAACCCTCTTCCGCGTCGAGTCCACCGACTCCTGGCTGCGGGGCGCCCTGGCCGGGACCGATGTCCGGCTCGCGGAGGCCGAGTTGGCCGCCGCGGTACGGGCGCTGGAGGCGGTCGGGGCGCTGCCCGGCGGCGGTGATCCCGCACGGGTCCCGGAGGAACTGGCGGACGCCTGGCTGATCCGCGACCGGAGCGCCGCCCTGCACCGGGCCGCCTACACCGGTCTGTCCCGGCAGGTCCCGCTGCCCGACCCGGCGCTGTACGACGCGTTGTACGACCGCCACATGGCCCCGGCCGCGTGGTCCCCGTACCCGGACGCCGTCGAGGTGCTGCGCACGTTGCGGGAGCGGGGCGTTCCGGTCGGGGTGGTCAGCAACATCGGCTGGGACCTGCGGCCGGTCTTCCGCGCGCACGGCCTCGATCCCTACATCGACGCGTACGTCCTGTCGTTCGAGCACGGCGTTCAGAAGCCCGACCCGCGGCTGTTCGCCACCGCCTGCGAGGCGCTCGGCGCCGATCCGCGCACGACCTTGATGGTCGGCGACGACCGCCGGGCGGACGGCGGCGCCGCCGCGCTGGGATGCGGGGTGCACTTCGTGGACCACCTGCCGGCGGCCGACCGGCCGGACGGGCTGAGGCCGGTCCTGGATCTGGTGAGCTGAGCCGACCCGCCGCCCGCAGGAGGTGCCTGGGCGCCGCCGGAAGGTAGCCCAAGGCCACTACCAGGGCCGACTGCTCGCCCGCCTCGGACGATCCCCCGCGTCGCCCGAGGCAGACGGCATCACCGGCCGGACCTGACAGGTCGTGGCCGGACTCCTCCGAGTATAGTTGGCTGGCAGCCAGTCAACACAGGAGTTGCAGCATGTCTCCGCGTAGCGCCTCGGTGAACGAAGAGTTGCGGCGGCGTTCCCGTGAGCGGCTCCTGCAGGCGGCGGTCGAGTTGGTGAGCGAGCGCGGCTACGACGCGACCACGCTCGGCGACATCGCCGACCGGGCGGGGTCGGCCCGCGGCCTGGTGTCGTACTACTTTCCCGGCAAGCGGCAGTTGGTGCAGTCCGCGGTGCACCGGCTGATGCACCGCACGCTGGAAGAGGCGCTGGAGCGCGAGCCGCGCACCGAGGACGGCCGGGAGCGGATGGCCCGGGCCATCGACGCGATCCTGGGCCTGGCCAGGGACCAACCCGTGCTGATGCGCCAGCACATGGCGGGGATCCTGCAGGCCGAGGGCTTCATGCAGTGCCCGGAGCAGCGGCGGCTGGCCGAGCTGCTGCGGGACACCATGGCCCGGCACGGGTCGCCGGACGTCGAGAGCGACTACCCGATGATGCGCGCCCTGCTGATGGGCGCGGTGTACGCGGCCCTGGTGCCGGGGGCGCCGATGCCGGTGCCGGTGCTGCGGGCCGAGCTGTTCAAGCGCTACCGGCTCGACCGGGAGCTGGGCCTCCCGCCGGAAACCGCAGCTTCCGGCGGGAGGGGCGACAGGGATCTGTCGCGGTTCTTCGCGACCGGGGCCGCACCGGAGTGCGACCCTGGGGATCAGTCGAAGTAGTCCGGCTGTGTCTGCACGTTGAGCTCACGCTGGTGGACCCGGCGGGCCGGGTCGGTGCGCCGGTCGTCGAGCTTCAGGACGTCGAAGCCCCGGGCGATCTCGTTCGAGTAGATGTAGCCGTTGTAGTAGTACGCCGACCACGAGCCGCCCGTCTGGATCACGTCGGTGGTCAACGGGCCGCGGTCGAAGTAGGCGATCTCCTTCGGCTCGGCCGAGTCGGTGAAGTCCCAGACGGAGACGCCGCCCTGGTACCAGGCCTGGACCATGATGTCCTTGCCCTTGACCGGGATGAGCGAGCCGTTGTGGGCGACACAGTTCTCGGTGTCCGCCTGGTGGCGGGGGATCTTGAAGTAGCTGCGGAAGACGAGCTTGCGCTTGTCGCCCTTGCCGACGATGTCGTAGATGCCGTCGGCACCACGGTCCGGGCCGATCTCCGCGTTGCAGGTGGCCGCGCCACCGCCGCCCAGCTCGTCGGTGAAGACGACCTTGTTCGCCTTCTGGTTGAAGGTCGCCGAGTGCCAGAACGCGAAGTTCACGTTGTCCTGCACGCGGTCGATGACCCTCGGGCGTTCCGGGTCCCTGATGGAGAACAGGATGCCGTCGCCCATGCAGGCGCCCGCGGCCAGGTCCTTCGAGGGCAGCACGGTGATGTCGTGGCAGCCGGTGGTCTTGGACACGCCCGGGTTGGTGGGTCCGCCCGGGTTGCCGCCGCCGTCCGGACCCTCACCCGGGAACAGCACGGGGAAGCCCACGACCTTCGCCTTCTCGGGCGCCTTGCGCGGCACCTTGATGACGGAGATGCCGTCGTGCGGCGGCTGGCAGTCCGGGTAGGCGGCGTTCGGCGAGTACGAGGAGACGTACACGTACACATTGCGCCGCTCGGGCACCAGCGTGTGGGTGTGCGAGCCGCAGGCGGTCTCGACGGCCGCGACGTACCTCGGGTTGCGCTTGTCGCTGATGTCGAAGACCTTCATGCCCTCCCACGAGGACTTCTCGGTCGCCGGCTGGGTGGTGCTGGAGCAACTGCTGTCACTGCGCGAGGAGTCGGTGGACAGGAACAGCAGGTCGCCGGAGACGGAAATGTCGTTCTGCGAGCCGGGGCACAGCACCTGGGCGACGGTCTTCGGCGCCTTGGGGTTGCTGATGTCGAAGATGCGGAAGCCGTCGTAGTTGCCCGCGAACGCGTACCTGCCCTGGAAGGCGAGGTCCGAGTTCGTGCCCTTCAGTACGTCCTTGGGGACTTGGGCCAGGTGCTTGATGTTGTCGGAGTGGACGATCTCGTCCTGTCCGGGTATTTCGCCGCTCTCGATGGCCTCTCGGACCTCTGCCTGGGCGCTCTTGGAGACCTTCTTCGGCGCGGTCGGCGCGTCCCCCGGGTCGGGGATGGCCCCTGCCGGTGAGGCGGTGAGGAGCGCGGCGAGCAGTCCACCGGCGGCTGCCACAACTCCCAGGCGTCTGCGGCGTGTTCTGCGGTCGTTCAACAGGATCACTGTTTTCCTCCCTGGTTCCGTTCGCTGCGGAACGGTTCACGCACCACGCAGTATCGTCTTCGCCATGCTCATACCAACAGGGGGCAACAGAATCGCAATGAAGTTTTCTGATCAATGACCCGCGGAAGCGTGCCAGTGCGCCGTCCGCAACTCCAGGTGCTTCCAACCCGCTTGCCACAGGAGGTCGTTGTGCTGTTCCGCCGCGCGTCCCGGGTGTCCGCCGTCACGACGGGGCTGGTCGCCCTGGCCGTGCTCGCGACCGGGGGCTGTGACTCCGGTCCGGACCGGAAGCCGGCCACCGCGGACGGGCCCTCCGTGATCGCGCCGGGTGAGCCCGGCGAGGCGAACCGCACCCTGTCCGCCGAGGAGGCCACCGACCGGCGCTCGGAGAACGACTCCCCCAACTCCGCCGACGTCTCCTACGTCCGCATGATGATCGAGCACCACGCCCAGGCGCTGGTGATGACCGAACTCGTCCCGAGACGCGCCGAGTCGAAGGACGTGAAGCGGATCGCCGAGCGCATCGCCGCCGGCCAGAAGCCCGAGATCGAGGCGATGAAGGGCTGGCTGAAGTCGTACGGCAAGCCCTTGAAGGCCGAGCGGCACGAGCACACCACGATGCCGGGCATGGCGACAAAGGCCCAGCTGAAGAAGCTCCGCGCCGCCGACGGGCAGGCGTTCGACCACCTCTTCCTGACCCTGATGACGACCCATCACCAAGGCGCGATCACCATGGCCACGGACGTGAAGGGGCAGGGCAACAACATCCGCGTCGAGGAGATGGCCGACGAGGTGATCGCACAGCAGACGAGCGAGATCACGCGGATGCGGAACATGCTTTGAGCTGTTCTTCATGGTCGCCGGTGACTGACTGCGACGGTTCTCGGGGCGGAGTGAGCATGACCGCCCCGGTCGCTGCGCCTGCGGCATCCCAGCGCTCGTCGGGGGCGGAAGCGGGTGAGCGCGCTCGTACCGGTCGTGCCGCAGCGATATGGGGAGGATCAGCGGCAAGCTGAGCTCGTCTTCCCACCCGCTGTGTGGCGCCTGTCTTCCCCCTCGGCTCAGCCGCGCGCAGCCCCACGTACCTGCCGCGACGGTCAGCGCCGCCAGGCCGCCAGGCCGCCGATCGTCCCTCGGTACGCGCCGGGGTCCAGATGCACCTCCGTGTCCTCGTCCTCCAACGGGCCGGCTGCACCCTCGGGGCCGTGCAGCACACGCAGTGTGTCGCCCGGCCCTGCCCTTGCCGGGTCGCGGCCGTCCGTCATCCGGGGTGAGATCTCCCTGCCGTCGCGGGTGCGGAGCGTGCACTCGTCGGACGTGTTGCCGACGCCGACCACGACGGCCTCGGTCCACCTGCCCGGAATCGGCATTGCCGGCGACCGCCGCCGGATTCCGAGGCGGTCGGGGCCGTTCAGCGCCGGGCGCGGCGCGGTGACAGCAGGCCCGCGTCCCGGGCCTGGCCGATCAGTCGGAGGGAGGCGCGACGGCTGTGCCCGGTCGCGCCCATCACGGCGAGGATCGGGTCGGCGCCGTCCCGCTGGGCCGCGCGGTACTCCCGTGCCACCAGCCGGCGCCCCTCCGGCCCGCGGGGCCAGGACGGCCTGGCACGGCGCCCCTGGCCCTCGCATCCGTCGGACCCGGCTGCGGGCCCACACGCCTCCGCCACCGACTCCTCGATCAAGTCGGCGAGCACGGCCAGGTCGTCGAGGGACAGCGCGGGCTGAGCGCGCATCTCCTCGACGCAGACGCATCCGTCGCCCACGACGGCCAGCGCATCGATCCGGGCACCGTCCTCGAACACCAGCCGGAACTCGAACCACCGCGTCGTGCCCTCGTTCTCCCGCACTTCCCACGCGGGGCGCACGGACACCGCACCGTCCGCCGGAGAGCGATCAGAAAGATTCAGAAAGGCTGCTTTCAGCACATGCCGAACGTAACCGCATGATCACATTCCCTATAGATCGGACACGCGCCGCGGGTGGAGCACAGCACCCTGTCAGCGGAGCCCGACGGGTGCGATGCTGGAGGCGTCAGCGCTCTCCTGAGATCCGTCGGTTCCCCGGGTGAGGAGTTCCGCCGTGCTGCGAGTCGCCGTCGTAGGCTCCGGGCCGAGTGGGTGCTACACCGCCCAGAGCCTCGTCCAGCTGGACTCCGACGTGCGCGTCGACGTCCTGGACCGGCTGCCGTGCCCGTACGGCCTCGTCCGTTACGGCGTGGCACCCGACCACGAGAAGATCAAGTCGCTGCAGAACAACCTGCGCGCCGTCCTCGAACACGACCGGGTCCGGTTCCTCGGCGGCGTGCAGGTCGGCCCCGGCGGCGTGACCGTCGCGCGGCTGCGGGAGCTCTACCACGCGGTGGTGTACTGCATGGGCGCCGCGACCGACCGGCGGCTGGGGATCCCCGGGGAGGACCTGCCGGGCAGCTGGTCGGCGACGCAGTTCGTGTCCTGGTACAGCGCCCACCCGGACGCCGTGGACGCCGGTTTCCTGCGGGACGCCCGGTCGGCCGTGGTCGTCGGCGTGGGCAATGTCGCCGTGGACGTCACGCGGATGCTGGCCCGGGGCCTGGCCGAGCTCACCCCGACCGACATGCCCCAGGCGGCCCTGACCACCCTCGCGGACAGCCGGGTGACCGAGATCCACATGGTGGGCCGGCGCGGTCCGTCCCAGGCCCGGTTCACCACCAAGGAGCTGCGCGAACTGGGCACGCTGCCGGAGACCGACCTCGTGGTGGATCCGGCGGAGCTGGCCCTGGACCCGGGGTACACGGACCCGTCAGCGCTGCCCGCACCCCAGCGCCGCAACGTGGAGGTGCTGCGCGGCTGGGCGGAGACACCCCCGGCGGGCGCGCCACGCCGCATCCACCTCCGGTTCTTCCTCCGCCCGGCCGAACTCCTCGCCGAGCAGGGCCACGTGGCCGCCGCACGGTTCGAACGCACGGCTCCGGACGGCCACGGCGGCGTGACGGGTACGGGCCGGCACGAGGTCATCGAGGGACAGCTGGTCCTGCGCTCGGTGGGATACCGCGGAGTCCCCCTGGAGGGCCTTCCGTTCGACCCGGTCACCGGAACCGTGCCGAACCTGTCCGGCCGCGTCCTGCGCGAGGGCCTCGTCACTCCCGGCGAGTACGTGGCGGGCTGGATCAAGCGCGGCCCCACCGGCGTCATCGGCACGAACCGCCCCTGCGCGAAGGAGACGGCGACGTCCCTCCTGGAGGACGCTCCCTCGCTCACCGCGAAGACGGTGCCCGACGACCCCCTGCCCGCTCTGCGCGGGGAAGGTACCGATCCGGTGGAATGGACCGGCTGGCAGTCGATCGAGCGGGCGGAGGTGGCACTGGGTGCGTCACTGGGCAGGGGCGTGGTGAAACTCCCCGACTGGCGGTCGCTCCTGGAAGCCGCTCGGGCCGAGGTCGTCTAGAGGCGCGCGTCAGTCGCCCGGAGAGGCGGCCTGCCGGGCAGCCGCATCGAGCAGCGCCGCCATGAGCCCCGGGAACAACTCATCGAGCTCGTCCCGCCGCAGCCCGTTCATCTTGGCCGTCCCCCGATACACCTGCCGGATCACCCCGCTCTCCCGCAACACCCGGAAGTGGTGCGTGGTGGTCGACTTGGTGACGGGCAGCTCAAAGTCCGAACAGGACAACTCCCCTGTCACGCCCGCGAGTTCCCGCACGATCCGCAACCGCATCGGATCCGAGAGCGCATGCAGCACCCCCTCCAGCCTGATCTCGTCACACGCGGGATGCGGCAGGTCACGGCTGCTGACTGCGGGGGACGACACGGCGGCTCCACTCCCTCGGGGACTCCATAGTACGAGAACCCTCGTAGTTTGACATCCACCGTACTACGATGCCTATCGTACGAGTCGACATCGGCCCCGTGACGAATGGAGTCCGCCGTGACCGCGCTCTTCGAGCCCTTCACCCTGCGCGAGCTGACGATCCCGAACCGCGTGTGGATGCCCCCGATGTGCCAGTACTCGGCGGCGCCGGAGGGCCCGGAGACCGGAGCGCCCACCGACTGGCACTTCGCGCACTACGCCGCTCGCGCCACCGGCGGCACGGGCCTGATCATCGTCGAGGCGACCGCGGTGTCCCCGCAGGGGCGCATCTCCCCCTACGACCTGGGCATCTGGAACGACACACAGGTCGAGGCGTTCCGCCGCGTCACCGGCTTCCTCACCGCGCAGGGCACGGTGCCCGCGATCCAGCTCGCGCACGCCGGCCGCAAGGCATCGACGGACCGCCCCTGGAAGGGCGGCGCGCCGGTCGGCCCGGACGCCCACGGCTGGGACGCGCTCGCCCCGAGCCCGCTCGCCTTCGACGACGGGCATCCGGTCCCGGCCGAGCTGACCGTCGACCAGATCAGGTCCGTCGTCGGGCAGTTCGCCACCGCGGCCCGCCGTGCGCTCGCCGCCGGCTTCGAGGTCGCCGAGATCCACGGCGCCCACGGCTACCTGATCAACGAGTTCCTCTCCCCGCACTCCAACCACCGCACCGACGCCTACGGCGGTTCGTACGAGAACCGCACCCGCTTCGCCCTCGAAGTCGTCGACGCCGTACGGGAGGTCTGGCCGGACGACAAGCCGCTGTTCTTCCGCATCTCGGCGACCGAGTGGCTGGAGGACGGCGGCTGGAGCGCGGACGACACGGTCCGCTTCGCCGCCGACCTGCGGGCCCACGGCGTCGACTTGCTGGACGTCTCCACCGGCGGCAACGCCTCCGGCGTCCGCATCCCCACCGGCCCCGGCTACCAGGTGCCGTTCGCCGCCCGGGTGAAGAACGAGACGGCCCTGCCGGTCGCCGCGGTCGGGCTCATCACCGAGGTCGAGCAGGCCGAGAAGATCCTGGCCAACGGGGAGGCGGACGCGGTCCTGCTGGGCCGCGAACTCCTGCGCAACCCCTCGTGGGCACGGCTCGCGGCGCGCGAACTCGGCGGCGAGGTACGGGTGCCGGACCAGTACCACCGGTCGGTCTGATCCGGCCGGTGCGATCCGGTCGGTGCGATCCGTTCGGCGCGATCCGGCCCGTCCGATCCGGCCGTCCGATCCGGCACCCGCAGAGGCACCTCAACCGGCCGCGCACGCCGTTCCGTTGAGCGTGAACGCGGCCGGGGCGGCACTGTTGCCCGTGTGAGAGGCCTGGTAGCCGAAGCTCACGCTGGCGCCCGGCGCGATGGTGCCGTTGTACGACACGTTGGTGGCGGTGACCGACCCGGACGACGGCGCGTACGTGGCGCCCCAGCCGCCCGTGACCGCCTGACCGGCGGGCAGCGTGAAGCCGAGCTTCCAGCCGTTGACGGTCGTCGTGCCGGTGTTGGTGAGGGTCACGGAGGCGGTCAGCCCGGTGTTCCAGGCGTTCACCGAGGCCCTCACCCGGCAGGCGCCGGGCTGGGGTTGGGGAGCCGGGCCGGAGCCGTCCAGGCCGAAGAAGGTGAGCACGCGGGACGCCATGCCCTGGGCGTACAGGTTGTGGCCGACGCCCTGGAGACTGATGGCCTCCACGGGAGCCCGGTCACCCGTGCCGCCGTAGCGGGTGCGGGTCCAGCCGGACTGGGGCGTGTCGGTGCTGGTGGGTGTCTGACTCACGCCCTGCACGTTCGTCCACTGCTTGATCTGCTCGCCGAAGTTGGGGTAGCGCAGGACGTCGTCCTCGGTGCCGTGCCAGATCTGCATGCGGGGCCGGGGGCCGGTGTAGCCGGGATAGGCGCCCCGGGCAAGATCGCCCCACTCCTTCGCGGTGCGGGTGACCGTGCCGCCCGAGCAGGCGCTGTTCCACTCGGAGCCGTCGGTGGTGGCGAAGCAGCCGAACGGGACGCCCGAGAAGGCGGCGCCCGCCGCGAACACGTCCGGGTAGTCCCCGAGCAGGACGTTCGTCATCATCGCGCCGGAGGAGATGCCGGTGGCGAACACCCGGCCCGTGTCGGCGTCGTAGGTGCGGGTGACCCAGTCGATCATCGACTTGACGCCGACGGGGTCGCTGCCGCCGCCGCGGCGCAGGGCCTGGGGCGAGGAGACGTCGAAGCACTTGCTGCTGCGGGTGACGGACGGGTACAGCACGATGAATCCGTACCGGTCGGCGAGCGTGTCGTACTCGGTGCCGTTGTACATGTCCGGGCCCGATCCGGTGCACCAGTGCACCGCTACCACGACCGCCGGCTTCGGGGTCACGCTCTCCGGTACGTACAGGTACATCCGCAGGTTGCTGGGGTTGGTACCGAAGTTCGTGACCTCGGTGAGGGCCGCGGCGGGTACGGCCCCTTTGCGGGCGAGGCCGGGGGCGGAACCGCGGGTGGGCTCGTCGGCGGCGGCCGCGGGAGCGGTGAGCACGGTGGCCGCGACCAGCGGCAACAGCGCGGCGACCAGCGCGAGGAGAACCGACCGCAGGGGTCTCCTCGACCTGAGGTGGGGGGTGGCAGGCACGTCCGGGTTCCTTCCGTCGTGGGAGGCGTCCGTTCGGGCATGGTGGCATGGACATGGCCGCCATGGAAGCGCTCCCACGTGACTGCCGCCGCGACCAGCGGCGACCGAACCAGTTCTGCACGAGGCGTTGACTAGAAAGCGCTTGCCCTCTACGTTCCGTTCAGCAGTGTGACCCGTCGGCACGGGCGAGGGCAGGTGCAGTGTGCATGGTGAACAGAATGACGAACTTCATTCATGTATGTGTACACCTGGCCTCTTAAGAGCTCGACGGAATACACGATCACCGGAAGGCCCCGACCCCCATCCGCCCCCACGACAGAAGGACTCGGGAATGACTTCTGCGACACGTCCGCGCACCCGCAGGCGCGCGACGACCGGCACGCTGGCCGCACTCGGCCTGTCGGTTGGCATGATCATGACTGTCAACGCGCCCGCTGCGAGCGCCGCCACCTGGCCGACTCCCAACGGCAGCCAGGGGACCTCTTCCACCATCTCCGTGTCCGGCACCAAGGACTACGGGATGAAGCGGTACTACGGCACCGGCGCCCTGGCCGGTGACGGCCAGGAGGAGGGCCAGGACCCGATCTTCAAGCTCGCCGACGGCGCGGTGCTGAAGAACGTCATCCTCGGTGCCCCCGCGGCCGACGGCATCCACTGCGAGGGCAGTTGCACGCTGCAGAACGTCTGGTGGGAGGACGTCGGCGAGGACGCCGCCACCTTCCGCGGCGGCAACGGTGCCACCTACCAGGTGATCGGCGGCGGTGCGAAGAAGGCCGCGGACAAGGTGTTCCAGCACAACGGAGGCGGCACCCTGACCATCTCCAACTTCGCGGTGCAGGAGTTCAAGACGCTGTACCGCTCCTGCGGTGACTGCTCCACGCAGTACACCCGCAAGGTCAACCTCAACACCATCGACGTGACCGGCACCGGCTCCACCGCGCGGCTCGTCGGCATCAACGTCAACCGCAACGACGTGGCGACCCTGCGGAACATCACGATCCGCAACGACTCCGGCCGCAAGGTCGTCCCCTGCCAGAAGTACAACAACAACACCGCTGTCGGATCCGGACCCGACAGCAAGAACTGCCTCTACTCCACCTCGGACATCACCTACAGGTAGTCCCGGGCAGACAGTCCCCCCACGGTGAAGGCGGCCGTGCGGAGCGTCCGACGGGCGCTGCGCACGGCCGTCCGCGTCATGTGCCGCGCACGCGTGCGCGGACCTCCCCGATCAGCTCCCGCTGGTAGGCGGTGTAGGCGGCGCGCAGTTCGGTGCCGGGCCAGCCGGCGGGCAGGAGTCCGGGCGGCAGCACGGGGTCCGCGAGCAGGTGCCGTACGACGGCGGCGAAGGCCGTCAGGCGGTCGGCCGGGCGGGGCGAGCCCGCGATGTGGGCGAGCAGAGCCCGGGCGGTGGCGGACCAGGCGTCCAGCGGCCAGAGGGTTTCGGCCAGCGCGCCCGAGGGGCGGTCGGGGCGGGCCGTGTAGCGCTGGACGACCTGGCCCAGGTCACCGGGGAGAGCACGGGTGAGGTTGGCGGGCCGGAGCCAGACGCCTTCGCGGAGTTCGGCGAGCCGGAGGGCGGTCAGCCGCGTGCGCAGGTCGGCACGTTCGGCCGGGCCACGTCCGGTCGCGGTGATCACGACCATCTCCCAGTCGCCGTGCCACGCGCGCGTGCGCGGATGCACGGCGTCGTCCTGGCGGCGCTGGCGTTCCAGCAGCCGGTCGCTGAGGCGGTAGCCCCCGTCGGTGCGCCGCAGGTCCCCGGCGGCCACCATCCGGCTGAGCGCCGCCCGCAGGGTGGAGCCGCCGACGTCGAAGCCCTCCACGAGCCGCAAAAGCTCCCTGACCGGCAGTTCGGGGGGATGTGTGCCGAGGAGCAGGCTCAGGACGACCGACCGCGCGGACAGCGGGCGCAGATCGAGCGCGCCGGGCGGCGCCGGGACGTTCATCGGCATGGTCACGACTGTACGCCGCGGATTTCCGTGTTGCAGGATTGCTGCGGCCGTAGCCAGAGTGCAACACTCGAAGCATGGTCTCGACACCGGACGAACAGCCGTCGCACGGCGGATCCGCCACGCACGACGTCACCAACCAGGCCCCACCCCTCACCCCCTACGACGCCTCCGACGACACGGCCCTGCTGGAGGGGCTGCGGCGGGAAGGCGCCGGGTGGGCCGAGGAAGACCTGCGGCGGCTCGGGCGGCGGGCCGGCAGCGCCCAGGCGCAGGAGTGGGCCGACCTGGCCAACCGGCACGAGCCGGAGCTGCGCACGCACGACCGGTACGGCAACCGCGTCGACGAGGTGGAGTTCCACCCCGGCTGGCACCACCTGATGCGCACGGCGATCGGGGAGGGACTGGCCGCATCGCCCTGGGCGGATGACCGGCCCGGCGCTCATGTCGTCAGGACCGCCGGCGGACTGGTGTGGGGGCACACCGAGGCCGGACACGGCTGCCCCACGTCGATGACCTACGCCGCCGTCCCCGCGCTGCGCAAGCAGCCGGAGCTGGCGAAGCTCTACGAGCCGTTGCTGACGAGCCGGGAGTACGACCCGGTCCTGCGGGAGCCCACCCAGAAGCGCGGGCTCCTCGCGGGCATGGGGATGACCGAGAAGCAGGGCGGCTCCGACGTCCGGACGAACACCACGGCAGCCACACCGACGGCCGAGCCCGGGGTGTACACGCTGCGCGGGCACAAGTGGTTCACCTCGGCGCCGATGTGCGACGTGTTCCTCGTCCTGGCACAGGCTCCGGGCGGGCTGTCGTGCTTCCTCGTGCCGCGTGTACTGCCGGACGGAACCCGCAACACCTTCCGCATCCAGCGGTTGAAGGACAAGCTGGGCAACCGGTCCAACGCCTCTTCCGAGCCCGAGTTCGACGGGACGGTGGCCTGGCTGGTCGGCCCCGAGGGGCAGGGCGTGAAGACCATCATAGAGATGGTCAACTGCACCCGGCTGGACTGCGTGATGATGTCGGCCGCGCTGATGCGCAAGTCCCTCGTCGAGGCCGGGCACCACGCGCGCCACCGCAGCGCGTTCGGCGCACGGCTCGTGGACCAGCCGCTGATGCGCAACGTTCTCGCCGATCTGGCCCTGGAGTCCGAGGCCGCAACGACGCTCACCCTGCGGCTGGCGGGGGCTGCCGACCGGGCGATCCGGGGGGACGATGTGGACGGTTCGGAAGCCGCGTTCCGCCGGATCGCCACCGCCATCGGCAAGTACTGGGTGACCAAGCGGGGGCCGGCTTTCACCGCGGAGGCACTGGAGTGCCTCGGCGGCAACGGCTATGTCGAGGACTCGGGCATGCCGCGGCACTACCGCGAGGCTCCCCTGCTGTCGATCTGGGAGGGCTCGGGGAACGTCAACGCGCTCGACGTGCTGCGGGCACTGAGCCGCGAACCGGGCACCGCCGAGGCCCTGTTCGGCGAGCTCACCCTCGCCCGGGGAGCGGACGCCCGCCTGGACTCGGCCGTGACGCGGCTCAAGACGGGACTGCCCGAGGCGTCGCCGACCACGGCCCGCCGTCTCGTGGAGCAGATGGCGCTGGCCCTCCAGGCCTCCCTCCTCGTACGGCACGCCCCGGCGGCCGTCGCCGACGCCTTCTGCGCGACGCGGCTCGGAGGTGGCTGGGGGCACGCCTTCGGGACGCTGCCGCGGACGGCGGACCTGGACACCATCGTGGAGCGGGCGCTGCCCGGCGGCTGAGGCGCCGGGGCCGGGGCGGGCCGGGGCCGGGCCTGCCGGTCGAGGAGGGCCGGGGCCGGGCCTGCCGGTCGAGG
>NZ_SZVW01000004.1 GCF_007655005.1 Streptomyces tibetensis
CGGGCCTGATCCCCGGTCAGCGGGGTTTGTCTTTGCGGCTGTTGGGCCGTTCCGACGTGTCCAACCTTAGCGCGCCCTCTCGGCGATTCCCAAATCGACGCCGTTGGAGTCGATCAGGCCGTCGAGTCCCAATTCGAATTGAATTCGGACGTGCCGAAATCAATCCCATCGGGAGGTCGAGCTGGTGGTTGGGTGCCGCTGCTGCGGCGGATGTGCTGCCGAAGAACCGTTACGGCTCCGTGGCAACCCGAAGAACTTTACGGATCCGCCAGGGGGGTGTCAAGCGGCCCTGTCAAGATCTTTTCGGCCCCGGGGTCAGTCCAGGTCGGTGAGGCGTCCGCCGGCGTCCGGCTGGGCGTGCTCGACCCGGCGCAGCAGACGCGTGAGCACTTCGCCCAGCGCCGTGCGCTCGTCGGGTGACAGGTCCTGGAGCAGGTCCTCCTCGAAGACCGTCGCCAGGCGCATTGCCTCCAGCCACTTCTCTCGCCCCTCGGATGTCAGCTCCACGATGACTCGGACACGGTTCGACTCGTCTCGCTCACGGGTCACCAGAGATTCGGCGACCATGCGGTCGATCCGGTGGGTCATCGCGGCCGGGGTGAGGCCGAGGCGCTTGGCGAGGTCGCTGGGGCCCAGGCGGTAGGGGGCCCCGGAGAGGACGAGGGCCTTGAGGACCTCCCACTCCGTGTTGCTGATGCCGAGGGTCGAGGTCTGCCGGCCGTAGGCGACGTTCATACGGCGGTTCAGGCGGGAGAGGGCCGAGACGATCTGCTCGACCTGCGGGTCGAGGTCCTGGAACTCGCGCTGGTACGCGGCGATCTGCTCTTCGAGGGTCGGCTCGCTGGGGCCGGGGGTGTCGCCCATGTGCGCAGTATCGCACGCTCGTTCTTTGCCTTGAAGTTCTTGGGTATGTACTCTTTAGGTTCGAACTTTAGTTTCGAAGTCTTCACTCCTAACTAGTGAGAGAGGTGAACGTGACCAGGGCGATGGGCGCCGCGATGCGCCGGATTCACGTGGGTAACGCACTCAGCGCGTTCGGGCTCGGCTTCACGGTCCCGTACCTGTACGTCTATGTGGCGCAGGTGCGAGGGCTGGGGGCCATGACGGCGGGTCTCGTACTCGCCGTCTTCGCTGTGGCCGCGCTGGTCGTGCTGCCGTTCGCCGGGCGGGCCATCGTCCGGCGCGGCCCGCTGCCGGTGCTGCTCGCCGCCCTGGTCACCGCCGCTCTGGGTGCCCTCAGTCTGGGGATCGCGAGCAGTGCGGCTGCCGTGCTGGTCTCGGCCTCCCTGCTGGGGGCCGGTCAGGCCGTGATGCAGCCGGCCCTCGCGACGATGATCGTCGACTGCTCCTCGGCGGAGACGCGGTCGCGTGCCTTCGCCATGCAGTTCTTCCTGCAGAACCTCGGGCTCGGTGTCGGTGGCCTCATCGGCGGTCACCTCGTCGACACCACGAGCGCGGCCTCCTTCACGCTGCTCTTCGCGATCGAGGCGGCGATGTTCCTGCTGCTGGTCGTGGTGATGGCGACGGTGCGGATGCCGCACGCGCCGCGGATCGGGGACGCGCCCACGGCCGCGGGACGGAGCAGCTGGAAGCAGTTGCTGGGCAACCGGGCCATGGTGCAGCTGTGTGTGCTGGGCTTCGTGCTGTTCTTCGCCTGCTACGGGCAGTTCGAGTCGGGGCTGAGTGCGTACGGGGTCGAGGCGGCCGGGATCTCGACGTCCGCGCTCGGGACCGCGCTCGCCGCCAACACGATGATGATCGTCGTCGCGCAGTTCGCCGTGCTGCGGTTCGTGGAGCGGCGCCGGCGGTCGCGGGTGATCGCCGCTGTCGGGCTGATCTGGGCCGTGGCGTGGGTCGTCGCCGGGTACGCGGGGCTCGGGCACGGGAGCCAGGAGATGGCGACGGCGGCGTTCGTCTCGACGTACGCACTGTTCGGGCTGGGTGAGGCGATGCTGTCGCCGACCGTGGCCCCGCTGGTCGCGGATCTCGCGCCGGAGGGGATGGCCGGGCAGTACAACTCCGCGTTCGCCCTGGTCAAGCAGCTCGCGCTGGCCGTCGGGCCGGCGGTGGGCGGGCCGCTGGGGGCCTCGCTGCACGCGCCGTACATCGTGGCGTTCCTGGTGTTCTCGCTGGGGATCACCGTCCTGGCTGTGCGGTTGGGGCGGCAGCTGACCGATGTGCAGGATCAGCCATCGCTCGGGAAGAGCCGGGTCGTGGCGCGGGGCGGGGCTCCTGTCTCCGCGGACGTCTGATCCACGTCCCCTCTATGTGACCCGCGGGCGCGGCAGGGCGAACTCGCACCAGACCGCCTTGCCGCCGCCGGGTGTGCGGCGGCAGCCCCAGTTCGACGCGATCGTGGCCACGATCGCGATGCCCCGGCCCGATTCGTCGCCCGGTTCCGCGCGGCGGCGTCTGGGGAGGTGGTCGTCGCCGTCGGTGACCTCGATGATCAGGCGTCTGTCCGTGCGGCGCAGGCGCAGCCGCATCGGCGGGGTGCCGTGCTGGAGGGAGTTGGCGACCAGTTCGCTGGTGGCCAGCACGCCCAGGTCGTGCAGGTCGGCGGGGAAGCGCCAGCTGGTCAGGACGCCGGAGGCGAAGGCACGCGCGCGGGGGGCCGCCTCCACTCCGCCCAGCAGTTCCAGGGCGGCGTTGCGGAAGAGCTCGCTGTCCGCTCCCGTGCGGGCGGGGTGCTGGAGGACCAGGACGGCCACGTCGTCGTCGTGGTCGGGGGTCACTCCCGCGGAGCGGACCAGGCGGTCGCAGACGACCTGGGGGGTGCCGGTGGCGCCGGACAGGGCGCGTTCCAGGGCGGCGATGCCCTCGTCCAGGTCCGCGTCGCGCCGCTCGACCAGGCCGTCCGTGTAGAGGACGGCCGTGGAGCCGGGGGCAAGGGGGATCGAGCCCGAGGCGTGCATCCATCCGCCGGTGCCGAGCGGGGGGCCGGTGGGTTCCTCGGCGCGCAGGACCGTGCCGTTCTCGTCGCGGACGAGGATCGGGAGGTGGCCCGCCGAGGAGTAGATCAGCTTGCCCTCGTTCGGGTCGTGGATGGCGTACGCGCACGTGGCGATCTGGTTGGCGTCGATCTCGGATGCCAGACCGTCCAGGAGCTGGAGGATCTCGTGCGGGGGGAGGTCGAGGCGCGCGTAGGCGCGGACCGCCGTGCGCAGCTGGCCCATGACCGCCGCAGCGCGGACGCCTCTGCCCATGACGTCGCCGATGACCAGGGCCGTGCGGCCGCCGCCCAGGGTGATGACGTCGTACCAGTCGCCGCCGACCGCGGCTTCCGTGCCGCCTGGGTGGTAGGTGGCGGCGATGCGCAGGTCGTCCGGTTGTTCGAGTTCCTGCGGGAGCAGTGAGCGCTGGAGGGTGACGGCCGTTTCGCGCTGGCGGCGTTCGCTGGCGCGCAGGCGCTCCGCGGCTTCGGCGTGGTCGGTGACGTCGGTGGCGAAGACGAGGACGCCGCGGCCGTCGCTGCCGCCCTTGCCGTCGCCCTGGGCGACCGGGGTGCACGTGAAGCTGTAGGAGCGGCCGTCGGGGGCCTTGCGGGACTTGACCGTGCGCGATTTGCCGCTGCGCTGGACCTGGTCCAGGAGGGGGAACAGACCGAGGGCGTCCAGCTCGGGAAGGGCCTCTCGGGCGCGTTCACCCAGGGGGCGGACGCCGAATGCGGTCGTGTAGGCGTCGTTGACGTAGGCGATGCGGTGGTCGGGGCCGTGGACCAGGGCGACGAGGGACGGGACGCGGTCGAGGACCTCACGCACCCGCAGTTCGTCGACGGCGGGAACGGACGGTGTCTCGTCGGTCAGTTGTTCGGCGCGGGCGGCGGGTACGGAGCCTTCCCCCCGCCGGTCCGGGGAGGCCGTCTGCTCGGTCCGCGCTGCGGCGCGGCGCTGCGTTCCGGGGAGCCGGGCGCTCCAGCGCGTGAAGTTCACGAATCCTTGCCTCGTGTAGTGGTCGGCGGCCGGCACCGGAACCGGCCGGGGCCCCGGGGGCCCGCACCGGGGCGAGTGGTGGCGTACCCGCGGTGGTGGACCAGTCTGGCAGGGCGCGGACCGGACCAACATCCGTCAGACGCCGGGCCGGCCGCTGGAGTTCCTGGGTCCGGTCAGGACGACCCCTTCGGGTTGTGCGGGGGGTCTTGAGAAGGCTTTCCACCGGCCGCGAGTTCGAACTCAGCCCGGGGGTGTTCGAGTGAACCCAGGGAGACGATCTCCCGTTTGAACAGGCCGGCCAGCGTCCATTCGGCCAGCACCCGCGCCTTGCGGTTGAAGGTGGGCACACGGCTGAGGTGGTAGGCGCGGTGCATGAACCAGGCGGGATAGCCCTTGAGCTTGCGTCCGTAGACGTGGGCGACGCCCTTGTGCAGGCCCAGTGAGGCGACCGAACCGGCGTAGGCGTGTTCGTAGGTCTCCAGTGGTTCGCCGCGCAGGGAGTGCACGATGTTGTCGGCGAGGACCTTGGCCTGGCGGACCGCGTGCTGGGCGTTGGGGGCGCAGTCGCGGCCCGGTTCTGCGGCGGTGACGTCGGGGACGGCGGCGGCGTCTCCCGCGGCCCACGCGTGCGTGGTGCCGTCGACCGTCAGTTCCGGCGTGCACTTCAGACGTCCGCGGCCGTTGCGGGGCAGGTCGGAGGCGGCGAGCACCGGGTGGGGTTTCACGCCGGCCGTCCAGACGACCGTACGGGTGGGGAAGCGGGCACCGTCGCTGAGGACGGCGACCCGGTCGGCGCAGGACTCCAGGCGCGTGTGGAGGCGGACGTCGATGTTGCGGCGGCGCAGCTCGGTGACGGTGTAGCGGCCCATCTCCTCGCCGACCTCGGGCAGGATGCGGTCCGAGGCCTCGACGAGGATCCACTTCATGTCCTCGGGCTGGACGTTGTGGTAGTAGCGCGCGGCGTAGCGGGCCATGTCCTCCAGTTCGCCGAGCGCCTCCACGCCCGCGAAGCCGCCGCCGACGAAGACGAAGGTGAGGGCGGCGTCGCGGATGGCGGGGTCGCGGGTGGAGGAGGCGATGTCCATCTGCTCGATGACGTGGTTGCGCAGGCCGATGGCCTCCTCGACGGTCTTGAAGCCGATGCCGTGGTCGGCCAGGCCGGGGATCGGCAGGGTGCGCGAGACGGAGCCGGGGGCGAGGACGAGCTGGTCGTAGGACAGTCGCTGTGCGCCCGTGCCCTCCTCCGCGGTGGCGAGGGTGGTGATGCTGGCGGTGCGTTTGGCGTGGTCGACGGCGGTGGCCTCGCCGATCAGGACCCGGCACCGGTCGAGGACGCGGCGCAGCGGTACGACGACGTGGCGAGGGGAGATGGCGCCCGCGGCGGCCTCGGGGAGGAACGGCTGGTAGGTCATGTACGGGTCGGGGGTGACGACGGTGATCTCCACCTCGCCCCGGTCCAGCTCCCGTTTCAGTCTGCGCTGCAGGCGCAGGGCCGTGTACATCCCGACGTAGCCACCACCGACAACGAGAATGCGCGCACGTTCCTTCACCATCCCATGACGCACCCGTCGCTTGCGTTTGTCCACAGCCTCGACGAATTGTGTGACCGGAGCGGGAGAGCGCGCGGAGTTGGCCGGATTAGTGACCTGTGGCGCATTCGCACAGGTCAGGATGGGTGGTGCAGGAAGCGCGCGGGGGCACATTCAGGACGTATGCGGCCCGTACTCCGATCGGTGGGCGCTCTGTGCGGAACGTGCCCCTTCTGAATTGACTCCCTCTCAACTATGTTCGTGTGTCGACGGGGTGTAGGGGGATGCGCTCACCGGGGTCCGCGACGGGCGGGCCGCGAATCGGGCCGGTTCCCGCGTCCCGGCATCGTATGGCGGGGAGTCTCCGGGGGGAGACGTCATTACCGGGGGAATACTTATGCATGTTCAGGACTCTCATTGGTCGCCCGCGTCCGCAGTCGCGGCGGGCGGTATGACGATGAGCGCGGCGGGCAGCGGACGCGACGCGTCGCGGACGACACCGCTGCGTGTGGACGCACAGCGCAATCTGGAGCACGTACTGCGCGCGGCGCGCGAGGTCTTCGGCGAGCTGGGGTACGGCGCGCCGATGGAGGACGTGGCGCGGCGCGCGCGGGTCGGTGTGGGCACGGTGTACCGGCGGTTCCCGAGCAAGGACGTCCTGGTGCGTCGGATAGCCGAGGAGGAGACCTCCCGGCTGACCGACCAGGCGCGTGCGGCGCTCGGGCAGGAGGACGAACCGTGGTCGGCGCTGTCGCGCTTCCTGCGGACGTCGGTGGCCTCCGGCGCGGGGCGGCTGCTGCCGCCGCAGGTGCTGCGGGTCTCCGTCGAGGACGGTGCCGGTGGCCCGCGGGTGCCGCAGCAGCGGACCCAGCCGGGCACGACAGAGCTGCGACTGGTGCCTGACCAGCCCGTCGCGGTCGCTGCGGTACCGGCGGTGGCGGCCGAGGACGACGCCGGGACGGCGGCGCTGCTCGAGGTCGTGGGCCGGCTCGTGGACCGGGCGCGTGCGGCCGGTGAGCTGCGGGCGGACGTGTCGGTGTCGGACGTGCTGCTGGTGATCGCCACGGCCGCGCCCTCACTGCCGGACGCCGCTCAGCAGGCGGCCGCGTCGGCCCGGCTGCTGGACATCCTGCTGGAGGGCCTGCGCTCGCGACCGGCCTGAGCCATTGAGACCCGGGGCGAACAGGGCCCCGGGTCGGGTGGAGCTTCGGGGCTCGGGCGGCACGTCCGGGCCCGGAAGCCCAGGTCGAGTGGAGCTTCGGGGCTCGGGCGGCACGTCCGGGCCCAGAAATCAGGTCTGGTGGAGCTTCCGGGCTCCGGCGGCACGTCCGGGCCGGGAGCGAACCCGGAGCGGAGTGGGAGAGAAGCGCGAGAGCCTTCCCCGAATGAGTGACCGCCAGTACTGCCGTGCGATAAGTCCCCACGGATGGGTGATGGTCCGAACTTCGGGCTTCCGACCATAAGCCCATATGGCACGCTGGCCCGGTGGTCTGGACGGGTTGGACGGCTGCCGGGGGCTTTCCGCGATGAGCGTTGACGGGCGGGACGAGTCGAGCGGCAGCGGACACGGCGACGCGGCCGGCGGTCCGGTCCCGCCGAAGGTGCCGAGTCAGGGCGGGCGCGCGAGCGTGCCGCCCGCCGGGCACCCGGCCGACGGCTCGGTCCCGGCCCAGCGCGACAGGCGCGAGGACGGCGCACTGCCGCCGCACGAGGTTCCGCCGTCCGACGCCGGCCTCATCGACCGTATGCGCGCGGGCGACGACACGGCGTACGAGGAGCTGTACCGGCGCCATGCGCAAGCCGTGCGCCGGTACGCCCGCACCTGCTGCCGTGACGCCCACACGGCGGAGGACCTGACCGCCGAGGTCTTCGCCCGCATGCTCCAGGCCGTGCGCGGCGGCGCGGGCCCCACGCACGCCGTGCGCGCCTACCTGCTCACCTCCGTCCGGCGCGTCGCCGCCTCCTGGACGAGGTCGGCACGGCGCGAGCAGCTCGTCGACGACTTCGCGGTGTTCGCCGCCCAGTCCGCGCACGGGCCCGACGTGTCCGGCGACGACACGCTCGAACTGGGCGCGGACGTCCGGGCGATGCACGAGGCAGAGCAGTCCATGGCCATGCGGGCCTTCCGGTCGCTGCCGGAGCGCTGGCAGGCCGTGCTGTGGCACACGGAGATCGAGGACGAGTCCCCCAGCGAGGTCGCCACGCTGTTCGGGCTGGACGCCAACGGCACCCGCGTACTCGCCAGCCGGGCCCGCGAGGGGCTCAAGCAGGCCTACCTCCAGGCCCACGTCAGCGCCACGCTCACCGCCGACCGGGACTGCGCGCGCTACGCCGACCAGCTCGGCACCTACGCCCGCGGGCGATTGCGCACCCGCGCCGAGCGGGGGCTGCGCAAGCACCTGGACGAATGCGCGAAGTGCCGGCTGGCCGCGCTGCAGATCGAGGAAGTGGCCGGCGGTATTCCGGCCGTCGTGCCGGTCGCCGTCATCGGCTGGTTCGGGGCCGCCGGTTACGCGAAGGCCGCCGGGCTCATCGCCGGCGGTGCGGGAGCGGCCGGTGCGGCGGGGGCGGCAGCGGCGGCGGGCGGCTCGGCCGGTGGGGCAGCCGCATCCGGTGGCGGTTCGGCCGGTTCGGTTGCCGCAACCGGCGGTGGTTCGGCCGGTGGGGCTGGTGCGGCGGGTGGCGGTTCGGCCGGTGGCGGAGGTGGGGCGGTCTCCGAGGGGGTCGGCGCGCCGGTGAAGGCCGGTATCGCGGCCGGTGTGGTCGCCGTGGGTGTGGTGGCGGCGGTCGTGATGGCACTGGCCGGCAACGAGAAGCCGAAGGCAGAGGCCCAGGCCGACCCCTCACCCCCTCCGCCGTCGTCGGTGGTGCGCCCGGGTGAGCCCACACCCACGCCCTCGCCCTCCTCCGTACAACCCGGACCGGGGCCGCGGCCGCCGGGGATCACGCCCGCGCGTGCCGAGACGCCCGCGCCGACACCGAGCCCCAGAACCAGCCCGAGTCCGGACCCGGAAGCGGCCCCGACACCCACCCGGACGCCCGCTCCACCGCCCGCGTCTCCGAAGCCGACTCCGCCCCCTGCCCCCACACCGACGCCCACTCCCCCGCAGCCCCCGCCACCCCCGCCCGCCCCGGTCCTCTACCAGTGGAGCGAACTGTCGTACGACGTCAGCGGCGACGGGACGAAGCCCGAGATGCGGATCGGTTCGAGCAGCTGGGTCTGGCAGCGGTCCGGCCTGTCGGTCGGCGGCCGGCGCTACGCCCACGGCGTCACCGTGCACGGCCGCTCGTCCGTCACGATCGACCTCAACCGCGCCTGCTCGTCGTACGACGCGCTCGTGGGAGTGGACGACATGACGTTGAGGCTCGGCAAGGTGCACTTCTCCGTCTACGCCGACGGGGCCCGGCTGTGGCGGTCCCCGCTGGTCGAGGGCGGTGATCCGGCCGTGTCCGTCCATGTGAACCTCACCGGCCGCAGTACGGTCCGGCTGGTGGTGGAACCGCGCAGCGCCTTCGACGACCTGATGCCGGTGGACTGGGCGGAGTCCCGGTTCACCTGCGGCTGACGGTACGACTGCGGCTGGCGCCGCGGCTTCGGCTTCGGCTTCGGCTTCGGCTTCGGCTTCGGCTTCGGCTTCGGCTTCGGCTTCGGCTTCGGCTTCGGCTTCGGCTTCGGCTGCGGCTTCGGCTTCGGCTTCGGCTTCGGCTGACGTTACGTCGGCTCACGGCACGTCGGCTCACGGCACCCGGTCGGGGGCATGCGTGCGGCACGCCTCCTCCAGTTCGCGCAGCACGTCGTCCGCGGTGAGAACCGTGCCCCGGGCGCGCTCCGCCTCGCACCGGGCGCTCCCCAGAGCCGCACGCGTGGCGGCTTCGGCCCGTTCCGCCGGGGCGCGCTCCGGAATGGAGCGCGGGCGGCCCGACCGCCAGTGGTCGCCGGCGCCGAGCAGCCGGGCCGCGCGCGCAAAGTCGCCGACATCGGCCAGCAGTTTCGCCGCGCCGTCCACGACCGTGGCCCGGACCACGTCCGAGCACCGCTTGTCCACGGCTTCGTGGAAGGCGGCGGTGACCTTGGCCAGAGCGGACCGCGGGCCGGACTCCTGCGCGCTGATCACGGCGTCGAGCAGGAGCAGCATCACCATGAACTGGGGTGGCGGGGTGCCGGGGGCGGTGTTGGCGCGGGCCTCCTCGCACCACGCGCGCGCCCGTTCGGTGTGGCCGTCCTCGAGGGCCATCTGGGTGCGCATCAGCAGGACGTACGCCTTGGAGTCCCGCACTCCGTACCGCTCGGCGGCGGCGGTGGCCTCGTCCAGCGAGGACAGCGCGGACACCCGGTCGCCCGCACGGTAGGCGATCTCGGCGAGCCGGGCGATGAGGAACGGCGACTCGGCGTAGGCGCCCACCTCGTAGGCGAGCCTCAGCGCCTCCTCGTACTCCCCCTTGGCCTCCTCGAAACGGCTGCGCACCATGGCGGCCTCGCCCGCCGCGCTGCACACCTGGGCGCGCAGCCAGCGGTCGCCCGCGCGGCGGCTGAGGACCCGCAGTTCCGCGAGGTCGTCGTCGACGCCTTCCAGGGCGCCGGGTCCGTCGACGACCGTGTGCGCGCGGAACATCAGGGCGACGGAGATCTCCCAGTCACCGCCGTACGCACGGCAGTTGTCGACGGCGGCGTCCAGGACGGTCCGGACCTCGCTCGGGTCGCCCAGGAAGGAGGAGAGGATCGGGCAGACCAGTCCCGGGATACGGGCCGCGTGCGGGCCGCCTTCCCGGTAGTGGTCCCACACCCGCTCGATGTAGGGCAGCCGCTCGGCGGCGAACGTCTTCATGGGCGCGACCTCGGTCATGAAGAACAGATGCAGCAGGCGCACGTCCATCCGCAGGGCGTGCAGCGGATGCCCCGCCTCCCCGTCCGGCGCGGCGAGGAAGTGGTCGAGATGGCCGGCCTCCGGCTCGGCGCCGGGCGGTATACGGCCCGCGGTGTCCAGGGCCACACCGAGGCGCAGGGTCCGCTCGAGCCACTCCATGCCCTCGTGCCGGTAGTTGCGCAGCCACCAGAACCAGCCCATGGCCAGGGCGAGAGCGGCGGCCTCCGCCTCTTCCCCGGCGGCGAGGGCCCGGTCGAGGGCCGCGCGGATGTTGTCCAGCTCGCTCTCCAGGCGGGAGATCCAAGGCAGTTGGCCGGCGGAGCGCAGCTGCGGATCGGCCCGCTCGGCGAGCGCACGCGCCCAGGCGCGGTGCCGGAGTTCGGCGGTGGTGCGCAGCCGCGGGGTGTCGGCGGCGCGCTCGACGGCGTACTCGTGGATGGTCTCCAGCATTCGGTACCGCATGCCGGAGGAGCCGTCGTCCGGGCCGGGGGCCGCCACGACGAGGGACTTGTCGACGAGGGCCCCGATCAGCTCGGCGGCGGGGCCGGAGCACACGGCCTCGGCTGCCGTGAGGTCCCAGCCGCCCGCGAACACGGACACCTCGCGCAGCATCGTCCGCTCGGCGTCGTCGAGGAGGTCCCACGACCAGTCGACGACGGCGCGCAGGGTCTGCTGGCGGGGCAGGGCCGTACGACTCCCGGAGGTGAGGAGGCGGAAGCGGTCGTCGAGGCGGTCGGCGATCTGCCGGGGTGTGAGCAGCCGGAGCCGCGCCGCCGCCAGTTCGATGGCGAGCGGCAGCCCGTCCAGCCGCCGGCAGATCTCCGCCACCGCCTGCTCGTCGCGGAGCACGGCCTGCGCGTCGGGACGGACGGCGGTGGCTCGCTCCGCGAACAGCCGGCGGGCGTGGTCGGGGCGCAGGGGCTCGACCGGGCGGACCGACTCGCCCGGGACACCCAGGGGTTCGCGGCTGGTGGCCAGGATCGTGAGCCCTGGGCAGCGGGTCAGCAGGGTCTCCGCGAGGTGGGCGGCGGCGCCGATGACATGTTCGCAGTTGTCAAGGATCAGAAGGAGGCTGCGCGGCGCGCAGAACTCCACGAGCAGCTCGACCGGGTCGTCCTGCACGGCCGTGAGCTCGCTGGTCATGAGCACGGTCTCGCGCAGACCGAGCGCGCTGACCACTGCTCCCGGCACCGCCTCGGGCCGGTCGAGCGGGGCGAGCTCGGCCAGCCATGCCTGCGGGAGCCCGGCGGCGGCTTCCTCGGCGAGGCGGGTCTTGCCAGAGCCGCCCGGTCCGGTGAGGGTGACGAGTCGGGCCCTGTGCATGTCGGAACGGATGGCGTCGATCTCGGGTTCCCGGCCGACGAAAGAGGTCAGACGCGGGCGGATGGCCCCCGGCCGGGTGCGCTCGCGCTCCGGCGGCGCGGGCGGGCGCTTGTCGTCCTTCGTGGCGGAGTCGAGCAGTTCGGCGTGGAGGGCCCGCAGCCGGGGCCCGGGGTCGGTGCCGAGGCCTTCGGCCAGGGCGCGGCGGGCGGTCTCGTACGCGGCGAGGGCGTCGGCCTCCCGTCCGGTGTCGCGCAGGGCCCGGATGAGGAGGGCGTGCAGCGGCTCGTCGTAGGGGTGTACGGCGGTCAGTTCGCGCAGTTCGGGTACGACGTCCGGCCCGCGTCCCAGCCGTAGCCGGGCCTCCGCTCTGGCCCGGGTCGCCTCCAGGCGGCTGGCCTCCGGGCGGGTGGCAGCGGAGCGGTCGGGGAGGTCGGCGAGGGCCGGGCCGTGCCAGAGGGCGAGGGCGGCGTCGAGGTGCCGTTCCGCGAGGGCGGGGTCGTCGTCGGTCAGGGCGTCGATGCCCTGCTGGACGAGCCGTTCGAAGACGAAGAGGTCGATGTCGTCCTTGCCGGCCGCGAGTCGGTAGCCGCCCGTCTCGGAGGTGACGGCGCCCTTGCCGAGAACCCTGCGGAGACGGCCGACGAGGGCCTGGAGGGCGGCGGGGGCGTCCTGGGGCGGGTCCTCAGCCCAGACCTCGTCGATCAGCGCCCGGGGAGTGACGACGCGGGAGGGGCGCAGGGCGAGGGCGGTGAGCAGGGCGCGGAGGCGGGGGCCGCCGATGGGTACGGCCGAGCCGTGCTCGTCCTCTGCCGTGGTGACGCCCAGGATTCTGTACCGCACGGGGTCATTGTCGCCGGGGTGGTGGTGAGGGGCGGAAGGTTTTCGGTGCGGGGCGTTGCTCGGGGGTGTGCGCGCGGGTCCACGCACCAGCGCTACACCCGCCGCGGGTGTGTGCGCAGGTCCACGCACCAGCGCTACACCCGCCGCCCTCCACCGGCCCCCGCCCCCAACGCCCCCCGCTGTGGTGCGATCCCCGCCGGGACGGCCCGCTGCCGCGCCGGTGTGCCCGTCCAGCAGGTGCCGCGGCGGGCCAGGAGGCGGCGCAGCCACAGCTCCAGGGAGACCAGGTCCGCGAGGCCGTCCAGGGGCAGGGGTTCGCCCGCCGCCGCGCCGCGCAACGCCTTGCGGACCACACGGGCCTCGACCAGGCCCGCCTCCGCCAGCAGCGGGGTGTCGAACAGGGCGACCAGGGAGTCCGCCGCCACGCGCAGCCCCGTGCGCTCCGCGGCCGCAGCCGTCGCCTGGGTCGGAGCGCCCCAGCCGGGCGGCAGTTCGCGGACCCCGGCCCCTTCCAGCACCGTACGCAGGATCGCCGCCCGCGACCCCGGCCGCACCCGCAGCGCCTCGGGCAGGGCCCGGGCCGCGCGGACGACCTGGTTGTCGAGGAACGGCGCGTGCAGCCGCTGGAAGCGGACCTCCGCCGCCTGTTCCAGCACCCGCAGGTCCGCCGCATGGCGTCCCAGCGCCGCACGCGCGCGGAAGTCTCCCGGCCGCTGTCCCGGCCCGACCAGCTCCGACCGGTGGGTGGACGCCTGAAGGCGAACCGATACTTCAGCGAGCGCCTCACCGGTCAGCCAGCGCGCCGCCGGCCCGGGTCTTCCCCAGGTCAGCGCGGCGAGCGACGCGTCCAGCGCACCGCCGGGCGCGTCGAGGCCGTCGTCGGAGCGGGGATCGAGCAGCCGCTCGGCGAGGGCCTCGAGCCCCGACCGGTACGGCGTACGGGACAACCGCCGCGCCGCCGCGTACACGCGCGCGGGCACCAGCACCGACCCGTCGGCCTTGGCGAGGGCGGCGACGGGCCGTACGAGATGCCGCCGCCGGCGGTCCATCAGCAGGTCGGCGAGGCGGGCGGGATGGGCGTCCAGGACCTGGCGCGCGCCGTAGCCCGTGAAGTGGTCCGCGCTGCCGGCCGCCAGCCGGGCCCGATGGCGCGCCGCCGACACCAGGCACGGACCGGGTTCGTCCGTCAGGGGCCCGTCCAGGTCGGCGTAAGGGAGGGCCTCCTCGCCGCCCGCCACGACGACGTGGTGCAGCCGCGGGTTCGCGGCCAGCGCGCCCGCCCGCTCCAGTTCCGCCTCCCGGCCGCCGACGGCGAGGTCGTTGAACGTGACGGCCACCAGCCGCTCCCCCGCCCCCGTGCGGTGCCCCAGCACCGTGCCGGGCATCCCGGGCAGGCCCGCGGCCAGCAGCGCCAGTGCCCCGGAGGCGGGCCCGCCGGACAGGTCCGCGCCGATTCCCGGCACCGGCATCCCGCGCGCGGCCCGCCGCTCGGCGGGCCCCATGCCGGGCACCGGACCGGGGTCGATGTCGGCGCCGGGGACGTGCCGCGGCGCGGACAGCCGCGTCCGCACGGCCTCCACGAGCGCCTCGCGCACCGCGTCGACCGCGCTGTCGGGATCCGCCGGGGGCGCCGCCACGGCCAGCGAGGCGACCGGCTCGTACCCGGCGATCTCGCGCGCCCCGGCGCGCAGGATGAGGGCGTGCCCGGGCGGAATGCGCTTCACGCCGTCGTACGGCGTGGAGTCGTGCAGCGCGGCCGGCACGTCAGGAGCCGCCAGCAGCGCGGCGAGATGCCCGAAGTCGAGGTTGGCCTCGATGAGGTCGGCCAGCGGCAGCGCGGCGGTCGCGTACGCCGTACCGCCGGCCCAGGGCGTGTGGAACACCGGCCGCGCGCCCGCGAGATCACCGCAGACGGTGATCCGCCTGCCGACCTGGACGATCGCGGTGTAGCTGCCGGGCCAGGCGGTCAGGTGCCGAAGTGCGCCGCCGCGCGCGGCGAACAGCGCGACGCGCAGCTGCTCGTCGGTGGCGCCGCAGATGCCGAGGACGGCGATCCTGGTCCGGTCGTCGGCCTTCACGACCCGCACCTCGTCGGGGCGCCAGTCGCCGACCGCCCACAGCGGATCGGGGTCGCCCCACAGGAGTTGGGACCCCACCGGGTGCAGCGTCTCACCCTCGCTGCCGGTCGCCCCCGCCGAACCGGCAGCGACGGCTCCCGCGGCGGTGCTGCTCCATCCCACCAACCACCGCATCGCCGCCTCCACAGGCTGTGGACAACCAGTGCACCGTACGAACCGGTTCACCATGCTGCCATGAAGGAGGCGTTCCAGAGGGTGCCGACGCCGCTTGCGCTCCGCCGAATGCGCCCCGGCGGAGCCACCCGCACGGTCGCGAACACCCCGAACACCCGCACGCGACAAGAAGATCCGGGCGGAAAGCCGGACGAACCGACGGCTGCCCGCACGGAAGACGAAACGGAAGACGAAACGGGAGACGGGACGAAAGGCCGGACGGAGATCACGACGTACCAGACGCCGAAGGAAGACACTCGAGGCGCCGGAAGGAGCGGAGCAGAACGAAGAAGCGGCGAAGAATCAAGGCACGCCAGCGACATGTCTGCAGTCATACTGCGACGCGAATGCGCCCCCGGAACGCGCCCTAATCACGCCCGACGCGCCCTCAACTGCCATGGTCGGAGCCCTGATTGCCCGCGACCGGCGGGGGCGATTTTCGGCCAAATCGGAGTCACGCGAGCAGCCTCGAACACTCTCCGTACAGGCGTGGCACCCTGTCATCCGGTCGCGCAGTCCGGGAGACGGAGCACGCCTCCCGGACCGTTCCGCCGCCCGCGGGGATGTAGGCGGCGGTGTCCCCCAGCCCACTGGATCCAGTACAGCGGGCCGACCCACGCAATGACCATGGAACCGCTCCCGCGATGGCCGGAGAAGAGCGCACGGGCAGGCGCACGGCCACACAGCGGGAGCACGTCGCAACAGCCCGTATCTGAACCGCACTTCAGTACGGACCACAATCCCGCCAACCGGAACAATGCCCCTTAACGCTTGGGATGCGGCGAACTACGCTGGGTTTACGAATGCCGCGTGGTTATGCCAGTGCGGCAGCCGTCTGTGTCGAGGGGTGGCTCATGTCCAGGGAGCAACGCGGGCCGAACGAAAAACTCGGCGCCGTTCTCGCCCTCGCGGGAATCTCCAACGCGGGCCTCGCGCGGCGCGTCAACGACCTCGGCGCCCAGCGCGGTCTGACGCTTCGCTATGACAAGACGTCGGTGGCGCGCTGGGTGTCGAAGGGCATGGTGCCGCAGGGTGCCGCCCCGCACCTCATCGCCGCCGCCATCGGCCAGAAACTCGGCCGCCCGGTGCCGCTGCACGAGATCGGCCTGGCGGACGCGGACCCCGCGCCCGAGGTCGGCCTCGCCTTCCCGCGCGACGTCGGCCAGGCGGTGCGATCCGCGACCGACCTGTACCGCCTCGACCTCGCCGGCCGCCGGGCCGGCTCCGGCGGCATCTGGCAGTCGCTGGCGGGATCGTTCGCGGTGAGCGCATACGCAACGCCCGCCTCACGATGGCTGATAACCCCGGCCGACAGTTCGGTCGCGCGTGACGTGGGCCCCGGCGAGGGCTCCGGTGCACCGCTCAAAGTCGGCCACAGCGATGTGCAGAAGCTGCGGGAGGCCGCCGAGGACGCGCGGCGCTGGGACTCCAAGTACGGCGGCGGCGACTGGCGTTCGTCGATGGTCCCCGAATGCTTAAGGGTGGAGGCGGCCCCCCTACTGCTCGGCTCGTACTCCGACGAGGTCGGCCGGGCCCTCTTCGGCGCTTCCGCCGAACTCACCCGCCTGGCGGGCTGGATGGCCTTCGACACGGGCCAGCAGGAAGCGGCCCAGCGCTACTACATCCAGGCCCTGCGCCTGGCCCGGGCGGCGGCGGACGTCCCCCTCGGGGGCTACGTGCTGGCCACCATGTCCCTCCAGGCCACCTACCGCGGCTTCGGCGACGAGGGCGTGGACCTCGCCCAGGCCGCCCTGGAACGCAACCGGGGTCTGGCGACGGCCCGCACCATGAGCTTCTTCCGCCTCGTCGAGGCTCGCGCGCACGCACGCGCGAACGACGCCCAGGCGGCCGGCGGCGCCCTGAAGGCGGCCGAGAGCTGGCTGGAGCGCGCCCGCCCCGGCGACAACGACCCGAGCTGGCTCGGCTTCTACTCCTACGACCGTTTCGCCGCCGACGCCGCCGAGTGCTACCGCGACCTCAAGGCGCCCCGCCAGGTCCGCCGCTTCACCGAACAGGCCCTGTCGCAGCCCACGGAGGAGTTCGTCCGCTCGCACGGTCTGCGCCTGGTCGTCTCCGCGGTCGCCGAACTGGAGTCGGGCAACCTCGACGCGGCGTGCGAGCAGGGAGTACGGGCGGTGGAGGTCGCCGGACGGATCTCCTCGGCCCGTACCACCGAGTACGTGAAGGACCTCCTGCACCGGCTGGAACCGTACGGCGACGAGCCACGGGTGGTGGAGCTCCGTGAGCGTGCACGACCGCTGCTGATGACTCCCGCCTGAGCGTGTGCCGGGTCGCTGTGATCGTGCGGCCGGGGGCCGGTCGTGGCTGATCGCGCAGTTCCCCGCGCCCTCGGAGAGCGACGGCCCTCCCGGCGTTTGAAGCCGCTGTCAGTGGCGCAGTGCACTATCGGTAGCGGGAGGTGGTGCAGGTGCGGATGGCGTACGACTGTGACGTGCTGGTGATCGGCGGCGGCATCGTCGGTCTGTCGACGGCGTACGCGATCACCCGCGCCGCACCGGGCACACGTGTCACCGTCCTGGAGAAGGAGCCGGGCCCGGCCCGCCACCAGACCGGTCGCAACAGCGGCGTCATCCACAGCGGCATCTACTACCGCCCCGGCTCCCTCAAGGCCCGCTACGCGGTGCGGGGCGCGGCGGAGATGGTCAAGTTCTGCGCCGAGTACGGCATCCCGCACGCGGTCACCGGCAAGCTGATCGTCGCCACCGACCGCTCGGAGCTGCCCCGCCTGCACGCGCTCGTGCAGCGCGGCCGGAACAACGGGATTCCGGTGCGGGAGCTGGGCGCGTCCCAGATCGAGGAGTACGAGCCCGAGGTGCGCGGGCTCGCCGCGATACACGTCGGGACGACCGGCATCTGCGACTTCGTCGCCGTCGCTCGCCAGCTGGCCCACGGCTCGGGCGCGGAGATCCGCTACGGCACCCGGGTCGTGCGCGTCGACCGGCGCCCCGAGCGGGGAGTCGCCGTGCTCACGGCCGCGGGGGACGTCGTGCGCGGGCGGGTCCTGGTGAACTGCGCGGGGCTGCGGTGCGACGAGATCGCCCGGCTCACCGGGGACGACCCGGACGTCCGGATCGTGCCGTTCCGGGGCGAGTACTACGAGCTGGCCCGGCCGGAGCTGGTGCGCGGCCTGGTCTACCCCGTGCCCGACCCCGCGTTCCCCTTCCTCGGGGTGCATCTCACACGGGGCATCGACGGGGGCGTCCATGTCGGGCCGAACGCGGTTCCGGCCCTGGCCCGCGAGGGATACGGCTGGGGCACGGTGAGCCTGCGCGAGCTGGGCTCGACCCTGACCTGGCCAGGCTCCTGGCAGATAGCCCGCCGCCACTGGCGGTACGGGGCGGGTGAGCTGCGCCGCTCCCTGTCCAAGAGGGCGTTCACACAGGCGGTGGGCAGGCTGCTGCCCGGGGTGTGTGAGGACGACCTGGTCCCGACGGCCGCGGGTGTGCGCGCACAGGCGGTCCTCCGCGACGGAACCCTGGTCGACGACTTCCTGATCCGCGAGGGCGCTCGCACGGTGCACGTCCTGAACGCACCGTCTCCTGCGGCCACCGCGTCCCTGCCGATCGGCCGGGAGGTGGCTCGCAGGGCACTGAGCGCACTGTGAGACCTGCGAGGCTCGGCGTTCCTGCCGGCGCCGAGTGGGTCCGCAACCCGGCGGCACGGGGCACCCGGCGTTGCTGCTGAGGCCGGGTGGGTCCGACCCGGCGGATCGCGACACCCGGCGTTGCTGCCGCAGGCCGAGTGGGTCCGCAACCCCGCGGATCGGGACACCCGGCATTGCTGCCGAGGCCGAGTGGGTCCGCAACCCCGCGGATCGGGACACCCGGCATTGCTGCCGAGGCCGAGTGGATCCGCAACCCCGCGGATCGGGACACCCGGCATTGCTGCCGAGGCCGAGTGGGTCCGCAACCCCGCGGATCGGGACCCCCGGCGTTGCTGCCGAGGCCGAGTGGGTCCGCAACCCGGCGGCAGGACTGCCCGCAGCCAGGGCGGCCGGCGTGGCCCGCAGCCGCGCGAGACGACGCCCGAACGGCGCGCCTGCGGCGCGAGCCACGACGCTCCCGCGGCCGCCGTCGTACGGAAGGGGACGTGTCGGGGGGTGTCCGCCCGCAGCGGTTGGCGCGTCGACGCCAGTCAGTCGGTAAAAGGGTCCATCGCGCCGTTCCGAGGACGGACACCCCCCGGCGCGGCCCCGACCCACCACCGGCCGACGCGCCACCACCGGCCGACGCGCCACCGGCCCCGACCCACCACCGGCGCCGACGCGCCACACCGCAGCCGTAAAATCAGAGGCACTGTGTCTGACTCCGCGAACACCCCCGAAGACCCGAACCCGCACACGGACCCGCACACGGACCGGCAGCCGCACACGAACCCGCAGCCGCACCCGCACCCGGACCCGCACACCCCCGGCGTCTCCGTCCGCAGCACCCGGGCCAAGGGAGAGCCGCGCTTCCCCGACGGGCCGAAGGCCGATCCCGCCGGTTCGCACTTCGAGCGGCGGATCCGCAGTTTCCAGCCCCGTCGCAGCCGTGTCACCGCCGGTCAGGCGGACGCGCTGCAGCGCCTGTGGCCCAAGTGGGGCCTCGACATCGACGGCAGCCGCACCCTCGACCTGCCCGAGCTGTTCGGCAACGACAACCCCGTCGTCCTGGAGATCGGCTTCGGCATGGGCGAGGCCACCGCCCAGATGGCCGCGGCCGACCCCGCCACGAACATCCTCGCGGTCGACGTCCACACCCCCGGCCAGGGCAACCTGCTCAACCTCGCCGACCGCAACGGCCTGTCCAACATCCGCGTCGGCAACGGCGACGCGATCATCCTCCTGCGCGAGATGCTCGCCCCGGACTCCCTCGGCGGCCTCCGCGTCTACTTCCCCGACCCCTGGCCCAAGAAGCGGCACCACAAGCGCAGGATCATCCAGCCCGACTTCCTCACCCTCGCCGCCACCCGGCTCCGGCCCGGCGCGCTCGTCCACTGCGCCACCGACTGGGAGCCGTACGCCGAGCAGATGCTCGACGTTCTCACCACGCACCCCGACTTCGAGAACACACAGGCGGACGGCGGTTTCGCGCCGCGCCCCGACTTCCGTCCGCTGACCCGTTTCGAGGGCCAGGGACTGGACAAGGGACATGTCGTGAACGACCTCCTCTTCCGCCGCGTACAGCACGTGGACCAGCCCCCCGCCGGCGCCTGACCACCCCTGGCACCTTTCCCGCCTGCGGACAGCGCCCATCCGTCGTTAGGGTCAATTCCGTGGCCACCAGCCCCCCGCATCCGTCGTACCCGAGCGGTCCCACCGACGGCGTCCCCTTCGCCGGCCCAGGCACGGCCGGCTCCCTGCGGCACGCCCACTGGTGGCAGCGCGCCTGGGTGCGCTACGGCGCGCTGAGCACGCTCCTCGCAATATCCGGCCTGGTCATCCTCGCCCTGGTCCGTGAGGAGACCGGCACAGAGGGGTTCCTGGTCGGGCTGGGGCTGGCCGTCCTGCCGGTCCCTCTGCTGATCGCCGCGTTCCGCTGGCTGGACCGCGTCGAGCCCGGCCCCTGGCGGAACCTGGTGTTCTGCTTCGCCTGGGGCGCCTGCGCGGCGGCGCTCATAGCGATCGTCGCCAACAGCTTCGCGACGAGATGGATAGCGACGGCGACGGCGGACCCGTCCAGCGCGGACACCCTCGGCGCGACCGTGATAGCGCCGGTGGTCGAGGAGTCGGCCAAGGCGGCGGCCGTGCTCCTGGTCTTCCTCTTCCGGCGCCGCGACTTCACCGGCATCGTCGACGGCGTCGTCATAGCCGGTGTGACGGCCACCGGCTTCGCCTTCACCGAGAACATCCTCTACCTGGGCACCGCGTTCGGCACCGACCAGCTCACCGGCGGCACCGGCATCGCCTCCGTCACGGCGGCGACCTTCTTCGTGCGCATCATCATGTCGCCGTTCGCGCATCCGCTGTTCACGGTCCTCACCGGCATCGGCTTCGGCCTCTCCGCGATCTCGGCGGCCCGCCGGCCCGTCCGCCGGATCGTCTTCCCGCTGTCCGGGCTGCTGCTCGCGATGGGCATGCACGCGATGTGGAACGGCTCCTCGGCGTTCGGCGAGTACGGGTTCTTCGCCGTGTACGCGGCGTTCATGGTGCCGATCTTCGGGCTGCTGACCTGGCTGGTGATCTGGACGCGGCAGCGGGAGCTGAAGACCGTACGGGCGGAGCTGCCCGCCTACGCCGTGGCCGGCTGGCTGACCCCGGCCGAGCCGTACGCGCTCGGCTCGATGCGGGCCCGGCGGATCGCCCGCCAGTACGCCCGTCGCCACGCGGGCAGGGCGGCGGCCCGGGAGGTGGCCCGGTACGAGGCGTACGCGACGTCCCTGGCGTTCCTGCGGCACCGGGCCCGGCGGGGCGGCGCCCGGGCGGACTTCGCCGTGCGGGAGCGGGAGCTGCTCGGCGAACTGTGGCGACGCCGGGAGGTGTCCCGCCCCGCGCTGGACCACGCGGCCCGGATCACCGCCCCACCGGTCCCGGTGGTGGCCCCGCCCTGGCCGGTCCACGGGGTGTACGGGTACGGCTACGGCCACCAGCCGACGCCGTACCCCGCGTACAACCCGTACCGCACCTAGGCCCCGAACCGCACCCCGCAGAGCCAACCGACGCTCAAACCGAGACCCGCGTCAGCCGCTCAAACGCTCAAACCGAGCCCCACGTCAGCCGCTCAAACGCTCAAACCGAGGCCCGCGTCAGCTGCTCGACCTCGGCCTCCGAGAGCGTCAGCTCGCCCACGCCGACCAGTGCGGGCAGCTGCTCCACCGTCCGTGCGGAAGCGATCGGCGCCGCGACGGTGGGCTGGGCGGCGAGCCAGGCGAGAGCCACCGTGGCCACGGGCGCGTCGTGCGCCCCGGCGATCTCGTCGAGGGCGGCGAGCACCCGCTGCCCCCGCTCGGTCTCCAGATGCTTGGCGGCACCGCTCGCCCGCGCGCTCTCGACGGTCGTACCGGGCCGGTACTTGCCCGTGAGGAAGCCGGACGCGAGCGCGTAGTACGGAACGGCCGCGAGGCCGGCCCGCTCGGCGAGATCCTGGAGCTCACCCTCGTACGTGTCGCGGGAGACCAGGTTGTAGTGCGGCTGGAGAGCCACGTACCGGGCGAGCCCCTCGCGGTCGGAGAACTCCAGGGACTCCCGCAGCCGCTCGGCGGAGATGTTGGAGGCGGCGATGTGCCGCACCTTCCCGGCCTTCACAAGGCTGTCGAGCGCGCCGATGATCTCCTCGACGGGCACGTCGGGCTGGTCGAAGTGGGTGTAGTAGAGGTCGATGTAGTCGGTGCGCAGGCGCCGCAGGGAGGCGTCGGCGGCGGCCGTGATGTTGGCGGCGGACAGTCCTTGGAAGTCGGGGTGCTGGCTGACCTTCGTGGCGACGACGACGTCGGAGCGGTTGCCGCGGGCCTCGAGCCACTTGCCGAGGATGGTCTCGGATTCCCCGCCCCGGTTGCCGTCGACCCACGCCGAGTAGACGTCGGCGGTGTCGACGAAGTTGCCGCCGGCGGCGGTGTAGGCGTCGAGCACGGCGAACGACTGGTCCTCGTCGGCGGTCCAGCCGAAGACGTTGCCGCCGAGGGCGAGCGGGAAGACCTCGAGGTCGGAAGAGCCGAGCTTGCGCAGAGAAGTCATGCTTCACCTCAACGCCCAGAGAGGAACGCCTCATTCCGCGGCGAACGCAAAGGCCCTGTAAACACTTTGGCTTGGTATGCGCCGCCGTACACGCCGGAACGCCGACGGCCCTGACGTCGGGGTGTCGTCGTCAGGGCCGTCGGTGCTTCAACGCATGCGTAGCGCTTACGGGTTCAGTCCCTTGCCGCGCAGCCACGCCATCGGGTCGATGCCGCTCGCGGCCCCGCCGGTGTGGACCTCGAGGTGCAGGTGCGCCCCGGTGACGTTGCCGGTGGCGCCCACGCGGCCGATCACGTCGCCGGTGCTGACCTTCTGGCCGACGCTGACGCCGATGGAGGACTGGTGCGCGTACCAGATCTCGGTGCCGTCATCGAGGGTGAGGACGGTCTTGTAGCCGTACGAGCCGTTCCAGCCCGCCTCGGTGATGGTGCCGCTGTGCACGGCCTTGATCGGCGTGCCCGTGGGGGCGGCGAAGTCGAGGCCGGTGTGGTGGCCGGAGGACCAGTAGGCGCCGGCCTGGCCGAAGGTGGAGGTGAGGGTGTACGAGGAGGTCGGCAGCGTGAACTGCTTGGCGAGGGAGGCGAGCCGCTCGGCCTCGGCCTTCTTCTCGGCCTCCTCCTCCGCCTTCTTCTTGGCCTCGGCGGCCTTGGCCTTGGCTTCCTGCTCCGCCTTGGCGACGGCGTCCGCCGCCGCCTTCTCGGCGGCGGCCGCGGCGTCCTGGGCGGCCTTGGTCTCGATCTGGTCCTGCTGGTGCTCGACCTGGGCCATGATCCGGGCGCGCAGCGCGTCACCGGCTCCGGCGTGGGCGCCGGACGTGTCCTTCGCGGTCTCCGCCGTGGCGGTGCCGAGGCTGCTGAGCGGGGTGGCGGAACCTTCGGGGGTGTCGTCGTCCGAGATGAGGGAACCCACCGAGGGCAGGTCCGGCACGGAGATGGACACCGGGGGCTTGCCGGTCTGGGCGCTGGCCATGCCGCCGGCACCCACGGCGGCTATGACGCCGACGCCCAGGACGGTGGAGCTGCGGGCGAGGCCTCCGCCGCGCTGCTTGGTGACGCGATGCCGGCCACGGACGGGACGGATGGACTCCTCGGTGGGGTTCCACTCCTGGAACGGGCCCTCGTCGGTGCGCTGAGCGCTGTAGCCGAAGGTGTCGCTGTCGCGCTTCGGCGCGTACGGGGCCGCGGGGGCAGGCCGGTTGGACGCCACGTGGGCGTACTCCTTTCCTTCCTTCTCGCCTACCGGGTTAGCTGACGGGTTCGGAGCAGGAAGGTCTCCTACGCGCGTATACCTGCCGTGCTTCCACGGCGGTATCCGCCCGATTCACCCCAAGTGGTGGTTCCCCGGTTCCCTTTCGGGATTCGGCGCGTGCGCACGGAGCCGCCTTCTGTGACGGCTGGGACGACCGCGCTGCGTTATCGAACGTTAATGGAGGCACGAGGGGTATTCCAGCGATTCCACTTGATCATTAACCTTTTCGCGCGGACTTACCTGTCATGACCGGCTTAAATCGGGCGAGTTGACCGGTCCGCAAGTGACTGACGAGTTTTGACGGTGTGTCAGTTGTTATGCGGAACGGGGTGGTTCGCTCACCGAACGTGATGAGGTACCGAGAAAAGCACCGAGGGCCGGAATCCTTTTGGATTCCGGCCCTCGGCCTTCAGTAGCGGGGACAGGATTTGAACCTGCGACCTCTGGGTTATGAGCCCAGCGAGCTACCGAGCTGCTCCACCCCGCGTCGTTGTGTCACCAGTGTACGCCATCCGCGGGACAGCTCGCACACACCCACCGTTCCGGCCCGCGCTCAGCTCAGCAGGTGGCGGTTCGGGGCCTTGGCCTGCTCCCCGTGCTCCGGGAGGACGAGGACCTCCACCCCCTGGGCCGCCAGGAGGCCACTGCCGTCGGCATCCGTCACGAAGGTGTCCGGCTCGCGCCAGGCCGTGACGACCCGTCGGACGCCCGCGTCGAGGATCAGCCGGGCGCAGGGTGCGGGTCGGGAGGCGCGGCGGGCGCACGGCTCCAGGCTGCTGTACACCGTCGCGCCGGGCAGGCGCGGGTCGGCCGGGTCGAGCTTGGCGAGGGCCGCCTCCTCGGCGTGCACCACCGGGTCGCCGCCCTCGCGGGAGTGGCCCCGGGCCAGTTCCGTGCCGTCGGCGCCGACCACGACCGCGCCCACACTGAACGCGGTGTCCGACGGCGGACAGTGCTCGGCCAGCTCACAGGCGCGGGCCAGCCAGTGGTGGTCGGCGGCGGTGGGCAGGGCGCCGGTGCCCGGGGCGGTCGGCTCGTAGCGCATCAGGACGACGTCCTCGATCCGCCGCGACTCCAGCAGCCGGAGCCGGCCGCCCTGGTAGCCACCGGGGCCGAAGAGCCGGGGCGCCCGGGGGTCGCCCACGAAGAGCGGGGCGAGGACCAGCTGGAGCTCGTCGGCCAGGCCCTGGGTGAGGAGCTGGGTGTGGATCAGGCCGCCGCCCTCGACCATGAGCCGCCTCACGCCCCGGACGTCGTGCAGGTGCGTCAGCAGCCGCCGCCAGTCGAGGTCGGCGCCGAGCGGGACGACGTCGGTGGCCAGATCCAGGGCCCGGGCGCGTGCGGCACCCTGGTCGGTCGTGTAGAGGACCTTGTCGCCGCCGGTGTGCCAGAAGCGGGCGTCCGGGTCGAGGTCGCCGGAGCCGCTGACCGTGACCTTGAGGGGGTACTCGGGCTTGCCGGCGCCCGTGCGGGCGGACCGGCGCTGCTCCGAGTTCACCAGCAGGCGCGGGTTGTCGGCGCGGATGGTGCCGGCGCCGATCAGGATCGCGTCGACGGAGGCCCGCACCTCGTCGACCCGGTCGAAGTCGGCCGGGCCGGACAGGAGCAGCCGGTCGGGTCCGGTGTCGTCCAGGTAGCCGTCGAGGGAGACGGCGGCGGACAGCAGGACGTACGGGTGGGGCATCGGTGCTCCGCGGCTGGTCGGGACGGCGGGACGGGACAGGCCTTGGTTCAAGTTTGAAACAAACCTACACTGGCGGCATGACGACTCGCTGGCTCACCCCCGAGGAGCAGCGCGCCTGGCGCGCCTACATGGCCGCCTCGCTGCTCCTGGAGGACGCGATCGACCGGCAGCTCCAGCAGGACGCCGGCATGCCGCACCTGTACTACTCCATCCTGTCCGTCCTGTCGGAGTCCCCGGAGCGGCGGCTGCGCATGACCGATCTCGCGGAGCGGCTGAAGATCACGCGCAGCCGGCTGACGTACGCGGTCACGCGGCTGGAGAAGGACGGCATGCTGCGGCGCGAGGCCTGCCGGTACGACAAGCGGGGCAGCGTCGCGGCGCTGACCGACGAGGGCTTCGCCGTGCTGGAGCGCGCGGCGCCCGGGCATGTCGAGACCGTGCGGAGCTCCCTGTTCGACCGCCTCAGCGAGGAGCAGGTGGGGCAGCTGGAGGAGATCTCGGCGGCGATCGCGCAGGGGCTGCAGGAGGACGGGGCGCGGGCGGCGGCGGACGAGGTGCCGTGGCGGCGGAGGTCGTCCACGGCCTGTTCGTGACGCGCGCCACACCGGCCCGGATTCTCGTTGCTTCAAATTTAAAGCACGAGTAGGGTTCCGATCGTGGATCTGCTTCAAATCTGAAGCAGTACGGCTGTGCAGCCGAACAGGAAACGGAACCCGGAGGCCCCGCATGTCCGACACCCCCGCCGTCATCGCCACCCCACGCTCCCGCGTCCGGGTCCCGCTGCGTTTCCACGACGGCTACGAGGCGGACGCCGAGCTCGTCACCTTCCACGGCCTGGCCGACGGTCAGGAGCACGTGGCCGTGATCCTCGGCGAGCCCGGCCCGGTCCCGCTGGTGCGGCTGCACTCCGAGTGCCTGACCGGGGACGTGTTCGGCTCCGCCCGCTGCGACTGCGGCCCGCAGCTGCGCGAGGCGGTCGAGAGCATCGCCGAACGCGGCGGGGTCTTGCTGTACCTCCGGCAGGAGGGCCGCGGCATCGGCCTCTACAACAAGCTCGACGCGTACGCCCTGCAGGACGAGGGGCTCGACACGTACGAGGCGAACGCGGCCCTCGGGCTGCCGGAGGACGCCCGCGACTACACGGCGGCGGCCCAGATGCTCCGGGCCCTGGGCATCGGCGAACTGGACCTGCTCTCCAACAACCCCGACAAGGCGGGCCAGTTGCGCTCCCTGGGCGTCGACGTCCGCGAGCGGATCCCCACGGGCGTCTTCACCACCGCCCACAACGTCCGCTACCTGCGCGCGAAGGTCCTCCAGACCCAGCACACGCTGCCGCTCGCCGCACTGGCGGAGCTCAACGCCGGCTGAGCGGTCGCCGGTCCGGCCGGGCACTGAACGGGGCTGCTTGCCCCTCGCTTCCTCGGGTACAGCCTTTGCAAGAGGGTGACCTCATCAATACCCGGAGCTTTTTGGAAGTGACCGTTCGTGACCGATCTCGGCGGCCCCGGCAACCACCGGGCGAAGGGACCGGACGAGGGCCCGGAGGCCGTCGCCGCGCAGATCGCCGATGCCGTGGAGAGTCTGGCGGAGCTGTGGTCGATCGCCGCCCAGGAGGCGTCCCTGCGCCTGTCACCGCACCAGTTGCGGGCCCTGCGCACCGTGCAGGCGGCGCCCGGCCTGAACCTGACGGCCCTCGCGGACGGCCTGGACATCGGCCTCCCCACGGCCAGCCGCCTCTGCGACCGCCTGGCGGCGGCGGGCCTCCTGGAACGGACCCCGCACCCCGACACCCGCCGCGTGGTGCAACTGTGGCTCACCTCACACGGGCGGCGCGTGCTGTGCGATGTCGCCGGCCGCCGCGCCCAGGCCCTGGCCACAGCCCTGGCGGCGATGGAACCGGCCGAACGGTCGGCGCTGAGCAGGGGGTTGCGGGGGTTTATGGCAGCCCGGGACACGGTGGTACCGGGCGTCGACGGGACCGAGTGAGTCCAGGGAGAGGTACGGACGGCGAACGCCACCGGTGACCGGTGAGCCCGGTCAGCGCGGCCTCACCGAAGCGGCGCGGCGCGGCGCGGATGCCCTCAGACCCCCGCCCCATGACGCCACACACCACCGGCGCCTCGCCGCAACGCCCTCGCACCCACCACCGGCGATGCCGGCACCGCCCTCAGACCCCCGCCCCATGACCGCACACACCACCGGCGCTTCGCCGCAACGCCCTCAGACCCCCGAGCCATGGCGGCTCACGCCGCCGGCGGTGAGGACCGCCACGCAGGTGTCGTCCCGCACCGGGCGGGCCGCGCTCCCCGCGTCCCGGAGGACCACCGCGGCGGCCACCGCCGGGTCGCAGCCGGGCAGTACGTCGTCGTCGGGCGGCGTCCAGCGGCTGGGCAGGCCGTCGCTGTGCAGCACCAGCAGACTGTCCGCGTGCCAGGGCACCCGCTGCACGGGCACGGACGCCGGCGCCTGCGCGCCCACGATGCCGGGGTGGGACAGCAGCGGCTTCCACGTGCCGTCGGTTCGCAGCCGGCCACCGACGTTGCCGATCCCGGCGAAACTCAACTGCCCTTGGCGTACATCCAGTTGTGCCACGGCGACGGCCGCGCCCCGGGTGGGGCGCAGGGCCCGGCCCAGACTGCGCAGGATCTCGGCCGGCGGCAGCTCCGCCAGACCGCGCAGCCCCTCCACCGCCGCCGTGGAGGCCTCGGCGGCCTTCTCCCCGTGACCGAGCCCGTCGGCGAGCAGCAGGGTCAGACGGTCGCCGGAGCGCACCCGGGCCCAGGCATCCCCCGACTGCTCGGCCCGGCCCAGGGGGACGTTGACACCCCCGGCGCGCGGCCCCGGCGGGGGCGGCCCCTGGTTGCGGACGGCCGGCTCGTGGCCGATTCGGGCCATCACGACCGTGCCCCGGCCCGGCGCGCTGTGCAGATCGAAGTCGTTCGCTATGCGCCGGCACGTCCCGAGTCCGGCTCCGAGCGAGGCGGCGACGGTCGTGGTGTAGCCGTCGCGCATCGCCGCCGCGACGTCCGGGATGCCGGGTCCGTGGTCGAGCGAGACGAGCTGCACGGCCTTCCGGGGGCCGTCGTCGTGCGCCCGCTCGACGAGGTTGATCAGCACACGGCCACCCTCCGCGTGCCGCAGCAGGTTGGTCGCCAGCTCCGTCGCCACGAGCGCGGCGGTCGCGGTGCGGTTCGGGGGCAGGCCGGCGCGGGCACTGGCCTCCTCGGCCGCCACCCGCACGTCCCGCACCCGCGTCGAATCGTCCTCCACCGGCATGTCCCAGACCCTGCTCATCGCGGCACCGTCCGGGCGGGCGGCACGACGGTGGCCCAGGCCGTGACGGTGACGGTGGTCCCCTCACCGGGCGTGCTGTCCACCTCGAACTCCTGCACCAGCCGCTTGGCGCCGCTCAGGCCGAGCCCGAGCCCCCCGCCGCTGGTGTAGCCGTCGGTGAGCGCCTGGTCCAGGTCGCGGATGCCGGGACCGGAGTCGACGAAGGCCAGCCGCAGCCCCTGCGACGAGCCGGCGTCCAGCGGGGTGAGCTCCACATGGCCGCCCCCGCCGTGGACGAGGGTGTTGCGGGCCAGTTCGCTCGCCGCGGTGACGAGCTTGGTCTGCTGCACGAGCCCGAAGCCGAGCTCGGCGGCGGCCTGCCGAACCTGCTGCCGAACCCACGCCAGATCGGCGTCCGAGCCGATCGGCAGGCTGGCCGGGCCGGCATGGCGGGAAGCCTGCATCACGGACTCCCCTCGCCCCGGCGCGTGGTCACGCCGAGCATCTCCATCGCACGTTCGACGTCCAGGGCCGTCCGCATGCCGGGCAGGGTGAGCCCCAGCTCGACCAGGGTGATCGCCACCGCCGGGCGCATCCCGGCCAGGACCGTACGGGCCGCCAGCAGCTTGGCTCCGGCGGCGATCTCGGCGAGAACCCGGCCGAGGAAGGAGTCGACGATCTCCACACCGGAGATGTCGATCACGACCCCACTCACCCGACTGTCCGAGATCCGGGCCGTGATGTCCTGCTGGAGCTGCTCGGCCATCCCGTCGTGCAACTCCCCCTGGAGGGTGACCAGCAGGACATCGCCCAGCTGGAGGACCGGCACGGTGAAGCCGTGCCCGCCCGCGGGCCCGTGTCCCGCGAACCCGGTCACCGCGTGCCCGCGTCCGCTGCCGCGCCGGCCGCCCTCAGCGGTGCGATCTCGACCCCCTGCTCGCTCAGCGCGTAGGCGAGCGCGTCCTCCAGGCTGGAGCGGGTGAGCACCGTGCCGAGGTCGATGCCCAGGTGGACGATGGTCTGCGCGATCGCGGGCCGGATGCCGGAGACGATGCACTCGGCGCCCATCAGCCGCGCCGCCGCCACGGTCTTCATCAGGTGCTGGGCGACCAGCGAGTCGACCGTGGGCACGCCGGTGATGTCGAGGATGGCGTAGCGGGCGCGCTCGGCGACGATCGCGTCCAGCAGGCTCTCCATGACCACCTGGCTGCGCGCGCTGTCCAGCGTGCCGATCAGCGGTACGGCGACCGTGCTCTCCCAGAGCTTGATCACCGGGGTGGCCACCTCGTGCAGCTGCTCGCGCTGCCGGGCGATCAGCTCCTCGCCCGCGCTGACCGTCGTCTCCATCACGACCAGGCGCAGCGTGCCCATGAGCACCGTCAGCGCCACCACGGCCTCCTGGGCCTCGGGTGCGTACGGCTCCCCGAACTCGGCGCGCAGCAGTTCGGTCACCGGCTCGCGCAGCGCGGCGACCTCGTCGGCGACCCCGTCCGGGTCGATGCCCGTCCGGGCGCGGGAGGCGGCCATCCGCCCCAGCTGGTCGCGCACGGCCTCGAATCCGGACGCCCGGATGTCGTCCACCCGCCCGGACGCCGCCACGGCCGCCAGGGCCGCGGTCACGGCCCTGCCCGCCTCCACCGCCTCGTCCCGGGACACGGTGAAGACCGTGCGGAACAGCGCGGCGTCCGCCCACCGTTGGGCGATCTGCTCCCGGCGCCGTTCCAGGAAGGCGCTCACCTGGTAGGCGACAGGCTCCTGTTCCGCGTTCTCTTCCGACACCGACACTTGCATCGCTCCCTTGCACGGGCCGCCGAACCGAGGTCGCGCCACGGCGCCTCAGCCGTTACTTGCCGTATGACAAACATTAGTGCCGGCGCACGGCACCACCAAACAATTGCCCGCTGTCGCCCCCGACCTGCGGCTGCCCCGTCCCTTATCGCCCACGCCAGTCCAGACACACCACGAGGGCGTCGTCGTCCGGGGTGGACGCGCCACGGTGGCCCGTCAGTTCGCGCAGGAGGGCCCGGGGCACCTCGGCGGCCGGCAGCAGCCGGGTCGCCTGGATCGCCCGGGCCAGGGCGGTGTCCCAGCAGTAGGTCTCACCGCCCGGGGAGGCGACGTCGTAGACCCCGTCGCTGACGATGACCAGCCGGTCGCCCGGCTCGACCCGGAACTCCTGGATCACGTAGTCGGTCTCCTCGAACATGCCGAGCGGCAACTGGGCTTCGAAGGGCACCCACTCCACCGCGCCCCGGCGCAGCCGCAGCATCTGCGGCGACCCGGCGTCCACCGCCCGGACCCGGCCGGTGGCCAGGTCGAAGTCGAGCATCAGCACCGAGAGGTAGCAGCGGCCCCGGTAGTGCGCGTACACCGCCTGGTCGGCCAGGGCCGCCTGGTCGTCGATGGACAGCCCGGCCCGGCGCGCGTTGCGCAGGGCGTTGATCGCCAGGTTCGTCAGCAGGGAGGCCTCTATGCCCTCGCCCATGCCGTTGGTGACGTAGAGGCTGAGCCGGTCGGCCGAGGCGGACCAGTCGAAGTTGTCGCCGAAGATCGCGTACGCCGGCTCCAACTGCGCGCCCAGGTCGTACTCGGGGCGGGCGCAGGAGCGGCCCGGCAGCAGCTGCCACTGCATCTCGGCGGCCAGCGTGAGCCGGTCCCGGCGGCGCGCCTGGAGATACAGGTCGGTGTCCCGCTCGGCCACGACGACCTCGTGCCCGAGCACCTGGGCGATCTCGGCCAGCTCGCCGAGGTGGTCCTCGGCGTGCTCCGCGCCCGGCAGGGTCACGGTCAGCACCCCTAGGCGGTCGCCGCGCACGGTGACCGGCAGATGCACCCGGGCGAGGTCGCCCGAAAGGGACTCCACGTACGGCTCCTGCGCACCGAAGGCCCGGCCCGCCGGGCTGTTGTGCGCGGACACCGGCTGGAGGGTGTGCGGCAGCACGGACACCGGCTGTAGCACCGTCAGTCCGTAGTCGGCCAGGAAAAGCTCGACGGAGTCCGCCGCGTACTGATCGGTCAGTACACGACGGACCGCGTCCAGCAGTTGATGGGGCGCCGCCGTGCGCAGGGCGCGCTCGGCGGCCACGAATCTGCTCGTGATCGTGTTCACGGGGGTTTGTTCACCATCCTCGGTGGGACGCCGACGCGTCCTCGGAAATCGGTCCTTGCCCACGGGCCGGGGATGCGGGCCCCGGGTGGTTCACTTCACGCCTGGTGCCGCGACGGGCGCCGCTCGTCCCATCGGGCCGAAGCCCTCTGCCGCGGCACTAGTACGCTGACGGCCATCCCGGTGCCTGCGAGAGTGTGACTGTGACTTCCCTCCGACCCCGCCCTGAGCCGACAGAGGTCGCCCGTGTGACCTCCACGGCCGCGGAGTTGCTGGAGGTCCTCTGGGGCCGGGCCTCGACCGCGCCGGCCTCCGCGTCCCAGCTGCGGGTGCTGCTCATGCTCGAACACCACGAGGGCATCAACCTGCGCACGCTCGCCGACTCCCTCGCCTCCACACCGCCCTCGACCAGTCGGCTGTGCGACCGGCTGCAGGCCGCCGGGTTCGTCGAACGCGAGGTGAGTCCGGCCGACCGACGCGAGGTCCGCCTGCACCTCAGCGGCCGGGGCCGCGCCTTCCTGGCCGACCTGCGGGTGCGCCGGGAGGAGGCGCTGAGCGCGGTGCTCGACCAGATGCCCGCGGCGAAGCGGGTCGCACTGCTGCAGGGGCTGGAGGCGTTCTGCGACGCGGCGGCGGCCCAGATACACGCCGGCTCCGAAGACTCCCGCTCGCCCGGTGCCCAAACTGCCTGAATGACGTACCGTCGCACGGAGTCGTTCCTTCCGGTCTCTTCCCCGCGCACGTCCGGCATGCCTAGGCTGTTGCTCTCCACCTATAGTTGTCAATCGGCAACTGTCCGCTCCGCGAACCCCTGGGTCTTCTCTCGCGCACCCCACCGCCCACCCTCCCTGCCCGAACCGTCGCAGCACAGGTCCGGGTACCCCGTCACCGCCTCGACCTGCGCCGACTGTGGTCAACGTCTCGCCGGGGCATATGCGGGGCATGACCGCGGCGAGGGCGGGTAGCGGCGCTGGAGGTGGCCTGTCGGGGGATCGGAGCGGGCCGGACTGACAGGGAGGGCCCGTGACGGCGACCATGCGCATCGGCACGACGACGGATTCCGCCACCTACACCGGTGAGGAGCTGCCGCAGATCGCCGAGCCCCAGAAGATCGCCCCGCAGGACGCGCGCGAGCTGACCGGACAGTTCCTCGCCCGGCTCGCCGTGCTCGAGGAGGGCACGCCCGAGTACCAGTACACCCGCAACACGCTCATTGAGATGAACATGTCGCTGGTGCGCTTCGCCGCCCGCCGGTTCCGCACCAGCGGCCAGTCGATGGAGGACGTCGTCCAGGTCGGCGTGATCGGCCTGATCAAGGCCATCGACCGGTTCGAGGTCTCCCGCGAGGTGCAGTTCACCAGCTTCGCGGTGCCGTACATCATCGGCGAGATCAAGCGCTTCTTCCGTGACACGTCCTGGGCCGTGCATGTGCCGCGCCGCCTGCAGGAGGCCCGTACGGAACTCGCCAAGGCGACCGAGGAACTGGCCTCCCGCCTCGGCCGCGCCCCGAAGGTGGCCGAACTGGCCGCCCTGATGAACCTGTCGGAGGAGGAGGTCGTCGAAGCCCAGATCGCGGCCAACGGCTACCTGTCCTCCTCCCTCGACGCGACGGTCACCGGCGACCCGGACGAGAGCGAGACGACCCTGTCGGAGTTCATCGGCGAGGAGGACCCGGCCCTCGAACTCGTCGAGGACTTCCACGCCCTGGCCCCCCTGGTCGCCGAACTCGACGAACGCCAGCGCCTCATCCTCCACCTGCGCTTCGTGGAGGAGCTGACCCAGGCGGAGATCGGCGCCCGGCTCGGCATCTCGCAGATGCACGTCTCCCGGCTGATCTCCCGCACGGTGGCACGGCTGCGGTCGGGGATGCTGACCACCGGCTGACCCAGCCCCCGCAACGACAAGAGCCCCGGTCCGGAGACGATCCGAACCGGGGCTTCCTTGTATGCCCGGCCTGACCGGGGCCGCAGATCGTCCTCGCCGGTGTGTGCCGAAGGGGCCGGGGCCAGGGACAGCGGCGCGGCAGGAAAGTGCCGACCCCCGTGCAGGAAGCTGACATGGGCAACAGGCCCGACGCTGCTGTTGCGATGGCATCGTTTCCCCGTCAGAACGACCCGTCAGGTCAAGGGGGAAGCAAGTGAACGCGCAGTCCAGGCGTCATTCGGTTCGCGTCAGGTCGATCGTCGTCCTGGCCGTGTCCGCGGTCGTGGGCTGGGGATCGACGGGTACAGCCGGTGCCACCGCGGAGCAGCGGCCCGTGCTGTCGGCGTCAACGCATGCGAACGCTTCGCACGACCTGGTGGGGCGGGCGCTCGGGAAATTCTGCAGGAAGCACACGGGCGACCACTGGCTGCCGCCCGTCAACCGGCTGTGCAAGCCGGTCAACGGCTGGCAGTGAGCTGACGGACCAGAAGAAGAACAACGGGAGAAGAACAGTGAAGAAGGCAATTGCCGGTGCCGGTGTCGTTCTCGGCGGCGTCGCCGCCCTGCTCGCCATGCAGGCTCCTGCCCAGGCCGCGGCGCCGTCGGTGACCGCCTCCGCCGCCCAGCCGGCCAAGGCGAAGACCGACGAGAAGCAGCCGATGTGGCTGGGCTCCGTGGCCAAGGCCGCGGTCGTCCATGGCAGGGCGCTGGCCGGCACGCAGGCCATCCGCAGCCAGGTCGGCAACGTGGTCCGGATCGCGAGCCTCGGTTCCGCCCCGGCGGACACCACCAGCGAGGGCGCGCCGTCCGTCGAAGAGGTCTTCGACAAGTGACGAGTCCTCTCGTGATCAGGAGGGTGGTGCTGCTCGGCGGCGCCGCCCTCCTGGGCCTTCACTTCGCTCTCGCTTCCTTCTCCCAAGCCCCTGCCACCCCGTTGAAGGTCCAGCACTTCGACAAGGTGAAGGGCTACCTGAACCCCTACTTCGTGCAGAACTGGATGCTCTTCGCGCCGGATCCGCTCGCCGACGACCGTGGCGTGCTGGCCCGGGCCCAGTGCCGGGACGGGAGCGTCACCGACTACCACGACGTCACCACCACCTACGTGCGCAAGGCACAGGAGAGCAGGTTCTTCCCCTCCCGCATGTCGCGGCTGGTCTCCGCGCCGATGCAGTCCATCAACGCGACCGACCCGCTGCTCGACCGGCTGCGGGAGAAGCACAAGGACGACATCGCGAAGGACCAGAAGGACGGCAAGGGCAAGGTCCGCCTGATGCCGGAGGAGCAGCAGGCGCAGGACAACGCGGTCCGCTTCCTCTCCCGTTACTCACTGACCCAGATGCCCGACGCCTGCGGCGGTGATCCGCAGCGGATCCAGGTACGCATGTACGTGCGCGAACTGCCGCCCTGGTCGAAGCGCAACGCCCCGGCCAAGGCGGTCAAGGACACGGCGCAGGTGCAGGACTTCGGTTGGCTGAAGGTGGGCGAACTGCGGTGAGAACCTCACTTCGCGCGCGGCTGCGCGCCCGGGCGAGCCGTTCCATGACCTCGCTCGACCGGCTCGGCTCCACGTCGTTCGCCGTCCTGGGAGTCTCCGGCACGCGAGTCCTGCTCGGCTTCGTCGGCTTCATGTTCTACGCCTCGCAGTACGCCGACCGGCACTTCCTCTTCGGCCCCTCGGGCGTCGAGTCCTGGAGCCGTTTCCGCACCGTTCTGGACGAGACGGGCACCTTCAGCCTCTACGCGGTCAGCACCTCGACGGCCTGGTTCGAGCTGGTCTTCCACCTCGGCATGCTGCTGGCGCTGGCGGTCACGCTGGGCGTGGGAGGACGGCCGGTGCTCGCCCTGCACTGGGTGTTCCTGTGGTCGGTGTACCAGCGGGACCAGTTCCTGCTCGACGGCGGCGACAACCTGGCGTATCTCGTCATCCCCATGCTGATGCTCACCCGCTGCTACGACCGGCTCTCGCTGACGAGCGGTCTGGCCGGGCGGGTCACGGACCGGCTGCCCGCCCGTGTGCGCGCCGCGCAGACTCCGCTGCACAACCTGGGCGTGCTCGCGATCGCGGCGCAGATCTGCCTCGTGTACGTCACCAGCGGCCTCTACAAGGTGCAGGGCAAACTGTGGCAGGACGGCACGGCGCTCTTCTACATCATGCGCATCCCCGAGTTCGAACTCCCGGGATTCTCACGGCTGGTGTACGAGAACGACCTGCTGGTGATCGGCGGCACGTACGCCACCACCCTGTTCCTGGTCTACTTCCCGCTGGGCGTGCTCGTGCGGAAGCTACGCCCCTGGGCGGCCGTGGCGTCGATCGGCTTCCACCTGTCGATCGCCTTCTTCATGGGGCTCACCGGGTTCGCCCTCACGATGGTGGCCTGCGACCTGATCTTCCTGAGCCGGCCGCTCGCCGCGGCGATCCGACTGGCGGGCCGGGTCCGCGACCGCGTCGCGGCGTCCCTACGGGAACGGGCCGGATGGCCGGAACGGTCCGCCGTCACGGCGACGCGGACGGCCTCCGCCGAGAATGCAGGCTGATCGTCCGGGGCCGGGCGCAGGCGGCCGGGCCGCCCGTCCGGACGGGACGTACGACACGAACGGGAGTCAACTGTGGCGATGGTCGGACTGTTCTGGATCACCGCGGACGCGGTGTACGTGGGTGCCCCGCCGGGCACCGAGGGCCGCGCGGTCCGGCTGACAGAGAAGGGCGTGGAGGCCGGCGTGGCCGGTGGCCACCGGGTGTGGACGTGGGAGGATCTGCGCTCCGCGACCGTCGAGGGCGCCCCGGTCCACGGCGCTTCCCGTCGACGGCTGGCCTTGGCCGTGGACATCGTGCTCACGGCGGCACTGGGCGGCACCGGCGAACCGAGACAGATGCTGCTGCGGCTCGAAACCGCCTCCGGCGCCGAGGAGCTGGCCGTCCACTCGGCCGCCGCCGGTGCGTACGACAAGGAGGAGTTCGCCCTCTCCCAGGCTCTGCTCGCCCGGTTTGTCGACGGCAGCGCGTCTCCCCGGACGCTCACGGAGTGGGGCCGGGTCGCCGGCGATACGACCCCGAAGTCGCCCGAGCGTCAGGCGCTGCTGCGGAACTGGACCGGCGGATGAGGCGGTTCCCGCGCCCCGCTCCGACATGCGCGATCTCCGGCACCGGCCCCGTACGGGCCGAACACGGCCACGACCCGGACGCCTACGTGGAGATCGGCTCCGTCACCAAGGTGCTCACCGGAACCCTGCTGGCACGGCTGGCCGAGGCCGGGCGGCTCGACCCCGACGACCGGCTGGCCGCATGGCTTCCGGCCGTTCCCGCCGGGTCGGAGATCACGCTGCGGCAGTTGGCGGACCACACATCGGGCCTGCCCCGCCTGCACCCGCAGCCGTCGTCGACCGACCCCCGCGACCCGTACGCGACCCTCGACCCCGAGGAGTTCGACAGGATCCTGCGGCAACTCGACACGATCGCCGCGCGGAAGCCCGGCGCCGGCGAGGAATACTCCAACCTCGGCTACGCCGTCCTCGGCGCCGCCCTGGAGGCAGCCGGCAGGGGCACGTACGAGGAACTGCTGCGCACGCACGTGCTTGCGCCGCTCGGCGTCGACGAGGTCACCGCCGACCCGCCCGCTGACCGGACACTGACCGCCCGCGGCCTGTTCGGGCGGCCCCGCGCCCCCTGGACGATGACCGGACCGATCCTGCCCGCGGGCGGCCTGTGGGCCACCCCCCGGGCCGTGGCGAAGCTCGTGAAGGGCATGCTGGTGGACCGTGCACTGGGCGAACCCGCGGTGTCCTGGCAGAACGCGGGCGAGTTGCGCTGGCACAACGGAGCGACGCGGGACGCGTCCGTCTTCGCCGGAGCCTTCCCCGGCACCACCGCCTGGGCAGTCGTGCACCGGCTCGGCGGCCGGCCCGACCGGACGGACCGGGCCGGGCTGAAACTGCTCGCCGAGGCGAAGAAGGCCCCGCAGGGCCGAGGACCCGAAAGGCCGGCAGCCGGATGACGGACTTCGACGTCGCTGTCGTCGGCAGCGGCCCCAACGGACTCGCCGCCGCGGTCACCATGGCCCGCGCCGGTCTGCGCGTCGAAATCCGCGAACGTGCCGACGACATCGGCGGCGGACTGCGCACCGCCCCACTGTTCGACAGCGAGGTCGTGCACGACATCTGCGCCGCGGTGCACCCCATGGCCCCCGCCTCGCCGTTCTTCCGGGAGTTCGACCTCGCCGCCCGCGGGGTGGAACTCCTCCACCCCGCGATCGCCTACGCCCAACTCATCGACGAACGAACCGTCGCACTGGCGCACCGCGACCTCGCGGCCACCTGTGCCGGACTCGGCGCCGACGGTGACCGGTGGCGCAGGCTCATGGAGCCCCTGGTCGCGCACAGCACAGGCGTCGTCGACTTCATACTGTCCGGGCAGCGGTCCTGGCCCGACGACCTCGCCGCCCCGGCTCTGCTGGCGTCGCGCGTCCTGCGCCACGGCAGCCCCTTCCACGGGTTTGCGACCGAGGAGGCGGCCGCGCTGCTCACCGGCGTGGCCGCGCACGCGGTCGGGCGGCTGCCCAGCCTCGCCTCCGGCGCTACAGCTCTGCTGCTCGGGCACCTCGGCCACAGCACGGGGTGGCCGCTGCCGAAGGGCGGCAGCGGCGTCATCGCCCACGCACTCGCCGACGACCTGGTGACGCACGGCGGCCGCATCCGCACCGGAGCGCCTGTCGCCGACGTGCGGGAGCTGCGGGGCGCACGGGCCGTTCTGCTGGACGTGGCGCCGAAGGGGTTACTCGCCCTCGCCGGGGACAGGCTGCCGGCCCGCTACGCAAAGGCCCTGGCGCGCTTCCGGTACGGCCCCGGCGCGGCGAAGGCGGACTTCCTGGTTTCCGCGCCGATCCCCTGGCGCGACCCCGAGGTCGGCCGCGCGGGCACGGTTCACCTAGGTGGCAGCCGCGCCACGATGCTGCGGCAGGAGACCCTCGCAGCGCGCGGCGTCCCGACCGCCGAACCGTTCGTCATGCTCGTCGATCCCGCCGTCACCGACCCTCGACGGGAGGTGCGGGGCAGGCGGCCGGTCTGGGCGTACGCGCACGTGCCCAACGGCGACACGCGTGATCCGCTGCCCATGATCCGGGCCGCGATCGAGCGGCACGCTCCCGGCTTCACGGACACGGTCCTGGCCGAACGGGCCGTCACTGCCGCGGGCTTGGAGGCGTACAACCCGAACTACGTGGGCGGCGACATCCTGGCGGGGGCCATCACGCTCACCCAGTCGCTGCTGCGCCCCGTGCCCCGGTTCGACCCCTACCGGACCCCGCTGCGCGGGGTGTACGTGTGCTCGGCGTCCACACCGCCCGGACCCGGGGTGCACGGCATGTCCGGCTACTGGGCTGCGCGTTCCGCCCTGCGGCACGAGTTCGGCATCCGTACGGCTCCGGTCCTCGGCCCCGCGTCATGAGCGGCGGGAACGGCGGCCTCGAGACGGAGATCCGTGTCGTGCGCGTGGCTGCGGACTCGCCCGCCGCTCCCCTGGTGGTGATCCGCCTGCTGGCCCTGCTGCCACCGCAATGGCCCTGCTCCACGCATGTGTCGGCGGACCGGATCACACTGCGGGTCGCGGCCGGTCCGGATGCGGCGCGCGCGGCCGTGGCCGGGGCGCTGCGGGACCGCGCGCTGCGCGGCTGGTCCCTGCCCGACGCGAAGTTCGTCTTCTGACCTCTGCCCGCTCAGGGCCTGCGGGTGCCTCTCCGGCAGGGCGTTGCGTTCGTTCACGGGCTCTCACCGGTGAGGGGTCAGATCCAGCCGCGCTCGCGAGCCAGGAGTGCGGCCTGCGGCCGCCCCGCCGCGCCGAGCAGCTGCATCAGGTCGGCCACGTGGCGGCGATACGTGCGGACGGAGATGCCGAGTTCGCGGGCGCCGATCTCGTCCTTGCTGACCCGGCACATCGATTCCAGGACGCGCTGTTCCAGCTCGGTCGGCTGGTCGCGGCCGTCGCCGTCCTCCTCGTACGGCGAAAGGGGCTCCGCCTCGCTCCAGATCTTCTCGAACAGGGCGAGCACATTGGCGACGAGACCGTCCTCACGGACGAGCAGTGCGCCGCGTGCGGTGTCGTCGGGGTCCACGGGCACCAGGGCGATACTGCGGTCGTAGACGAGGATGCGCTCGGTGACGGTCTGCGCGACCCGGATCTGCGCGCCCTGCGAGGCGAGTTCGCGCAGGTAGCCGACGGTGGGCGGATGGTCGAGCGCCGTGCACGGCAGGACGCTGCGGATCCGCACGCCGCGCCGCAGGCAGCGCTGGTCGAGGGGACGGGCGTGGGCGATGTTCTCAGGCGTCAGCTCGACGTACGGCTCGACCGAGAGGATCTCCTCGCGTGCGAAGAAGGCCAAGTCGTCGATCCGGTCGCGGATGCGCTCGACGTCCGCCAGCCGCTCGATGCGCGGAGCGGAAGCGGCCTCCTGGGGCTGCTCCTGGCGCAGCTCGGCGACCAGGTGCCGGGCTTGCGTGACCCGGGCAAGCTCCCTGTGGAGCTCCCGCAGACACAGGTCGGTCAGGCGCTCCACGGTGGTCTCCGGGTCCGCGGCCGCGAGCGCGCCCGGTCCCGTGCGGTTCAGCACCCCCAGCGTGCACAGGCGGTGCACGCTCTCGCCCACCTCACGCTGATCCAGTCCCAGCAGTGTGTGGATCTCATCGTCGGAGGTGTCCGGATTCCTCAGGAAGTGCCGGTACACGGCCTCTTCGGGGGCGGAGAGCCCGAGCCCGGACATGTCGAATCCCATGTGCGTCGCCCCCATTCATACGCAACCCCGAACGACCCTGCGCACGGCGGACAGGATGGTCGGTCCCGCCCCGGCGCGCGGCCGCTCCGCGACCGGGAGTCTAACCCGCCCGGACACCGGGCGAGTTCGGCGTCGCGTGGGCCGGCGGGGGTCGTCGTCCTGCGCGGGCCAGGCGACGCCGCCTGGTGCGCGACGTCGTGCGCCACACGGCCGGCGCGGAAGCCATGGGCTATGGGTCGAGGCCGTTGTCGGGGCGGAAGGGGACTCGTGTGACGTCATGGCGCGAGGGTGACGCGCACCACGGGACCGTCACCGCCGTACCCGCACCCCCGGCCCAGCCGAGTCGGCGCGTATTCATGAAGCACTCCCGGACCGGTTCCGCTCACGCAAAGCCCCGAAAACGCGGCAGCGCCCCAGCCAGCCGAAGCAGACCCGAGCGCCGCATCGCAGGTCAGAGGGGGTTTTCCCCTCCCCGCGTCCGTAGGCCCTGTGGGACTCGAACCCACAACCAATGGATTAAAAGTCCACTGCTCTGCCAATTGAGCTAAGGGCCCAGGCGATGTCGCCCCCACGAGCATAGCCGGACGACGCCGAGTCTCCGATCGGGTATCCGGGTCCCGGCCGTGGCGAAGGGACGAACAGGGCCGATGGGGGGCCGAAAGGAGCCACGGATCGACCTGGTTCGGGCGTGTCCGCACCCGCCCCGCTGAGCCCGCCCCCGACGACAGAGCGCCGTGGCCCGCCCGTTGGGACGGGGCCACGGCGCTCCTCATGCGCTGATGTCAGCCGTTGCGCTTCCAGCGCGGCTTGTCCTCGCGACGCTGGAACGAACCGCCGCCGCGGTGGTCGTCACGACGGCCGGAGGGGCGGTCGTGACCGGAGGAGCGGAAGCCGGGGCGGTCGCCCTGACGGTCACGGTTGAAGGGGCGGTCGCTGCCACGGTGACCACCGCGCTCGTCCCGGCGCTCGAAGGAGCGGCCCGGACGGTCGTCCCGGCGGAAGCCACCGCCACGGTGGTCGTCACGCCGCTCGAAACCACGACCACCCCGGTCGCCACGACGCGCGAACGAACGACCACCACGGTCCTCACGACGGTCGTCCCGACGGAAGCCACCACCACGGCTGTCGTCACGACGCTCGCACGAACGGCCACCACGGTCATCCCGACGGTCGTCCCGGCGGACGCCACCGCCACGGTGGTCGTCACGCCGCTCGAAACCACGACCACCCCGGTCGCCACGACGCGCGAACGAACGACCACCACGGTCCTCACGACGGTCGTCCCGACGGAAGCCACCACCACGGTTGTCGTCACGACGCTCGAAACCACGACCACCACGGTCGTCACGGTCCGCCCGATCGACGTCCTGCGCCGCCGGCTGCTCGGGCACGGACGCCTCGGCCGCCGCGGCCACCACCGCCGCCTGGGCCTCGGCCACCGCAGCCTCGGGGTCCTCACCCTGCTCGCGGGCGATCCGGGCGATCAGGCGGTCGGCCTCCTCGCGCAGCTCGTTCGCACGCCGCTGCGCCCGCTCCAGCTCCTTGGTGAGCTGGGCGACCTCACGCTCGGCCTGCTGCGCGGCGTTGCCCACGGACTCGGCCTGGACCTCGGTCATCGACCGGGCGCCGGTGATCTCGGCGACCTCCGGGTCGAAGGCGCCGGCACCCTGGATGATGTGGCGCGAGGCGTCGACGCCCGCGTCCTCCATCAGCCGGAAGATCTGACGCCGCTGGTGCGGCAGCGACAGCGACACGACGGTGCCGGAGCGGCCCGCACGCGCGGTACGGCCGGACCGGTGCAGGTAGTCCTTGTGGTCCCCGGCCGGGTCCACGTTCAGCACCAGGTCGATGCCGTCGACGTGGATACCGCGGGCGGCGACGTCGGTCGCGACGAGCGCGTTGACGTAGCCCTTCTTGAAGTCCTCCAGCACGCGGGTGCGCGCGCCCTGCGTCATACCGCCGTGCAGCGCGTCGGCCTTCACACCGGCGTCGCACAGCTGCTCGGCGATGCGGTCGGCGCCCAGCTGGGTGCGGACGAAGATGATCGTGCGGCCCTTGCGGGAGGCGATCGCGGCGGTGACCGGCGCCTTGTCCTTGGGCTTCACGATGAGGATGTGGTGCGACATGGTCGTGACGTTGCCCTGGGCGCTGTCGACCTCGTGCGTGACCGGGTTGCTCAGGTAGCGCTTGACCAGCGTGGAGATCTCGTTCTCCATCGTGGCCGAGAACAGCATGCGCTGGCCGCCGGCCGGGACCTGGTCGAGCAGCTCGGTGACCTCGGGCAGGAAGCCCAGGTCGGACATCTGGTCGGCCTCGTCGAGGACGGCGACCTCGACGTTCTCCAGGGAGCAGGCGCCGCGGTTGATGATGTCGCGCAGCCGGCCCGGGGTGGCGACGAGGACGTCGACGCCGCGCTCCAGGGCGTAGATCTGGTTGCCCATCGACGTACCGCCGCAGACGACCTTCATCTTCAGGCCGACGACGTCGCCGTACGGCTGGAGAGCGTCCGCGACCTGCATCGCGAGCTCACGGGTCGGGGTGAGGATGACCGCGCGCGGCTTGTGCTTCTCGGTGCGGCCGCCGGCGAGACGCGCCAGGGTCGGCAGACCGAAGGAGAGGGTCTTGCCGGAGCCGGTGCGGCCACGGCCGAGGATGTCCTTGCCGGCCAGGGCGTCCGGGATGGTCGCGGCCTGGATCGGGAAGGGGGTGGTCACACCGTTCTGCGCGAGCTTGCGCACAACGCCTTCGGGGAGACCGAGGTCCGCGAAAGTGACCTCGGGGGCGTCCTCGGCTGCCTCGTTCTCGGGCACGACGACGTGATCAGTACTGGCGATGGACATGCGAATGCGAAACCTTCCGGAGTCTCAGTCGGCACGCGCCCGTCAACTCCGTGATTCGCGAATCGCAATACGACCGCCTCAATGCGGTCCACCACGGCAAGGGAGAGTACGCGCCACACGGCGCGCTCTGCAGTGGCGCCGGGCAAGATGGGATCAAACGATCTGCCACCATACGCACTCCGGGCCCCCTAAGGCAAACCGGACTGTGTAGGAGACAGTGGGCCACTGTCCGAGGCCGGACAGCATCCAAGACTCTCCAACCACCCTCCAGCCGGGATTGTTCCCGCCCCGGAAGAAAAATTTCCCACCCCACCCGCGCACCCCCGCGCCACCCGCACATCCACCCCCCTATGCCGACGCCCCACGCCCCACCCCCCTATGCCGGCGCCCCACCCCCCTATGCCGGCGCCCCCGCCTCCGGCGCCGGCTCCCGCTGCTCGAGCTGCGGCCCCGGCGGCTCGTGCGCCGACGACGACGGCTCCGGCGTCGGCTCGGGAGACGTCGTCGGCTCCTGCGGCGTCGGCGTTGGCTCCGGCTCGACGGTCCGGGTGGGCGTCGGCGGCGCCGGCGGCTTCGGTGTCGGCCGGGCCGGCTTCCCCGGCTTGTCACCCCCCGCCCCGGGCGGACTCACCTCAGCGCTCGGCGACACCTCGGGCGCAGCCGACTTCCCCGCCCCGGCGCCCTTGCCCTTCTTGTCCTTCCTGCCCTTGTCGCGCCCCCGCTCGCCGTCGGCCCCGACCGCACCCGAGTTCGCGCCGCCCCCCGACACCGCCGGACCACCCCCGGGCGCCTCGCCACCCCGCTGCCCGGCGGAATGCGACGGCTTGACGCTCCCGCCCGCGTCGTCGTCGCCGACACTCATGCAGCCGGCGGCAGCGGCGACCGCCACGACCGTGACGGCCAGTCGGACGGGTACGTACAAGGGGCGCACGGGGCCACCTCCGGAACGGGTGAGGGAGTCAACACCTCCAACTCCCGCCGCCCACAAGAGGACACGCGCCCCGTATTCACAACCCGGTCAGCCGTACCCCAGGGCGTGAAGACGCTCGTCGTCGATGCCGAAATGGTGCGCGATCTCATGCACCACCGTGATCTCCGTCTCCGCGACGACATCCTCCCGCGACTCGCACATCCGCAGCGTCGGATTCCGGTACACCGTGATGCGGTCCGGCAGCACACCGGCGTACCACTCACCCCGGTCGGTCAGCGGAGTCCCCTCGTACAGCCCGAGCAGCTCGGGATCGTCCGCCGGCGGCTCGTCCTCCACGAACACCGCGACGTTGTCCATCAGTCGCGTCAACTCCGGCGGAATCCGGTCGAGCGCCTCGGCGACCAGCTCCTCGAACTCCTCGCGCGTCATCTCCAGCACAGGCCCATTGTCGGCCACGACCCCGCCGTACGAGAGCCTCCCGGCGCCGCATATCCGGCCGCGGACTTGGGCATACGGGATCAATGGCCCGCGTCCCCGCCGCAGTCCTGAGCGTCCTGAACCCCTTCCGCAAGGCCCCGCACGCCCTCACCCGCCGCTACCGCTCACGCCAGACACCCGCCACGATCGAACTGGTGGCGCAACCCCACCCATGGATCCGCGCGGTGGGACTCGTGGCCGTCGTACTGCTCGGCGCCTGGCTGGGCCTGCTGGTCGTGGGCAACGTCCGGGTCCCCGTCGGCCCCATGGACACCACCATGACCCTGCGCCCGTCCTTCACCGGCGGCACCAGGATCAACATCTCCCCCCTCGGCGCCCTCCAGCTCGACAGCCACATCGCCCCCGTCCGCCTGGACGTGAACGTCGACCAGCTCGACCCCGACCGCGCCCAAGCCCTCGTCGACCACCCCGAACGCCTCTCCGGCCTCCAGGACGAAGTCACCCAGGACGTCGGCCGCGGCACCCTCGACCTCGCCGTACGCTCCGGCGTCGCCGTCGTCGCCGGAGCCACCGCCCTCGGCCTCGCCGTCTACCGCCGACCCCGGCGCGCCCTGGCCGCCGGCGGCCTCGCCCTCACCCTCCTCGCCGCCTCGGGCGGCACGGCCTACGCCACCTGGCGCCCCGACTCCGTCCTCGAACCCAAGTTCTCCGGCCTGCTCACCTCGGCCCCCTCCCTGGTCGGCAACGCGCGCAGCATCGTCACGGAATTCGACGTCTACCAGAAGGAATTGGCCCGCCTCGTCACCAACGTCACCAAGCTCTACGACGCCACCTCGACGCTCCCGGCCTACGCGCCCGACCCCTCCACCATCCGGGTCCTGCACGTCTCCGACATCCACCTCAACCCGGCGAGCTGGAAGATCATCGCCTCGCTCGTGGAGCAGTACCAGGTCGACGTGATCGTCGACTCCGGCGACACGATGGACCACGGCACCGCCGCCGAGAACGGCTTCCTGGACCCCATCGAGGACCTCGGGGCCCCGTATGTCTGGGTCCGCGGCAACCACGACTCGATGATCACCCAGCGCTATATGCAGGGCCTGAAGAACGTCCACGTCCTGGACGACGGCAATGCACAGACGATCAAGGGCCTGCGCTTCGCCGGCATCGGCGACCCGCAGTTCACCCCCGACCGCTCACAGCAGACCGGCGCCCGGCAGTCCCAGGAACTGGCCGGCGCCCGCCTCGCCACGGCCCTGCGCGACCAGAGCACCGCAGGCACCCCCGTGGACGTCGCCATCGCCCACGAACCCTCAGCCGCCCGCGAGGTCGACGGCGAGGTCCCCCTGGCCCTGGCGGGCCACCTCCACCACGACGAGATGGAGATGCTCCCCTACGGCACCCGGCTGCGCATCGAGGGCTCCACGGGCGGCAGCGGGCTGCGCGCCATCGAGGGCAAGCACCCCGACCCCATCGAGGCGTCGATCCTGTACTTCGACCGGGACACCCGCCACCTCCAGGCCTGGGACGAGATCGAACTGGGCGGGCTCGGCCTCACGACGGCGGAGGTCAGCCGCCACCTCCCGGAGGAGAACCAGCCCGGCGCGACACCCTCCCCCGGCACCCCTTCGGGGGCCACCCCGTCGCCCTCCCCCTAAACCGTTTTGGCGATAGCTCCCGCCATCCCATATGCTTCTCACGTCCCCGACGCGCTGAGAAGCGCGCAGGCGGGCCGATAGCCCTCATCGTCTAGCGGCCTAGGACGCCGCCCTTTCAAGGCGGTAGCACGGGTTCGAATCCCGTTGGGGGCACGCACCACCCTGTGCGACACTGTCGTACGAAGCTTGGTCCTGTGGAGCAGTTTGGAGTGCTCGCCACCCTGTCAAGGTGGAGGCCGCGGGTTCAAATCCCGTCAGGACCGCTGAGGTTTCACGTGAAACCTCGTGGCTGGGTAGCTCAGTTGGTACGAGCGTCCGCCTGAAAAGCGGAAGGTCGCCGGTTCGACCCCGGCCCCAGCCACAACTAAGGCCCCGATCTTCGGATCGGGGCCTTGTTGCATGTCTTGTGTCATCGCGCCCGTGGTACGAGCGTCCGCGTCCGCTGCCAGGACCCTTCAACCGCGGCGTACGAGCGTCCGAGCCCGCTACCGAACAAGTACCCCGGCTTGCAGCTCGCCCCCGTCGATGGCCTCGGCGGAAGCCGCGCATCCAGCCCTACGCGATCAGCGTAGGGCGATGGGTTTTTCGGTGGCTCTGCGGAAGCGTTGGGAGCCCGGTTCGCCGAGGTTTCCGGCTTTGAGGTTGCCGGCGAGGGCGGTGTAGGCGTCGCTGGTCTTCTTGATGACGTGCTGGGCGGCCTGGGCGCCGAGGGACCAGCGGGTTTTGAGCTGGGTGTAGGTCAGGGCGCGCAGTTCGCGGTTTCGTTTGATTCCGGTGGTGAAGGCGGTGTGGGAGACGTGGTTGGCTGCCGCGTTGCAGGCGTGGAGGGTTGCCTGTAGTGCCGACGCCTGTTCGGGGGTCGGGAGGAGTTTGACGCGGATGACCAGCTTCACGTGCAGGAATCTAGGGCGGGGTCGGGGTTGTGGTCACGTGATCGAACGCCGACCACTCGATCGAATGACTGCTCGGTCAATCGCTCGAAGATCGTCTGCGTGGGCTGGTCGAAATCCGTTCGCCTCCGTTTTGCAGGGGATGAGATCCTGGATCCCGTATGTCTACGCACCCTGCCCCCGCCCTCGGCGCCCTCGCCCCCCGCCTGACCGAGCTGTCCCTGCGCGACGCGCACCGGCTCGGGCGCAGGCTCGAAGGTGCGCGCAAGATCCGTAAGCCGGAGGCGCAGGCCGCCGTGCTCGCCGAGATCGAGGCGGAGGTCGGCAAGGCAGAGGAACGGATGGCCGGTCGGCGTGCCCTCGTGCCCGAGGTCACGTACCCCGAGCAGTTGCCGGTCAGCCAGAAGAAGGACGAGATCGCCGACGCCATCCGCGACCATCAGGTCGTGATCGTCGCCGGCGAGACCGGCTCCGGCAAGACGACGCAGATCCCGAAGATCTGTCTGGAGCTCGGGCGCGGCGTACGCGGCATGATCGGGCACACCCAGCCCCGCAGGATCGCGGCCCGGACGGTCGCCGAGCGTGTCGCCGAGGAGCTGGACACTCCGCTCGGGGAGGCCGTCGGCTGGAAGGTGCGGTTCACCGACCAGGTGAACCAGGACGCGACCTTCGTCAAGCTCATGACGGACGGCATCCTGCTGGCCGAGATCCAGACCGACCGTGAGCTGCGCGCCTACGACACGATCATCATCGACGAGGCGCACGAGCGGTCTCTCAACATCGACTTCCTGCTGGGCTATCTCGCGCAGCTGCTGCCGAAGCGTCCGGATCTCAAGGTCGTCATCACCTCGGCCACGATCGACCCGGAGCGCTTCTCGCGGCATTTCGGCGACGCCCCGATCGTCGAGGTGAGCGGCCGTACGTATCCCGTGGAGGTCCGCTACCGGCCGCTGCTGGAGGAGGACGGCGACGACGCCGACCGCGATCAGATCACCGCGATCACCGATGCCGTGGAGGAGCTTCAGAGGGAGGGGAAGGGCGACATCCTCGTCTTCCTCTCCGGTGAGCGGGAGATCCGGGACACGGCCGACGCCCTCACCAAGAAGAACTACCGGTTCACGGAGATCCTGCCGCTCTACGCCCGGCTCTCCCATGCGGAGCAGCACCGTGTCTTCCAGCAGCACACCGGCCGCAGGATCGTTCTGGCCACGAATGTCGCCGAGACCTCGCTGACCGTCCCGGGGATCAAGTACGTGATCGACCCCGGTTTCGCGCGGATCTCGCGTTACAGCCATCGCACCAAGGTCCAGCGACTGCCCATCGAGCCGGTCTCGCAGGCGAGTGCCAACCAGCGCAAGGGCCGCTGTGGGCGTACGTCCGACGGCATCTGCATCCGGTTGTACAGCGAGGACGATTTCAACGCCCGGCCGGAGTTCACTGACGCGGAGATCCTCCGGACGAACCTCGCCTCCGTCATCCTGCAGATGACCGCGGCCGGCCTGGGTGACATCGAGAAGTTCCCGTTCATCGACCCGCCGGACCACCGCAACATCCGTGACGGTGTGCAGCTGCTCCAGGAGCTGAACGCCCTCGACCCGGTGCAGAAGGACCCGCGCAAGCGGCTCACGGAGACCGGCCGCAAGCTGGCGCAGCTGCCCGTCGACCCGCGGTTGGCCCGGATGGTCCTGGAGGCGGACAGGAACGGCTGTGTGCGTGAGGTCATGGTGATAGCCGCCGCGCTGTCCATCCAGGACCCGCGTGAGCGCCCCGCCGACAAGCAGGCGCAGGCCGATCAGCAGCACGCCCGCTTCAAGGACGAGACCAGCGACTTCCTGGCCTACCTCAATCTCTGGCGTTATCTCCGTGAGCAGCAGAAGGAGCGCGGGTCGTCCTCTTTCCGCCGGATGTGCAAGCAGGAGTACCTCAACTTCCTTCGCATTCGTGAATGGCAGGACATTTACACGCAGTTGCGCACGGTCGCGAAGCAGATGGGCATCCATCTCAACGAGGACGACGCCCCGGCCGACCGCATCCATCTCTCCCTGTTGGCGGGTCTTCTGTCGCACATCGGCATGAAGGACGTGAAGGAGGGCGCGAAGAACGAGTATCTGGGCGCCCGGAACGCCAAGTTCGCGGTCTTCCCGGGCTCGGCCCTGTTCAAGAAGCCCCCGCGGTTCGTGATGTCCGCCGAGCTCGTCGAGACGTCCCGCCTCTGGGCGCGCGTCAACGCGAGGATCGAGCCCGAGTGGGTCGAGCCGCTCGCCGCGCACCTCGTCAAGCGCACCTACAGCGAACCGCACTGGGAGAAGGACCAGGCCGCGGTGATGGCGTACGAGAAGGTCACGCTGTACGGCGTGCCGATCGTGGCGCAGCGGAAGGTCAACTACGGGCGGATCGATCCGGAGATCAGCCGTGAGCTGTTCATCCGGAACGCGCTGGTGGAGGGGGACTGGCGCACGCACCACAAGTTCTTCTCGGACAATCGCCGGCTCCTCACCGAGGTCGAGGAGCTGGAGCACCGGGCCCGGCGCCGGGACATCCTGGTCGACGACGAGACCCTGTTCGACTTCTACGACCAGCGGATTCCCGAACACGTCGTCTCCGGTGCCCACTTCGACTCCTGGTGGAAGCACAAGCGGCACGAGCAGCCCGACTTCCTCGACTTCGAGCGCGAGATGCTCATCAACGAGAAGGCGGGCGAGGTCACCAAGGCCGACTACCCCGACTCGTGGCGCCAGGGCGGTCTGAAGTTCCGGGTGACGTACCAGTTCGAGCCGGGGGCGGACGCCGACGGCGTGACCGTGCACATCCCGCTGCAGGTCCTCAATCAGGTCACGGACGAGGGCTTCGACTGGCAGATCCCGGGGCTGCGCGAGGAGCTGGTGACGGAGCTGATCCGGTCCCTGCCCAAGCCGATCCGGCGGAACTACGTTCCCGCGCCGAACTTCGCGAAGGCGTTCCTGGACCGGGCCGTGCCCCTCCAGGAGCCCTTGACCACGACCATGACCCGTGAGCTGCGGCTCATGGTGGGCGTGCCCTTCGAGGCGGACGACTTCGATCTGTCGAAGGTCCCCGACCATCTGAAGGTCACGTTCCGGATCGTCGACGAGCGGCGCCGCAAGCTGGCCGAGGACAAGGACCTGGAGGCTCTGAAGCTCAGGCTGCGCCCGAAGGCCCGCAAGGCGCTCTCCCAGGCGGCCGCGGCGACCGCGGAACGCTCCGGCGGTGAGTCCCTGGAGCGCTCGGGTCTGACCGACTGGACGATCGGCACACTCACCCGGGTCTTCGAGACCCGTCGGGCCGGTCAGCCGGTGAAGGCGTATCCGGCGCTGGTCGACGACGGCGACACGGTCTCCGTGCGTCTCTTCGACACCGAGGCGGAACAGGCGCAGGCGATGTGGAAGGGCACGCGCCGGCTGATCCTGCGCAACATCCCGGTGAACCCGGCGAAGTTCACGAGCGATCGCTTGACGAACGCGCAGAAGCTGGCCCTGTCCGCCAACCCGCACGGCTCGATTCAGGGCCTGTTCGACGACTGCGCGATGGCCGCCGCCGACAAGCTGATCGGGGACTTCGGCGGGCCGGCGTGGGACGAGGAGTCGTACCGGAAGCTGTACGACAGGGTGCGTGCCGAGATCGTCGACACGACCGTCCGTACGGTGGACCAGGTGCAGCAGGTCCTGGCGGCCTGGCAGGCCTGCGAGCGGCGCCTGAAGGCCGTACGCAGCCCGGCGCTGCTGGCGAACCTCCAGGACGTACGGGGGCAGCTGGACGCCCTTGTGAGGCCGGGCTTCGTGACGGAGGCGGGGCTGCGGCGCATGCCGGACCTGATGCGCTATCTGGTGGCGGCCGACCGGCGGCTGCAGCAGATGCCGACGAACGTCCAGCGGGACACCACGCGGATGCTGAAGGTCCACGAGATGCGGGACGAGTACGCCTGGCTGCTGGAGCAGCTGCCGCAGGGCCGGCCGGTCCCGTCGTCGGTTCTGGACATCCGCTGGATGATCGAGGAGCTCCGGGTCAGCTATTTCGCCCACGCGCTGGGCACGGCGTACCCCGTCTCCGACAAGCGGATCGTGAAGGCGATCGACGCGGCGGCGCCGTAACAGGCCCGGCACGCTGGGTGAGTTCGACCCTGGGCTCACCCTCCTGTACAGTCTCTTCTCGCAGCGCAACGCACGAATAGCGCCGCGAAACCTGGTCCTGTGGAGCAGTTTGGAGTGCTCGCCACCCTGTCAAGGTGGAGGCCGCGGGTTCAAATCCCGTCAGGACCGCAGTGCGACATGAGGGCCCGCCCCCGTAAGGGTGCGGGCTCTTACGCGTCCCCCTACCCGTCCGTGCCCCTCGCCACCGCGTCGAGGTGGAGGCCGCGCCCGCGGCGCAGCCGCGATCGGGTACAGCACATCCCGTCAGGACCGCAGAGAAAGAGCCCGGATCTTCGGATCCGGGCTCTTTGCGTTGCGCCCGGGCCTTCCGGGCCGGCCTCTTCCCGCGCCCGGGCCGTCGGGTCCGGACCTTATGTGCGCGCTGACCTCCGCACACAGCCCCGGGCCCCCACACGCCGTCTTGACGCCCCCTCATTCCCTCGGTACCCCAGAACCAGGGCCGTTCCCCGTACGGCCTCCTGGAGGTGGCGTATGGCGGCAGCGGCCAGGCACGAGACGCGGGCCCTGCTCCGCGCGCACCTGTCGGCCGCGTCGTCGTACCGGCACCTCACACGGCACTGCCCGATCTGCCACCGGCTGCTGCGGCTGGCGATGGAGTCCGCGCCGCACACCGCCCGGACCGCGGCGCCGCCCCGGGAGGACGAGAGCCCGGCACCGGCTTGATCCACGAGCGGTCTCAACACCCGTACGCACGCGGGCTGCTGGAGCAGGGAGGCTTCTTTACCTCACTCGAGGCGGAGCTAACAAGCCGCTTGGTATGTGACGGGTGTCACCGCATGAGTTTCGGAAAGTGGGTTACTTACACCCCGCCTACAAAGGGTCAATTTAATATGTGCAATTGCACCCTGCCCGGGGTGCCGCGCACGGGGGATCCGACACCCCTCCCCAGGCTCCTACAAGGCCGCTCACAGCCGGATCGGCAGAACCGTCGTGGGCGCACAAAAAAGATCGCGCTGGACCCGGCGGAGTCCAGCGCGATCGACGACGCACCCTGTTGCATGCCTGAGAAGCTCTGACCGGCGTGGGCGGGGGGCCTGTTGGGGCAGGACCCGCGTCGTGTGGAGCTGTGGTTCCGGGCGCCGCGACCAGTGGGGGACCAGCCGGTTTGCCCGGTTATTCAGTTGTTCAGGCCTCGCTGCGCTGCTGCGGGATACCCGCGAGCAGAGCGCGGACCTCGGCCTCGCGGTAGCGCCGATGCCCGCCGAGCGTGCGGATCGACGTGAGCTTGCCGGCCTTCGCCCACCGCGTGACCGTCTTCGGGTCCACACGGAACATGGTGGCGACCTCAGCCGGGGTCAGCAGCGGCTCGGCATCAGGGGTGCGAGCGGTCATGAGCGGCCTCCTCGGGAGAACCGAACCTTCTCGGTTCTTTCCTCTAAATTCTGCACCTTGACCCGCGTTGCCCGAAATGGCGGACGCGAGTCGAGTCGGTTATAGGACGAACGGCTTGTCCTCGGCACTACAACTACACCATCTGTCCAGCCGCGTCGGCCAAACCGATGGAATTGCCCCTCCAGGTGTTCATCAGCGACGGAAGCCGATGGACCATGCCATAGCGGACAGTCACACCGCTGTGACGATCAGTCACAGCGTGATCAGGAAGTCACCAGACCCCCCAAAGCGTGCAATGCTGAGATTCCGCCCATAGTGCAGCACCATGGGACGGAAGGAGCCCTCCCCGGACTCCTTGTCCTATTTTGGCATGAGGAGGGGCAAGGGACGCAAGAGCCTCGTACGTGTAGTCCGTCACGCTTGGCCTACTTGAGAGGTCTGCCCGGATCGGGTCCTACGTCCCTTGTTGACGAAGCCTCAGGAGACGCACGGCCCGCTTCAGGAACTCGGTGCGAGGACGAAACCCCAAATCGGGCGGTTCGTCAAACGTCAGTTCGTGACCGGATGCGAGCGGTGTGTACGGACATCAAGGTCAGGGGTCAGTTGGCCGACCGCAGATCCCGCACCGAGCGCCAGCGCTCCACGAGCCGGGCGTACGCCTTCCCCGCGGCCTCCCCGTCGCCCCTGCGCAGGGCGGCGATGCCCTCGGCCACGTCCGCGGCCGAATGATCGTCCTCCAGGGCCCCCGCCGGCAGCGCGTGCACCAGGCCGCCGTAGTCCAGCTCCACGAGGGAGCGCGGGTGGAACTCCTCGAGCCAGCGCCCGACGTCCATCAGGCCGTCGATCAGCGGCCCCTCGTCCATGGCCTCCTTCAGGGCGCGCAGCCCCCGGGCCACGCGCCGGCGGGCCTGGACCATGGGGGTGCGGTAGCGCAGCACCGGCGGGCCGCCGACCGAGGCGCCGCTGTCGTACTCGCGCTCCTCGTCGGAGACCAGCACGAACCAGTTGATCGGCACCTGCCAGGTGGCCGTGCGGATCCACGGCCGGGCGTCCGGGTTGATCGCCAGCCAGCGCTCGTAGTCCTGGGCCGCCTGGCGCCGCAGGACCGGGGGCAGGACCGCGTCCATGACCGGAGGGGGGAGCTCCTCGGAGAGCTCGTCCAGGGCCAGCCAGCCACGCAGCCGGGTGCGCCAGGGGCAGACACAGACGACGCCGTCGACATCGAGTACGAAGGCGTCCTCGCTCTCGTGCACCGGCACCGGGACCGGCGGGACGGGCGCCAAGTCGGCCAGCGCACGGCGGAGTTCGTCCTGGTAGGTGGGACGGTCGGCACGGCGGGCGTAGCGTGCCCACTGGCTGCGCTCCGGCTCGGGGAAGGCGGCCAGCGGTTCGTACACGCGCAGATAGGTCGCGTAGGGGACGATCACCGAGGTCACCTTGGGCACGCCTGCTCCCTCCCCCGCGCACCGCCGCGAAAACCTGCGGAACCCACTCACGATCGCGCGGGAAATCTATGCAAATCGTCGCACGGGTGTACTCCGGTCGGAGGTGATCCTGTGCACTGTGCGGTCGGCGGGCCCGCCAGGCTCTAATCTCATGCTCAACAGTCCCCGCCACCCGCACGAGGGCTGGTCTCCACCCGCCGCACCTACTCAGGAGTCACCACAGTGACCGACGTAACCGGCGCACCTGCTGATGTACTGCACACCCTGTTCCACTCGGACCAGGGCGGACATGAGCAAGTCGTGCTCTGCCAGGACCGCGCGAGCGGCCTCAAGGCCGTCATCGCCCTCCACTCCACCGCCCTGGGCCCCGCGCTCGGCGGTACGCGCTTCTACCCGTACGCGAACGAGGCCGAGGCCGTCGCCGACGCGCTGAACCTCGCCCGCGGGATGTCGTACAAGAACGCCATGGCCGGTCTCGACCACGGCGGCGGCAAGGCCGTGATCATCGGCGACCCGGAGAAGATCAAGAGCGACGAGCTGCTCCTCGCCTACGGCCGGTTCGTGGCCTCGCTCGGCGGCCGGTACGTCACCGCCTGCGACGTCGGCACGTATGTCGCCGACATGGATGTCGTGGCCCGCGAGTGCCGCTGGACGACCGGCCGCTCCCCCGAGAACGGCGGCGCCGGTGACTCCTCCGTCCTCACCGCCTACGGCGTCTACCAGGGCATGCGCGCCTCCGCGCAGCACCTGTGGGGCGACCCCTCGCTGCGGGGCAGGCGGGTCGGCATCGCCGGTGTCGGCAAGGTCGGCCACCACCTGGTGGAGCACCTGCGTGCGGAAGGCGCCGAGGTCGTCATCACGGACGTGCGCGAGGACGCCGTGGGCCGGATCCTCGCCGCGCACCCGACGGGCGTCACGGCCGTCGCCGACACCGCGACCCTGATCCGCGCCGAGGGCCTCGACATCTACGCCCCTTGCGCGCTCGGCGGTGCCCTGAACGACGACACCGTGCCGGCGCTGACCGCCAAGGTGGTCTGCGGCGCCGCCAACAACCAGCTCGCCCACCCGGGCGTGGAGAAGGACCTCGCCGACCGCGGGATCCTCTACGCGCCGGACTACGTGGTCAACGCCGGCGGCGTCATCCAGGTCGCCGACGAGCTGCACGGCTTCGACTTCGAGCGGTGCAAGGCGAAGGCGTCGAAGATCTTCGACACCACGCTGGCCATATTCGCACGTGCGAAGGAGGACGGCATTCCGCCGGCCGCGGCGGCCGACCGGATCGCCGAGCAGCGGATGCACGACGCGGCCCTGGCCCGCCGGGCGCGCTGACTCCGGGCGCTACGGGACTGATCCACGGAGTTTCGTACGTTTGGCCGGTACCCGTCGGTGGGCAGTTAGAGAGAACTCTCACTTCTACCGGCGGGTCGACCGCCGATAAGTGGTTAAAATCGCGGTTGACCAGCGAGGACGGGGCGCCTCGAAGGTTCTGGGCGCGGGCACGTCATGCGGGCGACGTACCGTATGGGCGCGGGCTCAGGTACCGTGGAAGCCCTACGGACCGGTCTCTCCGCGGAGAGTCCGTGCCGGACCATGAACGCGTGTCAAGACTCTGGGGCCGTCGAGCCCCGTCGTTGAGGGGGTCGAGCCATGGGGCGCGGCCGGGCCAAGGCCAAGCAGACGAAGGTCGCCCGCCAGCTGAAGTACAACAGCGGTGGGACTGACCTCTCACGCCTGGCCGAGGAGCTGGGTGCATCGCCTTCGAATCCGCAGCCGCCTAACGGCGCGCCGCCAATCGAAGACGATGATCAGGACGACGACCTGTACGCACGGTACGCCGACCTCTATGAGGACGACGACGAGGACGAGGACGACCAGTCCTCGCAGCATCGTCGCGGCGCTTGACCCTGCACTAGAGCACTAACCCGGTCGGTGACTCCGGTCACCGACCGGGTTCTGTGCTGCCTGCAGGGCCATGACCCCGTGTCTCAGCTCGCGTAGTCACCGATCAGGGCGGCACCGGTGGGGTGCTCGCCCCGGTCCGTGATCTCTCCGGCCACCCAGGCGTCCACGCCACGGTCGGCGAGGGTCGCCAGGGCCACGTCCACGGACTCCTGCGGCACGATCGCGATCATGCCGACGCCCATGTTCAGGGTCTTCTCGAGCTCCAGGCGCTCGACGCTGCCCGTGCGGCCGACCAGGTCGAAGATCGGGGCCGGGGTCCAGGTGGAGCGGTCCACGATCGCGTGCAGGTCGTCGGGGATGACCCGGGCGAGGTTGGCCGCGAGGCCGCCGCCGGTGATGTGGCTGAAAGCGTGCACCTCGGTGGTGCGCATCAGGGCCAGGCAGTCCAGCGAGTAGATCTTGGTGGGCTCCAGCAGCTCCTCGCCGAGGGTCCGGCCGAGCTCCTCGATGTGCGCGTCCAGCGCCAGGCCCGCCTGGTTCAGCAGGACGTGGCGGACGAGGGAGTACCCGTTCGAGTGAAGCCCGGAGGACGCCATGGCGATCACCGCGTCACCCGTCCGGATGCGATCCGCGCCGAGCAGCCGGTCGGCCTCCACGACGCCCGTACCGGCGCCGGCGACGTCGAAGTCGTCCTCGCCCAGCAGGCCCGGGTGCTCGGCCGTCTCGCCGCCGACCAGGGCGCATCCGGCCAGTACACAGCCCTCGGCGATGCCCTTGACGATGGCGGCGACCCGCTCGGGGTGGACCTTGCCGACGCAGATGTAGTCGGTCATGAACAGCGGCTCGGCGCCGCAGACCACGATGTCGTCCATGACCATGGCGACCAGGTCGTGGCCGATGCTGTCGTAGACGCCCAGCTGCCGGGCGATGTCGACCTTGGTGCCGACGCCGTCCGTGGCGGAGGCGAGCAGCGGCCGCTCGTAGTTCTTCAGGGCGGAGGCGTCGAAGAGGCCGGCGAAGCCGCCGAGGCCGCCGAGGACCTCGGGGCGCTGGGCCTTCTTCACCCACTCCTTCATCAGTTCGACGGCGCGGTCGCCCGCTTCGATGTCGACGCCCGCGGCTGCGTAGCTGGCACCAGTTGTGTCAGGCATGACGATGAGAACCTTCGTGTTGTACGGCAGGCGTTTTTAAAAAGGCCAGCACGGGCCGTCTACGGGCGGCGGATCGCGTCGGCGGCGGCCGTGGCGGCCGGGCCGGCGGCCAGCTCCGTCTCCAGCAGCTGCTTGCCGAGCAGCTCGGGGTCCGGGAGCTCCATCGGGTACTCGCCGTCGAAGCAGGCGCGGCAGAGGTTCGGCTTGGCGATGGTGGTCGCCTCGATCATGCCGTCGATGGAGATGTAGGCCAGGGAGTCGGCGCCCAGTGAGGTGCCGATCTCGTCGATCGTCATGCCGTTGGCGATGAGCTCGGCGCGGGTGGCGAAGTCGATGCCGAAGAAGCAGGGCCACTTCACCGGCGGCGAGGAGATCCGGATGTGGACCTCGGCGGCGCCCGCCTCGCGGAGCATGCGGACCAGGGCCCGCTGGGTGTTGCCGCGCACGATCGAGTCGTCGACGACGACCAGGCGCTTGCCCTTGATGACTTCCTTCAGCGGGTTCAGCTTCAGGCGGATGCCCAGCTGGCGGATCGTCTGCGAGGGCTGGATGAACGTCCGGCCGACGTAGGCGTTCTTCACCAGGCCGGCGCCGAACGGGATGCCCGAGGCCTCCGCGTAACCGATGGCGGCGGGGGTGCCGGACTCCGGCGTCGCTATCACCAGGTCGGCCTCGACCGGGGCCTCCTTCGCCAGCTTGCGGCCCATCTCCACACGGGAGAGGTACACGTTCCGGCCGGCGATGTCGGTGTCGGGGCGGGCCAGGTACACGTACTCGAAGACACAGCCCTTGGGCTTCGCGTCCGCGAATCGTGAGGTCCGCAGGCCGTTCTCGTCGATGGCGACGAACTCGCCCGGCTCGATCTCGCGGACGTAACTGGCGCCGCAGATGTCGAGGGCCGCGGACTCGGAGGCGACGACCCAGCCGCGCTCCAGCCGGCCGAGGACCAGCGGGCGGATGCCCTGCGGGTCGCGGGCCGCGTACAGGGTGTGCTCGTCCATGAAGACGAGCGAGAACGCGCCCTTGACCTCCGGGAGGACCGCGTGAGCGGCCTCCTCGATGGTCAGCGGCTTGTCGTCCTCGTCGACCTGGGCCGCCAGGAGCGCGGTGAGCAGGTCGGTGTCGTTGGTCGCCGCGACGCGCGGGGTGCGCCCGCCTTCCTGCTTGGGCAGGTCGGCGACCATCTCGGCGAGCTGGGCGGTGTTGACGAGATTGCCGTTGTGGCCGAGCGCGATGGATCCGTGTCCGGTCGCGCGGAAGGTCGGCTGGGCGTTCTCCCAGACGGAGGCACCGGTGGTCGAGTAGCGGGCGTGACCGACCGCGATGTGACCCTGGAGCGAACCGAGGGAGGTCTCGTCGAAGACCTGGGAAACCAGGCCCATGTCCTTGAAGACGAGGATCTGTGAGCCGTTGCTGACCGCGATTCCCGCGGATTCCTGGCCTCGATGCTGGAGGGCGTAGAGCCCGAAGTACGTGAGCTTGGCGACCTCTTCGCCCGGAGCCCAGACACCGAAGACGCCACAAGCGTCCTGGGGGCCCTTCTCACCGGGGAGCAGGTCGTGGTTGAGTCGTCCGTCACCACGTGGCACGCCACCGAGTGTAGGCGAGGTCGACCACTGGTCCGAATTGGGGATACCGGACTTTCCGGTGGATCACCGCTCGGCGACCGCTCGCACGCTCGTCCCGTTTTCGCTGGTCAGCGTGAGGGTTTGGTGATCGACTCCGTACTTCAGCTTTCCGTCGAAAAGACGCAGCAGCTTCTTCTCGTCGTCCATGAGTGAGTCTTCGCACATCATTCGGGTCGTGGCCGGAGGGCCGAGGGTGATATGGCCGTCGCGGACCGTGGCCTTGGCGTTCACCTTGTTGCAGCCGAGCCTGCCGGAGACGGTGCCCTTCTTCTCGTCGAAGGTGAGGTGGGCCCGGCCGTCGGCGCTCGGGGTCGTGACGGTCCACTTGGTGCCGGCCAGCGGGGCGTCCCCCGCCTTGGTCAGGCGGACGGTGTCGCCCTGGCCGGTGGTCAGGGTGAGCCGGTCGTCGTCCGTCTTCGCCGTCAGCTCCTGGTCCGAGAAGGCCTTCGCAAGGGTCGTCTCGAACGCGACGGGCGTGCCCTCGCAGGCCATCTCGGTGGCCCTGGTCTTGCCGAGCCGGACGCGGTCGCCGTCGACCGTGGCCTCGGCGCTGAAGTTGTTGCAGCCGAGGCTGCCTTCGGCCCGGCCCTTGTCGATGGTCACGTGGGCGCCGGCCGGGGCCTTCTGCGTCCTGCCGTCCGCGGTGACGCTGTCCACGTTCCACCGCACACCGGTGATCGGCTTGTCGGCACCGACCGAGCCGCTGCCGCTGCCCGCCTTCTCGCTGCCACAGGCCGCCAGGAGCGGGACGAGCATGGCGGCGGCCGTCAGGGTCATGCGCTGCTTCTGCCTGTCCATGCCCCTTCGACGGGGGACCCGGGGGGATCGGTTCCCCTTAGCCCATCAGGGGCAGGCAGGCCGACAGGTCCGCCCGCTCCCCACTGGCGCTGACCTTGGCGTCCTGGAGCGCCGCCGCCCATGTGACCCGTCCGGTCGCCAGCCGGATCCAGGTCAGCGGGTCCGTCTCGACGACGTTGGGCGGGGTGCCCCGGGTGTGCCTCGGCCCCTCCAGGCACTGCACCACCGCGTACGGCGGCACCCGTACCTCCGTGGACCCGCCGGGCGCCTTCGCGGCCAGCGCGTCGGCGAGCAGCCGGGTGCAGGCGGCCAGGGCCTGACGGTCGTAGGGGATGTCCAGGCCGGGGACGGCGGCGTTGAGGTCGTCGGTGTGGACGACGAGTTCGACGGTGCGGGTGACGAGGTAGTCGGCGAGGGGCAGGGCGCCGGTGCGGGTGGGGAGCAGGCGGGTGCCGGGGGCGTGGGCGAGGCTCTTGGTGAGGCGCTCCGCCGTGCCCGCGTAAAGGGCGTCGAGGTCGGGGTTGGCCTCGGCGAGCTGCCGGGTGTCGTCGGCGATGACGGCGGCGCGGGCGGCGGTGGCGAAGGGCCAGTCGAGCAGGGTCAGGTCCCCCTTCGCCGGTTCCTCGCGGTCGAGGTTGCGGCTGACGGTCTCCACGGCCATGGTCACGTGCGCGGCCAGTTCCCGGACCGTCCAGTCGCCGAGCCGCGTGGGCAGGGCCAGCTGCTCGGGCGTGAGGCCGGCGACAGCGGCGCGTACGTGCCCGAACTGTGCGAGCACCGCCGTACGGATCTTGCCGGGGTCGTAGCTGCGGGTGCGTTTCCTGGCCGGGGGCATGGGGGTCAGCCTAGGGCGGCGCTCGCGGAGGGTGCCTGGAAGGTCTCCCCGTTGCGTGGCACGCCGATGCCGTTCCAGGTGAAGGGCACGCCCCGGGCCGCGTCCGGGTCCGGGCCGTCCATCAGCTGGAAGTGCAGGTGTGGCTCGGAGGAGTTGCCGGAGTTGCCGCAGCGGGCGATCGGTTGTCCCGCGCGGACGCGATCGCCCTCGCGGACGGTGAGGGAGCCGCGCTGGAGGTGGGCGTAGGCGGCGAAGGTGTCGTTGCCGAGGTCGAGGACGAGGTGGTTGCCGAGGATGCGGCTGACGCCCACGACCTCGCGCACCGTCCCCTCGAGGAGCATCAGGTACAGCAGCCCGGGCAGGGAGGTCCGGCTGAGGTGGTCGCGCTGCCGGCCTCGCGCACGGACGACTGTGGCGTCGGCGACCGCCAGGACGGGGGCGCCGTAGGCCGAGAAGTCTTGGGGGCCGCGGGCGAGAGGCCACAGCCACCCGAAGGGCGGGCGGGCACCCGGCTCGGGCTCGGCCAGGATGTCGATGGCGAACGTCTGGCCGTAGCTGTGCACGCCGTGGCTGGGTGTGCGGTCGGCCGGGCTGTTCAGCGCGGACCAGCGGCCGGTGACGGGCGGAGCAACCTCGACGGGCTCGCGGGCCGCGCGAGGCCTGCCCGGGGCACCGCCCCACCGGTTCGTCAGGAGGACGACGGCGTACGCCAGGACCACCGGTGCGAAGTTCCACCACCAAGGGCCGGCCGACATGCCGAAACCCAGGTCGGCGGCCACCAGGCCGAAGAAGACCAGCCACAGAACGCGGTATGTGACCATGCCGAGCTTGCGTGCGGACATCCTGTCCCCCGGTTCTCTAAGGGCGGGTGGTCGCCACGGCCACCAGGAGCGGTACGACCCGGCCCGGCGGGACCTCGTAGCGGCCCCGGCCGGTCGTGTGGAGCCAGCCCGTGGCGGTGAGCTGGCGCAGGTGGTGGTAGATCTGACCGGTCGTGCCGACCTCGTCCAGTGCGGCGAGTTCGGCGGCGGTGCGTCGGCCGCCGAGGATCTCGCGCAGCAGCCGGAGGCGGACCGGGTGGCCGAGGGCCGCGAACGACTCGGCGGCAGTGGTCCGGTCGTCCTCCAGCAGGTCCTCGGTGAGGGCGGCCATCTGCCAGTCGTACCGCTCGCCCGTCGGGAGGCGTACGGAGCCGGTGTAGAGGACGCCGCCGTCGGCGGCCCCTGCCTCCGACAGCTGGTCCTTCAGCCCGTTCAGGGCCCAGAAATCGCTCCCGTCGATGCGGGGGCCGGTGCGCTGGGTGCCTTCCAGGGCTGCCAGACGACGTTCGAGGTCGGCGACGCGTTGTTCCAGTTCCACTCCATAGAGATTACGTAAGTGCGTAATCCCGTGCAAGGGTGAGCGCGTACCGGGTGAGCGCGTAGCGGTCCGGGCACGGCAAAGCCCCCGCCCGGCGGACCGGGCAGGGGCTTCGGGGCTGTCGCCTACTTCAGCAGCGCCGGGATCGTGCTCTCGTGTGCCTCGCGCAGCTCGGTCAGGGGGAGGGCGAACTCGCCCTGGACGTCGACCGTGTCGCCGTCGACGACACCGATGCGGGTGACCGGCAGGCCGCGCGCACCGCACATGTCGTTGAAGCGGACCTCTTCCGAGCGCGGTACGGCCACGATCGCGCGGCCCGCCGACTCGGAGAAGAGGAAGGTGAAGGCGTCCAGACCGTCCGGGACGATCAGGCGGGCGCCCTTCTCCCCGAGCAGGGCCGACTCGACGACCGCCTGGATCAGACCGCCGTCGGACAGGTCGTGCGCGGAGTCGATCATGCCGTCCCGGGAGGCGGAGATCAGGATCTCCGCCAGCAGGCGCTCGCGCTCCAGGTCGACCTTCGGGGGCAGGCCGCCGAGGTGGTCGTGCACGACCTGGGACCAGGCCGAGCCGCCGAACTCCTCACGCGTGTCGCCGAGGAGGTACAGCAGCTGGCCCTCCTCCTGGAAGGCGACCGGGGTACGGCGGGCGACGTCGTCGATGACGCCGAGGACCGCGACGACCGGGGTCGGGTGGATGGCCGCCTCGCCCGTCTGGTTGTAGAGGGAGACGTTGCCGCCGGTCACCGGCGTGCCGAGCTGCTGGCAGGCGTCGGCGAGACCGCGCACGGCCTCAGCGAACTGCCACATCACCGCCGGGTCCTCGGGCGAGCCGAAGTTCAGGCAGTCGGAGACGGCGAGCGGCTTGGCACCGGTGGTGGCGACGTTGCGGTACGCCTCCGCCAGGGCCAGCTGGGCGCCGTGGTACGGGTCGAGCTTGGCGTACCGGCCGTTGCCGTCCGTGGCGATGGCCACGCCGAGGCCGGTCTCCTCGTCGATCCGGATCATGCCGGAGTCCTCGGGCTGGGCGAGGACGGTGTTGCCCTGCACGAAGTGGTCGTACTGGCTGGTGATCCAGGACTTGGAGGCCTGGTTCGGGGAGCCGACCAGCTTCAGGACCTGGTCCTTCAGCTCCTCGGCGGTCGCCGGGCGGGGCAGCTTGTTCGCGTCGTCGGCCTGCAGCTCGTCCTGCCAGGACGGGCGGGCGTACGGGCGCTCGTAGACCGGGCCCTCGTGGGCGACCGTACGCGGGTCAACGTCGACGATCTTGCCGCCGTGCCAGTAGATCTCCAGGCGGTCGCCGTCGGTCACCTCACCGATGACGGTGGCGATGACGTCCCACTTCTCGCAGATCTCCAGGAAGCGGTCGACCTTCTCCGGCTCGACGACCGCGCACATGCGCTCCTGCGACTCGCTCATGAGGATTTCCTCGGGCGAGAGCGTGGAGTCGCGCAGGGGGACGTCGTCGAGGGTGACGCGCATGCCGCCGGAGCCGTTCGAGGCCAGCTCGCTCGTCGCGCAGGACAGGCCCGCCGCGCCGAGGTCCTGGATGCCGACGACCAGCTTCTCGGCGAAGGCCTCCAGGGTGCACTCGATGAGGAGCTTCTCCTGGAAGGGGTCGCCGACCTGCACGGCCGGGCGCTTCGAGGGCTTGGCGTCGTCGAAGGTCTCGGAGGCCAGGATCGAGGCGCCGCCGATGCCGTCGCCGCCGGTCCGGGCCCCGTACAGGATGACCTTGTTGCCCGCGCCGGACGCCTTCGCGAGGTGGATGTCCTCGTGCCGCATCACGCCGATGGCACCGGCGTTGACCAGCGGGTTGCCCTGGTAGCAGGCGTCGAAGACGACCTCGCCGCCGATGTTGGGCAGACCCAGGCAGTTGCCGTAGCCGCCGATGCCCGCGACGACGCCCGGCAGGACGCGCTTGGTGTCGGGGTGGTCGGCCGCGCCGAAGCGCAGCGGGTCGACCACGGCGACCGGGCGGGCGCCCATCGCGATGATGTCGCGCACGATGCCGCCGACACCGGTGGCCGCACCCTGGTAGGGCTCGACGTACGACGGGTGGTTGTGCGACTCGACCTTGAAGGTGACCGCGTAGCCCTGGCCGACGTCGACGACACCGGCGTTCTCGCCGATGCCGACGAGCATCGCGTCGGACTGGGGGGCCTTCTCGCCGAACTGGCGCAGGTGGACCTTGCTGCTCTTGTACGAGCAGTGCTCCGACCACATCACCGAGTACATGGCCAGCTCGGCCCCGGTGGGCCGGCGGCCGAGGATCTCCACGACCCGCTCGTACTCGTCCTTCTTCAGGCCCAGTTCGGCCCAGGGCAGCTCGACGTCGGGGGTCGCGGCCGCGTGCTCGACCGTGTCCAGAGGCGTCCGGCTCATGCGTTGACCAGCTTCTTGAGGATCGAGGTGAAGAACGGCAGACCGTCGGTACGACCCGTACCGATCAGCGGCTCCACGGCGTGCTCGGGGTGCGGCATGAGGCCGACCACGTTTCCGGCCTCGTTGGTGACGCCGGCGATGTCCCGCTGCGAGCCGTTGGGGTTGAAGTCCAGGTACCGGAAGGCGACGCGGCCCTCGGCCTCCAGCTGGTCGAGCGTGTACGCGTCGGCGACGTACTGCCCGTCGTTGTTCTTCAGCGGGATGTGGATCTCCTGGCCGGCCGTGTAGTCGGTGGTCCAGGAGGTCTCGGCGTTCTCCACGCGCAGCTTCTGGTCACGGCAGATGAAGTGCAGGTGGTTGTTGCGCAGCATCGTGCCCGGCAGCAGGTGGGCCTCGGCGAGGATCTGGAAGCCGTTGCAGATGCCGAGCACCGGCAGACCGGCCTTCGCCTGCTCCAGCAGGGGCTCCATCACCGGCGAGAAACGGGCGATGGCCCCGGCGCGCAGATAGTCGCCGTAGGAGAAACCACCGCACAGCACCACGGCGTCGACCTGCTTGAGGTCCTTGTCCTTGTGCCAGAGGGCGACCGGCTCGGCACCGGCGACGCGGATCGCGCGCTGGGTGTCACGGTCGTCCAGACTGCCGGGAAAAGTGACGACGCCAATACGAGCGGTCACTTCGCGGCCTCCGCGACTTCCTCGACCCGGATCGTGAAGTCCTCGATCACGGTGTTTGCGAGGAAGGACTCCGCAAGATCATGAATGCGGGCGAGGGCGGCCTCGTCGACCGGCCCGTCAACTTCCAGTTCGAAACGCTTTCCCTGGCGGACGTCCGAGATCCCCTCGAAACCCAGCCGCGGCAGTGCGCGCTGCACCGCCTGGCCCTGGGGGTCGAGGATCTCCGGCTTGAGCATGACGTCGACTACGACGCGTGCCACTGGCACTCCCGGTGTGTGGTGCTGAGCAGGTTCCTTCAGACTACCCGTACAAAATTTCTACGCGCGTTGACTTGGAGGAAACTACGTGACCGTCATCACGATCCTGCATCGACGGACCCGCACGGGAAGTTTTCGGGAAAGATTCCGGATCGACACCCGAAACCTATTGCCTTCGGACACGTGGAAGGATTTAGTCGGGCTTCACAATGCATTGCCAGGCACGGTACAAATGAATTGGCATAGTGCCGCATGAAGGGACCGATATTCGTGGCGCAGAAGGTCGTGGTCACTCTCTCTGACGACATCGACGGCTCGGAAGCGGCGGAAACGATCGCCTTCGGACTGGACGGCAAGTCGTACGAGATCGACCTGAGCGAAGGCAACGCCGGAGAACTGCGGAAGGCGCTCGCGCCCTACGTCGAGGCCGGCCGCAAGCGGTCCCGCTCGGGCAAGGCGTACCGGCAGACGGAGGTCGCCCCCGACCCGTCGGCCGTGCGCGCCTGGGCGCAGGCCAACAAGATGGACGTCCCCGCGCGCGGGCGCATCCCCAAGAGGGTCTACGAGGCGTTCACCGCCGCCCAGTGACGGTCCGTCGAGCCCGGACCGATGCCCGGTCACCCGCCCCTCGCGGCAGCCGACTTGCGCAGCACCCCGGCTGATCAGCTAGAGTCTGGAGCACGCCGAGGGGCAAGGCCGAAAGGCCCAGCTCACGGAGATATGCGGGTGTAGTTCAGTAGTAGAACATCCCCCTTCCAGGGGGAAGGCGCAGTGTGCGATTCCTGTCACCCGCTCTGCATCGCCATACCGACCACCGTTGTGGATCAGGTAGGCTGGTGCCCGCACCGATCAGTGCAAGCTGGTCGGGAGCATGTGCGGACGTAGCTCAGTTGGTAGAGCGCAACCTTGCCAAGGTTGAGGTCGCGAGTTCGAGCCTCGTCGTCCGCTCGGAAATGAAGGCCCCGGTCCATCAGGACCGGGGCCTTCATCGTGTTCCGCCCGCACCTTTCGGCTTCTGACATTTGTCATGCCGAGTGATGACAGCGCGCACTGCTTCCGAGCCCGCACGGCCGGGACGCTTGAATCATGGAAACCAACGGACACGAACACGTGATTGAGGTCACTGACCTGCGACGTGTGTACGGGGGCGGGTTCGAGGCGGTACGCGGAATCAGCTTTTCCGTCCGACGCGGCGAGATCTTCGCGCTGCTCGGTACCAACGGCGCGGGCAAGACGTCGACCGTCGAACTCCTGGAGGGACTCGCGCGGCCGGCCGGCGGGCGGGTGCGGGTCCTCGGGCACGACCCGTACACCGACCGGGCCGCCGTACGGCCCCGGACCGGCGTCATGCTGCAGGAAGGCGGCTTCCCCTCCGAACTCACCGTCGCGGAGACCGCGCGCATGTGGTCGGGATGCGTGAGCGGGGCACGGCCGCCGGCGGAGGTACTGGCGCTGGTCGGCCTGGAGACGAAGGCCGGCACCCGGGTCAAGCAGCTGTCTGGCGGCCAGCGGCGCCGTCTCGACCTGGCGCTCGCTCTGCTCGGCGATCCCGAGGTGCTCTTCCTCGACGAGCCCTCCACCGGCCTCGACGCCGAAGGCCGCCGGGCCACCTGGGAGTTGGTGAGCGCGCTGCGCGACGGCGGGACGACGGTGCTGCTGACCACGCACTACCTGGAAGAGGCCGAGAACCTCGCCGACCGGCTCGCGATCATGCACGAGGGCCGAATCGCCACCAGCGGCACCCCGGCCGAGGTGACAGCCGCCGAGCCGTCGCGGATCTCCTTCGAGCTGCCCGACGGCTACCACGTCGGCGACCTGCCGCCCCTCGGCGAGCTCGGCGTGACCGGGCACGAGACCGACGGCCGCACCGTCCGGCTCCGCACCCGTGAACTGCAGCGCACCGCCACCGCACTGCTGGTGTGGGCCGAGCGGGCCCGGGTCGGGCTGCACCGCCTGGACGTGCGCTCGGCCTCCCTGGAGGAGGCGTTCCTCCACATCGCCGAGAACGTCTCCGCCGAGCAGGCCACGGGAACGACGACGAAGGAGTACGCGGCATGAGCGTCACACACCCGACGCCCCGCCCGGCGGTGGCCGCGACGACCCCGCTGAGCCGGATGACCGCGCTCGCCCGCGCCGAACTGACCCTGCTCGGGCGGACCCGGGGCGCGCTCGTGGCCGCCCTGTTCGTGCCGCTGGTGATGCCGGTCAGCGTGCGGTCGGCGGCGGAGGAGATGGACCTCGCCGGGGCGGGGCTGAGCACCGGCACGCTGGTGCTGCCCGCCGCGATCGGCTTCTCCCTGCTGTTCGCCGTCTACTCGGTGCTCGTCGGCGTGTTCGTCGTCCGGCGTGAGGAGCTCGTGCTCAAGCGGCTGCGCACCGGCGAGCTGCGGGACGCCGAGATCCTGGCCGGCTCCTCACTGCCGGCCGTCCTCACCGGGCTCGTGCAGTGCCTGCTGCTGACGGCGGGCTGCGTCGCCCTGCTGGACCTGCCCGCGCCGTCGGCACCCCATCTGGCCGTGCTCGGCCTGCTGTTGGGGTTCGTGATGTGCGCGGCCCTCGCCGCCGCCACCGCGAGTTTCACCCGGACCGGCGAGAGCGCCCAGGCCACACCCATGCCGCTGCTGCTGATCTCGATGATCGGCTCCGGCATGTTCTGGCCGCTGGAGCTGATGCCGGACCGGGTGGCCTCCTTCTGCGAGCTGCTGCCGCTGACGCCCGTCGTCACGCTGGTGCGCGGCGGCTGGACCGGCGACCTCTCCGCGTACGAGGCACTGGGCGCTCTCGCGACCGCCGTGGCCTGGATCCTCGTCGCGGTGTTTGCTGTACGGCGGTGGTTCCGCTGGGAACCACGGCGCTGACCGAAGACCGCGGTGCCGGCCGAAGACCGCGGCGTTGACCGAAGACCGCGGTGCCGGCCGAAGACCGCGGCGTTGACCGAAGATTGCGGTGCCGGCCGAAGACCGCGGCGTTGACCGAAGACCACGGTGCCGGCCGAAGACCGCGGTGCTGAACGAGGGGGAGTGACGGGCCGATGCGCATGCCGGGCAGGTGGTGGCGGAACAAGAGCACGCCGGAGAAGGTCGAGACGTACACCCGGTGGTCGTTCCACTTCTTCGCGGTGATGGAGTTCTTCTCCGTCGGGCTCACGTCCGTCCCCCCGCTCGGGGCGCGGCTCGGCGGTGCCACCATGTTGGTGGTGGCCGTGCACGCCGTCCTCTGCTTCGTGACCGTGTCCCGGGCGATCGACTGGACGCGCGGACGCAGGCCCCAGCCCACCGGACTGATGTGGACACTCGGCGCCGTTACCGCCGTGATCGCCGCCGCCGCGCTCGGCCTCGCCGAGCGCGGACCCGACCGCGAGGGCGTCGCCACCGCCGCCGGTGGCGTCTTCGGGGTGATCCTGATCTTCGGTCCCGGCATCATCGCGCTCGGCGTCCGCGACCGGCGGCGCGCGTTCGGCCTCTCGGGCGGTTTCGCGACAGGCACCGGGGTCGTGGCGTTCGCACTCGGCGCGTCCGCTCTCACGGCACTCTTCACGGCACTGATCGTGCTGGCCGGCGGCACGTTCATCGCCTTCACGGCCGTCTTCTCGGTGTGGCTGCTGAACGCCGTCTACGAGCTCGACGAGGCCCGCGAGACCCGGACCCGGCTCGCCGTCGCCGAGGAGCGGCTGAGGTTCGGGCGGGATCTGCACGACGTCATGGGGCGCAACCTCGCCGTGATCGCCCTCAAGAGCGAACTGGCCGTGCAGCTCGCCCAGCGGGGGCGGCCCGAGGCCGTGTCGCAGATGGTCGAGGTGCAGCGGCTCGCGCAGGAGTCCCAGCGGGAGGTGCGGGAGGTCGTGCGCGGCTACCGGGAGGCCGACCTCGGCTCGGAACTCGCCGGTGCGCGAGGGGTGCTGGCGGCCGCCGGCATCGACTGCACGGTCGCCGGGGTGCCCGCGGCCGGCCTGCCGCCCGCGGTGCAGTCCGCCCTGGGGTGGGTGGTCCGGGAGGCCGCGACCAACGTGCTGCGGCACGGGGACGCGCAACGGTGTGAGGTACGACTACGGGTGCTGGAGGGGCGGGTGGTGTTGTCCGTGGAGAACGACGGGGTGAGCGAGGCGGGGGCGGAGCCCGGGTCCGGACCGTCCGGCTCGGGGCTCGCCGGGCTGCGGGAGCGGCTGGCGGAGATCGACGGGACGCTGGAGGCCGGGCCCGTGGGACGAGGCCTGTTCCGGCTGACGGCGGAGGTTCCGCTGCCGTCGCCGCCCACCGCTTCCGGCGCCGCCCCGGCCGTCGCCGCCGCACGTTCTGTGAGCGAGGTCACTTCATGACGGCCGTGAAGCCCGTCCGGCTGCTGCTCGCCGACGACGAGCACCTCATCCGCGGGGCGCTCGCCGCGCTGCTGTCCCTGGAAGACGATCTCGTCGTGGTCGCCGAGGCGGCCACCGGGCCCGAGGCGCTGGCGATGGCCCGGGCGCACAAGCCCGATGTCGCCGTGCTGGATCTCCAGATGCCCGGGGCCGACGGTGTGAAGGTCGCCACATCCCTGCGGTCCGAACTGCCCGGCTGCAAGGTGCTCATCGTCACCAGCCACGGGCGGCCCGGACATCTGAAGCGGGCGCTGCAGGCCGGTGTGCGGGGGTTCGTGCCCAAGACCGTGAGCGCACAGCGGCTCGCGGAGCTCATCCGGACCGTGCACGCCGGGAACCGTTACGTCGACCCGGAGTTGGCCGCCGACGCGATCGCCGCCGGGGACTCCCCGCTGACCGCGCGGGAGGCGGAGGTCCTGGAACTGGCCGCCGACGGGGCGCCCGTCGCGGAGATCGCCGAGCGGGCCGCGCTGTCACAGGGCACCGTGCGGAACTATCTGTCGTCGGCCGTCTCGAAGCTCGGGGCGGAGAACCGGCATGCGGCGGTACGGCTCGCGCGGGAGCGAGGTTGGGTATAGTGGTTCTCGCGCCACGGCGCATGCGAACGTAGCTCAGTTGGTAGAGCGCAACCTTGCCAAGGTTGAGGTCGCGAGTTCGAACCTCGTCGTTCGCTCCATCGAGAAGCCCCCCGGTTCCGGCCGGGGGGCTTCTCCGTGTCCTGAGGACTGCGTCCTGGCTGCTGTGCCCTGGCGGCGGCCCTACGACCAGCTCGTGCCGGTCAGGCGCTCGTACGCCTCCACGTACTTGGCGCGGGTGGCGTCGACGACGTGCTGGGGCAGGGCGGGCGGGGGCTGCTCGCTCTTCCGGTCCCAGCCGGACTCCGCCGAGGTCAGCCAGTCGCGGACGAACTGCTTGTCGTACGACGGCTGCGCGCGGCCCGGCTGCCACTGGTCGGCCGGCCAGAAGCGGGAGGAGTCCGCGGTGAGGACCTCGTCCGCCAGGACCAGGTCGTCGCCCTCGAAGCCGAACTCGAACTTCGTGTCCGCCAGGATGATGCCCCGCTCCCGGGCGATGTCCCGGCCCCGCGAGTAGACCGCGAGGGTCGCCTGGCGCAGGCGGGCCGCGGTGTCCGCGCCGACCTGGCGGGCGACCTCCTCGTAGGAGACGTTCTCGTCGTGCTCGCCGACCTCGGCCTTGGTGGCCGGGGTGAAGATCGGGGCGGGCAGTTCACTGCCGTCGGTCAGGCCTTCCGGCAGGGCGAGGCCGCAGACCGTGCGGGTCTCGTTGTACTCGGCGAGGCCCGAGCCGGTGAGGTAGCCGCGGGCCACGCACTCCACGGGGACCATCCGCAGCGACTTGCAGATCAGCGTGCGGCCCGCCCAGTCGGCGGGGGCGCCGTCGGGCAGCTCCGTGCTCAGGACGTGGTTCGGGACCAGGTCGGAGAGCCGGTCGAACCACCACAGGGACAGCTGCGTGAGGATCCGGCCCTTGTCGGGGATCTCGGTCGGCAGCACCCAGTCGTAGGCGGACATGCGGTCGCTGGCGACCATCACGAGGTCGCCCGCCTCGTTCCGGTACAGCTCGCGCACCTTGCCGGTGTGCAGATGCACCAGGCCCGGAACCTGGATCGGCTCGGGCTTTTCGACGAATCCGGACACGGTTCCTCCCCGTGGTTCTGTCCAAGTGGCTCGATTCTCCCGTATACGAGCATGATCACGGACAGGGGGTCAGTCGCGTTTGCAGATGCGGTCCAGGAGATTGGCGGTGGCGCGCTGGATACGGCCGTCGACGTGTCCGGGCCGGTCCAGGGCCGGGGACCAGGCGAACGTTCCTGCTGCGAAGACCCAGGCGCCGGAGGGGGCCCGGTACAGGGACGTCTCCTGGTGGCGCGCGGTGCCCTCCTTGTCGGTGTACGGGGAGTGGGCGAGCAGCGTGCGCTCCTCGTGCTCGGGCAGCGCGGTGCGCGGGAAGTAGCGGTCGGCCTCGCCCGCCACCAGGTTCTCGATCTCGTCGCCCTCGTGCGCCCCGGTGGCCTCCCACAGCCAGTGCCCGGCGTTGCGCACGATCAGCGGGTGCGGCTCGGGGACGGGCCCGGCGTACTGGATGCCCAGGAGCTGCTGTTCCGCCCGGTCGATCTCCCGCCACAGCACCGGCTTGCCCGGCCCCTGGCGCTTGCGGCAGGTCAGCAGCCGGTCGGGCACGCCGGACGGGGAGGGGCCCAGCTCCACCTGCCAGTACATGGAGTTGGCGGAGAGGAAGACCAGCGAGGTTCCGGCGTCGCGGGCGCGCTCCACGGTGGTGCGCATGGCGGCAGACCAGTACTCGTCGTGGCCCGGGAAGACCAGACCGCGGTAGCGGGTGGGGTCGACACGGCCCGCGTGCAGGTCGCCGGCGTCGGCGTAGGCGACGTCGTAGCCGTAGCGCTCGGCCCAGCGGATGAAGTCGTAGGCGTGACCGACATGGAGGGGGAGGCCCGCGCCCGCGTACGGGCGGTCGAAGGAGACCGTCGTGGCGGCCTCGGACTCGCCGAGCAGCCGGCCCTTGTCGTCCCAGGCGTGGTAGAGGCTGGCGCCGGTACGGCCGTCCTCCGGGTAGAGGTTGTACGCCTGCCAGGTGATGTCGGGCAGCACGAGCAGCAGGTCGGCGGGCTGGTCGTGGCGGAGGGTGAAGGGGACGTGGGAGCGGTAGCCGTCGGCGGTGGTGAGGACGGCCACGTACGCGCCGATGTTCCAGTACGAGGGGACCTGCAGCCGCCAGGACAGCCACCAGTGGTGGCAGGAGACCGTACGGTCCGCGGTGAGCGGCGCGGGCTGGACGATGCCGGACAGACGCGGGCTGGTGGTGATCTTCGCGGCGCCGTCACCGCCGTAGTGGCCGATGCGGTAGATGTCGACGGCGAACTGCTGCGGTGGGTCGACGGTGATGTGGAAGTCGATGGCCTCGCCGGGCGCCACCGCGCCGGTGGAGGTGAAGCCCTTGATCTGACGGTTGACGTCGTCGGCCGCGCGGGGGCCGCCCGAGCGGCTGCCCTTCTTCGGCGGGTGGGGGGCGTCCTGGTCCACGTACCAGGGGACGACCTGGCCCGAGTCGTCGAAGTACGTCACGTTGCCGCGCAGCCACGGAACGGGGCCCTGCCCGAAGGGATCCGTCACGGCATGCGCCAGCGCTCCCGACTCCCAGCGGCGGATCTGCTCCTCCGAACCCATGATGGCTTCCCCTCCCCTTGGCCCCCGTGGTGATGCGTGCCGTGTGGCGTCGTGCTGTGTGGTGCGAGCCGGTGTGGCCTGTGCTGTGTGCGAGCCGGTGTGGCTTGCGCTGTGTGCGAGCCGGCGGCTTGTGCCTGGTGTGGTGCGAGCCGGTGTGGTTTCTGTGGTGCGGGCGGTTTTCCGTGGTGCATGCGGTCTGTGCGGCGCTTTCGCGCTTATGTGCTTGTCGTATGTCGCAAGCTCTTGCCATGCACGCGAACGGTCCCAGCACATCACATGACGCGCGCACTTCGTCACTGTTCGTTTCGAATTGGCCAGAACCGGAAGCAGGTGCTCCGATGGTCAGCCGAGGCGGACCGGCTTCTCCGGGCGTATGCCGAGCTGGGACAGCCAGACCCGCAGCGGGGTGGCGTCGCCGTCCTCGATGAGAGTGAGGACCTTGGGCGCCAGATCGGCCGTGCGCTCGCCGTCGACGAGGAGGGTCGGGCCGTCCAGCCAGTCCAGGCCCGGGGTCGCCCCGGCGGTGTCCATCGCGGCGCAGCAGACCATCGCGGTGAGGTGGTCGGCGAGCAGCTCTCGGGCGGTGCGCGGGGGCTGGAGGGGGAAGAGGGGGAGGGCCCGGTCGTCCCAGAGGGCGGCGAGGTCGGTGGTGGGGGACGGCGAGGCCGGCGTCGGGGTCCCCGCCGGGGAGGGAGCGGCTTCTTCCCTGGCCAGTTCGGCGCTGAGCCGGGCGGCGAGCGTGGCGCTGGGGGCCGTCGTACCGGAGAGGTCCTCGTCGTCGAGGGGTTCCGGTGGGGCGGTGGTGCCCGGAGTGGTGCTCGTGGTGCCTCCGGTGCCGGAATCGGGATGGGGTGTGCCGGGGGCTTCGGGCGGTGTGGTGTCCGGTCTGGAACCGGTCGGGTGTGCTGCGGGGTCCCCCGTCGGGTCGGCTGTCCGGGCCGCGGTCGGGTCCGTGGTCCGGGCCGGGGTCGGGTCCTTGGTCGGGGCCGGGTCCGTGGTCAGGGCCGCGGTCGGGTCCTTGGTCAGGGCCGGGTCCGTGGTCAGGGCCGGGTCCGTGGTCAGGGCCGCGGTCGGGTCCGCCGGGGGGCCGCCGGTTCGGGCGGTTTCGGTCGTACCCGCCGGGCCCGTGTCCGTGAGGTGGTCGAGGACGCGGGACAGGGTCGGGGCGTCGGTGGCGGAGGACGCGGAGCCGGTGGCGGGGCGGACGCCCATCGCGTCCAGGACCCGGTGCAGCCGGGCCGCGTCGAGGCGCCACTTGCGGTCCACGACCTCGTCCGGATACTCGCTCCAGTCCACCGGCGACCAGTCGGGCCCGGGCCCTGCGGGGCCGCCGTGGAAGAGGCGGGCGGCGAGGAGGGAGGCGGCTTCGTCGACCGTGCCCGGCTCCTCCAGCAGATCGCAGGCCGGCCGCTCACCCAGCCGGGACGCGAAGCCCTCGGCCAGGCGGTCGCGCCGGGACAGCTCCGTGAGCGCCGCGACCACACCGGCGTCCAGCCGGGACGGCCAGCGGCCCATCCGCCACGCGGGCAGCGCGACCCGGGTCAGCAGCCGGTCCCAGCCCGCGTAGGCCAGGCCCACCTGCTCCTGCGCGACGATCCGCAGCCCGTAGTCCACAGCCTGTGCACGCTCCGCGGCCGCGGCCGCCACGCCCCGCTCCATCTCGGCGGCATGGATCCGGCAGCTGCGCAGCAGAAGCCGGGCGACCCGGCCGACCCCGGCGAGCACCGCCCGCGACAGCGGGTCGCGGCGGGGCGCCGACGCCACGGCCACCGCGGCGTCCAGGCCCCGGACGAAGCGCCGGGCGGCGGCTATGTCCGGGTGGGCCGAGGGGCCCGTACCGGCGATGACCGGGGCGAGGACCGCGCGCAGCTCGCCGACCCGCATCCACCACAGGAACGGGGAGCCGATGACGAGGACCGGCGCGACGGGTTGCCGGCGCTGCGCCTGCTTGCCCGCCCCCGCTATGTCCTGGTGCTCCTCGACCGGCGGCGGGGCGTGGGACGGGTGGGTGCGGTCCTCCAGCCAGCTGTCGCAGTCCGGGGTGAGCGCTATCGCGGAGGGCGCGGGGACGTCGAGGCGGTCGGCGAGATCGCGCACCATCCGGTACAGGTCGGGGGCCGCCTCCTCGGTGACCGGGACGGTCGGGCTCATGGCGGGCCGGGCCCAGGCGACGACCAGGGCGATCCCGGCCGCGGCGAGCAGCACGAGGGCCGCGACCGGTGTCAGGACCGCACGGGCCGCGTCCCAGACGGGGCCCTCCAGGCGGTCACCGGCGGCGCCCGCGAGCAGGATCACGGCGACGGCGGCCGGCAGCAGGGCCACGGCCAGGGCACGACTGCGGATGCGCAGCACGGCCAGTGCGCGAACCCGCGCGACCTGCGCGCCTACTTCCACACCCATTCCGGTCACGACCGACCTCACCCCCTCCCCGTTGACCCGATGCTTGCCTTGCTCACTCCCCCACTGTGGCACCCGCCACTGACATCGCAATGCCGGTGGGCCAAGTGCCGGAACGCTTGCGCCGCACCCTAGTTGGGGCTCCGCGCCCCGTCAGCCGGATGCGGCATCGGTCACTCGATGGAATGGCTTTGGGGAAAGGCCGGTGACGGACAGCGAGCATCAGGCCCCCGTCACCCGCACAGTTCAGGCCATCGCTTCCCTGCATGTCTGGCCGCCCCTTCCCCACACGTCTGGCCGCTGCCTGCCCGGTGGGTGAGGCCACTGCCTCCCCCACACGTCGGGCCACTGCCTGCTCCATATGTCAGGCCCCGGATCCTGAGACGGATCCGGGGCCTGTGGGGTTCATCGGCGGCGGTGGTTCGCCTGCCGGGCGCGGGCGTCCGTTACGCGCCTGCCGCCTTCGCGGCGATGTCGGTGCGGTGCTGGGAGCCGTCGAGGCGGATGCGGCCGACGGCCGTGTAGGCGCGGTCGCGGGCCTCGGTGAGGTCCTTGCCGGTGGCCGTCACGGACAGGACGCGGCCGCCCGCGCTGACGACGGCGTCGCCCTCCTGCCTGGTGCCGGCGTGCAGCACGTACGCGTGCGGGGCGTCCTGGGCGGCGACCTCGTCCAGCCCGGTGATCGGGTCGCCGGTGCGCGGGGTGCCGGGGTAGTTGTGCGAGGCGACGACCACGGTCACGGCCGCGTCGTCGCTCCAGCGCAGCGGCTCCAGGTGGGCCAGGTTGCCGGTGGCGGCCGCCATCAGCAGACCGGCCAGCGGCGTCTTCAGCCGGGCCAGCACGACCTGGGTCTCGGGGTCGCCGAACCGGGCGTTGAACTCGATCACGCGGACACCCCGGGAAGTGATCGCGAGACCGGCGTAGAGCAGCCCGGAGAACGGCGTGCCGCGCCGCTGCATCTCGTCCACGGTCGGCTGCAGCACGGTCTGCAGCACCTCGTCGACCAGCTTCGGGTCGGCCCACGGCAGCGGGGAGTACGCGCCCATGCCGCCGGTGTTGGGGCCCTCGTCGCCGTCCAGGGCGCGCTTGAAGTCCTGGGCGGGCTGGAGCGGTACGACCGTCTCGCCGTCGGTCACGGCGAAGAGGGAGACCTCGGGGCCGTCGAGGTACTCCTCGATGACCACGCGCTCGCAGGCCGCCGCGTGGGCCCGGGCCGCTTCGAGATCGTCGGTGACGACGACACCCTTGCCGGCGGCGAGCCCGTCGTCCTTCACGACGTACGGAGCGCCGAAGGCGTCGAGGGCCGTGTCGACCTCTTCCGCCGTCGTGCAGACGTACGACCGGGCCGTGGGCACCTCGGCCGCCGCCATGACGTCCTTCGCGAAGGCCTTGGAGCCTTCGAGCTGCGCGGCCCGGCCGGACGGGCCGAAGACGGGGATGCCCGCGTCGCGCACGGCGTCGGCGACACCGGCGACCAGCGGGGCCTCCGGGCCGACGACCACGAGCTCCGCGCCGAGGCGGGTCGCGAGCGCGGTGACGGCGGCGCCGTCCAGGGCGTCGACCTGGTGCAGCTCGGCGACCTCGGCGATGCCGGCGTTGCCGGGCGCGCAGTACAGCGCGGTGACGTCGGGGTCGTGGGACAGGGAGTGGCACAGGGCGTGTTCGCGGGCGCCGCTGCCGATGACGAGGACCTTCACGGGGGTCAGCCTAACGGGAGACGCCGGCTTCTCCTTGTGCGGGCTTCCGAAGGGAGGGCGGATCTTGAGCTGGAGGTTCCTCCAAGACGGGCAGCCCCGGCCCGGCTGCCGTGGCGGGAGGTTCTGCGTGCGGGGCCGAGCTGTTCGGCCGAGGACCCGGGATGCGGGCTGTTCGGTCGTGGACGCCGGCGTTTGTTCGTGCCGGGCTGTTCGGTCGTGGACCCCGGGTGTTCGTTCGTGCCGGGCTGTTCGGTCGTGAACGCCGGGCCATGTGTTCGTTGGCCCGGAGTGTTCGTTCGTGCCGGGCCGTTCGGTCGTGGACGCCGGGCCATGCGTTCGTTGGCCCGGAGTGTTCGTTCGTGCCGGGCCGCTCGGTCTGAGCTCCGTGCTTATTCGTTCGTGAACTCCTCGACGACCGTCGCCCCCAGCTCCCGGACGATCAGCTCCTGGCCGGAGAGGGCCGACTCGTCGAGGTCCGGGTCGTCGTCCTCGGGGATGTCCTCCTCGACGGAGACGTGCCGCGGCCGCGGGGCGGACGGCTGGGGGACGGAGGCGGTCGCGGGGGCCGGGGTGGAGGTCGCGGCGGGAATGGGGCCGCTCGACTGCTGGGCGGGAGCGGCCGGAGGAGCGGACGGGGACGGGGCGGAGCGCTGGGCCGTGGCCGTGCCGCCGCCCGTGTTGTATCCACCACCCGCGTTGTATCCGCCGCCGGAGTTGTAGCCACCACCGCCGGAGTTGTGGCTGCCGGCGCTGGGACCGCCGGAGGCATTGTGGCCGCCACCACCGCCGAACCCGGAGGGGCCGCCCGGGGCCGGCGGTGCGGAGCCGCCCGACGGGTCCACGATCGCCTCGATCTTCCACTGGACGTTGAACTGCTCACCCAGCGCCTGCCGCAGCACGTCCTCGCTGCCGCTGCTCAGGAAGTTGTCCCGCGCGCCTGCGTTGACGAAGCCGAGCTGCAGGGTCGTGCCGTCGAAGCCTGTCACCTGGGCGTTCTGGCTGAGCAGGATCCACGTGAAGCGTCGGCGGTTCTTGACCGCCTCCAGGATGTTCGGCCAGAGCATGCGGGGGTCGAGACCACCGCCGCCCGTGGGAGCGGAACCGGAGACGGGGGCCGGGGTCGTCGGAGACGGAGCCGAGGGCTGAGCCGCCGGTTGGCTGCTGGGCGCGGAGGCGCTCGTCGGCGGGGTGTGGGCCGGCGCGGTGGTGGCCGGTGGGGTGTTCGAGGCGGGGGCACCCGAGGCTGCCGTGGGCCAACCGCCGGGGCGACGGCCGCCGCTTCCGGCGGAGGCGGCGGTGGGCCAGGCGCCGGGGGCGGGCTGGGCCGGGGCCGACGGGGCGGGTCCCGCGGGAGCGGAGGCGGCCGGGGCTTCGGCAGGGGTCCGGGCAGGGCCCGGCCCGTCGGGCTCGGAGGGCCCGCCGTGATGGCCGGGAGCGGGGGCATGAGCCGGGGGCGTGCCTGGTGCCGACGGCGGCGTCCCCTGGCCCACCGCCGAAGGGCCGGACCCGGTCGCAGGGGCGGAGCCTGCCCCAGGGGCGGAGCCTGCCGCGGGCGCCGTATGACTGCCTCCATCGGCACCACCACCGCCGCCGTTGCCCGGTGCTCCGGACGCACGGACCGCCGCGCGGGCCGCGGCAGGGCCACCGCCCGGTGGCACCGGAGCGCCACCGCCCGTGGGGGCCGGAGCGGCGCCGCCGCCCTGAACCGGAGCGGGGCCCGGCTGAACCGCGGGAGCAGCCGCTCCCCCGTGGCCCTCCGGACCGGGTACGTATCCCATGGCGGGCATGCCGGCGGGGCCTGCGGAGTAGTTCACGCCGCGCTCGATCCGGTCGAGGCGGGCCATGACGGAGCGCTCGTCTCCGTAGGCGGCGGGGAGCAGGACGCGGGCGCAGATCAGTTCGAGCTGGAGACGGGGCGAGTTGGCGCCGCGCATCTCGGTCAGGCCCTCGTTGACGAGGTCGGCCGCACGGCTCAGCTCGGCGGGGCCGAAGGTGCCGGCCTGGGCCTGCATACGCTCGATCACATCGGCGGGGGCGTCGATGAGCCCCTTCTCCGCCGCGTCCGGAACGGCGGCGAGGATCACCAGGTCGCGCAGCCGCTCCAGGAGGTCGGCGACGAAGCGGCGGGGGTCGTTCCCGCCCTCGATCACACGGTCGACGGCCTCGAAGGCCGCGGCTCCGTCTCCGGTGGCGAACGCCTCGACGACGGAGTCGAGGAGGGAGCCGTCGGTGTATCCGAGCAGGGCGGTGGCCATGGCGTACGTCACACCGTCCGCCGCGGCGCCCGCGAGGAGCTGGTCCATGACGGACATGGAGTCACGCACGGACCCGCCGCCCGCCCGCACGACGAGCGGGAGCACGCCGTCCGCGACGGGGATGGTCTCCTTCTGGCAGACCTGGCCGAGGTACTCCCGCAGGGTGCCCGGGGGGACCAGCCGGAAGGGGTAGTGGTGGGTCCGGGACCGGATCGTCCCGATGACCTTTTCGGGCTCGGTGGTCGCGAAGATGAACTTGAGATGCTCCGGCGGCTCCTCGACGACCTTCAGCAGCGCGTTGAAGCCGGCCGACGTGACCATGTGGGCCTCGTCGATGATGTAGATCTTGTACCGGCTGCGGGCCGGGCCGAAGAAGGCCTTCTCGCGCAGGTCACGGGCGTCGTCCACGCCACCGTGGGAAGCGGCGTCGATCTCGATGACGTCGATGGAGCCGGGGCCGTTGCGGGCGAGGTCCTGACAGGACTGGCACTCACCGCACGGCGTGGGCGTGGGCCCCTGCTCGCAGTTCAGGCACCGGGCCAGGATGCGCGCGCTGGTCGTCTTGCCACAGCCGCGCGGCCCGCTGAACAGGTACGCGTGGTTGACCCGGTTGTTCCGCAGCGCCTGCTGCAGCGGGTCGGTGACATGCTCCTGCCCGATGACCTCGGCGAAGGTCTCGGGGCGGTAGCGGCGGTACAGAGCGAGAGACGACACGCATACGAGGTTATAGGCGCCCAGTGACATCGGGCCCGTCCCGGACCCGGCCGGGAGATCCGGGCAGGGAGGCGCGGTCCAGGAAATCCGGTCCGGGGGAGGCCCCGTCGGGAGGCTCTGCCCGGGAACGCAGACGCCCCCCACGCACCCGCCAGAGCCAACCTACCCTTGCTGCCTTCCGGCCCTGGGGGAGTTCAGTCAGATAGCGCCGCGTGAGGGGCTGCGCCAAGGTTACCTGATGTCGGCGGCGGTGAACGAGTTCGCGAGCACTCCTCTCGGTCATGTAATGTTCCCAGCGGAGGATTCGCCTAGAGGCCTAGGGCGCACGCTTGGAAAGCGTGTTGGGGGCAACCCCTCACGAGTTCGAATCTCGTATCCTCCGCCAGTGCCTCACCGGGCACGATGTCGAAGGGCCCCACCGTTCGCGGTGGGGCCCTTCGACGTTGTCCGTCCCGGTTTCCGTCTCCGTTGGTTTCCGGGAGCTCCCACAGCGCGTCGCCCAGGCTCCCAACCCATGATCGAGTCGATCACGACGTCCGGGACGCCGAGGATGAGGAGCACGGTCGCTGCGGTGTGGCGAGCGTCATGGAGACGGCCGTCCCGCACGCCGGCGTCCCGCAGGAGCCGCTTCCGCGGCGTTGGTGGCGACATGCCCCCGCCGCTTGGCCTCACCGAGGGCGACTCGGATCGTCCGGTGAGCGCGGTGAGCGGTGCCGCCGGAACTCCCGGCTTCCCTGCATCCGCTGGTAGAAGCGCTCCAGGTGTTCCGGCTCCAGGCGGTCGAGCTTGTGAGCCCCGACGCCGGGGAGTCGGGCTGCGCCCGGGGGGCGCCGCGGCTCTGTCTTCGTACGACATCCGCGGATCATGGAACTGCGCCACCCTTGGCGTCGGCGCCGAAGCGGCTTCGGCCCGCCTGTGACGTTTCCTGTCTGTCGAGGTGCACCCTCATGAAGTCCCGATCGACGCTTGCGACCTGGCTGAGCGAACTCGACCGTTCCCGCCTGGCACGCGTACTCGCCATGCGGAAGGACGCGGCCTCCTCTCCGGAACCACGCTCGGTGGGGGAACTGGCGGACCGTCTCCAACGTCCGGGGTCCGTGGCACTCGTCCTGCCGCGACTCACGCTGCCGTGCTTGCAGGCCGCCGAGGCGCTGGCAGCCCTGGGAGCACTAGCGACCCGCGACAGCCTCGCGGAGTTGCTCGGCTCGACATCCCCTGCGGCGGTGCACGCGCTGGACGCGACCCTGGAGGCGCTGTCGGATCGGGCGCTCGTGTGGCCCGACGGCAACGAGGCACTCCGCATGTCTACGCCCTTGCGGCAGGCGTGGAGCACACCCCTGGGGCTTGACGCCACGCTGGAGGAGCTGCTGGCCGGCACCACCTCGGAGGAACTGCGCGGCATGCTGACGGTCCTGGGTATCAAGCCACCCGGCACCAAACAGCAGCGACTCGCAGCTCTGGTGGAGCATCACAGTGACGCGGAGCGGGTCGCCGCGCTGGTGGCGGGGGCACCGGCGGCCACACGGAAGTTGCTCGAGCAGAGCGCCAGGTCCACGCCGCGTCAGTCACCGTTCGTCGTGTTCGGGGCTCCTGGCCGCGACCTCCCACCAGGCGGCCGATGGGCACTCGACCGCGGGCTTCTGCTCCAGGACCGTCACCAGTACGGGCCCGTCCGGATGCCGGTCGAGGTGGCCCTGGCTCTGCGGGGATCCGATTGGCACGCTCCGTTCGAACCTCTGGCGCCCGCCCCACAGTTGGTGCCCATCACCTCGGCGGAGGTGGAGCGGGAGGCCGCGGTGGCCGCCACCGCGTTCGCGGCCCAGGCAGCCTCCGTCCTTTCGGCGTGCGCGACCGCCCCACCGGCTCGGCTGAAGTCGGGCGGGATCGGCGCGCGGGAACTGGCCCGGCTCGGCAAGGCCGCCCAAGCGGACGACGCCGTCGTACGCATCACTCTGGAGACCGCGTACGCCGCCGGACTGCTGGCCCGCGACGGCGATCGCGTACCTCCCACCGAGGCGTACGACGCCTGGGCCGAGCGGGAGCCCGCAGAACAACTCGCCGTACTGCTCCGGGCATGGCGGGACCTGCCGCTCACCCCCACCCGGGCGCGCGACGAAGACAGCAAGGCGCTTCCCGCGCTCGCCGGTGCGCCTGCCTGCGGCGGCTGTCTGCAAGCCCGCCACGGGCTGCTCGCCGCCGCGGCGGGGCTCCCGGCAGGACAGGGTGTGAAGGTCGCTTCGGAGCTGGGGCCGCTCGTGGCCTGGTACCGCCCGCTCGCCGACGACGCCTCGCCCGAGGAGACGGCACCGTTCAGCACCGTGATCCGCGAAGGCGAACTGCTGGGCGTGCTGGCACGGGGTGCGCTGTCCCCACTCGGTGCCCACCTGGCGGCCCACGCCGACGAAGAGCTCGACATCACGGCCCGGCGGCTGCTGCCGCCCGCGACCACGACGGCCCGGATCGGCGCCGACCTCACCGCCGTCGTCACCGGCACCCCGTCCGCGCGACTCTCGGCGCTGCTGGATTCGATGGCCGACCGGGAGACCAGTGGCACGGCGTCGGTATGGCGCTTCAGTGCCGGCAGTATCCGCCGGGCCCTGGACGCCGGCCGCACCCCGGACGACATCGCAGCCGACCTGGCCGGTAGCTCCGCCACGGCCCTGCCACAGCCGCTGACCTATCTCATCGCCGACACCGCGCGAGGTCATGGACGGGTGCGCATCGCCCCCGCGGCCTGTGTCATCCACGGCGACGAACCCGCGCTCCTGGCCGAACTCGCCGCCCACCGCGCACTGTCCAAGCTCGCCCTGCGGCAACTCGCCCCCACGGTCCTGGTCAGCGGCAGCCCACCGGCGACGACTCTCGCCACGCTCCGTGCCGCGGGCTACGCCCCGGTTGCCGAGACCGCCGCGGGAACGGTACGCATCGAGAAGCGCCCGCCGCAGAGGGCCGCCGCCGTCCCGCCCCCGCGAGGGAACGTCGGGCGGCGCGGCCCCCGGACCACCGCGACCCGCGCCTCGGACGTGCCCACCGACACCGGGATGGGCGCCCTGGCCGACCTCCTGCTCAAGGCCCCGCCGAGTGCACCGGAACCCGACCCGTTCGGCAGCGGGGTGCCTTTCGCGACGGACACCGAGGAGATCGTCGCCGGATACGCGAAGCACCTGTCGTACAGCGACGTCCGCCAGATCGCCCATGCCATCGACACCGGTGCGGCCATCACTGTCGAGTACATCGCCACCTCGGGCAACCGGACCGTACGGACCCTCAGCGACCTGGAACTCGACCCGCCCTACCTCGACGCGTGGTGCCACCTGCGCGAAGCGGAGCGCGTCTTCACTCTCTCCCGCATCCATGGCGTGATGCCCACGTAGGACTCGGTGGCCAGGCCGGGTGCCTGGGGTGCCACCCCCTGAGCACCTCACGAGATATATTTGAACCCACATTTGATATCAGGGAGGCACTCATGAGTCGGACGGTTATCGACCTGGACGACGACCTGGTCGCGGACGTGGCCAAAGCCCTCGGGACGAGCACCAAGAAGGAGACGGTCAACACCGCTCTTCGCGAGGTGCTGGAGAGTCGGCGTCGGGCCCTGGCTCTCGCCCGGCTGCGGACCGCAGCCGGGGACGGCGCATTCGATCTGGAGCTGTTCGAGAGCAAGGGTAACTACCGCCGGTGAACGCGGCCCAGTTCCTGATCGACACCAGCGCGCTCGCTCGGTTCATGCGCGAGGACGCGGAGCAGTACGGCTGGGACCAGGCGGCAGCCGCCGGGCTCATCGCCACCTGCCCGATCACCGAGCTCGAGTTCTTCTACAGCGCCCGGTCGGCCGCCGACAGGGCGCGCGGCATCGAGGACATGCGACTGATCTTCGGTTGGGTTCCCGTCGACGACCGCGCCTACGACCGCGCCTGGCAGGTCCAAGAAGCTCTCACCAAACAGGGAAAGCACCGCAGTGCGGGTGCGGTGGATCTCGTCGTCGCCGCGACGGCCGAGTTGCAGGGGCTCACCCTCCTGCACCGCGACCATGACTTCGCCTGCATCGCGGCAGTGACCGGCCAGGCCCTTCAGTGGTACGGCCCGGAGAGCGGCAAATAGCCGGGCGGTGGTTGCAGTCCTGGTTGCCTTCACCTCCGTACAGCACCGTTCAGAAGCCCCACCCACCACAGCTGCACCGCAGGTCAGAACGCTCCCGCACACCCCTGTACCCCCAGAGGAACATTTGGAAAGCGTGTTGGGGGCAACCCCTCACGCGTTCGAATCTCCTCCTCGCCAGAGCCTCACCGGGCACGATGTCGAAGGCCCCCGTTCGCGGTGGGGCGCTTCGACGTCGTCTGTCCCACTTTCCGTCTCTGTTGGCTGTCCGTCGCTTGCTTCGGGACCGGGAACACCCGACTTCGATGTTGGAAGGCGAAAGGATGAGCGGGTGAGTCTCATGGACATGAGTGAGCGCGAGTACTGGGCCTTCGTGTCCGAGGGCCCCGAGGCGTTCGTAGGGCAGGCCACACTCGCCCGCGTGGAAAGCTTCCTGATCGGCTACGACGCCCACGCCCGGCGGCACGGCGGCCCCGGGCTCGACGGCTGGCGTGACTGGCTGGTGGCCAAGCGTGGGCGGGAATGCAACCACGCTTGGATGGGTCTGGTCCGTCACCTCGCCCTCCCTGATGAACGCTGGCATCACTGGCAGCTCTCACCGGAGCAGGAAGAACGTGTCATCACGACACTCTTCGCGCTGCTCGACGAGTTCCTCTCGGAGCGCGAAGAGGAGCCGCACACGCTGTGACCTCTCCGCCTGCAGCTTTGCGCTCGCCGCGGCCTCGCCGATCACAGGATCGGTGACGGGATAACCTCGCGTGCCTGAGATGAGCCAATCGCGCTGATTTCGGGGGGAATCATGAAGGTTTCATCGCTTGGTTCCGTACCGCGCAGAATGGTCGGCGCGGCGTTCGCAGCTGTGCTGCTCGGTGGCGGAACGGTCGGCTGTGGAGGGGGCTCGCCGACGACTCCGCGCGTGCGGGCTCGTCCGGGGAGACGCCTGCATCGGCCGTGGCCAAGGCCGCGGACAACGCCGAGCGCATCAGGTCGCTCCACTACCGGGTCACCGGGACCGTGCCGGAGAGGGGCCGACTGGAGGCCGAGGCGTCCATGCGCACGGAACCGGCGGTCATGAAGATGACGATGAACACGGCCGGCCAGGGTGCGGGCGGTCGGATGCAGATCCGGTTCGTCGACAAGGCGATGTACGTCGGTGGGAGCGCGATCGACTCCGGGAAGCTGGGCGGCAAGAGCTGGTTCAGTGCCGACCTGGCCGTCGAGGCACCGCCCTCCGAGGACACCGCCGACCTCGCAGCTGCGGCGGACGAGGCGCAGACAGGCTGAACGACCGGGCTCCGCCCCCTCGCCGGCCGCCGGACAGCGGCACGAGGGCCCGCCATGCCGGACCGATCACCTGCCGTACGCCTGCTTCCAGCGCGCTCTGTGGCGGGAATCGCCCTGTCCCCGGCCGTTCACCCCGGTCAGGGACAGCAGGGAGGCCCCGTTGTTCCACAGGCCGAGGTGGTCTCGGTGCACGGCGAGGATGCCATGCTGCAGGGCGAACTTCTCGCTGGGGCGGCTGAAACGCGTGGTCGTGACGAACACGGCCAGGTCGGCCCCGAAGTGCACCTTCGCGCCCAGCAGATCGCGCAGTTCACGGCTCGCGATCGTGCTGGTCGGCGTATAGCGCTTGCACTGGACGACCACGCTCCGGCCGTCCGGGAGGCGGCCGACGACATCGGCGCCGTTGTCGTTGGCTCCGCCCACCCGCCGGACCTCTGTGCAACCGTCCCGCCGGCACAGGGCCGCGACCAGTTCCTCGAATTCGGTACCGGTCATCGCGTCCACCTCGGCGAGAGTCCGGTGCCCCGCCTTCACCGCCTCTTCGTGCCTCCAGAGGCGGTCCCGGCCCCGCACGAGCCGGTCCGTGCGCCACAGCCACCAGCCCGCCGCACCGGCGCCGAACACGACCAGCGCGCCGATGACGTACGGCCACACGGTCGACCAGAACAGCACCAGCAGGATCAGCGACAGACCACCGCCTGCCGCCGTCGCCTTCAGCCGCGCCGCCCGCCTCCTGCGGGCAGCCGCACCACGTCCACGTCCACGTCCGGCCACGATCGACGCCCCTCCCCGTACGTTCGTGTACGGCAGTCTGGGCACCCCGCGGCTGCGTCAGTAGGGCGCGAGTCGGCCATGGCCGGATCGCTCCGAGGCGGGGGCGCCCGGACCGTCGTGGGCCGCCCCCCGCCCGCCGGCAGTTGCCTCAGCTGCCCGCGAGGAGTTCCAGCGTGTCGATCACGCGGTTCGAGAAGCCCCACTCGTTGTCGTACCAGGCGACCACCTTGACGTGGCGGCCGTCGACGCGGGTGAGGGCCGAGTCGAAGATCGACGAGGCCGGGTTGCCGGTGATGTCGGACGACACGAGCGGGTCCTCCGAGTACTCGAGGACTCCGGCGAGCGGGCCCTCCGCCGCGGTGCGGTACGCCGTCAGCACGTCCTCGCGCGTCACGTCGCGGGCGACGGTCGTGTTGAGTTCGACGATCGAGCCCACCGGGACCGGCACGCGGATCGAGTCGCCCGACAGCTTGCCGTCGAGGTTCGGCAGCACCAGGCCGATCGCCTTGGCGGCGCCGGTCGTGGTCGGCACGATGTTGACGCCGGCGGCGCGGGCGCGGCGGGCGTCGCGGTGCGGGCCGTCCTGCAGGTTCTGCTCCTGCGTGTAGGCGTGCACCGTCGTCATGAAGCCGTGCTCGATGCCCGCGAGGTCGTCGAGCACCTTGGCGAGCGGGGCGAGCGCGTTGGTCGTGCAGGAGGCGTTCGAGACGATCGTGTGCACGGCCGGGTCGTAGGCGTCGGTGTTGACCCCGAACGCGAGGGTGACGTCGGCGCCGTCCGACGGGGCGCTGACGAGCACCTTCTTCGCGCCGGCGTCGAGGTGGGCGCGGGCGGCCTTGGCCGAGGTGAAGCGGCCGGTGGCCTCCAGGACGAGGTCGACGCCGAGCTCGGCCCACGGCAGCTGCGCGGGATCGCGCTCGGCCGTCACCCTGATCCGGCGGCCGTCGACGACGAGGGTGTCCCCGTCGACGGTCACCGGGCGACCGAGCCGGCCGGACGTCGAGTCGTAGGCGAGCAGCCGGGCGAGGGTGGCGGGCTCCGTGAGGTCGTTGACGGCGACGACCTCGAGGTCGGTGTCGCGTTCGAGCAGGGCGCGCAGCACATTGCGTCCGATGCGGCCGAATCCGTTGATCGCGATGCGCGTCATGGGTGGTGTGTCCCTTCGATTTCTCCGGTTCGCCACCAGCGTCGCGTCCGGCGTCCGCGCGGGACAGCGGCGGGATCGCCAGGGTTCAAAAGGATCGCGCCAGCACGCGCCCTTCCGTGCCGGGGGACGGGGGGCTATTCGCCGCGGGCGAAGGTGTGCCGGTACTCGCTCGGCGTGGTGCCGAGGATGCGCTGGAAGTGCAGCCGCAGATTCGCGCCGGTGCCCAGACCTACGTCGGCGGCGATCTGCTCGACGCTGCGTTCGGAACGTTCCAGCAGCTCACGGGCCACGTCGATGCGGGCGCGCATGACCCACTGCATCGGCGTGTACCCCGTGTCCTCGACGAAGCGCCGCGACAACGTACGCGCCGAGACCCCCGCGTGCCGTGCGAGCCCCTCGAGCGTGAGGGGCTCTCCGAGCCGGTGCAGCGCCCACTCGCGGGTGGCGGCGAACCGCTCCCCGAGCGGCTCGGGCACGCTGCGCGGCACGTACTGCGCCTGGCCGCCGCTGCGGTAGGGGGCGGCGACCAGGCGCCGGGCCGCGTGGTTCGACGCGGCGACTCCGAGGTCGCCGCGCAGGATGTGCAGGCACAGGTCGATGCCCGAGGCGGCGCCCGCCGACGTCAGCACGCTGCCCTCGTCGACGAACAGGACGTTCTCGTCGACCCGGACGAGCGGATGCTTCGCCGCGAGCGCCCGGGAGTAGTGCCAGTGCGTCGTGGCGCGTCTGCCGTCGAGCAGGCCCGTCGCGGCGAGCGCGAAGGCGCCCGTGGAGATGGCGGCGAGCCGCGTGCCCCGGGCGTGGGCCGCGATCAGCGCGTCGACGACGGTCCGCGGCGGGTCGTCGCGGTCCGGGAACCGGTAGCCGGGGATGAAGACGATGTCGGCCCAGGCAAGCACGTCCAGGCCATGGGCGACGTAGTACGACAGGCCGTCGCCACCGGTCACCAGGCCGGGCGCCGACCCGCACACGCGCACCTCGTACGGCATGCTCGCGCGGGTCGTGAACACCTGCGCGGGGATGCCGACGTCGAGCGGCTTCGCACCCGGAAGCACGAGGACGGCGACGCGGTGCAGACGGGAGGACGGCACCGGGACAGGGTACGAGGAGCAGCGCCGGGTTCCGAGCCGGGCGAAGGAGCCCCGAGCGAGGACCGAGCCCCGAGCCGAGGAGCGGGCCCCCGGCCGACGACCGAGCCCGGACCCGGCGACCGAGCCCGGACCCACCGACCGAGCCCGGACCCACCGACCGAGCCCCCAGCCGGCAGCCGAGCCCCCAGCGGGCGGCCGAGCCTCTCCGCTCAGGCGGATTTCGCGGCGGACCGCTTCGTGCTCCTGGTCTTGCCGGTGCCCGTGCCGCTTCGGCCCGTACCGCTTCGGCCCGTGCCCGCGGACGCCGTCTTCCGCCTGGGCTTCTCCCCAGGTGCGTCCGTGTCCGACCGCCTCGCCCGCGTCGGTGCCGTCGCCCACTTCAGCTCGATCTCCAGCTCGATCTCCCCGTCACCGATCTCCACCTCCATCTCGCTGCGGAGGTCGTCGGGGATCCGCAGGCCCAGCGTGCCGGGGCCGAGTTCCAGCTCGGCGTCCCCGCCTTCCCGCAGCGCGTCCGCGAGTGCCGTGAGCTGGTCGGCGGCCTCCTGGCGTGACAGGGAGCGCTTCTGCTCGAACTTGAGGTCCTTCATGGGGCCCTCCGATATGGCAGAAAAGGTGGATACCACCATCTTGGCGTGTTGCGTGGGCTCGCGCGTCAGCCACCCGTCTCCGGGCCCCAGTGCTCGGGCCCCACCCCGCGCCAGTCGATCCACGGCACCTCCGCCACGTCCGCCGGGTCGATCTCCAGGCCCGCGCGGCGGAGGAACTCCGCGACATCGGTCACGTTGTGGGCGAGGCCGAGGATCTCGCCGTCCACGCGCACACGGCGGCCACCCGAGGGCGACGGCGGGTGCACGATCACGCGAATCGGTCCGGACATGCCTTCAGGATCATCCGGGACGTACGGTCCCGCAGGCCGGGGCGTCACCGGGGGAGCCGCTCACGCACGTCCCCCGCCGCCCTTCCCAGCTCCCGCAGCTCCCACCACGCCGCCGGGCTGGGCCGTCGCCGCTGCCAGAAGGGGTGGAAGTAGGCCTGTGCCGACAGTCGGTACAGGCGCCGGCGCAGCTCGGTGCGGCCGGGCCGATCGGCGAGCTGCCGGTAGGTGGCACTCCACTCCCGTTGCGCCCGGACGAGGTCGTCGGGAAACGTTCGCATGGCCGAATTCAAGCATGTGTTCGATTTTTCAGGCCAGTGGAGCGCCTCGCTCACATATCGGTTCGGGCACCGGACGGAGACAGCCGCAGCGCGAACGGCCCGACTGGGCGCATACTGAGGTCAATGACAAAGCCTGCTGCTTCCAAGCGTCATTTGCCTACCAGCCCCTTCAAGGCTCCGGTCGCCCCCGCTCCCAAGCACTTCGCCGTGGGTGACCAGGTCACGCACGACATGTACGGGCTCGGCCGGGTCATCGGTATCGAGGACGGGATCGCCGCGCTCGTGGACTTCGGTTCGGCGCACATGCGGATCCCGACCCCGTACGCCAAGATGACCAAGCTGTAGGACCTTTGTGCCCGGTCGGGGCACGCCTGGCCCTGAGCTGGGCCAGTAACGGAAAAGAGACCTCTCATCGAACCGACTTCGCTGTTCTCCGCCGTGGAAGGGCAACCCAGCCGTTCCGGCGCGGCGTCGCCACCTCCGGCGACCAACCCGTTCCAGGCCCCGGACTTCGGGGAGGACGAGACCTTCCCGCTAGAGGAAGCACCGGAGATCCCGGCCGCGACCAGGCGTCCGGCACGCCGCAGGGCGGCTTAGTACGGGGCCCGGCACCACCCCGTATCGGGCTCCGTAACGGCCCGGCACCACCACCACCCCGTACCGGGCCCCTAACGGCCCGGCACCACCCCGTACGCCTGATGCCACCCCGACCGCCTGGTGCCACCTCGTACCGCCCGGTGCCACCTCGTACCGCCCGGTGCCACCTCGTACTGCCCGGTTCCACCCGCGCCCGTCAGTCCCGCAGTGCCTGCTCGCCCGCGCGGTCCGACGTCGGCCAGACGTACGGCAGGTCGTCGGGGACGCCCGGGAAGAGGACCGTGTAGGTCGCGGGGTCCTTGCGGACCAGGGCCGAGCGGTGGCTCTCGTGGAAGGGGTCGTCGCCGAGCCAGGGCGGGAGTTCGCCCTCGGCGGCCAGTCGGTGCTGGTCGCGGATCGGGGCACGGGGCCGGGTAGCCGCGAGGTCGGCCACGAGCGTCGCCGCGCAGGTGTCCTGGTGACCCTGTTCGCGCCAGACGCGGCAGACCTCCAGGCCGTAGCGCACCAGCGCCTCCTCGTAACCGAGCCACATCTTCACGGCCGGGTGGCGGCGCCACCCGTAGCCGGGGACGACCAGGCCGCGCAGGACCTGCAGCGCCTCGACCCGTTGTTTGCCGAGCCTGCGGCGGTCGAGGGCCAGGGCCGTGGCACGGAAGTCGGGGTAGGGCAGGAAGGTCTGCATGACGTCCTCGGTGGTCCTTGCCTATGCGTCGGTGCGCGTGCCGCGCCTGCCGAGGGCCAGGGCCAGGCCGATCATGGCGATGCCCAGGACGAAGTGGAGCCAGTCGTCCGCGGAGTTCAGCGGCACGAAGTTGGCGTCGCTGTCATGGCCGACGGACAGGCCGTACACCCACAGCACCAGGTAGACGGCACCGCCGACCAGCAGGTACGAGTACGCCCCGGCGGCCGTGCCCGCGAGGATCAAACCGGCGAGGCCGTAGGCCAGGTGCACGAGGTTGTGCAGGATCGAGACCTGGAACAGGCCGAACAGTTCGGCGCGCGACTCGTGGGAGGCGAACTCCAGCGAGCCGTAGTCGGTGGTGATGCCGGGGATGAAGCCCAGCACGCCGACCACGAGGAAGACCAGGCCGACCAGCAGGGCGGCTTGCTGGACGGGGGCGCGGGCGGCCCGGTGGGACGCGGGTGGGGTCATGGCCGGTGGCTCCTCACGCGGGGGTCAGGGTCTGTTCCGCCCAGATGGTCTTGCCCGCGGCGCTCTGGCGGGTGCCCCAGCGCTCGGTCAGCTGGGCGACGAGGAGCAGGCCGCGGCCGCCCTCGTCGTAGGTGCGGGCGCGTCGCAGGTGGGGCGCGGTGTTGCCGCCGTCGGAGACCTCGCAGATCAGGGTCGAGTCGTGGATCAGGCGGAGCTGGACCGGCGGCTCGGCGTGCCGGATGGCGTTGGTGACGAGCTCGCTGACGACCAGTTCCGTGACGAACACGGCGTCGGACAGCCCCCACCGCCCCAGTTGCTCCACCACGTCCTTGCGGGTCTGCGCGACCGCGGACGGGTCGGACGGCACCGCCCAGGTGGCGACCTGCCTCGCGTCGAGCGCGCGGGTACGGGCGATGAGCAGGGCCACGTCGTCGGCCGGTCGCGGCGGCAGCAGGTCGGCGAGGACCGTGTCGCAGAGGGCGTCCAGCGAGGCAGCCGGACGGCCCAGGGCCTCCCGCAGCCGGCTGACGCCGGTGTCGAGATCGCGGTCGGGGGTCTCGACGAGGCCGTTGGTGTAGAGGGCGAGCAGGCTGCCCTCGGGGACGACGATCTCGGTCGACTCGTACGGCAGGCCGCCCACGCCGAGCGGGGGCGCGGTCGGGAGGCCGACGAGTTCGACGGTGCCCTCGGGGCTCACCACGGCGGGCACGGGATGCCCGGCCCCGGCGAAGCAGCAGTGCCGGGTCACGGGGTCGTAGACGGCGTACAGGCAGGTGGCCCCCAGGTCGCCGACGGAGTGGGCCGAGCCCGTCGCGAGCCCCTCGGCGTCGCTCTCCTCCTCCCTGTTCAGGCGGGCGACCAGGTCGTCGAGGTGGGTCAGCAGCTCGTCGCAGGGCAGGTCGATGTCGGCCAGCGTGCGGACCGCCGTACGCAGTCGCCCCATGGTCGCCGACGCGACCAGCCCGTGGCCGACCACGTCCCCGACGACCAGCGCGACCCGCGCCCCCGAGAGCGGGATGACGTCGAACCAGTCCCCGCCGACACCGGCGTGCCCGCCCGCCGGGAGGTAGCGGGAGGCGACCTCGACGGCGGCCTGCCGGGGCAGCCGCTGCGGCAGCAGGCTGCGCTGGAGCGTGACGGCCGTGGCCCGCTCGCGGGTGTAGCGGCGGGCGTTGTCGATGCTGACCGCGGCCCGGGCCACCAGTTCCCCGACCAGGACCAGGTCGTCGTGCCGGAAGGGTTCCTGGTTGCGGTGCCGGACGAAGAAGGCGACGCCCAGGGTGGCGCCCCGGGCTGCCAGGGGCACGGCCATCACGGAGTGGATGCCGAAGGCACGGACCCGGGCCGCACGCACCGGATCGCGGGCGAGCCAGGCGCTGAACGCCGGGTCGGTCGTCTCGTGCAGGGCGGGCCGTCCGGTGCGCAGGCTCTCATAGGGCATCGAGCCGGCCGGGTAGGCGTCCACGGTGCCGGGTGGCACGGCCGACTCCGGGGCGCCCGGGGTCACCGACCTCAGGGCGGCCCGGCGCAGCAGCAGCGGCCCGTCCACCGGAACGGCCCGCGCGGGCGGCTCGGACACGTCGTCCAGCGCGGCCAGCAGGTCGACGCTGACGAAGTCGGCCAGGGCCGGGACGGTCACGTCCGCCAGCTCCTGGGCCGTGCGCGTCACGTCGAGTGTGCTGCCGATACGGCGGCCTGCCTCGGCGATCAGCTGGAGGCGCTTGCGGGCCCAGAACTGCTCCGTCATGTCGTGCGCCGCCAGGCAGACGCCCCGGATGGTGCCCTCGTGGTCGCGCAGGGCGGACAGGAAGACCGACCAGGCGTGCTCACGGCTTTCGCCGGAAGCGCGCAGGTAGTTCTCCTCGTACTCCGGCTCGCCGGTCCGCAGCACCCGTGCCATGTCCGCTTCCGCCCGTCGGCCGGCGTCGCCGTCGGAGATCTCGGACACGCGCAGGCCCCGCATCTCGTCCTCGGTGAGCGCGGTGGCGCGTTCCATGTCGGCGTTGGCCCGGCGCAGCCGCAGCCGGGTGTCGTAGATCGCCAGGGCGCAGCACGGGGACTGGGCGAAGCTCCAGCTCACGAGGGACTCGTCGAGACCGGCCGGTGACTGCCGGTCTGTGAGGGCGGAGACGACGAGCCAGGCGGGGCCGTCGGCGCCGGGCGGCCTGTGGTGGGCGAGGAGCCGGACCGTCAGCTTCCGGCCGTCCCGGTGCCGGAGCGCGACGTCGCCGTTCCAGCGGGGCAGTCCGGCGAGTGTGGGCAGGCCGCCCCGCACCGGGATCGGTTCGGCCAGCAGATCCGCGGCACGGCGGCCGGTCATCTGCCCGGCCGGGTAGCCGAGGAGCCGCTCGGCGCCCGCGTTCCAGCCGGTCACGATGCCGTGTTCGTCGAGGGTGACACGGGCCGTGAGGGAGGCGCCGACGAGGGCTTCGAGGGCTTCCGGTTCTGCTCCGTACGACCGGGTCGTCCGGCCGGCGGTGACGGGCTGCTCCATGATCGGTCATCTCACTCTCGGGGGAATCAGCCGTAACCCCGGATATGTACAGATATCAACCTGCTTACCCCGATTGCGCCGGGTCTCACCGTGCCACCCCCGCCGAGAAGCCGGGCCTGCCGCCGCCCCGCCCGGGTAACCGCTCCCCCATGGGTCAGATCCGCGTGGGCACGTGTTCCTGGACCGACCGGGCGCTGGTCGGCAGCGGCTGGTATCCCCCCGGGCGGCGGGACGCCGAGGGCCGGTTACGGCACTATGCCGAGCGGTTCCCGGTCGTCGAGGTCGACGCCTCGTACTACGCGCTGCCGGGCGAGCGGAACAGCCGGTTGTGGGCCGAGCGGACACCGGACGGTTTCGTCTTCGACGTGAAGGCCTTCTCGCTGCTCACCGGGCATCCCACCCGGCAGGCGGTGATGCCCGGGGGGCTGCCCGCCGAGCACCGGGACCCGGCGGTGCTCGACGCGGTGTGGGCCCGGTTCGCGGCCGGGATCGAGCCGCTGCGGGAAGCCGGGCGGCTCGGGAGCGTGCTGTTCCAGTTCCCGCCCTGGTTCCGGCCCGGTCAGCGGGCGGAGGCGTTCCTGCGGGACTGCGCGGAGCGGACCGCGGGCTGGCCCGTCGCCGTCGAGTTCCGGCATCCCTCCTGGTGGGAGCCGGAGCAGACCGAGGCGACGGCCGGACTGCTCGCCGGGCACGGCATGGCCGCGGTCGCCGTCGACATGACGCAGACGCTTGCGTCGTCCGTCCCGCCCGTCACTCCGGTGACCTCGCCCGGGCTCTCCGTCGTCCGCTTCCACGGCCGCAGCACCGCCTGGGGAACCGGCAGCAAGGAGGACCGGTTCCGGTACGCGTACGGCGAGGACGAACTCGCCGAGTGGCTGCCCCGCGTGCGACGGCTGGCCGAGCGGACCGAGCAGGTCCACGTCCTGTTCAACAACTGCTGCGGCGACGCGGCCGTCCGCGACGCCGAGACCATGACACGGCTCCTGGACCGGGACGGCCCGGCGGTGCGGCGCCCGGTGCCTCGGCAGACGACGTTCGCCCGTGAAGGTGCCGACACGGCTTAGGTGTCCGACGTTCGCCCGTGAAGGTGCCGACACGCCTTAGGTGTCCGGGGACGTCGGTGACACGCGTACTGGGTGCTTGAAACCTCTCGCGGACAGCACACCTAGGGCGCGATCCGCACCCGGCGCTCCACCGACACCTGATCGACGTCCGACACCCGCACGGTCGTCTTCATCGTCCAGTTCCCGGCGAGCGGCAGGTTGACGGAGTTGGTGCTCCAGTAGCCGCCCTGGTCGGTGAGTTCGGCGTCGATGGGGCCGACCTTCCGGGAGGGCAGGGTGAAGGTGATGCGGATTTCGGGGACGACCACCAGGCCCTTGTCGGAGCCGGCGGCCACGGCCTGGATGCCGTTCTCGCCGACGCGGGCCGGGTCCAGGGTGACCTGCACCGTGCCGCGTCCGCTCACCGATTCCGTGCCCGTGTCGTAGGGCACCGTGATCAGGGTGGTGGGCGGCAGCGCGCCCGCCGGGGCCTGCCGGGCCGCCTCGGCCTGGGCACGGGCCGGAAGGGTGCCCGTGAGCACGGTCGTGATCATCAACACCACCGCGGCGACGGCGACTTCCACCAGGACGGAGCGGTGCAGGCGGCGCCGGGTGTCCGGGTCGGCGCCGGACGCGGAAGGCTCCTTCGCCGCCTTGTCCGGCGTCTCGGGTTCCTCGGGGCCGTCGTGTCCCGCCGGTGCCCCGACCGGCTGCGGGACCCGCTCCTGGACTGCGGCCGTCCGGGTGACGGCCGCCGGGGCCGCGATCCGCGCCGTCCAGCGCCGCGAGTACCGGGCCGCCAGCAACAGCACGGCCACCCCCGCCATTTTGGCGAGCAGCAGACGGCCGTACGACGTGCCGGTCAGCGCGGAGAGGGAGCCGAGGCCGCGCCAGGACTGGTAGACGCCCGTGACGGCCAGGACGGTCACCGAGGCGAAGGCGATCCGCGAGAAGCGGGTTACGACCTCGACCATGTCGTCCGCCACGCCGTCGCCGGACGAGCGGCGCAGGGTCAGCAGCAGGGCCACGAGTCCGCCGAGCCAGACGCCGGTCGCCAGCAGGTGCAGCACGGACGACGTCATCGCCACAGGCACCTGGATCCCGGCGGAGGCGTGCTCGGCCGCTGCCCAGGTGAGGGCCAGGGCGGCGGCCAGGGCGGTGCCGATCGCCAGGGCGACGGGCCGCTCCTTCGGGTCACGGCGCCTGGACAGCCACAGCAGGAAGGCCGCGGTCAGCAGGAGAAGGACCAGCCGGGTGACCAGGGCCAGGCCCGGGCGGCCGGTCAGGGTACGGCCGAGGGCGGAGGCGTCGAACGCGGCGGCCGGGCCGGTGCCCGCCTCGTACGGGGCGCGCAGCAGGAGCAGGACGAGCGTCGAGCCCAGCAGCGTCCACCAGGCCGCCACCAGCGGCCGGCGCAGGGCGGAGGTGTCCGCCGGCCGGCAGAGCAGGGCGAACGCGGCCAGGCCGACCAGCAGCGCGGCCGCGAGGTAGGCGAGGTAGCGGGCGGCGTCGTTGAGGCCGCCGGTGAGCGGGTCCTCGGTCGAGCCCGTGTCGATCTGGACCGTCGTCGCCGAACGCTTCCCCACGGAGAAGGAGAAGGCGCCCGAGACGGGGTGGCTGTCGGCGGAGACGACCCGCCAGGCCACCGTGTACGTGCCCTGGGCGAGCTTGCCGGGCAGGCCGACCCGGGCGGTGTCGGAGCGGCCGTCCGCGTGCGTGGCCTCGCCGGCGTGGACTCGGCGCTGGTCGGGGCCGAAGACCCGGAAGGAGTCGTCGAGCAGGCCCACGGACTCGGTGAAGGTCAGGGTGACGTGACGGGGTGCCTGCTTGACGAGGGATCCGTCGTCGGGGTCGGTGCCGCGGAGGGCGGCGTGGGCGGAGGCGGGGACTGCTCCGGCGAGGAGCAGCACCAGCACGGTGCCGAGCAGCACCAGGGCTTGGAATCGCCGGGGATGTCCGGCATTGAGATCCTCGTTCCGCCGTTGGTCCACGTGGGTCTCCGGGGTCGGGCTGTGCGGCTACGAAGGGAGTACGGACAGGATCGGTGTAGTGCTCACCGGGCTGGAGAGGTCTGATGCTCACCGGGCTGGAGAGGTGGGGTGCTCATCGGGCTCAGGAGCCGGGCCTGGACAGCGCCGCGATCTCGTCGGCCACCGCCGGGTAGCGGGCCGTCAGCTCCGCGGCGTCCCCGTGCTCGTAGCCGTCGAACGTGAAACCGGGCGCCATCGTGCAGCCGAACAGGGTCCACCGCCCGTCCCCGCGCACCCTCCCACCCATCCACGTGCCCGCCGGGACCGTGAACTGGACGTGCTGGCCGTCGAGGACGTCCGGCCCGAGCACCACCGTCCGGGCGCCGCCGTCCGGGGCGAGCAGCAGGAGCTCCAGCGGATCGCCCCCGTAGAAGTGCCAGATCTCGTCCGTCGGCAGGCGGTGGAGGGCGGAGACGTCGTCCGCCGTCAGCAGGGCGACGATCGCCGTGCCCTCCGGCCTGCCGTCGGGTCGTTCGGGCCCGGCCCAGGTCTGGCGGAAGAGACCGCCCTCGCGCGGGATCGGCTCCAGGCCGTAGTGGGCGATGAGGTCCTCTGGGGTCACCCGGGGAACAGTATCTCCCGGTCGAGGAAGGCGAGCTGGGCCTTTTTCTCCGGCAGGTACACGTCCGGCAGGTCGATCTCCGGCAGCACCACCACCGGCCCGGGGGTGAAGCCGAGCGCCAGGAAACGGGCGATCGCCTTCTCGTTGCGCACGTCCGGGTCGACCACGATCCGCCGGCGGTCCAGGCCGGGCAGGACGTATCCGGCGATGGCCGCCACCAGCCGCGCGGTCCAGCCGGGCCGGGCACCGCCCGGGCCCGCGGGGGCGAGGAGCAGGTGGACGCCGATGTCGCCGGGGCGGACCTCGTAGCACTCGCTCACGCGGTCGGCCTCCGGCTCGTAGGTCTGGAGGAGGGCGACCGGCTCGCCGTCCCGGACGACGAGGTGGGCGTGGTGGGTGTCGAGCGTGGCCATGTGGGCGTAGACGTCCGCGACCTGTTGTTCGGTCAGCTCGGTCATGCCCCAGAAGGCGGCCCGGTCCTCGCCGACCCAGCGGTGGATCACGGCGGCATCGGCCCCGGGGTCCAGCGGCAGGACGCGGACGGTGCCGAAGCCGTCGGTCTCCTGCTCGTGGACGGAGGTGCGGCAGGCGTACGGGTCAGACATCGGTTTCCTTCTCCAGCCGGGTCCAGTCGGTGACGACCGGGACGAGGTCTCCCGCGAGCCAGAGGGGAAGCTGGTCGCGGTGGTGGGGCGAGCCGGGGACGCCCGAGGCGCCGAGCGGGACCACCCAGCGGCTGTCCTCGCGCCGGGCCAGGTCCCAGACGTAGCGGGCGGCCGGGCCCCGGGCGGCTCGGTCGGTGAGGCCCGGCACGCCCGAGGTGCACAGCACGCAGTCGTGGTCGCCGGACAGCCCCGGTTCGTCGTACGGCTGCTCCGGCTCCAGGGCCCGCCAGGGGGCGAGGCGGTGGGTGTCGCCCCAGACCCCGGCCGGCGGGCGCAGCGCCACGTCCTCGATCGCCGCGCGGACGGCCGCCGGGCGGTCGATTCCGTACAGGTCCTCGGCCCGCAGCAGGTGTTCGAGGGCGAAGCCGACCCGGGGGACGAGGGCGAGCCAGGGCTGGAACACCCCCGGGTACGCCGGTGGTGTGCTGAGCCCGGCGAACGCCGGGTGTGCCGCGAGCCGCCGTACGACCGCTCCGCGCACGGCCGCGTAGAGCGCGGCGTCGGCGCTGCCGGCGTCCATGCGGCGGTCCCAGCCGAGGAGGCGGTCCCGCAGGGCGGCGGCCCCGGGGGTGAGGGCGTCGAGGGCGGCGAGGTGGTCCAGGAGGGGGGCCGCGGAGCCCAGGTGGGTGTCGGTGTGGAGGACGGGCATGTCGTCGGCGGACCAGCGCTCCTTGCCCGCGAGCAGCGCGGCGATGCGGTCGGCGCGGTGCGGCGGGGCGAACTCGACGCCGAGCGGTTCGGCCGGGCCGCGCTGGTTGGCCATGACGGCGACGCCGTCGGTGAGCCCGGCCCGCGGTGACACGTGCCGGCCCTGCCACTCATGGCCGGGCTCCCAGGCGGGCACGATCCGCAGGGAGTTGGCCCCGGCGCGCACCGGCACCCGCCCGGCCACGCGGTGCAGGACACCGCCCTCGGTGTCGGCGGCCTGGACGACGTTGACCGGCTCGGCCCAGCGGTCGAGGGCCCGGTCCACGTCGGCGACCCGGCGGGAGCGCAGCAGCGGCAGCAGGGCACTGAAGCCGAGGTCGCCGGTGACGCGGGGCGGGTAGCGCAGGCTGATCGCCACGGGCACGCCGGAAGGACCGGAGTGTGCCGGGTCCAGCGGATCGCCGTCGATCCCCTCGGGACCGCCGATGATCACCGGGCCCCGGTCGGTCTCGATCACCTCGACCTCGACCGGCTCCGCGCCCGCCACCTCGACCGTCTCGGTGTGCCGGGCCGCCCGCCGCCAGACCCCGTCCGGGCCGAGGGCCTCCACCCCGGCGCCGGTGCGCCGCAGCCGCTCCCGGTAGAGGTCCTGGTAGTCGGCCATGGCGTTGGTGATGGCCCAGGCGACCGTGCCGGTGTGCCCGAAGTGGGCGATGCCGGGGACACCGGGGACGGCCAGTCCCACGACGTCGAACTCCGGGCAGGACAGGTGGATCTGCTGGTAGACGCCCGGATCCTCGATCCAGCGGTGGGGGTCGCCGGCGATGAGCGCCTGCCCGGTGACCGTCCGCTCGCCTCCGACCAGCCAGCCGTTGCTGCCGGAGGTGCCGGGGCCGTCGGTGGCGAAGAGGCCGATGGCGTCCGCGTCCAGGTGGGCGGCGACCTGCTCGCGCCAGAGCTTGGCCGGGAACCCGGCGAAGAGGATGTGGATGGCGAGCCAGACCCCGAGGGGGGTCCAGGGATCCCAGCGGCCGGGGGTGAGACCGGTGCGGGCGAACTCGGGGGCGGTGGCGTCGGCCAGCCCCTCGTTGACCCCGTCGACGTACGCCCGCACCCACCGCGCCGTCTTGGGGTCCCGTCTCTCCAGGTCCGCGAAGCAGCGTCGCCCGGTGTCGTCGAGCCGGGCCCGTCTCGCGAACCGGTCCCAGGCCAGGGCGTCCTTACCGAGGAACGACGCCGAGGTGCCCTGCGCCCGGTGGCGCTCGACCTCCAGCTGCCAGGCCCGGTCGCGGGCGGTGACGAGGCCCTGCGCGCGGGCGAGTTCGGCCGCGCTGTCCGCACGCAGGTGCGGAATGCCCCAGGCGTCACGGTAGATCTCGGTGGCCACGCTGTACCCCCAGTTCCCTTTAGGTTAGCCTTGCCTAAGTCAAAGCTGTGGCCGGAATCGTACGCGAGGGGCTGAAACGCGATGGGGCAGGGGCGGGGTTGGGAGGGCGCGGTCCTCAGACTGCTGCGCGCCAAGGACTTCGAGTTCACGGTGACGGACGTCGAGGACGTCACCCCGGACTACCGGCGGCTGCGCTTCACCGACGGCGGTCTGCTGGCCGCGACCGGAGTGCACCCCACCATGTGGGTACGGCTGTGGTTCGACAACGCCGGCAAGCCGCACCAGCGGGCCTACACCCTGGTCGACCCGGACGCCGAGGCCGGCACCTTCGGCCTGGAGTTCGCCCTGCACGAGGGCTGCGCCAGCGACTGGGCCAGGGCGGCGAAACCGGGCGACACCATCGAGGCGACGGTCCAGGGAACCGGCTTCGAGCACCCGAGCCCCGCGCCCTCGCACGTCTTCGCCGTCGGCGACCCGGCCTCCCTCCCGGCCATCAACTCCCTCCTCGGCGCCCTGGGTTCCACCCCGGCCACCGTCTGGTTCGAGGGCGGCGACGACGACCTGCCGTTCCGCGCCGACCCGGACCGGCACGAGCTCCGGAAGGTGCCCCGCCGGGACTCCGGCGCCCACCTGGTCGACCGGGTGAAGTCGGACCTGCCCGGCCTGCTCCAGGGCTCGGCCGACCCCTATGTCTGGATCGCCTGCGACACGACGACGACCCGGACCCTCGCGGCATACGTCCGCAAGGAACTCGGGCTGCCCAAGCAGCGGGTCCACGCCCTGGGCTACTGGCGGGCGACCTGAGCGGCGAGCGCACGCGCTGAGCTGCCGACAGGCGACCTGAGCGGCGGGCGCACGCACTGAGCTGCCGACGGGCGACCGGAGCAGCGGGCGCACGCACTGAGCTGCCGCCGGGCGACCTGAGCAGCGGGCGCACGCGCTGAGCTGCCGACGGGCGACCGGAGCAGCGGGCGCACGCACTGAGCTGCCGCCGGGCGACCTGAGCAGCGGGCGCACGCGCTGAGCTGCCGACGGGCGACCGGAGCAGCGGGCGCACGCACTGAGCTGCCGCCGGGCGACCTGAGCAGCGGGCGCACGCACTGCGCTGCCGGCGGGCGGCCTGAGCAGCGGGCGAGCCCGGCCCGGGGGATGATCGGGGCATGGACGTCACTCTTCACCTCGCCCAGGATCCCGAGGCCGACGCGCTGCTCGGCCGCAGTCCGCTCGCCGCGCTGGTCGGCATGCTGCTGGACCAGCAGGTCCCCATGGAGTGGGCGTTCAAGGGCCCGGCGACGATCGCCCGGCGGCTCGGCACGGACGACCTGGACGCGCACGAGATCGCCGCGCACGAGCCGGAGGCCTTCGCCGCGCTGCTCTCCGAGAAGCCGGCGGTACACCGCTACCCGGGCTCCATGGCCAAGCGGATCCAGCAGCTGTGCCAGTACCTCGTCGAGCATTACGACGGTGACGCCGCGGCCGTCTGGAAGGACGTCGGCACCGGCAAGGAACTCCTGAAGCGCCTCGCCGAACTGCCCGGCTTCGGCAAGCAGAAGGCCCAGATCTTCCTCGCCCTGCTGGGCAAGCAGCTCGGAGTGCGCCCCACGGGCTGGCGGGAGGCGGCGGGCTCCTACGGCGAGCCGGACTCCTTCCGCTCGGTCGCCGACATCACGGGCCCCGAGTCGCTGGTCAAGGTACGGGCACACAAGCAGGAGATGAAGGCAGCGGCGAAGGCGGCGAAGGCCTCCGGCAAGTAGACCCCGGCCCGGTAGGACCGGCCCGGTAGGACCGGCCCGGTAGGACCGGCCCGGTAGGACCGGCCCGAGCAAGGACGCCGACTAACCGGCCCGGTAGGACCGGCCCGAGCAAGGACGCCGACTAACCGGCCCGGTAGGCCCCGGCCCGAGCAAGGACGCCGACTAACCGGCCCGCCGACCGGTGCGGGCAGCGACCGGGGCGGCGACCCGGGGGGCGACCGGGGGGCGGCGACCCCGGGAGGCGGCGACCCCGGGAGGCGGCGACCCCGGGAGGCGGCGACCGGGGGGCGGCGACCGGGTCGGGCGCTTCAGCCGCCTGGTCCGTTCCGGGTGGCGGCCGCTTCTCACCCGGTCGCAGCATGGACCATGACCGAGCCACCGAGCGGCTCCCCCGCGTGGGCCGAGCGAGCGGATCTCGCCGCAGGCGGGATGGACGGCGTGGCCGCCGCGGGGAATGACCTCGCGTGACCCCCGCACCGCAGCCGGTCCCACGCGGCCCGCGTCGGCACGCCTGGTTGCGGGTGCTCGTCCTGCTGCTCGCCCTCCTCGTGCCGGGCGCCCACGCCGAGGCCCACTCGGGAGGGACGGCCCCCCTCTCCGGGGAGAACACCACCGTCGAGTGCGACCTCCTCGACACAGCCCTGCGCCCACCGGCCCGGGGCGTCCGCCGCGTGGCCGCCCCGCCGGCCCCGGCCCCGCTCCCGGGCCCCGAACCCGCGCACGCCGCACCTCGGCCCGTGCCCGTACCGCCGACCGCGCCGCACGCCCCTCGCCCCCTGCGTTCCGAAGTTCTGCGCTGCTGACAGAAAACAGGACCGGCCATGCCCCGGCCCGTCCGTCGTCCCGCACGGAACCAGCAAGAACGACGAGGAACGACGAGGAACCAGCCATGCTCCAAGACCCGTACGCGGTGTTGCGCGCCCTCCTGCGCGCGGAGGCCGCCCGCAGCGCCCCCAAGCCCCACTCCCAGCCGGACGCGCGGAAGCCACCGCAGCCCCCGAAGGGGAGAAGAGAAGACCGCGGCTGACCCCCCACACGGCGGAGGCGCCCCGACGCCTCCGCCGTTCCGATGTCTCCCCCTAACGCCTCCGCCCCCTAACGCCTCCGCCCCCTAACACCTCCGCCGTCCCTGACGCCTCCACCGCTCAGGGCCTTCTGGCCGTCGGGGGTGGAAGCCCGCAACGCGTGCTGGACACGGTTGCCGAGCCGGGCCAGGACCTCGGCCGGTACGTCCTTCGGGAACTGCGTCACGAAGGAGACCCCGACCCCTTTCGAGCGAATCAGGCGCACGGTCTGCGTGATCGACTCCAGGTACGCCCCGGAGGCCTCGTCGAAGAGCAGGTGCACCTCGTCGAGGAAGAACACCAGCCGCAGCTGTCGACGTCGCCGAGCTCGGGCAGATCATTGAAGAGATCGGCGAGCAGCCACATCAGGAACGTCGAGAACAGCTGAGGCCGCTCCTGTACGGCGCTCAGCCAGGCCGCTCCTGTACGGCGCCCAGCTCCAGGCCCTTGCTGTCGGCCAGAAAGACCGGCATGCCCTGGGCGGACACCTCGGGCGGCGGCCCACGGCACGGTCTCGCGGTCGGGCATATTCACGCCCCTGTTTCCGGTTCGTACCGCCTTGCGGGGTTTTTTTCAGCGTCGCACCTCGGCGCCATGGCTGCGCCCGGAAGGTCTTGACCGGTAGGCTTTCCGTGTGATCTTCAAGCGCATCGGAAACGGCCGGCCGTACCCCGACCACGGCCGGGAAAGCACCCGGCAGTGGGCGGACGTCGCGCCGCGCCCGGTCCGCCTCGATCAGCTCGTGACGACCAAGGGTCAGCTCGATCTGGAAACGCTGCTCGCCGAGGACTCGACGTTCTACGGCGACCTCTTCGCGCACGTCGTGAAGTGGCAGGGCGACCTGTACCTGGAGGACGGACTGCACCGCGCGGTGCGCGCCGCGCTCCAGCAGCGCCAGGTGCTGCACGCGCGCGTGCTCGAACTCGACTGATCCCCGGCGGTCGCGGGTTGACCCTTTCGGGTTCCACTGGGCGACGTCGAATGATCATCTAGTAGGCATCGTCGCCCAGGCGCACTACGCTGCGCTCATGAGCATGCTGACTCCCCCCGGCATGGGCGGCAAGTACCGCATCACGGGCAACAAGTACCCCAAGATGCGTCGGCCCCGGCGGCGCGGCAGGCTCGTCGTCCTGACCGTCGCGTCCGTCGTCGTCCTCGGTGTGGGCGGGTGGGGCACGCTGCAGCTCATCGACGTCTTCACCGGCGGCGGCAGAAAGGCTTCGGCGGCCGCCGACGGAACGGACTGCGGCGTCAAGACCAAGGCGAGCCCCTCGCCCAGCGCCAGGGCCCTGCCCGAGCCGCGCACGATCACCGTCAACGTGCTCAACGCCACCACCCGCGGCGGCCTGGCGAAGAAGACCGCCGACGAGCTCAAGAAGCGCGGCTTCAAGATCGGCGACGTGGGCAACGCGCCCCAGCAGTACGACAAGAAGGTCAAGGGCACCGGCCTGCTGCTCGGCCCCGGCGCCGCGCTCGACACCTCGTTGCCCGTGCTCGGCACCCAGCTCCCGGGCGCCGAACGGCGTACCGAGGCGGCCCGTAAGGGCGCTGCCGTCGACCTCGTCATCGGGGACGCCTTCAAGGAACTGGCGAAAAAGCCGGACGCCGACCGGGCGCTGACCAAGCTGGCCACGCCCGAGCCGGCGCCGACGTCGAAGAAGGGCTGCTGAACCACCCGGGTCCAGCTCGGGGACCTACTCGGCCGCCCCGTACATCCGGTCCCCCGCGTCTCCGAGGCCCGGCACGATGTAGCCGTGCTCGTTCAGCCGCTCGTCGACCGAGGCGGTCACCACCGTCACCGGCGTGCCCGCCAGCTCGCGCTCCATGATCTCGACGCCCTCCGGCGCGGCCAGCAGCACCACGGCGGTCACGTCGTCCGCGCCACGCCGGATCAGCTCGCGGATCGCCGCGACCAGCGTGCCGCCGGTGGCGAGCATCGGGTCGAGCACGTAGACCTGACGCCCCGACAGGTCCTCGGGCATCCGCGTCGCGTACGTGGAGGCCTCCAGCGTCTCCTCGTTGCGGATCATGCCGAGGAAGCCCACCTCGGCGGTCGGCAGCAGCCGGACCATGCCGTCCAGCATGCCGAGCCCGGCCCGCAGGATCGGCACCACCAGCGGCCGCGGGTGCGACAGCTTGACGCCCGTGGTCCGCGCGACCGGCGTCTGGATGTCGACCTGTTCGGTGCGCACGTCACGCGTGGCCTCGTAGGCGAGCAGGGTGACCAGCTCGTCGGCGAGACGGCGGAAGGTCGCGGAGTCGGTGCGCTGGTCGCGCAGCGTGGTGAGCTTGTGGGCGACCAGCGGGTGGTCGACGACGTGGAGACGCATGTCCACAACATTAACCGGGCGGGGTGCCCCGGACCGCACGGCAAGCCCGCTCTCCGGCCGTCACCCGATCACCGGCGTCAAACCGCCCGTCCGGGGGAAAGCGGAAGGGACGGACTAGGGGTGGTGAACCTGATGCCGGACCGGAAATTCCGAGACGATCCGCTGCCGAGCATGTGGCCGGGGACGGGCCTTACGCCCGACCGGACGGACGGGGCCGACGAGTCCGACGCCGAGCGGCGTCGGCGTCGCGCCCGGTTCCTGCGCGATCTGGCCGAGGCCCGGGCGCTGCGCGACCGCGTCCAGCCGCGCCGCGCCAAGACGGCCCGGCTGCGGCACGCCATGCGCATGCGCACCTTCCGCTGGTAGGGAACGGGTGAGGAAACCCCCGGCAAAGATCACGAACCGCGCGGAGATTGTCGCGAGTGACCGTGCGTGGAGCGGGGCAAAGCCGCGTACGATCCGCAGGTGGCGGCAACGGGCGTGCGAGCGGAACTGCCGGACACAGGGAGCCGAAGACGTCCCCTGAACGCCTTGTTTCTGCCACGATTCCGAGTGGGTGGGGCTCGGACGAGCACTCCCCGCCCGTAACCTCCGCCGGGGGGACCCCCAACCGGCACGCCTAGGACCAGTGGGAGAGTCACGGTGTACTTCGCCGCACTGCTCGCGCGCACCGAAGACGGGTGGGAAGCGAGCGACACAGAGCTCGACGATGTGGAAACCCTGTCGGATCTCGCCGACCTGGCCCGTGAAGCCTCTCCCGACGAGGACACGGTGCTCGTGCTCATCGAGCAGGAGGACGCCTGGTTCGGCGTCGTCCGCGTGGACGGCGAGGAAGACCCTCGCATCTACGTCTCGGACGCCGCCGCCGCTGCCCGCAGCAGCTACGGCGAGATCCTGCTGACCGAGCTGCTCGGCCGGGATCCGGACGACGGGGACGACCTCGACGCCCTCGATCTCGACGGCACCGAGGACGGTGAGTCCGACGCGGACGACGGGAACGACGTGGACGACGGGGATACCGAGGGCGGCTCCGCGGCCGCCGGCGCCGCCGAGTCCGTGCCGCACGGCCCGGTCGGCGACGCGCTGATCCTGGACGACCTCGGCGTGAGCGAGACGGACCTGCGGCTGATGTCGACGGACGCCGTCACCGAGATCGCCGAGTCCCTGGGCGCCTCGGAGACCCTGGAGACCGTCCGCTGACCGGTCGTGGCAGCGCGGGAGGGCCGGACCCGGTCCGGGACCCCTGGCGGCCGGCGATGCGACGCGCCCTGGACGAGGCCGCCGAGGCCGTCCGGGGCGGGGACGTCCCCGTCGGCGCCGTCGTCCTGGCCCCGGACGGCACGACCCTGCTCGCGGCCGGCCACAACGAACGCGAGGCCGGCGGCGACCCCACGGCCCACGCGGAACTGCTCGCCCTGCGGCGGGCCGCGGCCGCCCTCGGCGTGTGGCGGCTGACCGGCTGCACCCTCGTGGTGACGCTGGAGCCCTGCACGATGTGCGCGGGCGCGATCCAGCAGTCCCGCGTCGACCGGCTCGTCTACGGCGCCCGCGACGAGAAGGCCGGCGCGGCAGGATCCCTCTGGGACCTCGTCCGCGACCGGCGGCTCAACCACCGGCCCGAGGTGATCGAGGGCGTGCTCGCCGAGGAGTGCGCCGGGCTGCTCACCGAGTTCTTCCGCGGCCGATGAATACCGATTTCAAAGCAGGCGGCTCCTTGCTGTAAGGTCTCCCTCGGTAGCGTGTCCGAGCGGCCGAAGGAGCTCGCCTCGAAAGCGAGTGTGGCGCAAGTCACCGAGGGTTCAAATCCCTCCGCTACCGCAGGTAGATGAGGGGCCCGGTCCGTTGGACCGGGCCCCTCATCGGCTTCCGTCTCAGTTTCCGTCTCAGTCGGCGCTCTCCGATCCTGTAATGGAATCCAGCTGCCGACGCCTAATGCCACCTTCTACCCTGCGTAGATGGATCGTGACTGGATGCATCAGCGACTTGAAGTCTTCGACGAGCTGGCCGGCAAGTATCTCGCCTCCCGCAAGATTGACGGCCTCGGGGACGCGTCGCTTCATGAGCAGCTGCACAGGGCCGAACCCACGATCAACCAGATCTTGAGGTGTCTGGATCCCCAGCTATCCATCGACCTTGACCAGTCGCCATACCTCGCTAAGAACCACGCCAGTCGCGCCCTGGGCATCCTCGAAGACATGGACGACTGGGCAGCTCGGCTGACACCTGACGCCCCGTCACTTCCGGCTGACCAGTTTCATCCCTGGGTGTGGGATGCGGCTCGCACTTTCTGGGAGTCCAAGCACTACAGGGCAGCAGTCCATGCCTCCGCAACGTCGATCAACGCCCATCTCCAGAACAAACTCGGCCGGCGCGACCTCTCAGACGTCAAGCTTGTTCAAGAAGCATTCAGCGACAAGCCGCCGGAGCCCGGAAAGCCACGGCTCCGGACACCAGGTGATCCGACCGACATCGGTGTCCAGACGCGTCAGCGCGGTGCGCTGCTGCTTGGCCAGGGAGCGTTTTCCGCCCTTCGGAATCCGGCCGCGCATGAGACGGGGGACCTGCCAGAACAGGAAGCGTTGGAGCAGTTGGCCACGCTCAGCGTCGTCGCGCGACTCATTGATCAATGCAACGTGGTCGCGTAACCCGGCTGGGGGCAGGCCGTTAGGGGCCCGCCCCCACTGGCTTACTTGACCGGTACGAGCGCCCCGGCGGCCCCGTCGTCGCCGTCCGGTCCGTCTGCGGCCGACTTCCAGATGAGTCCGTCGACCTGTCGAGCGACGTCGTTGCGGACGGAGTCCACCATGTGTTGGTACCGCGCGGCCATGGCCGTGGTGGACCAGCCCATGAGTCCCATGACGGCCCGCTCGGAGACGCCGAGGATGAGCAGGACCGTGGCGGCGGTGTGGCGGGCGTCGTGCAGGCGGCCGTCTCGGACGCGTGGACTTCCCCCGGGGCGTCTTCCCCACCCTTGAGCGGCCCGTCCTCGAAGACGTGGCGGCCGACCTCCGGGAGCAGCTCAAGGCAGGGCACGATGTCGTCGTTGATCACGTCTTCTGGACCCCCGAGGACCGGGCTAATTGGCGAGCGATCGCCGCCGACGCCAGCGCGACTCCGGTACTCGTCTACCTGGCGGCCAGCCATGACGAGCTGTGGGCGAGGATCAGCAAGCGCAATGAGTTCCACGCGAACGATCCCAACTCGATCTACTTCTCGGAGAGCGACCTACAGCGGTACCGCACTCGTTTCATCCCGCCTCAGGCAGACGAACCACACCTGCTCTACGAGGGCGACCCTGCGACCGTGATCGCAGCTCTTGAGGGCTCCCGCTCGTGACACTTGAGAATCTATCGTCGGTCGCGTGAGTGACTTCAGCCCTGGTGCCCCTCTGTGCAAGCTGCTGTTCGGTCGCGCGACGAGCTGTGCGTACCCCGATTGCTCAGAGCCCTTGGTTGAGGAGCATCGAGGACTGCTGAGTATCAACGTGGAGGTGGCTCACATCCGCGCGGAGAAGCCTGGGGGGCCGCGGTTCGATGCGAACTTCATCGAGGTCAACAGCGAGCCGAACCTGGTGCTTCTGTGTCACAAGCATCACAAGTGGGTCGACCGCCACCCGGACGCCTACCCCACCGAAGAATTGCTGATCTGGAAAGAACGTCAGGCGGCCCAGGGCCGTGGTGGCGGTCTGAGTGCAGAACAGCTAGATCAGGTCGTCAAGGCGTTCACGACGCCGAAGGCCGAGGCGGAGGCGGTCGGCATGATCAGCGCCGGGGGCGAGAACATCGTATCCAAGATCGAACACCTCCCGGAGTTCCAGCTGCTGAACGCCGACCCCGAAGCGCGATACCTCGGCGTGCGCATCTCCAACGTGGGGGCAATCGGGTTCGGGGTCGATGCCGTCGGCTATGAGATCGACATCCACGCGCCGGCCCCGCTGGTCTACGGCTTCCCTGCCGAGCACATCCGCCACCAACCACCGAGGCGGCTGGAGCCACAGACGAACGCGGTCTGGATTGTCGACCCTGAAGTGGTCTGCAACGGCATCAGACTCGTGATGAAGACGGTGAAGGTGTACGTCCCTGCGCGGTTCCGTGCGTTCGGCCACCTCGGTTCCGGAGGTCGAGTACTCGGGCCGTGGGTGTCCGCTCTGTACCTCCCTATCTGGAGGGACCAAGTAACTCAGGAGTGGCTGGACGGCTTCGCGGCACAAGCGGAGCAGACGCGCGCGAAACTTCGACCGAAACCTTAAGAAGAGGAACGTGCAGGTCAGCCGGGCGGTGCTCCGTCTCAGTTTCCGTCTCATTCAGCCTCGGTCGGGGCCGTCCAAAGTGGTTCACACGGCGGGCGAGGAAGCCGGAATGAACGAGGTGGAACGGCTCTGAATGCCTGTCTGACCAGCACGAACAGACCTCGAAAGCGAGTGTGGCGCAAGTCACCGAGGGTTCAAATCCCTCCGCTACCGCTTGTGGACGAAGGGTCCGGCTCATTGAGCCGGACCCTTCGCGCGTCTCCGCCTCTTCTCACCTCCCGGTCTGCTGGGCGAACTGCTACCACGCAACGATCTTGGGCTTGGACGTGTAGCCGTTGATGCCCTCTACCCACGAGGCGAGCGCCGCCGAAGCAGGCTGTGCCGGGCCGCCGTGATCGTCGTGCGATCAGGCCCTTCGTGTGATCGGACCTTCGTGCGATCATGTGCGCTGCATGGGACGCCAGTGACATGGGAGGCCGCGATGGCGGTGAACGCGAAGAAGGTCGCCGTCTACGTCGTCGTGGTCTTCGTGATGTACGTGATCGTCACGGACCCGAAGAAGGCCGCCGACTACGTCCAGATAGGGTTCCAGGGCATATCGGACGCCGCCGGGGCTCTCGGCGATTTCGCTACGTGGGTTGCGAACGGAGCAAAGTGATGATCCGCCACCTGGTGCTCTTCAAGCTCAACGAGGGCGTCGAGCGCGACGACCCCCGGGTCGTGAAGGGCGTCGAGGCCTTCCGCGCGCTCGGCGACAAGATCCCGGAGCTCCGCTTCTGGGAGCTCGGCTGGAACGTCAGCGACCGTCCCATCGCCTACGACTTCGCCATCAACTCGGCCTGCGACGACGCGGACGCGCTGCGGCGATACGTGGAGCACCCGGACCACCAGGCCGGGGTCGCGCTGTGGCGGGAGTTCGCCACGTGGGTGATCGCTGACTACGAGTTCTGAGACCGGCTCCGAGACCGGCCGCTTCCGCCCCCTGTCGCTTCGACAGGGGGCTCTTCCGTTGGACGAGTTGATTCATGCGGCTTTCATCACTCAACACGTAGTTATGGGGTGCTTGCACACAGAGTGCATGTCTTGTGATGCTATGACCGCTTTTGATGGAAGAGTTGGCGGATCAGGACGATGACGAGGTGGAGTTGACCGTGCTGGCCAGTACCGCACCTCAGGCACCGTCCCCTCAAGCGCCACCCTCGTCCCCTCAAGCGTCACCCTCGTCCCCCCAGGCACCGCCCACGCCCCCTCAAGCCTCGGCCCCTGAGGGAGCGCCCCCTCAGGGAGCGCCTCCCCAGGGAGCACCCCCTCAGGCGGCATCGCCGGAAGGCGCTCCGGCCGCGCCCCAGCGGAGCAGCCGCGGCGCCGACACCCGGGCCCTCACCCAGGTCCTCTTCGCACAGCTCAAGGAGCTCCAGCCGGGCACCCCGGAGCACGACCGCGTACGCGGGGCGCTCATCGAGGCCAACCTCCCGCTCGTGCGCTACGCGGCCGCCCGGTTCCGCTCCCGCAACGAGCCGATGGAGGACGTCGTCCAGGTCGGCACGATCGGGCTCATCAACGCCATCGACCGCTTCGACCCGGACCGGGGCGTGCAGTTCCCGACGTTCGCGATGCCGACCGTCGTGGGCGAGATCAAGCGGTACTTCCGCGACAACGTCCGCACCGTGCACGTGCCGCGTCGGCTGCACGAGCTGTGGGTGCAGGTCAACAGCGCGACGGAGGACCTGACGACGTCCTTCGGACGTACACCGACGACCGCTGAGATCGCCGAGCGGCTGCGCATCACCGAGGACGAGGTGCTGTCCTGCATCGAGGCCGGGCGGTCGTACCACGCGACCTCCCTGGAGGCCGCGCAGGAGGGCGACGGGCTGCCGGGGCTGCTGGACCGGCTCGGCTACGAGGATCCCGCCCTGGACGGTGTGGAGCACCGGGACCTCGTCCGGCATCTGCTCGTCCAGCTGCCCGAGCGGGAGCAGCGGATCCTGCTGCTGCGGTACTACAGCAATCTCACGCAGTCCCAGATCTCCGCGGAGCTCGGCGTCTCACAGATGCACGTGTCGCGGCTACTCGCGCGTAGCTTTCAACGATTGCGGTCTGCGAACCGTATCGACGCGTAACCGCAAACGTGAGCGAGAGGTCACCGCGGGGAGGGAATCGCCCATCAGGGCCGTTCCCGGCGGTTGAGAGCCGATAAGCCGTCAGACCCCTTGTTTGCAGGGCGTATTCGCGTCTCAGATGTCGACATGTCACTACAGCGTGTTGCCGACATGTGACATTCTGCGGGAAGCGCGTTTGCCGGAGCTTCGGCTCCGGTATTCAGGTGAAGGCTGCGTTCCTCAGACGGGAGCGTCCGCCGCGACCGTCCCGCGACCCAAAGGGGGTGGCATGTCCGCAGAACAGGGCAGCTCGAAGGTGCTCACGCTCGCGGAGAGCGAGTCAGCTCCCCATGCTCTCGACTCACTCGGCTCCATCGATGAGGCTCCGGCCCTCGTGGCCGAGCCCGTCCCGGTCCTTCCGACCGCGGGCCCCATCGACACCCGCACCCTGTCCCGCTCCCTGTTCCTGCGGCTGGCCGCGCTCGACGAGGACAGCCCCGAGCGTGCGTACGTCCGTGACACGCTCATCGAGCTCAATCTCCCGCTCGTGCGGTACGCCGCCGCGCGGTTCCGGTCCCGGAACGAGCCGATGGAGGACATCGTCCAGGTCGGCACGATCGGGCTGATCAAGGCGATCGACCGGTTCGACTGCGAACGGGGCGTGGAGTTCCCGACGTTCGCGATGCCGACGGTGGTCGGGGAGATCAAGCGGTTCTTCCGGGACACGTCCTGGTCGGTGCGGGTGCCGCGCCGGCTGCAGGAGCTGCGGCTCGCTCTGACCAAGGCCAGCGACGAGCTCTCGCAGAAGCTGGACCGGTCGCCGACGGTGGCCGAACTGGCCGCTGTGCTCGGGGTGTCCGAGGAGGACGTCGTCGACGGGCTGGCGGTGGGGAACGCGTACACCGCGTCCTCGCTGGACTCGCCGGCGCCGGAGGACGACGGTGGCGAGGGGTCGCTGGCGGACCGGCTGGGGTACGAGGACACCGCGCTGGAGGGTGTGGAGTACCGGGAGTCGCTGAAGCCGCTGCTGGCGAAGCTGCCGCCCCGTGAGCGGCGGATCATCATGCTGCGGTTCTTCGCGAACATGACCCAGTCGCAGATCGGTGAGGAGGTCGGCATCTCGCAGATGCACGTCTCCCGGCTGCTGACCCGGACGCTGTCGCAGCTCCGGGAAGGCCTGATCTCGGACTGAGCGAGTCCAGACGGGCCTGCGGGGTCTGAGGCCTGAGGTCTGAGGTCTGAGATCTCGCGGAGTCTGACGGGACCTCGCGGAGTCTGGCGGAGGGCTGGGGCGCGGCCGTTCAGGCCGCGCCGTATGCCTGTGCCGGTTCGGTGGGGGTGCGGATGCTTCGCCTGATGCCGGGTGCGGGTCGGGGCCGCGCCGGGTTGCGGACCCACCCGGCCTCAGCCGTTACGCCCCGCTACCTGAAAACAGCAGCCGTGGGCGTTACGCCAGCGCCAGCCAAGCCACCGCTGCGATGACCGCTACGGCGACGACCACGCCGAGGATGAGGCCGATGCGCGGGCCGCTGCTGGTGGGTGCCGCCGCCTGACGGCCCTGCGGGGCCTCGTCGACGAACGCGCGGAACATCTGGGTGCTGCCGGCGGGGTCGTGATTGCCCTGCGGGGCCTGGTTGTTAGCCATGGCCCGAGACCCTAGCGAAAAGGACGGGGCTCCCCAAGTGGGGGTTGAGGTTCCGTTTGGGTCCGAGTGACCCCTACCGCCGGGCTCGTCACCAGCACATTTACTCCCGCAATACTTGCCTTTGCCAAGTTTTTGTACCGCACCCCCCTCTTTTATTTGCCTGCAGCAACCAACAGCTCCTATGGTTGCCCTAAGCAACGAAAGCGGGAGGGGTCATGGCCGAAAAGGCGCAGTACGAAGAGCTGGTCCGCCAGTTCAGCGCCTTCGGCGCCGTGAAGCGGGAGCTCGGACGGATCATGCCCGCCGAGTGCCCCGGCGGGTCGGCGGCCGTGCTGACCCTGCTGGGCCGCCACGGCGACATGCGCATGAGCAAGCTCGCCGAGCTGCTCGCGGTGGACATGTCGGTCACCAGCCGCCACGTCGCACACGTCGTGGCCCGGGGCTGGATCGAGCGCTCCCCCGACCCGGCGGACAAACGCTCACGCATCCTGCGCCTCACACCCGCGGGCCACACACAGCTCGACGAGCTGTCCCGGCGGACCACCGAGGTCCTCGCCGAGCGCCTGAGCGACTGGACCGACGAGGAGGTCGGCCAGCTCACGGACCTCATGGCGCGGCTGAGGGAGAGCTTCGACTGCCGTCCCGGGACCCGGGCCGCACCGCCCGCTTTCGACCAGACCACCCGTACACCCGCAAGCACGTAAGAAAAGGAAGCCCATGGCAACGACCACACCAGCCGGTGTGCGGGCTCATGCCAAGCACGGGGGAGGCTCCCACGGCTCCTCCGGCGACGGCGCTCCCATGACGCACCGGCAGATCATGGAGGCCCTCACCGGCCTTCTGCTCGGCATGTTCGTCGCGATCCTGTCGTCGACGATCGTCTCCAACGCCCTGCCCCGCATCATCGGCGACCTCGGTGGCGGCCAGAGCGCCTACACCTGGGTCGTGACCGCCTCCCTGCTGACGATGACGGCCTCCACCCCGCTGTGGGGCAAGCTCGCCGACCTGTTCTCCAAGAAGCTGCTGATCCAGCTCGCGCTGGTCGTCTTCGTCCTGGGTTCGGCGGCGGCGGGCATGTCCCAGAACCCGGGCATGCTCATCGCCTTCCGCGCGGTCCAGGGCATCGGCATGGGCGGTCTGTCCGCCCTGGCCCAGATCATCATGGCGGCGATGATCTCGCCGCGTGAGCGCGGCCGTTACAACGGATACCTCGGCGCCACCTTCGCCACCGCCATGGTCGGCGGCCCGCTGGTCGGCGGCGTCATCACCGACACCGACTGGCTCGGCTGGCGCTGGTGCTTCTACGTCGGCGTGCCCTTCGCGGTGATCGCCCTGATCGTGCTGCAGAAGACCCTGCACCTGCCCGTCGTGAAGCGGAAGGTCAAGGTCGACTGGGCCGGCGCCTTCTTCATCACCGCGGCCGTCTGCCTGCTGCTGGTCTGGGTGACCTTCGCCGGTGATAAGTACGACTGGCTCTCCTGGCAGACGTACGCGATGGTCGGCGGTTCCGTGGTGCTGCTGGCGCTGTTCGTCCTCGTCGAGGCGAAGGCCAGTGAGCCGATCATCCCGCTGCGGCTGTTCCGCAACCGCACCATCACGCTGGCCTCCGTGGCCTCCCTGTTCGTCGGCGTCGCGATGTTCTCCGGCACCGTCTTCTTCAGCCAGTACTTCCAGCTGGCGCGGGACAAGTCGCCGACGATGTCCGGCGTCATGACGATCCCGATGATCGCGGGTCTCTTCGTCTCCTCCACCGTCTCCGGCCAGATCATCACCCGGACCGGGCGCTGGAAGGGTTGGCTGCTCGGCGGCGGCGTGCTGGTGACGGCCGGCCTCGGTCTGCTGGGCACGATCCGGTACGACACCGAGTACTGGCACATAGCGATCTTCATGGCGCTGATGGGCCTCGGCATCGGCATGATGATGCAGAACCTGGTGCTCTGCACGCAGAACCAGGTGGAGCCGAGCGACCTGGGCGCCGCCAGCTCCACGGTGACCTTCTTCCGGTCCCTGGGCGGTGCCGTCGGCGTCTCGGCGCTGGGCGCGGTCCTGGGCAACAAGATCACCGACTACGTCAAGGACGGCCTCGCCGACCTCGGCGCGAAGGGCGCGGCCCTCGGACACGCCGGCACCGGCGGTGGCGGCATCCCCGACCTCGACGCGATGCCCGCGCCGATCCGCACCGTCGTGGAGAGCGCCTACGGCCACGGTGTCGCGGACGTCTTCCTCTACTCGGCCCCGCTGGCGCTGCTCGCGCTGCTGGTGTCGCTGTTCATCAAGGAGGTCCCGTTGAAGACGAAGGGTGGGCTGGCGCAGGCCGCCGAGTCCGAGACGCCGGCCGTGGCTCCCGCCGAGGCTGTCGCCGTCGAGGCTCCCGCCGCGGACAAGACCGCGCCGAGCTGGGCCGTGGCCGAGACCGGGGCCGGGCCCGAAGGCACCCAGCGGCTCGCCGCCGTCGCCACGGCGGAGCGTCCGCAGGAGACCTCCGGCGGGGCCCCCGGTGTCCCCGTCCGCGGGTACGTCCGCGGGAACGAGTCCGCGCCCGTGCCGCAGGCCGCCGTCACGCTGATCTCGCTGGGCGGGCGTCAGCTGGGCCGGTCCGTGGCGCAGGCCGACGGCTCGTACGCCGTGGACGCCCCGGGCGCCGGCTCGTACGTCCTGATCGCCTCCGCCGACGGCTTCCAGCCGCAGGCCTCCACGGTCGTGGTGAGCGGCGAGCCGGTCGCCTACGACATCCTGCTCAGCGGTACCAGCGGGCTGACCGGCCTGGTGCGGGCCGCCGAGAGCGGGCAGCCGGTCAAGGACGCCATGGTCATCGTCACGGATGTGCGCGGGGACCTGCTGGCCAACGCGACCACGGGTGAGCAGGGCGAGTTCTCCTTCGCCGAGCTGGTGCCGGGGGCGGTGACCGTCGCGGTGAACGCCGCCGGGTACCGGCCGCGCGCCCTGCCCGTCGAGGTGGGCGGCACCGGAGTCACCCGGGTCGAGATCGACCTGGACTCGGGCGCCCGCGTCCAGGGTGTCGTCCGCGCCCCGCACGGCCCGCTGGCCGACGCCCGGGTGACGCTGGTCGACCAGGCGGGCAACGTCGTCGGCTCGGCCACGACCGGGACGGACGGGGCGTACGCCTTCACCGACCTGGACGGCGGCGAGTACACCGTCATCGCCACGGGCTACCCGCCGGTGGCCACCGCCCTGACGGTCGCGGGTGCCGGCACCGACGGCCACGACATCGAACTCGCCCACCCCGGCGAGTAGTCCGACCCCGGCCCGTGGCAGTGGGGCGCGCTCTGAGCGGAGGTGCGCCCCCTGTCGCGGGCCGGTTTCTTTCTGAGGAGCAGCTGAGATGGGACTGACCGCGAGGATCCGTACCCGCGATGGATGGGCCGTGTCGCACGCGGTCGTCACGGTCGCGGACATGACCGGCGCGCAGGTGCTGCGGGCCGAGGCCGACGCGGAGGGCGCCGTGCGGGACACGACGCCGATGGAGGCGGGGGCGTACACCGTCATCGTCACGGCTGTGGGCTATGCGCCCGCGGCCTCCAGCGTGATCGTGACCGCGAGCGGGCGGGCCGAGGTCGGCACCGTGACGCTGGCGCGCCAGGGCGGCACCGAGCTGCCGCCGCCCGGGCCGTGGACCGTCGACCCGGTGCACTCCAGCGTGGCCGCCGTGGCCCAGCACCTGGGCATCTCCAGCGTGCACGGCCGGTTCACGGAGTTCTCCGGCGCGATCGAGATCGCCCCGGACGACGTCACCAAGTCGCGGGTGGAGGCGGTGATCCGGGCCGCGTCGATCGACACCGGCAACGGCATGCGTGACGGGCACCTGAAGTCGCCGGACTTCCTGGACGTCGAGCGGTTCCCGGAGATCACCTTCCGGTCGACAGGGCTGACGGCGGCCGGGTCCGACCGGTGGACCGTCCACGGCGAGCTGGGCATGCACGGGGTCGTACGGCCCGTGGACCTGGACCTGGCCTACCTCGGCACGGGTCCGGACCCGTGGGGCGGTACCCGGGCGGCGTTCCGCGCGACGACCGAACTGCACCGTGAGGACTTCGCCATGAACTACAACCAGGTCCTGCAGGCCGGCATCGCCGCCATCGGCACGACGCTGAAGGTGGAGCTGGACATCCAGGCCGTGCAGGGCGAGTCACTTCCGGCGGCGTGAGTCCGGGGCGGACACCCGCGCCACCAACTGGCCGCACAGGTCACGGAGTTTGACGTTCCGGTCCTGTGAGGCCCGGCGCAACCGCTCCAGCGCGCTCCGCGCGTCGACGCGCTCCCGGGCCATCAGGATGCCGATCGCCTGGTCGATGACGCTGCGGGAGAGCAGCGCGGTGCGCACGTCGGCCGCCGACTGGTGCCGGCGCTCGATCCGCAGGGCCACGTCGATCGCGTCCCCGGCCCGGGCCGCGAAGGCGCGGGCCGCGTCCCGGCCCGGGTCCAGCGCCCCGGCCCGCCCTCCGTAGAAGTTGAGCGCGGCGCCCTTCTCGCTCTCGACGACGACCGGCACCGCCAGCACACAGCGCACGCCGACGGACAGCGCGTACTCCGTGTACGCGGGCCAGCGGGACTCCTCGGTGAGATCCGGGGCGTACTGCTCCTCGCCGGTCTCGGCCGCGTCGACGCACGGCCCCGAGCCGTTCTCGTACTGGCGCAGGTCCAGGCCGCTGGGCATGCCGTCACTGCCGGCCAGGGTGAGCAGCCGGCCGTCGCGGCGCACGGTGATGCTGCACGCGTCGGCGCCGGGCACGTCCTGCACCGCGCGGTCGGTCAGATCGCGCAGCAGGGTGTCGAGACCGCTGCTGCGCACCATCGCCTGGTCCAGCGTGTCGGACGTCTCGGAGCTCATGGCCGTACGGGTATCCCGTCATCCCCCGAACACGCCCCTGACGTAATCGACCTCACGTCAGGGGGCGTTGCCGCCCACGATCCGGCGGGCGAGGTCGCGCAGTTTCACGTTCTCCCGCTGGGAGGCCCGCACCAGGCTCTCGAAGGCCGCGGCCGCGTCGATGCCCTGGCGCTCCATGAGGATGCCGGTGGCCTGGCCGATCAGGTCCCGGGTGTGCATGGCCTCGGTGAGCTGCTCGCGCACGGTCGCGGAGTCCAGGGCGATGCTGACGTGCGCGCTGAACAGCCGGCCGACGCGCGTGGCCTCCTCGTCGAAGGCGCCCGGCTTGCGCGCGTAGGCCGTGAGCACGGTCAGCCGGCGACGGTCGGCGCGCAGCCGCAACGACAGCGCCGAGCGCAGTCCCAGGGCCGCCAGCACGTCCCAGCCGTCGTCGGCCTCGCTGTCCGTTATCCGCGCGACCGGGTTGTTCCACAACCGGTCCCACAGCCCGTGCTGTTCGCGGCCGGTGTGCCGGGCCTCGGCGGAGCGCACGACCTCGTCGGTCCAGGCCAGCGTGCGGAGCTTGTTGCCGCGCTCGATGACGGAGATGCCGGCGTGCTCGGCGCCCGGCATGAGATGCACGGCCAGCCGGACCGCCGTGCGGAGCGTGCTGTGAGGCGTGAGGGTTTCGTGCAGTTGCTGAGAAGCCACCGTCAGGGCTTCGGCCAGCTCGACACCAGCCGGAAAACGGGGCAAATCAGGAAACTCGGACGCAGCCACCACGAACCTCTTCGGCATGCACGGCCATGGCCGTGCGCAGGAGAGCTCCGCAGCACATTCCCGACTGCGAGCACAGGACGGAGAGCACTCTAACTGCTCGGTTGCCTCCGGGTGACGCCCGGCCGACGGCGCCACGGACAGCTTCCACCGCCCGCCCCCCGCATGATGGAATGGCCTTCGGGTCAGGAAGCGGCCTTACGGAAATCCGGACGAACGTCTGCCAGGTGAGCCGTGACCCTCTTCACGAATCCCACAGAACCGCGCGACCTCCCCGGCCGCGTCCACCTCACCATGCCCGCCGAGATCGACTTCTGTAACGCGGCGGAGCTGCTGCCGCTCGTCCTGTCCGCGGCCCGGGCCCGCGGCGACCGGCTGGAAGTCCTCGTCCTCGACCTGACCACGACCTCCTTCATGGACTCCCAGGGCATCCGCCTCATCAACGCCATACGGCAGCGGCTGCGCCCCGGGGCCGCCGTGCGTCTGGTGGCCCGGCCCGAGGGGATCACGAGCCGGGTCCTGGAGCTGACCGGAATGCGCCGGGACGTGCCCGTGTACGACAACCTCGCCGAGGCCCTGGCGTCGTAGGCTGCCGCACATGGCACCGAACATCGCGACGAACACCCGCGTGTCCCTGGACGAGTTGCTCGACTTCGTACGCCCCCGGCACCACGCGATCCTGCTGACCCGGCGCTCCGACGGCGGCCCTCAGGGCTCCCCGCTGACCTGCGGTGTCGACGACTCCGGCCGGATCGTGGTCTCCACCTACCCGGAGCGCGCCAAGACCCGCAACGCCAAGCGGGACCCCCGCGTGAGCCTGCTCGTGCTCAGCGACGACTGGAACGGCCCCTGGGTCCAGATCGACGGCACGGCCGAGGTCGTCGACTCCCCCGACTCCGTCGAACCGCTCGTGGAGTACTACCGGAACATCGCCGGTGAGCACCCCGACTGGGACGAGTACCGCGCGGCCATGCTCAAGCAGGGCAAGTCGATCATCCGGATCACGCCGGACCGGTGGGGCCCCGTGGCGACCGGCGGGTTCCCGGCGCGACTGGTGGAAGGGGACTAGCCCCCGGGAGTGCCACTCTCACGGGCGACCATCGCCTCGATGCCCGCGATCAGCAGCTCCAGCGCGAACTCGAAGTCGCGCTCCAGCATCTCGGCGACCGTGTCGCCGCCGCGCGCCGCCATGATCTCCCGGGACTCCCGCAGGACGTCGGCGGCCTGCGGGGCGGCGGTCACCGTGCTCATGGCCTGCTGGAAGTACTCGTCCACGCTCATACCGCCGGCCGCGGCCCGGGCGGCGAGGTGGCCCTCCATGGTGCCGTACCCGTAGACGAACTGGAAGACGGCCGCGATCGTGCTCGTCAGGCGTTTCGCGGGCAGCCCGGTCCTGCGGACGGCGCGCTGGACGACCCGGGAGAACGCCAGGCTGTGCGGGCCGATGTTGAGGAAGACCCCGACCAGCGCGGACACCCAGGGGTGCCGCACCAGCAGCGTCCGGTACTCCCGGGCGAGCGCCCGCACCTGGTCGCGCCAGTCCTCACCGGCGTCCGGATCGGGCAGCCGCACCTCGCCCATGGCCTGGTCGAGGGCGAGTTCGAGCAGGTCGTCCTTGGTGTCGACGTACCAGTAGACGGACATCGCGGTGACGTTCAGCTCGCCGGCGAGCCGCCGCATGGAGAACTTGGCCAGTCCCTCGGCGTCCAGCAGCCGGACGGTGACGTCGACGATGCGCGCCCGGTCCAGCCCCGAGGGCTGCCCGCCACCGCGCCGCCGGTGCGCTGTGCTCTCCAGCCAGACGCTGGACCGCGGCTGATCCTGCCGGGCGGCTTTCGCCATGGCGCACCTTCCTCGACCTCTTACTGCCGATCATGCTAGGCGCCCTCAGGGGCGCGGGACTGTGTCATTGTGCGGCTCCGCCGCGTGGGCGCGATCAACCACAGCGGCGCCGCACGCGCACGACGACCGCACACCCCGAGCTCCTAGGCGGACTCTGCCCGCTCAGCACGCCGAAGCAACGCCGCCGCGACCAGCCCGCCCGCCAGCACGGCGACCGCACCCACCAGCTGACTCGTCTCCAGGCCGGCGGCGAACGCGTCGGAGATCCTGGCCTTCTCCTCGGCCGAGTCCGCCGCCGCAAGCGCCGCCGGCAGTGACGCCGCCGACACGGCGACCAACGACGCGAACCGCGAGTTGAGCACCGCACCGAGCACCGCGACGCCCAGCCCGTTGCCGAACTCGGCGAGGGTTCCGTTGATCCCCGCTCCGACCCCCGCCTTCTCCGGCGGGATCGCCCCCATGATCGCGTTGGCCATCGCCGGCATGGACAGCGCCACACCCGCGCCCATCACGACCAGGCCGAGCAGCATTCCGCCGTACCCGTGTCCACCGAGCAGGGCGATCGCCGCCAGTCCCGCGGACACCAGGGTCATGCCGAGCGCGATGGCCGCCGGCGTACCGGCCTTCAGCACCAGCTTCGCCCCGACCCCCGTGAAGTTGAGCGCGACGACGGTCAGCGCCAGCGGCGCCGTCCGCAACCCGGCGTCCAGCGGCTCGTACCCGAGCACGAACTGGAGGTGCTGCGTGAGCAGGAACAGCGACCCCGTCATGCCGAACGCCACGAGGATCGCGCCCGCGACCGCGCCGACGAACTTCTGGTTGCGGAAGAAGTGCATGTCGAGCATCGGGTGCTCGGTCCGCAGCTCCCACAGCACGAACAGGCCGAGCACGACCAGCCCGGCCAGCGCCGAGACCAGCACCTGTGCGGAGGTCCAGCCGTGCTCGGGCCCGGTGATGATCGCGTACACGACGGCCGTCATGCCGATCGTCGACAGGACCGCGCCGAGCAGGTCGGGCCGGTCACCGGCCCTGTGCTTCGACTCCGGCACCAGCGCGGCGACCGCGACCAGGCCCAGCACCGCGACCGGGATGTTGATGAGGAAGATCGCGCCCCACCAGAAGTGGTTCAGCATCACACCGCCGATCAGCGGCCCGGCCGCGAAGCCGAGCGAACTGACCGTCGACCACAGCGCGATGGCCTTCACGCGTTCCTGGTCGTCGAAGATCTGCACGACGACGGCGAGGGTCGTGGTCATCAGCAGCGCGCCCCCTATGCCCATGCCCGCACGGGCCGCGATCAGCTGGGCGGGGCTCTGGGACAGCCCCGCCGCCAGCGATCCCACGCCGAAGATCGCGAGGCCCGACATCAGCATCAGCTTGCGGCCGTAGCGGTCGGCGGAGTTGCCGGCGGTGAGGAGCAGGCCGGACTGCACCAGGGAGTAGGCGTTCATCATCCACTGGACGTCGGCGGTCGAGGCGTCCATCTCGCGGGTGAGCGAGGGGATGGCCACGTTGAGGATCGTGTTGTCGAGCAGCACGGTGAGCTGCGCGAGGCAGATGACACCGAGGATCAGCCAGCGCTGTGGGTGGCCGCCCTGCATGTTCTGGGGCGCGGCCTTTTCCTGGGGGGACGTCGTCATGTTGTACACCGTAGAACAGTTGCTATACGGCGTACAACGGAGTTGCGGCGGAGACCGTGAAGGGCGGTGGCTTTCGGCCACCGCCCTTCGTCCGGCCCTTCCTCCGGCCTTCATCCGGCCTTCATCCGGTCAGGAGCGGGTCAGCTGCTCGCCTTCGTGGTGAGGTCGTAGAACGTGGCCGAACCGGCCGTGACCTTCTTGAAGTTGGCCTCGACCCAGGAGGTGATCTGGGAGGACGTGCCCTCGGCGCTGCCGCCCGTGTCGCCGCCCCTGCCGCCCATGCCGCCCATGCCGCCCATGCCGCCCGAGGCGATGAAGTAGTGGATCTTTCCGTCCGCCACGTACTGCTTGAACTGGGCCAGGGTCGGGGACGGGTCGGTGCCGTTGAAGCCGCCGATGGCCATCACCGGGTCGCCGGTGGACAGCTGGTAACTCGCCGCGTTCTGGGCGCCGATGGCCGCCGCGACCCAGGTGTACCGGTCGGCGTCGGTCTGCAGCAGCTTCTTGGCCTCGGAGCTGACGCTGGCGCCGTTGAGCAGACCGCCGACACCGCCACCGCCGCCCATGCCGCCCGTACGGCCGCCGTCGCCGTTCTGCCGGTTCTGGCCCTGCCGGCCCTGCTGGTTCTGCTGGCCCTGCTGGTTCTGGCCGCCGCCCGGGAACCCGCCGCCGGGGAAGCCGTTGCCCTGCTGCCCCTGAGCGTTGCCGTTGCCGTTCTGCTGGTTCTGGCCGCCGCCCGGGAGGCCGCCACCACCACCGGGGAAGCCGCCGCCCGGACCACCGCCACCGCCCGGGCCGCCGCGGCCGCCGGCCACCGCCGGACCCGCCGTGACGATCGAGCCGGTGTGCCCCTCGTTCACGGTGGTGAGGGTGTACGCCGCCGGACCGGCCAGCGCGGCGACGAGGCCCAGCCCGGCCGCTCCCAGGGCCAGTCGGCTGCCGAGCCGGCCGGCGAAGATCAGGCCGAGGGCCGCCGTCAGCCCGCCGACCAGGACGACCCACTTGAGCCAGGGCAGGTAGTCGGAGGAGCGGTTGAGCAGGACGTACCCCCAGGCCGCGGTCGCCGTCATCGCGGCGGCCAGGGTCAGCGAGGCCCACGCCTTGCGGCGCTTCTCCCACAGCAGCGTCGCACCCATCCCTACCAGCGGGGCGATGTAGGGGGCGAGGGCGACCGTGTAGTACTCGTGGAAGATGCCCTGCATGTAGCTGAAGACCAGCATGGTGGTGAGCAGCGCGCCGCCCCACACCAGGAACGCGCCGCGGGTCGCCGAGGTCCGGCGGGCCATGGGGGTCCCCCCGCTCGAGCGAAGTCGAGAGTGGGGGAGCGTGGCCACCAGCCCCGCCACCAGCAGGATCAGCGCGGCCGGGATCAGCCAGGAGATCTGGCCGCCGATGGAGGAGCTGAACAGCCGGTCCCAGCCGGTCTCGCCCCACGCTCCACCGCCGTTGCCACCCCCGCCGCCGCCTCCGACGCTGCCGGTCTCGTCGCCGTTGAGGCGGCCCAGGCCGTTGTAGCCGAAGGTCAGGTTCAGGAAGCTGTTGTTCTGCGAACCGCCGATGTACGGGCGGGAGGACGCGGGCCAGAGTTCGACGATCGCGACCCACCAGCCACCGGAGACGACGATCGCGACCAAGGCCGCGGCGAGCTGCCCGATCCGCTTCTTCACCGTCACCGGGGCGCAGACGCCGTACACGAGGGCGAGCGGCGGCAGGATCAGAAAGGCCTGGAGCGTCTTGGCGAGGAAGGCGAAGCCGACCGCGACACCGGCCCACAGCAGCCACTTCGTGCGGCCGTCCTCCAGGGCGCGGATGACGCAACAGCAGGCCGCCGCCATCAGCAGCGCCAGCATCGCGTCGGGGTTGTTGAAGCGGAACATCAGCGCCGCGACGGGGGTGAGCGCGAGCACGGCGCCCGCGATCAGACCGGCCGCGGGGCTGAACCGGCGGCGCACGGCCGCGTACACGACGGCCACCGTGCCGACGCCCATGAGGACTTCGGGCGCGAGGATCGCCCACGAGCTGAGCCCGAAGAGCCGCACGGACAGAGCCATGGGCCACAGGGCGGCCGGCGGCTTGTCGACGGTGATGGCGTTCGCGGCGTCGAGCGAGCCGAAGAAGAACGCCTTCCAGGACTGGCTGCCGGCCTGCACGGCCGCGGAGTAGAAGGAGTTGGCGTAGCCGGAGGCGCTCAGGTTGTACAGGTAGAGCACGGCCGTCGCCAGCAGCAGGGCGAGGAAGGCCGGACGGGCCCAGCGGGGGTCCTCGGGGCGGCCGCGCCACAGCCGCTGTGGGAAGGGCCGGTGCGGGGCACCGGCGTGCGGAGCCGGTGCGGGTTCCGGACGCGTCCGGGTGCCGGGACCCGTGCCTGCGCCGGTGATCTGCTGGTCGAAGTGGACGGTCATCGCGAGTCCCTCGCATCGGTGTCGTGCGGGCGCACCGGCAGCAACCGCACGGTGGTGTCCCGCCAGGAGTCCGCGACGTCACCGGCGCGGAACGGGGTGGTGACGTACGAGGCGACGGGCGTCGGGTCGTCCTCGCGCCGGTCGGGGAAGAGCCACGCCCGGAAGAGCAGGAAGCGCAGCACGGTCGCCGCGAGGTTGGCCGCGATGAGGACGGCCAGTTCGGTGGAGTGCGCGGGCTCGGAGGTCGCCGCGTTCAGCGCCGCGAGCGAGCCGCTGGTCAGGGCGAGTCCGATCCCGAAGACGACCAGGCCCTGCGCCTGGTGCCGTACGGCCCCGCCGCGCCCGCGCACCCCGAAGGTGAGCCGCCGGTTGGCCGCGGTGTTGGCGACCGCCGAAACCAGCAGGGCGAGGGCGTTGGCGATCTGGGAGCCGGTGACGACCCGGAAGCCGCTGTAGAGCAGCAGATAGAAGAGCGTGGACAGGGCGCCGACCACGCAGAACCCGACGAGCTGGCGGGCCAGTCCCCTCGGCACGTCCACGAGGTCACGGTCGCGCGGGTCGTCGCCGAACGGCCGGGCGATCCGGTCCAGCGGCAGCGAGCCGGTGGCCAGGGCCCTGCCGACCCGCCACACGCCTTTGAGGTCGTCGGTCGCGGTCCTGACGATGTGCACGGTCGAGTCGGGGTCGTCGACCCAGTCGACCGGCACCTCGTGGATCCTGAGCCCCGCCCGCTCGGCGAGCACCAGCATCTCGGTGTCGAAGAACCAGCCGGTGTCCTCGACGAGCGGCAGCAGCACCTGTGCCACGTCCCGGCGGATCGCCTTGAAGCCGCACTGGGCGTCCGAGAACCGCGCCTGGAGCGAGCCGCGCAGGATGAGGTTGTAGGCCCGGCTGATGAACTCCCGCTTGGGCCCGCGCACCACCCGTGAACTGCGGGCCAGCCGGGAGCCGATCGCGAGGTCCGAATGGCCGGAGATCAGCGGCGCCACCAGCGGCAGCAGGGCGTTGAGGTCGGTGGACAGATCCACGTCCATGTAGGCGAGGACCGGGGCGTCCGAGGCCGACCAGACGGCCCGCAGCGCCCGGCCCCGCCCCTTCTGCTCCAGGCGGAAGGTGGTGACCTCGGGAATCTCCGCCGCCAGCCTTCCGGCCACCTCCGGGGTGGTGTCCGTGGAGGCGTTGTCCGCGATCGTGATGCGGAACGCGTACGGGAACGTCCGGTCGAGATGCTCGTGCAGTCTGCGGACGCACGGCTGGAGGTCCTTCTCCTCGTTGTAGACGGGGATCACTACGTCCAGGACAGGCGTACCGGCTGGTGCGGCCGGGAGGTGCTCCCGCGCCGGCAGGGTGCCGGGAGAAGAATCGGTTCGCATGGAACCGACTTTCGTCAGGCGCCCTGTCGTGCCGGTGTGGTGACGCTGTGGCGTGCCTGTGAGTGCTGTTGCCGGCTCATGTCCGGCTGCGGCTGCGCCGGGAGCACCTGTCGCCGGCTCATGTCCGGCTGCCCCTGCGCCGGGAGCGCGGGCAGGTGCAGCGTGAAGACGGTCCGCCCGGGCACGCTGTCGACGGTCACGGCACCGCCGTGCGCGGTCGCCACGGCCTGCACGATGGCCAGGCCCAGGCCGGTCGAGCCGTGGGTGCGGGATCGCGCGGAGTCGCCGCGCGCGAACCGTTCGAAGACGTGCGGAAGCAACTCGGCCGGAATGCCCTGCCCGTCGTCCTCGACGTCCACGCACAGCCAGGGTCCGCGCCGCTGGACGCGGGCGGTGACGGTCGTACCGGGGGGCGTGTGGGTGCGCGCGTTGCCGAGCAGGTTGACGAGGACCTGCTGCAGCCGGGCCGCGTCCGCCGAGACGAGCGCGGGCTCGTCGGGCAGGTCGAGGCGCCAGTTGTGGTCCTGGCCGGCGGCACGGGCGTCGCTGATGGTGTCCACGACGAGTGGGACGAGGTCGGTCTGCTCGAACTGCAGGGGCCGGCCGGCGTCGAGCCGGGCGAGCAGCAGCAGATCCTCTACGAGCAGCGTCATGCGCCCGGCCTCGGACTCGATCCGCCCGAGCGCGTGCCGGGTGTCCGGCCCGACGTCCTCACGCCCGCGTCTGGTCAGTTCGGCGTATCCGCGGATGGAGGCGAGGGGGGTGCGCAGCTCGTGACTGGCGTCGGCGACGAACTGCCGGACCCGCGTCTCGCTCTGCTGCCGTGCGTGCAGGGCGCCGTGGACGTGGTCGAGCATCCGGTTGAGCGCGGCGCCGACCCGGCCGACCTCGGTGTGCGGGTCGGTCTCGGAGTCGGGCACACGCTCGCTGAGGTTCACCTCGCCGGTGTGCAGGGGGAGTTCGGAGACCCGGGTGGCGGTGGCGGCGACTCGGCGGAGCGGGCGGGTGGCCACGCCGACGATGACCGTACCGGCGATGCCGGCGGCGACGAGGCCGGCAGCGGTGACGCTGATCTCGACCAGGACGAGAGTGTTGAGGGTGTCGGTGACGTCGGTGGTGGGCAGCGCGACGTAGTAGGCGCCGTTGGCCCCTTTGCGGTATTCCGCGCGGTACTCGCCCAGCCCGGAGATGGTGACCGTGTGTGCCTTGCCGTCCTTGGCGACGGCGTTCAGCTCGGTCATCTGCGTCTTGCTCAGCGTGTACGGCGCGGCCTGCGTGACGTCGTTGTCGTCCTTGGTGGGCTTGCTGACCATGCCCTCGGTGATCGCGCCGCTCCGGACCTTCGCGGCGATGGTGCCGATCATCTGCTGCGGCCCCTGCGTGACGAACTCCGAGAGATCGGGAACCTTGGGCACCCCCTTGTCCGGCCGGCCCGTGGGCTTCGGCCCGGGCTGTGCGCCGTCGGGCAGCTCGGGGCCGGCGCCCGCGGCGCGACCCACCACCCCGCTGAGCGCGCTGTCCAGCTGCTCGTACAGGCGGGAGTGCATCGCGATCGTCGTCACCGTCCCGATGACGGCACACACGACGGCGATCAGCGCCAGGGCGGAGACCACGAGCCGCGTCCGCAGCGTGCGCGGCCGGCGCAGTCGCCCCTGTCTGTCCCCGTGGACCCGCAGCCGCCGTCGTCCGCTCACGACGCCGCGGGCTTGATCAGGTACCCGGCACCGCGCCGCGTGTGGATCATCGGCTCACGCCCGGCGTCGATCTTTCGCCGCAGATAGGAGATGTACAGCTCGACCACGTTGGCCTGGCCGCCGAAGTCGTACGACCACACGCGGTCGAGGATCTGCGCCTTGCTGAGCACCCGGCGCGGATTGCGCATCAGGAACCGCAGCAGCTCGAACTCGGTGGCGGTGAGGTGGATGTTGTCGCCGGCCCGGGTCACCTCGTGGCTGTCCTCGTCGAGGGTGAGGTCGCCGACGACCAGCGTGGAGTCCGAGCGCCGGTCGGCGGCACCGGAGCGGCGTATCAGCCCCCGCAGCCGCGCGACGACCTCCTCCAGGCTGAACGGCTTGGTGACGTAGTCGTCCCCGCCGGCCGTCAGCCCGGCGATCCGGTCCTCGACGGCGTCCTTGGCGGTCAGGAACAGCACGGGCACGTCCGGCAGGTCCCGGCGCAGCCGCCCGAGGACGGCCAGCCCGTCCATGTCGGGCAGCATCATGTCGAGGACGACGGCGTCGGGCCGGAAGTCACGGGCGGCCTGGATCGCGCCCGTGCCGTCACCGGCGCTCCGGATCTGCCACCCTTCGTAGCGCAGGGCCATGGACAGCAGCTCCGTGATCGACAGCTCGTCGTCCACCACAAGCACGCGGACGGGGCTCCCGTCCGGCCTGAGCAGTTCGGTGCGCCCCTGGGGCGAGGTCGTGGTCATGTGAACACGATGTCGAGGGCCTCTGAGAACCCGCTTTCGTCAACCTGTGATTTCTCTGAGAAACGCACAGGCACTTCTCAGGGGACTCCTGGGAAGCCCGACCGGTGCGGAACGGGCCGGGCTGGTAGTGAGGGCCGGGAGGCCCGGCCGGTTCAGAGTCCAGAACGGGCCGGGCGGGTCAGGGAACGCCCGCAGAGCCCGGCGGGGTCAGAGTCCAGAACAGGCCGCGCTGCTCAGGGAACGCCCGCAGAGCCCGGCGGGGTCAGAGTCCAGAACAGGCCGCGCTGCTCAGGGAACGCCCGCAGAGCCCGGCGGGTTCAGAGTCCAGAACAGGCCGAGCTGCTCAGGGAACGCCCGCAGAGCCCGGCCGGTTCAGAGTCCAGAACGGGCCGGGCTGGTCAGGGAACGCCCGCAGAGCCCGGCGGGTTCAGAGTCCAGAACAGGCCGAGCTGCTCCGGGGACGCCCGCAGAGCCCGGCGGGGTCAGAGTCCAGAACAGGCCGCGCTGCTCAGGGAACGCCCGCGGAGCCCGGCGGGTTCAGAGCTCAGAACAGGCCGAGCTGGTCAGGGAACGCCCGCAGCGCCCGGCGGGTTCAGAGCTCAGAACAGGCCGAGCTGGTCAGGGAACGCCCGCAGCGCCCGGCGGGTTCAGAGCTCAGAACAGGCCGAGCTGCTCAGGGAACGCCCGCAGAGCCCGGCGGGTTCAGAGTTCAGAACAAGCCGTCCTGCATGCCCGCGACCTCCTTGGACTGCCTGATCGGCACGGTCACTTCACTCCCCGTGGCGGGCACCAGCCCCCACCCGGTCATCAACCGCGTGTCGAGCACCACGACCCCGGCACCGGTGGCCAGATGCAGATCGGGTCCCGCGGCCGCGACCAGCTCCCCGCCGACCGCACCCCCGGCGACGAGCTCGCGAACGTCCCCGGCGGCGACGGGCACCCCGGCGAGCCCGAACACCCCCACGTGGTCGACGACCCGCAGTGGCTCCCGTACGAGCGACTCCGGCCACGCGGGGAGCGCGACCGCCCGCTGATACAGCTCGGCGACCTCACGGGCCCGGTCGGCGGCGGCCTCCGGCAGCGCGGCCCGCACGGCCCGCTTGTCGACGTACGGAATCCGGTCGGGCACCCGCAGGGCGGCCCTGAGCAGCTCCTCCGTACGCCGCGCGGCCATGAGCGGACCGACGCCGAGCCAGCTGAAACAGACGGCTCCCTGTTCGAGCAGCCGCGCGCTTCCCCGCTCCCGGGCCGTGATCCCGACCTTGACCATGCCGGGCCCGAACCACGCCAGGTACACGCGGTACGGCCGTGGATCGTCGGCGATGGTGTCCGCCGCCACCGAGTGCGCCCGGTCCAGCCGCGCACACTCCTCGCACCGCGCCCCCGTACTCCGCCCCGGCACGACCGCACCCAGCGGGCACGCATGCCCCCGAGCTCCCACGCAGCTGCGCACGCCCCCTTCCGCGACCTCGAAGGCCACGCGTTTCCCCCAGGTCAGCGCACTGCGCCGCCCGCCACCCCACACCAGCACGGGACCATCCGCCGACCACCGCAGCCCCGAGCACTTCCATGCCTGTGCCATCTCTGCCGAGAGTAGGGGGCACCACTGACATCGGGCGGCTGACGAGGGCCGCCCGACGGGGACCGCCTGCGAGGCCCGCCTGAAGAGGACCGCCTGAAGAGGACCGCCTGACGGGGCCGCTTGACGAGGCCCGCCTCACGGGGCCGCTTGACGAGGCCCGCCTCACGGGGCCGCTTGACGGGGGCCGCCTGATGAGGATCGGCCTCACTTCACGGAGTCGGTCCCCACCGCGGCGACGGTCTCCGGCTCACCCGTGCGCTGCACCGGCATGACCGGCTGCACCGCGCCCGCACCCGCCCCCGCACCAGCCGCACGCCGCCCGCGCCCGGCCAGCCGGCACCCCAGGCACTCCTCGTGCCCGCCCGGCGCCGCCGAGTCCCGCACGCGCCAGCCCCACTCGGCCCGGGACCGCACGCCCGGCCCCTTCCCCCACCCGGCAAGGTGCAGGGCCCAGGTGACGAGCAGACTCACGAGCCCGATCGCCAGCCCGCCGGCGATCAGCACACCGGAGACGGTGCACACCCCTAGCCCCGCCACACAGGCCCCGACCGAGGCGATGGCGAATCCGACCCATCCCGCGACCGTGTGCCCGTGGTCATACTGATGTGCACTCACGTGCCACTCCCTCGCACCCGAGGGTCCGACCCACGGAACCCCTCACCTGCTAAGACTTTTACCACCCAAACATCTCACGAACTAAGGGATCTGGGAATGCACGCGAAGCCTCGTCCGGCCGCCACGCCGGAGCAGGCGCTGTCGGCCATGGACCAACTCATCGCGACTCACCTGGTCGGACAGCACGAGATCGCCCAACAGGTGGGCCTGAGTGTGACCGACCTCACCTGCTTCGCCTATGTCATCGAGGCCGGCGAGAACCTCCCCACGGCAGGCGACCTGGCGGCCCGCGTCCATGTCACCACCGGCGCGGTCACCGGCATCCTCAACCGCCTGGAGCGCGCCGGCTACATCACCCGCCGCCCCGACCCCACGGACCGCCGCCGCATCCGCGTCGCGGCCCAGCCCGACGCGGTCGCCCGGGTCCGGGAGGTCTACGAGCCGTACTACGCACGCCTCACGCACCTCTTCGCGGACTACTCGCCGGACGAGATCGCGGTCCTGCACGACTGGTTCACCCGCGCCGGCACGCTCGCGGCGACCTACCTGGAAGAGCACTGCCGCCCGGACTGAACCAACCCTCCGGCCGGGCACCTCACCGAAGGAACGCCCAAGGCACCTACTTGGGCTGCCGCGAGTGCCGGCTCGACCGTCGGCGCACGGTGAAGACGCAGGCGAGCACGCCGAGGCCCCAGGCGATCAGGAGGGCACCCCACAGCGGCATGGTCACGATCGGCACGAGCAGGCGGATCTCGACGTCCGAGCGGTTCTCGAAGATGAAGATCAGGGCAACCGCACTGATCAGAACGAACGGCAGGAAGCGGCGGACACCGGGGCGGGAAAAGAACGGTGCGCGCGCCTTGTGGTCCCGGCTGGTCTGAGCCATGGAGTACTCCTCCATCACGTTGCCCCCGAACCCAGCGTCCCCTTGCCGGCCGGGGCGCGCCACCGACGCCCCCCGTCTTTGAAGATTGCACAAAGTCGCGGAGCGTGGGCGTCACCTCTGCAAAAGCGCCGACTACGCTCACCGCGTTGCGAGTTCGCTGGAACGAGCGACAACGAGCGGCGCGTCCATACGGGGGTGCGCCTGTCACTGGCACAGGAGAAGGCAAGCATGCGGCAAGGTTTGCTCCGCAACACGATCGCGACGACTGTCGCGGCGGTCGCACTGTTCGGCGGGGCGATGATCACCGCCCCGAGCGCCGGCGCGGTCACCAACCCGAAGTGCAATCTCGACGAACCGGACCAGACGTACTACAAGATCAAAACGAACAACGTGAACCTGCGCAAGGGCCCCGCAACGAGCTACGGCTCCCTGGGGCAGCTGACCAAGGGGACCAAGTTCACGTACTACTGCACCAAGACGTACCCCACTCCGGTCTGGTGGTACGGCAAGGTGACGTCCGGGGCCCACAAGGGCGTCACGGGATGGGTCCGCAGCGACTACGTCACCTACTGACAACCCCGACGCGGCGGCAACCCTCCGTCAGCGAAGGCGAGATCGCCCCGCCACCGCACGTGCGGAGCATGCACACGTCGGACGTGCCGTGGTCTACGGCCTGACGGGTTGCGGCGATCCCGCCTTCGAAGCAAGAGGCCAGAGGCCCTGCGGACTGCTCCGCAGGGCCTCTGGCCTGCTGCGCACTCGGCAGAATTCGAGCCTGCGACCTTCTGATCCGCAGGATCGGGCACCCTCTGGCAGGAGGGCCGACGGCTTCCTGCTCCGATCGCTCGTAGCAGCGATCGTGCGCGCACGTGTGCCGTCGTTGCCGTCAGAACTGCCGTCAACTTCGAACGGCTGGTCGCCGCAGCAACGGCGATCAGGACGGTTCCCTCAGGCCGCTCCGGCGCCCCGCCTCCGTCCGCCCACCAGGGGCGGACGGGTGCGACACGCTGGCCCGGGCGTGTCGGGGGGCGTGGTCCACGCGGGGTTCACGTCCGGATGTGCCTCATCTGGGCCGCTTCAGTAGGTGTGCCATGCGAGGGAGTTCTTCGCACAGCAGTCGACCGACCAGCGCCCCGCCGAAGATGACGACACCGACACCGACCAACCAGGACTCGATGACGAGAACACTTCCGACAGGTCCGTAGGTGACAGCGTTGGATGCGATCAACGGCGAGAAGACGAGCTTGGAAAAGACCCTCAGACCGAGCAGCCCGATCACGGTGGCCACAGCGCCGGGCAGCAGGGCACGCCAGCGGATCCTCCCGCCGAGCAAAAGGCGTTGGGACCACCACAGGAACAGCACTGCGCTAAGCGAGGCCACGGCCCCGCCTCCCAGAGGTTCGCGCAGCAGCGTGATGGTGGCGGAGAAGTAGAGGTATCCGATGAGGACGCCGAGCCACACCACATGCCGCCATCTGGCCCACCAGCGAGCCGGCGGCAATTCCCAGACCTTTTCATAGCCTGTCTGCACGGCCGCACTGAAGGCCAGGCCGAACACGGCAAGGGTGGCGATACCGAACACGGTGGTGGTCCGTAGGGCCTGGCCGGGCCCAATGAACAACTGCTCGACCTGCCGCCTGGAAGCCGTCGACACGCCGAGCCCTTCCCCCAGCCACTGCGCGAACCCCCGTCCGTGCTCGAGGTCGGCAGAGGAAACAATGATCAGCAGCGGCACCAGCGTGAGGAGCCCCAGCGCCGCGAAGCCCAGTGAACGCGACCACAGCTCGATATCGCTGCTCCGCCGCCATCCACGCCCGACTGGCGAACTACTGATCACGCGGTGCAGTCGCCCGAACCAGGATGAACGGTCCGTGGCGCCTGCAGGCTTCATCGGCATGCCTGTCGACTACCACGGTCGAAACCCATGTCACGCGAGGGCGCGACCCAAAAATCCCGGAAGCCTGGGCACAGAGGACCACCGAGGGCCATCAGGGTGTGAGTGCCCGCAGGGGCTCGCGCGATGCGGGGATCCGTTTGCACACCCTTTGAAAGCCGTCTCCTCCCCGATCAGCAGCGCGAATCCGGCCCCCGGATGTCGCAGCCGCCGCAGGAACGCCTTCCGGCCTCGATACTCCTGGCCAGCCTGCGCCAGGGAAGACTCCACGTACAGATCGGCCAGGTCCTCCCGCACTGGTCTCGGCCTGCCGGCGGTTCAGCCGGCGCAGACGTACGGCGTGGGCGGGAGCGGTGTGCTTCCCTCACCCTGTGGCGGCTCCCGGCGGAGCGGGGACGTCACCGCGCGCCGACCGCGGCGGCGGGAAACCGCGTGATGGTGGGCGAACGGTGTGGAGCTCGTGGAGCAGGAAACCGGAGCCGGTGATCTCGATGATGCGGGCCATGATCGGTGGCGGATGGTGCAGCCGGAGGATCGTTCCGGCTTCGGTGGCAAGCCCCGATGCCATGAGGAAGGCGTTGAGTCCGCTGGCGTCGCAGAAGGTGACCTCAGTGAGATCGACGTCGGTGGTGCGGATGCCGTCGTGCAGGCATTCGGCCAGCGCGGCACGCACGAGCGGGGCGGTGGCCAGGTCGATCTCTCCTGCAAGGGTGATCAACGCGCACGTGGTGTGGTCGTATCGGTGGACGTACAACCGCGGAAGAGGCATGGCTCCTCAGTTCGGAGTGCCCGTCGGAGAGCCTCGTGGCCGGGCCGGGTCCGGCCCTCGCGGCATACGCCGGTACGGGGTGTGCGGGGGTAGCGGGTGAACGGCCGGCCCACAAGCCTGAGGTAGCGAGCACCGTGGCTGATCCGTCGTCCGGGGATGCGCCACGAATCGGACGGGAGGTCCGCGCCCGGCGGCATCGCGACTTGGAGGGATGGCTGCCCCGGCCTCTGGGCAGCCATGACGCTGGAGCCCCCCGGCCTGTCGTGTGCGGTGCTGCGGCCGGGTTCTGGACTGCGGCTATCGGTTCGGTCGGTTCGGCCCGTTCGGTGACGGACCGGGAGAGTCTGCCGGATGGGTGGGGGTCGCGTCCGCCTCTTCGGCCCGGTCGCGTCGTGCAGCGTCCGCAGACGCGTCGCCTCCTCCACCAGCCGGCTCGCGGTCGACACACCGCGCGGGTCGCTCGCGGCGGCCATCAGCCAGGCGGCCGAGTCGGGAGTCGTCTGCGGCGGGACCACAAGGAGATTCCGGCGGCCCACGTGGCAGGAGAGCAACAGCAGTTCATGCGGGTCTTGCTCGTCCCGGAACCAGCCCACGTTCACCACGTGCCCGGCGACGGGCACCTTGTGTGGGATGACCGGCCACTGGTTGGGATTGACCGTGACCCGGGTGATCCGCCCCCACAGCGGATCCAGTACGGCGGCCAGGGACGGCAGTTCCGCCCCGAGATCGCGGGAGCGAGGCCACCAGGCGCCGTCCAGCAGAGCCGGCGCGGAGCCGGCGGGAGCCAGCGACAGACGCAGAGAGGACGTGGAGAACCGGTCATCGGCCTCGGTCGTCGGCGGGCGGGAAATGGTCGCAGTCACGACGCGAACCCTGCCCCGGGCCAGCTTGAACCGGCCCGGAATATTCAATCGCCGAAAACGACACAAGCCTGAAAGCCGGTGCTCGAAATATCCTCGGTAAATCCAGCCTACTCCTCGAACAGGCCCAACGGACCGTACGGGCAGCGGAGGAACGGTCCCATGCGTCCCTTCCCGTAACCGTCGTCCCTGAGGCAACGATTCCGGGCTCGGGCAGTGAGCGCCCCCTCGGCGAGATTGCGGCGGACGTGGTCATGGCCCGCGAACGACGTCTAGCCAAGATCTTCGTCGAGATCACGGACTGCCTTGTCGAGGACTTCGACGTCATCGACCTGCTGCACCGGCTGTCCGCGCTGCGTCGAGCTGCTCGACGTGTCGGCGGCCGGGATCCTGCTCGCGGACGCGCACGGCGAGTTACAGATAACTTCGATCTAACGCGGCTGACGAACGAGGAGGGGCGGAAACACCATCAGGGAGCAACGGAAAACCCGCTGACGCGCCGTCGGCAGGGCCCGGTCATCGGCGTTCGCCTGACCACCCGCCGACAGCTTCACAAGGGCGACTCTCCGGGTACGCATGAGCGAAGGCACACGCGGGTAATCAGCCTGACCTTTTGGCGACGGCCCTCCGATCGCGTTGCTCCCTTGCATGGCGAGCAACCAGCAGACCAGACCAGGCATCGGTGAACTGGCGAAGGACACCGCCAAGGGACGTATCGGCATCGTCATGTGTGAGCTCGGCGGTCGAGTGCAGATACGGCCCATCGGTGGCGGCCGGGAGTCACCCGAGCGTGCCGAGCTGCCGCCCGGTGAGCTGGGCGAATTGATCGAGGCGATGCTCAGCCACACTCCCGAAGACCGGCCGACCATCTACGAGGTGGGTAAGGCCCTGAGCTGAGTCCTGGCTACGTGTCCCTCTCTGCTGCAGCATTCTGGGGCCGCTCGGCAACGAACGACCCCAGACCGGGTTCGGTGTACGTCAGCCCCTCTTCGCGCAATGCGCGAAGCACCTTGTGCGCTGTCGCGTTGGCGATACCGAACTCCGAAGTCAACTGCACGACAGAGGGGACACGGGTACGCGGCGGATAGGTGCCGTCCGCGATGCGACGGCGAACCACTTCGGCCACCTGCCGCCATCGAGGAATGTCAGGAACGAACTCGATCACCCTCATAGCATGCGCATGCTTGGACATCCGTGCGATACATGGAATTCCTAGTATCCCTAGCATGCCCTAGAACGCTTCGGCTACGGTTACCCACGTGAAGCCCCGGCGACGGTTGGAGCCGCCCCGGGGCACGGCCACCAGCTGATCGGAGCTGATGACATGAGGGACCTTATCCGTCGCCACGCCGCCTGGGTGTACATCCTGTTGAAGGGCCCCGGCGCGACACCACGCCACCAGCCGCCGGCGCCCACCCTGCCCGTGCGTCCAGCCCAGCACCTCATTCCACCCCTGCCGCCGCACCGCAGCCCCTACAGCCAGGACTGCACCTCACTCAACGTCACAGGTTCCCCGTCTGTACGCCCGTATCTGATCGCTCATGAGCAAGCTCAGCGTCAGCATGAAAGGGCCAGGGTGACGCCGCAGCACCCCATTGCTGGTCGGCACCGCGATCACGTAGTGGCGGTCGCCTGATGTCGGATGAGCACCGGCTGCTTCCCCGGTCCGGCACCGACGGCAAGCACAGCTATCTGATAACCGACCACCACGGCGGACCGGTCTCCCGAGCCGCCGATGCCACAGAGTCAATCCAACTTCACATGGGCGACCAACTCGTCCAACACGCCCTCGTACTGCTCCCCGAGACGCAGCCCGGTGATCTTCGCTACCTCGCCGAGCGCCTGACCGAGGCCCTACAGGACGTTTTGCGCATCGCGGAGAGCAGAGGTCGGCGTTTGCGTCATCCGGACAACACCTGAAACCTCTGAAGCCCCGGGTCTCTCCGGGGCTTCTCAGGCACAGCACGATCGCCGCAGCGCCTGGGCGCACGTGGTTGGGACGAGCGGTGGGCCACGATCCCGAAGAAGAGATCTTGTAGTCAGCAGCCTTCATCACGTCATCGGCACGGCCTACGTAGACGTTGATGTCACCCGGAGATGTCAGAGGCCCCGCCGGACGAACCGGCGGGGCCTCTGATCTGTGTGCACTCGGCAGGATTCGAACCTGCAACCTTCTGATCCGTAGGATCGGGCGAGCCGTTGGACGGGGGCCCGACCTCCAATTCTGCTGATCGCTGATCGTCGTGAGCAACGGTCTACGTGTGCCGTCGTTGCCGTCAGGGCTGCCGTCAGCCAGGAAACAGTGGCAGGGGCTGCGACGGCCGCTGCCAGGTCCGCTCCCCTTCAGCCCGATTTGCTGAATGGGGCCAAAGCAGCTCGCTCCGCTCACCGTACGGGTACAAAGTGGGTCTGCATCCGTGTCACGCTCTAAAGGCGGGCGGGATCAGATTGGGTCGTAGCCGGCCTGACGGCGCAGCGCCTGCAAGGACAGAATTCTGATTCTTCTATACCCGAGGGCGATAACCCCACGCTCCACCAACGTGCGCAGTCCAGCGTGGACACGCCTTTCTCTTGACCCTATAAATGAGGCCAAGTCTGACTGCGTGAGAGGATAAGGCAGCAGCCCGTCCCTTGGCGCAGCCCTTTCATGCAGATGAATAAGCAGATGTGCCAGCTTAGTTGTGACATCCCCCTCACTGAACCAGCTTCGGAAGCTATCGGCGCGCCTAACGGTTTCCGACATTGCCCACAACAATGCCAACGACAAGTCATGGTTAGCCTCGGACAAAGCGTTTATGCGGTCGCGGCCAACGAAAAGGCATTGGGTGTGCGTAGCTGCGGTGGCTCTTGCCTGCGCTGGTTTGGCCAGGAGAACGCTTGCCTCAACAGGCTCTCCGGGGGCAAGGATATCCAGCAGCTGTCGATGCCCGTCGGCTGTGGAGGATTCCCTTTTCACGTAGCCGTGCACCACTACGCAGAATCTTTGCGTCCATGCGCCTTGATGGATGATTGTTTCCCCAGGTGCGAACAATTTGGGGGACCCGTGCTCGCTCAATAGGTGGACAAGATCGTATGGATCGTCATTGCCTTGGCGGCTGGTGAGCTGCGGGGATGCGGGGGCTTGGTTTGGGCTTGCTTTGCCAATACTCCGAGATTTGGTCGTCTGGCCAGCAGGTCGGGCAGCTTCTTTTACTTCCTGCTGCTCCTTGGCGGCCCGCGCCCAAAGCTCTTGAAATCTCTGCTTATTGCCCCCCATTGCTTCGACAATGGACTCCAGAGTGGACCAACGTGGAAGGCGAGTTGCCCGGAGCGTGGCGTGCACGCTCTGGTGGCTCACCAGGTTGGTGCGCTTGGCGAGTTCACGTGTGGAGGGGGCGCCAGCGGAGAGGTGGAGCTCACGCAAGGCATGGGCCAAGGCGCTGAGTGCCAGCAGGTGCTCCTGGTTGCCCTGCCCTTCCACGCTTCCTCCTGCGGGCGTTGGTGCTCTGACTCCATTCTGTCACGTCTTGTCAACGTCGCCGAAAGTCGCACCGATGCAGGTTCTGTAAAAGGCGGCGACGCCGATACTCTCCAGTGCAGCCAGCCTCCGAAAGGACACACGTGTCTACTCGGAGACGCTGCACAGCACAGTGGGCCCGACGCTTGCGCGTCGAGCCCACCGACAGGGGATCCGATTACTTCGTGCTTGGCCGGCTGAAGATCAGATCACCTGTGACCACGAGCGCCCTCGCTCCAGCGGCGAGGGCATCGTGCTGGGTAAGCACAAGTGCCGTCTCGCAGACCGTCAGTCCTAGTCGAACCTTGGGCCAGATGTGGATCGAGATCTTCGTGTTGTTGTTCTCTCCGGCAGGTGCGCCGGAGTCGTTCTCCTGTGGACAATCTTGCTGACCCATACACCCTCCTTGCTCCCGACGCGGTAAGCGTCGGGCCCACCACCCTTGGCGGGCGCGCCTCGTCAAGGCGGTGTTTCAGAGGGGATGCATCGATCTCACATGGAGAACAGGGCCATGATGGCGTGAAGATGGCAGTGGCCGCTAGAGGCACTGACGCACGATTCTCCGCCAACTCACTTCAAGCCACCGTGCGTTGCTCGTCACGACCAAACGAGGCACCCCCACCGCGGCCGCCACTTCAAACCTCAACGCCTGCACGCCGACGAGGCGTACGACGTTCCTCACCTGCGGAGATGGGCACGCAGCAAAACCGGCGTCCCCATCGCGCGCCAAGGCGTCGAGCCCAGCGAACGATTAGGGCGCCGGCGGTGGGTCATCGAGCGCACCATGTTCTGGCTAACCGGCTGACGCCGACTCAACCACCACTGCGAGCGACACCTGCTACCTGGCCTTTCTCGGCTTCGCCCCCGCCCCCTGCTGGCACAAACGACTCGTCCGCCTCACCACGTGGGACCACGGTCTTAGAGGTCGTTTTCACCGGGCCCTCGACTGCGGTCGGCCATGCGAACATGACCTGCGCGACATGGACGCGATCTTGTACGTGGACCGCACCGGGGTGCAGTGGCGCTACCTCCCGCACGACTTTCCGCACTGGAATACGGCCTACGGCTACTTCGCCCAGTGGGCGGACGAGGGCGTATTCGTTCAGCTCAACGGCTTCTCCGGCAGCTTCTGCGGAAGAAGGAAGGACGGGACGCCGAGCCGTCGGCCTGTGTAATCGACGCGAGAGCATCAAGACCTCCACCAGCGTCCCCGTCGCCGGCCAGGGCATCGACGCCGGGAAGAAGATCGTGGGCAGGAAGCGGAAAATCGTCACTGACAGGGTTGGACTCTTGCTTGCCGTGCTGGTCACTGCGGCAAGTGTGCAGGACTCCCCGCCGGCGCCCGGCTCTTGGACCAGGTCGCCGCTGACCGTCCTGGTATCCGCAAGGTGTGGGTAACGGTGGCTACCGCCAGCATCTTGGCCGCTCTCAACTCCTGTCTCTCGGCGCTGGCGTCTTGCCTGCGCCGCCGTCAGGGTCGAGCTCCTCGCGTACGGCAGGGCGGACGTCCATCCGGATCGGCAGCTGGATAGCGCTGCGTACTCCCACGCTTGCTTCAGGTCCGCCGATCGGCCGCCACGGTTAGCGAACCGCTGGCTTATGGCGTGCCATAGGCTCATGACCGAACCCAAACCTCAGCAGGGTAACGGAACACGTTGGTTGGCCATCCTTGCGGGGGCCACACTATTCGGAGGTTTCCTGTACTTGCTGTGGCAGGCGCCATGGTTCCTCGACCGGATCCAGCTTGGCCGATTGGACGATAGCGATGCTCCTAAGGCAACCGTTATTTCCGGTTTTCGAACCGCAATAGCTGCGCTCGTGGTCGCATCTGCTGGCGCTGTCGGCCTCGTCTTCACCGCCCGCTCGCTCCGCGACACCCGGGAGGCGCTGGAGCACACCCTCCAACAGGATCAGGCACAGTTGCAACTCACCCAGGCGTCCCTCGCGCTCAGTCAAAAACAACATCAAGACCAGGTGAATCTCACTCGCGAGGGGAAGCTTAACGACCGTTTCGCAAAGGCGATGGAGCATCTTGCTTCGTGTCGAATCACTGAGCAATTGGGCGGCATCTACGCGCTAGAAGCGATCATGAGGGACTCTCCTGACACCCAACCCACGATCGTAGAGGTGTTGGCGGCGTTCGTACGGCTGCACGCCCCGGCTCCATCCGCAAATTACGGTGAACACAAAGAACGCAGGATCCGACCGCCCGAACACGTAAAGGCAGCACTGATCGTTCTTGGCCGACGCCCCCGGCGCAACGAACCCTTCCGAGTAGACTTGCGCCGCACAGACCTACGCGGCGCTTATCTGGAGTTCGCCCATCTGGACGGCGCAAACATGGGTGCAGCGCGACTGGAGGGTGCATTTCTAAAGGGCTGCCAGCTGCAAGGAGCGTGGCTGGGTGGCACGCATATGGACGATGCAGACTTGGAAGGAACAAACCTAAACGGCGCAGACCTCAAGGGCGCACAAATGCAAAATGCATTGAACTTGGAAATCGGGCAGGTTCTCGCTGCTCGCCCAACTCGGGACACGACTCTTCCGAGGAAGTTCTCAAGGGATGAAAAGTGGTCGAGGGTGGAAGAACACATGCTCCTAGTGGAAGAAGGCAAGCTACCTCCCCACCCTCTGCGCAAGTGGGCAGACGAAAGACAAATGCTACAGTTTAACGAAAAGGCCTTCGGCGCAAGACCCTAGCCTAGGCAGATTTCGCCATCGCCCGTCAAGCGGTTGGAGAAATCCCATTTGACCGAGCCGACTGTCGCATCACTTAACAACCTGGAGATGAGGGCGCTTAGCACCGTGCCCGGGTCGCTCCTCCGGTCGGACTGGCGAGATCAGCTCAAAGACCCAGCTGTTTAGTTCACCGACGCTTGTGTTAAGTTCCCTGGCAACGTGGCTCGACGTTGTCCCTTGCTCCCATAGAAAGCCGAAAACCTTCTGCAAAAGCATAGATGTTTCCCGGTCTCCGCCATCAGGTTCGCCGGTCCTATACCCGAGGCGGCCGAGCTCAATCACGGCCTGCCTGTACTGCCAGTCGGAAATGCGCCCCAATGAATGGAGACGGTAGGTAAGCGCGAGAGCCGAGACGTTCCAGTATTTCTTAAGCCTGATGATCTGATCGGTTGTTGGATTGTCGGGAACCTTTGCTGCCAGACTTCTCCTAGGCATCAACAAATTCGACGCAAATTCATCCGCCTCCTTCTCTGCGGCACGAGTGCGTGATCCGGCATCATCGTCAGCGTGCATGATTAGATGCCCCAACTCATGCGCTACATCGAATCGGCTCCTAGGAGCCGATTTCAATGTGTTGAGAAAAATGAAGGGACGGCCATCCCTCCAGAACGAAAACGCATCGACTTCGGGGTATTCTGGCGCTAGGGAGAACACCCTTACGCCATGCGCCTCCACCATATGAATGGTATTCCTGATGGAGGTATCCTCTCCTAGCCGCCAAGATTCACGTAGATACTCTACAGCGAGAGCCGGGTTCATCTTTCGACCAGGAGTCGGCAGATCTACTTTTGGTAGCTTGAATCGCTCATCGATCCAGTTATTGAGTTCAACAGCTAGTCTCGACTCGGCTAGCGCGGCCTCTCGGGTTGAAGCCGCCAACTTGCTCCGAGCTCGGAAATTCACTGACCTTGCATCAATCTCATCTACTTCAGAAGCAGTAAAAAAAGAAGCCGGAAAGTCGAGGACTTCTGCCAGTATTTGCAGCGTTGCATGAGATGGCTGCTGCCGCCCACGCTCGTAGTTAGAAAGACTCTGGCTGGTCACCCCCACCCGGTTGCCCAACTCGACAAGAGTCAAGCCTCGCCGTTTGCGGGCCAGGGCCAACCGGGATGGAGTGAACATACTTCGTCCTTCTGTTACATGTGAGCTCGAGCTACAGCGGCTCTACCGAAACGACATCTGGCGGGCCGAACCCCTCATTCGGATCGTCTTCGACCTCGAATGCGTCATCTCCCACCGGGTAGAAGTCGGGCGGAGCGATCCGGACATACCAGTCCTTCACGTAGCCTTTGACGCTAAGCCTTTCGGGCAGTGAGATCTCGTGCCTGATCTCCTTCTTCTTCTGATCAAAGTAGACCAACATCAGCCAGAGGTTGTAGCCATCCAGCTCGTCCTCCGGCTCGTCGACCTGGAAGGCGGAGCGAGCCAGGAACTCGATCTGGCCAGGGGAGATGTTGCGCCCCACCAGCTTCCTCGTCAGCTCCCCTTTGGGGTACCGCGAGCTGGGCTGCTGCCGGCCGGCTCGGATGCCCGTAAGCCGGTTGCCGCTCGTCACGCCGAGCGCCACTCGCATCTCAGGGTTCAGCATGATCGGAAGGACCCCAGCAAGGTCAACTCGTTCCCATCCCTGGTTGTCGAGCTGCTTGCTGAGACTGGTGACCAGTCCGTTGTAGGCGTAGATCCCAGGCGCGATGCGCGCGGAGTGCTTCTTCGAGCAGAGCCCGCGCTCGGTGTTGCTCGCCCCGAGCGCCTCACGGAGGGTATCGGGGTGAAGACCCAGCTTGGCCAGCTCCCCTACGTATGAACTGGCCTCGCCCACCGCTTCCAGGTTGATCATCCTGCCTCCAACAGCACTTATGGATGCGAGCCCTCGGATGAGGGCTCAAATCTATAAGAGGGTACACACCGGCACTGACAACGCGGCCTCCCAGTCACTCATCATCAAACAAGTGCTCGAATTTTAGGTGGCTGGCTTCCAGCTGCTCAAGTGATGCCAGGGGCAGGATTCCAGCACTCACAGAGAAGGGCGTGCGCCCGATCCTGGTGTATGCCGTGGGCAGCACCCACGCACTCACGGGCATGTCGTCAAGGTGACGCGAAAGGGTCAAACTTGCTGCTGCGCCCGTAAGCGATCTGAGATCCTTGAGACCGATCGAGAGGGGCCGCAGGTATGGAGTGGAAGACCCACGGTGAGCGACAGGTCTACACCAACAAGTGGGTGAATCTGTGTCTGGTCGACGTCCAGCAGCCAGACGGGCGTAGGTGGGAATACCACGTCGTTCGCCTCCGGCACCTGGCCGTGGCCGCCGTGGTCAACGACCGCCAAGAGGTCCTGATGATGTGGCGGCACCGCTTCATCACGGACTCGTGGGCTTGGGAGCTGCCCATGGGCCTGGTCGAAGATGGCGAGACCCCGGAGGAAGCGGCGGCCCGCGAAGTCCTGGAAGAGACCGGCTGGCGCCCCGGCCCCATCAAGCCCCTGATCTATGCCGAGCCGGCGAACGGCATCACCGACTCGCAGCACCACGTCTTCCGCATCGACGGCGCCACCTACGCCGGGCCGCCCACGGAGAAGAACGAATCCGACCGCATCGAGTGGATCCCCCTCTCGGAGGTGCGCGGGATGATAGACCGCCGCGAGGTCGTGAGCAGTGGATCGCTCGTCGGTCTGCTCTACCTGCTCATGGACGAAGCGATCCGCTGACCGGCGGGAGGAGTTCCCGTAGCCGTGCCTCGAAGGCAAGGGCTACGGGCTCCTGCCTGTGTGGGGCCAACTGCTCGTAGAACTCCCTGAGATGCCCGGACACTCGCTCTGAAGCCACTGCCGACGCGGGCTCAAGGGCTTGCGTGGCGGTGTGACACGCCTGGTCAAGCTTGCCCTGCTCCAGCTGCGTTCGGGCCAGCCAGAACGAGTGGAACGCGCGGCCTCGCTGGTTGGTGTGGTGCTCCCGCCGCAGGGCATCGGCGATCAAGGGTTCGGCGGTTGCCGCTTCCCCCAGACGGCCATGGGCGATGCCCGTGTCCACGATGAGCTTCGGCTCGTCGAAGTAGGTCACCCATGAGGGGTCCGGATCGCTCGCCCCGATCTGCTCGAATTGGCTGTGCGCTTCCCCGATCGCCCGGTGCGTGTCATCACGGTTGCCGAGCGTGGCATGGGCGAAAGCTTCCCGCATGGCCAGCATCGACATAACGCGCGGCGTGCTGCCGAGTGTTGACCGAGCTTGGTCCTGGGCGGCGGTCACGAGTGCCAATGAATCCGCGGGCTTGTCCTGGTAGGTCGCCTGCAAGCTCATGCAAGCGAGGACGTTAGCCATGAACTGGCGGTCGTCGATCTCCTTCGCCAGTTGCAGGGCCTCGGTGAAGTACGCACGGGCCTGGTTGTACTGGCGGGCGTCGAAGTAGGTCCAGCCGGTCAGGCGGGCCAGCTCGGCCGCGATGCCGTACAGGCCGTTCTGGATCGACGACGGTCGGCTCTCCTTCAAGAGTCCGACGACATAACGGAGCTGGCCAACGATGGCGGGCCGCAGTGCTTCGCCACCGTGCTGGTCGTCCCGTCGCCAGTAATCCTCGATCGAAGAGCGGAAAGCTTCAAGCGTGGCCTTGTTCAGGCTGGTCCGCGTGGCCAGCGCCAAGATGCTGTCCACCTCGGGACCTGGCAGAGACGTGGGGGCCTGCTGCTCCGGCTCCGGCGTCTGGGGCGCCTCGCGCTCGTCGACCACGAGGGCCTGGGGCGTCTCCCACGCTCGGCGGGCCAGCCCGAGCATGTCCCCTGGGATGCGCAAACCGTCCGAGATTCGCTCGATGACATCCATGTGCAGCAAGTGCCGTCGGCCAGCGATGACTTCACCCACGCGGCTCGGCGTCAGGTCACAACGCCGGGCAATCATCGACGGGTAGATGCCCGCCCTGACCTTCACCAGCCGGAAGACTCTGGCGAAGTCCCGGGCCCGACACGCATCGATCATCTCGGGATCGGTGAGCAGCCTGGCCGGCAGTTCCTGCGGCCGGTCCGGGTCGGGCATCGGCAAGCTCCCAAACTGCGAGGGCTACGCAACGTCGCTGGTTCTCTACTTCCCGCGATATTACCCAAGTTGGGTAATCAGCCTGACCTTTTAGTGGCGGCCCTTTGATCGCGATGCTCCTCTGCATGGCGAGCAACCAGCAGACCAGACCAGGCATCGGTGAAATGGCGAAGGACATCGCCAAGGGACGTATCGGCATCGTCATGGGTGAGCTCGGCGGCCGAGTGCAGATACGGCCCATCGGCGGCGGCCGGGAGTGGGATGCCATGCCGGACAAGGTGGTGCAGCTGAGTGCTCGGGAAGAACTGAGCGCCCGTCTGGCCATCAAGAACGGCAACAGCAGGGACGGCCTGTGATGCGCGCCATCGGCCGCTACGCGGGAGTCCTCTTCATCGTCATGATCAGCGGGTCTTGCGGCCTGGTGATCGGCATGGCTCTCGCTGTCGGCCAATAGACCGGCCGCCCCGGACGGGGGCTCATTCCCGGTTCCCCCACCCCTGGGCGGGGCGGCCTCCCACCCGTAAGTGCCACGCTCCACAATCCAGAAGGAGTACTCGCATGACGGCAACGGCGAACGACCAGAGGACCGGCCGCGCGGTGTCTGGCGAGGAACTGTTCCAGAGCCTCGCCCACTTCGTGGTCGTCCACAACGGGCAGTCACCCGAGCGTGCCGAGCGGATCGCGGACCAGGCGGTCGCCTTCGTGGTCACCGCAGCCACCGCGATCGTTCCCATGGTTCCGTCGGATGACGTGGACCTGGGACTGCACGCGCTCATCCTGCACACGAAGGAGTACGCCGAGCTGTGCGAGCGGTACGCGGGCCGTTTCCTGCACCACAACCCGAAGCCCGGTGGCGGGGCCCGCGACCCGAAGCAGGTCGCCGCTTCGGCACGCGCCATGAAGACGGCGGGCTTCATGGTCTTCGATGACCTGTGGACCGTGGACGGCACGAACCTTGCCCAGTGCGACTCCGACTGCGGCCGTCCGTACGGCCAGGCGTAACACAAGACACCAGCGGCGCGGCCGGCCTCGACTCGTGGTCGGCCGCGTTCGCCCGGAAGGAGAAGAGACGTTGTCCGGCTCACCCTCTGAACTGCCGATCGTGGTGCTCGACGCCCTGATGCCCACGTCTCAGCGCCTGGTCCTGAACCGCCGGGGCTCCATGGTCTGGGAGGTGCAGAGCCATCGAGGTCACTACGCCGTCAAGGTCGGCTATCCGATCGAGGCTACGGCCGACTGGCCCGCCCAGCCCTGGACCGCCCTCGCGCCCGCACGCGAGGGTGCCGTGCTGCATCGTCTCGGATTCGACGACTTCGCGTACGGAGAATGGGAGCGCGGGACGTGGAATTTCCAGCCGTGGCATGAAGGGCCGGACCTGCACCAGCTGTGGGAGCCCTGCCGTGAGCAAGCCCCGTCCATCGCACCGGACCCCCGTGTGGCGCTGGGTTGTGTCGAGATCCTGGCCGAACTGCACGCCAAGGGCTGGGCCCATGGCGACGTACAGCCCGCCCATTTCATCGTCGGGTCGGATCGGACACACCTCATCGACCTGGCTCTAGCCCGAGGCGGGCACGTCCCGGAGGGCTACGACTTCCCGTTCCGCGGCTGCCTCGTCCACTACGAGGCACCGGAGATCGCGCGCAGCGTGCTCGCCACGGGGGAAGCCGAGCCCACGCCGGAAGCCGACGTCTACGCCCTCGGCGCCTCGCTGCTCATCTCGGCCACTGGTTGGCGGGCTATCGAGTACCCGGACGACGCTCCCCGCCCCGTCCAGAGAGAGGCCGTGGCCAACGGCAGACGCCGCTCCGTCAAGGCGCCCGGTGAGCTGGGCGAATTGATCGAGGCGATGCTCAGCCACACTCCTGAAGACCGGCCGACCATCTACGAGGTGGGTAAGGCCCTGAGCCGCCTCTAGAGCCGGTTCGCCCGGCGGCGCTCACACAACGAAGACCAACAACGAAAGACCGGACCACCCCTCAGCCTGGACAGCATTCCGGGTGGTCCGGTCGCGGAAGCCCTGATCAGGACCCCGGTGCCGATGGTAGCCGGGGCAGTTGGCGTGCTCGGATGCGGGTGCGGGCCCTCGGCTTCATGTTGTCCAACGAGGAAGGGGCTTGACCTGAGCCACCGAAAGTCAGCCATGACGGCGGGCGAGACGAACGAGCACCCGCCACGTGTGCTTCCAGCAACCACTCACCGGCCTCAGCCACGCTTCTTCCAAACGTCACGGCTTGGTCCTCGATATTGCATGAGCGTTGCCGACGTGCCCAGCGTCTCCACCGGCCGTGCGGATCGGGACTGTGGGCGGTCTGGTGGCGCGGTCACGCCTGGCTCGTCCCGGCCTGGTCCTGGTGCTCGGCGGTGGGCGCGTTGCTCGCTGGTCTGGTTGTCCGCCCTGGCGGTTGTGCGCGCTGAGCGGCGGGGGGCCGCCGGAGCGGTGGCGGAGACAAGGAGCGGCGGCGGCCACGGGCCGCCAGCGCGCGCGGCCCGCCGTAGGCGGGCCGCCTTGATCCAGTAAAGAAACTCTGAACAGCTCCGCAGGGTAGATCGATGGCGGATCAGCGAAGGAGCCGCTCAACGTCGTGGAGGCGCTCAGCGGCTGGGAGGAAGCGCGGCAGCGCGAAACGCATCGACGGCACGGGCGGCAAGCGGGAGACATGGCCGAGCACATAGCGGACTACGAGATGGGGTTGACCAGCATTCACGTTGAAGACGCGGATCAAGTGGCCGCGCTGATCCAAGAGATGCGGGCCATGGTCGGTCGCCTCAGCAAGGAGACCAGAGCACTGCGTGAGGAAGTAGCTCAGCTCAGGACTGCGACTTCGATTGCTGAGACTTCAGCTCCTCGACCTCACGCCGCAGTTCCTGATGATCAGCGCTGAGGGAACGGAGCTCGTCACGTAGAGCAGTGAGCATCTCAGTGAGAGTGGCCCCGGTGACTTCGGAACCGTCGGGGCTTCCCTCCATCTGCTCAGTCTGAGGGGACGTCTTGCCCCTGTTGGCGAGGTACCAAGCTGGCGGGGTGTAGCCCGCCGAGAACTCGCCGGCGGCGTCATGGTCAGCTACGAAGCTGCCTCGCCCGTGGATCGTGTAGATCAAGCCTTCGTCGCGCAGCACGTTGAGCGCGCCCCTCGCGGTCATGTTGGCCACGCCGAAGCGTTCCTGTAGCTCGCGAATGGACGGCATCTGCTCGCCCGGCTTGATCCGTCCCTGCAAGATGTCGCGCCGAAGCTCGTCGGCAGCGTGCTGATACGGCGGCCGACGGTCTCGCTTGCTCTCTGGCGCGGGGCTCATGGCCCAAGAGTAGCGATCCTTAGCACCCCTAGCACACCCCACTGACATAGGTGGCCTACGTCAGTTGACACCTAGCTCACCACGCACACTTGACACTGCTAGGTCAGCTATGTTCAATGGTGATCACGCCCCGCCGCCTGGCGGAGCGCAACCGAAGGGAAACAACTCCCATGGCACGCATCCGTGTTGGCCTGCTCCCCACCTCGTCATTCATGGTCGGAACCCTGCCGGTGCCGAAGTACGCGGACCAGGAGAAGACGCAGTTCGCCACCGACCGTGAGACCGGCGCGAAGCTCTACACGATCACCCTCTTCTTCATGGAGGAGGGCCGCGCCGAGGCTCTGAAGATCACCGTTCCGGAGACCGGTCTCCCTGACGGTCTCAAGCCCGGTGTCCCGGTCATGCCGGTGGAACTGTTCGCCACCCCGTGGGCGCGAATCTTCAACGGCTCGCTCTCGGACGGCATCGCCTACCGCGCGGACCGGCTGGACCTGATGGCCCCGGCTGCTGAAGCGGCGTGAACGGCACGGCTCCCCGGTCCGGCGCTGAGCGCAACTACCCGTTGCCTCACGCCGGGCCGGATGCCCGGTTCACCGAATCCCTCGTGACCTCGGTGGCGGGCGTGCTCGTCGGCTACGGCTATCCCCGCCTCGACGCCTCGGCCGACCGGGCGGCCCTCGAATCGGCCCTCGCGGCCTTCCTCTACAACCCTCTGGAGCGCAGCAAATGAACGGTCCGAACGGCCCGGCAGAAGGGGCCTTCCCTTACGGCTCCCTGGTGGTCGACATGGCGCTGGTGCTCCTCGTCGGTTGGGCGGTGTGGTGGATAGTCCGCTACCTGCGCGCCGACGCCATGACCCGGCAGTCCATCCGGCAAGCCGTTCGGGTGCGGTGCGGCTGGAAGCGGCTCGCTCCGATGCTCAAGCTGGCGGCCACGGACAAGACTCCGACCGCGCTCGCGTCGCTGGCGAACACCGACGGCAAGCCGATCAAGCCTCGCGTCCTCATCCCGGCTCTCAAGGTCACTCACGACGCATACGGCGTGATCGCACGGGCGAGTTGCCTGCCCGGCGTGGGCCTGACGCAGTTCCAGAAGGCGGCCCCGCATCTGGCCGACGCCTGGAAGTGCACGCGGGTCGCGATCACGCAGGACAAGCCCGGACAGGTCGTCATCCGGGGCGTGCGGCTCGATCCGCTCAAGCTCCCCACTGAGCACCGGCCCACGGGGGACGCGCCGGACGAGACGGCCCAGTGGGACTTGGGCTTGGACGAGTACGCACAACCGGTCTCGGTAGACCTCACACAGGTGCCCGGAGTGACCGTGGCCGGCCTCCCAGGCTTCGGCAAGACGAGCCTGATCAACCGGCTTCTCTCGGACTGGGCACCTTCCCCTTGCGTGCAATTCGCCTGCGCTGACGGCAAGGTGTCCGCCGCGCACGAAGGTGACTATGCCGACTGGGTGCAGCGCATGTTCGCCTTCGTCGGGGACGACCTGGAAGAGGCCAACAAGCTGTTCCGGGACCTGGTGGAACTGCGGCGCCTGCGGTCGGCCTGGGTACGCAAGGCGCTCGGCGTGAAGTCCATGTGGGATGAGGGCCCGTCGGAGAACTGGCCACTGGTCGTGCTGGTTATCGACGAAGCACACACGTACTTCCGCGACCACAAGGGCAGCGACCCGAAGACCAAGAAGCTCGCCGCTCTCGCTGCGGAGAACGCCCGGCTCGTCGAGGACCTGGTGAAGAAGGGCCGTTCGGTGGGGATGCTCGTCATCCTCGCCACTCAGAAGTCCACCGGCGATGCGATCCCGACCTTCATCCGTGACGTGTGCCCCGTGGGCTTGAGCTTCGCCCAGAAGACCGCTGAGGCCGCTGTCGCCGCTCTGGGCGAGGAGATCCGGGAGTGGCCCGATGCCAACCCGGTCAACCTCCAGGACCCGACCTATGTCGGCGTCGCCTCGATGAACCACCAGTCGCAGCCCGGCTTCACCCGCATCCGCACCCCGTACGTCTCCGACGCCGACGCAGCCCGCATCGCCGACAGTACCGCCCACCTGACCGCCGACCCCTCCGCGCTCCTGGAAGCCCTCCTGGGCCCGCGCATGTGGGACAAGGAAGTCGACCTGGAGAAGCCCGCCGCCGACGCCGCCTGACACTCGACCCGCGCCCGTCACACAGCACTGAAGGGAGGTGAATCCCTTGACAGAGGACCGGATCACTCAGCGCACCATCACCGCCGTGATGATCATCATTGCCGTGCTGGCGTTCGTCTTCTACTTCGGCAACGTCTGGTCTCTCGCCCTTCGCTTGGGCGTCCCCGCACCGATCGCACCGCTCATCGCCCCGATGGTGGATCTTTCCGTGGGCGGCCTGCTGGTTGCCCTGCGCTACCTCTCCTTGCGCGGTCTGCCTGGCGAACAGATGACAGCCGCTACCCGGCTGATGCACTTCTCCGGACTGCTGACCCTGGCCCTGAACGTCGCCGAACCCATCGCCGCCGGACACTACGGCCGGGCAGCCGTGGACGCCGTGGCTCCTCTGCTCTTGCTCGGTTGGGGCACGGTCGGCCCGCAGCTCCTGCGCGCCTTCCACACCGTCTCGCGCTCCGCTGACTCGGCCTCCAAAGCAACGGTGTCTGAAGCAGAGCCCGTAACGGCCGTCGCTGAGGCCCCGGCTGCCACACCGCCCGCCGACCTGGCTCCGCGCGTCGCTCCGGGCCCCGTCCCGACCTCAGTGGCTCCACGCACCGCCCCGATTCCCGCCCCGCCTGCACCCAAGGTGCCTGAGCCGCTGCTGACCGAAGCACGCTCCATCGCCGCGTCCCATCACGCCGAGCACGGAGAAGCGATCACTCCGGCCCAGCTGAAGACGCGACTCGGCATCGGCCTGCCCATGGCCACTGCCCTGCACGCCGCGCTGTAGGGCGGCACCCTCCGCCGGCCTTTCCGGCTCCCCCACCCCACCTCACCCCGCCCCTGGGCGCCCCGCCATGCCTGCGGGCAGCAGCCCGAGCGCACTGAATCGCTGCTGCCCGCGGGCCCCACCACGACGCCAGAACGGAGACCCCGCCACTCATGCGCCGCCCCCTCGACCTGCGGCACGTCGTCAGCCCCGGCCTGCGGGACCTGATCGAGCTGGCCAACACCAACGACTTCAACCGCGTCACCGAACAGGTTCGCAACCTGCGCGGCTGCACAAGCCCCGTCAACCTCCACGGCTGGACGATCACCACCGACTCGGCGACCAAGGAAGTAGTCCGCTCCTACCGCTCCGAAGACGAGCCCTCCGGACGCCTCCTGACCACCTGCGGCAACCGCCGTGCTTCCCGCTGCCCCGCCTGCTCCCGTGTCTACGCCGCCGACACCTACCACCTGATCAAGGCCGGACTGTCCGGCGGCAAGAGCGTCGCCGAAACCGTCCGCGACCACCCCGCGCCTTCGTCACCCTCACTGCCCCGTCCTTCGGTCCCGTCCACAACCGCAAGACCGACAGCACGGGCAAGGCCCGCCCCTGCGGCTGCGGCAGCCACCACACCGAGGACGACCCCGCCTTGGGCACCCCGCTGGACCCGGCCACATACGACTACACCGGGGCCGTGCTCTGGAACGCCCACGCCGGGCAGCTGTGGGGGCGCTTCACCACCTACCTACGCCGTGCCCTGGCCGAGCACCTCGGCATGACGCAGAAGGCACTGAACGCCGCTCTCCGCATCTCCTTCGCCAAGGTCGCCGAGTACCAGAAGCGTGGCCTGGTCCACTTCCACGCCGTGATCCGCTTCGACGGACCCGACGGCCACACCACGTCGCCCCCGCCCTGGGCCACCTTCGACGCCCTCCAGGTCGCCGTGGGCCTGGCGGTCGAGCGGGCCCGACTCACCGTCGAGTCCGACGCCATAGGTGAGCGCGTGATCCAGTGGGGCGACCGGTTCAAGATCGACCAGATATCCGCCCTGGGCGACGGCGAACTCACCGATGCCAAGGTCGCCGGATACGTCGCCAAGTACGCCACCAAGAACGCCGAAGGCGCGGGCACCGTAGATCGCACGCTCATGTGCCGTCCATGCCAGGGACGCGGCTACGTACGAGGTCCCGACGGCTTCCGCGACCTGTGCGACGACTGCGAAGGCACCGGGCAGGCCGAACCCATCAAGGCCCTGCCGGTGCAACGGCACGTACGGCAGATGATCCGCACCGCCTGGGACCTCGGGAACCTGCCGGAATTCGCCGAACTCAAGCTCTGGAAGTGGGCCCACATGCTCGGCTTCCGCGGCCACTTCTCCAGCAAGTCCCGCGCCTACTCCACCACCCTCGGCGCACTCCGTGACGTCCGCCGCGCGTGGCGTCTCGCCCAAGCCGAAGCCGCACGGGCTCGCGCCGGCCTTCCCACCGACGAGACCAGCCTCGTCACCGCCTCCTCGTGGACCTACCTCAGCAGTGGCTACCGCCCTGGCGAGGAACTACTCGCCGCCCAAGTCCGCCACGACGTAGCCCACACCCAACGCCTGAAGCAGGAAGGACTGCTGCCCGTATGACGACGGCCGTACTCACCGTGGACCAGGTCGCCGAGCGTCTCGGCATCAGCCGCTGGAAGGTCCACGACCTGATCCGCTCCCGCGAACTCGCGTCTTTCAAGATCGGCCGCTGCCGCCGCATCAGCGAAGCCGCCGTGGACGCCTTCGTCTCCCTCCGCACCGAACAGGAAGCCGCATGATGGCCAAGCCGAAGAAGAACGCCAACAACGAGGGCACCATCTACCAGCGGAAAGACGGCCGGTGGGAGGGCAGTGCGTACGTGCTCACGACGGACGGCACGTACAAGCGGCGCAGTGTGTAAGGCAAGACTTGGGATGACGCCCACGAGAAGCTCACCAAGCTCAAGGCGGACTCCCTCAACGGCCTCCCGGTCGCCACCAACAAGATGACCATCGCCGAGTACCTGACGTACTGGCTGACGAACGTCGCCCAGGGCAAGGTCCGCCGGACGACCTACGTCAACTACGAGTCCCTGGTCCGTAACTACGTCACCCCGGACTTCGGCCGGAAGAAGCTGGTCCGACTCACTGCCCGCGACATCCGCGCCTTCCTCGCGAAGACGGCCGTCACCTGCCAGTGCTGCGCCCAGGGCAAGGACAGGAAGCGGCCCGAGCACAAGAGGCGCTGCTGCGCCCTCGGCAAGTGCTGCAAGAAGCTCCCCTCTGACCGGACGGTGCGCTTTCTCCTGGTGATCATGCGTGCTGCTCTCCAGCACGCCGTTCGTGAGGACGAGCTGCCCCGCAACGTGGCCCGGAACGTGGAGCTGAGCATGGGAACGAAGCGAGAGATCGAACCGCTCACGGCGAAGGAGGGGCGTCAGCTCCTGGCGGCTGCCCGTGACAACCGGCTCTGGGCCGCATATGAGCTGGCGGTCCGCATCGGCCTGCGGCGCGGCGAGCTGCTGGGGCTGCGCTGGTCGGACGTGGATCTCCACGAAGGTGTCCTCACCGTCCGGCAGGCCCTGCAACGGGTCGGCGGCGAGCTGCTGATCGTGGCACCGAAGACGCAGCGATCGGCCCGACGCGTCGCCCTGCCGTCCGAGTGCGTGACAGCGCTCCGCGCTCAACGCGCCCAGCAGATCTCCGACCGGAAGGCGGCGGGTACCAACTGGAAGGGCACTGCCCACGGACTCGTCTTCACCACGAAGAACGGGACCCCCATCGAGCCGCGCAACCTGAACCGCTCCTTCGAGGTGCTGTGCGTCCGCGCCGGCGTCCGCAGGGTCCGTTTTCACGACCTGCGCCACACGTGCGCCTCGCTGCTCCACGAACAGGGCGCCGACGCCCGCATGATCATGGAAGTCCTCGGCCACAGCTCCATCCGCGTGACCATGGACATCTACACCTTCGTACGGCTCGACTCCCAGCGGTCCGCCTTCGACCGCGTCGGGGAGGCGCTGAGGGGTGACGGCAACGAACCGGACGATGACGACGGCCCGGCCGGCGTCCCGGTAGCCGTCTGATCGGCTCGCAAAGGCGGTTGCCGTCAAACGCTGCCGTCAAGACAAAAGCCAGAGGCCCTGTGGAGTGATCCACAGGGCCTCTGACGTGCTGTGCACTCGGCAGGATTCGAACCTGCAACCTTCTGATCCGTAGTCAGATGCTCTATCCGTTAAGCTACGAGTGCTTGTTCTGTTTTTTCGCCGCTCTCGGGCCTTCCGGCTCGCTCGCGGCGACAGGAAGAACATTACATGACTGCCGCCGCCATGTGAAATCCGTTAGCCGCACCCCTTGTGAGCTGCGGAAACGGCACTTCAGGCCGCAGATTCGAGGCCAACGACAGCGAAGCCCCGGTCGGGTGACCGGGGCTTCGTGATCGAGTGCGGAGGCGGAGGGATTTGAACCCTCGATGGGCTTTAAGACCCAAACCGCATTAGCAGTGCGGCGCCATAGACCGGACTAGGCGACGCCTCCAGCATCACTCCCGCGCGAGCGCGAGCGGTGCGTGCCGATGATGACACAGTCGAGCGTGCTGTCACCAATCGACCCCCACGGTACTAGGCGGGAAGGGCACGGGGCAAAGACCTTGTCAGTCCCGTGCGGGCCCCGCCCGGGCGTCCGCGCGCAACATCCGGGGCCGCGTCGCGTTAGGCAGGGCATGTTGCGTGCCACTCCCCGGGCCACCGCCCGCCCCGTCCTGCGGCGCCTCCTCGTCGGCGCCGCCGCCTCCGTCGCCGTCGCCGGATCGCTGACCGCGGCGCCCCCGGCCGCGTATGCCCAGGCCGAGGGGACCGGACTGCCGTCTCCGGCCAGGCCCGGCGCCGGCCCGGACCGGGATCACCTCACCGTCACCGTGCGGAACGCCGGCGGCGGGGCCGACGGAACGTTCGAGCTGTACTGCAACCCCGACGGCGGCAGCCACCCCGACCCGGGCGGCGCCTGTGCCGCCCTGGAGCGGGACACGCGATGGGGGCAGGACGTCTTCGCGGCCCCGTCGGAGGGCGGCTTCTGCACCATGCAGTACGGCGGCCCTGCCACCGCGCACGTCACCGGCACCTGGGCCGGGCGGCCCGTCGACGCCACGTACGACCGCCGCGACGGCTGCCAGATCTCCCGGTGGGACCGGCTCGTGCCACTGCTGCCGGCCGTGGGAGGCAACCGAGGCGCCAGGGCCTGAGCCGCCCGTACGCCCGTCGCTCCACGCCCGTCGCTTCGCTCCCCTCCTCCGTTCGCTCCCCTCCTCCGTTCGCCCACCCCGTCCGTACGCTCACCCCGCCCGTTTCACCCCCTCCGCCCGCTCGGCACCGCACTGCTCTGCACTGCACTGCATGCGGACCGTGCGCGGTGGCTGGGCGTGGGCGGCGGGGTGGCAGGCAGGCCGTCGGGGCGGCAGGTCGCCGAGGAGGCGAACCCTGAGCCGCGTCCAGAGGTGTCCGGCGCCCCGCGCCGCGCACCCCATTTGCGCCACTCTCCGCCCCCATCCCGCCAGCCCGGCCAAAAGGTACAGAAAAGCCGTCGTCGTAAAGGTCCCGCGAAGGTCCCGCGACGTCGTCGCAGGAGGGCGGGCGTTTGACGGTTACTCGGTCGTCAGTTCGGGGTCACTTCCTCGTGCGTCCTCCCTCTCATCCGGCGTCGCGAGCGCAACCGCAACCTTTAGACTCCCTCGCGTGACACGCCGCGGGACGGTTGGCAAGATGGCCCGAGCGGTCGGCAAGGTGCGGTAACAGGGAGGAAGCGTCTCGTGAGCAGCAGGCCATCCCGAGGCGCTGCTCGCCTCGCAGCCATACTGGACGCGCTTCCCGACGCGTTGGTCCTGGTCAACGCCAACGGCACGGTCGTCAACGCCAACACCATCGCCCTGGAGGCCTTCGAGACCCCGGGCACCGCCCTGGTGGGGCGCGGGCTGCTCGATCTGCTGCCGCAGTTCGACTCCAAGCTCATCCCCGGCTCCATGCGCCGGCCGGAGCACCTCGATCCGCATGCCCGGACCAAGCCGACCCGGATGATCGCGCGCAGGACCGACGGGACCGAGTTCCCCGTCGAGGTCACCAGTGCGAATCTCGAGAACGGGCAGCAGGCCTACGACGGTTACGGCTACACCGGTGACGAGCTGCTCATGCTCGTCGTACGGGACCTGTCCGGGACCGTGGACACCGAGGCCGAGCTCGCCCGGTCGCAGCGGCAGACCGAGATGATCCTGCGGGCCGCGGCCGAAGGCGTCGTCGGCACCGACACCGACGGGCGGGTCGTGCTCGTCAACCCGGCCGCCGCCCAGATACTGGGTTTCCGGGCCAGCGACCTCGGCGGGCGCGAACTGCACGACCTCGTGCTGCACTCGCGCGCCGACGGCTCGCCCTTCCCCTACGAGGACTCGCCGCTCGCCGACACCCTGCGCTCCGGACGCAAGCACCGGGTGCGCGGGCAGGTGCTGTACTCCAAGGACGGCGGCAAGGTGCCGGTCGACCTGACGACCGCGCCCGTGCGCGACGGCGACCAGCTCGTCGGCGCCGTGATGACCTTCACCGACCGGCGGCCCTACGACGCCGTCGTCGAGGAGAAGGAAGCGGCGGAGAAGCGGCACGCCGAGGAACTGGAGCGGATCGCCGAGGAGCACGCCTCCGAGCTCACCGCGCTGCGCCAGCAGCACGTCACCGAGCTGGAGGAGCTGACCGAACGGCACGCCGAGGAACTCGCCGCGGGCGAGGACCGCTACGCCGCGCTCGGGGAGCGCGAGAAGGACCGGTTCGAAGCGCTCGCCGCCCGGCACGAGCAGTTGCTGACCCTGCTCGGCCGGTCGCTGCGCGGGCCCCTGGAGGAGCTGCGCCGCGAGCTGGCCGCGCTCGCCGCCGACGACGCCGGGCAGCTGTGGCCCGAGGCCAACCAGGTGCTGCACCACCTGTCGGCCGGCTATGCGCGGATCACGACACTGATCGACAACGTCCTCGGGTACCAGCGGCTCGACGCGGGCAGCGAGAACGTCGCCCGTACGAAGGTGATGCTGGACGCCGTGGTCGCCGCCGGGGTCGACGGGGCCGTCGAGCTCATCGGGCCCGGGCGGGTGCAGTTCGCCGTGCACGCGCCGCCCATCGAGGCCGAGGTCGATCCCCGGCTGCTCGCGACCGCCCTCGCGCATCTCGTCGCGGACGTGGCGGGGGTCGACGCGACCGGCAACACGCCCGTGTCGGCGGGCGGTTACCTGGACAACACCGTCGTGGTGGCGGCGGCGCAGCGCGGCGAGGTCGTACGCATCGAGGTGCGCGGGCCGTACGCCGGTGGCGACACCGTGCACGAGCCCATCGTGCGCGGGATCGTCCGGGCCCACGGTGGTGTGCTGCAGACGCACGATGTGCCGGGGATGAGCGGGAGCGCGTACGTGCTCGAGGTGCCGATCGGGGGCGGGGCCGGAGCTGTTGCCGCCCAGCCGGTGGACGAGTCCGCCGCGCTCGCCCTCGTCGAGCCCGCCCTCGTCGACCCTGCTGCCGTCGACGCCGCTGCCGTCGACCCCCTTGAGCAGGGCTCCGGTGGGGGGCGGCGCCGGGCGCGGCGGGCCACCACCGATTCCTTCCTGGACGGCGACGTTCCGGGTGGAGACAGCGATGAGACCGGTGCTCCCGGGGTCGAGGGGGCCGGTGGTCCCGGAGCCGACGGGGCCGTGCCCACCGGGCGGCGCCGGCGGCGGGCCGCCGGGGAACCGGCCGCTCTTCCGGCGCAGGCGTCCGGTGAGGACGCCGCGGCGGGCGGCGCGTCCGGCGGCACCGGGCGTCGGCGGCGTGCGGCCGAGGAAGCCGGTGCGGACGGCGTCGGCAGTGCCGTTCAGGGCATCGCCGAGGGGGCCGTGGTGACGGCCGCCGAGCACGCGGCGGGGACCGCCGCCTCGAACACTGGCCTGGGCGGAACCGTGCCGCCGCAGGGTGTGCCCGGGCCGTCCGGGCGACGGGCCCGGCGGGAGCCCGGTGAGCAGGCGGCGCTGCCGCCCGCCCTGCCCGCGGCGTCGTCCGACGGTGAGGCCGCCGGTTCCGCCGGTTCCGCCGATGCGGCTCAGGGGCAGGGCCAGCAGCAGCCGACCGGGCGCCGACGGCGTGCGCTGGCCGCGGCCAACGAGCGGGCGGCCGCCGCGCAGGAGGCGGCCGGGCCGCGTCCGGTGTTCGCGCTGCCGCCGGCCGGTTCCGATCAGACTCCGCCCCCGGCCCAGCAGGAGGCTCCGGCCCAGGCCGACCAAGGGCAGCAGGTCATGGGCGGCCCCGTCGGAACGCCCGTTGCCGCACCGGGCGGCGTACCGGGTGGCGCCCCGGATGTGGCGCCGGGTGTGGTGCCCGCCCAGGGGCAGGGACAGGTGCCGGCACAGGGACAGGTGCCGGTCCAGGGGCAGGTTCCGGCACCGGGGCAGGTACCAGCACAGGGGCAGGTGCCGGTCCAGGGGCAGGTTCCGGTACAGGGACAGGTTCCAGCACAGGGGCAGGTGCCGGGCCAGGGGCAGCCGCAGCAGGCCGTGGCGGGTTCCGCGGCGGCCGGTGCCGGCGACGGCGTGGCCGACGAGGGGCGGCACGATGCCGTTCCGCACGACCAGTCCGCCGATCACACTCCGCCGCAGCCGCATCCCACCAGTGCGCCGACCGGCCGTCGGCGCCGGGCCGTCGCGGCGCCGCGGCCGGCCGAGGAGGCCGGAGCACCGGCGCCAGGAGCTGCCGACCAGGTGGGTCCTGCACCGGGGGGCTCCGCACCGGCGGGTTCCGCACCGGCGGGCCCTGCACCTACGGGTTCTGTGGGTGCCGCGCCCGCGGGCCCCGCCGCGGCAGGACCCGTGCCTCCGGGTTCCGTGCCTGCCGCTTCCGCGCCGGCCGGACCCGTGCCCGCCGGAGCCGCGCAGGGTGTTCCCGCGCAGCAGGACGCCACCGGCCAGGTCCCGCTGGGGCAGGCCATGCCCGGCCAGGTCCCGCTGGGGCAGGCCATGCCCGGCCAGGCCGCGCCGGTGCAGGGCGGTGTCGCAGCCGCCCCCGTTGCGCCGGGTACGGCCGTGCCGCCGCAGGGCGTGCCGGTTCCCGCGCAGGGCAACGCCGTACCTCCGCAGGGCAACGCCGTACCTCCGCAGGCACACGCCGTGCCGCCGCAGGGCGTGTCCGTACCCGCTCCGGGTGGGCTCGGGCACAGTGTGCAGGCGGCCCTCCCGGGGCAGGTCCTGCAGTCCTCGGTCCCGGCCCAGCCCCTGCCGCAGCAGGGCATCGCCGCACCGGGTCAGCCCGCCGCAGGCCGGCCGCTCCCCGCGGAGGCCGCTGCGGGCCAGGGCGTCCCGCCCCACGGCGCGCCCGTTCAGGCATCTCCGCCGCAGGGCGCTCCGGCTCAGGGCGCGCCCGTTCAGGCGTCTCCGCCGCAGGGGGCTCCCGCCCGGGGAGTGCCGGTGCAGGGAGCTCCGGCCCAGGGCACTGACGCCCACGGCACCCCGCCGCAGGGTGGCACCCCGGCCGCTCAGCCCTGGCCCGCCGCCGACGACACGTCGGGGACCGGGGCCCCGCACCCGGTGCCCGCGAACGGCACACCGCCCAGGGGCGCTCAGCAGCACACGCCCGCGCCGGGCACGCCGCTGCCGCCTCACGGCACGCCGCTGCCGCCTCAAGGCGCGCCGCGGGCGGCTCAGCCGTTGCCCGCGGAGGCCGCGGCACCCGTCGATCCGAACTCCACGCAGGGACGTGCGATCAGCGTGCGGACGCTCGGCCAGGGTGTGCCGTTCACCCGGCAGGCGGCCCAGGTGCAGCAGCCGTCGGCCGCACCCTTCCCGCAGTCCGCCGCGTTGCAGTCGGCGACTCCTCCCCCGCACCAGCCGGGCGGATCGGGCCGGCGCCGCAAGCTCGGCACGCCGCCCGACCCGGCGGCGCGTGCGGACCAGGCGGCCCGCCCGGAGCAGGGGCAGCCGCGCCAGGCGGGCCAGGGGGCCCGTCCGGAGCAGGCCGCGCGGCCGCATCCGGCGTCCGAGCACACGCCGCCGCCGGTCGCCGCGCAGGTCCCCGCCCCGGCCACCGCACCCGTCCCGGCACAGCCGTCCCTCGCCGGTCAGTCGCGCCTCGCGCACATGACCGAGGGCGGCGGCCGGTCGTACGCCATAGGCGCACCGGACGAGAACGCCGCCGAGGGTCCCGAGCCGCTGGACGGGCCCGGCGGGGCCGTCGAGGTGGCCGATCCGCCGCGGCCGCAGCCGATGGACGACGAGTTGCCGCCCGAGCCGCTGGACAACCCGCGGCGGCTGCTGGTGTGGCCCGCGCCGGACGTCAGCACCCAGCAGGCGCTGAGCGACCGCGGCTACCGGCCGGTGATCGTGAACTCGCGCGAGGAGGTCGACGCGCAGATCGCGGCGTTCCCGGCCGCGCTGTTCGTCGACCCGCTGACCGGGCCGATCACGCGTACGGCACTGCAGTCGCTGCGGCAGGCCGCCGTGGCCGCCGAGGTGCCCGTGCTGGTCACGGCCGGGCTCGGGCAGGCCTCGCGGGACGCGGCGTACGGCGCCGATCCGGCCGTGCTGCTGAAGGCGCTGGCGCCGCGCGACACCGAGCAGCACCCGCCGCGGGTCCTGCTGATCGAGGAGCACGCGGAGATCGCGCTGGCGCTGACGGCGACGCTGGAGCGGCGCGGGATGCAGGTCGCGCGGGCCGCGAGCGACGCGGACGCGGTGACGCTGGCGGGACAGTTCCGGCCGAACCTGGTCGTGATGGATCTGCTGCAGGTGCAGCGGCGGCAGGAGGGCTTCGCCGGGATCGTCGACTGGCTGCGGGCGAACGGGCAGCTCAACCGCACCCCGCTCGTCGTCTACACGGCCGCCGTCGACCAGGCCGACCTGCCGCGGCTGGCGTCCGGGGAGACGGTGCTGTTCCTCGCGGAGCGGTCCACCAGCAACGAGGTGCAGTCCCGGATCGTCGACCTGCTCAGCCGGATCGGGACCAACTAGCAGGTCCCGGTGCCGCGCAGGCGACGTTCGGCCGTGCGTCGCGACGGGGCGGACGTCGCCTGTCGCGGTACTAGCGTGCCGTCAGCCGGCGCGCCGCCTCCTTCACCGACGCGCGCAGGCGGTCCCGGTCCGGCTCGCCCTCCCCGACCAGGATGCGCCGCATCTGCGGGACGACGGCCGTCCAGTTGGCGAGGGCCGTGAGCAGGAACAGCAGGTCGGCCGCCGGGATGGCGTCCGTGACGACGCCGCGGTCCTGCGCGTCCTGGAGGGCGCCGACCTTGCGGGCGTAGTGCTCCTGGCGGCCGGACTCGTGGGGCAGTTCGGAGCTGCCGTACTCCAGGCCCTCCCAGAAGAGCAGGCGCAGCAGCTCGGGGTGGGCGGCGTGGTAGTCCATCAGGCGGTCGATCCAGCTCTCGATGTCGTCCGGGTCGACGGGGACGGCTTCGGCGAGGTGGAGCATCTTCCTCTCGAGGACGATCGCGAACAGCTCCGCCTTGTTGCCGAAGTAGGCGTAGATGAGCTGCTTGTTGGCCTTCGCCTCGGCGGCGATGCGATCGATGCGGGCACCGGCGATGCCGTGCCGGGCGAACTCGGCGACCGCCGCCTCGAAGATCCGGGCCTTGGTGGCCTCGGGGTCCCTTGCTGCCATGGGGGAGAGGGTAGCGCGCCGAGCAACCAACTGTTTGGTTGACAGGGAAGGGCGGGGCGACCCAGACTGTTCCCCCACCAGCCAACCAACCAGTTAGTTGCTAGAGTCGACTCCAAGGAGTCCCTTCCCATGCCGTCAGCGACCACCACCGCCCCGCAGGCCACGAGCCCCGCGCGACCGGCTCGTACGCCCGCCCCCGGTCTCTTCCTCACCCTGCTCGCCGTGTGCAGTGCGGTCACCGCCGCCAACATCTACCTCGCCGCGCCGCTGCTCCCGCTCATGGCCCGGGACTTCGGCTCGGCGCCCTCGGCCATCGCCTGGATCGCCTCGGTCGCCCAGCTCGGCTATGCGGTCGGCCTGCTGTTCTTCGCCCCGCTCGGCGACAGCGCGAACCGGCGCCGGCTGGTCGCCGGGCTCACGGTCGTCACCGCGCTCGCGCTGGGAGCCAGTGCGCTCGCTCCGGGCGCCGGGACCCTCGCGGTCGCGATGTTCGTCGCCTCGGCGGCCACCGTCATACCCCAGCTGCTCGTGCCTCTGGTCGCCGAGCGGGCCCCTGCCGAGCGGCGTGCCCTGCATGTCGCGACGGTCATCGCGGGCCTGTTCCTCGGCATCGTCGGAGCCCGGGTCCTGGGCGGGCTGGCCGGACAGGCCTTCGGCTGGCGGTGGGTGTTCGCCGGTGGGGGCGTGCTCACCCTCGCCCTGGGGCTCGCGACGGCGGTGGTCCTGCCGTCGCGGCGACGCCGGGAGGGCCCGCTGTTCGCGGGGCTGGTGGCGCTGCCGTCGGTGCTGCGGAGCTCGCCGGAGCTGTCGCGGGCGTGTGTGCGACAGGCCGGGATGTTCGGTGCGTGGAGCGCGCTGTGGACCTCGTTGACGCTGTTGCTGACCGGGCCGGCGTACGGGCTGTCCGCCGCGACCGCCGGGCTGTTCGGGCTGTTCGCCCTGACCGCGAGTGCGGTGGCGCCGCTGGCGGGCGGACTCGTGGACCGGTTCGGGGCGGCGCGGGTCGTGCGGTCGGCGTATCTGGTCGCCGCCGTGTCCGTGCCGCTGTTCTGGCTGGGCGGGCAGGTGCTGGGGGCGCTGTTCGCCGCGGCGGTCGCCGTGCACGCGGCACTGGTCGCCTCCCATGTCGCCAACCAGACCCTCGCCCTGACCACGACCGCCACCCCCGCCACGGCCAACACCGCCTACGTCGTCGCCGGTTTCGCGGGCGGCGCGACCGCTTCGGCCCTCGCCGGGGTGGCGTTCAGCCACTTCGGGTGGGGTGGGGTGTGTGTCGTGGCGGGCGTGTGGCTGGTGCTCGGGTGGGGTCTGACCTCCCTGCGCCGGTGAAGGCCGGGCCATCGGAGGGGTCCGGGTGCGCCGGGCGGGGGCCGGGTGCGCCGGGCGGGGCCGGCTCCGGCGTCAGGACGGCTGGTGAGGCACGCCGTGCGGCACTTCGGAGGAAGCCGAGCTGCGGTCGCCGATCGCGAACGTGGAGGAGTCGACCGACCCGATGTGGATGCCGGCCTGCTCGGGCCTGGTGAGGAAGTCCCGCAGGGTGCGGCCCACAGGGGCGATGTGCGGGGCGACGCTGATCAGAAGGGCGACGCCGAGCACCACGGCGGCCAGCTGCCCGACATAGCCGAGCAGGGCGGCCAAGGGCGGAACGGTGAACGTCAGGAACGCCAGCGCGAAGAAGGTCGGGACGTGTTCCCGGTCCTCCTTCCTGCGGGCGGCCGCGCGTTCATGGACGTCGACGTCCCCCTCCTCGTTGTGATCCACGACCTTCCAGCCGGTGATGTCCCGGGCGGCGACGGAGAGTCGCAGCGTCACCGACCGGCCCCGCTCGAGATGGCCGATGACGAAAACGGCCTCGCTCGCGTCCTGCTCGAGATCGGGGCGCCTGGACACCCCCATCTCGCGCTCGGGCTGCGAGGTCGGCACCGCTTCGATGACCTGTGCGCTGGGCGGGAAGCAGAAGCGCAGTCGCTCGTTCTTGACGACCCTGTTGCCACTGTTCTCGACCCGGAACTCGACCGAACTCAGCCCCTCGATGGGGTAGTCGTTGTAGCTCAGCCGCAGCAGGCGCCGAAGCGTGTCGTCCGTGGAGACCATGGCGTGGTGGACCTCGGCGTCCCAGGAGAGCCGCTTCGTCGGTTCGCGGCGGAGCTTCATGCGCTCGATGGCGACGGTTCCCAGGATGCCGAGGATCACGCCCACGACGGCGACGACGAGGTTCTGCTGGAACTCGGACAGCACACCTTCGGCCGCCGTCACCACGGCATGAGCCGCCCCCAACTGCATGACCGTCCCCCCGCCCCCGGCCCGGCGCCCGGTCCCTCATCCAACCAGACGTGACGTGTCGAGGCAGGTGAGTCGTCCGATCGCCGGGCCCCGCCGGATCAGCTGAGGGACGTCACGTCCAGCTCCCCCTGCGCGTACTGCCTGCGCAGGACCTTCTTGTCGAACTTTCCCACGCTCGTCTTCGGGACCGCCTCGATGACCGTCCAGCGTTCCGGGAGCTGCCACTTGGCGATGTGGCCCTCGTCGGCGAGGAAGGCGCGCAGGGTCTCGAAGGTGGCGCTGGAACCTTCCCTGAGGACGACCGTGGCCAGGGGGCGCTCGCCCCACTTCTCGTCGGGGACGGCGACGACGGCCGCCTCGGCGACGTCGGGGTGGGACATCAGCGCGTTCTCCAGCTCCACCGACGAGATCCACTCGCCGCCCGACTTGATGACGTCCTTGGCCCGGTCGGTGAGGATGAGGTAGCCGTCGGGGGAGATGGTCCCGACGTCGCCCGTCTTGAGCCAGCCGTCCTCGCTGAACTTGTCGGCGGGGCGCAGCGGTTCGCCGTCGGGGCCGTTGTAGTAGGCGCCCGCGATCCAGGGGCCGCGTACCTCCAGCTCACCGGCCGACTCGCCGTCCCAGGGAAGGCGTTCGCCGCCGGGGCCCGACAGGCGGGCTTCGACACCGGCCGGGAAGCGGCCCTGGGTGAGGCGGTAGGCGAACTCCTCCTCCGTGCCGGCCGCACTGGCGGGCGGACGGGCGATCGTGCCGAGCGGGGACGTCTCCGTCATGCCCCAGGCGTGGCAGACCCGCATGCCCAGCTTGTCGAAGGCCTCCATCAGCGAGGGCGGACAGGCCGAGCCGCCGATGGTGACCTGGCCGAGGGAGGAGACGTCACGCGGGTTCGCCGTCAGCTCGGCGAGCAGGCCCTGCCAGATGGTGGGGACGGCGGCCGCGTGCGTGGGCTTCTCGCTCTCGATCATCGCGGCGAGGGGGGCCGGCTGGAGGAAGCGGTCCGGCATCAGCATGTTCACGCCGGTCATGAACGTGGCGTGCGGCAGGCCCCAGGCGTTCACGTGGAACTGGGGGACCACGACCAGCGAGGTGTCCTGGTCGGTCAGACCCATCGACTGGGCCATGTTGACCTGCATGGAGTGCAGGTAGATGGAGCGGTGGCTGTAGACCACGCCCTTGGGGTCGCCGGTGGTGCCGGAGGTGTAGCACATGGCGGCGGCCTGGCGTTCGTCCAGCTCGGGCCAGTCGTACGAGGTGGGCTTGCCGGCGATCAGGTCCTCGTACTCGTGAACGTGGATGTGACCGACGCTCGCGCCGGCGAGGAGGGAGCGGTCCCCGGGGCCGGTGACGACCACGTGCTCGACCGGCTTCAGGTGCGGCAGCAGCGGGGCGAGCAGGGGGAGCAGCGAACCGTTGACGATGATCACGCGGTCGGCGGCGTGGTGGACGATCCAGGCCAGCTGCTCGGGCGGGAGGCGGAGGTTCAGGGTGTGGAGGACCGCGCCCATGGACGGGATGGCGAAGTAGGCCTCGACATGTTCCGCGTTGTTCCAGGCCAGGGTCGCGACGCGCTCGTCGCCGGTGACGCCGAGGTCCTCCCGCAGCGCGTGGGCCAGCTGGGCCGCGCGGGCGCCGATCTCGGCGAAGGAGCGGCGGTGCGGCTCGTCCTCACCGGTCCAGGTGGTCACCTGCGATGTCCCGTGGATCGTCGACCCGTGGGTCAGGATCCTCGAGATCAGCAGCGGTACGTCCTGCATGGTGCTCAGCACGGCGTCCTCCCGGGCGACATTGCCTACGCGGTGGTAAGGGCTGCGCTGATTCTGCGCACATACCGCGCGGTATGTCACTAGGACCGGGCGATCGATCACATCACGCCATGCCGGAGGGGTGACTCACAGCCGGGTGGAGCGGCGCCTCACTGGTGGACGAGCCCCAGCTCAGCGTCCTCGCGGAGCTTGCCGATCGCCCGGGAGACGGCCGATTTCACCGTGCCCACCGAAACGCCGAGCACCTCGGCCGTCTGGACCTCGCTGAGGTCCTCGTAATACCTGAGGACCACCATCGCCCGCTGCCGGTCGGGCAGCCGCATGATCGCCCGCCACATCGCGTCACGCAGCGCCTGCTGCTCGGCCGGGTCGTCACGGCCGGCCACCGGGTCCGGCTCGGGCAGCTCGTCGCAGGCGAACTCGTCGACCTTGCGCTTGCGCCACTGCGAGGTCCGGGTGTTCAGCAGCGCCCGGCGCACATAGCCGTCCAGGGCGCGGTGGTCCTCGATGCGCTCCCAGGCGACGTACGTCTTGGCGAGCGCGGTCTGCAGCAGGTCCTCCGCGTCGCTCGGGTTGCCGGTGAGCGAGCGGGCGGTACGCAGCAGCACCGGCTGGCGGGCCCTGACGTACGACGAGAACGACGGGTAGGGAAGGGTCTGCGCCGCTGGTCCGGCCGCCTTCGAAGCGCTCGTGCAGACGAGTGTGGTCATGGCTCAACGCTATGAGCGGGGGCATGGCGAGCGGATCGGCCGCAGGTCCCGAAGCGGGGTCCCCCTCAGGTTGTACGGGTAGGGCTTGCCGCACCTCCTGTAGGTGGAGCGAAGGGCCCGGGGTACTGCGGGTTCACCCCTGGGGGTCCGCGGTCAGGACGAGTCCCGACGTCGGCACACCCGTCCCGGCCGTCACCAGGACCCGCTCCGCTCCCGGTACCTGGTTCGCCGCCGTGCCCCTGATCTGCCGGACGGCCTCCGCGATGCCGTTCATGCCGTGCAGGTACGCCTCCCCGAGCTGCCCGCCGTGCGTGTTGAGGGGCAGGTGCTCCTCGGCCACGAAGTCCGCCGCCTCGCCCGGGCCGCAGAAGCCGAACTCCTCCAGCTGCGTCAGCACGAACGGCGTGAAGTGGTCGTAGAGGATCCCGACGTCGATGTCGGCCGGGGCGAGCCCCGAGGTGCGCCACAGCTGCCGGGCGACGACCGCCGCCTCGGGCAGGCCGGTCAGGTCGTCGCGGTAGTAGCTGGTCATCTGCTCCTGGGCGCGTCCGGCGCCCTGGGCGGCCGCGGCGATCACGGCGGGCGGGTGGGGCAGGTCGCGGGCGCGTTCGGCGGAGGTGACGACGAGGGCCTGCCCGCCGTCCGTCTCCTGGCAGCAGTCCAGCAGGCGCAGCGGTTCGACGATCCGGCGGGAGGCGGCGTGGTCGGCCAGGGTGATGGGCCGGCCGTGGAAGTGGGCCGCCGGGTTGGTCGCCGCGTACTTCCGGCCGGCGACCGCCACGTGCCCGAAGGCCTCCGGGGTCAGCCCGTAGGTGTGGAGGTAGCGCTGGGCCGCCATCGCCACCCACGAGGCCGGGGTGAGCAGGCCGAACGGCAGCGACCAGCCGAGGGCCGCGCCCTCCGCCGAGGGCTCCCGGTGCCGCACCCCGGAGCCGAAGCGGCGGCCCGAGCGCTCGTTGAACGCCCGGTAGCAGACGACCACGTCGGCCACGCCCGCGGCGATCGCCAGGGCGGCCTGCTGAACGGTGGCGCAGGCCGCGCCGCCGCCGTAGTGGACCCGGGAGAAGAAGGAGAGCTCCCCGATGCCCGCCGCCTGGGCGACGGTGATCTCGGGGCTGGTGTCCATGGTGAAGGTGACCATTCCGTCGACGTCGGCCGGAGTCAGCCCGGCGTCCGCGAGGGCCGCCCGCACCGCCTCGACGGCGAGGCGCAGTTCGCTGCGGCCCGAGTCCTTGGAGAACTCGGTGGCTCCCACACCTACGACGGCCGCGCACCCGCCGAGTCCGTCCCGCCGTCGCCCGCTCATGCCTGGACCGCCCGTCCTCTCCGGTTCGTACCGGGACCGCCCGGCCCTCTCGCCCTCATACCGAGTCGCCTCCCGCTCCAGTGGAGAGGCCCTCTCCGGCTCCCGCCGGGACCCTCACCGTCACCGTGCCCGTGACGTGGTCGCCGAGGCCGTTCGCGCCGACGATCCGGACCGTCGCGGTGTCGCCGTCGACCTCCTCGACCGTGCCGGTGAGCACCATCGTGTCGCCGGGACGGTTGGGCGCGCCGAGCCGGATGGCGACCCGGCGCAGCTGCGCGCGCGGGCCGAAGTGGTCCGTGATGTAGCGGCCGACCAGGCCGTTGGTCGTCAGGATGTTCATGAAGATGTCGGGGGAGCCCTTCTGCCGGGCGAGCTCCGGGTCGTGGTGGACGTCCTGGTAGTCGCGGGAGGCGATCGCCCCGGCGACGATCAGGGTTCGGGTGATCGGGATCTCCAGCGGCGGGAGCCGGTCCCCGGCGTTCACGACGTCACCCCCTGGAAGACGGGCAGCACCAGCTCGTCGTCGTACCGCTGGAACTCCAGCCGCACCGGCATGCCGATCCGCACCTTGTCGTACGGCACCCCGACCACGTTGCTGACGATCCGCACGCCCTCGGCGAGCTCGATCAGGCCGACCGCGTAGGGGGGCTCGAAGGCCGGAAAGGGCGGGTGGTGCATCACGACGTACGAGTAGACCGTGCCCTCGCCGCTCGCCGCGACGGTGTCCCAGTCCGGGGAGCCGCACGTGTTGCAGCCCGGCAGCCAGGGAAAACGCAGGGTGTCGCAGGCCGTACAGCGCTGGATGAGGAGCTCGTGGCGGGCCACGCCTTCCCAGAAGCCGGCGTTGTCGCGGTTGACGACGGGGCGGGGGCGGCGTTCCGCCGGTGCCGAAGGCCGGTGGGCGGGGGCGTATTTGAGGATGCGGAAGCGGTGGATTCCGGCCAGTTCGCCGCCCGCGCGGACGTCCGTGCGGGTCGTGACGAAGTAACCCGCCCCGAGCTTGGTGGTCTTGCGGCCGGACACCGACTCGATCACCGAGTCGAAGGTGATCGCGTCGCCCGGGCGCAACGGGCGCAGGTACTCCTGTGCGCAGTCGGTGGCGACGACCGCGTCGTGGCCCGACGCGTCGAGCAGGGCGAGGAGTTCGTCGTAGGCCGCCGTGCGTTCCGGGCGGCGGGTGAGGCCGGCCATGGTCCAGGCCTGGAGCATGGTGGGCGGAGCGATGGCGTCCGGGCCCGTGTACGCGGGGCTGGTGTCGCCCATGGCCTCGCACCAGTGCCTGATCATCGGCTCGTTGACGGGGTCGCGGCCGACCCCGGTGGCGGCGGCCGGCAGGCCCTCGTAGGCCTTCAGGCGCGCCTCGAACTCCTCGTGGACCTCCGGCTCACCACTCACAGTTTCTGACTGTCCGTCAGATCTACTGTTCAGTCAAGGCCCCGTCGCGGCCCGCCCGGACCGCCCGGACCGCCCGGACACGCAAACGTCTGAGCGGCGGTACCGGAGTACCGCCGCTCAGACGTTTGTGACCCCACGAAGCACACCCCACAGCACCCGGGCCGGTGCCGGCGCACCGGCCCGCTCAGCTCACCACCACAGCGGGGAGAAGCTGACGGCGGTGTTGCCGTTGCCCTGATTGACGGCCGTGGGCTCGGTGCCGTTGACCTGGGCGGTGTTGCTCTGGTTCGAGGTGCCGTCACCGAGTGCCTGTTGCTGGGTGGTGGCCGCGTTGCCGAAGTTGTCACCGCCGACGCCGCTGCCGAGGATGCCCTGCTCGGTCTCTGTGGCGGACGCGATGGATCCGTTGTCCGCGAAGGCGCCGGTGTCCGCCGTCGCGACACCGGTGAAGAGGGCGGCTGCGAGCGGAAGGGCGGAGACGGCCGCGATGACGCGGGCGGTACGGATGCTTGCCATGTTTCTTGTCCCTCCAGGACTGATCGGACCGAGGACGCACCGGCTCGTGACCGGCCGGTGCGTGAACCACTGCTGTCACCGGGGAAGTTGGCCGACCGCCCCGGTACGGTGCTCGACGTCGCGAGTCCAGAGTTGCCCACCGAAACCCCGGCGAACCACCCCGGAAGCCGCCTTTCGCACGCAAGCGTGAGGACAAGTCGATAAACCCCTATGCGTCACTTCCGTACCGAACGGGAGCGAAAGAGGGCGTTCGAGCCCGGACGTCGCAAGGGACGAAGCGTTCCAGCACTTTTTCCCGCCGCCACCCGCCCCCGGCGCGTCGCACCCGCTCCCCCTTTCCTTTTTCGAACGTACGTACGAAACTAGAAGCATGGCCACCACCGACCGGCAGGCCACGACGCTGGCCCTCGCACACGCCCTGTCAGCCGCCGAACGCGGACTGGCCGTCATCCCCCTGTCCCGCTCCAAGCTCCCGGCACTGCGCTCCCCGCACCGCGACGACCCCGCCCCCTCCCCCTGTCACGGCGGGTGCGGCCGGCCCGGGCACGGGGTCTACGACGCCTCCAGCGACCCGGACCGCATCCGCGAGCTGTTCGCCGCCGCACCCTGGGCGACCGGCTACGGCATCGCCTGCGGGCTGCCCCCGCACCATCTGATCGGCCTCGACCTGGACGTGAAGACCGGCACGGACTCCTCGGCCGCGCTGCGCGAGCTGGCGTTGCGGCACCTGTTCACGATCCCGCCGACCGTGGTCGTCGTGACCCCGTCCGGCGGGCGGCATCTGTGGCTGAGCGGCCCGCCCGAGCTGGTCGTCCCCAACTCCGCGGGCCGGCTCGCCCCCGGCATCGACATCCGGGGCGCGGGCGGCTACCTGGTCGGCCCCGGCTCCCGCACGGGCCAGGGTGTGTACGCCGCCGCCCCGGGCACCGCGCACCTGGCCCCCGCCCCCTGCCCGCGCTCCCTGCTGCGACTGCTGATCCCGCCGCCCCGCCCCCATCACCCCGTCCCCGCGGCGACCGGCGGGCACGGCCAGGGCCTGGTCCAGTTCGTCCTGGCCGCCCACGAGGGCCAGCGCAACACCCGCCTGTTCTGGGCGGCCTGCCGGGCCTACGAGGACGGCATCGGCCCGGCGCTGGTGGACCCCCTGGTCGACGCGGCCCTGAACACCGGCCTGTCCGAGCGGGAGGCCAGGGCGACGATCGCCTCGGCGGCACGGATGACGGGGCACCGGCCGTGAGCACGGCCCCGCCCATGACCACCACCGAAAGACCTCGATGCAACACCACGCAAAGACGCCGGCCCTGGCGCTCGCCCGCCTCGTCCTGGCCTCCGGCCGCTCGGTGGACCTCGCCGAGCTGCGGTTCTTCTCGACGTACGGCGACCTGCAGGACGGCTACCCCTGCAAGCCGCTGAACGACCTGCGGATCCGGAGCCTCCTGCACACCGCCGAGCGGTCCCGCCCGGGCACGCCGGTGCACCTCGTCCCGCCGCGGCGCGAGTACCCCGACCAGTACGCGGGCGGCCTCGGGCCGGTCGAGGTGCTGCCCGCGGTGGCCTGCCTCGGAACGTTCCACTCCACGGCCCTGGATCCGGCCCACGACCCGGTCGCCTACCGCTCGCGCCTGACCGTCGTCTGGTTCCAGCCCACGCCCCGCCTGCCCTCGGACCACGACGCCGAACCGGCGCTGCGGGACCTCGACTGGGCGGTACTGGCCCGGGACGCACCCGCTCCCCCGTAGGGTCGCCCGATGAACGCTCCCCGCATCGAACTGCCGCGCTGGCAGTTCGAGTTGACCTGGTCCCTGTTCGAGTACCACCTGGAGCGGCTGGAGCCGGAGGACTTCCTCTGGGAACCCGCCGCGCACTGCTGGACGATGCGCCGGGGCGCCGACGGCACCTGGGTCCCGGACTGGGCGGACACCGAACCCGACCCGGTCCCCGTCCCCACCCTCGCCTGGGTGAGCTGGCACCTCGGCTGGTGGTGGAGCGTCGCCCTCGACCACCTGCAGGGCCGCCCGCCCCGCGACCGCGAGGACATCGTCTGGCCCGGCGAGGGCGCCCCGACGGTTCAGTGGCTGCGGGACCTGCGCACCCAGTGGCTGAAGGTCCTCGACGGCCTCACCGAGCAGGACCTGGACGCGACGGCTCCCTTCCCCTGGCCGAACGATCCCGAGCACACCGTCGAGCACATGGTGGCCTGGGTGAACGCGGAGCTGATGAAGAACGCGGCCGAGATCGGCCAACTGCGGCTGCTGCGGGCGGTGTCCGCCTAGAACGCGGGGCCCGGGCACCCCGTCACGGTGTGTTCCCGGCCTGCCGGGCGCGCCCGCCCGGTGCGTGGCATCGTGGGGGCATGAGCATCGACGTGCGCCCGGCCACGGACTTCGAGGGCGTCCGTGCCGTGCTCGGGCCGAAGTCGCCCGGGGCGAACGTCTGCTGGTGCCTGAGCCACCGCATCCCCTCCAAGCTCAACAAGGAGCTGCGTGGCCCGGCCCGCGGTGAGTACGTCGCCGGGCTGTGCCGCGCGGACCCGCCCCCGGGTGTGCTCGCCCACGACGGTGACGAACCGGTCGGCTGGGCCGCCGTCGCACCTCGTGCGGACACCTCGTTCGCCCGCAACCGCAAGATCCCTCACCTCGACGACCTGCCGGTGTGGTCGCTCTGGTGCGTCCGGGTCCGCCCCGGCCACCGCGGGCAGGGCATCTCGCACGCCCTCATCGCCGGTGCGGTCGCGTTCGCCCGGGACCGGGGCGCGCCGGTGATCGAGGCGTACCCGCTGGACAACGGCGACGCCAAGGTCGACCTGACGATGGCGTACGCGGGTCTGCGGAAGAACTTCGAACGGGCCGGCTTCGTCCACGCGGCGGACACGACCTCGGTCCTGGCCGGTCATCCCCGGATTCTGATGCGCCTCGACCTGCACTGAGAAGACGCGCCTCGACCTGCGCTGAAAAAGGCCCGACCGCTGGCGACGGGGGATGCACCAGCGGTCGAGCTATGGCCAAGGGTAACAAGCGCTTGCCCACCGCGAGCCGACCGGCCACCGGGAAAGCCAGGTTGTGACTCGTCTCACTCAACTGCCCTGGCACGCCGAGCCTGTTGTCCGAGACGGTCGCCTCAGCCGTCGCACGGCGGGTCATAGGAGAGCCGCGGCAGGTACTCCCGCCAGGTGTCCTGCGTCAGCACGCCCCGGGTCATCGAGCAGATGCGGCGGACGGCCGTGTCGACGTCGAGATTCCAGAGCCGGATGGTGTCCGCACCGCTCGACACCCCCAGCGTGTGGCTGTTCGGGCTGAACGCGAGGAAGGTGCCGGTCTTGGAGTTGGGGCTCATCGACTGGCCGATCGCGGTGGCGTGCGAGGGGTCGGTCACGTTCCACAGCCGGACGGTGCTGTCGTTGCCGCCGCTGGCCAGGGTGCGGCCGTCGCCGCTGAACGTCAGCGACACGACCGCCTCCGTGTGGCCCGTGAGCAGCGCCTCCTCGGAGGCCTCGGCGGGGTCCGTGATGTCCCAGAGCCGGACGGAGTTGTCGTCGCCGGCGCTGGCCAGCGTGTGGCCGTCGCGGCTGTAGGCGAGTGTGTTGACCGCTCCGAGGTGGCCCCGGAGAGGTTTCCCGATCAGGGTCGCCCGGCCGGGGGCGGTCGCGTTCCACAGCCGGATCGTGCCGTCCGCGCTGCCGCTGGCGAGCGTCCGGCCGTCGGGGCTGAACACGAGGTGGTTGACGTAGCCCTTGTGACCGGTGAGGGGGCTGCCGAGCGGGTGCGGCCGGGCCGGGTCGCCGACGTTCCACAGCCGGATGGTGCGGTCGTCGTAGGCGGTGGCCAGGACCTTCCCGTCCGGGCTGAACGCCAGGGGATCGGCGTACCGGATGCGCAGGGGCAGGGGAGAGCCGTAGCGGACGGGGTGTTCGGGGTTGCCGAGGTTCCACAGCTCCACCACCCTCTCGCCCGTCAGGACCGCGAGGGTGCGGCCGTCCGGGGCGAACTCCAGGGAGCGCACGTCGCCTTTGCCCGGGTGAAACGGTTCGCCCAACCGCACGGGCCTGCCGGGCGTCCGCACGTCCCACAGCCGGATCCGCCCGTCGCGCGCCGCCGTCGCGAGCAGCCGCCCGTCCGGCCGGAACACCCCGGTCCGGCCGGTCATGTCCGACGTCGGCAGCGACCACAGACGGACCTTGTTGTCGCCCGCGCCGGTCGCCAGGGTGCGCCCGTCGGGGCTGAAGCCGAGCGCGTACATCTCCCCGCTGCTGCCCGCGAGGGACGCGCCGACCTGCGAGGGGTACTGCGGATCGCTGACCTTCCACAGGCTCGCGGTGCTGTCCGCGCTGGCCGCGGCGAGCATGTTCCCGTCGGGGCTGAAGGCCACGGACCAGACCGGCCCGGTGTGGCCGGTCAGCGGCGCGCCGATCGGCGCCGGGCGGCCCGGACCTGCCATGTTCCACAGGCGTACGGTGCCGTCCGCGCTGCCGCTGGCGAGCGTGCGCCCGTCGGGGCTGAAGGCCACGGAGTGCACGGTGGTGGTGTGGCCGGTCAGCGGCGTCCCGGCCGGTTCCGGGCGCGCGGGGTCGGACACGTCCCACAGCCGGATCGTCCCGTCGTCGCCCCCCGCGGCCAGCGTCCGGCCGTCCGGGCCGAACGCCACCGAGCGCACGGCGGCCCTGTGCCCGGTCAGGGGCTTGCCCAGGGCCCGCGGGCGGCGCCGGTCGGCCATGTTCCACAGCCGGACGGTGTGGTCGTCGCCCGCGGAGGCCAGCGTGCGCCCGTCCGGGCTGAAAGCGATCAGGTAGATCGTGCCGGCATGGCCGGTCAGGGGCCGTCCGAGCGACTTCGGGTGCGCCGGATCGGTCACGTCCCACAGCCGAATGGTGCCGTCGTCGGAGGCGCTGGCGAGCGTCCGGCCGTCCGGGCTGAAGACGGCGCTGCTCACCCAGCTCGTGTGCCCGGTGAGGGGCTTGCCCAGGGCCTTGGGGCGCTTGGGGTCGGCGACGTCCCACAGCCGTACGGTCCGGTCGTAGCTGGCGGTGGCCAGGACCTGTCCGTCCGGGCTGAAGGTCGTGAGGTAGACGGCGCCCGTGTGGCCGGTGAGGGGGGTGGAGAGCGGGGCGTTGACGATGGAGATCAGGCGGCTGTTCGCGCCCTTGTCGTCCGGCCGCAGCCCGTGCGCCACCAGGTCGAGCTGCGCGGACAGCGACGGATCGGTGTCCTGGACGCGGTCGGACTGGGCGAGCACCTGCTCGAAGACGGCCTCGTCCCGCTGCTTCCAGGCCACCACCGCCGACCCGACGGCCAGCATCGCCAGGACGACCAGCGTCGCCACCGCCCCCCGGCTGATCCAGATGATCCGCCTGCGCAGCCGGACCGAGGCGGCCAGGAACTCCATCGCGCTGCGGGTCAGGAACGTGTCCCCGGCGGATCTCGCCCAGCCGTGGGCCTGTTCCAGCCGGGAGCCCCGGTAGAGCAGTGAGGTGTCGCGGTTCGACTCCTCCCAGGCCCGGCCGTCCTCCTCCAGGCGCTGGCGCAGCAGATTGCCCTGCCGGTCCTCGTCGATCCAGTCGCGCAGCCGCGGCCAGGCGTGCAGGAGCGCCTCGTGGGTGATCTCCACGGTCTCCGCGTCGAGGGTCACCAGCCGGGCGCGGACCAGCGCTTCGAGGGACTCCTCGGTCTTGCCGGGGTCGGCCGACTCCTTCGCGAGCTGACGCCGGGTTCCGCGGCGGCGGGTGGCCTGGGTGTCCTCGCCCAGCCGTACCAGGCGGAGCAGCAGCAGCCGGGCGGCGGTGCGCGCGGCAGGGTCGAGGCCGGTCCAGGCCCGTTCGGCGGTCGCCGCGACCGCTCCCTGGATGCCGCCGGCCGCGCGGTAGCCGGCCAGGGTGAGACGGCCCGCCTTCCGGCGCTGCCAGGTGGCGAGCAGGGCGTGCGAGAGGAGCGGCAGCACACCGGCGTTGTGCGCCCCGCCCGGGCCGTCGGCACTGACCTCCCGGACGATCAGCTCCGCCAGCCCCGGTTCCAGCTCCAGGCCGACGGCCTTGGCCGGTCCGTTCACCGCCTCACGCAGCTCCGCGGTGGTCAGCGGCCCGAGCACCATGTGCCGGTGCTGGAGCGCGTCGGCGAGCTCCGGGTACCTCAGGCAGCGGTCGTAGAAGTCGGCGCGTATGCCCAGCACCACGACCGCCGGGGCCGGTTCGCCGGGGCCGGCGGGCGAGCAGGCGGCGTGCAGGACCTCGATGAAGGTGCGCCGGTCCGCCTCGTCGGGGCAGAGGGTGAACGTCTCCTCGAACTGATCCACGATGACGACCGGACGGGCCCCGGAAGCTGCTTCGCGCCGGGCCCAGACACCGACGGCGGCACGGACGACGTCGGGGGAGGGCGCGGTGTCGGGGAAGGCTGCGGGGGCCGGCCCGGGATTCCCCGCGGGGGTGACGTCGGGTCCTGCTGCGGGGGCCACGCCGGCCACCGTCGCGGGGGCCACGCCGGCCACCGTCGCGGGGACCGCACCCGCCCCCTTTGCGGAGGCCGCACCCGCCCCCTCCGCGGAGGCCGCGCCGGATCCCGCCACGGAGGCCGCACCGGATCCCGCCCCGGCGGCCGCACCGGACCCCTCCCCGGTGGCCGCGTCCGGTCCCTCTGTCCGTGGCCGGGCAGAGGCTTCTCCCGGTGGGATCGAGACCGGGACGACGGAGGCCAGCTCGGGGATGCACCGGGTCAGCTCCGCCAGCGGATCGCCTCCCGGTACGAGTTGTACGACCTTTCGCGGCCGGCCGTTCCCCTCACCACCGTCACCGTCGTCACCGCCCAGCGCGCCGTCCCGCAGGGCGGGCACCAGGCCGGCGTTCAGCAGGGAGGACTTCCCCGCCCCCGACGCGCCCACGAGCATGACCAGGCCACCCGAGCCCGCGACGGCGCCGAGCTGGGCGACGAGCGCGTCCGTGCTGCGCTCCCGGCCGAAGAACCACCGGGCGTCCTCCCGGCGGTAGGAGGCCAGCCCCCGGTACGGGCACACCCCGCCCGGGGTGGACGCGGACTCGTCCGCGGACCGCTCCTCGGCCGCGGAGGGCGCCGGGCGCTCACCGACCGGGTCGGCCACCGCGCGTTCCCACAGCCGCTGCCACTGGCCGAGGTCGTACAGACCGGGGGAGACCGGCGTGGGCCGTGAGCGCCGCGCGTCGGGGATCAGCACGTGCAGCACCGCCGCGAGGGCGGCGAACTGGGCCGGGACGTTCCGGGCTCGCCGCCAGTCACTGATGCGCTGCGCGGACACCCGCACGGGCCGCCCGCGTTCGTCGACCCGCTGGAGCCGGACGACCGCCTCGGACACCCGCTTGAGAGGAGGGTTGCCGGCTTCCTTGTACAGCAGTGCGAGGCGTTCCGCGAAGGCGGTGCGTGCCCCCGAGTCGGAACTCAAGGTCTCAGCTCCTTACTTCCCACGCCTGGACGTCCGGACCGGAAAACTCACTCTATATGGCTGACCTGCGGCGATTCCGTCCGCTGGGTGCCGGAACCTCCTCCTCCATGGCCGGAAATGGCAGGATCCGGACGCAGCGGCGCACCCATCCGGCCAGCTTCCGTCCGAAGCGGACGATGAGGCTCCACCGTTCGGTACCGGTCCCCACGAGGGGAGGGACCGGTACCGGACGATGTGGTGATCCTCCCCATCACCCCCCGCCCCGCAACCCCGGCGGATCGTGGTCCTGGACACCGGCGGACACCGCTCCCTCGGCCCTTGACGGACCGTGCTGCCGAACGTCCCGGCCGACCGACGACCCTGGAAAACTGACGACCCGTCAGCTATGGTCGCCCTGCCGCACCGCCCCCGGAGCGACGCACGAGCGCGGCACGAGCGCGGCACGAGCGCGGATGGGAACAGTCGAGAACGTTCGGGAACAGTCGAGAACGTTCGGGAACGGTCCAGAACGGACGAGCAAGGCGCAAGCAGAGGCCGGGCGACGCATCAGCGACGTACAGGGGTGAGCGCAGTGGAGTCACGTCCCGAGAGCCCACGACCGCAGGGTGCTCCGCGCTGGGTCGCGATGTTCTACCGGTCCGCCGAGGGATCCTGGCGGACGGCCGCCCAGTCGCCCCACCGCGCGCCCGTGCTGTACGCCCTGGGCGAGATGACCCAGACCCTGCGCGCCCGGGGCGACGACGTGACCGTCGCCCTGTGGGGGCCGAAGGACGGCGCGTGGCACCGGTTCGACACCCCGCTGAAGCAGACCGCTGTCCCGCGGCCGGACCCCGAGCCCTCCCCCGGCGAACCGGCCAAGCTGGCGGAACGGATGACCGGCCGCCGCCACCAGGTCCTCATGGCAGGCCTGACCAAGGCGGGCCTCTACGACCTCTCCCCCGAGGACGACACGACCGTGCAGGCGTTGGTGGAACATCTCGACGAGGCCGCCGTACGCCGGGTGGCCCACTGGCTGGCCATCGCCGGGAGCGCGCGCTAGCCGGGGCCGGTTCAGCCGGTGCCCCGCTGGGCAGTCAGCTCCGGACGGCCACCGGGGCCCCGATGCCGTCAGGAGGGGGACGACAACCATGAAGGTCTTCGTGGACCGCGATCTCTGCTACGGCTCCGCCGAGTGCGCCCACCGGGTCCCGGCGGTCTTCGAGTTCGTCGACGGCTTCGGGGTCGTCCGACCGGGCCGCGAGGAGACGGGCGAGGATCCCGAGGTCATGGAGGCGGTGGAGAAGTGCCCGAGCCAGGCGATCGGCATCACCGGGGCACCGCGGTCGGCGCCGGACCGGCCGTAGCGAGAGCGCATGCCGGCACCGAACCTGCTCGCGGTCTTCGCCCACCCCGATGACGAGTCCCTGACGGCGGGCGGCGTCCTCGCCCGCCACGCGACCGCGGGCGCGCGCACGGCGGTCGTCACGGCGACCTGGTCGGCGGACACCCCGCGCGCCGCGGAACTGGCCGAGGCGCTCCGCGTCCTGGGCGCGGACCCGCCACGCATGCTGGGGTACGCCGACGCCCGCGTCCCGCACTCGGCCCCGGGCAGGCCACGCTGGTGCGACGTACCCCTGGACGCGGCGGTGGGGGAACTGGTCGCGCACCTACGCGACTTCCGCCCGGAGATCGTCGTCACCCACGACGCCTACGGCAACCTGACCGGCCACGAGGACCATGTGCACACCCACCGCGTGACCACCCTCGCGGTCCACGCCGCCGGCCTGGAACGCCTCTACCCGGACGCCGGAGCACCCTGGCAGCCGAGCGCCCTGTACCTGGCCACGCACCCGCACTCGGCCGCTGGGGCATGGGGCGGGCACCTGGCCCCCGTGGGCAAGGCGGTGCGCACGGTGCCCGACGAACGCGTCACCGCCACCGTCGACGTCACCCCCTGGCTGGACCGGAAGATCCCGGCGATCCTGGCCCACCGCACGGAGGTGGCACGGGGAGCGGCCCCGGGCCTGATCGCCGCCCTCACCACAGCCGAACGGCAACGGCTGCTGGGCACGGAGTTCTACATCCGTCACGACCCGGTGCCGACGGCTCCCTCCCAGACCGAGCTGCTCTCATAGCGCGGGGTACATCCACCACGACCCGGCGCCGACGACCCACGCGCAGACCGGGCCGCTCTCATGGCGCGGTCGGCGCGCCCCACCGGAGCCGGGACAACGCCCTGGCCCTGGCCTCGACGACAGCCATCCGCACCTCGCGTTCGGCCCGGTCGGTATGGGCAGCCTGCCCGGTCACCTGCCCGTCCCACTTCCGGTACAGCAGGCCCACCTCCCGCGAGAACCATCCCCGGCTCACCGCGTTCAGCGCCAGCAACAGCCCCGTGTCCTCCGAGGCGGGCAGCGCCATCCAGCCGCCCAGGGCGAGCAGCAACTCCCGGCGCACGCACAGCGAGGCGGGATGCACCTGCGCGAGGAAGCCGTTGGCCTTCCAGTGCGCGAGCACGGCCCCGCGCTCGATCGGCCCCTGGTCGGGATCGCCCGGAAAGCCGACGGTCGACCCGTCGGGCATGAGGTCGAGCACCCGCGAGGTGGCCCACCCGAGGTCCGGGTCCCCCTCCAGCACGGCGAGATCCCGCGCGAGCGCACCCGGCGTCAGCCGGTCGTCGGCGTCGAGGACCTTCACGTACGCACCGTCCCGGTGTGCCAGCGCCATGGTCCTGGCGACGCCGGGCCCCCCGGCCCGCCCCTGCCGGAACGTCACCCGGGCGTCCACGGGCACATACGGTCTGACGCTCTCGCTCTCCCCGTCCTCCTGCACGACCCAGTGCCACTCCCAGCCCTCGGGAAGCCGCTGCGCGCACAACGACGCGTAGGCCTCCGGCAGGAACCGGGCGTGGGGGCCGTGCACTGCGGTGACCACGACGATGCGCCGACTCACGGCGGCGTTCACCCACCCTTCTCCGACCGGCACACCCTGGTGATCGTAATGCTCACGGCGGCCCCGGCTCGTCGCCCGGTTCGAGAACGAGGTGATGGCCACCGGCCAGATCGACACCGGTCCGCTCGCGGAGCACCTTGACCGCGGCCAGCGCCCTCGCCTCGTCCTGGGGCGTCCTGCCCGCCGGGGGTGGTCAGCGCTGCGGTGCGGCCCTTGGTGTTCGTCATGGCACTCCTGCGTCGTGGGATCCCGACACCGAGGACGAGGAAGAGCCGGGCGCCGTTGCCCCTCACGCAAAGGGGGTGCCCCTCGCGGGAAGGCACCCCCTTCCGGCCGGGATGACCCGCCCGCGACCGGTTCGACAATGCGTGGCGCCGGGTTCAGGCGACCTGCGTGGGGCCGACCTGCGCCGCACCTACGGCCTGAAGGCAGAGGGTCTCGTTGTCACCGACCTCGACTCACGGACGAAGCTGCCCCCGGCCCTGGCCAAGGATCCTGCTGTCCGGGCCCGAATAGCGGAAGTCGAACGGCTTCTCGGACCCACAGAGCCAAGTCGAAAAGCCGCAAAGGAACCGCGACCCTGAACCGAGCAGACGCGGCCAGCCCGGGATAGCCCCACAGCCCAGCAACCCGCTGCTCATGGGGCACGTTGGCGCAATCGTGACCCCCGTACTCGTCACCAGCAAGCGAGGCCCCCCGGCTGCGGTGCTGCGCGCGGCCCTGTACTGATGGGCGTTCCGGGCTGTTCGTGGGCCGACGGGGCCTGGATGCGCGTCACCTCATAGAGGAGCCGCCCGCCGACATTCGCGCCGCCTTGGAATGGATGGCCACCCACTCCATCAGGGTCAAAGACTGATCCATGCCGAGCCGGTGAACGGGATCACCGACTCGCAGCACCACGTCTTCCGTATCGACGGCGCCACCTACGCTGGTCCGCCCACGAGAAGAAAGAGTCCGACCCGCATCGAGCAGATCCCGCTCTCATAGGTGGGAGACAACACCGAAGCTGTCGATGAGCCGCGCAGAGTTACAGACGGATGACGACGAGGGCGATGTCGTCAGGGCCGCCACCAGCGACACCGAGGCGGGCCAACAGCGCGTCGGCCAGTTGGTCAGGCGAGACGGAGCTGTCCTTGGCCAGGGCTGTGGTCAGGCGCGCCAGGCTGGCGTAGATGTCCTCGTCACGACGCTCGATGAGGCCATCGGTGTACAACACGAGGGTGTCCCCCAGGTTGTAGGCGAGGCCGGCCTGGGGGCGAGGCACATGGTGTGGCCGGGCGCCGAGTGGTGGATCGGTCGCCTGGTCCAGCAGTTCCCAGGTCCCGTCGGGGTGGAGCAGAACGGGCGGCGGGTGTCCGGCGCTGCTGTAGATGATCAGCCTGCTGCGGGTGTCGATGAGTACCTTGACGGCGGTTGCGGCCGTTGCGCCGTCCAGGGAACGGGCGTAAAGACCGAGGACCTCCAGGGCTTGGGCAGGGCTGGGAATGGCGCGGATGGCTGCGCTGAGGGCACTGCGGAGCATGCCCATGACGGCGGCGGCATGCAGGCCGTGGCCGACGACGTCTCCGACGGCAGCGGCGTAGCGGTCAGGGGGCAGGTCGACGACGTCGTACCAGTCGCCGCACACGTTCAGTGATGTGGTCGCCGGTAGGTAGCGCACGGCGATGTTGCTGTGCTGGTCCAGGTCGGGGGCGGAGAGCATGGCTTCCTGCAGCGTGACGGCGACCTGTCGTTCATGGGCGTGGGCCTGGCGCAGTTCCTGGTTCAGCCGGTGTAGCGCTCGGGCCCGTCCGTAAAGCTCGGCTGCCATGCCCAGCTCCTGCTCGGTGAACTCCTCGGTGGGTCGGCGGGGTCGGCCCGAGCGGGCAAAGGTGGTGACGTCCTCGGTCCATTGGACGATCCACTTCACCCTGCCGTCAGGCCCGGCAATCGGAGTGTGGATCGCGGACCACCATCGCTCCTCGAAGCCGCCCGGCCGGGGAATGTCGTACCGCTGCAGCACCATGGTGTCCGGCTTTCCGGTGTCCAGGACGAGGCGCATTGACGCCTTCAGATTGCCCTGCGCCTCGTCGGGGGAACCGGTGGGGTTTTCCGGCAGGGCATCGAAGAAGTGCTTCCCGACCAACTCGTCCCTGGTCCGTCCGGTGCTCTGCAGGCATGCCGGGTTGACGTAGCGAATCACCAGGTCCGTGTCCAATACCAAGTACGGGCTTGGTGTGGCGTCGAAGAACGCGGCGAAGTCGATGTCCACTGTCATGACGCGCTCTCCAGGGGCCGCGCGCGACTGCTGGCACTCCCAATCTACGAGCGATCCATCGTGCGGGCTCGCCGGTGGCAGACCTGGGACGCCTGCGCAGGGTCAGGTGATCAAGCTGCCAGCGTGAGATACGCCCTCTGGAGGGCTGGTGGGGCGGGCTGGCAGCGCGTAAGACGCCTGGTCGCGAGGGCGATCGCTGCCCAGGTGACGTGCGCCTTCGAGGTGCCGTGGACCATCACACGACCCGTTGTAAGAGCGGCGGCTGACCTGCTGCTTCTCTCGTGCTCTTGGTCCACGCCCGGTCCACACGCAGTGATCCACAACGTGACAGAGCCGGGTCAAGGTGAGACAGGACCCACTCAGAAGGGGTGCCCCTCAGCGAGAGACACCCCTTCTGACCTGCACATCTATGACCTGCGCGGAGGCGGTGGGATTTGAACCCACGGTGACATCGCTGCCACGACGGTTTTCAAGACCGTTCCCTTCGGCCGCTCGGGCACGCCTCCCCGCGCCGGCCGTGATCGGCGGCGCGGGGACAAGGGTAACGGGTCGGTGCGGGCGGGTGGGGGTCAGTTGTCGCCGACGCGGGAGCCGAGCGTGACGTCGACCGTGTGCTGCTTGCCACCGCGCTCGTAGGTGATCGTGACCTTGTCGCCGGGCTGGTGGGTCCAGATCTCGCCGATCAGGGTCGGGCCGGAGTCGATCACATGGTCGTCGAGCTTGGTGATGACGTCGCCCGGCTTGAGGCCCGCCTTGGCCGCCGGGCCGCCCGGCTCGACCGGTGCCGCACCGCCGGCGCCCTGGTCGGTGATCTGCGCACCGTCGGAGCCGTCGTCCAGGGACACGGACGCGCCGATCTTCGCGTACACCGGCTTGCCGTTCTTGATCAGCTCCTGGGCGACGTACTTGGCCTGGTTGATCGGGATGGCGAAGCCCAGGCCGATCGAGCCCGACTGCCCCGTGCCGAAGCCGCCGTTGCCGGTGGACTGGATCGCGGAGTTGATGCCGATGACATTGCCCTGCGCGTCCAGGAGCGGACCGCCGGAGTTGCCCGGGTTGATCGAGGCGTCGGTCTGCAGGGCGCTCATGTACGACGCCTGGCTGCCGCTGCCGTCGCTGGAGGCCACCGGGCGGTTCTTGGCGCTGATGATGCCCGTCGTCACGGTGTCGGACAGGCCGAACGGGGCGCCGATCGCGATGGTCGCGTCCCCGACGGCGATCTTGTCCGAGTCGCCGAGGGTGAGCGGCTTCAGGTCGGAGGGGGCGTTCTTGAGCTTGATGACCGCCACGTCGTAGCCCTGCGCGTGACCGACCACCTCGGCGTCGTACTTCTTGCCGCTCGGGAAGGTCGCCGTGAGCTTGCCACCGTCCACCGCGTCCGCCACCACGTGGTTGTTGGTGACGATGTGGCCCTGCTTGTCGAAGACGAAGCCCGTGCCGGTGCCGCCCTCGCCGCTGGTGCTCTCGGCCTCGATCGTGACCGTGCTCGGCAGCGCCTTGGCGGCGACACCCGCGGTCGTGCCCGGGTCGCGCTTGACGTCGCCGCCGTTCGAGGAGGCCGAGACCGTCGTCGAACCGGTGCTCTCGTCGTTGTCCTTCGCCAGCACGTATCCGAGCCCGCCGCCCATGCCGCCCGCGACCAGCGCGGCCACCAGGACCGCGGCCACCAGACCGCCGCGCCTGCGACCGGACGGAGGCGCCGGCTGCTGGTACGACGCGCCCCAGCCGCCCGAGCCGGACCCGGAACCGCCGTCGCCGTACGGGGCGGTCGGCGGCGGGGGCGGGGGCCAGGACGGGTCGGGGGCCGAAGAGGAGGCGCCGGGATGGCCGGCGCCGCCCTGCCCCTGGGGGACCTGCCCCTGGGCGTCCTGTCCGTACGGCCCCTGATGGGCCTGTCCCTGGGGCGCCGGAGCAGCGGGAGCGTCCACCGGCACGGGGGGTGCGGACGGGGCGGGGGGTACCGCGGTGCCCTCGTTCTCGGTGCTCACAGCTTCTCTCCTAGATCCACGGCCGTTTCCGGGTCGCATGCGTTCACGCTTTTCACGCCGGCCGACGGGTCCGGCGCGATACAGCTGAGCTTGTCCCTTTGTATGCCGTCAGCTTTTCCCACAGGCCGTCAGGGCACCATAAGCGGTGCCTGTGCGTCCGAGGCCATTCTTTATATAGGTCATTAAAGGCGAAAAGGATGCAATTCCAATGCCTCCGTCCGGACCTGCGTCTCCGTCGAGCCCGTCCGACCGGACGCGTACCCGCACTCGGTGGCACCATGACGCGGTGACCCACGCACGACAGCACGTGATTCAAGTCGTCGCCCACCGCGGAGCCTCCGAGGACGCCCCGGAACACACCCTGGCCGCGTACACCAAGGCGATCGAGGACGGCGCGGACGCCCTCGAATGCGATGTGCGCCTGACCGCCGACGGCCACCTGGTGTGTGTACACGACCGCCGGATCAACCGTACGTCCAACGGCCGCGGCGCGGTCTCCGCGCTGGAACTGGCCGACCTCGCCGCCCTGGACTTCGGCTCCTGGAAGAGGGGCGAGTCCTGGAAGGGACGCGACGAGGAACCCGACTGGGAGCACCGCCCGGAGGACCGCGAGGCGACATCCGTACTCACCCTGGAGCGGCTGCTGGAACTCGTCGCCGACGCCGGGCGCCGCGTGGAACTGGCCATCGAGACCAAGCACCCCACACGCTGGGCCGGGCAGGTCGAGGACCGGCTGCTGGACCTGCTGAAGCGGTTCGGTCTCGACACCCCGGCCTCCGCGGCGGAGTCACAGGTGCGGGTCATGAGCTTCTCGGCCCGCTCGCTGCACCGCGTGCGCGCCGCCTCGCCGACGCTTCCGACGGTCTACCTGACGCAGTTCCTCTCACCCCGGCTGCGCGACGGGCGGCTGCCCCCGGGCGTGCGGATCGCGGGCCCCTCCCTTCGCATCGTGCGCAACCACCCCACGTACATCGAGCGGCTGAAGCAGGCCGGCCACCAGGTGCACGTGTGGACCGTGAACGAGCCCGGGGACGTGGACCACTGCGTCGAGCTGGGCGTCGACGCCATCATCACCAACCGCCCGCGCGCGGTGCTGGACCAGCTCGGCCGCTGACGCCCCACCCCGGCGCGACCAACCTCTCAAGTCCCACCAGACCCACGCGCACCTCTTGACCCCGCGCGGTGCCGGGCGGGATCCTCCCTTCTCGGCCACACCGATGATTTCCAGCCAGCGGTTACAGGGAGTGCTCCGGCGCGTTCGATCCGTATTCGGTCGTGGTGAGTGCGTCACCGGACGTGGATTGGCCGGTTTCCGGTACAGGCCAATGGGGCATCCACACCGTGGCGTGGGGCGAAGGAGGTCTCGGGGGTGGCGTTGGTGGTGGCACAGGAGGTGCCCACGTCGTCGAGCATGGCCGTTCCCCATGGCCCTGCGGGCGTGGGGAAAGCGAGACACCGGATGCGTACGCAGTTGCGCGGAGGTGGGGTCGCGGAATCGGTCATCGACGACGCCGTACTGATCCTTTCCGAGCTCTTGAGCAACGCCTGCAAGCACGGCAGACCTCTGGGCGATGCCCTGTCCGGCGATGGTGACGTCCGTGCCGCGTGGCGCGTGGAGCCGGCCGGCCGGCTCGTCGTGGAGGTCACGGACGGCGGCGGCCCGACCCGCCCCGCCCCCGCGACCCCGTCGGTCACGGCGCACGGCGGCCGCGGGCTGAACATCATCACCGCCCTCGCCGACGACTGGGGCGTGCGGGACGACATCCGCGGCGAGGTCACCGTGTGGGTCATCGTCCACGACGACGTGCACGATCCGGACGCCGGCCACCGCCGCGACGACTTCGCGACGCGCGTCGCCGCCCCCGCGGTCTCCCAGATACCCGGGTTGGACTTCGCGGACGCCTTCGAGGACATGGACTGAGACCGAGGGACCGGGCGTGTACGCCGCGCGGGTCGGGTGTTGTCCACAGGACCCCATGACCCGGGGCACGAACGGCTAGGCTCGCGATCGTACGAGACGAGCCGTAACCGGGAGACCCATCGATGGCCAAGAAGCGACCCCAGACGAAGGCCAAGCGCCCGCAGACCACGGGCGGGGCCCGCACCGCTGGTGCCGAGGGAGACGTTCCGGTCGTCGGCGCTCGTGAGCCCTGCCCCTGCGGCAGCGGCCGCCGCTACAAGGCCTGTCACGGCCGGGCCGCCTCGCACGCCGCGACCGAGCTGGTGCACCGCCCCTTCGAGGGCCTGCCCGGCGAGTGCGACTGGGTGGCCCTGCGCGAGCTGGTCCCGGCGGCCACGGTCGAGCTGCCCCTCAAGGACGGCCTGCCCGAGGGCGTCCCGGCGGTCACCCTGGCCACGGTCCTCCCCATGGCCTGGCCGGCTCTGCGCCGCGACGACGGCTCGGTCCTGCTCGGCCTGCAGAACGACACCTCGTCCGGCGACATCAGCCGCGACCTCGCCGACACCCTGCAGCGCGCACTGGAGGCCGAGCCCGGCACGCCCGTCCAGGGCCGCCGTGCCCCGGCCGACAGTCCGCGGCTGCAGGATCTGCTCGACCCCGAGGGCGCCTTCGAGCCAGAAGTGCACAGCGGCTTCGAGTTCTGGGTGCCGGACCCGGAGAACGCCACGCCTGACGTGACCGCCTCCCTGGAGCGGGCCAACGCCGCGGCCATCCCGACCGTCAAGCTCCAGGGCGTGGACGCCGCCTACTGGTGCGAGACGCCGGAGAAGAACCATCTGCGGTGGGTCATGCCGCACGCCGAGGAGCAGCTTCTGGACGCCCTCGCCCGGCTGCACGCCGCGGGCCGTTCCAGCCTCGGCGAGGGCACCCGCCTGGTGGGTTCCTTCCGCGCCCACGGGCTCACGGTGCCGGTGTGGGACCTGCCCAGCGGGGTCACCGCCGAGGACGTGGAGAAGCCCGCGGCGGAGTTCGCCGAGCGCCTCGCCGCCGCACTGGCGACGGACGCGCCGCTCACCGCGGACGAGCGCCGCGCCCGCGGCGGCCTCACCAACCGGCAGGTCACGCTCAGCTGACCCCGCCCGGGCGTCCGGTCGGCCGGTCCACCGGCCGACCCGCTTCCGGCACCCCGTCAGGCCCCAACTCCCGTCGGAGACAAGCCAGTCGGTGACTGGAAAGGCGAGTTCGAATTTGCGAACCGCCAATCTCTTGTTACCGTTCCTGTAGCCCGGTTGCTGGTGCATCCCCCGTCGCCAGCAACCGGGTCTTTGCGTCTCCGCCTCCGTTCACGGAACGCAGCGGCCCCTCAACTACCGGGATTCGCAGGCTAGTTGCTTCCCGAGCGCAGCAGCAGCGGTCCCTGACCGCCCCGCTCGGCGAACTCCGCGACGGCCGTGTACGCCGCCGGATTCCCGCGTGCGGGCTCCCGGGGCGTCTCGCACGTCCCGGGCTCGTCCTCCGCCTCCAGGGCACACGTCATCCGCACCGTGCGGTCGCCCGGACCCATCAGGCTCAGTGCGGCGTCCAGCGCCTCGCCCGTCGTATTGCGGTAGTAGGTACGCGCCCAGGTCTCCACACCCTGCGTCACCACACAGGTCTGCGCCTCGACGCCCTCGGGTGAGGAGAGTTCGGGACCGCAGCGCACGGCGGTCGACAGGCCCTGGCCGAGCGCTTCACGACCGGACGCGTCGGCGGACGACGCCCCGGGTGCTTTGCCGTCGGCACCTGAGGATGGCCGTACGGCAGCGGAACCCGACGAGCGGGAGTGGGCACCGGAACCGGACGTACGGGAGCCGGAACCGGACGAGGCGGCGCCGGAATCGGACGTGCGGGCGCCCGCGCCCACCGAAACCGCAGCCCTTGTCCCCGCCGACATCACCGGTCCCGCGGACGCCACCGCCAGCGGCAGTGCGATCGCGCATGTCGCCACGACGCCCGCGAGGGCGAGCAGCCTGATCTTTCGAGGTTCCCGGGAGCGGCCCCGGGCGTGACGCCGCATGGTTCCGGAACTTAACGCGCCGGGGCGGGCCCAGGGCTCAACGCGCCCGACAGCCCTAGAACTCGGGCGCGCTCACACCCGTACGAGTGAGGGCTTCGACCACGGCGTCCACCACGGCCTCGACATCGGGCACCCACGGCGAGGCCGAGCCGGGCAGCGGCGCGCGCTCCCAGCGGATCTCGCCCTGGCCCGTCTCGGAGGGCGGCAGCGCCAGGTAGCCGCCCTCGCCGTGGAAGCGGAGCGAGCCGGGCACGAAGTCCTTGGCGTAGAGCAGCTCACCGAGCTGCTCCATGGAGTACGGCTTGACGAGGATCGCCCAGCGGGCGGGGGAAGCGACGACCGGGCCGAGCCGCATGCCCGTCTGGTCGAGCGCCTTGAGGGCGCGGGCCGCCGGCAGGGCCGGCAGCGAGACCGCGCAGGGCGCGTGACCGCCGGTGGCCAGCACGATCGGCGCCGTCGGCCGGTTGCCCCACCACCAGCGCACCATGCGTCCGTCGGTGGTGGCCGCGAGGAGGCCGGGGTCGAAGGGGTGCGCGCCGGGCACCGTGCAGTCGGGGTCGGGGCAGCTGCAGCGGGAGTGCCCCTGCGGGTCCGCCGCCACGCCCGGGAGTACGGGCCACTGCCACTGCGTCGCGTAGGTCAGGGCCGCGTCGATCAGCTCAGGCTTCCCGTCGCTGCGCTGAGACAAGAGCCTGCGTCGCCTTCCGAGGATCTCGCGCATGAGCGCTCGTTCCTTTCCGTTGCACGCCTGGCAACACCGTGGTCCACATCACATCATGTGTCGATCACTTCACTGTGCGTACCTGTTGGCGCATCACACCCCTGCTTGAAGCAAGGGGAACCCCTATGGGTCGAGCTTGGGCTGCCTCCGCGGCTGTCCCGCCCATACTGCGTCTGTCGAAAGCACGGGCGTGGCGTAGGGGTGGCGAAGTATGGCGTTTGCCGTCGCGCGTATTTCTCTCCGCCTCCGCCACGGGAGGATGGGGCACGGTCGTCGGTGGATAGGACGCCCGGTTCCGTCACCAGGTTCCGGGTGGTTCCCAACCACCCCTGGCCTTCACCGAGTACGTACCCATCACGACCGTTGTGACGCTCCGTCGAGCAAGCCCAGTCGACCGCAATAAGCCGTCCCCTGAGGCAGTTTTAAGCCAACTTTGCATTTCCGCAAGGGGAAGGAGAGTTGTTCCCTCGCACCTCACGGACACCAGGAATTCCGGCAGGACAATGCTGGACATCTCCTCACGAGTGCGTGTACATGTGGAGACACTGCTAGCGACGCAGAATGACATGGGGGTTTGCGATGCTTTTGAGCAGTACGTACCGGTTGGAAGGCCGGACGCCATGAACGCTCCGCACCCTCCGAAAGTGGCCGGAATCGATTCAACGGTTCCGGCACCCGCACACACTGTCGCGCCCGTGACGGCGGGCTCGTCCCCGGCCGTACCCGCGAACCCCCCGGCCCCCGCCGGAGCCGTGCTCCAGGACCGCCTCGCCGGCTGGGTCTCCGACCTCACCACCCTGCACGAGCTCACCGAACGCCTGGCCCGCACCACCACGCTCGACGAGGCGCTCCAGGAAGTGCTGCGGGCCGGCGCCGCCCTGGTGGGTGCCCGGCGCGGCCTCGTCGTCATGGAACCCGGCGACGGACTCGGCCCCGACACCACCATCGGCCTGGGCCTCGCCCGCGCCGACCTCGGCCACATCGAGACCGTGCCGCGCAGCGCCCTGTCCTACGGCCGGATCCTCGACGGGCTGCCGGGCGGCGAGGGCGGCATCGCCGATCCCGACCTCTTCGCCCAGGAGGGGCTCGACCCCCGCCACCGCGAGGTCGCGGCCCGCCTCGGCTACGCCGCCAGCTACGCCCTCCCCCTGACCGCCGACACCGCCGTCCGCCTCGGCGCCGCCGTCTGGCTCTACGACGAGCCCGCCGAGCCGGGCGAGCGACAGCGCCATCTCGCCGGCCTCTACGTGCGGTACGCAGCCGAGCACCTGGCCCGCCTCCTCGAACTGGAACGCACCCGCACCTCCATGGCCACGATGTCGGACGAACTGCTGCCCGCGCGGCTGCCCCGGGTCGGCGGCGTCCAGCTCGCGGCCCGGCACCGCACGGGACCGCTCGGCGGAGGCGACTGGTACGACGCGCTGCCGCTGCCCGACGCCGCCCTCGGTCTCGCCGTCGGATCCGTCACCGGCTCGGGGCCCAGCGCGGTCGCCGCGATGGGGCGGCTGCGGGCGTCGCTGCGCGCGTACGCCGTGATGGAGGGGGAGGACCCGGTCGCCGTCCTGTCCGACCTGGAGCTGCTGCTGCGGCTGACCGAACCGGCCCGGTCGGCCACCGCACTGTTCGGCTACTGCGAACCGGCCGCGCGCAAGATCACGCTGGCCGGTGCCGGGCACAGCCCGCCGCTGCTGATCGGGCAGCGTCGCACCGAGTTCGTCGAGACCTCCGTCTCCGCCCCGCTGGGCATGCTCGCCTGTTGGGAGGCGCCCAGCGTGGAGATCCTCGCCGAGCCCGGAGAGACGGTTCTGCTCTACACCGACGGGCTGCTGCACCGCACCGGCGAGGGCACCGACCGCGCCTTCGCCCGGCTGCACGCGGCGGCGGCCTCGGTGCCGCGTGCCCTGCGCGGTGATCCCGGCGCGATCGCCGACCACGTGCTGCGGAGCGTGCTGCCGGACGGCCTGGACGCGGCCGACGGTGCGGAGGACGTCGTCCTGCTGGCGGTCCGGTTCGAGTAACGCTCCTCGTCATCGCCCTGGGCCCCCTTCCCCGCCGCCGTACAGTGGACGGTGGTCCAGTGCCGTATCGAGGAGGATGACCGTGGCCGAGGAGCTCACACCGGCGACCCCGGACGAGAGCGAAGAGCCGATCAAGCAGCGGAAGAACGGACTGTACCCGGGCGTGTCCGACGAGCTGGCCGAGAACATGAAGAGCGGCTGGGCCGACACCGAGCTGCGCGACCTCGAGCCCATCCCCCAGGCCGCCGAGACCGCCGCCCGCCGGGCCGCGCTGTCCGCGCGCTTCCCTGGTGAGCGTCTGGTGATCCCCGCGGGCAACCTGAAAACCCGCTCGAACGACACCGAGTACGCCTTCCGCGCCTCCGTCGAGTACGCCTACCTCACCGGCAACCAGACGGAGGACGGCGTCCTGGTCCTGGAGCCCGAGGGCGAGGGCCACGAGGCGACGATCTACCTGCTGCGGCGTTCCGACCGGGAGAACGGCGAGTTCTGGCTGGACGGCCAGGGCGAGCTGTGGGTCGGCCGCCGGCACTCCCTCACCGAGGCTGGGACGCTGTACGGCATCCCCGCTTCCGACGTGCGCGAGCTGGCCGGCGCCCTGCGCGAGGCCACCGGCCCGGTGCGGGTCGTGCGCGGGTACGACGCCGGCATCGAGGCCGCCCTGACCGACAAGGTCACCGCCGAGCGCGACGAGGAGCTGCGGGTCTTCCTCTCCGAGGCGCGCCTGGTCAAGGACGAGTTCGAGATCGGCGAGCTGCAGAAGGCGGTCGACTCGACCGTGCGCGGCTTCGAGGACGTGGTGAAGGTCCTCGACAAGGCCGAGGCGACCTCCGAGCGGTACATCGAGGGCACGTTCTTCCTCCGTGCCCGCGTCGAGGGCAACGACGTCGGCTACGGCACGATCGCCGCAGCCGGGCCGCACGCCTGCACGCTGCACTGGGTGCGCAACGACGGAGCCGTGCGCTCGGGCGAGCTGCTGCTGCTGGACGCGGGTGTGGAGACGCACACGTACTACACGGCCGATGTCACGCGCACGCTGCCGATCAACGGTCGCTTCAGCGAGACCCAGCGCAAGATCTACGACGCCGTGTACGAGGCCCAGGAAGCGGGGATCGCGGCGGTGAAGCCGGGCGCGAAGTACCGCGACTTCCACGACGCCGCCCAGCGGGTGCTGGCCGAGCGGCTCGTCGAGTGGGGGCTCGTCGAGGGGCCCGTGGAGCGGGTGCTGGAGCTGGGGCTGCAGCGGCGCTGGACGCTGCACGGCACCGGGCACATGCTCGGCATGGACGTGCACGACTGCGCGGCCGCGCGGGTCGAGGCGTACGTGGACGGTGTCCTGGAGCCGGGGATGTGCCTGACCGTGGAGCCGGGGCTGTACTTCCAGGCCGACGATCTGACCGTGCCGGAGGAGTACCGGGGCATCGGGGTGCGGATCGAGGACGACATCCTCGTGACGGAGGACGGGAACCGGAATTTGAGTGCGGCGCTGCCTCGCCGGTCGGATGAGGTCGAGGCCTGGATGGCGTCCGTCAGCAGCTGAGTGTCGTCTGCGGGTGCGTGGGGGCTGGCCGCACAGTTCCCCGCGCCCCTGAGGGCGTCCAGGAACAGTGCCCCAGCAGGCCGAGCGTCCACCGGGCGCCCCGGTGGACGCCGCCCGCCGCCACCGTGGGTTCCGTGGAGCGGCCGATCGCGCCCGGGTCCGTGCGGAGGCGGGCGCTGGGCTCGCTCGTGCGGCGGGCCGGGGCGGTCATCGCCGTGAGGCCGGGGAGCAGGGCTCGGGCAGGCCAGCGCAGGGCGCTGTGGTCCCGGGCTGTGCGCTCCCGCGGATCGGGAAGACCCGGCTTGGGCCAGCTGACCGACCAGTGCGTCGACGGCGGCCTGCGCGAGTGCCTCGTCCTCACAGCCGTTGTCGTACTGCGTTCCCGTCATGGGCCGGGAATGTAGAGGCGCCACACCCATGAGACGGGTGGCGGCCACCTGTGAGCGCCTTGGGTACCGCGCCTCAATGGGGCGCGGGGAACTGCGCGACCAGCCACGCACAACCCGCGCCCGCCCACGGCGAACCCGTGGCACCCACCCCAGCGGCCCTTCCCAGGCCGCGTCCGACCGGTCGGTCAAGAAACAGCAGGTCAGCGCCAGTTGACGTGTGAGATCATGGCCGACCTTGCCGGTCCGACTCGGGGAACAGGCGCATCATCATGAAGAACGTATCGACGGCGCTGACCATGCAGGACGCCATCCTCACCCTGCAGAAGTACTGGAGCGACAACGGCTGCATGATCACGCAGCCGCTGAACACCGAGGTCGGAGCCGGTACAGCCAACCCGGCCACGGCACTGCGGGTGCTCGGTCCCGAGCCGTGGAGCGTCGCCTACGTGGAGCCGAGCGTGCGGCCGGACGACTCGCGTTACGGCGAGAACCCCAACCGCCTCCAGACCCACACCCAGTTCCAGGTGATCCTCAAGCCCGATCCGGGCAACCCGCAGGAGCTGTATCTGGGCAGCCTGCGCGCCCTGGGTGTCGATCTGAACGCGCACGACGTGCGGTTCGTCGAGGACAACTGGGCCTCGCCGGCGCTCGGCGCCTGGGGGCTGGGCTGGGAAGTCTGGCTGGACGGCATGGAGATCACCCAGTTCACCTACTTCCAGCAGGTCGGCGGTGTCGCCCTGGACCCGGTGTCGGTGGAGATCACGTACGGGCTCGAACGCATCCTGATGAACCTTCAGGGCGTGTCCCACTTCAAGGACATCGCCTACGCGCCGGGCATCACCTACGGCGAGGTGTTCGGGCAGAACGAGTACGAGATGAGCCGCTACTACCTCGACGACGCCGACATCGACACCAACCACCGGCTGTTCGAGTCGTACGCGGCCGAGGCCCGGCGCCTGCTGGACCTGGAGCTGCCCGTCCCGGCGTACACCTACGTGCTGAAGTGCAGCCACACCTTCAACGTGCTCGACGCGCGCGGGGCGATCAGCACCACCGAGCGGGCCAAGGCGTTCTCGCTGATGCGCGGACTGACGCATGAGACGGCCAAGCTGTGGGAGCGGCGGCGGGCCGCGCTGGAGCATCCGCTCGGGCTGGCGGCGGCTCCGGCCCCTGCCGAGCGCGCCATGCTGCCCAAGGTGCCCGGCGTCGAGACGCTGTTGTTCGAGATCGGCGTGGAGGAGCTGCCGTACGCCGACGTCCCCGCCACCACCGAAGCGGTGCGCGAGTCGGTCACCGCCAAGCTCGCCGCGACCCGCCTGGGGCACGGCGCGATCAACGTGATGGCCACACCGCGCCGGATCGTGATCACGGTCGACGGTGTGCAGCCACGCGAGCGCGACACGATGCGGACCGTGCGCGGGCCCAAGGTCGCCGCCGCCTACAAGGACGGTGCCCCCACCCCCGCGCTGCTGGGCTTCGCCCGCAGCCAGGGCGCCGAACCGGCCGACGTGCGGGTCGTCGAGGCGAACGGGGTCGAGTACGTGGCGGTGACCCGTCACGAAGAGGGCCGTCCGGCCGTCGAGGTGCTCAGCGAGCTGCTGGCCGAGGTCGTCTCCGGGCTGCGGGCCGGGCGCAACATGCGCTGGAGCGACCCGGGGCTGTCGTTCTCGCGTCCGGTGCGTTGGCTGCTCGCGCTGCTGGGGCGCACTCCGCTGCCCGTGGTGGTCTCCTCCCTGTCGTCCGGCGACACCACGCGGGTGCAGCGGCAGGCGCCCTATCCGGAGGTCCGGGTGACCTCCGCCGAGGGCTACCCGCACTTCCTGCACATGCACGGCATCCTGCTCGACCGGGAGGCCCGGCGCGGCGCGGTGGTGCGTGGCGCCCTGGAGGCGGCGGCCGAGGTGGGCGGGCGCATCGACGTGGAGGACCAGGCCGGGCTGATCGACGAGATCACCGACATCCTGGAGTTCCCGTACGCCGTGCGGGGCTCGTTCGACGAGCGCTACCTCGAACTGCCCGCGAGTGTCCTGACGACCGTGATGCGCAAGCACCAGCGCTATCTGCCGGTGCTGGACGGCGACCGGCTCATGCCGCACTTCGTGACGTTCGCCAACGCCCTGTGCGACGACGACGTGGTGCGGGCGGGCAACGAGGCGGTGCTGCGGGCCCGTTACGAGGACGCCGCGTTCTTCTGGCGGGCGGACCTGAAGGTGGCGCCGGAGGAGTTCCGGCGCCGGCTGGACAAGCTGACCTTCGAGGACCGGCTGGGGACGGTCGCCGACCGCGCCGTCCGGCTCGCCTCCCTCGCCCAGGACCTGGCCGGACGGGCCGGTCTTCCTGAGGAGTCGGTGGAGGTCGTGCGGCGGGCCGGCGCGCTGGCCAAATTCGACCTGGCCTCGCAGATGGTCATCGAGTTCTCCGGTCTGGCCGGGGTCATGGCCGAGGAGTACGCCAGCCGGGCCGGGGAGTCCGCCGAGGTCGCCCGCGCGCTGGCCGAGATGGAGCTGCCCCGCTCCGCCGGTGGCGCCCTGCCGGCCGGGGACGCGGGGGCTGTGCTGTCCCTCGCCGACCGGTTCGACCTGGTGACGGGCATGTTCCTGATCGGCGCCGCGCCGACGGGGAGCTCCGACCCCTATGGGGTGCGCCGGGCCGCGATCGGGCTGCTCAACGTGTTGCGGAGTGTGCCCGCCGTGGCCGGGGTGCGGGTGAGCGAGGGTCTGCGCGCGGCGGCCGTACGGTACGCCGCGCAGGGCGTCGAGGTGCCCGCCGAGCGGGTCGCCGAAGCCGCCGAGCTCATCACCCGGCGCTACGAGCAGCAGCTCACGGACGCCGGGCACGAGCACCGGCTCGTCCAGGCCGTACTGGTGTGGGCCGACCGGCCCGCCCATGGCGACCGCACGCTCGCCACGCTGGAGCGGCATGTCGGCAGCGAGGCGTTCGAGGCGCTCGCCGCCGCTTTCCAGCGGGTGGTGCGCATCCTGCCCGAGGGCGGTGTCGAGGAGGCCGACGGGTCCCTGCTGACCGCGCCCGCCGAACTTGCTCTCGCCGAGAGCGCACAGGCCGTGCGTCAGGCGCTGCAGGGGCGGGAGGACGATCTCGGCGCGCTGATCGAAGTCTCCGCCCCGCTGGTCGAGGCGATCGGCACCTTCTTCGACGAGGTGCTGGTCATGGACCCCGACCCGGCGGTCCGGGCGGCGCGCCTGGCGCTGCTGACGGACGTGGCGGGCCTGGCGCGTACGACGCTGGACTGGGGAGCGCTGTAGGGCTGCCGATCACAAGAGGTGTTTCACGTGAAACGCGACTGTTTCACGTGAAACGCCGCCCCGCCGGGGAGGTCAGACCGCCATCAGCGGGGCGTCGGAACGCCACTTCAGGACCTTGTCGAAGCTCACCACGGCGCCACCCCGGCCGGGCTTGTTGCCGATGTGAACGTGGTCGGCGAGCTCCTCGATGAGACACAGCCCCCTGCCGTTCTCCGCGTCGGAGTGCGCGGGGCGGATCGGCGGGCGGGACAGGCCGGCGGAGGCCGCGGGGAAGCCCGGGCCCGCGTCGGCGACCTCGATCCGGCACTTCTCGCCGTCGAGGTACGCGGTGACCCGGTACGCCTCCGAGCCGGGGCCGCGCCCTGTGTCCCCGCCGTGCTCCACGGCGTTCGCGCACGCCTCGCTGAGGGCGACGGAGAGGTCGTAGGAGATGTCGGGGTCGACGCCCGCGGTCTCCATCGTGCCGATCAGGAGGCGGCGGGCGAGCGGCACGCTCGCAGCTTCGCGCCGCAGATGGAGTGACCACCAGATGCTCATGCTCCAGCCTCCTGGCTGCGGCTCGACATACCGTTACGTATTGCCCCGAGTCCCCCTGTGTAAGCGTGAAGTTGACGTGACGCCGCCCATACGGCGGATGCGCGCTGGTCCTGATCGGTGTATGTGGGGGAAGGTATCGGCACATCCAGGGGCGCCCGGGGCCAGAGCATGACGTTCCGGTCGTACGGCATCTTGTGGACCTGCCGCACGAGGCCTGCAAGGCCAGTGCGATGATGAGCCCGCCATGACTGCCCCCCACGCGCGCGCGACGCGCTCCGGACACACGGTCCGGATCCTGCGGGCCGCGGTGTTCGCCGCGGTCTGCGTCGTGCTGGCCGGGGCAGGTCACGCGCTCGCCTCCTGCGGCGCCATCCCACTGTGGACGCTGGGTGCCGGATTCCTCGGAGTGGCCGCGGTGGCGGCTCCGCTCGCAGGGCGGGTGCGCTCGCTGGCGGGGATCACGGCGCTGCTCGCGATCGGCCAGACGGTGCTGCACACGCTGTTCGGCCTCGGCCAGCACGGTACGGCCGCCGTCACGTCCTCGGCGCCGACGGGCGGGACTGACGCCGCGCTGGTCCAGCAGGCCGCGCGGTTCGTGTGCGGCACGACGGCGGCGGCGATCAGCCCGGCGCAGGCCCACAGGATCCTCACCGACGCCCGGATCCAGCCGCCCGCGGGTGCGCACACGCATCTGGCCGCGGACGCCATGTCCGGGTCGTCGGCGTCGCTGTGGCCGTCCCTGCCGATGCTGCTCGGCCACCTCCTCGCGGCGCTCGCCGCCGGCTGGTTGCTGCGTCACGGAGACCTGGCTCTGCTACGGCTCACCGAGCTGTCGGCACAGGGAGTCGCCGAGGGCGCGCTCATCCGCGCCCTGCGGGCCGCTCTCGCCCTGGTCCGCGCCCTGCGCGCCGGGCTCCCGGAAGCCCCGGACCTCGGCCCGCGCCCGGCGCACACCACTCGGCCCGCGCCCCCGATGCCTCGCACGGAGGCGCTCCAGCACACGGTGATCCGGCGCGGCCCGCCGACCGCCGCGGCTTGCGCAACCGCACTCGCCCTCGCCGCCTGACGCGACGCGACCACCACCACTCCGCTCCCGCGGAGGAGGGGCCGCCGTCGTGCGGCAGGCGCGTGTGCGCATCCCTCCTTCCTCATCCAGACCGAACTCACTGCGGAGTGCCCCTTCCATGAAGGCTTCCCGTATCGTCGCGGCCGGTGCCGCCGCCGGTATCACCGTTCTCGCCCTGTCCGCCCCCGCCTTCGCGCACGTCACCGTGCAGCCCGAGGGCACGGCCGCCAAGGGCGGCTACGCGGTCATCGACTTCAAGGTCCCCAACGAGCGCGACGACGCCTCGACCACCAAGCTCGAGGTCAACTTCCCGGCCGACCACCCGCTGGCCTCCGTCATGCCGGAGCCCATGCCGGGCTGGAAGATCGACGTCACCAAGTCCAAGCTGGACAAGCCGCTGGAGATGCACGGCGAGAAGATCACCGAGGCCGTCACCAAGGTCACCTGGACCGCCGAGGGCAAGGGGATCGAGGCCGGCTACTTCGAGAAGTTCCCGCTCTCCGTCGGCCAGCTGCCCGAGGACACCGACCAGCTGGCCTTCAAGGCCCTCCAGACGTACTCCAACAAGGAGGTCGTCCGCTGGATCGAGGTGCCGCAGAAGGGCAAGGAGGAGCCCGACAACCCGGCCCCGGTGCTGGAGCTGTCCGCGGCCTCCGAGGACGGGCACCACGGCTCGTCCGCCGATGAGGACTCCGACGCCAAGTCGGCCGAGAAGACCTCCGCCGACACCGCCGCCTCCGACTCCACCTCCTCCGCCGGCACCGACACCACCGCTCGCGTCCTGGGCATCGTCGGCATCGTGGTCGGCGCGGCGGGCGTCGCCTACGGCGTGCTCGCCGGGCGCCGGCGGTCCGACGCCTGAGGCTGCTTCCGTTGACGGCGCGCACCGGACCCCCGCCCCCGGGCGGGGGCGCCCCCGGTGCGCGCCGGGCCACCGACATCTGGGACATTTTTCTATGCGCACCAAAACCTTCGCCGCGGCCGCGCTGCTCGCCGCCGCCTCCCTGACCCTGACCGCCTGCGGCAGCGGCGGCGAGAGCGACAAGCCCGTCTCCGTGGTGTCCGAGGAGGCCGGCTCCGACAAGGCCGCCACCGTCCTCGACAAGCCCTTCGAGAAGCCGGACCTGGTCCTCACCGACACGCAGGGCAAGAAGTACGACCTCCGCAAGGAGACCGCGGGCAAGCCCACGCTGATCTACTTCGGCTACACCCACTGCCCCGACGTCTGCCCGCTGACGATGAACAACATCGCCGTCGCCAAGAAGCAGCTGCCCAAGGCCGAGCAGGACGAACTCCGCGTCGTCTTCGTCACGACGGATCCAAAGCGCGACACCTCCGCCGAGCTCGGCAAGTGGCTCAAGGGCATCGACAGCCAGTTCATCGGCCTGACCGGCGACTTCGCGACCATCCAGGCCGGCGCTCGCACCCTCGGCATCTCCATCGAGCCGACGCGCAAGGACAAGAACGGCAAGCTCATCTCCGAGCACGGCACCCAGGTCATCGCGTTCTCCCCGAAGACCGACGGCGGCTATGTGCTCTACGGCGAGGACGCCACCGTCGACGACTACACCAAGGACCTCCCCAAGATCGTCAAGGGGCAGAACCCGTGAGGCGGCGACTCGTCCCGACGGCCCTCGTCATAGCCGGCACCCTGGCTCTGGCGGGCTGCGGCGGCTCTGACTCCGGCGGCGGAAACGACTCGGGGAAGCCGGACCTCTCCGCCGGCTCCGCCTACATGCCGCAACCCGTGTCCGACGACATGGCGGCCGGCTTCCTCACCGTCACCAACAAGGGCGGCGCCGCCGACGAGCTCACCTCGGTCACCAGCGACATCGCCGGGCAGGTCACCGTGCACGAGACCGTCGACGGGGCGATGCAGGAGGTCAAGAGCCTCAAGATCCCCGCGGACGGCCGGCTGGAGCTGAGGAGCGGCGGCGACCACCTGATGTTCGAACAGCTGAAGAGCAAGCCCAAGGAAGGCCAGACGGTCTCCGTCGAGCTGCACTTCGCCCACTCCGACCCGGTGAAGGTCGAGATGCCGGTGAAGCCGCCGACCTACACCCCGACGACCGGACACTGAGGGAGGGACCTCCGTGACACAGACCATCGCCCCCCGCGTCCGGACACTGGTGCTGCTGCTCCTGGCCGCGGCCTGCGCACTCCTCGCCGGAGCCGGCCCGGCCTCCGCGCACGCCGCGGTGACCGGCAGCGACCCCGGGCAGGGGGCGGTGGTCGACAAGGCCCCGGCCCGGATCTCGCTCACCTTCTCCGAGCAGGTCGCGCTGTCCGACGACTCGCTGCGCGTGCTCGACCCCGAGGGCAAGCGCGTCGACACCGCCAAACCGGCCAACGTCAGCGGCACCACGTATGCCGTGCCGCTCCACTCGGGGCTGCCCGACGGCACGTACACGGTGGCCTACCAGGTCGTCTCGGCGGACAGCCATCCCGTCGCCGGCGCCTACACCTTCTCCATCGGCGCCCCCTCCAAGACCTCCGTGTCGGTCTCCGGGCAGTCGACGGACGACGGGGTCGTGGGCTGGCTGTACGGCTTCGGGCGGTACGTGTCCTACGCCGGGTTCATCGTGATGGCCGGTGGCGCCGCCTTCCTGCTCGCCTGCTGGCAGCGCGGTTCCGGGGTGCGGCCGGTCCAGCGGTACGTCGTCTCCGGGTGGGTCGCGCTCACCGCGGCGACGCTGGCGCTGCTGCTGCTGCGCGGCTCCTTCACGGGCTCCGGGAAGGTCGCCGACGTCTTCGACCTGTCCCTGCTCGGGCAGGTGCTGCAGACCAAGACCGGCGCGGCCCTGGTGTCCCGGCTGCTGCTGCTCGCCGCGGCGGCCCTGTTCATCGCGGTGCTGTTCGGCGCGTACGACAAGCGGGAGGACGCCGGGGAGAAGAGGGACCTGACCTTCGGGCTCGCGATCGGCGGCGTCGTCGTGGCGGCCGGGCTCGCGGCGAGCTGGGCGATGTCCGAGCACGCCTCCGTCGGTCTCCAGGCGGGCATCGCCATGCCGGTCGACGTGCTCCATCTGCTGGCCGTCGCCGCCTGGCTCGGCGGGCTCGGTGCGCTGCTGGTCGCCCTGTACCGCGCTCCCGCAGAGGCGCCCGTCGACGCACCGGCCGTACGCCGCTTCTCCCAGGTCGCCTTCGGCAGCGTCCTCGCCCTGATCGCGACCGGGACGTACCAGTCCTGGCGCCAGCTCGGCTCCTGGTCGGCCTTCACCGACACCCGCTACGGCCGGCTCCTCCTCGCCAAGATCGCCCTCGTGGTCGTCCTGGTCGGCGTCGCGTGGATCTCGCGCCGGTGGACGGGGCGGCTGGCGGAGGCGGCATCGGTGGAGGTGCCGGAGGTACGGGAGCCGGATGTACGGGAGCCGGAGGTACGGGAGCCGGAGGTACGGGAGAAGGAGCGGGTCGGCGCGCGGGCGGACGGCGCGGATGGCGCCGGGGACGTGGAGGCCGCGGCCGCCGGCAACGGGGACGCCTCCGGCAAGGGCAGCGGGGACGCCCCGGGCGAGGGCGAGGGCGAGGGCGGCGAAGAAGCCGCCCCCGGCCGCAACACCGACGAGCAGCCCGGCCCCGACGAAGCCGCCGACACCGAACGCGCCGCGCAGCTCGCCCGGCAGCAGGCCGCCCGGGACGCCGCACAGCGGAAGCGGATCCGGGACGCGGACCCGAACCGCTTCGGACTGCGCCGCTCCGTCCTGGCCGAAGCCGGCATCGCCGTCGTGCTGCTCGCCGTCACCACCGTGCTGACGCAGACCGAGCCGGGACGCACCGAGCAGGAGGCCAAGGCGGCCACTTCGTCCTCCGCGTCCGCCTCCGCCGACACGGGCGCGTCCGGGGCGCTGACCCTGAACATGCCGTTCGACACCGGCGGCGAGGACGGCAAGGGCATCGTCACGATCGACCTCGACCCCGCGCGGGTGGGCGACAACGAGATGCACGTCTACGTGGAGCGTCCCAACGGCCGAGCCTTCGACATCCCCGAGGTCAAGGTCGAGTTCACCCTGAAAGCCAAGGACATCGGGCCCCTGCCCGTCGTCCCCGACCACCTCGCGACCGGACACTGGTCGGCGAACGGAGTGCAGATCCCCATGGCCGGCGACTGGCAGGTCGACGTGACCGTGCGGACCTCCGACATCGACGAGGTCACCGTCTCCAAGAACGCGCAGATCGGCTGAACGACCATGCCTGACCAGCCCCTTCCGAAGGCCCGCACCCCCGAGGCCGGCCCGGGGAAGAGCGAAACGGCCCCCGCCCACGAGGGCATCTCACGGCGGCGGCTGCTCGGTACCGCCGGTGCCACCGGACTCGTCCTCGGCACGGCGGGCGCCGCCGGGGGTTACGCCGCCGCCCCCTCCGAAGCGGCCGCTCCGCTCACCTCCCTCGGCACGGACCGGGCGATGTTTCACGGGAAACATCAGCCCGGCATCACCGACGGCCTCCAGGCACGCGGCCACCTCGTCGCCTTCGACCTCGCGGCGGGCGCCGGGCGCAAGGAGGCAGCCGCCCTGCTCCGCCGCTGGTCGGAGACGGCCCGGCGGCTGATGGCGGGTGAGCCGAGCACGCACGCGGACACGGACGTCGCCCGCGACGCCGGGCCCTCGTCGCTGACGCTCACCTTCGGCTTCGGCCACAGCTTCTTCGCCCGGACCGGCCTGGAGAAGCAACGTCCGGCCGCCCTGGACCCGTTGCCCGAGTTCTCCTCCGACCACCTCGACAAGAACCGCAGCAACGGCGACCTGTGGGTGCAGATCGGCGCCAACGACGCCCTGGTCGCCTTCCACGCCCTGCGTGCGATCCAGAAGGACGCGGGCCGGGCCGCGAAGGTGCGCTGGCAGATGAACGGCTTCAACCGCTCACCGGGCGCCACCTCCCACCCCATGACGGCCCGCAACCTGATGGGCCAGATCGACGGCACCCGCAACCCCAAGCCGACCGAGTCCGACTTCGACCAGCGCATCTTCGTGCCGGAGAAGCCGGAGAAGGGCGATGCGGCCTGGATGGCGAACGGCTCCTACGCCGTCGTACGCCGGATCCGCATGCTCCTCGACGACTGGGAGCAGCTTTCCGTCAAGGCGCAGGAGGACGTGATCGGGCGCCGCAAGTCCGACGGGGCGGCCCTGTCCGGGGGCACCGAGACGACGGCGATGGACCTGGAGAAGACGGACGCCAAGGGCAACCTGGTCGTCCCGATCAACGCCCACGCCCGCATCACCCGGCCCGACCAGAACGGCGGCGCGGCGATGCTCCGCCGGCCCTTCTCCTTCCACGACGGCATCGACGCCGACGGGGTGCCCGACGCGGGTCTGCTCTTCATCTGCTGGCAGGCCGATCCCCTGCGCGGCTTCGTGCCGGTGCAGCGCAAGCTCGACCGGGGCGACGCCCTGTCGCAGTTCATCCGGCACGAGTCGAGCGGACTGTTCGCTGTGCCGGGCGGGGCCGCCGAGGGTGAGTACGTGGGGCAGAAGTTGCTGGAGGGGTGAGAGTTCACCCCTGCGTGTGCGTGTGGGGGATAGCGCTTCAGCGAGCCCATTAGGGTGAGGTCATGCCAGCGAGCTATGCGTATCTCGGCCCTGAGGGCACCTTCACCGAAGTCGCCCTGCGCACGCTTCCCGAGGCCGCCACCCGGGAGCTCATCCCGTACGTCTCCGTCCAGTCCGCGCTCGACGCGGTACGCGCCGGCGAGGCCGAGGCCGCGTTCGTGCCGATCGAGAACTCCGTCGAGGGCGGCATCACCACCACTCTCGACGAGCTGGTCGCCGGCGCGCCCCTGATGATCTACCGCGAGGTGCTGCTGTCGATCACCTTTGCGCTGCTGGTCCGCCCGGGCACGAAGCTGTCGGACATCAAGACCGTCTCGGCCCACCCGGCCGCGCAGCCGCAGGTGCGCAACTGGCTGAAGAAGCACCTCCCGGACGCGCACTGGGAGTCCGCCGCCTCGAACGCGGACGCCGCACGGCTGGTCCAGGAAGGCCAGTACGACGCCGCCTTCGCGGGGGAGTTCGCGGCCGCCCGCTACGGTCTGGAGGCCCTGGAGACCCAGATCCACGACGCGGAGAACGCCCAGACGCGGTTCGTGCTGGTGGGCCGGCCCGCCCGGCCCGCGGCGCCGACCGGCGCGGACAAGACCTCGATCGTGCTGTGGCAGCGCGACGACCATCCCGGCGGCCTGCGTGACCTGCTGGGCGAGTTCGCCACCCGGGGCATCAACCTCATGCTGCTCCAGTCCCGGCCCACCGGCGCCGGCATCGGCAACTACTGCTTCTGCATCGACGCCGAGGGCCATATCTCCGACCGCCGGGTGGCCGACGCCCTGATGGGTCTGAAGCGGATCTGCCTCCAGGTGCGCTACCTGGGCTCCTACCCGCGCGCGGACATGCAGCCGGGGGATGTGCAGCCGCCGCGGCTGGGGACGTCCGACGAGGAGTTCGCGGGGGCGGCGGACTGGGTCGCGCGGTGCCAGGACGGGCGTTTCTAGTCCGGGTTCCCGGCCGTGCCGGGCTGGTCGTACCTGCTGATTGTCGTTATCCACAGAAGTTATCCACAGGTCCGCTTCTCGACCTGGGGACAAGTCGACAACGAACCGTGGGTCAGTCGACAAATCGCCCTACAGGTCCTTGATGCGCCCATCGCCGGGCAGGTCACCCTTCGTCCACTGTTTTCCCTTGCGTAACCCTTCGAGGTGACCCACTTCCACTCGAAAGTGAGAGGAGAGGGGGTTTGTCATGGGAATTCATGGGACGGTCCGACCATTCGGAGTGATCAATTCCGTAGTCCACAGATCTTCCACACAGCCTGTGGATAACTCTCGCCCGGACGTGGATCGCTGTGGACAACCGAAGCCCAAGTCCCTTTCCGCCCAAGGGATTCGAGTCAAGATGACGCCCGTCGGATGCCACCTTCCGGGGAGAGACGTCTTCTTTATTGACACTGCGCGCAATTCGCTCATAACGCTACGTAAGGCGCGAGCGGAATAGTGAGTCGTGGGCGGTCATCCCGCACCGGTAGCCTTGGGCGCGTGATTGACCTTCGCCTGCTCCGTGAGGACCCCGACCGTGTGCGCGCGTCGCAGCGCGCCCGTGGAGAGGACGTCGCGCTCGTCGACGCCCTCCTGTCTGCCGACGAGCGGCGCAGGTCGTCCGGCGTCCGCTTCGACGAGCTCCGCGCCGAGCAGAAGGCACTCGGCAAGCTCATCCCCAAGGCGGCCGGCGACGAGAAGGCCGAGCTGCTGAAGAAGGCGGGCCAGCTCGCCGCCGACGTCAAGGCCGCCGACGCGGACCGCGACGCGGCCGCGACCGAGACGCAGGAACTGCTCCAGCGGCTCGGCAACCTCGTGCACCCGGACGTGCCCGTGGGCGGCGAGGAGGACTTCGTCACCCGCGAGACGCACGGCACGATCCGCGACTTCGACGCCGAGGGCTTCGAGCCCAAGGACCACCTGGCGCTCGGCCAGCTCCTCGGCGCGATCGACGTCGAGCGCGGTGCCAAGGTCTCCGGCTCGCGCTTCTACTTCCTGACCGGCGTGGGCGCCCTCCTGGAGCTCGCCCTCGTGAACGCGGCGATGGCGCAGGCCACCGCGGCCGGCTTCACCCCGATGCTGACCCCGGCGCTGGTCCGCCCCCAGTCCATGGCGGGCACGGGTTTCCTCGGCCAGGCGGCACAGGACGTCTACCACCTCGCCGACGACGACCTCTACCTGGTCGGCACGTCCGAGGTGGCGCTCGCGGCGTACCACATGGACGAGATCCTCGACGCCGACCGCCTCCCCCTGCGCTACGCGGGCTTCTCGCCCTGCTTCCGCCGCGAGGCCGGCTCGCACGGCAAGGACACCCGGGGCATCTTCCGCGTGCACCAGTTCGACAAGGTCGAGATGTTCTCCTACGTCGCTCCTGAGGACTCGCAGGCCGAGCACCAGCGCCTGCTGGAGTGGGAGAAGCAGTGGCTGACGTCGCTGGAGCTGCCGTTCCGGGTCATCGACGTCGCGTCGGCCGACCTCGGCTCCTCGGCCTCCCGCAAGTTCGACTGCGAGGCGTGGATCCCGACCCAGGGCAAATACCGCGAGCTGACCTCGACCTCGGACTGCACCGAGTTCCAGTCCCGCCGCCTGTCGATCCGCGTCCGTGAGGGCAAGCAGGTCCGCCCGCTGGCCACGCTCAACGGCACGCTGTGCGCCGTCCCGCGCACGATCGTGGCGATCCTGGAGAACCACCAGCAGGCCGACGGTTCGGTGCGCGTGCCCGAGGTGCTGCGTCCGTACCTCGGCGGCCGGGAGGTACTGGAGCCGGTGGCCAAGTGAGCGACACGGCTTCCCCGGGCGGCTTCCCGTACCGGCTCGTCGCCACCGATCTCGACGGAACGCTGCTGCGCTCCGACGACACGGTGTCGCAGCGCACCCGTGACGCGCTCGCCGCGGCCACCGCGGCGGGCGCCGCGCACATCGTCGTCACGGGCCGCGCCGTCCCGTGGACCCGGCACATCCTCGACGACCTCGGCTACCAGGGCCTCGCCGTCTGCGGTCAGGGCGCGCAGGTCTACGACGCCGGCGCGCACCGCCTGCTGACGTCGGTGACGCTGGACCGGCAGCTGGCCGGGGTGGCGCTGGCCAAGATCGAGGCGGAGGTGGGCCCGCTCCACCTGGCGGCGAGCCGCGACGGCCTCGACGGCGAGGTGCTGGTGGGCCCGGGCTACGCGGTGCACGGCGCCCTGCCCGCCACTCCCTTCACGGACGCGTCGGACCTGTGGGCCGCGCCCCTGAACAAGCTGTACATCCAGCACCCGACGCTGACCGACGACGAGCTCTGCGAGGCGGCGACGCGCACCGCCGGCGGTTTCGTCACCGTCACGATGGCGGGCGAGGGCATCGTCGAGCTGCTCCCGCTGGGTCTGTCCAAGGCGACGGGGCTGTCCCTGGCGGCCCGTCGCCTCGGGCTGAAGGCGGCCGACACGATCGCCTTCGGCGACATGCCCAACGACATACCGATGTTCGCCTGGGCCTCCTGCGGCGTCGCCATGGCGGACGCCCACGAGGAACTGAAGGCGGTGGCCGACGAGGTGACGTCCTCCAACGACGAGGACGGCATCGCGGTGGTGCTGGAGCGGTGGCTCGGCTGAGCCCGGGGCCCGGTGGTCGGAGCCCGTTGCTCAAGGCCAGTGCTCAAAGCCCGATACTCAGGGCTCGACGGTGCTCGGCGGAGGATGCACGGATCGAACGTGCGCGGGCCTTTGAGACCCGACCACGGTTTAGCAAACCGGTGCCTTACCACTCGGCCAATCCTCCGGGTGGGCGGCCCACGCGATGTGCGATTCGCGTGCTCGAAGCGGCCGCCCCGGGCAGCTCCCCGTGTGGGCGGGTTCCACGGAGGGGTAGTGGCTACTCCGGATCCCGCCGCCGGCTGCCCTGAAGGGAGCTGGACGTACTGCCGTGCATGGACATCGTCCCGCTCCTCTCCCGGCTCGTGACTCCGGACCGCTCGGGCCCGGCGTTGACGACAACCACTCTGCCTGCCGGGCGAATTGGACGCCACTGAATAAAACGGCGGTGGAACGTGCCCACGCGGACGGTTGGCGGTCATTTCCGGCAAGGCGGACGGTCAGCAGTGGATCCCGGCAAGGCGGACGGTCGGCGGTGGATTCCGGCCGGGCGGTCGGCTAGCGCCTGCGCCATCTGCGGCGGCGGGCCTTGCTGAAGAACCAGCCCGCGGGCGGCTCGTCGGACCGCCAGGGCTGCGGTTCCGGTTCCTCGCGGCTCCACCTCGCGGCGAGCATCCGGGCCCGGGCGGACGGCTCGGAGGTTCCGGCGGAGCGTATGAAGTCCTCGTCCAGGACGACAGCGTCGAACTCGTCCCGGGTGCCGTCACCGGCCCCTGAACCGTACGAGCCGCGGTCGTCGTACTGAGCGCTCTCGCCCGCCATTCCCGTCCTCCCAGCCGTCCAACTCCCGTTGAGCTTCCCCTACATCCCGTTCGCCCAGTGTGCCCTGGCGAAGATGAAGCCTCCGTCAAGGCCGGGGCACGTCACTCCTCGCCCGCGAGCGTCAGGGAGCGCAGCTTCTGTCCGGCGAACCAGGTGGCCAGCACCGTGACGGCCACCAGCAGTACGGTCGCCGTGGTCAGACCCACGTCCGAGGAGACCAGGTCCCCGCCGGACACCTTCTGCGCCACCGCCAGCGACCACTGCTGGACGCTGAGCGTGCGCGCGCCCGGCACCAGGGAGCCGAACAGGGCCTCCCAGACCAGCGCGTAGACGAGACCGAACACCACCGCGTGCCGCGAGACCGTGCCCAGCAGCAGGAACAGGGCCGCGTACGCGATGGAGGCGACCAGCGCGGCCACCGTGTAGGCGACGGCGACCTGCTGGCCGTTGCCGTTCAGGATGAAGCCGGCGATGAGCGTCGGCACCGCGGAGAACACCATGGTCACGGCGATCGCGACGATCAGCTTGGTGAAGATGATCGTCGGCCGTTTGATCGGCTTGGACAGCAGGTACACCACCGAGCCGTCGTCGATCTCCGGTCCGATCGCGCCCGTTCCGGCGATGACGCCGATGATCGGCACCATCGTGGCGAGGGCGAGTCCACCCAGGAGGTCGGACGCCGTCTGGTCGTCCGCTCCGGCCAGGGCGCGCACCGCCACGGCGATCACGATCAGCAGCATCGGCAGGGCACCGAGGATGAGGGCCCGGCGTCGGCCGAGCAGGGCCCGGTAGGTGAGCCGGGCGACTGTGGGGTCGTACATCAGGGCCTCCTACGCCGCGACGAGGTACGAGAAGACGGACTCGAGGGACTCGTCGGACGGCGAGACCGTGAGCAGCCGGATGCCGTGGTCCCTGGCCACCCGCGGCAGCAGCGCCGTGAAGCGGCCGAAGTCGACGGCCTGAATGCGCAGCGCGCCCTCGGCGAGGTCGACCTCGATGCCGGCCGTCGACGGGTCGGCGATCAGCGCGGCCGCGAGGGCGCGGTCGTCGTTGGAACGCACCAGGTAGCGGTGCGGCCGATCGGTCATCAGGCGGCGGATCTTGCGGAAGTCGCCGCTGGCGGCGTGCCGGCCGGCGACGACCACCTCGATGTGCCAGGCGAGTTGCTCGACCTCTTCGAGGATGTGGGACGAGAACAGCACCGTGCGGCCCTCGTCGCCCATGCGGCGCAGCAGGTCCATCAGCTGCATGCGCTGGCGCGGGTCCATGCCGTTGAACGGCTCGTCCAGCAGGAGCAGCGAGGGGTCGTGGACCAGGGCGGAGGCCATCTTCACGCGCTGACGCATGCCCTTGGAGTACGTCTGGATCTTGCGGTCCTGGGCGTACTCCATCTCGACGGTGGCGAGCGCCTTCTGGGCCGCTTTGGCACCCAGGCCGTGCAGCTCGGCGTTGGCCAGGACGAACTCCTTGCCGGTGAGGAAGTCGTACATCGCCTCCCGCTCGGGGACGACGCCGATGTGCTTGTAGATCTGCTCGTTGCGCCAGACGGCCTGGCCGTCGAGGGTGACCGTGCCGGTGGAAGGGGCCAGGAAGCCGCCCATCATGTTGATGAGGGTGGACTTTCCGGCGCCGTTGGGGCCGAGCAGGCCGGTGACCCCGGGGCCGATGGTCATGGTGATGTCGTTGACGGCGACCACGTTGCCGAACCAGCGGGAGACGTGGTCGATGGAGAGCGTGGTCACAGTCCCACCTTCTTGTAGCGGCGCATCAGGAGGCCGTAGCTCGCCGCGATCAGGCCCAGGGCGACGAGGACGTAGACGATGCCCTCGGCGGTGCTCGGGCCCACCCCGCTCGGGGAGGCGGACGTCGCGCCCAGGAACGCGGACTGCACACCGTCGACGATCGTGATCGGCGAGAACAGCCCGATCCACGGCACCGCGTCGCCGCTGCCCTGGGCGTCGGCGATGGCCTGGAGGGTGGAGACCGCGCCGTAGGTGATGGTCAGCACGGCGATCACGGCCGCGATGCCGAAGCCGCGGCGCGGGGTGAAGGACGCGATGACCAGGCCGATGCCGGCGAACAGCAGTGAGAGCAGTGCCACGGAGACGAGTCCCTGAGCGAATCCCTTGGTCTGGTCGGCGAAGTCGAGCTTGGCCAGCAGTGCGCCCACGTAGAGCACGAGCAGGGGCGCCGCGGTGAGGATGAACAGCGCCGAGGCCAGTGCCGCGAACTTGGCGCGGACGTAGTCGGCGGTCTCGATGGGCCGCGAGAAGTACAGCGGAACGGTCTTGAAGCGCAGGTCCCGCGAGACGGACTGGGGTGCCTGCGAGGCGACGTACAGGCTGATGACCGCCTGCATGACGATCGCGTTGCGCGTGTAGTCCAGCGGGAGGGCGTTGGCCTTGGTGGCGACCGCTACGGCGACCATGATGGCCGCGGGCACGCACATCACCACGAAGAGCAGCATCGGCAGCACCTTGGACTTCACCGAGCGGCCGAGGCCGTAGGAGCCACGCAGGGACTGCGAGTACAGGGAGCGGCGGGCGTAGGCGCGGCCGAGGCGCGGGCCGTCGTAGGTGCGGTAGCCGATGTTGTGGATGCGGGTCTGGTCGCCCGGTGCCGGGGCGGCTGCCCCCGTGGAGTGCTCAACCGCCATGGCCGACCGCCTCCTTCCGCTGCTCGCGCTCGTCGCTGCTGGTGAAGACCTCGGAGATGTGGTGCCGGCGCTGCTCCATGCGCACCAGGCCGAGTCCGAGGTCCGCGATCACGTCCCGGACCAGGTCGTACGTCTCCTCGCCCTGCGCCGTGAGCAGCAGGACGTGGCCGGCGCCCGGCAGGCCGCTGCCGTCCTCGACGGCCACCCCGCGCGCCTGCAGCGCCTCGCGGACCGCGCGGGTGCCGTCCGGGTGCTCGTCGGTGTCGGTGACCTCGATGGCGAGGGTCGTGGTGGTCTGCGTGAAGTCCGTGGTGGAGCTGGAGCGCAGGAGCTTGCCGCCGTCCACGACGACGACGTGGTCGCAGGTGCGCTCCAGCTCGCCCAGCAGGTGCGAGGTGACCAGGACCGAGATGCCGAAGTCGGTGTGGATCCGGCGGATCAGGCCGAGCATCTCGTCGCGGCCGACCGGGTCGAGGCCGTTGGTCGGCTCGTCCAGGAAGACCAGCTGCGGGTCGTGGACGAGGGCCTGCGCGAGCTTGACGCGCTGCTTCATGCCGGTCGAGTAGCCGCCGATGGGGCGGTAGCGCTCCTCGTACAGGCCGACGTGGCGCAGGGTGTCGGCCGTGCGCTCGCGCGCGGCGGTGGGCGGCAGACCGGACATGCGCGCCATGTGGACGACGAACTCGGTGGCCGAGACGTCCGGCGGCAGGCAGTCGTGCTCGGGCATGTAGCCGACCCGCTCGCGGATGGCGGCGCCCTTGGTGGCGACATCGAGACCGAGCACTTCGGCGCGGCCCTCGGTGGCGGGGGACAGACCCAGCAGGATCTTGATCAGTGTGGACTTGCCGGCTCCGTTGGCTCCGACGAGTCCGGTCACACCGGGCCCGACGTCCACGGAGAGCCGGTCAAGCGCGGTCACCCGGGGGAACCGCTTGCTCAGGCTTTCGGTCGCGATCACAGTCACCCCTCGAAGGTAGGGGCCGTGTGCGTGGCGGTCGTCACTCCGCAGAGCTGTCTTCGGATCAGCCCTGAGTATTACGGGCCCCTAGGGGAGCTGCTCCTTGAGGGTTACCACCACCGGGCAGCTCCTATTGACGAACTCTCTAACAACTGCCAGATTCGCCGGATGACGTTGCTGACGGGCGCGCGGGAGCGCAGGGTGCGGACCGGCGAAGTCGAGCTGTGCGTGGCCGAGATGGGTGATCCGGGACGGCCGACGGTCGTCCTGGTGCACGGCTACCCGGACAGCAAGGAGGTGTGGTCCGAGGTCGCCGGGCGGCTCGCCGGACGCTTTCACGTGGTGGCGTACGACGTCCGCGGGCACGGCCGGTCGACGGCGCCGCGGCCGCTGCGGGGCGGGTTCACGCTGGAGAAGCTGACAGACGACTTCCTGGCCGTCGCGGACGCGGTGAGCCCGGACCGGCCGGTGCATCTGGTCGGGCACGACTGGGGCTCCGTGCAGGCCTGGGAGTTCACCACCGTGCAGCGCACCAGGGGCCGCATCGCCTCGTTCACCTCGATGTCCGGGCCGTCCCTCGACCACTTCGGCCACTGGATCGGCCGGCGCGTGAAGCGGCCCACCCCGCGCCGGATCGGACAGCTGCTCGGGCAGGGCGCCCGGTCCTGGTACGTGTACCTGCTGCATACGCCCGTGCTGCCCGAGCTGGCCTGGCGCGGCCCGCTCGGCAGGCGCTGGCCGCGGATGCTGGAGCGGGCCGAGAAGGTGCCCCGGGGCGACTACCCCACCGCGTCCCTGCCGTCGGACGCGGCACACGGGGCCTGGCTGTACCGGGACAACGTCCGGCCCCGGCTGCGCGCGCCGCGCGCGGATGCGCACGCCCACGCGCCCGTGCAGATCATCACGCCCCTGGAGGACCGGTTCCTCTCGGAGCGGCTCCACGACGAACTGGAGCAGTGGGTTCCGCACTTGACCCGCAGAACGGTCCAGGCGGGTCACTGGATCCCTCGGACCCGCCCCGACCGACTGGCCTCGTGGATCGAGGAGTTCGTGACGTCCGTAGAGAACAAGCAGTCCCCGGTGGCGGGGAGCGGCGAGCACGCCCAGCGGTTCGGCGGGCAGCTCGTGCTGGTCACCGGGGCGGGCAGCGGCATCGGGCGGGCGACGGCGCTCGCGTTCGCCGAAACCGGTGCGCGCGTCGTGGTCGTCGACCGGAACGGGGAGGCGGCGGCCCGCACAGCCGAGTCCTGCCGCCTGCTGGGCGCCCCCGAGGTCTGGGCGGAGACGGCCGACGTCTCCGACGAGCAGGCCATGGAGAAGCTCTCCGACAAGGTCACCACCGAGTACGGGGTGGTGGACGTCCTGGTGAACAACGCCGGGATCGGACTGTCCGGTTCCTTCTTCGACACCACCCCGGAGGACTGGAAGAAGGTCCTCGACGTCAACCTGTGGGGTGTCATCCACGGGTGCCGGCTCTTCGGCCGGCGGATGGCCGAGCGCGGACAGGGCGGCCACATCGTCAACGTGGCATCGGCCGCGGCGTACCAGCCGTCCCGGGCGCTGCCCGCGTACAGCACCTCCAAGGCGGCCGTGCTGATGCTCAGCGAGTGCCTGCGGGCGGAGCTCGCCGGACGTGGGATCGGCGTGACGGCGGTCTGCCCCGGCATCGTGAACACCGCCATCACCTCGACGGCGCACTTCGCCGGGGTCGACGCCCTGGAGGAGAAGCGGCTGCAGAAGCGCGCCGCCCGCCTGTACGGGCTGCGGAACTATCCGCCGGAGAAGGTCGCCCGCGCGATCCTGCGGGCGGTCGCGCGCAACGAGGCGGTGGCGCCGGTGACACCGGAGGCGCGGGGGGCGCGGTGGTTGTCACGGTGGGCACCGGGGGCACTGCGAGGCCTGGCGCGGATGAGGCCGCCGGTGTGAGGCGAGGTGAGGCAGGCGAGACGAGGTGAGGCAGGCGAGGCGGAGCAAGGCAGGTCAGGTAGGCGAGGCGGGACGAGGACCAAATCCCCTGCGTCGGCGCTCAGTTGTCCACAGAAACGCCAATTCCCCTGTGGATAACCATACTTCGCTGTGGATCAAACCTCCGAGGTGAAACTCGATCGCGTGATTCGGGTCTCTCCAGCACCCTGGTGGGATGGACGAAAGACGCACCGTGAAGGTGTCGAAGTATCTGTCGAAGCATCTGCGCCACCAGCCGGAACGCATCGGGCTCACGCTCGACGAGGCCGGCTGGGTCGAGATCGACACCTTGATCGCCGCGGCAGCCGCGCACGGTTTCCGGTTCACCCGCGACGAGCTGGACCATGTCGTCGCCACCAACGACAAGCGGCGTTTCGCCGTCGAGGGCACCCGGATCCGCGCCAGCCAGGGCCACACCGTGGAGGTCGACCTCGGCCTGGCGTCGGCCACCCCGCCCGCACACCTCTACCACGGCACCGTCGCCCGCCACCTGGATGCGATCCGGGCCGAGGGACTCCGCCCGATGAACCGGCATGCCGTGCACCTCTCGCCCGACCGGGAGACGGCGACCCGAGTCGGAGCCCGTCGGGGCCGGCCGGTCGTGCTGACGGTCGACGCGGACGCCATGCACCGGGACGGCCATGTCTTCCAGGTCAGCGCGAACGGGGTGTGGCTGACCGAGGCCGTCCCGGCTCGGTACCTGCGCTTTCCCGGCTAGTTTCCGTGTCCACCCGGACGCGCACGGTGACTGTTTCACGTGAAACAGGGGGGACCGCCGGCGCTCCCTTAGGCTCGATGCCATGAGTCTGCGTCTGAGCACCGTGATCCTCCCGTACCGCCGCTGGCACGAAGGCGGCCGCGCGGCCTGGACGCGCGCCGAGCAGCTCGGTTTCCACACCGCGTACACCTACGACCACCTGTCCTGGCGCACCTTCCGGGACGGCCCGTGGTTCGGCGCCGTGCCGACCCTCACGGCCGCCGCGAGCGTCACCGACCGGCTGCGGCTGGGCACGCTGGTGACCTCCCCGAATTTCCGGCACCCCGTGACGCTCGCCAAGGAACTGATCTCCCTCGACGACATCTCCGGCGGGCGGGTCACGCTGGGCATAGGCGCGGGCGGCTCCGGCTTCGACGCCACCGCGCTCGGCCAGGAACCGTGGACCCCGCGCGAGCGCGCCGACCGCTTCGCCGAGTTCGTCCCGCTGCTCGACCGGCTGCTCTGCGAGGACGCCGTGTCCTACGAGGGTGACTTCTACTCCGCCCACGAGGCGCGGAACATCCCCGGCTGTGTGCAGCGCCCCAGGCTGCCCTTCGCGGTGGCCGCGACCGGGCCACGCGGCATGCGGCTGGCCGCCCGTTTCGGGCAGGCGTGGGTGACCACCGGCGACCCGAAGCTGTACGAGAACGGCACTCCTGAGCAGTCGGTTCAGGCGATTCGTGGGCAGGCGGAGCGGCTCGACGACATCTGCGCCGAAGTCGGCCGCGACATGACCGACCTCGATCGGGTGCTGCTCACCGGTTTCACGCCGGACCGTGTCGGCCCGCTCCAGTCCCTGGACGCGTTCGTGGACTTCGCCGGACGGCATGTGGAGCTTGGCTTCACGGAGATCGTGATCCACTGGCCGATCCCCGACTCGCCCTTCGCCGCGGACGAGAAGGTCTTCGAGCAGATCGCGATGGAGGCGCCGGCGCAGCTGCGCTGAGGCGGCCGGATGCGTCGGAGCCTTGCAGGGCCTGCGTCCGGGTCTCTGCCGGGGCCTCACCGCCAGGACCCCGCGGAGCGGCTGCTCATGCAGGGCTCCCGGTGGCAGCGGGGCTCCTGGTGGCAGCGGCATCCACTCACCTGTGCGGAGCCCCGCACGCCCGTGCAGACATGTGCGGGACAATGGCCGGGTGACCTCAGCGACCCGACAGCCCGAGACCGCGCCCGAAACCCTCCCGCCGCGACTGATCGCCACCGACCTCGACGGCACTCTGCTGCGCGACGACAAGTCGGTGTCCCCGCGTACGGTCGCCGCGCTGGCCGCCGCCGAGGAGGCGGGCATCGAGGTCTTCTTCGTCACGGGCCGCCCGGCCCGCTGGATGGACGTCGTCAGCGACCATGTGCACGGCCACGGCCTGGCGATCTGCGGCAACGGCGCCGCCGTGGTCGACCTGCACGGCGGCCCCGGTGCCCACCGGTTCGTGAAGGTGCGGGAGCTGGCCCGGGAGAACGCCCTGGACGCCGTACGGCTGCTGCGCGACGCGGCGCCGGGCACGGTGTACGCGGTGGAGCAGACGTACGGCTTCTACCAGGAGCCGGCGTACCCGAAGCTGCACATGGAGACACCGGACAGCCTCGCTCCGGCCGAAGAGCTGCTGGGCCCGGACCACCAGGCCGCCGCGGAGCCGGTGCTGAAGGTCCTCGCCTACCACCCCGAGATCGACCCCGACGCCTTCCTGACCCTGGCCCGCCTCGCCATCGGCGATCGCGCCAACGTCACGCGCTCCAGCCCCAGCGCCCTCCTCGAGATCAGCGGCCCGGGAGTGTCGAAGGCCAGCACTCTCGCGCTGTGCTGCGCCGAGCGCGGCATCTCGCACGAACAGGTCGTCGCCTTCGGTGACATGCCGAACGACGTGGAGATGCTGACCTGGGCGGGCCGGTCGTACGCGATGGGCAACGCGCACCCCGACGTGATCGCCGCCGCCTCCGGTCGGACGGTGGCGAACAACGAGGACGGGGTGGCGGTCGTGATCGAGCAGTTGCTGACGGAACTGCCGTAGCCGCCGGAGCCGGGGTGTCTCAGAGGGACACCCCGCGCGCCGCCAGCCACGAGACCGGGTCCACCGAAGAGCCCGACTCCGCCGTGATCCGGGCCTCGAAGTGCAGGTGCGGCCCGGTGGAGTTGCCCGTGGTGCCCGACTGGCCGATCCACTGTCCGGGGCTGACGTGCTCCCCCTCGTCGACCGCGATCGAAGCGAGATGGGCGTACTGCGTGTAAGGGCCGCCCGCGTGCTCGATCACGATCTCCATGCCGAAGGCACCCCCGCAGGACACCCTCACCACCCGGCCCGCACCCACGGCCCGCACCGGCGTGCCGATCGGCACCGCGAAGTCCTGCCCGGTGTGCCGGTTCGACCAGCGCGCACCACCGCTGCCGTAGGACGCCGACAGCTCGTACGTCTCGACCGGAGCGACCCAGTCGCCCTCGCTGAACCCCGTCTCCGGCTGGTCGAGCCGGACGGCTCCGCGGCACGCCCCGGCAGCGGCCGCGGCGTCCGCCTGCCCTTGGAGCTGTGAGCGCGCCGACTCCAGCTTCTGCTCGATGTCCGCCTTCAGACTCGCGAGTTGAGTGTTACGGCGTTCCAGCGCCTGCCACCGGTCCGCGGCCCTGGCCTCGTCCGCCGCCAGCCGCGCCTCGGCCCGCCGGTTCTTGGAGATCGCGTTGTTCACGGCGAGATCCGCCTGCGAGAAGGCGTGCTGACCTCGCATCAGGCTGTCGGGACTGTCGGCGAGGATCATGTACGCGGCCACCGGCAGGCCCCCGCTGCCGCGGTACTGCGCCCGGGCGATCCGGCCGAGGTCCTCGTGCAGAACGGCGATGTGCCGCCGCTGCGCGTCCAGGAGTTCCTCCGCCCGCTGGACCTCGGCCCGCTGCTCCTCGGCCTCCTTACGGCCGGCCTCGTACTGCTGCGTCGCCACCGCGGCCTCCTCGTACAGGCGCGCCACCTCGGCACTGATGCCGGTGTCCGCGCCGGTGCCGCTGCCGGGCTCCTCGGGCGCTGCCGTCGGCCGGGCCGCGAGCACGGCCAGCGCACACAGCAGGACCGGAACCAGCAGCCGATGACGGCGATATGAGCGCATGTCAGCGATCGTCGCCCAGCACCGCGGGCCCGGTCCTGTTCAGGTCCTGCGGCTGGGGGACCGGCTGCGCCGAACGGCCCAGTGCACACCGTTCCCGGCCGCTACCGCACTGCCACCAGCGACTCCGCGGCCGCTTCCCGCTCCGCCATCTCCCGCAGCGGCCCCTGCGCTGCCAGCAGGTCCGCGTACCGGCCGCGCTGCACGACCCGCCCCCGGTCCAGCACGATCACCTCGTCGACCGCTTCGAGGCCCGCCAGCCGGTGCGTGATCAGCAGCGTGGTCCGCCCTTCGGTGACGGCCAGCAGATCGGCGGTGAGCGCGTCGGCCGTCGCCAGGTCGAGATGCTCGGCGGGCTCGTCCAGTACCAGGACGGGGAAGTCGGCGAGCAGTGCCCGGGCCAGCGCCAGCCTCTGCCGCTGGCCTCCCGACAGCCGCGCCCCGTGCTCGCCGACGAGCGTGTCCAGACCGTCGGGCAGGCTGTCCGCCCACTCCAGCAGCCGGGCGCGGCCCAGCACGGCGCGCAGCTGCTCCTCGGTGGCGTCCTTCCTGGCGAGCAGCAGGTTCTCGCGCAGCGAGCTGTCGAAGAGATGCGCGTCCTGCGCACACAGTCCGATGAGCGCTCGTACGTCGTCGCCGTGCAGCGCGGACGCGTCCACACCCGCGAGCGTGAACGAGCCCGCCTCCGCGTCGAGGAACCGCAGCAGCACCTGCGCCAGCGTGGTCTTGCCGGAGCCGGATGGTCCGACCACGGCGATCCGGCGCCCCTCGTCGAGGGTCAGGTCGAGCCCGTCGAGCGCCTCCCGGTCCTGCCCTGCGTGCCGGGCGGTCAGTCCCTTGACGACGACCGGGAAGGGCGAGGTGGGCACCTGCCGGGGCCGCTCCGGCTCCCGCACGGGCTCAGGGGCGTCCAGCACCTCGTACACCCGCTCCGCACTGCGGCGCACGCGCTGCCGGTACTGCACGGCGAGCGGCATCCCGAGCACGGCCTCGAAGGCGGCGAGCGGAGTCAGGACGACAACGGCCATGGTCACACCGTCGAGCCGCCCGGCGGCGACCGCCTGCGCGCCGGCCAGCGCCGCGGCCGTGACGGTCAGCCCTGAGATCAACGCGGTGAGACCGTCGCCCAGGGCGGTGGCCGTGGCGGTCCGCGCGGCGATCCGGGTCAGTGCTCCGTCGGCCTCGCGGGCCTGGGCGGTCCGCGCGGGAAGTGCGCCGGCGACGGTCAGTTCCGCGGTGCCGGTGAGCAGGTCGGCCACGCGCGTCGCGAGCACCCCGCGGGCGGGTGCCAGTTTGTGTTCGGCCCGGCGGGCCACAGCGCCGGTGATCAGCGGTACACCGACCCCGGCCGCCAGGAGCCCGGCCGCGAGCACCGCCCCGGCCTCGGGGAGCAGCCACGCGGTGAAGCCGACCGACGCGGCCGACACGACCAGGGCCGCCCCGGCCGGCAACAGCCACCGCAGCCAGTAGTCCTGCAGCGCGTCCACGTCCGCGACCAGCCGGGAGAGCAGATCGCCCCGGCGGACCCGGCGCAGACCGGCCGGTGCCAGCCGCTCCAGCCTGCGGAACACCGCGACGCGGGCGTCCGCCAGCATCCGCAGCACGGCGTCGTGCGACACCAGCCGCTCGGCGTACCGGAACACGGCCCGTCCGATCCCGAACGCCCGTGTCGCGGTGACCGCCATCATCAGATAGAGCACGGGCGGCTGCTGCGAGGCCCGCGAGATCAGCCACCCCGAGGTGGCCATGAGCCCCACGGCACTCCACAGGGCGAGACTTCCGAGCAGCAGCGCGAGTCCCAGCCGCCCGCGCCGGGGACCGGACATCGCGCGGACGCGCGTGAGGACACCGCCGCGGGCCGACCGTCCGACGGACTCGGCCGGGGCGGGCGGCTCGGCCTCGGCGATCCGGGCGCCGGCCGGCCGGGTCGCGGCGGACGCCACAGGCAGGGCAGCGGTGGCCCCGGACTCCGCCTGCCGCGCCGCCAGGTCCGTGCCCTCCAGCCGCACCACCCGGTCCGCGACGTCCAGCAGCGCCGGCCGGTGCACCACCAGCAGGACCGTCCGGCCGGCCGCGAGCCGCCGCACCGCCGCGACGACCTCGGCCTCAGTGGCCCCGTCCAGCGCCGCCGTCGGCTCGTCGAGCAGCAGCACGGGCCGGTCGGCGAGGAACGCCCGGGCCAGTGCGAGGCGCTGCCGCTGCCCGGCGGACAGCCCGGCGCCGTCCTCGCCGAGCACGGTCTCCACACCCTGGGGCAGCGTGTCGACGAACTCCAGCGCCCCGGCGTCCCGCAGCGCCCGCCGTACGGAGTCGTCGTCGGCGCCGGGCCGCGCCAGCCGTACGTTCTCGGCGATCGTCCCGGCGTAGAGATGCGGCCGCTGCGGCACCCACGCGATCCGGGAGCGCCACTGCTCCAGGTCGGCATCGACGAGGTCGACACCCCCGACCCGCACCTGCCCCTCGGCCGGTCGCACGAACCCCAGCAGGACGCTCAGCAGCGTCGACTTGCCGGCGCCGCTCGGTCCCACCAGCGCGACCGTCTCCCCGGGCTCGACGCCGAAGGTCACGTTCGTGACGGCGTCCGCCGACCGCCCCGGGTAGCGGACGGTCACGCCCTCGAACGACAGGGCACCCTTCGGCACGGGCTCGGAGCCGGACGCCGGCCGGGGCGCCTCCAGGACCTCGAAAATCTCCTCGGCGGCGGCGAGCCCCTCCGCCGCCGCGTGGTACTGCGCCCCGACCTGCCGCAACGGCAGATACGCCTCGGGCGCGAGGATCAGGATGACCAGACCGATGTACAGATCCATCTCGCCGTGCACCAGCCGCATGCCGATCGTCACGGCGACCAGAGCCACCGAGATCGTCGCGAGCAGTTCCAGGGCGAACGAGGAGATGAAGGCGACCCGCAGCGTCCGCATGGTCGCCCGGCGGTACTCGCCGGTGATGCGCCGGATCGACTCGGCCTGCGCCTTGGCCCGTCCGAAGACCTTCAGCGTCGGAAGGCCCGCGACGACATCCAGGAAGTGCCCGGACAGCCGCGACAGCAGCCGCCACTGACGGTCCATCCGGGACTGGGTGGCCCAGCCGATCAGCACCATGAAGACCGGGATGAGCGGCAGGGTGCCCACGATGATGGCCGCCGAGACCCAGTCCTCGGTGACGATCCGCGCCAGCACCGCCACCGGCACGACCACCGCGAGGCCCAGCTGCGGCAGATACCGCGAGAAGTAGTCGTCGAGGGCGTCGACGCCCCGGGTGGCCAGGGCGACGAGCGAGCCGGTCCGCTGCCCGCTCAACCAGCCCGGGCCGAGCTCTGCGGAACGCTCCAGCAGCCGTCCCCTCAGCTCGGACTTCACTGCCGCACTCGCCCGGTGCGCGGCGAGTTCGGTGAGCCAGCCGACCAGCGCCCGGCCGACCGCGACGCCCGCCAACAGCACCAGGGGAGTGCCGAGTTCGGACACCGTCATGCGGTGCTGGAACGCGCCGACCACCACCTCGGCGATGAGCATCGCCTGCGCGATGACCAACCCCGCCCCCACCGCCCCCAGGGCGACGACCGCCACCAGGAAGACACGGGTGGCGCGGGCGTACCGGAGCAGACGCGGGTCGATCGGTTTCACGTGAAACACACCTCAGTGCGCGGTCTCGGCGATGTGCTGTGTACCGATCCGCTTGCGGAACACCCAGTACGTCCAGCCCTGGTAGAGCAGGACGACCGGCGTGGCGATCCCGGCACACCAGGTCATGATCTTCAGTGTGTACGGGCTGGACGAGGCATTGGTGACCGTGAGGCTCCAGTCCGGGTTCAGCGTCGACGGCATGACGTTCGGGAAGAGCGTCAGGAACAGCATCGCCACCGTGGCCACGATGGTGAGCCCCGACAGCGCGAACGCCCAGCCCTCACGCCCGGCCCGTGCCGCGACCAGGGCCACGAGGAGCGAGGCCACGGCCACGGCCATCGCCACGAGCGACGGACCGTCTCCCCGGTCGGACTGCGTCCACAGCAGGAAGGCGAGCGCCAGCAGGGCGGTCACCGCTCCGACCCGCAACGCCAGCTTCCGCGCCCGCTCCCGGATCTCCCCGACCGTCTTGAGCCCGACGAACACCGTCCCGTGGAAGGTGAACAGCGACAGTGTGACCAGGCCGCCGAGCAGTGCGTACGGGTTGAGCAGGTCCAGGACGCCGCCGGCGTAGTTGAAGTCCTGGTCGATCTTGACGCCCCGCACGATGTTGCCGAAGGCCACGCCCCACAGGAACGCGGGCAGCAGCGAGGCCCAGAAGATCGCCGTCTCCCAGTTGCGCTGCCAGTTCTCCTCGGGCCGCTTCACCCGGTACTCGAAGGCCACACCCCGGACGATCAGGCAGACCAGGATGAGCAGCAGCGGCAGGTAGAAACCGGAGAAGAGCGTGGCGTACCACTCGGGGAAGGCCGCGAAGGTCGCGCCCGCCGCCGAGAGCAGCCACACCTCGTTGCCGTCCCAGACGGGGCCGATGGTGTTGATCAGCACCCGCTTCTCGGGCCGGTTCCTGGCGAGCAGCTTCGTGAGCACGCCGACCCCGAAGTCGAAGCCCTCCAGGAAGAAGTAGCCGGTCCACAGGACGGCGATCAGAACGAACCAGACGTCGTGCAGTTCCATGACTGTGCAGCTCCCTCGGCCTAGTACGAGAAGGCCATCGGCTTGTCGGCGTCACGGGCGTCGCCGCCGATCTTCGTGGGCGGGTTGAGGTCGGCCTCGGTGAGCTCCGGCGGGCCCGCCTTGACGTACTTGGCCAGCAGCTTGACCTCGACGACGGCGAGGATGGCGTACAGCGTGGTGAAGACGACCATCGAGGTGATGACCTCGGCCTGCGACACACCGGGGGAGACCGCGTCACGCGTCTGGAACAGGCCGTAGACGACCCACGGCTGGCGGCCCATCTCGGTGAAGATCCAGCCCCAGGAGCTGGCGATCAGCGGGAAGCCCAGGGTGAGGATCGCGATGCGCCAGTACCACTTGGTGAGGGTCGGGCCGAGCGCCTTCTTCGGCAGCAGGACGAGATGCGGCACCTCGTCGTCGCCCACCCTCAGGTGCTGCGGCAGCATGAACTTCTTGCGGGTCAGCCACAGCCCGGCCAGGCCGATGGCGAACGACGTCATGCCGAAGCCGATCATCCACCGGAAGCCCCAGTAGGCCACGGGGATGTTGGGCCGGTAGTCGCCGGGCCCGTACTTCTCCTGCTCGGCCTTGTTGACGTCGTTGATGCCGGGCACGTACGAGGTGAAGTCGTCCTTCGCGAGGAAGGACAGCAGGCCGGGGATCTCGATGGCGACCTTGTTGTGGCCCTTGTCGACGTCGCCGATGGCGAAGACCGAGAAGGGAGCCGGCTTCTCGCCGTCCCACAGCGCCTCGGCCGCGGCCATCTTCATCGGCTGCTGCTGGTACATGATCTTGCCGAGCACGTCACCGCTGATCGCGGTGAGGAGGCCACCGATGACGACGGTGACCAGGCCCAGCCGGAGCGAGGTCTTCATCACGGGGACGTGCTTCTTGCGGACCAGGTGGAAGGCGGCGATGCCCACCATGAAGGCGCCGCCGGTCAGGAACGCCGCGGTGAGCGTGTGGAAGACCTGGGCGAGCGCGGTGTTCTGCGTCAGCACCAGCCAGAAGTCGGTGAGCTCGGCCCGGCCCTTCGCCTCGTTGATCCGGTAGCCGACCGGGTGCTGCATCCAGGAGTTGGCCGCGAGGATGAAGTAGGCCGACAGGATCGTGCCGATGGAGACCATCCATATACAGGCCAGATGGATCTTCTTCGGCAGCTTGTCCCAGCCGAAGATCCACAGGCCGATGAAGGTGGACTCGAAGAAGAACGCGATCAGTGCCTCGAAGGCGAGCGGCGCACCGAAGACGTCACCGACGAAGCGCGAGTAGTCGGACCAGTTCATGCCGAACTGGAACTCCTGCACGATGCCGGTGACCACACCCATCGCGATGTTGATCAGGAAGAGCTTGCCCCAGAACTTGGTCGCCTGGAGGTACTTCTCCTTCTCCGTCCGCACCCACGCCGTCTGCAGACCGGCCGTGAGCGCGGCCAGGGAGATCGTCAGGGGGACGAACAGAAAGTGGTAGACGGTGGTGATTCCGAACTGCCATCGCGCCAGGGTCTCCGGCGCCAAAGCCAGGTCCACGTCGCCGCTCCTTACATACGCTTGTGAAAGCGTTCACATTCACAAGCCATTATGCAGCACGGACTTTCGAGCATCTTGAGGGGGTCCGTGTCTCCCCCGTCACAGTCGAGCCCTTGGCTCGAACTTCAACATATTGTTGAATCGGCGGCATGCAAACACCGCCACCGCTACAGATACGGATCTCCTGGCCGCGGGCCATCTCGACGCCTCGCTCGGCGACACCCCGACCAGCCAGGCCCTGGTCAAGGCACTGCCCCTCGTCTCCACCGCCCGCACCTGGGCGCGGAGGTGTACTTCGACACGGGGGTGTCGGTTTCACGTGAAACAGGCGCCCAAGAGGTCGTCGAGCCGGGCACCGTCGCCTTCTGGACCGACGGCGATGCCCTCGCCCTCCCCTACGGACCCACTCCGATCTCGCGGGACGATGAATGCCGCCTCGCCGGTCCGTGCAATGTCCTGGGCCGCTTCGACGGCGACCCCGGGCTGCTCGGGACCGTGCGGGACGGAGACCCCGTCCGCGTGGAACTCCTGGACACCTGACCAGGCACGCGGAGAGTCGCTGCTCCTTGCCGCCTGGCGGCCACGAAGCCCTACTGCTCCTTGCGGAACCCTTCCGACACCTTCAGGAAGATGTCGTTCCCCTCGGCCTCCCCGACCGTCACCCGCACACCCTCGCCCGGGAACGGCCGGATCACCACACCCGCCTGCTCGCAGGCCTGCGCGAACGCGACCGTGCGCTCCCCCAGCCGCAGCCACACGAAGTTGGCCTGGGTCTCGGGCACCGTCCAGCCCTGCGAGCGCAGCCCGTCGACCACGCGCGTGCGCTCACACACCAGCGAACCGACCCGGCCGAACAGCTCGTCCTCGGCCCGCAGCGAGGCGATCGCCGCCTCCTGCGCGAGCTGGCTCACGCCGAACGGCACCGCCGTCTTGCGCAGCGCCGCGGCCACCGGCTCATGGGCGATGGCGAAACCGACGCGCAGGCCGGCGAGGCCGTAGGCCTTGGAGAAGGTCCGCAGGACACAGACGTTGGGCCGGTTCCGGTAGATCTCGACGCCGTCCGGCACCTCGGGGTCGCGGATGAACTCGCGGTACGCCTCATCGAGGACCACCAGCACATCGCGCGGGACCCGGTCGAGGAAGCGCTCCAGCTCCGCTCGTCGCACCACCGTGCCGGTCGGGTTGTTGGGGTTGCAGACGAAGATCAGCCGGGTTCGATCGGTGATCGCGTCGGCCATCGCGTCGAGGTCGTGCACATCCCCGGGCGTCAGCGGCACCTGGACCGGCGTCGCGCCGCTGATCCGCGTGATGATCGGGTAGGCCTCGAAAGAGCGCCAGGCGTAGATCACCTCGTCACCGGGGCCTGAGGTGGCCTGAATCAGCTGCTGGGCGACACCGACCGAGCCGGTGCCGGTGGCCAGGTGGGAGAGAGGCACCCCGAACCGCTCGGACAGCTCGTTCATCAGCGCCGTACAGGCCATGTCCGGGTAGCGGTTGAAGTTGCAGGCCGCCGCCGTCACGCTCTCCATCACGCCCGGCAGCGGCGGGTAGGGGTTCTCGTTGGAGGACAGCTTGTAGGCCACCGGGCCATCTGCCGCGGCGGGCTTGCCCGGCTTGTAGGTGGGGATCCCCTCCAGCTCGGCGCGCAGCTTGGGGCTCGTCTCGCTCACCGCAGTCCTCCTCGTGAAGACCGGCGGCCCATGACCGCCGCCGACATCCAATACTCCTCACCTTATGAGGATTCGGCGCCGCTGCGTATAGCCACGACCGAGCGGCCGGCCCCGCGCTCCCCCGTCCCACCGGCATCTGGGGCATCACCGCACCAAGGCGTACTAATCCGGGGGCGCGCCGCACATATATCTATGCGCCGGTGGTGCACGCCGTGGCGCGCATCCCCCGTGCAGGTGAGTTGAGACCTCTTCGCAACCTCGGCCAGTTGGCAGGCCCGTGCACGCCGACAAGCCACGTACTGCCAAGAAAGCGCTCAACACCCATGACTTCCAAGGCAATTGAGGTTAAATGATCATGCAGAAACGTGCCTGTCAACGCGTGCATATGCGTCCGCACTACCCCACCGCATGAGCCCTACTATCGGCTCGCCATGACAGCAGCAGGGAAGCACCAGGTGAGCCGCGCGGAAACCTCACGGCGAGGCAGTCGGCCGGGCCGGGCCGGCATCAGAGACGTGGCCGCCGCCGCCGGAGTCTCCATTACGACCGTCTCCGACGCCCTCAACGGCAAGGGCCGACTCCCGGACGCCACCCGGCGCCATGTCCGGGAAGTCGCCGACCGCCTGGGCTACCGGCCCTCGGCCGCCGCCCGGACCCTCCGTACCGGCAAGTCGGGCCTCATCGGCCTGACCGTCACCACGTACGGGGATGAACCTTTCACCTTCACGGAGTTCGCGTACTTCGCCGAGATGGCGAGGGCCGCCACCTCCGCCGCGCTCGCCCGCGGCTACGCGCTCGTCATCCTGCCCGCGACCTCCCGCCACGACGTGTGGTCCAACGTCGCCCTGGACGGCACGGTCGTCATCGACCCCTCCGACCAGGACCCGGTCGTCAGCGAGCTGGTCCGGCAAGGGCTGCCGGTGGTCTCCGACGGCCGCCCGGCCGGTGCGCTGCCGGTCACGGCCTGGGTCGACAACGACCACGAGGCCGCCGTCCTCGGCATCCTCGACCACCTGGCCGACGCCGGCGCCCGCCGCATCGGCCTGCTGACCGGCACGACGACGGACACCTACACCCACCTGTCGACCACCGCTTACCTGCGCTGGTGCGAGCGCGTCGGCCAGGACCCGGTGTACGAGTCCTATCCCGCGCACGATCCATGCGCGGGCGCCGTCGCCGCGGACCGGCTCCTCGCCCGGCCCGACCGGCCCGACGCGGTCTACGGACTGTTCGACCCGAACGGCACCGACCTGCTCGCCGCCGCCCGCCGCTACGGCCTGCGCGTCCCCGACGACCTGCTGCTGGTCTGCTGCAGCGAGTCCACGGTGTACGCCAACACCGAACCGCCCATCACCACGCTCTCCCTGAAACCCCGCCGCATCGGCACGGCGGTGGTACAGCTCCTCATCGACGCCATCGAGGGAGTGGAATCCGACCACCCGGTGGAGCAGGTGATACCGACGGAGCTGATCGTGCGCACCTCGTCCCAGCGACGCCCGCCGCGCACGACGGTCAGCCCTCCGCGATCACCCGAGGACACGTAGGTCCCGCACGGGTAAGAGGAAGGTCGCCCTCCTGGGGAGAAACAGGGCCGGTCCCCCGGAGAGAAGGGATCGTTCTCGCGAAGAGAAGAAGAGCGCGGGCGGTCACACGGTGGTCAAAGCCCGGCCCAATCGGGGCGAAAGCCGCGGTGAACTGGACTCTTGCTCTGATTCACCACCCCTGGGTCATCACATGGCGCGATCCGCATTCCTATGATGGGCCCACGACACCCGCGGGCCGCTACGACCAGGCAGTCCGATGCGGTGCAACGCGGCGCGATGGTGGAGGGGTCGATGACTCAGGGGGCCGGTCAGGGACCCGAGGTGGAGCGGACGGCGACGTTGCGCGACTTCCGGGTGCCCGCGTACGTCCACGAGGCCGGTCCGTATGTCCACAGCGTCCACCCCGAGGTCGCCCCGCCGCCCGAGGAGACCTACCCCGAGGGATACACGCCGACCCAGCGCGACCTTCCCGTCGTCAACCGGGGTGACACTGTTCAGGTGACCGTGGATCCCGAGATCGCCGCCCCGCAGTCCACCACCGGGCAGGGCCCGCTGTACGTCGTGGGTGACGTGCACGGCTACCTCGACCAGCTGGTGTCGGCCCTGCAGGAGAAGGGCCTGCTCGACGCCGCCGGCAACTGGTGCGCGGGCACCGCCCGGCTGTGGTTCCTCGGCGACTTCACCGACCGCGGCCCGGACGGCATCGGCGTCATCGACCTGGTGATGCGGCTGTCCGCCGAGGCCGCCGCGGCCGGCGGCTACTGCAAGGCGCTCATGGGAAACCACGAACTGCTCCTGCTGGGTGCGAAGCGATTCGGCGACACCCCCGTCAACTCCGGCGCGGGCACCGCCACCTTCCAGGCGGCCTGGCTCCTCAACGGCGGCCAGAAGACCGACATGGACCGCCTCCAGGACCACCACCTGCAGTGGATGTCCCGCCTGGACGCCATCGAGGAGGTCGACGGCCACCTGCTCGTCCACTCCGACACCACCGCCTATCTCGACTACGGCCGCTCCATCGAAGAGGTCAACGACACCGTCCGCGAGACGATCACCCGCAACGACGCGGACGAGGTCTGGGACCTGTTCCGCAAGTTCACCAAGCGATTCTCCTTCCGCGACGAGGGCGGCGCGGACGCCGTGCGCTCCCTGCTCGATACGTACGGGGGCAGCCGCATCGTTCACGGGCACAGCCCGATCCCCTATCTGCTGGGTGAGGTCGGCTCCGAGGACGACGAGGACAACGGCGACCCCGTCATCGAGGGACCGCACGTCTACGCCGACGGACTCGCCATCGCGATGGACGGCGGCGTGACCATGGCCGGAAAGCTGCTGGTCCAGCAACTGCCGCTGGATACGTGAACGTTCACCGGGCAGGCGTTCCCGGTCGGAGGACCGGGCCGGTGAGGGGTCAATTTCGGTAAACCCCCTGTCACCGCGTACCGTCACCGCTCTACCATCGGCTTATCCGTAGCAGGCTCCCCTCCGTTTCTGCCCGACGGCTCGTCAGCATGCCGAGCCCCAAGCCCTACGGAGCATCGGGGGATGCACATGAACAGCGTTCCGCAGCACCTGCTGAGCGAGGACCGCCAGGAATACGAGCGGATCCTCGATGAGGCGCTGCGCTCCGCACCACACCGTCCGGAACTGGCCGCTGTCGGACAGCGGCTCAACCCCGAACAGCTGCGCACCATGGCGCTGAGCGCCACCGCGCTCATCACGGCGGCCGCCTCGACCGAGTACCAGCACTACGTCAAGGTCCGCGACGAACTGCGTCAGCCGGCCTCGGCCGCCTCACCGGCCGTGCGCGGGTCCAACGCCTCCGAGCCTGGCTCGGGTGCGTCGGGGCTCGCCGCCACCGTCGGAGGGGTCGCCGAGACCACCGGCGCGGGCGCCGTCGCCGTCGTCGCCGTCCTCGCACCCGTCCTGGCCGGTACCGCCGCGGCGATCTTCCTGCTCGTCGGCTACATCCTGCGGATGCTCGACCCCGAGCAGGGGTTCGCCCGGACCATGCTCACCACGGGCTGGGTGTTCGGTGCCGTGACCGCGGTCGCGATCCTCGTGGCCGCGGTGGGGCTGCTGCTCACCGCTCTGCGCAACAAGCCCACGGCCGAGGGCGGGCCGCACGGCGAACTGCAGGGCGAGGTGGCCCAGGCCAAGGAGGCCTGGCACGAGGCCCTGCTGGAACGCGGCATCCTGCCGTTCCTGCGGGACGCACTCGCCGACCCCGGCGCGGCCGCCGCGCTGCACCCCACGTCCTCGTCCACTCCGGTCAGCCGCATGCCGCACCTCGGCTACGACCGCCCGGGCTTCACCAGCCCGGACGACGGCGACCGCGGCTCGCGCCCCAGCTTCAGCAGCCCGGACTACACCAGCCCGGACTTCGGAGGACCGGAGCACCAGCCGGAGTAGCCGGCGGAGCCCGTCCGGGCACCCCCGCCCGCCACGGGCGGCGAGACCCCGGGCGGCTCCTCGCACGGCACCTCCCACAGGCCGGGGCCCGTCGGCCCCGGGCCTGTGCATGGCGCGGGGCGCGTCGGCCCCGGCCTGTGAGCGGCGGTCAGTCCGCGATGGGCAGGTACACGCGGTTCCCGCTCGCCGCGAACTCCTTCGACTTCAGGGCCATGCCCTCCTCGACCTCGGCCCTTGTGCCGCCGTGTTCCCGGCGGATGTCCTGCGAGATCTTCATGCTGCAGAACTTGGGACCGCACATCGAGCAGAAGTGGGCCGTCTTGGCGGGCTCCGCGGGCAGGGTCTCGTCGTGGAACTCCCGTGCCGTGTCCGGGTCGAGGGCCAGGTTGAACTGGTCCTCCCACCGGAACTCGAAACGAGCGTCCGAGAGCGCGTCGTCCCACTCCTGCGCACCCGGGTGGCCCTTGGCGAGGTCGGCTGCGTGGGCGGCGATCTTGTAGGTGATCACGCCGGTCTTGACGTCGTCACGGTTCGGCAGGCCCAAGTGCTCCTTGGGCGTGACGTAGCACAGCATCGCCGTGCCCCACCAGGCGATCATCGCGGCACCGATGCCGGAGGTGATGTGGTCGTACGCCGGGGCGACGTCCGTGGTCAGCGGGCCGAGCGTATAGAACGGAGCTTCATCGCAGATCTCCTGCTGAAGGTCGATGTTCTCCTTGATCTTGTGCATCGGGACGTGGCCCGGGCCCTCGATCATGGTCTGTACGTTGAAACGCTTCGCGATCCGGTTGAGTTCCCCGAGCGTGCGCAACTCCGCGAACTGCGCCTCGTCGTTGGCGTCCGCGATCGATCCGGGCCTGAGTCCGTCCCCGAGCGAGTACGTGACGTCGTACGCGGCGAGGATCTCGCAGAGCTCCTCGAAGTTCTCGTACAGGAACGACTCCTTGTGGTGCGCGAGGCACCAAGCCGCCATGATCGAGCCGCCCCGGGAGACGATGCCGGTCTTGCGGTTCGCCGTGAGCGGCACGTACGGCAGGCGCACACCCGCGTGGACCGTCATGTAGTCCACGCCCTGCTCGGCCTGTTCGATGACCGTGTCCTTGTAGATCTCCCAGGTCAGCTCCTCGGCCCGGCCGTCGACCTTCTCCAGGGCCTGGTAGAGCGGCACGGTACCGATGGGCACGGGGGAGTTGCGCAGCACCCACTCACGCGTGGTGTGGATGTTGCGGCCGGTGGACAGATCCATGACCGTGTCGGCGCCCCAGCGGGTCGCCCAAGTCATCTTCTCGACCTCCTCCTCGATGGAGGAGGTCACCGCCGAGTTGCCGATGTTGGCGTTGACCTTCACCAGGAATCGCTTGCCGATGATCATCGGCTCGATCTCCGGGTGGTTGACGTTGGCCGGCAGCACGGCCCGACCCGCGGCGATCTCGTCGCGGACCACCTCGGGCGAGACGTTCTCCCGGATGGCCACGTACTCCATCTCGGGCGTGATCTCGCCGCGGCGGGCGTACGCGAGTTGGGTGACCGCCTCTCCGCCCCTGCCGCGGCGCGGCTGGCGGGGCCGGCCGGGGAAGACCGCGTCCAGGTTGCGGAGACCACCACGGGGCGAGGTGTGCTTGATGCCGTCGTCCTCGGGACGGACCGGGCGGCCCGCGTACTCCTCGGTGTCGCCGCGGGCGATGATCCAGTTCTCGCGCAGCGGCGACAGACCCCTGCGGACGTCGGTGTCGACGAGTGGATCGGTGTAGGGGCCCGACGTGTCGTACAGCGTGACCGCCTGGCCGTTGGTGAGGTGCACCTGACGGACCGGCACGCGCAGGTCGGGGCGGGTGCCCTCGATGTACGCCTTGTGCCAGCCGATGGACTTCCCGGCCTCCTCGGACGTCTCGTCCTGAACGGAGGCAGGCGTGCGTGCGTCCTTGTTGGTCATGAGACCTACTCCCTACGCCGGCATTACCCGGTAACAGGTTCGGCGGTCGACGCAGCGGTGTCCGTCCGGCGATGCTTCGTGTGAAACATCACTCGACTCCGGCGACGTTTCATGTGAAACATCGCTGGGACGGAGGTCAGCGCCCTCTCAGCCCGGTGCTCCGAGCTCCCGCGTGTACAAAAGGTGCCCCCACGCTAGCGGCAATTCTGGCGCGGTGAACAGAGGGCCCCCCTCGTTCTTGCGATGATCGGGCGGTGACCACGACGCAGCGTCCCTCCTTCCCACCGCCCGAGCCGCCCCGCGGATCCGGCGCCGGAAACGGCAACGGCCGTGGCGACGGCCGTGATTTCGCCGCCGGGGCCGGGCAGGGAGGGGCCAGAGTGCCAGGGCCTGCCACGGGGCAGAGCCCTGAGCTCGGGTACGGGCAGGACACGGGGTTCGGCCCTGGGGGCCGCGGCGAGTATGGGCGGGGCTCCGGACATGGCACCGGTGGTGAGTACGGATCAGGGCCCTCCGGGGGTGGCGGCCACGGCGGTGGCGCCGGGGACGGTTCCGGTCACGGCGGAGGCAACGGACAGGGTCATGGTCAGGGCGGTGGCGACGGGCACGGCCAAGGCGGAGGCGACGGGCACGGCCACGGCCACGGCCACGGCGGAGGCGACGGGCACGGCCTCGGTTCCGGCTCGGGTGGCGGGCACGGGCATGCGCACAGTCACGGTCCGGCCACGCCTGTCTCCCTGCATCTGCGCAAGGTCATCGCGGCGATCCTGATCCCGTTCGGCGCTGCCGTGCTGGTCGGTCTCGCCGTGCTGTGGCCGGGCGGCGCTCCGGCGCACGAGCGCACCGGCGTCGGGTTCGACCGGCAGACGCAGGACGCCACCGTCACCAAGGTGGTCGAGGTGAGTTGCAAGGAGGCCGGCGCTTCGGGCGTGCCGCCGACCGGTGACACCTCCACGGCCGAGGGTTCCTCCGCGGTGCAGGAGGAGAAGGGCACCTGCAAGCGGGCGACGATCCGGGTCGACAGCGGCGACGACAAGGGCCGTACGTTCACCGAGATCGTCCAGCCCGACCAGACACGCCAGCTGCACGAGGGCCAGGAGGTCGTGGTCGCCTACGAGCCCTCGGCGCCGAAGGACCTGCAGTACTCGGTCACCGACATCAACCGCCGTCTGCCCATGGCGCTGCTCGCGGGCATCTTCGCCCTGGCCGTGGTGGTCGTCGGGCGGATGCGGGGTGTCATGGCGCTGGTCGCCCTGGCCATCAGCTTCATGGTGCTGAACTTCTTCATCCTGCCCGCGATCCTGCAGGGCTCCAACCCGCTGGTCGTGGCGGTGGTCGGCGCGAGCGCCATCATGCTCATCGCCCTGTACCTGTGTCACGGCCTGTCCGCCCGGACGTCCGTGGCGGTGCTCGGCACCCTCATCTCACTGCTGCTGATCGGCATCCTCGGCTCGGTGTTCATCGACTGGGCCGCCCTGACCGGGAACACCGACGACAACACCGGTTTGATCCACGGCCTCTACCCGACGATCGACATGAGCGGTCTGCTGCTGGCCGGCGTCATCATCGGCTCGCTCGGCGTACTCGACGACGTGACGGTCACGCAGACCTCGGCGGTCTGGGAGCTGCACGAGGCCAACCCGTCGATGGGCTGGCGGGGGCTCTACCGCGCGGGCATCCGGATCGGCCGCGACCACATCGCCTCGGTCGTCAACACGCTCGTCCTCGCCTACGCGGGTGCCGCGCTGCCCTTGCTGCTGCTGTTCTCCATCGCGCAGAGCAGTGTGGGGACGGTCGCCAACAGCGAGCTGGTCGCGGAGGAGATCGTGCGCACGCTGGTGGGTTCGATCGGCCTGGTCGCCTCGGTGCCGGTCACCACCGCCCTGGCGGCGCTGGTGGTCTCGGCCGACCGCCCCGGCTCACGACCCGCCCCGGAGGCCGCCTCCGCGGTCCCGGTCCGCGGGGGGAGGGGCAGGCGCCGCAAGCGCTGACGCCTCAGAGCCCGAGGCGTCTCGCCGGGCCGGAGGAAGATCGTAGGACGATCGCAGGAAGAAGCGTTCCTGCGTAGCTCGGCGGCGTTCGGTGAAGCGTTACTCCACCGTGCCGCCGGGCCATGGCTCAGCCGGCGCTCTGCTCGGCGAGGATGCGGTCCAGGGCCTCGTCGAGGTGCGCGTCGAAGTCGGCGAGCGAGCCCTCCTGGCCCAGCGGCACCAGCTTGTCCGTACGGTCGAGGAAAGCGACGAGCGGTGCCGTCGACGAACGGAACAACGCCTGGTCGCTGCCCACCTGAAGCCGGATCAACACCTCGCCCAACGCGTCGGGTTCGACGGGCGTGACGCGCACATCGCCCTCCCCGCACGGCCGGCCGACCCCGTCGATCAGCAACTCCCGTCCAAAAGCCCACGTCACCGGGGCATCACCGGGCAAGTGGAACGTCAGCCGGACGGCATAGGGATCACTGGACTCATAGCGCAGCTCCACCGGGATGCGGAAGGAGAGCTCCTCGGACACGAGAAAGCTCATCATGACCTCTGCTTGTACGGACTCGCGCATCGATAACCCCGTCAATCGCCGTTACTGGCCGGGAACGAACCTCTGACACTTGGTGGAATCTTGCTGAACGTACACAGCAGATCACAAGGAGTGAGTTTTCACATACTGATAGAGAGCGCGAGTGAGCCGAGCAACCGCCCCATCTCGGCCTGCAACTGCCGGGCCGCGGGCAGCAGCCGGTCGGCCTGATGTGCGGGGAGTGAGATGGCCATCGTCGCTGCCGTGGTGCCGAGGGTGAGGGGGATCGCGGCGCAGACCGCGCCGAGGGCGTACTCCTGGCGCTCGGTCACCGGCTCCATCCGCCGGATCCGCTCCAGTCGCCTGAGCAGGCTGTGGTTGTCGCGCACCGTGTAGGGCGTGAGGGGCTGCACCGGGTAGCGGTCGAGGTGGTCACGGCGTGTGTCCTCGTCCAGTTGGGACAGCAGGCACTGCCCGATGGCGTGCGCGTGCCCGGTCTCCCGGAAGTCGGCCCATTCCTCGACCGCCGGGTTGACGGGGGTGTCGGAGACGCACATGACCTCGATTTCGCCCTCGCGGTAGACCGCGTAGTACACGGGCACGCCCAAGGCGTCCCGCCAGCGCGCCAGGGCGTCGACGATCGTGCTGCGACGTTTCTGCCGCGCCCCGCTGCTGCTCAGCCGCTCGGCCGCCTCACCGAGGAAGAACAGGCCCTTGTCCCGGCGCAGATAGCCCTCGTGCACGAGCGTGCGCAGCAGGTGGTACGTCGTGGGCAGGGCCAGCCCGGTCTCACGGGCCAGTTGCTTGGCCGGGGCGCCGTGCTCGTGCGCGGCGACGGTCTCCAGCAGGCGCATCGCGCGCTGCACGGAGCCGATCAGGGTCGGCGGAGACGGTGCGGCAGCCGGAGCCGGTGGCCCGGAGGGCGCCGCCGAGCGGGGTTGCGCGGGGACGGTGCGGAGGTGGGCGGGTGCGGTGTCAGCCGGGACCAAGGGGCTCTCCCGAAGCGCGAGGGACAGACCCGTGCGGGGAACACGGGTGGGGGTGAATGCCGCTCGCGGGGAAGTCCCCGCGTCGAATTCCGGACTCTATTCGCCTGCCACCGCCTGCAGACGGCCCCGCCGGGAAACTTCCCCCGCCCGAGGGAACCGGTGATTCCAGGCGTTTCCCGCTACCCCCACCGGTTTCCCACCGGTCTCACCAGTCGCTGCGCGACGAGGAGCTCGACGTGAACTTGCGTACGACGTAGATCAGTCCGCCGACCAGGGCCACGAAGACCAGCACCTTGAAGAGCAGTCCGATGACGAACCCGACCACACTGGCGATCAGCCCGCCGAACACGACCAGGGCGATGACCGGCACCGCGATCCACTTCACCCACCACGGCAGTCCCGTGAAGATCTCTCGCATCGCCCTCGTCCTTACCTCTCCGCCCGTTCGAGTGCCGGGTCCTGTCGGTCCTGTCGGATCTCTGATGTCCTGCACTCGATGCTAGGTGCGGGAGGGGGTCGAACGGGTGCCTCGCATCCCTTGTCCTCCCCTGACCGACCCCCTAGGGAACCCTGAGACGCCGCGTCAGCTCTCGGGCGGAGAGAAGATGACCAGCACCCTCAGGTCCTCGGTGATGTGATGGAACTTGTGAGCGACGCCCGCCGGCACGTAGATCACACTGCCGCGCGCCACCTGGGTGGTCTCCATCCCGACGGTGATCGCGGCCCGACCGCTCACAATGAAGTAGACCTCGTCCTGATTGTGCGGCTTCTGTGGATCCTGTTCGCCCGCGTCGAGGGCGTACAAGCCGACCGACATGTTCTGCTCCCGCAGAAACTGCAGGTAGGCGCCCTCGTTGGCGGCGCGCTCCGCCTCCAGTTCGTCCAGCCGGAATGCTTTCATCGCCTTGTCCGCCCCTGCCTCTTGTGCCCGTGTCCGATCAGGTCTGCCACGATCAGACACATGAAGAATTTCCTAGTCAAGACGATCGCGAACGCGGGCGCCCTGGCGGTCGCCGTATGGCTGCTCGACAAGATCACCCTGACCGGTGACAGCACGGGCAAGGAGTTCGCCACCCTGATCATCGTGGCGCTGCTCTTCGGCCTGGTGAACTTCCTGGTCAAGCCGGTGGTCAAGCTCCTCAGCCTGCCGTTGCTGATATTGACCCTCGGCCTGTTCACGCTGGTCGTCAACGCGCTGATGCTGCTGCTCACCTCGTGGCTGGCGGACAAGCTCGACCTGAGCTTCCACGTGGACGGCTTCTGGACGGCCGTCGTGGGAGCCCTGATCATCTCGGTCGTCTCCTGGGCGCTGCACGTCATCCTGCCCGACGGGGACTGAGCGGACATGACGTACCGGGTCTGTTTCGTCTGCACGGGCAACATCTGCCGCTCGCCGATGGCCGAGATCGTGTTCCGCGCGCGGGTGGCTGAGGCCGGTCTCGACGAGCTGGTGGAGGTCGACAGCGCCGGTACGGGCGGCTGGCACGAGGGCGACGGCGCCGACCCGCGCACCGTGGCCGTCCTCGAGGACAACGGATACCAGGGCGGCCACACGGCCCGGCAGTTCCGGTCGTCGTGGTTCTCCCGCCTCGACCTCGTGATCGCCCTCGACTCCGGCCATCTCGGGGCCCTGCGCCGCCTCGCGCCCACCGAGCAGGACGCGGGGAAGGTACGGCTGCTCCGCTCCTACGATCCCGCCGCCGGCGACGACCTCGACGTACCGGACCCCTACTACGGGGGCATGGACGGCTTCGAGGAGTGCCTTGAGATGGTGGAGGCTGCGAGCACCGGTCTGCTCGCCGCAGTGCGCGAGGACGTGGAGGGACAGGTGGCATGAGTGATTCCGCGACGGGTGCCGGAGGTGGCGGGCCAGCTGCCGCAGATGACGCGTCGGGGGCCGCGGGCCAGGTGACGGGCCCCGCCGACCCGGCCGCCGCGGGCGCCGGTGACGGCACGCGTGCGGTGCGGGCCGGGCTGCCGGAGCCGGTCAAGCACGAGCCCACCCTGCCCGGCCCGGTGTTCGCGGCCCACTTCCATCTCCCGGGCGACCCGACCGGTCCCTACACCTACGGCCGCGACGAGAACCCGACGTGGACGCTGCTGGAACGCGCCGTCGGCGAGCTGGAGGCCCCCGGCCGGGACGGCGCCGAGACGCTCGTCTTCGCCTCGGGCATGGCGGCGATCTCGGCGGTGCTCTTCTCCCAGCTGCGCACCGGCGACGCGTGTGTGCTGCCCGACGACGGCTACCAGGCGCTGCCGCTGGTCCGCGCTCAGCTGGAGGCATACGGCATCGAGGTGCGCACGGCGCCCACCGGCGGGGACGCCCAGCTCGACGTCCTCGACGGTGCGCGGCTGCTGTGGATCGAGACTCCTTCCAATCCCGGGCTCGACGTGTGTGACATCAGGCGGCTCGCCGAGGCGGCACACGCGCGTGGTGCCCTGGTCGCCGTCGACAACACCCTCGCGACACCGCTCGGCCAGCGTCCGCTGGAGCTCGGCGCGGATTTCGCGGTGGCCAGCGGCACCAAGCAGCTCACCGGCCACGGCGATGTCCTCCTCGGCTATGTGGTCGGCCGGGACCCCGAGGCCATGGCGGCCGTGCGCCGCTGGCGCAAGATCGTCGGTGCGATTCCCGGACCCATGGAGGCCTGGCTCGCGCACCGTTCGATCGCGACGCTCCAGATGCGGGTCGACCGGCAGAGCGCGACAGCCCTGACGGTCGCGAAGGCGCTGCGCGAGCGGCCCGAGGTGGCAGGGCTGCGCTACCCCGGACTGCCCGACGACCCCTCCCACGAGATCGCCGCGCGGCAGATGCGGCGCTACGGCTGCGTCGTGTCGTTCACGTTGCCCACCCGCGCGCGTGCCGACCGGTTCCTCGACGCGCTGCGCCTCGTGGACGACGCGACGAGCTTCGGCGGGGTGCGGTCCACGGCCGAACGGCGTGGCCGCTGGGGCGGAGACGCGGTGCCGGAGGGCTTCATCCGGCTGTCGGTAGGCGCCGAGGATCCCGAGGACCTGGTGGCGGATGTGCTGCGTGCGCTGGACGAGTCGGCCGCCTGACCACCCCCACGGACGGTCCGAGCCTCCCCCCTCGTGGCTCGGACCGTCCCCCGGTTCCGCGCGCAAGAACCGCGCGACCAAGGCTAGTTGACTCTCTGTCAGTGTCCAATCACAGTAGCGACAGAGACCTATCGACTTATTTATAGTTGGGCACGGCCAGGGCAGGGAGCAGGGGCCGAAGAGGGGGGTGCGCGGTGGATCTGGCCTTGCTGCGGACCTTCGTGACCGTGCACCGGGCCGGCTCCTTCACCCGCGCCGCCGCCCTGCTCGGCCTCTCTCAGCCTGCTGTCACCTCGCAGATACGGACGCTGGAACGGCAACTGGGCCGCCCTCTGTTCCTGCGACAGGCCCGTGGCGTGACCCCGACGAGCATCGGCGACGAACTCGCCCACAAGGCCGCACCTCATCTCGACGCCCTGGTGGAGATCACCGAGACCGGCCTCGACGACGACTCCTCCTTACGGACGCTGCACCTCGCGGGTCCTCCGGAGTTCACCGCCGAACGAGCCCTGCCCGCCCTCACGGAGCTGACCGGCGAGGACGGCCAGGGCTTCGCCCTGCGCGCCTCCTTCGGGACCGCCGAGGAAACGCTGGAAGGGCTTTCCGCCGGGCACCATGATCTGGCCATCAGCACGGCTCAGCCACGCGGCGCCCTGCTCACGGCGACTGCGCTCTGCGACGAGGAACACGTTCTGGTCGCCGCCCCGCGCTGGTCCGAGCAGCTCGGGACCGGGCAGCCCGACTGCGGGCCGGAACCGGCCCTCGACAAAGTGCCGGTGGTGGAGGTGCACGAGTCACTGCCGTTCGTCTCCCGCTACTGGGCCTCCGTCTTCGACTCGCATCCGGCCGCCCCGGGCACCGTGATCGTCCCCGACCTCCGTGCGGTCCTGGCCTGCGCGGTCGCCGGCGCAGGCCTGGCGGTGCTGCCCCGCTATCTGTGCGCGGCAGCGTTGGAGCGGGGCGATGTCGTCGCGCTGCACGAGCCGGCGGTGCCGCCGCTTCGGACGTACTTCCTGGTCGTCCGGACCGGGACGCTCGCGATGCCCCATATCGCGCGGGCACACGACTGGCTGCTGCGGTCCTCGGCCGACTGGTGCTGAGGCGCTCGGAGACGCGCGCCGGGGTGCACTGACGTGAGGTGTGGGCGCTCGGGGCCGTTCCTCACTCTGGGAGCTCGACCGGTGACGTTTCGCGATGTTTCACGTGGAACCAGCCGGGCCACATTTCACTCATGACCGTCCGACCCGTGGTCAAGCGCACCGCCCGCGCCGTTCTGCTGGACGGTGCCGACCTGATCCTGATCAAGCGCACCAAGCCGGGTGTGGATCCCTACTGGCTCACCCCTGGTGGCGGGGTCGAGCCCAGTGACTCCACCGTCGTCGATGCCCTGCACCGTGAGGTGTACGAAGAGCTCGGCGCGAAGATCTCCGATGTGGTGCCCTGCTTCGTGGACACCATGGAGCACATCGGAGAGGACGGCGGCGCGACCGGGGTGAAGGTGCAGCACTTCTTCGTCTGCCGTCTGGAGTCCATGGACCCCTCTCTGCGTCACGGCCCCGAGGTGGACCAGCCGGTCGGCGAGTACGAGATCGTGCGCGTGCCCTTCACCCGGGTCGGAATCGCCTCCGTCCATCTCGTGCCGCTGTCGCTGCGCCACTACCTGGACGGCAACATCGAGGGCGTGCTCGCCATGCACGCGCCCGACCTGGGCTGAGACGCCTGATCAGCTTCCCGCCGCGACCAGTTCCTCGACGGAGTCGTGCCGTATGCGGTCCGACGGGATACCGATGTCCCGCAGGGCGTCCACACCGCTGCGAATCATCCCGGGCGGGCCCGAGAGGTAGGCATCGAACTGGTCCCACGGCCCGTAGGTGCGTATGGCGTCCGGCAGCTGAAGGTGCGCCTGCTGGTCGATGATCGCGCGGACCGAGAGCCAGGGGTGGGTCTGCTGGAGGCGGAGCATGGTGTCGATGTCGTACAGGTCGTGGTCGGTGCGGGCACCGTAGAAGACCTCGACCGACCGGCGGTCCCCGTGCTCGGCGACATCCTCGACCAGGGCCTTGATGGGCGCTATACCCGTGCCGCCGCCCAGGCAGAGCAGGCCGTTGTCGGTGGTGTGGTCGACGGTCATGGAACCCGCGGGCGGGCCGAGCCGGATGATGTCGCCAGGGCGGGCGCGGTGCACCAGGGCGTTGGAGACCCAGCCGGCCGGTACGGCCTTGACATGGAACGACAGCAGACCGTCGGACCGGGGCGCCGACGCGAAGGAGTAGTGCCGCCAGATCCGCGGCCACCAAGGCGTCTCCACACTCGTGTACTGCCCGGCGAGGAACGGGTACGGCTGGTCGGGTCGGACGGTGACCACCGCGACATCCGGCGTTCTCAGGTCGTGCGTGACGATCTCGGCGTACCACCAGGCCGGGGCACGTAGTTCGTCCGCGGCCGCCGCGTCGATCATGACTTGGGAGATCGTGGTGTAGGCCCGGATCCAGGCCGCCTCCATCTCCGCGTTCCACACCCCGGCGGCGTACTTGCTCAACGCGCCGATCAGGCACTCGCCGACGGCCGGGTAGTGCTCGGGCCGCGTCCCGTACTTGCGGTGGCCCCGGCCGAGTTTTTGCAGGTAGTCGACGAGGACGTCCTTGTTGTCGATGTGCTCGGCGGCCGTGAGCAGCGCTCTGAGGAGCCGGTCCCGCTGGGTGTCCATCGCGGCGGGGAACAGCGACCGCAGATCGGGATGGCGGACGAAGAGCAGGGCGTAGAAGTACGACGTGACCTTGTCGGCAACCGGCGCGACCTCGGCCATGGTGCGGCGGATGAGGAGGGCGTCAGGGGAGCCCTCTTCGGCCGGTGCGGTGGCGTCCGGACTCGAGGGCGGCGCCGGTGCGTGTTCCTGGGCGGAAACCCGCTGTTCGGGGAGAGTGCGGGGCGGGTCAACGGTGGAGGCGAAGGGCGTCGGGGTGAGCGCCGTGGGGGCGGGGCCCGGCGACGAGACAGTGGGGCCGGACGCAGCGGCGGGGGACGGAGCGTGCTGTACGGCCGGAGAGGCGGGCGTGGGTATCGCCTCCGGATGTTCACGCCCTTGTTCGGGCCCATCGGTGCGTGGGCTGCCGGATGGCGAACCGGGGGGCCCGGGTTGGGCGTCTGCCGGTGCTTCCGGGACGGGCCCGGGCCTGCCCACCGGGCGTATCGTGGCCGGTCGACGCGCTTCCGCCGTGCTGTCCGGCGAACCGGCGGCGTCGCTTTCCGGTGCTGCCGTCGGGTTCTTGCGGGGTGTGAACCAGTCGCCCCCGCCGCCAGAAGTGCCGTTGTCGGCCGACGTGGTGGTCGGAGCGTCCATGGTGTGCCTCGCCTCGAGCATCTTTCGGTCGGTCTGCGCACTTCCGAAGTCGGAAGGTGCCTGCTTCCCCCGTGGACGGTCTCGTTCCCATCCTTGTCGCGGCCAATGCGGCCACATTCAACCCGTATTCCGGCTCCGTACGGACAAGTAAGGCGAGAGTGTGACATTGGCCGCAGTGACTCTCATCGAGCTTCCCACCCGCCTGGCCGCTTCTGGCGTATACCCGGAAACGTGGGTCTTCGATCTCTCCGTCCCGTTAGGCTGCATTGCCCTGCGCTACCCCATACGGGACGGGGCGTCCCGTCCCGGATGCGAACCGGACTCGACCCTACCGGCCACTGCCGTGCACACAAGTCCCCCCTCCTCTCGTCACGAATGCGGGCAGGACGCGAATCGCCGAGTCCGTCAACCCTGGGGCGGGAAGGTCCCGTTCAGCGTTTCGGTCGGGCGTCCGGCGTTCTTACCTGTTTCACGTGAAACATCCGGCACCGGCCCCCTGCTGTCGGGGCGGCGACAACTGGCCAAAAGCTCGTACGTCTCCGCTGAAACAGGTGGACGTCAGGGGCCCTCGTCGGACAGCCTGACCTGCGTGCCGACTCCTTCCCTTGCCTCCTTGCCCATCCGCCGTCTGACGCTCCGCGATCTGGCCGCCTGCGCCGACTTGTCCGAGGACCGGGGGTGGCCACGGGAGGAGCACAAGTGGGGCTTCCTCCTCACGGCCGGAAAGGGCTACGGCATCGACGACCCCGAGGGTGGCCTGCTGAGCGCCTGCGTCGTCACCGAGTACGGACCGCAAAACCCCGCCCTCGCCGCGATCGGCATGGTCCTGGTCGCCGGACGGCATGCCCGGCAGGGCGTGGGACGCCGGCTGATGCGTCACGTCGTCTCGGCGATGGGCACCACGCCGCTCACCCTGCACGCGACGCCGAACGGCCGCCCCCTCTACGAGGAACTCGGCTTCAAGGTCACAGGGCGGGCCGAGATGGTCCTCGGGCACTTGACTCCCGGTGGACCGGAGCCGGAGGTGGCCACCCGCGCCGCGACCGCCGAGGACCTCACCGCCATCCTCCGTCTCGACGAGCAGGTCTTCGGGAGCGACCGCACCCACATCGTCACCCGGCTGCCGGCCTTCGCCGACCAGTTGCGCGTGGCCGAGGACGGCGGGCAGATCATCGGGTACGCGGCCGCCTGGCCCAACATGGACACCCACGTCGTCGGGCCGCTCATCGCGCGCGACACATCGGTGGCCCAGGCTCTCATCGCCTCCCTGGCCGCCCGCACAGACCGTCCCCTGCGCACCGACATCGACGTGCGTCACGAGGAACTCCTCGCGTGGGTGAAGGAGCGCGGCCTGCAATCCGTCGCCTTCAACTCGGTGATGGCCTACGGGATCGCCGAGCTGCCCGGCGACTGGAGCCGGCGGTTCGCGCCGGTCACGGTCGCGGCGGGCTGACGAGCCTCGATACGACGACGTCGGCACCCCGAGAACAGGGAACCGGCGTCGTCGCGCCGCAGGGGCCGGTTCAGGCGAAACCTCCACGGCGGCCGTGGCGAAGCCGTGGATCCTGCTCCGGGGCGCCGCCGCCGACGCCTATCGCGCCGATCAGCCGGCCGTCGCGGTGCACCGGCACGCCTCCGGCGATGAACAGCAGCGGCCGGTCGAGCGCTGTCGGCAGCGTGTGGAAGAGGCCTCCGGGCTGCACCGCGTCCACCAGGTCGGCGGTGGGCGCGTTCAGCTGGAGGCCGTGTAGGCCTTGCGGGTGCTGGTCTCACCGGAGATCAGCACGGCTCGGTCGTCACGCCGGAAGGCGAGCAGCTGGCCGCCCGCGTCCAGGACTGTGACGCTGACGGTGACGCCTGCGGCCTCGGCGGCACGGTAGGCCGCGGCCACGAGGATGTCGGCGTCCTGAGTGGTCAGCGGGGCGACGGCGGTGGTGGTGCTCATGAAGAGGTTCTCCTGAAGGACTTACCGTCGTTCCGGATCGTGGGGCCGGTTGGGGTGTGGATGTTGCTCAGTGGCGGACAGCAGCGCGCTGCTCGGCCGGTGTGGCTACCGTGACGACGGTGCTGGGACCACCGGCGCGACGCTCCAGGGCGGCCGAGAGGAAGGCCAGGACCAGGGCACCGGCAGCCAGGGCGGCACCGACCCAGTTGGGTGCGGTGTAGCCGAGGCCCGTCGCGATCACCAGGCCACCGAGCCAGGCGGAGAGCGCGTTGCCGAGGTTGAAGGCGCCGATGTTCACCGCGGAGGCCAGGGTCGGGGCGCCGTGCGCCTGGTCGAGAACGCGCTTCTGCAGCGGCGGCACGGTGGCGAAGCCCAGGGCACCGATCAGCGCGATGGTGATCGCCGAGAGCACCTTGTCGTGGGCGGTGAGGGTGAACAGAGCCAGGACGACGGCCAGGGCACCCAGGGAGACGTACAGCATGGGCATCAGGGCGCGGTCGGCGAACGTGCCGCCGACCAGGTTGCCGCCGACCATGCCGAGGCCGAAGAGGACCAGCAGCCAGGTGACGGAGCCGTCGGCGAAGCCCGCGACATGGGTCATCATCGGCGCGATGTACGTGATGGCGGCGAAGACACCGCCGAAGCCCAGGACGGTCATGGCCATCGCCAGGAGGACCTGCACGTTCTTGAACGCGGCCAGCTCATGTCGCAGACGCGCGCCCTCCGCCTTGGGCATGTCAGGGACGAGCCGGGCGATGCCGGCCAGGCCGACGACGCCGAGGGCGGCGACGATGCCGAAGGTCACCCGCCAGCCGACGGACTGCCCGACGAGCGTGCCCAGCGGGACACCGACGACGTTGGCGACGGTCAGACCGGTGAACATCATCGCGATGGCACCGGCCTTCTTGTCCGGGGCGACGAGGTCCGCCGCGACGACCGACCCGATGCCGAAGAAGGCGCCGTGGGCCAGTGAGGCGACGATCCGGCCGATCAGCATGACGGAGAAGGCGGGGGCGAGTGCCGAGAGCAGATTCCCCAGGATGAAGAGGCCCATCAGCAGCATCAGCATCCGCTTACGGGAGATCTTGGTGCCGAGCACGGTCATCAGCGGCGCGCCGAACATGACGCCCAGCGCGTAGCCCGTCACCAGGTAACCGGCGATGGGGATGGAGACCCCGTAGTCGGACGCGACCTCGGGCAGCAGGCCCATGATCACGAATTCCGTCGTTCCGATCCCGAAGGCCCCGATCGCGAGGGCCAGAAGCGCGAGAGGCATGGAGGGTTACCTTCCCAGATGATTGCAGGAGCGCCTAGCTTGCGTCCACAATAGTTGCAGACGCGGGCTACAAGCAAACGCCGTCAATTGCGGTTCTGCTCTATCCTGGGTGTCAGCCGCTCCGGGACGGAGGAAACGCCAATGACAGCGACGGACCCCGCGCTCACCGCTCTCGCCCAGAGCTGGTGCGCCCTCTCCCTGCTCCATGGGAGGATCGAGGCCAGCATCGAGCGCGCCCTGCAGGCCGGGCACGACCTCAGCGCGCGGGAGTACTCACTGCTGGACGTGCTCAGCCGGCAGCACGACGGCGACGGGGGCCATCTGCAGATGAAGCAGGTCGCCGACGCGGTCGTTCTCAGCCAGAGCGCCACCACGCGCCTGGTCACCCGGCTCGAAGACCGGGGCCTCCTGGAGCGCTACCTGTGCCCCACCGACCGCCGGGGCATCTACACCAACGTCACCCCGGCGGGCCTCGAGTTGCTGGAAGCGGCGCGTCCGACCAATGACGCCGCCCTGCGCGAGGCTCTCGACGAAGCGGCGAAGAACCCCGAGCTGGCACCGCTGGTCCGAGTGGTGGAGACGCTGAAGGCTCCGGTGCCCGCATAGGGCACCCGAGTACGGCCGACGTGCGGCGTCTGCGCACCGCCGACTGTGCGTAAGGTGCGTTCATGGGAGATCTTGAGATACGTGCCGCCGCCGCCGACGACGTCCCCGCGATCGTCGCCATGCTGGCGGACGACCCTCTGGGGGCACAGCGCGAGTCGCCGGACGACCTCACCCCGTATCTGGCGGCGCTGGAGCGGCTCAGCACCGACCCGAACCAGCACCTGGTCGTGGCGGTCCGGGAGGGCAGGGTCGTCGGCACACTCCAGCTCACGATCATTCCCGGTCTCTCCCGGCGCGGTGCGACCAGGTCGATCGTCGAAGGGGTGCGCATCCATGCGGACGAGCGCGGCAGCGGCCTGGGAACCCAGCTCATCGAGTGGGCGATCGAAGAGTCCCGGAACGAGAGGTGCCAGTTGGTCCAGCTGACCTCTGACAAGACCCGCGCCGACGCCCACCGCTTCTACGAGCGGCTCGGGTTCACGGCCTCCCACACGGGCTTCAAGCTCCAGCTGTGACCGAGGGATGTGGGCGTCCTGTTTCACGTGAAACAGGACGCCCACGCATCCCACCGCGCTAACCGATTCCGCGCCATCCCTCGGGGTCGACGCCACCCGGCACCGGAGCACCCTCGTCGTACGGCTGACGCGTGAACACGAACGAGCCGAGGTCCAGGTGACCCACGGACCCATCCGGCCGCCGTACGGCCTTCAGAAGCTCGCCGGCGTAGTAGCCCTCCAGTCCCGTCCAGGTGCCGTCGCCGTTCGCACGGAACCGAGAGCGACGCCCTGCACCGGTCAATGGCCCCAGCGAGAGGAGCCCGTCGGCCGTCAGGCGCAGAGCGAAGGCGTGCGTCCCCCAGTACCACTGGCCCGTCAGCTCCAGCAGTGACTGATCGACATCATGGAGCGGCTTCCACGGTGCGGGGATCCGCGGTTCCGCCTCGACGACGATACGGACCAGGTCGGCCGCGAGGGGGAACAGCAGTGGTCCTGACGTGGAGTTGGCCAGGGTGATCGCCGCCACGTCGTCCTCGACGCTGATCATGAGACACGCGAGGAAGCCGGGCAACGACCCGGTGTGGCCGACAAGGGACCGCCCGTTCCGTCGCCGGATCTCCATGCCCAAGCAGTAGGCGTAACCGCTCGCCACGTCCGCCGCCTCGTGCGGGGCTGACGGCGTCCTCATCTCCCTCAGTGACCCGGCGCTCAGCACTCGCTCGTCGCCGTTGAGCAGGAAGGCCGCGAACCGCGCCAAATCACCGGTCGTCGACCAGAGTTGACCGGCCGGCGCCATGCGCCCCAGGTCCTCGATGGGCTCGGGAAGCATCACGTCGGCCCAGGGATGTACCGCCCAGCCACCCGCGTTGGGCGCCTGTGGGCGCACGCTTGTGCGATGCAGCCCCAGAGGTTCGAGCACTTCACGCCGAAGGACGTCCTCCCAGGAAGCCCCGCGGAGCTTCTCGATGAGCGCGCCGAGCAGGGCGTAGCCCGGATTCGAGTAGTGGAACCGTCGGCCTGGCGGAGTCAGCAGGGGTCGATCACCCAGTACGTCGGCCAGCTCGGGCCGCAGGGATCCGGGGCTCCGCTCCCACCACGGGCCTGGTGTCTCGGCCGCCAATCCGCCTGTGTGCGCGATCAGTTCGGCGACGGTCACCTCCCCCACGCCGGTACCCGGCAGATGCTTCTCGAGCGGATCGCCCAGAGCCAGAGCGCCCTCGTCGCGCAGCCGTAGTACGAGAACCGCCGTGAACGTCTTGGTGATCGAACCGATCCGGTACTGCACGTTCTCGTCCGGCGCATGCCCCTCCACCGAGGAACGCGCGCCCGTCCACACCGTCGTACCGTCCCGCACGACGGCCGCGACGAGCGAGGGAGCCCGCCCCTCGGCCTGTGCGACGGCGATCCGGTGCAACAGAGCGCGACGGGTTCCGGGAAGCAACTCTTCGAGAGATCTCGTCATGGACCCAGTCCACCCGGCCGGACAGCCCCGCGTCGAGCACATTCTGGCGGGGCGGAGAGACCTGGTCGGATCAGGTCTGGGCCATGTCAACGAACCGTGAGTAGTGGCCCTGGAAGGCGACCGTGATCGTCGCTGTCGGGCCGTTTCGGTGCTTGCCCACGATGATGTCCGCCTCGCCCGCCCGCGGCGACTCCTTCTCGTACGCGTCCTCGCGGTGCAGCAGGATCACCATGTCGGCGTCCTGCTCGATGGAGCCCGACTCACGCAGGTCGGACACCATCGGCTTCTTGTCCGTGCGCTGCTCGGGACCACGGTTGAGCTGGGAGAGCGCGATCACCGGAACCTCCAGCTCCTTGGCCAGGAGCTTGAGGTTCCGGGACATGTCCGAGACCTCCTGCTGACGGCTCTCGGAACGCTTGGAGCCGCCGGCCTGCATCAGTTGCAGATAGTCGATGATCACGAGCCTGATGTCGTTGCGCTGCTTCAGCCGACGGCACTTGGCGCGGATTTCCATCATCGACAGATTCGGGGAGTCGTCGATGTAGAGCGGTGCGGACGAGACCTCGGGCATCCGGCGCGCCAGACGCGTCCAGTCCTCGTCCGTCATGGTGCCGGACCGCATGTGGTGAAGGGCGACGCGGGCCTCCGCGGACAGCAGGCGCATCGCGATCTCGTTGCGCCCCATCTCCAGGGAGAAGATGACGCTCGGCAGGTTGTGCTTGATCGACGCGGCCCGGGCGAAGTCCAGGGCCAGCGTCGACTTACCCATGGCGGGGCGGGCAGCGATGACGATCATCTGCCCCGGGTGCAGGCCGTTGGTGAGCGAATCGAAGTCCGTGAACCCGGTCGGCACACCGGTCATCTCGCCGCTGCGCGAGCCGATCGCCTCGATCTCGTCGAGCGCGCCCTCCATGATGTCGCCGAGCGGGAGGTAGTCCTCACTGGTGCGCTGCTCGGTGACCGCGTAGACCTCCGCCTGGGCGCGGTTGACGATCTCGTCGACGTCGTCGTCGGCCGCGTATCCCATCTGCGTGATGCGCGTACCGGCCTCGACCAGGCGGCGCAGGACGGCCCGCTCGTGAACGATCTCCGCGTAGTACGCCGCATTGGCCGCCGTGGGCACCGTCTGGACGAGGGTGTGCAGATACGAGGCCCCGCCGACCTTGTTGATCTCGCCACGCTTGGTCAGCTCGGCGGCGATCGTGATGGGGTCGGCCGGCTCGCCCTTGGCGTAGACGTCGAGGACAGCCTGGTAGATCGTCTCGTGGGCCGGCTTGTAGAAGTCGTGGCCCTTGAGGATCTCGACGACGTCGGCGATGGCGTCCTTGGACAGGAGCATGCCGCCGAGGACGGACTGCTCGGCGTCGATGTCCTGCGGCGGTACCCGCTCGAACGACGGGGGCGATCCACCGTCCCACGCCCCGTTGTCCCTGCCGCGCTCGTGTTGATCGTCGCGGCCCCGGGCCCCGTCACCACGTCGGCGGGAAGCGGGCAGACGATCACTGGGACCGCTGTCGGCCCAGGGGTCGTCCAAGGGCTCGGAAATGCTCACCGAGCCACCTCCTCCCGTCCGCCGAAGCAGACCTAGCCGTGCCCCTCTTTTCTACGGCACGGCACTGACAAATAAGAGGCCCAACTCCGTTTGGCACGCGCCGGTTTTGTGGCGTTTTGTAAACCGGCGGACGGAGCGGGCGCCGGACTACCGTAGGCCCCTGGGCACCGTCAGCCAATCTGGTTATCCACAGGCCATGTGGACGACGGCCCAGATGCTGTGGAGAACTCCGCGAAACCTGTGCACGACCCGGTGGACAGGCCTGTGAACAAGCCGCGACTCTCAGCAGAACAGGGGCACTGACCTGCACCTTTACCGTCCACGGGCTGTGCAGAAGAAAAACTTTCCCAACCAGCCCAAGATCAGGTCGAACAGTGCACAGCAGTGCGCACACCGAGACGAAGAGTAAGGGTCTCAAATCCTTTGCATCTCTTACCTGTGGACGATTAGATTGGTGCGCATGACACAGGCCCCCGCGCGCCACCCCTCCGGCCGGAGACAGCACGATCGAGAGATCATCGCGCTGGCCGTGCCTGCCTTCGGTGCCCTCGTCGCCGAGCCCCTCTTCCTCATGGCCGACACCGCCATCGTGGGCCATCTGGGCACGGCTCAACTCGCCGGTCTCGGCGTCGCCTCGGCCCTGCTGATGACCGCCGTCAGCGTCTTCGTCTTCCTGGCCTACGCCACAACAGCCGCGGTGGCCCGCCGTGTCGGCGCGGGCGACCTTCAAGCCGCCATCCGACAAGGGATGGACGGCATCTGGCTGGCTCTGTTCCTCGGCGCTGCCGTCGTCGCCGCCGCGCTGCCCGCGGCACCCCACCTCGTGGACTTCTTCGGCGCTTCGGACGCGGCAACTCCCTACGCGATCACGTATCTGCGCATCTCCGTGCTCGGCATACCGGCCATGCTCGTCGTCCTGGCCGCAACGGGCGTCCTGCGCGGGCTGCAGGACACAAAAACACCGCTTTATGTCGCTGTCGCGGGCTTCGTCGCCAACGGCGCACTCAATGTCGGGCTCGTCTACGGTGCAGATCTGGGGATCGCCGGTTCCGCGTGGGGCACCGTCATCGCCCAGTGCGGCATGGCCGCGGTCTACCTCGTGGTGGTTCTGCGAGGGGCACGCAAACACGGGGCCTCGCTGCGCCCGGATGCCGCTGGGATCAGGGCCTCCGCGCAAGCCGGTGTCCCCCTGCTGGTGCGCACCCTCTCGCTGCGGGCGGTCCTGATGATCGCCACGGCGGTCGCCGCCCGTCTCGGGGATGCCGACATCGCCGCCCACCAGATCATCCTCTCGCTGTGGAACCTGCTGGCCTTCGCCCTCGACGCCATCGCCATTGCGGGGCAGGCCATCATCGGGCGCTATCTGGGAGCCGGTGACACCCAGGGCGCACGGGAAGCCTGCCGCCGCATGGTGGAGTGGGGAATCGCCGTCGGCGTCGTCCTCGGTGTCCTGGTGGTTCTCGCCCGACCAGCGCTTCTGCCTCTGTTCACCAGCGACCCGACCGTCAAGGACATGGCGCTGCCCGCCTTGATCATCGTCGCCCTCTCCCAGCCGATCTCCGGCATCGTCTTCGTCCTGGACGGCGTACTGATGGGCGCCGGCGACGGCCCTTACCTCGCCTGGGCCATGCTGCTCACCCTGGCGGTGTTCACGCCGGCTGCTCTTCTGGTCCCGGTACTGGGCGGTGGACTCACGGCCCTCTGGGCCACGATGACGCTGATGATGACTGTGCGGATGCTGACCCTGTGGCTTCGCACCCGCTCGGGCCGGTGGATCGTGACGGGCGCGACTCGCTGACCGTTTCACGTGAAACGCTGCCTGTTTCACGTGAAACAGGGAGTGCTCCGCAGAACGCGGTGTTTCACGTGAAACACGGAGCCGCCCGACGGTAGGCGCCCGGCAGACACGAATGAGGCCGCACCCCTGAGGGTGCGGCCCCAACGCTTACTGCTTCAGCGCGGCACTCAGGCCGCGACGACCTCGATGTTGACCTTGGCGGCAACCTCGGGGTGCAGACGCACGGACGTCTCGTGAGCGCCCAGCGTCTTGATCGGCGAGCCGAGCTCGATGCGGCGCTTGTCGACCTCGGGGCCACCGGAAGCCTTGATCGCGGAAGCGATGTCGGCCGGGGTGACGGAGCCGAAGAGTCGACCGGCGTCGCCGGAGCGCACGGCCAGACGGACCTTGACGCCCTCGAGCTGGGCCTTCACAGCGTTGGCCTGCTCGATGGTCTGGATCTCGTGGATCTTGCGAGCACGACGGATCTGCTCGACGTCCTTCTCGCCACCCTTGGTCCAGCGGATAGCGAACTTCCGCGGGATCAGGTAGTTGCGAGCGTAACCGTCCTTGACGTCGACGACGTCGCCCGCGGCACCGAGGCCGGAGACCTCGTGGGTGAGGATGATCTTCATGAGTCGGTCACCCTTCCCTTATCGCGCGGTGGAGGTGTAGGGCAGCAGCGCCATCTCACGGCTGTTCTTCACGGCCGTGGCGACGTCACGCTGGTGCTGCGTGCAGTTGCCGGTCACGCGGCGGGCACGGATCTTGCCGCGGTCGGAAATGAACTTCCGCAGCATGTTCGTGTCCTTGTAGTCCACGTACGTGACCTTGTCCTTGCAGAATGCGCAGACCTTCTTCTTCGGCTTGCGCACAGGCGGCTTAGCCATGGTGTTTCTCCTGTGTGATCAAGAAGTGTGAGTGCGAACCCGCCCCTAGAAGGGGGGCTCGTCCGAGTAGCCGCCGCCACTGCCGCCGCCGGAGTTTCCACCCCAGCCGCCGCCACCGCCCTGGTTGCCACCGGCGGGAGCGCCGGTCGCCCACGGGTCGTCGGCGGGAGCGCCGCCACCCTGCTGGCCGCCACCGGAGCCGCCGCCCCAGCCGCCGCCACCCTGGGCGCCGCCACCGCCGCCGCCGTAGCCACCCTGGCCACCCTGTCCACCGCGACCGGTGGTCTTGGTGACCTTGGCCGTGGCGTTGCGCAGGCTGGCGCCGACTTCCTCGACGTCCAGCTCGTAGACCGTGCGCTTGACACCCTCACGGTCCTCGTAGGACCGCTGCTTCAGCCGGCCCTGCACGATGACGCGCATGCCTCGCTGGAGCGACTCGGCGACGTTCTCCGCCGCCTGACGCCAGACCGAGCAGGTCAGGAACAGGCTCTCGCCGTCCTTCCACTCGTTCGTCTGGCGGTCGAAGGTGCGGGGGGTGGACGCGACACGGAACTTCGCGACCGCCGCACCGGAGGGGGTGAAGCGCAGCTCGGGGTCGTCGACAAGATTGCCGACAACCGTGATGACGGTCTCGCCTGCCATGGGGGAACCTCTCGGCGGGTTTGCTCTGGCTGCTTGCTACTCGAATCCCGGGATCAGCTGAGCCGAAGCTCAGTGCATCTCGGGACGGAGGACCTTGGTCCGGAGGACCGACTCGTTCAGGTTCATCTGGCGGTCGAGCTCCTTGACGACCGCAGGCTCGGCCTGCAGGTCGATGACCGAGTAGATGCCCTCGGGCTTCTTCTTGATCTCGTACGCGAGACGACGACGGCCCCAGGTGTCGACCTTCTCGACCTTTCCGCCGCCGTCACGGACGACAGAGAGGAAGTTCTCGATCAGCGGAGAGACAGCGCGCTCCTCGACCTCGGGGTCGAGGATGACCATCACCTCGTAGTGACGCATGTGGAACCCACCTCCTTTGGACTCAGCGGCCACGGTCGTTCCGTGGCAGGAGGGTTGTGATGCGTAGCAACGGTATCGGCCACCACTGACAGTCGGGGCTTGTGAAGAGAAGCCCCTGCCATGACGTGGGCAGACACCGGTGCGGACGGTACAGAGTACCCGCACAGCGGCTTGCGGTTGAAATCCAGCCGTCAGGGCAGCCAATCTGTACCCATCGGGTGTGTATGGCGCTACCGTGCGCCGACCTTTCGCAGGAGGTGCCCTATGGCACAGGCATTGCGACCCAACACCGCCGGCGGCCTCTTCGCCACGGACGGCAAGCCCCATCCCCTCCAGGACACCCTGCTCGCGGTGACCCTGGTGCTGGGCCTCACGTCGTTCCTCACGGCGATCATCGACGAGGACCTGCATCTGCTCAGCTCCTGGGCCGGTCTCGTGGGCATCCTCACGGGTGCGTACGGCCAGTGGACCTCGGAGACGACCCGGGAGCGCTTCGGTCTCATCCTGGGCTTGGGCGCATCGGGCGTCGGGTTCTTCCTGGGCATGGCGCACGGCGGCCTCATCGGCTGACGCCGGGACACCTCCTCATCTGAACACCGCATCACGCCCCGGCCGGACTCGGGCCGGGGCGAAGGCCCCGTACGCCCAACCGGCGCGCTCTCAAGGCGCAGTAGGCTTCGCGCGAGAGCCGGAGCCCCTGTACCCATGGGGACACACCAGCCCGAGGAGCGCCCCTAAATGAGCCTGACCCTGAGGACCATCAGTCGCGAGCAGCATCTGGCCTACATCCAGAGCCTGCCGTCGGCGAGCCACATGCAGGTCCCGGCCTGGGCTGACGTCAAGGCGGAGTGGCGCTCCGAGAACCTCGGCTGGTTCGACGACCGCACCGGCGAGATGGTCGGCGCCGGTCTGGTCCTCTACCGGCAGCTTCCCAAGATCAAGCGCTATCTCGCCTACCTGCCCGAGGGCCCGGTCATCAACTGGTTCGCGCCGAATCTGCAGGAATGGCTCGAACCGATGCTGGCCCACCTGAAGCAGCAGGGCGCCTTCTCCGTGAAGATGGGCCCGCCGGTGATCATCCGGCGCTGGGAGGCCCCCTCGATCAAGCAGGGCATCCAGAACCCGGACGTCAAGCGCCTGCGCGACATCGAGGCCGACCACATCGAGCCGCGCGCCTTCGAGGTGGCCGACAAGCTGCGCCGCATGGGCTGGCAGCAGGGTGAGGACGGCGGTGCCGGCTTCGGTGACGTCCAGCCCCGCTACGTGTACCAGGTGCCGCTGGCGAACCGCTCCCTGGAAGAGGTCCACAAGAACTTCAACCAGCTGTGGCGCCGCAACATCAAGAAGGCCGAGAAGGCCGGCGTCGAGGTCGTCCAGGGGGGTTACCAGGACCTCGAGGAATGGCAGCGGCTGTACGAGATCACCGCCGTGCGCGACCACTTCCGGCCGCGCCCCCTGTCGTACTTCCAGCGCATGTGGACGGCCCTCAACACCGAGGACCCCAACCGCATGCGGCTGTACTTCGCCCGCCACAACGGCGTGAACCTCTCGGCGGCGACGATGCTGATCGTCGGCGGGCACGTCTGGTACTCCTACGGCGCCTCCGACAACATCGGACGTGAGGTCCGGCCCTCGAACGCGATGCAGTGGCGGATGCTGCGCGACGCCTACGCTCTCGGCGCCACGGTCTACGACCTACGCGGTATCTCCGACTCGCTGGACGAGACCGACCACCTCTTCGGCCTGATCCAGTTCAAGGTGGGTACCGGCGGCCAGGCGGCCGAGTACCTCGGCGAGTGGGACTTCCCGCTGAACAAGCTGCTGCACAAGGCGCTCGACATCTACATGTCGCGCCGCTGATGTCCTGTTCAGTGCTTCTATACCTCTGACACACGGAAACCGCCGATACACGGCACCACGAGAAAGGTTCCAGGTCCGGCCATGGCGCTCACGCTCTACGTCGACACCGCGCGCTGGCGTGCGCACCACAAGCACGTGCAGGAACAGTTCCCGGGCCTCGTACCGGTCTGCAAGGGCAACGGCTACGGCTTCGGGCACGAGCGGCTGGCGGAGGAGGCCACTCGGCTGGGTTCGGACGTCCTGGCCGTCGGCACGACGTACGAGGCGGCCCGCATAAAGGACTGGTTCGGTGGGGACCTGCTGGTGCTGACGCCGTACCGGCGGGGCGAGGAGCCGGTGCCGCTGCCGGACCGGGTCATCCGCTCCGTCTCGTCGATAGACGGCGTCTACGGCCTGGTCGGCGCCCGCGTGGTGATCGAGGTGATGTCCTCGATGAAGCGGCACGGCATCAGCGAGCAGGACTTGGCGCAGCTGCACGCCGCCATCGAGAACGTCCGCCTGGAGGGCTTCGCCATCCACCTCCCGCTGGACCGCACGGACGGCTCGGACGCCGTCGAGGAGGTCATCGGCTGGATGGACCGGCTGCGTGCCGCCCGGCTGCCCCTGCACACCATGTTCGTCAGTCACCTCAAGGCCGATGACCTCGCCCGGCTCCAGCAGCAGTTCCCGCAGACCCGCTTCCGGGCCCGCATCGGCACGCGGCTGTGGCTGGGGGACCACGACGCCACCGAGTACCGCGGCGCGGTCCTGGACGTCACGCGCGTCGCCAAGGGCGACCGCTTCGGCTACCGGCAGCAGAAGGCGGCCTCCGACGGCTTCCTGGTGGTCGTGGCGGGTGGTACGTCACACGGGGTGGGCCTGGAGGCCCCCAAGGCCCTGCACGGCGTCATGCCGCGCGCCAAGGGAGTCGCCCGCGCCGGCCTCGCTACGGTGAACCGGAACCTTTCTCCGTTCGTCTGGGGCGGCAAGCAGCGTTGGTTCGCGGAGCCACCGCACATGCAGGTCTCGATCCTGTTCGTCCCGGCGGACGCGCCCGAGCCGAAGGTCGGCGAAGAGCTGGTGGCCCATCTGCGGCACACCACCACGCAGTTCGACCGGATCGTGGACCGCTGACCGTCGCGGCGCACCGTACCTCGCAGTACAGCAAGAAGGCCGTACACGGCTTCCCGTGTACGGCCTTCGGCGTTCCCGGCTACGGCGTCTCGCGCCGTTCGCTCAGAGCGAACCGCCCGTTGCGTCAGGCTTTCCCCACTCGACCGGTGTCCCACCGTCGAACTGGGCGGCCTCGTGCTGCCGTGGGCGGGCCGCTGGACCGAGAACGAAAACATCCTCGGCGCCGTCGAGCACTCCGCCCGAGGGGTCGTCGTCACCGGACCGGCGCACCGGATCCCGGTCCGGCATGAAGATGTCGCGCACGACCATCACGCACAGATACAGCGTCCCCAGCAGATGCAGCGCGATGGCCCAGTGGTAGCCGTCGGTGGGCAGCCCCTTGTGAGCCTCTCCGCTGGTCGTGTACGCGAGGTACAGCCAGATCCCGAGGAAGTACGCCACCTCGCAGGCCTGCCAGATCAGGTAGTCCCGCCACTTCGGACGGGCGAGAGCCGCCAGCGGCACCAGCCACAGGACGTACTGCGGCGAGTAGACCTTGTTGGTGAGGATGAAGGCCGCGACGATCAGGAAGGCGAGCTGGGCGAACCGCGGGCGGCGCGGGGCGGTCAGTACGAGGGCCGCGACGGCCGCACAGCACACCAGCATCAGCAGCGTCGCCAGTGTGTTGACGGTGTCGATGCTGAGCGGGTCGTCCGAGTTCTGGGCCATGATCAGCCAGAAGGAGCCGAAGTCGACGCCCCTTTCCTGGCTGAACGTGTAGAACTTCGACCAGCCCTCGAAAGCGAAGAGCATCACCGGCCCGTTCACGACGACCCAGGCGACGATCGCGCCCCCCAGAGCCGCCCCGAACTCGCGCCATTTGCCCGCGCGCCAGCACAGCACCATCAGAGGCCCGAGGAGAAGGAAAGGGTAGAGCTTGGCGGCCGTGGCAAGCCCCAGCAGGACGCCGAAGGCGAGGGAGCGGCCACGTGACCACATCAGCATCGCCGCGGCCGTCAGGGCGACCGCGAGCAGGTCCCAGTTGATGGTCGCCGTCAGCGCTGCGGCGGGTGCCAGGGCGACGAGCAGGCCGTCCCAGGGACGCCGGGCGTGGGTGCGGGTCACGCAGACGGCGATGACGGAAGCACACACCATGAGCATTCCGGCGTTGACCATCCAGTACCACTGCTCCTGGTCCTGGATGGCGCCGCTGCCGGGCGTGAGCCAGGAGGCGACCTCCATGAAGACGCCGGTGAGCACCGGGTACTCCAGGTACTGCATGTCGCCGGGAAGCCGGTCGAAGTACGGCACGAGCCCGTCGGCGAAGCCGCGCCCCTGGTAGAGGTGCGGGATGTCCGAGTAGCACGCGTGCGTGTACTGGGAGCTGGCGCCGAAGAACCAGGCGCCGTTGTAGCAGGGCGCCTTCTGGACCAGGCCGAGGGCGAACATGCCGATCGCCACCAGCGCGATCACCCGCACGGGCGTCCACCAGGACGACCCCAGCAGGGCACGTCGCCCGAGCGGGCCGCCGATCAGCTCGCTGCCGGCCGCGGCGACCTCGTCCTCCTTGGTCGGCCGCACCGGCTCCCGCTCATGGACGCTCGCTTGCGTCGATTCTGCACTGGGCATGCCGCACATCCTGCCGCACGGGTCCGGCGGCGGCGCCGGGCCGTCCTGACCGCGGCCTCGACCCGCGCTGGACAAAAGGCCAGCATTGCACCTAAATAGCCAAATTTAATAATCTTGAAGGAATTTTTAGGTACTGCTAGTTTCGAACGCAAGGCATTCATGCCAAGCAAGGGGGATCAATGAAAAACAGGACAAAACTCGCTCTCGTCACCACCGCGTCGGCGCTGCTCATCGGATTTACAGCCAGTCCGTCCCAGGCAGCCGCACAAGCCTATGCGAGTTGCGCTACGAGCCCGGCCGGAGCGGGTGGATCCGTTTCCACCAGCGGGTGGAAGTCAGGCGACCGAAGCATTCCCAGCCTGACGATGAAGTTGTATGACGAGGCCCCTGACAATCACCACGTGCGGATTCGACTCGTCGTTATGTACGCCGACACTCACAAGTACTTCGGGTGGCACCACAACTACGACGGCTGGGGAACTTACAAGGAGTTCCCCAGCCATGTTTCGCAGGGTGGCAACATCTTTGACGTCGGAATCCAGGCTGCCGTGTTCGAGGGGGACAGGCGGATCGACCACTGCACCAAGTGGGTTGGCGGAGGGTCGAAGGACCCTTCCTGAACCTCAGCGGTAGCCCGCGCCTCTTTGACCTGATGCCGGGACAGGTGATAACCGCCCTGTCCCGGCATCAATATTGTTCACGGGTTTTCTGATTCCGGAAAAAGCGAGAGGGCGCGATACGACTCGGTCGTATCGCGCCCTCTCATCGTGGCGTGTTTCCGCTAGCCCTCAGGGCCGCCGAAGATGCCTCCGTTGCCGTTTCCTCTGCTGTTGCCGTCCTCCGGATTCGTACCGGTTGGCGTGGGCTCGGGGGAAACCCCTCCGTCCGTGCCTCCATTGTCGGTGCCGCCGTTCTGCGCGCCACCGTCTTCCTCACAGCCGAAGAACCCGCAGGTGTCGCTCGGCGACGGCGAGGGAGACGAGCTCTCGCTCGGCGTGGGGCTCGGCGACTCCGTCACGGTCTCGCTGGGCTGCACACTGGGCGTCGGCTTCGGCGTCGGAGCGCCCAGCTCGTCCTGGATCTCGCCGATCTTCTCGGCGTCCGGGAAGCCGAGGTCGGGCTCACCCTTCAACGCGGCCTTCATGTACTCGGTCCACACCAGCGTGGGGACGTCACCACCGTGGATGGACTTCTCACCCGCCGTGCCGTTCATGGACAGCAGCTTGGCGCTCTTGGGGTCCTCACGGAACATCGCGACCGACGTCGACAGCTGCTGCGTGTAGCCGACGAACCAGGCCGACTTGTTCTCGTCGGTGGTACCGGTCTTGCCGGCCGCCGTACGGCCCAGGGAGAGCGCCTTCTTACCCGTACCGTTCTGGATGACGTTCTCCAGAACGTCCGTGACGTTGTTGGCCACGTTCTCCGGCATCGCCTGCGTGATCCTGGGCGGGTCGAAGCCCTCGACCTCCCGGCCGTTGAACTTGACGCTGGTCACCGAGTACGGGGAGGCCTGCTTGCCCGCCGCAGCGAACGACGCATAGGCATCGGCCATGCGGATCGCACTGGGAGTCGACGTACCCAGCGCGAACGAAGCGTTCAGGTCGGCGAAGCTGCTTTCCAGGATCCCGGACTTTTCGGCCAGGTCGGCCACGTTCTTCATCCCCACGTCCATGCCGAGCTGCACGAACGGCGTGTTGACGGACTGCTCCATCGCCTTGCGCAAGGAGATGTAGCCCCAGGGGTAGTCGCTCTCGTTCTCCTGGAAGAACGGGGTGTTGTCCTTCTTCAGGACGTAGGAGCCGTCGTTGTTCCTGACCTTGAGGTGGTCGTTGCCGTTGTACTTGCTCAGCGGTGAGAGGCCACCTTCGCTCCGGTAGGTGCCGTGCTCCATCGCGGCGGCGAGCACGAACGGCTTCCAGGTCGAACCGACGGGGACACCCGAGGTGTCCGCGTTGTTGTTGAAGTGGCCGTTCTCGTAACCCGCACCCCCGTAGAGCGCGACGATCGCACCGTCCTTCGGCTTCACTGAGGCCGCGCCGAACTGGACGTGCTTGTCCAGCTCGCGGTTCTCCGGGTCGAGCTTCTCCTTCTCGACCTTCTTGACGGCCTTCGCCAGTGCCTCGACGTTGGCCTTCTTGAAGGTCGTCTTGATCTGGTAGCCACCCAGGTCGAACTGCTTCTCGGAGATGTTCGAGTGGTTCAGGACGTACTTCTTGGCCGTGTCGGCCAGATACCCGATCTGGCCGGTCATGCCCTTGGACGCCTTGCGCGGGTCGGGCACGGGGTACTTCTTGATCGCGTCCTGGTACTGCTTGTCCGTGATCCTCTTGTCGTTGTGCATCTGCTCGAGGATCCAGCCCCAACGCGCCTCGGAGCGCTTGCGGTTGGCATCGGCGGTCGCCGTCTTGTCGATGCCGTCGTTGCCCGCGGGGTCGTAGTACGTCGGGCCCTTCAGGAGTGCGGCGAGGAAGGCGCACTCGCTCGCGTCGAGGTCCTTCGCCTCCTTGCCGTAGTAGGCCTGGGCAGCGGCCTGGATGCCGTACGCACCACGGCCGTAGTAGGAGGTGTTGAGGTACCCCTGGAGGATCTCGTCCTTGGAGAGCTTCGTGCCCACCTTGATCGAGATGAACATCTCCTTGAACTTACGGCTGACCGTCTGTTCCTGGCTCAGGTAGGTGTTCTTGACGAACTGCTGGGTGATCGTCGAACCACCCTGCGTGTCACCGCCCCGGGCCATGTTCGCCAGGGCGCGTGCGATACCCATGGGGTCGACACCCGAGTCGTCGTAAAAGCTCTTGTTCTCGGCCGAGATCACCGCCCACCGCATCTCCTTGGGGATCCGGTCGATCGTGACGTTCTGCCGGTTCTGACCGCTGCCCGCCGCGACCATCTGGGTGCCGTCGGACCAGTAGTAGACGTTGTTCTGCGACGACGCCGCGGCGTTCTCCTCGTTGGGGACGCCCACCATGGCGTAGCCGATGCCCGCCACGGCCACCAGGCTGCCGAAGAAGGCGATGCACAGCCCGGAGACGAGCTTCCAGGACGGCACCCAGCGCTGCCAGCCGTACTTGCCGGCTCGCGGATAGTCGATCAGCCGCTTCTTGTCGGGGACGGCGGCGGCGCGGCCTCTGCCTCGCCCGGGCCCGTTCGGCCCGCCAGGTGCGGCGCGCCGGCCGCCACGGGCCGGTTCGGCCGCTCTGCGGCGGCTGCCACCCGTACTTCTCTGCGCCGCACGGCGGGCCTCGGCACGGCCGCCGTACTGACGCTCCTCACCCCCTGAGTCGAGAGCGTCCGACCCATAGGAGTCGGACGGAGACCCGGTGGCGCCTCGCGGTGCCGCGCGGCGGCCGGAGGACGAGCCGGACTGGCCGCGTCGGGCCGCGGCACGTCCGCCTCCCTGCGGCTGCGGCGGTTTGCGACGGTGCTCGCTCATCGAACGACTACTCCTCGGGCAGGCGCACCCCTGCGCGCCTGGAAACGGCGGCTAGTTTCCGGTCCCCCCGAAGTACGGATGCGGTCGGCTCCGCATTCATCGGTCCCGCATGCACCCGTACTACACCGAAGACGACGACGCTCTCAGGCGTCACTCGGTTCCCGGTGATGTGCATGGCGCACAGACTACGCACCGCCAAAACCTGCCGAGCCCCGAAGTTCACCTCAAATCAGGCAACTCGCATCGGATGAAGCGGTGATGTGATCCCGTTCACCCACCCCCCTCTTGTCGCATCCGGAAGGCCGTTCTATCGTCATGATGTATCGACTCGATACATCAGCTCGACACATCGGCCCGACACATCGGACTGATACACGCGCACCGCGGCGAGAGGAGGCGACGATGAGCCGGCGTTCCGGCATCCTCGAGTTCGCCGTCCTCGGCCTGCTCCGCGAATCTCCGATGCACGGCTATGAGCTGCGCAAACGGCTCAACACCTCGCTGGGTGTGTTCCGTGCGTTCAGCTACGGGACGCTCTACCCCTGCCTCAAGACGCTGGTCGCCAACGGCTGGTTGATCGAGGAAACGGGCAGCACCACCGAGGACGCCCTCGCCGCCCCCCTCACGGGCCGCCGCGCCAAGATCGTCTACCGGCTGACGGCGGAGGGCAAGGAGCACTTCGAGCAGCTGCTCTCGCAGACCGGGCCCGACGCATACGAGGACGAAACCTTCGCAGCCCGTTTCGCCTTCTTCGGGCAGACCTCACGCGATGTCCGTATGCGCGTGCTGGAGGGCCGCCGCAGCCGGCTGGAAGAGCGGCTGGAGAAGATGAGCGCTTCCCTGGCCCGGACCCGGGAGCGCCTCGACGACTACACGCTCGAGCTCCAGCGCCACGGGATGGAGTCCGTGGAGCGCGAGGTGCGCTGGCTGAACGAGCTCATCGAGAGCGAGCGGGCGGGGCGGGACCTCAAGGGTCCGGCCTCCGGAGAGCCCGCTTCGCGTGACACCACATCTGGAACGTCGGGCGTCCTGCCCCGGCCGGGGGACGACCCCCGTCCGGATGCGCCCGACGACACCGCCACGTGAGAGCCCATTCAGGGCCTCACTCGTACACACAGGGAGCAACCGGAATGGGTTCGGTTCGCGTAGCCATCGTCGGTGTGGGCAACTGCGCCGCATCGCTGGTGCAGGGAGTCGAGTACTACAAGGACGCCGACCCGGCGTCCAAGGTGCCGGGCCTGATGCACGTCCAGTTCGGCGAGTACCACGTCCGCGACGTCGAGTTCGTCGCCGCGTTCGACGTGGACGCCAAGAAGGTCGGTCTCGACCTGGCGGACGCCATCGGCGCCTCCGAGAACAACACCATCAAGATCTGCGACGTGCCCAGCACGGGTGTCACGGTGCAGCGCGGCCACACCCTCGACGGCCTCGGCAAGTACTACCGCGAGACCATCGAGGAGTCCGCCGAGGAGCCGGTCGACGTCGTCCAGGTCCTCAAGGACCAGCAGGTCGACGTCCTCGTCTGCTACCTGCCCGTCGGCTCCGAGGACGCGGCGAAGTTCTACGCGCAGTGCGCCATCGACGCCAAGGTCGCCTTCGTCAACGCCCTTCCGGTCTTCATCGCCGGCACCAAGGAGTGGGCGGACAAGTTCACCGAGGCGGGCGTCCCGATCGTCGGGGACGACATCAAGTCCCAGGTGGGCGCCACCATCACGCACCGTGTGATGGCGAAGCTGTTCGAGGACCGGGGCGTCATCCTGGACCGCACGATGCAGCTGAACGTCGGCGGCAACATGGACTTCAAGAACATGCTCGAGCGTGACCGCCTCGAGTCGAAGAAGATCTCCAAGACGCAGGCCGTCACCTCCCAGATCCGCGACCGTGAACTGGGCGAGGGCAACGTCCACATCGGCCCGTCCGACTACGTCGCCTGGCTGGACGACCGCAAGTGGGCCTACGTCCGCCTCGAGGGCCGCGCCTTCGGTGACGTCCCGCTGAACCTGGAGTACAAGCTCGAGGTCTGGGACTCCCCGAACTCTGCAGGCGTCATCATCGACGCCGTGCGCGCCGCGAAGATCGCCAAGGACCGTGGCATCGGCGGTCCCGTGCTCTCCGCGTCGAGCTACTTCATGAAGTCCCCGCCCGTGCAGTACTTCGACGACGAGGCCCGCGAGAACGTCGAGAAGTTCATCAAGGGTGAGGTCGAGCGCTGACGCGCCGCAACCAGTCGCTCCTGCCAGGGCTGTGAGGGTCCCCGGGTCGTACGACCCGGGGACCCTCCCCATATGTGAGGCTGGGCTCCATGGCCGTCGTCCGTGACCTGCGCGTCCTGTTGCGCTTCCAGGGATTCCGGCGCCTGCTCGCCGTGCGTCTGCTGTCCCAGGGTGCCGATGGCGTCTACCAGGTCGCGCTCGCCGCGTATGTGGTCTTCTCCCCGGAGAAGCAGACCTCGGCGGCCGCGGTCGCCTCCGCGATGGCGGTGCTGCTGCTTCCGTACTCCCTCGTCGGCCCCTTCGCCGGCGTCCTGCTGGACCGCTGGCGGCGCCGTCAGGTCCTGCTGTACGGCAGCCTGTTGCGCGCTCTGCTGGCCTGCGCCACGGCCGTGCTGATCCTCAGTCCGGCTCCGGACTGGCTCTTCTACGTCTCGGCCCTGTGCGTCACCGCCGTCAACCGTTTCGTCCTGTCAGGCCTGTCCGCCGCGCTGCCGCGTGTGGTCGACGCCGATCGCCTGGTCCTCGCCAACTCCTTGTCGCCGACCGCCGGAACACTGGCGGCGACCGCAGGCGGCGGACTCGCCTTCGTCGTACGCCTGGCGGTGGCGGGCTCGGACGCCGCGGTGGTGCTCGTGGGGGCCGGGCTGTATCTGTGCGCGGCCCTGGCGTCGCTGGGCATGGCACGGGAACTCCTCGGCCCTGACCGGCCGTTGCCGCGCGAGCAGATCGGGCAGGCCCTCACGGGCACCGCCCGCGATCTGGCGGCAGGCGTACGTCATCTGGCCGCTCCACAGCGCCGCGAGGCCGCCTGGGCGCTCGCGGCGATGTCACTGATGCGGTTCTGCTACGGCGCCCTGCTGGTCATGCTGCTGATGTTGTGCCGGTACGCCCTCACCTCGACCCCGGACGACGGACTGGCCCTGCTGGGGCTGGCGTTGGGTGTCTCCGGGGCGGGGTTCTTCGCGGCGGCGGTGGTGACGCCCTGGGCCGCGGGACGGTTCGGGCCGGGACGCTGGATCGTCGTGTGCGCGGGCGCCGCGGCGCTGCTGGAGCCCGCTCTCGGGCTGCCGTTCGCCACCGCCCCGCTGCTGGCCGCGGCCTTCGTTCTGGGGCTGACCACCCAGGGCGCGAAGATCGCCACCGACACCATCGTCCAGTCCTCGGTGGAGGACGGCTTCCGTGGCCGGATCTTCTCGGTCTACGACGTGCTCTTCAACGTCTTCTTCGTCGGCGCGGCCGCCGTCGCGGCCCTGATGCTGCCGCCGGACGGCCGTTCCGTGCCCCTGGTGATCACGATCGCCGTTATCTACGCGGTAGTAGCTGTGACTATGGCCCGGTTTGGCCGCCAGTAAGTGTCACATCAATGACACAGAGCCACTTCTGACTACTGCGTTGTCGGTGGGGACCGCTACCTTACGTGGGTCTTATCTCGCGACATGTTCGCGTCACTCACCATGTTCAGGGGGACCCCCAGTGACTACTCCGCCGCCCCAGGGCAATCCGTTCGCGCAGAACCAGCCCGCGGCTGCACCCCAGGCTCCGTTCCCGCCCCAGGGCGGTTACCCGCAGCAGCCCGGGCAGCCCGGCTTCCCGCCCCAGGGCGCGGCTCCGTACGCTCCGGTTCCCCCGCAGCCGTCCGGCCGCAAGCTCAGCTTCAAGACGATCAAGAACATTGTCGTCGTCATAGCCGTGGCGGCCATCGCCATCGTCGGCTACGTCACGAGCCGGGACGACGCCAACACGGCCTCCGTGGGCGACTGCATGCACCGTGGCAGCACGAGCGACAACAACCCGGACCTCGAAGTCGTGAAGTGCGACGACGCGAAGGCCCAGTACAAGGTGCTGGCCAAGATCGAGGGCTCGTTCCTCACGGAAACCCTGGCTTCGAGCAAGTGCGAGGCCGAAGCCAAGGACTTCCAGTACACGTACACCGAGAGTGGCGACGGCAAGGACTTCCTGCTCTGCCTGCAGGACTACAAGAAGTAGGCAGAGACGACGAGGGGCGGTGTTTCACGTGAAACACCGCCCCTTGGTCTGTCTCCAGCAGGCCGCCTACCTCCGGAAGGGGTCATGTTTCACGTGAAACATGACCCCGTTTCGCAGCCTCAGCTCTCCTGGCCGGCCCACCACTCCTTGAGCGCGGCCACCGCGGCGTCGGGCTCCATCGGCCCGTGCTCCAGGCGCAGCTCCAGCATGTGCTGGTACGCACGGCCGATGACCGGGCCGGGGCCCACGCCGAGGATCTCCATGATCTGGTTGCCGTCGAGGTCCGGGCGGATCGAGTCCAGCTCCTCCTGCTCCTGCAGCTTGGCGATCCGCTCCTCCAGCCCGTCGTAGGCACGCGACAGAGCCGCCGCCTTGCGCTTGTTTCGGGTCGTGCAGTCCGAGCGGGTCAGCTTGTGGAGGCGGTCGAGGAGCGGACCGGCATCACGGACGTAGCGACGGACCGCCGAGTCCGTCCATTCGCCGGTGCCGTAGCCGTGGAAGCGCAGGTGGAGTTCGACCAGACGTGAGACGTCCTTCACCAACTCGTTGGAGTACTTCAGAGCCGTCATGCGCTTCTTGGTCATCTTCGCCCCGACCACCTCATGGTGGTGGAACGAGACCCGGCCGTCCTTCTCGAAGCGGCGCGTGCGCGGCTTGCCGATGTCGTGCAGCAGGGCGGCCAGTCGGAGGGTCAGGTCGGGACCGCCCTCCTCCAGCGCCATCGCCTGCTCCAGGACGATCAGCGAGTGGTCGTAGACGTCCTTGTGACGGTGGTGCTCGTCACGCTCCAGGCGCAGGGCCGGCAGTTCCGGCACCACGCGTTCGGCCAGGCCCGTCTCCACGAGCAGGGTCAGGCCCTTGCGCGGCTGCTCGGAGAGGATCAGCTTGTTCAGCTCGTCCCGCACCCGCTCGGCCGAGACGATCTCGATGCGCCCGGCCATCTCCGTCATCGCCGTGACGACCTCGGGGGCGAGTTCGAAGTCGAGCTGAGCCGCGAAACGCGCGGCCCTCATCATCCGCAGCGGATCGTCCGAGAACGACTCCTCCGGGGTCCCTGGAGTGCGCAGCACCCGCGCCGCGAGATCTTCGAGCCCGCCGTGCGGGTCGACGAACTCTTTCTCCGGCAGCGCCACCGCCATCGCGTTCACCGTGAAGTCGCGGCGGACGAGGTCCTCCTCGATGGAGTCCCCGTACGACACCTCGGGCTTGCGCGAGGTGCGGTCGTAGGCCTCGGAGCGGTAGGTGGTCACCTCGATCTGGTAGCCGCCCTTGTGCGCACCCACCGTGCCGAAGGCGATCCCGACCTCCCACACGGCGTCCGCCCAGGGGCGGACGATCTTGAGGACATCCTCCGGGCGCGCATCGGTCGTGAAATCCAGGTCGTTGCCGAGCCGGCCCAGCAGCGCGTCCCGTACCGACCCGCCGACCAGGGCAAGCGAGAACCCGGCCTCCTGGAAGCGGCGGGCGAGGTCGTCGGCGACAGGGGCGACCCGCAGCAGTTCACTCACCGCGCGGTGCTGCACCTGGCTCAGGGCACTGGACGTTTCTTCGTTGGCGTTCGGCACAACAGAAGAGGGTACGTGGCCCGGGCCACCGTGAGCTCCTCCTATTCCGCCTGCGCAAGCATGGGAACCCGTCCGCTTTACGCGCACAAGGAGAACTTTTGGTCCGTAAAGAAGCGTCCTCCTCCATAGAGCCCCATACCGGACAGTGAGGTACCCGTCCGCGATCTTGTGGAGCGGACCGCGGCACTTCCCCTCAGCGGGCATCGTTACCATGCGTGGACGCACATTCCGACGACCACTGACGACGACTAGGGACGGACGAGCGCGTGGCCGAGGCGGCAGACTTCCAGGGGGCCAGTGCCTCACCTGCCCGCCGCTGGCTGCGGCGCACCGGGGCACTGCTCGCGGGCGCGCCGCTGCTGGCCGGACTCCTCCAGTTGCCCGCCGCGACGACGGCGGAGGCGGCCGGGCAGGACTCCTCGCAGACTGCCGCCGGCACCGGCTCGGTGTCGGTCGCGGTCAATTCGCTCAGCCCCAGTGCCCCCTCCGAGGAGGACACGGTGACCGTGTCGGGCACGGTCACCAACAACGGCAAGCAGACGGTGACCGGCGCCCACGTCGACCTGCAGGTGGGCCCCCCGCTCGGCACCCGTTCGGCGATCGACACCCTGGCCAAGAAGAGCGATGACCTCCAGGGGCCCTCCGGCGAAAAGGTCGGCGGCAAGTACACCGAGAAGTTCTCGGCGCTCACCCCCGGCGTCGCACAGCCCTTCAGCATCTCCGTGCCGGCCGACAAGCTGGATCTCGGCCGGGACGGCGTCTACCAGCTGGCCGTCGCGCTCTCCGGGGAGACCACGGCACAGCCCTGGGACCAGGTTCTCGGTGTCCAGCGCACGTTCCTGCCGTGGCAGCCGGAAGAGGCCGGCACCAGGACGAAGACCACGTTCCTGTGGCCCCTCGTCTCCGGCGCCCACATGGCGGCTGAGACGGGATCGAACGAACAGCAGACGCCGGTCTTCCGTGACGACGAACTCGCCCAGGAGATCGCCCCGGGCGGCCGCCTCGACCAGATGGTGTCGCTGGGCAAGGGCCTCGACGTCACCTGGGTGATCGACCCGGACCTGCTGGCGTCCGTCGACGCGATGACGCGGAGCTACCAGGTCCGCGGCGCGGACGGCACCACCACTCCTGGAAAGAACCAGGAGCTCGCCAAGCACTGGCTGGCCGAGCTCCAGCAGGCGGTGACGGGGGAAGAGGTCGCCGCCCTGCCGTTCGGCGACCCGGACCTGGCTTCCCTCGCCCACAACGGCACGAACGTCACCGGCTCGCTGAACCACCTCAAGGAGGCCACCGACGTCGCCGACGACACGGTGAACACGATCCTCCACGTGAAACCGTCCACGGACTTCGTGTGGCCAGTGGACGGCGCCATCGACCCGTCGATCGTGAAGGTCGCCACATCCGCGGGCGCCGACAAGGTGATCACTCGCAGCGACAGCCTCCAGGACAACCTGTCGTACACACCCTCCGCCGCCCGGCCGATCGGCGGCGGCACCACGGCCGTCGTCGCTGACTCCCGGATGTCCACGGCGTTCCAGGGCGATCTGACCAAGGCCTCCGCCTCCACGCTCGCCGTGCAGCGTTTCCTGGCCCAGAGCCTGACGCTCGGCCTGCAGACCGGCAAGCAGCGCAGCGTGGTCGTCGCCCCCCAGCGCATGCCGTCCGTGAGCCAGGCACAGGCCATGGCCGAAGCGGTGGGAGCTCTCCAGGTCGGGAACTGGTCCGAGTCGCAGGACCTCACGGCCGCCGCCAAGGCCAAGCCGGACCCCTCCGCCAACACAAAGGTGCCGTCGGCGTCCGCGTACCCCTCCTCGTTGCGCAAGCAGGAGCTGCCGCGGGCCACGTTCGAGCAGATCGCCAGGACGCAGGCCAAGCTCGACAAGTTCCAGGTGATCCTCACCCGCCAGTCCCGGGTGGTCACCCCGTTCGGGCGGGCCATGAACCGCGAGATGTCCACGTCGTGGCGCGGCCGGGGCGTCGCGGCGGTGGGGTACCGCGACGGCATCGAGTCGTACCTCAACGGACTCATCGACGGGGTCAAGCTGATCCAGAAGTCGGAGACCAAGCTCTCCGGCCGCAGCGCCATGATCCCCGTGACCGTGCAGAACAACCTGGTCCAGGGTGTCGAGCACCTGGAGCTGCGGCTCACGTCGAAGAACCCCACGCGACTCAAGATCGGCGGAGACGCCTACGAGGAGCAGCGCGTCACCGTCAACGGCGGCCACGCCCAGTCGGTGAAGTTCACCACGTCGGCCAACGCCAACGGCCGCGCGGAAGTCGTCGCCCAGCTGTACACGGAGGACGGCCAGAAGTACGGCGCCCCGGTCACCTTCGACGTGCGGGTCACCGAGGTCACGCCCACGGTGATGCTGGTCATCGGCGGTGGTGTCCTGCTCCTGGTCCTCGCGGGCTTCCGGATGTACACCCACCGCAAGCGCGCGGCCGCACGTGAGGCCGCCGAGGACGAGGCCGCCGAGGACGAGACCATGGAGGCGGACGACGAGGTCGACGAGTCGCAGGGCCGGGCCGACGCTCCGCGGAACCCGGAGGACTCCGGCGCACGTCTCGAAGAGGAGTCCGAGGCAGAATCACGGGCGGACGCCCCCGAGCAGCCGAGTGACCCGGCCCCGGACACCGCAGCGGAAAGCGCCGACCCGTCCGGCACGGGTGAGAGAGTGGACCGTTGAGAAATCGTGGCCGGTGGGCCCGGGACGATGAGGTGGGGTAACCATGAACGCGCCGTACGACGGTGACCGCGGCCATGCCGCGGGCAGCTCGGGCTACCCCGATGCGGGCGGGCCCGAGGGCTCACCGCCCGAGCACGGCCAGGTGCCGCCGCAGCCGCCCACAGACATCTACCTCCAGGACGCCTACGGCCAGGACCCCTACCGCGCGCAGGACCCCGCGGCGCAGGACCCGGTCGGTGAGGCGCTCTACGACCGCGCCGCGCATCCGCCGCCCCCTCCCGGCACGTACCAGCCGCAGCAGAAGCTGTACGGGCCGCCCGCGCAGTCGCCGTACGCGCCCGACCCGCAGGTGTGGGCGCAGACGCCCGCCCCGGAGCCGGAGGGCCCGTCGCGGCATCTGCCGTACGGCGACGACCCGCGCACCACCCAGTTCGTGGGCGTGGACGATCTCGTCTCCCAGGCGGGCGAGCCGCGCCAGGAACCGGACGCGTTCGCGCATCTCTTCCGTGACCAGCAGCAGAGCAGCGGTCACCCGTCCTACGAGCCACCGTCCGTCCCCGGCCCCTCACCGGCCCCGGGGCAGATGGCACAGGGCCCGTACGCACCGCAGGGCCCGTACGCACCCCAAGGCCCCCCGTACGGGGCCGCCGACCAGACCGTGGCGGTGCCGCACCTGGTGGACGAGGCACCGGACCCTGAGCCCGACGCCTCGCCCGCTCCGAAGAAGAGCGGCCGCGCGGCGGGCCTGATGAAGTCCAGCGCCGTGATGGCCGCGGGCACGATGGTCTCCCGCCTCACGGGCTTCATCCGTTCCGCGCTGATCGTGTCGGCGCTGGGCGTCGGCCTCCTCGGTGACACCTTCCAGGTCGCCTACCAGCTGCCGACGATGATCTACATCCTCACCGTCGGCGGTGGTCTCAACTCCGTCTTCGTGCCGCAGCTCGTGCGTGCCATGAAGGAGGACGACGACGGCGGCGAAGCGTACGCCAACCGCCTGCTCACCCTGGTCATCGTGACGCTCGGCGCACTCACGGCGCTCTCGGTCATCGGCGCGCCGCTCCTGATCCGCGTGCTGTCCGACCCGGTCGCCAGCGACCCCGCGGCGAACCGGGTCGCCGTCACCTTCGCCCAGTACTTCCTGCCCACGATCTTCTTCATGGGCATCCACGTGGTGATGGGCCAGATCCTCAACGCCCGCGGCAAGTTCGGCGCGATGATGTGGACTCCCGTCCTGAACAACATCGTCATCATCGTGACGCTGGGCATGTTCATCTATGTCTACGGCACCGCTGCCGACTCCGGGATGAAGGCCGCGAACATCCCGCCGGAGGGCCAGCGCCTGCTCGGCATCGGCGTCCTGCTCGGTCTCGTGGTCCAGGCGCTCGCGATGATCCCCTACCTGCGCGAGACCGGCTTCCGGCTGCGGCTGCGCTTCGACTGGAAGGGCCAGGGCCTCGGCAAGGCCGTCACGCTCGCCAAGTGGACGGTGCTGTTCGTCCTCGCGAACCAGGCCGGCGCCATGATCGTCATCCAGCTGTCCACCGCGGCGGGCAAGGCCTCGCCGGTCGACGGCACCGGCTTCTCCGCCTACGCCAACGCCCAGCTCATCTGGGGCCTGCCGCAGGCCATCATCACGGTCTCCCTCATGGCCGCTCTGCTGCCGCGCCTGTCGCGCTCGGCGGTGGAGGGCGACAGGGGAGCCGTCCGCGACGACATCTCCCAGGGCCTGCGCACCACGGCGGTCGCGATCGTGCCGATCGCGTTCGGGTTCCTCTCCCTCGGCATCCCGATGTGCACCCTGATGTTCGGCTCCTCGGGCACCAGCGAGGCCACCAACATGGGCTTCATGCTGATGGCGTTCGGCCTCGGCCTGATTCCGTACTCCGTGCAGTACGTGGTTTTGCGTGCCTTCTACGCCTACGAGGACACCCGAACTCCCTTCTACAACACGGTCATCGTGGCCGCGGTCAACGCCGGTGCCTCGGCGATCTGCTTCTTCGTCATCCCGTCCCGCTGGGCCGTGGTCGGCATGGCCGCCTCGTACGGCCTGGCCTACGCGATCGGCGTCGGCGTCGCCTGGCGACGGCTGCGCAAGCGCCTCGGCGGGGATCTCGACGGCGCCCGGGTCCTGCGGACCTACGCCCGGCTGTGCATCGCGTCCGTCCCGGCCGCCCTGCTCAGCGGAGCGGCCTGCTACGGCATCGGCCACTCGCTCGGTCAGGGCCCCGCCGGCTCGCTCGTCGCGGTCCTGGCAGGCGGGGCCGTGCTGCTCGGGATCTTCTTCGTCGCCGCCCGCCGCATGCGCATCGAGGAGCTCAACTCCCTGGTGGGCATGGTCCGCGGACGCCTGGGACGCTGAGTCGGGGGGTAGGCGCACAACCATCGTCAGCCACCGCGTGTCGTGCATAGCGGCGGACTGTGGGCACAATTGGTTTCGGCGTCGCCCGGCGCGCATGGGGCGCCGGCCGGCGCGTAATGGATGGGGAGGCAGGAACGACGGTGGCGGAACGGAGTACGGCTGCCGTCGACGTGGCAGACAACAGCGACGAGGCGTCGCTGACCGCACAGGCGGACCAGTCCACGGCCGACGGGGTGGCCAAGAACCGGGAGCGGGACACGGACAGCGACGAGGTACAAGAGAGCACCAGGACCGACGGTGCCGGAACGACCTCGCCTCCTGAACTGCACAGTGGTCACAAGCTCGCCAGACGCTACCGCCTCGAGGAGTGCGTCACCCGTCTGGACGGTTTCAGCAGTTGGCGTGCCGTGGACGAGAAGCTCCGCCGTGCCGTCGGCGTGCACATCCTGCCCGCCGACCACTCGCGTGCCCGCTCCGTCCTGGCCGCCGCCCGCTCCTCCGCCCTCCTGGGTGACCCTCGCTTCGTCCAGGTGCTGGACGCGGTGGAGGAGAACGACGTCGTCTACGTCGTCCACGAGTGGCTTCCCGACGCGACGGAACTGACCACGCTCCTCGCCTCCGGTCCCCTGGAGCCCTACGACGCCTACCAGATGGTCAGTCAGGTCTCCTCAGCCATGGCAGCCGCCCACCGTGAGGGCCTCGCCCATCTGCGGCTGAATCCCAACGCCGTGTTGCGCGCCTCGACCGGCCAGTGGCGCATCCGCGGCCTCGCGGTCAACGCCGCCCTGCGCGGCGTCTCGTCCGACACCCCGCAGCGCACGGACACCGAGGCCATCGGTGCCCTGCTGTACGCGGCGCTCACTCAGCGCTGGCCATACGAGAGCGACGCCTACGGCCTGTCGGGCCTGCCCAAGGACATCGGCCTGATCGCGCCCGACCAGGTGCGGGCCGGTGTGCACCGCGGTCTGTCCGAGCTCTCCATGCGCGCGCTCGTCAACGACGGCGCCACCGCGTCCCGGCACGAGTCGCCGTGCACCACGCCGGAGGAGCTGGTGAAGGCGATCGGTGAGATGCCCCGCATCCGCCCGCCGGAGCCGGCGTTCACCGCCCCGCCCGAGTACCAGCGCACGACGTACCAGCAGGGCACGTACGGCCGTCAGACCCCGCGTCCCGGCGTCACCCAGCCCGTCCCGACTCCGCCGCCCCCGCTCCAGAGCCGCACGGGCAAGGCCCTGAAGTGGGCCGTCTCCGGACTCCTGATCGCAGCGCTGGGCCTCGGCAGCTGGCAGCTGGCAGACGCGCTGATGGACCAGAGCGGCAAGAAAGAGGGCCCGGGTGAGACGCAGACGAACGACGGGAACGACAAGAGCCCGAAGAAGCCGATCAGCAAGCCGATCACCATCAGCGCCGCCCGCGACTTCGATCCTCTCGGGGATCAAACAGAGAAGCCGTCCGACGTAGGGAAGGTCTACGACAACAGCACTGCCACCTATTGGCAGACGGACTTCTACCTGAGCCCGGACTTCGGCCGTCTCAAGTCGGGCGTCGGCATAATCCTCGACCTCGGCAAGACGCAGCAGGTCGGGAAGGTGACCGTAAAGTTCGTGGGGGACACCTCGGTCGAGCTCCGCGCTGCGAGTTCGAACGCGGGCTCGGAGCCGACGTCCCTCGACGCCTACCCCAAGGTCGCGGAAGGTTCAGGGACGACTGTCCAGCTCAAGCCCGGCAAGTCGCTCAGGAGCCGGTACCTCCTCGTGTGGCTGACGAAGCTGCCTCTGCAGCCGGACGACGGCAAGTGGCGCGGCCGGGTCGCGGACATCAAGGTGACCAGCTGACGGCATCTGCCTCGAGGAAGGAGGCCGATGGCAGACGGCACCGGATTTGACGGAGTGAGCGATCAGGATCTCCTCGCACGGCACGTCGAAGGCGACCCCGATGCCTTCGGTGAGATCGTGCGGCGGCATCGCGACCGGCTCTGGGCCGTCGCCCTGCGGACACTCGGTGACCGCGAGGACGCCGCTGATGCCGTGCAGGACGCCCTCGTGTCCGCCTATCGGGCCGCCCACACCTTCCGGGGCCAGTCGGCCGTCACAACCTGGCTGCACAGGATCACGGTGAACGCCTGCCTGGACCGCGCCCGCAAAGCGGCCTCCCGGAAGACCTCCCCCGTGGACGACACCGAGCGCCTGGAGCAGTTGCTGGAGCCACACGAGTCGGCTTCGGCCCCCGCCGAGCGCAATGATCTCCACCGGCAGCTCATCGAAGCCCTGGGGACCCTGCCGGCCGACCAGCGGGCCGCGCTCGTCCTGGTGGACATGCAGGGCTACCCGGTCGCGGAGGCGGCCCGGGTTCTCGATGTGCCCACCGGCACGGTGAAAAGCAGATGCGCGCGTGGCAGGGCCAGACTTCTGCCGCTGCTCACCCACCTGCGGCCGGACAGTGGCGGTGAGGGCAAGAACCCGGGCGGAGAACGGAACCGGACGCAGGGGGCAGCCGTCCCACCCGCAGCGGGGCCGCGCCGGGCGGGGCCCCCGGACACAGGACCGACCGACTCAGCTGCTGTGAAGGGCGGAGGTGGACGAGCGTGACGTCGACGACAGACATGGCCGGGCACCCGGACGTCGCGGAGATCTCCGACCTCGCCGAGGGGCTCCTCCCGCCGGCCCGGACCACCGACCTGCGCGGGCACCTGGAGGCGTGCGAACTCTGCGCGGACGTGTACGCCTCCCTGGAGGAGATCCGTGGACTGCTCGGCACGCTGCCGGGCCCGCCGCGTATGCCCGCCGATGTCGCGGGCCGCATTGATGCCGCTCTCGCCGCCGAGGCCCTGCTGAACGCCAACAGTCCGGAGTCCGCGGAGAGCCCGGAGCCGGTGGGTTCCCCCAGTTCTGGCGCTGCCGGTCTCCCCTCCGGCGACGACAGCGATGTGCACGTTTCACGTGAAACATCGCCGCCCGCCGACCGGCCTTCCGGCCGACCGCGTTCCTCCACCACCGGCCCGGGCCGCAAGGGACGCACACGCACGGGACGTCGCAGGGTCGCCGTCCTGGGGACCGTCTTCACGGTGGCCGCCCTGGGACTGGGCTCCGTCCTACTGTCATCCCTCGGCGACAACAAGCCCTCTCATGAGTCGGCAGGCGGACGGGAGACTGCCGCCGCGGACACCTTCTCCGAAGGAAAGCTGCAGAAGCAGGTCACCGACCTCCTGGCCCAGGACAAGGCCAAGGGTGGCGGCTCCCGCACCCCCTTCGGCGCGGCGACGGCCCCCGGCAGCAATCAGCCCAAGGTCTTCAAGGAACCCGTGGTGCCCGGCTGCGTCCGCGACGGCATCGGGCGCGACGATCCGGCACTGGCCACCGAGAACGGCGTCTACCAAGGGAAGAAGGCCATGCTCGTGCTGCTTCCCGACGCTTCCGACGCCACTCGGGTCACCGCCTACATCGTCGACGCGACGTGTGTGGATCACGCGGCGACCACCGCCACCGGCGAGGTGCTCCTGGAGCGCACCTACCCCTCCGTCTGAGCGAGCGGCTCGTCTTCGCCCCCGAGGGTCACCGCTTGGTGCCGTATCTCCGTGTGCCCGGACACAGTGGGAATGCGCGCCCCTTAGGATCCGTTGGGTGGGTGAGAGGTCCTAGAGACGCTCCCACCGGTCAGACGACGCAGTCCAGAGACGAGGAATCAAGCCGTGAGCGACGTCCGTAACGTGATCATCATCGGCTCCGGGCCCGCCGGCTACACGGCGGCGCTCTACACCGCGCGCGCGTCGCTGAAGCCCCTGGTGTTCGAGGGCGCCGTCACCGCTGGTGGTGCGCTCATGAACACCACCGACGTCGAAAACTTCCCGGGCTTCCAGGACGGCATCATGGGCCCCGAGCTCATGGACAACATGCGCGCCCAGTCGGAGCGATTCGGTGCCGAACTCGTTCCGGACGACATCGTGGCCGTCGACCTGAGCGGTGAGATCAAGACCGTCACGGACACGGCGGGAACCGTGCACCGGGCGAAGGCCGTCATCGTCGCCACCGGCTCGCAGCACCGCAAGCTCGGCCTGCCGAACGAGGACGCCCTCTCCGGGCGTGGCGTGTCCTGGTGCGCCACCTGTGACGGGTTCTTCTTCAAGGACCAGGACATCGCCGTGATCGGTGGCGGCGACACCGCGATGGAGGAGGCGACCTTCCTCTCGCGGTTCGCCAAGTCCGTGACCATCGTCCACCGTCGTGACACCCTGCGCGCCTCCAAGGCCATGCAGGAGCGCGCCTTCGCCGACCCGAAGATCTCCTTCGTCTGGGACAGCGAGGTCGCCGAGATCCAGGGCGACCCCAAGCTCTCGGGTCTCAAGCTGCGCAACCTCAAGACCGGTGAGCTCTCGGACCTGCCGGTCACCGGACTGTTCATCGCCATCGGCCACGACCCGCGCACCGAACTCTTCAAGGGTCAGCTCGACCTGGACGAAGAGGGATACCTGAAGGTGCAGGCACCGTCGACGCGCACGAACCTGACCGGTGTCTTCGGTGCCGGCGACGTGGTCGACCACACCTACCGTCAGGCGATCACCGCGGCCGGGACCGGCTGCTCCGCAGCTCTCGACGCCGAGCGCTACCTCGCCGCCCTGGCGGACGAGGAGCAGCCCGAGCCCGAGAAGACCTCTGTCTGACCTCTCCCTACCCGCCCCACGCACCAACCAGTTAAGGAGCCCGCCGTGGCCGGCACCCTGAAGAATGTGACCGACGACTCCTTCGAGCAGGACGTCCTCAAGAACGACAAGCCTGTTCTGGTGGACTTCTGGGCCGCCTGGTGCGGTCCGTGCCGCCAGATCGCCCCGTCCCTCGAGGCGATCGCCTCCGAGTACGGCGACAAGATCGAGATCGTCAAGCTGAACATCGACGAGAACCCGGGTACGGCCGCCAAGTACGGCGTCATGTCCATCCCGACCCTGAACGTCTACCAGGGTGGCGAGGTCGCCAAGACCATCGTGGGCGCGAAGCCGAAGGCCGCGATCGTTCGCGACCTCGAGGAGTTCATCGCCGAGTGAATCGGCTGAACCGTCGCACCGACGACGCATGTTTCACGTGAAACACGAATGGGCCAACCCTTCCGGGTTGGCCCATTCATTTGCCTGCATTACAGCGGTCGCAGCGCCGGCTCTTTCTGCACAGCTCCCAGGAGACGGTCCAGTGCCATCTCGACGTCTTCCTTCCAGGAGAGCGTCGACCTCAGTTCCAGCCTCAGCCGGGGATGGGTGGGGTGCTGACGGACCGTCTTGAAGCCCACCGCCAAGAGATGGTCGGCAGGCAGGACGCAGGCGGGTTCCTTCCAGCGCGCGTCCCCGAAGGCTTCGATCGCCTTGAAGCCGCGACGTAGAAGATCCTTGGCGACCGTCTGCACCATCACCCGCCCCAGTCCCTGGCCCTGGTATCCGGGAACGATGAACGCGGTCATCAACTGCACCGCGTCGGGCGAGACAGGACTCGTGGGAAACGCCGTGGAGCGGGGAACGTAGGCGGGCGGGGCGTAGAGCACAAATCCCACTGGCACGTCGTCGACATACACGACCCGCCCGCAGGAGCCCCAGTCCAGCAGAACCGCCGAGATCCAGGCTTCCTTCTCCGAAGCGGACGTGCCCGCCTCTACCGCGGCCTCACCGCTGACTGGGTCGAGTTCCCAGAAGACACACGAGCGGCAACGCTTGGGAAGGTCCTGGAGGTTGTCCAGCGTGAGCGGTACGAGCCGGCGGCCCATGAAGGCTGTTCCTCGCTTCCTTCGCCCGCCGCCGCATCGCGGGCGGCTGTCAGAGCACTCCGTTCCCTGAGGAGGCTGCCAATGAACCCACCGACTGCTCCCAGCCCCAAACCGGCGCTCACCAATCCGGTGCGCCTCGTGGTTCGCATGGCCCCTGCCTCCCTCTCAGAGGTGCTGCCAAGTGGTTGCGCCGTACCCAACGCATCGTATCCACGATGCGATTCCATCGATACCGCCAGAAAGGAACAGAGCGGGCCATGTTCCGGCACACACCGGACATGGCCCGCTCCGTCTCCCGCACTGCGGAGGTTCCTATGCCGGAGGCTCAGGACTCGTTCTCCTCGGAGTCACCCTCCAGGAGACTCTTCTGCAGGACCGGCCCCTCGCCAGGAGCGAGTGAGCCGAGGATGCGTTCAAGGTCCTCCATCGAGGCGAACTCGACGGTGATCTTGCCCTTCTTCTGGCCCAGGTCGACCTTCACCCGTGTCTCGAAGCGGTCCGAGAGCCGCGTGGCGAGGTCGGACAGCGCGGGAGAAACCCGGGCGCCGGCACGCGGGCCCTTGGGCTTCTGAGCCTTCTGGGGCCGCGACCCCATCAGGGTCACGATCTCCTCGACGGCCCGCACGGAGAGCCCTTCGGCCACGATGCGGTGAGCAAGCCGGTCCTGCTCCTCCGAGTCCTCGACGGAGAGCAGTGCCCTCGCGTGGCCGGCGGAGAGCACCCCGGCGGCGACCCTGCGCTGCACGGCCGGGGAGAGCTTCAGCAGACGCAGCGTGTTGGAGACCTGAGGGCGGGATCGGCCGATGCGGTCCGCCAGCTGGTCATGCGTGCAGTTGAAGTCCCTCAGCAACTGGTCGTAGGCGGCCGCCTCTTCCAGCGGGTTCAGCTGGGCGCGATGCAGGTTCTCCAGCAGGGCGTCCAGGAGGAGCTTCTCGTCCTCCGTGGCGCGCACGATGGCCGGGATAGCCTCCAGCCCCGCCTCACGACAGGCCCGCCAGCGGCGCTCGCCCATGATGAGCTCGTAGCGGTCGGGACCCACCTGCCGTACGACGACCGGCTGGAGGAGCCCCACTTCCTTGATGGACGTGATGAGCTCGGACAGCGCGTCCTCGTCGAAGACGTCACGCGGCTGGCGCGGGTTCGGCGAGATGGAGTCGAGGGGGATCTCGGCGAAATGCGCACCGATGGGTGCCGCAGGCGTGGCAGGAGCAGTCGACTGCGCCGACTCCTCTGTTTCACGTGAAACAGGCGGCAAGGTTGCTACCTTCGCCGCGGCCACCCCACGGTCGTTCGGCAGCGCAGGCACTGCCGCGGGGGACGCGGACACAGCGTTCCCCGCCGCGGCCTGGGCCACCGACTTCTCCGTCGGTGCGGCAGGGATCAGTGCGCCGAGACCACGCCCCAGCCCCCTCCGTCGCTCGCTCACTGAATGCCCTCCACCATGCTCGGGTCGTTCTGCTGTACGCCGATATGGGCGTGCGTCGCGTCATAGCTGATGCCGACGCCCTTCAGCGCGATCTCTCGTGCCGCCTCAAGATAGGAGAGGGCACCACTCGATCCAGGATCGTAGGTCAGTACCGTCTGCCCATAACTCGGCGCCTCCGAGATACGGACGGAGCGCGGGATGCTCGTCCGCAGTACCTCGTCACCGAAGTGGGTGCGCACCTCTTCCGCGACCTGGGATGCGAGGCGCGTCCGGCCGTCGTACATGGTGAGCAGGATGGTCGACACATGCAGGGCGGGGTTGAGGTGCCCCCGCACCAGGTCGACGTTCCGCAGCAGCTGCCCGAGGCCTTCCAGCGCGTAGTACTCGCACTGGATGGGGATCAGAACCTCCTGGCCCGCCACGAGGGCATTGACCGTCAGAAGACCGAGTGAGGGCGGGCAGTCGATCAGGATGTAGTCCAGCGGCTGTTCGTACGCCTGGATCGCGCGCTGGAGCCTGCTCTCCCGTGCCACCAGGGACACAAGCTCGATCTCAGCACCGGCGAGATCGATGGTGGCGGGAGCGCAGAAGAGTCCCTCGACATCGGGGACCGGCTGGACGACCTCGGAGAGCGGCCTGCTGTCGACCAACACGTCGTAGATGGACGGGACTTCGGCGTGATGATCGATGCCCAGGGCGGTCGACGCATTGCCCTGTGGGTCGAGATCGACCACCAGGACCCGGCCACCGTGCAGCGCCAGCGATGCGGCAAGGTTGACGGTCGTCGTCGTCTTCCCCACACCGCCCTTCTGATTGGCGACCACGATGATGCGCGTCTGCTCGGGCCGTGGCAGGCCTTCGCCGGCACGCCCCAGAGCCTCCACCGCCAGTTGGGCAGCACGACCGATGGGAGTGTCGTCCATCGGAGGCGGTGTTTCACGTGAAACATCCGCCCCCATCGACTCGGTACGGGGACCGGGGACCGGATCGGTCATCGGTCCCGCGATATTGGCGTCGGACCGCAAGGATTCACTCTCCTCGACTTCAGGCTCGCAATGAACAGAGCCTCCCATGTCTTCAGGGTCGCGAACCAGTGAGGCCTGGCGTTCTGTGGAGAAATCCACCTCTGTGGATACCTCAGGTCCCTCATCGAGTGAACCAAGAGGCTTTCGGTCGCGGGGTTCGGCCGCAGCGCGGCCACGACTGATGATGCCGTGCAGCAGTGAGCGACGTTTCACGTGAAACACGATGCACAGCAGCCGCGGCCGGACTGTCGCGACACTCCGGCATGCATGGGTTTGGCAGCTTGTGTGGAGTACGTCTCTTCCTCAGGACGGATCAGCGCCGCGAGGACGGATCAGCGCGCCGCGAAAACGGATCAGCGTCGCGAGGAGCGATGAGCACCGCACGGACGGGTCAGCCTCGCGAAGACCGATCGGCACCGCCCACAAAGGATCAGCTCAGCGCCGACGGCGCGTCCGCCCTGTGCGAGCCGCCTTCGCGCGCTTCGCAGCGAAGCGCACACCTCCGGGACTCTCCCCGACCTCGACCCGTACGACGGTGGAGGTCGGATCCACCACTCCCTCACCCACATGCAGAATGGACGTCTCCACCGCCCCCAGCTTGCTCAGGGCTGCCGACGCGCTCTTCAGCTCCTCCTCGGCGGTGTCCCCCTTGAGCGCGAGCATCTCCCCGTACGGCCGCAGCAGCGGAATGCCCCACGTGGCGAGCCGGTCGAGGGGCGCGACGGCTCGGGCCGTCACGACATGGACGGGCTGGATCTTCCCCATGACCTCTTCGGCCCGGCCGCGCACGACCGTCACATGGTCGAGGCCGAGCAGCTCCACGACCTCGGAGAGGAAGTTGGTACGCCGCAGCAGGGGCTCCAGGAGCGTGATCTTCAGGTCGGTGCGTACCAGCGCCAGCGGAATGCCGGGGAGCCCGGCGCCGGAGCCGACATCGCACACGGTCACGCTGTCGGGCACGACCTCCGAGAGCACCGCGCAGTTCAGCAGGTGCCGCTCCCACAGGCGAGGCACCTCTCGCGGGCCGATGAGACCGCGCTGCACGCCCGCATCTGCGAGCAACTCGGCGTACCGCACCGCATCCGCGAAGCGATCACCGAACACCTCGCGCGCCTGCTCGGGCGCGGGGGGAAGCTCCGCTGCCTCCGTCACGGGGGGACCGTCCTTCCGTACCGCGTCAGCGCACCCGGCGCCGACACCAGAACCACCAGAACTATCAGGCTGACAAAGTTCGGCCCCGCCTGCGCAACAGACGGGGCCGGGGAACGTAAGGGCCGATCAGGCAGGCAGCACGACGACGAAGCGCTGCGGCTCCTCGCCCTCGGACTCGCTGCGCAGACCCGCGGCCTTGACCGCGTCGTGCACGACCTTGCGCTCGAAGGGCGTCATCGGCTGCAGCTTGACGGCCTCGCCACTGCTCTTGGCCTCCGCGGCGGCCTTGGCACCCAGCTCGGACAGCTCGGAGCGCTTCTGTGCCCGGTAACCCGCGATGTCGAGCATCAGGCGGCTACGGTCACCGGTCTCCCGGTGCACAGCCAGCCGAGTGAGCTCCTGGAGCGCTTCCAGCACCTCGCCGTCACGGCCGACCAGCTTCTGCAGATCGCGGCCGCCCGTGTCACTGATGATCGAGACAGAGGCACGGTCGGCCTCGACGTCCATGTCGATGTCGCCGTCGAGGTCGGCGATGTCGAGCAGACCCTCCAGGTAGTCCGCCGCGATCTCGCCTTCCTGCTCCAGGCGAGTCAGGGTGTCTGCACCCTCGGCAGCGGCGGAGGTGGTGCCTTCCGTCACGGGATGGACTCCTTCTTACTTCTTGGACGGGGACTTGGGTCGCTGCGGACCCTTGCGCTGTCCGGACTGGGCCTTGCTGCGGGTACCGCCGGCGGGCTTCGCCCCGCCCTTCTTGGCAGCGGCGGCGGGCTTGGCGTCCTCGGGCTCGTCCGACTTGGTCAGCGACGTCTTCGGCTCGTCGGTCTCACCGGCCGCCTTGACGCCGCCCTGCTGCCGCTGCGACTTGCTCTGCCTCTTGGGCTGCTGACGCTTCGGGGTACCGCCGACGGTGGTCGGCGTACCGTCCTCGGCCTGGGCCGTGACCGCGGCTTCGCTCTTGATCACAGTGCCGTCGGCCTGTGCGGCGAGGCCCGCCTTGCTCAGGCCGTTGATGAACTTGCGCTCGAACTCGTTGCGGTCGCGGCCCTTGGCGACGATCGCCTTGACGATGGCACGGTCGCGACGCTTGCCCACCTTGTGGTGCTGCTCGACGTGCTTGACCAGGCGCTCCAGGTACGCGGCCTGAGCCTTGGAACCCGGGGTCGGGTTGTTGCGGATGACGTACATCTGCTGGCCCATGGTCCACACGTTGGTGGTCAGCCAGTAGACGAGGACACCGACCGGGAAGTTGATACCGAAGACGGCGAACATGACCGGGAAGACGTACATCAGCATCTTCTGCTGCTGCATGAACGGGGTCTTCACGGTGGTGTCGACGTTCTTCGTCATCAGCTGGCGCTGGGTGAAGAACTGCGACGCCGACATCAGGACGATCATGATGGCCGTGACCACGCGCACGTCGGTGAGGGAGGCACCGAGTGCTTCCACCTTCGACGAGCTGTCGGTGAACTTCGCCGCCAGCGGCGCACCGAAGATGTGTGCCTTCTGCGCACTCTCCAGCAGGCTCTTGTTGATCACACCGATGGTGTCGCCGGTCGCGATGCCGTTGAGCACGTGGTACAGCGCGAAGAAGAACGGCGACTGCGCCAGGATGGGAAGGCACGAGGAGAGCGGGTTGGTGCCCGTCTCCTTGTACAGCTTCATCATCTCTTCGGACTGGCGCTGCTTGTCGTTCTTGTACCGCTCTTGGATCTTCTTCATCTCGGGCTGCAGTGTCTGCATGGCCCGAGTCGACTTGATCTGCTTCACGAAGAGCGGGATCAGGCAGATGCGGATCAGAATCACCAGGGACACGATCGACAGGCCCCAGGCCCAGCCGGTGTCGGGGCCGAAGAGGGCGCCGTACACCGAGTGGAACTGGACGATGACCCAGGAGACGGGTGTGGTGATAAAGCTGAAGAGGCTGGCAATCGTGTCCACTAATCATGCTCCTTGGGCATGGGACGGTGTCTCTGCGGCCGGGCTCGAAGGACTTGACGGACTGGTGGGAGAAGTCCGTCCCTCGGTGGCCGGTCCGACGGCGGAGGGCCCGCCCTTGCGTGCATGCCACGCGTTGCGCAGCATTTCGTGCCACCGCGGGCGCTTGCGCGGCGGGACATGGTCCACACCGCCCAGCGACCACGGATTGCACCGCAGGATGCGCCAGGCCGTGAGTGCCGTTCCCTTGATGGCACCATGCCGGTCGATGGCCGTGAAGCCGTAGTGGGAGCACGACGGGTAGTACTTGCAGACCGGCCCGAGCAGCGGACTGATCGTCCACTGGTAGAGCTTGATCAGAGCCAGCAGCGGGTACTTCATCGCGCGCCCCCTCCCAGCAACCGCTGGAGAGCGGCATCCAGGTCTCGGGCCAGCTGTGCATGGTCGGCGTCGCCCGATCCGGGCAGCGCTCGTACGACTACCAGGCTACCGGGGGGCAGCTGGGCGACTCGCTCGCGCATCAGGTGGCGAAGCCTGCGCTTCACTTTGTTCCGCACGACCGCGCCACCCACCGCTTTGCTCACGACGAAACCCGCACGCGTCGGGGGAGCGCTCTCCCCAGGCGCGTGCGGGTCCGTGGAACCGCTACGTAGGTGGACGACGAGGAGCGGGCGTCCGGCCCGGCGCCCTCGTCGTACCGCGGTCGCGAAGTCCTCGCGCCGCCTCAGCCGATGCTCGGTAGGCAGCACGACGTCATGACCTGATCAGGATCAGGCGGACAGGCTGGCGCGACCCTTGCTGCGGCGGTTCGCGAGAATCGCGCGACCGGCACGGGTACGCATCCGCAGGCGGAAGCCGTGGGTCTTCGCGCGACGACGGTTGTTCGGCTGGAAGGTGCGCTTGCTCACTCGGGGGCTCCAGAAAATCGGTAGTTGCGGGGTGCCGTCCTGGCTGTCACCGTGCGCCCACGAGTAGCTCGCAGTTACGCCCGAGTGCACCGCTGACCGATCACCCAAATGATCTGTGCCCATCGGAGGCAGGCGGCAGCAGCCATCGACAACTCGACCTGGTTACGGTACGCGCGGCTACGCCATCCGGTCAAACCGGGAGGCGCCGGGAGACACTTGTCCACAGGCTGGGGACAACAACTTGAACCGTACCGGCCGCGCTGACTACCGTGACGGAACTCCGATTCATTCCCCTATCCCTGCCCCAGCGGGTTTGCTCCCGCCCACCCACCCGGATTACATCCCAAACCGTCCCAGAACCACACGTTCGTGGGACCTGTGAGAGAGCGTGCCCTGTGGCTGACGTACCTGCCGATCTTGCCGCAGTGTGGCCACGCGTATTGGAGCAGCTCCTCGGGGAGGGCCGCGGCCAGGGAGTCGAGGGGAAGGACGAGCACTGGATCCGGCGCTGCCAGCCGCTTGCGCTCGTCGCGGACACGGCGCTGCTCGCCGTACCGAACGAGTTCGCGAAGGGCGTACTGGAGGGCCGGCTGGCGCCGATCGTCAGCGAGACGCTGAGCCGCGAGTGCGGACGCCCGATCCGGATCGCGATCACCGTCGACGACTCCGCGGGCGAGCCCCCCGCCACGCCGGCGCCCCCGGCCCGCCCCCAGCAGCGCTATGAGGAACCCGAACTCCCCTCCGCACGCCAGGACCGCGACGGCTACGACCGTGCGGACCGTGACGGATACGACCGCCCCGACCGCGACGCGTACGAACGTCCGGAGCGCGACGGCTACGACCGTGCGGACCGTGACGGATACGACCGCCCCGACCGCGACGGGTACGAGGGGTACGGCCGTCACCGCGCCGACCAGGCACCCGGGCCGGCCGGCGATCAGCTTCCGCCTACGCGCGCAGACCAGCTTCCGACGGCCCGTCCCGCGTACCCGTCCGAGTACCAGCGCCCCGAGCCCGGCGCCTGGCCGCGGCCGCCACAGCAGGAGGAGTACGGCTGGCAGCAGCAGCGCCTCGGCTTCCCCGAGCGTGACCCGTACGCGTCACCCGGGCAGGACTCCTACGGCTCCCAGGACGCGTACAACCCACAGGATCCCTACGGCTCCGGCTCCCAGGACACGTACGGATCCAAGAACGCGTACGGATCCAAGGGGCCCAAGGACTCCTACGGCCCGCCCTCCCAGGACTACCGCCCGCAGCCGATGGAGCGCCCCTCCTACGAGCAGCAGCGCTCCGACTACGACACGTCACGCGGCGGCGACTACGACCAGCGCGACGCGGTGCGCCGGGAGCTTCCCGAGCCGCCGGCCGGCTCGGGTCACGTGCACCGCGGCGGCCCGGTCGGCCCGAACCTGCCGACGACCGGTGCGCCCGGCCCGCTGGCCGCGCAGCCCGCACCGGCGACCGGCCCGGGTGAGCCGACCGCCCGCCTGAATCCGAAGTACCTCTTCGACACCTTCGTCATCGGTGCCTCCAACCGCTTCGCGCACGCGGCCGCGGTCGCTGTGGCCGAGGCGCCGGCGAAGGCGTACAACCCCTTGTTCATCTACGGGGAGTCCGGACTCGGCAAGACCCACCTGCTGCACGCGATCGGGCATTACGCACGCAGCCTCTACCCGGGCACGCGCGTGCGGTACGTGAGCTCGGAGGAGTTCACCAACGAGTTCATCAACTCCATCCGCGACGGCAAGGGCGACAGCTTCCGCAAGCGGTACCGGGAGATGGACATCCTGCTCGTCGACGACATCCAGTTCCTCGCGGACAAGGAGTCGACGCAGGAGGAGTTCTTCCACACCTTCAACACCCTGCACAACGCCAACAAGCAGATCGTGCTGTCCTCCGACCGGCCGCCGAAGCAGCTGGTGACGCTGGAGGACCGGCTGCGGAACCGTTTCGAGTGGGGCCTGATCACGGACGTCCAGCCGCCCGAGCTGGAGACGCGGATCGCGATCCTCCGCAAGAAGGCCGTGCAGGAGCAGCTGAACGCGCCGCCGGAGGTGCTGGAGTTCATCGCGTCCCGGATCTCGCGGAACATCCGCGAGCTGGAGGGCGCGCTGATCCGGGTCACGGCGTTCGCCTCGCTCAACCGGCAGCCGGTGGACCTGGGGCTGACGGAGATCGTCCTGAAGGACCTCATCCCCGGTGGCGAGGACTCGGCCCCCGAGATCACCTCGACGGCCATCATGGGCGCGACGGCGGACTACTTCGGGCTGACCGTCGAGGACCTGTGCGGCACCTCGCGGGGCCGCGCCCTCGTCACCGCCCGGCAGATCGCCATGTATCTGTGCCGTGAGCTCACGGACCTGTCTCTGCCCAAGATCGGCGCGCTGTTCGGCGGGCGCGACCACACCACGGTCATGCACGCGGACCGCAAGATCCGCAACCTGATGGCCGAGCGTCGCTCCATCTACAACCAGGTCACGGAGCTGACCAACCGCATCAAGAACGGCTGACGGCGACGGCGGAACGCCGCTGAGGGCGCCCTCCTGTGGTTCCGGGGGCGCCCTTCTTCATGTCTCAGCAGGGGGCCGCGAAGCCTTCCGGGCCCCGCCCAAGGCAGATCCCGGGCCCCGCCCCACGCATCCCCAGGCACCCGCTCGCAACCCACTGTTCGATTACTCGCCGGGTTACGGCCTCTCTCCACAGATTCGGGGACTTTCTGCCGTCCACATCCTGGGGACCGGGGAGTTGTCCAGATCGTGTCCACAGCGTCCACGGTTGAAAGACCATCAGACCAGCTCAGGTGCTTGTGGATTGGTGGACGAAGGATCTCCACAGACTGTGGACGACGAGATGATCCACAGGCTGTGCATCGAGTTGTCCACCGGCCACCCACAGGCTGCGAGCAGTTGTCCCCAGCGATCGGTCGCTTCTCCACATGCCTGTCCACTGTTCGGCAACACGACGCGCCGCCTCACCGGGTCGAGTGAAAGGCGTCACACGAAGGTGCCGGGTTGGGCTGTGGGAAACGTGGGTAAAGCTGGGGACGGCGCTGGGGAGAACTCGCCTCCCCCTGTGCACGGCGTGTGCAGAACTTTCTGTTCTCCACAGATACGCCCGGTTGTCCACCGCCTCCACCCACAGGGCCAGTGGACAAAATTCCCGCCCTGAGCTGGGCAAACGAGGTTATCCACGGTATCCACAGGCCCTACTACTACTCCCGACTAGAGAGAGCTGGGAATCCGTTTCGAAGGGGGCCCTGTGCACAACTCGCTCTTCGGTGCCCGACCGCCCCTCGTCACGACTTGACCCCGAGAGGCACCTACTGTCAGTGCCGTGCGTCAGACTGGTCCCCGGTGTCCTCCCCGTCCCAGGGACCGACGACACCGAGACAGACGACGAGGGCCAGGCAGAGCGAGAAGCGCCGGCAACAGCAGGAGGCGGCAACAGTGAAGATCCGGGTGGAACGCGACGTACTCGCGGAGGCAGTGGCCTGGGCGGCACGCAGCCTCCCGGCCCGTCCGCCGGCGCCTGTCCTCGCCGGCCTCCTGCTGAAGGCCGAGGAAGGCCAGCTGAGCCTGTCCGGCTTCGACTACGAGGTCTCCGCGCGGGTCTCCGTGGAGGCCGAGGTCGAGGAGGAGGGCACAGTCCTGGTCTCCGGCCGCCTGCTCGCGGACATCTGCCGCGCGCTGCCCAACCGCCCGGTGGAGATCTCCACAGACGGTGTACGGGCGACCGTGGTCTGCGGCTCCTCCCGGTTCACACTCCACACCCTGCCTGTGGAGGAGTACCCGGCCCTGCCCCAGATGCCGAACGCGACGGGCACGGTCCCCGGCGAGGTCTTCGCCTCCGCCGCCGCCCAGGTCGCCATCGCGGCCGGCCGTGACGACACGCTGCCCGTCCTCACCGGTGTGCGCATCGAGATCGAGGGCGACACCGTCACGCTGGCGTCCACCGACCGCTACCGCTTCGCGGTCCGCGAGTTCATGTGGAAGCCGGAGAACCCGGAGGCCTCCGCGGTCGCCCTGGTGCCCGCCAAGACGCTCCTGGACACCGCCAAGGCCCTCACCAGCGGCGACCAGGTGATCCTGGCGCTGTCCGGCTCGGGCTCCGGCGAGGGCCTGATCGGCTTCGAGGGCGCCGGCCGCCGTACGACGACCCGCCTGCTCGAAGGCGACCTCCCGAAGTACCGCACGCTGTTCCCGACGGAGTTCAACAGCGTCGCCGTCATCGAGACCGCCCCCTTCGTGGAGGCCGTCAAGCGGGTGGCCCTGGTCGCCGAGCGCAACACCCCGGTGCGGCTCAGCTTCGAGCAGGGCGTGCTCATCCTGGAGGCCGGTTCCAGCGACGACGCACAGGCTGTGGAAAGGGTCGACGCCCACCTCGAGGGCGACGACATCTCGATCGCCTTCAACCCGACGTTCCTGCTGGACGGCCTGAGCGCCATCGACTCCCCGGTCGCCCAGCTGTCGTTCACGACGTCCACCAAGCCCGCGCTGCTCAGTGGCAAGCCGGCGCTGGACGCCGAGGCGGACGACGCCTACAAGTACCTGATCATGCCGGTCCGCCTCAGCGGCTGAGCCGGGCCCGCGGTTCGGAGTCAGGCTGGGGATCACCAGCGGTTGTCCACAGGCTGAGGACAAACCCGCAGGTGAGGGCGTACGACTGAGCGCGTATGCCCACAGATGTGCGCGAGCGTCCGGGTTTAGGGTCGGACGCGGTACGAAAGTGCCTCGCGGCACGCACGTGCCGCCACGCCACGTCGCAGAACCTAAGGAAAACAACTGATGGAGCTCGGTCTCGTCGGCCTCGGCAAGATGGGCGGCAACATGCGCGAGCGGATCCGCCGCGCAGGTCACACCGTCCTCGGATACGACCGCAACCCGGACCTCGCCGATGTCCACAGCCTGGAAGAGCTTGTGGGCAAGCTCAGCGGACCGCGCGTGATCTGGGTGATGGTCCCGGCGGGCGAGGCCACGCAGACCACGATCGACCGGCTCGCCGAGCTGCTGGAGCCGGGCGACGTGGTCGTGGACGGCGGCAACTCCCGCTGGACCGACGACGTCAAGCACGCCGAGGAGCTGGCGGCCAAGGGCATCGGTTTCGTCGACTGCGGTGTCTCCGGCGGCGTCTGGGGCCTGGAGAACGGCTACGCGCTGATGTACGGCGGCGACAAGGAGAACGTCGCCAAGGTGCAGCCGGTCTTCGACGCCCTCAAGCCGGAGGGCGACTCCGGCTCGGTGCACGCCGGAAAGGTCGGCGCGGGCCACTTCGCGAAGATGGTCCACAACGGCATCGAGTACGCGATGATGCAGGCTTACGCCGAGGGCTGGGAGCTCCTGGAGAAGGTCGACTCCGTGACCGACGTCCGGGAGGTCTTCCGCTCCTGGCAGGAAGGCACGGTCATCCGCTCCTGGCTGCTCGACCTCGCGGTCAACGCGCTCGACGAGGACGAGCACCTGGACGAGTTGCGGGGTTATGCGCAGGACTCCGGCGAGGGACGCTGGACTGTGGAGGCCGCCATCGACAACGCGGTGCCGCTGCCGGCGATCACCGCGTCGCTGTTCGCGCGGTTCGCCTCCCGCCAGGAGGATTCGCCCCAGATGAAGATGATCGCGGCGCTCCGGAACCAGTTCGGCGGCCACGCGGTCGAGAAGAAGTAGTCCAGACGAGAAGAAGTAGTCCACAGGGCTGCACGGCAGTCCACAACCGTCCGGGGAGGTCGGCGAAACGACCATGCACGTCACGCATCTGTCGCTGGCCGACTTCCGTTCGTACCCCCGGGTCGAGGTCCCGCTCGACCCCGGGGTGACGGCCTTCGTCGGGCCGAACGGGCAGGGCAAGACCAACCTGGTCGAGGCCGTCGGCTATCTCGCCACCCTCGGCAGCCACCGGGTCTCCTCGGACGCCCCCCTGGTCCGCATGGGAGCCGAGCGCGCGATCATCCGGGCCCAGGTCCGGCAGGGCGAGCGGCAGCAGCTGATCGAGCTGGAGCTGAACCCGGGGCGCGCCAACCGGGCCCGTATCAACAGGTCCTCGCAGGTCAGGCCGCGTGATGTGCTGGGGATCGTCCGGACGGTGCTGTTCGCGCCCGAGGATCTCGCGCTGGTCAAGGGCGACCCCGGTGAGCGGCGTCGTTTTCTCGACGAGCTGATCACCGCGCGTTCCCCGCGGATGGCCGGGGTCCGTTCCGACTACGACCGGGTCCTCAAGCAGCGCAACACCCTGCTGAAGTCGGCGGCGCTGGCCCGCAGGCACGGTGGTCGCACGATGGACATGTCCACTCTGGACGTGTGGGACCAGCATCTCGCGCGCGCGGGCGCCGAGTTGCTCGCTCAGCGGCTGGACCTGATCGCGACGATCCAGCCGCTGGCCGACAAGGCCTACGAGCAACTCGCGCCCTCAGGCGGGCCGGTCGCGCTGGAGTACAAGCCGTCCGCGCCGGGCGAGGCGCACACCCGCGAGGAGCTCTTCGAGCAGCTGATGGCGGCCCTCGCCGAGGCCCGCAAGCAGGAGATCGAGCGCGGCGTCACCCTGATCGGCCCGCACCGCGACGACCTGCAGCTCAAGCTCGGCCGGCTCCCCGCCAAGGGCTACGCCTCGCACGGCGAGTCCTGGTCCTACGCGCTGGCGCTGCGCCTGGCCTCGTACGACCTGCTCAGGGCGGAGGGCAACGAGCCGGTGCTGGTGCTCGACGATGTCTTCGCCGAGCTGGACACCCGTCGCCGTGAGCGCCTGGCCGAGTTGGTCGCGCCGGGCGAGCAGGTCCTGGTGACGGCCGCGGTCGACGACGACGTACCGCATGTGCTGTCCGGGACGCGGTTCGCCGTGTCCGAGGGGGCGGTGGAGCGCGTATGACGGAGAACACACCCGGCGGGGCCTCGAGTCCCTCGCAGGGCTCGGGCGGGGCCCCGAAGCCCCCCGAGCCGTCCGGCGTCGACCTGGCGCGTGTGGCGCTGCGCGCGGCCAAGGAAGCCGCACGCGCGCGGGGGGATGCGGCGCAGCAGAAGAAGCAGGCGCGCCGCGACGGTCTGCGCTCCGGCGCGCGCGCTGACAGGCGCGATCCCATGGCGTTCGGCGCCGCGATCAACCGGCTGATCACCGAGCGCGGCTGGGAGGCGCCGGCCGCGGTGGGCGGTGTGATGGGCCGCTGGCCGCAGATCGTCGGCGAGGACGTGGCCAAGCACTGTGTGCCGGAGAAGTACGACGAGGACGAGCGTGTGCTGACCGTGCGCTGCGACTCGACGGCCTGGGCGACGAACCTCCGGCTGCTCGCGCCCACGCTGGTCGCGCGCCTGAACGAGGATCTGGGCCACGGCCGGGTGAAGCTGATCAAGGTGCAGGGCCCCGGTGGCCCGGCCCGCCGCTACGGCCCGTTGCGCGCCCCCGGCAGCACCGGTCCGGGCGACACCTACGGCTGATCGGCACCGGTTTCCCACCTGTCGACAGCACGTGACTGACATCACATCAGGGGCTTCCGGCGGCTCTTTCGGAGCGTCCGCGGCATCCCTGTCGTGTGCCCGCACACGGTTGCGAATCACGACCTGACTCCGAAGTAGCCAAGGGTTGACGGCCGGAAGCGCTGAGTGCCTCCGTGAGCCTCTTGGAGCCCCCATCCGTATATCGGGAGTCGGACAAGACCCGTCGAGGGCGGCACATGCGGACTCAGGTACCGGCAAACCCCCATCAGTGTCAGTGCTACCGGTAGACTGGAAGCAATCCCGCCCCAATCGCTGGGGACCGTCCGGGAAAAGCTGAGCAACGCTGATCAAGGCTTACCAACGCAACATGCCGCAGCCGCTCCGGCAACCCGCCGACGAGCCTGGCTCGTGCTGTGCCAGAAAGGGCGCTTCGTGGCCGATTCCGGCAACCCCAACGAGAACATCCCGTCCACCGACGAAGGCGTGAGCAGCGAGGCGATCACCTCACACGGCGAGGTCACCGCCTCGTACGACGCCAGTGCCATCACCGTCCTCGAGGGTCTGGACGCGGTCCGTAAGCGACCCGGCATGTACATCGGCTCGACCGGTGAGCGCGGCCTGCACCACCTGGTGCAGGAGGTCGTCGACAACTCCGTCGACGAGGCCCTGGCCGGGCACGCGGACACGATCGACGTCACGATCCTCGCCGACGGCGGCGTGCGCGTCGTCGACAACGGCCGTGGCATCCCGGTCGGCATCGTCCCCTCCGAGGGCAAGCCGGCCGTCGAGGTCGTGCTGACGGTGCTGCACGCGGGCGGAAAGTTCGGCGGCGGCGGCTACGCGGTCTCCGGCGGTCTGCACGGTGTGGGTGTCTCCGTCGTGAACGCCCTGTCGACCAAGGTGTCCGTCGAGATCAAGACCGACGGCTACCGCTGGACCCAGGACTACAAGCTGGGCGTCCCGACGGCCCCCCTCGCCCAGCACGAGGCCACGGACGAGCACGGCACCACGGTCGTCTTCTGGGCCGACCCGGACATCTTCGAGACCACCGACTACTCCTTCGAGACGCTGTCGCGGCGTTTCCAGGAGATGGCGTTCCTCAACAAGGGTCTGCGGATCAACCTCACCGACGAGCGCGAGTCGGCGAAGGCCACGGCCGGCGCGGACGAGGCGGGCGAGGACGAGAAGCACGAGGTCAAGAGCGTCTCGTACTACTACGAGGGCGGCATCGTCGACTTCGTGAAGTACCTCAACTCCCGTAAGGGAGACCTGGTGCACCCCACCGTCATCGACCTGGAGGCGGAGGACAAGGACCGGAACCTGTCCCTCGAACTCGCGATGCAGTGGAACGGCGGCTACAGCGAGGGCGTGTACTCGTTCGCCAACATCATCCACACGCACGAGGGCGGTACGCACGAAGAGGGCTTCCGCGCCGCGCTGACCTCGCTGATCAACAAGTACGCGCGCGACAAGCGACTGCTGCGCGAGAAGGACGACAACCTCACGGGTGACGACATCCGCGAGGGTCTGACGGCGATCATCTCGGTCAAGCTGAGCGAGCCTCAGTTCGAGGGCCAGACCAAGACCAAGCTGGGCAACACCGAGGCCAAGACCTTCGTGCAGAAGGTCGTCTACGAGCACCTCGCGGACTGGCTGGACCGGAACCCCAACGAGGCCGCGGACATCATCCGCAAGGGCATCCAGGCGGCCACCGCGCGCGTGGCGGCCCGCAAGGCCCGTGACCTCACCCGCCGCAAGGGCCTGCTGGAGACCGCGTCCCTGCCCGGCAAGCTCTCCGACTGCCAGTCGAACGATCCCACCAAGTGCGAGATCTTCATCGTCGAGGGTGACTCCGCCGGCGGCTCGGCCAAGTCCGGCCGCAACCCGCAGTACCAGGCGATCCTCCCGATCCGCGGCAAGATCCTGAACGTCGAGAAGGCCCGGATCGACAAGATCCTGCAGAACCAGGAGATCCAGGCGCTGATCTCGGCCTTCGGCACCGGAGTCCACGAGGACTTCGACATCGAGAAGCTGCGCTATCACAAGATCATCCTGATGGCGGACGCCGACGTCGACGGCCAGCACATCAACACCCTGCTGCTGACCTTCCTGTTCCGCTTCATGCGGCCCCTGGTCGAGGCCGGGCACGTGTACCTCTCCCGCCCGCCGCTCTACAAGATCAAGTGGGGCAAGGACGACTTCGAGTACGCGTACTCCGACCGTGAGCGCGACGCCCTGATCGAGATGGGCCGCAACGCGGGCAAGCGCATCAAGGACGACTCCGTGCAGCGCTTCAAGGGTCTCGGTGAGATGAACGCCGAGGAGCTGCGCATCACGACCATGGACCAGGAGCACCGTGTCCTCGGCCAGGTCACCCTGGACGACGCCGCCCAGGCCGACGACCTGTTCTCGGTCCTCATGGGTGAGGACGTCGAGGCCCGCCGCGCGTTCATCCAGCGCAACGCCAAGGACGTCCGCTTCCTCGACATCTGAGTCGGTCTCAGCTGACCGCATCAGGAAGGATTTTCACCAGCAATGACCGACGAGAACACTCCTGTGACGACGCCCGAGGGTGACGCCCTGGCCATGCGCGTCGAGCCCGTCGGGCTCGAGACGGAGATGCAGCGCTCGTATCTCGACTACGCGATGTCCGTCATCGTCTCGCGTGCGCTGCCGGACGTCCGCGACGGCCTCAAGCCCGTCCACCGCCGTGTGCTGTACGCGATGTACGACGGCGGCTACCGCCCCGAGCGCGGGTTCTACAAGTGCGCCCGCGTCGTCGGCGACGTCATGGGCAACTACCACCCGCACGGCGACTCCTCCATCTACGACGCGCTGGTCCGCCTCGCGCAGTCGTGGTCGATGCGCATGCCGCTCGTCGACTCCAACGGCAACTTCGGCTCCCCGGGCAACGACCCGGCCGCGGCCATGCGGTACACCGAGTGCAAGATGGCGCCGCTGTCGATGGAGATGGTCCGCGACATCGACGAGGAGACCGTCGACTTCACGGACAACTACGACGGCCGCTCCCAGGAGCCGACCGTCCTGCCGGCCCGCTTCCCGAACCTGCTGATCAACGGTTCGGCCGGTATCGCGGTCGGTATGGCGACCAACATCCCGCCGCACAACCTGCGCGAGGTCGCCGCCGGCGCCCAGTGGTACCTGGAGAACCCCGAGGCCTCGCACGAGGAGCTGCTCGACGCGCTCATCGAGCGCATCAAGGGCCCGGACTTCCCGACCGGCGCGCTCGTCGTCGGCCGCCGGGGCATCGAGGAGGCCTACCGCACCGGCCGCGGCTCGATCACCATGCGCGCGGTCGTAGAGGTCGAGGAGATCCAGAACCGCCAGTGCCTGGTGGTCACGGAGCTGCCCTACCAGGTCAACCCGGACAACCTCGCCCAGAAGATCGCCGACCTGGTCAAGGACGGCAAGATCGGCGGCATCGCGGACGTCCGTGACGAGACCTCCTCGCGCACCGGCCAGCGCCTGGTCATCGTGCTGAAGCGGGACGCGGTCGCCAAGGTCGTGCTGAACAACCTCTACAAGCACACCGACCTGCAGACGAACTTCGGCGCCAACATGCTGGCGCTGGTGGACGGCGTGCCGCGCACGCTCTCGCTGGACGCGTTCATCCGCCACTGGGTGACCCACCAGATCGAGGTCATCGTCCGCCGTACGCGCTTCCGGCTGCGCAAGGCCGAGGAGCGGGCGCACATCCTGCGCGGTCTGCTGAAGGCCCTGGACGCCATCGACGAGGTCATCGCGCTGATCCGGCGCAGCGACACCGTCGAGATCGCCCGCGGCGGCCTGATGGACCTGCTGACGATCGACGAGATCCAGGCCAACGCCATCCTCGAGATGCAGCTGCGCCGACTGGCCGCCCTGGAGCGCCAGAAGATCGTCCAGGAGCACGACGAGCTCCAGGCGAAGATCAACGAGTACAACGAGATCCTGGCCTCCCCGGTCCGCCAGCGCGGCATCGTCAGCGCGGAGCTGGCCGCGATCGTCGAGAAGTTCGGCGACGACCGCAAGACGACGCTGATCCCCTACGAGGGCGACATGTCCATCGAGGACCTGATCGCCGAGGAGGACATCGTCGTCACGGTCACCCGGGGCGGCTACATCAAGCGCACCAAGACCGACGACTACCGCGCCCAGAAGCGCGGCGGCAAGGGCGTGCGCGGCACGAAGCTCAAGGAAGACGACATCGTCGACCACTTCTTCGTGTCCACCACGCACCACTGGCTGCTGTTCTTCACCAACAAGGGCCGCGTCTACCGGGTCAAGGGCTACGAGCTGCCGGACGCCGGCCGGGACGCGCGCGGTCAGCACGTCGCGAACCTGCTCGCCTTCCAGCCGGACGAGGCGATCGCCGAGATCCTGGCGATCCGCGACTACGAGGCGGTTCCCTACCTCGTGCTCGCCACCAAGGCCGGACTGGTGAAGAAGACGCCTCTGAAGGATTACGATTCGCCCCGTTCCGGCGGTGTGATCGCCATCAACCTTCGCGAGGGTCAGGACGGTTCGGACGACGAACTGATCGGAGCCGAACTGGTCTCGGCGGACGACGATCTGCTTCTGATCAGCAAGAAGGCCCAATCGATCAGGTTCACCGCCTCGGACGACACCCTGCGGCCTATGGGCCGTGCCACCTCGGGTGTCAAGGGCATGAGCTTCCGCGAGGGCGACGAGCTGCTCTCGATGAATGTTGTTCGACCCGGTACGTTCGTGTTCACTGCCACAGACGGCGGGTACGCGAAGCGGACCAACGTCGACGAGTACCGCGTCCAGGGTCGCGGCGGCCTCGGCATCAAGGCCGCCAAGATCGTCGAGGACCGTGGGTCCCTCGTCGGCGCGCTGGTGGTCGAGGAGACCGACGAGATCCTCGCCATCACGCTGTCGGGCGGTGTGATTCGTACGCGGGTCAACGAGATCAGGGAAACCGGCCGTGACACCATGGGCGTCCAACTGATCAATCTGGGCAAGCGCGATGCCGTCGTGGGCATCGCTCGCAACGCCGAGGCGGGGCGCGAGGCGGAGGAGGTCGACGGCGATGTGGTCGTCGACGAGACCGCCGAGGACGCCGTGACCACCGGCACGGACGAGGGTGAGGCGCCCTCGGCCGAGTAGGCACGAGGAGTGAGTCAGCGTGAGCGGAGCCACGGGCGCCGGACCGGCCGGAACCTCGAGGGGTACGGAAGCGGACGACGGCGGCCGTGGCTCCGCCGCACGTGCGGCGGACCCGCACACGACCAACCTGAAGGCGATCAAGTCCCCGACCAAGGACGAGCCGTCGCCCGACGAGCATGGATCACAGGGGGGAACTGTGACGGACACCCGAGGTCCGCAGACCAAGCAGGCCAAGGGCGGTGCGGGTTCGTCCGACTCCGGCGCGCAGCCGCAGCCGGCCGCCCAGGAGCCGGGCACGGCCTCGCCGCTGCCCGGGGAGCGGCAGACGAAGCAGCAGGCCGGGCCGTACCACCCGCCGCAGGCCTACCCGGCGCAGCAGGCGGCGGCCGGGGCCGGCCCCGATGCCGTACGGCGTCCCCGCACGGGGGTGCGTACCACTCCGCGCGTCCGCAAGGCGCGACTGCGGGTGGCGAAGGCCGACCCGTGGTCGGTGATGAAGGTCAGCTTCCTGCTCTCCATCGCCCTGGGCATCTGCACGATCGTCGCGGCCGCCGTGCTGTGGATGGTCATGGACGCGATGGGCGTGTTCTCGACGGTCGGCGGCACGATCTCCGAGGCCACCGGCTCGAACGAGTCCAACGGCTTTGACCTGCAGGCTTTCCTGTCGCTGCCCAACGTCCTGATGTTCACGTCGGTCATCGCGGTCATCGACGTGGTCCTGGCGACCGCCCTCGCGACACTCGGCGCGTTCATCTACAACCTGTCCGCGGGCTTCGTGGGCGGCGTGGAGCTGACGCTCGCCGAGGACGAGTGACATCACCTTCGTCGTTGCCCTGACGGTGCCCCGACAACCGATTTTGGGACTTCCCATGTCGTGCGCTAATCTTCAGGAGTCAGCGCGCGGGACACACACCGCAGAGCGCGGCGGGGCTATAGCTCAGTTGGTTAGAGCGCATCCCTGATAAGGATGAGGCCACAGGTTCAAATCCTGTTAGCCCCACCAGCGAAAAGACCCCCAGTCGATACGGCTGGGGGTCTTTTGACACCTACGGTTGACACGGGCAGGGCTCTTCCGCGATCACGAGGGGCGGATCGATTCGACAGGGCTTCGACTCCTTCGAATCGGACGAGGCCGCGCCCGCTGTCGACGAGTGTGATCACCTACGCGCAGAAGAGCGGTCGCCGGACGACTGATCCACCGGGCGGGCAGCTGCGGCGGCCATGAGGGCCAGCATCAGGGCGATCACGCCGACGATGATGTTGTTGACTATGGTCCTGGTGGTGCTGACGTCACCAGCCACAACCCACGGCGCAAAGATCGTCCACACGCTCAGCACGCAAGCGCCCCACGCCATGCTGTGCGAACGCTCGTATGCCCGGCCGAAGCCACCGCTCATGAGGAGGGCGTAGGCGATACCGGTGATCAGGTTGTTGACCGCCAGGGTGGAGAAGTTGTTGAATCCCGCGATCCACGGTGAGGCTGCGAGGTAGAGCCCTGTGATCAGGGCCATGGCCTCGACGGCTTGCCCCCTCGGGGTGGTCGCGAAGCGTTCGGCCATCTCGTGCCGATTGCGCATTGCGACGATGTCGGGATGGGTTTCCATGTCTGACCGGGGTTGCGTCGCCATTGCACTTCCTCCGAATTATCCGTATCTGTCCTATCTGGGAGTGAGTACCCCTTATGGGTGAGATAACCGTCCTGAGGTGCCAAGTCCGAGGGCACCGCTGCAAGAGGTGGCCTGTCCGGCCGGGCGAGCCGCCGAGCGCCGGCCTGAGTGCAGCAGCCGCGCACCGCAACCGCTGTCGAGTCCTGGCGCCCGGCAGCGCACCCACCAGGGTCCTGAGCGCCTCGTTGTGGTGCGGGCGCTGGTGAGAGGTTCACATCCTGTTGGCCCCACAGCGAAGAGACCCTCAGTCGAATGCGACTGGGGTCTTTGGCGTCTTGCGACCTGCCCGGCATCGGGGGCGTCGCTCGTGCCCATGTCACCGTCGGGCGCGCCCCCGAGTCGGGGCCTTTCGGGCCGGGCATGCGTAAGCCCGGCCGCTCCGCAGAGCTGCCGGGCTTTGTACGCAGATCGCTTGGTGTTGTTCCGGGGGTTCAGCGCTGGAGGGGCGTGAGATGGTCCGCCTCGGGGTCGGGGTCCTCGTCGGTGCAGTGGGTGCCGGGGGAGGACGCCGTGTCCGCGGGCGAGCGGTGCCGGCAGCGAGGGGTCTTGCCGTGGGCCTCGGCGCGGATGCGCTGCTTCATCGTGGGGGGCAGGGCTCTCGGAGCGGACCGGGAAAACGTCGTCGGTGCCGCCGTCCGCTGCTGCGGGATGCTCGCGCCGTTGCTGTTGCTCTTCTGCTCGGTCTGCGGTACGGCCGCGGCGGCGGTCGTGGTGACGAGTCCGAGCGCCGTGCACAGCGCGAGGAAGGCGGTGACGATGGTGGTCCACAGCTTCATGACCTTGTTCCGGGCCATGGCCCCTCACTTTCGGGTTGGGCGATTTGCGTACTTTCCTCATCATGTGTATGGGGGTCGAGAAGTGGTGGACCTCCGCCCGTGGCGCGTCGATGTTCCGATGAACACCACCCGAATGGGCGCAAGAGGCGCGAAAAAGTGAGGAAAGCGCCGAAGGGAGGTCAAAGTGACCGTCCGTCGGGATGTGATCACCCTCCGATCGGAGCGGTGCACTCCGCTTGTATCCCGTTTCGCGGGAGGGGAGTTGAGGGCCGACTCAGGTCACCGATCGGTATCGGCCGGTGTGTATAGTCGGGCGCCAGAGGTCCCCTACGTCAAGGAAAGACGAGGTCGCGCGGTGAAGAAGCTTCTCCTGGTCGCACTGGCCGCCATCGGCGGGCTCCTCGTGTACCGCCAGATCCAGGCGGATCGCGCCGAGCAGGATCTGTGGACGGAGGCGACTGACTCCGTTCCCACGGGTTCGTGAGTCACGACATCCCAGACCGAGCACACCCCGGCCGCCTCGCGGTCGGGGTTTTGTGTGCCGAGGGCCGGTCGTGAAGCCGGCCGGCGCGGCAGGATGGGCCACGGATCACGGCTTTGCGGTCCGGAGACGGTGAGCGGTCCGGCGACGGGCCTGCGGTCCGGCGACAGTGAGGGGTGGCGCGTGAGGGGACGGTGCCGTACGGCGTGGAGGATCCGCGCGAGGGCGTGGCGCGGCCGTCCGGCCGTGGCCGTGCGCGTCGGCGCCGCGGCCGTGGTCCTCGGGACGACAGCGGCCATGGTGCCGGGACAGGCCTCCGCCACCGCGGGACAGGCCTCCGCCACCGCGGGACAGGCCTCCGCCACGCCGAGTCCGTACGCCTTCGCGCCCGGTGCCCAGCGCGTCCAGGGAGCGAGGAGCACCGGGGACGCCGACCTCCTCAAGCCCGGCCAGGCCTACAAGAGCTCCGTGCCGGGCAACGGCAAGGTCAACTACCGCCTCGACCTCGACGCCACGTCCAACGCGTACGTCTCCGTCACCGCCGTCCCATCCCCCGACAGCACCGTCTCCGTCATCGACGGGGTCAAGGTGACCGTGCAGGACGCCGAGGGCAACACCTGCTCCGACGACAACACGAGCTTCGGGGCCGCCCGCAGCCCGCACCCCGTCGCGGCGTGGGGCATGCGCGAGATCTCGCCCAACCGGCCGCTGTGCAAGAAGGCCGGCGCGTACTACGTGTCCGTCGAGCGCATCGACCCCGAGGGCGAGGGCTCCTCACCGGACGCCTGGGACCTGGAACTCCTCGCCATGACGGAACCGCGGACGGTGCGGACCGGCGCGACCAGCGCACCCGAGGCGTGGAACTCCGCCACGCCCCAGCCGCTCCAGGGCGAGCCCGAGCACCGCAAGGGCGGCGCGGGGTTCACCGGGGCGACCCCCCTCGACCAGGGAGTCTGGCGGGACGACATCCGACCCGGCCAGACCCTCTTCTACGAGGTGCCGGTCGACTGGGGACAGCAGATCTCCGTCACCGCGGACCTCGGCAGCTCGGCCACCGGCGCCACCGGCTACACGTCCGACGCGCTGAACCTGGCCCTCTACAACCCCGCGCGCGGTGACGTCGCCGACGTGGGCGTCGGCTACGACGGCGGCCAGAAGTCCGGAAGCCTGCGTCCCCTGCCACCGGTCGACCACGCCAACCGCTACGCCGCCACCGCGCAGGTGAGCGCGATGCGCTTCGCAGGCTCCTACTACCTCGTCGCCCACCTCTCGGAGGGCGTCGCCGACACCTTCGGCGACGGGCCGTTCAAGATGACGCTGCGCGTGACGGTGAGCGGGGAGCCGCAGGGCGGGCCCGAGTACGCGGGGGAGTCCGTGCCGCAGGGTGTCTTCGAGGTGTCGGACGAGGACCGGGAGGCAGCCGCGGAGGGCGTGGCCGCAGGCGACGACACCGCCATGAGAATGCTTGCCGTCGGCGGCATCGGCACCGGGAGCGCACTGCTCGTGGGGCTCGGGGTGTGGAGCCTTGTGGCCCGGCGCAGGAGCGTCGCGTAAGGGAGCGCCGACGGGCCGTATCGGGCCGTCTGCTGTTCGATCGCTCAGATGCGGGTCAGCGCCCAGAACCCCACGGCGTAGCAGGCCAGCGCGAGGAACAGCACCGGTATCGCCACCTTGGCCGGAGGCCCCGGTCGGGACGGCCGGTGCGCCCGGTGCCGTGACGGGGTCTGGCCGCTCGGCGGGGACGTCGGTGTCCGGGCGGTGTACGAGGCCGTGGAGACGTCCGTGCGGAAGTGCTCCGCAGGGGGCAGGGGAGGGCCGGAGTACACCGGGGGAAGTGGCTGCGCGGAGGCCAGCCGGTGTGTGGGGTCGTAGGGGGAAACGGGCGCCTGCTGGTGCGGGGCCTGGACCGGGGAGGGCTGGGACGGTCCGGCCGCGGGGGACGAGGTGACCGTGGGCTGCGGCGGCGGCAGATGGAAGCTGCCGGTGTCCGACATGGAGGGCGGCCGCTCCGGGCCGGCGGTGTGGCGCGGGTCGGACGGCACCGACTGTGCGCGTTGCCGGTGGGGCTCGGAGTGCTGCCCGCCCGAGGCCGACAGCCCGCCCTCGTCCCACCCGTGCCGAGGCCGCTCCCCGCTCGTCCCCGAGTGGTCGGACGACTCCTCCCTCGGGCCCAGCCCCTTCGCTCTCTCCAGCGGCCCCTCGGGCGCGAACCCCCTGGGCAGCGGGCCCAGTTGGTCGAAGATCTCGATCAGCTCGTCGTCCGGGCCGGGCTCCACAAGCAGCTCCGCGGCGGCGGCGAGTGCCTTGCGCGCCCCCGTGGCCGTACGGAACCGCGCCTCCGGATCCGGCTGCAGCAGCATGGCCACCACCTGCCACAGCGGCTCAGGAATGCCCTTGGGCGCGCCGGGCGTCCCGTGCTCGGCGAAGTACTGGATGAGCGCCTTGCTGTCCGGCTTGGCACCCTCCAGCAGGTACAGCGCGACCAGTCCCACGGCGAACAGGTCGGCGGGAAAGTCCGGTTCGGCGCCCATCATCTGCTCGGGCGCGAGATAACCGGGCGTCCCCACCACGAGGTTGGTCTCGGTCAGGCGGGGCTCGCCCAGCCGCATCGCGATGCCGAAGTCGGACAGCCGCAGCCGCGGCCGACCCGTGCCGGTGGCCTCCAGCAGCACGTTGGCGGGCTTCACGTCACGGTGGACGACGCCCTCCGCGTGCACCGCCGACAGCCCCGACAACAGCTGGTCGAGCAGGGTGCACACGAAGGCCGGTGGAAGGGGGCCGTAGTCCCCGACGAGGTGCACGAGTGATCCGCCCGCGACCAGGTCCATGGTGAACAGGACCTTGTCGTCGTCGGCGGCCCAGCTGCTCGGGGCGAGAACATGCGGGTGGTCGATCCGCAGGGCCTGTTCCCGCACGAAGCGCAGCAGTGAGTGCGCGTCGCTCTGGAGCAGGACCTTGGCGGCCACATAGCGACGGCGGCGGTGGTCCCAGGCACGCCAGACGGCACCGACCCCTCCGCGTCCGATCGGGTCGACCAGTTCGTACCGGCCGGCGAAGACCTCACCCATGGCTGTACGTCGCTCCTCCCCCTGCGGCTTCCCCCCTTGCTTCCCCCTCGGCGAGCACTACGACTCCCCGACAGGCGAAACGGCTCCCCCGAAACCTGGCTCCCCCGAGCCCCCTGACTCCCCCGAGCCCCGTTGGCCCCCCTGGCTCCCCCGAGCCCCCCGGCTCCCCCGATGAGTAATACATCCCCCTCGCGTCGACCGGTCCCCCGTACGGGACACGCCCCCTCGTGCCCGTCCGTTCCGCGACGCGTCCCCCGTCACCTCACCCTCGCCCGCTGCCGAACCCCCTTCGGCGGCCGGGCGATGGGATCAGCTCTGGTGGGACTGGTAGTGCGAGACCGCGTCCGAGGTGCGGCCGGCCCCGTAGACCCGGAGGAACTCCGACAGCTCCGGATGGGTCGGGGCGAGGGTGTCGGCCGCGTCGATGATGTCACCCGCCGCCGAGACCGACCGCAGCAGCGACTGGATCTCGCGCACGACGCGCTTGACTGTGGGCGCCCCCGAACTGCTCGTCGTCGTTGTGGTGTTGCTCAGCACCGAGCCCCCCTGTGACTTCTTGATCTCCTCCATCCGCTCCGTGGCCTCGGCCGCACTCACGCTGCCGTCCGCGACCTGCCCCGCCAGGTCCTGCAGCAGCTGAACCCGCTGCACCACAGCGGGATTGCCGATCTTCGCGCGCTGACCGCTCATCAGCTGCGACAGCATCGGCGCGGACAGTCCCAGAACCCCCGCGAGACGAGCCTGGTTGAGACCAAGATCGTCGATGAGCCTACGGAAGAGCGCCCCCAGCGGCTCCCCGTACCAGTTCCGCTGCAGTTCCCGCGCTCTTGCGGTCGCTTCCTGCTGTGCGGCGTCCATTGCGTCTCCCCATCGCTTCCCCATGTACGGCGGTTCGCGGTAGCGAACCACGCCGAGCATCTTACGGAGAGTGGTCGACGACGGGGACCCCCAATCTTTTTGCGGAACCACGGGGGTGACCCGGTACTCTGGTCTCCGACGCCCACCGGGACACGGTTTCTCCGGTCGGACGTCCCCATCCGGGGCCTTAGCTCAGTTGGTAGAGCGCTGTCTTTGCATGGCAGATGTCAGGGGTTCGACTCCCCTAGGCTCCACTCTGAAAATGCCCTCCGAACTGCGGAAACGTGGTCTCGGAGGGCACTTTTGCGTGCCGGGGCGGATACCGGGAGCGCGTGTTTCACGTGAAACAGCCCGGCGGGGCGGGAGACTCGCAAGTCTCCCGCCCCGCCGGGCTGTTGGATCCGGCGCCCTCAGGAACGGTCGTCGCCGCGGGCGGCCTCGTCCTCGGCCTGCTTCGCTTCGACCTCCGGGTCCAGGACCGACGGGCCGGTGCCGTCCACGGACGACAGGCGCCCCGACTCGGGGACCTCCGTCGCGGCCGGCGGCTCCACCAGCCAGTCCGGATTGGCCTGCTTGTCCCACCACTTCCACGCGGCGAAAGCACCGCCCGCGACCGCACCCAGGATCACCAGCGTCTTCGCGGCCTTACCGGCCTTGGCCCGCCGTTCGTGCTTGCGGACCAGCTTCTGGATCTCCTTGGGCGAGACCTGTCCGCGCAACGCGGTCATGGCGGCCACGCTCCGGGCCGCGGCCTCGGTCGTGACAGGCACGGCCGCAGCCACCGCCTGCTCGATCCTCGGTCGCGAGTACTCCGCCGCCTGGCGGGCGGCCTTGCGGGTACGTTCGGCGGCTTCCTGGGCGGCCTGGTCGACCTTCGGCGGCACATGCGTGCGGGCCTGCTCCAGATACGGCTGCACATGGGTGCCGTACTGGACGCGCGCCTGCCCTGCGGCCTGCGTCACCTTGGGCGCTAGCCGTACGCGTGCCTCGTGTGCGTAGTGCGCGGCCCTGTCCTTGGCCGTGTCGGCGTAGGGCGCCACCACTTCCGCGGCGTGCAGCACGCTGTCCTTCGCCGAACCAGTCGCGGCGCGCACGCTGTCGATGCGGGTCACGGGTTCCTCCTCCTCGGTGGCGTACGGTATTTCGACTTTCCACCCTTTTACGGATCATGCATCCCGGCGCACGACCAGGCATGCGCGGAAGGGCATCCGGGTCACGGGAACCGGCATCCGGAGCCGATCACGTGCGATAGCGGATGAATAGGGAACAACAGGAGCTTGTCGTCGACAATGCCACGGATCGCTGCCGAGCGCCCCCGCCCCGGGGCTACTCGACTGGTTTTCTGTGAACGCCCGCCGAGGGTTTCCCCCCGCTGCACCGAGGCCGGGCGACGCGGCGGCCCGTCCATGCGAGGATCAGGGAGTCACGGAAAGACAACGGAAGGCAGATCGTGGCCGAGCAGCTTTACGCCACCCTGAAGACCAATCACGGCGACATCGAAGTCCGGCTCCTGCCGAACCACGCGCCCAAGACGGTCAAGAACTTCGTCGAGCTCGCCCAGGGCGAGCGGGAGTGGACGCACCCGGAGACGGGGGCCAAGTCCACGGACAAGCTCTACGACGGCACGGTCTTCCACCGGGTGATCAGTGGATTCATGATCCAGGGCGGTGACCCGCTGGGCAACGGCACCGGCGGTCCCGGCTACCAGTTCGAGGACGAGTTCCACCCGGACCTGCGCTTCGACAAGCCCTACCTGCTGGCGATGGCCAACGCCGGCCCGGGCACCAACGGCTCGCAGTTCTTCATCACCGTCTCCCCGACGGCGTGGCTGAACCGCAAGCACACCATCTTCGGTGAGGTCACCGACGCGGCGAGCCAGAAGGTCGTGGACACCATCGCCACCGCCCAGACGAACCCGCGCACCGACCGTCCGCTCAACGACGTGGTCATCGAGTCGGTCGTCATCGAAACCCGCTGAGCGCGAAGGCTCCCACCGGGAACCGCGCGAAGGCTCCCTCAGGGAACCAATCGCCCCGCTCATCCGTAAGGATGAGCGGGGCGGGCTTTTCTCACACGACCTAGGGGAGACCATGGACGACCAGGCTGCGAGCAGCCCGCAGGACGCCCACAGCGTCCCCATGTGCTACCGCCACCCGGACCGCGAGACCGGCATCCGCTGCACGCGCTGCGAGCGCCCGATCTGCCCCGAGTGCATGGTCAACGCCTCCGTCGGCTTCCACTGCCCCGAGTGCGTCCGCACCGGCTCCGGCACGGGCCACTCGCCCACGGCCGCGGTGCCCCGCACGATCGCGGGCGGCTCGATCGCCGCCGATCCCCGGCTGCTGACCAAGATCCTCATCGGCATCAACCTGGCCGTGTTCATCGCCGTCCAGGTCCACGAGTCGCTGCTGAACGACATCGTCCTGCTCGGCGCCTGGCCGCCGGCGCCCTTCACGCCCACACAGGGCGTGGCGGGAGGCGAGTGGTACCGCATGGTGACGTCGATGTTCACGCACCAGGAGATCTGGCACATCGCGTTCAACATGCTCAGCCTCTGGTGGCTCGGCGGCCCGCTCGAGGCGGCACTCGGCCGCGCCCGCTATCTGGCGCTCTACGTCATCTCCGGCCTCGCGGGCAGCGCGCTGGCGTACCTGCTGACGTCCCCGACCACGGCGACCCTGGGCGCCTCGGGCGCCATCTTCGGCCTCTTCGGCGCGACTGCCGTGCTGATGCGCCGGCTCAACTACGACATGCGGCCGATCATCGCGCTGCTGGTGATCAACCTGATCTTCACCTTCAGCCCCGGCTTCAACATCTCCTGGCAGGCTCACATCGGAGGCCTGGTCGCCGGCGTCGTCGTCGGATACGCCATGGTCCACGCTCCGCGTGAGCGCCGCGCGATCGTGCAGTACGGCACCTGCGCCCTGGTTCTGGGAGTGGTCGTGCTCATGACCGTTCTGAGGACGACACAGCTCGCCTGAGCAGGCGTTGTCCACAGCGGGTGTCGGATCTTGTGCATACGGTGCGGGAACACATGTGCCCCCTGTCACTGACCTGGGTATCTGCAGGTCAGGCAGGGGGCGAACAAGTTTTCGAGTACCGGTACTTCCGTCATACCGGCGTCAACGTCCAACGGGTTATCCACAGATCGTCTTCATTATCCCCATGTGGAAAACTGCTGTGGATAACTCAGCGAACACCCCTGGGCAGAGCTGCGTTCAGCGTGCGGTGACCGCTACTTCCACTGGGTGGAGACACCGAATCCGGCGGCGATGAAGCCGAAGCCCACCACGATGTTCCAGTTGCCGAGCGAGTCGAGGGGCAGGGATCCGTCGGTGACGTAGAAGACGACGATCCAGGCCAGGCCGATGAGGAACATGGCCAGCATGACGGGCGCGACCCAGGCACGGTTGCTGAGCTTGATGGCGGTCGTGTGCTTCGCAGGCGGCGGCGTGTAGTCGGCCTTCTTGCGGATACGTGACTTCGGCACGAGGGTCTCTCCTGTCGATGCGCTGCGTGGCCGCGCAGGTAACTGGGTCGGTCTCGGGGCAGCGTAAGGGGACTCCGATTGCTCCCCCGGGCGTCCGTTAGCGTAGTGCTTCCGCCGCGCCGAAGGAGATAAGGGTACGTTGAGCAATTCTGCCGACTCCCCCGGGACGGGATCCACCCCTGAGCGCGCGCGGCGTTTCCGGCCTGTGCGCGTCCTCACGGCGGCGGTGTTCGCTCTCGCGGGGCTTATTTTCTTCACCAGCTTCGACACGGCCAAGGGCACCAACATCCGCACGGACACCTCGCTGCTCAAGCTGTCCGACCTCATCCACGAGCGCAGTCGTGAGAACGGCGAGCTGGACGAGACCAACGGCACCCTGCGCCAGGAGATAGAGGCCCTCGCCGAGCGAGACGACGGCAGCACCAAGGCGGAGGACGACAAGCTCACCGCGCTGGAGAAGCGCGCGGGCACGCAGAAGCTCAGGGGCGACTCGGTCTCGGTCACGCTCAACGACGCTCCGCCGGACGCCACGGCCAAGCTCCCCGGCTATCCCGAGCCGCAGCCGGACTACCTGGTCATCCACCAGCAGGACCTCCAGGCCGTGGTGAACGCGCTGTGGCAGGGCGGGGCCAAGGGCATCAAGGTCATGGACCAGCGGCTGATCTCCACCAGCGCGGTGCGCTGCGTGGGCAACACCCTGATCCTTCAGGGCCGCGTCTACTCGCCGCCGTACAAGATCACGGCGGTCGGTGACCCGGGCAAGTTGCAGAAGGCGCTCGCGGCATCGCCGGCCATCCAGAACTACATGGTCTACGTCAATGTCTACGGGCTCGGATGGAAAGTCGAGGAGAACGGCCCGGTGACTCTGCCCGGCTACTCGGGCACAGTGGATCTGCACTACGCGAAGCCCGTGGAGTAGCGGCCAGGCCGGGGGAGCTGCCGGTGCGCGTGATCGTCAGGACCATCAGCGAACTCTGCATCACCGTCGGCAGCCTGATCGTGCTGTTCGTCGTCTACGTGCTCTTCTGGACCGGTGTGAGGGCCGATGGCGTCATGGACGACCAGATCGACCTGCTCCACGAGGAGTGGTCGAAGCCCCGCCCGCCGGCCGGCGGCCTGCCCGCGGGTCCTGTGAGACCCGCGCCCTACGTCGAGGGCAGGCCTTTCGCGATCATGTACATCCCGCGGCTCGGTTTCACGTGGAACAAGCCCGTGCTCGAAGGCACCGCCACCGGCATCCTGAAGAAGGGGCTGGGTCACTATGCCGACACCGCACAGCTCGGGCAGAAGGGGAACTTCGCGGTCGCCGGCCACCGCCGTACGCACGGTGACCCCTTCAAGGACTTCCCCCAGCTCAGGCGGGGCGACGCGGTGGTGCTGACCGACGGTACGACCTGGTTCACGTATCGGATCGACAAAGGCCCGTACAAAACAGTCCCGTCCGACGTCGAGGTGATCGACCCTGTCCCACGTACTTCCGGGTATACGCGTTCGGGCCGCTATCTGACGCTGACCACGTGCGAACCGGAATGGGGACACAGTCATCGGCTGATCGTCTGGGCGCACCTGGACTCCACTCAGCCCGTGGAGGCCGGGAAACCGGAGGCGCTGCGCCGTTAGTCTGGTGGCTGTACGGCGTGGGTCTGGTGCCGTGGTACGACGGAAGGGACGGCATGTACGGCTGGATCTGGCGGCATCTGCCGGGAAACACGTGGGCTAAGGCAGTGATCTCACTCGTCCTGGTCGTGGCCGTGGTCTACGTCCTCTTCCAGTACGTCTTCCCGTGGGCGGAACCGCTGCTGCCCTTCAACGATGTGACGGTGGACAACCAGTGAGCGCGCGCATTCTCGTCGTCGACAACTACGACAGCTTCGTCTTCAACCTGGTCCAGTACCTGTACCAGCTGGGCGCCGAGTGTGAGGTTCTGCGCAACGACGAGGTGTCGACCGCGCACGCCCAGGACGGTTTCGACGGGGTCCTGCTCTCTCCGGGGCCCGGCACGCCGGAGCAGGCCGGCGTCTGCGTCGACATGGTCCGGCACTGCGCCGACACGGGCGTCCCGGTCTTCGGCGTGTGCCTCGGCATGCAGTCGATGCAGGTGGCCTACGGCGGTGTGGTGGATCGCGCGCCCGAGTTGCTGCACGGCAAGACGTCGTTGGTCGAGCATGGCGGCGGCGGTGTGTTCGCGGGTCTGCCCTCCCCCTTCACGGCGACGCGCTACCACTCGCTGGCCGCCGAGCCGGCGACGGTTCCGGCCGAGCTGGAGGTCACGGCGCGCACGCACGACGGCATCGTGATGGGCCTCAGGCACCGCGAACTGCCGGTCGAGGGAGTGCAGTTCCATCCCGAGTCGGTGCTGACCGAGCACGGGCACCGGATGCTGGCGAACTGGCTGGTGGAGTGCGGCGACCAGGGTGCGGTGGCGAGGTCGGCCGGGCTCGCCCCGGTGGTGGGCAGGGCCACGGCGTGACCGCGCTGCGCCCCGAGCGCGAGTCCGACACCTCGTACGGGCAGCAGTCGTACGGGGTGTCGGGTGCGTTCGAGGACTGGTCGGGCGGGGGGTACGGGGCGTCCTCGCGGCAGGAGCCGTATCCGCCGGGACCGGGAGCGCGGCCGCAGTCCGGGGTGCGGCATCCGGGGCAGTACGCGTCGTACGAGCCCGTCCCGGACGAGCGGTATCTGCCGCCCGTGGACGAGGAGACGGTGGCGCTGCGGATTCCGGATCCTTCTGCGGAGGGCGGTGATCCCACAGCGGGTTCTGCGGCTTCTTCCGGCGCGCGGCAGGACGGATCCGCCCCCGGTGGCCGCGCGGCCCGCAGAAAGGCCGCCAAACGCCGTCACGGGCGCCATGGGGGTGCGGCGGACAGTCCGGCGGCCGCGCAGGAGGGCAGCGACTCCGATTCCGGCAGCCCGGTGCGGTCGCCGCTGTCGCGGGTCGAGGCGCGGCGGCAGGCGCGGGCGCGCAAGCCCGGGCCGGCGGTCGTCGTGAGCCGGGCCATCGGCGAGGTGTTCATCACCACGGGCGTGCTGATGCTGCTGTTCGTCACCTATCAGCTGTGGTGGACGAACGTCCGGGCGCATGCCCAGGCCGGCCAGGAGACCAGCAGCCTCCAGAACGACTGGGCGAGCGGCAAACGCAGTCCGGGGGCCTTCGAGCCGGGGCAGGGTTTCGCCATCCTGCACATCCCGAAGCTGGACGTGGTGGTGCCGATCGCCGAGGGCACCAGCAGCAAGGGCGTGCTGGACCGGGGGATGGTCGGCCACTACGCAGAGGGTGCGCTGAAGACGGCGATGCCCGGTGACAAGACCGGCAACTTCGGGCTCGCGGGCCATCGCAACACCCACGGAGAACCGTTCCGGTACATCAACAAGCTCGCTCCGGGTGATCCGATCGTCGTGGAGACGCAGGACGAGTACTTCGTCTACAAGATGGCGTCGATCCTTCCGGTGACGCCGCCGAGCAACACGAGCGTGCTGAATCCCGTGCCCACGGGGTCCGGATTCACCGAGCCCGGCCGTTACATCACGCTGACCACGTGCACGCCGGAGTTCACCAGCAAGTACCGGATGATCGTCTGGGGCAAGATGGTCGAGGAACGGCCGCGCAGCAAGGGCAAGCCGGATGCGCTCGTCAGTTAAGGGCAGATGACCAGTGGCAGCGACCACCGACACGGACCACGAGAAGCACACCGGCGGGGCGTCCCGGCCTCCTGCGGCACGTCGCAGGCCCGGCCCGGTCGCCATGGCGGTCAGTTTCTTCGGGGAACTCCTCATCACGGCGGGCCTGGTCCTCGGCCTGTTCGTCGTCTACTCGCTGTGGTGGACGAACGTGGTCGCCGATCGGGCGGCCGGCAAGCAGGCCGACAAGGTCCGTGAGGACTGGGCCCACGGCCGGGGTGGTCCCGGTGCGCTGGACACCAAGAACGGCATCGGGTTCCTGCATGTGCCGGCGATGCGCAACGGCGAGGTCCTGGTCGAGAAGGGCACGTCGAGCAAGATCCTCAACGACGGTGTCGCCGGCTACTACACCGATCCGGTGAAGGCGACCCTGCCGATGTCGGGCAAGGACGGCAACTTCTCGCTCGCCGCCCACCGTGACGGCCACGGCGCCAAGTTCCACAACATCGACAAGATCGAGAAGGGCGACCCGATCGTCTTCGAGACGAAGGACAAGTGGTACGTCTACAAGGTCTTCGACATCCTTCCTGAGACCTCGAAGTTCAACGTCAAGGTCCTCTCCCAGGTCCCGGAGGAGTCCGGTAAGAAGAAGCCGGGCCGCTACATCACGCTGACGACCTGCACTCCGGTGTACACGAGCACGTACCGGTACGTGGTGTGGGGGGAGCTGGAGCGCGTGGAGAAGGTGGACGCGGACCGGACACCGCCGAAGGAACTGGGCTGACTGCCTGCTTCGTGGGAGGTGGGCCGCTAGCATGACGGGGGCCCGAAGCCGCAACTATCATTTGCGGCTTCGGGCCTTTGTGGTGGTCGGGTCGTCACTCCAGGACGGTCAGGGCCGCCCCGGCGCTCCATTCCTCCACCAGTCCACGGTGTACGGCGGTGATGCCGCTCTCGGCCGCGATGTTGAGGGCGTCTCGGGTGAAGGGGCATGTCGCCACGAACAGGGCCACCTCGGAGTCGTGGAGGACCTTGGCCGCTCCGAGGAACTTCTGGATCTCGGGGCTGGTGATGGAGAGGTGGGGCGCGAACCTCTTGCACTGGACGACGATGCGCCTCCCGCCGGCGGTGAGCGCGGTGATGTCGATGCCCCGGTCCCTTCCGCCGCCTTGCACGACGACGTTGGTGCAGCCGTCGCGACGCAGCAGCTCGGCGACGTGTTCTTCGAACTCGCGCCCGTTCATGGCGTCCATGGCGGCCATGACTCCGGCCAGGGGGCGGTCCTCCCGGGGGGCTTCCAGCCGCTGCAGCCGGTTGTGGTGCTGCTTCAGTCGCTTCTCGATGCGCTGGACGCCTGCCCGGAGGGCGGTGAGCTCCCGCCGGTGCTCGCCCGAGGTTTCGATCAGGGCGTTGAACAGGGGGACGACGGTCCTCCCCAGGATGTGGGTGATGCGCTGGTCGATGCGGGCGTCGAGGGAGGCGGTGTCGGCCGGGGCAGGGTTTTCCACAGGGTGTGTGCGCGCCAGGTACTCCATGTCGAGGAGGTACACACGCACCTGACGTGCGACTTCGCTGTCTCGGAGCAGCATGGCGATGTTGAGGACGGCGCGTCGGGGGAAGAGTGCGAGGGATCGGGTGCGTGACTGGATGCCACTGAGGTTCTTGAAGGACCTCAGTTCTTCGCCGGTGAGCAGCCGGTAGCCGCTGGCTTCCAGCTCGGTTCGGTGGTCCTTGACGAGTGACTTGATGGCTTCGAGACCGACGTCGAAGTACGACGCCACCATCGCTGTCGTCACGTGCATCCCGTCGGGCAGCAGAGACAGCGCTTTGACCTTGTCGAGCACGTCCGTGCGGTCGAGCACGCTGCCGCGCAGGGTCTGTGATTCCAGCAAGGCCGTTTCGTTGATCACGTTCTGTCCTCCGGCTCGTGTGGCCGGGGTGGGTTCCGATGCCCCACCCCATCCGGTGAACGAGTCGGGACATATGAAGACACGATCGACGGACGCACACTCTTGCGGGGACGTCCTCGGCCGTGAAAGGCAGAGCCCCCGGCCTCTGTGGGCCGGGGGCTCTGTGGGGTGCTGTGCGGTGAGGGGGGGGGTCAGTCGTCCTCGTTGCTGCCGTTGAGGCCGCCGAAGATGCCGCCGTTTCCGCCGCCGCCGCCGTTGTTGTTGTTGCCGCCGTTGTTCCCGAAGCCGACCGTCTGGAGGGTGATCGTCGTCCCCGCGGGGTCGTCGACCTCCTGGTCGGCGCCGGGGTTCTGGCCGGCGACGAGGGCGTTGTCGCTCTGGTCGCTGCCGCCCGCGAACTGGATGTTGGTGAAGCCGGCCTGCGCGAGGGTCTGCTTGGCCTGGCCGACCGTCTGGCCGACGACCTGCGGGACCTTGACCTTCTGCTGCTGCTTCTTCTTGCCGATCTGGATGTTCACCGACGAGTTCGGCTCGACCGATGTGCCGGCCTGGGGCGTGGTCGCGATGACCTTGCCGACCTGGCTGTCGTCGTCGGTTTCCACCTCGGTGCAGTTGCCGACCAGGTTGCTGGCCTGCATCTGCTGCTTGGCCTCATCACAGGTCCTGCCGAGCACGTCCGGGACGGTGGACTTCTGTGCCTCCTTGGCGATGATCAGGGTGATCGTGGAGCCCTTCTCCACCTCTTCGCCCGTGGTGGGATTCTGCTCCAGGACGGTGCCAGGTTTCTCGGGGGACGTCCGGGTCTTCGTTTCGACCTCGAACTTGTACTTGTCGCCCGCCAGCTTGTCCTTCGCCTCGTCGAGACTCAGGCCGGTGACGCTGGGCACCGTCACCTTGGGTGCCCCCGTCGACACGACCAGGGAGATGGTGTCGCCCTTGTTGACCTTCGTCTCGGCGACAGGGTCCTGGGAGCAGATGCTGCCCTTGGCCTCGCTGTCGCAGGGCTTGCTGGAGAAGGTCAGTTTGAGGTCGGAGTTCTCGGCCAGCTTCTGGGCGCTCTTCTTCGTCTCGCCGACGAAGTTGGGTGCCGGGAGCGTGTCGTTGCTCACGTCGCCGCTGACCGCCCACCGGCCGATCAGGATCGCCCCGACCAGGACGAGGATGCCCGCCACCACCAGCAGGATCGTGGAGGTGTTGGACTTGCGCTGCTGCCCGCGGCGTCGGTCCGGGCGGTCGTCGTAGCCGTAGCCGCCGTCGTCCGGGTTCATCGGCGGAAGCATGGACGTGGCGCCCGCGCCGGAGTCCGCGCGCAAAGCCGTCGTCGGCTGGTCGTCGGGGTAGCCGCCGTAGCCCACCGCGCCCATCGCGGCCGTCGCGGCGACCGGCTGGCCGTCGAGGCAGGCCTCGATGTCGGCACGCATCTCGTCGGCGGACTGGTAGCGGTAGTCCGGGTCCTTGACGAGCGCCTTCAGCACGATCGCGTCCATCTCGGGCGTGATCTCGGGGTCGAAGACGCTCGGGGACTGCGGCTCCTCGCGGACGTGCTGGTAGGCCACGGCCACCGGGGAGTCGCCGACGAACGGCGGACGGACGGTCAGCAGCTCGTAGAGCAGACAGCCGGTGGAGTACAGGTCGGAGCGGGCGTCGACCTGCTCGCCCTTGGCCTGCTCCGGCGAGAGGTACTGGGCGGTGCCGATGACCGCGGAGGTCTGCGTCATCGTCATGCCGGAGTCGCCCATGGCGCGGGCGATGCCGAAGTCCATGACCTTGACCTGGCCGTTGCGCGTCAGCATGACGTTCGCCGGCTTGATGTCGCGGTGGACGATGCCGGCGCGGTGGGAGTACTCCAGGGCCTGGAGGATGCCGATGGTCATCTCCATGGACCGCTCCGGCAGCAGTTTGCGGCCGGAGTGCAGCAGCTCACGCAGGGTCGAGCCGTCCACGTACTCCATGACGATGTACGGGATCGACACGTTGTCGATGTAGTCCTCGCCCGTGTCGTAGACCGCGACGATCGCGGGATGGTTGAGCGAGGCGGCCGACTGGGCCTCCCGGCGGAACCGGGCCTGGAAGGAAGGGTCACGCGCGAGATCCGCGCGCAGCGTCTTCACCGCCACGGTGCGGCCGAGGCGGGTGTCATGCGCGAGGTAGACCTCCGCCATGCCACCACGCCCGAGCACCTGGCCCAGTTCGTACCGGCCGCCGAGGCGACGCGGCTCTTCCATAGCTACCTACCAGCCCTCTCCGTCGGTCCCGACCGGCATGCTTGTACGGTCGGAGGCTGCCGTCCGGGCCTACCGTACCCGGCTCGCTTTGTGTGACCTGGCCAAGCCCGTCAGCCGATACAGGACCGGTATCGCAACGTGCACCGATGTGAAGCAGGCGTGAGCGGGGTCACTTCTTGCTGTTGATGACCGCCTCCATCACGTTCCTCGCGATCGGGGCCGCGAGGCCGCCACCGGAGATGTCGTCACGGACGGCGTTGTCGTCCTCGACGACGACCGCCACGGCGACCGGCGAGCTGCCGTCGTCGCCCTTGGCGTAGGAGATGAACCACGCGTAGGGGTTCTCGCTGTTGTCGACGCCGTGCTGGGCGGTACCGGTCTTGCCGCCCACCTTGACGCCGTCGATCTTCGCGTTCGAGCCGGTGCCCTTGTCGACGACCGTCTCCATCATCGACTGCAGGATCTGGGCGTTCTCCGGCGACAGCGGCTGGCTCAGCTCCTCGGGGTCGGTCTTCGCGATCGGGTCGACGCCGGGCGACTGGAGCTCGTCCACCATGTAGGGCTTCATCAGCTTGCCGTCGTTGGCGACCGCCGAGGCGACCATGGCCATCTGCAGCGGGGTCGCGGCGGTGTTGAACTGACCGATCGAGGACAGCGCGGTCTGCGAGGGGTTCATGTCGTCGGAGAAGACCGAGGCGTTGGCGCGGACCGGCGTGAAGTGCTCCTCGTCGAAGCCGAACTTCTTGGCCATGTCCAGCATCTTGTCGTTGCCGAGGTCGGCGCCGATCTTGCCGAAGACGGTGTTGCAGGAGTACTGGAGGGCGACCCGCAGCGTCGCGTTCTTGCAGGGGATGTTGCCCTCGTTGGGCAGCTCGGTGTTGGTACCCGTCATGGTCCACGGGTCCGGCGAGTCCGTCTTGGCGTCGGCACTCGTGTACTTGCCGTCCTCCAGCGCCGCGGCCGCGGTGACCACCTTGAAGGTGGAGCCGGGCGGGTAGGTCTCGCGCAGCGCCCGGTTGAGCATCGGGTCGTTCGGGTTGTTCTTCTTCTGCAGCTTCGACCAGGCCCCGCCGTCCTTCGACGTGGAGTTGCCCGCGAAGGACGAGGGGTCGTAGGACGGGTAGGAGGCGAGCGCCAGGATCTTGCCGGTCGACGGGTCGAGCGCCGCGACGGCGCCCTTGCCGCCCTGCCTCTTCAGGCCGTTGTACGCGGCCTTCTGGGCGGCGGCGTTCAGCGTCGTGACGACGTTGCCGCCCTGCTGCTTCTTGCCCGTGAGCATGTCGAGCGTGTTGCGGAAGAACAGCCGGTCGTCGTTGCCGGTGAGGATGCCGTCCTCGATGTTCTCGATCTGGCTGGCGCCGAAGGCCTGCGAGGCGTAGCCGGTGACGGGCGCCCACATGGCGCCGTCCTTGTAGGTGCGCTTGAACTTGAAGTCGCTGCCCGGCGTCTCGGCGGAACCGGTGATCGGCTTCCCGTCGACGATGATGTCGCCGCGGGGGGAGGCGTAGCGCTCGATGATGACGCGGCGGTTGTTCTTGTCGGTCCTGAGCTCGTCGGCCTGGACGTACTGGATCCAGTTGTCACGGATCAGCAGGGCCAGGACGAGCAGGCCGCAGAAGATCGCGATCCGGCGCAGGGGCTTGTTCATGACGGGCGGACCACCTGGGTCATCTCGGCGTCGGGGTTGGCGGCGGGAGCGGGGGCCGGGCGGCGGGCCGTGTCGCTGATCCTCAGCAGGATGCCGATCAGCGCCCAGTTGGCGATCACGGAGGAACCGCCGTACGCCACGAACGGCAGTGTCATACCGGTCAGCGGGATGAGGCCCATCACACCGCCGGCCACGACGAAGACCTGGAGGGCGAAGGCGCCGGACAGGCCGATGGCGAGCAGCTTGCCGAACGGGTCGCGGGCCGCGAGGGCGGTGCGCACACCGCGCTCGACGATCAGACCGTAGAGCAGCATGATCGCCATGACGCCGGCCAGGCCCAGCTCCTCGCCGAAGGTGGCGAGGATGAAGTCGGAGTTGGCGGCGAAGCCGATGAGGTCGGAGTTGCCCTGCCCGAGGCCGGTGCCGAGCGTGCCGCCGGAGCCGAAGGCCCACAGGGCCTGCATGGCCTGCTCGGAGTGGACGACGCCGTCCTGGACTCCGGCGCGGGAGAGCGCGAACTCGCGCGCCGGGTCGAGCCAGGCCTGCACACGCGTCTGGATGTGCGGCTCGAAGCTCGCCACGCCGACGGCGCCGACCGCGGACATCAGCAGACCGAAGACGATCCAGCTGGTCCGCTCGGTGGCGACGTACAGCATGATGATGAACATCCCGAAGAACAGCAGGGATGTACCGAGGTCGGTCTCGAAGACCAGGATGAGGATCGAGATCGCCCAGACCACGAGGATCGGACCGAGGTCGCGGCCGCGCGGCAGGTACAGGCCCATGAAGCGGCGGCTGGCCAGGGCCAGGGCGTCTCTCTTGACCATGAGGTAGCCGGCGAAGAACACCGCGAGGACGATCTTCGCGAACTCGCCGGGCTGGAGCGTGCCGAGGCCGGGGATCTTGATCCAGATCTTGGCGCCGTAGATGTTCGCGCCCAGTCCGGGCACGAGCGGCAGGATCAGCAGGAACAGCGCACCGGCCATCGAGATGTATGTGTAGCGCTGCAGGACGCGGTGGTCCTTCAGGAAGATCAGCACGACGACCAGCAGGGCGACGCCCATCGCGGAGTACAGCAGCTGCCGGGGAGCCGCCTCGACGAACTGCTTGCTCGCCTGCAGCTTCTCCGACTGGTCCAGGCGCCAGATGATGACCAGTCCGAGCCCGTTGAGCAGGGTCGCCAGCGGCAGCATCAGCGGGTCGGCGTACGGCGCGAACTTCCGTACGGCGAGATGGCCGACGCCCGCGAGCAGTCCGAGCCCGAGCCCGTAGCTCAGCAGGCCCGGCGGCACCGAGTCGTGGAGGGCCAGGCCGACGTTGGCGTAGGCGAACACCGGGATGACGACGGCGAACACCAGCAGCGCGAGCTCGGTGTTGCGCCGGCTCGGCGCGCCGATGGCGCCGATCGTGGACGTGTGGTGCGTCGGCGAGTGCGACGTATTCGTACCGCTCATCGTGTGACAGGGCCTCTCACGGCTACTGCTTACCGCACAGCGAGACGACCTTCTGCTCTTCCTCCGAGAGGCTGGGGCCGGGGCTGGGGGTGGGTGCGGTCGTGGTCGGGGGCGTGGACTTCTCCGGGGCCGACGGTGAGCCCGACGGGCTGGACGGGTTCGGCGTCGGTGTGGCCTTGGACGTGAAGGAGGCGGGAGTGGTTCCCGTGGTGCCCCCGGCCTCGCCTTCGCCGGTCTTGGAGTTGTTCTTGCTCTCGGCGTCGCGCCGCTGCGCCTCCTTCTTGCACGCGGAGGCCTGCACCGACAGTTCCTGGATCTTCGCCTGGGCGTTCTTGAGTCCGCCCTCGGGGATGGTCGCCTCGACCAGCTTCTGCTGGTAGGGCGGCAGGTACTTGAGTTCGATCTCGGGGTGGTCCTTCTCGACGTCCGAGAGTGAGACCCAGGCCAGGTCCTGGCTGATGCCCCGGTACAGCGCGACGTGCTCGTCCTCGGTGCCGACGTAGTACTGCGTCTGCGTCCAGCGGTATCCGCCGTAGAGTCCGCCGCCGACGACGGCCAGCGCGAGGGCGGCGTAGAGGGATCTCTTCAGCCAGCTGCCCTTCCTGCGGCGGGGCTTGGTGAAGTCGTCGTCGCCGTAGTCGAAGCCGGCCGCGGGGATGTAGCCGGTGGTGTCGCCGGAGCCGGGCGGGCCGAACTCGCCGCCTCCGCCGCCGCGGCCGTGGCGGCCGAGCCCGGAGGCGCGGCCCGCGGGGGTCTGCATGATGCCGTTGTCGTGCAGCTGGTGCTGGTTCTCGGCGACGGCGCCGACCACGACGGGGGTGTCGGACAGCTGCCCCGCGAGGGTGTCGCCGGTGTCGAGGTCGAGGACGTCGGCGATGATGACCGTGATGTTGTCCGGGCCGCCGCCGCGCAGGGCCAGCTCGATCAGGTTCTGGACGGTCTCCTGGGGGCCCTGGTAGCTGGCGAGGGTGTCCTCGAGGGTCTGGTGGGACACCACGCCGGACAGGCCGTCGGAGCAGATCAGGTAGCGGTCGCCGGCGCGGACCTCGCGGATGGACAGGTCCGGCTCGACGTGGTCGCCGGACCCGAGGGCGCGCATCAGCAGCGAGCGCTGCGGGTGCGTGGTCGCCTCCTCCTCGGTGATACGGCCCTCGTCGACCAGGCGCTGCACCCAGGTGTGGTCCTGGGTGATCTGGGTGAGGACGCCGTCGCGGAGCAGGTAGGCGCGCGAGTCGCCGACGTGGACCAGGCCGAGGCGCTGGCCCGTCCACAGCAGGGCGGTCAGGGTCGTCCCCATGCCCTCCAGCTGGGGGTCGTCCTCGACCATGGAGCGCAGCTGGTCGTTGGCGCGCTGGACCGCGGTGCCGAGCGAGGTGAGGATGTCGGAGCCGGGGACGTCGTCGTCGAGGGCGACGATGGTGGAGATGGCTTCTGAGGAGGCGACCTCACCGGCCGCCGCGCCGCCCATGCCGTCGGCGATGGCGAGCAGGCGCGGGCCGGCGTATCCGGAGTCCTCGTTGCCCTCCCGGATCATGCCCTTGTGCGATCCGGCCGCGAAGCGCAGTGACAGACTCATGCGCACCTCGCCTGTCGGCTCCGGGTACAGCCGGTCGTGTCGAGCCACACTGCCCACCCTCCGGTCGGGAGCGCGCGGGGGGCCGGGGTGGGGCCCGCCACTGCGTGCTCGCTCCGCTCGCGCCTATCCATGATGTAGCACTACTTCCGCAGCTCGATGACGGTCTTGCCGATGCGGATCGGCGCGCCCGGTGCAATCGGTGTGGGAGTCGTCAGCCGGGACCGGTCCAGGTATGTGCCGTTGGTGGAGCCGAGGTCCTCGACGATCCACTGGCCGTCGCGGTCCGGGTAGATCCTGGCATGGCGGCTGGAGGCGTAGTCGTCGTCCAGCACGATCGTCGAGTCGTGCGCCCGGCCCAGGGTGATGGTCTGGCCCTGGAGCGCGACCGTGGTGCCGGTGAGGGTGCCTTCGGTCACGACCAGCTTGGTGGGGGCGTTGCGGCCCCGGCGACCGCCGGCGGGCTGCTGGCGCTGCTGCGGCGGTGCCTGGCGGGCGGCGGCCTGCTGCTGCTGGCGTCCCGCCTCGCGGCGCGAACCGCGCTGGGTGACACGCGTACCGAAAAGGTCGCTGCGGATGACCTGCACGGCCACGATCACGAACAGCCACAGTACGGCCAGGAAACCCAGCCGCATGACCGTGAGGGTCAGCTCTGACATTGCCCCCGCTTCACCCTTCGGCTTGCCGGTAAATGATGGTGGTGCTGCCCACGACGATCCGCGAGCCGTCGCGGAGCGTAGCGCGGGTGGTGTGCTGCCCGTCCACCACGATGCCGTTGGTGGATCCGAGATCCTGGATCGTCGAGGGCGTTCCGGTCCGGATCTCGCAGTGCCGGCGGGAGACGCCGGGGTCGTCGATCCGCACGTCGGCGTCGGTGCTGCGGCCCAGTACGAGCGTGGCGCGGGAGATCTGGTGGCGGGTGCCGTTGATCTCGATCCAGTGGCGGGTGCGTCCGCCGGCGGCCGGGGCGGCCGGGGGCCGCTGGCCGCTCGCGGCGGGTGGGTAGCCGTAGCCGCCGGGGCGGCCGCCGGGTGGCGGTGAGGCCGGCATGGGCGGGGCGCCGGAGGGCGCCGCGGACGGCGGGTAGCCGTAGCCACCGGGGCGTCCGCCCTGCGGGGCGGCGGGTGCGGCGCCGCCGCCTCCCGGGCCGCCCTGCTGGCTGCTGGAGGAGGCGAGCGTTCGGCTGCGCACCCGGTACAGGCCGGTGTCGAGGTCGTCCGCCTTCTCCAGGTGCACCTTGATCGGGCCCATGAAGGTGTAGCGCTGCTGCTTGGCGTAGTCGCGCACCATGCCGGCGAGCTCGTCGCCGAGCTGGCCGGAGTAGGGGCTGAGCCGCTCGAAGTCGGGCGTGCTCAGTTCGACGATGAAGTCGTTGGGTACGACCGTCCGGTCGCGGTTCCAGATCGTGGCGTTGTTGTCGCACTCGCGCTGGAGCGCTCCGGCGATCTCCACGGGCTGGACCTCGGACTTGAACACCTTGGCGAAGGTGCCGTTGACCAGACCTTCGAGACGCTGCTCGAACTTCTTCAGGACTCCCATGAGGCACCTCCTCCGTAGCTGCCGTCCTGTGTACTGCCCAGCGGGCCGCTTGGCTGGTACTGCTTACTGATCGTATCCACGCGCCGCTCGATCGGCTGGTTCCCCCTGTCAGCCCCGCCGACGGGTGTCGACGCATGACGAAGTTCCCTGTGGAGCTCTTCTTCGAACTCCTCCGGTGCTACTGCTGCGCGTATCCGCCTCCGGTATGCCTGACAAGGATCGTAGAGGCGGCTGAAGACCAGTGTCCCGCACCTGACTGTGGACCCCGACCCCTCCTGCGGAGACGGCGGGTACCGGTACGAGGTTGATACGTGAACCGGTACGCGTTGATACGTGGCAGGGACATCGAAGGTTCGGCAGGGGGTCTGCCTGCGGGGATAAGGGATGTGAACCCACCCCTTCCAGCGTGCTAATGTTCTGGGTGTCGGAAGGCGCCCGCCCCAAGGGGCAGACGCCCAGGACACACCCAATGCGCGGGTGGCGGAATAGGCAGACGCGCTGGATTCAGGTTCCAGTGCCCGCAAGGGCGTGGGGGTTCAACTCCCCCCTCGCGCACCGTCGAGAACGGGCGGCATCGATCAGATGCCGCCCGTTCTTCGTGTTTGCGGATGTGACGGTTGTCTCGCGTGGGTCCGGGGTTCCGGTCGTGTGAGGAAGCTCTCAGGCCTGCTCGGCCCGGCCGTCCCCCGCCCGGTGTCCGCCCCGGGGCGAAGCGTTCCCGCCCGACCGGCTCGTCGAGGAGGCGGTGCGGGGAGCCGGGGCCGGTGCGGGCGTTCATGTCCCGCTGGTGCAGGGGCTCGCCGCAGGCGGAGCGGATGAGCCGGGCCTCGGTGTCGTGGGCGCAGGGCCGGTGGTGCAGGACGACCGGGGCGCCCTCGTCGCCGGCCGTCCGGCGGTCGCCCCAGGCGTTGATCGCGGCGAGGACGCCGAAGAAGTCGGGGCCCTTGTCCGTCGGCGGGGTGGGCTATTGGCGCATCCCCGCCAGGTCCGCCGGGCGGCGGCGCAGGGCCAGGGCGGCGGGGACGGTCGCGCAGACCACGGCCAGCAGGGCGCAGGCTGTCGCCGTCGTGCCGAGCGCCTGCCACGGCAGGGTGACGGTGGGCTGCACCGACAGCAGGCCGAGGGCGCCCCACATGCCGGCCAGGTTGAGGCCCGTGACCAGCACGCCCAGGAGCGCACCGGCCGCGGTGGCCGTCAGGGCCTCGGCCGCGGTCAGCCGCAGCACCTGCCGGCGGGTGGCTCCGGTCAGCCGCAGCACGGCCAGGTCGCGGACCCGGTCGGAGGCCGCCATGACCGTGGTGTTGGCCACGGAGATGCCCGTGTAGAGCAGAGCGATGCCGAGGACCAGGAAGACGCCGAGACGGGTGGTGCGGTTGGTTTCCGGCTGGGTGGCGTCGATCCACGCATCCCGGGTGAGGACCCGGCCGCCTCCCGCACCGGCCGCCTCACGCAGGGCGGCGGCCACGGTGCCGGGGGCGGCACCCTCCTCGAGCGCCACGTCCACGCGGTCGACCGTGGCGCCCGGGGCGTTGCGCGGGGTGACGTAGACGCCGTTGCCGCCCGTGCCGGTGGGCATCACCGCGGCGACGCGGAGGGTGCGGGGTGTTCCGTCGCCGAGCCATACCCGGACCCGGTCGCCCACCCGGTGCCGTTGCCACTCCTCGTTGACGATGATCGACTCGTCGTCGAGGTCGCTCGTCCTGCCCGCGCCGATCGGCAGGCGGCTGGTGGCCGCCAGGCCGGCGGGGGTCGCGGCGCGGGCCTCGGAACGGATCAGCGCCACACCGTCCTCCAGGACGGTGACGGCCGTCGACGACGTCGCTGAGATCCGCGCGCCCGGTACGGCACGCAGCCTGCTCAGGGTGGCGGCGTCGAAGCCCCGCCCGGCGGCCGGGGTGACGACGAAGGCGGCGGTGGTGCGCTCGCTCGTCTCGGTCGACTTCGCGTGGTTCAGCGTCGCGGTGGCGCCGAGGAGGGAACCGGCGAGCGCGACCGTGACGAGGACGGGGGCCGCGAGGGCGGCGGTGCGGCGTGCTCCGGTGGCCGTGTTCGCGCGGACCAGCATGCCCACGGCCGAGGGGAGGCAGGCCAGCAGGCGGGTCAGGGGCCGCAGCACCACGGGCGCGAGCAGGGCGGCCGCGGTGATCAGCAGCATCGGGCGGCTGATGTACGTCTTGCGGTGGAGCAGATCGGACGGGTCGCCGGCGAGGGACAGGGCCAGGGTCACGGCGGCCGCGAGCAGGAGGACCGTGCCGCAGAGCAGGCGTCCCCGGGTCAGCGGGCCGCTGTCCGCCGCCGCCTCGCGCAAAGCCTCGGTGGGGGCGGTACGGCCGGCCCGCCAGGAGGCCGCGGTGGCTCCGCCCAGGGCGACGAGCAGGCCCGTCCAGAAGGCCGCGTGGTAGGGCCACGCATGCTCGCCGATGGTGAACCAGGCCGGGGCGAGGCCCTCCTCGACGACCCGGGCCGCCAGCAGCGGCGCCCCGTAGGAGCCCAGCGCGCAACCGGCCACCGAGGCGAGGACGCCGACGGCGAGGGCCTCGGCGAGGACGGCCCGGCGGAGCTGGGCCGGACTCGCCCCGGCGGTGCGCAGCAGGGCGAACTCCCTGCGGCGCTGGGCGACCGCGAAGGCGAAGGTCGACGCCACGACGAAGACGGACACGAAGGCGGTGACGCCGCCGGCGGTGCCGAACAGGGCGTTCATCGCGGTGAGCGCCTCACGGTCGCGGCCCGGGTCGGCGTCGGCGAGGCGGCGTGCCGTGCCGGTGAGCACCTGGGCGCTGTCGCCCACCGCCGCGCGTACGGACGCCGGGTCGGCCTGCACGACCGACTGTGTGGAGGACGGGTGCAGTTGTGCGGCGCGGGTGTCCGTGAAGAGCACGGCGTTCTCGAAGCCGCGGGAGGTCAGCGTGCCGACGACGCGTACGGTGCCCGCATCGGTGCGGATGCGCCGGCCCGGGCGTGCCCAGTCGCCGGTGACGGTGACCTCGCCGGCCGTGCGGGGTGCCCGGCCGGAGGCGAGGTCGTACGGGGCGAACGCGGCGGTGGACCAGGGGTGGCCCACCAGGTCGGCGGGGGCGCCCTTTGCCCGGACGGGAAACGAGCGGTCCTCGACGACCGTGCCCAGCGTCCGCAGCCGCGCGACGGTCGTGGCCGGTACGGGACGCGGGTGCGCGAGCCGGGACTCCCGGATGCCGATCGGGGTCGGCACGCGCAGGGTGTCCTGTCCCTTGACCACGACCGGCGCGGCGGCGAAGCGTTCGGGACCGCGCTCCGGGGCGCCGGCCGTCGAGGCCAGGGCCAGGCCCATCACGGTGAGCAGCGCCACGCCCAGCGAGAGTGCGACGAAGCTGCCGGTGAAGGTGGTCCAGCGGGTGCGCAGGGTGCGCAGGGTGACGCTCAGCACGGCACGGCCTCCAGGTGGGTCATGCGGAGGGCGATGGCGTCGGCGTCGGCGCCCGTCAACTCCCCGCTCACGCGGCCGTCGACGAGGAAGATCACACGGTCGGCGTACGCGGCGGCCACCGGGTCGTGCGTGACCATGACGACCGTCTGGCCCTCGCGGTCGACCATGTCCCGCAGCAGGCCGAGCACCTCGCGGCCGGTACGGGTGTCCAGGGCGCCGGTCGGCTCGTCGCCGAACAGCACGTCGGGCCGGGTGATCAGCGCGCGGGCCAGGGCGACGCGTTGCTGCTGGCCGCCGGAGAGCTGGGCAGGCCGGTGCCGGGCCCGGTCGGCGAGATGGACCTGTCCGAGCGCCTGGCGCACCCGGGATGCGGGGACGCGGCGGCCGGCCAGGCGCAGGGGCAGGGCCACGTTCTGCTCGGCGGTCAGCGAGGGCAGCAGGTTGAACGCCTGGAAGACGAACCCGACGCGCTCGCGCCGCAGCAGGGTCAGCCGCCGTTCGCTGAGCCCGGTGAGTTCGGTGCCGGCCACGGTGACCGACCCGGAGGTGGGCCGGTCCAGCCCGGCCGCGCACTGGAGCAGCGTGGACTTGCCGGAGCCGGATGGGCCCATGACGGCGGTGAAGGTCCCGGCGGGGAACGACAGGGAGACCCCGTCGAGTGCGGTCAGGGATCCGTATCTCCTGGTGACCGAGTCCAGCCGGACGGCGTCGTGTGTCATGGGTTCCCCCTGGTGTCGGTGTCGATCTCCACGAAACCGCGCGGGGAGGGGCCGACGCAGTGCGGCAGGGCCTAGACCTGGGGTAGGGCCAGGCATACCCCAAGGCCTCGGTCCGGCCCCATGGTCGTCGTCCGGAGCGGCTTCTACGGTGATCCCCATGCACCCTCGGAACGTGTGGCAGGCCATGTCCCGCCCCGGATATCTGCTGTCGGCGTGGCCGTGGCGGTCGGCCGCCTACCTGTTCACCGGCGCGCTCGTCGGTGTGGTCGTGCTGGTGGGGATCGTGCTCTCGGCGGCGGTCGGCGGGGTGCTCGCACTCGCGCTGGTGGGGCTGCCGTTGCTGCTCGGGACGGCCCTGGCGGGCGTTCCGGTGGCGGCCCTCGAGCGGTACCGGCTGCGGCTGGTCGACGCGGAGCCGGCGCCCGACCCGCACGAGGCGCCCCGGGAGCCGGGGCTGCGGGCCTGGCTGTCGACGCGGTTGCGGGAGCGGGCCACCTGGCGGGAGCTGGGCCACGCCCTGCTGTTCGCGGTGCTGTTGTGGCCGGTCGACGCCCTCGCGTTCGCCGTCTTCCTGCTGGGCCCGCTCTCCGTGGCGGCGACTCCGTTGCTTCTGGCCGTCCTCGGTGAGGCGAAGGTCCTCAAGGTGTGGCTGGTCACCACCTGGCCCACTGCTGTGGGATGCGCCGCCCTCGGACTGGTCCTGCTCGCGGTGGGCGCCTGGCTGCTGGGCGTCGTGGCCGGGGCCCGGGCCGGGCTGACCCGGCTGCTGATCGCGCCGCGGGAGGCCGACCTGGGAGCCCGCGTGGTCGAACTGGCCCGCTCCAGGGTGCGGTTGGTGGACGCCTTCGAGGCGGAGCGGCGGCGGATCGAGCGCGATCTGCACGACGGGGCGCAGCAGCGGCTCGTCGCCCTGACGATGACGCTCGGGCTGGCGCGCCTCGACGCCCCGCCCGGCCCGCTCGCCGACCAGCTCGCCAAGGCGCACCAGGAAGCGGGCACGGCTCTCGCGGAGCTGCGCGAGCTCATCCACGGCATTCACCCCAAGGTCCTCGCCGACTTCGGGCTCGAAGCGGCCGTCGCCGACGCGGCCGACCGTTCGGCCGTGCCCGTGGACGTCGACCTGGAGCTGCCCGGGCGGCTCTCCCCGGCGGTCGAGGCCGCCGCCTACTTCGTGGTGTGCGAGGCGCTCGCCAACGTCGGCCGGCACAGCGGGGCGAGCCGGGCCGAGGTGAGCGGCGGTCACCGCGACGGGCGGTTGCTGCTGCGCATACGCGACGACGGGCGCGGTGGGGCGCGGGCCGGGGACGGCAGCGGGCTGACCGGTCTCGCCGACCGGGTGTCGGTGCTCGATGGCAGACTCTCCCTGTCCAGTCCGCCCGGCGGACCGACCCTGCTGCGTGTGGAGATCCCTTGTGACCCTGCGAGTTGAGCGGCCGCTGCGTGTCGTCCTGGCGGAGGACAGCGTGCTGCTGCGGGACGGGCTCGTCGGACTGCTGGAGCGCTGCGGGCACCAGGTCGTGGCGGCCGTGGGGGACGCCGAGGCACTCGTCGTGGCCGTCGGGGAGCACGAGCCGGACGTGGTCGTGACGGATGTGCGGATGCCGCCCGGCTTCCAGGACGAGGGCCTGCACGCGGCCGTACGCCTGCGCCAGGAGCGGCCCACGCTGCCCGTGCTGGTCCTCAGCCAGTACGTGCAGCGCCGGTATGCCGCCGAGCTGCTGGACTCCGGCGACGGCACGGGCGTCGGCTATCTGCTCAAGGACCGCGTCGGCCAGGTCGAGGAGTTTGTCGAGGCGCTCGGCGAGGTCGCGGACGGCGGCACGGTCGTCGACCCCGAGGTCGTACGGCAGTTGCTGCGCCGTCGCCGCGATCCGCTGGAGCGGCTCACCCCGCGCGAGCGGGAGGTGCTGGCGCTGATCGCGGAGGGCCGGTCCAACAGCGCGATCGCCCGTGAACTGGTGGTCTCCGAGGCGGCCGTGGGCAAGCACGTCTCCGGCATCCTCACCAAGTTGGACCTGCCGCCGGCCGGCGCCACCCACCGCCGGGTGCTGGCCGTGCTGGCGTATCTGCGGGGCTAGGGGCGGGCCCAAAGTTCCTGCGGTGTGGGCACGTTGTGCAAAAACCAGCGAGTTGGTTTCATTGCGTCGCCATCAGAGCCCTGCAGGGGAGCCGCGGGTGACCAAACAGGACAGGGCCGTCCGGACCCGTCTCGCGCTGATCCGGTCTGCTGCCGAACAGTTCGAGGACCGGGGGTACGTCCGGGCCGGCCTGGCTCAGATCAGCGCGGGGGCCGGCGTCAGCTCCGGTGCGCTGCACTTCCACTTCGCCAACAAGGCCGCCGTCGCCGAGGCCGTCGAGCACGCGGCCGCGGACGCCCTGTGCGAGACCGCGGAGCGCGGCCGGGACGGCGACGGGCACACCCTGCAACGCCTCGTGGACGTCACTCACCACGTCGCCCGGCTGTTGTGCGCCGACGTGGTGGTGCGGGCCGGGCTGCGGCTGAACGCCGAGGCAGGCGCCGGGCGGGCGCGGGACCTGCGCCGGGAATGGCGGGAGTGTGTGCACGGGCTGCTGGCCGAGGCGGAGCGCCGGGGCGAACTCGCTGCCGGTGTCACGCCGAAGCGCACCTGCGCCGTCGTCCTCGCGGCCACGACCGGCATCGAGGTGCTGGCCCGGGAGGACCAGGGCTGGCTCGCCCGCCCCTCGCTGACCGACCTGTGGCAGCTGCTGCTGCCGTGCGTGGCGGCACCGGGGCTGGTGGGGGTGCTGGATCCGGCGGGGAGCGGACCGGAGGGGGCCGAATCGGCGGGGAGTGGCCCGGAGAGGGGCGAATCGGCGGGGAGTGGGGCGGCGGAAGGCAGGTCGGAGGGGAGTGGGTCGGCGGAAGGCGGACCTGCGGGGAGCGGACCTGCGGGGAGCGGACCTGCGGGGAGCGGACCCGCCGGGAGCGGATCCGCGGGGAGTGGGGCGCCGGCTGATCCGGGGCTTCGGGCGGAAGCGTGCCGGGTGGGGCTCGCGCTGCGGTGATCGGGGCTCGCGCTGCCGTGGTGACGTGCCCCTGGCCGACCACAGGTGAAGCCATGGCCAAAACAAACCGGTTGCCAAGTTTTTCCGGCCCGCTGATCGCACGATGGTCCCCAGCCCCTGGACCGAGGAGTGATGAGTCATGGCAGAACAGCAGGCCTGCCCCTTCCTGTCGATCGCCCCGTCCGGTCAGGACCTCTACGGCGAGATAGCCCGGATCCGTGCCCGGGGCCCGGCCGTGGAGGTCGAACTCCCCGGCGGCGTACGGGCGTGGTGGATCACCGGCCTGGAACTGAACAAGCGGCTCCTGGCCGGGCCCGAGACGAGCAAGGACGCCTTCCGGCACTGGCCGGCCTGGATCAACGGGGACATCTCCCGTACCTGGCCGCTCGCCATCTGGGTCTCGGTGCGCAACATGGTCACCGCCTACGGTTCCGACCACAGCCGGCTGCGCAAGCCGATGGCCGCCGCGTTCACCAAGCGCCGCGTCGACGCGCTCATGCCGCGCGTCCAGGAGATCGTCGACCGGGCGCTGGACGCGCTGGAGCGCGTCCCGGAGGGCGAAGTCGTCGACCTGCGGGCTGTGTTCGCGGCGCCGATCCCGCACGAGGTGGTGTGCGAGCTCTTCGGCGTACCGCCCGGCGAGGACGGCCCCCGCGCGGATCTCCACCGCATCATCAACCGGTTCTTCGACACCGCCATCTCCCTGGAGGACGCCCAGGCCAACGCCGTCGACCTCTACGGCACGCTGACCGCGTTCCTCCAGCACAAACGCGAGCACCCGGCCGACGACCTGACGACGGCGCTCATCGCCGCGCGCGACGAAGGAAGCCTCAGCGAACAGGAGTTGATGGACAACCTGATCCTGCTGCTCACGGCCGGTTTCGAGACGACCGTCAACCTCATCGACAACACCGTGCACAGCCTGCTGGCCCACCCCGACCAGCTCGGCCTCGTCCGCTCCGGTCGGGCCACCTGGGAGGACGCACTGGAGGAGTCGCTGCGCTTCGAGGCGCCGGGTGCCATGTCGGGTCTGCGCTACGCCGTGCAGGACATCGAGATCGAGCCGGGCCTGACCATCCCCGAGGGCGACCCGCTCGTGGTCTCCTTCGCCGGTGCCGGGCGCGACCCCGAGCGGCACGGGCCCGACGCCGACCGCTTCGACATCACCCGCGGCACCAGCCGAGACCACGTGTCGTTCGGCCACGGCGTGCACCACTGTCTGGGCCGGCCCCTGGCCATGGCCGAGGCAACCGTGGCCCTCAGGTCGTTGTTCGCGCGCTTCCCGCGGCTGGCCCTGGCCGATCCGTCGCATCCGCCGAAGCGGCTGCGGTCCATCATCTCCACCGGCCACGAGGAGCTGCCGGTGCTGTTGCACGGTCCGGTCCCCGGCCCGTGCCCTAAGGAGCCGGCGGCGGAGGTGCGGCCGGAGTGATCAGGAGACCTTCCGGCCCTGGAGGAACGCGCGGTACCAGGGCGCCGCGCGGATGAACCCGGCCGCGAACCCCTCGCCGGGCGAGCAGTCGAAGGCCTTCCAGAACGTGTCGTCCACGAACCAGTGGTCGACCGTGAGCATGCCGAGGTGGTGAAGGGCGAGGGGTGACCCGGCGGCCCGGTCGAGGGCGGTGGCGACGTCCACGGCCGCACCGCCGCCGGGCGCCCCCAGTTCCCGGGCCACGGCAGCCAGCAGGTCCGCGACCACCACCGGCTCGGGGTGGTTCACGTGGTGCACGCCACCGCCGGGCGCCGGGGAGAGCGCGGCGGCCACCACCGCACGGCCCAGGGTGTCGACGTCGATCATCGACTGGAGCGCCGCGCAGCCGGTCAGGGTGGCCGACAGCTCGTCCATCAGCCGCACCAGGCCGGGGATCACCCAGCGGTCGCCCTCGCCGTACACGAGATGCGGGCGCAGCACCAGGCCGCCCGCGTCGACGACGTACCGTTCGGCGGCGGCCCGGGTGCGGCTGGTGGGTGACGCGGGCGCGATCGGGGCCTGCCCGGGGCGTACGCCGCGGAAGGGGCCCCGGCCGTGCACGGCGGCGGTACTGACGTACACGATCCGGCGCACCCCGGCGCGTACGGCCTCCTCGACCAGGGCCCGGGTGCCGTGGTCGTTGACCGCCTCGACGGTTTCGGCGTCGCCGCCGACCTGCGTGGCGCAGTGCACCAGGACGTCGGTGTCGGCGCAGACGCCGCGCAGGGAGGGCGGGGCGCACAGGTCGCCCTGCACGTACTCGGGCCCCTGCGGTGCGTGCCGGGACAACAGGCGTACGTGGACGTCCGGTTGCCGCTGCGCCGTGGCCGCGACCCGGCTGCCGACGAAGCCGCTCGCGCCCGTGATCAGGATCTTGAGCGTCACGACGGGGACCGTACCGGCGTGCGTGTGGCGGAGGTCAGGGTGGCGGTGAAGACGGGCTCGCCGTCCTGTCGCCCCGACACCCGTACGGTCGCCTCCCCGGATCCTTCGGCGAGCACCTCGGTCTCGATGCGGCAGGGGCTGTGCAGTTCGGCGTACCGGGTGAAGTCGGCCGTCATCCTGCTCGGCAGGAAGGGGTGCAGGCCGGACGCGGCGGTCGCGGCCTGGCGGGCCGCCTCGAACAGGACCATGCCGGGGACGTGGTCGTTGGGCCGCGGGAAGAGGACCGGATGGCCGGTGTCGACGCGCAGGTTCCAGACGCCGGGGCGGTCGCCGGGAGCGAGGACGACATCCTCGGCGCGGGCCCGGCCCGCGGTGGGCGGCGCTATGCCCCCCAGGAGGGGAACCGGCCGGTCCATGGCGTCCAACCGGTCCGCCCGCAGGCGCCGGTAGGCGCGCGGTGAGGTGCAGCCGGTGCTTCCGGTGCCGCGGGCGACGAGCCGTCCCGCGCGGCGGAACTCCATCGTGGTCCGCATGCTGTGCAGCCCGCGGCCGCGGCGGCGGACCTCGGAGCACACGACGTCGAACTCGACCGGCTCGGTGGCGTCCGCCAGCAGCAGCGCGGCCGGGTCGACGCGGACCGCCATGTCCCACATGACGAAGTGCGTGTCGGCGGGGGCACCGAACTCGGCGTGCGCCAGCACCATCGAGGCCTGCCGCAACGTTTCGCCTACGACCATCGGGTCCTGGTGGCGGTCGTCCACGGGGCCGAAGAAGGGGTGGGCGGCCGGCCAGTGCGCGGTGAAGCGGAAGCGGTGGTCGGAGATTCGGGTCCACCGGGTGGGGAAGACGTCCGTCTCAGTGGTGCGATGGGCGAGTTCCTTGGTGACGACGGCGGCGGTGTGGGAGTGGGGGGCGGAGCGTTTCGTGACGGGGGAGGACGGCGCGGGTTCCTGGACGACTTCGGCCGATGCCAGGGGGTGTGCGGCGGCGGTGGTGGCCGGGGGTGCGGGTGTTTCGTCCCGGCCGGCGGGGGCCGGTGCCGACGGTGCCTCGATGGCCGTGCTCGTGTTCGTGTTCGTGTCCGCGTCCGTGGCCGTGGCCGTGTCCGTTGGTGCGGGTGCTGCGGCGGTGGCGGTCGGGGCCACTGCGGCGGGGCGCGGTGGGGTGGTCCCCCGGGGGGCGGTGGTCTGTGGCGGGTTCTCGACGGTCGTAGCGCTTCCGTTTGCCGGGCGGCCCTCGCGTCCGGTCTGATCCTCCGTGAGTGCGCTCAAAGGCCCTGTCTGCAACATGAGAACCCCCGGATCGGCTGCCTGGCCGCGGTCGACGCTTGACTAAGATACGGACGAGCCGGTTTTTTTCAAAGGGTGAGCCAAGCCCCCGGAAAAGGCTCTCGCGCCCTCGCCACACAGCGACTTCACAGGGATCGACGGAGATCAGGAGGCATCCGATGGCGCGACAGGAGCGCGCGATCCGCACCCGGCGGACCATTCTGGAGGCGGCGGCGGCCGTCTTCGACGAACGCGGCTACACCTCGGCGACCATCGGCGAGATCCTGGACCGGGCCGGCGTCACCAAGGGCGCGCTGTACTTCCACTTCGGCTCCAAGGAAGAGCTGGCGGTGGGGGTGTTCGAGGAGCAGCTCGCGATCACGCTCCCGGCACAGTCCAGCAAGCTCCAGGAACTCGTCGACTCCGGCCTGGTGATGGCCCGTCGGCTGCGGTCCGAACCGCTGGTGCGGGCCAGTGTGGGGCTCGCCCTCGACCAGGGGGCCATGGACCTCGACCGCACCCCGGCCTTCCGGATGTGGATCGACCAGAACACGCAGATGCTGACCGAGGCGAAGGCGCGGGGCGAGCTGCTCCAGCACGTCGACGTGGCGGAGACCGCGGAGCTGCTGGTCGGCAGCTTCTCCGGGGTGCAGCTGCTGTCCCAGCTGCGCTGCCAGCGGCAGGATCTGGAGCGCCGTGTCGTCGTGCTGTTCGAGCACTTCCTGCCCAGTATCACCGTGCCGGCGGTGCTGGCCCGGCTCGACATCTCGGTGGAGAGGGCCGAGCGGGTGCTGGCACAGGTCCTGACGGGTGAGGACGCGGCCGTGCCGACGCAGGCCTCCGTACCCGCTCAGGCCCCCGTGTCCTCTGGGGCGTAGCCACTGCCGTACGGCCCGGCGTGGGTGTCCACAGCGGTGGAGTTGTCCACAGGGTCTGACGCGTTTCGGCCACCGGTTGTACGGTCGGCACGAGTTGATGTTCGTGCGCGCGCGGGGGAGGCGGTCGGGATGACCAGCACCGGAGATCGGGACGAGAGCGGGACGGCGCCGAGGGCCGGGGCGCCGCGCAGGCTGCCGCGGGTGCGTGGCTTCGCCGAGTGGCCGGCCGCCGGGTCGCCCAAGGACGAGGGCAAGGCCCTCCGCAAGCAGATCCCGCGCAGCTCGCACGCCTCGCTCGACCTGGACCCGTCCCGGCCCGACGCGGTGAGCGCCGTCGAGGAGTCGGGCCGTGGGCGGCTGCCCGAGCTGACCCCGATCCGCGTCGGCCGCATGGCCGCCACCCCCTTCGCGTTCCTGCGCGGCTCGGCGGGACTCATGGCGTACGACCTCGCGCGCACGCCCATGACCAGAATCCGGGCGCAGCTCTGCGGCGACGCCCACGCGGCCAATTTCGGCCTGTACGGCGACGCGCGCGGCGGCCTGGTCATCGACCTGAACGACTTCGACGAGACGGTGCCCGGCCCCTGGGAATGGGACCTCAAACGACTCGCGGCGTCCCTGGTGCTCGCGGGCCGGGTGGCCGGAGCGGACGAGGACCAGTGCCGCAAGGCGGCCTACGACGCGGCCGGCGCCTACCGCAGGACCATGCGGCTGCTGGCCAGGCTCCCGGTGCTGGACGCGTGGAACGCCATCGCGGACGAGGAGCTCGTCTCCCACACCGACGCCCATGATCTGCTCGGCACGCTGGAGCGGGTCTCCGAGAAGGCCCGGCACAACACCAGCGGCCGCTTCGCGGCCAAGTCGACCGAGGCCACGCAGGACGGCGGACGCCGGTTCGTGGACGCGCCACCGGTGCTGCGGCGCGTCCCGAACGCCCAGGCCGCGGCCGTGGCCGCGTCTCTGGAGGAGTACGTCGGCACCCTCCAGGAGGACCGCCTTCCGCTCCTCGCCCGGCACGCGGTGCACGACGTCGCCTTCCGCGTCGTCGGCACGGGCAGTGTCGGCACCCGGTCCTACGTCGTGCTGCTTCTGGACCACCGGGGCGAGCCGCTGGTGCTTCAGGTCAAGGAGGCGCGGGCGTCGGCGCTGGTTCCGCATCTGGCGACGGCCGGTTTCGAGACGCCGGAGGCCGGCCATGAGGGGCGGCGGGTCGTGCTGGGCCAGAAGCGGATGCAGGTCGTGAGCGACAACCTGCTGGGCTGGACGACGGTGGACGGGTTGCCCTTCCAGGTCCGTCAGTTCCGCAACCGCAAGGGCAGCGTCGATCCGGCCGCGCTGGCCACCGACCAGCTGGACGACTACGGGCGCATGACCGGTGCCCTCCTGGCGCGTGCGCACGCGCACAGCGCCGATCCGCGGCTCATCGCCGGGTACTGCGGGAAGAACGAGGAGCTGGACGAGGCGATGGCGTCCTTCGCCGTGGCCTACGCGGACCGGACCGAGGCGGATCACACGGAGCTGCTGGCGGGGGTGCGGGCGGGGAAGGTCGCGGCGGAGATGGGGGTGTAGGGGGTGGGGGGCGGGCCGTCCCGTCCGGGGCGCCGGCAGCGGTCGGTGTGCCACCCCGGGTCTGTTCTCCTCCGGGGCCGGGTCCGGCCGGTGCGTCGCCTAGGCTGGTCGGGTGACGACCCCGGAAGCTGAGCAGGATGGTGGCGACGCCGCACGGCCCGAGGCCCGGCTGGAGCGGGCCGTGCGGGCCGCCGAGCAGGCGTTGATCGAGTACGAGATCGCGGTGGAGACCTTCCGCGTCGAGGTCGAGAACTTCTCCCGGCTGCACGAACAGAAGCTCGGACCGCTGTACGCCCGGCTCGAGGAGCTGGACGCCCGGATCCTGGAGGCCAGAGCCGCCCGCAGCGGCGACCCCGCGGACCGGCAGCGGGCGGAGGAGGCCAGAGCGCGGCTCGCCCCCATCCCCGGTGTCGAGGAACTGCTGCACGGCTGGATGGACGGCAGCGGTCTGTTCCCCGAGGCCACGGCGATGCTCACGGACCAGCCGGTCCGGCCCCCGCAGCGGGTCCGCCCCAGCGAGGAGGCCCGCAAGCTCTACCGCGACCTCGCCCGCAAGGCCCACCCGGACCTGGCGCAGGAGGAGAAGGAGCGCGCGCGGCGCGAGGAGTTCATCACGCGGGTCAACGCCGCCTACGCCCGGGGCGACGAGGCTGAGCTGCGCGAGCTCGCCGCGGAGTGGGCCGAGGGACCCGAGCTGAAGCGGGGCCCCAGCCGCGCCGAGGAGCTCTACGCCCGCCTGGAGTGGCTCGCCCAGCGCAAGGAGCTGCTCGGGCTGCTGGCCAGGGAGCTGGAGGACAGTGCCATCGGCCACATGCTCCAGCTGGCCCCGGACGACCCGGACCGGCTCCTGGACGAGATCGGGCAGGGCCTGCGCACCCAGGTCGCCGAGAGGGAGACGGAGCTTGCCGCGTTGCTCGACGGCGGAGAAGGACAGGGCCGGGGCCAGGGCTGAGCCGTGCCCCGGTCGGCGTGGCGGCCGGTTCCGGTAGCGTCGGACGCATGAGTTTTGGAGCTGGTGTGCCCACGGTCGCGGTCGCGGACCTCAAGGACGGTGACTTCCTGCTGGACGTCCGGGAGGACGACGAGTGGAAGGCCGGCCACGCCGCAGGGGCGCTGCACATCCCGATCAGCGAGTTCGTCGCCCGGTACGGCGAGCTGACCGAGGCCGCCCCGCAGGACGGCCGGGTCCATGTGATCTGCCGTTCGGGCGGCCGGTCCGCCCAGGTCACGATGTACCTGGCCCAGCAGGGCGTCGACGCCGTGAACGTCGACGGCGGCATGCAGGTGTGGGAGGCGGCGGGCCGTCCCGTCGTGACGGACGACGGGCAGCAGGGGTTCGTCCTCTAGAGCACCTCTAGAGCACCTCTAGTGCACCTCTAGTGCACCTCTAGAGCCTGTCCGACCCTTCCCGTCGTCGCCCGGCCGTAGGGGCATCCCCACGGCCCCGTGCCGTGGGTCAGGCCGGTGGGTGGGCAGCCAGGAGGTCGCCCAGGGCCTCCTCGTGTGCCGCGGCCGGGCCGAGTGAGAGTTCCAGGTGCTTGGCCCAGGCGTGGTAGCGGTGCAGGGGATAGTCCACGTCGGCGCCGAACCCGCCGTGCAGATGCTGCGCGGTCTGCACGACCCGGCGGACGCCCTCCGCCGCCCAGATCTTGGCGACGGCCACGTCACCGGCGGCGGGCAGCGGGCCCGGGGCCCCGGAGGTGATCCGCCAGGCGGCCTGCCACAGCGTGGCCTCCATCGCGCGCAGGTCGATGTAGCGGTCGGCGGCCTGCACGGCGACGGCCTGGAAGGTCGCGATCGGGAACCCGAACTGCTCCCGCTTGCCCGTGTACTCCCCGGTCATCCGCAGCACGCGCTCCCCGAGCCCGAGCGCCAGCGCACACGTCCCGGTGGCCAGCAGATCCCGCAGCCACTCCCACGCCCCGTCGGTGTCGATCACGTCGCGGGCCGCGAGCCGTGCGGACGCCAGGCGCAGCTCACCGAGCCGCTCGCCGCTGGTGGAGAACTGCTCGGCGAGGTGGGTCCCCTCGTGCCCGCGAGGCACCAGCGCCAGCACGGTCCGGCCGGTCCCGGTGTGCGCGGGGACGAGCGTGACGTCCGCGTCGTAGGCCCACGGCACCGCCGTCTGCACGCCGTCCAGTACCCAGGTCGCGCCGTCCTGCCGGGCTGTCACGGACTGTTCGGCCGGGTCGTGGCCGGTGCGGCCGTGCGCGGCGACGGTCAGGACGGTCTCGCCCCGGCCGGCCCGGGCGAGCAGGTCCGCCTTCGCCTCCTCGCCGCCGTAGGCCTGGACGGCCGCGGCTGCCGCGCTGCTCTCCAGCAGGGGGACCCTGGCCAGTACCTGTGCCGACTCCCGCAGCACCAGGCAGAGCGCGATGGCGTCCAGGCCGGCCCCGCCGTACCGCGCGTCGAGCAGCAGGCTCAGCAGGTCGGCGTCGGCGAGCCGGGCCCACAGGGCGCGGTCGTACGTCTCGGCGACGGCGCCGGGGGTGAGGGCCGGGCTGGGCACGGCGTCGGGGGCGACCCCGGCGAACACGCCCTTCGCCGCCTCGGCCGCCGCCTGCTGCTCCTCGGTGAAGGTGAAGTCCACGGTGCCTGTCCTTCCGGCGATCCCGTTGAGCTGACGGGGCGTCAAGATAGAACAGGTTATAGAAGAAGGGAATGGGTGTACGGGCGGGCGCCGTAGGGTGTCACTCGCCGTACCGTCGGCCTCCCCGGTGTGGCGATGGCCACGGTGGGAGGGGTGGCCAGGGGCTGTGCGCGGGTGGGTCCGCTGAGTACCGTGCCCGTGCCGAGGCCGTGCGCAGTGCCGTGCGGGCGGTGCGACGCCCTCGCGGCCGGCCGGGCGGACGGAAACGACGGACCGGGATCGTGGAACGGGGCGGAATGGACGCGTACGACGAGGGCTCGAACGCCCGGCACGGTCCTGACGCGCCGAGCCGTCCGACCCCGCCCACGCGGCAGGACGTGCCGGTGGACCGGCCCGGTGAACCTCGTACCGGCATCGCCGCGCTCTCCCTCCGCTACCAGGTCGGTGTCGCCCTGGCGCTGGCGGTCGTGGCCATCGGGGTGTGTGTGCACCTCGGGATGACGTTCCTGCACGTCGCGCCGGCGAACACGGTCACCAGGGCGCACGGCGACGCCGTCGACGACTGGATCTATCCGGAGTTCGAGCAGAACTGGAAGCTCTTCGCGCCGAACCCGCTCCAGCAGAACATCTCGATCCAGGTCCGCGCCGGGGTCCGCGGGCCGGACGGCATGACGTCGGTCACCGGCTGGTACGACCTGTCCGCCGAGGACGGCCGGGCCATCGACGGCAACCTGCTGCCCAGCCACACGCAGCAGAACGAGCTGCGCCGGGCCTGGGACTTCTACGTCGCCACGCACGACGGCGAGAACCGCCCGGTGGGCCTGCGCGGAGCGCTCTCGGAGTCGTATCTGCGCCGGATCATGGTGCTGCGCCTGCACGACGACGACGCGGTGCGGGCCGCGACCGGGGGCGCCGGCGTCATCGAACGGGTGCAGGTGCGCTCCCGCACCAGCAATGTGCCGCCGCCCGAGTGGAGCCGGGAGAAGGTCTCCATGACACCGTCCTACCGGGAGCTGCCGTGGTGGAGGGTGCCGCAGGACGAGGCCGAGGGAGGGATGCGGTGAACCGCCTCTCGCTGGCCGTCTCGGGCGCCATAGCCCGCGTCACCGAGGCCGCCCTGGGCCCCTACCAGACGGCCGTCGTCCGCATCGGCTTCAGCGCCACCTGGCTGCTGTTCCTGCTCCGCGAACTCCCCCACCGGCACGAGCTGTACGGTCCCGACGGCCCCTGGAGCTTCGATCTCGCCCAGCAGCTGGTCGGGTCCAACGGCTCCTTCACCGTCCTGATGTGGTCGGACGGCCGGGTCTGGTTCGAGATCGTCTACGCGCTCGCGGTCCTCTCCAGCGCCCTGCTGATGCTGGGCTGGCGCACCCGCACCATGTCGGTGCTGTTCATGGTCGGTGTGCTGTCGCTGCAGAACCGCAGCGTCTTCATGGGTGACGGCGGCGACAACGTGCTGCACCTGATGTCGATCTACCTGGTGTTCACGCGGTGCGCCCAGGTGTGGTCGCTGGACGCCGGGCGGGCCGCGCGGGAGCGGGCGGTCCGCGCGCGGGGCGAGCGGGTCACGGACCGGACCGGACCGGTGCTGTGGGGCGTGCTCGGGCTGGTGCTGGTCGCGGTGACCCTGGCCGGCCGGATGCAGGGCGACGGGCTGATACCGGCGCTGCTGTGGACGGTGTGGGTAGTGCTGGGCGTGTGGTGGCTGGTCGGGCGCCGGGCCCGGACCCGCGAGCCGCGGATCATGCTGGACGTCGTCGCGAACATCGTGCACAACGGCGCGCTGCTCGTGATCATGGCGGAGGCGTGCCTGATCTACGCGACAGCGGGTTGGTACAAGATCCAGGGCTCCCGCTGGCAGGACGGCACCGCGGTCTACTACCCGCTCCACCTGGAGTGCTTCTCGCCCTGGCCGGGGCTCGCGGACCTGCTGTCCGCCAGCGGCACGATGGTGATGCTGGTGACCTACGGGACGGTCCTGGTGCAGGTCGCCTTCCCGTTCACGCTGTTCAACCGGCGGGTGAAGAACGTCCTGCTGGCGGTCATGATGACCGAGCACGCCGTGATCGCCGTGGTCCTCGGTCTGCCGTTCTTCTCGCTGGCGATGATCGCGGCGGACGCGGTGTTCCTGCCGACGGGCTTCCTGCGCCGCCTGGGCGACCGGGCGGCACGCGCGCGTGACCGGCTGCCGCGCCGGGGCGGCCGGGCGCCGGTCCCCGGGCAGCGTGCGCACGAGAGCCCCGAGACCACGCCGTAGGCTTCGGGGCATGACCGACCCCGTGACCGCCTGGCACCGGCTCGCCGGCAGCACCGTCCTGCTCGACGGCTTCCACGCCCTCAAGCACGCGGTGCGGTTCGGCGCCGAGGTGCCGGTGGCGGTCACCGCCGACCGGGCGGCCGCCCTCGCCCTCGCCGACGAGCTGGCCCCGGACGTACGGGACGCGCTGGGCGCGCTGCTCACGGAGGTCTCGTACGAGACGTACGCGTCGTTCGTGCCGCGTCCGCACCCCACTGCCGTGGCCGCGCTCGCCGTGCGCCCCTCCCGCGAGTCCCACCTCGCGCGGCTGGCGCGCACGCCCCGCACCACCCCGGTCGTGGTCCTCGACAACCCGCGCAACCTGGGCAACACGGGCGCGGTGATCCGCCTGGCTGCAGGCTTCGGCGCGACCGGTGTGGTGACGACCGGGACGGTCGACCCCTGGCATCCCACGGTCGTGCGCGGCGGGGCGGGCCTGCACTTCGCGACGGCGGTGGAGCGGCTGGAGGTCCCCGATCTGCCGGCCGGCCCGCTGTTCGCCCTCGACCCGGAGGGCGACGACATCCGGGGCATCAAGCTCCCGGACGACGCCGTCCTCGCGTTCGGCTCGGAACGCACGGGCCTGTCGACGGAACTCCGCGCCCGCGCGGACCACTTGCTGTCCCTGCCGATGCGCCCCCAGGTCAGCAGCTACAACCTGGCGACGAGCGTGGCGATGACGCTGTACCACTGGAGCCTCGGAGCGCCCGCGTCCCTCTGGGAACGCCCCTGAAGGGGCGCGGGGAACTGCGCGAACAGCCACGGACGACCCGCACTCGCGCGATCACCGCACACCGCACGCCCCGAACTCCTAGGCGTCCCGCCGCACCTCGACCACCCGGAACCGGTTGGCCACGAACGCCCCGTCACACAGCGCCGCACTGGCCGCCGGATTGCCACCCGACCCGTGAAAGTCGGAGAACGCGGCCGTCTGGTTCACATACACCCCACCCGTGAGGTTCAGCGACAGCTGCGCCGCCTCCTCCAGGCAGACCTCCTGCACGGCCTGTTCGACCTCGGGGTCGGTCGTGTACGCCCCGACGGTCATCGCGCCCTTCTCGCGGACGGTCCGCCGCAGCAGCTCCGCGGCGTCCTCGGCGGAGTCGACGGCGACGGCGAAGGACACCGGCCCGAAGCACTCGCTCATGTACGCGGCCTCGTCGTCCGGCTTGGCCCCGTCCAGCTTGACGATCACCGGCGTGCGGACGACGGCCCCCGGGAAGTCCGGGTTGGTGATCTCACGGGAGGCCAGGGCGACCTCGCCCAGCCCGGAGGCGGCCTCCAGGCGGGCCTTCACGTCCGGGTTGACGATCGCGCCGAGCAGCGCGTTCGCGCGGGCGTCGTCGCCGAGCAGCCCGTCGACGGACTTGGCGAGGTCCGCGACGACCTCGTCGTAGGACTTGGGGCCCTGCTCGGTGGAGATGCCCTCGCGGGGGACGAGCAGGTTCTGCGGGGTCGTGCACATCTGGCCGCTGTACAGGGAGAGCGAGAAGGCCAGGTTGGAGAGCATGCCCTTGTAGTCGGACGTGGAGTGGACGACGACGGTGTTGACGCCGGCCTTCTCCGTGTAGACCTGGGCCTGGCGGGCGTTGGCCTCCAGCCAGTCGCCGAACTCGGTCGAGCCCGTGTAGTCGATGATGCGGATCTCGGGGCGCAGCGCGAGGGTCTTGGCGATGCCCTCGCCGGGGCGTTCGGCGGCCAGGGCGACCAGGTTCGGGTCGAAGCCGGCCTCGGCGAGCACCTCGCGGGCGACCTGCACGGTGAGGGCGAGCGGCAGCACCGCGCGCGGGTGGGGCTTGACCAGGACCGCGTTGCCGGTGGCGAGGGAGGCGAACAGGCCCGGGTAGCCGTTCCACGTCGGGAAGGTGTTGCAGCCGATCATCAGGGCGATGCCGCGCGGGACCGGTGTGAACTGCTTGTTCATGGCCAGCGGGTCGCGCTTGCCCTGCGGCTTGGTCCACTCGGCGTTGTCCGGCGTGCGCACCTGCTCCACGTACGCGTAGGCCACCGCCTCCAGGCCGCGGTCCTGCGCGTGCGGGCCGCCCGCCTGGAACGCCATCATGAACGCCTGGCCGGAGGTGTGCATGACCGCGTGCGCGAACTCGTGCGTCCGGTCGCTGATGCGCCCCAGGATCTCCAGGCAGACCACCGCGCGCTGCTCCGCGCCCGCGTCCCGCCAGGCCCGCTGTCCGGCCTTCATGGCGGGCAGCAGCACGTCGAGGTCCGCGTGCGGGTACGTCACGCCCAGGTCGACGCCGTACGGGGAGGTCTCACCGCCCACCCAGTCGTCCGTGCCCGGCTGGCCGAGGTCGAGGCGGGAGCCGAGCAGGGCGTCGAAGGCGGCCTTGCCCGCGGCCGCGTCCAGGCTGCCGTTCTCCCCGTAGGCCTTGGGGTGCTCGGGGTGCGGGGACCAGTAGGCGCGGGTGCGGATCGCTTCCAGCGCCTGGTCGAGGGTGGACCGGTGCCGGGCGATCAGCTCGTGCGCCGAGAGTGCGGCGGTCATGGGTGACCAACTCCTCGTCTCAAGAACTCCTCGTCGAGTTCATGACCTGGGCAGAAACCTGGGCAGGAACACTCGGACAGAGCTAGAGTAACCGAACGATCGGTCGGTTCAAGGGGGTCCGCCGCATCTGTGGAAAACCCCGTGCGGGAGGATCGCGCACATGACAGCACTCGACCTCAGCAGCCCCGTGGCCGTCGTCGGCACCGGCACCATGGGCCAGGGAATCGCCCAGGTCGCGCTGGTCGCGGGCCATCCCGTACGGCTGTACGACACCGTCCCCGGGCGGGCCCGGGAGGCGGCCGACGCGATCGGCGCCCGCCTGGACCGGCTCGTCGAGAAGGAACGGCTGACCGGCGCCGACCGGGACGCCGCCCGGGCCCGGCTGCTGCCCGCCGAGGACCTCGCCGAGCTCGCGGACTGCGCCCTGGTCGTCGAGGCCGTCCTGGAGCGGCTGGACGCCAAACAGGCGCTGTTCGGCGAGCTGGAGGGCATCGTCTCCGAGGACTGCCTGCTCGCCACCAACACCTCGTCGCTGTCCGTCACCGCCATCGGCGGCGCCCTGCGGGTTCCCGGCCGCTTCGTCGGACTGCACTTCTTCAACCCCGCCCCGCTGCTGCCGCTGGTCGAGGTCGTCTCCGGCTTCGCCACCGACGTCACCTACGCAACGCGCGCGTACGAGACCGCCCGCGCCTGGGGCAAGACGCCCGTGGCCTGCGCGGACACCCCCGGCTTCATCGTCAACCGCATCGCCCGGCCCTTCTACGCCGAGGCCTTCGCGGTGTACGAGTCGCAGGGCGCCGACCCGGCCACCATCGATGCCGTGCTGCGCGAGTCGGGCGGCTTCCGGATGGGCGCGTTCGAGCTGACCGACCTGATCGGCCAGGACGTCAACGAGTCGGTCACGCGGTCGGTCTGGCAGTCCTTCTTCCAGGACGTGCGCTTCACCCCGTCCCTCGCCCAGCGGCGCCTGGTCGAGTCCGGCCGGCTCGGCCGCAAGACCGGCCACGGCTGGTACGACCACGGTGACGGCGCCGAGCGCCCCGAACCGGACACCGCCGACGAGCGGCAGCCGCCCGCGTACGTCGTCGCCGAGGGCGACCTGGGCCCGGCCGCCGAACTGCTCGCGATGATCCGCGAGGCGGGCATCCCGGTCCGCGAAGAGGACGAGGACGGCGGGAGTCGCCTGGTGCTGCCGAGCGGCGGGCAGCTCGCCCTCGCCGACGGGCAGACCTCCGTGGAGTTCCGCGACGTCGTCTACTTCGACCTCGCGCTCGACTACCGCAAGGCCGGCCGGATCGCCCTTTCCGCCTCCCAGGACACCTCCCCGCAGACCCTCGCCGAGGCCATCGGTCTCTTCCAGGCGCTCGGCAAGCAGGTCAGCGTCATCGGCGACGTACCCGGCATGATCGTCGCCCGCACGGTGGCGCGGATCATCGACCTGGCGCACGACGCCGTCGCCAAGGGCGTCGCCACCGAGGAGGACATCGACACCGCGATGCGCCTCGGGGTCAACTACCCGCTCGGCCCCTTCGAGTGGAGCCGCCGGCTCGGCCGCTCCTGGGCCTACGCGCTCCTGGACGACCTCCACCTGCGCGACCCCTCGGGGCGCTACGCGCCCTCCCTGGCGCTGTACCGCCACGCCCACGCCTCCGACAAGCGGGAGGGCACCGCCTCATGACCACCGCCAAGCGCGACACCTACACCCCGGACACGCTGCTGTCCGTCGCCGTCCAGGTGTTCAACGAGCGTGGCTACGACGGCACCTCCATGGAGCACCTCTCCAAGGCGGCCGGCATCTCCAAGTCGTCGATCTACCACCACGTGACCGGCAAGGAGGAACTGCTGCACCGGGCCGTGGACCGGGCCCTGGACGGGCTCTTCGGGATCCTCGACGAGGAGCACGCGCGCGTGGGGCGGGCCTCGGACCGTCTGGAGTACGTCGTCCGGCGCATGGTCGAGGTGCTGATCACCGAGCTGCCCTACGTGACCCTGCTGCTGCGGGTGCGCGGCAACACCGACACCGAGCGGCGGGCCCTGGAGCGGCGCCGCGACTTCGACCACCGGGTCGCCGACCTGCTCAAGGCGGCCGCCGCGGACGGGGACGTGCGCGCCGACATAGAGGTCCGGCTGGTGACCAGGCTGGTCTTCGGCATGATCAACTCGATCGTCGAGTGGTACCGGCCGGACGGGCGCGGCATGAGCGAGCGCGAGGTGGCCGAAGCGGTGGTGCAGGTGGCCTTCGGAGGCCTGCGCAAGGCCGGGTGATCCGGGCCTGTCAGCCCTGCGGGCTCCGGGCCTTCCTCCTCGCGCTCCTCGCGAGGCCGCGCGAGGAGGGGAGCGCCCCTACCCCTGCGGCTCCAGGTCCTCCTCCTCGAAGACCAGCAGCGTGCGCGTGCTGAGCACCTGCGGGATCGCCTGGAGCCGGGTCAGCACCAGCTCGCGCAGGGACCGGTTGTCGGAGACGTGGACCAGCAGCAGCACGTCGAAGTCGCCGCCCACCAGGGCGATGTGGGAGGCGCCGGGCAGCTGTCTGAGCTCCTCGCGGACCGTGCGCCAGGAGTTCTGGACGATCTTCAGCGTGATGTACGCGGAGGTGCCCTGACCTGCCCGCTGGTGATCGACCCGGGCGCCGAAGCCCCGGATGACACCGTCCTCGACGAGCCGGTTGATGCGGGCGTAGGCGTTCGCCCGGGAGACGTGGACCCGATCGGCGACCGACCGTATCGAGGCCCGGCCGTCCGCCTGGAGCATGCGCAGGATGTCCTGGTCTATGGCGTCCAGGGGCCGTGGCGGCGGCAGCACGCCGCTGTCGCCCTGGCTTTCGGCCATTTGTTCAGATGCCACCTGCGCCGACCTCCCCGCCATGGACGTACTGCGTCCATCTCAGGCTGTGGAGAACCGTTTGTCCACAGCCTGGGGCCACCCATAGCCAAATTGTGCCGTCGACCGAACAATCGGTAGGTGAGGCGGGTCACAGCCGACGCGTCTCTTCGAGCCGCTCCCACGAGGAGGTGCCGTCATGACGGTCATGGAGCAGCGGGGCGCTTACCGGCCGACCCCGCCGCCCGCCTGGCAGCCGCGCATGGACCCCGCGCCGCTGCTGCCCGACGCGGAGCCGTACCGCGTCCTCGGCACCGAGGCGGCCGCCAAGGCCGACCCCGAACTGCTGAGGACGCTGTACGCGCAGCTGGTGAAGGGCCGCCGCTACAACGCGCAGGCCACCGCCCTCACCAAGCAGGGTCGTCTCGCGGTCTACCCCTCCACCACGGGCCAGGAGGCCTGTGAGGTCGCCGCCGCCATGGTTCTGCAGGAGCGCGACTGGCTCTTCCCGAGCTACCGCGACACGCTCGCCGTGGTGGCCCGGGGCGTGGACCCCGTCGAGGCGCTCACCCTGCTGCGCGGCGACTGGCACACCGGCTACGACCCCTACGAGCACCGGGTCGCCCCCCTGTGCACCCCGCTCGCCACCCAGCTGCCGCACGCCGTCGGCCTCGCGCACGCCGCCCGCCTCAAGGGCGACGACGTGGTCGCGCTGGCCATGGTCGGCGACGGTGGCACCAGCGAGGGTGACTTCCACGAGGCGCTGAACTTCGCCGCCGTCTGGCAGGCCCCGGTCGTCTTCTTCGTGCAGAACAACGGCTTCGCGATCTCCGTCCCGCTCGCCAAGCAGACCGCGGCCCCGTCGCTGGCCCACAAGGCCGTCGGTTACGGCATGCCCGGCCGCCTGGTCGACGGCAACGACGCCGCGGCCGTGCACGAGGTGCTCTCCGACGCCGTGCGCCACGCCCGCGCCGGCGGCGGACCGACGCTCGTCGAGGCGATCACCTACCGCGTCGACGCCCACACCAACGCCGACGACGCGACCCGCTACCGCGGTGACGCCGAGGTCGAGACCTGGCGCGAGCACGACCCGATCCGGCTGCTGGAGCGCGAGCTGACCGGGCGCGGCCTGCTCGACGAGGCCGGCATCGAGGCCGCCCGCCAGGACGCCGAGACCATGGCCGCGGCCCTGCGCGAGCACATGAACCAGGACCCGGCGCTCGACCCGATGGACCTGTTCACCCACGTCTACGCCGAGCCCACCGGGCAACTGCGCGAGCAGCAGGACCAGCTGCGGGCCGAGCTGGAGGCTGAGGCCGACACCGCTCCGGAGGGGGGCACGCACCGATGACCACCGTCGCCGTCAAGCCGGCCACCATGGCGCAGGCCCTCACGCGCGCGCTGCGCGACGCCATGGCCGCCGACCCCGCCGTGCACGTCATGGGCGAGGACGTCGGCACCCTCGGCGGCGTCTTCCGCGTCACCGACGGCCTCGCGAAGGAGTTCGGCGAGGACCGCTGCACGGACACCCCGCTCGCCGAGGCCGGCATCCTCGGCACCGCGGTCGGCATGGCCATGTACGGGCTCCGGCCGGTCGTGGAGATGCAGTTCGACGCGTTCGCCTACCCGGCGTTCGAGCAGCTCATCTCGCACGTGGCCCGGATGCGTAACCGCACCCGCGGCAGGATGCCCCTGCCGATCACCATCCGCGTCCCCTACGGCGGCGGCATCGGTGGCGTCGAGCACCACAGCGACTCCTCCGAGGCGTACTACATGGCGACTCCGGGGCTCCATGTCGTCACGCCCGCCACCGTCGCCGACGCCTACGGGTTGCTGCGCGCCGCCATCGCCTCCGACGACCCGGTCGTCTTCCTGGAGCCGAAGCGGCTGTACTGGTCGAAGGACTCCTGGAACCCCGAGGAGCCGGCGCCCGTCGAGCCGATCGGCCGCGCCGTGGTGCGGCGCCCGGGCCGCAGCGCCACGCTCCTCACGTACGGACCGTCCGTACCGGTCTGCATGGAGGCCGCCGAGGCCGCCCGGACCGAGGGCTGGGACCTCGAAGTCGTCGACCTGCGCTCCCTGGTGCCGTTCGACGACGAGACGGTGTGCGCCTCGGTGCGGCGGACGGGACGCGCGGTCGTCGTCCACGAGTCGGGTTCCTTCGGCGGCCCGGGCGGGGAGATCGCGGCCCGGGTCACCGAGCGCTGCTTCCACCACCTGGAGGCGCCGGTGCTGCGGGTGGCCGGGTTCGACCTCCCGTATCCGCCGCCGATGCTGGAGCGCCACCACCTGCCCGGTGTGGACCGGATCCTGGACGCCGTGGGGCGTCTGCAGTGGGAGGCGGAGAGCTGATGGCGCAGGTGCTGGAGTTCAAGCTGCCCGACCTCGGTGAGGGGCTCACCGAGGCGGAGATCGTGCGCTGGCTGGTCGAGGTCGGCGACGTCGTCGCGATCGACCAGCCGGTCGTCGAGGTCGAGACGGCCAAGGCGATGGTCGAGGTGCCCTGCCCCTACGGCGGTGTCGTCACGGCCCGCTTCGGCGAGGAGGGCACGGAGCTGCCCGTCGGGGCACCGCTGATCACGGTGGCCGTGGGGGAGCGGCCCACTTCCGGCGCCGCTGACACCGGCTCCGAGGGGTCGGGCAACGTCCTGGTCGGCTACGGCACCTCCGAGGCGCCCGCGCGGCGCCGCCGGGTACGGCAGGAGCGGCCGGGGCCGGGCGGGTTCGCGCAGGCCGGTCAGGCCGGTGCCTCCGGGCCGCTGAACGGGCGGGCCGACGCCGCCGCGCCGCCGCTCGGCGCGCAGACCCAGGCCGGTGGCCCCGTGACGACCGTGGACGGGCAGGCCGGCGGCCCCGGCCCGCAGGACGGTCCGGTCCCCGTGATCTCGCCCCTGGTGCGCCGGCTGGCGCGGCAGAACGGCCTGGACCTGCGGGAGCTGACCGGGTCCGGCCCCGACGGGCTGATCCTGCGGGCGGACGTCGAGTACGCCCTGCGTGCCGCGGGCCAGGGCGCCACGGCACCGGTGGCCGCGCAGCACCCTGGCGTGCCGCAGGCACCGAGCCCGGCCCTCGCGTCCCGGTCCTCGGCGCCGGCGGCCCCCGGCGAGACCCGCACCCCGCTCAAGGGCATCCGGGGCGCCGTCGCCGACAAGCTGGCGCGCAGTCGCCGGGAGATCCCGGACGCCACCTGCTGGGTGGACGCGGACGCCACGGAGCTCATGCGGGCGCGCGCGGCCATGAACGCGGCCGGCGGACCGAAGATCTCCCTTTTGGCCCTGCTGGCCCGGATCTGCACCGCGGCCCTCGCCCGCTTCCCCGAGCTCAACTCCACGGTCGACGCGGAGGCCAGGGAGGTCGTCCGGTTCGACCACGTGCACCTGGGGTTCGCGGCGCAGACCGACCGGGGCCTGGTCGTCCCGGTCGTACGGGACGCGCACGCGCGCGACGCCGAGTCGCTGACCGCCGAGTTCGCCCGGCTGACCGAGGCGGGCCGGACGGGGACGCTGACACCGGGCGAACTCACCGGCGGGACCTTCACGCTGAACAACTACGGCGTCTTCGGCGTCGACGGCTCCACCCCGATCATCAACCACCCCGAGGCCGCCATGCTGGGCGTCGGCCGCATCGTCCCCAAGCCGTGGGTCCACGAGGGCGAGCTGGCGGTGCGGCAGGTCGTCCAGCTCTCGCTCACCTTCGACCACCGGGTCTGCGACGGCGGCGTGGCGGGCGGCTTCCTGCGGTACGTCGCGGACTGCGTGGAACAGCCGGCGGTGCTGCTGCGGACGCTGTGATTCCTGTTCCTCGTCCGAGCTGGTGTTCGTGATCGCGTCGCTTCCCCCGCGTTCCGTGTGATCGCGGGGGCACGCATACTCGGGGGGTGACCGCCTACGAGTCCCCCGGTGAACCGGGCGCCGCCACCGGCCCCGCGCACGGAGCCGGTCCCGCCCGGTTTGACGCCGTCGTACTCGCCGGCGGTGCCGCCCGGCGCCTGGGCGGCACGGACAAACCCGGTGTGCGGGTGGGCGGACGGCCCCTGCTCGACCGGGTGCTCGCGGCCTGCGCCACCGCCCGCACCACCGTCGTCGTCGCCGTGCCCCGCCCGACCGCACGGCCCGTGACCTGGGCCCGCGAGGACCCGCCCGGCGGCGGACCGCTCGCCGCGCTCGACGCCGGGCTCCGCCACACCGCCGCCGAGCACGTCGCCGTGCTCTCCGCCGATCTGCCGTTCCTTCAGGAGCCGACCGTGGCCCGTCTGCTGGGCGCACTGCGGGCGAGCGGCTCCGACGGTGTGCTGCTGACCGACCCCCAAGGCCGTGACCAGCCGCTCGTGGCCGCCTACCGCGCGCCGCGGCTGCGCGAGGAGCTCGGGCGCCTCACCGACCGGCACGGCGCGCTCGCCGGTCTCCCCCTGCGGCGTCTCACCGCCGAGCTGAGTCTCACCCGTATCTCCGACCCCGTCGCGTCCTTCGACTGCGACACCTGGGACGACATCGCCACCGCCAGGGCACGTATCAGGGAGCATGGGCACGTGTTGGATGAATGGATTTCCGCCGTCAAGGACGAACTGGGGCTCGACCTCGATGTCGACACCCGCGGCCTGCTCGACCTCGCCCGCGACGCCGCCCACGGGGTGGCCCGGCCCGCGGCGCCGCTGACCACCTTCCTCGTCGGCTACGCGGCCGCGCAGGCGGGCGGAGGCCCCGAGGCGGTCGCCGAGGCAGCCCGCAAGGCCGCGGCCCTGGCCGAGCGCTGGGCGCAGGAGAGCACCTCCGAGGACGGGCCCTCCGCCGACGGCTCGCACCCCCCTCAGGGCGACCTGGCCCCCGACGCCACGCCCGACAGCCGCCCGGACGCCGGATGACCCCGCACGGCGCCCGTGCCGGTGAGGACGCCGAGGACCTCGACGTCGAGGAGGTGCTCGCCCTCGTGAGGAACAGCAACGGCGACCACCTGCCCGACCCCGCCGAGCGAGGCGGGACGGAGAGTGCCCACACCTCCCACCAGCCGGATCCTCCCCCGGGGCCCGACACCCACCACCGCGCCACCCCCTGGCCCGAGGCCCGGGCCCTGGCGGAGCGCGCCGGCCGCGACGCCGCCCGGGCCGCCCGTCGCGCCCCCGTCTCCGCGCCTCTCGACACCGCCCTCGGCCTGACCCTCGCCGTCCCGCTGGACGCCCTCACCGACCTCCCCTCCTTCGACACCTCCGCGATGGACGGCTGGGCGGTGTGCGGGCCCGCCCCCTGGCACGTACGGGACGAGGGCGTCCTCGCCGGGCACGCCGCGCCCGCGCCCCTCACCGACGGCGAGGCCGTGCGGATCGCCACCGGCGCCCGCATTCCCCCGGACGCCAGCGCCGTCCTGCGCAGCGAGCACGGCCGCACCGACGACAAGGGCCGCCTGTACGCGACCCGGGACGTCGTCCCGGGCCAGGACATCCGCCCGCGCGGCCAGGAGTGCCGCACCGGGGACCAGCTCCTCGCCGTCGGCACCCTCGTCACCCCGGCCGTCCTCGGGCTCGCGGCGGCGGCCGGCTACGACGCCGTCACCGCGGTCCCCCGCGCCCGAGTCGAAGTCCTGGTCCTCGGCGACGAGTTGCTCACCCAGGGCCTGCCGCACGACGGCCTCATCCGGGACGCGCTCGGCCCCATGCTGCCGCCCTGGCTGCGGGCGCTCGGCGCCGAGGTCATCGCCGTCCGGCGCATCCGTGACGACGCCGACGCCCTGCACGAGGCCGTCACCGCGTCCGGGGCCGATGTCATCCTCACCACCGGCGGTACCGCGGCGGGCCCCGTCGACCATGTGCACCCCACGCTGCGCCGGCTGGGCGCCGAACTCCTCGTGGACGGCGTCAAGGTGCGCCCGGGGCACCCCATGCTGCTGGCCCGCATCACACAGACCCAGCACCTCGTGGGCCTCCCGGGCAACCCGCTCGCCGCGGTCTCCGGCCTGCTGACGCTCGCCGAGCCCCTGTTGCGGATCCTCGCAGCGCGCCCGGCGCCCGAGCCGTACACGATGCCGCTCCGGGACGCCGTGCACGGGCACCCGCACGACACCCGGCTCGTCCCGGTCGTCCTGCGCGGCGACGAGGCCCTGCCGCTGCACTACAACGGCCCCGCCATGCTGCGCGGTATCGCGGCGGCCGACGCGCTGGCCGTGGTCCCGCCGGGCGGCGCCCGTCCGGGGCAGGAGACGGAACTGCTCGACGTGCCCTGGGCGTCCGGAGGAATCGGGGTGTGTTTCACGTGAAACTTCCGGGCCAGGACGCGATCGCCCGCCAGGCCGACGAACATCTGGTGACCTATCGGGTGAAACTCCCGAGGAAAGTGGTGGAGCACCCGATCCGCCAGGTCGCCAAGCGGCTCTCCATGGCGCTGTTCGTCCTCGTCCTGACCGCGCTGATCGTCTACGCCGACCGCGACGGCTACAACGACAACGCGGGTGGCGGCATCAGCCTCCTCGACGCGTTCTACTACGCGACCGTCACGCTCTCGACCACCGGCTACGGTGACATCACCCCGGCGAGCGAAAGCGCCCGGCTCACCAACATCCTCGTCATCACGCCCCTGCGTGTGCTGTTCCTGATCATCCTGGTCGGCACCACCCTCGAAGCCCTCACCGAACGCACCCGGGAGGAGTGGCGACTGACCCGCTGGAGGTCCACGTTGCGCGATCACACCGTCGTCATCGGCTTTGGCACGAAGGGCAGGTCGGCGATCCGGACCGTCTGCGCGACGGGTCTGAGGAAGGAGCAGGTCGTCGTGGTCGACCCCAGTTCCAAGGTGATCGACGCCGCGACCGCCGAGGGCTACGCGGGCATCGTCGGGGACGCGACCCGCAGCGAGGTACTGAAGCAGGCCGAGGTGCACAAGGCGCGCCAGATCATCATCGCGACCCAGCGCGACGACACCGCCGTCCTGGTGACGCTGACGGCACGCCAGCTCAACCGCGGGGCGAAGATCGTGGCCACCGTGCGGGAAGAGGAGAACGCCCCGCTGCTCAAGCAGTCGGGCGCGGACGCGGTCGTCACCAGCGCCAGTGCCGCCGGCCGGCTGCTCGGCCTGTCGGTGCTCAGCCCCTCCGCCGGCATGGTGATGGAGGACCTCATCCAGCAGGGCAGCGGCCTCGACATCGTGGAACGACCGGTGGTGAAGGGCGAGGTGGGCAAGACGCCGCGGGAGGTCGCCGACCTGGTGGTGAGCGTCATACGCGGTCACCGGGTCCTCGGCTACGACGATCCGTCCGTCGGACGGCTGGAGCTGACCGACCGCCTCATCACGATCGTGCGGAAGACCCCGGCCACCCAGATCGCGCCGGACATCCGCCCCATGCCCCCGATGCCCCGCAACAACTGACGGGCAGAGTGGCGGCCGCCCCGCACCTGTCCGGTGCGCGACGGCCGGCCGCCCCGCATCCGGTGCGCGACGGCCGGCCGGAAGCCCGGGTCGCGAAGTGCTACTTGCGGTTGTACAGCCGCATCGTGACCGGCCCGAAGACCAGCACGAACAGGGCCGCCCAGCCCAGCGACCAGGCGACCTCGTCGGCCGGCCAGTCGCCGCCCATCAGACCGCGCACCGCCGACGCCAGATGCGTGATGGGGCTGTTGTTCACGAACGCCTGCAGCCAGCCCGGCATGGTCTTCGGGTCCACGAACACGTTGGACAGGAAGGTGAGCGGGAAGATCACCATCATGCTGACGCCCATCACCGACTTCTCGGTGCGCAGCATCAGCCCGAACATCGTCCAGATCCACGAGAAGGCGAACGAGAAGGCCACCAGCAGGGCGATCCCGGCGAGCACACCGGCGACCCCGCCGTCCGGCCGGTAGCCGAGGATGATGCCGACGGTGAGCATCACGACCGACGCGATCGTGTACCGCAGGGCGTCACCGAGCAGATAGCCGACCATCGTGGACGGCCGCCAGATCGGCAGGCTGCGGAACCGGTCGAAGACGCCCTTCTCGATGTCGGTGTTCACGGAGACACCCGTGTACATCGTGATCATCACGACCGACATCACGAGGATGCCCGGCAGCAGGAACTGGATGTACTCCTCCGGCGAGCCGGCCAGCGCCCCGCCGAAGAGGTACGTGTACATCAGCACCATCATGATCGGGAACGCCGTGACGTCGAAGAGCTGCTCCGGCACGTGCTTGATCTTGAGGACCGCCCGCCAGCCGAAGGTCATCGAAGCCGACCACGCGCTGGGCCGCGGCGGCCGCTGCTCGGAGACGAGCAGCGCGGCGAGGGACTCGGCGCTGACCGGGGCGAGCTCTTTGCTCTCGGTGGTCGTCGCGGTGCTCATGCCGCCACCTCGTCCTTCGGGTCCTCGGAGGGCTGGGCGGTGTCGTGCGTGTCGTGCCCGGTGAGGGCGAGGAACACCTCGTCCAGGCTGGGCTGGCCCAGCGAGAAGTTGTCGACGGTGATCCCGGCGCGGGCCAGTTCGCCCAGGGCGCGGGCGGACTGCTCGGCCGCGGAGTCCTCGCCCGCCGCCGTACCGAGGCGGGCGGTGAGGGCGACCGGGTCGGGCTCCGGCTGCACCTGCGCGTCGAGGGCGCGGCGCAGCAGCTCGGCCGCGAGATCGCGCTGGTCGGGATCTCGGAGGCGCAGATGGACGGACCCGGCGCCGACGGACGACTTCAGCTCGCCCTTGGTGCCCTCGGCGATCACCTTGCCCCGGTCGATGACGGCGATCCGGGACGCCAGCTGGTCGGCCTCGTCCAGATACTGCGTGGTCAGCAGCACCGTGGTGCCCTGGGCGACGACGGCCCGCACGATGTCCCAGACCTGGTTGCGGCTGCGGGGGTCCAGGCCGGTGGTCGGCTCGTCGAGGAACAGCAGGTCGGGGGTGTTGAGGATGGACGCGGCGATGTCGATGCGGCGCCGCATGCCGCCCGAGTAGTGCTTGACCTGCTTCGCGGCCGCGTCGCTGAGCCCGAAGGCCTCCAGGAGCTGGGCGGCGCGCTCACGGGCGGCCTTCTTGTGGTGGCCGAGCAGCCGGCCCAGCAGGACCAGGTTCTCGGTGCCGGTGAGGTCCTCGTCGACCGAGGCGTACTGACCGGTGAGGCTCACCCGGCCGCGCACCTCGTCCGCCTCGCGGACGATGTCGTGACCGAAGACATGCGCTTCGCCGCCGTCCGGCCGCAGGAGTGTGGCGAGCATCTTCACGGTGGTGGTCTTGCCGGCGCCGTTCGGGCCGAGGACGCCGTAGACCGTGCCCGCGGGCACGGACAGGTCGACGCCGTCGACGGCCCTCGTCTCGCCGAACGTCTTCACCAGGCCCGCGGTCTCGATCGCCAGGCCGGACATCTGCGTGCTCATGCTTCGGGTCCTTCCGCGTGCTTGGGCTACGCACGGGAAGACCTTTACCGTCGCGCAAACTCATCGGTCGCGCCCATGGGTTTTCGCCGGGACCGGACCAATGGCGTACGGGCCGGGGGGCCGGGGACGGAGGGGACTCCGTCCGGGGACCGAGGGGTACCGTCCCTTGCATGCATGCGATCACGATTCCCGAACCTGGTGGGCCCGAGGCGCTGGTCTGGGACGAGGTCCCGGACCCCGTGCCCGGCGAGGGCGAGGTCCTGGTCGAGGTGGCGGCCGGTGCCGTCAACCGGGCCGACATCCTGCAGCGGCAGGGCTTCTACGAACCGCCGCCCGGCGCGTCCCCCTACCCCGGCCTGGAGTGCTCCGGGCGGATCGCCGCGATCGGCACCGGCGTCTCCGGCTGGAACGTCGGCGACGAGGTCTGCGCCCTGCTCTCCGGCGGCGGCTACGCCGAGAAGGTGGCCGTCCCGGCCGGGCAGTTGCTGCCCGTGCCCGAGGGCGTCGGCCTGACGCAGGCCGCGGCACTTCCCGAGGTGGCCTGCACCGTCTGGTCGAACGTCTTCATGATCGCCCATCTGCGGCCCGGCGAGACGCTCCTCGTGCACGGCGGCTCCAGCGGTATCGGCACGATGGCCATCCAGCTGGCCAAGGCCGTCGGCGCGCGGGTGGCCGTGACGGCCGGTACGAAGGAGAAGCTTCAGCGGTGCGCCGAGCTGGGCGCCGACATCCTGGTCAACTACCGCGAGCAGGACTTCGTGGAGGAGGTCAGGAAGGCGACGGACGGCGCCGGTGCCGACGTCATCCTGGACAACATGGGCGCCAAGTACCTGGAGCGCAACGTCAAGGCCCTCGCCGTCAACGGCCGGCTCGCGATCATCGGCATGCAGGGCGGTGTGAAGGGCGAGCTGAACATCGGTGCCCTGCTGGCCAAGCGGGCCGCCATCAGCGCGACGTCCCTGCGGGCCCGGCCCCGGGAGGAGAAGGCCGCCATCGTCGCGGCCGTACGCGAACACGTCTGGCCCCTGCTCGCGGGCGGCCACCTGCGCCCGGTCGTCGACCGTGAACTCCCGATGCGGGACGCCGCCGCCGCGCACCGGGTGGTGGAGGAGAGCGGCCACATCGGAAAGGTGCTGCTGATCGCACCCCAGGGAGCCTGACACCCGCCAGGCTCGCCCCCAGGAGCTTGTGACGGATCTCCGCGGCGTCACGGCGCACGCCCACCGCACGCACCGAACGCCGATCCTTCTTCCACGGGGATCCGTCAGAAGCCCCGCCGATCGCCCGCACCGAACGCCGATCCTTCTTCCACGGAGATCCGTCAGAAGCCCCCTAGACCCGCCGCAGCCGCAGCGCCACGAATGCCAGGGCCAGTCCGAGGCCGATCAGGACCAGGCCGCTGCCCAGGGGCAGGATGCGCAGGACCTGGCCGACGGGGCGTTCTGCGGTCGCGGCCTCCCGTACGGACTGTTCCGACGGAGCAGCGGACACCGGGTCGGTCTCCCGCGGCTCCTCGGGGAGGGCCGTGGCGTCGGAGAGGCCCTGCTCCTGCTCTGCCTCCTCCGGCCGTCCCGGCCGCACCCGGCCCTCTCCTGCCCTGCTCCCGGCCCGCGAGGGCTCACCGGCGTCGGAAGGGGTCGCCCTGGCTGCCGCGGCCGACGAAGCCGCCCGGGCCGACGGAGCGGCCAGGGGTGACAGGGCGGACCGGGCCGAGGAAGCCGCCCGGGCCGAGGGGGTGGGCCGGGCCGACGAAGCCGTCCCGGACGACGCCGTCGGGCGGGAGGACGGAGTGGGCGGCGCGGACGGGGCCGATGAGGCGGGCCCGGGCGACGGGATGGCGAGGGTCCCGGCCCCCGCCTCCTCCGGCTCCGCCGAGGCCGCCGTGTCCGCCTCCTCGTCGTATGTGTGGACAGCCCCGTAGGACGGGACGGATCCGAAGGGTGAGACGGCCGCGCCGGCCCCCAGGGCGAGGACCAGTCCCGTCGCCCGCAGCGCGCGTAGCCATGGAGTCACGGGGGTGACCCCCTCCCGCCGCGCCCGGTAGGGCAGAAACGGCAAGTTCGGTCATATCGTGGCAAAAGCCTCACACCGCCTCGCGCTCCGGGCACTCCGGGTTCGGCCGACGGACGGAATCGCTGCACAATCCGGTTATGTCGATACGTCACGGGCTGCTGGCCCTGCTGGCGGCCGGCCCCCGCTACGGCTCCCGCCTGCGCACCGATTTCGAGGCCCGCACCGGCGGGACCTGGCCGCTGAACATCGGGCAGGTCTACACGACGCTCGGCCGCCTGCAACGGGACGGAATGGTCGCCCAGGACGACGTCGACACGGCCGGACGGACGCTGTACGCGCTCACCGAGGCCGGCCGCGCCGAACTGCGCTCCTGGTACGACCGCCCCGTGGAACGGGCCGGCCCGCCGCGCGACGAGCTGGCGATCAAGCTGGTGATGGCGCTCGGCGCGGACGGCGTCGACGTGCGGGAGGTCGTCGAGGCCCAGCGGCGGCATGTGGCGCGGGCACTGCACGACCATGTGCGCCTGCGGGCCGAGGCCCTGGCCCGGGCGCCGGAACACCCAGGGGAGCCGGCCCGGCTGCTGGTCCTGGAGCAGCTCGTCTTCCAGGACGAGGCCGAGGTCCGTTGGCTGGACCACTGCGAGGCCCGCCTGCTCCGGTTCACCCGCGAGGAGCAACCGCATCCGCCGGAGCAACCCGAAGCGTGACCGACTCGTCTCCTCCAGCGCGGTGGATCAGCCTCCTGTGGGGGCACCACGGAGGTGAGGTGCAGGCGTGCGACAGAATGGCGACATGGAGATGCCGAGGAACGAACGGTCGTCGGAGAACCCGCAGATCCTGGTCGTGGGCCAGGACGGCATGGCGCTCGGTGGCGGCGGCGCAGACGATGACTCCCGCGAGACCCCGGTCACGGAACAGGTGGAGCAGCCCGCGAAGGTCATGCGGATCGGCAGCATGATCAAGCAGCTGCTGGAGGAAGTGCGCGCGGCTCCCCTCGACGAGGCCAGCCGGGTCCGGCTCAAGGACATCCACGCCAGCTCGGTGAAGGAGCTGGAGGACGGTCTGGCGCCCGAGCTGGTCGAGGAGCTGGAGCGGCTCTCCCTGCCCTTCACGGACGAGACGACCCCCAGCGACTCGGAGCTGCGCATCGCGCAGGCCCAGCTCGTGGGGTGGCTGGAGGGGCTCTTCCACGGGATCCAGACGACGTTGTTCGCCCAGCAGATGGCGGCGCGTGCCCAGCTGGAGCAGATGCGCCGCGCCCTCCCGCCGGGAGTCGGCGACGGCCTCGACGAGCAGCACCCGGGCGGCCGGTCCGGCGGCCCTTACCTGTAGGCGGCCACAGGCCACGGAATGGACGAAGGGCCCGGCGGCCGAAGCCGCCGGGCCCTTCCGCGCATCGGGGGACCTCAGGAGGGCGGGTTGCCCGTCGAGACGCTGAGTTCGATCTCGGGCATGTCCTGGGGGTCGACGTCGGTGTCGGCGGACGGGAACTGGTTCATGACCGTGCCGTCGCCGTAGGTGTTCTCGTCGACCTTCTTCTCGTTCAGTTCCCAGCCGGCCGCCTGGAGACAGGCCTTGACCGACTTGATGTCCTTGAACTTGAAGTCCGGGACCTGGATCTTGTCGGGGTCGTTGTACGACTCCCGCGGCTCCGTGCACTCCTCGGTGTCGATCGTCTTCGAGGTGTCCGGGCCGCGGTAGCCGGGCTTCTTCTCCGCGGAGGCCGAGGCGCTCGGGTTGCCGCCGCCCTTGTCGTCCTCGCCGCCGCCGTTCAGCAGCAGCGCCGTGACGAGACCGCCGACGGCGACGACGGACACGATGACCGAGCCGATGATCACCGGCTTGTTGTTCCGGCCGCCGCCGGAGGAGGTGGCCGCGGTCTGGGGCGACAGGTTGTACGGCGGCGGCGTCGACGGGCCGGGCTGCGGGGAGTACCCCGCCGGTGAGGGCGTCTGGTAACCGCCCTGCTGCGGATAGCCGTACGCCGGGTTCGGCCCCGTCGGGGCGGGCGTGCCGTACGGGTTCGGGGGCGGGGTCGGCTGGTACGGCGTCTGCACCTGGCCCGAGGGCGCCGGGGTCGCCTGGTCGACCGGCGGGAACACGGCCGAGCCGACGCCCGCGCCGCTGGGGGCCTGGGAGCCCGGGACGATGCTCGGCGGCGCGGCCTGGAAGGAGGCCGCCACCCGCAGGCACTCGTCGCGCATGGCCTCGGCGCTGGGGAAGCGCTCGTTCGGGTTCTTCTTCAGCGCGCGGGCGATCAGCGCGTCCACGGCCGGGGGCAGGGAGCGGTTGACCGAGGACGGAACCGGCGGTTCCTCCTGGACGTGCGCGTACGCGATGGCCAGCGGTGAGTCCGCCTCGAACGGCAACCGCCCGGTGACCAGTTGGAACAGCATGATGCCGACCGAGTACAGGTCGGAGCGGGCGTCCACACCGCGGCCGAGGGCCTGCTCCGGCGAGAGGTACTGCGGGGTTCCGACGACCATGCCGGTCTGCGTCATCGACGTCACACCGGACTGCATGGCGCGCGCGATGCCGAAGTCCATCACCTTGACCACGGCGCGCTTGGTCATCATCACGTTGCCCGGCTTGATGTCGCGGTGGACCAGGCCCATCTCGTGGCTGATCTCCAGCGCGGCCAGCACGTCCGCCGTGATCTTCAGCGCCTTGTCGGCGGGCATCGCGCCCTGCTGCCGCACGTCCTCGTCGAGGACCGAGCCGAGCGGGCGGCCCTCGACGTACTCCATGACGATGTACGGCGTCGTCATGCCGTCGAGGGTGTCCTCGCCGGTGTCGAAGACCGACACGATGTTGGTGTGCGTGAGCTTGGCCACGGCCTGGGCCTCACGGCGGAACCGCTCGCGGAAGGCCTGTTCCCGTCCGAGATCCGTGTGAAGTGTCTTGATCGCGACCTGCCGGTCGAGCACGCTGTCGTACGCGAGGTGCACCGAGGCCATGCCGCCCTGGCCGAGGAGGTCACGCAGCTGATAGCGGCCACCGGCGAGCGCCCGTCCCGCGTACTGGCCCTGTGCGCCGTCCTGGCTCATGTTCCGTTTCCCCCGTAGCCCTTGAGGCGCCGCCGACTTGCGCTGATCCGCCGCGGATCCGTCGTTGATCCAAACCGCCATTCCCGGCCAAGTCTGCCCCAGGGCACCGACACGTCAAGCTCGGTGCCCGTTCCGTGACCGTACGCGAAAGAAGCGTCGCGGAAGCGTTACCGGGGGCGTACGGGCGGGACACAGAATTTGCACGACGGTAAGGAGTGAAGGTTTCATGGCCGGTCCGTCTCGTGCCGGTCCCGGGGCCCCTTCTCGGGCCGGAGGCTTGCGCGGAGGCTGTAGCGTGGCCGACGGAGACCGTAACAACACCGCGCGCACCGCGGGCAGAAACGACGGCGAGGACTGATGGCACAGCAGCAGCGCGCTCAGGGCCCGTCCGACCCCGAGGGCACTGGCGGCGGCATGTCGGAGGCGCCGGAGTCCTGGGGGAACGGCGGACTGGTCGGGGACGGCCGGTACCGGCTGACCCGCAGACTCGGCCGGGGCGGCATGGCCGAGGTGTTCGCAGCCGAGGACGTCCGTCTCGGACGCACCGTCGCGGTCAAGCTGCTCCGCTCCGACCTCGCCGAGGACCCGGTCTCCAAGGCGCGCTTCACGCGCGAGGCCCAGTCGGTGGCCGGTCTCAACCACCACTCGATCGTCGCCGTGTACGACTCCGGCGAGGACTTCGTCGGCGGCCAGTCCGTGCCGTACATCGTCATGGAGATCGTCGAGGGCCGCACCATCCGCGACCTCCTGCTCAACGCGGAGGCGCCCGGTCCCGAGCAGGCGCTGATCATCGTCTCGGGCGTCCTGGAGGCGCTCGCCTACTCGCACCAGCACGGCATCGTGCACCGCGACATCAAGCCCGCCAACGTCATCATCACGCACAACGGTGCGGTGAAGGTGATGGACTTCGGCATCGCCCGCGCCCTGCACGGCGCGTCCACGACGATGACGCAGACCGGCATGGTCATGGGCACCCCGCAGTACCTCTCCCCCGAGCAGGCGCTCGGCAAGGCCGTCGACCACCGTTCCGACCTCTACGCCACGGGCTGCCTGCTCTACGAACTCCTCGCGCTGCGCCCGCCCTTCACCGGCGAGACCCCGCTGTCCGTGGTCTACCAGCACGTCCAGGACATCCCCACGCCGCCGTCCCAGACCTCCGACGCCTGCCCGCCGGAGCTGGACGGCCTGGTCATGCGCTCCCTGGCCAAGGAGCCCGACGACCGCTTCCAGACGGCGGAGGAGATGCGCGGGCTGGTCCAGTACGCGCTCCAGATGCTCTACGACCAGGGCGGCCACACCGGCACCTGGAACACCGGCCCGGTCGACACGCACGAGGGCCGGAACACCCCGGCGGGCGGCTTCGCCGGTGCGACGGCCGTGATGGGACACCCCGGGGACGTCTCCGGCACCGCGCAGATCCCCTCGCAGATCCTGCCCGGCGGTTACGGCGGCGGGGACGAAGGCGGCTTCGAGGGCCACGGCAACAAGGGCAGCGGCCGCGGCAAGCTCTGGATCCTCGCCGTGCTCGCGGTGATCGCCATCGCCGCGGGCGTCGCCCTGGCGCTGCAGAACACCGGCGGCGACAAGGACGGCCCGAGCAAGGAGCAGAAGCCGACCACCTCGCAGACCAAAGAGAAGGAAACGCCCAGCGAGACCCCGAGCGACGACGACACCGGCGAGCCGACCGACACGGAGACGGACACGGGAACCGGCACCGGCTCGGGCAACGGCAACTGGACGCCGACCTACAAGCCGTCCCCCACGCTGTCGCAGAGTGCTCCCGCATCGCCCACCGGCGAGCCGACGGACAACCCGACCAGCGCGGAGCCGACCGGCGAACCGACGGACGAGGAGCCCACGGACCCGGGCACCCCGACCGACGACACGGGCGGCGCCGACGGTGGCGGCACCACGGAGGGCATCGTGGGGGGCGCGGGCGGCGGCGAAGGCTGATCCCGCTGCTCAGCAGCACGATTCACGCGCGCGTGGGACCCGGGGACGGGGCCCACGCGCGCGGGCCGTTTCGGGCACGCCGAAAAGAGGACTCTTCCCGTGACCTGGGTCACCGGGTTAACGTGCGGTTGCTCCGGCCTCCTGCAAGGCTGTGACCAGGGCCCCTTCCCAGCCTTCCCGATTTACTTGGATATCCAAGCAAAATCGCAGGTCAGGTGGGGTTTCACAGAAATGTGGCGCACTGGGTAACGTGCTTTCTGCAGGGCGCTCGCCGGGGCACCTGTCACGCCTGTTCCCGGCCGAGCGGCACCCACCCCGTGCCCCGGTGTCGAGAACAGGTGAGCCGCTCCCCCAAGCTCAAAAGAGCAGGGGGGACCCCCAGGCCTACCGGCAACCCCGTGGCCCGGACCGACGGAGGAGCACACGTGACCGTGGAGAGCACTGCCGCGCGCACACCGCGACGCAGCGCCGGAAGCAAGGCCGGCACCACCGGCACCAAGCGCACCACCCGCACGCCTGCCAAGAAGGACGCCAAGAGCACCGAGCCCCAGCTCGTGCAGCTGCTGACGCCCGAGGGCAAGCGCGTCAAGAACGCCGAGTACGACAAGTACGTCGCCGGTATCACTCCGGAAGAGCTCCGCGGCCTCTACCGCGACATGGTGCTCACCCGCCGCTTCGACGCCGAGGCCACCTCCCTGCAGCGCCAGGGAGAGCTGGGCCTGTGGGCGTCGCTGCTCGGCCAGGAGGCCGCCCAGATCGGGTCCGGCCGGGCCACCCGGGACGACGACTACGTCTTCCCGACCTACCGCGAGCACGGCGTGGCCTGGTGCCGCGGCGTCGACCCGGCCAACCTGCTCGGGATGTTCCGCGGTGTGAACAACGGCGGCTGGGACCCCAACAGCAACAACTTCCAGCTGTACACGATCGTCATCGGCTCCCAGACGCTGCACGCCACCGGCTACGCGATGGGCGTCGCCAAGGACGGCGCCGACAGCGCGGTGATCGCCTACTTCGGCGACGGCGCCTCCAGCCAGGGCGACGTGGCCGAGTCCTTCACCTTCTCCGCGGTGTACAACGCCCCGGTCGTGTTCTTCTGCCAGAACAACCAGTGGGCCATCTCCGAGCCGACCGAGAAGCAGTCCCGCGTGCCGATCTACCAGCGCGCCCAGGGCTTCGGCTTCCCGGGCGTCCGGGTGGACGGCAACGACGTGCTCGGTGTCCTCGCGGTCACCCGGTGGGCCCTGGAGCGGGCCCGCACCGGCGAGGGCCCGACCCTCGTCGAGGCGTTCACCTACCGCATGGGCGCCCACACCACCTCCGACGACCCGACCCGCTACCGGGGCGACGAGGAGCGCCAGGCCTGGGAGGCCAAGGACCCGATCCTGCGCCTTCGCCGGTACCTGGAGGCCTCAAACCACGCGGACGAGGGTTTCTTCGCGGAACTGGAGACCGAGTCCGAGGCGTTGGGCAAACGAGTGCGCGAGGCGGTCCGTTCCATGCCGGACCCGGACCACTTCGCGATCTTCGAGAACGCCTATGCGGACGGACACGCGCTCGTCGACGAGGAGCGCGCCCAGTTCGCCGCGTACCAGGCGTCGTTCGCCGACGAGGGGGGTAACTGAGATGGCCGACAAGATGGCACTGGCCAAGGCGATCAACGAGTCGCTGCGCCACGCCCTGGAGTCCGACCCCAAGGTCCTGATCATGGGCGAGGACGTCGGCAAGCTCGGCGGCGTCTTCCGGGTGACGGACGGCCTGCAGAAGGACTTCGGCGAGAGCCGCGTCATCGACACCCCGCTCGCCGAGTCGGGCATCGTCGGCACGGCGATCGGCCTGGCCCTGCGCGGCTACCGCCCGGTGGTGGAGATCCAGTTCGACGGCTTCGTCTTCCCGGCGTACGACCAGATCGTCACGCAGCTCGCGAAGATGCACGCCCGCTCGCTGGGCAAGGTCAAGCTCCCGGTCGTCGTGCGCATCCCCTACGGCGGCGGCATCGGCGCGGTCGAGCACCACTCGGAGTCCCCCGAGTCGCTCTTCGCGCACGTGGCGGGCCTGAAGGTGGTCAGCCCGTCGAACGCGTCGGACGCGTACTGGATGATGCAGCAGGCCATCCAGAGTGACGACCCGGTGATCTTCTTCGAGCCCAAGCGCCGCTACTGGGACAAGGGCGAGGTCAACGCGGAGGCGATCCCTGGCCCGCTGCACAAGGCCCAGGTGGTCCGCGAGGGCACCGACCTGACCCTGGCCGCCTACGGCCCGATGGTGAAGCTCTGTCAGGAGGTGGCCGACGCCGCCGCCGAGGAGGGCAAGAACCTGGAGGTCCTGGACCTGCGCTCGGTCTCCCCGCTCGACTTCGACTCGATCCAGGCGTCGGTGGAGAAGACCCGCCGCCTGGTCGTCGTCCACGAGGCCCCGGTGTTCTTCGGGTCGGGCGCGGAGATCGCCGCGCGGATCACGGAGCGCTGCTTCTACCACCTGGAGGCCCCGGTGCTCCGGGTCGGCGGCTACCACGCGCCGTACCCGCCGGCCCGCCTGGAGGAGGAGTACCTGCCGAACCTGGACCGGGTACTGGACGCCGTCGACCGCTCGCTGGCGTACTGAGGAGAGGGTCGTGACGACGATGACGGAAGCGTCCGTGCGCGAGTTCAAGATGCCCGACGTGGGCGAGGGACTCACCGAGGCCGAGATCCTCAAGTGGTACGTCCAGCCCGGCGACACGGTCACCGACGGCCAGGTGGTCTGCGAGGTCGAGACGGCGAAGGCGGCCGTCGAGCTGCCCATCCCGTACGACGGCGTGGTCCGGGACCTGCACTTCCCCGAGGGCACCACGGTCGACGTGGGCACGGCGATCATCTCGGTGGACGTGGGCGGCGGCAGCGCCGCACCCGCGCCCGCCGCCGAACAGCCGGCCGCCGCGCAGCCCGCGGCAGCGGCTCCCGCCGAGGAGCCGAAGGCGGCGGGCTCGGGCCGCCAGCCGGTCCTGGTGGGGTACGGGGTGGCGGCCTCGTCCACCCGCCGCCGCCCCCGCAAGGGCCCGGAGGTCCCGGTCCCGCAGGTCTCGACGGCGATCCAGACGGAGCTGAACGGCCACGCGCCTGCGGCACCCGCAGCGCCCGCTCCCGCAGCGCCCGCCCCGGCGGCTCCGGCCGCTCCGGCGGGCGGGGAGCGCCCGCTGGCCAAGCCGCCCGTCCGCAAACTCGCCAAGGACCTGGGCGTCGACCTGACGACGGTCGTCCCGACCGGCCCGGACGGCATCATCACCCGCGAGGACGTGCACGCGGCGGTCGCCGCCGCCGTACCGGCGGCCCCCGAGCCGCAGGTCGCGCCCGCCCCCGCCGTGGCCCAGGCTCCGGCGTCGTACGACACCACGCGGGAGACCCGTATCCCGGTCAAGGGTGTCCGCAAGGCGACGGCGGCGGCGATGGTCGGCTCGGCGTTCACCGCGCCGCACGTCACGGAGTTCGTGACGGTCGACGTGACGCGCACGATGAAGCTGGTCGAGGAGCTGAAGGCCGACAAGGAGTTCGCGGGTCTGCGGGTGAACCCGCTGCTGCTGATCTCCAAGGCGCTGCTGGTCGCGATCCGGCGCAACCCGGACGTCAACGCGTCCTGGGACGAGGCCGCCCAGGAGATCGTGGTCAAGCACTACGTGAACCTGGGCATCGCGGCCGCGACCCCGCGGGGCCTGATCGTGCCGAACATCAAGGACGCCCACGCCCAGACGCTGCCGCAGCTGGCCCAGTCGCTGGGCGAGCTGGTGGCGACGGCCAGGGACGGAAAGACGTCCCCGGCGGCGATGCAGGGCGGCACGGTGACGATCACCAACGTCGGCGTCTTCGGCGTCGACACGGGCACGCCGATCCTCAACCCGGGCGAGTCCGCCATCCTCGCGGTCGGTGCGATCAAGCCGCAGCCGTGGGTCCACAAGGGCAAGGTGAAGCCCCGTCAGGTCACCACCCTGGCCCTGTCCTTCGACCACCGCCTGGTCGACGGCGAGCTGGGCTCGAAGGTCCTGGCCGACGTGGCGGCGATCCTGGAGCAGCCGAAGCGCCTGATCACCTGGGCGTGAGCCGACTGCGGCGGCCCCCTGCCCCTTTCGGGCGGGGGGCCGCCGGCGTCTGTACGGAGGTGAACCAGAGGTTCTCCGACGATCACAACAATCTCCTGGAACCCACCCGAGAACCGCACAGTAAGCGGTTTATCCGGACATACGATCAACCTCACCACGAGATCGACCACTCGCCCGGCGTCCCGGGGGAGTCCGGTTCCGGGCTGCGACGGGCGCGGTCACTCCCTCGAAAGCGAGTGAACCCCCCATGCGCGATGCGATGGTGCTCAAGGCCCAGAGATTCGTGAACTCCGTCTACGGCGGCCGTACCGGCACGACCGTGCAGGAGACCGGCGAGGCCGACTGGCCGACCCTGTACGCCCTGACCCGCGCCCTGCAGTACGAGTTGGGCATCACGGCGTTCTCCGACAACTTCGGCCCCACCACGCTCAGCACCCTGACCGCCAAGTACCCGAAGCTCGACGCCGACACCGCCCCCTCGCCCGACTTCTGCCGCATCATCCAGGCCGGCCTGTACTGCAAGGGCTACGACGGCGGCGACCTCGACGGCACGTACGGCACCCGGGTGCAGGAGGCCGTCACCCGGCTCAAGACCGACATGGGCGTGGCACAGGCCTACCCCGGGGCCGCCTTGACGCCCAAGGTCTTCAAGGCGCTGCTGACGATGGACTCCTACGTCCCCGGCGCCTCGGGCACCGGACAGGCGCGGGCCGTCCAGCAGTGGCTCAACGGCCGCTACGTGAACCGGCAGGACTTCTTCGTCATCGCCTGCGACGGGCTCGTGTCCCGGGACACCGCCAAGGCGCTGCTCTTCGGCGTGCAGTACGAGCTGGGCATGGCGGACGGCACCGCCAACGGCAACTTCGGGCCCGGCACCCAGTCGGGACTGAAGTCACATCCCGTGGCCCAGGGGGACAAGGGCGTCTTCGTCCAGCTCTTCTCCGCCGGGATGGTCCTGAACCGGCGTCCCGCCGCCCTCACCGACACCTTCGACTCCTCCCTCGCCGCTGCCGTCCGGGCCTTCCAGACCTTCGTGGCGCTCCCGGCCACGGGCGACGGCGACTTCGCCACCTTCGCCTCCCTGCTGGCCTCCTTCGGCGACCAGTCCCGCCCCGCCAAGGCCTGCGACACCGTCGCCCGGGTCACCCCGGCCCGGGCGGCGTCGCTCAAGGCGGCCGGGATCGCGTACGTCGGCCGCTACCTCACCAACCCGAGTGCCACCTCCCTTCCGGAGAAGGCCATCCAGCCGGGTGAGCTGGACACCTTCGCCCAGCAGGGCCTGCGCTGCTTCCCGATCTACCAGACCGTCAACAACGACGCCTCGGACTTCGACTACGTCGCCGGGCGGACCGCCGGGTACGCGGCGGTCAACGCCGCCCGCGACCACGGCTTCCGGCGGGGCACCAGGATCTTCTTCGCCGTCGACTTCGACGCGGTCGACGCCGAGATCACCGCGAACGTCCTGCCCCACTTCAAGGGCGTCAAGGAGGCGATGGCGGACTCCGGCCACCCGTACGAGATCGGGGTCTACGGCTCCCGCAACGTGTGCGCACGGGTCGGCGCGGCCGGCTACTCGACGGCGAGTTTCGTCGCCGGCATGTCCGCGGGCTTCGAAGGCAACGCCGGGCACCCGCTGCCCGGGGACTGGGCCTATGACCAGTTCGTCGTCCGCACCCTCGGCTCCGGGGACGGGCAGTTGGAGACCGACGCCGACATCGCCTCGGGGCGGGACACCGGGCAGGGCGCGTTCGACCGGCCGCGGCCCGCCGTCCCCGACGTCGCCTTCGACGCGCGTCAGGTGCCGGCGCTGCGGGCCGACCTCGCGCGCTACATGCGCTCGATCGGCCGGCCGGACACGGGCGGCGTCGGCGGCGACGCGCGGCTCTACACCAACGCGCAGGCGGTCGCGGCGATCCAGGACCAGGACGGGCTGATCACGGAGCTGTCGACGACGTACTCGATGCGCAAGGCGCTGATCCAGACGGCTCTCTACTGGTCCCTGCGCGACTACGACCTCGCCGCCCAGTCCGCCGACCAGCAGGTCGCCGACCACCACCTCACCGGCTCGGGCCCGGTCAGGGACTCGCACACGGGCATCGGCGAGATCAGCGCTGCCGACGCCATCCAGGCCTGGAACCACTGCATCGGCTGGGGTCTGGCCACCGGCGACCACCGCGACCCGGCCAAGGACGCCGACCTGTGGACCGTGTGGCAGCAGCTGAACAAGGACAACGCGTTCAGCGTGCGCACCGCGGCCCTGATCCACCTGTGGGGCACCCGCGGCAGGCCCGGCGGGCAACTGCCTCCGGGCGACCGCGTCACCACCCCGCGGTCCATGCGCCTCGACCTCGTCGAGTTCGAGATCACCGAACTCCTGCGCCGCTACCGGGCCTGGGACCCCGACGTGGACTCCCAGACGCACCAGAGCCTGGCCGTCTACCAGATCTTCGAGAAGTACAACAGCATCCTCCGCAACGCCTGAGCGCGTGTGCGCCGAGAACGTCAGGAAGAGACTCCGTTGAAGCTCAACCTCCCCCGCATGCCCCGCAGATCACCGGTGCCCGGCACCGGGCACCGCCGTGTCCTGTCCCGCCGTGCGTTGCTCGGCCGGATCGCCGCCGTCGGCGGTGCCGTGGGCGTCGCCGCCCTGCCCCTGTCCCAGTTCCTGTCCCAGGCGTACGCGGACGCGCACAACCCCATCCCGGCCCGCGTACGGGACGCCCTGCGCAGCGCGCAGGACCGGACCCGGCGCGTGCTGGCCGGCTCGCGCTCCCACAACGGCTGGGAGATGGAGAACGTCGCCGACGACGGCGGCACCGTCTACACCCGCCCCGTTCCCGGCACCCCGCTCACGGGCGTCGCCGTGCGCATGGGCGACGTGGAGACCGTCCTCGTCCACCTGGTGCGCCGGTTCCACTACGAGGTCGACCCGTTGCGCCGGGGTGACGTCGTCGGATGGCACGACCCGGCCGGCCTCGCCAGGAGCCGGCCCGAGTCCAACCTGGCGTCCGGCACGGCCGTGCGGATCCGGCCCGGCTTCTACCCGCGCGGCGCCCGGGGCGGCTTCTTCCCGCAGCAGGAGGTCGTGATCCGCGACATTCTCGCCGAGCTCGACGGCGTGGTCCGCTGGGGCGGCGACGACCGTACGCCCGACGAGTCGCTGTTCGGCATCGACGTACGCCCGGACGACCAGCGGCTGGTCCGGGTCGCGGCGCGGATCCGCGGCTGGCAGCTGGAGCCGGGGGCCGGTGCGGGAACCCCGGTGAACGTGCTGTCGGGCGTCCGGCGCAAGGCGGCCCGGGCGCTGGAGCGCCGACAGCGCACCGCGGCATGACCTCCGTATGACGGGGATTGCCGTAGGACGGGGACAGCCGTATGACGGGGGCTGCCTTGACGGGGACTGCCGTATGACGAAGACGGCGTATGACGAAGACGGCGTATGACGAAGACGGCGTATGACGAAGGGGGCTCCGCCGCGGTGTGCGGCGGAGCCCCCTGCGTTGTCTTGCTCGTGCCGTCCTACCTGGTGAAGCCGTAGTTGAGCAGCTTCGTCGCGTCCGCCTTGCGGGCGTCCAGGCCGGTCGAGGCGAGGACCGTGCCGATGACCGTCTTGCCGCTGCGGGTGGCGGCGAAGACCAGGCAGTACTTCGCCTCCGGGCCGGAGCCGGTCTTCACGCCGATCGCACCGCTGTAGCTGCCGAGCAGCGGGTTGGTGTTCTCCCACGGCGCCATCGTCCGCGTACCGCCGGACCTGGTGGTCGTCTTCGCCGTGTACTTCTTGGTCTTGACGACCGTGCGGAACGAGGAGTTCTTCATCGCCGCGCTGGCGAGCTTGGTGAGGTCGCGCGGCGTGGAGTAGTTGGCGCCGTGGCCGATGCCGTCGAACGAGTCGAAGTGGGTGTTCTTCAGACCCAGGTTCTGGGCGGTGGTGTTCATCTTGCCGATGAACGACTTCACGCGCGCCGCGCGGGTCGAGCCCGCGCCGAACTTGTCGGCGAGCGCGTACGCCGCGTCGCAGCCGGACGGGAGCATCAGCCCGTACAGCAGCTGGCGGACGGTGACCTTGTCACCGACGATCAGCTTCGCGTTGGACGCGTAGTTGTTGTCGACGATGTAGTCGCTGTACGCCTTCTGGATCGTGACCTTGCTGTCCAGGTTCAGGTTCGACTGCTTCAGCACCACCAGCGCGGTCATGATCTTGGTGGTCGAGCCGGTCGAGCGGCGCGTGTCGGCCGCCTTGGTGTACAGGGACTTGCCGGTCGCGTTGTTCATCACATAGCCGCCCTTGGCGGCGATGGAGGGCGCCGAGGCGGCCTGCGCCGGCGCGACGGTGAGGGCACCGGTCGCGAGCATGGCGCCGGTGGTGACGGCGACGGCCGCGGCTCTGCGGAGACGAGTGCCCTTAATGCCGGTTATCAAGTGAAGTACCCCAATTGCGTCGAATGCCTCAACGGTGCGGCCGAGTTGAGGACGAGGGGAAAGGGGCCGCACGTGTCTGACTCGTAACTAGCACACGTGGTTGTGCTGTTGCCGAGGGGGATCCCCCCTTTGCCACGGATGTGTGACATTCAAGTCCGCATACTGGACGTATCCCTCCATGCGTACCTGTTGTATCTATGCTGTCCGCATGACCCTGGCCGTGAAGCAACCGCCCGCCGCCGACCGCGTCTACGCCCATGTCAAACAGGGCGTCCTGGAGCGCCGGTACGAGGGCGGGGCCCTCCTCACCGAGGGCGAGCTCGCCGAAGCCGTCGGAGTGTCGCGCACGCCGGTCCGCGAGGCGCTGCTCCGGCTGGAGGCCGAGGGACTCATCCGGCTCTACCCGAAGAAGGGCGCACTCGTCCTGCCCGTCTCGGCACAGGAGATCGCCGACGTCATCGAGACCCGGCTGCTCGTCGAGGAGCACGCGGCGCGCAAGGCCGTGCCCGCGCCCGCCGGGCTCATCGAGCGTTTGGAGGAGCTGCTGGCCCGGCAGAAGCAGCAGGCCGCCGCCGGCGACTACGCCGGCGCCGCCGTCACCGACCGCTGCTTCCACGCCGAGATCGTCCGCAGCGGCGGCAACGAGATCCTCTCCCGCCTCTACGACCAGCTGCGCGACCGTCAGCTCCGGATGGGCGTCGCCATCATGCACTCCCACCCCGACCGCCTCGCGAAGACGCTCGCCGAGCACGGGGAGATCCTCGACGCGCTGCGCTCCGACGACGCGGAGACGGCCGTCGGTCTCGTCCGGCGGCACATCGGCTGGTTCTCGCACCTGGCCCGGGGAGAGGTCCGATGAGCACCACCGCGATACCCGGTGAGCCGCCGGGTGGGCGCAGGGCGCTGGCCGTGTGGGGCACGGGCGTCTCGGTCTACTTCGTCGCGGTCATCTTCCGCACGTCCCTGGGCGTGGCCGGCCTCGACGCCGCCGACCGCTTCCACGTCAACGCCTCGGCCCTCTCCACCTTCTCCATCCTCCAGCTGCTGGTCTACGCGGGCATGCAGATCCCCGTCGGCCTGCTGGTCGACCGGCTCGGCACCAAGAAGGTGCTGGCGCTCGGCGCGGTGCTGTTCACCGCCGGGCAACTGGGCTTCGCCTTCTCCCCGTCGTACGGCACGGCGCTCGCCTCCCGGGCGCTGCTCGGCTGCGGTGACGCGCTGACGTTCATCAGCGTGCTGCGCCTGGGCAGCCGCTGGTTCCCGGCCCGGCGCGGGCCGCTGGTCGCCCAGTTCGCGGGACTGGTCGGCATGGCCGGCAACCTCGTCTCCACGCTCGTGCTGGCCCGGCTGCTGCACGGCATCGGCTGGACGGCGGCGTTCGCGGGCAGCGCGGCCGCCGGGGCCGTGGTGCTCGTCCTGGTGCTGCTGTTCCTCAAGGACCACCCGGAGGGCCAGGAGCCCGAGCCGCTTCCGCACCAGGGCGCGGCCTACGTGCGGCGTCAGATCGCCGCCTCCTGGCGGGAGCCCGGGACGCGGCTCGGCCTCTGGGTGCACTTCACCACCCAGTTCCCGGCGATGGTGTTCCTGCTGCTGTGGGGGCTGCCGTTCCTGGTCGAGGCGCAGGGGCTGTCCCGGGCGGTGGCCGGTGAACTGCTCACCCTCGTCGTGCTGTCGAACATGGTGGTGGGCCTGGTCTACGGCCAGATCGTCGCGCGGCACCACGAGGCCCGGCTGCCGCTCGCGCTCGGCACGGTCGGTGCGACGGCGGCCCTGTGGGCGGCCACCCTCGCCTACCCCGGCCCGCACGCCCCGATGTGGCTGCTGATCGTGCTGTGCACGGTGCTCGGGGCGTGCGGACCGGCGTCGATGATCGGCTTCGACTTCGCCCGCCCGGCCAACCCGCCCGAACGGCAGGGCACCGCCTCCGGCATCACCAACATGGGCGGCTTCGTGGCCTCCATGACCACGCTGCTCGCGATCGGCGTCCTCCTGGACGCCACCGGCGACGACTACTCCCTGGCCTTTTCGGTGGTGTTCGTGCTCCAGGCGCTCGGCGTCTCCCAGATCCTGCGGCTGCGCGGGCGGGCGCAACGTCGGGAGCGGGAGCGGCTGGTGGCGAGCCGGGTGGAGACGGTGCACGTGCCGGCGTGAGGTTCGGCAGGTGATCGGCCGGCGGGAGGTTCGTCAGGTGGTTGGCCGGCGGGAGGTTCGTCAGGCGGTTGGCACGAGGGTGAGGTAGGCGAGGCCGAGGACGCCGCGGTAGGCGAGCCACCGGGCGCGGTGCCGGTCAAGGCGCTGCCGTGTCTCGTCCGCCAGGGGATGACGGGGGTGCTCGGCGAGCCACACCTCGGTGTCCGCTAGGTATCCCGACTCGAACTCCTCCCATTCGTCGAGGCTCGCGGTCTCCGTCCACTCGGGCCTGAACCCCGCCTCGACCGCCAGGCCGATGAGCGTCGCGAGGTCGGGGTGGTCGGTGGCCGCGGCGTCCGGCCACATCCGCGACAGCTCGTCGGGGGTGGGGGTGCGCTCCCAGAAGCCCTCGCCGAGCAGGACGCGGCCGCGGTCGGTGACCAGGCGGCGGAGTTCCCCGAGCACCTCGGGGAGCCGGTCGCCGAGGGCCTGGCTCGACCCCACGCACAGCACGAGGTCGGCGGGGCCCCGGGTGGTGCCGGTGGCGGACTCCTCCAGGAATCGGACCCGGGGCGCGAGGCCGCGCTCTTCGGCGGCCCTCCGCCCGCGCGCCAGGTCGTCGGCGTCGAGGTCGACGCCGGTGCCGGTCGCCTCCGGCGCGGTGGCCAGGACGCGGAGCATCAGTTCGCCCGAGCCGCAGCCGATGTCCAGGACCGTGGTGGGGCGGTGGCGGGTGAGGCGTCGCACGAGGGCGTCCGCCCGGGTCTCGGACAGCGGGCCGTGGAAGGTGAGGCGGGTGCGGTGGGGTGAGGTCATGCCAGGGGACGCTACGGGCGGGGGTGGGGCCGGGTCATGGGGTTTTCGGGGCCCTGGGCTGTTGCTGCCGGGGCCGGGTGGGTCCGCAGCCCGGCGTACCGGGGTGCCGCTGCGCCCACCCGTGCCGCCCCTGGCGGCACGCATGCCCGCAGCTGGGGGGGGAGGTGCCCGCAGTTGGGCAGGGTGGAGTGCCCGCAGCGGGGCGGGGTGGGTGCCCGCAGTTGGGCGGGGTGGGGTGCCCGCAGCGGGTGCCCGCAGCGGGGCGGGGTGGGTGCTCGCAGTTGGGCGGGGTGGGGTGCTCGCAGTTGACGGGTGGGGTGCCCGTGGTCGGCTCTTACTGCGTCACCGCGAAGTGCCTCAGGATCGCCGCCGCCAGTTCCGGGTCGCCCTCCGTCTTCAGGCGGTCGGAGACCGACTCCGGGGTCACACGGCCGCAGGCCAGGCGGACGTACGTCTCCCAGTCGAGGGTGAGCGTGGCGGCGGGGCCGAGTGCCGGGGCCGTCTCCAGGGTGCCGCGGCCCTGGATGTCGACGCGGATCGTGCGCAGGAACTCGACGGGTCCGTGCACGTCGAAGACGATCGCCGAGCTGCGCGGGGCCTGAGCGCCCTCGGCCACCACGCGCGGGAGCTCCCCGAGAAGCACGTCACGGGCGACCAGCGCGCCGGGGGAGTCGAGGTCGCCGGGGCGGCCGAGCGCCGTGCGCAGATCCTGCTCGTGCACCCACACGTCGAACGCGTGCCGCCGCATCGACTCCTCCAGGGTGAGCTCGCTGCCGAGCGGCCCCCGCACCTTCGTACCCGGGTCACGCGACTCGTTCCGCAGCTGCCGGTTGCGGCGGATGATCACGTACTCCAGCTCGGAGGTCATCTCCGGTGCCGTGTGATGGCGGCGGACGTCGACCTGCATCTCCATGTAACGCTGGTGCTCGTTGGTGACGTGGAAGAGGTCGCGCGGCAGGCTGTGGATGGGCCGCGGGTCGCCGAGCATCTCGCAGTCCAGACCGATGACATGGGAGACCACGTCCCGCACCGACCACCCGGGGCACGGCGTCCGCCGGTTCCACTCGGCCTCCGGGAGCGGCTGCACCAACTCGGATATCGCGTCGATGGAGTGGGTCCAGGCGTCGGCGTAGGGCTGGAGGGCGGGATGCAGACTCACGGAACGGGACCCCTCGGCGGTTCGGTCACGGGCAGGTGGTGGCGGCGTTGCCAGTGGGAGGTGGCGGCTGTCGGCGGGCGTCTCGCGAGCTAAGTTACGCTGCTGTGAGGCACCCCGGCAGTGCTTTCGTGTGACGATCGTAGGCCCGTGTGGACGGCTCGAATGCCAGGACGGTGGTAGTGTGCGCGCCTCTGTGATCCAGATTGCCGTGAACGAGGACGAATCGGTCGAAGCGCGCCGCCGACGTGTGACGGCGCTGGTCCGGGAGCAGGCCGGAGCCGATCTCGTCGTCCTGCCGGAGCTGTGGACCACGGGTGCCTTCGCCTACGAGGAGTTCGGGCGCGAGGCCGAGCCGCTCGAGGGGCCGACGCACGAGGCGATGGCGAAGGCCGCGAGCGACGCGGGCGTGTGGCTGCACGCGGGTTCCATCCCGGAGCGGGATCCGGACGGGCCGCTCTACAACACCTCCCTCGTCTTCTCCCCCTCCGGCGATCTGGCCGCCGCCTACCGCAAGATCCACCGCTTCGGCTTCGACAAGGGCGAGGCCGTGCTGATGGGCGCGGGCACCGAGCTGGTGACGGTGCGTCTGCCCGAGACGACCCTGGGCCTGTCCACCTGCTACGACCTCCGCTTCCCCGAACTCTTCCGCGGTCTCGTGGACGCCGGTGCCGAGACGCTCGTGGTGTCGGCGGGCTGGCCGGAGCGCCGCCGCTCCCACTGGACGCTGCTCGCCCAGGCACGGGCCGTGGAGAACCAGTCGTTCCTGCTCGCCTGCGCAACGGCCGGGACGCATGCCGGAGTTCCCCAGGCCGGTCACTCGATCGTGGTGGACCCGTGGGGTGAGGTGCTGGCGCAGGCCGGTGCCGGCGAGGAGGTCCTCACGGTGGAGTTCGACCCGGGGAAGGTCGCCACCACCCGCGAGCAGTTCCCGGCGCTGAAGGACCGGTTGCTGGGGCTCCAGCCGCCGCGCAGGCCCTGACCGGCTGCTGGGCTTCAGCCGCTGCGCAGGCCCTGACCGGCGCTCTCAGTCCTCCCGTTCCTTCTCCGCCAGGTGGATCACACACACGGCCACCGCGATCAGCAGCGCCGGATCCGCGTCCTCGCGGACGACGTCCACGCCGTAGGTGTCCCGCAGGGTCAGCCATCGCCGGGAGATCACGGCCAGCAGTTCGCCGTCGTACTCGACGGCGAACTCCCGGTCCAGGATCTTTCCGCTGACGTCCAGCTCGTTGCCGTCGGCCAGGGACACCCGGTAGTGGTTGCGCAGCAGGGACAACCGTTTCCTGCGGATCGTCGCCAGCGGCTCCCCGCCGCGCTGGAGCACCATGGTGTCGCGCAGGGCGAGCATCTTCTGGTGGATGTCGACGAGGACGCGCCCGTGGGGGTCCTTCAACTCCCAGGTGTCCCGCAGCCGCAGGGCCTTGCCGTCGACGAGGAACACCTTGCTGCCGCGGTCGTCCTCGATCCAGTAGTCGTCACCGAAACCGAGGAGCCGGTCGTACACGAGGAATCTCATGAGACCAGGGCTTCCCCGCGGCCGGTGGTGAAACGCCGCCGATAGGCCGAAGGGCCGAGGCACGTCCGGCACCGTGGCCGACCCCCGGCCCGGCTTTGTCACGCCGACCGTACGGTGACGGGGAACAGCCGCCGCGTCCGCACTCTGGAGGGGACCATGCACCGGGCCGCAGAGGATCACGATCTTCCCGAGGAGCCGGACGCGGGCGGACCGCGCGTCGGGGGCTCGTGCCCGTTCTGCCGGATCGTGCGGGGGCTGGCACCCGCCGAGGTGCTGCGCGACTGGCCCGACGCGCTGGCGATCCTGCCCCAGGGCGGGGGCGTCACGGCGGGGCATGTGCTGGTCCTGCCCAAGACGCACGTCCCGGACGTGGCGGCGGACCCGCTGGTGTCCGCGGCGACGATGCGGCGCGTCGCGGAACTCGCCGGTGAGATGGGCGACTGCAACGTCATCACGTCGCGGGGCGCCGCCGCCACGCAGACGGTGCCGCACCTGCACGTCCACCTGGTGCCCAGACACCATGGCGACGGCCTTTCGCTGCCCTGGACGCCGCGGGCCGCGGGCGGCACCCGCCGACCGGGCCCGGACCGGCGGCCCTGGTCGGTCCGCCCGGCCGGCCGGTGAGCCGGCGGGGGCCGCGGTGTGCGTCAGCCGGGGAGGACGAACCGGCCGGAGGGGCCGCGGTGTGCGTCAGCGGTTGAGGGTGAGTCGGCCGGAGGGGCCGGTGTGTCAGTGCGTGAAGACGAGCAGCAGGCAGTTGGCGGCGGCCAGCACGCCGTAGCAGAACAGCGTCGGCCGGGACAGCAGCACGGCGAACCAGGACACCGGGCCGCCGTAGCGCTCGGCGTCCATGGTGAACGGGGGCGGCGGGTCGTCCCCGTCGCCGACGACCCTCTCGTAGAGGGCGCGGAAGAGGCGCTCCTGTCTGAGGTAGTAGCCGTCGAGCAGCCAGAAGCCGACGGCGAGGGCCAGGGCCACGGGGATCGTCTCGCGGCCCGGGCTCCGGTCCGCGACCGCGACGAGCACGCCGCTCAGCGTGATGCACCAGCCCTTGATCAGGAACGAGTTGTTGCCGAGCCGGGCGATCACGCTTTGGAGCAGCTCAAGGTGCTTGAGGCGCTGTTCGTCGAGGACCGGGCCGCCGCTCATGCGGAGGGCGCCTCGTCCGGCCCGGGCGGGTCTTCCCCTGTCGCCCCGGTTGCGGGTGGTGTCCGGTCCGGCTCGGGCGCGGCTTCGTCCGTCGCCCGGGTTGCGGGTGGTGTCCGGTCCGGCTCGGCCGCCGTGTCCCGCCGGAACCGCCCGCCGTCCGGCTCCGTCGCTGCTTCCTCTGTCGCCCGGGTTCCGGGCTGTGCCTGGTCCGGGCCGGGCGGGTTTCCCCCCGTCGCGTGGTCGCCGGGCGCTTCCTCGGGTGCCGGGGGCGCCGGAGGTTCGGTGTCCGGCTGCGCGAACTGCGCGTTCAGCTCGTCGACGGTGTCCTCCAGCCAGTTCTCCAGCAGATCCGGGGCGTACCGGTCCAGCAGTCCGTCGCCGTGTTCCAGGATCTCCAGCCGCAGGCGTGGCAGACCGGACCTGCCGTCGGCCCCCGCCGGGTCCCGGCCCGGGCCGACCGGCCACGCGTAGCCGCGCAACGGCAGCTCCAGGCTGCCGGCGACGCCGCTGTCGGCCCGCTCCTCGACGATCAGGACGCAGGCGTCGTCCACGGCGCGGTGCGCGTCGGCCTCCGCCTGTTCCAGAGCGGAGCGCAGCCGGTGCCAGGAGGTGCTGTGCGCGACGAGCCGCTGCCTCGCCTCGGACACCAGCCGGTCCGCGCTCTCCTCGGCGTCCGACGCCGTGGCCGCCGCCGACTTGTGGGCCTCGGCGTACGGGTTGTGCGCGAGGACGGCCGTCGCCGACGTGGCGAGGCCGAGCGAGACGATGAGGAACATCGCCATCACCGTGCCGGCCGTGTCGAACGCCAGCGGGTTGCTCTGGTCCGCCCGCGTGTAGGCGGTCGTGGCGACCAGCCCGAGGAGCAGCAGGTTGGCGAGGACCGGAAGCACCGGTGCCGACCAGGGCAGGTCGTCCGGTCGCCGGGTCTCGGTGCGGGGGCCGTCCAGCCGCAGCGCGTGCCGCAGGGCGGGCCACGGAGCCCGCCGCACCCGCTCGGTCCGGTGAGCGGCGCGGACCCGCAGCCGGAACAGCGATCTCGCCAGCCAGCAGCTCAGCGCGAACTGGAGGGTGGACACCCCGAGGGCGACGAGGAAGGAGAGGCCGTAGACCACGTTCTGCCACAGGTCACCCGGGCCGACGCTCAGGGCCTGTGCCGTGGCCTGGCCTACGAAGGGCAGGTCGAACAGGCCGCTCAGCCCCAGCATCACCCACTGGAGCCACGACCACGGCTTCCGGCTGCGGCGCAGGCCCTCCGGCCCGTCCGCGGAGTGCCGGGCCCGTACCACGCCGACCCGGCTCCGGGCCTCGTCCGCGGTCCGGCCGATGGTGAAGCGTTCCACGGCGTCGATCGCGGTCAGCGCCGACTGGAACGTCTCCACCATGACCGTGCCCAGGTCCCCGAGGTGCCTCTGGGCCTTGGCCAAGCCTGTGTTGGCCTGCGCGAAGGCCCTCATCAGCACGGCGCGCTCCCGGCTGTCCACCGGATCGGCCGGCCTCTCGGCGGGCCCCGGCACGCCGGGACCCACCAGGGGGAGGAACGACTTGGGGCAGGGTATCGGCGCCTCGCGGGCGCCCCCGTGCTGCGAACCGTTGCTGCCGTTCACTTTCATGGCGGTGCCTCGCCTCACTTCCGGATGATCTCGATGTCCACGCGGCGGTCGCACTGCAACCGCTGCTCCCGGGTCATGTCGTCGGCGGGCTTGTCCTCCGTCTCGGGACAGCCCGGTGACCGGCCTCGGCCCCGCGCGGTCACCCGGGAGGCGGGCACCCCGTGGTCGACGAGGACCTCCCGCACCGCGTCCGCACGGTCCTGGGACAGCTCGCGGTCGTTGCCGGTGCCGCCGCGCGGGTCGACGTAGCCGCTGACCACGACCCGGTCCAGGGCCGGGGTGGTGCGTGCGGTCGCGGCGACGTCGGCGAGCGTGCCGCCGGCCGCCTGCCGCAGCCGCGGCGAGTCGGTGTCGAACAGGGCGGCGCCCGGCAGCGTGATCGTGCGTGAGCGGCTGGTCCCGTAGCGCACCACCGGCTCGCCCGGGGAACCCGGCCGGGCCGGGGTGGGGGAGTCCGCCGTGACGGAGGCGTCCCGGGCGTCGCACGTGCCGCCGGCCCGCTCGCACAGCGTGGTCCACAGCTTTCGCAGCCAGCGGCGCTGCGTCGGGTCGGCCGAGGGCTGGCCGCCCGCGGAGTGCCCCAGGCCCACGAAGGTGACCTTCACCCCGGACAGCGGGGGAAGCTCGCTGAACTCCCCCTGCGCGGCGCACACCGAGACGATGGACTTGAGGTCCTGCGGCGAGCCGAACCGCGCTCCCCGCAGATCGGCGCAGCCCGCGGTGGACAGGCCGTCACTGAGCACGAGCAACCGCCGCTCTCCCTCGGCACCGCTGAGCAACTCGGCCCCCGCCGTCAGCGCGGCGAGGACGTCGGTGCCCCCGTCCACGGGCGGTGTCCGCTGGGCGGTGGCGAGGTCGTCGCGGAGACAGCCGTTCGCGGCCTGGCGGTTCAGCTCCTGGTTGCGCGGGTTGTCGTTGCTCTCCTTCCAGTCGCCGGGCCGGTCCTGCACCGTCCACACGACGTCACCCGCGGGTCCGCCGAAGGTGCCTATGGAGACGGTCTCCCCCTGCTCGTCCCCCTTGGCGAGCAGGTCCTTGATCGTCAGCCCGTAGTCGGGGCCCCGGGCACCGGCCTTCTTGACGTGCACGGACGCCGAACCGTCGACGAGGACGACGGTGCTGCCGGCGGCCGCGGTGGGCGCCTGGGTCTTCGTCCAGGCGCACCCGGCTCTCTCGTCCTCCTCCTCGCAGCCGGTCAGCGCGGCGGCGGCCGTCAGGACCCCCACCACCGCGACGGCGGCGGACAGCCGGCGGCCACGGCGGTACGGCGCCCGCGGCCGGGCGGGCAGGGCCGCGCAATCGTCGGGGTGCCGCTGCCGGGCACCGCGTGCGGCGCTCATCGGGCCGGTCCTTCGGGCGCAATGGCGTCCTCGATCAAGGAGGACTCGCTGAGCCCCATCTCCCGGCGGAACGCGCTGATCGCCTTGTCGTAGGCGTCCGCGAACTCGAACAGCCCGGCCTCCTGGTGGGCGCCGCGTGCCCCCTCCAGTGTCGTGATCAGCGCGTCGACGCTCGTACGGCGCTGCCTGCGCAGTCCCTCCATCACCTTGCGGAAGTCCTGGTCGGCCAGGGTGGCCGCGAACGGGACCAGCAGGCGCCTCTGATGGGCGTCGAGTTCGCCGATCAGCTCCAGCTCGCTGATCACCTCAAGCCAGGCCTCGGTGAGCTCCCGTGCCCGCTCCGCCCTGATCAGGCCCAGGCGCTGCGTCTCGCGGAGCGTCAGCTCGTGCAGGCGGTGCGGCAGCACGTGTTCGCGCAGGGCGGGGTCGACCCGGACCCGGACCGAGGGCGTGCAGCGGATGAGGCCCTCGGTGTCGTCGAAGCACCAGTTGCCGTCGATCGACAGTTTCTTGTTGATCGCGCTCTCGGCTGCGACCGGGTCGGCCGGGTCGCAGTCGCGGGCGGCCGACCAGCCGACCCGGAGCAGTTCCTCACGCGCGGTCGCCTCGTGGTGGACGACGCGTTCCTTCAGCGTCTCCCGGGACATCGCCGAGCTGTTCCACTGGAACGTCGGGAACACCTCGTAGGAGAAGACGTCGTCCCGCGCCGCCATGGCGAGCGGTGTCTCCGGGGGCGGGGACTGCACGAAAACCTTCCTGCGGCGGGGCTGGGAAGCGGCCCCCTCCCCGTCGTCGGAGCCGGTGGTCTCCGGTTCCTCGTCGAAGCCGTCGTCGTACCGGTTCCTGCGCCAGGTGCGCCACGCCTCGCGCAGCGTGGCGAACAGGCCTTTGCGCCGTGCCATGTCGATCCTCCTGAGGGGTTGTCCGTTTTCGGGTGTCGTGTGCCGAGGCCGGGTGGTGCGGGTGGGAGAAGAGGGGGCGAGGGGTGCCGGGCTCACCGGCCGCGCAGGGCGCGCAGGAGCTGGGCCACCAGCCGGGCGTCGGGCTGCTGACGCGCCCAGATGCTCAGGTGGAAGACCGCGCGGCGGCTGAGAACGCGCGGTTGCCAGGCCCTGAGGGCGAACTTCTCCAGGAACAGGGACAGTTCCGCGTCCTCGTCGGCCGCCACCAGCCAGTCGCGCAGCTGGTGCCACGCCTGACCCGAGTGGGCCGGGTCGATCAGCGCGCGCTGCCACAGCAGCAGGAGCGTCTCCTCACGCGCGGGCGACCCCATCGCCTGGTGGGCGAGCGTGGAGCGGAACAGCAGCTCGGGGCCCGCGGCCAAGGGGCCGAGGACGAGCAGCGTGCGGACCGCGTGGCGCGGCAGGTGGCCGTCGTCCGAACGGATCCACTGCCCGAGCGCCTCGGCGACGGGCTCCGCGCCGTCCTTCGCGAGGAACAGCGTCGCGGTCGAGTAGGCCACGGACGCGTAAGGGTCGAGCGCGGGCCTGCCGGCCAGGTCCCGCAGGGCCCGCAGGGTGCCCGGCACGTCTTGGGTCCCCACCTGCGTCCCGTAGGCCCGCGCGGCGCTGTCCTGGAGCTGCGGACGGGGACTGCCGGCCCAGTCCCGTACCTGACGGGCGACCTGGGCCGTGAGCCGCGGGTCACCGGCCGCCATCGCCACCGACAGCGCCGTGGCGGCGTAGCGGCGGTCCCGCACCGACGGGCTGCGCGCCCAGTCCTTCACCACATCCCGGTAGGCGCCGTCGAAGTCGTGCCGGAGCAGGTGGCCGACGATCACGGCGGCCCGGGCGCCGACCCGCTCCAGACGGTCGTCGGCCATGGCCCGCAGCCATGCCACCAGCGGATCGCGCAGCCAGCCGAACCCGTGCCAGATCACCTCGACGACCGCCGGCATCAGCTCCGGGTCCGTGAGCCGGGCGCGGCGCGGGTTGTCGGCCAGGTGGGCGCCGGGTTCGGCGGCGATGCCCATGCCCGGCGCGACCAGCCGGTCCAGGTCCAGCTCGAAGACGGGGCGGGCGGGCGCCGACTCCCGGTACTCGGCGCGCAGCATCTCGGCGCTCAGCCGGGTGCCCATCCGCAGGACGTCGGACAGCGGCAGGTCGTGGCCGAGAACGTACGAGATCCGCACGGCCTGGTGGTGGGTCTCGGCTTCCGAGGCGGAGGGTTCGTCGGCGTCCTGCGCCTCCGACAGCTTCAGGAACCGCCTGGCGAGGCTCCGCAGGTCCTCGTGCGGGGTGTCGAGAAGGACGTCCAGGGCGTCCTCGGGTCCGTGCAGGCACGCGGCGATGTTCCGGGCGAAGGAGGTGACCCAGTCGACGGTGCGGGCGGCGTCGAGTTTGCCGCTCACCCGGGCGTCGTCCAGCACCCCGTCGGCGAACCGGCGCAGTCCCGCACGGTCGCAGCGGTCGCGGTCCGCGCACCGGGCGCGGTGCGCGTCGAGCGCGGAGCGCAGGTGCGCCTCCAGCACCGGCCTCAGTTCGGCACGCTGGTGCCGGACGGAGTAAGGGGACGCGAGGTCGTCGTCGGTGCCGGTTTCCTTGACGACCAGGACCACGTACGCCCCGATCTCGCGGGCGAGCAGGCTGAGTGCCTTGAGCGTGCTCTGACCGGGGCTCCGGGCTCCCAGGCCGACCAGGACGCCCTCCCCGGGCTTCAGGAAGCGGCGGGCCTGCGCGACCAGGGCCTGCAGAACGTCGGCCTCCGCGCTGTGCAGGACGGCGACGTGGTCGCTGCCGCACCGGTCGGCCAGCAGGAAGGTGCCCGTGCCCTCACGCCCGCTGCCCCTCTGCCCGACCAGGACGACGAGGTGGTGGTCGTGCAGCGTTTCGGCCATCCGGTCCTGCTGCGGGGCGGGATGGTGCAGCTGGTGCTGCCGTGCCGCCTCCGTGGCGTCCAGGCGTATGAGCTGGAGTTCGGCGCCCTTGGCCGTGCCGACGTTCAGCGTGTAGGCGTTTCCGCCGAAGGCCATGGCGTTGTTGAACGTCTCGCTGAAGGCGGCGACGGACAGGGCCTCGGCCTTGTACTTGTCCTCGGCATCGCGTGCCCGAGGCTGGGCGGGCCGGGAGGTGTCGTCGCCCGGCGGGGAGTCGGCCGCCTCTCCGGGCTCCTCTTCGTGCCGGCCGTCGCCGTCCGGGCCGGGGCCCGCCTCCTCGCCGGGGTCGGCCGGGGTGGTGCCGTCCGGCGCGGGCGGCTCGTCGTGGCCTGCGGGCGGGGCCTCCTGTCTCGGCTCGGGGGCGGGTCCGGGTTCCGGGGCGCCGGGCGCGGGGAGGTCGTCAGTCGTGCTCATGGGCGTTCCTGTCGTAGTCCTCGGGGGCGTTGTACGTGTTCGCCGTGTTGTCGGTGCCGAAGAAGGTCGCCGAACCGTGGTGGAAGTTCTCGATGTGGTTCGTCGCTCCGCCGCTGTCGCCCCGGGGCCGGCGCGGGCGCCTGCGGCTCAGGTCGGGAACCGCCTTGTGGACCGCCTCGAAGAGTTGCGGGAAGTCGATGTGTTCCTGATGCGGCCGGAAGATCTCGCCCTGGTGACTGCTCAGCTTCCGGATGTCGTCCGGGAGTTCGGCCGCGTCGGGGAGATCGGCACCGTCGACCCGGACCGGGAGCACTTTGATGCCCCAGGCGAGGGCCAGGGCGATCTCCTTGCGGACCCAGTCCTCCGGGTCGTCGATGCAGCGGCTGCCCTCGTCGTCGGTCACCGATGCCCACCCCTGGCCCATCACCGCGAGCAGCAGGTCGCACTTGCGCAGGGCCCTCAGGATCTCGTCGGGGAAATGAGCACCTTTCCGGATCGACCGCTGGTCCCGGAACACCTCCTGCTCGCCGAACTCTCGCCGCAGCGCGGTGTCGAGATGCGGACCGGTCGGACCGGTGTCCGCGCGACGGAAGTTGACGAAGATACGGGGCGCCATAGTGGTCCTCGCTTCGAGAGGGCACGCACCCGGAAGGTCCGGGTGAGCGGGACGGAAAACCGGGAGCCCTGTGCTCCGCGGACGGTGGGAGACGACCGCCGGGCACTGCCGGCGGTGAGTGAAATCGACGTTTTCAGCCGCCGTAAGGGCGGTCAACGCGTTGCCTGTTGACACTTCCGGTGCCAACAGGACACAGGCGACCGGGAGCGGCCGTCGGTGTCGGCCCGGGCGGCCGACGCGGCCCGGGCGTGGTGGTACGGGGCCCTCAGGTCGTGCGGTCCCCGCGCAGGCTCGCTGCGATGACCGGCAGGATGTCGCGGACCGCGGGATGTTTCCGCCGGGTGGCCAGTGACGACCTCAGTTGCCGCAAGTCGGCCCGTACGGTGGCGGAGTCGGTGCTGCGGACGTCCTGGGCGACCGAGCGGGCGACCGCGCAGGCCCGGTCGACGTCGTCGGCGTCCGCCAGGGCGAGGGCCAGCCGGGCTCCGTGGCGGGCGCGGGCCCGCAGGGCGTGCGGAGCGATGCTGTCCCGGCCCGTGTCGAGCAGGGCGACGGCGACCTCGGACTCGCCGAGTTCCCGCAGGCACCAGGCCGCGACGAAGCCGGCGAGGTCGGGGAGGTGGGTGCTGCCCAGGGTGGGGGTGTGGTCCGTCCCGCTCCGGGCGGTGCCCACGAGTTCGGCGCCGCGGTCCAGGGCGCGCCGGCAGTGCGTCTCGCTGCCCATGAGCGCGTATCCCTGGGCCTCGCGCTGTGCGGCCAGTTGCCTGGTCCGCAGACCGCGGGCCTGTCGCCCGGCCGCCTCTGCGAGGTCCACGGTGGTCTGCGCGTCACCCTGGTAGAGAGCGAGCTCGGCCTGGCGCAGCAGCGTGTACGCGGCCATCTCGTGATCGCCGCACGAGGTGGCCAGCTGTGCCGCCTGCTCGGTCCACCAGCGGGCGGCCCGGTCGTCGCCGGCCTCCTGCCACATCCATCCCGTGTACTCGGCGAAGCGCGCGGCGAGCCGGAGCACGGCGGTGCGGCTCGCGGGGGCGGCGGCGTGGGCGAGGCCGCGCAGCGCCCCGGTGGCCGCGCTGCTCAGCGGGATCACGAGGGCGGGGCCGGAGCACTGGCCGAGCCGTCGGTACTCGTCGAACACGGCGTGGAACGCGGGGAGCGACGCCTCCGCGGAGACGGCGTCCGAGCGGCCCGGTGCGATGACCCAGTGCGCCGTGACCGCCGGTGTGTTGCCGTCCGCGGGGGTCGCGGCGGCACGGGTCGTGAAGCTGCTGCCGCCGTCGGCGGACAGACTCAGCGACCAGGGCACGTCGTCATCGCCGCGCGGGGCGGGGTGTTCCTCGGGTGTCCGTGCCGCGGCGGGGACCAGGGCGAGCAGCTCACCGTCCGCGCGCAGCTTGGCGTCGCAGGCGCGGGCGAGTTCGATGCTGGGGTTGCGGTGGCCTCGCTCGATCTTGCTCAGGTGCGACCTCGTCGCATGGACGAGCCGTCCCATGTCTGTCAGCGACTTGCCGGACTCGTTCCTCCGCCGGCGCAGTTCCTCACCGAACGTCGGGGCCTGTGCTGACATGGTGGCTCCCCCGCCTCGTGCCGATCGTGGCTTGATTTTGGCACACCTTGCAGCAAGATCATCTATTAAATGCAGATATGCAAAAAGTGGTAGCTCATACGTTCTATGTCTGAAATCTACGTTCGAATGTCAAGTGGTGAACGAGAGTTGAAGCGCACAGCGGCGAGGGCGCGGGGACTCGATCGCCCCGCGCCCTCGAACGCGACCCTTCCGTACCGGAGGGTGTGCCGCAGATCTCCGCTCTCCGTGCTGCGACGGACACCCGAGCGCCTCCGGGATCAGACCCCGTAGCCGTCGCTGTAACCGTCGCGGCGGTGGTGGTGTACCGCCGGGTCGTCCACGACCGGGGTCGTGGGGGGCACCACCACGCGTCGGCGCCTGGCGATGCTGCTGAACGTGGTGACGCCGATCAGTCCGACGATCATCAGGATGATGCCGACCAGGTCGAGGTTGACCCCCTGCATGTCCCAGTCGGTCGCGAACGTGAGGATGGCTCCCACGGCGATGAGGATGATGCATCCGCCGAGGCCCATGTGTGTCGCCTCCCTGTACGGTCCGGTCGTTCCGGTCCCGGAACACCGGGTACCCCCGAAGGGAACGCCCATGCGGTGACGGCCCGTTCTACCTCTCGAGGAACGCCGCCAGCGCGCCCGCGAGCAGGAACGGGTCGTCGGCGCCGCACAGTTCGCGGACGCTGTGCATGGACAGGATGGCCACGCCGATGTCGACGGTCCTGATGCCGTGCCGGGCGGCCGTGATCGGGCCGATCGTGGTGCCGCAGGGCATGGAGTTGTTGGAGACGAAGGACTGGAAGGGCACGCCGGCCGCCTCGCAGGCCGCCGTGAACTCCGCCCGTCCCGAACCGTCCGTGGCGTAGCGGTTGTTGACGTTGACCTTGAGGATCGGGCCGCCGTTGACGCGCGGGTGGTGCGTCGGGTCGTGCCGCTCCGCGTAGTTGGGGTGGACGGCGTGGCCCGTGTCGGAGGACAGGCACACGCTGCCGGCGAAGGCGCGGGCCCGGTCCTCGAAGGAACCGCCGCGGGCGAACACCGAGCGCTCCAGCACGTTGCCGAGCAGCGGCCCGTCCGCGCCGGTGTCCGACTGGGAGCCGTTCTCCTCGTGGTCGAAGGCGGCCAGGACGGGGATGGACGCCGGCTGCGACGACGACGAGGCGACGGCCGCCAGGGCCGCCGTGCCGGCGTGCACCGACAGGAGGTTGTCCATCCGAGGGCCGGCCAGCAGCTCGCCGTCGCGGCCCAGGTAGGCGGGCGGTTCCACGGAGTGCGTCATCAGGTCCCAGCCGGTGACCTCGCCCGCCGGGAGTCCGGCCGCCTCCTCCAGGAAGGCGATCAGATCGCCGTCGCGGACGTCGCCGCCGAGGCCCCACACCGGCTGCATGTGCCGCTGCTTGTCGAGCTTGAGGCCGTCGGCCGTCACCGAGCGGTCCAGGTGGATGGCGAGCTGCGGAACGCGCAGCAGCGGCCGGTCGACGTTGACCAGACGCGTCGAGCCGTCGCGCAGGGTCAGCCGGCCCGCGAGGCCGAGATCGCGGTCCAGCCAGGAGTTGAGCAGCGGTCCGCCGTAGATCTCCACGGCCACCTGGCGCCAGCCGTGCGTCCCGCTGTCGGGGAGCGGCTTGACGCGCAGGTTGGGGGAGTCGGTGTGGGCGCCGACGATCCGGAACGGCGTGTGGGGCGCTGCGCCCTCCGGCACGTACCAGGCGACGATCGCGCCGCCGCGCAGCACGTACTTGCCGCCGCTCCCCGCGGCGGAAGCCGCTGCGGTGACATCAGCGGCCGCCGCCGCGGGCACCGCGTCCCAGGCGTCCGTCTCGGCGACCTGCCTGAAGCCCGCCTTCTCCAGTCGCTCGGCGGCCGTGGCCACGGCGTGGTACGGCGAGGGGCTCGCCGCGAGGAAGGTCATGAGGTCGTCGGTGTGGCCGCGGTCGAAGCGGGCTCGTTCGGTCATGGGTTCACTTTAACGACGGACGAGGGCCCGTTCCCGGGGTAGGGGAACGGGCCCTCGAACAGAGGACGTGAAAGATCTAGAACGCGGCCTCGTCCAGCTCCATCAGGTCCAGCTCGACACCCTCGGCGACCTTGCGGGCCAGGGTGACGCCCGGCAGGACGTTGGCGGCGAAGAACTTCGCGGCGGCGATCTTGCCGGTGTAGAAGGCCTTGTCCTTGGCGGTGGCCGTCTCCAGCTTCGCGGCGGCGACCGCTGCGCCCTTGAGTAGCAGGTAGCCGACGACGACGTCACCGGAGGCCATCAGCAGGCGGGTGCTGTTGAGGCCCACCTTGTAGATGTTCTTGACGTCCTGCTCGGTGGCCGCCAGGTCGGTGAGCATCAGGCCGACGATGGCCTCCAGCTCGACGGCGGCCTTGGCGAGGTGCTCGCGGGCCGCGCCGAGCTCCTCGCCGCCCTCACCGAGCGCCAGGAACTTCTTGATGTCCTCGGCGAGGGAGTTCAGCGCGGCGCCCTGGTTGCGGACGATCTTCCGGAAGAAGAAGTCCTGGCCCTGGATGGCCGTGGTGCCCTCGTAGAGGGTGTCGATCTTGGAGTCCCGGATGTACTGCTCGATCGGGTACTCCTGGAGGAAACCGGAGCCACCGAAGGTCTGCAGCGACTGGGCGAGCTGCTCGTAACCCTTCTCGGAGCCGTAGCCCTTGACGATGGGCAGCAGCAGGTCGTTCAGGGCCTCCAGGGCGGAGATGTCCTCGCCGGCGGCCTCCTTGACCTGGATCTCGTCCTGGATGGAAGCCGTGTAGAGCACCAGGGCGCGCATGCCCTCGGCGTAGGCCTTCTGCGTCATGAGCGAGCGGCGCACGTCGGGGTGGTGGGTGACGGTGACCTTGGGCGCGGTCTTGTCCATGAAGTTCGCCAGGTCGGGGCCCTGGACGCGCTCCTTGGCGTACTCCAGGGCGTTGAGGTAGCCCGTGGAGAGCGTGGAGATCGCCTTCGTGCCGACCATCATGCGGGCGAACTCGATGATCCGGAACATCTGGCGGATGCCGTCGTGCTTGTCACCGATCAGCCAGCCCTTGGCGGGGTGCTGGTCGCCGAAGGTCATCTCGCAGGTGTTGGAGGCCTTCAGGCCCATCTTGTGCTCGACGTTCGTGGCGTAGACGCCGTTGCGCTCGCCCAGCTCGCCGGTCTCGAAGTCGAAGAGGTACTTCGGGACGAGGAAGAGGGACAGGCCCTTGGTGCCGGGGCCGGCGCCCTCGGGGCGGGCCAGCACGTAGTGGAGGATGTTCTCCGACATGTCGTGCTCACCGGAGGTGATGAAGCGCTTCACGCCCTCGATGTGCCAGGAGCCGTCCTCCTGCTGCACGGCCTTGGTGCGGCCGGCGCCCACGTCGGAGCCCGCGTCGGGCTCGGTGAGCACCATCGTGGAGCCCCACTGCTTGTCCACGGCGACCTTGGCTATGTGCTTTTGGACCTCGTTGCCCTCCTCGAAGAGGATGCCGGCGAAGGCCGGGCCCGAGGAGTACATCCACACGGCCGGGTTGGCGCCCAGGATCAGCTCGGCGTAGGCCCAGATCAGGGAGCGGGGCGAGGTGGTGCCGCCGATCTCCTCGGGCAGGCCCAGGCGCCAGTACTCGGAGTCCATGAAGGCCTGGTAGCTCTTCTTGAAGGACGCGGGGACCGGCGCGGTGTTGGTCTGCGGGTCGAAGACCGGCGGGTTGCGGTCGGCGTCGATGAAGGACTCGGCCAGCTCGTTCTCCGAGAGGCGGGTCATCTCCTCCAGGATGCTTTTCGCGGTCTCGACGTCCATCTCCTCGAAGGGACCGGTGCCGTACACCTTGTCTCGCCCGAGTACTTCGAAGAGGTTGAACTCGATGTCGCGGAGATTCGACTTGTAGTGCCCCATGGCGACGGCTCCCGGCTCCGTAGAGAGATCGGCGAGGCACTGGATCCTCGCGCTAGTTCACGTACCAACAAGTAGCTCCGATGATGCTACCCGTCGGTAATAAGAAGCAACCCCGATCCGTCATCTGTGACAGGTCACACCGGAACGGTCAATGCCCCGGTGCGGCCGTTCGCCCTCGGTTTGCCGGGAGCGCCGTACCGGCCCACCCGCCCGTCCGCTCTCGGTACGCTTGCGCTCATGTACGGCTACGACCAGACAGCGGGCCCCCAAGGGCAGTACGCCCCTCCGCAGCAGCCGATGTCCGGCGGATACGGGCAGCAGCAGCCGCTGTACCCCGAGCCGTCCCCGCCCTCCCTCACGGACGCGGTGCGTGCCTTCACCACCGGGCAGATGGCCGCCGAGGACTTCCAGCAGGTCTTCGCGACGTCGAAGGTGTACTGCCCGCGCGGCGACAACCCCGGGTTCCTCGCCCTGCACAACACCCAGCAGCCGGTGATCCCGATGTTCAGCACGCTCAAGGAGCTGCGCCGGTACGCGGGCAAGGAGTCCAAGTACTTCGTGATCACCGGTGCCGAAGTACTGGACCTCCTGCCGACCGGCTACGGCTTCGTCCTCGACATGGAGGGCGAGCACCGCATGGTGTTCGACGCGAAGGCCGTCGAGCAGATGGTCGAGTTCGCGATGCGCCGGATGTACGGCTAGGGCCTGTCGTTTGGATCGGGTCGGCCGAGAGTGACTGCGCCTCTCGGCCGACCCGAGCCCCGCGACGCCGGCATGATCAAGCCCGGCCAGTGTTAACAACGCTCGTGATCAATACACCTAGACGCCATTGCTGCGCAGAGGGCGGCTGAGGCCCGGCGGTGGTCACTTCGGCAGGCGCAGCGCCAGGCCGTCCAGGACGACCTCCAGGCCGTAGGCGAACTTGTCGTCGCGCAGCTTCGCTGGATCGGTGGCCTCGGCACTGGTCTCGGGGCCGGCCGCCGCCAGGTGGTCGTAGCCGGCCGAGACCTGCTGGGCCGTGGGCAGCAGGCGCGCGACGAATTCCGCCTCCGTCTCGCCCGAGCGCGCGACCGTGGTGAGCCAGGCGGCCTCGGTCGTGCTCATGCCGATGACGTACGAGAAGACGGCGTCGATCGCCCGGCTCGGCTCGGGGAATCCCGCCGCCGTGAACAGGGCCGCCAGCCGCTCCGAGAAGCTCATGTAGTTCGGTCCCAGGTAGGCGAGCCCGGCCTGGCCGAGGACCAGGGTCAGCCAGGGATGCCGTAGCGCCGTCGTACGGAAGGACCCGGCCGCCTCGGTCACCGCCGCGCGCCAGTCGGGGTCGCCGGCCGGCGGGACGTGGATCTCGGCGGCGACCTCGTCCACCGCGAGTTCCATCAGCTCGTCCTTCGTCGCCACGTGCCGGTACAGCGAGGTCGCTCCCGCGTTCAGGCGCGCGCCGAGCTTGCGCATGGAGAGCGCCTCGATGCCCTCGGCGTCGAGCATCGCGATCGCCTCGCGGACGATCGCGTCCCGACTGAGGGCGGGCTGGTCGGTCCGGCGCTGCTCGCGGGTCCAGACGGACGGGATGGGGTTCTTGTCCTTCGCCCTGCTCATCGGGGTCCCTCCTGTTTGAACCTCTGCGCGCGAACAGCGTGCGCAGTCAGCGTACAGAACTCAAGCGTTGCGAACACCGTTCCCCTGTGCGTACAGTGTTCGCATCGAAGGAACGATGTTCGCAGGAGGGGAAGAGGACATGGAAGCTCGCAATCCACGCCGCTGGTGGATCCTGATCGTGCTGTGCCTGAGCACGCTGGTCCTGGTCGTCGACAACATGGCGCTGACGGTCGCGGTGCCCACGCTGACCGAGGACCTCGGAGCGAGCGCCCAGGACATGCAATGGATCCTCGACTCCTACACCCTCGTCTTCGCCGGACTGCTGCTGACCACGGGAAGCCTCGGGGACCGGTTCGGGCGCCGGAGGGTGATGCTGATCGGGCTGCTGCTGTTCGGGGCGGCCTCGCTGGGGGCGGTGTTCTGCTCCAGCCCGGGTGAGCTGATCGCGGTTCGGATCGCGATGGGCGTCGGCGGCGCGCTGATCATGCCCTCGACCCTGTCGATCCTGATCACCGTCTTCGACGAGGACGAGCGGCCCAAGGCGATGGCGGCGTGGGGCTCGGTGTCGATGCTGGGGCTGGTCGGCAGCCCGGTGCTCGGCGGCGTGCTGATCGACCACTTCGCCTGGCAGGCGATCTTCCTGATCAACATCCCGATCGTCGGCCTCGCCCTGCTGGCCGGTGTGCTGCTGATGCCGGAGTCGAAGGCGCCGTGGCAGAAGCCGGACCCGCTGGGCGCGGTGCTGTCGGCGGTGGGTATGACGGCCCTGGTGTGGTGGATCATCGAGATCCCGCAGCACGGCGCGTTCGAGACCCGCTCCCTGATCGTCCTGGCCGTCGCGGTGCTCGCCCTGGCCGGCTTCGTGACCTGGCAGAACGTGACCCCCTCGCCGATGGTCCCGCTGGTCCTCTTCAAGCACCGCAACTTCAGCGGCGGATCGCTCTCCCTGGCGCTCGTCCAGATCGGCAACGCCGGTCTGCTGCTGGTGCTGACCCAGTACCTCCAGTTCGTCCTCGGCTGGTCCGCGGTCAAGGCGGGCCTGGCCTTCCTGCCGCTGGCCGTTGCCGCGCTGGCCGGCAACGCGGCCGGGGCGCAGCTCGCCGTCAAGGCGGGCAACCGGTTCGTCATCCTCGGCGGGATGCTGCTGATGGCCGCGTCCTTCGGACTGCTGACCACGCTCAGCGCCGACAGCGGCTTCACGGTCCCGGCCGTGGCGCTGGGGATCCTGGGCCTGGGCGCGGGCCTGGCGATGCCGGCCGCGGTGGCCGCGCTGATGGGCACCATCCCGGAGGACAAGGCCGGCGTCGGCTCGGCCCTCAACGACACCATCCAGCAGTCCGGCACCGCCCTCGGCATCGCGATCCTCGGCTCCCTGCTGTCCGGCGGCTACGCGGACGAGATGCCAGCCGGTGCCCCCGAGCAGGCCCGGGAGTCCATCGGTGGAGCGCTGGCCGTCGCCGGCGGTGACACGGGGCTGGTGCGGGCGGCCCGGGAGGCCTTCGCCGCCTCGATGTCGACGACCTTCACGATCAGCGCGCTCGGGGTCCTGGCCGCGGCGGTCGTCGCCACGCTGGTGATGCGGGACCGGAAGCCCGCGTCCGGCGACGTGTCCGAGGCTGCGTCCGCCCAGGCCGTGCCCGCGGGGGCGGTGAGCGAGGAGCACGAGCCGGCCGCCTGACCCCGGCGCCCGAGGGCCGTCACCCCGCAACGGGGTGACGGCCTTTCGCCATGCCGGTCTCCCGTGGTTCGCTGCGCCGTCCCCCGGGGCGGGAATGTCCTCCCGGTTTTCTCTGTTCAGGGTGGCAGAAAGTTCAACGCTCAACTAAACTGGGCGTACACGAGGAGGAACCGACATGCCTGCAGTGACCGTCGAGAACCCGTTGACGCTGCCCCGCGTGACCGCGCCGGCCGAAGCCGTGGCACGTCCCGTACTTGCCGTCACGACCGCTCCGAGCGGTTTCGAGGGCGAGGGCTTCCCGGTACGCCGGGCGTTCGCGGGGATCAACTACCGCCATCTCGACCCGTTCATCATGATGGACCAGATGGGCGAGGTGGAGTACGCGCCGGGCGAGCCCAAGGGCACGCCGTGGCACCCGCACCGCGGCTTCGAGACCGTCACCTACATCATCGACGGGATCTTCGACCACCAGGACTCCAACGGCGGTGGCGGCACCATCACCAACGGGGACACCCAGTGGATGACCGCGGGCTCGGGCCTGCTGCACATCGAGGCCCCACCCGAGCATCTCGTCGTCTCCGGCGGGCTCTTCCACGGTCTGCAGCTGTGGGTGAACCTCCCGGCCAAGGACAAGATGATGGCCCCGCGCTACCAGGACATCCGCAGTGGCTCGGTCCAGCTGCTCACCTCCCCCGACGGCGGCGCGCTGCTGCGCGTCATCGCCGGTGAGCTGGACGGCCACGAGGGGCCCGGCATCACGCACACGCCGATCACGATGGTCCACGCGACCCTCGCGCCGGGTGCGGAGCTGACCCTGCCGTGGCGCGAGGACTTCAACGGCCTCGCGTACGTCCTGGCGGGCAAGGGTGCGGTCGGTGCGGAGCGGCGCCCGGTCCACATGGGCCAGACCGCGGTCTTCGGCGCCGGCGGTTCGCTGACCGTCCGCGCGGACGAGAAGCAGGACGGACACACGCCGGACCTGGAGGTCGTCCTGCTCGGCGGACAGCCCATCCGCGAGCCGATGGCCCACTACGGCCCGTTCGTCATGAACACCAAGGACGAGCTCATGCAGGCCTTCGAGGACTTCCAGAAGGGCCGCCTGGGCACGGTCCCGGCGGTGCACGGGATGACCGCGAGCGGTCCGCAGGACTGACGCGGTACGGGGGCTGCTGACGCCCCGTCACCCTGGCGGGCCTCCCTGACGGGACGGCCCGCCCGGGGCGTGGTCGGGTGGGGATGTGCAGGCCTCCACCCCGGTGCTCCCCGAAGCCGCCCGGCGTCTCGCCGCCTGGTGTGCCGTCCTGCTGCTCCTCGCCGGAGTCGTCTACGTCGGGATCCGGCTCGTCGCGGAGTTCCGGACCGCCGTCGTGCCCGTGCTGCTCGCGCTGCTCGGGACGGCGCTGCTCGGGCCGCTGCACCGGCGGCTGGTGAAGGCCGGGGTGCACCGGTCGGTCGCGGCCGGGCTCACCTGTGTCGCGGTGGTCGCCGTGGTCGGCGGGGCCGTGTACATCGTGGTCGCCGCGCTCATCGACACCGGCGACGAGATCGTCGCCTCGCTCAAGGAGGCCGCGCGGGGCGTCTCCGCGCACTTCGGGGCGGCCGGCACCTCGCTGGACGACCTCGCCTCCAACGCCCGGGAACTGCTGGGGAAGTTCGGCGGTACGGCCGCCTCCGGCGTGATCAGCGGCGTGAGCGTGGTCGGCGAGTCCATCGCCATGGCCGTCCTCGCGCTGCTGCTCGTCTTCTTCTTCCTGCGCGACTCCGACAAGGCCGCCGGGACGCTGCGTTCGCTGGCGCCCCGAGGAGCGGCCGACACCCTGGAGGCCATGGCGCGGCGCGCCCTGAGGGCCGTCGAGGGGTTCATGCGCGGCACGACCCTCATCGCCCTCATCGACGCGCTCTGCATCACCGTCGGGCTGCTCGTCCTGGACGTGCCGGGTGCGGCCGGGCTGGGTGCGCTGGTCTTCGTCGGGGCCTACATCCCCTACCTCGGCGCGTTCATCTCGGGAGCCCTGGCCGTGCTGGTCGCGCTCGCCGACCGGGGGTTCGTCATCGCGCTGTGGGCGCTCGGGGTGGTCCTCGCCGTGCAGGTGCTGGAGGGGCACGTGCTCCAGCCGATGATCCAGAGCCGGACCGTGCAGATGCACCCGGCGGTGGTGATGGTGACGATCACGGCCGGGGCGTCCGTCGCCGGGATCCTCGGCATGCTGCTGGCCGTCCCGCTCACGGCGGCGGCCTTCGGCATCATCCAGGAACTGCGCACCCGCTACGCCGACGAGGAGCCGTCGCCCGGGCCGTCCTCGCAGGAGGCGTGACCGCTACGGCGACGAGGAGCCGTCGCCCGGGCCGTCCTCGCAGGAGGCGTGACCGCTACGGCGACGAGGAGCCGTCGCCCGGGCCGTCCTCGCAGGAGGCGTGACCGCTACGGCGACGAGGAGCCGTCGCCCGGGCCGTCCTCGCAGGAGGCGTGACCGCTACGGCGACGAGGAGCCGTCGCCCGGGCCGTCCTCGCAGGAGGCGTGACCGCTACGGCGACGAGGAGCCGTCGCCCGGGCCGTCCTCGCAGGAGGCGTGACCGCTACGGCGACGAGGAGCCGTCGCCCGGGCCGTCCTCGCAGGAGGCGTGACCGCTACGGCGACGAGGAGCCGTCGCCCGGGCCGTCCTCGCAGGAGGCGTGACCGCTACGGCGACGAGGAGCCGTCGCCCGGGCCGTCCTCGCAGGAGGCGTGACCGCTACGGCGACGAGGAGCCGTCGCCCGGGCCGTCCTCGCAGGAGGCGTGACCGCTACGGCGACGAGGAGCCGTCGCCCGGGCCGTCCTCGCAGGAGGCGTGACCGCTACGGCGACGAGGAGCCGTCGCCCGGGCCGTCCTCGCAGGAGGCGTGACCGCTACGGCGACGAGGAGCCGTCGCCCGGGCCGTCCTCGCAGGAGGCGTGACCGCTACGGCGACGAGGAGCCGTCGCCCGGGCCGTCCTCGCAGGAGGCGTGACCGCTACGGCGACGAGGAGCCGTCGCCCGGGCCGTCCTCGCAGGAGGCGTGACCGCTACGGCGACGAGGAGCCGTCGCCCGGGCCGTCCTCGCAGGAGGCGTGACCGCTACGGCGACCAGGAGCCGTCGCCCGGGCCGTCCTCGCAGGAGGCGTGACCGCTACGGCGACCAGGAGCCGTCGCCCGGGCCGTCCTCGCAGGGGGCGTGACCGCTACGGCGACCAGGAGCCGTCGCCCGAGCCGTCCGGGGACTCGTGGAGCTCGAACCAGATGCTCTTGCCCTCGCCGCGCGGCTCCACCCCCCAGGCGTGCGCGAGCAGTTCGATCAGCACCAGGCCGCGGCCGGACGACGCAAGCTCCCCGGGGCTGCGCCGGTGCGGCAGGTCGTCGCCGGCGTCCGTGACCTCGATCCGCAGCCGCCGCCCGCCCACCTCACCCGTCATCTCGGCGACCAGCAGCGCGTCGGAGTCGGTGTGCACGAGGACGTTCGTCAGCAGCTCGGACAGCAGCAGCACCGCCGAGTCGACCTGGTCCCGCGAGACCCAGTCGTGCAGCAGCTCGCGCAGCTGCCGGCGGGCGACCGCGACCCGCTCGGGCTCGGCCTGCGCCACGGTCAGCACCGAGCGCCGCACCGGAGGCCGTACGGTCATCGCGTCGCCGCAGCCGCAGCCCCCGCCCTCCCGGCTCAGCAGCAGCATCGCGATGTCGTCCTCGCGGCGGTCCGCCAGCGGGCCGGTGGTGTGGTGCGAGGACGGCCCGTGCACGGCCTGCACCAGGGCGTCGGCGAGTTCCTCCAGATCGCCCTTGTGCTCCTCCAGGATCACGCGCAGCCGCCGCCAGCCGGTGTCCAGGTCGTGGCCGCCGGTCTCGAGCAGGCCGTCCGTGCAGATCAGCATGGTCTCGCCGGGTTCCAGGGTGAGCCGGGTCGTGGGGTAGTCGGCGTCCGGGTCGATGCCCAGCGGCAGCCCGCCCGACGTCGGCCGGGTCAGCACCGTGCCGTCGGCCATCCGGATCGCCGGGTCCGGATGCCCGGCGCGGGCGATGTCCAGCACCCCCGTCGCCGGGTCGACCTCGACGTACACGCAGGTCGCGAATCGCGGGTCGGCCGGGTCCTCGTCGCTGATGCCGTGCAGGAAGCGGGAGGCGCGCGACAGCACCGCGTCCGGGCGGTGGCCCTCCGAGGCGTAGGCCCGCAGGGCGATCCGCAGCTGGCCCATGAGGCCCGCCGCCCGGACGTCATGGCCCTGCACGTCACCGATGACCAGCGCGAACCGTCCGCTGGGCAGCGGGATCACGTCGTACCAGTCGCCGCCGACCTGGAGCCCGCCGCCGGTGGGGACGTAGCGGGCGGCGACGCTCATGCCCGGGATGCGCTGCGGTCCGAGCCTCGGCAGCATCGTGCGCTGGAGGCCGTCGGTCAGGGCCCGCTCGCTCTCGGCCAGGCCCGCCCGGGCCAGGGCCTGCGCCAGCATCCGGGCCACCGTCGCCAGCACGGACCGCTCGTCCGGGGTGAACGCCACCGGGTAGGTGAACGCCGCCATCCACGCCCCCATCGTGCGCCCGGCCACGGTCAGCGGCAGGAACGCCCAGGAGCGGCGGCCGAAGCGCTCGGCGAGGGGCCAGGTCAGCGGGTAGCGAGCCTTGTACTGCTCGGCGGAGGACAGGTACACGGCCCGGCCGGTCCGCACCACCTCGGCGGCCGGGTAGTCGGTGTCCAGCGGCATGTCGGAGAAGGGGTTCTCGGTGCCCCGCTGCTGCCCGTGGTGGCCGATGATCGTCAGGCGATCGCTCGCGACGCCGAACACCGCGAGACCGTCCGGTGAGAAGCCGGGCATCGACAGGTTCGCCGTGACCCGCAGGACCTCCTGGGTGGAGCGCGCCTCGGCCAGCGCCCGGCCCGCGTCGAGCAGGAACGCCTCCCGGGAGCGCCGCCAGTCCCCGGTCACCGCACTGCGCCCGGCCGGTGTGCCCGGCGTCGGCTCGGTGACCTCCTGGAGCGTGCCGATCATCCGGTACGCCTTGCGGACCCGGTCGAAGGACGGCTTGGAGCGGCTGCGGACGACCCGGACGACCCGGCCCAGCTCGTCCATGATCCGGATCCGGACCTCGGCGAGGGTGCCCTCGGCCACGGCCAGCTGGATCACACCGGTGATCTCGTTCCAGTCAACGGGGTGCAGCCGGGCCCGGGCCTGAGCCTCGGTGAGGCTGGCCTGCTCGGCGGGCAGCCCGAGCAACCGGGCTGCCTCGGCATCGACCGTGACCAGCCCGGTGGCGGTGTCCCAGTGCCACAGGCCGGTCGCGAGGGCGGCAAGGGCCTCCCCCACGGCGGGCAGAGGCTCGCCAGTGCGCATTGCCCTACTTTAAGAAGACGTGCTCGAACGCTGCCACCGATGGGGACACGTACCCGAACGGCGGTGACTGCGTGCTCGATCGACAACTGGGGAGAGTCGATCTTCGCCTGCCCGGTACGCTGGGGAGGCGTTTCACGTGAAACACAGACCCCGATCAGCGAAGACTGGATGAACGACGATGCATCGGTACAGGTCCCACACCTGCGGCGAGCTCCGCTCCTCTGACGTCGGCACCGACGTCCGGCTGAGTGGCTGGCTGCACAATCGGCGCGACCTGGGCGGCATCCTCTTCATCGATCTGCGCGATCACTACGGCATCACGCAGCTCGTGGCCCGTCCCGGCACTCCCGCCTACGAGGCCCTGGACAAGCTGTCCAAGGAGTCGACCGTCCGCGTCGACGGCAAGGTCGTCTCCCGGGGTGCCGAGAACATCAACCCCGAGCTGCCGACCGGCGAGATCGAGGTCGAGGTCGGCGAGGTCGAGCTGCTCGGCGCGGCGGCCCCGCTGCCCTTCACGATCAACGCCGAGGACGGGGTCAACGAGGAGCGGCGCCTGGAGTACCGCTTCCTCGACCTGCGTCGCGAGCGCATGCACAAGAACATCATGCTGCGGTCGTCGGTGATCGCCTCGATCCGCTCGAAGATGGTCGCCCTCGGGTTCAACGAGATGGCGACGCCGATCCTGTCCGCGACCTCCCCCGAGGGCGCCCGCGACTTCGTCGTCCCCTCCCGCCTGAACCCGGGCAAGTTCTACGCCCTTCCCCAGGCGCCCCAGCAGTTCAAGCAGCTGCTGATGATCTCCGGCTTCGACCGGTACTTCCAGATCGCGCCCTGCTTCCGTGACGAGGACGCGCGCGCCGACCGCTCGCCGGGCGAGTTCTACCAGCTCGACATCGAGATGAGCTTCGTCGAGCAGGAGGACGTCTTCCGGCCCGTCGAGAAGCTCATGACCGAGCTGTTCGAGGAGTTCGGCGGCGGCCGCCACGTCACCTCGCCGTTCCCGCGGATCCCGTTCCGCGAGGCGATGCTGAAGTACGGCTCCGACAAGCCCGACCTGCGCGCCCAGCTCGAACTCGTCGACATCACCGACATCTTCGAGGGCTCGGAGTTCAAGGCGTTCGCCGGCAAGCACGTCCGCGCACTGCCCGTGCCGGACGTCTCCGGCCAGCCGCGCAAGTTCTTCGACCAGCTCGGCGACTACGCCGTCTCGCAGGGCGCCAAGGGCCTGGCCTGGGTCCGCGTCGCCGAGGACGGCTCGCTGACCGGCCCGATCGCGAAGTTCCTCACCGAGGAGAACGTCGCCGAACTGACCAAGCGCCTGTCGCTCGCGGCCGGTCACGCGGTCTTCTTCGGCGCGGGCGAGTTCGACGAGGTCTCCAAGATCATGGGCGCGGTGCGGGTCGAGGCCGCCAAGCGTGCCGGGCACTTCGAGGAGGGCGTGTTCCGGTTCTGCTGGATCGTCGACTTCCCGATGTACGAGAAGGACGAGGAGACCGGCGCGATCGACTTCTCGCACAACCCGTTCTCCATGCCGCAGGGCGGCCTGGAGGCCCTGGAAACCCAGGACCCGCTGGACATCCTCGGCTGGCAGTACGACATCGTCTGCAACGGCGTCGAGCTGTCCTCCGGCGCGATCCGGAACCACGAGCCGGAGATCATGCTTAAGGCCTTCGAGATCGCCGGGTACGACCGCGAGACCGTCGAGGAGAAGTTCGCCGGCATGCTGCGGGCCCTCCGCTTCGGCGCCCCGCCGCACGGCGGCATCGCCCCGGGCGTCGACCGCATCGTCATGCTGCTCGCCGACGAGCCCAACATCCGCGAGACCATCGCCTTCCCGCTCAACGGCAACGCCCAGGACCTGATGATGGGCGCGCCGACGGAGCTGGAGGAGGCACGGCTGAAGGAACTGCACCTGTCGGTGCGCAAGCCGCAGCCGAAGTAGGCGAACTCCCGTGAGTGGCTCGGAACCGGCGCCGGTTCCGAGCCACTTTCGCGTCCAGGGCTCCCACCCAGCTCTTACCCAGGCTCCTGACAGCCGTGCTCCCTAGCTTCCTTTCTCATGACGGGACAGGAGACGGCCCCAGGGCCGAAACACAAGAGGGATCTGACGCGCCGTAAGGTCATCGTCGCGGGTGCCGGTGCGGTGGTCGCGGCGGGGGTCGGCGGTTCGTTCGCGGCGGGCGCGTTCGCCGGCGAGGAGACCACGACAGCGCAGGGCAGGACGGCCGGGACCTCCGGCGAGGCCTGCTACCGGTTGACGTCCGAGACGACCGAAGGCCCCTACTACATCGACGCGGACAAGCTCCGCCGGGACATCACCGAGGACCAGGAGGGCATTCCGCTCACCCTGCGTCTGAAGGTGATCGACTCCGACACCTGCAAGCCCCTGGCGAACGCCGCCGTCGACATCTGGCACTGCAACGCGCTGGGCGTGTACTCCGGGTACGAGGCGATGGGCAGCGGGGGCGGTGGAGGGGGCGGTGGCGGCACGCCTCCCTCCGGTACGCCGACCGGGAGCCCCACGGGTGCGCCCCCTGGTGGCGGTGGCGGGGGCGGTGGGGGTCACGAGGAGCCCACCGACGACGAGCGCTACCTGCGCGGCACGTGGCGGACGGACAAGAGGGGCGAGGTCGTCTTCCGCACGGTCTTCCCCGGCTGGTACCAGGGCCGCTGCGTCCACATCCACACCAAGGTGCACGTGAACGGCACCTGGACCGCCGCCGGCTACGAGGGCGGCACGACCTGCCACACCGGCCAGCTCTTCTTCGACGAGGCGTCCGTGCTGGCCACGGCCGAGGTCGCCCCGTACTCCACCAACACCGCCACCCGCACGACCCTCGACGAGGACACCATCTACCCGGGCAACGGTACCGAGGGCGGGCTGCTGAAGCTGAAGTACAAGAAGGGGGCCATCGCGAAGGGCGTCGTCGCCACGCTCACCATGGGCGTCGACCCCGAGGCGACGCAGGACGGCACGGGGGACTCGGTCCAGCCGGGCACGTCGGCGTCGGCTTCGGCGACCGTGGGCTGACGCGTACTTGTGGGGCGGACGTGAGCAGGCAGGCCCTGACCGTCCGCCCCGCATTCACATACATGGACTTCTGTCCCACCCGTTGACCCGGAAGGCGGGCCTCCCTAAGGTCCCTTCGGAACGCGTACGTGATTGCTGTTCATGTACGTGTACAGCAAGGGAGACAACGATGTCAGACGCCGCGACAGCGATACCCGAGGCCGAGCAACGGGCGGTGCGCAAGTTCCTGCGCCGCATGCTGCCGATCCTGGTCCTGATGCTGCTGGTCAACCAGATGGACCGGACGAACGTGGGCTTCGTCCAGGACGAACTACGGGCCGACGTCGGAGTCAGCGCCACAGCCTACGGACTCGGCGCGGGCCTGTTCTTCATCGGCTACGCGCTGTTCGAAGTGCCGAGCAACATGTGGCTGGAGCGGTTCGGCGCCCGGGTCTGGCTGACCCGCATCATGATCACGTGGGGTCTGGTGATCGTGGCGATGTGCTTCATCCACAACGTGTGGATGTTCTACGGGCTGCGGTTCCTGCTCGGCGTCGCGGAGGCCGGCTTCTTCCCCGGTGTGCTGCTCTACTTCACCCAGTGGCTGCCGGACTCCAGCCGGGGCCGGGCCAGTGCGATCTTCCTGGGCGGCTCGGCGACGGCGTACATCGTGACGGGCCCGATCACGGGCGCGCTTCTCGAACTGCACGGCGCGGGCGGCATCGCGGGCTGGCGCTGGATGTTCGCCCTGGAAGGCGCCTTCTCCATCCTGGTCGGCTTCATCGCCGGGTTCTTCCTGGTCTCCCGCATCCAGGACGCGAAGTGGCTGACGCCGGAGGAGAAGGACGCGCTGAGCGAGGCGGTGGCGCGGGACAGGGAGGTGCGTGACCGTGCCCCGTCGGTGTCGCGCCGGAAGCTGATCTTCCACCCGCAGGTGGCCGTACTGACCTCCGTCTTCTTCGCGATGGCGCTCACCGGCTACGCGATCACGTTCTGGCTGCCGAGTCTGGTGGAGGAGATCGGCGGGCTGTCGCCCTTCCAGGTCGGGCTGCTGTCGGCGATCCCCTGGATCTGCGCGGTGATCGCGATGTACACGACGAGCCACTTCACGGACCGGGCCCCCGACCGCCGCCCCTATCTGGCGATCGCCCTGGTCCTGTCCGCCATCGGCACGTTCCTCGCCACGCTGGGCTCCCCCTGGTTCGGCCTCGCCGCGCTCACCTTGGCGGCGGTGGGCGGCAAGTGCGCGGCCACCCTGTTCTGGCCGATGGCCCAGTCCGGCCTCGACCTGAAGATCGCGGCGCCGGGTCTGGCCCTGGTCAACTCCATAGGAAACCTCGGCGGTTTCGTGTCGCCGACCTTGTTCGGCTACCTGAAGGACACGACGGGGAGTACGAACGGCGGCCTGTACACGCTGTCGGCGGCGTCGATCCTGGCGGTGCTGGGGGTGGCGTTCGTGCGGCACACGCAGCGTGGTGAGCGGACGGGGTCGGGCGGGAAGATCGCGGCGGTGACGGGGAAGCCGGCAGTGGGCGAGGCCCGCTGACCCACCCCGACTCAGGCCTGGGGCCGGCCTCCTGTGGAGGGGGCGGGCCCTTGCCGTTCCCGCCCGATCACGCCTCGGCGAACAGGTCCTCCGCCGTGGTGGCCGTCAGGGAGCGGTCGAACCAGAGGGTGAGGGTGTCGAGGTCGGTGCAGGTGGTGATGCGGTCGCGGGTGTCCTGGGGGATGCCGATGCCGCGTTTCTCCAGGATGCTCAGGATGGATTCGGCCTTGCCCTCGGCCTTGCCCTCCAGGTACGTCTCCTCGAAGAGGGTTCCCCTGCCCGGGAAGTAAGTGGCGACCATCTTCTCCAGCTCTCTCCATGTCTCCAGGACCGGAGTATCCTCCAGTCCGACTTCCAGCCATTCGCACCAGTACTTCGCCGTTGCCTTGTCGAACGACCGCATCCCGCGGGCCAGCAATTCCACTATGGCGGCGGCGTTTGCGCTTTCGCTATGGACGACGGCCGAGAGTGTGGCCAGCGCCGGTTGCCGGGCTACGACGGACTCGTCGGTGATCTCCGGAACGTTGTTGGGGCCCAGCACGAAGGGGCGGGTGCTCTGCGTCGTCCAAGTTCGGACGCTGCACTCGAAGGGTCCGGCAGCCCAGGACGCGGTCGGCCGATTCTTGCAGACGGCGACGAGCAGCACGGGCATGCCGTACTTCGCGTGCAGGTGCGCCACGTAATAGGGCCAGCTGAACCCCTTGTCAGGGGCCGGAGCGGTCTGGGCCTCGACAGCGATGAGGAAGCCGTCTCCCTCGGACGGCTCGACCTTGAGCACCGTATCCACCCGGCGCTCCAGCGGCTTGATCTCCGTGGCGTCGGACGACAGGACCTCGATAATCGCCTTGGCGGGCGGCGGCAGACCCAATGCCTCGAAAACGGGGGTGAGAACCTCCGGATGGTCCTGGAAGATCCGGTGCGAGGTCTCATGGGTTGATGTGACCATGTGTGCAAGCTAGATCCATCGGAGAGGAACGCATCGGGTGAACGAAATGCGTTCACTCTTTCGGGAGTGGCAAAACGATCCATCGTGCGTTCGCAGACCGGCGGCCGATGGAGAAGGTGACCGAAGCTGGGGGCCGAAGGAGAACGGGGGGCGTGTGGACGACCACGAGGACCAGATCCTGGCCGACGAGCTTGCCGCTCTGGCTGCCTCTGTCGGGGCTTGGGGTGGCTTGACTCGTTTCGTGGCCAAGCTGATGAGGAAGAACGTGCACGAGATCGACCTGGTGGTCGCCTTGCCGTTCGAAGACACCGTCGAGCGCGTTGCCCACGTGCTCGAACGAGCAGGGCGAAGGGTCGGCCCCGTGGTTGAACGCGTTAGGGATCAACGGACGATCCGTGTCGTAACCGGAGGTGGCGCCGGCGGCATGAACCCTGTCGTGGTCACCGCACTGGTGACGAAGAGCGGGGCGTCCGACTCGCAGGTCAGGCTCCGTGCTGCTGCCAAAGAGGGCTTGATCAGGCAGCGGGCGGGCGAGCAGACCGCTACCCGGCTTGCGGCGTTGCTGGACACTTAGACCGTGGCGTGGATTGCCGGCTGCCGACGCGCGCATCGTCGCTGCGAACGCAAGCCCGAACACTCCGCGAATCCACGAATCGGATGCTCAGTCAGGTATCGGTTCCTAACGCCCGCCGTGCGGCGACCTGGAACGCGACCTCCAGGGGCTTCTTGGCCTCGAACCCAGCCATGAAGTGCCGGTCGTGCTCCGCGAGACTCCCAGTACCCTGCTGGATCGCGGCTTGAATCCAGATGCCAGTCGCCAGCTCCCAATGCCTCAGAGCTTCTCGCAAATCCTCAGCGGCCGCAGCCACAGTATGCGGGCCGGCCATGGTGACTGCCGCTGACGCGGCACTGAACTGAGTCCAGGCGTCGTGCACGCTGCGGCGGGCACTTGCCCAGTCTTCGACACCGCTTTCGCCGTGAAGTAGATCGGACGCCTTCCAGGCGGCATTGGAAAGTTGCTTCGCGCAGGTGACAAAGCCTGTATAGGTCTCGCGGCGCAAATCCGCGAGCCAACGCCTCTCCTCTGCGCGATGCTGAGCATCGAGACTCCGGAGCTGCGTGCTCAGGGTGAGCAGTCCTCCGCCTACACCGCCGGCAGCACCGATCACTGCACCAAGTATCGCTGCAACGCTGGCATCCACTCGGCACGCCCTCTCCGCCTTCGATGGCAAGACGAGGTCTTACCCAGGACTGACGCCTCTACCTCGCCACGAACTGGGTCAGGATCGCCTGGACCTCGTAGATGTCGACGCCCTTGGTGAAGGTCTTCTCGATGGGGGTCGGGGTGCCGGAGATCCAGATCTTCAACTCGGCGTCCAGGTCGAACGTGCCCGCCGTCTCCACCGAGAAGTGGGTGATGCTGCGGTACGGGACCGAGTGGTACTCGACCTTCTTGCCGGTGATGCCCTGCTTGTCGATCAGGATCAGGCGGCGGTCCGTGAAGAGGATGGTGTCGCGGATCAGCAGGAACGCGGCGTGCACCTGCTCGCCGTGGCCGAGGAGGCGGGCGTAGTCCTGCTGGGCCGACTGCGGATTCACGGTGTGCGCGTTGCCGAACAGTGCCATGGTGTCCCCCCGTTTGGTTGTCCGGACCGTTCGGTCGGCCGGATGCCTTGCTCAATCCTACGAACAGAGGCCCTCGTAGGGCGATGAGCCTGGGGACGAGCCGGTCGGAGAAACACGTCCGCCCCCAGGAGGAGATCCCCCTAGGGGCGGGTGCGGGGCGGGAGTTACGCCGACTCGCCGCCGAAGCGCTCCTTGTACGACTCCAGGTCCTCGTCCGTGAGCTTGGCGAACAGCACCGGCGGGATGGTGAAGGGGGTGCCGGCCGGGACGGAGGTGAGGGAGCGGGCCTCGTCCGCTGTGGCCCAGGTCGCCGTGTCGTTCTCCAGGGAGAACGCCTCGCGCATCTTCTTCGCCGACGTCGGGATGAACGGCTCGGAGACCACCGCGTAGAGGTGGATCAGGTTCATCGCCGTACGCAGGGTCAGCGCGGCGCCCTCCGGGTTGGTCTTGATCTCCAGCCAGGGGGCCTTCTCCTCCAGGTAGGAGTTGCCTGCCGACCACAGGGCGCGCAGCGCGGCCGCCGCCTTGCGGAACTGGATGGCCTCCATCTGGGCCTCGTACTCCGCGAGCAGGCGGGCGATCTCGTCGCCCAGCTTCGCCTCCGCCTCGCCGGGCTCGGCGCCCGCCGGGACCTCCTCGCCGAAGCGCTTCTTGGAGAAGGACAGGACGCGGTTGACGAAGTTGCCGAGGGTGTCGGCCAGGTCCTTGTTCACCGTGGCCGTGAAGTGCTCCCAGGTGAAGGACGAGTCGTCCGACTCCGGGGCGTTCGCCATCATGAAGTAACGCCAGTAGTCGGCGGGCAGGATGTCGAGGGCGTCGTGCGTGAAGACGCCACGGCGCTGGGACGTGGAGAACTTGCCGCCGTAGTAGTTCAGCCAGTTGAAGGCCTTGATGACGTCGACCTTCTTCCACGGGGCGCGGGTGCCCAGCAGGGTCGCCGGGAACATCACGCTGTGGAAGGGGACGTTGTCCTTGCCCATGAACTGCGTGTAGTGGACGTCGGCGTCCGACTCCCACCACCAGGAGCGCCAGTCGCGGTTGGCCGGGTCCTGGTCCGCCCACTCCTTCGTGGCACCGATGTACTCGATCGGGGCGTCGAACCAGACGTAGAAGACCTTGCCCTCCGCGGCGAGGTCCGGCCAGGTGTCGGCCGGGACCGGGACGCCCCAGTCCAGGTCGCGAGTGATCGCGCGGTCGTGCAGGCCCTCCGTGAGCCACTTGCGGGCGATGGAGGAGGCGAGGACGGGCCAGTTGTCCGCCCGCTCGTCGACCCACGCCTCGACCTCGCCGGCCAGCACCGACTGCAGGAGGAACAGGTGCTTGGTCTCGCGGACCTCCAGGTCGCTGCTGCCGCTGATCGCCGAGCGGGCGTCGATCAGGTCCGTCGGGTCCAGGACGCGCGTGCAGTTCTCGCACTGGTCGCCGCGGGCCTTGTCGTAGCCGCAGTGCGGGCAGGTGCCGATGATGTAGCGGTCGGGCAGGAAGCGGTCGTCGGCGTTCGAGTACACCTGGCGGATCGAACGCTCCTCGATGAAGCCGTTCGCTTTCAGCTCGCGGGCGATCTCCTGCGTGATCTCGTGGTTCTGCGGGGAGGAGCTGCGGCCGAAGTAGTCGAAGGCCAGGCTGAAGCCGTCGTAGATCGCCTTCTGCTGGTGGTGCGCCTCGGTGCAGAACGCGTCCACCGGCACGCCCTGCTCCTTGGCGGCCAGCTCCGCGGGGGTGCCGTGCTCGTCCGTCGCGCAGATGTAGAGGACCTCGTGGCCCCGCTGGCGCAGGTAACGGGAGTAGACGTCCGCCGGGAGCATGGACCCCACCATGTTGCCCAGGTGCTTGATCCCGTTGATGTACGGAAGGGCGCTGGTGATGAGGTGTCGAGCCATCGCGGGCTGCTCCCAAGTCGCTACGTGGAGTGACGATCTCGTGGTCTCGGTCGTCTACGGAACCTTGAAATCGTAGCTGACACGGGTACGCCGCCCGCCTCCCGTTTTACGGGGTGGGAAGCGGGCGGCGTCGTGAGCGGTGGACGGCTACGGGCGCCAGTTCGCCAGTACGCCCTCGTAGAGCTCCGTGTCCGTGAGCTCACGGGGGGTTTCGCCGGCGAGGAAGTGGGACGTGTTGGGGGTCTTGAGCTTGCGGAGGTAGTCGAAGGCCTTGTTCTCCGGGTCTCCGAAGGCGACGAAGGAGAAGAAGACGGCGGGGTGGGTCTTGGCGGCGTCGGTGAGGGCCTGGGTGGCGGGGGTCTTCGCGTCCGGGGCACCGTCGGTCTGGAAGATCACCAGGGCGGGGGTGGTGGATTCCGCCGTCTTGTCGTGGTGGGCGAGGACCGCTTCCACTGCCGCGTGGTAGCTGGTGCGGCCCATGCGGCCGAAGCTCGCGTGCAGGTCGTCGATCTTGTTCTCGTGCTCGGTGAGGGTGATCTCGCCGGTGCCGTCGAGTTCGGTGGAGAAGAAGACGACCGGGACGGTTGCCTCGGGGTCGAGGTGGGCCGCGAGGGCGAGGGTCTGCTCGGCGAGGGCCTGGGCGGAGCCGTCCTTGTAGTACGGGCGCATGGAGGCGGAGCGGTCGAGGACGAGGTAGACCTTGGCGCGGGTGCCGGTGAGGTTGTTCTTCTCGAGGGTGGTGATGGCGGCCTTGTAGGCGGTGGTGAGGCCGGGGGCGTGCTTCTTGAGGGCGGTGAGGGTGAGGGCGGGGCCGGCCTCGGCTGCGGCCTCGCCTGCGGCTTCGGCCGTGTTCTTCTTCCCACCCGCACCACCCGTGCTGCTTTCGTCGCCGGGTGCGGGTGGCCCCTGCGGGGCGGTGTCGCCGTCGGCGGCCGCGGATTCGGGGGCCTTCTCGGACTTCGTCCCCTGATCGGCCTTGGCCGCGGACCCGGCCGCCTTCGTCTTGGCCTTCGGCGCGGCCTTCCGCGTGGCCTTGGGCTCGGCCTTCGGCTTCGCGTCGGCTGTGGGCTCGGCCTTCGGCTTGGCGTCGGCTGTGGGCTCGGGCTCGGCCTTCGGCTTGGCGTCGGCTGTGGGCTCGGGCTCGGCCTTCGGCTTGGCGTCGGCTGTGGGCTCGGGCTCGGCCTTCGGCTTCGCCTCGGCTGTGGGCTCGGGCTTGGGCGTCGGCTCAGCCTTGGCCGTCGGCTCGGGCTCGGGCGTCGGCTCAGCCTTGGCCGTCGGCTCGGGCTTCGGCTCCGCGGGGGTCTCTGCCTGCGGCTCGGGCTTGGCTTCCGCCTTCGTGTCAGCCTCCGCCGCTGCGTCGGACTCGGTCGTCGTCTTCGCGTCGGTCGTCGTCTTCGCGTCGGTCGTCGCCGCGGGCTCGGACTGCGCCTCGTCCGCGGGGCTGCTCTCAGGCTTCTCCGGCGTCGTCGACTCCGGCTCCTCGGCCGTCGCCGGGGCGGCTGCAGCCTGCTTCGGCTCCGACTTCTCCGCCGTGGCCTCGTCCGTCACCGCAGGCTCCTCGGCGACGGGCGTCTGCGCGGAAGCAGCCTCCGCATCTGCGGCCTTCTTGGCCACGGGCGGCTCCGCCACGGCCTTCTGCGCCGCCTCCGGTTCCTCGACAGCAGTCGGCTCTGCGACAACCGCCGGTTCCTCAGTAGCGGCCGGCTTCTCAGCAGCCGCCTTCTCAGCAACAGCAGCCTTCTCAGCCGCCGCCGGTTCCTCAGTAGCGGTCGGCTTCTCAGCAGCCGCCTTCTCAGCCCCCGCCGATTCCTCAGCCCCCGTCGGCTCCCCCGCGTCCGGCCGCTCCGGCGCAGTGGTCTGCTCCCCCTCCGTCGAGCGTGTCGGCCTCGGGACCGCCACGTTGTCGAAGGCCGCCGAGACGAGGTCGTGTTCCCCGGAGTCCGACGTGCGGGGCTCGGGGACGCTTGCCGAAGGCGTGGGGTTCGGTTCCTTGGAGGGGGACGGGACCTTCGGGTCCGGGGCGGGGGGCGCCGGTGCGAGGGTGGCGTCGCGGCCGGTGTCCTCGCTGGTCAGGCCCTCGGTCCCGCCGGTCTCACCGGCGGCCGCCGTACGCGCCGCACCCTCCGCCTCGGCGGTTTGTGTCTTGCGGGATCGTCCGAACGCGTTCCGCAACCGAGTGAGAATGCCCATGTGCGCGCAACCCTTCGCGTGAGTTGAAGCCCGTCAATCCCTGGCCAGGACGGACACGTAAGGTTAGCGGCCCTCCTGCGTGATCTTGGGCAGGGTCTGTCGTCCCAGGTCCACCCTGTCAAGAGCGCATCCGGCCGGTGCAGGTGTCGCCGGGCTGAATCGCCGCAACACCCGTACGGCAGCCGGGGGTTCATTCGTTGTTCACCAGGGCGCCCGGCCACCGCACGTATGTACCCCTACGGTCACGCTGAAACCAAGGGCATCCCAGGGGAGAGTAAAGTGCGCAAGCTGCTGCCGTTGATCGGAACTCCGTCCGGTTCGCACCCCGGCGGCCGGTCCGCCATGACCTGTCGCTTCCGATGTGGTGACGCCTGCTTCCACGAGGTGCCCAACACCAGCTCCAACGAGTACGTCGGCGACGTGATCGCCGGTGCGATCGACCGCCGGTCGATGATGCGTGCCGCGGCCGTGGTGACCGTGGCCGCCGCCGGAGCGGGTGCCGCCGGTCTCGCGCGCGCTCCGCAGGCCGCCGCCTCCCCGGCTGCCGGCGCCCCGTCCGCCGCTGCCGCGTCCGACGTCGCCCGGCGCAAGCACAAGGGTGCGCGCGGGCTGCGCTTCGCGCCCGTCGCGCCCAACACCGCCGACACGGTCACCGTGCCGGAGGGATACCGGCAGAACGTCGTCATCCGCTGGGGCGAGCCCATCCTGCGCGGCGCGCCCGCCTTCGACCCGGAGAAGCAGACCGCCAAGGCCCAGGCCGGGCAGTTCGGGTACAACTGCGACTTCCTCGCCCTGCTGCCGCTGCCCGGGGAGCCCGGCCGGCAGCTGCTCGTCGCCAATCACGAGTACACCGACGAGATCCTGATGTTCCGCGGGTACGACGCCGCCCGTCCGACCCGGGAGCAGGTCGAGGTCGCCTGGGCCGCGCACGGGCTGTCCGCCGTCGTCGTCGAGGGGGACCGGAAGACGGGCAAGCTCACCCCCGTCCCCCGGCACCGGCTGAACCGGCGCGTCACCGCCACCACCGAGTTCCGGCTCACCGGTCCCGTCGCCGGTTCCGAGCTCGTGAAGACCTCCGCCGACCCGACCGGCACCAAGGTGCTCGGCACGCTCAACAACTGCTCGGGCGGTGTCACCCCGTGGGGCACGACCCTGCACGGCGAGGAGAACTTCAACCAGTACTTCGCCAACAGCGGCCGGGCGACCGACAAGCGGTACGGCATCGGCACTGGGGCGAGCGAGCGGAAGTGGGAGAGGTTCGACAAGCGGTTCGACGTCGCCCAGGAGCCGAACGAGGTGCACCGGTTCGGGTACGTCGTGGAGTTCGATCCGTACGATCCCGAGTCCACGCCTCGTAAGCACACCGCTCTCGGGCGGTTCAAGCACGAGGCGGCGACCGTGCGGCTCACGCAGGACGGCCGTCCCGTCGTGTACTCCGGTGACGACGAGCGGTTCGACTACTTCTACAAGTTCGTCGGCAGCAAGCGGATGCGCCACGGCTCCTCCCGGGCCGTCCGCGAGCACAACCTCTCCCTGCTCGACGAGGGCACGCTGTACGTCGCCAAGCTCACCGGTGACTCCCCGGCGATCGAGATCGACGGCACGGGCAAGCTGCCCGGCGACGACGAGTTCGACGGGAGCGGTGAATGGATCCCGCTGGCCACCGCCACCGCGAAGGGTGCCGTCTCGCACGTGGAGGGGATGAGTGCCGAGGAGGTGTTCGTCTTCACGCGGCTCGCCGGTGACAAGGTCGGCGCCACCAAGATGGACCGGCCCGAGGACATCGAGCCCAACCCGGTGACCGGCAAGGTGTACGTCGCCCTGACCAACAACACCAACCGGGGCGTCGGCTCGAACGCCACGGCGGACGAGGCCAACCCGCGCAACGCCAACAAGCACGGGCACGTGCTGGAGCTCACCGAGCGGTGGAACCGGCCCGAGAGCACCCGGTTCGCCTGGTCGCTGTTCCTCGTCGCCGGTGACCCGGACGACCCGGCGACCTACTTCGCCGGGTTCCCGAAGGACGCCGTCAGCCAGATCTCCTGCCCGGACAACGTGGCCTTCGACCCGTACGGCAACCTGTGGATCTCCACCGACGGTGCCCAGCTCGGCTCGCACGACGGCCTGTTCGGTGTGGCGACCCGGGGTGAGCGGCGCGGCGAGCTCAAGCAGTTCCTGACCGTGCCGAAGGGTGCCGAGACCTGCGGGCCGATCATCCAGGACCGGCGCGTCCTGGTCTCCGTGCAGCACCCGGGCGAGATCGACGGCGCGTCCGTGGAGAAGCCGGCCAGCACCTGGCCCGACGGGCCCGGGACGTACGTCCGGCCGGCGGTCGTGGCCGTCTGGCGTGCCGACGGGCGCGACATCGGCGTCTGAGTCACCTGGCAGCAGTCATCCGTCCGAGCTGCTTGGCAGCAGCCGATCGTTCGAGCTGCTTGGCAGCAGCCCATCGTCGGAGCCGCCCGGCAGCAGCGGTTCGTCCGAGCCGCCCGGCAGCAGCGGTTCGTCCGAGCCGCCCGGCAGCAGCCGTTCACGGAAGGGCTGGGCTCGGGGGTCTGAGAGGGCCCCCGGGTTCCGGCCGTTCCCGCGCCGGCCACTCCCGGTAGGCCGGTGCCTGCCGGGCCACCTCCCCGTACGCCTCCTCCAGCGCGGGGTAGACACCGTCCAGGACGGTCTCCGTGCGGGCCGCGGCGAGCAGCCGCACGCCGAGCGGGTCGCCCTTCAGGCGGCGTACCGCCATGTCGGGGCGCGGGGTGCGGGTGGGCTGGCAGACGGTGACGACCTCGCCGGTCGCGACCATGGCGTCGGCCGTGTGGTAGTCGCCGTGCAGGACGTGCGGGCTGACGCGGGCGTCGCGGAACATCCGCTGGACGGCGTCCCATTCGCCGTCGACCGTGGGGTCGATCATCCAGCGGTCGCCGGCCAGGTCGGCCAGCTCGACCTCCTGCTTCACGGCTGCCGGATGGTCGACGGGCAGGGACACGCACTGCGGTTCGCGTTCCACCAGGACGCGCAGCCGGAGCTCCGCGGGGATGCGCAGCGGGCAACCCTCCACCTCGTGCACGAAGGCGACGTCGAGCTGGCCGTCGGCGACCATGCGGAGCAGGGCGTTGGGGGAGACGTTCATGTGGAGGCTGGGGTTTCGGCCGTGGGCGCGCAGTCGGCGCAGCCAGCCCGCGAGGGCCTTGCTCGCCGTCGAGCCGATGCGGAGCCCGGTGCCGCCGGACGCCGCCGCCCTCGCCTCGGTGACCAGCAGGTGCAGGTCGGCCATCAGCGGCCGGGCCCGGCTGAGGACCAGGCGGCCCAGCGGGGTGGGGCGGCAGCCGGTGTGGGAGCGCAGGAAGAGCGGTCCGCCCAGCTCCTGCTCGATACGGCGCAGTTGAGTGCTCAACGACGGCTGGGCGACGCCCAGCTGCCGGGCGGCACGGTGCAGACTGCCGGTGTCGGCTATGGCGCACAGCGCGCGGAGGTGCCTCACCTCGAGCTCCATGCTCTGTGAGGCTAAAGCGGAATCGCGGCGTTAACCAGCCACATAATCCATCGCTAAACCAGGTGAATTGGGCAGCCGATAGTCCCGTCCTATCCCTGGTTGCCATCATCACAGGCGCCGCACAGGCATCGAGACTCGCCGGTGAGACTCAACCCCACCCAAGGAGTCCTCGATGCGAAAGTCCCTGTCCTCCCTGGCGGTTCTCGGTCTCGGCCTCACGATGGCCGGACTCGGAACGGCTGCCCCCGCCGCGGCGTCCCCGGTCGCGGAGTCCCACGCCGGGTTCGTCGCCAAGTCGTCCGCGTCCGCGTCCGCCGCCGCCGCCGACTCCGACGCGAGCAGAGCCTTCTTCCAGGCGGTCCTGAAGTCCGTCGCCGAGAAGCGCGCCGCGAACCCGAGTGCCACCGCGGCCGTCACCGTCGTCTACGACGCCTCCCGCGCGCCGACGTTCAGTGCCCAGATAGCGCGCAGCACCCAGATATGGAACAGCTCGGTGTCGAACGTGAAGCTCCAGTCGGGCTCCGCTTCGGCGGCCGACTTCAGCTACCGGGAGGGCAACGACTCCCGCGGCTCGTACGCCTCCACGGACGGCCACGGCAGCGGCTACATCTTCCTGGACTACCGGCAGAACCAGCAGTACGACTCCACGCGGGTCACCGCCCACGAGACGGGTCACGTCCTCGGTCTTCCCGACCACTACTCGGGCCCGTGCAGTGAGCTGATGTCCGGCGGCGGGCCCGGCCCGTCCTGCACCAACGCGATCCCGAACGCGACCGAGCGGTCCCGCGTCAACCGGCTGTGGGCCAACGGCTTCGCGGCGGCGATGGACAAGGCCCTGGAGAAGTCGGCCCGTTGAGACCCCATGCGGATGCGGCCGCCCTGCCACGAGGGGCGGCCGCATTCGTGTGCGCCCACGTTCCGGTCAGCGGCGCTCGTGGAGCGTGAGGTCCGTGACGACGGCCCGGTGGTCGGTGTCGGCCAGGTCCAGGATGCGGGTGCGGCTCGCGCCGAAGTCCTCGGACACCAGGACGTGGTCGATCTGCGCGCCGAACGTGGGGGCCGTCCGGGCCGGCCAGGTGGCCGTGCGGTCGGCGCCGTCCAGGCGGGAGGCGTCGCGCAGGCCGGTGTCGAGGATGCGGCGGAAGGCCGCGTGGTCCTGGGAGGCGTTGAAGTCACCGGCCAGGACCAGAGGGGTGCCCGGGTCGGCGCCGGCCGCCTGGCGCAGGGCGCCGAGCTCCCGGCGCCAGAGGTCCACCTGGCCGGGCAGCGGCGGCATGGGGTGGGCGAGCTGGAGGCGTACGGCGTGCCCGTCGACGTCGGCGACCGCCCCGGGCATGCCCATCGTGCCGGGCACGCCCGCGGTGGGCCGGAGCGGGAAGCGGCTGAGGATGACGGAGCCTTCGGAGCCGCCGCCCTCCACGGCCCGGCGGTGCGGGTAGTCCTGGGAGAGGTCCCGCTTCAGCAGCTCGTCGCACGCGTAGTCGCACTCCTCCACGAAGACCACGTCCGGTTTCTCACGGCGTACGGCGGCGACGAGGGAGCCGGTGCCCTGGCCGAACTCGACGTTGGAGGTCAGCACGCGCAGGTCGGCGACCGGGCGGCCCGAGGGGTCGTCGACCTTGCCGTACGGCTCGACGTACCAGGCCAGCAGGCCGAGCAGGACCACGCCCCAGAGCGTGCCGAGCCACCAGCGGGACAGCAGCGTGAGCAGCAGTCCCACGGCGGTGGGGACGAGCAGCCAGGGGAGGAAGGCGAGGAGCTGCGGGACGGGCGTCGTGCCGTCGCCGTCGGCGGCCCGGAAACCGGCGACCACGCTCACTCCGGCGAACAGCAGACCGGCGCACCGGGCGCCCAGCCGCCGCCCGGGCGGACGGTGCTCGCGCCCGTCGTCCCTGGCGGTCCACTCGGCAGCGGCGGTGTCCAAGGCCCGGCCTTCCGTTCGCGGGGTGGGATGCCCGAATCCTCCCTCAAAGACGGGGTGGGGCGGAGGAAGGTTGCCGGGCGTCGACCCGGGCCAGGAATTTCTCCAGCGCGTGATCGAACACGTCCGGGCGTTCCAGGTTCGGCATGTGTGCCGCGCCTTCGATGATGTGCAGCTCCGAGTCCGGGAGGGCCGCGTGCATCGCCCGGGCGCCGGAGACCGGCGTGAAGGTGTCGTCGGCCCCCACCACGACCAGGGCCGGGACGCGGACGCGCGGCAGCAGGGCGGTGTAGTCGGGGCGGCGGGCCCGGGCGCGCAGGGCCGCGGCGGCGCCCTCGGGGGCGGTGGCGGTCATCATGGCGTGGACGTGTGCCTTGACCTCGGCGGACGCGTACGGGGCGACCATCCGCTCCAGGACCTCGTCGGCGTAGCCTCGCATGCCCTCGGCGAGGAGGCGGTCCGCCATGGCGCTGCGGGTGCGCACGCCCTCGGGGGTCTCCGCCGCCGGGAAGGTGTCCGCGAGGACCAGGCCGCGGACGCGCTCGGGGAACAGCCGGTAGCAGTCCATGGCGATCTGTCCGCCCATCGACAGGCCCGCGAGCACGAACGACTCCACCTTCAGCTCGTCCAGCAGGGCCTCGACGTCCCGGGCGAAGTCCGAGAAGTCGGTGACGGCCGGGGTGGTCGGTGAGGCGCCGTAGCCGCGCAGGTCGGGGGCGATGACGCGGCGGGTACCCGGGAACCTGTCGAGTTGCGGGGCCCACATCGTGCGGTCGAAGGGGTGGCCGTGGACGAGGACCAGGGGCAGCCGATGCGTATCGGGGCCTTTGTCCTCGTATGCGAGGAAGGGTGCCATGGCGTCGACCCTAGGGCGCCCAACTACTCGGTGCAATAAGATCTTTGCTCTCGGTGCAATCCAAGGGGGAGACCGGCCGATGAGTGACTACCGGCGCATCGCCGACCGCATCGCCGACGACATCGCCACCGGACGCCTGCGGCCGGGCCAACGGCTGCCGCCGCAGCGGGCGTTCGCACGGCGGCGGGGCGTCGCCCCGTCGACGGCCGGGCGGGTCTACGGCGAACTCGTGCGGCGCGGGCTGGTCGTCGGGGAGGTCGGGCGCGGCACCTTCGTACGGGCCGCACCGGCCGGGCCGGCGGGGCAGGCGCTCATCGAACCCGCCCCGGCCGCCGCACCCGTCAACCTGGAGCTCAACTACCCCGTCGCGCCCGGCCAGCCGGAGCTGCTCGCCCCCGTGCTCGCGCCGCTGCTGCGCCCCGACGTGCTGGCCGAGGCGCTTTTACCGGCGGCCGCCACCGGCACCGCGGCCGCCCGGGAGGCCGCGGCCACGGTGCTCACCACCCCGGGCTGGCGCCCCGCCCCGGAGCGGCTGCTGTTCACCGGCAACGCCCGGCAGGCCATCGCCGCCGTGCTGGCCTCGCTGGTCCGGCCGGGCGGCCGGGTCGGGGTGGAGCAGCTGACGTATCCGCTGGTCAAGGAGATCGCGGCGCGGCTCGGCATCACCCTCGTGCCGCTGGCCGGGGACGCGGCCGGGCTGCTCCCGGAGGCCGTCGCCGCCGCACACCGCACGGCGCCGCTGTCCGCCCTCTACCTACAGCCGACGCTGCACAACCCGACGTCCCGGACCACCGGCAGGCCGCGGCTGCTGCAACTCGCCCAGCTGCTCCACGACCTGAACCTGCCCGTCGTGGAGGACCGCATCTGGTCCTTCCTGAGGGAGCCCGGTGATCCGCTCGCCGTGCACGCCCCGGCCCTCACCCACGTCGTCGACGGGCTCTCCAAGCGGGTCGCCCCGGGGCTCACCGTCGGGTTCCTCGTGGTGCCGCCCCACCGGGTCGCCGCCGTGGCCGACGCCGTGCGCTCGGGCGGCTGGAGCGCGGGGCGGTTCGCGCTGGAGGCGGCCGTGCGGTGGGCCGGCGAGGGGACGGTGACGCGGCTGGTGGCGGCCAAGCGGGCGGACGCGGCACGGCGGCAGCTGATCCTCGCCGAGGAACTCGCGGGCTTCGCCGTCCGGTCCGACCCGGCCTCCTGCTTCGCCTGGTGGGAGCTGCCCGCCCCGTGGCGCGCCGACACCTTCACGGCCGCCGCCGCCGCGCACGGCATCGCCGTCACGCCCGGCCCCGCCTTCGCCGTCGCCCCCGGGCACACGCCCGACGCCGTCAGGCTCGGGCTCGCGTCGGCTCCGGAACCGGATCTGCGCCGGGCGCTGCGGACCCTCGCGCATGTCGCCGCGCGGCGAGCCGGGGACCGTACCGGCCCGTGACCCAGGCACCGGCCGCCACCGCCAGACCCAGCACGCACAGCAGCCAGGACACCGTGCGCAGGGTGGCCGTGAGGGCGTCGTAGACGGCCCCCGCGGCCGGGCGGTGCAGGGCGTCGGGCAGGTCGGCGAGGGTGAGGCGGCGGCCGATCGCGACGGCGAGGACCAGCAGCGCGCCGCCCAGGGCGGTACCCAGCCCGAGGGCGGTGACCGCGCGGCGGCGGCACGCGGCGACGGCGATCCCGGCGACCGCGAGGACGGCGGCGGCGAGCGGCAGCCAGAAGGCGGCGGTGTCCAGCACGTGGTACCCCTTGCGCAGTCGGTCCGCGTCGTCCGCCGGGAGCACCGGGATCCGCGTGTGCGTGACCGGGATGCGGTGGGCGAACGGCACGTGTTCTTCGGCGAGTCGCTGTTTGAACCGGGCGATGACGGGAGCGGGGTCGACGGTGACCGGGGCGCCGCCGGCGCCGTCGTCGCGCAGGGAGCGCAGCACCGCGTCGTGCACGGCCCGGTTCGCCGCGTCCCAGGCCGCGCGATACGCCTCGGTGCGGGTGAAGGAGCGCGCCGCGTCGTGCACGAACGGTCCGACCGCCCCGCGCAGCGGGCCGGTGTCGACTTGGCGCCCGAGCTCCCGCAGGACACCGTCCCCGACGGCGTCCGCGACCGCGAGCCGCACGTCCGGGTCCACGGCGAGCGGCGCCATCGTCCGGACGTAGCGGCCGGTGTCGGTGAGCCCGTGGGCCGCCCAGGACGCGAGCGTTCCGAGGGGCACGAGCAGGCACGCGAGGACCAGCAGAACGGCCGACAGGACGTTCCGCGGTCGTGGGGGCGCCTTCCCGGCCAGGGGCGCCCGAAAGCGTTCGGACACCCTTCCAGGCAAGCCGCCCCGGGCCGCTCCCGCGAGCGATGTGACGCCGTCCGGCCGCCCGTCTGCCGCGCTACAGCCCGCCCCACCTGCGAGAAAACGCTTCGGGGGAGCCCGTCGGCGGGCTCCCCCGAACGAGTGTCCCGAGCCTGTTCAGCCGATGGGCCGGCCTGCGGCGTCCTCGTGCGTGTAGTAGCGGTAGAACATCATCGCGAGGACCCCGGCCCCCACCACCAGCCCCAGGCCGCTGGAGCTGTACACGGACGCACCGGTCTGGTTGTAGAGGAAGCCGACCGCGCAGCCCGTGAAGACGAACCAGCACGCCGCGTGCAGTTCGCGGGGCAGCCGCGGGGCCAGCTGCCACACGGCGGCGAACAGCACGGCGAACACGAGCGCCGTGACGAAGCCGAACAGCAGGTTCCAGCCGGTGACGGGCCCGCCATGACGCTGGTTGGCCGCGGCCCAGAAGCCGTAGATCAGCCCGAGGACGACGGGCAGCGCCACCTTCGCGACGGCGTGGGTGCGCGTACCGAAGACATCGGGCCTGCGACGTTGCGTGATCATCTTGCGTGAGGCGGGTGCCGCGTGAGCCATGACAGCTCTCCTCTCTGTCCCACCCCCTGGAACCAGGGCACACCGGCGCACTGCCCCTGGCAAGTCGGCGGAGCGAACCGGAGTGGGGATGGGGCCGGTGCGGGCCCGTGTTCCGCCGGGCGCAAGCCCCCGATGGACGGGGATGCGGCCGGTGGGGCTTCGTGTTCCGCCGGGCAGAAGCCCCCGAAGGCGGACGTTTGCGGTCCTGGGGCTCACCTCCGCAGCCGCAGCGGTTACCGTGCTGAGGTACGTGATCGACACAGGGGGTGGGGCGATGCCCGGAACCGTGCTGCTGCTGGCGGCCTCGCCGGTGGGCAAGGGGCGTCTGGTGGACGCCGCCTCCGTGCTCCCCGTCCTCGCCGCCGTGGCGCCCGCCGTGCTGTCCGGCACCGACACCGCCAACGTCGTCGAACTCGCCGACCCGCTGGAGCCGCAGGCCGTCCTCACCCGGCTGCGCGCCGCCGCCGCGGCCCCGGGCCCCCTCACCGTGTACGTCACCGGCCAGCTCCAGCTCGACCGCCGCCAGCACCTGCCGCACCTCGCGCTGGCCCGCACCACCCCCTCCACCGCCCGCTACACGGCCTTCCCCTGGCACTGGTTCCGGGAGGAACTGCGGCTCAGGCCCGCCGGCGCCACCACCCTCCTGCTCGACCTGCACGCCGACGCCGAGACCTGGGAGCTGCTGCGCAGCACCCCGCTGGACTCGGGGCGGGGCAACGCCGTCCACGGGCGTATCGCGCCGCCGCCGTCCAGACGCAACGTCGCCCAGCCGTCGTACATGAAGGCCGTCGCGACGATCCTGCGCAGCGGGTTCCGGCCCCCGGTCGAGCAGTTGCACCAGCAGGCCCTGACCCGGACAGCGGCGGAGCGCGCGGGCACGGACCTGGTGCTGAGCACGCCCGGCCCCACGGGCGGGGATCCGCACGCCGCCATCACCGCCGCCGTCCAGTCCGGCCGGCACGCCGACGCCGACGCGCTCGCCGCCCGGCACGAGCAGGCCGCCGTCACCGCCCAAGGGCCCGCGTCCGAGGAAGCCCTGCACTGGGCCGAAGTACGGGCCGATCTCGCGATGTTCGCCGGGGACGCGGCCCGCAGCTGCCGCACCTGGCTGATGATCGCCGCCGCCCGCCTGAACGCCGGGCAGGCCGCGGACGCCCCCGCGGTCGAGGCCGCCGTGGACCGGGCGCACCACCAGTGGGGCCAGGTCCGCGACCCCGCCCCCGCCCGCGAACTGGGCGCCGCGCTCGCCGCGTTGCGCGGGCGGGTGCCCGGGCGGCGCGAAGGGGCGCTGGATCATGTGCAGCGGCAGCTGAGGCAGTTGCAGACCCAGGGCTGAGCCGTGCGCGCCGTGTGGCCCTGGCGTGAAGGGGGCGTGCAATCGCTTGCGCGGGTCACGTCACGGGTCTGCCGCCAGGGCCTGACCCGGTGTCATGATGTGGGGCATGACAGAGGGGGACGAAGTGGCTGTCTTAGGCGTACGCGTCCGGCTGGGCGCCGGCGGGACCGTGGACGATGTCAGAGCCCTGAAGACGTGGCTGGAGCGGGAAGAGCCGCTCGCGGAACTGCTCTCCGAAGAGAAGCTGAGCATCGAGGCGCAGACCAGCACCGACGGGACCAAGGGGCGGCTGGGGCCCGACCTCGAACTGGTACTGAAACTGCTCGGTGATGTCGTCACGCTCGCGGCGCTGACCGAGTACACCACCCGCGCGGTGAAGACCTGGACGAACAACCGCCGAAGGCTCCAGAACGGGGATCCCGAGCCACAGATCCGCACGCTGGACACCGACGGGGAGTAGGCCGGTGAGCCGCTTCGACCCGCGCGGCGAAGTGAACCGGGCGCTGCTGGCCGCTGTGTCCGAGTACGACCACACGGCACCACATCCCCAGGGCGTCACCGGCCAGCTCCCCGCCGTGCGGCACAACCGGACGACGCTCGAGGACGCGCTGCACCGGAGCGCCGTGTTCGGTGCGCACGAGGTGCGGGCCCTGGCCTCGCCGACCCCGGACGAGTTCACGGGGGCGCTCCGCCGCGCCTGCCAGGAGGCCCGGGGGCTGCTGCTGGTCTACTTCGCCGGGCACGCCGTCACCTCCACCTCCGGCAACGAGCTGCACCTCCAGATGCGTACCGCCCGCGTCCTCACGGGCGACGGGCTGCCCGGCTCGGTGACGTTCAGCGAGGTGCTCGGCGAGCTCGTCGAGAGCCGCGCCCAGCAGGTGGTGGTGATCCTCGACTGCTGCTACGCGGGCAACGCCGCGGAGATCTGGCACCGCTTCGACGATCCGAAGCGCAAGAAGCACAAGATCCTGCTGCTGATGAGCGTGCAGCCCAACCGCTGCATCCTGGGCGGGGACGCGGAGGTCGCCACGCCGTTCACACGCGAGGTGGTGCGGGTCCTCGACGCGGGCGGGGAGGTGTGGCTCTCCGAGCTGTACGCCGCGGTGAAGGAGCGGATGGACGCCGCGAAGTACAAGGCGGAGGCCGACGACTCGCAGCGACCTCAGGCACTGGCGCCCCCGTGGGACCCGGACGCGGACGTGTTGCTGGCGGCAGGACCGGTGGACCCGCACGACGACACCGAGGACACGCCCGGCTGGTTCTCCTGGCTCCGGCGCCCGTTCGCCCGTGTCAGGGAGTCCATCGGCCTGTTCGGTCGCACCGTTGTGGCGCTTGTGCTGGCGTTCGTCGCGATCGGTGCCACCGGTTACGGAGTCGTGGTCCTGACCGGGGGATCCGGCCCCTGCGAACCGACCCTGGAGCTGAGGGTCCTCACCGACCCCGACCTGGAGCCTGCGATGCGGGCGGCCGCGGACGCCTACTTCGCCTCGGACGCCAACACCACGGAAGACGGCTGCCCGCGCAGCGGCGTCACCGTCTACAGCGCCGGTGCCGCTCATGTGGTGACCGCGCTGGGCGAGCACTCCGACCCCTGGCAGCAGCCGAGGGAGGACGTCAACCCGCAGCGCGACATCGGCCCGCAGCCGGACGTGTGGATCCCCGCCACCCGCGCGGACGTCGACCGGGCCACCGACGCGCAGGTGGAACGCGTCTTCGCCCGGCTGGAGCCGGACGACGGGCCGCTCGCGTACTCACCGGTCGTGCTGGCCGTCCCGGAGAGTCTCGACGCCGACCTCCCGCCCACCGGGCGGTCGCTGCCGGAGCTGGTCAGGACCCTGAAGGATTCGGACGGCACGGCGCAAGTGCGCAGGCCCGACCCCGAGTTCAGCGACTCGGCGCTGCTGGCGACGGTGGGGCTGTACGGCGACGGGGCCGATGTGCGCGGAGCCGAGGGGCTGATCAGCCGGGCGGGACGGCCCGAGCCCTCGGCCGTCAGGCTGCTGTGCACGCTGCCCGCGGACGACGCCGCGGACGACCGCAGCGCGGTCCTGGTCCCGGAGTTCCTGCTCAGGAGCGGCGTCGGCTGCCACTCGGTCACGCGCGCCGAGCGCACGGCCGTCTACCCCGACGACGTGCCCGGTCTGGAACCGACGTTCGTGCGGGTGCGCTGGGAGGGCGGCGACCGGGACGTCCAGGCGCGGGACGACAGGGTGGACCGGTTCCGCGACTGGCTGGCGGGGAAGGACGGCCGGGAGGTGCTCGGCCGGCAGGGATTCAGGTCCGCGACGGGCGAACGGGAGCTGCTCGCGGGGAAGGCGGCCGACCACGGGCTGACCGATTCCGTTCCGCCGGCGGACCCCGCCGACGCGACACAGATGGACAGGACACTGGAGCGGTACGGCAACGCGCACGGACCCGGCCGCGTCCTGTACCTCCTCGACAGTTCCGGTTCGATGGCCGGGCTGTGGGACGGCCCCAGCGGCGGCCCCGGCATCCTCAAACAGACCCTGACGGGGCTCGGCAGGGGGGACGAGTACGGGGTGTGGGCGGTGCACGGGGTCAAGGGCCCCACGCACACCGACCTGCTGGACTTCGGCAGGCACTCCCGCAAGGAGGCGGAAAAGGCACTCGGGACCGGCAGGGGAGGCGCCGAGGTGCGGGCCGCGGAAGCCGATCCGCGCGCCGCCCTGCTGGATGCCCTGGCGTTCATGCGGGAGCGCGGCGCCGGCGACGAGCGGCCGCAGCTGATCGTGTACCTCACCGACGGCGAGGACGACAACCGCCTGGCCGGCGACCGCCTCCGCGAGGTGGAGGACCGGGCACGCGAGTCGGGCGTGCCCGTGGTCATGGTGATGCTGAAGAGCGGGGGCTGCGACCGGGACCGCCCGGGCACGCGCGTCGCGCAGGCCACGCAGGGCCGCTGCCTGGACGCCGGGGACGACCTCGTGCCCGCGCTGCGCGACGAGGTCGCCCGCACCGGAACGGGGGAGGAATGATGGCCCGACGACTGCCGGCCGCCGTACTCGCGTTGCCGTCCCTGCTGGCCCTGCTGTTCCTGACCGCCTGCACCGGCGGTGACGCGGGGGAAGAGCCGCCGGACGCCGACAACCGCCGCCGGATCGTGGTGGCCAGCGGGCAGGACGTGACCGGCAAGAACGGCATCCGCCAGCAGCTCATCGACGTCTGGAACGCCGAGGAGGGCCCGCAGGGCTTCGAGGCCCGGCTGGTGGAACTGCCCGGTTCCGCCGACCAGCAGCGCAGCCAGCTGCTCGGCGCCCTCCAGTCCGGCAGCGCCCGGTACGACGTGGTGAACCTGGACGTGACCTGGGTTCCGGAGTTCGCCGACGCGGGCCTGATCCGCCCGCTGACCGACGCGGCGGTCAGGTCCCCGGACGACATCATCCCGTCCGTGGACAGAACGTCGTACTGGAAGGGCAAGCGGTACGCGGTCCCGTTCAACAGCGACGCCGGCCTGCTGTACTACCGCAAGGACCATCTGCGGGAGGCCGGTGTCTCCCGGACCGACCTCAGTGACGGGGTCACCTGGGACGAACTGCGGGACCAGATCGACGCCGTCAAAGGGCACTTCGGCCCCCAGGGCCACGAGGGCTGGGCCACCCAGCTCGCCCCGTACGAGGGCCGTACGGTCAACGCGATCGAGGCGTTCACCTCGGCCGTGCCCGGACTCCGGCTGACCGACGACGACGGCGAGTACGCGGCGACCGTGGAACAGCTCACGGCGGGCGTGGCCGAACTGCGTGCGCGCACGAGCCCGCCGTACACCTTCGACGAGGCCTCCGAGTCCCGCGAGGCCGAGTCGCTCAGTGCCTTCGCGGAGGGCCGCACCACCTTCCTGCGGCACTGGCCCTACGTCTACCCCACCCTGCACGAGACCTATGGAAAGAACCTGGGGGTGACCCGGCTGCCCGGCAAGGCGGTCCTCGGCGGGCAGAACCTGGCCGTCACCTCCTCCACGTCCGAGCAGCGGGCCGCGAAGGCGGCGGAACTGATCGCGTTCCTGACCGACCCGGACAGCGAACGCTGCCTGCTGCGCGCCGGGTTCGCCGCGACCCGCGTCTCCGCCTACCAGGAACCCGGCACCGCTCCCGCGTGCCGGCATGCCCCGGCGTACGCCGAGACACCCTCGGCGTCGCCCACCGGCGAGGGTACGGTCCGCCTGCCCCCCGACCGGATCGCCGACGGTGTCAGCTTCTCCCGCGACATCCTGCTCCCGTCCCTCCGCGAGGGCGTGCACCGCCCACGCACTCCGCTGTACGGGGCGGTGACACACACCCTCATCACCGAACTGGACGCCCTGTACGGCCCGAGCCCGCGTGAGGGCAGGCCGGGCGACGCGGAGATCGCGAAGAGCCTTGACGAGGCGCTGAGGAAAGTTCTGCCCGGTTGAATCCGTAGAGGCGGGCTCAGGGGCGTCTGAAGGACTGGGCGACCAGTGCCGTCAGGTCGTAGTAGGCCTCGCGGAGGTCGTCGCCCAGTCGGTCCAGGTCCGCTTCGCCCGCGTTGGCCAGGTAGGCGCTGTAGGGGATGGCCACGACGGCCCGGCAGAGATGGCGCAGCTCCGGGGGCCGGCTCATGATGCCGCTTTCCGGGGACCGCCCCTTCGACTCCACGATGATGCTGCGTGACAGCAGTTCCTTGTAGCCGAGTCCCAGCAGGCGGCTGAACCACTCTGCCTGGGCTCCCGCCGACAGGTTCGACAAGGATTCCACGACGAGGACGAGTTGATCGGCCTGGCTCAGCACGGCGTGCTTGCCCGCGTCCAGTTCGGCGGAGTGGGAATCGGTGATCAGGACGTCGTAGTGCTGCGCCAGGGCGTCACAGATCCGCTTCACCTGCTCCGGCGGCGGCGGCGTGGGCTGGCCCAGCAGATCGGTCAGGACGTCCGCTCCCGACTCCATGCTGGACAAGTAGGGATCCAGGGCGGCGCGACGACCGCTCAGCTGGTCGAGTCTGAGGGCGAGTGCGGTCATGCCCCGGCCCCTGTTGCGGTTCACCCTGAAGCCCAGGGTGCCGCGCCCGGGGTCGGCGTCCACCACGAGGGTCCGTCCTCGCCGCTCGTCGGCGAAGACCGTGGCGAGGAGCGCTGCGGTGGTGCTCGTGCCGGAGGCACCCGGCACACCGAGGACGGCGATCCTGCTGCAGGAGGCGACCGGGCCACGGATGAGGCTCGCCCTGGTCGGCCGGTCCAGGGCTGTGATGAGCCGTCCGTCGTCCCCTTGCATGCCCAAGCGGGCGGACAAGACCTCCGCCAACTGCCCCGCGGTGATCGGAATGTCCGAACGGTCCGGGTCGCATACCTCCAGCAGGGCCCTCAGGTCGTCGAGATCGACCTCGGGTGCGAACGCGGTGAGTGCGTCGACCAACAGGGCCAGGGCCGCGATGTCCGTGCCGGCCCCGGGCCTTCCCTCGTGCGACGACCAGAACCAGTCCGTCAGCATCACCGTCCTTCCCAGACACCGGACGCTGGTGGCGGTGAGGTTTCCGTGGATCAGGTCCGCGCGATGACTGGCGTCGACGGCCTCGCACAGGTGCCAGGCCAGCTCAAGGGCGGCGTCCGCCTCGAGGTCACCCCGGTCGAGCACCGTGGCCAGGGACTCGGCGGGGATGCCGTCCGGCGAGTGGGGCGGGACCTCGGCGACCCAGGGCGGAGTGTCGTGCAGGTTGAAGCTGAGGAGCCGGGGGGCGTATCGGCCGGCCATGCGCCGCAGAGCGCGCTCCTCGGTGGCCAGGAACGCGGCGTGCTCCCGGTCCGCCGTGAGGACGACGACCTCCGTGCCGCTGGGATCCCGGCCCAGGAACTTCTCGCACGGCCCGCCGTCGACGCCTCTGGCATGCAGGGTGTAGGGACCGATGCGCCACCGGTCACCCGCCCGAAGCGGTCGCCAGACGCTGCCCATGCGCCGCTCCAGGCTGCCGACGCCGAAGCGCGCGGCCAGCCGGGGGCCGATGGCCGCGAAAGCCCGGGTCGAGGACGGGATGCGCTCCTTGCCCTCGGGGTGGGCGAGCCAGGCCGGGAAGTCGGGCGACCGGCCCGCCAGTTGTGCCAGGCGGGCGCTAACCGTCCTGCCGGTGCCCACGACGTCCGCCAGGGGAACGGCGTTGAGCAGGACGTCCCCGATGTCGCTGTCGAAGTCGAAGAGCTGGTGCTGCGGCAGCAGACACTCGCCGGGCGGGGTGGGAAGCGGACGCAGCAGCCCGCCCAGGAACACCTCGGCCAGATGCGGGACACCGGCCCAGGGAATGGCCGCCTGCACCAGTCGCATGACGGGCAGGGAGAGCGGGGCGACACCGGCCAGATGCGCTGCGAGCCGGTAGGCCTCCGGTGTCGCCGCGGCGTGGAAGCGCCGCAGTCGGGGAAGTCCGGTGTCCGCTGGCTGGGGCCGCACCGACCGGGGCGCGGACAGCAGCGGCAGGGTGGTGGATGCGGCCGGGGAGGACACCAGCCGGACCCAGGCGGAGAGTGCGGCCGGTGCGGGTTCCAGCACCGGCACGGGGACCCCACGGAAGGACATGACGTCCGGCGGGAGAACCGGGTCGGTGACGATCAACTCGCTGTTGGCCGCCCCTCGCCGCCCACTGGTCACCCGCCAGCGCTGGGCACGCAGCGCCGAACCGCCCCACATGCGGGGAGGCAGCGCGTGCACGACCGCGGTCGGGCCGCACCGTGCCCAGTCGCTCAGGACGCCGTGCATGCGGCCCTCTCGCCAGGCCCTACCGACACCGTCGCTCACGAGGAGGACCAGGGTCCGGCCCGTGGGGTCGGCGACCAGGTGCGTCGGCATCCGGTTCACATCGTCCGAGAAGGGCCGTCCACGCAGGAACACCTCGTCGCCCCGGGTGTGCAGCCCGTAGGCACGCACCGTGCGGAAGGCGCCCGCCCGGCGCAGCAGAGCGTGGAGTTCGGTGGCCAGCCGTTGCCACAGCAGCATGGAGATGCCGTCGTCGACGACGAAGGCGAGGTCGAGCCAGCGTTCCGGGGCCGGTCGCAGCACCACGTCGGGCAGCCCGGTCTCCGCCAGGGCGTGCACGGTGGCCTCCTCGTCGAAGTGATAGCGCGTCGTGCTGGGGCGGGACTGCTTGAGGGGTCTGAGGACGCGGCCGATGAGCAATTCGTCGGCTAGGGCCTTCGCTTCGGGGACCCGCAGCGGCATCGCCCGTGCCTCGTCGGTCTGGAGCGGCGTGACCGGCTGCGGGACCTCCGGATCGGGGGAGGCGGGGACGGCGTCGGGTTCCGTGCGTGTCTTCGGGAGGGCTGCGCCGAACAGACCGGACCGGCTCCCGGGCGCCGTGCGTGGGTCGTGCCTGTCCGACACGGCCGGGGTGCACGGCACGACATCCGCCGCGGGCGCGGTGTCCCGCTGCAGGGGCAGGTCGTCCGGTGAGCCGGTCAGCCGTCGCGCCAGCCACAGAGCGTCGAGCAGTTCCTCCTGGGAGAGGCTGACCCCGCAGTCGGCGAGCACGTCCAGCGCGAGCCGGAGCCCGTGTCCCGCGGCGTCCCCGGGCACTCAGATCGTCCCGCCGAGCCGGTGCACCACGGCTTCCAGCAGCCCGTCCGCCTCGAGGTCTACTCCGCCGGCGCGCAGAAACACCGCGTTGAGCAGCTGATCCGTGGCGAGGCCGCCGCGCTGCCGGCGGCTCAGGAAGTCCTGAAGCAGATCGTCGACGCCGGACACCGCCTCCTCGCCCAGGTGGGCAGCGACGATCTCCCGAAGGCGTTCGCTGTCCGGAGGGGGCAGTTCGAGCCGTACACACCTGCGCAGGAAGGCGGGCGGGAAGTCACGTTCCCCGTTACTGGTGATCACCACGACGGGGAATTCATGACACCTGACCCGCCCGCGGACCACCGTGACCTGCGTCTCGGCGTCAGCGGACAGGACCTCCACGACGGACTGGTCCTCGGGCAGCCTGGCCAGTTCGGGAATCTCGTACTCGCCTTCCTCGAAGACCGTCAGCAGGTCGTTGGGGAGGTCGACGTCACCTTTGTCCAGTTCGTCGACGAGCAGGACACGAGGCCGCAGCCGGGGCACCAGCGCAGTACCGAGCGGGCCGAGCCGTACGAAGGTGCCGATCGGCGGCTCCTCGCGTTCCTGATCCCGGGTCAGGGCCGTCTCGCGCAGACGGCCCACGGCGTCGTAGCGGTAGAGGGCCTCGCTGACGGTGGAACGGCTGTTGACGGGCCAGTGCAAAACCTCCCCGAGCTGAAGCTCGTGCGCGATGGCGCGGGCCAGCGACGACTTGCCGGTGCCGGGCTGGCCGGTGACGAGCAGCGGGCGGCGCAGGTGCAACGCGGCACTGACGACGTCGGCGTGCCCGGGGGAGATCAGATAGGGAGAGGCGCTCGTATCCGACCGCGGGCGGTCCCCGAAACGGCGCCAGGGCGGGGCGGGCGGAAGGCTGTCGATGCCCCGGGGGACACCGTCACCCCTGAAGAGCCGCCAGGATGCGTCGGATGTCATACGAGCTCCTACGAGGGGTCGACGAGATAGAGGTCTTCGGGCAGCGGGCCCTGGTCATCGGACCAGGCGAGTACGGGCCGTCCGACGTGCACGGCCGGTTCGTTCCAGATGCCTCGGCGGTACTCACGCACCGCGTGGGGCAGCCCTGCGGGGGGAATGCCGGCGAGCAGGTTCTCGGCGTGAACCCAGTCCTTCTCGCCCCGTCCGAACAGCACCACGGGCATGCCTGCGGCGAGGCAGTACTGCACGACGACCTCACGGAACGCAGGCTCGACCGCTCCGACCAGTGCCCCCACGGCGTCCATGTCGCCCGCGAAGCGGCCGTAGACCTCGTCGAGGCTGGTGACCGAGGCCTCGATGCGCACCAGCGCACCTCGGTGCAGGCGTCTCTTCCGCTCGCGGAGGAACTCCGCGTCACTGCCCTGCTCGATCAGTTCCGGGCACGAGAACACGACAGGAAAGTCCACGCCCAGGGCCCGCTCGGTGTTCAGCGGACCCGGGGCTTTCCACCAATGGGGGTCCATGTCCAGGTCCGCACGGTCCAGCAGCAGTTCCACGATGGGCAGTGTGCCGGTCCGCCACAGCAACGAGGCAGCGGTGAAGATCCTCGCTGCTGTCCCGGCAGTGTCCCGGACCTCCTCTTCGTCGACCCGCACGCGCTGCCATCCAGCCGTCTCACGTCGCCACATACGCAGGGTGAAACGGCAGGTGTCCCCCTCACCGTCGACGCGCTTCAGGCGCACGAGAAGCCGGGGTGCGTGGCGGTTCGGCGCCCGTAGCCGGCACGCCTGCTCCTTGGCCAGCGCCAGCCGCTCCTCCAGCGCCGCTCGGTGTCCCTGGGTGCGCCGGACGACCTTGGCACACCAGCCGACCAGGTCGGCGGCGGCAGCATCGGGTGCCACGGATGCGACATGGAGGACGAAGCAGACGAGGGCGGGCAGCAGCGGGCTGTGAGGGCGCTCGGCCGCGGGAGCACGGCGGCTGCGTTCCAACTGGTCGAGCAGCGCCTCCAGAGACCCCGGTGCGGCATTCGAATCCAGCCAGGCCTCGTCGGTGAGCAGGGCGGTGGGGAGCTCGATGTCGGGGAGGGCATCCAGGACGAGGGCGGGAACAGTGGCGGTGATCTCGTGCGGCAGCGACTCCAGCAGAGTGGTCAGCCGGTTCCGCTCGGCGTGGGTGAGCAGCGTGCAGTGCTCGATACGGGCACCCACGTCCAGGAGTTCCGCCACGGCGCCGGGTTTGGCCGCGTACAGCACGTCGGTGAGCTCGGCCAGGGCGCGAGGGTAGGTGAGCAGGACGCGCGCGAACTCCTCCACGGACGGTGCGGAACGGTCACGAGGATGGTTCAGTCCGGTCCTCTTGGCGACCTCCCGACCGCACTTGGCCAGTTCTTTGTTGCTGTCCACCTTCCGGTTCAGGATGTCCGCCAGGTCGAAGGCCTCGCTCGAGGTATCGCGTTCGTCCGCGTCGTGGGGAGCGTCCAGCAGATGCGCGGCGCCGGCGGCGGCGAGTTCCTCGCGGACGCGCTGGGTGGGCAGACACCAACTGCGGCGGCGGACTTGGTCGGGGTGGTGGGCCCGTTCCTCGTCGCCCTTGAGCTGCGCCACGACCATGCCGACGACGGCCCGATCCTCGTCGAACCAGACCGGGCCCCCGCTGTAACCGTGCTGGATGGTCGCGCCGGTGTCGCTGCTGTCCACGACAGCGAAGGCGAGCTCCGGGTCGACCGCCACCACCCTGCTCCGGGCCAGGGAGAACTCGGCTCGCCCCGCCGGATGCCAGGCACAGACGGGCAGGCCTTCGGCGACCGGCCGCCACGGGGGCGGCAGGAGGTTCGGTGGTAAGCCGTGCAGCAGTTCGAGTACGGCCAGATCGCCCTTCCAGTGCAGCTTCGTCCGCTCACGCACGGGTACCCAGACGACGACCCGGGCGTCCTCCCAGTGTCCGCCGACGCGCACACGCAGGACGGCCTCCCTCCCGGGGTGGGCCGCTTCGTACTTGTCCGTCCTGCCCAGAGCCAGATTGACGACGTGCGCGGCGGTGAGCACCCGGCTGCCGGGCAGCAGAACGCCCGCGCCGACGCTGCCTCGCTCCCCAGCACGCGGAAAGACGGACACGGTCGCCGGACGGGACGGGCCCGGCGCGGAGAACCACGGCAAGAGAGGGCCCTAGACGGCGGGGTCCGGGACGGGCCGCCAGGTCGCCGATACCTTCAGACTGCTCGCGCTGTTGACGCCCACGATGCCGAGTTTCAGGTCCTGCCCGAGCTGCAGGCCGAACTCGACGCTGAACTCCTGCGGCGGGTCGTTCACCGACGTGACGGTGGCATGGACCTCCCGCAGCAGTGGCCCGAGTGGGCTCAGCGCGCGGCGCATGGTACCGCCGGCCAAGACCCGTGCGGCATCGCTGAACCGTCCGACCGGCTCCGAGCTCCGCATGCCGTCCGGTACTTCCTCGTACTCCTCCTGCTCCTCCGTGCCGGCTGCCCGGCCGTCGGCCGGGGGCTCCCCGACCGGCGACAGCTCCAGGCGTATGACCGTGCTGTCGTCCAGCAACAACTCCGCGTACTGAGTCATGGGTCACAGTGTGCCCAGGACGCATCGGACAGGAGACCTGTTTCGAGATCTCCGGTCCGTGTTCGATTACCTGACCACGGGCGGAGGTGAAGGAAGCCCCGCCAACTCAGCCGTAGCGCTGATCCACCGGATGTGTTGCGTGGGTGGCCGGCGCCTCCGACGCTTTCGCCGGGCCCGCGTTCGCCGCGAGCAGCAGGGTCGCCACCGCGACGAGGGCGGCGGTGAAGCCTCGGGCGTACCGCTCGGCGGTGCGTGTGCGGCTCGGCACGGCGACCTCGCAACAGGGGCGGTGACTACGGCGGCAACGTGTTAAGCAGGTTCGACAATCCCGCTTAACACTCCGTTTAACCTAGGGGCAGTTCCGGTCGAACGGCAAGAGCCACAGGGGGAGTTGGCGTGGGGGAGCGTGACGATCCGGGGACCATCGGGCGCCGGGTGCAGCGGTTGCGTGTGGAACGCGGACTGACGCAGCGGCAGTTGGCGGAACCCGTGTACACACCGGCCTACGTCTCCACCCTCGAGTCGGGCCGGGTACGGCCCTCCGACGACGCCCTGCGGCATCTCGCGGAGCGGCTCGGCGTGGCCTTCGACGAGCTCGCCGGCGGGCACTCGGCCCGGCTCGTCACCGGGCTGCGGCTGCGGCTCACCGAAGCCCAGCGGACCCTGGCCGACGGCGAGGCCGAGGCGGCCGCCGAGCAGTACGCCGAGCTGCTCTCCGAGGCCGAGACGCACGGCCTGACGGCCGAGCGGTCCGCCGCCCTGCTCGGACTCGGCGAGTGCGCTCTGGAGACCGGTGAACTCGTCGACGGCCGGCAGTACTTCGAGCGGGCCGAGACGTGCCTGGCCGGCGCACCCCTGCCCGCCCGGGTCCCGGCCCTGCGCGGCCGGGCCGTCGCGCACTACCTCGCCGGGGAACTCCGGTACGCCGTCTACCTGCTGGAGACCACCCTCGACGAACTGAACCGCGGCGGCCTGCACGACCCGGACGCCCTGCTGCTGCTCTACGCCAGCGCCATCGGCCCGTACATGGACATGGGCGCCCACGCCCGCGCCGCCCAGGCCGCCGAGCTCGCCCTGGCCCTCGCCCCGCAGTCCGGCGACCCCGCCCTGGTCGCCCGCATGCACCGCTCCGTCGCCCGCACCCTGGTCGCCGAGGGCCGCCTCGCCGAGGCGGACGCCTCCTTGGCCAAGGCCGCCGAGCTGTACCGGGGCCTGCAGATCCGCACCGAGCTCGCCAACTGCCACTGGATGCGCGGCTACGTCTACGCCCAGGACGGCCGGCTGGAACGCGCCGAGGAGGAACTGCGGCAGGCCCTCGGCATGCTGTCGGCCCAGCGCGCCGCCCTCTACAGCAGCCAGGTCACCGTCGAGCTGGCCGACGTGCTCCACCGGCGCGGCCGGTCCGACGAGGCGGCGGCCCTGCTCCACGACGTCCTCGGGCACCTGTCCCCCGAGCGCGGCGCCGTCCACTCCGCCGCCGCGCACCGGCTGCTCGGCATCATCGCCGAGGACGCCCGCCGCACCGAGGACGCCGAGGAGCACTACGTGCGTGCCCTGAGCCTGCTGGAGCGGGCCGGCGCCGCCGGTGACCTGGCCGACCTGTGCCGGCTGCTGGGCGACCTGCTGCGCAGGACCGGGCGGGTGGAGGCTGCCCTGGACGCCTACCGGACCGGCCTCGGCCACCGCACCGCCCCCGGCACCACCACCCTCGGACCCGCCCCCGCACAGCCTCCTTTGTGAGGCCGTCACCGGAAGGGCCGCGCTGCTCGCCGCCCACAGGTCACCGTCACCACTCCACAGGGCATGGTCACCACTCCACAGGGCACGGTCACCACCCCGCAGGGCATGGTCACCACTCCACAGGTCACGGTCACCACCCCGCAGGGCATGGTCACCACTCCACAGGTCACGGTCACCACCCCGCAGGGCACGGTCACCACCCCACAGGCCGACGGCGGGTGCCGCAGCCGGGCGACCCGTGCGAAAGCGCTGAGGCCGCGCGCCGACGCCTCCGCGCAGGTGTTTTGCCCCACCCGCAACGGGTAGTCGGGGCACGGTTCCGAGTGGGCCGGGCCCGGTGCGCGGCGGGCACCGGGCACAGTCGACCGACCGGCCGCACGGCGGCCCCGCGGGGCGGTCGCACCCGGGCCGCCCCTGCCGTGGCCCGCCCCGGAAACCGTCGACGGTGCAAGCCGCGGTGATCGAAGGAGGCGGTGGTCGTGCGGCCCAGGGACGATCCCCGAGACGCTCCCGGCGGCGACCCGGGCCCCGGCCGCGCCGGGGGCGGTGGCCCGGACCCGGACGGTGCCCGGGCCGCCGACGCGATCGCCAGGGGCGTGCGGGGTGCCGAGCCGGGAGAGGTGCCGGGGCGGCTGTGCGAGGTGGCGGTGGAACTGCTGCCGGTGATCGGCGCGAGCGTGTCACTGCGCAGCGAGGGCATGCCCGTGCAGCTGAGCGCGAGCAGCGCGCAGGCCGCGCACCTGGCGCAGATCCAGGCGACGCTGGGCGACGGCCCCTGCCAGAGCGCGCTGGAGGACGGCGCGCCCGTCCTCGCCTGCGATCTGACCACGGGCCGGGACGCCGGACGCTGGCCGGTCTTCGCCCAGCAGGCGACGGAGGCCGGGGTGCGGGCGGTGTACGCGGTGCCGCTGGGCAGCGGCGCGATGTGCGTGGGCACGCTCGATCTGTACCGCGACCGCCCGGGCGGGCTCACCGACCGCCAGCTGCACACGGCCCGGGTCGTGGCCGGTGTCATGACCGTGGCCCTGATGGCACTGCCGCACGGCGACGAGCCCGATCCCGATACGCAGGACGGGGACGACTGGCTGAGCGGGCTGGCCACCGACCACGACGACATCTACCAGGCCGTCGGCATGATCATGGCGCAGCTCGGCGTGGGCGCGGACGACGCGCTCGCGCGGCTGCGGGCGGACGCCTTCGCGCACGGGCGTACGGCCGTGGACGTGGCACGGGACGTGATCGCCCACCGCACCCGATTCGACCGGCACTGAACGCGAAGCAGTACGGCGTCGGAGGAGGAGCGCGGCGTCGGAGGAGGAGCGCGGCGTCGGAGGAGGGGCACGGCGTCGCAGGAGGGTACGGCGTCGGAGGAGGAGCGCGGCGTCGCAGGAGGGTACGGCGTCGGAGGAGGAGCGCGGCGTCGCAGGAGGGTACGGCGTCGGAGGAGGAGCGCGGCGTCGCAGGAAGGTACGGCGTCGGAGGAAGAGCGCGGCGTCAGATCTGTGCCCGGCCCTGTTTCCTGATCTCGTTCAGGCGTTGCGCCCCGAGCTGTGCTGTCTGCTGGGTGACCTCCGCGTACACCTCGTCCAGGCCGGCGTTGGTGAGGGTGATCGCCTCCTCGCCGACGCGGACGGCGGCGAGGTCCATGATGAGATACGTCAGCTCCCCCTCCTCCGTCTCGCCGGCCAGCATGACCCGCAGCGCCTGCCGGGCATCCCCCACCGGCGGCAGCGGCAGGTCACGGATTTCCACGCTCTGGACGCCGCCGCGGGCGGTCGCGGCCGTGAACTCGCCGCACCTGCCGGGCAGCGACCTCATCCAGTCCAGCGCGCGGTCCACGTCCGCCGGGGGATGGGCGGCGACCCGGTAGCGCAGCTGGGCGTCGGTGTCACCGTCGTCGAGCGCGGACGTCGCCTGCGGGCCCTTCGGGGTGCCGAAGGGCTCCTCCGTGTAGAGGACGTCCAGCAGCCGCTGGCACTCCTGGTCCTTCGTGGTCGCCTTGAGCAGCCCGTCCCGCCAGGTCCGCGCGCCCCGGGACGGCGTCCACGGCTCCCCCAGATCGGCCTCGGTGACCAGCGCAGCCCGGGCCTGCGCCTCGGTGAGGGCCGCTCCGGAACCGGACGGCTGCCCGACGGCGGGGGACGCGCCGGATGCGGATGCGGACGGGGAGGCGGAGAACCACCGGGGCCGCGGCTCGCCGTCGACGGCGCAGCCGGCCGTGGCCAGCAGGGCGGTCACGGACAGCGTGGAGGCGAGGAGGGCACGGGTGGCCGCGGGATGGGTCATCGGGGTGCCTCCTGCGGGGGCTCGAGGAGGCGCCTCGGGGCGGGGCCTCTCTCCAAGATCGGGTGCGTGCTCCTACGGCACCACCGCGGCCGTCCGGCCACCAGCGATACGAGCCGTCCGGGTGAGCGGACCCGGACACCGGCGGCACCCTCGCGGGCCGTCCGGGATGCCGAGGTACTCCGTGTCGCGGCCCGTGCGTCGGTGGCCCCGCGGACCCCCGGGATGCCGACGCCCTCCGACTCCCGGGGCGGAGCCGCCGTGGGACGCGGGGCGGCCCGCCCGAAAAACCGTCGCCCCGCCCCCGGCGCCCCTGTTACGGTCACGCCCATGCAGCGCGCCCAGTCGTATTCGTCCGCCACGACGACGCCGGAGAGTGTCCCGGCGCGCTGACAGCTGACCCAGATGTCCGAAGCCCCGGGGCGAGTGCCCCGGGGCTTCGCCGCGTGGTGCTCGCCTTCCCACCGCGAGGAGTCACACCATGCACGACCACCGCCGACTCGGCCGTGAACTGGACCTGTTCGACACCGATCCGCTCATGGGCGCGGGGCTGCCGTACTGGCTGCCCGACGGCGCGATCGTGCGGCACACCCTGGAGGAGTACGTCCGCGACGCGGAACGCCGGGCCGGCTACCGGCACGTGTACTCGCCCGTCCTCGGCAAACGCGAGCTGTACGAGATCTCCGGGCACTGGGACCACTACGGCGACGACATGTTCCCGCCGATGGACGTGGGCGCCGAGCAGGTCCTGCTGCGCCCCAGCCTGTGCCCCCACCACGCCCTGATCTACCGCTCCCGCTCCCACAGCTACCGCGAACTACCCTTGCGTATGGCCGAGTTGGGCGGCATGTACCGCTCGGAGCTGTCCGGCGTCCTCGGCGGTCTGACCCGGGTGCGGGCCATCACCCTCAACGACGCGCACATCTTCTGCACCCTGGAGCAGGCCGTCCAGGAGGCCCGGGCCGCACTGGAGCTGATCGGCCGCGCCTACGCCGACCTGGGCATCCGCGCGGCCCGGTACCGGCTGTCCCTGCCGGGAGAGGGCGGCAAGTACGTGGCCGACCCGGAGCTGTGGCGGCGTGCCACCGCCCTGCTGAGGGAGGTCCTGGACGGCTCCGGCATCGCGTACGAGGCGGCCGAGGGCGAGGCGGCCTTCTACGGCCCCAAGATCGACGTGCAGATCACCGACCCGGCCGGCCGGGAGGCCACCCTGTCCACCGTGCAGATCGACTTCCACCAGCCCGAACGCTTCGACCTGCACTACATCGGCCCCGACGGGGCGAAGCACCGCCCGGTCATGGTGCACCGCAGCGTCATCGGCAGCGTGGAGCGCGCCGTCGCGCACCTCGTCGAGGAGCACGGCGGGGCCTTCCCGCCGTGGCTGGCGCCGGTGCAACTGGCCGTCCTGCCGGTCGGGGAGGACCAGTTCGGCGCCGCGGACGCGCTGGCCGCACGCGCCCGGGAGCTCGGTCTGCGCGCCGAGGTCGCCGGCCCCGAGCAGGGCACCCTGGCCGCCCGGATCCGTGCGGCCCGGCTGGTGCCGTACCAGGCGGTGATCGGCGGGCGGGAGGCCGCCGCCGGCCTCGTGGCCGCGCGCCTGCGCGACGGCCGCCGGCTCGACGCCCTCCCCGCCGCCGAGCTGCTGCGGCGGATCGGCGAGCGCGTCGCGGCCCGCGGCACCGGTCTGTGGGACCTGCCGTAGGACGGGCTCAGAACGTCCACCGCGTGTGGCTGTAGACCCCGTTGTCGCGGCCGAAACCGTAAGCCGTGCCCGGGGCCACCGCGAACACGACGACCTCGCCGCTGCGGAACGCGTCCCCGATGCCGTGGAACGTGCCCTCGGGGGAGGTGATGTGCGGCCCGTACTTCGTCTCGTACGCCGTGATCACCTCCTCCAGCAGCGTGCGGTCGCCGACCGGTTCGGCCGTGCCCTCGACCACGAGGTCGAGCCCGTCGGTGAGGGAGTTCGCCCCGGTCGTCAGCGCGCAGTGCGCGTCGTGCGCGAGGTTCTTCGCCTTCTGCTCGGTGCGGCCGGTGGAGAAGTAGAGCACGCCGTCGTGCCAGGCGGCGATGCAGGGCGTGACGTGCAGCCGGCCGTCGGGCCGCACGGTGGACACCCAGAAGATCTCGGCGGTCTCCAACCGCCCCTGTGCCTCGGCCCATGCGGTGGCGGTGACCTCCGAGGCACCCGGGCGTGGATGGAGGGCGGAGCTGTAGCGGGCGTCGAGCTCGGTCGTCGGCTGCTGTGCGGGCATGGCGGGACTCCTTCGTCGTCTCCTGCCCGTAACGACCGGCCGACGGGTCCGCAATCATCGGCGCGTCCGTTCGTGTGGCCGGGCGGCACCGGGTCAGTCCGCCGTCCGAGGCCGGAGCTTGTGTGTGGGGGGAGGGGAAGACGTCGTGCAGGACGAACGCGCCGCGTTCGGCGGGGGCATCGACGTGAGCACGACGAGGAAGGCCATGGCGACCGACTCGTCGAGGGTGACCCGGTCCGGGGGGTCGGCCGGGGTGCCGTCACCGACCCACTCCGTACGGCCGGGCAGCGGCTCCGGGATCCACTGGCCGACGTACCGCTCCCGCGGGGCCCGGGCCGAGCCGAGCAGGTCCAGGCAGATCCGGCCGGGCGGGGCGGGAGCCCGGAGCGGGCCGTCGTCCGGACTGTGAGGTCGTCGTCACGGCAGCCCGGAGCGGGCCGTCGTCCGGACTGCGAGGTCGCCGTCACGGCAGCCCGGAGCGGGCCGTCGTCCGGACCGTGGGTCGTCGTCACGGCAGCCCGGAGCGGGCCGTCGTCCGGACCGTGGGGTCGCCGTCACGGCAGCCCGGAGCGGGCCGTCGCCCAGGCCGTAAGGTCGCTGCCACGGGGCCGGTGCCGCGGCACCGGCCCGCGAAGCCACTGGAAGGAGTCCCGCCGTGACGGACGGCCAGCGCATCCCGGTGATCATCGACTGCGACACCGGCGTCGACGACGCCCTCGCCCTGCTGTTCGCCGTACGGCACCCCGCGCTCGACGTGCGGGCGATCACCTGCGTGGCCGGGAACACGGACGTCGACGGCGTCGTACGCAACACCCTGACCGTGCTGGAGCAGGCCGGCGCCCCCGACATCCCCGTCGCCCGGGGCGCCGAACGGCCGCTGATCGAGGCTCCCCGCTCGGCTCAGCACGTGCACGGGCACGACGGCATGGGCGACCTGGGCCTGCCGGAACCGACCCGCAGGCCCGCCGACGTCGACGCGGTGACACTGCTGCGGCGCGAGATCCTCGCCTCCCCGCGCCCGGTCACCCTCATCCCCACGGCCCCCCTCACCAACATCGCGCTGCTGCTGCGCACGCATCCGGAGGTGGTCCGGGGCATCGAGCGGATCGTCTTCATGGGCGGCGCGGCGGCCGTCGGCAACGCCACCCCCGTCGCGGAGTTCAACGTCTGGCACGACCCGGAGGCGGCCGCGATCCTGCTCACCGCCGGGGTGCCGATCACGATGTACGGGCTGGACGTGTTCACGCGGGTCGTGGTGCCGGCGGCGGACGTGCGGAGGCTGAGCGGGAGCGGCGAGCCCGGGGCGCGGCTGGCCGGACAGCTGCTCGCCCATCGCCCTGCCCATCCGGACAGCCGCCCCGACGACCCCTCGGAGACGGCCGGTGGTCTCGGTGACGCGGGTGCGGTGTGCGCGGTCGCCGACCCGGAGGGCCTGACGACCCGCCGCCTCCCGGTGGACGTGTCCCTCGCGCCCGGACCGACGCGCGGCATGACGATCGTGGACCGCAGGCCCCGGCCGGGCGAGTCGGAACTCCACGAGGGCACGCGCGAACAGCCACTGGTCGACGTCGGGTTGGACGTGGACGTGGAGCGCTACGTGAAGCTGTACCTGGCGACTGTCGAGGCCTGAGAACGCGAGGCCTGAGAACGCGAGGCCTGAGAACGCGAGAGAGGACGACGCGAAGCATGACAAAGCCCGAAGCATGACAACGCCCGAGGTGTCGTCGCCGCCGGACGACGGCACCTCGGGCGTCTGCGGGGTCTCGCGTGCTACGCGCCGCGCTTGGCCGCGCGGCGGCGGGTCACGACGACGAGGGCCGCGCCGCCCGCCAGCAGGGCCGCCGCACCGAGGGCGATCGGGCCGGTGCTGCTGTCGGCGCCGGTCTCGGCGAGGTCGCCGCCACCGCCGTTCGGCTTGGGCGCGACGGGCGTCGACTCGGAGGCGCTCGGGGTGGGCGTGTCCGTGCCGGAGGACGGCGGCGTCGAGGGCTCGGCCGGCTCGGACGGCGACGCCGGAGGCGTGGTCTCCTCGGCCGGCTCGGAGGGGCTCGCGGGCGGCGTGGAGGCGGGCGGCTCGGTCTCCGCCGGCGGCGGGGTGGTGGTGCAGTCCTTCGTGCCGCCGTTCCAGGCCGCGATCAGCTTGTCCTTGATGACCGGGCGGTCCGGGCCCTTGGGCAGCTCGCCGTGCTCGAAGCCGTCCTTCGCGTCCAGCTTGCCGTCGAACTTCACCGCGCCGCGGTAGAGGTCGATCTGCCCGAAGCAGCCCTTGTCCGGGATGGCGATGTCGAGCGAGTCGGTGCCGCCCTGCTTGACCGTCACCGAGTCGAAGTCGACGAACACCTGCTCGCCGGAGGTCGCGAACGTCGCGCCGTGGGCGAGGTAGGAGGCGAGGGAGGCCGTGCAGGTGGCCGCGTCCCCGGCGGCGCGGACCGTGATGTGGACCTTGCCGTCCTCGCTCGGCTTCAGGTTCTGGTCGTCGACCTTGACCGAGTCGTAGAAGTTGGTGCCGTCGAGCGAGAACTGGCAGCGATCGGTGCCGGTCTCCGTGCCCGCGCCCGTGCCGGGCTTGTAGCTGCCGCCGGACGACCAGCCGTCTCCGCCGGGCGCGCCGTGCGCGAACGCGGTCGTGGCGGAGGCGGCGCAGAGGGCGAGGGCGGCGGCGCTCGTCCCCAGCAGGCGTCGCGCGGTGACACGTCTCGCTATGGACATGCGTATCCCATTTCTTGGCGTGTGCCGAACCCGGATGACGGCATGCGGGCAGCGCGCGGCTGCCGTGCCGCACCGGGGAGTGAGTGGTCTGAGAAACACTGGGCCCATTGGTCACATGTGCCTCAGTGGCCCCATGGTGGCGGCGCCGCAGCACACTGTCAACCTGCGATTTTGCAAAGGAAGTTGCGCCACCATCACACTTCCGTCACAGCAGGAATGGATCACTCCGATCAACGCGATGGTTCTTTTTTCCGGCATTCTGGACAGATTCAATGGTGTCGCCCGTATGCCCTGAGAAGGAGACCGCGTGACCGATCGCTCGACCCTCGACCTGTCGTCCCGGGACCCCGACTGGTGGCGCCAGGCCGTCGTCTACCAGATCTACCCCCGCAGCTTCGCCGACGCCGACGGCGACGGACTCGGTGACCTGCGCGGCATCACCCGCCGCCTCGGTCACCTCGCCGCCCTGGGCGTGGACGCCCTGTGGCTGAGCCCCTTCTACCCGTCCGAGCTCGCCGACGGCGGCTACGACGTCGCCGACCCCCGGGGCGTCGACCCGCGCCTGGGCACCCTCGACGACTTCGACGCCCTGGTGGCCGAGGCGCACCGCCTCGGTCTGAAGGTCATCGTCGACATCGTGCCCAACCACTCCTCACACCGGCACGCGTGGTTCGAGGAGGCCCTGGCCGCGGGGCCCGGCTCGGCCGCCCGCGACCGCTACGTCTTCCGCGACGGCCGCGGCGAGCACGGCGAACTCCCGCCCAGCGACTGGCAGTCCGTCTTCGGCGGCAGCGCCTGGAAACGGGTGCCCGACGGCCAGTGGTACCTGCACCTGTTCGCCCCCGAGCAGCCCGACCTCAACTGGGAGAACCAGGAGGTCCGCGCCGACCACCGCACCACCCTGCGCTTCTGGTCGGACCGCGGGGTCGACGGATTCCGCGTCGACGTCGCCCACGCCCTCGTCAAGGACCTGAGCGAACCGCTGCGCGACCTCGGCCGGGTCGAGCTGAGCCACGAGGAGGCCCTCACCGCGATGCCGCCCGGCACGCACCCCTTCTACGACCGCGACGACGTGCACGAGATCTACCGCGACTGGCGCAAGATCCTCGACGCCTACAGCCCGCCCCGCATGGCCGTCGCCGAGGCGTGGGTGCCCGGCGCCCGGCGTGCGCTGTACGCCCGCCCGGACGAGCTGGGCCAGGCCTTCAACTTCGAGTACCTGCAAGCCGGATGGGACGCGCAGGAGCTGAAGCAGGTCATCACCGACTCGCTCGCCACCGCCCGGGCGGCGGGCGCCTCGGCCACCTGGGTGCTGTCCAACCACGACGTCGTACGCCATGCCTCCCGTCTGACGCTGCCACCCGGCACCGACCTCAACGCCTGGCTCCTGGCCGGCGGCCACGCCCCCGCCGTCGACGAGGCGGCCGGGCTGCGCCGGGCCCGGGCGGCCACGCTGCTGATGCTGGCGCTGCCCGGCTCGGCCTACGTCTACCAGGGTGAGGAGCTCGGCCTGCCCGAGGTCGCCGACCTGCCCACCGAGGTGCTCCAGGACCCGATCTGGGAGCAGACGGGCCACGTCCGCAAGGGCCGCGACGGCTGCCGGGTGCCGCTGCCGTGGACGACGACCGGTCCGTCGTACGGCTTCGGGCCCGGCGGTGCCTGGCTGCCGCAGCCGCCCGGCTTCGCGGCCTACGCCGTAGAGGCCCAGGACGGGGTCGAGGGCTCCACCCTGGAGCTGTACCGCACGGCCCTCAGGCTGCGACGCAAACTCCTCGACGGGGAGGAGCTGACCTGGGCGGACGATGTCCCGCAGGGCGTGCTCCGGTTCGACCGCTGCGAGGGGTGGCGCTGCGTCGCGAACCTGTCCGGAGCGGCGGTCGAGATGCCGGCGGGTGAGGTGCTGCTGAGCAGCGCGCCCCTGGAGGACGGGCGGCTCGGGCCGGACACGACGGTGTGGCTCGGGCGGTGAGGGCTCGGCCGTAGGGCCGTAGGGCTGTAGTTCCGGAGGGCCGTAGCGCCGTAGCGCCGTAGGGCTGTAGGGCTGTAGGGCTGTAGGGCGTCGTTCGGCTGCTGGCCTCGTCGTGGCTGGTCGCGCAGTTCCCCGCGCCCCTGGGGTTGTGGCGGGGGTGGTGCGTTCGTGACGCCGTCGTCGTGGCTGGTGGCGCGGTCCCCCGCGCCCCTGAGGGGCGCGGGGAAACCGGTGTGGCCTTCAGGGGCGCGGGGGAACTCGCGTGGCCCAGTAATGCGTGCCCTGGGAGGGGGTGCCCGGGAGCATGGGCGGCGGAGTGTCTTTTTGGAGGCCGTGCACGGACAGGGAGTCCCGCCCGCGATGAACAGGTACAGCAGGACAGCAGCCGTGGCGGGGGCCCTGGTCGCGGGAGCGCTCGTGTGTCCCGCCACGCCCGTGGCGGCCCGGGACGACGGCGGGCTGTGGGGTGCCGCGATCATCGCACCCGGGCGGGAGGGCATCGTCGAGGTCGTGGGCGTCGGGGAGGTCTTCGAGGGGGCGGTGCTGACGCTGACCGCGCCCCTGGGCGCGCGGGTGACCGGCACGCCGCTCGACGCTTCGGGATACCGCGGCTCGGTCGCCGCCGGCGGGCGCAGCGCGACGTACACCGTGACCGGCGCCGCGGCCGGACGGGACCGGGTGTTCCCCTTCGTGCTGGCCGTGCCCGCGGATGCCGTTCCGGGGACCCGGCTGCGGGACTGCTCCCTGCGGTTCACCGACGCGCGGGGGGTGCCGCGGGCCGTCGGGCGGTGTGCCGTGACCGTGGGCCTGGCCGGGCCGGTTCTGAGACGCCCGCTGTCCGGCGTACCGCTGTCCGCCCGGCCGAAGATCTCCGGCACCGCTCACCCGGGCGCCGAGGTCACCGTCCGTGACAAGGACGACCGGGAGGCCTGCCGGACGACGGCGGCCCCCGACGGCACCTGGGCGTGCACCCCGGGCGCGGCCTTCCCGGCCGGTGCCAACCGGCTGCAGGCGGTTGCCGCCCTGAACGGGGTGAGTGCGATAAGCGAGCAGGTGGACATCGTGGTCGCCCCGGCCGGCGAGGATCAGTAGCGGACCGCCCGGGCGACCTCGGTCCGGACCTCACCGGACAGGTCGTGGGTGCTGCGGGCGGTGGCCGTGGCGGAGTGGCCGGCCTGCACGTGGTCCACCGTGACGATGACCGTGTCGACCAGCTGCCCCGCTCCGTCCCGGAAGTCGACCTGGACGGCGAAGGACCGGGTCGAGTCGTCGGTGTTGCGGGCGGTGACCTCCGTGCGGACCCGGCCGTCGGAGCCGGCGACGGGCGGACCGGTCTTCACGTCGGCCTTGACGTCGATGCCGTCCTGGATGTCGTCGAGGCGCCGCTGGGCCTCGGCCGTGGCGGACTCCACCGCCTCGGAGGCCTCCGAGGCGATCGACCCCACGGCGGACTCCGCCTTGCTCGCGGTGTCCGAGGGGGTGTTGTAGCCGCTGCAGCCCGCGAGCACGGCGGACAGGCCCAGCGCCAGGGCCGCCCCGCCCGTCGCCCAGCGCCTGTGGTGGCGGGCGGACGTGCCGCCTCCCCGGGGGCCGCCGGCGCCCGGGCCTCGCGGCGTCATGTGCGTCCGAGCCCGCCGCCGCCGAACGATCCGCTGGATCCGGGCGACCAGCGGCGCGGTGTCTGGTCCTTGCCGGTCCTGGTGCTCGCACGGTGGAGCTCATGGGGCATGAGCCGCTGACCGTCGCGTGTCACGACCGGCACGTCGTCGGGCTCCCGCATCTCCCGGGTCTCGCGGACCGGCCCGCCCTCCGGGACGTGCGGCTGCTCCTCCGGAGCGGGGTGGTGGGTGTCCTTGTCCATGACCTGCATCCCGACCCGCACGGCCCAGATCAGCGCGCAGGCCACGATCAGCCCGCCCACGAAGGCGATGGTCACGGCGACCGCGTGATCTGACGACGCCGCCAGTTCTGCATACGTAGCCGTATTCATGCCCCAAGTATCGCCGACGGAATGCGATAAAGCGCCCGGAATGTCCTACCGCCCCGCGGAGTACGGTGGAGTACGGAGGGTGTGCCGCAACCAGTGGCCGCACCGGTCTCCCGACCATCCCCCGGTCCGCAGCAGGAGCCCCCGATGACCTCCGCCTCCTCCCCCTCGCCGTCACCGCTCCCCGCACCGCGGGAAGTCCGGCTGCGGCTCGCCGACCCGACGCGCTACGGCCGTACGGCACGGCGTATCGACGGCGCGTGGTGGCCCCGGTCGGACGACCTGGCCGAGGAGCTGACCGGACTGCTGGGTGTGCTGCCGCGCGCCTGGGGTCGGATCAGCAGCGTCCTGGTGCACGGGGACACCTGGCCGGACTGCCCGGCGCAGATGGTCGTCGCCGGGCAGACGGTGCACGTCGGTCACAACGACTCGCCCTCGGCACCGCACACCGTCTGCCTGGTCGCGCCCGGCCGGGGGCGCTACGACCTGCTGGTGGTGCCGCCCGCGACGGCAGAGGCGGAGGCCGGCCGGCTGATGGAGCGGGCCGTCACCCAGGACGCGTGACGCTCTGCCCTGCCGCTCAGTGCGCCAGCAGCACCAGGGCCAGGGCGACCAGCGCCGGGACGGTCTGCACGAAGAGGATCTTCCGGCTGGAGGTCGCGGCGCCGTAGAGCCCGGCGATCGCCACGCACACCAGGAAGAACACCGAGACCTGGAAGCCCACCGGGTCGGACGCCACCGCGCCCCACACCAGACCGGCGGCGAGGAAGCCGTTGTAGAGGCCCTGGTTGGCCGCCAGGGCCTTCGTCCCTTCGGCGAACTCGGCACTGGTGCCGAAGGCCGCCCGGGCCCTCGGCGTGGTCCACAGGAACATTTCCAGCACCAGGATGTAGGCGTGGAGCGCGGCAAGGGCCAGCACCGCGAGCGTGGCGACGGTCGACATGCGCTCATCATCACAGGCCCGCCCGGCCCGTCCTCCTTCGGCCCTCCCGGGAGGCGGCACGGGGCCCCGGGTGGCAGATTACGGCCCAGGAGGCCGGGTCCGGCCGTCGCGTCCCCGCGTGTGCCGCTCGGGAGCCGGACCCGGCCTTCCCCATGAGGCGTACGCCCCCGCCCCGCTGCTTCCTGTCCGGAATCAACCATTCTCGTTGACCAGGAGGCTCGGGTTTGATCAGCTGTCCCACCAGTCCTGTTCGATTCTGATCGAGCAGTTCATGGCTCCCTGGGGGGGAGCTGGTGACGAGTGGGGGAGTTTTCTTGATGCATCACGGTCCCGCCGTGCCACGCCGCGCCGGATTCCGGCTCGGCGCCGCGGCCCTGACCTTCGCGGCGCTGGCCGCCGGCACCGCCCTGGCCGGCGCGCCCGCCAGGGCGGTGCCGGCCGCGACGGCCGCGGGCAGCCCGACCCTCGCCGGGAAGGCGTGCACGCCGACGGAGGGCTTCTCCGGCTGCCGCCTCTTCGTCCCGACGGACGCCAGGCAGGACTTCAAGGTGCCGTCCGGGGTGACGGGCCTGGACTTACGGGCCTGGGGAGAGGGCGGCACCGGCAACTCCATGGCCCACGGCGGTGCGGGCGGTTTCGTCGCCGGCACCCTGAAGGTCACCCCTGGCGAGGTGCTGAGCCTCGCCGTCGGCGGACCGGGGTTCGGTGACGCCCTCGCCGGCAAGGCCGGCAGCAGGGGCGCCGAGCGGGGCGGCAACAGCAGCGCCATCCGCACGAGCGGCGGCTCGGCGCTGGTCGTCGCCGGCGGCGGTGGCGGCGCGGGCGGCGACATCGCCCATGGCCAGGCCGGTACCGCAGGGGGCGAGAACGGCCAGGACGGCACCGAGAAGGACCGCGGCGGCAAGGGCGCCACCGGCGCGAAGGGCGGTGCGGGCACCGGCAACGGCGCCGCGGGCGCCGACCACGCCAAGGGCGGTGCCGGCGGCGCCGGCGGTGCGGGCCGTTACGGCGGTGGCGGCGGCGGTGCCGGATACGCGGGCGGCGGTGGCGGCACGGGTGCCGAGACCGGCTCGTCCACCGGCAACGACCCGACCACGGGCAGCGGTGGCGGCGGCTCCAGCTACGCCGAGCCGGCCCGGGTGGACGACGCCCGGCTCGTCGTCGGCGACGCGTACACGGCGCCGGAGAAGAAGGACCCGTTCTGGGCCTCCGCCGGCAACCCGATCGACTCGGGCGTGGCCGAGGGCGGCGTCAACGCGCCCGGCGGCCCCGGCCGGATCGTCCTGCAGTGGCGGCAGTCCCCCGGCACGGACCGGCTGATCCAGGTGTCCGGCACCGACGCCACGACCAACCCGGGCACCGACGTCGAGCCGCTGGCCGTGGTGGCCCGGGACAAGGACGGCAAGCCGGTCGCCGACACCTCGGTGACCTTCACCGTCGAGGACCCCGACGGTCTGAAGCCGTTCTTCTACCTCACCGGCGGTCCGGACGGCGACGAGGCCGTCGTGGCGACCGACGCCCAGGGCCGTGCGCAGACCCCGTGGATCGGCCTGGGCAGCCGCAAGGAGGGCTCGTTCACCGTCCGGGCGAAGACGCAGGGCGCGACGACGGCCCTCACCGTGCGGGTCAAGGCGTCCCCGTACACCGTGAGCCGCGCCGGCGGCAACGAGCAGAAGGCCGAGCAGGGACAGGACTTCGCCGACGCGCTGCTCGCCCGGGTGGTCAAGTCGGGCGCGACCGTACCGGCCGGCACCGAGGTGGAGTTCCGCGTCGAGGACACCGGCGAGGACGCTCCCCGCTTCGAGGGCGAGGACCGGGTCGTCCGCGTGAAGACCGACGACTCCGGCGTCGCGACGGCCCCGGCCCTGACCGCCGGTGAGGGCACGGGCACGTACACCGTGGCCGCGTCGGTGGGTGACGCCATGACGCAATTCGCGGTCGAGGTCGTCCCTGGTGACGGTTCACCGGAGCCCGGGCCCGGCGACGAGTCCGGCTCCCCGTCGGCGAGCCCCACGGCCGACCCGAGCCCCTCCGCCGAGCCGAGCCCGTCGAGCAGCACCGCCACCTCCGGCACGACCGGCGGTGACGGCACCTCGACCACGGGCGGCGGCACGTCCACCGCCCTCGACGGCGGCAGCCTCGCCTCCACCGGCGCAGGCGGCATGGGCCTCCTCCTCGCGGCGGCAGCGGCCCTGGCCGCGGTGGGCTTCGCGGCCTTCCGCCTCGCCCCGCGCCTGAAGCCGCGCTCCCGCGACGGCGCCTGACACCGCGGCCCGGCGCAATCGCCTGACACCGCGGCCCGGCGCAATCGCCTGACACCGCGGCGCCGCGACATCGCCTGACAGCGCGGCGCCGCGACGACGTCTGACAGCGCGTCACCGCGACGGCCCGCACCCGGTCACCGGGTGCGGGCCGTTTGCTGTTCCTGCGCCGCCCGGCGCCGTCTTTCGTTTTGCGGAACCTTTGCCCGTGGGCCGGGCGTTGGACGGATGTGCGCGCGTGAGCAGGTGCGCCAGGTGATGCCGACTAGTACCGAGGTGACGTCAATGGCAGTGTGGGACCGGCTCAAGGACCAGGCCAAGGCTCTCCAGCAGGGTCAGGGCGCGCGGGGCGCGACGACCGGTGGGCACAGCGGCGGGACGAGGTCCGGCGGTGGCGGCAAGGCCCAGCTGGTCGGCCTGCTGAAGACGCAGCTCGGTTCGCTGAAGAACGAGTTGAAGAGCGGCGCGTACCGGGACGCGAGCATGGCGATGTGCGCCCTGGTCGCGGCGGCCGACGGGCATGTGGACCCGGCCGAGCGCCAGCAGGTCGAGTCCATGATCCTCAGTAACGACGTGCTGCAGAACTTCCCGCCGGAGCAGCTGCGGCAGCGGTTCAACAAGCACGTGGACCAGCTGACCGCCAACTTCCAGCTCGGGAAGGCGGAGGTGATGCAGGAGGTCGCCAAGGCCGCCAAGAAGCCCACCGAGGCCAGGGCCGTGATCCAGACGGGCATCGTCATCGCCGGTTCCGACGGCGACTTCTCCCAGGCCGAGCAGATGGTCCTGCGCGAGGCCTGCGCGACGCTGGGCGTGTCCCCGGCCGAGTTCCAGCTCTGATCAGCGAGCGGGGGCGCGGCTCCTGTCCACCGTGACGGGATCACGCCCCTGCCCCCCGCGGAGGCGCCCCGGCGCACCGTGGCCGCCCTGGGGCTCCCGGGGCGGCCGTCGCCGTCTATAACGGGGCCATGATCTATCACGTCGTACCGCGCACCGTCTGGACCACCGCCACCGGCGAGACGTACGCGCCGGCCTCCCTCGCCGAGGAGGGCTTCGTGCACTGCTCCCCGGACGAGGCGACCACGCTGGCCGTCGTCGACGCCTTCTACCGGGACGCGCCCGGACCCCTGCTGGTGCTCGCCCTCGACGAGGCGCGGCTCACCGCCAGGGTCGAGTGGGAGGCGGCCGCCCCCGCCCCGCCGCCCGGCGTCTTTGGTGACGTCCTGTTCCCGCACGTCTTCGGCCCCCTCGACCGGGAAGCCGTAGACCACGTCCTGGAAGTGCGGTTCGACGGGGAGGGCCGGGCGGCGGAGTTGCGTGCGGCAGGATGACGGGGTGATCGAACAGAAGTCCTCCCCCTCCGACCCCCCGCCCAGCCTGCGCCCCGTCCGGGGATCGGCCCGCTGCGCCGTCGCAGCCCTCGCCCTCGCCGGAGCCGCCTGGGTGGCCCGGGCGGTGTGGGAGATCCGGCTCGCCGTCGCGGGCGAGCCGGAGTCCGGCCCGCTCGACCAGGGCGGCGGCGTGCACCGTCCGCTGAACGCCCTGGAGAACTCCTACCACCTTGTCTCCTCCGTGGGCGCCGCCGTCACGGCCGTCTGCGCGATCGTGTTCCTGTACTGGCTGGACCAGGTGCGGGACAACGCCAAGGCGCTCTCGGGCGCGGCCCCGCGCTACGTCTACATCTGGCTCTGGCTGGGCTGGATCGTGCCCGTGGTGAACCTGTGGATACCCCGGGGCGTCGTCGCGGACGTCCACCGCTCGGTCTTCCCCGAGCGGCGGCTGCCGGCCGTCGTGAACTGGTGGTGGGGCCTGTGGCTGCTCGGTCTGGCCGGCGGCGTGGGGATCTTCTACGCCGACGACACGGACGAGGTCATCGCCCGTGCCTACCACGGCGTCACGCCCCTGCTCGCCGCCGACCTGGTGATCGTGGCCGCGGCCGGGGCGGCGGCCCTCATGGTCCACACGCTCACGACGGCACAGCAGGAGCAGATCGCCGCCAAGGGCTACTGAGGGGCCCGCAGCGGCCGGAACACCGACACGGCGAACGAGGCCGTCACCGACACCGGCGCCCCCAACCGGTCGACGCGGTCGCCCAGTTGCGCGGCGGTGAGGTGATGCGCCGTCGGACTCATGCCCACCAGGCCGGTGACGTCCTCGGCCGTGAGCCTCATGGCGTACTCCAGCGGCTCGGTGCGATCGAGCCGGAAGCGGGCGTCCAGGGACCGGCGCAGACGCTCCTCCTTCCTCGGGTCGATCGCCAGCAGCCCGACCGGCTCGCGCAGTTCACGCAGGTGACGGCCGGTGGGCGTGACGACGAGCAGCGCGCCGTCCGGGCCGAGGACGCGGTGGAACTCGGGCCCGTTGCGGGGTGCGAAAACGTTGAGTACGAGGTCGGCGCCGCCGGTGCGCACCGGCCACGGCTGCCACACGTCCCAGCGGGCGGCCTCGGCGCGGGCGTGCGCGCGGGCCGCCGCGCGCAGGGCGGGAACGGAACTGTCCAGCCCCAGACCCAGCGCCCGGGGGAGGGCGTCCAGGACCGCGGCGAGGTAGTGGCCGGTGCCCGCCCCGGCGTCCAGCACGGTGGCGTCGGGCGGGGCCAGTTCCGAGGCGAGGCGCGCGAGGGTGCGGGCGAGCGGGCCGTAGTGCCCGGCGCCCAGGAACGCCGCGCGGCTGCGGACCATGTCGGGGGAGTCGGCGCTCGGGGCCCGCCGGTGGCCGGTCAGCAGGCTGACGTATCCGTGGCGGGCGATGTCGAAGGTGTGCCGGCCCGCGCACCGCAGGGCTCCGGCGGTGTGTTCGAGGGCGGCGGGGCACAGCGGGCAGGTCAGGACGGACAGAAGACGTTCGCAAGGCAAGGGATGCTCCTCGGAACGCGGTGGCCGCGGCGGGGCGGCGCATCGCGTGCGGGCGGCGGACGGTGGGGCGTCGGCGCCCGCCGTCCGGCCGGCGTGGACCGGCAGCAGAGGGCGGGCGCGCCGAGGACGGCGACGTGATCGGCTCACGCCGCCGTCCACACCGCGGCGTCAGAGGAAGCAGTGCGGCAGAGCGTTGTTGGCAAGTGCCATACGGCCAGGCTACCCGGGGCCCGCGTACGTCATGACGAGCCGCCGTGCACGCTCGCCCACCCTGCCGCCTGCCCCCTGAACTTCGGCGGCTATCGTCCGCTCGTGAGCGAACTGTCGGCTGTGTACCTGCCGGAAGCGACCACCGGACGGCTGCTGGGATCGTGGCAGCCGGACGTGCCCGCCCTGCTGCTCGTCGCCGTGCTGGGCGGGCTCTACGGCTGGGGCGTCGCCCGGGTGCGCGGGCGGGGCGGGGCCTGGCCGCCGGCGCGGCTCGCCGCGTTCGTGCTGCTCGGTCTGGGTACGATCGCCGTGGCCACGATGTCCGGCCTCGCCGTCTACGACCGTGAACTGTTCTGGCCGGCCGCCGTGCAGAACGTCGGACTCGACCTGCTCGCGCCGCTGGGTCTCGCCCTGGGCGACCCGCTGCGGCTCGCGGTGGAGGCGCTGCCGGAGGGCGGCGCGCACCGGCTGCGGCGGGCGCTGACCGGCCGGCTGGTCAGGCTGCTGACGTTCCCCCTCGTCAGCACGGCGCTGGTGCTCGCCACCGAGCTGACCCTCTATTTCACGCCGTACTTCGCCACCGCGCTGCGCGTGGGCTGGCTGCACGAGCTGATGTACCTCCATCTGCTGGCGGCCGGCTGCCTGTTCGTCCTGCCGGTGCTGTCCCGCGAGCAGGCCCTGCCCGACTGGTGCACCCACCCCGTCCGGGCGGCCCTGGTCTTCCTGGACGGGGTCGTGGACGCGGTGCCGGGGCTGGTGGTCATGACGCACGGCACCCTGATCGCGGGCGCCTGGTACCTGCACCACGCGCCGCCCTGGTCCCCCGACGTGCTCCACGACCAGCAGCTCGGCGGTGGCGCCATGCTGGGCATCGCCGAACTGGTCTCGGTGCCCTTCCTGCTGGTGGTCCTCGCACAGTGGGTGCGGGCCGAGCGCGCCCGGACGGTCGTACTGGACCGGTGTCTCGACAGCGAACTCGTGCCCACGGCCACCGCGGAGGGACCTGCCGAACTGGTCCGGCCCTGGTGGGAGACCGAAGCGGGCGAGGTGGCGGAGCGGATGCGACGGCAGCAGCCGGGTAGCTGACCCGGGCCCCGCCGGTGCCGGTCAGCGGCTCCCGTACGCCGTCTGTCGGTCCGTGCCCGGGCCGGCCGCCGACGGGACGGGGCTTATCGAGGTGGGGGTGGCCGACGGGGTGTGGCGGGACGGCTCCGTACGGGCGGGGGTCTCCTCGGGGGCGGGGGTGCCGGGCCTGGTCGTGCGGGGGTCGCCGGTGTCCGGGGACGAGGGCCGGGAGCGGGAAGCGGACGGCGACGCTGCGGGGGTGGGGGGCGCCGAGTCGGTGGCCGGCGCCGGCTTCGTGGTGGGCGGGGCCATCGGGACCGTCGGGGTCGTGGGGCGCTCGGGCGCGGTGTGGCGCAGGGGGAGCGCGATGAGGGCCGCCGCGACGCAGCACAGGCCCGCCCCGGCCGCGCCGCGCAGCAGGCGGCGACGGGTCGCACGGCGGCGGATCGCCTCGTACTGGCCGGCGGGAGCACCCAGGTAGTCGGGGGAGGAGGGGCGCAGGATCACGGCGAGCTGGTCGTCGGGGGCGTACTCCGGCTCACCCGGGTCGCCGTCAAGGCGTGTGGTCAAGGCTTCTCCTCAGGTGGACGCGGAGCAGTTCCCGGGCCGCGTGCAGATCGGCCTTGACGGTGCCTTCCTTGCGCCCGGTCAGTGCGGACACCTCCCGGATCGGCATGTCAGCGTAGTAGTGGAGGAGGATCGGGACGCGCAGTCGTTCCGGCAGCGACTGCACGAGCAGCCGCACGGACGGGTCGGCCTGCTCTTCGGGCGGACGTACGGCGGCTTCCGAGGTGACGCGGTGCAGGGCCCGGCGCTCGCGCTCCAGTTTGCGCCAGTGGTCCCGGACCAGGTTGGCCGCGGTGACGTAGAGGAACCCGCGCGGTTCCGCCACGGACGTCCAGCGGGCCCAGAGCCGGGTGAACGCCTCCGAGGCGATCTCGTGGGCCGTTCCGTCGTCGTCGACGAGCCGGCGGCACCAGCCGGCCAGGCGCGGGTAGAGGGCGGCGAACAGCTCGGACGCCGCCTTCTCGCTGGACCGTTTCAACGCTCTCCAGGGGTGGGTAAGTTCGCGCCGCTCAGCGCCGCGAACACGATCACGTTGTCCGCGTAGCCGTCGCCGGTCCGCGTCCCGCCGCAGGTGATCAGCCGCAGCTCGGGGCGGCCCACGTTCCCGTAGACGTCGTCCGCCGGGAAGTCGGTTTTCGGGACGGTCCGTACGGCCGTGACGGCGAACTGTGCCGTCGTGCCGTTCTCCAGGCGCGCCTCGATCCGGTCGCCCCGGTGCAGCCGGGCGAGGTGACGGAAGACGCCGTCACCGTACGGGCCGACCGTGACATGGCCGAGGAGCACCGACGGGCCGGTCTCACCGGGGGTCGGCGAGTGCCGGTACCAGCCCGCCCGGTCGTGGTCCGTGACCGGCGGCACCTGCACCGTGCCGTCGGCCGCCAGGCCGAGCCGGATGACCGGGGTGTCGACGCCGATCACCGGGATCAGGAGCCGGACCGGAACCGAACGGGCCAGGGGGCGTGCGCTGTCGGCGGGCACCGGGCCGGCGGTGGTCCTCGGCCGGCGCGCGGTGGGGTCGTGACCGGCGGTGTCGGCGGTGCCGGGGCCGGTGGTCCGGTGGCCGGTGGTTCCGTGGCCCCCGCACGCCGTCAGCAGGGACGCCAGCGCCCCGGCCGCGAAGGCGCGCCTGGAGAACGGGCTCACGCCCCGGTCGCCCGGCGGCGGCGCACGACGAAGACGGTGCCGCCGCCCAGCGCCAGCACCGCGGCGGCGCCCGCGCCGATCGCCGTGCCGCCCGTCCCCGAGTCCTGGGACGCCGTCACACCGGTGTCGGGCGCGCCGCTCGGCCGGACGGAGACCTGGCCGCCGGCGGGCGCCCGGGTCGGCTCACCCTGGGACGGAGCCCGGGTCGGCTCGCCCTTGCCCGGCGCACGGGTCGGCTCGGGTGTCCGGGTCGGTTCGGTGCTCTCCTTGGGCTGGGTGGAAGGCGAGGCGGCCGACGGGACGGGGCTCGGGGTCGTCGCCCCGTCCGCGAAAGCGGGCCCCGTGCCCAGCAGTACGGCGGTGCCCGCGAGGGCCAGGGCGCTGAGGACAGTTCGGCGCATGGAAACGCACTCCTTCGTCGTCCGCCCGACGGTCGGCGGGCTGGGTGACAGATCGTGCGGAGAGACGAGGCGGCGGCCCGGTGGGTTGTAAAGAGATGGCAAAGTCGTCGCGGTGGCTCCGAAATACTCGGCTGCGCGCGGGAGTCGGGGCCGCTAGCATCCGACGCGATGACGACTCACTCCATGAACAGATTGGGGGACCCGTCCGCGCAAGGTGAGTGCTGATGCTCACCGACCTCGCGAACGGGAACCTCCCGCCTTCCGTCCGGCCGTCTTCCTCTCGGCCGTCTTCCTCTCGGCCGCTTTCCTTCTGGCCGCGCGTGCGCGAGTTCGCCGTGCCGCCCTCCATGATCGAGACCGCGACGGCGCGCCGCCGTGCCGGTGACTGGGCCGGTGCCTGCGCCGCCGCGAACATCGATGTCGACCTCCAGCCCCGTCTCCTCGCGCGGCGCCACGGCAGGGAGTTCGCCGCGCTGCTCCGCGCCGACCTCCGCCATCTCGCCCCCGACCTGCTGCGCTGGCACATGCCCAGGATCGCCCCCGACGGGCTGCTGCGGCCGGGCCTGACCCTCACCCTGGCCCGCTACGGCACGGGTGCGGAAGTGCTGCACCTCGTGGCACGGACGCCCCCTGCCTGGGCGGACGCCGGACAGCGGATCAGCCTCGCCCTGTGGGACGCCTCCCGCCGGCACGAGACCGACCGACGGCATCCCCACCCCCGCCCCAGCCGGCGCTTCCGGCTCGACCTGCACCGCCACCTGTGGGACGCGCGCCGGGCCGGTGAGCTGCGGGCGCGCTCCGGCGAGGGCGGTCCCGCCCCGGAAACCGCCGGCTCGCTGCGCTCCGTGCCGCTGCCTTCCGTGCCGTTGCCTTCCGTGCCGTTGCCTGAAGTGCTGTTGCCTGACGTGCCCTTGCCTGCCGGGCCGCTGCCTGACGTGCCCTTGCATGACGGGCCGCTGCCCGCAGGCCCCTTGGCCGACGGGAAGCGGTGTGCCGTCGACCGGTGGGCGGCCGAGGCGGCGATCCTGCTGCGGGCCGAGGGCCGGTCCGGCGGCAGGGTCGGCGTACGGCTCGGGGCACGGCACCGCGTCGTCCTCGACCTGGCCGACGGCGGTGAGCAGATCACCATGGCGTACGTGCGCGCCCCCGACTCCTCGCTGCCCGTGCTGCCCGACGCGGCGACCTGGGTGCTGCCCGACCTCGAGCTGCTGAGGGCCGGGGCGATCGACACCGGGCGCCTGCATCCGCTGATCGCCTCGGCGTTGGGGGCGCAGCGGTCCGCGACCTCCCGGGCGCCGGAGCGGGCCGGTGATCCACGGGTGGTGGAATGCCGGGGCGCCCGGCACCGGATCGGCCTGGTGGACGGCGTCCTGGTCGCCCTCGACCACGATCCGGCCGAGGTGCGGCGGGAGGAACTGCTCGCCGCCTTCGGCGGACCGCCGCTGCCCTGTCTGCGGGCCGTCGACGAGGCACACCGCCGGCCCGACTGCCTTCCCGGCGTCCGTGAACGCCTCCACCACGGCGACATCGCCGGGGCGCTCGACGCGGTCGAGAGCCTGCTCGGCCCCGAGGCGGTGCTGCGCGACGGCCCGCTGCGGGACGTGCTGGAGAGGGCCGCGCGGCGGCGCATCGCCCACGGGCTGTTCCGGGCGGGACTGGAAGGTCCCTCGCCCGGCAGCCTGCGCCCCTGGGACCGCCGCCGCTCCCGCGACGCCGGCCCGCACCCACGCCACATGTGACGCGACCCCGACCCGACCGGGGGCCGACCGCTGTGCCCCCGAACCTTCTTCGTCCCACCGAGACGGCTCACCACCGGCAACTGGTGATCACACATGCGCACTCACACCTCGTCCCTGCCCGACACCGCCGACCAGCTCGACGTGGCCGGCGACCTGCTGGCCCTGCTGCGCCGCACCACGACCGAACCCCGCCCCGACACCCAACTGGAGGCCCTCACCCTGGCCGTGGCCGCCGACCTGCCTGTGCTGCTGTGGGGCGAGCCGGGCATCGGCAAGACCGCGGCCCTGACCCAGCTCGCCACGGCCCTGGACCTGCCGCTGACCACGGTCATCGCCAGCGTGCACGAGCCGTCCGACTTCTCGGGTCTGCCGATCGTCGGCGACGACCCGGCCGAGCAGGGCGTGCCGTTGGCCCCGCCGGACTGGGCCGTACGCCTCGTGCGGGCCGGTCGGGGGCTGCTGTTCCTCGACGAACTGTCCACCGCGCCGCCCGCCGTGCAGGCCGCTCTGCTCCGGCTGGTGCTGGAGCGGCGGATCGGCGCGCTGCGGCTGCCGCCGGGCGTGCGGATCGTGGCCGCCGCCAACCCGCGTTCCTCGGCCGCCGACGGCTGGGAGCTGAGTCCGCCGCTCGCCAACCGCTTCGTCCATCTGCAGTGGACGCACGACACGGACGTCGTCGTCCGCGGCCTCGGCGGGACCTGGCCGCGGGCGACCCTGCCCCGGCTCGATGCGGGGAAGCTGCCGGAGGCCGTGGAGTTCGCCCGCCGTGCGGTGTGCGGGCTGCTGGCCGCCCGTCCCGCACTCGCGCACCGGCTGCCCAGCGGAGAGGTGCGCCGGGGCGGGCCCTGGCCGTCCCCGCGCAGCTGGGAGATGACGCTGCATCTGATCGCCTTCGCGACCGCGGCCGGCTCCTCCCGTGACGTCCTCTCCCTGCTCGTCAGGGGCACGGTCGGGGACGGGCCCGGGCTCGAACTGCTGGCGAGCCTGGACCGGATGGACCTCCCGGACCCCGAGACGCTGCTGGCCGACCCGGCCGGGGCGGTGCTGCCCGAACGCGGGGATCTGCGGCAGGCCGCGCTGGACGGGGTCGTGGCGGCGGTACGCAACCGCCCGGAACGGGCCCGTTGGGACGCCGCCTGGACACTCCTGGTCAAGGCCCTGGAGACCGGCCCCCCGGACGTGGTGGTCGTCCCCGCCACCACGCTCGCCGCCCTGCGCCGCGACGACTGGGACGTCCCGGCGTCGATCGAGCGTCTGGCCGCGGTGGTGTCCCTGTCCCAACGGGCGGACCGCAGCACGGCAGCGGTCGCCGCGGCGGCGGCGAAGGCGGGCCGATGACGACGGACACCGCACCCGGAGCGGGTCCCGGTCCCGCGCCCGAGCCCGTGCCAGGGGCCGCTCGCGAGTCCGCCCCCGAGTCCGCGTCCGCAGCCCTCGACCGGGACAAGCTGTTCACGGCGCGTCTGCACGCCGCCCGCGTTCGTCCCTACCTCGCGACCGCCCTGTTCGCCCTGCACGTCGTCGCGTCGCGGCGGGTGCCCACCATGGGCGTCGACCGGTACTGGCGGTGCTACGTGTCGCCGGGGTTCGTGGACCGTACGCCCGTCGAGGAGCTGGCGGGCGTGTGGGTGCACGAGGTGTCGCACCTCCTGCGCGACCACCACGGGCGCAGCGACCGCGTCGCCAAGGAGCGGGGCCTGCACGGCCGGGGGGAGCGGCTGCGGATGAACATCGCCGCGGACTTCGAGATCAACGACGACGTCTACGGCGACGGCCTGGCCCGCCCCGAGGACGTCGTCGAGCCAGGTGATCCGTCTACGGCGACGGCCTGGCCCGCCCCGAGGACGTCGTCGAGCCAGGTGATCTCGGCCTGCGCGAGGGCGAGTTGATGGAGGAGTATCTGCGTCAGTTCACCCTCGGCCCGCGATCGGAGGACCTGGCCTGGCTGGACTGCGGCAGCGGCGCCGACGGTCTGGACCGGGAGTGGGAACTGGGCCCGGACGGGGCGCACGGCCTGAGCGAGCACGAGCGGGACGCGGTCCGCTTCCGGGTCGCGCAGGGCATCACCGGCCGCCCCGGCAAAGCCCCGCACGGGTGGCGGCGCTGGGCGGAGGAGGCCTTCCACCCGCCGCAGCCGTGGCGGGAGCTGCTGGGCGCGGCGGTCCGCTCGGCGGCGTCCGGCCCCGGCGCGGGCGAGGACTACACCTACGGCCGCCCCGCCCGGCGCTCCACCGCCCTGCCCGGCACGGTCCTGCCGAGCCTGCGCCGCCGCCCGCCCCGCGTGTCCGTCGTCATCGACACCTCCGGCTCGGTCAGCGACGCCGAACTGGGCAGCGCGCTCCTGGAGGTCGCCGCGATCGCCCGGGCCGTGGGCGGCCGTCGCGACCTGGTCACGGTGGTGCCCTGTGACGCCTCGGCCGGAATCGCCCGCCGCCTGTGCCGTGAGGGGGGCATCCCGCTCACCGGTGGCGGCGGCACGGACCTGCGGGCAGGCTTCACCCGCGCGCTGCGCACCCGCCCGTCCCCCGACGTCATCGTGGTCCTCACCGACGGCCAGACCCCCTGGCCGGACACCCGGCCCCCGTGCCGCACGGTGGTGGGCCTCTTCCCCCGCCACCACGACAACCACGCCTACGACGAGTCCAACCCCGAGTACGTCCCCGACTCGCCCCCCGAGTGGGCCCGGGTGGTGGACATCGGCTGACCGGGCCCGTCAGCTCGCCTTCAGCACGATCGCCTGGCCGCCCGCCGGGGCCATCGCCACGTCGAGCGTGTCGTCGCGCGTGACGGTCCTGGTGCTCACCACGACCGGCGTCCGGTACGGGCTCGTTCCCGGCGTGCCGTCGGCGTACACGGTCGCCGTGTACGTGCCGCTGCCGAGGAAGGACAGCGGCAGCGCGAGGGTCCTGGACGACTCGTTCGTCATCGCGCCCAGGTACCAGTCGGAGCCCGCGCGCCGGGCGACGGCGACGTACTCGCCGATCGAGCCGGCCAGGGTGCGGCTCTCGTCCCAGGTGACCGGGACGGCGTTGAACCAGGGCAGTCCGGGCCAGTTGGCCGGGTTGCTGTACTTGGACGGTTTGTCGTACCAGAAGAGGAAGTCGAGGGGCTGGTAGTACACCGCGGCCATCGCCATCTGGTGGGCGTCGGTCGCCTTGTCGCGGGACTGGCCGTAGCAGATGGTGTAGTCCATCGGGCCGCCGATGTTGCGGGTGAAGGGCAGCGTCACGTTGTGCGTGGCGGTCGGGAACTGCTCGTTGCCGCGCACGCCCTCCAGGCTGATCCAGTTCGGGTAGGTGCGCTCGTAGCCGAACGGCCGGACCTCGTCGTGCATGTCGATCAGCAGCCGGTACTTCGCGGCCGTCCGCGCCCAGTCGATGATCTGGTCGGTCATCGTCCGGGTGCCGTCGTTGATGAACCCGAGCTTGATGCCCCGCACACCCCAGCTCCTGTAGAGGCCGAACAGGGCGTCCGCGTCGGTCAGGGCGAGCCGGTTGACGTAGAGGAAGACCCCGATGCCCTGGTCCGCCGCGTACGAGAGGACGGCCGGGAGGTCGATCGCCGCGATCGGCTTCGTGGCGTCCGGGGCGGTGAACTCCGGGCCGTACCAGCCGGCGTCGTACTCGATGTACTGAAGTCCCCGGGCCACCGCGAAGTCGACGCCCTGGAGGCCGGCGGCGGTGCTGAGCTCGCAGCGGAAGACCTTGCCAGGCCTGATCCAGGAGGTGTCGGAAAGCGCGTTCGGCGGGGCCAGATTGAGGACCAGCTCGGCGTTGTCGACGAGTTCGGCGTGGGTGACGCCGACGACCACCACGCGCCAGGGGGTGGTGAAGGGCGTGTCGACGGTCGTGGTGGTCTCCACCGGGCCGGTGCCGCGGGCGGTGTGCTCCATGAGGAAGGCGGAGAGGGTGTTCGGCTCGCCGGGGACCGAACCCAGCATCATGCGTGGGTAATCGGCCCGTGCCGACTCGCAGACACAGGCGATGAGGCCGCCCGGGAGCGTGGCGGTCAGGGGGAGGTCGGTGAGGGGCCCGTTGTCCGTCGTCGCGGTGCCCGTGACCGGTAGGGAGCCCGGCGCCACCGCCACGTAGGCGTCCTCGTCGCGGGCACTGTAGACGGTGGTGCCGTCGGGGAAGACGAACGTCGTCAGCTCGTCGGCGATGGTCGCGGCGCCCTCGTCGAGGAGGACGTACCGCAGGGCGACACCGCTCTTGTAGGCGCGGGCCTGCACGCCGAACCGGATGCCGGTGGCCCGGTCCGTCAGGTCCCAGCACTGTTCCCGGTAGTGGTCGGTGACGGTCGCGTTGCGGCCGTAGACCGGGGTCCAGGTGGTGCGGTGGGTGCGGTGCCGTTCCCCGGTCACCCGGACGTCACCGCCGAGGACGGTGCCGTCGGCGAGCCTGAGACCGAGGGTCGAGGTGCCGAGCACCTCCCGGCCGTCGCGCCGGACGGACCAGTGGAGCGCTCCGTCGGTCAGCGACAGGGTGAGGGAGGTTCCGCCCATGCGGGCGGTCACCTGCTCCGGGCGGCCCGGCCGGCTGTCGGCGTCCACGGAAGCCGCGGGATCCGCGGCGGCGTACACGGGATGGGCGGAGGTGAGGCCCGTCGCGGCCAGCCCGGCCGTGAGCGCCGCTCCTTTCAGCACCACCCGGCGCGACGCCGGCCCCACGGACGGCTCTTCCCGTTCTCCCGAAGCTCTCATCGTGAGGGACCTTCCCGATCAGTAATGAGGTAGTAACCGTTTTCCATCGGTGGCGAGTGCAGTTGTACGCGCAGCCGCCGAGGCGGGTCAATAGCCAGGAACCGCCGGAGTTCCCGGAACGCTTCGACGGGCCGCTCCGGGCCTCACAGTCCGAAGAGCTCCGCCGCGTTGTCGTGGCACACGGCCCGCAGCCACTCCTCCCCGAGGCCCAGCCGCTCCAGTGAGTCCAGCTGGTGCAGGTACGGATAGGGGATGTTGGGGAAGTCGGAGCCGAGCAGAACACGGTCGCCGGCGTCGGCCAGCCGGGGCAGGACACGGCGTGGGAGCGGCGCGAGCGCCTCGGTGAAGTCGGTGAACGCCATCGTCGTGTCCAGCCGCACCTCTCCGTACCGCTCGGCGAGGTCGAGGAACTCCTCGTACTCGGGCATCCCCATGTGCGCGACGATCAGCCTGAGACGCGGGTGCTCCGCCAGCACCCGCGCGATCGGCCCGGGGCCGGTGTGCTTGCCGGGCGCGGGGCCGGAACCGCAGTGGATCACCACGGGGATCCCGGCCTCGGCCAGCACCCCCCAGGCCGGCCGGAGGAGGTCGTCGGCCGGGTCGTACGCCCCCACCTGCACATGCGCCTTGAAGACCCGCGCGCCCGCTTCGACGGCTTCCCGGACGTACGCCTCGACGCCCGGCTCGGGGAAAAGGGTGGCGGTGTGCAGGCAGTCGGGCGTGCGGCGCGCGAAGTCGGCCGCCCAGCCGTTCAGCCAGCGGGCCATGCCGGGCTTGTGCGGATAGAGCATCGAGGTGAAGGCCCGTACGCCGAACCCCCGGAGGATCTCCGCCCGTTCGGCCTCCGCTTCCCGGTAGGTGATCGGCCACTCCAGCCCGCCGGTGAGCGGCCCGAGCGCGTCGAAGTACTCCCAGACCTTGCGCAGGACCCGCTCGGGCATGAAGTGCGTGTGCACGTCGACGAGGCCGGGGAGCCCGAGCCGCTCCCAGAAGCGGCGGACCTCGTCGGACTCGGCAGCGTGATCGTTCATGGTGCCCACGATCGGGCGGGGCGGGGCGGTGGGGCCAGTGCCGTGCGGGAGGGATCCGTGAGGGATCGGTCACGCCCGCGGTCTGCGCCTGCCCGGGAGTGGCCCCTTCAGGCGTTCCGGAACCGGTCCGTGGCCGCCAGTACCGCCGCCGTCGTGGAGGTCCCCGACAGGCCGTGCCCCTCGTCGCCGATCAGGACGAGTTCGGAGTCCGGCCACACCTGGGCCAGCCGCCACGCGACGTCCAGGGGACCGCTGATGTCCATCCGGCCGTGGACCATCACGCCCGGGATGCCGGCCAGCCTCCCCGCGTCGCGCAGCAGCGCCCCGTCCTCCAGGAACGCGGCGTGCCGCCAGTAGTGCGTGACGAGGCGGGCGAAGCGCATGCGCAAGCGCGGGTCGTCGTAGCGGGGGTCGGGCCGGTGCCCGGGCAGGGTGGAGACGTGCACGTCCTCCCAGCGGCACCACTCCCGCGCGGCCCGCTCCCGTACGGCCGGGTCGGGGTCGGCGAGCATCCGGGCGTAGGCATCGGCCAGATTCCCCTCGCGCTCCGCTTCCGGTACGGCGTCCCGGAAGCGGGCCCACTCCTCGGGGAAGATCCGCCCCATGTCCCGGGTGACCCACTCCACCTCGCGGCGCGTGGTGTTGGTGACGCTGAAGAGGACCAGCTCGGACACGGACCCCGGGTGCCGCTCCGCGTAGGCCAGTGCGAGGGTCACGCCCCAGGAGCCACCGAGGACGAGCCACTCCTCGATGCCGAGGTTCTGCCGCAGCTGCTCGATGTCGGCGATCAGATGGTGCGTGGTGTTGGCGGCGAGCGAGGTCCGCGGATCGGCGGCGTCGGGCGTACTGCGCCCGCACCCGCGCTGGTCGAGGAGCACGATGCGGTACGCCGCCGGGTCGAACAGCCGACGCCAGAACGGCCCCGCCCCGGACCCCGGCCCGCCGTGCAGCACGACAGCGGGTTTGCCCGCGGGGTTGCCGCAGACCTCCCAGTACACGCGGTCGCCGTCACCGACGTCGAGCATGCCGTGCGCGTACGGCTCGATGCCGGCGGGGTAGAGCTCTGCCATGTCGGATGTCCCCTCTCGCCTTCGTACCGGCTTCCGTCGGGTAACGCCCACTCGCCGGGAACCACTTGGATCGGTACGCCCCTACTTGATCTCGGCCCAGCCCTCGGGCGTCACCTTGTAGTGGTCCCCGTCGTCGGCGTCCATCCGCGAACTGGCGTGCACGTGCACGTAGTCCCTCTCGTGGTGGTACCGGAAGCCGCCCATCATCCCGACCACCGTGAAGACGACCCGCACGGTGGGCGCCTCCGTGAGGGGAGCGAGTGGCGGCAGCAGGTGCTCGATCTCCTCGAAACACCGGCCGGTCGTCTCCCGCATCAGGGTGTGGAAGTGGTGCTCCAAGGCATCGGTCGGTGCGGGCAGGGGCCGCACCGTGACCGGTTCGAGGAGCTCCAGCAGGTGCGTGTGCCCCCGCTCCCGGGCGATGTCGACCGGTCGGCGGCCGTCCCGGGTGAGCTGGGTGCGCCAAGCGCCGTGCGCGATCAGCCGGGACACCACGGCGAAGTCCGCGCCGTGCCAGGCGGCTTGATGCAGCGGGGAGAAGCCGCTGCGGTTCCCGGGCCGGGGCAGATTGACCCACTCCGGCCACCTTCCCAGCGCCTCGAAGAGCCGGACCCAATCGGCGTCCCGCGCCCTGTCCGAGAACTCGTCCCGCTGGTCCAGGTACCACTGGTTGAACCGCGCGCGGTCGGTGAGGCCGTCCCATTGCAGCAGCGTGATCACCGGTCCACGCTAACGGAGCCGGAGCGCGGCGTGGGCGGCACCGAGGGCGCGGATGAAACCGGCCACGGTCTCCCGTGCCGACGCGGTCCGACGGGAGGCATCGCCCCCGTGGTCCGAGTTCCTCACCCCGGCCTCCGCGCCGTACTCTCCCGCCGCACCAACCGCGTGGGCACCAACGTCGTCCCGTGTTCGGCCCCGCCCTCCCGCATCTTGCTGAGCACCCCCTCCACGCACAGCCGCCCCACCTCCGCGAAGTCCTGGTGGATCGTGGTCAGGGGCGGGAGGAAGGACGCGGACTCGGGGATGTCGTCGAAGCCGATGACGCTGACGTCGTCGGGGACGCGGCGGCCGCGTTCGTGCAGGGCGCGGAGCAGGCCCAGGGCCATCTGGTCGTTGGCCGTGAACACCGCCGTGCAGTCCGGCTCGTCGGCCAGCCGGAGCCCCGCGCGGTAGCCGGACTCCGCCGACCAGTCGCCGCGGACCAGGGGCGGCGGGGTGCGGCCCGCCTCGGTGAGGGTGGTGCGCCAGGCGTTGGCGCGGCGCTGGGCGGCGAAGGAGCCCTCCGGGCCTGCCAGGTGCCACACCGTGTCGTGGCCGAGGTCCAGCAGGTGCCGTACGGCGTCCCGCGCGCCGCCCGCCTGGTCGGTGTCGACGACGGTGTAGCGGTCGCCGGCGTCGGAATCGGCCACCACGACCTGCACACCGGGCGGCAGGGACACCGTCGCCGCGTCGAGCAGGTGGATCTCCATGATGACGATGACGGCGTCCACGGCGAGTTCGCCCAGCCGGGAGAAGGCGCCGTTCACCTCGTCCTGGGTGGGGACGGCCACGGGCAGCAGGGTCACGGCGTAGCCGTGCTCGGCGGCGGAGGTGGCGATGGCCTCCAGAGTGCGGATGTTGCCCATGGTGGAGAGCGAGAAGGTGATCACGCCGAGGGTGCGGAACTCGCCCCGGCGCAGTGCCCGGGCCGCGCTGTTGGGCCGGTAGCCGAGCTCCCGCATGGCGGCCAGGACCTGCGCGCGGGTGTCCTCGGTGACGCCGGGGAAGCCGTTGGAGACGCGGGAGACGGTCTGGGAGGAGACCCCGGCGAGCTGGGCGACGTCGGCCATGGAGGCGCCCTGGCGGGGGCGGGCCGCACGCCTTCTCGTACGGCTCGTGCCGCCCGGCTCGCTCTCGCCGTTCACCGTGCCCACCTGCCCCTCGCTTCCCTCGCAGCGCACCGGGCGCGGATTTCGGTCCGGAACGAGTCCTTGACCCCTGAGATTCGGACAGTGTAGACATCCCGCCAGTGGATGTTTACGTAAACATTGCCTAGTCGAAACCGTACGAGAAGGCGCCGAACCCGTACCAGTCGCACCACGTAGGCCCCGATCTCTGCGTCCGCCGGGACGCGGCACGCAGAAGAGCTGGAGTACTCGAGATGGCACACCGCACCCGTAAGAGAAGGCTCCTCGGGGCCATCGGCGTCACCGCCGTGGCGACCGGAACCCTCCTGGCCACGACGACCCTGCCCGCCGCGCACGCCGAGCCGGCTCAGGCCGCGGCCGCCGGCGTCACCGTCCGGCCCGACCCGTCCTACTCGGGCGACAAGTTCGAGGGCTGGGGCACCAGCCTGGTCTGGTTCGCCAACGCCACCGGCGACTACCCGCCCGCGGTCCGCGAGAAGCTCTACAAGCTCCTCTTCGGCGACGACGGTCTGAACCTGAACATCGCCCGCTACAACATCGGCGGCGGCAACGCCCCGGACGTCAAGGACTACCTGCGCGCGGGCGGCGCGGTCGAGGGCTGGTGGAAGGCCCCGGCGGGCACCACCCGCGAGGACGTCGACTGGTGGGACGCGAACGACCCGGCCGACTGGAACAAGAACGCGGACAAGACGCAGCGCTGGTGGGTCGACCGCATCAAGAAGGACATCACCCACTGGGAGACCTTCAGCAACTCCCCGCCCTGGTTCATGACCGAGAGCGGCTACGTCTCCGGCAACTTCGACGCGGGCAAGGACCAGCTGAAGCCCGAGTCGGTCGACGACTTCGCCCAGTACCTGGTCGGGGCGACCGAGCGGCTGGAGAAGGCGCACGGCATCAAGGTCGACACCCTCGACCCCTTCAACGAGCCGAACACGAACTACTGGGGCACCAAGCTCGGCCCCGACGGCGAGCCGGTCGGCGGTCGCCAGGAGGGCGCCCACATCGGCCCCGAGCTCCAGCAGAAGGTGATCCGCGCCCTGGCGCCGGTCCTGAAGAAGTCCCGGTCGCACGCGGAGATATCCGCGATGGACGAGACGAACCCGGGCACGTTCGCGACGAACTGGAACTCCTACCCGCAGGAGGTCCGCGACCTCGTCGGCCAGATGAACGTCCACACCTACGGCACCGGCCAGCGCACCACCGTCCGCGACCTGGCCAAGGCCGCCGACAAGCCGCTGTGGATGAGCGAGGTGGAGGGCGACTGGGGCGACGGCCAGAGCTTCACGGACATGCGGCCCGGTCTGGGCCTGGCCCAGCGCATGGTGGACGACCTGCGTGAACTGGAGCCCAAGGCCTGGGTGTTCTGGCAGCCCGTCGAGGACTACGACAACATGAAGCCGGGCGGCGAGTCCGCCAAGGGCGGCAACTGGGGCGAGATCCAGCTCCCGTTCAGCTGCACCTCCAAGGACACCCTGAAGTCCTGCCCCGTCTACACGAACACGAAGTTCGACACGGCCCGCAACTTCACGCACTTCATCAAGCCCGGCGACCGGCTGATCAAGACCGACGACACGTCGAGCACGGCGGCGATCTCCCGCAAGGGCGACGCGGCGACCGTCGTCCACGTCAACAGCGCCACCGAGGCGCGCGAGGTCACGCTCGACCTGTCGAAGTTCGGCCGGGTCTCGTCCCGCGCCACGGTCACCCCGGTGGTGACCAGCGCCGACGGCAAGCTGGACAAGCAGAAGCCCGTCCGCGTCTCCGGCAAGCAGGCCACGCTCACCGTGCCCGCGCAGTCGGTGACGTCCTTCCTCGTCAAGGGCGTCTCCGGTGTCGCCGAGGACGCCGCAGAGCTGCGCAAGGGCCACACCTACCGCCTCACCGGCGTCCAGAGCGGCAAGGACCTCACCATCGCCGCCAACGGCACCGGCCTGGTCATCAAGGGCGCGAACGCGAACGACCCGAGCGGCCGGCAGTGGCGGGTCGAGCAGGTCCGCGGCTCGGACAACCGCAAGCGGTACGTCCTGACGGAGACGGCGTCCGACAAGCGCCTGGCCGTCCGTGACGGCGCCCTGGTCGCCGAGCCGGACGAGGGCCGCCGCGACAGGGCCACCGAGTGGATCACGTCCACGACCGGCGACGGCACCTGGACCCTCGTCAACGCCGCCACCGGCCAACTCCCGGACGTCTCGGGCCAGTCGACCAGTGACGGCGCCTCCGTCGGGTTGTGGCAGCCCAACTCCGGTGCCAACCAGCGCTGGAAGGTGACCGACGTGACGAGCGGCTGACCCCTCCTCACACGGCTCGCCCGGACGCCCCCGTGCGCCGTCGCCCCTGTGCGACGGCGGGCGGGGGCGTTCCGCGTCGGGCCTTCAGTGTCCTGCGTGGTGGCCGGTCACGGCGGGTGCCGGGGGATCCGTCTCGATGACGTGGGCGGCCATGCGCAGTACGCCGGTGACGGTCTTGCCGAAGGGGGCGACCTGCTGCACACCACGTCGCAGTACGGCACCGTCCAGACCTACGACCCCGCCACCGGCACCAGCCGCTCCGGACGGCCGGCCTCAACCAGCGCCTGGGGATCGCGGTCCGTCCCGACGGCACCCTGGTGGTGGCCGAGACGGGCGCCGGCCGCGTCCTGGCCGCCGACGCGACCGACGCGATCACCGTCCTCGCCGAAGGCCTCGGCCACCCCGTGGACGTGACGTTCGACGCGGACGGGCGTTGCTACGTCAGCGACGACCGGCGAGGGTCCGGGACCGGGCGGGCGCTGACACCTGGGCACCGCTGCCCGGGACCGGTTCAGCGGCGGCGGCCCCGGGACGGCCTGCTCCGCCGCCCGTTCGGCGCGGAACCCGTGCGCGCGGCGGGCTTCTCGGGGGCCGGCGGGGCGATGACGACGGGCACGCCCGAGGGCTCCTGCGCCCCGGTGATACGGCTCAGTTCGGCCTCGCCCGAGCGGACCCGGGTGATCTGCGGGGTGATACCGGCGTCGGCCATCAGCCGGGTCATCTCGCGCCGCTGGTGCGGCAGCACCAGCGTGACGACGGTGCCGGACTCCCCGGCCCGCGCGGTGCGGCCGCCCCGGTGCAGGTAGTCCTTGTGGTCGCCGGGCGGGTCCACGTTGACGACCAGGTCGAGGTTGTCGACGTGGATGCCGCGGGCGGCGACGTTGGTCGCCACCAGGACCGAGACCTGGCCGTCCTTGAAACGGGCGAGGGTCCTGGTCCGCTGGGACTGGGACTTCCCGCCGTGCAGCGCCATCGCGCGCACGCCCACGGCCAGCAGCTTCTTGGCCAGCCGGTCGGCGGCGTGCTTGGTGTCCAGGAACATGATCACGCGCCCGTCGCGGGCGGCGATCCGGGTCGTGGTGGCGTGCTTGTCGTCGTCCTCCACGTGGAGCAGGTGGTGCTCCATGGTGGTGACCGCGCCGGCGGACGGGTCGACGGAGTGCACCACCGGGTCGTGCAGGTAGGTGCGGACCAGCCGGTCGACGTTGCGGTCCAGGGTGGCCGAGAACAGCATCCGCTGCCCGCCCGGGCGTACCTGGTCGAGCAGGGCGGTCACCTGCGGCATGAAGCCCATGTCGGTCATCTGGTCGGCCTCGTCGAGGACGGTGATGTCGACGTGGTCCAGCCGGCAGTCACCTCGGTCTATGAGGTCCTTGAGGCGTCCGGGCGTGGCGACGACGACCTCGGCGCCGCTGCGCAGCGCGTTCGCCTGCCGGCCGATCGGCATGCCGCCGACCACCGTGGCGAGCCGCAGCCGCAGCGCGCGGGCGAAGGGGGCGAGGGCGTCGGTGACCTGCTGGGCCAGCTCGCGGGTCGGCGTGAGGACCAGGGCGAGCGGCTGCCGGGCCTCGGCCCGCCGCCCGTCGACGCGGGCCAGCAGGGCGAGCCCGAAGGCGAGCGTCTTGCCCGAGCCGGTGCGCCCGCGGCCGAGCACGTCCCGGCCGGCCAGGGAGTTCGGCAGGGTCGCCGCCTGGATCGGGAACGGCGCGGTCAGCCCCTCGGCGCGCAGCGCGGCGAGCATCCGCTCGGGCAGGTCGAGGTCGTCGAACGCCTCGACGGCGGGCAGCGCCGGGGTGAGGGTGGCGGGCGGTGCGAACTCCTGGCTGGGGGCGGGGCGGCGCCCGCCGCGGCCGCCGCCGGACGGACGGGAGGCGGCGCCTTGGCCGCCCGCCTTTCGGGCCCGGGACCCGCTGCCGCGGGAGTGGGGGGAGCCGTTGTTCCTGCGAGCCGTACGGTCCATGGGGAACCTTCCTCGATGCGGCACGCGTCGAGGAATGCGCGGCGGCACCGCAGTGCCACAGGATTCGCAAGATTTGAGCCGGAGTAGACAAAACGAGCCGAGGCCCGCACCGCGAGGGTGCGGGCCCCGGTCAGGGCATGCGCGTACGCGTCAGGCGGGAACGATGTTCTCGGCCTGCGGGCCCTTCTGGCCCTGCGTGACGTCGAAGGTGACCTTCTGGCCTTCCTGGAGCTCACGGAAGCCAGAGGTGGCGATGTTCGAGTAGTGGGCGAAGACGTCCGGGCCGCCACCCTCCTGCTCGATGAAGCCGAAGCCCTTTTCCGAGTTGAACCACTTGACGGTACCGGTAGCCATATGAATCTCCCTTGAGGGCAGTACTCAGGGCCCGCACCTTGCGGACCCGTAGTCGCCGAAATGATCACCCTAAGGAGATCCGAGAATCCTCGGACACAAAAAAGAGTGCTCGTCGACAAAAGGTCGAAAGAGCACTCGAAGTCTCTGGGAACCAAAACTGCAACGCCAGCCAAGGTAGCACAGGCCGGGTCGGAAAGCTCGGGAATCTCGTACCCGGGGTGGACCGGCCACCCCTTCGTACTGCGTTCCGAGTACCGGAGATTGTCGGCAGCCGCACGACGACGGGACAGTCCCCTCACGGAGAGGCTCGGTGGACGTCCGACACCAGATGTGGAGACCTCCTGCCGTGGCAACTTTCCTGTATCGAGTGGGCCGCCTGGCCTTCCGGCGACGCTGGTACGTCGCCCTGGTCTGGGCGGCCGTCCTGGCCGCCGTCGGGCTGGGCTCCCTCAAGGCCCCGGCGGCCGGCGACGAGGGGTTCTCGATGCCCGGCATCGAGTCCCAGAAGGCGTTCGACCTGATGGAGCAGCGCTTCCCCGGGGCCACGGCCGACACCGCGACGGCCAGGGTCGTCTTCATCGCGCCGAGCGGCGAGAAGGTCACGGCCGCCGGGAACAGGAAGGCCGTCGAGAAGACCGTGGCCGAGCTCGGTGACGGCCCGCAGGTCGCGAGCGCCGTCGACCCGTTCCGGGCGAAGACGGTCAGCGAGGACGGCAGGACGGCCTTCGCCACGGTCACCTACAAGGTCGGCGCCAACGACCTCACCGACGCCGGCCGCGGCCACCTGGAGCGGACCCTCGACCAGGCCCGGGACTCCGGCCTGACCGTCGAGGCGGGCGGCACCGCGCTGGCCGCCGAGGGCGGGCCGGGCGGCGCCGCCGAGGTGATCGGCGTCGCGATCGCCGCCGTCGTCCTCCTGGTCACCTTCGGTTCGCTGGCCGCCGCCGGGCTGCCCCTGCTGACGGCCGTCGTCGGCGTCGGCGTCAGCATGGCCACGATCCTCGCCCTGTCCAGCGCCCTCGGCCTGTCCACGACCACCGGGACCCTGGCGATGATGCTGGGCCTGGCCGTCGGCATCGACTACGCCCTGTTCGTCGTCTCCCGCTACCGGGAGGAGCGCGCCAAGGGCCGCACGCCGCAGGAGGCGACGGCGCTGGCCGTCGGAACGGCCGGTTCCGCGGTCGTGTTCGCCGGGCTCACCGTCGTGATCGCGCTGGCCGGGCTCGCCGTGGTCGGCATCCCGATGCTCACCAAGATGGGGCTGGCCGCCGCGGGCGCGGTGGTCGTCGCCGTCCTGATCGCCCTCACCCTCGTCCCCGCCCTCCTCGGCTTCTGGCCGAACGCCGTCCTCACCCGGAAGGCCCGCAGGAGCGGCCGGATCGAGGAGAGCACCGAAGCAGGCGCCGGCACCCGCTGGGCGCGGTTCGTGCTGCGCCGCCCCATACCCGTCCTGCTGCTCGGCGTCGTCGGCCTCGGCGCCCTCGCCCTGCCCGCCGCCGACCTCCAGCTCGGCATGCCCGGGGACGAGGCCAAGCCGGTCTCCACCACCGAGCGGCGGGCCTACGACGCGCTCGCCGACGGCTTCGGGCCGGGCTTCAACGGGCCGCTGGCCGTCGTCGTGGACGCCAAGGGCACGGCCGACCCGAAGGCCGCCGCCGGCACGATCGCCAAGGAGATCGGCGGCACCGAGGGCGTCGTGTCCGTCTCCCCGGCCCGCTTCAACGCCGCCGGCGACACCGCCGTCTTCTCGGCCGTGCCCGCCACCGCGCCGACCGACGAGAAGACCAAGGACCTGGTCACCACCATCCGCGACGAGCGACCCGGCATCGAGTCCGGCGCCGGCGCCACCTACGAGGTCACCGGCACCACCGCGATGAACATCGACATCGCCGAGAAGGTCCAGGCCGCGCTGATCCCGTACCTGGTCGTCGTGGTCGGCCTGGCGATCGTGCTGCTGCTGGTGGTCTTCCGGTCCCTGCTCGTCCCGCTCAAGGCGGCCCTCGGCTTCCTGCTGTCGGTGCTGGCCTCCCTCGGCGCGGTCGTGGTGGTCTTCCA
>NZ_SZVW01000040.1 GCF_007655005.1 Streptomyces tibetensis
TCCAGGTTCCCGCTTCCGCGTTTCCCTTTCCGGCGGTTCCGACTTTATCAGAAGTTTCTGAGTCGGATTTCCCTTCCCGGCCGGGCATCGTCACCGTGCCTGAGTTGGCGCGGGTGCCCCGTCGGGAGGAGTTGTAAACCTACTGGAGCGGGGCGCCTCGATGCAAATCGAGGCGCCCCGCTCCCAGTTGGCTCGGGCTCAGGCCCGACGGGTCGTCAGACCTCCACCACAACAGGCAGGATCATCGGCCGGCGTCGATAGGTGTCCGAGACCCACTTGCCCAGCGTGCGGCGCACGAGCTGCTGGAGCTGGTGGGGTTCGACCACGCCGTCCTGCGCAGAGCGTTCGAGCACCTCCGTGATCCTGGGGACCACGTCAGCGAAGGCGGAGTCCTCGATGCCGGATCCTCGGGCCTGGATGTGCGGGCCGCCGGTGATCTTCCCGGTGGACGAGTCGATGACCAGGAAGACCGAGATGATGCCCTCGTCGCCGAGGATCCTGCGGTCCTTCAGCGCCGGCTCGCCCACGTCACCGACCGAGAGGCCGTCGACGTAGACGTATCCCGCCTGGACCTTGCCGGAGATCTTCGCCTTGCCCTCGATGAGGTCGACGGCGACGCCGTCCTCGGCGATGACGATGCGGTCGTGCGGAACGCCCGTCAGGGCGCCCAGCTCGGCGTTGGCCCGGAGGTGGCGCCACTCGCCGTGCACCGGCATCAGGTTCTTCGGGCGGCAGATGTTGTAGAAGTACAGCAGCTCGCCCGCCGAGGCGTGGCCCGAGACGTGGACCTTGGCGTTGCCCTTGTGCACCACGTTGGCGCCCCAGCGGGTGAGACCGTTGATCACGCGGTAGACCGCGTTCTCGTTGCCGGGGATCAGGGACGACGCGAGGATCACCGTGTCGCCCTGGACGATGCGGATCTGGTGGTCGCGGTTGGCCATGCGGGACAGGGCCGCCATCGGCTCGCCCTGGGAGCCCGTGCAGACCAGGACCACCTCGCTGTCCGGGAGGTCGTCGAGCGTCTTGACGTCCACGACCAGACCCGGGGGCACCCTCAGATAGCCAAGGTCCCGCGCGATGCCCATGTTGCGGACCATGGAACGGCCGACGAAGGCGACGCGGCGGCCGTACTCGTGCGCCGCGTCCAGGATCTGCTGGATGCGGTGCACGTGGCTGGCGAAGCTCGCGACGATGATGCGCTTGCGGGCGCCGGCGAAGACCTGGCGCAGGACGTTGGAGATCTCCCGCTCGGGCGGGACGAACCCCGGCACCTCGGCGTTCGTCGAGTCCGAGAGGAGGAGGTCGATGCCCTCCTCGCTCAGGCGTGCGAACGCGTGGAGGTCCGTGAGGCGGCTGTCCAGCGGGAGCTGGTCCATCTTGAAGTCGCCCGTGTGGACCGCCATCCCCGCGGGGGTGCGGATCGCCACGGCCAGTGCGTCCGGGATGGAGTGGTTGACCGCGATGAACTCGCAGTCGAAGGGGCCGATGCGCTCGCGGTGCCCCTCCGTCACCTCGAGGGTGTAGGGGCGGATGCGGTGCTCCTGGAGCTTGGCCTCGATGAGGGCGAGGGTCAGCTTGGAGCCGATCAGCGGGATGTCCGGCTTCTCGCGCAGGAGGAAGGGGACGCCTCCGATGTGGTCCTCGTGCCCGTGCGTGAGCACGATGCCCTCGATGTCGTCGAGGCGGTCCCTGATGGACGAGAAGTCCGGCAGGATCAGGTCGATTCCGGGCTGCTCCTCCTCGGGGAAGAGCACTCCGCAGTCGACGATCAGCAGGCGGCCGCCGAATTCGAAGACCGTCATGTTCCGGCCGATTTCGCCCAGGCCGCCGAGCGGGGTGACACGCAGGCCGCCTTCGGGGAGCGGCGGGGGCGTGCGGAGTTCGGGATGCGGATGACTCAAAAGACTCTCCTCACCACGCACGCCACGTACCGGTGGGGCACGTGGCGCGCGTGACGTTCGTGCAGAAGCAGTTGTCTGTGTGGGGTGCGGGCACCGGTGGCCCGCTTATTCAGTTGTGAAGCAGTTGCGCGGAAATCCGCGCGAAGTCTGTTGTCAGAGCTGTACCCCGCCGGCAGCAAGATCGATCTTGAGTTGCTCGATCTCCTCGGGCGCGCATTCGACCATGGGAGCGCGCAGAGGCCCGGCGGGCAGTCCCTGCAGGGCGAGCGCCGCCTTGGTCGTCATCACGCCCTGGGTGCGGAACATACCCGTGTACACGGCGAGCAGCTGCTGGTGGATCTCGGTGGCCTTCTGGACGTCGCCCGAGGTGTACGCCTCGACCAGGGCGCGCAGCTCGGGGGTGACGACGTGCCCGACGACCGAGACGAAACCGACCGCGCCGACCGAGAGCAGGGGCAGGTTCAGCATGTCGTCGCCGGAGTACCAGGCGAGGCCGGAGCGGGCGATGGCCCAGCTGGCGCGGCCGAGGTCGCCCTTGGCGTCCTTGTTGGCGACGATGCGCGGGTGCTCGGCGAGGCGGACGAGCGTCTCGGTGCTGATCGGGACGCCGCTGCGGCCGGGGATGTCGTAGAGCATCACCGGAAGGCCGGTGGTGTCGGCGACGGCCGTGAAGTGCCGGTAGAGGCCTTCCTGCGGCGGCTTGTTGTAGTACGGGGTCACGACCAGCAGGCCGTGTGCGCCGGTGCGCTCCGCGGCCCGGGCGAGTTCCATGCTGTGGTGGGTGTCGTTGGTGCCGACTCCGGCCACCACGTGGGCGCGATCGCCGACCGCCTCCAGGACCGCCCGTACGAGATCCGCTTTCTCCGCGTCGCTGGTGGTCGGGGACTCGCCCGTGGTGCCGTTGATGACCAGGCCGTCGTTGCCTGCGTCCACCAGGTGGGCGGCGAGCCGCTGCGCGCCGTCGAGGTCGAGTGCGCCGTCCGCCGTGAAGGGCGTGACCATGGCGGTGAGGACCCGCCCGAAGGGGGTCTGCGGAGTCGAGGTCGGAGCCATGGGTTACACGCTACTCGTTGCTCAGGACCGGGTCTGCCCATGGGGCAGGCGACAAGTCGCGACAAAGGTGGAGCCCGGCACTGCCTGCTCGGGGGTTCAAGCAGTGCCGGACCCGTTTGATCAGGCTAGATGAACTTCTCCAAATGCCGCAATACGGACACTTCGCGCGGCTGAACCGTACATCTGTACCTGATCGGGAAAACCGGGACGCGCTACGGCGCCACGCGTCCGTTCGCGTTGAAGGCGGCGTAGGTGAGCGGCATGAGCCGGGACCACTCGGCTTCCATCTTCTCGCCGACCATCTCGATCTCGCGCTGCGGGAAGGAGGGGACCTTCGCCAGCTCGTGCTGGGTGCGCAGGCCGAGGAAGTGCATCAGCGAGCGGGCGTTGCAGGTGGCGTACATCGAGGAGTACAGGCCGACCGGGAGGACCGAGCGGGCGACCTCGCGGGCGACGCCGGCGGCGAGCATCTCCTGGTAGGCCTCGTACGCCTGCCGGTACGAGTCCTCCATGACACGGCCGGTCAGCTCCTGCTGGGCCTGGGTGCCCTCGACGAAGACGTACTTGCCCGGGCGGCCCTCCTGGACCAGCTTGCGGGACTCGTCGGGGACGTAGAAGACGGGCTGGAGCTCGCGGTAGCGGCCGCTCTCCTCGTTGTACGACCAGCCGACGCGGTGCCGCATGAACTCGCGGAAGACGAAGATCGGGGCGCTGATGAGGAAGGTCATCGAGTTGTGCTCGAAGGGGCTGCCGTGCCGGTCCCGCATCAGGTAGTTGATCAGGCCCTTGGAACGCTCGGGGTCCTTCTTCAGCTCGTCCAGGGACTGCTCGCCCAGGGTCGAGACGCGTGCGGCGAAGAGGACGTCCGCGTCGGACGCAGTGTGCTTGACCAGCTCGACGGTGACGTCGCTGCGGTAGCTGGGTTTGAGGTCGTCGGCGGGGGTGTCGGTCACGGTTGGCAGGGCCTTCCCATCTCGTCGTGTGGCGACGCCACTCTACGGCCCGGCCGTTTCAGCGCGATCGGTGCCGTGCCGCAATGAAGTCGGTGAAACAGGGCACCTCTGAGGGAGTTCGTTCGTCTCTACAGACGAAAGTGATCCGTTCCACCCTTGAAGGAGACATACCCCTGATGTTCGGTCGGCGTGAACCCGTACCGTTTGCCTTCGTCGCCGAGGCCGACAGGTTCCGCAGCAATGTCACTCCCCCACCGCGCGAGCGGTCGTCCGTCGGCCATATGGCCGGACGCTGGCTGCTGGGGCTCACCCTCGTGGCGGGGCTCGTGGGGTCCCTGGTCATCGGGACGCCCGCGCTGACGCCCGACAAGACGGCTGATCAGCCTCAGCAGTCGCAGGCCTCCGACCGGCGCTGACCCGCGCCTGGCCGGCGGTGACTCCATCCGGCCCCCGCCAGTGGTGACCGGGGACACAGATCGGTAGCCTCACCGGGCACAGCCCACGCATGGATCGAGTGAGGACCAGCCGTGCCCCTGCCCTTCCTGACGGCCGACCGCGTTTTCGAGGCGGCGGACGACGTTCCGTTGCCCCACGAAGACCGTGACCGCTGGCGGCGTCCGTACCGGCCCGGGCCGTGGCGCATCGTGGTGGCCGCGCTCGCGCTGCTGCTCGCCTCGTTCGTGCTCTTCGCAGCGGTCATCATCGCCGCGACGGCCCAACTCGCCTCGGCGGCCCTGGTGTTCGGCCTGGCGCTGCTCGTCATCGCCGCGGCGCTTCGGCTGCTGCGCGTGGGCGTGTGGGTCAGCGCACGCGGGCTGCGGCACGTGGGGTTCCTCACGACTCGTACCGCGTCCTGGGAGCAGGTCGTCTCGGTGCGTACGGTGCAGCAGCCGGTGCGCTGGCTGGGGCTGCCCCGGACCGTACAGGGACAGGCGCTGCTGCTCGGGCGCCAGGGCCGGGAGGCGGGCGATCTGCCGCCCCTGATGACCACGCACAACGCGGACTTCCTGGGACGCACGGACGCCTTCGACCGGGCGGCCGACTCGGTCGAGGCGTGGGCCCAGGACTACGGCCCGCGCTGACATCTGAAGTCTCATGCCTCATACCCCATGACGGCCATGAACGGAGGGGCCGGACCGTTTTCACGGTCCGGCCCCTCCCTCATGAGTGGACAGCGGTACAGGCCGCTGTCATCCGTGGGCAGCGATTCAGGCCGCTTCGGGCTGCTTGCCGTCGTGCAGGGCGATCGCGCGCTGCATCGCCTTGCGGGCGCGCGGGGTGTCACGGGCGTCGTGGTAGGCGACGGCGAGGCGGAACCAGGTGCGCCAGTCGTCGGGGGCGTCCTCCGTCTCGGCCTTGCGCCGGGCGAAGACCTCGTCGGCCGAGTCGCGGTCGATGCGCCCGCTGGGGGTGCGCCGCAGTTCGTCGACGGGCAGCCCGCCCTCGGCGTCGAGTTCGGCGGCGAGTTGATTGGCCCTGCGGGCGAACTGGGTGTTCTTCCACAGGAACCACAGGCCGATGACCGGCAGGATCAGCACGGCGACACCGAAGGTGACGGTGAGGGGCGTGCCGACCTCGATGAGCAGGACGCCGCGGCTGCCGACCAGGACGAAGTAGACGACCAGGACGGCGGCGGTGAGGGCGTAGGTGAGCTTCGCGCGCATGACGGTCAGGGGCTCAGTTCAGATCCAGGAAGTGTTCCAGGCCGAACGTCAGACCCGGGGTGCTCACCACGCGGCGGGCGCCGAGCAGGATGCCCGGCATGAAGCTGCTGTGGTGGAGCGAGTCGTGCCGGACGGTGAGGGTCTCGCCCTCGGCGCCGAGCAGGACCTCCTGGTGGGCCAGCAGACCGCGCAGCCGGACGGCGTGGACCGGGACGCCGTCGACGTCCGCGCCGCGGGCACCGTCCAGGGCGGTGGCCGTGGCGTCGGGGGCCGGGGCGGTGCCTGCGGCGTGGCGGGCCTCGGCGATGAGCTGGGCGGTGCGCGTGGCGGTGCCGGAGGGGGCGTCCACCTTGTTCGGGTGATGCAGCTCGACGACCTCGACGGACTCGAAGTACGGGGCGGCGAGCTGCGCGAACTTCATGGTGAGGACGGCGCCGATGGAGAAGTTCGGCGCGATGAGCACGCCCGTCTCCGGGGCGGCGGACAGCCAGCCGTTCAGCTGCGCGAGGCGCTCGTCGGTCCAGCCGGTGGTGCCGACCACCGCGTGGATGCCGTGGCCGACGCAGAAATCGAGGTTGGCCATGACCGAGTCGGGCGTGGTCAGTTCGACCGCGACCTGGGCGCCGGATTCGGTCAGCGTCTCCAGCTTGTCGCCCCGGCCGAGGGCGGCGACCAGTTCCATGTCCTCGGCGGCTTCGACGGCCCGTACGGCTTCCGAGCCGATCCGGCCCTTGGCGCCGAGGACCGCCACGCGCAGCTTGCTCATCTCTTGTGCTTCCTTCACCAGGGGATCGTCAGGCGACGGCGTCGTTGAGGCGGGCCGCCTGTTTGTCCTTCAGCGGGCCGATGACCGACAGGGAGGGCCGCCGTCCCAGGATCTCGCGGGCGACCTCGCGGACGTCGTCCGGGGTGACCGACGCTATCCGCGACAGCATGTCGTCGACGGACATCTGCTCGCCCCAGCACAGCTCGCTCTTGCCGATACGGTTCATCAGCGCGCCGGTGTCCTCCAGGCCGAGGACCGTGGACCCCTGGAGCTGGCCGATCGCACGCCCTATCTCGTCGTCCGAGAGGCCGTGCTCGGCGACCTGGTCGAGCTCGTCGCGGCAGATCTTCAGCACGTCGTGCACCTGCGAGGGCCTGCAGCCGGCGTAGACGCCGAACAGGCCGCAGTCGGCGAAGCCGGAGGTGTACGAGTACACGCTGTAGGCCAGGCCGCGCTTCTCGCGGACCTCCTGGAAGAGGCGGGAGGACATGCCGCCGCCGAGGGCGGTGTTCAGCACGCCCAGGGCCCAGCGGCGCTCGTCGGTGCGGGCCAGGCCCGGCATGCCGAGCACGACGTGCGCCTGCTCGGTCTTGCGGTCGATCAGCGCGACGCGGCCCGCGGTGCGCAGGGCGCGCTTGCCGCTGCGCGGGGCGACCGGGTCGGCGGCCGGTTCCTTGAAGGCGCCGGCCTTCTCGAAGGCGGCGCGGACCTGCCGTACGACCTTGGCGTGGTCGATGTTGCCGGCGCAGGCGACGACCAGGTGGGTCGGGTCGTAGTGCTTCTTGTAGAAGCGGCGGATGCGGTCGGCGGTGAGGGCGTTGACCGTGTCGACCGTGCCGAGGACCGGGCGGCCGAGGGGGTTGTCGCCGAACATCGTCTGCGCGAACAGGTCGTGCACACAGTCGCCCGGGTCGTCCTCGGTCATGGCGATCTCTTCGAGGATGGCGCCCCGCTCGACGTTGACGTCGTCCTCGCGGATGAGCGAGCCGGTCAGCATGTCGCAGACGACGTCGATGGCCAGCGGCAGGTCGTTGTCGAGCACGCGTGCGTAGTAGCACGTGTACTCCTTCGCCGTGAACGCGTTCATCTCGCCGCCGACCGCGTCCAGCGCGGCGGAGATGTCCAGGGCCGACCTGCGGCTGGTGCCCTTGAAGAGCAGGTGCTCCAGGTAGTGGGTGGCGCCGTTCAGGGCCGGGGTCTCGTCGCGGGAGCCGACGTGCGCCCAGATGCCGAAGGTCGCGGAGCGGACCGAGGGCAGGGTCTCCGTGACGATGCGCAGTCCGCCGGGGAGGGTGGTCTTGCGGACCGTACCGATGCCGTTCTCGCCCTTGATGAGGGTTTGGGTACGGGCGACGGCCCGCGCCTCCGAGGAGGTGCGGGCCGTCGCCTGGAAGCCACGGGACGTCACTTGTCGCCGTCGTCCTTCGTCTCGTCGCCGTCTTCGCCCTCGATGACCGGGATCAGGGAGAGCTTGCCGCGGGAGTCGATCTCGGCGATCTCGACCTGGACCTTGTGGCCCACACCGAGGACGTCCTCGACGTTCTCCACGCGCTTGCCGCCGGCGAGCTTGCGGATCTGCGAGATGTGCAGCAGACCGTCCTTGCCCGGGAGCAGCGACACGAACGCGCCGAAGGTGGTCGTCTTGACGACCGTGCCCAGGTAGCGCTCGCCGACCTCCGGCATGGTCGGGTTGGCGATGCCGTTGATCGTGGTGCGGGCGGCCTCGGCGGACGGTCCGTCGACCGCGCCGATGTAGATCGTGCCGTCGTCCTCGATCGTGATGTCGGCGCCGGTGTCCTCCTGGATCTGGTTGATCATCTTGCCCTTGGGGCCGATGACCTCGCCGATCTTGTCCACGGGGATCTTGACGGTGATGATCCGCGGGGCGTTCGGGGACATCTCGTCCGGCGTGTCGATCGCTTCCATCATCACGTCGAGGATGTGGAGGCGGGCGTCACGGGCCTGCTTGAGCGCCGCGGCCAGGACGGAGGCCGGGATGCCGTCCAGCTTGGTGTCGAGCTGGAGGGCGGTCACGAAGTCCTTCGTGCCGGCGACCTTGAAGTCCATGTCGCCGAAGGCGTCCTCCGCACCGAGGATGTCGGTGAGGGTGACGTAGTGCGTCTCGCCCTCGATCTCTTGGGAGATCAGGCCCATGGCGATACCGGCGACGGGGGCCTTCAGCGGCACACCGGCGTTCAGCAGCGACATGGTGGAGGCGCAGACCGAGCCCATGGACGTCGAGCCGTTGGAGCTCAGCGCCTCGGAGACCTGGCGGATCGCGTAGGGGAACTCCTCGCGCGTCGGCAGGACCGGCACGAGGGCGCGCTCGGCGAGGGCGCCGTGGCCGATCTCGCGGCGCTTGGGGGAGCCGACGCGGCCGGTCTCGCCGGTGGAGTAGGGCGGGAAGTTGTAGTTGTGCATGTAGCGCTTGCGGGTCACCGGGGAGAGGGTGTCCAGCTGCTGCTCCATGCGGAGCATGTTCAGGGTGGTGACGCCCAGGATCTGGGTCTCGCCACGCTCGAACACGGCGGAACCGTGGACCCGCGGGATGGCCTCGACCTCGGCGGCCAGGGTGCGGATGTCGGTGACACCGCGGCCGTCGATGCGCTTCTTCTCCTTGATGACGCGCTCACGGACCAGGGTCTTGGTCAGCGAGCGGTACGCGGCGGAGATCTCCTTCTCGCGGCCCTCGAACTCCGGGAGGAGCTTCTCGGCGGCGAGCGCCTTGACGCGGTCCAGCTCGGACTCGCGCTCCTGCTTGCCGGCGATGGTCAGCGCGGAGGCGAGCTCCGGCTTGACGGCGGCGGTGAGGGCCTCGAGAACGTCGTCCTGGTAGTCCAGGAAGATCGGGAACTCGCCGGTCGGCTTGGCGGCCTTGGCGGCGAGGTCCGACTGGGCCTTGCAGAGCACCTTGATGAAGGGCTTCGCGGCGTCCAGACCGGCCGCGACGACCTCCTCGGTCGGCGCCTCGACGCCGCCCTCGACCAGCTTGATGGTCTTCTCGGTGGCCTCGGCCTCGACCATCATGATCGCGACGTCGCCGTCCTCCAGGACACGGCCCGCGACGACCATGTCGAAGACGGCGTCCTCGAGCTCGGTGTGCGTCGGGAAGGCCACCCACTGGCCGTTGATCAGCGCGACGCGGACGCCGCCGATCGGGCCGGAGAAGGGCAGGCCGGCCAGCTGCGTGGACGCGGACGCGGCGTTGATCGCCACGACGTCGTACAGGTGGTCGGGGTTGAGCGCCATGATCGTGGCGACGACCTGGATCTCGTTGCGCAGGCCCTTCTTGAAGGAGGGGCGCAGCGGGCGGTCGATCAGGCGGCAGGTGAGGATCGCGTCCTCGGAGGGACGGCCCTCGCGGCGGAAGAAGCTGCCGGGGATCTTGCCGGCGGCGTACATCCGCTCCTCGACGTCCACCGTGAGGGGGAAGAAGTCGAGCTGGTCCTTGGGGTTCTTGGAGGCGGTGGTGGCCGACAGCACCATGGTGTCGTCGTCCAGGTACGCCACGGCGGAGCCGGCGGCCTGCTTGGCCAGGCGGCCCGTCTCGAAGCGGATGGTGCGGGTGCCGAAGGTGCCGTTGTCGATGACGGCCTCGGCGTAGTGGGTCTCGTTCTCCACTAGCGTTATCTCCTCGTCTTCGTCCCGTCGCTGCCCGTGTGGCAGGGGGACGGTTGCGGAGAAGCGCTCCGGGCTGTGCGGGCCGGTCTTCGATCGAAGCACCCGGGGCTCGCTTTCCCCCGGGGGCCACTACCGAGGACCGGCGGCGGCTAGGTGCGCCTCTCCTCTTCTTGTTGTGCTGTGTCGTCCGTATTGCGTTGTGCTACCACACTACAAAGCAGTGGTGACACTCCGCACGTACAGCAAAGGGAGCGGTCCCCTTTCCTTCGGGAACCGCTCCCCTCACGGCGTCTTACTTGGCGCCCGCCGCACCGCGACGGATGCCGAGGCGGTCGACCAGCGCACGGAAGCGCTGGATGTCCTTCTTCGCCAGGTACTGGAGAAGGCGGCGACGCTGACCCACCAGGATCAGCAGACCACGACGGGAGTGGTGGTCGTGCTTGTGGGTCTTGAGGTGCTCGGTCAGGTCCGAGATGCGGCGCGAGAGCATGGCGACCTGGACCTCGGGGGAGCCGGTGTCGCCCTCCTTCTGGCCGAACTCGGTGATGATCTGCTTCTTCGTAGCGGCGTCGAGCGGCACGCGTACTCCTCGTGGTCTGTGGTGGCCACCGAGTGCCCCCGGTCTGTGTCTCGGGGGAGCTTCCGTTACTCGGGAGGCGGGGATCCGCTGGGCGCGGCCTCCAGAGCGGTGGGCTCCGGGGGTGCGTACACAAACGGCCGTCGGCCATCGTACCAGGCGACCGGGGTCTCCTTTGCCCTGGTCGTGCGAACCTCCCGGCCGGAGCGGAGGGGGCCACTAGGGTGAGCAGATTCGGATCGTTCGTACGTCGGGAAGGGGTCGCTGCGGCATGGCGGAGACGGCTGAGGAGATCAAGGCACGCAAGGAGCGGGAGCGGGACGAGCTCTACGCCCTCGACATCTCCGGTGTCGAGTGGCACAGCGCGCCGGGCACCGAGGGCCACGAGGAGCGGGTCGAGATCGCCTACCTGCCCGAGGGGGCCGTGGCGATGCGGTCCTCGCTCGACCCGGACACGGTGCTGCGCTACACGGAGGCGGAGTGGCGGGCGTTCGTGCTGGGGGCGCGGGACGGGGAGTTCGATCTTGAGCCGGGGGCGCACACCGGGGGGCTCGGAGCCGCGCAGTAGGGATCGTGGCGGACGAAGAGGGGCGCGCCGGTGAACGGCCGCCCCTCTGCTCATGTCTCCTGCGCGTCAAGGCGACTGCGTTCTCGTGACCTCAAGGCGTCTGCTTCGCAAGGTGGTTCACGACCCTTCACATGTATCGCCCTTTTTCTTCACCGAAGTGCGTGCCGTATACGTCACTTTCGGGCACCTTCTGGGCAGGTTGTGACGCGACGGACAGCTGCTCGGGGACGGACGGGCCTGCCGGGGCGGGGCTTGTGGTGATTAGGCTGGGAGGGGGCGCGCCGTCAGAGCCCGTGGTAGGCGTCGGCGTCCCAGGGGGGAAGGCGGGGGAGCCTGTGGAGCGGACGACCTCGAACGACCCTTGATACGCCGCAAACGACTTCGCACGACAAGCAAGGGTCGCCCCAGCACGGCATGAGGGTGCTCGACCACACCAGGAGGAACACTGTGAGCAGCGATCGGGACGGGATCCGCGGGGGCTGGGCGACACCCGGCGATGACCAGCCCGACGCGGAGTCCGCAGCGGAGATGACGGGCGAGTTCACCATCGACTACGCCCCGCCCGCCTGGTACACGCAGAACGCCTCGGGGAGTTCGTCCTCGGGGCAGGGGGCGGGGGCGTCCGAGGACTCCAGCGCTTCGGGGGCGCCCGGTTCCGGGCCGGGGGCTTCCGGTGTGCACGGCGGTTCCGGGGCGAACGGCGCTTCCGGCGTGCCCGGCGGTTCCGGGGCAGCCGGGGTGCCTGGTGGTCCCACCGTGCCGAAGGGGCCCGTGCCGCCGCTGCCCGGGCTGACTCGGCCGGCGCATGCCAATCCTGACGGTGGGCCTTCGTCCCTGCCGACCTCTCTGACGGGGCAGGCCTCCGCACCGGCTCCGGCGCCCGGGGCGCCCTTCACTCCTCCCGCGCCGGCTCCCGCTCCGGGCGCCCCGTTCACGCCTCCCGCGCCCGCGCCGGGTGCGCCCTTCGCGCCGCCGGCGCCGCCCGCGCCCTCTTCGGGGGGTCCTTCGCCCGTGCCCAGGCTTCCGATGGGGAGCGGGTTCGAGCCGCAGGGGTCGCCACACGGGGAGCAGTCTCCGGCGCAGGGCGAAGCGCCCGCGGGGAATGCGGCCTCTCCTACGGCCGTGCCGCACATCCCCGTCGGCGGGTACCAGTCGCAGTGGACGCCGCCGGCTCCGCCGCAGGCCCCGGCCGCTCCCGAGACTCCGGCGACTCCGCCTACATCTCCGACAACTCCGCCCGCCGCTCCGGTAACTCCGCCCGCCGCTCCGACAACTCCGCCCGCCGCTCCGGTAACTCCGCCTGCCGCTCCGGCGACTCCGCCCTTCGCTCCGGCGCCTCCGGCCCCTCCCGAGGCTTCGAGCACTCCTCAGGCTTCGGGCACGCCCGAGGCTTCGGCTGCGGCGGCTTCCGGTGATGCCGCGGAGCCGGAGAACGGTGATCTGGAGAGCGGTGCCACCATGCGCTTCTCCGCCGTCGCCCTGAAGCGGGAGATCGAGGAGCGTGCCGCTGCGGAGGCGGATTCCACGCCCGACGCCCCCGAAGACGCCGAAGACACCGACGCCCCCGAGGTCACCGAGGTCACCGAGGTCACCGAGGTCACCGAGGCGAAGGACGCCGACGAGGCCGGTGACGGTGTTCGTGCCGAGGGTGCGGAGGACAGCGCTCCCGGTGCGGAGGCAGACGACTCCGCTGCGGTTTCGGATTACGCGCTGGACGTGGACTCCTTCACCGACGTGCCGCCGGTCGACGAGGCCGAGTCGGAGAACACGCGGTCCGAAGCGGAGGATGCGGCACCCGAGGTCCTGGAGCCGCAGGTCGCAGAGCCCGAGGGCGGTGAGGCAGAGAACACCGAGACCCAGGACATCGGGTCGGAAGACGCGGACCCCTCGGACGCCAACGCCGACGAGGCTGAATCCGAGCAGTCACGGATCCGGACCGCACAGCCCGAGGACGCGCAGTCCCAGGACGGCCACCCCGAGGACGTGCACCCCGAGGATGGCCAGCCCGAGGACGCGCAGCCCGGCTCCGACGAGCCTGTGGACGCGGTACCGGCCGGGGCCGCGCACGAGGCCGAGGACTCGGTGGCGCCCGCTGCCGAGCCGTCCGACGCGCCCCCCGCCGACCTCGCGCCCGCACAGAGTGAGCCCGAGGACGCCGTACCGGCCGTCCCGGCCTCCCCCGACGCCCCCCACAGCACGCCGTCCGACTTCACTCCCCCGCCCCCGCCGGGCGTGCCGCCGCTGCCGCCGTCGTACCAGCCGGCCGCCCCGGCCCCGGCGAGCGAGTGGCCCGCCCAGCCGCAGCAGCAGCCGGCGCAGCCCTCGGATCCGAACGCGCCCGCTCAGCCGCAGCCGACGGCCGCACAGGGTCAGCCCCCGGTGCCGCTGCAGCCCTCCGTGCCGGCCCAGCAGCCACCGTTCCAGCCGCAGGCGCCGCAGCCCGCGCCCGCCGCGTGGAACCAGCCTGCCGCGCCGACGCCGCCCAACCAGCCGCCCGCGCAACCCACACCGCAGCCCGGCGGCTACGGCTTCCCGCACCCCGGCGCACCCACTCCGGCCGCGCCCAACCCCCAGGACGGCTACGGCTTCCCGCACCAGGGCACCCCGCCCCCCGCCCCGCCCGCTCCGCAAGGCGGCTACGGCTTCCCGCACCCCGGCGCGCCCACCCCGGCCGCGCCCAACCCCCAGGACGGCTACGGCTTCCCGCACCAGGGCACCCCGCCCACCGCCCCGCCCGCTCCGCAAGGCGGCTACGGCTTCCCCCAGCCGGGCGCTCCGGCCCCGGACGCCCAGCAGCCTCCGGTCCAGCAGCCCCAGGGCCCGCCGGTGCCCGCGCCCAGCTCCCAGGGCGGCTACGGCTTCCCGCAGCAGGGCACCCCGCCCACTCCCCCGTCCACCCCGCAGGGCGGCTACGGCTTCCCCCAGCCGGGTGCTCCCGCCCCGGATGCCCAGCAGCCGGTTCAGCAGCCCCAGAGCGCGCCGGCCCCCGCGCCCAACGCACAGGGCGGCTACGGCTTCCCGCACCCCGGCGCGCCCACCCCGGCCGCACCCAACCCCCAGGACGGCTACGGCTTCCCGCACCAGGGCACCCCGCCCACCCCGCAGGGCGGCTACGGCTTCCCGCACCCCGGCGCGCCCACCCCGGCCGCACCCAACCCCCAGGACGGCTACGGCTTCCCGCACCAGGGCACCCCGCCCACCCCGCAGGGCGGCTACGGTTTCCCGCACCCCGGTGCCCAGCCGCCGCACCAGCAGGTCCAGCCGCAGCCTCACATCCCGCAGCAGGCCCAGCCCCACCCCGAAGGCCAGTCGCCGCAGCCCGACCCGTCGGGGCAGCCGCAGCCGGGGCAACAGCCCCAGCAGCCCGTCGACCCCCGTACCGGCGCCGCCTGGCCGCAGCCCATACAGCACGACCAGCGGCAGCCGACCAACCCTGGGGCCGCGCCGCTCGGTTACACCGCTGCCGTGGAGCTGTCGTCCGACCGGCTGCTCAACAGCAAGAAGCAGAAGGCGAAGAGCAGCCGTCCGGTGGCCGGTGGCGGGCGGTTCAAGCTCGGTGGGAAGAAGGAGGAGGCCGAGCGGCAGCGCAAGCTCGACCTGATCCGTACGCCCGTGCTGTCCTGCTACCGGATCGCGGTGATCAGCCTCAAGGGCGGTGTCGGCAAGACGACCACCACCACCGCGCTGGGCTCCACGCTCGCCACCGAGCGGCAGGACAAGATCCTCGCGATCGACGCCAACCCGGACGCGGGCACCCTCGGGCGCCGGGTGCGGCGGGAGACCGGGGCCACCATCCGTGACCTCGTCCAGGCGATCCCGTACCTCAACTCGTACATGGACATCCGGCGGTTCACGTCGCAGGCGCCCTCCGGCCTGGAGATCATCGCCAACGACGTCGACCCGGCCGTGTCCACGACCTTCAACGACGAGGACTACCGCCGCGCGATCGACGTGCTCGGCAAGCAGTACCCGGTGATCCTCACCGACTCCGGTACCGGTCTGCTGTACAGCGCCATGCGCGGTGTGCTGGACCTCGCCGACCAGCTCATCATCATCTCGACGCCGTCCGTGGACGGTGCGAGCAGCGCGAGCACGACCCTGGACTGGCTGTCCGCGCACGGATACGCCGACCTCGTCTCGCGGTCCATCACCGTCATCTCCGGGGTCCGCGAGACCGGCAAGATGATCAAGGTCGAGGACATCGTGACGCACTTCGAGACGCGCTGCCGGGGTGTCATCGTCGTGCCCTTCGACGAGCATCTCGCCGCCGGTGCCGAGGTCGACCTCGACATGATGCGGCCGAAGGTGCGGGAGGCGTACTTCAACCTGGCCGCGATGGTCGCCGAGGACTTCGTCCGGCACCAGCAGTCGCACGGGCTGTGGACCTCCGACGGCAACCCGCCGCCGGTCGCGGCCCCGCCGATGCCCGGCCACGCCATGCCCGGCCAGCCCTACATCCAGCCCGGGCAGCCTTCCCCCCAGCCGGGCCAGGCTCCGTACCCCGGCCAGCAGGTCCCCGGCCAGCCAGGTGCGTACCCGCCCCAGCCTCAGCAGCCGCAGCCCGGGCAGCCGTACGCCCAGCCCGGCCAGCCGTATCCGCAGCCCGGCCAGCCCTATGCCCAGCCGGGCCAGCCCCCCGCCCAGCCCGGGCAGCCGTACCCGCAGGCAGCCGGCCAGCCGCCCTACCCGCAGCCGGGACAGCCGGGCCAACCCGGTCAGCAGCCGGGCCAACCGGCGGCCCACCCCGGCCAGCCGTACCCCCAGCCCGGGCAGCCCCCGGCCGCTCCCCCGCAGCCGGGCTACGGCTACCCCCAGCCCGAGCAGCCGGGTTACGGCTACCCCCAGGCCGGTCAGCCGGGACAGCCCGGCCACCCGGCCCAGCCCGACGGGCAGACCCCGCCGCCCCCTCCTCCGACGCAGTAACCGCCTCACCCGATCGGCCCCTTCTCAGGGGCCGGTCCCCTTTGGGCCCGCGCCGCTTCGACTCGGCGCGGGCCTCGGCGCGTTCAGGGACGAATTCCGTTGCCAGGCCCTGGCCAGGGGCGCGTCAGTGGTCTCGACCAATGAGTGCGGAAAGCTCGCCAACTCGTTATTTCCGCAGGCCACAAGGGGTGAATGCGCCGTTGACGGTGGAGAGGGCCGCTGGTACACACACATCACGCATCTGACAGCTGATCAACCCGTCCTTCCCGTCCGAGCGATGACGCGAGGTCCGACCATGGGCACGAACGATCAGAAACGCAGCCTCCCGCACGGCCTCCGGCTCGTCGCCCTGGCCGGGGCCGCCGCGCTCACCCTCACCGCCGGTCTCGCGACCCCGCTCGCCCCGGCGCCCCAGCAGGCCCGGGCGGCCGACGACGGCAAGAAGGTGCTGACCGTCGCCGTGGCGCAGAGCGTGGACTCGCTCAGCCCGTTCCTGGCGGTCCGGCTGCTCAGTACGAGCATCCACCGGCTCATGTACGAGTACCTGACGAACTACGACCCCAAGGACAACCACGCCATCGCGGGCCTGGCCACCAAGTGGGAGCCCTCGCCGGACAAGCTGACGTGGACGTACACGATCCGGTCCAACTCCAAGTGGTCCGACGGTCAGCATGCCACCGCCGAGGACGCGGCGTGGACGTTCAACAAGATGATGACCGACACCGGCGCGGCCACGGCGAACGGCAGCTACGTCGGGAACTTCAGGAAGGTGACGGCCCCGAGCCCCACCGAGTTGGTCATCGAGCTGAAGAAACCGCAGGCCACGATGGCCGCGCTGGACGTGCCGATCGTGCCGAAGCACGTGTGGGAGAAGGTCTCGGACTTCTCCGAGTTCAACAACGACAAGAGCTTCCCGGTCGTGGGGAACGGCCCGTTCGTGCTGAGCGGTTACAAGGCCGACAGCTACGTCCGGCTCAAGGCCAACAAGAGCTTCTGGCGCGGGTCGCCGAAATTCGATGAGCTGGTCTTCCGCTACTACAAGGACCAGGACGCGGCCGTGTCGGCGCTGCGCAAGGGCGAGGTGTCCTTCGTCGCCGGGTCCCCGTCCCTGACGCCCGCTCAGGCGGAGTCGCTGAAGGGCGCGGACGACATCCAGGTCAACGACGCCCCCGGCCGCCGCTTCTACGCCCTCGCCACCAACCCGGGCGCGAAGGCGAAGAACGGCGAGAAGTTCGGTGACGGGCATCCGTCCCTGCTGGACCAGCGGGTGCGCAACGCGCTGTTCCGGGCCGTGGACCGCGAGGCCATCATCGACAAGGTCTTCCGGGGTCACGCCGTCGAGGGCGAGGGTTACATCCCGCCGCGCTTCCAGGACTACTTCTGGAAGCCCTCCGCGGACCGGAAGCTGGCGTACGACCCGGCCGAGGCCGCCCGGCTGCTCGACCAGGCGGGGTACAAGAAGAACGGCGACGGCAAGCGCGTCGGCAAGGACGGCAAGCCGATCACCTACCGCGTGCTGTGCCACGCCACCGACCCGAACGACAAGGCGGTCGGCAAGTACCTCCAGGAGTGGTGGGGCGAGCTCGGTATCGGGGTCCAGCTCAACTGCCTGGACAACGTGACCGACCCGTGGCTGGCCGGCAAGTACGACCTGGCGTTCGACGGCTGGTCGGTCAACCCCGACCCGGACTTCGTGCTGTCCATCCACACCTGCGGGGCGCTCCCGGCGACCCCGAAGGACACGGGCGCGACGGACAACTTCATCTGCGACAAGAAGTACGACGAGCTCTACGCCCGGCAGCTCACCGAGTACGACCCCGCCAAACGGGCGGACATCGTCAAGCGGATGGAGTCGCGGCTGTACGACCTCGGGTACATGAACGTCATGGCGTATCCGAACGCGGTCGAGGCCTTCCGGACGGACCAGATCAAGTCGATCACGACCATGCCGGCGAAGGCGGGCAACATCTACGGGCAGGACGGCTACTGGAGCTGGTGGTCGGCGGTCCCCGCCGACTCCGACGGCTCCTCCGACACCGCGTCGTCCACGGGGGTCGTGGTCGGGATCGTCGCGGGGGTCGCCATCCTCGGCGGCCTCGGCGCCTTCGCGGCGATGCGGCGGCGGGCCACCGCCGAGGAACGCGAGTGAAGCGGCGAGCGGGTACTCATGACCGCTGACGCGACCCCCGCGCTGGTCGAGGACAAGCAGCGGACGGCGGCCGGGCCGCGGGTGCGCAAGAGCTCCGCGTACCCGCGGTACCTGGCGGGCAAGGTCGCCGGTGCCGCCGTGTCGCTGCTGGCCGTCCTCGTGACCAGCTTCTTCCTCTTCCGGCTGATCCCCGGCGACCCGGTGAAGACCATGACGGGCGGCCGTCAGGTGTCGGCGGAGCAGCTGGCCGCCTATCGCGAGGAGTTCGGGCTCGACCTGCCCTTGTGGCGGCAGTTCACCGACTACTGCGGCAAGGCGCTCACGGGCGACTTCGGGACGTCGTACCAGTTCCGGGCCCCCGTCATCGACAAGATCACCGAGGCGCTGCCGAACACCCTGCTGCTCACGGGGACGGCGTTCGTCCTCTACACGGCACTGGGCATCTTCCTCGGCACCCGGTCGGCCTGGCGGCACGGCAGGCTGGGCGACCGCCTCAACACGGGCCTCGCGCTGACGCTGTACTCCATCCCGTCCTTCTGGCTGGGGCTGCTGCTGATCATCGTGCTGTCGGTGGGCATCGGCCCGCTGCCCGGCATGTTCCCGACCGGCGGCATGGAGTCGGGCGGCGAGGAGGGCTTCGCCTATGTCCTGGACGTGGCGCACCATCTGGTGCTGCCGGTGGTGACGCTGGTGGCCGTGGAGTACGGGCAGACGCTGCTGGTCACGCGGTCGGCGCTGCTGGACGAGATGGGCAGCGACTATCTGACGACCGCACGGGCCAAGGGGCTGCGCGACGACCTCGTACGCCGTCGCCACGCCGTGCCGAACGCGCTGCTGCCGACCGTGACGCTGATCTTCATCAACCTCGGCCGGACAGTGGCGGGCGTGATCCTCGTGGAGACGGTGTTCTCCTGGCCCGGCCTCGGCGGGCTGTTCTACCAGGCGCTGAGCGTGCCCGATCTGCCGCTCGTGCAGGGCCTGTTCTTCGTGTTCGCCGCCGCGGTGATCCTGATGAACACCCTCGCCGACCTGGTCTATCCGCTGCTGGACCCCCGGGTGGCCCGATGACGACGACCGAGACGGTTGCGAGCCCACGTGCCCTGGCCCGGCAGCGGCGCCGGGCGTCCGTCGCCCGCTTCTGGCGGCAGTACCGCTCCGAGCGCGCGGGGCTGTACGGGCTGACCGCGCTGTCGTCTGGCGGCAGTACCGCTCCGAGCGCGCGGGGCTGTACGGGCTGACCGCGCTGTCGCTGTGCGCACTGCTGGCGCTGTTCGCGCCGCTGTTCGTCGGGTCCGACGTGAGCAGCGTGACCGACGCGCCGGGGCGTCCGATGCAGAGCCCGAGCGCCGGGTTCCCGCTCGGCACCGACCAGTTCGGGCGTGACCTGCTGGGCCTGGTGATCTGGGGTTCGCGGGTGTCGCTGCTGGTCGGGCTGCTCGCCGCCGTGCTGTCGGTGGCGATCGGCACCCTGATCGGCGTGACGGCGGGGCACTTCAAGGGCTGGTACGCGACGGTGATGATGCGGATCACCGACTGGTTCCTGGTGATGCCGACGCTGGTGCTGGCGATCGCCCTGGCGACCGTGATGTCCCGCTCGCTGACCACGACCGTCGTGGCGATCGGCGTGACCACCTGGCCGACCACGGCCCGACTGGTGCGCGCCCAGACCCTCGCGGTGGAGACCCGGCCGTACATCGAGCGGGCACAGGCGCTCGGCGGCGGGCACTGGCACATCATGTCCCGGCACGTGCTGCCCAACGTGATGCCGCTGGTGCTGGCCCAGACGACCCTGATCATCTCCTCGGCCATCCTCGCGGAGGCGACGCTCGCCTTCCTGGGCCTGGGCGACCCCACCGTCGTGTCGTGGGGCGGACTGCTCCAGGACGCGCGCGAGGCGGGCGCGGTCAGTGCCGGGGACTGGTGGTACCTGGTGCCGCCGGGCATCGCCATCGCCGTGGTGGCGCTGGCGTTCACGCTGTGCGGCCGGGCCGTGGAGGCCGTTCTCAACCCCAGGCTGGGGGTGTCGCGTTGAGTCTGCTCGACGTCAGGAACCTGACGGTGACGTACGCGGGCGGGGCGGCCGCCGTGCGCGGCGTGGATCTGCGGCTGGACGCGGGCCGCAAGCTCGGCCTGGCCGGCGAGTCCGGCTGTGGCAAGTCGACGCTGGCGCTGGCCCTGCTGCGGCTGCTGCCGGCGGGCGCCCGGATCACCGGGGAGGTGCTCCTCGACGGAGAGGACGTGCTGGCCATGAAGTGGGGCCGGGTCCGGGCGGTCCGCTGGGCCGGGGCCTCCGTCGTCTTCCAGGGCGCGATGCACTCCCTCAACGCCGTGCACCGCGTCGGCGACCAGATCGCCGAGCCGATCCTGCTGCACAGGAAGGCCACGGCGGCCGGGGCGAAGAAGAAGACCGGGGAGCTGCTGGAGCAGGTCGGCCTGCCGGCCGCCCGGGCGGACGCCTACCCGCACGAGCTGTCCGGCGGCCAGCGCCAGCGCGTCATGATCGCCATGGCACTGGCCTGCGACCCGCGGCTGATCATCGCCGACGAGCCGACCACCGCGCTCGACGTGATGATCCAGGCCCAGATCCTCCGGCTCATCGAGCAGCTGGTCGCGGACCAGGACCTCGGCCTGATCATGATCAGCCACGATCTGGCGGTCCTGGCCGACACGTGTGACCGGCTGGCGGTGATGTACGCGGGCCGGGTGGTCGAGGAGGGGCCCGCCCGGCAGGTGTACGAGGACGCCCGGCACCCGTACGCCCGGGCCCTGTCGGCCGCGTTCCCGCGTATCGGCGACCCGGCGTCCCGGTTCGCGCCGCAGGGGCTCGCGGGCGACCCTCCGGACCCGGCCGCGCTGCCGTCGGGGTGCACGTTCCATCCCCGGTGCCCGGTGGCGCTGGAGTCGTGTTCCGCGCAGGACCCGGTGCTGCGCGCGGCGGGACCGGAGCGGCGGGCGGCGTGTGTGCTGGTCGGGCCGCCGGGAGCCGAGGCCCGCGGAGAGCGCGCTACGGCGGAACCCGGGGGCCGGGGGAAGGACCCGACCGACGGACCGGGAGCCCTTGAGGAGCGGACGGCCGAGGGCCCGGAGGCCCTGGAGGAAGCGAGGCGCAGCACACCATGACCACCTCCCCCACGGCCCCCGAGGTCACCACGGCCCCGCTGCTGAGCGCCCGGGGCCTCCACGTCACCTTCCCCGGACGGCACGGCGGCCCCCGGGCCCGGGCGGTGGACGGCGTCGACCTCGACATCCACCCCGGCGAGATCGTCGCCCTGGTCGGTGAGTCCGGCTGCGGCAAGACGACCCTGGCCCGCAGTCTGCTCGGCCTGGTCCCACCGACGGCGGGCCGGGTCACTTTCGACGGCCGCCCGCTGGAGTACTCCGGCCGCTCCCTCAAGGCCTACCGCAAGCGCGTCCAGCTGGTCCTCCAGGACCCGAGCGGCTCCCTCAACCCCCGCCACACGGTGTACGACGCGGTCGCCGAGGGCCTGCGCATCCACGGCCACGGCGGCGACGAACGCACAGCGGTCGCCGAGGCCCTGTCCCGGGCCGGACTGCGCCCCCCGGAGCGCTTCTTCCTGCGCTACCCGCACGAACTGTCCGGCGGACAGCGCCAGCGGGTGGTCATCGCGGGCGCGCTGGTCCTGGAACCCGAACTCCTCGTCGCCGACGAGCCGGTGGCGTCCCTCGACGCCTCGGTGCGCGGCGAGATCCTCGCCCTGTTGCTACGACTGCGGACCGAACTGGGCCTGTCCGCCATGGTGGTCACGCACGATCTGGGCCTTGCGTGGAACATCGCCGACCGGGTCGCCGTGATGTACCTCGGCCGGATCGTGGAGACGGGCGCGGTGGAGCAGGTCCTGACGGCACCTCGGCATCCCTACACCCAGGCCCTGCTGTCCGTGCTCCCGGAGGCTCCGGGCGCCCCGGTGGTCCTCACGGGCGAGCCCCCGGACCCGTCACGCGTACCGTCCGGCTGCCGCTTCCACGCCCGCTGCCAGATCCTGGCCAGTGGAGAGGCGGAGGCAGCGGGGGTGGCGGACGCGTGCAGAGGCCAGGACTTGGCGGTGCTGAGCGGGGGCGGAGAATCGCAGGTGGCATGTCACTGGGCAGCTGCGTACGCGCCCCAAAGGGGCGCGGGGCTGTAACGATGTGCGGCTCCGCCGCGTGGGCGCGACAAGCCCCCACACACCCGCAGACGGCCCACCAGCGGACTAGGCAGCCCCCTCGGCCGCCACCAACTCCCTGCACTTCTCGACGTCCTGCCCCATCTGCACCAGCAACGCGTCCAGCGTCTCGAACTTCGCCTGCCCCCGCACGAACGCCAAGAAGTCGACCGCGACATGCAACCCGTACAGATCGAGCCCCACCCGGTCGATGGCGTACGCCTCCACCGTCCGCTCGGTCCCCTCGAACTGCGGATTCGTCCCGACGGAGATCGCCGCCGGCATCGCCTCGCCCTGGGCGTGCAGCCAGCCGGCGTAGACGCCGTCGGCCGGAATGGCGGTGTGCGGCAGCGTCTCGACGTTGGCGGTAGGGAAACCCAATTCGCGTCCGCGCTGGGCGCCCCGGACGACGACGCCCTCCACCCGGTGCGGACGTCCCAGGATCTCCGCCGCGCCCTGGACGTCGCCCTCGGCGACCAGCCGGCGCGTCAGCGTGGAGGAGAACGGCTCCCCGCCGCCCGCCTCACCCGTCACGTACAGGTCGACGACCTCGACCTCGAAGTCGTAGGTCTTGCCCTGCGTGGACAGGAACTCCACGTTCCCGGCGGCCTTGTGGCCGAAGCGGAAGTTGGGGCCCTCGACGACGGCCTTGGCGTGCAGCTTGTCGACCAGGACCTTGACGACGAAGTCGGCCGGGGACAGCTTCGAGAACTCGGTCGTGAAGGGGAGGATGAGCACCGCGTCCACGCCGAGGTCCGCCATGAGTTCGGCGCGGCGGTGGTGCGGGGCGAGCAGCGGCGGGTGGCTGCCGGGGCGGACGACCTCGCTGGGGTGCGGGTCGAAGGTCACGACGACGGCGGGCACGCCCAGTTCCCGGGCGCGGTCCACGGCATGCCGGATGATCAGCTGGTGCCCGCGGTGCACTCCGTCGTAGGAGCCGATGGTGACGACGCTGCGCCCCCAGTCCTGGGGGATGTCCTCCAAGCCACGCCAGCGCTGCACTGTGCCTGCTCCTTGTCGAAAACTCGTCGAACCCGTGTCCGGTCGGTTGTCCGTGGTTGCCTCGTGCGCAGGTCTAAGGGTGCCATGCCGGGTGCCTCCCGCCCGCATCGGCATGGGGGCTGTGACAGGGCGCACGACACCGTACTGCGGCCCCGGCCCCGGGAGGCCGCTCACACGGGGGCGCCGGCGCCCGCCAGGTTCCCGATCATCCGGTGGGAACTGGGCCCGACCAGCGCCTCCCATTCGCCGGGCGCGTCGGCCAGCCAGGCGGCCACGCGGGCGGCGAAACCGGGCACGTGCCGGCCCAGGTCGACCAGGGCGCGGTCGAAGCGGGTGGCGCCCTGAGGGGTGCGCACGAGGAGCAGCCCGATGCGGTGGACGAGGTCGCGCAGGTCGTCACCCCCGTTGCGGGCGGCGGCGTGCAGCAGTGCGTCCAGGACGTCGGTGTCGTGCTCACGGGCCAGGAGGACGTCGCGCAGTTCGCGGCGCAGCGGACGCGAGGCCGGGATGCCGGGCGGGGTGAGGACGGCGGCCAGGGCGCAGCGCAGCCGCACGTCACCGTCCTCCAGCAGGCCTGTGACCAGCGGCAGGAGCACGGGCCGGGCGTCTGGGCCCCGGTCGAGCCGCTGGTCCGCGTACGCGGCCACCTGCCCGGCGAGTTCCGGCCGCCCGCGCGCCGCCCGGCACAGTAGCGCGGCGATCCGCCGGGCCAGATCCGGCGGCGTCGCGTCGGAGAGTGCCCGCAGCGCCTCCTCCGCGTCCGGCCGCTCCAGCCGGGCCGCGAACGCCCCGAGGACCGGCTCGGGGTCGGTCAGGAGGGCGCCGGCCAGCGCGTCCGGCGAGAACCGCGGGTCGCCCGCCGCAAGGTGCTCCAGCGCCCGCGGGAGATAGCGGGCCCGCGTGTGGGGATCCTGGACGAGGAGGGCGAGTGCGCCGCCGTGCAGGGCGCGGTCGGCGGGGCGGGCGAGCAGGGTGAGGGCCGCGTAGCGCAGGAGGGCCCGGTCGCCTCCCGTGCTCACGTGCGGCGCGACGCGCAGTCCGTGCGCGACCGCGGCGCTGCGCCGCGCGGGCCGCTCGTCGCGCGCCCACCGGTCGGCGGCCCGGCACACCGCCGACGGCTCCTCCTCCGCGAGCACCGCGAGCAGTTCGTCGGCCCGTGGGTGCGCGCGGTCGACGAGCACGTCCGTCAGTTCGTCCAGGGCGGTGTGGCGGTGGGTGTGCAGCAGCACCTGCGCGGCCGTGGCCACGGTCGCGTGCGGGGTGGCGGGCAGCGGCTGCTCGTCGTCGAACCAGCGGACGAGCTGGGGCTGCACGGCGGTGGGGTCGGCCGTGAGGAGTCCGGCGACGGCGTCCAGGAACCGGGGCCCGGCCTCGCACGGCGGCCGGTCGGCATGGACCAGCCGCCGCAGCAGCGCGCAACGCGCCTCCAGCGGAAGCCGTACGCCGGTCCAGAAGGGGGGTCCGAGCTCCTCCGGGACGGGCCGCTCCTGCCGCCGACAGGCCACGATCCGGTCGGCGAGCAGCCGCAGCACGTCCGTGTACGGTGCCGCGTCGGGCAGGGCCGACAGCGTCCCGGCGAGCAGCCGTACGGCCCACCAGGACCGCGGGTCGGCGTCCAGCGCGTGCACCAGGTCCGCCAGGCGGGAGGCCAGGTGACCGGCGCCGTGCTGGCGGGCGAGGCACAGCAGGGCCTGGATCACCGGCCCGATGCGGTGACGCGGCACGGGGTCGGTCTGCGCGTCCTGGCCGCGGTGGACGAGGGCGTGCAGCGCCTCGTCGAGGTCGAGGTGCGTGCCGTGGAGCCAGTCGGCGAGCCCCTCGTGCGCGAAGCGGTAGCCGGGTCCGGCCGGCACGAGCAGGCCCTCGGCGAGCACGGCGGACGCCCAGCCCGAGCAGCCGCCGAGCCGCTCCGGCCCGGTGCCCCACGGGAACACCGCCTCGAACGCCTCCCGGTCCAGGTCGCCCTGCCCCGGGCCGAGGCCGCGCCGGGCGGCTTCGTGCACCTGCCCGGCGACCCTGGCCGCCAGCCGGCGTACGGCCGTGCCGTGCAGGCCGTTGCCGGTGGCCAGCCGGTTGGCGATGCGCAGCGCCATCAGGTCCAGGTAGGCGGAGAAGACTTCGTCCCGGCCGACGGGGCCCGCGAGCAGGACCGGCGTTTCGGACGCGTCGGTGAGCTCGTCCCGGATCTCGGCGAGCAGGCGCAGGGTGAGGGGGTGGCGGGCGTCGGTGCCGGCGAGGGCGCCCTCGCCGATGCCGTACCGCAGCCGGGCCTCCCTGGCCTCGTCCTCGGTGAGGTCGCCGAGTCGTACGCACGCCGGACCGTGCAGCAGTCCGGACACCTCCTCCCAGTACTCCGGCCGGCAGGCCATCACCAGCCGCGCTCCCGTCTCCGTGAGCCACCGCAGGGTCCCGCCCGCCCAGTCGGCCGAGCGGCGGCCCGCCGCCGGGGGCATCTCCTCGGGACCGTCCAGGAGGAGCAGCAGCGGCCTGCCGAGCGAACCGGCCAGGCGGGCGAGGCGCTCGGGCGACATCTCCCCGGCATCGGCCGGGGAGGACAGGGAGAGCGGAGAGGGGGCCTGCGCGCCGAACACCACGGGGACGGCCCGGGCCAGCGCTCTGCGGACCGCGTCCGCCACCGACGTGTCGTCGTCCCGCAGGTCGCAGCCGCGCAGCCAGAGCGTGGGATGCCCGCTGCGGGCGCGGCGCGCGGCGAGCGCGGCGAGTTCCGTCGTGCGACCGCTGCCGGGTGCCCCGACGAGGCCGAGGACGGCCGCCGTGCCTGCCGCGAAGGCGTCGAACTCGGCGGCCGCACTCTCCCGTTCGACCGGCTCCGGGACTCCCGTCCCGCCGGGCGGGCCGACCAGCCCCACCGATGCGCCGGTCAGCTCCAGCACCCCGGCGAGGTTCAGATCGGCCCCGAAGGCGGGGACCGTAGAGGCGTTCTCGGCGAGCAGCCCGGCGAGCGGGCCCGCCGCTGCGGCGATCCCCGCCCGCAGCGGTACGGCGAACCCGACGTCGCGATGGCCGGAGCTGAGCGCGGTGCCGAGGACCGCGACGACGGCGCCGGTCCCGGCGTCGAGCACGGGGCCGCCGGCCGCTCCACCGCCCGGCCGCAGCGCGTCCCGCCCCGCCGTGCCGACCGCCAGCTCCAGCGCGTCGTCGAGGCGGTGGAAACGGTCCGTGGCCGCGTATGTGACGGAGGCCGGGCCCAGCACCCGCGCCTCGCGCCAGCCGCCGGCGGCGATCCGTACATAGGCGCCGGTCCCTGCCCCGTCCCGAACGGTCACGGGCAGCGGCGGTACACCGAGCCCCTCGGTCCGTACGAGGGCCAGGTCCAGCGCGGGCAGCGGGGTGACCGCGTCGGCGGACACGACCCGGCGGCGGCCATCGGCCCCGTGCAGCACGAGCCGGGGCAGGCCGTCGACGGCCTCGTGGCTGGTGATCAGCGTGCCGTGGTGGTCGGCCAGGAAGCCGGTGCCGCGGGGGCGGCCGGCCAGGTCGTGGATACGGACGAGGCGGTCGTCGGGGACCGCCCCCTCGTCATACCCTGCCGTCCCGGGACCGAGGGCCACCCGCCTCTCGTGCCCTGCTGTTCCGGGGGCCGGGACCGCCCCGCCCTCCTGACCTGCCGCAGGAGCGGGGGCCGTCCCGCCCTCGTGCCCTGCTGTTCCGGGGCGGTCCGGGGAGCCTTGTGGGCTGTCGTCCGTCTCCCGGGACCGGTTCCGCGACGTCATCGTCGAGCCTCCCCGCCGTACACCCGTGCCCTCGTGTTCGACAGTAGGGGCGAGATGATCAGCGGGACAGATCGCTCTGTGAAAGCGCCCCCTTCCGCTCCCCCGGTTCACTCCGAGCGCCCGCACAAACGGGTGAAGGAAGGGGAGCGGCTGGATACACCCTAGGGGTGGGGGAACCGAGGGGGGACCGTGGAGCGGCGGCCGTGGAGGTACCCGTGGCCGCCGCTCCACGGGCGGACACCCGCTCCCCGAGCCGTCAGGCGAAGACGGCCAGACTCCTGGCCTTGCCCCGCTGCTCCTCGACGAGAGCGAGGAAGCGGCCCTCCGGGTCGAAGACGGCGACGGGGCCGGCGCCCGCGTACGTCTCGGGCATCTCCAGCCGGACGCCGTTGGTGAGCAGCTTGGCCCGCCGGGCGTCGACGTCCCAGCGGGGGAACGCGGCGGCGGCGGCCTCGGCCATCGGCATCACGGTCAGTTCCTGCTGGAGCTGGTCGAGGGTGCGGGCCGCGTCCAGCTTGTAGGGGCCGACGCGGGTGCGGCGCAGCGCGGTGAGGTGACCGCCGACCCCCAGACCGGCGCCCAGGTCGCGGGCCAAGGCCCGGATGTAGGTGCCGGAGGAGCAGACGACCGAGACGACCAGGTCGAGGACGGCCGTGCCGTCGTCGGCGACGGCGTCCCGGACGTCGTACACGCCGAAGGACGAGACCGTGACCGGCCGGGCCGGGATCTCGAACTCCTCGCCCTCCCGGGCCCGCTTGTACGACCGCACGCCGTTGATCTTGATGGCGCTGACCTTGGAGGGCACCTGCATGATGTCGCCGGTCAGCTCGGCGATACCGGCGTCGATGGCGTCGCGGGTGACCTTGGAGGCGTCCACGGAGGAGGTGATCTCCCCCTCGGCGTCGTCCGTGAGGGTGTTCTGCCCGAGCCGGATGGTGCCCAGGTACTCCTTCTCGGTCAGCGCGAGGTGGCCGAGGAGCTTGGTGGCCTTCTCGACGCCGAGGACGAGGACGCCCGTCGCCATCGGGTCGAGGGTGCCGGCGTGCCCGACGCGTCGTGTCCTGGCGATGCCGCGCATCTTGGCGACGACGTCGTGCGAAGTGAAGCCCGACGGCTTGTCGACGATGACAAGGCCGTCGGGCGTGGTGTGCTTCTGGGTCATTCGGCGCTGTCGTCCGTCTCGTCGTCCTCGGGCTTGCGGTACGGGTCGGCCTCGCCGGCGTACTTGGCGCCCGCGGACGCCTCGCGCACCTTCTCGTCGGACTCGCGCGCCTTGTCGAGGAGGTCCTCGATGGCGCGGGCGTTGTCCGGGAGGGCGTCCATGACGAACGCCAGGGTCGGCGTGAACTTCACACCGGCGGCCCGGCCCACCTCGGAGCGCAGGATGCCCTTGGCGCTCTCCAGGCCGGCGGCGGCCGCCGCGCGTTCCTCGTCGTCCCCGTACACCGTGTAGAAGACGGTCGCCTCCCTGAGGTCACCCGTGACCCGGGTGTCCGTGATGGTGACGTGCGAGCCGAGCCGCGGGTCCTTGATCCCGCGCTGCAGCTTCTGGGCCACCACCTCTCGGATGAGGTCCGCCAGCCTCTTAGCCCGCGCGTTGTCGGCCACTGGTCCGTCTCCTTAAGTGCTTTCTTGTCGCTTCAGTCTTCGTCGCCGTGGAGCCTGCGTCGAACCGAGAGCAGTTCGACTTCGGGCCGCCCGGCGACGAGCCGCTCACAGCGGTCCAGTACGTCGGTGAGGTGTCCCGGCTCCCCCGAGACCACCGCGAGCCCGATCTCGGCCCTGCGATGGAGGTCCTGGTTCCCCGTCTCCGCCGCACTCACCCCGTACTTGCGCTGGAGTTCGGCCACGATCGGGCGGACGAGAGAGCGTTTTTCCTTGAGCGAGTGGACGTCGCCGAGGAGCAGATCGAAGGACAGAGTCCCCACGTACATGTGTGTATCCGGATGTCCCGCCGGTTCGGGGTACGGGCGCCACGCTTCGACGCGAATACGGGAACCGTACACGCAACGGCCGGGGCCGATCGACGGAATAAGTCCCGTCGATCGGCCCCGATCGTGGCTCAGGTCAGACGCGCGGCTTCTCGCGCATCTCGTACGTCGCGATGACGTCGTCGACCTTGATGTCGTTGAAGTTGCCGAGGTTGATACCGCCCTCGAACCCTTCGCGGATCTCGGTGACGTCGTCCTTGAAGCGACGCAGACCCTCGATGTTGAGGCTCTCCGCGATCACCTTGCCGTCGCGGATGAGGCGCGCCTTGGTGTTGCGCTTGACCTCGCCGGAGCGGATGAGAACACCCGCGATGTTGCCCAGCTTGGACGACTTGAAGACCTCGCGGATCTCCGCCGTACCGAGCTCGACCTCTTCGTACTCCGGCTTGAGCATGCCCTTGAGGGCCGCCTCGATCTCCTCGATCGCCTGGTAGATGACCGAGTAGTACCGGACGTCGACACCCTCGCGCTCGGCCATCTGCTGCGCACGCCCGGCGGCGCGCACGTTGAAGCCGATGACGATGGCGTCGGAGCCCATGGCCAGGTCGATGTCGGACTCCGTGACCGCACCGACACCGCGGTGCAGGACGCGGATGTCCACCTCTTCGCCGACGTCCAGCTGGAGCAGCGAGGACTCGAGCGCCTCGACGGATCCGGAAGCGTCACCCTTGATGATCAGGTTCAGCTGCTGGACCTCGCCGGCCTTGAGCACCTTGTCCAGGTCCTCGAGCGAGACACGGCGCGTGCGCTTGGCGAACGCGGCGTTGCGCTCACGGGCGGCGCGCTTCTCGGCGATCTGACGGGCCGTACGGTCCTCGTCCACCACCAGGAAGTTGTCGCCCGCACCCGGGACGTTGGTCAGGCCCAGGACCTGGACCGGCGTCGAGGGACCGGCCTCGGCAACGCTGTTGCCGTTGTCGTCGTGCATCGCCCGGACGCGGCCGTACGCGTCGCCGACCACCATGGTGTCGCCGACCCGCAGCGTGCCTCGCTGGACGAGGACCGTCGACACGGCACCGCGGCCGCGGTCGAGGCGGGACTCGATCGAGATGCCCTGCGCGTCCTGGTGCGGGTTGGCACGCAGGTCGAGCGAGGCGTCGGCGGTGAGGACCACGGCCTCCAGCAGGGAGTCGATGTGCAGACCCTGCTTGGCGGAGATGTCGACGAACATGGTGTCGCCGCCGTACTCCTCGGCCACCAGGCCGTACTCGGTCAGCTGACCGCGCACCTTGGTCGGGTCGGCGCCCTCGACGTCGATCTTGTTGACCGCGACGACGATCGGGACCTCGGCCGCCTTGGCGTGGTTGAGCGCCTCGACCGTCTGCGGCATGACGCCGTCGTTGGCCGCGACGACGAGGATCGCGATGTCCGTCGACCGCGCACCACGGGCACGCATGGCGGTGAACGCCTCGTGACCCGGGGTGTCGATGAAGGTGATCTTGCGCTCTTCTTCGTTGACCTCGGTCGCGACCTGGTAGGCACCGATGTGCTGGGTGATGCCGCCGGCCTCGCCCGCGATGACGTTCGTCTTGCGGATGGCGTCGAGGAGCCGGGTCTTACCGTGGTCGACGTGACCCATGACGGTGACGACGGGCGGGCGGACCATCAGGTCCTCCTCGTCGCCCTCGTCCTCGCCGAACTCGATGTCGAAGGACTCGAGGAGCTCGCGGTCCTCCTCCTCCGGGCTGACGATCTGAACCGTGTAGTTCATCTCGCCGGCGAGGAGCTGGAGCGTCTCGTCGGAGACGGACTGCGTGGCCGTGACCATCTCGCCGAGGTTCATCATGACCGCGACGAGCGACGCCGGGTTGGCGTTGATCTTCTCCGCGAAGTCGGTGAGCGAGGCACCGCGCGACAGGCGAACGGTCTCGCCGTTGCCGCGAGGCAGCATCACACCGCCGACCGACGGGGCCTGCATGGCCTCGTACTCCTGGCGCCTCTGCCGCTTCGACTTGCGGCCACGACGCGCGGGACCGCCGGGACGGCCGAAGGCACCCTGCGTGCCACCACGGCCACCGGGACCACCGGGACGACCACCGAAGCCGGGACGGCCACCGCCGCCGGGACCACCGGGACGACCGGCGAAACCGCCGCCACCGCCACCGGGACCACCGGGACGACCGGCGAAGCCGCCGCCACCGCCACCGGGACGACCGGCGAAGCCGCCGCCACCCGGGCGACCGGCGCCGCCGCCACCGGGACGACCGCCGCCACCGGGACCGCGGCCGCCGGGGCCACCGCCGCCGGGACGCGGGCCGGCAGCAGGACGCTGCGGCA
>NZ_SZVW01000041.1 GCF_007655005.1 Streptomyces tibetensis
CCCCCCACACCACCACCAGCCACACCCACCACCTCGACCTGCCCACCTACCCCTTCCAACACGACCGCTACTGGATGGCTGTTCCGCCTCGCGCCGCGGTCGGGGACTTGGCCGCGGCGGGCGTGACCGCTGTGGGGCATCCGCTGCTCGCGGCCGTGACGGAATTACCGGAGACCGACACCGCGGTGTGGACGGGCAAGCTGTCCGCCTCTGCCCTTCCCTGGCTCGCCGACCATCTGGTGTGGGACCGGGGCGTGGCGCCCGGCACCGCCGTGCTGGAGATCGTGCTGCAGATCGGGGAGCGGATCGGGCTGCCCCGGATCAGTGAGCTGGTCCTGGAAGCGCCCCTGAGCTGGGGCGCGGACGCTCCGGCAGTGGTCCGGACGGTCGTGGGCGCCCTGAGCCCGCAGGGCACGCGGGAGGTGAATCTTTACTCCCGGCCGGAGGAGGAAGCCGTCTGGACGCGGCACGCGTCGGGTCGGCTCGCCCCGGCCGGGTCGGAGGAGACCGGGAGCGGCGTCTTCGCGGAGCTCTCCGGTGTTTGGCCGCCTCCCGGCGCACAGGAGGTCGACATCTCCGGCCAGTACGAGCTGTTCGCCGCCGCCGGGGTGGGCTACGGAGGCGCGTTCCGTGGGCTTCGGGCCGTGTGGCGCCGGGAGGACGAGATCTTCGCCGAGGTGCGGCTGCCCGACGAGCATGCCACCGACGCGGCGGGCTACGGCCTGCATCCCGCGCTGCTCGACGCGGCCCTGCATCCCATCGCGTTGCTCGATCCGCTGGGCGACGGCGGGCACGGGCTTCTGCCGTTCGTGTGGACCGATGTGCTGCGTCCCCGGAACGGCGGGCACACCCTGCGCGTACGCGTCGCCAGGGCGCAGGACTCGACGGACAGCGGGCAGGACGACCGTTTTGGCGGCGCCGTCTCGCTGGCGGCGGCCGACCGTGAGGGCGTCCCGGTGTTCGTCGCACGCTCGCTGGTGCTGCGTCGTGTCGTGGCCACGCAGTTGCCCGCCGCGCCGTTCGTTCCGCTCCATCGCCTGGGCTGGGTGCCGATTCCTGGCTTCACGGAATCGATCGGCGCCGGCGGCTCCGGCCCGTCGGTCCTGGACCTCACCGAACTCACCGCCGACGTCCACCTGACCGTCCGCACGGTGCTGGAGGCGGTCCAGGCTCACCTCCGGGAACCGGCCGGAGACGGCACGCGGTTGGTTGTCCTCACCCGGGGCGCGGCCGGTCCCGAGGGCGGTGCCCACGACCCGGCGGGGGCGGCTGCCTGGGGACTGGTCCGCAGCGCGCAGAGCGAGCATCCGGGCCGGTTCGTCCTGATCGACGTCGACGACACGGCGGAGTCCTCGCGGGCGCTGCCCGCCGTCATGGCCGCCGTAGGGGACGTGGACGCCCCTCAGGTCGCGGTCCGTCAGGGCCGCCCGCGTGTGCCGCGTCTCGTACCGCTGACCGCCGACCGGACCGAAGCGGAACCGGGCGGGCCGGACTCTGGCGGGCTGCTCGATCCGGATGGCACGGTGCTGATCAGCGGCGGGACGGGCGCCCTGGCCGCGGTGACCGCCCGGCACCTGGTGGCCCGTCACGGCGTACGGCATCTGCTGCTGGTCTCCAGGCGTGGGATGGACGCGCCGCAGGCGGCAGAGTTGGCGTCGGAGCTCGACGGTCTGGGCGCCGACGTCGAGTTCCGGGCCTGTGATGTCACCGACCGGGCGGCCGTCCACCGTCTGCTGGCCGGGATCCCCGCCGAGCGCCCTCTGAGCTGTGTGGTGCACACCGCCGGTGTCCTGGACGACGGGGTGATCTCCGCGCAGACGCCCGAGCGTGTCGCCGCCGTACTGGGACCCAAGGCGGACGGCGCGCTCCACTTCGACGAGCTGACCCGGGACCGGGAACGGCCCGTTGCCCTGCTGCTGTTCTCCTCGGTCTCGGGCGTCCTGGGGAGCACGGGCCAGGCCGGTTACGCCGCCGCGAACGCCTTTCTGGACGCGCTCGCCGCGCGGCGCCGGGCGGACGGTCACCCCGCGCTGTCGCTCGGGTGGGGCTGGTGGACCGGCACGGGCATGGCCGCCGGGCTGGACCGGGCGGACACGGCACGCATCCGGCGTTCCGGCCTCGCCCCGCTCGACGCGGGGACGGCGATGGACCTGTTCGATCGGGCGTTGGCCCGGCCGGAACCCGCGCTGCTGCCGGTGCGGCTGGACCACGCCGCGCTGCGCGAGGCGGCCCATGCCGGCACGCTGCCGGAGGTGCTGCGGGATCTCGCCGATGTCCCGTCCCGCGCTCACCCCGCACCGGGGAGCGACGCCACCGCGGCCTCCACCGGGACCGGCAGCGGCCTCGCCGAGCGGCTGGCGCGCCGCGCGGTCCCCGAGCGCCTGCCCCTGCTGCTCGAACTCGTGCGGACCGAGGTCGCCGCGGTACTGGGGCACGGCGACCCCGGTGCGGTGGGTGCCGAACGCTCCTTCAAGGACGCCGGGTTCGACTCGCTCACCGCCGTGGATCTGCGCAACCGGCTCAACGCGCGTACGGGACTGCGGCTGCCGGCGACCCTCGTCTTCGACCATCCGACGCCGCTGGCGCTGGCCGAACTCCTGCTCGCCGGCCTGGACGTGGAACCGGCCGCCGACGGCCGGGAGGACCTGGCCGCCGCGTTCGACCGGCTCGCGCGCGGCCTCGCGGCCCTGGACGACCGTGCCGCTCGCGTCGGCGCGGCCGAGCGGCTGCGCTCCCTGCTCACCGCTCTCACCAGCGCTGATCCGGCCACGGGCACGGGGGCGCAGGCGGGCCCGGAAGCGGACGGCGCGCTCACCGAGGTGGTCACCGACCGGCTCAGGTCGGCCTCGGACGACGAGCTCTTCGACCTGTACGACAGCGAGTTCCGGTGACCAGGTTCCCCGATGTGCCTGCCCGGGCCACCACGAGGATGACGCAGAGGAGAACCGTGTCCGCAACGAACGAGGAGAAGCTGCGGGAGTACCTTCGGCGCGCGATGGGCGATCTGCACAGCGCTCGCGAGCGGTTGGCGGAGCTGGAGTCGGCGCGGCATGAGCCGATCGCGGTGGTGGGTATGGCCTGCCGCTACCCCGGCGGGGTGGCCACACCGGACGATCTGTGGGAGCTGGTGGCCTCCGGGGCCGAGGCCATCTCCGCGTTCCCGACCGTCCGCGGCTGGGACCTGGACGGCCTGTACGACCGCGACCCCAGCACGCCCGGCAAGAGCTACGTCCGCGACGGCGGGTTCCTCCACGACGCGGCCCAGTTCGGCGCCGAGTTCTTCGGCATCAGCCCCCGCGAAGCCACCGCCATGGACCCCCAGCAACGACTCCTGCTCGAAACCTCCTGGGAAGTGTTGGAACACGCCGGGATCGCCCCCCACACCCTGCGCACGACCCGCACCGGCGTCTTCACCGGCGTCATGCACCACGACTACGGCAGTCACCAGGTCGGCAGCGCGGCCGACGCCAGTGGACAGCTGGGTCTGGGTACGGCGGGGAGTGTGGCGTCGGGCCGGGTGGCCTACACGCTGGGCCTGCAGGGGCCCGCGCTCACCGTGGACACCGCGTGCTCCTCCTCGCTGGTGGCGCTGCATCTGGCCGTGCAGTCGCTGCGACGCGGGGAATGCGACCTGGCTCTGGCGGGCGGAACCACCGTCATGGCCACCCCGACCGTCTTCGTGGAGTTCTCACGCCAGCGCGGGCTGGCACCCGACGGCCGCTGCAAACCCTTCGCCGACACCGCCGACGGCACCGCGTGGGCCGAGGGCGTCGGCATGCTCCTGGTGGAGCGCTTGTCGGACGCCGAGCGCCTCGGCCACCGCGTCCTGGCCGTGGTGCGCGGCACCGCCGTCAACCAGGACGGCGCCAGCAACGGCCTCACCGCCCCCAGCGGACCCGCCCAACAACAAGTCATCCGCGACGCCCTGGCCGATGCGGGCCTCTCGGCCGACGACGTCGACGCCGTCGAGGCTCACGGCACCGGCACGCCGCTCGGCGACCCCATCGAGGCCGGTGCCCTGCTGGCCACCTACGGACACCCGGGGCGCCGGACACCGCTCTGGCTCGGGTCGCTGAAGTCCAACATCGGCCACACCCAGGCCGCCGCCGGCATCGCCGGAATCATCAAAATGATCCAGGCACTGCGGCACGACACCCTGCCCCGCACCCTCCACGCCGACCGACCCAGCACCAAGGTCGACTGGGAGGCCGGTTCCCTCCAACTCCTCGCTCAGGCCCGGCCCTGGCCCGCCGACCCCGGCCGGCCACGCCGCGCCGGCATCTCCGCCTTCGGCGTCAGCGGCACCAACGCCCACGCCGTCATCGAAGAACCACCCACCCTCACCGAAGCACCGGCCCCCGACGAAACACCGGCGCCGGCCCATACCCCGCCGGTCATCGCCTGGCCGCTGTCCGCTCACACCCCCACCGCCCTGCACGCCCAGGCCGCCCGCCTGCGCGCCCGGCTCCACCGCACCGCCGACGTCCTCTCCCCCGCCGACTTGGCCGGCATCGGTCACGGTCTGGCCGTCGGGCGGGCCGCGCTCCCCCATCGGGCGGTGCTGCTCGGTGACGGCGCTGCCCCGCTGGACGCCCTTGCCGCGCTGGCCTCGGGCGAGGTCTCGCCGGACGTCGTCACGGGCAGTGCGGCCGATGTCCGCCGGGTCGCCTTCGTCTTTCCCGGCCAGGGCGCGCAGTGGGCCGGCATGGGCGCCGAACTCCTCGATTCCGCACCGGTGTTCGCGGCGGAGCTGGCGCGGTGCGAGGCCGCGCTCGAGCCGTTCGTGGACTGGTCGCTCACCGATGTGCTCCGCGGGACGCCGGGGGCGCCCGGTCTTGACCGGGTGGACGTCGTGCAGCCGGTGACCTTCGCCGTCGTGGTCGCTCTCGCGGCGATGTGGCGGTGGCTCGGTGTCGAGCCGGCTGCCGTGGTCGGTCACTCCCAGGGCGAGATCGCCGCCGCCCACGTCGCCGGGGTGCTCTCACTGGAGGACGCCGCCAGGGTGGTGGCGCTGCGCTCTCAGCTCATCGCCCGTGAACTCGCGGGGCGGGGCGCTATGGCATCGGTCGCCCTGGCTGCGGCCGACGTCGAGTCGCGACTGGCTGGTGCGGGGGCCGGCGGTGGGGTCCGGGACGTCGAGATCGCGGCCGTCAACGGACCGGAGACGACCGTCGTCTGCGGCCCGTCCGGCGCGGTGGACTCGCTGCTGGGCGTGCTGGAGGGCGAGGGCGTCCGGGTCCGTCGTATCGACGTGGACTACGCGTCGCACTCCCGCCATGTCGAGGGGATCCGGGAGGAGTTGGCGGCCGTACTCGCGGGGATCCGGCCGCGCGCGGGCCGCGTGCCCTTCTACTCGACCGTCGAGGCGGAGCCGCTGGACGGGACGGCGCTCGACGCCGGGTACTGGTACCGCAACCTGCGCCACCGGGTGCGGTTGGAGTCCGCGCTGCGGGCGATGCTGGCCGACGGGGTGGACGCCTTCGTGGAGTGCTCCCCGCACCCGGTTCTCACCGTCCCCGTGCGGCAGACCCTGGAGGACGCCGGGGCGGGCGCGGTGGCCGTCGGCTCGCTGCGGCGCGACGACGGCGGCCTGCGGCGGTTCCTCACCTCTGCCGCGCAGGCCCAGGTCGCGGGGGTTCCGGTGGACTGGGCGGCGCTCTGTCCGCGTGCGGGGTGGGTGGACCTGCCCACCTATGCCTTCCAGCGCGAGCGGTACTGGGTGGCCCCGGCTGAACCGGGACCGGCGGCTGCGACCGCTCCGGCGGCGGCCGCCCGGAGCGGCTCCGGGCAGGAGGATGCCGCCTCGGCGTACGGTGACCGGCTCGCGTACCACGTCGCCTGGCAGGGGCTGCTGCCGGGTGCCGACGCCTGGCGGCCGGGGCCGCGGCTGCTGATCGTGCCGGCCGGGGAGCGGGAGGCCGGGGTCGCCGATTCCGTGGAGCAGGCGATCGCCTCCTTCGGGGGGACGGTCCGCCGGGTCACGGCCGACCCGCTGTCGGCCGGCCGCGACGGGCTGCGCGCCCTGCTCGCGCCCGTGGTCGCCGGGGAGGAGCCGTTGACCGGTGCCGTGTCGCTGCTGGGCCTGTGCACGGACGGCCACCCGGAGCATCCCGGTGTGCCGGCGGGGGTCACCGGGACCCTCGCCCTCGTCCAGGCGCTGGCCGATCTCGGCGTCGCCGTACCGCTGTGGACGCTCACCCGGAGTGCCGTCGCCGCCGGGCCGGAGGAGGTGCCGTCCGCCGAGGGGGCCCAGTTGTGGGGCCTGGGGCGGGCTGCGGCGCTGGAGCTGCCCGAACTGTGGGGCGGTCTCGTCGATCTGCCCGAGCGGCCCGACGCCCGGACCTTCGGCCGGCTCGCCGCGGTGCTCGCCGGGACCGTGACCGAGGACCAGGTCGCCATCAGGGCGTCGGGTGTCTGGGGCCGCCGCGTCCTGCGGACCCCGGCGGAAGCGACGCCGCCCGCGTGGCGGACCCGGGGCACGGTCCTCGTCGTCGGGGACTCCACGACGGTGCCCGCCCGGCTGCTGCGGTCCCTGCTGGACGACGGAGCAGAACGCGTGGTGCTGGCCGAGGCGGACGCCGGGACGGCGAGTGACGCAGGGACGGCGAGTGACGCAGGGACGGCCGGGCCGGCCCCCGACGCGGCTGTGGTGCGGATCCCATGTGATGTCACCGACCGGTCCGTTCTGGCCGGTCTGCTCGCGGAGTACCGTCCGGCCGTCGTCGTCCACGCGCCGCCGCTGGTGCCGCTGGCGCCCCTCGTCGAGACGGCGCCCGGTGACATCGCCGAGGCGGTGGTCGCGAAGACGGCCGTCGCCGCTCATCTGGTCGCTCTGGCGGCCGAGGCTGATCTGCAGGCGCTGGTGCTGTTCTCCTCCGTCTCGGGTGTGTGGGGCGGCGCAGCCCAGGGCGGTTACGCGGCGGCCACCGCACACCTGGACGCCCTCGCCGAACGTGCCCGGGCCGCCGGTCTGCCCGCGGTGTCGGTCGCGTGGAGCCCCTGGGCGGGCGGCGCCCATGCGCAGGGCGCCGGCGAGGAGTTCCTGAGCCGGCGCGGGCTGGTCCCGCTCGATCCCGATGCGGCGGTTGCCTCGCTGCGCCGGCTGCTGGCGGGGGGCAGCGCGTGCGGCGTCGTCGCCGACGTCGCATGGGAACGCTTCGTCGCCTCGTACACGTCCGTACGGCCGACAGCCCTGTTCGACGACGTGCCCGATGTGCAAAAGCTGCGCGCCGCGCGGCGCGCGGCGGACGCCGACGGCCCGGCCACCGCCGAGCTGGTGCGGGAGCTGTCCGCCCGGTCCGGCGACCAGCGGCGGGCCGCGCTGCTGCGACTGGTCCGCACCCATGCCGCCGCCGTGCTGGGGAAGGCGTCCGGTGACGCGGTGGACAGTGCGCGGGCGTTTCGCGAGCTGGGCTTCGAGTCGCTGACGGCGGTCGAGCTGCGCGGCCGGCTCGCGGAGGCGACCGGGCTGACGCTGCCCGCCTCCCTGGTCTTCGACCATCCCACCCCCGCCGCACTCGCCCGCCACCTCGCAGAGCGGCTCTTCGGCGGCGAGGCCGGCACGGCCGCCGCTGCGAAGGCCCCGGTGGTGCGGAAAGCGGACGCGGGCGAGCCGATCGCGATCATCGGCATGGCGTGCCGGCTGCCGGGCGGGGTGCGGTCCCCGGAGGACCTGTGGGAACTGCTCTTCGACGGGGGCGACGCCATCACCGCCTTCCCCACCGACCGGGGCTGGGACGACGCTCTCTACGACCCCGACCCGGCCGCGCCGCGCCGCACCTACGCCCGCGCGGGCGGGTTCCTGCACGACGCGGCCGAGTTCGACGCCGGCTTCTTCGGGATCAGCCCGCGAGAGGCGCTGGCGATGGACCCGCAGCAGCGGCTGAGCCTGGAGACAGCCTGGGAGTCCTTCGAACGGGCCGGGCTCGACCCCACGCGACTGCGCGGCAGCCGCACGGGGGTCTTCGTGGGCACCAACGGCCAGCATTATGTGCCGTTGCTGCAGAACGGGGGCGCGGACGGGGAGAGTTTCGACGGCTACATCTCCACGGGCAACTCCGCCAGTGTGATGTCCGGCCGGCTGTCGTACGTCTTCGGACTGGAGGGGCCCGCGGTCACCGTCGACACGGCCTGTTCCGCCTCCCTGACCGCGCTGCATCTGTCGGTGCAGTCGCTGCGCCGTGGGGAGTGCGATCTGGCGCTGGTCAGCGGTGCCACGGTGATGTCCACCCCGGAGATGCTGGTGGACTTCGCGCGGCAGCGTGCGATCTCGCCGGACGGCCGCTGCAAGGCGTTCGCCGAGGCCGCCGACGGCGTCGGTCTGGCCGAGGGTGCCGTGGCGCTGCTGGTGGAGCGGCTCTCGGACGCCGAGCGCCTGGGCCACCGGGTGCTGGCCGTCGTGCGCGGCACCGCCGTCAACCAGGACGGCGCAAGCAACGGCCTCACCGCCCCCAGCGGACCGGCCCAGCAGAACGTCATCCGCGACGCCCTCGCCGACGCCGGCCTCACCGCGGCCGACGTCGACGCCGTCGAGGCCCACGGCACCGGCACCCACCTCGGCGACCCCATCGAAGCCGGTGCCCTGCTGGCCACCTACGGACAGGCCGAGGACGGCGGTCCTCTGTGGCTCGGATCGCTGAAGTCCAACATCGGCCACACCCAGGCCGCCGCCGGCGTCGCCGGAGTCATCAAGATGGTGCAGGCGCTGCGGCACAACACCCTGCCGCGCACGCTCCATGTCGACCGCCCCAGCAGCAAGGTGGACTGGGAGAGCGGCCGGGTGCGGCTCCTGACCGACGCCCGGCCCTGGCCCGCCGGCCCCGGCCGGCCCCGGCGCGCCGGCGTCTCCGCCTTCGGCATCAGCGGCACCAACGCCCACGTCGTCATCGAGGAACCGCCCCGGACGGCCGTGCCCGAGTCGCCCGAGCCGCCTTCGGCGGACGCGCCGCTGCCGCGGGAGCAGGACCGGGACCGGTGGGAGGGGGTGACCGTGCCGCTGATGCTGTCCGCGCACAGCGAGGCCGCACTGCGCGAGCAGGCGCGACGGCTGTGCGCGCAGCTCCTCGCGCGGGCCGACCGGCGTCCCGCCGACGTCGGGCACGCCCTGCTCAGCACCCGCGCCCGCTTCCCACGGCGGGCGGCGGTGGTCGGCGAGAGCATGACGGAGCTGGCCGAGGCCCTCGACGCCGTCGCCGAAGGCAGCCCGCATCCGCTGGCGGCGACCGGCACCGCGGGAACGGCCGACCGTGTCGTGTTCGTGTTCCCCGGCCAGGGATCGCAGTGGACCCAGATGGCCGAGGGGCTGCTGGAGCGTTCCGGCGCGTTCCTGAGTGCGGCCGAGTCCTGCGACGCCGCGCTGCGGCCGTACCTCGGCTGGTCGGTGCTGAGCGTGCTGCGCGGGGACCCGGATGCGCCCTCGCTGGACCGGGTCGACGTCGTGCAGCCGGTGCTGTTCACGATGATGGTCTCGCTCGCGGCGCTCTGGCGTGCGCTGGGCGTGGAACCGGCGGCGGTCGTCGGGCACTCTCAGGGTGAGATCGCCGCTGCCCATGTCGCCGGGGCGCTGTCGCTGGACGACTCGGCCCGGATCGTCGCCCTGCGCAGTCGGGCGTGGCTCCAGCTGGCGGGCAGGGGCGGCATGGTGGCGGTGCCGATGCCGGCGCAGGAGCTGCGGCCGCGGCTGGTGACGTGGGGGGACCGTCTCGCCGTCGCCGCCGTCAACAGTCCCGGTTCCTGTGCCGTCGCCGGCGACCCGGAGGCGCTGGCCGAACTGGTCGCGCGGCTGACCGGCGAGGGGGTGCACGCCCGGCCGATCCCCGGCGTCGACACGGCGGGCCACTCGCCGCAGGTGGACGCGTTGCGGGCTCATCTGCTGGAGGTGCTGGCCCCGGTCACCCCCCGGCCGGCCGGCATCCCGTTCTACTCGACGGTGACCGGCGGGCTGCTGGACGGCTCTGAGCTGGACGCGAGGTACTGGTACCGCAACATGCGCGAGCCCGTCGAGTTCGAGCGGGCCACCCGGGCGCTGATCGCCGACGGGCACGACGTCTTCCTGGAGACGAGCCCGCACCCCATGCTGGCCGTGGCGCTGGAGCAGACGGTCACCGACGCCGGCATTGAGGCGGCGGTGCTCGGGACCCTGCGCCGCCGCCACGGCGGTCCTCGTGCGCTGGCCCTGGCCGTGTGCCGCGCCTTCGCGCACGGCGTGGAGGTGGACCCCGAGGCGGTCTTCGGTCCGGGCGCACGGCCCGTGGAGTTGCCCACCTATCCGTTCCAGCGGGAGCGCTACTGGTGCCACCCCGGCGCCCGGGGCGGCGACCCGGCCTCTTTGGGCATGGACGGTGCCGATCATCCGCTGCTCGGCGGCGGCGTGGAACTGCCCGACTCCGGCGGCCAGGTGTACACCGCGCGGATCGGCGTCGAGGGGTTCCCCTGGATGGCCGACCACACTCTGCTGGGAGCGGTGCTGTTGCCGGGTGCGGCCTTCGCCGACCTCGCGCTGTGGGCGGGGCGCCAGAGCGGCGCCGGGCGGATCGAGGAACTCACGCTGTCGTCGCCGCTGACGGTGCCCGCCGACGGTGGGGTCCGCCTGCGGCTGAGCGTGGCGGGCCGGGGGCCGGGCGGGGAGCGCCGCTTCACCGTCCACGCCCGCCCGGAGGACGCCGCCGAGTGGAGCCTGCACGCCGAGGGGCTCCTCTCGCCGGACGAGAGCACGGGTGAAGACACGGGTGCAGGCGCGGCTGCTGTCCCGCCGGGTGCCGAGCCGCTGGACGTCAGCGACTTCTACGACCGGTTCGCCGAGCGCGGCTACGGGTACGGGCCCGTGTTCCGCGGGCTGGTGGCGGCGTACCGGGACGGGGCCGACATTCACGCGGAGGTGGCGCTGCCCGGGTCGGCCCAGGGCGAGGCGTCGCGGTTCGGACTGCATCCCGCGCTGCTGGACGCGGCCCTGCAGACGATGAGTCTCGGGACGTTCTTCCCCGAGGACGGGCGGGTGCGGATGCCGTTCGCGCTGCGTGGCATACGGCTGCACCGCTCGGGTGCCGACCGGCTGTGGGTCCGAATCTCGCCGGTGGCCGAGGACGCGGTCCGGGTCCAGTGCGCCGACGCCGAGGGGCGGCCGGTCGCCGAGATCGACTCGATCGTCATGCGCCCGGTCGACCCGGGTCACCTGGCGCACGCCGGCCTCAGCCAGGTCCCCGACTCCCTGTTCGCACTCACCTGGGACGCCGTTCCCACGCCCGGCGCCGCGGCGAACGGCGCCGCCGCGCCGCTGCGCTGGGTGGTCGCGGGACCCGACGCCCTGTCCCTGGCCGAGGCCGCCGACGCCCACCTGCCCGACCTGCCCGACCTGCCCGACCCGGGCGCCGAGGGCGCCGAGGGCGCCGAGGGCGCCGAGGGCGCCGAGGGCGCCGAGGGCGCACCGCAGCCGTGGGGCGGGCGGTCCGCACCGGACGCGGTCGTGTTCGGTGTGGCGGGCGGGGACGGGGGCCTTGAGCTGGAGGCCCGGGGCGTTGCCCGCCGGGTGCTTCAGCTGGTGCAGCGGTGGCTCGCGGCGACGGCCACAGCCCAGGGGCCGCGGCTCGTCGTGGCGACCCGGGGCGCGGTCGCGGTGCAGGACGACGGCGAGGTGACCGACCCGGCGGCGGCCGCCGCGTGGGGTCTGCTGCGTTCCGCGCAGGCCGAGGAACCGGGCCGGTTCCTGCTCGTCGACGTGGACGACGACCCGGTGTCGGTACAAGCCCTGCCCGCCGCCCTCGCCTCGGCGCTCGCCTCGGGCGAACCGCAGACGGCGGTGCGGGCCGGCACGGCCTACCTGCCCAGGCTGGACCGCGCCGGCGGCACGCTCGCCCGCCCGAACGCTCACACACCGTCCCCCGTAGGCGGCGCGCTCATCGCGCCGGCCGGGGGCGGTGCGTGGCGGCTGAGCCGGAGTGCACAGGGCACCCTGGACGGGCTGGCCCTGCTGCCCGCTCCCGATGCGGACGCCCCGCTGGAGCCGGGGCAGGTGCGGGTCGCCGTGCGTGCCGCCGGTGTCAACTTCAGGGACGCCCTCCTCGCCCTGGGCATGTATCCGGGCGAGGCCGAGCTGGGCACCGAGGGAGCGGGCGTCGTCATCGAGGCCGGTCCCGGTGTCACCCGGTTCCGCCCCGGCGACCGGGTGCTGGGCCTGTGGAACGGCGGCTTCGGTCCGGTGTGCATCGCCGACGAGCGGCTGCTCGCGCCGGTCCCGGACGGCTGGTCCTTCGTCCGCGCCGCGTCGGTCCCGGCGGTGTTCCTGAGCGCCTACTACGGCCTGGTCGCTCTGGCCGGCCTGCGGCGCGGGGAGACAGTGCTGGTGCACGCCGCCGCCGGAGGCGTCGGTATGGCCGCCGTGCAGATCGCCCGCCATCTGGGCGCAGAGGTGCTGGCGAGCGCGAGCCCCGCCAAGTGGGACGCCCTGCGCGGCCTGGGCGTCGCGGACGAGCACATCGCCTCCTCCCGCAGCCTCGACTTCGCGACGGCGTTCTCCCGCGAGAGCCGGCCGGCCGGCGTCGACGTCGTCCTCAACTCACTGGCGTACGAGTACACCGACGCGTCCCTGACCCTGCTCGGCCCCGGCGGACGGTTCCTGGACCTGGGCCGAACCGACGTACGCGACCCGCTCCGGGTCGCGGCGGACCACCCCGGCGTCCAGTACCGGGCGTTCGGCCTGGACGAGGTGGACTCCGGCGAACTCGGCCGGATGCTCACCGAGTTGATGGAGCTGTTCGAGCGGGGCGCACTGCGGCCGCTGCCGGTCGCCACGTACGACGTGCGCCGCGCCGCCGACGCGCTGCGCACGATCAGCCAGGCCCGGCACGTCGGCAAGCTGGTGCTGACGATGCCGCCCGCGTTCGGCCCCTACGGCACGGTGCTCATCACGGGCGGCACGGGGACGATCGGCAGCCGGATCGCCCGGCATCTGGTCACCCGGCACGGCGTTCGCCACCTGCTGCTGGCCTCGCGCGGCGGCCCGGACGGCGACGGCGCCGCCGGGCTCGTCGCGGAACTGGCCGATGCGGGCGCGTCGGCCAGGGTCGTCGCCTGCGACGTCGCCGACCCCGACGCGGTGCGCCGGCTGCTCGCCGAGGTACCCGAGCAGCAGCCCCTGACAGCGGTGGTGCACAGCGCGGGCGTCCTGGACGACGGCATGCTGCCCTCCCTCACCCCCGAGCGGCTGGAAGGGGTGCTGCGGCCCAAGGTGGACGCCGCCGTGCACCTGGACCGGCTCACCCGGGACCTGGACCTGTCGGCGTTCGTCCTGTTCTCCTCCAGCGCCGCGCTGCTGGGCAGCCCCGCCCAGGGCAACTACGCGGCGGCCAACGCCGTGCTCGACGCCCTCGCGGCCCGGCGGCGCTCACTCGGCCTGCCGGCGGTTTCGGTGGGCTGGGGGCTGTGGACGGACAGCAGCCGTATGCACACACTGGACCAGGAGAGCCTGGGCCGGCGGTTCGCGCGAAGCGGCTTCCCGCCCATGCCGGCGTCCCTGGCCACCGCGTTGTTCGACGCGATGCTCGGGGTGGACGAGGCGGTCCAGTACCCCATGCGGCTGGATCTGGCCGCGCTGCGTGCCACCGGAGCGGTTCCGCCTGTGCTGTCACGGCTCGTCACACGCGCTTCGGGCGGCGCGGCGGCCGGGCAGGGCCGGCAGGACGCCGTCGGCGGCAACGGTCAGGCGAGCGGTGAGGCGTTCGCGCAGCGTCTGTCCGCCCTGTCGGACGAGGAACGCCTCGACACCCTGCTGGAGCTGGTGCGTGAACTCGTCGCCGCGGTGCTGGGCCACGGCTCCGCCGCCTCGGTCGCCTCGGACCGGGCCTTCCGCGAGGCGGGCTTCGACTCCCTGACCGCGGTGGAACTGCGCAACCGGCTGGCCGCGGCGACGGGGCTGCGGCTGCCCGCGACCCTGGTCTTCGACCATCCGACGCCGACCGCGCTGGCCGGCCGTCTTGAGGAGTTGCTCACGCCGCGGCGGCCTGCCGGCAGGGGCCCCGTCCTGGCCGGACTCGACCGGATCGAGGAGGCGCTGGCCGTCCTCGCTCCCGACGGGCCGGCCGCCACGGTGCCCGCCCCCCGGACCCCGGGCGAGATCGCGTCGCACCTGGACGCCCTGGCCGGCCGCTGGCGCGCTGTGCACAGCGGCGCCCTGAACACCGGCACCGCCGCCCAAGGCGCCGGCGAGCGCATCGACGACGTCCTGGATGCCGCGGCCGACGACGAGATCTTCGCGTACATCGACGAACGGTTCGGCACGTCCTGAGCCCACCCGGCCGGCAGCCCGGCCGGCCATGGACCGCACAGCCTCGAAGGGAAGACCGCTGTGGAGAACGAAGCTTCGAAGGAGCCGAACGAGCCGGACGCGGCGAAGCTGCGCTCCTACCTCAAGCGCGTGACGGCCGAGCTGCACCGGGCCACCGAGCAGCTGCGGGCCGTCGACGAGCGGGCGCGGGAACCGATCGCGATCGTCGGCATGGCCTGCCGGCTGCCCGGCGGGGTGCGCGGGCCGGAGGACCTGTGGGAGCTGCTGCGCTCGGAGACCGACGCCGTCTTGCCGGCACCGTCCGACCGCGGCTGGGACGTGACGGCGATGTACTCGCCCGACCCGGACCGGCCGGGGACGACGTACTGCCGTGAGGGGGGATTCGTCCGGGGAGTCGACCGGTTCGACCCCGGCCTGTTCGGGATCTCTCCGAACGAGGCACTGGCCATGGACCCCCAGCAGCGGCTCCTGCTGGAGACGGTGTGGGAATCGCTGGAACGGGCCGGCATCGACCCCAAGTCGCTCAAGGGCAGCCGCACCGGGGTGTTCGCCGGTGCCTGGGAGAGCGGCTACCAAAAGGGGCTGGACGCGGCCGACGCCGGGCTGGAGGCCCAGCTCCTGGCGGGGATCGTCAGTTTCACGGCGGGCCGGGTCTCGTACACCCTGGGTCTGGAGGGTCCGGCCATGACGGTGGACACGGCGTGTTCGTCGTCGCTGGTGGCGCTGCATCTCGCGGTGCAGTCGCTGCGCCGCGGCGAGTGCGACCTCGCCCTCGCCGGCGGTGCGACGGTCATCGCCGATCCCGCCCTCCTCGTGCAGTTCTCGCGGCAGCGGGCGCTGGCGCCGGACGGCCGCTGCAAGGCGTTCGCCGAGGCCGCCGACGGTTTCGGGCCCGCCGAGGGTGCCGGGATGCTGCTGGTGGAGCGGCTCTCGGACGCCGAGCGCCTGGGCCACCGGGTGCTGGCGGTGGTGCGCGGCACCGCCGTCAACCAGGACGGCGCCAGCAACGGCCTCACCGCCCCCAGCGGCCCCGCCCAGCAGAAGGTCATCCGCGAGGCCCTGGCCGCCGCCGGCCTCACCCCCGACGACGTCGACGCCGTCGAGGCCCATGGCACCGGCACCCCCCTCGGCGACCCCATCGAGGCCGGCGCCCTGCTGGCCACCTACGCACATCCCGAGCGCCGGACACCGCTGTGGCTCGGGTCGCTGAAGTCCAACATCGGCCACACCCAGGCCGCCGCCGGCGTCGCCGGGATCATCAAGATGGTGCAGGCGCTGCGGCACAGCACCCTGCCGCGCACGCTCCACGTCGACCGCCCCAGCAGCAAGGTGGACTGGGAGGCCGGCCCGCTTCGGCTCCTGACCGATGCCCGGCCCTGGCCCGCCGGCCCCGGCCGGCCACGGCGCGCCGGCATCTCCTCCTTCGGCGTCAGCGGCACCAACGCCCACGTCGTGCTCGAAGAACCACCCACCCCCGCCCGAGCACCTGCGCCGCCCCCGGCCACCTCCCCGATGACCGTCCTGCCCCTGTCGGCCGCCGGCGCGGAAGCCCTGCGCGAGCAGGCCCGGCGGCTCGCCGATCATCTCGACGCCCATCCGGAGATCACGCCGGCCGATGCCGCCTACTCCGCCGCCACCACCCGCGCGGCGCTCTCCCACCGGGCCTCGGTCCCGGCCGGTGAGCGTGAGTCGCTGATCGCGCGGCTGCGCTCGGTCGCAAAGGAGCGGCCGGAGCCCGACGTCGTGCTCGGCGAGGCCGGCAGTGACCGCGCGCCTGTCTTCGTCTTTCCCGGACAGGGCGCCCAGTGGGCCGGACTGGGAGCGCGGCTCCTCGCGGACTGTCCCGTCTTTCGCGCCCGGGCCGAGGCCTGCGCGCGGGCGCTGGCGCCCCACCTCGACTGGTCGGTCCTGGACGTGCTGGCCGGCGCCCCGGGCACCCCTCCCATCGACCGGGCCGACGTGGTGCAGCCGGTGCTGTTCACCACGATGGTCTCGCTGGCCGCCCTCTGGGAGGCCCACGGGGTGCGGCCGGCCGCGGTCGTGGGCCACTCCCAGGGCGAGGTGGCCGCGGCCTGCGTGGCCGGTGCCCTGTCGCTGGACGACGCCGCCCTGGTGATCGCCGGACGCAGCAGGCTGTGGGGGCGGCTGGCCGGGAACGGCGGGATGCTCGCGGTGATGGCTCCGGCCCAGCGGATCCGTGAGCTGCTCGAACCGAGGCGGCAGCGGATTTCCGTGGCGGACGCAGCAGGCTGTGGGGGCGGCTGGCCGGGAACGGCGGGATGCTCGCGGTGATGGCTCCGGCCCAGCGGATCCGTGAGCTGCTCGAACCGAGGCGGCAGCGGATTTCCGTGGCGGCGGTCAACGGCCCCGCCTCGGTCACCGTCTCCGGTGACGCGCTCGCGCTGGAGGAGTTCGGCGCGCAGCTCTCCGCCGAGGGGGTGCTGCGCTGGCCGCTGCCGGGGGTCGACTTCGCCGGCCACTCGCCGCAGGTGGAGGAGTTCCGCGCTGAGCTCCTGGACCTGCTCTCCGGCGTGCGGCCGGCTCCCGCGCGGATCCCGTTCTTCTCCACCGTGACCGCCGGTCCTTGCGGCGGCGACCAGCTGGACGGGGCGTACTGGTACCGCAACACGCGCGAACCCGTGGAGTTCGACGCCACGGTCCGGGCGCTGCTGCGCGCGGGCCATCACACGTTCATCGAGGTCGGTCCGCATCCGCTGCTGAACGCCGCGATCGACGAGATCGCAGCGGACGAGGGGGTGCCGGCCACCGCCCTGCACACGCTCCAGCGGGACGCGGGCGGCCTTGAGCACATGCGCAACGCGGTGGGCGCCGCTTTCGCACACGGAGTGCGGGTCGACTGGAACGCCCTGTACGAGGGCACGGGTGCGCGCAGGGTGCCGCTTCCCTCGTACGCCTTCCGGCGTGACCGGTTCTGGCTGCCGACGGCTGTCGCCCGGCGGACCGCGGCGTCGTCGTCCCGGCCCACGGACGCCTGGCGTTACCGGGTGACCTGGACGGCCCTGGAAACTCCCGCCGGCGAGGGGAGGCTGTCAGGTCGTTGGCTGGTGGTCGGTCAGGACGGGGACGGGCTCGTCCCGGAGCTGACCGGC
>NZ_SZVW01000042.1 GCF_007655005.1 Streptomyces tibetensis
GGTGGCGGTGGTGGTGGTGCGGTGGCGGGGCGGGTCGCTGTCTGTGGGCGGGTTGTTGTGACTGGTTTTCGCCGTCCGGGAATGGTGGGTGCGGCCGGGGGGAGAATCGACTACGGTGGGAGGCGTGTGAGATTCGGCATTGATCTTCTGTGACGCGGCGCTGGGTGCGAAGCCCCAAGCGGCCCTGGGTTGAGCCTTCCTGCGGGATGTGTCTGCGGGCGGGGCTTGCGGGGTGTGCTGCTGGTATGCCCGTGCGTTGTTGCCGATGGTGTTCACCTCTCCCCTCTCTTTTCCGGCCTTTGGCCTGGCTCTGTCTTGTCCTGTCCTTGTCCGTTCTCTTTGTGTGGCGGGTCGGGTGGGTTTCGCGCTGTCCCTGGGTTTGTGTGTCGGGGTGGGTGTGAGGGCTGGGTCAGCGATTCACGTGACCGGTGGGGGCTGCCAGTGTCAGAGCGAGCCTGCAGCGCGTTTGTGCCGGGCTGTGCCGGTGGTCCCTGCCTGAGAAAGGACTCACATGACGCATTCTGATGGTTTTGGCGCTTCTCGGCTGCGGGCGGACGCTTTGATGGAGGAACAGCTGGTGGCGGGCGCCGGCGGTGTTGATGGTGAGCAGTTCGATCGTGAGGAGCGGGCCGCGTTGCGGCGGGTGGCGGGGTTGTCCACCGAGCTGGCTGATGTGTCGGAGGTCGAGTACCGCAAGGTCCGTCTGGAGCGTGTCGTGCTGGTCGGGGTGTGGGTGTCCGGCAGCGCTGATGAGGCTGAGGCTTCGCTGGCGGAGCTGGCCGCGCTGGCGCAGACGGCGGGTGCTGTGGTGTGTGACGGGGTCATCCAGAGGCGGCACAAGCCTGACCCGGCGACTTATATCGGGTCGGGTAAGGCGGTGGAGCTGGGGGAGATCGTCGCGCAGGCCGGTGCTGACACGGTCGTGTGTGACGGTGAACTCAGCCCGAGTCAGCTGGTTCATCTGGAGGAGGTCGTGGGTGTCAAGGTCGTGGACCGCACGGCGTTGATCCTGGATATTTTCGCGCAGCACGCGAAGTCCCGTGAGGGCAAGGCGCAGGTGGCGCTGGCTCAGATGGAGTACATGCTGCCCAGGCTGCGTGGCTGGGGTCAGTCGATGTCCCGGCAGATGGGTGGTGGTGGCGGGGGCGGTATGGCGACCCGCGGGCCGGGCGAGACGAAGATCGAGACCGACCGGCGGCAGATTCATGAGCGGATGGCCAGACTCCGTCGTGAGATCGCCCAGTTGAAGACGGGGCGGGACATCAAGCGTGAGGAGCGCCGGCGTAACAGGGTGCTGTCGGTTGCGCTTGCGGGGTATACCAACGCCGGGAAGTCTTCTCTGCTCAACCGGTTGACCGGCGCCGGGGTGCTGGTGGAGAACGCGCTGTTCGCCACCTTGGACACGACGGTGCGCCGCGCGCAGACTCCGAGCGGCCGGCCCTACACCATTGCCGACACCGTGGGTTTCGTGCGGCATCTTCCGCATCACCTCGTCGAGGCGTTCCGCTCGACCATCGATGAGGTGGGGGATGCGCATCTGGTGCTGCATGTGGTGGACGGCTCGCACCCGGAGCCGGAGGCGCAGCTGGCTTCTGTGCGGGAGGTTTTGGCGGAGGTCGGTGCGGGTGGGATCAGGGAGGTCGTGGTCGTCAACAAGGCGGAGGTCGCCGACCCGGAGGTGCTGGCGCGGCTGCTGGCCGCCGAGCAGGACTCGATCGCGGTGTCCGCGCGGACCGGGGAGGGTATCGAGGCGCTGCGGGACTTCATCGATGTCCTGCTGCCGCGTCCGGAGGTGGAGGTCGAGGCCATGGTGCCCTACAGCCAGGGCGGCCTTGTTTCCCGGGCTCACTCGGAGGGTGAGGTGCTGTCCGCCGAGCACACCGAACAGGGCACCTTGCTGAAGGCGCGGGTGGGGCCGGAGCTGGCGGCCGCTCTGCGGGCCTGCCCCCAGCCGTGACCCGGGCGCAAGGGCCGCAGCCCGGGCCGGCCCTTGCGCCCGGCCCGGGCCGGGCGGGCCTTCCCACCCGGGCCGGGCTTCCTGCCTGGGCCGTGCGCCTGGGCCGGGCGGGCCTTCCCACCCGGGCCGGGCGGGCCTTCCCACCCGGGCCGGGCGGGCCTTCCCGCCTGGGCCGGGCTCCCCGCCTGGGCCGGGCTTCCCGCCTGGGCCGGGCGGGCCTTCCCGCCTGGGCGGGGCCGGGCCGGTTGCCGGGGGTGTCAGGGCGCCGGGATCGGCTTCCGGCATCGTGCCGGGCCGCGCACGCCTATGGGGACGAAACGCGCTGCGATTTCTTCGTCATGCGCGTGTTGTCGCCGGACGGAACCGCTTGTGGCGGTGCGGGTTGTGGACCGTCTGCGTTCGTCCGGCGGTGGGCTGTGTGTGCGGCGACTTCATTCACCCAGATCAGGAGGACTTCTGCGTGTCGACAGCGCAACTCGCTCTGCATGACATCACCAAGCGTTATCAGGACCACGTCGTACTGGACCGGATCGGTTTCACCATCAAGCCGGGTGAGAAGGTCGGTGTCATCGGGGACAACGGATCGGGCAAGTCCACGCTGATCAAGCTCATCGCGGGGCGGGAACAGCCGGACAACGGTGCGGTGACGGTGGTCGCGCCCGGTGGCGTGGGCTATCTGGCCCAGACACTGGAGCTGGCGCCGCAGGCCACGGTCCAGGACGCCGTCGATCTGGCCCTGGCCGACCTCAGGGAGCTGGAGGAGGGCATGCGCCGGGCCGAGGCCGAGCTGGCCGAGCGGCCCTACCAGACGGGCCAGGACCGGGAACTGGCCGGCCTGCTGGAGCGTTACGCGGCGCTGGTGGACCGCTACCAGGCGCGCGGTGGCTACGAGGCCGATTCCCGGGTGGAGATCGCGCTGCACGGGCTGGGGCTGCCCGGGCTGGAGCGCGGCCGGCGGCTGGGCACGTTGTCGGGTGGTGAGCGCTCGCGGCTGGCCCTGGCGGCGACGCTGGCTTCGGAGCCCGAACTGCTGCTGCTGGACGAGCCGACCAACGACCTGGACGACCGGGCCGTGGGCTGGCTGGAGGAACACCTGCGCAAGCACAAAGGCACGGTGGTGGCGGTCACGCACGACCGGCTCTTCCTGGGCCGGCTCACCACCACGATCCTGGAGATCGACTCCGGCCAGGTGATGCGGTACGGCAACGGCTACGAGGGGTATCTGGCGGCCAAGGCGGCGGAGCGCCAGCGCAGGCTGCTGGAGTATGAGCAGTGGCGTGCCGAACTGGACCGCAGCCGCGATCTGATCGCGTCCAATGTGGCGCGTCTGGATGCCATTCCGCGCAAGCTGCCCTTCGCTGTCTTCGGTGCCGGCCAGTTCCGGATGCGCGGGCGGGGTCACGGGGCGATGGTGCGGATCCGCAATGCCAAGGAACGCGTCGCGCGGCTGACCGAGAACCCCATCGCGCCGCCGCCCGAGCCGCTCACCTTCACCGCGGAGATCACCACCGAGGCCGCGCCGTCGCAGCAGACGGTGGCCGAACTGACCGGCGTCAGGGTCGGCGACCGGCTCAGCGTGGACTTTCTGCGCCTGGGGCCCGGTGAACGGCTGCTGGTCACCGGCCCCAACGGGGCGGGCAAGACGACGCTGCTGCGGGTGCTGGCCGGGGAGCTTCAACCCGACAGCGGATCGCTGCTGGTGTCGGGCCGGGTGGGACACCTGAGGCAGGAACAGACGCCGTGGCGGGCGGGGATGACGGTGCTTCAGGCGTTCAGCAGCGGACGGGCAGGTGACATCGACGAGCACACCGAGGCGCTGCTGTCTTTGGGACTGTTCAGCCCGGACGACCTGCGCCAGCGTGTGCAGGATCTGTCCTATGGGCAGCGGCGCCGCATCGAGCTCGCCCGGCTGGTGACGGAGCCGGTGGACCTGCTGCTGCTGGACGAGCCCACCAACCATCTCTCGCCCGCGCTGGTGGAGGAACTGGAGGAGGCGCTGACCGGTTATCAGGGCACGGTCGTCGTCGTCACCCACGACCGGCGCATGCGCTCGCGTTTCAACGGCGCCCATCTGACGCTGCGGGACGGGCACGTCGCCGAGTTCACCGCCGCCTGACCGCCCGGGCGGTCGCCGGAGGGACGGGTGCCAGGGGGCCCGTCCCTCCGCAGGGTTCACAGGCGCACCGGCAGGCTCTTCAGACGCCATGCTCCCGGGAAAGGCTGCCGTTCAAGGGCGGAGGGCGCCACGGCGAGACAGAGGCCGCCGAAGCGGTCGAAGAGGGTGTCCAGGGCGATGGCCGTCTCCTGGTGTGCCAGGGCGGCGCCCAGGCAGTAGTGCGGGCCGAAGCCGAAGCCGACGTGTGCCTCGTGCGGTGCGCGGCGGTTGCGGGTGATGTCGAACCGCTCGGGGTCGGGGAAGCGGTCCGGGTCGTGCCCGGCGGCGCCGATCACCGCCACCACCTGCTCGCCCTTGCCCACGGTGACGCCGCCGATGTCGAGGTCTTCGGTGGCATAGCGCGGCTGGGTGACCTGGACGGGTGTGCACCAGCGCATCAGTTCGTCGACCGCCTGGGGCAGCAGCTGCCGCTTCGAGCGCAGCAGGGCGAGCTGGCCGGGGTGGGTCAGCAGCGCCACGACCCCGTTGCCGATGAGGTGGGCGGTGGTCTCGTTGCCGGCGGTGACGAAGGTCAGGACGAGCGTGGCGATTTCCTCGTCGGTCAGCGGCTCGCCCTGCTCGTCCTCGGCCTGCGTCAGGCCGGTGAGGAGATCACCGGTGGGCGTGGCCCGGCGCTGCTCGATGACCTGGTGGAGATGGTCGGCCATGCCGCGTACCGCGGGCCCGATCACTGCGGGGTCCATGCTGTAGAAGGCCGAACCCCAGGTGTGCCATTGTTCCCGGGCTTCTTCCGGGATGCCGACGATCTCGCAGATGACGTCGATGGACAGCGGATAGGAGAAGTCCTCGAGAAGGTCGATCACACCGTCCTGCGCCCGGTCGGGCAGCGAGGCCAGCAACCGGTGCGCCAGCTTTGTCACCCGCGGCCGCAGGTCATTGACCCGCCGCACGGTGAAGGCCCGCGAGGACAGCCGACGTAACCGCAGATGGCCGGGACCGTCCTGGGACAGGATGCTGCCCACCAGGTAGCGCGCGTAGGCCTGGGGGATGCCGCCGTCGCCCAGGGCCTGCTCGTAGGGATGGGGCAGGTTCATCTGTGGGACGTTCGCGGGGTTGTTCACCAGCCGGGGGTCGGACAGTACCGCCTTGACGTCGCTGTACCGGGTCGCGAGCCACTGGACGGCGCCCCACGGGTACGAGGCCCGCACCAGCGGTGCCTGGGCCCTGATTTTGGCGTAGGTGCCGAACGGATCGCGCAGCACCTCGGGATCCATCAGATTCAAAGCTGTCATCGTCACTGCCCTCCTGTGAACAACCGTCACCACAGTGTCAGCCGGACACCGGTGCCGGGAAAGGAAAGCGGGCCTGACTGTGTCACCTTTGGGTTGCCGCCGGAAATACCCGGAATCCAGGATGGGCGCGCCCGGTCCCGGCCGACGACCGGGCCCCATTTTTCAGCGGAAGGAACAAGGATCGATGCAGTCGCGCGTCGAGCGCCTACCCTCACTGACCGGGCTGCGCTGGTTCGCGGCGCTTTCCGTATTCGTCTGCCATATCGCCCAGCAGGGCATCTTCGCCGACCCGGACGTGGCGTCGTTTCTGGGGCACCTCACGTCGCTCGGCTCGCTCGCGGTCTCCCTCTTCTTCGTGCTGAGCGGCTATGTGCTGACGTGGTCGGCCCGGGACGGCGACTCCGTCAGAAGCTTCTGGCGGCGCAGGTTCGCCAAGATCTACCCGCTGCATTTCGTCACCTTCTGCATTGCGGGCGTCATCATCTTCAGTCTCTCCGAACCGGTACTGCCGGGCGGTTCGACGTTCGACGGCATGGTGCCCAACCTGCTGCTGGTGCATTCATGGCTGCCGGACGCGTACATCGTCTCGGGATTCAACACCCCGAGCTGGTCACTGTCCTGCGAAATGGCCTTCTATCTGACGTTTCCGTTGTGGTACCGGCTGCTGCGCCGGATACGGGTGCGCCGGCTGTGGTGGTACGCGGCCGGGCTGGCGCTGGCCGTGATGTGCATGCCGTTCGTGGCCCGGCTGCTGCCCGACAGCGCAGAGGTCGTTCCCGGGATGCCGCTGCGGGACATGTGGTTCACGTACTGGTTCCCGCCCGTGCGGATGCTGGAGTTCCTCCTGGGCATCGTGCTGGCGCTGATCCGGCGCGAGGGGACGTGGCGGGGACCGACCACGGGCACGGCCGCGCTGCTGCTGGGCGGCGCGTTCGCGCTCAACCAGGTGGTGCCGCCGATGTTCACCCTCACCGCCACCACCGTCGTCCCCATCGCCCTGCTGATCGCCGCCGCGGCCGACGGCGATCTGCGCGGGCGCCGCACGGGACTGCGCGCGCCCGTGCTTCTCAGGCTGGGCGAGTGGTCGTACGCCTTCTACCTGATCCACTTCCTGATCATCCGCTACGGGCACCGGCTCCTGGGCGGCGAGCAGGGATACGCCCGGCAGTGGGACACCCCCGCGGCGCTCGGCATCACCGTGGCGGCACTGGCCGTCACGATCGCCGCCAGTGCCCTCCTGCACACCTGCGTCGAGCGGCCCTGCATGACCCTGATGCGCGGCCGGCGCCCTGCGCAGGGGCCGGCTCCCGGCTCCGGCGGCCGCCCGCACCGCACTCCGCTGGAAAGGGCATGACACGTGGCCGACCAGAGCGCTCTCAGTCCGGCACTGCTGCAATACGCCAGGAGCGTCTCGCTGCGCGAGGACGCCGTGCTGCGCGAGCTGCGGGAGTTGACGGCGGCCCTGCCGGGCGGACGCGCCATGCAGATCATGCCGGAGGAGGCCCAGCTCCTGGCCCTGCTGATCCGGCTCACGGGCGCCGCTCACATCCTGGAGATCGGCACGTTCACCGGGTACAGCACGCTGTGCATGGCCCGGGCGCTGCCACCCGGCGGCCGGATCGTCACCTGCGACATCACCGACCGGTGGCCCGGCGCCGGCGCCCCGTTCTGGCAGCGGGCGGGCGTCGCCGACCGCATCGACCTTCGCATCGGCGACGCCGCAAGGACCCTGGCCGAGCTGCGCGCACACGAAGGCGACAACTTCTTCGACCTGGTGTTCATCGACGCGGACAAGGCCGGCTACCCGCACTACTGCGAACAGGCCCTCGCCCTGGTCCGCCCCGGCGGGCTGCTGGCCCTGGACAACACCCTCTTCCTCGGCCGGGTGGCCGACCCGCGCTCCAAGGATCCCGACACCCTCGCCGTGCGCGAGCTCAACGAACGGCTGCTCCACGACGAGCGGGTGGACCTCGCCCTGCTCACCATGGCCGACGGCATCACCCTGGCACGCCGCCGGGAGTGACCGGCACGCCGGTGACCGGCACGCCGCCGGCAGGCCGCCGGGAGTGAGCGGCACGCCGCCGGGAGGGACCGGCCCACCGCCACCACGCGCAACCACGGCGCCGTCAGTGCCCACCGCCGCCACGCGCAACCACGGCGCCGTCAGTGCCCACCGCCGCCAGGGCGGTGGGCACCACCGTCTGCCCCGGGCCCTTGCCTCAGCGGAATCGGTTGATGGCCGCAAGATGGCGCTCGCGCAGCTCGTGGTCGCGCACACCGAGCCCTTCCCCGGGAGCCAGGCACAGGATGCCGACCTTGCCCAGGTGGAGGTTGCGGTGCACCTCGAAGACCGCGCGCGCGGTGTCCTGCAGGGGATGGGTGCGCGACAGCGTCGGATGGATGAGGCCCTTGGCGATGAGCCGGTTGGCCTCCCACGCCTCGCGGTAGTTGGCGAAGTGGGTGCCCACGATCCGCTTCAGCGACATCCACAGATAGCGGTTGTCGTACTGGTGCTCGAAACCCGAGGTGGACGCACAGGTCACGACGGTGCCGCCCTTGCGCGTGACATACACGGAGGCGCCGAAGGTCTCGCGGCCCGGATGCTCGAAGACGATGTCGACGTCCTCGCCCCCGGTCAGCTCACGGATGCGCGCGCCCAACCGCTTCCACTGCCTGGGGTCCTGCGTGTGTTCGTCCTTCCAGAAGCGGTAGTCCTCCGCGCTGCGGTCGATGATCAGCTCGGCGCCCATCCGCCGGCAGACCTCGGCCTTGTGCGGGGAGGAGACGACACAGACGGGGCTCGCCCCGCCGGCGAGCGCCAACTGGGTGGCATAACTGCCCAGTCCGCCGCTCGCACCCCAGATCAGCACGTTGTCGCCCTGTTTCATGGCGGCGCCGTTGCGGGAGACCAGCTGCCGGTAGGCGGTGGAGTTCACCAGACCGGGAGCCGCGGCCTCCTCCCAGGACAGATGCCCGGGTTTGGGCATCAGCTGATTGGACTTCACCAGCGCGATCTCCGCCAGCCCGCCGAAGTTCGTCTCGAACCCCCAGATCCGCTGCTCCGGGTCGAGCATGGTGTCGCCATGGCCCTCGGGACTCTCCAGCTCGACGGACAGGCAGTGCGCGACGACCTCGTCACCGGGCCGCCAGGCGTGCACCCCCGGCCCGGTGCGCAGCACCACACCGGCCAGGTCCGAGCCGAGTACGTGGTAGGGCAGGTCGTGGCGCGCGGCCAGAGGTGAGGTACGGCCGTACCGCTGGAGGAAACCAAAGGTGGGCAGCGGCTCGAAGATCGACGACCAGACGGTGTTGTAGTTGACCGAACTGGCCATCACCGCAACCAGCGCCTCCCCCGGCCCCAGCCGGGGCAGCGGCACCTCCTCCACGTGCAGGGACTTACGCGGATCCTTGGCCGCGCTGCTCATACCGTCGAACATGCCGGCGTCCTCCTTGCGCACGGTCACCGCCCGGTAGGACTCGGGCAGCCGCAGCGCGGCGACATCGGCGGCGGTGCGGCCGGGCGCGGTGATCGTGGCGAGCAGCTCGGTCATGGCGGGGTTCACGGGCTTCACGGGTGCGCTCCGATCGGTCGGTGGACGAAAAATGCGGCCGGGCCCGTGGTCACACCACCGCCGCCCGGTGCTCCTGCGGTCCGGCGTGTTCGGCGGTGAGGCGTTCCAGGATCGGGACGATCCCGGCGGGCGTGGGGTCGGCGAGCATCTCCGCACGCAGCCGGCGCGCGCCCGCCCGGATCGAGGGATCCTCCACCGCCGTACGCACCGCCTCGGTCAGCGCGTGGACGGTGAGCTGCGCCGGCGGCAGGTGGAAACCGGCCGACAGACGCTGCAACTGCTGCGCCTTGAGCGGCGCGTCCCACAGGGACGGCACCACCAACTGCGGCACACCGTGCAGCAGGGCCGTGGACCAGGTGCCCGCCCCGCCATGATGGATGATCGCGGCACAGCTGGGCAGCAGCGCGTCCAGCGGGACGAAGTCCACCGGCACGATGTTGTCGGGCAGACGGCCCAACCGCTCGCGCTGGGAGCGGTCGAGGGTGGCCACCACCTCCATGTCGAGCCGGCCCAGCGACTCCAGCAGCGTCGGGAAGGAAACCGCGTCGCGGCCGTAGGTCTCGCGGGCCGAGGTGCCCAGGGTGAGGCAGATCCGGGGACGCTCGGGCGTGCGCAGGAGCCAGGGCTCGACCACCGAGCGCCCGTTGTAGGGGACATACCGCATGGGCACGGTGGTCTGCCCCACGTCCAGCCGGGTGCTGCGCGGGCCCGGGTCGATCACCCAGTGGCCGAGCACGTCCCCCTCGTCATACGCGCACCCGTACCGCTCCAGGGTCCAGCCGAGCCACTCCGCGATGGGGTCCTCACGCAGCTCCGCCGGGACCTCGCGGAGCGCTTCGAGGAAGCGTCTGCGAGAACGCCCGATCGCGTCGGGGCCCCACAGGATGCGGGCGTGCGCGGCACCGCAGGCACGGGCGGCGACCGGGCCGGCGTACGTCCAGGGCTCCCACACGACGAGGTCGGGGCGCCAGACGCGGGCGAAGTCGACGACTTCGTCCATGGTCGCCGCACCGTTGAACGGAGCGAAACAGAAGGCCGACATCAGCGTCTGCTGGCCCAGCAGATACTCCCAGCCGGCCTCCTGGGCCGGGCCGTCCTCGGTGAACTCCAGACCCTTGTTGTAGGGCACCAGGTCGCTGCCCATCTCCGCCAGCAGCTCGACGGCCGGCCGGTCGTCGCCGACGGGGACGGCGGCCAGGCCGGCGCTGGTGATGACCTCGGTGAGCGAGGGCGGGCTGGCCACCCGCACCTCGTGCCCGGCCGCGCGCAACGCCCAGGCCAGCGGCACGAGACTGTAGAAGTGTGTGTTGTGCGCGAGCGAGGTCAAAAGGACTCGCATCAAGGCTCCCCTTCGTGCGAGGGCGGACGGTGGCGTGGGGCTCAGTGCGCGCAGACGGGGAAACGGGCGTAGGAGCGTACGACCGGTGAGCGCGGGCGCATCAGCACCGGGCCCGCGCTCTTCAGACCCGGCAGCGCGCGCGCCAGGGCCGACACGGCGGCCGTGGCGGCCAGCCCTACGAGCGGCAGCGCAAGGCCGAGGTGCGGCCCGGTGCGGGGCACCTGCCCGAGAGCGTTCGGTGCGCCCGGGGCCAGCACCACCACCTGGTCGTCGGCGCGGATGCCACGGCCCCCCAGGCGGACGTCCTCGTGGGCGACCCGGCGCTCCAGGCGGGTGGGCGGCCACGCGAGCAGCGTGCGGCCCACAGCAGCCGACGCCGCCGGGGTGCGGCGGGCGCCCGCCCAGTCCCCCCCGCCGCTCAGCAGCGCCCGCACGGTGTTCGCCACGACCGTCACGGCGGGTTCCGGCGCGCCGAGGGCGAGGATCAGGCCGATGCGTTCGACGTCCCAGGGCGCGACGCCCCGGCCCAGCAGCGCTGCGACGAGACCGGCCGGCCGGCCCGCGCCCCTGGCAACCTCGCGGGCGACCAGTTCGCGCACCAGCGCGGCCACCTCCCGCACCGCCGCGGCGGAGTCCCGTGCCACGGCCAGCGTCTGCGGGGTGAACCGGGCATCCAGCTGGGGCCCGCACCGGGTGAGCGGACCGACCGCCTGCACCCGCTCGCCCTCTGCGGCGCCCAGGAGGCGCAGCACCAGCTCCCCGATGTAGGGCCGCACGACATCGCCGACCAGATCGAACGCGCCACCGCCGGCGGGCAGGAGGCCACCGACCCGCGCGTGCGCCTCGCCCTGTTCGGCGCCGAGCAGGGCGGCGCCGCTCAGTGCCGGAGCGGCCAGGGCCTGCAGGCGGGCGAGTTCCGGGCGCTCGTACTCGGGGAACTCGGGGGCGATCGGCAGCAGGCCGGCGTCCGGGCGGTGCCCCGCACGGTCGAGGGTGCCGAAACGGGGATCGCTCAGCACCCGGTCCGTCACGGCCCGGTCCGCCGTGACCCAGGCGCCGAGCAGGTCGCTGCGAAACCACGGGCCGTGCGCGCGGATCCGCTCCTCGAAGGGGGTGCTGTCGTCATCGGTGGCGCGCAGGATCATCGCGTACGGGTCACCCTGGTTGCCCGCGAACCAGATCCCCGCGCGGGTCAGTTGCAGCCGGCGGCCGAATTCGCGGAGCGCGGATCCGCTCCTCGAAGGGGGTGCTGTCGTCATCGGTGGCGCGCAGGATCATCGCGTACGGGTCACCCTGGTTGCCCGCGAACCAGATCCCCGCGCGGGTCAGTTGCAGCCGGCGGCCGAATTCGCGGATCTCCTCCGGCCGGGCGGCCGAGGCCTCGGCGGTGCTGGCGGACATGGCTCCTCCCTTGCTGGTTCGGTGCCGCACGCCGTTCAGCGGCACGTTCCGATGAACAGGCCCGGCCGGCCGATGCCGCTGCGGTCCAGATACCGCACCTGGCAACCGGCGCGTTCGAAGGCCCGCTCGTACGCGGACTGCTCGAACAGGGTGATCCGGTGACTCTCGGACAGGACGCGGACACCGTCCACCGGGTGCGCGATGAGGTAGCGCACCTCGATCCGGGTGGCATCGCCCTCCCGCACGGAGTGCGACATCCGGCATATCGTGCGGTCACCGGCCTCGGTGAGACTCGCCCCGATGTGACCGGGCGTGAACGACTCGGGAAACCACCAGGGTTCGACGAGGATCACGCCGCCCGGGCCGAGGTGCGCAGCGAAACGCTCCAGCGTCGCGTCGAGTTCACCGGTGTCACGCAGGTGACCGATGGAACTGAACATGCACACCACCGCGTCGAAGTGCCGGCCCAGCCCGAACGTGCGCATGTCGCCCTGGTGCAGCGGCACGCCGGGGTTGCGGCGCGCCGCCAGGGCGAGCATGCCCGGCGACAGCTCCACACCCTCCACATGGTCGAAGCAACCGGCGAGGTGACGCAGGTGCTGACCGGTCCCGCAGGCCACGTCGAGCAGCGACCCGGCGTCCGCCCGCTCGGCCCGCACCAGGGCGGCGATCTCCTGCGCCTCACGCCGGTAGTCCTTGCCCTTCCCCTCGTGCACCAGGTCGTAGACGGCCGCGATCTCATCGGTGTACATCAGCGTCCTCCGGGGCGCACTCGGTGGGGTTGTCGTGGGTGTCACCGACGGTGGACGCCAGCCAGTCGTGGACCGCGAAGGCCGTGTCCGCCGCGTGCTCGGTGAGCATGGTGAAGTGGTTGCCGGGCACGTCGGTGACGCTCGTGACCCCCGCCACCGCGGACCGCCAGCCGTCCGGGCCGCCGTCGCCGCTCCACTCGACGAGCGGCTGCGAGGCCCGCGCCAGCAGCACGGGCGCGCGCAGCGCGGTGAACCGGGCGCCGAGCAGCAGCCGGTGGTACCCGGCCATGGCTGTCAGCCGGTGCTCCGCGAGCGGCACCGCGCTGCGCTCCAGCGACCAGCGCAGCAGGTCCTCCCGCCACACGCCCATCGCGCCGGGATCGTCGGGGAAGTACATGTCCATCAGGACGACCGCCGCCGGACCGCTGCCGCGCGACTCCAGATACGCGGCGAGGGCGTGCGCGACGTTCGCGCCGGCGGAGTGGCCCGCGAGGGCGAACGGCTCGCCCCCGCAGTGCTCCAGCAGCGCATCGGCCCGGTCGGCGAGCAGCGCCTCCAGCGACGCGGGCAGCGGCTCGGCCGGATCGCCGAAGCCGGGCAGCGGCAGGACGCTCACCTCCCGGCGCCCGCGCAGGGCATCCGCGAAATGCGCGTACTCCCGCGGGCTGGACGTGGCGGCCGTGCCGGCACAGCAGTACAGCCGCGGCCGCGCGGTCCCGGTCGCCAGACCCACCGGCGCCGCCAGCCCGCCCGGGCGTTCGCCGCCGGTGAAGAGGGGCCTGAACCGGGCCAGTCCGGCCATCAGGGACACCGCTTCCTCGGCCCGGCCCCGGGCGACGGCCGTACGCAGGGCGGCGAGCAGCGTGCCCTCCGGTTGCGCGGGTGACCCGGACGCGCCGCCGGCCGCACGCCCGGCCAGCTCGGACAGGTAATCCGCCAGCGCAACCGGGTCCTCGTGGTCGAACACCACACCGGCGGGCAGCTCCAGCCCGGTCGCCTCGGCCAGCCCGTCGCGCAGACTGACCGCGGCCAGCGAGTCGAAGCCGAGATCACGGAAGGAGGCCCGCGCGTCCACCCCCTCCGCCCCCGAATGACCGAGCACACCCGCGGCCAGCGCCCGCACCAGGTGCAGCGCGAGCCCGCGCCGCTCCTCGGGCCGCGCCCGCCCCAGGCGCGGCACGGCCCGGCCGCCGTCCGCCGCAGTGGGCTGCGCGCCACCGCGCCGGGCGGCCGGGCGCACCGCGCGGACCTGCGGGATGTCGCTGATCAGCGGGCTGGGACGCCTCGCCGTCAGGGTGGGCGCGAACCGGTCCCAGTCGAGGTCGGCGACGGTCACGTTGACGTCGCGGTGGTCGAGGGCCTGCTGCAGCGCGGCCAGCGCCGTTTCCGGCCGCAGCGGCCGCACCCCCTGGCGCTCCAGATAGCCCTCCGGGGCGAGTTCGACCATGCCCTTCCCGCCCCAGACCCCCCAGGCGATGGAGGTGGTGGGGTGGCCGTGGGTGTGGGTGTGGTGGGCGAGGGCG
>NZ_SZVW01000043.1 GCF_007655005.1 Streptomyces tibetensis
GGCGCACCGCCGGGCGGCCGGACTGCCCGCGACCTCCCTCGCCTGGGGCCTGTGGGACGGCACCCACGGCATGGGCGGCACCCTCGGCGACGCCGACCTGGCCCGCTGGACCCGCCAGGGCATCAGGACCCTCACCCCCGACCGGGCCCTGGCCCTCTTCGACGCGGCCCTGTCCGGTGACGACGCGCTCCGCGTGCCCGTGGTCTTCGAACAGCGGGCACTGCGCGCCGAATCCTCGCCCCTGCTGCGCGACCTGGCCCCGGCACCCCGCTCCCGGCGCACGGCCGCCCGCGCGGCCGACGCGGGCACCGAAGGCACCACCTGGGCCCAGCGGATCGCCGCGCTGCCGCAGGAGCGGCGCCGCGAGACCGTCCTCGACCTCGTCCGCGGCATCGTGGCCGGCGTCCTCGGCCACACCGACCCCGGGCGCCTCGATCCCAAACGTGCCTTCAAGGAGAGCGGCTTCGACTCCCTCGCCGGCGTCGAACTGCGCAACCGCCTGAACACCGCCACCGGCCTGCGGCTGTCCGCCACCGTCGTCTTCGACCACCCGACGCCCGACGCGGTCGCCGACCACCTGCTCACCAGGATCGCGGACAGCGCAGCCCCGGCACCGGCCCGCACCGCACGGCCCGCCGCCGCCCATGACGAACCCATCGCGATCGTGGGCATGGCCTGCCGCTACCCGGGCGGCGTCGCCTCACCGGACGATCTGTGGCGGCTGGTCTCCGAGGGCGGGGACGCCATCAGCGAGTTCCCCGGCAACCGGGGCTGGGACCTGGACGGCCTCTACGACCCGGACCCCGCCCACACCGGCACCTCCTACGTCCGGCACGGCGGATTCCTGCACGACGCCGACCGGTTCGACCCGGCCTTCTTCGGCATCCCGCCGCGTGAGGCGACCGCCATGGACCCGCAGCACCGGCTGCTGCTGGAGACGGCCTGGGAGGCCTTCGAGTACGCGGGCATCGACCCGACCGGCCTGCACGGTTCGGACACCGGCGTGTTCACCGGCGCCATGTACGACGACTACGCGTCCCGGCTCGCGGCGAGCCCCGAGGAGTACGAGGGCTTCCTGCTCGCGGGCAACCTCTCCAGCGTCGTGTCCGGCCGGATCTCGTACACCTACGGCTTCGAGGGCCCGGCGGTCACCGTCGACACGGCCTGCTCGTCCTCGCTGGTCGCCCTGCACCTGGCGGCGAACGCGCTGCGCAACGGCGAGTGCTCCCTCGCTCTCGCGGGCGGCGTGACCGTCATGGCCGGCCCGCACGTCTTCGTGGAGTTCTCCCGCCAGCGAGGCCTGTCGCCCGACGGCCGGTGCAAGTCCTTCGCGGCGGCGGCCGACGGTGTGGCCTGGTCGGAGGGCGTCGGCCTGCTGGTGGTGGAGCGCCTGTCGGACGCGGTGCGCAACGGGCACCGGGTGCTGGCGGTGGTGCGGGGCAGCGCGGTGAACCAGGACGGCGCCTCGAACGGTCTGACGGCGCCGAACGGCCCGTCGCAGGAGCGTGTCATCCGCCAGGCACTGGCCTCGGCCGGTCTGTCCGCCGCCGAGGTGGACGCCGTGGAGGCGCACGGCACGGGCACCCGGCTGGGCGATCCGATCGAGGCGCAGGCACTGCTGGCGACGTACGGGCAGGACCGTGAACAGCCGTTGTTCCTGGGTTCGTTGAAGTCGAACATCGGGCATGCCCAGGCGGCGGCCGGTGTCGGTGGTGTCATCAAGATGGTGCAGGCGATGCGGCACGGTGTGCTGCCGCGGACGTTGCACGTGGACGAGCCGTCGCCGTTCGTGGAGTGGGACACCGGCTCGGTGGAGCTGCTGACCGAGGAGCGTGAGTGGACCGCCAGGGACGGCGTGCCGCGTCGCGCGGGTGTCTCCTCCTTCGGCATCAGCGGGACCAACGCACACGTGGTGGTCGAGGAGTTCGTGGCACCCGAGGAGGCCGCCGTCGAGCGGCCCGAACTGCCGGGGCCCGTTCCGTTCGTGCTGTCCGCCCGGGACGAGGCCGCCCTGCGCGGCCAGGCCCGGCGTCTCAACGACCACCTCGACCGCCACCCCGAGGATGCTCTCGCGGACGTCGGCTGGTCCCTCGGCACCCGGCGGGCCCGGCACAGCCGCGGAGCCGTGGTGGTCGCCCGGCACCGCGCCGAGCTGCTCGACGGGCTCGCCGCGCTGAGCCGCGGTGAGACCACCCCGGCCGCGCAGCGCACCCCCGCCTCACCGCGCGGCAAGACCGCCTTCCTGCTGACCGGGCAGGGCGCCCAGCGCCTCGGCATGGGCCGCGAACTGTACGCCGTGTCCCCGGTGTTCGCGGCGGCCCTCGACGAGGTGTGCGCCCACCTGGACCCCGAACTCATGCGCCCGCTGAAGTCGGTGCTCTTCGCCGCCGAGGACAGCGCGGACGCGGCGCTGCTCGACCAGACGGCGTTCACCCAGACCGCGCTGTTCGCCCTGGAGACCGCGCTGTTCCGCCTCGCCGAACACCACGGTCTCACCCCGGACTTCCTGCTCGGCCACTCGATCGGCGAGGTCACCGCCGCCCACCTCGCGGGCGTCCTCGACCTGCCCGACGCCTGTGTCCTCGTCGCCGAACGCGGCCGGCTGATGCAGGCCGCCCGGGAAGGCGGCGCCATGGCGGCCGTCGAAGCCGCGGAGGACGCCGTACGCGCCGTGCTCGCCCCCTACGGCGACCGGGTCGCGGTGGCCGGGGTCAACGGACCGCGTGCCACGGTCATCTCCGGCGACGCCGACGCCGTGGACGAACTCACCGCCAGGTTCAAGAGCGACGGCGCCCGGGTCAAGCGCCTCCCCGTCAGCCACGCCTTCCACTCGCCGCACATGGACGAGATCCTGGAAGAGTTCCGCGCGATCGCCGAGGACCTCACCTTCCACGCGCCGCGCATCCCGATCGTCTCCAACGTCACCGGCGCACTGGCCACGGCCGAGGACCTCGCCTCGCCCGACTACTGGGCCCGCCACATCCGCGAAGCCGTCCGCTTCCTCGACGGCGTACGCCTGCTGGAGGCGGCCGGGGTCACCGAGTGGGTGGAGCTCGGGCCGGACGGAGTGCTGAGCGCCCTGGTCGCCGAATCGCTGGAGCAGAGCTCCGGCGTCGTGGCGCCGGTCCTGCGCCGGGGCCGCTCCGAGCCGGAAGTGTTCGCGACCGCCCTCGGGCTGCTCGCCGCACGCGGCACCGACATCCGCTGGGACACCGTCTTCCCCGGCGCACACGGCACCGGTCTGCCGCTGTACGCGTTCCAGCGGCAGCGCTACTGGCTCGATGCGCCCACCACCGTCACGGACGCCGCGGGCTTCGGACTCGTGGCGGCCGACCACCCGCTGCTCGGCGCCGCCGTCCCGCTGGCCGACCGCGACGAACACGTCCTCACCGGCAGGCTGGCACGCGGCACGCACCCCTGGCTGACCGAGCACACCGTCGCCGGCACCGTGCTCGTGCCCGGCACCGGACTGCTCGAACTCGCCCTCCGGGCGGGCGAACAGCTCGGCGCCGCCACGGTCGACGAACTCACCCTCGCCGCCCCGCTGGTCCTGCCCGAACGCGGCGGCGTGCACCTCCAGGTGTCCGTCGGCGCCGAGGACACCGACGCGACCCGCCCGGTGCGCATCCACGCCCGGCCCCACGGCGACCCCGGCCACGACGGGACCTGGACCCTGCACGCCTACGGCACGCTGAGCGCCTCGCCCGGCCCGGCCGACGGATCACTCACGGTCTGGCCCCCCGCGGGAGCCCGGGAGATCGACCTCACCGGCGCCTACCAGCGTCTCGCCGAGCAGGGCTACGCCTACGGGCCCGCCTTCCGCAACCTGCGCAGGCTCTGGGCGGCCGGCGACGACCTCTGCGCCGAGGTCGCCCTCGACGACGACCGGCGCGCCGAGGCTCGCCGGTTCACCCTCCACCCGGCCCTGCTCGACGCCGCCCTGCACCCGCTGCTCCCCGGGGTCGCCGGTGACGGAGGCAGGACGGTGCTGCCGTTCTCCTGGGCCGGAGTGAGCGCGACCGCCGCGGGTGCGTCCGTGCTGCGGGTCCGGCTCGCCGGAGCAGCGGCGCCCGAGGCCGCGAACGGCGGATCCACGACTGTCGCGCTCACGGTGGCCGACGGTTCGGGCGCACCGGTCGCCGAGGTGGCGGAACTGACTCTGCGCCCGCTGTCCGCCCAGTCGCTGCGCGCCACCGACGCCGGATCCGCCGACGGCCTGCTACGGGTCGAGTGGAGCGCGCCCGCCGCCACGGACGCCACGGCCGACCTCACCACCTGGGCGGTCTTCGGATCCGCGCCGGACCTCGGCCTGCCCGACGGCACGGTCCGCTCCTACACCGACCTCGGCGAGCTGGCCCGGGCCGTCGACACGGGCACGCCCGCGCCCGCGGTCGTCCTCGCCCCCCACTTCTCCGCACCGGCCGGCTTCTCCGCACCGGCCGGCGAGACACTGCCGGACAACGCGCGGGAGGCGGCCCGCCAGGCGCTCGTCCAGGTGCAGGAGTGGCTCGCGGACGACCGTTTCGCGGACACCCGTCTCGTGGTCACCACCCGGGGCGCCGTGGCCACCGCGGCCGGCGAGGACGTCACCGACCTGGCCCACGCCCCGCTGTGGGGCCTGCTGCGCACGGCACAGTCGGAGAGCCCGGGACGCATCCAGCTCCTGGACCTCGACGCCTCGGACGCACCTGCCCTCACGGCCGCCGTCGCTTCGGGTGAGGCGCAGGTGGCGGTGCGGTCGGGTGGGTTGGTGGTGCCGAGGTTGCGTCGGGCGGTGCCGGGTGAGGGTGGGACTGTCGCCTGGGGTGGGGGTCCGGTGCTGGTGACGGGTGGTACCGGTGGTCTGGGTGCTGTGGTGGCCCGGCATCTGGTGGAGGTGCATGGGGTTCGCTCGCTGGTGCTGGTGAGCCGGCGTGGTGAGGGGGCTCCTGGTGCGGCGGAGTTGCGGTCGGAGCTGGAGGCTCTGGGCGCGGCGGTGAGGCTTGCCGCATGTGATGTGACCGACCGGTCCGCCCTGGCCGGGTTGCTGTCTGACGTGGGCGGGTTGTCGGGTGTGGTGCACACGGCGGGTGTGCTGGACGACGTGACGGTGGAGGGTCTGACGCCTGAGCGGCTGCACTCGGTGTTGCGTCCGAAGGTGGATGCGGCGTGGCATCTGCACGAGCTGACGCGTGACATGGACCTTCAGGCGTTCGTCCTCTATTCGTCGGTGTCGGGTCTGCTGGGTACGGCGGGGCAGGCGAACTATGCGGCGGGCAACGCGTTCCTGGACGCGTTGGCGGCGCACCGCCGGGCGGCCGGACTGCCCGCGACCTCCCTCGCCTGGGGCCTGTGGGAGGAGACCAGCACCATCACCGGCCACCTCGCCGAGGCGGACCTGCGCCGCCTGGCGCGCTCCGGCCTGCTGCCGCTGGCCACCGACGACGCGATGACCCTCTTCGACGCCGCACCGGCCACCGGGGAGAGCGTCCTCGCCGTCACCCGTCTCGACACCCGTGCCATCCGCGCCCTGGGCGACCAGGTACCGCCGCTCCTCGCCGGACTCGTCCGAGGGAACAGCGCCCGCCGCCCCGTGGCCAGGGCCGACGCCCCCGCCGGCCGTCCCGAGGGCCAGGGCCTCGCCCAGCGGCTCGCCGCCCTGGCCGCACCCGACAGGGAACGCGCCCTGGTGGACCTCGTGCGCGGCCGGGTGGCCGCCGTCCTCGGACACGCCGACCACACGGCGGTCGACGCCGACCGGCCGGTCCAGGAACTGGGCTTCGACTCCCTGACGGCCGTCGAGCTGCGCAACCAGCTCGCCACCGAGACGGGGCTGCGGCTGCCGACCACCCTGGTCTTCGACCAGCCCACGCCGCGGGCGCTCGCCTCGTACCTGAGCGACCGCCTCACCGTCGAGGAGACCGCACCTGACGAGCCGGTGCTCGCGGAACTGGCCCGGCTCGAGGCCGCCATCGAGGCGGCCGCCACGGAGGCCTCCGCCCACGGCCGGATCACCGCCCGCCTGCGGGAACTCCTCGCCGCCGCCGACAGCGCGGCAGGAGCCCCGGCCGACGCCACCGCCCAGGAGCGGGACGACGACCTGGACTCGGCCACCGACGACGAACTGTTCGCCCTCGTCGACGAGCTGAACTGAGCGACGAACCGAACCGAACCGGACCGCGCGGCGGACCGACCAGCGCCACACCGCCCACTGCGGCACCCATCACCACACGACACACGGGAGTTGACACACCATGGCGGGCGAGGACAAGCTCCGCGACTACCTCAAGAAGGCCGTCGCCGATGCCCGTGAGGCACGCCGGCAGCTGCGGGACATCGAGGACAGGCGGCGCGAGCCGATCGCGATCGTGGGCATGGCCTGCCGCTATCCCGGCGGCGTGTCCTCGCCCGACGACCTGTGGCGCCTCGTGACCGACGGCACCGACGCGGTCGGCGGCTTTCCCGGCAACCGCGGCTGGGACGTGGACGGCCTCTACGACCCGGACCCCGACCACACGGGCACCTCGTACGCCCGCGAAGGCGGATTCCTCTACGACGCCGACCGGTTCGACCCGGCCTTCTTCGGGATGTCGCCGCGCGAGGCCATGGCGATCGACCCGCAGCAGCGGCTGCTGCTGGAGACGGCCTGGGAGGCCTTCGAGCACGCCGGTATCGACGCCACCGCCCTGCGCGGTTCGGACACCGGCGTGTTCACCGGCCAGATGTACAACGACTACGGCTCACGCCCCCACCTGCCGCCGGAGGACTTCGAGGGCTACCTGTTCAGCGGCAGCGCAGGCAGCATCGCCGTCGGCCGGCTCTCGTACACCTACGGCTTCGAGGGCCCGGCGGTGTCCGTCGACACGGCCTGCTCGTCCTCGCTGGTCGCCCTGCACCTCGCGGTGAACGCGCTGCGCAACGGCGAGTGCTCGCTCGCCCTCGCGGGCGGCGTCACGGTGATGTCGACACCGGTGGCCTTCCTGGAGTTCTCCCGCCTGCGCGGTCTGTCGCCCGACGGCCGGTGCAAGTCGTTCGCGGCCGGGGCCGACGGTGTCGCGTGGGCGGAGGGGGCCGGGGTCCTCGTCGTGGAGCGCCTGTCGGACGCGGTGCGCAACGGGCACCGGGTGCTGGCGGTGGTGCGGGGCAGTGCGGTGAACCAGGACGGTGCGTCGAACGGTCTGACGGCGCCGAACGGCCCGTCGCAGGAGCGTGTCATCCGCCAGGCCCTTGCGAACGCCCGTCTGACGCCTGCCGAGGTGGACGCGGTGGAGGCGCACGGCACGGGCACCCGGCTGGGCGATCCGATCGAGGCGCAGGCGCTGCTGGCGACGTACGGGCAGGACCGCGAACGGCCGCTGTTGCTCGGCTCGTTGAAGTCCAACATCGGGCATGCCCAGGCCGCGGCCGGTGTCGGCGGTGTCATCAAAATGGTGCAGGCGATGCGGCACGGTGTGCTGCCGCGGACGTTGCACGTGGACGAGCCGTCGCCGTTCGTGGAGTGGGACACCGGCTCGGTGGAGCTGCTCACCGAGGAGCGTGCCTGGCCGGCGCGGGAGGACGCGCCGCGCCGCGCGGGCGTCTCCTCCTTCGGGTTCGGAGGCACCAACGCCCACGTGATCCTGGAGGAGGCTCCGGCCGCCGCGCCCGCCGAGACCACCGGCGGACGCACCCTGCCCGTGCTGCCGTGGCTCCTGTCCGCCCGCACCCCTGAGGCGCTCACCGCCCAGGCTGAACGGCTCCACGCCTTCGCCTCGGCCCCCGGCGCCCCCCGCCCCCTGGACATCGCCTACTCCCTGGCCACCACCCGCGCCGCCCTCCCGCACCGCGCGGCCGTCGTCGGCAGCGGATCCGCCCCGCTTCTCGACGCCCTCCCTCACCTGACCCCGGTCACCCCCTCGGGTGGCGCGCTGGCCGTGGTGTTTTCGGGTCAGGGTGCTCAGCGGGTGGGGATGGGGCGGGAGTTG
>NZ_SZVW01000044.1 GCF_007655005.1 Streptomyces tibetensis
CCTGGAGTTCTCCCTGGGCTACAGCCACCCGATCCTGGTCGAGGCCCCCGAGGGCATCACCTTCAAGGTGGAGTCCCCGACCCGTTTCTCGGTCGAGGGCATCGACAAGCAGAAGGTCGGCGAGGTTGCGGCCAACATCCGCAAGCTGCGCAAGCCCGACCCGTACAAGGCCAAGGGTGTCAAGTACGAGGGCGAAGTCATCCGCCGCAAGGTCGGAAAGGCGGGTAAGTAAGCCATGGCATACGGGCAGAAGATCCTCAAGGGCGACGCCTACAAGCGCGCCGCGATCAAGCGCCGCCACATTCGTATCCGTAAGCACATCAACGGTACGGCGGAGCGTCCGCGTCTGGTCGTTACCCGCTCGAACCGCCACATCGTGGCCCAGGTGATCGACGACATCAAGGGTCACACCCTGGCGTCGGCGTCCACCCTGGACACCTCGATCCGCGGTGGCGAGGGCGACAAGTCCGCGCAGGCCAAGCAGGTCGGCGCCCTGGTCGCCGAGCGCGCCAAGGCCGCCGGTGTCGAGGCCGTCGTGTTCGACCGTGGTGGTAACCAGTACGCGGGGCGCATCGCCGCCCTGGCGGACGCCGCCCGCGAGGCCGGACTCAAGTTCTGAGTCGGTTCCGTAGCTAGCGGAAACAGAGAGAGGTAATTCCAATGGCTGGACCCCAGCGCCGCGGTGGCGGTGCCGGTGGCGGCGAGCGGCGGGACCGGAAGGGCCGTGACGGCGGCGCTGCTGCCGCCGAGAAGACCGCGTACGTTGAGCGCGTTGTCGCGATCAACCGCGTCGCCAAGGTTGTGAAGGGTGGTCGTCGCTTCAGCTTTACCGCGCTGGTCGTGGTGGGCGACGGTGACGGCACCGTGGGTGTCGGTTACGGCAAGGCCAAGGAGGTGCCGGCCGCCATCGCCAAGGGTGTTGAGGAGGCCAAGAAGCACTTCTTCAAGGTCCCCCGTATCCAGGGCACCATCCCGCACCCGATCACGGGTGAGAAGGCGGCGGGCGTCGTCCTGCTCAAGCCGGCGTCCCCCGGTACCGGCGTTATCGCCGGTGGCCCGGTGCGTGCCGTGCTCGAGTGCGCCGGCGTTCACGACATCCTGTCGAAGTCGCTCGGCTCGTCGAACGCGATCAACATCGTGCACGCGACCGTGGAGGCCCTCAAGGGCCTGCAGCGTCCCGAGGAGATCGCGGCTCGCCGTGGTCTGCCGCTCGAGGACGTCGCTCCCGCGGCTCTGCTGCGTGCGCGTGCCGGGGCTGGTGCTGCGTAATGGCTCAGCTCAAGATCACGCAGACGAAGTCGTACATCGGCAGCAAGCAGAACCACCGTGACACCCTGCGCTCCCTTGGTCTCAAGGGCATCAACACGCAGGTCGTCAAGGAGGATCGTCCCGAGTTCCGCGGCATGGTGCACACCGTCCGCCACCTCGTGACGGTCGAGGAGGTCGACTGATCATGGCGGAGCAGAACCCGCTCAAGATCCACAACCTCCGTCCCGCCCCGGGCGCCAAGACCGCCAAGACCCGTGTCGGTCGTGGTGAGGCGTCGAAGGGTAAGACGGCCGGTCGTGGTACCAAGGGCACGAAGGCCCGTTACCAGGTTCCGGAGCGCTTCGAGGGTGGCCAGATGCCCCTCCACATGCGTCTTCCGAAGCTGAAGGGCTTCAAGAACCCGTTCAAGACCGAGTTCCAGGTCGTGAACCTCGACAAGCTGGCCGCGCTCTACCCCGAGGGTGGCGAGGTCACCGTCGAGGGTCTGGTGGCCAAGGGGGCCGTTCGCAAGAACAGCCTCGTCAAGGTCCTCGGCCAGGGCGAGATCTCCGTGGCGCTGCAGGTGACGGTCGACGCCGTCTCCGGCTCCGCCAAGGAGAAGATCACCGCCGCCGGCGGTTCTGTCACCGAGCTCGTCTGAACACCACAGGCGTCTCGATGACCTGAGCGATCCCGACCGGGGATACCCCACATATGGGGTATCCCCGGTCGGTCGTTCCTAGGGCGGCAGTCTCGCCGGTAAGGTGGCCTGCACTGCCCACTTTTCACAGGGTGCCGCACTACGGGCACTCTGAGCGGCAGTTGACCGTTACCCATGTCGTTGTTCTATTGGACTCTCAAGACGTCACCCTTGACGCAGTCGCGCGGGGGTCGCAGGAGGCACCGTGCTCACCGCGTTCGCCCGGGCGTTCAGGACGCCCGACCTGCGCAAGAAGCTGCTCTTCACGCTCGCCATCATCGTGGTCTACCGGGTCGGTACGCACGTCCCGATCCCAGGCGTCGACTACCGGAACGTCCAGACCTGTATCGACAACGCCCAGGCCAACCAGGGTCTCTTCGGCCTGGTCAACATGTTCAGCGGCGGCGCGCTGCTCCAGATCACGATCTTCGCGCTGGGCATCATGCCGTACATCACGGCGAGCATCATTCTGCAGCTGCTGACCGTGGTGATCCCGCGCCTGGAAGCCCTGAAGAAGGAGGGCCAGGCCGGCACGGCGAAGATCACGCAGTACACCCGCTACCTGACGATCGCCCTCGCCATCCTTCAGGGCACCGGCCTCGTCGCCACCGCCCGCAGCGGCGCCCTGTTCCAGGGTTGCCCGGTGGCCAGCCAGATCGTCCCCGACCAGTCGATCTTCGTCACCATCACCATGGTCATCACCATGACCGCCGGTACGGCGGCCGTGATGTGGCTCGGCGAGCTCATCACCGACCGCGGCATCGGCAACGGCATGTCGATCCTGATGTTCATCTCGATCGCCGCCACCTCGGCGAGCTCATCACCGACCGCGGCATCGGCAACGGCATGTCGATCCTGATGTTCATCTCGATCGCCGCCACCTTCCCGTCCGCGCTGTGGGCCATCAAGAAGCAGGGCTCCCTGGCCGGCGGCTGGATCGAGTTCGGCACGGTCATCCTGGTCGGCCTCGTCATGGTCGGCCTCGTGGTCTTCGTCGAGCAGGCCCAGCGCCGCATCCCGGTGCAGTACGCCAAGCGCATGATCGGCCGCCGTTCCTACGGCGGTACGTCCACCTACATCCCGCTCAAGGTGAACCAGGCGGGTGTGATCCCCGTCATCTTCGCCTCGTCGCTGCTCTACATCCCGGCACTGATCGCCCAGTTCGCCGGAGGCAAGTCGGAGTGGAAGACCTGGATCGAGCAGCACTTCGTCAAGGGCGACCACCCGTACTACATCATTTCGTACTTCCTGCTGATCGTTTTCTTCGCGTTCTTCTATGTGGCGATCTCCTTCAACCCCGAGGAAGTCGCCGACAACATGAAGAAGTATGGTGGCTTCATCCCGGGCATCCGGGCTGGCCGACCGACCGCTGAGTACCTGAGCTACGTACTCAACCGGATCACCTGGCCGGGTTCGCTGTATCTGGGTCTGATCGCTCTTGTACCGACGATGGCGTTGGTTGGTTTCGGGGCAAACCAGAACTTCCCGTTCGGCGGGACCAGCATCCTGATCATCGTGGGTGTCGGTCTCGAGACCGTGAAGCAGATCGAGAGCCAGCTCCAGCAGCGCAATTACGAAGGGTTCCTCCGCTGATGCGTATCGTCCTCGTCGGGCCGCCGGGCGCCGGTAAGGGAACGCAGGCCGCGTTCCTGGCACGAAACCTGTCGATCCCGCACATCTCCACGGGCGACCTGTTCCGGGCCAACATCAGCCGGCAGACGGAACTCGGCAAACTGGCGAAGTCCTACATGGACGCGGGCAATCTCGTGCCCGACGAGGTCACCATCGCCATGGCGAAGGACCGTATGGAGCAGCCGGACGCCGAGAACGGCTTCCTGCTGGACGGCTTCCCGCGCAACGTCTCGCAGGCCGAGGCGCTGGACGAGCTCCTCGAGACCGAGAGCATGCAGCTGGACGCGGTGCTGGACCTGGAGGTCCCCGAGGACGAGGTCGTCAAGCGGATCGCCGGTCGGCGCATCTGCCGCAGCGACTCCTCGCACGTCTTCCACGTGACGTACAAGCAGCCGGCCAAGGACGGCGTCTGCGACGTCTGCGGCGGCGAGCTGTACCAGCGCAATGACGACTCCGAGGAGACGGTGCGCACGCGCCTGGAGGTCTACCACACCCAGACCGAGCCGATCATCGACTACTACAAGGCCCAGGGCCTGGTGGTCACGATCTCCGCGCTCGGCAAGGTGGAGGACGTCACGACCCGCGCCATGGAGGCGCTGAAGCGTGGCGAGGACGGCAAGTAGCCGTCCGTACGCAGCTACGGCCGCGGTTTCCCCTCGGGGTGCCGCGGCTGCTGTGTGGGTGGGGCCGGTCGCGCGGCCCCGTATCGTTGAAGGCGTTCGTCGTCGCCGAAGGTCCAGAAAGGCCGTAGCCCCCATGGTGCAGATCAAGAGCCCCGAGCAGATCGCCAAGATGCGTGAGGCGGGGCTGGTCGTCGCCGCCATTCACGCGGCGACCCGCGAGGCCGCCGTACCCGGGGCCACGACGAAGGACCTGGACCAGGTCGCCCGCAAGGTGCTCGCCGAGCACAACGCCAAGCCGAACTTCCTCGGCTACGGCGGCTTCCCGGCGACGATCTGCACCTCCGTGAACGAGGTCGTCGTCCACGGCATCCCGTCCGACGACGTCGTCCTCAAGGACGGGGACGTCATCTCCATCGACTGCGGCGCCATCATCGACGGCTGGCACGGCGACGCGGCCTTCACGGCCTTCGTGGGCTCCGGTCACGCTCCGGAGCTCGTCGAGCTCTCCCGGGTGACCGAGGAGTCGATGTGGGCCGGCATCGCCGCGATGAAGCAGGGCAACCGCCTGGTCGACGTCTCCCGGGCCATCGAGACGTACATCCGCCGCCAGCCCAAGCCCGGCGGCGGCAAGTACGGGATCATCGAGGACTACGGCGGCCACGGCATCGGCACCGAGATGCACATGGACCCGCACCTGCTGAACTACGTCGAGCGGCGGCGTGGCAAGGGCCCGAAGCTGGTGCCCGGCTTCTGCCTGGCCATCGAGCCGATGGTGTCCCTGGGGACGCCGAAGACGGAGGTCCTCGAGGACGACTGGACCGTCATCACGACGGACGGTACGTGGTCGTCGCACTGGGAGCACTCTGTCGCCCTGACGGAGGAAGGCCCGCTGGTGCTGACCTCTCCCGACGGGGGGAAGGCGAAGCTCGCCGAGATGGGGATCGTGGCCGCGCCCGATCCGCTGGGCTGAGCACCGACGCCCTCCGGGGTGTGCGGTCACGCGGGGTGGCGGCTGAGGGCGCGTCGTGGCGTGTCGCGCAGTTCCCCGCGCCCCTTCGGCGCGCGCTTAAAGCTCTTCGTGCTGGGGCAGACTCTCTCGATTCGTGTTTCTGAGGGCCCTGTCGTAGACTGACTCGTCGGCTCTTGTGTACCCGCATGCCTGCATGCGTTCCGCACAGAGTCGATCAAGGTAGTCGATTCGAAGGGCGAAGCGTGGCCAAGAAGCAAGGTGCCATCGAGATCGAGGGCACTGTCGTCGAGTCTCTTCCGAACGCCATGTTCAAGGTCGAGCTCCAGAACGGCCACCAGGTCCTGGCACACATCAGCGGCAAGATGCGCATGCACTACATCCGCATCCTCCCTGACGACCGGGTCGTGGTGGAGCTGTCTCCGTACGACCTGACCCGTGGCCGGATCGTCTACCGCTACAAGTAGATCTTGCCTGTGCCTCGCCGCCGTGTGCGTCGGGGCTGCCGGCACTGACCCGGAGAACCTCACCCCATGAAGGTCAAGCCGAGCGTCAAGAAGATCTGCGACAAGTGCAGGGTGATCCGCCGTCACGGCCGGGTCATGGTCATCTGCGACAACCCGCGCCACAAGCAGCGCCAGGGCTGACGCACGACCGATCCCTCTGCATCTCTCGCAGAGATTCGCGCGACGCGAGCTGAATATGTTCATACGCAGGACCCAGGGGAACGATCGATCGTTCGCCTGACACCCCCGGTTCGGAGGCTGGGGACCCAGTTCGTACCTGGTACGGCGGCTGGGCGTCGGTTCTGCGGAAGACCTCCGACAAGTAACTGGAGCCATTGAATGGCACGCGTTTCCGGTGTTGACATCCCGCGCGAAAAGCGCGTGGAGATCGCCCTCACCTACGTGTTCGGCATCGGCCGGACTCTGTCCCAGCAGACGCTGGCCGCCACCGGCGTGGACCCGAACACCCGTGTTCGGGACCTCTCCGAGGAGCAGCTGGTCGCGATCCGCGAGTACGTCGACAACAACATCAAGACCGAGGGTGACCTCCGTCGCGAGGTCCAGGCCGACATCCGCCGCAAGGTCGAGATCGGTACCTACCAGGGTCTTCGTCACCGTCGTGGTCTGCCCGTCCGCGGTCAGCGCACCAGCACCAACGCTCGTACCCGCAAGGGTCCGCGTCGCGCCATCGCCGGCAAGAAGAAGCCGGGCAAGAAGTAGTCCACAGCGGACGCCTGTCCACGGTCTTCGCTGTAGGACCGACCACCTCCCGTAGGAGTTATAGATGCCCCCCAAGGGTCGTCAGGGCGCTGCCAAGAAGGTGCGCCGCAAGGAAAAGAAGAACGTCGCTCACGGCCACGCGCACATCAAGAGCACGTTCAACAACACGATCGTCTCGATCACGGACCCGTCCGGCAACGTGATCTCCTGGGCCTCCGCCGGCCACGTCGGCTTCAAGGGCTCCCGGAAGTCCACGCCGTTCGCCGCGCAGATGGCCGCCGAGTCGGCTGCCCGCCGCGCCCAGGAGCACGGCATGCGCAAGGTCGACGTGTTCGTGAAGGGCCCGGGTTCCGGTCGTGAGACCGCGATCCGCTCCCTGCAGGCCACGGGCCTCGAGGTCGGCTCCATCCAGGACGTCACCCCGACCCCGCACAACGGCTGCCGTCCGCCGAAGCGCCGCCGCGTCTGACGCGACGCCTTCGGGTTCACGGTTTCCGGGCGGTACGGCTCCGTAAAAGGGCCGTATCGCCCGTACCCTTGCAGTACCCGTCCCATTTCGCCGGGGACGGTTCACGTCGGGTGTCAAATAGCGGGCGCCCACGACTGAAGGATCTGATCCACACATGCTGATCGCTCAGCGTCCCTCGTTGACCGAAGAGGTCGTCGACGAATTCCGCTCCCGGTTCGTGATCGAGCCGCTGGAGCCGGGCTTCGGTTACACCCTCGGC
>NZ_SZVW01000045.1 GCF_007655005.1 Streptomyces tibetensis
CTTTCCGTCCTGCTGCGCGAAACGAGCATCTTTACTCGTAGTGCAATTTCACCGGGCCTATGGTTGAGACAGTCGAGAAGTCGTTACGCCATTCGTGCAGGTCGGAACTTACCCGACAAGGAATTTCGCTACCTTAGGATGGTTATAGTTACCACCGCCGTTTACTGGCGCTTAAGTTCTCAGCTTCGCCCTGACGAATCAGAGCTAACCGGTCCCCTTCACGTTCCAGCGCCGGGCAGGCGTCAGTCCGTATACATCGCCTTACGGCTGCGCACGGACCTGTGTTTTTAGTAAACAGTCGCTTCTCACTGGTCTCTGCGGCCACCCCCAGCTCACCGTGTAAACCGGATCACCAAGCGTGGCCCCCCTTCTCCCGAAGTTACGGGGGCATTTTGCCGAGTTCCTTAACCATAGTTCACCCGAACGCCTCGGTATTCTCTACCTGACCACCTGAGTCGGTTTAGGGTACGGGCCGCCATGAAACTCGCTAGAGGCTTTTCTCGACAGCATAGGATCATCCACTTCACCACAATCGGCTCGGCATCAGGTCTCAGACTATTGCCAGGCGGATTTACCTACCTGACGTCCTACACCCTTACCCCGGGACAACCACCGCCCGGGATGGACTACCTTCCTGCGTCACCCCATCACTCACCTACTAACCGCTTGGTTCGGCGGCTCCACCACTTTCCTTTCCCCGAAGGGTCCGGAACGGCTTCACGGCCTTAGCATCACGATGCTCGATGTTTGACGCTTCACAGCGGGTACCGGAATATCAACCGGTTATCCATCGACTACGCCTGTCGGCCTCGCCTTAGGTCCCGACTTACCCTGGACAGACCAGCTTGACCCAGGAACCCTTAGTCAATCGGCGCAAACGTTTCTCACGTTTGCATCGCTACTCATGCCTGCATTCTCACTCGTGAACCGTCCCCAACTCGCTACCGCGGCTGCTTCACCCGGCACACGACGCTCCCCTACCCATCCACACAGGCGTTGGCCCTATTGTGTGAATGACACGACTTCGGCGGTACGCTTGAGCCCCGCTACATTGTCGGCGCGGAATCACTAGACCAGTGAGCTATTACGCACTCTTTCAAGGGTGGCTGCTTCTAAGCCAACCTCCTGGTTGTCTGTGCGACTCCACATCCTTTCCCACTTAGCGTACGCTTAGGGGCCTTAGTCGATGCTCTGGGCTGTTTCCCTCTCGACCATGGAGCTTATCCCCCACAGTCTCACTGCCGCGCTCTCACTTACCGGCATTCGGAGGTTGGCTAAGGTCAGTAACCCGGTAGGGCCCATCGCCTATCCAGTACTCTACCTCCGGCAAGAAACACACGACGCTGCACCTAAATGCATTTCGGGGAGAACCAGCTATCACGGAGTGTGATTGGCCGTTCACCCCTAACCACAGGTCATCCCCCGGGTTTTCAACCCTGGTGGGTTCGGTCCTCCACGAAGTCTTACCTCCGCTTCAACCTGCCCATGGCTAGATCACTCCGCTTCGGGTCTTGAGCGTGCTACTGAAACGCCCTATTCGGACTCGCTTTCGCTACGGCTTCCCCACACGGGTTAACCTCGCAACACACCGCAAACTCGCAGGCTCATTCTTCAAAAGGCACGCAGTCACGAGATACGTGCAAGCACGTATCCGACGCTCCCACGGCTTGTAGGCACACGGTTTCAGGTACTATTTCACTCCGCTCCCGCAAGCACAAGTGCTTGCCCGACGCTCCCACGGCTTGTAGGCACACGGTTTCAGGTACTATTTCACTCCGCTCCCGCGGTACTTTTCACCATTCCCTCACGGTACTATCCGCTATCGGTCACCAGGGAATATTTAGGCTTAGCGGGTGGTCCCGCCAGATTCACACGGGATTTCTCGGGCCCCGTGCTACTTGGGTGTCTCTCAAACGAGCCGCTGATGTTTCGACTACGGGGGTCTTACTCTCTACGCCGGACCTTTCGCATGTCCTTCGCCTACATCACCGGTTTCTGACTCGTCTCCCGGCCGGCAGACCGTAAAAGAGAGATCCCACAACCCCGCAGACGCAGCCCCTGCCGGGTCTCACACGTATACGGTTTGGCCTCATCCGGTTTCGCTCGCCACTACTCCCGGAATCACGGTTGTTTTCTCTTCCTGCGGGTACTGAGATGTTTCACTTCCCCGCGTTCCCTCCACATACCCTATGTGTTCAGGTATGGGTGACAGCCCATGACGACTGCCGGGTTTCCCCATTCGGAAACCCCCGGATCAAAGCCTGGTTGACGACTCCCCGGGGACTATCGTGGCCTCCCACGTCCTTCATCGGTTCCTGGTGCCAAGGCATCCACCGTGCGCCCTTAAAAACTTGGCCACAGATGCTCGCGTCCACTGTGCAGTTCTCAAACAACGACCAGCCACCCATCACCCCACCTTCAACAGGCGAGTTCACTGGGGCCGGCGACTGAGGAAGTTCATTCCCTCAGACACCCAACAGCGTGCCCGACACACTCCCCGCTCCCCTCAACGTTCCACACTCCGAAGAGCAGTACTAGAAGGAGAAGACGATCAAGTATGCCGAATAGTCAACGTTCCACCCATGAGCAACCAGCATCAGACATTCGCTGATGTACTGGCCTCTGAACCTATCGTGGCCTCCCACGTCCTTCATCGGTTCCTGGTGCCAAGGCATCCACCGTGCGCCCTTAAAAACTTGGCCACAGATGCTCGCGTCCACTGTGCAGTTCTCAAACAACGACCAGCCACCCGTCACACACCACTTCCGTGATGCTTCACCGGGGCCGGCGACTGAGGAAGTTCATTCCCTCAGACACCCAACAGCGTGCCCGACACACGCCAAGTCCCGTCCGGAGATCATGCGTTCCACACTCTTACGAGCAGTACTAGCAGCCTCCGACCCGAGGTCCTGGCCGAATAGTCAACGTTCCACCCATGAGCAACCAGCATCAGACATTCGCTGATGTACTGGCCTCTGACCTCGTCCCGAAGGACTCGGTAAGAAGTGCTCCTTAGAAAGGAGGTGATCCAGCCGCACCTTCCGGTACGGCTACCTTACCAGGCAAGCCCGGTTAAGAAGTGCTCCTTAGAAAGGAGGTGATCCAGCCGCACCTTCCGGTACGGCTACCTTGTTACGACTTCGTCCCAATCGCCAGTCCCACCTTCGACAGCTCCCTCCCACAAGGGGTTGGGCCACCGGCTTCGGGTGTTACCGACTTTCGTGACGTGACGGGCGGTGTGTACAAGGCCCGGGAACGTATTCACCGCAGCAATGCTGATCTGCGATTACTAGCGACTCCGACTTCATGGGGTCGAGTTGCAGACCCCAATCCGAACTGAGACCGGCTTTTTGAGATTCGCTCCACCTCGCGGTATCGCAGCTCATTGTACCGGCCATTGTAGCACGTGTGCAGCCCAAGACATAAGGGGCATGATGATGCTGATCTGCGATTACTAGCGACTCCGACTTCATGGGGTCGAGTTGCAGACCCCAATCCGAACTGAGACCGGCTTTTTGCGATTCGCTCCACCTCGCGGTATCGCAGCTCATTGTCCCGGCCATTGTAGCACGTGTGCAGCCCAAGACATACGGGGCATGATGACTTGACGTCGTCCCCACCTTCCGCCGAGTTGACCCCGGCGGTCTCCCGTGAGTCCCTAGCACCACAAGGGCCTGCTGGCAACACGGGACAAGGGTTGCGTTCGTAGCGGGACTTAACCCAACATCTCACGACACGAGCTGACGACAGCCATGCACCACCTGTACACCGACCACAAGGGGGGCACTATCTCTAATGCTTTCCGGTGTATGTCAAGCCTTGGTAAGGTTCTTCGCGTTGCGTCGAATTAAGCCACATGCTCCGCCGCTTGTGCGGGCCCCCGTCAATTCCTTTGAGTTTTAGCCTTGCGGCCGTACTCCCCAGGCGGGGCACTTAATGCGTTAGCTGCGGCACGGACAACGTGGAATGTTGCCCACACCTAGTGCCCACCGTTTACGGCGTGGACTACCAGGGTATCTAATCCTGTTCGCTCCCCACGCTTTCGCTCCTCAGCGTCAGTATCGGCCCAGAGATCCGCCTTCGCCACCGGTGTTCCTCCTGATATCTGCGCATTTCACCGCTACACCAGGAATTCCGATCTCCCCTACCGAACTCTAGCCTGCCCGTATCGACTGCAGACCCGGGGTT
>NZ_SZVW01000046.1 GCF_007655005.1 Streptomyces tibetensis
CCTCGGCTTCCTGCTGTCGGTGCTGGCCTCCCTCGGCGCGGTCGTGGTGGTCTTCCAGCAGGGCCACGGCGCCGAGCTCCTCGGCGTGGAGCAGACCGGCCCGATCATGAGCCTGATGCCGATCTTCCTGGTGGGCATCGTCTTCGGCCTCGCGATGGACTACGAGGTGTTCCTCGTCTCCCGGATGCGGGAGGCCCACGTCCACGGCGAGTCGCCCGCCCAGGCGGTCACGTCCGGCTTCCGGCACAGCGCCCGGGTGGTCGTGGCCGCCGCCCTGATCATGATCGCGGTGTTCGCCGGGTTCATCGGCGAGAGCGACTCCATGATCAAGATGATCGGCTTCGGACTGGCCTCCGCCGTCCTCCTCGACGCGTTCGTCGTGCGGATGGCGATCGTGCCGGCCGTCCTCGCCCTGCTCGGCGACAAGGCCTGGTGGCTGCCCAAGTGGCTGGACCGGGCGCTGCCCCGGGTCGACGTGGAGGGGGAGGCCCTCAGCCGGCCGGAGCCGGAACCGGCCGCGGACCCCGTCCGCGACCTGGAGCCGGCCCGCACCTGAGGCAGCCGCACCCCGGCCGCCCGTGGCGAAGGACACGGGCGGCCCCTGGCGCGTTCCCGCCCGGCGTCGACCACGATGGTCCCAGCCCCACCGACCGGAGAGCCCGATGAACATCAGTCTGGAGCGGCGCTACCAGGATCGCCTCGAGGATTTCTCGGCACGCCACGTGTTCCTCGTCGATCTGGCGATGGTCCTGGCACTGATGGGCTGTACCGCCCTCGGCGGAACACTCACCATGCCCGGTGCCGAGCCGCCGGACCATGACAAGACCGCCACGGCCCTCATGGGCGTGGCCTGCCTCGTCCTGCTCAAGCACCGCACCCACCCGCGCACAGCCGTCGTCGTGGCCGGGACCTGCACGGTGGCCGCGGTCGCGCTCGGCTACCTGGTCACGCCCCTGCTGCTGGCACCGGTCATGGCGGCCCTCTACTGGCTGGCCGCGCTCACCGACCGCAGGTCCACCCGCGTCTACGGCCTCTCCGCCCTGCTCGCGGTGACGCTCGCGGCGGTGTTCTCCGGCTCCATGAACCACCTCTCCCTGCTGCTGCGGACGATCGGCCCGATCTTCTGGCTGATGCTGCCGCTCGCCGCCGGCAAGATGACGCAGCTGCGGCGCGCCTACCTCCAGTCGGTGCAGGAGCGGGCCGAACGCGCCGAGCGCACCAGGGAGGAGGAGGCCCGCCTGCGCGTCACCGAGGAGCGGGTGCGCATCGCCCGGGAGCTCCACGACGTGGTGGCCCACCACATGGCGTTGGCCAACGCCCAGGCCGGCACGGCCGCCCACCTCGCCCTCACCAGTCCCGAACAGAGCCGGAAGATCCTCACCGACCTGACCGGCACCACGTCCTCCGCGCTGCGGGAACTGAAGGCCACGCTCGGCCTGCTGCGCGACAACGACGATGCCCCCGGCTCCCCCGGACTGGAACCGTCCCCGGGCCTGGCCCGCCTGCCGGAGCTGGTCTCGGCGTGCGAGTCGGCGGGCCTGGAGGTCGCCGTCACCACGGAGGGGGAACCGCAGCCGCTGTCGCCCGGCGTCGACCTGACCGCGTACCGCATCGTGCAGGAAGCCCTCACCAACGTCACCAAGCACGCCACGGCCGAGACCGCCCACGTGCTCCTCGCCTACACCGGCTCCCGGCTGCTGATCACCGTCACCAACGACGGCCCCAGCGAGCCGGCGGTCACCCAGGGCCGCGGCTTCGGCGTCATGGGCATGCGCGAACGCGCCCTCTCCATCGGCGGCGAACTGTGCGCGGGCCCCCGCCCCCAGGGCGGCTTCGAGGTCACCACCGCGCTGCCCCTGCAACCCTCCCCCCACCTCACCGAAGGAATCACCGCATGACCATCAGGGTGCTGCTCGCCGACGACCAGGCCCTGCTGCGGGCCACCTTCCGCATCCTCATCGACTCCTGCGCGGACACGGAGGTGGTCGGCGAGGCCTCCGACGGTGCCGAGGCGGTCGACCTGACCCGGAAGCTGCGCCCGGACATCGTCCTCATGGACATCCGCATGCCCGGCACCGACGGCCTCACCGCCACCTCCGAGCTGTGCGCCGACCCGGAGCTGTCCGCCACCCGTGTCCTGATCCTCACCACGTTCGAGACCGAGGACTACGTCGCCCAGGCCCTGCGCGCCGGAGCCAGCGGCTTCCTCGGCAAGGACGTCACCGCCGACACCCTGCTGGACGGCCTGCGCACGGTGGCCTCCGGCGAGGCCCTCCTGTCGCCCGTCGCCACCCGCTCCCTCATCACCCGCTTCCTCATGGCCCCCGCCCCCGGCACCCATCTGGCCCCACCGGAGCGCCTGGCCGACCTCACCGTCCGCGAACGCGAGGTGATGGCCCTGGCCGCGGAGGGCAGGTCCAACCCGGAGATCGCCGAGGACCTCACCCTCAGCCCGCTGACCGTCCGCACGCACATCCACCGGGCCATGACCAAGCTGCACGCCCGGGACCGCGCGCAGCTGGTCGTCATCGCGTACCAGACGGGTCTCGTACGGGCGACGCCACCGGTGTGAGCCTCGCGTACCGGACCGGGCTCGTACGCGTGGCGCCACCGGCGTGAACCCCTCGCCGGCCGCGCCTACGGCCTGCCGTAGGCCGCGACCATGAGCTTCTCGGCGGTCCGGTTCATGTCCCGGCCCTTGGCGTCGGTGGAGTTGACGCTGTAGACGAGGGTGCGGGAGCCGTCGCGGGTGGAGGCGATCGCGGCGTTGTACCCCCAGCGCCCGCCCGTCTTGCCCCAGACCTCCCGCCCGCCGAGCACCTTCATGGACAGACCGACGGCGTAGGCGGCCGGCTTCCCGGTCCCGACGTCGGTCACCTTCGGCAGCGTGAACATCTCCTCCAGCAGCGGTCCGCGCACGACCCGCCCCCCGAACAGGGCGTGCGTGAACCGCTCCAGGTCGGCGGTGGTCGAGATGACGTCCCCGGCCGCCCAGCCGTCCGTCGTCCCCCATACGGAGACGTCCCGGAGCCCGGTCGTGCCGTCGTCGAGCCGCATGGTCTGGTAGCCGTGGTTGTGCGGCCCGGTGATGCGCGGGTTCGTTCCGGGGAAGTACGTGTCCCGCAGTCCCAGCGGCCCGAGTACGCGCCGGGCGACCTGATGCTCGTAGGAGTCGTGGGTGACGCGCTCGATGAGCAGGCCGGCGATCGTGTACCCGATGTTGAGGTAGTGCTGCCGCTCGCCCGGCGCGAACTCGGGCCTCTTCGACGTCGCCGAGCGGACCATGTCCTCGGGGTCGTGGACCCGGAAACGGTTCGCGTACGACTCCTCGACGGTGGTGCCGGGGAAGTCCGGCGCCGGAATGCCGTGGGTGTGGTTCAGGAGCTGCCGGACGGTGACGCCCGCGTACGACGCCGGGATCAGTTCCGGGAGGTAGGAGCGGGCGCTGCGGTCGAGGTCCAGGCGGCCCTCTGCGGCCAGTTGCAGGGCGACGGCGGCGGTGAAGACCTTGGTCACGGACCCGGCGCGGAAGCGGGCGGCGGGATCGGCGGGCCGTCCGGTCCGCAGATCGTGCACGCCCGAACTGCCCCGCCACACCCCCTCCTTGCCGCCGGCCCGCACGAGGGCGGCGGTGGCGTCGGCGCTGGGCAGGCCGGCGATCGCGGCTTCGAGGGCGGTGTCCGGGGACTGCTCAGCGGTTGCTCGCGCGGCCGTCGCGGCCGGGACGGAGGCGGCGGCCGGGAGTACGGCCGGCCCTGCGGCGATGCCCGCGACGAGCACGGCGGCGGTGAGCAGGCTGGTACGGGTCTTCATGGCGAACTCCGGTGAGAGGGGCCGACGTTGTGCGACGTCCTCATCCTCCGGAGCGGAGCCGTCCCGCGGATCGCCCCCGCCGGTGGTCCTGCGGCGTCACTTCCTCGCCGACGCGGGGGAGGACCCGGCCCGGTCCGCTCCCCC
>NZ_SZVW01000047.1 GCF_007655005.1 Streptomyces tibetensis
CCCACACCCACGGCCACCCCACCACCTCCATCGCCTGGGGACTGTGGGCAGGCGGCGGGATGGGCGAGTCGCCCGAGGTCGTGGACTACTACGCCAAGCGCGGACTGTCGCCGATGCGGCCCGAGTCGGCCATCGAGGCCCTGGAACGCGCACTGTCGCTGGGGGACACCTGCGTCACGGTGGCCGACGTCGACTGGAAGCGTTTCGCCGCGGGATACACCGCCTACCGGCCCAGCCGGCTGATCTGCGACATCCCCGAGATCCGCGATCTGCAGGCGTCCGCCCCGGTCGTCGACACGTCCGGCGAGTTGATCGAGCGGCTGAACGCCGCCCTGACCCCACGTGAGCGGAACAAGATCCTCGTGGAACTGGTCCGTTCCGTCGCCGCCGAGGTCCTGGGGCATGACGGCACCGACCGCATCGGCCACGACGTGGCCTTCAAGGACCTCGGCTTCGACTCGCTGGCCGCGGTCAGGATGCGTACGAGGCTGCGCGAGAGGACCGGGCTCGACCTGCCCGCGACCGTCATCTTCGACCACCCCACCGTGGACCGTCTCGCCGCGATGCTGCTTGCGACCCGGACGGACCCGTCCGCATCGACGGGTCCGGCCGGCCGCCCTGGCGCCGCGGCACCCCTCGAAGAGCCCCGCCCCACGGCCGACGCCGGTGAGATCGACGCGCTCAGCCCCGCGGAACTCATCCGGCTCGCGAAGACCGGAGCCGGACAATGACAAGGAACCCGAAGATGTCACCGTCCATCGACGAGGTGCTCGACGCGCTGCGTACCTCGGTCAAGGAGACCGAGCGGCTGCGACGGCGCAACCAGGAGCTTGTCGCCGCCGCCCGTGAGCCGATCGCGATCGTGGGGATGGCGTGCCGCTATCCGGGCGGGGTGAGCGACCCGGAGGGGCTGTGGCAGCTGGCCGCCGAGGGCGTCGACGCGATCACTCGCTTCCCCACCGACCGGGGCTGGGACGAGGCCGCCGTGTACTCGCCCGAGCACCGCCCCGGCACCACCTACTGCCGCGAGGGCGGTTTCCTTACCGGCGCGGGTGACTTCGACGCGGCGTTCTTCGGGATCTCGCCGAACGAGGCGCTGGTGATGGACCCCCAGCAGCGGCTGCTCCTGGAAACCTCGTGGGAGGCCCTGGAGCGTGCCGGGGTCGTGCCGGAGTCGCTGCGGGGCGGGCGGACCGGCGTGTTCGTCGGCGCGGCGCACACCGGTTACGCCTCCGACCCGGCGCGGGCGCCCGAGGGCACGGAAGGCTACCTGCTGACCGGCGACGCCGACGCGGTGCTGTCCGGCAGGATCGCCTACGTTCTCGGGTTGGAGGGTCCGGCCATCACCGTGGAGACGGCGTGCTCGTCGTCGCTGGTGGCGCTGCACCTGGCGGTGCAGTCGCTGCGGCGCGGGGAGTGCGATCTGGCTCTGGCCGGGGGGGTCGCGGTCATGCCCGACCCTACGGTGTTCGTGGAGTTCTCCCGCCAGCGCGGGCTGGCACCCGACGGCCGCTGCAAGGCGTTCGCCGACACCGCCGACGGCACCGCGTGGGCCGAGGGCGTCGGCATGCGCCTGGTGGAGCGCTTGTCGGACGCCGAACGCCTGGGCCACCGGGTGCTGGCCGTGGTGCGCGGCCCCGCCGTCAACCAGGACGGCGCCAGCAACGGCCTCACCGCCCCCAGCGGACCCGCCCAGCAGAAGGTCATCCGCGAGGCCCTGGCCGACGCCGGCCTCTCGGCCGGCGACGTCGACGCCGTCGAGGCCCACGGCACCGGCACCCCCCTCGGCGACCCCATCGAAGCCGGCGCCCTGCTGGCCACCTACGCACATCCCGAGCGCCGGACACCGCTGTGGCTCGGGTCGCTGAAGTCCAACATCGGCCACACCCAGGCCGCCGCCGGCATCGCCGGAATCATCAAGATGGTGCAGGCCATGCACCACAACACCCTGCCGCGCACCCTGCATGTGGATGCGCCCAGCAGCAAGGTCGACTGGGAGGCCGGCCCGCTTCAGCTCCTGACCGACGCCCGGCCCTGGCCCGCCGACCCCGGCCGGCCACGGCGCGCCGGCGTCTCCGCCTTCGGCGTCAGCGGCACCAACGCCCACGCCGTCATCGAAGAACCACCCGCCCCCGCCGAGGCACCCGAACGCACCCGCACCCTGCCCGTCCTTCCCTGGGTGCTGTCGGCTCGTTGTGAGGACGCGCTGCGTGACCAGGCGCGGCTGCTGGCCGACCGGGTCGGGGACGCCCTCGGCGTCGGGTACTCCCTCGCCACGACCAGGGCGGTGCTGGAGCACCGGGCGGTCGCTGTGGTGGATGATCCGGCAGCCGCGCACGACGCGCTGCTCGCCCTGGCGAGCGGGCGGCCGTCGGACGCCGTCGTGACCGGCGTCGCGCGCCGGGGACGTGACGTGGCGTTCCTCTTTTGTGGTCAGGGCGCGCAACGAGCCGGTGCCGGGCGGGAGTTGTACGCGTCGTTCCCCGTCTTCGCGCAGGCCCTCGACGAAATGGCGGGCGGTTTCGACGCCCATCTCGAACATCCGCTGCTGCAGGTGATGTTCGCGCAGCCCGGCACGGCGGACGCCGCCCTGCTGGAGCGGACCGCTTACGCGCAGCCCGCGCTCTTCGCTATGGAGAGCGCCCTGTTCCGGCTCTACGAGAGCTGGGGGCTGACACCGGACGTCCTGCTGGGCCATTCGATCGGCGGGCTGGCCGCGGCGTACGCCGCCGGGGTGTTCTCGTCGGCGGACGCGGTCCGGCTGGTCGCGGCGCGGGGGCGGCTGATGCAGCGGCTGCCCGAGGGCGGTGCGATGGTCGCGGTGCGCGCCACCGAGCAGGAGGTGGCCGAGCTGGAGTGGATCGCGGGCGGAAAGGCGGTCGTCGCCGCGTTCAACGGGCCCGAATCACTGGTGATCTCGGGGGACGAACAGGCTGTGGTGTCGGCGGCCGGGGAACTGGCCGCCCGGGGGCGCCGTACGAAGCGGCTGTCGGTGAGCCATGCCTTCCACTCGCCGCACATGGACGCGATGCTCGCCGACTTCCGCGCCGTCGCCGAAAGCGTCACCTACCGCACCCCCAGGCTTGCGATCGTCTCCGAGGTGACGGGACGGCCCGCCGCCCCGTCCGAGCTCATGGACCCCGGCTACTGGACCCGCCAGGTACGCGAACCGGTCCGGTTCGCCGCCGCCGTGCGCGCCGCGCGGGCGGCCGGGGCGGCGACCTTCGTCGAACTCGGTCCCGACGCCGTGCTGTCCGGCATGGCGCGGGAGTGCGCGGCGGGCGATACCGGCACGGCGTTCGCCGCCGCGCTGCGCCGCGGCCGCCCGGAGTGCGCGACCGTACTGCGTGCCGCGGCCACGGCCTTCGTCCAGGGGGCCGACGTCGACTGGGCCGCGCCGTACGAGGGGGCGGGGGCGCGGCGGGTGGACCTGCCGACGTGCCGACGTCGACTGGGCCGCGCCGTACGAGGGGGCGGGGGCGCGGCGGGTGGACCTGCCGACGTACCCGTTCCAGCACACCCGCTACTGGCTGCGCCCGGCGGCGGTGGCGGCGCCGGCCGCGGACCGGGCGGACGCACAGGAGCCGGTCCGCTCCCAGGCCCTGTGGGCAGCGGTCCACGACGGCGACGTCAAGGCCGCCTCCGTTCAGCTGGGCGCCGAGGAGGCCGGCATCGAGGAGCCGCTGAGCGCGGTCCTTCCGCACCTGGCGGCCTGGCACGACCGGTGTCGCGCCGCCGCGCAGACGAACGCGCTGCGCTACCGGGTCGTCTGGGAGCCGCTGCCGGCGAGGGCCGCCCGGCGTCGGCTCGGTGGTCGTTGGCTGGTGGTCGGTCAGGACGGGGACGGGCTCGTCCCGGAGCTGACCGG
>NZ_SZVW01000048.1 GCF_007655005.1 Streptomyces tibetensis
CGCCCAGCGGCCCCCCACCACGAACAGCTGTCCCAATACCAAGCAACCCCGTCCGCCAGCCCCACAGCGAACCCCAGCCCACCGGTGAACCCCACCCACAGCCGGCAGCCAAACTCCGCAACCCCCAAGCCAAAACCCAGGGGAATACCACGCACCGTGCCTCAATAACCAGGACGACCCGACACCTGACCCAACCCCGCAACCCTCCCCGCACAAGAAAGCCCGTCAAGAACCGTCACCCCAAAACCCACACCACCCCCACCCCCACCCGAACCCGCAAACAAACCCCGAACAAACCCCGAACAAACCCCGACCCGATAAACCCCACCCCACCAGCCACAAGAACCCGCATACACCAAAAATAACCACCCCACCAACACCCCCAACACCCCAACATGCCAAAGTATCCCGACACACCACAACCACCCCCCAGCCAGGACACCACCCGTCGAAAAAGAGACCATCACGCGCCCTGAAAGAGGACACCCCCCAGGCACGCGACGGCCCAACACACGACACAACCCGACCAGCCCTCACACACAACGCCGAAACCCACCCGGCCGAACTTGCACAAGCCCCCCCCCACCTCCGCGCCCGGTTGCGCACACAGGGGGGCAGACCATCACGCGCCCTGAAAGAGGACACCCCCCAGGCACGCGACGGCCCAACACACGACACAACCCGACCAGCCCTCACACACAACGCCGAAACCCACCCGGCCGAACTTGCACAAGCCCCCCCCCACCTCCGCGCCCGGTTGCGCACACAGGGGGGCGGTTCGGCTCCGGTCTCGACCACACGAACCTCCTGGCCTTCGACCTTGACCACATGCAAATGGCCCCCCAGCGCTTGTGGGCCGACGGCCACGGCCCGAGCGGACGGACCACGGACGGCGGGTAACCGGTGGGGCGGCCTGGCACTTCGGTCGTCGAAGGCTACGGTTTCCGGGCTAGCCCGGCGGCGATGAGGCGCTCCCAAACGGTCAGGTCCCGTTCGCCGCTGCTGTTCCACGGGCTGTCGGCCACGACGGGACGCCACAGGGACGCGGGGACGATCCCGGGCTCGAGGATCTCCAGGCCGTGCAGCAGGGCTTCGATCTCCTCGTCGGTGCGCCAGCGGCCGCGGCCGAAGGTTTCCTGGAGGACTCTCTCGGCCTCCGCTGTCTCTGTGTTGTTGCCGGAACGGAAGTGGCTGACAAAGAAGTAGCTCCCCGAGGCGACGTGGTCGCGCCAGTAGCGGACGATTCCGGCTGGGTCTTCCTCATCGTTTACGTGGTGAAGGATGGCGCTGAACATGACGGCGACGGGGCGATCGAAGTCGATCAGTTCCAGTGTGTCCGGGTGGGTGTGGACGGCTGCGGGATTGCGAATATCGACCGGGATGACCCGGGTCCCATCGTTCTCCTCCAAAAGTGCGCGGCCGTGTACCAGTACTTGAGGATCGATGTCGACGTAGACGACACGAGACTCCGGAGCGTGCCGTTGCGCAACCTGGTGGACGTTGTCGGCGGTAGGAAGGCCGCTCCCCAGGTCGATGAACTGCCGTATGCCGGTAGTCGTCGCGATCACCTCGACCGCACGGGTCAGGGCTTGGCGGTTGGCGAAGGCGATGGCCACCGAACCAGGAAGATCGCGTTTGAACACGTCGCCAACCTGCCGGTCCACGGCGTAGTTGTCCTTACCGCCGAGCAGATAATCGTAGACACGAGCGATACTGGGCTTGGTGGGATCGATGGAAGAGCCTACATCCGTCATGGCGCCCATCTTCTCCCGCGACGACACCTTGCTGCCATCACTTTGACAACCGCCGACCTCGCGGAAAAGCAGCCCTTCCAGGTGGGCGGGCGCCATTGCGGCTTTCTTGGACAACACGTCGACGGGCAGCAGCCTGGCAGCATCTGCGAGGTGGGGGTCGAGTCGACGCAGGCGAGGATCTTCGATCCTGAGCGACCGGCCATCGTGCCGTTCCGCGTCGACAAGCCAAGGTCGCCCCCGTAACAGGCCGACCGCGGCCCACACAGTCGGATTCTCTCCTACGCCACGGCAGACGCAAGCGTCCTCCCGGACGACCTGACAGACTGCGAGCGTGGCCTTGTGCAGGCCACCACCGCGCTTGCTGACGAACTCTTGCAGGCCTACGGGTATTTGCGAGACCGGCCTCATCACACGGTCGGGAGAACTCAATCCCGCCGGTTTGTCGCGGCACAATCCCGGGGCCGTCACTCAGCGGGCACAACAGCGCAGATTGCTGTGAGCCGCTGGTCCTCCTGCGTGTTCACCCGTGCGACCGGGTCAGGCGAAGTCCGCGACAAGGCAGGCCGGACACCATAGGCTCGAAACCGGTCGACGACTTGCCGCCGTGTAGCGCCGCCGAGCAGTGCCACAACAGGAACCAGAAGACCTCGTCAGCACCGTGAGAGCCGCGTCGGCTGCGCTCGTGAGGCCAGTCCTGACGTAGGTAGCCCCCCGGGTCGTCCCACCCCAGGCCGCCGCTGAACTGCTGCACAGCACTCGCTGAGCTCTGGCCCGCCCCAAGGAGCAGGCCCCGTGTTGAGCTGACAGCCCGCCATGTGTGAGCAGCAGGCAACAAACCGGGTTTTCAAGATGTATTGCTGTTGGGCCCACTCGCCGAAACCGAGACCGGGGTCAAGTCAACTCCGCCGCCCGGCTCGCGGACGACCCTCCTGCGCTCCCCACCGGTCTTCGGCAAGCTGCAGGCCAAGCAAGGCACCGTCCTCGTGGTGGTCGACCGGCCCGCCTCCATCGGCGCCCTGCCACTGGCGGTGGCAGGGGACATGGGCTGGCCGGTCGCAACAACCGCCTGCGCGGAGTGCTCACCCAGATCCACCCGCACCTGGAGCGGGTCCTGGGCCCGCGCATCCAACACCCGGCCGTCCTGCAGCTGCTGGAACGGTTCGGCTCCCCGGCCCAGATCCGCAAAGCGGGCAGGCGAGGGCTCGTCACGCTGTTGCGCCCCAAAAGCCCGCGGATGGCTGAGCGGCTGGTCCAGGACACCTTCACAGCTCTAGGACCTGTCTGAGGGGTCGTGTGGGCTGGTCGGAGTGCCGTGGCCTAGTGTTCGCTGCTGAACGAAGGGGGTCGCGTGCCGCGCGATACGGACGAAGCAGGGGCGGGGATGAAGGGGATCACGATTCCTGCCTGGCACGGAAAGCGCTACGTGACCCTGGCTGAGCTACTGGTCCGCCTCGGCAGCTTCGGCCTGGACCTGACGTGGCGCGTCGAAGTTGACGAGATCGTCGATCCTCGCTGTGCCGAGATAGAGAGACGGTCTGCTGACGCCGGCATGGACACCTTGACGCTGTTGTCGCTGACGACCCCCTTCCTCCAGCTGATCGACGCCGAAGCTTGTGGTTCCGCCGAGGACAGGGTGATGGTCGTCCTGACCGAAGTGGACAGCTCGTTGTGGGATGTCAGGGCTGTCGACGAGCGCGTACTCAGCGAACTGCGTCGCCACTACCCGGGTGCAACGGACCTCGCAGCGGGGCGTTTCACTCCGGGCGGAGCCATAGGCGGATCGCGGCCACGGTGACTGTCGGCCTGAGGTCGCCTCTTGCCCACCCAGCATCGCCCGTTATCCGCTGTGTTCATGGCCACCGAGGACTCCGAGCACATGAAGACCGTCCATCGCTGGCTCGCCGGTGAGACCGTCAACAACACCGTCGGCATCCGGATCGTGGGTGGCCCTTTCAGTGGCCGCACCAAGATCGTTCATCTCTGCCAGGACGGGACGCCGCCCTCGCCCTTGCGAGCGAGCGGCGGACTAGTGACCTGGTTTTGAGATCCTGTCGCAGTAGCGGCAGATACGGTCGAGGATC
>NZ_SZVW01000049.1 GCF_007655005.1 Streptomyces tibetensis
CAGACACCCTCACCACCGCCCTCGCCACCCTCCACACCACCGGACACACCACCACCCTCCATGCCTCACGCATCCCCGCTCAGCGTGTGTCGCTGCCGGCCTACCCCTTCCAGCGCGACCGCTACTGGATACCGAACTCGGCTTCGTACAGCGGGCGTTCGGATGCCGAGGTGGCGACACGCCTGGGCCTGGCCCGGCAGGACCATCCGTTCCTGACCGGCGCCACGTCGATCGTCGGCAGCGGGGCGACTCTGCTCACCGGCAGGGTGACGCTCGCGGCGCACCCATGGCTGGCCGATCACACGGTCGCCGGTGCGGTGCTGTTCCCCGGAACGGCCTTCGCCGACCTGCTGCTGCACGTTGCCGAGGAGACGGGGTCGGGGACCGTGGAAGAACTCACTCTCCATGTGCCCCTCGTTCTTCCCGCGCAGGGCGCTGTCCAGCTTCAGGTGCTGGTGGAGGCACCGGACGAGCGCGGGCGGCGCGCGGTGACGGTGGCTGCCCGGCCGGAGGAGGAGACCGGGGCGGAGTGGACCACGCATGCGGCCGGTGTTCTGGCGGGCGCGGAACCGGCCGCGACGGCGGTGGACTGGGCGGACTGGGCGGCAGGGGTCTGGCCACCGCCGGGGGCGGAAGCCGTCGACGTGGACGGGCTGTACGCGGAGTTCGCCGCCGCCGGCTATGACTACGGTCCGGCCTTCACCGGCCTGACCGGTGCGTGGCGCCGTGGGGACGAGGTCTTCGCCGACGTGCGCTTGCCCGAGGCGGTGGCCGGATCAGAGGAGGAGCGCCGGTTCGGTGTGCATCCCGCGCTGTTCGACGCGGCCCTGCACCCGTGGCGGGTGGGAGGCCCGTGGCAGGAGTCCGATGCGGGCGGTGGGCACAGCACCCTGCTGCCGTTCTCCTGGCAGGGGCTCACCCTGTACGGGACCGGCGCCGAGCAGGTCCGGGTCCGGCTGGCACCGTCGGACGGCGGCGGCGCCTTCTCCGTGCGGGCCGCCGACCCGGCGGGCGATCCCGTCCTCGCCCTGGACGCGCTCGTGCTGCGTCGAGTGCCGTCAAGCACCCCGAGCGCCCTTGCGGCAGCGCCGATGTACCGCATCGACTGGCAGCCGGTCGACTCGACCAGCCTCGTGGACACTCGCCGCTACGCCGTGGTCGGCGCCGACGCGGAGGAGACGGCGGAGGTTCTGCGCGCCTTCCTGCCCGATGCGCACACCACGGCCCACGCCGACCTCGCGGCCCTGCGTGCCGCTCTGGACGCCATGGCATCGAGGCCCGGGCCCGCCCTGGTCGTTGCGCGCTTCCCCGGCTCCCCTCCCCCGGCGGCCGAGGCCACGTCCGCGCCCGATCCCGTCCGTGCGACCCTCGCCCACGGTCTGTCGCTCGTCCAGGCACTGATCGAGGACGAACGCCTGACCAACGGCACGACTCTGGCCGTCCTCACCCGGGGCGCGGTCGAGGCCATGGAGACCGATGTGCCGGATCTCGCGGGCGCCGCGCTGTGGGGGTTGGTGCGCTCCGCGCAGTCGGAGTATCCGGGCCGCTTCCGCCTCCTCGACGTGGACGACTCCCCGGAGTCCCGTGCGGCCCTGGCCACGGCGCTGGCCTCGGACGAGCCGCAGCTGGCGTTGCGGGCGGGCGTCATGCTCGCGCCGGCGCTGACACCCGCCGAGGCCGCCGGATCGCCGGCTCCTGCGGACGCCGCACCCTGCGCCCACGGCATGGACGGCACCGTCCTGCTGACCGGCTGCACCGGTGCGCTCGGCCGACGCGTCGCCGTGCACCTGGCGAGGCGTCACGGTGTACGGCGGATGCTGCTGGTCAGCAGGAGCGGCCCGAACGCACCGGAATCCGCCGCGCTGGAACGGGAACTCACCGAGCTGGGCGTCCACACCTCCTTCGTCTCCTGCGACCTGGCCGATCCGGCCGACGTACGAAGGGCGGTCGCCGCAGTCCCGTCCGAGCATCCGCTGACCGGTGTCGTGCACACCGCCGGTGTCCTCGACGACGGGGCGCTCGCCCGGCTGACTCCGGAGCGGATCGACACCGTGCTGCGGGCCAAGGCCGACGCCGTACGTCACCTCCACGAGGCAACGCTCGGGCATCCGCTGCGCGCCTTCGTGCTGTTCTCCGCCGCAGCCGGGTTGCTGGGCCGTCCGGGGCAAGCGTCCTACGCGGCCGCCAACGGCGTGCTCGACGCGTTCGCGCGGCTTCGCCGGGCGGCGGGGCTGCCGGCGGTCTCCCTGGCCTGGGGGCTGTGGGACGAACGGGACGGCATGGCCGGCGGCCTCGATGCCACGGCACTTCGCCGACTTCGCCGGGACGGCATCCTGCCGATGCCTGCCGGCCAGGCCCTCGAACTGCTGGACCAGGCGCTGACGACGTATCGGGACGGCCCCGCCCTGCTCGTCCCGCTGCTGCTGGACAGCACGGCGCTGCGCCGCACGGCAGGGGAGAACGGCCCCGCCTCGGTCCCGCCGTTGCTGCGCTCCCTCCTCCCCTCCCCCCGGCGCCGGCATCGCACGACCACGGCGACGTCCGTACGGGACGAGTCCGGGCCGGGTCCGTCGGCAGGTCTCGCGGCCCTGCCCGCCAAGGAGCGCATGAGCGTCCTGCTGGACATGGTCGGCGAACAGGTCGCCGGTGTCCTCGGTCACGCCTCGGCCGCACAGATCGATCCCGAACGGCCTTTCCACGAGATCGGCTTCGACTCCCTGGCCACGCTGGAGCTGCGCAACCGGCTCGGCCGCCTGGCCGGTCTGCGTCTGCCGAGCACGCTCGCCTTCGACCATCCCACGCCGAGGAAGGTGGCGGAATGGATCAACGCGGAACTGCCCGCCGCGAACCCCGCTCCGGGCACGTCGGCCGAGGATCCCGTGCTGACGGGGATCGACCAGATGGCGCGAGCGATCGCCCTCATGGACGCGCAGGACGGCCGACGCGCCGATGTGCGCCAACGACTCGTCGGTCTGCTGACCGCTCTGGACCGGCCGGCGTCCGGTGCGGACAGCGACCGAGCCGCCGCGACGACCGTGGCGGACCGACTCGACGAGGCAACCGACGACGAGATCTTCGCGTTCCTCGACGAACAGCTGGACGAGCAGCCGGACGAGCCGTTGGGCGCACCTTTGGACGAGCGCCTGGACGAGCAGCCGTGACCGGACCGAGGGCCGCCCGTACGACAGGAAGCTGGGGGCAGCGATGAACGCGGAGAACGACAAGATCCGCAGCTATCTGAAGCGCGCCACCGCCGAACTCCACCGGACCAAGGAGCGGTTGGCGGAGCTGGAGTCGGCGCGGCATGAGCCGATCGCGGTGGTGGGTATG
>NZ_SZVW01000005.1 GCF_007655005.1 Streptomyces tibetensis
CAAGTACGGCAAGCCGGTCGGCGTCGACGACCCGTGGGGCTACGGCCGCTCCCTGGAGTGGGCGACCTCCTGCCCGCCGCCGCGGCACAACTTCATCACCATGCCGCGGATCCGCAGTGAATCCCCGGCGTTCGACCTGCACCACCCGGAGATCGCAGCTCTCGACCAGCTCGAGAACGTGGGCCACGGCGACAAGGCCCTCGCTGGCGGCAAGGAGGCCGGCAAGTGAAGATCCAGGGCAAGATGTTCATGTGGCTGAGCTTCTTCGTCCTCGTCATGGCGATCGTCTATGGCGTGTGGTCGAAGGAGCCGGCCGGCACCACGGCCCTCTTCCTGACCTTCGGCCTGTGCATCATGATCGGCTTCTACCTCGGCTTCACGGCCAAGCGGGTCGACGTGGGTGCACAGGACAACAAGGAGGCGGACGTCGCGGACGACGCCGGCGAGGTCGGGTTCTTCAGCCCGCACAGCTGGCAGCCGTTCTCCCTGGCCATCGGTGGCGCCCTCGCCTTCCTGTCGGTCGCCATCGGCTGGTGGCTGATGTACTTCTCGCTGCCGGTCATCCTGATCGGCATCTGGGGCTGGGTCTTCGAGTACTACCGCGGTGAGAACCGCACCCAGTAGCACGCGCTGAGCGCCGCAGGGGCCCGGACACTCCGAGAGGAGCGTCCGGGCCCCTGCTGTTGCCGTAATGCGTTTCACTCGTACGAGTCGCTCGGCGTGCCGCTGTTGACGTCGGTTCCTAGCGTGGGGTCATGAGCCACACAGTGATCTCCCGCCCCCGCACCGTCGTCAGCTGCACACTGCTGTTGATAGCCCTCAGCGCGGGCGTCACGGCCTGCGGCTCCGACGGCAACCCGCTGGCCGCCCGCCCCTACGACGCGGCCGACCAGATCTCCTTCAACGCCCCCGACGGGGATCGCAAGAAGGCCGACCCGGACAAGCCCCTGGAAGTCGTCGAGGACTCCGACGGGCGCATCACGGACGTCACGGCCCACGACGCCTCAGGACGCTACGTGGCGGGCGAACTCGCCGCCGACGGCAGCCGCTGGCACAGCACCTCCCCGCTCGCCGCCAACGCCAGCTACACGGTCCGCGTGAGCACCGAGGACGAGGACGGGGCGCCCGGCCGCAAGGTCGTCACCTTCGACACCGGCAAGCCCACCACCAAGAAGCGCCTGGACGTCACCTTCGGCCCCAAGACGGGCACCTACGGCGTCGGGCAGCCCGTCACCGCCGAGCTGAGCCAGCCCGTCAAGGACAGGGCCCAGCGAGCCGTCGTGGAGCGTGCCCTCAAGGTCTCCTCCACGCCCGCCGCGGACGGCGCCTGGCACTGGGTGGACGACAAGAAGCTCCACTACCGCCCGAAGGACTACTGGCCCGCCCAGGCCACCGTCCAGGTCCGCAGCAACCTGCAGGGCATCAAGATCGGCGATCGCATGTGGGGCGGCAAGGCCAAGCCGCTGACCTTCACCACCGCGGACAAGCTCATAGCCGTCACGGACGCCGCCGCCCACCAGATGACCGTCTACAAGAACGACGAGATCATCCGCCAGATACCGGTCACCACGGGCAAGCCCGGCTACGACACCCGCAACGGCGTCAAGGTCGTCCTCGCCAAGGAGGGCACCGTCCGCATGACCAGCGCCAGCATCGGCTCCTCGGACTTCTACGACCTGGTCGTACACCACTCGGTCCGGGTCACCAACAGCGGCGAGTACGTCCACGCCGCGCCCTGGTCGGTCGGTTCCCAGGGCTACGCCAACGTCAGCCACGGCTGCACCGGCATGAGCACCGAGAACGCGGCCTGGTTCTACGACACCGTCCGCGAGGGCGACATCGTGAAGGTCATCAACTCCAGCGGCGACGTGATGGCGCCGTTCGGCAACGGCTACGGCGACTGGAACCTCGACTGGGCGAAGTGGCGCACCGGGAGCGCCCTCCTCGGCGGCACCCCGGACGGCCCCACGGACGCCGACAGGGCCCGCCTGAGGCCCCAGAGCGTCTAGACGCCCCCGGGGACGTCGCCCCCAGGGGCGCGGGGAACTGCGCGACAAGCCACAGATCACCCGCACTCGCGAAACAAGCAGGAGCCCCGAGCCCCTAGGCGTTCAAAGCCGCCTTGTCCCGGAGCAGCGAAGCCAGAGCCGCGGCGAACTCCACCGGCTCCACCGGCAAAGTCACCGCGGCCTCGGCGCGGCTCCACGTCGCCAGCCACGCGTCCTGAGGCCGCCCGATCAGCAGCAGCACCGGCGGACAGTCGAACACCTCGTCCTTGATCTGCCGGCAGAGGCCCATGCCCCCCATCGGCACGGCCTCACCGTCCAGCACGCAGACGTCGATCCCACCCCGGTCCAGCTCGGTGAGCACCGCTGCGGGAGTCGCGCACTCGATGAACTCCACCACGGGGACGTCCGGAGCCGGCCTCCGTCCCGTGGCGAGCCGCACCTGCTCGCGAGTGTTGGAGTCGTCGCTGTAGACCAGCACCGTGGCGGTCGGCTGCATTGTTCCTCCGTGACGTCAACGTCGTAAGGACAGGCCCGTTGGGCCGGATGCTACTCCCTTGAACACCACGTCAACACCGGTACGACCGGCTTAGACACTCCGAACGGCACCCCCCGGAGTGAGGGCGGGATAAGCGACCGACATAATGTCGGTCGTGGCGACAGCAACGACAGTAGAAACCGGGCACGCGCACCCGTCGGTCAATCGGCCGAACCTCACCAGCGTCGGAACGATCATCTGGCTGAGTTCCGAGCTGATGTTCTTCGCGGCCCTCTTCGCGATGTACTTCACCCTGCGATCGGTGACGGGTCCCGATCACTGGAAGGAGATGGCTGCCCATCTCAACTTCCCGTTCTCGGCGACGAACACCACCATCCTGGTGCTCTCCTCGCTCACCTGCCAGCTCGGCGTCTTCGCCGCCGAGCGCGGTGACGTGAAGAAGCTCCGGATGTGGTTCATCGTCACGTTCGTGATGGGCGCGATCTTCATCGGCGGTCAGGTCTTCGAGTACACGGAGCTGGTCAAGGACGCGGGCCTGTCCCTGTCCTCCGACCCGTACGGCTCGGTGTTCTACCTGACCACCGGCTTCCACGGCCTGCACGTGACGGGCGGTCTCATCGCCTTCCTGCTGGTCCTGGGCCGGACCTACGCGGCCCGGAGGTTCACCCACGAGCAGGCGACGGCCGCGATCGTCGTGTCCTATTACTGGCACTTCGTCGATGTCGTCTGGATCGGTCTCTTCGCCACGATCTACATGATCAAGTAGCAGGGCCCGCATCCGCGCGTGCTCGACGAAGCGCGCATCCCAGAAGCATCGACGCAGAAGATCCTGACACCGGGGTAATCCGTGAAAAAGCTCTCCGCACGACGACGCCACCCGTTGGCGGCGCTCGTCGTCCTACTCCTCGCGCTGGCATGCACCGGGGGGCTGTACGCCGTGTTCGCACCCGCGGACAAGGCGCAGGCCGACGAAACCGCCCAGTCCCTCACCATCGAGGAGGGCAAGAAGCTCTACTCGGTCGGCTGCGCCAGTTGCCACGGCACCGGCGGTCAGGGCACCTCCGACGGGCCGAGCCTGGTGGGTGTGGGCGCCGCGGCCGTCGACTTCCAGGTGGGCACCGGCCGGATGCCGGCCGCCACCTCCCAGGGCCCCCAGGTCCCGCAGAAGAAGAACATCTACTCGCAGGCCGAGATCGACCAGCTCGCGGCGTTCATCTCGTCGCTGGGCGCCGGTCCGTCCGTCCCGACGGAGGAGCAGTACGGCCCCGAGGGTGCCGACATCGCCAAGGGCGGTGAGCTGTTCCGCACCAACTGCGCGCAGTGCCACAACTTCACCGGCAAGGGCGGCGCTCTGACGCACGGCAAGTACGCGCCGACCCTCGAGGGCGTCTCCCCGAAGCACATCTACGAGGCCATGCAGACCGGCCCGCAGAACATGCCGTCCTTCCCCGACACCACGCTGTCGGAGAAGAACAAGAAGGACATCATCGCGTACCTCGACGCGGTCAACAGCGAAAAGACCGAGAGCCCCGGCGGCCTCGAACTGGGTGGCCTCGGGCCGGTCAGCGAGGGCCTGTTCGGCTGGATCTTCGGTCTCGGCGGTCTGATCGCCGTCGCCGTGTGGGTCGCCGCCCGGACCGCAAAGGCCAAGAAGTCATGAGTAGCCAAGACATTCCAGAAGAGAACCTGCCTGCCGCGCAGTCCGCAGGACATGACGAGCACGGGCACGGCGCGGTGAGCGTCGCGGACGACAAGAACCCGTTCGCCGACCCGGGCCTGCCGCCTCACGAGCACCGGATCCAGGACATCGACGAGCGGGCCGCCAAGCGGTCCGAGCGTTCGGTCGCCCTGCTGTTCACGGTGTCGATGCTGGCCACCGTCGCCTTCATCGCCTCCTTCGTGGCGATCCCGGTCGACAAGGCGGTCTTCATCTTCCCGCTGGGGCACATCAGCGCGCTGAACTTCGCGCTGGGCCTGTCGCTCGGCATCGCGCTGTTCTGCATCGGCGCCGGCGCCGTCCACTGGGCCCGCACCCTGATGTCCGACGTGGAGGTCGCCGACGAGCGGCACGCGATCGAGGCGTCGCCCGAGGTCCGCGAGAAGGTCTTCGCGGACTTCAAGCAGGGCGCCAAGGAGTCCGCGCTCGGCCGCCGCAAGCTGATCCGCAACACGATGCTCGGCGCGCTGACGCTGGTGCCGCTCTCCGGCGTCGTGCTGCTGCGCGACCTCGGTCCGCTGCCCGGCACCAAGCTCCGCCACACGCTGTGGTCCAAGGGCAAGCTGCTCGTCAACATGAACACCAACGAGCCGCTGCGTCCGTCCGATGTCGCGGTCGGTTCGCTGACCTTCGCCAAGCCCGAGGGCCTGGAGGAGCACGACCACGACTTCCAGAACGAGATCGCCAAGGCCGCCCTGATGATCGTCCGGATCCAGCCGGAGGACATCAAGGACAAGCGCGAGCTCGAGTGGTCGCACCAGGGCATCGTCGCGTACTCGAAGATCTGCACCCACGTCGGTTGCCCGATCTCCCTGTACGAGCAGCAGACGCACCACGTGCTCTGCCCCTGCCACCAGTCCACCTTCGACCTCTCCGACGGTGCCCGAGTCATCTTCGGTCCCGCCGGTCACGCCCTGCCGCAGCTCCGCATCGGCGTGAACGACGAGGGCTACCTCGAGGCGCTCGGCGACTTCGAAGAGCCCGTCGGCCCTGCTTTCTGGGAGCGCGGATGAGCACTGCACAGACACGCCGCAAGGCGCCCGCCGGCGAGCGGGTCGCCGACTGGGCCGACGGCCGCCTCGGGATCTACTCCCTGGCCAAGGCCAACATGCGCAAGATCTTCCCGGACCACTGGTCCTTCATGCTCGGTGAGATCTGCCTCTACAGCTTCATCATCATCATCCTCACGGGTGTGTACCTGACGCTGTTCTTCCACCCGTCGATGAACGAGGTGGAGTACCACGGCAGTTACGTCCCGCTCCAGGGGCAGCTGATGTCGGAGGCGTTCGCCTCCACGCTGGACATCAGCTTCGACGTCCGCGGCGGTCTGCTCATCCGGCAGATCCACCACTGGGCGGCGATCATCTTCCTCGCCGGCATGTTCGTGCACATGATGCGCGTCTTCTTCACCGGCGCGTTCCGCAAGCCGCGCGAGATCAACTGGATGTTCGGCTTCCTGCTGTTCGTCCTGGGCATGTTCACCGGCTTCACCGGCTACTCGCTCCCGGACGACCTGCTCTCCGGCACGGGTGTCCGCTTCACGCAGGGTGCGATCCTGTCCGTGCCGATCGTGGGCACGTACATCTCGATGTTCCTGTTCGGCGGGGAGTTCCCGGGCACCGACTTCGTCGCCCGGTTCTACTCGATCCACATCCTGCTGCTGCCGGGCATCATGCTCGGGCTCGTGGTCGGCCACCTGATCCTGGTCTTCTACCACAAGCACACCCAGTTCGCGGGTCCCGGCCGGACCAACAAGAACGTCGTCGGCATGCCGCTGCTGCCGGTCTACATGGCCAAGGCCGGAGGCTTCTTCTTCCTCGTCTTCGGTGCCATCGCGGCCCTCGCCGGCATCGCGACGATCAACCCGATCTGGGTCCTCGGCCCGTACCGGCCCGACCAGGTGTCGACCGGTGCCCAGCCCGACTGGTACATGGGCTTCGCCGAGGGTCTGATCCGGGCCATGCCGGGCTGGGAGATCAACCTCTGGGGTCACACGCTCGTCCTGGGCGTGTTCATCCCGCTGGTGCTCTTCGGTGTCTTCCTCGGGATCATCGCCCTCTACCCGTTCATCGAGTCGTGGGTCACCGGGGACAAGCGCGAGCACCACATCCTGGACCGGCCGCGCAACGCCCCGACCCGCACCGGTGTCGGTGTCGCGTGGGTCACCGGCTACATCATCATGCTGATCGGCGGTGGCAACGACATCGTCGCCACGCACTTCCACCTGTCGATCAACTCGGTGACCTGGTTCGTCCGGATCGGGTTCTTCCTCGGCCCGGTCATCGCCTTCATCGTCACCAAGCGCATCTGCCTCGGCCTGCAGCGCCGGGACAAGGAGAAGGTGCTGCACGGCCGCGAGTCGGGCATCATCAAGCGCCTGCCGCACGGTGAGTTCATCGAGGTGCACGAGCCGCTCAGCCAGGAGCAGATGTACACGCTCACGGCGCATGAGCAGTACAAGCCGGCCGAGATCGGCCCGACGGTCGACGAGAACGGTGTCGAGCGCAAGGTGAAGGGCTCCGAGAAGCTGCGCGCCAAGCTCAGCGACGCCTACTACGGCGAGGGCTCCCAGATCCCGAAGCCCACCGCCGAGGAGTACCGGGAGATCACGAGCGGCCACGGCCACCACTGATCACTGCTTCGCCACGCCACAGAGGGGCCCCGTCCGATCATCAGACGGGGCCCTTCGCGGTGCTCGCGGCTGGATAGGGTGGACCTGTTGAGACTCTCGTCCCGTAGTACGGGACGCCTGACCCTGGAGCGGCTTATGAGCGCTGTGACCCCCGCTGGAGGCGACACCGCGGCGGGCCGCTCCTGGCCCCTGCTGCTGAACGGCCTGCTGGACGGCAGGCACCTGAGCGCGGACGACACCGCCTGGGCGATGGACCGGATCATGCGCGGCGAGGCGACCGAGGCGCAGATCGCCGGGTTCGTCGTGGCCCTGCGCGCCAAGGGCGAGACCGTCGAGGAGATCAACGGCCTGGTCCGCACGATGTACGCGCACGCCAACGTGATCGAGGTGCCCGGGGCGACGGTCGACATCGTCGGCACCGGCGGTGACGGCGCGAAGACGGTCAACATCTCCACGATGTCCTCGATCGTCGTCGCGGGCACCGGCGCCAAGGTCGTCAAGCACGGCAACCGGGCCGCGTCCTCGGCGTCCGGGGCCTCCGACGTGCTGGAGAAGCTCGGCGTCAACCTGGAGCTGCCGCTGCACCGGGTCGCGGAGGTGGCCGAGGAGGCCGGGATCACCTTCTGCTTCGCGGTGAAGTTCCACCCGGCGCTGCGCCACGCGGGCGCCGCCCGCGGCCAGTTGGGCATCCGCACGGTGTTCAACGCCCTCGGCCCGCTCACCAACCCGGCCCGGGTCCGCGCCCAGGCCGTCGGCGTGGCGGACCCCCGCATGGCGCCGATCGTCGCGGGCGTCTTCGCCGAGCGCGGCAACTCCTCCCTGGTCTTCCGGGGCGACGACGGCCTCGACGAGCTGACCACCACGGCCACGTCCCGGGTGTGGACCGTCCGGGACGGCGAGGTGACCGAGGAGGCCTTCGACCCGCGTGACGTGGGCCTCGAACTGGTCCCCGTGGAGGCGCTGCGCGGCGCGGACGCCTCCTACAACGCCGAGGTCGCGCGGCGGCTGCTGGACGGCGAGACAGGCCCGGTCCGCGAGGCGGTCCTGCTGAACTCCGCGGCGGCGCTGGTGGCCCTGGAGCCCACCGCCGCGCCCCTGGCAGAGCAGATCGGCGCCGGGATGGCGAAGGCGGCCGAGTCGATCGACTCGGGGGCGGCGAAGCGCACGCTGGAGCGCTGGGTGGCCGCGAGCAACGCGTAGCGGCCCTCGTGGGCGAAGGGGCCGGCGTCCCGCGATCCGGACTCGGGTTGCGGGGCGCCGATCTTTTCGCGTACGTTCCTGAACAGGTCATGAGTGACAGTCATGAGGCCCCGGCCGACTGTCCGGCAACCCTCCGTCCGTGGCGGGGTGCCCCGGGTGAAGACCGGGTCGTAGGCAGCGAGGTCTACGGCAAGCGCGTGACGAGGAGTCTTTTCGTGAACCAGCGAATGCGATAGGGCCGCAGAGCCCCGCCTCCGCATCCCCTTTCCTTTCACCCCCGCTCGAGCCGTGCGCGCTCGCGGGCGGATTTCACCTGCCTTCACGGGAGTTCCGTCATGTCTGTCTCCACCCTTGCCGCCGCCCAGTCCGTTTGCGCCCCGCTGCCCGTTCTGGGACGGGATGTCACCGTGCCGCTCGTGACCGGTGGTGAGGTCACCTACGCCGCGCTCGACTACGCCGCCAGCGCCCCGGCGCTCCAGCGGGTCTGGGACGACGTCGCGGCCTACGCGCCGTACTACGGCAGCGTGCACCGCGGTGCCGGGTACCTGTCCCAGCTGTCGACCGACCTGTTCGAGAACGCCCGCCGGACCGTGGCCGAGTTCCTCGACTGCCGCGAGGACGACCAGGTCGTGTTCACCCGGTCCACCACCGACTCCCTCAACCTCCTCGCCGCCGCGCTCCCCGCCGACTGCCAGGTCTTCGTCTTCGAGACCGAGCACCACGCCTCCCTGCTGCCCTGGCAGGACGCCCGGGTCACCTACCTCGACGCCCCGCGCACCCCCAGGCAGGCCGTCGAGACCCTGGAGCGCGCCCTCGCCGACCGGGACCCCTACGGCCCGGCCCTCGTCTGCGTCACCGGCGCCTCCAACGTCACCGGTGAGCTGTGGCCCGTACGCGAGCTCGCGACCGTCGCGCACGCCCACGGCGCGCGGATCGTGCTGGACGCCGCCCAGCTGGCCCCCCACCACCCCGTGTCCGTCGCGGACCTCGACGTCGACTGGGTCGCCTTCTCCGGGCACAAGCTGTACGCGCCCTTCGGTTCGGGCGTCCTGGCCGGGCGGGCCGACTGGCTGCGCGCGGCCGAGCCGTACCTCGCGGGCGGCGGCGCCAGCCGCAAGGTCAGCCGGCGTGAGGACGGGGGAGTGGACGTGGAGTGGCACGACAGCGCCGCCCGCCACGAGGCCGGCTCGCCCAACGTCATCGGCGCCTACGCCCTCGCCTCGGCCTGCAAGGCCCTGAGCGAGGCGGGCTTCGACACCCTCGTCGCGCGTGAGCAGCACCTGGTCCGCACCGTGCGCGACGCTCTCGCCGACGTCCCCGAGGTGCGGTTCCTGTCCCTCTTCGGGGACGACGCGCCGCGCGTCGGCGTGCTCTCCTTCGTCGTCGAGGGCTGGAACAGCTCCCACTTCGCCGCCGCCCTGTCCGCCGAGTACGGCATCGGCGTACGGGACGGGCTGTTCTGCGCCCACCCGCTGCTGCGCACGCTGCTCGGCAGTGACCCGCAGGCGCAGGGCGAGTGCGGGTCCCCCGAGGCCGCGCCCGGGGAGAAGTCCCTCAACGCCATCCGGGTCAGCTTCGGCGCCGGCACGCCGGACGAGCACGTGGAGCGGTTCGTGCGGGCGGTCAGGGAGCTCGTGACGGACGGGGCGAAGTGGAACTACCGCACGCAGGACGGCCGCTGCGTGCCGGACACCTCCGCCTGAGCCGGTCGACGCCGGGCCCGGCGCCACCGGGCCCGGCGACTGCCGGGGACGGGAGTCACCGGGGGCGGCGACTGCCGGGGACGGGAGTCACCGGGGGCGGCGACCACCGGGGACGGGGATCACCAGGGGCTGCGACTGCCGGGGACGGGGATCACCGGGGGCGGCGACCGCCGGGACGGGGACTAGTTGTCCAGCCCGATCGAGAACGCCGCCTCCAGGTCGTGCTGCGAGTACGTGCGGAACGCCACGTGCGTGTCGGTTCCCTCCACCCCGGGGATCTTGCTGATCCGGCCCGGGATGACCTCCGCCAGGTCCTCGTGCTCCTTGACCCGGACCATCGCGATCAGGTCGTAGGTGCCGGTGACGGAGAAGACCTCGCTGACACTGTCCAGCGCCGCGATCGACTCGGCGATCTCGGGGATCCGGTCCACGCTGGTCTTGATGAGGACGATCGCGGTGATCACGGCTGGTTCTCTCCCTCGGGGGCCGGAGCAGGGGCGGCCTTCACTCTAGTGGGGCCGGTGGGGCGGCCGTAGCGGACCGACGCGTAGCCGAAGCCCAGAGCGAATCCGATCAGGTGGGCGAGGTAGGCCACCCCCGGCCCGTCCGGGGCCCGCCCCGCCGCCAGCCACTGCAGCGCCGCCCAGAACGGCAGGACGACCCAGGCCGGGAAGCGCACCGGCAGGAAGAACAGGAACGGCAGGAGACTGGTCACCCGGGCCCGGGGGAACAGGTACAGGAACGCACCGAGGACCGCCGAGATCGCCCCCGAGGCGCCGACCAGGGACTGCTCGGAGTCCGCGTTGGCGACGGCGTAGCCCAGCAGGGCCAGGTAGCCGCAGCCGACGTAGAACAGGGTGAAGTGCACCCGGCCCATCCGCTCCTCGGTCATCGCCCCGAAGACGTAGAGGAAGAGCATGTTGCCGAGCAGGTGGACCCAGCTGCCGTGGACGAAGAGCGCCGTCGCGGGGGTGAGGGCCGACCCCGCGGATACTTCGAACAGTTCTGCGGGGATCACTCCCCAGCGCCGGAAGTAGGCCCGCTGCACGGCGAGCACCTCGTCGCCGGTGCCGTACGCCGGATTGAGTCCCGAGGCGGGGCCGGCCAGGAAGACCGCGCAGCACAGGGCGATCAGTGCGTACGTCACCGGTGCCGAGGACCCCCGGACCGATCGGCCGGCCCGGATGATCGACGCGCTCCACTTGCTGATCATGAACACAGAGCATGACGTAACCGGACGCAACCGCACAGACCGCCTCGCCGCCGTGGACGCGCGGGCGGCGAGGACCCGCCAGGCCGTAGGGTTACGAGCCATACGCGCCGGGGATGCCGGTCGCGTCACGGACACTAGAAGGAAAGAGAACAGGTCACGATGACGGTTCCCCTGCCGACCGCCGAGACGCGGTGGCGCTGCACCCTCTGCGGCAACCTCACGAGGTTCGACGTGACCCGCTCGTCGAAGGTCGTCGAGTACGTCCACCTCGACCTGGCCGGAGAGCCGAAGGTCGAGGAGCGCGAGGTCCTCAGTGAGACCATCGAGTCGGTGCGCTGCCGCTGGTGTAACGCGGTGGACCAGGTGGAACTCGTGGACAGGCCGGGCGCCGGCTCCTGACGGGAGCAGGCCCCGCACAGGCATTGGGGTGTGACGGATGGCGGAGACCACGGGCGGGGGGCCGGGCGACGGCGCCGCCGAGGTGCTCGACCGTCCGCTGCCCGACGGCGTGCGCCGCAGAGTGGTGCAGATCGTCTCCGACGGCTTCGGCTCACTGACGGTCGGCGAGCTGCCCGCGCAGCTGAGGCAGTACGCCCGGTTCGCGCCGAACCGCCGGGCGAAGTTCGCCGGCAACGCGATGGCCGCCGCGCTGGAGACGGATCCGCTGTTCCGGCAGCGCATCGGGGAGAAGCTCAGAGAGGCCCAGCCGGAGCTGACCGGCGCCCTCGACTCAGGCTCCCCGCCCCCGGCCGCGGACCCGCTCGACGTGGCGGCCGCGGCCTACGTACTGCGGCCACCCGGCTGGGTGAAGCTGGTGGCCGCCGCCGGCGAGGAGGCCCAGCGGGCCGACGCCGAGCGCGCCGACGAGGAGAGCCGGGCCGAACTGGAGCGGCTGCGTGCCGAGCTCGACCGGGCCCGTGACCACACCCGGGCCGAGACCGAGCGGCTGCGTACGGAGCTGGAATCGGCCAAAAGGGAAACCGAGGCGCTGCACCGCAAGCTGCGCGCCGCCCTCAGTGACGTCAAGCGTGGCGAGGCCGCCCTGCGCAAGGCGCAGGGCGAGATCGACGCCGTCCGTGCCGAGGGGCACGCCCAGGTGTCCGCCGCCGAGAGCGAGACCCGGCGGGTCAAGTCCCGGCTGAGCGAGACCGAGGCCGCCCTGGAGGCCGCGCGCCGGGCCGCCCGCGAGGGCCGCAGCGTCGAGGACATGCGGGTACGGCTGCTGCTGGACACCCTCCTGGACGCCACCCAGGGGCTCCGTCGCGAACTGGCCCTGCCGCCGGTGTCGGTGCGGCCCGCCGAGACCGTGGACGCCGTCGAGCCGGGCCGGATGTCCCCGAAGGACATCGCCGCCCGCGCCCTGTCCGAGAACGACCCGCAGGTCCTCGACCAGCTGCTGGCGCTGCCGCAGGCCCATCTGGTCGTCGACGGCTACAACGTCACCAAGACCGGCTATCCGCAGATGCCGCTGGAGAAGCAGCGCCTGAGGCTGCTCGGGCAGCTCTCCCAACTGGCCGCGCAGAGCGGCGCCGAGGTGACCTGCGTCTTCGACGGCGCCGAGCTCGCCGCGCCGGTGCTGCTGGCCCCGCCGCGCGGCGTACGCGTGCTGTTCTCGAAGCCGGGCGTCACCGCCGACGAACTCATCCGTCAACTGGTGCGCGCCGAACCGCCGGGGCGTCCGGTCATCGTGGCGTCCACCGACCGTGAGGTCGCCGACGGCGTGGCCCGGGCCGGTGCCCGCCCGGTGGCGTCGGCCATGCTGCTCAAGCGCCTTTCGCGCGCCTAGGGGGCGTACGCCCGCTGTGTAACGTCCGGGCGTGATGCCCGGATTGGTGAGGCCGGCGAGCCACGGAGAGTCAAATGGGACTCACCGCCTGTGAGTCCAGGGGAAAAGATGGCCTACCGTGACGCAATTTTTCATCTGAGGATTTGAACTGATCACAGGAAGGTCACTAGGGTCGGGCCCAACCTCCGCTCGGGTGATCACTCATCGGGAGAGACGGCGGAGGGGCCAGAAGGAGCTTTTCACCCGTGGCGTCCCACCGTCGTCCGAAGCAGCCGAGCCGCGCACGTGTGACCGTGCTGACCACAGCTGCCGCCGCTGCCGTCGCCTTCAGCTCACAGGCCGCCAACGCGGCCCCCAGTGAGAAGCCGAGCAAGGACGAGGTCAAGGCCAAGGTCGACAAGCTCTACGAGGAGGCCGAGCAGGCCACCGAGAAGTACAACGGGGCCAAGGAGAAGCAGGAGAAGCTCCAGAAGGAGATCTCCACCATCCAGGACAACGTGGCCCGCGGCCAGGAGGAGCTGAACGAGCTCCGCGACAGCCTGGGTCTCGCCGCCGCCTCGCAGTACCGCACCGGCTCCATCGACCCCTCCGTTCAGCTGTTCCTCTCCGCCAACCCCGAGGACTACCTCGACAAGGCCTCCACGCTCGACCAGTTGAGCAGCCAGCAGGTCGAGGCGCTGAAGAAGGTCCAGGAGAAGCAGCGCGAACTCGCCCAGGAGCGTGCCGAGGCGTCCGAGAAGCTCAAGGACCTCGCCTCCACCCGGACCGAACTCGGCAACAAGAAGAAGGAAGTCCAGGGCAAGCTCGCCTCCGCGCAGAAGCTGCTCAACAGCCTCACCGCCGCCGAGAAGGCCGCACTCGCCGCCGAGCAGAGCCGCGCCAGCCGGGCCAGCGAGCGCGACGCCCTCGACGTCGACGTCCCGCCCGGCTCGGGCCGCGCCGCGGCCGCGTTCGCCTTCGCCCAGAGCCAGCTCGGCAAGCCCTACGTCTACGGCGCCACCGGCATGAGCTCCTTCGACTGCTCCGGCCTCACCTCCCGGGCCTACGCCTCCGCCGGCATCCAGATCCCGCGCACCTCCGAGGCCCAGGCCCAGATCGGCACCAAGATCTACTCGACCAGCCAGCTCAAGGTCGGCGACCTGGTCTTCTTCTTCAACGACCTGCACCACGTCGGCCTCTACGCCGGCAACGGGCAGATCATCCACGCCCCGCGCACCGGCACGGTCGTCCGCTACGAGTCGATGAGCACCATCGGCGGCCCGTTCATGTTCGGCGTCCGGGTCTGACCCCGGTCCTCGAAGCTCGCGAGCTCGTCCCCAGGTCGGGCAGGCAAGCCGCTCGGCGCCTTCAAGATCAGGACACCGTGTCCGCCGTTCGGGCGAATCACGACCGCCCCGAGTGAGCCCACGCCCCGCCATTGACCTGCGTCAGCGGCGGGGCGCAGTGCTGGACACCCACGGATGGTCGTTGGCGGCCCCCTCTCGCGGGGCTACTGTCTGCCGCGTTCCAAGTCCGCCAGCGGAAGGAGAGCGGCTTCCCGTGGGGTCCCATCGCCGCCTTGCACCGTCCGGGTTCGACCGGGGCGCCGGTGCCGCCGTCAGCATCCTGTCCGTCGCGGCCGCCGCCCTGGGCGCGGTACCCGCCGGCGCCGCACCGCACGACGACACCCGGGCCGACGTGGACCGGCTCTACGAGCAGGCCGAGAAGGCGACCGAGGCGTACAACGAGGCCGACGAGCGCGCCGACGCGCTGCGCGCGGAGGCCGGCACCGCCCGGGACCGCGTCGCCCGACAGCAGCAGCGCGTCAACAACCTGCGCGAGTCCCTCGGTTCGCTCGCCGGAGGCCAGTACCGCTCGGGCGGCATCGACCCGTCCCTCGCCCTGCTGCTCTCCGACGACCCGGACGACTACCTCGACCACGCGTCCCGGCTCGACCGCCTCACCGCCCGCCAGGCCGGTGAGCTGACGAAACTCCAGGACGCCCTGCGCGAACTCGCCCAGGAGCGCGAGGAGGCCGCCGGCAAGCTCCGCGAACTGGAGAAGAGCCGCAAGGCCGTCGCCGCCCACAAGAAGACCGTGGAGCGGAAACTCGCCACGGCCCGGCGACTGCTCAACTCCCTGCCGGACGCCGAGCGCGACGCCTACGGACGCGCCTCCCGCTCCGGCCGCCCGGGCCTGCCCGGCCCCGGCGGCGCCACCGCCGCCTCGGGCCGCGGTTCCGCGGCCGTCGCCGCCGCCCGCAGCGCACTCGGCAAGCCCTACGTCTGGGGCGCCAACGGGCCCACCGGCTTCGACTGTTCGGGCCTGATGCAGTGGTCCTACGCCCAGGCCGGGGTCTCCCTGCCGCGCACCTCGCAGGGCCAGCGGTACGCCGGCCGGCAGGTCCCGCTGTCCGAGGCGCGCCCCGGGGACCTGGTCGTCTACCGGGGCGACGCCAGCCATGTCGGGATGTACATGGGCGACGGCCAGGTCATCCACGCGCCCTACCCCGGCGCGCCCGTGCGCTACGACCCGGTCGGGATGATGCCCGTCTCGTCGGTCACGAGGGTCTGACCGGCGCGGCCGAGCGCCCGTACGATCGGGGACGTGGCTGGTCGAAGGTCGGGGTCCGCGCTGGTGGCGCTCGTCGTGCTGCTCGCCTCCCTGGCCGGGTGCGGCGGGCGGTCCACGGCCGACAGCGCCACGGCCGACGTCCAGCGCCTCCTGGACCGGCGGGCCGCCGCCGTCGTGGACCGCGACGAGCGGGCCTATGAACGGACGGGCGAGGGGACGGACTTCGCCCGGCTGCGGGCGGTGCCCGTGGCCGCGTGGTCGTACCGGGTGACCGCGGTGCGCCGCACCGGCGACACGGCCACCGCCGACGCCGAACTGCGCTACCGCGTCGCCGGGTACGACCAGGCGCCGGTGACCGCGGGGCGCACCCTCCGGCTGGACCGGGACGCGGACGGGCGCTGGTCCGTCGACACCGACCGGCCGGCGAAGAAGTCCGCACAGCAGCTGTGGGACCAGGGGTCGGTGGAGCTGGTCCGCGGACGGCACAGTCTCGTGCTGGGAGTCGGGCAGTCCGGGCAGGCGCTGCGGGACTTCGCGGACCTGGCCGACCGCGCCGTACCGGCCGTGTCGGACGCGTGGGGCACCAACTGGAGCCGGCGGGTCGTCGTGCTCGTGCCGAAGTCGGTGGAGGGGATGGCGGGGCTGCTCGGCTCGCCCGCCTCCTCCTACCGCGGGATCGCGGCGGTCACCACCGGCGAGACGGGGGCACCGGCCCGGGCGCCCGCGGACCGGATCATCGTCAACCCGGACGCGTTCGCGCTCCTCGGCGGTCTCGGCGAGCAGGTCGTCATCACCCACGAGACCACCCATGTCGCCACCCGCGCCCGCACCACGGCCGCCACGCCGCTGTGGCTGTCCGAGGGGTACGCCGACTGGGTCGGCTACCGCGCCGCCGGCCGTACCCCCGTCGAGGCCGCGCCGGAACTGTCCCGGGCCGTCCGTGAGGACCGGCTCCCCTCCGCGCTCCCCGGCGACGAGGACTTCGGGTTCACCGGTGACGCGAGCCGCCTGGCCCGTTCCTACGAGAGCGGCTGGACGGCGTGCCGGCTGATCGCCGACCGCTGGGGCGAGGCCCGGCTGGGCGCGTTCTACCGGGCCGTCGGGGAGCACCGGCAGCGGGCCGGGGCGGTGGAGGACGCGCTGCGGAAGGTCCTGGGAACCACTCCTGATGCCTTCACGAAAGCCTGGCGGGCGTATCTGCGGGACCAGCTGGGCTGAAACGGACCGGGAGGACCGCCCGCGCCCTCACTCCGGCCGCTCCAGCACCTCGACGGCCTCCCGCAGCCAGGCCCGTTCCGCCTCGCCCGTCGCCCGGGCCACGCGCAGCATGCCCTGGCGGAACAGGTCGTCCGCCTCCTCGGCGCGGACCGGTCTGCCGGAGTCGTAGAAGAAGCTCGTCGGCGCATCGAGGAAGTCCAGCCGGCGGCGCAGCACCGCGGCCTGCTCGTGCCGGTCGGGCAGGTGGCGAAGGAACGCGAGGACCGTGTTGAAGCGGACGTGGTCGGTGATCTCGGTCTGCTTGGGGTCGCGCAGCCGCGCCAGCAGTTCCTCCCTGCCCTTCGCCGTCAGAGCGAGGATCCGGCGCGGGGCCGCGCTCGCACCCGGCTCGGTGCGCTGGTCGAGCAGGCCCGCCGTGGTGAGCCGGGTGATCGCCGGGTAGAGCGCGCCGTCGCTCACCGGCCGGACATGCCCGGTCAGCGCCTTGATGCGTTCCTTCAACTCATAGCCGTGCAGCGGCTGCTCGGCCAGGAAGCCCAGGATCGACAGCTCCAGCATGGTCCTCCTTGCGGGTGGTCGACACCGCATGCTACCTCTTAACGAGCTACCTCGAATCGAGATAGCTCGAATCGAGGTTCACCAGGCCTCAGGGGGACCGCCACCGTGAACACCCACCGCATGCAGCTCCTGCTGCTCGCTCGCCCCGTCTACTTCTCACTCCTCGCCTCGGTCGCCGCCGGGATCGTCAACACCGTCTGGGTCGCCCGGCTGGGGGGTCCGGCCGTGGCCGCCGTGGCCGTGGCGACCAGCACGGAGAACGTGCTGCTCGGTGTCGCGCTGATCTTCGGCTCCGGCACCACCGTGCTGGTCGCCCACGCCCGGGGCGCCCGTGATCCGGGGGCCGTACGGGCCGCCGTGCGGGGTGGCTGGGCGCTGTGGGCGCTGGTGACACCCCCGGTGGTGGCGGGCGGCCTGCTCGCCCGCGAACCGCTGGCCCGGCTGGTACTGGGAGGGGCCGACGGCGCCGCCCTCCCACTCGCCGTCGCCTACTTCACGCTCTCCATGCCGGGCATGGCCGTCTTCTTCGCCCAGCAACTCGTCGACGGCCTCCTCAAGGGCACCGGCGACACCCGCACCCCGATGCGGCTCGCGCTGCTGGCCAACGGCCTGATCCTGGTCCTGGACCCGCTCTTCGTCCATCTCCACGGCGTCCGGGGCGCCGCGGCCGCCACAGTGCTGTCCCGGTGCGTGGCCCTCGGGGCGGGACTCCTGGCGCTGCGCCGCAACACCCTGCTGCGCACGGCCCGCCGGGCCGAGCCGGGGGAGACCGTGGCGCTCTCCCTGCGCCGGACGCTGACGACCGGCCTGCCGATGTCCTCCGACTTCACCGTCCGGCAGACGGGCGCCCTGGTCCTGGTCGCGATCGTGGCCCGGCTCGGCGTGACGGCCGTAGCCGCGTACGCGATCGCGTACAAGGCCATGTACGTGGCGACCATGGCCTTCTACGCCGTCCGCCAGGCCGCCGCCATCCACACCGCCCACACGCGCGGGGCGGGGCGTGACGCACGGTGGGCGATCGGGAGGCAGGCCGTGCTCCTCTCCGCGGCCCTCGGCCTCACCGCGGCCGTGCTGCTGGCCGCCGGCGCCCCCTGGATCATGGCCGCCCTCGGCGCCGGACCCGCGGTCGCGCACGAGGGTGTGCTGTTCCTGCGCTGCGTCGGGCCCTACCTCGTGCTGATGGCGTGTCTGATCGCGCTGGGCGGTGTCTTCGAGGGCGGCGGTGACGCCCCTGCGCTGCTGCGCGTCACCGTGCTCGGGACGGTGGTCCAGCTTGTGCTCGCGTACGGACTGACGGGGCTCGGGCTGTACGGGGTGTGCCTGGCGTCGGCGTGCGCGGCGGCTGTGCAGTGCGCCCTGGTGGGGCTGCTGTTCCGGCGGGTCCCGGTTCAGGAGGAGACGGGGGTCTCGTCCGTCCGGGCCGGCTGAGAGGGCACGGGGGCGGGCGGGGTGACGGGCGGTACGGTCGCCCGCCACAGGGCCCGGGCCGCGATCAGCGTGGCGGCCACCAGGAGGCCGTTGCGCAGGAAGAGCAGGGTCAGGCCGAGGCCGTTGCTGGCCACGACGTCGGCGAAGTAGAACGGGAACTCCAGCACCGTCACGAAGCACGCGACCAGCACCAGGGCGACCGGCAGCCGCATCCGGCTGCCGGGGAAGTACAGGCACACCGCCGCGAGCCCCACCAGCCACACCATGTACTGGGGGCTGATCACCCGGCTGGTGGTGGTGAACATCAGCACCGCCACGAAGGCCGCGTCGGCGAACGTGTGCTCCTCGAAGCGCCGCGCCAGCAGCCGCCACAGCACCAGCCAGCCGAAGGCCGCCCCCGTCAGGAACAGCGCGCCGGTGCTCACCTCGCTCACATACGGCCCGAGGAACTCGATCGAGCCGTAGTTCAGCAGCACCGAGCCCTGCCAGCCGAAGTGCCGGGCGACATGGAAGACCAGCGCGCCCAGCGACTCGACCTCGGTGCCCCGGTCGCGCTGGAACGTCAGGAAGGCGAACGCGCCGGGCATGGTCAGCGCGAACGCGCCGGTCACCGCGATGCCGGTCAGCAGGGCCGACACCCAGGCGCTGCGCCGGCGGGCGGCCAGGAGCAGCATCGCCGGCCAGACCTTCAGCAGCGCGCCGAAGGCGGCCAGGGCGCCCATGGCCCTCGGGTGCCGGGCGCCCGCGAGCAGCGCGGCCATGGCCACCGCCGTGACCATCACGTCGTAGCGGGCGTACACCGTCGGCCCGAGCAGCGGTACGCCGATCACCCACACCCAGGCGCCGCGCAGCGACCGGCCCGGGCGGCGTCCCGCGTACGCCATGAGGGCCAGCACGGCCAGGTCGGTGACGCAGACCAGCACGAAGAAGGCCGTCGCGTAGTCCAGGAAGGGCAGCAGGCCGGGGGAGAGGATCGCCAGCGCGGCGGCGGGCGGGTACTGCCAGGTGACGTCGGCCAGCGGGAAGGTCCCGGTGCTCAGCACGTGGTACCAGCCCTGGTAGATCACGTGGACGTCGCTCGTGACGTCCGGGCCCGGGAAGACGTACACCTTCAGGACGAACAGCAGCAGCACCAGCCTCGTGAGACACCAGACCACCGGCAGCCATGCCAGGGACCGCCTCGTGCCCGTCGTCTTCACGTGATCCCTGCCCGTTCGCGCGCGGTGTTGATGAGGCCATGATGGGCCCGCAGGCTGTGAGCGTGCCATATGTGCTTCCGCACAGGGCCGTGAGGGCGGTTCGGTAGGGTCGACGGCGTGCGCAAGACCCTGATCGTGACGAACGACTTTCCGCCCCGGCCCGGGGGCATCCAGGCGTTTCTGCACAACATGGCGCTGCGGCTGGACCCGCAGCAGCTGGTCGTCTACGCCTCGACCTGGAAGCGGACCCGGGAGGGCGTCGAGGCGACCCGCGCCTTCGACGCCGAGCAGCCCTTCACCGTCGTACGCGACCGTACGACCATGCTGCTGCCGACGCCCGGCGCCACCCGGAGGGCCGTCGGCCTGCTGCGGGAGCACGGGTGCACCTCGGTGTGGTTCGGGGCGGCGGCCCCGCTCGGCCTGATGGCCCCGGCGCTGCGCGGCGCGGGCGCCGAGCGGCTGGTCGCCACCACGCACGGCCACGAGGCCGGCTGGGCCCAGCTGCCCGCCGCCCGGCAGCTGCTGCGCCGGATCGGCGACGCCACGGACACGATCACCTACCTCGGCGAGTACACCCGCTCGCGCATCGCCTCCGCCCTGACCCCCGAGGCGGCCGCCCGGATGGCGCAGCTGCCGCCCGGCGTCGACGAGAAGACCTTCCACCCCGGCTCGGGCGGCGAGGAGGTCCGGGCCCGGCTGGGCCTGACGGACCGCCCGGTGGTGGTGTGCGTCTCCCGGCTGGTCCGGCGCAAGGGGCAGGACACCCTGATCCGGGCCATGCCCCGCATCCTCGCGGCCGAGCCCGACACCGTCCTGCTGATCGTCGGCGGCGGCCCCTACGAGCAGGACCTGCGGCGGCTCGCGCACGAGAGCGGCGTCGCCGCCGCCGTCCGCTTCACCGGCGCCGTGCCCTGGTCGGAGCTGCCCGCCCACTACGGCGCCGGCGACGTCTTCGCGATGCCCTGTCGCACCCGCCGCGGCGGCCTCGACGTCGAGGGCCTCGGCATCGTCTACCTGGAGGCCTCGGCGACGGGCCTCCCGGTCGTCGCCGGCGACTCGGGCGGCGCCCCGGACGCGGTCCTGGACGGCGAGACGGGCTGGGTGGTGCGCGGCGGCTCCCCGCAGGAGGCCGCCGACCGCATCACCGTCCTCTTGGGCGACGCGGAACTGCGCCGCAGGATGGGCGAGCGGGGCCGCGAATGGGTCGAGGAGAAGTGGCGCTGGGACCTGCTGGCAGAGCACCTGAAGAACTTGCTGTAGAGCAGTCTGCCTTCTCGGGGGCGCGGGGAACTGCGCGATCAACCACGAACGACCCGCACCCGCCCACGAACAATCAAGCCCCACCCCACTAGGCGGAACCCACCAATCCGCCGATGCTGCGCAACATGACAGCGAAACTGATGCAGCGTCACCTGACAAGACGTCAGATCCTCGGCATGGCAGCCCTGCAGACCGCGGCAGCGCTCGGCTTCACCCGCATCGGCCTCCAAAGCGCCCGAGCCGCCCAGCCCGACGCGGTCGACACCGCCCCCGCCATCGTCGTCGGCTCCGGCTACGGCGGCGCCGTAGCCGCCCTCCGCCTCGCCCAGGCCGGCATCCGCACGATCGTCCTGGAGATGGGCCGCCTCTGGAACACCGCCGGCCCCGACGGCAAGGTCTTCTGCACCACGAGCGCCCCCGACCACCGCTCCATGTGGTTCCGCACCCGCACCGAGGCCCCCCTCGGCACCTTTCTCTGGCTGGACGTCGTCAACCGGGACATCGGCCGCTACCCGGGGGCCCTGGACCGCGTGCACTTCGACCAGATGTCCGTGTACGTCGGCCGGGGCGTCGGCGGCGGCTCCCTGGTCAACGGCAGCATGGCGGTCACCCCGCCCCGGTCGTACTTCGCCGAGCAGTTCCCCACCGTCGACGCCGACGAGATGTACGGCACGTTCTTCCCGCGCGCCCGCGCCGCCCTCGGTGTGAACACCGTCGACCCGGCCTGGTTCGAGTCGACGGAGTGGTACCGCTTCGCCCGCGTCTCCCGCAAGCACGCCGAGAAGACCGGCCTGCGGACCACCTTCGTGCCGAGCGTCTACGACTTCGGCCACATGGAGCGCGAGGCGGCCGGCACCGCCCCGAAGTCGGCACTCGGCGGCGAGGTCATCTACGGCAACAACCACGGCAAGCGCAGCCTCGACAAGACCTACCTCGCCGCCGCGCTCGGCACCGGCAACGTCACCCTCCACACCCTGGAGAAGGTGCGCGCCATCAACCGCGCGCCGGACGGGACCTGGGTCCTGACCGCCGACCGCATCGACGAGACCGGCAAGGTCGTCGAGACCAGGGAGTACGGCTGTACGTACCTCTTCCTCGGCGGCGGCAGCCTCGGCACCACCGAACTGCTGCTGCGCGCCCGGGAGACGGGCACGCTTCCCGGCCTCGACGCCAGTGTCGGCGCCGGCTGGGGCACCAACGGCAACGTGATGCTGGGCCGGGCCAACCACCTGTGGGACACCGTCGGGGCGAACCAGTCGACCATGCCGGTCATGGGCATCGACGACTGGGCGAACACCGAGAACCCGGTGTTCGCCGAGATCGCCCCGCTGCCGACGGGCCTGGAGCACTGGGTGAGCCTCTACCTGGCGATCACCAGGAACCCGGAACGGGCGTCCTTCTCCTACGACACCGGCTCGGACCGGCTGCGGCTCGGCTGGACGGCCGCCCACAGCGCGGTCTCCGTCGCCATGGCCAAGAAGCTCTTCGACCGCATCAACGCGGCCAACGCGACGATCTACCGGTACGACCTGTTCGGCTCGAAGAACAAGGTCTTCGCCGACGACTTCACCTACCACCCGCTCGGCGGCTGCGTGCTGGGCAGGGCGACCGACGACTACGGGCGGGTCAGGGGATATCCCCGGCTGTACGTCACCGACGGCTCGCTCGTGCCCGGGTCGCTCGGGGTGAACCCCTTCGTCACCATCACCGCGCTCGCCGAACGCACGATGGCGCGGGTCCTCACCGAGGACACCGCGCCATAGCCGACCGGCGAGGGGCGCACCACGTGGAGGCCGGCCCCGCGAGAGTCACTTCGCGTAGATCGCCTCGATCTCGTGCGCGTAGTCCTTCGCCACCACGTTGCGCTTCAGCTTCAGCGACGGCGTCAGGTGGCCCGACTCCTCCGTGAACTGGGAGTTCAGAATGCGGAACTTCCGCACCGATTCCGCCTTCGACACCGCGGCGTTGCCGTCGTCGATCGCCGCCTGGATCGCGGCCAGCAGGTCCGGGTCCTCGCTCAGCGACGCCGCGGTGGCACCCGCCGGCTTGCCGTGGTCGGAGCACCAACGGCCCAGGAACTCCTCGTCGATGGTGATCAGCGCGCCCACGAACGGCCGCCCGTCGCCCACCACCATGCACTCCGCGACCAGCGCGTGCGCCCGGATGCGGTCCTCGATCACGGCCGGGGCGACGTTCTTGCCGCCCGCGGTGACGATGATCTCCTTCTTGCGGCCGGTGATCCTGAGGTAGCCGTCCTCGTCGAGGGTGCCGATGTCACCGGTGTGGAACCAGCCGTCGGCCAGCGCCTCGGCGGTCGCGCCGGGGTTGTTCCAGTACTCCTTGAACAGGTGCTCGCCGTGCAGCAGCACCTCGCCGTCGTCGGCGATGCGCACCACCGAGCCGGGCAGCGGCTGGCCGACCGTGCCGATCTTCTGCCGGTCCCAGGGGTTGAACGCGGTGGCCGCGCAGGACTCCGTCAGGCCGTAGCCCTCCAGCACCGTGAAGCCGATGCCGCGGAAGAAGTGGCCGAGGCGCTCGCCGAGCGGGGCGCCGCCGGAGATGGCGTACTCGCCCCGGCCGCCGAGGACCGCGCGGAGTTTGCTGTAGACGAGCTTGTCGAACGTCTTGTACTTGATCTTCAGGCCGAGCGACGGGCCCGAGGGGGTGTCCAGCGCCTTGCTGTAGGCGATCGCGGTGTCGGCGGCCTTGTCGAAGATCTTGCCCTTGCCGTCCGCCTGGGCCTTGGCGCGCGCCGAGTTGTAGACCTTCTCGAAGACGCGCGGCACACCGAGGATCAGCGTCGGACGGAACGCGGCCAGCTCGTCGGTGAGGTCCTTGATGTCCGGGACCGTGCCCAGTTTGATCGGCGCCATCATGGGCGCGATCTGCACCAGCCGGCCGAAGACGTGCGCGAGCGGCAGGAAGAGCAGCACCGAGCACTCGCCCGTGCGGAACAGCGGACGCAGCCGCTCGACGATGTTGCCGCACTCGGCGAAGAAGCTGCGGTGGGTGAGCACACAGCCCTTGGGGCGGCCGGTGGTGCCGGAGGTGTAGACGATGGTCGCCGGGTCGTCGGCCTTGGCGAACGAGCCGCGCTCCTCGACCGTCTCGTCGGTGACGTCCTGGCCGAGCCGGCCCAGCTCGTCGATGCCGCCGCCGTCGATCTGCCACACGTGCTTGAGCGCCGGAAGCCGGTCGCGCACCGACTCGATCGCGGCCGAGTGGGCGTCCGACTCCACGACACAGGCGGTCGCGCCCGAATCGCCGAGGATCCACTGCACCTGCTCCGCCGAACTGGTCTCGTACACCGGCACGGTCACCGCGCCCGCGCTCCAGATCGCGAAGTCCAGCAGCGTCCACTCGTAACGGGTGCGGGACATCAGACCCACCCGGTCGCCCGGCTGTACCCCGGCGGCGATCAGCCCCTTCGCCGCCGTGTGCACCTCGGCGAGGAACGTGGTGGCCGTGACGTCCTGCCAGCTGCCGCCGACCTTGCGGGCGATGACGGCGACGTCCGGGTGCTGCGCGGCGTTTCTGCGGACGATGTCGGTCAGATTTCCGTCCGCAGGGACCTCGTACAAAGCCGGAAGGCTGAACTCGCGCAAGACTGCTGCTCCTCATAGGGCGCCGGCGCCACGACGGTGTGTGCTGCGACGGTGCGGTCCAAGGCTCGGGGAAGTGCTCGCGCATTCACTTGTTGAAATGCAGAGCACGACTGGACTGGCCGGACGTTACCCGCCGGTATGGCTTCTACGACAGGGGGTCCCGTCGAGATGTTCGCTGCGTCACACACTTGGGTATTCCTTTGCGCACAGTAGTCCACCTGCTAACTGACTGGCCAGTAACCGCAGGTAGGGCCGCCACTGTTCACAACCGCAGCGCGCGACCTACGCTTGATCGTCATGGCACCCACACCAGCCGGCAACCACCGGACGCGCGTACACGTGGTCAGCGACGTGCACGGCAACGCCCGCGACCTGGCCAGGGCCGGCGAGGGTGCCGACGCCCTGATCTGCCTGGGCGACCTCGTCCTCTTCCTCGACTACGCCGACCACTCGCGCGGCATCTTCCCCGACCTGTTCGGCGTCGAGAACGCCGACCGCATCGTCGCGCTGCGCACCGCCCGCCGCTTCGAGGAGGCCCGGGTGTTCGGGGCCGAGCTGTGGGCCGGCCTCCAGGGCGACCGCGCCACGGTGATCGAGAAGGCGGTGCGCAAGCAGTACGCCGAGCTGTTCAGCGCCTTCCCCACTCCTACGTACGCCACCTACGGCAACGTCGACATGCCGACCCTGTGGCGGGAGTACGCGGGCCCCGGCACGACCGTCCTCGACGGTGAGCGCGTCGAGATCGGCGGCCGGGTCTTCGGCTTCGTCGGCGGCGGCCTGCGCACGCCGATGCGGACGCCGTACGAGATCAGCGACGAGGAGTACGCGGCGAAGATCGAGGCCGTGGGCGAGGTCGACGTGCTCTGCACCCACATCCCGCCCGAGGTCCCCGAGCTGGTCTACGACACCGTCGCCCGCCGTTTCGAACGCGGCAGCCGGGCCCTGCTGGACGCCATCCGCCGCACCCGGCCCCGTTACTCCCTCTTCGGGCACGTCCACCAGCCGCTGGTGCGACGGATGCGGATCGGGGCGACCGAGTGCGTGAACGTGGGGCACTTCGCGGGCAGCGGGACGCCCTGGGCACTGGAGTGGTGAGGACGCCCCAGGTCGGGTGAGATCCGCGGGTCCCCCTCGCGGTAGCCTTCACGCTGCGCACTCGTGCGCACGACTCATACCGGCCCGCATCTGGAGGAGCCACGGCGATGGCGGAACACACCAGCTCGAGCATCACCATCGAGGCGGCCCCGGCCGACGTCATGGCGGTCATCGCCGATTTCGCCCGCTACCCGGACTGGACCGGCGAGGTGAAGGAGGCGGAGGTCCTCAAGACCGACGCCCAGGGCCGCGCCGAGCAGGTCCGCCTCGTCATGGACGCGGGCGCGATCAAGGACGACCAGGTCCTCGGATACACCTGGACCGGCGAGAACGAGGTGTCCTGGACGCTGGTGAAGTCCCAGATGCTGCGTTCCCTGGACGGCTCGTACGTCCTCAAGCCGTCCGGCGCGGGCGGCACGGAGGTCACCTACCTGCTGACCGTGGACGTCAAGATCCCCATGCTCGGCATGATCAAGCGCAAGGCGGAGAAGGTCATCATCGACCGGGCGCTGGCGGGGCTGAAGAAGCGGGTCGAGTCTGCCTGATCGCATGGCGCCGCCGGGGCACCCGCGCATGGTTCGGTGCGGGCGCACCATGGTCGCTCGCGCCGTTCCCCGCGCCCCTTCAGGGCGTCTGGGTTAGCGTTCATCCCCATGCGCACCATCCTGATCATGGGCCCCGGCGGCAGCGGGCGCACCACACTCGCCGCTGCCACCGCGCTCACCGCCGCCCGCGAGGGCGGCCGCACCCTCGTCCTCGGCACCGACCGTACCGACACCCTCGGTGCCGCCCTGGGCGTGCCCACGGGGCCGAAGCCGGTCGAGGCCGCACCCCGTCTCACCGCCTGGCGCCCCGACCCCGCCGGGGACTTCCGCAGGGACCTCGCCGCCCTCCAGGACCGTGCCTCCTCCGCTCTGGACCTGCTCGGCGCCTCCCACCTCGACCCCGAGGAGCTCACCCCCCTGCCCGGCGCCGGGGAACTCGCGCTGCTGCGCGCCCTGCGCGACGCCGCGTTGTCGGACAAGTACGACACCCTCGTCGTCGACCTCCCCCCGGCCCCCGAGGCCCTCGCCCTGCTCGCCCTGCCCGAGGAACTCCGCCGCTACCTGCGCCGCCTCCTCCCGCCCGAACGGCAGGCCGCCCGCGCGCTGCGCCCCGTCCTGGGCCGCCTCGCCGGCGTCCCCATGCCCGCCGAGTGGCTCTACGAGACGGCAGCACGCTGGGACCTGGAACTGGCCGCCGTCGAAGCGGTCGTCGCCGACCGCGGCACCGTCGTGCGCCTGGTCGCCGAGCCCGGCCCGGCCGGCGACGACATGCTGCGCACCGCCCGACTCGGCCTCGCCCTGCGGGGTCTGCGCACCGACGTCGTGGTCGCCAACCGCGTCCTGCCCGAGGCCTCCCCGGACACCTGGCTCGCCGGCCCGGTCGCCCAGCAGCGCAAGACGCTGGAGGAGTGGCGCGAGACCTGCGCCGTCCGCACCGTCGCCCACCTGGGGCGCGACCCGCGCGGCACCGACGACCTCACCGCCCTCGCCGTGCCCGGCACCGAGCAGGCGGCGCCCGCCGCCGACTGGCCCGTGACCGACCGGCTCGGCGAGGACGGCGTGCTCGTCTGGCGGATCCCGCTGCCCGGCGCCATACGCGAGGAACTCGACCTCGTCCGGCGCGGCGACGAACTCCTCGTCACGGCGGGGACGTTCCGCCGGATCGTCCCGCTGCCCTCCGCACTGCGCCGCTGCACCGTCGACGGGGCCGCCCTGCGCGACGGCGAGCTGTGCATCCGCTTCGCGCCCGACCCGAAGCTGTGGCCGCAGGGCCGGTGAGACGAGGGGACGGAAGGGGGGAGAAGGCAGGGGGAGGAAAGGGGGCGAACACGGCCGGTACGGGCCCGTGAACCCGGTACGCCCGTTCGGGTAACGTCGTAGGGACGAACCGTAGTCAGGAGGCCGTGATGAGCGAAGATCTCCCTCCGTCCGGCGCCGCCCGGGAAGGGGCCGCGGACGACGTGCGGGCGAGCGACGCCGACGCCTGGGCGACCGCGTGCGCCGAGGACCTCCAGGCGGAGAAGGCCCGCCGCCGCGCCGAGCACGGCACGCCCCCCGGCTCCGCGGCCGAGGAACTGAAGAAACTCGTCGACGCCGTCGCCGAGAAGCTGTCCGGCGTCCAGTCCCCGCTGCTCGGCGCGGTCGCGGGACCCGCCGCCCAGCAGGTCGTACGACAGGTCGTGCAGCAGGCCAAGGACGCCGTGGAACCCGTCATCGAGCGCAACCCGGACGTCTTCGACCACCTGGCCGCGGCCGGGAACGAACTGCTCGCCGCCTACCGCTCCGCCGTTCAGGCCCAGGAAGGCCGCTGGACCGGCCGCGACGACCAGCACGACCCCCGTGACCGGGGCGAACGCCGGGACGGCGGCGACGACGCCGGCCCCGGGGAGCGCATCGACCTGGACTGAGTCCCCGGACCCGGCCGAGAGGCGGCCCCGGTACGGCATCCCGGGGTGCCCAGCGTGCGGACGACAGCGAACCCGGTGACATGCCTCGGGTACCGTTGGCCGTAGCGGGGCTCGACCGAAACTGAGGGATTCATGGGACTCACCATCGGCGTCGACATCGGCGGCACGAAGATCGCGGCCGGCGTGGTCGATGAGGACGGCAACATCCTCTCGACCCACAAGGTGCCGACCCCGGGCACGGCTGAGGGCATCGTGGACGCCATCGCTTCGGCGGTGGACGGCGCACGCGTCGGTCACGACATCGTCGGCGTGGGCATCGGTGCCGCCGGCTACGTGAACCGGCAGCGCTCCGAGGTCTACTTCGCGCCCAACATCCACTGGCGCAACGAGCCGCTCAAGAACAAGGTCGAGGCCCGCGTGGGCCTCCCGGTGGTCGTGGAGAACGACGCGAACGCCGCGGCGTGGGGCGAGTACAAGTTCGGGGCCGGCAAGGGCCACCGCAACGTCATCTGCATCACCCTGGGCACCGGCCTCGGCGGCGGCATCATCATCGGCAACAAGCTGCGCCGCGGGCACTTCGGCGTGGCCGCCGAGTTCGGCCACATCCGCATGGTGCCGGACGGCCTGCTGTGCGGCTGCGGCTCGCAGGGCTGCTGGGAGCAGTACGCCTCCGGCCGCGCCCTCGTCCGGTACGCCAAGCAGCGCGCCAACGCCACCCCCGAGAACGCCGAGACCCTGCTCGGCCTCGGCAACGGCACGCCCGAGGGCATCGAGGGCAAGCACATCTCCATGGCCGCCCGCCAGGGCGACCGGGTGGCCGTCGACTCCTACCGCGAACTGGCCCGCTGGGTCGGCGCGGGCCTCGCCGACCTGGCCTCGCTCTTCGACCCCTCCGCGTTCATCGTCGGCGGCGGTCTCTCCGACGAGGGCGAACTGGTCCTGGGCCCGATCCGCAAGTCCTACAAGCGCTGGCTGGTCGGCGGCAACTGGCGCCCGGTGGCGGAGGTCAGAGCGGCGGAACTGGGCAACAAGGCAGGCCTGGTGGGCGCGGCGGACCTGGCCCGCGAGCCCGACCCGATCATGTAAACGCCTCTGATTTGTTCTTGGGGCGCGGGGAACTGCGCGATCAGCCACGTACCACCGGCACTCGCGCACCATCCCCGCGCCCCGCCCGCGTCGGGCGTAAATTGATCACATGTCGCTGCTCCCCAACTCGCGTACAGAACCCGACGGTTCCGCAGTCATCAGGGTCCTCGGCTACAACATCCGCTCCATGCGCGACGACACCGACGCCCTGGCCCGCGTCATCAGGGCGTGCGAGCCCGACCTCGTCCTCATCCAGGAAGCCCCCCGCTTCTTCCGCTGGCGCAAGAAACTCGCCCGCCTGGCCCTCGCCTCCGACCTCGTGATCGTCACCGGCGGCGCCACCACCACAGGACCGGCGATCCTCAGCTCGCTCCGGGCGAGCGTCGAACGCACCGAGGACATCCTCCTGCCCCCCACCCCGGGCCTGCACCGCCGCGGCTTCGCCACCGCGGTCGTCCGTCTCGCCGGCGCCCGCCTCGGCGTCCTCAGCTGCCACCTGTCCCTGCAGAAGGACGAGCGCTACGAGCAGTCCGGCATGCTCCTGGACCGGCTCGCCGGTATGGGAGTGCAGCACGCGATCGTCGGCGGTGACCTCAACGAACGCCCCGACGGCCCGGCCTTCCGCCGACTGGCCGACGCCCTGACCGACTGCCGGGCCGCGGCCCCCTGGGGCGGCGAGCACACCTGGACACCCACCGACCCCTACCAGCGCATCGACGCGATCTTCGCGACGAAGGGCATCGAGGTGCTGGGCTGCGGCGTTCCGTCCGGGCAGCCGGGGGTGTCCGACGCGGACCTGAGGGCGGCCACGGACCACCTCCCGGTCCTGGCCGCCCTCAGAGTCCCGGCTTCCCAAGGCCTGTCGTTCGGATCAGGCCCGAACGACGGGCCCTAGACGACCGCGCCCCGCCCGGGGTCGTCGTCCTCCTCGTCGTCCGTGCGCATCCGCATCACCAGCGTCGCGAACCCGCCGAGGAACCCGCCGATCCCCAGCGTGGCCAGCCACCAGGTCATGTCCCAGCCGAGCAGCACGGCCAGCAGGAGCAGCACCGGCCCGCCGAGCACGCCGAGCCAGGCGAACTTGGCCGTCGGGTCGCCGGTGGGCAGCGGGGGCGGCTCCGGGGGCACGAAGTGGCCTTCGTCGTCCTCGTCGAAGTCGTCCTCGGCGGGCTCGGGCGTGGAGTAGTCACGCGGGCCGACGCCGGGCGCGAAGGAGACCGAGCCGCCCAGGGGCTTCACGGGATCCTGCCCGGGCCCGGGCCTCTCGGCCTCCTCCGACTCGACCGGCTTCACGGCGTCCCCGGACTTCACGGCCGTCTCGCCCCGGTCGCCGTCCAGCACGGTGTCGTTGGTCCCGGTCGCGGGCAGTGCCAGGTCCTCGATGGACTTGAACGGCTTGGCGCCCGGCGGGTCCGGCGGCTCCTCGCCGTACCCGGCGACGATCGCCGCCCAGGCGGCCTCCTCGTCGAAGGGGACGCCCTTGTCGTCCGGCTCCCGGCCTTCGCGGTCGGAGTCGTGCTCAGCCACCTGCGGTCGTCCCTTCCTTGCCGAGCCCGGGCTCCTCGCCGAGGCCGGACGCGATGCGGCCGATGAACGCGAGGCTCTCCTCGTGGATCCGGTCCGCGTCATGGTCCAACGTGGCGACGTGGTAGCTCTGTTCCAGGATGACCTCTTTCACGTCCGTCGAGGAGATACGGCTGAGGATCCGGGCCGAGTCGACGGGCGGCACCACATGGTCCTGCGGGCTGCGCAGCAGCAGCACCGGCTGGGTGACCTGCGGCAGATCACGGTCCGTGGCCTGGAAGAACTGCCGCAGCGAGTGCGCCGCGTGCAGCGGCACCCGGTCGTAGCCGAGCTCCTTGCCGTCCGGCTTGGCGATGTCGCTGGCGATGCCCTTCGTCGCGGGGACGAGGTGGCGCACCACCGGCAGGGCGTGCGCGGCCAGGCCGTGCACCTTGTTCGCGGGGTTGACGACCATGACACCGCGGACGGCGTCGCCGTGCTTCGCGGCCAGCCGCAGGGCCAGCGCGCCGCCCATCGACAGACCGGCCACGAAAACCGTCTCGCGGCGCTCGCACAGCAGACGCAGCTCGCGGTCCACCTCCGCGTACCAGTCCTGCCAGCCGGTGATCCGCAGGTCCTCCCAGCGCGTGCCGTGCCCGGGCAGCAGCGGCAGGGAGACGGTCAAGCCGTGCTCGGCGAGGTGCTCCGCCCAGGGGCGCAGCGACTGCGGTGATCCGGTGAAGCCGTGGCAGAGGAGGACGGCGACCTCTCCGCCCTCGTGGTGAAACGGCTCGGCTCCGGCAAGGACCGGCACCTTCGGCCTCCTGGTCGGTGAGAAGGGACTGGCACGATCACGGAATGTCACGGAACGTCATGGAAGGGGTCGCACGGCGTTCGCGGGACCTTCACCGTACGCGACCGCACTGACACCGACCAGGGCCGTCGGCGCCTTTGACAGCGCTCCGGGTTAAGGTCTGATCGACACCTACAGGAGGCACTCGGTTGTTGTACGGCGCGATGAAGGTCACCATCGGGGGTCCACTGAAGCTCGCCTTCAGGCCCTGGGTGGAGGGCCTGGAGAACGTACCCGCCGAGGGCGCTGCGATCCTGGCGAGCAATCACCTGTCGTTCTCCGACTCGTTCTTCCTGCCCGCCGTCCTCGACCGGAAGGTCACCTTCATCGCGAAGGCCGAGTACTTCACCACGCCCGGTGTGAAGGGCCGGATGACGGCCGCCTTCTTCAAGGGGGTCGGGCAGCTCCCGGTGGACCGCTCCGGTGCGCGCGGCGCGGGCGAGGCCGCCATCAAGAGCGGCATAGAGGTGCTGGAGCGCGGTGAGCTGTTCGGGATCTACCCGGAGGGCACGCGCTCGCCCGACGGACGGCTCTACCGGGGCAAGCCGGGCGGCCTCGCGCGCGTGGCGCTCGCCACCGGCGCGCCCGTCATCCCCGTCGCCATGATCGACACGGAGAAGATCCAGCCGCCCGGGAAGGTCATGCCGAAGCTGATGCGGCCCGGCATCCGGATCGGCAAGCCCCTGGACTTCAGCCGCTACCAGGGCATGGAGCACGACCGGTTCGTGCTGCGCGCCGTGACCGACGAGGTCATGTACGAGATCATGAACCTCTCCGGCCAGGAATACGTCGACATGTACGCCACGGCCATGAAGCGGCAGCTCACGGAAGCGGCGAAGGCGGAGAAGGAAGCCGAGAAGGCGGCCAAGGCCGCCCTCGCACGGGCGGAGAAGGAACAGGCCGAGAAGGAGAAGGCCGAGCGGGAACAGGCCGAGCGGGAACAGGCCGGCGGGCAACAGGCCGAGCGGGAACAGGCGGCGAAGGAACAGGCCGAGAAGCAGAAGCAGACGGAACAGCAGGCGGAGCAGCGGCGGACCGAGCCCTAGCCGGGGCTCGGGTCGGGGGGCGGGGGAGATGGCCAAGCGCGAGCGCGTCATGAGGATGTCGGTCGAGCAGCCCCTGTGGCGTGCGCTCACCGGCTACCGGGTGCTCACGATGCTGTACGCGGTCGGCCTGTTCGCCACCGCCTACGAGGAGTTCGCCCGCCCCTGGGTCGCCGTCGCCTACTACGCCGTGCTGTGCGGCTGGACCCTGGCCACGCTGCCCCGGGTCGCGAACGCGGCCCGCTGCACCAAGGGGTTCCTCGCCGCCGACCTGACCATCGCCCTCACCGGCATCCTGCTCACACCCGTCGCCGACGCGCACGAGCGGGTCCAGTCGGGCGGCCCGACCCTGCCGTCGATATGGACCGCGGGCGCCGTCCTCGCCTTCGCCGTCAAGGGCGGCTGGCGCTGGGCGGCCCTCGCCTCCGGCCTGGTGGCCGTCGCCAACCTGGTCGAGCGCGGCAGCCCGGCCCGTGACACCGTCCACAACGTCATCCTGGTCTGCATCGCCTCCGTCGCCATCGGCTACGTCGTCGAGGTCGCCCGCGCCTCCGAGCGCACCCTCGCCCGCGCCCTGGAGATCGAGGCCACCACCCGCGAGCGCGAGCGTCTGGCCCGGGACATCCACGACAGCGTGCTCCAGGTGCTGGCGATGGTGCAGCGCCGCGGAGCGGTGATCGGTGGAGAGGCGGCCGAGCTGGGCCGGATGGCCGGTGAGCAGGAGGTCGCGCTGCGCACCCTGGTCTCCGGCGGCCTCGTACCCGTCTCCCGCGTGTCGGAGGACGCCGCCCAGGGAGCGGTCGTACGAGCCGTCGACGAGGAGCCGGAGGAGAGCGGACCCATCGACCTGCGCGCCCTGCTCGCGCCGTACGCGGGCGCCCTGGTCAGCCTCGCCGAGCCCGGCGCGCCCGTGCCGCTGGCGCCGGGTGCCGCCCGGGAGGTGGCCGCCGCCGTCGGAGCCGCCCTGGACAACGTCCGCCGTCATGCCGGTCAGGACGCGCGCGCCTGGATCCTGGTCGAGGACGAGCCGGACGAGGTGATCGTCACCGTGCGGGACGACGGGCCCGGCATCCCGGAGGGACGGCTCGACCAGGCCGAGGACGAGGGGCGGCTGGGTGTCGCCCTGTCGATCCGCGGCCGGCTGCGTGACCTCGGCGGCAGCGCGGAGCTGATCTCGGTGCCGGGCCAGGGCACGGAGGTCGAGCTGAAGGTACCGAAGGACGCGACGAGCACACGGGGGAAGGCGGAGCAGCGATGACGGAGACCACCGGAGACGGGCAGGACCCGATCAAGGTCATGGTCGTCGACGACCACCCGATGTGGCGCGACGCGGTCGCCCGCGACCTGGCCGAGTCGGGCTTCGAGGTGGTCGCCACCGCGGGCGACGGCGACCAGGCCGTACGCCGCGCCAAGGCCGCCGCACCCGACGTCCTCGTGCTCGACCTGAACCTGCCGGCCAAGCCCGGCGTGCAGGTCTGCAAGGAGGTCGTCGCCGCGAACCCCGCCCTGCGGGTGCTCGTGCTGTCGGCGAGCGGCGAGCACGCCGACGTCCTGGAGGCCGTGAAGTCCGGCGCGACCGGCTATCTGCTGAAGTCCGCCTCCACCGCGGAACTGCAGGATGCGGTCCGCCGCACGGCCGTCGGCGACCCGGTTTTCACCCCCGGCCTCGCCGGACTGGTCCTCGGCGAGTACCGCCGCCTGGCCTGCGAACCCGCCCCCGCGGCCGACACCGGCGAACCCAAGGCGCCCCGGCTCACCGACCGCGAGACCGAGGTGCTGCGCCTGGTCGCCAAGGGCCTGAGCTACAAGCAGATCGCCGAACGCCTGGTCATCTCCCACCGCACGGTGCAGAACCACGTCCAGAACACCCTCGGCAAGCTCCAGCTGCACAATCGCGTGGAGCTCGTGAGGTACGCGATAGAGCGCGGCCTCGACGACGAGTGAGGCGCACGTCACACTGACCTTTCGTCAGGTACCTGCGGCGAAGGGACTGTTCCATGCGCGTCGGAGTACTGACCGGAGGCGGCGACTGCCCCGGCCTCAACGCCGTCATCCGGGCCGCCGTCCGCAAGGGCGTGCAGGAGTACGGCTATGACTTCACCGGCTTCCGGGACGGCTGGCGAGGACCCATGGAAGGCGACACCGTCCGGCTCGACATCCCCGCGGTGCGCGGCATCCTGCCCCGTGGCGGCACGATTCTCGGCTCCTCGCGGACCAACCCGCTGAAGGTGGAGAACGGTATCCGCCGGATCAAGGAGACCCTCGCCGGACTGGAGGTGGAGGCGCTCATCGCGATCGGCGGCGAGGACACCCTGGGCGTGGCCGCCCGCCTGTCCGACGAGCACGGCGTGCCCTGCGTGGGCGTTCCGAAGACCATCGACAACGACCTGTCCGCCACCGACTACACCTTCGGCTTCGACACCGCCGTCGGCATCGCGACCGAGGCCATCGACCGGCTGCACACCACCGCCGAGTCCCACATGCGGGTTCTGGTCGTCGAGGTGATGGGCCGGCACGCCGGCTGGATCGCCCTCCACTCCGGCCTGGCCGGCGGCGCCAACGTCATCCTCATCCCCGAGCAGCGCTTCGACGTCGAGCAGGTGTGCGCGTGGGTGACCTCCCGCTTCCGGGCGTCGTACGCGCCGATCGTGGTGGTCGCCGAGGGAGCGATGCCGAAGGACGGTGACATGGTCCTCAAGGACCAGTCCCTGGACTCCTTCGGGCACGTGCGGCTGTCCGGGGTGGGCGAGTGGCTCGCCAAGCAGATCGAGAAGCGCACCGGGAAGGAGGCCCGGACGACGGTCCTGGGGCATGTCCAGCGTGGCGGCACCCCCAGCGCCTTCGACCGCTGGCTCGCCACCCGCTTCGGTCTGCACGCCATCGACTGCGTCCGGGACCGCGACTTCGGCCGGATGGTCGCCCTGCGAGGCACCGACATCGTCCGCGTCCCCCTCGCGGACGCGACGGCCCGCCTGAAGACGGTCGACCCCGCGCTGTACGAGGAGGTCGGGGTCTTCTTCGGCTGACGGCCCGGTCCGTGCCGGTCGGGGTGTCCTTCGCTGGCGGCTCCGCCCCCCCGTGCCGGCCGGGATGTCCTTCAGCTGGCGGCCCCGCTCCCCGTGCCGGTCGGGGTGTTCTTCAGCTGGCGGCCCCGCTCCCCGTGCCGGTCGGGGTGTTCTTCGGCTGACGGCCCCGCCCCCCCGTGCCGGCCGGGGTGTTCTTCGGCTGACCGCAGGGCCTCCGGTGTGCGGCCGGGGCCGTGCGGCCCCGACCGGCCCGCGCTACACCGACGGCGCGCTCGTCCCCCGCAGCTGCCCCACCAGCTCCCGCACGATCGCGGCCCCGTTCAGCGTCAGCACCGACTCCGGGTGGAACTGGACCCCGGCGAAGCGCGCGCCGCGCAGGGCGTGCACCTCACCATCGGCCGCGCGCGAGACCTCGACCCCGTGGGCCGACAGCTCGGCCGCCGCCTCGTCGTCGCAGCGCGCCACGAAGCTGTTGTAGAACCCGACGGTCTCCCGCCGCCCGAACAGTCCGACCTCCGTCTGCGCCCCCTGGAAGGGCACGTCCTTGCGCACGATGTCCAGTCCCAGCTCGGCCGCGATCAGCTCGTGCCCGAGGCAGACGCCCAGCACGCCCTGCCGTTCGCCCCTGATCACCTCGGCGGTGAGGAAGCGCAGGAACCGCATCTTCGGATCCGCCAGGTCGGACGGGTCCCCCGGCCCGGGACCCAGCACCACCGGACCCTCGTGCCCGAGCACCGCCTCCCGCAGCCCCGGCTCGTCGTACCGCCGCACACTCACCTCCAGGCCGCTCGCGCGCAGCAGGTGCGCGAGCATCGCCGTGAAGGTGTCCTCGCCGTCGACGACCAGGGCGTGCCCCGCCGGTTCCGGCGAGCGTTCCTGCATCCGCAACCAGAAGGGCGCGAGCGAGGCCCGGCGTCCGTCCAGCGCGGCCCGCACACGAGGGTCGTCGGCGAGGCACGGTCGGGTGTGCTCGGCACGCGGCCGGGACGGCCCCACTCCCAGGGCCGCGAGCACGCCCGCAGCCTTCGCGTGCGTCTCGGCCACCTCGCTCGCCGGGTCCGAGCCGCGCACGAGGGTCGCGCCGACCGGCACCCGCAGCCGCCCGCCCGCGTCGATGTCGGCGGTGCGGATCAGGATGGGGGAGTCGAGGGTCTGGACCCCGCCCGCGTCCCGGCCGATCAGAGCCAGGGCACCCGCGTAGTACCCCCGCCCCCCGCTCTCGTGCCGCTCGATCACCCGGCAGGCGTTCTGCACCGGCGAGCCGGTGACGGTCGCCGCGAACATGGTCTCCTTCAGCACCTCCCGCACGTCCAGCGTGGACCTGCCGCGCAGCTCGTACTCGGTGTGCGCGAGGTGCGCCATCTCCTTCAGCCGGGGCCCGACGACCACTCCGCCCATGTCGCCGACGGTGCACATCATCTTGAGCTCCTCGTCGACGACCATCGACAGCTCCTCGATCTCCTTGCCGTCGGCGAGGAAGTCCAGCAGGTGCTCCGGCGTCGGCCCCTCGGCGGGATAGCGGTAGGTGCCGCTGATCGGGTTCATGACGACCGTGCCGCCGGACATCCGGACGTGCACCTCGGGGCTGGCCCCGACCAGCGTGCGGTCCCCGGTGTGCACGACGAACGTCCAGTACGCCCCGCGCTCACCCTCCAGCAGCCGCCGGAACAGCGCCAGCGCGTCGGCCCGGCCGAAGCCGGGGATCTCGCCCTCGTACGTCCGCCGGATCACGAAGTTCGCGCCCTCGCCCCGCCCGATCTCCTCCCGCAGCACGCGCCCGACGATCTCGCCGTACTCCTCGTCGGCGAGGTCGAAGCCACCGCCCTCGACGCGCACGTCGTGCGCCGGGAGCTGCTGGAGGGCGTCAGCCAGCGGGACGGTGTACGACTCCTCGGGCGTGAGTGCCAGCAGGGGCGTGCCGTCGTCGCGGACGTCGAAGCCGCGCTCGCGGATCTGCCGGAAGGGCACCAGCGCGAGGCTCCGGTCGGGGAGGTCGGCGAGCCGGTGGTACGGGGCGACCGGGCCGATCAGGACCTCGACCAGATCGTGGTCGTGGCCCGGGGTGCGGCGGCGCAGCAGGGCGAACGGACGGGAGTCGTCCGGCAAGCCGAGCAGGTTCATGGTCCGTGCTCCATCTCGGTGAGTCTCGGTGAGAGAGAGGAACGGACCCCGGGAAACACCGAAGGCCGCCCCTCGGGCGGCCTTCGCGAAGTCGTGAGTACGCGCAGTCAGCGGGCCGCCGGATGAGCGGTCCACCACCAGGTCTGGATCGAGTGCGCGAACATGCGACGCACCCTACCGCACGTCCGAGAGGTGTTCGGGGCGTCTCACTTCCTGGGCATGGGTCAGGACGCCCGACACGACCCCGTAATGTTGGTGGTGTGACCGTGAACGCTAAGACCAGCGCGAGTGCTGGCAACACCTGGCGAAACCTGCCCGCGGCGCAGCAGCCCGAGTACCCCGACACCGAGGCTCTGCGCGCAGTCGTTGCGGACCTCGAGTCGTATCCGCCGCTCGTCTTCGCGGGCGAGTGCGACCAGCTGCGCGCCCGGATGGCGGCCGTCGCCAAGGGAGAGGCGTTCCTCCTCCAGGGCGGCGACTGCGCCGAGGCCTTCGACGCGGTGTCCGCCGACCACATCCGCAACAAGTTGAAGACGCTGCTCCAGATGGGCGCCGTGCTCACGTACGCCGCGTCCGTGCCCGTCGTGAAGGTCGGCCGGATCGCCGGGCAGTACTCCAAGCCGCGCTCCAAGCCCACCGAGACCCGCGACGGTGTGACGCTGCCGACGTACCGCGGCGACTCCGTCAACGGCTTCGACTTCACCGAAGAGGCCCGCGTCCCGGACCCCGAGCGGCTGAAGCGGATGTACCACGCGTCCGCCTCCACGCTGAACCTGGTGCGCGCCTTCACCACCGGCGGCTACGCCGACCTGCGCCAGGTGCACGCCTGGAACCAGGACTTCGTGAAGTCGTCCCCCTCGGGGCAGCGCTACGAGCAGCTGGCGCGCGAGATCGACAACGCCCTGAACTTCATGCACGCCTGCGGGACCGACCCGGAGGAGTTCAAGACGGTCGAGTTCTACGCCTCGCACGAGGCGCTGCTGCTCGACTACGAGTCCGCGCTGACCAGGGTCGACTCGCGCACCGGGCAGCTGTACGACGTCTCCGGGCACATGGTGTGGATCGGTGAGCGCACCCGGCAGCTCGACCACGCGCACATCGAGTTCGCCTCGAAGATCCGCAACCCGGTCGGCATCAAGCTGGGCCCGACGACGACGGCCGAGGACGCGCTGCAGTACATCGAGCGCCTCGACCCCGAGCGGGAGCCGGGCCGGCTGACGTTCATCGTCCGCATGGGTGCCGACAAGGTCCGCGACAAGCTCCCCGAGCTGGTGGAGAAGGTCACCGCCTCCGGCGCGACCGTCGCCTGGGTGACCGACCCGATGCACGGCAACACCTTCGAGGCGGCCTCCGGGCACAAGACCCGCCGCTTCGACGACGTGCTCGACGAGGTCAAGGGCTTCTTCGAGGTCCACAAGGCCCTCGGCACCCACCCGGGCGGCATCCACGTGGAGCTCACCGGCGACGACGTCACGGAGTGCGTGGGCGGCGGCGACGAGATCTTCGTCGACGATCTGCACCAGCGCTACGAGACGGCCTGCGACCCGCGGCTCAACCGCAGCCAGTCGCTCGACCTGGCGTTCCTCGTGGCCGAGATGTACAGGGACCAGTAGCAGGTCCGCCTGTTACCCGGGCACGGACTGGGGCGCGGATCACACGATCCGCGCCCCACTCCACTTTTCCGCTCCCGACCCGACGGGTAAGGTTAGGTTAGCCTCACCGATCAACGGGGGTGGCAGATCCGGGAACGACCCGTCGGGAGGTGGACCGCGTGTACGTCTGCAGTTGCTTCGGCATCACCGAGCAGCAGGTCAAGCAGCACGCGGACGGCGGCGCCTGCACCCCCCGCCAGATAGCCTCCGCCTGCAAGGCGGGCACCGACTGCGGCTCCTGTGTACGCCGCATCCAGGCGATCCTGGGCAGGGGAGCCTGCCCGCGCCGCGACCTGACCGACCAGGGCCGGCCGGTGCTCTCGGACCTCGAAGACGCCGCCTGACCCCGGCTAGCTCGGCTGCTCGATCTGCTGCGCGATGTACAGCGCCTCACCCAGTTTGTCGATCAGCTCCAGCTGCGTGTCCAGGTAGTCGATGTGGTGCTCCTCGTCCTCGAGGATGGACTCGAAGAGGTTCGCGGAGGTGACGTCGCCCTTGCTGCGCATCACCTCGATACCGCGCCTGAGCCGGTCGATCGCCTCGACCTCGACCTGCCGGTCCGCCTGGAACATCTCGGTGACCGTCTGGCCGACCCGGACATGGAAGAGCCGCTGGTAATTGGGCAGGCCGTCCAGCATGAGAATGCGCTCGGTGATCTTGTCCGCGTGCTTCATCTCGTCGATGGATTCTTCACGCGTGTACTTGGCGAGCTTGGTCCAGCCGTTGTTGTCCTGGATCCGGTAGTGCAGCCAGTACTGGTTGATCGCCGTCAGCTCGCCGGTCAGCTGCTCGTTGAGGAATTCGAGGACCTCGGGGTCGCCCTGCATCGCAGAGGCTCCTTCCGCGCGGGGGGAACTGGCAGGTTGCGCCGCATGATTCCACTGGTGAAGAAGATCGTCCAGTAAGTCTGCACTTAGTAAGTAAGGGCATGCTTAGTCGAGTTTGTCCGTTCCGGAGTGGCCTCGGTAGGGGGCACCACCCGGGGTCTGTCAGGATGGAGTCATGGGTCAGCCGCTGGAACACGAATCGGGAGAAGGGCGCGATCCAGCAGGAGCGGCGCAGCCGGAGCTGCCCCCGGGCCAGCGGCTGCAGCGCGGCTGGCCGGTCACGCACTACGGGCCCGTCCCCAAGTTCCGGCCCGAGCGCTGGGAGTTCCGGGTCTTCGGCGCCACCGCCGGCGGCGGCAAGCACTGCTGGACGCACGAGGAGTTCACGGCCCTGCCCCACACCACCGTCGTGGCCGATCTGCACTGCGTCACGAAGTTCAGCATGCTGGGCGCCGAGTGGGGCGGCATCCCCGCCCGCACGGTCCTCGACCTCGCCCCGCCCGCGGACGACGTCACCCATGTGATGGTGTGGGCCGAGTACGGATTCAGCTCCAACCTCCGGCTGTCCGACTTCGCCGACGAGCAGGTCCTGTTCGCCACCCACAAGGACGGCGAGCTGCTCACCGCCGAGCACGGCTTCCCGCTGCGCCTGGTCGTCCCCCACCTCTACGCCTGGAAGGGCCCCAAGTGGGTGCGCGGTGTGGAGTACATGACCGCCGACCGGCGGGGCTTCTGGGAGGAGCGCGGCTACCACAACGTGGGCGACCCCTGGCGGGAACAGCGCTACTCCTACCAGGAGCTGCCGGGGGACGGGCCCGACCTCTGAGGACCAGCCGTCGCGGACGGACTCGGTCGTAGCCGGCGGGCTCAGCCGTCGCGCAGCTTCTTCAGCCGCTCCACGTCGGCCGCGTGCCCCTGCTTGCCGCCCGGCGTCTCGATGATCAGCGGCACGCCCGCGGTCGCGGGGTGCGTCATCAGCGCCCGGAACGGGTCCTCGCCGATGTGGCCGACGCCGATGTTCTCGTGCCGGTCCTTGTGCGCTCCCACCACGTCCTTGGAGTCGTTGGCGTGGATCAGCTTCAGCCGGCCCTCGCCGACCGTGTCCACCAGCAGGTCCAGCGTCCGGTGCATACCGCTCGGACCGGTCAGGTCGTGCCCGGCGGCGTAGATGTGGCAGGTGTCCAGGCACACGCCGAGCATCGGATGGGCGTCCAGCGCCTCGAAGTACGGGCCGAAGTCCCACGTCCGTGAGCACAGCGAGGCGCCCTGGCCGGCCGTCGACTCCAGCAGCAGGAGAGGGTCGTCGTCGTGGGTCAGCTCGTCCAGCAGCGGCAGCAGATGCTCGCGCACCTGCTTCAGCGCCACCGACCGCTCCCGGCCGCCGGTCGCGCTGCCGGTGTGCACGACCACGCCCAGCGCCCCGATCTCCCGACCGCGCCGCAGTGAGTGCCGCAGCGACTCCACCGACCGCTCCACGGTCGCCTCGGTGTGCGAACCGAAGTTGATCAGGTAGGGGGCGTGCACGTACGCCGGGATCGACCCGTCCGCGCACGCCGCGCGGAACGCTTCGTCCTGCTTGGGGTTCCCGGTCGGAGTGGCCCAGCCGCGCGGGTTGGCGACGAAGACCTGGACGGCCTCCGCCTGAAGATCACGGGCGTACGACAGGCCGACGGAGTGGAGGCCACCGGCCACGGGGACATGGCCGCCCACGGGGTTGCGGGAGGGGCCGGACAGCTGACTGTTCACCCGTTCAGGGTGTCATGCGTCCGGCCCTGTCCCGTCCGCGGGCCTCACCTGATCTTGATGGTGATCGTCGAGCCCTTGGGCGCGGTCTCGCCGCCCTCGACGGACTGACCCTTGACGGTGTCCCCGAAGATGCCGAACAGCCCGCGGTCCTCGTCGACCTCGAACCCGGCGCCCTCCAGCGCCTGCCTGGCGTCGTCGACGCTGTCGCCGACCACGTCCGGGACCTCGATCATCTCGGGGCCCTTCGACAACGTCAGCGTCACCGTGTCGCCCTCGGCCGCCCGGATGCCGGACTTCGGCGTCTGGCGGACCACCTGGCCCTTGTCGTACTCGGAGGAGTTGACCCGCTCGGTGGCGATCTTCACCTTGAGGCCGGCCTCGGTCAGCTCGGATCGCGCGTCGGCCTCGTCCGAGCCCGTGACATCGGGGATGTCGATGGGGGCGCCCTTGCTGACGACCAGCGCGACGGCCGTGCCCGCGCGCACCTTCGTGCCGTCGGCCGGGCGCGCGGAGACCACCGAGCCGCGCGGCACGTCCTCGCTGAACTCCCGGGTGACCATGCCGGGCTCCAGCCCGTCGTCCCTCAGCTGGTCCTGCGCCGTGCCCAGCTTCCGGCCCGCCAGGGCGGGTACGCGCACGGTATCGGGGCCGTCGGAGATGGTGAACGACACGGAGTCTTTGAGGCGGATACGGGCGCCCGGCTCGGGGTTGGTGCCGATGATCGTGCCGCGCTTGACGGTGTCGCTGTGGGCGTGGCTGACCTTGCCGACCTCGAGCCCGGCGTCCTCCAGCCGGTCCTCGGCCTGCGCCTGGGTCTTCGACAGCAGCGGCGGGACCTTGGTGAACTGGCCGGAGTTGATGTACCAGATCCCGGCGCCGAGGCCGAGCACGAGCAGGACGGCCACGGCGATCGCCGCCGGGCCGCGCCGGAATCCCGGGCGGCGACGCCGGGACGGCGGTGGCGGCGGGGAGGCGAAGCGGGTGGTGCGATTGAGAGCAGGCCCGGAGGCCTCCTCGTCCTCGTCGACCGGCAGCGGGCGGGGCGTGGTCAGGGCGCGCGGGATCACGGTCGTCCGGTCGTCGCCGTTGTCGTGGTCCACCGCGAGCGCCTGCGGCGGCACCGCGTCCAGCTGCCCCTCGTCCAGCCGGCCGCGTCCGTCACGGACCTGCGCGAGCAGCGCCACCGCGTCGTGCGGGCGAAGGGCCGGGGTGCGGGCCGTCGCCGAGGCCACCATCGCGTCCAGCTCGTACGCCATGCCGGGCACGGCGGCCGAGGGCGGGGGCACGTCCTCGTGCAGGTGCTTGTAGAGGATCACGGCGGGGGAGTCCCCGTCGTGCGGCTTGTCGCCGGTCAGCATCTCGTACAGCATCACGCCGCACGCGTACACGTCGACGCGGGGATCGGCGGTGCCGTCCTCTATCTGCTCCGGGGCGAGGTACGAGACCGTGCCGAGCACGGTGCCGGTGGTGTTCGTCACCGTGTCCACGGCCCGGACCAGGCCGAAGTCGGCGACCTTGACCCGCCCGTCGTCCCCGATCAGGACGTTCTCGGGCTTCATGTCGCGGTGCACGAATCCGGCGCGGTGCGCCGCGCCCAGGGCGGCAAGCACCGGCTCCAGGATGTCCAGGGCCGCACGCGGCTGCAGGGCCCCGCGCTCGCGCAGCACGTCCCGCAGGGTGCAGCCCGCCACGTACTCCATCGCCAGGTAGACGTACGAGCCGTCGGTGCCCTGGTCGAAGACCTGCACCACGTTCGGATGGGCCAGCCGGGCCACCGACTTCGCCTCGCGGATGAACCGCTCGACGAACGAGGCGTCGACCGCGAGCGAGGGGTGCATCACCTTGAGCGCGAGGACCCGGTCGAGCCGGGTGTCCACGGCCCGGTAGACCGTGGCCATCCCGCCGACCGCGATCCGCGAATCGATGCGATACCGGCCGTCGAGCACCTGCCCGACCAAGGGGTCCTGAAGGGTCGTGTCCACGCAGGCGAGTGTACGAGCCGCGACCGACAGCCCCGTCCCCCCGGTTGTTTCCGGGGCGGGACTGCAGCCGACCTGTGACGTGTGCCCCCTACTGGAAAGCGGGACGCTCCGGATCCAGCGCGGCCATGCCCTCCGCGGGCGACGACGCCTCGGCGAAATGCCGCCGGGGGATCCGCCCGGCCCGGTACGCCAGCCGCCCCGCCTCCACTGCGTGCCGCATGGCGTCGGCCATCAGCACGGGTTCCTGCGCCCGCGTCACCGCCGAGGCGAGCATCACGCCCGCACACCCCAGCTCCATCGCCAGCGCCGCGTCCGACGCCGTCCCGGCGCCCGCGTCCAGGAGCACCGGCACGCGCGCGTGCTCGACGATCAGCTGGAAGTTGTGCGGGTTGCGGATACCGAGCCCGGAGCCGATCGGCGAGCCCAGCGGCATGATCGCCGCGCAGCCCACGTCCTCCAGCTTCCGCGCGAGCACCGGGTCGTCGTTGGTGTACGGCAGCACCGTGAAGCCGTCGTCGACCAGGGTCTCGGCCGCCTCCAGCGTCTCGATCGGGTCCGGCAGCAGCGTGCGCTCGTCGGCGATGACCTCCAGCTTGACCAGGTCCGTGCCGAGGGCCTCGCGCGCCAGGCGGGCCGTGAGGACCGCCTCGCCCGCGGTGAAGCAGCCCGCCGTGTTCGGCAGCACCCGGATGCCGAGCTTGTCGAGGACGGACAGCACCGAGCCGTGCACCGAGGCGTTCACCCGGCGCATCGCGACCGTCGTCAGCTCCGTCCCGGACACGGCCAGCGACCGCTCCAGCACGTCGAGGCTGGGCGCCCCGCCCGTGCCCATGATCAGACGGGACGTGAACGACGTACCACCGAGGACGAACGGATCGTCGGCCATGGTCAGCCTCCCTGGACGGCGGTGAGGACTTCCACGCGGTCCCCCTCGGACAGGGGCGTGGAGGGCCACTGGGTGCGTGGGACGACGGTTTCGTTGAGGGCGGCGGCCACGCCGGAGGGTGAGGCCGTGAGCGACCTCACCACGGTGTCCAGAGCCGTGCCGGGCCCGACGTCCCGGGGCTCGCCGTTGACGGAGATGTTCATGCGGGCTGCTCCGTGAGTGCGGTGGCGGGGCTGAAGCGTTTCGGGGTGAAGGGGCGCGCCTCCTCGGGGAGTTCGCCCGTCGCCAGGACGTGCGCCATGGCGTCGCCGGTCACGGGCGTGAGCAGGACGCCGTTGCGGTAGTGGCCGGTGGCCAACAGCAGCCCTTGCAGACCGGTCGGGCCCAGCAGCGGTGCGTTGTCGGGGGAGCCGGGCCGCAACCCGGCCCGGGTCTCGGTGAGCGGCAGCTCGGTGATGCCCGGGACCAGCTCGTGCGCGTCCCGCAGCAGCTCGTACACGCCGCCCGCGGTCACGGTGGTGTCCCAGCCCAGCTCCTCGCTGGTGGCCCCGACGACCAGTTCGCCGCTCGCGCGCGGCACCAGGTAGACGTGGCTGCCGCGCACGACCGCGCGCACGGTCCGGCTCAGGAACGGCCCGTGCCGCTGCGGCATGGTCAGCCGCAGGACCTGGCCCTTCACCGGCCGCACGGGAGGCAGCAGGTCCTCCGGGACACCCGCGAGCCGCCCGCTGAGACTGCCCCCGGCGAGCACCACCTGCCCGGCGGCCGCTTCGGTCCCGTCGGCCAGGACGGCCCCCGTGGCCCGGTCCCGGACGACGGTCAGCCGCTCCGCCCACGCCCGGTGGAAGACCACGCCCGCCCGCTCGCACGCGGCGAGCAGGGCCCCGGCCAGCCGCCGGGGGTCGATCTGGTGATCGCCGTCGACCCGCAGCCCCCCGCGCACGCCCGGCGCGAGCATCGGCTCCAGGCGCCGGCACTCGCGCCCCGACAGCCACTGCGATTCCAGCCCCGACTGCTGCTGCAGGGCGTGCAGTTCGCGCAGGTGGGCCCGGTCGTCGGCGTCCAGGGCCACGGCGAGCGTGCCGCAGCGGCGGTAGCCGAGGTCCAGGCCGGTCAGCTCGGTGAGCTCGGCGGCGAAGTCCGGGTAGCGCCGGGCGGAGGCGAGGTTCAGGCCGAGCAGGGTCTGCTCGCCGTAGTGCAGTTCCGTGACGGCGGCCAGCATGCCGGCGGCCACCCGGGCGGCGCCGCCGCCCGGCTCGGGGTCCACGACGGCCGTGGTGAACCCGCGTTGCGCGGACCGCCAGGCCGTGACCAGGCCGATGATCCCGCCCCCGATGACCAGGACGTCTGACGATGCGGACGTGGATGTGGACGTAGGCGACATGGGCGTCCAGCCCCTCCCTTCGCCGGCATGACCCGGATCAGGTTCGTACGGTCGGAGGCCGCCAGCCTCCCTCTCAGCCCGGTGCGTCCGGGCTCCCGCGAGTGCTTTACGTTGGCCACCCTAGCCCGATGTCCGGTCCCGCAGTAAGGGAGCCTCAGTCCATGGCCCGATCCCTCGACGGTCTCGTCCTCGCACCGGTCGCCGACCAGGCCCCGGGCCAGGTGGGCACCCGCACCCGGTTCACGTACCACGAGCGGGAGGGCGAGATCTGGGCCGAGTACACGGGCGGCGACGTCGTACGCGGGCACCTCGTGGGTACCCGGGAAGGTGACCGGCTGGACTTCCGGTACGTCCAGCTCAAGCGGGACGGCACCACGTCCTGCGGGCACTGCGTCTCCTCGGTCGTGGAGCTGCCCGACGGGCGGGTGCGGCTGGAGGAGACCTGGGAATGGGAGTCCCAGCGGGGCAACGGCACGAGCGTTGTGGAGCAGGTCACGGCGCACGAGCACTGACTGACAAAACGTCAGGTGTCTATGGTGATCAGGTGAGCGAGCAGACGCAGGAACCAGGTCCGTCCGCGCCGCGGCGCGTCGTCGTGGCGGGTGCGGGCATGGCCGGGGTGCAGACCGCCGTCGCGCTGCGCGAGCAGGGCTTCGCCGGCGACGTGATCCTCATCGGCGCCGAGCCCCACCAGCCCTACGACCGGCCCCCGTTGTCCAAGGCCGTCCTGCTCGGCAAGTCCGAGGGCTCCGCCTTCGACGTCGACTTCGAGGCCCTCGGCATCGAACTGCGGCTCGGCTGCGAGGTGCTGGGCCTGCGCCCCGCCGACCACGAGCTGGACACCGAGGACGGGCCCGTGCCGTACGACGTCCTCGTCGTCGCGACCGGCGCGGAACCCTTCCGGCTGCCCGGCACCGAGGGCGTGCCGGGCGTGCATCTGCTGCGCACCCTGGACGACGCCGAGCGGCTGCGGCCGGTGCTGGCCCGCCAGCACGACATCGTGGTCGTCGGCGCGGGCTGGATCGGCGCGGAGTTCGCCACCGCCGCGCGCGAGGCGGGCTGCGCGGTGACCGTCGTCGAGGCCGCTGAACGCCCGCTCGCCGGGGCGCTGCCCGCCGAGGTCGCCGCCCCCATGGCCGGCTGGTACGCCGACGCGGGCGCGGTGCTGCGGACGCACGCGCGCGTGGAGCACGTCGAACCCGGAGTCGTCGTCCTCGACGACGGCTCGCGGCTGCCTGCGGGCGCGGTCGTCGTCGGCATCGGCGCCCGCCCCGCCACGGCCTGGCTGGCCGGCTCCGGGATCGAGCTGGGCCCCCACGGCGAGATCGTGGCCGACGAGCATCTGCGCACGGCCGTGCCCGATGTGTACGCGGTCGGCGACTGCGCCTCCTTCCCCTCGGGGCGCTACGGCGAGCGCCTGCTGATCCACCACTGGGACAACGCCCTCCAGGGGCCGCGCACGGTCGCCGTGAACATCGTCGGCGGGGCCACCGGGGAGCCACCGGCGGTGTACGACCCGGTGCCGTACTTCTGGTCCGAGCAGTTCGGGCGGTTCGTCCAGTACGCCGGGCATCACGCGGCCGCGGACACCACCCTGTGGCGGGGCGACCCTTCCGGCCCGGCCTGGACGGTCTGCTGGCTGCGGGGTGAGCGGCTGGTCGCGTTGCTGGCGGTGGGCCGGCCCCGGGACCTGGCGCAGGGCCGTCGCCTGATCGAGTCCGGCGCGCCGATGAACCCGGTGCTGCTGGCGGATCCGGCCAGGCCCATGAAAGCGGCGACGGCCTAGACGTCAGCCCCCGGTGAGGGTCGCGGGACGATGCCGCGGGGCGCGGCGCGTCCGCCCGGGTGGGCCGGTCCGACTTCCGACTGTCAGTGGCAAATGGCAGGCTGGTTTCCGTGACCGAGATTGACGCAAAGATCGATGCTCTCGTCCCCGCCTGGCTCACCCTCCCCGACATCGCCGAACAGTTCGGCGTCGAGGTGACGCGTGTGCGGCAGCTGGTCAAGGACGGCCAGCTCATCGCCGTACGCCGAGGTGAGAACCGCGCGCTGCACGTCCCTGCCGCCTTCATCGACGGGGACAAGGTCGTCAAGGGCCTGTCCGGGACCCTGACGCTCCTGCGGGACGACGGCTTCACGGACGAAGAGATGCTGGAGTGGCTCTTCACCCCGGACGACAGCCTGCCCGGCACCCCCGCGCAGGCGCTCAGCGAGAATCGCGGCACGGAGGTGAAGCGCCGCGCCCAGGCGCTCGCGGTCTGACCCGGCCGCGACGGGACAACCGTCCGGTGCCGTGCGAGCGGCGCCGGACCTGAACAACCGCCCGACATGAGGGCCGTGGCCCGAGGGGTCACGGCCCGGGGCGGCTCGCGCCCTGTGCGGGGCCGCGAGCGTCACCGGCATGGCTGCGGATGTCACCGGCGGGGCTGCGGATATCACCGGCATGGCTGTGGACCTCGCCACCGGCATGGCTGTGGACCTCGCCACCGGGGTCGCGAACGTCATCACCGGGCTGCGCGGACGTCACCGGCACGGCCGGCAGGCCGCTGTGGGCCGGGGCAGGCGTAAGGTGCCCGAGGCATTCGCGGCGGGACCAGTGCGTCGTACGCCCACGCACGCCCACGCACGCCGCCCACGCGGGTCCGCTCGTACGCCCACGAGGCCCGCCCGCACGTCACCGACACCCAGGGGGACACGCATGACCGGCACCGCCGCCACCGCACGGGCCCAGCTCGCCGACGCCCGGGTCTACCTCTGCACCGACGCGCGCAAGCGGCAGGGCGACCTCGGGGACTTCCTCGACGCCGTGCTGACCGGCGGCGTCGACATCGTCCAGCTGCGGGACAAGGGCATGGAGGCCGCCGAGGAACTGGAGCACCTGGCCGTCTTCGCCGACGCCTGCGCCCGGCACGGCAAGCTGCTCGCGGTCAACGACCGTGCGGATGTCGCCCACGCCGCCGGCTCCGACGTCCTGCACCTCGGCCAGGGCGACCTCCCGGTCCCCGCGGCCCGTGCGCTCCTCGGCGACGACGTCCTGATCGGCCGCTCCACCCACGCCGAGTCCGAGGCCGCCGCGGCCGCCGTCCAGCAGGGCGTGGACTACTTCTGCACCGGCCCGTGCTGGCCGACCCCGACCAAGCCCGGCCGCCACGCACCCGGCCTGGACCTCGTCCGTTACACGGCCGCCCTCGGCACCGACCGCCCCTGGTTCGCCATCGGCGGCATCGACCTCTCCAACCTCGACCAGGTCGTGGAGGCCGGCGCCCGGCGCGTGGTCGTCGTACGGGCGATCACCGAGGCCGACGACCCGGGGGCCGCGGCGGCCGAGTTCGCCAAACGGCTGCGGGAGGCGTAGTTACGACGGTTTGTCCAAGGGATGGACAACAAGCGGACAATCCCGGCAAATCCCAGCCTGCGGTTGGGGGACCGACCACCCCTGGCTAACCTGCCGGTATGGCCCTCGGCACCGCATCCATCAGGTCGGACCACGCTCGCACCGTCCGCGACATGCTCGCGGCCGGCAAGACGACGTATTCGTTCGAGTTCTACGCCCCCAAGACCCCGAAGGGCGAGCGGAACCTGTGGAACGCGCTGCGCCGGGTCGAGGCCGTGGCGCCCGACTTCGTCTCCGTCACCTACGGCGCGGGCGGTTCCACCCGCGCGGGCACGGTCAAGGCGACCGAGGCGATCGCCTCCGACACCACCCTCACCCCGATCGCCCACCTCACCGCGGTCGACCACTCGGTGGCCGACCTGCGCAACATCATCGGCCAGTACGCCGACGCCGGGATCCGCAACATGCTCGCCCTGCGCGGCGACCCGCCCGGCGACCCGATGGGCGACTGGGTGCCGCACCCGCGGGGTCTGGCCTACGCCGCCGAACTCGTCGAGCTGATCAAGGCCTCCGGCGACTTCTGCGTGGGCGTCGCCGCCTTCCCGGCGATGCATCCGCGCTCCGCCGACTGGGACGCCGACGTCCGTCACTTCGTAGACAAGTGCAGGGCGGGCGCCGACTACGCCATCACGCAGATGTTCTTCCAGCCCGAGGACTACCTCCGGCTGCGTGATCGGGTCTCGGCCGCAGGCTGTGACACCCCGATCATTCCCGAGGTCATGCCGATCGCGAGCGTGAAGACGCTGGAGCGGATCGGGTCGCTCACCAACGCCGCGTTCCCGCCTGCCCTGAAAGAGCGGATCCTCACAGCAAAAGACGATCCGGCCGCTGTACGCTCCATTGGGATCGAATTCGCCACGGAGTTCTGTGCGCGGCTGCTCGCCGAGGGCGTGCCCGGCTTGCACTTCATCACGCTCAACAACTCCACTGCGACACTCGAGATCTACGAGAACCTGGGCCTGCACCACTCACCGCAGGCCTAGACCGTTCGCACCGGTATACGACACACTGCGTAACGGCCACTGGGAGAGGGGCGTACATGGGCTGGGCGGTCCTCTACATCGCGTTCGGCATCGTCGCGCTGTGGCTGCTGGGCGAGGTGCTCCTGCAGTACAAGGCGCGACTGCGCTGGCGCCTGCTGGCCTTCGCCGGGTTCCTCGGTGTCGTCGTCGGTGTCCTGATCCCGTCGGTCGTCGTGATCGGCCTGGGTGCTGCCGCCTTCGCGGTCGGGCAGACCTACGTCACCCTGTCGTTCCGCAGCGGCTTCGCGGCCGGCTGGGCGATGAACGCGCCCGCGCTGGGCGGCGGCAAGCGCCGCCCCCGTGAGCGCGGCCGCCAGGATCCCACCCTGGAGGTCTCCGGCCTGGAGGCCGAGGGCGGCTACGACGACGAGGCCGGCGCCTACCGCCGCGACCCCGCCCCCCACGCCCAGGACGACGACTACGACCGGGACGACGTCTTCACCCCGGTCCGCCCCGTCCACCAGCCGACGTCCGCCGAGACCACCGCCGTCTACGAGCCGCAGCCCATGCCCGAGGACACCGGCTCCTACGGCGTCTACGACCACGGGTACCAGCCGGAGGGACAGCAGTCCCCCGACCAGTACGCGGCCCAGGCCCCCGGCCAGTCCTACTCCTACGACTACTCCGGCTACGGCCAGCAGCAGGGCTACGACGCCACCGGTCAGCAGCAGTACGCCGCCTACTCCGACCCCTACATCGGCTCGTCGAACTACGGCCAGGGAACGTACGACGGCACGTACGGCGACCAGCAGTACTACGGCCAGCAGAGCTACGGCCAGGACCAGCACTCCGACACCTACGGCGGCGACAGCCCGCCCGGCGGGGTGTGGGTCCCGCAGCAGCGCAACACCGACGAGTACGGGCAGGAACTGCCGCCGGAGCAGCCGTACCCGTACCAGGGCGGCGGGCAGCAGCCGCAGGGGAACGGGTACGACGAGCAGTACCGTTTCTGAGAGCAGTACCGTTTTTCTGAAGCCCGAACCCTGCCGGGGCGCTGTGCTCACTGCGAGCCGCGGAACTCCGGCCCCTCCACGATCAGTCCCGCCACCAGCGCGCCCGACATGCCCGCGTGCGGCAGCCCGCCGCCGGGGTGAGCCCAGCCGCCCACGGTGAACAGACCGGGCACCCGCGTGGTGTTGGACGGATGCAGCAGCCGCCCGCCGCCCGCCGCCAGGGCCGGCACGGGCACCGCGCCACCCTCCGCGCCCGTCGTGTCCACGATGTCGGCCGGGGTGCGCACCTCGTGCCAGAGGAGGCGCTCGCGCAGGCCCGGTACGGCGCGTTCGGCGACGGTGATCATGTGGTCGGCGTGGTCGGCGTGCGTCCGGCCGGGCCGCGCGGGCACCACCGTGGTGAGCGTGACCGCCTCGTGGTCCGCCGGGGCGGTGCGAGGGTCGTCGGGCCGTAGCACCGTGAGCGTGGGACGGAAATCTCCCGCCGTGCCGAACAGGGCCTCCAGCTCGGCCTCGCGGTCCTGGGTGTGCACCACGGTGCGGTGTGCCGTGCCCTCGGGGCGGACACCGCGCAGGGCCAGCAGGAGGGTCAGCCGGGACGCCGCGGCCGGCTGCGGCGGCACCTCGCCGTCGCCCCGTACGACGGTGCCCGCCGTCAGCCGGGCCAGTGCGCCGGGCGCGACACCGGCCACCACGAAGTCCGCCTCCGCGACCGACCCGTCGGCGAGTTCCACCCCCGACGCCCGGCCGTCCTTCTCCAGCACACCGGTGACGTCGGCGCCGAAGTGAAACTCGACCCTCCGTGCCAGACACCGCTCGTACACCGCCCGCGCCAGCTCGCGCAGGCCCCCGCGCACGTACCAGGTGCCGAAGGCGTGCTCCAGGTAGGGCAGGACGGCCGCGCTCGCCGGGGTGACCCGGGGGTCCAGACCGTGGCCGAGGGCATGACTTTCCAGGAGAGCCGCGAGCCGGGGGTCGCGCAGCTCCCAGGCGCCGATCTCGGTGAGTGTGCCGGCCCGGCGGGTGCGCAGCAGTCGCTTGTGGGGTACGGCCGGGTAGGGCTCGCGCTCGGCCAGCACCTGCCAGTTCGGCCAGAGCGGCTCCTCCAGCAGCGGCCGACGGGTCCGGTCCCAGGCCTCGCGGGCCCGGACCAGGAAGTCGCCCCAGCGCTTCCCCGCGTCGGCGCCGAGCCCCTCGTCCAGGGCGGCGACGACGCCCGCGCGCGAGGCGTTCGGAAGTGAGACCTCGGTGCCGTCCGCGAACACGTGCCGGGCCGACGGGTCGACCTGGACCAGCTCGACACAGGACTCCAGCGGCTCCTTGCCGGTCTTGACGAACAGGTCGCGGTAGACGGCGGGCAGCGGCAGCAGGGCGGGGCCCGTGTCGAAGGAGAACCCGTCGCGCTCGAAGCGGCGCAGGGCTCCGCCGTAGGTGTCCGTCCGCTCGTACACCGCCACCCGGTGGCCCGCGACGGCCAGCCGGGCGGAAGCCGTCAGCGCGCCCATCCCGGCGCCGATCACCGCAATCCGTGCCATGCCGGCGACTTTATCGGCCCCCACCGACAGCCCTCGTCGGCGGCCTGCGAGTACAGGACTGAGTACGTATACCTATCCGGGGAGTTGAGTACGCGCACGGATGAGGGACGACCTGCGCGGACGAGAGAGTGGAGGCACGGAAAGGGGCACGGCTCCGGCACCGGCGACACGGGGCGCCGGAACGGAGCCGGCCCGCGATCCGCTCCTTCCGCCGGCGGTGTCGGCGGGAGCGAGACACGGGGGAGAACCGGGGGAACCGGAAGAAACCGGGGGACGACCGCACGGGGGTCCTGCGGGGGGACGCACGGGGGAGCAGGAGAAGGAAAACGGGGGAGTGGGGAAGGCGCCGGTTCGAGGTGGCCCGCGGGGGACGCGGCCACACCGGACCGGCGCTTTCACATGCGCACGCGACGCTGGTCAGCGGCAGCCGCTCACCCGGCCCTGGAGCAGCCGGGACAGCGCCGCGTGCACGTCGTCCAGGGAGCGTTCCGCCTGGAAGGACTTCCAGTCCAGCGCGGCCACCAAAACCATGCCGACCAGCGCGGACGCCGTCAGCGAGATGTCGATCTCCTCGCTGAACTCACCGGCAGCCACGCCGTCGCGCAGCACGTCCTCCACGACCGCGACGGCCTGCTGCCGGACCACCATCAGCGTGGACTGCCAGGTCCGGTTGGTGCGCCACAGCTCGGCCACGTACAGCTGCGTGAAGGCCGGGTAGCGGTCGATGAAGACCAGACCCGCCCGGATCATCGCGTCCAGGGCGTCGACCTTGCCGCCGCCCTCCCGCTCGGTCCGCTCGGCCGCTTCCCGCAGGGAGGCGGTCAGCAGACCCACTCCGTGCCGCAGCAGTTCCTCGAAGAGGACGGACTTGCTCGCGAAGTTGTAATAGACCGTGCCCTTCGCGACTCCGGCACGCTCGGCGATCTCGTCCACGGTCGTGGCGGAGAACCCCTGCTCGGCGATGAGCGTGACGGCCGCCTCGTAGAGTTTCTGCCGGGTGGCCTCGCGGCGCGTGCTGCCGCCCGACGCGGCACTGCTGCTTTCCATGGCCCTGATTGTCACAGGAACCTTTCCGGGGGAAGTGACGGTGGGGCTCACAGGCTCAGCTCCGGGTGCAGCCGGTCCAGCGTCCACACCTGGCGGCGGCGGGCCGCCACAGCGGTCAGCGCCAGGGCGCCCGCGGTGAACGCCGTCAGTACCACGCACGCGTGCCACACCGGTTCGAGTCCACCGCCGGTGATGAGCCGCCTGAGGGCCTCGACGACGTAGCTCATCGGAAGGAACGGGTGGAGCGCGTTGAAGAACCCGGGACTGGTCTGCACGGGGTACGTGCCGCCCGCCGAGGTCAGCTGGAGCATCAGCAGCGCGAGGACGAGGATCCGGCCCGCCGCCCCGAAGCGTGCGTTCAGCCACTGCACGATCGCCGCGAAGCACGCCGTCACCAGGAACAGGAAGCCCACCGTCCCGGCCGCCCGGACCATCTCCAGGCCGACCGCCCAGTGCAGCACCGACATCAGCGCCACCGTCTGCAGCACCCCGATCGCCACCACCGGCAGCCAGCCCGACAGCGCGATCCGCCACGCCGGGGCGCCCGCGGCCAGCGCCCGCCGGTTCATGGGCGCGATCAGCATGTACGCCACCATCGCACCCACCCACAGGGACAGCGGGATGAAGTACGGCGCGAACCCGGTGCCGTAGTTGGGCGCCTTGTGCAGGTCCTGGGAGGCGAGCCGCACGGGGTCAGCCATGACCTCGGTGCGCCGGTCACGGTCCTGCTCGTCGTAGTCGGGGATCTTCTCCGCCCCGTCGTGCAGGCCGCCGGCGAGCTTCCCGGAGCCGTCGACGAGCTTGAAGATGCCGCCGTTGAGGTCGTCCGCGCCCGTCTTGAGTTTGCCTACGCCCTTGTCCAAGCCGACGGCCCCGGTCTTGGCCGTGCCGATCCCCTTGTGCAGCTTCTTCGCGCCGGCGGCGACCTCGGCCGCACCGTCGTTCAGCGCGTTGATCTTCTTGACGGCGTCGGTGAGGTCCTCGGAGAGATGCGGTGCGCGGTTCGCGAGGGCCTGGGACTGCTTCTGGAGGGCGGCGAGGTTCTTGTCGAGCTTGTCGAGGTCGCCGTCCTGGTCCGCGATCAGCGTGTTGACGTCGTCCGCGATGGTGGTCACGTCGGCGGCCGCGTCCTTGGCCTTCTTCAGGTCGGAGCAGGCCGGGTCGGGCAGGACGGGATCGTCGCAGCGCCTGGCGTAGACGTCGTTCAGCGTGCCGGAGGCCGCCCGGGCGCCCTTGGCGGCGGTCGGGGCCGTCTTCACCAGGGTGTCCAGGTGCTTGCGGATCACCCCGGAGGAGTCGGCGACCAGCTGCGCGCTGTCCCCGATGGTCTTCTCGTTGCCCTTGAGGAAGGGGCCGACCTTGTCGGCGGTGCCGTTGACCCGGTCGGCGAGCTTCTGCGTGCCCTCCGCGACCCGTTTCGAGCCGTCCTCCAGGTCGCCCGCGCCCGTGTGGAGCTTCTTCAGGCCGGTGGCGAGCTTGCCACTGCCGCCCTTGGCCTTCTTCAGGCCGTCGGCGAGGTCCTTGGAGCCCTTCTCGGCCTTGCCGATACCGCCGTTGAGCTGATCGGCGCCCTTCGCCGCCTTCACGGTCTTGCCGTGGATGTCGGAGAACGACACGAAGATCTTGTCCAGGAAGGACCGGGAGGTCTTGGTGGACGCCGCCTGCCGTACCTCGCTGAAGACCGTGCGGGAGATCTGGCCGACGATGTAGTTGTTCGCGTCGTTCGTGCGCACCTGGAGAGCGCCGGTCTCCGGGGTGTTCCCGGAGCTGGAGGCGATCCGCTCGCTGAAGTCGGCGGGCAGGGTGAGCGACAGGTAGTAGCTGCCGTCCTCGACGCCCCTGCGGGCCTCGGAGGCGCTCACCTCCTGCCAGTCGAAGGTCTTGCTGTCGTGCAGGCCCTTCGTGATGTCGTCGCCCGCCGTGATCTTCTTCCCGCCGGCGGTCGCCCCCTTGTCGTCGTTCACGAGCGCGACCGGGATCCGGTCCAGACGGCCGTACGGGTCCCAGAACGACCACAGGTACAGCGCGCCGTACAGCAGCGGCAGCACCAGCAGCGCGACCAGCGCGGCGCGCGGCAGCTTCCCCCGCCCGAAGCGGCGCAACTCAAGCGCGGCCAGTCTCGACGATCGCATCGGCCTTCTCCTCTCCCTGGTCCGCCTCGTCCGGCTCGTCCGGGTGGCCCTGCTCGTCCGCCCGGTCCGCCCGGTCTGCCGGGTCCGGCTCGTCGGCCTTCTGGGCCTCGTCCGGCTGGTCGGCCTGGCCGGTCTGGTCCGCCTCGTCCGGCTGGTCCTGCTCGTCCGGCCGGTCGTCCCCGGCGGCCCGGTCGTCATGGCTCTGCGTGGTGGAGACCCTGACGGCACCCTCGGGAGCCTCGCCGAACACCGCCACGACCGTCGTCCCGGCGTCGGCCAGGGACCTGAGCAGTGCCCGGACCTCCTCCCGCTCACCGTCCGAGAGCTTGAGGTCGGCGTCGTCGACGCCGAGCAGTCGCGGCCCGCCGACGAGCGCGAGGGCGATCGACAGCCGCAGCGCCTCCAGGCGCTCCAGATCCCGTACGGCCGTGCGCGGGCCCTTGGGCAGGGCCTCCAGGTCGAGCCCGGCCGCCTCCAGCGCGGCGTCGACGCGCCGTTCGGCCTCGGCCGCCCGCTCGCCGCGGGGCCGCAGCAGTCCGCGCAGCGATGCGCCGAACCGCCGCTGGAGCAGCGCCCGTTCCCGCAGGTGCTCGCCGACGGTCAGTGCCGGGTCGAGGTCGTTGACCCCCGGGACGTGCGCCAGCGCGCTGATGCCGCGCACGGCCGCCATCTGCTTCGGCAGCCTGGCGTCGCCCACGGCGGCCGTCCCCTCCGAGACCTTCATCCGCCCCGTCAGCGCCAGCAACAGGCACGTCCGGCCGGACCCGGACGGGCCCTCGACCGCGACGAGCGCACCCGGCTCGGCGTCGACGGAGATCCCGCGGACCGCCCACCCCCGTGGCCCCTTGACCCCGAGGCCGTCGGCGGCGATCCGCACCCCTCCCGCCTGTTCCCCCACGTGTCTCCCCTGAACTCGCTGAATTTGAACTGACTGGTCAGTGCAAAAACTACTCCGAACCTACGAGCGAAGCAAAATTGCAGGTCAGAACGGATTGTCAGTGCCATACCTCACGATGGGTCACATACGGCACTCCGTGACCGGACGTGCCGTCAACCAGACGACAGGAGGTTCGTCATGGCCAGCTATCACGCAGCAGCCGCCCGTCGGCGCCGCGCCACCGGCCCTGCCCCCTCACTGACCGGCCCGGCGAGCGACGTGCACCCCGTGCTCCGCAGGGCCACGGCCCCGCCCGCCGCCCTCGATCTGCTCGCCCAGGCCCGCGCCAGCCTCGACGAGGCCACATCCCTTCAGACACCGAACGAGCGGTACTCGAGGGCCCACCTCGCCGCCCTGCGCACCGCCGCGGCGGTACTCGCCGCCCGGGGCCGCCCGGAGACCTCGCCCCGGGCCCGGGCCAAGATCCGGAGCGCCTGGGAAGTGCTCCCCGAAATCGCACCCGAACTGACCGAGTGGAGCGCGCTGTTCGCTGCCGGCGCCAGGCGCCGCGCCCGCGCCGAAGCCGGCATCCAGGGCGCGGCAACCGGCCGGGACGCAGACGACCTGATACGTGACGTGGCGATGTTCCTGCGCCTCGTCGAGCGGATGCTGGTCCTCCAGCCGGTCCTCCCACAGCCCCGCCCGGACCACGACCGGCCGGAGGACCCCGGCGGGGGGAGTGACATGCCGGACGCGGGTTGACCGAGCGGCGGCGGTACGGATCCGGCGGCCGTACGGATCCGGCGGCCGTACGGATCCGGTGGTGGTCCGGGTCCGGCAGTTGTCCGGGTTCGGTAGTGGTCCGGGTTCGGCAGTGGCGGGCGGCGTCCGTGCGGGACAAGGCGCCGCGCTGAAAAGACCGGGTCGTGGGCATCCCGGGACCGGGTCATCCGCACGCCGTGGCCCAGGCAATAGGGTGGGGGACGCCTGAAGTCTTCCCTCCCCGTGGCCGGGGCCGGGGGAGACGCCCCGTTCGCGCCGCCGTGCAAGAGGCGGTGCCGCGCCGAGGAGTCAACTGCCGTGTCGGACCCGATGCGCCCCCGCGCCTCACTCCGTACCGCCGTGGTCTGGGAGGTCCTCCAGGACGCCCTGGACCGCCGGGTCAAGGCCGCGGGTCGGGAGTCCCTGGACGTCCTCGACACCGGGGGCGGCAGCGGCAACTTCGCGGTGCCCGTCGCCCGTCTCGGCCACCGGGTCACCGTCGTCGACCCCAGCCCCAACGCCCTGTTCGCCCTGGAGCGCCGGGCCGCCGAAGCCGGCGTGGCCGACCGGGTCAAGGGCGTCCAGGGCGACGCCCACGGCCTCTTCGACGTGGCCGAGCGCGGTGGCTACGACGTGGTGCTGTGCCACGGCGTCCTGGAGTACGTGGACGACCCGGCCGAGGGCATCCGCAACGCGGTGGCGGCCCTGCGCCCGGAGGGCGTCCTCAGCCTGCTCGCCGCCGGACTGGGCGGCGCCGTGCTCTCCCGCGCCCTCGCCGGGCACTTCAAGGAGGCCCGGCAGGCGCTCGACGACCCGAACGGACGATGGGGCGCGGGTGACCCGGTACCGCGCCGCTTCACCACCGAGCAGCTCACGGGACTGGTCGAGGGAGCGGGCCTGCGCGTCGGTGCCGTGCACGGCGTCCGGGTCTTCGCCGACCTCGTGCCCGGCGTCCTCGTGGACACCGAGCCCGGAGCCGTGGAGGCGCTGCTGAAGCTGGAGGAGGCCGCAGCCGAGCTCCCCGCGTTCCACTCGGTGGCCACGCAGCTGCACGTCCTGGGTGAGACCGGTGGGGCCGCTGAGACAGGTGGGGCCGGTGGGACAGGCGAGACCGATGGGGCGGTCGAGACCTGAGCTCCCTCATGGGGCACCGCCGCTGATCAGCGCCTCGGCTGCGCATGGAGTACGCCACAGGCCACCCGAATGGGGGCGGCGCGCCGTATGATCGAGGGAGACCGTTCCGGCATGACGGGTCGGCCGCCGGGGAATGGAAGCCTCAGCGAGCCGGACTCCCATGGCGGGTTCCGGTTGGTCAATTGGCGCAGAGGGGCGGGTTTCACGGGGGCGATTCCCTGCCTATCCTGAAGGGACCCCCCGGGTCGCCCCGGCGACTGCACGATGAGGAGGACTCCGTGCCGCTCTCGGAGCACGAGCAGCGCATGCTCGAGCAAATGGAGCGAGCGCTGTATGCCGAAGATCCCAAGTTCGCGACAGCGCTTGAGGGAAGCGGGCTGCGCACGTACACCCGGCGACGGGTCTACCAGGCGGTCGCGGGCTTCCTCGTCGGTATCGCGCTCCTCATGGCTGGAATGGTCGCCAAGCAGGTCTGGCTCAGTGTCGTGGGCTTCCTCGTCATGCTGGGCTGTGCGGTGCTCGCCGTGACCGGCTGGCGCAAGGCCCCCAAGCCGGGTGAGCAGGCGTCCGGTGCCGCCGGACACCAGGCCCGCCCACAGGGTCGGCAGCGCCGCTCGGTGATGGACCGCATCGAGCAGCGCTGGCAGAAGCGCCGCGACGAACAGGGTGGCCATTAGCCTCCCGCGCAGCCTCTCCAGGACCACGTGAACACGTAGGTCAGGGGGTGACCACCGACCCGGTGGTCACCCCCTGACTGTTTGCGCGTGCGCCCTCACGCGACCGACAGATTCCGGCCGCGTCGAGGCCGACCGTTCCCGGCCGCGGCGAGACTTACCGCTCCCCGCCAAGGAGAGACCCACCGCTCCCCGCCACGGCGCGGGACCCACCGCTCCCCGCCACGGCGGGACCCACCGCTCCCGGCCACGGCGGGACCCACCGCTCCCGGCCGCGGAGAGACCGATGCGGCCTCGGACGCGACAAGGCCGGCCGGCGCATCGGCACCGGCCGGCCCGAGTGCGGCTGCCCTCAGTGCTGCCGCACCCTCAGCCCTGCTGCCCCGAGGCCTTCCGCCACGTCGGCCGCAGCGCCACGGCGCGCTCCCGGACCCTCGTCCACCAGGCCGACGCCGCCCACACCACACGCGCGGTGGAGCGGGGGGCCAGAAGCGCTCGGAGCCTGGCCGCCCGCCCGGCCGCCGCGCCGAGACCCGCTGTGGCACGGCGGACGTCGTCCGTGAGGCCCGCCACGGGACGCGGGTGCGGTGCGTACAGCACCTGCTCCACGGCGTTCGCCACCCGGTGCACCGAGGCCGCGGCCGTCGCGTCGAGATCGCCGAGGCGGACCATACGGGCGGCCGCCTTGCGCGGTGTCTGTGACTCGTCCGGCGTGATGCCGAAGTCCCACGCCGTGTCGGTCAGCTCCTGCCAGACGGCCAGGGTGTACGGCGCCGTGTCCGCCTCGCCGCGGCCGTGCGCCCCCAGCCGTGCCGACCGTGCCCGCAGCCGCCACAGCATCGGTGCCAGGGGGAGTGCGAGGACGGCGAGACCGGCCAGGGCCCACACCAGGAACGCGTACCACTTCGGGCCGTCGCCGTCCGTGGGCAGCGCCGCCTGCGGTGATTCGCTCGCGCAGCCGTCCAGCTTCTTCTGCTGCGGCGTGCAGCTCTCACTCGCCGAAGGCGCCGCGGAGGGCGCGGCCGACACCGACGGGGAGGGACGCGACGGGTCCGGCACCGAACTGCCGGGGTTGTCGGGCAGGGTGTACGACGGTATCGAGCCGCGGTTCGGAGTCGGCTCGAAGCGGGTCCACCCGACGCCCTCGAAGTACAGCTCGGGCCAGGCGTGCGCGTCCCGCAGCCCCACCGACACCGAGCCGTCCGCCTGCGGGGAACCGGGCGCGAAGCCCACCGCGACCCGGGCCGGTATGCCCAGGGAGCGGGCCATCGCCGCCATCGCGAAGGAGAAGTGCACGCAGAAGCCCTGCTTGTCCTTCAGGAAGCGGGCGATCGCCTGTGAGCCGCTGCCGACCTGCACCTGCGTGTCGTACTCGAAGCCGCCGGTCACGGCGAACCAGTCCTGGAGCTTGACTGCCTGGTCGTACGGGTTGGCCGCGCCCGCGGTGACCTTGCGGGCGGTGCGGGCCACCACCGACGGCAGTGAGTCGGGCAGCTTCGTGAAGTCGCGCTCGATGTCCCCGGGCGCCGGTCCCGCCGAGGCGAGCTGCTCCGCCGTCGGCTGCACGTCCAGGCTCGTGACCTGGTACGTCAGGCCGCGTGTGTTCTGCCCGTGGTCGCCGACCAGTGTCATGCCCTGCGGCTCGTACCGCCAGTTGCCGCTGATGCGCACGCGGCTCGGCGGATACGGCATGGGCAGCCAGTCCTGGGCGTACCAGCCGGCCGCCGTGATCGCGGTGTCGAACTCCGTGCGCTTGACGTCCGGGCTGAGGCCGACCGGGGCCGGGAAGGTGCCGTCGGGGACGGCGGTGATGGACCGCCGGGACGGCTTCCACGTGGTGCCGTCGAAGTCGTCCAGGGACACGATCCGCAGATAGAGGTCCGAGACATCCGCCGTCTTGGTCCGCACGGACAGGACCTGCTGGTCCTCGTCCGCGTTCAGGCTGTCCCGCAGCGACACCAGCGGGTTCACGGCGGAGATCGTGCCCCCGCCGCCGGATCCGCCGCCCGCGCCCGCTCCCACGGTGTCCAGCAGGCCGCCGTTCATCGCGGGCAGGCCGAGCGGCACCACCAGGGCTATGCCCAGGGCGACCACGCCGATGCGCCGGCCGGTGCGGACCGGGGCGAGCGCGCCGCTCGGCTCCCCGCCCGCCGTGCGCGGGGCACCGCCGAAGACCCGTCCCCACTGCGAGAGCCGGTCCCGCCCCTCGGCCAGCAGCAGCATCAGATAGCCGGCCGCCGCCACCAGGAACCACAGCCAGTCCGTGCCCCCGTCCGACAGCCCCGCCGCCACGGAGTACAGAGCGAGCAGGGGCAGCCCGGCCGGAGCGGCGCTGCGGAAGGTCACCGCGAGGGTGTCCACCAGCAGCCCGATGACCAGGACCCCGCCCAGGAGCATCAGCCGTATGCCGTCGGACTCCAGGGGCGCCGGGATCGCGTACCGCGCGATGTCGTCACCGCCCTGCTGGAGCAGGAGCGCGAAGCGGTCGAAGGCCTGCGGTCCCGGGATCAGCCCGGCCAGGGCCTGCTCACGGGCGAACACGAAGGTCAGCAGCATCACGGTGACCACGGCCTGCGCCGCCACCGTCAGCGGCCGGGCCAGTGGCACCCGGCGGGCAGCGGCGCCCACGCCCGACTGCAACGCCAGCAGGAAAGCCGCCTGCACGATCCAGGTGGCCGGCCGGACGAGGGGCAGCAGGGCGCACGCGGCCATCAGCGTGGCCGCCCAGGCGCCCAGCGTCAGTCGTACCCGGCCGCTCATCACGGTCCCTCCCCGCCGCTCGCGGCGACCACGCCCCTGCGCTCCCGGTCCGCCAGCCGCCACAGCTCGTCCATGGAGGCGCCCCGCGGCACGCGCAGGGCCGTCCACCCCGCCTCGCGCAGCATGCGCAGCCGGTCTCCGCTCCCGTCCAACGGGCCGGACACATCGCTCGGTTCCCGCACCCAGGTGTCGCTGTCCAGCACGAAGGCGACCGCCCCCGGGCTGCGCTGCCGCATCCGGCCCAGCACGGCCGCCTGCTCCTCGTCCAGGTCGCCGAGGAACGCCACCAGCAGCCCCTCGTTCCCGCCGCGCAGCACGTCGTAGGCCCGGGACAGGCCGGCGCCGTCGGAATGGTCGATCACCGCGAGGGTGTCCATCATCAGCCCGGCCGCGTCCGCCGACTCCTGGCTCGCGCCCGCGAAGCCGTCACCGCCCTCGCCGGGCACCGCGTTGCCGGTGTCCGTCAGCAGCCGTACCGAGTAGCCGCGTTCGAGCATGTGCACCAGGACCGAGGCGGCGCCCGACACGGCCCATTCGAAGGGCGAGTCCGGCCCCGCGCCCTGGTAGGCGATGCCGCGGGTGTCCAGCAGCACCGTGCAGCGGGCGCGTTGCGGCTGCTCCTCGCGGCGCACCATCAACTCGCCGTAGCGGGCGGTGGAACGCCAGTGCACGCGACGCAGGTCGTCGCCGTAGCGGTAGCCGCGCGGGATGACGTCGTCCTCGCCGGCCAGCGCGAGCGAACGCTGCCGCCCGTCGCCGTACCCCTTCGCCTCGCCGCCCAGGCGCACCGGCGCCAGCGGCTCCACGCGCGGGATGACCGTGAGGGTGTCGTACGTCGAGAAGGACCGGGTCAGCTCGCACATGCCGAACGGGTCGGTCAGGCGCAGCTGGAGAGGCCCCAGCGGGTAGCGCCCGCGCAGATCGGAGCGCACCCGGTAGGACACCTCGCGCCGGCCGCCCGCCTCCACCCGGTCGAGCACGAAGCGGGGCCGCGGACCGAGCACGTACGGCACCTTGTCCTGAAGCATCAGCAGGCCCGTGGGCAGCCGCGAGACGTTGTCCATCCGCAGATGGACCCGGGCCTCGCTGCCCGCGGGCACGCGTGAGGGGGAGAGCCGGCGGCTGCCCGCGACCCGGTAGCGGGTGCGGTAGAGCACCGCCGCGCACACCAGCGGCAGCACCGCCAGCAGCAGGCCCACGCGCAGCAGGTCGCTCTGGCCGAGTACGTAACTGCAGATCGCGGCCGCGACGCCGGCGGCCAGGAAGGAACGTCCGCGGGTGGTCAGACCGGCCAGAGCGGTGCGGACGCCGCCCTTCTCGCCCCGGTCGGCTTCCGGCCCGCCCGCCCCCGCGGTGGTCATCACAGCCTCCGCGGCGGCTGCTGGGGATACACCGGAGCCGTACGGCCCGGGCCGCCGAAGCCGCTCTGCTGCTGCGGCCCGGCCGGCACCGGGGTGCGCTGCAGGATCTCCTCGACGACCTGCTCGGCGGTGCGCCGGTTGAGCTGGGCCTGGGCGGTGGGCAGCAGGCGGTGGGCCAGGACGGCGACGGCGAGGGCCTGCACGTCGTCCGGCAGCGCGTACTCCCGGCCGCTGAGGGCCGCGGACGCCTTCGCCGCGCGCAGCAGGTGCAGCGTCGCGCGCGGGGAGGCGCCGAGTCTCAGGTCGGGGTGCGTGCGTGTGGCGCCGACCAGGTCGACGGCGTAGCGCCGGACCGGCTCGGCGACGTGCACCCCGCGCACCGCCTCGATGAGCTTGAGGATCTCGTCCGCGTGGGCCACGGGCTGGAGGTCCTGCAGCGGCGAGACGCCGCCGTGCACGTCCAGCATCTGTAGCTCGGCCTCCGCGCTCGGGTAGCCGACCGAGACCCGGGCCATGAAGCGGTCGCGCTGGGCCTCCGGCAGCGGGTAGGTGCCCTCCATCTCGACCGGGTTCTGCGTCGCCACCACCATGAAGGGGCTGGGCAGCTCGTAGGTCTTGCCGTCGATGGTGACCTGGCGCTCCTCCATCGACTCCAGGAGCGCGGACTGCGTCTTGGGGGAGGCGCGGTTGATCTCGTCGCCGATCACCACCTGCGCGAAGATCGCGCCCGGCTTGAACTCGAAGTCACGGCGCTGCTGGTCCCAGATGGACACACCGGTGATGTCCGACGGCAGCAGGTCGGGCGTGAACTGGATGCGCCGCACCGAGCAGTCGATGGACCGCGCCAGCGCCTTGGCCAGCATCGTCTTGCCGACACCCGGGACGTCCTCGATCAGCAGATGTCCCTCGGCGAGCAGCACGGTCAGCGAGAGCCGTACGACCTCGGGCTTGCCCTCGATCACGCTTTCCACCGACTGCCGCACGCGCTCCACCACGGCGGTCAGATCGTCCCCCACCCGCGAGAAATCCCGGGTTGGGGGACCCCCATGGCTCGCTCGATCGTCATAGGTCGTCACCCGGCGCTCCTCGGCCTTTCCCGTGCCCTCAGGAAGCACGGAATACCCCATTTTCCCGGGCCGACGCCGCACGACGCGGACCGGCCCACCCCGAACCACGGACACCACGCGTGAAAGGTTCCGCGTGACGCCACTCCCGCATTCTTGCTGCCGTTACCGTTTCGTGTCACTCGACTGTGGACAACTGGCCGCGATATGTCGTTCTTGCGGCCATTCGAACGCGTGACTGACAGGATTTCGACAGCTGCGGCGGGTGGTGGGCCGGGGTGGTCGCGTCCCGCCGCGCAGGTCAGGAGGCCGGGTCGACCTCGCGCAACAGGCCGGTCCGCACGTCGTAGACGAATCCGCGCACGTCGTCGGTGTGCGGCAGGAAGGGCGAGGTGCGCACCCGCTGCATGGACTGCCGCACGTCCTGCTCGGCGTCCTGGAAGGACTCCACCGCCCATGACGGGCGCTGTCCGACCTCGGCCTCCAGGTCGCCGCGGAAGTCCTCGGTGAGGGTCTCCATGCCGCAGCCGGTGTGGTGGACGAGGACCACGCTGCGCGTGCCCAGCTTGCGCTGGCTGATGGTGAGGGAGCGGATCACGTCGTCGGTGACCACGCCGCCCGCGTTGCGGATGGTGTGGCAGTCGCCGAGCTCCAGGCCCAGCGCGCCGAGCGGGTCGAGACGGGCGTCCATGCAGGCCACGACGGCCACGTGCAGGGCCGGCGCGCCGTCCAGCCCGGCGTGCCCGAAGGTTTCGGCGTACCGGGCGTTCGCCTGGACGATACGGTCGGTGACCGTGCCTTCGGCCGCTATGGCGCTCTCCGAACCCGTGGGTACCGATGCAGAAGTCGTCATAGGCATGACGTTACTGGTCACACCCGGTCCAGGCCTCCTGTGGAAGTGGACAAAGAATGCCGCCGAGGGGTGGTTGTGAGGTACCCCACAAGGGTGGTGTCCTGGTCGGCGTGCGAACGGCGGCGACGCGCAGGCCGGTTGATTGACCGGGCGACACCGTGGACTAAAGTGACGCGAAGCGGGAGGCGAGACTCTCCCCGCTGGACTGAATTCTTCGGAGACCCCGGCGACGACCGGAGATCTCCCCGCGTGCGCGGCGCGTACGTACGGCTCGGCCTTCTCCCGCTCCCGGTCGGCTGACGCTTCCGGCGCCGGCAGGCCTCATGTCCACGAGCGGGCGGGGACCCGGCGGTGCGTACGGCCGTGCCGGATCTGAGAGGGCCCAGGACAAATGGGGCGCGAAGCGCATTCGATGAAGGGTGGTGGGCGACGGGAGGGAGAGAGTCGACACGTCCCGGTGATGCTCCAGCGGTGCCTGGATCTGCTGGCACCCGCCCTGGAGGGCCCGGACGCCGTGGTCGTCGACTGCACCCTCGGCCTCGGCGGCCACAGCGAGGCGCTGCTCGCGCGATTCCCCGGCACCCGGCTCGTCGCCCTCGACCGGGACAAGGAGGCCCTGCGCCTGTCCGGCGAGCGCCTCGCCCCCTACGGCGAGCGCGCCACCCTCGTCCACGCCGTCTACGACGAGCTCCCCGAGGTGCTCGACAGGCTCGGCATCGCGCGCGCGCAGGGCGTCCTGTTCGACCTGGGCGTCTCCTCCATGCAGCTCGACGAGGCCGACCGCGGCTTCGCCTACGCCCAGGACGCCCCCCTCGACATGCGCATGGACCAGACGACCGGCGTCAGCGCCGCCGAGGTCCTCAACACCTACCCGCCGGGCGAACTCGTGCGCATCCTGCGGGCCTACGGCGAGGAGAAGCAGGCCAAGCGGATCGTGAGCGCGATCGTGCGGGAGCGGGAGAAGGAGCCGTTCAGCAACAGCGCGCGGCTCGTCGAACTGATCCGCGACGCTCTGCCGCAGGCCGCCAAGCGCACCGGCGGCAACCCGGCCAAGCGCACCTTCCAGGCCCTGCGCATCGAGGTCAACGGCGAGCTCTCCGTACTGGAACGCGCGATCCCCGCCGCCGTGAAGGCGCTCGACGTGGGCGGGCGGATCGCCGTGCTGTCGTACCACTCGCTGGAGGACCGGCTGGTCAAGCAGGTCTTCGCGGCGGGCGCCGCCACCACCGCGCCGCCCGGGCTGCCCGTCGTCCCCGAGCGCTACCAGCCGCGGCTCAAGCTGCTCACCCGCGGTGCCGAACTCCCCACCGAAGAGGAGATCGCCGAGAACCGGCGGGCGGCACCGGCGCGACTGCGCGGGGCCCAGCGCATCAGGGAGGACGTCGAGTGAGGCGTGTGCAGGCCGGACCGAGGGAGCGTGCGTGAGCGGCAAACCCGAACTCAAGGGGAGGGCGGCCCGACTCGCGCGGCTCCTCCCGACCGGCCCCGGGCAGGCGGCCCGCACCCCGTTCGTCCTGCTGGTCGTCCTCCTCCTCGGCGGCGGTCTCATCTGCCTCCTGGTGCTGAACTCGGCCCTCAGCGAGGGCGCGTTCCAACTCGACGACCTCCAGCGCGGGACCAAGAACCTCACCGACGAGGAGCAGGCCCTCCAGCGGGACATCGACGCCTACTCCGCCCCCGACGCCCTGCAGCGCCGCGCCCGCGAGCTCGGCATGGTGCCCGGCGGCGACCCGGCCTTCCTCGACCCCGACGGCACCGTCAAGGGCGTCCCCAGCGCCGCTCCCGGCGTCCGGCTGCCCGCCGCGCACACCCCTATGGTCCTCGCCCCGGAGGCCATGCCCAACGGCCTCGCCCCGACCCCCGGCAGGTGACGGAAGTGTCCGACAGGCAACCGCCGCGCCGCCGCGTGCCCGGCCCCGCAAGGCCCGCCCGCCCCGACGCCCGGCGCCGCCCCGCCCCCGGTGCCCGTCCGGCCCGGCGCCCGGGACAGAGTCGCCCGGCGGCGACCAAGCCGCTGCGGCTGGGCAGCCCCCGCCCCCGCCTGCGGCTGGTGGGGCTCGCGCTGACCCTGGTCCTGGCCGCCTTCGTCGTACGGCTGTTCCAGGTGCAGGCCGTCGACGCGAGCACGTACGCGGCCAAGGCCGAGCAGAACCGGTATGTCGGGCAGGTGCTCGCCGCGGACCGGGGCGAGATCACCGACCGGTCCGGTGTGGCCCTCGCGACCAGCGAGGACGCCTACGACATCACCGCCGACCCCACGATGTTCGCCCCCGGCATGCTGAAGATCGCGGACGGGCCCGAGCAGGCGGCCGCACTCCTCGCCCCCATCCTCGGTCAGGAGCAGGAGGACCTGGTCGAGAAGCTGCGGCCGAAGAACCCCGCCCTGCGCTACGTCAAGCTGGCCTCCCGCCAGACCCCGCAGGTCTGGAAGCAGATCAAGGACCTCAAGTCGGCACTCGCCAAGAAGGCCGAGACCGACAAGTCCACGCCCAACGTCCTGTCCGGCGTCTTCTCCGTCGCCACCAGCAAGCGCGTGTACCCCGGCGGCGATCTGGCCGCAGGGATACTGGGCTGGGTCAACGGCGAGGGCAAGCCCGGCGGCGGCATCGAACTGCAGCTGAACAAGCAGCTCGCCGGCAAGGACGGCAAGATCCGCTACGCCCAGTCCGGCGGCCGTCTCGTGCCCACCGCGGGCTCCACCGAGACACCCGCCGTCCCCGGCAGCGACGTCGAGCTCACCATCGACCGCGACATCCAGTGGGCCGCCCAGAACGCCATCAGCGACCAGGTGAAGGAGTCCGCGGCCGACCGCGGCTACGTCATCGTCCAGGACACCCGCACCGGGCAGGTCCTGGCCATGGCCAACTCGCCCGGCTTCGACCCGAACGACCTGTCCGACGCCGACCCGGCCGCCCTCGGCAACGCCGCCGTCCAGGACGCCTTCGAGCCCGGCTCCACCGCCAAGGTCATGTCGATGGCGGCCGTCCTCCAGCAGAACGTCGCCACACCGGGGACCCACGTGGTCGTGCCCAACCGGCTGCACCGCGGCGACCGGCTCTTCAAGGACGACATCGACCACCCGACCTGGTACCTCACGCTCAACGGCGTCCTCGCCAAGTCCAGCAACATCGGCACCATCCTCGCCACCGGACAGCTCGGAAAGACCCAGGCCCAGGCCAACAAGGTCCTCTACGACTACCTGCGCAGGTTCGGCCTCGGCAGCTACACCGGGCTCGGCTTCCCCGGCGAGACCAAGGGCATCCTCGCCCCGCCCGACAAGTGGTCGACCTCGCAGCAGTACACGATCCCTTTCGGCCAGGGCGTCTCCATCAACGCCATGCAGGCGGCCTCCGTGTACTCGACCATCGCCAACGGCGGCGTCCGCATCCAGCCGACCCTCGTACGCGGCACCAGGGGCCCCGACGGCCAGTTCACGCCCGCCCCGAAACCCGAGAGGAACCGGGTCGTCAGCGAGGCAACGGCGAAAACCCTCGCCCACATGCTGGAGTCCGTCGTGGACGACGAGGAGGGCACCGGCACCAAGGCGCGCATCCCCGGCTATCGCGTCGCGGGCAAGACGGGCACGGCCAACCGCGTGGATCCGGCCACCGGCAAGTACCACGGCTACACCTCGTCGTTCGCCGGGTTCGCGCCCGCCGACAAGCCCCGTATCACCGTCTACTGCGCCATCCAGAACGCCACCCAGGGCAGCTACTTCGGCGGGCAGATCTGCGGACCCGTGTACAAGAAGGTCATGGAGTTCGCACTGAAGTCCCTCCAGGTCCCGCCGACCGGCGCCAAGGCCGCGAAACTGCCCGTCTCCTTCAAGCAGTGATCAGGGCCGACCCGCCCTGATCAGCACTCAGCCCCACCGAGCCACCAGGACCGCCTCCGTGACAACGATCACCCCCGACCCCGGCAACCAGAGCAGCACCGGCCCCTCACTTCGCCCGGAGGCGGGTACGCCCGGTACGCTCACCGCCGTGCCACACGCTGATCAGTCCCAAACCACCCAGAAGGGCCATCCCGTGACATACCCCGGGCCGCCCAGGCCGGTTCAGGTCTCCGCCACACCCCTCGCGGAACTCGCCGGTCAGCTGGGTGCCACCGCGCCGGAGAGCGCCGCCGAGGTCACGGGCATCACCCACGACTCGCGTGCCGTGCGCCCCGGTGACCTGTACGCCGCCCTCCCGGGGGCCCGGGTGCACGGCGCCGACTTCGTCAACCAGGCCGCGGGTCTGGGTGCCGCCGCCGTGCTGACCGACCCCACCGGCGCCGAGCGCGCCGCCGCGTCCGGCCTGCCGGTCCTGGTCGTCGACGACCCGCGCGCGCAGATGGGCGAGCTGGCCGCCACGATCTACGGCCACCCCGGCCGGGACCTGCTCCAGATCGGCATCACCGGCACCTCCGGCAAGACCACCACGGCCTACCTCGTCGAAGGCGGCCTGAAGACGGTTCGGTCCACCGGCCTGATCGGCACGGTCGAGATGCGCATCGGCGAGGAGCGCATCAAGTCCGAGCGCACCACCCCCGAAGCCACCGACCTCCAGGCCCTGTTCGCCGTCATGCGCGAACGCGGTGTGGACGCGGTCGCCATGGAGGTCTCCAGCCACGCCCTGGTCCTCGGCCGGGTCGACGGCTGCGTCTTCGACATCGGCGTCTTCACCAACCTCAGCCCGGAACACATGGAGTTCCACTCGGGCATGGAGGACTACTTCCAGGCCAAGGCGCAGCTCTTCACGCCGAAACGCGGCAAACTCGGCGTGGTCAACGTCGACGACGAATACGGACGCCGGCTGGCGAACGAGGCCACCGTCCCGGTCGTCACCTACTCCGCCGAGGGCCACCCCGACGCCGACTGGCGCGCCGAGGACGTCGAGGTCGGCCGGCTGGACTCGACGTTCACCGTCGTCGGTCCCAAGGGCGAGCGGATCAGTGCCAGGTCGCCGCTGCCGGGTCCCTTCAACGTGGCCAACACCCTGGCCGCGATCGTCGCCCTCGCCGTAGCCGGGCTCGACCCGCAGGCCGCCGCCGACGGCGTCGCCGCCGTCCCGGGCGTCCCGGGCCGCCTGGAGCGCGTGGACGCCGGGCAGCCCTACCTCGCGGTCGTCGACTACGCCCACAAGACCGACGCCGTCGAGTCCGTGCTGCGCGCCCTGCGCAAGGTCACCGAGGGCAGGCTGCACATCGTCCTCGGCTGCGGTGGCGACCGGGACAAGACCAAGCGCGAACCCATGGGCGCCGCCGCGGCGCGGCTCGCCGACACCGCCGTACTGACCTCCGACAACCCGCGTGGCGAGGACCCTCTCGCGATCCTCGCCACGATGCTCCAGGGCGCTGCGTCCGTGCCCGCGCACGAGCGCGGCGAGGTGCAGGTCTTCGAGGACCGGGCCGCGGCGATCGCCGCCGCCGTGGCCCGCGCCGAGCCCGGCGACACCGTGCTGGTCGCGGGCAAGGGCCACGAGCAGGGCCAGGACATCGCCGGGGTGGTCCGTCCCTTCGACGACCGCCAGGTGCTCCGCGAAGCCATCCAGAAGACCCAGGGATGAAAATCCAGAAGACCCAGGGGATGAACTTGTGATCGCCCTCTCCCTCGCCGAGATCGCAGAAGTCGTCGGCGGGCAGACGCACGACATACCGGATCCGTCCGTCCAGGTCACCGGCCCGGTGGTCCGGGACTCCCGAGAGGCGGGGCCGGGCAGCCTGTTCGTGGCCTTCGCCGGGGAACGCGTGGACGGCCACGACTTCGCGGCGGCGGTCGTCGAGGCGGGAGCGGTGGCCGTGCTCGGCACCCGGCCCGTCGGCGTCCCCGCCATCGTCGTGGACGACGTCCAGAGCGCCCTCGGCGCCCTCGCGCGGCACGTCGTACGCCGGCTCGGCGCGACCCTCGTCGCCCTCACCGGCTCGGCCGGCAAGACCAGCACCAAGGACCTCATCGCGCAGGTGCTGCAGCGCAAGGCGCCGACGATCTTCACGCCCGGCTCGCTCAACAACGAGATCGGGCTGCCCCTGACAGCGCTCAGCGCCACCGAGGAGACGAAGTTCCTCGTGCTGGAGATGGGCGCCCGCGGCATCGGGCACATCCGCTACCTCACCGGCCTGACGCCCCCGAAGGTCGGTCTCGTCCTCAATGTCGGCAGCGCCCACATCGGCGAGTTCGGCGGCCGCGAGCAGATCGCGCAGGCCAAGGGCGAGCTGGTGGAGGCACTGCCGTCCGAGGCCGACGGCGGCACCGCGATCCTCAACTCGGACGACCCCTACGTACGGGCCATGGCCTCCCGAACGAAGGCGAAGGTGGTCTATTTCGGAGAGTCCGGCGAAGCGGACGTTCGGGCCGAGAACGTGCGACTCACGGACACCGGACAGCCTTCGTTCAGGCTTCACACACCCTCCGGTGCAAGCGATGTGACCATGCGCCTGTACGGTGAGCACCACGTGTCGAACGCGCTCGCCGCGGCCGCCGTCGCCCACGAGTTGGGCATGTCCGCTGACGAGATCGCCGTCGCGCTCTCCGAGGCGGGCTCCCTCTCCCGCTGGCGGATGGAGGTCACCGAGCGCCCGGACGGCGTGACGGTCGTCAACGACGCCTACAACGCGAACCCCGAGTCGATGAAGGCCGCGCTGCGCGCGCTCGCGGCCATGGGCAAGGGGCGTCGTACGTGGGCGGTGCTCGGCAAGATGGCCGAGCTCGGGGACGAGGCTCTCGCCGAGCACGACGCGGTCGGGCGGCTCGCCGTCCGGCTCAACGTCAGCAAGCTCGTCGCAGTCGGTGGCAGGGAAGCCGCCTGGCTGCAACTGGGCGCATATAACGAGGGTTCGTGGGGTGAGGAGTCGGTGCACGTGTCCGACGCACAGGCGGCGGTCGACCTGTTGCGCAGCGAGCTGCGCCCGGGGGACGTCGTGCTCGTGAAGGCGTCCCGTTCGGTCGGTCTGGAGAGCGTGGCGCAGGCGCTCATCGAGACCGGTGCCGAGGGTGAGGTTTCCGCCCGATGATGAAGCAGATCCTGTTCGCAGGAGTCATTGGCCTCTTCCTGACCCTGGTCGGGACCCCGCTGTTGATCAAGCTGCTCGCCCGCAAGGGCTACGGCCAGTACATCCGCGACGACGGCCCGCGCGAGCACGCCAGCAAGCGCGGTACGCCGACCATGGGCGGCATCGCCTTCATACTGGCCACGGTCGCCGCGTACTTCCTGGCCAAGGTGATCACGGGCTATCTGGACCCGGACGTCGACGCGGCGCCGACCTTCTCGGGCCTGCTGGTGCTCGGCCTGATGGTCGGCATGGGCCTGGTCGGCTTCCTCGACGACTACATCAAGATCGTCAAGCGGCGTTCGCTCGGTCTGCGGGCCAAGGCGAAGATGGCCGGCCAGCTGATCGTCGGCATCAGCTTCGCGGTGCTGTCGCTGCAGTTCGCGGACAACCGCGGCAACACCCCGGCCTCCACGAAGCTGTCGTTCATCACGGACTTCGGCTGGACGATCGGCCCCGTGCTGTTCGTGGTCTGGGCGCTGTTCATGATCCTCGCCATGTCGAACGGCGTGAACCTGACCGACGGTCTGGACGGTCTGGCCACCGGCGCCTCGGTCCTGGTCTTCGGCGCCTACACCTTCATCGGTGTCTGGCAGTTCCAGGAGTCCTGCGCCAACGCGCGGACGCTGACGAACCCGGGCGCCTGCTACGAGGTGCGCGACCCCCTCGACCTCGCGGTAGTGGCCTCCGCGCTGATGGGCGCCTGTCTCGGCTTCCTGTGGTGGAACACCTCACCGGCCAAGATCTTCATGGGTGACACCGGTTCGCTCGCGCTCGGCGGTGTGCTCGCCGGCCTCGCGATCTGCTCGCGCACCGAGCTGCTGATGGCCATCCTCGGTGGCCTCTTCGTCCTCATCACCATGTCCGTGGTGATCCAGGTCGGTTCGTTCCGCCTCACCGGGAAACGCGTCTTCCGGATGGCGCCACTCCAGCACCACTTCGAACTCAAGGGCTGGTCCGAAGTGCTCGTCGTGGTCCGCTTCTGGATCATTCAGGGTATTTGTGTCATCGTCGGACTCGGCCTCTTCTACGCGGGATGGGCAGCGGACAAGTGACCTCCTCGGAGCCCTTCGACTTCCAGGGCAAGCACGTCACCGTCGCCGGGCTCGGCGTCTCCGGCGTCCCGGCGGCCAAGGTGCTGCACGGCCTCGGCGCGATCGTCACGGTCGTCAACGACGGCGCCGACGAGCGCGCGCGGGCTCAGGCGGCCGACCTGGAGGCGCTCGGCGTCACCGTGCGCCTCGGCGACGGCGAGACTCTGCCGGAGGGCACCGACCTAATCGTCACCGCCCCCGGCTGGCAGCCGGACAAGCCGCTGTTCGCGGCGGCGGGGCAGGCGGGCGTCCCGGTCTGGGGCGACGTCGAACTGGCCTGGCGCCTGCGCGGCCCCGACGCCGCCGACTGGCTCGCCGTCACCGGCACCAACGGCAAGACCACCACCGTCCAGATGCTGGCGTCGATCCTCAAGGCGGCAGGCCTGCGCACCGCAGCCGTCGGCAACATCGGCGTCTCCCTGCTGGACGCGGTGCTCGGCGAGGAGCAGTACGACGTCCTGGCCGTGGAGCTGTCCAGCTACCAGCTGCACTGGGCGCCCTCCCTGCGCGCCCACTCGGCCGCCGTGCTGAACCTCGCCCCCGACCACCTCGACTGGCACGGCTCCATGGAGGCGTACGCCGCCGACAAGGGCCGCATCTACGAGGGCAACCGCGTCGCCTGCGTCTACAACGTCGCCGACAAGGCGACCGAGGACCTGGTCCGCGAGGCCGACGTCGAGGAGGGCTGCCGCGCCGTCGGCTTCACCCTCGGTACGCCCGCGCCCTCCCAACTCGGCGTGGTGGAGGGCATCCTGGTCGATCGTGCCTTCGTCGAGAACCGGCAGAAGAACGCCCAGGAGCTCGCCGAGGTCGCCGACGTCAACCCGCCGGCCCCGCACAACATCGCCAACGCCCTCGCCGCGGCGGCCCTCGCCCGCGCCTACGGCGTGCCCGCCAAGGCCGTACGGGACGGCCTGCGGGCGTTCACCCCGGACGCGCACCGCATCGCGCACGTCGCGGACGTGGACGGCGTCGCCTGGATCGACGACTCCAAGGCCACCAACACACATGCCGCAGAAGCCTCGTTGGCGGCGTACGAACCGATCGTGTGGATCGCGGGCGGACTGGCGAAGGGCGCGACCTTCGACGAGCTGGTCGCCAAGTCGGCGAAGCGGCTGCGGGGTGCCGTGCTGATCGGCGCGGACCGCGCGCTCATCCGACAAGCCCTGGCGCGACACGCCCCGGAGGTACCCGTCGTCGACCTCGACCGGACCGACACTGGGGCGATGCGCGCGGCGGTCCAGGAGGCGCGGAAACTCGCTCAACCGGGCGACACAGTGCTGCTGGCACCGGCCTGTGCCTCCATGGACATGTTCGCCAACTACAACAAGCGCGGGGACGCCTTCGCGGACGCCGTCCGTGAGCTCGGCTCCGCCGACGGCTGACCCGGGTCCGCCTCGCCCGGCGGCGACGCCGGGCGTACCTGGGAGGGACGCGTGACACGGATGTGGCTGGTGCCCGAGCGGCCTGGGGGCGTGCACCGCGCACCGTTCCCCTCCGGCACGGCAGGGTGAGCCGCGATGCCCACCAGCCGCACCGGACGGCCTCCGACCCCCCGCGCCCCCAAACGCCCCGTCGCGCCACGGCTTGCGCGTGAGAACCGCGTCCTGAGCCTCTACGCCCGCGCGCGCAGGGGCTGGGACCGGCCGCTGACCGCCTACTACCTGATCCTCGGCGGCAGTCTGCTGATCACCGTGCTCGGGCTGGTGATGGTCTACTCGGCCTCCCAGATCACCGCACTGCAGATGTCGCTGCCGGGTTCGTACTTCTTCCGCAAGCAGTTGCTCGCGGCGGGCATCGGCACCGGACTGCTGTTCGCGGCCTCGCGGATGCCGGTGAGACTCCACCGGGCGCTCGCCTACCCCATCCTCGCGGGCGCCGTCTTCCTCATGGCCCTGGTGCAGGTCCCGGGGATAGGGGTGTCGGTCAACGGCAACCAGAACTGGATCTCCCTCGGCGGCTCCTTCCAGATCCAGCCCAGCGAGTTCGGCAAGCTCGCCCTGGTGCTGTGGGGCGCCGACCTGCTCGCCCGCAAGCAGGACAAGAGGCTGCTGAACCAGTGGAAGCACATGCTCGTGCCGCTGGTACCGGCCGCCTTCATGCTGCTCGGCCTGATCATGATCGGCGGCGACATGGGCACCGCCATCATCCTCACGGCCATCCTGTTCGGCCTGCTCTGGCTGGCCGGCGCCCCCACGCGGCTGTTCGCCGGGGTGCTGTCGATCGCCGCCGTCCTCGGCCTGATCCTCATCAGGACCAGCGCCAACCGCATGGCCCGTCTGCAGTGCCTGGGCGCCACGGAACCCCAGTCGGGGCCCGTCGACTGCTGGCAGGCCGTGCACGGGATCTACGCCCTCGCCTCCGGCGGAATCTTTGGCTCCGGACTGGGCGCCAGTGTGGAGAAATGGGGCCAACTCCCCGAAGCCCACACCGACTTCATCTTCGCCGTCACCGGTGAGGAACTGGGCCTGGCGGGGACGCTGTCGGTACTCGCCCTCTTCGCGGCTCTAGGCTATGCGGGTATCCGCGTGGCCGGACGCACGGAGGACCCCTTCGTCAGGTATGCCGCGGGAGGTGTGACCACCTGGATCACGGCGCAGGCCGTGATCAACATCGGTGCGGTGCTCGGTCTGCTGCCGATCGCCGGCGTCCCCCTCCCGTTGTTCTCCTACGGGGGATCCGCCCTGCTGCCGACCATGTTCGCCATCGGGCTGCTGATCGCCTTCGCGCGTCAGGACCCCGCTGCGCGGATGGCGCTTGCGATGCGGCAACCCCGCTTTGGTAGAAAGCGGGGGGCGGGGGGCACCGGTTCCGGTCGGAGTCCCCGGAGATGGAACACGATGCGACGGCGTGCCTCGGTGGTGCGCTCGTCCGGAGAGCGGTGAATTTCGGTGCATGTCGTACTCGCCGGCGGAGGAACCGCGGGCCACATCGAGCCCGCGCTCGCCCTCGCGGACGCCCTGCGCAGGCAGGACCCGAGCGTGGGCATCACGGCCCTGGGCACGGAGCGCGGCCTCGAGACCCGTCTCGTACCCGAGCGCGGGTACGAACTCGCGCTGATCCCCGCCGTTCCGCTGCCGCGCAAGCCCACCCCCGAGCTGATCACGGTCCCCGGCCGGCTGCGCGGCACCATCAAGGCGACCGAGCAGATCCTGGAGCGCACCAGGGCGGACGCCGTGGTCGGCTTCGGCGGCTACGTCGCCCTGCCCGGCTACCTCGCGGCCAAGCGCCTGGGTGTGCCGATCGTGATCCACGAGGCCAACGCCCGCCCGGGCCTGGCCAACAAGATCGGCTCGCGGTACGCCAGCCAGGTCGCCGTCTCCACGCCCGACAGCAAGCTGCGGGGCGCCCGCTACATCGGCATCCCGCTGCGCCGCTCCATCGCCACCCTGGACCGGGCCGCCGTACGCCCCGAGGCCCGGGCCGCGTTCGGGCTCGACCCGAACCTGCCCACGCTGCTGGTCACCGGTGGCTCCCAGGGCGCCCGCCGCCTGAACGAGGTCGTCCAGCAGGTCGCACCCTGGCTCCAGCAGGCCGGGATCCAGATCCTGCACGCGGTCGGCCCGAAGAACGAACTGCCGCAGGTCCACCAGATGCCGGGGATGCCCCCCTATGTCCCGGTAAGTTACCTGGATCGGATGGACCTCGCGTACGCCGCGGCCGACATGATGCTCTGCCGCGCGGGCGCGATGACCGTCGCCGAACTCTCCGCCGTCGGGCTCCCGGCCGCCTACGTCCCGCTGCCCATCGGCAACGGCGAACAGCGGCTCAACGCCCAGCCGGTGGTCAAGGCCGGCGGCGGACTGCTCGTCGACGACGCGGAACTGACTCCCGAGTGGGTCCAGCAGAACGTGCTGCCCGTGCTCGCCGACCCGCACCGGCTGTACCAGATGTCCCGCTCCGCCGCCGAGTTCGGCCGCCGGGACGCCGACGACCTGCTCGTCGGCATGGTGTACGAGGCGATCGCCGCCAACCGTGCACACCGATAGGACTGTATGACGGAAGGCAGGGGAGCGTGGCCGGATCGACCACCGCCGAACGCGGTGAACGCCAGCAGGAGTCGTCCGGCCCGCCGCCCCGCCTGCGGTCGAGGCGCGCCCGGCTCCGCGCGATCGTCCTCCTGGGCCTCGCCCTGGTCTTCCTCGGCATCCCGACGGTCTGGCTGTTCTACGGCTCCGACTGGCTGCGCGCCGAGCACGTCTCCGTCTCTGGTACCCGCGTCCTGACACCGGCTCAGGTCGAAGCGGCGGCCGAGGTTCCGTTCGGGAAGCCGCTGATTTCCGTCGACACCGATGCGATCGAGACGCGACTGCTCCGGAAATTGCCCCGAATTGACTCGGTTGACGTGGTCCGCTCCTGGCCCCATGGAATCGACCTGAAAGTGGTTGAGCGGACTCCGGTTCTGGTTGTCCAAAAGGGCGGAAAGTTCGTCGAAGTGGACGATGACGGTGTCCGCTTCGCCGCGGTTTCCGAGGCCCCGAAAGGCGTCCCGGCACTGGAATTGACGCTTCCCCGGTCCGGCTCCGCCGCCGCGAGCCTGCGCCGCTTCGGCGAGCCCCGGCTGGTGCGCGAGGCCGTCGGCGTCGCCCGCGCGCTTCCGGCCGCCGTCGCACGCGAGACACAAACCGTCAAGGTCCGTTCCTACGACGCCATCTCGCTTCAGTTGAGGGACGGCCGCACGGTCGTCTGGGGAAGCAGCGAGAAGGGTGCCGCGAAGGCCCGTACGCTCACCGCTCTGATGAAAGCCTCGCCCGATGCGGGGTACTTCGACGTGAGCGTCCCCACCGCGCCCGCGTCATCAGCGAGTTGACGCACATCTGCGCAGGCCAGCACCCTGGTTGGGCAGCGCTACGGCTGATCACATAGGGTGAAAAGAAAAACGGGAGGTTCGGCGTGTTCGTTGAACGTGCGCCACTTGTCGACTTAGTGTCCTGTTCAGAAGACTCCAAGGAACGGACACACTGGTAACCCTAAACTTCAGGGTTAGGGTTCGGGTCGGCGATACGGACCGTCCCATTCGGCATCAGTCGTCGGGTCGCGGGGCGCAGGGCGTCACGCTGATTCGGCGACACGTAACTCGAGGCGAGAGGCCTTCGACGTGGCAGCACCGCAGAACTACCTCGCAGTCATCAAAGTCATCGGTGTCGGCGGCGGTGGTGTCAATGCCATCAACCGGATGATCGAGGTCGGTCTCAAGGGCGTCGAGTTCATCGCCATCAACACCGACGCGCAAGCTCTGTTGATGAGCGACGCCGACGTCAAGCTGGACGTCGGCCGTGAACTCACCCGCGGACTCGGCGCCGGAGCCAACCCGGACGTGGGCCGCAAGGCCGCCGAGGACCACCGCGAGGAGATCGAGGAGGTCCTCAAGGGGGCCGACATGGTCTTCGTGACGGCCGGTGAAGGCGGCGGCACCGGCACCGGCGGCGCGCCCGTCGTGGCCAACATCGCGCGCAACCTGGGTGCCCTCACCATCGGTGTGGTCACGCGCCCGTTCACCTTCGAGGGACGGCGCCGCGCGAACCAGGCCGAGGACGGCATCGCCGAACTGCGCGAAGAGGTCGACACCCTCATCGTCATCCCGAACGACCGGCTGCTGTCCATCTCGGACCGCCAGGTCTCGGTGCTGGACGCCTTCAAGTCGGCCGACCAGGTCCTGCTCTCCGGTGTCCAGGGCATCACCGACCTCATCACCACCCCCGGCCTCATCAACCTCGACTTCGCCGACGTCAAGTCGGTCATGTCCGAGGCCGGCTCCGCCCTCATGGGCATCGGCTCGGCCCGCGGCGACGACCGCGCGGTGGCCGCCGCCGAGATGGCGATCTCCTCGCCCCTGCTGGAGGCGTCCATCGACGGCGCCCGCGGTGTGCTGCTCTCCATCTCCGGTGGCTCCGACCTCGGCCTGTTCGAGATCAACGAGGCCGCCCAGCTGGTCAGCGAGGCCGCCCACCCCGAGGCCAACATCATCTTCGGCGCGGTGATCGACGACGCCCTCGGCGACGAGGTGCGGGTCACCGTGATCGCGGCCGGCTTCGACGGCGGCCAGCCGCCGGCCAAACGGGACAACGTCCTCGGCTCGTCCTCGGCCAAGCGCGAGGAGCCGGCCCCGGCACGGCAGACCGAGAGCCGTCCGTCCTTCGGATCGCTCGGCAGCGTGACCCCGAAGGAGGACCCGGAGCCCGCTCCGAAGCCGGTCGAGGACATCCCGGTCGCCCCGCCGGTACCGCCGGCGCCGCGGACCTACTCGGACAGCGCGGCCGAGGAACTGGACGTACCGGACTTCCTCAAGTGATCCTTCAGTCGTGATAGGACAGCGCGAAAGCGCGAGCGGCGCGCACTTCGGCTTCACCGACCGGTGGGGCGGGGTGAGCGCCGCTCCGTATGAGGAGCTCAACCTCGGTGGAGCGGTCGGTGACGATCCCGACGCCGTACGCACCAACCGGGACCTGGCCGCCAAGCACCTGGGGATCGAGCCGGACCGTGTCGTCTGGATGAACCAGGTGCACGGGGCCGACGTGGCGGTGGTGGACGGGCCGTGGGGATCGGCGGCCCAGATCCCGTCCGTCGACGCGATCGTCACCACGCGCCGGGGGCTCGCCCTCGCCGTGCTCACCGCCGACTGCGTGCCGGTGCTGCTCGCCGACCCCGCCGCCGGAATCGTCGCCGCGGCCCACGCGGGCCGGCCCGGCATGATCGCCGGGGTCGTGCCGGCCGCACTGCGCGCGATGACGGAACTGGGCGCCGAGCCTTCCCGGATCGTCGCCCGCACCGGGCCCACCGTCTGCGGCCGGTGCTACGAAGTGCCCGAGGCGATGCGCGCCGAGGTGTCCGCCGTCGAGCCGGCGGCGTACGCCGAGACCAGTTGGGGCACACCGGCGGTCGACGTGAGCGCCGGAGTGCACGCCCAGCTCGAGCGGCTCGGAGTGCGTGACCGGGAGCAGTCGCCGGTGTGCACGCTGGAGTCGCGCGATCACTTCTCGTACCGCCGCGACCGCACCACCGGTCGGCTCGCGGGTTATGTGTGGCTGGACTGACAGGACATGACGGACCGTAAGGACGAACTCGCCGCGAATCTGGCGAAAGTGGAGCGGCGCATCGCCGACGCGTGCGCGGCCGCGGGGCGGGCACGCGACGAGGTGACCCTGATCGTGGTCACCAAGACCTATCCCGCGAGCGACGTGCGGATCCTCGCGGAACTCGGGGTGCGGCACGTCGCCGAGAACCGCGACCAGGACGCGGCCCCCAAGGCCGCAGCCTGCTCGGATCTGCCCCTCACCTGGCACTTCGTGGGTCAACTCCAGACCAACAAGGTGCGCTCGGTGGTCGGTTACGCGGATTTCGTGCAGTCCGTCGATCGTTCCAAGCTCGTCACAGCTTTGTCGAAGGAGGCCGCCCGGACCGGACGGGAGCTGGGATGCCTCATCCAGGTCGCACTCGATGCCGGTGAGAGCGCCCGGGGCGAGCGGGGCGGCGTCGCGCCCGGCGGGATCGGGGAGTTGGCCGATCTCGTGGCCGCCGCGCCGGGGCTCCGGCTCGACGGACTGATGACCGTAGCACCGCTGACCGGCGAGTACGCCGGGCGCGAACGGGCGGCCTTCGAGCGGTTGGTGGTTTTGTCGACCGACCTGCGCAGGAGTCATCCGGCTGCCACCATGGTCTCGGCAGGGATGAGTACGGACCTCGAGCAGGCCGTGGCGGCCGGAGCGACACATGTGCGCGTCGGCAGCGCGGTACTCGGAGTCCGCCCCAGGCTCGGGTAACGTCGCCAAGAAGTCGGACCACAGCAGAAAATATGGTCATTGCCGCCGAAAGGCGGATTCAAGGACCACGTGGATCGCGGGCACTTGGCAGTCGTCAGCCGATCCACCACAGAGCGGAGGACTCAGAGCATGGCCGGCGCGATGCGCAAGATGGCGGTCTACCTCGGCCTCGTGGAGGACGATGGGTACGACGGCCGCGGATTCGACCCCGACGACGACTTCGAACCCGAACTGGACCCGGAGCCCGAGCGGGACCACCGACGGCACGAGCCGTCCCACCAGCCGCACGTCTCACATCAGCCCCAAAGGGACGAAGAGGTACGAGTCGTACAGCCGCCCGCGCCCCGCGAACCGGCCGCCCGCTCTGCTTCGCTACCCGCGGAATCCAGCCGCCCGGCGCGCATCGCGCCCGTGGCGTCCATCACACAAGAACGCGCAAATCTGGAGAAGAACGCACCGGTGATCATGCCCAAGGTCGTGTCCGAACGAGAGCCTTACCGGATCACCACGCTTCACCCACGGACCTACAACGAGGCCCGTACCATCGGGGAACACTTCCGTGAGGGCACCCCGGTGATCATGAATCTGACTGAGATGGACGACACAGATGCGAAGCGACTTGTCGACTTTGCGGCAGGTTTGGTGTTTGGTCTTCACGGCAGTATCGAGCGGGTGACGCAGAAGGTGTTCCTGTTGTCGCCTGCTAACGTCGATGTCACGGCGGAGGACAAGGCCCGCATCGCAGAGGGCGGGTTCTTCAACCAGAGCTGAGACGCACCACCGGAACAGCAGTACCGAGCAGGGCACAGGGGAGAGGGAAGCAAGAGGTCATGAGCGTGGTTTTGGATGTCGTCTACATCGCGCTGATGTGCTTCCTCATCGTGCTCATCTTCCGGTTGGTCATGGACTACGTCTTCCAGTTCGCCCGCTCGTGGCAACCCGGCAAGGCGATGGTGGTCGTTCTGGAGGCCACTTACACTGTCACCGATCCACCACTCAAGCTTCTGCGGCGGGTCATCCCGCCGCTGCGTCTCGGGGGCGTGGCGCTCGACCTGTCCTTCTTCGTACTGATGATCATCGTCTACATCCTGATCACGCTCGTGCGGAACGCGATGTGAGCGATGTGACAGCTACGGTCTTGCCGACTGCCGACGACAACGTTGAGGTGAAGAAATGCCGTTGACCCCCGAGGACGTGCGGAACAAGCAGTTCACGACCGTCCGCCTCCGAGAAGGCTATGACGAGGACGAGGTCGATGCCTTCCTCGATGAGGTCGAAGCCGAACTGACCCGCCTGCTCCGAGAGAACGAGGACCTGCGCGCCAAACTGGCCGCGGCCACGCGCGCTGCTGCGCAGAACCAGCAGAACATGCGCAAGCCTCCGGAGCCGCAGCAGGATCAGCAGCAACAGCAGCAGGGCATGCGCGGTCCGGGTGGTCCCGTCCCCGCCGGCATATCGGGCCCGCCGCAGCAGCAGATGGGTGGCCCCATGGGTGGCCCGCCCCAGCTGCCGAGCGGTGCCCCGCAGCTGCCCGCCGGCCCCGGCGGTCAGGGTGGACCCCAGGGTCCCGGTCCGATGGGCCAGGGTCCGGGTCCGATGGGCCAGCCCCCGATGCAGCAGCAGATGGGCGGCCCGATGGGCGGCCCCGGCCCCATGGGCGGCCCGATGGGCGGCCCCGGTCAGCAAGGCCCCGGTGGCGACAGCGCCGCCCGTGTCCTCTCGCTGGCCCAGCAGACCGCCGACCAGGCGATCGCCGAGGCTCGTTCCGAGGCCAACAAGATCGTCGGCGAGGCGCGTTCGCGTGCCGAGGGTCTGGAGCGTGACGCCCGTGCCAAGGCCGACGCCCTGGAGCGGGACGCGCAGGAGAAGCACCGCGTCGCGATGGGCTCCCTGGAGTCCGCCCGCGCCACGCTGGAGCGCAAGGTCGAGGACCTGCGCGGCTTCGAGCGCGAGTACCGCACGCGCCTGAAGTCGTACCTGGAGTCGCAGCTGCGCCAGCTGGAGACCCAGGCCGACGACTCGCTGGCTCCGCCGCGCACCCCGGCGGCCGCGTCCCTCCCGCCGTCCCCGGCGCCTTCCATGGCTCCGGCCGGCGCGAGCGCCCCGTCCTACGGTGGTGGCAACCAGACGATGGGCGGCGCACCCTCGCCGTCCGGTCCGTCCTACGGCGGTCAGCAGCAGATGTCGCCGGCGATGACCCAGCCGATGGCGCCGGTCCGTCCGCAGGGCCCGTCCCCCATGGGTCAGGCGCCCTCGCCGATGCGGGGCTTCCTGATCGACGAGGATGACAACTGACGGCCTGATGGCCAGTAGTACGGCATAGACGTCGGCAGCGTTCAGGGCGAGGCCCCGGGTTCCCACCCGGGGCCTCGCCCTTTTGCTCCGTGTGTTCGTCGTCACCGCGCACCCGTGTTCGTGCGTACGCAACGCCGAAGGCCCGGGCCCGCCAAGATCTTTGGCGGGCCCGGGCCTTCGGGTGGTTCGGCCTGAGTCCTAGGCCTTGCGCAGGCGGAAGGTCAGGGACAGGCCCTCGTCGGTGAAGGGCGAGCCGTAGGTGTCGTCCGCCTCGCCCTGGGCGAAGTCCGTTGCCAGGACCTCGTCGGCGATCAGACCGGCGTGCTCGGCCAGGGCCTCGGTGACGGCGGGGTCGGTCGCCGTCCAGCGCAGCGCGATGCGGTCGGCCACGTCGAGGCCGCTGTTCTTGCGGGCCTCCTGGATCAGGCGGATCGCGTCACGGGCCAGGCCCGCCCGGCGCAGTTCCTCGGTGATCTCCAGGTCCAGGGCGACCGTGGCGCCCGCGTCGGAGGCCACCGACCAGCCCTCGCGGGGGGTCTCGGTGATGATGACCTCGTCGGGGGCCAGCGTGATGGTCTCGCCGTCGACCTCCACCGACGCGTTGCCCTCCCGCAGGGCCAGGGACAGGGCGGCCGCGTCCGCGTTCGCGACGGCCTTGGCCACGTCCTGGACGCGCTTGCCGAACCGCTTGCCCAGCGCGCGGAAGTTGGCCTTCGCCGTGGTGTCGACCAGGCTGCCGCCGACCTCGCTCAGCGTCGCCAGGGACTCGACGTTCAGCTCCTCCGTGATCTGCGTGCGCAGTTCGGAGCCCAGTGCGTCGAAGCCGGTCGCCGCGATCAGGGCGCGGGACAGCGGCTGACGCGTCTTGACGCCCGACTCCGCGCGCGTGGCACGGCCCAGCTCCACCAGCCGGCGCACCAGCACCATCTGCTTGGACAGCTCCGGGTCGATGGCGCCGAGGTCCGCCTCCGGCCAGGACGACAGGTGGACCGACTCGGGGGCGCCCGGCGTGACCGGGACGATCAGGTCCTGCCAGACCCGCTCGGCGATGAACGGGGTCAGCGGGGCCATCAGCTGCGTGACCGTCTCGACGACCTCGTGCAGGGTGCGCAGGGCCGCCTTGTCGCCCTGCCAGAAGCGGCGACGGGAGCGGCGCACGTACCAGTTGGACAGGTCGTCGACGAACGCGGACAGCAGCTTGCCGGCGCGCTGGGTGTCGTAGGCGTCCAGCGCCTGGGTGACCTGGTCGGTGAGCGCGTGCAGTTCGGACAGCAGCCAGCGGTCCAGGACCGGGCGGTCGGCCGGGGCCGGGTCGGCCCCGGAGGGGGCCCAGCCCGCCGTACGGGCGTAGAGGGCCTGGAAGGCGACCGTGTTCCAGTACGTCAGGAGCGTCTTGCGGACGACCTCCTGGATCGTGCCGTGGCCCACGCGGCGGGCCGCCCACGGGGAGCCTCCGGCAGCCATGAACCAGCGGACCGCGTCGGCGCCGTGCCGGTCCATCAGCGGGATCGGCTCCAGGGTGTTGCCCAGGTGCTTGGACATCTTGCGGCCGTCCTCGGCCAGGATGTGACCGAGGCAGACCACGTTCTCGTACGACGACTTGTCGAAGACCAGCGTGCCGACGGCCATCAGCGTGTAGAACCAGCCGCGAGTCTGGTCGATGGCCTCGGAGATGAACTGGGCCGGGTAGCGGGACTCGAACAGTTCCTTGTTCTTGTACGGGTAGCCCCACTGCGCGAACGGCATCGAACCCGAGTCGTACCAGGCGTCGATGACCTCCGGCACGCGCGTGGCCTGCTTCTGGCACTGGGGGCACGCGAAGGTGACCGCGTCGATGTACGGGCGGTGCGGGTCAAGGCCGGAGTGGTCCGTGCCGGTCAGCTCGGTGAGTTCCGCGCGGGAGCCGACGACCGTGAGGTGGTCGTCCTCGCAGCGCCAGATCGGCAGCGGGGTGCCCCAGTAGCGGTTGCGCGACAGCGCCCAGTCGATGTTGTTCTGGAGCCAGTCGCCGAAGCGGCCGTGCTTCACCGTCTCCGGGAACCAGTTGGTGCCCTCGTTCTCCGCGAGGAGGCGGTCCTTGAGCGCCGTGGTGCGGATGTACCAGGAGGGCTGCGCGTAGTAGAGGAGCGCGGTGTGGCAGCGCCAGCAGTGCGGGTAGCTGTGCTCGTAGGGGATGTGCTTGAAGAGCAGGCCGCGGCCGTCGAGGTCCTCGGTGAGCTTCTCGTCGGCCTTCTTGAAGAAGACGCCGCCGACGAGGGGGACGTCCTCCTCGAAGGTGCCGTCCGGGCGGACCGGGTTCACGACCGGCAGGCCGTAGGAGCGGCAGACCTTGAGGTCGTCCTCACCGAAGGCGGGGGACTGGTGGACCAGACCCGTGCCGTCCTCGGTGGTGACGTACTCGGCGTTGACCACGAAGTGGGCCTCGGCCGGGAACTCCACCAGCTCGAAGGGGCGCTGGTACGTCCAGCGCTCCATCTCGGCGCCGGTGAAGGACTGGCCGGTGGTCTCCCAGCCCTCGCCGAGCGCCTTGGCGACGAGCGGCTCGGCGACGACGAGCTTCTCCGAACCTTCCGGGCCCTTCGTCGCGACGACGTAGGTGACCTCGGGATGGGCGGCGACGGCGGTGTTGGACACCAGGGTCCACGGGGTCGTCGTCCACACCAGGAGTGCGGCCTCGCCGGCCAGCGGGCCGGAGGTGAGCGGGAAGCGGACGAAGACCGACGGGTCGACGACCGTCTCGTAGCCCTGCGCGAGCTCGTGGTCCGACAGGCCCGTGCCGCAGCGGGGGCACCAGGGGGCGACGCGGTGGTCCTGGACCAGCAGGCCCTTGTCGAAGATCTCCTTCAGCGACCACCAGACGGACTCGATGTACTCGGGGTCCATCGTGCGGTACGGGTCCTGGAGGTCGGTCCAGTAGCCCATGCGGGTCGTGAGCTCTTCGAAGGCGTCCGTGTGCCGGGTCACCGACTCACGGCACTTCGCGTTGAACTCCGCGATGCCGTACGCCTCGATGTCCTGCTTGCCGGAGAAGCCGAGCTCCTTCTCGACGGCGAGCTCCACCGGCAGGCCGTGGCAGTCCCAGCCGGCCTTGCGGGCGACGTGGTAGCCGCGCATGGTGCGGAAGCGGGGGAACACGTCCTTGAAGACGCGCGCCTCGATGTGGTGGGCACCGGGCATGCCGTTGGCGGTGGGCGGGCCCTCGTAGAACACCCACTCGGGGCGGCCCTCGGACTGCTCCAGGCTCTTGGCGAAGATCTTCTGCTCGCGCCAGAAGTCGAGCACGGCGTGCTCGAGGGCGGGCAGGTCGACCTGGGCGGGCACCTGGCGGTACGTCGGCGATGTCATCAGCGGGCTTCCTCCGGCGGACTTGCTGCCTTCCGTCCGGAGGGACGAGAGCTACGTCTGCCTGCGCCGCCTTCGGCGCGCTCCCGCGGTACCACCCTCCTTGGCCCTCCGGCACGGGGTGTGCACCGACGAGCCCCCTCATTGGGGTCGCGATACCGGGTCTACCGGCCGTCGCTCACTGGCTCCGGCTTTCTTCCGGCGGCTCCGGGGTGATCTTCACGTCGCGCTCGCCCCCGGGCTTCCACCGTCCCCGGGTCGCTCTGGGCTGCGTACGCCGCTACTCGTCCCCATCCACGCTTTTCGCTCCGCCCAGTGTACGGCGCCGCGCGGACAACGGCCGACCGGTTTTCGGGGCGGCCGGGGATGGGGTGCCGCGTGGGGTGCGATATGAGTTTTATGACCCGAATAGCACGGTATAGGTGTTCGGATCCTGGGACGTCCGGCTCGGCGGATTACCGGGCGAGGAGCTGGGCACAACGGATGCATGCTCGCCGCGCGGCGTGCGCGAGGCGGGCGAATCGAGCGGTGTGCCCCGTTGCCGCGGGACTCGAGTCGATTTATCGTCCCAGCACGATTCGCGAGCAAGATCACAATATGTGAAGGGGCCGCGGCCATGGTGGCGAAGAAGACCGCCGTACAGCAGCCGGCGTCCGGCAGGTCCGCGAAGGCCTCCGGCGGCGCTGCGAAGGACGTGGGCGGGAAGAAGTCCACGCAGGGGGGCTCGGCGGGGCGGGCGGCGAAGGAGGACGCGGGGAAGGCGGCCGAGGGGACGAGGGCGCCCAGGAGGAAGGCGGCAGAGGCGAGAAAGGCCACCGCGAAGGCATCTGTGGAGCCGGGATCGATCGAGCGGGCGGCGGGGAAGAAGGCGGCAGGGAAGAAGCCGTCGGCCGGGAAGACCACTCTGGCCGGAGAGACCACCCTGGCCGGGAAGACCGCCCCCGCCGGGAAGACCGCCCCCGCCGGGAAGACCGCCCCGGCCGGGAAGACGAGCAGCGGGAAGGCGGCAGGCGTGAAGGCTGCCGCCAAGAAGGCCGCGGGCGAGAAGGTCGCCGGAGGCAAGAGCACCACCACGAAGAGCGCGGCCGGGAAGGGCGCTGCCCGGACCGGCGCGCTCACACAGGACACGGCCGCGACCAGCACGGCCAAGAAGGCGGGTGCGGCCGAGGCCGCGCAGCAGACGGGAGCGACGACGGTGGTTGCGAAGAAGACTCCTGGCCCGGTCACGGCGGCGAAGACCGCCGTTCCCAAGGCACGGGTCGCCGCGGCGGAGCCCGGCGAGCTCGCGGTACGCCCCGGCGAGGACCCCTGGACGGCGGAGGAGGTCGAACAGGCGCGGTCCGAGCTGACCTCCGAGGAGACCCGGCTGCGTGAGGAGATCACGTCGTCGGAGCGGTCCCTCGCGGGCCTGATGCGGGACTCCGGGGACGGCGCGGGCGACGACCAGGCGGACACCGGCACCAAGAACATCACCCGCGAGCACGAGCTGGCCCTGGCCGCCAACGCGCGCGAGATGCTCCTCCAGACCGAGCGCGCCCTGGAACGCCTGCACGCGGGCACCTACGGCCTGTGCGAGAACTGCGGCAACCCCATCGGCAAGGCCCGTATGCAGGCCTTCCCGCGGGCCACGCTCTGCGTGGAGTGCAAGCAGAAGCAGGAGCGCCGGTACTGACCGGCGCCGAATGCCTCCTGAGCACGTGGGACGCACCGGGCGTGTCGTACCCTCGTCCTCAGTCAGGCACCTAGGTTGAGGGACTCACGTGGCAGAGGCGGAGCGCATCATCGGTACGCCGGACACACCGGACGCGGCCGGGGGCGGCAAGGAGCGGCCCGACGCCGAGGGCACCCCGGCCGGGAAGCCCGGTACCGACCCGGCGGCCGTGGCGGGAGAGTCCGGTACCGGCGAGCCGGAGGCCACCGCCGAGCGGCCCCGGGGCAGGCGCCGGATCGCGGTGCTGTTCGCCGTCGCCACGTTCGCCTACGCGATCGACCTGATCAGCAAGTTGATCGTGGTCGCCAAGCTGGAGCACCACCCGCCCATCGAGATCGTCGGGGACTGGCTGAAGTTCGAGGCGATCCGCAACGCGGGCGCGGCCTTCGGCTTCGGCGAGGCCTTCACCGTGATCTTCACCATGATCGCGGCGGCGGTGATCGTGGTGATCGCCCGGCTCGCCCGCAAGCTCTACAGCCTGCCCTGGGCGATCGCGCTCGGCCTGCTGCTCGGCGGTGCGCTGGGTAACCTCACCGACCGGATCTTCCGGGCACCGGGCGTCTTCGAGGGCGCGGTCGTGGACTTCATCGCGCCCAAGCATTTCGCCGTCTTCAACCTGGCCGACTCGGCGATCGTGTGCGGTGGCATCCTGATCGTGCTGCTGTCCTTCCGGGGTCTCGACCCGGACGGGACCGTCCACAAGGACTGAGCGCGCGTACGGCCCCGTCGTGGCCGTCCGGCATACTCGACGGGTGAGCACGATTCCCGAGATCCGTACCCTGCCCGTGCCCGACGGCCTGGAGGGCGAGCGCGTCGACGCCGCCATCTCCCGCATGTTCGGCTTCTCCCGTACCAAAGCGGCCGAGCTCGCCGCCGCGGGGAAGGTCACGGTCGACGGGTCGGTGGTCGGCAAGTCGGAGCGCGTGCACGGCGGCGCCTGGCTGGAGGTCGAGATGCCGCAGGCGCCCGCGCCGGTGCAGATCGTCGCCGAGCCGGTCGAGGGCATGGAGATCGTGCACGACGACGACGACGTGGTCGTGATCGTCAAGCCGGTCGGTGTCGCCGCGCACCCGAGCCCGGGCTGGACCGGGACGACCGTGATCGGTGGGCTCGCCGCCGCCGGGTACCGCATCTCGACCTCCGGCGCCGCCGAGCGCAAGGGCATCGTGCACCGGCTCGACGTGGGCACCTCGGGGCTGATGGTGGTCGCCAAGTCGGAGCGGGCGTACACCTCGCTCAAGCGCCAGTTCAAGGAGCGCACGGTCGACAAGCGGTACCACACGCTCGTCCAGGGCCACCCCGACCCGACCAGCGGCACCATCGACGCGCCCATCGGCCGGCACCCCCAGCACGACTACAAGTGGGCCGTCACCGCCGAGGGCAAGCCGTCCGTCACGCACTACGACCTCATGGAGGCGTTCCGCGCGGCTTCACTGCTGGACGTGAAGCTGGAGACCGGCCGCACGCACCAGATCCGCGTCCACATGGCCGCACACCGGCACCCCTGCGTCGGCGACCTCACCTACGGCGCCGACCCGACGCTCGCCAAGCGCCTCGGCCTGACCCGGCAGTGGCTGCACGCGGTGCGGCTCGGCTTCGAGCACCCCGGGGACGGGCAGTGGGTGGAGTTCTCCTGCGACTACCCGGAGGACCTGCAGAAGGCCCTGGAGCAGGTCCGCGAGGAGACCTGGGCGTGAGCACCCCGTACGTGGTGCGGGTCGCCGAGGACCCGGCCGATCGGGAGGCGTGCTTCGCGGTGCGCAAGGAGGTCTTCGTCGGCGAGCAGGGCGTGCCGGAGGACCTCGAGTACGACGCGTACGACGCCGGCGCGGTCCATGTGCTGGCGGTCCGTGAGGACGGTGTGCCGCTCGGGACGGGGCGGCTGCTGCACGGGGAGGCGGCCGTCGCGCAGACCGGCGGGGACCCGTCCGTGGGCTCCCTCGGCAGGCTCGCCGTGGCGGGCCCGGCGCGCGGACTCGGTGTCGGCGCCGCCCTGGTGCGGGCCATCGAGGACGCGGCACGCGCGCGAGGGCTCGTGGCCGTGGACCTGCACGCGCAGACGCACGCGCTGGGCTTCTACGAGCGGCTCGGATACGAGCCCTATGGGCCCGAATACTTGGAGGCGGGCATTCCGCACCAGGGGATGCGGCGTTCGCTTTAACACCACGTGGTGGGTGCCGAAACGGTTTGTCCCGGGAGTTGCGTGGCAGGCTTGAGGTCAGTCGTGTGAACATTTGACCTTTCCGGAGCGCTGACCGTGGATCAGTTGGCCCTGCTGTTCGTGCTGCTGCTCGGGGCCGTGATCAGTGTCCCCGTGGGGGACCGCTTCAAGGTGCCCGCCCCGGTGCTGATGACGCTCCTGGGGATAGTCCTCGCGCTGCTGCCGTTCGTGCCGAACGTCGAGATCGCGCCGGACCTGATTTTGCCGCTGCTGCTGCCGCCCCTGCTGTACGCCGCCGTGCGGCGCACGTCCTGGCGGCAGTTCGCGGCGAACAAGAGGCCGATCTTCCTGCTCGCCGTGGCGCTGGTGTTCGTCACCATGGCCTGTGTGGCCGCCGTGGCCGACGCGATCGTGCCGGGCCTGCCGCTCGCGGCGGCGTTCGCGCTGGGCGCGCTGGTGGCCCCGCCGGACCCGGTCGCGGCGACCGCCGTGGCCGGGCAGTTGGGCCTGCCGCGCCGGCTGGTGTCGATCCTGGAGGGCGAGGGGCTGTTCAACGACGTGACGGCCATCGTCCTCTACCACGTGGCGATCGCCGCGGCCGTCAGCGGCACGTTCTCGCCCTGGAAGGCCGGGCTCGACCTGGTGCTGTCGGCCGTGGTGGCGGTGGCGGTGGGCCTCGCGCTGGGCTGGGGCGCCAACAAGCTGATGGAGGTGCTCGGCGACGCGACCCTGCAGATCGGGCTGACCCTGCTGGTGCCGTACGCCGCCTATGTCATGGCCGAGGAACTGCACGGGTCCGGGGTGCTCGCCGTGCTCACCACCGCGTTGTTCCTCGCGGAGTACGGCTCGGACGCCGACGACGTCATGACGCGGCTGGCCGGGCACACGTTCTGGAACATCGTCGACACCCTCGTCACCGGAGTGGCCTTCGGGCTGGTCGGGCTGGAGCTGCACAACGCGATCCGCACGGCTTCCGGGCGGTGGGGCGAGCTGCTCTGGTGGGCGGCGGTGGTGGTGGTCGTCGTCGTGCTCGCCCGGCTGCTGTGGCTGCTGCCGGCGACCTGGCTGACGAAGCGGCTGCACGCGCGGCGGGACTACGACGAGGACATCCCGGTGAGCTGGCGCGAGACCGTGGTGATGTGGTGGTCGGGGATGCGCGGGGTGGCCTCGGTCGCGCTGGTGCTGGCGATTCCGCTGGAGACCGACGCGGGGGCGCCGTTCCCCAGCCGGGACGAGATCATCTTCATCGCGTTCGGGGTGATCATGGCGACGCTGGTGCTGCAGGGGCTGACGTTGCCGTGGCTGGTGCGGCGGCTCGGGGTGAAGGCCGACACGGACCAGGAGAAGGAGTTCGCCAAGGCGCTCGCGATCAGGGCGTCCAAGGCGGCGAAGCAGCGGCTGCGGGAGATCGAGGGGAACGAGGAGCTGCCGGAGGAGCTGTCCGAGCAGATGCTGCGGCGGGCCTACGACATCGGCGTGCGGATCAGCCCCGAACTCGCCGAGGACGAGCGCCGGGAGGCGTACCGGGAGGGGGCCCGGCGGGTGAAGCGGCTGCGGCGGATCCAGCAGGAGATGCTGAGCGCGGCGCGGCACGAGGTGCTGGCGGCGCGCAGCGAGCCCGGGGCGGATCCCGAGGTGGTCGACCGGGTTCTGCGGCATCTCGACGTCCGCAGCCTGCGGTGAGGCGGCGTCGGCTCCGGATGCCGGTTTGACGGCGGGCGGCCGGAGAGTCGTAGGGTCGTTCGTATGGCACGGAACGTGGTAATCAGTGGTGGAGGTACGGGAATTGGGCTCGCGGCGGCCCGGGTGTTCGCCGCCGGCGGGGACCGGGTGGTGCTGCTCGGGCGGCGGCCCGAGGTGCTGGAGAAGGCCGAGGTGCCCGGCGCGCTGACGTACGCGGCCGATCTCGCCGAGCCGGAGGAGGTGCGCGGTGTCGCCGCCTTCGTGGAGCGAGAGCTGGGGACCGTGGACGTGCTCGTGCACAACGCCGGGGGCAACGGACTGCTCGAACCGGAAGCCCCGGGTGACGATCCGCTCGCCGCCGTCGCGCACAGCTGGAACGTGAACTTCAGGATCAACACCCTGACCGCGGTCCTGCTCACCGAGGCGCTGAAGCCGCGGCTCGCCGAGCCCGGCGGACGGGTGCTGTTCCTCAGCTCCATCGCCGCCTACCGGGGATCGGGAAGCGGCGCGTACGCGGCGTCCAAGGCGGGGCTGCATCCCTACGCCCACGATCTGGCCCGGGAGCTGGGGCCGCGCGGCATCACCGCGAACGTGGTCGCGCCCGGGTACATCGAGGACACCGAGTTCTTCGGCGACGCGATGGCCGAGGAGCGCCGCAACCGGCTCATCGGCGAGACCTCGAACGGGCGGGCCGGGACCCCGGGGGATGTCGCCGAGACCCTGCACTGGCTGGCCTCCCCGGGCGCCGGTCACGTCACCTCGCAGATCATCCAGGTCAACGGCGGCGCCGAGCGCGGCCACTGACCCGACAGCCAGGTCATCGGTCGCCGGGTCCGGCCGGTGACCCGACAGCCAGGTCGTCGGTCGCCGAGTGCGGCCGGTGACCCGACAGTCAGGTCGTCGGTCGCCGAGTGCGGCCGGTGACCCGACAGCCAGGTCAACGGCGGCGCCGAGCGCGGCCACTGACCCGACAGCACGGAGGAGGGCTGCCCGCGTCGCGGGCAGCCCTCCGGTCGTCCGTGCCGGCGTCGGTCCGTGCGGTCAGTGCCCCGGTCGTCCGGAGCCGTTTCCGTGATAGCGGCGCTGCTGGGCCGGTACGGCCTCCGAGGACGGTCGGTGGCCGTTGCCGCGGGAGGACGGCGGCAGGATCGCGTCCGCCGTGTTGACCCGGGGCAGCGCGTACGGGTGCTCCTCGGCCAGCCAGCTGAGCATCTGCTCGCGGACCGTGACCCGCACCGTCCAGATGTCGTCCGCGTCCTTGCCCGTCACCAGGGCCCGCACCTCCATGGTGCTCGGGGTGCTGTCCGTGACGGTCAGGTTGTAGGCGCGGCCGTCCCAGGCGGGGCACTCGCGCAGGATGTCGCGCAGTTTCTCGCGCATCGCCTCCAGTGGCGCGGAGTGATCGACGTGCCAGAAGACGGTGCCGGTCATCTGCGGGGTGCCGCGCGACCAGTTCTCGAACGGCTTGGACGTGAAGTACGACACCGGCATGGTGATGCGGCGCTCGTCCCAGGTGCGGACGGTCAGGAACGTCAGCGTGATCTCCTCGACCGTGCCCCACTCGCCGTCCACGACGACGGTGTCGCCGATGCGCACCATGTCGCCGAAGGCGATCTGCAGCCCGGCGAACAGGTTGCCCAGCGTGGACTGGGCGGCGACACCGGCGACGATGCCGAGGATGCCGGCCGAGGCCAGGAGGGAGGCGCCCGCGGCCTTGAACGCCGGGAACGTCAGCAGCATCGTCGCCGCGGCCACCACGGCGACGATCGCGGATACCACCCGCATGATCAGCGTCACCTGGGTCCGCACCCGGCGTACCCGGGCCGGATCACGCTGGGCGTGCGCGTTGGCGTAGCGGCTGTAGGACGTCTCGACGACCGCGGCCGCGATCCGGATGACCAGCCAGGCGGCGGAACCGATCAGCAGCAGTGTCAGCGTCTGACCGATGCCGTCACGGTGGTTCTCCAGCAGTCGCACCTCGTCGTACGACCCTCTCAGCAGGGCCGCGAACAGCACGAGCTGGTAGGGGATGCGGCCACGGCGGAGGGACCCCCACAGGGGGGTCTCGTGGTGCCGGGCGTCGGCCTTGCGCAGCAGGAAGTCGGTCGCCCAGCCGATCACCAGCGTGAGCACGACCGAGCCACCGACCACGATCAGCGGTCGTAGCAGGTTCTCCATGCCACCGAACCTAACCGGCTCCCGGGGGGCATGAACATGTGACTTCCGTTGCGTGACGGGTAGTGCCGCGATCCCGGCTCGTCACACCCGGCTGGCACCATGGCCTCATGAACATCATGCTCTTTCACTCGACCTTCGGGCTGCGGCCCGCGGTACTCCGGGCCGCTGACCGACTGCGCTCGGCCGGACACGAGGTGTGGACGCCCGACCTCTTCGAGGGGCGCACCTTCGAGGAGGTCGAGGAGGGCATGGAGCACAAGGAGAAGATCGGCAAGGAGGAGCTGCTGAAGCGGGCCGTGCTGGCCGCCGCGCCCTACTCCGAGCGGGGGCTGGTGTACGCAGGGTTCTCGCTCGGCGCCTCCATCGCCCAGACCCTCGCCCTCGGCGACGACAAGGCGCGCGGCCTGCTCCTCCTGCACGGCACGTCGGACATCGCGCCGGACGTCACCGCCCAGGACCTGCCCGTCCAGCTGCACGTGGCGGAGCCCGACCCGTTCGAGACGGACGACTGGCTGAGCGCCTGGTACCTCCAGATCGGCCGCACCGGCGCCGATGTCGAGGTGTACCGGTACGCCGGGGCCGGCCACCTCTACACCGACCCCGACCTGCCGGACTACGACGAGGAGGCCGCCGAGGCCACCTGGCGGGTGGCGCTCGGCTTCCTCGACACCCTCTGAGAGGGCCGGCCGGCTCAGACCGGGTCGTAGGTGCGCTCGACCTTCTGCGTGCCGCTGCGGGTGCGGTACGAGCGGGACCACTTGGCGCTCGCGTCGCGCTTCGTGCGGTCGGAGACGACGTAGAAGTCCATCTGCGCGCGCTCGGCCGTGATGTCCAGTACGCCGAAGCCGTGCCGGTCGGTGTCGACCCAGTGGACATGGCGGTTGGCGGCCCGGATGACCGGTGAGGCGACCGCGGAGACCGTGCCCTCCGGGACCTTCACGATGTCGTCGAGGTTGTCGGAGGTGACCGACGTGACGACGAACTCCGTGGCGGCCGAGGGGGACAGCGGATACGTTCCGGCGTCCACCGGCACGTCGTTGGCCCAGGCCATGTGGATGTCGCCGGTGAGGAAGACCGTGTTGCGGATCGCGTTCGTCCGCAGATGCGCCAGGATCTCGCGGCGGTCGTCGGTGTAGCCGTCCCACTGGTCGGTGTTGAGGGCGAGACCCTCCTGCGGCAGGCCCAGCAGCTTGGCCAGCGGCTTCAGCAGGTCGGCGGAGAGCGAGCCGATGGCGAACGGCGAGATCATCACCGAGTTGCCGACCAGCCGCCAGGTGGTGTCGGAGGACTTCAGCCCCGCCTTGAGCCAGTCGAGCTGGGCGCGGCCGGTGAGGGTGCGGTCCGGGTCGTCGACCTCGCCGTTGCCGACCTTCACCTGCTGTGAGCGGAAGGACCGCAGGTCCAGCAGCGAGAGGTCGGCCAGCTTGCCGAAGCGCAGCCGGCGATAGGTGGTGCCGGCGATCGCCGGGCGCACCGGCATCCACTCGAAGTAGGCCTGCTTGGCGGCGGCCTGGCGTGCGGACCAGGCGCCCTCGGCGCCCTCCGTGTGGTTCTCCGCGCCGCCCGACCAGGCGTCGTTGGCGAACTCGTGGTCGTCCCAGATCGCCACGACCGGGGCCGTCGCGTGCAGCGCCTGGAGGTCCGGGTCGGTCTTGTAGCGCGCGTGCCGGATGCGGTAGTCGGCGAGCGTGACGATCTCGTGCGCCGGGGCGTGCGGGCGGACGACCGTGCCGCGGGTGGCGTACTCGCCGGTGCCGTACTCGTAGATGTAGTCGCCGAGGTGCAGCCAGGCGTCCAGGTCGCCGCGGGCCGCGAGGTGCCGGTACGAGGAGAACCAGCCGGCCTCCCAGTTGGCGCAGGAGACCACGCCGAAGCGCAGGCCCGTGACGGCCGCGTCGTGCGCGGGGGCGGTGCGGGTGCGCGCCGCCGGGGAGTCGGTGCTGCCGGCGGAGAAGCGGAACCAGTAGTCGGTACCCGGTTCCAGGCCGCGGATGTCGGCCTTCACGGTGTGGTCGGAGGCCGCCGTCGCCGTCGTGGAGCCCTTGGCGACGACGGTGGTGAACGCCTTGTCCCTGGCGACGACCCAGCTCACCTCGGTGTCCGGGCCGACTCCGGAGCCGGGTATCGCCTCCGGCACCGGCGTGACGCGGGTCCACAGCAGGATGCCGTCCGGCAGCGGGTCACCGGAGGCGACGCCGTGCAGGAAGGCGGGTGCCTGGTCGACGGCGCGCGCCGGCAGGGTCGCCGCCAGCGGCCCGGCCAGGACAGCGGTCGCCGCCGCGGCCTTGACGACCGTACGGCGGCGCGGAGTGAGGGAGTTGAGGCCCTCTGACGTCTTCGATGATCTGTATCGACTGGTCACGACCGATCAGGTTACTGGTCGGTATGCACCAGAGCGGGCGAACTCCCGAAGTTCGCCCGCTCTTCATGTGGTGACCGGTCCCTGACCTGCCGTCACTTCTTGAGGGCCTCGCCCACGACCTTGTTGAAGTCGTCCACCGTCATCAGCGGGTTGCCGCCGTTCAGCTGCTTGCCGTCCATCACGAAGCCCGGGGTGCCCTGCACGCCTTCCTTGTTGTCGTCGAAGGTCTTCGACATGGCCATCGCCCAGGCGTCGTAGGTGCCCTTCTCGACCGCGTCCTGGAACTTCTTGTTCCCCTTCAGCTCGGGGACGGTGTCCGCGACCTTGACGAGGTAGCTGTCGTCCTTGAACTTGTCGGTCGTCTCGTCCGGGTGGTACTTCGCCGAGTACAGCGCGGCCTTGTAGTCGAGGAACGCCTTGTCGCTCACGTTCAGCGCGGCGCCCAGGGCGCTCAGCGCGTTCTTGGAGCCCTCGCCGTTGTCCTTGTTGTCGATGAACGTGGCGCCGACGAACTGCATCTTGAACTTGCCGTCGTCGATGTCCTTCTTCACGGTCGGACCGACGGTCTGCTCGAACTGGGCGCAGACGGGGCAGCGCGGGTCCTCGTAGATCTTCAGCGTCTTCTTGGCCGAGGCCTTGCCGATGACGACCGTGGTGCCGTCGGTGCCCGTGGTGTTGGCGGGGGTGACGACCTTCTCGTCCTTCACCGCCTCCCAGTGGGTGGGCTTGTTGGCCTGGACGACCGCGTACCCGATGCCGCCGGCTATCGCCAGGACACCGACGATGGAGCAGGCGACGATGACCTGCCGCTTCGTCTTCGCCCGCTTGGCCTCGCGCTCGCGCTCGATGCGCAGCCGCTCACGGGCCGCCGTCTTCGCCGTCTGGCTGTTGCGCTTGCTCATGGTGATGTTCTCCACAGGGGACGCGCACACGTGTGTGTGCGCGATGCGTAAGGGGGACTGCTGGTGCTCGAAAGTGCCGCGGGGGGCGAAGGTGCCTCACGCGACGGCGGGTGCCGTGCGTGAAGGCGGACGCCTCAGGCGACGGTGGGTGCCGTGCGTGAAGGCGGGTGCCTCACGCGACGGAGGACGCCTTAGGCGAAGGCGGGTGAGCACGGCGGTCCACGCCGTCCCAGGGAGTACGCGAGGATCCGGTCGCGGGCGGTGGGCGTGCGGTCGGCGGCACGCGCCGGCAGGCGCCGCCCGGCCGGGGCCCGCTCCACCGCGACCGCGGCGACCGCCAGCAGCAGCGGCCGGAACGTGGTCGCCGTCACCGCCCGCAGCAGCTGGGCCAGGGCCCGCTCGCCGCGGCGCAGCCACACGGCGGCCAGGAGGCCGACCCCGATGTGCGCACCCAGGAGCAGCCAGGCGGTGGCCGGGTCGGCATGGGCGACCGCGGTCGCGAGCCGTTCCGTGCCGGTGGCTCCGGCCATCCGGGCCAGGGGCGTGCCGACCTCGCCGCCGCCGCACAGCACGTCCAGGCCGACCGAGCGCAGCGGGCCGGCGACCGGACCGCCCGCCCGGCCGTAGCAGGCGTGCTGGCCCGTGGTGAACACCGTGTCGGCGGCGAGTTCCAGCGGGATCAGCAGGGCCGCGATCCTCCCGAAGGAGCGCTCGCGGCCCGCCAGGGCGAACGCGATCACGAACACGGCGGTGGTGACCGCCGCCACCGTGCCCATCGGCAGCGGGGCCCGGGACAGCAGGACGTGCGACGCGGTGCTGAGCGTCACGACCACGGCCGTGAACAGCGCCGCGCGTACGGCTCTGAGCTGGATCCCGGATATGTCCATAGCGATAGGAGAGTGTGTCACGGGGGCCTGTAAGGGACCCCTAAAGGATGCCTGTGAGAGGCCTTACGTCACAGGCCCGGGATCCGTCCGTTGCGGAACAGGTCCACGAAGGTCTGGTGGTCGGCACGCGCGCGGGCGCCGTAGCTGTGTGCGAAGTCGACCAGCAGGGGCGCGAAGCCCTCCTCGTCGGCCGCGATCGCCGCGTCGATGGCCCGCTCCGTGGAGAACGGCACCAGGGACTCGCCGGACTGGTCGTCCGCCGCCGCGTGCATCGTGGCCGTGGCCCGGCCGAGGTCGGCCACCACCTGGGCGATCTCCTCCGGGTCGTCGATGTCGCCCCAGTCGAGGTCCACCGCGTACGGCGAGACCTCGGCGACCAGCTGGCCCGCGCCGTCCAGCTCGGTCCAGCCCAGCCACGGGTCGGCGTGCGCCTGCAGGGCGCGCTGCGAGATGACCGTGCGGTGTCCCTCGTGCTGGAAGTAGTCGCGGATCGCCCGGTCCGTGATGTGCCGGGAGACCGCCGGGGTCTGGGCCTGCTTGATGTAGATGACGACGTCGTTCTCCAGGGCGTCGCTGTGCCCCTCCAGCAGGATGTTGTACGACGGCAGCCCCGCCGAGCCGATGCCGATGCCGCGCCGGCCGACGACGTCCTTCACGCGGTAGGAGTCAGGGCGCGTCAGCGAGCTGTCCGGCAGCGTCTCCAGGTAGCCGTCGAAGGCGGCGAGCACCTTGTAGCGCGTGGCCGCGTCCAGCTCGACGGAGCCGCCTCCCGCGGCGAAACGGCGTTCGAAGTCGCGGATCTCCGTCATCGAGTCCAGCAGGCCGAAGCGGGTCAGCGAGCGGGCGTCACGCAGCGCGTCCAGCAGCGGGCCCTGCGCCGTGTCCAGAGTGAAGGGCGGCACCTCGTCGCTCTTCGCGCCCGTCGCCAGGGCGTGGATCCGCTCGCGGTAGGCGACCGCGTAGATCGTCACCAGCTCGGAGATCTGCTCGTCGCCGAGCGCCTTCGCGTAGCCGATCAGCGCGATGGAGGCCGCCAGGCGCTTGAGGTCCCAGGTGAAGGGGCCGACGTAGGCCTCGTCGAAGTCGTTGACGTTGAAGATCAGGCGGCCGTTGGCGTCCATGTACGTGCCGAAGTTCTCCGCGTGCAGATCGCCGTGGATCCACACGCGCGAGGTGCGCTCGTCCAGGTACGGTCCGTCGAGCCTCCTCCCGCCACCCCGCCCGGCGTTCTCCTCGTCGAGATCGTGGTAGAAGAGGCCCGCCGTCCCCCGGTAGAAGGCGAAGGCCGAGGCCGCCATCTTGCGGAACTTCACGCGGAACGCGGCCGGGTCGGCGGCCAGGAGCTCGCCGAAGGCGGTGTCGAAGACGGCGAGGATCTCCTCGCCGCGGTGCTCGTCGTTGAGCTGCGGGAACGACATCGCTGGGTGCCTCCTGGTGCATGCGTTTCGGGGCGGCAGGTCCGCCCTCTCCCTAACGTCCGGCGGCCCGCGGGAGTGCCCGCGAACCCTCGCACGAAGGTACGCGGGTCGGCCCTCCGGGTGTCAGTGCCGAGGCATAGACTTCGACGCTGTCCCCCAGACTGTCAGCAGCCTGCCGGACCCCATTGGACCGACGCCCACCCGTCACCCGACCACCACCCCTCAACGAGGCGCTTCGCGCCGCACCCACTCACCTGGAGGCCGCAACCGTGTCGAAGCCGCCGTTCACGCACCTGCACGTCCACACCCAGTACTCGCTGCTGGACGGTGCCGCGCGGCTGAAGGACATGTTCAACGCGTGCAACGAGATGGGCATGACGCACATCGCCATGTCCGACCACGGCAACCTCCACGGCGCCTACGACTTCTTCCACACGGCCCAGAAGGCCGGTGTGACCCCGATCATCGGGATCGAGGCCTACGTCGCCCCGGAGTCCCGGCGCAACAAGCGCAAGATCCAGTGGGGCCAGCCGCACCAGAAGCGGGACGACGTCTCCGGTTCCGGCGGTTACACCCACAAGACGATGTGGGCCGTGAACAGCACCGGCCTGCACAACCTCTTCCGGCTGTCCTCCGACGCGTACGCCGAGGGCTGGCTGCAGAAGTGGCCCCGGATGGACAAGGAGACCATCGCCCAGTGGTCCGAGGGCATCGTCGCCTCCACCGGCTGCCCCTCCGGCGAGGTCCAGACCCGGCTGCGCCTCGGCCACTTCGACGAGGCCCTGAAGGCCGCCGCCGACTACCAGGACATCTTCGGCAAGGACCGCTACTTCCTGGAGCTGATGGACCACGGCATCGAGATCGAGCACCGCGTCCGCGACGGCCTGCTGGAGATCGGCAAGAAGCTCGGCATCCCCCCGCTGGTCACCAACGACTCGCACTACACCTACGCGCACGAGGCGAGCGCCCACGACGCGCTGCTGTGCATCCAGACCGGCAAGAACCTCTCCGACCCCGACCGCTTCCGGTTCGACGGCACCGGCTACTACCTGAAGTCCACGGACGAGATGTACGCCATCGACTCCTCGGACGCCTGGCAGGAGGGCTGCGCCAACACCCGGCTCATCGCCGAGATGGTCGACACCACGGGCATGTTCCAAAAGCGCGACCTCATGCCCAAGTTCGACATCCCCGAGGGGTACACCGAGGTCAGCTGGTTCCGCGAGGAGACCCTGCGCGGCATGAACCGCCGCTTCCCGGACGGCATCCCGGACGACCGCATGAAGCAGGTCGAGTACGAGATGGACACCATCATCTCGATGGGCTTCCCGGGCTACTTCCTCGTGGTCGCCGACTTCATCATGTGGGCCAAGAAGCAGGGCATCGCGGTCGGCCCCGGCCGAGGCTCCGCGGCCGGCTCGATCGTCGCCTACGCCCTCGGCATCACCGACCTCGACCCCATCCCGCACGGCCTGATCTTCGAGCGGTTCCTCAACCCCGAGCGCATCTCCATGCCCGATGTCGACATCGACTTCGACGAGCGCCGGCGCGTCGAGGTGATCCGGTACGTGACGGAGAAGTACGGCGCCGACAAGGTCGCCATGATCGGCACGTACGGCACCATCAAGGCCAAGAACGCGATCAAGGACTCCGCGCGCGTGCTGGGCTACCCGTACGCGATGGGCGACCGCCTCACCAAGGCCATGCCCGCCGACGTCCTCGGCAAGGGCATCAACCTCGACGGCATCACCAACCCCGAGCACCCGCGCTACTCGGAGGCGGGCGAGATCCGGGCGATGTACGAGAACGAGCCGGACGTGAAGAAGGTCATCGACACCGCCAAGGGCGTCGAGGGCCTGGTCCGGCAGATGGGCGTGCACGCCGCCGGCGTGATCATGTCCAGCGAGACCATCACCGACCACGTGCCCGTCTGGGTCAGGCACACGGACAAGGTCACCATCACCCAGTGGGACTACCCGAGCTGCGAGTCGCTCGGCCTGCTGAAGATGGACTTCCTGGGCCTGCGCAACCTGACGATCATGGACGACGCCGTCAAGATGGTGAAGTCCAACAAGGGGGTCGACATCGACCTCCTGAGCCTCCCGCTCGACGACCCCACGACCTTCGAACTGCTCCAGCGCGGCGACACCCTCGGCGTCTTCCAGTTCGACGGCGGGCCCATGCGCTCCCTGCTCCGGCTGATGAAGCCGGACAACTTCGAAGACATCTCCGCCGTGTCGGCCCTGTACCGCCCGGGCCCCATGGGCATGAACTCCCACACGAACTACGCGCTGCGCAAGAACGGCCAGCAGGACATCACGCCCATCCACCCCGAGCTGGAGGAGCCGCTCAGGGAGGTCCTGGACGTCACCCACGGCCTGATCGTCTACCAGGAGCAGGTGCAGAAGGCCGCCCAGATCATCGCCGGCTACTCGCTCGGCGAGGCCGACATCCTGCGCCGCGTGATGGGCAAGAAGAAGCCCGAGGAACTGGCGAAGAACTTCGTCCTCTTCCAGGCGGGCGCCCGCAAGAAGGGCTTCAGCGACGAGGCCATCCAGGCCCTGTGGGACGTGCTGGTCCCCTTCGCCGGCTACGCGTTCAACAAGGCGCACTCCGCCGCGTACGGGCTCGTCTCCTACTGGACGGCGTACCTCAAGGCGAACCACCCCGCCGAGTACATGGCCGCGCTGCTCACGTCCGTGAAGGACGACAAGGACAAGTCGGCCGTCTACCTCAACGAGTGCCGGCGCATGGGCATCAAGGTCCTCCCGCCGGACGTCAACGAGTCGATGTCCAACTTCGCGGCCCAGGGCGACGACGTGATCCTCTTCGGCCTCTCCGCCGTCCGCAACGTCGGCACGAACGTGGTCGAGTCGATCATCAGGTGCCGCACGTCCAAGGGGAAGTACGTCTCCTTCCCGGACTACCTCGACAAGGTGGAGGCGGTGGTCTGCAACAAGCGCACCACCGAATCGCTGATCAAGGCCGGTGCCTTCGACGCCATGGGCCACACCCGCAAGGGCCTCACCGCGCACTACGAGCCGATGATCGACAACGTGGTCGCGGTCAAGCGCAAGGAGGCCGAGGGACAGTTCGACCTCTTCGGCGGCATGGGCGAGGCCGAGACCAGCGAGCCGGGCTTCGGGCTCGACGTGGAGTTCTCGCCCGACGAGTGGGACAAGACCTATCTGCTCGCCCAGGAACGGGAGATGCTCGGTCTGTACGTCTCCGACCACCCGCTGTTCGGGCTGGAGCACATCCTGTCCGACAAGGCGGACGCGGGCATCTCCCAGTTGACCGGCGGTGACTATTCCGACGGCTCCGTGGTCACCATCGGCGGCATCATCTCCGGCCTGCAGCGCAAGATGACCAAGCAGGGCAACGCCTGGGCCATCGCCACCGTCGAGGACCTCGCCGGTTCGATCGAGTGCATGTTCTTCCCCGCGACCTACCAGCTCGTCTCGACGCAACTCGTCGAGGACGCCGTGGTGTTCGTCAAGGGCCGCCTCGACAAGCGCGAGGACATCCCCCGGCTGGTCGCGATGGAGCTGATGATCCCGGACCTGTCGAACGCGGGCACCAACGCACCCGTGGTCCTCACCATCCCGGCCACCCGGGTCACCCCACCGCTGGTCAGCCGCCTCGGCGAGGTCCTCAGCCACCACAAGGGCGACAGCGAGGTCCGGATCAAGCTCCAGGGGCCGACCAAGACGACCGTGCTGCGGCTGGACCGGCACCGGGTGAAGCCGGATCCGGCGCTCTTCGGCGACCTGAAGGTGCTGCTCGGACCGTCCTGCCTGGCCGGGTGAGGCAGGGATCTTGACGCGTTCGAGGGGCGTACCCGGCATCGGGTACGCCCCTCGTGCGTGTGCGTGGTGCGTGGGCTCAACAGCCCGTCACGCAGACGTCAGTTGTGGCCGAAGCTGCGCTTTCGCTTGGCCGACGCCATCTCGCCGGGCGTCGCCTCGACCTCGGGCTGGGGCTCCGTCTGCGAGGCGGGGCTGCGGTCGGCCCGCTGGCCACGCTCGGTGGGACGCTGCTGCTTACGGTCACGGTTCTTGTTCTTGGCCATGGTGATGCCTCCTGTGGGGGACTAGGGGCCAGGGCCGGGACCAGATTCACACAGGCCGACAACGATCGCATGTCGGACAATTACCGTGCGTGACAGGGGTGGTCGGAGCGGGAGCGCCCGAAACGCCACGCCGAAGATCGAGTTCCGGCCGTTAACCTCCGCGCCGTCGGGCAGACTCGAAGCGAGCCCGAAGCAAACCTCCTGGGAAGAGGGTGAGTCGCGTGGACCGCTGCATCGTCCTGGTGGACGCTGGATATCTGCTGGGAGCCGCGGCGAGTCTCCTCGCCGGGGAGCCCTCGCGGTCCCGCATCACCGTCGACCACACTGCCCTCATCCAGGGGCTGCGTGAGCGCGCCGAGTCCGACACCCAGCAGCCGCTGCTGCGGATCTACTGGTTCGACGGCGCCCCCGACCGTGTCCCGCAGCCCGAGCACCGCAGGCTGCGCGTGATGCCCCGGGTCACCGTCCGGCTCGGCGCCCTGACCCGCAGCGACGGCCGCTGGGCGCAGAAGGGCGTGGACGCGGCGATGCACGCCGAGCTCACCGAGCTGGCGCGCAACCGCGCCTGCTCCGACGTCGTCCTCGTCACCGGCGACGGCGATCTGCTGCCCGGCATGATGGCCGCCAAGGAGCACGGCGTCGCCGTCCACCTGTGGGCCGTCCAGGCCGCCGACGGCGACTACAACCAGTCCGAGGACCTCGTCGCCGAGGCCGACGAGCGGCGCGTCCTGGACCGTACGTGGATCACCAAGGCCGTCCGTGCCAAGGACTTCACCGGGGTGTGCGCGCCGCAGCCCGCGCCCCGGCCCGAGATCGCCGCCATCCTCTCCGCGCCGCTGCCCGAATCCGCGCTCGGCGCCGCGACCGACCGGTCCGCCCCACAGCCCCGGCACCAGGAGGCCGGCGCCGGGCAGAACGGCACCGAGGAGCGGCCGCCCGCCCCCAAAGGCGTTCCCACGCCCAAAGACCTGGCCGCCCTGCGCGCCCCCGGCGCCCAGCCCGCCCAGCACCCCACCTCCGCCACCCTCCGGTGGTCCTCCGACAAGGGCTGGGTCGACCGGCCCACGGCCGAGCCCCCCGAGGCCGCCTCGATGCCGACGCTCGCCCAGCTGACCACGGCCGAGCAGCGCTGGGCCGACCGCGAGGAGGACATCACCACCGTCGGCGGTGACCCCTTCGAGGTGGGGCAGGTCTTCGCCCGGCGCTGGGTGGAGCGCCTCGGCGACCAGACCCACCTGCCGAAACTGTCCGGGATGTACCCGCGCATCCCGCACCGCGTCGACGGGGAGCTGCTGCGCTACGCGGCCCGCTTCGGCCTGCTCGCCCACAAGGACGACCAGATCGACGAGCGGGACCGGTACGCCATCCGGGCCGGTTTCTGGCGGGAGATCAGCGTGCGCACGGGCGTGGAGCACCCGCCCGTCGAGGCCTGAGTTCTTTGCCGACGGATTTCCCGGTATGGACCGACCCGAGAGCGGACCGGGGTCGCCGACCCCGTAGTCTCGTCCCTTGTGAGTAAGCGCGCGGCACAGGCATTTCGGCACGATGGTGACGTCGTGTGCGCGGTGCGCGGGCTGACCAAGACCTATCCGGCGGTCCGGGGCCGGCGCGGCACTCCCGCGGCGCCCGAGGTCCGGGCCACGGACGACGTGACGCTGGACATCCGCCGCGGCGAGATCTTCGGTCTGCTCGGTCCGAACGGCGCCGGCAAGTCCACCCTCGTGCGCCAGCTGACCGGGCTGATGCGACCCGACCGCGGCAGTGTGGAGATCCTCGGCCACGACATCGTGCGCCACCCCGAGCGGGCGGCGCGGATCCTCGCCTACCTCGGGCAGGAGTCGACCGCCCTCGACGAGCTGACCGTGTCGCTCGCCGCCGAGACCACCGGGCGGCTGCGCGGCCTGGACGTGCGGCAGGCGCGGGCCGAGCGGGACGCCGTCCTGGACGAGCTGGGCCTCGCGCCGCTCGCCGGGCGGCCGCTGAAGAAGCTCTCCGGGGGCCAGCGACGTCTGGCGTGCTTCGCGGCGGCCCTGGTGGGGGAGCGGCCGCTGCTGGTGCTCGACGAGCCGACCACCGGCATGGACCCGGTGGCGCGGCGGGCCGTGTGGTCCGCCGTCGACCGGCGCAGGGCCGAGCGCGGGACGACCGTGCTGCTCGTGACGCACAACGTCATCGAGGCGGAGACGGTGCTGGACCGGGTGGCCGTCCTCGACCGGGGGCGGGTGATCGCCTGCGACACGCCCGCCGGGCTCAAGGAGCAGGTCGCCGGAGAGGTGCGCGTCGACCTGGTGTGGCGGGACGCGGCTCCGCTGCACGTACCCGAGGTGGCCGCGCTGAAGGACCGTGTCGTGGAGTCGGGCCGCCGCTGGACGCTCCGGCTCGGGCCCGAGGAGGCCCGGGCGGTCGTCGCGACCGTCACCGGCGGGGCCGCCTTCGCCGCTCTGGACGACTTCACCCTGGCCACGCCGAGCCTGGAGGACGTGTACCTCGCCCTCGGCGGTGCCGTGCAGCAAGGGCTGGTGAAGGTGTGAGTACCAGGGTGCCGGACGCGCGGGCCGTGAGCACACCGGCCGCCGGATCCGTACCGAACAGGCGACTGCAGCAGTGGACCCGAGCGAAGGGGAGCAGCGCGACGTGAGTGTCGTACCCGCCGATGTCCTGCCGGGCAGTGCCCTGGCCGCTGAGAGGCCCGCCGCGGGCGCGGCCGAGCTCGGGCCCCGGGCGCGGCTGTGGCCGTCGCTGGCTGCCGTGTACCGGGCCCAGCTGTCCAGGGCGAGGGTGGCACGGATCCCGCTGCTGTTCGTGGCGACCTTCCAGTCGGTCGGGATCATGATCCTGATGCGCGGGGTCGTGGACGACGGGGCGGAGGCACAGGCCGTCGTCGCGGGGGCGTCGGTCCTGGTGGTCGCCTTCGTCGCGCTGAACCTGCTCGCGCAGTACTTCGGGCAGCTGCGGGCCAGTGGCGGTCTCGACCACTACGCGACGCTGCCCGTGCCGCCGGCGGCGGTGGTGCTGGGCGCGGCCGGCGCGTACGCGTCGTTCACCGTGCCCGGGACCGTCGTGACCGCGCTGTTCGGCTGTGTGCTGTTCGGGCTGCCGATGGCCCATCTGTGGGTCCTCATGGCCGTGATCCCGCTCGCGGGCGCCGCTCTCGCCGGCCTCGGCGCGGCGCTGGGGCTGCTCGCGCCCCGGCCGGAACTGGCCACGCTGCTCGGGCAGCTGGGCATGTCGGCGGCGCTGCTGCTGGGTGTGCTGCCGGCGGACCGGATGCCGGAGGTCGTGCGCTTCGCGCGGGACCTGCTGCCGTCGACGTACGGCGTGGAGGCCTTCGCGCGCACGTTCGGGCCGCATCCCGACTGGGCCTTCGTGCTCGGGGACCTCGCGGTGTGCGGGGCCGTGGGCGTCGTCTCGCTGGCCGTGGCGACCTGGGCGTACCGCCGGGCGGCCGTCCGTTGAGCGCGCAGCGGTCGTCCGGTGACGCGGCACACAGGCGGGCCTGGCACGATGGCAGGGTGACCGCACCACTGACTCCGCCCCCGCCGCCGCATGGACACTCCGCACAGGGTTCGTGGCAGCCGCCGGACGCCGGTCCCGTGGCGCCCGGATCCCAGCACGCCGAGTACGCCGGCCCCGGCTGGTACGGACAGGACGGCCCCGGGATGAAGACGGAACTGCGGGAGTCCGCGGTGATCGCCCTGGCCGTGGCGCTCGGCGGGGTGCTGCTCGGAGCGCTGTGGTGGTGGCTCGCGCCGCACGTGCCGCTGGTCGGCGACGTGGTGGAGAAGAACTGGGTCGTCTTCCTCAAGGACACCGAGGGGGAGCAGGCGATCGGCGTCGACGGCACGTTCACGCTGCTCGGGCTGGTATTCGGGGCGGTCAGCGCGGTGGTCGTCTTCCTGCTGCGGCGGCGCGGGGGCGTGCCGCTGGTGGTGGGGCTGGCCCTGGGAGGGCTGCTCGGATCGCTGCTTGCCTGGCGGCTCGGCGTGTGGCTCGGTCCCGCCGAGGACGTGATCGCGCACGCGCGGGAAGTCGGGCGGGGCGTGACCTTCGACGCGCCGCTGAAGCTGGGTGCGAAGGGCGCGTTGCTGGCCTGGCCGCTGGCCGCACTGGTGCTCCACCTCGGGCTCATGGCGCTGTTCGGGCCCCGCGACCCGGAGCCGGAGTTCCCGTCCGGGCCGTATCCGGAACCGCCGACCGGCAACGAGCGATAGTCGCAGCCAACCGACCGGTACACCCAGCCAACCGACCGATAGAGGCAGCCGACAGGCACCGGGGCCGGCCGCCGCTGCGGCTAGTGGGTGCCGGGGGCCTGTCGGCGGCGGTCGTCGGGACGCCCCCGAGCGCCGATGGACGCCGCCACCGCCCGCCGCTACCGGCCGATAGGGGCCAGAACCGCCTCGGTCAGCTTCTGCAGGTCCTCCGGGGTGAGTTCGACCTCCAGGCCCCTCCTGCCCGCCGACACGCAGATCGTCGCGTGTGCCGACGCCGAGGCGTCGAGGACCGTCGGCAGCTTCTTGCGCTGGCCCAGCGGGGAGATGCCGCCGCGGACGTAGCCCGTCGTGCGCTCCGCCAGCGCCGGGTCGGCCATCGCCGCGCGCTTGCCGCCCACGGCCGCTGCCAGGGCCTTCAGGTCCAGTTGACCCGCCACCGGGACCACCGCGACCGTCAGGGTGCCGTCCACGTCCGCGACCAGGGTCTTGAAGACGCGGTCGGGGGAGACGCCCATGGCCTCGGCCGCCTCCTCGCCGTAGGAGGGGTGCGCGGGGTCGTGGTCGTAGGAGTGGACCGTGTAGGCCGCTCCCGCCGCCGTGAGGGCCACCGTCGCCGGAGTGCCGCCCGGCTGCTGCTTCTTCGACTTCTTCGCCATGCCGATCCGCTCAGTTGAGGCTCATCGGGCCGCGCGTCAGCTCCGACGCCGGCAACGACGGCAGATTACGGATGATCGCCGTCTCGGAGCGAAGGAGTTTCAGCTCGTCGCGCAGGCGGGACGCGGTGTCCGGGGACTGGAGCAGGCGCTGTTTGGTCGGGGTGTCCAGCATCATGGCGGCCGCCACGAGGTACGACACCACGCCCGGCTCGTCCGGCAGTTCGGCCCCCGTCGCCAGGGACCTCTCCCGCGCCCCGGCCAGCCGCTTCTGGTACTGGCGGAAGGACCGCAGCACCCCCTCCGCCAGGGGCGCGGCCTCGTCGCCCGGTTCCTCTTCCAGCGGCTCCAGCTCGGCCGTCAGGAAGGGCCCGGACGCCTCGACCGACAGCAGCTTCACCCGGGTCGTGCCGGTCGCCAGCACCTCGAAGGAACCGTCGGTGCGCTCCCGGATCGTGGCCGCGTCCGCGATACAGCCCACCTTGTGGAACGCCTTCACCGGGTCCGTGCCGAAACCGGCCGTCGGTCCCAGCTCGGGCACGGCCGTCGGATCGGGCATGCCGGGGGCGCTCGGGGCCACCTCGTGGCCGTCGCGGATCGCCACGACGGCGAACCGGCGCGGCTCGTCCTCAGGCGTCTTCAGCAGCTCGCGCATCATGGCGCGATACCGCTCCTCGAAGACGTTGAGCGGGAGCACGAGCCCCGGGAACAGCACCGAGTTCAGGGGGAAGAGGGGGAGCCGGACGGTGGTCACGACGCAAAAGCCTAATGGTCGCCGGGACGGACGCGTCCGCCCCGTTCACTCCGTGGATGCCCGGACCGGCTTCCGGCCGCCCCTGCCGCCCCGGCCAGGATGTCCTCGCGCAACCGCAGGAAGTGACCGAGCGGGTCGTCCGACACCTGGTCCCACGGGAAGGAGGTGGCGTACGGGCCGTTCAGGCGCAGCTGCTCGGCGGCGTCGGGCCAGCGCTCCAGGCCCGCCAGGACGAAGATCAGCAGATTCCGCATGCGGGCCGGCCAGGGGTCGGCCGCAGGCAGCAGCGGGGACAGCGCGATCGCCCGGTCGGCCGCCCCGTCCAGTCGCTCGCGCGGCACCTCGGGCCCGCACCGGTCGGTGAGGTAGCCGAAGGCCGCCCGCAGCGGCAGGGCCTGGACGAGCGTGTCGGCGGGCGCGTCCTGGGCGGCCCGGTCGGCGAAGTCGAAGCACTCGTGGTGCGAGCCGTGCCAGTAGGTGGCCAGGTAGCGCAGGGCCGCCACATGGCAGCCGTAGTGGTGCGGGGCACGGCGTACGGCCGCCGCCCACAGCTCCTCGAAGTACGTGTGCCCGGCCTGTGCGCCCCGGGCGTGGTCGAGTGCGAGCCGCCAGGGCACGGGGTCCCGCTGGTCGCCCCGGGCGGCCGCCGTGATCAGCGGGCTCACCTCGCGCAGCAGCTCGGCCCGGGCCGGTGACCGCCAGGCCCGGTCCACCGCCAGCTGGGCCCCGACCAGCAGTGCGTCGGGATCCTGCGGGGCGATGGCGAGCCAGGCGTCCAGCCACTCCGGCCGCGAGTGGGCGAACGCGGCCAGCCGGGTCACGTACCGGTCGCGCCGCTCCCACTCGGCGGACGTGCGGGTGGCGAAGAGCAGGGTCGCGGCCGGCCCGTGCTCGCCCCGGGCGGCGGCGACCAGCGCCGGACTCAGCCGGGCGTCGGGCGCGTCGAGCAGCACCTCGTCGTCGGCGCACGGCTCGCCGACGAGGTGGGGGGAGGTCCTTGCCATCCGGCTCGCGCGGATGAACGGCAGCTGCATTGCCATGGTGCCGACCATTGAAAGTCGGCTGGTCATGACGGCGCCAGAGACTTCATGGAACCTACGGAAAGTTGTACATCTGATGGTCAAGAGAGCGTAAAACCGGGACAGTTCAATAACTGTGGTCACACCAGCACCATCAGTTGCGCCGCAGCAGCCGCGTCGCCCCCGCCGCCACCGTCGTCGCCAGGATCCAGCCCAGCAGGATCATCGCCGTCGCCAGCCACTGCCAGGCCCCCCGCAGCTGCCAGAAGCCCACCTGGCCCAGGTCGATGACCGGCAGCAGCAGATCGAGGGTGAAGAGCGTGGGGTTCCACTCCGGATGCTCGCCCCGCTTCATCGGCGGATGGCCGGCCTGCGCGAAGGCGAAGGAGCCCGCCGCCCACAGCACCGCCATCCACACCGCGGCCCGGCCCGGCCGGTATCCGTAGGCGACCGTCCAGTCCTGCGCGTAGCCCCACAGCTTGGCCGCCATCGGCAGGCTCTCCCGGTGCCGGCGCTGCTTGGCGAGCAGTACCTCACGGGCGTCCTCGTCCTCCCCGCCGGCCCGCAGCACGGACGCGAGGCGCTCGTACGGCTCCGGGTTGTACTCGGCGGTCGCCGCGGCCACCCAGTCCAGCCGCTCGGCCAGGGGGAACGGCCCGCGCGGCACCAAATTCTCGTAGGCGAAGCCGCCCATGTGCAGCCGCCCGGGGCCCGGCCAGGCGTCCGCCCGGTCCATCAGGTTGACGACCTTCGCCCCGGACAGCACCACCCGCCCGCGCACCGGCTGCTCCCCGAGGAAGCGCAGCTCCGGCGTCTGCACCCGGCGCAGCGACAATTCCTGGTCGTCCGTGAGGGTGAACCGGGCCCGCTCGAAGTCGACGGCGTCGCCGAACCGGCCGTCGTCCAGTCGGATGCCGCCCTCGCAGGCGAAGCGCTGGATCCGTACCCCCTGCGCCGGGGTCATTCCGCTCATCGCCTGGGCGCCGACCCCCGCCGGCGTCAGATAGAGGCTGCGCTCGACGGTCAGCTGCGGGGCGTTCAGCGCGAGCCGCTCGTAGGGGTTGGACAGGCGCGCCCCGCGCAGGCTCAGGGAGACACCGACGGTGGCGGCGCGCAGGCTGAGCTCGCCGTGCGACGCCAGCAGCTCGGCCTGTAAGTCCTGGCCGACGGTCATGCCGTCCGCGGCGATCGACCGGCCGCTGTGGTCCCGGTGCACGATCGCCTGGTTGAGCATCAGGTCCGTCCCGATCTGCGCGTCCGTGAGCCGGATGCCGTGGTGGAAGCGGCAGCGCGGCAGATGCAGATCGCCCTCGGTGTGCACCCGGGCCGCCTCCAGCCGGGGCACCGAGCAGTCCACCATCCGCAGGGTCGTGAAGCGGGCCTCCGGCAGCAGCACGTCCTGCTCGAAACGGCACCGGCGCATCTCCACGTACGGCACCACCGTGCCACCCGCGAGGTCCAGGGAGCCGCTGATCTGCACGCCCATCAGCTTCAGCGACGACACGCGGCCGGCCAGGGCGGGCGGGCCGTCGAGCAGCAGCCAGCACACGATCCGGGCCCGCACGGTCCGCTCCGCGCCCCAGGGGTGGCCGCCGTGCGGATCGTCCACCACGGCGTCGCCGCTGCTCAGGTCGTACACGGTGCCGTTGCGGAAGGCCTGCCACATGCCGGCCTCGGCCGCGGTCAGGTCCTCGGGCAGCTCCCCGGCACGCACGCCTGCCCCCTCGGTCACAGCGCTTCCCTCCCTCCCCGGGTACTCGCGGGTCACTTCTTCGTACACCTGTTCATGCCCGCTGCGTGACCCTCCGAACACACCACGTAAGGGTGATCCTCCGTCTTCCTGCGGCGTTCTGTATCAGCCATTGATACGCGCGAACGACGCCTCACCCAGGTCTGAGAGAATTGAGCACGTGATCTCCCGAATCGATCTGCGCGGCGACGCCCTCGTCGAGGGCCCCGCCCTGCGTGACCTGCTGCCCCGAGCCGACTTCGACGTAGCGGCCGCCCTGGAGAAGGTGCGTCCGATCTGCGAGGACGTGCATCATCGGGGCGATGCGGCGCTGATCGACGCCGCCGAGCGGTTCGACGGGGTCAGGCTCGACCAGGTGCGCGTGCCGGCCGCCGCGCTCACCCGTGCGCTGGAGGAGCTCGACCCGGCCGTGCGCGCGGCCCTGGAGGAGTCCATCCGCCGCGCCCGGATCGTCCACCGCGAGCAGCGCCGCCAGACGCACACCACCCAGGTGGTGCCCGGCGGCACCGTGACCGAGAAGTGGGTGCCGGTGGACCGCGTGGGGCTCTACGCGCCCGGCGGCCGGTCCGTGTACCCGTCCTCCGTGATCATGAACGTGGTGCCCGCGCAGGAGGCCGGCGTCGGGTCCGTCGCGCTCGCCTCGCCCGCCCAGGCCGACTTCGGCGGCCTGCCGCACCCCACGATCCTCGCCGCCTGCGCGCTGCTCGGCGTCGACGAGGTGTACGCGGCCGGTGGCGCGACCGCCGTCGCCATGTTCGCCTACGGCACCGAGTCCTGCGCGCCCGCCACCATGGTCACCGGCCCCGGCAACATCTGGGTCGCCGCCGCCAAGCGCTACTTCACCGGCCGGATCGGCATCGACGCCGAGGCCGGCCCGACCGAGATCGCGGTCCTCGCCGACGACACGGCCGACCCGGTGCACGTCGCCTCCGACCTGATCAGCCAGGCCGAGCACGACCCGCTGGCCGCCGCCGTCCTGGTCACCGACTCGGTCGACCTCGCCGACGCGGTCGAGAAGGAACTGGAGCCGCAGGTCGCCGCCACCAAGCACGTCGACGACCGGATCGTCCCGGCCCTGTCGGGCAGGCAGTCCGCGATCGTCCTGGTCGACGGCGTCGACGAAGGCCTCAAGGTGGTCGACGCGTACGGCGCCGAGCACCTGGAGATCCAGACCGCCGACGCCGCCGCCGTGGCCGACCGCGTCCGCAACGCCGGTGCGATCTTCATCGGCCCCTGGGCCCCGGTCTCCCTCGGCGACTACGCGGCGGGCTCCAACCACGTCCTGCCCACCGGCGGCTGCGCCTGCCACTCCTCGGGCCTGTCCGTCCAGTCCTTCCTGCGCGGCATCCACATCGTCGACTACACGCAGGACGCGCTGGCCGAGGTCGCGCACCACGTGGTGACGCTGGCGGAGGCGGAGGACCTGCCCGCGCACGGCGCGGCGATCAAGGCGAGGTTCGACTGGAAGGTTCCCCAGGGCAAGTGAGCGACGTACGCATCGACGATCTCCCCGTACGGGACGAGCTGCGCGGCAAGTCCCCCTACGGCGCGCCCCAGCTGGACGTCCCCGTACGGCTGAACACCAACGAGAACCCCTACCCGCTGCCCGAGCCGCTGGTCGAGCGGATCGCCGAGCGGGTCCGTGAGGCCGCCCGCACCCTCAACCGCTACCCCGACCGGGACGCGGTCGAGCTGCGCACACGGCTCGCCGAGTACCTCACCGACACCTCCGGCCACGAGGTCGGCGTGGCCAACGTCTGGGCGGCCAACGGCTCCAACGAGGTCCTCCAGCAGCTGCTGCAGACCTTCGGCGGACCGGGCCGCACCGCCATCGGCTTCGAACCGTCGTACTCGATGCACGCCCTCATCTCGCGCGGCACCGGCACGGGCTGGATCTCCGGCCCCCGCAACGAGGACTTCACGATCGACCTCGCCGCCGCCGAGAAGGCCATCGCCGAGAACCAGCCGGACGTCGTCTTCATCACCACCCCCAACAACCCCACCGGCACGGCCGTCCCGCCCGAGACGGTCCTCGCGCTGTACGAGGCCGCGCAGGCGGCGAAGCCGTCGATGGTCGTCGTCGACGAGGCGTACATCGAGTTCAGCCACGGCGACTCGCTGCTGCCCCTGCTTCAGGGCCGCCCGAACCTCGTCGTCTCCCGCACGATGTCGAAGGCGTTCGGCGCGGCGGGCCTGCGCCTGGGCTACCTCGCCGCGCACCCGGCCGTCGTCGACGCCGTCCAGCTGGTCCGGCTGCCCTACCACCTGTCGGCCGTCACCCAGGCGACCGCCCTGGCCGCCCTGGAACACACCGGCACCCTGCTGGGCTATGTCGAGCAGCTCAAGGCCGAACGGGACCGCCTGGTCACCGAACTGCTCGCCCTCGGCTACGAGGTGACCGCGTCGGACGCGAACTTCGTGCAGTTCGGCCGCTTCGAGGACTCCCACGAGACCTGGCGGAAGATCCTCGACCGGGGCGTCCTGGTCCGGGACAACGGCGTGCCCGGCTGGCTCCGGGTCACCGCCGGAACCCCCGAAGAGAACGACGCGTTCCTCGACGCGGTACGTGAGTTGAAGAAGGAGCAGAGCACATGAGCCGCGTAGGCCGCATAGAGCGGGTGACCAAGGAGACCTCGGTCCTCGTCGAGATCGACCTCGACGGCACCGGGAAGACCGACATCAAGACCGGCGTCGGCTTCTACGACCACATGCTCGACCAGCTCGGCCGGCACGGTCTGTTCGACCTCACCGTGAAGACCGAGGGCGATCTGCACATCGACTCGCACCACACCATCGAGGACACCGCCCTCGCCCTCGGCGCCGCCTTCAAGCAGGCCCTCGGCGACAAGGTGGGCATCTACCGCTTCGGCAACTGCACGGTCCCGCTGGACGAGTCCCTCGCCCAGGTCACCGTCGACCTGTCCGGCCGCCCCTACCTCGTGCACACCGAGCCCGAGAAGATGGCGCCGATGATCGGCGAGTACGACACCACCATGACCCGGCACATCCTGGAGTCCTTCGTGGCCCAGGCCCAGATCGCGCTGCACGTGCACGTGCCCTACGGGCGCAACGCGCACCACATCGTGGAGTGCCAGTTCAAGGCGCTCGCCCGGGCCCTGCGGTACGCCTCCGAACGCGACCCGCGCGCGGCCGGCATCCTCCCCTCCACGAAGGGCGCCCTGTGAACGGCACCTCGACCCTGCTGATCGTCGTCGGCCTGTTCCTCGTCGGCGGGATCTACTCCTTCGTCAAGCAGAAGATGCCCAAGGGCCTGATCGTGCTGCTGTCCATCGGCGCCGCGATGTGCCTGGCGGCCGGTGTGGTGAGGCTGGAGGTGTGGAATTGAGCAGCCCCCTGAAGTCGCGGAAGAAGGTCGTCGTCTTCGACTACGGCTTCGGCAACGTCCGCTCCGCCGAGCGCGCCCTCGCCCGCGCGGGTGCCGACGTGGAGATCACGCGTGAGTACGACAAGGCCCTGAACGCCGACGGCCTGCTGGTGCCCGGCGTCGGTGCCTTCGCCTCCTGCATGACGGGCCTGCGCGAGGCCCGCGGCGACTGGATCGTCGACCGCCGGCTGTCCGGCGGCCGCCCGGTCATGGGCATCTGCGTCGGCATGCAGATCCTCTTCGCGCGCGGCATCGAGCACGGCGTGGAGAGCGAGGGCCTCGACGAGTGGCCCGGCTCCGTCGAGCCGCTCCAGGCCGAGATCGTGCCCCACATGGGCTGGAACACCGTCGAGGCGGCCCCCGGCTCGCAGCTGTTCGCCGACCTCGACCCGGACGCCCGCTTCTACTTCGTGCACTCCTACGCCGTCCACGACTGGTCGCTGGAGACGCACAACCCGGCGATGACGGCCCCCAAGGTCACCTGGTCCACCCACGGCAAGCCGTTCGTCGCCGCCGTCGAGAACGGCGCCCTGTGGGCCACGCAGTTCCACCCCGAGAAGTCCGGCGACGCCGGAGCCCAGCTCCTCACCAACTGGATCGGAACACTGTGAGCAAGCTCGAACTCCTCCCCGCCGTGGACGTCCGGGACGGCCAGGCCGTCCGCCTGGTGCACGGCGAGTCCGGCTCCGAGACCTCCTACGGCTCCCCGCTGGAGGCCGCCCTCGCCTGGCAGCGCTCCGGCGCCGAGTGGCTGCACCTGGTCGACCTGGACGCCGCGTTCGGCACCGGCGACAACCGTGAGCTGATCGCCGAGGTCGCCGGGGCCATGGACATCAAGGTGGAACTGTCCGGCGGCATCCGCGACGACGACACCCTCGCCGCCGCCCTCGCCACCGGCTGCAGGCGCGTCAACCTGGGCACGGCCGCCCTGGAGACGCCGGAGTGGGTCGCCAAGGTCATCGCCCAGCACGGCGACAAGATCGCCGTAGGTCTCGACGTCCGCGGCACGACCCTGCGCGGCCGCGGCTGGACCCGCGACGGCGGCGACCTCTACGAGACGCTGGAGCGCCTCGACAAGGAGGGCTGCGCCCGGTACGTCGTCACCGACATCGCCAAGGACGGCACGCTCCAGGGCCCCAACCTGGAACTGCTGCGCAACGTGTGCGCCGCCACCGACCGCCCGGTCGTGGCGTCCGGCGGGGTTTCCTCGCTCGACGACCTGAGGGCCATCGCCGACCTCGTCCCGCTCGGTGTCGAGGGGGCCATCGTCGGGAAGGCGCTGTACGCGAAGGCGTTCACCCTTGAAGAGGCCTTGGAGGCTGTGTCGTCATGACCGTGCGACGTGTGCAGAGCGGAAGTCCCTGGGAAGAGTCCTTCGGTTTTGCACGCGCCGTCGCGGCGGGCGACCGGGTGCTGGTCGCGGGCACGACCGCGTTCAAGGGCGATGTGCTCTACGGCGAGGGCGACCCGTACGAGCAGGCCAAGGTGGCCTTCACCACCGCCCTGGAGGCGATCGCCGAGTTCGGGCTCGCGCCCGAGTCCGTGATCCGCACCCGTGTGTGCCTGGCACACGCCCGGGACGTCGACGCGGTGGGCCGGGCCCACAAGGAGATGTTCGACGCCGTACGCCCGGTCACGACCCTGCTGATCGTGCAGGGCTTCATAGACTCCCGGGTCCTGGTGTCGGTGGAAGTGGAAGCATTCCGAGGGACACCCTCCGAAGAACTCTAGAGGAGCACGATTCATGACCCTGGCGGTCCGAGTCATCCCCTGCCTGGACGTGGACAACGGCCGGGTCGTCAAGGGCGTCAACTTCCAGAACCTCCGCGATGCGGGCGACCCCGTCGAGATGGCCAAGGTGTACGACGCCGAGGGCGCCGACGAGCTGACGTTCCTGGACATCACCGCCTCGTCGGGCAACCGCGAGACCACCTACGACGTGGTGCGCCGCACGGCCGAGCAGGTGTTCATCCCGCTCACGGTCGGCGGCGGCGTCCGCACCGCCGAGGACGTGGACAAGCTGCTGCGGGCGGGAGCGGACAAGGTCGGCGTCAACACCGCCGCCATCGCCCGTCCGGAGCTCATCCGCGAGATCGCCGAGCGCTTCGGCCGTCAGGTCCTGGTCCTGTCGGTGGACGCCCGCCGCACCGACTCGGGCTCCTTCGAGGTGACCACCCACGGTGGCCGCCGCTCCGCCGGCATCGACGCCGTCGAATGGGCCCACCAGGCAGCGGAACTGGGCGCGGGCGAGATCCTGCTCAACTCGATGGACGCGGACGGCACCAAGGACGGCTACGACCTGGAGATGATCCGGGCCGTCCGCAAGCACGTCACGGTCCCCGTCATCGCCTCGGGCGGCGCGGGCCGGCTGGGCGACTTCCCACCGGCCGTCGAGGCCGGCGCGGACGCGGTGCTGGCGGCCTCGGTGTTCCACTTCGGGGACCTGCGCATCGGCCAGGTCAAGGAGACGCTGCGGGAGGCGGGCCACCCGGTGCGCTGACGCCGCCCCTGACCGCCGAGAGCCCCGGCCGCACCCTGCGACCGGGGCTCCGGCATGCCCGCTCGGATTCCGGGCCGCCCAACCTCAAGCTGCCGAGACCTCAAGCTGCTCGGGTCCCGAGCTGCCGAGACCTTGAGCTGCTCGGGTCCCGAGCTGCCGAGACCTTGAGCTGCTCGGGTCCCGAGCCGCCCAGACCTTGAGCTGCTCGGGTCCCGAGCCGCCGAGACCTCAAGCTGCTCAGATCCCGAGCTGTTTCGTCTCGTTGAGTTTCGCGATCGCGTTCTCGTCGCCGTCCAGATCGACCTTGGCCGCGCTCTGTCGGCCGTAGGAGAACAGCACCAGCTCGGACGGCTCGCCGGTCACCGTGACCACCGGGGTGCCGCGGTGGGCGACCGCCGTCTGCCCGTCGGGGCGGCGCAGGACCAGGCCCGTCGGGACGCCGCGGCCCATCAGGCGGGCGGTGCGCTCCAGACGGGACCACAGGGCGTCCTGGAAGACCGGGTCGAGATCGCGCGGCGACCAGTCGGGCTGGGCGCGCCGGACGTCCTCGGTGTGGACGTAGAACTCGATGATGTTCGACGCCTCGTCGACCGGCTTGAGGGAGAAGGGCGAGAACCGCGGGGGGCCCGTACGGATCAGCTGGATCAGCTCCTCGTACGGCTTGTCGGTGTACTCCGCCATCACCTTGTCCAGGCGCGGCGCGAGCTGCTTGATCAGCATCCCGCCGGCGGCGTCCGGGCGGCGCTCGCGCACCACCACGTGTGCGGCGAGGTCCCGGGTCCTCCAGCCCTCGCACAGGGTGGGCGCGTCCGGGCCCGCGGTCTCCAACAGGTCGGCGAGGAGAAGTCGTTCACGCTTGGCATGGGTCGACATGCGGCCAGCCTACGGCCGCCCTCCCGCTCGGCCCAGCAGACGTGCCGTTCCCGGCCGCAGCACCGGTCCGCACAGTGGACACCGGGCCGGTCCGGCCGGTGGCGCGCGGCACAATGGTCACCATGACCAGCACGCCCAGCCCTCTCGACCCGGAGATCGCCGCGCGCCTCAAGCGCAGCCCCGACGGTCTCCTGCCCGCCATCGCCCAGCAGTACGACACCGGAGAGGTGCTGATGCTCGGCTGGATGGACGACGAGGCGCTGCACCGCACCCTGACCACCGGCCGGTGCACGTACTGGTCGCGCAGCCGCCGGGAGTACTGGGTCAAGGGCGACACCTCCGGCCACTTCCAGTGGGTGAAGTCCGTCGCCCTGGACTGCGACGCGGACACCGTGCTCGTCAAGGTCGACCAGGTCGGCGCCGCCTGCCACACGGGAGCCCGCACCTGTTTCGACGAGGACGTGCTCCTCAAGGACGGCGGCACCGACCGCCCCGCCCGGGATCAGTAAGGTCAGCGGCCATGGACCTCGAGACGTTCCGCAAGCTCGCCACCGACCGGCGGGTCATCCCCGTCACCCGCAAGCTCCTCGCCGACGGCGACACCCCGGTCGCGCTCTACCGCAAGCTCGCCGCCGAGCGGCCCGGCACCTTCCTGCTGGAATCCGCCGAGAACGGCCGCTCGTGGTCCCGGTACTCCTTCGTCGGCGTGCGCTCCGCCGCGACGCTGACCGCACGGGACGGACAGGCCCACTGGCTCGGCGCCCCGCCCGTCGGCGTCCCCACCGACGGTGACCCCCTCGCCGCCCTGCGCGCCACCGTCGAAACCCTGCACACGCCCCACCAGGAGGGCATGCCGCCCTTCACCGGCGGCATGGTCGGCTACCTCGGTTACGACATCGTCCGCCGCCTGGAGAAGATCGGCCCCGGCGAGCGCGACGACCTCAAGCTGCCCGAGCTGACCATGCTCCTCACCAGCGACCTGGCCGTGATGGACCACTGGGAGGGCTCGGTCCTGCTGATCGCCAACGCGATCAACCACAACGACCTGGAGACCGGCGTCGACGAGGCCCACGCCGACGCCGTCGCCCGCCTCGACGCGATGGAGGCCGACCTCTCCCGCGCGGTCGCCCAGCCCCCGGCCGTCCTCCCGCCCTCCGAGCTCCCCGAGTACACCGCGCTGTGGGGCGGCCCCGACTTCCAGGTGGCCGTCGAGGACATCAAGGAGCGCATCCGGGCCGGTGAGGCCTTCCAGGTGGTCCCCTCCCAGCGCTTCGAGACGCCGTGCACCGCGAGCGCGCTGGACGTCTACCGGGTCCTGCGGGCCACCAACCCGTCCCCGTACATGTACCTGTTCCGTTTCGACGGGTTCGACGTCGTCGGCTCGTCCCCCGAGGCCCTGGTCAAGGTCGAGGACGGCCGGGCCATGGTGCACCCCATCGCCGGCACCCGCTGGCGCGGCGCCACCCCCCAGGAGGACCAGGCCCTCGCCGACGAGCTGCTCGCCGACCCCAAGGAGCGCGCCGAGCACCTCATGCTCGTGGACCTGGGGCGCAACGACCTGGGGCGGGTCTGCGAGCCCGGCTCGGTGGAGGTCGTCGACTTCATGTCCGTCGAGCGGTACTCGCACGTCATGCACATCGTCTCGACCGTGACGGGCCGCGTCGCCCCGGGCCGCACCGCCTTCGACGTCCTCACCGCCTGCTTCCCGGCCGGCACCCTCTCCGGCGCCCCCAAGCCTCGCGCCATGCAGATCATCGACGAACTCGAACCGTCCCGCCGCGGCCTCTACGGCGGCTGCGTCGGCTACCTCGACTTCGCCGGCGACTCCGACACCGCCATCGCCATCCGCACGGCCCTCCTGCGCGACGGCACCGCCTACGTCCAGGCCGGCGCGGGCATCGTCGCCGACTCCGACCCGGTCGCCGAGGACACCGAGTGCCGCAACAAGGCGGCCGCGGTCCTGCGCGCCGTCCACACGGCGAACCGGCTCGGAAAGGCCTGAGATGAACCCCGGGTGACGCTTCGCCCGGGGTTCAGGCGATAGTGGGGTACGTGACTGCTGTACCTCACCCCCGTTCCGAAGCCCCCGGATCCGCCCGGGCCGGCCGCCTGAGCCTCGCCGTCGCGCTGCTGAGCGGCGCGCTCGGCGCTGCCGTGGCGCTGCTCGCCACCCGGCAGGAGTGGTCGCAGGGCACCGCGACGGTGGCCGGCGGCGCCTTCCCCCTGACCGCCAAGGGCAGCGACGTCACGGGCGTTCCCGCGGCGCTCGCCATAGTGGGCCTCGCCGCGCTCGTCGCCGTGTTCGCGGTCCGTCGCGCCGGTCGCCTGGTCGTCGCCGCGCTGCTGGCGCTCTCCGGCGTCGGCATCGCCGCCGCGGCCCTGCTCGGCGCCTCCGACAGCGCCGCGCTCGACGAGCAGGCCGCGCAGGCCTCCGGCGACACCTCGGCCTCCGTCGACGCCCTCGGCCACACCGCCTGGCCGTACGTCGCGGTCGCCGGCGGCGTGCTGATCCTCCTGGCCGGGCTGCTCGCCCTGCGGTACGGCCGGCTGTGGCCCGGCATGTCCGGCCGCTACGAGCGGTCCGGCACGCCCCAGCCACGGCGCAAGGCCCCCGCCGTCGACCCCGACCGGCCCGAGGACCTGTGGAAGGCACTCGACCGCGGCGAGGACCCGACCGGGGCCTGAGCCCACACGGGCGACCGCGGCGACCGGGGGAGTACCCCCGCTCACCCGGCACGCGCGCGTGCGGGACAATGGGCCCGAGCGTCCTGCTCAGACACGCACACAGCAACGAGGAGCAAGCAATGGCGGGCAGCAGCCACGGTCACACCCCGGCCGCCTGGACCGGTGTCACGATCGCCTTCATCGGTTTCTGCGTCTCGGGCGCGTTCATGGTGTTGGACCAGCCGGTGGGCTTCTGGGCGGGCATGGTGGTCGTGCTGCTCGGCGGTGTCGTCGGCGGCATCATGCGGATGATGGGCCTGGGCCAGCCCAAGGACCTGCACCAGCCGCACCGGATGACGGGCGACCGCGAGCCGGCGAGCGCCGAGGGCTGACCCCCTGCGGAACACCCTGGTCGTGTGAGGGGCGGCCGGCACTCGGGTGCCGGGACCGCCCCTCACGCGCGTGCGGGGCACAATGCATACCGTGAACGCCGAGAGCCGAAGGGTGACGCCGAGCGTCCCGAGCCGTCTGGCCGTCCCCGCCGGGGTGCTCGCGGCCGTCGCCGCCGCCTTCGCCTACGTGGGCGCCGTGGACCCCAACGAGCCCGGCCAATACCCCGTCTGCCCGCTGCTGCGCTACACCGGCCTCTACTGCCCCGGCTGCGGCGGCTTGCGCAGCGCGCACGCCTTCGTCCACGGGGACGTCCTCACGGCGCTGCACGCCAACGCGCTCGCGACCCTCGGCTATCTGGGCTTCGCCGTGCTGTGGACCGTATGGGTGGTCCACGCGGCCCGCGGGCGCCCGCTGCGGATCGACCCCCGCCCGGGGCTGGTGTGGAGCCTCGGGGCGTTGCTGGTGATCTTCTCCGTCGTCCGGAACCTGCCCTTCGGCGGCCGGCTCCATCCTTGATCAACGGACGGACGTCCAGTACGGGGGCACCTCCCGCCCGAGCCGTGCGAAGCTGGTTCGAGGGTGGGGGAGGGGCCGGCGTCAACCGGATGCGAGGCCTACGCCCCGCTGCGGATACCATCGCAGTGACCATCGCTTTTCCGATCGGTCGCTGGAACTGTCAAGAGTCTGGAAGGGGGCCGCTCGCGTGAGTGTGCTCGACGAGATCATCGACGGAGTCCGTGCCGACCTCGCGGAGCGGCAGGCGCGCGTCAGCCTCGACGAGCTCAAGGAGCGCGCGGCGAAGGCTCCCGCGGCCAAGGACGGCGTGGCCGCACTGCGCGGCGACGGTGTCAAGGTCATCTGCGAGGTCAAGCGCTCCAGCCCGTCCAAGGGCGCGCTGGCCGCGATCGCCGACCCGGCCGGTCTCGCCGCGGACTACGAGGCGGGCGGAGCGGCCGTCATCTCCGTCCTCACCGAGGAGCGCCGCTTCGGCGGCTCGCTCGCCGACCTGGAGGCGGTCCGCGCCCGGGTGGACATCCCGGTCCTCCGCAAGGACTTCATCGTCACGTCGTACCAGCTGTGGGAGGCCCGTGCCTACGGCGCCGACGTCGTGCTGCTGATCGTCGCCGCCCTCGACCAGCCCGCCCTGGAGTCCCTCATCGAGCGCGCCGAGTCCATCGGGCTCACGCCGCTCGTCGAGGTGCACGACGAGGACGAGGTCGAGCGCGCGGTCGACGCCGGCGCCCGTGTGATCGGCGTCAACGCGCGCAACCTCAAGACCCTCGAGGTCGACCGCGGCACCTTCGAGCGGGTGGCACCGGAGATCCCCGACCACATCATCAAGATCGCCGAGTCCGGCGTCCGCGGCCCGCACGACCTCATCGCCTACGCCAACGCCGGCGCCGACGCGGTGCTGGTCGGCGAGTCCCTGGTCACCGGCAAGGACCCCAGGACGGCCGTCTCGGACCTCGTCGCGGCCGGCGAACATCCCGCACTCCGGCACGGCCGGAGCTGATCACCGCTAAAGTTGCCCCGATGACTCTCACCCTGACGACCGTGGACCGGTACGCCCGCCTCGCGCGCGGCTGCCGCCCCCGCGGCTGCCGTGCGCCGGCCCGCCGGGTCCACGGCCGCCGCGTCCGGTACGTCATCGGTGACGAGCCGGGCCAGGTCAACGGCATGCGATGGCAGCAGCGCCCCGTAAGGGGCGCGGGGAACGGCGCGACCAGCCCCGACGGGCCCGCGGCCGACTGACCGTCCCCGCCCCCACGGCGAATAGTGATCAACACACACACTCACCGTGAGGTATTCGCATGCCCAGCCAGTTCTTCATCCCCGACCCCGAGGGTCAGACCCCGAGCCCCGAAGGCTACTTCGGGGCCTTCGGCGGCAAGTTCATCCCCGAGGCCCTCGTCGCCGCAGTCGACGAGGTGGCCGTCGAGTACGACAAGGCCAAGCACGACCCCGAGTTCGCCAAGGAACTCGACGACCTCCTGGTCCACTACACCGGCCGCCCCAGCTCCCTCACCGAGGTGCCGAGGTTCGCCGAACACGCCGGGGGCGCACGGATCTTCCTGAAGCGGGAAGACCTCAACCACACCGGCTCCCACAAGATCAACAACGTCCTCGGCCAGGCCCTGCTCACCCGGCGCATGGGCAAGACCCGGGTCATCGCCGAGACGGGCGCCGGACAGCACGGCGTGGCCACGGCCACCGCCTGTGCGCTATTCGGCCTCGACTGCACGATCTACATGGGCGAGATCGACACCCAGCGCCAGGCCCTCAACGTGGCCCGCATGCGGATGCTCGGCGCCGAGGTCATCGCCGTGAAGTCCGGCAGCCGCACGCTGAAGGACGCCATCAACGAGGCCTTCCGCGACTGGGTCGCCAACGTCGACCACACCCACTACCTCTTCGGCACCGTCGCAGGACCGCACCCCTTCCCCGCGATGGTCCGCGACTTCCACCGGGTCATCGGCGTCGAGGCCCGCCGCCAGCTCCTGGAGCGCGCCGGACGCCTGCCCGACGCGGCCGTCGCCTGCGTCGGCGGCGGCTCCAACGCCATCGGCCTCTTCCACGCCTTCATCCCGGACGCCGACGTCCGCCTCATCGGCTGCGAACCGGCCGGGCACGGCGTCGAGACCGGCGAGCACGCCGCGACCCTCACCGCGGGCGAGCCCGGCATCCTGCACGGCTCGCGCTCCTACGTCCTCCAGGACGACGAGGGCCAGATCACCGAGCCCTACTCGATCTCCGCCGGCCTCGACTACCCGGGCATCGGCCCGGAGCACTCCTACCTGAAGGACTCCGGCCGCGGCGAATACCGCGCGATCACCGACGACGCGGCGATGCAGGCCCTGCGCCTGCTGTCGCGCACCGAGGGCATCATCCCGGCCATCGAGAGCGCCCACGCCCTGGCCGGCGCCCTGGAGGTCGGCAAGGAGCTGGGCAGGGACGGGCTGATCGTCGTCAATCTGTCCGGCCGCGGCGACAAGGACATGGACACCGCCGCCCGCTACTTCGGCCTGTACGACACCGACGCCGAGGTCGCCGCCGACGCGGACACCGACACCGCCGAGATCGAGGGGGACGCCAAGTGAGCGGGAACATCGAGTTGTTGGGCGACACCCTCGCCGCGGCCCAGGCCGAGGGGCGCGCCGCCCTCATCGCCTACCTCCCGGCCGGGTTCCCGACCGTGGACGGCGGCATCGAGGCGATCAAGGCCGTCATCGACGGCGGCGCCGACGTCGTCGAGGTGGGCCTGCCGCACAGCGACCCGGTCCTCGACGGCCCGGTCATCCAGACCGCGGACGACATCGCCCTGCGCGGCGGCGTGAAGATCGCCGACGTGATGCGCACGGTCCGCGAGGCCCACGCCGCCACCGGCAAGCCGATCCTCGTCATGACGTACTGGAACCCCATCGACCGCTACGGCGTCGAGCGGTTCACCGCCGAGCTCGCCGAGGCGGGCGGCGCCGGGTGCATCCTGCCCGACCTCCCCGTGCAGGAGTCGGCGCTGTGGAGGGAGCACGCCGAGAAGCACGGTCTGGCCACCGTCTTCGTCGTCGCCCCCAGCAGCAAGGACGAGCGGCTCGCGCAGATCACCGCGGCGGGCAGCGGCTTCGTCTACGCCGCTTCCCTCATGGGCGTCACCGGCACCCGCGCCACTGTCAGCTCGCAGGCCCAGGGCCTGGTGGAACGCACCCGGGCCACGCGCGCCGACCTGCCCGTCTGCGTCGGGCTCGGCGTCTCCAATGCCACCCAGGCGGCCGAGGTGGCAGGCTTCGCCGACGGCGTGATCGTCGGCTCGGCCTTCGTCAAGGCGATGCTGGACGCCCCGGACGACGCGGCCGGTCTGGAAGCCGTGCGCGCGCTCGCGGGCGACCTCGCCAAGGGCGTGCGCCGGCAGGCGTAAGAAGGCGGGAAGTCATACAGGTCCCTCGTACGGGTGGACCTGGGGCCGGGGAGGCGCGGTGCGCCTCCCCGGTTCGTTTCCCGGGGTGTGAGCGAGAAGAACCGTGAGGGAAAGCGCACCGCCCGGGAGAAGCTGGCGGTCGAGCGCGAGAAGCAGAAGTCCGCGGACAAGCGCCGGCGCGCGCTGGTGGTGGGCGGGGCCGTCGTCGCCGTCCTGGGACTCGCGGCGGTGATCGGCGTCGTCGCGGCCAACGCCGGCAAGGACGACGGCAGCGAGGCCGAGGCCTCGGGCCCGGTCGTGGTGCCCTCCGGAGCCCAGGGCAAGGACAGCCTCGCCCTCCCGGTCGGCAAGGACAGCGCCAAGTCCACGCTCACGGTGTGGGAGGACTTCCGCTGCCCCGCGTGCAAGTCCTTCGAGACGGCGTACCGGCCGGTGATCCACGAGCTGACGAACGCCGGCGAGCTGAAGGTCGAATACCACCTGGTCACCCTGATCGACGGCAACATGCGCGGCACCGGCTCCCGCAACGCCGCCAACGCGGCGGCCTGCGCCCAGGACGCCGGGAAGTTCCCCGCGTACCACGACGTGCTCTTCGACAATCAGCCCTCGGAGGTCGACGACGCCTACGCGGACAACGCCAAGCTGATCGAGCTGGCCGGCAAGGTCGACGGTCTGGACACCCCCGCCTTCCGCACCTGCGTCGAGAAGGGCACGCACAACGGCTGGGTCGCCAAGTCCCACCAGGCGTTCAACAAGGGCGGCTTCTCGGGCACGCCGACCGTGCTGTTCGACGGCGAGAACATCTACCAGGACCGGACGATGACCCCGGCCAAGCTGAAGCAGATGGTGCAGGAGGCGAACAAGGGGTAAGGGGCATTTCTCCCGCCCCTGTTATGGACCCGTAGCCGGGCTGCCTGCCGCGGGCCCGGTGCGGCACGGTAGCGTCGACCTTGCCATGGAACTTGCCTTCATTCCCAGCCCGTCGCGCGGGGTGCTGTACCTCGGCCCCATTCCGCTGCGCGGCTACGCGTTCTGCATCATCATCGGCGTCTTCGTCGCGGTCTGGCTCGGCAACAAGCGCTGGATCGCCCGGGGCGGGCGGGCCGGCACGGTGGCCGACATCGCTGTCTGGGCCGTCCCCTTCGGCCTGGTCGGCGGCCGCCTCTACCACGTGATCACGGACTACGAGCTGTACTTCAGCGAGGGCCGTGACTGGGTGGACGCCTTCAAGATCTGGGAGGGCGGCCTCGGCATCTGGGGCGCGATCGCGCTGGGCGCGCTGGGCGCGTGGATCGGCTGCCGTCGCCGCGGCATCCCGATGCCCGCCTACGCCGACGCCGTCGCGCCGGGCATCGCCTTCGCCCAGGCGATCGGCCGCTGGGGCAACTGGTTCAACCAGGAGCTGTACGGCAAGCCCACCGATCTGCCCTGGGCCCTGGAGATCACCTCCTCGTCCGACGGGCGGGTGCCGGGCACCTACCACCCGACGTTCCTGTACGAGTCGCTGTGGTGCATCGGTGTGGCGCTGCTGGTCATCTGGGCCGACCGCCGCTTCCGGCTCGGACACGGCCGGGCGTTCGCGCTGTACGTCGCCGCGTACTGCGCGGGGCGCGGATGGATCGAGTACATGCGTGTCGACGACGCCCACCACATCCTGGGTGTCCGGCTGAACGTCTGGACCGCGATCCTCGTGTTCCTGCTCGCGGTGACGTACCTGGTGGTGTCGTCGAAGAAGCGGCCCGGCCGGGAGGACGTCGTGGAGCCGGGCGCGGATGCCTCCGGCGGCGAGACCGACGGTGCCGAGTCGGCCGATGCGGCGGGCAAGGCCGATCGGGCCGAGGACGCCGGTGAGGACGACGAGCCCGCGGACGAGGCCGAGGCCGACGGTGCCAGGAACGAGGCCGGGTCGGGGAAGAAGACCTGACGGTCCACCGTATGTGACACGCCGAGGGCGCCCGGGAATCTCCCCGGGCGCCCTCGGCACGTCAGCGGTGGCGGGTCGGGTCGTGGGCAGGGGGTTGGGCCGTGGCCTTCGGCACGTCAGCGGTGGCGGGTCGTGGGCAGGGGTGTCGGGCCGGGGCTCGGTGCGTCAGCGGGGGCGGGCCATGGACAGGGTGCGTCGGGCCGCCGTGACCATCGCCGCGTCGATGAAGCGGCCGTCCGGCAGGGCCTGGGCGCCCTGCTCGACGGCGGCCGCCTTGAGAACCGTTTCCGCCTGCTCGATCTCCTTCTCATCGGGCAGATACGCCCGCTCGATCACCGGCAGCTGGCGGGGGTGGATCGCGGCCCTGCCCAGAAAGCCCAGGGCGCGGCCGTGCGCGCAGGACGCGGCCAGGCCCTCCTGGTCGTGGATGTCCGGGTGGACCGACTGGGCCGGTGGCGGCAGGCCCGCCGCGCGCGCGGCCACGACCACCCGGGAGCGGGACCAGTCCAGGCCCGTGCCGTCGCGAACGCCGAGGTCGGCACAGAGGTCGGCCTCTCCGAGGGAGATGCCGCGCAGACGGGGGTGGGCGGTCGCGACGGCGTAGGCCTGCTCCACGCCGAGGGCCGTCTCCAGGAGCGCGTACAGGTCGGTCCGGGCCGTGCGGCGGGCCACGTGGACGATCTCGGCGGCCGAGGTCACCTTGGGCAGCCGCAGCCCGGACAGGCCCGGCGTTCCCACGAGGGCGGCGATGTCCTGCTCGCCCCAGCCGCCCGACGCGTTGACGCGGACATGGACCGGCACCGGAGGCCGGTCCGTGAGCAGCTCCGCGGTGGCGGCGCGGGCGTAGGCCTTGCGGTCCGGGGGGACCGCGTCCTCCAGATCGATGACGACGACGTCGGCGCCGCTGGTGAGGGCCTTCGCCACCACGTGGGGTCGGTCGCCCGGCGCGTAGAGCCAGGTGAGCGGGTACGCCGTCACAGGGCGCCCTCCGCGCGCAGCGCCGTGAGGTCGTCCGGGGTCAGGCCCAGTTCGGTGAGGATCTCCTCGGTGTCGGCGCCGTGCGGGCGGCCGGCCCAGCGGATCGCGCCGGGCGTGGCGGAGAGCCGGAACAGGACGTTCTGCATGCGCAGCGGGCCGAGTTCGGGGTCGTCGACGGTCGTGATGGTGTCCAGGGCCTGGTACTGCGGGTCCGCCATCACGTCCCGGACGTCCTGGACCGGGGCCACCGCCGCCTCGGCCTTGTCGAAGGCGGCCAGGACGTCGGTGCGGGTGCGTGCGGCGATCCAGCCGCCGACCGCCTCGTCCAGGACGTCGGCGTGGCGGGCGCGGTCGGCGCCCGTGGCGAACCAGGGCTCGTCGATCAGTTCCGGGCGGCCGACCAGGTGCATCACGCGTTCCGCGACCGACTGGGCGGAGGTGGAGACGGCGACCCAGGTGCCGTCCGCGGTGCGGTAGACGCCGCGCGGGGCGTTGTTGGGGGAGCGGTTGCCGGTGCGGGGCTGGACGTGCCCGAGTTGGTCGTACCAGAGGGGCTGGGGGCCGAGGGCGGCCAGGATCGGCTCGATCAGGGCCGTGTCGACGACCTGTCCCTCGCCGGTGCGCTCGCGGGCGGCGAGCGCCGTCATCACCGCGTACGCCGTGGTCAGGCCCGCGATGGCGTCGGCCAGACCGAAGGGCGGGAGGGTCGGGGGCGCGTCCGGTTCGCCGGTCATCGCGGCGAAGCCGCTCATCGCCTCGGCCAGGGTGCCGAACCCGGGCCGGTGCGCGTAGGGGCCGAACTGGCCGAAGCCGGTGACGCGGGCCAGGACCAGGCGGGGGTTGACCGACGACAGCTCCGGCCAGCCGAGATCCCACTTCTCCAGGGTGCCGGGGCGGAAGTTCTCGATGATCACGTCGGTGCGGGCGGCCAGGCGCAGGAGGGTGGCGCGGCCGCCGGGCTTCGACAGGTCGAGGGTCATGGTCCGCTTGTTGCGGCCCAGCATCTTCCACCACAGGCCCACGCCGTCCTTGGACGGGCCGTGGCCGCGGGAGGGGTCCGGCTTCCGCGGGTGCTCGATCTTGATGACGTCGGCCCCGAAGTCGCCGAGCAGGGTGGCGGCCATCGGGCCGGCGAAGAGGGTGGCGAGGTCCAGGACACGGAGGCCGGTGAGGGGCGCCTTCGGGGGCGCCGGCGTGGACGCGGTCATGGGCGGCGGGTCTCCCGGTGCGTGAGGTGGGCGAGGGTGTCGAAGCCGATGCCGTTGAAGTCGCCGACGGACGTGGCCAGCCGGTTCTTCAGGGGTGCCGTCCAGCGGTCGGGGAGCGCGGCGGGGTGCCCGGCCAGCAGTCCGGTGATGCTGCCGGCCGTCGCGCCGCCCGAGTCGGTGTCCCAGCCGCCGCTCACAGCGCGGCAGACGGAGCCGGTGAAGTCGCCGTTCGCGTGGGTGAGGGCGGCGGCGATCAGAGCGGTGTTGGGCACGGCGTGCACCCAGTGGTAGGTGGCGGCGTGGGTGGCGTGGAGGGTGTCGACGACGGTGTCGAAGTCCTCGTGCTCGTGCGCGAGCCGGACGGCTTCGCGGACGGCCCGGGCGAGGCGGGAGCGTGGCGGGACGACGGTGAGGCCGGTGCGCAGACAGGTGTGGACGTCGTGGTCGCCGGTCGCGGCCGCCGCGATGGTGGCCGCGGTGAACATCGCGGCGAAGACGCCGTTGGCGGTGTGCGTGAGGGTGGCGTCCCGGTGGGCCTGCTCGGCCGCCGCGGCCGGGTCGCCGGGGTTGGTCCAGCCGTGGACGTCGGCGCGGATCAGGGCGCCGATCCATTCGCGGAACGGGTTGCGGTGGCGGGCGGTGTGCGGGGGCTCCAGGCCGGTCAGGAGGTTGCGGTAGGCGACGCGCTCCGCGGTGAACGTGCGGCCGGCGGGGAGTTCGTCGAGCCAGGTCCGGGCCACGTCCGTGGTGGTGAAGGCCCTGCCGTGCCGCTGGAGCAGGACGAGGTTGAGCACGGGGTAGTCGAGGTCGTCGTCCTCGGGCATGCCGTCGATGTTCTCGGCGAGGGAGGTGGCGGCCGAGCGGCGGTTCCAGGGATGCCGTTCGAGGAGTTCCGCCGGGACTCCCCGGGCGGTGAAGTACGTGGTGAGGGGCCAGTTGCCGGTGGACCGGGCGAGCCGGCGGATGGCGTCGAGGGGGAGCTTCTCGACCGGCTTGCCCAGGAGGCAGCCGGCGGCGCGGCCGAGCCAGGCGGCTTCCAGGCGGTGTGGGGTGGTGGCCGGGGTGTCCACGGGCCCGGGCCAGTCGGGGCATGCCGCCTTGATCCTCTCCAGGTCCGTGGGTTCGTCGTCGGTCAGGTGGCTGGGAAGGTCCTCCAGTTCGTCGAGGAGGTCTGCGGCCAGTCGGCGCAGGTAGCGGGACGCGGGGGTGGGGGAGGCGCCCGCGGTGGCCGGGGCGTCCGGGCCGCCCGCCGCGCGCCAGCGGGCCGCGACCGCCTTGGGCTCGCGGCCGTCCTGGGCCGCCTGGCGGAGTTCGTGGCCGATGAGGTCCTCCGGCTGGACCCAGGTCAGTCGGAGCATTCCCGGCCTCCGAGGGACGCGAAGGCCTGCTCGTGGGCCCGGCGGCGGGACATGTCCCGGTCGAAGATCTCGCGGGTCACGGCCGTGAGGGTGACCGCCGGTTCCCAGAGGTCCAGTCGGCTCGCCTCCGCGACCGTCTCGGCCCAGTCCTCCGGGACCGGTGAGCCAAGGGCCCCCGCCAGGGCGCCGGCCATCGTGGCGATGGAGTCGCAGTCGCGGCCGTAGTTCACCGCGCCGAGGACCGCGTGGCGGTAGTCGCCGCGTGCCACCAGCACCATGCCCAGTGCGACGGGCAGTTCCTCGATCGCGTGCAGGCGGGACGGGCGGCGGGCGCCGAGCGAGGGGGAGCGGTAGTCGGGGCCCACCGTGTCGTAGGGGGTCACGGCCTCACGCAACGGCCGCAGTGCCGACTCGTAGTCCGTGTGGCGGGCCGCCTCCTCGCAGACCCGCTCGATCGCGGCCCGGGTGCCGTCCTTCGCGAGGGAGAGACACGAGGAGACGACCGACTCCGGGGTCGCGCCGGGCGTGCACGCCGCCGCCACGGCCGCGGCCAGGACGCCCGCCGCCTCACGGCCGTACGACGACTGGTGGGCGCCGGCGATGTCGAGGGCCTCGGCGTAGGCCGCACGCGGGTCGGCCGCGTTGACCAGTCCGACGGGGGCCATGTACATCGCCGCCCCGCAGTTGACGATGTTGCCGGTGCCGGCCTCGCGCGGGTCGGCGTGGCCGTAGTGGATCCTCGTCACCAGCCACTTCTCCGCCAGGAAGATCCGCTGGAGGGGGAGGGCCTCGCTCTCCAGTTCCGGGATCCAGCGCGGCCCGGTCATCAGGTCCGGGACCAGGTGGTCGGCGACGGCGTAGGCGTCGAGGTGGTCGCGGACCCGGGCGTAGACGCGGACCAGGGCGTGGGTCATCAAGGTGTCGTCGGTGACGTGGCCGTCGCCCTTGTGGTACGGGGCGAGGGGACGGGCCGTGCGCCAGTCGTCGCCGTGCCAGGGGCCGACGATGCCGTGGACGCGGCCGCCGTGGCGTTCGAGGATCTGTTCGGGCGAGTAGCCCTCGACGGGGCCGCCGAGCGCGTCGCCGACGGCCGCCCCGACCAGGGCTCCGGCGATCCGCTCGTCCAGCGGGGTGTTTTGATGGGTCTTGGGCTGCATGGCCGCATCATCCACCCGGCCGGGCCGGTTGTACGGCTTCCAGGAGTTCGGCGAGTTCCACGAGGTCCGTGCCGGTGAGGCGGGGCAGGACGCAGCCGGAGAGGGTGCGGCAGGTCTCCCGCCAGGACGCGGGGATCGACGCGCCGCCGCCCAGCGCGCCGGTGAGGGCGCCCGCCAGGGCCGGGGCGGAGTCCGCGACGCGGGACAGGCAGGCCGCCGCGGGGATCGCCTCCGCGATGCGGCCGCGCGCGGCGGTGGCCAGGGCGAGGGCGACCGGGACGGTCTCGGCGGCGGCGATGCCGTAGCTGTAGACGTGGTCGACGATCTGGTGCTCCAGGGGTGGGACCAGGGCGAAGGCGCTGTCCGCGCCGGTGGCGAGCCGCAGGGCGTGCCGGGCGTTGCGGCCGATCTCCGTCTCCTCGGGGAGTTCGGTGAGGGCCGCGGTGACGCAGGCGTCGACGTCCGCGCCGGCCAGGGCGAGGGCGAGCGCCGCCGCCATCGCTCGGGCGCCGTGGACGCCGTCGCCGTCCTGGGTGTAGCGGGCGTCGAACTCGGCGAGGTCGGCGGCGCTTCGGGGGTCGCCGGGGTGGGCCACGGCCAGGACGCAGGCGCGTACGCAGGCGGCGTCGTCGAAGTAGTGCGGGTTGTCGTGGCCGGTGGCGGGCGGGCGCAGGCCGGTGGCGAGGTTGCCGAGGCCGGCGCGGACGGAGATGCGGGCGCGCAGGGGGAGGACGGCGGATTCGATCTCGGGGGCGCGGTCCGCCGCGGCGGCGACCTCGGCGGCCAGGGCGTTCCAGGTGAGGTCGATGGCGGCCCGGGTGCGGCGTTCGCGGCTGAGGTCGTTCAGGACGGTGTCGTCGCCTGCGCGCAGGAGGGCTTCCGCGGCGAAGGCCGCCCATTCGGCGTCGTCGGAGGGGCCGAGGCGGAGGGGTTCGGGGGGCTGGTTCAGGGCGATGGGGACGGGGAGGGTGGTGGTGGCGTTGTGTTCGGCGAAGGTGTCCAGTTCGCGGGTGAGGCGGCGGGTCCAGTCGGGCATGCGGGCGGCTCGGTGCCGGGCTGCGGGCCAGCCTGCGGCGTCGCCGGCGGCCAGTCCGAGCAGGAGGCCTTCGGCCTTTTTGTCTCCCGCCCGCGCACCGCCCGTAACTGTCACCCGAGGGGTCCTGGTCGCCCGTGGTGCGCCCTCGCCGTCGGCGGCCGCGGGTTCGCGTGCCGGCACGCCGAGTGCCGTCGCGTCGTGTGTCGTCCCGCTGTGTGTCGTCCCGCTCTGTGCCGGCGCGTCGTGTGTCGTCGCGCCGTGTGTTGTCCCGCTGTGTGTCGTCATGTCGCGTGCCGGCGCGTCGTGGGTCGTCACCTCGTGTGCTGTCGCGTCGTGGGTCGTCATGAGGGGGTCTCCGTTCCGTCGCCTGCCAGGACGAAGTCCGTCGGTTCCGGTTCTGTGGCGTCGGGTGCCGGTGCCAGCAGGTCCGCCACGTCCAGGACGTGGTAGCCGGCCATCGCCGGGAGGCATCTGCCGCGGACCGGGCCGATGGGCGTCGCCCAGGCCTGCGGGATCGCCGACACGCCCTGCGTCGCGCCCGCCAGCGCCCCCGCCACCGCCGCCGTCGTGTCCGCGTCGCGGCCCATGTTCACCGCGGTCAGGACCGACTGCTCGAAGTCGCCGTCGGCCGCCGCGTACGCGCCGAAGGCGAGGGCGACCGCCTCGGGGGCCAGGTCGGTCCAGGGGTAGCCGCCGATGACGACCGCGGAGCGGACCGCGCGTTCGCCGCGGTGGGCGACGGCCACCGCGCGGCGCAGGCTGCGGGCCGTCCAGGAGTCGTCGGGGACGACCGCGAGGGCCGCTGCCACCACCGCGTCCGACGGGGCGCCCGCCATCGCCGCCGCGACACCCGCGGCCACGGCCCGGCCGCCGTGGATGCCTTCGCCGTCATGGCTCACCGAGCCGTCGATCGCGACCAGCCGGGCCGCCTCCGCCGGGCGGCCCGCCGCGAACACCCCGAAGGGGGCCGCGCGCATGGCCAGGCCGTCGCTCCAGGCGTGCCGGTGCTGGGCGGAGATCGGGGCGGCCAGGCCCCGGCGGAGGTTCTCCAGGGTGCCGCGTTCGCTGAACCCGGCGCCCCGGAAGGGGCCCTCGTCACGGTCGGCGATCCACTCGTGCCAGGCCGCTTCCACATGGCCCGGAGTGAGGGCGGAGCCGTGCCGGGCCAGCAGCAGGCCGGAGAAGATCGCGTACTCGGTGTCATCCGTGCCGGACGGGTTATCAGAGACGTACCCGGTGATCCGGCCCCACCGGGCGCGGATCTCGGAGGGCTTCATGTTCTCGGCGGGGGCCCCGAGCGCGTCACCGACGGCCAGGCCCAGCAGTGCGCCCCGTGCCCGTGCCCGGAGCCCGATCGATGCCATGGGGGATGTGTCCCACTCCGGTGACTCCGCCGAGCCTCACGAGCCCCAGCATCACCCGGTCGACATCTGCGCGCAGTGATGATCAAGTGAGCGGAAAAGGGTAAACCTGCAGGTTAGCCCAGCCTTTCCTTGCTGGCGGAGATGGAATCCGGGGCGTAGTTTTGGCGTTGTAAAACTCTGGAACGTGTCCAAAGAGCGCGTTCCGGAGACAGTCCGTGGACGGGGAGTGGGGTTCTTCTCATGGCCATCATCGAGACCGAGGCGACGCTGCACGAGGCGCACCGGGACAATCACACGCACCGGGACGTGAACGGCGGCTGGCTGCGTCCCGCGGTGTTCGGCGCGATGGACGGCCTCGTCTCCAACCTCGCCCTGATGACCGGTGTCGCGGGCGGTGCGGTCAGCCAGCACACCGTCGTCCTCAGCGGACTCGCGGGCCTGGCCGCCGGTGCCTTCTCGATGGCCGCCGGCGAGTACACCTCCGTCGCCTCGCAGCGCGAGCTCGTCGAGGCCGAGCTGGACGTGGAACGCCGCCAGCTGCGCAAGCACCCCAAGGACGAGGAGGCCGAGCTCGCCGCCCTCTACGAGTCGAGGGGCGTCGAGCCGCGGCTTGCCCAGGAGGTGGCCCGGCAGCTGTCGAAGGATCCCGAGCAGGCCCTGGAGATCCACGCCCGGGAGGAGCTGGGGATCGACCCCGGCGATCTGCCCTCGCCGACCGTGGCGGCCGTGTCGAGCTTCGGCTCGTTCGCCCTGGGCGCGCTGATTCCCGTCGCCCCCTATCTGCTGGGCGCGAGCAGCATGTGGCCCGCGGTGTTGCTGGCGCTGCTGGGGCTCTTCCTGTGCGGCGCGGTGGTGGCCAAGGTGACGGCACGCACCTGGTGGTACAGCGGGCTGCGGCAGCTGTTCCTGGGAGGCGCGGCGGCCGGTGTGACGTACGCCCTGGGCACCGTGTTCGGAACCGCCGTAGGATAGCGCGGCTCGGACTTATGCAAGGGACTGCATAAGTAGTCGTTACTCGTTGGTTTCGGATGTGCGACCGCCGGGCATGAGCCGTAAGCGCTGCGGGCAACGACGCTCGCCGCGCACCCTCAGCGGGTCGGGCGAAGACGCTTGCCCCGCCCCTCGGGCCGACGCAACCGATCTGACCAGATCGTTTCGTGCGGCCCCTCCACAGCTTCCACTGCTGGTGCGGTACCCCCGCCGCGAACCCGCAGTGTCCGCATGCTGGAACGGATTATCCCGGTTCCCGAGAACCGCTCCATCATGTAACCTGCACGAAATTTTGCGATCACGCGAGGGCCAACGTCGTCCCTCGGCACTTGCAATGCCACCTGACGACGACGGGAGAGCCGATGCGTACGCCGCGCCAGCCGTCCCAGCATTCCGCGAATGGCCAGAACTGGTCGTTCATGGATGCTCGCCCTGCTGCGCAGGGTATGTACGACCCCCGCAACGAGCACGACGCCTGCGGCGTCGGCTTCGTCGCCACCCTCACCGGCGAGGCGTCCCACACCCTGGTCGAGCAGGCTCTGACCGTCCTGCGCAACCTCGAACACCGCGGCGCCACCGGCTCCGAGCCCGACTCCGGCGACGGCGCCGGCATCCTGTCGCAGGTCCCGGACGCCTTCTTCCGTGACGTGGCCGGATTCGAACTGCCCGACGCCGGCTCCTACGCCGTCGGCATCGCCTTCCTGCCGGAGGACTCCACCGCCGACGCCGTCTCGCAGATCGAGACGATCGCGGCCGACGAGGGCCTGACCGTCCTCGGCTGGCGCGAGGTGCCGGTCGCGCCCCAGCTGCTGGGTGCCACCGCCCGGTCGACCATGCCGGTCTTCCGCCAGATCTTCGTCAGCGACGGCACTTCGGAGGGCATCGCCCTCGACCGCAAGGCCTTCGTGCTGCGCAAGCGCGCCGAGCGCGAGGCCGGCGTCTACTTCCCGTCGCTGTCCGCGCGGACGATCGTCTACAAGGGCATGCTGACCACCGGCCAGCTGGAGCCCTTCTTCCCGGACCTGTCCGACCGCCGCTTCGCCTCCGCGATCGCGCTCGTGCACTCCCGGTTCTCGACGAACACCTTCCCGTCATGGCCGCTGGCCCACCCGTACCGCTTCGTCGCGCACAACGGTGAGATCAACACCGTCAAGGGCAACCGCAACTGGATGGTGGCCCGCGAGTCGCAGCTGGTCTCCGACCTGTTCGGCTCCGACGACAAGGCCATCGACCGGATCTTCCCGGTCTGCACGCCGGACGCCTCCGACTCCGCGTCCTTCGACGAGGTCCTCGAACTCCTGCACCTGGGCGGCCGCTCCCTGCCGCACTCCGTGCTGATGATGATCCCGGAGGCGTGGGAGAACCACGACTCCATGGACCCGGCCCGGCGCGCCTTCTACCAGTTCCACTCCACGATGATGGAGCCCTGGGACGGCCCGGCCTGTGTCACCTTCACCGACGGCACCCAGGTCGGCGCGGTCCTCGACCGCAACGGCCTGCGCCCCGGCCGCTACTGGGTCACCGACGACGGCCTCGTCGTCCTCGGCTCCGAGGTCGGCGTCCTGGACATCGACCCCTCCAAGGTCGTCCGCAAGGGCCGCCTCCAGCCCGGCCGCATGTTCCTCGTCGACACCGCCGAGCACCGCATCATCGAGGACGACGAGATCAAGGCCGAGCTCGCCGCCGAGAACCCGTACGCGGAGTGGGTCGAGGCCGGCGAGATCGAGCTGTCCGACCTGCCCGAGCGCGAGCACATCGTGCACACGCACGCCTCGGTCACCCGCCGCCAGCAGACCTTCGGCTACACCGAGGAGGAGCTGCGCGTCCTCCTCGCGCCGATGGCCAAGGCCGGCGCCGAGCCGATCGGCTCGATGGGCACCGACTCGCCGATCGCCGCGCTGAGCGACCGCCCGCGGCTGCTCTTCGACTACTTCACCCAGCTCTTCGCGCAGGTCACCAACCCGCCGCTGGACGCGATCCGCGAGGAGCTCGTCACCTCGCTGCGCTCCGCGCTGGGCCCGCAGGGCAACCTGCTCGACCCGAGCGCCGCCTCCTGCCGCAGCGTCCTGCTGCCCTTCCCGGTGATCGACAACGACGAGCTGGCCAAGCTCATCCACATCAACGCCGACGGCGACATGCCCGGCTTCAAGGCCGCGACGCTGTCCGGCCTGTACCGGGTGCACGGCGGCGGTGACGCGCTGGCCGCGCGGATCGAGGAGATCTGCACCGAGGCCGACGCCGCCATCGAGAACGGCGCCCGCCTGATCGTCCTGTCGGACCGCCACTCGGACGCCGAGCACGCGCCGATCCCGTCGCTGCTGCTCACCGCGGCCGTCCACCACCACCTCATCCGCACCAAGCAGCGCACCCAGGTGGGCCTGCTGGTCGAGGCCGGTGACGTCCGCGAGGTCCACCACGTCGCCCTGCTCATCGGCTACGGCGCCGCCGCCGTCAACCCGTACCTGGCGATGGAGTCCGTCGAGGACCTGGTCCGCGCCGGCACCTTCCTGCCCGGCGTCGAGCCCGAGAAGGCCATCCGCAACCTCATCTACGCCCTCGGCAAGGGCGTGCTGAAGGTCATGTCGAAGATGGGCATCTCGACCGTCGCCTCCTACCGCGGAGCCCAGGTCTTCGAGGCCGTCGGTCTCGACGACGCCTTCGTCGAGAAGTACTTCAACGGCACGGCCACCAAGATCGGCGGTGTCGGCATCGACGTCGTCGCCAAGGAGGTCGCCGCCCGGCACGCCAAGGCCTACCCGGCCTCCGGCATCGCCCCGGCGCACCGCGCGCTGGACATAGGCGGCGAGTACCAGTGGCGCCGCGAGGGCGAGCCGCACCTGTTCGACCCGGAGACGGTCTTCCGCCTCCAGCACTCCACGCGCTCCGGCCGCTACGACATCTTCAAGAAGTACACCGAGCGCGTGAACGAGCAGTCCGAGCGCCTCATGACGCTCCGTGGGCTCTTCGGCTTCAAGTCGGACCGGCAGCCGATCTCCATCGACGAGGTCGAGCCGGTCTCCGAGATCGTCAAGCGCTTCTCCACGGGCGCCATGTCGTACGGCTCCATCTCCCAGGAGGCGCACGAGACCCTCGCCATCGCCATGAACCAGCTGGGCGGCAAGTCCAACACCGGTGAGGGCGGCGAGGACCCGGAGCGCCTGTACGACCCGGCCCGCCGGTCGTCCATCAAGCAGGTCGCCTCCGGCCGCTTCGGTGTGACCTCCGAGTACCTGGTCAACTCCGACGACATCCAGATCAAGATGGCCCAGGGCGCCAAGCCCGGCGAGGGCGGCCAGCTGCCCGGCCACAAGGTCTACCCGTGGGTCGCCAAGACCCGTCACTCGACCCCGGGTGTCGGTCTGATCTCCCCGCCGCCGCACCACGACATCTACTCCATCGAGGACCTCGCCCAGCTGATCCACGACCTGAAGAACGCCAACCCCCAGGCGCGGATTCACGTCAAGCTGGTCTCCGAGGTCGGCGTCGGCACGGTCGCGGCCGGTGTGTCCAAGGCTCACGCGGACGTCGTCCTCATCTCCGGCCACGACGGCGGCACGGGCGCCTCCCCGCTCACGTCGCTGAAGCACGCCGGCGGCCCCTGGGAGCTCGGCCTCGCCGAGACCCAGCAGACCCTGCTGCTCAACGGCCTGCGCGACCGTATCGTCGTGCAGACCGACGGCCAGCTGAAGACCGGCCGTGACGTGGTCATCGCCGCGCTGCTCGGCGCCGAGGAGTTCGGTTTCGCGACCGCGCCGCTCGTCGTCTCCGGCTGCGTCATGATGCGCGTCTGCCACCTCGACACCTGCCCGGTCGGCATCGCCACACAGAACCCGGTCCTGCGTGAGCGCTACTCCGGCAAGGCCGAGTACGTCGTGAACTTCTTCCAGTACATCGCCGAAGAGGTCCGCGAGATCCTCGCCGAGCTGGGCTTCCGCTCCATCGAGGAGGCCGTCGGCCACGCCGAGACGCTCGACGTGACCCGCGCGGTCGACCACTGGAAGGCGCAGGGCCTGAACCTGGAGCCGCTGTTCCACGTGCCCGAGCTGCCCGAGGGCACGGTCCGCCACCAGCTGATCGCCCAGGACCACGGTCTGGAGAAGGCGCTCGACAACCAGCTGATCAAGCTGGCCTCGGATGCGCTCGCCGCGACCGGCGCCACCGACGCCCAGCCGGTGCGCGCCCAGGTGCAGATCCGCAACATCAACCGCACGGTCGGCACCATGCTCGGCCACGAGGTGACGAAGAAGTTCGGTGGCGCGGGCCTGCCCGACGACACCATCGACATCACCTTCACCGGCTCCGCGGGCCAGTCCTTCGGCGCCTTCGTGCCCAGCGGTGTCACGCTGCGCCTGGAGGGCGACGCCAACGACTACGTCGGCAAGGGCCTCTCCGGCGGCCGGATCGTCGTCCGCCCGGACCGCGCTGCCGACCACCTCGCCGAGTACAGCGTCATCGCCGGCAACACCATCGGCTACGGCGCCACCGGCGGCGAGATGTTCCTGCGCGGCAAGGTCGGCGAGCGGTTCTGCGTCCGCAACTCCGGCGCCACGGTCGTCTCCGAGGGCGTGGGCGACCACGGCTGCGAGTACATGACCGGCGGTCACGCGGTGGTGCTCGGCGAGACCGGCCGCAACTTCGCGGCCGGCATGTCCGGCGGTATCGCGTACGTGATCGACCTGGACCGCGACAACGTCAACGTCGGCAACCTGGACGCCGTCGAGCCGCTGGACGACACCGACAAGCAGTGGCTGCACGACGTGGTCCGCCGCCACCAGGAGGAGACCGGCTCGACCGTCGCCGAGAAGCTCCTGGGCGAGTGGGACACCGCCGTCGAGCGCTTCAGCAGGATCATCCCCAGCACGTACAAGGCAGTGCTCGCCGCCAAGGACGCCGCCGAGCGAGCCGGTCTCTCCGAGACCGAGACCCACGAGAAGATGATGGAGGCGGCGATCAATGGCTGACCCGAAGGGCTTCCTGAACCACGGGCGCGAGCTCGCCAAGTCCCGCCCCGTCGAGGAGCGCGTCAAGGACTGGAACGAGGTCTACGTTCCCGGCTCCCTGCTGCCCATCATCAGCAAGCAGGCCAGCCGCTGCATGGACTGCGGCATCCCGTTCTGCCACAACGGCTGCCCGCTGGGGAACCTCATCCCCGAGTGGAACGACTACGCCTACCGCGAGGACTGGGCGGCGGCGCAGGAGCGTCTGCACGCCACCAACAACTTCCCGGAGTTCACGGGCCGCCTGTGCCCCGCTCCGTGCGAGTCGGCGTGTGTGCTCGGCATCAACCAGCCGCCGGTCACCATCAAGAACGTCGAGGTCTCGATCATCGACAAGGCGTGGGAGACCGGGGACGTCGCCCCGCAGATCCCGGAGCGCCTGTCCGGCAAGACGGTCGCGGTCATCGGCTCGGGCCCGGCGGGTCTCGCCGCCGCCCAGCAGCTGACCCGCGCCGGCCACACCGTCGCCGTCTACGAGCGCGCGGACCGCATCGGAGGCCTCCTCCGCTACGGCATCCCCGAGTTCAAGATGGAGAAGCGGCACATCAACCGCCGTATCGAGCAGATGCGCGCGGAGGGCACCCGCTTCCGCACGGGCATCGAGATCGGCCGCGACCTGAAGGCCACGGACCTGAAGAAGCGCTACGACGCGGTCGTCCTGGCCGTCGGCGCCACCACGGCCCGTGACCTGCCGGTGCCCGGCCGTGAGCTCAAGGGCATCTACCAGGCCATGGAGTACCTGCCGCTGGCCAACAAGGTCCAGGAGGGCGACTACGTCACCACTCCGCTGTCGGCCGAGGGCAAGCACGTCGTGGTCATCGGCGGCGGCGACACCGGCGCGGACTGCGTGGGCACCGCCCACCGCCAGGGCGCGGCCTCCGTCACGCAGCTGGAGATCATGCCCCGCCCGGGCGAGGAGCGGAACGCGGCCTCCCAGCCGTGGCCGACCTTCCCCATGCTGTACAAGGTCACCTCGGCGCACGAGGAGGGCGGCGAGCGGGTCTACTCCGTCTCGACGACCCACTTCGAGGGCGACGAGGACGGCAACGTCCAGTGGCTGCACCTCACCGAGGTGGAGTTCATCGACGGCAAGCTGACCCCGAAGCCGGGCTCCGAGCGCAAGATCCCCGCGCAGCTGGTGACCCTCGCGATGGGCTTCACCGGCACCGACCGGGAGAACGGCCTGGTCGAGCAGTTCGGCCTGGAGCTCGACGAGCGCGGCAACATCGCCCGCGACGCCGACTTCCGGACGAACGTGCCGGGCGTGTTCGTCGCCGGTGACGCCGGCCGCGGCCAGTCGCTCATCGTCTGGGCGATCGCGGAGGGCCGCTCCGCTGCGCGCGGAGTGGACCGTGCCCTCACCGGCGCGAGCGAGCTGCCGGCGCCGATCCGTCCCACGGACCGCGCGCTGATGGTCTGACCGCACCGCACAAGACGTCCCGTACAACGGCGTACGGAACACTGACGGCGCCTGCCCCACAGTCCCCGACCGGACGCCCGGGCAGGCGCTGTCGCACGTCCTCAGCCGTTCCCGCCGCCGCTCTCGACGCCGTTCCCGCCATCGGTCCTGCCGCCGTTCCCGCCGTCGGTCCTGCCACCGTTCCCGCCGTCGGTCCTGCCGTCGTTCTCGCCGTGGGTCCTGCCTTCGTACCCGTCGCCGTTCTCGCCGTCGTTCTCGTCCGGCCGTACCTGGATGTGGTCCTCGGCCAGTTCCAGCAGCACCCGGTCCGCCATGCCCAGGGCAGCCGTGTACTCGGCGGGCAGCTGAAGGCGGCCCGCGCGGTCGAGCATCGCGTACTCACGCGCCACGAGGGACTCCCGGCCCGTCTCGTCGACCTCCGTGCGGCGCAGCACCTCCGTCGAGGTACGGCCGTCGCGGATGGCGACCGTGCGGCGGACCTCACCGGCGACCGCCTGGTCGTGCGTGACGATGACGATCGTCGTGCCCAGTTCCTCGTTCGCCCGGCGGAACGCCGCGAAGACCTGCTGTCCGGTCGCCGAGTCCAGCTCGCCGGTCGGCTCGTCGGCGAGCAGCACGGCGGGGTCGTTGGCGAGGGCGACCGCGATCGCGACGCGCTGTTGCTGACCGCCGGACATCGCCTGCGGACGCCGGTCCCGGCAGTCGGCGACGCCCAGCAGGGACAGCAGATCGTCCACCCGCCCGGCACGTTCGCGCCGGGAGCCGCCCGCCAGCTGCATCGGCAGGGCGACGTTCTGTGCGGCCGTCAGATACGGCAGCAGATTGCGCGCCGTCTGCTGCCAGACGAAGCCCACCACCTCACGCCGGTACCGCAGCCGCGCCTTCGCGTCCATCGTCAGCAGATCACGGCCCGCGACCTTCGCGGCGCCCGCCGTCGGGACGTCCAGGCCCGCGAGGATGTTCATCAACGTCGACTTGCCGCTGCCGGACGCTCCCACCAGGGCCATCAACTCGCCCTCGCGCACCAGCAGATCGAGCCCCTGGAGCGCCTGCACCTCCACCGCGTCCCCGCCCCCGCGCCGGGCGAAGATCCGCACCAACCGGTCGCAGGCGATCAGCGCGTCGTGCCCGTACGCGGGCCGGTCGCGCTGCCGCGCCACCCGGCGCTGAAGCTCCTCGAGCGACTCCGTCGTACCGCTCATCGCATGTCTCCCGCCCTGAGGTGAGTGATCGGTGTCCGGCGCCCCGCCCACCAGGCCTGGGCGACCGCCACCGCCCCCGCCAGCAGCACCGCGCCCGCGGCCGGCAGAGCCAGCGACCACACGTCGGCCCGCAGCACGGCATCCGGGGCCGTCACACCGGAGATGCCGGCCAGGGCCAGCCGGTCCAGGTCGATGCCGGGGGAGAGCAGCCCCACCGTCGCCCAGCCGGCGGCCATGCCCCCGCCGGCCGCGAGCAGCGTCTGCGGCAACGCCTCCAGGCCGAGCAGGCGCCTGCCCTGGCGGGTCGTCATGCCCAGTGTGCGCAGCCGGGCCAGCAGGGCGGCCCGCTCCGGAGCGGACCGCAGCAGACCGAGCACCAGGGCGAGCACGGCGTAGCCCGCACCCGCGGCGACGGCCCAGACGTAGATCCGTTCGGCGCCCTCCTGCAGCGGCGAGTCGGACAGCGCCGCGCGTTCCTCGCTCCGCAGGGTCACGGCCAGGCCCGGATGGGCGCCGCGCACGGCCGCCCGCAGTGCCTTCCCGTCGAGCCCGGCGCCGGCCGCCAGCAGGACCGAAGGGCCGGGCGAGCCCTTCAGCCCCGCCGCGTCGACCAGCAGGAACTCCCCCTCGGGGACGGCCGGGGTGCGGGGCCGCACCGCGGTGACCCGCACGGTCACGGGCCCGTAGTCGGTCACGATCCGGCGCGGCGACTTCCCCAGCCGCTCGGCGACGCTCGGGGAGGCGACCGCGTCCAGCACCCCGCCCCGGGTCCGCAGGGCGTCCGCCGCGAAACCCCCGAGCCCCACGTGCCGGGCCAGTCCCGCGTACGAGTCCGGCTCGACCCCCACCAGGGGCAGCGACCCCGACTCGTCGGACGCGCGCTCCGAGGCGTACCCGATGCCCACGGCCGTCACTTCCCGGACCCCGGCCACCTCCCTCACCGCCCGCGCCAGTCCCGTCGGCAGTGCACTGCCGTCGGTGGCGACAGCCGCGTCCGCACCCGTCTTCAGCAGCGCTGCCCGGTCCCGGGCGACCGCCACGCCCGTCAGCACGGACCCTCCGAACGCGGCCGTGGTCAGGGCCGTCAGCAGGGCGAGCAGCGGCAGCGTGGCGACCGCGGCCGGTGAACGGCCCGCCCGGGCCAGCGACAGGAACCCGACCACGCCGCGCAGCCGCCCGGCCGGGCCGGCCGCCCACCGCAGGGGCAGCGGATACAGCCGGACCAGGACCAGCGCCGTCACCAGCCCGACGAGCACCGGAGCGGCGCTCACCAGCAGATCGCCCGGCTCGCCCGCACCGCGGCGGCGCAACGTCAGCACCGAGCCGGCGGCCAGCACCAGCACGGTCAGTTCGACGACCGTGCGGCGCCCGCCGGGCCTGGCCCGGGCCAGATCGTCGCGCTCCCGGTGCGCCCGCGGCCTGCGGTGCGCCACGGCCGCGCGCACCGGCAGCGCCGCACAGGCGAGCAGCGCCACGGCGCCCGCCCCGAGGACGGCGGGCAGCAGCCGGGCCCCGTCCACGACGAGCACGGCCGGCAGCAGGCCGCAGGCCGCGGCGGGCAGCGCCGGCGCCGCGCACTCGGCCAGTAGCCGCCCGGTGATGCCCCGCAGGGAGCCGCCCCGGGCGCGCAGCAGGGCGAGTTCGGCGTCGCGGCGGGAGGCGGCCAGACCACCGCTCATGACCAGGACGACCGAAGCGACCGCGGCGATACCGAACACCGCCACGGCGACCACGGGGGCGATGGCGTCACGCGTCTGCGTGAAGGAACCGACGACCTGCTCCAGACCGGTGGACAGGTCCGCGAGCGGACCGGCGGCTCCGCGCATCCGCACCAGCCCGGGCCCGTTCTCCAGGGACGCGATCGCCGCGACCAGCGCCGCGGTGTCCGTCCCGGTGAGCCGCCCCGTCGCGGGCGCGTACCGCCAGTACTTCTCCGGCTCTCCCTGCCCGCCGAGCAGCGCGGGTGCGGAACCGGGCGCCAGCAGGACGCCCGCCTCCCAGTAGAACTGCGGCGGACGGCCGCCGAAGGAGGCCAGGGCCGGTGTGCGCAGAACCGGCTCCGCCGACCAGTAACTGCGCTGCGGGTGCCGGGGCTGGAGGATGCCGGTGATCCGTACGGTCAGCGGCCCGTCGGGAAAACCGGCCAGGGTGAGCGAGGAGCCGGAGCGCAGCCGCAGCGTGCGGGCCGTCTCGGTGGTCACGGCGCCTTCCACCTCCCTGGCGCCCATGGACACCCGGCCGGCGGCGGGCAACCGGCCCTCCCGCACGGTGGCATGGCCGGCCAGTCCCGACTGGGTGGCCAGGGTGAAGCGGGGCGGCACCCCGTCGGGCCGCGGCAGCGACGCGTCCAGCGCCTCCAGACTCTTACCCGTCCGCACCCCGTACGCCGACTCGGCCGGGTCCGCCCGCAGCGGTGCGGGCAGCAGCGCACGGGCCTGGGCGTCGACCGCCGCGAGCGCCTCCGGCCGGACCTCGTTCGCACGGGCACGGTCCGGCCGTTCGAGACCGGGCTGCGGCGTCTTCAGTTCCAGCACGGTGGACTCGGGGGCGGCGACGGCGACGGCCTCGCGCAGCCCGTCCGTCTCGTACGCCTCGACGGCCCGGGGCAGGAGCGCCGCGAGGAACGCCGTGACCAGCACCAGCACACCGAAGGCGACGGTGGACCCGGGCGCGGCCCGCAGCCGGGTCCGTACCCAGGGCGCGCCCTGCGCGTTGCGCGGCATGTCAGTCCTCCCCCTGGTGGCGCAGCGCGACCGCCGGGTCGGCGCGGCGCAACGCCGACACGACGGTGATCAGCAACAGCGGGGCGGCCACCCCCGCGAGGAGCAGGGCCACCCGGGCCTGCGGGAGTTCCACGAGGACGGGCGGGACCGGCCGTGCCGCATCGGAGGTCAGTACGATCAGCGGCACCACGGCCCGCGTCAGGACGGCGCCGAGACCCAGCCCGGCGAGCAGCCCGGCGCCGATGAGCAGGCTCTGCTCCGTCGCGACCAGCCGGGCGAGGTCCCGGCGGGGCGTGCCCAGGGCGCGCAGCACCGCGAACTCCGCGGACCGCTCCCGCCGCGCACCCGCGGCGCTCACCGCGAAACCCCCGGCGGCCAGGGCCGCGGCGGCCACCGCCACCGCCGTCAGCGCCGAGCGCGGGCCCGCGCCCAGCGGGTCCCGCAGCAGCTCGGCAGCGGTCTCGTCCCGTACCAGCACCTGCTGGTCTTCGAGATCGGGGCGCGCCCGCAACGCGGCGGCGACCTCGGCGGCCTTGCCGGGCGCGGCGCTCACCCACCACTCGGTGGGCACGAGCGGCGCGGCGGCCCGCCGGTCCAGCACGGCGTCGACGGCCCGCAGGTCGAGCAGCAACGCCCCGCCCCCCACCGCCTCACCGTTCGGTCCGGCCGCGGTGGTCGGCAGCGCCTCCACCGCCCGGACGATCCGCACCCGCAGCTGCTCCCCGGACAGTGGTACGTCGATGGTGTCGCCCGGCCCGGCTCCCGCTGCCCGCAAAAAGTCCCGGGTGGCCACGGCGGCGAGCGTCCGCGGCGCCCCGGCCCCGACGGTGGCGACACGGACGGAGTAGAGCGGGGGCGTGTTGACGCTCTCGTCGGGATCGGCGCCCGTGCCGTACGACACGGTCAGCGGCGCGCCGGCGGACACGGCGGGCCTCGTGGCCCCACGGGCCAGGACGGTGCCGTTCTCCGTCACGGTACGGCTGCCCCGCCAGCGCGTCGCGGCGGGCGCGGGGACGGCCCGCGCGGCACCGTCGGAACCGGTGGCGAGCAGTCGTTCGACGGTGAACCGGTGCTGTTCGGGGCGGCCGACGGGAGAGGTGTCATCGAGCTGAAACCCGGTCAGCCGAAGTGGCCCGGCCGGGGCGGCGCGGCGGCCGGACGCCGTCACGTCGAGGTCGAGCGCGACCCGGCGCACCCGCCCGTCCACCACAACCTCCCCGGCGCCCATCCGGTACGCGATGCCGTACCGGTCCTCGACGACCACCGTGAGCTGCGGCGCACGGCCGGAGGGGGAGCGCCCCGTCCGGGCCCGCAGATCGGTGATCCGCACGTCGAGGCCGAGCCGCCGGGTGCCGTCGGGAAGCCGGACGGCCCGGTCCTCGTCCGGCGCGGGAGGAGCCAGTGACCGCAGCAGCCTCGCCGGGGGCTCACCGGCGAGGTCGCCGCGCATCAGCAGCCCGGCCCCGGCACGGGCGGTGTCCAGGGCGAGGACCGTCGCGTCCCGGTCGCCGGACAGGCTCAGAGAGGTGCGATGCGCGGGAGCGGCGTCCCCGGCCCCGGGCAGCCCGGAGTAGAGACCGGTCTGCCCGGGACTGCCCGGACTCTGGTCGAGGACCCGGACCGAGGCACCCGTCCGGAAGTCGGCCTGGTCGTCCTGCGACCGGTCCCAGGACGCGCCGTGCCCGATGGCCAGCATCCCGGTCGCCACGGCGATGACCAGCAGCAACACCGGACCCGCCCCACGCAGCGGACGCCGGCTGAACTGCCAGCCCGCCAGCGCCGCCGGCAGCCCCCGCCCGTGCGAGGAACGCCGCTCGGCCAGCCGGGCGGCCGGCGGCAGCAGACGCAGCGTCAGTACGGTGCCCGCCAGCAGCGCCAGCGCGGGCGCCGCGACCAGCAGCGGATCGATGCCCAGCCGGCCCGCCCGGTCGAAACTGAGCACCCCGCCGCCGGTCGTGTCGGTCTGCCGTTGCAGCTGCCAGTACGCCACGGCCGCGATCAGCAGCAGCCCCGCATCGGCTCCGGCGCGCAGGGGCGCGGCCGTCGTGGCGGCACGCAGCCGGCGCAGCCGCACCGGCGTGCCGGCCGTCGCCGCCAGCGCGGGCGCCACAACCGCCACCGCGCACCCCAGCGCCACGCCGGCCGCCACCAGCCAGACCCGTCCCGACGGGGCGGTGTCCAGCCGCAGCCCGATCCGGTCGAGCGAGGACGAGCGGGCCAGCAGCCGGGTCAGCGGGCCGGACAGCAGGGCGGCACAGACCGCGGCCGGCACCGCCAGCAGCAGCGCCTCCAGCGCGGCGAGCCCCGCGATCCGGCCACGCGAGCCGCCCCGGGCGCGCAGCAGTTCGGTCTCTCCCGCGCGCTCACCGTCGAGCAGCCGGGCCACCAGCAGCAGCGCGTACCCGGCCAGCAGGACCAGCTGCACGGAGACGATCGCCAGGGTGGACCGGGACACCAGCAGGGTCCGTTCGGTCCGCTCCAGAACCTCCGGCAGTCCGTTGCGCACGCTCGCGGCGCCCCCGAGCGCCGGGCTCACGCGCAGCGCCCCGGCCGCGCGCAGGGCGTCCGCGCGGAGCGCGCCGATGTCGCCGGTGGTGAGGGTGCGGTAGTCGGCCGTCGCCACCCAGCCGGTGGTGTCCGCGGAGGCACGGCCGGAGGCGAGCACCGACGCCTCGGCCAGCAGCGGCCCGTAGGTGGTGAAGGCCAGGGTGCGCACGCCCCGCCCGCCCACCGTGTCCGCCTGCCAGTAGGGATCGGTGCCGTCGGCCGCCCGGTACACCCCGGTCACCCGCACCCTCAGCGGTGCGCCGCCCAGCCGGTCGGTGAGCTTCAGACGTGCCCCGGGCCGCAGCTTCAGCCGGTCGGCCGCCGCCTCGGGCAGGGCGACGGGCACGGTGGATCCCCGGCCCGCCGGCGCCGGGCCGGGCAGAGCCCCCGAGACCAGCCGGATCCGGGACCGGTCCAGAGCGGCGAGATGCGTCAGGTCGGGCTGCCCGGCCCGGGCGTCCGCGTCCCGCAGGGACCGGGGCAGCGCGTACGGCCCGGACCGCTCCAGCCTCCGCACGGTCACCGGCAGCCCGCCGAAGACCTCCCGCGCCCCGCGCACCACCGCCCGGTGCGCCGCGTCCCGCCGCTCCCGGGGCACGTCCGCCTCGACGAAGAGGGAGGCGGAGAGCGCGGACCTGCCGGCCAGCGTGCCCCGCAGCGCCGCGTCCCCGACGGAGCCGGAGAAGGCCGTGAGGGCGGCGAGCACCGAGGTGGTCAGCAGGACGGCGAGCAGGGCGGCCGTGAGCAGCAGCCGATGCGCGCGCAGGCGCAGCAGCAGTAAGCCCGTCACTCTTCCCCCACCGATGCGCGAGCCGCTTTTCCCCCAACCCGGCATGCATATCACGGAGTTACCGGCCCGGCACATGAGTTCGAAGCCGCGTTGTCCGGCCCTTGACCGTCCGGACCCGTTCCGTATGGGATGCGGTGATGACCGAGAACAGCAGCCCCGGGTCCGGTGCCGCCCTCGCCGACGACACGGCCGGGGAACCGATGCTGCGGGTGGCGGACCTGCACCACTCCTACGGCACCGGGGCCGCGGCGGTACACGCGCTGCGCGGGGCCTCCTTCGCCGCCCGGCGCGGTGAACTGGTCGCCCTCAAAGGCCGCTCGGGCTCCGGAAAGTCGACGCTGCTCCATCTGATCGGCGGTCTCGACACCCCGCAGCGCGGCCGGGTCGTCGTGGGCGGCACCGACCTGTCGGCGCTCGGCGAGAGCGAGCTGCTGGAACTGCGCCGGGACCGGATCGGTTTCGTCTTCCAGTCCTTCGGGCTCATCCCCATCCTCACCGCCGCCGAGAACGTGGGCGTGCCGCTGCGGCTGCGCCGGACCGAGCCGCGGGAACGGGAGGAGCGGGTGGCGATGCTGCTGGCCCTGGTGGGACTGGCCGGACACGAGGCACAACGGCCCGCCGAGCTCTCCGGCGGACAGCAGCAGCGGGTCGCCATCGCCCGGGCCCTCGCCAACCGCCCGGCCCTGCTGCTCGCCGACGAGCCGACCGGCCAGCTCGACGCGGCCACCGGCCTGGCGGTGATGGAGCTGCTGCGCGCCGTGGTCCGCAGCGAGGGCGTCACGGCGCTCGTCGCCACCCACGACCCGCAACTCCTCGGCCTGGCCGACCGGGTGCTGGAACTGAGCGACGGAGTGGTCGTCGAGAGCTGAGAGGATGCGGCCCATGGTCGCGATCAGTCTGAGCAAGGTGCAGGAGACCGCTCCCGCGCTGGTGAACCTCTACAAGAGCGCCGGGGTGTCCCTCGTGAAGCACGGGCTGGACGGGCTGCGGGCCGCGGTCTACCTCGTGGTCGACTACTCCGGCTCGATGAAGCCGTACTACAAGGACGGCAGTGTGCAGGCGCTGGCCGACCGGGTGCTCGGGCTGTCGGCGCACCTGGACGACGACGGCAGCGTGCCGGTCGTGTTCTTCTCCACCGATGTCGACGCCGAGACCGAGATCGCCCTGGCTGGCCACCAGGGGCGGATCGAGCGGATCGTGGCCGGGCTCGGGCACATGGGGAAGACCAGCTATCACCTGGCGATGGACGCCGTGATCGACCACTACCTCGACAGCGGCTCGACGGAGCCCGCCCTGGTGGTGTTCCAGACCGACGGCGGGCCCATCAACAAGCTCGCCGCGGAACGCTACCTGTGCAAGGCGGCGAAGCTGCCGCTGTTCTGGCAGTTCATCGGGTTCGGCGACCCGGGCAGCAAGCAGTTCGACTTCCTGCGCAAGCTGGACGAGCTGGCCGTGCCGGGCAAGCGGGTCGTCGACAACGCCGGGTTCTTCCACGCGGGGCAGGACCCGCGGAAGGTCCCGGACGCCGAGCTGTACGACCGGCTGGTGAGCGAGTTCCCGAAATGGCTCATGGCCGCACGGGCACAGGGGATCGTCCACGACCCCGGCGGTCGCTGACCGGCGCTCGCCCCTCTGGCCCAACCGCCCCGCCCCTTGGCCCACGCCCCGTTTGCACGGCCGCGACGCCGTGCCACGCTGGGAAGGATCCCACGGGGAGGCGACGACGTATGGGCGACGACGGCGCACGACGGGTGTACGGGACGGATTCCGCTCGCAGGCCTCCGGTCGGCAAGGGCGAGAAGCTCGCCGACTGGGCCGACGGACGGCTCGGGCTCTTCGCCCTGGCCAAGGCCAACATGCGCAAGGTCTTCCCGGACCACTGGTCCTTCATGCTGGGCGAGGTCACCCTCTACAGCTTCGTCGTACTGATCCTCACCGGCGTCTACCTCACCCTGTTCTTCGAGCCCAGCATGCAGGAGGTCGCCTACAACGGCTCCTACACGGAGCTCAACGGCGTCCTCATGAGCAAGGCGTTCGAGTCCACGCTGGACATCAGCTTCGACGTGCGCGGCGGGCTGCTGATCCGGCAGATCCACCACTGGGCGGCGCTGGTCTTCATCACCGGCATGCTGGTGCACATGATGCGGGTGTTCTTCACCGGAGCCTTCCGCAAGCCGCGCGAACTGAACTGGCTCTTCGGCTGGACCCTGCTGATGCTCGGCATCATCACCGGCCTGACCGGCTACTCCCTCCCCGACGACCTGCTGTCCGGCACCGGCATCCGCTTCGCACAGGGCGCGATCCTGTCGATCCCGATCGTCGGGACGTACCTGTCGTTCTTCCTGTTCGGCGGGGAGTTCCCGGGCGAGGACATCATCTCCCGGCTCTATCCCGTCCACATCCTGCTGCTGCCCGGGATCATGCTGGGCCTGGTCACCGCCCATCTGATCCTGGTCTTCTACCACAAGCACACCCAGTTCCCCGGCCCCGGACGCAAGGAACGCTCGGTCGTCGGGATGCCCTTCCTGCCGGTCTACATGGCCAAGGCCGGCGGCTTCTTCTTCCTCGTCTTCGGCGTGCTGACGGTGATGGGCGCCATCGCCCAGATCAACCCCGTGTGGGCGTTCGGCCCCTACCGCCCCGACCTGGTCACCACCGGCGCCCAGCCCGACTGGTACCTCGGCTTCTCCGAGGGCCTGATCCGGGTGATGCCGGGATGGGAGATCAACCTCTGGGGGCACACCCTCGTCCTCGGCGTGTTCATCCCCTTCTCGCTCTTCCCGCTGATCCTGTTCGCCCTCGGCCTCTACCCCTTCCTCGAGGCGTGGATCACCGGCGACAAACGCGAGCACCACATCCTGGACCGGCCGCGCAACGCGCCCGTGCGCACCGGCCTCGGCGTGGCCTGGCTGACGCTGTACGCGGTGCTGCTGATCGGCGGCGGCAACGACATCGTCGCCACCCATCTGCACCTGTCCATCAACGTGATCACCTGGTGCGTGCGGATCGGGGTCTTCGTGCTGCCGGTCGCCGCCTTCATCGTCACGAAGAAGATCTGCATGGGCCTGCAGCGCCGCGACCGCGCCAAGGTGCTGCACGGCAGGGAGACCGGCACCGTCAAGCGGCTGCCGACCGGCGAGTACATCGAGGTCCACGAGCCCCTCACCCAGGGCGAGCTGTTCACGCTCACCCAGCACGAGCAGAACCCGCCCTACGAGATCGGGCGCGAGGTCGACGCCGGGGGAGTCCGCCGCAGGGTCAAGCGGTCCGAGCGGCTGCGAGCCCGGCTCGCCAAGGCCATGTACGGCCCCGACGCACGGATCGAGAAGCCGACCGTGGAGCAGTACCGGGAGATCACCAGCGGCGACCACCCGCACTGAGGACGGCCGAGCCCCGACGCCGAAAGCGCAACTCCCGGCCCGCTCCGCCCACGCCCCCTACGTATCGCACTCCAGCACGCTGCGGCACAGCGCGCACCGCGCCCGGACCCGCCCCCGCACCGGCACCCTGATCCGCTGATGGCACGTGGGGCAGGGGAACGACACCCGCAACCGCCCGCCCCCGTCGGGCGAGAACGCGTACGGCGCCCCCGGCTGCTGCGGGCCCGCCGCAGCGTGCCGCCGGTCCCGGGCGTACCGCCGCCGCCCCGCCCATCCCGCCGCCGTCAACGGCGGCTGCCGCTCGTCACGGCGGGCCAGCTCCATCCCCTTCACATACGCCGTGTACGCCTGCGCACTGGTGAACCACACCGCCGGGTCCTCCCCGAACGCCAGCGCCCGCTTGGCCAGCACGTACCCGAACTCCTCCGGCGTGAGGTACCCCAGCTTCTGCGACGACGCCCCGTCCTCCCGGTAGGCGTCCAGCAGCAGCCACCCCGCACCCAGATACGTCGTCACCGTGTCCGTGAGGATCTCGTTGTCCCGCACCCCCGGGAAGGACAGGTCCAGGCGATGCAGGTACACATGCGTCACCTCGTGCGCCAGGGCCGCCCCGATGTCCCGCCGATGCGTACGGAACCGGTCGTTCAGCTCCACGAAGTACTCCGGCCCGGCCGTGAGCTCCACATTCGCCGCGTGCCGCATCTCCCGGAAACTCACGACCAGCCGGGCATCCGGCAGCCGGTAGTGCCGCACCAGCTCGTGCGCCACCCGCTGCGCCCCCAGATACAGATCGTCCGTGTCGCAGAACGCCACGTCGACGGGGAGCACACTCGACGCGAACGTCCGGACGGTGTCGTGGGACAGTCGCCTGTACAGCGCCGTGACAGCGGCCCGCACCGTCTCCAGATGCGGGTAGCCGTGCTCGACCGGCCCGTCGTTCGCCACGTCTCACCCCCAAGACGCCCCTGAACCCGGTTCCACTGTACGAGGACGAGCCCCACCACGGACGGCCCCGGCACGGCGAAATCCGGCCGTCACCTCTCGCGCACCACCGGCAGCATCCGGGCCGTGACCAGCGAAAGATCGTCCCCACGTACAGCTCCCGGGCACCCCGCTTCCACCCGCGGCCCGGCTCCCGGGAACGGACCCGCGTCCGGGCCGTCCCCGGCGGCCACGAGGACATCCGCTTCCACAAGCAACTCTTACCGCCGAGGGATGAGACGCCCTTCGGCCACCCGTCATGATCCCCGTAGGCTGACGCCCCATGACCACCAGCAACACCGGTTCCCGCGACGTCGACCCCGCCGTCCGCGAAGAGCTCGCCCGGCTGCGCGACAGCATCGACAACATCGACGCCGCCGTCGTCCACATGCTCGCCGAGCGCTTCAAGTGCACCCAGCAGGTCGGCCACCTCAAGGCCCGGCACCAGCTGCCGCCCGCCGACCCGGCTCGCGAAGCCCGCCAGATCGCCCGGCTGCGCGCCCTCGCCGAGAACGCCAAACTCGACCCCGCCTTCGCCGAGAAGTTCCTGAACTTCATCGTCGCCGAGGTCATCCGCCACCACGAGCGCATCGCCGACGAAGCGCTCAACGGCGCCACCCCCGGCGGCAACTGACGTCCCGCGCGCCCCGGGGAGTGACACGGCGGCCCGCTCGGGGCATGCTGCGCTGTACACAGCATGTCAGCCGGCGAGCACTGCGCGTCAGTGTCCCGGACTACTCTGGTCCTCCACGAGGGAGGGGCGTGGGGCCATGCCGTCGGATACCAGGATCCTCATCGTCGACGACCACGAGGACACGCTGTACGCGCTCGAAAGCGCCCTGGCCCCGCTGGGCTACCAGCTCAGCCGGGCCACCAGCGGCGACGAGGCACTCAAGCAGGTGCTCCGCGGCCAGGTCGGCCTGCTGCTGCTCGACGTGCGCATGCCCGGCGTCAGCGGACTGGAGGTCGTGCGCTACATGCGGCGCGTGGAGCAGACCCAGCACATCCCCGTGATCCTGCTCACCGGCTTCGGCGCCGACCACGAACTGACCACCACCGCCTTCCGGCTCGGCGTCGCCGACCTCGTCCTGAAACCCGTCGACCCCTGGGCCCTGCGCACCAAGGTCCGCTACCTCTACGACGCCCACCGGCGCCATCTCGCCCTGCAACGGGAGGTGCACCGCCTGCGCGCCCTCGCAGGGGAGCACACCGAGACCGCCGCACACCCCGCGCGCCCCGCACTGCCGCATCCCGACGCGCACGTGCCCACCCAGCGCCCCATGGGGGCGCACGCCGGGGAGCTCGAAAAGGACCGCACCTAGACCGGACATTGGGCACGTACCGATCCGCCTCTGTGCCTTGCCGACGCCATCAGGCAGCATGTCTCGCATGTCCGTACTGACGCGCGACGAAGCGCAGACCCGAGCAGAGCTCCTCGACGTCCACCACTACACGATCGAACTCGACCTGACCGGCGGCGACGACACCTTCGACTCCCGCACCCTGATCAGGTTCGCTGCCCGCGTGGACGGGGACACCTTCGTCGAGCTCAAGCCCGCCGAGCTGCGCTCCGTCACCCTCGACGGACACCCCCTGGACCCGGAGGCACTGGACGGCAACCGGCTCACCCTGCCGAACCTCACCGCCGGCGAGCACGAACTGCACGTGGACGCCCGGATGCGCTACTCCCGCACCGGCGAGGGCATGCACCGCTTCACCGACCCCACCGACGGCGAGACCTACGTCTACACCCAGCTGTTCATGGAAGACGTCCAGCGCGTCTTCGCCGCCTTCGACCAGCCCGACCTCAAGGCCGTCTTCGAACTGTCCGTGACGGCCCCGCAGAACTGGACCGTCCTCGCCAACGGCATCACCGAACAGGCCGACGGCGTATGGACCGCGGCCCCCACACCGCTCATCTCCACCTACCTGGTCGCCGTCGCCGCAGGCCCCTGGCACTCCGTGCGCACCGAACACCGCGGCCTGCCCTTCGGCCTGCACTGCCGCCGCTCCCTCGCCCCCCACCTGGACGCCGACGCCGACGAACTCCTCGACGTCACCCGCGCCTGCTTCGACCGCTACCACGAGAAGTTCGACGAGCCCTACCCGTTCGACTCCTACGACCAGGCCTTCGTGCCCGAATTCAACGCCGGCGCCATGGAGAACCCGGGCCTGGTCACCTTCCGCGACGAGTTCGTCTACCGCTCCGCCGTCACCGACACCGAACGCCAGACCCGCGCCATGGTCATCGCCCACGAGATGGCCCACATGTGGTTCGGTGACCTCGTCACCCTCAAGTGGTGGGACGACATCTGGCTGAACGAGTCCTTCGCCGAGTACATGGGCTACCAGACCCTCACCGAAGCCACCCGCTTCTCCGACACCTGGACCGACTTCGGCGTCACCCGCAAGTCCTGGGGCTACGACGCCGACCAGCGCCCCTCCACCCACCCCGTCGCCCCCGAGGCCGTCGACGACACCGCCTCCGCGCTGCTCAACTTCGACGGCATCTCCTACGCCAAGGGCGCCAGCGCACTGCGGCAACTGGTCGCCTGGCTCGGCGAGAAGGACTTCCTCGCCGGCATCAACGCCCACTTCGCCCGGCACAAGTACGGCAACGCCACCCTCGCCGACTTCATCGACAACCTCGCCGGCGCCACCGACCGCGACGTCCACGCCTGGGCCGACGCCTGGCTGCGCACCACCGGCGTCGACACCCTCACCCCGCGCATCACACCCGGCGAGCACGGCACCTGCGCCCTCACCGTCGACCGCGCCGGCAGCCGCCCGCACCGCATCGCCGCAGGCCTCTACGACCGCGACCTCGGCGACGACGGCGGCCAGCTCGTGCTGCGCGAACGCCTCCACCTCGACCTCCCGCACACCGAGACCCACCCCATCGGCAAGCGGCCCGCCCTGCTCCTCCTCAACGACGGCGACCTCACCTACGCCAAGGTCCGCTTCGACCCCGAGTCCTTCGAGACCGTCCGCAAGGAACTGTCCGGACTGCCCGAACCGCTCACCCGCGCGGTCGTCTGGAACGCCCTGCGGGACGCCGTCCGCGACGGCGAACTCGCCCCCGTCGCCTACCTGGAGACCGCCCGCGCCCACCTCCCGCTGGAGACGGACCTCGCCATCGTCCAGGGCGTGCTCGCCTTCGCCGCCACGTACATCGCCGACCGCTACCTCACCCCCGAGGAGCGGCCCGCCGCACTCGCCACCCTCTCCGAACTGTGCCGCGACCTCATCCGCCGCACCGAGGACGGCGACAACCCCGGCCTGCGCCTGATCGCCGTACGCCACCGCATCGACGTGGCCGCCCACCCCGACACCATCGCCGCCTGGCTCGCCGACGGCACCGTGCCCGGCGGCCCCGAGCTCGACCCCGAGCTGCGCTGGCGCGTGCTCGCCCGGCTCGCCGTCCTCGGCGCGACCGACGAGGCCGCCATCGCCGCCGAACTGGAACGCGACCCGAGCGCCACCGGCCAGGAGGGCGCCGCCCGCTGCCGCGCCGCCCTGCCCGACCCCGAGGCCAAGGCCCGCGCCTGGCAGGCCATGTTCGGCTCCGACGACCTGTCCAACTACCTGTTCACCGCCACCGCCCGCGGCTTCTGGCAGCCCGAACAGGGCGAGCTGGTACGCGAGTACGTCGGGCGCTACTACGCCGACGCGGTCGCCGTCGCCGACCGCCGGGGCCCCGCCATCGCCGACGCCGCCGGCCGCTGGGCCTTCCCCGCCCACGCCGTCGACGCGGACACCCTCCGCCTCGGCGAGGAATGCCTGCGCGCCGCCGACCCCATCCCCGCGCTCCGGCGCAAGCTGGTGGACCAACTGGACGATCTGGCGAGGGCGTTGCGGGTTCAGGGGGGATGACGGGGGCTAGGACCGACGGGGACGGGGATGCGGTCGCCGACCTGCGACCTGCGACCTGCGACCTGCGACCTGCGACCGGCGACAACGCGGCAGATGCGCGTGCCGGGCCCCGCGTCTGAGACCTGATCCAAACGACAGGCCCTGGGGCGCTCGAACGGGCCGCTGACCGCTTCGCCCCTTCTCGGCCCGGGCCGAGGGCCGCACGGCCGACTCCGGGAACCCGGGCCGGCGGCCGCGCGCCCGGGCCGGTTCTCGGGCTTGTGGACGTGCGGGTCGGCCTGTTCAGCGGTCGCTGGAGGTGCGGGGCCGGACTGTTCAGCGGTCGCTGGACGTGTGGGATCGGCCTGTTCAGCGGTCGCTGGAGGTGCGGAGCCGACCTGTTCAGCGGTCGCCGGACGTGCGGGGCCGGCCGGTTCTCGGGCTTGTGGACGTGCGGGGTCGACCTGTTCAGCGGTCGCTGGAGGTGCGGGCCGACCGGTTTGCCCCGCGGGAGATACCTCCACCCGGGTCGGGTCGTTGAGCCGTACGGGCGTCTCGCCCCGCGCCCCGGAGGTCAGACCCATGAGCACGCCGCCCCTCGCCTCAGGCCCCGAAGGCCCCCGCGCCCTGCGGCCGTTGCTCGACACCGTCCTCGAGGCGCTGGACACCGGCGCCCGGGCCCGGGGCGGACCGCTGCCGACGGGCGGACCAGGCGTGGTCGCCGCCCGCCTGCGGGAAGCGGTGGGGGAGCTCCTGCCCGACCAGGGCGACCCCCACGCCCTGCCCACCCTGGTCCGGGCCTTCGCGGAAGGCGCCGCCGACCCGGCCCACCCCCTGTGCGCCGCCCACCTCCACTGCCCACCCCTCGCCGTCGCCACCGCCGCCGACCTCGCCGCCTCGGCCCTCAACCCGTCCCTGGACTCCTGGGACCAGGCCCCGGCGGCCTCGGAACTGGAGGCCCTGGCGGCAGGCGTGCTGGCCAGGCTGGTCTACCCGGACAGCGACACGGCCGACTCCCTCGTCACCACCGGCGGCACCGAATCCAACCAACTCGCCCTGCTCCTCGCCCGGGAAGCGCACGGCGGATCCGTCCGGCTCGTGTGCGGAACCAACGCCCACCACTCACTGCCCCGCGCTGCCTGGCTGCTCGGACTGCCCGAACCCGTCGTCGTACCCGCCCCGGGCGGCACGCTCGACCCCGACACGCTCGACGAGACGCTCACCCGCCTGCCCGGCCCCCTGCTCGTCGCCGCCACCGCCGGCACCACCGACGCCGGACGCATCGACCCACTGCCCGAGATCGCCGCCCGCTGCGCCGCCCACGGCGCCCGTCTGCACATCGACGCCGCATACGGCGGAGGCCTCCTCTTCAGCGACCGCCACCGCACACGGCTCACCGGACTCGACGCCGCCCACACCGTCACCCTCGACCTGCACAAACTCGGCTGGCAACCGGTCGCCGCCGGCCTCCTCGCCGTCCGCGACCCCCGCGACCTCGCCGCCCTGCGGCAGCACGCCGACTACCTCAACGCCGACGACGACACCGAGGCCGGACTCCCCGATCTGCTCGGCCGGTCCCTGCGCACCACCCGCCGCCCCGACGTCCTCAAGATCGCCGTCACCCTCAAAACCCTGGGACGCGCCGGCCTCGGCGCGCTCGTCGACCAGGTCTGCGCCCACGCCCGGGTGTTCGCCGCCCTCGTCGACGCCCACCCCGGCTTCGAACTGCACGCCCCGCCCGACATCAGCACCGTGCTGTTCCGGCCCAAGGGCGCCACCGACACCACCGTGGCCGCCGTACGCCGCGCGCTGCTCACCGACGGCCGGGCCGTCCTCGGCCGGGCCCGCCTCGACGGCCGGCTCTGGCTCAAGGCCACCCTCCTCAACCCCGCCACCGGGCCCGACGACCTGGCCGCCCTGCTGCACCTCGCGGCAACGAGCCGAGCCACCCTCGTGGAAGGACACACCCCCCGATGAACCCCGCACCGACCCCCGACCCCGACGCCCCCCGCGACCTCGTCGGCATCGGCATCGGCCCCGCCAACCTCTCCCTCGCCGCCCTCGCCCACCCGCTCGGCGGCCTCGACACCGTCTTCTACGACCAGAACCCCGCCTTCGGCTGGCACCCCGGCCTGCTCATCGAGGGCGCCACCCTCCAGGTCCCGTTCCTCGCCGACCTGGTCTCCCTCGCCGACCCCACCAGCCCCTGGACCTTCCTCAACTACCTCAGGAGCCGCGAGCGGCTCTTCCCCTTCTACTTCGCCGAGCGCTTCCACATCCACCGCGCCGAGTACGACGCCTACTGCCGCTGGGTCAGCGAGAACCTCCCCGGGCTCCACTTCGGCCACCAGGTCGACGCCGTCCGCTGGAACCCCGAACGCGACGTCTTCGAGGTCGACTTCACCCAGCTCGACAGTGACGGAGAAGCAGAAGCCCTCGGCCGCACCTACACCCGCGACGTCGTCCTCGGCATCGGAACCGAGCCCTACGTCCCCGACCCCCTCAAGCCCCTCGTCGAGGCCCCCGGCGTGCCCGTCGTACACGCCGCCGACTACCTCGACCACCGCGCCGCCCTGCTCGCCGCCGAACACGTCACCGTCGTCGGCATCGGACAGTCCGGCGCCGAGGTCTTCCTCGACCTGCTGCGCAACCGGCCCGCCGGACGCGAGAAACTGCACTGGCTGGGCCGCACCGAGGCCTTCGCGCCCATGGAGTACTCCAAGCTCGGCCTGGAGCACTTCACCCCGGACCACACCCGCTACTTCCACGCCCTGCCCGAATCCACCCGCGACCGGCTCGTCGAGGGCCAGTGGCAGCTGCACAAGGGCATCGACGCCGCCACCATCGCCGCCGTCCACGACGAGCTCTACCGCCGCACCCTGCACGGCGGCTGGCCCGACGCCGTCCTCACCCCCGGCGTACGGGTCCGCACCGCCGGCCGGGTCGCCACCACCAAAGTGGAACTGCACCTGGAGCACGACCTGCAAAGCAGCCGCTCCCGCCTCACCACCGACGCCGTCGTCCTCGCCACCGGCTACCGCGAACGCCCCCTCGACCGGATCCTCGCCGGCCTCGACCCCTACATGCGCCGCGACAACAAGGAGCGGCCCCGCATCGACGAGGACCACCGGCTCGTCCTCGACCCGTCCGTCACCGGCACGGTCTACGTCCAGAACGCCGAAACCCACACCCACGGCGTCGGCGCCCCCGACCTCGGCCTCGCCGCCTGGCGCAGCGCGATCATCCTCAACTCCCTGACGGGCAGGGAAGCCTACGCACTCCCGAGCCGCACCGCCTTCACCACCTTCGGCCTCACTCAGCGGGCGCACGTCCCGCCGCCCCGCGAGGCACCGGCCCTGACGCCGCTGGTCGACGACCGAAGGTGACGAAGCGCGCGGCTCAGAAAACGGGCGTGCCGTCGCGCGTGAGCTTCCAGTCCACCCCCGCGAAGGCGGCCGGGTCGATCGACCCCTTCGCCTTCACCCAGGCGATCATGGTGTTGCGGATCTCCTCCGAGTTCGACCACAGCACCCGGGCCGCGGCGACGTGCGGGAAGTTCCCGCCGCCGTTGGCGCGGTAGTTGTTCACCGCGAACACGAACTGCGCGTCGTCCGCGAGCGGCTGCCCCTCGAACCGCACGTTCGCCACCCGGGACCCGGCCGGCTTCGCGATGTCGATCTCGTACGACAGGCCGCTCACCACGTCGTAGTTGTAGTCCGGCGTGCCGTTCGCGTTCGTCAGCTTCGCCGGATCCACCGGGGCGTCCGGCGCGGTCTGCACGTAGTAGTTCGCCGAGAACTCCAGGTACGCCTTCATCTGCGCGCCCGTCATCAGACGCGCCTCCAGCGTGTTCTCGAAGACGTACAGACCCGCCACGTCCCGGATCGTCACCTGACCCGCCGGGATCCGCGCGCTGCGCGAGAAACACGCCGCCTGCGACAGCACCGGCAGCGCGGCGTACTCCGTGCCGGCCAGCGCCTGCTTCACCGTGTCCGCCTGGATGTGGTTGATCAGGTCGATGATCGGCACGTCCTTGTACGGCGCCTCGGCCGACGTCATCTCCGCCGTGTTGGTGCCGATGACCTGGTTGACGTACGCCACGACCTTCTCGTGCTCGTCCGTCAGCAGCTTCGTGATCTTCGGGTCCTCCTCCACGGTGTTGGAGTTCAGGACCTTCGCACCGACCTTCTCGACCTTCCAGCAGCCCTTCTCCCAGACCAGCTCGAAGTCGAACAGCGTCAGCCGCTGGCCCCACTTCAGCGGCTCCGACAGCACGACCTTCTTGCCGGTCTTCTTGTTCGCGACGAAGTACTCCGGGATCTCCGTGTGCGCGTGACCGACCAGGATCGCGTCGATGCCCGGCACCTGCTCGGCCACCAGAGCGGCCGCGTTCTCGATGTACGGCAGCTGGTCACCGTAGGACGACGTCCCCGACGAACCACTGTGCGCCGACACGATCACGACGTCCGCGCCCATCGACCGCAGCTTCGGCACCCACTTCGCCGCCTGCTCCTCCAGGCCCGGGAACGTCATCTTCCCCTGCACGTTCGCCTTGTCCCAGATCGCGATGCCCGGGTTGGTCAGCCCCAGCACCGCCACCTTCACGTCCCGCCCGTGCGGCGTGCACAGCCGGTGCATGCTGTACGGCGCGAACGCCGGCCGCAGCGTCTTCGCGTCCAGCGCGTTCGCACCCAGCAGCGGGAAATCGCACTGCTGCTCGAACTTCCGCAGCACCGGGATGCCGTAGTTGAACTCGTGGTTGCCGAGCGCCGCCGCGTCGTAGCCCATGGCGTTCATCGCCTGCGCCATCGGGTGCACCGGGCCGCCCGTGGCGGTGATCGGGTCCACCTTGGCGTAGTAGTACGACAGCTGCGTGCCCTGGATGGTGTCGCCCGCGTCGATCAGCAGCGTGTTGCGGCGGCCCTTGTCCGCACGGACCCGGTTCACCAGCGTCGAGACCTTCGCGAGGCCGACATCGTTGTGGTCCTTGTCGTCGAACTCCTTGTCCGTGAAGTAGTCCCAGTTGAAGACGTTGCCGTGCAGGTCCGTCGTCCCCAGCACGGTGAACGCGTAGCGCTTGGCGCCCCGCTTCGCCTCGGCCGCCTGCGCACCCGGGGCCGAGACCGCACCGGCCAGCGCCACCCCCGCTCCCGTCACGGCGGACTTCTCCAGGAACTTCCGGCGGTTCAACGGCATATCTGGCTCCCCTTGCGGAATCTGTGAACGACGCGCGTAGATAACGCGCGTAGATTCTGACCCGTCCATGACCGGCCGCAACAGACCCGGCAGGTTGCGATCTGATGACTCGGCCCCCCGATCCCCGGCCGCCAACCAGCCCAGACATGACAGAGTGGGGCGTATGACCGCGGCCACCCCAGACGCCTCCCAGCCCGCCGTCCCCTACGGCACACCCGAGGCCCCCCGCATCGCCGTCCGCGGCGAGGCCCGCCTCGAAGTCGACCCCGAGATCGCCCGCATCGGCATCACCGTCGCCGCCCGCGGCCGCGACCGCCGCTCCGCCCTCGACGACCTCACCCGCCGCAACGCCGGCCTTCTCGACCTCGTCAAGTCCTACGGCGACGCCGTCGAACGGCTGGAGACCGGCGCCTTCTCCATCACCCCCGAACTCACCAAGCACGGCCGCGGCGAACGCGTCCGCACCTACCACGGCAGCGTCCGCGTCACCGCCGAACTCACCGACTTCACCGCCCTGGGTGAACTCACCACCCGCCTCGCCGACCTCGAACTCACCCGCGTCGACGGCCCCTGGTGGGCCCTGCGCCCCGACTCACCCGCCCACCGCGAAGCCCGCAAGAAGGCCGTACACGAAGCCGTCCAACGCGCCCGCGAGTACGCCGAAGCCCTCGGCACCCGCCTCTCCGCCCTGGTCGAACTCGCCGACATCGGCGCCGAGAGCGCCCCGCCGCCCTACCCCCAGGCCCCCGGCCGCATGCGCTCCGCGGCCTTCGCCGGCGCCGCCGAGGACACCCCCGCCCCCCTCGACCTCGAACCCCAGCGCCAACGCGTCCACGCCCAGATCAACGCCCGCTTCACCATGGTGCCGCCCCAGCTGTAAGGCACTCCCGCGAGCCCATTTCCGAAAATCCGACCGAATTCCGCGAGCGCTCATCGGAGCACCCCTGCGCACAATTCGACACTTGTCAATAACGCTTCACGCAAAGTCTGTTGAGTGGCCATGCCCGACCAATTCTCTACCGGTCGGTAACTCATAGGCTCCTTTCATGCGCCGAGCAAAAATCGTCTGCACCCTTGGACCCGCCACCGACTCGTACGACCGGATCAAAGACCTGGTCGACGCCGGAATGGACGTAGCCCGCCTCAACCTCAGCCACGGCGGCCACGCCGAACACGAGGAGCGCTACCACCGGGTCCGCAAAGCAGCCGACGAGACCGGCCGCAGCGTCGGCCTCCTCGCCGACCTCCAAGGCCCCAAAATCAGGCTCGGCCACTTCACCGAAGGCCCCGTACTCCTCGAACGCGGCGACACCTTCACCATCACCGTCGAAGAAGGCGTCGAAGGCGACGGCCACATGTGCGGCACCACCTACGCCGGCCTCGCCGCCGACGTCACCACCGGCGAACGCATCCTCGTCGACGACGGCAAGGTCTGCCTCAAGGTCACCTCCGTCGACGGCCCCCGCATCCACACCACCGTCCTCGAAGGCGGCGTGATCAGCGACCACAAGGGCCTCAACCTCCCCGGCGTCGCCGTCTCCGTCCCCGCCCTCTCCAAAAAGGACGAGGACGACCTCCGCTGGGCCCTGCGCACCGGCTTCGACGTCATCGCCCTGTCCTTCGTCCGCTCCGGCCGCGACATCCAGGACGTCCACCGCATCATGGACGAGGAAGGCCGCCGCCTCCCCGTCATCGCCAAAATCGAAAAACCCCAGGCCGTCGACACCATCGACGAGATCGTCGCCGCCTTCGACGGCATCATGGTCGCCCGCGGAGACCTCGGCGTCGAAATGCCACTCGAACAGGTCCCGATCGTCCAGAAACGCGCCATCAAACTGGCCAAACGCAACGCCAAGCCCGTCATCGTCGCCACCCAGATGCTCGACTCGATGATCGACAACGCCCGCCCGACCCGCGCCGAAGCCTCCGACGTCGCCAACGCGGTCATCGACGGCACCGACGCGGTGATGCTCTCCGGCGAGACGAGCGTCGGCAAACACCCCATCGCAACCGTCCGCACGATGGCCCGCATCGTCGAAGCGGCGGAAGAGGACCTCCTCGCGAAGGGCCTCCCGCCCCTCACCGACCGCAACAAACCCCGCACCCAGGGCGGCGCGGTCGCCCGGGCGGCAGCCGAGATGGGCGACTTCCTGGGCGCCCGCTTCCTGGTCGCCTTCACCCAGTCCGGCGACACCGCCCGCCGCCTCTCCCGCTACCGCTCCCCGATCCCCCTCCTCGCCTTCACCCCCGACCAGGCGACCCGCTCCCAGCTCAGCCTCACCTGGGGCGTCGAAACCTTCCTCGGCCCGTGCGTCGACACCACGGACGCGATGGTCGACCAGGTCGACGAACTCCTGCTCCGCTACGGCCGCTGCAGCCCGGGCGACACGGTCGTCATCACATCCGGCTCCCCGCCCGGCGTCTCGGGCTCGACGAACATGGTCAGGGTCCACCACATCGCTGAGTAGCCGGGTCAGTACTTGGGCCCGACGTGGGCGTCCATGAGAGCGACGGAGGCTTTGCGGGCGACGGAGATGTTGAACGGGTTGCCGTTACGGGTGCAGTGCGTCCACTCGATGCCGAGCTTGTCCAGGGTGTCGGTGTACAGCCGCCGGATGTCGTCGGAGACGTTGGTGAAGAAGTACCGGGGATACTCGTAGCGCTTCCGCTCACCGGCGACCGTCCGGGTCGTCCAGTTGGTGATCCGACAGCCGTCGGAGTGGATGAGACCGCGGATGAATTCCCAGGGGTGGGCGTCGACGATGGCCTGTTGCCAGGGTTCGAGGGCGATGCGACGTTCATGCTTCTTGCCGGGGCCGTGTTGGGGGAACAGGCAGTGCAGGTGCTTCGAGTAGACCTTCACGTTGCTGCAGCCGGTTCTGCGGACACGGCAGGTCGAATTCGCGGGGAAGACCGCCCGCATGGCCGCTTCGCAGGCGTCCATGAGACCGGGCCATGACTCTGTGCAGGCGATCATGAGGTTGGGTACGCGGTGCTCGGAGTAGTGGCTGATGTGTCCGTCCCCGAGATACAGACCCAGCAGATAGGAATAGGCGGGCTCGTCCAGATCCCGACCGTCGCACCGGGGGCATTTCGGATCGTGGCGCCCGGGGCACTCGCCGCGCTTCGCGCGGTCCAGATGCTTCCAGTAGCCGACCGTCCCCAGTGGCACGTTGAGGCTACGGGCCACCTCCGCGTTCCTCGCGCCCCCGCGCAGAAGAGTGATGGCCTTCTGTCGCACGTCAGTGCCATGGAAATTCATGCGACCACTGTGTGTCGCTGACGGTGACCGTGAGCAGCAAAAAGCGGAGAACCACGCGAACGTGATCCTCCGCTTCTGATCTTGTGGTGCCCGGTGTGGGATTCGAACCCACATGCCCAAAGGGCACGGCATTTTGAGTGCCGCGAGTCTGACCAGTTCCTCCAACCGGGCAAGTCAGGGGACCGATGAGCAGTGTACCGGTTCACTGTGGGGCCTTGCTGCTAGGTACGCTGCTTGGGAGCAGTACCGGCCTGCCCCTACCAAGGAGCCCACGTGAGTGCCCCCGAGTCGCCCCAGCCTGTTGACGTGCCTGAAGAGGACAAGTCGCACGTGCCTCCGTTGACGACGCGGGTCGTCATCGCCGAGGACGAGGCGCTGATCCGGCTCGATCTCAAAGAGATGCTGGAGGAGGAGGGGTACACCGTCGTCGGTGAGGCCGGGGACGGTGAGCAGGCGGTGGAGCTGGCTCGTGAGCACCGGCCCGATCTGGTGATCCTGGACGTGAAGATGCCGAAGATGGACGGTATCTCCGCGGCGGAGAAGATCGCGGAGGAGAGCATCGCGCCGGTGCTGATGCTGACCGCGTTCTCGCAGCGCGACCTGGTGGAGCGTGCCCGGGACGCGGGTGCGATGGCGTATCTGGTGAAGCCGTTCAGCAAGACGGATGTCGTGCCGGCGATCGAGATGGCCGTCTCGCGGTTCACGGAGCTGAAGGAGCTGGAGAAGGAGGTCGCCGACCTCACGCTCCGGCTGGAGACGCGCAAGCTGGTGGACCGGGCGAAGTCGATTCTGCAGACGGAGTACGGGCTGTCGGAGCCGGCTGCTTTCCGGTGGATCCAGAAGACGTCGATGGACCGGCGGATGTCGATGCAGCAGGTTGCGGAGGCCGTCATCCAGGACGCCGACGAGAAGAAGGCCAACAAGGGCTGAGGACAAGACGCCAAGAGGCCCGCTTCCCTTCCGGACCGGAGGGGGAGCGGGCCTCTTGGCGTACGGGCCGGGACCTCAGTCCTCGCCCAGGTACGCCTTGCGCACCGACTCGTCGTGGAGCAGGTCCTGCCCTGTTCCGGAGAGGACGATGTTGCCGACCTCCATGACGTGGCCCTGGTCGGCGAGGGAGAGCGCGGCCTGGGCGTTCTGTTCGACGAGGAGGATCGTCGTGCCCTGGGACTTGAGCTCGGAGATGGTCGCCATGATCTTCTGCATCATGATCGGGGAGAGGCCCATGGAGGGCTCGTCGAGCATGAGGAGCTTGGGCTGGGACATGAGGGCGCGTCCCATGGCGAGCATCTGCTGTTCGCCGCCCGAGAGGGTTCCTGCGGCCTGCTTGCGGCGTTCCCCGAGGATGGGGAAGAGGTCGTAGGCGCGCTGGATGTCTTTTTCGATGCCGTCCTTGTCCTTGCGGAGGAACGCTCCGAGCTGGAGGTTCTCGGCGATGGTGAGGCGGGGGAAGATGTGCCGGCCTTCGGGGGAGTGGGCGAGGCCGAGGGCGACGATCTTGTGGGCGGGGACCCCGCTCAGCGGCTTGCCGTCGAAGAGGATCTTCCCGGAGGTGGGCTTGAGGAGGCCCGACAGGGTGCGCAGGGTGGTGGTCTTGCCGGCGCCGTTGGTGCCGATGAGGGTGACGACCTGCCCGGCGTCGACGCTGAAGGAGATGCCCTTGACGGCTTCGATCTTGCCGTAGGAGACCCGGAGGTCCTCGACCTCGAGGAGTGCGGTCACTTGGCTTCTCCCTTGGTGCTGCTGGTGGTGCTGGGCGCTTCCGCGGCGGCTTCGGCGGCCTCGACCTCGGCGGCTTCGGCCTCGCCGGGGTCGCCTTCGAACGGCTCTCCGAGGTACGCGGCGATGACGCGCTCGTCGGCCTGGACGACGTCGGAGGTGCCTTCGACGAGCTTTTCGCCCTGGACGAGGACGGCGACGCGGTCGGAGAGGTTGAAGACGAAGCGCATGTCGTGCTCGATGAGCAGGACGGCGATGCCCCGGTCGCGGATGGCGAAGACGAGTTCCTCGGTGGCCCGTGTCTCCTGGGGGTTCATGCCGGCGGTGGGTTCGTCGAGGAGCAGCAGGCCGGGTTCGGAGGCCATGGCGCGTGCGATCTCGAGCTTGCGCTGCTCGCCGTAGGGGAGGTTGCGGGCGAGGTGGTCGCGCTTGTGGGCGAGGCCGATGAACTCCAGGAGTTCCATGGCGCGTTCCTCGCTGGCGCGTTCGGCCTTCTTGAAGCCGGGGCCGCGCAGGAGGGCGGACCAGAGGCCTTCCTTGGTGCGGGTGTGGCGTCCGACGAGGACGTTTTCCAGGACCGTCATGTTGGCGAACAGGCGGATGTTCTGGAAGGTGCGGGCGATGCCGGCCTGGGTGACCAGGTGGGGCTTCGGGGGGAGGACGGTGCCCTTGTAGGAGACGGTGCCCTCGGTGGGGACGTAGAGGCCGGTCAGGCAGTTGAAGAAGGTGGTCTTGCCGGCGCCGTTGGGGCCGATGAGGCCGACGATCTCGCCGGCGTTGACCGTGAAGTCGACGGAGCGTACGGCGGTGAGGCCGCCGAAGCGCATGGTGACGTCGCGTGCTTCGAGTACAGGTGTGGTCATGTTTCTTACGCCCCCGCCTTGGTGACGGCCGGTTCGTCGGTCAGCGTGGTCTGTTTGGGTACGTCGAGTTGGCCGGTCTCGTGGAATTCGAGCTGGCGACGGCGGTTGGCGATGATGCCTTCGGGGCGGAAGCGCATCAGGAGGATGAGCGCGATGCCGAAGGCGAGGAGCGACTTGTCCTGGAGGAAGACCAGCTTCTCGGGGAGCAGGTAGAGCAGGGCCGCGCCTAGGAGCGGTCCGGCCACGGTGCCCATGCCGCCGAGGACGACCGCGGCCAGGAGGAACGCGGAGTTGGGCGGGGTGGAGCCGGCGAACTGGTACGGCGTGGGGACGACGCTGTAGGTGACGTGGGCGCTGACGGTGCCGGCGAGGCCGGCGAGGGAGGCGCCGAGGGCGAAGGCGACGAGCTTGACGCGGAAGCCGTTGATGCCCATGGCGGTGGCGGCGGTCTCGTCCTCGCGGATGGCGATCCAGGAGCGGCCGATGCGGGAGTCCGCTGCACGCGTGTAGACCAGGACGACGATGGCCATGATGAGGACCATCAGGAGGTAGTAGTTGGCGAAGCGGCCGAGGGTGAATCCGCCGATGTCGTGGGCCTGGCCGAAGTTGAAGCCGAAGAAGTTCAGGTCGGGGATGTTGGCGATGCCGTTCGGGCCGTTGGTGACGTCGGGTCCGGAGTCGCCGTCCATGTTGTTGACGGCGATGCGGAAGATCTCTCCGAAGCCGAGGGTGACGATGGCGAGGTAGTCGCCGCGCAGTCGCAGGGTCGGGGCGCCGATGAGGACACCGAAGACGAGGGACGCGGCGGCGCCGGCCAGGGCGGAGGCCCAGAAGGGCAGGTGGACGCCGGAGATGGTGGAGAACTCGGAGCCGGAGACGAGGGCGGCGGTGTAGGCGCCGACGCCGAGGAAGGCGACGTATCCGAGGTCGAGGAGTCCGGCGAGGCCGACGACGATGTTGAGGCCGAGGGCGACGGTCCCGAAGATCAGGATGTTGACGCCGATGTTGGCGTAGTGGTCGTCGGTCTGGGTGAAGGGGAAGGCGATGGCCGCGGCGAAGCCCATGGCGAGGGTGAAGCTGCGGTTGGCGGCGACGAGGGCCGAGAAGCGGTCCATGAGGCCGGCGGTGTGCAGGGCCCACATGGCGAAGGTGACGACGAAGAGGTAGCCGATGAAGAGTTCGCCGTACTCGGTGTCGATGCCGTAGGTGAAGACGCCGAGGCCGATGATGGTGACCACGGTGATCACGGCCCGCTGGATCCAGGGCGCGGTGGCCTGAGCGGCGGGGATGCGGTCGGGCTTGGCGACGTAGGCCTTGAGGGTTTCCTTGGTGCCGTCGGTGCCGGTGCGCTCCTGGGGGAGGGCGAAGGCGCCGAGGACGGGCAGCAGGGAGGCGACGGCCGCTATCCAGCCACCGGGTTCGAGGTTGACGACGCCGCCGAGCTGGGCGCTGATGGCGATGACGGTGAACCAGGTGACGGTGAATCCGCCGAGTGCGGTGAGCACGAGGGGTGCGTTGTTGCGGGCGGGCAGCAGCCAGCCGAGTCCGCGGACGCCGTAGGAGGCGAGGGCGAACAGGGCGGTGAGGAGGCCGGCGGTGAAGGTCAGCCACTGCAGGCCACCGGGGTAGCCGTTGAAGGTGAGGTCGCCGGGGAATTCGGCGGTCCAGGTCCAGGCCAGGTACGCGGAGGCGGCGGTGGCGATGCCGCCGGCGAGCAGCAGGGCACGGGCGGCCGCGGTGGGCAGCGGGAGGAGACCGCGCGGGGCGGGCGTCGGGGTGGGGACGGCGTCCGGTGCCGGGGTCTTGGTCGTCTCGGTCATGTGATCACGCCCTGTCCGCGACGCGCTCGCCGAGCAGGCCCTGTGGCCTGAAGAGGAGCACGAGGATGAGGAGGCAGAAGGCCCACACGTTGGCCCAGCTCTGGCCGCCGAGCTGCTGCATGCCGGGGATCTCGTCGATGTAGGCGGAGGCGAGGGTTTCGGCGATGCCGAGGACGACGCCGCCGAGCATGGCGCCGTAGATGTTGCCGATGCCGCCGAGGACGGCCGCGGTGAAGGCCTTGAGGCCCATCAGGAAGCCCATGCGGTAGTCGACGTTGCCGTACTTCAGTCCGTAGGCGACGGCGGCGACGGCGGCGAAGAAGCCGCCGATGGCGAAGGCGATGACGATGATGCGGTTGGTGTCGATGCCCATCAGCTGCGCGGTGTCGGGGTCCTGCGCGGTGGCCTGCATGGCGCGGCCGGTGCGGCTGCGGCGCACGAAGATCGCGAGGGCGGCCATGCAGAGGACGGCGGCGAGGATGAGGAAGACGTCGGCGTCCTTGATGGTGACGGAGCCGATGTCGTGGGTGGCGTCGAGGCCGGGGAAGGCGCGGGCGCGGTCGGCGCCGGGGTAGAAGTTGCGCACGACCTCCTGGAGGGCCAGGGAGAGGCCGATGGCCGTGATGAGGGGCGCCAGGCGTGGGGCTCCGCGCAGGGGGCGGTAGGCGAACCGTTCCGCTCCGACGGCGATGAGGATGGCCACGAGGGCGCCGCCGATGAGCATCAGCGGTACGGCGAGGACCATCGAGGTGCCGTCGGGGAGGATGTAGAAGTAGACCGTGAGGGCGCCGAAGGCCCCGGTCATGAAGATCTCGCCGTGCGCGAAGTTGATGAGCTGGACGATGCCGTACACCATCGTGTAGCCGATGGCGATCAGCCCGTACATCGAGCCGAGAAGCAGCCCGTTGGCCAGCTGCTGCGGCAGGGTGTTCACCGCATGGCCTCCATGTCGCTGGTGGTCGTGTGCACTGGATGTGTGCGTGGTCGTGTGCTGTGTGGGGGTGTGGAAACGGGCCGCGCGGTCGGGGTCCTCCTTCCGCGCGGCCCGTGGTGCGGCGTTGTGGCGGGCCGGGTTACTTCAGGTCGGCGGTGCCGGTCTCCACGTCCTTCCAGGCACCCTTCTCGACCTGGTAGACCGTCAGCTGCTTGTTGGTGGTGTCGCCGTACTGGTCGAAGGAGATCTTGCCGGTGAGGCCTTCGAAGTCGGACTTCTGGACACCGTCGACGACCTTGGAGCGCAGGTCGTTGATGTCGGTGGGCACCTTGCCGCCGTTGGCGTCCGCCGCGGCCTTGACGGCCTTGATGATGGCGGTGGTGGCGTCGTAGGCGTAGGCGCCGTACGCGCCGTAGTCGCCCTTGTAACCCTTGTCCTTGTACGTCTGGATGAACGTCTTGGCCGCGGGCAGGGTGTCGGCGGGGACACCGATGGCGGTGGCGAGGTCACCCTCGGAGGACTTGCCGGCGGCCTCGATGTAGGTCGAGGCGAACATGCCGTCGCCGCCGAACAGCGGGATCTTGACGCCGGCGTCCTTGAGCTGCTTGGTGATCAGCGCGGACTCGTCGTACTGGCCGCCGTAGTAGAGCAGGTCGGCACCGGAGTTCTTGATCTTCGTGACGAGGGAACCGAAGTCCTTGTCACCGGTGTTGACGTGGTCGGTGCCGACGACCTTGCCGCCGAGCTTCTTGTACTGCTCGTTGAAGATCTTCGCGAGGCCGGCGCCGTAGGTCTGCTTGTCGTCGACGACGAAGGCCTTCTTCTTCTTGAGGCCGTTGTACGCGTAGCCGGCGGCGAAGCTGCCCTGCAGTTCGTCGGTGGTGGCGGTGCGGAAGTAGGTCTTGAACGGGCGCTTCTTGTCCGTCTGCCAGTTCTTGCCCTGGGTCAGCTCGGGCGCCGTGTTCGCGGGGGAGATCTGGACCATGTTGGCCGAGGCGAACACCTGCTGCATCGTCTGGGCGACGCCGGAGTTCAGCGGGCCGACGGCGCCGACGGAGGTCTTGTCGCCGACGATGCTGGTGGCGTTGGACTGGCCGGTGGCGGGCTGCGCCTTGTCGTCCAGGGCCTTGAGCTTGAACTTCACGCCCGGGACCCAGTTGTTCTTGTTGGCGTCGTCGACGGCGATCTGGGCGCCGTACTGGATGCCGAGGCCGGTGGTGGAGTTCTCACCGGAGAGGGGGGCGTCGACGCCGATGGTCAGCGTGGTGCCGCTCCCGTTGTCTCCGCCCTTGTCACCGCTGTCGTCTCGGGAACCGCAGGCGGTGAGAGTCAGAGCTCCGGTCGTGAGAACGGAGGTAAGAATCACCAAGGAACGCTGTCGCACAATCAGTCCTTTCACAGGCAGGCCCCGCCCTGGTCGGGGGGTGAGTGCCGCGCTGGTACCGAACTCCCGATGGAGCGGTGACTGGCCGTGACTCTAAGCCCGGGGTAAGGGCAGGGTCAGCGGCGCGGGCTCGCTTGTGACTTTCTTGTTATGACGGGGTGGATGCCTGGTCTCCACGGCGGGCCCTCTCGGCGGGTTTGGTGGATTTTCGCCGAGGTCCGCATTCTGAGAACCCGCACTTCCGGTTGGCCATGGCTGAGATCGTGCGGTACTGGGACCGCACGGGGCCCGGAAGGGATCGGAAAGGGCCCGGGCGTGGGTGCGGCCGGATCGCGAAGCTGTGGTGGTGTATTGCGCGCGCGTTACGGAGCGTTACGCCGAGAAGGGGATGGCCGGTATCCGGGGGGAAGCGCCGAGTAATCGGAAACTGCGATTTCTGCGGTGATGCGGCGGGGCGTGGGCGCCCGGGGGGGGTGAGTACGGGGACGGCTCGAGCGGCCCGGGGGTGGGTGGGGTGAGAGAGCCTGCGGCTGGGTCGCGGCCTGGGCGGCGAGCGCGGTCGGTTGCGAGGACCGCCGTTCTTCGCTGGCGCGGCAGCCGGTTCCGGTGGCCGGCGAGCCGCTGTGCCGGGCGTGAGGGGCTGATGCCGACGGGCGCTCGATTCTGCGCAGGTTCGGTCGAGTTGGCGGTCAACGGGGCCGAAGACGCAAGGTGCCCCGCCGCTTCGCCGGGTGGGCGATGCGGCGGGGCCTCGGCTTGCTTCGGTACGGGCTACGGCAGCTTCACGAACGGCGAGAGGAAGGCGCGGGCACCGGGGGTGTCCAGGCGGTACGTCACGTTGGTGGCGTAGCAGGGGGTGTCGCCGGTGATGGTGGTGGCGGCGAGGATCCTCTTGCCGCCGATGACGGCGAAGTTGGGTCCGCCCGAATCGCCATAACAGGCGCCGCCGTTGCCCTGGGGCGCGGTCATCGCGAGCCGGGCCCAGGAGTCGTTGAGGGCGTTGAACGTGACGGGTGCCTTCATCCGGACGCCGCCGCCGGGGTGGGTCTGGCCGCCGGGGCCGTTGACGGCCTCCTGGGTGCCGTATCCGGCGACGAGCCAGTCGGTGTCGTTCAGGCCCTGCGGGCCGAGTCTGCCGAGCTGGTCCGCGGTGGGCAGGGTCGCGGGAGTGAAGCTCCAGCGGGCCTTGACCTGGGCGGCGGGCAGCTGGATCACCGCGATGTCGTGGGTGTCGGAGGCGGGCCCCGGGTATGCGGGGTGGGTGTGGGCGGTGCCCGGGACGGCGACGGCTGCGGCCTGCGCGGCCGGGTTGCCCGGGTACTTCTTCGCGGCCGCGTCGAGCCCGGACTGCACGTCCTGGTCGAGGGAGACGTAGAACCGTACGTTGTCGGGCCAGTCCGAGGTGCAGTGCGCGGCGGTCAGGAAGGTGTCCGCGTCGATCATGGTGCCGGAGCAGACCCAGTCGACGCGGTCGGGTGTCGCGGGGGCGCCGTCGTCGTCCCAGGTGGCCACGAGCGCGCCGACCTCGGTGCGTTCGGGTGCGGGGGTGGCGTTGTAGGAGTTGATGGCGGAGGACGGCAGTGCGGTGGCGAGCACGGTGGCACAGGCCGCTGCGGTGACGGCGAAGGCGCGTACGGAGGTCAAGAGAAACCCTTCTACGGGTGGGTCGGGTCTTCTCCTGTGGGGGTGGACGCCAGTGAAATGCCCGGAGGGCGGTCGCGACAAGAGCGCGCCCGCCCCTCCAGGGTTTTCCCTACGTCGGTGAGGACGTCGGTGAGGACGTCGGTGAGGACGTCGGTGAGGACGCCGGTCGATGCGCCGGTCGATGGGGTGGTCAGTTCGCGGCGCGGATGAGTTCCTCGTCGCCCGGCTTGACGTCGCGCAGGAGGCAGGTCAGCCGGGCCGTGCACACCCTTTTGTCGTTTTCGTCCGTGATGACGATTTCGTACGTGGCGGTCGACCGCCCCCGGTGCACGGGCGTGGCCACACCGGTGACCAGCCCGGAGCGCACCCCGCGGTGGTGGGTGCAGTTCAGGTCGACACCCACGGCGATCTTGGAGCTGCCGCCGTGCAGCATCGACCCGATCGAGCCCAGGGTCTCGGCCAGCACCGCGGAGGCCCCGCCGTGCAGCAGCCCGTAGGGCTGGGTGTTGCCCTCCACCGGCATGGTCCCGACGACCCGGTCCGCCGACGCCTCGGAGATCTGGACGCCCATCCGGTTCCCGAGGTGGCCCGCGGAGAACAGGGCCAGGAGGTCCACGCCGAGCGCGGCGTACTCGTCGATGACCTCTTGCGGGAACTTCACATGCTGCTGCTCACCCATCGGGCCCGGCTCCGTTCGTCCTCGTCACTCGGCTGCCTGTGTCACTGAGCGAACGCTCAGTCGGTTGCCGATTGTTCCAGACGCACCACCACGGACTTGCTGGCCGGGGTGTTGCTGGTGTCCGCCGTGGCGTCCAGCGGCACCAGAACGTTGGTCTCCGGGTAGTAGGCGGCCGCGCAGCCCCGGGCCGTCGGATAGTGCACGACACGGAAACCGGGCGCCCGGCGCTCCACGCCGTCCTTCCACTCGCCGACCAGGTCGACGTACGACCCGTCCGCGAGCTTCAGGGTCCGCGCGTCCTCGGGGTGGACCAGCACCACCCGGCGGCCGTTCCTGATGCCCCGGTAGCGGTCGTCGAGGCCGTAGATCGTGGTGTTGTACTGGTCGTGCGAACGCAGCGTCTGCAGCAGCAGGCGGCCCTCGGGCAGCCGCGGGTACTCCACGGGCGCGGCGGTGAAGTTGGCCTTGCCGGTGGCCGTGGGGAAGCGGCGCTCGTCGCGCGGGGCGTGGGGGAGCGCGAAGCCTCCGGGGCGGGCCACGCGCGCGTTGAAGTCCTCGAAGCCCGGGATGACGCGCGCGATGCGGTCCCGGATCGTCGCGTAGTCCTTCTCGAACTCCTCCCACGGGGTGCGGCTGTCCTCGCCGAGCACGCGGCGGGCCAGCCGGCTGACGATGGCCGGCTCCGACAGCAGGTGCCGGCTCGCGGGCTCCAGGCGCCCCCGGGAGGCGTGCACCATGCCCATCGAGTCCTCGACCGTCACGAACTGCTCGCCGCTGCCCTGCAGATCGCGCTCGGTGCGGCCGAGTGTCGGCAGGATCAGGGCACGCGCCCCCGTGACCACGTGCGAGCGGTTCAGCTTCGTCGACACGTGCACGGTCAGGCGGGCCTGTCGCATGGCCGCCTCGGTGACGTCCGTGTCGGGGGACGCCGAGACGAAGTTGCCGCCCATGGCGAAGAAGACCTTCGCCTCGCCGTCACGCAGGGCGCGGATGGCGCGCACGACGTCGTAGCCGTGCTCACGCGGGGGCGCGAAGCCGAACTCCCTCTCCAAGGCGTCCAGGAACGCCGGGGCGGGCCGCTCGAAGATGCCCATCGTGCGGTCGCCCTGCACGTTCGAATGGCCGCGCACCGGGCACACGCCCGCGCCCGGGCGGCCGATGTTGCCGCGCAGCAGCAGGAAGTTGACGACCTCCCGGATCGTGGGCACGGAGTGCTTGTGCTGGGTGAGGCCCATCGCCCAGCACACGATGGTGCGCCGCGAGCCGAGAACCATCCCCAGGGCCTTCTCGATCTCCCCCCGGGTCAGGCCGGTCGCCGTGAGCGTCTCGTCCCAGTCGGCGGCGCGGGCGGCCTCGGCGAACTCCTCGTAGCCGTGCGTGTGCTCCCGCACGAACGCCTCGTCGACCGCGCCGTCCGTCTCCAGAATCAGCTTGTTCAGCAGGCGGAACAGGGCCTGGTCGCCGCCGATGCGGATCTGCAGGAACAGATCGGTGAGTGCCGCGCCCTTGACCATGCCCTGGGGGGTCTGCGGGTTCTTGAAGCGCTCCAGGCCCGCCTCGGGCAGCGGGTTGACGCTGATGATCTTCGCGCCGTTGTCCTTGGCCTTCTCCAGCGCGGACAGCATGCGCGGGTGGTTCGTCCCCGGATTCTGCCCGGCGACGATGATCAGGTCGGCCTTGTAGAGGTCCTCCAGAAGGACGCTGCCCTTGCCGATGCCGATCGTCTCCGCCAGGGCCGAACCGGACGACTCGTGGCACATGTTGGAGCAGTCGGGCAGGTTGTTCGTGCCGAACTCGCGGGCGAACAGCTGGTAGAGGAACGCGGCCTCGTTGCTGGTGCGGCCGGAGGTGTAGAAGACGGCCTCGTCCGGGGAGGCGAGCGCGTCGATCTCCTCGCCGATGATGTCGAAGGCCCGCTCCCAGGTGACCGGCTCGTAGTGCGAGCCCCCCTCGGGGAGGTACACGGGGTGGGTGAGCCGGCCCTGCTGTCCCAGCCAGTAGCCGCTGCGGCCGGCCAGGTCGGCGACCGGGTGCGCGGCGAAGAACTCGGGGGTGACCCGGCGCAGCGTGGCCTCCTCGGCCACGGCCTTCGCGCCGTTCTCGCAGAACTCCGCCTTGTGCCGGTGCTCCGGCTCGGGCCAGGCACAGCCGGGGCAGTCGAAGCCGTCCTTCTGGTTCACGCTCAGCAGCGTCAGCGCGGTGCGCTTCACGCCCATCTGCCGCTGGGCGATCCGCAGCGTGTGCCCGATCGCCGGGAGCCCGGCGGCCGCGTGCTTCGGCCCGTCGACCTGCGGCGCGTCCTGGACCGGATCACTCTTGGGCGGCTTCGACGCCATCGCACATTCCCCTTCGACTGCGCTGTGAGGTAGGCCTCCGCATCCTCGCACGCAGGGGTGACAGCGAGTGCGGTCGGGCCGGGAGGCGGCGATCACGGGCGTGAGCAATGTCCCCGTGCGGTGCGACGGCGGGGGTGAGCGGTGTCCCCGTGGGGTGCGCCCGGGCCGGCAGCCGCGGGCGCGGGGCCGACTGTCAGTGGGGCGTGGCAGGATCGGGGGCGTGGCAGAGACAGCATCGAAGACGACCGACCAGACCTCCGGCAGCAGCCGGCCGCGACTGATGCTCATGGACGGGCACTCGCTGGCCTACCGCGCGTTCTTCGCGCTGCCCGCGGAGAACTTCACCACCGCGACGGGCCAGCCGACGAACGCGATCTACGGCTTCGCGTCGATGCTCGCCAACACGCTGCGCGACGAGGCGCCCACGCACTTCGCGGTCGCCTTCGACGTCTCCCGCAAGACCTGGCGGTCCCAGGAGTTCACGGAGTACAAGGCGAACCGGTCCAAGACCCCCGACGAGTTCAAGGGCCAGGTCGAGCTGATCGGCGAGCTCCTGGACGCGATGGGCGCCCAGCGCTTCGCGGTGGACGGCTTCGAGGCGGACGACGTCATCGCCACACTGGCCACGCAGGCCGAGGCCGAGGGCTTCGAGGTGCTGATCGTCACCGGCGACCGCGACTCCTTCCAGCTGGTCAGCGAGCACACCACGGTGCTGTACCCGACCAAGGGCGTCTCCGAGCTGACCCGCTTCACCCCGGAGAAGGTATTCGAGAAGTACGGGTTGACGCCCGCGCAGTACCCCGACTTCGCGGCCCTGCGCGGCGACCCCTCCGACAACCTCCCCGGCATCCCCGGCGTCGGCGAGAAGACCGCCGCGAAGTGGATCAACCAGTTCGGTTCCTTCGCGGAGCTCGTCGAGCGCGTCGAGGAGGTCAAGGGCAAGGCCGGCCAGAACCTGCGCGACCACCTGGAGTCCGTCAAGCTCAACCGCCGGCTCACCGAGCTGGAGCGCCGGGTGGAGCTGCCCAAGGGCGTCACCGACCTGGAGCGCGCGGCCTACGACCGCAAGGCCGTCGCGATGATCCTGGACACCCTGGAGATCCGTAACCCGTCGCTGCGCGAGCGGCTCTTCGCCGTCGACCCGGGCGCAGAGGAGGCAGAGACCACCCCGGTCAGCACGGAGGGCGTGGAGCTGGACGGCACGGTGCTCGGTACCGGCGAGCTGTCCGCCTGGCTCACCGAGCACGGCACGCAGCCCCTCGGCATCGCCACGGTCGACACCTGGGCCCTCGGCACCGGCTCGGTCGCCGAGGTCGCCCTCGCCGCGCCCGGAGGGCCCGCCGCCTGGTTCGACCCCTCCCAGCTGGACGAGGCCGACGAGCGGGCGTTCGCGGCCTGGCTCGCCGACGCCGGACGGCCCAAGGTCTTCCACAACGCCAAGGGCGCGATGCGCGTCCTCGCCGAGCACGGCTGGAGCGTCGAGGGCGTGCGCATGGACACCGCGCTCGCCGCGTACCTGGTCAAGCCGGGCCGCCGCTCCTTCGACCTGGACGCGCTGTCCCTGGAGTACCTGCACCGCGAGCTGACCCCGGCCGCCGCGGCCGACGGCCAGCTCGCCTTCGGCGCGGACGACGCCGCCGAGGCCGAGGCCCTGATGATCCAGGCCCGTGCCGTCCTCGACCTGGGCCAGGCCTTCGAGGGCCGCCTGGAGGAGGTCGGCGCCGCCGACCTGCTGCGCGACATGGAGCTCCCCACGTCCGCGCTGCTCGCCCGCATGGAGCGGCACGGCATCGCGGCGGACCGGCCCCACCTGGAGGCCATGGAGCAGATGTTCGCCGGGGCCGTCCAGCAGGCGGTCAAGGAGGCCCACGCTGCGGCCGGGCACGAGTTCAACCTGGGCTCGCCCAAGCAGCTCCAGGAGGTCCTCTTCGGCGAGCTGGCCCTGCCCAAGACCAAGCGGACCAAGACCGGCTACACCACGGACGCCGACGCCCTCGCCTGGCTCGCCACGCAGACGGACAACGAGCTTCCGGTGATCATGCTCCGCCATCGCGAGCAGGCCAAGCTCCGCGTCACCGTCGAGGGTCTGATCAAGACGATCGCCGCGGACGGCCGCATCCACACCACGTTCAACCAGACGGTCGCCGCGACCGGCCGCCTGTCCTCGACCGACCCGAACCTGCAGAACATCCCGGTCCGTACCGACGAGGGCCGCGCCATCCGCCGCGGCTTCGTCGTCGGCGAGGGCTTCGAGTCGTTGATGACGGCCGACTACAGCCAGATCGAGCTGCGCGTGATGGCACACCTCTCCGAGGACGAGGGCCTGATCGAGGCGTTCACCTCCGGCGAGGACCTGCACACCACGGCCGCCTCCCAGGTCTTCGCGGTCGAGCCGACCGCGGTGGACGCCGAGATGCGCCGCAAGATCAAGGCCATGTCGTACGGCCTGGCGTACGGCCTCTCCGCCTTCGGCCTCTCCCAGCAGCTGAACATCGAGGCGGCGGAGGCCCGCGCCCTGATGGACGCGTACTTCGAGCGGTTCGGCGGCGTACGGGACTATCTGCGCCGGGCGGTCGACGAGGCCCGGGCGACGGGATACACGGCGACGCTCTTCGGACGCCGCCGCTACCTCCCCGACCTCAACAGCGACAACCGCCAGCGCCGTGAGGCCGCCGAGCGGATGGCCCTCAACGCGCCGATCCAGGGCACCGCGGCCGACATCGTCAAGATCGCGATGCTCAAGGTCGACGACGCCCTGAAGGACGCCGGCCTCGCCTCCCGCATGCTCCTCCAGGTCCACGACGAAATCGTGCTGGAGATCGCCCCCGGGGAGCGGCCCGCCGCCGAGGAACTGGTCCGCAGGGAGATGGCGAACGCCGTCGACCTCCGCGTCCCCTTGGGCGTCTCGGTGGGCTCGGGCGCGGACTGGGAGTCGGCAGCACACTAGGCGCTGCGCGGCTCGGTCGGGGGAGGTGCGAGGCCCGGGCAGGATCCGAGGGGGAGGTGGGAGGGGGAGGTGGGACCGGGCGGCCGGACCGTCACCCACCCGTCAGATCCTCCCTCGGCCGGGGCCCGGGGGCCTGCCTCGGCAGGGGCTTCGTGGGGCTCTGTCGGGCGGTGCTCCCCGGGGTTCCGTCTCGGGCGGTGCTTCTTAGAGTTCCGTCTCGGGCGGGGCTTCCTAGAGTTCCGTCTCAGGCGGGGCTTCCCGGGGTTCCGCCCTGGGTGTGCGCCGGGGTATCCGGCCACTCACCTGTCCAGCCCGCCTGCCCGGCTTCTCCCACGGAAACCGTCACTCGCGTGGCCCCCGAGAAGGCGCCCCCGCCCCCGCCGGTCGCAAAGATGCGGGGCATGGGTATACGCACGTTCCTCAGTCGCACGGGCCCAGGCATGGCACCGCAGCCGGTCCCGGCGTTCGAGGTCGCCGCGAGTACGGTTCGCGTCCCCGCCACCCTCAGCACGGCCCTGCGTCACGCGACAGCGGGCCTCCGGCAGCGTCTGGCAGCCGGCGGACGCCGGTCCGGCGCCTCCGCTGCCTCCGCCGACCTGGCCGCCGCCACGGCTCTCCCGGGGGCAGGCGGCCTGACCGCCGCTCCTGCCCTCGCCGGTACCGACGCTCTCACGGCTCTGACGGCTCTGACAGGTCTCGTCGGCACCGACGCCGTGGCTGCTCTGACAGGTCTCCTCGGCACCGACGCCGTAGCTGCTCTGACAGGCCTCGTCAGTGCCGAGACCACGCCGGCCGGTAGCGGTCCACCCCCCGTCACCGGCCCCGTACCCGTCGAAGTCCGGCTCCCCGGCACACCCGGCACGCAGGGCAAGCCCTCCCGCCCCTGGGCCCGGTTGGCCCGCGGCTGTCTGACCCTCGTCCGCACGCTGCTCCCACGCCCCCGCCCCGCGCACACCACCATCACCGTGTACATCGCGACGACCGACGGCGTCGTCAGCGAGCGGCCGGGCGGCTCGGCTCCGTAGCCGCGGCAGGGACGGGGTGGACGGGGACCGCAACCGGACGCCGCACGCGAACCCCCACGGCGTAGAGCAGCAGCGCCGGGACGAGTCCCGCGCCCGCGCCGAAGCACACCGTCGGAATGATCTCCCACGGCTTCGCGTCCGAGCCCCAGTACGCCCACCACCGCGACGCCCGCTGCACCGCCCCCACCGCCGCGAAGCCGCAGATCACGGCGGCGGCAGCCCACCGGTCCCGTACTGCCAGCACAGGGACCCCGACCGGCTCGCCCATGGGCGCCCGCCGCAGCGCGTGCGCCACGAACACGGCGATCACGACTGCGGCCACCGCCGAACCGCCGTACTGCAGGTACCAGTACAGCGGTGAGCCCGCCACCTCCCGGCCCAGCACCGGGAACAGCCGCATTCCCCACCGGTCGAGATGCGTGAACGCGTCCCAGATCACATGGGTCGCCGCGCCGAGCACCGCGGACCCGTACCACCGCGCCACCAGGGACGGCCGCACCCGCGCGCGTGGCGCCCCGCACCGCAGCAGGGCCGCCACCCGGCCCTGCCGGGCCCGCGGCAGCAACGCGACGAGCGGCTCACGCAGCAGCAGCCACAACCCCACCAGCGCCCAGGCGATGAGCACGTCGACCGTGAACACACCGGGGAACCCGTGTGTGACGTCACCGAACTCCATCGCCCCGGAAAAGACACTTGCCGCGTAGTAGGTCATGTCGGGCGCGAAGGACCCCGCCACGAGCACGGCGGGCACCAGCGGTCCCCGGCCGGTGCCGTCGGTGCGGACGGCGGGCAGGACGGCTGCCGCATGGCTCAGCGTGAACGGCAACTCGGCTCCTCGCGAAGGTCGTTGCACCAAGGCCGGGATACCCGGCGGTGAGTGGCCCAGTATGCGGGATGCCGCCCTGCCGACGACGTCACGAGCGCCCATGACCAACTGGTGAAAAACGGTCACGAACGGGTGCCCGAGCAAAAGAAGTTGTCGTAGGGTCGCCAGAGTCGTCGCGCGGGGAGCGCGTCGACTGCGCGACCGCGGTAAAGAGCAGAGCACGCACGAGAACAGAGTTGTGGCCGTCGGAGGGCAACCCCTCGGGCGGTTGGATCGTCACAACAGGGCGAACACTGCAGACGTAGACGGACGCTCGGGCGTCCAGGGGAGGGGTTCACTCTATGGCGGCGCAATTCGGCAGGAGGCTGCGCAAGGGGGCCGCGACGACCGCCGTGGCCGCGGTCGCGGTCGCGGCTCTGTCCGCCTCCCAGGCTCCGGGCGTGAACGACCACGGCAGACAGACCGCCGCCGACGCCACACCCTCCCCCGAAGCGAGTGGCTCCCGCGGCAGCGCCACCGGCAACTCGCCGTACTACACGGACCTGCCCCCGCTGAAGAGCCCGAACCCGGCACCGACCACCGGCCCCGGCCCCATCGGCACGGGCACGACGGAAGCCGGCATCCCCGCGACGGTCCTCGACGCCTACAAGAAGGCGGAGTCCGCGCTGCGCGAGGCCAAGCCCGGCTGCAACCTGCCCTGGCAACTCCTCGCGGCCATCGGCCGGGTGGAGTCGGGCCAGGCGCGCGGCGGCCGCGTCAAAGCCGACGGCACCACCCTCAAGCCGATCCTGGGCCCGCAGCTCGACGGCAACGGCTTCGCCCTCATCAAGGACACCGACGACGGCGCGTACGACGGCAACAGCTCGTACGACCAGGCCGTCGGCCCGATGCAGTTCATCCCCTCCACCTGGGCCTGGGCCGGCCGCGACGGCAACGCCGACGGCAAGAAGGACCCCAACAACGTCTACGACGCCGCGCTCGCCGCCGGCCACTACCTGTGCCGCAACAACTGGGACCTGTCCCAGCAGGGCGACCTCGACCGGGCGATCCTCAGCTACAACAACTCGCGGGACTACCTCAACCTCGTCATGAGGTGGCTGGAGTACTACCGCAAGGGCACCCACGAGGTCCCTGACGGCACGGGCACGCTGCCCGGCAACCGCAGCGACGGCGGCGCGGGCGCGAGCCCGACGCCCACCCTGCCGGGCGTCACCACACCGGGCACCACCACACCGGGCACCACCACACCGGGCACCACCACTCCCGGCAGCTCGGGGCCAAAGCCCAGTCCGAAACCCGACAGGCCCGAGAAGCCGGGCGGTGGCGGTACGACGACCCCGAAGCCGCCCACCACGCCGCCCGCCGACACCCCGTCGCCGCCGCCCACGGCACCCCCCACCCCCACCGACACGGTGGACCACCTGGAGGACGCCGGCACCGGAAAGCTCGCCGCCATGGCCGGCGACGCGTTCGACCGGCGGATCAGCACCCGCGCCGAGACCGAGGCGGGCAAGGCCGTCGCCAAGGTCCGGGTGCGCTTCACCATCGTCGGCGACACGGACACGACCTTCACCGGCGGCGAGAGCGTGGCCACGGTCGCCACCAACAGCTCCGGTGTGGCCGTGACGCCCGCCCTCGAGGCGGGGGAGAAGACCGGCGCCGTCACCGTCCGCGCCACCGTCGTGGGGCGTGCCCTCCCGGGCCTCGACTACAAGGCCACCGTGACCGAGCGCGCGGCCGACGCCCTCGTCCGTACCGGTGACGCCGCGCTGACCTGTGCCCCCGGCGGCGAGTTCGCCAACCGGGTCGAGGTGAAGGCCACCTACAAGGGCGCCGTCGCCGACGGCGTCGCGGCCACCGCCACGCTGGTCAAGTCGGCGGACGACCCGACCGTCACCGACAAGGGCCCCTACTTCAAGGACGCCGACGGCAAGACCGTCCGTACCCTCACGGGTCTGAAGACGGACGCGAAGGGCCTGCTGAAGCTGCCCGAGCTGTACGCCGACGACACGACCGGCACGTTCCTGCTCCGCATCACCACGGCAGGCGGGGCGACACTCACGGTCGAACTGACCGTGGCCGCGGCCGAGGCGTCCGCGCCGAGCCCGTCGGCCGACCCGAGCGCGTAGCCCTCAGGTACGACGGACGACGCCCCTCTTGATAAGGAGGGGCGTCGTTGTGTGTGCAACGTGTTCTCATCTCCGTCGCGCGTTGCTACGGTGCCGAGGAACCTGACGGTGTATCAGTTCCGTCCGTCGCGACCCGCGGGGAGGTTCCGCATGCGCGCTCTCGTCGCCGCCGCCACCGGTCTGGCCCTCGCGTTCGCCGTGGTCCTGACGCTGACCGCCCTCGGCTCCCCGTCGGGCGGGACGACCCCGAAACCGCTGCTGACCACCGTGCCCGCACACCCCTGACCGCCCGTCCGGGAGGGAGGCCGAGATGCGCCGCAAGGCCGGCCTGGTCCTGCTCGCCCTCGCCGTGTTCTTCGCGGCGCTGTCCCCGCTGCTGCGCTGGTACGCCTTCCCGCGCCTCGCCAAGGTTCCCGCGAACCAGTACCAGGACATGGTCCTGGAGGCGAAGAACGCGACCCTCCTCGACTACGGCACCATGAAGGCGAAGAAGGTCTCCAAGGTCACCGTCGTCCAGACCCTCAAGGGCAACGTGGAGGCCTCCGAACGGATCGAGGAGTCGGCGGGCCGGGACGTCGTCGTCTGGGACGGCCTGTCCTACGTCGTCGGCCCCGACGGCAAGATGGTCTCCAAGATCCCCGAGCGCTACATCTTCGACGCCCACACGCAGGAGCCCGTCCACGCCACCGGCGAGATGGTCGACGGCGACCCGGTGAGCCGCCAGGGCATCGAGTTCAAGTGGCCCTTCCTGACCGAGAAACGGGACTACGAGTACTTCGACGCCCAGGCCCGCGTCACCGCCCCCATCGCCTACAAGGGCACCCGTGACTTCCGCGGCCTGGAGGTCTACTACTTCGAGCAGACCATCCCCTGGACCAAGGTGAAGATCCCCAAGACCCTGCCCGTCGAGGGCCTCACTCCCGAGGCGGTGGCGCAGACCGGCACGACCCGTTGGTACACCACGGTCCGCAAGTTCTGGGTCGAACCCCTCACCGGCGCCCCCGTGTACGGAGAGGAGATCCACCGGGAGGAACTGCGCGGCGGCAACCTCCTCGGCGACCGTGGCAAGGTGACCGCGTTCGCCGGCCACGTGAAGATGCGCGAGGACTACCTCGCGCACACCGTCGACCTGGTGAAGTCCCAGCGGCTGCTCGTCCTGGTCATGACGTCCTACCTGCCCTGGGGTTTCCTGACCCTCGGCGTCCTCCTGCTGGCCCTCGCGCTGTACCTGGAGGCCCGCAGCCGCCGCCTCTCCGGCCCGGCGTCCACGGCGGCCGAGGAACCGTCGTCGGTCAGCGCCTGAGCCGCGCGTTGGTGTGCCGCGTCGGTTCGGCCCCCGCCGGGTCCTCGGGCCACGGATGCTTCGGATACCGTCCCCGCAGCTCCGCCCGTACCCCCTTGTAGCCGTCCCGCCAGAACGAGGCGAGATCGGCGGTGACGGCGGCCGGCCGCCCGGCCGGGGACAGCAGATGCACGAGCACCGGCACCCCGGCGACCCGGGGCGACTCCTGGAGCCCGAACATCTCCTGCAGCTTCACCGCCAGCACGGGCTGCTCGGGCCTGGAGTAGTCGATCCGGATCCTCGACCCGCTCGGCACCGTCAACCGCTCCGGGGCCAGCTCATCGAGCCGCCCCGCCTGACCGGAGGCCCAGGGCAGCAGTCGGGCGAGCGCCTCCCCGGCGTCGATCCGAGCCAGATCGGCCCGCCGCCGTGCCCGGCCGAGCTCCGGCTCCAGCCACTCCTCCACGCGCGCGTGCAGCGCCTCGTCGGACACGTCGGGCCAGGGCTCACCCAGATGCAGCCGCAGGAACGCGAGCCGCTGCCGCAGAACGCCGCCCTCCGCCGACCACCGCAGCAGCCCGAACCCCTCCCGCCGCAGCCCGTCGAGCAGCGCGCCGCGCACAAGGCCCGGATCGGCGTCCCGCAACGCCCGCACGGTCAGCTCCACGGCTCCCAGCCGCTCCACCCGCCGTGCCACGACGTCCCCGCCGTCCCACCCGACCTCGTCCCGCTCCTCCAGCAGCGCCCCTGCGGCGAGCCGGGCCACGTCCTCGTCCACGACCGCCCCCGACTGCACGCGCGCGTGCCCCCGGCCGACGGGCCGGTCCGCCACGGCGACGGCCACCCACTCCGCATCACGCAGCGCACTCCCCGCGCCCACCTCCGCCCTTGTTCCGGACACCATCAGATGCGAGCCGCCATCGGCCCTGGCGACCCGCTCGGGAAAGGCGAGAGCAGCGACGAGGCCCACCTGGCGATCCTCGGAGAGCTTCCCCAGGATCTGTGTCCCGGCCTCTGGGTGCCGGTTACGGGCGGGTGCGTGGCGAATCTCCCCAACGGCGGCCCGCAGCCGCCGGACTTCACTCCGCCACCGCGAGGCATAGGCGTCACCCCCACGCCGAGCACGACGCAACGCACCCGCCAGATCATCGCCGTACTCCCGCGGCGCCTCCTCACTCAGCAGGGCGACGACCTCCGCGGCCAGCTCGGCCCCCACGAGCGGCACGGAATCCACCAAGGACCGCCCCAGACGGGGATGCACACCCACCCGCCCCAGTACGCGTCCCCGCTCCGTGGCCCGCCCGCCGGAGTCGACCGCCCCCACCGCCGCCAGGACCTCACGCGCCGCCGCCATCGCCCCGCTCGGCGGCCCGTCCAGCAGCGCCAGCCCGGACGCGTCCGGATCCCCCCAGCACGCCACCTGCAGAGCGAACGCCGTCAGGTCGGCCACCTTGATCTCCGGCGACGGATACCGCGGCAGACGCGCGTCCTCGGCCTCCGCCCAGCAGCGGTACACCGCTCCCGGAGCCTCACGCCCGGCCCGCCCCGCCCGCTGCCGCCCGGCGGCCTGCGACGCCCGCACGGTCGTCAGCGCGCTCAGCCCGCGCGCGTGATCCACCCTCGGCTCGCGCGCCAGACCCGAATCCACCACCGCCCGCACCCCGGGCACGGTCAGCGACGACTCCGCGACGGACGTGGCCAGCACGACCCGCCGCCGTTCCCCGGGCGCCAGCACCGCGTCCTGCACGGCCGCCGGCGCCCGCCCGTGCACCTGGAGCACCTCGACGCCCCCGAGCCCCCCGAGCTGCCCGGCGACCCGGGCGATCTCGCCCACGCCCGGCAGGAAACACAGCACGTCCCCGTCCCGCTCGGCCAGCGCACGCCGCACCACGGACGCCACATGCGTCAGCAACGCCGGATCGACCCGCGTCCCGTGCGGCGGGCGGACGGGCCGCGCCGGGGGCGCCCACACGGTCTCCACCGGGTGCGCGGTCCCTTGCGCCTCGACCACCGGCGCCCCGCCCAGCAGCCCCGCCCACCCCTGCGCGTCGGTCGTCGCCGAGGCGGCCACCAGCCGCAGATCCGGCCGCAGCGTCTGCCGTACGTCCCACAGGAACGCCGCCGCCGTGTCCGCGTCCAGGTGCCGCTCGTGGCACTCGTCGAGCAGCACCACGTCGACACCGGCCAGCTCCTGGTCCCGTTGCAGGCGCTGCACCAGCACGCCGGTCGTGACGACCTCCACGCGCGTGTGCCGCCCGACGACCCGCTCCCCGCGCACGGTGTAGCCGACGCTCTCGCCGGGCTTCTCACCCAGCAGCCACGCCATCCGCCGCGCGGCCGCCCGGGCCGCGATCCGCCGCGGCTCGGCCACGATCACCCGCTGCCCGGGCCCCTCCCCGAGCAGCCCCGCCAGCGCCGGCGGCACCAGGGTCGTCTTGCCGGTGCCGGGCGGCGCCACGAGGACGGCGGTGCCGTGCTCCTCCAGCGCCTCGGTCAGGGCGGGCAGGGCACCGCGGACGGGCAGGGCTTCCAGGGCGTCGTAACGGATCACGCCCTCAGTGTCGTACGCCCGGGGAGAGGTCCCACGCGCGCGTGCCTCGGTCTCCCCCTCAGCCTTCGGCCGGGAGCGCCCCCGTCTCGCTTCGCTCGCACACGAAGATCGCCGTGCCGGGGAGCAGGTTCCCGCGCAGCGGCGACCAGCCGCCCCACTCCGAGGTGTTCCAGGCGGGCCACTCCGGCTCCACCAGGTCGACCAGCCGGAAGCCCGACGCGACGACGTCCCGGACACGGTCGCCGAGGGTGCGGTGGTGCTCGACGTAGACCGCCCGGCCCTCCTCGTCCTGCTCGACGTAGGGCGTGCGGTCGAAGTACGAGGACGACACCGACAGCCCCTCGGGCCCCGGTTCGTCCGGGAAGGCCCAGCGGATCGGGTGCGTCACCGAGAAGACGAGGCGTCCCCCGGGCCGCAGCACCCGGCGCACCTCGCGCAGGACCTGACGCGGGTCGGCGACGAAGGGCAGCGCCCCGTACGCCGAGCAGGCCAGGTCGAACGAGCCGTCGGCGAAGGGGAGCGCACCTGCGTCGGCGCACACCAGGGGGAAGGAACCGCCGATGCGCAGCGCGTGCTGAAGCTGCCGGTGCGAGATGTCCAGGGCGACCGGGCGCGCTCCCTGGGCGGTCAGCCAGCGCGAGCACTGGGCGGCGCCGGCGCCGATCTCCAGGACGTCGCGGCCCTTCAGATCCTCCGGCGGGCCGAGCAGTTCGGCCTCCACCTCGTCCAGACCCTCGGGGCCCCACACGAAGCGGTCGTCACCGAGGAAGGTGCCGTGCTCGACTTGGTACTCGTCCGCGTTGCGGTCCCACCAGCCACGATTGGCCCGGGAGCTTTCCGTGACATCGGCGTCGCGCCGGGTGGCCTCGGGCTCGGACGCTTCGGACTCTTGGATGATCGGCTCCCTCGTACTAGTGTGCGGGCTCTTCCGTCCGGCCGGTCCTGGCCGTGTCGCGAAGGGGGCGTCGCGTGCCGGGGTGGCCTCGGACGACACGACTTGTGCCGGATATGTGGCGTTCGCCCCGCGTGGGCGGCTTCGCGCATTGACCCTGCCCGGCTGCCCCCGTATGCTACAAGTTGCGCTGCGAGCCTGCGTACCTCAGACGTAGCAGGTTGCGCTCGCATCTGTATGTATGTCCCCTCGGTTGTCGAGGCGTCACCGTTTTCGTGTGGCGCTTCCTTGGCTGTCCGGCCTTCTGCAGAGCGAAACGGGCTCCCGGCGTAGCAGTACCTACGACTTCAATGTCCGTACCGGAGCCCTTTCCCACATGACGAGCAGCACCGAGACCACCGCCACCACCCCGCAGGTAGCGGTCAACGACATCGGTAACGAGGAAGCCTTCCTCGCCGCGATCGACGAGACGATCAAGTACTTCAACGACGGCGACATCGTCGACGGCGTCATCGTGAAGGTCGACCGGGACGAGGTCCTGCTCGACATCGGTTACAAGACCGAAGGTGTGATCCCGAGCCGCGAGCTCTCGATCAAGCACGACGTCGACCCCAACGAGGTCGTCGCCGTCGGTGACGAGATCGAGGCCCTTGTTCTCCAGAAGGAGGACAAGGAAGGCCGCCTGATCCTCTCGAAGAAGCGCGCCCAGTACGAGCGTGCCTGGGGCACCATCGAGAAGATCAAGGAAGAGGACGGGATCGTCACCGGTACCGTCATCGAGGTCGTCAAGGGTGGTCTCATCCTCGACATCGGCCTCCGTGGCTTCCTCCCGGCCTCCCTGGTCGAGATGCGCCGCGTCCGCGACCTCCAGCCCTACGTGGGCAAGGAGCTCGAGGCCAAGATCATCGAGCTGGACAAGAACCGCAACAACGTGGTCCTGTCCCGCCGTGCCTGGCTGGAGCAGACCCAGTCCGAGGTCCGCCAGACGTTCCTCACGACCCTCCAGAAGGGTCAGGTCCGTTCCGGCGTCGTCTCCTCGATCGTCAACTTCGGTGCCTTCGTGGACCTGGGTGGCGTCGACGGTCTGGTCCACGTCTCCGAGCTCTCCTGGAAGCACATCGACCACCCGTCCGAGGTTGTCGAGGTCGGCCAGGAAGTCACCGTCGAGGTCCTCGACGTCGACATGGACCGCGAGCGTGTCTCCCTGTCGCTGAAGGCGACCCAGGAAGACCCGTGGCAGCAGTTCGCCCGCACCCACCAGATCGGCCAGGTCGTGCCCGGCAAGGTCACGAAGCTGGTTCCGTTCGGTGCGTTCGTCCGCGTGGACGAGGGCATCGAGGGTCTGGTCCACATCTCCGAGCTGGCCGAGCGCCACGTGGAGATCCCGGAGCAGGTCGTCCAGGTCAACGACGAGATCTTCGTCAAGGTCATCGACATCGACCTCGAGCGCCGTCGCATCAGCCTCTCGCTGAAGCAGGCCAACGAGTCCTTCGGCTCGGACCCGGCCTCGGTCGAGTTCGACCCGACGCTCTACGGCATGGCCGCGTCGTACGACGACCAGGGCAACTACATCTACCCCGAGGGCTTCGACCCCGAGACCAACGACTGGCTCGAGGGCTACGAGACCCAGCGCGAGGCGTGGGAGACCCAGTACGCCGAGGCGCAGCAGCGCTTCGAGCAGCACCAGGCGCAGGTCATCAAGTCCCGCGAGGCGGACGAGAAGGCCGCTGCCGAGGGTGGCGAGGCTGCCGCTCCGGCCGCATCCAGCGGTGGCGGCGGTTCGTACTCCTCCGAGGGCCCGGACAACTCCGGCGCGCTGGCCTCGGACGAGGCGCTCGCCGCGCTGCGCGAGAAGCTGGCCGGTGGTCAGAGCTGAACGCTCGCCGCTGAGGCTTAGCCGATAGCTGAGGGGCCGCACCTTACGAGGTGCGGCCCCTTGCTGTGCTCGGGCTCCACGGCCGTGGTTCAGTGCGGGCCGTGGGGGGTTTCGCGCAGTTCCGCGCGCCCCCGAAGGGGCGTTGCTTCCGCGCCAAGATCATGAATCTCCTCGTGCGGGAATGCCCACGCCCGCAACGGCGTTGTGCAGTGTGAACACGAGGAGGAGCGGTCACTGTGCTTGATCCGCAGGATTTGTACGCCTGGGAGCCGAAGGGGCTGGCGGTCGTCGACATGGCGCTGGCCCAGGAGTCGGCCGGACTTGTCATGCTCTACCACTTCGACGGATACATCGACGCGGGTGAGACGGGCGACCAGATCGTCGACCGGGTGCTCGACTCCCTGCCCCATCAGGTCGTCGCCCGCTTCGACCACGACCGGCTCGTCGACTACCGCGCCCGCCGCCCGCTGCTGACGTTCAAGCGCGACCGCTGGAGCGACTACGAGGACCCCGCTCTCGAGGTGCGGCTCGTGCAGGACGCCACCGGTGCGCCCTTCCTGCTGCTGTCCGGTCCCGAACCGGACGTGGAATGGGAGCGCTTCGCCGCCGCCGTGAAGCAGATCGTTGAGCGGCTCGGTGTGCGCCTCTCGGTGAACTTCCACGGCATCCCCATGGGCGTCCCGCACACCAGGCCCGTCGGCCTCACCCCGCACGGCAACCGCACCGACCTCGTCCCGGGCCACCCCAGCCCCTTCGAGGAGGCACAGGTGCCCGGCAGCGCCGAGTCCCTCATCGAGTACCGCCTGCTCCAGGCCGGGCACGACGTCCTGGGCGTCGCCGCACACGTCCCGCACTACATCGCCCGCTCCCCGTACCCGGACGCGGCCCTGACGGTCCTGGAGGCCATCACGGCGGCGACCGGACTGGTCCTGCCCGGCATCGCCCACGCCCTGCGCTCGGGCGCCCACCGCACCCAGACGGAGATCGACCGGCAGATCCGCGAGGGCGACGAGGACCTCACCGCGCTCATCGAGGGTCTTGAGCACCAGTACGACGCCGTCGCGGGCGCCGAGACCCGGGGCAACATGCTCGCCGAGCCGGTGGACATCCCGTCGGCGGACGAGATCGGCCAGGAGTTCGAGAAGTTCCTGGCGGAGCGAGAAGGCGACAGCTGACTCAGGGGCGGGTCCGGCCCGGGCGAAGGATGTGTCAGGGGCAGGGCCTAAGCTGCGGGGCATGCTGAAGGTGGGTCTGACCGGCGGGATCGGCGCCGGCAAGAGCGAGGTGTCACGGCTGCTCGTCGCGTGCGGGGCCGTGCTGATCGACGCGGACCGCATCGCGCGGGAGGTCGTCGCCCCGGGGACGCCGGGGCTCGCCTCGGTCGTCGAGGCCTTCGGGGAGGAGATCCTCACCGCCGACGGCAGCCTGGACCGGCCCCGCCTCGGCGCCATCGTCTTCGCCGACCCGGAGAAACTCGCCGTTCTGAACTCGATCGTGCACCCCCTGGTGGGCGCCCGCTCCCGCGAGCTCGAGGAGGCCGCCGCCGAGGACTCGGTCGTCCTCCACGACGTCCCGCTCCTCACGGAGAACGGCCTGGCGCCGCTGTACGACCTGGTGATCGTCGTCGACGCGGCCCCCGAGACCCAGCTCGACCGGCTGGTACGCCTGCGCGGCATGACCGAGGAGGATGCCCGCGCGCGGATGGCCGCCCAGGCGACGCGCGAGCAGCGCCGCGAGATCGCCGACATCGTGATCGACAACGACGTCCCGCTGGAGCGGCTGGAGCAGCGCGTGCGGGACGTGTGGGCCGAGCTGGTGCGCAGGTCGCGGACGCCCCGGCCGCCCACGGAATAGCGGCACCCCGCAGGGGCGTTGAACCCGTGCAGTGAGGGAAGGACTCAGCCGTGCCCGAGACCAGCGGTCCGACCGGACGTACCCCGGAGACGCATGTCATCGACTTCCGTGCCGCCGAGCAACTGCTCGCCGCGCGGGACCCCAGGGGCGCGGTGAAGCTGCTCGACGGCGTCATCGCCACGCACCCGGAGAACACCGCGGCGCGTCTGCTGCGGGCTCGCGCCTTCTTCGCCGCGGCGCAGCTGAGGCCGGCGGAGCTCGAGTTCCAGATCGTCCTGGAGCGGGAGCCGGACAACGCGTTCGCGCACTTCGCGCTCGCCCGTACGTATGAGCGCCAGGGGCGTCCCGACCAGGCGAAGCGCCACTTCCGCCTGGCGGCGGCGCTCGACCCGAACCCGGAGTTCCTGAAGGCCGCACGCTTCGACTCGTGAGCGGATCGCCGCGTGCGCCGAAGGGGGTGTTCGGAGCGGGCCTGTTCGGTCCGCCGTGCGTCTCAGGAGCGTTCGGAGCGGGCCTGTCCGGTCCGCCGTGCGTCTCAGGAGCGTTCGGAGCGGGCCTGTCCGGTCCGCCGTGCGTCTCAGCAGCGTTCGGAGCAGGCCCGTCCGTCCGCCGTCCGCCTGCGCCGTTCGCTGTTCGCCGTGCGCCTCAGGGGCGTTCGTCCGGCGGCTGGTAGGGCGGGATGTCGCGGCCCGGCTGGTAGTGCGGGCCCTGGCGGATGTGCCGCAGGACGACAGCAAGATCGATCGTTACGAGCAGCAGCAGCACCCCGCAGGCGATCGCCCACCCGGTCCGCCCGGCGATGGCGAACGCCGCCGTGCCGAAGAGCGCCCAGACCAGCCCCCACAGGCTCAGCCAGAAACGCGCCCGCAGGGCACTGCGTGCGGTCCTCGGTTCACTGCCTGTACGCATCGTCGATCAGCACTCCTGCTTGCAACGTACTCCTCGCGGCGACGGTCCACCAAGGTCCAGCAAGCCCCACCTAGCCCCACCAAGGCCGACGTGGGCCTGCCGGTGGCCGGTCTGACGAGGCGCATGCCGGTGGAGCGGGCGAGGCGGCCGGGCTGCGCCGGGCCCGGGCGGCCATGCCGCTGATGCCGGCGCTGCCCGGCGGTGAGGGACCATCTGCGGGCGAGTGGTCACTGGTAGGTGGGGCACGGGAGGGTTTTCGGCTGTAGCCGCCAGGCCTCTGGAGCCGTTCAGCCTCTGTAGCCGTTCAGCCTCTGTAGCCGCTCGGGCCTCACCGTCGTGCCCAGGCACCGCGACTCCACGCCTTCGTCCCAACTCCACGCCCTCGCCGTCTCGTTCACTCGGGCGGGTGAAGGTGAAGGTCGGCGGGAACGGGTGTGCGGACGCGGTCCGTTGTGCGGGCATGGAGATGAAAATGCGTGAGGGGTACGAGGGGACGGGACCCGGGGCCATCACCCCGGACGGCTGCGCGGTGGAGCTGTACTCCCGCCTGCCCATCGGGGACGAACCGGATGTCATCGCGGCGGCGGTCCCCGAGGGCGCCCGCATTCTGGAGCTCGGCAGTGGGGTGGGACGCATGACCCACGCACTGCTGGAGCGGGGATTCACGGTCACGGCGGTGGACGAGTCCGCCCCCATGCTGGAGCGCGTGCGCGGAGCGCGGACGATATGCGCCCCGATCGAGGAGCTGGCTCTGGGCGAGACGTTCGACGTGGTGCTGCTGGCGTCGTTCCTCGTGCACGCGGGAGATGTCGAGGTGCGGCGCGGCTTGCTGCGCACCTGCGTGCGCCATGTGGCGAGAGGCGGCTGCGTGCTGATCCAGCGGGAGGGCGAGGACTACCACGAGAACGTGCCGCGCGAGCGCAAGGACCCCAGCGGCTTCACCGTGCGGATCGCGTCGTCGGAGCCGGTCGGCGACGGAGTCAATTCGGTGCGCGCGGAGTACGAGTTCCCGGACGCGGTCTGGACCCAGACGTTCCGCGCGCGCCCCCTGACCCAGGAGCAGTTCGAGGAGGCGCTGGAGGAAGCGGGACTGAAGGTGGACCGCTATCTGACGGAGGATGGAATATGGGCACGGGCGGTGCCGACGGGCGAGGCCACCGGGAGTGTGTGAAAGCCGGCTCGGGGGAGTGGAATCAGGGCGCCTGAGCCGGTACGACACGGTTGCGACCTCCCTGGCGCTGCTCGGGGACGCCGAACTACACGAACTGGTGGACTCAGCCCAGCCGTTGGGCGCTGGCATCGGCGGGAAATCGGCCCGGCTCGACGTGTCCGGCACACCGGTCTTCGTGAAGCGCGTCCCCCTCACGGACCTGGAGCAGCGGCCGGAACACCACCGCTCGACGGCCAACGTGTTCGGACTGCCCATGGTCTGCCAGTACGGCATCGGCGGGCCCGCGTTCGGGGCGTGGCGGGAGGTCGCCGCCCACACCATGAGCACGAACTGGGCACTGTCCGGACAGTTCCAGGGCTCTCCGCTGATGTACCACTGGAGAGTGCTGCCGGACGAGGCGCCCCACCAGGCGGAGGAGCTCGCCGATGTGGAGAAGGTCGTGGCCTACTGGGGAGGGAGCGCGGCGGTGAGACGGCGGGTCGAGGCACTGCAGCAGTCCTCGGCGAGCGTCGCGCTCTTCCTCGAGTACCTACCCCGGACCCTGCACGCCTGGCTCACGGAGCAGATGCGGGCCGGTGACGAGGCGCTCGACCGGGCGTGTGCCTTCGTGGAGAAGGAACTGACGTCCGGCACGTCCTTCATGAACAGCCGTGGGCTGCTCCATTTCGACGCCCACTTCGAGAACATCCTCACCGACGGTCGGCGACTGTACTTCGCCGACTACGGCCTGGCCCTCTCCACCCGCTTCGACCTGACGCCCGCCGAGGCCGACTTCTACGCCGAGCACGACGCCTACGACCGCTGCTACACGGCCAGTTACCTCGTCAACTGGCTGATCACCGCCCTGTACTGCGGGGACTGGGAGGTTCGTGGAGAGCTGATAAAAGCGTGGACCCAAGGGAGGGCACCGGCCGGAGCGCCGCCAGGGACAGCCGAGGTCCTCGCCCGCAACGCCCCGGTCGCGGCTGTGATGACCGACTTCTACCGCACCCTCCAGGAGGAAAGCCGGGCGACCCCCTACCCGAGGGAGAGGCTCCATCTGCTCAGTCCGTGACCGGTCGGGCGGGGCCGGCAGCGCCGCGGTGACTATTCCGCTTCACCTTCCCCCGCGGCGATGAGTTCCGGAGCGAGGGCCGGTCTACCCCTCCGACACAACCACGGACCGCTCTGACCAGGAGACCTTCATGTCCGAGAACACCGCTGCCGCCCCGACTGGCTCCGCCCCGACTGGCTCCGCCCCGGCCGGCGTCGTCATCGCCGAGTCCGCGACCGCTCGCGGGCGGCGTGCGCGAATCGCCCTGCGCGCTCTGCAGGTGCTGCTCGCCCTCTTCTACGCGATCGCGAGCGCCCTGCCCAAGCTGATCGGACACGAGTCGGCTGCCGAGTCGTTCGAGCGGCTCGGCTGGAGCAGCGCGGGGATGTACACCATCGGGGCGCTCGAACTGGCCGGGGCGATCGCGCTGTTGATCCCGGTCCTCCAGTCGGTGGCGGCGATGGCGCTGAGCGCGCTGATGGTGGGCGCGTTCATCGTGCAGACAACCGTCTTCGACGGGCAGTACGCGGCGACGCCGGTGATCCTGCTCGTGCCGCTCACCCTCATAGCGTGGGCGCGGCGGCGGCACAATGCGGACCTGCTCCGGCTGCTGCGACGTCGGGTGTGACCGGCCGCGTCTCGGCTCGCCCATGGTGCCCTGCCCACCGCCCCTCCCAGGGCCGGCCCGCCCGTGCCGCTCGGTCAGGGCCTCGGTGTGGCCGAGCCCCTGCCGAAGGCTCCGCCGCCGGGAACAGGCCCGGGGCCGGACACGCTGCCGGGGCCCGTAGAACCGCGGAGGCGTTCCATTTCGCGGCGGTCCCGCTTGGTCGGGCGGCCTGCGCCGCGGTCGCGGATGCCGGCCGGGGCGACGGCCTCGCGGGGCGGGGGCGGCGGGGAGTTGTCGATGTAGCACTGGGTGGCCACCGGGGCGCCGACCCGCTTGCGGATCAGCCGCGTGACGATGACGACCCGTTCGCGGCCTTCGTGCCGCAGGCGCACCTCGTCACCCACGCGGACGGCGTGTGCGGGCTTCACACGCTCGCCGTTGACGCGGACGTGGCCGCCCCGGCAGGCGGTGGCTCCCATGGAGCGGCTCTTGACGAGGCGTACGGACCAGATCCAGCTGTCGACGCGGACGGTGGTACTCGCCTGTGGGCCCGCGGCCTCGGCAGCGGTGATCGCCGCGGCGACCTTCGGATCCAGAGGCCGGGCATCGCTCCCCTCGGAGGTGCCGACGGGCGTGGGGGATCCGGGCGCCGTGTCTTCCGTCCCGTCCGTCCTGTCGTGCTGCGCACCCTGAGAAGCCATGCCCTCGACCTTAGCTCTCTGGGAGCCCTCCGCGGAGCCCTCCGAGTGCCTCCGTGAGCCCTTCGAGAGCTTCTCCGAATCGCCCCCGCGGGATGGTTCCTCGCACCTGGGGCCGCCGAGGAACCCACTCCACCAAAGAAGTTTTGCAAAAACTGTTCTGCTAAGTGCCCCCGGCCGCCTAACCTCCCGCCATGGACAGCGACGAGCACAGGCGCCTACTCGATCCCGAGCGCGACACCGCCGCACTAAAGGCCCTGACCCACCCCCTGCGCATCCGGTTGCTCGGGCTGCTGCGGCAGGAGGGGCCCGCCACGGCGAGCGAGCTGGCCGCGCAGACGGGGGAGTCGTCGGCGTCGACCAGCTATCACCTGCGGGTGCTGGCGAAGTACGCGTTCATCGCCGAGGCCGAGCACCGCGACGGGCGGGAGCGGCGCTGGCGGGCGCTGCACACCCTCACGTCCTGGAGCAACGAGACGATGGAGTCCACCGCCGCGGGCCGGGCCTTCGTCAGCCTCTCGCGGCGGCAACAGGTCGAGCACCTGGAGAGTTCCCTCGCCCGGCACGAGTCGGACCTGGCGGCCGGGCGTCTCGGCCAGGAGTGGGTGGAGCCGTCCGGGATCAGCGACTCCATGCCCCGGCTGACGGCCCGGTCGCTCACGGAGCTCTGGGACACCGTGGCCCGGAAGCTGGATGAGCTGACGGCCCGGGACGCCGACGACCCGCGCGCCGAACACGTGGTGCTCCTCACCGCCGGGCTGCCGCTCGCCCCGCCCGACCGTGGGGACACGGGCCGGCAGGGCGCCTCATGACCGAGCTGCCGGAGGCGCGGACGGCTCGCCGACGGTACGTCACCGTCTGCGCGCTCCTGTGGCTGCCGTCGGGCCTCGGCCTGGCTTCGATGGTCCTGCTGCTGAGCGAGCGCGACATGTCCCTGGCCACGATCGCGGGGCTCTTCGCCGCCCACTCGCTCACCGTGGCCGCGCTGGAGCTGCCCACGGGCGGACTCTCCGATGTCCTTGGGCGCCGGCCGGTCCTGGCCGTGGCCGGGGTGCTCAACGTGGTCGCCTGCGTCCTGGTCGGCCTCGGCACCACCGCGTGGGTGCTCAGCGCCGGCATGGTGCTCATGGGGGCGGCCCGGGCCCTGTCCAGCGGCACCGCCGAGGCCTGGTACGTCGACACCGTCCAGGAGTGCTCCGGCCCGGACGCCGAGCTGCGCACGGGCCTGGCCAGGGGCGGCTCCGCGACGTCCGCCGCGCTCGCGGTCGGCATGCTGCTCGGTGGTGCCCTGCCCTGGCTCCTCGGTCTGGGGCCCGACCTCGGCGCCCGGCTGAGCGAGGCGACGTCCGGTGCGGTGCTTCCCCTGTCTGTTCCGATGCTGCTGGGCGCCGCCGTCAGGGTCGCCCTCGTCTGCTACGTGCTGACCGTCCTGCGGGAGCCGCCGCGGCCGCCGGCCACTCTGCGTTCCGTGCTGCGGGGCGTCCCGGTCACCGTCCTGGGCGGACTGCGGCTGGGCGGCAGCGACGCACTGGTGCGCCGGATCCTGCTCACCGCCGCGGCCGTCGGCAGCGCCCTCGCCACCATCGAACTGCTCATACCGGGCCGTACCGTCGAGCTGACCGGAGCGCCGGGCTCCGGAGCGATGGTGTACGCCGCGCTCTCCTGCGTGGGGTTCGCCTGCAACGGTGTCGGCAGCCACCTCGCGCCGCTCACCGCCCGGGTCGCGGGCAGTGGCGAGCGGGCCGTGCTGGTCTGTCTCGGCACCGGGGCGACCGGCCTGCTGCTGCTCGCCGTCACCGCGCCCTCGGCGCACCCGGCGGCCACGGCCCTGGCGGTCGTCGGCTTCTGCCTGCTCTACCTCGGCATCGGTGCCGCGTCCCCGAACCAGAACGACCTCCTGCACCGCCGCGTCGCCGGGGCGGGCCGGGCCACCGCCCTGTCCGTCCAGTCGCTCGCCCTGCAGCTGGCCGGCGCGCTGATCGGACTCGTCGTCGGGGCGATGCGGCCGGGCCCGCTGCCATGGCTGCTGACCGGAGCGCTGCTGCTGTCCGGGGCCCTGCTCTGGCTGCGCCGCGCCGGCGCACGGCCCGCGCCGGGCACGACCATCGCCTCGGGCTCGCCTGCCGGCAAGTCCTGAGCGTTGTGCCCCGGTGAGGGAAGTGGTCCCTGCCGCCCCTACCGTCGTGCCCCGGTGAGGAAGGTGGTCCCAGCCGTCCTGCCGTTGTGCCCCGGTGAGGAAGGTGGTCCCAGCCGCTCCTGCCGTTGTGCCCCGGTGAGGGAAGTGGCCCCCGCCGCCCCTACCGTGGAGTGATGGACGCCAGCGGCCTTCCCCTCCTCGACCGGCGCATCGCGGACTGCAGGGCCTGCCCGCGGCTCGTCTCCTGGCGCGAGGAGGTGGCCCGGACCAAACGGGCCGCCTTCGCGGACTGGACGTACTGGGGCCGGCCGGTGCCCGGTTTCGGGCCGGCGGACGCCCGGCTGCTGATCGTCGGACTCGCCCCCGCCGCGCACGGCGGCAACCGCACCGGCCGGATGTTCACCGGCGACCGCTCCGGGGACGTGCTCTACGAGGCGCTGTACGACGTGGGCCTCGCCTCCCAGCCGACCGCCGTGCACGCCCATGACGGCCTGGAGTTGCACGGCGTGCGCGTCACCTCGCCCGTGCACTGCGCCCCGCCCGCCAACAAACCCACCCCCGAGGAGCGGGACACCTGCCGTCCCTGGTTCGTGCAGGAACTGCGGCTGCTGCGCCCGACGCTGCGGGCCGTGGTCGTACTGGGCGCTTTCGGCTGGCAGGCCGCACTGCCCGCGTTCGCCGAGGCCGGCTGGTCCGTGCCCCGGCCGCGCCCCGCCTTCTCCCACGGCGCCCGGTTCCACCTCGACGGCCTGGAGCTCTTCGGCTGCTTCCACGTCAGCCAGCGCAACACCTTCACCGGCCGGCTCACCCCCACCATGCTGCGCGACGTCCTGCGGACGGCCGGACGGGCGGCGGAGCTGACGACCCGGGGCGGTCAGGAAGCGGATGCTTCCCCAGGCGACTGAGGAGCGGCCTCCTCGCCGAACAGGTGGCGGACCGTGGAGCGGTAGTTGGTCCGCACATGCGTCAGCGCGTGCGCGCGGGCCCGGTCCGGGTCGCCCGAGGCGATGGCCTCGTACAGCTCGCGGTGTTCCACGAGGAGCTGGGGCCACTCCTCGTTGCGCCGGGTCATCCAGCGCAGCCGCCCGGCGACCGGTTCCAGGGCCTCGGTCAGCAGGCTGTTGCCGGCCATCGCCACGATGCGGTCGTGCAGCCGGCTGTTGATGTCGGTGATCGCCTCGGCGTCCCCGGCCTCGGTGGCGGCGGCCGCGCGGTCGATCAGCTCTTGGACCGCGGCCAGGTCCTCGGGGGTCGCGCGGGACGCGGCGAGTCCGGCGGCGTAGACCTCCAGGGCTTCTCGCAGTTCGAACAGTTCCTTGACGTCGGTCGGTGTGAGACGGCGTACTACCGTGCGGCGGGGCGTCTCGAAGTGGACGAAGCCCTCGGCCACGAGGGCCCGGATCGCCTCCCGGACCGGCACGCGCGAGACGCCGAAACGCTCCGCCAGCTCGCGTTCGACGAGGCGGTCGCCGGGAAGCAGGCTGCCCGCGATGATCTGCTGCCGCAGCTCGGACGTGACGCGTTCACGCACCGCTCCCAGGGGTTCGATCTTCGTCATGCAGCCCATCTTCGCCGACCCGAGGGGTCTTTTACGGAGCGTTAACAGGAGCGATATCCGTCAGAACTGTTGACGGCGAGACCATGGCGGCAGTTTGGTATACCAAACACGCTCGCCGTGCAGCTCCCCGCAGCGCAGCCCTCCGTCGTCCCTTGCTCTGGAGGCCCCGTGTCCCTCGCCGATCGTGCCGCACCCACCGGCACCCCTGCATTCGTCCCCGATCCCCGGCTCACCAACGAAGACCTCGCGCCCGCCGGCAAGCGCAACTGGAAGGTCTTCGACCTCTTCGCCATGTGGATGTCCGACGTCCACAACCTCGGCAACTACACCTTCGCCGCCGGACTGCTCTTCCTGGGCATGAACGTCTGGCAGATCTTCACGTCCCTGCTCGTCGGGTTCGTGATCATCTACATCGGCATGAACTGGATGGGGAAGATCGGCCAGCGCCACGGCGTGCCCTTCCCGGTGGTCAGCCGCATCGCCTTCGGCATCTGGGGCGCCAACATCCCGGCGCTGATCAGGGCCGTGATCGCCATCATGTGGTACGGCATCCAGACCTACCTCGCCTCCGTCGCCGTCAACGTGATGCTGCTGGCGGCCTGGCCCGGCCTGGAGTCGTGGACGCACAACTCCTTCCTCGGCCTGGACGCGCTCGGCTGGGTCTCCTTCATCGCCCTGTGGCTGGTCCAGGCGGCGATCATCAGCAGGGGCATGGAGTCGGTGCGCAAGTTCCAGGACTTCTGCGGCCCGGCGATCTGGCTCGTGATGATCGCGCTGGCCGTCTGGATCCTCGCCAAGGCCGGCTGGACGATCTCGCTCACCTCGACCCCGCACCCGGTGTCGGTCGGCGAGCAGTGGCGCCAGTGGTTCGGCGCGATCGGCCTGGTCCTCGCCACGTACGGCACCCTGATGCTCAACTTCTGCGACTTCTCCCGCTTCGCTCCCGACTACAAGTCCGTCAAGCGCGGCAACTTCTGGGGCCTGCCCATCAACTCCACGGCCTTCGTGATCGTGTCGGTCATCGTCACCGCCGGCGCGTTCGAGGTCTTCGGCAAGGAGATCACCGACCCCGCCTACCTCGTCGCCGAGATCGGCAACACGTGGGTGCTGGTGGTGGGCGCTCTGACCTTCGCCATCGCCACCATGGGCGTCAACATCGTCGCCAACTTCGTCTCACCGGCGTACGACCTGGCCAATGTGTGGCCGCAGAAGATCACCTTCAAGGTCGGCGGCATGATCAGCACCGTCGCGGCGCTGCTCGTCACCCCCTGGAACCTCTTCTCCAACCCGACCGTCGTGAACTACTTCCTCGGCGGCCTCGGCGCCTTCCTCGGGCCGCTGTTCGGCGTGATCATGGTCGACTACTACTGGGTCAAGCGCGGCCGCGTGAACGTCGACGAGCTCTTCGACGCGTCTCCGGGTGCCCGCTACCACTACCGCAAGGGCTTCAACCCCAAGGCCCTGTGGGCGTTCCTGCCCGCGGCCGGTGTCGCGGCGGTGCTCGCGCTGGTGAAGACCTTCAGCGACGTCGCCCCGTACTCCTGGTTCATCGGCACGGCACTCGCCGCCGGGCTGTACGCGGTCCTGTGCCGTCCCGAGCGCGCCACCGCGGAGGTCTGAGAGACGTGCGGATCGTCGTCACCAACTGCAACACCACGCAGGAGATGACCGAGGAGATCGTACGAGGTGCCCGGGCCGCGGCAGGTCCGGGCACCACCGTGACCGGACTGACCCCGGCCTGGGGACCGGCGTCCGCGGAGGGCTGGCTCGACAGCTACCTGTCCGCCGCCGCCGTCCTGGACACGCTGCGCACCTACGACGGACCGCAGTACGACGCCGTGGTCATGGCCGGATTCGGGGAGCACGGGAGGGAGGGCGTACGGGAACTGGTCGACGTACCGGTCGTCGACATCACCGAGGCCGCGGCGCATCTCGCGTGCCTCCTGGGCCGCCGCTACGGCGTCGTGACCACCCTGGAGCGCTCGTGCGGCCAGATCGAGGACAGCCTGGAGACGGCCGGCGTGGGGCGCAACTGCGCGGCGATCGTCGGCACGGGCCTGAACGTGCTCGACCTCGGTGACGAGAAGCGGACCGAGACGGCGTTCCTGGCCGCAGCCGAACGGGCCTGCGCGGCCGGGGCGGAGGTGCTCGTCCTCGGCTGCGCCGGCATGACCGGGCTGCAGCGGGTCGTCGGTCAGAAGCTGGGCCTGCCGGTCGTCGACGGCGTTGCCGCGGCGGTCAGACTGGCGGAGTCGCTGGTGGCGCTGGGCCTGACGACGAGCCGGGTCGGGAGCTACGCCCGGCCGCTGCCGAAACGGAGGCTGTGGGGGAGGCCGTCGCCTACTCGGGAACGACGGCTGTCGCCGTGATCTCCACCAACTGGCCGGTGTACCCGAGACACGCCACGCCGATCAGCGTCGACGAGTGCGGACCCGCGCTGAGACCGGACGCCTCGACCACGCTCCAGACGGCGGACAGCACGGCCGGCTCGCCGCTCACCACGTACACGTCGGTCGCCACGACGTGTCCCAGGTCGCTGCCGACCGCCGCCAGTTGCTCGCGCAGGTTGTCGATGACCTGTTCCGCCTGACGTACGGGGTCGCCGGGTCCCACGAGCGTGCCGTCCGGGCTCAGCGGTACGGACCCGGCGAGGAACGCCAGCCGCGTGCCGGCCTCCACGACGGACGCGTGGGAGTAGGCGGGCGGCGGGAAGAGGCTCGGGACGGTGACGCGGCGGATCACGTGAGGGCTCCGATCTGCGGGCGGCGGCACGACGACCACCGATCATGCGGGCCTCGGCACGTGCACGCACCCGTATTTCGGTACCCGGCGACCCTGTCGCCCCCTATGCTGCCGAGGCCCCGCCTGCCCACGTCCCGGCTGTGGCTGCCCGAGTCCCCCTGCCCGAGTCCCGCCCAAGTCCCGACTGCCCGGGGCCCGCCCGCCCAAGTCCCGACTGCCCGGGGCCCGCGCGCCCAGGGCCCGTCTGCCCAGGAGTCGCCGTGCCCGTCCTCCCGGACCACACCTTCCTCGCCGCTACCGCCGACCGCCTGGCCGCCCTGCCCGCCGTCGAGGCCGTCACCCTCGGCGGCTCCCGGGCCCAGGGCACCGAACGGCCCGACAGCGACTGGGACCTCGCGGTCTACTACCGCGGCGCCTTCGACCCGGCCGATCTCCGCGCGGTCGGCTGGGAGGGCGAGGTCTGCGAGCTCGGTGCCTGGGGCGGCGGCGTCTTCAACTCGGGCGCCTGGCTGACGATCGAGGGCCGTTCCGTGGACGTCCACTACCGCGATCTGGACGTGGTCGAACACGAGGCGGCGGAAGCGGAGGCGGGCCGCTTCCGTGTCGAGCCCCTCATGTTCCACCTGGCGGGCATCCCGACGTACCTGCTCGTCGCCGAACTCGCGGTCAACCGGGTGCTGCGGGGCGAGCTGCCCCACCCGGGCGCCTATCCGCGGGCCCTGCGCGAGAGCGCCCCCGCGCACTGGCACGGCACGGCCGCGGCCACCCTCGCCTACGCCAAGGCCGGTCACGCCCCGAAGGGCGCCGTCACCCAGGTCGCGGGCGGGATCGCGCTCGCCGCGACCCAGACCGCGCACGCGGTGCTCGCCGCGCGCGGGGAGTGGGTCACCAACGAGAAGGGCCTGCTCGCGCGGGCGGGGTTGCGCCAGGTGGACGCGGTCATCGGCGACCTGACGGACGATCCGGCCGCACTCACCCGGGCCGTCACCGACACCGAGACCCTCCTCGCCCGGGCCGTGGAAGCCGTCACCGCCGGGTGAACTGGACGCGGGTCGGCTGGACGGTGTCCGGGCGGATCGCGATGCCGTCGACGGTGAGCTGTTCGCCGTAGATGTCGGTGAGCCTGAGGGGACCGCCGCAGCCGGTGCCGCTCGGGGAGAGGAAGTAGTTGTACTCGGTTCGGGTGAGCCGGGTCCAGCCGCTGCCGGTCCTGACCTCCAGCCGGGCCAGCGGATTGCGGTGACCCAGTGCCTGGATGCCGCACCAGTGGGGGCTGGAGCCGGTCTTGTAGCGGATCGAGAGCGTCTGGGAGGTGGCGGGGCTCTGCAGGCTCCAGGTGATCGCTATCCGGCCCGCGGAGAGTCCGGCGAGCTTCGCGAACGCCTCCTTGCTCAGGTCGATCTGCCCGGGAGCGCAGGGCAGGGGGCACTCGTTGGTGATCCGGACGGTGACGGAGGCGCCGTTCGCCGCGCGGACCAGGATGTACGCCCCGCACGCCTTTGACGTCTCGTAGTCGGTGTGGTTCATCGCCGCGACCATGAGGTCGGGGCTCGGGCCGTAGAGGCAGGCCCCGTCGCCGTCCTTGGCGTCGTAGTGGGTGGCTACGCCGTTGTAGGTGGTGCCGGGCTTGATCCTCCCCGCCAGGGGTGCCGCGCCGGACGCCGGGCCCGGTGCGGAGGTCCGTGGCGTGGTGGCCGAGGGCTGCGCCGAGGGGGTGGTCGCGGCGGGCTTCGGAGCCTTGGGGGCCTTGGGGGCCTTGGAGGCCTTGCGTGCCTTGGAGGGCTTCGCAGCAGGTGTGGCCTTGTGGGGCGTCGGCGGGGAGGCGGGCCGGGCGCCGGCGGTGGCCTGGGACGCGGTGCGCACCGTGTCCGGTTCGCCGCCGGGGCGCAGGGTGATCACGAGGGAGACGAGGAGGCCCACGGCTACCGCGGCGACGGCGAGGACGAGGGCCGTGCGCCGCTTGCGGACGGGACGGCGGTGGGACGGTGATGCCACGGATGAGTCCTTCGGGTCCTTGCGTGGTTCGGGAGAACGCGCGCTCACGACTCACCAGTGGTCACCGGGCCCTGAAAGGTTGCCGCGGCCCGTCTCTTGATTGCGTACATAAAGAACTCCGGTTCCGAGCCGTCCGACACGTTCCGGAAACCTGTCCTCCAGGAACCCCGCCTACCGTGGACAGCCACACCCCGCCCCGGCCGCCGTCGCCCGAAGGCTCACCCCTGCCCTCGCCGAGACGACAGGAGCTCCGTGTCCCGCCGCATCGCCCCGAAGCTTCCGCCCTGGCTCGCGCACGCCCTGCGTGCCCAGCGGGGACCGGTGCCCTGGAACGCGGTGACGCGGGGGGCCCTGTCCGCCGGGCCCGTCCTGCTCGTGGCCGTGCAGACCGGTCTCACCTCCCTCGGAGTCGTCGCAGCCGTCGCCGCCATGCTCGCCGGGATCAACGACCGGCCCGGGAGCCGGCGCCTGTCGGTCAAGCGGATCGGAGCGCCCGCCCTGGGCGGTGCGACGGGCCTCGTCATCGGGACGTACACCGGGCAGGGGACCGGGGCGGTCGTCCTCACCGTGGTGCTCACCGTCGTCGGGCTCGTAGCCGGGGGGATGAGTGCCGTCGGGCCCGTCGCGTCCGCCGCCGGAACGCAGGTGCTGGTCGGCGCGGCGATCGGTGCCGGGATGCCCCTGCCGGAGCCCGGATGGGAGCGGGCGCTGGCCTTCCTCGTCGGCGCGGGGTGGCTGCTCGTGCTGCGGCTCGTCCTGCCCACGCCCGGCTCCCTCTCGGGTGACTTCCGGTTCGACGGGGAGCGGCAGGCCGTGGCGGGTGTGTACGAGGCCGTCGCCGATCTGCTCGACGCCGTCGGCGGACCGGACGCCCTCCGTCGCCGGGCCGCGCTCACCGCCGCCCTCGACCACGCACAGGACGCCCTGGCCGGGCCCCGGCTGCGGAGGTACGCCTCCTCATCCGCCGAGCGGCGGCTGCACGCGCAGTACGCCGCTGCCCTGCCCCTCGCGGAGGCCGCCACCGCCCTCGCCTGGGCCGAGGAGCCCGTCGCCGAACGGGCCTGCGAAGGCCCCCGGCGGCTCGCCGCCGCCGTGCGCGGCAACACCCACACCGGGCCGCTGCCCGCACCCTCCCGGTCGGCGCCCGCCCTGCGCGCCCTCGACGACGCCCTCCTGCACGCCGCCGAGGCGTTCGACCAGGGCCGGGGCGGCGATCTGCACACCCGGTCCCGCAGCGCCCGGGACCGGCTGCGCGCCGTCTTCGGCAGCGCCGGACGCGAGTACGGGCTGCGCGTCGCCCTCTGCTTCGGCGCCGGCTCCGCGGTCGCCCAGGCGCTGCACCGAGGCCAGTGGTACGGGCAGCACGAGCACTGGTACTGGCTGCCCGCCACGGTCGTCTTCCTGGTCAAGCCCGACCTCGGGCCGCTGGCCTCGCGCGTGCTGAACCGGGCCGCCGGGACCGTCCTCGGGGCGTTGCTCTTCGCCGGGCTCGCCGCCGTCCTGCCCCACCCCGAAGGGCTCATCGCGCTCGTCGCCCTCAGCGGAGCGCTGATACCCGTGGCCACCCGCCACTTCGCCGCCCAGACCGCCGTCGTCACCGTCCTGGTCCTCGCGCTCGTCATGGTCGGCGGCGAGCCCCAGGCCTCCGCCGGCCGGATCGGCGAGACGCTGCTGGCCTGCGCGATCGTGCTGATCGTCGGGCACCTGCCGATGCCCGGCCAGCGCGGCGGGGGAGTGCGCGCCCGGCTCGTGGCGGCGAACGAGGCCGCGTACGCCTACCTCACGCACGTGCTCGACGAGGCCGACGCCCCTCGTATCGGTAACTCGGGCACGCCCTCCGACCATCGCACCACCCGCTGGACCCTGCGCCGCGAGGCCTACCGCACCCTGGCCGAGGCCCGTTCGGCCATCTCCCGCGCCGCCCACGAACTGCCCGCCCTCGCCCGGCACACCGAAGGCGCGGACGAGGTCGCCGACCTCCTCGAACGCCTCGTCGACACCACGACCGCCTGCGCGGTGCACCTCGACGACACAGGCCGGATCGGGCCCCGCCACCAGGAGCGCCTCACGGCCGTCCTCACCGAACTCGCCGCACGAGGCGAGCGGGTGGGCCTGCGGCCGCCCCGGACACCCCTCGCCGGCTAGGACGCCCGGTGCGGTCACGGTGCTCAGCCGCCGATCCGCACCCACACCGGAGCGTGGTCCGATCCGGGCTCGCCCCGCCGCTCCACCGGGTCCGGGCCGACCGACGGCAGGCCGGGCGGGCCCTCGCCCGGCAGACCCGTGCCCGCCGCCGTCGCCCGGCGCACCAGGCGGTGGCTCAGCAGGACGTGGTCGATCAGCTCGCGCCGCCCGGAGTTCACCCGGGACCAGCGCTGCCCGGGCGGGATGAGCGGGGCCACGTCCCACAGCCGCGTCGCATCGCCCCGGTCGGGCCGGTCGTAGCCCGCCGTGCCGAGCTCCGAGCCGGGCGGGCCCAGCAGGATCTGTGTGGTCGCCGCCTGCACCTCGTCGTTCAGGTCGCCCAGTACCGCCACGTCCCGCTCCTGCCCGTCCCCGGCCAGCAGCTGGTCGGCGAGGGCGCGCAGGGCCGTCGCCTCGGCGGCCCGCCGGTACAGGGCATAGGCGCCGTAGCGGGCACGTTCGCCCTCGTCGCGAGGCTGGAAACGGCCGTTCGGGTACGACAGCAGCTTGGATTTCAGATGGCATACGGCCACCCGCAGCGGCCCGTCCCCGCCCTCGACCTCGACGGCCAGGACGCCCCGCCCCGTCTCCCCCGCGGTCAGCCCCGAATCGTCCGCCTGGACGGGACGCAGCTCCGCCGGGAACGCCCGCGTGTCGGCCACCACCGTCATCGCGACACGGCTGAGGAACCCGACCCGTATGCCCCGGCTGTCCGCGTGCTCGGACAGGGCGACATGCCATTCGTCGTCGAGCATCCCGGCCAGATCCTTCAGGGCCTCCGGGTCTCCGACCTCCTGCACGCCGAGCAGGGCCGGATCGAGCTCCGTGATCACGGCGGCGAGTGCGGCGAGCTTCGCCTCGTACCCGGCCTCGTCCTGCGGGCCGTACGGGCTGCCGGGCCGGTAGAGATTCTCCAGGTTCCAGGTGCCGAGGAGCATGCCGGGCTCCTTTCAGAAGCCGACAGTCGGGGTGGTGAGGCCAGGGTGCGCGCCCGGCCCGCCCCGCGACAGAGCCGTGACGGGATGTGCGGTTCGGCTCATGCCGCCCTACGACGTCGTCGTACGTTGGCGTGGTGACGCCTTCTGCCGCGGACGGTCCCGCCGAGCTCATCATCAGCGCATGTGCCGTCCTCGTGCACGACGATCAAGAGCGGATCGGGTTCGCCGAGGACGCCGCGATCGTCGTACGGAACGGCGTCGTCGAGGCGGTCACGACCACCGCGGAGGTCACGGACCTTCCGTCGACGGACGGATCCTCATGCGGGACCGGAGCTTCCTGACGATCGACGTGCCGGAGATGGTGCGGGAACTGCAGGAGCGCCTGCCCGCGCTCGTCGACCGCAGCCACGGCCGGTGCGTTCAGCGCTACGACCCCTGACGCCCCCGCGAAACTGCCCGGGAAATCCTCCCGGGCAGCGATGAGTTCCGCCCCTCCCGCCGGTCACCCTCCCGGACGGACCGATGTCACAGGAGGGCCCATGTCGCTTCCGGAAATCGTCTCGCGAGGCCAGTGGCGTGCGGCGCGCGCGGAACTGCTGCTCAAGGAGAAGGCCGCCACCCGCGCGCGGGACGCGCTCAACGCCGAGCGGCGCGGACTGCCCATGGTGGAGGTCGACGAGGAGTACGTGTTCGAGGGCGGGGACGGGAAGGCCACCCTGTTCGACCTGTTCGAGGGCCGGCGCCAGCTCGTCGTCTACCACTTCATGTTCGCGCCCGAGTGGGACGCGGGCTGCCGCAGCTGCTCCGGATTCCTGGATCAAATCGGGCATCTCGCTCATCTCCATGCGCGTGACACCTCGTTCGCGGCCGTGTCCCGCGCGCCCTACCCGAGGATCCTGCCGTTCAAGGCGCGGATGGGCTGGCCGCTGCCCTGGTACTCGTCGTACGGCAGCGACTTCAACCGCGACTTCGAGGTGACCCTCGAACGCGAGGGCGAGCTCGTCGAGCGGCCCGGCCTCAGCTGCTTCCTGCGGGACCGCGACCGGGTCTTCCACACGTACGCGACGTACGAGCGCGGCCTCGACGGCCTCGGCTCCACCACCAGCCTGCTGGACCTCACCGCCCTGGGCCGGCAGGAGGAGTGGGAGGAACCGAAGGGGCGCGCGTCGGCCTTTGGGGCGCCAGCGGGAAGTGAGGGCGTCCGGTATCACGACGAGTACGGCGACTGATACGGAAAGTGAACACATGCGCCAAGAGGCTGAGAGGTTGGTCACACTTGGCGGTGAACGCGTGTCAAGTACGTCTCAGAACCGTCACTTCGCGAGCCGTTCACTCCATGGTTGGCGTTTAACTCTACGAGTACAGCGCTACATGGAGGTGCAGGGTGAACGGGCGAACGGTGCTCGAGCGCTTTCCCGCCGGTGGGCCGCGTGGCTCCTGGCCTGCGGAGGAATTCGCGCAGGCGCGGCGCAGCGAGGGCCTGCCTGCCGAGGTCGTCATGGACCTCGCCACGGACATGTTCCTGGTGATCGTGCGCAGCGGGGACGCGGCCGACGTCACGGCCTGACGGGTGCCGTCAGCCCGCCTTCGGGGCCGGCACCTTCCTGGCCGGCGCGGGTGACGAGGCGAACTGCTCCGCCTGGAGCGCGTACAGCTCGGCGTAGAGCCCGCCGGTCGCCAGCAACTCCTCCGGCGTTCCCGACTCCACGAGCCGTCCCCGGTCCAGGACGTGCACCAGATCCGCGTGCCGCACGGACGCCAGCCGGTGCGTGATCAGTACGACCGTCTGGCCGCTGTCGGCCAGGGCGCGGATCCGCTCGAAGACCTCCAGCTCGGCCCGGGCGTCCAGGGCCGCTGTCGGCTCGTCCACGATCAGGATGCGGCCCCTGCGGTAGGCCGCCCGGGCGATGCCGAGCCGCTGCCACTGGCCGCCCGACAGCTCGTGCCCGCCGCTGAAGTTACGGGCGAGCAGCGTGTCCAGCCCGCGCGGCAGGTCCGCGACCACTGTCTCCGCCCCGGCCTCGGCGATCGACGCGGCCAGCCGGTCCTCGCACACGGGCACCGACGTACGTCCCAGTGCGACGTTCACCCGGGCCGTGAACGGCCACCGTTTGAAGTCCTGCGCCACCATCGCGATCCGTTCGGCCAGCAGGTGCCGGTCCGCGGTCGCCGCGTCCACGCCGTCCCACAGGATCCGCCCCCGCTCCGGCGTGTAGAGCCCGGCGAGCAGCTTGACCAGGGTGGTCTTGCCGGAGCCGTTCTCGCCGACCAGGGCCACGATCCGGCCCAGCGGCAGGGTGAGCGTCACGTCGTCCAGGGCGGGGCGGGCGGACTCGCCCGGGTAGCGGAAGGTGACGTTCTCGAAGCGGATCTCGCGCGGATCCTCCGGCAGCCGCGTGCCGCCCGCCGGGATCGCCCACTGGTCCGCCTCGGTGTACAGCCGGTGCAGATCGCCGACGAACAGCGCCTCCTCGTGCAGCGCGTTGACCTCCACCACCAGCGTGTCCAGGCTCTGCGAGCCGGTCCGGATCGCGATCACGGCCGTACCCGCCACCGACAGGGCCATCGCGCCCGCCAGCAACAGCCCGCCCAGCGTCGCGTACGTCGCCACCGTCGCCAGGCCCGTCCACGCCGCCGCGATCAGGCCGGTGCGCGCGGCGAGCCTCGCCAGGCGGGCCTGCTCGGCCTCGGCCGTCTCCGACATCGCGCGGAAGTGCCGCAGCAGGAAGGAGCCCACCCCGTGCACCCGGATCTCGGGGGCCGCCTCGGGCTCGATCAGCAGGCTGCCGAGCAGCCGGCCCGCGCGGGCGTGCTGCACCCAGGCGTGGAAGGACTCGTAGCGGCGCCGGGCGACGGTCAGCGCGCTCCAGGCGCTCGGGAGGGTCATCGTGACCAGCAGCGGCAGCAGGGCGGGGTGCAGCACGGTCAGCACGCCCGCCGCCGCGACCAGCGAGATCATCGCGTTGATCACGCGCGTCCCGTAGGAGATCATCCGGCGCGCGGAGGCGGCGCCGTACTGTGCGGTGTCCAGCAGCTTGTGGAAGGCGTGGTCCTCGATCGCGGCCAGTTCCACGGCCGCGGCCCGCTCCAGGTACTGCTCGGTCGCCACCCGCTCCACCTTGGGCTCCAGCCGGCCGGTGGCGTAGGTGCTCGCGGCCCGCAGCAGGGCTGCTAGGAACATCACGACGGCCACCGTGACCAGGGCGGGGACCGCTCCGCGCAGCCGGTCGTCGATCGGGCCGCCGCCCATCAGCCGGGCCAGCACGCTGTTCACCGCGAGCAGGCTCACCGCCTGCGCCAGGCCCCGGCCCGCCTCGGCGGCCAGCACGATCCGCGCGGCGCCCCGGTCGGCCTGCCGGGCGAGCCGGAAGCTGGCCGCGAGCAGGGACGGCAGCCGGGTGATCATGGCGCGGAAGTTCAGCTCCAGGAACGCGTCCGCGTGACTGTTCCAGCCCATGTCGTAGCGCAGTGGCCCGCCGAAGAGCAGCCGCTCCGACTCGGACACCTCCGGCGCCGTCCGCTTCTTCCTCACGGTCGACCGACCTCCCCCGCTCGGGCCCGTTCCTGAACGAACGGCCACTATCGCGGGGCGGACGCCACCCAGGGCAGGGCGTAGCCCGGGGCGCCGGATGCGCGCGGGCGCACGACCTGGCCGGGGGAGGTGCGGGGCGGCGCGGGGGTGTGGGGTGGTGGGGGGACGGGGGCCTGCGCTGGGGTTGAGGGGATCGGCGGTTGAGGGGATCGGCCCGAAGCCCGAAGGGGGCGCGCGCCGACGGTGCCGAGGCCTGTCGTGCGGGGCCGGGCGTGCGCAGGGGAGTGGGGGGGCAGCCGGTCGTGCGGGGCCGGGTGTGCGGAGGCGGGGTGGGCGGCGGCCCGTCGTGCGGGGCCGGGGCCGTTTACGCGCTGACCGGACGGGACCAGGACGGTGCCGTCCCCGTCGCGCGGCACAGGGCCAGGTAGAGGGGTATCGGCGGGGTGTACGGAAGGGTGCCGTCCGGGCGGTGGATCAGGTCGGGGATCTCCGGCAGGTCCGGGACGGCCGCACCGGTGACGTACCGCGACGGGGCGGGCCACTCCAGGGCGTGATCGGAGTCGGACGGCACCAGCCACCACCAGTGCGTCTCGTCGGCGTAGACGCAGCCCACGCGGGGCAGCCGCGGCATGACCAGCGGGCCGAGGGCGGCGGGCACGGCGACCGCGTCACAGCCCAGCGGGGCCGTCATGCCCTCGGGCACGGGCAGCCTCAGGGCCGGGCCGGGTGTCCGCAGCCCGCGGCGGACGCGCAGCAGCGTGTCCAGGTTCAGCACGCGGCCTCCCGGCGCGGGACTCATGCGTGCCCCCGCTCTCGGCGGCGCTGCTGCGGGGGGACCTCCGGGACTCCGCGCGTGTGGCGGGTCTCCTGACGGGTTCCGTCTTCGTCGTCCGAGTCGTCGGACGGGCCGCGCTTCGGGCGGGCGCCCCAGCCGAGGTCGGCACAGGGCTCGGCCGGATCGTTCGGCAGGTCCGCCGTGCGGGGCAGCTCGGCCCAGACCAGCAGCCCGGGGCCGTTCTCATGGGCGCCCCAGGAATGACAGAGGGCGTCGACGAGGAGCAGTCCCCTCCCGTGCTCCTCCTCGGGCCGTGTCCGGCTGGCGGCGTGGGGCTGGCCAGGGGCGCAGCCCTCGTCGCGCACGGCTATCCGCACCAGGTCGTCACCGTCGTGCAGCTCGCACACTATGTGGGTGCTCGCCGTGTGCACGATGGCGTTGGTGACCAGCTCGGAAACCACCAGGGCCGCGCTGTCGCACGTGTCCTCGCACACCGACCAGCCCGTCAGCCGGGCTCGGGTCAGGCGTCTGGCCTGGGCCGGAGAACCCGGATGTGCGGCCAGCTCGAAACGGAACCGGCGCTCGGCAGCGGCCCCGAGGGGGACCACTTCCGTGGCGGCGTCAAGCCCGAGAGGGCCTGCGGCGGCGTCTGTTCCTAAGGGCGCGGACGGAATCACGCTTGCCACTATCGCCCCGCCGTGAACACTTGGCAAGTGTCACTCTGAAAATTGCAGAGTGCTGTGTGACGGTCTGAAAGGCCGTGGCACACTGCTCGCAACAGCACCCCGCGCGGCGCCAGTTGAGATCGTCGAAGATTCGTTCGAAACCTTTGTTCGAATCAGTTCTTCGAAAGGGTCCTCGAATGGCGCCGCCGGGCTGTCAGCGTTCTTTTGTGACCGGCTCGTCAGAACTCTTTCCTGGAGGTGGAGCGTGAGTGAACCGCGGTCCGCGCCGACGGTCGGTCAGGTCGTCCTCGGCCGACGCCTGTTGGACCTGAGGGAACGCGCCGGGATGAAGCGCGAGGAGGCCGCGCGCATCCTCCGCGTCGCCCCCGCCACGGTCCGCCGTATGGAAATGGCCGAGGTCGCGCTCAAAATCCCCTACCTGCAACTGCTCCTCAAGGCCTACGGCATCTCCGACGAGGAGGCCGAGGCCTTCGTCCTGCTGGCCGAGGAAGCCAACCGGCCCGGCTGGTGGCAGCGTTTCCACGACATCCTGCCCGGCTGGTTCTCGATGTACGTGAGCCTGGAGGGCGCGGCCAGCGTCATCCGCAGTTACGAGCCCCATTTCGTCCCCGGGCTGCTGCAGACCGAGGACTACGCGCGCGGGGTGCTCCGGTCGGGCGCCATCGGTCAGACCCGGCCCGATGACATCGAGCGCCATGTCGCCCTGCGCATGCAGCGCCAGGACCTGCTCACCCGCGAGGACGCGCCGCGGCTGTGGGTCGTGATGGACGAGACCGCGCTGCGGCGCCCGGCCGGGGGTCCGGAGGTGATGCGGGCCCAGATCGACAAGCTGCTCGACGCCACGAACCTGCCCAACGTGACGCTGCAGATCGCCCCGTTCGCCAATGGGCCGCACCCGGGCACGTACGGGCCGTTCGTGCTGTTCCGATTCGCCATGCCCGAACTGCCGGACATGGTCTACAGCGAGTACCTGACCGGCGCGGTCTATCTGGACGCGCGCACCGAGGTGGCGACCCACCTCGAGGTCATGGACCGCATGGCGGCGCAGGCCGCTACGGCACATCGCACGAAGGAGATCCTCCAAGATCTCCGCAAGGAGCTGTGAATGGATCGCATCAAGCCGCGCAAACACGTCTACAACGGCATGCCCGCGCGCGACTTGGGCAGCGAAGGCTGGCACAAGCCGTGGAGCGGCGGGAACGGAGGCAACTGCCTGGAGGCGATGAAGCTCGCCGACGGCCGGATCGCCCTCCGGCAGTCCACCGACCCGGACGGACCGGCGCTGATCTACACCACCGCCGAGATGACGGCCTTCATCGAAGGGGCGAAGTCGGGCGAGGCGGACTTCCTGCTGTCCTGATGCGTACGTGCCGTTTTTTTGTCCTCAACTTTCCTACGCTGGTGCTGAATTGACCGCCCATTGCGCCTTACGGAGTGCCTCATGACCGGGCAGGACCCCACGTCGGCCGTCCAGGTCGACACGACCAGACCCCATCCCGCGCGGATGTACGACTGGTACCTCGGCGGCAAGGACAACTACCCGGTCGACGAGGAGATGGGCCGGCAGATGCTCACCCTCGACCCCAGGGTGCCGGTGATGGCCCGGGTCAACCGCGCCTTCATGCACCGCGCCACACGCTGGCTGGCCCGCAACGGCGTACGGCAGTTCCTGGACATCGGCACCGGCATCCCGACCGAGCCCAACCTGCACCAGGTCGCCCAGGAGACGGCGCCCGGCGCCCGGGTCGTGTACTGCGACAACGACCCCATCGTCCTGGCCCACGCGGCGGCGCTCCTGCGCGGCACGGACGAGGGTGCGACCGAGTACCTCCAGGCCGACGCGCGCGACCCGGACGCCATCCTGGAGGGCGCGAGGAAGGTCCTGGACTTCAGCCGGCCCGTCGCACTGTCGCTGGTCGCGCTGCTGCACTTCGTCTCCGACGAGGACGGCGCCCACGACCTGGTCCGCCGGCTGCTCGCCGAACTGCCCTCCGGCAGCTACCTGGTGATGACCCACGCCACCGCCGACTTCACCCCGGAGGAGTCGAAGGCGGCCACCGAGAAGCTGCGCGCCGCCGGCGTCACCCTGGCCCTGCGCTCCCGCGCGGAGTTCACCCGCTTCTTCGACGGCCTCGAACTCGTCGAGCCCGGCGTCGAAATGCCCCATCGCTGGCACCCCGAGCTGGGCGAGCCCGTGCCCGGGCAGGACGACGGGGTGATCCCGGGCTACGGGGCGATCGGTCTCAAGGCGTAGGCGTTTCCGGGTCCGCCAGGGTTCCGCTCCGGGCCGATCACGGTGGCGGCAGCGCACCGCACAGCGCCTCCAAGGCCGGCCCGTAGGCGTGCTCGGAGGGGGTCCCATACCCCACGACGAGCCCGTCGCCCACCGGCATGTCGGTCTCCGGGTGCCGGAACGCCGCGAGACCGTCGAGGGCGACACCCTGCCAGGCGGCGGCCTTGACCGCGGACGCCTCGGTGCCGGGCGGCAGCCGCAGCACCGCGTGCAGCCCGGCCGCGATCCCGGTGGCCTCGATGTGCGGCGCGTGCTCGGCGAGCGCCGCGACGAGCCGGTCCCGGCGGCCGCGGTAGCGCTGCCGCATCCGCCGCACATGCCGGTCGTACGCCCCCGAGGCGATGAAGTCCGCCAGGCACAGCTGGTCGAGGACGCTCACCCACGCCTCGCGCTCGCCCTTGGCGTCCAGCACGGCGCCGACGTACCGCTCCGGGAGCACCATCCAGCCCAGCCGCACCGCCGGCGACAGGCTCTTGCTCACCGAACCGATGTGGATCACCCGCTCGGGGTCGAGCCCCTGGACCGCGCCGACCGGCTTGCGGTCGTAGCGGAACTCCCCGTCGTAGTCGTCCTCCAGGACCACCCCGCCACGCGCGCGTGCCCAGTCGATCACGGCGGCCCGGCGCGCGGGGTGCAGCGGGCCACCGGTCGGGAACTGGTGTGCCGGCGTGAGCAGTACGGCCCGCTCGCGCTCCAACCGGTCGACCTGTGCGCCGTTCTCGTCGAGGGGGAGCGGCACGGTCCGCACCCCGGCCGCGGTCAGGATCTCCCGGTGGAACCCGAGCCCGTACGCCTCCACCGCCAAGGGCCCGCGCAGGACGCCGCCGCCGAACAGCAGCCGCAGCGCGTGCGCGAAACCGGAGCAGACCACGATCCGGCCCGGCGCGGTCCGCACCCCCCGTGCGCGCGCCAGGTACTCCGTGAGCGCCTCCCGCAGTTCCGGCCGCCCCGCGGGGTCGCCCGGCCCGAACACCTCGCGGGGCGCCTGCTGCAGAGCCCGCCGGTAGGAGGTCAGCCAGGCGGTGCGCGGGAAGGCCGAGGCGTCCGGCGTGCCCTGCGTCAGGTCGTGCCGGGGACCACGCGCGCGGGCAGGCGCCTTCCTGGGCACGCGAGCGGCGGGGCGCAGCGGCTCGGCGCGCTCGGCGACCCGGGTGCCCGAGCCCTGCCGCGCGGTGAGCCAGCCCTCCGCGACGAGTTCCGCGTACGCGTCCGCCACCGTGTTGCGGGCGACACCGAGGTCCGCCGCGAGCGAGCGGTACGGCGGCAGCCGCGTGCCCGGAGCGAGCCGCCCGCTGCGGACGGCCTCGCGCAGGGCCCGGATCAGCGCCGCGCGGCGGCCGCCCGGCCCGGTCAGCTCCAGATGCAGGTCGGACCCGATCCGCTCCGCCGTATTGACCCACGAATCCACCATGGAAATGCACCCTACAGCGGGTCTTTCCGGCTCGTAGGTTGAAGGACATGACGACGAACACGAGCACGGAGAGCACCCACGCGACGGCGAACCGGCTGGACTTCGGCGCGTCCGCACCGAAGGCCTTCCGGGCCCTCATCGCCTTCGACGCCGCCGCCCGCCAGGGCCTCGACCCGGCCTTGGTCGAGCTGATCCAGATCCGTTCCTCGCACCTCAACCACTGCGCGTACTGCCTCCATATGCACACCAACGACGCCCGCAAGGCCGGGGAGAGCGAGGACCGGCTCCACATGGTCGCCGTGTGGCGCGAGGCCCGTCATTTCTTCTCCGAGCGGGAGCAGGCGGCCCTCGCCCTCACGGACTCGCTGACACTCGTCGCCGACGCCGGCGTGCCGGACGACGTCTACGCGCAGGCGGCCGCGCGGTTCGACGAGCGCGAACTGGCCCAGGTCATCGCCCTGATCTGCACGATCAACACGTGGAACCGGGTGGCGCTGTCGACGGGGAAGGTCGCGGGGACGGACGAGCGGTGATCGTCCGCTGGGTGATCGGTGATCGGTGATCGGTGATCGGTGATCGTCCGCCCGGTGGGCGGTGATCGTGTGTCGGGTGAGCGGTGATCGTGTGTCGGGTGGGCGGTGATCGTGCGTCGGGTGCGCGGTGGTCGTCCGGCGGGTGGCGGCGGACTACACCACCATGGGCCGGTCGTACGGTCCGATCGGCGCCGGCAGCCTCGAACTGCCCGTCAGATGACGGTCGACGGCCGCCGCCACCGCCCGCCCCTCGGCGATCGCCCACACGATGAGCGACTGGCCCCGCGCCGCGTCGCCCGCGGCGAACACCCCGGGCACGTTCGTGGCGAATCCGGAGTCCCGCGCGATCGTCCCGCGGGGCTCCATCTCCAGCCCCAGCTGGTCGACGAGCCCGTCCCCCCGGTCGGGCCCGGAGAAGCCGAGGGCGAGCAGTACGAGGTCGGCGGGGAGCGTCCGCCCGGTGCCGTCCACCGGGCGGCGCCGCGCGTCCACCTCGACCAGGTGCAGCGACCGCACATGCCCTTGCGCGTCGCCGTCGAAGCGCAGCGTGGACGCCGCGAACAGCCGCGCGTCCGCGTTCGCGACCGGGGCGGTCCGCAGGTCACGGGCCTCTTCATGAGCGGCGGACAGCCGGTAGACCCGCATCGGGTACGTCGGCCAGGGCTCGGTGTCCTCGTCGCGCTCCGCGTCCGGCAGCGCGTAGATGTCCAGCTGGGTCACGGACGCGGCGCCCTCCCGGACCGCCGTGCCCAGGCAGTCCGCCCCGGTGTCGCCGCCACCGACGATGACCACGTGCTTCCCCGCGGCCGACAGCGGAGACGTCTCCAGATCACCCTCGCGCACCCGGTTGGCCAGCGGCAGGTACTCCATCGCCTGGTGGATCCCCGTCAGCTCCCGCCCGGGCACCTGGAGTTCACGCCAGGCGGTCGCCCCGGTGGCGAGCACGACGGCGTCGTAGCGGGTGCGCAACTCCTCCGCCCCGATGTCCCGCCCGACCGCCGTCGACGTCCGGAACTTCGTCCCCTCGTCCCGCATCTGCTCCAGCCGCCGCTCCAGATGGTGCTTCTCCATCTTGAACGCCGGGATGCCGTACCGCATCAGTCCGCCGAGCCGGTCGTCCCTCTCGTACACGGCGACCGTGTGCCCGGCCCGCGTCAGCTGCTGGGCCGCGGCCAGCCCGGTCGGGCCCGAGCCGATCACCGCGACGGTCTTGCCGGACAGCCGCTCCGGCGGCCTCGGTGGTGCGAAGCCCTCCTCCCATGCCCGGTCCGCGATGGCACACTCGACGTTCTTGATCGTGACGGCCGGCTGGTTGATCGCCAGCACACACCCCGCCTCGCACGGAGCCGGGCACAACCGCCCGGTGAACTCCGGGAAGTTGTTCGTCGCGTGCAGCCGGTCGGAGGCCGCCCGCCAGTCCTCCCGGGAGACCAGGTCGTTCCACTCGGGAATCAGATTGCCCAGCGGGCAGGCGTCGTGGCAGAAGGGGATGCCGCAGTCCATGCAACGGTCGGCCTGCTCGCTGATGATCGGCAGCAGTGCCCCGGGGACGTAGACCTCGTCCCAGTCCCGCGCCCGTTCCTCGACCGGCCTGCGCGGCCAGTCCTTACGGGGCGTGGTCATGAAACCCTTGGGATCGGCCATGGCCGTCTTCCTTGCGTGCGCGTGTGACGGGCCGTATGTCGTCCGGCCGCAGTCGGGCCGCACTCTCCTCGTGCGTCGTGCGTCGTGCGTCGTGCGTCGTGCGTTGTGTTCTGCGGGACTCCTTTCGCCACGATACGTCCGCCTCCCGGCCGGTGCCTGTCGCCGGGTGGTGCCGGATTCGGTGAGCCGCCGACGTCAGGTGAGCGCCAGCACGTACGCCAGCGCCGCCCCGGCCGAGGCGGCGGTACGGACGTGGTTCCACAGCGTCCACTCCCGCAGATACACCGGCCAGTACGCCGCCGCCTCCGGTGTGTCCGGCTCCAGCCCGGCCAGCGCGTCGTTGCGCGGCACGTTCGCGACCATGGTCAGCCCGAACGACCCGAACAGGTACAGGGCGCTGCCCACCAGCAGCTCCACCGTTCCCTCGTCCGGCCACAGCACGAACGTCACCACGGCGATCACCGCGCACAGCACGGCCGACCCGAGAAACACGATCATGAAGGGCGGAGTCACCGCGGCCACGTTGATCGCGTTCATCGCGGCGACCCCCTGCGCGGGCGGCAGCATGCCGAGGCCCCGCATCACGAAGGTCGAGAACCCGCAGAACACCCCTGCCACCAGGCCGGTCCCGAGCACCCCCAGCACCGTCAGCACGAAGTACGGTCCGTCGATCATGTCCCTCTCCCGCCCGTCGAGCCGGAGCCTGCCCGGCCACCCTTTCTCACCACAAGTGAAATCCCGTACGAGCACCGTGACCATGGCCGAGCGGCGCGGGGCCATAAGCACACGTCCACGGTTCACCGGTCCGCCCTCGCCCCACGGCCCACTCGGCTCGCGAAACGGCCGGGACGGACGCGCGGCGGCTCTGCGCGCCGCGCCGGAGCTTCACATCACCCCGTCGAACCGAGTCCCGCCCCGGTCCATCCCCCCAGCACCGCCGCCACCGTCGCCGCGATCCGCCGCCGCGCCTCGTGTCGCGGCACGCCGCTCATCAGCAGCCGGTCGTACGGCGTGTCGACGTGCCGTACGGACGCCACGACCGCCGAGGTCACCGCACCCTCGGTGAGCGCACGTCCCGCCGCGCTGCGGCCCACCCGGCCGCTGCCCCGCTCCGAGGCGTGCAGGGCGATGGCCCGTGCCCGATCGGCCGGGCACCCCGGAAAGAGCCGGAGTATCTCCGCCGCGAACGCCTGGGCGAACAGGGCGTCCTGGGCCGCCCGCCGCCGCGCGTCCCGCACCCGGCGTCGCCGTCTCGCCTCGACGTCCGCGAGGCACCGCTGCTCGGCCCGCGCCAGCGCCGCCTCCTCGACCAGAACACCCTGCCGCTCGTACCGGCTCTTGCGCCGGTTGAACCGCACGACCACCGCCGACAGGGCGCTCTCCTCCCTCGCTCTGCGCGTCAGCGCGGTGTCGCCGCTCGGCAGGAACACCAGATGTGCGAGGTCGGCGCAGTCCAGGCAGCGTGGGGCGCCGTCCTCCAGGACCAGCAGTGGCAGTGGCCCCCGTCGGCACTCGGCGCAGTACCGCCGCTTGAGGGGCTGGAAGACGAGGAGTCCGGTGTGGGGCGGGAGCGAGGCGCGGGGGACCATACCTGATGCATTCCCCGTGACGGCAGCCCGAACTGCGCACTTCAGGACGGACCCAGACGATCCGGCCGCTGCTCCGCCCAGGCGCCGGCCGGCGGGACGCCTCCTGTCCGGGCCTGACGCATCATGGGCCGTGTGCGACTCGAAGCGATCACCTGGGAACGGCTCGGCGACCTGCTCGCCGAGCGCCTGCTCGATCTGAAGCCCGCCGAAAGCAGTCCCTGGCCCCGCATCGCCTTCGACGGCGCCCCGGCCGCCCGCCCCGGAGACCTCGCCCACCTGGTCTCCCAGGCGCTGCGAGTGCGCGGCCGCTCCTCGCTCGTCGTCGGCACCGAGGGCTTCCTGCGCCCCGCTTCCGTACGGCTGGAGTACGGCCACCAGGACGTCGAGGCCTACTACAGCGGCTGGTACGACACGGGCGCCCTGTGGCGCGAGGTGTTCGGCCCGCTCGAAGCCGACGGCGACGGCCGCGTCCTGCCCGACCTGTGGGACCCGTCCGCCGACCGCGCCACTCGCAGCCCTTATGTCGAACTCCCGCCCGGCGGTGTGCTGTTGATGCATGGACCCTTCCTCCTTCGGCACTGGTTCCCCTTCGATCTGAGCGTCCACGTCCTCCTCTCCCGGGGCGCCCTGCGCCGCCGCACCCCCGAGGCCGAGCACTGGACCCTTCCCGCCTTCGAGCGCTACGAGCACGAGACGGATCCGGTGGAGACAGCGGACGTCCTGGTGCGGGCCGACGACCCGCGTCATCCGGCGTGGAACGGCTGAGGCGCGGCCGGTGTCCGGTGGCGACTCGTGCTCGGTGCCGACCCGTGGGCCGTCGGCTTCCGTGTGCGGGCATCCGGCTGCGCGGCGAGAATGAAGGGCGCCGGGACTCGCGGTGCGTCCCGCTCCGCGCCGGCCGTCCGGCCCCGGGAGGTACTCCATGACCACCGCCGGAGAGATCATGCACCGCGGCGCCCAGTGGATCCCCGCTCACGAAACACTCGACCGCGCAGCCCAGCTCATGCGCGAACTCAATGTCGGAGCCCTGCCCATCAGCGACGAGAACGAGCGGCTCTGCGGCATCCTCACCGACCGCGACATCGTCGTCGGCTGCGTCGCCGTGGGCCACGACCCGGCCAGGATCACCGCGGGCGAGATGGCCAAGGGCACGCCCCGTTGGATCGACGCGGACGCCGATGTCGGCGAGGTGCTGCACGAGATGCAGGAGCACCAGATCCGCCGGCTGCCGGTGATCCGGGACAAGCGCCTGGTCGGCATGATCAGCGAAGCCGACCTGGCCCGTCATCTCGCGAAGGACCAGATCGCCTCCTGGGCGGAGAGCGTCTACGCCACGACCGCCATGCACTGACCGCACCACTGACCGTCACGTACTGACCGCCTGGATCGTCCCCCAGGCACCCGCACGCGCCTTCCGGCCCTCGCGGGCCACGGCCCGTGTCAGAGCCAGCCGCTGCGCCGGAACCCCCGGTACAGGGCGAGGCACGCGACGGATATCACGCCGATGACCATGCCGTAGCCGTACCGCCAGTGCAGCTCCGGCATGTGGTCGAAGTTCATGCCGTAGACCCCGCAGACCATCGTCGGCACCGCGACGATCGCGGCCCACGCCGTGATCTTCCGCATGTCCTCGTTCTGCGCGACCGTGACCTGCGCGAGGTGCGCCTGGAGGATGGAGTTGAGCAGTTCGTCGAAGGCGGCGATCTGCTCCTTCGCCCGCAGCAGATGGTCCGAGACGTCGCGGAAGTACGCCTGTATCTCCGGATCGACCGCCCGGATCGGCCGGGTGGCGAGATCCTCCAGCGGCCGGCTGAGCGGCACCACCGCCCGCTTCAGCTCCAGCAGTTCACGCTTGAGCTGGTAGATGCGCCCCGGGTCGGTCCGCGCACCGGCCTCCGAGAACACGTCCGTCTCGACCTGGTCGATGTCCGCCTGCACCGAGTCCGTGACCGTCAGATAGTCGTCCACCACATGGTCCGCGAGCGCGTGCAGCACTGCCGACGGGCCCTTGGCGAGCTGGCCGGGATCGGACTCCAGCTCCTCGCGCAGCGGGCCCAGTGAGCCGTGCATGCCGTGCCGCACCGTGATCACGAAGTCCGCGCCGACGAACACCATGATCTCGCCGGTGTTCACCACCTCGCTGGTGGCGGTCAGCTCCTCGTGCTCGACGTAGCAGACCGTCTTGAACACCGCGAAGAGCGTTTCGCCGTAGCGCTCCAGCTTGGGTCGCTGGTGGGCCTCGATCGCGTCCTCGACGGCCAGCGGATGCAGGTCGAAGAGCTCGGCGATGCCCGCGAACTCCTGGTCCGTGGGCTCGTGCAGACCGAGCCAGACGAAGCCCTCCCGGCTCTTGCGCACCCGCTCCACGGTGTCCACCAGATCGCCCCGGGCGGAGGTGCGGACACCGTCCCGGTACGTCACGCAGTTCACCACCGAGGAGCCCAGCGGGGACCGGGCCGGGTGACTCAGGTCGACGCGCGGACGTCGCCCGGCCAGCCGAGCCACCTTGCGAAGGCCACCGACCCCGCCGAGGCTCGTGACCCTCCGCAGATTCCCTGCCATGGACATCCGGCTCTCCTTGCATGGAGCTTCCCGCGCCGTTCCTGCGCCTTGGCTCGCCAGTCTGCCAGGCCCGCGTGAGCTGCGGGTAAGCCTGTGGACAAGGCTCGTTCCGCTTGGTTCCCGCCTGTGGACGAAGGACAGGCCGACCCCGCGGCTCGCCGTACGGACGCATGTCCGGACCGGGTGGTTCTCGTACGGAAGCAGCGTTTGGAGCAAGTCCGGCCGAGGGGTCTCGTACGGAAGCCTCGATGGTTCTCCGCCACCAAAGCATCCAACGCGGTGCTCCGTGCCGGAGCGTCGACGAGTGAGGGCAAGTCAGACAAATGGGATGATCGTCGTATGACACGAACCGACGGGTACCTCCTGGCCAACCGGCAGACCGAGGCGGCCGAGCACTTCAGTGCCTTCGCCGCCCTCTTCGACCCCACGACCTTCCGGCACCTCGAAGCGCTCGGCATCGGATCCGGCTGGCGGTGCTGGGAGGTCGGCGCCGGAACCTCGGTGGTGTCCTGGCTGGCCAAGAAGGTCGGCCCGACGGGACGCGTCGTCGCGACCCACACCGACACCTCCCGGCTCGCCCCCGTCGCCCGGCCGCCGGTCGAGGTGCGGCTCTACGACCTCGGCGCGCAGGAGCCGCCGGGGGAGGGCTTCGACCTGGTGCACGCCCGCCTCGCCCTCGTCCACGTGACCGACCGGGAAGAAGCGTTGCGGTCCATGGCCAAGGCCCTGCGTCCCGGCGGGCGCCTCCTCGTCGAGGACGCCGACCCCGCGCTGCAGCCCCTTCTCTGCCCCGACGACTACGGCCCCGAGCAGCAGCTCGCCAACCGGCTGCGGCAGGGCTTCCGCCGACTGCTCGCGGACCACGGGACCGACCTGCCCAGCGGCCGCACCCTGCCGCGGCTGCTCCGCAACGCCGGACTGACCCGAGTCCACGCCGATGCCTACTTCCCCCTCGCCTCGCCGGCCTGCGCGGCCCTGGAGTCCGTCACGATCCGCCAGATCCGTGACCAGCTCGTCACCGCCGGCCTCGCCACGGACGAGGACATCGACCGGCACTTGGAGAACGTCACGTCCGGTGCGCTCGATCTGACGACGGCACCGATGATCTCGGCGTGGGGGCGAAAGCAGGAGCAGTAACCGCTGGGGTCGTCAGCCCGGCACGGGCGGTCTGCCGCCCACCTGCTCCACCGCTCGCGCGCCCGCCCGGCAGCCCTCCGCGGCCGCGTGCTCCGGCCCGGCCCCCGCGAGCAGGGCGGCAAGAAACGCGCCGGTGAAGGCGTCACCCGCCCCCGTGGTGTCCCGTGCGGTCGCCGGTACCGCCGGGACGTGGGCGCTCACCTTTCCCGAGCGGGCCACGAGTGCCCCCTCATGGCCCTGCTTGGCGACGACCAGCGGCACGCGCAGGCTCAGCTCGGCCGCCGCCTCGGACGCGTCCGCCAGCCCCGTCAGCAGGCACGCCTCGTCCCGGCTGGGAAGCAGCACGTCCACGCCCTCGACGAGTTCGAGGAACCGCTCGGCGCCCAGCTCCGCCAGGAAGCCGGCCGAAGCCGGGTCCAGGCTCACCGGCACGCCCCGAGCGCGTGCGGCTTCGAGGGCCACCGTGACCAGGGCCCGGCTCGGGTCGGAGAACAGCAGGTAGCCCGAGAGGTGCAGCCGGGCCACACCGTCGAGCAGCGCGTCCGACCAGTCGGCGGGTCCGAGCCGCACCGACGCGCCGCTGTCGGTGAGGAACGTCCGTTCCGCTGAGGCGCCCCGGTCGACCATGCAGATCACCGTGCCGGTCGGCGCCAGCGGGTCGACGACCAGCTGCGGACGCACCCCCTGGGCGACCAGTTCCCGCTCGTGCCAGGCCGCCGCATCCGCCCCGACGCGTCCGAGCAGCCGTACGTCCGCCGCTCCCCGGTGGGCCGCCCAGCACGCCACGTTGGCGCCCGCCCCGCCGGCCACCGTCCGGATCGAGGCGGCCGTGTCCGTGCCGACCGCGAGCGGCCCTCGGTGCCGGGCGACGACATCCGTGATGACGTCCCCGACGACCAACAGCCCCCGGCCCACCTCGGCACCCGTGCTCCCGGAGCCCGGTCTCCCTCCCGGCCTCGCGCCGCCGGCCGCCGTCATCCCCGGGCCCAGGCCGCCGCGATCCGTGCCGCCAGGCGTACGTTTCCCCGGACCGCCGCCAGGTTGGCGCTGAGGGAAGCGCCGTCCGTGTGCCGTACCAGGTGGTCGAGCAGGAAGGGAGTGACCGCCTGGCCGGTGACGCCCTCCTGAGCGCACGCGTGCAGCGCCTCCGCGAGCACCCGGGCGTGCAGGTCCGGGTCCAGCTGCTCGTCCTCGGGCACGGGGTTGGCGACGATCAGCGCTGACTCCGGGCCGTCGAGCGCGTCCTGGGCCCGCATGACGTCCGCCACCTGCCCCGGCGTGTCCAGCGTCCAGTCCACCGGATGCCCGGAGTCCGAGAGGTAGAAGCCGGGGAACCGGCCGGTGCCGTAACCGGCCACGGCGACCCCCAGTGTCTCCAGCCGCTGCAGGGTCGCCGGCACGTCCAGGATCGACTTCACCCCGGCACACACCACCGTGATGCGGGTGCGCGCCAGCAGCCCGAGGTCGGCCGACTCGTCCTGCGTCGCCGTCCACTCCCGGTGCACCCCGCCGAGCCCACCCGTCGCGAAGACCCGTACGCCCGCCAGCGCCGCCAGCAGCGCCGTCGCCGACACCGTCGTCGCCCCGCTCGCCCCGGACGCCACCGCGAGCGGCAGGTCACGGTGGCCGAGCTTGCGGATCCCGTCCTCGTTGGCGACCCGTTCCAGCTGCTCCTTGTCCAGCCCCACACAAGGGTGCCCGTCCAGCACGGCGATCGTGGCGGGCACCGCGCCCTCCTGCCGTACGGCCGTCTCCAGCTCCAGCGCCACCTGGAGGTTGCGCGGCCGCGGCAGCCCGTGGGCGATGATCGTGGATTCCAGGGCCACGACGGGCCGGCGCGCGTCGATCGCCTCCCGCACTTCTTCGGACACCACCAGCACCACGCGCCTGCCTCCTGTCAGTCGGTCAGTCGTCCTCCCTCATCTCTGGCGAGCGGTGGACCGGGCCAAACCCTTGCGGACGGCCGGAGTCGTCACGAGCCTGGGGGCATGACCGACCACACACCTCGTCTCGACCATGTCGTCCTCTGGGTGCGCGACCCGCTCGCCGCCGCCGACTTCTACGAGAAGGCCGTCGGGCTGGAGGCGGTCCGGCTCGCGGAATTCGCGGCGGGTGAGGCGCCGTTCCCCTCCGTGCGCGTCAACGGCGGGACCATCCTCGACCTCATGCCGCTGAGCTACGCGGAACGCATGACGATGCTGCCCGGCTCCGCCGACAGCGCGGGGCACCCGGTCAACCACGTCTGCCTGTCGCTGCCCCGCGGCGACTTCGACGCCCTCCTCAGCCGTCTCGAAGAACGCGCGGTCCCGATGTCGGACCTCGCGCACGGCTCTTTCGGTGCCCAGGGCAAGGCAACGCGCAGCTTCTACTTCCGCGACCCGGACGGCAACGTCTTCGAGGCCCGGCACTACGACTGATCAAGCCGGAACCCATCGGCCTGCACAGGAGCGGCGGCTTCAGAAGAGCGGCTCGGGAAGCACTCCTTCCAGGGCGAGTAGCTTCCGCTTGGTCTCCAGGCCGCCCCCGAAGCCGCCGATGCCGCCGTCGCTCTCCACCACCCGGTGACAGGGCACCACCACCGGCAGCGGATTGGCGCCCATCGCCGTCCCCACGGCCTGGGCGGCACCCGGCTGACCGACGCGCCCGGCCAGGTCGCCGTATCCGACGACCTGGCCGTACGGCACGCCCGAGGCCAGTTCGCGCAGGACCGCCCGGTTGAAGCCGGAGATCAGCGACCAGTCCAGAGGCAGGTCGAAGTCGCGCCGCTCACCCGCGAAGTACGCCCCGAACTGACGTATCGCCTCGGCCAGCAGCGGGGAGCCGGGCGCCTCGACGGGCTCGGTGCCCAGCCGCGACGCCAGTCGCTCGACGGCCCGGTCCCGTACCGCGTCCGTGGCGTGGAACACGACGTTGACCAGCCCGCCCCGGCTCGTGGCCAGCAGCAACGGCCCGATCCCGCTGTCGACGACCGCCCACACGACGTGCGGCTCGACCTGCTCTCGGCTCTCCATGCGACCACAGTAGGACCCGCCACCGACAACGCCGCGAGAGCGGAACGCCGGATCAGCCGCCCACGGCCTTTCGCACCACGTCCGGCTTGTTCGTGATGACGCCGTCGACCCCGTAGCCGGCGACCCGCCGGGCCGTCTTCGCGTCGTCGACCGTCCAGGCGAAGACCTTCATCGGCTTGCCGTGCGGTCCGTCGAACGCCTGGACGGAGGACACGTATGCCGGGGTGAGCGAGCTGTAGGAGGGGTTGATCTGATCGACGAACTCGGCGCAGTCGAGCAGGTCCGGCACTCGTGGCGTCCCCAAGAGGCCGGTCTTCACCCCGGGCTTCAGCTCGTGCACCGTCCGCACGCTGTCCGCGCTGAAGCTCTGCACGATCAGCCGGCCCGTCAGATGCGACCGGTCGAGCCAGCCCTCGTTGCTGAGGACCTTCAGCGTCTGCCGCTCGATGCCCGGGTACAGCTCCGGATTCTTGATCTCCAGGAGCAGCTTCTGACGATGACGCTCCAGGCGGTGCACGAACTGCTCCAGCGTCGGCACGCGCACGCCCGCGTACGCGGGACCGAACCAGCTGCCCGCGTCCAGACGGGCGATCTCCGCGGCGGTGAAGTCCGACACCCTCCACGGGGCCCGGTCGGGAAACACCTCCTCGGCGTCGGTGGTGCGCCGGAGGTTGTCGTCGTGGATGACGACCAGCTCTCCGTCCTTTGTCCGCTGCACGTCGTTCTCCACCCAGCGGATGCCCAGCTCCGCAGCTCTGTCGAGGGAGGCCAGGGTGTTCTCGGGGGCGTACGCGGAGGCCCCCCGGTGCCCGATGACCAGCGGGGGCGTGCCATCACCCGCGGCGTGGGCGGGGGAGACGGGGAACAGGAGAGCGGCGGTCCCCAGGAGTGCGGTGGTCGAGGCGGCAACAGCGCGCGCGTGCATGCGTACTCCTCGCGACGAGCGGACGGCAACATCACAGACAGCACAACTGTGACAGCAGAGGGTCAACGCGAGAGGGGTGCAGGATGGCCACACGCTGAACGGAGATCGCCCAACTCCGCTCACTGGTACCGCACAACTGCGGCAAGCCCGTGTTTCTTTGCCGGAAAGTCGTTCGACCATTCCGGTGGGGGTCATACTCTCTGCGTCAACCCTGACCGCTCGTGCGGTCCTGGGAGGGGGCGCACATCAGGAATTCCGGGACGTACGAGGGCGGGAAGGGCAGCCGCGCATGCAGGGCACGGTCAACGGATTCAGCTACGGCCTGGTCACACCCCTGGTGGCCTACTTCATGGCCTGCCTCGGCGGCGCGCTGGGCCTGCGGTGCACCACGAGATCCATGCTCGTCGCCCAGTCCTGGCGCCCCGGCTGGCTCGCCCTCGGCTCCGCCGCCATCGGCTCCGGCATATGGACCATGCACTTCGTCGCCATGATGGGGTTCACGGTCCGCGGCACCCCGATCCACTACGACAAGGCGATGACCTTCGCGAGCCTGGCCGTCGCGATCATCATGGTGGGCATCGGGATCTTCATCGTCGGCTACAGGGGCGCGCGCGGTACGGCCCTGTTCACCGGCGGCACCATCACCGGCCTGGGCATCGCGTCGATGCACTACCTGGGCATGGCCAGCATGAGCCTGGACGGACAGCTGGAGTACAACACCGTCACCGTGGGCATATCCGTCGCCATCGCCATGGGCGCCGCGACCGCCGCCCTGTGGGCCGCAGGCCAGGTCAGGGGCTTCCTGTGGAGCGTGGGCGCCAGCCTCGTCATGGGGCTCGCCGTCAGCGGCATGCACTACACGGGCATGGCCGCCCTCAGCGTCCACCTGCACGGCACGGCCCAACCCGCCACGGGGGACTCGCCCGCGACACTGCTCGCGCCCATGCTGATCGGCCCGCTCGCCTTCCTGCTCCTCGCGGGGGTGGTGGTGATGTTCGACCCGCTGATGGTCATGGGGAAGCCCACCGTCGTCCCCGCCGAGCACAAGCCCGGCATCCCCGCCCACACCCACGTCCGCCACTCCGCCCACCGCCTGCGGTTCCGCCCCCGCCGCACCGTGGAGCACCGGGGGTCCCGCACCCCGCAGAACCGCTGATCAGAGCCCGCTGTCAGTGCGGGGTCGTACGGTGGAACCCATGCGGCCCGTTTCAAAGATCGAACGCACGGTGGCGCCCTTCGAGGTCGTCAGCCCCTACCAGCCGAACGGCGACCAGCCGACAGCCATCGCCGACCTCGCCCGGCGTATCGAGGCGGGTGAGAAGGACGTCGTGCTGCTCGGCGCGACCGGCACCGGCAAGTCCGCCACCACCGCGTGGATGATCGAGAAGCTCCAGCGCCCCACGCTCGTGATGGCACCGAACAAGACGCTGGCCGCCCAGTTGGCCAACGAGTTCCGCGAGCTGCTGCCGAACAACGCCGTCGAGTACTTCGTCTCGTACTACGACTACTACCAGCCCGAGGCCTACGTCCCGCAGTCGGACACCTACATCGAGAAGGACTCCTCGATCAACGAGGAGGTCGAGCGCCTGCGCCACTCCGCGACGAACTCGCTGCTCACCCGCCGTGACGTCGTCGTGGTCGCCTCGGTCTCCTGCATCTACGGCCTCGGCACCCCGCAGGAGTACGTGGACCGCATGGTCCCCCTCAAGGTCGGCGAGGAGATCGACCGCGACGAGCTGCTGCGCCGCTTCGTGGACATCCAGTACACGCGCAACGACATGGCCTTCACCCGCGGCACCTTCCGCGTGCGCGGCGACACGATCGAGATCTTCCCGGTCTACGAGGAGCTGGCCGTCCGCATCGAGATGTTCGGCGACGAGATCGAGGCGCTGTCCACCCTGCACCCGCTCACCGGCGAGATCATCAGCGACGACGAGCATCTCTACGTCTTCCCGGCCTCCCACTACGTCGCGGGACCCGAGCGTCTGGAGCGGGCCGTCAACGACATCGAGAAGGAACTGGCCGAGCGCCTGACGGAGCTGGAGAAGCAGGGCAAGCTGCTGGAGGCCCAGCGCCTGCGCATGCGGACCACCTACGACATCGAGATGCTGCGCCAGATCGGCAGCTGCTCCGGCGTGGAGAACTACTCGATGCACTTCGACGGCCGCTCGCCCGGCTCCCCGCCCAACACCCTGCTGGACTACTTCCCGGACGACTTCCTCCTCGTCATCGACGAGTCGCACGTCACCGTCCCGCAGATCGGCGCCATGTACGAGGGCGACGCCTCCCGCAAGCGCACCCTCGTCGACCACGGCTTCCGGCTGCCCTCCGCCCTGGACAACCGCCCCCTGAAGTGGGAGGAGTTCCAGGAGCGCATCGGCCAGACGGTCTACCTGTCGGCCACCCCGGGCACCTACGAGATGTCCCGCTCGGACGGCTTCGTCGAGCAGATCATCCGCCCCACCGGCCTCGTCGACCCCGAGGTCGTCGTCAAGCCCACCGAGGGCCAGATCGACGACCTGGTGCACGAGATCCGGCTGCGCACCGAGAAGGACGAGCGTGTCCTGGTCACCACGCTCACCAAGAAGATGGCCGAGGACCTCACGGACTACTTCCTGGAGCTGGGCATCCAGGTGCGCTATCTGCACAGCGACGTCGACACCCTGCGCCGCGTCGAACTGCTGCGTGAACTGCGCGCCGGCGAGTACGACGTGCTGGTCGGCATCAACCTCCTGCGCGAGGGCCTCGACCTGCCCGAGGTGTCCCTGGTGGCGATCCTGGACGCCGACAAGGAGGGCTTCCTCCGCTCCGGCACGTCCCTGATCCAGACCATCGGCCGCGCCGCGCGCAACGTCTCCGGTCAGGTCCACATGTACGCCGACAGGATCACCCCGGCGATGGAGAAGGCCATCGAGGAGACCAACCGGCGCCGCGAGAAGCAGATCGCGTACAACACGGAGCGGGGCATCGACCCCCAGCCGCTGCGCAAGAAGATCAACGACATCGTCGCCCAGATCGCCCGCGAGGACATCGACACCGAGCAGCTGCTCGGCTCCGGTTACCGCAAGGCCAAGAAGGACGGTGGGGGCACCAAGGCGCCGGTGCCGTCCCTCGGCAAGGCGGCCGGGAGCGCCAAGTCCGCCAAGGGCAAGGGCAAGGCCGCGGAGACCGTGCCGACCGACCGCCCCGCGGCCGAACTGGCCGGGCAGATCGAGGAGCTGACCGCGCGGATGCGGGCCGCCGCCGCGGAGCTCCAGTTCGAGATCGCGGCCCGGCTGCGTGACGAGGTCTCCGAGATGAAGAAGGAACTGCGCCAGATGAAGGAGGCGGGTCTGGCCTGACAGCGTGCCGCGTACGCGCAGTGTTGCAAGACCGACACAAAGTGCGGACCGGGGTACGTCGCTGTCAGTGCCTCTGCGTAGGGTTCTGGTCAACCGCGACCACGCGGCAACAGGGGACGTTGAGAGGGGAATCAGCGCGTGACCGTCAACATGACCAAGGGTCAGGCCATCAGTCTGCAGAAGAACGACGGTGGCAGCCTGACCGCGGTTCGCATGGGTCTCGGCTGGCAGGCGGCTCCCCGGCGCGGCCTGTTCGGCTCGCGCACGCGGGAGATCGACCTCGACGCCTCCGCCGTCCTCTTCGCGGACAAGCAGCCGGTCGACGTCGTCTTCTTCCGCCACCTGGTGAGCGACGACGGCTCGGTGCGCCACACCGGTGACAACCTCGTCGGCGGTGTCGGCCAGGGCGGCGACGACGAGGCGATCCTCGTCGACCTCGCGCGGGTCCCGGTCCACATCGACCAGATCGTCTTCACCGTGAACTCCTTCACGGGCCAGACCTTCCAGGAAGTGCAGAACGCGTTCTGCCGTCTGGTCGACGAGACCAACGGCCAGGAGCTCGCCCGCTACACGCTCGCCGGCGGCGGCCAGTACACGGCCCAGATCATGGCCAAGGTCCACCGCTCCGGCCAGGGCTGGACGATGACGGCCCTCGGCAACCCGGCCAACGGCCGCACGTTCCAGGACCTGATGCCGGCGATCCTGCCGGTGCTCTGAGCGCACCCGGGCCCCGGAGTCGCGGGGCCCGGCGAGCAGCACACGACTCCACACAACGACACAGGGGGACCAAGGCGATGACGGCCGAGCTGGTGCGGGGGCAGAACCACCCGCTCTCCCAGGCCCGTCTAGAGATCCGGATCTCGGCCGGTACGCCGATCGTGGCCGTGGCCGCACTCGGCGACGACAACGGCCGGATCCACGGCGTGGAGTGGGTGGCCCACCCGGGCGCACCCACCCAGCCGGGTCTCGAGGTCCCCCGGCAGGCCGCCGCCGACCACCGCCTCGCGGTGGACCTGGACGCCGTGCCGGAGGCCGTCCACCGTGTCAGCGTGCTGCTCGCCCTGCCCGTCGGAGGGACCGGACCGGCCCGTTTCGGCGCCGTGGCGGCCCCCTTCGTCGCCGTCACCGGTCTCGACGGCGGGGAGGTCGCCAGCTACACCATCACCGGCCTGGAGGCCGAGTCGGCCGTCGTCGCCCTGGAGCTCTACCGCCGGCAGGGCGCCTGGAAGGTGCGCGCCGTCGGCCAGGGCTACGCGGGCGGCCTCGCCGAACTCCTCACCGACCAGGGCCTGCCGCAGGCCCACCAGCTCGCCGGCAACATCAACGACGCGGTGGCCCAAGGGCTGGCCCGCTCGGTGCAGGCGCCCCTGCCCCGCACGGCGGACGGCGACCGCTCCCGGCAGGCAGCCGCCCCCGCCCTCGGCCCGGACCAGGGCGGCACCGCGCCTCAGCCCGGCCCCGTCCCACCGATGTCCCCGTACGGCGGTCAAGCGCCCGGCGGTCCCGGGCAGCCAGGCCCTCAGCAGCCGTCGTATCCCGGCGCCGCGCCGGACCCCAACGCCGTCACCCAGCCGTCCGCGTCCACGGCCGGCGCCCCGATCGACTACAGCCACCCGCGCCGCCAGAACGCCGCTCCGCCGCCGCCCCCGCCGACCGCGCCTCCGGCCGCACCCGGGCAGCCCGCGCAGCCCGTGGCGGGCGACGCGACCGGCTGGTCCATGGAAGAGCGGCTCTACAACCAGGTGTGGGGCATGTTCGAGGACCTGGCCCGCACCACCGCCGCCTACCGCAGCGCCGTCGACTTCGCCGAGTCACGCATGGACAAGGAGCTGGAGCAGGTCCTGTCCGACCCGCGCAGCCGGATCGGCGGGCAGGGCGACGCCGCCCGCGAGGCTGCCCGGACCCGCCACGCCGAGCTCGTCGCCCAGGCCCGGGAGGCCCTCGACCGGGATCTGACCCAGCTCGCCGCCGAGGCCGACGTCGTGGAACCGGCCCTGCCGCCGGCCTACGCCCGCTGGGACAACCCGGTGTGGCACGCCTACCGGGTGCCGATGGAGATCCCCATGGCCCTGCGCCTGGGCGACCTCCACCTTCCCGAGGCCGACCGGATCCGCATCCCGATGCTGGTCCGGCTGCCGCTGGAGCGGGGCCTGTGGATCGACAGCGGAGCGGCCGGAGTGTCCGACGGCTCGTTCACCGATTCCCACGCCATGAGCCGTCTCGCCATGGAGACGGCTGTCGCGCACGCGGCCCGGCTGCTCGCCGTCTACCCGGCGGGCGAGTTCACCGTCCACGTCATCGACCCGGCAGGCTCGGGGGCGCAGTCTCTGGCGCCCCTCGTGCAGGCGGGCGTGCTCGCGGCTCCGCCGGCGGGTGGAGCCGCCGGCGTGGCGGACGTGCTGGGCCGGCTCACGCAGCGGGTCGACCTGGTGCAGATGGCGGTCCGGGGTGGCGCCGCCGACTCCCTCCCGCCCGGCTTCGACACCTCCCAGCAGCTCCTGATCGTCAACGACTTCCCGCACGGCTTCGACGACCGGGCCGTGAACCAGTTGCGCTACCTCGCCGACGAGGGCCCCGCCTTCGGCGTCCACCTGATGATGGTGGCCGACCGTGAGGAGTCCTCCGGCTACGGGCCTTTGCTCGACCCCTTGTGGCGTTCGCTGCTGCGACTGACGCCGGTGGCAGACGATCACCTCGCCGACCCGTGGGTCGGTCATGCGTGGACGTACGAGCCGGCGCTCCTTCCGCCCGGCAGCCAGGTCCTCCAGCAGGTGCTCAGCCAGGTGGCCGCCGCCCGTACCAAGTTCATGTAAAGGACCCTGATCAGGGATTTTGGCCTTTCTTTTGCCAAGCGCTTTACCTTCTCTTGGTGATTGGGTACTGTTGACGGCACGGAGGGGAGTACTCCCTGTCTGCTGCGGCGTACCCGTCAATACGGATCAGGCCAGATCCCGGGGCGTCGGCCCATCTTGGGTGGAAGAGACCTCCGGCAGCGACGACGCTGACATTTGCCGTTACGACTGCCGGAGGCGCAGTGGATGTTTCCGTGACCCTATGGGTCCTGACGATCGTGGGCCTCGCCGCCCTCATCGCGGTCGACTTCTTCATCGGCCGCAAGCCGCACGACGTTTCGATCAAGGAAGCCGGAATCTGGACGGTCGTCTGGATCGTGCTGGCCGCGCTCTTCGGGGTCGGCCTGCTCCTGTTCGCGGGTGGTCAGCCCGCCGGTGAGTTCTTCGCCGGCTTCATCACCGAGAAGTCGCTCAGCGTCGACAACCTCTTCGTCTTCGTCCTGATCATGGCGAAGTTCGCGGTGCCGTCGCAGTACCAGCAGCGAGTGCTGCTGATCGGTGTTCTCATCGCCCTGGTCCTGCGAGCGATCTTCATCGCGGCCGGTGCGGCGATCCTCGCCAGCTTCGCGTGGGTGTTCTACATCTTCGGCGCGTTCCTCATCTACACCGCCTGGAAGCTCATCCAGGAGGCCCGGGCCGACGAGGAAGAGGAGGAGTTCGAGGAGAACAAGCTCCTCAAGGCCGCCGAGCGCCGCTTCGGTGTGGCCGACCGCTACCACGGCACCAAGCTGTGGATCGAGGAGAACGGCAAGCGGGTCATGACCCCGATGCTGGTCGTGATGCTGGCCATCGGCACCACCGATGTGCTCTTCGCCCTCGACTCCATCCCCGCGATCTTCGGCCTGACGCAGGACCCGTACATCGTCTTCACGGCCAACGCGTTCGCCCTGATGGGTCTGCGCCAGCTGTACTTCCTCATCGGTGGCCTGCTGAAGAAGTTGGTCCACCTCAGCTACGGCCTGTCGATCATCCTGGGCTTCATCGGGGTGAAGCTGGTGCTGCACGCCCTGCACGAGTCCGGGGTGCATGTCCCCGAGATCAGCATTCCGGTCTCGCTCGGCGTGATCTGCGCCGTCCTGATCGTCACCACGATCACCAGCCTGCGAGCGTCCAAGAAGCAGGCGGCGGCCGAGGCGGCGCAGGGCGGCAGCGGAAGCGCTCCGAAGGACAGCATCGACGTCTGACCTCGTCGGGCGGAGGAACAACCATCACCGGGACCGGTCTCGGCGAATTGCCGACCGCCGGTCCCGGTGCTTGCTTGTTTCCTGAGCGCGTTCCCCGGCCCGGGGGCGCCGTGGCCGGCTGGAGTGCCATGAAATTCGTGCAGATCATCGAGTTCGAGACCGAGCGTCTGGAAGAGATGCAGCAGGTGCTCGAAGAGGCGGGCCGGCGCAACGCCGACCGCACGAACGGCCCGACCCACAGCATGCTGCTGAAGGACCGGGACAAGCCCAGCCGTTATCTGGCGCTGATCGAGTTCGAGTCGTACGAGGAGGCCATGCTCAACAATGACGACCCCGAAACAAGCGCGATGGCGGGGCGGCTGGACGCGCTCAGCACGGGCGAGCGGGTGTTCACCAACTGCGACCTCCTGGACGCGCGTGACCTCAGGTAGCTCCTCAGGGTGCTCCCTGGGGCCCGGCACGACCGGAGTGCGGGGCCCCTGCCCGTCTGCGACGATCGCGTCATGATCGCTCGGCTCAGGCGGCTCGCGGCACGGTGGACGACCCTGGTGCCCCTGCTGGCGGTCGTGCTGCTGGTCCTGACCTGGGGGCGGGATCTGCCGGTCGCGGTCGTCGCCCTGGTGACCCTGGTCCTCGCGGGAGCCGTCCTGGCCGCTGTGCACCACGCCGAAGTGGTGGCTCATCGAGTCGGTGAACCGTTCGGCTCCCTCGTGCTCGCCGTCGCCGTCACGATCATCGAGGTCGCCCTCATCGTCACCCTCATGGCCGACGGCGGGGACAAGAGCTCGACCCTGGCCCGGGACACGGTCTTCGCGGCCGTGATGATCACCTGCAACGGCATCGTCGGCCTGTGCCTGCTCGTCGCCTCACTGCGGCACGGCACGGCCGTCTTCAACCCGGAAGGCACCGGCGCCGCACTCGCCACCGTCGCGACCCTGGCCACGCTCAGCCTGGTTCTGCCCACGTTCACCACGAGCAAGCCGGGACCGGAGTTCTCCACCGTCCAGCTGACCTTCGCGGCGCTGTCCTCGCTCGTCCTGTACGGCCTGTTCGTCACCACGCAGACCGTGCGGCACCGGGACTACTTCCTGCCGATCACCCGGCACGGCGAGGTCATCACCACCGAGGAGCACGCCGAGGCGCCGACCACCCTCACCGCCCGGATCAGCCTGGCCCTGCTCGGCCTGGCCCTGGTGGGCGTGGTCGGCCTGGCCAAGGGCGTCTCGCCCACCATCGAGTCGGGGGTGGAGGCCGCCGGGCTCCACCATGCCGTCGTCGGCGTGATCATCGCCCTGCTGGTGCTGCTCCCGGAGACCATCGCCGCGCTGCGTTCCGCCCGCCGCGATCGCGTGCAGACCAGCCTGAACCTCGCCCTCGGCTCGGCCATGGCCAGCATCGGCCTGACCATCCCCGCCGTGGCACTCGCGTCGTTGTGGCTCTCCGGCCCGCTCGTCCTCGGCCTCGGCGCCACGCACATGGTGCTGCTCGCCCTGACCGTGGTGGTGGCCTCGCTGACAGTGGTGCCGGGCCGGGCCACGCCGCTCCAGGGCGGAGTCCATCTGGTGCTGTTCGCGGCCTACCTGGAGCTGGCGATCAACCCGTGAGTACGCGCACCCGCTCAGGCACGCGTGTGTGTCTGAGCGGGTACGGCGACGGCACCAACGCGGCATCCGGCAGCACCGTCCGCGGCCGTGCGGGACAACGGCACCAACGCGGCATCCGGCAGCGCCGTCCGCGGCCGTGCGGGACAACGGCGCCAACGCGGCATCCGGCAGCGCCGTCCGCGGCCGTGCGGGACAACGGCACTACCGATTCACCCCGCAGCGGCCTCCGCGGCCCTGCCCACACGCACTGGGCGCGTCTCCGGCAACAACGCGAAGCACCCCAGGCTGAACAGCGCGATCACCGTCAGATACGCGGCCACACCCCACGGCACCCGCCCGCCGTGCTCGGCGAGCGTCGTCGCCACGATCGGTGTGAGCGCTCCTCCGAGGACCCCGCCGAGGTTGTAGCCGACGGCGGCGCCGGTGCAGCGCACCCGCGGCTCGTACAGTTCCGGCAGATAGGCGGCGATCACGGCGAACATCGTGATGAACGCGAGCATCGCCCCGAGGAAGCCGAGGAACATCGGCAGCGGCGCCCCGGTGGCGAGGAGCGCGACCATCGGGAACATCCACAGGGCTGCGGCCGCACACCCGGCCAGGCACAGCGGGCGCCTGCCGTAGCGGTCACCGAGCAGCGCCACCAGCGGCGTGAGAGCACCCTTCACGAGCACCGCGCCCATGATGCAGGTCAGCATGACGCTGCGGCTCACCCCGAGCCGCTCCGTGCCGTAGGAGAGGGACCAGGTCGTCACGGCGTAGAAGATCGCGTAGCCGATCGCGAGGCCGCCGCCGGTCAGCAGGAGGAGCCGCCAGTGGTTGCGGACGACCTCGGCGAGCGGCACGCGCGCGTGGTCCTCGATCTCGAGGAAGCTCGGGCTCTCGGTGAGGGACGATCGCAGCCACAGCCCCGCGACGGCCAGCACCCCCGCGGCCCAGAACGGCACCCGCCACCCCCAGGCGGCGAACTGCGCCTCGGTCAGCGTCGAGGACAGACCCAGCACCACACCGTTGGCGAGCAGGAACCCCAGCGCGGGCCCGACCTGCGGGAAGCTCGACCACAGCACCCGCCGTCGGGCCGGCGCATGCTCCACGGCCAGCAGCACCGCTCCGCCCCACTCCCCGCCGAGCCCCAGCCCCTGAAGGAAGCGCAGCACCAGGAGCAGCAGGGGAGCGGCCACGCCGATCGATTCGTACGTCGGCACGCATCCGACGGCGACCGTGGAGGCCCCGGTCAGCAGCAGGGAGGCGACGAGGACCGGCCGCCGCCCGCGCCGGTCCCCGATGTGCCCGAACAGGATCGATCCGAGCGGCCGGGCCACGAAGCCGACACCGAAGGTGGCGAAGGCGGCCAGTGTCCCGGCCATCGGAGAGAAGGTCGGGAAGAACAACGGCCCCAGGATCAGGGCCGCCGCAGTGCCGTAGACGAAGAAGTCGTAGAACTCGATGGCCGTGCCGGCGAGCGAGGCGGCCGCGAGGCGCGGCATGGAAGGTGCCCTTACGGTGCGTACGTCGTGCATGCCGCGTCAACTACCCACCGTGATCGCCGGTTACGGGGGCGCGTGGAGGGCCCGGGGGGCCTCAGCACGTGACCGTGATGCGCCGAGCAGGTCCGTCCACGGGATGAGGATCTCCCTATGGTCCCGGGTGACAGGGCCGCGCGCAGATTCGTGGTGTCGCTCACCCCGAAGAACGGCTTCGGGCCGGCCCGGATCAACTCCCGGTCCGGACACGGCAGCACGGTGATCTCAGCGGAGCGAGAGCGGCAGGCGCACACGGCCACGCGATCGGCGTGCTCAGGGGGGAGAGACCGGTGCGCGCGCCGTGATAAACCGGCTGTGAGCAGCGGTCCACCACGGGCCGCGCGACCCTCGACGGACCGGAGGAACCGTGCCCCGCACCCTGGCCCACGCCCCGATCATGATCCTCAACGGCCCGAATCTGAACCTGCTCGGCCAGCGCCAGCCGGAGATCTACGGCTCCGACACCCTCGCCGACGTCGAGGCCATGTGTGCCAAGGCCGCGGCCGCGCACGGCGGTACCGTCGACTTCCGCCAGTCCAACCACGAGGGCGAACTGGTCGACTGGATTCACGAGGCGCGGCTGAACCACTGCGGGATCGTGATCAACCCGGGTGCCTACTCGCACACCTCGGTCGCCATCCTGGACGCCCTCAACACCTGTGACGGCCTGCCGGTGCTGGAGGTCCACATCTCCAACATCCACCAGCGCGAGTCGTTCCGGCACCACTCCTACGTCTCGCTGCGCGCCGACGGGGTCATCGCGGGCTGCGGCGTGCAGGGGTACGTGTTCGGCGTGGAGCGCGTCGCGGCACTGGCCGGGGCGGGCAAGGCGGACGCGTGAGCCGTCGCCGGTAAGCCCCGCCGACCAGGGCGGACGTGTGCCCCGTCGCCGGTGAGCCCCGCCGACCATGGCGGGCGCCCCTTACCTCCCCGTTCCTACAGTCGCCCCGCCTCCACGATCCGCCGCAGGAAGCGCCGGGTGCGCTCCTGCCGCGGATCCCCGAAGACCTGCTCGGCGGTGCCGCGCTCCAGCACCACGCCGCCCTCCAGGAAGCACACCTGGTCGGCGACCTCCCGGGCGAAGCCCATCTCGTGCGTGGCCAGGACCATGGTCATGCCCTCGTCCTTCAGCCCCCGGACCACGGTGAGGACCTCGCCCACCAGCTCGGGGTCGAGGGCGGCGGTGATCTCGTCGAGCAGCAGCAGCCGGGGCCGTACGGCCAGGGCGCGGACGATCGCGACGCGCTGCTGCTGGCCGCCGCTCAGCCGGTCCGGGTACTCGCCGGCCTTCTCACCGAGCCCCAGCCGCTCCAGCAGCTCACGCGCGCGTGCCTCGGCCTCGGCCCGGGGCACACCGTGCACGCGGCGCGGGGCGAGCGTGATGTTGTCCAGGACCGTCATGTGCGGGAACAGGTTGTACGCCTGGAAGACCACGCCGATCCGGCGGCGCACGGCGTCCTGGTCGACGCGCGGGTCGGTGATCTCCTCGTCGTCGAGCCATATCGCCCCGTCGTCGATCTCCTCCAGCAGGTTCGCGCACCGCAGCAGGGTGGACTTGCCGGAGCCGGAGGCGCCGATCAACGCGGTCACCGTGTGCGGGGCGACCTCCAGGTCGACGTCCCGCAGGACGACCGAGCCGCCGAAGGTCTTGCGGACGGACTCCATGCGCAGCACGGGCGCCTCGCTCATGCGGTTCCTCCCTGGGCCTGCCGGCGGTCCATCCGTGCCGTCACCCAGTCCGTGAAGCGGGTCATGGGAATGGTCAGTGCGACGAAGACCAGCCCGGCGACGATGTACGGCGTGTAGTTGAGACTGCGGCCCACGATGATGTCGGCGGCCCGTACGGCGTCCACCGCACCGCCGATCGAGACCAGCCCGGTGTCCTTCTGCAGCGACACCAGGTCGTTCAGCAGCGGCGGCACCTGACGGCGCACCGCCTGAGGCAGCACCACGTACCGCAGCGCCTGGCGGTTGCTCAGCCCCAGCGAGCGGGCCGCGGCGCGCTGCGAGGGGTGCACGGACTCGATGCCGGCGCGGAACACCTCGGCGACGTACGCCGAGTACGTCAGGGTGAGCGCGGTGCCGCCGAGCAGCACCGGATCGACGGTCACCCCCTGGAGCCGCAGCGCGGGGACGCCCAGCACCACGATCATCAGGTTGATGATGAGCGGCAGCCCCCGGAAGAAGTCCGTGTACGCGGCGGCCAGGAAGCGCAGTGGGAAGAACACCGGCCCGCGCAGCGTGCGGGCCACGGCGATCAGCATGCCGAGGACGAGCACCGCGACCCCGCAGACCAGCAGCAGCCGGACGTTCAGCCACAGCCCTTCGAGAACCTTCGGGAACGCCTCGCGCGCGTATCCCGGGTCGAAAAAGGTCTCTTTGGTACGCGGCCAGCCCGGTGCGCCCACGACGACCAGGTAGAGGACGACCGCGGTGACGAGGGTCGAGAGCGCGCCGATCGCCGTCGCGCGCCGGGCGCGAACGCGCTTGTGGCGTTCCCGGTCCAGGCGCCGCTGCGACGGGACGTAGCCGTCTGCCGCATCGTGCTCGCCGGAGCCCAGTTCCTCCTTGTGCACGGTCACTTGAGCACCGGCGCGTCGACGGCGTCCGACAGCCACTGCTGCTCGATCTTCGCGAGCGTGCCGTCCTCGCGCAGGGCGTCCACCGCCCGTGAGACACAGGAGGTGAGTGCGCTGCCCTTGTCGAGCACGAGACCGAACTGCTCCGTGGTGCCGCCCTGGTTCTCGAACTGGCCGACGATCGTCGCGTCGGTGATCTCGGCGCCGGTGATGTAGAAGGCGGTCGGCAGGTCGACGACGATGGCGTCGACCTGGCCGTTCTTCAGGGCGGACTTGGCCTGGTCGTTCTTGCCGTAGACGGCCGCGGCCTGCTCGGGCTTCACCACGTCGTCGATGTAGTCGAGGCTGGTGGTGCCGACCTGCGCGCCGAGCTTCACGCCCCTCAGGTCCGCGATGCTCTTCGCCTTCGCGGCCTTGGAGCCCTTCAGCGCGACGACGGCCTGGCGTACGTCGTAGTAGCCGGTGGAGAAGTCCACGGCCTTCTTGCGCTCCTGGCTGATGGACACCTGGTTGATGTCGAAGTCGAAGGTCTTCTCGCCGGGCGCGAAGGCCTTGTTGAAGGGGACGGTCTGCCAGGCGACCTTGTCCTTGCCGTAGCCGAGCCGTTGGGCGGCGGCGTAGGCGACCGCCGACTCGTAGCCCTTGCCGTTGGCGGGCTTGTCGTCCTTGAACCAGGGCTCGTAGGCGGGCTCGTCGGTGGCGATCGTCAGCTTGCCCGAGGTTCGAGTGGCCAACTTTCCCTTCTCGCACGCGTCTCCGGCGGACGACGACGGCTTGCCCGCTTCCTCCGGCTGCGGAGCGCAGCCCACGGCGGCGGCGGTGAGGAGGACGACGGCGACGGCTGCGCGGCGCAGAGCACGCGGGGCGGGTTGCATGGCGGGAGATTGGCAGTCGAGGGCCTCGTTTGTCGAGGTCACGGCAACACATGTCCGGATAGTGGGAACGGGTGTTGCGGTGGTGTGAACGGGCACCGCTCGCCGTCGTGTCGGCATGCGCCGGGGCCGCCGGCCGAGGGCGGGGATCGACAGGCCGGCGGCCCATCCGCCCAGGAGCCGTCATCCTGTGCGGGGCTGAGACCAGTTGACTGCGCAACTACGTACGGGGGGAGCGCGCGTGCGACACCGGCGCGTGCGAACGATTCACACGGGGCGCGTGCGCGGCGCACCACTCAACGCGAGGGCGCCCGACTCGGAACGCCGAGCGCCCCACTCACTCCGAAGGTGCCCGCGCAACACTCAGGTCTCAACGCGCGTGCCTCACCACCCGCGCGCGTGCCACTCCGGCAGGTGCGGACGCTCCGCGCCCAGCGACGTGTCGTTGCCGTGTCCCGGGTAGACCCACGTCTCGTCCGGGAGGGCGTCGAAGATCTTGGTCTCGACGTCGTGAATGAGGCTGGCGAACGCCTTGGGGTCCTGGTGGGTGTTGCCCACACCGCCGGGGAACCCGATGTCGCCGGAGAAGGTCGCGCTGTCGAACCAGCGCCCTGGAAGGTCACGGAACCGAACTCGGCGTCGCCCTGGAAGGTTGCCGAATCGAACCTGAACAGCTGTCGTGTCTCCGTCCAGAGTGCCCGACTCTCCCGGTAGGGCCTGGTGTTGGCGCCTGGGTGAGTGCTCCTGGGCATGACCATGTCTTAAGCCTCCGGAGTGGAGTGCCGCTGTCACGGATTCTGGTGACGACAGCCTGGGCTGTCCGGGCATACGAGCTGCCGCATCTCCGTGCGAGCGGTTTCAACACCTGTGCGTGAACCCTCCTGGCCGCTTCGGACAACAGGGGGTGGAATGCAATCCACTCCTATTGCACGAAGAAGCGAGGGCCTCGTGGGGGAGCCACCCACCGACGACGCGCTGGTCATCCAGGAATCCCTGGAGCGGCCGGAGATATTCGCCAGGCTTTACGACAGACACGCCGCCGAGATCCACCGGTATGTGATGCGCCGGCTGGGCGACAGCCACGCCGACGACATCACGGCGCAGACCTTCCTCATCGCCTTCCGCAACCGCGCCCGTTACGACGTCGCGCGCGCCAGTGCCCGGCCGTGGCTCTACGGCATCGCGGGTAACCTCATCGGCAGCCACCGCCGCTCCGAGGTGCGGGCGCTGCGGGCGCTGGCCCGTACCGGCGTCGACTCGGTGGCCGAGTCCTGGTCGGAACGGGCCGACGAGCGGGTGACGGCCGAGGCCTCGCAGCAGGCGCTGGCCGGGGCGATCGCGGCCTTGCCCGGGAAGGACCGGCATGTGCTGCTGCTGGTCGCCTGGGCGGACCTCACCTACCAGGAGTGTGCCGACGCCCTCGGGGTGCCGGTCGGCACGGTCCGCTCCCGGCTGAACCGGGCGCGGCGCAAGATGCGGAAGGCGCTCGGCGCCGACCCCACCCTCGTAAGCGACCACAACGGGGCGGTAACCCATGGATGACATGACCAAGCTGCACGAGTGGCGCGCCGATGCGCCGACGCCGGACCGGGCGCGGTTGGTTCCCGGCCGCCAGAAGCTGCTGGGAGCAGCGCAGCAGGGCTCTGCCCGCAAGGTGCGGCTGGATTGGCGCGTGACGGCTGCGGGAGGTGCCGCGACGGTGATCACCATCGCGGTGATGGTGGCCATGCTCGTCGGTGGCGGTGGACCCGAGCGCGGCGTGCAGCCTGCCGGCCCCGACCTGACGTCCGCGACGGCACTCCTGAGGCAGGCGGCGGAAGTGGTGTCGCAGCAGCCGGATCTGCATCCGCGCGACGGCCAGTGGGTCTACCTGAAGACCGCGCAGTGCCGATCCGGAGCGTCGGACGCGGCGCCCGATGCCAAGCCCGAGGTGAGCGAGGAGTGGGTCCAGTACGACAGCCCCGTGAGGGAGGACGACAAGGACGGCGACACCGAGCCCTCGCAGCGGCGGCTGTATCGTCTGCTCGCCTCGCTGCCGGACGATCCCGCCGAGATCCGGAAGCAGGCGGCGGACATGTTCCCCATGGGCAAGGACACCGGCTTGACGCGTGAGCAGGTCGAGACCTTCGCGCTCCTGGCGACCCTCGACGAGGCCTATCCCGTGCATCCGCAGGGGATGGCCAAGCTGTACCGGGCCCTCGCCGCGGACCCCGGGATCGAGGTGGTGCCGCACCTGGTGAAGGACCCCATGGGGCATGACGCCATCGCCATATACCCGGACCTGGGCAGCAAGGCCGTTCAGCGCCGGGAGTACCTCCTCGACCCCGACACCTTCCAGTACCAGGGAACCCAGTCGGTCGCGGTGCGCGACTACGAGGAGAAGTATGAGGACGGCTCGTCGGCCGGGCGCTCGTACAAGAAGGGCGAGGTCACATTCTGCGAGATGAAGATGACCCAGTCCCTCGTCGACCGTGACGGTGAGAAGCCCTGAACCCGACCGGGCGGCAGTGGCCCAGTGCCCGTGAGCCTTGCGGCGGGCCGATCCGGCGGCGCCGAGCGGCACAGCCGCTGCGCAGAGGCGGAGGGGCCGCCTGGCCCGGCCCGCTCCGCCATCGCGAGCTCGCTGACCGGGCTGAAACCCTGGCGGCAGTCAGACACCTGCTCGTTGTTCTGGTCTTTGTCCAGCGCGCCGTCATGGAGCGGCGGCCCATGGCCACCAGCGCGTGCGGCCCGCCGTGGACGGGCCGCTGTGTTGGTGGGTGTATGGGGGGGCGTTCCCCTGCGTTCATGGGTGGCGGGCCACGGGGCTGGGATCCGCTCCAGGTCTCGGTTGGTGCTGAATGAGACGGAAGCGTCCCCGACGGCCCACTTCCTCCGTGCAGCAGGCCGGGCTGACCGTGGCCACGGCGGTGACCCTGGGCTCGGGTCCGGTACTGGTCACCATCGGAGCCCGGCTCACACTGGGCGAGCGCAGCGGCGCCGCCGGAACCGTCGTGGTGGCGAGCGGCGTCGCCGGTCTGGTGCTGCTGATGGGGGTGCGAACGGGAGCACCGGCGGCCCCGCCCCCCTCCTGGGTATCGGATACGCGCTGCTCTCCGCCGCCGGCTACGCGGGCGTGACGTTGCTGGGCCGCTTCGCCGGCCGAGAGAACGCGGGTGGCGCGTTCGAGTCCACGGTGACCGGCTTCGCGGTGGGCACGGTGTGCCTTCTGCCGATGGCTCTGCTGGAAGGCCTCCTGCCCGACATGGAGCGTCCGGCATGGACTGCGGGCCTGATCCTCTACCTGGGGGCCGTGCCGACGGCGCTGGCGTACCCGTTGTTCTTCGTCGGCCTCTGCGTCGTACGGGCGACCACGGCCTCCGTCGTCGCCTTGGTGGAACCGCTCACCGCGGCGGTCGTCGGCAGCCTGGTCTTCGGTGAGCGGCTCAACGCGATCGTTCTCACCGGCAGGGTTCTTCTGCCGCTCGCCGTGCTGTTCCGCGCCGCCGACGAGCGGGTCGGCCGAGCGGCTTCCCGAAGGGCGCCGAGTGCTGACCACGGCCAGCGCACGTGGCCTCCGGCCATACGGGCCGGGGACTGACGTCGAAGTGCCATGCACAGGGCGGGCGATGGGCCAGCGGCTTCTCGTGATCGCATCAAACCGGTGCGGATGCGCTCTGCCTCTGCCTCTGCCGGGGTGAGGCTGGCGGCATGGCTTCCGCCCGTGTTCGTACCCGCCCGACGAGGACGGCGGGCGGCGGGCCGGAAGAGCGGGGCTACCACCAGGGAGACAACCATGACTATCCGTACCTACGTCTCGACGACTGTGCGGAACGACCGTGTCGACGACGTTCTCCACGCGCTGGAGGATGTGGATCCGGATGCGATCGTAGCCTCTGTCAACCGATCGGAGGCCCCTGACGTCCCCGCCGGCGTATCGGTTTCGCTGACCGGCGATGTCCGTGAGGCGGTGAAGAACCAGCTCGATGTTATTGCCGATCTGGAGTGCGAGATTGACGTGCGGGACACTGCGGATCTGTGAGCCGGAGATGCGGATGGTCCCCCGCCCGGTCTTGGTGACCAAGCGGGGGCCATCCATCTGTGCGCCCGCCGGCAGACCCGGAGCTCTGGACGCAACCGTCCGTGGAGCATGGCGCTCATCGAGCGCCGACGGGCCTGAACGCGCGACCGCCCCCTCTTCGGTTCGAAACGGGGGCGGTTACCAGCCTCGTGCGCGCCACTCCGCGAGGTGGGGCCGCTCCGTGCCGATCGTGGTGTCGTTGCCGTGGCCGGGGTAGACCCACGTCTCGTCGGGCAGGATGTCGAAGACCTTGGTCTCCAGGCCGTCCATGAGGGAGTTGAACTCTTCCGGACGTGTTGTCCTGCCGGGACCGCCGGGGAACAGGCAGTCCCCGGTGAACACATGGGGGTGTCCGTGCGGATCGTCGTAGACGAGGGCGATCGAACCGGGCGTGTGCCCGACCAGGTGGCGCGCGGTCAGTTCCACGCGCCCCACCCGGACGGTGTCGCCGTCGTCGACCGGCACGTCGGTCCGTACGGGGATGCCGTCGGCGTCCTCCCGGCCCGCATAGGTGCGGGCGCCGGTGGCCGCCACGACCTCGGCGAGCGCCTGCCAGTGGTCGCCGTGCCGGTGGGTGGTGACGACGGACGCGATGCCGTCGCCACCGATCATGCCGAGCAGTGTGTCCGCCTCGTTCGCGGCGTCGATCAGCAACTGCTCGTCCGTGGCCCGGCAGCGCAGCAGATAGGCGTTGTTGTTCATCGGACCCACCGCGATCTTGGTGATCATCAGGTCCTTGAGCTCGTGCACATCGGCCGGTCCGCCGACCGTCACCTCTCCGCTGTACGTCATGTCGGCCAGCCTATAGCGGCGGCAGCGCCGGAAGCGGGCCGCCGGCCGAGGCCAGCGCGGATCCGTCGCGGCGGCCCGCGAGCCAGCCCAGCAGGTCGGCCGGGGGACCCGTGACGGTCACGTCGGGCCCCTGCCCGCCGGGCTTGCGTCCGGTGCTCCACGCGCGTGTGCCGTCCGTGACGCGGGTGGCGGGGACGTCGGGGTGCCCGGTGAACCGGTCGGCCAGGAAGTCGATCTCCCGCTCGGTGAAGTCCCCTGGGAGATCCTCCAGCTCATATCCGATCCCCAGGTCCACGTGGTGCAGCTCCACCTCCACCCACCGCCGGAACGGCACCCGGGAAGCGGAGTCCGTGACCCCGTTGCGCAGCTCCACCGTGCGCGACCAGTCCGCCGGAGCGTCCCCGGCCTCCTGGAAGCGGGCGGCGCTCTCGCGCAGGTCGGCGAGCTGGCCATCGAGGGCGCGCGGGGCGTCCCGCTCGATGTCGGCGTCCCGGGCCTCGCCGGACACGTACATGGGGCGCCCCTCGAGCACGTTCACGAGGGCGTCCGCGTTCCGGGCGAGGTGGGCCAGGACATGGCCGCGGCTCCAGCCGGGCAGCCGTGACGGCTCCGTCACAGAGGCGTTGTCCAGTTTGCCGACTGCGGTCAGCAGCCGCTCCGTCGCGTCACGTACAGACGCCAGGTCATGAGCGTGATCAATCATGGTGCTGACCCTAGCTGCGCCACTCCTTCGGGTGAAGGTGGTGAAGCAGTGCCGTAAATCGAAAGCACGTGCTATATGGTCGGACGTGGCGTCGGGCATGCTGGAGAGCCGGGGTTTTGTTGGCAACCCGTGAATCCGACCGGCGTTGTCAGTGGCTCCCCCTAGTCTGGGAAAGACGGGGGCCCCGCCCCTGTCACTTCTCTCAAGAAAGGTGCGGACCGGCGTGGCCGACCGTCTCATCGTTCGTGGAGCGCGCGAGCACAACCTCAAGAACGTCTCGCTCGACCTCCCGCGCGACTCGCTCATCGTCTTCACGGGCCTGTCGGGGTCGGGCAAGTCCTCGCTGGCCTTCGACACCATCTTCGCGGAGGGCCAGCGGCGCTACGTGGAGTCCCTCTCCTCGTACGCCCGGCAGTTCCTCGGCCAGATGGACAAGCCGGACGTCGACTTCATCGAGGGCCTGTCCCCGGCGGTCTCCATCGACCAGAAGTCGACCTCGCGCAACCCGCGCTCCACGGTCGGCACCATCACCGAGGTCTACGACTACCTGCGTCTGCTCTTCGCGCGCATCGGTAAGCCGCACTGCCCCGAGTGCCGCCGTCCGATCTCGCGCCAGTCGCCCCAGGCCATCGTCGACAGGGTCCTGGAGCTCCCGGAGGGCAGCCGCTTCCAGGTGCTCTCGCCGCTGGTGCGCGAGCGCAAGGGCGAGTTCGTCGACCTCTTCGCCGACCTCCAGACCAAGGGCTACTCCCGCGCGCGGGTGGACGGCGAGACGATCCAGCTGTCGAGCCCGCCCACGCTGAAGAAGCAGGAGAAGCACACCATCGAGGTGGTCGTCGACCGCCTCACGGTCAAGGACGGCGCCAAGCGCCGCCTCACCGACTCCGTGGAGACCGCCCTCGGCCTGTCCGGCGGCATGGTCGTGCTCGACTTCGTCGACCTCCCCGAGGACGACCCCGAGCGCGAGCGCATGTTCTCGGAGCACCTGTACTGCCCGTACGACGACCTGTCCTTCGAGGAGCTGGAGCCCCGCTCCTTCTCCTTCAACTCGCCCTTCGGCGCCTGCCCGGACTGCACCGGCATCGGCACGCGCATGGAGGTCGACCCCGAGCTGATCGTCCCCGACCCGGACAAGAGCCTCGACGAAGGCGCCATCCACCCCTGGTCGCACGGCCACACCAAGGACTACTTCGGCCGCCTGATCGGCGCCCTCGCCGACGCGCTGGGCTTCCGCACGGACATCCCCTTCGCGGGCCTGCCGCAGCGCGCCAAGAAGGCCCTCCTCCACGGCCACAAGACCCAGGTCGAGGTCCGCTACCGCAACCGCTACGGCCGCGAGCGCCGGTACACGACGGCCTTCGAGGGCGCCGTCCCCTTCGTCAAGCGTCGGCACAGCGAGGCGGAGAGCGACTCCAGCCGCGAGCGCTTCGAGGGCTACATGCGCGAGGTGCCCTGCCCGACCTGTGAGGGCACACGCCTGAAGCCGATCGTCCTCGCGGTCACGATCATGGACAGGTCCATCGCCGAGGTCTCCGCGATGTCGATCAGCGACTGCGCGGACTTCCTGGGCGAACTGAAGCTCACCGCCCGAGACAAGAAGATCGCCGAGCGCGTGCTGAAGGAGGTCAACGAGCGGCTGCGGTTCCTGGTCGACGTCGGCCTGGACTACCTCTCGCTGAACCGCGCGGCCGGCACCCTGTCCGGCGGCGAGGCCCAGCGCATCCGCCTGGCCACCCAGATCGGCTCCGGCCTCGTCGGTGTCCTGTACGTCCTCGACGAGCCGTCCATCGGTCTGCACCAGCGCGACAACCACCGGCTGATCGAGACCCTGGTCCGGCTGCGCGACATGGGCAACACGCTCATCGTCGTCGAGCACGACGAGGACACGATCAAAATGGCCGACTGGATCGTCGACATCGGCCCCGGCGCCGGTGAGCACGGCGGCAAGGTCGTGCACAGCGGTTCCCTGAAGGAGCTGCTCGCCAACACCGAGTCGCAGACCGGTCAGTACCTGTCGGGCAAGAAGGCCATCCCGCTGCCCGACATCCGCCGCCCCCTGGACCCGTCCCGGCAGCTCACGGTGCACGGCGCCCGGGAGAACAACCTCCAGGACATCGACGTCTCGTTCCCCCTGGGCGTGTTCACCGCCGTCACCGGCGTCTCCGGCTCCGGCAAGTCGACGCTGGTCAACGACATCCTCTACACGCACCTGGCCCGCGAGCTGAACGGCGCGCGGAGCGTACCCGGGCGGCACACGCGCGTGGACGGCGACGACCTCGTCGACAAGGTCGTGCACGTGGACCAGTCGCCCATCGGCCGCACCCCCCGCTCCAACCCGGCCACGTACACCGGCGTCTTCGACCACATCCGCAAGCTGTTCGCCGAGACCACCGAGGCGAAGGTCCGCGGCTACCTGCCCGGCCGCTTCTCCTTCAACGTCAAGGGCGGCCGCTGCGAGAACTGCGCGGGCGACGGCACCATCAAGATCGAGATGAACTTCCTGCCGGACGTCTACGTCCCGTGCGAGGTCTGCCACGGCGCCCGGTACAACCGGGAGACCCTGGAGGTCCACTACAAGGGCAAGTCCATCGCCGAGGTCCTGAACATGCCGATCGAGGAGGCCACCTCCTTCTTCGAGGCCGTCCCGGCGATCGCCCGGCACCTGAACACGCTGAAGGACGTCGGCCTCGGCTACGTCCGCCTCGGCCAGGCCGCGACCACCCTGTCCGGCGGTGAGGCGCAGCGCGTCAAGCTCGCCAGCGAACTGCAGAAGCGCTCCACCGGCCGCACGGTCTACGTCCTGGACGAGCCGACCACCGGTCTGCACTTCGAGGACATCAGCAAGCTGCTCACGGTCCTGTCCGGACTGGTCGACAAGGGCAACACGGTCATCGTCATCGAGCACAACCTCGACGTGATCAAGACCGCCGACTGGATCGTCGACATGGGCCCCGAAGGCGGCGCCGGCGGCGGTCTGGTCGTCGCCGAGGGCACGCCCGAGCAGGTGGCCGGGGTCCCGGCCAGCCACACCGGCAAGTTCCTGCGGGAGGTCCTCGGCGCCGACCGCGTCAGCGACGCGTCCTCGGTGAAGGCGCCGCGCAAGACGGCGGCCCGCAAGACGGTCGCGGCCAAGACCGCCTCGGCACGCAAGACCGCCACCAAGACGGTCACCGGCACGGCCGCCGCCAAGAAGACGGCGGCCAAGACCACCAAGGCCGCCGCGAAGAAGACGACCCGGTCCAGCAAGGGCTGAGGTATCCCGCCGAACGCGCCGAAAGACGCGCCGAACACGCCGAAACGCGCCGGGCCCCACAGGCAACGTCCTGTGGGGCCCGGCGCGTTCGCTGCCCGGTCAGGTGGTCTTCTTCGGCTCCACGAACTGCATGTCCAGCTGGATCTTGACCACCTCGCCGAGCAGCCCGGGGGCGAAGTCCAGCCCGAAGTCCCCGCGCCGGATCTCGCCCGTCGCCTCGAATCCGGCGTGCCGGCTGCCGTCCATGGGCACCTCGACCAGCCCGCCGAACTCCACGGCGAGCGTCACCGGACGGGTCACGTCACCGATCGTCAGCTCACCCTCCATGGTCCAGTCCTCGCCCTGGCCCGAAACTCGCGTCGAGCGGTACGTCATCGTCGGGCGCTTCGCCACGTCCAGCAGGTCGGAGGCGCGGACGTGCGCGTCCCGGTCGGCGTTGCCCGTGTTGATCGAGGCCAGGTCGACGGTCGCGGAGATCCGCACGTCCTCGACCCGCTGACCGACGAACAGTCCGGCCTCCAACCGCTCGAAGCGCCCCCGCACCTTGGCGATGCCCAGGTGCCGGATGGTGAAGTTCACGGAGGAGTGGAAGGGATCGAGGGCCCACTGACCGGGGGCCAGCGGCAGGGCGGTGAGAGCGGTGTCATTCGTCATGCCCTCCACCCTGAGGGCCGGGCCGTCCGCGAGGGAGACCGGCCGGAGCCTGGTAGTGACGGGGCCACCCTCCGCGCCCGCGCGCCCTGTACGTTCGGCGGGTGAGCGACAACGAGTTGGGCACGTTCCTGCGCACCTGGCGCGAAGCCGTCACCCCGGCCGAGGCGGGCCTGCCCGCAGGCCCCCGGCGCCGTACGCCGGGACTGCGGCGTGCCGAGCTGGCCACGCTCGCGGGCGTCAGCGTCGAGTACCTCACCCGGCTGGAACAGGGCCGCGACCGCAACCCGTCCGCCCAGGTGCTCGGCGCCCTGGCCGACGCCCTGAACCTCTCCCTCACCGACCGGATGCTGCTGCGCCGCCTGACCAAGGAGGCGGACGGCGGTGACCCGCTGGTCTGTGCGGCGGCCCCGCCGCTCAGCCGCGCGGCGCGCCCCACCGTACGGGCCGTGCTGGACCGCCTGGAGCCGACTCCCGCGCTGGTGGTCAACTGGATCGGCGACGTCCTCGCCCACACGGCCGGCTACGAACGGCTGGTCGGCCCGCTGGGCGTGCTCGACGGCGAGCGGCCCAACCTGCTCCGCTATCTGTTCACCGACGAGCGGGCACGCAGCGCCTACCGCGACTGGGACCGCGTGGCCGACGACCTCGTCGCCCGGCTCCGGCACGGCGTCCCCCTGCGGGACCCCTACCTCGCCGAGCTGGCCGACGAGCTGGCGGTGACGGCCGGTGCGGACTTCACCGACCGGTTCGCCGACCTGGCCGCGACACCGCGGCGGACGGGATCCCAGCACATCGAGCACCCGCAGGCCGGTTCCCTGCGGCTGCTGAACGAGACGCTCGCGCTTCCCGACGAGGGGCAGCACCTCGTCATCCACCTGCCCGCGGACGACGCCACGGCAACCGCCCTGGACCGCCTCAACGGCCGCCGTCCCGGAGCACTGCGGGCGGTGGCGGTGGGGGAGACCGGCTGAAGCGCCCGGCGGGGCACCCCGGGCGCCCCGCGTCAGCTCTCCAGCTCGTGCCCGTACGGCGGTTCCGCCCCGGCCCGTGAGCAGGTGATCGCCGCCGCGCGGGCCGCGAAGCCCAGCAGTTCCGTCCAGCCGTCGGAGCCCAGTTCGGCCAGGCCCCGGGTGCTGAGGGCGTCGCGCACCGCGAGCCCGTGCAGCAGAGCCGCGTTGACCGTGTCGCCCGCGCCGATCGTGTCCACGACCTCGATGCGTTCGCCCGGCACCGTGTACTCCCCGGCGGCGGTGAAGGCGGTCAGCCCGTCGCCGCCACGGGTGATCACGACCGCCGCCGGGCCGGACGCCAGCCATTCGCGGGGCGTGCCCCCGAGCCACTTAGCGTCCTCCACGGACAGCTTGAGCAGCGACACCGAGGGCAGCCAGCTCTTGAACCGCGCCCGATAGGCGTCCGCGTCCGGGATCAGCCCGGCCCGGATGTTGGGATCCAGCGCGGTGAACACACCCTGCGCCGCCGCCCGGCGCATCATCTCCTCGTACGCGCTCGCGCCCGGCTCCAGCACCAGCGAGCAGGTGCCGAAGGACACCGCCCGAGTGCCGGACGGCAGCGTGGAGGGCGCCTCGAAGAGCCGGTCGGCCGTCCCGTCGACGTAGAAGGAGTACGCCGCGGAGCCGTCCGCGCCGACCGTGGCGACGGCGAGCGTCGTCGGCTCGGTGCCCCGCTGCACCGCGGACACGTCGACCCCCGTCGCGCTCAGCCGGTCCAGCAGCGCCTGTCCGAAGGCGTCGGACGACACCCGGGAGCAGAAGGCGGCGGGGGATCCGAGGCGGCCCAGCGCCACGGCCGTGTTGTACGGGCCGCCGCCGAGTGCGGGCCGCAGCGCCGCCAGGGCACCCGTGCCCTGCGGTACCAGGTCGATCAGTGCCTCACCGGCGACGACGATCACGACGGGGTTCCTTCCTCGGACGGGCTGGGGCAGCCGCACGATGTGCGGTGGACGAAGGTGCAGGGCAGACGCACCGTCCGGACGGGCCGGTGCGGCTCGGCGAGACGCTCCAGGAGCACGCGGACGGCCCCGGCGCCGATGTCCTTGCCGGGCTGGGCGATCGCGGTGAGCCGGGGCGAGAACAGATCCGCCCAGGCGAAGTCGTCGAAGCAGCACAGGGCGATGTCGTCCGGGACGGACAGGCCGTGCCTGCCCAGGGCACGCAGCACCCCGATGGTCATGGCGTTGTTGCCGGTGACCAGTGCGGTGGGCGGCACCCCCAGCGACAGCAGGGCCTCGGTCGCCTGCTCGGCACCCGCGGACTCCGAGTCGCCGTGCACCAGCAGCCGCTCGTCGTACGCAAGCCCCGCGAACGCCAGGCCGCTGCGGTAGCCGGTGATCCGCTCGTTCGTGGTGCTGAGCCCCGGCCGCCCCGCCACCAGTCCGATCCGCCGGTGGCCGAGCCCGGCGAGATGGGTGACCAGCCGGGACGTCGGTTCGGCGTTGTCGGCGCACACCTGGTCGAAGAGCGGACCGCCGTCCTTGCCGGGCGCGTCCACCAGCCGGTCCAGGAACACCGCCGGTACGTCATGCCGCCCGAGGTAGTCGAGCAGCCCGCGCGGATCCGCGGAGGGCGCGACGATCATGCCGTCGACCCGGCGCTCGTGCAGCAGCCGGACGACCTTGCGCTCGTGCTCCGGGTCGTCGTGCGGATCTGCGATCAGCAGGCTGTATCCGGCGTCCAGAGCGGCGGCCTCGACGCCTTGCAGGATCTCCGTGAAGTACGGGTTGCTGATCGCCGACACCGCCAGCCCGATGGACCGGGTACGGGCCGTCACCAGGGAACGGGCCAGCGTGTTCGTGGTGTAGCCGAGCTCCTCCACGGCGTCCAGCACCGCCTGGCGGGTGTGCGGCAGTACCGGCCGGGTGCCGTTCAGGACATGCGAGACCGTGGCCACGGAGACACCGGCACTCCGCGCGACGTCGGCCATGGTCGCCATGAACGTTCCCCTCCTCCGCTTCCGGCGGGGAACGTACCGCATTCGGCGGCGCGCGTAAACGTTTGCGCAATCGCTTACGTCAGACACCGACCCGGGCTGCCACGGGACACCCCGGGCGGCTGCCATCGGACACCCCGGGCGGCTGCCACGGGACACACCGGGCGGCTGCCACGGGACACACCGGGCCCGGCCGGCTACTCCCAGTCCCAGCCGATCCCCAGGAACCCCGCCCGTACCCGAGGCTCGACCAGGTGCACCGACCGGTGTCGGCCGCTCAGCGCCAGGTCCTGGCATCCGCTGCGCGGCGCCGCCGCCGAGTGCTGGGCGAAGCGGTGGCACCGCACCGGCAGGGCCGCCGCGTCGAAGCGCACCTGGAGGGCGTACTGGCCGCCGGGGCAGTCGAAGCCGCGCACGTACTCGCGTGACAGCCCCGCCGTGCCGTCCTCGACGCCGTAACGGAAGAGGAAGGTGTCGCCGGCCCGCAGCCGGGTGTCGAAGAGCAGCTCGGCCGCGAGAATTCCGGTGTCACGGTGCCAACGGACCCGTCCGATGCGGCAGTTCTCCAGGGCGTGCACCCGCATGCGCTCCGGTGCGGCCCCCCGGTCGCCGTGGTGGACGGCCACGAAACGGTCGATGCCGTCCCGGTGGGCGCGCACGATGTGGTGCGACTCGCGCTCGGCCAGCTCGCGCCGCGCCCCGATCCGCAGCCGCTCGTGGTGGCCCAGGGAGTGCAGGCCCCCGTCCGGCGGGCAGTCCAGCTCCGCCAGCAACTGGTCCAGGACGCCGGACGCCTCGACGAGGGAGCGGTAGGAGCGGGCGGCGGACCGCGGTCCCGACGGGCTCTCCCCGGACTCGGCGAGCAGCCGGATCAGCGACTCCTCGGGAAGCTCCAGGATCTCCTCCAGCGCGCGCACGGCCCGCAGCGACTCGGGGCGCTGCGGACGCCGGGCCCCCTGCTGCCAGTAACTCAGGCTCGTGACGCCGACCTTCACACCGTGGCGGGACAGATGGTGCTGCACACGCTGCAGGGGCAGGCCGCGGGCGGCGATCGCGGCCCGCAGGGCGACGTGGAAGGGGCCGCCCCGCAGGGCCGAGTCCAGTTCCGCGGTGGCGACGTCCGCGTGCTGTGGGGCGTGCGGCATGCAGGGGCCTCTTCTCCGAGTCGGCAACGGCTGGTCAGACCGCTTGCGCGGGGCCCTCCGACCGGCGCGGGGCAGGTCTTCACATCCGTACGCCGTCGTTCAGGGCCCGAGTTCCCCCGCATTGAAGCGTGTTGACCCGGTCCCGACAACACCTGATGCCGGACAGTGGCTCACGTCCTGCCGGCCGGTCCGGTTCCGGACATGCGAACGCCCGGGGCGTGCGCCCCGGGCGTTCGCGGTGGACGTGTGCTGCTACGAGTGGTCGCTTCCGCCCTGTTCCCTCAGAGCCAGGCGCTTGGCCCGCACGATGTCGGGATCGCGCGGGTCCAGGGCGTCGGGCAGCGCGAACGGCTCGTCCGCGTACCGGCGGGCACGGACCGTCCGCCGGGTTTTCTCGATCCGCATCCGCTTCATCTGCGCAGCCCTCCGACCCGTGGCCCGCCCGCTCCCCACCGGAAACAGCCGGTCCGCACCGACAACCTGTGCCTGCACCGGCACGGACTCCGCCCGCCGGGCGTCGCCGTGTGCCGTGGGTGAGCCACATTCCCGCTACCGGTGGGCCGTAACCCCCGGGCGGCCCATGCCGTTGGAAACTGCCTGCCGCCGGGCCCCTGATCCTGCCCCTCCACCGCGCCTGACTGTCGGTGCTCGCCAGTAGGGTGTGAGACATGGCCGACCCCTCCAGCTACCGCCCCAAACCGGGTGAGATCCCCGACTCGCCGGGGGTCTACAGGTTCCGTGACGAGCACCGCCGGGTGATCTACGTCGGAAAGGCGAAAAGCCTGCGCCAGCGCCTGGCGAACTACTTCCAGGACCTGGCGGGCCTGCACCCGCGCACCCGTTCCATGGTCACCACGGCCGCGTCCGTGGAGTGGACGGTGGTGTCCACGGAGGTCGAGGCGCTCCAGCTGGAGTACTCGTGGATCAAGGAGTACGACCCCCGGTTCAACGTCAAGTACCGCGACGACAAGAGCTACCCCTACCTCGCCGTGACGATGAACGAGGAGTACCCGCGCGTGCAGGTGATGCGCGGTCACAAGAAGAAGGGCGTGCGCTACTTCGGGCCCTACGCGCACGCGTGGGCGATCCGCGACACCGTCGACCTGCTGCTGCGCGTCTTCCCCGTACGCACCTGTTCCGCGGGCGTGTTCAAGAACGCCGCCCGCACCGGCCGCCCCTGCCTCCTCGGCTACATCGGCAAGTGCTCGGCCCCCTGCGTAGACCGGGTCTCCGCCGAGGAGCACCGCGAACTGGCCGACGAGTTCTGCGACTTCATGACCGGCCGTACGAACACGTACATCCGCCGGCTGGAGAAGCAGATGGCGGAAGCGGCCGACGAGATGGAGTACGAGCGGGCGGCCCGGCTGCGCGACGACATCGGGGCCCTGAAGAAGGCCATGGAGAAGAACGCGGTCGTGCTCGCCGACGCGACCGACGCCGACCTGATCGCGGTCGCCGAGGACGAGCTGGAGGCGGCCGTCCAGATCTTCCACGTGCGCGGCGGACGCGTGCGCGGCCAGCGAGGCTGGGTCACCGACAAGGTGGAGGAGATCACCACCGGCGCCCTCGTCGAGCACGCCCTGCAGCAGCTGTACGGGGAGGAGACGGGCGACGCCGTCCCCAAGGAGGTCCTCGTCCCCGCCCTGCCCGACCCCGTGGAGCCGGTCCAGGAGTGGCTCACCGGGCGGCGCGGCTCCGGCGTCTCCCTGCGTATCCCGCAGCGCGGTGACAAGAAGGCCCTGATGGAGACCGTGGAGCGCAACGCCCAGCAGGCGCTCGTGCTGCACAAGACGAAGCGCGCCTCCGACCTGACCACGCGCTCACGCGCCCTGGAGGAGATCGCCGACGCCCTCGACCTGGACAGCGCCCCGCTCAGGATCGAGTGCTACGACATCTCCCACCTCCAGGGAGACGACGTCGTGGCCTCCATGGTCGTCTTCGAGGACGGGCTGGCCCGCAAGAGCGAGTACCGCCGCTTCCAGATCAAGGGCTTCGCCGGGCAGGACGACGTCCGCTCCATGCACGAGGTGATCACCCGCCGCTTCCGGCGCTACCTTGCCGAGAAGGAGAAGACGGGGGAGTGGGCCGACGGCGAGAACACCGCGGCTCCCGTGACGGACGACGAGAACACCGCGGCTCCCGTGACCGACGGCGAGAACACCGCGGCTCCCGTGACGGACGGCGCGGACGCCACGGCTCCCATGACCGACGGCAACGGCGAGATCGTCGGGACCGGTCCCACCGAGGACGACGGCCGTCCCAAGAAGTTCGCCTACCCGCCCCAGCTCGTGGTCGTCGACGGCGGTGCCCCGCAGGTCGCGGCGGCCCGGCGGGCCCTGGACGAGCTCGGCATCGACGACATCGCCGTGTGCGGCCTCGCCAAGCGCCTGGAGGAGGTCTGGCTGCCCGGCGACGACGACCCGGTGGTCCTGCCCCGCACCAGCGAGGGCCTGTATCTGCTCCAGCGCGTCCGTGACGAGGCCCACAGGTTCGCGATCACCTACCAGCGCACCAAGCGGTCCAAGCGCTTCCGCTCCAGCCCCCTGGACGACGTCCCCGGCCTCGGGGACACGCGCAAGCAGGCACTTCTGAAGCACTTCGGTTCGTTGAAGAAACTGCGATCCGCCACGATCGACCAGATCTGCGAGGTCCCCGGCATAGGCCGCAAGACGGCCGAAACGATCGCCGTGGCCCTCGCCCGCTCGGTCCCGGCCGCACCCGCCGTCAACACGGCGACCGGGGAGATCATGGAAGAGGAACCGGGCACCATGGGTTCCAGTGGGGAACCCGTGGCAGCGGGCGCCCCGGACGAACGACGGGGGCAGGAGACATGAATGTGAACGAGCACGACGGGCAACACGAGCAAGCCGGAGACGGAGCACAAGTGAGTACGGGCACGCCCAACGACAAGGCCCAGGTCCCGGACGCGGCCATCCCCGAGCTGGTGATCATCTCCGGCATGTCCGGAGCCGGGCGCTCCACGGCCGCGAAGTGCCTGGAGGACCTCGGCTGGTTCGTCGTCGACAACCTGCCGCCCGCGCTGATCCCCACCATGGTGGAGCTCGGCGCCCGCTCCCAGGGCAACGTGGCGAGGATCGCCGTCGTCGTCGACGTCCGCGGGCGCCGCTTCTTCGACAACCTCCGCGAGTCCCTCGCCGACCTGGAGGCGAAGAACGTCACACGGCGGATCGTCTTCCTGGAGTCCTCCGACGAGGCCCTGGTCCGCCGCTTCGAGTCGGTGCGCCGCCCGCACCCCCTCCAGGGCGACGGCCGCATCGTCGACGGCATCGCCGCAGAACGCGAGCTGCTGCGCGAGCTGCGCGGCGACGCCGACCTGGTCATCGACACCTCCAGCCTGAACGTGCACGAGCTGCGCGCCAAGATGGACGCCCAGTTCGCCGGCGAGGAGGAGCCGGAGCTGCGGGCGACGGTCATGTCGTTCGGCTACAAGTACGGCCTCCCGGTCGACGCCGACCTCGTCGTCGACTGCCGCTTCCTGCCGAACCCGCACTGGGTCCCGGAGCTGCGCCCCTTCACGGGCCTCAACGAGGAGGTCTCCGGGTACGTCTTCAACCAGCCCGGAGCCAAGGAGTTCCTCGATCGCTACACCGAGCTCCTCCAGCTCGTCGCCACCGGCTACCGCCGTGAGGGCAAGCGCTACGTGACCATCGCCGTGGGCTGCACGGGTGGCAAGCACCGCTCGGTCGCCATGTCGGAGAAGCTCGCGGCCCGGCTCGCGGCCGAGGGCGTGGAGACGGTGGTCGTCCACCGGGACATGGGACGCGAATGACACGACGTACTCCCCGGCTGAGCCGGCTGCGCCGGGTGGTGCCCGAAGGCAACGGCGACAAGGGCACCACCGGCCAAAAGGGCAGCCGGCCCGCCGAGGCCCGGGGCGGCAGACCGCGACGCCGGGGCACCCAGCCCAAGGTCGTCGCCCTCGGCGGCGGCATGGGGCTGTCCGCCTCGCTCGCCGCGCTGCGCCGGATCACGGGCGACCTCACCGCCGTCGTCACCGTGGCCGACGACGGCGGCTCCAGCGGCCGGCTGCGCGACGAGCTGGGCGTGCTGCCGCCCGGGGACCTGCGCAAGGCGCTGGCCGCCCTGTGCGGCGACGACGACTGGGGCCAGACCTGGGCCCGGGTCATCCAGCACCGCTTCCAGTCCCAGGGCGACCTGCACGAGCACGCGGTCGGAAACCTGCTGATCGTCGCCCTGTGGGAGCAGCTCGGCGACCATGTCCAGGCCCTCGACCTGGTCGGGCGCCTGCTGGGCGCCCAGGGCCGGGTGCTGCCGATGTCCGCCGTGCCGCTGGAGCTCCAGGCCCTGGTCAAGGGCCATGACCCGGAGCGCCCGGAGGAGGTCGACACGGTGCGCGGCCAGGCGACCGTCGCCCTCACCCCCGGCGAGGTGCAGTCCGTGCACCTCGTGCCGAACGACCCGCCGGCCGTGCCCGAGGCGGTCGAGGCCGTCCTGGACGCCGACTGGGTCGTGCTCGGCCCAGGCTCCTGGTTCTCCTCGGTCATTCCGCACCTGCTCGTGCCCGAGCTGCTGGACGCGCTCACGCAGACGAAGGCCCGCCGGGTACTCTCCCTGAACCTCGCGCCGCAACCCGGAGAAACAGAGGGCTTCTCCCCGCAGCGTCATTTGGAGGTTTTGGGACGACACGCCCCTAAACTCGCCCTGGACGTGGTGCTGGCCGACGAGGCCGCCGTGCCCGACCGTGACTCCCTGACCGATGCCGCCAAGCGGTTCGGGGCCGCGGTCGAGCTGGCGCCGGTGGCCAGACCCGACGGGACCCCGAGGCACGACCCGGAGCTGTTGGCCGCCGCGTACGACCGTATTTTTCGGATGCATGGAAGGATCGGCCCATGGCGATGACGGCAGCGGTGAAGGACGAGATCTCCCGGCTCCCCGTCACCCGGACCTGCTGCAGAAAGGCGGAGGTCTCCGCCATCCTGCGGTTCGCCGGCGGCCTCCACCTGGTGAGCGGTCGGATCGTGATCGAGGCGGAGCTGGACACGGCCATGGCGGCCCGCCGTCTCAAGCGGGACATCCTGGAGATCTTCGGCCACGGCTCCGAGCTGATCGTGATGGCTCCGGGCGGGCTGCGCCGCGGCTCGCGCTACGTGGTGCGGGTCGTGGCGGGCGGCGACCAGCTCGCCCGCCAGACCGGCTTGGTCGACGGGCGGGGCCGCCCGATCCGCGGCCTGCCCCCGCAGGTGGTCTCGGGGGCCACCTGCGACGCCGAGGCCGCCTGGCGTGGCGCGTTCCTGGCGCACGGCTCGCTCACCGAGCCGGGCCGCTCGTCCTCCCTGGAGGTGACCTGCCCGGGCCCCGAGGCCGCGCTCGCCCTGGTCGGCGCCGCCCGCCGGCTGTCGATCGCCGCCAAGGCCCGCGAGGTGCGCGGCGTGGACCGGGTCGTCGTCCGCGACGGTGACGCGATCGGCGCGCTGCTGACGCGCCTCGGCGCGCACGAGTCGGTGCTGGCCTGGGAGGAGCGCCGGATGCGCCGTGAGGTGCGCGCCACGGCGAACCGGCTCGCCAACTTCGACGACGCCAACCTGCGCCGCTCGGCCCGCGCGGCCGTCGCCGCCGGGGCGCGGGTACAGCGTGCCCTGGAGATCCTCGCCGACGACGTGCCCGAGCACCTCGCCGCCGCCGGCCGGCTGCGCATGGAGCACAAGCAGGCCTCCCTGGAGGAGCTGGGCGCGCTCGCCGACCCGCCGCTGACCAAGGACGCCGTCGCCGGCCGGATCCGCCGCCTGCTGGCCATGGCCGACAAGCGCGCCTCCGACCTCGGTATCCCGGGCACGGACGCCAACCTCAGCGACGAGCTGGCCGACAACCTGGTGGGCTGACCCCACACCACGTCAAAAAGCCGGTGCCGTTGCCCGTTTGGGTGACCGGCACCGGTTTTTGCGTGTCGCTGAGGCACCCTTGACTCGATCATGCTCTGTCATGAGCCTGGCATCTGTTCGCTGCTGTGGCGGACCCACGCTAGGGGGGTTCATGAGACGAAGAGCGAGATCGATCCTCGCCGTCGGCGCGCTCCTGATCGGCGGAGCGAGCTTCGCGCCCATCGCCCAGGCACAACCGGGGGGCTCGACCCCGTCCGACCCGGAGGAAGTCAAGGTCTTCCGCGCCGACGTCAACCAGAAGCAGGTACCCCTGCTGCTGGCGGCCGGCCAGGACGGCCACGAACTGAGCGAGCGGGTGCCCGAGAAAGGCACCGCGACCGTCGAGGTCTACCTGACGGACCAGCAGGCGAAGAAGCTGGAGAAACAGGGCGTCGAGCTCACCGAGCACGAACTCTCCACCCGGGCCGCGGCCCGGGTCGAGGACGCCGCCGAGGGCGTGTTCCGCCCGTACAGCGGCAAGGGCGGCCTGCGGGAGGAACTCCTGCGCACCGCCCAGGAGAACCCGGACCTCACCAAGGTCGTCTCCATCGGCAAGACGATCAAGGGCCAGGACATCCTCGCGCTGAAGCTCACCAAGGGCGCGAAGAAGACGAAGGACGGCTCCAAGCCCTCGGTCCTCTACATGTCCAACCAGCACGCCCGCGAGTGGATCACGCCGGAGATGACCCGGCGTCTGATGCACCACTACCTGGACAACTACAAGAAGGACCGGCGCGTCAAGAAGATCGTCGACTCCACCGAACTGTGGTTCCTGCTGTCGGCCAACCCCGACGGCTACGACTACACCTTCGCGGACCCCGCCAACCGCCAGTGGCGCAAGAACCTGCGCGACGTCAACGGCGACGGTGCCATCACCACCGGCGACGGCGTCGACCTCAACCGCAACTTCGCCTACAAGTGGGGCTACGACGACGAGGGCTCGTCCCCCAACCCCACCAGCCAGACCTACCGCGGCGCGGGCCCGGGCTCCGAGCCGGAGACGAAGGCCCTGGACGCCTTCCAGAAGCGGATCGGCTTCACGTACGGCATCAACTACCACTCCGCCGCCGAACTCCTCCTGTACGGGGTCGGCTGGCAGGTGGCCACCCAGACCCCGGACGACGTCCTGTACAAGGCGCTCGCCGGAACACCCGACAACTCCGCGATCCCGGGCTACCACCCGCAGATCTCCTCCGAGCTGTACACCACCAACGGTGAAGCGGACGGCCACGCGGCCAACGTCAACGGCCTGGCGATGTTCACCCCCGAGATGTCGACCTGCCAGACGGCCTCGGACCTCGACCCGAACGACGAGTGGAAGGCCTCCGACTGCCAGTCGGTCTTCACCTTCCCGGACGACGAGAAGCTGATCCAGCAGGAGTTCGCCAAGAACGTCCCGTTCGCGCTCTCCGTCGCCGAGTCCGCCGGCCACCCCGACCGGCCGTCCTCGTCGGTCGGTCTGAGCGCCGCCGACTTCACCCCGGCCGCGTTCACCACCTCGTACTCCCGCGGCGCCGACCAGGAGGTCTCCGTCGTCGTACGGAAGTCGGTGCGCGACAAGGAGCTCAAGTACCGCGTCAACGGCGGTCGCACCTGGGACATGGCGCTCAAGCCCTGGAAGGGCGGCGAGACCTACGGCGGTGAGGACAACCTCTACTTCGACGAGTACCGGGCCAAGGTCAAGGACGGCGAGCCGGGCGACAAGGTCGAGGTGTGGTTCACCGGCGAGGCGAAGAACGGAAAGAAGCTCTCCAGCGAGCACTTCACCTACACCGTCGCCGAGCGGCCCCGGGCGAACACCCTCGTGGTCGCCGAGGAGGGCGTCGCCGCCACGCAGGCGCAAACCTACGTGGACGCGCTCAAGGCGAGCGGCCGCAAGGCGGTCGTCTGGGACGTGGCCAGGCAGGGGGCACCGGACGCGCTGGGCGTGCTGGGCCACTTCGACACCGTTGTCCACTACACGGGCGCGAGCGTCCCGGGCAACGCCACCCAGCTCCAGCTGCGGGCCTACCTCAACGAGGGCGGCCGGCTGATCGAGGCCGGTGAGCAGGCCGGCGGCAACGTCGACCTCGGCGGCGGTGCGCTGTCGAACGACTTCAGCCAGTACTACCTGGGCGCCTACACCCGCACCGCCACCCCCGGGGCCACCGGCTTCACCGGCTCCGGCGACCTGAGCGGCGTCACCAGCCCGCTGGGCGCCGCCCCGGGCAACCCGCTGGACAAGGCCGGCACCTACGGCGTCACCTCCGACGAGCTGCGCACCGACACGTTCCCGCAGTTCGCGAGCAAGGGCGCCGGGCAGTTCGCGGGTACGGCCAGCCCGTACGGTCCGTACGCGGGCACCGCGATGGCCGCCGCCGTCCACACCGACGACGCCTACAAGCGGCTCACCCGCACCGTGGACCTCACCGGTACCACCGCGGCCGAGCAGCCGACCCTGCGCACCCAGCTCCTCTGGGACACCGAGCCCGGCTACGACCACGCCATCGTCGAGGCCCGCACCACGGGCGGCGACGACTGGACGACCCTTCCCGAGGCGGGCGGCGCCACCAAAACCGCCGTGCCGACGGAGTGCCAGGGCGGCTTCTACGTGGGCGAGCACCCCTGGCTGAAGCACTACCTGACCGTGGCGGCCGACGGCTGCACCCCGACCGGCACCACCGGCACGTGGAACAGCCTCACCGGCGCCTCCAACGGCTGGCAGCGGGTGAACTTCGACCTGAGCGCCTACGCCGGCAAGACGGTCGAGCTCTCCATCAGCTACGTCACCGACCCGGGCAGCGGCGGTCACGGCGTCCTCGCCGACGACGCCTCGCTCGTCGTCGGGGGCACGGCGAAGGAGACCGAGGGCTTCGAGACCTCGCTCGGCGCCTGGAAGGTGGCCGGACCGCCCGCGGGCAGCCCGGCCGTCCTCAAGGACTGGGCGCGCACCGGCGCCCTGTTCCAGACCTACGGCGCGGTCACCACGGACGACACCGTGCTGCTGGGCTTCGGTCTGGAGCACGTCACCGCCACGGCCGACCGGGCGGCGCTGATGAGGAAGGCACTCGCTTCTCTCGACGGGTGAGTTCCCTGGTCAACAGGGAACCCGTGAGGTAGCGAAATCGAGTGATCTTGCTCGCGGCGGTGGGCGGTCCGTACCCCTACTGGCGGGTACGGACCGCCCTGCCGTGTATGAGGCATCTGGATGTCACCACCAGCCCTTCAGGGAGGTAGGGTCGTAGGCGGTCGGGGACATCCCAAACAGAGCTCGCCGGCACTTCATGGCCGGCGTACCAACGAGGAGATCGGTTCGTGACGATCCGCGTAGGCATCAACGGCTTCGGCCGCATCGGTCGTAACTACTTCCGCGCGCTCCTGGAGCAGGGTGCAGACATCGAGATCGTGGCTGTCAACGACCTGGGTGACACCGCGACCACCGCTCACCTGCTGAAGTACGACACGATCCTGGGCCGCCTCAAGCAGGAGGTCACCCACACCGCCGACACGATCACCGTCGACGGCAAGACGATCAAGGTCCTGGCCGAGCGCAACCCCGCCGACATCCCGTGGGGCGAGCTGGGCGTCGACATCGTCATCGAGTCGACCGGCATCTTCACCAAGAAGGCCGACGCCGAGAAGCACATCGCCGGTGGCGCGAAGAAGGTCCTCATCTCGGCTCCGGCCAAGGACGAGGACGTCACCATCGTGATGGGCGTCAACCAGGACAAGTACGACCTGGCGAACCACCACGTCATCTCCAACGCCTCGTGCACCACCAACTGTGTGGCGCCGATGGCGAAGGTCCTCGACGAGAACTTCGGCATCGTCAAGGGTCTGATGACGACGGTGCACGCGTACACCAACGACCAGCGCATCCTGGACTTCCCGCACAAGGACCTGCGTCGCGCGCGTGCCGCCGCCGAGAACATCATCCCGACCACCACGGGCGCCGCCAAGGCCACCGCGCTGGTCCTGCCGCAGCTCAAGGGCAAGCTGGACGGCATCGCGATGCGCGTCCCGGTCCCGACCGGCTCGGTCACCGACCTGGTCCTGGAGCTCGGGCGCGAGGTCACCAAGGAAGAGGTCAACGCCGCCTTCCAGAAGGCCGCGGAGGGGGAGCTCAAGGGCATCCTGGAGTACACCGAGGACCCGATCGTCTCCTCCGACATCGTGAACGCCCCGGCGTCCTGCACCTTCGACTCCTCCCTGACCATGGTCCAGGAGGGCAAGAGCGTGAAGGTCATCGGCTGGTACGACAACGAGTGGGGCTACTCCAACCGCCTCGTGGACCTTACGGTCTTCGTCGGCAACCAGCTCTGATCAACCCAGCAGGCACGTCCATGTGAGAGCAGGGCTCGGGCGGCGCGCGGACGCGCCGTCCGAGCCCTGACTCACGTACAGATCAGAGCTGTTCGATCACGAGCGCTTACGAGCGATCACGAGCTCTTTCAGGAGTCCCCTTCATGAAGACGATCGACGAACTCCTCTCCGAGGGAGTGGCGGGCAAGCGGGTCTTCGTCCGCGCCGACCTGAACGTGCCGCTGGACGGCACGCGCATCACCGACGACGGCCGCATCCGCGCCGTGCTGCCCACGGTCAAGGCCCTCGCCGACGCGGGCGCCCGGGTCGTCGTGGCCTCCCACCTGGGCCGCCCCAAGGGTGCCCCGGACCCGGCCTTCTCCCTCGCCCCGGCCGCCGCGCGCCTCGGTGAGCTCCTCGGTTCGGACGTGGCCTTCGCGACCGACACGGTCGGCGAGTCCGCCCGGGCCACCGTCGCCGGCCTCGCCGACGGCCAGGTCGCCGTCGTCGAGAACCTGCGCTTCAACGCCGGTGAGACGAGCAAGGACGACGCCGAGCGCGGCGCCTTCGCCGACCAGCTCGCCGCCCTCGCGGACGTCTACGTCGGCGACGGCTTCGGCGCGGTGCACCGTAAGCACGCCTCGGTCTTCGACCTTCCGGCCCGCCTGCCGCACTACGCCGGCTACCTCATCGCCACCGAGGTCGGCGTCCTGAAGAAGCTCACCGACGACGTCAAGCGGCCCTACGCCGTCGTTCTGGGCGGCGCCAAGGTGTCCGACAAGCTCGCCGTGATCGACCAGCTGCTCGGCAAGGCCGACCGCCTGCTCATCGGCGGCGGCATGGTCTTCACCTTCCTCAAGGCCAAGGGCCACGAGATCGGCTCGTCCCTGGTCCAGGAAGACCAGCTCCCGGTCGTCCAGGAGTACATCGAGCGCGCCGAGAAGAGCGGCGTCGAGCTGGTCCTGCCCGTGGACGTCGTGGTCGCGCCGGAGTTCCCGGATCTCAAGACCAAGGCCCCTGCCCGGCCCAGCACGGTGGCCGCGGACGCCATGCCGGCCGGCCAGATGGGCCTGGACATCGGCCCCGAGTCCCGCAAGCTGTACGCCTCGAAGATCGTCGACGCGGCCACCGTCTTCTGGAACGGCCCCATGGGCGTCTTCGAGCACCCCGATTTCGCCGAGGGCACCAAGGCCGTCGCCCAGGCTCTCCTCGACTCGAAGGCCTTCACGGTGGTCGGTGGTGGCGACTCCGCCGCCGCCGTCCGCATCCTGGGCTTCGACGAGAACGCATTCGGCCACATCTCGACCGGTGGCGGCGCCTCCCTCGAATACCTCGAGGGCAAGACGCTCCCCGGCCTCGCCGCACTGGAGGACTGACCCCATATGAGCACGCGCACGCCGCTGATGGCGGGCAACTGGAAGATGAACCTCAACCACCTCGAGGCCATCGCGCACGTCCAGAAGCTCGCCTTCGCCCTGGCCGACAAGGACTACGAGGCCGTCGAGGTCGCCGTCCTGCCGCCCTTCACCGACCTGCGCTCCGTGCAGACCCTGGTCGACGGCGACAAGCTCAAGATCAAGTACGGCGCCCAGGACATCTCGGCGCACGACAGCGGTGCCTTCACCGGCGAGATCTCCGGCCCCATGCTGGCCAAGCTGAAGTGCACGTACGTCGCCATCGGCCACAGCGAGCGCCGGCAGTACCACGCCGAGACCGACGAGCTGGTGAACGCCAAGGTCAAGGCCGCGTACAAGCACGGCCTGACCCCGATCCTGTGCGTCGGCGAGGAGCTGGAGGTCCGCGAGGCGGGCAACCACGTCTCCCACACCCTCGCCCAGGTCGAGGGCGGTCTGAAGGACCTCCCCGCCGAGCAGGCCGAGACCGTCGTGATCGCCTACGAGCCCGTCTGGGCCATCGGCACCGGCAAGGTCTGCGGCGCCGAGGACGCCCAGGAGGTCTGCGCGGCGATCCGCGGCAAGATCGCCGACCTGTACTCGCAGGACCTGGCCGACAAGGTCCGCATCCAGTACGGCGGCTCGGTCAAGGCCGGCAACGTCGCGGAGATCATGGCCCAGGCCGACATCGACGGCGCCCTGGTCGGCGGCGCCTCGCTGGACGCCGACGAGTTCGTCAAGATCGTGCGCTTCCGCGACCAGTGAGTATGCGGTAGCGGCGATCCGTCGTACCCTTGCGGGGTCCAGCGCTGTGCTGGGCCCCGCGTCGTCCATCCGAATCCGAGGAAGTTGGTCCAGCCGTGGTTTTGGGGTTCTCGATCGCCCTGATCGTCTTCAGCCTGCTGCTGATGCTGCTGGTGCTGATGCACAAGGGGAAGGGCGGCGGCCTCTCCGACATGTTCGGTGGCGGCATGCAGTCCTCCGTCGGCGGCTCCTCGGTCGCCGAGCGCAACCTCGACCGGATCACCGTCGTGATCGGTCTGGGATGGTTCGCGTGCATCGTCGTGCTCGGCATCCTGATGAAGGTGAACAACTGACCGAGCCGCAATCCGCACGGAACTCGTACGTAGGGCCCCATGTCCGGTACGCGCAGCTGAGCGCGGCCTATCATGGGGCTTGCGTCTAGGTGTGAGGGTTGTAACTCCAATCACTGGACGCGCGTTGGGCCTTACGTAGACTGAGGCGCTCGCAGCGAAGCGGAACGCCGACTCGCTTCGCGGCACCATCACGCAGGGAGTTACGACCGTGGCAAGTGGCAACGCGATCCGGGGGAGCCGGGTCGGGGCGGGGCCGATGGGCGAGGCCGAGCGCGGCGAGTCCGCGCCGCGGCTGCGCATCTCCTTCTGGTGCTCCAACGGACACGAGACCCAGCCGAGCTTCGCCAGCGACGCGCAGGTGCCCGACACCTGGGACTGTCCTCGCTGCGGCTTCCCGGCGGGCCAGGACCAGGACAATCCGCCGGACCCGCCGCGCACCGAGCCCTACAAGACCCACCTGGCGTATGTGCGGGAGCGGCGCAGCGACGCGGACGGCGAGGCGATCCTCGCCGAGGCGCTCGCCAAACTGCGGGGCGAGATCTAGAAGTCGAGACCGGCCGGGCACCAGCGGGTGCCCGGCCGGAACTGCCTTCTCGGACACCGGCGTGTGCACGGCCGGGAATGCTTTCTCGGGTAGCGGCGATCGCCCGGCCCGTCTCGACTTCCCGGGCAGGAGCGATCGCCCGGGCCGTCTCGACTTCCCGGGCAGCAGCGATTGCCCGGCCCGTCTCGACTTCTCGGGTAGCACCGATTGCCCGGCCGGTCTTGACTTCTCGGGTAGCACCGATTGCCCGGCCGGTCTTGACTTCCCGGGCAGCAGCCGGTGCCCGGCCGTCAGTGCCTTCTCGCCGTCACCGCCGACCGATTGTCAGTGGTGCCCTCTACGGTTTGTGCATCGGACGAACCATGAGGGGGAGCGGTGGCGACGGTCGAGGTGGGGAGGGGGCGCGCGCCCGCGTGGCGCGGTGGCTTCGGGCGGCTGTGGGGTGCCGCCGTGCTCTCCAGCTTCGGCGACGCGCTGCGCACGGCCGCGCTGCCCCTGCTGGCCGTCACCCTGACCCACGATCCCATGCTCATCGCGTCCGTCACGGCGTGCGGCTATCTGCCCTGGATCGTCTTCGGCCTGCTCGGCGGGGCCGTCGCCGACCGGGTGGACCAGCGGCGGGCCATGTGGACGGTGGATATGCTGCGCGGGCTGCTGGTGGCCGCCTTCGCGCTGGCCGTCGCGCTCGGACACGCCTCGATCGGCCTGCTCATCGCGCTGGCCGTCGCGCTGACCACCCTCCAGACCCTCTTCGACAACGCTGCCACGGCGCTGTTGCCCGCCCTGGTCCACCGGGATGCGCTCGGCAGCGCCAACGCCCGGCTGATGACCGGTCAGCGCATCGCCGGCGGACTGCTCGGCGGCCCCGTCGTGCTCCTGCTGCTCGCAGCCGGGACCGCCGTGCCGTTCGCGGCCGACGCCGTGACCTTCCTCGCGGCCGCCGCACTGATCGCCTCCCTGCAGGCCGCCGGGCCCGACCGCGAGGCGAGACCCGCGGGCAGCACACTGCGCCGGGAGATCGCCGAGGGGCTGCGCACCCTGTGGCGCGACCGCGCCCTGCGCGCCCTGTGCACCGCCACGGCCCTGTGCAACATCGGCATGGGCACACAGCTCGCCATGCTGGTCGTCCTCGTCACCGACTGGCTCCGCGCGGGCCCCGCGGGATACGCGGCGGTGGGCACCGCCTTCACCCTGGGCAGTATGGCCGGGGGAGTGCTGAACGGCCGACTGGTGGCGCGGCTCGGCCGGCTGAGGTCGCTGCTGCTCGCCGGCTCGGTGCAGACCGCGCTGCTCGTCGTCATGGGCACCGTGCGCAGCCTCGCCGTGCTCGTGGGCGCGCTGGCCGTGTTCGGGCTCCTCGGCATGGTGTGGAACGTCAACACGACGACACTCATGCAGGAGCGCAGCCCCGCCGGGCTGCTGGGCCGGGTCGGTTCGGCCTTCCGGACCCTGGCCTTCGCCGGAGTGCCCCTCGGTGCCCTGCTGGGCGGGGCCGTCGCCGCCGCCTGGGGGCCCAGCACCCCGCCCCTGCTCACGGCCGCCTTCTTCGTCCTCGCCGTCATCGCGCTGATACCCGTGCGCACGGTGAACGTATCTGTTGTCGAGCCGGAGGACGGCGCCACGCCGGCCGACGTCACGCGCTGATCAACTAGGTTGGAATGGCAGCGGGGCAAGGTACGCAGGCAGGACAGGAAAGAAGGCTGAAGTCCGAGATGAACGCAGACGGCCGTACCAGACTCAACCAGACACCCGAGTGGACGGCACTGGCCAAGCACCGCGAGGAACTCGGCGACGTCGGGTTGCGCGAGCTGTTCGCCGCCCACGCCGGCCGCGGCACCGGGTACACCCTCCGGGTCGGCGACCTGTACGTCGACTACTCCAAGCACCTCGTCACCGACGACACCCTGCGCCTGCTGCGCGAACTGGCCGCCGCCACCGACGTCTTCGGGCTGCGTGACGCCATGTTCCGCGGCGAGAAGATCAACACCACCGAGGACCGGGCCGTGCTGCACACCGCGCTGCGTGCCCCGCGGGACGCGGTGATCGAGGTCGACGGCGAGAACGTGGTGCCCGATGTGCACGCGGTGCTCGACAAGATGGCGGACTTCGCGAACCGGGTGCGGTCGGGCGAGTGGACCGGCCACACCGGCCGGCGGATCCGGAACATCGTCAACGTCGGCATCGGCGGCTCCGACCTCGGCCCCGCCATGGCCTACGAGGTGCTGCGCGCCTTCACGGACCGCTCGCTGACGGTGCGTTTCGTGTCCAACGTGGACGGCGCCGACCTGCACGAGGCGGTCCGGGACCTGGACCCGGCACAGACGCTGTTCGTCATCGCCTCCAAGACCTTCACCACCATCGAGACGGTCACCAACGCCACATCCGCGCGCTCCTGGCTGCTGGACGCGCTCGGTGACGACGCCGCCGTCGCCAAGCACTTCGTGGCGCTGTCGACGAACGCCGAGAAGGTCGCCGAGTTCGGCATCGACACGGCCAACATGTTCGAGTTCTGGGACTGGGTCGGCGGCCGCTACTCCTACGACTCGGCGATCGGCCTGGCCCTGATGATCGCCATCGGCCCGGACCGCTTCCGCGAGATGCTCGACGGGTTCCGCATCGTCGACGAGCACTTCCGGACCGCGCCCGCCGAGTCCAACGTGCCGCTGCTGCTGGGCCTGCTGGGCATCTGGTACGGCAACTTCCACGACGCCCAGTCGCACGCGGTGCTGCCCTACAGCCACTACCTGTCCAGGTTCACCGCCTACCTCCAGCAGCTCGACATGGAGTCCAACGGCAAGTACGTCGGCCGGGACGGGCGCGAGGTCGAGTGGCAGACGGGGCCGGTCGTGTGGGGCACGCCGGGCACCAACGGGCAGCACGCCTACCACCAGCTCATCCACCAGGGCACGAAGCTGATCCCCGCGGACTTCATCGGTTTCGCGAGGCCCGTCGCCGAGCTGAGCGGGCAGCTGAAGGCACAGCACGACCTGCTGATGGCCAACTTCTTCGCCCAGACGCAGGCGCTCGCCTTCGGCAAGACCCCCGAGGAGGTGCGGGCCGAGGGAGTGCCGGAGGAACTGGTGCCGCACAAGACGTTCCAGGGCAACCACCCGACGACCACGATCCTCGCCCCCGAGCTGACGCCGTCCGTGCTCGGCCAGTTGGTCGCCCTCTACGAGCACAAGGTGTTCGTACAGGGCGCCGTCTGGGACATCGACTCCTTCGACCAGTGGGGCGTGGAGCTGGGCAAGGTCCTCGCCAAGCGCGTCGAGCCCGCGCTGACCGGGGGCGCCGAGGTCGAGGGCCTGGACGCCTCCACACAGGCGCTGGTCGCCACGTACCGGGAGCTGCGCGGCCGGCGGTGACCACCGCTTCACGGGAAGGCGGGCGGCGCCGCGCCGTCCGCCTCCCGTAGACTCCCGGACGATCATCACGGCGAGTGCTCGGGGGAGCGCGAAGTGGCACGCACACGCGGCAGTTGGACCGGCGGCACCCTGACGGCGGGGTCCGTCCTGAAACCCCAGGACGTGGCCCGGGCGGTGTTCCACCCCGCCTGGATCCCGCAGCCGCTCGACCCGTCCGTGGAGCGCCTGAAGCGGTTCCGTGTCATCGCCGGGGCGGTCGCCTCGCTCGGTGTCTACACCTTCCTCGAGGGCGGTTTCGACTTCACCGAGCTGCTGGAGAACGCGATGACGGCCTCCGTCGTCCTGCTCTTCCTCACCCCGTTGACGGTCGGGGTGATGCTGTGGGTCTGGCGGCGCGGCGGCACGGTGCGGCAGTTGCGGACGCCGCTGCTCAAGTCCCTCGCTCTGCTCGTGCTGTTCGTCGGCTGCGTGGCCGCCGTGCTGCTGCTCGTGCGGACGGTGAACGCGTCCGCGAACGTCGCCGTGATCATCGGTTTCGGCATGACGATGCTGTGGCTGCTCGCCTTCACCGCTTACGGAGCCGTGCGGGTCTCGGGCAACTTCTTCGGCACGGCCGCCGTGCACCGCTGTCTGCCGCCGCTGCTCGCCATGGTGACCAGCTGGCTGGTGGCCGTCCCGGACCTCGTGACCGGTGATCTGCACGGGCTCAGTCTCACCCTGGGCATCGTCTTCATCCTGGGCGCGCCGGTGACGGTCACCGCCATCGCGCTGCTGGAGATGCGGCGGCTGAAGCGGCGGTACGGAATCCGGCTGAACGCCCATCCGGCGACACACCCTCCCGTGCCCGGGCCGGTTCCGCCGATGCCCCCGGCGGGCTCGCCGTACCTGCCGCCGCAGGGGAACCCGTACGCGCACGGGCATCCCTACGCGCCGAGCGGGCAGCACCCGTACGCCCCGCACCCCCGGCCCCCGTACCCCCCCGCAGCAGCCCTACGGGGGCTGACCCCCGGGCGGTACCGGCGTCCGGCGGCGTCAGGCGACCGCGCTCAGCGTGTCCGCGAGGCGCCGTCGGGCCGCCCGGGCCGCGGGCAGGGCGGCCAGCGCGCCGGCGCAGAGCACCGCCGCCGCGCCGAGCAGCACCATGAGGATCGCGGAGGGCCCCTGGGCGATCCCGGAGCCGATGCCGCTGGACCTGCCCTGGGCGTCGATCAGCCACCGGGCGAGGGGCAGGCCGAGGGCGATGGCGGCGAGGACGGCCACCAGGGCCGTGAGGCCGGTGGCCGTGACGGTGATCGCCGTGATCTGCCGAGGGGACAGTCCGATGGCCTTCAGCGCCAGCAGGTCCCGTTCGCTCTCCCGGACGGTGCCGCCGATCGCGGTCAGCAATTCGATGAGCCCGATAAGGGCCAGGACGGCGATCAGCCAGGCGACGACCGCGCGCAGCGGGGACAGTCCGTCCGCCGGGTTGGCCACCCGGTGCACGTCCAGATGGCCGCGCCCCGCCGCGGCGAGCCGGTCGGCGACCTCCTGCGGGTCGGCGCCGGGGTCCAGGCGGAGCTCGTAGAGGGTCGGGCGGAGCCCCGGGTTGTTCTCGCGGAGGGTGTCGAGGGAGGTGGAGATGACCCGGCCGGCGTTCTCCGGCTCGATGCTGCGGCCCACGATGTGCAGGATCTGCGGCTGGTCACCGACGGTCATCCGGACCCAGTCACCCACGCGCACGTCCAGCAGGTCGAGCAGCCCCTGCCCGGCCACGGCCTCGTCGGCGCCGAGGGCCGGACGGCCCTCGGCGAGGGTGTAGGGGTAGGGGTCCTGCCGGGTGCCGAGGCCGCGCAGCGCGATCGTCGCGGTCTGGCTCGGACCCAGGGAGGCCGTCTCGACGCCCGGGTAGGCGGCGGCCACCTCCGGGTCGCTCTCCAGGAGGGAGCGGGCCTGCCGTTCGCCCACACCGGCGTCGGCGCGGACGCTGAGCGTGGTGGGCAGCCCGATCTGCTCGGGCTCGCTGTGGAAGCGGTCGAGAGTGGTCCAGGCGCTCATCGCCACGACGATCAGCAGCAGGGGCAGTGTGAGCCGGGCGACGGTGGCCAGGGACCGGGGGCGGCGGGTGAACGCCCGGTGCCATCCGAGCACCAGCGCGGGCGGAATCCGCATGCCGAGGGCCCGGCGCGCCACGCCGGACAGCCGTCCCCCCGAGGTCGCGGCGGATCTCGGCACCGGTACCGGCGGTACGCGCCCGGCCCGCCAGGCGGCCAGCCCGGTGGTCGCGCCGATGAACAGCACCGCGCCCACCGGCACCACGAGCAGCGCCGCGGTGTGGCCGGGCAGCCCCTGCCACACGCCGACCGCGTCCCCGAGCCGCCCGGGGATCCTGCTGCCCAGGGCCTCGGCCAGAGCGGCGGCGGCCAAGGCGCCCAGCAGGGCGTAAGCGAGGTGCTGGAGCAGGAAGATGCGGACCACCTGGCCGGGGGTGAAGCCGATGGCCTTCAGGACGGACAGGTCGCGCAGGTGTCCGCGGATGCGGGTGCCGATCGCCCCGTGCACGGCGAGTCCGGCCGCGACCAGAGCACCCAGCCCGAACAGGCCCAGCACCTGACCGAGCAGCCGGTTGTCGCCCTGCGCCTCGGCCCGCGCCTGCTGCCAGGTGGAGACCTCGCCGATCGCCCCGGAGCCCAGCACCGTCACCGCGCGCTGGACGATGTACGACGTGTCGCCCGGGTCCGTCAGCCGCAGCCCGATCACCTGGCCGCCGGGGTCCGGCACGGCCGACGGCAGTGCCCACACCAGGCCCGGCTGCTCACCGGGCCGGTAGCGCGGCTCGGCGCTGTCGGCGAGACCCACTACGGTCAGCTCGCGGGCGGTGCCGGGCACGTCGAGGGTGTCGCCGGGCCCGGCCAGCAGGGCACGGGCGAGGCGGCTCTCCAGGACCACACCGTTCGGATGCGCCGGGGCCGGCCAGTGCCCGGAGACCAGCGGCGGGCGGCCGTCGGATGATCCTTCCGGCATGCCCCGCAGCTCGACGGCGGCGCGGCTGCCACGCGCGGAGACGGTGGTGGCGGCGCTGGGGTAGGGGCCGACGACGGATGCCACGCCGTCCAGATCGGCCAGCTTCCCGGTGTCGGCCGCCGTGTCGGTGTGCAGCCACACGTGCGCGCCGTGCGACTGCGTGAAGACGCGCTGCCAGGGGTTGGTCGCGTAGCCGAACAGGGCCGTGGCCAGCAGCAGGGAGGCGACGATGCCGGCGGTGGCGAGGACGAGGAACAGCGCCTCGCCGCGGTGCGTGCGCAGATCGGAGTGGGCCCAGCGCAGGGTGGCTCGCATACGGGTCAGCCCTTCCGGGGATCGTCGTGCACCCGCATGTCAGTCCTTCAGCTCCAGCACACCGGATATGCCGGAGCGGCGCGGCGGGGTGGTGCCGCCGTCGAGCGCCGCGTCGTCGGCGATCTTGCCGTCGAAGAAGCTGATGACCCGGTCCGCTGCGCTCGCCAGCCGGGCGTCATGGGTGACCAGCACGATCGTCTGGCCGCGCTGGTGGAAGCGGGACAGCAGCCGCATCACCTCACGGGTGCCCTTGCTGTCGAGGCTGCCCGCGGGCTCGTCGGCCAGCAACAGCGGCGGGTGGTTGACCAGGGCCCGGGCCAGGGCGACGCGCTGCTGCTCACCGCCGGACAGCTCGCCCGGCATGCTGCGCTCCTTGCCCGTCAGGCCCAGCTCGGCCAGCAGCGCCTCGCGCTCGGTGCGCGCCTGCTTCGGCGGGGTCCCGGCGAGCAGGGCGGGCAGCTCCACGTTGTCGGCGACGGACAGGTTCGAGACGAGGTTGAAGAACTGGAAGACGATGCCGATGCGCTTCCTGCGCTCCACCGCCCAGCGGGCCTCGCCGTAGGTGTCGGTCGGCTCGCCGTCGAGCCACAGGTGGCCCGCGTCCGGCCGCTGGAGTCCGCCGAGCAGATGCAGCAGCGTCGACTTGCCCGCGCCGGACGGGCCGGTGATCGCCACGAACTCGCCCTGCCGTACGCACAGGTCGACCCCGCGCACGGCGTGGGCCGGGGCACCCTCGCCGTGGTGGGTCTTCACCAGCCCCTCGGCGCGCAGCACAGGAGCGGGACGCTCGTCGCTCACTCCAGCTCCTCCAGCTCTTCCTGGCACCGCTCCAGCCAGTCGAGGTCGGCCTGCAGGTGCAGCATCGCGCCCTCGATCAGCAGATGGGCGATGCGGTTGTCGCGGTCTTCGGCGGCGGCCAGCTTCGACATCTGCCGCATGGTGTTCAGGTACTGGCGCCGCTGCTGGTTGATCAGGGTGATCTGCTCGGCGAGGCCGGTCTGCGGAGCGAGCGCCAGCTTCATGAAGAACTCGTCCCGCACCCGCGGCTCGTCCTCGGGCTCCTCGAACCAGGCGCGCAGCGCCTCCCGCCCGGCGTCGGTGAGGTGGTAGACCTTTTTATTGGGCCGGCTGGACTGCGCCACATCCTCGCCCTCGATCAGTCCCGACTTCTCGAGGCGACCGAGGGTCACATAGATCTGGCCGACATTCGGCTGAGGGTACGCGGAGCCCAGCAGTTGCTCAAGGTCCTGCTTGAGCTCGTAGCCGTGGGCGGGTCCGCGGGCGAGGAGGGCCAGGAGGGGCAGGCGCACGCGTGCAGTCCTCCTGTCCGGTCCAATGTGCTCCAGGCCCTAGTATCGCCCATACCTAACAGGTATACATGGCCTCTGATTCCGGGCAAGGGTGCCCAGCGCCGGTGTACAGGGAGGAACCTATGCGGTGGATCCATGCCGCGGGTAGGGGCCTCCTCGTTCTCGTCGTGGTCCTGACCGGCTACGTCGCCGCCGGAGCGCAGGCGGGCGAGCCCTCCCGGGGCGGCCGCGGGCCGCTCACCCTGGCCACCGCGGGGGACCTCACCGGCTATCTCGGCCCTCTGCTGCAGGGCTGGAATCGTACCCACCCCGGTGAGAAGGTGACCCTCGTCGAGCTGCCGGACTCGGCCGACGAGACCCAGGCCCAGATGATCACCGATCTGCGCGACGGCGACCGCAGCCGGTTCGACGTGCTCAACATCGACGTCAACTGGACCCCGGAGTTCGCCGCGGCGGGCTGGATCAGGCCGCTGCCCCGGGACCGTTTCCCCCTGAAGACCTTTCTCCAGCCGGTCGTGGACACGGCGACCTACGACGGGCAGCTCTACGCCGTCCCGTACGTCACCAACGCCGGCCTGCTGCTGTACCGCAAGGACGTCCTCGCGAAGGAGGGCGTCGCACCGCCGCGCACCTGGGCGGAGCTGGAGCGGTACGCGAAGACCATCGCACCGAAGCACGGCCTCGACGGCTACGCCGGGCAGTTCCTGCCCTACGAGGGCCTCACCGTGAACGCGGCCGAGGCCGTCTACTCGGCGGGCGGCTCGATCCTCGGCGACGAGGGCGAGCGCGTCACCGTCGACTCGGCGGCGGCCCGCGAGGGCATCGGGTTCCTCGCGCGCGGGGTGCGCGAGGGCTGGATCCCCAAGGAAGCGCTGACGTACAAGGAGGAGGAGTCCAAGCAGGCCTTCCAGGACGGCCGGCTGCTCTTCCTGCGGAACTGGCCGTACGCCTACGTCGGTGCCTCCGCCCCCGGTTCGAAGGTCGCCGGGAAGGTCGGTGCCGTACCCCTGCCCGGGCCCGACGGGCCGGGGACCAGTGTCCTCGGCGGCTCCAACCTGGCCGTCAGCGCGCATGCGCGCCACCCGGACTCGGCGGCCCGCCTGATCGCTTACCTCACCAGTGAGCGCGTCCAGCGGCAGGTCCTCACGCGCGGCGCGCTGCCGCCGGTGCGGGCCGATCTCTACCGGGATCCCGCGCTGATCCGCAGGTTCCCCTACCTGCCGACCCTGCGGACGAGCGTCCTCGCGGCCGAGCCGCGCCCCAAGAGCCCCCGGTACGGCCAGGTGAGCCTGGTGGTGCAGGCGGTCGTGCACGACGCGATGACGGGGCACCAGACGCCCGCCGCGGCGGTGCGACGACTGGCGCGAGAGCTCGCCGTGATCTCGCGCGGCTAGCGCTTTCTACGACCCTTCCTACTTACTTGTTAGGTAACGCGGGCATCTCATCTCACTGATAATTGCCCCGGTATGCCCATATTTGGGCACCCCAACCGCTCGATATCTGCTGTCTTTTCATTGACACCCTCTCGACACGTCTACTTAACATGCATGCATAACCGCTGCCCTCCTCAGAGACAGGTCGATCGGTTGAACAGGCACCACTGGTGGCGTGACGCAGTGATCTATCAGGTGTACGTCCGCAGCTTCCTCGACAGCACCGGCGACGGCATCGGCGACCTCGCCGGCGTCCGGGCCGGACTGCCGTACCTCAAGAAGCTCGGCGTCGACGGAATCTGGCTGAGCCCCTTCTATCCCTCGCCGCAGCACGACCACGGCTACGACGTGGCCGACTACTGCGACGTCGACCCGCTCTTCGGCGACCTCGACGAGTTCGACCGGCTGGTGGGGGCCGCGCGGCGGCTGGGCATCAAGGTGCTGCTCGACATCGTCCCGAACCACTGCTCCAGCGAGCACCCCTGGTTCCGCGAGGCGCTCGCCGCCCCCGCCGGCAGCCCGGCCCGGGCCCGCTTCCACTTCGCCGACGGCCGCGGTCCGGACGGCGCCGAGCCGCCCAACAACTGGCACGCCATGTTCGGCGGCCCGGCGTGGAGCCGGGTCACCGAGCCGGACGGGACGCCCGGCCAGTGGTACCTGCACATGTTCACGCCCGAGCAGCCCGACTGGAACTGGCGCGACCCAAAGGTCGCCGCCGAGTTCGACCGGGTGCTGCGTTTCTGGCTCGACCGGGGGGTCGACGGCTTCCGCATCGACGTCGCCGCCGGCCTCTACAAGCACCCCGAGCTGCCCGACTCCGACGACCCGGAGGCCGACGCCCGCACCCGCGACTCGGTCAACCCGCTCGCCTGGAACCAGCCCGAGGTGCACGACGTGTGGCGCCGCTGGCGCTCCATATGCGAGGAGTACACCCAGCGCGACGACCGCGAACGCCTCCTCGTCGGCGAGGTGTCCGTCCCGACCGCCCGCGAGCACGCACGGTACGTCCGCCCCGACGAACTGCACCAGGCGTTCTTCTTCGACCTGCTCAGCGCCTCCTGGGACGCCGACGCCTTCCGCAAGGTCATCTCGGAGGCCATGCAGGACATCGCCGGAACCGGCTCGACCGTCACCTGGGTCCTCAACAACCACGACCAGGTCCGCACCGTCACCCGCTACGGCGAGGCCGCCACCGAGGGCAGTGGCCTCGGCGCCGCCCGCGCCCGCGCCGCCGCGCTGCTCATGCTGGCCCTGCCCGGCGCCGCCTACATCTACCAGGGCGAGGAGCTCGGGCTGCCGGAGGTCGTCGACCTGCCCGACGACGTGCTCACCGACCCGATCTTCCGCCGCACCGGCAGCCGCGCCCGTATCCGCGACGGCTGCCGTGTGCCCCTGCCCTGGTCGGGCCAGGCCTCACCGTTCGGCTTCACGCCCGGCGTGGAGAGCGCCAAGCCCTGGCTGCCACAGCCGGAGTACTTCGCCGAGTACGCCACCGACCGCGCCCTCGCCGACACCCGCTCCTTCTGGCACCTGTACCGCGACGGCCTCCAACTGCGCGCCGCACTGCCCCAGTTGGGTGAGGGCGCACTGCGCTGGCTGGACGCCCCGCCCGGCGTCCTGGCCTTCGAACGCGGCGACCTGGTGTGCGCCGTCAACTTCGGTACGGCCCCCACCCCCGCGCCGGTCCCCGGCGCCCCCCTGCTCGCCAGCGGCCCCTGCCCGCCCGGAGTGCTCTCCGGCTCGACGGCCGCCTGGTGGATCCGTTCCTGAACGACCCACGAGAGCACGTCCCGCAAGCGAACGCTTCGCAAGTCAACTCCCCGAAGGGACATCAACGATGATGCGACGACGTACCACCCTGCTCACCGGCTGCACCGCCCTCTCCCTGGCGCTCGGCGCGACCGCCTGCGGCGGCGGACCCGTCTCGGCCGGCGGTGGCGACAAGGCGCTCAGCGGCCAGTCGGTCACCGTGGCCGGCGTCTGGTCCGGCACCGAGCAGAAGAACTTCCAGAAGGTGCTCGACGCCTTCACCGAGAAGACCGGCGCCAAGACGCAGTTCACGTCCACCGGCGACAACGTCTCCACCGTCGTCGGCAGCAAGATCGAGGGCGGCAACGCCCCCGACGTCGTGATGGTCCCGCAGGTCGGCGTCCTCAAGCAGTTCGCCCAGAAGGGCTGGCTCAAGCCGCTGTCGAAGAAGACCGAGCAGGCCGTCGACGCCGGGTACGCCCCCGTGTGGAAGAAGTACGGCAGCGTCGACGGCACCCTCTACGGCCTGTACTTCAAGGCCGCTCACAAGTCGACCGTCTGGTACAGCCCCGACGCCCTCCAGCAGGCCGGTGTGAAGCCCCCGAAGAGCTACGACGACATGCTCAAGGCCGGGCAGACCGTGTCCGACTCCGGCCTCGCCGCGTTCTCCGTCGCCGGGCAGGACGGCTGGACCCTCACCGACTGGTTCGAGAACGTCTACCTCTCCCAGGCCGGCCCCGAGAAGTACGACGCCCTCGCCGCCCACAAGCTGAAGTGGACCGACGCGTCCGTCGTCGACGCCCTCACCACGCTCGGCAAGCTCTTCAAGGACAAGCAGCTCATCGCGGGCGGCCAGAAGGGCGCCCTGAACACCGACTTCCCCGGCTCGGTCGAGAAGGTGTTCGGCCCGGAGCCCGAGGCCGGCATGGTCTATGAGGGCGACTTCGTCGCCGGTGTGGCCAAGGACCAGTTCGGCAAGAAGGTCGGCCAGGACGCGAACTTCTTCCCGTTCCCGGCCGTCGGCGGCGGTGAGGCGCCGGTCGTCAGCGGCGGTGACGCAGCCGTCGTCCTCAAGGACGGCAAGAACCAGAAGGCCGCCCAGGCCCTCCTGGAGTACCTGTCGACACCCGAGGCCTCCGCGGTGTGGGCCGAGGCGGGCGGCTTCCTCTCCCCGAACAAGAAGGTCGACCTCGCCTCCTACGGCGACGATGTCACCCGCGCCACCGCCAAGTCCCTCGTCCAGGCCGGGGACTCGGTCCGCTTCGACATGTCCGACCAGGCCCCTGCTGCCTTCGGCGGCACGAAGGGCGCCGGCGAGTGGAAGCTCCTCCAGGACTTCCTGCGCGACCCGTCCGACCCGAAGGGCACCGCGGCGAAGCTGGAGGCCGCGGCGGCCAAGGCGTACCAGGACTGATACGCGATGACAGCGACCCTCGTGAAAGAGACGAGTTCCCCACCGCCCGGCCCGGTCGCCGACCGCACCCGGCGACTGCGTCGGCGGGGGAAGATCATCGCCCTGCTGTTCGTGCTGCCCGCACTGCTGCTGCTCGGCGCGCTCGTCGTCTACCCCGTGCTGTTCAGCATCGGCCGCAGCTTCTTCGACGCCTCGGGGACGAGCTTCGTCGGCGGCGACAACTACGCCGAGATGTTCCGTGATCCGGCGACCCTCAAGGCCGTCCGCAACACGGCCATCTGGGTCGTCATCGCCCCGGCCCTGCTCACCGGCCTCGGGCTGATCCTCGCCGTGCTGGTGGAGAAGGTCCGCTGGGCCACGGCCTTCAAGCTGCTCCTCTTCATGCCGATGGCCGTCTCCTTCCTCGCCGCCGGCATCATCTTCCGGCTCGCCTACGACGAGGACCCCGACAAGGGCGTGCTCAACGCCGCGGTCGTCTCCGTCCACGACGCCTTCAAGGGGGAGTCCTCCTACCCGACGGCCCGGGCGCGCGACGCCCACGGCCTGACGAAGGAGAAGGACGGCTCGTACCGCACGAGCACGAGCGTGGCGCCCGGGGACGCGGTGGCGCTGGGCCTGGTCGGCGTGCAGCCCGACGATCTGCCGGGCGGGGCCGAGTCGGCGTACGCGGCGGCGGGGCGCAAGGCCGGCCCCGACGAACTGCGCGGTGTCGTCTACCTGGACTTCACGCCCGGCGGCGGAGGGGAGCAGGGCAAGGTCGACCGGCGGGAGAGCGGACTGCCCGAGATGAAGGTCGAGGCGGTCCGCGACGGCGAGACGATCGCCACGACCACCACGGCCGCCGACGGCTCCTTCCGCTTCCAGGGCCTCGCATCGGGCTCCTACGAGGTGAGACTGCCGTCGTCGAACTTCGCCCAGCCCTACGAGGGCGTCTCCTGGCTCGGGCCGGCGCTCGTCACCCCGGCGATCATCGGCGCCTACCTGTGGATCTGGACCGGCTTCGCCATGGTGCTGATCGGGGCGGGCCTGTCGACGCTGCCGCGGGACGCCCTGGAGGCGGCGCGGATGGACGGCGCGAACGAGTGGCAGATCTTCCGGCGTATCACCGTGCCGCTGCTGGCGCCGGTGCTGTCGGTCGTGTTCATCACCCTCGTCATCAACGTGATGAAGGTCTTCGACCTCGTCTACATCATCGCGCCCGGCCCCGTGCAGGAGGACGCGACCGTCCTCGCGACGCAGATGTGGCTGGTGTCGTTCGGCGGCGGCAACAACCAGGGGCTCGGCAGCGCCCTCGGCGTACTCCTGCTGCTGCTGGTCGTCCCGGCCATGGTGTTCAACGTCCGCCGCTTCCGAAGGAGTCAACGATGAACGCGGTTCGGCGCGGGTTGGGCAACGGGGCCGTCCAAGCCTTTCTGGTGCTGATCGGCCTGGTGTGGATGACGCCCCTGGCCGGGCTGTTCCTGTCCTCGCTGCGGTCCGCCGAGGACACGGCCAAAGGCGGCTGGTGGACGGTGTTCTCCAGCCCCGGGCAGCTGTCCTTCGACAACTACTCGTCGCTGCTGGGGAACGCCGGGATCACGCAGGCGTTCTGGAACACGGTGCTGATATCGGTGCCGACGACGGTTCTGGTCGTGGTGATCGCGGCACTCGCGGGGTACGCCTTCGCGTGGCTGGACTTCCCCGGGCGGGAGACGGTCTTCCTGGTCGTCGTCGCGCTGCTGGTGGTGCCCGTGCAGATCGGACTGCTGCCGGTCGCGAAACTCTTCGGGCAGCTGGGCCTGTTCGGCACGATCCCCGGTGTCGTCCTCTTCCACGTGGCCTACGGCCTGCCGTTCGCGGTGTTCCTGCTGCGGAACTACTTCGCCGAGATGCCGAAGGAGATGCTGGAGGCGGCGCGCATGGACGGGGGCAGCGAGTGGCGTATCTTCACGCGGCTGGTCCTGCCCGTCGGGCGGCCGGCGATCGCTTCCCTGGCCATCTTCCAGTTCCTGTGGGTGTGGAACGACATGCTGGTGGCGCTGCTGTTCGCGGACAGCGCCTCCCAGCCGCTGACCGTGGAACTCCAGTCCCAGATACGCCAGTTCGGAAGCAACATCGATGTTCTGGCGCCCGGGGCGTTCGTGTCCCTGGTCGTCCCTGTCGTCGTGTTCTTCGCGTTCCAGAGGCACTTCGTGCAGGGCGTGATGGCCGGGTCGGTGAAGTAGCACATGCGTTCCGGGCCCCCACTCCGCTACGGAGTGGGGGCCCGAGGACGTTCACGGTGATGCCGGCGGATACAGCGAACGCGGCAGTTGGGAAGCCGCCGCGCCGTCCAGCAGCCACAGGGTCCGGCTCCTGCCGTACGCCCCCGCCGCCGGTGCCTGGATCTCCCCGGCTCCCGAGAGGGCGATCGCCGCGGCCTGGGCCTTGTCCTCACCCGCGGCCAGGAGCCATACCTCCCGCGCCGCCCGGATCGCCGGCAGGGTCAGCGTCACACGGGTCGGCGGGGGCTTCGGCGCGCCGTGGACGCCGACGACCGTACGCTCCGTCTCACGTACCGCCGGCAGCTCCGGGAACAGCGACGCCACATGCGTGTCCGGGCCGACGCCCAGCATCAGCACGTCGAACGTGGGCACGGGCCCGTGGTTCTCCGGGCCCGCCGCCGATGCCAGCTCCTCCGCGTAGGCGGCAGCCGCCGCGTCCACGTCGGTGCCGTGCGGCCCGTCCGACGCGGGCATCGCGTGCACCCGCTTCGGATCGAGCGGCACCGAGTCGAGGAGAGCCTCCCTCGCCTGGGTGACGTTGCGCTCGGGGTCGCCCTCGGGCAGGAACCTCTCGTCACCCCACCACAGGTCGAGCCGGCTCCAGTCGATGGCGTCCCGGGCGGGCGCGGCGGCCAGCGCGGCCAGCAGGCCGTTGCCGTTGCGGCCGCCCGTCAGGACCACGGACGCCGAACCCCGGGAGGCCTGCGCGTCCACGATCCTGGTGATCAGCCGGGCCGCCGCGGCCTGCGCCATCAGCTCCTTGTCGCGGTGGACGACCAGCTGCGGTGCCGTACTCACTTCGTCGTCGCCTTCCGTACCGGTTCCAGTGCGGGCGGTTCCTGCCTCACCGGTTCCTCCGCCGCCGCTTGTGAAGCGGGTGCTTTCGCAGCCGCTTCAACGGGAGCGGGGAGGGCGAGTCGTGCTCGCCCGTCACTTTTGGGCTCTCCGCGTTCTCCTTTGGCGACCGAGTCCCCGGGGACCCGCGGCGCCGGAGCCGACCAGGACGACTTCAGCCGGTCCACCCCGTACCGCAGCGCCGACGCGTACGTGTCGTCCGGGTCCAGCCGCCGCAGCTCCTCCGCCATCAGCTCGGCGGTCTCCCTGCGCTTGAGCGCGACGGCCCGGTCCGGCTGGCCCTCGATGGAGAGCGTCGCGAGCGAGCCGTCGGCCCGGTCCAGCTTGATCGGCCCGCAGTTGGTGTCCATCCGGACCGCCGTCAGACCGGGGCCGCTGGACAGCGAGCGCTTCACGGGCACGTCCAGCCGGTCCGCGAGCCACATCGCCAGCAGCTCACAACTGGGGTTGAACTCCTCGCCCTCCACCTCGACGGCCCGCACCTCGCAGGTGACCTGGTCGAGGGCCGCCGCCAGCATGGAACGCCAGGGCGTGATGCGGGTCCAGGACAGGTCCGTGTCGCCGGGGGTGTAGGCCCGGGACCGGGTCGCCAGGTCCCGTACCGGCTGCTCGGAGGCGTACGTGTCGGTGACGCGGCGCTGCGCGAGGGCACCCAGGGGGTCCTTCGCCGGGTCGAGTGGCGCGTTCACCGGCCACCACACCACCACCGGGGCGTCCGGCAGCAGCAGCGGCAGCACCACCGACTGGGCGTGGTCCGCGACCTCGCCGTACAGCCGGAGCACGACCGTCTCGCCGGTGCCCGCGTCCGCGCCGACCCGGACCTCCGCGTCCAGACGGGACTGCGTGCGGTCGCGGGGCGAGCGGGAGACGCGCTTGATGACCACGAGCGTGCGCGAGGGATGCTCGTGCGCGGCGTCGCTCGCGGCCCTCAGCGCGTCGTAGGCGTTCTCCTCGTCCGTCACGATGACCAGCGTGAGGACCATGCCGACCGCCGGAGTGCCGATCGCCCGGCGGCCCTGCACGAGCGCCTTGTTGACCTTGCTGGCCGTGGTGTCCGTGAGGTCTGTCTTCATGGCCGGCGCCAGCTCCGTCCGTGTCGCTCGAGCATTTCGTCCGCCTCTACGGGCCCCCAGGTACCGGCCGCGTACTGGGCTGGCTTGCCGTTCTTGTCCCAGTACTCCTCGATCGGGTCGAGGATCTTCCAGGACAGCTCGACCTCCTCGGTGCGCGGGAAGAGGTTCGAGTCACCGAGCAGAACGTCCAGGATCAGACGCTCGTACGCCTCCGGGCTGGACTCCGTGAAGGACTCGCCGTACGCGAAGTCCATCGACACGTCCCGGATCTCCATCGAGGTGCCCGGCACCTTCGAGCCGAAGCGGACCGTGACGCCCTCGTCCGGCTGGACGCGGATGACGATCGCGTTGGAGCCGAGCTCCTCGGTGGCCGTGGAGTCGAAGGGGGAGTGCGGGGCCCGCTGGAAGACGACCGCGATCTCCGTCACGCGGCGGCCCAGCCGCTTGCCGGTGCGCAGGTAGAAGGGGACGCCCGCCCAGCGGCGGTTGTCGATCTCCAGCTTGATCGCGGCGTAGGTGTCGGTCTTCGAGGAGGCGTCGATACCGTCCTCGTCGAGATAGCCGATCACCTTCTCGCCGCCCTGCCAGCCGGCCGAGTACTGGCCGCGCACGGTGTCGCGGCCCATGTCCTTCGGCAGCCGCACGGCGCCGAGCACCTTCGTCTTCTCGGCGGCCAGCGCGTCCGCGTCGAAGGATGCCGGCTCCTCCATGGCCGTCAGGGCCAGCAGCTGGAGCAGGTGGTTCTGGATGACGTCACGGGCGGCGCCGATGCCGTCGTAGTAGCCGGCCCGGCCGCCGATGCCGATGTCCTCGGCCATGGTGATCTGCACGTGGTCCACGAGGGACCGGTTCCAGATCGGCTCGAACATCGTGTTGGCGAAGCGCAGCGCCAGGATGTTCTGGACGGTCTCCTTGCCCAGGTAGTGGTCGATGCGGAAGACCTGGTCCGGGGCGAAGACCTCGTGGACGACCTTGTTGAGCTCCTCGGCCGAGGCGAGGTTGTGACCGAACGGCTTCTCGATGACCGCGCGCCGCCAGGATCCGCCCGTCTGGTCGGCCAGCTGGTGCTTCTTCAGCTGCTGGATGACCACGGGGAAGGCCGACGGCGGCACCGACAGATAGAAGGCGAAGTTGCCACCCGTGCCCTGTGCCTTGTCGAGCTCCTCGATCGTGGAGCGCAGCCGCTCGAACGCGTCGTCGTCGTCGAACGTGCCCTGCACGAAGCGCATGCCCTGGATGAGCTGCTGCCAGACCTCTTCGCGGAAGGGCGTGCGGGCGTGTTCCTTGACCGCGTCGTGCACCTCCTGAGCGAAGTCCTCGTGCGCCCACTCACGGCGGGCGAAGCCCACCAGGGAGAAGCCCGGCGGCAGCAGACCCCGGTTGGCGAGGTCGTACACGGCGGGCATGAGCTTCTTGCGGGACAGGTCGCCCGTGACGCCGAAGATGACCAGGCCCGACGGCCCCGCGATACGCGGGAGCCGTCGGTCCGCGGGGTCACGCAGCGGGTTGCTGCTCGACACCTGTTCAGCCCTCCGAGGGGGCGAGGCGCTTGAGCTCGGCCTCGGTCGACTTCAGCAGGTCGGTCCAGGACGCCTCGAACTTCTCGACGCCCTCCTCCTCCAGCAGCCGGACCACGTCGTCGTACTTGATCCCGAGCTTCTCGACCGCGTCGAGGTCGGCGCGGGCCTGCTCGTACGTGCCGGCGACGGCGTTGCCGCGGATCTCGCCCTGCTCCTCCGTGGCGAACAGCGTCGCCTCCGGCATGGTGTTCACCGTGTTGGGAGCGACCAGCTCGTCGACGTAAAGGGTGGCCTTGTACGCCTTGTCCTTCACGCCGGTGGACGCCCACAGCGGACGCTGCTTGTTGGCGCCCGCCTTCTCCAGGGCGCTCCAGCGGTCCGAGGAGAAGACCTCCTCGTACGCCTGGTAGGCCAGCCGGGCGTTGGCGACGCCGGCCTTGCCGCGCGCGGCCTTGGCCTCGTCGGTGCCCAGCGCGTCGATCCGCTTGTCGATCTCGGTGTCCACGCGGGACACGAAGAACGACGCCACGGAGTGGATCTGCGACAGGTCCAGGCCGCGCTCCTTGGCCTTCTCCAGACCGGTCAGGAACGCGTCCATGACCAGGCGGTAGCGCTCCAGGGAGAAGATCAGCGTGACGTTGACGCTGATGCCCAGGCCGATGGTCTCGGCGATGGCCGGGATGCCCGCCTCGGTCGCCGGGATCTTGATGAGGGTGTTGGGCCGGTCCACCAGCCAGGCGAGCTGCTTGGCCTCGGCGACCGTCGCCCGCGTGTTGTGCGCCAGGCGCGGGTCGACCTCGATCGAGACCCGGCCGTCCTGGCCACCGGTGGCGTCGAAGACCGGGCGCAGGATGTCGGCGGCGTCACGGACGTCCGCCGTCGTGATCATGCGGATGGCCTCTTCGACCGTCACCTTGCGGGCGGCGAGGTCGGTCAGCTGCGTGTCGTAGCCGTCGCCCTGCGAGATCGCCTTCTGGAAGATCGACGGGTTGGTGGTGACGCCCACGACGTGCTGCTGGTCGATCAGCTCGGCGAGGTTGCCGGACGTGATCCGCTTGCGCGACAGGTCGTCCAGCCAGATCGCCACGCCTTCCTCGGAGAGGCGCTTCAGTGCGTCTGTCATGGAAATTCCATCTCCTACGTGTCGTATATGAGCGTCAGCGCTGAGCTGCGGCGATCGATTCCCGCGCGGCGGCGGCCACGTTCTCGGGAGTGAAGCCGAATTCGCGGAAAAGGACCTTGCCGTCGGCCGAAGCACCGAAGTGCTCCAGGGAAACGATGCGGCCGGCGTCCCCCACGTACTTGTGCCACGTGAGACCGATACCGGCCTCCACCGCGACACGGGCCCGGACGGACGGCGGCAGGACGCTGTCCCGGTACCCCTGGTCCTGCTGCTCGAACCACTCCACCGACGGCATGGACACGACGCGCGTGGGCACGCCGGCGCCCTGGAGCTGCTCGCGCGCCTCGACGGCGACGTGCACCTCCGAGCCGGTGGCGATCAGGATGACCTCGGGCTCGCCGCCGTCGGCCTCGAACAGCACGTAACCGCCGCGCGCGGCATCCTCGTTGGGCTCGTACGTCGGCACACCCTGACGCGTCAGCGCCAGGCCGTGCGGCTGCCCCTTGCCGAACTCCTTCGTCCAGCGCTTGAGAATCTCGCGCCAGGCGATGGCGGTCTCGTTGGCGTCGGCCGGGCGCACGACGTTCAGGCCCGGGATCGCGCGCAGCGCGGCCAGGTGCTCGACCGGCTGGTGGGTCGGGCCGTCCTCGCCGAGGCCGATGGAGTCGTGCGTCCACACGTACGTCACCGGCAGGTGCATCAGCGCCGACAGCCGCACCGCGTTGCGCATGTAGTCCGAGAAGACCAGGAACGTGCCGCCGTAGATCCGGGTGTTGCCGTGCAGCGCGATGCCGTTCATCTCGGCGGCCATCGCGTGCTCGCGGATGCCGAAGTGGATCGTGCGGCCGTACGGGTCCGCCTCCGGCAGCGGGTTGTCCGCCGGGAGGAAGGAGCTGGTCTTGTCGATCGTGGTGTTGTTGGAGCCGGCCAGGTCCGCCGAGCCGCCCCACAGCTCGGGGATGACCCCGCCGAGGGCCTGCAGCACCTTGCCGGAGGCGGCACGCGTGGCCACGCCCTTGCCGACCTCGAAGACCGGGATCTTCTCCTCCCAGCCCTTGGGCAGCTCACCCTTGGCGACGCGGTCGTACTCGGCCGCACGCTCGGGATTGTTGTCCCGCCACTGCTGGTAGGCCTTCTCCCACACCGCGCGGGCCGCCTGGCCCCGCTCCAGAGCCTTGCGGGTGTGCGTGATGACCTCGTCGGAGACCTCGAAGGACTGCTCCGGGTCGAAGCCCAGGACGCGCTTGGTCGCCGCGACCTCGTCGTCGCCGAGCGCCGAGCCGTGCGCGGCCTCGGTGTTCTGCGCGTTCGGGGCCGGCCAGGCGATGATCGAGCGCATCGCGATGAACGACGGCTTGTCCGTGACGGCCTTGGCCTTCTGGATCGCCTCGAAGATCGCGGCCGGGTCCAGGTCGCCGTCGGCCTTCGGCTCGACGCGCTGCACGTGCCAGCCGTAGGCCTCGTACCGCTTTGCCGTGTCCTCGGAGACGGCCGTCTCGGTGTCGCCCTCGATCGAGATGTGGTTGTCGTCCCACAGCAGGATCAGGTTGCCGAGCTTCTGGTGGCCCGCGAGGGACGAGGCCTCGGAGGAGATGCCCTCCTGAAGGCAGCCGTCACCGGCGATGCAGTAGATGAAGTGGTCGAACGGCGACTCGCCCTCGGCGGCCTCCGGGTCGAACAGACCGCGCTCGTAGCGGGCGGCCATCGCCATGCCCACCGCGTTGGCGACACCCTGGCCGAGCGGCCCGGTCGTCGTCTCCACACCGGTCGTGTGCCCGTACTCGGGGTGGCCGGGGGTCTTCGAGCCCCAGGTCCGGAAGGACTTCAGATCGTCCAGCTCCAGGCCGAAGCCGGCCAGGTACAGCTGGGTGTAGAGGGTCAGGGACGAGTGGCCGGCGGACAGCACGAAGCGGTCCCGTCCGACCCAGTCGGCGTCCGCCGGGTCGTGCCGCATCACCTTCTGGAAGAGGGTGTAGGCGGCAGGCGCCAGGCTCATCGCCGTACCCGGATGGCCGTTACCGACCTTCTGTACGGCATCGGCGGCCAGGACACGCGCGGTGTCGACGGACCGCTGGTCCAACTCGGTCCACTCGAGGTCTGTGGTGGTCGGCTTGGTGCTCACCCTGGGTCAGGGCTCCTCTCCACATGTCGGATGCCGGTGTATCGGGGCGCCCACCGGCCGCAGCCGAGCCTACCCCCGTGGGACGTGCGTTTTTTCGAGTCACTCCAGAGTGCCGGGACGGATCCCGATCCGCTTCCTGACTGGGCCGTAGCGCATTCGACAGGTGAATACGGAGCCGCTCATCCGGGCGCTCAATCGAGCTTCGGCGCGCCCTTCGGAAGGCGCCCGCCAACACGAGTCGACCCCCGCGAATGTCCGAGTCTGGGCAACGTCTAAAGTGGCGTGGTACGCGCGAGCCTTTACCGGGACTTCACAGCGGTGAGGCTTGCTGGGATGTCTCTGTAGGGGTGTGCGTGACGGCCGTTGAATCCCGTCCAGCGGGGATGACCGGGACGGACCAGAGCCCGGCCCACCGGCCGCTCGGGGCCCGTGTCATGGCATTCGTGGCTCTCACCAAGCCGCGGATCATCGAGCTGCTGCTGATCACGACGGTGCCGGTGATGTTCCTGGCGCAGCAGGGCGTGCCCGACCTGACGCTGGTGCTGCTGACGTGTCTCGGCGGCTACATGTCCGCGGGCGGCGCCAACGCGCTCAACATGTACATCGACCGCGACATCGACGCGCTCATGGACCGCACCTCGCAGCGCCCGCTGGTCACCGGAATGGTCAGCCCGCGCGAGTGCCTGGCCTTCGGCATCACGCTGGCCGTCGCCTCGACGCTGCTCTTCGGCCTCACCGTGAACTGGCTGAGCGCCTGGCTCGCGCTCGGCGCGCTCCTCTTCTACGTCGTCGTCTACACGATGATCCTCAAGCGCCGTACCTCGCAGAACATCGTGTGGGGCGGCATCGCCGGCTGCCTGCCGGTGCTGATCGGCTGGTCCTCGGTCACGAACTCGATGTCGTGGGCGCCGGTCATCCTCTTCATGGTCATGTTCTTCTGGACGCCGCCGCACTACTGGCCACTGTCCATGAAGGTCAAGGAGGACTACGCGCGCGTGGGTGTGCCGATGCTGCCGGTGGTCGCCTCCAACAAGGTGGTCGCCAAGCAGATCGTGATCTACAGCTGGGTCATGGTCGGCGTCTCGCTCCTGCTGACCGCGCTGGGCTACACCGGCTGGTTCTACACCTCGGTCGCGCTGCTGGCGGGCGGCTTCTGGCTCTGGGAGGCGCACGGTCTGCAGAACCGCGCGAAGGCGGAGGTGACGGGCGTGAAGCTGAAGGAGATGCGCCTGTTCCACTGGTCGATCACCTACGTGTCGCTGCTCTTCGTGGCGGTCGCGGTCGATCCCTTCCTGCGCTGACACCCTGACGTACGTCACAGGCCCCTGCCCTCGCCAGTCGATCTACCGATGAGTAGCATCCTGGCCATGGCAGACACGCAGCAGGTTGACCCGAAGGCCGAGCGCAAGGTGGCCCGGCTGGCCAAGCAGATCTCCTCCTTCTCGAAGGCCCACGGCGGCGCCGAGGGCCAGGTCGCCTACCTCGGCGAGCGTGGCGCCCGCATCGTCCTGGTCGGCGAGGACGGCAACTGGGGCGACCTGGTCGCCCCGTCCCACGAGATCGCCGAGAAGGCCGTGGAGAAGTCGGGCATCACCCGCCACGAGTCCTTCGACGGCGAATTCGCCGCGAAGGTCAAGACGGGCCGCTACGAGTGGACGCGCATGGCGGGCATCCAGGTAGGCGGCCCGAAGAACGGCTGAGCGACTGGCCTTTTGTTTCTCGGGGGCGCGGGGCTGTATCGATGTGCGGCTCCGCCGCGTGGGCGCGATCAGCCACGGGCAACCCGCGGCCGCCCGCACACCCGCAGCCCTCACCGGGACCGCGACCTCGAACCCGGTTCACCCGTTAGGACCCGTGAGAGCAACAGGGTCCACACCGGGAGGCCCGGATGATCGAAACGCCGTCCTTAGTGGACCAGTACTGCCACGGAGTGCTGCGCACGGAACTGGGCCTCGGCACCTTCGAGGCCCACCTCAGCCGCACCGAGGGCCCACCCGCCCCCGGCACCACCCTCTTCGACACCCAGACCGGCTTCGCCGTGCGGCGCTGGTGCCCGCCCCTGCTCGGCCTCGAACCCCACTGCGCGCCCGCCCGCTACCTGGCCCGACGCCGGGAACTGGGCGTCCTGGAGTCCGGCCGCCGCCTCCTGCGCGGCAGCGGCATCACGACGTACCTGGTCGACACCGGCCTCCCCGGTGATCTGACCGAACCCGGCGAGCTGGCCGGCGTGGGAGCGGCGGAGGCCCGCGAGATCGTGCGCCTGGAACTCCTCGCCGAGCAGGTCGCCGACACCTCCGGAACCGTCGAGTCCTTCCTCGCCAATCTCGCCGAGTCGGTGCACACGGCCGCCGCGAACGCCGTCGCCTTCACCTCGGTCGCCGGCGTAGGGCACGGCCTCGCGCTCGCGCCGGAGCCGCCCGGCCCGGGGGAGGTGCGCGGCGCGGCGGGCCGCTGGCTCGCCGGGCGAGGCGTCGGCGGGGAGCTGAGCGACCCGGTGCTGCTACGGCATCTGCTGTGGAGCGCCGTCGCCTCGGGGCTGCCGCTCCAGCTGCACGCGGGGCTGGGCGGGCCGGGGCTGCGGATCGACCGTACGGACCCGGTGCTGCTGACGGACTTCGTACGGGCCACCGCCGGTCTCGGCACGGACCTGGTGCTGCTGCACGGCTATCCGTACCACCGGCAGGCCGCCCATCTCGCCGGGGTCTTCCCGCACGTCCACGTCGACTGCGGCGCCGCCCTGGTCCGCACGGGCGCCCGGGCCGCGACCGTCCTCGCGGAGATCCTGGAGCTGGCCCCCTTCGGCAAGATCCTCTTCTCCACCGGCGCGCAGGGGCTGCCCGAACTGCACGTGGTGGGGGCCCGGCTGTTCCGTGAGGCCCTCGGGCGGGTGCTCGGTACCTGGGTCGCCGAGGGCGCCTGGTCACTGGCCGACGCACAGCGAGTGGCGGGCATGCTGGCGTCGGGGAACGCACGCAGGGTGTACGGGCTCGACTAGGGGCTGTTCGTCCGGCTCAGGCCGCAGGAAACGGACAGACCCTAGGCCTTGGTCAGGGTGGCCTCGGCGGTGGGCCCGGGCAGGTCCACAGCGGCCTCCGGCCGCTCGCGCAGCGACAGCACCACCCGCAGCACCCAGATCCACATCACGGCCGACCCCAGCATGTGCAGGCCGACCAGGACCTCGGGCAGGTCCGTGAAGTACTGGACGTATCCGATGACGCCCTGCGCGAGCAGGATCAGGAACAGTTCGCGGGTGCGGTTCAGCGGGTTCCCCGGCGCGTCGACCGCCTTGAGGACGAACCACAGGGCGAACGTCAGCGTCACCACGATCCACGCCAGCACGGCGTGCAGCTTGCTCACCGTCTCCCAGTCGACCGGCATCCGCTCGACCTCGCTGGAGTCGCCCGCGTGCGGGCCCGCGCCGGTGACGACCGTGCCGACCAGGATGAGCAGGACGGCCGCCGCGACCAGGAACCACACCAGCTGCTGCACGGCCTTGCCGACCAGCGGTCGCGGCGCCGCGTCACCCTCCCGGGTGCGCTGCCACATCACCGTGGCCACCGCGATCAGCGCCGACGTCGCCACGAAGTGGGCCGCGACCGTGTACGGGTTGAGTCCGACCAGCACCACGATGCCGCCGAGCACGGCGTTGCTCATCACGATCCAGAACTGCGCCCAGCCCAGCCGCACGAGGCCTCGCCGGTAAGGCTTCTGCGAGCGCGCGGCGATGATCGCCCAGCCGACGGCCGCGCACAGCACGTACGTCAGCATGCGGTTGCCGAACTCGATGGCGCCGTGGAAGCCCATCGCACTGGTGGCGGTGAGCGAGTCGTCGGTGCACTTGGGCCAGGTCGGGCAGCCCAGGCCCGAGCCGGTCAGGCGTACGGCGCCGCCGGTGACGACGATGATCACCGACATCAGCAGTGCGGTCAGCGCCGCGCGCCGGACCGTCCGGGGTTCCGGGGTCCAGCGCTCGGCGATGAAGGCGAGCGGGTTGCGCAGGGCGGCCTGGGCGTCGGCGCGGGTCACGTGTGGCACGCGAACCATCGTAGGCCGCCGCTTGTGCATGCGTTCACGAGGGTCCGTCACAGGGCACCGTCCTACTCCCAGCGGAAGAACTTCCCGGCCGCCGCCAGGCCCACGACCGCCCACACGGCCAGGATCCCGAGGTCGCCCCAGGGCATCCCGGCGCCGTGCTGGAGCACGTCCCGCAGCCCGTCGGACAGCGCCGCGATGGGCAGCAGGCCGAGGACGTCCTGCGCGCCGGAGGGGAACTTGTCGAGCGGCACGACGACCCCGCCGCCCACGAGCAGCAGCAGGAACACCAGGTTGGCCGCGGCGAGCGTCGCCTCGGCCTTCAGCGTCCCGGCCATCAGCAGGCCCAGCCCCGAGAAGGCCGCCGTACCGAGGACCAGGAGCAGCGCGACGGCGACCGGATTGCCCCGCGGCGACCAGCCGAGGGCGAAGGCGATCACCGTCAGCAGGATCACCTGGAGGATCTCGGTGACCAGGACGGACAGCGTCTTCGCCATCATCAGGCCCCAGCGGGGCAGGGGCGAGGACGCGAGCCGCTTCAGCACGCCGTAGCGGCGCTCGAAGCCGGTGGCGATGGCCTGGCCCGTGAACGCGGTCGACATCACGGCGAGGGCGAGGATGCCCGGCGCGAGGAAGTCGACCGCCTCGCCGGCGCCGGTGTCGACGATGTCCACGGTGCTGAAGAGCACCAGGAGCAGGGTCGGGATGACGACGGTCAGCAGCAGCTGCTCGCCGTTGCGCAGCAGCATCTTCGTCTCGAGGGCGGCCTGGGCCGCGATCATGCGGGGGAGTGGCGCCGCGCCGGGCTTCGGCGTGTACGTCCCCGTGCCGGTGGCGGTCATGAGCGCGGCTCCTTGCCGGTCAGCTCCAGGCTGTGCTTTCCCGGGGGGCGACGCCCGGGCCCCCGGCCGACCTCCGTGTGAGGCGGAATCATGCGCGCAGCTCCTTGCCGGTCAGCTCCAGGCTGTGCTTTCCCGGGGGGCGACTCCCGGGCCCCCGGCCGACCTCCGTGTGAGGCGGAATCATGTGCGCAGCTCCTTGCCGGTCAGCTCCAGGCTGTGCTTTCCCGGGGGGCGACCCCCGGGCCCCCGGCCGACCTCCGTGTGAGGCGGAATCATGAGCGCAGCTCCTTGCCGGTCAGCTCCAGGAAGACGTCCTCCAGGGTGTGCCGCTCCACCGAGATCTTCTCCGGCATGACACCGTGCTGGGCGCACCAGGAGGTGACCGTGGCGAGCAGCTGGGGGTCGACCTTGCCGGCGACCCGGTAGGAGCCCGGTGTCAGCTCGGCGGCCGAGCAGTCGGCGGGCAGGGCCTTCAGCAGCGAACCGACGTCGAGGCCCGGCCGGCCCGTGAAGCGGAGTGTGTTCTCGGCGCCGCCGCGGCACAGCTCCTCGGGGGAGCCCTGGGCGATGACCCGGCCGGCGTCGATGATCGCCACGTCGTCCGCGAGCTGCTCGGCCTCGTCCATGTAGTGGGTGGTGAGGACGACGGAGACACCGTCGGCGCGCAGGTCGCGCACGAGGTCCCAGGTGGCGTGGCGGGCCTGCGGGTCGAGTCCGGCGGTCGGCTCGTCGAGGAAGACCAGTTCCGGCCGTCCGACCACGGCCATGGCCAGCGCGAGCCGCTGCTGTTGCCCGCCGGACAGCCGGCGGTACGTCGTACGGCCGCAGGAGCCGAGGCCCAGCCGCTCGATCAGCGCGTCCACGTCCAGGGGGTGCGCGTGCAGTCGGGCCACGTGGCGGAGCATCTCGTCGGCCCGGGAGCCCGAGTAGACGCCGCCGGACTGGAGCATCACGCCGACGCGGGGCCGCAGCTCCCCGGACTGCCTCACCGGGTCGAGGCCCAGGACGCGCACCGTGCCGGAATCCGGCTTCCGGTACCCCTCGCAGGTCTCGACCGTGGTCGTCTTGCCCGCCCCGTTGGGACCGAGCACGGCGGTCACACCCGTCCGGGCCACCAGGTCGAGCCCGTCCACCGCGGTCTTCGTGCCGTACCGCTTCACCAGGGCCTGGACCTGGATCACGGGCTCACTTCGCATGGGTCCAAAGTCTAGGGAGGCGGGCCGGAGCTCAGACCGGCGGGTGGCGGAATTCCTCATCACGGGGCCGGTGGACCGCCAGCCACTGCTCGGCGTAGGCCACCGCGTCCGCCACCGGGAACAGCCGCGCCTCGGCCGCGCCGACCTTTCCGCGCACCACGGGGCGGTCCCGTTCGAAGTCGTAGCCCAGCTCGTCGAAACGGTCCGAGCTGATCGACACCTCGGTGACCGTTTCCCAGCCCTCCGGCCCCGGCCGGCCCACGGCGACGCGCGGGGACGGTATCCGGTACTCGGCGAGGTGGAAGCTCGTGCAGGAGGCGTAACCGGCGCCGAGCAGCAGCACCCGGGCGCCCATCGCCTCCAGCTTCGCCAGCGGGCTGCGCTCACCGAGCCGGCAGTCGGGCGCATGCCCGTCGAGCACCTCCGCCGCGCGGGGGCCGAGCGCCGCGAACGAGGTCTGCGGATGCGCGCTGCGCAGGGCGCCGGGCCAGGTGCGCACGGTCTCGGGGACCACGCCGACCCCGCGGCTGGGTGTGATCCGCGGGTCGTAGGCGGGCATGGTGGCCCGGATGGCCGCCCACCATTCCGGGGGCACGGGCGGGTTGCTCCACAGGGCCGGGTCGGACAGGTCGCCGGTCTGGGTGGGGACCACGAGCGTGCCCTCCGGGCCGAGCGCGTCGAGCAGTCCCTGTACCACCGCGACGGCGCCGCCGTTGACCCAGCCGAGGGCGCTGAGCGAGGAGTGCGCGAGGAGGGTCTCGCCGGGGCTTACCCCGAGTTCGCCGAGCTGCGTCCGGAGCGTCTCGCGCGTGACAAGAGGGCCGGTCGGAGGGGGTGTGGGCATGGTTGTGGAGTGTCCCCGATGCGGCTGCCCCATGCCACCGGTTTGATCGATCAGAGATCGTTTCCGCAGGTCGGATTAGGTTTACCTAAGTGACGCAGGGCACCGCCGGGTGCCGTATGTGCGGCTTGCCCGGTCCGGAGGAATTACGCAACAATGGCGTTGTGAAAAACGTCGGCGAGGCACCCCACGAGGAGCTGGCGACCGGGGAGCGGTCCACCCGCAACCGAGTCGCCCGGTCCATCCTGGACCACGGCCCCTCGACCGTCGCCGAGCTCGCCGAGCGGCTGAGCCTCACCCAGGCGGCCGTGCGCCGGCACCTCGACGCCCTCACGGGCGACGGTGTCGTGGAGGCGCGCGAGCAGCGGGTGTACGGCGCGCGGACCCGCGGCCGGCCGGCCAAGGTGTTCGCCCTGACGGACTGCGGCCGGGACGCCTTCGACCAGTCGTACGACACGCTCGCCGCGGACGCCCTGCGCTGGATCGCCGACCGCGAGGGCGGCAACGAGGCGATCGCCGCCTTCGCCCGCGCCAGGATCGCCGCGCAGGCGGGCGCCTACCGCCGCGCCGTCGAGGGCGTGCCGCCCGAGAAGCGGACCGAAGCGCTGGCCAAGGCCCTGAGCGCCGACGGGTACGCTGCTACGGCGCGCAGCGCGCCCCACCCGCAGCAGGGTGAGCAGCTCTGTCAGCACCACTGCCCGGTCGCCCACGTCGCCGAGCAGTTCCCGCAACTGTGCGAGGCGGAGACGGAATTTTTCGCCGAGCTGCTCGGTACGCACGTACAGCGGCTCGCCACCATCGCGCACGGCGACGGCGTCTGCACGACGTTCATCCCCAAGATTTCCCACAACGCATCTGCAAGCACGGCCGGGAGGAACCCCGCATGACTCTCCCCACGGAGACTGCCCACCCCGAGCTCGAGGGCCTGGGCAAGTACGAGTACGGCTGGGCCGACTCCGACACGGCCGGCGCCTCTGCCAAGCGCGGCATCAACGAGGACGTCGTCCGGGACATCTCCTCCAAGAAGAGCGAGCCGGAGTGGATGACCAAGCTCCGCCTCAAGGGCCTGCGCCTGTTCGAGAAGAAGCCCATGCCGAACTGGGGCTCGGACCTCTCCGGCATCGACTTCGACAACATCAAGTACTTCGTGCGCTCCACGGAGAAGCAGGCGGAGTCCTGGGAGGACCTGCCCGAGGACATCAAGGCCACCTACGACAAGCTCGGCATCCCCGAGGCGGAGAAGCAGCGCCTCGTCGCCGGCGTCGCCGCGCAGTACGAGTCGGAGGTCGTCTACCACCAGATCCGCGAGGACCTGGAGGAGCAGGGCGTCATCTTCCTGGACACCGACACCGCGCTGAAGGAGCACCCGGAGCTCTTCAAGGAGTACTTCGGGACCGTCATCCCCGTCGGTGACAACAAGTTCGCGTCGCTCAACTCCGCCGTGTGGTCGGGCGGCTCCTTCATCTACGTGCCGCCGGGCGTCCACGTGGAGATCCCGCTCCAGGCCTACTTCCGCATCAACACGGAGAACATGGGCCAGTTCGAGCGGACTCTGATCATCGTCGACGAGGGTGCCTACGTGCACTACGTCGAGGGCTGCACCGCCCCGATCTACAAGTCGGACTCGCTGCACTCCGCGGTCGTCGAGATCATCGTCAAGAAGAACGCCCGCTGTCGCTACACGACCATCCAGAACTGGTCGAACAACGTCTACAACCTGGTCACCAAGCGCGCCGTCGCCTACGAGGGCGCGACCATGGAGTGGGTCGACGGCAACATCGGCTCCAAGGTGACGATGAAGTACCCGGCCGTCTACCTGATGGGCGAGCACGCCAAGGGCGAGACCCTGTCCATCGCCTTCGCGGGCGAGGGCCAGCACCAGGACGCCGGCGCCAAGATGGTCCACATGGCGCCGAACACGTCGTCCAACATCGTCTCGAAGTCCGTCGCGCGCGGCGGTGGCCGCACCTCCTACCGCGGTCTCATCGAGATCGGCGAGGGCGCCCCGGGCTCCAAGTCGAACGTGCTCTGCGACGCACTGCTCGTCGACACCATCTCCCGCTCGGACACCTACCCCTACGTGGACGTCCGCGAGGACGACGTGTCCATGGGCCACGAGGCGACCGTCTCCAAGGTTTCCGAGGACCAGCTCTTCTACCTCATGAGCCGCGGCCTGAGCGAGGACGAGGCCATGGCGATGATCGTGCGCGGCTTCGTCGAGCCCATCGCCAAGGAGCTCCCCATGGAGTACGCGCTGGAGCTCAACCGGCTGATCGAGCTGCAGATGGAGGGCGCGGTCGGCTGATCCCACCGCGGTCCATCAAGCCCTTACGTAACCGAAAGCGAGCACTACGACAGCCATGGCTGAGGCCCAGAACATCCCCGTGGGATCCACCACCGCGGGCTCGATCGCGGTCGCCGCGGAGTCGACCGTCGCCACCCGCATGAGCGCGCCCCCCTCGTTCGACGTGGCGGACTTCCCCGTCCCGCACGGCCGTGAGGAGGAGTGGCGGTTCACCCCGCTGGAGCGCCTGCGCGGCCTGCACGACGGCACCGCCGTCGCCACCGGCAACGGCGTGAAGGTCGAGGTCAAGGCTCCCGAGGGCGTCACCGTCGAGGCGGTCGGCCGCGACGACGCGCGGCTCGGCAAGGCCGGTACCCCGGTGGACCGCGTCGCCGCCCAGGCCTACTCGGCGTTCGAGAAGGCCGGGGTCGTGACCGTCCCCAAGGAGACCGTCCTCACCGAGCCCATCCGCATCTCGGTGCACGGCGAGGGCGGCACCGCCTTCGGCCACCAGGTGATCGAGCTGGGCGCCTTCGCCGAGGCCGTCGTGGTCATCGACCACACCGGTGACGCGGTGCTCGCCGCCAACGTCGACTACCTCCTGGGCGACGGCGCCAAGCTCACCGTCGTCTCCGTCCAGGACTGGGACGAGAAGGCCGTCCACGTCGCCCAGCACAACGCGCTCGTGGGCCGCGACGCCTCCTTCAAGTCGGTCGTCGTCACCTTCGGCGGCGACGTCGTCCGGCTGCACCCGCGCGTGAGGTACGCCGGCCCCGGCGGCGAGGCCGAGCTGTTCGGCCTGTACTTCACGGACCAGGGCCAGCACCAGGAGCACCGCCTCCTGGTCGACCACAACGTCCCGCACTGCAAGTCCAACGTCGTCTACAAGGGCGCGCTCCAGGGCGAGGACGCGCACGCGGTGTGGATCGGTGACGTGCTCATCGAGGCCAAGGCCGAGGGTACGGACACGTACGAGATGAACCGCAACCTGGTCCTCACGGACGGGGCGCGCGTGGACTCCGTACCGAACCTCGAGATCGAGACCGGCGAGATCGTCGGCGCCGGCCACGCCTCGGCGACCGGCCGCTTCGACGACGAGCAGCTCTTCTACCTCATGGCCCGCGGCATCCCGGAGCACGAGGCCCGGCGCCTCGTGGTCCGCGGCTTCTTCGCCGAGCTGGTCCAGCAGATCGGCCTCCCCGACATCGAGGAGCGCCTGATCGCCAAGATCGAGGAAGAGCTGGAGGCGGCGGTCGCATGACCTTCGTACGCGCCTGTGGACTGGGCGAGCTGGAGGAGGACACCCCGAAACGGGTGGAGCTCGACGGCACGCCCCTGTCCATCGTGCAGACCGAGGGCGAGGTGTTCGCGATCCACGACATCTGCTCGCACGCGAACGTCTCCCTGGCCGAGGGCGAGGTCGACGACTGCCACATCGAGTGCTGGCTGCACGGCTCGCGCTTCGACCTCCGCTCCGGCAAGCCCGACGCCCTACCGGCGACGCGCCCCGTCCCCGTATACCCCGTAAAGATCGAAGGGGACGACGTGCTCGTCTCCCTCACCCAGGAGTCCTGAGGCACCCATGGCAACGCTTGAAATCCGAGACCTGCACGTCACCGTCGAGGCCGACAACGCCACGAAGGAGATCCTCAAGGGCGTCGACCTCACCGTGAAGCAGGGCGAGACGCACGCCATCATGGGCCCCAACGGCTCCGGCAAGTCGACCCTCGCCTACTCCCTCGCGGGTCACCCGAAGTACACGATCACCGGCGGCACCGTCACCCTCGACGGCGAGGACGTCCTGGAGATGTCCGTCGACGAGCGCGCCCGCGCCGGCCTGTTCCTCGCGATGCAGTACCCGGTCGAGGTGCCGGGCGTGTCCGTGTCGAACTTCCTGCGCACCTCCGCCACCGCCATCCGCGGCGAGGCCCCCAAGCTGCGCACCTGGGTGAAGGAGGTCAGGGAGGCCATGGAGCGCCTCAACATGGACCCGGCCTTCGCCGAGCGCAACGTCAACGAGGGCTTCTCCGGCGGTGAGAAGAAGCGCCACGAGATCCTCCAGCTGGAGCTCCTCAAGCCCAAGATGGCGATCCTCGACGAGACGGACTCCGGTCTGGACGTCGACGCCCTGCGCGTCGTGTCCGAGGGCGTGAACCGCGTCCGCGAGACGGGCGAGGTCGGCACCCTGCTGATCACGCACTACACGCGCATCCTGCGCTACATCAAGCCCGACTTCGTCCACGTGTTCTCCGCCGGCCGGATCGTCGAGTCCGGCGGCGCCGAGCTCGCCGACAAGCTGGAGAACGAGGGCTACGAGGCTTATGCGAAGCTCGACGGAGTCGACACGAAGGGTGGCGTATCCGCGTGACACTGCTGCCGGGCCTCCTCGACACCGAGGCGATCCGCAAGGACTTCCCCATCCTGGACCGCCAGGTCCACGACGGTCAGAAGCTCGTGTACCTGGACAACGCGGCGACCAGCCAGAAGCCGCGCCAGGTGCTGGACGCCCTGAGCGAGTACTACGAGCGCTACAACGCCAACGTCCACCGCGGTGTGCATGTGCTCGCCGAGGAGGCCACGGCGCTGTACGAGGGTGCGCGCGACAAGGTCGCGGAGTTCATCAACGCGCCCTCGCGTGACGAGGTGATCTTCACCAAGAACGCCTCGGAGTCGCTCAACCTCGTGGCGAACATGCTGGGCTGGGCCGACGAGCCCTACCGCGTGGACTCCGAGACCGAGATCGTCATCACGGAGATGGAGCACCACTCCAACATCGTGCCGTGGCAGCTGCTCGCGCAGCGCACGGGCGCGAAGCTGAAGTGGTTCGGCCTGACCGACGACGGCCGCCTCGACCTGTCGAACATCGAGGAGGTCATCACGGAGAAGACGAAGATCGTCTCCTTCGTGCTGGTCTCCAACATCCTCGGCACCCAGAACCCCGTCGAGGCGATCGTGCGCCGCGCCCAGGAGGTCGGTGCGCTGGTCTGCATCGACGCCTCCCAGGCCGCGCCGCACATGCCGCTGGACGTCCAGGCCCTGCAGGCCGACTTCGTCGCCTTCACCGGCCACAAGATGTGCGGCCCGACCGGCATAGGCGTCCTGTGGGGCCGCCAGGAGCTGCTGGAGGACCTGCCCCCGTTCCTCGGCGGCGGCGAGATGATCGAGACGGTGTCGATGCACTCCTCGACCTACGCCCCGGCGCCCCACAAGTTCGAGGCGGGCACGCCCCCGATCGCCCAGGCGGTCGGTCTCGGCGCGGCGATCGACTACCTCAACTCGATCGGCATGGACAAGATCCTCGCCCACGAGCACGCCCTCACCGAGTACGCGGTGAAGCGGCTGCTGGAGGTTCCCGACCTGCGCATCATCGGCCCCACCACGGCTGAGGAGCGCGGCGCGGCGATCTCCTTCACCCTCGGCGACATCCATCCGCACGACGTGGGCCAGGTCCTCGACGAGCAGGGCATCGCGGTCCGGGTCGGTCATCACTGCGCGCGACCGGTCTGCCTGCGCTACGGAATTCCTGCGACCACGCGAGCGTCGTTCTATCTGTACTCCACGCCGGCCGAGATCGACGCACTGGTCGACGGCCTGGAGCACGTACGGAACTTCTTCGGCTGAGGGGCGTGCTAGACGGTGAAACTGGACTCCATGTACCAGGAAGTCATCCTGGACCACTACAAGAACCCGCACGGGCGGGGCTTGCGGGATGGCGACGCCGAGGTGCACCACGTCAACCCGACGTGCGGTGACGAGATCACGCTTCGCGTGAAGTACGACGGAACCACCATCGAGGACGTCTCGTACGAGGGCCAGGGCTGTTCGATCAGCCAGGCGAGCGCGTCCGTCCTGAACGAACTCCTCGTCGGCAAGGACCTCTCCGACGCGCGGAAGATCCAGGAGACCTTCCTGGAGCTGATGCAGTCCAAGGGGAAGCTCGAACCCGACGACGCGATGGAGGACATCCTGGAGGACGCGGTCGCGTTCGCCGGGGTGTCCAAGTACCCGGCCCGGGTGAAGTGCGCCCTGCTGAGCTGGATGGCCTGGAAGGACGCGACGGCCCAGGTACTGGGCGGAGCCGACGCCGAGAAGGAGACGACGGCATGAGCGAGACCGTTGAGATGAAGCCGGCCTCGGAGGAAGAGGTCCGTGAGGCGCTGTACGACGTCGTCGACCCGGAACTGGGCATCGACGTCGTCAACCTCGGCCTGATCTACGGCATCCACATCGACGACGCGAACATCGCGACGCTCGACATGACCCTGACCTCGGCGGCCTGCCCGCTGACGGACGTCATCGAGGACCAGGCGAAGTCCGCCACGGACGGCCTCGTGAGCGAGCTGCGCATCAACTGGGTCTGGATGCCGCCGTGGGGCCCCGACAAGATCACGGACGACGGACGCGAGCAGCTTCGGGCTCTCGGCTTCAACGTCTGAGAACCGCTGACGCGGCGGAGGGCGGCACCCTGTACGGGGGTGTCGCCCTTACGCATGCTCAGCCCAGTCCGGACACGATCTGGAACGACGCGTCCGAGTAGTACTGGCGACTGTTCTCGAAGGGGTCCAGGCGGAGCTGGAAGTTGCGGTGGCGCAGGAAGCGCCCCGGGTAGTTGACCGACTCCAGCGTGAGCGTTCCCGAGCGGGACCAGACGCGGGGGCAGAACGTGGCGTCCTGGCGGAAGAGGGACGAGCCGTCGTCGCTGTTCGCGACCAGGACGAAGCTGCGGTGGCGCAGGTAGCGGCCGTCCGCGGTGGTGAAGGAGTAGCAGGAGGAGTCGGAGAGACCGGCGACGCGCTTGAAGGTGGCGTCGTCGCGCTGCCCGGAGCCGATCTGGTCCAGCCGTACATAGCCGTCGCTGACCCGCCAGTAGCGGTCGGGGAAGTTGACCGAGCGTATGGATATGCCGGTGGAGGCCGGGGGCTTCGGGTGCTTCGAAGGGGTGGGGGACGCCTTCGGCGGCTTCGGGGCCTTCTTCTCGGGCTTCGGGCTCGGGGTGGCCGTGGAGGCGCTGGGGGTGGGGGACGGGTGGGGGCGGTCCGCGCCGGGCTCGGGGGTGCCGGTCGCGGAGGGGGTCGCGAAGGAGATCAGGCCGCCCGGGGCCGAGCTGCTGAGGGTGGTCGGCTCCGCCGCGCGGGATTCGGCCTCCTCGGCCTCGCTGTTCATCACGGTGATGGCCGTGGCACACGCGGTGATCGTCGCGAGGGCCAGCGCACCCGCCAGCCAGAGCCTTCGCGTCCCCGGTGCCCGGGTGGTGTCCGGGGCCCAGCCGCTCTCCCAGGGGCGGTCCTGTGGCGGCCGGGACTTGTCTTCTGACATGCGCTGTTCCTCCGGCGGGGCACCCTTGACGGCGGCGCAGTTGTGGTGGCCCGGTGTGTGATCGGTGACACCGTAGTGGACGTCCGGTGCGCCCGTGACTCGTTTGATGAGAGCGGTTTCTCTCCGTTGCGAGAGCGGTTCCCCGTCGTGATCGAGTTGTCGTTGTGTACGGGTGTACAGATGGTTGTGTACGCTCGTACATATGGGATATCTGCTGCTGGCCGGGGCCATAGCCGCCGAAGTCGGCGCGACCACCGCCATGAAGTACAGCGACGGATTCAGCAGGCTCGGGCCGTCGCTGCTCACGGTCCTCGGATACGTCGTCTCCTTCGCGCTGCTCGCGCAGACCCTCAAAACCGTCTCGGTCGGCACGGCCTACGCGATCTGGGCCGGGGTCGGCACCGCCGCCATCGCCACGATCGGGTTCGCGTTCCTGGGAGAGGGGATGACCGTCGCCAAGGCCGCCGGGATCGCGCTGATCATCGGCGGGGTCGTGGTGCTGAACCTGGGCGGGGCCCACTGATGGCCCGGCGCCACGACCCCGAGCGGCGGCAGCGGATCATCGACGCGGCGATCCGGGTCGTCGGGGCCAAGGGGATCGCCGGGCTGAGCCACCGCAGTGCGGCCGCCGAGGCCGATGTGCCGCTCGGTTCGACGACGTACCACTTCAAGACCCTCGACGAGCTGCTGGTCGCCGCGTTGCGGCAGGCCAACGAGGGCTTCGCCAGGGTGATCGCCTCGCGCGGCGGCCTGGAGGACCCCCGCACCGATCTGGCCGCCGAACTCGCCGGCTGGATGGGGGAGTGGCTCGCCGGTGACCGCACCGGGGTGGTGCTGGAGTACGAGCTGTACCTGGCCGCCCTGCGACGGCCCGCCCTGCGGCCCGTCGCCGCCGAGTGGGCCGCGGGCGTCGCCGAGCTGCTGTCCCGGCGTACCGACCCGGTGACCGCCCGGGCGCTGGTGGCGGTCGTCGACGGCATCTGCCTCCAGGTCCTGCTGACGGGGGTGCCCTACGACGAGGAGTACGCACGGGAGGTGCTGGCCCGGGTGCTGGCGGGCCCGGGGGTGAGGCCGACGGGGGGCCGAGGAGGGAATCCGTGGCGAAGCGCGCCGTGGACGGGTGCTTGCGCGGGTGCCACCGGCCCGGGGTGAGGCCGACAGGGGGGCCGTGGGGGGGCGTCCAGCGAGAAGTCGCGCCGTGGACGGGGTGCTTGCCGGGTGCCGGCGGGGCCCGTGGAGGGGATGGTGGGGAGTGCGTCCATGGGGCCGTCCGTGCTGCTGAGGGACGTCTTCGCCGAGCGGATACCGCCCGTCCCGTGAGACGCCCTCGCACCGGTTCGCATCGATCGGTGTCCGCCGGTTAGGTTGCCCTCATGACCGACACGACTGCTCCTCGCACCACCGGCGCCGTGGCCGCCGGCCTCGCCACGATCGCCGCCGACGGCACCGTTCTCGACACCTGGTTCCCCGCGCCCGAGCTGGCCGACCAGCCCGGCCCGTCCGGCACCGAGCGGCTGTCCGCCGAACGCGCCGCGGAGCTGCTCGGCGGTGGCGCGACGGCGGCGATCGGCCCGGACGCCCGCCGCGGCGTCGAGGTGGTCGCGGTCCGCACGGTCATCGCCTCGCTCGACGAGAAGCCGATCGACGCGCACGACGCCTACCTGCGCCTGCACCTGCTCTCCCACCGTCTGGTCAAGCCGCACGGCCAGAGCCTGGACGGCATCTTCGGCTTCCTCGCCAACGTCGCCTGGACCTCGCTCGGCCCGGTCGCCGTCGACGACCTCGAGAAGGTCCGGCTGAACGCCCGCGCCGAGGGCCTGCACCTGCAGGTGACCTCGGTCGACAAGTTCCCGCGCATGACGGACTACGTGGCCCCCAAGGGCGTCCGGATCGCCGACGCCGACCGGGTCCGCCTCGGCGCGCACCTCGCCGAGGGCACCACCGTCATGCACGAGGGCTTCGTCAACTTCAACGCCGGCACGCTCGGCACGTCGATGGTCGAGGGCCGCATCTCCGCCGGAGTCGTGATCGGCGACGGCTCGGACATCGGCGGCGGTGCCTCCACCATGGGCACCCTCTCCGGCGGCGGCAACGTCATCATCTCCATCGGCGAGCGCTGCCTGATCGGCGCCGAGGCGGGCGTGGGCATCGCCCTCGGCGACGAGTGCGTCGTCGAGGCCGGCCTCTACGTCACCGCGGGCACCCGCGTCACCATGCCCGACGGCCAGATCGTCAAGGCCCGCGAGCTGTCCGGCGCCTCCAACATCCTCTTCCGCCGCAACTCGGTCACCGGCACCGTCGAGGCCCGGCCGAACAACGCGGTGTGGGGCGGGCTGAACGAGATCCTGCACAGCCACAACTGACGGCCCCGGCACGATCCCGTACGGATGACCCTGCGTGACCTCGCGGTGGTTTCGGCAGATGAACGGGTGGACGCAGTGTCCTATCAGACGCCGAACCGACGAAACGAGGACCGGGGCATGAGGAACGAGCGGGGGCGGGCCGTGGTGCGCGGGCTGGCCGGGGTGATCGCGGCGCTGGCGGTGTGCTGGCTGCCGACGGGGGCCGCGCACGCCGACGAGACCAACACCGGCTCGCACAACGGCCACCGGGTCGGTCTGATCAACGTCAACACCGGTCAGATCGACGACCCGGCAGAGGACGTGCTGGAGCACACGCTGCTGTTCGGTGACGGGTACGCCTGGAACTGACCGCGCAGAGCAGACGGGGCGGCCCGTACCGCAGGTGACACTGCGGTACGGGCCGCCCCGTTTTCGTTCCCCGTGGGTGGCATAGCGGGGCGTGCCCGCACGCGTCACAGGGAGTACGGGGGGCGGGCACCGGGCCTGCCCCGGGGGAGAGCGAAGGTGACGATGGATGCCGAAGCGCAGGAGAGTTTCCGGGAGTTCGTGGCGAACCGGTCGTCCGCGCTGCTGAAGACCGCCGTCCTGCTGAGCGGCGGCGACCGGCACGCGGGCGAGGACCTGCTCCAGAACGCGCTGATCAAGGCCGCGGGCCGCTGGCACCGCATCGACGAACCCGAGGCCTACGTCCGGCAGGTCCTCTACCGGCAGCAGGTCAGCCGCTGGCGGCTGAAGTGGCCGAGGCGCGAACTGACCGTCGCCGAACTCCCGGAGACCGGCACCGCCCCGGACGCCTCCGGCGCCGCCGAACTGCGCCTGGTGATGCGCGGCGCGCTCGCCCGGCTGACCGCGCGGCAGCGCACCGTGCTCGTGCTCCGCTACTTCGAGGACCTGCCCGAGGGGGAGGTGGCCCGCATCCTGGGCTGCTCCGTCGGCACCGTACGGTCCGCCACCCACCGTTCCCTCGCCCGGCTGCGTGCCCTCGCGCCCGAGCTGGCCGCGCTCGGACCGGCCGCCGCCGAACAGCGGCCCGCCCGTGACTACTCGCCCGTGGAGGTGCGTCAGTGAACGTCGACGAACTCGTGCGTGACGCCCTGCGCGACCAGGCAGACGGGCAGCCGCCCGCGGCCCCCGGCTTCGCCGACCGGGTACTGGCGGTGCGCCTGCGCCGGCGCAGCCGCCGGCTCGCCACCGCGGCCGTCGCGGCCGTCGCCGTGGTCGCCGTGGTCGTGGCCGTGCCGGTGCTCGACTCCGGCAAGCAGGACGTACGGCCCTCGGGAGGGGTGGAACAGACCGGCATCACCGCCCACCCCGACCAGTCGCCGCCGCGCGACCTGATCGCGGCCGGGCGGGTCGCGCTGGCCGCGTACTACACCACCAGGAACGTCGAGCAGTCCGCCGACCGGGCCGTCTCGGAGCGCACGTACTGGCTCGTGAACCCCGGCACGAAGAAGTACGTCAAGGACGACCGGTGGTCGTACGTCGCGGTCGCCCCCGGGCTGCGGACCGCCGCCGTCCTGGAGCGGGAGCTGCCCGTGCCGCGGATCGGGCTGCTCGATCTGGCGAGCGGCCAGGTCAAGCGGTGGATCCCGGTGGACCGGCCGGTGGCGGGGGTGGAGTTCTCCGCCGACGGCAGGAAGCTCGTCGCGACGGCGTACAGCAAGAATCCCGACCGCCGGGTGAAGATCGACGGGTCGCAGGGCTGGGACGCCCCGTTCATGGAGTCGGACCGAACCGGGTTCCATGTCATCGACGTGGCCTCCGGGAGCAGTTCCTGGGCCGGGGTGGAGCTCGGTGGGGGCGCGCACAACCCCGATGCGTTCCTCAACTCCCGCCAGGACTTCGGGTTCACCCATGACGGTCGGCTCGCCTGGTCCGGGATGGCCACCGAACCGGGTAAGAAGTTCTACGACTTCACCGGCAAGGAAGTCCCCGCGCCCGCGCTGGAGAGGTACCGGGACTGGTTCGTCGACGCCGGGGTGTCGCCGGACGGGCAGCTCGTCGCCGGTCAGTTCGCGGGGCGGAAGTGGAAGACGTCCTCCTTCGTCCTCGACGCCCGCACCGGCAAGCAGCGCGAGGTGCGCGGCCAGCAGCTGCTGGCCTGGGCGGACGGCAACTCGCTCGTCGCCTGGGACATCGGGCAGGACGGGAACGAGTACCACCAGCGGCTGGTCCTGGTGACCATCGGCGGCGAGAAGACCACCCCGCTCAGTGACTTCAGGTCGCCCAAGGACAACACGAAGGGGCGGTGGGAGCCGGTGTTCGCGGAGCGGTGATCATGCGCTGACGCCGATCAGGTCGTCGTGAAGCGCGAGCAGCTCGCCGGTCCTCCCGGTGTCGGCCGGCCGGAGGGGGCTGCGGACCGGGCCTGCCGGGAGGGCCAGGGCGTTCAGGAGCGCCTTCGCCGTGACGGTGCCCGGCAGGCCCGCCGACATGATCGCCTCGATGAGGGGGGTGGCGTGCTGCTGGAGGCGGGCCGCCCGGGTCGTGTCGCCCGCGTCGAACGCGTCCAGGACCGCCCGCAGGTGGTCAGGGATCACGTTCGCGACCGTGCTGACGTAACCGGCGCCGCCCACGGCGTACAGCGCGAGGTTGTGTTCGTCGCAGCCCGCGTAGTAGGCCAGGTCGGTCCGGGCCAGTACCTTCTGGGCGCCCAGGAAGTCGTTGGAGCAGTCCTTGACCGCGACGATCCTGGGGTGCTCGGCGAGGCGGAGGAGCGTCTCCGGTTCGATGCGGGTACCGGTGCGGACGGGGATGTCGTAGAGCATGAGCGGGAGGCCGCAGGCGTCCGCGATCTCCCGGAAGTGGGCCTCGATCGCGTCCTGTGGGGGTCTGCTGTAGTACGGCGACACCAGCAGCAGACCGTCCGCGCCCGCCTTCTCGGCCTGCCGGGCCAGTTCGGTGGTGTGCAGGGTGTCGGGGGTGCCGATGCCGGTGATGACCTTCGCGCGGGCACCGACCGCCTCGCGGACGGCTCGGACGAGGTCGGACTTCTCGGCGTCCGTGGTGGTGGGTGATTCGCCCGTGGTGCCGGAGAGGACCAGGCCGTCGCAGCCGTTCGCCACCAGGTGGGCGGCGAGGCGCTGGGCGCCGTCGAGGTCCAGGGCGCCGGACGAGGTGAAGGGAGTGATCATGGCGCAGAGGCTGCGGCCCAGGGGTGGCGGTGTGGTCATGGGGGTAGTCTCGGCCGGGCTTTCATGTAGCTCCACTTAATTTTGCTACCAGACTTTCCTAAGCAACACTTCACAATGGGACGGGTGGTGAGGGTGCTGCCGCGCCGACGGGCCCGGAGCCGGCTGGGTAGCAGCGGGGCCGTCCGGGTACTCGGGTGTTCCTGACGTCGAGAGGAGGCACCGTGACCGAGACCATGGATCATCGGGCCGTGCACGACGAGCGCCGCTCCGTGGGCGAACTCGTCGGGCAGGCCACGGAGCAGCTCTCCACGCTCATGCGGCAGGAAGTGGCGCTCGCCAAGGAGGAGCTTGCCGAGAAGGGGCGGCGTGCGGGGCGTGGCGGTGGGTTGCTCGGGGCGGCGGGCGCCGTCGCGTACGCCGGGCTGCTCGTGCTGTCCGGTGCGGGTGTCGCCGCGCTCTCCCTGGTGCTGCCCGTCTGGGCCGCGGCGCTGATCGTGACCGGGGTGTTGTTCGTGATCGCGGCCGTGCTGGCGGCGACCGGGCGGGCGCAGCTGCGGAAGGCCGCTCCGCCCACGCCCGAGCAGGCGCTCGGCAGCGTCAGGGCGGACGTGGAGGAGATCAAGGAGAGGGCGCATCGATGACGGACGCGACGGGTGGGGCGAAGGGCCCCGATGAGCTGCGGCGGCAGATCGAGCGGACCCGTACCGCACTCGGCAACACGGTGGAGGAGTTGGCCGGGAAGGCGGATGTGAAGGGACGTGCGCGGGCGCGGGCCGCTGATCTGCGGGACAAGGCCGGGGCGATGACGGTGCAGTTGCGCAGCAGTGCCGCGCAGGCGGGGCACACCGTGCACGATCGGGCGACGCATGCGGGGCCTCGTCCGGTGCGCACCGTTGTGCAGGCGGGGATGCGGCATCCGAAGCCGGTGCTGGTGGCCGGGGCGGCGGGGGCCGTGGTGGCTGTCGGGGTGTTGCGGTGGAGGCATGCGCACGGGCATCACTGAGCGGCCCGTCTCGCCTGCCCGGCCCCGACCTGCCTCCGGCGGTCGGGGCCGGGCTGTCGTCTGCGGCGGCCCTGTGCGGTGCGCGGCGACTGACTGTTCCGTCGGCGTGTCAACTGCCGTGAGGCATGCGGGGATTGCCTCGGTGGCGATCGTTCTGAGGTGCGCCCCTCTCGCATGATGAGGCCGGAGAGTGCGGCAAAGGTTTGCCGGTGATCCGAGCAAGGCCGGCATGACCTGCTCGTTTGCATGGCCTCAACGCCCTGTCGGGTCCTTGGTGATCTTCGTCACCGGGGTATGAGTGGGTGACTGCTTGTAGTGCCCACGTACCCGAGGTCGATCTCCGGGTGCTTCAGTCACAACGGGGTGGCTGCGGTGTGCGAAAGGCCCCGTTCCCCTCCGATGTCACTGGAGGACCTCGTGCATGGAAGTGCACAGGGGCCGGCCGGGCGTTTCGCCCGGCCGGCCCCTGTTCGCGTCGTGTCACGGGCGGAAACGCAGCACCTGTGGGTCGTGGTCGCTGATCTGGTCGTTGAACTCCGCGTTGATGTGCACGCTGTCGTACTCGAAGTCGCAGTCGCGGCGGATCGACGGGCTGATCAGGATCTGGTCGAGGACCTGGCTGTTGCCCTGGTAGACGTACGAGTAACGCTCGTTGCGGGGCAGCGACTTGATCGCGGACCAGAGTTCGCCACGGCCCTCGAGGAGCGTCGCCGTCTGCGAGAACTCGAAGTCGTTGATGTCGCCCAGCGTGACGACGTCCGCGTTCTTCTGGGTGTCGAGGATGTCCTTGACGAAGGCGTTCACCAGGGTGGCCTGCCGGTGGCGCTGCGTCTCGGAGCTGCGGGACGGCGGCTGGTACTGGGCGGTCAGGCCCTGGTCGCCGCCCTTGGAGTTGAAGTGGTTGGCGATCACGAAGACCGTGCGGCCGCGGAAGACGAATTCGCCGGCCAGTGGCTTGCGGCTGCTCTTCCAGGCCTCGTCGGCGGGGGCGATGCGGCCGGGGCTGAGCGTCAGGTGCGCCTTGCCGCGGATCTTCGTCACATCGGTGGCCGTGGTGGCGTCGCCGCCCGCGCGGTCCGTGAAGGAGACGCGCTCGGGGTTGAACAGGAACGCCTGGCGGATGTTGCCGCCCGGCTCGCCGCCGTCGGCACCGTCGGCCGGGTCGATCGAGCGCCAGTCGTACTTCGGGCCGCCCGCCGCGACGATCGCGTCGATCAGCTTGGTCAGCGTCTGGTCGGCGGCGACCGTGCCGTCGTTCTTCGCGCCGTTGTTGTCCTGGATCTCCTCCAGAGACACGACGTCGGGCGACTTCAGGTTGTTCACGATCGCGGCGGCGTGGGCGGCGAAGGTGTCGTCGGTCGGGTCGAGGTTCTCGACGTTGTACGTGGCGACCGCGAGCTCGGAGGAGCGCTGCTTGCGGGTCGTCTCGCGCTCCAGGTCCGCGCTCCTCAGCGTGCCCAGTTCGCTCGCGACCAGGGTGTAGCCGCCGAACTGGTTGTAGTCCAGGGGGCCCGCGGTGGTGCCGGTCAGGGTGTCGCCCACGTTGGCTTTCGGGAAGTCCGCCGTCGCGCCGAGGGACTGGATCTGCAGGCGGCCGGTGTTCTGGTCGTCGTAGGAGCCGTAGACCGTCCCGCCGTGACGGTTGCGGTTCTCGTGCGGCTTCACCGTCACCCAGAGCTCGGTGTACGGGTCGGTGGCCCCGACGACGCGGGTGTCGGAGACCCGGACGGACATGCCCTCCAGCGCCTCGTAGTAGTCCAGCGCGTACTTCGAGGGCTTCAGGGGCAGCGCGTTGACCGAGCCGTTCGCGGCGGTGTCGCCGGCGGGCGCGTAGGCGGCGGGGACCGAGCGCGAGGTGATCGCCGTGGCGGCGGGCAGCGCGTTGCCGCTGGAGACGACCGTGGTCGTCGGCTTGGTGATCTCCGTAACCGACTGGTTGCCGGAGGTCGCTCCGCCGGGGACGTACTCCGTGACCGTGCCGCCGACCGTGACGGAGTCACCGACGGCGACCCCCTTCGGGGCGGAGCTGGTGAAGACGAAGACGCCCTCGCTGGTCGCCGGGTCGGCGTCCGGGGTCGGGTCCTGGATCCAGAAACCGCGGGACGAGCCGTAGGCCCGGATGCCGGTGACGATTCCGGCCACGTCCGTGACCTGCTTCCCGGCGTACGGGGAGGTCCGGGTGCTGCCCTGGATGTCGTGAATGCGGACCGACTCCGCGTGGGCGGGGCTGGTGAGGACGATCGTGGAGGCCGCGGAACACGCGGCGGCGACGGTGAGCGCGGCGAGACGCGCGGACGACTTGCTCGGCAACGGGATTCCCTCCGGGGACGTGACAGGGCGCCGGGACGAGGGCGGAGACGTGTGGAACGGCTGACTGCCGCTACCTGTGGGGCGGATGCGGTGACGCGCGTAGACCGCGGTGGACGGGTGGGCCTGGTGGGGCCGGCCCGGTGAACAAGTGTCCGCCGACTTCTACGCGCGTCAATCTCCAGCCTGGCCACGGCACTTGTCAAGGTTTCGGCCATGTACGGCGGCTGACGGGGAGATGAAGTGGGCGGCATGGGTGGAAATCCGTCTAGGCTGAGCGGTTGAGTCACCTGAGGCGCGCTAGGAGAAACAGCCGATGTCAGACCGCTCCCCCCTGCCGCCGGTGCGGCTGCACCCCGAAGCGGAGCTGGCGCGCGACGCGCTGTCCACGCCATTGCTGTCCCGGGCCGCCCGGCTCGCCCGCTGGGCCGGGCCGGACACCCGCGTCGACGCCGGGGGTGGGCTCGTCGAGGAGCAGCTGCCCGCGGCCGCGCAGGCGCTCGGGCTGAGCGGGGACGACGCCGCCGCCGACGCGAGCGAGGCGTGGCGGGTCGCCGTCGACGCCGGGCTCGTCGAGGTCGTCGACGAGGAGCAGGGCACCGTGACGGCCGGTGCGGACCTGGCCCTGCTCACCGGCGGCTCGCCGCAGGACGTGCTCGCCGTGTGGCTCGCCGCGCTGGAGACCGTGCTCGCCGACGCGAGCGTGCCCGACCTGGACGGGCTCGTGGACGAGGACGGCGAGGTCGACCTCTCCGCCCTCGACTGGGACCCCGAGGGCGAGGCCGAGTTCCTCGACGGCGTGCTCGGCAACCTCTATCTGCTGACCGCCGGCGAGGACGCGCCCGACGGCGCCCCGGTGCCGCTGCCGGCGCTGGCCGCCTCGGTGATCGTGCCCAGCGGCATGGGCGAGCCCACCAACGACGTCCTGGAGCAGGTCTCCGACGCGATGATGCGGCTGGACGACCAGTTCCGGATGCTGGAGCCGGTGGGATTCGTCGCCTACCAGCCGGTGGACGAGGCGCTCATGGCCGACGCCGACGAGGAGCCCGCGGCGCCCGTCGACGACACCGACGTCTCCCGGTACGGCATGGTCCGGCTCACCCCGCTCGGGGTGTACGGCATGCGTGCACGGCTGCTGGAGGCCGGGTTCGAGGCGCCGGCCGTCGGGGACCTCGCGGACAAGGGGGCCGACGCGCTGCTCGACGGCACGGCCGAGTTCCCGCCCCGTGCCGCGCAGGCCGAGACCGAGCAGTGGCTCCAGCGGCGGGAATCGCTGGCCGCGGCACGGGAGTTGCTGTCGGCGGCCCGGGGGTCGGACGCCGGGGCGCCGTTGCGGCGGTTGCGGTGTCAGCAGGCCCTGTCGCTGGTGGGGGCCTCGGCCGAGCCCGCGCTGCGGGAGGTGCTCGACGATTCCGAGCTGGGCGGGCTCGCGCGGGTGTGGCTGACCGAGCACGGTGCGGTGGACGTGCCCGCGCCGTCCGAGGCGATGGTGTACTGGCTGACCATCGACACGGTGGCCGCGCAGTTGGCCGCGGAGGGCAATTCCGAGGAGCTGCGCGCGCTGGTGGAGGGGCTCGCGCGGCAGCACGGTGGGTTCTTCGAGGCCGTGTGGCGGGTCGATCATCCGGCGACCGCCGATGTGCTGGAGGCGATGGGGCGGTTGCATCCCGACAAGAAGGTGGCGAAGGAAGCGCGGAAGGCTGCGTTCAAGGCGCGGTCGCAGCAGGGGGGCTGAGCTTTCCCGGGCTCGGTCGCACCAGGGGTGAGCATTCCGGGGCGCGGTCGCTGCAGGGGTGAGCATTCCGGGGCGCGGTCGCTGCAGGGGGTGAGCTTCCCCGGGCTCGGTCGCTGCATGGGGGGCCGAGCTTTCGCGGCGGGTGCGGCGCCGTCTCGGCTTGTCGCGCAGTTCCCCGCGCCCCCAGGGTGTTGTTCAACTGGTGTTCACGGATGAGCGGGACGGTTTCGGCGAACGAGGTCCGCCACCTCCCACGGCATTCTCACCGTCACAGGAGACACCATGTCGCTCACCCGTAGGGACTTCGCCAGGAACTCCGCGATCACCGGTGCCGGTGTCGCGCTGGCGGGCAGTGTCGGCGCCCTCGCCACCGCGCCGAACGCCCTCGCCTCCGACGACACCGTCAGAGCGGGGGGCGAGGAGGCGGCCCGGCACGGAGTCGGCTACGGGCCGCTCGTCCCGGACCCCAAGGGCCTCCTCGCCCTGCCCGCCGGCTTCACCTACAAGATCATCACGTACAGCGGCAGGACCCGGCTGGAATCCGGCGAGTTCACGCCCTCCAACCACGACGGCACCGCCACCTTCGACGGCCCCCGCGGCACCACCCTGCTCGTCAACAACCACGAGCTGAAGGGCCCGCGCGCCAACTGGGAGCACCCGGTGCCGCTCACCGAGGGCCTCGTCTACGACCCGGCCGCAGCCGGTGGCTGCACGGTCGTCGAAGTGCGCCCCGACGGACGCGTCGCCGAGTGGGTGGGCATCGCCGGCACCTCCACCAACTGCGCCGGTGGCCGCACCCCCTGGGGCACCTGGCTCACCTGCGAGGAGAACTCCGACAAGGCCGGCGTCAACGGCATGACCAAGGACCACGGCTACGTCTTCGAGGTCGACCCCTGCGACCGGCGCGCCAACCGTGCCCCCAAGCCGCTGAAGTTCTTCGGCCGCTACGACCACGAGGCCGTCGTCATCGACCCCAAGCGCGGCCACGCCTACCTCACCGAGGACGCCGCAGGACCCAACGGCCTCTTCTTCCGCTGGACCCCGCCCAAGGGCTTCGAGTACGGCCCCGGGAAGTTCCGCGAGCTCGCCGACGACGCCGGGATCCTTCAGGCGCCCAAGTGCTTCGACTCCGGGGGCAAGTTCGTCGACGACCTGTCCCGCGCCGCGAAGATCGGCACCGTCTACGGCGTCGACTGGGTGGACGTCCCCGACCGCGACGCCCGCACCACGCCCGTGCGCAAGCAGTTCAAGGACGACGAGGTCACCCGGGCCCGCAAGCTGGAGGGCATGTGGTGGGGCGACGGCGGCGCCTACATCGTCTCCTCCTACGCCCGTGAGGAGAGCCCCGTCCAGCACGACGGGCAGGTCTGGTTCTACGACCCCAAGCGCCGCACCCTGACGCTGAAGGTCCTGCTCGGGGTGAACCCCGACCCGTCCAAGGACGGCGCCTTCGACGGCCCCGACAACATCACCGTCTCCCCGTACGGCGGCCTCGTCATCGCCGAGGACGGGGAAGGCGTACAGCACCTGTTCGGCGCCACCGACAGCGGACGCACCTACCCGATCGCCCGCAACGAGCTGAACATCGGCACCGCACAGGAGCCGGAGTACAGCGAGTTCACCGGAGTCACCTTCTCGCCCGACGGGCGGACCCTCTACGCCAACATCCAGACGCCCGGCATCATGCTCGCCATCACCGGCCCCTGGAAGCGCCAGAAGCGGTAGAACACCGAGTCACCCGTATGAGTGGGGGCGTCCTATTCGGCGGACGCCCCCTGCTGCTGACGCGCTGGAGCGGGCACTCGGCCACTCGCTGGCCAACGCGCCCGCGCTGCCCGGCCGGACGCTGGTGCTCGTCGACCGCTCGGGATCGATGTTCTGGTCGCGGCTGTCCGACCGCTCGGAGCTCAACCGCGCCGACGCGGCGGCGATCTTCGGTACGGCGCTGGCCCTGCGGGCCGAAAGCGCGGACCTCGTCGAGTTCGGTTCTACGAGCGACCGCGTGACGTTCCGCCGGGGCGAGTCGGTGCTGAAGGTCCTCGACCGCTTCGGTGACCTGGGTGGCACCGACACCACGGAGGCGGTACGCCGGCACTACAAGAGGCACGACCGGGTGCTGATCGTCACCGACGAGCAGTACACGCACCACCACCGGGGCGACCCGGTCGAGCAGATCCCGGCCGACGTGCCGGTCTACACCTGGAACCTCGCCGGACACCGGGCGGGCCACGGACCGTTGGGCTCCGGGAACAGGCACACCTTCGGAGGCCTCTCGGACGCGGCTTTCCGGATGGTTCCGCTGATCGAGGCCTCCCGGAACGCCGACTGGCCCTGGGTGGGCTGAGGGGCTGTGGCCCGCACTGCGGTGGGGAGTTCGGGCCACGGTCCAGCGGGTCAAGGTCCTGTGCGGGTCAAGGTCCTGTGCGGGCCGCGGTTCAACGTGGGCCGCGTCCTGTGCGCACCCTTGTGGGGCCGAGGGCTGACATCTAACATTTCAGTTCATGGAAGCCATCCGGCCCGTGCCCCGCACCCTGCTCCGCGACCGGGCGTACGCGGCGATCCGGGACGCCATCGTGGCCGGGGAGATCGAACCCGGTGCGGTGGTGCGGGACGCCGACCTCGCGGAGCGGCTCGGGCTGTCCCGGGCGCCGGTGCGGGAGGCGTTCTCCCGGCTGGTGGACGACGGGCTGCTGGAGAGCAAGCCGCAGAGCTACACCCGGGTGACCCCGCTGGTGGCCGCCGACGTACGGGACGCCGCCGCCGTGGTCGGCGCCCTGCACGAGCTGGTGACGCGGGTGGCCGTGCCCCGGCTGGGCGCCGCGCACATCACGGCGATGCGGGCCGCCAACGAGCGGTTCGCCGCCGCCGTGGGCTGCGGGGACGTGGACGGGGCCCTGCGGGCCGACGACGAACTGCACGACGTCCTCGTCCGGGTGAGCGGCAACCGCGCCGCCGCCGCGACCGTCGCCCGTTACACGCCGCTCATCCGCCGCCTGGAGCGGCGGCGCTTCGGTGAGGGCGGCAGCTGCCGCTCCGCCGGGCTGCACGAGCGCTTGATCGAGGCCTGCGCGGCCGGTGACACGGCCGCGGCGGTCCTCGTCACGGCGGAGATCTGGCGGGGGCTCGAGGAGCTCGCCGACTGAGAACGACCCCCACCCCGGGAGGACGACCCATGTCCCTTGCCTCGTATGAGCGATACCCCCTGCTCTTCGGACCCTCGCCCGTCCACCCCCTGGAGCGGCTCACCGCGCACCTCGGTGGCGCCTCCCTCTGGGCCAAGCGTGAGGACTGCAACTCCGGTGTCGCCTACGGCGGCAACAAGACCCGCAAACTGGAGTATCTGGTCGCCGACGCCCTCGCCCAGGGCTGCGACACCCTCGTGTCGATCGGGGGCGTGCAGTCCAACCACACCCGCCAGGTCGCGGCCGTCGCCGCCCGGGCGGGGCTCAAGTGCGTTCTGGTGCAGGAGAGTTGGGTGGACTGGCCCGACGCGGTGTACGACAAGGTCGGCAACATCCTGATCAGCCGGCTCGCCGGGGCCGACGTGCGGCTGGTGAGGGCCGGGTTCGGCATCGGCTTCAAGGAGAGCTGGGAGCAGGCGCTCAGGGAGGTCGAGGAGGCCGGCGGGAAGCCGTACGCCATCCCGGCCGGCGCCTCCGACCACCCGCTCGGCGGGCTCGGCTTCGCCGGGTGGGCGTACGAGGTCGCCGAGCAGGAGCGGCAGCTGGGCGTCTTCTTCGACACCGTCGTGGTGTGCTCGGTGACCGGGTCGACCCAGGCCGGCATGGTCGCCGGGTTCGCCGCACTGGAGGAGGCGGGCGGGCGGCCCCGGCGCGTGCTCGGCATCGACGCCTCGGCGAAACCGGCCGCGACCCGCACCCAGATCGCCCGGATCGCGCACGGCACCGGGCAGCTGATCGGCGTCCGGCGTGAGTTGACCGAGGCGGACGTCGAACTCGACGAGCGGTACCACGCGGGCGTCTACGGCATTCCCGACGAACCCACCCTGGCGGCGATGCGGCTCGCGGCCCGCACGGAGGGGATGGTCACCGACCCCGTCTACGAGGGCAAGTCGATGGCCGGGATGATCGACCTCGTGTCGAGCGGCGAGATCGGCCGCGACGCCACGGTGCTCTACGCCCATCTGGGCGGGCAGCCGGCGCTGAACGCGTACAGCGCGCTGTTCTGACGGTCGGGCTGCCGGGTGCGCAGGGGAATGATCCGTCGGGCCGTCGGGTTGTCCCGGTCAATCGACACCCTGGAGGAGCCGCCATGTCCGACGAGCCCGCCGTTCGCGAACTCCGCCTCGTGGTCACCGCCGAGGACTACGACGCCGCGCTGCACTTCTACCGGGACGTGCTGGGCCTGCCCGAGCGGGGGGCCTTCGCCTCAAAGGACGGGCGGGTCACGATCCTGGAGGCCGGGCGGGCCACTCTGGAGCTGACCGATCCGAACCACGCGGCGTTCATCGACGAGGTCTAGGTGGGGCGGCGGGTCGCCGGGCACGTCCGGGTCGCCTTCGAGGTGGACGACTCCGCCGCCACGACGGCGAAGCTGGCCGCCGCCGGAGCGGAGGTCGTCGCCGAGCCGACGCGCACTCCCTGGAACTCCCTGAACTCCCGGCTCGAAGCGCCGGGCGCTCTCCAGCTGACGCTGTTCACCGAGCTGAGTGACTGACGGGGGGATGCCGGGAGTGGTGGATGCCGGGCCGGGGTGATCGGCCGGCTGCGGCGGTGTTCCGTGCGGCTCCAGCTCCCCTCCGTCGTTCCCCCTGGCGATGAGGCATCGGCAGGGGGAACGAGGGCGCCGTCGCCGGGTGGTGGGTCGGGGCCGCGCCGGGGGGCGTCCTCGGAACGGCGCGATGGAAGCACATACCGACTGACTGGCGTCCGCCCGCACCGAACGCTGCGGGCGGACGCCCCCCGACACGGCGCCTTCTCGCCGTACGCGGGTGCCGACCGGTGGGGGTGCCCGTCCGGCTGCCCTGCCGGGTCGGCTCTCGTGCCGGATACAGTGCTGAGCGTGCGGACGGACAATCAGCGTGCGGAGCCGAGTGCGGAGCGGCCCGACGATGCCCGGCGCCGGGCCACGATCCACGACGTCGCCCGCCTGGCCGGGGTGTCACGCCAGACGGTCTCCCGGGCGGTCAACGACAAGGGTGAGATCGATCCCGGCACCAAGGAACGGGTCCTGGAGGCGGCGCGGCTCCTGGACTACCGGCCGAGCCGGTTCGCGCGCGGACTCGTCCGCAAGGGCGCGGTGACAACGGGCCTGGTCATCCCGGACCTGCGCAACCCGTTCTTCCCCGAAGTGGCCGCCGGGGTGCTGGAGGCGGCCGAGCAGCGCGGCTGGCAGGTCGTGGTGTGGGACTCCCGGATCGACGAGGCCCGGGAGCGGGAGGCGCTCGACGTGCTCTCCCATCAGGCGGACGCGGTCGTCGGCTACTTCAAGGACCCGGACGACGTGCTCACCCGGCACCTCGGCGGCGTGCCGCTGGTGCTGCTGGAGCGCGACCCGAGGCAGACCCGGTTCGCGGCCGTGAGCATCGACGCCGCAGCCGGTGTCGAGCAGGGCATAAACCATCTGTTCCGCGCGGGGCACCGCAGGATCGGCATGCTGGACGGCCTGCACGGCCCGAGCCCCCGCAGGCAGGCCTTCCTCGAGCAGGCGCGGCGGCTCGGCCTGCCCGTGGCCGAGGACTGGGTCGTGGTGTGCCCCGAGCACAGCGTTGCGGGCGGCGAGTCGGGCATGGAGGCGCTGCTGACCGCGCGGCCCGAGATCACCGCGGTGTTCGGCTTCAACGACCTGATCGCGATCGGGGCGATGCGCACCGCTCGCCGCCGCGGCCGGAGCGTCCCGGACGACCTGGCCGTGCTGGGCTTCGACGGCCTGGCCCTGGGCGAGCTGGTGGACCCCGCCCTGACCACCCTGCACATCGACAAGCGGCGACTCGGGCGGCTCGCCGTGGAACAGGTGGCCCGGCTGCGCGCGGGTGAGGAGCCGCTGCGGGGCGCCGACGCGTGGGTGACACCCGAACTCGTGGTGCGCGACTCCGCCTGACGTCCCGGTCGCCCGGCCTCCAGGCGGATCGGCACCGCCGGACGGGCGTGGGCGTGTGGTGCCGCCCGGCACAGGGGGCGTCGGGGGCGGACGCGGTGCCCGTCTCGCGGGACGTCAGGGGGATCGGGCCGTTCTCGGTAAGGTGCGCGGAGAGTCCCCGGTGGTGAGGAGTGGTCGCGTGGTGCGGGCCAGGCCCATGCGGGCGGATGCCCGGCGCAACTACGAGCGGCTGCTGACGGTCGCCGTGGAGGCGTTCGCCGAGCACGGGGAGGGTGCGTCCCTCGACGACATCGCCAAGCGGGCCGGGGTCGGCTCCGGCACGCTCTACCGGCACTTCCCGACGCGGCAGGCGCTGCTGGAGGCCGCCTATCTGGACCGTATCGAGGCGATCGCGGCCCGGGCCGGTGTGCTCGCGGTCGAACTGCCGCCGGGCGAGGCGCTGACGGAGTGGCTGTACGAACTGGGCGCCGGGATGATCCGGATGCGGGGGCTGAAGGCGCTGCTCGGACCGGCCGTCACCGACTCCGGCTCCCTCGTGACCACGGCGTGCGGCGACGCGGTCAAGGTCGCTGCAGGGCGGCTGGTCCGGGCGGCGCAGGACGAGGGCACACTCCGGGCGGACGTCGAGCCGATCGACGTGCTGCGGCTGGCGCACGGGATGGCGACGGCGTCGGAACTGGCGGACGGGGAGGGCCGGCACCTCCGGCGCTACCTGACGCTGCTGACGGAGGGGCTGATGGCGGGGCGCCGCTGACGCGGTGAGCCGGACGCCCCCTGGTGAGGGGGCGTCCCCCAGGGCCGGTTCGGTGGGTTACAGGGCCTGTGCCGCCGGCTTCACCATGCCCCTGACCGTGCGGGACTTCACGAAGTCGCCCATGGCCGTCATCTCCCACTCGCCGGAGAACTGGCGGATCAGCTTGGCCATCAGCACGCCCGTCTGCGGCTCGGCGCTGGTGAGGTCGAAGCGGACCAGTTCCTCACCGGTCGTGCCGTCCAGGAGGCGGCAGTAGGCCTTGGCGACCTCCGTGAACTTCTGGCCGGAGAAGGAGTTCACCGTGAAGACCAGGCCGGTGACCTCCTGGGGCAGACGGCCGAGGTCGACCATGATGGTCTCGTCGTCGCCGCCGCCCTCGCCCGTGAGGTTGTCGCCGGAGTGCCGGATGGCGCCGCCCACGATCTGGAGCTTGCCGAAGTAGCAGCTGTCGATGTGGTTGCGCTGCGGCCCGTAGGCGATGACCGAGGCGTCCAGGTCGATGTCCTTGCCGCGGTACGCCGGCTCCCAGCCGAGGCCCATCCTGACCTGGGAGAGCAGGGGGAGGCCGCCCTTGATCAGGGAGACCGTCTGGTTCTTCTGGAGGCTGACGCGGCCCTTGTCGAGGTTGATCTTCCCGGCGCCGGGCGCGGGCGGGGGAGGTGTGGCCGGGGCCGGGGGAGCGGCGGGCGCGGCGACCGGCGGGGCCACGGGCGGCTGCACCGGGGCCGGCGGCGGGGTGACCTGCTGGGGCGGGGCGGCGGCGGCCGGCTCCTCCACCGTCACTCCGAAGTCCGTGGCGATGCCGGCGAGGCCGTTGGCGTATCCCTGGCCGACGGCGCGGGCCTTCCACTGGCCGTTGCGCTGGTAGACCTCCACGATCACCAGGGCCGTTTCGCCGCCGAGCTGCGGCGGGGTGAACGTGGCCAGGACGGAGCTGTCGTCCGCGTTGCGGATCGTGGCCGTCGGCTCGATGCCCTGGAAGGTCTGGCCCGCGGCGTCCGGGCTGGCCGTGACGACGATCTTCTCGATGCCGGGCGGGAGGGCCGTCGTGTCCACCACGATCGCGTCGGGCGCACTGCCGCCGCCCGAGCGGTACGTCACGCCCGGGCCCGACGGCTGGTTGTAGAAGATGAAGTCGTCGTCGGAGCGCACCTTGCCGTCGGCGGTGAGCAGCAGGCCCGATACGTCGAGCCGCACCGGGGCGGCGACGTCCACCGTCACGCGGGCGGCGGACAGGGGGATGTTCGAGCCGGGGGTCATAGCTGTCATGCCGGGTGAACGAGCGAGGCGGTTTTGCCGTTCCCTTACCTTCAGGCCAATCGGGTCACCGGCGATTGCGGGGGTGGTCCCGGGCGGTGCGTTCGTTGCCGCGCTTGTAGTTGCCGGTCCAGCGGGCCATGACCAGCTGGGGTTCTGAGGCTTCGACCTCGGCGAGGAACTGGGCGGCACGGGGGCCGTTCAGGGTGGTGGCGGGGCGGCCGTGGTGGCTGATGCGGACGGTTCCGCCCGCGTGCTGCTCATAGGTGAATCCGTGGGGTCGTGGCATGCCGTGAGCGTAGGGGGGCGGGGGCGGACGCCCCACCGAATTTCGGCTGCTCCCGCCCCCCCGGCGCGGTAGGCCTACGGCACGACCACGATCTTCCGGCCGACCCCCGCCGCGAACTGTTCCAGCGCCTGCGGGTACCGCTCCAGCGGGATGCGGTCGCTGATGAAGACCTCCGGGTCGAGAACACCGCCCGCGAAGAGTTCCGCCGCCCGTTCGAAGCTGTGCAGCACCGCCATCGAACCCGTGATGGTGATCTCCTGGTTGTAGATGCGGTACGGGTCGATCGTCACGCGGGTGGCGTAGTCGGCCACGCCGAACTGCAGGAACGTGCCCGCCTTCGCCACCCGGTCCAGCCCGTCCTGGATCGCCGCCGCGTTGCCCGTGGCGTCGACGACCAGGTCCCAGCCCTGCGGGCGGTCCAGTTCGTCGGGGGTCGCCGCCGACGCCGAGACGCCGAGGCGGCGGGCCGTCTCCAGCCGGGCGGGGTTCACGTCGACGACGTCCACGCTCGCCGCGCCCGTGCGCTTGGCCAGCTCCAGCATCATCAAGCCCATGGTGCCGGAGCCGTAGACCAGGACGTGTGCGCCGAGGCGGGAGCGCAGCACGTCGTAGCCGCGCACCGCGCAGGACAGCGGCTCGACGAGCGCAGCGTCCGCGGTGCGGACGTGCTCGGGGAGCTTCACGCAGTTCGCCACCGGCGCGACCGCGTACTGCGCCGCCCCTCCGGCCGTCGTCACGCCGATCGCCGCCCAGCGTTCGCAGAGGTTGTTGTGGCCGGTGCGGCAGTAGCGGCACTCGTAGCAGTAGAGGGACGGGTCGACGGCGACCCGGTCGCCCACCGCCACCTCCGTGACCCGGGTGCCGACGCCGACCACCTCGCCCGCGAACTCGTGCCCGGGCACGATCGGCAGCTTCGGGGCGAACTCGCCCTGGAGGATGTGCAGGTCGGTTCCGCACAGCCCGCAGGCGGCGACCTCGACGACGACCTCGCGCGGCCCTGGCGTCGGGTCCGGGACCTCGGCGACGACGGCCTTGCCCACGGACTCGATGACGGCGGCCTTCATTTCACGGCTCCCAACGACAGGCCCTGGACCAGCTTGTCCTGGGCGGCGAACCCCGCGGCGAGCACCGGCAGGGAGATGACGAGCGACGCGGCGCACACCTTCGCCAGGAACAGGCCCTGGCTGGTGATGAAGCCGGTCAGGAAGACGGGGGCGGTCTCGGCGACCACACCCGTGAGCACCCGGGCGAACAGCAGCTCGTTCCAGCTGAAGATGAAGCAGATCAGCGCCGTCGCGGCGATACCGGGGAGGGAGATCGGGGCGACCACGCGCGCGAGGATCGTGGGAAGCCGGGCCCCGTCCACCTTCGCCGCCTCGATCACCGCGACCGGGATCTCGGCGAGGAAGGACTGCATCATCCACACCGCGATCGGCAGGTTCATGGAGGTGTAGAGGATGACCAGCAGCAAGATGTTGTCGAGCATCCCGGCGTTCCTGGCGAACAGATAGATCGGCAGCAGGCCCGCCACGGCCGGCAGCATCTTCGTGGAGAGGAAGAAGAACAGCACGTCCGTCCACTTGCGCACCCGGTTGACCGACAGCGCGTACGCCGCGGGGAAGGCCAGCAGCAGGACCAGCAGCGTCGAGGCCACGGACGCGACGGTGGAGTTGATCAGGGCCGGCCAGGGACTCGCGCCGCCGCCCGCGCCGAAGAAGTCGCGGTAGCCGTCCAGCGTGAGGGCGGCGGCGAAGGACGGCGGGTTGGTCGCGGCGTCGGACTCCGAGTGGAACGACGTCAGTGCCATCCACGCGATGGGCAGGAAGAACACGATCCCGGACAGCCAGGCCAGCAGGCCCAGGCCGTTACGGCGTACGACGTTCATGCGCGGGACGCCTCCTCGCGGAACAGGGACGACACCACGCGCAGGGCGAAGGTCGCGATGACGATCGAGCCGATGACCACCAGGACGCCCGCGGCCGAGGCGAGACCGTTCTCGTGGGCCTGGTAGAAGCTCTGGTAGACGGTGTAGGGCAGGTTGGCGGTGCCGAGGCCACCGGACGTGATCGTGAAGACCGCGTCGAAGTTCTGGACGATGTAGATCGAGCCCAGCAGGGCGCCCAGTTCGAGGTAGCGGCGCAGGTGCGGCAGCGTCAGGTGGACGAAGATCTGCCAGTCGCTCGCGCCGTCGACCCGGGCCGCCTCGATCTGCTCGTGGTCGCGGCTCTGCAGGCCGGCGAGCAGGATCAGCATCATGAACGGCGTCCACTGCCAGACGAGGGACGCCTCGACCGCGAGCAGCGGGGTGGTGGAGATCCAGTCGGGCTGGGGACCGCCCACATAGTGCAACAACCCATTGAACAGGCCGTATTCAGGGTTGTAGAGCACATGCTTCCAGAGCAGGGCCGCCGCGACCGGCACCACCAGGAACGGCGCGATCAGCAGCGTCCGTACGATGCCCCGGCCGCGGAACCTCCGGTCCAGCAGCAGGGCCAGGACCAGCCCCAGGACCAGGCTCGCCAGCACCACCGCCACCGTCAGCAGCACCGTCGTCCCAACCGAGTGGCGCAGGTCCGGGTCGGTGAGGACCTCCTGGTAGTTGTCGACGCCGGTGAAGTGCCGGGCGTCGGGATAGAGGGAGTTCCAGTCGAAGAAGGAGATCACCAGCGTGGCCACGAAGGGCAGCTGGGTGACGACGATCATGAAGATCAGGGCGGGCAGCAGCGGGGCCCGGGTCGCCCAGGCGCGCAGCCGGGCGGAGGGCCGGCGGGCCGGGGCGGGTATCCCGGGAGAGGCCACGGGAGCCGTTGTCGTGGCGGTCATCGTCCCTCGTACTCCTCGGAGATCTTCTCGGCGAGCGCCTGTGACTTCTTCAGGGCCGACTCGACGGACTGGCGTCCGGCGATGGCCGCGCTGATTTCCTGGGAGACCTTGGTGCCGAGGTCGGTGAACTCGGGGATGCCGACGAACTGGATGCCGGGCGCGGGCCGCGGCTGCACGCCGGGATCGGTCGGGCGGGCCTGCTCGATGGCCTCCTTGGTCATCTCCTGGAAGGCCCCGGCCTCCTTGCGGTAGTCGGCGTTGGCGTACGTCGACGCCCGCTTGCCGGCGGGGACGTTCGACCAGCCGGCCTTGTCGCCGACCAGCTGCTCGTAGCCCTTGCCGGAGGCCCAGGAGACGAATTTCCAGGCGTCGTCCGGGTTGCGGGAGGCCTTCTGGATGCCCCAGGCCCAGGTGTAGAGCCAGCCGGAGGACTTCGTCTTCTCGACGGGGGCGGGGACGTAGCCGATCTTGCCCTTGACCGGGGACTTCGCCGCCTCCAGGGAGCCGGCCGCGGAGGTGGCGTCGTACCACATGGCGACCTTGCCCTGGGTCATGTTGTTGAGGCACTCGGCGAAGCCGGACTGGGCGGCGCCGGACTCGCCGTGGGCGCGCACCAGACCGACGTAGAACTTCGTCGCCTTCTCGAAGGCGGGGGAGTCGAGTCGCGCCTTCCAGTCCTTGTCGAACCAGGTGCCGCCGAAGGTGTTGACGACCGTGGTGAGCGGGGCCATCACCTCACCCCAGCCGGGCAGGCCGCGCAGGCAGATGCCCTTCATGCCGGGCTCGGCGCCGTCGGCCCGGGCCGCGAGGTCCGCCACCTGCCGCCAGGTGGGGTGCGCGGGCATCGCCAGGCCCTTCTTGTCGAACACGTCCTTGCGGTACATCAGGAACGACGACTCGCCGTAGAAGGGCTGGCCGTAGAGCTTGCCGTCGTCCGCGGTGAGGGACTGGCGCATCGGCTTGAGCACGTCCTGCTCGTCGTAGGCAGGGTCCTTCGCGACGTAGCCGTTCATCTCGTGCAGCCAGCCGTTGCGGGCGTAGATCGGTATCTCGTAGTTGGACAGGGTGGCGACGTCGTACTGGCCGGCCTGGTTGGCGAAGTCCTGGCTGATCTTGTCGCGGACGTCGTTCTCGGGCAGGACCGTGAAGTTGACCTTGATGCCCGTCTCCTCGGTGAAGTGGGCACGGGTCAGCTTCTGCAGCTCGACCATCTGGGGGTTGTTGACCATCAGGACGTTGATGGCGTCACCGCCGGATCCGGCCCCGCCCGCGCCGACCCAGCAGCCGGACAGCAGCGGGGCGAGCAGCGTCCCTGCGGCGGCCAGGGCGAGCGGGGCTCGCGGTGGCCGTCGTCGGCTCTGGGTTCGCATGGATCGCTCCTGGGATGTATGGGGAGATAAAGGGCATGGAGGGGCGCGGCTGCGCCCGGTGGACGCGAGGGGGGTGGGTCAGACGCGGAGGACCTGCGGTCCGAGCAGCGAGTAGCGGTGGGCCTCGGCGGCCGGGAGCAGGGTGCTCGTCACGATCGTCTCCAGCGTGCCGACCTCGGCGAACCGGCAGAAGCTGACCGCTCCGAACTTGGTGTGCACGCCTGCGAAGACCACGCGTCGAGCGGCCCGGATCGCCTGTGCCTTGACCTCGCTGACGGCCGGGTCGGGGGTGGTGAGGCCGTGTTCGCGGGAGATGCCGTTGGCGCCGACGAACGCCAGGTCGACGACGAAGCCCGACAGCATCTTCGTCGTCCAGTGGTCGACGGTGGCGAGGGTGCCGCGCCGCACCCGGCCGCCGAGCAGCAGTACGCAGACGTGCTCGGCCTCGGCGAGGGCGCCGGCGACCGGCAGGGACGCGGTGACCACGGTCAGCGGCCGGTTCCGGGGGAGTGCCTCGGCGATGAGCTGCGGGGTGTAGCCCTCGTCGACGAAGACGGTCTCGGCGTCGCCGAGCAGTTCGGCCGCGGCGGCCGCGACCCGGCGCTTCTCCGGGACGTGGCTCGTGGCGCGGAAGGCGAGCGTCGTCTCGAAGCCGGCGCTCTCCACGGGGTAGGCGCCGCCATGGGTGCGGCGGAGCAGGCCGTGGTCCTCCAGGACGCGCAGGTCCCGCCGTACGGTCTCCTTGGCCACGCCCAGTTCAAAGGCGAGGGCGTTGACGTCGACCGAGCCGTCACGCCGTGCGGCCAGCACGATGTCGCGCCGGCGTTCTTCCGCGGTCCTGTTCATGGCCGTCACCCGCCTTCCTGCTGCGCTGCCCGTTCGGGCCCTCGGTCGGGCCTTGGGGGAAGTTCTACAGCGGGTGGAGTGTGGTGACCAGGCCTGACCCGGGCCCGATGCTGCCCGCGTGTGCCCGTTCGGGCGGGACGGGCCCACTGGCTCGGGGGGTGCGGTGGTGTGGCGGCCGCGGGTTCGTCGTGGCTGGTCGCGTGGTTCCCCGCGCCCCTGGGCGTGGCGCTGTCGCGCCTACGACCAGGGCACGGTTCGTGCCCGGACATGCCTGCGGGCGGGCCCGTTTGCTGCCCGCCCGCCCTGGTGACGACTGTTTCCGGTCAGTACGGCCAGATCGGCGGGTCCGTCACGAACTGGCCGCCCAGGTAGGCGTGGGCCTCGTTGCCGTCCCGCAGCTCGCCCTGCTCGGCGATGAGCTTCTCGGCGTAGGGCTCGGAGTCGTCCTGCGGCTCGTAGCCGAGCGCCCGGGCGCTCGTGAGGTCCCACCACAGCCGGGTGTTGGCGGAGGAGCCGTGGACGACGGTGTGGCCGACGTGCTCGGCCGTCAGGGCCGCGTGGAAGAGGCGGGCGCCGTCGGCGGGGCTCATCCACACCGAGAGCATGCGCACGCTGGTCGGCTCGGGGAAGCAGGAGCCGATCCGTACCGAGACGGTCTCCAGGCCGTGCTTGTCCCAGTAGAGCTGTGCCAGGTCCTCGCCGAAGCACTTGGACAGGCCGTAGAAGGTGTCCGGGCGGCGCGGGGTGTCGATCGGGATGAGGGGGTCGTCGCCCTGGGGGCGCGGGGTGTAGCCGACGGCGTGGTTGGAGGAGGCGAACACGATCCGGCCGACGCCCTCCTCGCGGGCGGCCTCGTACAGGTGGTAGGTGCCCTCGATGTTCGCCTTGAGGATCTTCTCGAAGGGGGCTTCCAGGGAGATGCCCGCGAGGTGGAGGATCGCGTCGACGCCCCGGACCGCCTCGCGCACGGCGTCCCGGTCGGCGAGGTCGGCGGTGATGGCGTCGGGCTCGCCCTCGATCGGGCGCAGGTCCAGCAGGCGCAGGTCGTAGCCGTAGGCCGGGAGCAGGTCCCGCATGAGGGTGCCGAGGCCGCCGGCGGCGCCGGTGAGCAGGACGGTGCGGGGAGCGGGCATCCTCGGGTCTCCTTGATCGCCAACCGTGCTGTGCGCCAAGCGTGCACATGAGCGCACGGCATTCATATGCGTGGACACGCTAAGGATCCGGGGCGGAACCCGTCAAGTATGCCGCGGAGGGGATGAATCCGCAGGTGCGTCGCGGGTGTGCGCGCTTGACCGGCGCCAAGGCGGCGCCTTAGCGTGGAGTCGTTCAGAAATATAGACGCCAATCATGAATATGGAACCGGGAGAGCTTGTGACGCCAGCCCCTCTCGCCGCTCGACTCGACATCCCCAGCGGGCCGCTGTTCTTCCCGGTCACCGCCTACGGCCCCGACGGCTCCGTGGACCTCGACACCTTCCGCACCCACGTCCGGCGCGGGGTGCAGGCCGGAGCCGCCGCCGTGTTCGCCTGCTGCGGCACCGGCGAGTTCCACGCCCTGACGCCCGAGGAGTTCGAGGCCTGCGTACGGGCCGCCGTCGAGGCCGTCGACGGACGGGTGCCGGTCGTCGCCGGCGCCGGGTACGGCACCGCGCTCGCCGTGCGCTACGCCCGCCTCGCCGAGGCCGCCGGGGCGGACGGCCTGCTCGCCATGCCGCCGTACCTCGTCGTCGCCGGGCAGGAGGGGCTGCTGCGGCACTACCGCGAGGTGGCCGCCGCGACCGCCCTGCCGGTCATCGTCTACCAGCGCGACAACGCCGTGTTCACCCCCGAGACGGTCGTCCGGCTCGCCCGTACGGAAGGGATCATCGGCCTCAAGGACGGGCTCGGCGACCTCGACCGCATGCAGCGCGTCGTCAGCGCCGTCCGCTCCGAGGCCCCGGGCGACTTCCTCTACTTCAACGGCCTGCCGACCGCCGAGCAGACCCAGCTCGCCTACCGCGCCCTCGGCGTCACGCTCTACTCCTCCGCCGTGTTCTGCTTCGCGCCGGAGCTCGCCCTCGCCTTCCACCAGGCACTCAGGACCGGCGACGACGCCACCGTGGAGAAGCTGCTGGACGGCTTCTACCGCCCGTTCGTCGAACTGCGCGCCCAGGGCCGCGGCTACGCGGTGGCGCTGGTCAAGGCCGGTGTACGGCTGCGCGGCCTCGACGTGGGGGAGGTGCGGCCACCGCTGCACGAGCCGAGCGAGGATCATGTGAAGCAGCTCGCCGACGTGATCGAGCGCGGCTACGCGCTGCTGGAGGAGACCAAGTGAAGGCGTCGACATTCGTCTACCCCTGGGACGTCAACGGGGACCCGGAGGCACCCGCCCGGATCGCCGCGCTCGGCGTGGAGCAGGTGACGCTCGCCGCCGCCTACCACTCCACCCGCGCCCTCACGCCCCGCCACCCGCGCCACCGCATCGTCACCGCCGAGCACGCCGCCGTGCTCTACCCGGCGGACGACTGCTGGGCCGGGCGCGAACTGCGCCCCTACGCGGCCGGCGCCTGGGCCCCCGGGGACGCCTTCGGCGAGGCCGCCACCGCCCTCGCCGGGGCGGGCCTGGAGGTGCACACCTGGGTCGTCCTCGCGCACAACTCCCGCCTGGGCGCCGAGCACCCCGGCACCTCGGTCGTCAACGCCTACGGCGACCGCTATCCCTGGGCGCCGTGCATCGCGCAGCCCGCCACGCGCGCGTACCTCATCGACCTGGCGGCCGAGGCGGCCGTCCGGCCCGGGGCGAGCGGCACCGAGCTGGAGTCCCTCGGCTGGTACGGCCTGGAACATCTGCACGCCCACGACAAGACCGGCGGCGTCGGCCTCGGGGAGGCCGGGCAGTACCTCATGGCGTTGTGCTTCTGCCCGTCCTGCCGCGAGGGCTACGGCCGGCACGGCCTGGACGCAGACGAGCTGGCGGCCGCCGTACGGACCGCGCTGGAGCCGGTCTGGCAGGGGGCGCCCTCCGACGGAGGCTGGGCGGGCATCGAGAAGCTCCTCGGCGAGACCCTCGCGAACACCACGCGCGCGTACCGCGACGAAACCGCCCGCAGCCTCCAGGAACAGGCCGTCGCGGCGGTCAGGGCGGCGGCGCACGACGGCTTCCAGGTCCTCCTGCACGCGGATCCCGTGTCGTACCACGTCGGCGCCAACCCGGGGGTCGACCCGGCGCACATCCTGTCCGTCGCGGACGGCGTGGTCGTACCGTGCGCGGGCGGCACCGGCACGCTGACGCCCTTCGCACGCCAGGACCGCGAGGGCGCCGTCGTCGCCGCCAACTTCCCCGTCGTCTCCGGGATGGGCGGCAGCCCCGCCACCCTCGCCCCCGACGCCGCCGAGGCACGCCGGCTGGGCGCCACCGAACTGCGGCTGTATCACGCCGGGCTGGCGTCCGACGACGACCTGGAGAGGGTCCGCTCCGCCCTCGCCGGGCTCTGACACAGCGCTGCAGCCGTCACCAGCAGGACCACGCCCAGGGCCACCAGCACCAGCCGGTGGCTCACCAGCTCCACCAGGGCCGCTCCGGCGGCCAGCCCGACCACGTTCGGTGTGAACACCAGCGTGTTGGCGGTGGCCGTGACCCTGCCCAGCAGCGCACCGGGCGTCTCGCGCTGCACGGACGTCAGCGCGGCGATCAGCACCGCGGGCAACCCCATGCCGATCGCCGCGCTGCACACCAGGGCCACCGGGTCGGACGGCACCGCCCGAAACGCCACAGCGGGAGCCAGCAGCGCGATGCCGGACGCCGCGAAGCGCCTCGTCCCCAGCCGGCGCAGGGCGGGACCGCAGAGCAGACCGGCCGCGACCGAACCGGCACCCTGCACGGCGTACAGCACACCGGTGTACGCGGGGGAGTGGCCGAGGTCGTCGACCACGGCGTACACCATCGCCCCGTTCAGGCCGGCACACAGCATCGTGGCCCCGCCCGCCAGGACCAGCGGGCGCAGCACGGGGTGCGCCCACAGGTGCCGGGCGCCCTCGGCGGTCCGCTGCCGCCCGCTGCCGGTGGGGGGCGCGGGCCTCTCCTCCCGCACCCGCAGCAGCGCATACAGCCCCGCGGCCAGCACGAACGTCGCCGCGTCCAGGAGGGCGACGCTCGCGCCGCCGTACGCCGCGCAGAGGCCCGCGCCCGCCAGCGGAGCCACGAGCTTCATGCCCTCGGTGGCGGTCGTGCGCAGGCCGTTGAAGTCGCCCAGCAGTCCCGGGTCGACCGCCCGCGCCACGAGCGCCGACTCGGCCGCGTCGTGGACGACGCCCGCCGCGCCGTACACCAACAGCACCGCGTACAGCAGCCACAGGTCGCCCGGGCCGTCGACACTCACGAGGGTGAGCAGCAGGGCGGCCGGCAGCAGGTTCACGCCCGTCAGCAGCGGTTTGCGGCGGCCCCGGTCGGCGAGGGTGCCCAGCAGCGGACCGGCCAGGGTCGGCAGCCACATGGCGAGCACGCACAGCGCGGCCAGGCCGTCCGAGCCGGTCAGGTCCTTGACCCACATGCCGGACGCCAGCCACAGGGCCGAGGTGCCGAAGCCGGAGACCACCACACCGGAGAGGCAGAGCCCGGCGTCACGGTCGCGCAGGACACGCACGAGGGGCCAGGTCGTCTTGGTCGTCATGCCTGGCCATCGTGGGACTAAGGACCGTGCGGAGGGATCGGGAGAGTGCCTTAATCAGTGGGGGACAGTGATCAGTCCCATTGTGAGGCGAGCATTTCCCCGAGCTTGCCGAGGCCCCGGCTCCAGCCTTCCTCGTGGAGAGCCCGCCGCCGCTCAGTGGCGAAGGCGCCTTGGTCGAGAGTGAGCTGGGACCGGTGGACGTCGGTGTCGTACAGCGACAGCGTCACCACCGTCTCCCGGTCCTCGGGGTCGGGATCCTCCCAACGGAAGGTGTACGACAGGCCTACCGGGGGATCGACGTCGATGTACTCGCCCACCAGGTAGAACAGCCCGCCTTCCGGGGGCTGCATCGCTATCCGGTAGGCCCCACCCGGGCGGAGGTCGATCTCCACACTCGGGGTGCTGAAGCCGTCCGGGCCCCACCAGCGGGCCACTTCCCGGGGGTCGGTCAGTTCTCGGAACACGGCCGGGGGCAGATCCTCCAGCTCGTACTCCAGATGCAGTCTCAGGTCGCCGTCCTGTGTCATCACGCACCACCTGCCACTGAAGGTGCCTGGAATGACCTTTATGTACATATTAGGCTTCGGTCCACTCAGGAGCGGACTCCCAGGAGGGCGGCGGCCGGGCGATGAGTTCCGCGGCCGGTGTCGGTCCACCTCCCAGGCCCACACTTCCGAGGAGCACGCATGACCGACACCACCGGCACGACCCTCGACCTCGTACCCCAGACGGAGGCCCTGGCGCAGCTCGTCGCCGGCGTCACCGACGAGCAGCTGACCGGCCCGACTCCCTGCCCCGAGTACGCGGTGCGCCACCTGCTCGGCCACCTGGCGGGACTGTCCGCCGCCTTCCGTGACGCCGCCCGCAAGGACCTCGGCGCCACGACCGACACCAGCCCGGACTCCGCACGCCCCGACCTCGCGCCCGGCTGGCGCGAGGACCTGCCCAAGGTCCTCGCCGAACTGGCGGAGGCCTGGCGCGACCCGGCCGCCTGGACGGGCATGACCCGGGCCGGGGGCGTCGACCTGCCCGGCGAGATCGCGGGCCTGGTCGCCGTCGACGAGCTGGTGATCCACGGCTGGGACCTGGCCCGCGCCACGGGGCAGCCGTACCGCCCCGACCCGGCCGCCCTCCGCGCCTGCCACGACTTCCTCGCCGCTTCCGCCGACGACCCCCAGCGCGGTGCCATCTTCGGGCCGATCGTCACCGTCGACGCGGCCGCGTCCCCGCTGGACCGCGCGGTGGGACTGAGCGGGCGGGATCCGGGGTGGGCACGCGCCGTCTAGGACGTATCCCGTCAGAACGCCCCCGCCCGGACGGCACTTCGTAGAAAGCGATTGCACCTTCCTCTGTCGAAAGCATTGACGAACCCCACGCGCCCTCCTACCGTCATCGCGTCGTACTTCGTACGTCATATATGAGACGCGATACGCGAGATCCGATACGCGATCCCCCGAGACGCGAGATCCGAGAGGCGCGCATGACCTCTGTGCCCACGCCGATCCCCTCCCGCACGCAGTACGTGCTGGAGGGGATCAAACACCGCATCCTCACCGGGCAGCTGACGCCCGGGCAGGCGCTGGTCGAGACCGAGCTCGCCGCGCAGTTCGGGGTGTCGAAGACCCCCGTGCGCGAGGCGCTCAAGACCCTCGCGGGCACCGGGCTGGTCGTGATGAGCCAGTACAAGGGCGTCACCGTGCGCCTGGTGGACGCGGACATGGCGCGCGAGGTCTACGACGTACGGCTGCTGCTGGAGCCCGAGGCGCTGCGGCGGGCGGTGCAGCGCGGGGCGTCCCTGGACGCCGCCCGTGACGCACTGACCCGCGCCGACGTCGCCACCGACACCGCCGAACGCTCCCTCGCCAACCGGGAGTTCCACCGCTCCCTGTACCTGCCGTGCGGCAACCCGCTGCTCGGGCGGATGCTCGACGAGGTCCGCGACCAGGCCGCCCTGGTCTCCGCCGTCGCCTGGGCCGCCTCGCCCTCCTGGGAGCGGGAGGCCGGCGAGCACCGGGAGATCCTGCGGCTCGCCCTCGACGGCGACGCCGACGGTGCGGCCCGTGCCCTGCACGCCCACATCGCGTCCTTCGTGCAGCGCGCTTTCCCCGAGGCGGCACTGGAACAGGAAGGTCAGCAATGAGCAGCGTGGCGTTCGAGACCCAGCGGGCGGCCCTGGCCGACGTGGTGGCGATCCCGGTGACCCCGTTCGCCGAGGACGGCTCCGTCGCCCAGGACACCCACCGGGCCCTGCTGCGCCGCCTGCTCGACGGCGGCATCACGACCCTCACCCCGAACGGCAACACCGGCGAGTTCTACGCCCTGACCCCTGAAGAGCGGCGGCTCGTCACGGAGCTGACGATCGACGAGGCCGGCGAGCGGGCCGTCGTGCTGGTCGGTGTGGGGCACGACGTCCCGACCGCCGTCGCCTCCGCCCGGCACGCCCGGGAGCTCGGCGCGCAGATGGTGATGGTCCACCAGCCCGTGCACCCCTACGTCTCGCAGGCCGGCTGGGTCGACTACCACCGCGCCATCGCCGAGGCCGTGCCCGAGCTGGGGGTCGTCCCGTACATCCGCAACCCGCAGCTCACCGGGGCCCGGCTCGCCGAACTCGCCGACGCCTGCCCGAACGTCATCGGCGTGAAGTACGCCGTCCCCGACGCGGCCAAGTTCGCCGCGTTCGCCCGGGACGCGGGTCTCGAGCGGTTCGTGTGGGTGGCCGGGCTCGCCGAGCCGTACGCCCCCTCCTACTTCTCCGCCGGTGCCACCGGCTTCACCTCGGGGCTGGTGAACGTCGCCCCGGCGGTCTCCCTGAACATGATCGAGGCGCTGCGCTGCGGTGACTACCCGGCCGCGATGAAGGTCTGGGAGCAGATCCGACGCTTCGAGGAACTGCGCGCCGCGAACGGCTCCGCCGACAACGTCACCGTCGTCAAGGAGGCCCTCGCCTCCCTCGGGCTGTGCCGCCGCGAGGTCCGTCCGCCGAGCAGGGCGCTGCCCGAGGGCGAGCGCGCCGAGGTCGCCGCGATCGCGGCGGGGTGGTCGATATGACCGGCAGGCTGCGTCCCGAGGAGCTCAGGAGCCACCAGTGGTACGGCGCCGAGGGGCAGTTGCGTACCTGGTCCCACAACGCCCGGATGCGCCAGCTCGGTTACGAGGCGGAGGAGTACCGGGGCCGCCCGGTGATCGCCGTCCTGAACACCTGGTCCGACATCAACCCCTGCCACGTCCATCTGCGCGAGCGCGCCGAGGCGGTCAAGCGGGGGGTGTGGCAGGCCGGCGGTTTCCCGCTGGAGTTCCCGGTCGCCACGCTCTCCGAGACGTACCAGAAGCCGACCCCGATGCTCTACCGCAACCTGCTCGCGATGGAGACCGAGGAGTTGCTGCGGTCGTACCCGATCGACGCGGCGGTGCTGCTGGGCGGCTGCGACAAGTCGACGCCCGCGCTGCTCATGGGCGCGGCCTCGGCCGATGTGCCGTCCCTCTTCGTGCCCGCGGGGCCGATGCTGCCCGGCCACTGGCGCGGGGAGACCCTCGGGTCCGGCACCGACATGTGGAAGTACTGGGACGAGCATCGCGCGGGCAACCTGACCGACTGCGAACTGCGGGAGCTGCAGGGTGGGTTGGCCCGGTCGCCCGGTCACTGCATGACCATGGGGACCGCGTCGACCATGACCGCGGCGGCGGAAGTCCTCGGTATGACGCTGCCGGGCGCCTCCTCGATCCCGGCCGTCGACTCCGGGCACGAGCGGATGGCCGCCGCCTCGGGACGCCGTGCCGTGGAACTCGCCTGGACCGCGCTCAAGCCGTCCCGCATCCTCACCCGTGAGGCCTTCGAGGACGCCGTGACCACGGTGCTCGGGCTCGGCGGCTCCACCAACGCCGTCATCCACCTGATCGCGATGGCGGGGCGCTGCCGGGTCGAGCTCACCCTCGACGACTTCGACCGCATCGCCCGCACCGTGCCGGTGCTGGCCAACGTCCGGCCCGGCGGACGGACCTACCTCATGGAGGACTTCTACTTCGCCGGTGGTCTGCCCGCCTTCCTCTCCCGGATCACCGACCTGCTGCACCTGGACCGGCCCACCGTCAACGGGACCCTGCGCGAGCAGATCGAGAGCGCCGTCGTCCACGACGACGACGTCATCCGGACCCGGGACAACCCGGTCGCGCCGGAGGGCGGAGTCGCCGTACTGCGCGGCAACCTCTGCCCGGACGGTGCGGTCATCAAGCACATCTCCGCGGAGCCGCACCTGCTCAAGCACACCGGGCCCGCGGTCGTCTTCGACGACTACAAGACCATGCAGCGCACCATCAACGACCCGACGTTGAACATCACGGCCGACAGCGTCCTGGTGCTGCGCAACGCCGGTCCCAAGGGCGGCCCGGGCATGCCCGAGTACGGCATGCTCCCCATCCCCGACCACCTGCTCAAGCAGGGCGTGCGGGACATGGTCCGGATCTCCGACGCCCGGATGAGCGGCACGAGTTACGGCGCGTGTGTGCTGCACGTCGCACCCGAGTCGTATGTGGGCGGCCCGCTCGCCCTGGTCCGCACCGGCGACTCGATCACCCTGGACGTCGAGGCCCGCGCCCTCCAACTCAATGTGAGTGAGCAGGAGTTGGAGAGCCGCCGCAAGGACTGGGCTCCGCCGCCCACCCGCTACGAACGCGGCTACGGCGCCCTGTACAACGACCAGATCACCCAGGCCGACACAGGCTGCGACTTCGAGTTCCTGGCCAGGCAAGGCAAGGTCCCAGATCCGTATGCAGGGTGACTGGTCCCACCTTTAGGGGCGCGGGGCTGTAACGACATGCGGCTCCGCCGCGTGGGCGCGACGAGCCACAACGCACCCGTACCCGCCACGCAACCTCAAGTGGCACGCACGCACAGCGAGAAAGCGCTTTCCGCACCACGAACGCAAGCCGTACCCAGATCGGAGACCCTGTCATGGCCCAAGCCGCAGCCGTGGCGAAACCGCCCGCGCCACCCCGGCGGCGCCGGGCCTCCGCCACGCCGCGCAGGCTCCCGTACCTGCTGATCGCGCCGGCCGCCCTGCTGATGCTGGGGTTCATCGCCTACCCGGTCATCAGCGTCTTCTACTACAGCCTGCAGAACTACAACCCCACCAAGCCCTGGCGGAACGGCTACGCGGGTTTCGACAACTTCGTCCACGCCTTCACCAAGGACCCGGTCTTCTGGGACACCCTGGTCTTCAGCGCCAAGTGGGTCGTCGTCGAGGTCGGCCTCCAGCTGCTGTTCGGCCTCGCCCTGGCCCTGATCGTCAACCAGACCTTCGTGGGCCGGGGCCTGGGACGCGCCCTGGTGTTCTCCCCGTGGGCCGTCTCCGGCGTGCTGACCTCCGCGATCTGGGTGCTGCTCTACAACTCCCAGACGGGCATCACCCGTTACCTCGCGGACATGGGCATCGGCTCCTACGGCACGAGCTGGCTGTCGGACACCTCGACGGTGTTCCCGGCGGCGGTCGTGGCCGACCTGTGGCGCGGGGTGCCGTTCTTCGCGATCCTCATCCTCGCCGACCTCCAGTCCGTCTCGAAGGACCTCTACGAGGCCGCCGAGGTCGACGGCGCGAGCCGCATCAAGCAGTTCTGGCACATCACGCTGCCGCACCTGAAGGACGCGATCATCCTGTCCACCCTGCTGCGCGCGGTCTGGGAGTTCAACAACGTCGACCTGCTCTACACCCTGACCGGCGGCGGCCCCGCGGGTGAGACGACCACGCTGCCGCTGTACATCGCCAACACATCCGTCGACGCCCACAACTTCGGCTACGCGTCGGCCCTGACCACGGTGGCGTTCGTGATCCTGCTCTTCTGCTCGATGGTCTACCTGCGCCTGAGCAAGTTCGGAGGCGAGAGCAAGTGAGCGTCAAGGAAGCCACCAAGACGGTGCCCGTCCCCGCGCCCGCCACCCCCGGGCCCCCGCACCCCGCCAAGGGCAAGCGCGCCTGGGACGAGGCGCCCCGCTGGCAGATCTACCTGCCCCTGGGCATCTACCTGGTTTTCACCCTCATCCCCTTCTACTGGATCCTGCTCTTCTCGCTGCGCCCGGCCGGCTCGACCTCGCTCGTGCCCTGGCCGATGACCTTGGACCACTTCGAGAAGGTCTGGACGGACCGCAGCTTCGGCACCTACTTCACCAACAGCGTGCTCGTCGGCGTCGCCACCCTGCTCATGACCACGCTCGTCGCGCTGGCCGGCGGCTACGCCCTGGCCCGGTTCGACTTCAAGGTCAAGCGGGCGTTCATGCTGGCCCTGCTGTGCTCGCAGTTCGTGCCGGGCGCGCTGCTGCTGGTCCCGCTGTTCGAGATCTTCGCCGAGCTCCAGATGATCAACTCGCTGGGCAGCGTCATCCTCGCCGAGACGGTCTTCCAGCTGCCGCTGTCGATGATCCTGATCAGCAACTTCATCAAGAACGTGCCGTACTCCCTGGAGGAGGCGGCCTGGGTCGACGGCTGCAACCGTATGACGGCCTTCCGGATCGTGGTGCTGCCGTTGTTGCGGCCCGGTCTGATCGCCGTCGGCTCCTTCGCCTTCGTCCACTCCTGGAATCATTTCCTGTTCGCCCTGATGTTCCTGAACAACCAGGACAAGCAGACGATCCCGGTCGGCCTGAACAGTCTGATGAGTGCCGACAGCGTCGACCTGGGCGCACTCGCCGCGGGCGGCATCATCGCCGCCGTGCCGGTGGTGATCGTGTTCGCCTTCATCCAGAAGTGGCTGATCACCGGGTTCAGCGCGGGGGCGGTGAAGGGATGAGGGGCAGACACCTGGCGGTCGCGGCCGGGCTGCTCGGGGTGCTCTGCGTGCCCGCACACGCCGAGGCCCGGGACATCGGCCGCGACCCCCTCCCGGCGAACGACGGCTGGGCCGCCGAAGGGGCGGGCACCACCGGGGGAGCGGCCGCCGACGCCGACCACGTCCACACGGTCACCGACCGGGCCGGACTGGTCCGCGCCCTCGACGGCGGCAGCGACACCCCGAAGATCATCAAGATCGCCGGGACGATCGACGCCAACACCGACGACGACGGCGACCGCCTGGACTGCGCCGACTACACCACCGGCGGGTACGCCCTGAAGAAGTACCTGGCCGCCTACGACCCCCGCACCTGGGGCTCGGCCAAGCCCAGTGGCCCCCAGGAGGAGGCCCGCCAGGCCTCCGCCGCGCGGCAGGCCGAGCGGATCGTGCTGCCCGTCGGCTCCAACACCACGATCGTCGGCCTCGGCGACTCGGCCGTCCTCAAGGGCGCGAGCCTGACGGTGAGGAACGCGGACAACGTGATCATCCGCAACCTGGACGTGCGCGACGCCTACGACTGCTTCCCCGTCTGGCAGCCCAACACCGGCGGCCTCGGCGACTGGAAGACGGCGTACGACAACATCTGGCTGACCGGAGCCACCCATGTGTGGGTGGACCACGTGACGCTGAGCGACAAGGGCCACCCCGACGCGAAGGAACCGACCCACTTCGCCCGCAACTACCTGCGCCACGACGGCCTGCTGGACATCACCAACGGATCCGACCTCGTCACCGTCTCCTGGAGCCGCTTCACGGGTCACGACAAGGCGATGCTCATCGGCAGCGGCGACGCCGCCACCGGCGACCGCGGCAAGCTCCGCGTCACCCTGCACCACAACGCCTTCGAGTCCGTCGTCCAGCGCGCCCCGCGCGTCCGCTTCGGCCAGGTCCACGTCTACAACAACCGCTACGACATCACCGGCGACGACCACCGCTACTCCCTCGGCGTCTCCACCGAGTCGAGGATGTTCGCCGAGAACAACGCCTTCCACGCGCCCGGCCACGTGGAGGTCGCGGACCTGGTCAAGAGCTGGAACGGCAGCGCCCTGCACCAGAGCGGCACGCTCTTCAACGGCTTCCCGGTCGACCTGCTCGCCATATACAACGCCTACAACTCGGGCAGCGAGCGCGATCTGACGGCCGACGTCGGCTGGACGCCCACCCTGCACGGGCGGATCGACAGCGCCGCGGCAGCCGACCGGGCGGTGGCCCGCGGCGCGGGTGCCGGGAGGATCCGGTGACCGGCCGCATGATCGAAGCCATGAACACACCACTGCCCGTCGTCCTCGCCGGCGCCAGGGGCCACGGCCGCTGGCACGTCGAGAACATCCGCCGGCTCCAGAAGCAGGGCCTCGTGCGGCTCGCCGGCGTCTGCGAACTGACCCCGCTGACCGAGGAGGAGCTCGGCGACCTCGGTACGCCCGAGCAGTCCGCCGACTTCGGCGCCCTGCTGGACTCCACCGGCGCGCGGATCGCCGTGATCTGCACCCCGATCCCGACCCACACCGACCTCGCCCTCACGGCGGCCGAACGCGGCGTGCACCTCCTCCTGGAGAAGCCGCCCGCACCCTCCTACGCCGAGTTCCGCCGGATGGCCGACGGGGTCGCCGCGGCCGGAGTCGTCTGCCAGATCGGCTTCCAGTCGCTGGGCTCGCACGCCCTGACGGCCATCCGCGAGCTGATCGAGAAGGGCGCGATCGGCAAGCTCGTCGGGCTCGGCGGCGCCGGTGCCTGGGTGCGCGACGAGGACTACTTCCGCCGGGCGCCCTGGGCGGGCAAGCGGCGGCTGAACGGCGTCGACGTGATCGACGGGGCGCTGACCAACCCCCTCGCCCACGCCGTCGCCACCGCCCTCGCCCTGGGCGGCAGCACCCGCGCCGAGGACGTCACCGGCATCGAGACCGAACTGCTGCGGGCCAACGCCATCGAGTCCGACGACACCTCCTGCGTCCGGGTCACCACCGCGCAGGGCCACCCGGTCACGGTCGCTGCGACCCTGTGCGCCGAGGAGGCGGACGAGCCGTACGTGCTCGTGCACGGCAGCACCGGCCGGATCACCTTCTGGTACAAGCAGGACCGCGTGCTGCTCCAGCGCGCGGGACACGGCCCGCAGGAGTTTGAGCACGGCCGCACCGACCTGCTGGAGAACCTCGTCGACCACCTCACCACCGGCGCGGACCTGCTCGTTGCGCCGGACGAGACCGGCGCCTTCATGAAGGTCGTCGAGGCCATCCGCACCGCACCCGACCCGGCGCCCCTGCCGGACTCCGCCTGGCACCGGATCCCCGAGGAGAACCGCCGTGTGGTGCCCGGCATCGACGGGCTCGTCGCGGCCGCCGCCGACACCCTCTCCCTCTACTCCGAGCTCGGCGCCCCCTGGGCGCACCTGTCGAACGAGGTGAGCACCCGATGACCAGCAACGGCACAGCGGTCCTGCGCGTCGCGGGCCGGCCGGTGGGACGGTACGTCACCCGGCCCGAACTGCCGGCCCGGCTCTCCCCACGCCCCTACCTGCACCCCGTCACCACCCTCTCCGGCACGGCCGTGACCGAACTGACCCCGGCCGACCACGCACACCACCTCGGCGTCGGTGTCGCCGTTCCCGACGTCGAGGGGTTCAACTTCTGGGGCGGACGCACCTACGTCCGCGACCAGGGCCCGACCGAGCTCGACAACCACGGCTCGCAGCGGCACGTCGCCTTCCAGCTGCGCGACCCGGACGGCTTCGTCGAGGAGCTGCGCTGGGTGGCCGCGGGCGGCGAACTGCTGCGCGAACGCCGTACCGTCGCGGCCACCGAACTCACCGACCGGGCCTGGGCGCTGGACCTCACGTTCTCCCTCACCAACGTCACCGGGAGCCCGCTGTCGATCGGCAGCCCGGCGACCAACGGACGCCCGGGCGCGGCCTACGGCGGCTTCTTCTGGCGGGCCCGCAAGGAGTCCTTGGCGCCGGAGGTGTTCACGGCCGGAGCCGACGGGGAGGAGAAGGTCCACGCCCGCCCCGCCGACTGGCTCGCTCTGCGGGGCGGCACCTGGACGCTGGTCTTCGCCGGCGCCACCGAACAGACCCGACGCGACCCGTGGTTCGTGCGCACCGAGGAGTACCCGGGCGTCGGCTCCTCGCTCGCCCACGACGAGCGGATACCGGTCCCGCCCGGTGAGACCGTGGTGCGCCGGGTGGTCACCGTCGTCGCCGACGGCCGTCTCGACCGGGACGGCGCGGCGGCCCTCGTCCGCAAGGCGGTGAGCCCGTGACCCCCGAGACATACCGCAACCCGATCCTGAACGCCGACTGGTCCGACCCGGACGTCGTCCGGGTCGGCGACGACTTCTACCTGACCGCCTCCAGCTTCGGCCGTGCCCCCGGCCTGCCGCTGCTGCACTCCCGGGACCTCGTCAACTGGACCCTGGTCGGCCACGCCCTCGACCGCCTGGAACCGGCCGAGGAGTTCGCCACGCCGAGGCACGACTGCGGCGTCTGGGCCCCGTCCCTCCGGTATCACGACGAACGCTTCTGGATCTTCTGGGGCGACCCCGACCAGGGCGTCTTCCAGGTCAACGCCCCGCAGATCAGGGGCCCCTGGACCCGGCCGCACCTGCTGAAGGCGGGCAAGGGGCTGATCGACCCCTGCCCCCTGTGGGACGACGAGACCGGCGAGGCCTATCTGGTCCACGCCTGGGCCAAGTCCCGCTCGGGCGTCAAGAACCGCCTCACCGGCCACCGCATGCGCCCCGATGGCACCGGCCTCCTCGACGAGGGCAAGGTGATCGTCGACGGCGACCGCATACCCGGCTGGTTCACCCTCGAAGGCCCCAAGCTCTACCGCCACGACGGCTGGTTCTGGATCTTCGCCCCCGCCGGCGGCGTCGAGACCGGCTGGCAGGGCGCCTTCCGCTCGCGCGGCTTCTTCGGGCCGTACGAGGAGAGGATCGTCCTGGAGCAGAAGGACACCGACGTCAACGGCCCCCACCAGGGCGGCTGGGTGCGCACCCCGTCCGGCGAGGACTGGTTCCTGCACTTCCAGCAGCGCGGCGCCCATGGCCGGGTGGTGCACCTCCAGCCGATGCGCTGGGGTCCGGACGGATGGCCCGTGCTCGGGGACGACGGCGCCCCCGTCACCGAACACCGGCGCCCCGCCCTGCCGCCGCAGCCGCCCGCCGCGCCCGCCACCGACGACGACTTCCCCGGCGGACGGTACGGCCGCCAGTGGCAGTGGACGGCCAACCGGCGGGACGGCTGGGCCACCCAGCACTCCGGGGACGGGCTGCGGCTCACCTGCGTCCGCTCGACGGACGCCCACGACCTGCGCAAACTCCCGAACCTCCTGACCCAGCGGCTGCCCGGCAACCCCTCCGCCGCCGAGGTGGAGCTGCGTCTGCACAGTGAGGAGCCGGGAGCGCGCGCCGGACTCGCGGTCCTGGGGGACGCGTTCAGCTGGATCGGCCTCCAGCGCGGGGCCGACGGCACGGTCCACCTCGTGCACCGGTTCGCCGAGGGCGTCGCCGAGCGGGAGCGCGACGCGGCCCACCCGTGCCTCGCACCCGAAGGGCGCGTCAGGCTCCGCATCGAGATCGGCGTCGGAGCCCGCTGCCGCTTCTCCTACGACCTCGGCGACGGCCCGATCCCCTCGGGTCCCGTCTTCGCAGCCACCCCCTGGCGCTGGGTCGGCGCCCTGCTCGGCCTCTTCGCCTTGGCGCCCGTCGGACCGGGGCACGCGGGCGCCGCCACGTTCACGCAGTTCCGGATCACCGACCTGTAACCCACCGCACTTCTGTACGCCCCTCACGCCTGTTGGGAGCCGCAATGACGCACCTCCGTAGCAAGCGCTTGCCCAGACCGGGTGTCGCCCTGGCCGCCGTAGCCGGCCTGGTCGCCGCCCTGGGACTGGGCGCGACCGGTGAGGCGAGGGCCGCCGAACCCGCCCGCGTCGCGACGTACACGCCGGATGCCTCGCGCTGGGCCGACCGGGCCCACGGCTTCGCCTCGCTGGCGGGTGGCACCACGGGCGGGGCCGGCGGCAAGGTCGTCACGGTCACCGACCAGGCGTCGCTGGCCAGGTACGCGGCCGCCGAGGAGCCGTACGTCATCCGGGTGGCGGGAACGGTGGCCGTCGAGCCCTTCGGCTCGGACATCGTCGTCGCCTCGAACAAGACGATCATCGGCGTCGGCGACACCGGTGAGATCGTCCACGGCGAACTGCACCTGAACCCCGGCACGCACAACGTCATCATCCGCAACCTGACGATCCGCGACTCCTACGTCCAGGGCGACTGGGACGGCAAGACCACCGACTTCGACGCCATCCAGATGGACGCCGTCCACCACGTCTGGATCGACCACAACCGCTTCACCCACATGGGCGATGGCCTGCTCGACATCCGCAAGGACAGCCAGTACGTCACCGTCTCCTACAACCAGTTCAGCGACCACAACAAGGCGTTCGGGATCGGCTGGACGAACAATGTCCGGACCCAGATCACCATCGACCACAACTGGTTCACCGGCACGAAGCAGCGCAATCCCTCGGCGGACAACTGCGCCTACGCGCACCTCTACAACAACTACGTCTCGGCACAGGTGGCCGACGGCGACCCCGTGTGGACGTACGGGAACTGGTCCCGGGGCCGCACCAAGATGGTCATCGAGAACAGCTACTACGACCGGGTCCAGCACCCCTACCAGGCCGACGCCACCGCGGAGTTGGTGGAGCGGGGGTCGATCCTCAGGAAGACGAGCGGGCGGACCGACGAATGGGGTGCCGCCTTCGCCCCGCGCGACTTCTACGACTACCGGCTGGACCCCGCTGCGGCCGTCCCCGCCCTGGTGAAGAAGTTCTCCGGTCCGCAGCAGCGGATCGGTGTGACCCTCCACGTCCCGGGCGCCTACCCGACCGTGCAGGCCGCCGTGGACGCGGTCCCCGACGGCAACGGCGTGCCGGTGACGATCGCGGTCGCACCGGGCACCTACCGGGAGAAGGTGTTCATCCCGGCGGCCAAGCCGAAGATCGTGCTCCGGGGGACCGGACACCACCGCTCCGACACCGTCATCGTCTTCGACACGCCCGCCGAGTACGGGGGCTCGACCGGAAGCGCCACCGTCCGGATCGCCGCGAACGACGTCACCGCACGCAACCTCACCTTCAGCAACGACTTCGACGAGGCCTCCGTCGAGCTGAAGGGCGAGCAGGCCCTGGCGATGAAGACGACCGGCGACCGGATCGTCTTCGAGGACACCGCGTTCCTCGGCAACCAGGACACCCTGATGACCGACAGCCCCAAGCTGAACGTGATCAGCCGGGTCTACGTCCGCGACTCGTACATCGAGGGCGACGTCGACTTCATCTACGGGCGCGCCACGACCGTGATCGAACGGTCCGTGATCAAGGCGCTCAGCCGCGGGTCGACGACCAACAACGGGTGGATCACCGCCGCTTCGACGTGGACGGGCAACCCGTACGGGTTCCTGATCACCCGCTCGAAGATCGTGAGCGACGCACCGGCCGGGAGCTTCCACCTCGGCAGGCCGTGGCACCCGGGCGGCGAGCCGAACGCGGTGGCCCAGGTGCTGATCCGCGACACCCGGCTGCCCGCCGCGATCAAGTCCTCGCCGTGGACCGACATGAGCGGCTTCTCGTGGAAGGACGCCCGCTTCACGGAGTACCAGAACTACGGCCCTGGGGCCGGGGTCACCGAGGACCGGCCGCAGATGAGCGACGAGGACGCGAGGACGCACACCGTCACCGCTTACCTCAAGGGCAACGACAACTGGGCGCCCCACGCCCGCCGCTGACCGCCACAGCTTCATATCTCCGTTTGATCCAGAAGAGAGAGCCGACCAATGAAGAGCAGCATTCGCAGAAGCAGGCGCGTGGCCACAGCCGTCGCCCTGGGCTCCGTCCTCGCCCTGACCGCGACCGCCTGTGGTGACGACGGCAGCGGCGCCGGGGGCGACAAGGGGGCCGAGGGCAGCGGCAAGGGCAAGATCGTCTTCTGGGACAACAACGGCGGTGTCCGCACGGACATCTGGAAGCAGATCATCGCCGACTTCGAGAAGGCGAACCCGTCCGTCAAGGTCGAATACGTGGGCATCTCCGCCACCGAGTACCAGTCCAAGGTCGACACCGCCATCCAGGGTGGCGGCCTGCCGGACGTCGGCGGTGTCGGCGCGGCGATGGCCGCCGGGTTCGCGGCCCAGAACGCGCTGGACCCCCTGGACGGCCGGCTCGGCAAGTCAACGCTCAAGGGCAAGCTCAACGAGGGCATGGTCGAGTCGCTGAAGTCCGCCGGTGGCGGCGACGTGCTGTATTCGATCCCGACCTCCGCGAACAACGGCACCCTCTACTACCGCACCGACCTGTTCAAGAAGGCGGGCCTGGAAGCGCCCACCACGTGGGAGAACTTCTACGAGGCCGCCGCGAAGCTCACCAACGCCAAGAAGAACGAGTTCGGCTACACCATCCGCGGCGGCGCGGGCTCCATCGCACAGGCTCTGGACGCGATGTACGGGCAGTCCGGCATCACGTCCTTCTGGGACGCCGGTGGTAAGAAGACCACGGTCAACGACCCGAAGAACGTCGAGGCGCTGGAGAAGTACGCCGGTCTGTACAAGAAGTACACGCCGGCCGCCGACCTCAACAACGACTTCACCAAGATGGTCGCGCAGTGGGACTCCGGCACGATCGGGATGCTCAACCACAACCTGGGCTCCTACCAGGACCATGTGAAGGCGCTCGGTACCGACAAGTTCCGCGGCATCCCGCAGCCCACCGGCCCCGGCGGAAAGCGCGTCCAGGTCTCCAACCCGGTCGACGGCCTCGGCCTGTTCAAGAGCTCCAAGAACAAGGAGGCCGCCTGGAAGTTCATCGAGTTCGCCGCCGCGCACGAGTCCAACTCCAAGTGGAACGAGTCGGCCGGCGCCATCCCGTCCAACACGGAGGCCGCGAAGGACGCTTGGATTTCCAAGGCCGAGCCGACCAAGCTCGCCGCCGGGGCCCTCAACGACGGCTCCACCACCATCGTCCAGCTGCCGTACTACCTGCCGGACTGGAACACCATCTCCAAGGCCGACAACGAGCCCAGCTTCCAGAAGGTCCTGCTCGGCGACATGAGCGCCGAGGACTTCCTGGACAAGATGGCCGATCAGCTGAACGAGGCCCAGGCGGAGTGGGACCAGCAGAAGGGCTGAGGCTGCAAGGTCTCGCCCCGGGGCGGCCTGCGCTGTGCAGGCTGCAGGCCGCCCCGGTCTGGTCGCACCCGTTGCGGAGCCGAGTACGGAAAACACCCCCGTGCCCCTGAGGGCCCGTTGAAAGAAGGGTATGTCGTGTCACTGAGCCGTAGACAGGTCACCGCGGCCGCTGTCGCCGCCGTTCCTCTCACCTTCGCCGCGACCGGTACCGCACAAGCCACCGGCCGCCGCGCCCGAACCCTCTACATCGCCGGTGATTCCACCGCCGCGCAGAAGTACGCCGACGCGGCGCCCGAGACCGGGTGGGGAATGGCGCTTCCGTTCTTCCTCAACAAGGATCGGCCGGTCGCCAACCACGCCGTCAACGGCCGGAGTTCCAAGAGCTTCTTCGATGAAGGACGACTCGCTGTCATCCTCCGGCAGATCCAGTCGGGCGACGTCCTGCTCATCCAGTTCGGACACAACGACGAGAAGGCGGAGGACCCCACGCGGTACACCCAGCCCTGGTCGACGTACCAGCAGTACCTGCGGCAGTACATCGACGGGGCCCGGGCGCGTGGGGCGCGGCCCGTGCTCGCCACGTCCGTCGAGCGGCGCAAGTTCGACGCGGCCGGCAAGGCTCTGCCGACGCACGGCGACTACCCGGCGGCGATGCGGGCGCTCGCCAAGCAGGAGCAGGTGACGCTGCTCGACATCCAGGCGCTGTCGATCGCGCTGTGGCAGCGGCTCGGGGTCGAGGAGACCAAGAAGTACTTCAACTGGACCGCGACCGAGCAGGACAACACGCACTTCAACCCGCCGGGGGCCATCGAGGTGGCCCGGCTCGTGGCGCGGGAGCTGCTGCGGACCCGGGTGCTCGCGCCGAGCGAGGTGCGCCGGCTGGACGAGACAGTTCCCGAGTCCTGGATCACCTGGCCGAAGGCCACCGTGTAGCACCCCCGGCCCCTCGAAAAGGAGATCCGCATCATGAACGCACTCGTATGGCATGGGCATGCCATAAAGAAGACCGCCGCCCTCGCCGGCTGCACCGCACTGGCGCTGTCCCTCACCGGCACCGCCACCGCCCAGGCCGACTCCCGCGATCTCACCCGACAGACGCTCGGGGCGAAGGACGGGTGGGGGTCACACGGCACCGAGACCACCGGCGGTTCCGCCGCCGACGCCGAGCACGTGTACACCGTGACCACCTGGGCCCAGTTCAAGTCCGCCCTCGCCGCGGGCGGCAGCGCGCCGAAGATCATCAAGGTGAAGGGGACCGTCGACGCGGTCTCCGAGGGGTGCGACGCCTTCGCCGCGCCCGGTTACGACTTCGACGCCTATCTGAAGAAGTACGCCCCCGAGACGTGGGGGCTGGACAAGGACCTGAGCGGAGAGCCGGCCGACAGCCCCGAGGGCCTGCGCCGCGCCTCCGCCGACAACCAGGACCAGACCATCAAGGCCAACGTGCCCGCCAACACCACCATCATCGGGGTCGGGAAGAACGCGGGCTTCAAGGGCGCCAGCCTCCAGATCAAGGGCGTGGACAACGTCATCGTCCGCAACCTCACCTTCGAGAGCCCCCTCGACTGCTTCCCGCAGTGGGACCCGACCGACACCTCCACAGGCGCCTGGAACTCCGAGTACGACACCGCCGTCGTCTACGGCTCCACCCATGTCTGGATGGACCACAACACCTTCACCGACGGCAGCCACCCCGACAGCAAGGCACCGACGTACTTCGGTGCGCTGTACCAGCAGCACGACGGCGAGCTGGACATCGTCCGGGGATCCGACTACGTCACCGCTTCGTGGAACGTGTTCGCCGACCACGACAAGACGCTCATGATCGGCAACAGCGACAGCGAGTCGACGGCCGTCGGCGACCGGGGCAAGCTCAAGGTGACGCTCCACCACAACCTGTTCCGGAACGTGATCGAGCGCGCGCCGCGCGTCCGCTTCGGGCAGGTCGACGCGTACAACAACCACTTCGTGGCCGGCCAGGACTACGTCTACAGCTTCGGCATCGGCAAGGAGTCCCGGCTCGTCGCCGAGCACAACGCCTTCACGCTGCCGAACGGGGTCAGCCCGGCGAAGATCCTCAAGAAGTGGATGGAGGCCCCGGTCACGGCCGCGGACAACTACGTCAACGGCAAGAAGACCGACCTGATCGCCGTGCACAACGCGGAGATCCCCGAGGAGACCCTCCAGGCGGACGCCGGCTGGACGCCGACCCTGCGCACCAAGGTCGATTCGGCGAAGGCCCTCCCCGGCATCGTCGACCACCGCGCGGGTGCCGGCCGCATCTGCTGACGCCCCCGAGAACCGGCCGGGCCGGGCGCACGCCACGAGGTGTGCCCGGCCCGGCCCCCGACCGGACCAACCCCCCGCACAGCCGCACCGTGAAGTGAAGGGACAGCCGCATGTCCTCGCACGTCCACCGTTCCCTCTCCCGCAGGGGATTCCTCGTCGCGAGTGCCGGGGTGGCCCCCGCTCTCGCCCTCGCGCCGGTGCCCGCACGGGCCTCCGGGCGGCAGCGCCCGTTCGGCCGGTACGGTTCACCGGCCGCCCGCCTCGACCTCAGGACGCTGTACGTCGATCCGCAGGGCCGCGGCGACCACCGCTCCGTCCGTGCCGCCGTCGCCGCCACCACCGGCAGCGGCTGGACGCTCGTCCTCGCCCCGGGCGTCCACCGGGAAACCGTGGCCGTCGACCGCACCCGCACCGAGATGACCTGGATCGGGGCGAGCGAGAACCCCCGCGACGTCGTCATCGTGTACGACAACGCGGCCGGGACCCCCAAGCCCGGCGGGGGCACCCACGGCACAACCGGCTCGGCCACCACCACCGTGCAGGCCGACGGGTTCACCGCCCGCTGGATCACGTTCGCCAACGACTGGCTGCGCGCCGACCACCCGGAGATCACCGGCACCCAGGCCGTCGCCCTCAAGGTCCAGGGCGACCGGTCCGCGTTCCACCACTGCCGGTTCCTCGGCCACCAGGACACCCTGTACGCCGACTCCATGGCGCTGGGCACCTTCGCCCGCCAGTACTTCGGCCACCGCTACGCCGAGGGCGACGTCGACTTCGTCTTCGGACGGGCGACCGCCGTCTTCGAGCGGTGCCACTTCCGGACCCTCACCCGGACCGACCTGGCCGGCGCCCCCTACGGGTTCGTCTTCGCGCCGTCGACCGCCGGCGCCAACCCGCTCGGCTACCTGGTGACCCGCAGCAGCGTCAGCAGCGCGGCACCCGACGGCTACTACAAGCTGGCCCGGCCCTGGGTGCCCAGCTCCGACACCACCGCCCGCCCCATGCTCACCGTGCGGGACACCCGGCTCGGCCCGGGCATCGACGTGGTCGCCCCCTACGCCAACATGTCGGACTCCTACCCGTGGCAGGCCCAGCGCTTCGCCGAGTACCGCAACACCGGCCCGGGCGCGGCCATCACGGTCCCCGCCGACCGCCCCCAGCTCACCCTCGCCCAGGCCCGGTCGCACACCAGGCAGACCTACCTCGGCGACTGGCGGCCGTATGCGTAGGGCCGCCGTGCTCCTCCTCGGTCTCTGCCTGCTCTGGCCGGGCACCCCGGCCTCCGCCGCCGACCGAGCCCCTGCCGAACGCGCCCCGACCGGCTGGGCCTCGACCGGCCCCGGCACGACCGGCGGGGCGGGCGGGCGGACCTGGACGGTGGACACGCGCGCCGAGCTCAAGGCGGCCCTGGCGAACGACGGCGAGCCGACCGCGCCCAAGGTGATCCGGGTCGTCGGTGACGTCGACGGCCATGAGAGCGACGACGGTTCGCTGCTCGGCGAGCAGGACTACGCACCCGGATACGACCTCCGCCGGTACATGTCCTGCTTCGGCGAGGACGGCTCCGCCTGGTCCGACACCCGCTTCGAGTACTGCAAGCGGCAGCGGCAGCTGCGGCAGACCGGGTCGAACAAGGAGAAGGCGCAGATCCAGCTCACCGTGCCCAGCAACACCACCCTCGTCGGCGCCGGACGTGACGCCCGGCTGCTCGGGGTGTTCCTGACCGTCAACACCGGCAGCAACATCATCGTGCGCGACCTGCGCCTGGAGGCGCCCGTCGACCACTTCACCAGCTGGTCCCCGGGCGACGGCGCCCGGGGCAGCTGGAACGCCCGCTTCGACGCACTGACCGTGATCACCGGCAGGAACATCCGGATCGACCACTGCACCTTCACCGACGGCCGCTTCCCGGACGGCGCGGCCCCCCTCGGCTTCCACGGTGAGCGTGTGCAGCGGCACGACGGGCTGCTGGACATCGAGGACGGCTCCGACCTGATCACCGTCTCCGACAGCCGGTTCGAGGACCACGACAAGGCGATCCTCGTCGGGTCGGGCGACGGGCGCGGCGACCGCGACCGCGGGCACCTGAAAGTGACCTTCGCCCGCAACCTGTTCACCGGCATCGTGCAGCGCGCCCCGCGCGTCCGCTTCGGGCAGGTGCACGTCGTCAACAACGTCCACCGGGGGCGGGACCCGCTCTATGCCCTCGGCGTCGGCGTGGAGTCCGCGATCTTCTCGGAGCGCAACGTCTTCCGGTACCCCGGGGGCAGGCCGTCGCTCGCCGTCGCCGCCTACGGGGGCACGCAGTTCCACGACGCCGGCTCCTGGTTCAACGGCCGGCCCGCCCGCCTGAACGCCGTGGCGAACGCTCTCGGCCTGGGGAACGACGTCGGCTGGGACCCCGCCGACGCGTACCGCCACCGCGCCCTGACCTCCCCGGCGGCCGTCGAGCGGTACGTACTGCGGCACGCCGGAGCGGGGAGGCCCCATGGACGCCCATGAAACCCTGGGACGGCGGGGGTTCGTCGTCGGGGCGGGGGCCTCGCTGCTGGGCGCGGGAGCGGTGGGCGCGGCGGAGGCAGCGGTCGTGGACGGGTCGCTGCCGGACTTCCACCCGGCGCTGAAGGAGGCACTGACCTTCCCGCTCGCCTGGGGCAGGTCCCCGATCCGCGACATCCGCGCCTGGCGGCGTGCCGCCCGCGCCACCGTGGAGGAGCACCTCCTCGTCGAGCGGCAGGACGGGACGCCGTACGCGCCGGAGTTCACCGGCCGTTCCCGGACCGGGGACTACACCCGCGAGCGGGTGACCGTCTCCCTCACCCGCTACGAACGGGTGCGCGGCGCCCTGCTCACCCCGCACGGCCGCGGGCCCTTCCCGGCGGTGCTGCTCCTGCACGACCACGGCGCCAGGTTCGACATCGGCAAGGAGAAGCTCGTCCGGCCCTGGTACGACGACGTGCGGCTCGCCTCCGCGCAGGCGTGGGCCGACAAGTACTTCAGTGGACGGTTCGTCGGTGACGAACTGGCCCGGCGCGGCTATGTGGTGCTCTGCCTGGACGCGCTCGGCTGGGGCGACCGCGGTCCGCTCGCCTATGAGCAGCAGCAGGCCCTGGCGTCCAACTTCCTCAACCTCGGCTCCTCACTCGCCGGGCTCATGGCCCGGGAGGACCAGCGGGCCGCGGCCTTCCTGGCCGAGCTCGACCGGGTGGACGCCCGGCGGGTCGCGGCCGTCGGCTTCTCCATGGGCGCCTACCGCGCCTGGCAGACCGCCGCCCTCGGCGACCACGTCGCGGCCGCCGCGAGCGTGTGCTGGATGACCGGCCTGAAGGAGATGATGGTGCCCGGCAACAACACCCTGCGCGGGCAGTCCGCCTACTACATGCTCCACCCCGGCCTCGCCCGGCACCTCGACATCCCCGACGTGGCGAGCATCGCCGCACCCAAGCCGATGCTGTTCCTCGACGGTGGCCTCGACACGCTGTTCCCGGCCGAGGGGGTGCGGGTCGCCTACGACAAGCTGCGTGCCGTCTGGCGCTCGCATCACGCCGGGGAGCGGATACGGACGAAGACGTGGCCGGAGCTCGGCCACGTCTTCACCGCACCCATGCAGGACGAGGTCGTCAGCTGGCTCGACGACGTCCTGTGAGGCTCACCGCCGTACCGGCTTGATCCCCTCCAGGGTCGGCACCACGGGCTTGATGCTGCCGTCGGCCGCGAACTCCATGCGGTCGACGGTCGTCTCGCGGTGCATGCCGTCGCCGCCCGGCAGGCCGGGGCCGTTGAGGGCGAAGCGGTGGTAGACCATGTACCAGTCGTCGGTGCCGGGGGTGTTCACCACCGAGTGGTGACCGGTGCCGAGGATGCCGTACTCGGGCCGCTTCTGAAGGATCGTCCCGCGCTTGGTCCACGGGCCGAGCGGGGACGGCCCCGTCGCGTACGCCACGTGGTAGTTCTCGCTGCGGGTGTCGTCCTCCGACCACATGAAGTAGTACGTGCCCTTCCGCTTGATCACGAAGGAGCCCTCGCGGAAGTTGTCCGGGGTGATGTCCTTCACCTTCGAGGCGTCGAAGGACACCATGTCGTCGTTCAGCGGCACGACGTACCCGTGGCCGTTGCCCCAGTACAGGTAGGCCTGGCCGTCGTCGTCCGTGAAGACCGCCGGGTCGATCATCTGGCCCTTGAGCGAACCGCCCTTGGCGACCAGCGGCTTGCCGAGCGCGTCCTTGAAGGGGCCCGCGGGGGAGTCGGCCACCGCCACGCCGATCTGCTGCTCGGCGCAGTAGTAGAAGTAGTACTTGCCGTTCCGTTCGGCGATCGCGGGGGCCCAGGCGTTGTTGTCGGCCCAGCTCACGTCGGGACCGAGGTCGAGGATGACGCCGTGGTCCTTCCAGTTCACCAGGTCCTTCGACGAGTAGGCCTTGAACCTGGTGCCGCTCCAGCCCTGGAAGCCGTCCGTCGTCGGGTAGATCCAGTACCGGCCGTTCAGGTAGTGCACGTCGGGGTCGGCGTTCAGGCCGGGCAGCAGGGGGCTGCGGGTGGGCACCGCCTCGACCGTCCAGGTGCGCCTGGTGCCGTCGGCGGCCGTGACCGTGTACTTCTGCGGTGTGCGGAAGTCGCGCCGGGTACCGGACTTCGGGCTGAGTTTCGCGCCCTCACCGACCCACAGCTTCGGGGCGAGGCCCCGCAGATCGGCGTCCGGCCGCATGGGCAGGACGACCTTGGAGGCGCTGTCCGTGACGATCGCGTAGCCCTTCTGGTGCTTCGCCGTCGCGTCCACGACCGAGGTGGAGGTGGAGGGGTAGGCGGCCAGCAGGCGGTCGTACTCCTGCTGCGTCACCGGGAGCACCGTGCCGTGCCGGGGGCTCGCCGGGAGCTGGTAGTTCGTCGACGGGGTCCACTTGCCGGAGGCGAGGTCGGTGGTCTCGAAGGGCACGTAACCGCGGCCGCCGTACTCGTCGATGAACAGGTACCACTTCTTCTCGGTGTTCGACTTGAACACCGTCGGGCCCTCACCGCGGTCCATCGCGCCCTTGCCGATGCAGTCGGCCACGAGGTCGTACTTCGTGGACGTCAGCGAGGTCGACTTCTCGCCGGTGACGAACTTCGAGCAGGGGCTGGAGGAGCTGGGGTCCCGCTCGTCCTTGGTGTAGCGGTAGTACTCGTCCTCGTACTTCACGACGGTGGAGTCGATCACCGAGTAGCCCGGGTCGTTCCAGATCTTCGGCTCGCTGAAGGTGCGGAAGTCCTTCGTGGTCGCGTACAGCATCTTGTTGTACGTGTCGCCCTTGTGGTCCGGGTCGTCGTCGGCGTACAGCTTCGACGCCCAGAAGACGACGTACTCACCGAGCTTGTCGTCCCAGTAGGCCTCCGGGGCCCAGGTGTTGCCCGCGCTGTCCGGCGAGACCTTCACCAGGCGCTGGTCGGTCCAGTGGACGAGGTCCGTGGACTCCCAGACCATGATCGACTTGCTGCCGTGCCGCTGGACGTCGTCCCAGCTGCCGCTGGAGTTCTGGTACATCCGCAGGTCGGTGGCGATCAGGTAGAACTTGTCGCCCTGGGGGGAGCGGATCACGAACGGGTCGCGCAGGCCCTTCTCGCCGGTCGTGGACGTCAGGACCGGCTTGCCGGCGTTCAGCTCACGCCAGTGCAGCGGGTCGTTGCCGCGGCTGAGGGCGTAGCGGATCTGTTCGCCGTCGGCGGTGCCCTCACCGGTGAAGTAGGCGAAGAGATAGCCGGCGTACGTGCTGTGCTTCACGGGTGGGGCTCCGGGGTCGGCGGTGCTGGGCGGCGCGGCGAGGAGGGTCAGGAGCAGGCCGGTGAGGGCCAGGAAGGGGAGCAGGAGCGTGCGGGCGATGCGGGGGCGCATGACACTTCCTGTCGGAGTGTGGGGGATTCTGTTGGGTAACAGCCTTCGGAGTTTCACTGGAGCGACGCAGGGCGTCAACGGGTGTGCGTGAGGCCGGCGTTTCCGAAACTTTCGGAACACCGGGAACCCGGCGCACGTGACGGCGGCAACCCTTTCCCGGGCGGCGGCGACTGGTGGACGGAAACGGGCCGGAGCGGGCCCCTCAGAGCCGTTTCCGTCCCGACCCCCAGGAGAAAGGAACGCTCTGTGCTGCCGAGCGCCGGACGCCATCGCAGGACGCGCACGCTCTCCATCGCCGCAGCCGTGGCCTGTGCCGCGGGGGCCGGCGGCGTCTACCTCGGGCTGTCGACCGGCGGCGCGGGGGCCGCCTCGACGACGGTCACCGTCACCGGCACGGCCCAGCTCGAACGAGCCGTCCGCAACGCCACCGCCGGCACCGTGATCCAGGTCCGCGGCGGCACCTACCACCCGTCCGCCACCCTCACGTCCAGGGCGAACGGCACCCGTTCGGCGCCCATCACCCTGCGGGCGTACGACGGTGAGAAGGTGCGGATCGACGGCTCGAAGCTGCCCGCCGGCTCCTGGCTGGCCGCGATCCACGGCGACCACTGGACCGTCGAGGGTCTGGCCTTCGTCAACTCCCCGGCCCAGGGCCTGGTCGTCACGTCCTCGGTGGGCGGGGTCTTCAGGAACCTGGTCACCGCCGGCAACGGCGACTCCGGCTTCACCCTCCGCGGCGACGGCACCACCGGCAACCTTGTGCAGAACCTGGACAGCCACGGCAACTACGACCCGGGCGGCCACGGCCAGAACGCCGACGGCATCGCGGTCAAGTTCGGCTCCGGGACCGGGAACCGGATCACCGGAGCCCGGCTGTACGACAACTCCGACGACGGCCTCGACCTGTGGCAGTTCTCCTCGCCGGTCACCATCGAGCACTCCTGGGCCTTCGGCAACGGCGAGAACCGGTGGAACGACACGGCCTTCGAGGGTGACGGCAACGGTTTCAAGCTGGGCGGCGGGGGAGCGTCAGCCGCCCACCTCGTCACCGACAACGCGGCCTGGGACAACACGCTGCACGGCTTCACCGAGAACTCCAACACCGGCGCCGTCGCACTGGACCACAACACCGCCTACGCCAACGCCGGGAGCGGCTTCTTCTTCGCGACCGGCACGGCCCGCCTCGGCAAGAACCTCGCCGTCGGCGACCAGGGCGGAGCGGCGAAGCTCGGTCCCTCGACGGTCTCCGCCGGCAACAACTGGGACGGCGGCATCACCACCCCACCCTTCAGGTCGACGGACACGGCCGGCGCGTACGGAGCCCGGCGGGAGGACGGCTCCCTGCCCGCGACGGCGTTCCTGACGACCGGCTCCTCGATCATCGGCTCGACGATGGACTAGGTTCTGTCCGGCGGATCGTGTGACTGCCGGACCCTTGCTCGTTGTGCCCTGCATGAGGCGGGGTGATCTGACCAATGCCGCATGGTTTCGGCTGGAGCCGCACTTGCCGGTGCCGGGACGGCGTGGCGGACGGTGGAACGATCACCGCAGGTGCCTGTTGCGGAAGTGCACGGCTGGGTAGCTGAATCCTGTGGGTCGGTACAGTCGCGTGCATGCTGAAGCCAGTGCTGCGTGTAGTTGAAGCCGGTGGTCGTACCGTGGACGATCCGACCGAGGAAGCCCTGGGTGACCTGCTGTCTGAAATGAACCTGTCGCACCGGTTTGTGATCTTGGAAAGGCTCGATCTGGAGCCTGTGGATCAGCACTACATTCAGGTGTACCTGAACGACGACCGCAGCTACCAGGTCGAGTACCGCGAAGGCAGTGCAGACAAGCACTACCAGGCCCACGTTCCAAGGCTCCATGAAGTGTTCGGCCCGGAAGAGTCGACCGCCAAGGTGATGATGGACTGGGCTCACGATCGGCAGGGATGGCGGGAGGCGTTGCCGTGGACCCCCATGCCCTTCCAGTGAAGGATTACATCCACTCGTTGATCGCCGCGACCAGTACGGTCGCCTCGTAGCGGACGGCGAGCTTGTCGTAGCGCGTGGCGACCGCAGAGCGATGTCCGCCGCAGGTGATGGTGCCGTCCTGGCCTCGTGCCAGCCGCGCGTCTCAAGGGTGTCTGGCACCTTGGGAATTCCGTTGCCGGAACAGCAGCATTTTCGATCGAATGCCTCCATGACTCATGACGGCCCGGCGGACCATGTGGAGCAGAACCGACGCTTTTGGGATGACCAGGCGGCTGCGTGGCACGGGCCGCTCGCCCGTGATCACTGGGCGCAGGTGGAACCGTCCTGGGGATTGTGGGCCACCCCTGAGTCGCAGGTTTCCCTGCTTCCCGACGGCATCGACGGGATGCGCACCATTGAGTTGGGCTGCGGTACTGCCTACGTTTCCGCTTGGCTGGCCAGAGCAGGAGCCCACCCGGTCGGGATCGACCTCTCGGAGAAGCAGCTCGCCACTGCTCGCGCGATGCAGGCGGAGTTCGGCATCGACTTCCCCCTTGTCCTGGGCAATGCCGAGAAGGTGCCCTACGAGGACAACACGTTCGGCCTGGCGATCAGCGAGTACGGCGCCTCGTTGTGGTGCGACCCCTACCAGTGGATCCCGGAGGCAGCCCGGCTTCTCGTTCCTGGAGGCCGGCTGGTGTTCTCGCGCTACTCATCGCTGTTCGCGCTGTGTGTACCGTCCGAGGGTCCGGTGTCCACCACTCTGTCCCGGACCCAATTCGGCCTGACGCAGCTGAACCGGGGCGATCACGTGGAGTTCGTCCTGCCGCACGGTGAGATGCTCCGTCTGCTGCGGGCCTGCGGCTTCGTCGTTGAAGACCTGATTGAGATTCAGGCGCCCCAGCCTGCGCGGGACTACGCAGAAGTTTCCGCCGACTGGGCCCAGCAATGGCCCAGCGAGGAGATCTGGAAAGCTCGGCTGGCAGGCTGACAGCTCCGCAGGCACCGTGTATCGACTTGAGCCCGGTCACCTGGGCAGCTTCGCGGTTCGCTCCGGGTAGGCGGTGCCGACATAACGCATGGCGGTCTGTTCAGTGATGCCAAAGAGCCTCATGAGTTTGAGCGGGTCACCGGTGGCGAAAGCCTCGTCGAGGATCCGGTCTTGGCGCAGCCTGTCGAGGGTGGGTCCGTTGGGTAGGACGACCTGGCTGAAGGTGACCCTCTGCACGGCCGGGTGGCCCGGGTCGAGGGCGGTTTTCTGGCTGACCAGCAGGTAGGGATTGACGGAGGCGGGGCAGCGTTGGTGGCGGTAAGCCAACCAGTCGGCGGCAAGCCGGTGAGTGAGCTCCTCCAGGTAGAGGGTGTGTCGCAGCAGGCCTCGGCGCAGTTCGAGGGTTCCGCGGGCGAGGTTCAGGTCGGCCGGTTCGCGCGGTGCGGAGCTCGGCGGCAGGGACGGCGTGGACGGCGGTCAAGGCGATGGTGAGCGGCGCGAATGGGGTCTCGGCACGGTCGAGCAGGCCAGCCGGCAGGTCGGAGGGAACCGGCCGTGGAATGCCCGTCAAATCGCCCACGGCAAGGTCGCGGAAGATCACCCGCTTGCGCTTGAGAGTCAACGAGTGAACGACCTGCACAGGGCGATCTACCAGCTGAGATGCCGATCCACGCCCACCGGGTGGCCCCCGGGAACCCGCGCGCACTCCAAATATCTCCGCGGCGAGCGCAGCGACCGCGGCGTCGAGGTTCTTGTCCGTGGCCGGGGTGGTCCGGTCTGTGGTGTGCGGTGAGGTCGGTGCCTGCATGCGGGGAGGTCCTTTCGCGGTCAGACCGCCAGGGCGTGGCCGGGCGGACCAGCAGCTCGGCGCCGTGGCGGTCGAGTTCCGCCGACGCGGGCATGACGATCACCACGCGAGTGGTGAAGACTGGATAGATGCGACCTCACGCCCCCGGCGGACTCCTGTTCGTAGCGCTCGGTCTCATCCTTGTCGCCGCCGGCTACGTCTGGAGGGGACGTGTCCTGCGTCCCCTCTCGGCGAAACGGGCCCAGGCAGCCGTGATCCGGGACCGTTCCAGAAACCTGCTGCGCTCTGCGGACATGGCAATCGCCGGAGCGCGTCGCCGGGCCGCACACGACGAACCGGCCATCGTCACGGTCGGAGACGTGACCAGGGTGGCGCGCCGGCACTACGGGTACCTCTTCGTGGAGCGCGAAGAAGCAGCTGCCGCTCTCCGCCAGCGCTATGAGGCCTCCGACTGCCGGGTGGACTGCATGACCGACGCCTTCAACTGACTGCCTCCTCGGCAAGTGCTCGACGCCAGGGTGCCAGAGCTGTCACCTGAGAGTTGGTCACGCTGAAAAGGCGCCGTGATAGGACGCTGGGCCTGGTGGGAGTGGTGCCAGGCTCAGCGTGGGGGTGTGCTCGGAGGCGGCAAAGGTGATCAGCGCTGCTTGCGGCTGGCGACGTAGTCGAGCCAGTCCCGCTTGGCGTACCCAGTCCAGCGGGTGGAGTTGCTGATGCTGGTGGCGGTGAAGTCGGCAAGGACAGATGCCGGCAGGTCGGTGGCCAGCGCGAGACGAGCACTGTTTCGGCTGGCGAGGGTGCAGGACCAATGGGCGAAGGGAGTGAGGTACTTGCGGTGGGGGGAGTGGTGCCTGGGCAAGGAAGGCGTCTGCCCAGCGAGGCAGAGCCTCCAACCGGTCGTCCCGCGGCGGCAGCACCGCGGCGGCAACGAGGACGTCACGAACGTAGCGAGTGGTTGGCGTGTTGGGCAGATCCTCGAGCTGTTGGTTAGGCGGCCTTCGCCGTGGCGGACACGGCGACGCCCCCGTCGGCGCGAAGCGACGGGGGCGTCCTGCCGACCGGCCGAGGGGGGCTCGGCCGGTACCGTCCGGCCGTCCGGAGGGGGGCTCCGGAGGGCCGAGGTGCCGGGACGTCCGGCTGGGGGGCCGGACACCCGGCGTCCCGGTCGGCCCAAGGGGGGACGAGGGCCGACCGGAGTCACTGGGGCGAAGGACCTACTGGTAGCTGATGTCGGAGGCCTTGAACTTGCAGCTCTTGCCGTCCGGGCCGGGCGGGGTCAGCTCCTTGGGCTCCTTGCCGGTGTTGTTGCCCTCGAAGCGCACACAGGTCTTGATCTTCTTCTTGCTGTCGCCGTGGACACGGATCCTCGACAGCGTCGCCGTGTCGCCGTAGTTGGCGTTGACCCCGACGATGGAGTTCATCGGGGCGGTCACGTCGATGTCGCTGAGCACGATCGTGCGCTTGTACTGCGTCTTGCAGTTGCCGCAGGAGCGGACCAGCTTGCCGGCGTTGTGCACCTGGAAGCCGGACACGTTCAGTGTGCCGGCGCCGTTGAACTGCAGCACCTTGTCGTCGGCGTTCTTCGCGCCGCCGCCGATCACCTTGTACACCGCGGAGGAGGACTTGCCCTTGAAGCTGGCCGCGTCCTCGCCGACGTCCGTCCACCACACGTTCTGCAGCGTGCAACTGCCCTTGCAGTGGACACCGTCCGCCGCCGGGGTGCCGATGATGACGTTCTTGAGGACCGCGCCGTCGGCCAGCTCGAAGAGCGGGTCCTGGCCCTCGTCCTGGCTGCCGCCGCCGAGCGCGCCGGTGCCGTAGAACATCTTCATCCCGCCGTCGCGTACACCGGAGACCGGGATCGTCTCGGAGACGGGCGTCTTGCCCTTGTCCGTGGGCCAGGAGGACGCGGCGCCCGCCGTCGACAGCATCGACGTGGTGACGATCGCCGCACCCGTGATGCCGAATGCCGACACCGCGGCGATCACCGCCCGCCGCTTGGTGACACTGCGGCGATGGCGGACGCGCTGTTCTGCTGGTGCAGTCATGTACGGATTCCTCGGATGGGGGGTGGCTCTTGCGCGTAGTGGTCGCCACCGGTGAGGAAAGGGTTGCCGCCTCTTCACGAATCTTCACGAGTCGCCGTCGCCGTCGTCCACGGCGGCGAAACCACCGCCCACCGACAACTGCCGCGAACCGGCCGTGGCCGTCACGGCGTAATCGTCCCCGCCCGCGTCGCGACCGCCGCGGGCGTGGCCGAACTGGCCGGCGAACACCCACTCGCCCACCGGGACCGTGCGGCCCTCCTTGAGGGTCCAGGTGTAGACGAGGAAGCCGTCCCGCTCGGCGACCGCGAGGCTGAAGTCGTCCTCGGGCAGGGAGCGCCAGGCACCCGCGTCGGATACCCCGCCGGTCTGGGCGACCCGCAACCGCACGGTCAGCGCGGTCAGTTGCTCGCGGGTCTTGAGCGTGACGTTGCTCTGCGCCCAGAAGTCGTTGCTGTGCGGGTCGACCGAGCCGTCCGACCACAGGGGGCCGTCCTCCGCTGTGGTGCGCGGCCGCTCGGCGGCCGGGGCACTCGGCGTCCCCGACGGCGGGTGCCCGGACTCGCGGCGCTCGGGCGGGCGGCTCGGTGCCGGCTTCACCGTCACCGGGGGTTCGGTGGCCCGGCTCGTCGCCTCCGGGGACGGCGTGGGCGCCGGACTCGGCGTGGTCGCCACCTCCCGCTGCTGCGGAGCGGTCTCCTCCTTCACCGCGGACGCCACCGCGTAGCCGCCCACCGCCAGGACGCCGGCGACCGCGGCGGTCGCCCCCGCCACCCGCATCCAGCCGAACACCGGCGGACGCGCCGTGCGATGGCCGGAGCCGGCCGGACCGGCCATGCCCCGTTCGACCCGGGCCAGCATGCGCTCCCGGTCGGGCTCGTGCGCCCCGGCCGCCTCGTGCAACCGGGCGCGCACCTCCTCGTGCACGTCCCGCCGCATGCTCATCGGTCCCTCCCTCCGCCCTCACCGGTGCGCACACCCTCCACAGCCGGTGAGCAGCGGGGAGCGCCCAGCGTCGCGTGCATCCGCTGCGGCACGCCCTGCGTCCCCAGCAGCCGCTGGAGTTCGGCCATTCCCTTCGAGGTCTGGCTCTTCACCGTACCCACCGACACACCGAGCGCCAGGGCGGTGTCCTTCTCCGACAGGTCGAACGCGTGCCGCAGCACCACACAGGCCCGCTTGCGGAACGGCAGCCGGCGCAGCGCCTCCTGCACGTCGACCACGCCCGCGACGTCCGGGTTCTCGGTGTTCTCCTCGCGCTGCGACCAGAACAGGGCGATGCGCCGCCGCTCGCGCACCGCGCTGCGGATCCGGGTGCGGGCCAGGTTGGCGACCACTCCGCGCGCGTACGCCGCCGGATGGTCGGCCGCGCGCACCCGGTCCCAGCGGTGCCACAGCGCCAGCAAGGCGTCCGCCGCCAGGTCGTCGGCGGTGTCCGACTCGCCGGTCAGCAGGTGGGCGAGGCGGGAGAGTTCGGCGTAGTGACGCTCGAAGAAGGCGTGGAATTCCACGGAGGCGGCGTCGTCGACGACCGTGCCCACGGGCGACCTCTCCTCCCAGCGGCTACGGGCGCTCCCGGCCGGGGCGCCCTGTGGCTGTCATGTAGATGACATGTGATCATCCGGGGGAGGCCCGGACGAGATCGGGAAGCGTAGCAGCGATCGTCGAACAGTTCGTACGGGGCTTCGAACAGTGTATGGCGGGCCGGACTTCGATTTCGTAACACGAAGAAAACCTGAACGTGGTTCAACGCGACGACAATCCAGCCAGCATCCGCACACCGATCACCCAGGCATCAAGGAGTACGCGCCATGTCCGAATCGCAGAAGGTGGCCGACCGGTCCGACGCCGCGCCACCAGCGGCGAACAGCGTCGACCGGTTCTTCAAGATCTCCGAGCGGGGCTCCACCTTCGGCCGGGAGATCCGCGGCGGCTTCGCCACCTTCTTCACGATGGCCTACATCCTTGTCCTGAATCCCATCATCCTGGGCAGCGCGAAGGACAAGTTCGGGCACCAGCTGGACGCCGTCCAACTCACCACCGCCACCGCCCTGGTGGCCGCGGTGATGACGATCATCATGGGTGTCGGCGGCAACCTGCCCCTCGCGCTCGCCGCCGGACTCGGTCTGAACGCCGTGGTCGCCTTCCAGATCGCCCCGCTGATGAGCTGGGACGACGCGATGGGCCTGATCGTCCTCGAAGGCCTGCTGATCTGCGTGCTGGTGGTGACCGGACTGCGCGAGGCCGTCATGCACGCGATACCCCAGCCGCTCAAGCAGGCCATCAGCGTCGGCATCGGCCTGTTCATCGCCTTCATCGGCTTCGTCGACGCCGGTTTCGTCAGCCGCATCCCGGACGCCGCGAACACCACCGTCCCCGTTCAGCTGGGCGGCACCGGCACCCTCGCCGGCTGGCCGATGCTGGTCTTCTGCCTCGGCGTGCTGCTGACGATCGGACTGCTCGCCCGCAAGGTCAAGGGCGCCATCCTGATCAGCATCGTCACCATGACCGCGCTGGCGATCGTGATCAACTCCCTCGCCGACATCAAGTCCTGGGGCCTGACCACCCCCGCCTGGCCGGGCAACCTCGTCGACGCGCCCGACTTCGGGCTCATCGGCCACTTCGACCTGTTCGGTGCCTTCAGCGCCCCCGGCGTCGGCGTCATCACCGTCGTCCTGCTGATCTTCACGCTGATCCTGTCCGACTTCTTCGACACCATGGGCACGGTCGTCGGCATCAGTGCCGAGGCCGGCCTGCTCGACGAGGAGGGCAAGGTCCCGAACCTCGGCCGGGTGCTGCTCATCGACGGTGCCGCCGCGGTCGCGGGCGGCGCGGCCTCCGCCTCCTCGGCGACCTCCTACATCGAGTCCGCGGCCGGTGTCGGCGAGGGCTCGCGCACCGGCTTCTCCAACCTCGTCACCGGCGGCCTGTTCGCTCTCGCGCTGTTTTTGACCCCGCTGCTCACCATCGTCCCGCTCCAGGCGGCCGCCCCGGCCCTGGTCGCCGTCGGCTTCCTGATGATGACCCAGGTCAAGCACATCGACTGGGACCGCTACGACATCGCCATCCCGGCGTTCCTCACCATCGCGGTGATGCCGTTCACCTACTCCATCACCAACGGCATCGGCGCCGGCTTCCTCGCCTACGTCGTCATCAAGACCGTGCTCGGCAAGGCCAAGGAGGTGCACTGGCTGCTGTGGGGGACCTCGGCGCTGTTCCTCGTGTACTTCGCCATCGACCCGATCGAGCAGCTCCTGGGAGCGAAGTGACACCGGGCCCGCGATGACATGAGGACGGGCCGCCCCCGGGGGGAAGGGGGCGGCCCGTCTCGTCTGTACAGACGGCTCATCGGCGGCGGAGGTTCACTGGCGAAGGCTCAGTCCTTCAGCGCCGCTTGCATCATCGCCTTGGCGACCGGCGCCGCGAGCCCGTTGCCGCTGACCTCCGAGCGGGCCGCGTTCGACTGCTCCACGACGACCGCCACGGCGACCTCCTTGCCCGAGGAGTCGGACTTGCCGTACGAGGTGAACCAGGCGTACGGCACCTGGCTGTTGTTCTCGCCGTGCTGGGCCGTACCCGTCTTGCCGCCGACGGTCGCGCCCGGGACCTTGGCGTTCGTGCCCGTGCCCTGGTTCACGACCGTCTCCATCGCCGACTGCAACTGCTCGGCGGTCGAGGAACTGACGATCTCCTTCGTGCCGGCGTCGTCGTCGTAGTCCTGCAGCACATCACCACCGCTGTCGGTGATCTGCGAGACCATGTGCGGCGACACCAGCTTGCCGCCGTTGGCAATCGCCGCCGACACCATGGCCATCTGGAGAGGGGTGGCCGTGACGTCGAACTGGCCGATGCCCGTCAGGGCCGTCTGCGACGGGTACATGTCCGACGGGTACACGCTCGTGTAGGCCCGGACCGGCACGTCCAGCTTGTCGTCGTTGAAGCCGAACTTGTCGGCCATCGCCTTCACCTTGTCCTGGCCGAGCTTCACGGCCATCTTGGCGAAGACGTTGTTGCAGGAGTACTCCAACGCCGTGCGGATGGTCGCGTTCGTGCAGGGCGCGTTCGGGTTCTCGTTGGTCAGGTCCCGGCTGGTGCCCGGCAGCGTGTACGGGTCCGGGCTGTCCGTCCGCTCGTCCACCGACGAGTACAGCCCGTCCTCCAGCGCGGCCGCCGCCACCACCAGCTTGAACGTCGAGCCGGGCGGCAGCGGCTGCCGCAGCGCACGGTTGACCAGCGGCTTCTCCGGGTCCGTGGTGAGCTTCTTCCAGGCCGCCCCCGCGGTGTTGGCGTCGGTCAGCGAGGAAGGGTCGTACGACGGCGTCGACACGACCGCGAGGACCTTCCCGGTCTTCGGGTCGATGGCGACGGCACCGCCCTTCTTGTCGCCGAGCGCGTCGTAGGCGGCCTTCTGCACGACCGGGTCGATGGTCGTGACCACGTTTCCCGGTTCGGCTCGCTGGTTGGTGAGTGTGTCCATCACGGACTTGAGCCGGCTGTCCGTGCCGTTGAGCAGGTCGGTGTAGATGCCCTCCAGCTGAGTCGGGGCGTACGCCTGCGACGCGTAACCCGTCACCGCCGCGTACAGCGGGCCGTCCGTGTACGTCCGCTTGTACTTCAGGTCGCCCGTCTTCGTCGGCGTCGAGCCGGTGACCGACCGGCCGCCCACGATGATGTTCCCGAGCGGCGCCGAGTACGTCTCGATCGCGTTCCGCCGGTTGTCCTTGTCGTCTGCCAGCGCCTGGCCCTCGTAGAACTGCACCCAGGTCGCCCTGACCAGCAGAGCCAACACCAGGAGCAGCGAGAAGACCGAAGCGCGCCTGATCGTCTTGTTCATTCCGAACAGGAGGACGAGCCACGCGGGGCGGATCGTTCCCGTCCGTCCTGGTTTCTCATCCGACGGGCCGGTTTTCTCATCCGCCGTTCAGAATCCCGGCCTCGTACGCGGCGATCACCGCCTGCGTGCGGTCGCGGGTGCCGGTCTTCGCCAGGACCGCCGCGACGTGGGACTTCACCGTGGCCGGGCCGACCTCCATCAGGCGGGCGATCTCCGCGTTGGTCAGGCCCCGCGCCATGTGCCGCAGCACCTCCCCCTCGCGTCCGGTGAGCTTCGCCACCCAGGCGGGTGGCGCCGGGAGCGCGCGGGCGTGCTCGGTCGCCAGGGCGCGCACGGCCGCCGGGAACAGCAGGCTGTCGCTGCGCGCCACCAGCCGGACCGCCTGCACCAGCGCGTCGGCGTCCGCCCGTTTCAGCAGGAACCCGGCGGCTCCGGCGCGCAGCGCGTCGTACACGTAGGAGTCGTTCTCGAAGGTCGTCACGACGACGATCCGGGGCGGCTCGTCCAGCGTGGCGAGGATCCGCTCGGTGGCGCGGATCCCGTCGGTCTGCGGCATCCGGACGTCCATGAGGACGACGTCCGGCCGCAGTTCCCGTACGACCGACACCGCCTCCGCGCCGGTGGCGGCCTCGCCCACCACGTCCAGGTCCGGCTCGGCGGAGAGGATGGCGCGCAGCGCGGTGCGCACCATGCGCTCGTCGTCGGCGAGGACGACACGGATCGGGGCCGGGCGGGTCATGCGGGTCCTCTCATCGGCATGGGTGTCATCGGCAGTCGGGCGTGCAGCCGCCAGGTCTGTGCCGGGGTCGGTCCCGCCGTCGCGGTCCCGCCGAGCAGCCTGGCCCGGTCGGCGATGCCCCGCAGTCCGTGGCCGCCGCCGGTGCGGGAGGGCGCGGGGCCGGTCACCGGATTCTCCACGGTGATCTCCAGGTCCCCGCCCGCGACCGCGATCCGCACCTCCACGGCGGCCCGCTCACCGGCGTGCTTGAGGGCGTTGCTCAGGCCCTCCTGCACGATCCGGTAGGCCTCCCGGGACAGCAGCGGGGGCAGCGCCTTTGGGTCGGTGTCCACGGCGGCGCTCACCCGCTGTCCGCCCGCCCGGGTACGCCGCAACAGCCCGTCGAGGTCGGCGGCGAGGGTGGGCGCGGCGGCCGTGCCGGGGGCGTCGCCCTCGCGCAACACGCCCAGCGCGGCGTCGAGTTCACCGACCGTGCGCCGGGTCGTGTCCTCGATCGCGGCGAGGGCCTCCCGGACGAACTCCGGGTCGGAGTCCAGGACCCGGCGGGCGGCGCTCGCCTGAAGGGTGACCGCGCTCAGGGCGTGGCCGACGGAGTCGTGCAGCTCCCGCGCCAGCCGGTTGCGCACGGCGAGGTCGGCCGCCCGTGCCTCGGCGGCGGCGAGCCGCTCCCGGTGCGTGGGACCGAGCAGCAGGGGCGCCCAGCGGGCCAGCAGCGCCCCGCAGCCGGCCGCGCAGCCGGCGAGGGCGACGAGCGATGCCGCGCCCGCGACCGGGGCGAGCGCCAGGACCCAGGCGTCGTCGAGGACTTCGGGCAGCCCGAGCCGGTCGCCGCGCACCGCCGCCAGGACCGGCAGCGCGATCAGCGTGACGGCGAACGGCGGCAGCGCCAGCGACATCCCCGCGATGATCCCGCCGAACCCGAGATGCAGCGTGAACCATGCAGCCGTACGGCCCTTCTCGCCCCGCGTGCCCGCGGGCCCGAGGGCGAGCCGGTCCGCGTCCACACCGCACAGCCAGCGCACGGCGGCCGACTCCAGGGGCCGGGTGAGCGGGAACAGCGAGGTGACGGCCGCGAGTGGCAGACCCAGGCCGAACGAGGCGAGTTGGAGGGGTAAGGAGCCGAAGACGTCCTCGGCACCGGTGGCCGGACCGACGACCACCGAGCCGACCAGGACATAGGGCACGGCCAGCGCACCGCCGAGGATCAGATGGATCCAGCGCAGCCGCGCCCGCCGGCCGAACAGCAGCCGGGCGACACCGCTCACGCCGAACGCCGCGCGGCCCCGGCCGAGCGCTCCGCGACGTGGCGGACGCCGATGGCGGCGACGAGCAGACCGACGCGCATCCGGCCGACGCAGGCGAGGCGCCGCGACGGCAGGGGCGGGTCGGCGAGGTCCGCCGCGCCGACGGCGGAGGCAGCGGCAGCCACCCGCTGCATCAAAGGAGTGGGAGGAGCGATCGACCGGGTCATGCGAGCAGGCTCCCGCGTGGAAGGCCGCGAGCGCATCCTGCCCGGCGACGATCCGCCTCCACCGGGCGGGGGAGGGCGCCGGAGCGTCTCAGCCCTCCAGGATGAGCACCGTCTCGTCGATCTCGGCACCCCGGGCCGGGGCGTACCCGCGGGCCGCCGCCGTCACCCGGAACCCGCACTTCTCCAGCACGCGCAGCGACCCCGCGTTGTCCGACGCCGCACGCGCGTACAGCGGGCGCTCGGGCACCTCGGCGAGCAGCGCCCGCAGCGCCTGCGTGGCGATGCCCTTGCCCCAGTAGGCGCGGTCGACCCAGTACGTCACCTCGCGCTCGCCCGGCACCCCGTACACCCCCGCGCTGCCGACCACGTCCCCGTCGGCCAGGACCGTACGGACGACGACGTCGGGCGAGGAGCGCATCCGGGACCAGCGGGTGTCGAAGGCGACCCGGTCGGCCGGATCCTCCGGAGTGAAGGCCGCCATGCTCAGGGACTCGGGGTCGTTCATCTGCCGGAAGAAGACCGGCAGATCACTGTCGTGGACCTGGCGCAGCTCGACGTTCATGTCTCAGAGCCTACGGGTGGCCAGTGTCAGCCGGTCCCGCGCGTCGAAGAGCGCGTCCTTCACCAGCTGCTCGTGCGCCGGGGTCAGCCGCGCCACCGGCACCGAGCAGCTGATCGCGTCCCGCGCCGGGGTGCGGTACGGGATCGCCACGCCGAAGCAGCGCAGGCCCAGCGTGTTCTCCTCGCGGTCCACCGCGAAGCCCTGGTCCCGCACTTGGCGCAGCTCCTCGATGAGCTTCTCCCGGTCGGTGATCGTGTGCTCGGTCAGCGCGGGCAGCGTCTCCGGGAGCATCTTGCGCACCTGTTCGTCCGAGTACGTGCTCAGCAGCGCCTTGCCCAGGGACGTGGAGTGCGCGGGCAGCCGGCGGCCGACCCGGGTGAAGGGGCGCAGGTAGTGCTGGGACTGGCGGGTGGCCAGATAGACGACGTTGGTGCCGTCGAGGCGGGCGAGGTGGATCGTCTCGGTCGTGTCGTCCGAGAGCCGGTCCAGGGTCGGGCGGGCCGCCGCGACGACCTCGTCACCGTCGATGTACGACGTGCCGACCAGCAGGGCCCGCACACCGATGCCGTACCGCGTGCCCGTCGCGTCGGTCTCCACCCAGCCCAGCTCGACCAGGGTGCGCAGCAGCATGTAGAGGCTGGACTTGGGATACCCGACGGCCTCCTGGACCGCCGCGAGGGAGTGCATGCCGGGGCGTCCGGCGAAGTATTCGAGCAGTTCAACCGTTCGTACCGCGGACTTGACCTGCGCCCCGCCGCCCGTCTCGCCAGCCGACATCGCCCTTGACCCCTTCGTTGGCCGGGAAATAGTCTCCACAGCATATTCATCATCAGAGACAGCGTTCAGTATATCGAACGTCCCTGGTGGATGACCCAGTACTGCGGCATTACATGTGTGGAGGGACCCGCGGTGGCAACAGCACCAGTCTGGAGTGTCGACCCCCGAACCGGGAAGCAGCGTGAACAGGTTGCGGTGGAGGCCACAGCCCAGGAGGTGGACGCCGCCGTCCGCGCCGCGCACGAGGCCCGGGGCGCCCTGGCCGACCGCACGGTCCGGGCGGCCTTCCTGCGCACCGCCGCCGACGAGCTCCAGGCGGCCAAGGACTCCCTCGTCGAGACCGCAGACGCCGAGACCGCGCTCGGCCCGGTCCGGCTGACCGGCGAGCTCGCCCGCACCTGCTACCAGCTGCGTGCCTTCGCCGACATCGTCGACGAGGGCGCCTTCCTCGACGTCGTCATCAACCACCCCGACGACACCGCGACCCCGCCGATCCCGGATTTGCGCCGCTACAAAGTGGCGCTGGGCGTCGTCGCCGTCTACTCGGCCTCGAACTTCCCCTTCGCCTTCTCGGTCGCGGGCGGCGACACCGCGAGCGCCCTCGCGGCCGGCTGCCCGGTCGTCGTCAAGTCCCACCCGGACCACCCGGCCCTGTCCGAGTACGTCGCCAAGGTGCTGCGTCGCGCCGCCGCCCGGCACGACATCCCCGAGGGCGTCGTGGGCCTGGTCCACGGCTTCGAGGCGGGCATCGAGCTGATCAAGCACCCGCTGGTCGCGGCGGCCGGCTTCACCGGCTCCGTGCGCGGCGGCCGTGCGCTCTTCGACGCGGCGGCGGCCCGCCCGGTCCCGATCCCCTTCCACGGCGAGCTGGGCTCCCTGAACCCGGTCGTCGTCACCGAGGCCGCGGCCGCCGAGCGGGCCGAGGCGATCGGCGCCGGTCTCGCCGGTTCCATGACGCTGGGCGTCGGCCAGTTCTGTGTGAAGCCGGGCCTCGTCCTCGCGCCGGCCGGAGCCGCGGGCGACGCCCTGCTGAAGTCCCTGACGGACGCCGTCAGCGACACCGACGCCGGTGTCCTGCTCGACCACCGCATGCGCGACAACTTCGTGGCCGGCGTCGCCGAGCGGGCCGGGCTGCCCGACGTCGACTCCCCGGTCACCCCGGGCGCGGGCGGCGAGCACACCGTCAGCGCGGGCTTCCTCACGGTGCCGGCGAGCAGGCTGGCCGCGGAGGGCGAGCACGACCTGCTCCTGGAGGAGTGCTTCGGGCCGGTCACCGTGGTGGCCCGCTACGAGGACGATGCCGAGGTGAAGGCGGTGCTCTCGCGCCTGCCGGGGAACCTCACGGCGACGGTGCAGCTGTCGGAGGAGGAGGCGGCGGGCCAGGGTCGCGGCGCCGAGATCCTCGCGGAGCTGACGCCGCTGGCGGGGCGTGTGTTGGTCAACGGCTGGCCGACGGGTGTCGCCGTCGCGGCGGCCCAGCACCACGGTGGGCCGTACCCGGCCACGACGTCGACGTCCACGTCGGTGGGCGGGACGGCGATCGAGCGGTGGATGCGGCCTGTTGCCTATCAGAACGCCCCCGAGGCGTTGCTGCCGCAGGAGCTGCGGGACGACAACCCCTTGGGGCTGCCTCGCAGGTTCAACGGGCGTTTGGAGCGTTAGCGCCGTAGGGGTGCGGTGAGCCGCGGGCTGCGGGTCGTTCGTGATTGATCGCGCAGTTCCCCGCGCCCCTTGCGGTCGGAGCTGGAAGAGTGGGCCGAATGGATCTGGAATTTCCCGAACTCCCTTTCGGCCTGCGCACCTACGGGCCCGACGGTCATTGGTCCTACGAGGACGGTGTGCTCACCGGGTGGGCCGGGGGGCGGCAGGATCGGTTCGTGCCGCCCACCGGGGAAGGGCTGGACCCCGCTTCCGACGCGCCCCGGCTGCTCGGGGCGCCCGAAGGGGACTTCCAGCTGATCGCCAAGGTCACCGTCGGGTTCGGCGCGGCCTTCGACGCCGGGGTGCTCTACGTCCACGTGGGGGAGCGGGCCTGGGCCAAGCTCTGCCTGGAGTACTCCCCGGACGAGCCCACCGTCTGCACGGTGGTCACCCGGGGGCACTCCGACGACGCCAACTCCTTCACCGTGGACGGCAGTTCCGTCTGGCTCCGGGTGAGCCGGACCGGTCGTGCCTTCGCCTTCCACGCCTCCCGTGACGGTGAACGCTGGACCTTCGTCCGGCTCTTCACCCTCGGCGACGAGAAGGAGACCGGCGCGGCCCTGGTCGGCTTCATGGCCCAGTCCCCGATGGGAGAGGGCTGCGTGGTGACGTACGACCACATCGAGTTCAGGCCGAGCTGGCCGGACGACCTGCGCGACGGCAGCTGAGGGTCGGCCGGGAACCGCGTCCCGGCCCGGCCTCGTCCTCCGTTCCATGATCAGCAACCGAGTGGTTCCGGGCCGTGTGATCCGTACCGCCCTGCCCGCCGAGGTGGCGGACGTCGTCGCGCTGCACGCGCGGGCCCGGGCGACGTACTACCCCGGCGGGGTGCCGCAGGACGGCACCGACTGGACCGAGGCCTGGCGCGGCGCCCTCACGCGGCCGGACGGGCGGGTGCTGTGCCTCGTCGAGGCGGGGCGCATCGTCGGCCTGGCCTCTTTCCGCACCCCCGAGGACGTCCCGGCGGACACGGTGAAGCTGTTCCAGTTCCACGTCGATCCCGACCACTGGCGCGCAGGCGTCGGCACCGCCCTGCACGCGGCCTGTGTGGAGGAGTGGCGGGCCGACGGCAGGCGGACGGCCCTCCTGGAGGTGCACGTCGACAACCGGCGGGCGCAGGAGTTCTACCGGCGGCAGGGATGGATCCCGGAACCGGGCGAGCCGGGGGCCCACCATCTGCGGATGCGGCTCGTCCTGCCCGGGGAATGAAGCCCGCTGCTTGAACGTTCATCCACTCGGCGGAGGGAGTCTCTCCGTACCCGTACGACCTGGAGAGAGCCGAGACATGCGCGTCGAGATCTGGAGCGACATCGCCTGCCCCTGGTGCTATGTGGGCAAGGCCCGCTTCGAGAAGGCGCTGCGGGACTTCCCGCACCGCGACGACGTCGAGGTGGTGCACCGCTCCTTCGAGCTGGACCCGGGCCGCGCCAAGGGCGACATCCAGCCCGTGATCACGATGCTCACCAAGAAGTACGGGATGAGTGCCGCGCAGGCCGAGGCCGGCGAGGACAACCTCGGGGCCCAGGCAGCTGCCGAAGGCCTCGACTACCGCACCCGCGGCCGCGACCACGGCAGCACCTTCGACATGCACCGTCTCCTGCACCTCGCCAAGGAGCAGGGCCGTCAGGAGCAGCTGCTCGACCTGCTCTACCGGGCCAACTTCGCCGAGGAGCGCTCCGTCTTCGACGACGACGAGCGGCTGGTGGAGCTCGCCGCGGCCGCCGGGCTGGACGCCGAGGCCGTGCGCGCGGTGCTCGCCGACCCGGACGCCTACGCCGACGAGGTCCGCGCCGACGAGCGCGAGGCCGCGCAGCTCGGCGCGAACGGCGTGCCCTTCTTCGTCTTGGACCGGAAGTACGGCGTCTCCGGCGCCCAGCCGGCCGAGGTCTTCACCCAGGCCCTGACCCAGGCGTACGGCGAGCGCTCACCCCTGAAGATCGTCGACGGCGGCGAGGACGCGGAGGCCTGCGGCCCGGACGGCTGTGCCGTGCCCCAGCACTGAAACGCCCAGGTCGGAGCGCACTCATAAGCGCTCCTTAGCGGCATCACGCAGAAATCGGCAATGGACGGGGAGATCCCTGGGACGCAGAGTGGTCCCATGGAGACCTTCGAGAACCTCGTCCGTGCCGAGTTCACCCCGAAGCACACCTACCTCAACACCGCGAGCAACGGGCTCCTGCCCGCCCGTACCGTCAGCGCCGTGCAGCAGGCGGTGCGGATGCGTGCCGAGGGCACGCCCCTGGGTCCCCTGTACGAGGACGTGGAGGTCGCCCGCGCGTCATTCGCCCGGCTGGCCGGCGTTCCCGTCGAGCGGGTCGCGACCGGTGCCTCGGTCGCCGAGTACGGCGGGCTGATCGCCGCCTCGCTGCCCGCCGGCGCCGAAGTCCTCACCGCGGAGGCCGACTTCTCGTCCCTGGTGAACCCGTTCCACGCGCGCGGCGACCTCAAGGTGCGCGCGGTGCCCCTGGAGCGGGTCGCCGAATCCGTCCGTCCCGGCACCGCGCTCGTCGCGGTCAGCGCCGCACAGTCCGCAGACGGCCGTCTCGCCGACCTGCCCGCGGTGCGCGAGGCGGCCCGGGCACACGGCGCCCGCACCTACGTCGACGCCTCCCAGTCGGCCGGCTGGCTGCCGATGGAGGCCGACGCCGACGACTTCCTCGCCGCCGTCGGATTCAAATGGCTCATGGGCCCGCACGGGGCCGCGTTCTTCGTCGCCCCGCGGGACTTCGGCGGGCTCACACCGCTGCTCGCCGGCTGGGTCGCCGGGGAACGCCCCTGGGACAGCTGCTACGGCCCCGTCGAGGAACTCGCCCACTCCGCACGGCGGTTCGACGTCAGCCCCGCCCTCTTCACCTACGCGGGACTGCGCGCGTCCCTGGAACTGCTGGAGGAGATCGGCGTCGATGTCGTGCACGCCCACGACGTCGGCCTCGCGGACCGCTTCCGTGCCGGGCTCGCGGAGCTGGGCCACGAGCCGGTCGCCGCGCCCGGCTCGGCGATCGTGTCGGTGCCGGGGCTCGGCCACCGGCAGGGCGAACTGAGCCGGGCGGGCATCGAGGTCTCCGACCGGGCCGGGAACCTGCGGGCCGCGTTCCACCTCTACAACACGCCCGCGGACGTCGACCGGCTCCTCCAGGTGCTCTCGGCATGACAGAACCGGGTGGGGCCTCCCGTCCCACACGAGGAGGCCCCACCCGGCAGCTCTGTCACACGGCCGTCTCACCGCAGACGGCGGTCACTTCGACCGGTCACCGCAGAGTGCGGTCACCGCACCGGCGTGAAGTCGCGCGCTCCGATGAACTCCGGCCGCCGTACCGGCGCCGCGAACGGTTCCACCGCCGTGTTCTCCACGCTGTTGAACACGATGAACACGTTGCTGCGCGGGAACGGCGTGATGTTGTCGCCGGAACCGTGCATGGCGTTGCAGTCGAACCAGGTCGCAGAACCGGCCTTGCCCGTGAACAGCTTGATGCCGTGCTCGGTGGCGAACCGGGTCAGCGCCTCGTCCGACGGCGTGCCCGCGTCCTGCATCTGCAGCGACTTCTTGTAGTTGTCCTTCGGCGTCTCACCCGCGCACCCGAGGAACGTCTTGTGCGACCCCGGCATGATCATGAGCCCGCCGTTGGTGTCGTAGTTCTCGGTCAGCGCGATCGAGACCGACACCGTGCGCATCCGCGGCAGACCGTCCTCGGCATGCCACGTCTCGAAGTCCGAGTGCCAGTAGAAGCCACTGGCGCCGAACCCCGGCTTGACGTTGATCCGCGACTGGTGGACGTACACGTCCGAGCCGAGGATCTGCCGCGCCCGACCGACGACCCGCTCGTCGCGGACCAGCCGGGCGAACACCTCGCTGATCTTGTGCACCTCGAAGACCGTGCGGATCTCCTTGGACTGCGGCTCGACGATCGACCGCTCGTCGGCCCGCATGTCCGGGTCGTTCACCAGCCGGTTCAGCTCGTTCCGGTAGACCGCGACCTCGTCCTCGGTGATGAGCTCGTCGATGGCCAGGAAGCCGTCACGCTCGAAGGACAGCAGATCGGCCGGGGCGACCGGGCCCGGGGCGTCGGGTGCGCCCCAGACGACCGGGTCCTGGCGCGGGGTGAGCGCCTCGACGGCACCGCGACTGGGATAGAGGTCCGGGATACCGGTGGTGGTGGTGTCGGTGGTGGCGGTCATGGAAACGTCACACCTCCTCGGTGAGCAGCGGGTAGACGCCGTTCTCGTCGTGGTCCTCCCGTCCGGTCACGGGCGGGTTGAACACGCAGAGGCAGCGGAAGTCCTGCTTGACCCGCAGCGTGTGCCTCTCGTGCCCGTCCAGGAGGTACATCGTGCCGGGCGTGATCGTGTGCGTCAGCCCGGTCTCGTGGTCGGTCAGCTCGGCCTCGCCCTCCGTGCAGACGACGGCCTCGATGTGGTTCGCGTACCACATCGACGTCTCCGTACCCGCGTAGAGGACCGTCTCGTGCAGGGAGAAGCCGACCTTCTCCTTGGCGAGGACGATGCGCTTGCTCTCCCACGTACCGGACGCCGCCTTCACGTGCCGGTCGGTACCTTCGATCTCCTTGAACGAACGGACAATCACGGTGCTGCGATGCCTCCTAGGTGAGTGGTGCTCTTGGTTCGGTGTCAGGCGGTCTCGCGGACGGCACGGGCCAGCGTGCTCAGGCCCTCGTCCAGTTCCTCGGGTGTGATGGTGAGCGCGGGGAGCATCTTGACGACCTCGCTCTCGGGGCCGGACGTCTCGATGAGGAGTCCGAGCTCGAAGGCGCGCTTGGCGACCTTGCCGGCGCGCTCCTTGTCGTGGAACTCCAGGCCCCACACCAGGCCGCGGCCCCGGTACTCCTTCACGTCGGCCAGGTTCTCCTCGGTGATGGAGATCAGCGCCTGCTCGACCTGCTCGCCGCGCTTGCGGGTCTGCTTCTCCATCGCGGAACCGTCGGCCCAGTAGGTCTCCAGGGTCGCGGTGGCCGTGACGAACGCGGGGTTGTTGCCGCGGAAGGTGCCGTTGTGCTCGCCGGGCTCCCAGACGTCGAGCTCGGGCTTGAACAGGCACAGCGACATGGGCAGGCCGTAGCCGCTGATCGACTTGGAGACGGTGACGATGTCCGGCACGATGCCCGCCTCCTCGAAGGAGAAGAAGGCGCCGGTACGGCCGCAGCCCATCTGGATGTCGTCGACGATCAGCAGCATGTCCTGCCGCTCGCACAGCTCGGACAGGGCGCGCAGCCACTCGGGCCGGGCCACGTTGATGCCGCCCTCGCCCTGCACGGTCTCGACGATCACGGCGGCGGGCTTGTTGAGGCCCGAGCCCTGGTCCTCCAGCAGTCGCTCGAACCACAGGAAGTCCTCGACCGTGCCGTCGAAGTAGTTGTCGAACGGCATGGGGGTGCCGTGGACCAGCGGGATGCCGGCGCCGGCGCGCTTGAAGGCGTTGCCGGTCACGGCCAGCGAGCCCAGCGACATGCCGTGGAAGGCGTTGGTGAACGACACGATCGACTCGCGCCCCTTCACCTTCCGCGCCAGCTTCAGCGCGGCCTCCACGGCGTTGGTGCCGGTCGGGCCGGGGAACATGACCTTGTACGGCAGGTCGCGAGGGCGCAGCAGCAGGTTCTGGAAGGCCTCCAGGAACGTGCGCTTGGCCGTGGTCGACATGTCGAGCCCGTGCGTGACGCCGTCCCGCTCCAGGTAGTCGATCAGCGCGCGTTTCAGGACCGGGTTGTTGTGCCCGTAGTTCAGTGACCCGGCTCCGGCGAAGAAGTCGAGGTACTCATGGCCGTCCTCGTCGTACATGCGGCTGCCCACCGCACGGTCGAAGACGGTGGGCCAGCCGCGGCAGTAGCTGCGCACCTCGGACTCGACGGTCTCGAAGACGCTCAGGTCGGGCTGGGTGATGGTCACGACGGATCGCTCCTCGGTACGTGGGGAAAGTCTGCGGGAGTGGGGTGGGGCGGGAAGTCTCAGTGGGGCAGCGGGCCGATGCGGTACAGGACCTCGGGGTCGTGCGGCCCGTCGGGGAACACGGCCGTGTCGAACAGCACCTCGCGCTCCAGCCGCGCGCCGTGACGCTCGGCGAACGACGTGAACAGGCGCTCCGAGGCGGTGTTGCCCGGGGTGATGGTGGTCTCCACCGTCGTCACCCCGAGGTCGGCCACGGTCCGCGCGACCAGGCCGTCGAGCAGCGCGGCGGCCAGTCCGCGCCCGCGGTGGGCCTCGTCCACCGCCACCTGCCACACCAGCAGGGTGCGCGGGCTGTCCGGCCGCACGTACCCGGTGATGAAACCCATCGGCTCGCCCTGCTCGTCGCGGGCGACGGCCGAGGTGGCGGCGAAGTCCCGGCACCACAGCAGATAGCTGTAGGACGAGTTCAGGTCGAGAACCTTCGAGTCCTTCGCCATCCGCCAGAGTGCGGCTCCGTCAGCCACGGTGGGGCGGTCGATTTGCGGATCTGCTTGTACGGCAGTCATGCAAATTGAATTTACCCAGCGAAATTCAAAATTGCATCGTCGATCGGGGTTACATATCGACCTCGTCTGTGTTATCACGCGGGCGCGAGGGATCACACACAAGGGCGGCGAGATGCCCGATATTGTCCGGGTAATACCGGGCAAAGCAGTCACAGTGTGTAACGCGTCACAGCCGTGTAAGCCTGGCGAGGTCTGCCAGAATTTCCCCTCCGGGTGTCCTCAAAATCTGCGCGTTTAGGACCGGGAAAAGCGGGCAGAAGGATACGGGAAGCTTTTCTTGAGGAAATTCTTAATTGTGTGCCAGCTTACATGTGGGATGTTACGGAAAGCACGTGGAATTCAGGCCCCGGTCACTCCGTCGATGCGTTCCCGCAGGAGATCGGCGTGACCGTTGTGCCGTGCGTACTCCTCGATCATGTGGATGAGCACCCAGCGCAGGCTGACCTCCATCCCGGGCACCGGCCCCTCGGCCACCCGCCCGATGTGGTCCAGCGGCAGCACGGAGCACAGCTCCCGGCCCCGCGCGATCTCGCCCCGCCAGATCCCGAGCGCCTCGTCCAGTCCACGCGCCGGATCCAGCGTGTAACCGGTCGCGTCCTCGAACAGCGGCGGTACGGCGAGCCCGCCGGCCACCCGCTGGAACCAGTTCCGCTCGACCTCGGCGAGGTGCTGCACCAGCCCGAGCAGGCTCAGCGACGACGGCTCGGCCGCGGCGATCCGCACCTGCGCGTCGTCCAGCCCCGCGCACTTCAGCTCCAGCGTGGCCCGGTGGAAGTCCAGCCAGCTCTCGAGCATGGCCCGCTCATCACCCGTGAGGCGAGGGACGGGGCGGCCGTCGGGGAGGGCGGGAGGGGTCTCGGCAGGTGTGTCGGTGGTCATACGGGGAGCATGGCACGGGGCACCGACAGCGGTGCCCCGGTGCGTCCCCGCCGACGACTACCGCCACGCCTCCTCGGCGGCCCGCAGCGCGCCCTCCACGTCCACCGGCAGACCCTGCTCGGACAACGCGGCACCCAGGGCCGCCAGGCTCGCCCGCACCCCACCCGGCGTCGCGTCCGCGCCGTAGTGGTTGACCCGGATCATCTCCTTGGACAGCGCACCCCCGCCGGCGGCGAGCGGCACCGCGGGATCCGCCTCCAGCGCCCGCCGGACCAGCTCCGACGCCACCACCTGGGACGGCGCCCGCAGCGTCGTGGCGACGGGCGCCGCGTCCCGAGCCTCGTACACGTACGGCTCCAGTCCGCCACCGAGCGCGACCGCCCCGGCCCGGGTGGCCGCCGCGGCGGACGCGTGCCGGGCCATCACGGTGTCGAGACCGGCCGCCTCGATCCGCTCCACACAGGCCTCCAGCGCCAGCATCTCCAGCTGTGCCGGCGCGTGCAGCAGCGCCTTGCGGCCGCCGTCGATCCACCGCTCCTTCCAGTCGAGCAGCGACAGGTACGACCGGCGCGGCGCCTTCGGGTTGGCGGCCATCCGCGTCCAGGCCCGCTCGCTCACCGACACCGCCGACACCCCGGCCGGGCCGCCCATCGCCTTCTGCGCCCCGATCACGCACAGGTCCACACCCCACGCGTCCGGCAGCACCGGCTCGGCCCCGATGGACGCCACGGCGTCCAGGTAGAACAGCGCCCCGTGCGCCCGTACGACCTCGCCGATCTCCGCGACCGGGTTGGTGTTGCCGGTCGCCGCCTCGGCGTGCACCAGGGACACGAAGTCGATCTCCGGGTGCTCGGTGAGGGCCTGCCGGATCCGCTCGGCCGTGACCGCCGTGTGGAAGGGCACCGCCAGGTCGATCACCGTGGCCCCGCAGTCCCGGAGCCAGTCGCCGAAGGTCTGGCCGTACGGGCCCGTGATGACGTTCAGCGCCGTCGTGCCCGGACCGGCCGTGGCACGGATCGCGCCCTCCAGCGGCAGCAGCGCCTCGCCCTGCATGATCACGACGTCCTGGCCGGTGCTCAGCAGCCGCGCCACACGGTCCTCGATCGCGGCGAAGCGGTCCGCGCCGAGCGGGGCCAGGTCCAGAAACGGATGCGTCACGGCAAAGCTCTCTTCTCACAGCAGGTTCGGCCGCATCGAGGGTAACCGGCGCCCCACGGCCGCCTGCGCGGCGAGTCCCGCGGACACCGGCCCCCGTCGATGCGGCGCTGTCGGCTGATTAAGGTGCGGTGCATGAGCGATCAGGTGGTGCTGCACGTGAAGGGGCGGGTGCTCGTCGGTCCGGAGGACGTCCGGGACGAGCTGTGGGTGGTCGACGGCCGCGTCTCCTACGACCGTCCCGCCGGCGCCCGCGACGTCCGCACGGTCGTCGGCTGGGCCCTGCCCGGCCTCGTCGACGCGCACTGCCACGTCGGGCTCGACCGGCACGGCCCGGTCCCCGAGGACGTCGCCGAGAAGCAGGCCCTGACGGACCGGGACGCCGGCACCCTGCTCATCCGCGACGCCGGCTCGCCCTCCGACACCCGCTGGATCGACGACCGCGAGGACCTGCCGAAGATCATCCGCGCGGGGCGGCACATCGCCCGCACCCGCCGCTACATCCGCAACTACGCCTGGGAGATCGAGCCGGAGGACCTGGTCGCCTACGTCGCCCAGGAGGCCCGCCGCGGCGACGGCTGGGTCAAGCTGGTCGGCGACTGGATCGACCGCGACCTCGGCGACCTGTCGGCCTGCTGGCCCCGCGAAGCCGTCGAGGCGGCCATCGCCGAGGCCCACCGCCTGGGCGCGCGCGTGACCGCGCACTGCTTCTCGGAGGACTCCCTCCAGGACCTCGTCGAGGCGGGCATCGACTGCATCGAACACGCGACGGGCCTGACCGAGGACCTCATCCCGCTGTTCGCCGAACGCGGCGTCGCCATCGTCCCGACCCTGGTCAACATCGCCACCTTCCCGCAGCTCGCCGACGGCGGCGAGAGCAAGTTCCCCCGCTGGTCGGCCCATATGCGCCGGCTCCACGAGAACCGTTACGACACCGTGCGGAACGCCTACGACGCCGGCGTCCCCGTCTACGTCGGCACCGATGCCGGCGGCGGCCTCGCCCACGGCCTGGCCGCGGCCGAGGTGGGTGAACTCGTCACCGCCGGCATCCCGCCCGTCCAGGCCCTCGCCGCCGGCACCTGGACCGCCCGCACCTGGCTCGGCCGCCCCGGCCTGGACGAGGGCGCCCCGGCCGACCTCGTCGTCTACGACGAGGACCCGCGGGCCGACGTACGGGTGCTCACAGCGCCGCGCCGGGTGGTGCTGAACGGGCGCGTGGTCGGGTAGGGCCGGGGCCCCGGGCCCGGGCGCCGATCGCGGTGTCGGCCCCGAGAGTGGCGGCGGGGAACGCCTGTGGCGTGGCAGCCGATCGGTTCCACGGTCTCGCCACATCGGGGGAGCGGTGGCCCTGGCTCGCCACCGCGGCCGACCCCGCCCGTAGCGGGCGACGGCGGGTGCCCTCAGAGCTCCAGCGCCCGCCCCAGCGCCTCCAGAAAGGCGTCGGTCGTCCTGCGGTCCCGTACCGCCAGTCGCAGCCACTCCTCGTCCAGTCCGGGGAAGGTGTCCCCGCGGCGCACGGCCCAGCCGAGGTCGCGCAGGCGTCGGCGGACGGTGGACGCCCGGGGCAGGCGGACAAGGACGAACGGGCCCTGTGCGGGGCCGGCGACCCGCAGCCCGGCCGGGCCGAAGCGGGCGAGGCCGGTCAGCAGATGAGTGCGGTCCGCGGCGATGCGGTGCGCCGCGTGGGCCGCCTCCGCCACCGCCCGCGGCCCCACGCACGCCTCGGCCGCGGCCAGCGCCGGGGTCGACACCGGCCACAGCGGCTGTGCCCGCTCGAGGTCCTCGATCGTCTCCGGCGCCGCCAGCACGTACCCGATCCGCAGCCCGGCCAGCCCCCACGTCTTGGTCAGGCTGCGCAGCACCACGAGGCCGGGCACGTCGACTCGGCCGGCCAGGGCCTCGCGCTCGCCCGGCACCGCGTCCATGAACGCCTCGTCCACCACCAGCACCCGCCCGGGCCGGGCGAGTCCTGCGATCGCGTCCGCCGGGTGCAGCACCGACGTCGGGTTCGTCGGGTTGCCGATCACCACCAGGTCCGCGTCCTCGGGCACGGCCGCCGCTTCCAGCCGGAAGCCGTCCGTCTCCCGCAGGAGCACCCGGCCGACCGTGTGCCCCGCGTCCCGCAGCGCCGCCTCCGGCTCCGTGAACTGGGGATGCACGACGACCGGCCGCCGCACCTTCAGTGCCCGCGCCAGCAGCACGAACGCCTCCGCCGCCCCGGCCGTCAGCAGCACCCGCTCCACCGGCAGCCCGTGCCGCGCGGCCACCGCCGCCCGCGCGGCCCGCCCGTCCGGGTAGGCCGCGAGCCCGCCCAGCGAGGCGGCGATGTGCTCCCGCAGCCACACCGGAGGCGTGTCCGCGCGGACGTTCACGGCGAGGTCGACGAGCGAACCGCCGTCGTCCCGGACCTCCGCGTCCCCGTGGTGACGCAGATCGTGGCCGTTGTCAGTGCGCATGCGAGTGAGCGCCGTGGTGGTGCCCGTGACCGTGCCCGTGGTGGTGGTCGTCGTCGTCCGGGTGGAAGTGCGGCTGCTGCGGCATGCCCACCTTGTCCTCGAAGCCCGGCAGCGCGATGCGGTACACGCACGAGTCGCAGTTCATCCGCAGATCGCCCTTGACGGCCTCCTCGTACCGCTCCCACACCAGATCCAGCAGCTCCGGCTCCGGCCCGATGACGTCGGCCGACAGCACCTCCACCTCCGGGTGCGCGGCCGCCCAGCCCTCCGTCTGGTGCCGCACCCTCTCCGGCAGGATGCCCGTGAACAGGAAGTAGGGCAGGACCACGATCCGGCGGGCGCCCAGCCGGACGCAGCGGTCCAGCCCGCTCGGCACGTCGGGCGCCGCCAGCGACACGAACGCCGTCTCGACGCCCGCGTAGCCGCGCCCCTCCCACAGCAGCCGGGCCGCCTTGTGCACCTCGGCGTTGGCGTCCGGGTCCGTGGACCCGCGCCCCACCAGCAGCACCGTCACGTCGGCCCGGTCGCCGGGCGTGCGGCCCGCCGACCCCAGGGCCTCGTCCAGCCGCCGCTCCAGCACGTTCAGCAGCGCCGGGTGCGGGCCGAGCGGACGCCCGTACGTGTACGAGATGCCGGGGTGCCGCTCCTTCTCGCGGGCCAGGGCCGCCGGGATGTCGCCCTTGGCGTGCCCGGCGGACACCAGCATCAGCGGGACGGCTGCGAAACGTCGCACGCCCTGCTCGACCAGCTCGGTGACGGCCTCGCCCAGCGGCGGCGGGGACAGCTCGATGAAGCCGCCCGCGACGGGCAGTTCGGGGTGCCGGGCCCCCAGCTGCCGTACGAAGTCGCGGAACGCCTCGGCTCCGGCGTCGTCCCGGGTGCCGTGGCCGGCGATGAGCAGGGCGGGCGGGGTGGTCACAGTTTCTCCTCGGCGGAAGTGGGGTGGTACAGCAGGGCGTTGAGCGCGGCGGCGGCGACCGCCGACCCGCCCTTCTCGGACACGTTGCTCACGGCGGGCAGGCCGCTCTCGCGCAGCGCGGCCTTCGATTCGACGGCTCCGACGAAACCGACGGGCAGTCCGATGACGAGCGCGGGATCGGCGTCGAGCGTCAGCAGCTCCTCCAGCGCGGTCGGCGCGTTGCCGATCACCCAGAGAGCGCCGGGCCCGACCTGCTCGTAGGCGAGCCGGATGGCGTGCGCGGACCGGGTCAGGCCGGGACCGGCCTGGGCGTCCTTCAGGCGGCAGACGGTCTCGCGCCGGGTGATGCCTGCGCCGACCATCGCCACGTCAACGACCACGGGCGCCCCGGCGTGCAGCGCCGCGTGCGCCTTCTCCAGGTCCGCCTCGTCCATGACGAGGTCGCCGGCGTAGTCGAGGTCGGCGGCGGAGTGGACGACCCGCTCCACGACCGCCCGGGTCAGCGGCGGGAAGTGGGAGGTGTCCAGCCGGGCGCGCAGGCGCCGGTAGGACTCCTCCTCGATCGGATGAACGACGCGGTTCACTCGGCGCCCCCCTGCGCTGCCTGCCAGCGGTAGCCGCGCGGCGTCACCATGCGGCCCGCGATGTCCCGGGTCGCCGTGTTGCCCACGGTCACGACCGTCATCATGTCGACCGTGGCCGGGTCGAGCGCGCCCAGGGTGGTGAGCCGGCTGGACTCGTCCGGCCGCGAGGCGTTGCGCACGACACCGACCGGCGTCTGCGGTGTCCGGTGCTCGGCGAGGATGCCCAGCGCCTTGGGGAGCTGCCAGTCACGGCCGCGCGAACGGGGGTTGTAGAAGGTGACCACGATGTCCGCCTCGGCCGCCGCCCGCACCCGCCGCTCGATGACCTCCCACGGCGTGTGCAGGTCGGACAGGCTGATCGACACGTGGTCGTGGCCCAGCGGGGCGCCCAGGATCGCACCGGCCGCGAGCGCCGCCGTCACCCCGGGCACACCGACCACGTCGATGTCGTCGGAGGCCTCGGCCAGCGCGGGCGAGGCCATGGCGTAGACGCCCGCGTCCCCGCTGCCGATCAGCGCGACGGCCTGCCCCTTGCGGGCCTCCTCGACCGCCGTGCGCGCCCGCTCCTCCTCGGCCCCGAGCCCCGACTCCAGGATCCGGGTGCCGGGCCGCAGCAGATCACGGATCTGGTCGACGTACTGGTCGAGCCCCACGAGCACGGAAGCGCGCCGAAGTTCGGCCTTCGCGCGGGGCGTGAGCAGGTCCCGCGCGCCGGGCCCGAGCCCGACCACCGCGAGCCGCCCGCGCCCCGGCCGCCGTACGACGGCACAGGTCGCCATCGCCGGGCTGGCGGCCGACTTCCGCTTGGGGACGAGGAGTTCACCCCCGCCGACGAGCGCGGCGGCCTCCGCCACGGACGGGGTGCCGACGGCCGCGAGCGGCGCGTCGGACGGATTGGGCACGTCGACCCCGGCCAGGTCCTCGGCGGAGTAGGTCACCAGCGGCACCCCGAGCCGCCGCGCGGCCTCGACGATGCCGGCCTCCTCGGCCTTGGCGTCGACGGTGGCGAGTTCGGCGACGGACGCCACCGACAGCCCGGCCTCCCGCAGGGCGTCCCCGACCAGCCCGAGGACCTCCTCCACGGGGGCGCCCTTCGACGCCCCGACCCCGACGACCAGGGTCGGCGGACGCAGCACGGCCTCGCGCTCGGCCGCCGCCACGAGCCGGTCGGTGAGCCGGATCGTGTACGGCCCCTCCTGCGTCACCGGCAGCGGCGGCAGCGGCCAGGCCACCTCGGCCCGCAGCGCCACCGCCTCGCCGTCCAGCAGCGCCCGCGACACCCCGGCGACATCGCCCTCCACGGGCAGACCGAGGGTGTCCAGACCCGCCAGGTCCACGGCGTCCGTGGCCGTCGTCACGACCGGCTCGGAACCCAGCAGGTCACCCACCTCACGGGCCAGTTCGTTGGCTCCGCCCGCGTGCCCGCCCAGCAGGGACACGGCGAACCGCCCGCCCTCGTCGACGCACACCACGCCCGGGTCCTCGGTCTTGCCGGACAGCAGCGGTGCCACCAGCCGCACCACCGCGCCCGTCGCCAGGAAGCACACGAGCTGCTCGCACTGCGCGAACGCGGTCCGTACGGCGTCCCCGACGGGACCCTCGTACACCCGGGTGCGGTCCGGCCACGCGGCGGCCAGCCGGTCCCGGGCAGCCGCTCCCGCCGCCGTGGCGGAAATGAGGCCGATCACTGAGCGACTCCTTCTTCGACAGCTGCCGGAGGCCGGACGCCCCACAGCAGGAAAACGGGGTTGGTCGCCGCGAGCCGGGTCACGTCCCCGGGCAGCGGCGCGAGCCGCGACGACTGCAACAGCACGCCGTCGCAGGAGAGACCGGCACTCGTCAGGGCCTCGCGTGCGGCCGGCACCCGGTCGAGCGCCGCCATCGCGACGACCACCGTGCGCCGGGCCCGCCGCGCGCACGCGGCGACGATCGCGGGCAGTTCGCGCCCGCCACCCCCCACGAACACGGCGTCGGGTTCCTCGGCGAGATCCGCCAGCGCGTCCGGTGCCGCGCCCCGCACCACGTTCACGTCCACACCGTGCGCGGCGGCGTTGGCCCGGACCCGTTCCACCCCGTCCGCGGCCTTCTCCACGGCGGTCACGGCCGCACCCAGCCGCGCGCACTCCACGGCCACGGACCCCGAGCCCGCGCCCACGTCCCACACCAGGTCACCCGGGCGGGGCCCCAACCGGGCCAGGGCCAGCGCCCGCACCTCGAACTTGGTGATCATCGAGTCCCGGTGGGCGAACTCCGCCTCGTCCAGAGCCCATCCGGCGGGCCGCTCACCGGGCCCCGCGACTGTCCGCACGGGGCCGAGCGAGCGCGCCTCATCCAGGCACAGCACCACGTTCACCGCCGTGCCCCAGTCCCGGGCGGCGGCCTCGGCGGGCGTCACCCGCTCCACGCGCTCCGCGTCCGAGCCGATCCCGGACGCGACGACCAGCACCCTCGCGGCGTCCCGCAACGCGGCACCCAGCTCCGCCGGACCCGCGCCCGGACCGGTCAGCACGGCCGTCTTCGCCTGCGCCCGGCACACGTTGACGGCCGTCCGCAGCTCCCGCCCGTGGGCGCTCACCACCACGGCGTCGTCCCACGGCAGCCCGATCCGCGCGAAGGCGGCCGCGACGGACGACACCCCGGGCCGCACATCCAGCCGCTCCGGCCCGAACCGCTCCGCCAGCACCCGCACGATCCCGAAGAACCCGGGGTCGCCGGAGGCCAGCACCAGAACGGGACGGTCCTTCGCGACGTACTCGCCGATGGTGTCCAGGGCCGGCGCGAGGGGCCCGAGCACGACCCGCTCCGCCGTCTCGGGCAACCGGGCGGCGTCGAGATGCCGCCGCCCGCCCACGACCAGCTCGGCACCGGCGAGGACGTCGTCGGAAGGCGCCGCCCCCGTCCCCGTGCCGACCACCGTGATCACGTACTCGCCCCCCGCTCGCGCAGCGCCCTGCGGGCCTCCGGGTCGGCCTTGCGGTAGCCGTGGAAGTGACCCGGGTGGTACAGGTGCGAGCGCGTGCCGTGCGCGTCGAGCGCCGGGCCGACCAGGAACAGGGTGTGCTTCCAGAGCTTGTGCTCCTTGACCGTCTCCTCCAGCGTGCCGATCGTGCACTTCACGATCAGCTCCTCCGGCCAGGTCGCCTGGTACGCCACCACGACGGGCGTCGTCGTCGGGTAGCCGCCCTCCAGCAGCTCCCGCACGAGCTGCCCGCTGCGGGCGGCGGAGAGGAACACGGCCATGGTCGTGCCGTGCTTGGCGAACTCCCGGACCTCCTCCCCGGGCGGCATGGGCGTCTTGCCGCCGCCGAGCCGGGTCAGCACGACCGACTGCGCGACCTCCGGGATGGTCAGCTCGCGCTGCGCGAGCGCCGCGACGGCCGAGAAGGAGGACACCCCGGGCACGATCTCGGTCGCGATGCCGACCTCGGCACAGCGGTCGACCTGCTCCTGCGTGCCGCCCCACAGGGCCGGGTCGCCGGAATGGATCCTGGCGACCTTCAGCCCCTCGTCGCGGGCCCGCTCGTACACGGCGACGACGTCCTCCAGGGACATGGTCGCCGAGTCGAGGATCTCCGCGTCCTCGCGGGCGTGTTCGAGGACCTCCTCCTGGACCAGGCTGGCCGCCCAGATCACGACGTCGGCCTCGGCGATGGCGCGCGCGGCGCGGAACGTCAGCAGGTCGGCGGCGCCGGGGCCGGCACCGACGAAGGTCACTTTGCCGGCGGGGGCGTCGGCCATGGGTGGGGTCCTCTCGTACAGGGGGTGGAACGGGGGTGGGGCGAGGGGGCGGGGCGCGTCAGAGCTTTCCGCCGCGTCCGCCGTCACGCCGGGCGGGTGCGATGAGCGTCGACAGATAGGGCAGGGGCGTGTCGTCGAGCTCGGCGGCCCGGCGTACGGACTCCTCCGGCAGGCCGAGCGCCGACCCCCAGACGGCGTCGCCGAGCCGCCCGGTCTCGCGCAGCGCCTCGGCGACCTCGTGCGCCTGCCGCCCGAACTTGTAGGCGACCACGGTCCCGGGCCCGGCCAACGCGTCCTTCAGCACGGCCGATCCGGCGGTGACGGGCACGAGCGTGAGCGGCTCGGTCCCCTCGGTCAGTACGGCACCCGACCGGGCGGCGAGGTCCTGCATGGCGGTGATGCCGGGCACCGTCTCGACGACGGTCCCCGGCACGAGCTCGGCGACGGTCTGCGCGAGGTAGGTGAACGTCGAGTAGACGTTGGGGTCGCCGATGGTCGCGAAGGCCACCGACGGGTGCCGCCGCAGCAACTCGGCGACCCGCTCGCCGGCCGCGTCCCAGGCTGCCTCGCGCCGCTCCCGGTCGCTGCGCTCGTTCAGCGCGAACACGACCCGGACGACCTTCTCCTCGGGCACGTAGTGCAACACGGTCGCCTCGGCCCGCCCGCGCTCCCCGCCGTCCTTTCCGTCGGGCGCGGCCATCACGGGCACCACCACGACCTCGGCCTCCCGCAGGGCGTTGACGCCCTTGACGGTCACCAGTTCCGGATCCCCGGGCCCGACCCCGACTCCGACCAGCCTGCTGCTCATGACGTCCGGCACCTCTCCACGAACCGACGGGCGACACCGGGCTCGGACGCCCAGTGCGTGTGCAGATAGCTCGCGTGCACACCGCGCTGTACAAAACCTTCGACCCGCGGCCGGGGCCCTCGGATCCCCCAGGCGGGCTCCGCCCCCGAGCCGGGCTCCACGACGGTCCGGTGGAACTCGTGCCCCCGCATCCGCGTCCCGGCCGCCGCGAGCACACTGTCGCCCACGGCCACGGCGTCCCGGTAGCCCAGCGTGAGCCGCTCGGTCATCCGCGCCCGGGCATCCAGCACCCCGCACATCGGCAGCCCGTCCAGCTCCCGGGACAGATACAGCAGCCCCGCGCACTCGGCGGCGACGGGAGCGCCGCTCGCCGCGAGTTCGGCAACGGCCTTGCGCAGGGGTTCGTTGGCGGACAGCTCGGCGGCGTACACCTCGGGGAACCCGCCCCCGATCACCAGCCCGGCGGTCCCCTCGGGCAGTTCCTCGTCCCGCAGCGGATCGAAGGTGACGACCTCGGCACCGGCGGCGGCGAGGAGTTCGGTGTGTTCGGCGTAGGAGAAGGTGAAGGCCTCCCCGCCGGCAACAGCGACAACCAGCCTGTCCGGCGTTCGAGGACGAGGCCGTTCAGGCCGACCGGGGGTCCGGGGGGCGGAGCCCTCCGGTGGGGTCGAAGGGGCGGAGCCCCTGGAGGACGGGAAGGGCAGGGGCGGCGGGGGCGAGGAAACGGCCTCGGCCGCATCCCAGGCCGGCCCTGGCAACGCACCCGCACTGCGTGCCAGCCCGGCCAACGCGTCCAGATCACAACCGTCGGAGACCTGCGCCCCCATCGCCGCCACGGCCTCCACCGCGGCAGCGCGCCGCTCGGCGACCGGCACCAGCCCCAGATGCCGTGACGGCGTGTCCACCTGCGGCACCCGCCGCAACACCCCCAGCACCGGCACCCCGGCCTGCTCCAACGCCTCCCGCAACAGCTCCTCGTGCCGGTCCGAGGCGACCTTGTTCAGGATCACGCCCCCGACCCGCACCTCCGGGTCCCAGGAGACGAACCCGTGCACCAGCGCCGCCACCGACCGGGACTGCGACGACGCGTCCACGACCAGCACCACCGGCGCCCGCAGCAGCTTGGCGACATGCGCCGTGGAGGCGAGCTCACCCTCGCCCGCGGCCCCGTCGTACAGCCCCATCACGCCCTCGACGACGGCGATGTCACACCCTCGCGCCCCGTGCAGGAACAGCGGCCCGACCAGCTCGGGCCCGCACAGGTACGCGTCGAGGTTCCGTCCCACCCGCCCGGTCGCGAGCGCGTGGTACCCGGGGTCGATGTAGTCCGGCCCGACCTTGTGCGGGGACACGGCGAGCCCCCGCGCGGCGAACGCGGCCATCAACCCCGTGGCGACGGTGGTCTTGCCGCTGCCCGAGGAGGGCGCGGCGATGACCAGCCGTGGGACGGAAGCACTCACCACTCGATGCCCCTCTGGCCCTTCTGCCCCACGTCCATGGGGTGCTTGACCTTGGACATGTCGGTCACGAGGTCGGCGAAGTCCACGAGCTTCTCCGGCGCGTTCCGACCGGTGACGACGACGTGCTGGGTCCCGGGCCGGTCCCGCAGCACGGAGATCACCTCGTCCGTGTCGACCCAGCCCCAGTGCATCGGGTAGGCGAACTCATCGAGCACGTACAGCTTGTACGTCTCGGCCGCCAGGTCCCGCTTGACCTGCTCCCAGCCCTCCCGGGCCTTCTCCTCGTTGTCCATCTGCTGATCGCGCTGCACCCACGACCAGCCCTCGCCCATCTTGTGCCAGTCGACGGACCCGCCCTCACCGGAGGCGCCGAGCACCCGCAGCGCGTTCTCCTCGCCGACCTTCCACTTCGCCGACTTGACGAACTGGAACACCCCGATCGGCCACCCCTGGTTCCAGGCCCGCAGCGCGAGCCCGAAGGCGGCGGTGGACTTGCCCTTGCCGACGCCCGTGTGCACCACGACCAGCGGCCGGTTCCGGCGCTGGCGTGTCGTCAGCCCGTCGTCCGGCACCACACTCGGCTGTCCCTGCGGCATTACGCGGCCCTCCTCTGCACGTCCTTCACGAGCCCGGCGATGCTGTCCGCCCGAAGCTCGTCCAATGTCACTGCCGTGCCACCCAGTTCACCGGCGAGCTGACCGGCGAGCCCCAGCCGCACCGGCCCCGACTCGCAGTCCACGACGACCGAGGCCACCCCGTCGGCAGCGAACAGCCGCGCCGCCCGCCCGGCCAGGGCGACCGGCTCCGGGCCACCCGTGGCCCGCCCGTCCGTCACCAGCACGACCAGCGGCCGCCGCGCGGGATCGCGCAGCCGCTCCACGCGCAGCACGTCGTGCGCGCGCAACAGCCCCGCGGCGAGCGGCGTACGCCCGCCCGTCGGCAGCGTCTCCAGCCGGGCCGCCGCCGCGTCCACGGACGAGGTCGGCGGCAGCGCGACGTCCGCGGCCGTGCCGCGGAAGGTCACCAGGCCCACCTTGTCGCGCCGCTGGTAGGCGTCCAGCAGCAGCGACAGCACGGCGCCCTTCACGGCGCTCATCCGCTGCCGTGCCGCCATCGACCCGGAGGCGTCGACGACGAACAGCACGAGGTTGCCCTCGCGCCCCTCGCGGGTGGCCTGCCGCAGGTCGTCCCGGCGCACGACCAGGCCCGGCCCGGACCGTCCGCGTGCCCGCTGGTGCGGGGCCGCGGCCTGCACGGTCGCCGCCAGGTGCAGCTTGGTGAGTGCGCCCCGGGGCCGCCGGGCCCCGGTCGTCCGCCCGTGCTCGGTCCGCGCCCGGGACCGCCGCCCGGCGGCCCCCTCGCCGATGCCGGGCACGCTCAGCACCTTGGTGCGGAACGGCTCCGACGCCCGTGCGGCCGACTGCTCGCCGGCGCCCGAGGGCTGCGGCTGCCCGTCCTCGCCGGCCTCGGGCCGGGCCGCGGCGTCGTCGCCGCCCTGGGGCGCGTCGTCGGGTTCCGGCTGTCCGCCGCCGCCCCCGCCGGGCCCGTCCGGGCCGGGGTCCGGATCCGGGTCGTCGTCGTCCGAGCCGCCGAACTCCTCCAGGGTCTCGTCGAGCTTGTCCTCGTCGAGCCCCGGCGCGTCGAAGGGGTTGCGCCGCCGCCGGTGCGGCAGCGCGAGCAGCGCCGCCTGGCGGACGTCCTCGGCGAGCACGTCCGTGCGCCCGGCCCAGGCGGCCAGCGCGGTGGCGGTCCGCGCCATCACGATGTCGGCGCGCATGCCGTCGACCTCGAACGCCGCACAGGTCGCCGCGATCTGCCGCAGCGCCCCGTCGCCCAGCCGCACGGACGGCAGCAGCTCCCGCGCGGCGACGATCCGGGCCCGGACGGCGGCCTCCTCCTCTGCCCAGCGCGCGGCGAACCCGGTCGGGTCGTCGTCGTAGGCCAGGCGCCGCCTGACGACCTCCACCCGCTGGTCCGGCTCCCGCGAGGCCGCGACCTCCACGGTCAGACCGAACCGGTCGAGCAGCTGCGGCCGCAGCTCGCCCTCCTCGGGGTTCATGGTGCCGACGAGCAGGAAACGGGCGGCGTGCCGCACCGAGACGCCCTCGCGCTCGACGTACGAGGCGCCCATCGCGGCCGCGTCCAGCAGCAGGTCGACCAGGTGGTCGTGGAGGAGGTTGACCTCGTCGACGTAGAGGATCCCGCGGTGCGCGTCGGCCAGCAGGCCCGGCTCGAAGGCCTTCACGCCCTCCGACAGGGCCCGCTCGATGTCCAGTGCGCCGACCAGCCGGTCCTCGGAGGCGCCGACGGGCAGTTCGACCATGCGCGCGGCCCGGGTCTCGAACGCCCCCGGCTCGTGCGGCCCGTCCGGGCAGCCGGGGTCGGGGGAGCCGGGGTCGCAGGAGAAGCGGCAGCCGGAGACGACGTCCAGCGTGGGCATGAGCGCCGACAGCGCCCGCACGGCCGTCGACTTGGCCGTGCCCTTCTCGCCGCGCACCAGCACACCGCCGACCGCCGGGGACACGGCGTTCAGCAGCAGCGCGAGCCGCAGGTCGTCCTGGCCGACGACGGCCGTGAACGGAAAGGGGGTGGTCACTTCTCGTCGCCCTCCAGGTCGCCTTCGAGTTCCAGATAGGTGGCGCGCAGCCGCTCAAGCGTCTCCGCGTCCGGTTCGGCCCACAGTCCGCGCTCTGCGGCCTCCAGCAGCCGTTCGGTGATGCCGCGCAGCGCCCAGGGGTTGGACTTCTTCATGAAGTCCCGGTTCTCCGGGTCGAAGACGTACTCCGCGCTGAGCTTCTCGTACATCCAGTCGTCCACGACCCCGGCCGTGGCGTCGTACCCGAACAGGTAGTCCACGGTCGCCGCCATCTCGAAGGCGCCCTTGTAGCCGTGCCGCCGCATGGCCGCCATCCAGCGCGGGTTGACCACCCGGGCGCGGAAGACGCGGTGCGTCTCCTCGCCGAGCGTGCGGGTCTTCACCTGGTCCGGGGTGGCCGAGTCGCCGACGTACGCCTCGGGGCTCGCGCCCGTCAGGTGCCGCACCATGGCGACCATGCCGCCGTGGTACTGGAAGTAGTCGTCGGCGTCGACCAGGTCGTGCTCACGGGTGTCGACGTTCTTCGCGGCGACGGCGATCCGCTTGAACGCCGTCTCCATGTCCCCGCGCGCGGCCCGCCCGTCGAGTCCCCGCCCGTAGGCGTAGCCGCCCCATACCGCGTACACCTCGGCGAGGTCCGCGTCGGAGCGCCAGTTGCGGGCGTCGATCAGTGGCAGCAGACCGGCCCCGTACGCGCCCGGCTTGGAGCCGAAGATGCGGGCCGTGGCCCGGCGGCGGTCGCCGTGCTCGGCGGTGTCCTGGTCGGCGTGGGCCCGGACGAAGTTGGACTCCGCGGGCTCGTCCAGCTCGGCCACCGTGCGGACGGCGTCGTCGATCAGGCCCACGACGTGCGGGAAGGCGTCCCGGAAGAAGCCCGAGATGCGGACCGTCACGTCGATGCGCGGCCGGCCGAGCTCCGCCGGCGGGACCACCTCGAACCCGGTCACGCGCCGCGAGGCGTCGTCCCACACCGGCCGGCAGCCCAGCAGCGCAAGGATCTCGGCGATGTCGTCGCCCTGGGTGCGCATCGCCGAGGTGCCCCACACCGTCAGGCCGACGGACGTCGGGTACTCCCCGGTGTCCTGGAGGTACCGCTGCACCAGCGAGTCCGCGAGCGACTGCCCGACCTCCCAGCTCAGCCGGGACGGAATGGCCTTGGGGTCGACGGAGTAGAAGTTCCGGCCCGTCGGCAGGACGTTGACGAGCCCGCGGGTCGGCGAACCGGAGGGGCCCGCCGGGACGTAACCGCCCCGCAGCGCCCGCAGGATGTGCCCGATCTCGTCGGTGGTCTTCTCCAGCCGGGGCACGACCTCCGTGCAGGCGAACTCCAGCACGGCGACGGCCTCGGGCAGTTCGGTGCCGAGGACCTCCCGGACCAGCGGCGCGCTCTCGGCGACCGCCCAGCCGCGCTCCTCCATGCCCTCCGCGATCCGCCGGCACAGCTGCTCCAGCAGGTCGATCGCGTCGGCGGCGCTGCGGGCCGGTCCGTCCACCAGGTCCGTCAGCTCGACGGGCACCTTCACCGGGGCGCCCGGCTCGGCGAGCAGCTCCTTCTCCACCAGCCCGAAGTGCTGAGCCAGCGACGCCCGCAGCCCCGGCAGCGCGTTGGCCTGCCCGCCCCACACCTGCGAGGCGCGCAGCACGGCGAGCACCAGGTTGACGCGCGGCTCACCGACCGGACCGCCGCCCAGGATGTGCAGTCCGTCGCGGATCTGCACGTCCTTGATCTCGCACAGATAGCCGTCGATGTGCATGACGAACTCGTCGAACGCCGCGTCGTCCGGCTGCTCGTCGACGTGCAGGTCGTGGTGGAGCTCGGCGGCCTTGACCAGCGTCCAGATCTGGGCGCGCACGGTCGGGGCCTTCGTCGGATCCAGGTCGGAGACGAGCGCGTACTCGTCGAGGAGCTGCTCCAGCTTGGCCAGGTCGCCGTAGGTGTCGGCACGGGCCATCGGCGGCACGAGGTGGTCGACGACCGTGGCGTGGCCGCGCCGCTTGGCCTGGGTGCCCTCGCCCGGGTCGTTGACGATGAACGGGTAGATCAGCGGCAGGTCGCCGAGGACCGCGTCCGGGGCGCAGCCCCCGCTGAGCCCGAGGCCCTTGCCCGGCAGCCACTCCATGGTGCCGTGCTTGCCCATGTGCACGATGGCGTCGGCGCCGAAGCTGTTCTCCAGCCAGCGGTAGGCCGCCATGTAGTGGTGGGACGGCGGCATGTCCGGGTCGTGGTAGATCGCGATCGGGTTCTCGCCGAAACCGCGCGGCGGCTGGATCATCACCACGACGTTCCCGAACTGGAGCGACGCCAGCACGATGTCGTCGCCGTCGACGTAGAGGCCGCCCGGCGGCTCGCCCCACGCCTCGGTCATGGCGTCCTTCAGCTCCGGGTCGAGCTTGTCGAACCAGGCCCGGTAGTCGGCCAGTGGCACCCGCGCGGGCGCGGCGGCCAGCTGCTCCTCCGTCAGCCACTCCACGTCGTGCCCGCCGGCGTTGATGAGCCGGTGGATCAGCTCGTCACCCTCGTCCGGATGCCCCTCGACGACGTACCCGGCGTCCCGCAGCGCGTCCAGCACCCGCACCGCCGAGGCGGGGGTGTCGAGCCCGACCGCGTTGCCGACCCGCGAGTGCTTGGTCGGGTACGCGGTGAAGACCAGCGCCAGCTTCTTCTCGGCGTTCTCCTTGTGCCGCAGCCGCGCGTGCCGTACGGCGATGCCGGCGACACGCCCCGCACGCTCCGGGTCGGCGACGTACACCGGCACGTCGTCCGGGCCCTGCTCCTTGAAGGAGAACGGCACGGTGATGAGCCGTCCGTCGAACTCCGGGATGGCCACCTGCATCGCGGCGTCCATGGGGGACAGGGCGGCGTCCGAGTCCGCCCAGGCCTGCCGCGAGGACGTCAGGCACAGGCCCTGCAGCACGGGGATGTCCAGCTCGGCGAGAGCGCCGATGTCCCAGGCCTCCTCGTCACCGCCCGCCGAGGCCTGCGAGGCGTGGGTACCGCCCGCGGCGAGGACGGTGGCGACCAGGGTGTCCGCCTGCCCGAGGATCTCGTACAGCCCCTCGTCCGCCCCGCGCAGCGAACCGCAGTACACGGGCAGCGCGTTGGCGCCCCGCGCCTCGATCGCGTCGCACAGGGTGTCCACGAAGGCGGTGTTGCCGCTCAGCTCATGAGCCCGATAGAAGAGCACGCCGACGGTCGGACGGCCCTCCACCCGGGCACGCTCGCCGTGGACGCCGTACTCGGGCATCTTCCGCGGCTCGACGAACCCCTCACCCGTCAGCAGCACGGTGTCGGAGAGGAACCGGGCGAGTTCGGTGAGGTTGTCCGGCCCGCCCTCCACGAGGTACTTCAGCGCCTCGGCCACGACACCGGCCGGCACGGACGACTCGGCCATCAACTCCGCGTCCGGTACGGCCTCGCCGCCCAGCAGCACGGTCGGGATGCCGGAGGCCTTCAGCGCGGCGAGACCGTCCTCCCAGGCCCGCTTGCCGCCGAGCAGCCGGACGACGGCGATACCGGCTCCGTCCAGCAGGGCCGGAAGCTCCTCCCGGACGTCCACGCGGGTCGGGTTGCCGATCCGGTAGTCGGCACCGGAGGCGGCCCGGGCCGCCAGCAGGTCCGTGTCGGCGGTCGACAACAACAACACTGTGCTCATGCGGGTGCTCCCGGTGGAATGAAGGGCAGTCCTTGCGGCGCGCCGGACTCGATGAGCCGCCACAGCGCGTCGGTGTCCGCGTGCTGTTCGATCAGGTCGCCGAGCCGGTCGAGCTGCTCCTCGCGCAGCGCGGCGAACGAGGTGTCCGGCGCGGGCACGAAGCGGCGGCCCGCGGCGGCGGCCACCTCGCGCAGGAAGGCCCGCCGGAAGCCGTCCGACTCCAGCGAGCCGTGCCAATGCGTGCCCCAGGTCTGGCCGACCCGGCAGCCGTCCAGGAAGGGAGTCCCTCCCGTGACGTCGGCGACACCGTGGTGGATCTCGTAGCCCTCGACGTGCTCCCCGAGGGCCTTTCCGGACGGCCGGGTGAGGGTCTTCTCGCGGGCGAACCGCACCCGCACGGGCAGGATCCCGAGCCCGTCGACGTGTCCTCGGCGGCTCTCGACGTCGTCCTCGATGTGCGCGCCGAGGATCTGGAAACCGCCGCAGATGCCGAGGACGGGCCGCTGCTCGGCGGCCCTGCGGACCAGGGCCTCGGCCAGCCCGCGTTCCCGCAGCCACTCCAGCGCCCGGACCGTGCCCCGGGTGCCGGGCACGATGACGAGGTCGGCGTCGGACAGTTCCTCCGGCCGGTCCACGAACCGCACCACGACGCCCGGTTCGGCGGCCAGGGCGTCCACGTCGGTGAAGTTGGACATCAGCGGCACGGCGCAGACCGCGACGCGCAGCACGTCCTCGCCGACGGGCGGGGCGACGACGGACTCCCGGACGGCTCCGCGCATCGATACCCGCAGCCCGTCCTCCTCGTCGATGCCGAGCCCGTGCCGGAACGGCAGCACGCCGTAGGTACGCCGTCCCGTCAGCCCGTGCAGCATGTCCAGGCCCGGTTCCAGCAGGGAGACGTCCCCGCGGAACTTGTTGACGAGGAACCCGGCGACGCAACGCTGGTCCTCCGGCGACAGCAGCGCCACCGTCCCGAAGAACGAGGCGAACACCCCGCCCCGGTCGATGTCGCCGACGACGAGCACGGGCAGCCCGGCGTTCCGGGCGATCCCCATGTTCACGATGTCCGTCCGCCGCAGATTGATCTCGGCGGGAGAGCCGGCCCCCTCACAGATCACCGCGTCATACGTGCCCCGCAACTGCTCCAGGCAGTCCAGCACCGTCCCGAGCAGCCGCTGTTGCCGACCACCGTGGTAGCCGCGCGCACTCATCTCCCCGACCGGCTTGCCCAGTAGCACGACCTGACTGCTCTGCTCGCCACCGGGCTTGAGCAGCACCGGATTCATCAGCGCGGTCGGCTCGACCCGGCAGGCCTGCGCCTGCATGGCCTGCGCCCGCCCGATCTCGGCCCCTGCCGTGGTCACGAAGGAGTTCAGGGACATGTTCTGCGCCTTGAAGGGCGCGACCTTGACGCCTTGGCGCACCAGCCACCGGCAGATCCCGGCGGTCACGACGCTCTTGCCGGCATCGCTGGTCGTCCCGGCGACGAGAAGCCCACCGCTCATGTCATTTCCCCCTCTTCAGCGACTGCGCGCCCTTGAGCGACGGCGCACTCCCGAGCGACCGGACGCTCCTGGACAACCGCGCACTCGTCAGCAACCGCGCGCCCGCGCACACCCCGAGCGCGAGCCAGGTGACGCGCTTCGACAGCCGCACGGCCCGTTCGACGTCCCGCGTGCCGACGGCCCGCCCCTGCGTGTTCAGCACGGGCCGGTGCTCCACCCGCCCGCCGTAGGAGAGCGTCCCGCCGAGCCGCACCCCCAGCGCCCCCGCGAACGAGGCCTCCACGGGCCCGGCGTTGGGGCTCGGATGCTTGGCCGCATCGGCCCGCCAGGCCCGCACGGCTCCCCGCGGGTCCGGCCCGGCCAGGGTGGCGAGCACGGCGGTCAGCCGCGCTCCCGGCCACCCGGCGAGGTCGTCCAGCCGCGCGGAGGCCCACCCGTAGCGGCGGTAGCGGGCCGACTTGTGCCCGACCATGGCGTCCAGGGTGTTGACGGCCCGGAACCCGAGCAGCCCCGGCACTCCTCCGACGGCCCCCCACACCAGCGCCCCCACCACCGCGTCGGAGGTGTTCTCGGCGACGGACTCGACCACGGCCCGGGCCATGCCGTCGGCGTCGAGGGCCTGCGGATCCCGGCCGCACAGATGCGGCAGCCGGGCCCGGGCCGCCTCGACGTCCCCGGCCTCCAGCGCACGGCCGATGGTCCGTGCCTCCCGGGCGAGTGAAGTCCCCCCGACGACGGCCCAGGTGGCGGCTCCGGTCAGCGCGACGGACGCGACGGGGGACGTCCGCACGGCACGCGCGGCGAGGCACCCCACGGCGACGGCTCCTCCGGCGCACACGGCGGTGTGCAGCGCGCCCCACCCGCGGTGGTCCCGCCACAGCACCTGTTCCACGGCACCCGCGGCCCGTCCGAACGCGGCGACCGGATGCCCCCGGCGAGGATCACCGAGCAGCAGGTCACCGATCAGACCGGCGGCGGCGCCGTACGCGAAGACGCGACCGGCACCCATGGGCTCAGCCGGCCAGGAGGGCGGGCAGGGGTGGGGTGTTGAACCTCGATCGGCAGCCGCGCATGGCGATATGTGTCCTCACTCAGGGTGTCCACGCCCTGGTTCGACGAGACCGGCGGTGAGAGTTCCTGGCTCCCGGGGATTGCTACCCCGGTGACAGTGGCGGGACCGCGCCGGACTCGCACCGGCTTCCTCTCCTGCCGCCGTACTGGCCCCGGCAGTCCACCATGGCCGGGAACCGCCGTCAACTTGCCGTTGACCTGCGCGGGGAGAGTGTGGACAACCCCACATCGTCCCTGCCCCCACACGACGACCGGGCGGCACGGGAGCGAAGTCCCGTGCCGCCCGGTGGACACGACGTACGGTCGATCGGGCCCTCAGGCCACGATCAGATAGATCCCGTACCCCACGGCCGCCGCACACGCCGCGAAGCACGCGTACGCGCCGGTGACCGCGAGTCCCGCGGACCCGCCCTGCGCCACCGCCCGTTCGCGGCGCGACAGGCCGGTGATGCCGAGGGTGAACAGGCCGACGAGGGCCACGGTGACCACGAGGCTGACGCCGAAGACGGAGCCGAGGGCCGCCCAGTCGATCTTCATATCGGAGACTCTTCCTTGTAACCGGTGGCGGGTCAGACCGCGGTGGGCGTGGTCGGCGTTCGCTCGGCGGTGGCCTGCGACGGGAATGAGGGGACCGGGCCCTCCGACGCCGTGGCCGTGCCACCCGCCGGGGGCGGCGTGACCGCGGCCATCGCCGTGGTCACCACTCCGGCCGGCTCCGCCTCCGCGGGGTCCTCGGTGTCGCAGACGTTGGTGTGGTCGACGACCTCACGCCGCGAGAGCTTCCAGATCGCCGCGCTGGAGGCGACGAGGAAGATTGCCACCACGGCGGTGCCCCAGCTGCCGAAGCCGGTGACGTACTCGGCGAGAGCGCCCACCAGGGCCGCCGCCGGCAGCGTCAGACCCCAGGCGACGAACATCCGTGTCGCGGTGGACCAGCGGACCACGCCGCCCTTGCGGCCGAGCCCGGCACCCATCACCGAACCGGACACGGAGTGCGTCGTGGAGAGGGAGAAACCGAGGTGCGAGGAGGCCAGGATGACCGTGGCCGCGGAGGTCTGGGCGGCGAAGCCCTGCTGCGGCTGGAGGTCGGTCAGTCCCTTGCCCATGGTGCGGATGATGCGCCAGCCGCCCAGGTAGGTGCCGAGCGCGATGGCGAGACCCGCCGAGAGGATGACCCACATGGGCGGGTCGGAGTCGGGCGCGACGGCACCGCCGGCGACCAGGGCGAGGGTGATGACACCCATGGTCTTCTGCGCGTCGTTGGTGCCGTGGGCCAGGGAGACCAGGCCCGCGGAGGCGATCTGGCCGGCCCGGTAGCCCTTCTTGGACGCCTTGCCGTCGGCCTTGCTGCCGAGGGAGTAGGTCAGCCGCGTGGCGAGCATCGCCGCGATGCCCGCGACCAGCGGGGCGGCGATCGCCGGGAGCAGCACCTTGGTGACCAGCACGTCCCCGTGCACCGCGCCGACGCCCGCCGAGGCGATCGTGGCGCCGATCAGACCGCCCATGAGGGCGTGGGAGGAGCTGGAGGGCAGACCGACCAGCCAGGTCAGCAGGTTCCAGAGGATCGCGCCGACCAGGGCGGCGAAGATGACCTCGGGACGGATGCCGGCCTCGTCGACGAGGCCTTTGGAGATCGTGTTGGCGACTTCGACGGACAGGAAGGCGCCGACCAGGTTGAGGACCGCGGACATGGCCACCGCAACCTTGGGCCTCATGGCGCCCGTGGAAATGGTTGTGGCCATCGCGTTCGCGGTGTCGTGGAAACCGTTCGTGAAATCGAACGCGAGTGCGGTTACCACCACAATCGCGAGGATCAGCGAGAAGCTTTCCATTTACCCAGGCAATCGTTCGAGGTTGTTGGCTCGATGAACGTAGGGAACCTGGGTGAACGGAAGATGAACTGGGAGGGGCGCAGGGGTGACCGCAACGGGGGGTCGGTATTCCGCCCGGGTACGGCGTCCCGGTGCCCCGGCGCCCGGCCGCCGGGGGCGCACCGCTTCAGCCGGTCGAGTGACCCGTCGAGGGGGTTCCGGTCACCCGGCGGGGTGCCGCCGCCGTTGTGTACGAAGTGCCCCCGCTTCTGCGGCGCTTCGAAGCGCCGCCTGGCAGGATCGCGGCATGGCTGAGCAGCGAGACGACGAGCGGCGCACGGCGGACCTACAGCGGCGCACGGCGGACGTCCGGGGGAGTGCGGCGGACGCACGGGGTAGTGCGGCGGGTGCGGGGGAGCCGCGCCGTGGGACCGCGCGCCGCGAGGAGGCCCGCGCCTGGGACGACCTCGTCACGACGGCCCGCCGGACGGTCTCGGACGGACTCGTCGTGGGCACGTCCGGCAACGTCTCGGTGCGCGTCGGGGACACCGTCCTGGTCACGCCGTCCGGCGTCCCCTACGACCGGCTGACGCCGGACGACGTGACCGGCGTCGACCTCGACGGCCGGCAGGTCCTCGGCACCCTCGTCCCGACCAGCGAGCTGCCCATGCACCTCGCCGTGTACCGCACGACCGGCGCGCTGGCCGTCGTCCACACCCACGCCGTGCACGCCACGGCCGTCTCGACGCTCGTGACCGAGCTCCCGTTGATCCACTACATGGCCGCCGCGCTCGGCGGCCCCGTCCGGGTCGCCCCCTACGCCCCCTACGGCAGCGACGAGTTGGCCGAGAACATGCTCCGCGCCCTCACCGGCCGCTCCGGCTGCCTGCTCCAGAACCACGGCACCCTCACCCACGGCAGCACCCTCGCCCAGGCCTACGACCGCACCGCCCAGCTGGAGTGGATGTGCCGCCTGTGGCTCACCGCCTCCTCGGTGCCCGGCCTGACCCCGAGCCTGCTGTCCCGGGAGCAGCTGACGGAGGTGGAGGAGCGCCTGCGCGGCTACGGCCAGCGCGGCTGAGCCGTCCGCACGACCGCCGCGGTGCTCACCTCAGCCTCCCTCCCGCTTGGTCGCCCGCGCCGTGAGCCGGGACGGCGGGGATCACTCCCCGGCTCCTTCCGGACTGGTCCCGCGCTGTGAGCCGGGACGGCGGGGATCACTCCCCGGCTCCTTCCGGACTGGTCCCGCGCCGTGAGCCGGGACGGCGGGGCTCACTCCCCGGCTCCTTCCGGACTGGTCCCGCGCCGTGAGCCGGGACGGCGGGGCTCACTCCCCGGCTCCCTCCCACTGGTCGCCCACGCCGTCCGCCGGGACACTGGAGCCGTGCGCACTGTCAAAGCGACGGCCGCAGCCGTCACCGCCGTGATCGGGGCCGGTGCCGCCGCGGTGGCCGCCGGCCGGCTCGCCAGCGACGCCGCGCTCAAGGCGCCCCCCGGCAGGCCCCTGCCCACCGAACCCCGGCTCACCGTGCACGGCACCGCCGCCGGGCAGATCAGCCTCACCCGGGACCTCGCCGCCCTGCGCCCCGGCCGTTACGGCCTCTCCGGCGACGGCTCCCACGCCGTCGTCGGCCCCGTCCTGACCGGCGCCCAGCACCCCGCCGACACCGTCGTGCGCCGCCTGGAGAGCGTCACGCACGGCACGCTGAGCTCCGGGGACAAGGTCTGGCTCACGCCGAACGTGTACGTCGGCGACCCCGGCTCCGCCCTCGGACTCGAACACGCCGACGTCGACGTCCCCGGCGAACTCGGCGCCCTGCCCGCGTGGTTCGTGCCGGGCAAGCGCACCACCTGGGTGATCGCCGTGCACGGCCTGGGCACCACCCGGGAACTCGCCCTGAACGTCATGGGGTTCCTGCACCGCAGCCACTTCCCGGTGCTCGCCCTCGCCTACCGCGGCGACCTGGGCGCACCGCGCCCGCCCGACGGCCTGAACCACCTCGGCGAGACCGAGTGGCGCGACCTCGACGCGGCCATCCGCTACGCCGTGCGCTACGGAGCCCGGCAGGTCGTCCTGCTCGGCTGGTCCACCGGCGCCACCATGGCCCTGCACGCCGCCGCGCACTCGGGGCTGCGCGACCGCGTCGCCGGGCTCGTCCTGGACTCCCCGGTGCTCGACTGGGAGACCACCCTGCGCGCCCTCGCCTCGGCCCGCCGCACCCCGGGCCCACTGCTGCCCCTCGCGGTCCGCGCCGCCCAGGGCCGCACCGGCCTGACCGGCGACCGCGTCGCGGGCACGGTCCCGACCGACGGGCTGCGCGTCCCGGCGCTCGTGCTCCACGGACCGGACGACACCGTCGCCCCCTGGCAGCCGTCGCGCCGGCTCGCCGACGCCCGCCCCGACCTGGTCGCCCTCCGCACCGTCGCCGGCGCCCCCCACGGCGCCATGTGGAACGCCGACCCGGAAGGCTACGAGGAGGCGCTCCGGCGCTTCCTGACGCCCCTTGTCTGACCCCTCTCCGGCCCACCCGCCGCCGCGCCTCTCCCGGCGGTCCCTCACACACCCCCCGTTCACGCCCCCTTCGCCCCGTCGCAACCACGTCTCTTCCCGTTCCCCACGGACCGGTCGCCACGATTCCGTTTAGCGTCGTACCACTGGCCGGTTCCCGGCCCTCGACCACTCCCGCGAGCCGGTGCGTTGGCCATCCCCGTCGCCCGCCGTGACATTCCGTTTGGGTTTTCGGACCGTCAACCGGAAGACTGCCCCCGTGACGTCCCGTATCCCGCGCGACTCCAGGCTCCGACTCGTCCGCCCGCGACCCCTGGCCGCCGCACCCCCAGCGATGAACCAGCGGCGCTCGCGCCGCCCCGCGCCGCGCCCCCCGGAGGGCACCCCGGCACCGGCGGAGCTGGCCAGAATGGCTCGCTCAGGTCTTGCCGACGCGGCCCGTGTCGCCCGCTGGGCGGACGCCGCGCTCGGCCCCGGCCGGGACAGCGCCACCGACGACGGCAAGGCCACCCTCTCCGACGCGACCGCCGAACGGGCCGCCCGTGATCTGGGCCTGACCCCGGCTCAGGTCAGAGCCGACTGGGACACCGCCCGCCTCGCCGGCCTCGTCGAGGTGCACGGCGACAGCGCCCGCCCCGGCTGGCGGCTGCGCGCCTGGGACCGCGACGACAGTGCCGTGCTGCGCGGCTGGGTCGCGCTCTTCGACGCCTGGTCGCTCGCCCACCCGGAGCCCGCGGAGCACGAGCCCGCCGCCGTCGCCGAGGTCGTCTCGGCCATGCCGCAGGCGCTCTCCTTCCTCCAGCTGTCCGCCGGGCCCGTCCCCGTGGAGCAGCTCCTCGACCTCCTGGAGCAGCGGGTCACCGAGCTGCGGACCGCCCGCTGCGAGATCCCTTACGGCCCCCAGCCCGAGCCGTCGGCCGAACCGGAGCCCACCGACGCCCCCCTCGCCCCGCTGCTCGACTGGGCCCTGCGCGCCCTCGCCTCCGTCGGCGCCCTCACCTACGGCGACGGCCAGGCCACCCTCACCCCCCTCGGCAGCTGGGCCGTCTGGGTCAAGCTGGAGCAGATCTGCGTCGCCGCGCAGAGCCCCGCCGGGAACATCGAGCAGGCCGCCGACGACATGCTCCGCGGCTGCGCCCAGCTGCGGCCGAACGCGGCCCGCGCCGAGTACCGCGCCTGGCTCGCCGCCCGCCCGGTCGGCAGCGCCGTCACCGAACTCCTCGGTGCCGCCCGCGGCGAGGACGCCCTGCTGCGCGGCCTCGCCTTCGAGGCGCTGCGCGTGGTCGGCGCCCCCGCCGAGCCGGACGTCCGCGGCGTGCTGGACGAGCCCACCCTCAGGCCGTACGCGCTGCTGTGGCTGGCCGAGCACGACGGCGCCGACCCCGAGGACGCCCACGAGGTCCTCACCCGCGAGGAGGCGACCTGGCTGTGGGTGGACACCGCCGCCGCCGTCGCCGACCACGGTGAGGCGCCGCTGCTGGTGCGCCATCTGGAGTCGGCGGTGCAGCCGACCATCCCGAGGCTCCTGGACGAGGTACGCGCGGTGGGGCACCCGCGCACCGTGCAGGTGCTGGTCGCCCTCGCCGCCGCACACCCCGACCCGGCCCTGGCCAAGGCGGTCCGCAGGGCCGCCTTCCAGGTACACACCGGCGGCAGCTAGGGCCCGTCGTTCGGATCAGGCCGCAGGGAATCGACGGTGCCTCTCGACGCCGCGGATGCGCGTGCCGGCCCCGCGTCTGCGACCTGATCCGAACGACAGGCCCGAGGGCGGGGACGTCAGCCCGTCGTGATCTCCGGCGCGTACGTCCCGAAGCTCCACACATTGCCCTCGAGGTCGCGGGCCATGTAGTCCCGCGAGCCGTAGTCCTGGTCCGTCGGGGACATCAGCACCTCCACGCCGTGCTCCACGGCGTGGCGGTGGTGCCCGTCCACGTCGTCCACGACCACGTACACCCCCGTGGTGCCCGCGTTCTTCATGGCCGTGTCGAACAGGCCGCCCCGGCCCTTGCTGCCGACCATCACCGCGCCGTTGCCCTGGGCCAGCTCGGCGTGCAGCACCGAGCCGTCCTCGCCCTCGTACACCGACAGCTCCGTGAAGCCGAAGGCCTCCGTGAGCTGCCGGATCGCCGCCTTCGCGTCCGCGTACAGCAGCGTCGGGTAGATGCTCGGACGCCCGCCGGACGTGCCTGCCATGGCGATCACTTCCTCGTGTCTCGCGGGGCTGTCCCCCTCAGTGTTCCATCGGCCACCGGCAACGGCCCCGCGTCCGGCCGCCGGTGATCGAACACCCGCACACAGAAAAAGTGGTTGCACGCCCCCGTTAGACTGTCCCCCATGGCCATTCTCCTCGCGCATTAGACGGCGGGAACGTCCTCAGCCGTCCATCCCGCCCCCGTATCCGCCCTGGAGTCTGTCCGTGATCTCCGCCTCCGGTATCGAGCTGCGCGCCGGTGCCCGCGTCCTCATCGAAAACGCCTCGTTCCGCATCGCCAAGGGCGACCGCATCGGCCTGGTCGGCCGCAACGGCGCGGGGAAGACCACCCTCACCAAGTGCCTGGCGGGCGAGGGCATGCCCGCCGGTGGCACCATCACCCGCTCCGGCGAGGTCGGCTACCTCCCGCAGGACCCCCGCACCGGGGACCTCGACATCCTCGCCCGCGACCGCGTCCTGTCCGCGCGCGGCCTGGACGTGCTGCTCCGCAAGATGCGCGACAACGAACAGCGCATCGCCACCGGCCAGGGCGCCACCCGCGAGAAGGCGCTCAAGCAGTACGAGCGCCAGGAGACCGAGTTCCTCACCAAGGGCGGGTACGCCGCCGAGGCCGAGGCCGCCACCATCGCCGCCGCGCTCAACCTGCCCGACCGGGTGCTCGGCCAGCCCCTGCACACCCTGTCCGGCGGTCAGCGCCGCCGTATCGAGCTGGCCCGGATCCTCTTCTCCGACGCGGACACCCTGCTGCTCGACGAGCCCACGAACCACCTCGACGCCGACTCGATCGTCTGGCTGCGCGACTACCTGCGGACCTACCGCGGCGGCTTCATCGTGATCTCCCACGACGTCGACCTCGTCGAGACGGTCGTCAACAAGGTGTTCTACCTGGACGCCAACCGCGCCCAGATCGACATCTACAACATGGGCTGGAAGCTCTACCAGCAGCAGCGCGAGGCCGACGAGAAGCGCCGCAAGCGCGAGCGGCAGAACGCCGAGAAGAAGGCCTCCGCGCTGCACTCGCAGGCCGACAAGATGCGGGCCAAGGCCACCAAGACCGTCGCCGCGCAGAACATGGCCCGCCGGGCGGACAAGCTGCTGGCCGGCCTGGAGGCCGAGCGGAAGTCCGACAAGGTCGCCAAGCTGCGCTTCCCCGAGCCCTCCCCGTGCGGCAAGACTCCCCTCATGGCCGAGGGCCTGTCGAAGTCCTACGGATCGCTGGAGATCTTCACCGACGTCGACCTGGCCATCGACAAGGGCTCACGCGTCGTCATCCTCGGCCTCAACGGCGCCGGCAAGACGACCCTGCTCCGCCTCCTCGGCGGGGCGGAGCAGCCCGACACCGGCAAGGTCATCGAGGGCCACGGCCTCAAGCTCGGCTACTACGCCCAGGAGCACGAGACCCTCGACCCGGAGCGCACGGTCCTGGAGAACATGCGCTCGGCCGCCCCCGACCTGGACCTGGTGGAGGTCCGCAAGACGCTCGGCTCGTTCCTGTTCTCCGGCGACGACGTCGACAAGCCGGCCGGGGTCCTCTCCGGCGGCGAGAAGACCCGCCTCGCCCTCGCCACCCTCGTGGTGTCCTCGGCCAACGTGCTGCTCCTCGACGAGCCGACCAACAACCTCGACCCCGCCAGCCGCGAGGAGATCCTCGGCGCGCTGCGCACCTACAAGGGCGCGGTCGTCCTCGTCACGCACGACGAGGGCGCGGTCGAGGCGCTCCAGCCGGAGCGGATCATCCTGCTGCCGGACGGCGTCGAGGACCTGTGGGGCGCCGACTACGCGGATCTCGTCGCCCTGGCCTGAGCCACACCGGCGCTTGATCGAATGTGTGATCAACGGCGTATGGATCATTCGGCCCAGCGGTGATCCATCATCTGTGTGAGATCTCCTCGTACCGAGGTGTGTCCTACATCGATTTCGCGGCCGAGCCCCCGATTCTTCCGGGCTCGGCCGCGCGGCCTTTCTGACCTGGCATTTTCCTCCACCATCTGTTCGGCCGTACGGACACCACTCTTCGGAATTCTGCATTCCGGATGTGGGGATGTGCTCCCGTCGTCACAACCTTGTCTCACGGACCTTGCCGAATGGGTGGCCAGGAAGGCCCGGAGGGGTGATCATGAGGAGACCAGAGCGCACTTCCCATGAGGAGGCACGGGTGGCCGAGACTCTGAAGAAGGGCAGCCGGGTGACCGGCGCCGCGCGCGACAAGCTCGCGGCAGACCTGAAGAAGAAGTACGACGCCGGTGCGAGCATCCGGGCGTTGGCCGAGGAGACCGGCCGCTCGTATGGCTTTGTGCACCGCATGCTCAGTGAGTCGGGCGTCACGCTGCGAGGGCGTGGCGGGGCGACCCGGGGCAAAAAGGCCACGGCCTGACCCCGGGTGGCCCCACGGCTCCGATGGTGGCCACCCGGTCGGTCGACTGATCGGCCGGGTGGTTACTGTGCAGTCACTTAAGCGTGGCCTGCCTCGACGGCGCAGCCGTCGTACGGGCTCGTAAGACCGCACACATCGGAGGCGTCCCATGGCTTCGCCCGACAAGGACCTCGTTCCCGTACTCGACAAGGACGGCGTACGGCTCACCGTCGACGACGCGATCGCCACGGTGACGCTGACCAACCCGGACAAGCGCAACGCGCAGAGCCCCGCTCTGTGGCGTGCGCTGACCGAGGCCGGGCGGCGGCTGCCGGGCTCCGTCCGCGTTGTGGTGCTGCGGGCCGAGGGCAAGTCCTTCTCGGCCGGGCTCGACCGGCAGGCGTTCACGCCCGAGGGCTTCGACGGCGAACCGTCGTTCATCGACCTCGCGCGCGGCGCCGACGCCGAGCTGGACGCGACCATCGCCGAATACCAGGAGGCGTTCACCTGGTGGCGGCGCAGCGACATCGTCTCCGTCGCCGCTGTCCAGGGGCATGCCATCGGGGCGGGCTTCCAGCTCGCCCTCGCCTGCGATCTGCGCGTCGTCGCCGACGACGTGCAGTTCGCCATGCGTGAGACCAGCCTCGGACTCGTGCCCGACCTGACGGGCACGCACCCGCTGGTGGGACTCGTCGGATACGCCCGCGCGCTGGAGATCTGCGTGACCGGGCGCTTCGTCACGGCCGAGGAGGCCGTGAACACCGGCCTGGCCAACCTCGCCGTGCCCACCGGCCAGCTGGACGACACGGTCCGCGACCTCGTCTCGGCCGTGCTCGCCGCCCCCCGCGACGCGGTCATCGAGACCAAGGCCCTGCTGCGGGGCGCCCAGGACCGCACGTACGAGGAGCAGCGCGCCGCCGAGCGCCAGTCCCAGGCCCGCAGGCTGCGGGACCTCGCGGGCGTCGAGGACTGAGCCGCGCCGGGGGCCCGGGCCTCGCCGGGTGAGCGATCGGCCCTGGCCGTCCGCCGCAGGTGTCCCGTCCACCGGCGGCCTGCGCGCGGGCAGGCCGCCGCCACCGGGCCGCGTGGCACGGCCGGCGGGGGAGCACGGTCAGCCGATCGCGCTCACCACGACCGCCACCGTCGGGTGATCCGGCAGCGTCCGCCTGACCGCCGTGCGGACCTCGCGGGCCACGTCCCTGGCCCGCCGGTCCGAGCTCACCGCCACCTCCAGCCGGACATGGCGGTGGGGCAGCGCCGCGCCCTCGGGGAACAGCAGCTCGATGTGCACGGGGTGGCCCAGCGTGCCGGTCAGATGGAGGACACCCGGGACGCCGAGCGCGGCGGCGGCCACCCGGGTCTCGTCGGAGCCCTCGGCCCGCGCGGCACCCGGCGGCTCGGGAAGGCCCGCGGCCGCGCGTTCCGCGGGCCCCTCGGCGTCCTCCTCCAGCAGCCCCGTCACCCGCAGGTCCACCTCCGTCACCGTCAGGCCGAGCCGCCCGTTCGCCGCGGCCGCCAGCGTGTGCCGCAGCAGGGTCGCCGTCGCCGGCAGCGGCTGCGAGGCCGTCGCGGCGAACTCCGCCGTCACCCGTAGCGGCCCGGGCGGCAGCGCACTCGGCGGAGCCGGTACGGCCGGCTCGGCGGTGTCCGCCGCGTCGGCGACCGCGACCCGGAGCGCGTCGAGGCGCACCCCTGGCGCGTCCCACGCCGCACTCCGCAGCACCGCCTCCGCTGCCCGCTCCGCGATCCACGCGCCGTCCCGCGCGTCACCCAACGGCAGAAGCCTGCCGATTCCCAGCTGATGTCTCACTGCCTGCGCCCATCGGTCGGCCGTCATTCCACCAGCCTGCCGCATCAGAGGCGCGCTCCCACGCAACCGTGCTTACGGTGGTCCAAGGACGACGACCGAAAGGACGTACGGCGATGACTGACACGACCGAGACCCGGGGCGGGGAGTCCGATACGCCGGCGGCGCGCAGGAGCCCGCTGGTCAAGCGCGAGGGAGGAGACCCGGGCTCCCGGGGCCGGACGACCATCGCGGACGGCGTCGTGGAGAAGATCGCCGGGCTCGCCGCACGCGACGTCGACGGCGTGCACGCCATGGGCAGCGGTATGTCCCGGACCTTCGGCGCCGTGCGCGACCGGGTGCCCGGCGGCGCCAAGTCGGTGACGCGCGGAGTGAAGGCCGAGGTCGGTGAGGTGCAGGCCGCCCTCGACCTGGAGATCGTCGTGGAGTACGGCGTGTCGATCGCCGATGTGGCCCGGGGCGTACGGGAGAACGTCATCAACGCCGTGGAGCGGATGACCGGTCTCGAGGTCGTCGAGGTCAACATCGCGGTGAGCGACGTGAAGCTGCCGGACGAGGAGGAAGAGGAACCGGAGCGCCGGATCCAGTGAGGCACGGGCCATCGGACAACACAAGCGGCTGAGGAGCTGAGGAGCGCATGAGCATGGCCGTGGTCGGCATGATCGCCGGCATGGCGCTGGCGTTCGCCGGATATTTCGGCGGATTCGGTGCCTTCGTGCTGGTGGCGGCGCTGGGCGCCGTCGGCTTCGTCGTCGGCCGGTTCCTGGACGGGGACATGGACTTCGGCGACTTCTTCCGTGTCCGTGAACGGCGGCGGTGACGCCCGTGGGTACGGGGGCCGGTGAGCTCGACAGACCCCTGAGCGTCGTCCTGCCGGGCGAGCGCGGCGGGACGCGGATCGCTGACCGGGTCGTCGCGAAGATCGCCTCGCAGGCGGCCCGCGAGGCGGTCGGCACGCTGCCGCCCGACGCCGGACGGCCCTCCGCGTCCGTCGTCGTCCACCGCGACGTCGCCCACGTCCGGGTCCACCTCGAACTCGACTACCCCTGCGACATCGGCGCCCGCTGCCGCACCGTGCGTCGCCACGTGGTCGAGCGGGTGGAGGCCCTGGTGGGCATGCAGGTGCCGGATGTCGTCGTCCAGGTGGAGCAGCTGCACCTGGTCGCGGGACCCGGCGCGGCACAGGGGAGGATGCGATGAGCGAACCCCACGACCAGGAACAACCACCCGAGGGCAGCACGCAGCGCCTGCCGGTCCTCGACGAGCAGGAGAGGCGCAACGGCGACGGGCCCGACCGGTCCGATGCGTCGGACGCCCACGAGCCACCGGCCGAACCCGGGGAGGGCGGCGGCCGCGAGGGCCGCTTCTGGTCGGCGCGCCGCGTCCCCGCGGGCATCGTCGCCCTGCTGCTCCTGGGCCTGACCGGGCTGTTCCTCTACGACATCGTCTCCGTGCGCGCCGGCCGGCCCGGCATGTACTGGCGGCGGGAACTGGCCCGGCAGCTCGCCGAACGGCCCCTCGACGACACGTGGGTGCTCGTCGGCGCCGGGGTCGCCGCCGTCCTCGGCCTGTGGCTGCTGACTCTGGCCGCCACACCCGGCCTGCGGTCCGTGCTCCCGATGCGGCGCGCCCACACCGAGGTCCGTGCCGGACTGCACCGGGACGCCGCCGCCATCGCGCTGCGGGACCGGGCCATGGAGGTGGCCGGCGTGCAGTCGGCCCGGGTACGGGTCCGCCGGAGGCGGGCCGACGTGCGCGCGATGGCGCACTTCCGGGAAGTGGACGACGTAAGGACCGATCTGGACGCCGTGCTCGCCGACGCGGTCCGCGGACTGGGGCTGTCCCGGCCGCCCTCGCTGTCGGTGCGCGTCCGGCGGCCCGGCCGGAAGGGGTGAGCGACGGTGCTCAGGACCGTCAACCGCGTGTTCCTCGGCCTGATGGGCCTCATTCTGCTGGTGCTGGGCGGCTCCGTCCTCGCCGTCGGCCTGGGCGCCCCGGTGCCCTCGTGGTGGATCCACGACAGTGAGCACGACGTGCTGCTGAGCAACGCCGAGCGCACCCGCTGGCGTGACGAGGGCTGGTGGTGGCCGGTCGTCATCGCCGCCCTCGCCGTATCGCTGCTGCTCGCCCTGTGGTGGCTCGTCGCGGTCCTGCGCCGGCGCCGCCTCGCCGAGGTCCTCGTCGACACCGGCGACGGTGACGGCGCGCTGGTGCGGGGCAGGGCCCTGGAGAACGTCCTCACCCAGGAGTCGGCCCACGTCGACGGGGTGGACGCGGCCCACGCCCGACTGAAGGGCGGCCGCAGCACCCCCGAGGCCCACGTACGCCTCGCACTGGAGCCGCACGTGGACCCGGGGACGGCCTTGACCGACTTCACGACCGGCGCCTTGGCCCATGCGAGGACATCGGCGGGTCTTGAGTCACTTCCGGCAGAGGTACGCCTGCGGGGCGTCAAGCACGGCGCGCAGAGAGTGAGTTGACGACGCACTCCAGGGGTGCGCCCCAAGGGGTGCGGGGCTGGAGTGATGTGCGGCTCCACCGCGTGGGCGCGACCACCCCCACGACCCGCGGACGGCACCGGTCAGAACCCGTGGCGCGCTCCCCCGTCGACGGGCACCATCACACCGGTCAGGTAAGAGGCGGCCGGCGACAACAAGAACGCCGCCACCCGCCCGAACTCTTCGGGCGCCCCGTACCGGCGCAGTGGAATCCGCGACTCCGACGCGGCACGGGTCGCCTCGGGATCCGCCGACAGCGCGTCCAGCTGCCGTACCCGGTCGGTGTCGATCCGCCCGGGTAGGACACCGACCACCCGGATGCCCCGTGGCCCCAGCTCGTCGGAGAGCGACTTGGCGAATCCCGCGAGCCCCGGCCGCAGCCCGTTCGAGATGGTCAGCCCCGGGATCGGCTCGTACACGGACCCGGACAGCACGAAGCCGATGACGCCCCCGGCCTCCATCTCGGCGGCCGCGGCCCGGGCCAGCCGCACCGCACCGAGGAACACCGACTCGAACGCCGTCTGCCACTGCTCGTCCGTGTTGTCCGCGACGAACCCGGCCGGCGGGCCGCCCACGCTGACGAGGACACCGTTGAAACGGCCGAAGTTCTCCCGCGCGGCCGCGATCAGCCGGGCCGCCGCCTCCGGGTCGGCGTTGTCGACGGCCACCCCGACCGCGTTCGGTCCCAGCTCGGCGGCCGCCTCGGCGACACTCTTCTCGTCGCGCCCCGAGACGATCACCTTCGCCCCGTCCGCGACGAGCTCACGCGCGGTGGCGTTGCCGAGGCCTCGCGTGGCCCCGGTGACGACGTACACCCGGTCCTTCAGTCCAAGATCCATGGTCCCTATCCTGCCCCGTCCTCACCGAACAGGGCGAGGGCGGTGTTCACCAGCCCGATGTGGCTGAACGCCTGCGGGAAGTTGCCGAGATGCCGACCGGTCACCGGGTCGAACTCCTCGGACAGCAGCCCGACGTCGTTGGCGAGCCCCGCCAGCCGCTCGAACAGCTCCCGGGCCTCCTTCGTGCGGCCCGTCATGTGCAGGGCGTCCGCGAGCCAGAACGAGCACACCAGGAAGGCGCCCTCGCCGCCGGGCAGCCCGTCGACGCCGGCGTCGTCCGTGCTGTAGCGGCGCAGGAAGCCGTTGTGGGCGAGCTCCTCGCGGACCGCGTCGATCGTGCCGATCACCCGCGGATCGTCCGGCGGCAGGAACCCGACGCGCGGGATGAGCAGCAGCGCGGCGTCCAGTTCGCGTGAGCCGTAGGACTGCGTGAAGGTGTTGCGTTCCGCGTCGTAGCCCTTCTCGCACACCTCCTCGTGCACCTCGTCGCGCAGCGCCCGCCAGCCGTCCAGATCGCCGTCCAGCTCCGGATGGCGCTCCAGGGTGCCTACGGCACGGTCGGCCGCCACCCACACCATCACCTTCGAGTGCACGAACTGGCGCCGGCCGCCGCGCACCTCCCACAGCCCCTCGTCCGGCTGCTGCCAGTGGGTGCGCAGGAAGTCCAGCAGGGCCGTCTGCAGCGCCCACACGTCCGGCTGCGGGGACAGGCCCGACTCGCGGGCGAGCGACAGGGAGTCCATGACCTCGCCGTAGACGTCCAGCTGGAGCTGGGTCACGGCGTCGTTGCCGACGCGTACCGGCGCGGACTCGGCGAAGCCGGACAGCCACGGCAGCTCGAACTCGGGCAGCCGGCGTTCACCCGCCAGGCCGTACATGATCTGCAGGTCCGCCGGGTCGCCCGCGACCGCGCGCAGCAGCCAGTTCCGCCAGGCCTCCGCCTCCTCCTGGTAGCCCGCGGCGAGCAGCGCGTTCAGGGTGAGGGTGGAGTCGCGCAGCCAGCAGTAGCGGTAGTCCCAGTTGCGCACCCCGCCCGGTTCCTCGGGCAGCGAGGTGGTGGGGGCGGCGACGATGCCGCCCGTGGGGGCGTAGGTGAGCGCCTTGAGGGTGATCAGGGAGCGGACGACGGCATCCCGGTACGGGCCGTCGTAGCGGCAGCGCGACGCCCAGGCGCGCCAGTCCTCCACGCTGTGGCGCAGTGCGTCGTACGGGTCGACGAGCGGCGGGCGCTCCTCGTGGGAGGGGTGCCAGGTCAGGACGAAGGCGACCTTTTCCCCCTGCTTGACGGTGAACTCGGCGTGCGTGCCGAAGTCCTCGCCCCAGCTGGTCACCTCCGGCTCGCTGCGCAGCCAGGTCGAGTCGGGTCCCGCCACCGCGACGCGGTGGCCGTCGGCCTTGCGCACCCAGGGGACGATCGAGCCGTAGTCGAAGCGCAGCTTGAGGGCGCTGTGCAGCGTCACCTCGCCGTCGAGGCCCTCGACGACGCGCACCAGGTCGGGTGCGCGGTCGCGTTGGGGCATCAGGTCGGTGACCCGGACGGATCCCTGCTCCGTCTCCCACTCGGTGTCCAGGACGAGGGTGTCGCGGCGGTAGGCGCGCCGGGTGCAGCGGTCCGCCCCCACGGGGGCGATGCGCCAGTAGCCGTTGTCCTCGTCGCCGAGCATTCTGGCGAAGCAGGCGGCCGAGTCGAAGCGGGGCAGGCACAACCAGTCGACGGATCCGTCCGTACCGACCAGGGCCGCGGTCTGTTCGTCGCCGATGAGCGCGTAGTCCTCGATGCTGGGCACCCAGTGCGGGTTCCCGGCAAGTCGGCGCGGCAATCAGGGCGGGGGCCGGGGGAGTGACGTGTCCTGGCCGGCAGGCGCCGCCGGGCCGGGGCGGGGCGGCCGATGGCCACGCGGCCGTGGTCCGTGGCGGCGCGCGGGGCGTCGGGCCCCGCCTCGCGGTGATCGGTGGCGGTGTCTACACCGCTGCCGGCTCGGACTCGGCCGTGTCGGATTCCTCGGCCGCCTGCTGGGCCCGCTCACGGGCTTCGCGGCGGGCCAGGACCACCCAGCCGACCGGGACGGCCGCGGAGAACAGCCACCACTGGACGGCGTACGCGTAGTTCAGCGCCGCGTCCTCCTTGCCGGGGTTGCCCAGCAGCTCGGGGACGTCGCCCTTGGGTTCGGGGGCGGTCTGGGCGATGTAGCCGCCGAGCACGCGGGCGTCCAGGCGCCGGGCCTGCTGTTCGCTGTTGATCAGCATGATCTGCCGGTCGGGAAGGCCCTGGAGGTTCTTGATGCCGCTCGCCGCGGTCGTCTCGTCGGGCATCAGCCGCCCCTCGACGGTGACCTCGCCGCCCGGCGGCGCGGGAACCTTCGGGAACGTCGTCTGGCTCGGACCGTCGGAGGGGATCCAGCCCCGGTTGACCAGCAGCACCTTGCCGTCGTCGAGGACGAACGGGGTGAGCACGTGGTAGCCGACCTCGTCGTCGGAGTTGGTGCGGCGCCGGACGACGACCTCGCCCTCCGTGTCGAAGCGGCCCTTCGCCGTCACCGTGCGGTAGCGCTCGGCGCTGGTCACGGTGTGCCCGGGCGCGGTCAGTTTCTCCACGGGCACCGGATCGGCCGACAGCGCATCGGTGACCAGCTGGTTCCGGGCGGTGCGCTCCTCGTAGCGATGCATCTGCCAGATGCCCAGCCTGATCATCGTGGGGATGAGAAGCAGGGCGATCAGCGTGAGGATCACCCACTGCCGGGACATCAGGAAGCGGTACACCCCACGACCGTACAACTCGGTCGTGGGGTGCATTCGGTCGGGTACCGGTTCAGACCTTGTCGACAATTCCTGCCTTTCCCTCCGCTCGGGCGCAATGGGCGCCGCAGTACCAGTGGCCCTCGACCTCGACGCCCTGGCCGATGATCTGCACCCGGCAGTGCTCGCAGATCGGGGCCATGCGGTGGATCGCGCAGGAGAAGCAGTCGAAGACGTGCACCGCGCCCTGCGCGTGCACCTCGAAGGTCATTCCGTACTGATTGCCACATACCTCACAGGTCGCCATGCGCCACAGGGTGAGCCGTCGTCCCCGTGCGAGCGAGCGGGCGGCGGGCGAGTCGCCCGGCAATCACCCGTCCGTACGGTCACCCCTGCGGCGTGGGTCACCTCTGCGGCGTTCACCTCTGTGGCGTGGGCCACCCCCGCGACAAGGCTCACCTTGCCGGCGTGGGCCACCCCCGCGACACGGCTCACCCTTCCGGCGCCGGCTCCACATCCGCGAGGAGTTGCCCGAAGGCCGCCTCGTCCACGACCGGCGTGCCGAACTGCCGGGCCTTGACGACCTTGGAGGTGCCCGAGTCCGGGTCGTTCGTGACGAGCAGGCTGGTCAGGCGGGACAGGCTCGTGGCCACGTGCAGCCCGGCCTCGGTCGCGCGGTCCTCCAGCAGGTCCCGCTCGGTGGAGGTGTCACCGGAGAAGGCGACCCGCATGCCCTGCTTGAGCCGCCCGCCCGCCTCGTAGCGCCCGGGGTTGGGGTAGGGGCAGGCGGGGCGCTTGCGGGACGGGCGCCAACTGTTCGGCCGGTAACCGCCGTAGCCTCCGGGGCCGGCCTGCTGCCCGATGCGGGGTGCGGCGGGACGGTCCGCCCACTCGGTCAGCGGCCGGCACTCGTGCAGCGGCAGCCGTACGTTGTTCGCCGCCGCCGCCCGCAGGCTCGGCCGGAACGCCTCCGCCAGCACACGCGCGTCGTCCAGGGCGTGGTGCGCCCGCTGCTGGACGACGCCGAAGTGCGCCGCGAGGGACTCCAGCTTGTGGTTGGGCAACGGCAGCCCGAGTTCCTTGGAGAGCGCGATGGTGCACAGCCGCTGCCGCACCGGCGCCTCGCGCTCGGCGCGCGCGTACTCCCGGGCGATCATCTGCCAGTCGAAGACGGCGTTGTGGGCGACCAGCACCCGCCCCGCCAGCCGGGCCGTGAACTCCTCGGCGATGTCCGGGAAGAGGGGCGCCCCTTCGAGCGCCTCGCTCGTCAGTCCGTGGATCCACACGGGGCCCGGGTCGCGCTCGGGATTGACCGTCGTGTACCAGTGGTCCTCGACCTCGCCGCGCTCGTCCAGCCGGTAGACCGCCGCGGAGATGATGCGGTCGTCCCGGGCCAGGCCCGTGGTCTCCACGTCAACGACCGCGTACCCCTTGGGATACGCGGCCGGCCACGGCGTGGCCGAGAACACTGCGGTCGTCAGGTCTTCCAGCATGGTCACTGAGGATACGGGCCGCGACTGACACCGCCGTCCGTCAGGTGTGCCGGCCAGGCTCTTCCGACACCCCCTCAGGCGTGTTGTCCGGTCTGTCCGTTCGAGGGGTGTACGTCTGATCGGTCCTCAGTCGATCAGCCGGGCGCCTCCTCGCCCGATGTCTGAATCGGCCCCGTACCGGATTGGCGGAGATCACCAAGAAGCAAGCGCGTACCGTCGGTAATACTTGTGGGTAACAACGTCTGGCCGGGGCGGTACTCCGGTCCTACGGTGCTTGCATGCCGAACCTGCCCGATGTCGTGCTGTGGTCCGTCCCCGCCTTTGTGCTGCTCACCGTGGTCGAAATGGTGAGTTACCGCCTCCATCCCGACGAGGACGCGGAGGGCTACGAGGCGAAGGACGCCGCCACGAGTGTGGGCATGGGGCTCGGCAGCCTCGCCTTCGACTTCGTATGGAAGATCCCGATTCTGGCGATCTACACGGCCCTCTACGAACTCACGCCGCTGCGCGTGCCCGTGCTCTGGTGGACCGTCCCGCTGATGCTGCTCGGGCAGGACTTCTTCTACTACTGGTCCCACCGCGGCCACCACGTCATCCGCATCCTGTGGGCCTGCCACGTCGTCCACCACTCCAGCCGGAAGTTCAACCTCACCACCGCGCTGCGCCAGCCCTGGACGTCCCTGACCGTGTGGCCGTTCTACGTCCCCCTCATCGTCCTCGGCGTGCACCCCGCCGCGCTCGCGTTCTGCTCCTCGGCGAACCTCGTCTACCAGTTCTGGATCCACACCGAGCGCATCGACAAGATGCCCCGCTGGTTCGAGTTCGTCTTCAACACCCCCTCCCACCACCGCGTCCACCACGCCTCCCAGGGTGGCTATCTGGACCGCAACTTCGGCGGCATCCTCATCGTCTGGGACCGGCTGTTCGGGTCGTTCGTCGCGGAGACCGAGCGGCCCCGTTACGGACTGACCAAGAACATCACCACGTACAACCTGGTCAAGGTCGCCACGCACGAGTACGTGGCCATCGCCAAGGACCTGCGAGCGGCACGCAGTTGGCGCGAGCGCGCGGGACGCGTCTTCCGCGGACCGGGCTGGGGACCGGGACCGGCGGCCCCCACGCCGGCTTCGTCCCCGGCCGCCGCACCGGCTTCGTCCCCGGCCCCCACGCCGGCTTCGTCCCTGGCCGCCGCGACCACGCCGGGACCTGAGAGCACGTCGGTTTCCGGGAGGGCGCCGGTCGCCGATGTCACCCCCGGTGCCGGGACCGCCCCGGCCGGGAAGGGCACATCGGCGTGACCCCCTCGCGTCTCCTCCCGGCCGCCTTCGGCCTCGCCGTCGCCGTCGACCTGGTCTGCCTCGCGACCGGTGCCGACGCCGGGCACACCGTCGCCAAGCCCCTGCTGATGCCGCTCCTGGCCCTGTGGGCCGCCCTGCGCAAGGCGCCCCGACCGCTCCTGGCCGCCCTGCTGTTCGGCTGGGGCGGTGATGTCCTGCTGCTGTCGGACGCCGAGCCGGCCTTCCTCGCGGGCATGGCGTCCTTCGCGGCGGGCCACGTCTGCTACCTCGTGCTCTTCACGACGTACGGCAGCCGGAACGCCGTCTCACGCGCGCGTGCGGGCGTCCTGGCCCTGGGCTACGCCGCCGCCCTCGTGACGACAGTGGCGCTGCTCCGGCCGGACCTGCCCGCGGGCCTGCGCGTGCCGGTCGCCGGCTACAGCCTCCTGCTCACCGCCATGGCGTACCGGTCCGCCGTCCGGCTCGGTCTCCTCGCAGGGCTCGGCGGGGCGCTGTTCCTGCTGTCCGACACGCTCATCGCGACCGGTGTGGCCAAGTGGCCGCAACTGCCCGCACCGGACTTCTGGATCATGCTCACCTACGTCGCCGCGCAGAGCCTGCTGACGGTCGGCACGCTCGGGGCGCTCGACGCACGCAGGGCACCGGCAGCCACGTACGGCGAGATGCGCGCCGTCTGAGATCCGCTGGCGCAGGGCTGCGATACCGGTGAGATCCGCTAGCGCAGGGCTGCGATACCGGCGAGGAAGATGTCGACTCCGACGAGGAACTGTTCGCGGTCCTCGTCGTCCAGGAAGGAGAACCGCTCCGGCTCCGGCCGGGCCGGTTCCCCGGACACGCCTCTGTCACCAGCGGATGGGCACCGGGACCGCCGTCAGCACCCCGGACACCGCGACCGCCAGGCCCAGGGCGACGACCTCCGCCCGGGCCGGCTCACACGCGGTCAGCGGGTCGGCGGACCGGCGCAGCCGTCGCCGGGCCCACACCGCGAGGGCGGCGACGACCGCCACGAGCAGCACCTTGGCGAGCAGCGCGCGCCCGTACGCCGTCCCGGTCAGCTGCTCGAGGATCGTCTCCGGCGGCATCCGGCGCAGTGAACTGCACACACCCGTCGCGGTGACGGCGGCGAGCAGGACGGCCGCCACGCGCGCGTAGAGACCCAGCAGTGCCGCGCCGGCCGCCGCGTCGGGCCGGCCGCGCCACAGCCGCAGGACGCGCAGCGCGTGCACCAGGCCGCCCGCCCACAGCGCCGCGCAGGACAGGTGAACGAGCGTCAGCGCGGAGCCGGTCAGCGGGGTGTGCTCGGTCGTGGGGTGTGCGCGCAGCGCCTCGGCGACGACCACGGCGGCCAGCGGCCAGGCCTGCGAGGCGGGCCGGCGCGACGCGGCGCACAGTCCCGCCACCAGGAACGCGTTGACCTCCAGCAGGGCGAGCTTGCCGTCCCGGGAGGCGTAAAGCCCCCCGACATCGATGTCGGCCCCCTCGCCCGGCACGAGATTGCCGGTGGCCACGACCGCGGCGAGCCCGAGGGCGGCCAGGAAACCGGCGCCGGCCGCGAGCGGGGACCGACTGCGGGGCAGAACCGGGGGAGCGCCGCCCCGGCCGGGCAGCGAGCGCGCCAGCCGGTTCACGAACAGTTCACCGACGGGTATGCACAGCGCCCCGAACAGCACCGTGCGGAGCAGGGCTATGCCGCCGGCGCCGGGCGCTTCGGCCTCCCCGGTGCCGTGCAGCGCGGCGGACGGGCCGAGCAGCGGGATCAGCGCGGCCAGCGCCACCAGCACCAGGACGGCGACGGCCCGGCCCGCACCGGCGCGCCGCACGGACCCGTGCCGATCGGCCGGCCCGGGCGGGGGTTGTGTCAGGGTCACCCCAGGATCTTCACCAACCTTCACACGGCCGGGCAAGTCGGCACAGAGGCCTCAAGCAACCTTCGGTGCGGCCGACCACCACAGCCGCACCTCCTTGCGCTCGTCCGTGGGCCGCAGCTCCCACCCCTGGGCGAGGGCGACCTCGGCGACGTACCAACCGCCGACCCCCCGGTACTTCCGCAGCGGTATCGCACACTCCACGGGAGGCTTCGGCTTCTTCGGCACGACCGGCGCCGAGGCCCGGGCGGTCCACTTCGCCACGGCCTTGTCCACCCGCGCCTTGTAGTACGCGGCGTCGCCCTCGTGACGCAGCTCGGGCCAGGACACGCACCAGGAGGCCGTGCTCCCGATGCGGTCGAGGGTCCAGCCCATGGCCTTGAGGTAGCCGCGTTCGAGGGTGTTGCTGAACACCGTGACGACCTCCGCGAACATGCCGACGACGAGGAACACGGCCAGCACCGCCGCCCACAGCACACACACCACCGGGAACCACACCACACTGCCGGCGAACCGCAGGGCCAACTGCCACTGCGGCCGCACGGGTCGGGCCGTCCAGGTCGCCGGATTCACGTACACGTCCATGACGAGGAATCCTGCCGCAGACGCGGAGCGGGCCGGACGGGTGCTCCCGCCCGGCCCGATCACCTTCACACGAGCTCTACTTGGTGACCGCGTCCAGCGCGTCCGCGATGCCCCAGCCGTAGAAACCGTTCCGGTTCTTCGAGCCCTCGCACACCGCGTCGATCTTGCCGTCGGCGTCGATGTCGTACGGGTCCGTGCACGCCGTGGCGTCGGCCTCCGCGTACAGCAGGGCCTTCACCAAGGCCGGAGAGGCGTGCGGGTGCGTCGACCTGATGAGCGCGGCGACGCCCGCGACATGCGGGGACGCCATCGACGTACCGGCCATGTAGCCCCACTTGCCGCCCGGCAGCGTACCCAGGATCAGACCGCTCGTGGCCGGCGCCTCGGGCCTCTGGTAGGCGGTCGAGTCACCGCCCGGGGCGGCTATGTCGATGGTGCCCAGGCCGTAGTTGGAGAAGGACGACTTGATGCCCTTGGCGCCCGTCGAGGCGACCGTGACGACACCCGGCAGCTGGGTCGGGATGTCGAGGCACTTCGAGGGGTCGACGACCCGGTCGCCCGGCGTGCTGTCGTTGGGGGACGACGGGTCGGTGATCTCGTCGGAGGCGAGGTCGTAGTTCTCGTTGCCGCCCGCGGCGACGTTGACCGCGCCCTTCTTCTCCGCGTACCGCGAGGCCCGGGTGACGGCGTCCACCAGCGCCCTCTGGTCCGGGTCGTTGTCGCAGTTGAAGTACCAGGGGTCCGTGTAATAGCTGTTGTTCGTCACGTCGACCCCGTGCTCGGCCGCCCACACGAAGCCGCAGACCACGGCCTCCGTGTAGAAGAAGCCGTCCGGGTTGGACACCTTGATGCCGGAGACCTTCACGCCGGGCGCGACACCGGTCATGCCGACACCGTTCTTCGCGGCGGCGATCTCACCGGCGACGTGGGTGCCGTGCGGGCTCTCCGCGGCGCCCGGCCGCCAGGCCCCGTCGGCCGTGTCCGGCTTGCCCGACACGCAGTTGACCGACGCCTTGCGGTCGAAGTTGGGCGCGATGTCGGGGTGGGTGTCGTCCACACCGGTGTCGATCACGGCGACCGTGACCTTCTTGCTGCCCAGCGTCTTCTCGTGCGCCTTGTCCGCCTTGATGGCGGCCAGGTCCCACTGCTGGGGCTGCAACGGGTCCTGCCCGGCGGGCGCGTCGGCCGCGGCGACCTCGGCCGCGCTCAGCACCTTCGGCGCGCCCAGGTCACCCGTCGACGCCGAGGGCAGCGGCGCGGTACGGGTGGCCCCCGCCGACTGCACGCCGCGCACCGTGCGGATCGTCTTGGCGAAGTCGGCGTTCGAGGAGTGGACGACGAGGACGCCGATCTGGTCGTACGACGTCACGATCGTGCCGCCCGCCTTGGCGACGGCCTTCTTCACATGCGCCGAAGTGCCGTGCCCCGGCTTGACGTTGACGACGTAGCTGAACGACGCGGCCTCGGCCGCGGTGGGTGCCGGGACGTCCTCGGCGGCCGTGGCCACGGTGTTCGGCAGGAACGCGAGGGCCGTGGCCACGGCCATCCCGGCCGGTATCGCGACCGCGCGACGGTAGCGCGCGTACGGCGCAGTCATGCTGTCTCCAGTTCGTTCACAGTACGAGCTGATCTTGCGAAGGTCTCGATGGCGGGCCGGGTCACTCGACCGCGCGCAGCGCGTTGACGATGCCGTGGCCGTAGAAGCCGTTGACGCGCTTGCCGCCCTTGCAGACCGCGTCCTGCGTTCCGTCGCCGTCCTGGTCGTAGGAGGCGGGGCAGGCGGTCTTGTCGGCCTGCGCCTTCAGCAGCGCCTGCAGCTGGGCCGGAGACGCCCAGGGGTACGTGGACTTCAGCAGCGCGGCGACGCCGGAGGCGTGCGGCGAGGCCATCGAGGTGCCCTGCAGGAAGCCCCACGTGCCGTTCGGCAGGGTGGAGAGGATGCGGCCGTTCTTCGAGGGGGTGTCGGGTATCTGGTAGCGCCCGTCGCCGCCCGGCGCGGCGACGTCGACGACGCCCTTGCCGTACGTCGAGAAGTACGACTTGACGTTGTCGACGCCCGTCGAGCTCACCGTGACGACACCCGGCAGCTGGTTCGGCACGTCGAAGCACTCGTGCGGGTCGATGGTGCGCTCGACCGGGGTGGAGTCGTCGGGGCTGGAGTCGTCGACGATCGCGTCCGAGTCCAGGTCGTGGTTGGAGTTGCCCGCCGCGGCGACGTTCAGCGTGCCCTTCTTCTGGGCGTACAGCTGGGCCCGGTTGACCGCGTCGACGATGGCCCGCTGGTCCGGGTCGTCCATGCAGTTGTACAGCCACGGGTCGACGTAGTAGCTGTTGTTCGTGATCTCGACGCCGTGGTCGGCGGCGAACACGAACGCGCACACGACGCTCTCCGGGTAGAAGAGGCCGTTCGCCCGGTCGGTCACGTTGATGCTGGACACCTTCACGCCGGGAGCGACGCCCGCGACGCCGACGCCGTTGCGGGCGGCGGCTATCTCACCCGCGACGTGCGTGCCGTGGTAGTCCTCGGCGGTGTACGGCCGCCAGGCGCCCTCACTGGTGTCGGGCTTGCCGCCGGCGCAGTTGGCGGACTGGGAGGCGGAGAAGTTCGGGGCTATGTCGGGGTGGGTGTCGTCCACGCCGGTGTCGATCACGGCGACGGTCACCTTGCGGCTGCCCGGATTGATCCGCGCGGCCTGGTCGGCGCCGATCGCGCGCAGGTCCCACTGGTCCGCTTCGAGGGGCTCGCTCTCGGGCGTCGTCGCCGAGGCGGCCTCGGTGCGCTTCGCCTGGGCGGCCGTCAGGTACTCGACCGCGCCCTCCTCCTTCGTCCCCGCGGGGGCCAGCGGCGTGGTCCGCGTCGCGCCGGCGGACCGGACCCCGCGGGCCTCGCGGATCGTCTTGGCGAAGTCGGGGTTCGAGGAGTGGACGACGAGCACGCCGATCCGCTCGTAGGCGGCCACGACCGAACCGTCGGCCTTCCCGATCGCCTTCTTCACCGAGGCGATCGTGTGGCGGTCCACCTTGGTGTTGACGACGTACGCCAGCTTCGGCCCGTCCGCCGTCCGGACGGCCGACTCCGCCTGCGGGGCCGCCGAGGCGGCGGCGGGCAGGAAGCCGAGCGAGGCGGTCAGGGACAGCACGACGGGCACGGCGAGAGCGAGCCGGCGTCTGGAACGCAAGTGAGACATGGGGTCTCCACATCCTCCGGAAACGAAACCGGCCCGAGACGAGCCGGCGTCTGGAACGCAAGTGAGACATGGGGTCTCCACATCCTCCGGAAACGAAACCGGCCCGAGACACAGGTGGTGCCCGGGCAGGTACATGACGTGGTGCAGGGTGAAGCTATCCCGGCCTCTCGCTGGCCAGCAACGCTTTGTCGAAACGACTTCGGAAACAACGCCGGGCGTTTGAACCGGTTCTCACGCGCCGCCGTGACGTTGAACAGGGAGCGCGAGGACACGCGCCTCCGCCCACGCTCACAACTGCTGCCGTCCTTGCGAGGAGACTTCGTGGCCACCGACGCACCGCCCCCCTCGAAAGAGCAACACAAGCTCCCCTCACCCGAGGAGTTCGCCGAGGTGCACGAGAGCGCGGAGTTCGTTGAACTGCGCCGCTCCTACCGCTCCTTCGCCTTCCCGCTGACCATCGGCTTCATCGCCTGGTACCTGCTGTACGTCCTGCTCTCGAACTACGCGGGCGGCTTCATGGGCACCAAGCTGTTCGGCAACATCAACGTCGCCCTCCTCCTCGGCGTCGCCCAGTTCGTCACCACGTTCCTCATCGCCTGGTGGTACTCGCGGCACGCCGCCGCGAAGCTCGACCCCAAGGCCGAGGCCATCAAGACCCGGATGGAGAGCGGCGCATGAGCCCCGTACAGCACACCTTCCTCGCCGCGAACGAGGCCAGCGAGCACCGCCCGCTGATCATCACCCTGTTCGCACTGTTCGTCCTCGCGACCCTCGGCATCACCATCTGGGCGGGCCGCCAGACCAAGGACGCCGCCGACTTCTACGCCGGCGGCCGCCAGTTCAGCGCCTTCCAGAACGGGCTCGCCGTCTCCGGCGACTACATGTCCGCCGCGTCGTTCCTCGGCATCGCGGGCGCCATCGCCCTCTTCGGCTACGACGGCTTCCTCTACTCCATCGGCTTCCTGGTCGCCTGGCTGGTCGCCCTGCTCCTGGTGGCCGAGCCGCTGCGGAACTCCGGCCGCTACACCATGGGCGACGTCCTCGCGTACCGCATGCGCCAGCGCCCGGTCCGCACCGCCGCCGGCACCTCCACCATCGTGGTGTCGATCTTCTACCTGCTGGCCCAGATGGCCGGCGCGGGCGTCCTCGTCTCGCTGCTGCTCGGCATCACCTCCGACGCCGGCAAGATCCTCATCGTGGCCCTGGTCGGTCTCCTGATGATCGTCTACGTCTCGATCGGCGGCATGAAGGGCACCACCTGGGTGCAGATGGTCAAGGCCGTGCTGCTCATCGGCGGCACCATCCTGATCACCTTCCTGGTGCTGCTGAAGTTCAACTTCAACATCTCCGACCTGCTCGGCCAGGCCGCCGAGAACAGCGGCAAGGGCGCCGCCTTCCTGGAGCCCGGCCTGCAGTACGGCGCGACCGGCACCTCCAAGCTGGACTTCATCTCCCTGGGCATCGCCCTGGTCCTCGGCACCGCCGGCCTGCCGCACATCCTGATCCGCTTCTACACGGTGCCCGACGCCAAGGCCGCCCGTAAGTCCGTGAACTGGGCCATCGGCATCATCGGCGGCTTCTACCTGATGACCATCGCCCTCGGCTTCGGCGCCGCCGCACTGATCTCCCAGGACGAGATCATCGCGTCCAACCCGTCCGGAAACACGGCCGCACCCCTGCTCGCCCTGCATCTGGGCGGTGTCGACTCGACCTGGGGCGCGATCCTGCTCGCCACGATCTCGGCGGTGGCCTTCGCGACGATCCTGGCCGTCGTCGCGGGCCTCACCCTCGCCTCGTCGTCGTCCTTCGCGCACGACATCTACGCCAACGTCATCCGCAAGGGGAAGGCGTCCGGCGCCGAGGAGGTCCGCGCGGCCCGCTGGGCGACCGTCGCCATCGGCGTCGTCTCCATCGGCCTCGGCGCCCTCGCCCGCGACCTGAACGTGGCCGGCCTGGTCGCCCTCGCCTTCGCGGTCGCCGCCTCCGCCAACCTGCCGACGATCCTCTACAGCCTGTTCTGGAAGCGCTTCACCACCCAGGGCGCGCTGTGGTCGATCTACGGCGGTCTGATCGTCGCCGTCGGCCTGGTGCTGTTCTCGCCCGTCGTCTCCGGCGACCCCAAGGCGATGTTCCCCGAGGTCGACTTCGCCTGGTTCCCGCTGAAGAACCCGGGCATCATCTCCATCCCGTTCGGCTTCCTCATGGGCTGGCTCGGCACGGTCCTGTCCAAGGAGGAGCCCGACGCCAAGAAGTACGCGGAGCTGGAGGTCCGGTCCCTGACCGGCACCGGAGCCCACTGAGCACGACCCCTCCCGCGCGGCCGCGTCGTAGGAACCTCCAGGTCCCTGCGGCCCGGCCGCGCCGTGCGTCGTGGGATCGGGCCTGTGGCGTTGTCGGTGGGGTCACGTAGGCTCACAGGTGTCGGAGAAGCAGAGCCGCACGCATGATCCGCGACGAGGGAGGGGGCCCACGTGCTCATCGACACCTACGGCCGGGTGGCCACCGACCTGAGGGTCTCACTGACCGACAGGTGCAACCTGCGCTGTACGTACTGCATGCCCGAGGAGGGCCTGCAGTGGCTGGCCAAGCCGGACCTGCTCACCGACGACGAGATCGTCCGCCTGATCGACATCGCGGTGACGTCCCTCGGGATCGAGGAGGTCCGCTTCACCGGAGGCGAGCCCTTGCTGCGCCCGGGCCTGGCCGGCATCGTCGAGCGCGTCGCCGCGCTGGACCCCCGCCCCCAGATGTCGTTGACGACCAACGGCATCGGCCTCAAGCGCACGGCGGCGGCCCTGAAGGATGCGGGCCTGGACCGGGTCAATGTCTCCCTCGACACGCTGCGCCCGGACGTCTTCAAGACCCTCACCCGCCGCGACCGCCACAAGGACGTCATCGAGGGCCTGTACGCCGCCCGTGACGCGGGCCTGACCCCGGTCAAGGTCAACTCGGTCCTGATGCCGGGGCTCAACGACGACGAGGCCCCCGACCTGCTGGCCTGGGCCGTGGAGCACGACTACGAACTGCGCTTCATCGAGCAGATGCCCCTGGACGCCCAGCACGGCTGGAAGCGCGACGGCATGATCACCGCCGGCGACATCCTGGCCTCCCTGCGCACCCGCTTCGAGCTGACCGCCGAGGGCGAGGAGAAGCGCGGCTCGGCCCCCGCGGAGCGCTGGCTCGTCGACGGTGGCCCGCATGTGGTCGGCGTCATCGCCTCCGTCACGCGCCCCTTCTGCTCGGCGTGCGACCGCACCCGCCTCACGGCCGACGGACAGGTCCGCACCTGCCTGTTCGCCCAGGAGGAGACAGACCTGCGCGCCGCGCTGCGATCCGGCGCCCCGGACGAGGAGATCGCCCGCATCTGGCGCCTGGCGATGTGGGGCAAGAAGGCGGGAGCGGGCCTGGACGACCCGACGTTCGTACAGCCGACCAGGCCCATGTCCGCGATCGGTGGCTAGAGACACCTGGGGGCGCGGGGCCGTATCGATATGCGGCTCCGCCGCGTGAGCGCGAACAGCCGCAGGGCCCGCAGCCGGGGTCAGGCGTCCTTCGCTTCCCACTCCTCGAAGAGCACCACGTCCTTCAAGAATCCCCGCACCCCGAGGAACTGAGACAAGTGCTCGCGATGCTCCTCACAGGCCAGCCACGTCTTGCGCCGCTCCGGCGTGTGGATCTTCGGGTTGTTCCACGCCAGCACCCACACGGCGTCGACACGGCAGCCCTTCGCGGAACAGATGGGCGTCTCGTCACTCACAGCTTTCGTCTCACTGAAAAGGCGACGCCGAGCAGCCACGGGGGGAGCTGCCCGGCGTCGGTCCGTCGCTCCGACGGGGGATGCGGAGCGCGTACGAAGTATGTCACGGGTAACCCCGGCCCCGGCACTGGAACAACATGATTGATCTGAGCTTTTCTTGAGCTTGGCGGGAAGCTGACTTCCCTTCCCGCTCTCCCTCAAGGTCCGCGGAATTGCGCCGGGGCGCGCCTATCGCTCGTGCGATTCGCTCCGCGCACCCGCCCCCGGCCCGGGCGCGGCATCTTCCGCAACCGATTCCCCCGAGCCGTCCCTCGCATCCGGCGGGCCGATCATCGGACGCGACTGCGACACCACGAACGTCGACGGCAGAGACGGCGCATTCTCACGCCCCGCGTTGGCGATCACCACCGCGATGTACGGCAGCACCAGCCCGAGCACCAACGCCACGATGGCGACGTGCCGTTCGACGTTCCACAGGGTGGCCGCGAGGATCACGGAGATCGTGCGGACCGTCATCGAGATCACGTACCGGCGCTGCCGCCCGCGCACGTCCTCCTGCAGCCCTGTCCGGGCGCCGGTGATCCGGAAAACCTGGACGTTGCCGCCGCCATGCTGCTTCCGCATCGCATTCCACCATCCGCCCGTATCGGACTTTCACCCGCCCCGTGGCCGTCCCCGGCCGGCCGGGGAACCTGACCAGGACAGCTCTTACGTTACGCCGCGGCTGCGCCTGCCACGAGACCGGGTCGCGCGCCGTCGGGGCGAACGGCCTGCGCCGTCCCGCGTACGGTCCGCGTCGGCATGCGGCGTACGGCCACTGGGCCGACACTGGCCGTAGTGCTCACGTCGAGCCGCACGAGGAGGCAGCGATGGGCTGGTTGTGGGCGATCATCGTAGGACTGGTACTCGGTCTGATCGCGAAGGCGATCATTCCGGGCAAGCAACACCTTCCCCTGTGGCTGACCGTCATCCTGGGCATGATCGGCGGCATCGCCGGCAACGCCATCGCCCGGGCGGCCGGTGTCGACGCCACATCGGGAATCGACTGGTGGCGGCACGTCTTCCAGCTGGTGATGGCGATCATCCTCGTCGGTCTGGGCGACCGGGCCTGGACGGCGGCCAGAGGAGACAAGAGCAGGGCATGACGGGGCGGCACGGCGAAGGGGGCGGCCTCCGAAAACGGAGACCGCCCCCTTCGCCGTTGCGCTCTCAGCCGCCCGTGACCTCGACCGCGGCCAGGTTCTTCTTGCCCCGGCGCAGCACCAGCCAGCGGCCGTGCAGCAGGTCCTCCTTGGCGGGGACGGCATCCTCGCCGGCGACCTTGACGTTGTTCACGTAGGCGCCGCCCTCCTTGACCGTGCGGCGCGCGGCCGACTTGCTGGCCACCAGGCCGACCTCGGCGAAGAGGTCGACGGCCGGGCCGAGCTCGGCGACCTGGATGTGCGGCACCTCGGAGAGGGCCGCGGCCAGCGTCCTCTCGTCGAGCTCCGCCAGCTCGCCCTGCCCGAAGAGGGCCTTGGACGCGGCGATCACGGCGGCCGTCTGGTCGGCGCCGTGCACGAGCGTCGTCAGTTCCTCGGCGAGCGCCCGCTGCGCTGCCCGGGCCTGCGGACGCTCCTCGGTCTGCCGCTCCAGCTCCTCCAGCTCCTCGCGGGAGCGGAAGGACAGGATGCGCATGTACTTGGAGATGTCCCGGTCGTCCACGTTCAGCCAGAACTGGTAGAACGCGTACGGCGTGGTCATCTCCGGGTCGAGCCAGACGGCGCCGCCCTCGGTCTTGCCGAACTTGGTGCCGTCCGCCTTGGTCATCAGCGGCGTCGCCATCGCGTGCGCGCTCGCGTCGGGCTCCAGGCGGTGGATCAGGTCCAGGCCCGCCGTGAGGTTGCCCCACTGGTCGCTGCCGCCCTGCTGGAGGGTGCAGCCGTAGCGCCGGTAGAGCTGGAGGAAGTCCATGCCCTGCAACAGCTGGTAGCTGAACTCCGTGTAGCTGATGCCCTCGGAGGACTCCAGGCGCCGGGCCACGGAGTCCTTCGTCAGCATCTTGTTGACGCGGAAGTGCTTGCCGATGTCGCGGAGGAACTCGATCGCGGAGAGGTTCTCCGTCCAGTCGAGGTTGTTGACCATGACGGCCGCGTTCTCGCCCTCGAAGTCCAGGAACGGCTCGATCTGGGCGCGCAGCTTGGCGACCCAGCCGGTGACCGTCTCCGGGTCGTTCAGCGTGCGCTCCGCGGTCGGGCGCGGGTCGCCGATGAGGCCTGTGGCACCGCCGACCAGCGCCAGCGGCCGGTGACCGGCCTGCTGGAGCCGGCGCACGGTGAGCACCTGCACCAGGTGCCCCACGTGCAGCGACGGCGCCGTCGGGTCGAAGCCGCAATAGAACGTGACGGGACCGTCCGCGAGCGCCTTGCGCAAAGCGTCCTCGTCAGTGGACAGGGCGAACAGCCCGCGCCACTTCAGCTCGTCGACGATGTCCGTCACGGTTCTCGTGTCTCCTCGATGATCTTCGGGCAGTCGGGTGACAGCCGACTACGAGGTTATACGCCCTGGCTGACAGAGCTCATATTGAAATCCGGGACCCGCAGCGCGGGCATGGCCGCCCTGGTGAACCAGTCGCTCCACTCCCTGGGCAGCGTCTTCTCGGTCCGCCCGGCCTCCGTGGCCCGGCCCAGCACCCCGACCGGCGACTCGTTGAACCGGAAGTTGTTCACCTCGCCCGTCACCTCGCCGTTCTCGACGAGGTACACACCGTCCCGGGTCAGCCCGGTGAGCAGCAGCGTCGCCGGGTCGACCTCGCGGATGTACCACAGGCAGGTCAGCAGCAGCCCGCGCCCGGTGTTCGCGACCATCTCCTCCAGGGAACGGTCCTCGCCCCCGTCCAGGACGATGTTGTCGATGCCCGGCGCCACCGGCAGACCGGTCAGGCCCGCGCTGTGCCGGCTGGTCGTCAGGTGCCGCAGTTCGCCCTCGCGCATCCACTCGGTGGGGGCGAGCGGCAGCCCGTTGTCGAACACCGACTGGTCGCCGCCGGAGGAGTGCGCGATCACGAAGGGCGCCGACTCCAGGCCCGGCTCGTTCGGGTCGCTGCGCAGGGTCAGCGGCAGGTCGGTCAGCCTCTCGCCGACCCGCGTGCCCCCGCCCGGCTTGGAGAACACCGTGCGGCCCTCGACCGCGTCCCGGCCCGACGCCGACCACATCTGGTAGATCAGCAGGTCCGCCACGGCCGTCGGCGGCAGGAGCGTCTCGTAGCGCCCGGCGGGCAGCTCCACGCGCCGCTCGGCCCACCCGAGGCGCACCGCCAGCTCCGCGTCCAGGGCCGCCGGGTCGACGTCCTTGAAGTCCCGCGTGGAGCGGCCGGCCCACGCGGACCGGGTCCGGTCCGGCGACTTGGCGTTCAGCTCCAGCGTCCCGTTCGGCTGGTCGTGCCGCAGCCGCAGTCCGGTGGACGTGCCGACGTAGGACGACACCAGCTCGTGGTTGGCGAAGCCGTAGAGCTCGCGGCCGCCCGCCCGCGCGCGGGCGAAGGCCTCGCCGAGCGCGGGAGCGAAGTCGGCGAACACGGCCGAGGAGGTCTCGACGGGCGCCTCCGTGAACTCCGGCGACTGCGTCACGCCCGTGACCAGCGGCTGGGCGTCCTCGGCGGGCCCGGCGCCGCGCGCGGCGGCCTCGGCGGCCCGCACCAGGGGCTCCAGCTCGTCGGGGGTCACGGCGGACCGTGACACCACCCCGGAGGCGGTGCCCTCCTTGCCGTCGACGGTGGCGACGACGGTGAGCGTGCGCCCGCGCGTGACGCCGTTCGTGGTCAGCGCGTTGCCCGCCCAGCGCAGGTTGGCGGTGGACTGCTCGTCGGCGATGACGACACAGCCGTCCGCCCGGGACAGTTCGAGGGCCCGCTCGACCACTTCGTGCGGCTTGCTGGTGCGAGGGCTCATCGACCGGCCTCCTGGGTCGTGTTCAGACTGTGCTTACCCGGGGGGTAACCCCCGGACCCCCGGCCGATGCTGCAGCTGATGTTCATCGACCGGCCTCCTGGGTCGTGTTCAGAATGTTGACGCCCTTGAAGAGGGCCGAGGGGCAGCCGTGCGAGACGGCCGCGACCTGCCCCGGCTGGGCCTTGCCGCAGTTGAAGGCACCGCCGAGCACATAGGTCTGCGGCCCGCCCACCGCGGACATCGACCCCCAGAAGTCGGTGGTCGTCGCCTGGTAGGCGACATCGCGCAGCTGCCCGGCGAGCCGCCCGTTCTCGATGCGGTAGAAGCGCTGCCCGGTGAACTGGAAGTTGTAGCGCTGCATGTCGATCGACCAGGACCGGTCGCCGACGACATAGATGCCGCGCTCCACGCCACCGATCAGATCCTCGGTCGACATCCCCGCCGGGTCCGGCCGCAACGACACGTTGGCCATGCGCTGCACCGGCACGTGCCCGGGGGAGTCGGCGTAGGCGCAGCCGTTGGACCGTTCGAAGCCGGTCAGCTTCGCGATCCGCCGGTCCAGCTGGTAGCCGACGAGTGTGCCGTCCTTGACCAGATCCCAGGACTGGCCCGCGACGCCCTCGTCGTCGTACCCGATGGTGGCCAGGCCGTGCTCGGCGGTGCGGTCGCCGGTGACGTTCATCAGCTCGGAGCCGTAGCGCAGCTTGCCCAGCTGGTCGAAGGTGGCGAAGGAGGTGCCGGCGTAGGCGGCCTCGTAGCCGAGCGCCCGGTCGAGCTCGGTGGCGTGTCCGATCGACTCGTGGATGGTCAGCCACAGGTTGGACGGGTCGACGACCAGGTCGTACAGGCCGGGGCGCACGCTCGGGGCGCGCATCTTCTCGGCGAGCAGCTCCGGGATCCGCTCCAGCTCGCCCTCCCAGTCCCAGCCGGTGCCCGTCAGGTACTCCCAGCCGCGTCCCGCCGGCGGCGCGAGGGTGCGCATGGAGTCGAACTCGCCGCTCGACTCGTCCACCGACACGGCGTTGAACACCGGGTGCAGCCGCACCCGCTGCTGTGTGGTCACCGTCCCCGCGGTGTCGGCGTAGAACTTGTTCTCGTGGACCGTGAGCAGTGAGGAGTCGACGTGGTCGACACCGTCGGCCGCCAGCAGCCGGGCGCTCCACTGCGCGATCAGCCCGGCCTTCTCCTCGTCGGGCACGGAGAAGGGGTCGATCTCGTACGACGAGATCCACGTCTTGTCCGCGTGCACCGGCTCGTCGGCCAGCTCCACTCGCTCGTCCGACCCGGCGGCTTTGATCACCTGGGCGGACAGCTTGGCCATCGCCACCGCCTGCCCGGCGACCCTGGCCGCGGCGTCCAGGGTGAGGTCGACGCCGGAGGCGAAGCCCCACGTGCCGCCGTGCACCACCCGCACCGCGTACCCGAGGTCGGTGGTGTCCGACGACCCGGCGGGTTTGGCGTCCCGGAACCGCCAGGAGGCGCCCCGCACCCGCTCGAACCGGAAGTCCGCGTGCTCGGCGCCCAGCGCACGCGCGCGTGCGAGGGCGGCGTCGGCCAGGGGGCGTAGGGGGAGGGCCGTGAAGGCCTCGTCGATGGTATGAGGCACCGCCGTCTCTTTCTGTCGAGGGGAGCGTGGTCGCCGTGCGTCGTGACTGCTCCGATCATGTCCCCCATCCACCGCGCGGGCCACGAGTTTCCCGAGCCGGGTTCGCGGCTTTCTGTAGGGACCCGACAGGTAGTCCCCTACGCCACTGTCGGTGCCCGATTGTCCGCGGGCCTGCCGGGACCGATAGGTTTTCGAGGAAGCCGCCTGTCATCACCGCCTGTCGTCCAGGCGCCCGGGCGGGTATCCAGACCGCTATCGAAAGGGTGATCCGTTGAGCCGCTCGGTTCTCGTCACCGGAGGCAACCGGGGCATCGGCCTCGCCATCGCCCGCGCTTTCGCCGATGCCGGCGACAAGGTCGCCATCACGTACCGCTCGGGCGAGCCGCCGGCCGCCCTGACGGAATTGGGCTGCCTGGCCGTCAAGTGCGACATCACCGACGCCGAGCAGGTGGAGCAGGCCTACAAGGAGATCGAGGAGGCCCACGGCCCCGTCGAGGTCCTCATCGCCAACGCCGGCATCACCAAGGACCAGCTCCTGATGCGCATGTCCGAGGAGGACTTCACCTCGGTCATCGACACCAACCTCACCGGCACCTTCCGCGTCGTGAAGCGCGCCAACCGCGGCATGCTGCGCGCCAAGAAGGGCCGCGTGGTCCTCATCTCGTCGGTCGTCGGTCTGTACGGCGGTCCCGGCCAGGCGAACTACGCCGCCTCCAAGGCCGCCCTGGTCGGCTTCGCGCGCTCCCTCGCCCGTGAGCTGGGCTCGCGCAACCTCACCTTCAACGTCGTCGCACCCGGCTTCGTCGACACGGACATGACCAAGGCGCTCACCGACGAGCAGCGCGAGAACATCGTGAAGCAGGTTCCGCTCGGCCGGTACGCCCAGCCCGAGGAGGTCGCCGCGACGGTGCGGTTCCTCGCCTCCGACGACGCCTCGTACATCACTGGAGCCGTCATCCCCGTTGACGGCGGACTGGGAATGGGTCACTGATCACCATGAGCGGAATTCTCGAGGGCAAGCGCATCCTGATCACGGGTGTGCTGACGGAGTCCTCCATCGCCTTCCACACCGCCAAGCTGGCCCAGGAGCAGGGCGCCGAGATCATCCTCACGGCGTTCCCGCGGCCCACGCTGACCGAGCGCATCGCCAGGAAGCTCCCCAAGCCCACCAAGGTCATCGAGCTCGACGTCACCAACGACGAGCACCTCGGGCGGCTCGCCGACCTCGTCGGCGAGGAGCTGGGCGGCCTCGACGGTGTCGTGCACTCCATCGGCTTCGCCCCGCAGGACGCCCTCGGCGGCAACTTCCTCAACGCGCCGTTCGAGTCCGTCGCCACCGCCATGCACGTCTCGGCGTACTCCCTGAAGTCGCTGACCATGGCCTGCCTGCCGCTGATGCAGAACGGCGGTTCCGTCGTGGGCCTCACCTTCGACGCGCAGTTCGCGTGGCCGCAGTACGACTGGATGGGCCCGGCCAAGGCCGCGCTGGAGGCCACCAGCCGCTACATGGCCCGTGATCTGGGCAAGCAGAACATCCGCTGCAACCTGGTCTCGGCGGGCCCGATCGGTTCCATGGCCGCCAAGTCCATCCCGGGCTTCAGCGAGCTGGCCTCGGTGTGGGACAGCCGCTCCCCGCTGGAGTGGGACCTGAAGGACCCCGAGCCGGCCGGCCGCGGCATCGTCGCCCTGCTGAGCGACTGGTTCCCGAAGACCACCGGCGAGATCGTCCACGTGGACGGTGGTCTGCACGCCATCGGAGCCTGATCTCCCGCACGTCCTCGACGCCCCGTTCCCCGCAGCTCGCAGGGAGCGGGGCGTCACCCGTTCGGCTCAGTCGGCCGGGCGGGGGAGGCTCCCGACCTGGCACTCTTGAGTACGCGTTCACCACGCGAGCCCCTCCCCAGCACGGTCGAGGAGGTCCCCTTGTGCGCTTGTCCCGCCGAACGGCCTCAGTGTCCCTCGCCGTCGCGCTCGTGCTGACCCTGGCGTACGAGGCGGTGCCCCACGCGCGCGTGCCCGCCGGTGAGCGCGAGTCCCCGGATCCCTTCGGCGCGGCCTGCCGGATCCGCGTGACCGGCTCCAAGGTGATCGTGTACTGCCACAACCCCTACCCGGAGACCGACCGGGTGAGCCTGCACGTGGAATGCGCCCGATGGTGGGACATCGACACCGACAGCTCACCGATCGAGGTCGCCCCCGCGCAGACGGTGCGGCTGGCGGGACGGTGCTGGAAGGAAGTCGCCGACGTGTGGGTCGGTCACCGGCGCGTGAGCTGACCCCACCGGGCGGCTTCGGTCAGGCGGCGGGGGAGGGGACCGCGCCGGGCGGCTTCGGTCAGGCGGCGGGGGAGGGGACCCCGCCCAGGCGGCACAGGAACGGGTAGCGGGCGGCCTCCGCGGCGGCCGTGTCCGCCTCGCCCGCGCGGATCGCCTCCAGCAGCCGCCCGTGGTCCATGTACGTCTCCGGCGTCAGCCTCTCGCCGACGTCCTCGCGCAGCCAGTCCCGCAGCACCTCACCCAGGTCCGCGTACATGGCCGTCATGACGTCGTTGTGGGAGGCCGACACCACGGCCAGGTGGAAGGTCGCGTCCGCGGTCACGAACGCCTCCTTGTCACCGGACTCCCAGGCCTCCTCGCGCCGCAGCAGCAGTGCGCCGAGCTGCTTGAGGTCCTTCTCCGTACGCCGCTCGGCGGCCAGCCGGGCGGCGGCCGACTCCAGCGTGGAGCGCAGCTCGGCGATGTGCCGGGGGTCGGCCTCGGCGAACCGCCGCTGCATCACGCCCGCCAGCTCGCTCGTCGCCACGACGTACGTGCCGGAACCCTGTCGGATGTCCAGCAGCCCGTTGTGCGACAGGGCGCGGACGGCCTCCCGGACCGTGTTGCGGGCGACACCGAGCTGCTCGACCAGTTCCGGCTCGGTCGGGATCCGGGAGCCGACCGGCCACTCGCCCGAGGTGATCTGGGCCCGCAGTGCTGCGATGACCTGCTCGGACAGGGCCGAGCGACGGGGATGGCTCAAGGGCATGGCACACCTTCGCACGACCGGGGCGCCCGGGGGCAGCCGGAGAGTGGACAGTCAATCATCCTATGATTCTATGATGGGTCTCATGCCTCGTGAGGAAACCCGGACGACGACACCCCCGACCGTACGCAGCCAGACAGCGCACGAGCCCGGGACGCCGGGCGGCGCCTCCCCGCGCGCATGGACGATGCGACTGCTCGTCCTCGGCATCGTGCTGTCCGCGCTGAACCTCCGTCCCGCCATCACCAGCCTCGGCGCCCTCCTGGAAGAGGTCCGCGACGGGCTCGGCATGAGCGGCAGCGTGGCCGGGCTGCTCACCTCGGTGCCGCCGCTGTGTTTCGCCGTCTTCGGCGTCATGGCCCCGCGGCTCGCCCGCCGCTTCGGGTCCGGCGCGGTGGTGTGCGCCGGCATGGCCGCCATCGCCACCGGCCTGCTGATACGCCCGTTCGCGGGCGGCACGCCCGGCTTCCTGGCCGGGAGCGCCCTGGCCCTCATGGGCATCGCGGTCAGCAACGTCCTGATGCCGGTCATCGTCAAGCGCTGGTTCCCCGACCGCGTCGGCTCCATGACCGGCCTGTACTCGATGGCCCTCGCCCTCGGCACGGCCCTCGCGGCCGCCGTCACGGTGCCCCTGACCGACACCCTCGGCGGCAGCTGGCAGACCGGCCTGGCCCTGTGGGCGGGACTCGCCGCGGCGGCCGTCCTGCCGTGGCTGCCCTTCGCCCGGGGACACGTCACGCCGCCCGGGGCGGGGGAGAAGACCGCGGCGACGGCAGCACCGACGCGAGGCCCGGCTCCCGCTTCGACGGAGCACGCGCGCGTGGAGGCGCCTCGGCTGCGCATGGCACGGAGCCGGACCGCCTGGGCCCTGGCCGTCTTCTTCGGGCTCCAGGCCACCGCCGCCTACATCACGATGGGCTGGATGGCGCAGATCTTCCGCGACGCAGGTGTGCCCGCCGGCACCGCGGGGCTGCTGCTGGCGGTCACCATGGTGATGGGCGTGCCCCTCGCCTTCGTCATACCCCGCCTGGCCACCCGGCTGCCCCACCAGGGCCCGATCGTGCTCGCCCTGGGCCTGTGCGGCCTCGCCGGCTATGCCGGGCTGTACCTCGCGCCCGCGGCCGGCGCCTGGGCCTGGGCCCTGCTGCTCGGCGTCGCCAACTGCGCCTTCCCGCTCGCCCTGACCATGGTCGGCATGCGGGCCAGGACCGGCCCGGGCGTGGTCCAGCTGTCGGCGTTCGCACAGAGCACCGGCTACCTGATCTCCATCCCCGGACCGCTCCTGGTGGGCGTCCTCTACCAGCACAGCGGCGGCTGGGGCCTGCCGATCGCGCTGATGAGCGCCCTGATGATCCCGCAGATGGTCGTCGGCTTCCTGGCCGGCCGTGACCGCACGGTCGAGGAGGAGGCGGCACGCTGAGCCATGCCCCGGGAAGGGAGTGACCCCCCGGGCCTTCCGGCTGCACGGGGGTGCGACACTTTCCCCATGCCAGTGCTCGACCCGAATCCCCAGCACGGTCAGAAGAAGATGCTGCTCGTGTTCGGCGCCTTCTTCGCGATCTTCATCGTCATCGCCGTCATCGCGACCCTCGCCTCGCCATGACCGGCGCCCGCGCGGCCCGGGGTGGGGGTAACCCCCCAGTCCCCTAGGGGGTGAGGGTCAGGGTCAAGTGGGTGGATCACCGGATGGGTGGGCAGCCGCTGATTCCGTAGCTTCAAGTGTGTGACCGCGAGACGGTCACCGACCACTCGAAGAGCGGAGGCATCCATGTCGGCCCCTACGCACACCCGGCTCCACCCGGCGACCCGGGCCGGTGCCGCCGGCCGGCTGCCCTGGTGGGCTCTCGCCCTGCCCGTGCTCGCCTTCTCCGCACTGCTCGCCCTGATCCTGAACCCCTCCGACGCGCACGCGGCCGCCGGTGAGCCGGTGATCACCCACCTCTTCGAGCGTATCCAGCAGCTGACAGCCCGCTGATCACGGCCGAAGCCGGTGGTCAACTCCCTGCGCCAGGTGGCGTGTTTCGTGCGAAGCTGGATCTCATGAGCGTCGCAGAATCCCGCAGGATTGTCCTCTTCCGCCATGCGAAAGCCGACTGGCCACAGGTCACCGATCACGAGCGTCCCCTCGCCGACCGGGGCCGAATGGATGCGGCGGAGGCCGGGCGCAGGCTGACCGACACCGGTATCGCCTTCGACCTGGCGCTGTGCTCCACCGCGGTCCGGACCCGGGAGACATGGAAGCTCGCCGTCCAGGAGTTCCCGCAGCGGCCGAAAACCGTCTACGAGGAGCGGATCTACGAGGCCTCGCCGGGCGAGCTGATCGCCCTGCTCAACGAGACCTCCGACGACGCGCAGAACGTCCTCATGATCGGGCACAACCCGGGCATCCAGGGACTCGCCGACATCCTGGCGGGCTCGGGCGAGGACGAGGCCAGGGAGCGCATGGCCCGCCGCGGGTTCCCGGCCGCCGCCTTCGCCGTGCTGTCGTTCGGCGGCTCGTGGAAGAGCCTGGAGCCGGGTGTGGCCACGCTGCAGGACTACTGGGCGCCGGCCGAGTGACGGCCTCCGCGTGACCTCGTGACAGAGGGGCCCGGCGCCAGTGCGGCGCCGGGCCCCTACTGGTCGGACCGACGTTGCGGCGCCTGGCCTTTTCGGTCGGACCGACGAAGCGGAGCGGGCGGATCAGACGATGTCGAGGGTGTCCGCCGCCTCGACTTCCTCACGCGTGACGCCCAGCAGGTACAGGACCGTGTCCAGGAAGGGGAAGTTCACCGCGGCGTGCGCGGCCTCGCGCACCACCGGCTTGGCGTTGAAGGCGACACCGAGACCCGCCGCGTTCAGCATGTCCAGATCGTTGGCGCCGTCACCGATCGCCACCGTCTGCGACAGCGGCACGCCCGCCTCCGCCGCGAACCGGCGCAGCAGCCTGGCCTTGCCCGCACGGTCGACGATCTCGCCGGTGACCTTGCCCGTCAGCCTGCCGTCGACGATCTCCAAGGTGTTGGCGTGGGCGAAGTCCAGCCCGAGCCGCTCCTTCAGATCGTCCGTGACCTGGGTGAACCCACCCGACACGACGCCGACTTGGTAGCCGAGCCGCTTCAGCGTACGGATCAGGGTGCGGGCGCCCGGCGTCAACCGCACCTCGCTGCGCACCTTGTCCACGATCGAGGCGTCCAGCCCTTCCAGCAGTGCCACGCGCGCGTGCAGGGACTGCTCGAAGTCCAGCTCCCCGCGCATCGCGGCCGCCGTCACCTCGGCGACCTTGTCCTCGCAGCCGGCGTGCGCGGCGAACAGCTCGATGACCTCGTCCTGGATGAGCGTCGAGTCGACGTCCATGACGACCAGGCGCTGCGCGCGCCGGTACAGACCGGCGGCGACGACCGCCACGTCGATACCGAGCCGCGCGGCGTCGGTCACCAGGGCGGTGCGCAGCGGTTCGGTCTCCACGCCGGAAACGGCGAACTCGACGGCGGTCACGGGGTACTTGGCGAGCCGGAAGATACGGTCGATGTTGCCGCCGGTCTTCGTGATCCGCGCGGCGATCGCGGCCGTCGCCTCGGCGGTGAGCGGGTGCCCGAGGACGGTGACGAGGGAGCGGCCCAGACCGCGCGGCCGGTTGTCGCCGAGGCCGGAGATGATCTCCGCCTGCATCTTCATCGACTCGGCCCAGCTGTGGACGGTCGCCCGCAGATCTCCCTCGACGCCCGGGGGCGGCTCGGTCACGAGCGCGCACAGCACCATCCGGCCACGGGTGACGACCTGCTCGATGTCGACTACGTCGACGGAGTAGGCGGCCAAGGTGTCGAAGAGGCCGGCGGTGATGCCCGGCCTGTCCTTGCCGAAGATCTTCACAAGGAGGGTGGGGACGTCGGCAGGGACGTCGGAAGACGAGGTCTGCGAAGCGCTCATGGTGGTTCCACCGTATCCGGCGCGCGGCACCTGTCACCCCCGAGGTCCGTCTGGCGGACAGCGAACACTGCATGGCGCGTGGATGACGTGAATCCTGCGTACCGGTACGGTGCCCGGCGCCTTCACCGGTCACCTCCCGCCCCGCGGCTTCCGCGGGGGTGGCGGGGGTGGCGGGGGAGGCGGCGGGCCGTCCTCCGGACGGGCGGGCGGCCCGTTCCCGTTCCGCGGCCCGGGCGACTGCCGCGGGCCGCGCGGGGGCGGCCCGACCGGCCGTACGACGGTGGGGGCGCTGTAGACGTCGCCCGGGGCGGGGGGCTCGTCGTCCAGGACTGCGTCGTACCCGTGCCCGGGTGCGGCGCCGGAGGTGTGTTCCGCGCCGGGAGGCCGTGCGTCCTCCGGCTCGCGCAGTTCCTGCGGCACGCGGAGGTAGGGGTTGGTGCCCGGATCGGGCGGCCGGTACGGCGTTCCGGGCGCGTACGGCCCGGCCTCCGCACCCCGCGGCACCCACGCGCCCCGCTCCCCGGGCTGCCCGGGCCCGGCCCACACGGTGCCCAGCGACCCCGTTGCCTCACCGACCTCGGCCACCCCCTCCCCCCGGGCCGACGCCGCAGCCCTGCGCCCCGCTGCCCCGCACCCCCACGCGAGCAACGCCCCGGCCGCTCCGGCCCCCGCGCCCCACACCCCGCCCAGCAGCAGGGCCATGCCGAGACGGCCGTGCAGTTCGATGCCCGCGCCGAAGGCGTCGAAGCCGAGCACGGACAGGGACGCGGTCACGGACACGTCCGTGAGCCGGGCCAGCAGCGGCAGGGCGAGGGCGGTCGCGACACCCACCCCCAGCGCACACCGCCCCGCGAAACGAAGGGCACCGTCCCCCACCCCGACCGGCGTCCGTACCGCTGCCAGCACGCCCGCCAGCAGCATCATCAGCGCCGCCGCCACCCCCAGCAGCCACACCCGGCCGTCCAGTTCGGCCAGCCGTCCCAACGTCACCGACCGGTCGGACCCAGCGCCGAGCATCTCGTCCAGGGGGTCGGGCAGGAATCGGGTCGGTTCACCCGTCGCGCCACCGTCCCACGGCACGAACAGGCCGAGCGGCACCCCCAGCCACACGCCGTTCGGCGCCCCGAGCAGCGCCGCGCCCGCGATGCGCCGGGGATGGTCGTCGCCGACCGCCGCGTACGCCGCCGCCGCGCATCCCGCCGCCACCGCCACCAGCAGCACGGTCACCACCGCGGACACGACCGGCCGCACGACCCGGTGCACGGCCTCCCAGCCCCGCGGCAACGGCGTACGGCGCGAGGTCAGCAGCGCGACGAGGAGGATCCCGGCCGACCAGCCCGACCCGCCGAGCAGCGTCGGGGCGGTGTCCACCGTGAACCCGACCGCGGCCTGCGCGTCGACCAGGTCGCCGAGCCGGTCCGGCAGCAGCCCCCCGATGTCCCCGAGCCCCGGGATCTCCACGCTGCCGCTCCCACCGGTGACGTCGTCCAGCCCCAGCGACCCCCCGTCGATCGTGATGACGTCGTGCCCCGCCCACGCTAGCCCGCCCAGCATCGCCACGAACAGCACCACCACCGACCCCGCCCGCGCGAGCAGTTCGGACGGTGCGATCACAACTCCCGCCTCCCGCAGGGACCGCAGGAAGAACCACGACAGCAGCACCGCCCCGACCAGGCTCACCCCCAGTGGCGTGATCTCGATGGCCGCGTCCGCCTCGGCGCCCGACAGGCCGAACACCGACACATCCCCGGACGGCGTGACCGAACCACCCGCCCCGAGGGCCACCACCGCCGCGGTCATCGGTCCCAACGACCCCGTGGTGTCCGCCTGAAGCAGCCGCAGCCCCAGCGCCGCCGTCCCCGCCATTCCGATCAACGCCCAGCTCACGGCGGCCACGGCGGACATCAGCACGTCCCCCCACGGCACGCGCGCATGACCCTTCGCCGTCTCGACCCCTGTGGCAGCACTCATGGCAGACCCCCCGATCCGCTGCGCGACGGGAACACCACGCATGTCCCCCTCGCGTCGAAATACCACTCTCCGGCCCGGTTTCAACCCCGTCAACGGAATCGGCCGATGCGTCCGAACGCGGTCTTCACAAGGCCCGACTTTCGGTCAGGGGGCCGCTACTGAAATAGTTCCCCCCGATGTTCGACATCCCTAGACTCCCCATGTCGGGGGTAACTCGGGGGACAACTCAGTGGGGCATGGAGTGCCGGAACTCGTACTGGAATCAAACGGACGTACCTGGACGCTCGATCCGTCCAGGGCATACACCCTCGGACGTGATCCGCAGGGGGACGTCGTCTTCGACGACGCCAGGGTCTCCTGGCGTCACGCCACGGTCAGCTTCAACGGCCGCAGTTGGGTCATCGAGGACCATGGCAGCACCAACGGCACATTCGTGCAGGGCCAGCGCATCCATCAGATGGAGCTCGGTGCCGGCTCGGCCGTCAACCTGGGCAACGCGACCGACGGCCCGCGCCTGAACCTGTCCGGCGCCGCGGCCTCCGTCGCCACGCCGCAGGCCCAGCCTCAGCAGCAGCCGTACGCGGCGCAGGGCGCGAACCCCGGCTGGGGTCAGCAGGCTCCGGCCCAGCAGCCGCCGCAGCAGCAGGCCCCCCAGGCCGGCTGGCAGCAGCCGCAGCAGGCCGCCGCGCACATTCCGCAGCAGCAGGGTTCCGGCGGTGCCGCGGGGGCTCCGCCGGTCCACGGAGACCGCAGCCCGACCACGTTCCACCAGTTCTCCCTCGGCCGCGTGATGCGCATCGGCCGTGCCCTGGAGAACGAGCTGGTCGTCTCCGACCTGCAGGTCTCCCGGCACCACGCCGAGTTCCACGCGACGCCCGACGGGCGCATGGAGATCCGCGACCTCGGCTCCCACAACGGCACGTACGTCAACGGCCAGCCGATCGCCAAGGGCGGCTCGCAACTGCTCGGCCCGGCCGATGTCGTCGGCGTCGGCCACTCGACGTTCCGCATCGTCGGCGACCGGCTCGAGGAGTTCGTCGACACCGGTGAGGTGTCCTTCTCCGCACGTCACCTGACCGTCACGGTCGACAACGGCAAGCAGATCCTCAAGGACGTCTCCTTCGGCGTCCCGGAGAAGTCGCTGATCGCGGTCATCGGCCCGTCCGGCTCCGGCAAGTCGACCCTGCTCAAGGCACTCACCGGCTACCGCCCCGCCAACCAGGGCGAGGTGCTGTACGACAACCGGAACCTCTACAAGCAGTTCGCCGAGCTGCGCCAGCGCATCGGTCTGGTCCCGCAGGACGACATCCTGCACAAGGAGCTGACCGTCAAGAAGGCCCTCAAGTACGCGGCCAAACTGCGCTTCCCGGCGGACACCACGGCCGCCGAGCGCCAGGCCCGCATCGACGAGGTGCTGCGCGAGCTCAAGCTCGACATCCACAAGGACAAGAAGGTCACGTCCCTGTCCGGCGGCCAGCGCAAGCGCGTCTCGGTCGCCCTGGAACTGCTCACCAAGCCGTCGCTGATCTTCCTGGACGAGCCGACCTCCGGCCTCGACCCGGGCATGGACCGCGACGTCATGCAGCTGCTGCGGGGCCTGGCCGACGACGGCCGTACGGTCCTGGTCGTCACCCACTCGGTGGCCGAGCTGGCGATCTGCGACAAGCTGCTGGTGATGGCGCCGGGCGGCTCGGTCGCCTACTTCGGTCCGCCCGACGAGGCGCTGAACTTCTTCGGCTACGACACCTGGGCCGATGTCTTCTCCGCCTTCGAGAACTACCGCGACTACGACTGGGCGGGTCGCTGGAAGGGCTCGCAGCACTACCAGATGTACGCCGCGGACATCGACGCCGTTGCGCCGCAGTCCGTACAGGTTCCGCCGATGCAGGCGATGAAGCCGCCGAAGCCTCAGGGCTGGATGTCCCAGTTCGTCACGCTTGTTCGGCGCTACGTCTCGGTGATCGTCTCCGACAAGGGCTTCCTCGCCCTGATGGTGATCCTCCCGGCCGTGCTCGGCGCGGTCAGTCTGCTCATCGACGCCGACCGGGGTCTGCTGCCGAACCCGGCCAACCCGCAGACCGGCCGGATCATCCCGAACGGCACGGCGACCACCGTCCTGCTGATCCTCGCGGTCGGCGCCTGCTTCGCCGGTGCGGCGAACTCGGTCCGAGAGCTGATCAAGGAACGGGTCATCTACGAGCGGGAGCGCGCGACCGGCCTCTCGCGCTCGGCGTACCTGATGTCCAAGGTGTTCGTGCTCGGCATGATCACCGTGCTCCAGGGCCTGCTGGTCGGCGTGATCGGCTTCTCCAGCCGGGAGATCCCCGAGGAGGGCCTGGTCTTCGGCAGTGCCACGCTGCTGGAGCTCTCCGTGCCGATCATGGCGCTGGGCTTCACCTCGATGATGTTCGGCCTGATCATCTCCTCGCTGGTGAAGACCGCCGAGAAGACCATGCCGCTGCTGGTGATGTTCGCCATCATCCAGGTCGTCTTCACCGGCTGCCTGTTCACGCTGCACGGCTCGATCGGCGTCAACCAGTTCTCGTTCCTGATGCCGTCGCGCTGGGCGGTCGCCGCCTCCGGCGCCACGCTGGACTTCAACAAGATCAGCCCGCCCGAGACGGCCGGCGACAACGACCCGCTGTGGGAGCACACGGCAGGGGTCTGGGCCATGGACATGGGCGCCCTCCTCGTCCTCGGCGTGATCTGCGGCTTCTTCGTGGCCCGCTTCCTGCGCCGCCACGAGCCGGAGGTCATGCGCAAGTAGTCCCCGCTCCGCGATGCCCGAAGGGCGGCACCCCGTCAGGTGGGTGCCGCCCTTCGGCGTTCCGTTCAGCGAAGCAGAGAGGTCCGCGCCGACCTCAGTACGCGCTGTTGACGTTGTCCATCGAGCCGTACTTGTCGGCCGCGTAGTTGCAGGCGGCGGTGATGTTGGCGACCGGGTTGTAGATGTCCCACGAGGTGCCGGGGACGTGGTACGCCTTGAAGGTCGGCGGGATGACCTGGAGCAGACCCTTCGACGGGATGCCGTTGATGGCGTTGATGTCCCAGTTGTTGATCGCCTTCGGGTTACCCGAGGACTCCCGGATGATGTTGCGGTGGATGCCGTCGTAGGACGCCGGGATGTCGTGCTTCTTCAGGATGGCGAGCGACTCGCGGATCCAGCCGTCGAGGTTGTTCGGGTAGGTCTTGACGGCGGCCTTCTTGGCCTCGGCGCGCTTGGCGGCGCGGCTCGCGGCCTCCTTGGCCTGGCGCGCGGCCTCGGCCTTCTTCTTCGCCGCCTCGGCGGCGGCCTTCTTCTTGGCGGCGGCCGCGGCGTCGGCCTTCTTCTTCGCCGCGATCTGCTCGGCCTTCAGGGTGGCGCCGGCCATCTGGTCCGTGACGCTCGCCTTGACGTCCTTGATCTGCTGGTTGCTGTACGCCACCGCAGCCGGCTGAGCGGCCTCGGTCGTGGTCTTGGTCGAGGCACCGCTCGGCACCGCGGAGAACCCGATGGCGGCGGCACCGAGGGTGGCGACACCCGCCATGGCGATCTTGTGGTGACGGGTCAGGCTACGACTCTGAACACGGCTGAAGATGTTCTTGGGCATGCTGCGTGGACCTCTTCGAATAGCGCGGGAGTCGCTCGGCGTCCGGCGTTGGACTCGGTGTGTTTCCGACACAAACGCCGCGGAGGTGAACCCACGGCGCTGAGCGACGTCAGCAATTCTTAGCGGCCGCAAAATGGCGTGGCAAAGGTGTGACGTACGAAAGGAGATAGTGGATCAGGGAGGGTCAAATCGGGGCAGATTGGACCATCCGCGCCGCTCAAAAGGTGGGGCTTTGTCTCCTACGCACTTTCGTACGTGACGTGGGTCCTATGCGAGGGCTCACATCGCCCCTAGATCGGTCTCACCACGCGTTGCACAAGCGATGCTCTGTGTGAGGCCCTTTCAGGGCAGCACGAGGTGCACGTCCCCGAACTTGTGCCACAGATAGCGGCCTTGCAGCGCGGCCTCGTATCCCCGCTCGATCGCCACCCGCCCCGCGACCGCCTCCAGCATCAGCAGATGCGAGGCCTGCGGCTCGTGCAGCCCGGTCAGCAGCCCGTCCACCACCCGCACCCCGCGCTCCGGCGTCACGACGAGATCCGTCCACCCCGCACGCGCGCGTACGGCCCCGTCCGTGCCCACCGCCGACTCCACCGCCCGCACCGCGGTCGTCCCCACCGCCACCACCCGGCCCCCACCGGCCCTCGCGGCGTTGATCAGGCGCGCGGACGCCTCGGGCACCGCGAACCGCTCCGGGTAGGGCGGCTCGTGCGCCTCCGCCGAGGCCACCCCCGTGTGCAGGGTGACCGGCGCGAACTGCACCCCCCGGCTCACCAGCTCCGCCACCATCCGCGCCGTGAAGGGCCGCGCCGCGCTCGGCATCTCCGCGCTGCCCGTCCCGTCCGCCGACGGCAGCGCGAACACCGTCTGGTAGACGGAAAGAGGCTGGTCGCGCTCCGTGTAGGCGTAGCGAACGGGCCGCCCGTACTCCCGCAGCAGCCCCGGCACCCCGGCCCCGGAGACCCGCGCCCACCACAGCCGCTCGCTCCCCCCGCTCAGCGGCTCCTCCAGGACCAGCCACACACCCCCCGGCAGGCACACCACCCTGCCCGCGGGCCCACCCGCACGCGCGCGCGTGGTGCCCCGCCCGTCGGGCTCCCGCAGCTCCACCGCCCAGCGGCCGTCGTCCCCCCGGGTGGAGAAATGCACCACCACGCGCGTGTGGCCGGACCATCCGTCCACGGCCGCCGCCAGCGTCGCCGAGGTGTTGACCACGAGCAGATCCCCGGCCCGCAGCAGCCGCGGCAGCTCCGTGAACGTGTGATGCGCCACCTCGGCACCCCGCGACACCAGCATCCGTACGGCGTCCCGCTCCAGCCCCGGGCCCCGCTGCTCGACCGGCACCCGCGCCGACAGTTCCTCCGGCACCCGCACCCTCAGTGTCATCGGGCCTCGTCCAGCAGCGCCGGAGCCCCGTAACGCCCGCTCGCCGGACGCTCGTCCAGCAGCCGAAGGAACGCCGGCGCCACCGCCGCCGGCTCGGGCCGCGGCTCCCAATCGTCCGGTACGGCCGCCGCGTACAGATCCGTGGCCATGTCCCCGGGATCCACCGCCCAGACCCGCAGCTCCGGCTCCTCCACGGCGAGCACGGCCATCAGATGGTCCAGGGCCGCCTTGGACGCCCCATATCCGCCCCAGGTCTCGTACGCCTCGGCGGCCGCGTCCGAGCTCACGGCGATCACGGCGCCGGCCCGCGCGGCCCGCAGCAGCGGCAGCGCCTCCCGAACCAGGCCCAGCCCCGCGACCAGGTTCACCTCCAGCGCCCGGCGCAGCCCCTCCAGGGGCAGCTCCGCCAGCCTGACCAGCGGCTCGGCACCCAGCGCGCTCGCGTTGTGCACGAGCAGGTCGACGCCGCCCAGCCGCCAGGCCGCCGCCACCAGCTCCGCCCGGTGAGCGGCGTCCGTGACGTCCCCGGGCAGGGCGGTCACCCGCGTGCCGTGCGCGGAGACGGCTCCGGCGGTGTCCGCCAGCGCCTCGGCACCCCTGGCGTCGAGCACCAGGTCCCAGCCCCGCCCGGCCAGGGCCTCGGCCAGGGCACGGCCCAGGCCCTTCGAGGCCCCGGTGATGATCGCTACCGGCATGATCAGCTCCCTCGTCGTGATCGCGTGCCCTCAACCTAGGAACGGGCCGCCCGGACCGCCTCGGACGCGGGCCGTACTCCACCGGGTCCCTTCGCCCTACGCCGCGGGCCCGGCGCCCTGGGACCCGGACCTCGGAGTCCGGCCTCTAGGAGGTGTCCGCAAAGTCCCGCTTGTCCCGCGACGCCTGGCACGCTCCCCCGAGCTCTTCGAGCGGGGGTACCCCCACTCGCCGCACCGGACGAAGCCCCAGGTACGTCCAGTACGTGGGACTCCGCCCGGCACGCCGAGAGCACGCACCAGATGCCGCGGGGCCCGCCCTCCAGGGCGAACGACGGGACTTTGCGGACACGACCTGGGCCCCGCGACCTAGGCCCACCGACCGGGCGCCCCGCCGCCACCGGCCCGATCCCCGCTGTCACAGCCCGCCGGTACCGTGAGGTCATGAGTCACGGCCCCCGGTCCGGCCTCGCAGCGGTGAGTTCCGCGTTGCTGGCCATGAGCAGGCACCTCGAGGTGCGCGACGTCCTCAAGACGATCGTCGCCTCGGCCCGCGAGCTGCTCGACGCGCAGTACGCCGCCCTGGGCGTTCCGGACGACCACGGCGGCTTCGCCCAGTTCGTGGTCGACGGCGTCAGCGAGGAGCAGTGGAAGGCCATCGGCCCCCTCCCGCGCCAGCACGGCATCCTCGCCGCGATGCTGCACGAGGCCAGGTCCGAGCGCCTCGCGGACGTCCGCAAGGACCCCCGCTTCGAGGGCTGGCCGAAGGCCCACCCCGACCTGGTCGACTTCCTGGGCCTGCCGATCCGTGACGGCGACGAGGTCATCGGAGCGCTGTTCCTGGCCAACAAGAACTGCGAGCGGCCCGAAGGCGGCTGCGGCTTCACCGAGGACGACGAGGAACTGCTCGGCATCCTCGCCCAGCACGCCGCGATCGCCCTCACCAATGCCCGCCTGTACGAACGCAGCCGCGAACTCACCATCGCCGAGGAGCGCTCCCGCCTCGCCCACGAACTGCACGACGCGGTCAGCCAGAAGCTGTTCTCCCTGCGCCTGACCGCCCAGGCCGCGGCCCGACTGGTGGACCGCGACCCCTCCCGCGCCAAGGGCGAACTCCAGCAGGTGGCCGCCTTGGCCGCCGAGGCCGCCGACGAACTGCGCGCGGCGGTCGTGGAGTTGCGCCCCGCCGCCCTCGACGAGGACGGCCTCGTCGCGACCCTCCGCACGCAGATCCAGGTCCTGGACCGGGCCCACAGCGCCCGCGTCACCTTCGCCGGTCACGGGGTGAAGGCCCTGCCCGCCTCCCAGGAGGAAGCCCTCCTGCGCGTGGCCCAGGAAGCCCTGCACAATGCCCTTCGCCACTCCGGCGCCGACCACGTCGACGTGACCCTGGACCGCCGCGGCAGCGGAGCCGTCCTGCGGATCACGGACGACGGCAGCGGCTTCGACCCGAGCGCGGTCCGCCGCGCGGGACGCCACCTCGGCCTGGTCTCGATGCGGGACCGGGCGAGCGGTGCCGGCGGCACGTTGACCGTGGAATCGGCGCCCGGCAAGGGCACCGTGATCGAGATGGAGGTCCCCGGTGGCTGACGCAATCAGGGTGCTGCTCGTCGACGACCACCAGGTCGTCCGCCGGGGCCTGCGCACCTTCCTCGAAGTGCAGGACGACATCGAGGTCGTCGGAGAGGCGGCGGACGGCGCCGAAGGGGTGGACCGCGCCGAGGAGTTGAAGCCCGACATCATCCTCATGGACGTCAAGATGCCGGGCATGGACGGCGTCGACGCCCTGCGCAGACTCCGCGAGCTGAACAACCCCGCACGCGTGCTGGTCGTCACCAGCTTCACCGAACAGCGCACGGTGGTCCCGGCCCTGCGCGCGGGCGCCGCAGGGTACGTGTACAAGGACGTCGACCCCGACGCCCTCGCCGGAGCCATCCGCTCGGTCCACGCCGGGCACATCCTCCTCCAGCCGGAGGTCGCCGGCGCGCTGCTGGCGCAGGAGGAGACCAACACGAGCACCACGAGGGCCGGTTCGCTCACCGAGCGGGAGCGCGAGGTCCTCGGCCTCATAGCGGACGGCCGTTCCAACCGGGAGATCGCCCGCGCCCTGGTCCTGTCCGAGAAGACCGTCAAGACCCACGTGTCGAACATCCTGATGAAACTCGACCTGTCCGACCGAACGCAGGCCGCCCTGTGGGCCGTTCGCCATGGCGTGACCGGCTGACGCTCATCCCACGGCAACACGGAAGGTTGCGTTCCGGACCGAGATTCATACTGTCGTGGGAACGTCCCCCGGATGGCGCAACCTCGATGGATCTCCGCCGTTCTCCAGTACGTGCTGCGGCGCCTGCCGCGGCAATCGCTAGGAGGGCTCAGAAGTGAAGAACCTGAAGAAGGCAGCGGCCGTGACGATGGTGACGGGTGGCCTGCTCGCTGCCGGCGCGGGCATGGCCTCCGCCACCAGCGCGCACGCCGACGGCCAGGCCGTGGGCTCCCCGGGCGTCGGCTCGGGCAACGTCGTCCAGGCCCCGGTGCACGTCCCGGTCAACGTGTCCGGCAACAGCGTGAACGTCGTGGGCATCCTGAACCCGGCCTTCGGCAACCTCGCCGTCAACCACTGACACACCACCTCCGTCTCCGAGCCGGAGGTGACAACGGCCTCCCGGCCCCCACCGGGAGGCCGTTCGGCATTGCTACGTCCACGCGCGCCGCCCAGCCGCCCCAGCTGCGGGCATGCGTGCGCTAGGGGCGGCACGGGTGGGCGTGGGGGTTCCCCCTCTGCTCGAGCGAAGCCGAGAGCTTGGGGGAGGCACCCCGCTACGCCGGGCTGCGGACCCACCCTGCCTCAGCACCAACGCCGGGCACCCCCGCTGCGAAACCCGGCCCAAACCCTCACCGCACCCCCCGCTCCCGCTCCTCCACAACGGAGTTGTACGCCGCGACCTGCGCCCGCCGAGCCGTCCGCTCCACCGGCCGCAACGCCTCGCGCCGCGCGGAGATCTCGGACGAACTCACCGCACCCCCGTGCCCACTCTCCGTCGCCACGGCGATCAGCGTCCCCACCCGCTGCGCCAGCTCCAGCACCCGGACCGCCCGCGACGGATACCCCGGGGCCAGCATCTCCCGCCCCCGCTCGGCCCGCGCCCGGTACGCATCGATCGCCGCCTCCGCCACCGGTCCCGACCCGGCCACATCCAGCCGGGTCAACGCCTCGGTGGCCTCCCGCAGGGCCTCCGCCAGTTCCCGCTCCGCCTCACTCAGCGACGGCACATCCGCGGGCGGCGCCTCCCGTACGGGCAGCACATGCCACACCACCTCGACCTGCACGCCCACAGGCCCGGCCTCGTACACGTCCGGCACCAGGCCGTACGCGGCCCCGTGACAGACCACCGCCTCCTCGGCCTCCAGGGCCCGCGCGTTGAACTCCGGCGGCCCGCTCAGCCCCAGCGGATGCCCCGGCGCGGGCAACGCCACCCGCAGCCCGCTCACCCCGAGCGTCCGCAACCGCCCGAGCGCGAGTGTCAGCCCGACCTGCCCCGACTCACCCGGCAGCCCCTCCACCCGGTGCACCGCGTCCTCGCCGACGATGGCAAGAACGGCGTCGTCCGGCGAGACAAGTCCGGCCAAAAGTGCATTTCCCCAAGCTGCGAGACGTCCAGCGCGTGGTTCCGAGAGCATGCTTCCACCCTAGGTCCCTCCAAGGACCGGACCGAGGGAATGCCCCGGCCGACCGGTGGCGTAGATTTCATGGAGGGCTGCGCCCACCGGCGCGGCGGACCGAGCCACAGGCTTACGCGACAGCCGAGACCGGCCACACTGCAAGGGGAGACAACGCGCTCATGAGCGATGTTCTGGAGCTTCAGGACGTATCCGTGGTCCGTGAGGGCCGGGCTCTGGTGGACCAGGTCTCCTGGTCGGTCAAGGAGGGCGAGCGCTGGGTCATCCTCGGCCCGAACGGCGCCGGCAAGACCACCCTCCTCAACCTCGCTTCCACCTACCTCTTCCCCAGCTCGGGCACCACCGCCATCCTCGGCGAGACCCTCGGCAAGCCCGGCACCGACGTCTTCGAGCTGCGCCCCCGCATCGGCATGGCCGGCATCGCCATGACCGAGAAGCTCCCCAAGCGCCAGACGGTCCTGGAGACGGTCCTGACCGCCGCGTACGGCATGACCGCCACCTGGCACGAGGACTACGAGGAGATCGACGAGCAGCGCGCCCGCGCCTTCCTCGACCGCCTCGGCATGAGCGAGTACCTGGACCGCAGGTTCGGCACGCTCTCCGAGGGCGAGCGCAAGCGCACTCTGATCGCCCGCGCCCTGATGACCGACCCCGAGCTGCTCCTGCTCGACGAGCCCGCCGCCGGCCTCGACCTCGGCGGCCGCGAGGACCTGGTCCGCCGCCTCGGCCGCCTCGCCCTCGACCCGATCGCCCCCTCGATGCTCATGGTCACCCACCACGTCGAGGAGATCCCCCCGGGCTTCACCCACGTCCTCATGATCCGCCAGGGCAAGGTCCTCGCCGCAGGCCCGCTGGAGCTCGAACTCACCTCCCGCAACCTCTCCCTCTGCTTCGGCCTCCCGCTCGTCGTCGAACAGTCGGGCGAGCGCTGGACCGCCCAGGGCCTCCCGCTCTCCTGACCCGGCCCGGCAACCCGCAATTCCCGGGGTAAGAACGGGATTTCACACCACGGGCGCCCTGTCGTCGACAGGGCCCGCGGACCTACCATGACCATGTGGACATCGACGCATGGCTGTGGTGGCTGATCGGCGCGGCAGCGCTCGGCATCGCGCTCGTGGTGACCGCCATGCCCGAACTGGGCATGCTGGCGGTGGGCGCCATCGCCGCGGCGGTGGTCACCGGCGTCTTCGGCGGCGGAGCCGTCGCCCAGGTCGCGGTCTTCGCCGTCATCTCGACCGCGGGCATCGCCGTGGTACGGCCCATCGCGAACCGGCACCGCGCCCAGCGACCCCAATTCGCCACCGGCGTGGACGCGTTGAAGGGCAGACAAGCCGTCGTCCTGGAACGCGTCGACGGCTCCGGCGGCCGGATCAAACTCGCCGGAGAGGTCTGGTCGGCCCGCGCTCTCGACACCGGCCACGCTTACGAAGTGGGCCAGGAAGTGGATGTCGTGGACATCGAAGGAGCCACCGCGATCGTCATGTGACCTCGCGCGACGTAATGGGAGCGGAACTCCTCGCCAGCCACGCGACGGTCTGTCAGACTCGACCAGCAAGATCTTCGACAACCATAAGATCTGCCGAAGACGCCGAAGCGGAGAAGGGACACGGGGAACGACGATGGAACCGGTCATCATCGTCCTGATCATTCTGGTGGTGTTGGTCTTCATCGCCCTGATCAAGACGATCCAAGTCATCCCACAGGCCAGCGCGGCCATCGTCGAGCGCTTCGGGCGCTACACGCGGACACTCAACGCGGGCCTCAACATCGTCGTCCCGTTCATCGACACCATCCGCAACCGCATCGACCTGCGCGAACAGGTCGTGCCCTTCCCACCGCAGCCGGTGATCACCCAGGACAACCTGGTCGTGAACATCGACACCGTCATCTACTACCAGGTCACCGACGCCCGGGCCGCGACCTACGAAGTCGCCAGCTACATCCAGGCGATCGAGCAGCTCACCGTCACCACGCTCCGCAACATCATCGGCGGCATGGACCTGGAGCGGACCCTCACCTCCCGCGAGGAGATCAACGCGGCCCTGCGCGGCGTCCTGGACGAGGCCACCGGCAAGTGGGGCATCCGCGTCAACCGCGTCGAGCTCAAGGCGATCGAACCGCCCACCTCCATCCAGGACTCGATGGAGAAGCAGATGCGCGCCGACCGCGACAAGCGCGCCGCAATCCTCCAGGCCGAAGGTGTCCGGCAGTCCGAGATCCTGCGCGCCGAGGGTGAGAAGCAGTCCCAGATCCTGCGCGCCGAAGGTGAGGCCAAGGCCGCCGCCCTGCGCGCCGAGGGCGAGGCCCAGGCCGTCCGCACCGTCTTCGAGGCCATCCACGCCGGCGACCCGGACCAGAAGCTCCTCTCCTACCAGTACCTCCAGATGCTCCCCAAGATCGCCGAGGGCGACGCCAACAAGCTCTGGATCGTCCCCAGCGAGATCGGCGACGCCCTCAAGGGCCTCTCCGGCGCCATGGGCAACTTCGGCGGCCTCGGCGGCGGTTCCGGCGGCAACGGCGGCGCGACCGGAGCCGGTGTCCCGGCCCAGGAACGCCGCGAAAAGCCGTCGATCGACTGACAGCACCCCCAACGCAACGTTCCCCGCAACCCCCTTCTCTTCAGGGGCGCGGGGAACTGCGCGAACAACCACACTCAACCCGCAGTCGACGAACCACCACGGCCCCGCGACGACTACTCACGCCGCGTCCAGCGCCAGCCAATCCGGCAGCGCCGCAAGGTCATCCTGCGCCAGAGCCAAGAGCATCGCATCCGCCGGCGTCGGCTCGAACGGCTCCCGGAGCAGCGGCATACCCGCCTCGACCGGAGTGCGATTCGCCTTCCGGTGATTGTCCTGCGCACACGAGGCCACCGTGTTCAGCCACGTGTCCTGACCTCCCTGCGACCGCGGCACCACGTGGTCCACGGTCGTCGCCCGCCTCCCGCAGTACGCGCACCTGTGCCGGTCCCTGACCAGCACACCCCGCCTCGACCACGGCGCTCGTCTTCGGAAAGGCACCCGTACGTACTGGCAGAGCCTGATCACCCGGGGCGCCGGTATGTCGACCGCGGCTCCCCGCATCCGCAGTTCGGGGTGGGCCTGCTCGACGACGGCCTTGTCCTGAAGCACCAGAACGACGGCTCGGTTCAACGTCACCGTCGACAGCGGCTCGAAGCTCGCGTTCAGTACCAGCGTGTCCCGCATACCAGCCCACCTCCCGTGCACCGGCCCACCCCCTGGCGGGCTGGGATCAACTCTGGCCGGGCACGCCGAGATGGACAACGCAATATCTGCTGCTCTCACGGGGGGTGACCCCCGCGACCCCCGGCAACAAAAATGCCCGCTCCTGATCAATTCCAAGACCAGGAGCGGGCAAACGTTCCATGAACGCCGGGATTCCAGGCGGCTTGCTCAGCCCTCGGCGGGCACCTCGTACTCACCGATCAGCTGGGCCCGCCCGATCGTGTGGAACCGCAGGTTGAAGCCGACCACGGCGGGCGACGCGTCCGCGTCCGGGCCGAGCTTCTCCTCATCCACGGCGTAGACCGTGAACACGTAGCGGTGCGGACCGTCCCCAGGAGGCGGCGCGGCCCCGCCGAACTCCTTGCCGCCGTAGTCGTTGCGCGCGTGGACCGCACCTTCCGGCAGACCCTCGAACTTGCCACTGCCCGCACCCACCGGCAGCTCGGTCACCGACGCCGGGATGTCGAACAGCACCCAGTGCCAGAAACCGCTGCCCGTCGGGGCGTCGGGGTCGTAGCAGGTCACGGCGAAGCTCTTGGTCTCGGGCGGGAAACCCTCCCACCGCAGCTGCGGCGAAGTGTTGCCGGCCGCGTGGACCTGAGCGTCCTTGAGCGTCGCGCCTTCCTCGATGTCCTCGCTCGTCACCGTGAACGACGCGACGGGCGGATGGAAGTCGTGGGGGAGCGGCCGCCGCTTGAGCTCGGTCACCTCGGTACCTCCTGATCGTTTCTTGCTGTCGCCCCCGAGCCTAGAACCAGTTGCGCTTGCTGCCGACCTCGGACAGCCACTGGTTGAGATACGCCGTCCAGTCGGTCCCCTGGTAGTCGTTGAGGCCTACCTGGAAGGACCGGAAGGTGTCGCTGCCCTCGCTGAACAGTCCGGGCTTCTTGTCCATCTCCAGCACCACGTCCATGGCGTTCTGGTCGGCCACGAAGCTCAGCTCGACCTGGTTCAGCCCGCGGTACTGCTGCGGCGGGTAGAACTCGATCTCCTGGTAGAACGGCAGCCGCTGCCGCGTACCGCGGATCACACCCCGCTCCATGTCCGCGTTCTTGAACCGGAAGCCCAGCTGGATGAACGCGTCGAGGATCGCCTTCTGCGCCGGCAGCGGGTGCACGTTCACGGGGTCCAGGTCACCGGAGTCCACCGCCCGCGCGATCTCCAGTTCGGTCGACACCCCGATGTTCATGCCGCGCAGGGCCTGGCCGTCGATCGTCGTGATCGGCGTCTCCCACGGGATCTCCAGACCGAACTGCACGGCGTGCACCGCGCCCGCCTGCAGCTCGAACGCGCCGCCCAGCCGCGACTTCGTGAACTCGATGTCCTGCTTGTACTCCTGGTCGCCGCTCTCCACCTCGACCTTGGCCTGCAGCCCGACCGAGAGCCCCTCGATTTGCTGGTTGACGGAGCCGCCCTGGATCCGCACCTCACCCTGGACGACACCGCCCGGGACGACGTTGACCTCGTGCAGCACCGTCTCGACCGAAGCCCCGCCGGCCCCCAGGCTCGCGAGCAGCTTCTTGAACGCCATGTCTCTCCCTCTCGCCCACAACGGGTGGATCCTTGATCCATACAAACGCGATCCGGCCGTGGCCGGTTCCACGCCCCACCCTGGCAAGGCCGGTGCCCGACGGCCACCCCGCGGCACCCCTCATCTCCAGTACCCTCGGACGGCATGATCGCGACCCCTGACCGTACGCCCCTGTCCAGGGAGTTCTTCGACCGGCCCGTTCTCGATGTCGCCCCCGACCTCCTCGGCCGCATCCTGGTACGCAGCACCCCGGACGGTCCGATCGCGCTCCGCCTCACCGAGGTCGAGGCCTACGACGGTGAGAACGACCCCGGCTCGCACGCCTATCGCGGTCGCACGGCCCGCAACGGCGTCATGTTCGGTCCGCCCGGACACGTGTACGTCTACTTCACCTATGGCATGTGGTTCTGCATGAACCTGGTCTGCGGCCCGGAGGGCAAGTCGAGCGCGGTCCTGCTGCGCGCCGGCGAGATCATCGAGGGCGCCGAACTGGCGCGCACCCGTCGGCTCTCGGCCCGCAACGACAAGGAACTGGCCAAAGGCCCGGCCCGCCTGGCCACCGCCCTGAACGTGGACCGCTCCCTGGACGGCACGGACGCGTGCACCTCCGAAGACACCCCGCTCCGCATGCTGACCGGCACGCCCGTGCCCTCCGACCAGGTGCTCAACGGACCACGGACCGGAGTCGGCGGCGAGGGGGCCGTGCATCCCTGGCGTTTCTGGGTCGCCAACGACCCGACGGTGAGCCCGTATCGAGCCCATGTCCCGAGGCGCCGCCGAAGTTGACGCGCCCTGCCGAGGTGCGTAATGTAGCCCGAGCCGTTGAACCGGGTATGGCGTTCGCCAGCAACCGGAAGCGGCCAAACCAACTACCTAGCGACTCCCCTCAGCAGGGGCGAATTCGGCGTGCTCGCATGCCTGAATTCGGCGCCGACAGACTCGATTATGAGTTGGACGGGGAATCGGCTAACGTAGTGAATGTCGAAAGGCCGACGAGCGAAAGCCCGGGGCTGAACGGCAAATCCCGCCGACAGGGAATCGGATCGAAAAGGATCTGATAGAGTCGGAAACGCAAGACCGAAGGGAAGCGCCCGGAGGAAAGCCCGAG
>NZ_SZVW01000050.1 GCF_007655005.1 Streptomyces tibetensis
GCCGACTACTGGGTGACCCAGGTCCGGCAGCCCGTCCGCTACGCCGACGCCGTCACCACCCTGGAGTCCCAGGGCGTCACCACACTGCTGGAACTCGGCCCCGGCGGCACCCTCGCCGCCCTCGCCGCCCAGGCCGTACGCGACCCCGACGCCCTGACCGCCACCGTCGCCACCCGCGCGGGGCGTCCCGAGCCGGAGACCCTGGTCGAGGCGCTCGCCACCCTGCACGCCCGGGGCGTGCGCGTCGACTGGGAGGCGTTCTTCACCGGCTCCGGAGCCCGCCGGGTCCCGCTGCCCACCTATGCCTTCCAGCGCCGGCGGTACTGGCTCGACGAAGTCACCACCGGCAGCCGTGACATGGACCCTGTCTCACGCGTCACGCCCGACATCCCGGAGGAGACGACCCACCGGGCGGTGCTGCCTTCCAGCGCCGGCGGTACTGGCTCGACGAAGTCACCACCGGCAGCCGTGACATGGACCCTGTCTCACGCGTCACGCCCGACATCCCGGAGGAGACGACCCACCGGGCGGTGCCCCTGGCCGAGAGGCTCGCGCCGCTGGGCGACGCACAGCGGGAGCAGTACCTCCTGACCCTCGTCACGGAGCTGGTCGCCAAGGTGCTCAAGCACCCCGACACCTCGGCCGTCGTGCCCCACCGCCCCTTCCAGGAACTCGGCTTCGACTCCCTGACCGGCGTCGAACTGCGCAACCGGCTCGGTGCCGACACCGGTCTCTCCCTGCCCGCCACCGTCGTCTTCGACCATCCGACCCCCGTAGCCCTCGCGGCCTACATACAGGCACAGGCGGCCGTGCCCGGCCTTGAGGGCGGGCCGGTTGGTGCCGCGGCCGGGGAACTGGACCGGCTGGAGGCGTCCCTTGGCGCCCTCGCGAAGGACGGTTCGCCGCCGGACGAAACCCGCGTCGCGCTGTCCGCCCGGCTGCGCGCCCTGGCCGACCGTCTCGCGGGACCGGCGGACACACCGTCCCCGTCCGCCGCCGACGTCGCCGGCCTCGGGGATGCCTCCGCCGACGAGATCTTCGACTTCATCGACACCCAGCTCGGCCGGGCCGCGGACTGACGCCGCCTGTCCGCCGCCCCGCACCACCACCCTTCCGGTACCGAGGAGAGACTGATTCCGCATGTCCGCTGACATGTCCCGCGCGCAGGACCAGGCCCAGACCAGGGAACAGAAGCTCGTCGACTACCTGAAGTGGGTCACCGCCGACCTGCAGAAGGCGCGTGAGCGCATCGAGACGCTCGAGTCGGCCGCCACCGAACCCGTGGCCATCGTCGGCATGGCATGCCGCTTCCCCGGCGGAGTCACGTCACCGGACGATCTGTGGCGCCTGGCCGCCGAAGGCCGGGACGCCATCAGCCCGTTCCCCGAGGACCGCGGCTGGGACCTCGACGCGCTGTACAGCACGGACCGCGACGAGCCGGGCACGTCGTACACCCGGGAGGGCGGGTTCCTCGACGGAGCCGCCCTGTTCGACGCCGACTTCTTCGGCATCTCGCCCCGTGAGGCCCGCGCCATGGACCCCCAGCAGCGCGTCCTGCTGGAGACCGCGTGGGAGGCGTTCGAGGACGCCGGGATCGACCCCGCCACGCTGCGCGGCAGCCGTACCGCCGTCTTCGCCGGCGTGATCGAGCAGAGCTACCTCGGACTCGAAGGGCCCGCCGAGCTGGAGGGCCACCTCATGACCGGCAAGCTCAGCAGCGTGGCCTCCGGCCGTATCTCCTACACCTTCGGCCTCGAAGGCCCGGCCGTCTCGATCGACACGGCGTGCTCGTCCTCGCTGGTCGCCCTGCACCTCGCGGTGGAGTCGGTCCGCCGCGGGGAGTCCACCCTCGCGCTCGCCGGAGGCGCGACGATCACCGCGACCCCCGGCGGGTTCGTCGACTTCTCACGCCAGGGCGGACTCGCCCCCGACGGGCGGATCAAGTCGTTCGCGGCCGCCGCCGACGGCACCTCCTGGTCGGAGGGCGTCGGTCTGCTGGTGGTGGAGCGCCTGTCGGACGCGGTGCGCAACGGGCACCGGGTGCTGGCGGTGGTGCGGGGCAGTGCGGTGAACCAGGACGGTGCGTCGAACGGTCGGACGGCGCCGAACGGCCCGTCGCAGGAGCGTGTCATCCGCCAGGCCCTGGCGAACGCCCGTCTGACGCCTGCCGAGGTGGACGCGGTGGAGGCGCACGGCACGGGCACCCGGCTGGGCGATCCGATCGAGGCGCAGGCGCTGCTGGCGACGTACGGGCAGGACCGCGAACGGCCTCTGTTCCTCGGCTCGTTGAAGTCCAACATCGGCCACACCGTCGCCGCGGCCGGTGTCGGCGGCGTCATCAAGATGGTGCAGGCGATGCGGCATGGTGTGCTGCCCCGGACCCTGCACGTCGACCGGCCCACGCCCATGGTCGACTGGAGCTCCGGCGCGGTCGAACTGCTCACCGAGGCTCGCGAGTGGACCCCCCGCGCAACGGCCCCGCGCCGCGCAGCCGTCTCGGCCTTCGGTGTGAGCGGCACCAACGCCCACGTCATCCTGGAGGAGCCCCCGGAGACGGAGGACACGGCCCCGGAGCAGACCCGCACGCTCCCGGCCGTGCCCTGGATCCTGTCCGCACCGGACGACGACGCCCTGCGTGCTCAGGCCCGGCGTCTCCACGCCCACGTGGCCGCCCACCCCGAACAGTCCGCCACCGACCTCGCCTACTCCCTCGCCACCACCCGCACCCTGCACGACCGCCGCGCCGTCCTCGCCGGAGCCGACCGCGCCGACCTGTCCGACGCCCTCCGGCAACTCGCCGAGACACCCACGAGCTTCGACGCTCCCGTCCGCCCCGGTGGTCTGGCCGTGGTGTTTTCGGGTCAGGGTGCTCAGCGGGTGGGGATGGGGCGGGAGTTG
>NZ_SZVW01000051.1 GCF_007655005.1 Streptomyces tibetensis
AAGCGGACGGGTGAGGACATCTGATGACGACCACCACCAGCCCGCGTCTGAAGCAGAAGTACCGTGAGGAGATCACGGGCAAGCTGCGTGACGAGTTCAAGTACGAGAACGTCATGCAGATCCCCGGTCTCGTCAAGATCGTGGTCAACATGGGTGTGGGCGACGCCGCCCGCGACTCCAAGCTGATCGAGGGTGCCATCAAGGACCTCACCACGATCACCGGTCAGAAGCCGGCCGTCACCAAGGCCCGCAAGTCCATCGCGCAGTTCAAGCTGCGTGAGGGCCAGCCGATCGGTGCCCACGTCACGCTTCGTGGCGACCGCATGTGGGAGTTCCTGGACCGCACCCTGTCGCTCGCGCTGCCGCGCATCCGCGACTTCCGCGGCCTGTCCCCCAAGCAGTTCGACGGCCGTGGCAACTACACCTTCGGTCTCACGGAGCAGGTCATGTTCCACGAGATCGACCAGGACAAGATCGACCGCACCCGGGGTATGGACATCACCGTGGTGACCACGGCGACCAACGACGCTGAGGGCCGCGCGCTCCTTCGTCACCTCGGCTTCCCCTTCAAGGAGGCGTGAGCGAGATGGCGAAGAAGGCTCTGATCGCTAAGGCTGCTCGCAAGCCCAAGTTCGGTGTGCGTGGCTACACCCGCTGCCAGCGCTGCGGCCGCCCGCACTCCGTGTACCGCAAGTTCGGCCTCTGCCGCGTGTGCCTTCGTGAGATGGCTCACCGTGGCGAGCTGCCGGGCGTGACCAAGAGCTCCTGGTAATCCCCCTTATAAGGGATTCGCAGGGCTCTCGGTAAGCACGTAGGGGTGGCAGGACGCCCGGCCCGCATGGCTTAGGCTTGTGGGGTTGGGCGTCTGCCGCCGCCCGTACGCCGCGGACACTCGTCCGCTCATTGAATGCTTACTACGCCGTAGGTCCACCGCGCCGCACCCGTCCCGTCTCGGATCGGGGAGAGGGATGGCGCACCAGGAAACCCCGGCGAGAGAGGCCGAAGGCCAATTCATGACCATGACTGATCCGATCGCAGACATGCTGACGCGTCTGCGGAACGCGAACTCGGCATACCACGACTCCGTGACGATGCCGGCGTCCAAGATCAAGTCGCACATCGCGGAGATCCTCCAGCAGGAGGGCTTCATCACGGGCTGGAAGGTCGAGGACGCCGAGGTCGGCAAGAACCTCGTCCTGGAGCTGAAGTTCGGCCCCAACCGTGAGCGCTCCATCGCGGGCATCAAGCGGATCTCCAAGCCCGGTCTCCGGGTGTACGCGAAGTCCACCAACCTGCCGAAGGTTCTGGGCGGCCTGGGCGTGGCCATCATCTCCACGTCCCACGGTCTCCTGACCGGCCAGCAGGCGCAGAAGAAGGGCGTGGGTGGGGAAGTCCTCGCCTACGTCTGGTAATTCGGGAACGGAGGAGAGACAGCAATGTCGCGTATCGGCAAGCTCCCCATCCCGGTTCCCGCCGGCGTGGACGTCACCATCGACGGCCGTACGGTCGCGGTCAAGGGCCCCAAGGGCGAACTGACCCACACCGTCATCGCGCCGATCGACATCGCGAAGGCCGAGGACGGCACCCTTCAGGTGCTGCGGCCGAACGACGAGCGGCAGAGCAAGGCCCTGCACGGCCTGTCCCGCACGCTGGTGGCGAACATGATCACCGGTGTGACCACGGGATACGTCAAGAAGCTCGAAATCAGCGGTGTCGGCTACCGTGTCCTGGCCAAGGGCTCCAACCTGGAGTTCTCCCTGGGCTACAGCCACCCGATCCTGGTCGAGGCCCCCGAGGGCAT
>NZ_SZVW01000052.1 GCF_007655005.1 Streptomyces tibetensis
GATGTTACATAACGGCACTAAAGTAGTTAATAATGTTCATCTTTCTTCTGCTGGTAAGAAGCTTGTGCTTTCTATAAGAAAACAGAAGTATCTGTGTCCTGAATGCAAGAAGACTGCGACAGCTAAATTTAAAGATACTAACTATCATGATCATTTTTCTAATGCTGTTAAAGCCAAACTTGTACGTGATTTAAGTCTATCCAGACCTATGTGTGAAATTGCTGCGGACTCTTTTACATCTTCAAACACAATTATTAGATCTTTAGAGAGTGTAGAAAATAATTTTAAAGTTAATCGCAACTGGCTTCCTAGTCACTTATCCTTAGATGACTTAGCTAAATTTAAAGATACTAACTATCATGATCATTTTTCTAATGCTGTTAAAGCCAAACTTGTACGTGATTTAAGTTTATCCAGACCTATGTGTGAAATTGCTGCGGACTCTTTTACATCTTCAAACACAATTATTAGATCTTTAGAGAGTGTAGAAAATAATTTTAAAGTCAATCGTAACTGGCTTCCTGGTCACTTATCCTTAGATGACTTTAAATCTGGTAAAAGGTTTTCATCTAGTGGTATGAGTATGTGTTTAATCAACGCAGTCAATCATCGAATTATAGATATAATTCCAGAAAGAAATAATAAATTCCTTAGGAATTATTTCATTCAATATAGTTACAAAGCTAGATTATCAGTAATGACTATAACTGTTGACTTATATGCACCTTACCGTAGTTTGATTAAGGAGTTATTCCCTAATGCATTTATTATTGCAGATAAATTTCATGTAGTTACACAGGCATATACAGCTATGAATAAAATTAGAATTAGGGTTATGAAAGAATATGGAGCTGGAACCCATGAGTATCGAGCTTTGAAACATTTTTGGAAACTACTTCTAAAAAATCAAGATAATGTTGATTATCATAGATATTATCCAAGGATAAATTTTAAATATGCTGAATTAAGCGATTCTGAAGTTTTAGATCGTTTATTTGATATGTCTTCTGAATTGAAGACAGCCTATGAATATTATCAGTTACTTCTACAAATGTACCGTAAAAATAGTTGAGCTGGAACCCATGAGTATCGAGCTTTGAAACATTTTTGGAAACTACTTCTAAAAAATCAAGATAATGTTGATTATCATAGATATTATCCAAGGATAAATTTTAAATATGCTGAATTAAGCGATTCTGAAGTTTTAGATCGTTTATTTGATATGTCTTCTGAATTGAAGACAGCCTATGAATATTATCAGTTACTTCTACAAATGTACCGTAAAAATAGTTGTCAATTACTAAATTTATTAACTGATACATCTTCTTGGAATCTTCCACCAGAAATGAGACAAGCTTTAAAAACTATCAAGAAACATAAGACAGAAATAGAAAATAGTTTTGTTTTACCTAGACTTACCAATGGTCCTATTGAAGGCGTCAATAATCACATTAAAGTAA
>NZ_SZVW01000053.1 GCF_007655005.1 Streptomyces tibetensis
TGGTGCCGCTGACGCCGAAGGCGGAGATGCCGGCGCGGCGTGGCCGGTCGGGGTCGGCGGGCCAGGGCCGGGCCTGAGCGAGGAGTTGGAGGGAACCTGCCTCCCAGTCGACCTTGCTGCTGGGTTGGTCGGCGTGGAGGGTGCGGGGCAGGGTGTCGTGCCGCAGTGCCTGGATCATTTTGATGATTCCGGCGATGCCGGCGGCGGCCTGGGTGTGGCCGATGTTGGATTTCAGTGATCCGCGCCAGAGCGGTGTCCGGCGCCCCGGGTGTCCGTAGGTGGCCAGCAGGGCGCCGGCTTCGAGGGGGTCGCCGGGGGGCGTGCCGGTGCCGTGCGCTTCGACGGCGTCGATATCGTCAGCGGAGAGGCCCGCGTCGGCCAGGGCGTCGCGGATGCCTTGTTGCTGGGCGGGTCCGCTGGGGGCGGTGAGGCCGTTGCTGGCGCCGTCCTGGTTGACGGCGGTGCCGCGCACCACGGCCAGCACCCGGTGGCCCAGGCGCTCGGCGTCCGAGAGCCGCTCCACCAGGAGCATGCCGACACCCTCGGCCCACGCGGTGCCGTCGGCATCGGCCGAGAAGGCCTTGCAACGGCCGTCCGGCGCCAGTCCCCGCTGGCGCGAGAATTCCACGAACATGCCGGGTCCGGCCATGACGGTGGTTCCGCCCGCGAGAGCCAGGTCGCACTCCCCACGCCGCAGCGACTGCACCGCCAGATGCAGCGCCACCAGCGACGACGAGCAGGCGGTGTCCACGGTGAGCGCGGGCCCACGCGTCCCCAGGGCGTAGGCGATCCGGCCGGAGGCCACGCTGGCCGTGGTGCCGGTGAGCAGGAACCCCTCGTATCCGTCTGTTCCTTCGTGCAGCCGTGGCCCGTACTCCGGTGCGACGCGTCCCCAGGGCGTAGGCGATCCGGCCGGAGGCCACGCTGGCCGTGGTGCCGGTGAGCAGGAACCCCTCGTATCCGTCTGTTCCTTCGTGCAGCCGTGGCCCGTACTCCGGTGCGGCCGTGCCGACGAACACACCGGTCCGCCCGCCACGCAGCGACTCCGGCACGACCCCGGCGCGTTCCAACGCTTCCCAGGAGG
>NZ_SZVW01000054.1 GCF_007655005.1 Streptomyces tibetensis
GCCGGCCTGCCCGAGGGTGTGCTGAACATCGTCACCACCACCGACGCCGCCGGTGTCGTCGAACCCCTCCTGCGCGGCGGGCAGATCCGCAAACTGTCCTTCACCGGTTCCACCGGCGTGGGCCGGATCCTGCTGGCCCAGTGCGCCGACACCGTCATCCGCACCAGCATGGAACTGGGCGGCAACGCCCCCCTGATCGTCTTCGACGACGCCGACCTCGACGTCGCCGTCGAGGGCACCCTGGTCGCCAAGATGCGCAACATGGGCGAATCCTGCTGCGCCGCCAACCGCATCTACGTCCACACCTCCATCGCCGACGCGTTCGCCCAGCGCCTCACCGCCCGCATGGCCGCCCTCACCGTCGGCGACGGCACCCAACCCGGCACCGACGTCGGCCCCCTCATCGACACCGTCGGCCGCAGCAAGGCCCACGACCTCGTCCAGGACGCCGTCAAACGCGGCGCCACCGTCCTGACCGGCGGCGAACTGCCCGAAGGACCCGGCTGCTTCTACCCGCCCACCGTCCTCACCGGCATCACCCCCGACGCCGCGATCACCGACACCGAGATCTTCGGACCCGTCGCCGCGATCCGCACCTTCACCACCGAGGACGAGGCCATCGCCGCCGCCAACGACACCGAATTCGGCCTCGCCTCCTACCTGTTCACCCAGAACCTCGACCGCGCCCTGCGCGTCGCCGAACGCCTCGAAAGCGGCATGATCGGCCTCAACACCGGCCTCGTCTCCAACCCCGCGGCCCCCTTCGGCGGCATCAAGCAGTCCGGCCTCGGCCGCGAAGGCGGCCGCGTCGGCATCGAGGAGTTCCTCGAATACAAGTACATCGCCGTCCCCGTCGGAGCCTGACATGCCCGACCGACTCGTCGTCCTGCACCGCGGCAACCGGCCACCGGCCACCGCACTCATCGAACGCCTCACGGACACCGTCTACGCCACCGAGGACGAACTGCCCTACCTCCTGCCCGGCGCCGACATCCTCCTGGCCTGGGTCACCATCACCCCGGCCATCCGCGAAG
>NZ_SZVW01000055.1 GCF_007655005.1 Streptomyces tibetensis
GCTTTACGTGTCAATGCTTTATCCTTTTTGCCATTATAATAAACTTCCATTTGCTCAAAATCTTTTGGAACTGTTGCATCTAAATAGTTATCTAAGGCTTGAGCTATTACTGCTGACATAGTCAAATCTTTTTCTTGAGCAAACTTTTTTAAAATTTCTTTTTCTTCTGTCGTTACTCTAAGTCTTACAATTTCATCTCTATTTTCACGTTTAAACATCTTTATAAATCTACTTTCCTGTTGAAGTTTCGCCAATAATTGCGTATAATCAACATTGAAAGACAACTTCCAGAATTCCGGCAAGAATCTCTCTGTAAGTTGTATTTTTTTATTTATTTTTAGTGATATTATATCACGTATATTCAACTAAAAGAACCTTGATTTTATCAGGGTTCTTTTTATGTTATAGCATATCTTAACCCCTCCGCCCCATTGCATTGGGGAACCGTTCGCCGACACGTGTCTCGGGAAAGCAAGCTTGCTTTCTTTTTTCTCAGCGTCTTTATGCTTAAAATAGTCAAGGGTTGCCCTACGGCGTATCTTAACCCCTCCGCCCCATTGCATTGGGGAACCGTTCGCCGACACGTGTCTCGGGAAGCTCAGGCAAGCTGACTTCTTTTTCCAGCGTTTTTCTTGCTAAAAAAGTCAAGGCTACCCTACGGCAAGCAAGCTTGACCTTGACTTTTACAAAAAATAATTTCCAACTTCAAGCAGCCAATAACTACAATTACCACAATTCAAAAAAATAAATTTACGATCCATCATACATAAATCAGTTAACCAAAATTTCAAAAAAAGCATTATCCAAATTAAAAAAATAAAAATGGTATGACA
>NZ_SZVW01000056.1 GCF_007655005.1 Streptomyces tibetensis
GGTGACGGCGTCGGCGTAGCGGACGGGCTGCCGGACCTGGGTCACCCAGTAGTCGGCCGACCGCAGATCCTCCCCCTCGGCCAACCGGCCCGTCACCGTCGAGACCACCGGAAGCCGCGGGGCCTCATACCGCACCTCCTTCGCCACCGAACGGAACTCCTCCACCATCCCGTCCATCAACGGCGAATGAAACGCATGCGACACCTCAAGCCGACGCACCCGCCGACCCGGCAACGCGGCCAGCACCTCCTCCACCGCATCGTCCGCACCCGAGACCACCACCGCCGACGGACCATTGACCGCCGCCACACCCACCGCACCCTCACGCTCACCGATCGCCGCCAGCACCTCCCCCTCCGAGGCCTCCACCGCGACCATCACACCCCCGGCCGGCAACGCCTGCATCAACCCCGCACGCGCCGCCACCAACCGAGCCGCCTCACCCAGACCCATCACCCCCGCCACATGCGCAGCCACCAACTCCCCCACCGAATGACCCGCCACAAAACCAGGCCGCACACCCCACGACTCCACCAACCGGAACAACGCCACCTCGAACGCGAACAACGCCGGCTGCGTCCACCCCGTCCGCGACAACAACGAACCCTCAGCCCCGAACAACACCTCCTTCAAGGAGCCGCCCAGCAGCGGATCCAACACCTCACACACCTCATCCAACGCCCCCGCGAACACCGGAAACGCGGAGTACAACTCCCGCCCCATCCCCACCCGCTGAGCACCCTGACCCGAAAACACCACGGCCAG
>NZ_SZVW01000057.1 GCF_007655005.1 Streptomyces tibetensis
AGGTTTTGCAGCGACCGCCGCGCCCTCCTACTCATCGGGGCCTGGCGCTTGCCCCGACGGCCGGGTATAGGTCGCGCGCTTAAGCGCCATCCATTTTCGGGGCTAGTTGATTCGGCAGGTGAGTTGTTACACACTCCTTAGCGGATTTCGACTTCCATGACCACCGTCCTGCTGTCTTAATCGACCAACACCCTTTGTGGGTTCTAGGTTAGCGCGCAGTTGGGCACCGTAACCCGGCTTCCGGTTCATCCCGCATCGCCAGTTCTGCTTACCAAAAATGGCCCACTTGGAGCTCTCGATTCCGTGGCGCGGCTCAACGAAGCAGCCGCGCCGTCCTACCTATTTAAAGTTTGAGAATAGGTCGAGGGCGTTGCGCCCCCGATGCCTCTAATCATTGGCTTTACCCGATAGAACTCGTTCACGAGCTCCAGCTATCCTGAGGGAAACTTCGGAGGGAACCAGCTACTAGACGGTTCGACGACCAACACCCTTTGTGGGTTCTAGGTTAGCGCGCAGTTGGGCACCGTAACCCGGCTTCCGGTTCATCCCGCATCGCCAGTTCTGCTTACCAAAAATGGCCCACTTGGAGCTCTCGATTCCGTGGCGCGGCTCAACGAAGCAGCCGCGCCGTCCTACCTATTTAAAGTTTGAGAATAGGTCGAGGGCGTTGCGCCCCCGATGCCTCTAATCATTGGCTTTACCCGATAGAACTCGTTCACGAGCTCCAGCTATCCTGAGGGAAACTTCGGAGGGA
>NZ_SZVW01000058.1 GCF_007655005.1 Streptomyces tibetensis
ATTAGAAAAATGATCATGATAGTTAGTATCTTTAAATTTAGCTGTCGCAGTCTTCTTACACTCAGGACACAGATACTTCTGTTTTCTTATAGAAAGCACAAGCTTTTTACCAGCAGAAGAAAGATGAACATTATTAACTACTTTAGTGCCGTTATGTAACATCAAAGTCTTACAATTAGGGCAATACATAGGGTAAGACAAATATAGATGACAGAGCAAAGCCTTACTATTTTTAATAATTTTTTCTTCAATATACGAAGTATATTGATATTTAGGGTCAATAGTTAAATTAGTCTGTTTTCTTATAGAAAGCACAAGCTTTTTACCAGCAGAAGAAAGATGAACATTATTAACTACTTTAGTGCCGTTATGTAACATCAAAGTCTTACAATTAGGGCAATACATAGGGTAAGACAAATATAGATGACAGAGCAAAGCCTTACTATTTTTAATAATTTTTTCTTCAATATACGAAGTATATTGATATTTAGGGTCAATAGTTAAATTAGGGTCTGTAATTCCAAGTAAAAGTTTGATATTATTATCCATAGAGATGGTGTCCTTTCTTTAATTAGATTGGCGTTGTGGGCCATCTCTTTTATTTTGCCGTAAAAATGGAGAAAATAAAAGAAGGACCGTAATGCAAAAAAATTTTACATTATCAGTCCTAAATATTATACAACCTTTTATATAGTAAAAAAATGGGCTGATATGCACTATATACATATCA
>NZ_SZVW01000059.1 GCF_007655005.1 Streptomyces tibetensis
AAAATCCTAGGCCTATGGCAAAAATATCGATTCCTATCAAGGTAGATGCATGATATATCTGCATTAAAGATTGTTGTATATTAACTTTATCGTTTATTAAAATATCTGGACTAGATTGCCAAAATATTCGATCTAAACATACTAATAAAGAACTGAATATAAGCAATATAGCTAATCCTATATTTTTTCTCTCTTTATTCACTTTTATAACCTTCCTGATAAAGTCCATATAATTGTGTAAAAGATAAAAGGCCATGTAACAGCCCTTTTACGGTACAATGTTTTTAACCACAAAAACATACCCAGGAGGACGTTACATGACCCAAGTACATTTTACACTGAACAACGAAGAGGTTCAAAGTATTATTGAACATTCGGTAAAAGATGATGTTTCTAAAAATATTTTAACCACTGTTTTCAACCAATTGATGGAAAATCAACGAACAGAATATATTCAAGCCGATGACTATGAACGTTCAGAAAGTCGTCAGAGTCAAAGAAATGGCTATTATGAGCGAGACTTTACGACTCGTGTGGGTACACTCGAATTA
>NZ_SZVW01000006.1 GCF_007655005.1 Streptomyces tibetensis
GGCGCCGGCAAAGCGGCCGCCGCCCGGGCCTCCGCCGCCCAGGCAGCCGCCGGGCCACCCGCCGCCCAGGCCTCCGGGGCCGCCCCGACGGCACCGTCCGGACCCCAGGCCGCCCCCACGATCCCTCCTCAGGCCGGCGCGCCCGGCAGCGCACAGCCCGCCGCCTCCGCTGCCCCGCTCAGCCCCGGGCCCGGCGGTGGCCAGTCCTCCTGGGCGCAGCAGGTGCACCGGCTCGCCGGATCCGGCGGCGGTGACGAGCAGCCCGTCGCGCCCTGGAAGCCACCGGTCGAGGACGTGTTCCAGGCGGCCGCCCGGCGCCAGGCCGAGGCCCGCCCCGCCGGACTGGGCAAGCGGCTCGTCGCCCGGCTGCTGGACACCGTCGTCCTGGCCGCCCTCACCGCCACGGCCGCCGTACCGCTCGGCACCAAGGCGATCGACCACGTCGAGGAGAAGATCGACGCGGCGAGGCTCTCCGGTGAGACCGTGACGGTCTGGCTGCTCGACGGCACCACCTCGGTCTGCCTCGGCATCATCCTGGCCGTCCTGCTGCTCGCCGGTGTCCTGTGCGAGGTGCTGCCCACCGCCAAGTGGGGCCGCACCCTCGGCAAGAAGCTGATGGGCCTGGAAGTGAGGGACATCGAGGGGCACGACTCCCCGGAGTTCGGCGCGGCTCTGCGCCGCTGGCTGGTCTACAGCGTGCCCGGGCTCCTCGTCGTCGGGATCGTCGGCATGGCCTGGTGTCTCTTCGACCGGCCCTGGCGCCAGTGCTGGCACGACAAGGCAGCGCACACGTTCGTGGCGGGCTGAGCTCCCTCGGACAGCCGTCCGCCGGATGCGAAGGCGGGGGGTTCGCGGTCGACTCGGCCCATGAGCAGTGAACCGCCCCCCGGCTCCGGTCAGCAACCGCCGGATGACGACCCGTTCAGGAAGCGCCCCCCGAACGAGCAGCCCGGCGACGGCACCGGCACGCCCCCGGGCAGCGAACCCCCGCCGTACGGGGGCGGCCCGAGCGGCCCCGACGGCCCTGGCGGTGGCCCGGGCGGCGGCTTCGGAGGCGGTCCGCCGGGCGGTGGTGGTCCCCCCGGCGGCGGCCCCTATGGCGGTGATCCGTACGGCGGCGGCTCCTACCCCACCGACCCCCTCGCCGGCATGCCCCCGCTCGCCGACAGCGTCCAGCGCACGCTCGCGCGCATCATCGACATGGTTCTGGTGGGTGCCGTCGTCTGGCTGCTCACCTGGGGCTTCAACGTCGACGAGTACGACATGGACAGTGACCGCATCGAACTCGGCAGGTCGCTGTGGCAGTCGGCGGTCGCCGCCGTCCTCTACATCGCCTACGACACCGTCCTGACCGCCAGGACCGGCCAGACCCTCGGCAAGAGGCTGCTGCGCATGCGCGTGGCCAACCTGGACAACGGCGCGACGCCCTCGGTGCAGATCGCGCTGCTGCGCGCCGCGGTGCTGTGGCTCCCGTTCGCCTTCTGCTGCTTCTGCTTCTGGATCGCGCTCTCGGGCGGCTGGAGCTACTTCGACCGGCCCTACAAGCAGGGCCTGCACGACAAGGCGGCCAAAACGGTCGTGGTCAGCACCAGATGAGGCAGCCGGGGAACAGCAGGCGGTGAAGAAAGGTCAGTGGGCGGTCAGGAAGCCGCCCGTTCGCGCACCGGCTCCGGGGCCGGTGCCGGGACCGAGGCCCGCAGCGGTTCGGGGGGCGCGGGCTGTTCCACCGCTGCCGGGCGCTTGCCGGGCAGCGGCACGGTCATGGCGACGAGCAACCCGAGGGCGAGCGCCGCGAGGGCGATCACCGCGATCCCCGCGCCCGAACTCGTCTGGGACAGCAGCAGCATGGCGAGCGTCGAGAAGATCACGGTGCACGAACCGTAGGCGAGCTGTGCGGCAGTCGGACGGGGCATGGCCATCATGTCCTCGAATGTGGGGTCCACGGGGTGTCGCCGGGCATTCCGCCGGCTTGAGGGCGTTCCGCCGAACGACATTCTCTCGGGCAGGGTGCCCGACCGGAACCGGCGGTAAGCGTGACCTAATCAACAAGGGCGGTGCACAGGGGGCGCACGGAGTCATGACGTCCATCTAGTGGACATGTGCACGCGCCCACAGGGCCGACGGGGAGGGTCGTGGGACAACCGTTTGGTTGTCCGTAAAACGAACCTTGCCTCCGCATAGTGCACTTGACCTGTCCAAGTCAAGGTCTGTCTTTTCTTCTAAACCTCTAGTCAAATGTCGTCACTTGACTACACGCGTTGATCACGCGCGCGCGGACTTCCACGACCGGGACCCCGCCTGCCGCGCGCCCGAACGCGGGGGAGGATCTCAAGTGACCAGTAGAACCTGGACGTTCAGAGCGGCCGCCATAAGCGTGGCGCTCGCAGCGGCCACCGCCACCGCCTCGACGTATGCGGTGGCCGACGACGCCTCGGCCCCCCGGTCCACCACCGTGGACCGGCACGACCCGGCGGATCGTCACCATGACGAGCACGACCTCGAAGGCCCGCTGAGCAAGACGCAGGACGCTCAGCGCCAGGAAGCCCTGAAGCAGGTCATATCCGGCAAGAACAAGGTCAAGAACCGCGAGGGCTCGAAGGTCGTCCAGCTCAAGGGCAAGAAGGGCGACGACAAGTACGTCGAGCTCGGCCGCGAGAAGACCGACAAGATCTTCACGATCCTGGTCGAGTTCGGGGACAAGGTCGACAGCCGCTACGGCGGCACCGCGGGCCCGCTGCACAACGCGATACCCAAGCCCGACCGCAAGAAGGACAACTCCACGGCGTGGAGGGCCGACTACGACCAGGACTACTTCCAGGACCTGTACTTCGGCCACGGCAAGGGCGTCGACTCGGTCAAGACCTACTACGAGAAGCAGTCCTCGGGCCGCTACTCGGTCGACGGCGAGGTCTCCGACTGGGTCAAGGTCCCCTACAACGAGGCCCGTTACGGCAACAACGCCTGCGGTGACACCAACTGCCCCAGCGTGTGGAACGTCGTCAGCGACGGTCTGAACGCCTGGGTCGCGCAGCAGAAGGCCGCGGGTCGCACCGACGCCCAGATCAAGGCGGACGTCGCCCGGTTCGACGAGTGGGACCGCTACGACTTCGACGGCGACGGCGACTTCAACGAGCCCGACGGCTACATCGACCACTTCCAGATCGTGCACGCCGGCGAGGACGAGTCCGCGGGCGGCGGCGCGCAGAGCACCGACGCGATCTGGGCCCACCGCTGGTACGCCTTCGGCACCGACGCCGGCGCCACCGGCCCGGCCGACAACAAGCTCGGTGGCGCGAAGATCGGCGACACCGGCATCTGGGTCGGCGACTACACCGTCCAGCCGGAGAACGGCGGACTCGGTGTCTACGCCCACGAGTACGGCCACGACCTCGGTCTGCCGGACCACTACGACACCTCGGGCGGCGAGAACTCCACCGGCTTCTGGACGCTGATGTCGTCCGGCTCCTGGCTCGGCACCGGCAAGAACGAGATCGGCGACCTGCCCGGCGACATGACCGCCTGGGACAAGCTGCAGCTCGGCTGGCTGAACTACGACAAGGCCAAGGCCGGCGTCAACTCCTGGCACAAGCTGGGCGTGGCCGAGTACAACACCAAGCACAAGCAGGCCCTGGTCGTCGACCTCCCCAAGAAGGCGGTCACCACCGAGATCGTCGCTCCCGCCGAGGGCAAGTCCCAGTGGTGGAGCGGCAGCGGTGACAACCTGAAGAACACCCTGGCGCGTTCGGTCGACCTGACCGGCAAGTCGAAGGCGCAGCTGACCCTCGACGGCTGGTACGACATCGAGGCCAACTACGACTACCTCTACACCGAGGTCTCGACCGACGGCGGCGCCAACTGGACCGCTCTCGACGGCACGGTGGACGGTCAGCCGATCCCGCGCGACGGCAGCGACAAGCCGGTCCTGACCGGCACGGTCGACGGCTACAAGAAGCTCGCCTTCCCGCTCGACGCCTACGCCGGCAAGAAGATCGACCTGCGCTTCCGCTACCAGACCGACGGCGGCGTGGCCCAGAAGGGCTTCGCGGCCGACTCGATCACGGTGACCGCAGACGGCGCCCCCGTCTTCACCGACAACGCCGAGACCGCGGACGACGCGTGGAAGGCCACCGGCTTCTCCCGCATCGGCGCGTCCTTCACCAAGGACTACGCGCAGTACTACATCGCCGAGAACCGGCAGTACGTCTCGTACGACAAGACGCTGAAGGTCGGCCCGTACAACTTCGGCTTCACGGCGCGCCCGGACTGGGTGGAGCACTACGCGTACCAGAACGGCCTGCTGATCTGGAAGTGGGACACCTCCCAGGCGGACAACAACACCAGCCAGCACCAGGGCACCGGTCTGGTCCTGCCGATCGACTCGCACCCGGACCAGCTGAAGTGGGCCGACGGCACGCTGATGCGCAACCGCGTCCAGGCCTACGACTCGCCGTTCAGCCTCTACCGCACCGACGGCATGACGCTGCACAAGGCGGACGTGGCGAAGTACATCCCGGGCTCGAAGGGCGTCTCGGTCTTCAACGACCGGAAGAACGACTACTACGACGAGTCGAACCCGACCGCGGGTGTCAAGATCACTGACACCAACACGAAGATCAAGATCCTCAAGGAAGCCAAGGACGGCTCGACGATCGAGCTGGAGGTCGGCGCCGCGGGTAGGTAATCCGCATCCTTGCAGGTCAGAACATGATCGGCGGTGACCCACTGGCGGGTCACCGCCGATCCGTGTTTAGGTGCGTCCTGTGGCTCTCTTATTGACACCGACCGACACGGGGGGATGAGCGCATGGCCGCAGGAGGCTTCTGCAAGCTGCCGAACGGCACGGTGGTGGTGGCGCTGAACCTGCCCAGTCCCGCCGCCGACGGCCCTGGCGCCGTCCGCGTCCTCGTCCACTCCGTGAACCGCGCCCGGGCCCTGACCAGGCTCCGCAACCTCGGTCTGCGGTCGGTCTACCTGCGCGGGAACGCCGCCCCGCCGACCCCCGACGAGATCACGGCGGTCCTGCACCACCCGGACGGCCTGATATGGCGCACGGCCCCCGACAACGGTGTCGCGTCGAGCCCGGAGCTGGTCCAGGAGCTGTGGCGCCCGATCAGGGCCCTCCTGCGGCGCCCGACGGCCCACACCTGACCCGCGCCGGGCCCGCCGGGGCTCGGGGCTACTGCACGACCGGCTTGCCCGACAGCTCCACGCCCGCCTCGCGCAGCTCCTCGATGGCCCGCTCGGTGCTCTCCTCGGCCACCCCGGCCGTCAGGTCGAGCAGCACGTGCGTACGGAAGCCCTCCCGGGCGGCGTCCAGGGCCGTGGCCCGTACGCAGTGGTCCGTGGCGATGCCGACCACGTCGACCTCGGTGACCTCGCGGGAGCGCAGCCAGTCGGCCAGGGGCGTGCCGTTCTCGTCGGCGCCCTCGAAACCGCTGTACGCCGCCGAGTAGGCCCCCTTGTCGAACACCGCGTCGATCGAACCGGAGGCGACCGCGGGTGCGAAATTGGGGTGGAAGCCGACGCCCTCCGTGCCGGCCACGCAGTGTGCGGGCCAGGAGCGGGCGTAGTCCGGGTTGGTGGAGAAGTGGCCGCCGGGGGCGATGTGGTGGTCGCGGGTGGCCACGACGTGCTGGTAGCCGGACCCGGCCGCCTGCCCGATCAGCTCCGTGACCGCGGCGGCCACATCGGCACCGCCGGACACCGCGAGGCTGCCCCCCTCACAGAAGTCGTTCTGCACATCGACGACGATCAAGGCGCGGCGCATGGTCGGTGTCCTTCGGCTATGAGGTCTATGGGGTCGGCAAGCCCGGCCGGTGAACCACCGAGCGTAGGCACAAGGGGGAGCGGGCGGGAGGGGTCGCGACTCGGCGCATCACGGCACACCCCACCTAGCTACCCGAGCTCTCGTGCAGGTACTCCGTGGGAAGGACGGGCTCCCCGCGCGAGAGCTGCGTGGCCGACATCGGGAGACCCGCGCGCGCCCTCGTGTGCCGCTCGCGCGCCGCGTCCAGGGGCTCGCGCGCCACCACCTCGCCGCCCTTGACCAGCTCCACCAGCAGCTGCCGGTCCGCGAGCTCGGCCGGCACCGGTCCGGTGCCGATCACCTCGGCCTCGGCGACCCCGTAGGAGTCCAGCCGCCGCGCGGCCCACTTGCGCCCGCCCACCGACGTCTTGCCGCCGCTGGACTTCTTCGCCACGGGCACCAGCGGTGCCTTGGGGTCGGTGGACTCGGCCCGGGCGACCAGCTTGTAGACCATCGAGGAGGTGGGGTGGCCGGAGCCGGTCACCAGCTGCGTCCCGACGCCGTAGGCGTCCACCGGAGCCGCCGCGAGCGAGGCGATCGCGTATTCGTCCAGGTCGGAGGTCACGACGATCTTCGTGTCCCTCGCGCCCAGCTCGTCGAGCTGCTGGCGCACCCGGTGCGCGACCAGCAGCAGGTCGCCGGAGTCGATCCGCACCGCGCCCAGCTCGGTCCCGGCGACCTCGACGGCCGTGCGGACCGCCTCGGCGACGTCGTAGGTGTCCACCAGCAGGGTGGTGCCGCGCCCCAGCGTGTGCACCTGGGCCTGGAAGGCGTCCCGCTCGCGGTCGTGCAGCAGGGTGAAGGCGTGCGCGGAGGTGCCGACGGTCGGGATGCCGTATCGGAAGCCGGCCGCCAGGTCGGAGGTGCTCGCGAAACCGCCGACGTACGCGGCCCGGGAGGCCGCGACCGCCGCCAGCTCGTGCGTGCGCCGGGCGCCCATCTCGATCAGCGGCCGGTCACCCGCGGCCGCCGACATCCGCGAGGCGGCCGCCGCGATCGCCGAGTCGTGGTTGAGGATCGAAAGGATCACGGTCTCCAGCAGCACGCACTCGGCGAAGGTGCCCTCGACCCGCATGATCGGCGAGCCCGGGAAGTACACCTCTCCCTCGGGGTAGCCCCAGATGTCGCCGCTGAACCGGTAGCCCGCCAGCCACTGCAGGGTCTCCTCGTCCACGATCTCCCGCTCGCGCAGGAAGTTCAGCACGGCCGCGTCGAAACGGAAGTTCTCCACCGCGTCCAGCACCCGGCCGGTGCCGCCCACGACGCCGTAGCGGCGCCCGTCCGGCAGCCGCCGGGTGAAGACCTCGAACACGCTCCGCCGCTCGGCCGTACCCGACGCGAGGGCGGCCCGCAGCATCGTCAGCTCGTACTGGTCCGTGAACAGAGCCGTCGAGGGAACGTCCACCGGCAGCCCAAGGTCCGCTACGTCCACTTCCGCTCTCCTCGCCGTTCTCACCGGATCGCCCCTCGGCCGTCGGTCCGGGGATCGTCCCCGGCGTCCTCGGTATGGTGAGGAGCGTACCCCCATTTCGTCAATCTGACGATTGCAGTCCCGGCAGACGCGATCCCCTTACGGCCAGGCCCGTTTGTGCGACTACCCCCCTCGGGTGGCAGCATGGGCAGTGTGACGTCACCCGCACCCCTGGAGATCGAACGCACCGAGTCGGCGGAGGAGGTCTTCGCCGTACCCGAGCCGGACGTCCCGTGGGTCACGATCGTCCACAACGACCCGGTCAACCTCATGAGCTACGTGACGTACGTCTTCCAGTCGTACTTCGGCTACTCCAAGGACAAGGCCACCAAACTCATGATGGACGTCCACCACAAGGGCCGGGCGGTCGTCTCCAGCGGCAGCCGCGAGGAGATGGAACGCGACGTGCAGGCCATGCACGGCTACGGCCTGTGGGCCACCCTCCAGCAGGACCGCAAGTAGCCAGCTCCCCGCCCAGCAGCGAAAAGGCGTTCATGCCCGGAACCTTCGAACCGCTCCCCGGCGGCGGCGCGGCCGTCGCCCTCGACGACGTCGAGATCTCCATCATCCGGTCGCTGGCCGTCCAGCTCCTGGAGCTCATCGGCCCCGGCCCCGCCGAGGACGCCTCCGACGACCCGCTCGCCGAGCTGTTCGCCGAGGGCCCGAGCGAGCCGCCCGGCGACCCGGTGCTCAGGCGGCTCTTCCCGGACGCCTACAGCGATCCCGAGCAGCCCGCCTCCCCGCGGGACGCCGAGGAGCAGCGGGCGCACTCCGCGGAGTTCCGCCGCTACACGGAGAACGACCTGCGGGCCGGCAAGCGGGACAGCGCCCTCGCGGTGATCCGCTCCCTCGACGCGCTCTCCTCGGCCTCCGCCGGTGAGGGCGGTGCCGTGCTGAAGCTGTCGCCGGCGGAGTCCCAGCAGTGGCTGGGGGCCCTGAACGACCTGCGGCTCGCGATCGGCTCCCGGCTGGAGATCACCGAGGACGAGGACACCGACCTCCTCTACCGCCTCCCGGACGACGACCCGCGCAAGCCGATGGTGATGGCCTACCTGTGGCTCGGCGGACTCCAGGAGACGCTGGTCGCAACCCTTATGCCCTGATCGGTGCAGATTCTGTGACCACTGAGTGACCGAACGGTGTTCGCTCAGAGGACACTCAAATCCGGATAACGATCCCGTCACCGCACCCGTCTCCTATGACCTCTTCGGGTGCGTTCTGTCTGCTTTTCCCTGTGTCGTGCGCCACATCGCGCCCCTGTGATCAGTGTTTCCGGCGTGATAAATCTTCACGACCGCCCGGCAGAACACCACCCGAATGTTCGGCCGGGTGCGCCACCGAGCCGGCAACCGCCGGCCAGGCACGAGCGGGCTTCCGGGCCCGCTCAGCTCCATCATTCCGGGGGGATCGAAACCCGATCCGAGGCCGACGAGGGCCCGGGTCGGCATGGAGAAAGGCGCACCACACATGACCTCTGCGCAGGTCGACACGGAGAAAGCACCTGAAGAGGGCTACGAGCGCGGACTCGGCAGCCGTCAGGTCCAGATGATCGCGATCGGCGGCGCCATCGGCGTCGGTCTGTTCATGGGCGCCGGGGCGAACATTGCCAAGGCCGGCCCCAGCATCATCCTCATGTACGCCCTCGCGGGCGTCATCATCTTCTTCATCATGCGAGCGCTGGGCGAGCTGCTGCTCTACCGTCCGGTCTCCGGCTCCTTCGCCGAGTACGCCCGCGAGTTCCTCGGCCCGTTCTTCGGGTTCGTCACGGGCTGGACGTACTGGCTCATGTGGGTGGTCACCGGCATGGCCGAACTCACCGCCGCCGCGATCTACATCCACTTCTGGTTCCCCGAGATCCCGCAGTGGGTCAGCGCCCTGGTGTTCCTGGTGGTGCTCTTCGGCGTCAACCTGATCTCCGTCAAGATCTTCGGCGAGGTCGAGTTCTGGTTCTCGATGGTCAAGGTCACGGCCATCATCGGCATGATCGTCATCGGCCTCGGCGTGCTCACCCTCGGCTTCTCCGACGCCGGTGACACCGCCTCCGTCTCCAACCTCTGGGCGCACGACGGCTTCTTCCCCAACGGCATCGGCTCCAGCCTGATGACCCTCCAGGGCGTCATGTTCGCCTACCTCGCCGTCGAGCTCGTCGGCGTCACCGCCGGCGAGTCCGAGAACCCCGAGAAGACCCTGCCCAAGGCCATCAACACCCTGCCCTGGCGCATCATCGTCTTCTACGTCGGCGCCCTGCTGGTGATCCTCTCCGTCGTCAAGTGGACCGACTTCTCCGCGGGCGAGAGCCCGTTCGTCCACGCCTTCGGCGAGATCGGCATTCCGCTCGCCGCGGGCATCGTCAACTTCGTCGTGCTCACCGCTGCCCTGTCGTCCTGCAACTCGGGCATGTACTCCACCGGTCGCATGCTGCGCGACCTGGCCGCCAACAGCGAGGCCCCGCAGGCGTTCGGCAAGCTCAACGCCCGCAAGACGCCCGCCGTCGGCATCACCGTCTCCGTGGCGCTCATGGGCATCGGCGTCGTCCTGAACTACGTCGTCCCGGAGAAGGCGTTCCTCTACGTCACCTCCGTCGCCACCGCGGCCGGCATCTGGACCTGGATGATGATCCTCGTCAGCCACATCCGCTACCGCGCCGCCGTCGACGCGGGCCGGCTGCGCGCCTCGTCCTTCCCCGCCCCCGGCGGAGCCCTCTTCAGCTGGGTCGCGCTCCTCTTCCTCATCGGCGTGACCTGCATGATCGCGTACGACAAGGACGCCCGGGTCTGCCTGTACGTCGCCGCCGGCTGGGCCGTCGCCCTCGGCGTCGGCTGGGCGTTCCTCAAGCGCCGCAACCCGCAGCTCACCGAGCGCCGTGGTGACACGGAGTTCGAGAAGGTCGGCTGACCAACCCGCGGGACGCCCAGCGGCGGGGAGTACTCGTGGCACTCCCCGCCGCTGCCGCTCAGGGCGTCCGGCATATGGGCCGTTCCGTACCAACCCTCGGTACGGAACGGCCCTTCTGCTTATCCTGGCGAGCATGCTGACCATCACCCAGGCCCTCGTCGACCAGATCGTCGCCCACGCGCGCAAGGACCACCCCGACGAGGCGTGCGGCGTCGTCGCCGGCCCGGCGGGCTCGGACCGCCCCGAGCGCTTCATCCCCATGCTGAACGCGGCCATGTCGCCCACGTTCTACGAGTTCGACTCCGGCGACCTGCTCAAGCTCTACCGGGAGATGGACGACCGCGACGAGGAGCCGGTGGTCATCTACCACTCCCACACCGCGACCGAGGCCTACCCCTCGCGCACCGACATCTCCTACGCCAACGAGCCCGGCGCGCACTACGTCCTGGTCTCCACCGCCGACACCGACGGGGCCGGCGAGTTCCAGTTCCGCTCCTTCCGCATCGTCGAGGGCGAGGTCACAGAGGAAGAGGTCCAGGTCGTCGAGGCCTACTGAGGACGCCTGAACAGGGCGGTCTCACTCCCCGGCCCGAAAACGTCCGCCATGTGGGACCACATTCCAGTACCCGGACCGGGAATCGATACGATGAGCCCATGGTTTTCCACGACGTGAGCGAAAAGACGCCGGGCGATCTGCTCGTGGCGCGGCTGCACGTCGACCTGTGCAGGCTCGCCAGCGCCATCTGTTGACGCCCGTCCCTGCCGCCGTACGGCCGTGAGCCGCGGCGCTGCACACACGCACCACCTGCTGTTCCTGCGCTGCCGCGCGCCCCGATCGACTACTCCCGACAGGAGCCCTGAAGCCATGGCCATCGAGGTCCGCATCCCGACCATCCTCCGCACCTACACCGACGGTCAGAAGGCAGTGGAGGGCAAGGGAGACACCCTCGCCGAGCTCTTCACCGACCTCGAGACCCGGCACGCCGGCATCCAGGCCCGCATCGTGGACGGCGACCAGCTGCGCCGCTTCGTCAACGTGTACCTGAACGACGAGGACGTCCGCTTCCTCGACGGCATCAACACCAAGCTGTCGGACGGCGACAACGTCACGATCCTGCCGGCCGTGGCCGGCGGCATGGTCTGATCAACCATGCGCTACGACTCCCCCCTGGCCGCGGTCGGCAACACCCCCCTGGTGCGCCTGCCGCGGCTGTCGCCGTCCGCCGACGTCCGCATCTGGGCGAAGCTGGAGGACCGCAACCCGACGGGGTCGGTCAAGGACCGCCCCGCCCTGCACATGATCGAGCAGGCGGAGAAGGACGGCCGCCTGACCCCGGGCTGCACCATCCTCGAGCCGACGTCGGGCAACACCGGCATCTCCCTGGCGATGGCGGCGAAGCTCAAGGGCTACCGCATCGTCTGCGTGATGCCGGAGAACACCTCGCAGGAACGCCGGGACCTGCTGGGCATGTGGGGCGCGGAGATCATTCCCTCCCCGGCCGCGGGCGGCTCCAACACCGCCGTGCGCGTCGCCAAGGAGCTCTCGGCCGAGCACCCGGACTGGGTGATGCTCTACCAGTACGGCAACCCCGACAACGCGGGCGCCCACTACGCCACGACCGGCCCCGAGATCCTCGCCGACCTGCCGTCCGTCACCCACTTCGTGGCCGGCCTCGGCACCACCGGCACCCTCATGGGCGTCGGCCGCTTCCTGCGCGAGCACAAGCCGGACGTCCAGATCGTCGCCGCCGAACCGCGCTACGACGACCTGGTCTACGGCCTGCGCAACCTCGACGAGGGCTTCGTCCCCGAGCTGTACGACGCCTCGGTCCTCACCAGCCGCTTCTCGGTCGGCTCCGCGGACGCGGTCACCCGCACCCGGGAGCTCCTCCAGCAGGAGGGCATCTTCGCCGGTGTCTCCACGGGCGCCGCGCTGCACGCCGCGATCGGCGTCGGCAAGAAGGCCGTCAAGGCCTCAGAGCCGGCCGACATCGTCTTCGTCGTCGCCGACGGCGGCTGGAAGTACCTCTCGACCGGCGTCTACACGGCGGCCACCACCGAGGAAGCCATCGACACCCTCCAGGGCCAGCTCTGGGCGTAGCCGACGGCGAGCGGCCCGACGGCCGGCACGGCCGCCGGCACCGACACGAAGGGCTGGAGTCCACGACTCCAGCCCTTTTCCGTGCCGCTTTCCCCACCGAGTGCTCGGGCGCCCCCTGTCCGGTGCTCAGCCCGCCAGGTACCGCACCTGGTCCCACAACGTCGGATCCACCACACCGACCCGCCGCCGGAAGCCCCACACCGGGACCTCCCGCAACTCGTCCGTCTCCAGGAAACTCGCGCGGCCCTGGACATCGCCGACCGAGCCCGGCGGCAGCGGGATCACCCCGCTGCGCTCTCCACGGAACCGGGTGGTGATCTTCGCGACCGTCGCCCGCTCCCCGCGCACCGCCAGCACCAGACAGGGCCGGTCCTTCGTACGGGCCTCGTCCTCATAAGGCACATCGGCCCACCAGATCTCCGCCGGCTGCGGCCTGCCCTCCGCCAGGACGGGGCCCGCACTGCGGCCGCGCCGGGCCGCCGGCCGCCGGCCCCGACCCCAGCCGTCGACGAGCGTGGCGATGAGCGCGAGCAGCACCACCGCGGCGAGCGCCAGCCACCAGGACGTGTCCATACTGAAAGACGTTACCGGCGCCGCCCCTGCCACGCGCCCCCCTCACAGGGATCACCCCCGGCTCTGCCAGCCGAACCGGTGACACCACAGGTGAGTTCGCCCACAACAGGCCTTGGCGGAGGAGCTACCGGAGGTTTTGCGCCTTACGCTCGACGGACCGCACGACCCCCGACGCCCCTCTCAGACTTATCCCGCCAGCGGAGGTTTCTGCTTCATGAAGCTCACCGTCGTCGGCTGCTCGGGGTCGTTCCCGTCCGCGGAATCGGCCTGCTCGAGCTACCTCGTCGAGGCCGACGGCTTCCGGCTGCTTCTCGACATGGGCAACGGTGCCCTGGGCGAGCTGCAGCGCCACTGCGGTCTCTACGACCTCGACGCGATCTTCCTCAGCCATCTGCACGCCGACCACTGCATCGACATGTGCGCGTACTTCGTCGCGCGCTACTACCGCCACGACGGCGGCCGCTGCGATCCGCTCCCGGTCTACGGACCCGAAGGCACGGAACACCGGTTGACCACCGCCTACGCGGACACCCCCTCCGCCTCCTCCATGAGCGAGGTCTTCGACTTCCACACGGTCAAGCCGTCGACGTTCGAGATCGGCCCCTTCACGGTCCACACCGAGCGGGTGGCCCACCCCGTGGAGGCCTACGGCATCCGGATCGAGCACGGCGGCAAGGTGCTGACGTACTCCGGCGACACCGGAGTGAGCCCCGCGCTGGACGAACTCGCCCGGGACGCAGACCTGTTCCTGTGCGAGGCGGCGTTCACGCACGGCAAGGAAGACATCCCCGACCTGCATCTCAACGGCCGCGAGGCGGGGGAGACGGCGGCCCGGGCCGGCGCCCGCCGCCTGGTCCTCACCCACATCCCGCCGTGGACGGACCCTCAGGTCAACCTGGTCCACGCCCGCGAGGTGTACGACGGCCGGGTGGGCCTCGCCGCACCCCGGCAGACGTACGAGATCTGACAGCGCGGCGCATACGAAAGGGGCCCCGGAACCGCTCGGTTCCGGGGCCCCATTCGCGGGTCAGAGGGTTACTTCGCCTCCGCCTTCCGCAGCTCGGCGAGTTCCTCGTCGGACTCCCGGCCCGGCGTCGGCAGGTTGAACTTGGTGATCGCGAAGCGGAAGACCACGTAGTAGACCGCCGCGAAGCACAGGCCGACCAGCACCAGGCCCCACGGGTTGGTCGCGATGCCCAGGTTCAGCCCGAAGTCGATCGCGCCCGCCGAGAAGCCGAAGCCGTCCTTCATCCCCAGCGCCCAGGTCAGCGCCATGGAGACACCGGTGAGCACCGCGTGGATCGCGTACAGCACCGGCGCGATGAACATGAACGTGAACTCGATCGGCTCGGTCACGCCCGTGAAGAAGCTGGTCAGCGCGAGCGACAGCATCATGCCGCCGACCACCTTGCGGCGCTCGGGCCGGGCGCAGTGCACGATCGCCAGGCACGCGGCGGGCAGGGCGAACATCATGATCGGGAAGAAACCGGTCATGAACTGCCCGGCGGTCGGGTCGCCCGCGAGGAACCGGGCGATGTCGCCGCTCTTGCCCTCGTAGGTGCCGGCCTGGAACCAGGGGAAGGAGTTCAGCAGGTGGTGCATGCCGATCGGGATCAGCGCACGGTTGGCCACACCGAAGATGCCGGCGCCGACCGCCCCGGAGCCGACCAGCCACTCGCCGAAGTTGTGCAGGGCCGTGCCGAGGACCGGCCAGACGTAACCGAAGACGATGCCGATGACCAGGCCCGCGAAGGCCGAAAGGATCGGCACCAGGCGGCGGCCGCCGAAGAAGCCCGCCCAGTCCGGCAGCCTGGTGCGGTAGAACCGCTGGTAGAGCAGCGCCACGACGATGCCCATGACCACACCGCCCAGAACCTTGGCGTCCACCGGAGCGTCGACCATGACGACCTTGCCGTCGACGGCCGTGGCGACCTTCGGCAGATTCTTGTCGGTGAACGTGGCCAGCACGTTCTTGAAGACGAGGTAACCGACCACGGCTGCCAGGGCGGTCGAGCCGTCCGACTTCTTGGCGAAGCCGATCGCGATGCCCACGGCGAACAGCAGCGCCATGTTGTCGAGGATCGCGTTGCCACCGGCCGCCATGAAGCTCGCGATCTTGGTGATGAACGCGGGGAACGACTCGCGGCCGAGCATGTCGGGGTTGCCGAGCCGGACCAGCAGTGCGGCGGCGGGCAGGACGGCGACGGGCAGCATCAGGCTGCGGCCGATGCGCTGCATCACCGCCATCACCGCCGACCCCCTCTTCGGGCTCGCGGGCGCGGCTGTGGCTGTGGACATGAGCTTCCTCCAGGGGGCACGGCGCCGCCCAGGAAGAATCAGCGGGGGACGGCGGCGTCTCAAAGAAAGGGGAACGCGGTATCCACCGCGCGACCTCCACCGGTGAGTGGTGTAGACCAGTTGTAGCACGGTAGGCCGAACGAGTGGAACCCGCCAATTCCGCCCGCCGCGGACGATCACGGCCCCGTCGCCGCCCTCCACATCGCGTGCCTTTTGTCGAGAGACGGGCTCGTGGTGTAGACCAGGCGTTCGACGGTCGCACGAACGCGGCGCCATCCTTCAGTGCGCACGACAGGGCCACTCGCGAAGGCGGGCCAACTGTGGGTTACTGCGACAAAGCGGTTCGGATCAGGGAGAACGAACATGGCCACCAAGGCTGAGAAGATCGTTGCCGGGCTCGGCGGCATCGACAACATCGAGGAAGTCGAAGGCTGCATCACCCGCCTCCGCACCGAGGTCGTGGACCCCGCCAAGGTCGACGAGACCGCCCTGAAGGCCGCCGGCGCCCACGGCGTCGTCAAGATGGGCACCGCCATCCAGGTCGTCATCGGCACCGACGCCGACCCCATCGCGGCGGAGATCGAAGACATGATGTGAAGGGCGGGGATCGTCCCGGGCTTCACCCCCTGAGACCCCTCACCTCACCGGGGCCCCTCCCACCTCGGGAAGGGCCCCTTCCGCGGTACGGATAGGCTCAGCCGCATGTCTCGAATCGACGGCCGCACCCCCCAACAGCTCCGCCCCATCACCATCGAGCGCGGCTGGAGCAAGCACGCCGAGGGCTCCGTCCTCGTCTCCTTCGGCGACACCAAGGTCTTCTGCACCGCCTCCGTCACCGAAGGCGTCCCCCGCTGGCGCAAGGGCAGCGGCGAAGGCTGGGTCACCGCCGAATACTCCATGCTCCCCCGCGCCACCAACACCCGCGGCGACCGCGAATCCGTCCGCGGCAAGATCGGCGGCCGCACCCACGAGATCAGCCGTCTCATCGGCCGCTCCCTGCGCGCCGTCATCGACTACAAGGCCCTCGGCGAGAACACCATCGTCCTCGACTGCGACGTCCTCCAGGCCGACGGCGGCACCCGCACGGCAGCCATCACCGGCGCCTACGTCGCACTCGCCGACGCCGTCGCATGGGCCCAGGGCAGGAAACTCATCAAGGCCGGCCGCAAGCCCCTCACCGGCACCGTCTCCGCCGTCTCCGTCGGCATCGTCGCAGGCGTCCCCCTCCTCGACCTCTGCTACGAAGAGGACGTCAGGGCCGACACCGACATGAACGTCGTCTGCACCGGCGACGGCCGCTTCGTCGAGGTCCAGGGCACCGCCGAAGCCGAGCCCTTCGCCCGAGACGAACTCAACGCCCTCCTCGACCTCGCCGTCGCCGGCTGCGACGAACTCGCCGCCCACCAGCGCACAGCGCTCGACGCCCTCCTCGAGAAGTGACCGCGAGAGCCGAACCGCACCCCGAAAAGTAAAAGGCACGCCAAGACGGGTGCTCGGCGCGGGCAACCGCGCCGAGCGCACTCGCGTCTGAAGGAGTACGGGCGCACGGCTCACCCCTGTGCGCCCGGCCAGCCGCGCGGGCCCGACCGGCCCGACCGAACGAGAGGGACCGCTCCATGGCCGCGAGCCGCCGACGCCGCACCGCAGCCGTCGCCGCCACTCTGGCGGCCGTCGCGCTGACCGCCGGACTCACCACCGGCTGCGCCGCCGTCGACAAGGCGCTGGACTGCGTCCAGACCGCCGACGCCATCGCCGACAGCGTCACGGAACTCCAGCAGGCCGTCGACAGCGCGTCGAACGACCCGACGCAGCTCGACGAGTCCCTCGACTCCATCGACAAGAACCTCGGCGAGATCGGCGACAAGACCGACAACGCGGACGTCGGCAAGGCCGTGGACGACCTGAACAAGGCCGTCGACAACGTCCGCACGTCGATCAAGAACGGCGACGAGACGCCCGACATCAGCCCGGTCACGGACGCGGCGGGCGAACTGACGAAGGTGTGCACGCCGTAGCGCTGCGCTGCACGGGCCCGGCGTCCGGTCTGCCGGGTTCCTCCGGCGGCCGGCCGCGGGTTCGCCGTGGTGGCCCGCGCAGTTCCCCGCGCCCCTGACGGGGCGCAATACCCTGGGGCCCATGAGTCGCCTGATCCTCGCCACCCGTAACGCCGGGAAGATCACCGAACTTCGCGCGATCCTCGCCGAAGCCGGACTGCCCCACGAACTCGTCGGCGCCGACGCCTATCCGGACATCCCCGACGTCAAGGAAACGGGCGTGACGTTCGCCGAGAACGCCCTCCTCAAAGCCCACGCGCTGGCCCAGGCCACGGGCCTCCCGGCCGTAGCCGACGACTCGGGCCTCTGCGTCGACGTCCTCAACGGCGCACCCGGCATCTTCTCCGCCCGCTGGTCCGGCCGCCACGGCGACGACAAGGCCAACCTGGACCTCCTGCTCGCCCAGCTCTCCGACATCGCCGAGGAACACCGCGGCGCCCACTTCGCCTGCGCGGCGGCCCTGGCCCTGCCCGACGGCACGGAAAGGGTGGTCGAGGGCCAACTCCCCGGCACCCTCCGCCACGAGCCGACGGGCACGGGCGGGTTCGGCTACGACCCGATCCTCCAGCCGGAGGGCGAGACGCGCACCTGCGCGGAGTTGACCCCCCAGGAGAAGAACGCGATCAGCCACCGGGGCAAGGCGTTCCGGGCGCTGGTGCCGGTGGTGCGGGAGCTGTTGGGCTGAAATGCGTGAGAGGGGCCGCCCAGCCCGGGCGGTCCCTCTGCGCACGTGCGGCCGGTGGGACTCGAACCCACACGGGTGTGAACCCACTGGGACCTAAACCCAGCATGACTGCCAAATTCCATCACGGCCGCTCAAAAACGGTCATCGCGCTCGACCGGCAGCGTTCAGTGTACGGGCTGAGCGAGTTACGCGACGAGAGACGTCCTCGCCTTCTGGCGGCACCACGTCTCAGTGAGCGCGTGACAATTGGGGCAGAGATACCGCAGGTTCTCCCGGCGGTTGTCGCGCCAGTTGCCGTTGATGTGGTCGATCTGCAACGTGATCGGCTGCCCCAGCCACTCGCCCTTGTTGCCGCATGTCTGGCATGCGTATGGCACTCCGATCTCGACCAGGGCGCGGTGGAGCTGAGATCTGTTGGTTCGCCCCGCAGTCGAGGGCAGGACGACCAGTACACGTTGAGAGACGGGCTCGGGAGCCGGGCGCTCCGGCCGCGCCCACGTTCTGCGCTTGAAATGGCCGGTGTCCAGTCCGAGCCGAGAGACCGCGCGCCTCACGCGTCGGTGATTGGTGTCGTCCACATCCAAGCCGAGGCCGCGCATCACGTCGGCGTAGCTCGTGCAGCGCTCTACGAGTTCACGGAGTCTGTTCTCGGGGATCGACACACGTCGGTGGGTGAAATGTGAGGTGTCGATCCCATGTCCTCGCAGCATGCGGACCAGAGTCGCCCGCGAACGGCTGTCGTCCGGTACGCCCAGGGAACGAGCCACGCTCCGCACGCTCGTCGCCGTCGCTGTTGCTGCCTGGAGCTCTTCGACCGTGAAGGGGAGGTCCAAGTCGGGCCTGTCGATACCGGGAAAGTGGCGGACGTCGATGCCGGCTGCGTGGATGCGGCGACGGATGTGCGACAGGGTGCCGCTGGCCGGGTCGGCGCCAAGTTTCAGTGCTACTTCGCGCAGTGACGACGACGAAGCGGCCGCTTCGGCGATGGCGGAGTCCGGGTACTTGCGCCACGGGCTGCGCTTGGCGAAGTGGCTCGTGTCGAGTCCGCGCTCCGCCACTCTTTCTTGCAGCACGCGCCTCTGGCCTCCGCTTGCTCTCAGGCCGAGCCGTCGCATCAGATCGGTCCAGTTGCGAGCCTCCACTACGGCCGACGCCAGTCGCTCATCGCCATAAGGGCTCGGTGTGTTCCGCATGTCGCTCGTCCCCCCTTTACGACCACCCGTTCGTGGTCTCGCACGGAGTAACGAACCGTTTATCAGACAGTCACGCCCGGAATGCGTGCGGAATACGGAGCGGCTCGTACCGGGGTTTTGCCGCCGGTACGAGCCGCTCGGGAAACGATCAGCGGGGTCTCAGACCCCCAGGTCCTTGATGATCTTGGCGACGTGGCCCGTCGCCTTGACGTTGTACAGGGCGCGTTCGACCTTGCCCTCCTCGTCCACGACGATCGTGGAGCGGATGACGCCGACGACCGTCTTGCCGTACAGCTTCTTCTCGCCGAATGCGCCGTAGGACTCCAGGACCTGCTTGTCCGGGTCGGCCAGCAGGGTGACCTTCAGCGACTCCTTCTCGCGGAACTTGGCCAGCTTCTCCGGCTTGTCGGGGGAGATGCCGATGACGTCGTAGCCCGCGCCCGCCAGCAGCTCCAGGTTGTCCGTGAAGTCGCAGGCCTGCTTCGTGCAGCCGGGCGTGAGGGCGGCCGGGTAGAAGTACACGATGACCTTGCGGCCCTTGTGGTCCGACAGGGACACCTCGGTGCCGTCGGCGTCGGGCAGGGTGAAGGCGGGGGCCACGTCCCCCGGCTGGAGTCGCTCGCTCATCGGGCCAGGGTAACCGGGGGTGCTGACAGTGTGATGAGCCGTGGAGCTGACAGACTGTCCTGCACAGGCTTCACACCGACTTCGGAGGCGACACGGTGGCGGACACGGCGGACACCAGGACCCCGGCGCAGATCGAGGCGGACATCAGGCGCCGCCGCGCGACCCTGGCCGAGACCCTCGACGAGATCGGGGTGCGGGTGCACCCGAAGACGATCGTCGGGGATGCCAAGGCCAAGGTCGCTTCCAACATCGATCACACCCTCGGGCGGGCCTACGTGGGGGTGAACCGGGCCGTCACCGATGTGCGTGCCCGGTTCGTGGACGAGGAGGGCGCGCCCCGGCTGGAGCGGGTGGTGCCGGTCGCGCTCGTCGTGGTGGGAGTGGTCGGGCTGCTCGCGGTCGGCACACGGCGGCGCAAGGGCTGACCCGACTGCGTACGTGTGCGCGGAAGACAGGTAGGTTTCAGGGCGTGAGCGCCAAGAGAAACGAGCAGAGCACCCATCCGGACAAGCTGCCCATCCGGATGCTGCACGACCGCGTACTCGTGCGGCAGGACACCAGCGAGGGCGAGCGGCGTTCCGGCGGCGGCATTCTGATCCCCGCCACGGCGGCGGTCGGCCGGCGGCTGGCGTGGGCGGAGGTCGTCGCGGTGGGGCAGAACGTGCGGACCGTGGAGGCGGGCGACCGGGTGCTGTTCGACCCGGAGGATCGGGCCGAGGTCGAGGTGCGGGGGATCGCGTACGTGCTCATGCGCGAGCGTGATCTGCACGCGGTGGCCGCGGACCGGTTCGAGGGCGCCGAGGACTCGACGGGCCTGTACCTGTAGGGCCCAGGTGTCCCTGTAGGGCCCAGGTGTACCTGTAGGTAGGGCCCAGGTGGTGCGAAGGGGGCCGGTGACAACCGTCACCGGCCCCCTTCGCCATGAGCTTTGCTACGTTGGAGGAACCCCCGACGAGACGCGCCGTACCGGGATCAAGGCAAAGACGACGCACCGACATCGTCAGCCCGTTTCCCGGAGGTGCCCGTCATGGCCTGGGTTCTGCTCGTCGTCGCCGGTCTGCTCGAGGTGGGGTGGTCCGTCGGCATGAAGTACACCGACGGGTTCACGCGTCCGCTGCCCAGTGTGCTCACGGGCGCCGGCATCGTCGCGAGCATGCTGCTGCTGTCCCAGGCGGCCAGGACCCTGCCCATCGGCACCGCCTACGGCGTGTGGGTGGGGATCGGTGCGGCCGGGGCGGCGGTGTTCGGGATGGCGGTGCTGGGTGAGCCGGCGACCGCCGCCCGGATCTTCTTCGTGTGCCTGCTGCTGGTCGCCGTGGTGGGGCTGAAGGCGACCAGCGGTCACTGAGCCGTCGGACCGCTACTCGCGGCGTGCGCCCTGGGGGACCACGCCCCAGCCGGGCCCGGTCGGGCCGCCCGTCGCGCCGCCGTCGGTCGCGTCGCCGCCACCGCCCTCCGTCGTGCCGCCGTCGGTCGTGCCGCCGTCGGTCGTGCCGCCGTCGGTCGTCCCTCCGTCGGTCGTGCCGCCGTCCGCCGTGCCGCCGCCGGTGGGGGACTCGCCGCCGGTGCCGCCGTCGGTGGTGCCGCCGTCGGTCTGGCCCTCGGTCTGCCCCTCGGGGGCGCTGGGGCTCTCCTCGGGCTCCTGGGTGCCGGTTTCCTCGCCGCCGGTGGTCGTGCCGCCGTCGGTGGTGGCGCCGGCGCTCGGGTCGGCCGGGGCCTCGCTGCTGGGGGCCTGCGAGACGTCGGCGCCGGGCTGGAGCCTGAGGTCGAACTCCTTGGCGGGCTTGCCCTTGAGGGCGTCCTGGGTGTACTGCGTCCAGATCTCGGCGGGGGCGCCGCCGCCGTTGATGCGGGGCAGGCCCATGGCGCGGTACAGCGACTTGTGGGCGGCGGTGACCGGGTCCTGGCCCATGACGGAGACGACGGTGGCGAGGTCGGGGGTGTAGCCCGCGAACCAGGCCGCCGTGTCCTCCTCGGCGGTGCCGGTCTTGCCGGCGACGGGGCGGCCCGCGGCCTGCGCGGCGGAGGCGGTGCCGTTCTGGACGACGCTCTGCAGCATGGAGGTGGTGGTGTCGGCGGCCTCGCGGCTGACGGCCTGCCGGGTGCGCCGCTCGGGCAGGTCGATCGGCCTGCCCTCCTTGGTGACCTTGTCGACGATCGTGTACGTGCCGTGCCGGCCGTGGTTGGCGAGGGTGGCGTAGGCCTCGGCCATGTCGAGCACGCTGGCGGTGGCGGTGCCGAGCGCGATGGCGGGGCCGTCGGCGAGGTCGGGGGTGGTCTCGGGCACGCCGAGGTCGATCGCGGTCTGCTTGACCTTGGCGGGGCCGACGTCGGCGGCCATCTGCGCGTACACCGAGTTCACGGAGCTGTCGGTGGCCTCGGTGACGGTGATGTCGCCGTAGGAGTGCTGGTCCTCGTTCTCGGGGGCGTAGGGGTCGCCGGTCCAGCCGCGGACGGGGCGCTTGTTGGTGCCGTCGTAGATGGTGTTCGGGGTGATGACGCGGCCGTCCTGGGTTTCGGAGTGGTTCTCGACGGCCGAGGTGAACACGAAGGGCTTGAAGGTGGAGCCGACCTGGAAGTCCCTGCGGGTGGCGTTGGGGGTGTACTGCTTGACGTAGTCGATGCCGTTGTACATCGCCACGACCTTGCCGGTCTTGGGGTCGACGGAGGCGCCGCCGGCGCGGACGTAGGTGTCGACCTTGTTCTTCTTGTCGAGCTTGGACATCAGCTTGTCGTTGACGGCCTTCACGAACGCGTCCTGCTTGCCCTTCTGCAGGGTCGTCGTGATCCGGTAGCCGCCGGCGTCCAGCTTGCTCTCTTCGATGATCTTGTTCTGGACCAGGTAGTCCTTGACGATCCGGACGATGTAGCCGCGCTGGCCGGACATGCCGGTGGAGAGGGTGGACTCCTTCGGCACGGGGAACTTCATGCCGGTCCGTTCCGACGCGCTGAGCCAGCCCTTCTTGACCATGCCGTCCAGGACGTAGTTCCAGCGGGACTCGGCGGCCCCCCGGTTCTCGGGGTGGGCGACGACGTCGTACTGGCTGGGCGCGTTGACGAGCGCGGCGAGGTAGGCGGCGCGGGCCGGGTCGAGGTCCTTGGCGTCCTTGCCGTAGTAGGCCTGGGCGGCGGCCTGGACGCCGTAGGCGTTGCGGCCGAAGTAGCTGGTGTTGAGGTACCCCTCGAGGATGTGGTCCTTGCTCACCTCGCGGTCCAGCTTGATCGCGATGAAGAACTCCTTGGCCTTGCGCGTGACGGTCTGGTCCTGGCGCAGGTAGTAGTTCTTCACGTACTGCTGGGTGATCGTGGAGCCGGACTGCTTGCCCTTGCCGAGGGCGGTGTTCCAGGCGGCGCGGACCATGGCCTTGGGGTCGACGGCGGACTCGGTGTAGAAGTCGCGGTCCTCGGCGGCCAGGATGGCGTGCTGGGCGTCCTTGGAGATCTGGGGGAGGGTGACGTTCTCCCGGTTGACCTCGCCGTCGCGGGCGATCACGGAGCCGTCCGCGTAGAGGTAGACGTTGGCCTGCTTGGTGGCGAGCGCGTTGGCCGGTGGGATCTGCACCAGCGAGTAGCCCAGGAAGAATCCGCCGATCAGCAGCAGCACGACGATGATGAAGCCGCCGAGCGTCATGCGCCAGGTCGGGATGAGCCGGCGCCAGCCGGTCCGCTTCGGCTTCCCGGCCGCCGTGGCCTCGGGCGTGCCCGGGGCGCCGTCGGCGTGCGCCTGCGGCTCTCTCGGTGCCCAGCCCGGATTCGGCTGCTGCGGCTGAGGCTCGTCACTCATGTCGTGCACGGACTCCTGTTTCGCGTCGTACGTCGTTCCGTACGTCTCTGCTCGCTCTTGTGCCCCTGTGATGAAGACTGTCCCATCCGTTGATCAGTTCCCTGATCGAGGGCCGGGCTGTGAGCCGTGTGGTGAGGCGGGCCGTGTGCGGACGGGTGCGCGGGCGGGCACAGGGTGAAACGCGCTGCTCCGCGCTCCTGCCCGAATCGTGATCTCGCCTGCGCGACGTTCGCCCGAAGGGGGACCCGACCGTGGATCGCGACGGCTCCCGCGCTCCGCCCGGCCGGCACCGCCGTCACGCTGCTCGCCCTGGCCACGGGCGCCTCGGCCCGCGCGGACGCAACGGATCGTACCGTCTGGGCCGGTGCGCACTCGCCCCGCGGCGCTCCCGTCGCTCCCCGAAAATGCGTGGCACGCCCGTTCGCGGGAGGACTAGGCTCCTGCGCTTCGGTGCCGGGCGGCGAGGAGGGCTGTGGATGTGGGCTCGGGACGGTTGTACGCGGCCGTCGCGGCGGGGGGTTTCAGGCGGTACGCGACGTATCGGGCGGCGACGGTGGCCGGGGTGTTCACCAACACGGTCTTCGGCGTCATCCTCGTCTACACGTATCTGGCGCTGTGGGACGAGAAGCCGCACCTCGGGGGGTACGACCAGGCGCAGGCCGTGACCTATGTCTGGCTGGGGCAGTGCCTCTACGCGACGCTGGCGATCCAGGGCGGGGGTGCCGAGAAGGACCTGATGGATCGCATTCGCACCGGTGAGATCGCCGTCGACCTGTACCGGCCGGCCGATCTTCAACTGTGGTGGCTGGCGGGGGACATGGGGCGGGCGATGTTCCAGATGCTGGGGCGGGGCGTGGTCCCGTTCCTGTTCGGTGCGCTCTTCTTCCCGATGGCGCTGCCGACGACGCTCACCCCCTGGGCGGCCTTCGTGGTCACGCTGCTGCTGGCGACGGTCGTGAGCTTCGCGATCCGCTATCTGGCGGCGCTGAGCGTGTTCTGGCTGCTGGACGGCATGGGTGTCAACCAGGTGCTGGTGATCACGGGGATCTTCTTCTCGGGCATGGTGCTGCCGCTGAACGCCTTCCCGGGTGTGTTCGGCGAGGTGGTGCGGGTGCTGCCGTGGGCGGCGCAGATCCAGATGCCGGCGGACGTGCTGATGGGGGAGACGGACCCGCTGCGGGCGTTCGCCTTCCAGGCGGCGTGGGCCGTGGCGCTGCTGGCGGCGGGGCGGCTGCTGCAGTCGGCCGCGACGCGGCGGGTGGTGGTGCAGGGTGGCTGAGCGCGGTGTCCTGCTGGAGGGTGTGCGGGCCTACCGGCTGATCGCCGGGATGTGGGTGCGCTCCAGCATGGCCTACCGGACCTCCTTCGTCGTCACGGTGTTCGGCAACCTGACGGTGACCGCCCTGGACTTCGTCGGGATCCTGCTGATGTTCTCGCAGGTCGACTCGCTGGGCGGCTGGTCGCTGCCCGAGGTGGCCCTCCTCTACGGGCTGTCGGCGACGTCGTTCGGGATCGCCGATCTGGTGCTCGGTTCGATGGACGTCCTGGGTGCCCGGATGCGCGACGGCTCGTTCGACACGCTGTTGGTGCGTCCGGTGCCGGTGCTGGCCCAGGTCGGCGCCGACCGGTTCGCGCTGCGGCGGCTGGGCCGGATCACCCAGGGCACGGTGGTGCTGGGCTGGGCGCTGGTGTCGGTGGACGTCGACTGGAGCGTGTTGAAGGTGCTTCTGGTGCCGGTGATGGTGGTCAGCGGCGCGGCGATCTTCTCGGCGGTGTTCGTGGCGGGCGCGGCCTTCCAGATCTACGCGCAGGACGCCGCCGAGGTGCAGAACGCCTTCACCTACGGCGGGACGACGCTGTTGCAGTACCCGCCGTCGGTGTTCGGCAAGGACCTGGTGCGGGGCGTGACCTTCATGCTGCCGCTGGCCTTCGTCAACTGGGTGCCCGCCGTCTATGTGCTGGGGCGGCCGTACCCGGTCGGGCTGCCCGGGTGGGCGGCGTTCGCCTCGCCGCCGGTGGCGGTGGCGTGCTGTGTGCTGGCCGGGCTGGCGTGGCGGACGGGGCTTCGTTCGTACCGGAGTACAGGGAGTTGAGTTGACCGGGTCGGAAAGCGGGTTCGTCGAACCGGAGAGCGGGTTGATGGAACCGGAGAGCGGGTTCATCGAACTCGACGGTGTCGAGAAGGTCTTCGAGGTGCGCAAGAAGACCGGCTTCATGAAGCGGGAGCGGCGGCAGGTGCGGGCCGTCGACTCGATCTCCTTCCGTGTGGAACGCGGCGAGATGGTCGGTTACATCGGCCCGAACGGTGCCGGCAAGTCCACCACGATCAAGATGCTGACCGGTATCCTCACGCCCAGCGCGGGCCGGCTGCGGGTGGCCGGCATCGACCCCTCCCGGGAGCGGAGGCGCCTCGCGCACCGTATCGGCGTGGTGTTCGGGCAGCGTACGACGCTGTGGTGGGACCTGCCGCTGCTGGACTCCTACCGGCTGATGCACCGCATGTACCGGATCCCGGACGCCCGTTACCGGGCGAACCTCGACCGTCTGGTCGAACTCCTCGACCTGGGCGACCTGCTGGATGTGCCGGTGCGTCAACTCTCCCTCGGGCAGCGGATGCGCGGCGACATCGCGGCGGCGCTGCTGCACGACCCGGAGGTGCTGTACCTGGACGAGCCGACCATCGGTCTTGACGTCGTCTCCAAGTCGAAGGTGCGGGAGTTCCTGCGGGAGGTGAACGCCGAGCGCGGTACGACGGTGCTGCTGACCACGCACGACCTGCAGGACATCGAGCAGTTGTGCAAGCGGGTGATGGTCATCGACCACGGGCGCCTGATGTACGACGGTCCGCTTGCCGGGTTGCACGAGGCGGGGGAGAGCGAGCGGGTCCTGGTGGTGGACCTGGAGCGGGAACTTCCGCCGATCGAGGCGCCTGCGCCGGCTCGGGTCGTGCGCGTGGACGGTCCGCGGCAGTGGCTGGCGTTCCCGGCGGGGGAGTCGGCGGCGCCGCTCGTGGCGCGGATCGCTGCCGAGTACCCGCTGGTGGACCTGTCGGTGCGGGAGCCGGACATCGAGGCGGTGATCGCGAAGATGTACGCGGAGCAGACCGAGCGGGCGATCTCATAGCCCCCGGCGGGGTGGACTCGTAGTCTGCTGTGTATGACCGACGACGCCGTCCCGGACCTTCGCGCCTCCGACGCCGACCGTGAACAGGTCGCCGAGATTTTGCGGGACGCCCTCGCGGAGGGGCGCCTCGACATGGAGGAGTTCGAGGAGCGGCTGGACGCGACGTACAGGGCGCGCACCTACGGGGAGTTGGCGCCGATCACCCGGGACCTGCCGGCCGCGGGTGTCGCGGTGCCGTCGGTGTCCCTGACGAAAGGACCGGCCGCCGGGCCGGACTGGTCCGGCCGGATCGTCGGCGGCGAGGGGTCCTCCTCCTGGGCCGTCGCCGTGATGTCCGGCTTCCAGCGCAAGGGGCGCTGGACGATGCCCCGCCGGTTCACCTGCCTCGCCTTCTGGGGCGGCGGGGAGATCGACCTGCGCGAGGCGCACTTCGCGGACCGCGAGGTCGAGATCAACGCGATCGCGATCATGGGCGGGGTGGATGTGATCGTGCCGCCCGGGGTCGAGGTCGTCGTCCGCGGCATCGGCGTCATGGGCGGCTTCGACCACCGCGAGGAGGGCGTGCCGGGCGAGCCGGGCGCACCGAGGGTGATCGTGAGCGGGTTCGCGCTGTGGGGCGGCGTCGGGGTCCAGCGCAAACCGACCCGCGCGGAGAAGCTGCGGATCCGCGAGGAGCGCCGCCAGGAGAAGCTGGAGCGCAGGGCGGGGCGGCGGGAGCTGGACGAGCCGCCCCGTCACCACCGTCACGGCGGACACTGAGCCCCGGCGGCCGGATGGCCGCCGCCGGCGGGCGCGTGAGTGCTGCCCCGGCAGCGGTGTGCCCGCCGTCTGTGGCAGACGACGGGCACGGGACGGGACGGGACGGTGCGGGGCCGGATCACAGCTCCGCCGGTGCCGACCCCTTCAGCGTCTGCAGGTCGAAGGACTCCGCCATCCGCGCGTACCCCTTGTCGCTGGGGTGCAGATGGTCGCCCGAGTCGTAGTCGGGCCGCAGCCGCCGCGGGTCGTACGGGTCACGCAGCGCCTGGTCGAAGTCGGCCACGGCGTCGTACACCCGCCCGGCGCGGATCTGCGCGTTGATCGTCTGGCGGACCTGCTCACGCGCCTCGGTGTACCCGCGGTGTCCTTGGAACGGCATCAGCGTCGCCCCGATCACCTTCACGCCGCGCGCGTGGGCCTGTCCCACCATCGTGCGCAGCCCGGTCAGGATCGCGTTCGGGTCGGCCAGGCGCGGGTTGCGCAGGATGTCGTTGACGCCGAGGTCGATGACGACGACCTTGACGTTCGTCCGCTCCAGCACGTCCCGCCCGAAGCGGTTGAGGCCGCTGGGGTTGTCCGCGGGGCGGCCCAGGCCGTCGGCGAGGACCTGGTTGCCGCTGATGCCCTGGTTGACGACGCTGTAGCGGGGCAGGTCCCGGCCGGCCGCGATCTCCGCGCGTAGCCGGTCGGAGAGCGCGTCGGTCCAGCGGCTGTTGGTGTCCGGCGTGGAGGTGATGCCGTCCGTGAGGGAGTCGCCGAGGACGACGATCGTGCCGTCGGACTCGTTGCTCAGCACGTCCAGCGCCGTCAGATACCGCCAGGACCCGATCCGCTCGGTGTACGGCGTGCCCGTGGCGTCCTGCGCGTGGTCGCCCTGGGCGACGTAGGAGATCTGCCGGGCGTGCCGGTGGTAGGTCACCGGGCCGGAGCTGGTGGGCGTGTAGGTGGTGATCAGGACGTCGGAGTCGTGCGGGACGACCACCCGTACGGCGTCGCTCATGACCTGCCGGCCGGGCGGGATGACGACCGCGGGGCCGCCGCCGAAGGTCAGCTGGCGCATGGTGTCCGCGAGTGCCGCCGCCGTACCGCTGCCGGCGGAGACGGCGATCGTCGCCCGCGTGATGCTCAGCGGCGACTGGCCGTAGAGATTGGACAGCGTCACGCGGGCACTCGTACCGCCGACACTGGTGTGGACGACGTTGCGGACCGAACGGTCCGCCATGCCCGTGGCCTCCGTGCCGGGTTCGGCGGCGGAGGGGGACGCGGACCAGGTGCCGACCCAGGTGCCGGTGGAGGCGGGTGCGGCGGAGTTGTGATTGACGCGGCCGTCGCCGATGGCGTTCCGGTTGCGCGTGCCGTCGTCGGACCCCACGCCGACGTATATGGCGGTGGAAAGGGCCACGATCGCTGCGACGACCAGGGCCAGGAGGGCGTAACCACGTCCTCGGGTCATGCTGTTCAGTTCTCCTCGGGCGATGGGAGCCCAAGGCTCCGATCTGATGTGCCCATGATGCGGCATGGGCCGGGGGAAGCTCACAGCACCCCGTGGCAATTACCCCCTTCCGACAGACGCCGGGAACTCCTGTTCCGTTCCAGGAGTCGGTCAGGAAGGGACAATGTGTGCGGGATCACCGAGCGGGTGGAGCGGATGGAACGGACGAAAGCAGCAGAAAAGGGTGCCGGTGTCGGAGGGCAGCATGCCCGCCCCGGCGTCGCGGTGAACCGTGCGATGGCGACGTTCAGCCCTGCGGACGAGGAGAAACAGCGCGGCGTACGCCGTATGAAGCTCACCGCCACCGGGCTCCTGGTGTTCGTGGCGCTGGTCTACGTCCTGTCGACCTGGGGGCACAACTCCGGCGCGGGGACCTGGGCGGCCTATGTCGCCGCCGCCTCCGAGGCGGGCATGGTCGGCGCGCTCGCGGACTGGTTCGCCGTCACCGCCCTCTTCCGGCACCCCCTCGGCATCCCCATCCCGCACACCGCGATCATCCCCACCAAGAAGGACCAGCTGGGCGTCTCCCTGGGCGAGTTCGTCGGTGAGAACTTCCTCTCCGAGGACGTCGTACGGCAGCGGCTGCGCGCCGTCGGCATCGGCAGCCGCCTCGGCGCCTGGCTCGCCGTCCCCGAACATGCCGACCGGGTCACCGCCGAGCTGTCCACCGCCCTGCGCGGCGCCCTGACGGTCCTGCGCGACTCCGACGTCCAGGCAGTCGTCGGCGAGGCCATCACGCGCCGTGCGAACGCCCAGGAGATCGGGCCCGGCATCGGCAAGATGCTGGACAAGGTCGTCGCCGACGGCGGCCACAAACGGGTCGTCGACCTCGTCGTCACCCGTGCGCACGACTGGCTGGTGCTGCATCGCGACGAGGTGATGGACGCCGTGGAGGGCGGCGCCCCGGGCTGGACGCCGAAGTTCGTCGACCGCAAGGTCGGCGAGCGTGTCTACCGGGAACTGCTGCGCTTCGCCACCGAGATGCGCGACATGCCCGGCCACCCGGCGCGCAGCGCCCTGGACCGCTTCCTCACGGACTTCGCGACCGACCTCCAGTCCGACACCGACACCCGCGCCCGCGTCGAGCGGCTCAAGGGCGAGGTGCTGGGCCGTGGCGAGGTCCAGGACCTCATCGCCAGCGCCTGGACGGCCGTACGATCCATGATCGTCTCGGCGGCCGAGGACGAGCGCAGCGAGTTGCGGCTGCGCGTACGGGCGTCCCTGCTGTCGCTGGGTTCGCGGATGGCGGGCGAGCGCAAGGTGCAGGACAAGGTCGACCAGTGGGTGGAGGACGCGGCCGTCTACGTCGTCACCACCTACCGCACGGAGATCACCTCTCTGATCACCGACACCGTGGCGAGCTGGGACGCCGAGCACACCACGAAGAAGATCGAGGCGAACATCGGTCGCGACCTGCAGTTCATCCGCATCAACGGCACGGTCGTCGGCTCCCTGGCCGGCCTGCTCATCTACACGGTGTCGCACGCACTGGGCGCGTGAGGCTTAGGGCGTAAGAGAAGCCTGTCAGGGCACTCGATCCGGGTTCCGCTCGAAGAGGAGGAGGGGGCCCATGACCACCGCCCAGGCCGACACCGGCCACACCGTGACCACCGACATCCCCGCCCGCCTCGACCGTCTCCCGTGGTCGCGCTGGCACTGGACGATCGTCATCGGTCTCGGCACCGTGTGGATCCTCGACGGACTCGAAGTCACCGTCGTGGGCAACATCGCCAGCCGTCTGTCGGAGCCGGGCAGCGGCCTGCCCATCACCTCCGGCGAGGTCACCGGCATGGCAGCCGCCCTGTACGTGGCGGGCGCCTGCCTGGGCGCGTTGTTCTGGGGCCGCCTGACCGACAAATGGGGGCGTAAAAAGCTCTTCATGATCACCCTGGCGGTGTACCTGGCCGCCACGGCCCTCACCGCGATCTCCTTCGACACCTGGTGGTTCTTCCTCTTCCGGTTCCTGACCGGCTTCGGCATCGGCGGCGAGTACGCGGCCATCAACTCCGCGATCGACGAACTGATCCCCAAGGAGTACCGCGGCCGCACCGACCTGATGATCAACGGCAGCTTCTGGCTGGGTGCGGTCTTCGGCTCGCTGCTGTCGATCGTCGCGCTGGACACGGACATCTTCGCGGCGAACGTCGGCTGGCGCCTCACCTTCGCGCTCGGTGCGGTCCTCGCCCTGGTCATCCTCCTGGTCCGCCGGCACGTCCCCGAAAGCCCGCGCTGGCTGCTGATCCACGGCCGCGACGACGAAGCGGAACGCATCGTCTCCTCCATCGAACGAAAGATCGAGGAGGAGAGGGGCGAGCCGCTGCCCCGCGCCGAGGGCGAGATCACCATCCACCAGCGCCGCAGCGTCTCCTTCGTGGAGATCGCCCGCACGGTCTTCTCCGACTACCGCAAGCGGGCCGTCCTCGGCTTCTCCCTGTTCATCGGCCAGGCCTTCCTCTACAACGCGATCACCTTCGGCTTCGGCGCGATCCTCACCAAGTTCTTCGACGTCCCGAGCGGCCACACCGGCTACTACTTCGCCGTCATCGCCATCGGCAACTTCGTCGGCCCGCTGCTCCTGGGCAAGCTCTTCGACACGGTCGGCCGCCGCATCATGATCTCCGGCACGTACATCCTGTCCGGCCTGCTCCTCTTCGGCACGGCCTGGCTCTTCGACCGGGGCTCCCTGAGCGCGACCACGATGACGGCCTGCTGGTGCGCGGTCCTGTTCTTCGCCTCGGCCGGCGCGTCCAGCGCCTACCTGACGGTCTCCGAGGTCTTCCCCATGGAGACCCGGGCGATGTCGATCGCGTTCTTCTACGCCCTCGGCACCGCGGCCGGCGGCATCAGCGGCCCGCTCCTCTTCTCCAAGCTCACGGAAACCGGCGTCGTCGGCGACACGGTCCTCGCCTTCTCGATCGGCGCGACCCTGATGTGCCTGGCCGGCCTGGTGGCAGCCCTCCTCGCGGTGAAGGCGGAACGCCGCTCCCTGGAGGACATCGCCAAGCCGCTGACGGCGGCGGACGGCGGCGCTGAGGGTGACGCCTCCGTCGGCTCGGAACCGAGGCGGGCGACGGGCTGAGGATGCCTCGGCCGAAGCCGTCCGGGCCCGCCGTGGGTTCGCCTGCCACAGCCTGGACGGCCATCGGCCCGGCACCGCATCGACCGGGCGCTGCCGGAGCTGCTGCCTGCCACTGAATTTCGTCCCGACCGCCCCGGCCGCGGCGCCGAACGGCGTCTCCCGGGCCGGTCCTCTTCCCCTTCCGGTCCACCTCACCACTTCAAGGATTCCGAGTGGACGTCACCAGGTAACGGGTGTGGACTGGATATCTGGGGTGGAGGTGGAAAAAGGATGAAAGGGCTACCGTTTCGACTCGAAATAATTGAAGGCGCTACCGAATGGATCGTTCGGTGTTCATCCGAGTGCGGCGAAGCGAGCATACGTGTAGCCCCTCCTTATTCCGAGAGTGAACTCAAAACTACGCTGGCGCGCGTGGAAACAGCGCTGACCAGGTCGTACAGCCCGGTGGTAACTCGCGGTACAGCTACACCCGAGAGGTCGGTTCGGGAATTCGGAAAACGCCTCACTGAGGTGGTCATCCGGGATGCTATATCCCTCCAGCTGGATCGGTGCATAAATCGCGCCAAAACGCAGGAGAGGCCGTTGCGCATATTGGTGCGCACGGACGGACCGCATGTGGGACGTATTCCTTGGGAATATCTCGTCGACCCCTCCCGTAAGGACTATCTGGCCCTTCGCGTGCCCGTCGTGCGCGACCTGCGCCTGATGGACCCCGTTCCGCCCCTGACGCTCACGCTTCCCCTCCGAGTGCTAGGAATATCGGCGCGTCCGAGCGACCTCCCCCCTCTGGAAGAGAAACGGGAACGTGACCGGATAGCGCATGCTCTGCAGCGGAACAGTTCCGACAACGTGGACGTTCACTGGCTCCCCGGGGATCGCTGGCAGGATCTCGCGCAGGCTTTGAGATCCGGCACGTGGCACGTCCTCCACTGCGTCTGCCATGGCGGCTTCGACGAGGATCTCAATGCGGGATACATACAGCTTTCGGGTGACGACGGTTCTGCAATGCGTCTCCACGCCGGCGACTTCGAGCGGCTCATCGCCCACAGTCCGCATCTGCGTCTCGTTGTTCTGAACGCTTGCGACTCCGCTGTGAGCGGAGACGAGGACGTCTTCACGAGTACCGCTGCCAGCCTCTTGCTCGCCGGAGTGCCGGCCGTGGTCGCGATGCAGTACGAAATCACCGACGAGGCCGCTCTCGTCTTCGCTTCTTCGTTCTACGAGGGGATTGCTGACGGGCTTCCAGTCGACCGGGCGGTCACGCGTGCCCGCGAAGAAGTCAAGATGCGCCAGGGCAGTCTGGAGTGGGCCACCCCCGTCCTTTTCCTCGCGTCCGATCAGACCCGGGTGTTCGCCTCGGTCGACGAGCCGCCGCAGCGCCCCACCACCCCGCCCTCACGGCAGGGCATCACGACAGATCCGATCACCCTGATCAAGCCGAAACTCGAGGAGCAGTCGCCCGAGAGGATCGGTGTACTCGCAGAGGCCGGGCCGTGTTCTCGCCTGGCGCTCGGGCCTGCGAATCTGCTTGCAGCGGCCTGCGAGGACGGCCTGATCCGGGTCTTCACGGCCACGGACGGGGAACTGGTTGCCCAATGCCAGCCCGTGCAGCGCGAAAATCCCGTTTCCCTGGCTTGGAGTCCCTGGCGACGGCACGTGGCCAGTCGGCATGAGGACGGCACGGTCGTGGTCTGGGACCTGCAAACCGAATCTGCGGTATGTGTCATCAGCCCTGGAGGGCAGAGCGACACCCTCGCTTTCAGTGCGGACGGCCGCTGGCTGGCGCTGACTGTGGGTAATCATCTGCATGTCTACGACGCGCGTGGAGCGCGAGTCCGCGACCTCCAAGCCTGGCCGGAGAAGAAGGGCGGAATGCTGCGCACGGGCGAGAAAGCGACACCGGGGCCCGTGACTTTCACACCGGGTGACCGGTACGTACTCGCAGCCTGCGGTGACAACTCGGTGCGACAGCTGAACGGGCACGGGCAATCCGTCATGACCTGGCCGCACCACCAACCCGTGCTCTCCCTTGCTTGTACGGAAGACCTCGTGGCTACCGGCTGCTTGGACGGGCAGGTGCGTTTCTGGTCCTGGCAGGGCCGGCTCGTCCGCCGAACAGGATATGGAAAACCCGCCCGGCATCTGGCGTTCTCCACCGACTTCCCGGTGCTCGCCGTCGCCGATGAAGAAGGCACCGTCACCTTCCGCGATGTGAACGGTGGGAGATCGTCCGTTGCGGCGAAGCTGATGGGTCAGCCCGCAGGAGTGGCGTTTCTCGCAAACGGCACGGGTTTCGTGACCGGCACACGCACCGGTGTGATCGAGCGCTGGGCGCTGCCCGACTGGATCGTGGACTTGGGAGGCGCATCATGACAGACCCGGAGGTTGAGATCTTCTGGCCTTCGTCCCTCCCGTCCGATCCGGCCACGGAGGCGCAGGGCCTGCTGGACGAGGCTGGAATCCACACCACCTGCATGTTGCGCCCGACACGGCGAGGGGCGGCCGACGTCGTGCTCGTGCTGGTCACCACAGCTGTCCTTGAACCGTTTCTCCGCACTCTGTTCCAGGGGCTGGCGGAGGAGGCTCACAGAGGGTTGAGGACGTTTGTCGACCGACTGCTGGCACGATCGTCGAAAAGCCAAAAGGCGCCGGAAGAACTGGTCATTCAAGCGTCCGAAGGCGGTCGCATCACGTTCACGACGAATCTTCCGGACCAGGCATATCAGCAGGCCGTCGACCTGGATGCCCGCGACGGACGGTGGGCCTGGGACGCGCAACGCGTCATGTGGGTCCCCGTCTGAACGAATAATCTGGAGGGAGACAACGGGCCATGGCAGACAATCGCGCATCGCAGTCATCCGACGACGGTTCATGGGGACCAGAGAGTCCTTGGCAGGAGTCGTCCACGTCGGCGCAAGGTCAGCAATCACAAATGCCGGAAGGGCACCAGTCGTTCGGCGAGCAGCCGTGGCAAGGCTCGTATCCAGGACAGAGAACGACTCCGCCCACCTACATGGTGGGGGCCATCCTCGTCACGCTCTTCTGCTTCTTCCCGACCGGGATCGCCGCCATAGTCTTCTCCTCGCAGGTCTCAGCCAAGACCACTGCGGGTGACATTGCAGGAGCTGCTGAAGCCTCACGGAAAGCCCGGCTCTGGATCATCGTCAGCCTGGCGGCCGGCGTGCTCGCCTGGATCATCTTGATGGTTGTCTCGCTGTCCACGTCCAGCACCACGGCCCTGATGCCGACACCGTGAATCCACTGAGTCCCCGGGCTCGTCCGGCGGGGTGGGCTCCGGCGCCGCGTCCCGTGCGCGACGCCTGGGCAGGTGCCGGGCTCTTTGCGACCTTGTGCGTCGTCACAGCCCTCGTGGACCCCACGCGTCCCGGTCGATTCCCCGCCTGTCCCTTCCGGGCCACCACGGGCTTCGACTGTCCAGGGTGCGGCAGCCTGCGCGCACTTCACGAGCTCGTTCACGGCCACCTGGCAGCCGCAGCGGACTACAACTTGCTCCTGGTCGCATTCCTGCCCTGCGCTGCGGCGGTGTGGCTCCGCGCCGTCACGGGCAGAGCCCGACCGAGGGTTCTTCCCAAGTGGAGTGCACCGGTGACGGTCATCATGCTCGTCGTCTGGGCCGTCATCCGCAATCTGCCCGTGCTCGGAGGAGTGCTGGGCGCTTGAACAGCACCGCGCGCGTGAGCCGGCCCGCGCAAGCACCCACCAGCGCTCCCCGCATGCGTTCCGGTGCTACCCGGCCTCGCGGCGCCCCCGATGCCGCCGCCGTAGCAGGAGCACCCCACCCGCAAGGGCGGTGACTCCCGCAGCGGCGGCCCACCCGACGACCTCTTCAGAACCCGTGGCAGCAAGGTCCCGCCCCGACGCCGGCGAGGGAGAAGCCGGGGCGGTGAAACCTGTATGAGGCCGGGCACCGGACTCCGAGGCGGACGAGTCAGGCGCAGGCGCAGGCGCCGGGGTCACCGGGCCCGTCACCTTGTCCCGGGTGAACGCGAGCGTCCCGAACCCCAGCTGGTCGAACCCACCGCTGTTGGGCCCGTAGTCCCCACCCCCGCCCTCGGGCGCGGCCTTGGCGGCCGCCCGCGTGACGTACGACGCCGGCAACCCCCGCCGCTTGGTGTAGTGGTTGGCGATCATCGCCCAGATGGGCCGCGTCATCCCCGGATCCGCACGGGCGGCGCGCGCCGCGGTCTCCGCTCCCGACCAGCCGCCGATCGCCCCCTCCTGCCGCGTGTTCGCCGTGTACGGCACATTCCCGCCCAGGCTCCACTTGGCCACGTACTGCGCGCCCTTGAGGAACCGGCTGTCGTCGTACCCGTACAGATCGATCCCCTGGTTCCACGCCATCTCGCACACCGTGCCCATCAGCCCGACCCCGAGCAGCGCATGCCCCTGGTCCCGCCCGGCCTCGACCCACTCGCCGAGCCCGTCCGCGTGGACGACGGGGATCGCGTGCCTGACCGACCCCATGCCGTCCCCGTGCTTGAAGTACTCCACGGCCCGCTCCACCACGGCCCGTTCGTCGCAGAAGATCCCGGTCGCGAGGACGCACGCGATGGCCGTCAGGTCCCAGTTGGGCCAGTAGTTGGTGAGGACGGCGTTGTTGTGACGGTTCAGGAAGTCGTCGCTGAGTGGATGGAAGACGTGCAGCATCAGCTCCCGCGCCCGCCCGAGGTCGAAGTCCCCGTGGTCCCGCACCAGTTCGGCGGCGTTCGCGAACTGGTAGCCGTACAACCCCGCCGCCAGGTCGCGTATCTGCGGGGGACGGTGAGGAGACGGCCGGGCGGTGAGGCGATAACAGAAACTGCGCTATAGTTGATCTGCGTCCAGTCGCCGGAACTCCGGTCACCGGACGATGCGTTGGTGGTCCAAGGAAAGACGCCCCACTTCCTGTGGGGAAATGCAGGTGCAAGGCCTGCCCGGCGCTCCAACGAGAACCCGGCCCTGGGATTCAGGGCCGGGTTCTTTGCTGTGTCGCTTCGCCGCGTCGGATCGCCGCGTGGGGTCGCTGTGTCGGCTCGCCGCGTCGGATGAGGTGAGCCGGTCGGCCGAACCGACTCAGCGAGGCCGGCCGGTCAGCCAAGCCGGCTCCCCGGGATCGCTTCCCGAGATCGGCCAGTCAGCCGCGCCGGTCCGCGACCGCCCACGACGCCAGCCCCACGGCCCCCGCCACGCCGAACACGGCAGGCCAGGCACCCACCTTCTTCGCCAGCGGATGAGACCCCGCGAAGGCGGCGACATACGCGGCCGACAACGCCCCCGCGGCCACCCCACCGGCCTGCTGCCGCCACTGCCGGGCGGCCGCCACGCCGGCCACGGCGAGCACGACCCCGCCGAGCGGCCGCTGCCGGGTCCAGCGGGCCACGCCGTACCCGCCCACGAGCCCGCTCGCGGCGACCACCGCACTGGGAACCTTCGCCATACCTGCCTCCTGCGTCATACACCCTGATCGGGATCTTGAGGCTAGCCCTCAGGCTCCGGAAACCCGAACCTGAGCCTGGGCTTGTCAAGTTTCCTCCTCCGAGCTATATAAGAAGACGCAGAACTCGTAGGGCATCGCACCCACTGCACCTGAAGAGAGGAGTGACCAGTGATGCTCATGCGCACGGACCCCTTCCGTGAACTCGACCGACTGACCCAGCAGGTCTTCGGCCCCGCCGCCGCCCGCCCGACGGCGATGGCGATGGACGCCTACCGCTCCGGGGACGACTTCTTCGTCCACTTCGACCTCCCCGGCATCGACCCCGAGACGATCGAGCTGGACGTCGAGCGCAACGTCCTGAACGTCCGAGCCGAGCGCAGGTCCCCCGCCCCCGACGGCGCGGAACCGCTCGTCGCCGAGCGCCCCACCGGCACCTTCACGCGCCAGCTGTTCCTCGGCGACACACTCGACACGGAGCGCATCGACGCCTCGTACGAGGCCGGCGTCCTGACCCTGCGCATCCCGGTGGCCGAGCAGGCCAAGCCGCGCCGCATCCAGATCTCGGGCGGCGACGACACACGCAGGCAGCTCAGCAGCTGACCTCACCGCACGCCCACAGGCAGGTCGCGCCGTCGGCCCGAGCCGGCGGCGCGACACCCGCACGCACGCCGGCCCGAGCCCGGCGGCGCGACACCCGCACGCACGCCGGCCCGAGCCCGGCGGCGCGACACCCGCACGCACCCCCGCACACACCCGGAGGAAAACCCCACACATGAGCACGACGACGGTGCCCCGTGTGACGACGAGACGCGCCCCTCAGGCCGCCGCCGCCGACGACGGCTGGTCCCAGCTGGCCGAAGCGGTCCGCGAGTCGGGCCTGTACCCCACCCGGGCGAAGGCGGAACAGGTCACCCGTACGGTCCTGGCCGCCCTCGGCACCCACGTCACCGGCGACGAACGGGTCGACCTGGCTCGGGCCCTGCCCGCGGAGGCCGCCAGGCTGATCGCTTCCCAGATCCCGGCCACACACCGCCTCACGGCCGCACGGTTCGTCGACGAGGTCGCCTCACGCACTCCGGGAGCGACGCCCGCCACGGCCCGCTGGGACGTCAGCTCGGTCCTGGGCGCTCTGCCGCCCTTCATCGGCGACGACCTGGTCACCCGCATCCTGGCCCAACTCCCCACGGGCTACGCCCTCCTGTTCGGCCGAGCGGACCTGACACCGGTGTCGTAGGCTCCTGACGGGAGACGAGACGTACGACGGCCACCACTGCACACACAGGGGTGGCCGTCGACGCGGATGCCGGTCCAGCCGACGACAAGGGGGGCTCATTGACCCGCACGACGACGGGAACCCTCACCACCCCCGACGGCACCCGCATCGCCCACAGGGACCACCACCCGGCCGTCGAGCCCACGCCGACGACTCGGTTCCTGCTCCTGCACGGCCTGGCGGGCCACCAGGGCGAGTGGGACACCCTCGCCGCGCACCTGTCCGCCGACGGCCACCGCGTGGTGACGTACGACGCACGAGGTCACGGGGCCAGCACCCGCACACCGGCGACCACGACCCGCGAGGCCCACGTCCAGGACGCCACAGCCCTCGTCCGGCGACTGGACCTGGCCCCCGTAACCCTCCTCGGCCAATCCCTCGGCGGCCACACGGCGATGCTGCCGGCGGCGTCCCACCCCCACCTGGTGAAGTCCCTGATCCTGATCGAAGCGGGTCCCGCGGGCCCGGCCCCCGAACTCCCGGCTCAGATCGCGACCTGGCTGGACGGCTGGCCGACCCCGTTCAAGTCCCTGGAGGAGGCGGAATCCTTCCTCGGCCACGAGGCATGGACGAGGACGCTGGAGCAGCGAGCCGACGGCTGGCACCCCACATGGGACCGCACCACGATCATCGACACGATCGCCGAACTGGCCACCACCGCCTACTGGGACGAGTGGTCCCGCATCACCTGTCCCACGCTCCTCATTCAGGGCGAACAGGGCACGATGCGCCCCGACGAACCGTCCACGATGCTCGCCCACCGCCCGGACACGGTGACGGTGCGCATCCCCGGGGCGGCCCACGACGTCCACTTGGACCAGCCGACGCGCCTCCACGAGGCGATCGCCGCCTTCCTGCTCGGCTGAAGGACGCGCTCACCTCTGCGGCCGGCACCTCGGCCGATGTCCCGCCCGCGGCGGAACCGGCCGCTCCGTGCCCTGCCGGTTCACCTGCAACAACCTCGCCGATGCCCGCTTTTGTGCTGCATCGAGCTCCGGGTCACAACTGAACCCACACGAAACAAGGTCTTGTCGCTGACTTAAAACGATGGTTATTTTAACCGCCATTCGAAGTCCGGCCTGATCATCCGGGCGACCTCAAGGCGTGTGCATGTCTCAAGGAAGGGCAGTGCCATGACGCTTGACAGTGCGCGGTTTTCTCGTCGGGGTTTTCTGGGTCTGGGAGTCGCGGCGGGGGTCATCACGCTGACGGCGTGCGGGTCCGGTGCCGGTGCGAGCGACGCCCCGCTGGTGATGACGGTGTGGGGCGGCGACCCCGACCGCAAGACGTATCAGGCCCGCATCGACCTGCTGGTCAAGAAGCACCCGGACCTGAAGGTCAAGCTGCAGCTGATCCCGGGCGACGCCTACCCGCAGAAGGTGCAGACGATGATCGCCGGCGGCACCGGGCCGGACATCATGCAGGTCGCCGAGAGCGTCAACACGTACTCCAGCAAGGGCCAGTTGCTGCCCCTCGACGACCTCGCCAAGCAGGCGAAGCTCGACCCCGAGCAGCGGTTCGGTCCGGCGGGCTCGCTCTACACGTACCAGGACAAGCTGTATGCGATCCCGGACCGCTCCGGCGCGGTCACCGTGTTCTACAACAAGGACATGTTCGACAAGAAGGGCATCAAGGCCCCCACGGCGGACTGGACCTGGGACGACGCCCTCGACGCGTTCAAGGAGCTGACGGTCCCCGGCAAGGTGTGGGGATACAGCGGTGCCGAATGGTTTCCGCAGTGGTGGAGTCTCGCCTACCAGAACGGCGGCACCATCATCGACGCCCAGGGCCGGCCCGCGGTCGACAGCGACGAGGTGGTCGAGGCGCTCCAGTGGGCGGGCGACCTGGTCTTCAAGCACAAGGTGGTGCCGAGCAAGGCGGACTACGCCGACATGGGCCCCGACATCGGCGGCGACCAGGCGTTCCCCAACCAGAAGGTCGCCACCCACGCCAACGGCTTCTGGGTCATGTCCGGCCTGACGAAGGTGAAGTTCGGCTGGGACATCGCGCCCATGTGGCGCGGCAAGAAGCAGGCCGTGTCGGCGTTCGGCAGCGGACTGGCCATCTCCCGCACCTCCAAGCAGCGCGACAACGCCTTCAAGGCGATCGACTTCCTCACCTCCGCCGAGGCCCAGAAGGTGATCATCGCCTCCGGCCAGGACGTGCCGGCCGACCTGGAGGTGCAGAAGAGCCAGGCCTTCCTCAAGCCGTCGTGGATGAAGACGGACGTCGACATGGGCGTGTTCGCCGAGTCGAGCGCGTTCGTCTTCCGGGCGCCGTTCATCCCCGAGTGGAACCAGATGATCGACACGATCTCCAACGGCCTCGCCGACTTCTGGCTCGGCAAGGAGCGCAGCGCCAAGAAGGCGCTGACCGCCGTGCAGAAGGACCTCGAGTCCCTCATCAAGTCCGGGGCATGACCGGCTGTGGCAACCTCGACCGCCCCGAAGGCCGTCCCCACGGCCGCGGAGACGCCCCCCTCACCCAGGAAGCCCAAGCTCTCCAAGCGCCGGCGCCGTGAGGCGCTCTCCTTCTACCTGTTCATCTCGCCGTGGGTGATCGGCTTCCTGGTCTTCCTGCTCGGGCCGATGATCGCGTCGGTCTACTACTCCCTGACCGACTGGGACTCCTTCAACCCGCCGAAGTGGGTCGGCTTCCAGAACTACGTCACGGCCCTCACCGACGACCCGGTGTTCTGGAAGGCCCTGGGGAACACCTTCTACTACGCGGCGATCTCGGTCCCGCTGGGCCTGGTGCTCGGGCTCTGGCTGGCCAACCTGCTCAACAAGCAGGTCAGGGCCCGCAAGTTGTTCCGCACCCTGATCTACCTGCCGACGCTGATTCCGCTGGTCGCCACGGCGATGATCTTCCGGATGGTGCTCGCGCCGAACGGCCCGATCAACGACTTCCTCGGCCTGTTCGGACTCTCGGGCCCCAACTGGCTGCTCGACGGCCCCTGGGTCAAGCCCGCCCTGATCCTGATGTCGGCGTGGGGCGCGGGTGCCGCGACCGTGCTGCTGCTCGCCGCGATGAAGGGCATCCCGCGTGAGCTGTACGAGGCGGCCGAGGTCGACGGCGCGAGCGCGACGCGGCAGTTCTGGAGCATCACGCTGCCGCATCTGACGCCCATCATCTTCTTCAACCTGATCATGGGCCTGATCAACGCGTTCCAGATCTTCTCGCAGGTCTACATCCTCATCCCCAAGGGCAAGAACCCCGCCGGCTACGACGCGGCCCAGACCATGGTGCCGCTCCTGTTCGACCAGGCGTTCAGCTACTACCGCATGGGCTACGCCTCGGCGATCTCCTGGCTGCTGTTCCTGGTGATCCTGGTGTTCACGGTGATCGCCTTCCGCACCACCCGGCGCTGGGTGTTCTACGAGACCGAGGTGAAGTGATGGCGACCCTGGCGACCCCTGTCCGCAAGCGCGGACACGAGGACCGGCCCGCGAAGGAGCAGGCCCCCGCCGTACGGGCGTTCCGCGCGACGCCGTTCACCTACGGCACCCTGCTGATCGTCGCGGCGATCCTGACCACCCCGCTGGTCTTCGTCGGTTCGATCGCCCTGTCCAGCGACGCCACCGTGAACAACGGCGCGTTCACGATCATCCCGCGCGAGTTCCACTGGGACAATTTCGCCCGGGTCTTCAGCACCGAACTGCCGGTGGGCACCTTCCTGCTCAACTCGGTGCTCATCTCGCTGTTCTCGGTGGCGGGGCAGGTCCTCTCCAGCGGCCTGGTCGGCTACGCGTTCGCCCGCCTGCGGGCGCCGGGCAAGAACACGATGTTCCTCATCGTCATCGCCACGATGATGATCCCGACGCAGATCACGATGATCCCCCAGTTCATCCTGTTCCGGGACCTGGGCTGGGTGAACACCTTCCTGCCGCTGATCGTGCCGAACTTCTTCTCCAACGCCTTCAACGTCTTCCTGGTACGGCAGTTCGTCTCCCGGCTGCCCAGCGAGCTCGACGAGGCCGCCATGATGGACGGCCTGAGCTTCTTCGGCATCTACCGGCGGATCATGTTCCCCATGCTCAGGCCCGTCCTGATCGCCATCGGCATCTTCACGCTCACCCACACCTGGGGCGACTTCATGGGCCCCCTGATCTACCTCAACGACGAGTCGAAGATGCCGCTCGCCCTGGGCGTGCAGTACATCACCGCCACCTCGCAGGCGGGCCAGGCACCGCCCTGGAACCTGGTGATGGTCGGCTCGATCCTGCTCGCCCTGCCGATGATCCTCGTCTACTACCTCGGCCAGAAGTACCTGTACGAAATGGACATCAGCGGCGGAAGCGCGGGAGTCAAGTGAGCCACCCCACCACACACGGCCACACCACCACAGCCGGTCGCTCCACCACACTCGGCCACACCACCACAGTCGATCGCTCCACCACACCGCACCAGGGCATCGCGCTCGACGCCCGCGGCATCCGCTTCGAGGGCGGACCGCAACTCGTGCTGTGCGCGTCCCTGTTCTACTTCCGCCTGCCCCGGGAACAGTGGCGCGCCCGGCTCGCCCAGGTCAGGGCCTCCGGCTACACCTGTGTGGACGTCTACCTGCCGTGGAACTTCCACGAGACGGCCCCCGGCCGCTGGTCTTTCGAGGGCCGGCGGGACGTCGCCGCCTTCCTCGACCTCGCCCAGGAGGAGGGCCTGTACGTCATCGCGCGGCCCGGCCCCTACATCTGCTCCGAGTGGGACGGCGGCGCGCTGCCCGCCTGGCTGGGCCTGGATCCCCAGCTGAGGGTCCGCCAGCACGAGCCGCGCTTCCTCGACCGGGTCACCGCCTGGTTCGACCAGGCGCTCCCGCTCCTCGCCGAGCGCCAGTACCCGGCAGGCGGCCCCGTCATCATGGTGCAGTTGGAGAACGAGCTCGACTTCTTCGACTGCGAGGACCGGACCGGTTACCTCACCGCCCTGCGCGACCAGGCCGTCCGGCACGGCATCACCGTGCCGCTGATCGCCTGCTCCGGACAGGGCGACCTCACAGGTGCCACCGGCGACGTCCCCGGTGTCGTACCGGCGTGCAACTTCTACCCGGACGACGACTCCCCGCACATCGAACCCGAAGTACGGCGCTACGCCCAGCTGCTGGCGGAGCGCGGCCTGCCCCTGCTGATCACCGAGACCAACCGCCGCCACCGCACCCTGCGCCGGCTCCTGGCCAGCGGCGCCTCGCTGATCGCCCCCTACCTCCAGTCCTCCGGCTGGAACTTCGGATACACCCCGTCCGCGGGAAACTGGGGCAGGCCCGGCAACCTCATGAGCCACGGCTACGACTTCGGCGGCTACGTCTCCTCCACCGGCACCGAACGCCCCGAGTACGCCGAGGCCCAGATCCTCGCCCGTGTCATCGACACCCTGGGCCCGCGCCTGGCGCTGGCCACCCCGACCGTCCCGCCCACGCCGGTCACCACCGACTTCCCGACCAGCTCGTCACCGTCGGCCCTGCGACTCGACGGAGGCGGGCTGCTCCTCGCCGTACCGCATCTCGCGACTCGGGCGGGAACGGGGACGGAGGCCGGGGCGGGAACGGCGCTCGTGAACGGGGTGCCGGTCGCCGTCGCGGCGGACTCGTGCCCGTTGATGCTGGTGGACGTGCCCCTGGGGCCGTGGGGCCACGAAGGGGCGCTCACTCTGGCATCCGCGGACCTGGTGGCAGCGGGGGAGGGCGTCCTGGTGTTCGCCTCAGAGGTGCCGGTCACCGTCGTCGTCGGGGACACCCGAGTCGAGATACCGGCGCCGGAGGCCGGAACGCCGCAGCGGGCGACGGCCGCAGGGCTGACCCTCGTAGCGCTGGCCCCGGCAGACGCCGTACGCCTGCGCGCCACGGACCGCGACGGCACGGTACGTCTCGACACACCGGCACCCGCACGGCCCGCATCGGCACCCGTCGCGGTGCGGCGCGCGCGCCGACGAGTGGACACCACCGTCCCCGAGCGGGCGGCGGGCCGGCACGAGCTGCCGCCGACGCTGGAGTCGCTCGGCGTGTACCGGGGGCGCGGCACCTACCGGACCACGACACATCTCACGGACGTCGACGAGCTGCTGCTCGTCGGGGCGGCGGACATCGTCGACCTGTCGGTGGCCGGCCGGGCGCGCCCGACGATCGCCGACTTCGGGGCCACCCGACGGATCGACGTCCGCGAAGCGACCGGTTCCGTCGACGTCGAGGCCGTCGTGGAGATCTGGGGCCACGCGAACTTCGACGACGCACGCCTGCCGGCCCTCCGCCTCGGCGCGCTGCGCGGCCTCGGCACACTCTGGAAGCTCGGGGAGACGACGGACGTGTCGGCGCTGTGGGAGGTGCACGGCCACTGGGCGGGCCGCCCGGCACCCCTGCGCGAGCTCGGCGGCTGGAGCAGCACCCGCGTCGGCCTCCCCGTCACCTACACCCGCGAGATCCGGACGGCCACCGCGGCGGCTCTGCACCTCAAGGGGGTGGTCGAGCCGGTGCGGGTCACTGTGACCGACGGTGAGACGCACACCGTCGACACCGCCCCCGAGCCGCATGCCGTCCATAGCGTCCATAGCGTCCAAACCGTCCACGCCGAGGATCCGTGGGTCCTGTTGCCCGCGGGCACGCACCGCATCTCGGTCACGCTGCCGCACCACCCCAGCGGCGGCGGTCTCCGCGCCGAACTGCTCGCCTTGGACCCGGTGACGGACTGGACGTGCGCCGCGCAGGACGACGACCTGCTGACCGCCTTCGCCACCGAAGCCGCACCCGGGCAGGAGGTCCAGCTGCCGCTGGTCCTCACACCGGGGGAGGAGGCGTGGCTCGACGTCGACCTGCCCCCATCCCACGACGGCCTCCTCCTGCGCCCGGACGGCACACAGATCCGGGTGACCGGATGGGCAGGCGGGGAGTGCGTGGGCAGGGTGTGGGTCGGCGACCGGCCGGACTTCTCGGGCGGCGACGCGGATGTCCTGTGGATCCCACCGGGCTGGTCCGGGCTGACGCTGCTGGTGCGGGGCGCCGCGGGGCCGAAGGATTCGGAGGTTCGCGTGCTGCGGCTGGAGTCCTCCGACTGACCACCCGAGAACGCCAAATGGTTCGACAGGCCCCGGTTTCCCCACGCATCCTGCGAAGCCCACCGGCGCGCCGGCCCACGCGAGGGAGACACCGTTGCACCCAAACCCCAAGCCCAGCCCCACCATCCGCCACATCACCTTCGACTGCACGGGTGAGCCCTACGAACTGGCCCACTTCGGGGCCGAGTTCATGGACCACCCCATCTCCGACATCGACAAGCCCGGGGATGACGAGGTCCTGGTGGAACTCCCGGACGGCGCGCCCGGCCTCCTCTTCGTCAGAGTCGAGGAGGCCAAGACGACGAAGAACCGCATCCACTTCGACTTGGGCCCCACCGGCCGCACCCGCGCCGAGGAGGTCGAACGTGCCGTGTCCCTGGGCGCCCACGTCCTCACCGACCGCACCCTCCCGAACGGCCGAGGCTGGGTCGTGATGGCGGACCCGGAGGGCAACGAGTTCTGTATCGAGCGGGGGGAACTGGGCTGACCGGCAGCGCGGCTGAGCTGGAATCTGGAATCGGGAAGGGCGAATGCCGATGGACGATGACGAACCAAGGGTGTACGAGATCCGGATCCAAGGCTGCCCGACCTCACAAGAGGCTCTCGCACTCCAGGCCCCGATCGAACGCCTCCTGTGCCCGGACCCCGACCACGCCCCGCCCTGCGAGATCCCCTGGAGCTTCACCCTCGCCGGCGGGGACGACGACGCCTCCACTGCCCTCGTCCTGGGCGTGTATACGTCCAGCGGCCGGGCCACACAGGTGGCGGACCGGGTGCGCACGCTCGTGGGAACGTCACGGACCGTCGGTGTGAGCGAGGGCGAGGACGGTGAGTGGGAGGAACTGGTCGAGCAGTATCGGGTGGAGAAGGGGATGGGCTAGATCTCGCCGATGCAGGGCCTCGTGCTGACGTACTTCATGGGCTGGATGAAGGAGCGCCACGCGTCGTCACTGACAGCGATCACATCCGCCTCCCCCCTCTTAGAGTCTCGAACAAGAGCGCCATGACTCGTGAGCGCGCACTCCACGCACTCGCCTCCGGCACCGTTGCTGTAGGACGACCGGAACCACACGAGACGGCTGCTGGCGTCGGACTCAGGCGATATCACTACGTGTAATCCTTCAAGATCGACTCGATCAACAGGGGCGAACGCTGAGGACTCAGGGCTGCCGCTCGCAGGCCGTCGAACGCCCTCGTGTACTCACGTACATGATGCTCGCCTTCCAGGTACACAGCATCCGTAATGCCGTCCCGGTACACGATGTCCGGATCCTCGGGGGCCGGAAAGCCCAGCATGGTGAACGAACCGGTGGTCGGACGGGTCCCTGAGTCGAAGGGGAGCACCTGCAACGTCACGGTCGGCAGTTCCGCCGTCTCCAGAACTCGTTCCAACTGTTCCCGCATCAAGGCACGATCACCGATGACGTGGCGCAGCGCGCCCTCGTTCACGATGAACCAGGCGTCCGGAGCTTCCGCCTGTCGCAGCATGGCTTGGCGTTCCATGCGCACACGTACCGCCTTCGCGATGTCCTCGACCGACATATGTGCCCCGGCCTTGTGAAGCTCGGACGCGTACACCTCGGTCTGCATGAGACCGGGCACCACCTCGCACTGGTACTGACGGAAGGTCGAAGCCTCCTGTTCCAGGCCGATGTAGATGTTGAACCACTCGGGCACGCCGGCGCCGTGGACCTGCCACCAACCGCGCACTTTCGCCTGCCGAGCCAGTGACTTGAGGAACTCGCGCAGTTCGTCGCTCGTGTCGTAGAAGCGGCACAGAGCGTCGATGTCCGAGGGCTGGACGCGTCCGCTGCCCGTCTCCATCCGGTTGACCTTGGAGCCGCTCCAATCCAGGGCCTCGCCGACCTGAGCGCAGGTCAGGGCGCTCTTCTCTCGAAGCTTCTTCAGTTCGATCGAGAGGCGCCGTCGGCGTGCCGTGGGTGATCCGGCCATCTCAACCCTCTTTCAAATAGCGAGCGTTCAGTCTCGCGCCAAGGGGTGTGCCTGCCAATCACTCGGAAGTGGGAATCCCTTGCTGCACATTGCAGAACGGGATGCGTTCCCCGCACTCTGGTCACCGACGCAACTCATCGTGAGCGTCCGTGACGTTGCGCTGTCGATGCGGTGTCAACCGCGATGAAAGGGGTCCGCGTGAGTCAGGAAGCCTGCATGCCACGCAAATCATGGGACATCGCCTTCACGGCCGAACCCGCGGAAGTGGCGGCCCTGCGCCGGATCATGCGGCTGCACCTGGGTGTCTGGGGGTTGCAGCACCTGGTCGACGAAGCCCAACTGTGCGTCAGCGAGCTGGTCTCCAACGTCATCACCCACGTGGGGCCCGGCACCCCCGCAACACTGGCCGTTTCCATGAAGAGCAAGCACCTGCGCATCGAGGTGCACGACCCCGACACGCGTGCCCTTCCCACTCTTCGCGACGCGGACACGGACGCCGAGGAGGGGCGCGGGATGGCTCTCGTGGACGCAGTCGCCGACCGCTGGGGCGTGCTGCTACGCCCAGATCGCAAGATCACATGGTGCGAGCTGGCGACACGGCTCGCCACGGCCGACGGGCACGTCCAAGCCAACAGCGTGATGCGCGCCGAGGCCTTGCTGCGTCACTACGCTGCCGCTGCACAGCCCCGGCACAAGGTGGGGGCGAACAGAGTGGCCTCGACCGTGGCGGAAGAGACGGTGATCGCGGCGATCACCGACTTCCTCCACTGGTTCCGAGCCCATGGCCGAGACGCGGACGACATGCTCGACCGAGCACAGATGCGCTTCGAAGCCGAGAACGGTGTCCTGGGCCGGCAGGGATGAAGCTTCACCGGCCGGACGGTCATTGCCGCAGGATGTCGGCGAAGTAGCCGAGCTCGGGATTCTCCGGGGTGCCGACCAGCAGCGCGCGGTCGAGCAGGGTGTTGTTGTGCTCGCAGCTGGTCTCCGGGAGCATCACGCACGCGTGGCAGGCGGCCATGTTCGAGCCGCCGGTGCCGGACGCCTCGGCCTCGATGCACAGGGGATCGGCGGAGCACCAGGAGGCCCGTCGGATCGCGGAGCGGATCGTGCTCGCCAGCCGATCGGGCTCGCCCTGGGCGACCAACCCGCCGAGGCTGCCCGCGGAGTCCGTGGTTGCGGTGTAGACGAGCAGCCCCGCCATTTCCTCATCGGCGTACAGGCGTTCGCGGAGGGCGGCTGCCGGATAGCCGGCATCCAGGCTCCACTCGTTGATCAGTACGTGAGCCAGGGTGTGCAACAACACCATGCGAGGGGTGGCCGGAGAAGGCTGGACCTGGGTGGGATCGGAGGCCCTGTGCTCCATCACGCGGCGGTGTGCGGCACGGATGCGCTTGGCCCGCTCGGCCACCTCGGTGACGCTCTCCCAGTCGGCGAGCCGGCCCTCGGCCAGCCGGAGGAAGACGCCCTCGCCTCGAACCTCCATGGCGGGCAGCCAACTCAGGGCGGTCGAGGAGAGCTCGGCTTCGTTGGCCTCGGAGACGGAGTCGGGATCGGCGACCCTGGTGAAGGCCTTGAGCGCGCGGACCTCGCGGAGCTTCTTGACCAGCATGGGGCCGGTGATTCCGATGCCGTCGAGAACGGTCGTGTCGCCGAGCGGAGTCTCGCAGATGAACTGTTCCTCGCGGGAGCGCTCACGCTCGTCGTTGCCGGCGCGCAGGCGCTCGTACTCCTTGTTGCGCAGGGCACGGTAGCGGTGATCGAAGGAGGGTGCCTCATCCCCCGTGAGGTCCTCCTCGCGTTCCGCGGCGAGGAGCGCCATCACCTCGTCGACGGGGACGGGGAGGTCGTCTCCGAAGACGAACTTGAGGCGATCCTCCACTTCTGCTCGGCTCTCGAGTTCGCGCAGTCGATCCCAGTACGGGGCCAACGGATCCGCGCGTCCGTCGCTCCACGGCGGGATGGAGAGCGCGGACTTCAGCACCGGCTGCCACACGGCTGAGGAACCACGCTGGAGGGTTCGCGGCGTGAGGCTGCAGCCCTCCGCCGGGACCGAGGTGCCGAGCCACGGTCGGGTGCCCCGGCAGCGCAGACCGAGATCCTTCAACGCGTGCTTGCGGAAGGAGCCTTCCATCGACACCTCGGGCACTCCACAGCTGCACGAGACGCGAATCGAACGGAGCGAGGCGCTGTGTCCGGAGGTGCGCAGCATGAGAGTGCCGCCGCATTGACCCGCGGTCGTCGTGGCGCGGCCGGCGGCTCGATGGACCCATTGCCAGTACGGGAACTCGTCGAGATGGCCCGCCTCACAGGCGATCACGAAGCGGGAGGGGACCAGATCGGCCTCACAGGTACCGCAGACGCTCCTGCCGGGCGGCGGGTTGAAGTCCCGATGGCGGCGCAGCTCATTGCAGTCGGGGCAGGAATGCATGAGCGGGAAGCGACGGACCCGGAGGCCGTCCTTGCTGCTCTCGTCGGACGCCGGTGGCAGCCGGAAGTGCTCCACCCCCAGGATGCGCGCGAGTCGACGTTCATAGATGCGTGGCGCCTCGTCGATGCGCCACTGCTCATCGGCCCCGTCCAGGCCCGACACGACGAAGGACTCGTGGTCGACCGCGATCAGTGAGCCGACGCCGTACGTGGTGATCGCTTGGGCGCGACGGATGGCACCGCGACGAGGCAGGTTGTGGGCAGGCGACGAACCGTCGGCGCCGGAACGACGCCTGCGGGCGGGGGGCGGTGTCATCGGGTGGCCTCCATGAACAGAGCGGACTCGGCATCGACGTCACGCAGGCTCCAGAGGGTGGGCCAGGCCTCGGCGTTCTCCGCCTCGTCGTCGTAGGGCTGCAGAAGCGAGGGGGTGTGCCTACCCTTCTTCGGTTCGAAGAGCAGGCCGCCATGGACGTCGGCCTCGTCGCACCACCAGTCGAGGAACTCGTCGAAGGCCCGGGAGACGGCTTCGGCTTCCGCAGGCGTCACGGCACGAACACGGTCCAGGAGGACGGGCTTGATCTCGTCGCGGATGCGGTGGGCGTACGAATCCACCTTGCCCGCAGCCTCGTTGGGGCGAGCCTCCGGGAGCAGGATCCGGGTCAGGGCGACGATGACGGCGTGCAGTCCCCGCTCGCGGGCGCGGGCCGAGAAGGGGGTGACGGAGGTGGACTCGACCTCGCGATACAGCGCGGAGTGGAAGTGCAGGAAGTTCTCGTAGTGGGAGCGGTCGCGCGACCTGGTCGCGTTGAGCATCACCGTGACCAGGCCGGGGTGGGCGCGGCCGACGCGGCTGGTGGCCTGGATGTACTCGGCGGTGGTCTGCGGCTGACCCATCACCGCCATCAGACCCAGCCGGTTCACGTCGACGCCGACAGCGATCATGTTGGTGGCCAGGAGGACGTCCACGACATCCCGGTCGGGGTACTCACGCTCGATGCCCTTGAGGCGGGCCGGGATCTCGCTCGCGTCGACGCGGCTGGTCAGCTCCGAATAGTTCTCGACGGTACGCACGGTGGATTCCTCACGCGCGGCCAGCAGCTCCAGATACGCCACCACGTCGTCGTGGACCTGGAGTTCTGCCGCTGACAGCAGCCGGAGGCTGTTGAAGTAGCCGACCAGGCTCCAGTAGGCGTCGCGCACCTGGTCCGAGGTCTGCGCCTGCTTCGCCCTGTGCAGCAAGGTCGCGTACGTGCGGATGAGGAGGGTCGACTGGCTGGTGCCGGGTGCCAGGAGACCGACGTAGCGTCGGCTCGCCTTGTCCTCGCGCGGCGTCTCCACGGCGAACCAGGAGTCCCGGGAGTCCAGGCCCGCGGGCGGGAACTGGCGGACCTCGCGGTCGAAGAGACTGCGGCCCTGATCGGCGGCGCGGCGGATCGTAGCCGTCGAGGCGATCACCTTGGGGCGTCCGGCGAGTTCGTCGACGGCTGTCTCGTAGAGGCCGGTGAGTGTGCCCAACGGTCCCGAGATGAGGTGCAGCTCGTCCTGGACGATCAGCTCGGGCGGCGGGGTCCGGTCGCTCGGGTCGTCCCGGTTGAAGAGGGCCGCGGTGGCCGGACGCCAAGGCATCGACGCGAACTTGTCGACAGTGGCGATGACCAGTGTGGGTCGGGCGTCGTACACCGCCTCGTCGATCAGGTGGACGGGCAGACCGTCCGCGAAGTCGCAGTCCACGCCGGGACAGCGGACGTGCATGCGCTTGGCGTCCTCGACGACCTCGTACGCGCGGGCGTCCAGGCGCGTGCCGCACCAGGGGCAGGCGTGCAGCTGGACGGGGTTCTTGGTCGCCAGTCGCTTGTCGAGGTCCTTGCGGAGCTGCGCCAGTTGGTCGCTCGCGTCCTTGAGCCTGTTGGGAGTGGCCGACTCGCCGACCCACATACCGAGGGAGAACGGTTCGCCGCCCAGCTCGGACACCTTGTCGCGACGCATCCGCTCCATGGCGCAGAGCAGGATCGTGGCGCGCTCGAACTGCTGAAGGGTCAGCAGGCGCAGGGTGTATCGCATGAGCACGGTGACTCCACCGCCGTTCGCCCCGAGCCGGATCCGGCGCAGGAAGGAGGTGAGCGCGATCAGGCCCAGGTACGCCTCTGTCTTGCCACCGCCGGTGGGGAACCACAGGAGGTCGGAGATCTCGCGGTCCCCATGCTCGGGATCGTCGATGCCGGCCATGCAGAGCAGGACGAAGGCGATCTGAAACGGCCGCCAACGGCCCTTCCCGGGCTCCGGGGAGCCCTGGCGGCCGTTCTGCACCCAGGCGCTGCGGGCCCGCTGGTCGGCCATGGCCTGGTTGGCGAGCCTGAACGCCGTCATGAGGTCGGGCTTGTCGCGCAGGAGGTCGATGCCCTCCCGGATCCGGCCCAGTGCCTCGCGGCACGCGTCGACCTGCTTCTGCGCGGCCTGCTCGTGCGGGCTGCCGATCAGGGCATCGGCCTCGGCCTGCTTGCGGTCGATCCATCGTGCGTAGCCCGTGGCCAGCTCTTCGAGGGCGGAGAGAACCTCTGCGTCCGGGTTCGAGGCGAGACCGAGCATGGACAGGGCGGAGCTGTCGATCTCCGGATTGGAGTCGGTGAGCAACACCTCGACGCTCGGCACGAACTCGCTGCGCACCTCGGGTACACCCGCCCGCCTCGAATCGGTCATGCCGATCGGTGGCGGTGACCAGTCCCATTCGGCGGCGCAGCCGTGCCCGACGGCGAAGGTCGGGGCATGGCGGTGCAGCAGACGGCTGGTGGCGATCTCCGGGTCGTGCGCGAGGTCGGGGGCGGGACGCTCGACGAAGGCGCTGGACCCGTCGGTCGCGCGGATCACGAGGCCGCACTGGAACAGGGAGAACGCGTCCTGCAGTTCACGCTCGCCGACCTTGTGTGTGTTGACCAGGGTCACGGTGACGGTCACCGTGCCCATGGCCCGGTCGGGACGCCGGACGTTGACGCGCAGTCGGACACCTTCGGCCAGATCGAACTTCAGGTCTGGGGCGGGTGTGGTGACATCCACCGTGGTGTCGGGCAGCGCGAGTTCCTCGCGTCGCCACTGTTCGTGCTGATCGGCGATGGTGCGTGCCTCGGCACGGCGGGCGGGAACAGGCCTGCCGTCCGCGTCCGTGGGCCGGTACGCGGCGGCTCGCGCACGGACCACGACGGAGCCGCTTATGGCCGGGTCGATCGCGAAGGTGAGCCCCATGGAGGAGGGGCGGCGGGAGCCGGCGGCACCGACCTCCTGCGCCGTCCCGGACTCCTCCAGGTTGTCGCGGGTCCGCAGGGGCGAGTCGTCCAGCCCTTCGTGTTCCGCCTCGTCTTCGAGCATCCGCTGCTTGGCTTCCGCATCCGCCGACCGCGGGTACAGCACACCGGTGAGATAGCGGTCGATCGGGGCGTCCTGGGCCAGGACTTCCTCTCGGTCCGTCGGAGCGTCGTCCGGGGCGGGCCCGAGAAGCTCGCGGCGGAGACCCACCAGCAGTTCCTCGTCCCGGACCCGGTAGTGCTCGGCGTGCCGGTGGTCCGTGTCGCTCATGCGCGCTGCTCCTTGTCGTCCGACCGTCGGTACCTTCCGATTCCGGTGATCCGGGGCGCGATCCACACACCCCGGTCGCCGAGGCCGGCGTTGGCACCGGCGGCGGTGCTGCCCGCCATCGTCTCCAGGGTGTCCACACGCAGCCCGTGAATCTCGTCGGGCCACCAGGGGTCCCACGTACGGTTGACCTTCTGCACCTGGAACAGATCGAGTCGGAACCGCTCCGAGACCTCACCGATCTCCCGCCCGTCGTGCAACAGAACGTACGGAGGGCTCTGCCACTCACCAGGCGGCAGGAAGTGAAGCCTGCGAAGCAGGACCTCGTCGCCCGGGGCGACGTGCTCCAGGAGGTAGGCCTGGGTCGCGCCGGCCTCGTGGCCGGGAGGGGTGTCCGCGCACACGTCTCCGGGCTCGGCGACGATCCCGTACCGGTCGTACGCCTTCCAACCCCCCAGGAACCTGCGGCCGTTCTTCCCGCCACCGGCGCGCCTGATGATCGGCAGCTTCGGCGGGTCCAGGTGGTACAGGTCCTGACGGGCGCGGGTCAGGGCCACGTACAGGGCACGTGCTTCGGCCGGAAGGTCCAGCTCTTCCTTGTATCGCCGGCGCAACTCCGCCACGGTCGGCGGAGTCAGGACGATCACCCGGTCGAACTCCAGGCCCTTGGCCCGGTGCACCGTCGAGATCACGACGCGCGCAGTGTCCGGATCGGCCAGTTCGTCCGGGAAGCGACCGTCGGCGACCAGGCGACGCAGCCGGTCCAGGTCGAGTACGCCTCGCCCCGGGCCGCGCGCCGCCCGGCGCAGCACGGGCCACATCGTTTCGGGGGACGGCTCGTACGGCAGGGTCATCTCCGCCAGCAACGACCGGAACCGCTCTTCGGAAAGCGTCGCGGACTCCGTGCGACGCAACAACTCGGCCACCCAGTACGGGGTCGGGCGGTCCTCCAGAGGCCGCCTCAGCCGATGCTCCACACCATGCTCGTGCAGCAGCTCCGAGACCACCAGGGCCTGGTGGTTGTCGCGGGTGAGGATCGCGCAGGTGTCGGGGAAGTCCCGCAGCCCTTCGAGGGTGAACGAGTCCGTCAGGGCTCCCATGCCGTTCCTCGGATCGAGGAGCAGTTCGCGCATCTCTTCGTAAAGAACCTCGGCCTCGTCCGCGTCCGTGAGGTTCTGCAGGCGCTCCCCGTGCGCCAGCGCCAACTCGGCCTCCCGCGTGGTCGCCCGGAAGTTCTCGGTCAGTCGGAGTTCGACGAGGTCGTCCGGGTACGAGGCTCGCAGCCAGTCGAAGAAGCGGCCGGTCTCGTCGGCCCGCTCGGTGGGGTTCGTGATCTGGAAGCCGTAGACGGACTGTGCGGCATCACCCACCACGGTGAAGCCGCAGCTGTCCTGATAGCGGTCGAGCAGGGTTTCCACGAGATCCCGGCGGTCGCCCATCAGGTCCTGGACCTCGTCGATGACCACGTGTGCCGGGGGCACGGAGTCCCCGGCTTCCATGGCCCCCTTCTCGACCGCGCGGGCAGCCGCCTCGATCCGTTCCAGGAAGGGGGTCGCGCTCCAGTCCTCGTCCGGGTACGCCTGCCGCAGCACCCCGAGCGCCCAGGCGTCGAAGGTCTGAGCCCGCACCCGGCGGGCTCGCTCGCCATGTCTGCTGATCCGCTCCCGCAGCTCCCGGGCGGCCGCCCGAGAGAAGGTCAGCACCAGAATCTCGGAGGCTTCCAGCGCCTCCTCTGAGTCCGAGTTCCCGCACAGCGCGTCCAGTCGGCGCACCAGGGTGTGGGTCTTACCGGCCCCCGCACCGGCGGTCACCAGGACGCGGGCGTCCCAAGGCTGTTCCACGACGGTCCGCTGCTCCTCGGTGAGCGGCGGACTGTCGAGGTAGGCGTCGGTCACGAACGGCTCCAGAGGTGCTCGAACTGGGTGAAGGCGAGCTGAGTGTCGAAGTTCTCGATGTTGTCGCTGACGTTGAGGATCAGGCAGCAGTCCTTGCCGCCGTTCCGAGGTCCGCGCAGGCCGCGACCGATCATCTGCTGGTACACGTTGGTGCTGTAGACCGGCCTGGCCACGACCACGGCGCGGGTGGCAGGAGCGTCGAAGCCCTGGGTGAGAACACCGTAGTTGGTGAGCACACGAATGCGACCGTTTCGGAAGTTCTCGATACGGGTGCGACGGTCCTGCGTGCTGGTGGTCGAGTCGACCGCGGCCGAGCGGATGCCGCGATCGTTGAGCATGGCCGCCAGATACTTGGCGTGGTCCACGGAGGTGGCGAAGAGCAGCGTCGGCCCTTCGTCCGCCAGGCCGGCGACCTCGTCGACGATCCGGCGGCTGCGCTCGTGGTCGTCAGCGAGCCGTTGCTCGGCGGAGCGGGAGAGCATCGACATGCGGTCCGCATGCGTTCTCTCGTCCCTGGTCAGCTCGATCCTGCCGCCCCTGAGGGTGCGATGCTCGACCTGAGCGAGCATCCCCCACTCCTGGAGGTCCCGGTAGGGGTCCCCGGACGGGAACACTCCCTCGTCGAGTCGGCGGTTGCCGAAGCGGTTGACCAAGCGACGGGTCTCCTCCTCGTTGGTGTTGCGGAACGGAGTCGCCGTCAGGCCGAGCAGATGGCGACCGGTCTCGTACTGGGTGAGTTGCAACTGCCCCAGGATCTCGGTGTACCGCTTGGAGATCGCGGTGTGCGCCTCGTCCACGATCACCAACGCGGACTGTCGCAGCCAGGCGTACTGGTCGGTGCTTAGGCAGCGCTCCAGCTTGGCGTCGGTGGCGACCACCAGGTGGGGGTGATCGACGACGTCCCCCACCTCGTTGCTGCTCCACAGCCGGCTGATGGTGAGCGGGCGCTCGGCGCCGACCTTGGACCACACGAACTTCCAGCTCTGCACCGCCTGTTCGCACAGCTCCTCGGTCTGCGCGATCCACAGGAGGGGGCCCTTGAGGTCTTCGACCCGTTTCACCCAGCGGATGACCGCCTCGGCGGTGACGCGGGTCTTGCCGGCGCCGGTGGGCAGGGAGAGCATGCCGCGCTGCGGAGCCAGCCGGTCGAGCATGGTGGAGATGTTCCGGACCAGGTCTTCCTGGTAGTCGTGGAGGCTCGGAAAGTCCTGAGGGCCCTCCACGGTCTCGAACGGAGGCGGCGACGGAGTCCTCGAACCGGCGAACGCGACAGGCAGCTTCAGTTCCGAGACGAACGCGATGGCCGCCGCCGACCCACCGTAGGAGACAGGCGCGTTGGGGAAGCGGGCCTGGATGTCCCGAGCATGCTGCTGGAGCACCCCGTCCCCGTGCGCGTTGAACGCCATCTGCGCGATGCGCCGCCCGGAGGGCTCCGTGCCGTCGGCCGCCTGCAACTCGGCCTCCATCAGCCCTTCGGGCAGACCGCTCCGGAGCGCGTCCGCACCGATCAGCAGCTCGATCTTGGACACGACGTCCTCGGCCTCGCGGACCGCCTTCTGCGCCGCCTTCAGTTCACTGTCCCGAGCCATGCGGTCCTGGTGCTCCAGCACCGCACGGCAACCGGCGGCACCCAGGCCGAGGCCGAGTTCGCGGTCGATCAACCGCAGCATCGGTTCCCGCTCCAAGGGCACCCGGACCTTGACGATGCCGTCCTGACGAACGGCGTCCAGAACTGAGGGCTTCGTGCCCTTGGGGCTGCGAACGACCTCCTCCAGCTCGGTGCACCGTTGCACCATGGCGTTCCGGTTCCCGCTGTTCAGACGCTGGCGCAGAGCGGGAAAGAGCTCGACCAGAGGAACGGGATCGCCCTCCGGCACTTCACGGGTCTCTCGGCTGATCACGTCGGCGTAGCGGAGCATGCCCCACTTCTCGACCATCAGTTCCGCATCGTCGACGGTCTGGACGAGCAGCGCAGGCAGTTGCTCCGCGCGAAGGGCCCGGTACTCGGCCGCACCGACAGCGAGGGTGATCTCGTCGTCGGGACGGGTGTCCCAGGTGTCGCCGACCCGGCAGCGGGTCAGGGAGTCCTCCGGGAAGTCGGCACCGAAGCGGGTCAGCATCACGTAGGTCGCGCCGACGAACGAGTCGTCCTCGCTGCGCGACACCTCGTCGAGGAGCGCGTCCCAGCGGTCGGCGGGAACCTCGTCGACGGTGGTCGGAAGGCGTAGCTTGCGGGCCTTCTCGGGGGTGATGTCGGCGACCGGCAGCACGTCGCGGTAGGCGGCGAGTTGTGGGCCGACGGCCTCCCTGAGGGGCTTGATCCCCTGGGAGGTGGAGACCGTGCCGTACTTTCGCACCATCCACCGGATCGGCGAGGCCACGGCCTGGCGTGTGCTGGTCTGCGCGCCGATCTGGCGCGTCCAGTTGTCCACCACGGCGTCGTCGGGCAGCACTTTCAGAAAGGCCGCGCGCGACTCCTCGGACAGGGCGCGGAAGAGATGGAGCGGGCCACCGATCGCGGCACCCTCGACCTTCATCCGGTTCAGTGCCGGGCGCGGGGCGCGGGTGTCCAGACTGCGCAAGTAGGCGGCATGAACGGCTTCGCGGTACTCCTCGAACCAGGCCTCGTCCGCCCTGGGCTGCACCCCGCCGGACGGTCGTTCCCGCAGCCCGATCTGTGAGAAGAAGGGAGTGTCGTCGGAGTGGAACGCCATGTCGACGGCGACGCTCGGATCACGCTTCGCGTCGACCACGACACCCGGCAGCATGCAGTCCTCGATGGGCCGGAACCGTCCGTCCGCGGTCCGCACGCGGAGCGTCGAGCGTGGCGTGGGCACCCGCTCCAAGAGCTTGTGGGCCACGCGATGTGCCCCGGCCTGACGGAACAGTTCCCAGAACCGCTGCCAGTCCGACTCGCTGTAGTGGTCGAAGCCCTGGTCAAGAACGCTGAAGAACCGGCCCTCGACATCGGCCTCCCGGATGCCCAGGACGTTGAGCGCGTGCATCAGCGACGGGTCCTGGGCGAGCCGGTCGACGACGTACACCAGCGACTCGCGCAGTCCGCCCTGGTCGGCCCGGCGGAACACCTTGCCGTGGACCGGGGCGACGAGGCCGTGCTCCTCCGTCAGTACGACACGGGCCCTGCGCGCCTCGTCGGCGTACGGGGAGCGGACCTCGATCATGTCCGCAAGGATGCGGATGGCCACGGCCGACGCCTCGGGGCTGCCGCTCTCGACCAGCGCCTCCAGCCATTCACGGACATCGGTCCGTCCGTGCCCGGCCGCCGCGAGAACGTGCTCGACCTTTCCCGAGCGCAGGGAGTCGGCCTCGACGCTCGGGTGCAGCCAGTCGGTGGGACGACCAGGGCATTCGTGCCACATGCGGAGCCAACCGGAGAGCCTCTTCAGGTCTCGGTCGAGGCGAGGATGGATCCGCAGCTCCGTCGGGACGCGCAGGACGCCGTCCTGGTCGGGCAGGGAGGGGCTCTCCACGGTGCGAGACCAGATCTCTCGGGTCAGGTACTCGTCGGCCCAACTGATCGCTTCCTTGACGCGTCCGGGAAGCAGGGGGAGGTAGGCGGCCGGATCCTCGGCGGGGGACAGGGCCGGCAGGGCGCTGACCACCAACTGCGCCGAGACCCTGATCATCTCCTGGTTGAACGGGGATGAATCGAGCAGGTTCTGACGGTCCTCATTGGTCTTCCAAGCGCCGTTGAGGATGCCGCTCAGGGACATCTCGTACTTGGTGGGGAAGAAGGACCAGAACTTGCCACGACCACGGGACCGAGGGCTGATGTGCAGACCGCTCTCCGCGTCCTTCTCCAGAGCGGGCACGCCCCAGGCGAGTTCGAGAGAGACGCGGTCGTGCAGTTCTCCGGCGTCGTCGCGGGCTGCGGGGCCGGGTTCGTGGGAGGTCGTGAACACCCGCCACCGCTCGGTGGCGACGGCCCTTCCGGTCCGTTCCTCGGCCACCGTGTGCAGGTCGCCGGACTGCTGGGCGCTGAGTATGCGTCGGGCCACGGGCCGGGGCCGGCGGTCCTCCAGCACGACCTTCGCGACATGCGGGGAGAAGAGCTGAAAGCCCAACGGGAACTCTTCACGGGGCTCGCCATGGTCCTTGGCGCGGCCTCCGTGCATGTCCCGGCCCAGCCGGTCATCGGCCTTCGGAAGCAAGGGGAGTCGAACGACAGTGGTCGCCCAGGTCAGCAACTCGTTCAGGACGGGGTCGGACGCGCGCTCGGCCTGAAGGTCGAGAGGACGGGCCATGCGCAGCACAGGGGCGTCGAACTCCGGGCCGTAGCGTGCCGCCACGCCGGGAACGGCCTTGATCTGCTCGTACGACCAGGCGCGGTCGAATCCGAAGCTTCCCGTACTGCTGAAGAATTCAGGAGCGTCCGTCACCACGAGCACCGATTTGACGCCGACACCGAACCGACCGATCTGGCCTCCGCGCTTCTTCGACATGCTCATTCGGAGGATCGTCTCGGCACCTTCTGCGGTGACCGGATTCCCCTCGTTCGCGCAGTACAGGTGATTTTCCGTGAGGACGACATGGATGCGACCGCCGGGCTGGTCGGCGATTTCGTCGGCGGCATTCTGGACGAGTTCGAAAAGCTGACGGTCGCCATATCCGCCCTTGGTGATGCGGCGCTCGCCGTTGGCATGTTCGGCCACAAGTCCGGGGTCCACGGCGTAGGTCTGCAGGACGCGGGAGGACTGTTCGAGAACTGTTTGGATCACGGGAGAGGTCGAAGACGGCATTGCTTCTGCGCTCCTGAGGTAGCGATGGCCGGGCTGGATCGTGAATGACGGGCCGGCTTCCGGATTCGACGAAGTGGCCGGCCCGTGATTCATACGGTGTGCTGTGGTCAGGCCTCTGGAGCGTCGATGTCCGGCAGGTCTCGAACCGCCTTGGCCAGGTAGGGGAAGCTGCGGGTGAAGTCGTCCTCGGACAGGTCGTGCGCCTGGAGAACCCTCGCCACCTCGACCTTGCTTCTTGCCGTCTTGATCGTCGCCTCGAACGAGGCTAATTCCCGGCTCGAAACCAGGAAGTCGCCACAATCCTGCTCGTCCATTGAGTGCTACACCCCTGATAGGTCGTGTCCTGATGGTCCTACAGGGGTGTATTTGGGTACACGTCCCCGTGGAACGAGTTGCATCTCGAGGGATAGCTTCTCCCCCCGAGAATGACGCTAGCGGTTGAACGTTTCCCCTCGCCAGCACTTTTGGAGAAACTGCTTCCGGGCGAGGGGATGGCCCCTTTGTGGAGGCTTTCGATCCCCTTGTGACGCTGGTTCTTGGCATACGGGTTCCACGGCCGCCCGAAACCCCGTTTCAGTCCTTCGAGCGAGGTGGATTCTCCACCGTCACCGAAGTTATCGAGGGTCACTCGAATGTGCAACCCCGAACTTCCGTTCCCTCAAGGGGAGTTGGTCGTTCCGTTCTCTGGGGGCAGGCACACCCGGGCAATATGGGTCTATTCGGACAGTTCGGGCATTGATCTGATGACCCTGAGGTGATCCAGGGTAGTTAACTTTTGGTTGACGGGCTCCGTCTCGTCAAATTAGCCTCTCCTTACGACACTCGAGGAAGAGCAGGTGGCGCGTGGAGACAGGTGAGGAGTTCGGGCCGTGGCTGGCTCGTCAGCTCAAACTCGCGGGCAAGACACAGGCCGAACTGGCCGAGGAGTTGAAGCTGACAAGAGCTGCCGTCTCCGCATGGATCACCGGCAGATCGACTCCGCGCCCGACGGTCATGTCGGACATCGCCAAGGCGCTCGGCACGGACCTCGGCACAGTGCACACCCGCACCACCGACACCCAAGCCGGCCTGCCGGTCACCTGGTACCACCGACCCGGCTATCCCGACGGTGGCCGTGACCTGGGCAATGCCGCGGCCTTCGCGTTCGATGCCGACGTTCAGGTGCTCGCACGCGAGACCTGCCAGAACAGCCTCGACGAGCGACAGACGGAGAACGGTCGCCCGGTCCGCGTCCGTTACACCCTGCACGAGCTGACCGGTGAGGCACTGGAGGCCTTCCGCGAGGCGATTCTCTGGAACGACCTCTTCCCGCACTACTCCGCCGTCTCGGAGATCGCCGGGAACCAGAAGGTCGGCCGGGTCGTGGACGCCGGAGTCCGTGACATGTACGAGAAGGGCCGCTTGGTCCTGCTCCGGGTCGACGACTACAACGCTTCGGGGCTGATCGGAGACGACTACGCGGACGGCAAGTTCGCGGCCGTGGTCAGGCGCCAGTTGGAGAGCCTCAAGTCCGGTCATGGCGCGGGCGGTTCGTACGGCCTGGGAAAGGCCACGTTGTGGGCCACCAGCGCGCTCGGCCTCGTACTCATCAACTCCACTCTGTCCGAGCCCCACGAAGGGCGTACCGAGCGACGGGTCATCGGCCGTCTCGAACTGCCGTGGCGTGAGGTCGACGGCGAGCCCTACGCGGGACCCGCCTGGTTCGGGCGCCCGGATCCCGACTCGCCCGGCGCCATGGTCGCCCGCTCCTGGTGGGCGGACGAGGAGACCGTGGCTCGTCTGCACCTGACCCGGGACAGCGACGAACCCGGTACGTCCTTCCTCATCGTCGGCGCGCACGACGTGGCCAGCCTCGAGGACGATTCGTCCGACGCCGACGAAGAGAACCTGGACGAGGACGGCGGGGACACTCGCGACATCCGCAAGATGCACCGTCGTCTGGTCACGGCGCTGGGACGTGACTTCTGGGCGGCGATGACCGGAGGAGGCAACAAGCTTCCGCTCCTGGAGGTGTCGGTCCGTACCCTGCGCAACGGTGATGTCGTCGTGGCGGAGGAGCAGGTGGACCCGTCTGCCGAGCAACCGTCTCGAACCCGTGCGTTGCGGGCGCACTACGAGGGAGCCACCGTGGATCGGCTCACCGAGGCCGGGCAGGTGGCCGCGCGGAGCGTGCCGCTGAAGCTGCCGCTCTCCGGAGGAGCGCACGGGTCTCTCGGCACGCACCAGGCCGTCCTGTTGGTGACGGACGCCGATAACGACAAGGACACCCCCAAGAACCAGGTGCACTCGCTGCGTGGCAACCGCATGACCGTGAAAAGGGCGGGTGTTCCGAACCTGCCGATCGGGACCAACCCTTTCCAGGCCGTACTTCTGGTGGGGGAGGCTGCCGGAGAATCGGCCCCCTTCGCCAAGGAGGCGGAGGAGTTCCTGCGGGCGGCGGAACCGCCCGAGCACGACCGCTGGGGACAGACGGAGGAGTTGACCCTGCGCTGGTCACCCTCCGCGTACAGACGGATCAACGCGTTGACCACCGAGGTCAACACAGCGGTGAGGGAACTCGTCGCACGGCCCAAGCGCGGCAGCCGCGAAGGTGGTGAGGCGCTGCGCAAGGCATTGACCGTGAAGTCGAGGCCCAAGGCCAAGGCGCCCTCCGGGCCCGTGGTCCCGGTCCTGGACGGGCTCGACGCGTCCATCGGCGACGGTGGGGAGTGGCAGATCACCGCGGAAGTGAGCATCCCGCGTGGCGACGAAATCGTGCCGATGGTTCCGGTCGCCCAGATGGACGTACGCTCCGGCGGCCGCCCGAAGCTGGACTGGGCGGAACTCGTGGCCGTCGAGGGATGCGAGGTGGAGAACGGAACCTTGCGCTTCACACCAGGCGTGCGTCGCGCGAAATTCCGCGGTTCCACCGACGTCACCAGCCACCCCGTCAGGACCACACTCACCCGCCTCGTGGTCGAACTCCGTGCCGGCAAGGGGGAGTGACGTTGAAGATCTACCCGTACAAGCGACTCAACCGACCGGTCGCACTCAGGGTGACCTCCGTTTCCCTCAAGCTCTCCGACGGCACCAGGGACCAGTTGGAGACCACCGCCTATTCGACCCAGCAGCATGCCGTGGCGCTGGGCATCGCGGGGCACACCGACTGGGTGAGCGCCACGATCGGCCTCTCGGCGACACTGCCACCCGGTGCGAACGCGCCGGACGCGGCCTGGTCGGACCTGTGCGTTCTCGCCGTGCTGACGGACGGCGAGACGAATGTGCGCACCTCCACCGCGCTCACTCGTGACGCCGAGGACGGTCGGGACTGGTCGGGTTCGCTGGAGGTGCTCCGTGACGATCACCTGGGTCGAGCCTCCCTCGCCGTCCACGCCGTCGGGACGGTTGACGGGGTGGAGGGCCGGTCGATCGCCGAGACCGATCGGAGCTGGGTCGTCGACACGGTCTCCGAAGAGCCGGTACGCGGCCTCCAACTGGATGTGCAGAAAGCCTCGTTCAGCAAGAGCTCCAGGGAGTGGTTGCACCCCTACGCCGACGTGCCCTGGATCGTGGACGTCTCGGCCAGAGTCCCGACCGTGTTCGTGAACACCGACGTGGACGGGATCATCGCGCTGTTGGACAGCAGCGGCTCCGGCGTGGAGGGCAAAGTGCGTGACCTCCTGGTCGCTCAGATGGCCACCGATGTCTGGACCGCGGTCTTCCACGGTGCCATCGGCGAGCTGGAGGTGGAAGCGGGTGGTGGACCGGTCTTCCCGGACGACTGGCAGGGCGAGGTACTGCGGGAGATGCTCCCGGACGTCGTTCCCGGCGTGCACGTCGAAGAGGCTCTACGGCAGGTCCATCGCAGGCGAACGGGCGACTCGGGCTGGGTGGAGCTGCAGACCCGTATCCATTACGCGGCGGCCCGTCGTGCCGATGCCGGCAAGGCGCTCGCCTACGCCATCCGCAGTCTGGAACAGATGAACCGGGAGAGCGAGACGTGATCACGCAACCGAACCACGTACCGGAGCGGCTCGCGCTGCTCTCCGCCTCGGCCGTCGATCCGTTCCTCACCGAGGAGTTGCTCAAAGGCGAACAGGTGCACGGCGGTATCGATCTCGCCAAGGTCGTCGAGTCGCTTCCCGACGACGCCAGATGGTCGGTCGAGCCGATCCGAAGCCTGGTGGAAGACGCCATGTTCGAGTTCCGGGAGGACCGGACCAGAGCTGACGCGTGGCTCGCTCCGCGGCTTCACGCCACGTTGCGCCTGACACGGCGGGAGGCGGCGGACAAGAGGCTGTGGAACCACGTCGCCCTGGCGGTGGCTCCCGACTACGTCGCCTGGCGTCACTTGTCGGAGCCGACAGCGAAAAGGCCCGAGAGGCGAATCGCCCCGGAGCGCTTCCGGGGTCCCGCGGACCGCCAGTGCTTCTCCCGTCTTTGGTGGGCGGCCGAGCTCTTTCGGAACGGGCCGGACTACGCGCCCGTCGAGGTCGCCTGCGGGAACCAGGACCTCATCCACACAGTTCTGAGGGGCGGCCTGGTCGATCATCGCCCCACCGCTCAGGCCCTGGTCCGTCTCCTGCAGAACGGACAAGTCACCGGCGGGCGAGAGGTCAACGGACTCAGTGTCGCGATCAACGCGGCAGGAGCGACGCTGATCTACGACGTCCTGGCCCCGGACGCGCCCAAGGACCCGACTCGTCTACGGGACTGGATCGCCGAGGCGGGATCGGCGCTGCCGGTGGGGCGGCACAACCTCCCGGAGGGGCCCGACGAGGACCCCGTTCCGGAGGACTCTGTGGCCGCGCTCACCGAGTACTTCACCGAGCTGTTCGAGACAGCGCCGGTCAGAGGTAGGAAGGGCGTCGACTGACCCGTCGCGGTGACCTGCTGCCGGCTCCGCCGACTACTTCTTCGACATTTCGGTCCGGGGGCGTGCGGCGGAGCGGGCCGGAGCCTGATCTTCGGGACGCGGGCACCTGGCGGTACAGGTGTCCGCGGCTCCGCAGCCGTGGCTGCGCAGCTTGGCCCGCTGTTCCTCCGTGGCCGGCACCCACGGCTTTCTGAGGACATCCGGGTTCGGAACGGGAAGACCGAGCGCGGCGCTCAGCAGGTGGGCGCCGAACACGGGCGGCACGGCGTTGCCCACCTGCTGGGCCTGTGCCGTACCGGACCAAGGATAGTCCGGCGGGAAACTCTGCAGCATGCCCGCCTCGTTCATGCTGAATCGCGCGCCCTCGCGCACGACCTGCTCGTCTAGGTGCTCGAAGACCACGAAGCGGGAGATGCGACCGGTCACGGTGGCGGCGGGCTGCAGGTCGGTCCGTACCCCGCGTCGCCCCGGGACGCCGGAGCTGCCGTAGTTCGAGCGGACCAGGAAGGGGGTGCGCCGACCCGGGTGCGTGCCCACCGGACGGGCGAGCACCTCACCCATCGACTTCCAAGGCTTCAGGGCACTGTCGTCGGTTGCCCGGGACTTCTCGGCCTCTTCCTCGGTGTCCTTGTCGTCGAGGGTGGGTTGATGGATTCCGCTCGCCGACAGTTCGGCCCTGCGATTCCATTCCTTCGCCTCGTACGCGCGGTGCGTCGGCGCGGGAAGCGACGGCTGACCGAGTCCTTCACGGCGAGCGATCAACACTGCGCGGGATCGCGTCTGCGGTACCCCGTAGGTCTCGGTGTCGAGGACGTCGACGACGACCTTGTACTTGGTGCCGTCGGGGAGGCCGGTCTGCTCCAGCACCTTGGCGTAGTGCTTCCACAGAGCCTCGACTGCGGGGACCTGTTCCAGGACTATGACGTCGTAGGGGCGCTTCTGCCTGTTGGGGCTCCTGGTGGCCTGGATCGCGTACCTGAGAGGTTCCAGGACCATCGCTGTGCGCGGATCGCTGAGCTTCTTCAAGCTCTTGTCGATCGCCTCGTCGGATTGTCCCGCCATCAGTCGCTCGATGTACTCCTTGACCTCTTCCAAGGCCTTGCGGCCGGCGCCCTTACCGGCCACCGAGTACGTCTGGCACGGGGGGCCCCCGGCGAGCACGTTGATCTCCGGCGGCAGCGACTCGAAGGCATCCCGGCGTACCGCGCTCACGTCCGCGTGGAGAGTGTCCAGCCCGGCCGCGTATCTCGTCAGGCACGCGCTCCTGTCCCACTCGATGCCGAGGCTCGGGATGTCGAGTGCGTGCCCGGCGACGTCCAGTCCTCCAGGACCCGCGAAGAGATCCAGGACAAATGGCTTGTCGAGGACGGACTGGTGTGGCGCCGTGCTGGTCATGTGGCGGAAGTCTAGCCGGCCGAGGGGACTGCCGGCTCGCCCTCGAGCGCTTCCGCGAAGGCCCGTCCCAACGCCTCTGCAACGGGCGGCGGGGTGGCATGTCCGATCTGGCGGTAGCGGGCGGTCTTGAGCCCGGTGATTTGCCACGACTCGGGAAACGCCTGCAGCAGGGCCGCCTGTTCGACCGTGATCTTCACCATGTTGTCCCTGCCGAGCTCGGGGTTCCAGACGAACTCCGGGCCGGGAACCGTGTCACCCAGCGAGTGCGCGTTGACACCCATGGTCGCCCACTTGTTCTTGGCTCCGGTCGGGCCCAGGTCGGCACCGCCCCGGTTCTTCGACCCTCCGACCAGTGTGGGAGCCGGTTGGTCGGCCTGTGCGGCCCAGCGGATGGCGTCCTGCCAACCGCGAGCGGCCATGGACTGGCCGAGGGCGGCGCCGACCGTCGTCGGCTCCAGCACGGTCGGCGTCGGGGGCCGGAACGCCTGGGCGCGGTTCCGCTCCACGGCGACCAGCACGCCCTGCTTACGACTCTGCGGTACCCCAAAATTGACAGCATTCATGACGAACCAGCTGAATTCATACCCTAAGTGGGCGAGTTCGGCCCGGGCGAAGTCGCGGAACGGCTGGTACTCGTCCGCGTGGGCGAGGCCCGGGACGTTCTCGATGAGCACTGCCCGAGGCCTGATCGCATGGACGAGATAGACGGCGGCTTCCAACAGCCGCTCCTCCCTGTCCGAGTCGGCCCGTCCGACGGTCGCACTCGACTTCACTCGCGGCAGGCCCGCCGCCAGGAGATCCACGTCGTGGCTCACCGGGTGCTCGGCCGGGTCGAAGTCCAGCAGATCGGTGTGCAGCACGTTCCACTGCGGCCGGTTGGTCCGCAGAGTTGCGACGGAAGAATCGTCGTCGTCCAACAAGAGACGCGGTTCGAAGCCCGCCCGCTCAAGACCGAGGGCAAGCCCGCCCGCCCCGGAGCACACATCCACGAAGGTGAGTCCGCTCACTGTTCTTTCCCCCTGATCAGTCCCGATCGACGTTCTTGCACCGCTGCCGCCACCCGTACCGCCACGTCCTCGGGAGCCTCGTGCTCCCAGAACCGCAGCACAGCCCATCCCGCTGCGACCAGATGCTCCGTCGTTTCCCTGTCCCGGGCCATGTTCCGTTCGAGCTTGGCCCGCCACCAGTCCGCGTTCGCCTTCGGGTGCGTGGCGTGCTGAGGGCAGCCGTGCCAGAAGCACCCGTCAATGAGGACGGCCACCTTCGCTCGTGGGAATGCCACGTCGATACGGCGTCGGGGCAGACCCGGCACGGGGTATTCCACGCGATAACGCAGGCCGGCAGCGTGCAGCAGCCGCCGCACCGCCAACTCGACAGCGGTGTCCTTGCTCGCCTGTCTGCTCATGCGGGCCGAGACACCGGGAGACGAAGGCGTCATGCCGTTCACCGTCGGGCCTCACACCTGTATGTCGTCATGGTCGATCATTGCTGCATGGTCTGAGCCAGCATTTATTTGATGATTTATGCCAGCCCGGTCAGTTCTAGCAGTAGCCACTGACATGCAACGGGCTTTTGCCGCAAGCTGATCGTTTCAGAGGGTCGGGCCGCCCGCTTCTTTGCCAGTATCGTGCCTCCGCACCCCGCATCAAGGGCGCTCCCACTCCGCTGCGCTGCGTTCCGCGTCGGCTGCGCCGATGGCCCTGCGGGCCACCCCTGACCCGGGGCGCTCCGGCACGGGGGAGAAGCGAGCGGGCGGCCCGGGGGAGTGGGGGCCTGGGTGGGTGGTGGCGCCGTTTGCTGGGTGGGTGCCCGGCGTGGCGGGCACGTCAGCGGGGTCGCGCACGCCGGGTTGGTTCAGCGGCTGCCTGCCGGTGGCTTATCCCCGTGTCAGGCCGTGGCACTGGCCGTACGTCCGGCCCGAGCCGCACCAGCAGCTCGCCCCCGACTGCGGCGGCCAAGCCACCGCCCGTCCCCTCGCCGCTAGTGTCGTCGCGTACTGCGGGAGCAGCGTCGCGTCGTTCGGGGACGAGAGTTCCGATGCTGCGAACGCCTCGTAGGACGGGACCGTGCCGGTGACGATGCCCAGGTTCGGGGTGCCGGAGGCGGACAGTTCGCGGAGGGCCGTCTCTATGGTCGAGAGGTGTTCCTCGTGGGTCGGGTATTCCGTCGACAGCGACGGATACGCCTCCAGGAGTTCCGTGAGCTCGTCCGCCGGCCAGTGCAGGATCGCGACGGGGAAGGGGCGGGAGAGGGCCTCCCGGTACGCGCCCAGTTCCGCTCGGAGGCGCAGGATCTCCGCCTCCAGTTCCGCCGGGTTCTCCGAGCCCAGGGACCACACGCGCTTGGGGTCGTGGAGTTCGTCCAGGGTGATCGGGAGGGAGTGGACCGAGTCCGCCAGGGCGTCCCACTCGTCGTGGGACTTGCCGAGCATGCGCCGTACGCGGTGGCGGCCGAAGAGGAGGGGGTGCGTGGCGTAGGGGGGCTCCTCGACGTCCGTCAGGAGGCGGTGCACTGCCTCCGTGAACGTCTCGTGGGCCGCTTCCAGTTCGTCGTGGGATTCCAGGGACTCCGCGACGATCACCCAGGGGGCCGGGTCCTTGGGGGACGCTCCCCGGACACCCTCGATGATCGCCCGGGCCTCGGCCTCGTGGCCGTACTCCCAGAGGTTCGAGGCCTTGAGCGCCCGCACCAGGTGGGGGTTCTCCAGGCCGTCGGGGGAGGACAGCAGGCGGTCGTAGAGGGTGGTCGCGGTAGGGCGGTCGCCGGAGAGCTCCAGGTGGGCCGCCGCCCGCAGCAGCAGGGCCTCGGCGTCCTCGGGATACAGGCCGGCGGTCCGCTCCAGGCGTGCCGCCTCGGCGGTGTGGTCGACGTTTTCGGCAGGCGTGTCGGGGCGCATGGGGGACACCGTACTGCCGGGAGGTGACGAGCGTGAGAGATGCGCAGGCCAGACCACTCGGCCTCCCTACTTCCCCTCGCTCGCCACCCGGGCTTCACGGTTCTTCCCGAACCGCCGCCGCCGGACCGCAGGCGAACTGCAACCGGACTACAGCGTCACGTTGTCTATGTGGAGGGTTTGGACCGCCTTTGCCGAGAATGGGACGCTTACCGACTTGCCGTTCAGGCGGATGTCCGAGCGCGCCGTGTAGAGGTCGCCGCCGCCCGTCGTGACCGTGTTCCAGCGCGGCACCAGGCCCCCGGAGCCGCCCGTCACCGTCGAGAAGCGGGAGAGGTCGAAGGTGAGGGTCTGGGCGGAGGTGGAGGTGTTCACCGCGACGATCACCAGGCGGCGGGCCGTCGCGTCGTACGCCGCCACCGCGTAGTCCACGCCCGTGTCCAGGATCGTCATGCCGGGGCGGATGTGGCGGCTGAACTGGGCCATCACGTAGTGCTTGGTCTGGACGGTGGTGGGCTGGAGGGTGTTGGCGTCGTAGGCGATCATCGCCCAGCCCGTCGACGGGTCCATGACCTGCCAGTAGCACCAGGCCGTCGGGTGCAGCCAGCGGAAGTCGAGGCAGAGGTTGGAGGCCATCGTCAGGCCCGTGCCGTCGCTGTCGCCCGTCTCGGAGTTCCACAGCTTCTTGCGGGAGGTGGTCACGACGTCCGTGTAGAGGAGGTCGCGGCGGCCGCCCGAGCCCTGGTAGCCGTGCACGTTGACCTGCGAGACCAGGCCCTTCGTCGTCGCGTTGAAGGACGACCACGTGGAGCGGGCCGTGTCGTAGTTCGTCTCGTCCGAGGCCGCGATGCGCAGGCCGGTGAGGCCGCGCTTGTCCAGCTCGCTGCGCATGTACGGGAGGACGGCCGCCTGGACCGCCGGGTCCATGTGGCAGCCCTCCTGAGTGCCGGTCGCGGTCCACCAGGTGGAGGCCGGCTCGTTGAAGGGGTCGACCGTCGCGAAGTTCACGCCCCAGTTGTTCTTCGCGTACAGGGCTGTCGCCGCCAAGTGGCTCGCGTGCTGGCGGTAGTTCCAGGTCTGGAGGTTGTTGCCGCCGCCCGAGGCGCCCGAGGGGTTGTGGTTGCTGCACATCCACCACATCGGGGAGTTGGCGAACAGTTCGGTGATCGCGCCCCGCTGCGTCGCCTTCACCAGCATCGCGCGCTGGTTGGCGTCCGCCGTCCACTTCCACGCCGAGGAGGTGGGGTCCTCGTTGTTCCAGTCCTGCCAGAAGCCCTCGATCTGCTTGAAGGCGGGGATGTTGGGCGACTTCACCATCGTCTCGCCGCCGACGCTGTTCGAGCTGCACGCGCCGAGGTTGTAGCGGGCGATGTTGAGGCCCAGGCCGGGCAGGGAACGGCCGTTGTACGTGACGGACTTGGTGGTGAAGAACAGGTCGGCGAAGTCGTCCCGGGCGCCGAAGACGTTGGCCCACCAGGCGAGGGAGGTGCCCCAGCCCTCCCAGGTGCCGTACGTCGTCGACGGGTTGACGGCGATCGTGGCGTCCGCGTGCGCGGTGCCCGTCGCCAGGGCGCTGCCGAGGAACGTTCCGCCTGCTGCGGCCAGCAGGCTTCTGCGTCGGATCACGGCTCCTCCGTAAGGGAGATGAGGGCGCACGCCGGTCCCCGGCCCGGCGGCGCGAAGGTGGCCCGTTGTCGGGTGACGAGAAGCATCGGGTGTGGCGTGTGGGTTGTCGAGAGTTCTGACGAACCTTCTTCAAACCCGTTTACGAAGTCGCCGGTCCGCTCCGGATCCGCTGCGGAGGGTGATCCTGTATAACGAACGACAGGGCATGCACATGTACGAGGGGAGGGGCGGCCGATGAACCGAAGCTGGGCGACGCTGCGTCCCGTCCTCGCGCTGCTCTTCCTGTTCGTCGAGGTGGTGCTGCTCGACACCGGCAGCCTCACCGCCACCGTCGCGCTCGCCGCGACCACCGCGGCCTCGGCCGCCCTCGCGCTCTGCGCCCTCGTCGCCTCGCGCTGCGCGCCCGCCGTGCCGCGCACACGGGTGCGTACGGCCATCCGCGACCGGGACCGGCGTACGGCGTTCCTGCCACAACGCGATCCCGACGCCCGGGGACGCACCCGGCCCCGGGCACCCGGTCACGCCCTCCGGGCGACCGTCGCGTAGGGCACCTCCACACCCGAAGTGACCCCGCGCGGGTCGTCATGCCGCCATGACCTGTTCCGGCACGACGAGACCCCCGGAGGGCTCACCCATGTCCGTCTTCGCCAGCCTGGTCGAGCACCTTGCCGACCTGCTCCAGCCGCTGTGCGGCGCCTCGGCCGCCGCCGCGGCGATCGTCCTGTTCACCGCGCTCGTACGCCTCCTCGTCCACCCCCTGTCCCGGGCCGCCGCACGCGGCCAGAAGGCCCGCACCGCGCTCCAGCCGAAGATCGCCGAGCTGCGGAAGAAGCACGGCAAGAACCCCGAGAGGCTTCAGAAGGCCGTGCTGGAGCTGCACGCCGAGGAGAAGGTGTCACCACTGGCCGGCTGCCTGCCGGGGATGCTCCAGATCCCCGCGTTCTTCCTGCTCTACCACCTGTTCTCCAGCGACACGATCGGCGGCGAGGCCAACGGGCTGCTCGGCCACCAGCTGTTCGCCGCGCCGCTCGGGGAGCGGTGGACGGACGCGCTCGACGGCGGTCTCCTGAGTGGCGCGGGGCTGGTCTACGCCGGGCTGTTCGTGGTCGTCGGGTGCGTCGCCGCGTTCAGCTACCGGCTCAGCAAGCGCATGATGGCCGCGAACCCGGCCGCCCGGGCCGGTGACGGGGAGCAGCTGCCCGGGCTGGGGGCGGTGAGCAGGGTGATGCCGTTCATGTCGTTCTTCACGCTGGTCACCGTGGCCGTCGTACCGCTGGCCGCCGCGCTGTACGTCGTCACCAGCACGACGTGGAGTGCCGTCGAGCGGGCCGTGCTGTACCGGTGACCGGGCGGGGCGGGTCCAGTACGTGAACGGGGTATTGCGGAGTGCACTGCGGGCTTAGAGGATCGACCAGTCCTCCGATGGCTCTGCCCCGCCGCATCCGGGTCGCGTCCATCGGCCGGGCGCCCGCGATCGAGGGAGACTGATCATGAAGCTGCTGCGAGTCGGTACGGCCGGGGCGGAGCGGCCCGCGCTGCTCGACGCCGACGGGTCCCTGCGGGACCTGTCGGGCGTCGTCGCGGACATCGACGGCGCGCTGCTCGCCGACGAGGAGGCGCTCGGCCGGGTCCGGGCCGCCGTCGACGCCGGTGACCTGCCCGTACTGGACGCCACCGGGCTGCGGGTCGGGCCGCCGCTGGGGCGGATCGGCAAGATCGTCTGCATCGGGCTGAACTACCACGACCACGCGCGCGAGACCGGCGCCGAGCCGCCCGCCGAGCCGGTCGTCTTCATGAAGGCGCCGGACACCGTGGTCGGACCGCACGACACCGTCCTCGTGCCGCGCCGGGCCCTCAAGACCGACTGGGAGGTCGAGCTGGCCGTCGTCATCGGGCGTACGGCCAGGTATCTGGAGTCCGTGGAGGAGGCGCTCGCGCATGTCGCCGGGTACGCCGTGGCGCACGACGTGTCCGAGCGGGAGTTCCAGATCGAGCGGGGCGGGACCTGGGACAAGGGGAAGAACTGCGAGACGTTCAATCCGCTCGGGCCGTGGCTGGTGACGGCGGACGAGGTGCCGGATCCGCAGAATCTGTCCCTCAAGCTGTGGGTCAACGGGGAGTTGAAGCAGGACGGGACGACTGCTGAGCAGATCTTCCCGGTCGGGGAGGTCGTGCGGTACCTCAGCCGGTTCATGACGCTGTACCCGGGCGACGTGATCAACACCGGGACGCCGGCGGGGGTGGCTCTTGGGGCGCCCGAGCCGAAGCCGTTCCTGCGGGCCGGGGATGTCGTGGAGCTGGAGATCGAGGGACTCGGGCGGCAGCGGCAGGAGTTCAAGGACGCGTAGGCGCTCCGCTGGGAGGGCCGGGAACTGCGGTCCGTTTCCAGGCTGCGGGCAGTCTGTGGCTGGTCGCGCAGTTCCCCGCGCCCCTCAGGGCGCTCCCCTCACGCCAGTGCGGAAGCAAGGTCGCGCCAGGCCTTCCTCGGAAGGGCGTCGCGCGGTTCGCCGTCCACGATCTGGAGGGCGACGTGGTCCGCGCCCGCCTCGAAGAAGGCGTCGATCTTCGCGCGGATCGCCGTGTCGTCGCCCCAGGCGAACAGTGCGTCGACCAGGCGGTCGCTGCCGCCGTCCTTCAGATCGTCCTCGGTGAAGCCGTGGCGGAGGAAGTTGTTGGTGTAGTTCGGCAGGGGGAGGTAGATCTCCAGGAACTCGCGGGCCAGGGCGCGGGCGCGGGCCGGGTCCCTTTCCGGGACGACGCCCAGCTCCGGGGCCAGCAGCGGCCCCTCGCCCAGGATCTCGCGGGCGTGCGCCGTGTGCTCCGGGGTGACCAGGTACGGGATCGAGCCCGCCGCCCGGTCGCGGGCCAGCCGCAGCGACTTCGGGCCCAGGGCGGCCAGCAGTCGGCGGTCCTCCGGGACTCCGGCGGCGTCCAGGCCGTCGAGGTGGTCGACCAGGGCCGAGTAGGGGCGGGCGTACTGCTCCACCCGCTTGGCGTGGCTCACGCCGAGGCCCAGCAGGAAACGCCCGGGGTGGGACGACTCCAGGTCGGCGAAGGCCGAGGCGGAGGCGTCCGGCTCGTGCTGCCAGATGCTCTGGATGCTGGTGCCGACCTTGACCTTCGAGGTCGCCTCGATGAGCGGAGCGGCGTTGGCGGCGGAGCTGTTGCCGCCCAGCCAGAGGGCGCCGTAGCCGAGTTCCTCCAGTTCGGCGGCGGCCTCGGCGAGTTCGCCGCGGCGGTCCGGGTCCTCGGAGCGCAGGCCCACGCTCCAGATGCCGTACCGGCCGAGCGTCTCCTTCAGGGGGGTGGTCATCGGTGGGGGTCCCTCCGGTTGGTGGCGCCGTGCTTGATCACGCGTGCACGGGTGCCAACCGGAGAGAGTCTCCGCTCATTCCATGAGGGCCCGGGGGCTGTCTCTCGGAGAGGGGCTACTGAGGCCCGCTCGTTTTGACCCTTGGGTGGTCAGGGCGGTGCGGTTCACACGGTGCCGCTGGGTGACGCCTTGATCATCGGGAGTGCTGCCCGAGACCTGACGCATCAACACCCGACGCCCCGGTGCCGCGTGCCGGCAGCGGGGCGTCGACGGAGCCAGGCAATCCACTTCGGACGGCTCCCGGGATGTCAGCGCGTGATTCCGTACTTCTTCAGGACGCCTTCCGCGATTGCCACGAGCTCGCTGAGGCCGGGCCCGAGGGGGCCGTCGGCGCGAGTGGCCGAGCTGGCGGGGTTGTGCTGGGTGGAGACGGGTGCGGCGTGGGCGGCCGGGGTGGCCAGGGTGAGGGCGGCGGCGGTGAGTGCGGCGGCCGAAATGATCTTCTTCATGATCTGCAAACGAGCCCTGCGGGTGCAGGGCACGGGCGGTGCGCCCGATCGGCGCATAGGGGGCCTGCACGACCCGGTTCCCGGCCGAAGACGTCCTCGTCCGCGCAACGAAAGGGCGTGGCCGTCGGGGACACGCTCTAGCGGTCCAGGAACCGCTCCAGCGCCTCCACCACCATCCGGTGGTCGTCGAGTTGCGGCAGTCCGGAGACCGTCACCGCGCCGATCACGCCCACGCCCTCGACGGTGATCGGGAAGGAGCCGCCGTGGGCCGCGTAGGTGCCGGGGTCCAGCAGGGAGGACTCCTCGAACGTGCTGCCCTTGGCGCGGAAGCGGGCGCCGACCAGGTAGGAGGCGGAGCCGTAGCGCTCGACGACCCGGCGCTTGCGCGCGATCCAGGCGTCGTTGTCCGGCGTGGAGCCGGGCAGTGCCGCGTGGAAGAGCTGCTGACCGGAGCGGTGGATGTCGATCGCGACCGGGGCCTGCCGCTCCCGGGCCATCTCGACGAGGAGCGAGCCGAGCGTCCAGGCGTCGTCGTTCGTGAACCGGGGGAACACCAGGACGCGTTCCTGCTTCTCCAGCTCTTCCAGGCTCGGGGTGAGCTCCGGGTGGAACTTCGGGGTGAGCCCCTGGCTGTGGGAGGGGTTGCTCTTGTGGGTCACAGGGTCACCGTCACCTTCTCGAGGGCCGAACGACGAGCGGCCTCCAGGACGTCCAGGGCGGCGGCCGCCTCCCGCGCGGTCACCGGGTTCGGGGCGCCCTCCAGCAAGGCCTTCGCCACGGTCGCATAGTAAGCGGGGTAGTCGCCGGGGAGGGTGGGTTCGGCGCGGCCGCCGCCGGTGACCGGGGACTCGCCGGAACCGACGCGTCCCCACAAGGACTCGGGCTCCACACCCCAGCCGGGGCCGGGGCGCAGGCCGTCCCGGAGCGCCGCCTCCTGGGGGTCGAGGCCGTACTTGACGTAGCCGGCGGTAGAGCCCAGGACGCGGAAGCGGGGGCCGAGTTGGGCGGTCGTCGCGGACACGTGGAGGTGGGAGCGGACGCCACCGGTGTGCGTGATCGCGATGAAGGTGTCGTCGTCGGTCTCGGCGCCCGGGCGGCGGATGTCCGTCTCCGCGTACACGGAGGCCGCCGGGCCGAACAGGACCAGCGCCTGGTCGACGACGTGGCTGCCGAGGTCGTAGAGCAGACCTCCGATCTCTGCGGGGTCGCCGGACTCCCGCCAGCCGCCCTTCGGCTTCGGGCGCCAGCGCTCGAAGCGGGACTCGAACCGCCACACGTCGCCCAACTCGCCCTCGTCCAGCAGCTTGCGCAGGGTCAGGAAGTCGTTGTCCCAGCGGCGGTTCTGGAAGACGGAGAGGAGCAGTCCGCGCTCCTCGGCGAGGGTGGCGAGCTCGCGGGCCTCGGCCGCCGTGCCCGCGACGGGCTTGTCGACCACGACCGGCAGGCCTGCCTCCAGCGCGGTCCTCGCGAGCGGCACGTGCGTCTTGTTCGGGGACGCGATGACGAGCAGGTCCAGCTCGGCGGCCCGGTCGAACAGCTCGTCCGGTGTGGCCGCGAGACGGACGTCGGGGAACTCGGCGCGGGCCTGCTGCTGCCGTTCCGGGCTGGAGGTGACCACCGTGTCGAGGGTGAGCCCCTCGGTGGCGGCGATCAGCGGGGCGTGGAAGACGGAGCCGGCGAGGCCGTAGCCGACGAGGCCGACGCGGAGGGGCGAGCCGGGGGCTGTGCCGAGAGGTGTGCCAGTCATGCCACCCACTTTCGCAACGCTGTTGCCAAAGTGCAAGCGCCGGGGACAATGGGGGCGTGGACAGGGCGGACGACCGTACGGGCGGAGTGGGCGGCATGCGCGGGGCGGGAGCTGCGGGAGCTGCGGGAGCAGCGGGAACAGCGGGAACTGCCCGTGCTGCCGGGGCGGGGGGCGGCGGGGTGAACCTGCTCTCCCTGCGCAGCCACAACGCCGCGCTGGTGCTCGACCTGCTGCGGACGGCCGGGGGCGAGGGCATCAGCCGCCTCGAACTCGCCGAGCGGACCGGGCTCACTCCGCAGGCCGTCAGCAAGATCACTGCCCGGCTGCGGGAGGACGGGCTCGCGGCGGAGGCCGGACGCCGGGCGTCGACCGGGGGCAAGCCGCGCACGGTGCTGCGGCTGGTGCCGGAGGCCGGGCACGCGGTCGGGGTCCATCTGGACCGGGACGAGCTGCGGGTCGTGCGCGTGGACCTGCTGGGGGCCGTGAGGGGGGAGCGGCGGGCCGCGCTGGATCTGGGGGCGGGGTCGGAGGCCGTACTGGCCGCGGTGCGGCAGGCGGTGGCGCGGGTGTTGCCGGTCCAGCGGGACGAGGTCCCCCGGCAGGGGCTCTCCGGGCTCGACCCGTCCCTGCTCGGGGTCGGTGTCGCCTTGCCCGGGCCGCTCGATCATGGCCGGGGCGTGCTGCACCGGGTGACCGGATTCCCCGAGTGGGACGGCTTCCCGCTGCGTGAGGCGCTGGCCGAGCGGCTGGGGGTGCCGGTCGTCGTCGACAAGGACACCAACGCGGCGGCGCTGGGTCTCGCCGCCGGTGGTGAGCGCGGCTCCTTCGCTTACCTGCACCTCGGCACGGGGCTGGGGGCCGGGCTGGTCATCGGCGGCAGCGTGCACCGGGGGGCCAGGACCGGGGCCGGGGAGTTCGGCCACCAGGTGATCCAGCTCGACGGCCCGCCCTGCACCTGCGGGGACCGGGGCTGCGTCGAGGCCCTGTGCCTCGGTGCCGTGGCGCGCGGCGATCTGGACCAGGCGGCGCGGGTGCTGGGGGCCGGCGCGGCGAACCTCGTCGGGCTGCTCGACATCGACGTCGTCCTGCTCGGCGGCCGTACGGTGGCGGCGGCGCCGGACGCCTTCGTGGGCGGGGTGGGCGCGGTGCTGGAGGCCCGGGCCCGGCGAACGGGCCAGGACGCCGTACCGGTACGCGTCACGGCCGGGGGAGACGGGGCAGTGGCGGTGGGGGCGGCTCAGCTGGTGCTGGGGCCGGTGTTCGGGCGGGGAGGAGGCTGAGACGGGGGGCGGGCGAGGCAGCTCCAGCCAGGCGCGGCGCCGGTTCCGGCAGCTCCGCGACGAGTGGAGACAGAGATACGGTCCTCGCGCGCAGGCCTTGCGGCTTCGCCGAGCCACTGGGCGCCGTCAGGCCCTGGAACGCCGCCAGGGGTGTCGGCCGTCAAGACCCTGGAACGCCGCCAGGGGTGTCCGTCGAGGCCTGCCGCCGTCAAGGCCCTGGAACGTCGCCAGGGGTGTCGGCCGTCGAGGCCCTGGAACGTCGCCAGGGGTGTCCGTCGAGGCCTGCCGCCGTCAAGGCCCTGGAACGTCGCCAGGGGTGTCGGCCGTCGAGGCCCTGGAACGCCGCCGGGGTGTCCGCCGACCGGGCGGATTCGCGCCGCCGTTCGGGGCCGGTTCGCGGCGGCGGCGTCTCGCGGGCCGCTCCGCTCGGAATGTCACATCATCATGCGACTCTGCACGCCCGCTCACTTCTGCCTGGCGGCGGCAGCGGCGGCTGCCGTCCTGCTGCCCGGTGCGCATCCCGCCCACGCGGACGCCCCGGCGCCCGCCTGTGCCGCGCCCGACGACCACACCTTCCCGCTCACCACCCGCCTCCACGGCGGCCCCGACTCCTACACGGCCGGTGGCGGGTTCGGGACCTTCTCCGTCGACCTGACCAACACGACCGACCGGACCTGCGCAGGCATTCACCCCGTCGTCGTGCTCGTCGACGGCAAACGGGCCCTGGAACCGTCCCAGCCCCGCCTCGAATTCTTCGAGGGGGCGCACGCCCACCCCGTGCGGTTCGAGAAGACCGGCGAGGACGAACTCGTCGGGGCGTTCGCCGACGAGCAGGACGGCTTCGCCGGGTTCACCGTCGGACCGGGGGAAACCGTCACCGTGAAGGTGCGGCTCACGCTCACCTCGGACGCGGTGCCCAACGAGGTCACGGCCAACGCCGCGGTGGTGCAGCGGCACGGCGACGACGGCGACTGGGTCGGGCAGTCGAACGACTACCGGTTCCGGATCGACGACAGCGAGTCAGGCACCGACACCGACGCGGACACGGACGCGGACACGGACGCGGACACGGACACGGACACGGACACGGGTACGGAGTCCCGCCCCGACTCCGAGGCCTCCGTCCCGCCCCGCGAGGACCGGTTCCCGTTCGCCGAGGAACTGGCCCGGACCGGCACCGGCACCCGGGTCGCCGCGGCCACCGCGGTCCTGCTGCTCGCCGGCGGCGCGGCACTGCTCGTCACACGCCGCCGCCGCGGAGATTCATCGGAAGGGCGTTAGCGCCGGAAGATACATCGGAAGGGCCCTGGCGCCGCGGCGGGCCGTCCCGCCAGTCGGGACGCAGTACGCGGACCGTTCCGCAAGATCCCGCCACTGTCTAGGCTGGGTCGCACGCTGGACCGCGTACGGCAGGAGATCCCGCACATGGCAGACCGCAAGCCCATCGAATCGTGGCTCACCGACATGGACGGTGTGCTCATCCACGAGGGCGTCCCGATCCCCGGCGCCGACGCCTTCCTGAAGAAGCTCCGCGAGTCCGGGAAGCCCTTCCTGGTCCTCACCAACAACTCGATGTACACCCCGCGCGACCTGCACGCCCGGCTGCGCCGCATGGGCCTCGAAGTGCCGATCGAGTCCATCTGGACCTCGGCCCTGGCCACCGCACAGTTCCTGGACGACCAGCGGCCGGGTGGGTCGGCGTACGTCATCGGCGAGGCCGGGCTGACCACCGCGCTGCACGACATCGGCTACATCCTGACCGACCACGAGCCGGACTACGTGGTCCTCGGCGAGACCCGCACCTACTCCTTCGAGGCCATGACGAAGGCGGTCCGGCTGATCCTCGGCGGCGCGCGGTTCATCGCCACCAACCCCGACGAGACCGGCCCCTCCACCGAGGGCCCGCTGCCCGCGACCGGTGCCGTGGCCGCGCTGATCACCCAGGCGACCGGCAGGAAGCCGTACTTCGCGGGCAAGCCGAACCCGCTGATGATGCGGACCGGGCTGAACGCCATCGGGGCGCACTCCGAGACCAGCGCGATGATCGGCGACCGGATGGACACCGACGTCCTGGCCGGCATCGAGGCCGGGATGCGGACGTTCCTGGTGCTCACCGGCCTGACCCGGCCCGAGCAGGTCGAGGACTTCCCCTACCGGCCCTCCCAGGTCGTGGACTCGATCGCGGACCTCGTCGACCGGGTCTGAACCCCGGGCCCGGCGGGGGCTGGGCTCAAACCCTCGGTCACCCGTACGGAGCAGCCGCCGCGTCCCTGAGGATGCGGCGGCCCACCGGGCGGGGGAGGCTCCAGGCATCTGGAGGTTCACGATGGGTTCCCTGAGAGTCACTGTCTGTACGAGTGTCCTGGTCGTCGTCGCCCTCGCACCGGCGGCCCACGCGGTGGACGCGGGGAGCGTCTCGGTGACCCCGGCGCGCCCCGCCCCCGGCAGTGACATCACGCTCCGCGTGACCGGCTGCGCCCAGCGAACGGCCGTGGCCGCCTCGTCGGCGTTCGTCGCGGACGCGCGGCTCACCGTCGTCGGCGCCGACGAGCTCGTCGGCGACAGTCGCGTCCGCTCCACACTCAAGGCGGGTTCGTACGCCGTGCGGGTCACCTGCGGTACCACGCGGCGGACCGGCACGTTCACCGTCCAGGGCGGCGAGGCGGGGCATGGGACGGGACAGTCCGGGGCCCCGCGGGCTGCCGTGCCAGGGGCCCCGCCGGCCGCCGAGCCCGGGGCCGGTGGCCGGCCACCCGCCCCCGGCAGGGGCGGACAGCCACCCGTGCCCGGCAAGGGTGGGCAGCCGTCCGCGCCCGGCGTCGGCGAGGAGGCGTTCCCCTCCCACCGGCCCGGCGCGCCCGCCTCGCCCGTCGCCCCCGTCCAGGCGGGTGGCGGCGGTGCCGCCGATCACCTCGCCGCCGAGGAGCGCGGCGCCGGTCCCGGTGCGGCGCAGGGGGTGACCGGACTCCTGCTCGCGGGGGCGGCCGCGGCGGTGGTCGTCGCGCTGCGCGGGGTCCGCCGGGGCCGCGGAACGGACTGACCGACCATGCGCGATCACGATCACGTTCAGAGACGCTTCTCGGGCACCGGCCGCCTGCTGACCGGCATGGCCTGGGTCGTGCTGCTGCTCGGGCTGTGGCTGTGGGGCCGTGAGGTCACCGAGATGCGGCACGGCATCTCGGCGCCCACCACGGGTGACATGGCGGCGGCCGGACGGCCCCCGGACATCAAGCTGCCGCCGGAGCACCGCCCGCTGGGCGACGCGCTGCCGCAGCGTGTCGACATCCCCGGGCTCGGCGTCCAGGCCCCCGTCCTGGCACGTGGTCTCGACGCACGCGGGGCCCCCGACCCGCCGCCGTACGACCAGCCCGGCGTGGTCGGCTGGTACGCCGGCGGGGTCGCGCCCGGGGCGCCCGGTACCGCGCTGATGGTCGGTCATGTCGACACCGAGTCCCGGCCCGCGGTCTTCTACAAGGTCAGTGCCATGCGGCCGGGCCAGACGATCCGGGTGGTCCGGGCCGACGCGAAGATCGCCGAGTTCACCGTCGAGTCCGTCCAGGTCCTCACCCGCGACCACTTCGACGCCCACCAGGCCTACGGGCCCCACGAGTCGGGCCGGGCCGAACTGCGGCTGGTCACCTGCGGCGGCAGCTTCGACCGTACGACCCGCAGCTACACGGCGAACGTGGTCGTCTCGGCGTACCTGACGGGAACCGGCCCCTAGATGTATCGACCTGGTGCCCCCGCGTGACCGGCCCGGTGCGGCCACCCGAGCCGGTCGTAGAGCCCCCGCGTGACCGACCCGGTGCGGCCACCCGAGCCGGTCGACGAGCCGCTCCCCCTGAAGCCGCCGACCGGGCCGGTCCTCGACCGCGCGCACGGGCTGCGGGAGTGACCCGGCGAGCCGCGGGGAGACCACGAGGGGCCACGGTGGGTGAATCTCCGGCCGAAGGCCGGGCACGTGCTGTGAAGGTCTCAGAACCAAGGGGCCACCCCGGCCCAGAGGTTGGATGACACCGAGTCCCGATACGGTGGCGCTGCGTCATCGCACCGGCGGGGTTCGTCTCGTGGGCGTCGCGGGACGTATGTCAGGATTGAGACTTGGAACGGTGCACCCAAGGGGGAGTTGGATGTACGGCAGCAGGGGGGCCGGGGCGTTCGCAGGGAGGCGGATGTCCGCAGTGGTGCTGGGGGCGGCACTGCTGGTGACGGGGTGTTCCTCCTCCGACGGAGGAGACGGAACGGACGAGCGTGGCGACGCGGGCGCCGGGATCACCCAACAGCCCAAGGAAAAGGCCCCCTTCTGGGTCAACCCGGACGGGACGGCGGCCCGGCAGGTCGCCGCCCTGGAGAAGTCCGGCAAGAAGCAGGACGCCGAGCAGATCCGCAAGATCGCCGAGCAGCCGGTCGCCGAGTGGGTCGTCCCGGACGACCCCGAGAAGCAGGTCCGGGGTTTCACCGAGGCCGCCGACAAGGCCGGCCGTACGGCGCTGCTCGTCCTCTACAACGTCCCGCACCGCGACTGCGGCCAGTACTCGCAGGGCGGCGCCGCCGACGGCAACGCCTACCGCGACTGGATCGACGGCGTCGCCGCGGGCATCGGTGACCGGCCCGCCACGGTCGTCCTCGAGCCGGACGCCCTGCTGCACCTGGTCGACGGCTGCACCCCGGAGCAGTTCCACGAGGAGCGCTACGACCTCCTCAAGGGCGCCGTCGCCAAGCTGACGTCGCTGAAGAACACGAAGGTCTACCTGGACGCGGGCAACGCCGGCTGGCAGGACCCCGACCAGATCTTCGAGTCCCTGAACCGCGCGGGCATCGCCCAGGCCGACGGCTTCTCGGTCAACGTCTCCAACTTCTACTCCACCGAGGACTCCATCGCCTACGGCAAGAAGCTCTCCGCCAAGGTCGGCGGCAAGCACTTCGTCATCGACACCAGCCGCAACGGCAAGGGCCCTTACAACGACGGCAAGCCCGACGAGCGCTGGTGCAACCCGCCGGGCCGCTCCCTGGGCGAGACCCCGACGACGAAGACGGACGACCCGCTGGTCGACGCGTACCTGTGGGTGAAGCGGCCCGGCGAGTCGGACGGCGAGTGCAAGGGCGGCCCGAAGGCGGGCCAGTGGTGGGCGGACTACGCGCTGAAGCTGGCGAAGGCCACCGCCTGACCCGGCCGGCCCGGGCGGCTGACGCACCGGCCCATACGAAAGGGGGCGCTCTCCTCGCGGAGAGCGCCCCCTTGCCGTCGATTCTCAGGGCACCTTGACCCACTGCGCCTTGCTCGGCGTGCCGTCCGCGTCCGTCACGAACAGCATGTACCAGCCCGCCTGGACCAGGTTCCGGTTCTCCGGCACGGTCACCGTCAGCTTGTTCCCGGACGCCTTGAAGTCCAGGGCGATCGACCGCTGGTCGATGTCCGTGACGTGCGTGGCGGCGCTCGGCCGGATCAGCCGGACCTTCTTGACCTTCGCCGCGTCCGACGAGGTGAACGTCCCCGTGGAGCCGCGCTCGATGGTCTGCGGACCGCCCGACAGCGAGGGCCGGTCCGCGTCGCCGTACAGGTAGGGCGGGGTGTAGATCTCGATGCGCTGCTCGAACTCGCCCGGCTTGGTGTTGGCCGCGTCGGCGTACAGCGAGTCGGAGCCGAAGACCATCACGCGCCCGTCGGGCAGCAGGATCGACCCGGAGTGGTAGTTGCGGCCCACGAGCGGGTCGGCGACGCGCCTGAGCTCGTTCTTCTCCGTGTCGTAGAGCCGCGCCTCGAAGATGTTGGAGTCGCCGCGGCCGCGGTAGTCCTCCGAGCCGCCGGAGATCAGCACGCTGTCGTCGGGCAGCACCGAGACGTTCGGGTAGCGGGTGCCCTTGTCCAGGGACGGGCCGTCCACGAACCGCGGGTCGGCCTTCTTCAGGTCGACGATCCGGGTCTTCTCGCTGGACTTCTCGGACTCGCCGACACCGCCGCCGCCGACCACCATGTACTTCTCGTCCTGCGCCGGCGGCAGCAGCACCGTGCCGGACGTCTCCATCAGGGTGGGGTCGCTCAGACCGGGGATCTTCGAGAACTTGTTGGTGTCGACGTCCCAGACGCCCGGCTCACGGCCCACGTTGTCCGGCCCGTAGCCCGCGTTGGACCCCGAGTAGAAGACCTTGCCGTTCTGCAGGAGGAACAGCGCCGGGTAGGTCGGGAACTGCCGGACCTTGCCGGTGTAGGCCCATTTCTTCGTCTTCGGGTCGAAGACCTCGTTCTTGCCCGGGACCAGCTGGCCGATGTCGTCGAGCCCGGAGACGCTGAGGACCTTCCCGTCGCTCAGGGTGGTGAGCGTCGGGTACCAGCGGGCCTCCTTCATCGGGTCGACCTTGATGTACTTCTCGGCCACCGGGTCGAACTCGAAGGCGTCCCGGATCCCTTGGAAGTCCTTCTTGTCCAGGGCGAGCTTCTGCGCGATGCCGTAGGTGTTCTTGGCGTCGGAACCCTTCAGGCCGTGCACGCGGTAGTTGTCCTGCGTACCCGTCTCGTACTTCTTGCCCCGCTTCTGCGCCTCGACGTAGATCCGGCCGAGGCCGGGGTCGTTGCGCAGGAACCTGCCGGTCGCCTTGTCGAAGACCTTCTTGGCGCGCGGCACGAGCACCGGGTCCTTGGAGACGAAGGTCTTGCCGTTCTTCTTGCCGGTGAACGTGGTGCCCGCGGGCAGGGTGATCGGCGCGTCCGGGTTCTCGTTGTGGACGATCATCAGGCCGCCGGCCTTGGTGACGTCACCCTGGAGCTTCTCGTAGCGCTTGGTGCCGCCCGCGATCAGCAGATTGCCGTTGGCGAGCTGGGTGTGGCCGGTGCAGAACAGGTCGGCCGGCGTGGGCACCTTCTTGATGGTGCCCTTGACCGGGTCCCAGATCCGGGTGTCGAACTTCTTCGCGTCGAAGTTGTCCTGGTTGTTGCCCGACCCCGCGACGAGCAGCACCTTGCCGGTGCGCAGCAGCGCCGCGTGGATGGTGTTCTGCCGGTACTCCTCGGGGAAATCGACTATCTCCCACTTGCCGTTGGCGGCCTTGTACTCCGGCTTGTCGATTGTGTACTGGTGGTATTTCTCGGTGCTGAAGCGGTAGAGCCACGGCCCGTTCATCCCGGCCAGCGCGAGTACCACCGCCGTGCCGATCGCGAGTCGACGAGCCCGGCGGCGGCCTGCACGGTCGTTCATTCCTTACGTCCCCCAAGTCCACCAAGGGCGATCTGCATGGTCTGGTCGGATCCCCCGACCTCCCCGTGTGCGCCCGGGGTGGCGGCCCACGAGGGCTTGTGCTGCGGGGTGTGCCCCGACGGCTGCTGCGGGATGGGCCCCGGCTGCGTCCGGTGCGGCCCCGCAGAGTCCTGCGGCTGTTCCGCGGCAGGGGCGGCGGGCTTCTTCGCGTCCTGCCGCAGCTGCCAGCGCCAGGCGAACACCGGCGAAGCGGTGATCAGCAGCGCGAAGGTCGCCCAGATGATCATCGCGGGGTGGGAGTGCCCGAAGACGAAGCCGGCCGTGATCGACCCGCCGAAGATCGCGACGAAGTACCAGTGGTAGCGGAACGTGCCGAACCAGCGGTCGGGGCTGGCCGAGTCGCCCTTGGGCGTCACCACGAACTTGCTCTTGCGCCGCAGCACGGCGTCGATCAGCGCCTTCGCGTACAGCGGCGCCGACAGCGCGGACATCACCATGCCGGCCACACCGCCGGAGCCCTCCGGCTCGTGCGGCGAGACGTTGTGCCGGCGGTTCCAGACGTACAGCCCGATCTGCAGGGCCGAGGCGTTGCCGTAGAGCATCAGCCACACAGCCGGGTCGATGTTCACACCCGAGGCGCCCAGGCCCAGGAACAGGCAGCAACTCAGCGCCGCCAGGATCCAGTTGAGGGCCGACATCGGGTAGAAGATGATCATCATCGTGTAGTTGAAGAGCTTGCTCGGCGGCAGCGAGTACCAGCCCTTCCAGTACTGCCCGATGATCGTCTCGTACGTCCCTCGCGACCAGCGCATCTGCTGGGTGAAGAAGTCAGTCCAGGCGCTCGGGCCCTCACCGACCGCGAGCACGTCCGGGGTGTACACCGAGCGCCACTTGCGGCCCGTGGCCGGGTTCTTGTGGCGGTGCATCTCGAAGCCGGTCGCCATGTCCTCGGTGATCGAGTCGTACAGGCCGCCGATCTGCTTCAGGGCCCTGATGCGCACCGCGTTGGACGTGCCGACGAACATCGGGGAGCCGTAGCGGTTGCCGGCGCGCTGGATCAGCGCGTGGAAGAGGAACTGCTGCGACTCGGCGGCCTTGGTGATGGGGTTGTCGTAGTTGCCGTAGACCTGCGGGCCGATGACGAAGCCGACGTCCGGGTCGCGGAAGAAGCCGAGCATCCGCTCCAGGTAGTTGGGCAGCGGCACGTGGTCGGTGTCGACCGAGGCGAAGAAGTCGTAGTCGTCGCCGTGCGCCTCGAGCCAGGCGTTGTAGTTGCCGTGCTTGGTCTTGGCGCGGTGCGGGCCCTTGGCCTGGTTCCACTTCGCGACGCCCTTGCGGGAGAAGTGGTGCACACCGAGGCGCTCGCAGACCGCCTTCACGTCGGGGTCGTCACCCTCGTCGAGCAGCCACACGTGCATCAGTCCGCGGTGGCGGATCCTGACGGCCGCCTCCAGGGTCTTCGTCACCATCTCCAGCGGCTCCTTGCCGGGCACGAAGGAGGTGAGGAAGGCCACTCTCGTGCCGGTCTCGGGCACCACCGGGATCGGATCGCGAGCCACCAGCGTGGCGTGCGCGTTCGACAGCACGTTCATGCAGCGGAAGAACTCGATCAGACCGATCGAGACGAGCATGACCATGTCGAGCGCGGGCAGCCAGTCGAAGGCGGGGTAATCGCGCTCGGTCCAGTGCTCGGGCTGGAGCAGCCAGAACAGCAGCACCAGGGACAGCACCGGGGCCGCGGCCAGCATCAGGGCGACGCGGATGCGGTGCGGCTCCTGCGAGATGAGCGAGCGGTACTGCACCTTGTACGGCTTGTTCGGATCCGGTTGGGTGAGGGGACCGGCGAGCCGGCTGTAGTGCTCGTAGTCGTATCTCGGCAGCGTTTTCTTGATTCGCCGGAACGTCCCCGTGGTGCTCATCCGGTGCGCCGGCACTCTGAGCCGGGTGGTCTGGGACGGGTCGTTTTCCTGCCGGGCACCCGTGGGCCTCGACGTCATGAGTCATCCCCCCACACGCGGAAAGCCGCGTGTTTCGTAGCTTCGTACCGCCTGCTGCTGGTCCCCCTCGACCTTCACAGACGTATCAGTGGTGGGTCGCAGTCACCACGTCATCCACACCCTATAGACACGGCAACGCGACCTTCCGGTTGCATGATGCCCCCCACGGCATCGGTTCATGAACGGGGCCCCTATCCCCGCCCAGCCCGCAACCGGCTCCGAATCCCCCCCAACTGCCGCGAAATCGCAGCCTCCTGAAAAACCAGAAAACCAAGGTTCTACGGCGCTCATCATGATCGCAAGCTGCGAAACACGGTGGTTACCGGTCATACACGTTCATTGTGGCGGGCGTGGGGGTCCTGTGGAGGTGTTGTCGAAAGGCGGGCGCGGATGTTGCCGAAGTGCTCTCTTATGGCCTCCTCCGCCCGCATCGAGTCGCCGGACCGCACCGCGTCGAGGATCTCCCGGTGCTGCCGGCAGGTCACCTTCGGGTCCTGCGGCTCGCCCCCCAGGTCCGTGCGGACCCGGTGGAAGGCGTCCCAGAACGCCTCCAGGACCTCGCACAGCAGCACGTTGTCCAGCCCCCGGTAGAGGGTGGCGTGAAAGGCCCGGTCGGTCTCGGCAAGGCCGGCTCCGCGCGCGGCCTGCTCATCCATACGGTCGACGAGCGCGTCCAGTTCAAGGAGATCCGCTTCCGGCATCCGCCCGGCGAGGCGGGACACGAGCCCCGTCTCCACCGCCTCCCTCAGCTCCAGCAGCTGGAGCAGGGAGTCCTCGCCCCGGTAGTGCCCGGCGACCGTGCGGAAGGCGAGACCCTCGATCATCGGGGCCAGGGACATCGGGCCGACGTAGGTGCCGAAGCCGTGCCGGATCTCCACGATGCCCATCGCCTGGAGCGCCTTCAGGGCCTCCCGCACCGAGTTCCGGCTCGCACCGAGGTGCTCCATCAGCTCGGGCTCGGTCGGCAGCGGGGCCCCGGAGGCCAGCCGGCGGTCGATGATGAGTTTCTTGATCCGCTCCTGAAGGTCACGCGCTGCCATGGCCAGAGGGTATCCGGCCAGGCCCGGACGGGGACCCTCGAAAGGACATACCGGGGCATACAAAAGGCCCCTCGCTTCCGCGAGAGGCCTTTCGGTCGGTGCGCCGCCAGGGACTCGAACCCCGGACCCGCTGATTAAGAGTCAGCTGCTCTAACCAACTGAGCTAGCGGCGCCTGCTGACGTCATAACCCTACAGGACGTCGAGAGGTGCTCCTGACCACGGCCCGGGGGCGGGGGCCCCGGCAAGGCGGCCGCGTACATCATTCGGACCGTCAGCAGGCGCGTACGGAAGACAGTTGCGAGACTGGCCACGCGCGCCCTCCGGTGCCCGGGCGCCGCATTTTCCGCCGGAAGTGTGAGGGGAATCGCATGGAGTCGCCGGTATTCGAGGAAATCGACCCCGCGAGCGACTGCGACTGCCCGGGCTGCGTCCACTGGCGCCGCGCTCTCCCGTATTCCTGGACCGGCCGGGCCGGAGCCCACCCGGCGGCGCACCGGGCTCTCGCCCTGGCCGCCGTGGCCTCCGCCGCCCTCGGCGCGGGCCACACCGTACCGGCCGCAGCGGTGTCGCACGCCCCGCACCGCCCGGGCATTCCCGCAGGTGACGAGCCCGACACCCCTCAGGGTGTCACGTCCCCGCTGCACGGTTCGCCAGGCCGTCAGACGGAGTCCTCCGTCGCCCCCGAGGTCACCGCCATCACTCGCTCGGAGATCATCAAAAGGGCCAGGACCTGGGTCACCGCGAAGGTGCCGTACAGCATGAGCGCCTACTGGTCCGACGGTTACCGGCAGGACTGCTCCGGCTATGTATCAATGGCCTGGCGGCTGCCCCGAAACGAATGGACGGGCAGCCTCGCGGCATACGGGGAGAAGATTTCCAAGGAGGAACTCCAGCCGGGCGACATTCTGCTGTTCCACAATGCGTCCGACCCCGAGAAAGGCTCGCATGTCACCATTTTCGGCGGCTGGACGGACAGCACCCACACCTCCTACACCGCGTACGAGCAGACCCCCCCGCACACCCGTCGGCAGTCCACCCCGTACGCCTATCGAACCAACTCCGACCGGTACGTGCCCTACCGCTACAAGGGCGTCACCGCGCAGGAGCCGGTCCCCGGGAAGGACGGCGGCCAGGCGGGCGCCCCGGCCGCCACGCCGTACCCGGGAGCGGTGTACTTCGGCCCCGGCGCGAACAACGAGTACGTCACGCAGCTCGGCCGCATGCTCGTCGCACGCGGGGCCGGCGGCGCGTACGCGTCGGGCCCGGGGCCGCGCTGGACCGATGCCGACCGGCGGGCGACCCGGGCGTTCCAGCTGGCCCAGGGCTGGACCGGTACGGAAGCCGAGGGGCTGCCCGATCCGCGCACCTGGGAGCTGCTGGTCACGGCCCAGGGCGAGGATGTGAAAGACGGGGCGGTCGGCCCGCCGCCCGCCTCCCACGGGGTCCCCGGCTACCCGGGGCGGGCGATGTTCCGCCCCGGAGCGAACAACACCTACGTCACCCGGCTGGGTGAGCAGCTCGTACGGAAGGGGTTCGGCAGGTTCTACCGGATCGGACCGGGGCCGGTCTGGGGCGAGGCGGACCGGCGCGGTGTCGAGGCCTTCCAGCGCACCCAGGGCTGGCGGGGCGGCGCGGCCGACGGCTACCCGGGCCCGGAAACCTGGCGGCGCCTCTTCTCATAGGACGGACCCCATGGTCCCCAGGCCCCCCGCGGGTGGGCCCCGAATCCCGGTCGGGCCCGCGAGGGTCCCGCATCCGGGACCACCGTTGTGACGCATCTGGCGCGGAGGCTGGAGGCACGCATGAGTACGACCACTTCCCACACGTCCGAGTTCGACGGGCCGGCCGACGGACCGGCCCGGCCCGCCCGGCTCATCCAGAACGAGGCCACCACCGAGATCCCCGTCCACCTGCTGTTCCGCGACGATCCCGACCCCGCGCCGGTGCCGGTGAAGCCGGCGGTCGTCGGCCGCAGGCAGGGCACGGGGGAGCAGCCGCGGCTCAGGCGCCCGGCGGACGCCCCGAAGCGCCCGGTGCCGGAGGTCGAACCCGACCTGGTGGAGCGGCCCGCACGGGTGCTGCCCGGCACGGCGGGCGTCCTGGCCGGGGCCTGTGGTGCGGCCGGGTGCGTGGCCACCTCCTGGTGGGCCGGGGTGCTGCCGCCGCTCGCGCTGGAGGCGCTGCGGCTGCCCGCGTACGCCGGGACCGGGCTCGGCCCCGCGCAGTGGGCCGCGTACGCCGGGGCCGGGGCGCTCGGACTGTTCGGGCTCGGCGGGCTGGCCCGGGGCCGCACCGGGCGCGCCTGGGTGCTGGACCTGTTCGGCCGCTACCGGGGGACCGTCCGGCGCTCCGGCCTGCTGTGGGTCAACCCGCTGTTGCTGCGCCGCCGGGTGGACGTACGGCTGCGGCACTGGCGCAGCGAGCCCGTGCCCGCGGCCGACGGGGGCGGGGCCGCCCTGCGGGTGGTCGTGCTGGTGGTGTGGCGGGTGCGTGACACCGCCCGGGCCATGCTGGGCGTCGAGGACCACGAGACGTATCTGCGCGAGTGCGTCGAGGCGGCGCTGGCCCGGGTGCCGGTGGAGATGCCGGGCGGGCCGCGGGGCGCGTCGGACGCGGCGGCCGAGGCGCTGACCCGGCTGGTGGCGGCGGACACGGCCCCGGTCGGCCTGGAGGTGTTCTCCGTGCAGCCGGTGCGCGTGGAGTACGCCCCCGAGATCGCCGCGGCGATGCACCGCCGCCGGATCGCGCAGCTGGATGCCCGGCACCGGGCGAGCGTGCTCACCTCGGTCGTCGACTCGGTGGAGGACACGGTGACCCGGCTGACCATGCGGGGGCTGGTCGAACTCGACGACTACGAGCGGAAGGTGCTGGTGAAGGACCTGACGGTGGCGTTCTGCGCCGGCCGGGGAGAAGCAGCTCCGTGACTGGTATGGACATGTTCAACCCACGCCCATAATCTCGAACTTGGTCTAGACCTACATGCACGGCTCACTGAACATCCCCCACGTTCTCCAGGAGCGGCAGCATGCGTACCAGGACCAAGTTGTCCGCAGTCGCGGTGGGACTGGCCACGACCGGAGCTCTCGTGCTCTCCTCCGGCGGTGCCAGCGGCCACGGCTACACCGACCTCCCCATCAGCCGGCAGAAGCTCTGCCAGAACGGCACCGTGACCAACTGCGGATCCATCCAGTGGGAGCCGCAGAGTGTCGAGGGCCCGAAGGGCTTCCCGGCCTCCGGCCCCGCCGACGGGCAGATCTGCAACGCCGGCCTCGGCCAGTTCGGCCAGCTCAGCGCACCGCGGACCCCGTCCGGCGGCGCCTGGCCCGCCACCAAGGTGACGGGCGGCCAGAACTACACGTTCCGCTGGCAGTTCACGGCCATGCACGCCACGACCGACTTCACGTACTACGTCACCAAGCCGGGCTGGAACCAGAACCACAACCTGGCCCGGTCCGACCTCAACCTCACCCCGTTCCTCACGGTGCCGTACAACGGGCAGCGCCCGCCGTCCACGCTCTCCCACAGCGGCAGGCTGCCGACCGGGCTCAGCGGCCGGCACGTCATCGTCGCCGTGTGGACGATCGCCGACACGGCCAACGCGTTCTACGCCTGCTCGGACGTGACCTTCTGAGCCCTTCCGAACCTCTGAGCTTCTCTTGAGTCACGGCTGCGGCCGGTGTGGGTAAGTTCCTGCCACACCGGCCGCTCGAAGGCCGCCCAGGGCCTCGGGGGAGCTCATGGAGATCTTGTTCTACATCGTGCCCACGCTCATGATCGCGGTCGCTTCCTGTGCCGTGGTCGTGGTGATCCGGCGCTCCGTGCGGGTCAGCCGCGCCTGGAACAGCGGACTGACCGCCGAGGCCCGCTGTCTGCGGACGTACACCACGACGAGTGGGGGTGGCGACACCTCGGTGCGCACCACTCTGCACCACGTGTACGAGTTCACCACGTACGACGGCCGCGGCGTCCGCTTCGAGGAGCACGGCGGGCCGGGGACGACCCTCGAGGGCGACATCGTCACCGTGCACTACCCGGCGGACCGCCCGGAGCACGCCACGGCCAGGCCCCCGGCGCGGGGGAAGCTCGCCGCGGGCACGGGATGTCTGCTCGCCTTCCTCGGCACGTTCATCCTCTTCGCCATCGGCTTCATGGTGGTGACGTACGCGATGTTCTCCGCAGTGGGCGACTTCCTGCAGCCGTAGCGCTCCACATCTGACGCCATGTCAACTACCGTGCGCGTCCATGGACTCCAGGGCGAGCACGGTCGCGGAACTCATCGCCGCCCGGTGGGGCGACCACCGCCCCGGTCTGCGCTGCGAGGACCGGACCCTGACGCACCACGAGGTGGCGGCGGGCGCCGCGGCCCGGGCGGCACTCCTCGCGGACCTCCTGCCGCCGGCCGCCGAACCCCACCTCGGGGTGCTGCTCGACAACACCCCCGAGTTCCCGCTGTGGCTGGGTGCCGCGGCCCTGGCGGGGGCGGCCGTCGCCGGGGTCAACCCCACCCGGCGGGGCGCCGAACTCGCCCGCGACATCCTCCACACCGAGTGCCGCGTCCTGATCACCGAGCGGGCCCACCTGCCGCTGCTCGCAGGCCTGGACCTGCCGGGAGTCCGCCTGCTGGTGACGGACACCCCGGAGTACGCCGAGCTCCTCACCCCGTACGCGGACGCCCGCCCGGACCCCCGCAGGGCCACCCCGGGTGACCGTTTCCTGCTCTACTTCACCTCCGGCTCGACCGGCGCCCCCAAGGCCGCGCTCTGCTCCCAGGGCCGCCTGGCAGCCGCCGGCCGGTCCCTGGCGGACCAGTTCTCCCTGTCCCCGGACGACGTCCACTACGTCTGCATGCCCCTGTTCCACGGCAACGCGGTGATCGCCGACTGGGCACCCGCGCTGGTGACCGGCGCGGCGGTGGCGCTGCGCCGCCGCTTCTCGGCGTCCGGGTTCCTGCCGGACGTACGCCGGTACGGGGCGACGTACTTCACGTACGTAGGCCGGGCGATCCAGTACGTGCTGGCCACCGGGCCGCGCCCGGACGACCGCGACAACTCCCTGCGCCTGGGCTTCGGCACGGAGGCAGGGGCGGTGGACGCGGCCGCCTTCGAGCGGCGGTTCGGGGTGCGGCTGGTGGAGGGCTACGGCTCGTCGGAGGGCGGGGCGGCGATCGCCTGGACACCGGGGACACCGCCGGGCGCGGTGGGGCGGGCGGCACCCGGGCTCGTCGTCCTCGACCGGGAGACCCGTGCGGAGTGCGAGGCGGCCGTCTTCGACGGGGCGGGGCGGCTGCTCAACGGGGACGAGGCGATCGGCGAACTCGTCAACCAGGGGCCCAGCCCCTTCGAGGGGTACTGGCGCAACCCTCCGGCGGAGGCGGAACGCCGCAAGTGGGCGTCCCCCCGCTCGAGCGAAGCCGAGAGTGGGGGAGGCTGGTACTGGACGGGCGACCTCTTCTACCGAGACACCGACGGCTACCTCTACTTCGCGGGGCGCACCGACGACCGCCTCCGCGTGGACGGGGAGAACCTGGCCGCGGCGGTGATCGAGAACATCCTCGCGCGGTACGAGGGGGCGGAGGCGGTCTGTGTGTACGCCGTGCCGGACCCGGTGACCGGGGACCAGGTGATGGCCACGATCGCCGGTTCGTTCGATCCGGAGGGCTTCGCGACGTTCCTCGCCGCTCAGCCCGACCTCGGGACGAAGATGGCGCCCCGGTTCGTACGGGTGGTGGAGCGGATGCCGGTGACGGCGACGAACAAGATCCGCCGGGCGGAGCTGCGCAAGGAGGGTGTGCGGTGCGCCGGCCCGGTGTGGTGGCGGCCGCCCGGGGAGCGGGCGTACCGCCGGCTGACCGACGGGGACCGAAGACGCGTTGAGGGGCCCTCGCTCCCACGAGAGGCCCCTCATCCGTGCGCCGCCAGGGACTCGAACCCCGGACCCGCTGATTAAGAGTCAGCTGCTCTAACCAACTGAGCTAGCGGCGCATGACTCCCGCCTGCCACCGGAATCGTGTTCCGCGGCGGGCGACGGGGAAAATACTACCCAATGCCGGGGGGTGCTCCGGACCACCCGGCCTCCGGACCGCCCGGCCTTCGGACCGCCCGGCCTTCGGACCGCCCGGCCTCCTCGCCACCCGGCCTCCTGACCACCCGGCACGGGGCAGGCGCCCCGTGCCGACATGATCCGGACGAGTGGCCTCAGATCGCCATGGAGAGCAGCACCGGTGCCGCGTGGCGGTTGAGGGTGTCAGCGGCCTGGCGCAGACGGTGGGCGTGCTCGATCGGGAGGGACAGGGCCAGGCAGCCGACGGAGGAGCCGGCCGTGATCGGGACGGCCGCGCAGACCGTGCCGATCGCGTACTCCTGGAGGTCCAGGACGGGCACGGTGGGCGGTTGCGCCTCCAGGCGGGAGAGCAGGAGCCGGTCGCTGGTGATGGTGCGCGAGGTGAGGCGGGCCATCTTGTGCCGGGCGAGGTGGTCGCGGCGGCCGGCGTGGTCGAGCTGGGTGAGCAGGCTCTTGCCGATGGCGGTGGCGTGGGCCGAGGAGCGGAAGTCGACCCACTCGTTGACCGCGGGCGCCGACGGGCTGTCGGCGTACTGGGTGATGCTGATCTCGCCGTCGACGTACCGGCTCATGTAGACGGCGGCGCCGACCGAGTCCCGCAGCCGGTCCAGGGTGCGCTGGAGCTTGTCGCGCAGGGCCTGCTCGCGGTGGTGGGCGGAGCCGAGGCGGGCCAGGGTCTCGCCCGTGACGTACGAGCCGTCGGTGATCTGCTCGACGTAGCCCTCGCGGCGCAGCATGCGCAGGAGCGCGGTCAGCCGCTGCGGTGCGATACCGGTGTGCAGCGCTATCTCGGTGTCGGTGACACCGCTGGTACCGCGCGCCACCGTCTCCAGGACGCGCAGGGCTTCCTGGGCCGAGTGGTACGGGGTGGTCGGCTCGTGCTTCAGCGCCACGGTGGTCTCCCCCTGCGCTTGCTGTAGGGCCGTAATCCGGTCAGTGAACCTTTTCCAGGTTAACCGGCAATGGGCTTGCGGGGAGCGGGGGTTGACAAGATTCCCGGGGCCCCGGACTGGGGCAATGGCACTCTGGCATGTGCCAGAAGCATGCCCCAGTCGGGTCCCGGTCGAAGGGCGGGGTGTTCTGCCTGTTCACCGGCTGTAGTCACAGCACTGCGCTGAGGAACTCCCGTGTCCGGTCCAGCTCCGGGTCACTGAAGATCTTTTCCGGTGTGCCCGACTCGATGATCCGGCCCTGGTCGAACATCAGTACCTGGTCGGAGATGTCCCGGGCGAAATTCATCTCGTGCGTCACACAGAGCATCGTGATGTCCGTGGAGCGGGCGATGTCCCTGAGGACGTCGAGCACGCCTGCGACCAGCTCGGGGTCGAGCGCGGAGGTCACCTCGTCCAGCAGCAGCACCTGCGGGCGCATCGCCAGGGCCCGGGCGATCGCCACCCGCTGCTGCTGGCCGCCGGAGAGCTGGGCCGGGTGCGCGTCGCACTTGTCGGCCAGGCCCACCATGTCCAGCAGGCCCTTGGCCCGCTCCACCGCCTCGTCCTTCGACAGGCCGAGGACCGTGACCGGCGCCTCGGTGATGTTCCGCAGCACCGTCATGTTCGGAAACAGGTTGAACTGCTGGAAGACCATCCCGATCTTCTTACGGACCTCGCGGACCTGTTTGTCGGAGGCCGGGAACAGCTGCTGCCCGTCGACCGTGATCGTGCCCTCGTCGGGCTTGAGCAGGGTCATCAGCAGCCGCAGGATCGTCGTCTTGCCCGATCCGGACGGCCCGATCAGGGTGACGTGCTTGCCGGCGTCGACCGAGAAGTCCAGGTGGTCCAGGACGGTGTTGTCCCCGAACCGCTTGGTGACCTGCTCCAGCCGGATCAGCTCGCCGGTGCTGTGGCCGGCGGGGTTCTTCTCGGGGTTGGTCCCGGGATTGGGGAGAGTGTCAGTGGGCAAGGCGTCGCTCCAGGGCTCGCAGGGCAAGGGAGGCCAGGTAGGACATGACGATGAAGGCCACGCCGATCACCGTCAGCGGCTCGGTGAACTGGAAGTGCTCCTGCGAGTACAGGCGCGCCTGGCCGAGCATCTCCAGCACGGTGATCGCCATGACCATCGGCGTGTCCTTGAGCATGGAGATGACGTAGTTTCCGAGCGCGGGGACGACCCGGCGCACGGCCTGCGGCAGGATCACCGCGGTCCACGTCCGGTGCAACGGCAGGTTCAGTGCCGTCGCCGCCTCCCACTGGCCGACCGGCACGGCCTCGATACCGGCCCGGTAGACCTGCATCGTGTACGTCGAGTAGTGCAGCCCGATCGCGAAGACGCCGGTGGTCAGTGCCGAGAAGGTCAGGCCCCACTCGGGCAGCACGTAGAAGAGGAAGAACAGCTGCACCAGCAGCGGGGTGTTGCGGACGAACTCCGTGACCACGCCGACCGGCCAGGTCACCCAGCGCGAGGGCACCCGCATCAGCAGCGCCCACACCAGACCCAGCGCGAACGAGATCAGCGAACCGAGGGCCAGGATCTGCACGGTGACCAGCAGACCGTCCCACAGGTGCGGCATGAAGCCGCTGACAGCGCTCCAGTCCCACTTCATGCGACGGCACCTCCCACACCGGTGGTCTGCGGACGGTCCAGCTCCTGGTCGGGCGTGCTCCCGACCGGCTTGCCCGTGCCGGCCTTGAGCTTGCGCTCCAGGCCGCGCATGCCGCGGGTCAGTACGAAGGCGATCACGAAGTAGATCAGCAGCACGATGGTGTAGATCTCCGCGCTCTCCTGGAGCGCGAGGCGCACCAGGTTGCCGCTGAACGCCAGGTCACCCATGCCCATGATGGACACCAGGGCGGTGCCCTTGAGCAGTTCGACCAGCAGGTTGGAGAACGGCGGGATCATCTCCGGTACGGCCTGCGGCAGCAGGATCAGCCGCAGTCGCTGCCAGGGCGTGAAGCTGAGCGCGATCCCGCCCTCTTTCTGCGCCGGGTCGACCGCGTTCAGCGCGCCGCGCACGATCTCGGAGCCGTACGCCCCGTAGGTCAGGCCGAGCGCCAGGGTGCCCGCCCACAGCGGCACCAGCTGCCAGCCGAAGGCGATGGGCAGCACGAAGTACACCCAGAAGATCATCACCAGCGCCGACGTGCCACGGAACACCTCGGTGTAGACGCCCGCCAGGAAGCGGACGATCCACAGCCGGTGGGTGCGCGCCACGCCGACGACGAAGGACACCGCGGCGCCCAGCAGGGCACTGCAGACGAGCAGCTGGATCGTGACCCAGACGCCCTTGAGCACGAGTTCCCAGAGTCCCGAGGTCATCCGCCGCAGAGCTCCTTCGCGGTCAGATCCGTCATCTCGGCCTCGGTGAAACCGAACGGCTTGAGGATGCGGAGCAGTTCGCCGCTCTTCTTGAGCCTCCGCAGCTCCACGTTGAAGGCGTCCCGCAGCTTCGTCTCGGTCGGCCGGAACGCGAAGGCGCCTCCGTCGACGTGCGGCTTGCCGTCGACGATCGGCTTGAACGGATCGGTGGCCTCCGCCTTGGCGGACTTCTTGACCACCTCGCGCACGGTGAGCGCCGTACCGGCGAACACGTCCACGCGCCCCGCCTCGACGGCGTTCAGTCCCGCCACCTGGTCCGGGACGATGAGGATGTCGCTCTCCTTGTACCCGGCGTCCACGGCGTACTGGATCTCGGCGTAGCCGGTGCCGGTGGCGAACTTCGCCTTCTTCCCGACGACGTCCTTGTAGCTGTGCAGCCCCTTCGGGTTGCCCTTGCGCACGATGAACGCGTCGAGCATCTGGTAGTCGGGGTCGGCGAAGATGACCTGCTCGCAGCGCTCGGGGTTCACGTACATCCCGGCGGCCACGACATCGAACTGCTGGGAGTTCAGGCCCGGGATGAGCGAGCCGAACTCGGTCGGCACGGGCTGCACCCGGTCGACGCCGAGCCGCTTGAAGATCACCTTGGCCAGTTCCGGTGCCTCACCGGTCAGCTCGCCGTTCTTGTCGATGAAGCCGAACGGGATCTCGCCGGCGATGCCGAGCCGGACGACGCCCGCCGCCCGGAGCCGGCCGAGCAGGTCACCGCCCTTGGCGTCCGACGCCGTGGCGACCCTGCTGCATCCGGCAGCGCCCAGCGCGCCGAGCGCCGCCACCCCCGCGAGCAGCGACCGGCGCGTGGGCCCAAAGACGGGCCCGGATATGGATGCGGGACTTCGCAGTGTGCTTCTGTGTGGGCTTCTCTGTGGTGGAGCCATGGGCGCGCGGCTACCCGACCGCTCTCGGGTTATGCCGATCTTTTCAAGCCCCGCACTCTCCCGGTGCGCCCTTGACCGCAGCGGCGGTGGGCACTCCCATGGAGGGCATGGCTGATCGCTACATCGAAGTCTCGCTGGTCAAGCGCGACGTGACCTGCACGGCCAGGCTGCTGGACGACCGCGCGCCGATCACGTGCGCGGCCGTCTGGGATTCCCTTCCGCTGGCCGGCGACGTCTACCACGCGAAGTACGCACGCAACGAGATCTACGCCCTTTTCCCACCCTTCGCCGAATCCGAACCACCCCTGGAAAACCCGACCATCACCCCCATCCCCGGCGATCTGTGCTATTTCACCTTCGCCGGGGCGGAGTTGGGGACCAAGGCCTACGGCTACGACCGTGAGGTACGCGGCGCAGCCACGCTCGTCGACCTGGCCCTGTTCTACGAGCGCAACAACCTGCTGCTGAACGGCGATGTCGGCTGGGTCCCCGGCATCGTCTGGGGCCAGGTCGTCGACGGCCTGGAGGCCATGGCCGAGGCGTGCAACGACCTGTGGAGGTCCGGAGCGGCAGGGGAGTCGCTCAGCTTCCGGAGGGCGTAGGCCGGCCGCCGGAGACCACCCCCGCCTCGAACAGCGCGTGGGCCGCCCGCAGCACCAGATCGTCCCGGTGCCGGGCGGCCACGAGCTGCAGACCGACCGGCAGACCGTCCGCGTCTGAGCCGACCGGCACGCTCGCCGCGGGCTGCTGGGTCATGTTGAACGGGTAGGTGAACGGGGTCCAGCCCGTCCACCGCCGGTGGCCGGATCCTTTCGGTACCTCGAGGCCCGCCTCGAAGGCCGTGATCGGCATGGTCGGCGTGACGAGCAGGTCGTAGGTGTCGTGGAAGCGGCCCATCCGGCGGCCCAGGTCCATCCGGACGTCCACCGCGGCCAGATAGTCCAGCGCCGAGTACCGGGCACCCCGCGCGCAGATCTCCCGCAGCCCCGAGTCCAGCAACTCCCGCTGGTGCGGGCCCAGATGCTGCGTCACCCGGGCCGCCCCGCTGAACCACAGGGTGTGGAAGGCCTCCACCGGGTCGGTGAGGTCCGGGTCGGTCTCCGTGACGTACGCGCCGAGTTCCGCCAGCCGCTCCACCGCCTGTCGCACCGCCCTCGCGACCGCAGGCCGCACCGACACCTGCCCGCCCAGCGACGGCGAGTACGCCACCCGCAGCCCGCGCACCCCGGCCCCGCCCGCCAGACCGTCGGTGTACGGACCGGCCGGGGCGGACAGCGCCGACCAGTCGCGCGAGTCCGGATGGCCGATGACGTCCATCAGCAGCGCCGCGTCCGCCGCGTCCCGGGTCATCGGCCCGACGTGCGCCAGCGTGCCGAACGCGCTCGCCGGGTAGAGCGGCACCCGCCCGTACGTCGGCTTCAGCGCGAAGATCCCGCAGAACGACGCCGGGATGCGCACACTGCCGCCGCCGTCCGTGCCCAGCGACAGCGGTCCCGCGCCGAGCGCCACCGCCGCAGCGCTGCCGCCGCTCGACCCGCCCGCGGTGCGCGAGGGGTCGCACGGATTGCGGGTGATCCCGCTGAGCGGCGAGTCCGTCACGCCCTTCCAGCCGAACTCGGGGGTCGTCGTCTTGCCGATGAAGACCGCCCCGTGCTCCCGCAGCCGGGCCACGGAGGGGGCGTCCTCGTCCCACCGCCCCGCCGGATCCACGGCCCTCGACCCGCGCAGGGTCGGCGCCCCGCGCTGGAGCAGGATGTCCTTGACGGTGACCGGCACCCCGTCCAGCAGCCCGCGTGGCTCACCGCGCCGCCATCGCTCCTCCGACTGCGCGGCCCGCTCCAGCGCGTCCTCGGCGGTCAGCCGGACGAAGGCGTTCACCTCCGGCTGGATCGCCTCGGCCCGCTCCAGCACCGCCCGCGTCACCTCCACAGGACTCCACTCGCCCTTGCGGTACCCGTCGAGAAGCCGTACGGCGGTCAGCTCGGTGAGCTCGGACATTCACCCTCCAAGGAACGTCAGTGACCAGGTACGTACCCACGCTGCTTGTCGACCACGTTCTTCAACGGCTCCCCGGACGCCCACTGTTCGTACAGGTCCACGAACTGGGCGCTGAGTTCGTCGCGCCAGCCGATGGTGTCGCCACTCATGTGCGGGGACACGATCAGGTCCGGTGCCTGCCACAACGGGCTCTCGTCGGGCAGGGGTTCGGTCTCGAAGACGTCCAGGGCGGCGCCCGCGATCCAGCGCTTGGTCAGGGCCTCGGCGAGTGCGTCCTCGACGACCAGCTGACCGCGGCCGATGTTGACGAACCGGGTGGAGGGCTGCATCAGGCCGAAGCGGCGGGCGTCGAACATCCCGTGCGTCTCGTCGGTGAGCGGTGCCGCCGCGATCACCCAGTCGGCGCGGGCCAGCAGCCGGTCCAGGTCCTCCGGGCCGTGCACGCCGGAGCGCGCGGCGCGGCCCACGAGCGCGGTGGTGATGTCCAGCGCCCCCAGCGTGCGCGCGATCGCCCGGCCGATCGGCCCCGAGCCGACCACCACGGCCCGGCTCCCGGCGATCCTGTGCGACTCGCGGTGCCGCCAGGTCCGCTCCCGCTGGAGGTTCAGCGTCCGGGGCAGATCCTTGGCCATCGCCAGGACGAGCGCGGCGACGTACTCCGCGATCGGCTGGTCGAAGATGCCGCGCGCGTTCGTCACCACCGTGTCCGAAGCGGCGAGTTCCGGACACATCAGATGGTCCACACCGGCGCTCGCCGTATGCACCCAGCGTGGCCGTGGACCCTCGCCCGGCCACACGTCCCGCACGGCGTGCGAGGCGAAGTCCCACACCAGAAGTACATCCGCACGCGGGAGGCGCTCGGCCAGATGCGCCGCGTCGGTGTGTTCGATACGGGCGCGGCCGGTGAGGCGGCCGAGACGGGGGAGGGGTTCGGCGTCCAGGACGAGGAGCGTGGGGGTGGGCATGAGCAGCCGTTTCTCCAGCCGTGCGGCGGGGCCGGCCGACCTTGGTGCGGCCGCCGGTGACGACGAGTTAACCCGGTGTTGACCATGGAGTGATCCGGGCGGATTGACCACGCTCGCACCCGAACCTACCGTCGTCAACACGGGCGTTCCCACGATCCGTTGCACACTAGTTGCCCAGCGTGAGGCCGGTGCCTGCCATGGACGTCTCATTTCTCGGCGGGCCCAGCCCGCAGCGCGGGGTCGGCGTCGTCGCCCCCTTCGACTTCGCACTCGACCGTGAACTGTGGCGCTGGGTGCCGGGTGAGGTCTCGCTCCATATGACCCGAACACCGTTCGTGCCGGTCGAGGTCAGTCTCGATCTGGCACGGCTGGTCAGTGAGCACGAGACGCTGGGCGAGGCGGTCCGCACGCTCAACGCCATCGGCCCCGAGGTCGTGGCCTACGCCTGCACGTCGGGCAGCTTCGTCGGCGGCATGATGGGCGAGCGGGCGATGTGCGAGGCGATGAGCCGGGCCGGTGCCGTACCGGCGATCACCACCTCCGGCGCGCTGCTGGAGGCCCTGGTGGAGCTGGACGTACGCCGGGTGGCGCTGGTGACGCCGTACACGGTCTCGGTGACGCAGTCGCTGGAGGCCTACGTCGCCCAGGCCGGCGTCACGATCTCCGGCTGCGCCTTCATGGGGCTGACCCGGCACATCTGGAAGGTCCCCTACCGGGAGGTGGTCGACATGGCGCGGCAGGCCGTCCGCGGCGACGCCGACGCGCTGTTCATCAGCTGCACCAACCTGCCCACGTACGACGTGATCCCGCAGTTGGAGGCCGAGCTGCGCATCCCCGTGATCTCGGCCAACCAAGTGACGATGTGGGCGGCACTGCGCCGACTGGGTACCCGTGCGGTGGGGCCGTACCAAGCGCTGATCAATCCGGCGGCGCGTTCCGGTCCCGCAGCGCCGGGGGCGGACCCCGGTCCCGTACTGCCGGAAGAAGAGCAGCAGCAGGAAGGCTGGACATGACAGCACTGGGATTTCTCTACCCGGGCCACTCCGCCGAGGACGACTATCCGCGCATCGAGCAGTTGCTGGGCAGCGACATCCGGGTGGACCTGGTGCACACCGACATCGGTGAGGACGCGCACCGGGTGGACGCGCTGCTCGAGATGGGCTCCGCCGGGCGGCTCGCGGCGGGTGTCCAGGAACTGCGGCACGCCGGTGCGGACGCGGTGGTGTGGGCCTGTACGAGCGGCAGCTTCGTCTACGGCTGGGACGGCGCGCAGGAGCAGGTCCGCGCCCTGGCCCAGACGGCGGGCATGCCCGCCTCGTCCACGTCCTTCGCGTTCGCGCACGCCGTGCGGGAGCTGGGGGCGCGCCGGGTCGCGATCGGGGCGACGTACCCGGAGGACGTGGCGCGACTCTTCGAGGAGTTCCTGCGCGCGGCCGGTGTGGAGGTGGTGTCGGTCAACAGCTCCGGCATCATCACGGCCGCCGAGGTCGGCACATGGGGCGAGGCCGAACTCCTCGCCCTGGCCCGCAACTCCGACCACCCCGACGCCGAGGTGCTCCTCCTGCCCGACACGGCCCTCCACACGGCCGCCCACATCCAGGCCCTGGAGAAGGAGCTCGGCAAGCCGATCCTCACGGCCAACCAGGTCACGGTCTGGGAGGGCCTGCGTCTGGCGGACCGCCGGGTGAACGCGCCGGAGCTGGGAGCGCTCTTCGCACGGGAGCCGATCGTCCAGGTGTGAGACCGCAGGCGTCCTCCTCGCGGCCCGCGGCAATCGCCGCGGGCCGCGAGGAGGCCCCGGCCCGAGCGACCGCTTCCGGCACGGCTCACTCCCGCTGTTCCGGTGGGCGATACCGCCCGGTCCCGTGCGGCCTCGGCCAGATTCATGCCGACGGCCACCGCGAACGCCGCCTTGAGCCGGGTGGCCGCTCGCGCCACCCGGTAGGCATCGGTCGTCATGAAGTCCGAGTGCCCCGGTGCGGCTGAAAGCGGGCGCCGTGCCCGCGAAGACGCCCTCCACACAGGCCGGAATCGGCCCCACCCCTTCTTCGGTGCGAAGTGGGGCAGAAGCGCTCCAACTCCCCACCCGCTGCTGAGGAACACCCAATTCCGTCACATCGCACGAAACTTCGGTTGACCGAAAGCGCATTCCCTTTCTGCCGTCCATTCCGGGCACACTGACCACGTCCGCAGCCAGTCGTGCCGTGAAGGACTCTCCGATGGCCGAATCGGGTCCGTTCAGATCCTCTGCAAGCGCTGTCCAGCTGGCAGGGCGCCTGCTGTGCTGGAGCCTGGCCGCGGCCATGGCCTCCGCCGCCGTGGACGCCTCCCTCCATCCCCCTCTGCGCTGGTGGGGTGCCGTGTGGCCGCTGCCCTGGTGGCTCGTCTGCGCGTCAGCTCTCGCGTGGACCGTCCTGCGAGCCCGCGAGAAGGCCGACCGCCCACCTCCGCAGGACAGCGTGCGCAGCGATTGGGAGCGGGCCGCCTGACCCCTGGTCGCGCCACCGGGGAATAACCGGAGACAGTCCCCTGTTAGAGCCGAAACGACAGCACACGGCCCACAGCAGGAGGCACCCCACCGTGGCGGCAGACGAGACACGCGGCGCGGCAGACGACATACGCGGCGCGGTACAGGGCAGCGCCCCCGTCCCCCTGTCCGTACTGGACCTGGTCACCGTGGGAGCCGGCCGCACCGCCTCCGACGCCCTGCGCACCAGCGTCGACCTGGTCCGTCTCGCGGAGAACCGCGGCTTCCACCGCTACTGGGTCGCCGAGCACCACTCCATGCCGGGCGTGGCCTCCTCCTCCCCGGCCGTGATCCTGGCCCACCTCGCCGCCCACACCGACCGCATCCGGCTCGGCTCGGGTGGCGTGATGCTGCCCAACCACGCCCCGCTCGTGATCGCCGAGCAGTTCGGGACGCTGGAGGCCATGGCCCCGGGCCGGATCGACCTCGGCCTCGGCCGCGCCCCCGGCACGGACGGCTCCACCGCCGCCGCCCTGCGCCGCACGGAACGGCTGAACGAGGGCGCCGACGACTTCCCCCAGCAGCTCGCCGAGCTGACCCGCTTCCTCGACGACGACTTCCCCGACGGCCATCCGTACCGCCGCATCCACGCGGTCCCCGGCCCGGTCCAGGCCACGTCCCCCGGCGGCGTCCAGTCCCCGCACCGCCCGCCGCTCTGGCTGCTCGGCTCCTCCGGCTTCAGCGCCCGTCTGGCCGGTGCGCTCGGCCTGCCGTTCGCCTTCGCACACCACTTCTCGGCGCAGAACACCATCCCGGCCCTGGACCTGTACCGGGAGTCCTTCCAGCCGTCCGCCGTGCTCGACGAGCCGTACGCCCTCATCAGTGTCTCCGCGTTCGCCGCCGACGAGGAGCGGGAGGCCCGCCGGCAGGTGCTGTCCGCCGCCCTCAGCATGGTCCGGCTGCGCACCGGCCGCCCCGGCCTCGTGCCCACCCCGGAGGAGGCGGAGGCCTATGAGTTCAGCCCCATGGAGCGCGAGTTCGTCGACTCCTGGAACGCCAACGTCATCCACGGCACCCCGGACGAGGTCCGCTCCGGCCTGGACGACCTCGCCAAGCGCACCGGCGCCGACGAGCTGATGATCACGGCCAACGCGCACGGCGGCGCCGTCCGCGTCCGCTCCTACGAACTCATCGCCGACGCCTACGGGTTGCCGACGCCCGCCTCGGCCTGAACGTCCGGCGTGCCCAGCAGTTCGGAGATGCGGTCCGGGGGCACCGGGCGGGAGTAGAGCCAGCCCTGCCCGGTGTCGCAGCCGATGCTGCGCAGCCGGGTCGCCTGCGCCGAGGTCTCCACGCACTCGGCCGTGACGGTCAGCCCGAGCCGGTGCGCGAGCTGGATCATCGCCTCGACGACGACCGCGTCGGCCGGGTTCGCGCGGGCGGCCGCCTCCCGGTCGTCGTACTGGAAGCCGCGCACGAACGATCCGTCCAGCTTCAGCACCGACACCGGAAGCCGGCTCAGGTACGCGAGGTTCGAGTAGCCGGTGCCGAAGTCGTCGATGGCGATCCGCACCCCCATATCGCTGAGCGCCTTCAGGGTCTGCAGCGGGCGTCCCGCCGAGCCCATCACCGCCGACTCCGTCAGCTCCAGCTGGAGCAGGTGCGGGGCGAGGCCCGTATCGGCCAGCGTCTCCGCCACGTCGGCCACCAGGTCGGAGTCCCAGACCTGCCGCACCGCCACGTTCACGCTGACGAAGATCGGCGGCTCGTCCGGATGGTCCAGCTGCCACCGCCGGGCCTGCCGGCAGGCCGTACGCAGCACCCAGCGGCCCAGCGGGACGATCGAACCGTCCTCCTCCGCCAGTCCGATGAACCGATTCGGCGTCAGTATGCCGAACTGAGGATGATTCCAGCGGATCAGCGCCTCGACCCCGTGCAGCCGGTCGTCCTCCATGCCCACCAGCGGCTGGTACTCCAGCTGGAACTCGCCCCGGTCGATGGCCGGCCGGAGGGTGGAGGCCAGGGCCTGGCGGGTCATGCGGTGGGCGTTGCGCTCCGGGTCGAACAGCGTCCAGCGGGCCTTGCCGTCCGCCTTCGCCCAGTAGAGCGTGGTGTCGGCCGCTTGCATCAGCGCGGTGGGGGTGGTGCCCGCGGCGTGCCGCTCCACGACCCCGATCGACGCCGATACCGACAGCCGCTGCCCGGCGATGTCGAACGGGTCCTGAACCGCGCGCAGCGCCGACTCGGCCAGTTCGGCCAGCTGTTCGGTGCCCGTGGAGTCCTCGACGAGCAGCGCGAACTCGTCACCGCCGAGCCGGGCCACCAGCGGGATGCTGGTCCGTGAGTGCCCCGCCTCGTCCGCGCAGCGCATGAGGCGCTCGGCGACGGCGGCCAGCAGCCGGTCGCCGATGCGGTGCCCGAGGGTGTCGTTGATGGCCTTGAAGCCGTCCAGGTCCAGGTAGCACAGCCCGATCCGGCCCGTGCCGCTCTGCTCGTAGGACTCCGCCTCCAGTGCGGCCGACAGCCGTTCGAAGAACAGCGTGCGATTGGGCAGCCGGGTCACCGGGTCGTGCATCTGCAAGTGCCGCAGCCGGGCCTGGAGTTCCCGGCGGGCGCCGATGTCGGCGACGGACAGCAGTACGCCGCTGTCCTCGGCGGGCAGCGGGGTGACCGTCACCTGCACCCACAGCGAGTGCCCGTCGGGGTGCTTGAGCCGGCGCGTGCAGCGCAAGCGGGACTGCCGACCGCGCAGCACCTCGCGGTACGCGTGCCAGGTGCGGGCGTCGGAGGTGAGGTCGACCAGGTCGGCGGCGACGGACCCGGCGAGCCCGTCCGGGCCGGTGCCGAGCAGCGCGGCGAGCGCGTCGTTGGCGCTGACGACCGTGCCCTCGCGGTCCACGACCGCCATGGCGAGCGGGGCGGACGTGAAGACCGAGCGGTAGGGCTGCCGGGACGGCGGCTCGGTACGGGGAGACGTATCGATCTCACTCTCTGTGACGACCGGCCGGTCCAGGTCTGCCGCGGGCGCCGGCCCTTCGGGGGTTCCGCTCACCGCTCGCTCCCGCATGTATTCGATCTCTGTCCGTGCAGGAAAGGTCAGGAAAGTGTGCCGATCATAGAGGCTGGCCCCAGGGCCTTCCAGCCGGTGTCCAGTCTCCTCGGCCAACCGGCCCTTCTGCCAGATCGTTTCTGCGCACACCTGGACGGCTTCTTCAGGCCCCCGACCAGTTGTGACGTTCTGTGAGTGCTTCGGGGGTGTCGGCTTCCGTGATTTTTCGGCCCCTTCACCCGACCGGTGCAGGCAAACAGGACGCAGTACTACAAATCATCACAGGCTGGGTGCGGTGTCCCGCGAACCGTACCCGGAGGTACCCGTGCCGCGTCCGTTTCCGCGCGCCCGACTGCGCAGCACCGCGGCCGTGTTCACCACCATGTCGGCGCTCGCGGCCACCTCCCTCGGCGCCGGCCCCTCGGCCGCCGGGCCCGACTCGGCCGCGCCCTGCGCCCTGACCCGGACCGACGCCCACCACTCGGAGGGCCTGGACACCTGGAACGCCGCCTATCCTCGCCCGGCCCGGTCCCTGGACGCGGTCATGGTCTTCCTGTCCTTCCCGGACTCCCACCCGCTGACCACCCCGCAGGAGCTGACCGCCGACCACTTCCCGGCCACCACCCGCTTCTTCGAACAGGCTTCCTACGGTCGCTTCACCCTGCGCCCGCACGCGCTGCGGCACTGGATCCGGATGCCGAAGCCCTCCACCGCCTACGACATAAAGCGCGACTGGAGCCCCGCGCACCGGGCCGCCTACCTGCGCGACGCCCTTTCCGCCGCCGACCCCCGGGTCGACTTCTCGCGCTACGACGTCGTGTACTTCGTCGCCGACCCGGACGCACCCGGCGTGGACTCGGACGCGACCAAGGTGGTGAACCTGACGAGCCCGCTGCGGGCCGACGGCACCGACCTGCGCCGGATCGTCACGGTGTTCGAGCAGCATCCGCCGGACCGGCTCGTCCTCGCCCACGAGACCGGGCACGTGTTCGACCTGCCCGACCTGTATCACCGTCCCGCCGACGGCAAGGGCGACTGGGACACGCACGTCGGCGACTGGGACCTGATGGGCAGCCAGTTCGGACTCGCGCCCGACCTCTTCGCCTGGCACAAGTGGAAGCTGGGCTGGCTGGACTCACGGCAGGTGCGGTGCGTGCAGGACGCCGGGTCCGCCCGGCTGACCCTGGAGCCGCTGACGGCGGGGCCGGGGGCGCCGGAGGCGGGGGCCGCGGGGGCGCAGGCCTTCGGACTCGGGCGGGGCACCAAGCTCGCGGTGGTGCGGACGGGGCTCGACAGCGTGCTCGCCTTCGAGGCGCGGGGGCCGGTGGGCAACGACGCGGCCGCGTGCCGGCAGGGGGTGCTGGTGTACCGGGTGCGGGGCGGTGCGCAGTCCGGGGGTGGGCCCATCCAGGTGATCGACGCCCATCCGCACACCGAAGCGTGCTGGGAGGACTCCGTCTATCCACCGCTCGCGGACGCCCCGATCGGTGTCGGGGAGAGCTTCACGGTGCCGGGGGAAGAGGTGCGGGTGAAGGTGGAGGGGCGCACGGCTTCGGGGGCGTGGACGGTGAAGATCGGGGTGGGTCGCTGAGGATGCTTTCGGGGCATGGAGAAGGCCCCTCGTTCTCACGAGGGGCCTTTCACTGTCTGTGCGCCGCCAGGGACTCGAACCCCGGACCCGCTGATTAAGAGTCAGCTGCTCTAACCAACTGAGCTAGCGGCGCCTGCTGACGTCGTAGACCTTAGCATCCTGGTCGGCGGGAGGAAAAATCGAAATCCGCACTGCTGAGCGGGCCGCCCGGACGGCCGCCCAGAGCAGTACCTCGGGGCCGGGGAGCCAGGGCTGACGGGTGTCGGGGGCGACGAGCCAGCGGGAAGCGGAGCGGGCGGGGGCGGTGGTTCCGGTGGGTGCCGGACCGGTGCGAGCGGGGCCCTCCGAGGGGGCAGGGTCGGCGGGGGTGGTGCGCTCCGAGCGGGCCGGGTCGGTGGGGGTGGTGCGCTCCGAGCGGGCCGCGTCGGTGGGGATGGTGCGCTCCGACGGCGCCGGGTCGGCTGTGCGCTCCGACGGGGCCGGGACGGTCACCGCGTCGCCGGTGCCGTGGCACAGCAGTGGCGGTACGGCGTTCGTGCGGCGGGCCTCCGGGGCGTCCCGGCCCCGGTCGCGGGTGCCCCACTCCTCCCACTCCAGCAGCACGGGGAGCCGGTGCGCCGTGCCCGGGGCGGCGAACAGCAGCATCCGCCCACGGAACTCCGCGACCGGCCCCGAGCCCGGGCCGTCGTCCCACAGTCGGTCGAGCATGCGCCGGCCGAACATCGCCGGCGCGCTGACCACGTCGAAGACCGAGCCGCAGGGCAGCACGACCGGCGCGTGCGGCCGCTCCTCCCAGAGGGCGAGCGTGCTTCGCGGATACGTTCCTGCCGAGGCGAGCCAGGCGGCCCCGTCGGGGGTGACATCGGAGGCGTTCCATGCGCTGCTCATGGTGCCCAGGTCTACCCGGCGTGAGCGTGCGGCTCCCCAGGGTTGTGGGAAATCGGGACAGGAGGGGGTGGGAGGGAGTATCTTGCCCGCCTGGCATATGCCAGGTGATCAGGAAGACGGCTGCGGAGCCGTGTCAGACGGTGCCGCCGGGCCCTCGGCCCTCGACGCCGCCCCGCATCAGATCCCGCCCGAACTCGACCATCTTCTTGGCGTAGTCCTCGGTCCACTCGGCCCGCTCGGCGATGTCGGCCGTCGTCAGCCGGTCGAACCTGCGCGGATCGGCCAGCTGCGCCGCCGCCATCGCCTGGAACTCCACCGCCCGGTCCGCCGCGGCCCGGAACGCCAGCGTCAGCTCCGTCGCCCGGGACAGCAGGGCCCGGGGGTCGTCGATCGACTCGAGGTCGAAGAAGTGCTCAGGGTCGGAGGCCGCCTCCGCGGGCTCGAAGAGCAGGGGCGCGGGGCGTAGCCGCGGTTCGTTCCGACGCGGCGTGGGCTCCGCCATGTCTTCTCCTCCTCGTACGTCGCGCTGACCCTCTCGGTGGAGTGGGCCACCGTCCATTGTCTCGCGGGCGCGCAAGTGGGCATCGCGGTAGTGGGTACGGCTGCCACGCCACCCGGTGTTCGCCAGGGCTTGGGAGGCGCGCCGTTTTCCGGTCAGATCACGGTTGCCACACGACTCGGTGTTCCGCCAGGTGCGCCAGCACCGCGTGGTTCGCCTCCCACCCGTCCGGGAACTTCACCACCGTCCCCAGCTGGACCGGCTCCGTCGACGGATAGTCGTCCAGGAGGTCGGTCACGCCCGCCCGGCAGACCACGATGCAGGCGTGGCGGTGGCGGGAGGCCAGGACGCAGAGGCGGCCCGTCTCCAGGTGGAAGGCGGTCGCGTCGGGGCGGCCGGAGAGGGGGTGGAGGACCACCGTCACGTCGTACTCGCGGCCCTGCAGCCGGTTCGCCGTGTCCACGACCACATCGGGGACGCCCTGGTCGGCCAGGGCCGAGCGGATCGCGGCCGCCTGGTCCCGGTGGGCCGTGCCGACGGCGATCCGGTCCGCGGTGAGGGGGGAGGAGGCCGCGGAGCGCTCCGAGGTCGCAGCGCCCGCCCGGTCCAGCAGGCGCCGTACGACCGTGGCCACCGCCCGGACCGCCTCCGGGTCCGTGCGCGGCGTGTGCCGGGCGGGCAGCTCCAGCAGGCCCCAGCCCGACTCGGCCGCCTCGTCGATCACCCGGTCGGGACCCGAGCCGTCCGACGGCACACCGAAGGCCAGGGTCCGGTCGCCGGGGCCGGTGCCGCTGCGGAACGGCGTGTACGGGTAGAACGCGTCCGAGACCAGGGGCGCCGCGGAGGCCGGGAGCCGCCAGGACACCGGCAGCCGGTGCTGGGGCAGGTCCGGGTTGTGCGCGAGCAGGGTCGTCACCGCCGAGGCCGACGGGTCGTACGCCAAGCCCGCCCACTGCTCGCTGCCCACGATCGCGAACGGGTCCAGCTGCCCCGGGTCACCCACGAACAGCGCCCGCTCGAACAGCCCGGCCACGGCGAGCAGCGCGTCCGAGCGCATCTGGTACGCCTCGTCGACGATCGCGTGCCGCCACGGCTCGTCCACCTTGACGTGCGCCCACTTCGCCGCCGTCGAGAGCACCACGGCCTGCCCGGCCAGGTCACCCGCCTTGGCCGATGTGCGCACGCTCGGCAGATCGTCGAGCGCCTTGTCGTACGGGTCCGAGTCGCTGCTGTGCAGCCGGCCCACCGGCAGGTCGGGGTTCTTCTCGGCGAGCCGCAGGACGAGGTCGTCGACCTGGGCGTTGGTCTGCGCGACCACCATCAGCGGGTGACCGGCCTCGGCCAGTTCCAGGGCCGCGCGGACCACCAGCGTGGACTTGCCCGCGCCCGGCGGGGAGTCCACGACGACACCGCGCGCGGTGCCGTGCAGCGTGTCGTGCAGGATCGCGTCGGTGGCCCGGGCCGCGGCGGCCGAGGGGTCGAACACCGTGGTCACAGCACATCCTCCTCGGTCACCGGGTCGGCCGCTTCCAGGGCCGCCTCGCCGGGCGGCCCGCCGTGCGTCCACGGCGTCTCCTCCGGGTCGGGCAGCTTCGCACCGCCCCGCTGCTCGTGCTCGAAGAGCGTGAAGCAGATCCGGTCGCCCTTCTCCGGCACCGATCCCGGTTCGGGCTCCTTGCCGCGGCCCATCTTGTCGAGGATCCGCAGGACGACGAGCGCGCCGTCCTCCTCGTCCGCGACGAACTCGGCCGACTGCGGCTTCCCGCCCAGCGACCGGTACACCTTCGTGCGCTCGCCGAGGTAGGGCCGGTCGTCCGTGCGCACCGTGACCAGGGGGCGGGGGCTCGGCCGCTTGCCCTCGCTGTACGCCATCACGACGTCGGTGACCTCACCTGCGAACGCCTCCCCGGACAGCCGCCGGCCCGCCATCACCAGCGGGTCGTCGAGGGCCTCCTGCGCCTCAAGGCGAGCCTGTTCGCGCTCGCGGGTGGCGAGCTTGTTGGCCGCGGTGACCGCGTCGTCGCGGCGCGGCTGCGGGGGCTCACCGGCCAGGACGCGGTCGCGGTGGCCGGTGAACGACCAGCGGTCGCGGGTCCACCGCTCCTCGACCCGCGCCCCTTCGGGCAGCTCCCGCAGCAGGTCGAGGCCCCGCCAGACCGCGTCCCAGGTGGGCCGGGTGCGGCTGAGCACCAGGTCGCGGATCTCCCGCTCGGCGGCGCTCAGCGCACCCAGCCGGTCGTCGGCCTCCAGTCCGTCCTCGGCGGCGGAGAGGGCGGTACGGGCCCGGTCGTAGCGCTCGATGGCCGGGGCGAGCAGCTTGTTGTCGAACGCCGGGTCCGTGGCCGGACCGGCCGGCGGGCAGGTCAGCTGCCCCTGCGCGTCCCGCTCCAGCTCGGCGCGCAGCGCGGCCTCGGCACCGGTGACGCCCTGCGGCGGGTCGATCCAGGCGAGCAGCGCCCCCAGATGCTGGTCCTCCAGGGTGGACTGCCCGGTCACCCAGTGCCGGCCCAGGACGTCGGTCATCGCCAGCAGCAGAGAGGAGCCGGGCACCCGGGCCCGCTCCCCGAAGTGCGTCAGCCACCGCCCGAGCAGCGGCACCCGCGGCGGCGCCGGATAGGGAGCCTCCGGGTCCTGCTCCGCGGTCCGCCGGAACCGCATCGAGCGCCCGAGCAGCCGCACCAGGTCGATGCCCGCCCGGCTCGGCACGATCAGCTGGGGCGCGTCCGCGCACAGATCGACCTCGACCTTGACGCGCTTGCCGGTCTCCGGGTCGGTCTCGGTGCGCTCGGCGGCCTCCACGGCGTCGGCGTAGGAGTCGACGTACGGCAGCACGACGTCGGCCAGTTCGGCCAGGAACGCGAACCTCAGGTCGCGGTCGCGGGGCTGTGGGACGGCCAGCAGACGCGGAGCGTCCCGGTCGGTGCCGACCAGCGCGCCGAGCGGGGCACCGGCCTCACCGGCTGTGGTCAGCGGCACGAACACCAGCGGGCGGTCGCCGAGATGCCGGTGCCGGACGGTGGCGGCCGGCTGGGCACGGCCCGTGCTGACGGCTTCGAGCCGGGCCAGGGTGGAGATCAGCGACACGCCGCCTCCAGGGCCTCGGCACGCAGGGCGGCCGCGCGCCGCAGGGCCGCCACGGCCGGGTCGTCGGGATCGCCCGCCTCGCCGCGCGCGGCCGCGAGGACGTCCTCGACGGTGGTGAGGCCGCCCAGCTCCGCCCGTACCGGCCGCCCGAGCGAGGTCACCGCGCCCTCCTGGCGGGAGCGGGTCCGGCAGTGGAAGGCCAGCTCGCACGCGGACAGACACTCGGGCGCGTAGGTCGCCGGGACCGACTCCACGGCCGCCGCCAGCGCCTCGGCGGGCAGCTCGGGCGAGAAGCAGGTGCCTTCGGGCAGCGCGTCGGCGACGTCCTCGATGCGGGTCAGCCGGGCCAGCTGGCGGGCCGTCACCGCCCGCTGCTTGCGGATGTCGACGGCGGACGCGGCCGGCAGATTGGAGAAGTCCCGGGGACAGACCAGCAGGACCCGGTGCCGCACCCGCGGCACGGGCACGCCCGTCCCATCGGCTCGGGCGTCCCCCTCCTCGCCGAGCGGTGCGGTACCTCCCTCCGGCTCCGCGCCGAGCCGCGCGGCGCCTCCTTCCGGCTCCACGCCGAGCCGCGCGGCGCCTCCTTCCGGCTCCGCGCCGAGCCGCGCGGTGCCTCCTTCCGGCTCCGCGCCGAGCGGTGCGGCGTCTCCTTCCGGCTCCGCGCCGAGCCGCGCGGTACCTCCCTCCGGCTCCGCGCCGAGCCGCGCGGCGAGCTCCTCCAGTGCCAGCACGTACACCGCCGCCTGGCGGGCCGCCGCACCGACCTTCGCCGGGTCCGCCGAACCGTCCAGCAGCGGGAAGGACTTGATCTCCACGACCGTCCAGCTGCCGTCCGGGTGCACCACCACCGCGTCCGGCTCCAGGAACGCCGGGGAGCCCGCCACGTCCAGCGCGAGCATCGGATGGTCGAGCAGCGTCCAGGCGCCGGGGTGCGCGGTGGCCTCCCGCAGCTCCAGCTCCGTACGGGCCGTACGCCCCCGGGGACCGGTCGCCGTCAGGTCGGGCACGCGCGCCTCGACGGGCGGCTCGGCGGACCGGTCGAGCTTCTCGTGCACCAGTCGCAGCAGCTCCGCGCCGCCGTCGGCCTTGACCTTCGCCTCGAAGGCGTTGCCTCTGGTGAGCGCGAACTGCGACTGCCCGAAGGCCGACGGCGAGCCCAGCGCACTCGCCAGCGCCGCCTTGTTCACCCCGGCGCCGTCGAGGATCGCGCGCCGCGCACAACCGGGGTTGGCGGCCAGCGCCGCCAGAGCGCGCGCGTCCAGTGCCTTCGCGGGTACGTCGGGGCCGCGCAGCTCAGCGAGCCGGTGCCGGAGCGCCGTCCCCCGCGTCCTTGGGGGAGGCACCCGGCTCGGCTCCCGCTCCGAGCCGCGACTCGCGCTGCCGTGGAATTCGCTCACCCGCGGAAGTCTGGCATCCGCCACTGACAATCGAGGAACCTGCGGCGGGAGAGGCGGCTGGGGAGCCGATGGGAGACGCGGCGGGAGAGGCGGCTGGGGACCCGGTGGGAGAAGCGGCGGGGGAGCGGGTCGGAGAGGTCGTCGCGACCGGTGCCAGCGGCCGCGTGAACCGCGCCTTGACTCGGTCCGCGGTGCGCATCACCAGCGGTGCCAGCAGCAGCCCGGCGCCCATGACGGCCGCGCCCGCGACCGCGTCGAGGAAGTAGTGGTTGGCGGTGCCCATGACCACGATCGTCGTGATCAGGGGGTAGGCGACAGCGGCCGCCTTCGTCGCGCGCGTGCCGCCGTAGCGCCACAGCATCACTCCGCACCACAGGGCCCAGCCCACGTGCAGACTCGGCATCGCCGCGTACTGGTTGGTCATGTTCCCCATGCCGCGCGGTGCGCTCGCCGCGCCTCCCCACCAGCCGTACGAGCTGTACTGGGCCATCGTGTCGACGAAGCCGTGGCCGGCGTCGAGGAGCCGGGGCGGGCAGGTCGGCAGCAGCGTGAAGCCGATCAGACCGATGAGGGTGGACGTCATCAGCCAGGTGCGTGCGGCGCGATAGCGCACGGCCCGGGAGCGGAAGAGCCACACCAGGACGGCCGGTGTGACCAGGTAGTGCAGCGACGCGTACCAGAAGTCGGCGGGTACCCCTATCCAGGCCTCGCGCGTGAAGAGACGGTTCAGCGGGTGCTCGAAGTTGAGGTACAGCGCCTTCTCGAAGCGCAGGATCGTCAGACCGTTGTCGACGGCGCCGGAGACGTCGCCGCGGGCGAGGAGCCGGCCGGCCGAGTAGCACGCGTACACCAGAAGGATCAGCGGCAGCTCGGTCCACCAGCGCAGCCTGGGCGCGGGGGCCGCCTCGGTGCCCGGTGTCTCGGTGTGCGGCATCCGATCGTCCTCCCCCTTCGTCATCACGCGTAACCCGTTCGGCCGTGCCACTGTACGGCGTGGGCGCACGCCCCGGGGTGCGCCTCCGGCCTTCGAAGACGCAGAGATCGCCCCCCGGGTTGCCCCCGGCGGACGTGCGCGATGATGGTGGAGTTCCCCTTGCGTTGTTCTCCCGGAAAGGTGCCCCATGGCCGCGCGCATCCTGTTGGCCCGCCACGGACAGACCGAGTGGTCCCTGTCCGGCAAGCACACGGGCAGGACGGACGTGCCGCTTCTGGAGGAGGGCCGGCGCGGCGCCAAGCTGCTCGGCGAGCGCCTGCACCGGGCGCCGTTCGAGGGCCTGGCCGGCGTCGAGGTGCGCACCAGCCCGCTGGCACGCGCGCGTGAGACCTGCGAACTGGCCGGTTTCGGCGACCGCGCGCGCACCTGGGACGCGTTGCTGGAGTGGGACTACGGAGCCTACGAGGGCATGACCCCCGCGGACATCCAGGCCGTCCGGCCCGGATGGCTGATCTGGCGCGACGGTGTGCCGGGCGGGGAGTCGCTGACCGAGGTCACGGCCCGGGCCGACGAGGTGGTCTCCTGGGCCCGCTCCGAGGACCGCGACGTCCTGGTCTTCGCCCACGGGCACATCCTGCGCTCCATCGGGGCGCGATGGCTCGGTCTCCCGATCGACTTCGCGGCCCGGATACGGCTGAACCCGACGTCGCTGTCGGTGCTGGGCTGGGCCTACGGGGAACCGGCGATCGAGAGCTGGAACGACGTGGGACACCTCGCGTAGCTCTCACGCCCTGCGCGCGGCCGTCGGCTCTCATGCCATGCGCGGCCGGCTTCCAGGTCACGCGCGGCTGGTCCCCAGGTCACGCGCGACGGGTCCCCAGGTCACGCGCGACTGGCCCCCAGGCCCGCGCGGTCGGCTCCCCGGCCATGCGCGGCCGGTTCTCATGCCATGCGCGGCCGACCCTCATGCCATGCGCGGCGCCGAGGCGTGCCTCTCCAGGAACGCCGTCACCCCGGTGGCGCGACGATGCGGCCGAAGTACCCGGGCCGTCGCCGCCAGCATGGTCTGGACGCGGGACGACTGGACCTCCTCCAGCAGATCCAGCACCCGCATCCCCGCCACCGCAGCCTCGTCCGGCCGGCCGCCGCGCGCGAGGTCGTCGGCAAGCTCCGCCGTGTACAGGGCGATGTTCCGGGTGAAGTGGGGATCCTGCAGCTCGGCCGCCCGGCGCGCGTGCCGGGCCGCCCGGGGCCAGTCGCCCAGCGTGGACCAGCACTGCGCCTCCAGGCCCTCCAGTTCGGCCTCCCCGTAGAAGCTCATCCACTCCGGGTCGGCGTCCGAGGGGCCCCGTTCGAAGAAGGCCTGCGCCCTGGCCAGTGCCTGCTCGCAGCCGACGCGGTCGGCGAGTCCGGCCCAGCCACCCGCCTCGCGCAGCGCGAGCAGCGACATCAACCGGGCCGAGCCCACGGGCCGGGCGACGCGCTGCGCGGCCTGGGCCGCCCGGACCGCCTCGCGCGGCCGGCCGGCGTCGCGTGCGAGGAACGCCGTATTGCAGAAGGCGTGCGCCTCCAGTCCGGGATCCCCGGTCATCCGGGCGGTCGCCAGGGCCTCCGCGTAGTGCGAGCGGGCGTCGTCGAAGCGCCCCGAGTCGTGGGCCAGCCAGCCCACGGAGATGGCCAGTTCACCGGCGCCCGAGTACAGCCGGTCCGCCGTGGTCTGCCGGGTCGCGCCGGCGTCCAGGAGGGCGTAGGCGGCACGCAGCGGGGCGGCGGCGCGACGGTAGAGGCCGTCGGCCCCGTGCCGGTCGTCGAGCAGCCGGATCCGGCGGACGGCTTCTTCCAGGGCACCCGCCTCGCTCGCCCCGGCGCGGTGCACGGGGCGGGGCGCTGGGCGGTGCACCGGGCGCTGTGCCGCCGCGGCCTCGCGGGCGAGGCCGACAGGCCCCAGTGAGGCGGCGGCCACCGTGGCGCCTCCGCCGGTCATGAACGCGCGACGTAGCACGTCGCTCTCCTCGTAGGTGTCGTGCGGGTGGTACGGGTCGTACGGGTTCCGCGTTGCATACGGTTCGCACGCCCTGCTGGTCTCACTCGTGGCGTTCGCCCGGTTCGTGGTGTGCGGCAGAGGCGCGTCCTCGGTGTCGCGCGCCCGGCGTCCGCGTACCGACGAGCGGGGCGCGAACCCGAGGTCGGTGAGTGTGCGGCCTGGGAACATGTGCAGGAACACCCGTTCGTACGCGTAGTTGGGGCAGCGGATCTCGCCCGCCTCGACCCGGCCGATGTACCGCGCGTCACAGCTGACCTGCTCGCCGATCTCGAGCCCGGCCCGGCGGATCGCCGCGGCGAACTCGGCCGGCGAGCGCTGTCCGCGCAGCCGCCGGAAGGCGAGATTCGGCCGTGGCGGCCGGTTGGGTTGAGATGAGGTCACCGTTGACGACGCCATGGCCGGGTCCTCCCGTGCGAACCGTCGAACCATGCCGGATGCGGGGCGACTTGTGGTGAGTTGTCCGCACGGTCTGCCCCGTGTCCGGCGAGCAAGAACGTACCTGCTGTGATGGAGTCGCCACGCTGGGTTTAGCTACAAACCGGATATCTCATCCGTGATCTGCCATGAAGTGCCATCCTTTGCGGCTGACTTCCGCCGTAGCCGTTGACGCCCCGCCGCGTTGAACCTCGCGGACCGGGAGGCCCCCGACTCCCGACCGCTCGTCCAAGCAGGGGTTTTCGTGGTGGAGGCCGGATGGAGACCAGCCGGATCAGCGATCCTCGTACGCCGCCGGGTACACCGGCGGCCGGCTGCGATGTGGTGACGGTGCCGGCCCGGCAGGGGCTGGAGGCGGTCGACATCCTGCGCCGGGGACCGGCGGACGCGGTGGGCCCCGTCCTGCACGACGACGGCGGTGACACCCTGGGCTTCCTCGTGCCGCCGGGGACGGCCGCCGCGTGGGACGTGCCGGGGAGCACCTGCACCAGGACCGGCGGACGCGGACCGGCCCTGGCGCCCGAGTCTCCCGTCGAGGGCTCGGACTGGCTGCTGCCGCCCGGCGAGGCGGACCTCGCGACCGACCCCGCGGTGCTGCGCGAAGCCCTGGGGGAGGCCGCCCGGATGATCAGGGCGGCGGACAGCTGCCGTTGAGGCACCTCGGTCCCGGGCGGCGGACGGCTGCCGTTGAGGCACCTCGGTCCCGGGCGGCGGACGGCTGCCGTTGAGGCCCCTTCGGCCCCGGGCGGTGGATCGTACCCCCGCTCAGCAGCCCCGCCGGACCGTACGCCCCCCTACAGCTCACCCCGATAATGACCCCATGGGAAAGTCCAAGGGCGGCCGGCGCAGGCAGGCCGGTGCGGAGGCCGTCGTCGAGAGCGTCGACGGCGGGCTCGCCGAGCTCATCCCGGACCGCGAGCGGGCCCGGGCGTGGACGCTGGTGATCGACGGGGCCCCGCAGTCGCACGTCGACCTGGACGACCCGGCGTACCTGTCCTTCGAGTACCAGCGCCGCCTCGGCCATGTGATCGACCTGGTCGCCCCGCCCGGACGGCCCCTGCACGCCGTGCACCTCGGCGGCGGCGCCCTCACCCTCGCCCGCTACGTCGCCGCCACCCGGCCACGTTCCACCCAGCAGGTCGTCGAACGCGACGGCCCCCTCGTCCAACTGGTCCGCCGCGAGCTGCCCTTGGACCCGAACGCGCGCATACGGGTGCGCTCCGCCGACGCCCGCGCGGGCCTCGCCAAGGTGCCGGACGGCTGGGCCGACCTCGTCATCACCGACGTGTTCAGCGGGGCCCGGACACCGGCCCACCTGACCTCGACCGAGTTCCTCGACGACGTGCGCAGGGCGCTCAGGCCCGGCGGTGTCTACGCCGCCAACCTCGCCGACGGACCGCCGCTCGCCCACCTGCGCGGCCAGATCGCCACCGCCGCCGCCCGCTTCGAGCAGCTCGCGCTGGTCGCGGAACCGGCGGTGCTGCGCGGCAAGCGCTTCGGCAACGCCGTCCTGGTCGCCTCCGACCACCCGCTGCCCGTCGCCGAGCTGACCCGCCTCGCCGCCTCCGACCCGCAGCCCGCCCGGGTCGAACACGGCAGGACCCTCACCGACTTCACCGGTGGGGCCGCGCCCGTCACGGACCTCGCGGCGGTGGCGTCACCGGCGCCGCCCCCGTCGGTGTTCGGATGACCGGCTTCGGCGCGCGGCAGACCCGATGACCGGCTGCGACGGTCATCGGGTACCGACTCAGTAGGTCCCGATCTCCACCCGCGGCGGCCCGTCGTGCCAGGTGCAGAACACCGACACCCGGTCCGCGCCCGAGGAGAACTCCACGCGGATCCACGACTCCGTCTTCCACACCTGCATCGACCAGCCCGCCCCGGGCGTCGCCGAGACCAGCGAGGCGGACGTCCTCCCGAGGTCGAAGACCGCCCGGCCGCCGTCGGTGTCGTAGCTCCTGACCCGGCCGGAGGCGGCGGCGGGGGCGGCGGTGCCGGCCGACGGCGTGGGGGAGGGGCTCGGGCCGGCGGCCGCGGGAGGCGTGCTCGACCGCCGTCGCTCGGGTGCGGGCGTCCGCTCCGGCGGCGTGGCCGACGCCTTCGGCTCCCGCGTGGACGACGCGTCGGCGGCCTTGATGGGCAGGGCGCGCGGCGGGTCGTAGGCCGTGCCCGCCATCACCGTGTGGACACCCCACCACGACAGCGTGACCGCCGCGCCCGTGGCGAGCAGCCAGGCCAGCACGTGTACGAGTCCTCTGCGCATCGCGGGCCATACTGCCTCACGCGCCCCACGTGTGGCCCGCAAACGGCGCCCTGCGGAGGCCCGTTGTCCCCAGCCGGGGAGTTGTCCACAGCCCCGCACCCGGCTGTTCGAGATGGCGTACGGTGCGGCGCATGGCAAGTGTGCTCGTGGTCGAGGACGACCAGTTCGTACGCTCGGCGCTGATCCGGCACCTGACCGACGCCTCGCACACCGTGCGCAGTGTCGGGACGGCACTGGAGGCGCTGCGCGAGGTCGCCCACGTCCGCTTCGACGTGGTGATCCTGGACCTCGGACTGCCCGACCTCGACGGTTCCGAGGCCCTGAAGATGCTGCGCGGGATCACGGACGTACCGGTGATCGTCGCCACCGCCCGGGACGACGAGACGGAGATCGTCCGGCTGCTCAACGCCGGGGCGGACGACTACCTGACCAAGCCCTTCTCGGTCGAGCACCTCTCGGCCCGCATGGCGGCCGTGCTGCGCCGTGCCCGCTCCGGCGCCGCGGAAGGGGAGCCGTCCCCCGCGATCCGGGTCGGCGGCCTGACCGTCGACCCGCTGCGCCGCCAGGCCGAGCTGGACGGTGCGCGACTCGACCTCACCCGCCGCGAGTTCGACCTGCTCGCCTTCCTGGCCCGCCGGCCCGGCGTCGTCGTCCCCCGCAGGGAACTGCTCGCCGAGGTGTGGCAGCAGTCCTACGGCGACGACCAGACCATCGACGTCCACCTGTCCTGGCTGCGCAGGAAGTTGGGCGAGACGGCGGCCAACCCGCGCTATCTGCACACCCTTCGGGGCGTCGGAGTGAAGCTCGAACCACCCGGGGCGCCGCGATGAGGTGGGCCCTGGTCAAGGTGTCGCTGGCCGTGACGACCATGGTCGTGGTCGCCTTCGCGGTGCCGCTCGGACTCGTCATCCGCGAGATGGCCCGCGACCGCGCGTTCTCCAACGCCGAGCGGGAGGCCGCCGCCGTCGCCCCGGCCCTGTCCATCACCACCGACCGTGACCAGCTCGAACGGGTCGTCGCCGCCGCCGGTTCCGACGCCGGGATGGCCGTGCACCTCCCGGCGGGCGACGGCAAGGCGGCCCTCGAACTGGGGCGGCGACGCGCCGCCGACGAGGACATCGCGGCCGTGCGCGAGCTGGGCCGAGCCTCCACCACCGGCGTCCCCGGCGGCTCGACGCTGCTCCAGCCCGTCGCGCTCAGCACCGGCAAGATCGCGGTCGTCGAGGTGTACGTGCCGGAGTCCGACGTCACCAACGGCGTGGGCACGGCCTGGGCCGTGCTCGCCGCGGTCGGGGTGGCGCTGATCCTCGGCTCGGTCGCGGTCGCCGACCGGCTGGGCGTGCGCATGGTCCGGCCCGCGCAGCGCCTGGTCGAGGGGGCGCACGACCTGGGAGAAGGCCGGCTCGGCGCCCGCGTGCCCGAGGAGGGCCCGAGCGAGCTGCGGCTCGCGGCGGTCGCGTTCAACTCGATGGCCGACCAGGTCGTCCAGCTCCTGGCGAACGAGCGGGAGCTGGCGGCCGACCTGTCCCACCGGCTGCGCACGCCCCTGACCGTGCTGCGGCTCAACACCGCCTCGCTCGGCGAGGGACCGGCCGCCGACCAGACCCGGACCGCGGTCGAGCAGCTGGAGCGCGAGGTCGACACCATCATCCGGACGGCCCGGGAGGCCAAGCCGCAGACGGTCGCGGCCGGTCCGGGCGCGGGATGCGACGCCGCCGAGGTGGTCCGGGAGCGGATGGCGTTCTGGTCGGCGCTCGCGGAGGACGAGGGCCGTAAGTGGCGGGTGGCCGGGGCCGACCGGCCGGTGCGCATACCCGTGGCCCGCGCCGACCTGGCCGCCGCGCTCGACGCGCTGCTCGGGAACGTCTTCCGGCACACCGCGGAGGGCACCGCCTTCGCGGTCGACGTGCACAACGGCGAGGACGCGGTGATCGTCCTCGTCTCCGACGCGGGCCCGGGCATACCCGACCCCGAGACGGCGATGGCGCGGGGCCGTGGCTCGGGGAGCGACGGCTCGACGGGGCTCGGCCTGGACATCGTGCGCCGGCTCGCGGAGTCCACCGGCGGGGACGTACGGATCGGCTCCTCGGTGCTCGGCGGGGCCGAGGTGCGGATCTGGATCCAGCCGGCCGGCCGCGCCCCGGCCGGCGGCGGGCACCGGCAGATGCGGCGGCGCCGCCCCGGCAGGTTCGCTGCCGTGTACAACCGCTCCCGGTCCCGCTGAGCACTCCCGGCACCGCGTCTTCACGGGACGGTCACGTTTCGACAAATGGAGGCAACGGCTCTTGACGAGATACCGGACATACGGCTGTCATTGCGCCACCGTGTTCGGTCAAGTTGGTTTCTGGTCGATTGCGACTGGATTTCACGCCACACCCTCATGGCCGAACCCTGCCTTCAGGAGCAGTTCATGCACGACCTCTCTCCCTCCGGTCTCTCCCTCTCCGCTCCCAGCCGCCGCACCCTGCTGCGCGGAATGGGCGGCGCGGCCCTGCTCGGCGCCGGGATACCCCTGCTGAGCGCCTGCGGCGGCAGCGGCTCGGCCGCCGACCCGAAGACGGTCAGTCTCGGCTCCAACTCGTCCGACGCCGTGCCGAAGAAGGCGTTCGCCGAGATCTACGCCGCCTTCACCAAGAAGTCCGGCATCAAGGTCGACGTGAACACCAAGGACCACAACACGTTCCAGGAGCAGATCAACTCCTACCTGCAGGGCACGCCCGACGACGTGTTCACCTGGTTCGCCGGCTACCGCATGCAGTTCTTCGCGTCGAAGAAGCTCGCGTCCCCGATCGACGACGTGTGGCAGAAGATCGGCGGCAACTTCCCCGCGGCGATGCAGAAGCTCAGCAAGGGCGATGACGGCAAGTACTACTTCGTGCCGCTGTACACGTACCCCTGGGCGGTCTTCTACCGCAAGAGCGTGTTCGCGCAGCACGGCTACAAGGTGCCCACCACCTGGGACGACTTCGTCGCCCTGTGCAAGCGGATGAAGAAGGACGGGCTGGTCCCGATCGCCTTCGGCGACAAGGACGCCTGGCCCGCGATGGGCACCTTCGACCAGATCAACTTCCGCACCAACGGCTACGACTTCCACGTCGAGCTGATGGCCGGCAAGGCCTCCTGGACCGACCCCAAGGTGCGTAAGGTCTTCGACCACTGGACGGAGCTCCTGCCCTACCACCAGGAGGGCGCGGTCGGCCGCACCTGGCAGGACGCGGCGCAGACGCTGGTGGCCAAGAAGGCCGGCATGTACCTGCTGGGCACCTTCGTGGGCCAGCAGTTCACCAACAAGGCCGACCTCGACGACCTGGACTTCTTCGCCTTCCCGGAGATCGACCCGCAGTTCGGGCAGGACACCGTCGAGGCGCCCACCGACGGCTTCATGCTCTCCAAGGCCCCGAAGAACCGCGACGGGGCCGCCAAGCTCCTGGAGTACCTGGGCACGCCCGAGGCCGAGCAGATCTACCTCAAGGCCGACTCCAGCGTGGTGGCCGCCTCCACCAAGGCCGACACCTCCTCCTACACCGCGCTGCAGAAGAAGAGCTTCGAGATGATCTCCGGCGCGAAGAGCCTCACCCAGTTCATGGACCGCGACTCCCGCCCGGACTTCACGTCCACGGTGATGCAGCCGGCGCTGCAGAACTTCATCCGCAACCCCAAGAACGTCGACAGCATCCTCTCGTCGATCGAACGCCAGAAGAAGACGATCTTCGCCTCCTCCTGATCGAACGGAGACTCGACGACTCGGATCAAGACATGACTGCCACCCCCGCGAAGGCTCCGGAGCCGGCCGCCCCGCCGGCTCCGGGGCCCGCCCCCACGTCCCCGCCCGCCAAGACGCCCCACGGACACCGGCGTCTGCTCACCCGCCGCGACCGCCTCACGCTCGGCCTGATGGCCGGTGTGCCCACGGTCCTGCACGTCGCCCTGGTGTGGCTGACGGCCCTCGCCTCGATCGCGCTGGCCTTCACCACCTGGGACGGCATCGGCTTCGGCTCCATCAAGTGGGTCGGCCTGCAGAACTTCAAGGAGCTGTTCACCAGCAACCCGCAGTTCTGGCCGGCCGTCGAGCACAACATCATCTGGTTCGTGGTGCTCATCCTGCTGCCCACGCCCTTCGGCCTGTTCCTCGCCGTGCAGCTGGACAAGAAGATCCGCTTCAGCCGCGTCTACCAGACCGCGTTCTTCCTGCCGGTCGTGATGTCGCTGGCCGTCATCGGCTTCGTCTGGCAGCTGATCTACAACCCGGACACGGGCCTGATCAACAGCATCATCGGCGCCAACAAGCCAGGCCACTACATCGACTGGATCGGCGACCCGGACCTCAACCTCTGGGCGATCCTCGTCGCCGCGTCCTGGCGGCACGCCGGCTACATGATGATCCTCTACCTGGCCGGCCTGAAGAGCGTCGACCCGGCCCTGCGGGAGGCCTCCGCCCTGGACGGCGCCAGTGAGTGGCAGACGTTCAAGAACGTCATCTTCCCGACCCTGCGCCCGACCAACACCGTCGTCCTGGTCGTCACGATCATCGAGGCGCTGCGCGCCTTCGACCTGGTCTTCGTCTTCAACAAGGGCGCCCAGGGCACCGAGCTGCTGTCGATCCTGGTGACCAACAACATCATCGGAGAGTCCAGCCGCATCGGATACGGCTCCGCGATCGCCGTCGTCCTGCTGGTGATCTCGCTCGCGGTGATCATCCCCTACCTGATCGCGACCTTCCGGAAGGAGCGGCGCGCATGAGCACCCTGAGCGCACCGGTCAAGCAGCGCACCCCGATCCGCCCCGCCCGGATCCTGCTGCACACCTTCCTCGTCGTCACGGCGCTGGCCTGGCTCGCGCCCCTGCTGTGGGCCCTGCTCGCGGCGATGCGGCCGTACGCGGAGACCAGCACCAAGGGCTATGTCTCCTGGCCCGACAAGCTCACCCTCGACAACTTCACCAACGCCTTCCAGCAGTCGGACATGCTGCACTACTTCGGCAACACGCTGCTGATCGCGGTCCCGGCCGTGCTGCTGACGCTGCTGCTGTCGTCGATGGTCGCCTTCTACGTCAGCCGCTTCGACTTCCGGGTCAACCTGTTCCTGCTGCTGGTGTTCACCGCCGGCAACCTGCTGCCCCAGCAGGTCATCATCACGCCGCTGTACCGGCTGTACCTGCTGATCGACCTGCCCGGCATCACCATGAGCGGCAAGCTGTACGACTCCGCGCTCGGCCTGGTACTGATCCACGTGGCGTTCCAGTCCGGCTTCTGCGCGTTCGTGCTGAGCAACTACATGCGCTCGCTTCCGCACGAGCTCACCGAGGCCGCCCTGGTCGACGGCGCCTCCGTCTGGCGGCTGTACTGGCAGATCGTGCTGCCGCTGTGCAAGCCCGCGATGGCCGCCCTCGCCACCCTGCTCTCCATCTGGATCTACAACGACTTCTTCTGGGCCATCGTCCTGATCTCCACCGGCGAGAACATGCCGATCACCTCGGCGCTGAACAACCTCTCCGGCCAGTACTTCACCGACCCCAACCTGGTCGCCGCGGGCGCCCTGCTCACCGCGATCCCGACCCTGATCGTGTACTTCGCGCTCCAGCGCCAGTTCGTCAGCGGCCTGACCCTGGGCGCCAACAAGGGCTGACGCCCCTCGCAAAGGGAACGCCCGTACGCCACCGCTTCAGCATCCACCGCTGAGGCACGGCCGGGGCGCGGCACTCCCCTCATCGTGCCGCGCCCCGCCCCCCGTCGGTCAGACCGCCTCGACCTCCGGCAGCGTTCCCGTCCGTGCCGCCCGCCCGTACCACCGGGCGCTCGTCTTCGGCGTGCGTTCCAGCGTCGCGTAGTCCACGTACACCGCGCCGAAGCGCTTGCCGTAGCCGTACGCCCACTCGAAGTTGTCCATCAGGGACCACAGGTAGTAGCCCCGGACGTCCGCGCCGTCGGCGATCGCGCGGCGGACCGCCGAGAGATGGCCGTGCAGGTAGGCGACCCGCTCCGGGTCGTGCACCCGGCCGTCCGAGTCGATCTTGTCGTCGTAGGCCGCGCCGTTCTCCGTGATGTACAGCGGCAGGCCCGGCGCCTCCCGGGTGTAGCGCATGATCAGCTCGTGCAGGCCGGTCGGATCGATCGTCCAGCCCATCTCCGTGCGGTCGCCCGGCGTCTGGTGGAAGGCGACGTCGTCCGCGGCCGGCCACGGCGAGTGGTCGCTCGCCCCGTGACCGTCGGCACGGGGGGCCTTCGCCGACACGTCCGCCGCCGAGACCAGCGCGGGCGTGTAGTAGTTGAGGCCCAGCGCGTCCAGCGGCTGGTTGATCAGCTCCAGGTCGCCGTCCAGGACGTGGTCCCAGTCCGTCAGGCCCGCCGTCGCCACGTACAGCGACTCCGGGTAGGCGCCGTGCAGCATCGGTCCGTGGAACACGCCGTTGGCCAGGTCGTCGATCCTGCGGACCGCGTCCAGATCCGCCGGGTCCTGCGAAAGCGGCCTGACCACCGAGGAGTTGAGACTCACCGCGACCGTGTTGCGAGCCGGCATCACCGAGCGCAGCGCGGACGCGCCCAGTCCGTGCGCCAGATTCAGATGGTGCGCGGCACGCAGCGAGGCCGCCGGGTCCGTACGGCCCGGGGCGTGCACCCCGGAGGCGTAGCCCAGGAACGCGCTGCACCACGGCTCGTTGATCGTGATCCACTGCTCCACCCGGTCGCCCAGTGCCTCGCCGGCGATCTGCGCGTACTCCGCGAACCGGTACGCCGTGTCGCGCTCCGGCCAGCCGCCCGCGTCCTCCAGTTCCTGCGGCAGATCCCAGTGGTAGAGCGTGATGGCCGGCTTGATGTTCTTGGCCAGCAGCTCGTCCACCAGCCGCCGGTAGAAGTCCAGACCCTTCTGCACGGCAGGGCCCCGGCCGGTCGGCTGCACCCGCGACCACGACATGGAGAAGCGGTAGGCGCCCAGGCCCAGCTCCGCCATCAGCGCCACGTCGTCGCGGTAGCGGTGGTAGTGGTCGACAGCGATGTCACCGTGGTCGCCGCCGGCGGTCTTGCCCGGCGTGTGGCTGAAGGTGTCCCAGATCGACGGCGTCCGGCCGTCCTCCCGCACCGCACCCTCGATCTGGTACGCGGACGTCGCCGCGCCCCACAGGAAGGCGGGCGGGAAGGTCACCGGGGTGGCCGGGTTCTCGGAGTCAGGCATGGAAGCGCTCCCAAAAGGGGTCGTGTGGACCGACGGGCGGATGGGGGGAAAGGGGCCGAGGCGGCAATGGCTCGGCCCCCCGGGGGGAAGCAGGACTCAGCCCTTGACGGCGCCCTGCATGATGCCGCCCACGATCTGCTTGCCGAAGATCGCGAAGACCAGCAGCAACGGCAGCGTGCCCAGCAGCGCGCCCGCCATGATCAGGGACTGGTCGGGGGTGTAGCCGCGGCCCAGACCCGCGACCGCGACCTGCACGGTCGGGTTGCCCATCTGGGTCAGCACCAGGAAGGGCCACATGAAGTCGTTCCAGGTCTGCACGAACGTCAGCATCCCGAGCACGGCCATCGCCGGCCGCGCCGCCGGGAACACCACGTGCCACACCACACGCCAGCTGCTCGCGCCGTCCACCCGGGCCGCCTCGATGATCTCGTCCGGCAGCGCCTGGATCAGGTACTGCCGCATGAAGAACACACCGAACGCGCTCACCAGCGACGGCAGGATCACCGCCTGCAGCTGGTCCGTCCAGTCGAGCTTGGCGACCATCATGTACAGCGGGATCACACTCAGCTGCGGCGGCACCATCATCGTGCCGATCACGATCAGCATCAGCGCGCCGCGGCCCCTGAACCGCAGCTTGGCGAAGGCGAAACCGGCGATCGTCGACAGGAAGACGATGGTCAGTGCCGACGTGCCCGCCACGATCGTGGTGTTGAAGAACGCCTCACCCAGGTTGGCGTCCTTCCAGGCGATCTCCAGCTTGTCGAACAGGCCCGAACCGAACCAGAAGGGCGGCGGCGTCTGCGCCAGCCGCTGGTTGTCACGCGAGGCGGCGATCGCCGTCCACACCAGCGGGAACAGCGAAACCAGCGTGAACACGATCAGGATCGCGTACGCGATCGGACCGCCGTGCAGCTGCCCGCCGGCCCGCGCGGACTTCGGCAGCCGGGGGCGCTTGGGCGTCTCGACGGGCTTGGTGTCCGGGGGCGTCACAGTCGTCGTCACGGCCACACTCCTTAACTACTGGCGCGCAGCCGGCGCGAGAGGACGTAGTTGACGATGGCGATGACGATCAGGATCAGGAACATCGTCCAGGCGATCGCCGAGGCACGGCCCAGGTGCTGGGCCACCCAGCCCTGCTCGTACAGATACAGACCGAGCGTCTGGAACTGGTGCTCCGCGCCACCGGACGTGCCCTTGTTGGCGTCGAACAGCAGCGGCTCGCCGAAGACCTGGCTCGCCCCGATCGTCGAGACGACACAGGTGAACAGGATCGTCGGGCGCAGCGCGGGCAGCGTCACATGGATGAACTGCTGCCAGCGGTTGGCCCCGTCCAGGGCCGCCGACTCGTACAGGTCGTGCGGGATGGCCTGCATCGCGGCCAGGTAGATCAGCGCGTTGTAGCCGGTCCAGCGCCAGATGATGATCGACGAGACGGCGATCTGCGAGGGCCACTTGTCGTTCTGCCAGTCGACCGGGTTGATGCCGACCGCGTCGAGGGCCCAGTTGATCATGCCGTAGTCGCGGCCGAAGAGCAGCACGAACACCAGCGAGGCGGCGGCGATCGACGTCGCGTACGGCGCGAGCATCGCGACCCGGAAGAACGTCGAGGCGCGCAGCTTGTAGTTGAGGATGTGGGCGATGCCCATCGCCATCAGCAACTGCGGAACGGTGGAGATGATGCCGATGGTCAGGGTGTTCTTCGCCGCGTTCCAGAAGAAGTCGTCGTCGAAGATCCGGGTGTAGTTGCGCAGCCCGACCCAGTTCATGTCGGTCGGCGCGGTCAGCTCCACCTGGTGCAGCGAGGCCCAGCCCGTGTAGATCAGCGGAAACAGGCCGAACGCGATGAACAGCAGGAAGAACGGGGACACGAACGCGTACGGGCTCCAGCGGATGTCCCGCTGCCAGCGCCGGGACAGCCGGTCCCGGCGCCGCCGCTCCTTCTCCACGGCGGCGTCCTCGGGCGGGCGGCCCGGGGCCGCGCCCCCCTCCATGGGGGGCGCGGCTGTGTCGTTGCGGGTGGCCATACGGGTCACTGGTCCAGCTTGTTGTCGATGGTCTTGATCGCGGACTCCCAGGCGTCCTTGGCCGACTTGCCCTTCGTCACCAGGATCACGCCGTTGTCCGACAGGCCCTGCATGATGATCTGGTCCTTCGGGCCGATCACCTGGACCGGGGCGGCCTTGGCGGCCTCGGCGAAGATCGGACCGATCTTCTGGTCACCGGTCATCTCGTTCGTCGCGCCCGTCACTTCGGGCATGGTGTAGGCGGACGGGGCGCTCGGGAAGCTGGCCTGCACCTTGAACAGCTTCGCCTGCTGCTCCGGCGCGGTCAGCCAGGTCACGAACTTCTGGGCCTCCTTCACGTGCTTGCCGCTCTTCGGCACGGTGAGGAAGGTGCCGCCCCAGTTGCCGCCCTTGGGCGCGACGGCCACGGCCCACTTGCCGGCGGCGTCGGGCTTGGCGTTGCCCTTGATCGTGCCCAGCATCCACGGCGGGCAGGCGATCGCGGCGAACTTGTTGTTGGCGATCGTGGAGTTCCAAGACGGCTGGAACTGGGTCTGCGACTGGACGAGGCCCTTCTCGGCGGCCTCCGCGGTCAGGTCGAAGGCAGCCTTGACGGCCGGGTTCGTCTTGTAGATGACCTCGCCGGAGGAGTCGTAGAACTTCTCCTTCTCGCTGCCGAGAATCGCGTTGATCAGGCCGCCGGGGGAGTCCATGAAGAAGGTGCCCTTGGGGGCCTTCGCCTTGTAACGCTCGCCCACCTGGACGAGCTTGGCCCAGTCGCCGGACCACAGCTTGCCGACCTCGGCCGGGTCGGTGGGCAGACCGGCCTGCTTGAAGAGGTCCGTGCGGTAGCAGATCGCCATCGGGCCGACGTCGGTGCCGAGGCCGATCGTCTTGCCGTCCTTGGTGGTGGCCTGCTGCCACTTCCAGGGCAGCCACTTGCTCTTGTCCACGCCCGACACCTTGGACATGTCCTCGAGCTTGTCGGCCTGGGTGGCCGTCACCTCGGCGATGTTGGCGACTTCGACGGCCTGGACGTCCAGCAGGCCGCTGTTGGTGGTCAGGTGGTTCAGCAGCGCCGGGTAGTAGTTCTCGTTGCGCTCGACGACGTTCTGCTCGATCTTGATCTTCGGGTTGAGCTTCTCGTACTCGGCGTAGAGACCGGCTTCCTTGAAGCCCATGGTGCCGAAGAGGCCCACCGAGATCGTGGTCTTGCCGCCGCCGTCGCCGTCCGACGAGGAACCGGAGCCGTCGTCCTTGCCGTCGTCGGCACAGCCGGCCAGCAGCCCGGCGCCCAGCGATGCGACGGCCGCGACGACCATCGCCTTGCGGGCGGTTCGGATGCGTGCTCGCATGTCGTCCTCCTGTTGCCCTGACGTGCCGACCCCCCGGCCAACTGCTGTGTCGGACCGTTTTACGCGCTTAAGGCTCGGGCGGGGAACGTGCGGGTTGTGTATGTGTCAGGTACCGTGGGAGCGCTCCCACCAGTGATGTGTTGAAGAGTCCCCGGTCGCGGCGGGGGTGTCAAGGGACCGGACAGGGAGAGATGCGTTCAGTTATCGGCCCGTTAACTGGACCCTGAGCGGCATCGGTTGGGAGCCGGGCCGGTTGAATCGAGCCAGTCGGCCACCGGTCGCACGGCTCGTCCGGCAGAAGCGGAAGGCCGGGGCGGCGAGCCCTCGGCGAAGGTCGTCACGGCGGGCGGGCCTGTTAAATTCCAGGCCAGTCGCAGAGTGCGGGTGTGAACGGGAAGGCGGAGCCCATGGCAACCCACGGAGCGCGGGGCCGAAGTGGTGGCCGGCCCACCCTCGAAGAGGTGGCGGCGCGCGCCGGTGTCGGCCGCGGCACCGTCTCGCGGGTGATCAACGGCTCGCCCCGGGTCAGCGACGCGACGCGCGCTGCCGTCGAGGCGGCGGTCGCGGAGCTCGGTTACGTCCCCAACACCGCTGCCCGTGCCCTGGCCGCCAACCGTACGGACGCGATCGCGCTGGTCGTGCCCGAGCCGGAGACCCGGTTCTTCGCGGAGCCGTACTTCTCGGACATGCTGAAAGGTGTCGGGGCGGCGCTGTCCGACACGGAGATGCAGCTGCTGCTGATCTTCGCCGGCAGCGACCGTGAACGCGCCCGGCTCGCCCAGTACCTGGCGGCCCACCGCGTGGACGGCGTCCTGCTGGTCTCGGTGCACGCCGACGACCCCCTGCCCGACCTGCTGGCCCAGCTGGAGATCCCGGCGGTGATCAGCGGCCCGCGCTCGGCGGCGGAGACCCTGCCCTCGGTCGACTCGGACAACTACGGCGGTGCCCGCCAGGCCGTCGAGCACCTGCTGTCCCGGGGCCGCAGCCGGGTGGCCCACATCACCGGCCGCCTCGACGTCTACGGTGCCCAGCGCCGTGTCGACGGCTACCGCGAGGCCATGAGCGACGCCGGCCTCGGGGTGGACGAGGGGCTGATCGAGGCGGGGGACTTCACGGAGGAGGGCGGCCACCGGGCCATGGAGGTCCTGCTGGAGCGCCACCCCGACATCGACGCGGTCTTCGCCGCCTCCGACGTCACCGCGGCCGGCGCCCGCCGGGCGCTGCGCGAGGCGGGCCGCCGCATCCCGGAGGACGTGGCGCTCGTCGGCTACGACGACTCCGCCATCGCCCGCCACATGGAGCCGCCCCTGACCAGCGTCCGCCAGCCCATCGAGGAGATGGGCCGCCGGATGATAGACCTCCTGCTCACCGAGGTCGCCGACCGCCGCCCGCTCGCGTCCCGGGGCCTGGACCGCCGGCAGATGGTCCTGGCCACGGAACTGGTGTCCCGCTCGTCGTCGTGACCGGCCATCCACTCCTGGCTGTCACCGAGACCGCCCGGACCGAGCCGTACCTGCGGGCGGTGGGGGAGGTGTTCCGCGCCTTCCGCGACCAGGACTCGGGCTGCGTGTCGTACGGGGTCCGGCTGGCGGACGGCGAGCGCTGGTTCGTGAAGGAGGCGACGACGTCCGCGGCCCGGCACTCGCTCGACCGGGCCTGGGCCTTCCATCGCGCGGTACGCCACCCGGTGATCGTCCCCCAGCTGCACCGCTTCCGGGTCGGCTCCGGCGGTCCGGCCGTGGTGATGCCCTGGCACTGCGGCGAGGTCCTCTACCACCCCACCCTCCGCCACCGGGGCGGCCGCGCCCACCCGGACCATCCCCTGGCCCGCTTCCGCGCCCAGCCCGTCGCGACGGTCCTGCACGCCGTCGACCGCCTCCTCGACGCCCACCTGGCGGTGGAGGCCGCCGGCTTCGTCGCCGTGGACCTCTACGACGGGGCGTTCCTGTACGACTTCGAGACCGGCGCGCTCCGTCTGATCGACCTCGACGAGTACCGCCCGGGCCCGTTCACCCTGGAGGCCGACCGGCTGCCGGGCTCGCGCCGTTTCATGGCCCCGGAGGAGTTGCGGCGCGGCTCCCGCATCGACACCCGCACGACGGTCCACGCCCTGGGGCGCGCCGTCCGACTGCTGCTGGACGCGGGCGACGAGGAGTGCGCCTGGCGTGGCACGGCGGAGCAACTGGCGGTCGTCGAACGGGCCGTGCGGTTCGACCCATGTGAACGGTTCACCACGGTCGCGGAGTTGGTGGCGGCGTGGCAGGCGGTGAGCCGAGGCCGGGGTGGCGCCGCAGGGCGTCCAGGCCGTCGGGCACGAACAGCCGCTCCCGGATCACCTGCCGAAACTCCGCCTCGCTGAACCAGCCGTGCCAGGCGATCTCGGACGGGTCGGGGGCGAGGCGCTCCGGGACCACGGCCTCGTGCACCCCCAGCCAGTACGGGCTGATCGCCCCACGGCAGAGGAACGAGAACACGAACCGCACCCGCGCCCGGACACCCAGCTCCTCCGCCAGCTCCCGGGCCGCCGCCTCCTCGTACGACTCGCCGACCGCGACGCCACCGCCGATCAGCCAGTCGTGGTGGCCCGGGAAGCGGGACACGTGCTCCGGCCTGCGGTGCACCAGCACACGCCCCCGCGCGTCCCGGCAGACCGTCGTCGCGACCCGGTGCGGCCAACCGTTGCGGATCGCCTCGTCCCGGTCGACCACCCCGACGACCCGGTCCTGCTCGTCGACCCGTTCCACCAGCTCGCCCATGGGCCTCACGATCGCACGCGCTCACACCCGGGCCGGTGCCGGTCGGCGTACCAGGTACACCGCCGCGGTCACGACCAGCACCGCCATGCACGCGATGAACACCAGCCCCGCCCCCTCCAGGCCGATCGGACCGGTCAGCAGGCCGACGCCGATCACCGGGAGGGAGATACCCGCGTAGGCCACCACGAACAGGGTCGAGATCACCGCCGCGCGCTGGTGTGCGGGAGAGGCCTCGGCCACGTCGGACAGGGCACCGCGGAACGCCAGGCCCTGGCCGATCCCGCCGATGAGCGCGCTGGCGATCAGCAGAACCATCTGGTCCCACCGCAGCGCACCGGCGAGCAGCGCCAGCCCGGCGAGGAGCCCGGCGCACCCCAGTGGCAGGGAGCGCCGTACGCCGACCCGGCCGACCGCGAGTTGCCCGGCCGTCGACGAGAAGAAGGCCAGCGCGACGATCAGCCCGCTCACGGCGTGGTCGTCCACGTCCAGGGACTCCACGAGGAAGGCCGGGCTGACCGAGGTGAACACCCCGAACAGGGCGAAGCCGACGAAGGAGGCGGTGGCGGCGGGACCGAACACCGCCCGCACCTGCGGGGGCAGCGCGGGCCGCTGCGGGCGTACGGCGCGCAGCGGCTGCCGTTCCCGTACCGTCTCCGTGAGCCACAGCAGCACGGCGGCCGAGGCGGCCACCAGGGCGAGGTGGCTGACGAACGGCAGATACAGCGGCCAGGGTGCGTACTCGGCGAGAACCCCGGAGAGCAGGGGGCCGCAGCCCAGCCCGCCCATGTTGGCGGCGGTCGCCACGAACGTGGCCCGGGAGGCACCGCCCTCGGGCGCCAGCTCCATCACGTACGCCGTGGCGGCCCCGGTGAACAGCCCGGCGGACAGCCCCGACAGCAGCCGCCCCACGTAGAGCCAGCCGAGGCCGGTGGCACTCAGGAAACAGACGGCGCTCAACGCCGCGAACCCCAGGCCGCACAGCAGCACCGGCCGCCTGCCCACGGCGTCCGAGGCGTTGCCGACCAGCAGCAGCACACCGATCACCGCGAAGGCGTACAGGGCGTACACCACCGTGACCGTCAGCTCGGAGAAGCCGAACTCGTCCTGGTAGAGGGGATAGAGGGGAGTCGGCAGCGTGGTGCCGGCCATGCAGACGGCGAACACCGCCCCGCTGAGCACACACGCGCGCCATCCCGGGCGTCGACCGTCCATGCCGCCGACGGTAGCCAGCCCGCCCCGGCACTCCGGAGAGGCGCGCAAAAAGCTTCAGCCGGTGGCTTCTTCCGAAGCCACCGGCTGATTACTCAGGGTGAGTGACGGGACTTGAACCCGCGGCATCCTGGACCACAACCAGGTGCTCTACCAGCTGAGCTACACCCACCATGACCGGCTTGGAGGTCAGTGACTTCCCTGACCGGCCGAGAAAAAGTGTACAGGATCCGAAGGGGTGCTCGCGTACGGCTTTCGCCGCGCCGCCCCGACGGGGCCCCCGCGCCGTCCCCGACGGGCCCCCGCCCCGCCTACTGAGCGGGCAGAACGTGCTTCGCCGCGATCGTCTTCGCGGTGTCCGAGTCGGGCCCGGGCTGCGGGACGAACACGGCCTCGCGGTAGTACCGCAGCTCCGCGATCGACTCGCGGATGTCGGCGAGCGCACGGTGGTTGCCGTTCTTCTGCGGGCTGTTGAAGTACGCCCGCGGGTACCAGCGACGCGCCAGCTCCTTGACCGACGACACGTCGACGATCCGGTAGTGGAGGTAGCTCTCCAGCGTCGGCATGTCGCGCAGCAGGAAACCGCGGTCCGTGCCGACGGAGTTCCCGCACAGCGGGGCCTTGCCGGGCTCCTTGACGAACTTCCTCACGTACGTCAGGACCTGGTCCTCGGCGTCCTTGAGGGTGGTCCCGGCGGCGAGCTCCTCGAGCAGCCCGGAGGCGGTGTGCATCTGGCGCACCACGTCCGGCATCGTCTCCAGCGCCTGGTCCGGCGGCCGGATGACGATGTCCACGCCTTCCCCGAGGACGTTCAGCTCGGAGTCGGTCACGAGGGCGGCCACCTCGATGAGCGCGTCGTCCGACAGCGAGAGGCCGGTCATCTCGCAGTCGATCCACACCATGCGATCGTTCATGTGTCTAACCTTACGGCCCGCCGCCCCCGGCCGGGCCGCCCGTACCGGGAAAGCCGCAGGGCCCGCGGGAGGCATGCTCCTCGCGGGCCCTGCGGTCACCGGTTCACGGCGCGCTGCGCTGCCCGGGCAGGCTCCCCGACAGGGCCGGGGACTGGCCGGCCGCGCTCGCCGCCGCCGTACGGCGGGACTGCAGCGGCACCGGGTGCTCCGGGTGCAGCGCGGCCGGTGCCTGGCCGGGCTGGCCAGGGTGCCCCGCGTGGCCCGGATGGCCCGGCATGCCGGACCCGGGGCCGCCCGGTGTGCTCTCGGTCTCCTGGGGCCGCTCGCCCTGCGGACGCCGGGCGCGGTACGCCGCCCGGTAGGCGGCCGGGGACGAACCCAGTTGGCGGCGGAAGTGCCCGCGCAGGGCGACCGGCGACCGGAAGCCGCAGCGCCCCGCCACCTCGTCCACCGAGTAGTCCGACGTCTCCAGCAGGCGCTGCGCCTGGAGGACCCGCTGCGTGATCAGCCACTGCAGTGGAGCGCTCCCGGTCAGCGAGCGGAAGCGGCGGTCGAACGTACGCCGGCTCATGTACGCGCGTGCCGCCAGTGTCTCCACGTCGAACTGTTCGTGGAGGTGCTCCAGCGCCCAGGCGACGACCTCGGCGAGCGGGTCGGCGCCGATCTCCTCGGGTAAAGACCTGTCGAGGTAGCGCTCCTGCCCGCCGCTGCGGCGCGGCGGCACGACGAGCCGCCTGGCCAGGGCCCCGGCCGCCTCGTTCCCGTGGTCCGTGCGCACGATGTGCAGGCACAGGTCGATGCCCGCCGCGGTGCCCGCCGACGTGAGCACGTCGCCGTCGTCGACGAACAGCTCACGCGGGTCCACGTGCACCGACGGATAGCGCTTGGCCAGCGTCGGTGCGTACATCCAGTGCGTCGTCGCGGGACGGCCGTCCAGCAGGCCGGCCGCCGCGAGCACGAAGGCGCCGGTGCACAGCCCGACGATGCGGGCACCCTCCTCGTGGGCGCGGCGCAGCGCGTCGAGCGCCTCCTCCGGTGGCGGAGAGGTGATCGAACGCCAGGCCGGTACGACGACCGTGCCCGCGCGCGAGATCGCTTCCAGGCCATGTGGTGCGGTGAGTTCGAGTCCTCCCGTGGTCCGTAGCGGACCTTCCTCGCCCCCGCATACCAACAGTCGGTAGCGCGGTACGCCGGCGTCCTGGCGGTCAACCCCGAACACCGACAGTGGTATGGAACTCTCGAAGATGGGGCCGCCGCTGAACAGCAGCACCGCGACGATCTCCTTGCGGCGACGCCCGGAAAGCTTCCGGGCCGCGGCTTCCGGCGCGGCAGTGGAGTCGTGGCTCATACTGCTAAGCCCCCCTCGGTGGTCGCGGCTCCTCGGTTGTGTCGCTCCTGCACGTTTCCCCTCGGTCCTGCACGAGTCCCCCGCCGTAGACAGTCAAGATCGAATCTACTGTGTGTCGTTGTGCCGAAGTGGCCGGTTCACCACTCGGCACATTGTCGACTTGGCAACTTGGCGTAAAGCATTCGATCACGAAGCGTTGCACTCGTGGGGCGTGCAGGGAAGTGCGCCTCGTCGCAGTGGCCAATCCACGTAGGGTGCACGGACCCCCCGAGACCCTTTCCGTGCAGGTCGAACGGGGGTTGGGGGGTGGTTGGGCGGGGTGATGTGCAGGTACCGGAACTTGGCTGAAAAGCGCCGTGTGCGTGCGCGGAAACCGGTCAGCTGACCGGTGTATCTCCGCCGGTGTGCCGTCCGCCACGGTGCGACCCCGTTCCGGTGCGGTGCCGCCGGCCCCGGTGGGGTGCCCGGTCCTCGGCCGCGAGCCGGGCCGCGCCGCGCTCGGACTGGCGCAGCAGGACCCGGCAGGCGCCCGTGACGGCCGCGAGCCCGAGGGCCGTCCCGACGGCGCCGGCGAGAGTGGCGCCGCAGCCGAGGAGCACCACCGGGACGAGCAGGCAGCTGAAGGCAGCCCAGCGAACCACATCCGTCGCGGTGTCCCGCGGCGGCGGGGCCGCGCGGTCCGCCTCGGCGGCGGGGCGTGGTGCGGACATGGTGCTCCCTGTGGCGTGACTCACGGGGTTCAACGCGCGACCGGGGCGTCGGTCACTGGCTGCCCCGATCGCCCGACGGGCCCACGGGCAAGTGAATCCCGCGCAAACCGCCTGTACAGCGCAGCAACCATTGCGTTACGGGCGGTGCCTCGTGCATGCTCCCTGGAACCCGCACGCACCGTGAGCGGGATCTGGGCTAAGGAGGCGTGGCGCCGTACCCTTGAGGGTATGGGGTTGGGAAGACCATTCCCGGACACAGCTCCGCCGCACACTGTTGTCCCTCCCATACAAGGATCACAACGCCGAGACAGCCATGGCCGGTCACGAATTCTTCGAACCCGCGGACCGCAAGCGGCCCGTCGCCGATCCCACGGCGGCCGAGCCCCTGGCGGCGAAAGAGCCACGCCATTCCTGCGATCCCGCCTTCAAGCACGGGGTCGTCGTCGGCTTCGACGGCTCCACCTCCAGCGAGCGCGCCCTGGCCTACGCCATCGGCATGGCCCATCGTTCCGGGTCGGGCCTGATCATCGTCCACGTCGCCAACCGGCTGCCGACCACGGTGTGGGCCGGTTGCGAGCCGCCGGTGTTCGTGGACGTGCCGGACCACCGCACCGAGGTGCTCGGGCTCGAGCTGGCCTGTGCGGACTACCTCGCCGAGGTGCCCTGGATCCTGGTCGAGCGCGGCGGTGACATCTGCCACGAACTCGAAGAGGTCGGCCGGGAGTACGAGGCCGACGCGATCGTCGTCGGCTCCACCCACGGTCTCGTGGGGCGCATCTTCGGCTCCGTCGCCGGGCGGCTCGCCAAGCGGGCGCAGCGGCCCGTCATCGTCATCCCCTGAGCTCCAACTCCCTTGCCACGCGCGAATCCATTCGCGCGTAGAGGTGTTTGTGCCTTTGTGAAGGGCATATACGGAACACCGCACAACTGCACATGCACGAAGGGAGCCCGCCGTGGACAAAGACGTCTCCGCGGGAAGCGGAATCACGACCGTGGCCGGTCGACTCGCCCTGGGAATCACCCTGTTGGCCTTCGGGCTGGGGCATACCGATGTGATCGACGGTGTGTCAGCCGCTGACGCCGCGTCAATCGCCCAGTACGTGGGCGGGATCGCGCTCTTCGTCGCGGGGCTCGTGGCCCTGCGCGAGGGTGACGCCGCCGGTGGTACGGCGTTCTCGGTGCTCGGGGCGCTGTGGTTCACGTGGGCCGTGTCCGAGAGCGGCTCCGGCAACGGGGCAGGGCTGTTCCTGCTGTTGTTCGCCCTGGTGGCGCTGTCCTTGACGCTCGCGGGTGGGGATCAGCTCGGGCAGGGCGTGTACGGGCTGTTCTTCGTCGCCCTGTTGCTCATGGCGGTCGCGAAGTTCGCCGGCAGCGACGGGCTCACCGAGGTGGGCGGGTGGTTCGCCGTGGCCGCGGGGGCGGTGGCCTGGTATGCGGCGACCGCCGCGTTGGCGCACTGGCCGACTGTTCTTCCGCGACGCGCTGCGGGCCGGGGCGTGACGGCCACCGGTTAGCTGCGCCGGCTGGGGAGTTGGGCGGCTTCCCGGCGATGAGAACGGACCCCCCGTGCATGGTGGCAGCACGTGGGGGTCCGTTTTCGCTCGTTGGCCTGTGCGGGTGCGCGGGGGCTTGTCGCGCCCACGCGGCGGAGCCGCACATCGATACAGCCCCGCACCCCTGAAGGAAGGCCTCTACTCCACCGTCACCGACTTCGCCAGGTTCCTCGGCTTGTCGATGTCGCGGCCGAGCACCAAAGCCGTGTGGTACGCCAGGAGCTGGAGCGGGATGCCCATCAGGATCGGGTCCAGCTCGTCCTCGTTCTTGGGGACGACGATCGTCTCGTCGGCCTTCTCCTGGGGCTGGTGGGCCACGGCGAGGATCTTGCCGCTGCGGGCCTTGATCTCCTCCATGGCGGCGCGGTTCTTCTCCAGGAGGTCGTCGTCGGGGACGATCGCGACCGTCGGCAGGGCCGGCTCGATCAGGGCCAGCGGGCCGTGCTTGAGCTCCGAGGCAGGGTAGGCCTCGGCGTGGATGTAGGAGATCTCCTTGAGCTTCAGGGAGGCCTCGCGGGCCACGGGGTAACCCCGGACACGGCCGATGAAGAGCATCGAGCGGGCCTCGGCGAACTGCAGGGCCAGCTTCTTGACCTCCTCCTCCAGCTCCATGATCTCGGCGATCTGCGCGGGCAGCTTGCGCAGGCCCTCGATGATCCGCTTGCCGTCCCGGACCGACAGGTCGCGGGTGCGGCCGAGGTGGAGGGCGAGGAGGGCGAAGGCCACCGTGGTGTTGGTGAAGCACTTGGTGGAGACGACGCAGACCTCGGGGCCGGCGTGCACGTAGATGCCGCCGTCCGCCTCACGGGCGATGGCCGAGCCGACCACGTTCACCACGCCCAGGACGCGCGCGCCCTTGCGCTTGAGCTCCTGCACGGCGGCCAGCACGTCGTAGGTCTCACCGGACTGGGAGACGGCGACGTAGAGGGTGTCGGGGTCGACCACCGCGTTGCGGTAGCGGAACTCCGAGGCCGGCTCGGCGTCGGCGGGGATACGGGCCAGCTGCTCGATCATCTGGGCGCCGATCATGCCCGCGTGGTACGAGGTGCCGCAGCCGAGGATCTTCACGCGGCGGATGCGGCGGGCCTCGCGGGCGTCCAGGTTCAGGCCGCCCAGGTGCACGGTGGAGAAGCGGTCGTCGATGCGGCCGCGCAGCACGCGGTCCACGGCGTCGGCCTGCTCGTGGATCTCCTTGTGCATGTACGTGTCGTGGCCGCCCATGTCGTAGGAGGCGGCCTCCCACTCCACGGTGGTGGGCTCCGCCGTGGTGCGGGTGCCCTCGGTGGTGTAGGTGCGGAAGTCGTCGGCCTTGAGGGTGGCCATCTCGCCGTCGTCGAGGGTGACGATCTGGCGGGTGTGGGAGACCAGCGCGGCGATGTCGGAGGCGACGAACATCTCCTTCTCGCCGATGCCGAGGACGACCGGGGAGCCGTTGCGGGCGACGACGATCCGGTCGGGGAAGTCGGCGTGCATGACGGCGATGCCGTACGTGCCCTCGATGAGCCGGAGGGTCTCGCGGACCTTGTCCTCCAGCTTGGTCGCCTGCGAGCGGGCGATGAGGTGGACCAGGACCTCGGTGTCGGTCTCGGAGAGGAACTCGACGCCGTCCGCCTCCAGCTTGCGGCGCAGGTCGGAGGCGTTGTCGATGATGCCGTTGTGGACGACGGCGACCTTGCCCTCGGCGTCCAGGTGCGGGTGGGCGTTGACGTCGGACGGGGCACCGTGGGTGGCCCAGCGGGTGTGGGCGATGCCGGTCGTGCCCTTGAAGCGGGCCGGGACCTTCGCCTCCAGGTCGCGGACCCGACCCTTGGCCTTGACCATCTTCAGGCGGCCGCTCGACGGGGTGGTGACGACGATGCCCGCGGAGTCGTAGCCGCGGTACTCCAGGCGCTGCAGACCCTCCAGGAGGAGGGGCGCGACGTCACGCTTCCCGATGTAACCGACGATTCCGCACATGTATACGTATTCCTAGCCGTAGACGATGCGCCGCAGCTGCCGGAGCGAGAGCTCCGGCGGGGCCACCGCGCGGTATTTGAGGTCCGCCTCGATCCGTTCGAAGATCTCCGCGTTGACCAGGCCCTGGGCCTGGAGCTCGCGGTGGCGGCGACGGACGTACTCCTCGGTCGTCTCGTCGAAGTAGGCGAGCACGTCCTGGATCACACGCAGCGCCTCGCCCCGGCCGAGGGCGGTGGACCGCGTCAGATGATCAACGAGTTCGTCGTGCACTCGCTAGATCTTGCGGCACCGGCGATACTTTCGCAAGAATTCTGCCCGATTTCGGGCAGACCCTTGTGGGGAGCTTTTGGGGGAACGTTGAACGTGTCATGAGTGCCTGTTCGTGACCCGTCCACCGGACGTCCGGTGTCCCGTTGCCCGAGGCGTCGATTTTTGGACGCCATGGACACTCCTCGTATGGGCGTACCCGAGCGGCTCGCCGAGCGCATGAGCATGGCCGAGCAGCACGAGTACCTGCGCGCGAAATTCTCCCGGCGCACGATGATCAGAGGCGGAGCCGTCACGCTCGGCGCCGTCGCGGGTGGCGCGTTCGTGCCCGGCGCCACCGCACAGGCCGCCGTGCCGGCCGCCCGCACCGCCCCGGCCACCGCGTCCGTCGACGGCGCTCTCGTCGCCCCCTTCGGCCGCCACCTCGCCTACGGCACCGACCCGCGCACGGAGATGACCGTCTCCTGGCAGGTCCCGGTCGCCGTCAAGAAGCCCTTCATCCGCATCGGCGCCCACCCCACGGACCTCTCCCGCAAGATCGACGCCGAGGTCCGCACCCTCTTCACGCCCGCCGGAGTCGGCGCGAGCGGCAACCACACCCAGTACTACGTCCACGCCAAGCTGAGCCGTCTGAAGCCGGGCCGGACGTACTACTACGGCGTCGGCCACCAGGGCTTCGACCCGGCCGAGGCCCACCTCCTGGGCACCCTCGGCACCTTCACCACCGCCCCCGCGCACAAGGCCCCGTTCACCTTCACGGCCTTCGGTGACGAGGGCGTCAGCTACCACGGCCTCGCCAACAACAGCCTGCTGCTCGGCCAGAACCCGGCCTTCCACCTGCACGCCGGCGACATCGCCTACGCCGACCCGTCCGGCTCCGGCCAGACCTCCGACACCGGCTTCGACTCCCGGATCTGGGACCAGTTCCTCGCCCAGACCGAATCCGTCGCCAAGTCCGTCCCCTGGATGCCCGCCTACGGCAACCACGACATGGAGGCCTGGTACTCGCCCAACGGCTACGGCGGCGAGGAGGCCCGCTGGACACTGCCCGACAACGGCCCCGACAAGAAGAACCTGCCGGGCGTCTACTCCTTCGTCCACGGCAACACGGCCGTCATCTCCCTCGACGCCAACGACATCTCCTTCGAGATCCCGGCCAACCTCGGCATCTCCGGCGGCACCCAGACGACGTGGCTGGAGGCCCAGCTGAAGAAGTACCGGGCCTCCCACGACGTCGACTTCATCGTCGTGTTCTTCCACCACTGCGCCTACTGCACCTCCACCTCCCACGCCTCCGAGGGCGGGGTGCGGCAGGAGTGGGTGCCGCTGTTCGAGAAGTACACCGTGGACCTGGTCATCAACGGCCACAACCACCAGTACGAGCGCACCGACGTGATCAAGGGCAACAAGGTCGCCAAGAAGCTCCCCATCGGCGGCACGGCCTACCCCGAGACCGACGGCGTGGTCTACGTGACGGCCGGTGCGGCCGGACGCAGCCTCTACGCGTTCAGCGCCCCGCTGTCGTACGAGGGCAACGAGCACGACGTGGACTCCGTGGCCTCGTTCGTCAACGTCAAGGGCGGCAAGCAGAACGAGACCGTCGCCTGGTCCCGGGTGCGCTACCTCGACTACTCGTTCCTGCGCGTGGACGTCACCCCCGCGCCGAAGGGCCGCCTGGCCACGCTGACGGTGCGCGGCATCGCCGAGAGCGGTGACCAGGTCGACCACTTCACCGTGGCGCGCCGGGCGAAGTGACCGCGAGCGCTACATCCGCTTGAGGATCGCCTGCTTGGCCAGGGTGAACTCCTCGTCCGTCAGCACGCCCGCGCGGTGCAGCTCCCCGAGCTCGCGCAGGCGGCGCAGCAGGGCGTCGTGGTCGGCCTCGGCGGACGCGACCGGAGCAGAAGGCGGCTCCGGTCGCGCGTCCACCGGGTCCGCGGCGGCCCGGGCCGGGTGCGGAAGCCTGGCCTGGACCGCCGCGGCGACCAACGCCATCAGCGGGTCCTTCTTGAAGCCCCACAGCTCCACGGCGTTGGGGTCGTACTTGGGCGGGGTCTTGGTGGGCGCGTGCCGCACGGTGAAGCGCAGGTGCCCGTTCTCCAGACCGGCCGCCGGGTGCCACTCCACGCCCGTGATGTCGGTGAGCGCGAGCGTACGGGCGCCGGCGGCGGCCTTGGCGTCCTCCGTCTTCCAGTTCCACTCCAGGCGTATGCGCTCGCCGTCGAAGCCGGCGGTGCCGTCCCCGGCGGAGACCGACAGCGGGACGGAGGGCCCCGGCAGCAGATAGGTGTCGACCGGCCCGGCGGGGACCTGGTCGAGGAGCAGGGCGCTGCGCACCTCGTCCACGAAGTACTCGGCGACGCCGTAGCGGTCGGGCTCCACGATCAGCTGGTAGGGGTCGTGGGGCTCGGTGAGCCGGCCGCCGGTGGCGTGCAGCAGCGGGTCGGCGCCGTCCCGCAGCCGGAGCCTGAGCCGCCCCGACTTCTTGCCCTGCTCCAGGGAGATACCGGCCAACGCCCCTAACGGCACGACCAGTTCACCCAATTCCCTGCGCAACAGACTGACGTTCTTGTCCCGTCCGGGAGTCAGCCGCAGCGCGTCCGAGTCGAAGGCCCACGTGCCGTCCTTCTGGATGATTTCCGCCATGGGTTGACATCCTCCCCCTCTGAATGAGCGAGATTCCAACCTATTCGGGTTGAGGCTCACGGGCGCTCGAACGGCTGGTGGCCGCTGTCACCCCTCCGGCACCGGGTGAGAGCCGGGGGCGGGGGATCCCGCCCTGTCCTGCCGCGACGTGATACCGGCGTTGGTGTCCGCGTCGCAGGTGGAGCCGCAGGCGGAACAGACGAACTCGGCTTGGCTCTTGCGCGAGTTCTTGTCAATCCATCCGCAGGTACTGCATCGCAGGCTGGTACAGAGGGCGGGCACGTCTTCGACCCGGTCGGGGGCTTTGTCTTCGGTGCGCTTGCGGAACCGGCCCCAGTCCTGGGCGAGGATCACGCGGTTCAGGCCGGACTTCTGGGCGATGTTCTGCCGGGCTGTTCCACGGTTCCCTTCGCGGAGCGGGTCATGTTCTTGATATTCAGCTTCTCGAACCGGATTCAAGGGACCGGAGTCAGCCGCAAACGACTCCGGACCGCCTGCCGTGGCTCATGGCTCGGCTACTCGTAGGCTCCGCCTTCTGGGCGGCGAGCACGTCGGAGAGCGAAAGCGAGCCCGCAGGACCGCGCGGGCCGGTCAGCTAAAAGAGCTGGCCGAGGACCCCCTGCCAGGTACTGACGGCCTGAGCGAGTTGGGACGACGCGCCGGCGGCACTCGTGATCGCGGCCATGGCCGCTCTGCCGCGGCTGAGCGCGCGGGGCCCGTCTGGTGCGGCCGCCGCGTCGGCGACGTCAGCGACGTTGTCAAGGAGCTGGGCGCGCAGGTCCTCAGCGAGCCCCGGATCCCGCTCGATGGCCTCAGCCAGGGCACGGATGGCGTCCGCGGTGTCGGTCTGCCCGCGGTCGGCGACGGCCTGAACGGTCGCGCCGATGCTGTTGACCGTGTCGGCTACGGAGACGTGGCTGTTGTTCACCTCTCCGATCGCGCCGATGTTGCGTGCGTTGATGGTGATCGGGTCGCGTCGCTTCCCTTGTCCGGAGTCCTCCGCGTACTTGGGCATGAGCTCCAGCACCTCCGCAAGGTAGTTGACCGCGATCGCAATATAGGCCGCATAGATCCGCGGATGAATCCCGACGGCAATCTCCCGATACATCGCTGGACTGCCAGCATAGGCGTTGGTGACCTTTCCACCGGTCAAGTATTCCGCATGCGTGATCCCAGACTCTCCTTGCCCTGAAAGTGTGGCTTTGTATCGGGCGAGAACGTCGGTTGTCAAGAATCCGCTGAGGGAATCCGCGAAGGAGTCACTCAACGCGCACTCACGTGGGAAATGACCAGCACCACGGAACGGAACCGAGCCGGGCCAGCCACCGTTGTTCTGGGCGGCCTCGTATTGCTTGACGCCCTCCTCTATGAGTGTGGTGAGCCGCTCGGCAACGGTCTCCGCCGCCACATCATCGCGGATCCGGGCGAACGTGGGCGGATGTTGAGTGGGGAGCAGGTCCGGGCGTGGAACTGACGTCGTCAGACGATCCGCCAGCACGAGGAGATCTTTGTGGATCTCACTGAGAATTGGCCTTAACTCGCGCTCAGATGCGTCCCACAATGTCCTATTCGTGCGCCGGCTCCCAAGAGCGGTATAGCCCTTCCCTTTCCCCGCGTTCGCCGCCTCGAACCGTTCTCGCGCCTCAATCGCGGGTCGGAGTGCCTTGAGAATGCCGACAGAGTTCCTAGGGCCACTGAGGGGGAAGAACCCTAGAAGTATGCGCTCTGCGTCTAGGCTCCAACCGCCAAGGGTGTGGCGTGGAGCAAGGCTGGATATGAGGTCTGCCGCTTCCGCCGTCGAGCTCCGCAGTCTTCCCCGTTCCAGGAGCTGGGATACGTCGTCTGCGTGTGCGCGCGCCTGCTTGGCGATTTGTGGTCCAAGTTCCGAGACTGCGTCCCTGAGCTCCTGGCGTGCGGCGTCGGGATCGGGTAACCGAGTGTGGCCCATGTGGTCATCATGGCCCGCGGAGCCTGACACAGCAACGAGCCCTTGGTGTCTCGTCAAACGTTCGTTTGACGACAGGCGGCCGACGCGTCCAATGAACCCCTGCATTCCAGGGGTTCTCGGTAGCTCGAATCCAATCAGATCCGATGGTGATTGCTGACAGGGTTTGACGACAGATAGGGTCCGACCCTCCGTACGGAAGGGGCCCTCCGTGGCGAACCTGGTCTGCAAGCGGGTCTCGAACGACCAGCAACAGACCGCCCGGCAGAACCTCGTCCTAGTACTCCAGCCGTAGATGTGATCTTCATGGCTATGGCTGCGGCGAGCGTGGGCTTGGTGACGTTGGCGCCAGGCGGATCAGCGTCGTCTACGCGGGCGTCGTGGACAGGCCGAACGGATAGGAAGGCCACTCTTCGGCAGGCCCAAGGAAGCCTTTTCGATCACGTGCCGCCACTCCACGCGGCGACCGTTGTGGCGGCCCAAGCCTCGACGCGTTCTGTGAACTCCGCGGAGGGGAATGTCCCGTCGACGGCGACGTCTTCGATCGTGACGGAGAAATGAGATCGTGGCGCGTCCCAGTGCGGTGGCGCCGCGTCCGGGGCGACTCGGGAAGGCCTGCCCTTCACACGGTGGGAGTTGCCACGACGAGCTTGACCAACGAGCTGGTTCACTTCGTCGAGGCCGCCATCGATGTATGCGCGCAGGAGCGTCCAAGCCATCGCGCCGTCGTCGGTGGGTAGCCGACTGGGGTGTTGGAGCAGGAAGCAAGCGACTGAGACACCGTGCAGCGGCCCCCACGGTGCCTGCCGCGAATGGTCCAATGCGAGCAAGGCGTGGAACAGCTCGTCACAGGACCGCGGGTTCATCGACGCACCGCACTCCGCGCAAGGTTCCATACCTTCTCCTCGGTCCTCGAAGCACAGCCTAGTACTCTAGCCGGAGACGTGATCTTGCTGGTGGGGCCGGTGCGGAGACGGGTATGGCCACCCGTGATCATCGTCAGGTGTGTGGACTGATGATGAAGCGGTGGCCGCGGGCCACAGCGTAGTGCCTGCCCGCTGGCAGGCGATGTTCGAGGGCTTGCTGGGCCGGATGGCGGACCGCTTCGGGCGCATCGAACCCCGGCTGCGGGTACGGCAGTTGATGCTGGGACTGCTGGCTGACCTGCCGCGCAAGAACTGCTGGACAATTGCCGAGCACGCCGGGGACACCAGCCCGGACGGGCTGCAGCACCTACTCGGCCGGGCGAAGTGGGACGCTGATCTGGTGCGCGACGACCTGCGCGCGTTCGTGCTGGACCACCTTGGCGACGATCAGGCCGTGCTCGTGGTCGATGAGACCGGTGACCTGAAGAAAGGCACCCACACCGTCGGCGTGCAGCGCCAGTACACCGGCACCGCCGGGCGGATCGAGAACGCCCAGGTCGCCGTCTACCTCACCTACACCTCCCGGCACGGCCACGCGGGCATCGACCGTGCGCTGTACCTGCCGAAGTCCTGGACATCCGATCCGCAGCGATGCCGCCAGGCCGGCGTGCCCGAGGACATCGGCTTCGCCACCAAGCCACAGCTCGCCGCGCAGATGATCGAACGCGCACTGGACGCCGGAGCGCCCGCGGCGTGGGCGGCCGGCGACGAGGTCTACGGCGACAACCCCCACCTGCGCGCCACCCTGGAACGACGGCAGCTCGGCTACGTACTGGCCGTCTCCAGCACCCACCGCCTGCCCACCCAGGCCGGGCCGCAGCGCGCCGACCACCTGGCCAGGCGCATCCCACGGCGGGCCTGGCACAAGCTGTCCGCCGGAAAGGGCGCCAAGGGCCACCGCTGGTACGACTGGGCACACCTGGCCCTGGCCACACCCGGCCTGGCAGGCCATCAGTACTTGCTGATCCGCCGCAACCGCCGCACCGGAGAGCTCGCCTACTACCGGTGCTACGCACCCCGACCGGTTCCGCTGTCCACCCTGGTCAAGATCGCCGGAAGCCGCTGGACCGTGGAGGAAACGTTCCAGAGCTCAAAGACCCTGGCCTGGCTGGACGAGCACCAAGTCCGCCGCTGGAACTCCTGGCACCGATGGGTCACCCTGTCCCTGCTCGCCCACGCCTTCCTCGCCGTCACCGCCGCCCTCGAACGCCGAGGCCAGGCCCTGACCGACGACGGCACCAGTCCCGACGAACTGGCTCCGCTCACCTGCAACGAGATCCAGCGCCTGTTCACCGCCGTGATCCCACAGCTCGCCCACGACCTTGCGCACCGACTGCGCTGGTCCCTCTGGCGCCGACGCCACCAGGCCCGAGCCTGCCGCAGCCACTACCGCAGACAAGCCGCCCAGCAACCACGAAAATCACATCTCCGGCTGGAGTACTAGCCGAGGCCGGCATCGAGGACCCGGTCGTCTTCGAGGAGGGCCCGGGCACCTCCAGCCGCCTCCACCCCCTCCAGCGCCCGAGGTTCCTCACCGTACGACGCGGCCAGGGCTACACCCTGCTGGTCAGCACCACCTCCGCGGTCCACCGCCAACTCCTCACCCGCTGCCAGCCCCTCGACGGTACCCAGAGCACCCCGGCCGTCCCAGCCCAGCGCAAGGCCCGCCGCGAGTACGCAAACCGCGTCGACACCCTCGCAGCGACATCTGAAGGGGAGTGCCGGCAGGTCACGGGCTACTCCGTTGTTTTCTCGCCGAGTACTACTGGGACCCCTACGCCGCCGCCGGTGCGAGTGCTGCTCAACGGCAAGATTCCAGACGTACCGGGTGTGCGCGCAGTGCGTGAGCATCCGCTCGGCCTGCACGGGCGACGGGTACATCCGGAAGCGTGGCATGTCACGAACCCAGCCACTCCGTTCCCCTCCCGCGCGTGACTTCGATCATCATCGCCCTTCGAGGTGGCCGGTGGAGCGGTTGCCCTGCGCCCCCAAAGGGACGAGCACCCCGGAGTACGGTCCTCCGGGGTGCTCGTCCCTTTGGGGGTCGGTCAGAACTCCGCGATCGGGTTCGCCAGGGTGCCCACCAGCTGGAGGGCACCGGACGGGTCCGACAGGTCCACCATCTGTTCGTTGTTGCGGAGTTGGAGGCGGTTCAGGCAGGACAGGGCGAACTCGGGCGCGAACATGTCGTACTGGCGGAACTTGTCGGCCAGCTCGGGTGCCGAGGCCTGGTACTCCCGGGTGACCTCGGCGACCGTGCGCCAGAAGTCGTCCTCCTCCAGGATCCCCTCCGAGGCGAGGTTCGCCGCGAGGAAGCGGAAGAAGCAGTCGAAGACGTCCGTGAAGATCGACAGGAGTTTCTTGTCCTCCGGGACCTCCACGCGCAGCCGCTCGACCGTCGGCGGCAGCACCGCGTCCGGGTCCATGACCGCGATCTCCTCGGCGATGTCCTTGTAGATCGCGCGCTGCACGACCCCGTCCTTCAGCACCAGGATGACGTTCTCGCCGTGCGGCATGAACACCAGGTCGTAGGCGTAGAAGCTGTGCAGGAGGGGCGTGAAGTAGGCCTGGAGGTAGCGGCGCAGCCACTCCTTCGGGGCGAAACCCGACTGCTCGATCAGCGCGCCCGCGACCGACGCGCCCTCGTGGTCGACGTGGACGAGGGACGCCATGGTGGCGAGGGACTCGCCCTCGTTCAGCGACGGCACCGGGCTCTCCCGCCACAGCGCGGCGAGCATCTTGCGGTACGGCGAGTAGCGGTCCGTCGCCTGCTCGTACTCCAGGTGCCGGTAGCCGACGGCCGCCCGCTCCCGGATGATCGACAGGCCGGTGGACCTGAGCACCGGGTCGCCCTCGATGAGCTGGGCCAGCCAGTCGTTGATCGCCGGCGTGGCCTCCATGTAGGCCGCCGACAGGCCCCGCATGAAGCCCATGTTGATGACCGACAAGGCTGTTTTGACGTAGTGCTTCTCGGGGCTGGTCCGGTTGAAGAAGGTCCGGATGGACTGCTGCGCCAGGTACTCGTCGTCGCCCTCGCCCAGGCACACCAGGTGCCGGCGGGCCACCTCGGCCGCGAAGGTGACGCTGAGCTTGTTCCACCACTGCCAGGGGTGGACCGGGATCAGCACATAGTCGGCGGGGTCCAGGTCCTGGTCGCGCAGGACGCCGTGGAAGCGCTCGACGGTCTCCGCGCCCAGTTCCTCGCGCAGGAACGACTCGTACTCGATGCCGACACCGGCCGTGAACGCGGCACGGGACCTGTGCGCGGCCAGCCACACCAGGCGGACCGGGCTCGCCGTCTCCGGTGCGTAGGACAGGTACTCGTGGATGCCGAAGCCGAGCCGGCCGTTGTTGGCGACGAAGCAGGGGTGGCCCTCGGTCATACCGGTCTCGATGGCCTGGAAGTCGCCGCGCGCCAGCTCGGCCGCCGTGGTTTTCGGCTTGGTGAGCTTGTAGCAGGTGCCGGAGAGGGTGGAGGAGATCTCCTCCAGATAGACCGGCAGGATGTCGTCGCTCAGGCCCAGGGACTTCTGCAGTTCGATGAAGAAGTCCAGCGCGGCGAGCGGGGCTTCGGTGCCGTCCCGGTGGCGGGTGATCGACTCGGCGTCGACCTGCCAGTGGTCCAGGGCCCGGCGGGTGGCGGTGAAGCGGTAGCTCGTCAGGCCGTCGTCGCTGCGGACGACGTAACTCTCCCCGTCCTGTTCGGGGGTGATCAGCCGCTCGTGCGCGAACTCGGCGAGCGCTTTGCGGATCAGGAGGCGGTTGGCCCGCGCCCAGCGGTGGGGGGACAGGTGCGCTACGGCGTCGGACAGGGTCATACGGCTACTCCTCGGGCGGCCAGGAACTGTGCGCGGGTGCAGAAGCTGAGCAGCGCGCGCTTCTCCGGCTTGTCGATCTCGCGCTCGGCCACGAAGCCGACGGCCTCGTTGAGCGCGTGGACTGCCTTGTTGCTCACGTCGGGCTCCACCACGACCCGGCGGGTACGCGGGTCGGCGAACAGCTCGTCCATCACGGTGGTGATGACGGCCCTGGTGAAGCCGTGGATCGGCCGGTCGGTCGGCGCGACCAGGAAGTGCATGCCGACGTCGCCGGGCTCCGGGTCGTACAGCCCCACCAGCTCGACGTATCGGGGGTCGTACTTCTCCATCAGGAACGCGGGCCGGCCCTCGTGCAGACCGAGGTAGGCGTCGTGGTGCTCGTGCGCGGCGATGCGCATGTACTCGCGCTCGACGTCCTGGAGCGCGGCGTCCTGCATCATCCAGTAGGCCGCCTTGGGGTGGGTGACCCAGGAGTGCAGCAGCTCGGCGTCCCTCAGGGGGTCGAGCGGGCGGACGGTGAGCGTTCCGATGCCGGTGGTGGCGCTCATACGGCGAACTCCTGGAACGCGATCGTCTTCTCCACCGGGTAGTACTCGCTGCCGAGCAGCTCGCGGATGATGTACGCGTTCCGGTACGGGCCCATGCCGAGGTCGGGGCTGGTGATGCTGTGCGTGTGGACCCCGGCGTTCTGCAGGAAGATCCCCCGGCCGGTGACGTCGATCGCGTAGTTGCGGGCGACGTCGAAGTTGCCCTGCGAGTCGTAGACCAGCCGGTCCTTGACGGGGGCCAGGAACTCGGGCTCGGCGTACTTGTAGCCGGTCGCCAGGACCAGGCCCTGTGAGTCCAGCTCGAAGTCCTTGCCCTGCTCCTCCTGACGGAAGCCGAGGGTGTACGTGCCGTTCTCGTACCGCGCGCTGTGCAGCGCGGAGTTGGTGAGCAGCCGGGTGGGGACGGGCCCGCCGAGGTTCTTCTGGTAGAGCAGGTCGAAGATCTCGTTGATGAGGTCGCCGTCGATGCCCTTGAACAGGCCCTTCTGCTCGGCCGTGAGGCGGTAGCGGGTCGCCTCGGGCAGCTCGCGGAAGTAGTCGACGTACTCCGGGGACGTCATCTCCAGCGTGAGCTTGGTGTACTCCAGCGGGAAGAAGCGCGGGGAGCGGGTGACCCAGTTCAGCCGGTAGCCGTGGACGTCGATCTCGCTGAGCAGGTCGTAGTAGATCTCGGCGGCCGACTGGCCCGAGCCGACCAGGGTGATCGAGTCCTTCTTCTGCAGCTCCGCCTTGCTCTCCAGGTAGCGGGAGTTGTGCAGGAAGTCGCCGCCCAGGCCCTGGCAGGCCTCGGGTATGTAGGGCGGGGTGCCGGTGCCGAGGACCAGGTGACGGGCCCGGTAGGTGTCCCCGGCGGTGGTCTTCACGACGTACAGCTCGTTCTCGTACGTCACCTCGGCGACCGTGGTGCCGAAGCGGATGCTGCGCAGTCTGTTCGCGGCCCAGCGGCAGTAGTCGTCGTACTCGACGCGCAGCGGGTAGAAGTTCTCGCGGATGTAGAACGAGTACAGCCGGCCCTTCTCCTTCAGGTAGTTCAGGAAGGAGTACGGGGACGTCGGGTCGGCGAGGGTGACCAGGTCCGACATGAACGGGGTCTGGAGGTGGGCGCCGTCCAGGAACATCCCGGCGTGCCACTCGAAGTCGGGCTTCGACTCCAGGAAGACGCCGTCGAGTGCGTCGATCGGCTCGGTCAGGCAGGCCAGGCCGAGGTTGAAGGGGCCGAGCCCGATGCCCACGAAGTCATGGGTTCCGGTCGGGTTTTCAGGACGCGCGGTCAAGGGACTCTCCCAGGTACTGCTCGGCGTGGCCGGCGATCAGATCGAGGACGGCGGCGATGTCGGACGCCTGCGTCTCGGGGTTGAGCAGGGTGAACTTCAGGTAGTGGCGGCCGCCGACCTTGGTGCCCGCGACGATGGCGTCACCGGAGGCGAACAGGGCCTTGCGGGCGTAGAGGTTGGCGCGGTCGATCTCGGCGGGGTCGGTGACGGCCGCCGGGATGTAGCGGAAGACCAGCGTGGACAGGCTCGGCTCCACGACGACGTCGAAGCGCGGGTCGGCGGCGAGCAGGCGCCAGCCATCCCGGGCCAGTTCGCACACCTCGTCGAAGAGCTGGCCGATGCCGTCGGCGCCCATGGTCCGCAGGGTCATCCACAGCTTCAGGGCGTCGAAGCGCCGGGTGGTCTGCAGGGACTTGTCGACCTGGTTGGGGATGCGCTCCTCCACCATGCGCCGCGGGTTGAGGTACTCGGCGTGGTAGGTGGCGTGGCGGAGCGTGGCGGCGTCCCGCACGAGCACGGCCGAGGAACTCACCGGCTGGAAGAAGGACTTGTGGTAGTCGACGGTGACCGAGTCGGCACGCTCGATGCCGTTGATGCGGTCCCGGTGCTTCAGGGAGGCCAGCAGACCGCAGCCGTAGGCGGCGTCGACGTGCATCCAGGTGCCGAACTGCTCGCACAGCTCGGCGATCTCGGGCAGCGGGTCGATGGAGCCGAAGTCGGTGGAGCCGGCGGTGGCGACGACGGCCATGGGGACGAGGCCGTCCTTCGCGCAGCGCTCCAGCTCACGGGCGAGCGCGACGGTCTGCATGCGCTTGTCGTGGTCGACGGGTATGGAGACCACGGCGTCCGGGCCGAGCCCGAGCAGCTTCGCGGACTTCTTCACGCTGAAGTGACTGACCTCGGAGGCGAAGATGCGCAGTTCGGCAAGGTCGTTGCTCTTGGCCTCCTCGCGGGCCAGCAGCAGGGCCTGGAGGTTGGACTGGGTGCCGCCGGAGGTGAACACGCCGTCGGCGGCCGGGCCGAGGCCGATCCGCTCGGTCGTCCAGTCGATCAGTTTCCGCTCGATGAGCGTGCCGCCGGCCGACTGGTCCCAGGTGTCCAGTGAGGAGTTCACGGCGGACAGGACGGCCTCACCGAGCACGGCCGGGATGACGACCGGGCAGTTCAGGTGGGCCAGGTAGCGGGGGTGGTGGAAGTAGATCGCGTCCCGGAGGTAGACGTCCTCCAGTTCGTCGAGCACCGCCGTGGTGTCGTGCAGCGGCTGGTCGAGGTCGATCTCGTCGATGCGGGGGGAGAGGGCGTCGACGCTGATGCCGGTGAACGGCCGGTCGGTGGCGGCGAGTTTGGCGGCCACCCGCTCGACTCCGTCGGTCACGGAGCGGCGGTACTGCTCCGCGGTGGTGTCGTTGAGCAGGTGCGAGCGCATGTGGGGGTCCTCCGGTGGGGACAGTCCGGTGTGGGACGGGACGGGCTGATCTCCGGCGTCCAGAACTTAGGTAAGCCTAACCTAGCTTGATCGAGAGGGGTGGGCGGGCCCTGCCGTGACTGTGGTCACTCGTGTCACTTCAGGCCGATGAGCTGCGGCTACGCCTCCGCCCGCAGTTGCTCCTCGCTCACGCCACGCCGCCAGTAGCCGACGAACGTCACCCTGCGGCGGTCGATCCCGAGCTCGCGCACGACGTGCCGGCGCAGCTCCTTCACACACCCGGACTCGCCGGCGATCCAGACGTACGGCCGCTCGGCCGACGGCAGTCCGCCCTCGCGGAGGGCGTCGAGGGCCATGGGGGACCCCTCGGCGCTCCCCTCCTCCCTGACCAGCCAGGTGATCTCGGCGTCGGCCTCGGTCACCAGGTCCTGGATGTCGCCGGCGTGCGGGACCTCCAGCCAGACCCGGGCGCGGGTGCCGGCCGGCAGCGACTCGACGACGGCGGAGGCGGCCGGCACGGCGGTCTCGTCGCCCCAGACGACGACGAGGTCGGTGTCCTCGGGCGGCCGGAAGCGGATCGCCCGGTTGTCGGCGACGGCCGGGCCGAGCAGCAGGACCCGGTCCCCGGCGCGGGCGCGGGCGGCCCAGCGGGAGGCCGGGCCGGCCTGGACGGAGGCGCCCGGTCCGATGCCGTGCAGGGCGAAGTCGATGTCGATCTCGTCCGGGTCCCGGCGCAGGTCGCGCAGGGAGTAGGAGCGCATCACGGCTCGTACGTCGTCCGGGAGTTCACGCCAGCCCTGCCACCAGCCGTCCCCGAGTTCGAGCGGGACGACCGGCTCGGGCTGCCCGGGGTGCGGCAGGAACAGCGAGAGGGACTGGTCGCGTCCGTCGGAGTGGAAGGCGTGCAGATCGGGCCCGCCGAAGGTGACACGGACCAGGGACGGACCGAGCCGCCTCGTCCGCAGGACCTGGAGGGAGAAGAACCGGAACGGGGCGGCTACGGCGGTGGTCATGGTGACTCCTGATTGATCGTCAGGGGTGAGTGGAGGCACCCGGAGGCGCGGGACGGTGTCGACATGCGGCTCCGCCGCGCGGGCGCGACCGGCCGCGTCCGGCCCGTGCCCGCGACACCCCTCGAGCGCCCCACGGGTGGCGCGTCAGGAGACCTTCTTCGCGCTCTCGATCGCCTTCGCGAGGTTCTCGACCAGAGGCGTGCACTTGTCGTACGACAGGATCGGCTCGGGCGAACGCGAGATGACCTGACCGGCCTTGACCGCGGGCAGCTTCTTCCAGGTCGCCTCGGTGATGTCGGCCGGTTGGATGGTCGAGGCGCGGTCGTCCATCATGATGATGTCGGCCGGGTACTTGTCGACGTTCTCCCAGCTGAGGTTCTCGAACCAGCCGCCGTTGGCCTTCTTGGCCTTCTCCGGGGGCTCGACGAGGTTCACGCCGAGGGCCTTGAAGTACTCCAGGTCGATGGAGAAGTTGGAGCCCGAGACGTAGAAGATGGCGTCCGAGGCGGAGCCGGCCAGCACCTTGATCTCGGGGCGGGACTTGGCGGCCTTGCGCAGTCGCTCGGAGGCGGCCTCGAAACGCTTCTTCGCCTCGACGACCTTCGCGGCCTTCAGGTCGGCGCCGAGCGACCCGGCGAGCTCGGCCATACGCTGCAGCGGCTTCGGCATCTGCCGGTCGAAGACCGAGACGGCCACGCTCGGGGCGAGCTTGGCGATCTTGTCCTTGGAGGCCAGCGGGACGTACCAGAGGGAGCCGGCGGCGTCGAAGGTGGTGGTGATGAGCACCTCGGGCTGGAAGGCCGCGTACTGCTCGACGTTGAACTGGTCGAACCGGTTGCCGAAGACGGTCAGCTTGCTGACGTCCATGTCGCCGGCCTGGACGTCGGCCTTGCCGTCCTTGGTCTTGGTCGGGCCGAAAACGCCCTTGACCTCGATGCCGTAGTCGTACAGGGCGGCGGCGACGCCGGTGAAGGCGACGATCTTCGTGGGGACGTGGTCCAGGCTCACGGTCTTGCCACGGTCGTCCTTGAAGGACCAAGAGCCGGACTTCGCGACACCCTTCGCGTCCGAGCCGCCGTCCTTGGAGTCCTCACTGCCACACGCGGTCACGAGGGCGCCGAGCCCGAGAGCACCACCGGCGGCGAGCAGGCCGCGGCGGGAGAAACGGGCGGTTCTGGCGTTCGACATGACTGGGTCTGCTTTCGTGCGTACGGAGCCACTGCGGGCACGGCCGACAGCCGCTTGGCTGGAAACAAGCTTAGGTTAGCCTAACCTGCATTTGTGTCCAGGCCCCCTCATTCGTGCCCCGGGGCGCGTGGGGGTAATGCCCGGCGGGGCGGTGATCCGGATCACGAGGCGCAAGGGCAGGGGGGCTTCCCCGGAGGGCGCGAAGTCCCGCCGGATCGTGTGCAGTTGCACAAGGGTGATGGGTGGTCGCTCAATCTGCGGCCGACGGAGGGTCGTTGGGGGGGTATGGGGTGCGTGGCTCGAGTCACATGTGATGCCGCTGTGAAAATTGTGAGTGACACCCAGCGTGGCGGGCTGGTACTTTCCCGGTGACCACAGAACCGAACATCGGTTCCCAATGCGCGCTTTCACGGGGGAATGCTGCGCTATGTCTCGCGATGCCTTGCGTGTCACCCTGCCGCCCGTCGCACTCATGTGCCCGGCGCGGCCGCGTCCTGACCACCGCGGCCGGTGACCACGTGATCTCTCGCTCTGCGTGACAGCAACTCCTCCTTCGCTGACGGTGCCGTGCGTTCCGTCGCAGACGGAAAGCACATCCGTAGAAAGAGACCCACTTGAGACGCAACGCCATGCTGAGGCGTGCGCAGATACCGCTGACGGCAGCCCTCACCCTGGCTCTGTCCGCCGGTGTCGCCACGACGCAGGCATACGCTGCGGCCGACCCGCAGGGGGAAGCCAAGGGCTGGTCGACACCGGCCGCCCACGACCCGGGGACCAAACCCGGCGACCAGCCCGCCGCCGTCCCGACCGACCGGCGCCCGGAGGTCCTGGGCGAGGACTACAAGAAGTCGTCCGACCAGGCCTTCACCACCTCCGGTGACGGAACCGGCTTCCACGTCCTCATCGCGGACGAGAAGCAGGGGTACGCCTGGAAGACGGCGGCCACCCTGTCCGAGCCCGGCTTCGACACCGACTCCTGGATCGGCAACGCCTGCCTGACCGAGTCCGGGAAGTACGCGGCCGTCGCCTACGCGCCCCGCACCTTCACCAACAAGCCCGAGCTGATGACGCGCGGAGCGTTCACCGCCGTCGTCGACCTGACCGACGGTCATGTCACCAAGCTGCCGTTCCAGGCCACGCTGGGCTACTTCTCGCCGGGCTGCGGCCAGGGCGAGGAGGCGGTGTTCACGGCACTGACCGACGACCGGTCGGCGAAGAACCAGAGCCGCCTGGTCACGGTCGACGCCCGCACGGGGAAGGTCGGCACCAAACAGACGGTCACCGGGCAGGTCACCTCGGCCGTGCCGACCGACCAGGGCATCGTCGCAGCCGCCGGAAACCACATCGTGAAGGTCGAGGGCGGCCAGGCCCGCGACGTCGCCACCACGAAGGCCTGGCCGTTCCAGCTCAAGGCCGACGCCGACGGCGGTGTGACCTTCATCGACCCGGCCCCCAAGCCGTCGAACGCGCGCAGCGCCGCGGCCGCCCAGAGCACCGCCACGGTCTCCCGGGTCAGCTCCGGGCAGATCAAGAAGGCCGACGGCCGGAGCAGGGCCGCCGGGCTCGCGCAGGGCAAGCTCGACGAGTTCGACCTCACCGCCACCCCCTCGGGCCGGGTGTACGTGACCGGCAAGGCCGCCTCCACCGCGCGCGCCGCGTCCGGCGCGCTGAACAACCCCGGCGGCCTCGTCAAGGACGCCCGTGTCTCCAGCCGGGGCCAGGCCGTGGTCGCCGCCCGCTGGGCGGACGGCAAGGACTCCCGGATCCGCCCGCAGGAAGCCCTCGAAGCCCGCACCGTCCGCACCACGGTGGAGACCCTGGACACCCGCAAGACCGTCGTCCTGGACGCACCCCCCGGCTCCGAGCCCGTCGGCGGGCAGCGCGAGATCGCGCAGGGAACCCAGACGAGCCCGGTCCTGCTCGCGCAGGGCGCGAAGGTCCAGGGCAAGAAGACGTCGTTCGGCGCACGAGCCGCGGGCAACGACACGGTCGAAGCCGACCGGTACTGCTCGGTCCCGCGCAACGACCCCAAGAAGCAGGCCTTCCAGCCCACCCCTCGCCAGGTCGAGTGGGCCGTTGACCAGACCGTGGTCGGCAAGCTCAACAAGGGCGCCACCCGCCCGGCGAACTGGAAGAACACCGGCATGGCGGCCTACGCGCCGCAGACGCTCTTCCCGCTGACGCCGCTGACAGGCGGCTCCGGTGAGGACTGGCACGTGCCCGCGCAGGTGATGCTCGGCATCACGGCGCAGGAGTCCAACATGTGGCAGGCCACTCGCCTCGCGGTGCCCGGTGTCACGGCCAACTCGCTGATCGGCAACTTCTACGGCGTCAAGTACGCGGCCAGCGGCACGCAGCAGGACCCGTGGGCCATCGACTTCGCCGAGGCCGACTGCGGTTACGGCATCACGCAGGTCACCGACGGCATGCGGGTGCACGGCAAGGAGAAGAAGGACGAGACGCCCAAGACGACGGCGCAGCAGGAAGCCGTCGCGCTGGACTACGCGGCGAACATCGCGTCGGGTGTCAACATCCTCATCGAGAAGTGGAACACCACGCGCAAGGACGGCCTGGAGATCAACGACGGCCATCCGAAGTACATCGAGAACTGGTTCTACGCGCTGTGGGCGTACAACTCCGGGTACTACCCGAAGTCCTCGCCGGAGAACGGCAAGTGGGGCGTGGGCTGGACGAACAACCCGGCCAACCCGCTGTGGAAGGAGAACCGGACCCCGTTCCTGGAGAACTCCGCGGGCAAGGACGACTACAGCCACGCCTCGCACCCGCAGGACTGGCCGTACGAGGAGAAGGTGATCGGCTGGGCCGCCCGTCCGATCGCCGCCATGTTCAAGCCGGGTGACATGCAGGCGGGCTACCGCGCCGCCTGGTGGAACGCCAACGACGCCCGCACCTCGGCCAAGCCGCCCATCTTCAGCTTCTGCGGCACGCAGAACCAGTGCGTGCCCACGAAGATCACCGAGGGTGCCTCCAACGACGACGGCAAGGGCCCGTGCGCGCTGCCCGGTGACCCGTACGACGACAACCCGATGTACCTGAAGTGCTGGTGGAACGAGCGGGTCTCCTGGAAGAGCTGCACGACCGAGGCCCGGTGCGGCAACCCGGTCCACCGGTTCGACGACACCTATCCCGAGCAGCCCGACGAGAACTCCTACCCGCCCCGCTGCAACACCGGCCTGCCGGCCGGGGCGCTGGTCGTGGACGACCTGCCCAGCGGCAGCATCCCAGCGGGCTCCTCGGGGCGTACCTGCACCGTGGCGTCGAGGGGCACGTTCCAGTTCACCTTCGCCGGCGAGGGCGGCAAGTACCCGTCGAAGATGGACCTGCACCAGATCGGCGCGGGCAACAACAACCACTTCTGGATGGGACACACCCGCTGGCTCGCGACCGCGGACGGAAAGCGGCTGAACGTCTCCGGCAAGTGGACGCTGGGCGGCACCCAGCGCGGCTGGATGCGTGTCTTCGTGCACATGCCGGACCACGGCGCCCACACCCGGCAGGCCGCCTACCGGGTCGGCGGCACCGACTCCACGTCGCCGGTCCGGGTGCACCCGCAGCGGATCGGCTCCAACAAGTGGGTCGACCTGGGCGTGTTCAACTTCACCGGCACGCCGACCGTCACCCTGGACTCCGACACCGAGGACGGCACCGGAGACGAGGACATCGCCTGGGATTCGGTGGCCTTCCAGCCGCTGTCGGCCAAGCCGAAGGACTTCGTCGTCGGCATGGGCGACTCGTACTCCTCCGGTGAGGGCGCGTCCGAGGGCAACCGGGACTACTACCCGGAGACCAACTACCTCGACGAGCAGAACAAGAAGACCCGCAACGCCTGCCACCGCTCCACCCAGGCGTGGTCGCGCCAGGCGAAGATCCCGGGCCGTTCGCAGTCCGTCGGCGCCCTGGCCGACAGCTACGGCACCTCCATGGACTACCACCTGATCGCCTGCTCGGGCGCCCGCACCTACAACGTGGTGCACAACGGGATCGTGCAGTCCAACGGTGGTGAGGTGACGCAGATCGACAAGGGCTACCTGGACCAGAACACCACCCTGGTCACCATCTCCATCGGCGGCAACGACGCGCGCTTCGCCGCCGTCATCCAGAAGTGCCTGGTCGCGTTCAACGGCGGCAACTGCAAGGACAAGACCTTCGAGGACGGTGACGTCGACCAGTCCGTCGGCGGTCGCGACCGCAAGTTCATCGGGCAGTCGCTGGAGAAGGCCGCGGTCGGCGTGATCAACGAAGTCGTCCGGCCGGACATCACCAAGGTTCTGACGGAGATCAGCCAGAAGGCGCCCAACGCCAAGATCGTGCTGATGGGCTACCCGCCGCTGATCGAGGACAGGGGCGCGTGCCTGAGCGTCACGGTCCCGGGCCTCGGCCAGATCGGTCTGTCCGCCTCGTCCACGGACTGGCTCAACAGCGTGGCCGACTCGCTCGCGGCCTCGATGCAGGGGGCCGTGAACGATGCCAAGGCCAAGGGCATCAAGGCCTGGTTCTCGGACCCGAAGCAGAACTTCGCGGGCAAGGCCGTCTGCGGTAACCCCGAGAGCGTCCACGGCATCGTCAAGACGCTGGTGGATTCCGACCAGCCGGCCGTGGACTACCCCATCATCAGCGGCTACGGCCTGTCGGCCCAGTCGTTCCACCCGAAGATCGGCGGCGCCCGCCTGTACGCCGACTCCCTGGAGCGCACCCTCACCGGCATGGGCCTGTAAGCCCATCGCCGTCCCCCGGGGCCCCGCACGGGCGGGGCCCCACCGATCTCACCCCGGAAGGGACACCAGTATGAGGAAGCACCTTTCGACCGCTGTCGCGGGCGGCGCGGCCGCCCTTGCCCTCGTCGCCCTGGCCGCGGCGCCGGCCGCGGCCGGCACGGCCGACTCGCAGTTCGACGTGGTCTTCCCCGGCAGCAAGCCGCAGACCACGTACTACGTCCAGAACACCGCGACCCTGTCCGGCAGCCTGACCGGCAAGTCGGTCATGAGCTGGCAGATCATCGACGACCAGGTCGTCGACAACTCCAAGCGGTTCACCAGCTTCAAGATCACGACGCGGATCGAGGAGCGTCTGAGCAAGACCAGCGAGGACCACGTCTACACGTCGAAGACGTGCGACCTGACCAAGCTCGTCAACGACAACTACTCGTGGTTCCAGATCGAGCCCGCGAACACCTGCGTCGCGCCCTCCGCCGTGTACGACGGCGAGCTGTGGTGGTCGACCGACGCGACGATCGTCTACGACATCGAGGGCGACGGCAAGGGTGCCATCACCCAGGAACTCCTCGGTTCGCCTCTGATCCACGGCTGACCACCGCACACCGCCGGGCCCTGAGTACCTGTACTCAGGGCCCGGCCCGGCCTTCGAGAGAGACTCGTGCCCATGACCGACCCCGCCTCTCCGAGGTCTCCCGGCCTGCCGCAGTTCCGTGGTGACAACGTGCCGCCCCCGCGCGGCCGACGCCGGTGGCTGCCCCTCGCCGGTGACATCGCCCTGGCCGTCGGGCTGCTCGTCCTGGACGGCATCGGGGCCGTGGCTGCATTCCTGCTCGGCATCGACTACAGCGGCTGGAAGCCGTTCGATCCGGGTGCGGACAACTCCGACATCGCCCTCACCCCCAACTGGCTGTACGTGGGCATCGCCGGCGGTGTGATGCTGTTGACCGCAGCCCTGCTGTACCGGCTCCGCGCCATCGTCAGCACCTGCCTGCAGGTGCTCGTCGGCATCGCCGTACTGGTCGCCGCAGTGGGCGGCGCGCAGTTCGACGAACACCGCGGTACCCGGGCCGCGACGAGTGGGCCCGGTCTGTCCGCCCACGGGGAGACGGTCTCGACGACGGCCAGGTGACCGGGGGCGGGCTCCACTGTCTCCCGCGTCCAGCCGGAGGGCATGCGCCGCGGCCGGCACCGGCCCTTCGGCGCCGCTCAGCCCACCAGCCCCAACTCCCGCGCGATCAGCATGCGCTGGACCTCGCTCGTGCCCTCGCCGATTTCGAGGATCTTGGAGTCCCGCCACATGCGGGCCACCGGGTACTCGTTCATGAAGCCGTAGCCGCCGTGGATCTGGGTGGCCTCCCGGGCGTTGTCCACCGCGACCGTGGAGGAGTGGAGCTTGGCGAGGGCCGCTTCCTTCTTGAAGGGCTCGCCGGCGACCAGGCGGGCCGCCGCGTCGCGCCAGGCGAGGCGGGACGTGTGGGCCTTCATCTCCATCTCGGCGATCTTGAACTGAATGGCCTGGTTGGCGGCGATCGGCTTGCCGAAGGCGTGGCGTTCCTTGGCGTACTTGACCGACTCGTCGACGCAGCCCTGTGCCAGACCCGTCGCCAGGGCCGCGATGGCGATGCGGCCCTCGTCGAGGATGCGCAGGAACTGGGCGTAGCCGCGGCCCTCCTCGCCCAGGAGGTTCGCCGCCGGGACCCGGACGTCCGTGAAGGACAACTCGCGGGTGTCCGAGGCGTTCCAGCCGACCTTGGAGTACGGGGCCGCGACCGTGAAGCCCGGCGTGCCGGACGGGACGATGATCGAGGAGATCTGCGGCTTGCCGTCGGGCTTGCGGCCCGTGACCGCCGTGACCGTCACCAGGCCCGTGATGTCCGTGCCCGAGTTGGTGATGAAGCACTTCGTGCCGTTGATGACCCACTCGTTCGTGGAGGAGTCCAGACGGGCCGTCGTACGGGTCGCGCCCGCGTCGCTGCCACCGTCCGGCTCCGTCAGGCCGAACGCGCCCAGGACTTCGCCCGAGCAGAGGCGGGGGAGCCACTCCCGCTTCTGCGCCTCGGTGCCGTAGCGGTGGATCGGCATCGCGCCGAGCGAGACACCGGCCTCCAGGGTGATGGCGATCGAGGAGTCGACCCGCGCCAGCTCCTCCAGGGCCACGCCGAGGGCCAGGTAGTCACCGCCCATGCCGCCGTACTCCTCGGGGAACGGCAGGCCGAACAGGCCCATGCGGCCCATCTCGCGGACCATCTCGTACGGGAACTCGTGCCGCTCGTAGAAGTCGCCGATCTTCGGCGCCACCACCTCGTGCGCGAACTTCTCGACGGTGCGGCGGAGTTCCTCCAGCTCGGGGGAGAGACGGTAGTCCATGGTGATCAGTGCTCCTCGGTGTCCTCGTGGGACAGGGCTCGGACGGTGCGGGACGGGCTGGGTCGGCCCAGGTGGGCGGCCATCCACGCGCTCGTGGCGACGAGGCGGCCGAGGTCGATACCGGTGTCGATGCCGAGGCCCCGCAGCATCCACACGAGGTCTTCGGTGGCCAGGTTGCCGGTCGCCGACTTCGCGTACGGGCAGCCGCCCAGGCCGCCCGCGGAGGCGTCGATCGTCGTGACGCCCTGCTGGAGCGCCGCGAGGGTGTTGGCGAGGGCCTGGCCGTAGGTGTCGTGGAAGTGGACCGCGAGAGTGGCGGGTGGGACGCCCGCTTCGTCCAGGGCTGCGAGGAGTGCGACCACGTGGCCAGGGGTGGCCACGCCGATCGTGTCGCCCAGGCTCAGCTCGTCGCAGCCCATGTCCAGCAGGGCGCGGCAGACCCGCACCACCTGGGCGATCGGGACCCCGCCCTCCCAGGGGTCGCCGAAGCACATCGAGAGGTAGCCGCGGACGTGGACCGCATCGGTCTTCGCGCGGGCCACCACCGGCTCGAACATCGCCAGCGCCTCGTCCACCGTGCGGTTGAGGTTGGCCTTGGCGAAGGACTCCGTGGCGCTGGCGAAGACCGCCACCCGGCGGGCGCCCAGCGCCAGCGCGCGGTCCAGGCCGCGCTCGTTCGGGACCAGGACCGGGAGCGCGACGGGCAGGTCGGCGACCATCGGGAACAGCTGCTCCGCGTCCGCCAGCTGGGGCACCCACTTGGGGTGGACGAAGCTGGTCGCCTCGATCGTCGTCAGGCCGGCGTCGGCCAGGCGGTGGATGAACCGGGCCTTGACCTCCGTGGGGACCGTCGCCTTCTCGTTCTGCAGGCCGTCCCGGGCGCCGACCTCGTGGATGCGGACCCGGGTGGGCAGGTCCCTGCTCGGGACGACCATCGGAAGTCCGGGGACCGTCATTGCGCCGCCTCCTCGTGTGGTGCGATGACCGCCAGCACCTGGTCCATGGCGACCGTGGTGCCGGGGGCCACGTCCAGCTCGGTGACCTTGCCGGCGTGCGGCGCGGAGATGACGTGCTCCATCTTCATCGCCTCCACCACCAGCAGGCTCTGCCCCGCGCTCACCTCGTCGCCGACGGCGACCTTCACCACCGTCACCGTGCCGGGCATCGGCGCGGTCAGCGAGTCGGCGCCCCCGTGGGCGGCGCGGGTGAGGGACGCGGCGACCGGGTCGTGGTCGCGTACGTGCCAGGCGTCGCCGTCGCGGCCGAGCCAGTCGGCGGCGCGGTGGAAGGTGTGCCGGACGCCGTCCAGGGTGACGAAGACCCGGTCGGCGGTGACCGTGGCCGTGCCGCGCGGGGTGTGCTCCAGAGGCTCCTGCACCCGCAAGGGGAAGACCGGCGGTTTCGGCGCGCCGCCCAGACGCCAGCCGCTGGGCACCGAGAAGGGGTCCGTCCAGCCGCCCGGCTGCGGCTTCAGGGCCTCCAGGCGTACGGCGGCCGCCGCCTCGTACACCTCCTCCGGCACGTCCGCCGGGACCAGGTCCTCCACCTCGCGTTCGACCAGACCCGTGTCCATGTCGCCGGAGACCACCGCCGGGTGGGCCAGCAGGCGGCGCAGGAAACCGGCGTTGGTCTGCACGCCGAGCGTGACCGTCTCGGCCAGGGCCGCGCGGAGCTTGCGCAGGGCCGTCGCCCGGTCCGGGCCGTACGCGATGACCTTGGAGAGCATCGGGTCGTAGAGGCTGCCGACCTCCGTGCCCTCGGTGAGGCCCGAGTCGGTGCGGACGCCGTCACCCTGTGGCTCACGCAGCCGCAGCACCGTGCCGCCGGAGGGGAGGAAGCCGCGGGCCGGGTCCTCGGCGCAGATGCGGGCCTCCACCGCGTGACCGGTCAGCCGTACGTCCGTCTGGGTGAAGCCGAGGGGCTCGCCGGCCGCCACGCGCAGCTGCCACTCGACCAGGTCCAGGCCGGTGATCAGCTCCGTGACCGGGTGTTCCACCTGGAGGCGGGTGTTCATCTCCATGAAGTAGTACGACGACGGGTCGGTGCCGGGGACGATGAACTCCACCGTGCCCGCGCCCCGGTAACCGCAGGAGCGGGCCGCCTGGACCGCCGCCTCACCCATCGCGGCGCGCGTCTCCTCGTCGAGGAGGACGCTCGGCGCCTCCTCGATGATCTTCTGGTGGCGGCGCTGGAGGGAGCACTCGCGCTCCCCGAGGTGGACCACGTTCCCGTGGCCGTCCGCCAGGACCTGGATCTCGATGTGGCGGGGTCGGTCGATCCAGCGCTCCACGAGGAGGGTGTCGTCGCCGAAGGAGGCGCGGGCCTCGCGGCGGGCGGAGGCGATCTCGTCCTCCAGCCGCGTCAGGTCCCGCACCAGGCGCATGCCCTTGCCGCCGCCGCCCGCGCTGGGCTTCAGCAGGACGGGCGCGCCCAGCTCGCGGGCCGCGTCGGCCAGGTCCGGGTCTCGGCCGCCGGGCACCACCGGCACCCCGGCCTCCTGGACCGTCTCCTTGGCGCGGATCTTGTCGCCCATCAGGGCGATCGCGTCGGCCGGAGGGCCGATGAAGACCAGGCCGGCCTCGGCGCAGGCGCGCGCGAAGGCGGCGTTCTCGGCGAGGAAGCCGTAGCCGGGGTGGACGGCCTGGGCGCCCGTGCGGGCGGCGGCTTCCAGGAGGCGCTCCACCGAGAGGTAGCTCTCGGACGCGGGGGCCGGGCCGATCCGGACCGCCGTGTCCGCCTCGCGGACGTGCCGCGCGTCGGCGTCCGCGTCGGAGAAGACGGCCACCGAGCGCACGCCCATCGACCGCAGCGTCCGGATGACGCGTACGGCGATCTCGCCCCGGTTGGCCACCAGCACTGTCTCGAACATCGTCGTCCGTCCCCTCACATCCGGAAGACGCCGAACTGGGGGTCACCCAGGGGCGCGTTGGCGCAGGCGGTCAGGGCCAGGCCCAGGACCTGACGGGTGTCCATCGGGTCGATGACACCGTCGTCCCAGAGGCGGGCCGACGCGTAGTAGGCGTTGCCCTGGCGCTCGTACTGGGCGCGGATCGGGGCCTTGAAGGCGTCCTCGTCCTTTGCCGGCCAGGATTCGCCGCGGCCCTCCAGCTGGTCCCGCTTGACGGTCGCGAGGACCGAGGCGGCCTGCTCGCCTCCCATCACCGAGATCTTGGCGTTCGGCCACATCCACAGGAAGCGGGGGGAGTAGGCCCTGCCGCACATCGAGTAGTTGCCCGCGCCGTACGAGCCGCCGACCACGACCGTCAGCTTCGGCACGCGCGTGCAGGCCACCGCCGTGACCATCTTGGCGCCGTGCTTGGCGATGCCGCCCGCCTCGTAGTCCTTGCCCACCATGAAGCCCGAGATGTTCTGCAGGAACACCAGCGGGATGCCGCGCTGGTCGCACAGCTCGATGAAGTGCGCGCCCTTCTGGGCGGACTCGGAGAACAGGATGCCGTTGTTGGCGATGACGCCCACCGGGTGGCCGTGGATCCGGGCGAAGCCCGTGACCAGGGTCTGGCCGAACTCGGACTTGAACTCGGCGAAGCGGGAACCGTCGACGACCCGGGCGATGATCTCGCGCACGTCGTAGGGGGTGCGGGAGTCGACCGGGACCGCGCCGTAGAGGCCGTGCGGGTCGACCTTCGGCTCCGTCGCCTCAGTGACCTCCCAGGGGAGTGCTCCGCGCGCGGGGAGGGTGGAGACGATCGTGCGGACGATGCGCAGGGCGTGCGCGTCGTTCTCCGCGAGGTGGTCCGTGACGCCCGACACCCGGGAGTGGACCTCGCCGCCGCCCAGCTCCTCCGCCGTGACGACCTCGCCGGTGGCGGCCTTCACCAGGGGCGGGCCGCCCAGGAAGATCGTGCCCTGGTTACGGACGATCACCGCCTCGTCGCTCATCGCCGGGACGTACGCCCCGCCGGCCGTGCACGAGCCGAGGACGGCGGCGATCTGGGGGATGCCGGCGCCGGACATGCGGGCCTGGTTGTAGAAGATGCGGCCGAAGTGGTCCCGGTCGGGGAAGACCTCGTCCTGCATGGGGAGGAAGGCGCCGCCGGAGTCCACCAGGTAGACGCAGGGGAGGCGGTTGTCGAGGGCGACCTCCTGGGCGCGGAGGTGCTTCTTCACGGTCATCGGGTAGTAGGTGCCGCCCTTGACCGTGGCGTCGTTGGCGATGACCACCGTCTCGCGGCCGCTGACCCTGCCGATGCCGGCGATGACGCCGGCGGCCGGGGCCTGGCCCTCGTACATGCCGTCGGCCGCGAGGGGGGCCAGCTCCAGGAACGGCGAGCCCGGGTCGAGGAGGGTGTCGACGCGGTCGCGGGGGAGCAGCTTGCCGCGCGCGGTGTGGCGCGCGCGGGCCTTCTCGCCACCGCCCTGTGCGGCGGCGGCGAGCTTGGTGCGCAGCTCCTCGACGAGGGCGTGGTGCGCCTCCTCGTTGGCCCGAAAGGCCTCCGACGCGGGGTCTGCCGCGCTCGTGAGCTCCGGTGCCTCGTGCATCCTGCGGGTCCCCTCACCTTGTTAATGAGCGTTAACGCATTTCCTTCAGGTTAACGACCGCTAACCTCCCTGTCTAGAATTGTTTTCATGGCCACCAGAACCGACGCCCCCACCCGCCGTGAGCAGATCCTCAAGGAGGCCGCGCGGCTGTTCGCCGAGCGGGGCTTCCACGGGGTCGGAGTCGACGAGATAGGTGCCGCGGTCGGGATCAGCGGGCCCGGGCTGTACCGGCACTTCGCGGGCAAGGACGCGATGCTCGCGGAGCTGCTGGTGGGGATCAGTGGGCAGTTGCTGACGGGGGCGAAGCGGAGGCTGGCGGAGGTGGAGGCGGACGGGGGTGCGAAGGCGGAGGCTGTCCTCGACTCGCTGATCGAGGGGCATATCGACTTCGCGCTCGACGACCGGCCTCTGATCACCCTGCACGACCGGGAGCTGGATCGCCTCCGGGACAGCGACCGGAAGATGGTGCGGCAGCTGCAACGGCAGTACGTGGAGTTGTGGGTGGGGGTCGTGCGGGAGGTGTACCCGGGGTTGGGGGAGCCGGCGGCTCGGTCGGCCGTGCACTCGGTGTTCGGGTTGCTGAACTCGACTCCGCATCTGGGGAGGGGTGGGTCGTTGCCCGGGCGGGGGGCTACGGCGGAGTTGTTGCATCGGATGGCTCGGGGGGCGTTTGCCGCGGCGGGGGTTTAGCGGCCTCTGCCCACCCGCCCGCCCGGAGCTGTCGGCCAGGAGACCGGACCCCCCCCCGGGGCTCCGCCCCGGACCCCGGCGGGGGCTTCGCCCCCTGCACCTCCGGGGGTGCCCCACTCGCCCACCCGTAACTGTCGGGCGGGAGGCCGACCTCGCCTCGGGGCTCCGCCCATGCCCCGGCGGGGGCTTCGCCCCCTGCGCCCCCTTGGCTTCGCCCCCTACGCCCCCTTGGCTTCGCCCCCACCCCATCGGCGTGACGAGCGTCTCCCCACCCCCTCCCTGGACGCTCGTCGATACTCGCCGGTATCTTGGGCTGAGCAAGCGCTTAGACATGCGAAGTCCTGGAGGTGGCGGCGTGCGCCGTACGGTGTTCAACGAGGATCACGAGGCGTTCCGGGAGACCCTTCGCGCCTTCATCGAGGCCGAGGTCGTACCCGTGTACGACGAGTGGTTCGCGGCGGGCCAGGCGCCCCGCGACTTCTACTACAAGCTCGGTGAGCTGGGCATCTTCGGCATCAACGTGCCCGAGGAGTTCGGCGGCGCGGGCCTGGAAAGCCACAAGTTCGAGGCCGTGCTGTACGAGGAGACCGCTCGCGCGGGCGTCGCGTTCGGCGGCTCCGGCGTGCACGTGCTGCTCGCCCTGCCCTACATCAAGATGCTCGCCACCGACGAGCAGAAGAAGCGCTTCCTCCCTAAGTTCGTCAGCGGCGAGGAGATGTGGGCCATCGCGATGACGGAGCCGGGCACCGGTTCCGACCTCGCGGGCATGAAGTCCACCGCCAAGCTGAGCGAGGACGGCACCCACTACGTCCTCAACGGCGCCAAGACCTTCATCACCGGCGGCGTCCACGCCGACCGCATGATCGTCTGCGCCCGCACCGCCGCCCCGACCGCCGAGGACCGCCGCCACGGCATCTCCCTCTTCGCCGTGGACACCAAGTCCGAGGGCTACTCCGTCGGCCGCAAGCTCGACAAGCTCGGCCTGAAGACCTCCGACACCGCCGAGCTGGCCTTCGTCGACGTCAAGGTTCCCGTCGAGGACCTCCTCGGCGAGGAGAACAAGGGCTTCTACTACCTCGGCCACAACCTGGCCTCCGAGCGCTGGGGCATCGCCTTCGGCGCCTACGCCCAGGCCAAGGCCGCCGTGCGGTTCGCCAAGCAGTACGTCCAGGACCGCACCGTCTTCGGCAAGACGGTCGCGTCCTTCCAGAACACCAAGTTCGAGCTGGCCGCCTGCCAGGCCGAGGTGGACGCCGCCGAGGCCGTCGCCGACCGTGCGACCGAGGCCCTCGACGCCGGCGAGCTCACCCCCGCCGAGGCCGCCTCCGCCAAGCTGTTCTGCACCGAGGTCGCCCACCGCGTCATCGACCGCTGCCTCCAGCTGCACGGCGGCTACGGCTTCATGAACGAGTACCCCATCGCCCGCCTGTACGCGGACAACCGCGTCAACCGCATCTACGGCGGCACCAGCGAGATCATGAAGTCGATCATCGCGAAGAACATGGGCCTGTAAGCCGACCGTAGTCAGTGGCCGGTACAACAGTTGCCATGAGCAATGCACTCCAGAGCCTCCTCGATCTGCTCGACCTCGAGCAGATCGAGGAGGACATCTTCCGCGGCCGGTCCCGGTCCGCCGTCGTACCCCGGGTCTTCGGCGGGCAGGTCGCGGCCCAGGCGCTCGTCGCCGCCGGGCGCACGGTCCCCGAGGACCGGCCCGCGCACTCGCTGCACGCGTACTTCCTGCGCCCCGGCGACCCCGGCGCGCCCATCGTCTACACGGTCGACCGGATCCGCGACGGCCGCTCCTTCACCACCCGCCGGGTGGTCGCCGTCCAGCACGGCAAGCCGATCTTCCACCTCTCGGCATCGTTCCAGGTGCACGAGGACGGGCTGGATCACCAGGAGCCGATGCCGGCCTCGCCCGATCCCGTGACCCTCCCGACCGGAGAAGAGCGGCTGCGCGGGTACGGGCATCTCGACCCCGTCGTGGTGGAGAAGTTCATCGAGGCCCGGGCCGCGGTCGATCTCCGCTACGTCGACGAGCCGCCCTACGGCCGGTTCGGCGAGCCGCGCGAGCCGCACTCGCAGGTGTGGTTCCGCACCAACGGCAAGCTCGCGGACGATCCGCTGCTGCACGTCGTCCTCGCCACCTACGTCTCCGACATGACGCTGCTCGACTCCGTGCTGCTCGCGCACGGGCGCGGTGGCTGGGCCGTCGGGGATGTCGTCGGCGCCTCGCTCGACCACGCGATGTGGTTCCACCGGCCGTTCCGCGCCGACGAGTGGCTGCTGTACGACCAGGAGTCCCCGTCCGCGCACGGCGGCCGGGGACTGGGGCAGGCCCGGATCTACACGCAGGACGGGCGGCTCGCCATCACCGTGATCCAGGAGGGCGTGGTCCGCGTCCCGCGTGAGCGGGGCACTAGCTGAGGCCCGCCTCCGCGAGCAGGTACGCCGTCATCGGGTCGTAGTGGCGGGGGCTGATCACGTGGTCGTCGAGGGGAACCGTCACCTGCACGGTGCCCTCGGCCTCGGCGATGAAGAGGGCCGGGTCGTTGCAGTCGGCGTAGCCGACGGAGTCCACGCCGTGCTGTCCCGCGTAGCCGGCCCAGCCGTGGTCCGCCACGACCAGGTCGGGCAGCGGGCGGCCCGCGCGCTCCAGGGCCGTCAGGATCGCCTTCATCGGTTCGCCCGAGTGGGTGTGCCACAGGGTGGCGCCGTGCTCCAGCACCGCCACGTCCGCGAACTGCATGACGTAGCCCTCCTCGGTCGTCAGCCCGTCCGGGATGACGACGATCTCGCAGCCGGCCGCGCGCAGCGCCGACGCCGTCGCGCGGTGCACGTCGAGGAGGCCGCCGGGGTGGCCGGTGGCGAAGAGGACGCGCTGCTGCCCGTCCGCGGCCTTGCGCAGCCGTCCGGCCATCCGCTCCAGGCCGTCGACGGTCAGCTCCGGGTCGATGGTGTCCTGGCCGTACCGGTATTCGGGGTCGTCGTTCACGCCGACCCGCTCCGCCATCACCGCGAGGACGTCCTGCTCGTCGTTCCAGCGGTCGCCGAGTTCCAGTCCGAGCCAGTAGTGGCGGTCGCTGTTCGCCAGCTTGCGGTAGTGGGAGAGGTTGTTCTCGCGGGGGGTGGCGACGTCGCCCGCGATGCGCGTCCTGACGAGGTGTTCGACGAGTTCGGCGCGGCTGGGTGTCCCGGATATCGGCATGGCATCCATTGTGAGGCAGCCGACCGGGGGCGTCCCTGGCGTATCGAGCGCTGGGACGTGCGTCACGTACTCAGCGGGACCCCGCTCACGTACTCAGACACGCCGTGGCTACTCGCACCTGCCGTAGCGGTTCAGATGCTGCTGCTGTCGCCGTGGCCGCTCACACGTGCCGCAGCGCGAACCAGAGTTCCATCCGTACGTCCGGGTCGTCGAGGTCCGTCTCCAGCAGGGCCGCGCAGCGGGCGACGCGCTGCCGCACGGTGTTGCGGTGCACGGACAGGGCGACGGCCGTGCGGTCCCAGCTGCCGTGCAGGGACAGCCAGGTGCGCAGGGTCTCGGTGAGCGCGGGGTGGGCCGTGACGGGGGCGAGGACGGCGCGGGCGTGGACCGCCGCCTCCCCGGTCGGGACCAGGTCGGCGAGGGCGGGGCGCGCGCTGTGTCTCTGCAGCGGGCAGCGGGTGGCGCGAGCCCGGGCCAGGGCGCGGGCGGCCTGCGTGTCCGCGGTGGGCCAGTCGCGCGGGGCGACGGCGGCGCTGACGCCCAGGGTCCAGCCGGGCAGCGGGCGATCCGGTGCCCGGTCGGCCGGGACCAGGATCCGTACGACGTCACCTGCCGGGTCGACCAGGGCGGACCCGAGCGCGGCGCCCAGGGCGGAGGCCGCGACGGGGTCGGGGGTGCCGTCCCCGTCCGGCCGGGCGTGCACCACGAGCCACGGCCCGTCGCCCAGCAACGCCACGACCTCCTCGCGCGGCGCGCCCAGCAGCATCCGCACCAGCGCGGAGGACCGGGCGGCCCCGGTGCCGCTCTGCTGCTCCCCGGTGAGCAGCGACAGCAGCACGGCCGCGACGGAGGCGACGGTGTGGTCGCCGGGGGTCCGGTGCGGTGTGGCGACGCCGAGCACGAACCCGTGCCCGGCCCCCAGGCTGTAGGCGGCGAGCTGGAGCCCGGAGACCGAGTCGGTGGCGGAGGCCGGGGCGGGGCGCTCCCCCGGGCCGTCGGCGGGCCGCACCACCTCCCCCAGCCGTGTCAGCGCCCCCCGCGCCTCGTCCCCCGGCTCCCGCCCGGCTCCCGCGATCTCCGTCCCCTCCGGCCCGTACAGCACCGCCCACCCGCCCAGTCGCTGGGCCAGTTGCCGGAGCACCGACGGGACCGGGTCGGGGCGGGACGCGGCGGCGGCGAGGCTCTGCTGGGCCTCGGTGACATGGCGGAGCTCGGCCAGGCGGGCCCGTGCCATCAGCTGCCAGACCGCGCGGGCCACGCCCGAGAAGGTGGTCCGGGGCGGCACCTCCAGCAGCGGCAGTCCGTGCGAGGTGCAGGCCGCGACCAGCCCCTCCGGCACCGTGTCGTGCACGGGCGCCACCCCGAAGCCGAGGGCCGCGCCGCCCGCCGCCACGATCCGGGAGACGTAGTCGTCGAAGTAGGAGGTCCCCGGTCCCGCCGCCCCGTCCGGGATGTGCACCCCGGCGCTGAGCAGCAGCTCCCCGCCCAGCAGATAGGGGTACGGGTCCGCCATCTCCGAGGTGTGCACCCAGTGGACGACGACGTCCTCGGCCGGCGGCCCCGCGAGTTGCCGCAGGCCCAGGTCCTCGCGGGCCAGCAGCGCGGTCAGCGGGACGGGCGGGCTGGGCGGAACCGCCGGATCCGGCATGGTGTGCGTTCCCTCCATCCGGCACCGGCTCGAATGGATGAAACGTACACTTCGCAGTCGCTTTCCGGCCACCTAAGGTCAGTCCTCGTCACCCGCCGGCGACACCGATCGAAGGAGGCCCTCATGGCCGTCGACTACGCCGTCATCGTCGTGTACCTGGCCGGCATGCTGGCCATGGGCTGGTGGGGCATGCGCCGCGCCCGCTCCAAGAGCGAGTTCCTCGTGGCGGGCCGCCGCCTCGGCCCGTCCCTGTACTCCGGCACCATGGCGGCCATCGTCCTCGGCGGCGCCTCCACCATCGGCGGAGTGGGCCTCGGCTACCAGTACGGTCTGTCCGGCGCCTGGATGGTCTTCACCATCGGCCTCGGCCTGCTCGCCCTGTCCGTCTTCTTCTCCGCCCGCATCGCCCGGCTGAAGGTCTACACCGTCTCCGAGATGCTCGACCTGCGCTACGGCGGCGGACGCGCCGGGGTCATCTCCGGTGTCGTCATGTGGGCGTACACGCTGATGCTCGCGGTCACCTCGACCATCGCGTACGCCACGATCTTCGACGTCCTGTTCGACATGAACCGCACGGTCGCGATCGTCCTCGGCGGCTCGATCGTCGTCGCGTACTCCACCCTCGGCGGCATGTGGTCGATCACCCTCACCGACATGGTGCAGTTCGTCGTGAAGACCATCGGCGTGCTCCTCCTGCTGCTGCCCATCGCCGTCGTGAAGGCGGGCGGGTTCGGCGAGATGAAGGCGCAGCTGCCCACCGCGTACTTCGACCCGCTGGGCATCGGCGGCGAGACGATCTTCACCTACGTGCTGATCTACACCTTCGGCATGCTCATCGGGCAGGACATCTGGCAGCGCGTCTTCACCGCCCGCAGCGACCGGACCGCCAAGTGGGGCGGGACCGTCGCCGGCACCTACTGCCTCGCCTACGCCCTCGCCGGTGCCGTGATCGGCACCGCGGCCAAGGTGCTGTACCCGAAGCTCGGCAGCCCGGACGACGCCTTCGCGACCATCGTCAAGGACGAACTGCCCGTCGGGGTGCGCGGACTGGTGCTGGCCGCCGCCCTCGCCGCGGTGATGTCGACGTCCTCCGGCGCGCTGATCGCCTGCGCGACCGTCGCCAACAACGACATCTGGTCCCGGCTGCGGGGCCTCGGCGAGGCCCCGGCCGGGGACCACGACGAGGTGAAGGGCAACCGCGCCTTCATCCTGCTCATGGGTCTCGCCGTCATCGCAACGGCCATCGCGATCGACGACGTCGTGGAGGCCCTGACCGTCGCCTACAACCTCCTCGTCGGAGGGCTGCTCGTGCCGATCCTCGGCGGCCTGGTGTGGAGGCGCGGCACGGTCCACGGCGCCCTCGCCTCGGTCGTGGCCGGCGGACTGGCGGTCATCGTGCTGATGGCGACCTACGGCGTCCTCGCCAACGAGCCCGTCTACTACGGCCTGCTCGCCTCCCTCGCCGCCTATCTGGCCGTCTCCCTGGCCACCCCCGCCACCGACGCCGCCGTCCTGGCCGCCTGGCGCGAGCGGCTGGCCGGGCGGTCACCCGAACTCGCGTCCGAACCGGTCGCGGCTCCCCAGTAGAGTCGTAGTACAAGCAGCGCATAGCAGTACACACGCGATGAAGCGTAGGAAAGAAGGCATTTCTCCATGAGCAGCAACGAGACTCCGCGCGGGCCCGTCGACTCCTCCCGCGTTCCCCGGTACGCGGGCCCGGCGACCTTCGCCCGGCTGCCCCGGCTCGACGAGGTCGGCCGGGCCGATGTCGCGGTCGTGGGCGTGCCGTTCGACTCGGGCGTCTCGTACCGGCCGGGCGCCCGCTTCGGCGGCAACGCGATCCGCGAGGCGTCCCGGCTGCTGCGTCCGTACAACCCGGCGCAGGACGCCTCCCCGTTCGCCCTCGCGCAGGTCGCGGACGGCGGTGACATCGCCGTCAACCCGTTCAACATCAACGAGGCCGTCGAGACCGTCGAGGCCGCCGCGGACGACCTGCTCGGCACGGGCGCCCGACTGATGACCCTCGGCGGTGACCACACCATCGCGCTGCCCCTGCTGCGCTCGGTCGCGAAGAAGCACGGCCCGGTCGCCCTGCTGCACTTCGACGCCCATCTCGACACCTGGGACACCTACTTCGGCGCCGAGTACACGCACGGCACCCCGTTCCGCCGCGCGGTCGAGGAGGGCATCCTCGACACCTCCGCGCTGTCCCACGTCGGCACCCGCGGCCCCCTCTACGGCAAGCAGGACCTCACCGACGACGAGAAGATGGGCTTCGGCATCGTCACCTCGGCCGACGTCTACCGGCGCGGCGCCGACGAGGTGGCCGACCAGCTGCGCCAGCGCATCGGCGACCGGCCGCTGTACATCTCCATCGACATCGACTGCCTCGACCCGGCCCACGCCCCCGGCACCGGCACCCCCGAGGCCGGCGGCATGACCTCCCGCGAACTGCTGGAGATCCTGCGCGGGCTGGCCTCCTGCAACCTGGTCTCCGCGGACGTGGTCGAGGTGGCCCCCGCGTACGATCACGCGGAGATCACGTCGGTGGCCGCGTCCCACACGGCGTACGAACTGACCACGATCATGTCCCGCCAGATCGCCGCGGCCCGGAAGGACTCGGAAGCCAAGTGACACACGACCACGACCTGGTGCTCCGCCCCACGCCCGCCCAGACGGAGGCCGCCCTCAACCCTCCTCCCGGCCGCAACGGCGGAGACCTGGTCGTGGAGACGCTGGCCGGGCTCGGCGCGACGACCGTCTTCGGGCTGCCGGGCCAGCACGCGCTCGGCATGTTCGACGCCCTGCGCCGCTCGGACCTGAGGTACATCGGCCTGCGGGTGGAGAACAACGCCGGGTTCGCGGCGGACGCGTACGGCCGGATCACCGGTGAGGCCGCGCCCCTGCTGCTGTCGACCGGGCCGGGCGCCCTGACCTCCCTGGCCGCTCTCCAGGAGGCGGCGGCGGCCTCCGCGCCCGTGCTGGCGATCAGCAGCCAGATCCCGACGGCCGGCCTCGGCGGCGGCCGGCACGGCTACCTGCACGAACTGCCGGACCAGGCCGCCTCGTTCCGGGGCGTGGTCAAGTCCGTGCACACCGTCCGCACCCAGTCGCAGATCCCCTCCGCGATCGAGGCGGCCTGGACGTCGGCGCTGAGCGCCCCGCACGGCCCGGTGTGGGTGGAGATCCCGCAGGACGTGCTGCTCGCCGAGACGGCGATCCCCGTCGTGACGGGTGGGGACGCCTTCCCAGAGGAGCTGCCGCCGCGCCCCGAACTGACCGCCGTGGCCGCCGATCTGCTGTCGAGGGCCGCCCGACCGGCGATCATCGCGGGCGGGGGAGTGGTCCGGGCGGACGCCTCCGGCAAGCTCAAGCAGCTGGCGGAGCGGCTCCGTGCCCCGGTCGTCACCACGCCCGGCGGCAAGGGCGCGTTCCCCTGGAAGCACCCGCTGTCGCTCCAGTCCTGGATCGAGGACCGGCAGACCACCGACTTCCTGGAGGACGCCGACGTCCTGTTGGTCGTCGGCTCGGGACTCGGTGAACTCTCCTCGAACTACCACACGTTCAAGCCGCGTGGCCGGATCATCCAGATCGAGGCGGACCTCGGCAAGCTGGAGTCCAACCATCCGGCGCTGGGCATCCACGCGGACGCCCGCCTCGCCTTGCAGGCGCTGCTGGAGACGGTGCCAGAACGCCAGGACGCGACGGCGGCGGACCGGGTCCAAGGGGTGCTCGCGAAGGTCGCCGAGCGCATCGCCGGCCAGGAACTCACCCTGGAACAGGAGCTGCTGGCCTCCGTCCGCAGGGCTTTGCCCGGCGACTCCCCGTCCTTCTGGGACATGACGATCCTCGCCTACTGGGCCTGGTCGGCCTTCGACGCCCAGGGCCCCAACCACATGCACTCCGCCCAGGGCGCCGGCGGCCTCGGCTACGCCTTCCCCGCCGCCCTGGGCGCGGCGGCGGCCGACCCGACCCGCCCGGTCCTCGCCGTCTCCGGCGACGGCGGGGCCCTGTACTCCATCGCCGAGCTGGCCACGGCCCGCCAGTACGACCTGAACGTCACCTGGCTGATCGTCGACGACGGCGGCTACGGCATCCTGCGCGAGTACATGACCGACGCGTTCGGTGAGGCGACGGCGACGGAACTGACCCGGCCGGACTATGTCGCCCTGGCGGAGTCCTTCGGCGTCCCCGGGGTCCGGACGACCCCGGAGAACCTGGAGCAGGACCTCGCGAAGGCGCTTCGGGCGCCCGGGCCCTCGGTGGTCCTGCTCCCGGCCGTGCTGCGGATGTTCGCGCCGACGCACCTGGACTCGGACTGAAGAACGGCGGGCGGACCTCGAGGGACTTCAGCCGCAGAAGCGACTACCAGATGGCCTCGACCCACTCCGGGTGGTCGATGAACGGGTTGCGGTTGTGCTGGTAGGTGTCGTAGATGACCTGGTTGCGGCGCTCCTCGAAGGCGCTCGGCGGGTCCGCCTCGTTCCAGGCCTTCAGGACGGAGAGCTTGCCCATGTAGGGGTTGGAGCCGTTGTTGACCTTCTCGTTGGGCTCCAGGTCGGCGAAGCCGTCGCCGCCGTCGTAGCGCACGGCCATGTAAAGGATCATGCGGGCCACGTCGCCCTTGTCGGCGTCGCGCGGCGCGAAGGAGTCGGAGTCCGTGAGGCTGCCGCCCCCGCCGCTGACCGTGCTGCCGCCGTTGTCGAAGTCCTTGTTGCCGCGGATGCTGTTGACCTGTACGTCCGCCGGGCGCAGGTGGTGCAGGTCGGTGCCGGGGCCGGTCACCTCGCCGAAGTCGCCGTGGGACTTGGCCCATGTGTGCTCGCGGTTCCAGTCGCCGAGGTCGCCGCCGTTGAGGGACTTGCTGCGCGAGACACCGCTGTACAGCAGGATCACGTTGTTGGTGTTGTTCGGGTCCTGGTCGGTGACCTTGAGGGCGTTCCAGACCGCGGAGTACGAGATCTTCGAGGCGTTGGCGCTGATGATCGTGTGCAGGGAGGACTTCAGGCTCGTCCCCGTCTTGCCGACCGCGTTCTTGTAGTACGTCGTGTCGTACGCGGTCGTCGTGGCCGCGGCCGGGGTAGCGGTCAGGGTGGACGCGGTGAGGCCGGCCAGGGCGGCGGAGGTGGCCAGCGCCACCGGCTTCCATCGGCGTATCCGTGTTGTCGCCAGCATGTGGGGGTCCCATCTACGCGGGTTGATCGGAGGCGGCAAACGGGAGAGTGACATGGACATGCGGCTGTGTAAATGAATCTGACATGGCAATCAGGTGACGGAAACCGGCAAGTCGGTCGTCTTCTACGCGAGTTGACGCAGCGGCATGGCCCCCGACGGGCCTGCCGGGGGGCCGTTCGCTCCTGGTGGCGGGGAACTGGCCCGGCCGGACTGCGTCGCCCTGGCGGAGTTCTTCGGTGTCCCCGGGGTGCGGACGACGCCGGAGAGGCTGGAGCAGGACCTCGCGAAGGCGCTTCAGGCGCCCGGGCCCTCGGTGGTCCTGCTCCCGGCCGTGCTGCGGATGTTCGTGCCGACGCACCTGGACTGAGCGCCGGCCGGCCCCGCCTTGTCGTCTACAGGCCGTCGCGGACCATCGCGGCGACGATGTGAACGTGGCGGTCGGCCGCCGTGCCCGACCACTCGTTGTCGAAGTTCAGGCCGTAGGGCCAGAAGTGGCCGCCGCCGGTGGAGATCTTGGCGCCCGAGCCGTCGTACTGCTTGACCAGCGCGGTGGCCTGACCGCCGGTCCAGGTGCCGCTGCCGCCGAGCCGGGACCAGCCCGAGCTGGTGCCCACGCCGATGGTGTGGGCGATCTCGTGCAGGGCCGTCCGCTCGCTCATGTAGCTGCGGTTGCTGCCGAAGCGGATCGTGCCGTTGATGTTGCCGTCGGCGGTGGGAACGCCCGGTTCGTAGCGGACGGTGAGGGTCTTGCCCAGGTCGCTGAGGTTGTTGTAGCGGGCCACCGCCGCGTTCATGGCCTTCGTGATGAGGTCGTAGGCCGAGCGCTGGTCCGCGGTGGGGTTGCTCGCGCGGACGAGGGACCAGGTGATGGTGGCCGCCGCGGCGCGATCCCGGGCGGGGGCGGGGGGAGCCTGGGGAGTGGCGGCCCGGGCGACACCGGGGCCGGCCAGCAGTGCCGCGGTGAGGGCGGCGACGAGTGCCTTGCGCGGGCTCACGAGCGCCTTGTGCGGGCTCACGGCTGCCTTGCGTGGTCTCATGTGCGGATCCTCCTGTGGGGGGTGGCCGTCACGAAGCTTGCGAAACTTCGCACGACGTTCGGGATCTCGGACAAGCGGCGCCGCCGTTTCACTCAAAGCCCTTGAACGACACGGCAGTTGGCGCGCTGTCGACCGCAAGTATCCCGGCGGGAAAGACGGCGTCAAGAGTTCCGGCAGAGGTCAGTGGAACCAGAAGAGCAGGGTGTCGGGGTTCGTCCCGGGCCGCCGCGCCCCCTCCCACTCCTCCGCCTCGAAGCGCAGAGCGTCGGCGAACCGGCGCGCCGGGCCACGGAATTCGGGGTCGAGGCGGTCGAGCACGCGCGCGTAGGCATCGGCCAGGGCCGCGGCCCGCCGGGCCGGCAGGGTGCCGATGGCGGGCACCGCGTCGCCGGGATGCGGCAGCCGCAGCGGCGGGCCGCTGAACAGGAACGTGCCCGGGAGCAGGTCGGACGGTACGCCGTGCCGGGCCAGTTCGTCGTCCATGGCGTGGAACCAGGCCGGACGGCGCCAGGTGCCGAGGTCGGCCGGATCGGAGAAGTGCGCCGCGACGACCTGGTAGAAGGCGTAGCTGTACGCCGGACAGCGGTCGGTACTCGGGGTGCCGTCGATCAGCTCGTCGAGGGCCCGGCTGATGGAGACGTCCAGGGCGATGCCCTGTTCCCGGAAGCGGGCGTCGGTCCGCTCGCACTCCGTGCGCACCCGGGCGAGCGTGCGCTCCTGCTGCTCGGTCCGCTCCACCGCCGTGAGCAGCCGCACCACCGTTCTCATGTCGCCGGTGCTCATCTCCAGGCAGTAGCCCACCGCTGCGTTTCCCTTCACCCGTTCGCCGGACACCGGTGTCCATGATCGGGGACGCGGGAACGGCCCCGGACCGAGAAGTCGGGGGCCGTTCGATCATGCTGGGTTATGGCGGATCAGCCGACGTCGGACGGGTCGAGACGGTAGACGGCCGAACCGGACCCTGACGAGGAGCCGGAGCCGGCGGCTGAGCTGGGGCCGGAGCCGGAGCCGGAGCCGGAGCCGGCGGCTGAGCTGGGGTCGGAGCCTGCGCCCGCGGCTGAGCCGGAGCCGGAGCCGGAGGTGGACCCCGAGTCGGAGCCGGAGCCCGAGTCCCCGCTCGTGCTGTCGCTGTAGTCGCTCTCCTTCACCGCCGTGCCGTGCTTCTGCACCCACGCCGTGACCTCGGAGCTGACGGAGGAGCCGCCGCCCGGGCCGCCGCCCATGCCGCCGCCGAGCTGGATGTAATGCAGTTCGCCCTTCTTCACCAGTTCTTTGAGCTTGGCGAGCGTCATCGCCTTGTCGCTGCCGGACCAGCCCCACATCGAGATGACGGGCTCCCCGCTGCTCACGATGAGCTGGGCGGCACCTTGCGAACTCGACACGGCCAGCAGCCACTTGGCGCCGTCCTGGTGCTTCTTCAGGTACGCGATCAGCTCGCTGCTCGCGCCACCGCCGCCCATGCCACCACCGCCCGGGCCGCCCTGCGTGCCGCCGGGAGCCTGCCCGCCCTGCGTGCCTTCCGGAGCCTGCCCGCGCTGCCCGCTCTGCCCGCCGGACGGCATCCCGCCCCCGGGGAAACCGCCCCCGGCCTGAGCGTTGCCGCCCTGCCGACTGCCCTCACCGGGACCGCTCGAGCCCCCGCCCGGGATCCCCCGGCCACCACCGCCCCCGCCCCCGGGCCCGCCGAAGCCGCTGCCCGTGGTCGGCCCCGCCGTGGGGTTCGTACCGCCCATGCCGCCGCCCGCCCCCGACGAGGGAACCGACCAGGCGTACGCGGCCGGGCCCGCCACCGCCGCGACGACCGCGGCCGCCACCGACACCGTCAGCAGCCGCAGCCGCAGCACCGAGGCGCCGGAGCGGAACACGAACAGGCCCACCACGGCCAGCGCCATGACGACCAGGACGGCCGGCCACAGCCAGGTGTTCCAGCCGGAGGCCCGCCGCAGCAGCACCGCCGCCCAGGCGGCCGTGACGCCCAGCGCGAGCGGCAGCACCCACACCCACCGCCGGTCGGACCGGAACGCCCGCAGCAGCAGCGCCCCGCCGCCTCCGCACAGCGCCGCGATGCCCGGCGCGAGTGCGGTCGTGTAGTACGGGTGCATGGTGCCCTCGGCCAGGGCGAAGGTCAGGTAGTGCAGCAGGGTCCAGCCGCCCCAGAGCAGGAGCGCGGCCCGGGTGGGGTCCGTGCGCGGGGCGCGGCCGCACAGCGCCATGCCGCCGACGAGCGCGATGCCCGCGAAGGGGATCAGCCAGGAGATCTGACCGCCGAGAATGTCGTTGAACATCCTGCCGAGGCCCGCGGTTCCGGAGAACCCGCCGCCGCCTCCGCCCCCGCCGCCACCGCCGTTGCCCTCGCCGCCGAGGATCCGGCCGAGGCCGTTGTAGCCCATGATCAGGTTCCAGGCGGTGCCGTCCGTCGAGCCACCGATGTACGGCCGCTCCGAGGCCGGGACCAGCGACACGGCCGCGGCCCACCAGAAGCTGGAGACGGCCAGCACCACCGTGGCGAGACACAGGTTCACGACCCGCTTCACCACCGCCGGCCTCGCCGCGTACAGATAGACCGCGAACACGGCGGGCAGCGCGATGTACCCCTGCAGCATCTTGGTGTTGAAGGCGAGCCCGAAGCAGGCCGCCGAGCCGAGCAGCGGCAGCAGCCGGCCGTCGCGCGTCGCACGCAGCGCGAGGGCCGCGCCGGCCACCATCAGGAACACCAGCAGGGTGTCGGGGTTGTTGTCCCGGTTGATGGCGACCGTGATCGGGGTCAGGGCAAGGACGAGTGCCGCCACTGCCGCCGCCGCGTGCCCGAACACCCGCTTCACACTGGAGTGCAGGATCCAGACGGTGGCCAGCGCGGCCGAGATCATCGGCGCCATCATCTGCCAGGTGCCGTAACCGAAGACCCGGCAGGACAGGCCCATGACCATCAGCGCGAGCGGCGGCTTGTCGACGGTGAGGAAGTTCCCGGCGTCCAACGAGCCGAAGAACCAGGCCTTCCAGCTCTCGGTGCCGCTGAGTACGGCGGCGCTGTAGAAGCTGTTGAGGCCGGCGCCGGACAGGTTCCAGGAATAGAGCACCGCTGCCAGGGCGAGGATCGCCGGCAGCGCGGGGAGGGACCAACGCGGCGCGGGGGCGGCGTCCTTCGGCGGGGGCGGCGGGGACTCGGCGGTCCGGAGCTGGGGTTCGGTGGCAGATGTCACCCCAGCATGGTGGGGAGCTCCGGTGGGAGGCCGCTGTGCCGAAGCTGGCCGCCGCCTGTGAATCGGGCGGCTCCCGATAACGACTCGTACAAGCTCTCGTTGTTGATGCAACCTTTCGGCCACGTCCGTGAGTCAAGGGGGCATGACTTCTGGGATATCCCGCCGCGCGCGAGTGCTGGCAGCGGCCGTGGGTACCGGCGTGCTCGTGCCGCTCGTAGCCGCCGCCACGCCCGCCTCCGCCGCCCCTCCGGCCGTGAGCTGCACGTCGGCCAAGGCCGGGCTGGCCACCAAGCTGAAGAAGGACATCACCGCCGCGCTGGCCACCCGCAAGGGCACGGTCGCCGTCGGCCTCTACGACCGCAGCACCAACACCACCTGCACCCTGCGCGCGAGCTCGGCCTACGACTCGGCCAGCGTCGTCAAGGTCACCGTCCTCGCCACGCTGCTGTGGGACGCGAAGAAATCGAACCGGTACCTCACCGACCGCGAGAACACCCTCGCCAAGGCGATGATCACCAAGTCCGACAACGCGGCGACCTCCACCCTGTGGAAGCAGCTCGGCATGACGAAGATCAAGAACTTCCTCGCGGCCGCCGGCATGACGCAGACCAAGCCCGGAACGGACGGCTACTGGGGCCTGACCCAGATCACCGTCACCGACGAGCAGAAACTGCTGAAGCTCCTCACCGCCAAGAACGCGGTGCTCAGCGACAACAGCCGGGCCTACATCGTGAAGCTGATGGGCCAGGTCGTGTCGTCCCAGCGCTGGGGCACCCCGTACGGAGTGCCCTCGGGCGTCACCGTGGCCGTCAAGAACGGCTGGCTGCAGCGCTCCTCCAACGGGTGGCGGGTGCACAGCGTCGGCGCGTTCAAGGGCGGCGGCCACGACTACGTGATGACGGTGCTGACCCACGGCAACAGCACGATGAACTACGGCATCGCCACCATCCAGGCCGTGGCCAAGGTCATCCACAAGGACCTGGCGGCGAGCTGACCGGGTCCGGCCCGGCCCTCACCCTGCCGCCCCCTCGCGCTCGAACAGGAATCGAAACTGTTGCGGCGGGATGAAAACGGCCTTCGATCGCGTTGGTGCCTTCCGGCAGAGCAGGACGACTGGAAGGTACCGGCGTGACACCGAAACGGGGATGGGCACGACGACTGTGGGCCTACGCGTGGCGCCACCCGAAGGACGTCGTACTCGCCCTCGGCTCCTCACTGGTCGGCATGGCCGTCATGGCCCTCGTCCCCCTGATCACCAAGGTGATCATCGACGACGTCATCAGCGACCACACCAGGGACATGACCACCTGGGCCGGCCTCCTGATCGCCGCCGCCCTGGTCGTCTACGTCCTCACCTACATCCGCCGCTACTACGGCGGCCGCCTCGCCCTCGACGTCCAGCACGACCTGCGGACGGAGATGTACGGCACGATCACCCGGCTCGACGGCCGCCGCCAGGACGAGCTGTCCACCGGCCAGGTCGTCGGCCGCGCCACCAGCGACCTCCAGCTGATCCAGGGCCTGCTCTTCATGCTCCCGATGACCATCGGGAACTTCATGCTCTTCCTGATCTCCCTGGCGATCATGGGGTGGCTGTCCGTGCCGCTCACCCTGGTCGCCCTGGCCGTCGCGCCCGCCCTGTGGTGGATCGCCAAGCGCAGCCGTACCCGGCTGCACCCCTCCACCTGGTACGCCCAGGCCCAGGCCGCCGCCGTCGCGGGCGTGGTCGACGGCGCCGTCAGCGGCGTACGCGTGGTGAAGGGCTTCGGGCAGGAGGAGCAGGAGACCGGCAAGCTCCGTGAGGTCGGCCGCCGGCTGTTCGCGGGGCGGCTGCGCACCATCCGCCTGAACTCCGTCTACACCCCGGCCCTGCAGGCAGTCCCCGCGCTCGGCCAGGTCGCGATGCTGGCCCTCGGCGGCTGGCTGGCGGTGCGCGGGCACATCACGCTCGGCACGTTCGTCGCGTTCTCCAGCTACCTCGCCCAGCTGGTCGGCCCGGTCCGCATGCTCGCGGTGGTGCTCACCGTCGGCCAGCAGGCCCGGGCCGGTACCGAGCGCGTCCTGGAGCTGATCGACACCGAGCCGTCGATCGAGGACGGCCACAAGGACCTGCCCGCCGACGCCCCCGCGACGGTCGAGTTCGACGACGTCTCCTTCGGCTACGACGCCGACCGCCCCGTCCTCGACGGGCTGAGCCTCGAGATCCGCCCGGGCGAGACCCTCGCCGTGGTCGGTTCCTCCGGCTCCGGCAAGTCCACGGTCTCCCTCCTGCTGCCGCGCTTCTACGACGTCAGCCGCGGAGCCGTCCTGGTCGGCGGCCACGACGTGCGCGAGCTGTCCCTGGCGTCCCTGCGGGCGGCGATCGGACTGGTCCCGGAGGACTCGTTCCTCTTCTCCGACACGGTCCGCAACAACATCGCCTACGGCCGCCCGGACGCGACCCTCGAGGAGATCGAGAAGGCCGCCCGCGCCGCCCAGGCGGACCGTTTCATCACCGAGCTGCCCGAGGGCTACGACACCACCGTCGGCGAGCACGGCCTCACCCTCTCCGGCGGTCAGCGCCAGCGCGTCGCTCTCGCCCGGGCGATCCTCAGCGATCCGCGCCTGCTGGTCCTGGACGACGCCACCTCCGCCGTGGACGCGAGGGTCGAGCACGAGATCCACGAGGCCCTGAAGGGCGTCATGCGGGGCCGCACCACCCTGCTCATCGCCCACCGCCGCTCCACCTTGAACCTCGCCGACCGCATCGCCGTCCTGGACGGCGGCCGTCTCGCCGACATCGGCACCCACGAGGAGCTCCAGGAGCGGTCCCCCCTCTACCGGCGCCTGCTCACCGACCCCGACGAGCTGGGCGCGGTCTCCCCGGGGCACACCCCGCCGGCGTGCCCCCAGGAGGACACCTCGGTACGGGAGGAGCTGGACGCCGAGTTCGACGCCGAGCGCGGGGTCACCCCCAGGCTGTGGACCGGCGACCGCGAGCGCAAGGACACCGCCCTCGCGGAGAGCCCCGCCACCCCCGAGCTGCTGGCCCAGGTCGAGGCGCTGCCCCCGGCCACCGACGTCCCGGACGTCGACGAGGCGAGGGCCGTCCAGCCGGAGGAGTCCTACGGCCTGCGCCGGCTGCTGCGCGGCTTCGGACCGCCGCTGCTGATCAGCCTCGCCCTGGTCGCCACCGACGCGGGCATGGGCCTGCTGCTGCCGGTGCTGATCCGGCACGGCATCGACTCGGGCGTCACCGAGGCCGCGCTCGGCGCCGTGTGGGCGGCGGCCCTGCTGGGGCTGCTGACGGTGGTCGTGCAGTGGGCGGCCCAGATCGGCGAGATGCGGATGACGGGGCGTACCGGCGAGCGGGTCCTGTACTCGCTCCGGCTGAAGATCTTCTCCCAGCTGCAGCGCCTCGGCCTCGACTACTACGAGCGTGAGCTGACCGGGCGGATCATGACCCGGATGACGACCGACGTCGACGCGCTGTCGACGTTCCTGCAGACGGGCCTGGTCACGGCCTTCGTCTCGGTCGTCACCTTCTTCGGGATCATGGTCGCGCTGCTGGTGATCGACGTGCAGCTCGCGCTGGTCGTCTTCGCGACGCTGCCGCCGCTGATCATCGCCACGTTCTTCTTCCGCCGGGCGAGCGTGAAGGCGTACGAGCTGGCCCGCGAACGCGTGTCGGTCGTCAACGCCGACCTCCAGGAGTCGGTGTCCGGGCTGCGGATCGTCCAGGCGTTCCGGCGCGAGGGGGACGGCGGGCGGCGGTTCGCCGAGCGCAGCCACAGCTACCGTCAGGCCCGCATCCGGGGCCAGTGGCTGATCTCGGTGTACTTCCCGTTCGTGCAGTTCCTGTCGTCGGTGGCGGCCGCCGCCGTGTTGATGGTGGGAGGGGCCCGGGTCGACGACGGGACCCTCGCGATCGGCTCGCTGGTGGCGTACCTGCTCTACATCGATCTGTTCTTCGCGCCCGTGCAGCAGCTCTCCCAGGTCTTCGACGGCTACCAGCAGGCGACCGTCTCGCTGGGCCGCATCCAGGAGCTGCTCCGGGAGCCGACGTCGACGAAGTCCGCCGACGAACCCCTGGAGGTCCTGTCGCTGCGCGGCGACATCGCCTTCGAGGACGTGCACTTCGCCTACGGGACCGACGAAGAGGCCCTCGGCGGGGTCGACCTGCGCATCCCGGCCGGGCAGACCGTCGCCTTCGTCGGCGAGACCGGCGCGGGCAAGTCGACCCTCGTCAAGCTCGTGGCCCGCTTCTACGACCCCACCGGCGGCCGGGTCGCCGTCGACGGCACCGATCTGCGGGCCCTGGATCTCACCTCGTACCGGCACCGTCTGGGGGTCGTCCCGCAGGAGGCGTACCTCTTCCAGGGCACCGTCCGCGACGCCATCGCCTACGGCCGTCCCGACGCCACGGATGCCGAGGTCGAGGCGGCGGCCCGCGCGGTCGGCGCGCACGACATGATCGCCACCCTGGAGGGCGGCTACCTCCACGAGGTCGCCGAGCGCGGCCGCAACCTGTCCGCCGGGCAGCGCCAGCTGATCGCCCTGGCCCGCGCCGAGCTGGTCGACCCGGACGTGCTGCTGCTCGACGAGGCCACGGCCGCTCTGGACCTGGCCACGGAGGCTCAGGTCAACCAGGCCACCGACCGCCTCGCCGGCCGCCGCACGACCCTGGTCGTCGCCCACCGTCTCACCACCGCCGCCCGCGCCGACCGGGTCGTCGTCATGGATCACGGCCGGGTCGCCGAGGACGGCACGCACGAGGAGCTCCTCGCGCGCGGCGGGCGGTACGCGGAGCTGTGGCGGACCTTCATCGGCGCCGCAGAGCCGGAGGAGCCGGTCGGCGCGTCCCGCTGAGCACCCCCGACACCGCTTCCGTAACGCCCGTGCAACCATCCGACATACGTCATGCGTCCGTACATGCGTACGCCGATGGTCGCGGAGGACGCGGTACGGGAGGACGACAGTGCACAGTGGAGCCATACGCCGGCGGCTCGCGCTCGGGCTGGCCGTGCTGACCGCCTCCGGGCTGCTCGCCGTCGCGGCCCCGGGCGAGGCGCAGGCCGCGACCTTCGCGCTCTGTCCCGGGCGCAAGGTCCGCACCCTGCCGTTCTCCACGGGGACCGTGCTCGTCTACAAGCGCGGCGGTTACGTCTGTGCCGTCACCCTCACCAAGAAGCCCGGCGCCAAGCGCACGATGTCGGTGAGCGTGCAGGCGCGCGGCAACCGACCGGTCGTGGACCAGGGCAAGTACGCCCACCACGCGGGCCCGGTGACCGTGCACGCCGGGCGCCGCTGCGTCTGGCTCAAGGGCCAGGTCGGCAGGGGGAAGTTCAGCTCCGGCTGGATCATGTGCTGACACCCGCCCGGTGACACGCCCCCGCGCACAGGGTTTTCCCTATGTCCCCTGGTGCTCCGGTGAGTTGGTCCGCTAGCTTCCGGCGCACATCAGTCTCACAGGGGAGTGCGCATGCGCAAGGCGCTCAGATGGCTGCTGGCGCTCACGGTGCTCATAGGCACACTGGGCACGGCGGGAGCGGCCACCGCCGCCGACGCCGCCGGCACCGACAGCACCACCGACATCAAGGAGAGACTGCTCTCCATACCGGGCATGAGCCTGGTGGAGGAGAAGCCGTACACCGGCTACCGCTTCTTCGTCCTGAACTACACGCAGCCGGTCGACCACCACAAGCCCTCCAAGGGCACGTTCCAGCAGCGCATCACCGTGCTGCACAAGGACGTCTCGCGCCCGACGGTGTTCTTCACCAGCGGCTACAACGTCTCCACGACACCCCGCCGCAGCGAGCCCACCCAGATCGTGGACGGCAACCAGGTCTCCCTGGAGTACCGCTTCTTCACCCCGTCCCGGCCCGCCCCGGCCGACTGGTCCAAGCTGGACATCTGGCAGGCCGCCAGCGACCAGCACCGCGTCTTCAAGGCGCTGAAGGGCATCTACGGCAAGAAGTGGATCTCCACGGGCGGCTCCAAGGGCGGCATGACCGCCACCTACTACGAGCGCTTCTACCCCCGGGACATGGACGGCGTCGTCGCCTACGTCGCCCCCAACGACGTGGTGAACAAGGAGGACTCGGCCTACGACCGCTTCTTCGCCCGGGTCGGCACCGAGGAGTGCCGCGACCGGCTGAACGCCGTGCAGCGCGAGGCGCTGGTGCGCCGCGAGCCGCTGGAGAAGAAGTACGCCGCCTACGCCGAGGAGAACGGCCTCACCTTCACCACCATCGGCAGCCTGGACAAGGCCTACGAGGCCACCGTCCTCGACTACGTGTGGGGCTTTTGGCAGTACAGCCTGCTGTCCGACTGCGACAAGATCCCGGCCGACGCGAAGAACGCCACCGACGACGCGATCTGGGACTCCGTCGACACGATCTCCGGCTTCTCCGCCTACGCCGACCAGGGCCTCACCACCTACACGCCGTACTACTACCAGGCCGGCACCCAGCTCGGCGCGCCGACCATCCAGTTCCCGCACGTCGAGAAGCGGTACATCCGCTACGGCTACCAGCCGCCCCGGAACTTCGTCCCCCGGGACATCCCGATGAAGTTCCAGCCGTCGGCGATGCGTGATGTGGACACCTGGGTCCGGCACAACGCCCGCCACATGCTGTTCGTCTACGGCCAGAACGACCCGTGGGGCGCGGAGCCGTTCCGCGTCGGCAAGGGGGCGAAGGACTCCTACGTCTTCACCGCCCCCGGCATGAACCACGGCGCCAACGTCGCGGGCCTCGTGCCGGCGCAGAAGGCCCTCGCCACCGCCCGCATCCTCGACTGGGCCGGCGTCGCCCCCGGTGCGGTGCAGGCCGACCCGCAGGCGGCGAAGCCGCTGGCGAAGTTCGACGCCAAGCTCGACAAGCGGGACGTGCAGCGTGAGATGACGCTGCGCCCGTAACCGCCCGCTGCCCGCACACGACCGCCCCTCGGCCTGCGGACCGAGGGGCGGTTCGCATGTCCCTGCGCTCGCGGTGAATGCTCCGTACGGTGACCGGATGGACAGCTCTGTCGTCTTCAACGTCGTGACCACGGCCATCGCCGTCGTCGCAGTGGTGACCTCCATCGTGTTCAGCGCACGGCAGGCCCGCACCGCGAAGCACGCCAACCACATATCGGTGCTGATCGACCTGCTCAGGGAGTTCCGGTCCGCGGAGTTCCACGAGCAGCACGACTACGTCTGCACCCGCCTGGCAGCCGAGCACGACCCGCAGGACGGAGTACGCGGGTTACCGGCCGAGGCCAAGGCGGCCTTCTGCAGCGTCGTGTACTACTACCAGTCATTCGCCAACCTCGCCGTCTTCGGACTGCTCGACCAGACACTGCTGGTCACGGTCCTGCGCACCCGGATCGTCTCGGTCTGGAAGGCCGTCCGGCCGTTCGTGGAGCGGGAGCGGGAGTTGCGGGGCGAGGACAGCGGCGGAACCTATCTGTCGAGCTTCGAGGAACTGGCCCGGCTGGCGGCAGACCTGCCCCCGGAGCACGTCCGCGACCAGATGGCCGAGGCCCGGCGACGGCTGTCGCGCAGGGGGCTGATGGGTTGAGGCGGTCGATCGCGGACGCCCGCCCCCGCTCACAGCGGCCGGGCGCACCCCACGGGCCGCTTCCCGCCCAGCCGGACGTACAGGGCGGTCGGGCCGGGGCAGTCGGACCGCTCGGCGACCGCCCGGACCACCTCGTACTGCGGCTGCCGCTCGCCCGTGCCGTCGCAGGCCGTCTCGTGGACCTTCCCGTCGCCGGAGTCGTAGACGCAGTCGCCGACGATCGTGCGGGGCCCGCCCCCGCCGCCCGGGTCACCGGGATGCGGCGGCTGGAGGTTGCGCATACAGGCATAGCCCTGCGGGACCGTCCCGTCGCCGTCCTCGTCCAACGCGGGCCGCTGCTCGCTGATGTGCAGCACGAAGTCGGTGGCCGAGGGGCAGCGCGGCCCGTCCCGCACCGTGCCGTCGTGCCGCGCCGCGACCCGGGCCGCCGCCCGTTCACCGGTGCACGGCACCTCGGTGAAGCTCGTCGTACCGAACGAGGAGCACTCGCCGACCGCGAGGAACACCGCCCCGTACCCGGAGGGCCGGGTCGGCACCGGCGACACCGTGGCGGTCCCGGTCCTGCCGGTCGCCGACTCGCCCAGCCTGCCGTCCTTCGCCACGCCTCCCGACGGACTCTGGCAGCCGGTCAGCAGCGCGCCGATCAGAACCAGGAGCCCGCAGACCACCCCCACAAGACTTCGCTCACGCATCGCCGACCCCCCGAGTGTGCTCGCCCAGCGTGACCCGCCGTAGCGGGCGCACGCCAGGCACACAGGGCGGTTTGCGCACGTTGGGGGTGGTGCGCACGGTCTTTGGCGTACGTCTAGTACGACAGCCCGTAGCCGATGGGGTACAACACCTGTTCCGGATCATCCGCCCGTTGCACCGGCACAGGCAGCTTCCCGCGCGGCCTCACCCGCCCGGCGATCACCCGTGCGACGGCCCGCAGTTCGACGTCGGTCCAGGAGTAGGCGGCCAGGCAGGCCCGCACGGACGGCAGCCGGGCCACGTCGTACGGATTGCGGATCGCCACCGCCACGACCGGCCTGCCGGTCGCCACGAGCTGCTCCACCAGCGTCTTCTGGCCGCTGTTCGCGGTCACGTTGTACGTGGCGGCGACCACCGCGTCCGCCTCCCGCGCCGCCGCGACCGCCTGGGCGACGGTCGCGGCGGACGGGGCCGTACCGGTCGACAGGGCCGTGGCGGTGAAGCCCAGTTCGCCCAGCGCGCCGGCGAGTACGCCCGTGGGCGGGCCGGTCGTGCCCGACGGCGAGGCCGGATCCGCGCCGACCACCAGCACCCTGGGGTGCCGGCGCCGCGACAGGGGCAGCAGCCGCCCCTCGTTGACGAGCAGCGTGGTGGTCCGCTCGGCGATCCGGCCCGCCGCCGCCCGGTGCGCCCGGGTCCCGACGGCCCGGTCCACACCGCCGTGACTGACGTACGGCGAACGGAACAGCCCCAGCTTGGACTTCAGCCGCAGCACCCGCAGGATCGACGCGTCGAGCCGGGCCTGCGTGAGCTCGCCCTCGCGCACCGCCGTCAGGACGGCGTTCCACGCGAGGTCCAGGTCGGGCGGGTTGAGGAGCTGGTCCACACCCGCCTTCAGCGCGAGCACCGGCACCCGGGCGTCGCCGTACTTGGTCCGTACGCCCTCCATGCCGAGGGAGTCGGTGACCACGACCCCGTCGTAGCCGAGGCGTTCGCGCAGGATGCCGGTGACGATCGGGCGGGAGAGGGTGGCCGGGTCGCCGGAGTCGTCGAGGGCCGGGACCATCAGGTGCGCGGTCATGATCGAGTCGATGCCCGCGGCGATGGCCGCCCGGAACGGCGGTGCGTCCAGCTTCTCCCACAGCTCCCGGCTGTGCGTGACGGTGGGGAAGCCGGTGTGGCTGTCCACGTTGGTGTCCCCGTGGCCGGGGAAGTGCTTGGCGGTCGCGGCGACCCCGGACCCCTGGTACCCGGCGACCTCGGCCGCCACCAGCCCGGCCGCCGCCCGCGGGTCGGCGCCGAAGGACCGTACGCCGATGACCGGGTTGGCCGGGTTGACGTTCACGTCGGCCACGGGGGAGTAGTCCTGCCGGATGCCCATCGCCCGCAGCTCGGCGCCCGCGATCCGGCCGAGGGTGCGCGCGTCGGACCGGGACCCGCCCGCGCCGACGGCCATGGCCCCGGGGAACAGCGTGGCGGGCTCGCCCACCCGGGCGACGATCCCGTGCTCCTGGTCGGTGGAGATGAGCACCGGCAGCCCGCGCGGCAGTTCGAGGGAGGCCTTCTGGATGCCGTTGGACAGCTCGGCGATCTGGTGCGGCTCGCGGGTGTTGTGCGCCCAGGTGAAGTAGATGATGCCGCCGACCCGGTACTTCGCCACCAGCTCGGCGGCCGTGCGGACCCCGATCTCCTTGAGGTTGGCGTCGATGTCGGCCTGGTCGGGGGCGGTGGCGGAGTGGCCGTAGACCCGCATGACGAAGAGCTGGCCGACCTTCTCCTGAAGCGTCATGCGGGAGACGAGGGCGCGCAGCCGGCTGTCGTCCTGGGCGGTGGCGTGCGCGGGCCCGGCGGCCGCGAGGGCGGCGGTGACGCCGGCCGTGGCGGCGAGGACGGTACGTCTGGAGGGCTGTGCGGTGTTTCCCGTGCTTCCCGTGCCGGTGTCCTGCACGTGCGCTCCTTCCGGAGGTGATCCGCTCGGATCCACTGAAGGAAACTTCCAAGACGTCACGAATATCCGGGAAGTTTCTGCCAGTCAAGGGAACGCGCAGCAACCGCGAAGGGGCCGCCACCGGCGCGATGGAAGGGGGGGCGCGCCGATGGCGGCGGGTGCCGCCGGCCGCGGTACGGCGGAGAGGGTGGTCAGCGATCGCAGCCAGTGGCGAGGGCCGACACCGCACCGTGGTGACTCTCCGACGGCCTGCGATTGGACGGGGCCGGTCCGCCCCGGGTTCCCGACTCGGCCCGGATTTCCGCAAGTCGGGACGCAGGGGACACCAGGAGGTCAACGGGGCGGATGAGCCGTCACTTCCGGCCACTGCTCGCCGAGCACCCGTACGGTTTCCACGATGGCCGGACGCCGGGCCGCCCCCGCCCGCCACAGCGCGTACAGCCGCCGCACCGGCATCGGGTCCGGCACCTCCACCACCCCGGCGGGCAGCGGCCCGCGCCCCAGCCGGGGGATGAGCGCGACACCCGGCCCGGCCGCGACCAGGGCCACGAGGGTGGGATTCTCGTCGGCCTGGTGGACGATGTCCGGCTCGTGCCCGGCCGTGCGCAGCGTCCGCAGCAGCCAGTCGTGGCAGACGCGCCCCGGCGGCTGGCAGATCCACCGCTCCCCGCCCAGCTCCTCCCGCCGTACGGCGGCCCGCCCGGCGAAGCGTGCCCCTCGGGGACGAGCAGGTCGCACAGGTCGTCGCCGATGACCGCCTGCTCCAGGCCCGGCGGGGCGGGCAGCGGCGCGATGTCCCAGTCGTGCGCGACGGCGAGGTCGGCGGCACCCTTCCGCCTCCACCGTGGCCCCGTTCTCCCTCCTGGTCCCGGTCTTCGGCATGCCGTCGGCGTTCCTGTTCCTGGGTGCACCGGTGAGCCCCCTGCGGTGGTGCGCGGCGGCGCTGCCGGTGGGCGGGGTGGGACTGGCGTCCCTCGCACCGCGCGGCACCGCACCCGCGGTGTCCCAGGGCCCGACGGCCGCTGTCAGGACGCCTCGACCAGCATCCCCGGCGGGCTGACGTGGAAGGTGCGGGCCCGTACGCCGAAGCCCGTGTCGCCGTCCAGGTGGCTGTCGTCGTCCCAGGTGATCAGCACGCTCTCCGGGCCGTTGCCGAAGGCCGTCGCGGCGCAGGTGTGGGACCGGTGCCCGGGGTCCGCCGTGCTGACCCGCACCGGGTCGCCGAGTGAACCCTGGCTCTCCGAGCAGACCTTGGCCATCACCGTCGGCACGGTGTCGTGCGTGTCCGCGCTCTCCTCGACCCACGCCATCAGGAAGCGTCCGTTCGGCAGCCGGGACAGGGCCGGGGAGCTCCGGGTGACGCCCCTGGGGTTCCCGGCCGTGATGTCGAAGGTCTCCGTGCCGTCCGGCTGGAAGATGCTCGCGGCCACCGTCGTCTGCGGTTTGCCCAGGTCGCTGGGCTGGATGCCCTCGATGTGCGCGACGACGAAGCGTCCGCTGTCGAGCAGGGTGATCGCGTTGACCCCGGTGAAGCCGCCGACGTCGGGCTGGATCTCCCCGCCCAGCGGGTTGCCCTCGAAGTCGAAGAACCGCAGGGTGAGTCGGCCGCCGCCGATCGACGAGGGGTCCGTCGACCACGCGACGACGACGTTGCCGTTGGTGAGGATGGATGCGGCGGGCTTCTCGTGGAAGCCCTCGGTGGTGCTGACCGTGAACTCCGGTGTCGCGGGGCCGCCGTCCGCGTGGAAGCGCCGCGCGCGGATGCGCCGGTCGGGGTGCCGGCTCGCCCAGGTGACCAGCACGCCACCGTCGATCATGAACGCGAGGCACGGCCTGACCTGCGGATCCGCATCCTCCGTGACCAGCGTCCCGGGCCCGGACTTCCGGCCCTCGGTGAACCGTTGGAGCTTCACGCACGGGCTGGGGCCCGGCGTGTCGAACGGGGTCTCCAGCCACACGGCGAACTGGCCGCTGATCCCGGCGGACAGCACGGACGGCCACAGCGGCCGCACCCCCGGCCCGTCCGCCGGCTGCGTACTGACCGCGAACTCGTCCCCCAGCTTGTCGCCGTCGTCCCCCAGGAACCGGCCCTTGATGACGAAGTCGCTCTCGTCCGACCACAGCTCCAGGAACTGCGTGCCGAACAGGGCGTCGACGGCGGGCTGGAGCTGGTCGCCGGACTTGGTGGTGTTGACGAGGAAGTCAGCCATGGCTGCTCTTTCGAATCGGGGCGAGGTGAAGAGAGAGCACTGCGACCGGCCGAGTCCTTGGGAAAAGCGTGTCACGCCCGGGGGGTGGCTGCATCCGGAGCGACACGGACCGCCCGGACACGCCGGCCTGCCTTCCGGGTGCGCGTGCCCCTGCGTCTGTCCTTGCTCCTCCGGTGCGCGTGCTCCTGCGTCTGGCTCTGCTTCTCCGGTGCGCGTGCCCCTGCGTCTGTCCTTGCTCCGCGGGTGCGCGTGCCTCGTCACCCGCCGCTCGGTTCCCCTCGGCGCGGGCCCGACACGCCGCTGCCCCGCCCCCCTGGTCGACGGGGCGGGGCAGCGGCCCGGTGTGGGGCCGGTCAACGGGTGTGTTCGGTGAACCTCTGCGCCGTCTCCGCCAGGACCTCCTGGCCGTCCCGGGCCCACAGGACGTCGTTGAACAGCTCCACCTCGATGGCACCGGTGTAACCGGCCGCCTCCACGTGGTCCTGCCACTCGCGCATGTCGATCGACCCGTCGCCGATCTGACCGCGGCCGGTGAGGACGCCCTCCGGGAGGGGAGTCGTCCAGTCGGCGAGCTGGAAGGTGTGGATGCGGCCGCCCGCACCGGCCCGGGCGATCTGCGCGGGCGCGGTGTCGTCCCACCAGATGTGGTACGTGTCGACCGTGACGCCGACCTGCTGCGCCGGGAAGCGTTCGGCGAGGTCCAGGGCCTGGGCCAGGGTCGACACCACACAGCGGTCCGAGGCGTACATGGGGTGCAGCGGCTCGATGGCGAGGCGGACGCCGTGCCGCTCCGCGTAGGGGCCGAGTTCCGCGAGGGCGTCAGCGATGCGCTCCCGGGCGCCGTGCAGGTCCTTGGAGCCCGCGGGCAGCCCGCCCGAGACCAGGACCAGCGTGTCCGTGCCCAGGATGGCCGCCTCGTCGATCGCACGGCGGTTGTCCGCCAGTGCCTCGGCGCGCTCCGCCGGGTCGATCGCCGTGAAGAAGCCGCCCCGGCACAACGTCGTCACCGTCAGTCCGGCGTCCCGGACCAGCTTGGCGGTGGCCTCCAGGCCGTGCGCCTGCACCGGCTCGCGCCAGAGCCCCACGTTGCGGATGCCCAACCGGGCGCAGCCGTCCGCCAGTTCCGGCAAAGAGAGCTGCTTCACCGTCATCTGGTTGATGGAGAAGCGCTCCAGCGACTCGCTCACTGGTGCACCCCGTACATGCTCAGCAGCGTCTTCATCCGCTCCTCCGCCAGCTTCGGGTCGGGGAACAGCCCCAGCCCGTCGGCCAGTTCGTACGCCGTCGCGAAGTGCGGCAGCGAGCGGGCCGACTGCAGGCCGCCGACCATCGTGAAGTGCGACTGGTGGCCCGCCAGCCAGGCCAGGAAGACCACACCCGTCTTGTAGAAGCGGGTCGGGGTCTGGAACAGGTGCCGGGAGAGCCCGACCGTGGGGTCCAGCAGATCGCGGAAGCCCTGCACATCGCCGGTGTCCAGGGCGCGGACCGCCTGAGCCGCCAACGGACCCAGCGGGTCGAAGATACCGAGCAGCGCGTGGCTGAAGCCCTGCTCGTCGCCCGCGATCAGCTCGGGGTAGTTGAAGTCGTCGCCCGTGTAGCAGCGCACGCCCTTGGGGAGCCGACGGCGGATGTCGATCTCGCGCTGGGCGTCCAGCAGGGAGACCTTGATGCCGTCGACCTTGTCGGGGTGGGCGGCGATGACCTCCAGGAAGGTGTCCGTCGCCGCGTCCAGGTCGGCCGACCCCCAGTAGCCCTCCAGGGCCGGGTCGAACATCGGGCCCAGCCAGTGCAGGACCACCGGCTCGGCCGACTGGCGCAGCAGATGGCCGTAGACCTCCAGGTAGTCCTCGGGGCCTGAGGCCGCCGCCGCGAGTGCCCGGGACGCCATCAGGATGGCCTGCGCGCCGGACTCCTCGACGACCGCGAGCTGCTCCTCGTAGGCCGCGCGGACCTCCGCGAGCGAACCGGAGGTGATCTGGTCGGTGCCCACGCCGCAGGCGATCCGGCCGCCGACCGACTTGGCCTCGGCCGCCGACCGGCGGATCAGTTCGGCCGCGCCCGCCCAGTCCAGGCCCATGCCGCGCTGGGCGGTGTCCATGGCCTCGGCGACGCCCAGCCCGTGGGACCACAGGTGGCGGCGGAAGGCGAGGGTGGCGTCCCAGTCGACCGCTGCGGGCGAGTCGGGGGAGACGTCCGCGAACGGGTCGGCGACGACGTGCGCCGCCGAGAAGACCGTGCGGGAGGTGAAGGGCGTGCCGGGGGTCACGGCCAGGGGCTCGGTGCGGGGCTCGTAGGTCCGCAACGCCCCGCCGGCGCCGGGGAGTCGGATCGTCACAGCGCGATCTCCGGCACGTCGAGACGGCGGCCCTCGGCCGAGGACTTCAGGCCCAGCTCGGCCAGCTGCACACCGCGGGCACCGGCCAGCAGGTCCCAGTGGTAGGGGGCGTCGGCGTAGACGTGCTTGAGGAACAGCTCCCACTGGGCCTTGAAGCCGTTGTCGAACTCGGTGTTGTCCGGGACCTCCTGCCACTGGTCGCGGAAGACCTCCGTGGCGGGGATGTCCGGGTTCCAGACCGGCTTGGGGGTGGCGCTGCGGTGCTGGACACGGCAGTTGCGCAGGCCCGCGACCGCGGAGCCCTCGGTGCCGTCGACCTGGAACTCCACCAGCTCGTCGCGGTTGACGCGGACGGCCCAGGAGGAGTTGATCTGGGCGATCGCGCCGCCCTCCAGCTCGAAGACGCCGTAGGCGGCGTCGTCGGCGGTCGCGTCGTACGGCTTGTCGTTCTCGTCCCAGCGCTGCGGGATGTGCGTGGCGGTGAGCGCCTGGACGGACTTCACCCGGCCGAACAGCTCGTGCAGCACGTACTCCCAGTGCGGGAACATGTCGACGACGATGCCGCCGCCGTCCTCGGACCGGTAGTTCCAGGAGGGGCGCTGGGCCTGCTGCCAGTCGCCCTCGAAGACCCAGTAGCCGAACTCGCCGCGGATCGAGAGGATCCGTCCGAAGAAGCCGCCGTCGATGAGGCGCTTCAGCTTCAGCAGGCCCGGGAGGAAGAGCTTGTCCTGGACGACGCCGTGCTTGATGCCGGCCTCGTTGGCCAGCCGGGCGAGCTCCAGGGCGCCGTCGAGACCGGTGGCGGTGGGCTTCTCGGTGTAGATGTGCTTGCCGGCCGCGATGGCCTTCTTCAGGGCCTCCTCGCGGGCGGAGGTGACCTGCGCGTCGAAGTAGATGTCCACCGTCTCGTCGGCGAGGACCGCGTCCACGTCCGTCGAGACGTGCTCCAGCCCGTGCTGCTCGGCCAGCGCCTTCAGCGCGTGCTCGCGGCGGCCGACCAGGATCGGCTCGGGCCACAGCACGGTGCCGTCGCCGAGGTCGAGGCCGCCCTGCTCGCGGAGGGCGAGGATGGAGCGGACCAGGTGCTGGCGGTAGCCCATGCGCCCGGTCACGCCGTTCATGGCGATACGCACCGTCTTGCGTGTCACGTCGTTCCCTTCGTACGCGGTCGTCGCGCCGCGTACGCCCCACCTCTCACAGGCGGCCCGTGGGCCGGCCGTGGGACTGGTGAGCGTTGCAGCAAGCGCTTTCTATATACGAAGAAGCTAGCCTCTGAACCCTGGTCCGGACAAGACCGTGACCAGGACGAGTTGTTCGAGGGGGCGAACAACAGGGGGTCGGGGGCTTAAGGTCTGCTCGGAACCATGGCCATGGGTTCGTCAGGGCAGCGGCGGTCTACCTGCTGTTCCGCTCGGAACCATGGCCTGTGGTCTGAGTGTGTACGAGGGCGGAGACGAGATGCGCGACCGGAGGACGACGAGATGACGGTGACCCTGGCGGATGTGGCGGCCCGCGCACAGGTCTCACCCGCGACGGTGTCGCGCGTGCTGAACGGGAACTACCCCGTGGCGGCCTCCACCCGCGAGCGGGTGCTGAAGGCCGTGGACGAGCTGGACTATGTGCTCAACGGGCCCGCGAGCGCCCTGGCCGCCGCCACCTCCGACCTGGTCGGAATCCTGGTGAACGACATCGCCGACCCGTTCTTCGGGATCATGGCGAGCGCGATCCAGGGCGAGATCGGCGGGCCGGGCGGACGCGCGGGCGGGGAGAGACTCGCGGTGGTCTGCAACACCGGCGGCTCTCCCGAACGGGAGCTGACGTACCTCACGCTGCTGCAGCGGCAGCGGGCGGCGGCCGTGGTGCTGACCGGCGGGGCGATCGAGGACGCGCCGCACAAGGCGGCCATGGACATGAAGGTGCGGAAGCTGATCGAGGCCGGGACGCGGGTCGTGCTGTGCGGACGGCCGCAGGCGCCGGACACCGGGGCGATCGCGCTGACCTTCGACAACCGCGGCGGCGGGCAGGAGCTGACCGAGCACCTCATCGGGCTGGGGCACCGGCGGCTCGGGTACATCGCGGGCCCGGAGGAGCGGACGACCACCCGGCACCGGCTGGAGGGCCACCGGGACGCGCTGGCCGCGCACGGCATCGAGGAGGACCCGCGATGGACGGTGCACGGGCGCTACGACCGGCGGTCCGGCTACGAGGCGACGCTGGAGCTGATGCGGCGTGACCCGTCGCTGACGGCGGTCGTCGCGGCGAACGACTCCGTCGCGCTGGGCGCGTGCGCCGCGCTGCGGGACTCGGGGCTGCGGATCCCGGAGGACGTGTCGGTGGCGGGCTTCGACGACCTGCCGTTCAGCATGGACGCGGTGCCTTCGCTGACGACCGTGCGGCTGCCGCTGGCCGAAGCCGGGGCCCGAGCCGGGCGCATCGCGATGGGCCGAGAGGAGGCTCCGCCCGGGGGCATCGCCTCGGTGCGGGGGGAGTTGATGGTGCGCGGGTCCTCCGGGGTGCCGCGGGCCTGAGGTTCTCTTGGCCTGCGGCTGCCCAGGTCTCTCCTGCCGGGGAGGACGAAGCGAGCCGTAGGTCAAGAGGGTGATGCGATCCACCGGGCCATGGCGTCGAAGGCGTCCAGGGCCCGGCGGTCGTTCGGACCGAAGTAGCGCTTGCAGTCCTCGCCGAGGCTCTCGAAGCTGTCGGCCGCACCGCGGGAGTCCCCCGACGGCCTGGAGGACGAGGCCCGAGCACTGATCCGGTCGGCCGGCGGTGCCGTCGGCGGGGGCGGCGGATCCGACTCGGCTCCCTGACATCAGTCCCGCTCGCCACTCGGGTGTTCCCAGCAGGCCACCGAGGGTGGCGTGGACGCGGCACATGCAGTCGCCGCCATCCAGCGGAGAAACCGACTCACAGCCACCCGTCGGCGACACCAACCCGCCGTACTGTTTGCCTTATTCGCCTTTTGCGATGAGTTCCGTGCCGTACACCGGTCTGTAGTGCCGTCACCGAGGCCACCTCTCCCGAACGAGAAAGCGGAGTGAGTCCCATGCGCATCGTCATCACCGAGTTCATCAGCCTGGACGGCGTCGTACAGGCCCCGGGCGGGCCCCAGGAGGACATGGACGGCGGCTTCGCGCACGGCGGCTGGTCCCACCCCTACTTCGACGAGGAGGTGCTGGGCGGCGCCTTCGACGCCGGGCTGGCCAGAGCCGACGCGCTGCTGTTCGGGCGGCGGACGTACCAGACGATGGCGGGGGCTTGGCCCGAGCGCGCCGGGGACCCCTTCGCCGACCGGATGAACTCCCTGAAGAAGTACGTCGTCTCCAGCACCCTCAGCGAGAGCGACCTGACCTGGAACAACTCCGCCCTCATCCCCGGCGACCGGGCCGTCGCCCGCATCCGGGAGCTGCACGAGGCCGAGGGCGGCGAGATCGCCATGATGGGCAGCCCGACCCTGGTGCGGACGCTGCTGTCGGAGGGCCTGGTCGACGAACTCCAGCTCGTCGTGATGCCGGTGATCCTCGGCGGCGGCAAGTCGATCTTCCCGACGGACGGCACCAAGCGCCCGATGGAGCTGATCTCCACCACCACCGCCAAGACCGGCGCCCAGGTGTGCGTGTACCGCGCCGCCGAGGCCTAGTACAGCGGTCCTGGGCGGCCCAGGCTCGACCCGTCGGTATCTCTGACTGAGTCAAAGACCCGGGGGCTGTGAGCTGCTGGCGGCTGACTGTGCATAGGCGTGTTGAGGTGCATATGAGTGAGTGGTCGGGCTGTGGAAGGTGCGGCCTCATGCGCGTGAACGTAGGTTCTCCTGTCGAATGTGTGACCTTTGCGCGTGGGGGTCGTTGAGCGCGCTGTAGGGATGGGGCAGCTGGCGCGGGGCGGGGGTGAGGGGATTGAGCGGCCTGCGGAAGATCGGAGCGCCGTTCGTGGTGCCCGGCCCTTCCGGGGTCGCGGTTCGTGACCGGCTCAAGTACCTGACCGCCGAGGACGAACGCCTGCTGCGCCTGGTAGGTGACCATCTGGGCACGCTGGCCTCCCGGGACCTGAAGGCGCGGTGCGTGGCCGGCTTGGAGCACGACGCCGAGCTGTGGGCCGAGCGCAAGCGGGCCCTGACGATGGAGTCGTCCTCCCGTTGGGCGGGCAGCATCACGAAGGCCTCTCATGATCAGTGGGCGCTGGCCCGGCGTGGTCAGCTCGCGCACATTCAGAATCTTCAGGCGAGTGTGCGCACGATTGAGCATCGGCTGTCCCTGCCGGTCGGCGAGGCGGGCAGCAGGCGGGCTGCGGGCGGCTACCGCAGCAAGCGGGAGTGGTTTTCCAAGACGCGTCGCCTGCACGTGCTGACCGGCCGGCTCGACGCGGCGCGGGCGGACTGGGAAGCCGGACGCGTGGGCGTGGTGCGCGGCGGGAAGCGGCTGTCGAACACCCGCCACCATCTGCGGGCCGCCGGTCTCACCGAGGAACAGTGGCGCGCACGGTGGCGGGCCGGGCGCCGGTTCCTTGCCGCGGACGGCGAGTCAGGCAAGCGGTTCGGCAACGAGACGATCCGCGTCACGCCCGACGGCGAGGTCTCACTCAAGCTCCCCGCGCCGTTGGCGCATCTGGCGAACGCCCCGCACGGCCGGTATGTGCTCGCCGCGACGGTGGCGTTCGCGCACCGGGGTGAGCAGTGGGCCGACCGCATCCAGACCAACCGGGCCGTCGCCTACCGCATCCATGAAGACACCACACGTGGGCGCTGGTACCTGACCGCGTCCTGGACGATCCCCCCGGTCAAGACCGTGCCGCTGGCCACGGCCCACACGGGCGGGCTGGTCGGTGTCGACACCAACGCCGACCACCTGTCCGCCTGGCGCCTGGACACCCACGGCAACCCCATCGGCCGACCTGTCCGCTTCGGCTACGACCTGTCCGGCACCGCCGCCCATCGCGACGCCCAGATCCGCCACGCCCTGATCCGCCTGCTGTACTTCGCCAGGCGGCATGGCCTTGCGATCGCGGTCGAGGATCTCGACTTCACCGCGGAGAAGACGCGCGAGAAGCACGGCCGCCGCAAGACGTTCCGCAAGCTGATCTCCGGTATGCCCACCTCCAGGCTGCGGGCACGGCTGGTGTCGATGGCGGCCGAACTCGGCATCACCATCATCTCCGTCGACCCGGCCTACACCAGCCGCTGGGGCGCCCAGCACTGGCAGAAACCCCTCACCACCAAGAAGCGTAAAACCACTCGCCACGATGCGGCCGCCGTGGCGATCGGCAGGCGCGCCCTGGGGCACCCGGTCCGGCGACGGACGGCACCGCCCCCTGCTCACCGGAGTGATGAGCAGGGGCATCGGACCGTCCAGGCCGGCTCGGTGGCCCCGGGGCGTGAGGAACCCCGCCCCCGCATTCCCGGACCACGGACACGATCCGTGCACGCCGGACGCGGAGCGAAAGCGGGCAACCAGGACACCCAACACCGTTCGGGATGTCCGGCTGAGCATGAGCCCTGGCAACAGGACTCACTCCCGCTCAGTCTTTAGGAACGGTGCGCGATGTGCGTACGGGACGACGCACCCGGCGCCGCCCGCCTGCGGCTGCTGCTCGTCGAGCCGGACGCGCGCGGACTCGGCATCGGCGACCGCCTGGTCGGTGCGCTCGTGGACTTCGCCCGCGAGGCCGGCTACCGCGAGGTCGTGCTGTGGACCAACGACATCCTCACCGCGGCCCGCCGCATCTACCGGCGCCACGGTTTCGTGCTGGTGGCGGAGAAACCGCACCACTCCTTCGGCCAGGACCTGACCGGCCAGGACTGGCGGCTGGATCTTGACGCAACACAGGAGTGACGGAGAGGAGTCGTGGGCGGGGGTGCCGGGTAGGGTCCGTCCACATGAAGCTGGCGTTCTCCACCCTCGGTGTCCCCGGCCTGCCCCTGCCCGACGTCCTGCGGCTCGCGACCGCCCACGGCTATCACGGCGTGGAGCTGCGCACCCATCCCGAGGAACCGGTCCACACCGGCCTCGGCCCCGCCGAACGGGCGGACGTCGCGGCCGAGTTCAAGGGAGCGGGCGTAGAGCTTTTGGGCCTGGCGGGCTACGCACGGGTCGCCGCGCCGGGCGACGACGAGCCCGTCCTGGCCGAGATCCGCGCCCTCCTCGACCTGGCCCGCGACCTCGGTGCCCCGTACGTCCGGGTGTTCCCCGGCGGCGACCTGGACGTCCAGACCCCCGAGGAGGCCGACGCGACGGCCGCCCGGCGGCTGGGCACGGCCGCCGAGTACGCGGGCGACCTGGGCGTGCGCATCCTCCTCGAAACCCACGACTCCCACCGCACCGCCGCCGACGCCATGCGGATCCTCGGCCTCGTGGGCCACCGCCAGGTCGGCGCCCTCTGGGACGTGATGCACACCTGGCTCGGCGGCGAACAGCCCTCCGAGACCTACGCGGCGCTCTCCCCCCACCTCGGCTACGTCCAGGTCAAGGACATCGCCTCCGTCGAGGACACCACCCCCCTGCCGCTCGGCGCGGGCGTGCTGCCCCTGGCCGAATGCGTCGAGGTCCTCTCCCGCCACAACTGGGACGGCTGGCTCTGCTGGGAGTACGAGAAGCGCTGGTACGAGGCGGCGCCGCCGTTGCCCGACCTCCTGGAGGCCGGGCGTGAGCACCTGAGCAGGTTGCTGAACGACTCGGCGTGAGGGTCAGTCGCCGACGGGCCGGACCGCCACGGCCAGGACCATGAGCGACGCGGTGCCACCGCACAGCAGCATGAGCGTGGCCGGTGAGGTGCGGTCCAGGACGACGCCCCCGAGGAGCGCGCCGGTCGAGATGGTCGCCTGGAAGGAGGCCGTGAACAGGACCGAAGCCGCCTCCGGGGCGTCCGGGGCCGCCCTGGAGAACCAGGTCTGCGAGGCGACCGGCACGGCGCCGTACGCGGCGCCCCACACGAGCAGCAGCGCCACCGCGCCCGCGTCCCAGCGGCCGAGGACCGGAAGCAGGAAGGTCGCCGCGGCGATCAGGGCCGCGGCGATGCCGAAGACGGTGCGCGGGCGCCGGGCCACCCAGGCTCCGCCCAGTCCGTTGCCGAGGATGCCCGCGGCCCCGTAGAGCAGCAGGAGAGCGGTGACCGTGCCGCCGTCGGCGTGGGTGACCCGCTCCAGAAACGGGGTCACGTAGGTGTAGGCGCCGAAGTGGGCCAGCACCACGAGGAACGTCAGCAGGAGCGCGAGGCGGATGCCGGTGGTCCGCAGGAGGCCGCCGAGGACGCTCGGGCGGGTGGCCCGGACCGGGGGGAGCGGTGGCACGAGCCGGAGCAGCATGACCAGCACGCCGAGCGTGAGGACCCCCATGACGGTGAAGGCCGTCCGCCATCCGGCGAGGTTGCCGACGAGGGTGCCCGCCGGGACGCCCAGTACCGATCCCAGGGGCACCGCGGAGAAGATCACGGCCGTCGCCCTGTCGGCCGATCGCGGCGGCACCAGACGCTCCGCCAACCCGGCTCCGATCGACCAGAAGCCGCCGATCGTGATGCCGACCATGACCCGGGAGACCAGTACGAGCCAGTAGTCGGGGGCCGCCGCGGCGAGGAAGTTCGCCAGGGCCAGCAGGAGCGTGAACACGCACAGCATCAGGCGGCGGTCGAGGCGTGCCGTGGCCGTGGTGACCAGCGGAGCGGCGATCGCCGCCAGGAAGCCGGGCATGGTCATCATCAGCCCGGCCATCCCGTCCGAGACGGTGAAGTCGGCTCCGATGGAGGTCAGCAGGCCGATCGGCAGGATCTCGGTGGTGACGATGGCGAAGATCCCGAGGGTCACGGACACCACGGCCGCCCACCCTCCTCGCGAGGGCCGGGGGGACGAGGGCCGGTCGCGGACCGAGGCGGCGGTGGGTGTGGGCATGGCGATCCGTCCTGTGGGAGGCAGCGCGTTCCGCTCACTCCAGCAGGCGTCCCTGGGGGTCGGCTGGCAGGTCTGCGACAGCACCCGTGCCGGTCAGGGGTGTTGTCGTAGACCTGCCGGTCAGGAACCGGCGCCCGGGGCCGGTCAGCGGGCGCCGGGCTTGCCGAACTCCTCGATCAGCACCGGGTACTGCTCCTTGCCGTGCCCGGCCGCGATCGCACGATCGGCCATCGCCTTGATCAGCCTCGGCAGCTCGGTGCCGACCCCCGCCGCCTCGCTCTCCTCGATCAGATGCGCCATCGCCCGCACGTCGGTCTCCAGCGACGACACCTAGGCCGGGAACGAGCCCCGGTCGATCTGCTCGGCGTACCCCGGCAGCCAGGTGGCCACCCCGGCGGCGATCTGCTGCGCGAACGGCGCGACCGGGCTCGACTGCATCGCCGACGGTCGGCGCCGACCGCGCGCCCTCGGCCACCAGCCGGTCGGCCTTGCCTGCAGTACGGTTCCACACGGTCGTGGGGTGCCCTGCCTTCAGGAACGCCCCGGCGAGTGCCCGACCCATCAGGCCAAGTCCGAGGACAGTCACGGGTGTTGTGGTGTTGTCGTCCATGGCGGCATCGTCGACGTTGATACCGGTGTGAAGGTCAAGCGAGGTTGTCGATGCGGATCGGGGAACTGAGCCGACGGACGGGCGTCAACACCCACCAGCTGCGCTACTACGAGTCCCAGGGCCTGCTGGAACCGGCCCGCGGAGCGAACGGCTACCGCGAGTACGACGAGAGCGCCCTGCTGCGCGTGAAACAGATCCGCCACCTGCTCGGGGCCGGCCTGTCCTCGGAGGACATCGCCTATCTGCTGCCCTGCGCGGCGGGGGAGGCACCGACGCTGGTCGGGTGTCCCGAGTTGCTGGCCGCGATGCGGGCACGACTGCGGCGGCTGGACGACCAGCTGGCGAGCCTCGCGCAGTCCCGTGACGCCCTCGCCGACTACATCGAGGCGGCCGAACGCGGCGGCGGCAAGAGCTACCCGCCGCTCGGCCTCGCGCGGTCTTCCTAGGCCTCTATGTGCCCGTCCTTGACGGCGGCGACGAACGCGGTCCAGCCACGATGCGAGAAGACCAGGGCGGGCCCGTGGGCGGTCTTGCTGTCTCGTACCGGGAGGTCGGGGCGGCCGGGGGCGACTTCGAGGCACTCGCCTTGATCGCCGCCGCTGTAGCTGGACTTGTACCAGCCGGTGAGAGCGATGTGCTCACTGTCGATCATGCGTATGTTCCTCCGCTGCCGCCCTGACGAGGGCCAGTGACTCCTGCTGCGACAACGCGTCGCTCAGCGCCAGAGCGTAGGCGGTCTGACAGGCACTCACCAGAGCCGGATCGTCCATCAAGTTGCCGGTCTGGAAGCCTTCGACGTAGGCCACCGGGGCCGAGTCCTCGAAGGTCATGAGTGTGAGCAGACTCTGCATGAGTGCGTGCGCCCCCACGCCGTAGGAAAGGACGTGCAGGCGCAGCCGCCCTGACTCGGCCATGTCAGCGACCTTGTGCAACTGCTCTGCCATGACCTGCGGTCCGCCGACGCGACGGCGGAGGACCGCCTCGTCGAGCAGCGTCCAGACGACGGGCTGAGCTGGCCCGTCAAGGATTCGGCGGCGTTGCGTTCGAATGACAACGAGCTCGTCAAGTTCCTCGGGCGTGTGGTTGGGACGGTAGGCCCCGAACAGGGCGCGTGCGTAGTCGTCGGTCTGAAGCACTCCGGGAACCAGAGAGAGTGCGAACTGCTGGATCTGGGCTGCCAGTTGCTCCAGCTCGGCCACCGCCGCGAAATGGTCGGTGTAGCGCGACTCCAGGTCCTCCAACCACCGCGCGAAGAACCCGTCCGTCCCCAGCGCCCGGTCGATGCGCTGAGCGTCATCCGGCTTGGGGAGGCGTCTGCCTGCCTCGAAGTGACTGATCAGCGTGGGTGAGCACACCACCTGTTCGCCCAGCTCCTCCTGGGTGAGGCGGGCGGCGGTCCGCCTCAGCCGCATCTCCTCCCCGTACTTCTGACGCGGCGTCCGAAGCATGCGGCGTTCCTCCATCGGCCAACCCCTCTTCTTGACAAGCCCGATGTCAAGCTCCACCCCCTGGCAGCGTAGCGAGCGCCGACCCCACTCTGTGAGTGATCCAGAACAGAACGCAGTCACCGCAGGTGAGAGGGCAGGCAGACAGACGTGGTAGACCTCATCGCCCGGCTCCTGGAACCGTTCCTCCGCATTCTTTTCCCTCCCCGGGGGAGGCGACGGCGATCGGCGGCACCATCCCCGAGTCCGTACACATGCCCGGTGGCCTGCTGCCGTCCCGACGCGCGTCCGCTCCGGGGAGAGGACAACCGACTGGTGCGCCCCTACCTGATGGCGGAGGCAGGCGCATGACCGGCGGAGAACGCGACCGCGCGGTGGCCGGGCGGCGGCTGTTGCCGTGGACCGGCGCCGACGGCAGGCCGTGCTACCTCGTGGGCGACGGAACCGGCTACGTCTCACGGCTCGCCGACGAGATCGAGGACGTGCAGATCGACATGGCGGACCATCTGCTCGGGCATGCCGCCGAACTCCTCAGGGAGCGCCGAGTGACCGGCGCGGAGCTGCACTACCTGGCCCTGCGGCTCAGCGAGTCGCTGCGGGACGTCACGAGGGTCGCGGAGAGCAGAGGGGCGCGGCTCGCCCACAGGTCCCGGCCATGACCGGGGCGAGGTCAGCGCGGATCGCTGCGCCGGGCGTACGCGCGGGCCGCGCGGGCGCGGTCGCCGCAGCGGGTGGAGCACCAGTGGCGGCGGCCGTGGCGGAGCAGGTAGCGGTTGCAGGGAGGGGAGCCGCAGGCGGTCAGGCGCGCGGCCGCGGGGGAGGTGAGCAGGTCGGCGGCGTCCGCGGCGAGGGTCGCCAGGGCGAGGTCGACGATGGCGGTGGTGGGATGGGGGGCCGTGCGGTAGGGGCCGGTCGTGTCGTCCCACCGCAGCAGCGGGGCCGTCGGGACCCTGGTCATCGCGTCGTTGACGGCCGCCACCGCGGCGGGCAGGGCCGGCACGCCGTCGGTGCGGGCGGCGAACAGCGACCTGATCTGTTCACGCAGCGACCGCAGCTGGGCCGCGCACATCTCCCGCATGCCGGCGTCGACGGGTGCGAGGCCGCGCTGGGTCAGCCAGTGGTTCGCCTGCGCGGGGGTGCCCAGGAGATCGAGCGTGCGCCCGCCGGGCAGTGCGATCGCGGTGTTGGCGAGGGCCAGCGAGGGGTGCTCCTCCTCGCCCTGGGCGGGCGGCGGGGCGGGCTGTTCGGTCACGGGCTCCTCCATGTTTCTCATGTTAAGGGTTGCCCGTATCCGTGAGAAGCGGCTACGGTCATCTCACGGTTCGATCGCGTCTATCCGTGAGGTGCTGCATGTCTTCTGTTCCCGTGACGGCCGACTTCCCCGTCCGCGTCCTCGGCGGCCCGACCGCCCACTTCGAATACGGCGGCCTGCGCTTCCTGACCGACCCGACGTTCGACGCCCCCGGTGACTACGCCCGGCCCGGGGGCCCGCTCCTGACCAAGACCGCGCCCGCCGCCGCCACGCCCGCCGACCTCGGCAGCGTCGACGTGGTGCTGCTCTCTCACGACGAGCACGCCGACAACCTCGACACCTCGGGCCGGGCCCTGCTCGCCGGCATACCCCTGACCTTGACCACGCCCGGCGGCGGCGAGCGTCTGCGCGAGAGCCTGGGGGACAGGGTCAGGGGCCTGGCCGACTGGGAGTCCGTCGAGCTGGAGCGCCCCGGCGGCGGCACGGTCACCGTGACCGGCGTCCCTGCCCTGCACGGCCCCGGTCCCCGTGAGCAGGTCGAGGCGTTCACCGGCCAGGTCGTCGGCTTCGTCCTGACCGGCGAGGGCCTGCCCACCGTCTACGTCAGCGGCGACAACGCCTCACTCGACGCCGTCCGCGAGATCGCCGGCCGCTTCGGACCTGTCGACACCGCCGTCCTCTTCGCCGGCGCCCCCCGCTTCCCCGTCCTCTTCGACAACCGAGTCCTCGTCCTGGACAGCGCCATGGCCGCCGAGGCCGCACAGGTCCTCGGCGCCCGCCGCGTGGTCCCCGTCCACTACGACAGCTGGGCCCACTTCACTGAAGGGGGCGACGAGCTGGCGGCCGCCTTCGCCGCCGCCGGACTCGCCGACCGCCTGGACTGGGGCAAGGGCGCCTGACCTGCCTCCACTTCAGCCAAGGCGTCTGATCTTCCGTCACTTCCGCCAGAACAGGTGATGAACGACCCCGCTCGGGCTCGGCACCACATCGCAGTGGAAGCGGTCGAGCAGTTCCTCGGGGGACTCCCACAGCCGTGAGCCGGACCCGAGCACCACATCGGGCGAGACCGCCACGTGCAGCGTGTCGACCAGGTCGGCCTCCAGGAACTGCCGGATGACCGTCGCCCCGCCGCCGAGCCGGACGTCCTTGCCCCCGGCCGCCTTGCGCGCCTGGGCGAGGGCCTCGGCGAGATCCCCGCCGACGAAGTGGAACGTCGTGTCGGAGAGGGTGAAGGAGGGGCGGTCGTGGTGGGTCATCACGAACACGGGCGTGTGGAAGGGGGGTTCGTCGCCCCACCAGCCCTGCCACTCGTGGTTCTCCCAAGGACCGCGCTGCGGACTGAACTTGTTGCGGCCCATGATCTCGGCGCCGATGTCGTGGTGGAAGTCGCGTACCAAGTAGTCGTCGAGGCCGCGGCTCCCGCCCGGGTCGGTGCGGTTCGGCCAGCTCGCGGTCGCCCCGGCCCAGGCGAACATCGTGCCGGGATCGGCGTGGCCGAAGGGCCGCTCCAGGCTCTGGCCCTCACCGGCACCGAATCCGTCACTCGAGACGTTGAAGTTCTGTACGCGCAGCAGCTGGGACACGAGGCTCCTCCTGTGGTCGATGCAAGTGAGACCGCCCGGACCGGCAAAACTCATCGGCGCGGGACCGGCGAATCACCGGACCGGCGAGACCCATCGTGTGCGGGACCGGAGAATCAGCGGACCGGCGAGACCCATCGTGTGCGGGACCGGAGAATCACCGGACCGGCGAAGCTCATCGGCGTCCGCCGGGCGGACCACCGGACAGGCGATGCCCGTGAGCGCGGGACCGGCGCGGCACAAGCCCCGGCTCACCCGGCCTGCGCCACCACGTGGTCGATCACCTGCTTGAAGTCCGCGTCCGGGGAGAACTCCACCAGCTCGGTGTCCGCCAGGGCGAGCGGCACATGGCCGGGGCCCCAGTAGTACGCCTGCCCCGCCTCGTACTCCTCCTCGCCGGTGGCCGTCCGCATCCGGATCCGGCCCTTCAGCAGATAACCCCAGTGCGGGCACTGGCACGCGTCGTCGGGCAGCCCCTTGAGGGCCGGGCCCATGTCCGTGCCCTGGGGCAGGGTGATGTAGCTGATCGACATACCACCCCCGATCGGCATGTTGCGCACCTCTACGCCTTCGCCTCCGAGCGCGACGGGCACGTCGTCGCGAGTCGCTGCCGTCATGGCTCCTCCGCTCGCCGTGGAATCCGCCGTGGAAACGGACCTCCTCCCTCCACCCTGAACCGCCGGGGAGCCTCCCGCGACATCACGATCCGGTCAAGAGGTGCCGGCGGGGGCTTGATTTACCGCCGTGTAATCGATTCCATCCCTCCGTCGGTGTAATCGATTCCACGAGCACACGCGCCCTACGTCGCGGGTGCTCCACGACTGATCCACAAGGAGGTGGAGCGGCGGTGGCCAGCATCAAGGACGTCGCTGCCGAGGCCGGCGTATCCGTCGCCACGGTCTCGCGCGTCCTGAACGACCACCCGTCGGTCAGCGCCGAGGCACGCGCCCGCGTGCTGGCCGCCGTCGAGACCCTGGGCTACCGCCCGAACGCCGTCGCCCGCTCTCTGCGCACCGACCAGACCCACACCCTGGGCCTGGTCATCAGCGACGTGATGAACCCCTACTTCACCGAGCTGGCCCGCTCCGTCGAGGAGGAGGCCCGCGCGCTCGGCTACAGCGTCATCATCGGCAACGCCGACGAGCGGCCGGACCTCCAGGACCACCACGTGCGGAACCTCCTGGACCGCCGCATCGACGGACTGCTCGTCTCCCCCACGGACGGCGGCTCGCCGCTGATGCTGGACGCCGTACGGGCCGGGACGCCCATGGTCTTCGTGGACCGGTGGATCCCGGGCGTGGACGTGCCGGTGGTGCGGGCGGACGGCCGGGCCGCCGTGCGGGACCTCGTGGCGCATCTGCACGGGCTCGGGCACCGGCGACTGGCGATCATCGCGGGACCGGCGGCGACCACGACCGGCCAGGAGCGCGTCGAGGCCTTCCGGGAGGCGCTCGGCGCGTACGGGCTCGAACTGCCCGACGCCTACATAGGGCAGGGCGACTTCCAGGCCGAGAGCGGCCGGCTGGTCACCGAGGGCTTCCTCGACCTGGCCGAACCGCCCCAGGTCGTCTTCGCGGCCGACAACCTGATGGCGCTCGGCGCGCTGGACGCCGTACGGGCGCGTGGCCTGCGCGTACCGGACGACCTCGCGCTGGCCGCGTTCGACGACGTCCGGTGGTTCGTGCACACCGATCCGCCGATCACCGCGATCGCCCAGCCCACGGGCGAGCTGGGCCGGGCCGCCGTACGGGCCCTGGTCGACCGGATCGAGGGACGTCCCGGCGAGTCCGTGACCCTCCCCGCCCGGCTCGTCGTACGCCGCTCGTGCGGCGAGAACCCCACCCCAGTGCAAAGGAGCACGACGTGAGCAACGCGGACGAGTTGCTGCGCATCGAGGGCATACGGAAGACCTTCCCGGGCGTGGTCGCGCTGGACGGCGTCGACTTCGATCTGCGCCGGGGCGAGGTGCACGTCCTGCTCGGTGAGAACGGTGCCGGCAAGAGCACCCTCATCAAGATGCTCTCCGGCGCCTACACGCCCGACGCCGGGCGGATCCTGGTCGGCGGTGAGGAGAGGCGCATCCAGGGTGCGCAGGACTCCGAGCGGCTCGGGATCGCCACCATCTACCAGGAGTTCAACCTGGTCCCGGATCTGACGGTCGCCGAGAACATCTTCCTGGGCCGCCAGCCGCGCCGGTTCGGGATGATCGACCGGAAGAGGATGGAGGCCGACGCCGAGGGCCTGCTGAAGCGGGTCGGCGTGGACGTGTCGCCCCGCGCGCGGGTCCGTGAACTCGGCATCGCGCGCCTGCAGATGGTCGAGATCGCCAAGGCGCTCAGCCTGGACGCGCGCGTGCTCATCATGGACGAGCCGACCGCCGTGCTCACCTCCGAGGAGGTCGACAAGCTCTTCGGAATCGTGCGCGCGCTGCGCGAGGACGGCGTCGGGATCGTCTTCATCACGCACCACCTGGAGGAGATCGCCGCGCTCGGTGACCGGGTGACGGTCATCCGGGACGGGAAGAGCGTCGGGCAGGTGCCCGCGTCGACGCCCGAGGACGAGCTCGTGCGGCTCATGGTCGGGCGCTCCATCGAGCAGCAGTACCCGCGCGAGCGGGCCGACCGGGGTGCCGCGCTGCTGTCCGTCGAGGGACTCACCCGGGACGGCGTCTTCCACGACGTCGGCTTCGAGGTGCACGCCGGTGAGGTCGTCGGCATCGCGGGGCTGGTCGGTGCGGGCCGTACCGAGGTCGTGCGGGCGGTCTTCGGGGCCGACGCGTACGACCGCGGCACCGTGAAGGTCTCCGGCGCTCCGATCGCCAAGTACGACGTCAACGCGGCCATGACCGCCGGCATCGGACTCGTCCCCGAGGACCGCAAGGGTCAGGGCCTGGTGCTGGACGCCTCCGTCGAGGAGAACCTGGGCCTGGTGACGCTGCGGTCGGCCACCCGCGGCGGGCTCGTCGACCTCAAGGGGCAGCGTGCGGCCGCCGAGCGGATCGCGAAGCAGCTCGGCGTGCGGATGGCCGGACTCGGCCAGCACGTGCGCACGCTCTCCGGCGGCAACCAGCAGAAGGTCGTCATCGGCAAGTGGCTGCTCGCCGACACCAAGGTGCTGATCCTCGACGAGCCGACGCGTGGCATCGACGTCGGCGCCAAGGTCGAGATCTACCAGCTGATCAACGAACTCACCGCAGCCGGTGCGGCCGTCCTGATGATCTCCAGCGACCTTCCCGAAGTGCTCGGCATGAGCGACCGGGTGCTGGTGATGGCCCAGGGCCGGATCGCCGGTGAACTCTCCGCCGACGAGGCGACCCAGGACGCCGTGATGGCCCTCGCCGTCAGCACCCCGACGACGAGCACCACAACGAGCACGACCACGAACACGATCACGACCGGAACGGAGGCCTCCCGTGGCCACTGACACGCTCAAGAGCACGACGGGCGCGGGTGGCGCCTCGGGGGGCCTGCGCCGCCTCCTGCTCGACAACGGGGCACTGACCGCGCTCATCGTCCTCGTCATCGCGATGTCGGCGCTGTCCGGCGACTTCCTGACGACGGACAACCTCCTCAACGTCGGCGTGCAGGCGGCCGTGACGGCCATCCTCGCCTTCGGTGTGACGTTCGTGATCGTCTCCGCGGGCATCGACCTGTCGGTCGGCTCGGTCGCCGCGCTGTCCGCCACGGTCCTCGCCTGGAGCGCCACCTCGGCGGGCGTCCCGGTCTTCCTCGCCGTTCTCCTGGCCATAGCGACGGGCATCGTCTGCGGCCTGGTCAACGGCATCCTGATCTCCTACGGCAAGCTGCCGCCGTTCATCGCCACGCTGGCCATGCTGTCCGTGGCCCGCGGCCTGTCCCTCGTCATCTCCGAGGGCTCCCCGATCGCCCTCCCCGACTCGGTCTCCCACCTCGGCGACACCCTCGGCGGCTGGCTGCCGGTGCCGGTCCTGGTGATGATCGTCATGGGCCTGATCGCGGCCTTCGTACTCGGCCGGACCTACATCGGGCGCTCCATGTACGCGATCGGCGGCAACGAGGAGGCCGCGCGGCTGTCCGGCCTGCGCGTGAAGAAGCAGAAGCTCGCCATCTACGCCTTCTCCGGCGTGTTCGCCGCCGTCGCCGGTGTCGTCCTCGCGGCCCGGCTCTCCTCCGCGCAGCCCCAGGCCGCCGACGGCTACGAGCTGGACGCGATCGCCGCCGTCGTCATCGGCGGCGCCTCCCTCGCGGGCGGCACGGGCAAGGCCTCCGGCACGCTCATCGGCGCCCTGATCCTGGCCGTGCTGCGCAACGGGCTGAACCTGCTGAACGTCTCGGCGTTCTGGCAGCAGGTCGTCATCGGCGTCGTCATCGCGCTCGCGGTGCTGTTCGACACGCTGCGGCGCAAGGCGGGGGCGACCCCGGTGGCCGGTGCCTCCCAAGGGGGCAAGGGCAAGCAGGCGGCGACGTACGGACTCGCGGCCGTGGTCACCGTCGCGATCGTCGGCGCCACCTCCTTCCTGCACAACGGCTCCGCCTCCGCGGACAAGCCGACCATGGGCCTGTCGCTGTCGACCCTCAACAACCCGTTCTTCGTGCAGATCCGGGCGGGCGCCCAGGCCGAGGCGAAGAAGCTGGGCATCGACCTGACCGTCACGGACGCCCAGAACGACGCCTCCCAGCAGGCCAACCAGTTGCAGAACTTCACGAGTTCGAACCTGGGCGCGATCATCGTCAACCCGGTGGACTCCGACGCGGCGAGCAACTCCGTGAAGGCCGCGGACAAGGCCGACATCCCGGTCATCGCCGTCGACCGGACCGTCAACAAGGCCGCGGTGGACACCCTGGTCGCCTCCGACAACGTCGCCGGCGGTGAACTCGCCGCCAAGACCATCGCCGACAAGCTGGGCGGCAAGGGCAAGATCGTGATCCTCCAGGGTCAGGCGGGCACCTCCGCGGCCCGGGAGCGCGCGCAGGGCTTCGCGAACGGCCTCAAGGCCTACCCGGGCATCCAGGTCGTCGCCCAGCAGCCCGCCGACTTCGACCGCACCAAGGGCCTCGACGTGATGTCGAACCTGCTCCAGGCCCACCCGGACGTCCAGGGCGTCATCGCCGCCAACGACGAGATGGCGCTCGGCGCGATCAAGGCCCTGGGCTCCAAGGCCGGCACGTCGGTCTCGGTCGTCGGCTTCGACGGCACGCCGGACGGACTGAAGGCCGTCGAGGGCGGCACGCTGTACGCGTCCGTGGCGCAGCAGCCGTCCCACCTGGGGAAGATCGCCGTGGACAACGCCTTGAAGGCACTCCAGGGCAAGGACGTCGAGGAGACGGTCAAGGTGCCGGTGAAGGTGGTCACGAAGGAGAACGTGGCCGGCTTCAGCGGCTGACATCGGGGAACGGCCGGGCGGTGGTCCACAGCGTGTGGCGACCACCCGGCCATGTCACTCACGTGGGGAGCAACTCATGTACGACTACGACCTCCTGGTCGTGGGATCGGCCAACGCCGACCTGGTGATCGGAGTGGAGCGCCGGCCCGATGCCGGCGAGACCGTGCTCGGCTCCGACCTGGCCGTCCACCCGGGCGGCAAGGGCGCGAACCAGGCCGTCGCCGCCGCCCGGCTCGGCGCCCGCACGGCCCTGCTGGCCCGGGTCGGCGACGACGCGCACGGCCGGCTGCTGCTGGACTCGCAGCGCGAGGCGGGCGTCGACACGGTGGGCGTCCTGGTGGGCGGCGCGCCGACCGGCGTCGCCCTGATCACGGTCGACCCGTCCGGGGACAACAGCATCGTCGTCTCACCCGGCGCCAACGGCCGTCTCACACCTGAGGACGTCAGGGCCGCCGGGTGCCTCTTCCAGGGTTCCAAGGTGGTGTCGGTGCAGCTGGAGATCCCCCTGGAGACGGTGGTGGAGGCCGTACGGAACCTGGCTCCCGAGAGCCGTTTCGTGCTGAACCCCTCGCCGCCGCGCCCCCTTCCTCCGGAGGTGCTGGCGGCCTGCGACCCGCTGATCGTGAACGAGCACGAGGCCAAGGTGATCCTGGGCGACTCCGCCGTGGGGGACACCCCCGAGGACTGGGCGCGGATCCTGCTCGCCAAGGGCCCGAGGTCGGTGGTGGTGACGCTGGGCGGGCAGGGCGCGCTGGTGGCGTCGTCGGAGGGGGTCTCGCGGGTACCGGCCCTGAAGGTGGACGCGGTGGACACGACAGGGGCGGGCGATTCCTTCACCGCGGCGCTGGCCTACCGGCTGGGCGCGGGCGAGTCGCTGGCTCAGGCGGCGTCGTACGCGGTGCGGGTGGGTGCCGCGACCGTGACGAAGGAGGGCGCGCAGGCGTCCTTCCCGACGGCGGCGGAGGTCGCCGGGTCATGAAGAAGGCCGGGATACTGAACCGTCACCTCGCCGGAGCGCTGGCCGAGCTCGGCCACGGCGACGGGGTGCTGGTGTGCGACGTGGGCATGCCGATCCCCGACGGCCCGAGGGTGGTGGACCTGGCCTTCCGGGCGGGCGTGCCGTCGTTCGCCGAGGTGCTGGACGGGCTGCTGGCCGAGCTGGTGGTCGAGGGGGCGACGGCGGCGCAGGAGCTGCGGGACGCCAACCCGGAGGCGTCGTCGCTGCTGGAAGGGCACTTCCCGGGGCTCGCCCTCGTGTCGCACGAACGGCTCAAGGAGCTGTCGGCGGAGGCCCGGCTGGTCGTCCGCACGGGCGAGGCACGGCCATACGCGAACGTCCTGCTGAGGTGCGGGGTCTTCTTCTGACGCCCGCGAAGGGGCGCAGCAGGCTCTGAACGGTTTCGAGGAGGCCCGGTCCGTCGACCGGGCCCCCTCGGCTTTTCCCCTCCCGCCAGGAACCCCCACGATCCCCCCAGATCCCACCCCCAAGGGTCCTGACACCAAGTACGACCCCCAGGAGGCGGGAAGGGTTGCACGGCGGAGTAAGAAATTCTTGCCGGTTTCCCGGACAACTCTCCCGCGCCGCAGCGGCGTACGCTGAATTCATGGTGCTTCTTCGGGCCAATAGGGGGCATACAGGACAGGGGTCGTCGGGCGAGCGGAGCACCCCTGTGTTCGTCGACTCCACAGGCAGGCGTGCTCGGTATCTGCGGCGCACCGGCTACGGACTGGCCACCGCCGCGGCCACGTACATGGCGGTTCTCGGCCTGAGCCTGATGGGAGCAACTCCCTTCGCCCCGGGGGCCATCCTGCCCGGCGACATCGCCGGGCCCGCCGCACCGGCCCCCCACACACCCGGCGGGACGCCCCAGGCACCCGGAGAGCTTCCCGCGTCCGGCCCCGTGGGCCCCGGCTCCCCGAGCACCCTGCTCATTCCGCAAGCCGCCCGATCCGGCGCTCCCGTCGCTCCGCCCCGGGTGCCCGGGGACCCATCGACCGGCTCACCGGCCCGCCCTGACACATCAGAACCGCAAGCACCGACAACCACACCGGGGCAGCCCGCGGCCCCCGGTGATCCCGCTGCTCCCACTCCCACGCCCGGCACGGGCACCGCCCCCGCGCCCGGCACAGGAACCACCCCCGCGCCCGGCACGGGCACCACCCCCGCATCGCCCCCGCCCGCTCCGCCGACCACCGCCCCACCGGCCCCCCAGCCCCCGGCGCAGACGCCGCCGTCCGGCTCCCAGCCGCCGGCGCCGGCCCCCAGCCCCGTGGCGCCGTCCGGTTCCACGGCCACCCTCCTGCCCTCCGAGCCCTCGGTGGCCGAGGCCTCCTGATGCGACGGCGCCCTCACCGGTCACCCGGCCGCCCACCGAGGTCGCCCGGCCCGCGGCGGACGCGAGCGCCCCTGTCGCCGCGGCACCGGTTCCGCATCGCCGTTCCCGTCGTCCTGCTGGCCTTCGTCGTCTCGGTCCTCCTGATCGAGGGGTACACCACGCGGGGCTTCACCGGGGACCAGGAGGCCCGCGCCGGGCGCCCCACCACCGGCGTCCCCCGCGTGATCGCCGGCGGCGGCCCGGTCGTCGACACCACCCACGACCACCTGCGGACCTACCACCCACCGGCCAAGACCGTCGTGCTGACCTTCGACGACGGCCCCGACCCCACCTGGACGCCCCGCGTACTGGCGGTGCTCGACCACTACGGCACGCCCGGCACCTTCTTCGTCACCGGGCAACAGACCGTCCGGCACCCGCAAGTCCTGCGTCGCGTGATCCGTTCCGGCAACGAGGTCGGGGTGCACACCTTCTCCCACCCGGACCTGGCCACCCAGTCCGCGAGCAGCGTCGACCGTGAGCTCGCGCTGACCCAACTCGCCCTCGCCGGGGCCGCGGGCGTCAACACGTCGCTGATGCGGATGCCCTACTCCTCCACCACCTCGGCCCTCGACAACCGGGCGTGGACCGTCTCCCGGCGTCTGGGCGAGAAGGGTTACGTCCTGGCGTTCATCGACCATGACACCGACGACTGGCGGCGGCCGGGCGCCCGGGCCATCGTCGACGCGGCCCTGCCCGACGCGCCGGCCGGCGGGGTCGTCCTCCTGCACGACGCGGGAGGAGACAGGTCACAGACCGTCGAAGCCCTCGACCGTCTGATCCCCCGGCTGAAGGCCCAGGGCTATCGCTTCACCACCCTCGCCGACCTCGTCGGCACCGACAGTTTCACCAGCCCCGTCGGCACGGTGGAGTTGTGGCAGGGCCGCATCTTCGTGGCCGCTGTCACCGTGTCGGGGACGGCGGTGTCGGCCGTCAGCGTGCTGCTGCTGGTCGTCGGCTCGCTCGTCCTCGCACGGTGCCTGCTCCTGCTCGTGCTGGCCCGCCACCACGCCCGTCGGTACCGGCGCCGGCACACCGGCGCCCACCGGCCCGTCACCCGGCCTGTCAGTGTCGTCGTACCCGCCTACGACGAGGAGCTGTGCATCACCAAGACACTCCGGTCGCTCGCCGCGAGCGACCACCCCGTCGAGATCATCGTCGTGGACGACGGGTCCCACGACGGCACCGCCGACCTCGCGGAGTCCCTCGCCCTGGAGAACGTCACCGTCGTCCGGCAGCCCAACGGCGGCAAACCGTCCGCCCTCAACAACGGCGTCCTGCGGGCCTCGCACGATCTCGTCGTCATGCTGGACGCCGACACCGTCTTCGCCCCCTCGACCGTCGGCCGCCTCGTCCAGCCGTTCGCCGACCCGCGCGTCGGCGCCGTGGCGGGCAACGCCAAGGTCGGCAACCGTCGGCGCCTGCTCGGCCGGTGGCAGCACATCGAGTACGTCATGGGCTTCAACCTCGACCGCCGCATGTACGACCTGCTGCACTGCCTGCCCACCATTCCCGGTGCCGTGGGCGCGTTTCGCGTCGAGGCCCTGCGGGACGCCGGGATGGTGAGTGCGGACACCCTCGCCGAGGACACCGACATCACCATGGCCCTGCACCGGGCCGGGTGGGAGATCCGCTACGTGCCGGACGCCCTCGCCTGGACCGAGGCGCCGATCTCGCTGCGGCAACTGTGGCGCCAGCGCTACCGGTGGAGCTACGGCACGATGCAGGCGGCGTGGAAGCACCGGCACGCACTGGTCGAGCGTGGCCCCGCGGGCCGCTTCGGCCGTCTCGGTCTGCCCTTGCTCGCCGTCTTCCAGATCTTCACCCCGCTGCTCGCCCCGCTGATCGACATACTGGCCCTGTACGGCCTGGTGTTCGGGAACCCGCTCACCACGGTGCTGGCCTGGAGCGGCGTGCTGGCCGTGCAGGCCGTCTGCGCCGCGTACGCCTTCCACCTCGACGGCGAACCGCTCCGGCCCCTCTGGGCGCTCCCGCTCCAGCAGATCGTCTACCGCCAGGTGATGTACCTGGTCCTCGTCCAGGCCTGCCTGACCGCGATCAACGGCTACCGACTGCCCTGGCAGCGGCTCAGCCGCAGCGGCGACGTGATGCTGCCGCCTCAGCCCTCCACCCGCCGGATGTGATCCGGCATCGGGGCGGGTGGTGCCGGACCCCTACGCCGGATGGCTCACCCGGTCCGCCGAGGGCACCGACACGCTCTGACCAGGCCATTCCTTGCAGCCGCTCGCTCAATCTCCCTCAGCGCATCGCACGATCGGGTTGAGTTGCCCGCCCTCGGGGCCGTCAGCCTTTCTCCAGGCTGTTTTTGCGCTCATGGTGTGATCATGAAAACTTCCCGACTGCACTCCGTGCACCGTTCGCTCGCCCACACGGCCGGCGCGACCGTCGTCCTCCTCGCGGCGGTCCTGACCTCCGCCGCCCCCGTCGCGGCCCACGCCGCAGCGTCGCCCGAGCGCGGCGAAATCCAGATCATTTCGTGCCAGACCACCCGCGTGCAGAGCCAGGGCTTCGAAAGCATCGTCTGGACCGTGTTGTTCGGGCCCCAGGGCCTGCAGACGCAGGAGACCCGGTGCGACGAGAGTGCGGGGGAGGGCAAGCAGGAAGAGACCAAAGACCCTCTGCGGCCCATCTTGGCCCCCTGACCTGCTGGCGCGCTGTGCAGCTGAAGCGGTGCGGGCGCCCCGGCGCCCCTCCCCGGCGGTTCAGGGTACGGCGAGGGAGCCCTGGGCTCCCTCCTGTACCGGCCTCCGCATCCGCCTTCTCGATGCGGAAAGTTGCGGAGGAACGCGGTCGGCGCCGAAGGCGCGGTAGAACGCGGAGAGCCGCCGGGCGACGCCGTACCCGCACGCGACCGAAGCGCGCCGGGAGCGTCGTCACCGCCGCAGGCTGTAGCTCACCATCGACGCCCCCACCGCCGACCCGAACGCGGGCAGCAGGAACTGCGCGAAGGCTTCCCAGCCCCAGACGATCCCCGCGCACGCCGCCGTGATGTTGATGGCCAGGGACATGATCCACAGAGCGACGCTCTGGGCCTGAGGTGACATCGTTCCTCGTCGTCGTTCGTCGTTCGTCGTCATTCGGGGCCGGAGAAAAGGGGGCGGCCGAGGCGGAATCAATCCGGTCCCGGATCGGGGAGGGGCGGGAATTGCCGCAGCGGCGCCACATTCGACGGGGGAGGGCCGGGTGTGCTCCCGTTCGATGCGGAAGCCCCCGGGGCCACGATCGCGCGGTGCCCGGACATCGGAGCCGTCACGAGCAGGGTCAACGTGCTGACGGCGCACAGGCCGACGAGCAGGGTGCCCGCCTTGTACGCGCGCCCGGGGGCGCTCGGGCCTGGGGGACGCATCGGCATCACGGTCGCTCCGGGATCGAGTCCGCCCCCTTTTTCACGGACCCCTGAATTCTTCCATGTGACGGAATCACAAAAAGGGCAGCCTGGATGCTTGAACTGTAAAGCTTCCGGCTCTCTTGTGGATTCAGCGTGAAAGGTGAGCCTCCGGCCGCATACTGATCGGTCGCTTTGATGCGAAGGGTCGCTCCGGAGGTCCGGCCCCGCCACAGTGTCGTACCCGGGCGGTACGGTCGGATCATGACCGATCAGGCGGGGGCCGCCCAGGCGGGCGAGCGGCGACTGGCCACGCTGGAGGGCGTACTCGAACGCATCACGTACGCCAACGAGGACAACGGCTACACGGTCGCCCGGGTCGACACCGGAAGAGGCGCCGGGGACCTGCTCACGGTCGTCGGTGCCCTGCTCGGCGCGCAGGTCGGAGAATCCCTGCGCATGGAGGGCCGCTGGGGCTCCCATCCGCAGTACGGCAAGCAGTTCCACGTGGAGAACTACACGACCGTCCTGCCCGCCACCGTCCAGGGCATCCGCCGCTACCTCGGCTCCGGCCTGGTCAAGGGCATCGGCCCGGTCTTCGCCGACCGCATCACCCAGCACTTCGGCATGGACACCCTCCAGATCATCGAGGAGGAGCCCAAGCGCCTCATCGAGGTCCCCGGCCTCGGCCCCAAGCGGACGAAGAAGATCGCCGACGCCTGGGAGGAGCAGAAGGCCATCAAGGAGGTCATGCTCTTCCTCCAGACCGTCGAGGTGTCCACCTCCATCGCGGTGCGCATCTACAAGAAGTACGGCGACGCCTCCATCTCCGTCGTGAAGAACCAGCCGTACCGGCTCGCCTCCGACGTGTGGGGCATCGGCTTCCTCACCGCCGACAGGATCGCCCAGTCGGTCGGCATCCCGCACGACAGCCCGGAGCGCGTCAAGGCGGGCCTGCAGTACGCGCTGTCCCAGTCCACCGACCAGGGCCACTGCTTCCTCCCGGAGGAGCAGCTGATCAAGGACGCCGTGAAGCTCCTCCAGGTCGACACGGGCCTGGTCATCGAGTGCCTGGCCGAGCTGGCCGAGCCGCAGGAGGACGGCGAGGACCCGGGCGTCGTACGGGAGAAGGTGCCGGGCCCGGACGGCGGCGAGCCCGTCACCGCGATCTACCTCGTCCCGTTCCACCGCGCCGAACTCTCCCTCTCCGCCCAGCTGCTGCGCCTCCTGCGCACCGACGAGGACCGCATGCCGGGCTTCCGGACCGTGGCGTGGGACAAGGCGCTGGGCTGGCTGAAGGGGCGCACGGGCACCGAGCTCGCGCCCGAGCAGGAGGCCGCCGTCAGGCTGGCGCTGACCGAGAAGGTCGCCGTCCTCACCGGCGGCCCCGGCTGCGGCAAGTCCTTCACGGTCCGCTCGATCGTGGAGCTGGCCCGCGCCCGGAAGGCGAAGGTCGTGCTGGCCGCCCCCACGGGCCGGGCCGCCAAACGCCTGTCCGAGCTCACCGGCGCCGAGGCCTCCACCGTCCACCGCCTGCTGGAGCTCAAGCCCGGCGGTGACGCGGCCTACGACCGGGACCGCCCGCTGGACGCCGACCTGGTGGTGGTCGACGAGGCGTCCATGCTGGACCTGCTCCTGGCCAACAAGCTCGTCAAGGCCGTCCCGCCGGGGGCGCATCTGCTGTTCGTCGGTGACGTCGACCAGCTGCCCAGCGTCGGCGCGGGCGAGGTCCTGAGGGACCTCCTGGCCGACGGCGGCCCGATCCCCGCGGTCCGGCTCACCCGCGTGTTCCGGCAGGCCCAGCAGTCCGGTGTGGTGACCAACGCGCACCGGATCAACGCCGGCCAACACCCGGTCACGGACGGCATGAAGGACTTTTTCCTCTTCGTCGAGGACGACACCGAGGAGGCCGGCCGGCTCACCGTCGACGTGGCCGCCCGCCGCATCCCGGCCAAGTTCGGCCTGGACCCGCGCCGCGACGTCCAGGTCCTCGCCCCCATGCACCGCGGCCCGGCCGGCGCCGGCACCCTCAACGGCCTGCTCCAGCAGGCCGTCACCCCGGGCCGCCCCGACCTGCCCGAGAAGAGATTCGGCGGACGGGTGTTCCGCGTCGGCGACAAGGTCACCCAGATTCGCAACAATTACGAGAAGGGCAAGAACGGCGTCTTCAACGGCACCGTCGGAGTGGTCACCTCGCTCGACCCGGTCGAGCAGCGCCTGACGGTGCTCACCGACGAGGACGAGGAGGTGCCGTACGAGTTCGACGAGCTCGACGAGCTGACCCACGCGTACGCCGTGACGATCCACCGCTCCCAGGGCAGTGAGTACCCGGCGGTCGTCATCCCGGTCACCACGGGCGCCTGGATGATGCTCCAGCGCAATCTGCTCTACACGGCGGTCACCCGGGCCAGGCAGCTGGTCGTCCTCGTCGGTTCGCGCAAGGCGATCGGCCAGGCGGTGCGCACCGTTTCGGCAGGCCGGCGGTGCACGGCACTCGACTTCCGGCTCGGTCCAGCAAAAAATGATCGATCAAATGAGTCGTGAAGGTCACAAGACACTTCCGGAAGGGGAACACAGGGGGCAGGATGAGCAAGTTGACGGCACTCAGTGCCGTCAATAGGCCCGATGGTCGACCCCGAGTGCACTCTCCTGAGCCAAGTGGGGGATGGTAGAGACAGTCAGGGCAACCTCGAAGATGAGGCACAACGTCGGTGAGGGAAGACGTGAGCGACAACTCTGTAGTACTGCGGTACGGCGACGGCGAGTACACCTACCCGGTGATCGACAGCACCGTCGGTGACAAGGGCTTCGACATCGGAAAGCTCCGCGCCCAGACCGGTCTGGTGACGCTGGACAGCGGTTACGGCAACACGGCCGCGTATAAATCCGCCGTCACGTACCTGGACGGTGAAGCGGGCATCCTGCGGTACCGCGGCTACCCGATCGAGCAGCTGGCCGAGCGCTCCACCTTCCTGGAGGTCGCCTACCTGCTGATCAACGGCGAGCTGCCGACCGTCGACGAACTCTCGGTGTTCCAGAACGACATCACGCAGCACACCCTGCTGCACGAGGACGTCAAGAACTTCTACAAGGGCTTCCCGCGCGACGCCCACCCGATGGCGATGCTCTCCTCGGTCGTCTCGGCGCTGTCCACGTTCTACCAGGACAGCCACAACCCGTTCGACGAGCGCCAGCGCAACCTCTCCACGATCCGCCTGCTCGCCAAGCTCCCGACGATCGCCGCGTACGCGTACAAGAAGTCGATCGGTCACCCGTTCGTCTACCCGCGCAACGACCTCGGGTACGTCGAGAACTTCCTCCGCATGACCTTCTCGGTCCCGGCGCAGGAGTACGAGCTCGACCCGACCGTGGTCTCCGCGCTCGACAAGCTGCTGATCCTGCACGCGGACCACGAGCAGAACTGTTCGACCTCCACGGTCCGCCTCGTCGGCTCCTCGCAGGCGAACATGTTCGCCTCGATCTCCGCCGGCATCAACGCGCTGTGGGGCCCGCTGCACGGCGGCGCCAACCAGTCCGTGCTGGAGATGCTGGAGGGCATCCGCGACTCCGGCGGCGACGTCGACACCTTCATCCGCAAGGTGAAGAACAAGGAGGACGGCGTCCGCCTGATGGGCTTCGGCCACCGGGTCTACAAGAACTTCGACCCGCGCGCCAAGATCATCAAGGCCGCCGCGCACGACGTGCTGTCCGCTCTCGGCAAGTCCGACGAGCTGCTGGACATCGCGCTGAAGCTGGAGGAGCACGCGCTCTCCGACGACTACTTCGTCTCGCGCAGCCTCTACCCGAACGTCGACTTCTACACGGGTCTGATCTACCGGGCCATGGGCTTCCCGACCGAGATGTTCACGGTCCTGTTCGCCCTCGGTCGGCTGCCGGGCTGGATCGCCCAGTGGCACGAGATGATCAAGGAGCCGGGCTCCCGCATCGGCCGCCCGCGCCAGATCTACACGGGCGTGGTCGAGCGCGACTTCGTTCCCGTCGAGGAGCGCTGAGCGCAGGAGCAGTAGCGCGTCAGGTCCCCGTATCCGCTTGCCGGGTGCGGGGGCTTTTGCGTTGCCGGGTGCGGGTGCGGGTGCGGGTGCGGGTGCGGGTAGCTGGCGCGGGCGCGGGCGGTGAGGTGATGAGGGTTCTCGCGTGATCTCTCACGGGATTTCTTACGCAATGAAGAAGGCGCCCCGGCGTCGGTCCCCCCACGGGCCGACGACCAGGGCGCCTTCCCAGTCCCGGTACGGATTCCCCCCACGGGATCCGGCCGGGCGTCTGTGAGGACAGCGCCTGAATCGCTGTTGAGCAGAACGAGCAGAACTCGCCGTACTTCTGTGAGGTGCGATCTGCCGGGACAGCGCACGCCCGGGAGGGCCGCTCAAAGCTTCCCGGTGTACGTGCCCCGGCAACGCTCCCCCGAGCTCTCAACTCCGTTCGAGCAGGGAGGTACCCCCACCTGAGGAAGTCCCCCAAGACATCCCCAGTTGCCAGGTGGCGCCCCCCAAGACGCTCCCCGACATCGTCAACTTAGACCTTCGAACCCCTCAGATGGTTACGTTCACATCACTGTGATCTGCGTCTCTTGCATATGTCCGTTAGATACGCAAGAGCCCGGATGTCCCGTCCGAGACCCAAGCGTAAGGATGATGCGCGAGCCTTGTGAAGAGCTTATGTGAGCCGGGCCCGGGACTCCAGAGGGGCTCAAATCACGTTCGCCGTGAACTTAGGTGGAATTCGGGCGACTTCACCGAAATGTCCGCAGTCGCAGGCTGTTCGTGACGACGAAGACCGACGAGAAGGCCATTGCGGCCCCCGCGATCATCGGGTTCAGCAGCCCCGCGGCGGCCAACGGCAGCGCGGCCACGTTGTAGCCGAAGGCCCACACCAGGTTGCCCTTGATCGTGGCCAGGGTGCGGCGGGCCAGCCGGATCGCGTCCGCCGCCACCCGCAGATCGCCGCGGACCAGCGTCAGATCGCCCGCCTCGATCGCCGCGTCCGTGCCGGTGCCCATCGCCAGCCCCAGATCGGCGGCGGCGAGCGCGGCCGCGTCGTTGACGCCGTCGCCCACCATGGCGACGACCCGCCCCTCGGCCTGCAGCCGCCGTACCGCGGCGACCTTGTCCTCGGGCAGGACCTCGGCCACCACCTGCTCGATCCCCACGGCCGTTGCCACCGTCGCGGCCACCGTCCGGTTGTCCCCGGTCAGCAGCACCGGGGTGAGCCCCAGCGCGCGCAGGTCCCGCACGGCTTCGGCGCTGGTCTCCTTGATCGCGTCCGCCACGGCCAGCACGGCCCGTGCCGTCCCGTCCCAGCCGGCCAGGACGGCCGTACGCCCGGCCCGCTCGGCCTCGTCCCGCGCGCGGGCCAGCTCCGGCGGGACGTCGTCGAAGAGCCGCCCGACGGCGACGTCACGGCCCTCCACGCGCCCGCGCGCGCCCCGCCCGGGGACGTTCTCGAACCCCTCGACGCCCGGGAGCGGCCCGGCGCTCTCCTCGGCACCCCGCGCGATCGCCCCGGCCACCGGGTGCTCGGAGGCGTGCTCGACGGCGCCCGCGAGCCGCAGCACCTCCTTCTCGTCGGTGTCCTCGGCGACGTGCACCTCCTGCAGGGTCATCCGGCCGGTGGTGACCGTGCCGGTCTTGTCCAGCACGACGGTGTCCACCCGGCGCGTGGACTCCAGGACCTCCGGGCCCTTGATGAGGACGCCGAGCTGCGCGCCCCGGCCCGTGCCGACCATCAGCGCGGTCGGGGTCGCCAGGCCCAGCGCGCACGGACAGGCGATGATCAGGACCGCGACGGCGGCCGTGAACGCGGCGACGCCGTCGCCGGTCAGCCCCAGCCAGGCCCCGGCCGTCGCGACGGCGATCAGCAGGACCACCGGCACGAAGATCCCGGAGACCCGGTCGGCGAGCCGCTGCACCTCGGCCTTGCCGTTCTGGGCGTCCTCCACCAGCTTCGCCATCCGCGCGAGCCGGGTGTCGGCGCCGACCCGGGTGGCCTCGACGACCAGCCGGCCGCCCGCGTTGACCGTCGCGCCGGTGACCGTGTCCCCGGCCGTCACGTCCACCGGCACGGACTCGCCGGTCAGCATCGAGGCGTCGACCGCGGAGGTCCCCTCGACGACCGTGCCGTCGGTGGCGATCTTCTCCCCGGGCCGTACGACGAACCGGTCGCCGACGGCCAGCCGCTGCGCCGGGATCCGCACCTCGCGGCCGTCCCGCAGCACGGCCACGTCCCTGGCGCCCAGTTCCATCAGCGCCCTGAGCGCGGCTCCCGCGCGGCGCTTGGAACGGGCCTCCAGCCAGCGGCCCAGCAGGATGAAGGCGGTGACGCCGGAGGCGACCTCCAGGTAGATCGAGGAGGCGCCGTCCCCGCGCGAGACCGTGAACTCGAACGGGTGCCGCATGCCCGGCATGCCCGCATCACCGAGGAACAGCGCCCACAGGGACCAGCCGAACGCGGCGAGCGTGCCCAGGCAGACCAGCGTGTCCATGGTGGCGGCGCCGTGCCGGGCGTTGGTCCAGGCGGCCCGGTGGAAGGGGAGTCCGCCCCAGACGACGACCGGCGCGGCGAGGGTGAGCGAGAGCCACTGCCAGTTGTCGAACTGCAGGGCCGGGACCATCGCCAGCAGGATGACGGGCAGGGCGAGGGCGGCGGAGATGGTGAGGCGCCGGCGGAGGGCCGAGAGCTCGGGGTCCTCCTCGGCGTCAGAGGTCTCCTCCCGCGGGGGCGCGGGCTCCTCGGCGGTGTAGCCGGTCTTCACCACGGTGGCGATCAGATCGGCGACCTCGGTGCCCTCGGGATAGGCGACCCGTGCCTTCTCCGTCGCGTAGTTGACCGTGGCCGTGACGCCGTCCATGCGGTTGAGCTTCTTCTCGACGCGGGCCGCGCAGGAGGCGCAGGTCATCCCGCCGATGAGCAGCTCGACCTCGGCGAGCGCGGGCTCCCGGCCGGTCGGCGCCTTGGCGGTGGTGCTGGTCATGTCCTCACTCCTGGAGATGCGGGGCGCCCGGAAAGCGGAATGGGCCGTACGGGCCGGGGGGGCGGCGTACGGCCCGTACACGGGTACGAGTGCCAGGGCCGGCACGCCTCAGACCTGCCGCCCGGTGCCTGGTCGGCGCGTCTGAGACCTGCCGGCCGGTGCCGGGGTCGGGGCGTCTCAGAGCTGCCGGCCGCCGGACCCGGGGTGGCTCAGGCCCGGCCGGCCAGTTCGAAGCCGGCCTCGTCGACGGCGGCGCGCACGGCCTCGTCGGCGATCGGGGTCGCGGAGACGACCGTGACCTCGCCGGTCTTGGCGACGGCCGTCACCGAGCTCACGCCGGAGATCTGGGAGATCTCGCCGGAGACCGCGCCCTCGCAGTGTCCGCAGCTCATGCCGCTCACCTTGAAGACGGTGGTGACGGGGCCCGTGGTGTCGGTCTGGGCGGTCATGTCGTTACTCCTCGCAGAGGCAGGTGGGGCTATGGGGTCCGCTGGGGGATCCGCACCACCAACTGTACCCCTAGGGGGTATCGGCGCACGACGCACCCGCCAGCGGTCGCAGGTATCGCAGAAGGGCCTCTTTCAGCTCCTGGATGTAGGCCTCCCGCTCGGCGCCCTCGTGGGCCAGGATCAGCTCCAGGCCGGCCTTGTAGATGCCGACGCACATCCGGGCGGTGCGGGTGACGGCCGGGGCGGGTGCGTCGGGCACGAACGGCGCGACGAGCGTCTCGACCCGGGCGACCAGTGTGGTGTGCAGCGCGTCGTGCTCCTCGGCGATGCGCCCCGGGATGTCGGGGCCGTGCATCAGCGCGAAGAAGGCCGGGTGGCGGCCGTTGAACTCGATGAAGCGGTCGACGGCCCCGGTGATGACCTCCTCGAGCGAGGTCACCGCGGGGTCGGTGGGGGTCAGTACCTCGTCGTACGACTGGCGCATCTCGTGCATGAGCCGGCTGCCCAGCTCGATCGCGATCGCTTCCTTGTTCGGGAAGAACTGGTACAGCGTGCCCGGTGAGACGCCCGCCTCGCGGGCGATGGCGTTGGTGCTGGCGGCCGTGTAGCCCGTCGTGGAGAAGACCGCGGCGGCGGCTTCGAGCAGCTGGGTGATGCGGCGCTCGCCGCGCGCCTGCCGACGGCGCGGCCGTTCGTCGGCCGCCGCGGTCGTCGTCTCGGTTCCGGCTTTCTCGGGCTTCTCGGGCACGCCTTATCCCCAGGTCTGATCACGTGATTGACAAACGCGAGCGGTCACTCGCATTCTGGACCCAGAAATGCGAGCGATCTCTCGTGTTTGCCGGTTCTTGGCAGCTCCATGCTGTCAGGCTGCGCCTGGACACGGGTCTCGGTGAAGGGGACACCGCACGATGACCGAAGTCAACACACCGCCGCGCGTCCGGGGCTGGACCCGTTTCGTCACCGCCCGGCCCAGACTGTCGCTGCTGGTGGCGCTGGTGCTCACCGTGCTCGCGGTCCTGGCCGGCAGCGGCGTCGCCGACCGGCTCGGCGCCGGCGGCTGGGAGGACCCGACCGCCGAGTCCACGTACGCGACCAAGGCCCTGGAGCGCGAGTTCCCCGGCTCCCAGCCCAACGTCCTGCTCCTGCTCGACGCCGGCGACGCATCGGTCGACGACCCGGCCGTCGCCGCCGAGGCCGAGCGGCTCACCGAGCGGCTGGCGAGCGAGCGGGGCGTCACCGGCGTCGGCTCCTACTGGCAGTCCGGCACCCCGGCCCTGCGCTCGAAGGACGGACACGAGGCACTGATCGCCGCCCGCGTCACCGGCGACGAGAAGACCGCCGGCGAGACCCTGGAGCGCATCGCGCCCCACTACCGCGGCGTGCACGGCCCGGCGGAGGTCACGGTCGGCGGCCCGGTCGCCGTGCGGCACGAGATGCAGACGATCATCCAGGAGGACCTGACCCGGGCCGAGCTCATCGCCCTGCCGGTGACGCTCGTCCTGCTGGTGATGGTCTTCGGCAGCGCCGTCGCGGCCCTGCTGCCGCTCGGCATCGGCATCGTCGCCATCCTCGGCACCAACGCGATCCTGCGCGGCCTCACCGAACTCACCGACGTGTCCGTGTTCGCGATCAACCTCACCACGGCCCTCGGACTCGGCCTCGCCATCGACTACGCCCTGTTCATCGTGCGCCGCTTCCGCGAGGAACTGTCCACGGGCGCCGAACCCGTGACGGCGATCGGCACCACCCTGCGCACAGCGGGCCGCACCGTGCTGTTCTCCGCCCTCACGGTCGCGGTGTCCCTGGCCGCGATGCTGGTCTTCCCGCAGTACTTCCTGCGCTCCTTCGCCTACGCCGGGATCGCCGTCGTGCTGCTGGCCGCGGCGGCCGCGCTGATCCTGCTCCCGGCCGCGTTGGTGCTGCTCGGGCACCGGGTCGACTCCTGGGATCTGCGCCGCGTGTTCCGGCGGGGCCGCCGGCCGAATCCGGCCGGGGAAGAGGGCAGGGCCTGGGCGCGCACGGCGACCCTCGTCATGCGCCGCGCCCCGTTCTTCGCGCTGGGCACCACAGCCGTCCTCGTCCTGCTCGGACTGCCCTTCCTGGGCGTGAGGTTCGGCACCGCGGACGACCGCCAGCTGCCCTCGGCCTCGGAGTCCCATGTCGTGCAGCAGCACATCCGGGAGGGCTTCCCGGGCAGCCCCGGCGGCGGCCTCGAAGTGCTGGCCGAGGGCCGTGCCACCGAGGCGCAGTACGGCGCCTACAAGGAGCGGATCGCCCGGCTCCCCGATGTCGCGAGAGTGGACGGGCCGCTGGTGCAGGGCGACTCCGCGTACTTCACGGTGCTGGCGAAGGGGGAGGCGGTCGGCGATCCGGCGCAGCGTCTCGTGGGCGAACTGCGCGAGGTCCGGGCCCCCTTCGACACCGAGGTGACCGGCACCGCGGCCGTCCTGGTCGACTCCAAGGACGCCATAGGGGAGCGCCTGCCCCTCGCGGCCGCCTTCATCACGGTCGTCACCCTCCTCCTGGTCTTCCTCCTCACGGGCAGCGTGCTGATTCCGGTCCAGGCGGTCGTGCTGAACGCGCTCAGTCTGACGGCCATGTTCGGCGCGGTCGTCTGGGTCTTCCAGGACGGCCACCTCTCCGGCCTGCTCGGCTTCACCAGCCCCGGATCCATCGAGACGACCCTGCCGGTCCTGATGTTCTGCGTGGCCTTCGGCCTGTCCATGGACTACGGAGTGTTCCTGCTCTCCCGCATCAAGGAGGAGTACGACCACACCGGCGACCACGACCAGGCCGTCCGCCACGGCCTCCAGCGCACCGGCGGGCTGATCTCGGCTGCGGCGGTCATCCTGGCCGTGGTCATGGTCGCGATAGGCACCTCCCGGGTGACCAACACCAAGATGCTCGGCCTGGGCATCGCCCTGGCGGTCCTGATGGACGCGATGATCGTCCGCAGCCTTCTGGTCCCCGCGGTCATGCGCCTCACAGGCCGCGCCACCTGGTGGGCCCCTCGCCCCCTGCGCCGCTTCCACGAACGCTTCGGCCTGACGGAGGGTGAGCCGGCACCGGCGGGGGAGGGGAAACCGGCGGGGGAGCGAAATCCGGCAGAGGAGGGGGAGCCGGACCGGGACAAGGCCGGGGCCCGGGGCTAGCGTTCCCCCGAGGCGCGACCGACCGAGGCGCGACCGACCAGGGCGCCGGCGGCCGGGGTCGCGACCGACCGAGGCACCCGACCGGAGTGCGAACGACCGGGGCGCGAGGGCGGTCGGCGGTCCCGGACACGAACGGAAGGCGGGTGGGTCCATGCGGGCCGTGGTGTTCGAGCGGTACGGGGAGACGGCCGAGGTGCGGGAGGTCGCGGACCCGGAGCCCGCGGAACACGGGGTCGTCGTACGGGTCGAGGCCACCGGCCTGTGCCGCAGCGACTGGCACGGCTGGCAGGGCCACGACCCGGACATCGCCCTGCCGCACGTGCCCGGACACGAACTGGCCGGGGTCGTCGAGGCCGTAGGCGCCCGGGTGACCGGATGGCGGCCCGGCGACCGGGTTACCGTGCCGTTCATCTGCGCCTGCGGCACCTGCCCGTCCTGCGCGGCCGGTGACCACCAGGTGTGCGAGCGCCAGACCCAGCCCGGCTTCACCCACTGGGGATCCTTCGCCCAGTACGTGGCGCTGGACCACGCCGACGTGAACCTCGTGGCGCTGCCCGGGGAGCTGTCCTTCGCGACGGCGGCCTCGCTCGGCTGCCGATTCGCGACGGCGTACCGGGCGGTGGTGCAGCAGGGCCGGATCGCGGCAGGGGAATGGGTCGCGGTGCACGGCTGCGGCGGGGTCGGGCTCTCCGCCGTGATGATCGCCGCGGCCTCGGGCGCGCGGGTGGTGGCCGTCGACGTGTCGGCCCAGGCACTGGACCTGGCGCGGGAGTTCGGGGCCGCACAGCGCCTGGACGCCACGTCCGTGCCGGACACCGCGGCGGCCGTCCGGGACCTCACCGGCGGCGGCGCCCACCTCTCGCTCGACGCCCTCGGCTCACCCGGCACCTGCGCGGCCTCCGTGAACGGCCTGCGCCGCCGCGGCCGGCACGTCCAGGTCGGCCTGCTGCCCTCGCCGGACGGCACGACACCCGTGCCGATGGCCCGCGCGATCGCCCTGGAGCTCGAACTCCTCGGCAGCCACGGCATGGCCGCGCACAGCTACCCGCCCATGCTGGAACTGGTCCGCAGCGGCGTGCTGCGCCCCGACCTGCTGGTGACGTCGACGATCACGCTGGAGGAGGTCCCGGCCGCGCTGGCAGGGATGGGGACGGCGCCGGGGGCGGGGGCGACGGTCATCGTGCCGTGGAGCTGACGGGGAGTTGACGCTCCGGCGGACGACCGTGCCCCACGCGACGGTGGGGCACGAGGCGGAGGGATCGGGTCAGTCGGTTCTTCGGCCGCGGTTGCCCGGCCTGGAGGCGACCCAGGCCCGGACCGTGTCGGCGTACCAGTAGGGCTTGCCGCCCTCGACATGGTCGGGCGGGGGCAGCAGCCCGTGTTTGCGATAGGACCGCACGGTGTCCGGCTGCACCCGGATGTGCGCCGCGATCTCCTTGTAGGACCAGAGTCTTCGGTCGGTCATGACGTGCACCTCCCCGCGCGCACCGCGGCGGCGGCCGTGGACGGCCGTCCGGGGGAGCCGGGCGCTGCGCTGGCGATCAACAAGCCTGTGTCCGGTCAACGACACCCGGCGAGACCGGGCAGGGCCTGTGCGCCGGGTGTGACGGAAGACCCGCGTACACGCGACATGTGTGACAGGGGAGGGGCGTTTGTGACACAGCCGGGGCAAAGGCGCGCGCCGGTGCGGCGGCGGGGTGTCTTGACGCTTCACCCGGATCCGATCGCCGGCCGACCGGAGAGGCGGGCGGGGACGGGAGGTTGAAGACTCGGAACGGTGTGGACGCGGATGCGGCTGGGGCGCCGCCATGGGGAAAGCGCTGTCATGATCTGGTCCGAATGTCCGGACAAAACATTGACAGGGCGTCGAGAGGGGACTACAAAACCGGGGAGAGCCGAGCATCGAGGGGACACCGATGACGTACGACCTGATCACCATGGGGCGGATCGGAGTGGATCTGTATCCGCTGCAGACCGGTGTCCCGCTGCCGCAGGTCACGTCCTTCGGCAAGTTCCTCGGCGGTTCGGCGAGCAACGTCGCGGTCGCGGCGGCCCGTCTGGGGCGGCGGACGGCGGTGATCACCCGTACCGGCGACGACCCCTTCGGCACCTATCTCCACCAGGCCCTGAAGGACTTCGGCGTGGACGACCGCTGGGTCACCCCGGTACCCGGCCTGCCCACCCCGGTCACCTTCTGCGAGGTCTTCCCGCCGGACGACTTCCCGCTGTACTTCTACCGCCGGCCCAAGGCCCCCGACCTGGAGATCGACGCCCACGAGCTCGACCTCGACGCCGTCCGTGACACCCGGGTCTTCTGGGTCACGGGCACGGGCCTGAGCGAGGAGCCCAGCCGTACGGCGACCCTCGCGGCCCTCGCCCACCGCGCCAAGTCCGGCACGACGGTCTTCGACCTCGACTGGCGCCCGATGTTCTGGACCGACCCCGACGCGGCCCGCCCCTTCTACGCGGAGGCCCTGCGGCACACCACCGTCGCCGTCGGCAACCTCGACGAGGTGGAGGTCGCCACGGGCGTGCGCGAACCCCACGCCGCCGCCCGTGCCCTGCTCGACGCGGGCGTCGAACTCGCCGTCGTCAAGCAGGGCCCCAAGGGCGTCCTCGCGGTGAACAGCGCCGGCGAGAGCGCCGAGGTCCCGCCGCTGCCGGTGAACGTCCTCAACGGCCTCGGCGCCGGAGACGCCTTCGGCGGCTCCCTCGTCCACGGCCTGCTGGCCGGCTGGGACCTGGAGAAGACCATGCGGCACGCCAACGCCGCCGGGGCCATCGTCGCCTCCCGCCTGGAGTGCTCCTCCGCGATGCCCACCCCGGACGAGATCGAGGCGGCCGTCACCGCGGGGGCCGTCCGGTGACCGTCGACATCTCCGAGCTCGTCGACCTGCGCAGCCACCGCCCGGAGGCGATCGCCGAGGCCGCCGCCCGCCGCACCCGCCGGCCGCTGCTGAACACGAGCGGCCGCCTGATGATCATCGCGGCCGACCATCCGGCCCGCGGTGCCCTCGCCGCCGGCGGCCGCAGCATGGCCATGGCCAACCGCGCCGACCTCCTCGAACGCCTCTGCCTGGCCCTGTCCCGCCCGGGCGTCGACGGCGTCCTCGCCACCGCCGACATCCTCGACGACCTGCTCCTGCTCGGCGCCCTCGACGGCAAGGTCGTCCTCGGCTCGATGAACCGCGGCGGCCTCCAGGGCGCGCGCTTCGAACTCGACGACCGTTTCACCGGCCACCGCCCCGAGGACATCGAGCGCCTGGGCTTCGACGCCGGCAAGCTGCTCCTGCGCATCGACTACGACGACCCGGGCTCCCTCACCACGATGGAGTCCACCGCCCGCGCGATCGACGACATGGCCGCGCGTCGACTCCCCGTCTTCGTCGAGCCGTTCCTCAGCCACCGCACCCCCGAGGGCAAGGTCAGGAACGACCTCTCCGCCGAGGCCGTCACCAAGTCGATCGCCATCGCCTCCGGCCTGGGCGGCAGTTCCGCCTACACCTGGCTGAAGGTGCCGGTCACCGAGAACCCCGACGACATGGCCGAGGTCATGGCGACCTCCACCCTGCCCGCCGTACTGCTCGGCGGGGAGATCGGGGGCTCCGCCGAGGAGCAGGCCGGGGCGTACGAGAAGTGGCGCGGCGCCCTGCGACTGCCCACCGTGCGAGGGCTGGTGGTCGGCCGCTCGCTGCTGTATCCGGCGGACGGCGATGTGGCCGCCGCCGTGGACACCGCCGTCGGACTGCTGTGAGGGCTGCGTCATGACCACCCACACCTTCACCACGGTCGACGGCACGCAAGACCGAGGGTTCCCTCTTCCGGGCGGCGCCGCGGAAGTCCGGCAGTTCCCTCCCCCGGGCAGGTCCCGGGCCCAGATCGCCTCCGGCGCGGGAAGCCGCTTTGCTTTGGCAGGAGCGAAGTGCGAGCGACAACTCCCCGCCCGCTACGGCCCCGCGCCGGAGGTCTCCCGGACGAGGCGTACCCGGCCTCGCCCTGTGAACGCTCGGTGCGGGCGTCGCGTATCCGTGACCACCCAGAGGGAGGGACACCGATGACCTCGACGACGCGGCTGACGGTCGCACAGGCGCTCGTGCGCTTCCTGTCCGCCCAGTACACCGAACGCGACGGCGTCCGGCAGCGGCTCATCGGCGCCACCTGGGGCATCTTCGGCCACGGCAACGTGGCCGGCATCGGCCAGGCCCTCCTCGAACACGCCGAGGAGATGCCCTACCACCAGGGCCGCAACGAACAGGCCATGGTGCACGCGGCGGTCGGCTACGCCCGCCAGTCCGGCCGTCTGTCCACGCACGCGGTGACGACGTCCATCGGCCCGGGCGCCACCAACCTCGTCACCGGCGCCGCCCTCGCGACCATCAACCACCTCCCGGTGCTGCTCCTGCCCGGCGACGTCTTCGCGACCCGGCCCGCCGACCCGGTCCTGCAGCAGCTCGAAGTGCCCTACGCGGGCGACGTGTCGGTCAACGACTGCCTGCGCCCGGTGTCGAAGTACTTCGACCGGATCACCCGGCCCGAAGCCCTCATCCCCTCCGCGCTGAACGCGATGCGCGTCCTCACCGACCCCGTCGAGACCGGCGCCGTCACCCTCGCCCTGCCCCAGGACGTGCAGGCCGAGGCGTACGACTGGCCGGAGGAGTTCTTCGCCGAGCGCGTCTGGACCGTGCGGCGGCCCGGCGCCGACCCGACGGAACTGGCCGAGGCGGTACGGATCATCCGCTCGGCGAAGAGGCCCCTGGTCATCGCGGGCGGCGGCGTCCACCACAGCCGCGCCGAGGAGGCCCTCGCCGAGTTCGCCGGGACGACCGGCATCCCGGTCGCCTCCACCCAGGCGGGCAAGGGCTCCCTGCGCCACGACCACGCCCAGGACGTCGGCGGCGTCGGCCACACCGGCACCGCCACCGCGGACGAACTCGCCCGCACCGCCGACCTGGTGATCGGCGTCGGCACCCGCTACACCGACTTCACCACCGCCTCCGGCACGCTGTTCGGCAACCCGGACGTCCGCTTCCTCAACCTCAACATCGCGCCCTTCGACGGTCACAAGCTCGCCGGGCAGCCCTTGGTCGCGGACGCCCGCAGCGGCCTGCAGGAGCTCACCGACGCCCTCCGGCTGCACGCGTACCGGGTCGCCGGCACCTACGCCACCGAGTACACCGAGGACAAGGAACGCTGGGAGCAGCGCGTCGACGCCTGCTACGAGGTGGACGAACCCGACACCCGTCCGACCCAGCCCCAGGTCATCGGCGCCCTGGACGAGATCGCCGACGCCTCGGACATCCTGATCAACGCCGCCGGCTCCCTCCCCGGCGACCTGCACAAACTGTGGCGGACCCGGTCGCCCGACCAGTACCACCTGGAGTACGGCTACTCCTGCATGGGCTACGAGATACCGGCCGCCATCGGCGTCAAGATGGCCGCCCCGGACCGGCCCGTGTGGGCGCTGGTCGGCGACGGCACGTACCTGATGATGCCGACGGAGATCGTGACGGCCGTGCAGGAGGGCATCGCGATCAAGGTCCTGCTCATCCAGAACCACGGCTACGCGTCCATCGGCGGCCTTTCGGAGTCGGTGGGCGGCGAGCGGTTCGGCACCGCCTACCGCTTCCCGGCCGAGGACGGCTCGTACAGCGGGGCGCCGCTGCCCGTCGACCTCGCCGCCAACGCGGCCAGCCTCGGCATGCGCGTCCTGCGTGCGAAGACCGTCCGGGACCTGCGGGAGGCCCTCGCCGAGGCCCGGGCGGCCGACACTCCCACATGTGTCTACGTCGAGACCCAAACGGCAGACACAGTGTCGGGCGCGCCTCCCGCGCAGGCCTGGTGGGATGTACCCGTGGCCGAGACCGCGACACGGCCGTCCGCGGTCAAGGCACGTGAGCTGTACGAACGGCACGTCTCCACCCGACGCCGCCATCTGTGAAGGAGTTCCCGGCCATGACGAAGATCGTCAACCACTGGATCGGCGGCAAGACCGTCGAAGGCGCCTCGGGCACGCACGGGCCGGTGACCGATCCGGCGACCGGCGAGGTGACGACGAAGGTCGCGTTCGCCTCGGTCGACGAGGTGGACGCGGCGGTCGCCGCCGCCAAGGAGGCCTACCTGACCTGGGGCCAGTCCTCGCTGGCCCAGCGCACGTCGATCCTGTTCAAGTTCCGCGCCCTGCTGGACGCCAACCGCGACGCGATCGCCGAACTGATCACGGCCGAGCACGGCAAGGTCCACTCCGACGCCCTCGGCGAGGTCGCGCGCGGCCTGGAGATCGTCGACCTGGCCTGCGGCATCAGCGTGCAGCTGAAGGGCGAGCTGTCCACGCAGGTCGCCAGCCGCGTCGACGTGTCCTCCATCCGTCAGCCGCTCGGCGTCGTCGCCGGCATCACGCCGTTCAACTTCCCGGCGATGGTGCCGATGTGGATGTTCCCCCTCGCCATCGCGTGCGGCAACACCTTCGTGCTCAAGCCGTCCGAGAAGGACCCGTCGGCCTCGGTCAAGATCGCCGAACTGCTCGCCGAGGCGGGCCTGCCCGACGGTGTCTTCAACGTCGTCCACGGCGACAAGGTGGCCGTGGACCGTCTCCTGGAGCACCCGGACGTCAAGGCCGTCTCCTTCGTCGGCTCGACCCCGATCGCCCGGTACATCCACACCACCGCCTCCGCCAACGGCAAGCGCGTACAGGCCCTGGGCGGCGCCAAGAACCACATGCTGGTCCTGCCCGACGCCGACCTCGACGCGGCCGCCGACGCCGCCGTCTCGGCCGCCTACGGCTCCGCCGGTGAGCGCTGCATGGCCATCTCCGCGGTCGTCGCCGTCGGTTCGATCGGCGACGAGCTCGTGGAGAAGATCCGCGAGCGCGCCGAGAAGATCAAGATCGGCCCGGGCAACGACCCGGCCTCCGAGATGGGCCCGCTCATCACCAAGGTCCACCGCGACAAGGTCGCCTCCTACGTCGAGGGCGCCGCGGCCGAGGGCTGCGAGGTCGTCCTGGACGGCACCGGCTTCACCGTCGACGGCTTCGAGGACGGCCACTGGATCGGCATCTCGCTGCTCGACAAGGTGCCCACGTCCGCGAAGGCCTACCAGGACGAGATCTTCGGCCCGGTGCTGACCGTGCTGCGCACCGAGACCTACGAGGAGGCCCTGGACCTGATCAACGCCTCCCCGTTCGGCAACGGCACCGCGATCTTCACCCGGGACGGCGGCGCGGCCCGCCGCTTCCAGCTGGAGGTCGAAGCCGGCATGGTCGGCGTGAACGTCCCGATCCCGGTCCCCGTCGGCTACCACTCCTTCGGCGGCTGGAAGGACTCGCTCTTCGGCGACCACCACATCTACGGCAACGACGGCACGCACTTCTACACCCGCGGCAAGGTCGTCACCACCCGCTGGCCGGACCCGGCCGACGCCCCGGCGGGCGTGGACCTGGGCTTCCCGCGCAACCACTGACCGCTACCGGCCACTCCTCCATGGGCGAGCGCTCGCCCATGGAGACTGTGGACATGCACACACCGACGCAACCCCCCACGGAAACCCCCACGACCCTGGGCGAGCAGCTCCTGCTCCTCTCGTTGGACGACGAGTCCGGCGCCGCGAAGGAGTCGGCGAAGGTGGCGCCGGCGATATCCGCTGCCTTACTGGTGGAGCTGGCGCTGGCCGGCCGGATCGATGTGACCGACGACAAGGTGACGGTCGTCGATGCCACGCCGCTGGGCGAACCCGCCCTGGACGCGGCACTCGCCGACATCGCCGGCAGGGACAAGCCGGGCAGGACCAGGGACTGGATCACCCGGCTGAAGACGGACGCGGCGGCCTGGGCGAACCGGGGCCTGATCGAGAAGGGACTGGTCCGGGAGGAGAAGAAGAAGGTGCTCGGCCTCTTCTCCGTGCGTCGCTATCCCGAGGCGGACGGTTCGGCGGAGGCGGCGGTACGGCAGCGGCTCGACGAGGTCGTCCTTCGAGGAGCGGCGCCGGACGAGCGTACGGCGTGTTTGGTGGCCCTGCTGCACGGCGCGAAGCTGCACCGGCTGGCCTTCCCGGACGCCGACGCGCGTGAGGTCGGGGCGGCGATGGAGGCTCTCTCCGAGGCCCAGTGGTCCGCGACGGCCGTGCGGCACGTCGTACGGGCGGCCGAGGAGGGGCTGGCGGTGATCGTCGCCGTGACGGTGACGACGACGATCGTCGCCGGCAGCTGACCTCGGCGGTCCGCCCGGAGCCCGCGGCCGGCAGCAGCAGGCCCCTCCCCGGCCTCCGGGGAGGGGCCTGCGCGGCTCCGGACCGTCGACGGCCCGTCTCGTTCAGATGTACTGGATGGGGCTGCAGTCGGTGTGCTGCGTGTCGCGGCAGATCTTCAGCCAGGTCGTCCCCAGCCCGCCCGGCTTCTGGAAGCGGACCGGGACGGAACCTGCGCCGCACTGCGTGCCCATCTTGAACGGCGGCCCCGGTGTCAGGTCCACCGTCCACTGGATCCAGAGCGTGTAGCACCCGGAGCCGGTGTTGCGGAGTTCTCCCTCGACGGCGGTGTCCGGCCAGAGCCCTCCCGAGTCCACGGCCCGGGTCGTTCCCGACGCGGTGGCCGTCGCGTGGGAGACGGACCACCCCTCGGCCGCGTGGGCGGTCGTGCCGTGGGCGGACAACGCCAGGGCGAGCAGCGCAGCGCCCGCCAGAGATGTCATCGTGCGTGACATGGGTCCGATCCCTTCTGTTGTGCCGGATGTCCCGGGGACGGCTCCGAAAGGGCGCCCTCGGCGGACGACCGTGGCGTGGGCCAGTCGAGACAGGGAGTGCCGTCCTCGCTGAGTGCTTCCGCGAGCAGGTCGCAGTAGTGGCGCAGGTCCTCGTGCCAGCCGACGAACGACGCGAAATCCCGCATGTGGACGGCCAGACGGAGGGTGGCCGCGCGTGCGGTGCCCGGCGGGACGGCTGCGGTGCCCGGCGGGACGGCTGCGGTGCCGTCGCCGCCGGTGTAGCCGCGGAGCAGGGCGTGGGCCGCGGCCGGGTAGTCGACCCTCGGGCCCTTTCCGGCGGAGCCGAGGCCACGGGCTGCGGCGGCGCGCAGTTCGTGCAACTCGCCGAGACTCCAGCCGAGATCGAGGGCCGGGTCGCCCCCGGTGACCTCCTCGCCGGTGAGCAGGGCGGTGTGGCCACCGGCGGTGGAGGGGACCAGCCAGCCGGTGCTGGGAGCTCCGTGCAGCAGGACCGCGCCGCCTCCGGGTGGCTCGTCCGCGGCCCCGGACCAGTCCGTCAGCCGGGCCCACAGTGAGGGACCGAGCCGGGTTCGGGCCAGTGTGCGCAGCCGGGACGTTCCTGGAGCGTCCTCGTCTCCGGAGAGCCAGGCCGTGAGCCGTCGCACTCCCTGGTGGGGCGGCCGTTCGGGGAGGTCCCACGGCTCCTGGTGCAGCCTTCGCAGGGTCCTGCCCAGACCCGCCAGCGCGTCGATCGAGAGCCGGAAGGCGGTGTCGTCGCCGGAGGGCAGCAGCCGTGCCACCGAGACGGCCCCGGGCACGCGGTAGAGCACGCCCGAGTCCGGTGGGGTCGACCCGTCCCGCGCGGAGCCGGCGGCCGGTTCGCCCAGGGCGAGCCGGGCGCCGCGCGGCGCTTCGGCGGTGCTGCGGGCCCCGGCCGCGGCCGTACCGACGGCCCTGTCGACGCGGCGGAGTGCCGCGCCGGCCTCCGCCGGGGGGAGGCGCTGCGGTGCGGTGTGGGCCGGTCCCGGGGCACGCAGCCAGCTGAATCCCGCGTCCCCGTGGTAGCGCACGGTGATCCGCAGATAGCGGGTCCCGTACTCACGTATGGTGACGGGCTCCGTGCCGGGAGGCCGTCCCGGGTCCGGCGGCCCCGCGGGCGCTGCCGGCCCGCAACGGACCGGCTCAGCCACCGTTCCGCCGCCCGACCGCCTCGATGATCTCCCGGGTGTCCCGCAAAGCCGCTGACTGCCCCTCGGTGAACATCACTCCGGCGCAGTTGAGAATCACCTCGTCGACGCCGGCGTTCCGGTACTTCTCCAGCTCTGCGGCGATGTGGTCGGCCGAGCCGTACAGGTACGTGCCACTGTCCACCAGAGCGGCGGCACCGGCCACCGGGTCCGCCGGGTCGACGGGCACGCCGGCCCGGCGCAGCATGTCCGTGTAGTGCTCCATGGTGAGGTGCCCGGAGGCGGCCGTGTGAGCGAGCACGTGCGGGTTCCGGCCCTCGCGCTCCACCGCGACATGGACGACGGTCGCGACCCGGCAGCGGGTGTCCCTGTCCCTGTCCTTGGCCCCTTCCTCCAGGGCGGGCAGCAGGGTCTCGGCGACATAGGCGGGCGGGGTCATCCAGGTGATGGCGACGTCGGCGACGCCGCCGGCGGTCCGGGCCATGTTGGGGCGCAGCACGCCCACGCCGACCTCCACGTGCGGATGCTCCATGGGGATCAACCGGCCCTGCAGGCTGTGGTAGTCGCCCGCGTGGTCGACGATCTCCCCGTCGAGCAGGGACCGAACGGTGCGCAGGTAGTCCGCGGCCATCGTGCGCGGGCTGGTGTACGGGCGTCCGTTGAGGCTGCGGACGAACGCCGTCGAGCCGACGCCGTAGCCGGCCACCACCGGCAGGCCGGTCAGCAGGGCGAGCGAGCGGGCCTGGAGGGCGGCCTCGTACGGATGGCGCAGCGGCATGAGGGTCACGCTGAGGCCGACGGGGACGCGCAGCCCGGCGCCGGCGAGGTGGGCGAACGCCTGGTGGGCCTCCACCTTGAGCGACTGGCCTGTCCACAGGCGGCGCACTCCGGTGTCGCGGACCAGCTCGGTGTGGGGCCGCAGGGAGTCCGGGGTCTCCGGCATGTTCGGCACGAGCACGCTCGGAAGCACGTTGTCGGCGGTCACGGCTGGACACCTTCCTTATGTCGCTGGTGCTCTGACATCTGCCGGAGCTGTTGCTGTTCCTTGACGAACTGTTGTGTTTCTACTACGTTTTTTTCATGAGCCCAGTGAGTCATCGCGAGGGAATGCAGATCTACAACCAGCTGAGAGTGCTCCGCGCCGAGCGTGGCCTCAGTCGCGTCGCGCTGGCCAAGCTGGTGGAGGTGCACCCGCAGACCATCGGCGCCATCGAGCGGGGTGACTACTTCCCGAGTCTCGACCTGGCGTTCCGGCTCAGCGACGTGTTCGAGCTTCCGGTGGAAGCGATCTTCAACCGCAAGCCCTTCGCCCCCCTCTCCGCCCAGCTGTACAACAAGGAGGACCGCTCGTGAGCCGGCAAGGTGTCAACGGGACGACGGATCTGGCGCGCAGTCCCATGCGTCCTGTGGCGCTCTCCCTCTGTGTGCTGAGCGCGGTCATGGTGGTGCTGTCACTCATCTCGGACGGCAACGCGTTCTCCGACTCGTGGTGGCTCGTGGCCTTCGTGCTCTGGCTGCTGCTGTGGGGCGTGCTGCGCTCGATGACCCGCGGCGTGGCCGAACGGCCGCAGGTGGGACTGGACGAACGCGAGCGCGGGTTGCGCGACCAGGTCTCCTTCATCGGCTACCAGTGCGCGGTCGGCGCCGGCATGGTCGTCGTGCTGCTCATGGTCGTCTTCCAGAACCAGCCCGACATGATCGAGCGGATGCCCGCGCTGCTGACGACCCTCATGCTCACCGCGTCGGCAGTGCCCTCCGTCATCCTGGGAATGTCCGGAGTGGGCGTCGAGGACGCCGACGAGGACGAGGACGAGTGATTCGACCGGGGCGGAGCGGGAATCAGATTCTCGTGCGACAGGGCGGGTGCCCACCGATTGCGGCGGTGGGCACCCGCCCCTTTTTTTCTCAGCGGGTCACGCGGTTCAGCAGGAGTGGTCGAAGGTGTTGTCGACCGAGACAGCCGAGACGGCGGACGCGGCGGAGATGCACGCCTGCGACGAGGTGGTGATCGTGATGGTGGCGGCCGGGGCCTCCACGGCCGGAACGATCTCGTCGGCGGCGGCGTAGGTGGAGTAACCGCTGATGAGGGACTGGGTGTTCATGTCGACTCCCGTGTTCTCGGATTTCTGATGGTGACCGGATCGGCGATTTCGGCAACCGCGCTCTCCGGCCGTGGCAGAACCATTCCTCGAACGGTGCCGTGATGGCAACGGAGTTGACCGCATGCGGACACTGTCCGCAATCGGTCAACGTTCCATGTTGAGCCGGTACTTGAGTCGGTCCTATGCTCGCCGGGATGAGCCGAGATCAGCTGCATCGCTTGGTATTGGACAATGGCCTTCGGGTGTTGCTGGCACCGAATCCCGTGGGCGCTTCGATCGGTGTTGCTGTGCACTACGGCGTTGGTTTCCGCACGGAACCCGAAGGGCGTACGGGCCTGGCGCATCTCTTCGAGCACCTCATGTTCCGCGGGGGCAGGGGCGCCGAGCCGGAGGGTTATCTGCCACGGGTGCAGCGCGCCGGCGGATTCGGCGACGCCCGGACCCGCCAGGACGTGACGGTTTACCATGCCGCCGGCCCCGCCTCCGCACTGGAAATGCTGCTCGCGCTCGAAGCGGACCGAATGCGCTCGCCCTGTATTTCCGCGCGAAACCTCCGCACACAGACAGCGGTGATCGACGAGGAAATCCGGCTCATGGTCCGCAATCGCCCGTACGGAACTCATCCCTGGGCACTGCCGAGGGCCCTGCACCGGCGCTCGGAGAACGCGAGGGACGGGTACGGCGAAACCGTCGACCTCGCCGCCTTCGACCTTGCGTTGTGTGAAAGGTTTTTCGCCGACCATTACGGTCCCGGAAATGCCGTGGTGACCGTCACCGGCGCCTTCGACCGCCACACGGCGGAACGTCTCGCACGCCGGCACTTCGAGGACCTGCCGGCACGTGCGACGGTGCGGTCGCCCGATCCCCACGAGCCGGCGCCGGGAGAGGAGCGGCGGCTGACGGTCCTCGACCCGCACGCCGGTTCACCCGCCGTGGCGGTGGGCTACCGGATGCCGGACCCGGTCACCGAGCGCGCCGACTACCTCGCGCACCTCGTCCTGGCGGCGCTGCTCGGACAGGGCAGACACGCCCTGCTGCGCCGGGGTCCGACCGCGGCCGCGGGGGCGTCGAGCCTCTCGGTGGGCTGCGGTCTCTTCGGGCTGCCACTGGACACGGTGGGGCCGGATCTGCTGACGCTGTTCGCCGTGCACGAGCACGAGCGAGGCGCTGGGCACGTCCTGGAAGCGCTCGACGGCACGCTGGAAGCACTGGCGACGAACGAGGTCGCTGCCGGGCAGTTGCGTGCCACGACCGCCCGCTGGGCCGCCCGGGCGATGCGCGAACTCGGTGATCCGGGTACCCGGGCGCAGTTGCTCGGCCTGCGGGAGACGCTTTTCGGCGAGGCAGAGCTGACCCATGCGCTGCCCGAGCTCGTACGCGCCGGCGTGACCGGCGAACAGGTGAGCCGGGCGGCCGCCCGGCTCAGGTCCTCCCACCGGGCGGTCGTGCGCTTCGTGCCAGGACGCCAGGCCGTGCCGCGGGACATCGCACGGGAGACGACGGCATGACCGGTGGTGCGGCGAAGAAACTCCTCGGGTACGGCAGCCGGCCGGAGGCGAGCGCCGGGCAGGGGCGGCTGCCGCTGCCCGACGCCGACCTCACCCTCGGCAACGGACTGCGCGTGGTGGTGTGTTCGGCTCCCGTCGTCCCTCTGGTGGAGATCCGGCTCACCGTCCCCTACGCCGCCATGGCCCCCGGGGAGGTGGCGCACTGCCAGCTGCTGGCCGAGCTCCTGCTGCGCGGCACCGCCCACCGCAGCGCCGACGACCACGACGCGGCACTGGCCGCACACGGCGCCACCCTGGACGCCTCCGCGGACGCCCGCAAGATCACCGTCACGGGTCACACCATGGCCGACGGCCTGCCCGCCGTACTCGCCCTGCTGGCCGAAGCCGTCGGCGGGCCCCGGCTGACCGAGGAAGCCGTCGCTCCCGAACGCGAACGCCTGGCACGCCGCATACGGCTGGCCACCCACCAGCCGGCGGCGCTCGCACAGCACGCGCTGCTGCGGCGCAGGTACGGCGAGGAGAGAGCCGCCCGCTGGCAGCCGACGCCCGAGCAGGCCGCCGCCTGCACGAGGGACGACCTGGCTCGGGTGCACGCGCGGCATCTGGGCGCCAGGAACGCGGTGCTCGTGCTGGTCGGAGACCTGGAGCCGGAGGAAACCCTGGCCTCGGTCACCGAGCTGTTCGAGGCGTGGCAGCCCGGACCCGAAGGCGACGTACCCGAGGTGCCGCCCTGGTTCCCCGGCGGCCCCCTGCGGCACATGGACCGGCCCGGGGCCGTCCAGAGCGTGATCCGGCTGGCCGCCCCGGCCCTGCCGCGAACGGACCCGGGCTACCCGGCCCTGCACCTGGCCCAGTTGGTCTTCGGGGGATCCTTCGCCTCGCGGCTGGTCGCGCGCCTGCGCGAGGACAAGGGGTACGCCTACCAGCTCGGTTCGGGTGTGGAGTCGGTGCCGGGTGCCTCGACGCTGATGGTCGAGGCCGACACCGCCGCCGAGCACACCGTCGAGGCTCTCGCGGTGATCAGGGAAGAACTGGAGCGCATGGCCGCGGATCCGCCCTCGCCGCGGGAGATCGACGCCGCCAGGAATTACGCGGCCGGTTCCACCGCGACGGCGATGTCGACACCGGGAGCCTTGGCGTCCGGGCTGGCGAACCTGCTGCATGTCGGGGTCGGTGCCGACTGGTTGCACAACTGGGGGCCGCTGCTGGACGGCGTGTCCCACGACCAGGTCGGCGAGGCGGCCCGCCGGTTCTTCCGGCCCGCCGATTTCACCGGGGTGGTCGTCGCCGACGAGAGGGCGGTGGCGCCCCTGCGGAACGGCGCCACCGGTGAAGTGAGCCTCTGACGGCCCGAGGGGCTGTGCTTCCGAGCGACCACTCGGAAGCACAGCCCCTCGGGGTGAGCCGATCAGGCGGGGTCAGCCCCGGCTCTTCTTGATTCCCGCGACGACGGCGACGACAACGGCGATACCGACGGCGATCCAGAGGGCGGTGCTCATGAGGTGCTCCTTCGAGGTTTTTCGGCAGGGGGTCGGCCGGGGGGAGTAGGGGGTTGGCGGGGACAGCAGGGGGTCGGTCGGGACAAGGGGAGGGGGGTAGCAGGGGGCGGGGGACAGCAGGGATTCGGTCGGGGACAAAGGGGAGAGGGACAGAAGAGGGTCGGTCGGGGACGGGGGACTAACGCACCCGCAGCGCTTCGGTGAGCGGTACCCGGGAGCCGCTGCGCAGCACGCTGCCCGCGTACATCCGCCCGGCGACGCGGGTCATCCCCACCAGCGCGGCGACCGCAAGCACGAGGGAGAGAGCGATCTGCCAGGCGGGTGCGGTGCCCAGCAGCATCCGGGCCGGCATCAGGATCGGGCTGAGCGGCGGCACGAGCGACAGCCATTCGATCAACGGGTCGTGCGCGTCCTTGCTCAACAGGGCGATGCCCAGCACGAACGGCGTGGTGATGAGCAGCATCACCGGTTGCAGCACCCCTTGCAGGTCCTCCTGCCGCGAGACCCGGGCGGCGGCTGCGGCCAGCAGGGCGGCGAAGAGGAAGAAGCCCAGCAGGAACCAGACGCCCATCGTCACCAGCGACCCGCCCACCGCACTCGGCAGAGTGAGGGCGCCGGTGCCCTGCGCGAGCGCCACCGCGGCTCCGCCGAGCAGCAGGAGCTGGGTGAGGCCGGCCACCGCGACACCGATGAGCTTTCCGGCGAGGAGCTGCCAGGGGCGGATGGTGGAGAGGAGCAACTCCACCACGCGGCTGCTCTTCTCCTCCACCACGCCCTGGGCCAGGGTGATCCCGTAGAAGACGAAGAAGAAGTACAGCAGCCCGGTGGAGGAGATGATCAGCGCGAACTGCTCGGCCGCGCTGTTCTCCGACGGCTCGAGTGCGTGGACCCTCACGGTGGACGATGCCACGCGCTCCCTGAACTCCACGGGGTCCACGCCGGCGCGTTCGAGCTCCCGGGTGGTGCGCTCCTCGGCGATCGTGGCGCGCACGACGCCGAGCAGGTTCTCGTCCGCCTCACGTTCCACGGAGAGCGTGAGGCGCCCGTCGGTGCCGCCGAGCACGGCGGAGAGGTCCCCGTCGCGCAGCATCCGGTCCGTACGGTCGCCGTCGACGGTGACGAACTCGAAGTCGCCACCCGCCTTTTCGGCGACAGCGGCGAGCACCGGGCGCATCGCCGCGACCTCCCGCTCGACGCCGACCCTGGCCGGACCGTCCTTGGCGAGGACGAGCACGAGGGCGTAGACGCCGAGGCCGAGCAGCAGCCCCAGGGTGCTCAGGACGAAGGATCTGGTCCGCATCCGGCTGTTGATCTCCCGCCGGGCGACCAGGCCGACCGCCCGGCGGGCCGGCAGCGCGCCGGTGCCGTTCCGTGGGCCTGAGGTGTCCCCGCCCGGGCCGGCGGCGCGCTCCCCGTCCGGGACGTCCGGGCCGTGCGTGTCGCCCGGCGCTGGTGCCACTGTGTTCATGTCTCGTCCCCGTCGGTGTCGTTCGCTGTCGTCGCGACGCCTGCCGTGGTGTCCGTGTCCGACGTCCGCCCGGTGTCCTGTCCGTGTGCGCCGGTTGTGGTGACCAGGTCGCGGTACAGGTCGGACAGCGGCGGTCGTTCGGACACGAAGGCGAGGACCGGTCCGGTGGCCAGCGCCGCGTGCAGGACCCGCTGGTCGTCCGCACCCTTCGCCAGGCGAAGCCGCGTACGGGAGCCCTCGCGGCTCACGACCGACACGCCCCGCAGTCCCGCGGCCCAGTTCTCGCCCGCCTCCGGGGCGTCGACCAGCAGTCGTCGCTCGGCGTTCTCGCTCAGCTCCTCGATCGTGCCGCAGGCGATGAGGCGCCCGCCCGAGACGATGCCGACCCGGTCGCAGACGCGCTCGACGAGCGACAGCTGGTGACTGGAGAACATGACGGGCACCCCGTCGCCGGCCCGTTCGACGAGCACGTCGTGCATGACGTCCACCGCCACCGGATCCAGGCCGGAGAACGGCTCGTCGAGCACCAGCACCTGAGGGTCGTGGACCAGCGCCGCGGCCAGCTGGACCCGCTGCTGATTGCCCAGGCTGAGGTTCTGGACTTCCTCGGTGGCGTACCGGGAGAGCTCCAGCCGCTCGACCCACCGGTCGGCGGCCCTTCGCGCGGCAGCCGACGGCAGGCCGTGCAACTCGCCCAGGTACCGCAGGTGTTCACCGACCTTCATCCGTGGATACAGGCCGCGTTCCTCGGGCATGTAACCGAACTGTCTGCGGGCGGCGAAATCGACCGGACGGCCGCGCCAGCGGACCTCTCCCTCGTCGGGTGTGAGGACGCCGAGGATGATCCGCATCGTGGTGGTCTTGCCCGCCCCGTTGCTCCCCACGAAGCCGAACAGCTCACCGGCGTGGATGCCGAAGGTCATGTCCGCGACTGCCTGACGCCTGCCGTACCTCTTGCGCAGGCCGTCGACCTCCAGCACAGGCCCAGTCATGTCGCACCTCCAGAGTGCTGCAGAGCGATGCACTAACTTGATGAAGTATTGCGTTAACACATCACTCCGTCAAGGTAGTCATACGTTCTGCCGCTCTACCACGTAGACGTGCTTCTCCGAATGACTCGTGACCGGGCTGCGGTCCCAGTCCGCCCAGCGGTCCGTCACGCGCAGTCCCGCGAGCCGGGCCATCACGTCGAATTCCGCAGGCCAGGCGTACCGGCTGACCTCGGGTACCTTCCGCAGCCCGCCGGCGCTCATGATCGTGTGGACGACCAGGACGGACTGGAGCGACTGGTTCACCTGGATCGTGTCGAGCAGCAGCGCGTCCGGCGCCAGATGACCGACCCGGGTCGTCGCCTCGGTGAGCCGGTGGTACACCTGCGGGTTGTAGGTCTCGAAGACCGCGACACCGTCGTCCGCGAGCGCGTCGTGAATGCCGCGCAGGCAACTGATCTGCTGTTCCTGGGTGGGCAGCATGAAGAAGGTGTTGAGCGCGGTGAGCACCAGGTCGTAGCGCTCCTCGACGGCCAGTGCGCTGAAGTCGCCCACCGAGGTGGTGACACGGCCGGTGGAGTCGTTCTCGTGGAGTTTCGCCAGCATCGCGGGAGAGGCGTCGACGCCGTGGACCCGATAGCCGCTCCCGGCCAGCGGGATGGCCAGCCGACCGGTGCCGACCCCGAGTTCGAGCAGAGAGGCCGGGGCGGGGCGCAGCTTCTGGAGGAAGCCGACCATCGAGTCGATGGCGGGGCCTGCGGCGGGATAGAGCGAGTCGTAGACGTCGGCCAGTGATTCGCCGTACGCGCTGCTGTTCCCGCCCGGTGCGGCGCTCCCGCCGGGAGTCGCCTCGGCGTCGGTCGGCCGGTCTGTCCCGGTGGTCATCGTGCTGCCTCCATGCGGTGTCATGTGGATACGGTTTCCGGCTCGTGCCCGTCGGGGCCGCTGAGGGCCGGTTCCTCCAGCGCCGCCCGCAGCCGGTCGGCCGCGGACAGCACGTCGGGAAAGGGCGCGGGCGCCCACGCCTCGCGTTTCCCGCTGGTCGTGCTGCGGCCGGGGTGGGGCGTCACGACGACCACGTTGCGCCGCGCGCGGAGCTTGGCGGTGTGCTCCGCGTACGCCGCGCTCTGCGCACCACCGGGCGGCAGCGCGGGCGCCAGCGCGATCGCCGCCGGCGTGCACTGCAGCGCGAGGAGCGAGGGCGAGTCGCCCAGCCCCAGAGCAAGCCTGGCCAGATAGTTCAGCGTCGCCGGGAAGACGACGACCGCGTCGGGCCACTGCGCGAGGTCCACATGCCGCGCCCTCGGCTCCGGCTCGTCGGGCCACCGGTCCGCCTGCACGTCACAGCCGCCGATGGCCGCCAGCGACTCCCGGGTGACGAACCTGCCGGCCGCCCCGGTCAGTACGTACCGCACCTCCGTCCCGGGGTGCCCGATCTTCAGCCAGCTCGCCCAGAAGGGCAGATGCGCGGCGGTGACCGAACCCGTCCCGATCACCAGCAGGCGCCGCGCCCCCACCGGCTCGACCGCGGTCGACGCGCTGCTCACCGGACCACCGCCCCCGCCGGCACCGGCTCGCCACCGGCCGGCCGCCGCACACCGCCGCCGCGCAGCGACTGTCCATGCACCAGCTCCTGGTACAGCGCGGAGCGCGTCAGCAGCTCCTCGTGGGTGCCCTGGTCGACGGTGCGTCCCTCGTCCACGACCACGATCAGATCGGCGTCCTGCACCGTGGAGATGCGGTGCGCGATCACGAGCACCGCGCGCTCCTCGGCGAGGGTGCGCATCAGCGTCCGCAGCCGCTCCTCGTTCTCGCTGTCGAGCTGGGACGTCGGTTCGTCGAACAGGACGATCGCCGAGTCCCGCAGCAGGACACGGGCGGCCGCAAGCCGCTGCCGCTGACCGCCGGACAGGTCCTCGGCCCGTCCCAGCTCGGTGTCCAGGCCGTCCGGCAGCGCTTCCACGGCCTCGCGCAGCGCCAGTGCCTCCAGCGCCCGCCACAGCTCCGCGTCCGGCAGGGCACCTGTGTCGTCGTCCCGTCCGAGCAGGAGGTTCTGCCGTACCGTGCCTTCCACGAGGGTGAAGCTCTGGTCGACGTAGCTGATCGCGCCGCGCAACTGGTGCAGGGGCCACTGCTCGACGGGCAGGCCACAGACGGCGATGCGGCCGGACTCCGGCAGGAGAAAGCGTTCGGTGAGGCCGAGCAGCGTTGTCTTTCCCGCCCCCGACGGCCCGACGATGGCGGTGAGCCCGCGCCTGGGGGCCGCGAACGTCGCCTCGTGGATGATGGTGCGCCCGCCGTCCCGGTAGGTGACCGACTCGAACTCCACCGCGGACGCGGTCGGTGACGGCTCGACGGGGGAGAGGCCCCCGGGATGCTCCGGGGCGATCGTGAGCACGCTGTTCAGGCGGGCCCGCGCCGCCAGGCCACTCTGCATTCTGGCGACCCCCGAGACCAGCAGGGTCAGCGGCGCCACGAGTTGCAGCAGGTAGACGATGAAGGCGGCGAACTCGCCGATGTGCAGGTCCCCGGAGGCGAGCCGGGCGCCGCTGGTGACCATCACCGCGACGATCGACAGCTGCTGGCCGAGTTGCATCGTGGGCCCCACCAGGGCGGTCACCCGCGCGACCGACACCGCGGCGCTGCGGGCGTCCTCGATGCTGTGGCCCAGGGTGTCCGCCACCTGGCGTTCGGCGAGGAAGGCCTTGACCGTGGGCAGCGACAGCACGGCCGCGGTCATGTTCTGGGACATGGTGCCGACGGCGTTCTGCTGGCGTTCGACACCACTGCGGATCGACCGTACGCACAGGAAGATGCCGAGGCCGGCGACCGTGAACGTGGCGAGCACGACGAGCAGCAGGACTCCGTCCAGCAGGCCCATGGCGATCAGGGTGCCGATGGCCAGGAACAGCGAGGACGGGAGCTGCGCCACCCCGACGTCCACGACGGAACGCAGCTGTGTGCTGTCGGAGTTGGCCCGGGCCACCAGGTTGCCGGCCCCTTCCCGCCGAACCCTTCGCAGCGGCAGGGTCAGAATGTGCGAGGCGATGCGGAACCGCGCCTCGGACACCAGGCCCTCGCCCGCACGGGCGAGCAGGTAGGAGGACCCCGCCGACGCGAGCCCGGCGCCGACCGCGAGGCCGGCCATCGTCAGCAGCGGACCGACGGGACGTTCGTCCTCGGAGAGGGCCATCACCAGGTCGCGTACCTGGAGGGGGAGGACGAGGGTGGCGGCGGCGGAGAGCAGGCTCAGCACCACCGCGGCGGCGACGGCCGCCTTACGGTCCTTCAGGAGTTGTGCGAAGACACGCAGTTCGTCCGTGCCGTCCGGGCGTGGTGCGCTGGCCATGGTGAGGGACCTCCTGCAGGGTGCGGTGACATCCGGCCGGCCGGCGGCGGCACGGCGGACGGCTCAGATCGTGGAGCGCAGGGCCGTCTTCCACGGCCAGTCGTCCGAGTCGAGATTGCGGGCGGGATCGGCGGGGTCCACGTTCGCCGCGACGCACGCGGAGGCCAGTTCGGCGGCCGTCGGACGCTCACGGTTGCGTTCCGCCGCGTCCACGAAGGCCCGCGCGACCACATGGGCCCGGTGCTCGCCGAAGCTCAGGGCGCGCATGCCCGTCCGCGTGTCCTTCGGCTCCCAGGCGGCCGTCACACCAGGCGCGAGTACATGGGCGAAAGCGGGGGCGGGCCCCTCCGGCAGGGCGGTGGCGAGGGCGCTTTCGACCACCGTGCCGACGGCGTCCCAGGAGCCCCGGCCCAGGTAGACGACCATGCCGTCGTTGCGCGGCAGACTCGCCGGATTGGAAATGATCTTCGCCCGGTAGGTCGCGGAGCGGGCCTCCAGAGCGCTCAGCACGGCATGCCACAGCCCGGGCGCCGCGTCGGGGTCGGCCACCCTCAGGTACAGCCGCAGCAGTGCGCCGCCGCCGGTGGCGCGGCCGGCGCCGCTGTCCACGAGAAAGAACCCGGGAGAGACGAGCGGGCGGGCCGACGGGAGGTTCATCCGCACCACCGGCCGTGCGGGATCGCCCGCCGTGCGGCCGGTGTCCCGCAGCGTGACCGAGTCCCCTACGTTCACGCGCAGGCCGTCGATCTGCACGACCTGCCGGCCGGAGGCCGTGCGCTGCCCGGTGAGGATCCCCGCGGCGACCGTCTCGCGGTGCGGAGTCGCCTCCGCCAGCCGTGCCTCGAAGTCCGGCGCGCGCAGGGTCCTGGGGGCCTCGCGGTCCTTGACACCCCGCCCGGTGTGCAGCACTTCGTACAACGTGCGGGCCAGCAGGAAGCGCATCGCCGACGCGGACTCGGCGGTCACCTCGTCATCGCGCACCCATGCCGTCCTGCCGTCCGACGTGATCGTCACGTCCTCCAGCGCCCGGCGGAGCCCGGCCGCAAGCTCCGGTACCGCTCCCCCATGCGCGTCGGCCTGTCCCGGCCGAGGGACGGCCGTGACGGTCTCCCGGATGCCCGTGCTCATGCTGCCTCCCCGAGTCCGACCGTGGAGACGAAGCTCCGCGGATCCAGTAGTGCGGTCCTGCCGATGCCCGCCGCCGCCCGGACGATGGCCGACAGCCGGCCGCTCTCCCTGGTCGAGGCGATCAGACGGTCGATCAGGTGCCATCCGGCGTAGGACGTGGCACGCACCACGAACCCGTCGTCGTCGGGTCCGCCGCCCTCGCGGTAGCCCCGGTGGAAAGCGGAGATGAGCGGAAGTACCCGGGTCAGCTCCTCGCTGCCCCGCGCCACGACCTCCTCGTGGGTGAGCACGGCCGAGAACGCGTCGTCCGTCTCCTGCGCGGGAATGCGCAGCACCGCACGGTGCAGCCACTCGCCGACGTACGATCCGACGTCGCGTGCCGGGTCGCCGAGCCGGAACTCCTCCCAGTCGTTGACGTAGAAGGCCGTGTCGGTGATCAGGAACTGATCCAGCCGCAGATCTCCGTGGATGGGCACGCGTGCCGCCCCGGCCTCGGTCGCTCGCAGCCGCTCCAGCTCCTCGACCAGCGGGGCGTCGCGCTGCAGCAGCCCCCACGCCTCGACGAAGGCACCGGTGGCGTTGACGTAGCTCTCCAGCGGAAGCGACCGCAGGTCCTCGACCGGTGGGTACGGATGGGGATCCGCTTCCGGGAAATCCCCGGCCGTGTACGGGAGCCCGTGCAGGGCGGCCAGCGTCCGTCCGGCTTCGGCGGACATGGCCTCGGTGAACTCCTCGTCCGCGGCGAGCTCGCTGCCGGACCTGATGCCGTCGAGCATCCGGAACACCAGCAGCCGCTGCTCCTCGTCGCCCCCGAGAAACTCGGGGCGGGGGAAGGGGCGTTCACCGTCCCGCGCGAGGCGCTCGAAGAGCAGGATTCTCCGGTACCGTTTCAGGGATTCCCTGGGGTTCCCTTTGAGTCTTTTCACGAATACCGAGTCCCCGGTGTCCGTGATACCCGACCAGTTCTCGTTCCGACCGGGATAGGAGTAGAGCTCCGAGGCGTTCAGCGATCCCAACCCGAGCCGGTTCAGCAGCTGTTCGACCGATGAGTCCACGGGACCGTCGACAGCCAAGGCGGAAGACCGGCCCTGCGGATATGTAATCTTTTCTCCTGCCACATGGGCTTTCTACCGCGGGGCGCTGCCGCCGGACAACGAATTGACCGGCATCGGCCACCCGCCGGCGGGGCCCAGGAGTGGCGGTTCGCCAGGTCGCCCGGCGGCGTGACAGGTCACGCCGCCGGGCGGCGGAAGTGGGGTCGCGGCGGGGCGGAAAGAAGGGCTTCGGGTGACGGTTTCCTCCGCTAACCGTCACCCGCCGCCGCATCGACCTGCCTGCCGTGTGCGCCCGGGTCAGATGATTCTTCGACGCACGGCCCACACCACCGCTTCTATCGGGGTTTCCACGTCGACGCAGTCGCAGATCGACCGCAGTTTACGACGTAGGGTGCGGTCGCTCATTTCCATGCGTCTGGCGACCTGGGTCATGGTGCAGCCCTGGGAGACGAGTTGCAATATTCTCAAGTGATCGTTCCCTAATCTGAGGTGGGGCTCTCTCAAGGAACTATTCAGTGTCACTTTCAGACCTCATGTTTTCGTCCGACGGTGGGGCGTCGGAGCTCCGCCTGATGGCGTGAAAGTTGCGCTGCTCGCCTCATTCGACCAGGCCGGCACGCCGAGCACGTCGTCAAGAAAGAGGAATGTGCAGTGAAGATCCTCTGAGGCGCGCGTCAGGCGGAGCTACTGATCAGAAACTGAGCGGGTGAGGACTCGTCGTGCGGGTCTTGGCGTGAAGCATGCTTCCCCCTAGCCGTTCGGTCACGCGTACAGTGCGGACGGCCCTTCGATAGCGCCTTTCGGGCGGGAAGTGGAAGGGGTCATTTGCCCGTGGAGTCATCCATCCGGACAGTGGTCGTCCACCCGGGCAGTATACGAAGGGCCGACTTGGCTTGATCAATGCTTTACCCATGTGACGGGCATCACATTACAAATACTTTCGCGGAATTTGAGATTCCGATTGTGCTTTATCCTCCTCTTGGGATTTGTTCGCATGTAAAAGCGGTGTCGGGTCGGAGCTCTGCCCACCGAGGCCCAGAACAAAGGAATCCGAGGTGGCGGAGTGCCCCTGGCCGGCGTACCGCGGACGCGGTATGCCGCGGAGCCCCGTACTCCCCTGGGAGGGGCGCCGGTTCGACCCACGGTCGACAACAGTTCGACAGCTTCACCCCGTACCGTTGACGCATGGATCTTCGACTGCCCGGACTCCACGGGCTGCTGCGGAGGCCCCGGAGGCTCCTCGCCGCCGGGGCCGCCGTCGTCGTCCTCGCGGGCGCGGGCACGTGGACGGCCGTCGCGAACGACGAGACGCCCCCGGTCCACCGCGAAGACCGGTTCCTGGCCACCGGCGACGGTGTCCGCGTCGACACCTCGTTCTTCACCTCCGGAGCGGACGGCCGCCGCCCCGCCGTCCTGCTCGGGCACGGCTTCGGCGGCAGCAAGAACGACGTACGGCAGCAGGCCGAGGGCCTCGCCCGGGACGGCTACGCGGTCCTGACCTGGTCGGCCCGCGGCTTCGGCAAGTCCAACGGGAGGATCGGCCTCAACGACCCCGAGGGCGAGGTCGCCGACGTCTCGAAGCTCATCGACTGGCTCGCGAAGCAGCCCCAGGTCGAGCTCGACAAGAAGGGCGACCCCCGCGTCGGCCTGGCGGGCGCCTCCTACGGCGGTGCGATCGCCCTGCTCACCGCGGGCCGTGACGACCGCGTCGACGCCATCGCCCCGGCGATCACGTACTGGAACCTCGCCGACGCCCTCTTCCCGAACGGCGTCTTCAAGAAGCTCTGGGCCGGCATCTTCGTCAACTCCGGCGGCGGCTGCGAGAAGTTCGAGCCCGCGCTGTGCCGGATGTACGAGCGGGTCGCCGAGTCGGGCACGCCGGACACCGAGGCGCGCAAGCTGCTTCAGGAGCGCTCGCCGTCCGCCGTCGGCAAGAACATCAAGGTCCCGACCCTGCTGATGCAGGGCCAGTCCGACTCCCTCTTCCCGCTCGGCCAGGCCGACCAGGCCGCGAAGGCGATCCGCGCCAACGGCGCCCCCGTCGACGTCGACTGGATAGCGGGTGGCCACGACGGCGGCGACATGGAGACCGGCCGGGTCGAGGGCCGCGTCACGTCCTGGTTCGACCGCTACCTGAAGGACGACAAGGGCGCCGACACCGGCCCCGCCTTCCGCGTCACCCGCACCCTCGGCACGGGCTCCGGCGACGGCGAACCCCGCCTGACGGGAGTGACCTCGGACCGCTACCCCGGTCTGGAGAGCAAGCAGCGCTCCGTCTGGCTGGCCGGCCGCGAGCAGAGCTTCGACAATCCGCCCGGCGCCAGCCCGCCCGGCGTCTCCGCCCTGCCCGGCCTCGGTGGCGCCGGCGGCCTCAGCCGGCTGTCCTCGCTCGGCATCGGCGTCTCCCTCGACTTCCCCGGCCAGTTCGCCGCGTTCGAGTCCGCGCCGATGCGCGAGGACCTCCAGATCACCGGCTCGCCCACCGCCACCGTGCACGTGAAGTCCACCAGCGACGACGCCGTCCTCTTCGCGAAGCTCTACGACGTCGGCCCGGGCGGCGGCACCCAGCAGGTGCTGCCCTCCCAGCTCGTCACACCCCTCAGGGTCGACGGCGCCAAGGCCGGCGAGGACGTCACCGTCACGCTCCCGGCCATCGACCACGAGATCGACGACGGCCACCGGCTCCGCCTGGTCCTCGCCTCCACCGACCTCGGTTACGCCTCCCCGACGGCCCCGGCGACGTACACCGTCTCCCTCAAGGGCGACCTGTTGGTCCCCTCGGCCCTAGGGCAGCGCGACACCCAGGACGGGCTGCCCGCGTGGGTGTGGTGGCTGCCGCTCGCCGGCGCGGGCATCGCCCTGGCGCTGATCCTCACGGGCCGCCGCCGCACGGCCGCCCCCGCCCCGCCGGACCCGGCCCTCGCCGAAGTCCCCCTCCAGATCACGGACCTCACCAAGCGGTACGCGAAGTCCACCGACCGGTACGCGGTCAAGGACCTCTCCTTCCGCGTGGAGCAGGGCCAGGTCCTCGGCCTGCTCGGCCCCAACGGGGCGGGCAAGACGACCACCCTGCGCATGCTGATGGGCCTGATCAGGCCCGACGGCGGCGAGATCCGCGTCTTCGGCCACGCCATCGGCCCCGGCGCCCCGGTCCTCTCCCGGGTCGGCGCCTTCGTCGAGGGCGCGGGCTTCCTGCCGCACCTGTCCGGCCGCGAGAACCTGGAGCTGTACTGGCGCGCCACCGGCCGCCCGGCCGAGGACGCGCATCTGGAGGAGGCCCTGGAGATCGCGGGCCTCGGCGACGCCCTCGCCCGCGCCGTGCGCACCTACTCCCAGGGCATGCGCCAGCGCCTCGCCATCGCCCAGGCCATGCTCGGCCTGCCGGACCTGCTCATCCTCGACGAGCCGACCAACGGCCTGGACCCGCCGCAGATCCGCGAGATGCGCGAGGTGATGATCCGCTACGCCGCCGCCGGCCGCACGGTCATCGTCTCCAGCCACCTCCTCGCGGAGGTCGAGCAGACCTGCACCCACCTCGTGGTGATGGACCACGGTCAGCTCGTCCAGGCGGGCCCCGTCGAGGACATCGTCGGCTCGGGCGACACCCTCCTCGTCGGCACGGCCACGCCCGTGGACGAGCCCCTCGTGGAGAAGGTCGGCGCCCTGCCGGGAGTCGCCTCGGCCGTGCGCGCCGACGAGGGCCTCCTGATCCAGCTCGACGCCGACGGGACCCCCCAGCGCCTGGTCGCCGACCTCGTACGCCTGGACGTGGCCGTGCGGTCGGTCGGCCCCCACCGCCGCCTGGAGGACGCCTTCCTCACCCTGATCGGAGCCGAAGCATGAGCACGCTCGCCGAGCCGCCCGTCGAGGTCGCCGACGGCTACCGCGCGGGCCGCACCCTGCCCTTCCGCGTCGAGCTGGCCCGGCAGCTGAAGCGGCGCCGCACCCTGGTCATGGGCGGTGTCCTGTTCGCCCTGCCGATCATCCTGCTGATCGCCTTCCAGGTCGGCGGCGACCCGGGCGGCAACAACAACCGCGTGAACCTCATGGACACGGCGACCGCGTCCGGGGCCAACTTCGCGGCGGTCAACCTCTTCTCCGCCGCCGGCTTCCTGCTCGTCATCCCCGTCGCCCTGTTCTGCGGCGACACCGTCGCCTCGGAGGCGAGCTGGTCGTCCCTGCGCTATCTGCTCGCGGCCCCCGTGCCCCGGGCCCGGCTGCTGTGGTCCAAGCTCGCCGTCGGACTCACCCTCAGCCTCGCCGCGCTCGTCCTGCTCCCGGTCGTCGCCCTGATCGTCGGCACCGCCGCCTACGGCTGGGGCCCGCTGCAACTGCCCACCGGCGGCAGCCTGTCCACCGGCACCGCGGTCCAGCGCATGCTGATCGTCGTCGCGTACATCATGGTGTCCCAACTGGTCACCGCCGCCCTCGCGTTCTGCCTGTCGACCCGGACGGACGCCCCGCTCGGCGCGGTCGGCGGCGCGGTGTTCCTCACCATCATCGGCAGCGTCCTCGACGAGGTGACGGCCCTCGGCGACTGGCGCCACTTCCTGCCCGCGCACTGGCAGTACGCCTGGCTCGACGCCGTCCGGCCCCGGCTGGAGTGGTCGGACATGATCCAGGGCACGTCGATCTCCGTGACCTACGCACTCGTACTGTTCGCCCTGGCCTTCCGCGGCTTCGCCCGCAAGGACGTCGTCTCCTAGAGCCTGATTCAAACGACAGGCCCTGGTCCGACGGACAGATCAACGGAGGATCACCCACCGGTCTCGAAAGCCCGCCCCCGTGGCCGCTTCGAGACGCTTCCGCAACGCCCCGTGCCGCACGTTCGGGCCCCCCGCACCGTCACAGTCGCAAGAAGCCGACACCAACGGATGCAGGGGGTACGGACGATGGAGCGGTTCCGGACACGAACAGCGCTGCTCGCCCTCACGGCCGCGAGCGGCCTGCTGCTCACCGCGTGCAGCGGGGGCGGCGACACCGGGGAGAGCAGCAAGGCCGCCGACCGACCCGAGTACGGCGCGGGCGAGCCCGCACCCGCCCACGGCGACGAGGATGGCATTAGCGAGCGGGACGACCTGCGCGAAGACCCCGACCACCTGTCCACCTTCGCCCTCGACGTCGACACCGCCTCCTACGACTACGCCCGCCGGGCCCTCGCCGACGGGCGGCTGCCCGACCCGTCGACCGTCCGCCCCGAGGAGTTCGTCAACAGCTTCCGCCAGGACTACGACCGCCCCGACGGCGACGGTTTCTCGGTCACCGTCGACGGCGCCCGCACCGGCGACGAGGACTGGTCCCTGGTCCGCGTCGGTCTCGCCACCCGCACGACGGAACGCTCCGGTGAACGCCCGCCCGCCGCCCTCACCTTCGTCATCGACGTCTCGGGCTCCATGGACGAACCGGGCCGCCTGGACCTCGCCAAGGAATCCCTCTCGGTGATGACGGACCGGCTGCGCGACGAGGACTCGGTCGCGCTCGTCACCTTCAGCGACGAGGCCGAGACCGTCCTGCCCATGACCCGCCTCGACGGCAACCGCGACCAGATCCAGGACGCCGTCTCCGACCTGGACACCCAGGACTCCACCAACCTCGGCGCCGGCGTCGAGACCGGCTACGAGACGGCCGTCGAGGGTCTGCGCGAGGGTGCCACCAACCGGGTCGTCCTCGTCTCCGACGCGCTCGCCAACACCGGCGACACCGACGCGGACGCCATCCTGGAGCGCATCGCCGGCGAGCGCCGCGAGCACGGCATCACCCTCTTCGGGGTCGGCGTCGGCAGCGACTACGGCGACGCCCTGATGGAACGCCTCGCCGACAAGGGCGACGGCCACACCGTCTACGTGTCCGACCCCGGCGAGGCCCGCAAGGTCTTCTCCGAGCAGCTCCCGCGCAACGTCGACCTCACCGCCCGCGACGCCAAGGCCCAGGTCGCCTTCGACCCGGAGACGGTCGAGGAGTTCCACCTGGTCGGCTACGACAACCGGCGCGTCGCCGACGAGGACTTCCGCGACGACCGTGTCGACGGCGGCGAGGTCGGCCCCGGCCACACCGTCACCGCCCTGTACGCCGTGCGCACCGAGCCCGGCGCCGAGGGCCACCTCGCCACCGCCACCGTGCGCTGGCTCGACCCGGAGACCCGCGACCCGCACGAGGAGACCGGCGACCTGGAGACCGACGCCCTCCACGGCTCCCTGCGCGCCGCGCCCAGCCGTTTCCAGGTCGCCGCGGTGGCGGCCTACTTCGCCGACGCCCTCCGCTCGCGAGACGACCGCCACGACCGCCTCCCGGGAGCTCCGGCCGGCTTCGGCGAACTGGCGGACCGCGCCCGCGTGTTGTCCGACACCACGGAGGACGGGGCAGTGCGCGAGCTCGCCCGGGCCATCGAGCAGGCGGACCGGCAGCGGGACTGAACACCGCCCGGCTTTCCGGGACGGGACGCGGGCCAACCGGGTGAACCTGCGGAACCAATTCTTCTGCACCGGGTTGATGAGGCAGTAGAGCATGCGGCGCCACGAGAAAGGAACGCGCAGTGCTCAAGGAGGCAATGATCGCTGCGGCGGCCGCCGCTTCCGCCATTGATGTGCCGGTGACGGCCGCTGTCCCGGCACTCGCCGGCGGACCGGTCGTCGCGCAGGGCAACGGCGAGTAACGCTGCCTCCGCAGCCCCTGTGCCGCGAGACAGCGCGCCTGATTCCTGTTCAGCGCTGCGACCTGTTCATGCCGCCGCACCGTCGGCCCTGGATGTGGATCTCCGCTCCGAGGCCGGCCGCCCCGATTCTTCAAGCAGGAGGACAACTGCAATGCGACAGACCCTGAGCAAGGGAGCGTTCGCGGCGGCCGCCGCCACGGGGATTCTGTCCCTGTACGGCAGCCCCGCCCTCGCCGACTCCGACGCGTCGGCAGTGGCGAAGGATTCCCCTGGTGTGTTGTCCGGGAACAGCGTGCAGGTGCCGGTGGACGTGCCGGTCAACGTGTGCGGCAACACCGTCAACGTGCTCGCGGCGCTCAACACCGCGTTCGGCAACTCCTGCAGGAACATCTCGCACAAGTCGTCGGGCCACGAGGCGGACGCGGACGCGTCGGCGGTCGTGAAGGGTTCCCCGGGCGTGGGGTCCGGGAACAACGTGCAGGTGCCGCTCGATGTGCCCGTGAACGTCTGCGGCAACAGCGTCGACGGGGGTGCGCTGTTCAACGACGCGCTTGAGAACGACTGTGAGAACGGCTCCTACGGCGGCGGTTACGGCGACGACGACAAGCCGTCGACGGAAGAGAAGCCGAAGCCCCCGGCCAAGGGCGGTTCCGTCCCGCCGGACAGCGAGACGCCGCGTTCCACGACTCCGGACACCGAGGACTCGTCCGTCACCGAGGAAGCCGAGGAGCAGGAGGAGCCCGGCACTCTGCCCCAGCTGGCCGAGACCGGCAGCGAGGCCCTGGCGGCGGCATCGGCCGCCAGTGCCGTCCTGATCGCGGGCGGAGTGATGATGTACCGCCGCGCCCGCACCACCTCGTCCCGCTAGCCGCTCCCGAGGGGGGCGGGTGCCGGACACCTCCCCGGCACCCGCCCGCCGCACCCGCACGCCAAAAGACCGGCGCCCGCCGTCACCGGTGGCACATCCCAGCCGCTCCGGCGGCCGCGCGCCGCAGCCTCGGACGCGAGGCTGTGGCCGCCCCGGACCGCATCACCCGCACCCCCCGTCGACCCAGGTCCGGGGGGTGTCGGCCGTCGCGGGGCACCGACTTCTCTCGACCGCTCTCCCCTGCGCAAGAGCGGGCCGCTGACGACGCTGTCGCCGTCAGCGGCCCGCGGGTCACCGTGCGAGGCTCCCCGTCAGCGGTGCACGGGCGACGGCGACTCGCTCCGGCTGCCGTCCACCGGAGCGGGGACGATGCCGCCCACCGGCCTCGCCCCGAGCCGGCGGCGCACTCCGCGGACGAGTGTCGACGCCGTGAAGGACGCGCCCTGCACGAAGCGCATGGCAGGGCCGAAGCCCGAGGCCGTCACCAGACCCGCGAGGAACAGGCCGGGGTAGGAGGACTCGAAGCTGCGCCCGACCTCCGGCGAGCCGTCCGGCAGTGCCGCCAGCGTCCCGCGCAACTCGGGGGAGAGCATTCCGAGCCGGTCGCAACGCGCCCGGAACCCCGTGGCGGCGATGACGTGTTCGGTCTCCAGGCTGCGCAGGGCACCCGTACGGCTCGCCATGTCCAGCCGCACCCCGCCCGGCACCGCGCAGGCCGCGGTGACCTCATGGCCCGGCAGCAGCTCCACCACGCCCTCCACCCGGTCCCGCACCCACCACGCGCCCGCCGGCCCCAGCGCCGTGGTCGCGATGCGTGCCCGGGTCGGCTCCGGAAGCCGCCGGAAGAGGTTCGGGCGCTCCGAGTAGAACCAGTTCCGCCAGCCGGGGCCGAGGCCGCTGTGGGGGGAGCGGGCCGACTGGTACCAGGGGCGCTCCCAGGGTGGCGGCACGTCGTTCCACCGCAGTTGTTCCGCCCGCGCCAGCACACGGACACGCGTGCCCTGCTCGGCGAGCAGGGCCGCCGTTTCCAGGGCCGCCTGCCCGCCACCGATCACCGTGACGTCCTTGTCGCGGAAGCGGTCGAGGTCGCTGTGGTGGCTGCTGTGCGTCACCAGGGCGGGATGCAGCCCGCGCAGCGCCTGCGGTACCTCGACGAACGGCATCACGCCGACCGCCAGGGCCACCGTTCGCGCCTGCACCTCCTCCCCGTCCTCGGTGACCGCCGTGAAACCGCCGGGCCCGGCCGCCACCCGGCTCACCATGCGCTCGTCCACCTCCGGTACGGCATTGCGCGCGAACCACAGGCCGTACTCCGCGAACGCCTCGACCGGGATCGGCTGCGCATGACGTGCCGTCAGGCCGTGCTGCGCGCAGTAGACGTCCAGACGCCACTGCCCGGCCGGGTCGGAGAGGTTGGACGCCCACGGCTCCGACTTCAGGAACATGCCGCCGGGCATGTTGTCCCGCCAGGACGCCATGGGCCGGCCGAACACGCGCAGGTTCAGCCCGGCGGCCGCGGCGTGGGACGCGATCGACAGACCGTAGGGGCCTGCGCCCACCACCAGAAGGTCGTACACCATCAACTGCTCGCTTTCTCGTTGTCGGTCAGGGAGGGCGAGGCCGCCCGGGGGGTCCGCCGGGGCGTCGGCACCGTCGTCGTGCCCAGCCGCTCGTACAGCCGGCGGGACACGTGCCGGCACCACTGGGCCCACATGACCCGTCCGGGAGAGCGGTCGTCCGCGGCGTACCAGGCCAGTTCGCGCCCGCCCGGCGCCGCCCGCAGCGCGGCCAGCGGCGCGTAGTTCTCCACCACGAACGCCCGCCCGGCCATCGGGGCCCCGGCCGGCAGTGAACGGCCCGTCAGATCCAGGTGCAGGGCCCGTACGACGTCCAGGCCCGTGCTGTCCGCGAAGAGCCGGAACTGGGCGCCGGCGCGCGGGTTGAAGTCGAGCAGGTGGTAACGGCCCGTCTCGCCGCAGCGCCGGAAGTCGAGGTCGAAGATGCCCCGGTAGCCCAGCTCGCCGGTGAGCCGCTCGGCCAGCGCCTGCACCTGGGGGTTGGGGGTCCAGCAGCCCACCGCGGTCAGGCCCGCCCCCCGCGGCCAGGCCTGCTGCTTGCGGCCCGGCCCGCCCGCGCGCACGCTGCCCGAGCGGTCGGCGTAGCCGTGGAAGAACCAGTCCCGGTCCGGGCCCGGTGACAGGTACGCCTGGAGCAGCAGCCGGCTGCCCGCCTCCTCGGTGCGTCCGAACAGCTCCCGGGCCTGCTGCGAGGACCGCACCAGCACCGTGCTGCGCAGCCCGCTGCCGGAGGGCAGCAGCCAGGGGCGGCTCCACTTCGCCACCAGCGGCAGCCCGAGCCGCCGCAGGGCCTCGTCGACCTCGGGCGGGCTGTCCGGGATCAGCGTCACCGGGTGCGGGACCTCGGCGGACGCGCACACGGCGGCCAGTTCCGCCTTGTCGGCGACGCGCTCGGCCAGGGTGCCGGGCATCTCCGGCAGCAGGTAGGAGGACGCGAGTTCGTCCCGCGCCCGCCCCACGGTGATCGCGCTCGCGTCGTCCATCGGGACCAGGACGGCGGGCCGCGCGATCCCGTCGGCCACGCGGCGCAGCACGGCGAGAATGTCCTCCGTGGACGCTCCCGGGGGCGGTGGGGGGTGCATTTGACGTACGTAACGTGACGCTCCGACGGGACTTCCCGCGGAATCAGCGACGACGTGTACCTCCACTCCCGCCCTGCCCAGTGAGCGTACGGCCCCCAGCGTTCCGTGATGGAAAGGATTCCGGTCGATCCGCAGCACAACAGCGGGGACGCGGATGTCGAGCAGCGACACGAATTCTCTCTTTCTCTTCGATCGGCTCACCCGCACGGGCGAGCCCGGCACTCGAAAGCCGCAACGGCACTGGCGTTCCAGGCTTTTCTGTGACTCACTTATATGACTGCCCGTCAATAACACCAATTGCGGCAGCACTCCGGACGAGAGCGAAGAAAGGAGCAGGCATGGCCCCACAGCACAGGCGGGCCAAGGTCCGCCGGCTGACCTTGGGCGCGGCAGCGGTCGCCGCGTCGGCCGCCCTGGCGTCCGGCCTCGTGGCGGAGGTGGGGGTGGCGCAGGCCGCCGAGCCCAGGGCTCCGGCGCCGACCCCGGTGACGCCCGCCGCCACGCCCTCGGCCCTCGCACCTGCGGCCGTCGCCCAGCCCCCGGTGCCCGCCGCCACGCCCTCGGCCCTCACGCCGCCGGCCGTCGCCCAGATCCCGGCGCCCACCCCGGCCACCACTGCGGCGGCCGGTGAGGGGATTCCCGCCTTCGGTGTCTTCCTCAAGTCCGACGCCCGTGGTGTGGCACGGATGCCGCTGTTCAGCCACTGGCTGGGCGGCACGGAGCTCCGCGTCGGCCACACCTACCTGCCGGGACACCGCTGGCGCGACATCGAGGGTGCCGCCGACTTCCTGGACGTGTGGGCGCACTGGCGCAACAAGAAGTCCGACCGGATGCTGGTCCTCAACGTCCCCATGCAGGAGCGCAACGAGGAGGGCGTCTCCGACGACGAGGTCAGGCAGCTGCTGCGGCGCGGCGCGGCCGGGGAGTTCGATCACCACTTCCGTGTCCTCGCCGAGCGGTTGGTGAAGCTGAACGTGCCGGACACGGTCATCGTGCTCGGCTGGGAAATGAATGGCACCACGTACACCCATCGCTGTGGGCCGGACCCGGAGGCCTGGAAGAAGTACTGGAACAGGATCGTCGCCACCATGCGTTCCGTGCCGGGCCAGAAGTTCCGGTTCGATTTCACACCGAGCCGTGGCCAGGACGCCGTTCCCTGGACGAAATGCTATCCGGGGGACGACACGGTCGACGTCATCGGCATGGATTCCTATGACCAGCCGAACGGAATGTCGTTCGACCAGCAGGTGAAAGAGCCCTACGGGCTGCAGCACCACGTGGATTTCGCGAAGGCTCACGGCAAACCCATTTCCTATCCGGAATGGGGACTCTTCCGCAACGGTGACAATCCCGAGTACATGCGGCGCATGCTCGCCTGGATGGACGAGTACAGGCCGCTCTACAACACGCTGACCGACTACTGCCCGCACGGTGTGTGGCAGTGCGGGGCCAACCCGAAGTCGTCCCACCTCTACCGGTCCACCCTGTTCGGCCGCACCGACCAGGCGGCCCCGCCCCTCACACCCACGCCGCAGCCGACCCCGCCCGGCACGACGCCGCCCCCGGCGGACTGCACACCGCTGGACCTGGGCAGTTGGGTGGAGGAGTGGCTCGGCGGGAAGCTCTGCCTGCGCTTCGACTGGTGGTGATCCACCGGCCTGCTGAAACCCCGCTCCCCGGTGCGGTGCTGGGCCGGGCCCGCCGTCGTCACCGTTGTCCGCGCACATCGGCGGCGGCGGCCGGTCCGGGCACCGAGGGGGCCGGGGCGCTCTCGCCGTCCCGGCCGCCCTTCCTGGGCCGCGCCAAAAGGGCCAGGCCGCCCAGCAGACCGCCGGCGCTCGCCCCCACCAGACCGGTCACCGCCGGTGACGCGGACGTCGGCTCGCGCGGCTCCACCGCCCGGGAGAACCGCACGAGCCGCACGTGGGTGCTGTCACTGCTGTCGTCCGCGTGGCGGGTCAGCGAGCGGGTGACCGCGTTGGCCATGTCGACGGCGAGGCCTGGGCGCGAGGAAGTGGCCGAGACGGCGACCATCGGCGCGTCCGGCGACGTCGCCGTGCGCACACTGTGCTGCAGGGTGCGCACCGGAACACCCGCGTACACCTGAGCGTCCCCGAGCACCGCGAGCTGTGTGGCGACCCGGCCGTACGCCTGGGCGAACCCGAGGGCCGCGTCCGGCGAGGACTTCTCGGTGGGTACGGCGATGACGTAGCTCGTGGCCGTGTACGTGGAGGGTGTGAGCAAGCCGTAGGAGCCGCCGAGCAGACCCCCGACGATGGTGCCGGCCGCCAGCACGGACCACAGGGGAAGGCCCCTGAGACGAGCCGGGGACAGGCGGTGCTGACGGGGCGGAGTGTCGGTCATGAGGAGGTGGCTCCCAGAGGTGAGAGGGACGGCGAACTGGAGACCGCTGTCGCGTACACGTCCGTGAGACGGGCCGCGCAGTGGGTGATGCTGTAGTGGTGGGCGACCTCCGAGGCCTTGCGCGGCCGGGCACCGGCCGCCCGGACCTCGGCCATCGCACGGGCGTACGCCTCGGGACCGCCGCGCACACACCGGGCGCCGGCGGCCGCGGGCGGCCGCACGTCCTCGATGGCCGGGCAGGAGGCGTAGAGCACCGGCAGTCCCGACGCCAGAGCCTCCACGGCCGCCAGACCGAAGGCCTCCTCCGTGGACGGGGACGCGAGCAGGTCCATCGCCGAGACGAGGGAGGGCAGGTCCGGACCCGGCGAGTCGTCGCGCACGTAGGGACGCTCGCCGGTGAACACGACCCGCTCGGCCACACCGGCCTCGTGGGCCGTACGGCGCAGGGCGGGCTCCTCGGGGCCGCCGCCCACCAGCAGCAGCCGGCACTCGGCCGGAAGCAGGGCGAGCGCGCGGACGAGGACGTCGAACCGCTTCCCCGCGGTCAGCCGGCCGACACCGCCCACGACCCAGGCGTCCTCCGGCAGGCCGACATGCCGGCGGGCGTACGCGCGCCGCTCCGGGTCGAAACGGAAACGGTCGAGGTCGATGCCGTTCGGCACGACCTCGATGCGGGGCGCGGGCACGCCCCAGCGCTTCAGGCGCTCGGCCACCGTCGGGGAGACGGCGACCGTCGCCGACCCGAGCCGCTCACTGGCGAGGTACAGCCCCCGCACCCCCGGCGTCAGGCTGCGGCCCTCCATCTGCGAGTCGCCCAGGGAGTGTTCGGTGGCGACGACCGCCCGGACCCCGGCCACGCGTGCGGCGAAGCGGCCGTAGACGCAGGCCCGGTAGAGGTGGGTGTGCACCAGGTCGTAGCCGCCGGTGCGAATCAGCCGGACCAGGCGCGGCAGCGCGGCCAGGTCACGGTTGCCGCCCATGCCGAGATGCGTGACACGGACTCCGTCGGCCGCCAGGCCCTCGGCGACCGCGCCGGGGTTGGTGAGCGTCACGACGTCGCAGTCGACGGGCAGATGACGCAGCAGCAGGCGCAACTGCTGCTCGGCCCCGCCGACCCCGAGGCCGGTGATGATGTGCAGAGCCCTCATCTCACAGGCCCTCCACCGGGCGCCGGCGCAGCCGGTGCAGCCAGTGCTTGAGGTGCAGGCGCCACGCCGTGTCGTCCTGGCCGACGTACACACGCGGCAGGGCGTGCGGACCGGTCAGCGCGCCCGGGTCGATGGCGCAGGCGTAGACATATCCCGCTTCCCGTACGGCCTCCACGGCGCGGGCGTCGATCGTGCCGTACGGGTAGCAGAAGCCGTCGACCGGGGCGCCGGTCAGCTCCTCCAGCTGTGCGCGGCTCTCCGCGACCTCGGCCCTGAGCGTGCGGTCGTCCGCCTTGGTGAGGTCGGCATGCGTCAGCCCGTGCGAGCCGATCTCCACGCCTTCGGCGGCCGCGCGCCGGATGCCGTCCCCGGTCAGCAGCGGCTTGCGCGGGCCGAGCGGATCCCAGGCGTTGTCGCCACCGAGCCGTCCGGGCAGCACGAAGAGGGTCGCGCCGCAGTCCCAGCGGTGCAGCAGCGGCAGGGCGTCGGTGACGAAGTCGGCGTACCCGTCGTCGAAGGTCAGCCCGACCAGGTCGTGCCCCTCGCCCCGGGCGCGGGCGGCGAGCAGCTCGGTCACGGACACGCCCCGCAGCCCGCGCCGGCGCAGCCAGGCCAGCTGCGCCCCGAGTCGCGCCGGCGTGACCGTGATGCGGTACGGGTCGTCCGAGCAGTCGCCCACCGAGTGGTACATCGCCACCCAGGGAGCCGGGCCCTTGCGCGGGGCCCGGGGTCTGCCGGTGTCGAGGGAGTCAACGGAAACGGCCATGTGTGAGCCTTCGTGTGACGGCGCGTAGGGAGCGCAGAGCGGACGCGGAACTCTGGGCACCGAAGGCCCAGCTGAGCGGGACGAAGACCAAGGTCACGGTCAGAAGGCCGGCCGTGAGGCCCGCCGCCGGGGACGGCAGCCGGCTCGCGGCGAACGCCCCCGCGGCCGTGGCGACGGCCGCGGCGGACACCAGCCTGCTCAGCTCGGCCAGGACCGGCCGGACACGGACCGAGACGCCGTGAGCGCCGTCCGGCCGGCCCGTTCGCAGCCCGGCGAGCAGCAGGGCCGCCGTGACGGTGATGCCGAGGGCGTTGGCGGCGGCGATCCCCGCCACTCCCCAGGAGTGCACGGAGCCGGCGCCGATCCAGGACGTCACGGCGATGCCCGCCGCCATCGCGCCGAGGGGGTACCAGCTGGCCCGGCCCGCCGAGAAGTAGGACCGCACGAGGGCGCCCACCAGCGTCTGGCCGAGCAGCCCGAGGGCGTACACGCGCATGACGTCCGCTGTCGCGCCGGTGTCGCTCGAGGTGAACGCTCCGCGCTGGAAGAGCAGTTCGATCATCTGGGGGGCGCAGGCGACCACCGCGCACATGCCCAGCAGGACCAGCCACGAGGCGAGCGCCAGATCCCGCTCCACGCGGCTGCGGGCCCGCGCGGTGTCGCCGTCCGCAAGAGCCCGCGCCACCACCGGGAAGGTGACGGTGCACACCATCAGCGACAGCGTCATCGGGATCTGGGCGACCTTCTGCGCGTAGTTCAGGTGCGAGATGGCACCGGCCGGCAGGCCGGAGGCGAGGAAGCGCTCCGCGAGGACCTGCGACTGGCGGCACAGGGCGAAGAGGAGCACCGCGGCGATCAGGGCGGCTTGCATCGGCCGCTCCTCGACCACCGCCGTGGCCTTGGCGAGGTGCGGCGTGGGCGACGCCAGCCGCCGCCACAGCGACGGCAGTTGCACCGCCACCATCAGGCAGCCGCCCGCCGCCACCCCGACCGCGGCGGAGCGCACGCCCCAGCCCTCGCCGAGCAGGAACATCGCGGCGATGATGCCGGTGTTGTAGACGACGTAGATCGCCGCGGGTGCGAGGAAGCAGCGGTGTGCCCGCAGGGCGGCACTGCAGTACCCGGCGAGCCCGAAGGCCAGCACGCAGGTGGCCGTGATCCGGGTGCAGTCGGCGGCGAGCCGGGGGTCGGGCAGACCGGGAGCGAGAGCCCGGACCAGGTAGGGAGCCGTGCCGGCGATCAGGGCGGCCACCGCGGCGAGGGCGAGACAGAGCCGGGGCAGGGTGGCGCCGACCAGGGCGCGGACCGGGTCGCCCGGCGCGCCCCGGGCACGGCGGGCCAGCGCCATGCTGAACGCCGGGATCAGCGCGATCGCCAGCCCGTCCTCGATGAGCAGCGTGGCGGCGAACTCCGGAACCGTCCACGCCACCAGGAAGGCGTCGGTGTCGCTCCCGGCGCCGAACAGCCGCGCCAGCGACTGGTCGCGCACCAGGCCGAGCAGTGAACCGGCGATGGACAGCGATGCCGTGACGAGCGCGGCCCTGGCCAGGAAGCTCCCGGAGACCGACGACTGCGCCGGGGCCTGCTCGATACCGTCGCCGGTCTTGACGGCGGCCCGCGCCGGGGGCACGGTCACGGCGTCGTCCGTTTCGGAGCCGGGGGAATGCGAAGGCACCACCGTCATCGGACCAGGGCCTCCTCGGCGGGCTCACGCACCGCGCTGCGGGGCGCATCGGCGCGCACGTCGCCCGTCAGCGCCCACCAGGCCCCCAGCCCCATCGCCACCGCGATCAGCACGGTCGAGGGTCCGCCGATGTCGCCGTACATGAAGTCGGTCAGCAGCCAGATCAGCAGCCCGCAGGCGACGAGCCCGCAGTCGGCTCCCGGGCCGCGGTCGCGCACGCGCACGAGCCGCCGCACCCCGCACACCAGCAGCGCCAGCCAGCTTCCGGCGAGCGCGAGCAGCCCGATCAGGCCCTGCTCGCTCAGCACCAGCAGGTACATGTTGTGCGGAGACAGCAGCGGCTGGCGCTGGTACGCCGCTCCCGCGCCTTCGGTCTCGCTGCCCGACGACAGCGCCAGCGTCGCGTGTCCGTCCCGGTACTCGGGGAAACCCTTCAGCCCGACCCCGGTCAGCGGGTGCTGCCGCCACATGTCCGTGGCGGACGCCCACAGGGTGTACCGGTCGACGACGGACTGGTCGGGGGCGTCCGCGACCTGGGCGATGCTGCCGATGCGCTGTTGCAGAAGAACCGAGCCCACACCGAAGCCGCCCACCAGGATCACCCCCACGGCGACCGCGGCCGCGGCCACCTTGAGAGCGCGCCGCCATCCGGTCAGGACCAGCTGCACGGCGCACGTCAGGAACGTCGCGATCCAGGCCCCCCGGCTGAAGGAGAGCGCGAGCGGCAGCAGCAGCACCGCTGCGCACGCGGCGGCGGCCGCCCGCTGCCGTACGGGCACCCGGCCCAGCGCGATACCGACCGCGCACACCAGGCCGAGGGAGACCGCCGTCGCCATGCCCATCACGTCGTGCGACCCGAAGGTGCCCACCGCCCGGATGTTCGCGCCCTGGTAGGAGGCACCGGTCCGGGTGACGAACTGGTGGACGCCGAGGGCCCCCTGGCACAGGCCGAGCCCCACGCAGGCCCAGGTCACCATCCGGAAGCCGGTCCGGTCGCGCAGCAGCAGCAGTACGGCCGCCGGAACGAGGACGAAAGTCTGCAGGTAGCGTCCGAGGCCGGTGAGCCCGGCCTGGGGCGAGAACGCCCCCATGGTGGCGAGCGCGAGCCCCACGACCGGCAGGCCCAGAATCACGGCGGCGGCGGGTGACAGCGGGCGCCGCCGTTCGAGCAGGAGACGGAGCACGCAGTAGACCACCACCAGCCCGGAGAACACGTCGGCGGGCCCCGCTCCGTCCGACGTCAGCGGCAGTGCCAGCAAGGCCGGTACGGCCACCACGAGCAGGGCCGGTGTCAGCGCGGCGTCGCGGCGGGGGAGCGGTGTCAGTGCGAGGCTCACCTGTCTCAGCTCCCCGTGGGACGTACCACCGTGGCGGCGGTGCGCAGCAGAATGCAGACGTCCTGCCACAGGGACCAGTCGTCGATGTAGGCGTTGTCGAAACGGCAGCGGTCCTCGATCGAGGTGTCGCCGCGCAGGCCGTGGATCTGGGCGAGGCCGGTGATGCCGGTCCGCATGCGGTGGCGGACCGCGTAACCGGGATAGGTCTGGCCGAACTGCGCGACGAAGTAGGGGCGTTCGGGCCGAGGCCCGACCAGGCTCATGTCGCCCCGGAGCACGTTCCACAGCTGGAGCAGTTCGTCGAGCGAGGTGCGCCGCAGCATCCGGCAGAACCAGCGCATCTCGTTCTCGTTCGCCACGCTCCACCGGGTCGCCGACTCGTGCTCGTCGACCGGGCGGTGTGTACGGAACTTCAGCAGGGTGAACGGCTTGCCGCCCCTGCCGATGCGCTCCTGCCGGAACACCACGCCCGGCCCGTCGCAGATCCGCAGCACCGCGGCGAAGGTCAGCAGCAGCGGGCCGGCCAGCAACAACAGCGCGCCCGACACAAGGATGTCGAGCGCCCGCTTGGCCACACTGTCACGCCGGACCGGGGACATGTCCAGCCGTCGGCAGGAGAACCCGGCCAGCCGTTCCCGCGTCGCGTACGCCGGGGTGTCGGCGTCGACCTCCCAGACCACGCAGCCCGAATCGGCCAGCGCCCGCAGCAGCGGCTCCTGTTCGGCTCGTACGGAGGGGTGCACGGCCAGCACCGCCCGCACCCCGTTCTGGATGACCGCGCGCTCGACCTCCTCGGCGGTCGTCAGCACCGGCAGGGTCTCGGTGCCCTCCGGCTGCTCGGCGACGATCCCCACCGGCCGGACGCCGCAGCGCGGGTGACGCAGTACCGCGGCGGCCACGCGCTGCGCGGTCGTGACCGGGCCGAGGACGAGTGCCGTGTGCGGGTGGCGCAGCAGCGCGGCGCGACGCCGCGCGTGCACGGCTCCGCGCAGCGCGCAGCCGGCCGCCGTGTGCAGGGCGAGGCCCGTCAGCACGGTGGGCAGGGACAACGCGTGCTCCGGCCGGTACGCCGCGAGAAGCGCCGCGAGAGCCAGCCACGCCACCGTGATGCGGCCGCACAGGGCGGGCAGCTCGTCCAGCAGCCCGGGCGTCGGCGGCCGCCCGTCGCGGCGGCGCAGCAGCAGCGAGGCGACGATCAGCAGGGTGACGAGGAGTGGGTGGCGCTGGGCCCCGGTGAGCGCGAGCGTGCCCGCGAGGGCGGCGATGCCGTCGGCCACGAGCAGTGGCAGGGGTGAGGCCGGCCGGGCCGGGGGCCGCGGGGCGGACGGCCGGAAACCGGTGGTCGTGCCGCGCGGGGGCATGACCGAGACTGGTGAGGACCCGTGGTCCCGCGGCGCTACGCCGGGGGAGGGCACGGTACGTTCGGCGGTCACGAGTGGATGGACTCCCTGTACTCGGTGGGCTCGACGTGCTGTGCCGGCCGGTTCGTCTCGGCGCCACGTCCGGTGTCGAGCGGCTGACCGTGCTCAGCGCTGGGGGTGGTGGCGGTCCATGGGCCGAGCAGGTCGCGATAGACGTCCGAGACGGCTTCGGCGGTGTGCCGCACGTCGTGGGCGGACAGCACGTGCCGGCGGCCCTGGTCGCCGAGCGCTGCGCGCAGCAGTGGGTCTGCCAGCAGCGCGGTGACGGCTTCGGCCAGCGCCGCCGGGTCCTCCGGCGGCACCAGGCACCGGGCGGAGGTGAAGGACGGCAGACTCTCGCGGGCACCGTCGACGTCCGTCACCACGACCGGCCGCCCGCAGGCCATCGCCTCCAGCGGCGCCAGGGCCATGCCCTCCCAGCGGGACGGCAGGACGACGAGATCGGCGGCCTGGTACCAGGGGGAGGCGTCGGCGACGGCTCCCGCGAACACCACGGATCGCGGGGCGTTTTCGCGCAGCCGGTCGTGGTCCGGCCCGTCGCCGACCAGGACGAGACGGGCGTCGGGCACCTGCTGTTCGACGGTCTTCCACGCCTGCAGCAGGACGTCCTGCCCCTTCTGCCGGCACAGCCGCCCCACGCACACGGCGAGCGGTGCCGTGGGGTGGATGCCTGCGAGCGGGGCGAGTCCGGCCCGTACGGCGCCCGCGGCGGCCGGGCGAAAGCGCTCCGGGTCGATGCCGTTGGGGACGACGGTCCAGCGGCCGGTGATCCTGGCGCCCATGCCGGTCGCGCGTTCCGCCTCGCTCACACACACCACGCGTGAGGCCCACCGCGCTCCCCAGCGTTCCCACATGAGCGCCAGGGTCGCGGTGCCTCCGCCGACCGCCTCGAACGACCAGGCGTGCGGCTGGAAGACCGTCGGGATCCGCCCGCGAACCGCGAGGCGTCCGGCGAGTCCGGCCTTCGCGCTGTGCGCGTGGATCAGGTCCGGGCGCACCTCGTCGATGACCCGTGTTAGGTGCCGTACCTCCCGGATGAGCGACGTACCGGGAGACCGCGTGGCGTGCCAGTGCCGTACGCGCGCGCCGAGCGTCCGCAGTCTCGTGGTGAGCGCGCTGTCGGGGCAGGCCACGGTGACATCGAGGCCGTCCGACAGCTGCGCCTGGACCAGGTCCGTGACGACGCGTGCGACACCGCCGTCCACCGGCTGGGTGAGGTGCAGGACTCTTGGATGAGGTGCGGTGGATGGCAGGTGCATGTGCGCGGATTCCTCGCTCGCGAAGGCGTTCGGGGCGGACGGCGACGTACTCACCGCCGTGCGTCGACGGCGGCGAAGAGCACGCCGGCCCACGCCGCGTCCTGCTGAGACTGGATCCGGAAGGTGGCCTGGTCCCCGCTGTGCTCCAGGGCGCTTCCGAGGTCGAACACGTCGGAGTCGTAGCCCAGGGTGTTGGCGTAGGCGGGCACACGTGACGCATCCGCCCCGGGCTCGCTGATGGTGGAGTTGAGGACGTCGTCGCGGGGGTTGGCGGCGTTGGTGAGGGCGTACCCGGACTGGCCGGTCGTCACGGTGAGCGAGTCTCCGCCGGTGCCGCGGTCGCCGTTGTACGTCACCAGGCCCGCACGGCCCCACGCGCCCGCGGGGAAATCGAGGCCGCCGAGGCCGATCTCCACGGCCCCCAGCGGGGTGAAGCCGTCCCAGACCGTGAGGTGCCGCAGCGGCTCCGCCGGGTTCTCGTAGGCCACCACGAGCGTCCAGCCGCCCCAGGCCCCGGCCGTGGATCTGCCCATGGCGATGTTGATCTGCGCCACGGTGTACAGACCCGGGCCGCCCTCCCGCACCAGCCGGGTCACGTCGGCCGAGGCCTGGAAGGCGTCCATGCCGTCCATGACGCGGTGTCCGACCGTCGTGTCCGCGAGCAACTCCTTGTACTCGCCGCCGGGTTCGGCGATCAGCACGCGCCCGTTGTCCTGCGGCGGCTTCTGCTCGCCCACGCGGAGATTTCCACCCCAGTACAGGCGCGCGTGCGTCACCCGGGAGCCGCTGGGCAGACGGACCTCCCCGCGGGAGGAGTTGTAGGTGTTGGCGTCGCGGTCGACGTCGACGTAGAACATGTCGAAGTCGCCGTTCACACCGGGGCCGCCTCCCCGGACCTCCGGACACGAAGAGCTCTGGTCCGTGCGGCAGGTGATCGATGCGTTGGCGGCGCGTACGATGCCGCCGTGCTGGAGCGCGTGGTACCGCTCGGTGAAGCTGAGGCTCTCGGCCTCCGGTGAGGGGGCGGCAGCCGGCGCGGCCGCGGGGGAGCTGCCCGCTGCCCACACGGCGGCAAGGGCGAGGACGCCCACGGTCGCGCGGCGGAACAGCGGGCCCAGGGAATGGCGCATGACCGGTCGTTGCCCTTTCGGAACAGGTGGCCGTGGCAGATCGCCACGAGTGCGATGTGTCCGCGCTGAGGAGTGCGTCGGGCGGTTCGCAACTCTAGTCATCAACCGGACATAGTCGATGAAATTCGGCGAAACCTGACAGTGTGTCGGAATCGTGAAAGCGCGAGTCTCTGCTGCTTCCGGCCGTCGGCCTGCCCCTCGGGAACCGCCCTCCGCTCCGCGCGGGCCGCCGCATTGCTCCGTCAGGGCACTGAGCGGTGCGCCCTCACAAACCGTCTGATCAGCCCTGACGTGGCGAAAGGGGGAATTGCGGAATCCCGGAAAGCGTATGAGCGGTTGCAGGAAGTCGTGGGTGCTTTCACGGTGGGCTCAAGATCCAACGCCGTCGAAAGGAATTCCCATGTGTGCTCTGCCCGTGCGGCGCATCGCGTCCGGTGCGCTCTGCGCCGCCCTTCTGGTCGGGATCACCGGCCCCGTCGCCATGGCGGCCGAATCGTCCCGCGGGCACGGCCATGTGGCGCCCGAGGCCCGGCTTCCCGGCGTGGAGGCGCGGCTCGCGCAGATCGAGAAACTGAACTGGGGCGAGCTCACCCCCGTCGCCGACCTGCTGACGACTGTGCTCCGGAACAACAACGGCACACTGCCTCCGGCGGAGGCCAGGAAGCTCGGAGCCGCCGCGAAGACCGCCCTGACCGAGGCGGCCGCCAAGCGGACGCGAACCCCGCTCATGTCGACGGTGGTGCGGCTACCCGCTCCCGCCCTGCCCGTCGCGGTACCCGGGGTGCCGGTGCCGCGCGCCGCCGACCCCGTGACCGACCTGCTGGACGTCGTGGTCGGAGCGGTCGACGGCCTCCTGGAGGCGATCACCTCGCGTGTTGACGGCGTCCTTCCCTCGGTCGACGGTTTGCTGACCGGAGTGGACGACCTCCTGGCCGCGCTGGACGAAGGTGGCCTGTCGCTCCCGGACGAATCCGATGCGTCGGCACCGTCCGAGGAGTCGTCCGCCGAGCCGGCCGGCCCGTCGTCGACATCGGAACCCGCCGAGACGGCTGTCACGCTCCCCGAGCTCTCGGAGATTCCGGAGATCCAGCTGCTGACGCCGGTCGTGCCGCCCACTTCTTGATCCAGAGCCCGTCAGTCGTGGTGCCGACCTCAGGGAGCGGCGCCACGACTGTCGCTCTTCCCGCCCCACTTCGTGTTTCCTTCGGTTCCTTCCCGGCCCCGGTTCCGGTCTTTTAATAGATCTCGTATGAGGTATCGGCAATCTTCGGGATCTCGGTTTCCGCCCAGACCAGGGCTCGTTAGGCACGGCGACAGAATCCCCTCCGGCGACGTGCGTTGCCGAAGAAAGGAACACGATGAAGTCTCTGAAGGCTGCCGCCGTCTTTGCCGGGTCACTGATCGCCGCTGGATCCGCCACCCCCGCGATCGCCTACAACGCTCCTCAGCAGGCGCCGACCGGCTACAGCGCCCCCGACCAGGCGCCGGCTGCTCAGAGTGCTCCGTACTACGCGTCGGCTCCGCAGCAGGCTGCTCCGTACCAGGCCCCGGCTCCGCAGCAGGCTGCTCCGTACCAGGCCCCGGCCCCGCAGGCTGCTCCGTACCAGGCGCCGGCTCCGCAGCAGGCTGCTCCGTACCAGGCCCCGGCCCCGCAGGCTGCTCCGTACCAGGCGCCGGCTCCGCAGCAGGCTGCTCCCTACCAGGCCCCGGCCCCGCAGCAGGCCCCGGCCCCCAGCCCCGCCCCGGAGCAGGCGCCCGCAGCGACGGAGGGCCACCGCGCCCGGGACCTGGCAGCCACCAGCATCAGCGGCGACGCGACCACCCGGGTTCCGCTCGATGTGACCGCCGAAGGTTCGAACGCGCTGCTCCCCACGGCCAAGGAGGCTGTGGCTGCGCTGAATGAGGCCAAGCCGGCGCACGGCAACCTGTGGCTGTAGGGCCGAGACCCACCAGTCAGGAGGCGGTCCTCAGTGGTGCTGGGGGCCGTCTCCGTGTTTGTCCCACCCGGTGCAGCGACCGGACCGCTGCGAGACTCCTGGTGCATCGTCCTGACGGACACAGCGGTCGCCTTCCGCTGGTTCCCGTGTCACTGCAATGGCCGCGCCATGGTGACCGCCCCTCGGTGTTCCTCGGTTACGGCTATGGGACAACCGAAGGGACGTGGAGCGAATCATGGTCGTCGACATCGGCGCGGTACCGGCCGGCGCCGCGGGTGCGGCACCGCGCCCGCCGCAGCCCGGAAGGGAACGAACCACACGGCGAAACGCGGTGCGAGGTCTGGCCGCGGGCGCACTCGCCGCGGTCATGGCCCGGTTCGCCACCGCTTCCCGACCTCGGCGCCCCGGTCCGGGGCCCGGGAACGCGATGCCCGACACCCGCTTCGACGAGACCTACGGCGGCCGCCGCATCCGAGGTGTGCGGATCTCCGAGCGTGGTACGGCTGAGGCCGGCCGGTGGCTGGTCATGGTGGACGGCCGACCGCTGCACCTGATGCGCCGGGCCGACGGTACCTGGCTGAGCATGGTCGACCATTACTGCTCCTACCGGTCACCGCTCGAGGCCGCCCGCGCGGCCGTCGACCAGCTCGGCCCCGGGCAACGACTGCGAGAGCCGGCCCGGAGCCCCGGAGGCACGGGGCATGTGCACACGGGAGGCCGGCATGGCGTACGTACGTAAGGACGCCGGCATGCTCACCAAGGCCGAGCGGCGCCGCTTCGTCAGGGCGCTGCTGGAGGTCAAACGGCGGGGTGAGTACGAGGAGTTCGTGCGGATGCACATCGAGTACTTCTCCGCGGACGGTGAGCACGGACTGCGCGCCGCGCACATGGCGCCGTCGTTCCTGCCCTGGCACCGCCGGTTCCTGCTCGATCTGGAGCGTGCGCTGCGCCGGGTGGACTCCTCCGTGACGGTGCCGTACTGGGACTGGACGCGCGACCGCACGACCACGTCCGCGCCATGGACGGCGGACCTCCTCGGCGGCAACGGGCGCCGATCCGACCACCAGGTGACGACCGGTCCGTTCGCTCACCGAGAGGGCAACTGGACCATCACGACAGGCGTGACCGACCTGCAGTTCCTCACCCGTGACCTCGGCCGCCGCCGCGCCCGGATCGACCTGCCCACCAAGGGCGAGCTGGAGTGGGCACTGAAGGACCCGGTGTACGACATGGCGCCCTGGAACTCGACGGTCCCCCGGGGTTTCCGCAACAAACTGGAAGGCTGGGGTGGCGGTCGAGGCGCCACCTCCTGGCACAACCACAACCGGGTGCACCGCTGGATCGGCGGGACGATACTCGGCGGGGCCTCCGTCAACGACCCCGTCTTCTGGCTGCACCACGCCTTCGTGGACCTCCAGTGGCATCGCTGGCAACTGCGTCACCGCAGGGCACGCTATCTTCCCGCCACGCCGCCGGGACAAGACGACGAGCAGTACGCCCGGATCGTGGCGAGACACCAGACACTGCCGCCGTGGGACGTGACACCGGACGAGCTGGAGGATGTCAGCCACATCTACCGGTACGCGTGAGTGCGAAGCTTCACGGCAAGAGCCCCGGCGCTGAACGCGCCGGGGCTCTGGGGGGAACGGCAGGATCAGTGGCCGTGGTGGTGAACGGCCTTCTTGCCGGCCTTCTTGCCGGCCTTCTTCTTGTCCTTCTCGTCGTCGCCGTTCTTGCAGACGATGCCGGAGGCCTCGTTGAGCGCGCCGATCAGAGTGACGGTGTTGCCGCACACATTGATGGGCACGTGGAGCGGGACCTGGACCACATTGCCGGACAGGAAGCCCGGCGAGCCGATCGCCGCACCCTTGGCGCCGGCGTCCGCCGCGGCCAGACCGGCTCCGCTGAGCACCATGGCGCCCGTGCCCAGTGCGACAGCGCCAACCTTCGCGATGTGAGACATCACGTTCTCCTTAGTGATTTCGAATGAGTGCGGCAGCGGCGCGCGACCGCACTGCCCGTTCAACGCGACGGCCGGGGGCCGGTCACGGCTGCCGAAACGATGGTTTTTTCATGAAAGTTGCGCCTGTGCGCGTTTTGTCTGTGAAGAGGCAGAAAAAATCGTCTACTGTCAGCGACTGTAAGTGACCGATCCATCACGGATCGTGTTGACCCGAGAAACGGAGAAGTAATGCGCAAGTTCCAGAAGGCCGCGGTCGTCGCGGCCATGCTCGGCAGCGTCAGCTTCCTCGGTGCTGGCGTCAGCCAGGCCTACGGTGGCGACAAGCCGAACGTGGACATCGACAGCGTCCAGTCCAACACCTGTGGCAACGAGAGCCAGTCGGGCGTCCTGAACATCGGCCGCGCCAACGTCCAGATCCTGGACATCCTGGCGAACCAGCCGGTCGACCAGAGCACCTCGGTGCCCTGCTCCAACGCCTTCGGCATCGGTGGCTGACGGTCGCTGACCAGGTGATCTGAGCGGGCCCCGTCGTCCGGACCGTGTGTCCGGGCGCGGGGCCCGCTCGCCGTTGCGCGATCCGGCCGTGGGTGTCGCCGCGAACCCCGGCGGCCTCTCAAGAAAATTACGCGACTCGGCGTTTCGCCTGTCAAAAGCCGCGAACCTCTTCTAGTTTGAACACTGTCGGTAGGCGGTCCATCACGGACCGTGTGCGATGTGAGAAACGGAGAAGTAATGCGCAAGTTCCAGAAGGCCGCGGTCGTCATGGCCGCGCTCGGCACCGTCACCTTCCTCGGCGCCGGCGTCAGCCAGGCCGGCGACGGGCCGGGCCTCGAGGTGGACAGCAAGCAGTCCAACTCGTGCGGCAACGAGGCCCAGTCGGGTGTCCTCAACATCGGCCGTATCAACGTACAGGTCCTGGACATCCTGGCGAACCAGCCCGTTGACCAGGGCAAGTCGGTGTCCTGCACCAACGCCTTCGCCCTCGGCGGCGGTCACTGAACAGGTGATCCGGGCGGGCCTCGAGACTCGAACGAAGTTTCGGGATCCGGGGCCCGCCCCTGGCTTTTGCCGATGCAAGTTCTCGAAGGTCCCCGTCGTCCACTCGGGGAATCGCCGTAAAGGAGTATGGACATGCCGAATGCAAAGAGGATCGCAGTCGTAGCGGGAGTTCTGTGGAGCGTGGCTCTCCTCGGAACCGGGGCCGGCCAGGCCTTCGCCCTTGACGGCTCCGGCGGGTCCAATGGCTCTGGCAAGTGCGTCGATGACGGCAAGGGGAATGTTCGCTGCGTGCACGAGGCCGTATACCGCGACGGAGACGGAAACATCCACGTCGTTGCGAGCCAGGCGCAGAGCTGTTCAAGTGAGGGCTGCAGCAGCAGTGTCGTCATCGGTGGCAAGGACTCCTGACGTCCGAGGCAGCCGAGGCGCCCTTGTTCACGCCGGCGCCTGTTGCGTAAGTCCACGCGTCGGTCAGAGATGGCCGGGACCCGGTACCGGGTCCCGGCCATTTGCGCGTGCCGAGGGCCGCTACCGCTCGCAGGCGGCGCCCGACGGGCGTGTTCAGGGCAGCCGTCGGACGGGCGCCCCCGCGAGGAACGCGCGGATGTCCTCGACCGCCTGCCCGTAGTACATCGCGTAGTTGGCCCGGGAGACGTAGCCGAGGTGCGGTGTGGCGAGGAGGCGGGGTGCCGTACGCATCGGGTGGTCCGCCGGAAGGGGCTCGATGTCGAAGACGTCCACGCCGGCGCCGGCGATACGGCCCGCGTGCAGGGCGTCGAGGAGGGCATCCTGGTCGACGATCGCCGCACGTGAGGTGTTGATGAGGTAGGCGGACGGTTTGAGCAGGGCGAGTTCGGGCCGGCCGAGCAGGCCGCGGGTGCGGTCGCCGAGGGCGAGGTGGACCGACACGAAGTCGCTGTCCGCCAGCAGCTCCTCCTTGGAGGGGGCGAGTTCGACGCCGACCTCGTCGGCACGCTCCCGGGTGAGGTTCTGGCTCCAGGCCCCGACCCGCATGCCGAAGGCGAGCCCGACCCGTGCGACGCGGCTGCCGATCTTCCCCAGGCCGAGCAGCCCGAGACGCCGGCCGTGCAGATCGGCACCGACGGTGCTCTGCCAGGGGCCGCCGGAGCGCAGGGCGTTGCTCTCCTCGACGAGGCCGCGTGCGAGGCCGAGCAGCAGCGCCCAGGTCATTTCGACCGGCGGGGTGGAGGAACTGGCCGTGCCGCACACCGTGACGCCGTGGGCCTCGGCGGCCGCGTAGTCGATGACGGAGTTCCGCATGCCGGAGGCGACGATCAGTTTCAGCCGGGGCAGCCGGGCGATCAACGACCCGGGGAACGACACGCGTTCGCGCAGGGTCACGACGATGTCGAAGCCGGCCAGGGCGGCGACGAGGTCGTCCTCACCGTCGATGTGCCGGTCGAACGACACGACCTCCACGTCGTCCGCGACCACCGCCCAGTCGGCGACCTCGGTCGCCACCCTCTGGAAGTCGTCCAGTACAGCGCAGCGCAGCCGCACGGCTTGCCCCTTTCACGGTGCAGGGTCCGGGTTCGGTTTCGGGTCGGCGTTCGGGGTCCATGATCGCGCGTGCCCCGGGCTGCGGAAAGTGGCAGAACCTCGACACGGCCTCGCGCCGACCCCTTCCCTTCGTCCCGAAGCGTTGGGGGTGAGCCTCGATCCGGACTAGGGCTGCGAGGACCGGCCCTGTTGGTCAGGGAACTCACCGCGGGACTGACCACGGGACTCGTCGCGGAACTCGTCGAGCAGCTCGAAGAACAGCTCCATCGGAGGCCGGCCGGCGGCCTCGGCACTGCGCTCGATCACAGTCGGCCAGCCCAGAGAGGTCTGTTCACCCGTGCGCCGCTCCAGCCACAGGCTGAACGGACTCTGACCTCCCGGGCTCCAGAAGTCGAACGGCTCCTCGACGCCGTGCACGGCAAGGGCGATCCGGTATCCGGCCAGCATGGAATCCAGATGCCGCAGCGACCTGTCACGCACCCACATGCCCGGCCGAAGTCGTACCTCGTCCAGGAGGTCGTACACATCGCGCATCGCGCTGAGCCGTTCGTGCGCGCTCAGGGCATTCTTCGCCGCCGTCATGGGGGGACCCTATGCCGAGCGCGACCGGCGAAAAGCCCTGTCCAAGGGAGGGTGGCGCACTCATGATCTGCCTGACGGTGTCCTGCAGGCGCGGTGCTACCGGTCGTGGAGGATTTCGGGGCGTGTGACCGGCACGATGGTGATCAGGTTGTCGAGGCCCTTGAAGTCATCGGGGTTGGTGGTGAAGAGAGGGAGTTCTTCGGCGGCCGCGATGGCTGCGATCATCAGGTCGGCCACACGTCGACCGGGCTTGCGACCTGCGGAGACGACGGCAGCGCAGATTCTGCCGTACATGCGGGCTGCTTCCACGTCGAAGGGGATGGGGTCGAATTCGTTCTCGGCGCGTTGCAGGACGTCCATGCGGCGAGCCCGTTCGGCATGTTCGTCGTAGTCGCTCTGCTCTTCGCTGCGACGTACCTGGTGGGGGCCTGCGGAGAGTTCAGCGAGGGTGATGGCGGTGATGGCCATCTCGGCGGGCAGTTCCTCGGCATTGATCCATTTGCGGAGGACCATGATGTTGGTGTCGAGCAGGCCCTGCTCGTACTCAACGGGCATACGGGTCGTCCAACTCCTGCTCGACGACGATGTCCTGGTCGTCACGGAAGGCATCCAGGGAGATGTCGGGCGCGGTGCGTGACATGGCCGCGAATTCGGCACGGGGGACGAAGCGGCGACGGCGTCGAAGGGGGACCAGCTCGCCGACTTGGTGCCCGTCGCGGGTGACCGTGAACGCCTGCCCTCCCTGGACAGCGTCCATGATCTCTTTGGAGCGAGTGCGTAGATCGCGCTGAGTGATCTCGGGCTGCGCTGGCATGCTGCCCACGATAGCGAGGGTGTGCTACTCGGTGCTACTCGGTGCTCCGGGCGTGGATCTGTCGGCGCGAGCCGGGGCTGCGATACAACGTCGGTCGACATTCGTGATCGCGCGTCGGTGAGGGCGCTTGCTCTTGGAGCGACGCGCGGCCGGACATGAAAGAGCCCCTCACGCGTCTCCGCTGGTGAGAGGCTATGGGCGCCCCCGGCAGGACTCGAACCTGCGGCCAAGCGCTTAGAAGGCGCCTGCTCTATCCACTGAGCTACGGGGGCCGGGTGTGGTGGCCTCTGTCCTGGTGCCCGGGTGTGGGCCGAACCGTGACGTTGCCGGGGACAAGGATAGGGCTCCCGCGTCCTTGCCCCTGTTGCTTCGCCTCCGTGGCTCGATGTGGAGGTTCGGTGAAGCGGTCCTTATAATCGCAGGCAGGTACGAATCGTGCACCGCTTTTGGCGTCAGAGGCATCGGGTGTTGTGCACTCGTTATGCCTGGAGTGTGCCTGTGTCCCAGTCGTCCCTTCCATCCCTTGTGTTCCGTCGGCGCGCAGACATGCTCATATGCTTCAGAATTCCCCTAAAATTGGGCATTCTTCACATGTGGTGACCTTGGACGTACGGCCTCAGCTGCTCGACGCACTCTCCGCCCTGCGCGACCGTGTCGCCGCCGCACGCTTCCCGCTGCCCCTGGCGGGGGCCCCACGCGCGCGTGCCAACCGCGACGAACTCCTCGCGCAGCTCGACGACTACTTGGTGCCCCGCTTGCGGGACCCCGAAGCGCCGCTTCTGGCCGTCGTGGGAGGGTCGACCGGAGCCGGCAAATCGACCCTGGTGAACTCCCTCGTGGGACGGCGGGTCAGTGAGGCGGGCGTACTGCGGCCGACGACACGCACCCCCGTACTGGTCTGCCATCCGGAGGACCACCACTGGTTCAGCGGTATGCGGGTGCTGCCCGATCTCACGCGCGTGTGGGTGTCCGAGCAGGAATCCACCGAAGACCTGCTGCTCCCCGGCGAGAACCCCGCGCGCGTGCTGCGCGTCGAGACCGCCGAGACCCTCCCGCCCGGCCTCGCCCTCCTCGACGCGCCCGACATCGACTCCCTCGTCGCCGACAACCGGGTACTGGCCGCCGAACTCATCTGCGCCGCCGACATCTGGGTCATGGTCACCACCGCCGCCCGCTACGCCGACGCCGTCCCCTGGCACATGCTGCGCACCGCCAAGGAGTACGACGTCACCCTCGTGACCGTGCTCGACCGTGTGCCCCACCAGGTGGTGAACGAGGTGTCACGGCAGTACGGGGCCCTGCTCACCAAGGCCGGGCTCGGCGAGGTGCCGCGCTTCACCGTGCCCGAGCTGCCCGAGTCCGCCTGGGGCGGCGGGCTCCTGCCGGCCTCCGCCGTCGCCCAGCTGCGCACTTGGCTGATCCACCAGGCCCAGGACCCCGCGGCCCGGCAGCACGTCCTCGCCCGCACGGCGTACGGCGTCCTCGACTCCCTCAAGTCCCGCATGCCCGAGCTGGCCGGTGCCGCCGCCGCGCAGTACGCCGCCGCACTGCGGCTCACCTCCGCCGTCGAGGGGGCGTACGACAGTGAGCACACGCGCGTGCGGGGCCGGTTGCAGAGCGGGGCGGTCCTCGCCGGGGACGCGCTCAAGCGGTGGCGCGCCTTCCCCCTGGACTGCACCGCCGCCGAACTGCTCGACGCGCTCGTGGAGAGCCTCAGCGCGCTGCTGCTGTGCGCCGTCACCGCCGCCGACGAGCGCGTCGACGACGCCTGGCGGCGCGAACCGGCGTCCGCCGCCCCGGAACTCGCCGCACGCGATGCCGATGCGGACAGCACCGAGCAACGCATCGGGCTGGCCGTACGGCGATGGCGGCGGGAGCTGGAGGAGCACGCCGAGGACGAGGTGCGCGAACTCGACCGCAACCTCGCGCCCGACCCCGAACTGGTCGCCGCCCTGGTCGCCACCTCCCTGCTGGGCGGACGCCGGGGCCGGATGGCCGGGGAGGGGCTCGCCGAGCGGATCGGCGCCCATGGCGCGCTGCGGCTGCGCGACCGGGCCGGGCGGCTGCTCGCCGAGCACGTGGACCGCGTCCTGCACGCCGAACGCGAGCGCCGGCTCGCCCCGCTCGACGCGCTGGACGTCCACCCCGAGCCACAGGCCGAACTCATCGCCGCGCTGTCCGTACTGCAGAAGGAGAGGTGACCGGTGACCGCCGTCACTGACCAGGACCCCACCGAGCACACCGACCAGCCGGACGACGACGCCCGCAAGGCGGCAGGCACCGCCGGCCGGGGTGCCCCGGACGACGAACGCGCGAAGCGCACCGACTCCGCGGAAACCTGGGACGACGGGCTCATCGCGCGCCGGGTCAACGAGACAGCCGAAGGAGACCGGTTCCCCATGACGGACAGCCGCTCCGCCGCCCCGCCGACGGTGACCCCACTGGTGTACGAGGGGTCGCTGCGCTCCCGGCTGGAGGCGCTGCGCCAACTGGTGGGGCTCTCCCGTACCCGGCTCGACAGCCGGACGCTGTCACAGGCCGGCCGGGTGCTCGACGAGGCGTCCGCGCGGCGCAGGCTCTCCGGGCAGCACACCGTCGTCGCCATCGCGGGCGCCACCGGCAGCGGCAAGTCGCAGCTGTTCAACGCGCTCGCGGGGGTGACCATCTCGGAGACGGGCGTCCGCCGTCCCACCACCGCGGCGCCCATCGCGTGCAGTTGGAGTGACGGGGGCGCCGGCCTCATCGAACGGCTCGGCATCCCGCCCCGGCTGCGCCGCCGGCCGCTGCCGACCGGGGACGGCGAGTCGCCGCTGCGCGGACTCGTCCTGATCGACCTGCCCGACCACGACTCCGCCGCCGTACAGCACCGTCAGCACGTGGACCGCATCCTGGCGCTCGTCGACGCGGTCATCTGGGTCGTCGACCCGGAGAAGTACGCCGACGCCGTCCTCCACGAGCGCTATCTGCGGCCCATGGCGGCCCACGCCGAGGTCATGTTCGTGGTCCTCAACCAGATCGACCGGCTGCCCGGGGAAGCCGCCGAACAGGTCCTCGACGATCTGCGGCGGCTCCTCGACGAGGACGGCATCGCCCTCGGGGAGTACGGCGAACCGGGCACGACCGTGCTCGCGCTGTCCGCACTCACCGGGGACGGCGTGGGCGAACTGCGCGAAAGCCTCGGGCAGTTCGTCTCGGAGCGCGGGGCGGCGAACCGTCGCATCTCGGCCGATGTGGACATCGCCGCGGCCCGGCTGTGGCCCGTCTACGCCACCCAGCGGCGGACCGGGCTCAGCGAACAGGCCCGGGAGGAGTTCTCCGACCGGCTCGCGGACGCGGTGGGCGCCACGGCGGCGGGCGAGGCGGCCGAGCGGGCGTGGCTGCGCAACGCCAACCGGGCCTGCGGTACGCCCTGGCTGCGGCTGTGGCGCTGGTACCAGGACCGCGGCGAGCCCACCACGGGGCGGCTCCCCGGGCGTACGCAGGCCGACGAGGAGGCGACCGCCCGTCAGCGGGTCGAGCAGGCGGTGCGGACGGTGGCCGACCGGGCGTCGGCCGGGCTGCCCGCGCCCTGGGCACAGGCGGTGCGCGAGGCGGCCGTGCGAGGCTCGCAGGGGCTGCCGGAGGCGCTGGACGAGCTGACCGTGCGTGCGGGGGTGCCGACGGGCCGGCCGCCGCGGCCCGGGTGGTGGCCGGTGGCCGTACTGGTCCAGGCGTCCATGACGATCCTGCAGTTCCTGGGCGGACTGTGGCTGCTGGGCCAGATCATCGGGGTCGTGTCGCCCAACCTCGGGGTGCCGGTGCTGCTGATGGTGATCGGCATCGTCGGCGGACCGCTCATCGAGTGGAGCTGCCGGATGGCGGCCCGGGGCCCGGCCCGGCGCTACGGCCTGGAGGCGGAACGCCGGTTGCGGGAGGCGGCGTCCGGATGCGGCAGGGCCCGGGTGCTGGACCCGGTGGCGGCGGAGCTGCTGCGCTACCGGGAGGTCAGGGAGCAGTACGGGAGGGTGGTGGGAGCGGGACGGTGACGCTGCGGTGGTGAGGCGCCGGGGGGCGTGATGAGACGCAGGCCAGGTGGGAAGCGCCGAGTGGGGCGATGAGCTGCGCCGGGTGGGCGGTCAGGCACGGGCGAAGTGGTGTGCGGCGCCGAACAGACCGGTGAGGTGTCCGGCGGGCTGGTGAGGTGTCCGGTGGGCCGGTGAGGCGCCCGGTGGGCCGGTGAGGTGCCGGGGGAGTGGCGGCTTCGGGGATGGCGGCTGTGACGGGCCGCCGGTGTTGCCGTCGCTCCTCCGGCGCCCACCCCAACCTCACCCCTGCGGGTGGTGGCGTTGTCCACAGGCCGGCGGTGGTCCACAGCGCTCAGCGGGCTCGGCCCGGCGGGGGCAGTCTGGCAGACGCAGCCGTACGGGACCGGCCCGTACGCGTGTCGGCCCGGTGCGTAGCCGTAGTCCGGGCGAGGGAGGGTTCGCGATGAACGAGACGATGGTCTGCGCGGTGGGCAGGGTGGCGACGCAGCCGGTGTACCGGGAGATGGCGTCCGGCCCGTCGGCGAGGTTCCGGCTGGCGGTGACCGCGCGCTACTGGGACCGCGAGAAGAACACGTGGACCGACGGGCACACCAACTTCTTCACAGTGTGGGCCAACCGCCAGCTGGCCACGAACACGGCGGCGTCGTTGACGGTCGGCGAGCCCGTGATCGTGCAGGGCAGGCTGAAGGTGCGCACCGACGTGCGCGAGGGGCAGAGCTGGACGTCGGCGGACATCGACGCGGTGGCGATCGGTCACGATCTGGCGTGGGGCACTGCGGCCTTCAGGCGCGCGGGCAAGACGGAGGCCGCCGCCCCCTCGCAGGCGCAGCCCGAGCCCAACTGGGAGACATCGCAGGAAGGTTCGGAAGAAGAGGCGGCCGCTCGCGCGCAATCAAGGTCAGCCACAGCTGTTTTGACGTGACGTCACACAGTAAGTCGGCCCGAACTATGGCTTATCGGCGAGTGCGCACCGAACGACCAGGAACGATTTGTCGATAAGCCCTGCTCGCCTGGAGTGTTGGCGATAACGATTCCGATTCGGATCACTCGTCCGACCGTCTGACCGGCGGGCGAGGTCTCCCGCGTCCCTAGGATGCCGGACATGGCTCTCGGGACTTTTGTGTCCGGTGAGGCTTCTGATTCTGCAGGTGGGACCGTCCCCCCACGTCAACAGGTCCTGCTCGAAGGGGAATTTGGTGTTTGCTTCGTTCTCTGAGCTGTTCGTACGCAGGCGAGGCGCGGCCCGCCTCGCCACCGCGACGGTGGTGTCCGGACTTGTCGCCGCGGGCGGGCTGGCCGGTGCCGGCCGGGCGGCCGCCGACGATACGACGCAGAGTCAGGGCGGGGCGACCGCGACGATAGGCGGCCTCAAGACGTTCGGCGCGGCAGTCATACACGCCGGTGCCGGTGACCAGGAGATCTCGGCGGGCCTGTTCGAGATGTCCGTCGACGGCGGCGGCATGCTGCAGACGTACTGCGTCGACCTCCACAACCCCACGCAGCGGGACGCCGAGTACCACGAGACGTCCTGGAGCGGCACGTCCCTGGGGGCCAACAAGGATGCCGGCAGGATCCGTTGGATCCTGCAGAACTCCTACCCCCAGGTGAACGACCTCGCGACGCTGGCACGCAAGGCGGGCGTGCGGGGCGCGCTGACCGAGCAGGACGCGGCGGCCGGCACGCAGGTCGCGATCTGGCGCTACTCGGACGACGTGGCCGTCGACGCCCTCGACCCGCAGGCCGAGCAGCTCGCGGACTACCTGCAGAAGAGCGCCCGCATCCTGCCCGAGCCCCGTGCCTCGCTCACCCTCGAACCGCCCGCGGTCTCGGGCCGGCCGGGGGAGCTGCTCGGACCCGTGACGGTGCGCACCAACGCCGGCAGCGCGACGGTCACGCCGCCCGCCGACGCCGCCACGAGCGGGGTGCGGGTCGTCGACAAGCAGGGCAAGGACGTCACCTCGACGTCCGACGGCGGGCAGGTGTACTTCGACGTGCCCAAGGACGCGGCGGCGGGCACGTCGGAACTGACCGTGCAGGCCTCGACCACCGTGCCGGTCGGACGGGCCTTCGCCTCCGAGAGCCGTAGCCAGACGCAGATCCTGGCCGGTTCCAGCGAGTCGACGGTGTCCGCGACGGCCAGGGCGACGTGGGCGAAGCAGGGCCCGGCCCCGGCGCTGTCGGCGGCGAAGAACTGCGCCGAGGGCGGCGTCGACATCATCGCGTCCAACAAGGGCGACGAGCCGTTCACCTTCGACCTGGCCGGGCTGCAGCACACCATCGCCGCGGGCGAGTCCCGCACGGTGACGGTCCCGCTCCAGGAGGACCAGGCCTACGACTTCACGATCCATGGCCCCGGTGGTTTCGAGAAGCGCTTCACCGGCATGCTGGACTGCCAGACCCGTGGCAGTGACACCGGCACGACCACCCAGACCCTGAGCGAACCGGTACCGGCGACGGTGGGCGGCGCGGCGACCGACACCAACCTCGCCGAGACGGGCGGCTCGGACATCACGCCCCTGATCGCCGGCGTGGCCATCGGCTTCGTCCTGATCGGCGGGGCGACGCTGATCGTGCTGCGACGCAGGGAGCAGACGGCGGGGGAGTGACCCGGGCGAACGCCGTTCGATCCCCCAGGGGGGCCGTTGCCGGGCCCCGCTGCAAGTCAGGCGACGAGAGGTACCTGCTCGCCCTCGGCCGGGACCTGGTAGTGAGCCCAGATCTGGTTCAACTCGTGCTGGTAGTAGAGCGGATACAGGCCGGCCACGATGAACAGGATGAGGCCGATCCAGGGGTTGCACTCCTGCTCCAGCCCGGCGGAGCGCTGCATGCGGGCTATGCGCACACCGGTGTTGTAGACCGAGATGAAGGGGGGAACGATCAGCACCCAGCCGAGAGCGAGAGCCACGACCGACACGGCCGGATTGACCTCGATCCGCTGATCGAAGTCCCGGGCTTCGCGATTGATTTTGTAGTACCAGACCAGGTGGTAGATCCCCAGTGTGATCAGCGGCCAGATCAGCCAGACGAGAAATATGTTGCGGGTCTTACCGGCGCTACCTGACATGGCACACCTCCCATATGTCCAGTTCATCACGGTCGGCAGTGGGGCGCGCGTGGTGAGGTCGAAGGCCCTGAGACGCAGGTCGGCTCGTCATGACGCCGTCGGCCCAGGCTGCAAGCGCTGAGAGGTCGCCATGCCGACCGGCGGCTGGTTCGACGTGGTGCAGCAGCGCCGGCCCGGGGGGCGTGGACCGCGGCAGACGTCGTTTCAGTTGGTGAGGTGGCGGTGGCTGATGCGGGCTGCGGCTGTGCCGGCGAAGGTCATCGGCATGACGTGTTCGGCCTCGCGCTCGTAGCGGTGGTGGAGGCGTCGGCAGCCGGTGAGCCGGAACGCGGGCCTCTCGACGACCCGGCGGTGGCGGCCCAGCCGCCGGGAGGACTCGATGCCCCTTTGCGGGCGATGCGGTGGCGTAGAGCCCGCCCCTGGGCCGTCCGAGGCTCCCCGAGGGCGCTCGACGACGGCCGACGGTGACCGCCGAGCTACCGCCGCCCACCACTAACCCCCAGGTCAGCGAGCCGGCAGGTAACGCGTTTCCGCCCAGGGCTGGCGGTACGGCAAGATGGGGTGTTACTTACCGCGAGAGGGCATGAAAGTCCCCCTCACCAGCGGTTTTCTCGCCGATGAGGGGCCGTGTCAGGCAGCCTGGGCCGTCTCTGGGCCGTCGGGCGTCTGTGGGCCGTCATGAGCGTGACCGGATGCCCGGTACATCGCGGAGATGGCTTTCCGGGTGCGGGTCTCACTGGACGGCATCAGGTGCGTGTAGACGCGGAGGGTGAAGCCCGGATCGCTGTGGCCGAGGTAGAGGCTCAAGGCCTTGATGCTCTCCCCGGCGTCCAGGAGGACCGAGGCGTAGAAGTGCCGCAGGGCGTGCATGCCGTGTTCGCGGGCGGCGGCGTAGCGCTCGCCTTTCTCAGGGGCCGGGATGATGCCGGCGGTTGCGAGCGCGGGTTTCCATGCCTGGTCGTTGAACGCCTGGCTCCAGATGGCAGCGCCGATGCCGCTCGTGAAGAGGAGCCGGTGCGTGACCTTGGGGCCGGTCGGGGTCAGCCAGGGCAAGGTGACGTCGACGGGAGGGGAGGCCGCCATGTGCTCACGGAGCGCGGCCCGCACCTCCGGGTCGAGGGGGACGTCACGCAGCTTGCCGCGCTTGGGCGGGGCGAAGACCAGCGTGCCGCGAACCTTCTTGACCTGCTGGCGGACGTATAGCCAGCCGAGGTCTCCGATGTTGTCGACGGCCAGGCCGAAGATCTCACCCTGTCGCAGGCCGCACCCGGCACCGAGGTCGACCATGGCCCGGTAGCGCTCGGGGAGGCCCGAGCGTACGCCGAAGACCTGTTGCGCAGTCCACGGATGAACACGTGACGGCACGGGACGGGGAGCCTTGACCGATCGAGCACGGCAGGGATTGGAGGCCAGGAGACGATCATCCACGGCCGCGTTCAGCACCGAGGAGACAGCGTCGAAGATGAGGCGCCGGTACTGGGCGGACGCTACGACGTCTTCGAGCTGGCGGTTCCAGTCGCGGATGTGCTCGGGCTGGAAGGAACCGATGGGGCGGGTTCCAAGGTAGGGCAGGGCGTGAAGGCGGAGCCTGCCTTCCACGGCAGCCCTACTGGTCAGATCGGTCGTGAGGGCGGCCAGCCAACGGTCGGCGTACTCGCGGAAGGTGGTGCGAGCGGCCCTCGGGTCGATGTACTGCCCCCGGGCCATGTCGGCTTCTACGTTGGTCAGCCAGGTGTCCGCCAAGCGCTTCTGCTTGTCCGGGAAGCTCTTCGACTTCTCTGTGCCGTCCGGGCCGATGTAGCGGGCGCGGTAGCGCATGCCGTTGCCGTGACGGTCGGTCTTGACCTTGCGAGTCTTGCCGTCCGCGCCCACCTCGGTCCGGTACCAACGGTCCTGGATGTGCCCGGCCATCAGGCAGCCTCCCCGAGCTGGGAGTCCACCCAGGCCCGCACGTCATCCGGGTCGAAGCGGAGATGCCGGCCGACTCGGAAGCCGCGGGGACCGGTGCGCTTACGGCGCCACTGGTAGACGGTCTCGACGCTGGGCAGCTCGAACATCTCGACCAGGTCCTCAGGCGTCAGGAAGCGGTTCGGCAGCTCTGAGGCCATGGTCACCACTCCTCTTCGATGAGTTGGTCGCGTAGGGCTTCGCGGGCGGTTTCCCGGTTGAGTTGGAGGTCGCGGGCGATGGTGGCGGCGAGGGCGGATTCGCCGGGGGTGTGGCCGTGCCCGGCGTACTGCCAGTCGGCCAGGACCAGGACGGTGTCCGGCTCGCGGTCCTCCAGGCCGAGGGCGGCGTGTTCCTGGGCGGCGCGGTAGTCGGCGCGGGCCTGCCGGAGGGCGCCGAGGGTGGTCGAGTAGCGACGGGACTTGGAGGAGAAGTGGCCCCGGAAGCCGAGCATGTGAGCCCAGGCCCACAGACGCCGGTCCGGGTAGAGCGGGTCGAGCTGCTTGCAGGCCTCGATGAGGCGGCGAGTGTGGTCCGGGACCTGGTGACGGTCCAGCTCGGCGAGTTCGCCGATGCGGCGGTCGAGAGTGCCGGTGTTCTCGGCGGCCTTGGTGGCGTACTTGGCAACGTAGGAGGCGACGGCCTGTTCAGTGATGTCGGAGCCATCGCCGAAGGCCTTCACGGGCCGGACGTCGAGCTGTCGACCCCAGCGGAAGGTACGGGCCGGTTGGTCCTCAGCGGCCGGGACCGAGACCGAGGTGTAGGAGTGCGCGGCAGCTGCTCGGATCGCGTCGGCGAGGAGGTCGACCGTCGCCCAGGACGGCGGCGCGGTGTCCGGTCCGTCGGGGCCGTCGATGCGAATCACGGCGTGGAAGTGCAGGGCGCCGCGCTTTTGGAACTCGGCGACCTTGCCGTAGGAGAGCCGGGCGCACTCCTTCAACTCGCGCTGGGTGATGCCAGCGCGGGCGGCGATCTCGCGGCGGAGCCGGTTGGTGAAGCGCTGCCAGAGCTGCCCGGAGTGGTTGTTGAACAGCACAGCGCCCGCGTAGTCATACGTGACCGGGTCCAGCGCGGTGCCGAGGGCGGGGTCGTCAGCGCCATGGCGGGTGCCGCAGCGGCAGACTCCCCGGTCGGGACGGTTGTGCACCGGGCCGAAGGAGGGCGCGGTGAGGGTGGCGAAGACCCTCGGATGATCCCGGACGGTGGCGGGAATGTCGCGTCGGTCGTCCCCGGCCAGGCCCGCGCGGATCAGGTGATAGGTGTCGCCCGCGTAGGTCCAGGCGCAGGAGGGGCAGCGGGAGGCACGGCGGTTGCCGCAGGCAAGGCGGAGGCGTCCGCCCGGCTCGTTCGCGGTGGAATAGTGGTGCAGGGTCTCGCCGGTGGTCTTGTCCTTGTGAAGGGTCCAGCCGGTGAGGTGGATGGGGTCGGCGCAGCCGCCGGTGCGGCGGATCTGCTCGTGCCAGCGGTGGTAGTCGGAGGCCGAGGCCACCCTCAGCAGGTCGCCGAGGGTGGTCGGGTCGAGCAGCGTGTCAGGCACGGGCGCCCTCCCGGACGCGGCGGGCGGGGACGGTGCCCAGGCCGTTGCAGGCCCGGCAGTCGACGGTGATGGTGAGCAGGTGGCCGTGCTGGTCGCGGCCGCCGGTGGTGATGGCGGCGGTGGCGAAGCCGTCGCAGTTCGGGCAGATGCGGGCTGTCGGTGTGGTGCGGTGCGTCATGCTGGGGGTTCCTTCCGGTTCGTTGGATCGGACAGGGACGGCGCCCGGAGCGGACGAGACTTGGCGGTTGAGGCCGCTCCGGGTGCCGGTCAGCGTCGCTTCGTCTCCGAGGCGAGCAGCGAGCGCAGGACGACGGCGCAGACGGCGACCGAGGCGCCGGTGATGGCGACCGCCAGGAGCATGGAGACCAGGACGGCGCCGACGACCAGGACCACGGCGGTGCCGCCGCCGACGAGGGCGAGCGCGGTGCCGGGGGTGAGCTGCACCGTCGGCCGTGCATGCGCCGGAGCCGGGGCCACGGCAGCGGGCGGCGGGGTCTGGGCGGCCCGGACGATGGTGGTCGGCTCAACCACGGCAGGCGGGGTGACGTGGCCAGTGGGTGTGGGCATGGTCGGGATCTTCGGGCGGAACATCGGCAGTTCTCCCTTCTGGGCAGGCGGTTACTTGATGAAGGTGTCGATGGCGGGGGCGAGGACGCTGTCGGCGAGGAGGAAGCCGCCGAGCAGCAGGACGGCGATGAGCCAGGCCGGCGGGCGGATGAGCTTGACGCCGAGGTAGCCGACGACGAGCAGCGCGAGCCAGAGCGGTACTTCCATGGCGGGGGGCCTCCTAGCGGACGCGGCAGCGGTGGGTGCGGGCGGCGAGCTGGGCGGCGGACTGGCTTCCGTAGTCGGAGGACCAGCCGCAGCGGTCGGCGGTGCACACGGCGGCGTACTTGGTCTGGCCGTGGCGGTCGCGGTGGGTGCCGATCTGCACGGGGCCGATGCGCATCACGGAGTGGAAGTGGTCGCGGGCGGGCATGTCAGTCGGTTTCCTCTCGGGTCAGGGCCGGGTCGGGGAAGGTGGCGCGGATACCGGCGGCGGTGGTCGGGTCGGTGGTGCGGCGGGCGGCTTCCTCGGCGAGCAGGTGGGCGAGGAGGGGCCGGTTTGCGGCGGCCATCTCGTGGGCGGCGTCGAGGTGGTCGGCGGCGGTCAGGTCGGCCGGGTCACTGGTCATGGCTGTCTCCCGTCGATGTCAGGCGAGTTGGGCGGCGATGGCGTCGGCCAGGTGGGGCGGGACGCCGAGGCGGGCGCGCAGGGTGTCGGTGTCGATTGGCGAGCCGGTACGGGTGCGGTGGTCGTCGGCGACCTTGCGGGCGTGGTCGACCAGCGCGGCCGGGACCGGCGAGGCCGGGGCGGGCTCGGGAGCCGGGAGGACCGGAATGTCGTCGACCGCCGGGACCGGCTCAGGCACGGGCTCCGGTTCGGTCTCGGTAACCGGCTCGGGGTTCGGCTCGGGGATCGGGGCTGCGGGTGCCGGCGGATCCGGCACCGGGTCGGTGGTGGAGTGGGCGAGGAGGGTGCCGCCCATGAAGGCCAGGGCGGGCCAGGCGGCGACGAGGATGCGCAGCCAGGCCGGGACGTGGTCGAGGTCGAGGAGTCCGGCGGTGGCGACGTTCGCACCCAGCGAGGCGACCAGGGCGATCACGAACCAGCACCAGGCCAGCCGTGAGGGGCCGTCCGAGCGGAGTCGGCGCCAGGAGGCGACCAGGAGCAGGTCGACGCTGATCGGGTAGGCCCAGGCTTTCCAGCCGTCCTGTCCGGCAGCGGCGGCGAGGTCGTGGAGGTGGGCGAAGGACAGCGCCCCGGCGATGACGGCCTGGACCAGGACGGCGTCGACGCGGAGAGCGGGGCGAGTCATCACGGCTCCTTCTGGTGATGTGGCATGGGAGGGGTAGGGACCTGGCGCGAAGCGGTCACGCCGACCGGAGATGACGGGTGGATCAGGCGGTGGCGGGGGCTGTCTTGGACAGCGGCACCCGGGCCGAGGGCAGCGCGGCAACTGCGGGCCGGTAGGGCGCCAGGGCGGGCACGTCGGGGGTGCGGTCGGCGTACTTGTTGCAGGTGTTCACGGCCTGGCGCAGCGAGGTTTGCGGGGCGCGGATGCGGTGCCAGCCACCGGTCGAGTCACCGGCTATGGCCACCCCGCGCGTTTCGGCGGGTATCTGGATAGCGGCCAGGACGGCATCCGGAGAGATGTCACCGAAGGCCATATTCGCCGAGGTCTCGTCGTTGACGCGGTGGGCAGTGCGGCCAGTGAGCTGGGCACGGAGCATGGTGATGCCCTTGCCGAGTTCGGACCCGAAGCGCTGCCCGCAGATCTCCAGATAGATCCCGGCCGCGCGGCCGAGCTGGGCGAGGCGGACCAGCGCGGTGATGATCCGGTCCCGGCGCTTCTCCTCGTCCTTGCTGGCGAAGAGGGCGAGTTCGGCGACCTCGTCGACCAGGATCACGACCGGGACGGGGCGGATGTCGTCGGGCAGGTCCCAGATGTCGGCGGCTATCTCCGCATCCGGCACCGCGACACTGATGCGCTGCTCGGCCCGGATGAGTTGGTAGACCTCCTCCATGTGGGACACCAGAGCTTCCAGCAGTTCCAGGGCAGTGTCGGGATTGTCGGCCAGCGCGGAGAACCGGCGCGCGAGCGGGAACAGTTCGACGCCTTGCTTGCAGTCGATGCCGACCAGGGCGACGTCCATCGGGGCGAGTCCGGCGACCAGGTTGCGCTGGTAGACGGACTTGCCGGACTCAGTGGCCCCGAGGGTCAGGCCGTGGGGAACGGCGCGGTAGTCGCGGTAGTGCACCGAGCCGTCCTCCCGCAGCGCGACCGGAACCCGCATCGGACGGGTGTCGGTCTTGGCGGGCATCTGGACCTGCTTGAGCACGTCATAGCCGGTCATCTGCACCTCAACGACACCGGAGCGCACCTCTCGTGAGGTCACGCCGTACATCCCGAAGGAGTGCCGCAACCGGTCCGTAGAGGCCGCCACGTCGAAGGCGTCCTGTCCGGGCCGGAGCTTGAGCCGCAGGACGAGACCGGTCCGGGTCGGGCGCAGACGCAAGATGCGCGGCGGGCGGGACTCCGGCACCGGCCGGTTGGCCACACGGGCCAGCGCCAGCCGCCAGCGCGACGGCGGAACCGTCAGCCCGCACGCCTCCATGACCGAGCCGTAGCGGACCAGCACCCGCACCGTGGCGAGCACGACCCCGAAGGTCAGCCAGTACCAGGCGGGGCGCCGCCACCGCAGAAGACCCGCAGCGGCGACGACCACAACCACAGCGACCATGAACCAGGTCATGATCAGGCCGCTTCAGATGCCGAACCGGCAGCGGCCAGCGAGGTGACGGCGACGGCGCGGAAGGCGATGCCGTGCCGCTTCTGCCCGTTGAACTCGTTCTCCCACGGCCGCGCGATCAGCCCTGTCAGGGCCACCGGCGTGCCCATGGCCAGGTCACTGGAGATACCGGGCTCCGGGACGGCGACGGAAAGGATCTCGACCTCGTCGTTGGCCGCGAACATCACGTCCACGGTCATCAGCTTGACGCCGTCGGCGTCAATGGCGATCTCGCCGGTACGGCGGTCCCGCACCTTGGGCTGCGGAGCCTTGGCGACCATCACGGTCGCGGTGGACGTGTCTACGGGGATCTGACGCATGATGGAACTCCCTTGAGAGGGGCGGGAGCGGCGTACTTGCTTGGCGGTGGGTCGCCGCTCCTGTGAATGTGGATGGAATGCCGCAGCAAAGCCGCGGAGTGCTTCGCGCCACCAACTGGTGCGCACCAGAAGGTTGCATCTGGTGCGCACCAGATGTCAAGCGCTGTCGCGGGCCCGGCTCCTCAACTCGCCTGACTGCGACGGTTCCAGGAAAGCGCGCCAGGCAACGTCCCGGTAGACAACAGGGGTTAACACCCGACCGGTTAACCCCTCCCTACCTGCGCTGATGTGAGGCATCCTGCTGTTACGACTCAACAACCCCAGGAGGAACGGCAGTAGCGCATGAGTGGACTCAAGGCAGCACGCACGGCACGGACCTGGTCGCAAGAGCATCTGGTGCGGGAGATCGAGCGCCATGCGCGTCAGCACATGCTCACCGTCGCCTCAACCGCGAGTTTGCGAGTGTACGTCTCGGAATGGGAGAACGGTCGACGAACGATCTCCAGCTACTACGCCAAGATCCTCCGGGCCCTTCTCGGCATCACTGACGCCGAACTCGGAGGCGGAGCGCAACCGCCGGCACCCACCACGGCAGACGGGTACGACGAGCTGATAGACCGGATCGACGAGGCGCGGAACGTCAGCCTGACCATGGTGAAGACGTTCATGGACCAGACTGAACTGCTCCGGACCATCGACCGCCAGATGGGCGCCGCAAGCCTGGTCGACCAGATGACCGCCCACCTGACGCGGCTGGAGGACGCCCTCACCTTCGCCGTGCTCCCGGAGACTCGACGCCCCGTTGCCCTGGCGCTGACCGGCGCGGCAACGCTCGCGGCCTGGCAGGCCCTTGATGTGGGAGCCGTCGAACGAGCCTGGCGTCACTACGAGCTGGGGAAGCGCGCCGCCCAGGAGGCCGAGGAACCCATGTACCTCGCCCACGCCACCGCCGAGCAGGCATACGTGCTCTGCGACGCCGGACGCCCCGAAATGGCGGTGCATCTGGTTCGAGAAGCGCAGCGTCTCGGAGGACAGGGCATGTCTCCGCGGCTCAGAGCATGGCTCCACGCAGCCGAAGCGGAGATCTGCGCCCGAGCTGGGCTCCAGGAGGATTGTCGACGGGCTCTTGAGCTTGCGATGCGCCATCTGCCCTCAGGAGATGAAGCCCGTGATCCGGACATGCTGAGCATCTTCTTGAACGAAGGCCACCTCACCAGGTGGCGCGGGAATGCACTCGCCCTGATCGGCGATGGCGAGGCGGTGGACAACCTGTATGCCGCACTGGAGACGACCGACCCCACGTTCGTCCGAGCATCGGCAGGACTCCACTGCGACTTGGCCCAAGCCCACCTTGCCCGCGGAGAGCACGACCAAGTCAGAAAGCACCTGCGGCAAGCCCGTCTCATGGCGAGCCGGACCAAGTCAGTACGTCACAGGCGCCGGATAGAGCAGCTCACGCAGCGGTTGTAGGCGACGCGCCGGACCCTCGTGATGCGAGCACATGGAGAAGGGCGACCAATGTGCCGGACCCCATCAGCTCACCACGAGCCATCAGGCCCGGAATGTCAGACAGCGGAACCCACGCGATATGCCCCGCCTCTTCCAGATCGGTCGGCTCCCCAACGAGCTTCGCTCCCTCACCGACGAAGATGTCGTGAGGCGAGTCGACCATGCCTACCATGGGCTGGTAAGTGACCACGTGCTCCAGGGCGTTCGGCCGCCACCCGGTCTCTTCCTCGACCTCACGCAGTGCAGTCTGAAGAGGGTCTTCCCCTTGGTCGACGATGCCGCCCGGCAGCTCCCAGCCGAAGGCATCAGGGACGAAGCGGTACCGCCACATCATGAGCACGCGGTCTTGGTCGTCGATGACGGCAGCGATGGCCACATGGTGAAGCTTGACCACATGGTGCTCGAAGCGGTCGACGCCGGGCGGCTCGACGTCGACGAGGCTCAGCTTCACCCATCGGTTGTCATATAGCGTCCGCTCACCGTGGATCTGCCATGGCTCGACATCCGCCGGCGCTTCCGTGGTCACGGATCGATCCGGCACTCGGTACGAGCTACGACCGTGCACCTCGACGACGCCCTCAGCGACCAGCTTCGCCAGCACTTGACGCAGAGCGGTACGGCCGATCTCCAGGTCCTCCGACAGGGTCCGCTCGGACGGAAGCTTGGAACCCGGCGAGTACCTGCCCTCAGCGATCCACTCACGAATCGTGCGGTAGACCCGCTCCGACTTCGGTCCCATCCGGCGAGCACGCTCCTGTCGTCCTGCTATGTCGGCCAGCACAACTGTAGCCGGGACCTACTCACGTGAGTAGGTGAGCGTCAGAGCCCATGATCAGTACTGATCAGTCCAGCGCGGTAAGAGTTTCCCTACGTTCATCAAGCCCCGGCTGCGCTCCGCTCCGCCGGGCGCGCTTCCCGGCTCCGCTCCGGGCGCCGCTCCTGCCTTCGGCCCGCTCCGCCCGGGCTGCGCCGACGCGCGCCCACACGTGGATAGGGCCGGAAGCCATGAGTCGATCACCGCACACAACGCCCGCGGGTTAGAGCAGTGCCTCCGGCGGGGGATCGGCCGGCACCGGGATGGAGGGGGCGCCGTTCCCGACTGCGGGTCCGTAGTGGCATGCGCGGGAGGCTCCCATCCCGTACGCCATCGACCCAGGCAGAGCCGAGCAGACGCGGCCCATGGCGTCCAGGTCGTTCGTACAGTGGCGCGCTCCACCTGGACGCCATGAACCACGCCTGCTCCACGGTGTGTGGGTCGACGGCGTACGGGATGGGAGCTGGGGAGAGCGGTGGGCTGAGGGGAGCTGCCTCACGCCAGTTGTGCGCTATATCGACTGCTTTAAGGTCAAACACGAACTAGGCTGGTCGCACGAAGGATTGGGGGTTCCGTGCAGGCGACCGAACAAGAAAAGCAGGACATCCGGCTGTACGTGGAGGACCAGGCACGCGAAACGGTTGTGCACCTGGAGAAGGTCGCGAGCGAGATGGTTGGGCCTGCTCGCCACGACATCTGGGATGTGCACTGTGAAGACAGCCGGTGGTGGGTTGTCACGAACGCGACCAAGCTGTACGACCAGCGAGACTTCAGGAGTCGCGACGTCGTTCTCACGTTTCACGTCGGCCTGATGATTCGCATGACGTACCTCCAGGAACGCGACGTGCCCTTCACTCCCGAAGCGGCCGATCTCCTCCCCGGTTCCTGGCGTCGTTGGGAGCAAGCCTTCACTGCTTACGACGGTGGCGACGAGGCTGAGGACTTTCAGGCTGTGGGAGTCCGCCTCCGGGAGTGCCTAGTCTCGTTCGTTGGGGAGACAAGCTCAGACGATCTGGTGCCGGACGGGAAGGAACGGCCGAAGAACGCTGATTTCCGGTCGTGGACCGAACTGCTGGCCAATCGCCTTGCTGAAGGAGCATCTGCGGCCAAGCTGCGGTCCTACTTGAAGAAGATCGCAACTGAGACGTGGGAGTACGTCAACTGGCTGACCCATGCCAAGAACGCGGTCCGTATCGACGCCGAGATCGGTCTTAAGGCCGTTGAGCACCTGCTCGTGATGTTCACGGAGGCCCGCCTGCGACTCGGGCAAGCAGCAACTCGCTGCGAGGCTTGTGGGTCGTACATGGTCATGGCCGGAGTCTGCACGCACTGTGAGTGGGAAGACCCGAACTACGAACCGCCTGAGCGCCAGCCCATCTCGGAGGAGGAGATGGCACGGCGCTTGGCGACCCCCTGCACCCCGAGTTCAGACATCTCAACCTTCATGAGCCCCCGCGATGCCTGACATGGACGAGATGGGTCTTACCTGGCGCTACTCGTAGTCACGGGGGAAGTCAAGCAGTCCACTGATGTCTGACATCAACGGACACCAACAGCTGTGAACCATGGCGCCCAGGGGCGAACCTTGACGACCGACGACCGAAGGTCTGCTGGGGGTCCACGTAGGTGAACAGTCCCCCATGATCGATCTGTTAAGGATGAGGCCAGACCTCAAAGCCTGCATCTGACACGGCGCGCCGTCCCCACTATTGGGCGGCGCGCCGTGAGCTTGACTTTCCCATACTGCATTGACCGCAGCCACCTCAGGGCAGTTGCTCGTCAGCAACGTCATCTAGTGCTGAAAGCAGCTTGTTTTTCAACTCCCCGCGAGTGTCGTACCCGTCGATCCTGCCGATCCCTTGCAGGGCTCTCCGAAACTCATCCAATGACTCGATGTCATCCCTGTAGGCTCGCACATCCGTCTGACTCATCCTGCGCTTACAGAAGTAAGTCATGACGCGCTTACCGGCACTACGGAACCTTTCAATTTCGTGGACCGTTCCGGATGCCCCGCCATGCAGCGATCCACCAATCTTCATCCAGAAAAGAGCAATACAGAGGTCGGACTTATCCACCAGCTTTTGGTCGATCTGATACTGTCCAGGGAATCGCAGGTCCGGGAAAGTATGGGTTTCCCAGCCGACAGGCTGAAAAACCAAAGGCCTCTTCTCAGACGCCCTATTGGCATTCCACTCTGCCAGAATCTCCCGAATCAGGTCCCGTTCTTTCACATCGCTCGGTGAGGCGATGAAGACTCTGAACACGTCAGCTTTGTAGGTCATAGGTCCGAGCTTCCTCAAGTTCAAGTCACTCGGCGAGCCGCGCTAGTCCAGTCGGGCGGCACACGGTGGTCGCTCGCTGCGCCAGGCTCTGCGATGGACTACGTCGCACGAGCCCGGAAGTGCCGGCCGCATGCCGTCGTGCAGCCGACCGTCTCACACCTTGGCATCGCGCGGCCTATCCGTGGACGAGGACGGCCCTCGTGCCCATAAGTGAAGCTCTGAGCAGCAGAGACACCGGTGGGGCAGACGATCTCCAGAGCCGTGTGCGCAGGTTCGAATCCTGCCGGGGGCACACGCCCAGGATCAGCAGAAACCAAGCGCTGACCAGGGCAGATGCCGACGCGAAAGAGCGGGAGACAGTCTCACTGTCTCCCGCTCTTTCTGGTTGTTGCGCACCGATCACGTGTGAGGAGCGTGTAGGCCAGGCGCCTCCAGCGACATGGGTTCCCAATGGCTTCCCCTTGGATGCGCCTCGGGAAGCTTCTGATCTGTAGCTCTACAGAGATCGGTCAGTGAAGGCCACACAGAGTGCTACTCCGTCTCCGCCAGCTGCTGCTAGACGGGGACGGTTGTTGTGGTTGCCGTACGCCGCTGCTGCACTGCCGTAGTCACCAGTCACCTCACTCGTCAGTGATCTCGGCGCGCCCGACACAGATCACACACCACATACTCGACTTTTAGGACGAAGTACCCATGTAGAACAGGCAATCGAGGTACTGATGGATCCATTGGATGCAACAACTCGCATCGTCGGCAGCGTGGCGACAGTAGGAGCGACAAGTGTCGCCCTCTGGGTTGCAGTGCGGGATGGCCGGCGACGGGACGCAGAGCGGCGGGACGCAGAGGCTGGGCAGGCCAGACTCGTTGTTCTCTCTAAAGGGAGCTATGGTAACCAGCTGACTATCCAAAACCAAAGCACAGGACCCGTCTTTGACGTTGAGGTCCGATCGGTGGTCGGGATGGATCCAAAACCTCGGGCACCAAGATTAACCAACACACGGCTCCACGCAGAAACGGTCTCCGCCGAATCTCAAGGAGGGTCGCCGCCTTGTATCCTAACCACTGTTCTCTCAGGAGGCGATGAAGTGCCGTTCTCTCTCCATACCTGGGTTCCAGAAGGGGAGAACACAATGATTCAGCTTCAGGAATTCTCCCAAGGCTACCCAGGAAACGCCACGCTAGAGTGCGTATTTCGGTTTACCGACGCTTCCGGTTTGCGCTGGCAGCGGCTGAATCGACAATCCCCGAAGAGGGTACTCGACGAGGATAACGCCTAGGCGCCCTTGCCCAGCACGTTCCCCCATCCCATCGCCTTCTCGATCTTCTTGTTGTTCTCCGTCTCGCTGTCGTCGATGACGCCTGCGTAACGGCGGTGGATGACTGCCCAGCAATCGCTACGGTCGTCGCCGCGACGCGCCGCGCGATCCTCCAACTCCTGGGCAGTCTGAAGCAGCGCAGGAAGAGCGGCGATGACACTGCCGAGCCGTCCGCCCTGGTAGTCGTTCCATGCCTGCTCCACCCGTACGGCCACCGGGGTGGATGTCGGCAGCTGAGTCTCAGCCTCGGGGCCGAAGAGCAGACGCGAGAGGCGACGGGGGGTCATGAGGGCGTCGCGTACGGCGGGGACGTCGTCCTGTTGGCGCTCGTCTTCCATAAGGACGGTCTGTCCGAGCCTCCTGGTTCTTGGGCCCGCTTCACGGTACCGAGCTGCTCGCTATGCCGGATAGATGGTCATCCCCGTCCATCGGGATGAGCCTGAGGCACCCGACAGCGCGGGACCCGGACGAAGTGTCCGGGTCAGGTGGTGGACAAAGGTGTCCGCCCTGTCCGACTGTCCCAGTGCCTACGCTGACCTGCCCAAATGTGTGGGACAGAGGGTTCCGCAGCTGTCCCACCTGTCCGAGCTGGGCTCCACGCCGAAGAGTAGGCAAAGTTGCCCGGTCCTCGACCCGTTCTCGGTAAGATTCTCGCTTATGCAGCTACCCCTTCGTCAAAAGCTGAGGAAAGTTCAGCGCCCCAGAAGAAGAGCAATGAGGCGGGACGCAGGAAGACATACTCCACGCATGCCCAGCTTTCCTCTGACCCTGCTCCTTTCCTTCGCAACGGCAGCGGTGGCGGCTTGGGCAATTTTCGTCGGACTAGCCGAACTGACGGGGGCACACATTGGCTTTTGGCCCCAGAAAAGTGCATCTCTCCCAAAAGATAGACTCTTCGACCTAACAAGAAGCACTGTGACCGCAGCAGGACTCCTGGCTGGAGTCTTTGCGATTGTCTACGCATATCGGAAGCAGAAGATAGAAGAAGCCGCAAGCCACCGGGAAGATTACGAGAGTCTAGGGTCTCGCTACCAAGCCGCCGCCGAGCAGCTTGGGCACGAAAGCGCAGCAGTCAGACTCGCCGGAATATACTCTCTCTCGAAATTGGCCGATGATGACAGCAGTCAGCGCGAGACCATTTGCCGCCTACTGTGTGCCTATATACGCATGCCCTACAACCCGAGGGAAGCGCGACCCGGCGAGCGGGAAGTGCGATTCACGGCCATCAAAGTGATCGCAGAGCACTTGCAGGACCCGGGAGAGGAGACGGCATGGTGTGGGTTCGACCTGGACTTCAGTGGCGCAACATTCGACGGCGGGTCGTTTTCCGGATCTCACTTCACATCAGGAGATGTTGATTTTTCGGGCTGCCAGTTCATCGACGGAACCGTGTCCTTCGATCACGCTCGTTTCAGTGGCGCAACCGTGAACTTTGGAAGTGGCGAAGATCCGCCTGCAATTTTCAATGGAGCACAGGTCCTGTTCACTGGCGCCCAATTCATGAGCGGCATCATATCTTTCACTTTTGCCGAATTTAGAGGAGGTGAAGTCAGCTTTGGCGCAGCATTCTTCGGCGGCAGCCGAGTAACGTTCGGAAGTTGCATCATTGAGGATGAAGGGGAGCTCAACTTCGGAGGTCCAGTTTGGCTTGGAGCGAAATTCGCAGGAGGTGATGTTTGGTTCTCGGCAGCAGAGTTGCGAGGAGGATTCCTGAGCTTTATAGGTGCAGACTTCTGCGGATCATCCGTCCGTTTTGACGTAAGCCTAACCGGAACGTCTGTCCTGTTTAACGACGCATACTTTGTTTCTGGGGATGTCTCTCTCACGGAGGCCGAGATAAAGGGTGGTCGACTCTCCTTTGAGGACACACATACGCCAGAGAAGGTCGTGGCTCCCTGGCCTCCGCCAGCCCCGCCGTCCCTGCGGCTGACCCAGCGGACGCGATGGCGGTGGCTGCGTCGCTCGGTGCGAAGCTAAGCATTGCCTGAAGCCCCCTGCTGTCCGACGCGTCGGACTGTCCGGCGCGCCCAGGAGGTTGGGGGCGCCAGTACTCCACCTGCCCGACCCTGGACAGGGCTGCCCCCGGGATGTTGCAGCCCTTTACCTGTTGCCTCTTGCTCATAGGGGTTGGCTTCACGGTGCCGAACTGCCCGAAGGCGAGACAGGCAGTCTCATGCGCCCCGCCATCCGAGCATGCAGCCGCCAACAGGCGGGACCTGGGCGAAGGAGCCGGATTCAGAGTTCAATAGCCTTGAAAAAGGGTTCAAGTACGATCATGGATGTGACGACAGAGTCAAAGCCAAAGTGTTCTAACGGTTGCGGCCGGCCCGTTAAGGCCCGCGGCCTATGCAGTGGGTGTTACGAGAAAGACCGCGCTGAGCGCATGCCTCTCTGTGCCATCAAGGGATGCACTAACCGTGCTAGAGCGAAGGACCTCTGCAATCTACACTTGCAGAGAAAAGCGAAGGGCGTTTCGATGTTTACGCCCCCGCAGGTGAAGAGCCGCATGATCCCTATGACCGAGCGCTACAACGAGCGCGGCGAGCGAGTATGCAGCAAGTGCCTTCGTTGGCTCCTCCCGACCGAGTTCCACAAGCGGGCGAAGCAGACACCAGGAGACGACGGCCTCCGGTCCATGTGTAACCGCTGCGTCATCTGCTGGCGATACGGCATTACCTACCAACAGTTCGCGGAACTACTGGAGGCACAGGGTGGAGCCTGCGCGATATGCCGGAAGGACATCTGCGCTAGCGGCAGAGAGCTATCTATCGACCACGACCACTCGTGCTGCCCTCAGGGCGGGCGCTCGTGCGGCAAATGCGTACGCGGCATCCTATGCCAGCCCTGCAATGGAATGCTGGGCTATGCCCAGGATGACCCCGAGATACTGAAGGCAGGGATCAACTACCTTCTTAGCCACCGACCGCAGCATTGATGACCGATTCAGGGTCTTGTCTACGCGGCGACCCCGTATTGGACGAGGACAGGGCAGGAGAGGTCTTGGCACACATGCCAGGGCCTCTCTTTCGTGATCACAAAGACCCGCAGTGGCGAAGGATCTTCCAGGTCTTCGCTGCGCGAAGTCGTGCTCGACGCGCGCACAACACGGCGGTGCGAGACGTTGTGCTACTGCTTCCACGTCGTGGGTTCCTCGCTTGGAGGGCGACGGTGTGGGATGGCCAGCCCTGTGCCGCGATAGCCGGCATCAGCGGTGGGGGCTTGGACTACCAGCCAACTGAGCCAAAGCGGTGGTCACCAAGCCCGGCCCTCACCGCGGGCGTGCCGGGTGCACGCCGGACGAGAACAGGGAGCCCTGGACCGTTGCCGAGGCTCCCTGCCGCACTGCACACCGCTGCCGCTCAGGCCCTCAAGGGTGTCCAGGCGCAACCGGCGTGCGTCCGCGGCTGGTCGCTACACGCAGCACGTCTCGCAATGCGCTGGTCAGTTGGGCAGCGAGAAGGTTCAGCTCCTCCGGGTCCTCGGTCTCGTCGTCGAGTACCTGACGTGAGTGCTCCAGCAGTTGGGACGCCAAGCCGAGTTGGAACGCCTCGATGTGGTCCGCCAGGCGGGAGACATAGCCGCCTTGGTCATCGGTGCTCAAGTAGCACGGTTTGCCTTCCGGCCCTGCCCACGGGAGAAGTCTCAGTTCGTCATGTGCCGTCATCCCCGCGTGCCCTTCTCGGTGATCTCGGCGTTGAGCGCCAGCGTGCCACTCGACGCCGAGCCGCTCACCGCGTCACCTCTGGGCTGAGGCCGGCCGGGTGCCGCGTGGCACAGGCAGGCGCAAGCCTCGTAAATCAAGGGAAGGTCGACCGGCGCCGATTCCGGCGACGACTCCGCGCAGGCGTGGTGCGTGCCGATCTGGCACGCAATCGAGCGGTACGAGGTGGCCGAGTCGTCCGGGCCAAGAGCTTGCCGCCGTGATGGCATCAGTGGACCCCCAGGAGGGTCGACCTGGCGTCGGCTGGGAGATAGGGAGCGAGGACGACCCTAGGTCGCCGTGCGCGTTCTTCATGCGCCAGTACGTACGGACGGACAAGTGCCGTGTCCTCACCCCGAAGTGGCTGCCAGTGACCCGCCCTGTCGAGAGCCTGGCCCAGGACGACCGTCGACTCGTCGGCGAATGCAGCGGAAGCGGGAGCAAGCGTCGGCCGAGACGGCCGTAAGGGGCGGCGGTGCCTGCCCTTGGGGAAGTACCGCGCTCTGGTGAGCGAGGCGGCACGGCGGATACGGTTGAGCACGCTGGTCAGCTCCTATCGCTGATGGCTCGGTCCCCCGACATCGCCCGTCGTGGGGACCGCTTTGTGTACGACCGCCCAGAGGGTGCGGTCGTTCAGGCTGGTGGCGAGGAGTCCGAACCGATCGGCTTCAGCCACCGCCTCCAGGACCTCCCGCCATAAGTCGGCGGTGAGTGATTCCGGTACCTCCGCCTCGATGGACGTGTGTCGGTCGTGCTCTTCCACACGTGCGGGCAGCCCGAGGCCGGACAGCCGGGCAGCGATGGCTGCCGCGCGGACTCCCGAAGCGGGCACAGGGCAGCCTCCGTTAACCGGCGATCACTTTGAGTGAAGCTAGTTAACTAGATTAGAGCTAGTGGACTAGATTTTCCATATGCCTGAGCAGCCGCCCTACCTCCGCATCGCCGACGAACTCCGGCGGCGGATCGCGGAGCACGTGTGGGAGCCGGGAGACCGGCTGCCCTCGCGCGCTCAGATCGGCCAGGAGTGCGGCGTCGGCGAGAACGTGGTTCGCCGAGCGCAGGAGCTGCTGATCTCCCAGGGCGTGCTGGAAGGTCGCGCCGGATCGGGGACCTACGTCGCCGAGCCCCGGCAACGGGTGCGGGTCGTCCGGTCGTCTGCGCGCGAGCAGCCTGAGAAGTCGCCCTTCCGCGCCGATATGAAGGCTCTGGGCAAGCAAGGCGACTGGGAGAGCAAGACCGACGCCAAGGTGCCGGCCCCGGCAGACATTGCTACGCGGTTGGGCATCGCCGAGGGCGATCTGTGCGTCAGGACGGCATACGAGTTCCTGGCCGATGGCAGGCCGGTGCAGCTGTCGACGAGCTGGGAGCCGTACGACCTCACGGCTGGGACTCTCGTCGTTCTCCCCGAGGGAGGCCCGCACGCTGGGGCCGGTGTCGTGAACCGCATGGCAGCGATCGGCGTCAACGTCAGCCACGCGGTGGAGCAGCCGGAGCCGCGTCAGGCGACCGCCGAGGAGGCCTCTCTTCTGGGCGTCCAGAAGGCCGCCCTCGTCACGCACATCCGGCGGACGTACTACAGCGACGACGGGCGCCCCGTCGAGACAGCGGACATCGTCGTGCCCGCAGCTCACTGCGAGATCGTCTACGAGATCCCGATCAACCGGTAGCCGCAGGCCTGTCGAGGGCCGGGTGTGGCGGTGCTTCGGGCGTGTCCACGCCCGTCAAGGGGTGAGGGTGGTCAGCCCGGCCGTTCACTCGTGGCGGCGGCCCAACCCCACGTATGTTGCCCACAAGTGATCATTCCTGGGCCGTCCCTGGGCCGTGCGAGGGCACCCGAGGCCGACCAACGGCGACCGACAGTGACAGGCGAGTCTAAGCCGCCCACCGCGAACCCCCAGGTCACAGCCCCCCAGCCATACGCGTTTCCGCCCAGGGCTGGCGGTACGGCAAGATGGGGTGTATCTGCCCACTGCCAGTTTCAAGCTGCCGGACGGTTTCTCTTGGCTGAGTTCATTTACACCATGCGCAAGGCGCGCAAAGCGCACGGCGACAAGGTGATCCTCGACGACGTGACGACGAGCTTCCTCCCGGGAGCGAAGATCGGCGTCGTCGGCCCGAACGGCGCCGGCAAGTCGACGATCCTGAAGATCATGGCCGGCATCGAGCAGCCGTCCAACGGTGACGCCTTCCTCACTCCCGGTTACACGGTCGGCATCCTGCTCCAGGAGCCCCCGCTGACCGAGGACAAGACCGTCCTGGAGAACGTCCAGGAGGGTGTCGCCGGGATCAAGGGCAAGCTCGACCGGTTCAACGAGATCGCCGAGCAGATGGCGACCGACTACACCGACGAGCTCATGAACGAGATGGGCAAGCTCCAGGAGGACCTCGACCACGCCAACGCGTGGGACCTCGACGCCCAGCTGGAGCAGGCCATGGACGCCCTGGGCTGCCCGCCCGGCGACTGGCCCGTCACCAACCTGTCCGGTGGTGAGCGCCGCCGCGTCGCGCTGTGCAAGCTGCTGCTGGAGCAGCCCGACCTGCTGCTGCTCGACGAGCCCACCAACCACCTCGACGCCGAGTCGGTGAACTGGCTGGAGCAGCACCTCGCCAAGTACCCCGGCACCGTCGTCGCGGTCACCCACGACCGGTACTTCCTCGACAACGTCGCCCAGTGGATCTGCGAGGTCGACCGCGGTCGCCTCTACCCCTACGAGGGCAACTACTCCAAGTACCTGGAGACCAAGGCCGCCCGCCTCAAGGTCGAGGGCCAGAAGGACGCCAAGCGGCAGAAGCGGCTCAAGGAAGAGCTCGAGTGGGTGCGGTCCAACGCCAAGGGGCGGCAGGCCAAGTCCAAGGCGCGTCTGGCCCGCTACGAGGAGATGGCCGCCGAGGCCGACAAGATGCGGAAGCTGGACTTCGAGGAGATCCAGATCCCGCCGGGCCCGCGTCTGGGCAACGTCGTCGTCGAGGTCAACAACCTCAGCAAGGGCTTCGGCGACAAGCTGCTCATCGACGACCTCAGCTTCACGCTGCCGCGCAACGGCATCGTGGGCATCATCGGCCCGAACGGCGCCGGCAAGACCACCCTGTTCAAGATGATCCAGGGCATCGAGGAGCCGGACTCCGGCGCCATCAAGGTCGGCGACACCGTCAAGATCTCCTACGTCGACCAGAGCCGCGAGAACATCGACCCGAAGAAGTCGCTGTGGGCCGTGGTCTCCGACGAGCTGGACTACATCAACGTGGGCCAGGTCGAGATGCCTTCTCGTGCCTACGTCTCGGCCTTCGGTTTCAAGGGCCCGGACCAGCAGAAGCCGGCCGGCGTGCTCTCCGGCGGTGAGCGCAACCGGCTGAACCTCGCGCTCACCCTCAAGCAGGGCGGCAACCTGCTGCTCCTCGACGAGCCGACCAACGACCTCGACGTCGAGACCCTCTCCAGCCTGGAGAACGCGCTGCTGGAGTTCCCGGGTGCGGCCGTGGTCGTCTCCCACGACCGGTGGTTCCTGGACCGGGTCGCCACGCACATCCTCGCCTACGAGGGTGAGTCCAAGTGGTTCTGGTTCGAGGGCAACTTCGAGTCGTACGAGAAGAACAAGATCGAGCGGCTCGGTCCGGACGCCGCCCGTCCGCACCGCGCCACCTACAAGAAGCTGACCCGGGGCTGATCGATCTTGCGGCACATCTACCGCTGCCCGCTGCGCTGGGCGGACATGGACGCGTACGGCCACGTCAACAACGTGGTGTTCCTCCGCTACCTGGAGGAAGCCCGTATCGACTTCCTGTTCCGCCCGGAGAAGGACTTCAAGCAGGGGTCCGTGGTGGCACGCCATGAGATCGACTACAAGCGGCAGCTCGTCCACCGGCACCACCCGGTGGACATCGAGCTGTGGGTCACCGAGATAAGGGCCGCGTCCTTCACCCTCACCTACGAGGTGAAGGACGACGACCAGATCTACGTGCGGGCCTCGACGGTGATCGTGCCGTTCGACTTCGAGGCGCAGCGCCCGCGCCGGATCACCGCGGAGGAGCGGGAGTTCCTGCGCGAGTACATGGATGACGCCGAGGAGAAGGCCGTCGCCGCATGACGGTGCTCCACCTCGCCGACGAGGGGGAGGCGGCGGATCTCGCCGCCTTCCTGTCCCGGCTGCTCCACTACGACCGCGGGGCCGCCGTCCGTCTGCAGGCGGCGGGCACCGCACTGGCCGTCTTCGGGCGGCCGCCGTCCTTCGAGGTGCTCGCCGTGCGGGCGGTGCGGCTGGCGAAGCCGTACGAGAAGGGGCTGGAGGTCACGCTGGACGTGACCGTGTCCGCCGGCGAGTTCCTGGAGTCGGTGGACGAGAAGGCCGGCACGGCCGTCGTGCCGAGCGCCGTGACCGGGCCGCCGTGGGCGGGTGTGCTGCCGCCCCGCGGGGACTGGCGGGCCGAGCCTGGACTGCCGACGCCGGAGGCGCTGCGCGACCTCGTGGCCGCCGTGATCGCCGAGTTCCGTACGCGTACACAGGAGTTGCCCCCCGACGGGCGGACCCGGACCGAGCTGGACCGGATCGGGGCGGACATCTGGTCCCGCACGGTCGGGGACACCCGGCTGCCCGTCCGGGCCGTGCACGCGGCGCACTCCCTCGGTTTTCTGCGCCCCGGTGTGCCGCCGGCGCTGTTCTCGTCGGGCGCGTGGCTGAGGCTGCGCACGCCGTACGGGTCCATCGCCGTACGACGTGCCGGGCTCGGGGCGCTGGACGTCAGCGTCCGCTGATCGGCCCTCGACGGCCGTCAGCCCTCGGTGTTGACCATCGAGGCCGCCGCGTACGTCAGGTAGTTCCACAGCGTGTGCTCGTGCTCCTCGGACAGCCCGAGCTCCTCGACGGCGACCCGCATGTGCTTCAGCCACGCGTCGTGCGCCGCACGGTCGACCGCGAAGGGCGCGTGCCGCATCCGCAGCCGCGGGTGGCCGCGGTTGTCGCTGTACGTCGTGGGGCCGCCCCAGTACTGGATGAGGAACAGCGCGAAGCGGTCCTCGGCCGGCCCCAGGTCCTCCTCGGGGTACATGGGCCGCAGCAGCGGATCCTGGGCCACTCCCTCGTAGAAACGGTGGACGAGCCGACGGAAGGTCTCCTCCCCGCCGACCTGCTCGTAGAAGGTCTGCTCCTGAAGCGTGCCGCGCCGAATCTCATTCACGCGATCCATGGTCTCAGACGCCCCGGCATAGGACTCAAGACCTAGGACCCTGCCCTTACCTTCAGGACCCTGCCGCTGTTGTCAGGACCCTGCCCCTACTGTGGAGACATGGGCGGCTACGCACCCGGCAGTGAACTCGACGCTCTCGCCGCCGCCGCGCGGGCGGCGCTGGTGGACCGGATCGAGGCGAGCGGGGCCTGGGCGGCCGACCCGGGCTGGCGGGAGGCCTTCGCGGCGGTCCCGCGGCACCTCTTCGTGCCGTACTACTACGTCGGTGTCGCCCGCGGCTACGAACGCCGCTGGGGCGAGAGCGCCGACCCCGGGGCGCGGGAGCGGTGGCTGCGCGGCGCCTACGAGGACACCCCGCTGGCCACCCGGCTGCGCGACGGTGAGCTGCTCTCCTCCAGCAGCCAGCCGTCCCTGATGGCGGACATGCTCGCCGCGCTGGAGGTGGAGGACGGTCACACGGTTCTGGAGATCGGCGCCGGCACCGGCTACAACGCGGCGCTGCTGGCCCACCGGCTGGGCGACGACAAGGTCACGACCGTCGACCTCGACCCGGAGATCACCGAGTCGGCCCGTCGGCACCTGGCCGCGGCCGGGTACCACCCGGCGGTCGTCACCGGCGACGGCGCCCGGGGCGTGCCCGAGCGCGCGCCGTTCGACCGGATCATCGCCACCTGCGCCCTGAGCGGTGTCCCACGTGCCTGGGTAAGCCAGAGCCGTCCCGGCGGCCGGATCCTCATGCCGCTCGCCACCGGCCTGATCATGCTCACGGTGACCGGCGCGGGGCACGCCGAGGGACGTTTCCTGCACACGCCCGCCTACTTCGTGCCGCTGCGCGGCGCAGGCCGGCCCGGGGGCGAGCCGGTCCAGCTGGGCGGGGTGCCGCACCGGGCGCGGGAGGACGACCTGTTCCGGTTCCTGCTGGCCCTGACCCGCGGCGGCCTGGACCCGCAGGAGGCCCACGCGCTGTGGGAACAGGAGGGCAGGCCGCAGCGCGAGCGCTACGGCATCACCGTCGGCGAGGAGACGGAGTGGGCCTGGCTGGACGACCCGGAGGGGCCGTACGCCTGGCCCCTCCCGTCGTGAAGGACCTTCCGCCGCGGCGTCTCAGCCGCGGCGGAACGTGATCGTCCGCGGCGTCTCGACCGCGGCGGATCGTGATCGTCCGCGGTGTCTCAGCCGCGGCGGATCGTGATCGTCGTCCAGGCGCCCACGTGCACTCGGTCGCCGTCCTGGAGCGGTACGGGGACGAAGGGCTGGATCGGTTCCTCCGAGCCGTTGACCGTCGTGCCGTTCGTCGAGTTCTGGTCGACGACCGCCCAACTGCCGTCAGGCTGCTGGACCAGCACCGCGTGCTGGTGCGAGACGCCCGGGTCCTCCGGCGGCGTCGACAGGTCGATGTCCGGGGTGTCGCCGGTGGAATGCCGGCGGCGGCCGATCGTGAGCTGGTTGCCGGTGAGCGTGCGCTGCTGCTCCGGCGAGTACGCGGGCAGGTTCAGGCCCGCGGCCTCGGGGCCGGAGCGCTGCATCATCGCCATGAAGTAGTCGCGGTCCGGGCCGATGGTCGCCGTCCACGTCGCGGGTCCCTGCGGCGCCTGGGGCTGCTGCGGGAAGCCGCCGGGACCGGGCGGGGCCTGGGTCGCGCCGGGCTGCGGGTAGCCGTAGCCGCCCTGACCGGGGCCGCCGGGACCGCCCTGGCCGCCCGGGCCGGACGTCGGCGGGGAGATCACCCAGTCGTCGTCACCGCCGCCGAAGGACGGACCGCCCTGCTGCGGGGGCCGCTGGGTCTCCTGCGGGAATCCGGGCGGGGCCGGCGGGCCGGACTGGTGGAACGCCTGCGGAGCACCGGGACCACCGGGACCACCCGGACCACCGGGACCACCCGGACCACCCGGACCACCGGGTCCGGGCGGGGGCGGGACCGGCCGCGAGGGGTCGGCACCGAAGCCGCCAGGACCACCCGGGCCGGGAGGGCCGCCGAAGCCACCGGGTCCGCCAGGACCGCCGGGTCCGGGCGGGGGCGGGGCAGCGCCGGGCTGGGGGTAGCCGTAGCCATGGCCCTGGGGGCCGCCGGGCCCGCCGGGCCCACCCGGGCCGGGGCGGCCGGACGGGTCGCCGCCGAACGGCGGGATCGGCTCGGCCGGGCGGTTCACCTGGGACGGACGGGAGCCCTGGTACTCGTAGGAGTCACCACCGCCGTACGACGGGCCGGGGGGCGGGCCGCCCTGCTGGCCCGGAGGCTGGAAACGCACGCCCGGACCGGGCGGCGGGGCCGCGGGGGTGTACGACGTCGCCGTGTTCGTCAGGAAGTTCCACCGGCACTCCTCGCAGAACGGGGCGCCGCCCTCACGGGGCGTGCGGCACTGCGGGCAGAGCTCCGGCTCGGCGTTCGGTACGGCGGACAGGTGCGGCGGGCGCCCACCGGGCTGGCCACCGGGACCGCCGGGAGGGCCGCCGGGGCCACCCGGTCCGGCGGGGGGCGGGAAGCCGTAGCCGCCGGGCGGGGGCGGCGGGGGAGGAGGCGGAGGCACGGCACCCGCCATGCGGTGACCGCAGACCTCGCACCAGTCGTCGGAACCCGACTGGTGTCCGTTCGGGCAGGTCGGCATGTCGGCGCGTCCCTCCTTCGATCTCTTCTAGGTCACTTCTTGACGCGAACGGTCTTGGTGGAACGGGTTTCGAGCGTCATCTCGTCAGCCTCCGCGACCTTCGCCTTCAGTCGCACAGTACCGGTCGCGGCATCGACCACGTCCACCACCTTCGCAAGCAGTTTCGCAGTATCCGCGTTCCCCGAGACACTCGCGAGCTGAACGGCCCGGCCCAGTTTGGCCGTTGCGCCATCCATATCGCCCGACTTGCGAAGATCCAGGCCCTGTTGGATGACTTGTGCCAGTTCGGCCTGCCCGGTGTAGTGGGCGACCTGAGGGTTGATCGACGTCGAGGCGACCATGTCGTCCGTCCACACGGCCCGCACGAGGCCCTGTGCGCCGAGGTTCTGGGCGCTGCCGTCGGGCTGCGGGATGACCAGTGAGATCCGGCCCGCCAGCATCTCCTGCCCGAGGTTCGCGACCGGGACCTCGATGCAGACGTGGTAGTCACGCGACTCGTCTCCCCAGGAACCAAGGGGGTAGTCGCCGGCGCGCGGACTCGCCTCGGTGCGCCGGCCGGTCAGGTCCTCGACCGTCGGCGCGACCTGCTTGACGTACTTCACGGTCGTGTCGACGGGGGTCCACAGCCGTAGCGAGACGTCCGCGACCTCCTTGCCCATCGCCGTCTCCATCATCCGCGTGAAGTCCGCGGCGAGTTCGGCCGGATCGGCGACGATGTCGGCGGTGCCGAGCAGGGCGGAGGCGATCCCTGTGACTTCTTTCACTTCCCAGTCGGTGCCCACGCCGCGCGCGTCACACGTGAAGCGCCCGGCGCACGCGTCGAGCGCGGCCTTCAGGTCCTGCGGCGACTCGTGTTCGTTGCGGCCGTCGGTGAGCAGGATGCCGTGCCGGATCGCGACGTCCGCGGACGACAGCAGGCGGTCGGCCAGTTTCAGCCAGGTGCCGATGGCCGTGCCGCCGCCCGCGCTCAGCGAGCGCAGCGCCTGCTTGGCCTGTCCGCGGGTGGTGGCGTCGGCGACCGCGACACGGCCGCCGCCCGGGTAGACCTCCTTCGCCACGTGCGTCCCGCCGATCACGGCGAAGTGCACGCCGTCGCGCAGGGTGTCGATCGCCGCGGCCGTGGCGTCGCGGGCGTTGCGCATCTTGGTCGGCGGGTAGTCCATCGACCCCGAGCAGTCGACCATGATCGCCACGGCTGCGGACGGGCCCTGGCCGGGCGAGTAGAGGTGGGGCGCCGCGACCGCGCTGCCGATCGTGCCGCCGCCCGTCGCCGTCACCGTGACGATGGCGTTGACCTCGCCGGCGCCCTCCGGCAGGTACTCGTTCTGGTAGACGTCCACCGAGAACTGGGGCGCGTTCGACTTCGAGAAATTGGCCATGCCTGCTTCGATCCCCCTCCAAAGCCCCCGCCGCGGCGGGGTGATGACGGTAGGCGGACCGGTCCCCTCCGGTCCGCCGAGGCGTCCCCGTACGTGGCCTCAGGCCGATCCTGCCCCCTGGGGCACGGCCGGGAACGGCACGAGCGCCACTGTTACGTTGTCGTGGCCCCCGCCGTCCAGGGCGTGGCCGAGGAGCACCCGGGCGCTGTGCAGCGGATGCGTGGCCGCGTCGAGCGGGACGACCCGGGCCATCTCCTCGGCCGCCTCCGCGTAGTTCCACAGGCCGTCGGTGCAGACCACCACAACGCCGGGCCGGTCCGGCTTGAACGCGGCGGTGTGCGGTTCCAGTTCGTAGGCGTCCGCGCCGAGCCAGCCGGTGATCGCGTGGGCGCGTTCGTCGGCGTAGGCCTCGGCCTCGCTCATCAGGCCCGCGGCGACCATCTGGGCGGCCCAGGAGTCGTCCTCGGTGAGCCGGGCCGGGGGAGCGCTGCGGTCCACCGGGACCCAGTAGGCGCGGCTGTCGCCGACCCAGCCGACGATCAGCAGGCCGGACGTCACCACGGCGCCGACGATGGTGCAGGCGGGGGCGTTCTGGTGAGGTGCCTGCTCGAGGGCCGTGGCGGGCTCCGCGGCGAGCGAGTTGACGGCACGCGAGGCGGCGAGGATCGCGTCGTGCATCGCCTGCTGCGGGTGCGTGCCGCGCGGCAGGGCCGCCAGCAACGTCTCGCCCGCCGCCCGGGACGCCGCCGCGGAGGCGTCGTCGGGGCGGGTCGCCGAGGAGACGCCGTCGCAGACGATCGCGACGGAGGCGGGGGAGCCGTCGGGCAGCGCGGTGGTGCCGATGGCGAACGCGTCCTCGTTGCGGTGGTGGCGCAGGCCGCGGTCGCTGACCGCGGCCACCGGGCCGGACTCCTGCTCCATGTGGTCCCGTTCGCGCGGCTGGGCGTGGCCGCAGTTCTCGCAGTAGCCGTCGTCGTCCACGCGGCCGGCCCGGCAGGCGACGCAGACCTTGCCGCCGGTGCCCGCGGCCTGGGCCGCCGACTCGGCGGACACCCGTGGGTCCGGTGCCTGGAGGAGGTACTCGTCGGGCTGTGTCTGGTAGATCTCCGGCGACGCGGCAGACCCGTCGGGCTGTGTCTGGTAGATCTCCGGCGACGCGGCAGACCCGTCGGGCTGCGGCGGCCGGTCGAACCGCACGCCCTCGGCTTCGGCCGGCGGGGCGCTCGGCGGCGGGGGTGTCTCCGGTGGCAGGACGGAGCCGCCCGAGTCCGTGCCCGGGAGGTCCGTCGGCAGGTGCACCGCGTCCGGGGCACCCGCGCCGTCCGGCCCGGGCGCGGGCCAGGCCGTGTCGGCGGGGGGCGCCGACGGCGGCTCGGGATACTCACCGGCCGGAGCGCCCTGCGCGGGCACCGAGCCGTTCATGGTGATGGTCGGGTTGTCCTGCGGCCGTTCCGGCACGGCGGACAGGTCGTATCCGCACGCGCCGCAGAAACGGTCACCCGACTCGAGGGGTTCCTCGCAACTCGGGCAGGCGGACAACTGGGGCATCTGCGACATCAACTACACCCACGTCCGGGGGCGGTAACGATTGGCACGTTCCACCAGGTCGATCCTCTCCTCGCCGCCCCGCGCCAGCCGGGCCAGCGTGCGGTACGAGCGTTCCAGACCGAAACGCAGGCCCCGCTCGTCCAGGCCGCTACCGAGCAGCGTCCGTCCCCCGGCGGCGGGAGGGGCGGAACCCTGGCCCCCGGAGAGTACCCAGTCCAGCGCGCAACCGAGGACTTCGGCCGACAACTGCTCCCGCCGCGCCGGATCCAGACCGTACGCCTCCAGCGCCTCGACCTGCGCGGCGGCCGCCGTCAGATCCCCCAGGAACGCCGCGTCGGCGGCGGTCGCCGTGCGCTGCCGCAGCCGCGCCCGCACGGCCGCGACCCGCGCTGCCGTGTAGTGGATGGAGGACTCCGGTACCGACTCCAGCGTGCGTACGGCGCCATGCCGGTCCCCGGTCGCCAGCTGCACGCGCGCCAGGCCGAACGCGGCGCTCACATAGCTCGGGTCGGTCGACCACACCAGCCGGTAGTACTCGGCGGCGTTGTCGAGCTGGCCCAGCACCTCCGCGCACAGGCCCAGCGCCAGCTTGGGCGCGATCTCGCCCGGGAAGGCGTCGTAGATCGCGTCGAAGGCGAGGGCGGCTCCCTCGTCGTCGCCTGTCACCAGGGCGGCCAGGCCCCGGTACCAGACCACCCGCCAGTCGTCGGGCCGCTCACCCTCCAGCGAGACCAGCGCCTGCACCGCGGCGGCCGGATCGCCGGTCTCCAGCCAGGCCCTGATCTGCCTCAGCCGCGTCTCGATCGACGGGGCGGGGGCGGCCGCCAGGGCGCCGAGCAGCTCGCCCGGCGCCGAGGTCATCAGACCGGCCAGGAAACCGGCGTTGGGGTCGGTCGGGTCGACCCGCGGGACGGGCAGGGCGAACGCGGCGGCGGGGGTGTCGACGGGCTTGACGAGACTGTGCGCGGGCCCGGGCCGCTGCGGATCGGGCAAGGCGGCGGGAGCGCCGGCACGGGCCCGGGCCCGCAGCACCCGGGCCCCCAGGCGGGACACCTCGCCGTCCAGCCTCGGGAACAACTCCGTGTCCGGCACCCGCAGTTCCGGACCGAACAGCGTGGACAGGGCAGGGCGGGCGCGGCCCGTCTGGAGGGAGACGACCTCCCGCAGGACGCCCGTCAGCTGCTCGGTCATCTCCTGCGCGGAGGCGAACCGGCGGGCCGGGTCGGGGTCCGTGGCACGGACCAGGAGTCGGTAGAACGACTCGTACTGCCGGAACACCTCGATGTGGTCCGGGTCGGGCAGGGAGTCGGCGTAGACGTTCGTGTAGCCCTGGAAGTCGAAGGTCATGACCGCGAGGGTGCGGGCGACGGTGTAGAGGTCGCTCGCCACCGACGGGCCCGCCTCGGCCACCTCCGGGGCCTGGTAGCCGACCGTGCCGTAGATGGCCGACTCCTCGTCGTCCATCCTGCGCACCGCGCCCATGTCGATCAGCTTGAGCTGGTCCTCGGTCTGGATGGCGTTGTCGACCTTGAAGTCGCAGTACAGCAGGTTCCGGCTGTGCAGGTGCCCGAGCGCCTCCAGCGCCTCGATGCCGTACGCGCAGGCCTGCTCCACCGGCAGCGGGTCGCGCCTGCCCTGCGGGGTGCGGCGGGCGTTGGCGATCTCCTTGAGCGACTTGCCGCCGACGTACTCCATCACGATGTAGCCGTCGAGCGAACCCGTGCGCTGGTCCAGGTGCTCCACGAAGTTGTAGATCCGCACGATGTTGGCGTGCTCGATCTCCGCGAGGAAGCGCCGCTCGGAGATCGCCGCGGCCATCGCGTCCTGGTCGCCCGTGTCCAGCAGGCCCTTCAGGACCACCCACCGGTCGGACACCGCCCGGTCGACGGCGAGGTAGATCCAGCCGAGCCCGCCGTGCGCCAGGCAGCCGACCACCTCGTACTGGCCGTGCACCACGTCCAGGGCCTTCAGCTTCGGCACGAACGAGTACGGGTGCCCGCACTTGGTGCAGAAGCCCTCCGTACGGCCCGGCCGGTCGCCGCGTGCCCGGCCCACCTGGGCGCCGCAGTCGGAGCGCGAGCAGAACCGCTTCCGCTCGGGCACCTCGGGGTTGTCCAGGACCATCTCGCGCGGGTCGGGCCGCGGGATCGGCGGAACCTGCACCAGACCGGCGCCCAGTCGGCCCCGGGACCCGGAACCGGAGGCCGAGCCGGAGCTGCGCACCGACACCGAGCGGCCCGTCGACGTGCCCGACAGCGACCGCGACAGGCGCCCCGACACCGAGCGACGGGACTTCGACGACTGGGACGACGTCCGCGAACTGCGGCCACTGGCGCGGGAACTGCCGCTGCCCGCGGAGCCGCGGGAGCCGCCCCTGCCCCCGGCGGTGATGGCGGTGGGAGGCGAACCGACCATGCCTGCCCCCGAGGAGGAGCCCCCAGCCGCGACGACCGGGGCCAGACCGCAGGTGTCGCAGTACAACTCACCGCCGCCCACGTCCTCGTACGTGCCCTCGCAACCCGGGCGCTGACAGGTGCGTGGCAGTGCGCCGGCCGGCTCCTGCGGCTGACTCATGGACTCCCCCTCGTCGCTCATGCGCCCGGCCCCCTCCGGTCGTCCTCCGGCACGCCCTGCCCCGGCAGCCGCGGGCCGCCGAGCAGTTCCGCCGCCGCGTGCTGGAAGCGCAGCACCGCCTGCTCGGCGGCGCGCAGGTCGCAGGGAGCGCTCCACAGCATGCGGCGCGCCTTCTCGTACCGCTCCACCAGCAGTGCGTCCTCGGCGAAGCCGTGCCGCGCGACTTTCGCCTTGTACGCGTCGAGACGGCCGCGCAGCTCGGCACGGACCGCCAGCGGCGCGGTGACCGCTCCCAACGACTCACGGGCGCGCAGCAGTTCGTCCTCGGCCTTCTGCTCCAGCGACTCCAGCAGCGGGGACAACCGGTGCCACTGCGCCTGCCTGCGGTACTCGGCCGCCGCAGCCAGCTGCTCCTGCAGCACGGTCGGCGGCCCGCTGACCACCGGCACCTCCGTCGCCGCGATCTTCGCGAGGACCTCGCCGCGTGCCGTGCGCGCCTCGGCGAGCGTGCGGTCCGCGCGGCTGAGGATGTCCCGCAGCCGCACGATCCGCTTCTCCGCGTCCTGGCGAACCGTCAGCACGGCGTCGATCTCGCGGCGTACGTCCTCCAGGGCGCGGGCCTCGCGGTCGTACACCGTCGTGTCCGGTCTGCCGCCGCCCGGCGCCGAACTGCCCTCCGCGGCCAGCCAGAACGCCAGCGGGTCCGAGACCACCTGCTCGCGCAGCTTGGTCAGTACCCGCGTGATGCGCTCCAGGTCGTCACCGGCCGGGTGCTCACTGGGGCGCACACCGACCGAGTGGGCGAGCCGGCGGGTGCGCTGGAGTTCGGCCGCGAGCAGGTCTATCCGGGCCGGCAGCGCCGACCAGACCGCGTCCGCGGCGACCACCATGTCCAGGCTCGTCGCGTACAGCTCGTTCATCCGGTCGACGAGGGTGGCGAGCGAGTGGCGTTCGCTGAGTTTGGTCGGACCGGAGTGCAGCGTCGGGGCGTTGGCCGTGGCCGTGGCGCTGCCCGCCACGGTGACCGAGTCGCCGTTCAGGAGCTCCGTCAGCTCCACCAGGTCCTCGCGGCTGGACCAGCGGCGGCGGGCCCGGATGTCGCGGGCGGAGCGCAGCGCGTCGGTGTACGCGTCGAAGTAGGTCCACAGCAGCGTGATCGACGCCTCCGTCGACGTCCAGCGCTCCTGGGTGACGCCGGTGAGCTGGGCGCCCTCCAGGAGTCTGCGGCCCGCGTGGTCCTGCAGGGCGAGGAGCGAGGTCTCGATCGCCTCGTGCTCCGCGCCGAGCCGCGCCAGCGCACGGTCCACCTCGTCCCGGTCCATCACCGGCCCGGTGGGTCCCGTGGCGCCCATCGATCACCTCTCGCTGCGGTAGTGCCCGTCGGGGCGTTCTCGGTCGTGGTCCGGCTGTGCGCCGGTCGTCAGCTCGTGCGGAGGTACTGCGGTGCCGGTGGTTCCGACTTCTTCGCATCCTTGCCCAAAGTCGCCGACAGCCATCGGTCGTACGACGCCTGCCAGCCGTTCGCGGTGTCCTTGCGGTAGTCGACCAGGATCTGGTTGACCCGGCGTACCAGATCGTCCGCGTCCTTCTTCATCGCCACGCCGTAGTACTCGGCAGTGAAGGCGTCGCCCTTGAGCTCGACCGTCGGATCCTGTGCCGCCTGGCTCGCCGCGAGCGCGCCGTCGGTGACGACGGCGTCGACCTCGCCGAGCTGGAGCCGCACCAGACAGTCGAGTTGGTTCGGGACCGTGATCGATATGTCGGTGTCGGCGGGCAGTTCGCCGGCCTTCTGGTCCGCCTCCAGCTTGGAGTACGCCGTGGAGCCGGCCGCGGTGCAGACCTTGCGGCCCGCGAGAGTGCCGTCGTAGCCCTTGACGCGCGAGGACTTCGGGGCCAGGACCTGCTGGCCCGTCTTGAAGTAGGGCGCGGAGAAGGCCACGTCGGCGATGCGGTCGCAGTTGATCGTCATGGTGCGGACGACCATGTCCACGCTGCCGTCCTGGATCGCCGGGATGCGCTGGTTGGTGGGGATCGCCTTGAACTGGACGGCGTCCGGGTCGCCGAGGATGTCCTCGGCGATGCGGTGGACCAGGTCGATGTCGAAGCCCTCGAGCTCCGCGGTCTTGCCGCTGTTGGGGTTGCGGTAGCCCCACCGGTAGCTGTTCTGGTCGACGCCGACGATCAGCTTGCGCTTCCCGCCCTCGCGGTCCTTGATCTTCCGGATGGTGTCGCCGTCGGCGGAGGAAGGGGAGAGGGTCTGCTTCTCGGGGGCCTCGCAGTCGCCCTCCGCCTTGGTCTCGGCGGTACGGGTGGTCGCGGTGGTGTTCTGGGCGGTCTTCGTGGTCGTGGTGAGCGGCAGGCAGAGGGCCACCAGCGCCACCAGGGCGCAGACGACTGCCATCGCGGTCACTCCGCCCCAGCCCCTGAGCGTGTCTCGCACGGTCGTTCCTCCCTTCGCCCCTGGCCCGTTCACCGGTACTCCGACAGCCTGCGGCCGATGCCCACGACCGCGCCCGCCGCGCCCAGCACCGCCAGCACGGCCACACCGGCCGGCATGCCCGTCAGCGCGTCGCGGCCGTCGCCCGCCGCGCGCTTGAACTCCGTCTCCTCGTGCGCGAGTGCCGTGCGCAGGTTCTCGTCGACGCTGTCGAAGCACTCGCCGGTCGGGTCCTTGGTGCCGATGACCCGGTCCAGCGCCTGCTGGTAGTTGCCGTTCTCGTCCTGCTCGCGGGCCGCGGCGTGGCGCTTCTTCCACTCCCGCATGTTGCCCATGGCGGCGGTGACGGGGCGCTCGCCCGAGTCGTCGTCGGCGAGCTTCTCGGCTGCCGCCAGATACCCGGCCAGGTCCTTGATGTCCGTGCCGAAGTCGTAGTCGTAGGCGTCGTACGTCCTTTCGCCCACCTTCTTCGTCTCCGCGCCGCGGGCCACCAGGGTGAGGTTCTCATTGCCCCGGGCCTTGAGGGAGGCGATGCGCGCGTCGTGCAGCACGTTCAGGGAGCGGACGCCGTGGTCGAAGGAGTCGTCCAGGCCCGCGCGGGCGAGGGTGTGGCCGACGACCAGCCAGAGGAGGACGACCGTGGCGGTGGCGGTGGCGGCCACCAGGCCGTGGTTCAGGACCCTGTTCGTCCGCCGGTAGTTGCGGTGCTGGGCCCAGGCGAGGGCCGCCAGTGCGGCGACGCCGAGGGCGATGGCCGCCCAGGGGTAGGGCGTGGCGGCCGCGTAGTCCGCCCTGAGGCGCTGGTTCTCCTTCTTGTAGAGGTCCTCCGCCGCCGGGAGCATCTGCTCCTGCATCTTCTCGTTGGCGTAGCGGAGGTAGGCGCCGCCGACGGGGAAGCCCTGCCGGTTGTACGTACGGGCGCGCTCCACCAGGCCCTTGTACTGCGGGAGGAGTCGGTTGAGTTCGGCGATCGTCGCCGTGGAGGGGGAGTCCGGGTCGGCATTCGCGGCGGCGTTGACGAGCTTCTCCGCGGCCGTGCGGATGTCCCGCTCGTAGCGGTCGCGGGTGGCGGCCGATTCCTGGCCGCCGGCGAGGAAGCCGCTGGAGGCCGCGGTGTTGGCGTCCGCGAGGGAGCGGTAGATGTCGGCGGCGTCCGAGCTGAGGGGCTGGCTGCGGGTGAGGACGTCGTCGGCGGCGGCCGCGCGGTCGGTCATCTGCCAGGCGGTGACGGCGCCGAAGGCGATGACGAGCAGGGCCAGCAGGGCGCCGATGATGCGCAGGCGGCCGGGCTCGGTGGTGGCGGCGGAGCGGAGCTGGTCGAGGCCCTCGGCGAACGCGGTGCGGCGGGGGCCTGTTGAGGGTGCCGGGGGCGCGAGAGGTTTTTCGGATGGCCGGGCGGGGGGCGCTGCCTGTGCCGGGACCGCCGGCAGCACGGGCAGGGCCGTGCCCGGTGGTGGCGGGCTGCTCTTCGGCGTGTGCGTCACTGTGACCTCCCCCATGGTCATCCGTCGCCGCAAGTATCGCTGCCGGGACCGACATCCGCACCGGCCTTGCCCCGATCTTGATCGGATCGCAGCGTGGAGCGCGCCCCCTCGCACCACCCCTTGTCCAGGAACACGTACGAGGGGTCGGTTCGGTTCCCGTGGGGTGGTGTGAGGTGGTGGGAGTGCCTGCGGCGGCCCGTCCCCCTGCGTACGACGGCGGGTGCGTGGTGGTTGCCGCGGTGCTAGGCGTCGTAGTACGACCGCAGTCTGTCCTGCGCTCCCTCCTTCGGCCCGACCTCGTCCAGTCCCAGCAGTGCCGCGCCGAGGACCGGGCTCGCCGTCACCACCTGCGGGACCGCCTTGGGGGCGCGGTCGGTGAGCAAGTGCTCGATGTGGGTGTTCAGTCGGGCGTGCCGGGCCGCCAGGACGCCGCCGCCCAGGAGGACCGGTGTCGGCTCGTGCAGGAGGTCCAGGCGGGTCAGGGCCACGACCGCCATGGAGACCACTTCCTCGGCCTGGCGCTCGATGATCGTCCGGGCGATCGGATCTCCGTCGGCGGCCGTGGCGAAGAGGACCGGGGTCAGTTCGTGACGCCGGAGCGTCGGGATGCGCTCCAGGTGGAGCGCTTCGACGAGGGTGTACACCGAAGGCAGGCCGAAGTGGGCGGGGAGGGTGTGGGACAGGGCGGTGGGGGCGCCGCGGCCGTCCTCCGCCCGGGAGGCGTGCCAGAGGGCCTCCTCGGACAGGCCCCAGCCGCCGCCCCAGTCGCCCGAGACCCTGCCCAGTGCCGGGAAGCGGGCGGTGCGGCCGTCGGGGCGCATGCCCACGCAGTTGATGCCGGCGCCGCAGACGACCGCCACGCCCCGGGGTTCGGTGACACCGGCCCGCAGGATCGCGAAGGTGTCGTTGCGGACCGTCACCGTCGTGCCCCAGGCGCGTGCCCGCAGGGCCGTGGCCAACCGGTCCTCCTCCACGGGGAAGTCGGCGTTCGCCAGGCATGCCGAGACGTGGGTGACGGAGGTGAGTCCGGCGGTGGTGAGCGCCCTCGTCACCGTTTCGGCCAGGGCGTCCATCGCCGTGTCGACGCCGACGGCCGGGGGACGGAAGCCGCCTCCGCGTGCCGTGGCGAGGACGTCCCCGTCCGCCGTGACGATCGCGACGTCCGTCTTGCTGTTGCCCGCGTCGATGGCGAGGACTCGTGCGGTCAGGCCCACGCGAGGTGCTCCCGGTTGTGTGCGATCAGCCGGTCGGTGAGCGTCTCGGCGTACGCGTACTGGCCGATGAGGGGGTGGGAGAGGAGGGCGCGGAAGACGCGGTTCCTGCCGCCGTGCAGGGCGGCCTGGAGGGCGAGGTCCTCGTAGGCGGTGACATGGGCCATCAGGCCCGCGTGGAGCGGGTTCACGGGCTGGACGGGGAGGGGGGAGGCGCCTTTGGCTCCCACCGCCGCCTGCACCTCGATCACGGCGTCGTCGGGGAGGAAGGGGAGCGTGCCCCGGTTGTACGTGTTCACCACCTGGTACGGCGAACCGCCGCCGCCCAGCAGGGCCGCCGCCAGGTCCACCGCCGCCTCCGAGTAGAAGGCCCCGCCCCGCTCGGCGAGCAGCTCCGGCTTCTCGTCCAGGGCCGGGTCGGCGTACATCGCGAGCAACCGGCGTTCCATATCCGCGACTTCGGCCGCCCGGGACGGCTTCGTCCGGAGTTCCCCGACCACCTCGTCGTGCGCGTAGTAGTAGCGCAGGTAGTAGGAGGGGATCACGCCCAGCGTGTCGAGCAGGGGGCGGGGCAGGCGGAGGTCGGCCGCGATCGTGTCGCCGTGCTCGCCCAGCAGTTTCGGCAGGACGTCCTCGCCCTCCGGGCCGCCGAGACGTACGGCCGTCTCCCAGGTGAGGTGGTTCAGGCCCACGTGGTCCAGGTGGATCCCGGAAGGCTCCGTGGACAGCAGGGCCGCGAACTTGCGCTGGAGGCCGATGGCCACGTTGCACAGGCCCACCGCCTTGTGGCCCGCCCGGAGCAGGGCGCGGGTCACGATGCCCACCGGGTTCGTGAAGTCGATGATCCAGGCCTGGGGGTTGGTGCGGCGGACGCGGTCCGCGATGTCCAGGACGACCGGGACCGTGCGCAGGGCCTTCGCCAGGCCGCCGGCGCCGGTGGTCTCCTGGCCCACGCAGCCGCACTCCAGGGGCCAGGTCTCGTCCTGCTGACGGGCCGCCTGGCCGCCGACGCGGAGTTGGAGGAGGACCGCGTCCGCACCGTCCACCGCCTCGTCGAGGTCGTTCGTCGTGGTGATGCGGCCCGCGTGGTCCTGGCGGGTGAAGATGCGGCGGGCCAGGCCGCCGACGAGGTCGAGACGGTCCTGCGCGGGGTCCATGAGGACCAGTTCCTCGATGGGCAGGGTGTCCCTCAGGCGGGCGAAGCCGTCCACGAGTTCGGGCGTGTAGGTCGAGCCTCCGCCGACCACGGTGAGTTTCACTGAGGGGTACCTCGCTTCCAGGTGACCGGGACGACGACCATCGGCCGGGGGTCCGGGGGTTGTCCCCCGGGGAGATGCTGCATGTGTGTCTAACCCTTTACTCCAGTGAGCGTGACACCCTCGACGAACGCCTTCTGCGCGAAGAAGAACACGAGGATCACGGGGGCCATGACCAGCACGGTGGCGGCCATGGTGAGGTTCCAGTCGGTGTGGTGGGCGCCCTTGAACGACTCCAGGCCGTAGGAGAGCGTCCAGGCGCCCGGGTTCTCCGAGGCGTAGATCTGGGGGCCGAAGTAGTCGTTCCACGCGTAGAAGAACTGGAAGAGCGCCACTGCGGCTATGCCCGGTCTGGCCATCGGGAGAACGACCCTGAGGAGGGTGCGCAGGTCTCCGCAGCCGTCGACCCTCGCCGCGTCCAGGTACTCGTCGGGGATCGTGGTGAGGAACTGGCGCAGCAGGAAGATGGAGAACGCGTCGCCGAACGCCATGGGGATGATCAGCGGCCAGAGCGAGCCGGACAGGTCCAGCTGCTTCGCCCAGAACAGGTACATCGGGATGACGATCACCTGCGGCGGCAGCATCATCATCGAGATGACCAGCATCAGGGCCAGATTGCGGCCCCGGAAGCGGAACTTGGCCAGGGCGTAGGCCACGGGGATCGAGGAGACGACCGTGAGGACCGTGCCCAGGCCCGCGTAGATCAGGGTGTTCTTCCACCAGGTCAGGAAGCCGGGGGTGTCGAAGACCTTGGCGTAGTTGCCCCACTCCCAGGTGTGCGGGATCAGGTCGCGGCTGAGCGCCTGGCTGTCGCTCATGAGGGAGGTGAGGAAGACGAACACGAAGGGGAGCGTGAAGAAGAGGGCCGCCGCGACGCCGAGGGAGTGGACCGCGATCCACTCCAGCAGCGCCCTGCGGTGGGCCGTGCGCTCCGCCGGCGACGGGGGCGTCTTCAGCTCCAGGGGCCTGTCGAGTACCTGCGTCATCGTTCACCTGCCTGGATCAGGCCGCCCCTGCGGCGCATCAGAAGGGCCGTGAAGGCCATGGAGAGGGCGAAGAGGACCAGGGCGACCACGCAGGCCGAGCCGTAGTCGAAGCGCTGGAAGCCCAGGTTGTAGACGAGCTGGGGGAGGGTGAGGGTCGACTTGTCGGGATAGCCGGGCTCGAACTGCGTTCCCGCACCCTGGATCACACCCGAGGCGACCTTTCCGGCGATCAGCGGCTGGGTGTAGTACTGCATCGTCTGGATCACGCCCGTGACGACCGCGAACATGACGATCGGCGAGATGTTCGGGAGCGTGACGTAGCGGAAGCGCTGCCAGGGGCTCGCGCCGTCCAGTTCCGCCGCCTCGTACTGCTCCTTCGGCACGTCGAGCAGGGCGGCCATGAAGATGACCATCAGGTCGCCGATGCCCCACAGGGCCAGCAGGGTCAGGGCCGGCTTGGACCAGGTGGGGTCGTTGAACCAGCCGGGAGTGGGGAGCCCGATCTTCTCCAGGATCGAGTTGACCGGGCCGGTGCCGGGGTTGAGGAGGAACGCGAAGGCCATCGTGGCCGCCACGGGCGGGGCCAGGTACGGCAGGTAGAAGAGGGTGCGGAAGACACCCGTGGCCGTTTTGACCTTGGTGATCAGCAGGCCCACGCCCAGGCCGAAGGCGACCCGGAGCGTGACCATGACGACGACCAGCCACAGGGTGTTGCGCAGGGCGGGCCAGAAGAGGGGGTAGTGCTCGAAGACGTACACCCAGTTCTTCGTGCCGCTCCACTCGGGCGGCCTGAAGCCGTCGTAGTGCATGAAGGAGAAGTAGACGGTGGAGAGCAGGGGATAGGCGAAGAAGACCGTGAAGCCGATCAGCCAAGGGGACAGGAAGGCGAGGGTGCGCAGGGTCGAGCGGCGGTGTTTCGCCCGCAACGTGTAGGTGGTCATGGCTTACTTCGCCTGCGCGATGTCCGTGTCGATCTGCCGAGCGGTTTCCCGGAGCCCCTTCTTCAGGTCGGTCGCCTTGCCGCTCTCGTAGTCGTAGCCGAACTGCTGGATCGTGGTCAGGTAGACACCGCCGTTGACGGAGGCGGGGGCCGTGGTGGAGTCCGGATTCGCGGCGATCTCCAGGAACGTCTTGAAGCGCGGGTCGTACTCCAGCTTCGGGGACTTCAGGGCCGCCAGCGTCGAGGGCACGTTGTGGATGGCGTTGGAGAAGTTCACCACCGCGTCCGTGTTCGTGCTGATGTACTTCACCAGCTCCCAGGCGGCGTTCTGCTTCTTGCTGGTCGCCGCGATCCCGGCGATGGTGCCGGTGATGTAGCCCTTGCCGTACTGGTCGGCCTGGTCGTCGGGGACGGGCAGCGGGGCGACGCCGATGTCGAACTTCGGCTTGGTGGCCAGGGCCATGCCCAGGCGCCACTCGCCGTCGAGCTGCATGGCGACCTGGCCGGTGTGGAAGGGGTGCTTGGGGCCCCACTCGTCGCCGAGCCGGGAGCGGTAGGTCTCCAGCTTGCGGTAGCCGCCGAGTTCGTCGACCAGTTCCTTCTGCACCGTGAAGGCCTGGGCGAAGGCGGGGTCCTTCGCGACGTTCGACTTGCCGTTCTTGTCGAAGTACGTGGGGGAGAACTGGCCGAGGTAGTGCTCGGTGGTGGTCTCCCAGCCGTGGTAGTCCGGCATGAAGCCGAGCTGCTTGTAGGTGTCGCCCTGGGGGATCGTCAGCTTCTTCGCGACCCGCTCGAACTCCGACCAGGTCTTCGGCGGGGCGGTGATGCCGGCCTTCTTGAACGCCGTCTTGTTGTAGTAGAGGCCGTACGCGTCACCCAGCAGCGGGACCGCGCAACGGTTTCCGTCGAACCGGGTGTACTCGTTCATCGCCTTCGGGAAGGTCTTCTCCGGGTCGACGCCGGACTTCTCGAAGAACGGGTTGAGGTCCACCAGGGCGCCCGAGGAGCAGAACTTCCCGACGCTGTTCGTGGTGAACGACGAGATCACGTCCGGGGCCTTGGCGCCTCCGGTGCGCAGGGCCTGGTTCATCTTGTCGTCCGTCATGTTGCCGACGACGTCGACGTGGATGGTGGGGTGCGTCTTCTCGAATCCGGCGACCAGGTCCTTGACGGCCTTCACCTCCGAGGGCGCGCTCCAGGCGTGCCAGAAGGTGAGGGTCGTCTCCTTGGACGCGTCGTCGCTCGCGCCCGCGTCGGACTGGCCGGTACAGGCCGTGGCGAGGAGGGCGATGGAGGCGGAGGCGACGAGCGCGAACGTCGCTTTTCTGGATGTTCCGGGCATGGCAGAGCTCCCTGAGGCACGGGGAAGAAGGGAATTACCGGGGAGGGGGGTGGGGTCGGCGTGAGTGGTTCGGCCTGAGCCGGTCGGCCTGAGCCGGTTTCAGCGGGAGGTGTCGAAGACCTCGTCGCGGGTGGTCGCGAGCGCGCTCTCCAGCGCTCCGCGCAGCACGGGATGTTCACGGACGTCGCCCACGACCAGGCGGGGGCGGGACGCGGCCAGCTCTTCCAGTTCGGCCTGGACGAGGGCGCGCAGCGGCTCGCCGCCGGAGGTGAGGACGGCGCCGCTCAGCACGACGAGCTCGGGGTCGAGGACCGAGACCAGCGAGGCCAGACCGGTGGCCAGCCGGGTCGCGTACGTCCGCAGGAGGTGCCGGTGGGCGTCGTCGCCGGCCTGTGCGGCCCTGGCCACCAGCTCGGCGGCGGCCTCGGCATACGGCCCGGGCGGGACGTCCTCGATGCCGAGTTCGCGGGCCAGGCGCGGGACGGCCTGGGCACCGGCCAGCTCCTGGTAGCCGCCGCTGTTGGCCTTGGTGACCTGGCGGACCAGGGGCGTGCCCGGCACCGGCAGGAAGCCGACCTCGCCGGCGCCACCGGTCCAGCCGCGGTGCAGCCGGCCGCCCAGGACCAGGGCGGCGCCCAGGCCCTCCTGATTCCACAGCAGCACGAAGTCCGCGTGGCCCCGGGCCGCGCCGAGGCGCTGCTCGGCGAGCGCGACCAGGTTGACGTCGTTCTCGTACTCGAACGGCATCGGCAGGGCGGCGGCGAGCTCGTCCAGCAGGGTGGGGGAGTGCCAGCCGGGGAGGTGGGAGGCGTAGCGCAGCCGGCCCGTGGTGGGGTCGAAGGCGCCGGGGGTGCCGATGACGAGGCGGTGGATGTCGTCCCGGGCGAGACCGGCCGCCTTCACCGCGCCGTCCAAGGCGTCGGTGACCTGCTGGACGACCGGGGTGCCGGTGCGCCTGCCGGGGGTGGGCAGCTCGTGGCGGCCGATCGTGCGGCCGGTGATGTCGGCGACCGCGGCGAGGATCCGCTGGGGGGTGACGTCGAGTCCGGCGGCGTGACCGGCCGCGGGGTTGACCTCGTAGAGCTGGGCGCTCGGGCCGGGCCGGCCTTCGGTGGTGCCGGTGGCCAGGACGAGGCCCGCCGCCTCCAGACGGGCCAGGAGCTGGGAGGCGGTCGGTTTGGACAGGCCGGTGAGCTTGCCGATCCGGGTGCGGGACAGCGGTCCGTGCTCCAGCAGCAGGTCCAGGGCGGCCCGGTCGTTCATGGCGCGCAGGACGCGCGGGGTGCCCGGCGTGCCGGCGGTTCCTGCCATGCGTGTCCACACCTGCCCTTCGGCTGTTCAGCTTCTCAGTGATCAGGCGGGGAAGTCCATCGGGGGCCGCTCCGTCGATCACTGTTAGGAAAGTTTCCTATCGATGGGAGGAAGGTAGGCCGGGTGCCGCGCGGGCGTCAATAGGGGACGGCCCGTCGTCATCCGGACATGCGAGAGGGCGGTGTCCGGCAGAACCGGGCACCGCCCTCCGCGTAAGGGTGTGCGCTGCTACTTCGTGGTGCTCGTCGGCGTCGGCGGCGCGAGCGGGGACGCCGCCGCGGACTGCGGGGACGATGCGTTCGCGTACGCCGACGGCGGGGCCATGCCCGCCGTCGGGTCGGCGGGCTGCTCCTGCGCCGGGGCCGTGGCGCCGCCGACGATCCGGATGCCGGCCGCGTCGAAGGCCCGTTTCACGCGCCAGCGCAGCTCGCGCTCCACGGTCAGGGACTTGCCGGGCATGGTCTTGGCCGTGAGGCGCACGACCATCGAGTCCAGCAGCACGCTGTCCAGGCCGAGGACCTCGATCGGGCCCCACAGCAGTTCGTTCCAGGGCTCCTCGGCGCTCATCTTCTCGGCGACCTCGTCCAGGGTGGTCTTCACCTTGTCCAGGTCCTCGCCGGCGTGGACGGTGACGTCGACGTTGGCGGTGGCCCAGCCCTGGGAGAGGTTGCCGATGCGCTTGACCTCGCCGTTGCGGACGTACCAGATCTCGCCGCCGTCGCCGCGCAGCTTGGTCACGCGCAGGCCCACCTCGATCACCTCGCCGGAGGCGACGCCGGCGTCGATCGTGTCGCCGACGCCGTACTGGTCCTCCAGGATCATGAAGACGCCGGACAGGAAGTCCGTGACCAGGTTGCGGGCGCCGAAGCCGATCGCCACACCGGCGACACCGGCCGAGGCCAGCAGCGGGGCGAGGTTGATGTTGAACGCGGAAAGGATCATCAGGGCCGCGGTGCCCACGATCAGGAAGCTCGCGACCGAGCGCAGCACCGAGCCGATCGCCTGGGAGCGCTGACGACGGCGTTCCAGGTTGACCAGCAGGCCGCCCAGGGACGTGCCGTCCACCGTCTGCTCGGTGCGGCTCATCCGGTCTATGAGCTTGGTGATCGCCCGGCGTACCGCGACGCGCAGCACCACCGCTATCACCACGATCAGCAGGACTTGCAGTCCGATCGCGAGCCACGTCGACCAGTTCTGCTCGACCCAGCCGGCGGCGTTCGTCGCGCTCTCCTGGGCGTCCTGGAGCGACGGCACTCTCGGGGACGGGGTCTCCGAGGGGGTCGGCGACGGTGACGGGTCGGCGGCCGACAGGACGGAGAACAGGGACACGGCAGGTACCTCCAGGTGCAGCGGTCTGCCCCGGCGAGGTGGTTCGGGGGGTCAAGGTCACGACTGGGTCACCGAAGGGGCAGAACCACCACACTAACGGGGCATTGTGTGTGCTCCCTCGGGATGTGTGAAGGAGAGACCGTGCTCACCTGGGCTTGAACAGGCCTTGATCCGGGGGATGAATGGGATGTGGTCGAAAACACTCCCAGCCCGTTACGGGGACATGGTGGCGCTTCCACCAGGCATGAGGGGAGACTGGCTACGAATCGTCCCGGCGCGAGCCACGCGCCGCCGGCGTCCAAGGAGGCATCCGTGCCGCATGTCCTGGTCCTCAACGCGTCGTACGAGCCGCTAGGTGTCGTACCGCTCCGCCGCGCGCTCGTCCTCGTCCTCGAGAACAAGGCCGTCTGCCTCGAGGAGTCCGGCGCCTATCTGCACAGCGCGACCGTCACAGTCCCCGCACCCAGCGTGGTCCGGCTCAAGCGATTCGTCCGGGTTCCCTATCGGGGGCCCGTTCCTCTGACCCGGCGGGCGCTGTTCGCCCGCGACGGGGGCCGGTGCATGTACTGCGGTGGCGTCGCAACCAGCGTCGACCACGTCATCCCGCGCAGCCGCGGAGGCAAGCACGTCTGGGACAACGTGGTGGCGTCCTGCCGTCGCTGCAACCACGTGAAGGCCGACCGGCACCTCTTCGAGATCGGCTGGCGGCTGCGCCACAAACCCGCTCCGCCGTCCGGGCTGGCCTGGCGCATCATCGGGACCGGCCACAGGGACCCGCGCTGGCTGCCGTACTTGCAGCCGTACGGCGCGGAGGACGCCATGGCCCGGATCGACGGCATTTCCGCCTGACCATCCGGGCCTTCGTGTCGGCGCACACGGCATGGGTCCGGCCCCGGGAAACCCCCGTTCCCCCGGGGCCGGCCGCTCTTGGGTGCGGTGCCGGGCCGTCCTACGTCATGCGTAGCGCAGCTCCCCCGGCCGCGCCGTGCGGCCCAGCAGTGGCAGCGAGGTCGCCGCGGCGAGCAGGCAGGCGGCGTAGACCGCGCAGGGCGCCAGGGCCATCACCCAGGGGACCGGGTGGTGGCCGAGCCACGCGTACCAGGTGCCGATGGCCGTCCCGCCCAGGCCCGCGAGCAGCACCGCCGGTGCCAGTGGCAGCGCGGTCTCCAGCAGCAGGGCCCGGCCGAGCACCGCGCGCGGCACCCCGGCGGCGACCTGCGCGGCCAGACCGCGGCGGCGGGTGGCCAGGGACTCGGCGGTGCCGACGGCGAGGCCGGACAGGACGATCGCGAAGGCGAGGGCGATGGCGGCGCCGGTGAGGTCGAGGCCGGTGAGGTAGTAGTCCGCGCGCTCGGAGAACCTCTGGGTGCGCACCACATCGCCCATGACCTGCCGGATCCCCAGGAAGCCCGTCCCGACGACCGTCACCAGCAGCACCGCCGCGTGGGTGCGGGCGGCCGCCCAGGGGTCAGCACGCAGCCGCTGCGCCGCGATCAGCGTCGCCGCCGAACGGGCCCGGGCCGCCAGGACCCGACCGGTGACCTCGGCCATGGCCCCGGAGAGCCACACCGCGCCCGCGCCGCCGGCGAGGACGACGCCCACCACCGTCAGCGGCAGTCCGTTGCCCGGCCGGTTGGACGCGGCCGGGGACTCGGTGGCCAGGGCGAGCAGCGCCACCACCCCGACCAGCAGCAGCCCCGCCAGAAACAACAGCCCCGGTCCCCGTCCGGTGCGTGGCGCGACCCTGCGGACCCAGCCCAGGGGCGAGGCGACCACTCGGCGCAGGGCCAGCGCGCTCACCGCCGCGCCCAGCAGCGGCACGGCGACGGCGACCAAGGCGATCCCCGCCCAGGCCAGGGCCGTGGGCTTGTCCCACAGGCGCAGCAGGAGCAGTACGCAGAAGACGGTGGCGACCGCCGAGCCCAGCAGGCCGGCCAGCCCGGTCTCCAGCGCGGCGATCCGCCGCACCTGCCAGGGTGCCGCCCCGGCCAGCCGCAGCCCGGCCAGCCGGCGGTCGCGGTGCACCGCCCCGATGCGGGCGCACTGGCCGAGGAACCCGAGCACCGGCACGAGCAGGAGCAGCAGGCCGGCTATCACCCCCGACCGCGTGCCGGGCTGGTTCAGCAGGCCCGCGGCCACGGGCACGTTGTACTGGCCGCGCAGCGCGGCCAGAGCGACGGCGGCCAGTGCGAACCCGGTCGCGAGCGCCGCACCGGACGCCGTGAGGGTCACACGCCACCACTCGCCGCGGTCGGAACCCCGGGTGAGGTCCCAGGCCAGCCGCAGATCGGCTCTCAGCGACGTCATGCCGTCACCCCCAGCGCGACCACGGCCCCGTCCCGCAGCTGGACCTCGCGGTCCGCGTACGCGGCCACCTGGGCGTCGTGCGTGATCAGCAGGACGGCCGTGCCCGACTCGCGGGCCGTGTGGACGAGGGCCGTCATGACCTGCTCGCCGGCCAGGGAGTCCAGCGCACCCGTCGGCTCGTCGGCGAAGACCACCCTCGGCCCGGTGACCAGGGCCCGGGCCAGCGCCGCCCGCTGCGCCTGACCGCCGCTCAGCTCGCCCGGCCGCAGGTTCTCCTGGCCCCGCACCCCGAACCGCTCCAGCCACTCCCCGGCCCGGGCCCGGGCCTCGGCCCGGCCGGTGCCCGCCAGCAGCAGCGGCAGGGCGGCGTTGTCCAGGACCGTCAGCTCGGGGATGAGCTGCCCGAACTGGAACACCACGCCGAACTCGGTGCGCCGCAGCTCGCTCAGCCGCTTCTCGGGCAGGTCCTCGAGCCGCCGGCCGTCATAGGTCACCGAGCCGGCGTCCGGGCGGACGATGCCGGCCAGGCAGTGCAGCAGCGTCGACTTGCCGCTGCCGCTCGCGCCGGTCACGGCCAGGATCTCGCCGGCGTGCAGCACGACCGACGCGCCGCGCAGTGCGGGGGTCCGGCCGTGCGCCTTGGTGAGACCGCCGGCCGTGAGAAGGGGCACGGGTCTGCTCATGCTGCGTCGACCTCCGCGGTCAGGGTGGTGAGCCGGGCCGCCGTGGTGTTCATCCAGCGGAGGTCGGCGTCGAGGTGATTGAGGGCGTAGTCCGCCGAGAGCACGGTCGCGAGATCGGCTCCCCTGGCGGCCTTGACCGCCGTGAGCTCCCGCATCCGCTCCATGTGCGCGGCGCGCTGGGCGCTCAGGTACCGGGCCGGGTCACCGCCGGAGAGGATCGCGACCACGACCTTGGCGAAGATCTCGTTCGCCACGAAGGGCGCGGGCGGCGCGATCTCCCCGGCCCACCGGGCCAGTTCGTGGGTCCCCTCGTCGGTCGTCCGGTACGCCGTGCGCTCCGGGCCGCCGTCCGAGCCGGTGCCGTCGACCTCGGCGAGGCCGTCCCGCACGAGGCGCTGCAGGGTCGTGTAGACCTGCCCGTAGGCCAGCGGGCGGGCCTGCGGGAACCGTTCGTCGTGGCGTCGCTTGAGGTCGTAGCCATGGCTGGGACCCGTCGCGAGCAGGCCCAGCAGGATGTGGCGGGTGCTCATGCCGATCATTATGCACTGAGTACATGTACTGAGTGAATAGTGGGCGGGAGAAGTCCTCCGGCGAACCCCGGAAGGCTCACTCCGAGACCGCGTACGCCTCCGCCGACCACAGCGAATACCCGTACTGCGTCGCCCGCTTGTCGCCCTGCACGCGCACGAAACGCACGTCCCGTTCGTCCATCGGGACGCTCTCCCGGCCGCCCCGGCCGTCCCGTACCGCGGCAGCGGTGCGCCAGCGGCGGCCGTCCGGGGAGACCTGGACGCGGTAGGAGGCGGGGTGGGCGTCCTGCCAGTGCAGCGCGACCCGGCCGAGCCGCGCCGGGCGGGCCAGCTCCACCTGCCACCAGGCGCCGTCGTCCACCGGCGAGGACCAGCGGGTCTCCGGGTCGCCGTCGTTCGCCGCCGACGCGGGGAAGTCGGGCGTCTCGTCGCCCGAGGAACGGGCGGTGCCGGAGCGGGCCAGGTCGGGGCCGCCGGTGGGCGGGACGGCACGGACGGTGAGCGTGCGCTGCGCTCCCCCGAACCCCAGCCGGACCTCGTACGACCGCATCGGGGCGCCGTGCTCCACGGTCACCTCGACCGGGACCTCCACCGTCGTGCCGCGCCGCACGGTCAGTTCGCCCTTCGGCACCCTGACCCGGACGCCCTCGGGCGCCTCGGCGGTGAGCCTGCCGCGGGCGTCGGCGGGGCGCAGCGACCCGAGCCGGGCGGTCAGCCGCTCGGTCCGGCCGGTCTCGACGTCCGCCCGGTCGCGGGGCAGGCCGAGGGAGGTGGCGGGGGAGTCGCCGAACCACGGGATGAGGTGGTGGACGCGGGAAGGGGCGGGGCCGGTGACCCGCAGGGCGTCGGCGCGTTCCGCCGGCCGCACTTCGGTCGCCCCGGACCCGTCCAGCCGGCCCGCCTCCCGCCAGCCCCGCCCCGGCACGTGCACCTCGACGACTCCCTCGGTGCCCGGCTCCGTCAGGGCCGTCACGGCGGTCAGCGCCCGCGCCCGCGGCAAGCGCAGGGCGCGGCCGTCGCCGGGATTGCGGGGCGGCTCGTGATGGATGCCCGACCAGGCCGCGTACGACTTCTGCGCCCGCCGCAGGAAGGGGTCCAGCACGTCCGTGCCGACCTCGACCGGCGCCGACTCCAGCCGGGCCCGCAGCGCGCCGAGCCTGCGGTACGCGCTCCAGGCCGCCGCCGCGTCCCCGGCGCGCTGCGCGTCCAGCATGCCGAGCGCGGCCGTGCCCGCCTCGCCGTACGAAGCCAGCCGCTGCGCCCAGGGGGCGACCTCGGAGCCGAGGCCGGTACCCGACAGCCGCCGGGGCAGCTCGCGCAGCACCGTGAAGGCCTCGCGCAGCCGCCGGGTGGCCTCGTGGTCGGTTGCGTTTGCGCCCGCCGCGCGGGACGCCCAGTACGCCTCGGTCAGCGGGCGCAGATACGCCGACTCCCCGTCGTCCAGGACCGACGAGGCGTCGTTGCCGGCGAGCGCGGCCAGGGCCTGCTCGCGGCGCGGGTCCCCGCCCGCGAGGTCGGCGATCGCGGCACGCCAGGACTCGCCGGGCCGGTAGGCGCGCGGGTTCCAGGCGTAGTCGGCGGCGGTGAACAGCGGGATGCGGGACGCCTCCGGCTGCTGCATCGCGTTGGCGAGCAGGGCGGCCGAACCGGTCGCGACGGCCGGCTCACGGCCCCGGTACGGGCCGAGGAAGAGGCGGTCGGGGGCGTAGTCGTTGACCGGGTAATTGTCCATGGTGACCAGCGGATGCCCGAACGCCTTGCGTGCGTCGGCCAGTTCGCCGCCCGTGATGGTGCGGGGCACCACCCCGACGCCCGTCCACGCCACCTCGACGTTCGCGGCCAGCTCACTCGCCAGCGCCCGCCGGTAGTCGGTCGTGCCGTCCTCGTAGTACTCCGTCGGCATCAGGGACAGACTCGCCGCACCGGGGTGCCGCTGCGCCAGGTGCCGGGCCACCGCGTTCGCCACCCGGGCCTGCGCCCGCGCCGCCGCCTCGGGGCCGGAGCCGAACCGGTCGGCGTCTTCCCCGCAGTGCCACTCGCTGTAGCTGACGTCCTGGAACTGGAGCTGGAACGCCCGCAAGCCCAGCGCCCACATCGCGTCCAGCTTGCGCGTCAGCGCCCGCACATCGTCGTCCGACGCGAAACACATCGCCTGGCCCGGGGCCACCGCCCAGCCCAGCGAGACGTGGTTGCTGCGCGCCCGCTCGGCCAGCTCCCGGAACCGGGCCCGCTGCGCCGCCGGGTAGGGCTCACGCCAGCGGGCCTGCCGGTAGAGGTCGTCCCCGGGGGCGTACAGATAGCGGTTCTGCTTGGTGCGCCCCATGAAGTCGAGCTGCGCCAGCCGCTGCCGGTGCGTCCAGGCGGTGCCGTAGAAGCCCTCGGTGATGCCGCGTACGGCGGTGCCCGGCCAGTCGCGGACGACGGCCGACGCGATCGTTTGATTGGGTCGCAGGAGCTGCCGCAGCGTCTGGGCGGCGTGGAAGAGACCGTCCTCGCCGGTGCCGGTGAGGGAGATGCCGCCCTGGCCCACGGACAGCTCGTACCACCCGGAGGGCAGGGCGTGGCGGTCGCTCCGGCGGACGGGCTCCGTGCGTGCGTGCACGACCAGGGCGCCCGGCCGGGCCGTGTCCGTGATCCGGTGCGCCCCGGCCTGCCGCAGCAGCTCGCGCAGGGTTGCGACCGCGTGGGGGTCCGCCTGCGCGTCGGTGATCAGCGCGACCTCGTCCGGCACCGCGACCGGGGCGCCGTTCGCGCGCAGCGACTGCGGGCGCGGCCAGACGGAGAGATCCTCTCCGGCGGTGTCGGGGGCCGGCGTCGCGGTCGTGCCCGGGGGAGAAGGGGCCGCCATGGCGGCGGGCGGGGCGACGAGGCTCCCGGCGACGACGGCGACCGCGAGGGCCACGGTCCGCTTCCCACGCCGCAGTCCCACAGGCCCCCTCCAGATGCGTTCGACCGGCGGAACGAGCCCACCACCCGTCCGGTGAGGGTGTCAACGGGAGTGGCCGTTGTGCCTGAAATGCCGGAATCTTGACTGTGTGGAGGGGAGCGGAATGTGAGCAGAAGCACGATGTTCGGTCCGGGGCGTCTGCCTTCGCGTCGACTGGGTAGGGCTGCGATGACCCGTTAAGCAGAAACCGACAAGGAGGCCCCCGTGGCTGCGATGACTTTCCTTCCGCTCCCGGCCCCGTCCAAACCCGTGGCGGACCCGTCCGCCGACCTCGACGACACCCACCACGACGACCCGCGCTACTGCGTTTTCAGCTCCGAGAGCACCCACACCGAACTGCCGCTGACCAGCGAGCCCCCGCTGCCCGACGCCGAGCCCCTCACCAGTGAGCCGCCGCTCGCCGAGGCCGCCCCCCTGACCAGCGAGCCCCCGGCCTTCGTCCCGGAATTCACAAGGATGTAGATGACCGCACCCCGGCCGGCCGACCCGCCCTCCGAGGACCTGTCCCGCCTCGCCGTCCTGCACGGCGTCGCCACTTCCTACAGTCCGTCCCCGGACCGCTCGGTCGCGGCCTCGGCCACCGCGGTCACCCTGACCCTGGCCGCCCTCGGCGTGGACGCGAGCACGCCCGGCGCCATCCGCGCCGCGCTCGCGGCCCGCGAGGGGGAACTGGGCGATCGGCTGCTGCCGCCGACCGTGGTCGGCTGGGGCGGCAGCCCCCCGGCCGCCCTGGCGGCGCTCCCCGAGGGAACCCGGCTGCGCATCGACACCGAGCAGGGCGAGAGCCGCACCGCGGCGGACGGCCTCCCACCCGGCGTCCACGAGCTGACCGCCACCACCCCCGACGGCCGCACCGCCACCGCCCACCTGATCGTCGCCCCGCCCCGCCTGCCCGCCCCGCCCGGACGCTCCCACGGACTCCTCGTCCAGCTCTACTCCCTGCTGTCCCGCCGCTCCTGGGGCATGGGCGACCTCGGCGACCTCGCCGAACTGGCCGGCTGGGCCGGCCGGTCGCTCGGCGCCGGATTCATCCAGGTCAACCCGCTGCACGCGGCCGTACCCGGACCCCCCACCGACCCCTCCCCCTACCGCCCCTCCTCGCGCCGCTTCCCCGACCCCGTGCACCTGCGCGTCGAGGACGTCCCGGAGGCCGCCTACGTCCAGGAACCCGAGCGCCTGCGCGCCCTGCTGGAGAGATCCGGCCGGCTGCGCGAAGCGGTGTTGCGGCAGGGCGCGTTGATCGACCGGGACGCTGTGTGGGAGCTCAAGCGTGAGGCGCTGGAGCTGCTCGCCGAGGTCCCTCTCGGACCCGGTCGGCGCGCCGCCTACTGCGACTTCCTCGCCGGGCAGGGCCGGGCCCTGGAGGACCACGCCACCTGGTGCGCGCTCGCCGAGGTGCACGGCTCCGACTGGCACCGCTGGCCGACCGGCCTGCGCGACCCGCGTTCGGCCGAGACCACCCAGGCCCGCAACGGCCTCATGGACCGGGTCGACTTCTGGTCCCGGCTCGCCTGGCTCACCGACACCCAGCTGACCGCGGCCCAGCGCGCCGGGCGCGAGGCCGGGATGCCGGTCGGGATCGTGCACGACCTCGCGGTCGGCGTGCACCCCGGCGGCGCCGACGCCTGGGCACAGCAGGAGTACTTCGCCGCCGGCATGTCGGTGGGCGCCCCACCCGACGCCTTCAACGCCCGCGGCCAGGACTGGGGTCTGCCGCCCTGGCGCCCCGACCGCCTGGCCGCGTCCGGCTACGCCCCGTTCCGCGAGCTGCTGCGCGCCCTGTTCCGCTACGCCGGAGCACTGCGCATCGACCACGTCATGGGCCTGTTCCGCCTCTGGTGGGTCCCCCAGGGCCACCCGCCGACCGAGGGCACCTACGTCCGCTACGACGCCGAGGCCATGCTCGCCGTCCTCGTCCTGGAGGCTTCCCGGGCCGGGGCGCTGGTGATCGGCGAGGACCTCGGCACCGTCGAGCCCGGCGTCCGCGAGACGCTGCGCGAGCGCGGTGTGCTCGGCACGTCCGTGCTGTGGTTCGAGCGCGACTGGGAGGGCGACGGCCACCCTCTGCCCCCCGAGAGCTGGCGCGCAGACTGCCTGGCCACCGCCACCACCCACGACCTGCCCTCCACGGCCGCCCGCCTCACCGGCGAGCACGTCGAGCTCCGCGACAGCCTGGGCCTGCTGACCCGGCCCCTGGAGGAGGAACGCGCCGAGGCCGCCGCCGACGCGGGGGAGTGGCTGTCCCTGCTGTCCCGGCTCGGCCTGCTGCAGGGCACGGGCGGCGGCGGTGACACCTCCTCGGAGGAGGCCCAGATCCAGGCCGTCCACCGCTTCCTGCTGCGCACCCCAGCCCGCATGGTCGGCGTCTGGCTCCCCGACGGCGTCGGCGACCGCCGTCCGCAGAACCTCCCGGGGACCTGGGACCAGTACCCGAACTGGCGGCTGCCGATCGCGGACGCGCAGGGGCGGCCCGTGACGCTGGAGGACCTCGCCGCCTCGCCCCGGCTGCACGCCCTGATGGAGGTCCTCAGGGGCGGCGGACCGTGAGGCCGGGCCTCTTACGGCACCCCGGGCGCGCGGGCCCGGTCGGCGTTGGATATTTTGACACCGTGGACAAGAAGAACGCCCTGCGCGCCGGCGCCCTGGCAGCCGGTACGACGCTGATGATGCTGCTCATGTCGTCCCCCGCGAGCGCGCTCACCCGCGACGACGGTGACGACCCCGGCCCGGGCCTGAGCGTCATCGAGACGCTGGGCCTCTTCGTCGTGGCCCCGATCGTGCTGTACCTGGTCATCGCCGCTCTGGTGATGGTCGGCGACAAGACGCACAACAGGAAGGACCCGACCTCCTCCAACATCGCCACCAAGGCCGAGGCGACGAGCGAAGTCAAGGCCTGATCAGCGTTCCTCTTCGAGGGCGTCGTCGCGGTCACCGCGGCGGCGCCCTCGTTGTCGTCAGGGCCTCTCCGTCCCCGCCAGCAGTTCCCGCAGGAGGTCGGCCAGGAGGGCGGCCCGTTCCGCGTCCAGGGCGGACAGTGCCTCCGTCTGGACGGCCAGCCCCGCCGCGACCGCCTCGTCGACCACCCCGAGGCCCTTGTCGGTGAGCGTGACACGCAGCCCGCGCCGGTCGTGCGGATCCGGCGAGCGGCGCAGCAGCCCCGCACGCTCCAGCTTGTCCAGGCGCCCCGTCATGCCGCCGGTCGTGAGCATCAGCGTCGCGGACAGCTGACGGGGGGAGAGGGTGTACGGCTCCCCGGAGCGGCGCAGGGTCGCCAGGACGTCGAACTCCCCGCGTGAGATCCCGGACTTCGCGTACGCCTTGTCCATCCGGTCGCCCATCGCGAGCGTGAGCCGGCCGACCCGGCCGAAGACCTCCATGGCGGCGGTGTCCAGGTCGGGCCGGACCGTGGCCCACTGCTCGATGATCGCGTCGACGGCGTCCTTGCGCTGCTCAGGGCGTTCGCTCATGCCTCGAGTATCCGCCCTCACTAGGTCACCCGCAAGAAAGTAGCTTGACGGAAAGTTGCTTAGCGCTAAGCTACTTTCTGCCGACCTACTTTGAAGGGTGTCTTCCCATGGCCGCCTCCCGCCCGGCTCTCATCGCCCTCACCGCCCTCGCCCCGATCTCCTGGGGCACGACCTACGCGGTCACCACCGAGTTCCTCCCGCCCGACCGCCCCCTGTTCACCGCCCTGGTGCGCGCCCTGCCCGCCGGTCTGCTGCTGCTCGCCCTCGCCCGGGTGCTGCCGCGCGGCGCCTGGTGGTGGAAGGCGGCGGTGCTCGGCGCGCTGAACATCGGCGCCTTCTTCCCGTTGCTGTTCCTCTCCGCCTACCGGCTGCCCGGCGGTCTGGCGGCGGTCGTCGGCTCCGCCGGTCCGCTGTTCGTGGCCGGGCTCTCGGCGCTGCTGCTCGGGCAGCGGCCGACCCGGCGCACGCTGCTGACCGGGGCCGTGGCCGCGTTCGGGGTCAGCCTCGTCGTGCTGCGGGCGGCCGGGGCGCTGGACGCGCTCGGCGTGCTGGCGGCCGTCGCCTCCACGGCGTCGATGTCCACCGGCACGGTGCTCACGAAGCGGTGGGGCCGCCCCGAGGGCGTCGGCCCGCTGGCGCTGACCGGCTGGCAGCTGACCGCGGGCGGCCTGCTCATCGCGCCGCTCGCCTTCCTCGTCGAGGGCGCGCCGCCGGCGCTGGACGGCCGGGCGGTCGGCGGCTACCTCTACCTCGCCCTCGCGAACACGGCCCTCGCGTACTGGCTGTGGTTCCGCGGCATCGGCCGCATGACCGCCACCCAGGTCACCTTCCTCGGCCCGCTCTCCCCGCTGACCGCGGCCGTCGTCGGCTGGGCGGCGCTCGGGCAGGCGCTGACGCCGGTGCAACTGGTGGGCATGGCGCTGGCGTTCGGGGCGACGGTGGCGGGGCAGTTCGTCACCCGGCCGTCGCGGACCCTGGACCGCACGCGGTGGCCCGTTCGCACGAAGCCGACGGACGCGCGGGGCGGGGCGCTGCGGCGGTAGGGGTGGGGCCTTGCGATGATCGGTTCATGCGCGCCGCCCGGCTCCTCTCCCTCGTTCTCCTGCTGCAGAACCGGGGCAGGCTGACGGCCGACGAGCTCGCGGAGGAGCTGGGTGTCTCGACCCGGACCGTCTACCGGGACATCGACTCACTGAGCAGCGCGGGCATTCCGGTCTACGGGGACGCCGGGCACCGTGGCGGCTACCAGTTGCTCGGCGGCTACCGGACCCGGCTCACCGGACTGCACGCCGACGAGGCCGAGGCGTTGTTCCTGGCCGGGGTGCCCGGTGCGGCGGACGACCTGGGACTGGGCGAGGTGCTCGCGGCGGCACAGCTGAAACTGGTTGCGGCGCTCCCGACCCCCCTGCGGGACCGAGCCGACCGGATCCGAGAGCGCTTCCACCTCGACGCTCTCGGCTGGTACAGGGCGCAAGACTCCCCACCCGTTCTCGTAGCGCTCGCCGATGCCGTGTGGAACCAGCGGCGAATCCAGGTGCGCTACCGCCGCTGGGCCGAGCCGCAGGAGGTCGAGCGCGAACTCGACCCCTACGGCCTGGTCCTCAAGGCGGGCGTCTGGTACCTCGTCGCAGCGGTGGACGGCGCGGTGCGTACCTATCGGGTGTCGTCGATCCTCCGCTTGATCGTCGGGGAGGACGGCTTCGAGCGCCCCGAGGGCTTCGACCTGGCCGCCCACTGGCAGGACTACCTCACCGCCTACGACGCCCGCAGGCTGCGGCTTCAGGCCTCCCTCCGGATCGCTCCGGCACTGCTCACCGCACTGCCGGACCGCCTGGACGCGGCACTGGTCTGCGCCGTCGAAGCGTCGGCGGGTCCGCCGGACGGCGACGGCTGGGTGACAGCGACGGTACCGCTGGAATCGGTCGACCTGGCGGTGCCCCTACTGCTGTCACTGGGGCCGGACATCGAGGTGCTCGCCCCCGAGGAGTTACGCCGCAAGATCGCGGAGACGGCGGCGGCCGTGCTCGACCGGTACCGACCAGCGGACACATCAGACGGGGCGGGGGCCGGCGACCTCAGCAGCAGTCCGGCGGACAGGGTCGCCGACAGCGCAAGGGCGGCAAGGACTGCAAAGCCGTAGCGCGTGTCACTGTGGTCGGTGACCATCGCGACCAGGAACATCACCCCGACCGTGGCCGCCAGCCCGCCACCATTCGCCAGCCCGAAGGCCCTGCCCACCGAGGCAGCGTCTGCCGAGGCCATCAGCATGGTGCGGGAGGCGATCCGGGCCTGCCCGAAGAAGAACGCACCCAGTGGCACCCCGACGAGGTATCCGGCGATCCCGAACTGGCTCTGCAGCACCAGGCAGACATTGCAGAGCAGAAAGCCCACGACGGCGATGCGAAGGTCCGTACTGCGTCTGCCGACGATCCGGTAAGCACCGGCGGCCACCAGGAAACCGAGGCACCCGAGGCCGTCCACGACACCGAACGTCCCTGCGCCCAAGTGGAGTTCACCGATCACGGCGGTGGGCAGCAGGGCGTTGAAGACCGTGACGACCACGCTCCCCTGGGCGTAGAGCAGGATGAAGCGGCGCATCCGCAGCGGCCCACGCGTAGCCGCCCGGGCCGGAGCCCGCTCCAAGTCGACGGCGGCCGTCGGCACCCGGTCCGGGCAACGCCCCACCGCAGCGACGCAGAGCGCCGAGACCATGAAAGTTCCGGCGTTGAACACCAGCAGCGGTACGGCACCGAACGCCTGGACGCACAGCCCGCCGACCGTCGCCGAGAGCAGCATCCCTGCCTGGGTCGCCATCTCGTAGCGGGCGTTGAACCGCCGCAGGCTGTCCGCCGGAACCCGTTCCTTGATCAGCGCGGAGCTGGCCGGGAAGAACAGGGCACCGACCACGGCGAGCGCCAGATTGGCGCTGTAGATTCCGGATCCCGGGGCGCCACCGCAGGCCAGCCACAGCGGTAGCCCTAGGGCCAGCGCCGCGCTGGTGACATCGCAGCCGATCCACAGGGCCCGTCGGTCGAACCGGTCGGCGAGCCGGCCGAAGAACGGCGACAGCAGCGCCTGTGGCCCGGCGACGGCGATGAACAACCAGCCGACAGCCATCATGGTCTGCTGCTCCCTGATCATGAGCAGCGCCCCGACGATGAGCTGGACATTGTTGCCGAGAGCGGTGGCGAAAGCAGCGGGCACAAGCAGCCGCTCGGCGCGGCGGGAGTGGTGGCTGAGGATCATGGCACCACTGTCCAGAGGTTCGCTGACATCTTGTGTCAGTGAAGTTCTCGCACCACGAGGTCCCGTGGGGCGACGTCATCTGCACCGTGGTGCCGAAGTGCCCCGCCTGAGCCACAGTTGTCCGGTCGTGGCTTCGGATGCCTCTCCGAAGGGGCGTCCGCTGCGGAGGAGGGCAGACGAGGGGGCGTCCGCTGCACCTCCGCTGCGGAGGAGGGCAGACGAGGGGGCGTCCGCTGCACGTCCGCTGCGGAGGAGGGCAGACGAAGGGGCGTCCGGTGCACCGGACGCCCCTTCTGTCGGCGAGGGAACAGCCGCCGGGGTTACTCCCCGGCCGCCGCGTCCGCCCGCTGGGCCCGCAGGGCGCGCTCGACGCCCGCGCGGGACTCCGAGACCAGGCGGCGCAGGGCCGCGCTCGGCTCGGCGGAGGCCAGCCACGCGTCCGTCTTGTCCAGGGTCTCCTGCGACACCTGGACCGTCGGGTAGAGGCCGACCGCGATCTGCTGGGCCATCTCGTGGGAGCGGGACTCCCAGATGTCCTTCACCACCTCGAAGTACCGCTCCGCGTAGGGGGCGAGCACCTCACGCTGGTCGGTCTGGACGAAGCCGCCGATGACCGCCTCCTGCACGGCGTTCGGCAGCTTGTCGGAGTCCACGACCGACGCCCACGCCTCGGCCTTGGCCTCCTCGGTCGGGCGGGCCGCACGGGCCGTGGCCGCGTGACGCTCACCGGCGGCCGTCCGGTCCCGCTCGTACTCGCCCGCGATCTCCGCCTCGTCGAACCGGCCGACCGCCGCGAGCCGCTGCACGAACGCCCACCGCAGCTCCGTGTCGACGACCAGGCCCTCGATGGTCTGCGAACCCTCCAGCAGCGCGTCCAGCACGTCCAGCTGCTCCGGCGTGCGGGCCGTCGCGGCGAACGCGCGCGCCCACGCCAGCTGGTGGTCGCTGCCCGGCGCCGCCGCCCGCAGGTGCGCCAGCGTCGCGTCGGTCCAGCGGGCCAGCAGCGCCTCGCGCGCGGCCGGGTCGGCGTACAGGTCGATCGCCAGCTTCACCTGGCGGTGCAGCGACTGCACGACACCGATGTCGGACTCCTTGCCGATGCCGGACAGCACCAGCGACAGGTAGTCACGGGCCGCGAGCTCGGCGTCCCGCGTCATGTCCCAGGCCGACGCCCAGCACAGGGCGCGCGGCAGGGAGGACTCGAAGTCGCCGAGGTGCTCCGTGACGAAGGCCAGCGACTGCTCGTCCAGGCGGACCTTCGCGTACGACAGGTCGTCGTCGTTGAGCAGGATCACGGCCGGGCGGCGCTCGCCCACCAGCTGCGGCACGGCCGTCAGCTCGCCGTCCACGTCCAGCTCGATCCGCTCCCGGCGGACCAGCTTGCCGCTCGCCTCGTCGAGGTCGTACAGGCCGACGGCGATCCGGTGCGGGCGCAGCGTCGGCTCGCCCTTGGCGCCGGCGGGCAGGGCCGGGGCCTCCTGGCGGATGGCGAAGGCGGTGACGACCCCGTCGGCGTCCGTCTCGATCTCCGGGCGCAGCACGTTGATGCCGGCCGCCTGGAGCCACTTCTCCGACCAGGTCTTCAGATCGCGGCCGGAGGTCTCCTCCAGCGCGCCCAGCAGGTCCGACAGGCGCGTGTTGCCGAAGGCGTGACGCTTGAAGTACGCCTGCACGCCCCGGAAGAACTCGTCCATGCCGACGTAGGCGACGAGCTGCTTCAGGACGCTGGCGCCCTTGGCGTACGTGATGCCGTCGAAGTTGACCAGGACGTCGTCCAGGTCGCGGATCTCGGCCATGATCGGGTGGGTGGAGGGCAGCTGGTCCTGCCGGTACGCCCACGTCTTCATGGAGTTGGCGAAGGTGGTCCACGCGTGCGGCCAGCGCGACCCGGGCGCGTGCGCCTGGCAGGCGATGGAGGTGTAGGTGGCGAACGACTCGTTCAGCCACAGGTCGTTCCACCACTCCATGGTCACGAGGTCGCCGAACCACATGTGGGCCAGCTCGTGCAGGATGGTCTCGGCGCGCATCTCGTACGCGGCGTCGGTCACCTTGGAACGGAAGACGTACTGGTCGCGGATGGTCACCGCGCCGGCGTTCTCCATCGCGCCCGCGTTGAACTCCGGCACGAACAGCTGGTCGTACTTCTCGAACGGGTACGCGTAGTCGAACTTCTCCTGGAACCACTCGAAGCCCTGCCGGGTCACCTCGAAGATGGCGTCCGAGTCGAGGTACTCCGCGAGCGAGGGCCGGCAGTAGATGCCGAGCGGGACGGACTGGCCGTCCTTCTCGTACACGCTGTGCACCGAGTGGTACGGGCCGACGATCAGCGCCGTGATGTACGTCGAGATGCGCGGCGTCGGCTCGAAGACCCAGACGTTGTCCTGGGGCTCGGGGGTCGGCGAGTTGGAGACGACGGTCCAGCCCTCGGGGGCCTTCACGGTGAACTGGAAGGTCGCCTTCAGGTCCGGCTGCTCGAAGCTCGCGAACACCCGGCGGGCGTCCGGGACCTCGAACTGGGTGTAGAGGTACGCCTGTTCGTCGACCGGGTCGACGAACCGGTGCAGGCCCTCACCGGTGTTGGTGTACGCGCAGTCGGCGACGACCCGGAGGATGTTGCGACCCTGGAGCAGGCCGGGCAGGGCGATCCGGGAGTCCGCGAAGACCTCGGCCGGGTCGAGGGAGTCCCCGTTCAGGGTCACCTCGTGCACGGCCGGTGCCACCAGGTCGATGAACGACTCCGCGCCGTTCCCGGCCGTCACATCGAAGCGCACCGTGGTCACGGACCGGTAGGTGCCGCCCTCCTGCGCGCCGGAGAGATCGAGTTCGATCTCGTACGAGTCAACGGTGAGCAGCTGCGCCCGCTGCTGCGCCTCTTCGCGGGTCAGGTTTGTGCCAGGCACGCGGTCATCTCCTCGTTATGGGTGGGTTGCGTCATCTTTCCACGGCGCCTCGGCGTCAGGCGACGACCCGGGTGTCTTAGAGGGATACCCCTCGGGAGGCGAGGGTCCGGGCGAACTCGCGCACCCCGGCCGACTCCCCGTCCCGGTGCCACACCAGGCCGAGCGCCGACTCCGGCACGCCCTCCACCGGCACGAACGCCACGTCCTCGCGCCGGTGGTACGCGGCCGTCGGCCGGCACAGCAGCATCCCCGCGCGTCCGGCGGCGACCTGGGTCAGCCCCTCCTGCAGGGTGGTCACCGCCGGGCCGGGCACGGCGGTCGGTGCCTGGGCGGCCCGCCAGTACGCCGAGGCCGGGGGCGCGGCCGTGACCAGCGGCGTCCCGGCGACCTCCGCCGCCGTCACGGCCGTACGGGAGGCGAAGGGATGGTCCTGTGCGACCGCGACGGTCTGCGGCCGGCGCGAGAAGACGGGACCGAGCACGAGATCCGGCTCCTCCACCGGAAGCAGGACGACGGCCGCGTCCACCGCCCCCTCCCGCACCCCGCCGAACGGATCGGCGAGCGGGATCTCCACCAGGTCCGCGGCGCACTCCGGGTGCGCGGAGCGGAAGGCCCGCACCGCCGCCGCCAGCCGCGTGTCCGCCGTCCCCTGGAAACCGATCCGCAGGCTGCCCTCGACGCCCCGGGCGGCGGTCCGCGCGTCCTCCACGGCGTCCCGCAGCCCGCCGTACGCCGGGCGCAGCCGCTCCACGAACCGCTCCCCGAGCGGGGTCAGCGCGACCCGGCGGCTGGTCCGCCGCACCAGCCGCCCGCCCACCCGCCGCTCCAGCGCGCTCAGCAGCTGGCTCACCCGGCTCTGCGAGACGTAGAGCCGCTCGCCGGTCCGCCCGAAGTGCAGTTCCTCCGCCAGCACCAGGAAGCACTCCAGTTCGCGCAACTCCAGCCCCGCCACCGTCTTTCCCTCCCGTTCCGATCGATCAGTCCCGCTCATGGAAGGGTGAGGACTTCGCCGTTGTTCCCGGCCGGGCGGCGCAAAAGGGTGGAGGCATGCCCTCCACGACCTCCGTTCCGGAGACCACCGCCCTCGCGCCGGCCCACCCGTGGCCCGCTGCCCTCGCCCTCGCCACCGCCACCTTCTCCGTCGTCACCACCGAGATGCTCCCCGTCGGCCTGCTCACCCCGCTCGGCGACGGCCTGCGGGTCTCCGCCGGCACCGCCGGGCTCGCCGTCACCCTGCCCGGCCTGGTCGCCGCGGCGAGCGCGCCGCTGCTGCCGATCGCCGCCCGCCGCGCCGACCGGCGCACGGTCCTGTGTGCCCTGCTGCTCCTGCTGACGGCCGCCAACCTGCTCTCGGCCCTCGCCCCGCACATCGCCGTCCTGCTGCTCGCCCGCACCCTGGTCGGGGTGTGCATCGGCGGGGTGTGGGCGATCGCGGCCGGACTGGGCACGCGGCTGATGCCACCGCACCGGGCCGGACGGGCGACCGCGCTGATCTTCAGCGGGATAGCGGTCGCCTCGGTGCTGGGCGTGCCGGCCGGCACGTTCCTCGGCTCGCTCGCGGGCTGGCGCTGGACCTTCGCGGCACTCGCGGGCGTGACCCTGACGGTGGCAGCGGCCCTGTTCCTCGTGCTGCCGCCGCTCCCGCCCGGCACGCCCGTCGGCCCCGGCACGTTCGCCCGGCTGCTGCGCACGCCCGGCGTCGGCCGGGGCCTGCTGGCGGTGGCGCTCCTGGTCACCGGCCACTTCGCGGCGTACACGTACGTCCGCCCCGTGCTGGAGCGGGTCCCGGACCTCGGCGCGGGGACGGTGAGCACCCTCCTCCTCGGCTACGGCCTGGCGGGCGTCGCAGGCACGTTCGCGGGCGGCGCACTGGCGGCCCGCGACCCCCGCAGGGCCCTGCTCCTCATCGCGGCCGGACTCGGCGCGGTGGTCCTGCTGCTGATCCCGGCGGTGGATTCACCGGCGGCGTCCACGGCCCTGCTGGTTATGTGGGGCCTGGCCTACGGAGGTGTCTCGGTCTCCGCCCAGAGCTGGCTGTCGGCCGCGGCACCCCGGGCGCGGGAAGCGGGGTCGGCGCTCTTCGCGGCGGTCTTCAACACGGCCATCGCGCTGGGGGCGTTCACCGGCGGCCGGACGGCGGACGCGCTGGGGCCCGCGGCGGTGCTGGGCGTGGGCGGCGCACTGGCGCTGCTGGCCGTGCCGGCCGTGCTGAGCGCGGGAACGCGACGTCCGGATCCCGCCGGTGCGCAGGCCCCCCGCGCGCGAGCCTGATGAGCATGACGACGACCAGGTACACGGCCCGCCCCATCGCCCCGCAGGTGCTGAAGGAACTCCGCGTGACGGACGACGCCGGACGCCCGACGGCCCCGTTCCCCGACACCGAGGGCGGCGCCCCCCTCCGCTGCTGCCTGCGCCGCAGCGACCCGGGCGAACGCATCGCCCTGGTGTCCTACGCCCCGCTGCGTCGCTGGGCCGCAGAAACGGGCGCCACCCCGGGCGCCTACGACGAACAGGGCCCGGTCTTCATCCACGCCGAGGACTGCGAGGGCCCGGCCGGCGACGCCCTGCCCTTCACCGACGACCACCGCACGCTCCGCCGCTACTCGGCCGAGGGGCACATCCTGGGCGGACGGCTGGTCGAAGGCACCGCCGCCGCCTTCCCGCAAGCCCTCAGGGAAGCATTCGACGACCCGGCCGTGGAGCTCGTCCACGTCCGGGCCGTCGAGTACGGCTGTTTCCTCTACGAGGTGCGCAGGGGGCCCAAGGAGGGCAGGGACTAGCCCTTCAGCTCCGCCGCCACCAGCTCCGCGATCTGGACCGCGTTCAGCGCAGCGCCCTTGCGGAGGTTGTCGTTGGAGACGAAGAGGGCCAGGCCGTTGTCCACCGTCTCGTCGCGGCGGATGCGGCCGACGTAGGACGGGTCCTTGCCGGCGGCCTGGAGGGGGGTCGGGATGTCGGAGAGCTCGACGCCCGGCGCCTCCTTCAGCAGCTCCGCCGCGCGCTCCGGGGAGATCGGGCGGGCGAAGCGGGCGTTGATCTGGAGGGAGTGGCCGGAGAAGACCGGGACGCGCACGCAGGTGCCGGAGACCTTCAGCTCGGGGATCTCCAGGATCTTGCGGGACTCGTTGCGGAGCTTCTGCTCCTCGTCGGTCTCGTTCAGCCCGTCGTCGACGATGTTGCCCGCGAGCGGCAGCACGTTGAAGGCGATGGGGCGCTTGTAGACGCCCGGCTCGGGGAAGTCGACCGCCTCGCCGTCGTGGGTGAGCTTCTCGGCGTCGGCGACGACCTTCTGCGTCTGGCCGTGCAGCTCGGCCACGCCCGCGAGACCGGAGCCGGAGACCGCCTGGTACGTGGCGACGACCAGGGCTTCCAGGCCCGCCTCGGCGTGCAGCGGACGCAGCACCGGCATCGCGGCCATGGTCGTGCAGTTCGGGTTGGCGATGATGCCCTTGGGGCGGTCCTTGATCGCGTGCGGGTTCACCTCGGAGACGACCAGGGGCACCTCGGGGTGCTTGCGCCACGCGGAGGAGTTGTCGATCACCACGGCGCCCTGGGAGGCGACCTTTTCGGCCAGCGCCTTGGACGTGGCACCGCCCGCGGAGAACAGGACGATGTCCAGGCCGGTGTAGTCGGCGGTCGCCGCGTCCTCCACCGTCACGCCGTCCAGCTGCGACCCGGCGGAGCGGGCCGAGGCGAACAGGCGCAGCTCGGTGACGGGGAAGTTCCGCTCCTTGAGGATCCTGCGCATGACCGTGCCCACCTGTCCGGTGGCTCCGACGATTCCGACCCTCACGGTGACTCCCTCTCCTGCGTCTCTTCACGTACTCGTTGCTTGGCCGAGGCTTTTCCATCATGCGGCCGACCACGGCCCGCCTGTCCACTTCTTTCCCCGGTCTGCCCGGAGAGTGGGACGGCTCGTCCCGCTCCATGGTTGCGGACCTGCGGTGTCGACCCCGCTGAGCTGGAGGAATTCGTCCGGCAGGGGTCGTGCGCCGCAAGCTCGCCTGCCCATGCCGGTCCCGGCCACACGGAAGTGTGATGTACGCCTCGGCCGACCGCGACCGCGGTCGGCCGGATCCGGGCGGAGCGCTGCGGATCCAGGCGGAGCGCTGCGGATGCCGCCGGACCAGGATGGAATCCGCGGGACCGCGCCAGAACCAGCCGGACCGCGACGGACCCGCCGGACCGTGATGGAACCCGGCCGAAAGACCACCGAACGTTCCGGGCCGTCCCGGCGTCGTAGGAGAAACACGGCTAGGGGGGTGGCTTGTGCTGTTGCGCGGGAGGGCCCGGCGCGCCAGGGAGGCGCACGCCGGGTCCGGCGATGTTCCGCTGAGACAGGGCGATCGCCGGAGGGAGACCGATCCGCTGGATGCGGCACAGGAGCGCCGGGTGCGGGCGGTGCTCGCGCTCGGCGGTGTGCCGCAGGCGGACCTGCCGGACGGGGTACAGCAGGTCCGCCTGCGGCTGCTGGAGCGGGCCGCGAGCGGCCGGGAGGCGCCGCGGGACGTCTCGGCGTGGGCGGCGGTCGTCGCCTCCAACCTCGCGATGGACTGGCACCGGGCCAAACGGCGCCAGGAGCGGCTCGGGGAGCGGCTGGCCGCCCTGCGCCAGACGGAGCATCCTTCCGGCGAGGACAGCAGCGTGCTGTCCGTTGCCGTCGCCCAGGGCCTGGACGAGCTGCCCGACGCCCAGCGGCAGGTCGTCGTCCTGCGTTTCTACGCCGACCTGCCGGTCCGGTCCATCGCCGAGCAGCTCGGCATCCCGGAGGGCACGGTCAAGAGCCGGCTGCACACGGCGGTACGGGCCCTGCGCGCCCGCCTGCACGAGGACGAGGTGGTGTGACGTGACCGCCCAAAAGGACCAGGCCGGGCGCGACGGGGCCGATGCGCTGATGGCGGCGATCACCGGCGAGGCGCCACCGCACGAGGCCCGCACGAGCGAGGCCTTCATGGCCGAGTACCGGGCCGCGACCGCCGACGTGGGGTTGCTGCGCGAGCAGCTGGGCCTCATCGGGCACGCCCTCGCCGAGCCCCCGGAGGTACCCGGATCCGAGACCGGCGGCGGCGCCTCCGTGACACCGCTGTCGGCGCGCCGTAGGCGGCCCGAGCCCCTGGTCGTGGCCCTGAAGGGGCTCGTCGCGGCGGTCGGGGCCAGTCTCGTGATCGGCATGGGCTGGCTCGTCGTCCAGAGCGGCGACATGGGCGCCGGGAGCGACCAAGGCGGGTCGACCGCCGCCGACAGCTCCGCCGGGCGGCCGCACACCGAAGCGGACGCCAAGCTCGGCAACACCGGGTACCTCGCCTGTGCCCGGATCGTCGTCGAGGGCACCGTCGCCGAGGTCGAGACCGTTCCCGGTAGCGGCCAGGACCGGATCACCCTGGACGTGACGCGCTACTACAAGCCCGACAAGGGCCGGGCGCAGATCACCTTCCCCATGGAGACCGGCGCCGTGCCCTCGCTCCGAGCCGGTGACCACATGCTCGTCGGTGTCTCCGGCGACCAGGCCCACCCGGACATGTGGGCGACGGGGGAGAAGGAGATCGCCCGCGAACGGGCGTGGATCACCGACGCGCTGCCCGCCTCGCGCGCCATCCCGTGCCCGTGAGGAACAGCGAGAGGGGCGGGCGCCCGTACGGACGCCCGCCCCACCGATGCCGCGATGCCGCTACGGCAGGACCTTCTCGATCTTCACGCTGCCCAGGCCCGCGACCGTGCCGCGCGCGTTGACCAGCTGGACCTGGCCGAAGAACTCACGCCCCTCGGGAGCGGCCGCCGCGGCGGTGACGCTGCCCGAGACCGTCGCGGAGTCGCCCGTGCCGAGCTTCACCGGAGCCGACCCGTCGACGGTGACGCTGCCGAGGGAGGGGGAGAAGAACACGTCCTGGTAGTCGTACTCCGTGGTGCCGGCCGGCACCGAGTAGCCGACGACCTCGATCGAGTACGTCCCGGCGGCCGGGGCGGGGAGGGAGACCGACTCCTCCGAGTCGCCGTCGGCGGAGCTGCCGACCTTCGTGCCCGACGCGTCGTACACGGCGAGGTCCAGGTCCGCGGCGTTGTCCGAGACACCGCCGATGGCGACGTCCAGCGACTTGGCGCCCGCGGGCACCTCGACCGTCGTGGTCTGCGTCTCGCCCTGCTTGATCGAGGGGCGGGCCACCTTGGCCGAGCCGAGCGGGCCGCCCACCAGCTTGCCGTCGAGCGCGGCGAAGCCGTTCGTCACCTTCCAGGAGGCGGCGGCCGGGGTGCCGACCTTCGCCTCGGGCACGGTCACGGTCTCCGGGTCGAAGGCCGCGCCGAGCACGGCGACGTCCAGCTTGTACGGGTTGTCCAGCAGCGGCGACGTACGGCGCGACTCGACCTCGATCTCCCAGACGCCGGCCTGCGGGTCGGCGTAGGAACGCACGTCCGGGCGGCAGGTGTTGGCCGGGTTGTCGTAGTTCGGGTAGCAGTTGATCGTCGACGACGGGTCCGACGGCACGCCGTGCGGGTGGATGGAGATGAACCGGGTCTGGCTCTTGTCCTTCAGCCCGCTCATCGCGACCTCGAGGGCCTTGGCGCCCTCGGGGACGGTGACGAAGTAGTGCTGGGTGCTGTTGCGCTGCACCGAGTCCGACGCGGAGAAGGTGTACTTCAGCGGCGCGGAGACCACGACCGTGCTGAGGACCTGCTCGTCGATGCCCTCGGTCTTCGGGTCGTCGACCTCCAGGATCGCGCTCTTGAGGCCGGCGGACTTCGGCGCGGCCTGGACCTTGACGGTCACCGGCTGGTTCAGCGGCAGCTTCACCTCGTCGGAGCCGACGATGCGGAACGTGCCGCCCGCGTTGTTCTCGAGGTGCAGCTCGTGCCGGATCGCCTTGTCGGCGCCGGACGTACGGGTCAGGGTGATCTCGTACGTCTTCTTCTGACCGGCCTTCAGGCCGCCTTCACGGTCGTAGAGGCCCGTGCCGAAGCCCGGGGTCTTCAGGAACTGGTCGATCGCGGTGTCGACCGGCGCCTTGACCGAGTAGGTGTGCGCGGTGGCGTCGTCGCGGATCGCGTCCCAGGCGTCGGGGATGTTCATCAGGCCCACGCCCTCCTCGTACGCCTGCACACCCTTGATGTGGTCGGCGGTGGAGGTGAGGGCTGTGCGCAGGGTCGCCGGCGTGAGGTCGATCTTCTTCTGCTTGGCGGCCGACACCAGCAGCGCCGCGGCGCCCGTGGCCTGCGGGGAGGCCATCGAGGTGCCCTGGAGCATCGAGTAGCCGGCCGGCAGGGTGTAGCCCGCCTCGGCGACCGGGGAGCCCGGCAGCCAGGTCTGCGTGGTGTTGATCGCGGCGCCCGGGGCGACCAGGGTCGGCGTGAAGCCGCCGTCCTCACGCGGGCCGCGCGAGGAGAACGGCATCATCGCGTACTTCTTCTCCACGACCGAGCCGTAGTTGGCGGCCCAGGTCTCCTTGGAGACGGACGCGCCCACCGAGATGACCTTGTCGGCCAGGGCCGGGTCGCCGATGGTGTTGGCGCCGGGGCCGGAGTTGCCCGCGGAGATCACCAGCTGGACGCCGTAGTCGTCGATGAGACGCGTGTACAGCTCGGCGCGCGCGTTGTTGCCGTCGTTCAGCGCCGGCAGGCCGCCGATGGACATGTTGACGATGTCGACACCGCGCTTGGTGACGAGGTCGATCATGCCCTCGGTGAGCGCCACGTTGGTGCAGCCGCCGGACCAGGTGCAGGCGCGCGAGGAGACCAGCTTGGCGCCCGGAGCGGCGCCGTTCATCCTGCCGCCGAACAGGCCATTGGCGGCGGTGATGCCGGCGACGTGCGTGCCGTGCTCGGACTCGATGACGCCGATGTTGACGAAGTCGGACTTCTTCCCGGCCCAGGAGCCGCCCAGCGGGTCCATCGGGACGTCCTTGCGGATCTCCACGACGAACGGCTGCCGCTCGGCGATGTCGGTCTTCGGGTCGTCGGTGCCGAAGTACCCGACCTGCTGGCCGTCCTTGTACGGCTTCATCGGCGCGTCGTCGGCGAAGTCGTTGTTGTTGTTCAGGTCGACCCGGACCGTGCCGGCCTTGGCGTCGTACAGCACGCCCCAGGCATCGGTGGTGTCGCCGTCGCGGTTGGCGTCGCCCTTGGCGTCGCCGCCGGCGGTGTACGACTCCTTGAAGAGGCTGACGGCGTAGGAGCCCGCCGGTGCCTTGTACGACTGGCCCTGGTAGGTGAAGGCCGGGCCGGACACGGCCGTGACCATCGGGCGCCAGGTGTTGTCATTGTCGATGATCGGGTCGGTCGCCGTCACCCAGTCGACGATCTTCCGCTCACCGGTCGTCGTCTTCTGCAGCGCCGGGTGGCCGAGGTCCACGCCGGAGTCCAGGATGCCGATGGTGACACCGCGTCCGTCGGCCTTCGGGTGGTCCTCGACGAAGTCGACCGCGCCCGTCTCGAACGACGGGTTGTACGGGTTCTCGGCCGGGGTCTTCTTCCCCGGTGCCGGGTAGGTGCCCTTCGCGGCCTTGGCGCCCTCGGCGGTGTCCGCGCTCGGCGTCGGGTCGTCCAGCGGGATCTCCTCGCGCAGGTCGATGCCGTGCACGGAGGACAGCTTCGCGGCGGCGGCGATCGCCGAGTCCGCCTTGGCCGTCGGGACGGTGGCCCGGACGTAGCCCAGCTTGTCGTCGGCCCGGCCCACCGAGCCGCCCTTGACCGCGTCCAGCTGCCCGGCGACCTGCTCGGTCTTCCCGGGCGCGGTGGCGATCATCATCGTGACGGTCTTGTCACCGTCGGCCTTGGCCTCCGCGAGCAGATCGGCGTCGTCCGAACCGAGCTTGGCGTGCGCGGACTTGACGCCTTGGTCGGCCGGGGCGTCCGCGCCCGGCCCGTCGGCGGAGAAGGCCATCGGGATCGGCCCGGCCGCGGAGAGCGCGGCGACGAGACCGGCGGCCACGGCGATGCGTGCCACACGTCTCGGGCCCGATATCTGATCGCGCGGGGTGGGAAGGGTCATCGGCATCCCTTGTAGGTAAAGGAACGAGCGGGAAACGACCGGGGTCGATCGGCCCTGGTCGCGCAGGGTCCGAACGGCAGGCCCGGACGATCGCACAGCTTTACGCAAGGTGAAGTCCTTTGGGGAGGGTTGACCCAAACGAAATGGATGTATGGGGAAAACCCGCGATGCGATTTGTGGACATCAGTCCTGAAGGTGGCGAAGAAATCGGTTAACGTCCCGGAGTGCGACAGAAGTTGAGGGTGGCGGCCTACGCCATATGCGTCCGGGACGGACAGATCCTCCTCGCCCGCTCGCCCGCCTGGGACGGCACGCTCGAGTGGGTCGTGCCGGGCGGTGGCATGGAGCACGGCGAGGATCCCTACGACACCGTCCGGCGGGAGGTGGAGGAGGAGACCGGGTACCGCATCGAGGTGACCGGGCTGCTCGGCGTTAACTCCTCGCACCACGTCTTCCGCAACGGCTTCGGACCCCCCGTCGACCATCACGGCGTCCGGCTCGTCTACGAGGGCCGGATCATCGGCGGCGAACTGCGCAACGAGGTGAACGGCTCCACCGACCTCGCCGCCTGGCACGACCTGGACGCGGTCCCCGGGCTGGTGCGGATCTCGATGGTCGACATCGCGCTGCGGATGTGGCGCGAACGCCCGGCCACCGGACGGCTGGCCGACGCCCTGGAGTAGGTGCAGTACCCCGGAAGATGAACGCCGCGTGACCGGCTCCGGGACGTATCCGGAGCGGGTGGCGACGCGCAGGGTAGTCCAAGATCCACGTACGGTGATCGGCGCTGCGCGTTGCCGCCTCGTTTACGCGCAGGTCATTCCCGCTGCCAACGATCCAGTACGAGCGGGGTGTTCACGTCGTGAAGGCCCCGCGACCACTGCCGACGCGTTCGCACTCGGGGAGAGAAGCGCATGTCGCGCACACGCTCAGCCGCCGGCTCCGGCCAGAACATCCACCGTCGTTCCGTCCTCGCCGCCACCGGCGCGGTCGCCCTGGCCGGGGGTGTCGGCTACGCGCTGCGGCCCAGTGACAGCCAGGCCGCCACCGCCCAGGAGAGCACCGCGGCCGTGGCCGCGTCCTCACGCCAGGCGCCGGCCGCGCCGCTGGCCCCGTACACCAAGGGCACCACCGTGGCGTCCGTCGCCGCCCCGCGCGGCGGCTCCGGCTACCGGCGCCTGGGCGACGGAGCCGGCTGGCAGCGGGTCGTCCGCTCCGACCTGGCCGCGCCCAAGCCCGGCCGCGCCGGGCGCCGTACCGCGCTCGCCGCGTTCGTGCAGCTCACCGACCTGCACATCATCGACGCCCAGCACCCGCTGCGCCTGGAGTACCTGCGCTCGGCCGACATCCATGCCTGGCGGCCGCACGAGGCGCTGACCGTGCAGGGCGCGATCGCGCTCGTCGAGCGGATCAACGCGCTGCGCGGCGCCCCCGTCACCGGAGCCCCGCTGCACTTCGCCATGACCACCGGCGACAACACGGACAACAACGCCAAGTCCGAGCTGGACTGGTTCCTGAAGATCATGAGCGGCGGGCGCATCACACCCAACACCGGGGACCCGCGCCGCTACGAGGGCGTCCAGAACAGCGGCCTCAAGCAGTACTGGCAGCCGGACGCCGCCGTCCGCGACAGCGACAAGCAGGCCGGCTTCCCCCACCTCGACGGCTTCCTGAAGGCCGCGATCCGCGAGGTGCGCAGCCCCGGCCTCAACCTGCCCTGGTACTCGACCGTGGGCAACCACGACTCCCTGCCGATGGGCTGCTACGGCTCGCACGGCGACCCCTACCTCACCGAACTCGCCGTCGGCGGCAAGAAGCTGATGAACGTGTCCGCGGCCGAGGCGCAGCAACTGCAGGCGCAGATCAAGAAGGCTAGCGACCCCAAGGGCGTCCGCTACCACGACTTCCTGAAGTCCCACGCCCGCTCCATGCGTTCGGTCACCCCCGACGAGCGGCGCGCCCCCTTCACACCGGCCGAGTACGTCGAGGCGCACCTGGACCCGGCCCACCGCGGCCTCGGCCCTGCCGGACACGGCTACTCCTCCGCCAACCTGGACGCGGGCACCCAGTACTACGCCTTCCGCATCTCCGACGACGTGATCGGCATCAGCCTGGACACCACCGACTCCGGCGGCCACTACGAGGGGTCCATCGGCACGGCCCAGCTGAAGTGGCTCGACAAGACACTGCGGGACAACAAGGACTCCTACGCGGTGATCTTCAGCCATCACACCAGCAAGACGATGACCAACCTCCGCAGCGACCCGGCGAGGCCCGGCGAGCGCCGCCACGACGGCCAGGAGGTCCTCGCCCTGCTCGGCGGCCACCCCAGGGTGCTCGCCTGGGTGAACGGCCACATCCACAAGAACGTCATCACCCCGCACGCCCTGGCGAGCGGCGGCTCCTTCTGGGAGATCTCCACGGCCTCCCACGTCGACTTCCCGCAGCTCGCCCGGATCGTCGAGCTGACCGACAACAAGGACGGCACCATCTCCCTGTTCACGACGCTGGTGGAGTCCTCGGCCCCGCACCGCACGGACTTCTCCGACCTCTCCCAGACCGGCCTCGCGGCGCTCTACCGCGAGCTGTCCCTCAACGCCCCCGGCGCGAGCACCACCCTCGGAGGCGACCCGGCGGACCGCAATACCGAGCTGGTGCTCAAGAAAGTCTGAAAGCCGCTCAACCGCCCGGCGCCGGTCAACCCCCGCCGTAGCCGCCGCGGTCCCCTCTCCCGGCACGACTCGACAGGACGTGACAGGGGGAAACGGGGACATGAACAGACGCGCGCGTACGGCGGCCCTGACGGCGGCGACGGCGGTGGCACTGGCGGCGGCCCTCACGGCTCCGGCGGTGGCGGCGGGCCCGTCTGCCGCACCCGGCGGCCATGACGGTACCGAGCGGGCCGTCCGGGCGGCGGTGGCCGACGGGGCCCCGGGCGTGACGGTGACGGTACGGCGGGGCCACGGCACCTGGGCGGCCACGGCCGGGGTCGGCAACCTGAGGACGGGCAAGCCGCGTTCGGCCCGGGACCACTACCGCATCGCCAGCATCACCAAGACGTTCGTCGCCACGGTCGTCCTCCAACTGGAGGCGGAGGGGCGGCTGTCGCTCGACGACACGGTGGAGAAGTGGCTGCCGGGCGCGGTCCGGGGCAACGGCCACGACGGCGGCCGCATCACGATCCGGCAGCTCCTGAACCACACCAGCGGCGTCTTCGACTACCTGGAGGACCCGGGCTTCCAGCAGACCTACATGACCCCGGACGGCTTCATGAAGCACCGCTTCGACGAGGCGGCTCCCGAGGACATGCTCGCCATCGCGATGAGGAACCGGCCGTACTTCGAGCCCGGCGCGTCGTTCACGTACTCCAACACCAACTACCTCCTGGCCGCGCTGGTGATCGAGAAGGCCACCGGCAACGGCTACGGCGACGAGATCGACCGCCGGATCATCGCCCCCCTGCACCTGACCTCCACGTCGGTCCCCACCACCCGGGTGACGCTCCCGCGGCCCAGCAGCCGCGCGTACTCCAAGCTGGCCAGGACGGACACGGGCCCGACGTACGACGTCACGGAACTGAACGCGCGCCTGGCCTACGGCTCCGGCCAGATGGTCTCCAGCTCGGCCGACCTGAACCGCTTCTACTCGGCCCTGCTGCGCGGCAAGCTGCTCCCGCCGGAGCAGCTGAAGAAGATGAAGACCACGGTCCCCTCCAGCCGCGAAACCAGCCGCTACGGTCTCGGCCTGGTCGACCGCAAGCTCACTTGCGGTGTCCATGTCTGGGGCCACGACGGCGGGATCTACGGCTCGAACTCGGACGCGGTGACCACCGGGAACGGCCGGCACTCTCTCGCGGTCAATTTCAACGGCGACTGGTCGGGAAGCACGGACGCGATCATCGAGGCGGAGTTCTGCGGCCGCTGAGGAGCTGAGCGGCGTACACGGCGGAGGCGGTCACCGTCCCCGCCGTGTCGTCCGCGGTGCCGGCAGACCTTGACCCAGCCCGTTCCCGGTGCCGGGGTGAAGCGAGTGGGCGGTGAGCGCCCTGACCGAGCAACGCCGTTCGGATGTCACTGAGTCGGCGAACTCGGCCCGGCCTGACGCCACGATGTACATCCGGTCTGGATCGGGCAAAGTCCATGGCCATGACACAGTTTGAAGCATCAAGCTCCTCTTCACATCAGTGACCTATCGATGGAGCTGTGATGAGGAGTGCCCGCTTCAGGACGAAGTCGGCCGCCTGCGCCCTGTCCTTCGCGGCCGTGGCGGCCGTGATGGCGACCGCCCAACCGGCGAACGCGGCCGAGTTCACCGTCACGGACAACTGTGACGTGCCATGGATCACCTGCTCCAACGGTGATCTGTGGCTCTTCTACAACTCGAAGGACATCGCCGTCCAGAACGGCGTCATCAAGTCCGCGTACACGACGTTCTACGGCGACGTGTCCGACCACTGGGGCACGAGCCAGTACCAGGGATCGTCCCTGACGACCTACCGGTACGTCTTCGGCAACGGCGGCAACGGCAACGGCCAGTACATGAAGAACAATGCGGCCTCCGTGCAGAACTGTGCCCCGGACGACAACTACCGCGTGTACTTCAGCTCCGGCTACGGCGGCACCTCTCAGTACTTCGCGAAGAACAGCCCGTACGGGGACTGCAACATCACGAACCTGATCTCCGCCCTGAAGAACAACAACGCTTCCTCCCACTTCGCATAAGAAGGAACCCGCGTGAAGCGCATCAAGCGGACAGCCCTCGCGGTCGCCCTCACCGCCTCGGCTCTCCTGGTCAGTGCCTGCTCTTCCGGCGCCGCCTCGGACACCACGGAGAACACGGCCGACGGCAAACCGGTCGTGAACAAGGCGAACTGGCCCGAGAAGGTTCCCACCACCGGCCTGACCAAGAACCTGACCCTGCCGCTGGAGGCGTACATGGCCTCCTACGAGGACCAGGTCACCCTCGAGCAGGCCGCCAGTGATCTCGAGCAGTCCTGCATGAAGGACTACGGCATCGACCTGACGCTGCCGAAGGCGGGCGCCAATCCGCCGCCCAGTAACAACGATGCCAACATCGAACGTCGTTACGGCATTTCCGACCGGGCCGAAGCCGAGAAGTACGGCTACGAGCTCCCCCCGGCGCTGCGGGAGCACACCGAGCAGACCATGCGTGATCTGTCCGGTGTCGAGGTCGAGGTCCTGACCGGCCACACCAAGCCCGCGGCTCCCGCGGCGGCCGAAGCGGGTCAGCCGATCGCCGCCCCCGACCGGGGAGTGAAGCCCGCCCGGGCGGAGTACAACGGGAAGGCGCTGAAGCAGGGCGGCTGCATCGGCTGGTCCGAGGACCGGCTCGGTGTGAAGGGAGCCGACCCGACCCTCGTCGCGCAGCTCGCCGGAGACAGCCTCACGCAGTCGATGAAGGACGACAAGGTCGTCAAGGCCACCGCCGCGTGGTCTTCCTGCATGGTCGGCAAGGGGCACGCGGGACTCGCCGATCCGTATGCGGCGATGGACCAGGGCGTCACGGCGGACGGCGAGCCGACGAAGGAGTCCATCGCTCTGGCGGTCGACGACATCGACTGCAAGGAGCAGACCGACCTGGTGAAGATCTGGTTCGGTGTGGAGTCGGCGATCCAGAACCGGCAGATCGCCGACAGTCAGAGCCAGTTGACCGCCATCAAACGGCAGCACGGCACGGAGGTCGCTGCGGCGCGCAAGCAGATGACGGCCTCCACGCGGTGAGCAAGGTCCGACAGTGCCCGCACCGCGCCCGGTGCGGGCACTGGGCCTGATCGCGGCAGGCCTCCTTGCCGCGATTTTCGTCGGCGAGTTCACCCCCATCACCGACCGGTAACAGAAGACGAAGGGCAGCTTGCCGCAATGGCTGACGCAATGGTGCTCCAGGCCCAGAAATGGGTCAACGCCACCTACAAGAACGTTTCCGGCTACAACCTTGTCACGGAAGACGGCAAGACCGGCTGGAACACCATGTATTCCCTGACTCGCGCGCTGCAGCACGAACTCGGCATCACAGCGCTGTCCGATGCGTTCGGGCCGACGACGCTGTCGAAGCTGCAGGCCAAGGGCTCCATCAAGATCGGCGAGTCCAACGAGAACATCGTCAAGATCATCCAGTGCGGGATGTACTGCAAGGGCTACAGCGCGGGCGCCATCGACGGGCAGATGTCCTCGGCGACCCAGAGCGGCATCAACACGATGATGCAGCACATGGGTCTTTCGCCCTTCTATATCGACGGCACCGTACGCCCCAAGGTGTTCAAGGCCCTGCTGACCATGGACTCCTACATATTCCTCTCCGGCGGACTGGAGCAGATCCGCTTTCTGCAGCAGTGGCTCAACGGCCGCTACTTCGAGAAGTCCACCTTCTTCATCGGCCCGTGCGACGGCTTCTTCTCCCGGGACGCCCAGCAGGCGCTGATGAAGGGCATCCAGTACGAGTCGGGCATCCCCGAGGACCAGGCCACGGGTGTCTTCGGCCCCGCTACCGTCGCCGGGCTGAAGGCCCACACCCTCTCGGAGGGCGACACCGGCACGTGGGTGCAGCTCTTCGCCGGCGCGTGCGTGGCGAACGGCCCCTCGAACACGAGCGGTGACATCGCCACCTTCGGCAACACCTTCGACGCGGACCTCGCGGACTGGGTCAGGAAGTTCCAGAGCTTCTCCGCGATCAGCCAGACCGGCAAGGCCGACTTCGACACCTGGGCACAGCTGCTCGTCTCCTACGGGAACCCCGATCGCCCGGTCAACGCCTGCGACACCCGGTTCACCATCACCGCCCAGCGGGCAGCGGCTCTCTACGACGCCGGATACCGCGCCGTGGGCCGCTACCTGGACGAGCCGGCCGGAAGCACCCTGAACAAGGAGATCCAGCCGGGCGAGCTGGACGCGATCTTCTCCGCCGGGCTGAGCGTCATACCCATCTGGCAGTACGACGCAAGCAGTCTCGCGGACTTCAAGTACAGCAACGGCTACCGCCACGGCAGCCTGGCGCACGCCCGGGCCGAGGGGTACGGCTTCAACAGGAGCACGGTCATCTACTTCGCGGTCGACTACGACGCCACCGCGGCGGACATGGACCGGATCATCGACTACTTCTCCGGCGTGAACGACGCACTCAAGAGCAACGGCAGCAAGTACATATGCGGTGTCTACGGCTCACGAAACGTGTGCGCCAGCGTCTCCGGGGGCGCTTATGTGCCGTACGCGTACGTCTCCGGTATGTCCTACGGCTTCTCCGGCAACCTCGGCTTCCCGCTGCCTCAGAACTGGACGTTCAACCAGATCAAGGAATACGACTTCACCAGCGGTTCGGACAGCTTCGGACTGGACCGGGTGGCGCACCGCCCCGGGTCCGACTTCGGGCAGAAGTCGGTCGGCGACACGGGCGCCTCGCCGGTCGAGGAGTTCATCGCCTACGTTCAGACGGTGTACGACGCCGCCGTCTCCTACGGCAAGGGCGATCCGAACGAACTCTCGTTGCAGTTCATGCGCTGGGACAAGTACACCGACTCCCGGTGGAGAGCGCTGTTCGGTGAGGTCGACGACGCGTTCATCACCTACGCCTCCGGCCGGGGGATCGGGCGATCGAGGGACTACGCGTACACGGACCCGTCGATGGGCGTCGTCATCAACCCGGACCACCTGGTCGCGAGCGCCAGCGGGTACTTCCTGAAGGGGAATGCCGGAGTGGGCAAGGCGAACCGCGCCGAACTGGCGAGCTGGGGCGGGGACCTGCTCACGTTCTACGGCGAGTGGAGTCGCTCGGACAACGCGTCACCACTGGACTTCTGCCGCAAGACGCTGTGCCGGCCCGATGTCGCGTCCACGTTCGCGCTGGGCGACCTCATCGAGGACATCGACGGATTCCTGGTCGCCCAGCGCCTCAAGGACAACGGCGGCACGAACATCGTCGACGAACTGAAGAGAATCCTCATCGGGACAGGTCATCTGACACGCTTCAGCGACTTCAAGCTGTACCGGTTCGGCGGTGTCACGAGCAACATCGGAACCACTGCGAAGGCGTTCCTGGAGGACCAGATAGATGACACCCTGCTGTCTTCCACTCGCGCCCTCCTCATTCAGCGGAACTGTCCACTGGGCAAGGAACCGTGGAACGAGTTCGACTCCGTCATGAGCGAGTTCTACGCGGGTTTCACCGAGACGCTGCAGAATCTCATCGGGCAGCAGGTGGCCCGCCGCGCGAAGTTCCTCGCCGCGCAGAAGGCGGAAAAGGGGTAGTTGCACATGATCCTGATCGGCGCGTTGCTCGTCGCGAGCGGGGTCACTGCGGCGGTGGGAGTCGTGGTGATCCTCATCCTGCTGAGCCATCCGCCGCTGCCCGTGCCGAAACTGTATGCGCTCATCGCCCTGATCCTCCTCTCCCTGGCGGTGGCGCTGTACTGCTACGGCTGGTTCTCGGTCAGCTTGGGTGGACCCTTTCCCGAGCTGTGCAAGAGCGAGAACGACGCCGGAGCCGAACTGGCGGCGATCAGGCAACAGTACTGGCCCCTTCGCAGTGCCTGCCTGTACTCCGACGGATCCACCGTGGAGTACGTCTCGATGTCGATCAACGTGGTCGTGTGCCTGTCGGCGGGTGTCGGCCTCGTCTCGGCCGGCACCTCCGTATTCCTGCGCAAGCGGGTCGGACAATCTTCTGGAGCTACCTCATGAACGCCAAGTTCTCGCGCCGCACCGCGCTCAAACGATTCACCGGTCTCGTGGCCGGATCGGCACTGCTCACCACCGGGGAGGGCATTCTCGCCCCTCTCACCGCCCAAGCCGCCGGCAACTCGTGGAACAAGTCCAGATCGGCGAACGGCTGGGATGTTCTCCCCGGCTCCCCGGGCACCGCCACCTACGACATACCGGGAACGAATCTCCAAGTCACCCTGCGAGAGGGGGATGTGGGGACCGTCCTGTCCTATGTGGCACAACGCTTCCACTACGACGTCGCCGAGCTCGAAGCGGGCCGCGGGCAGATCATCGGGTACAGCGACGCTCTGCACGTGAAGGCGGACTTCGAATCCAACCATCTGTCAGGCACGGCGTTGGCGCTGTACCCGGAAAGCTATCCGCTCGGCGTCACGGGGAATCTCTTCCCCTACCAGGTCACGGCGATCCGGGACATCCTCGCCGAGCTGCAGGGCGTCATCAAGTGGGGCGGCGACATGGAGCCGGCCAAGGAGTCGACCTTCTTCGTCGACGTCCCACCGGGCTCTGCGAAGCTCGCCCAGGTCGCGGAGACCCTCAGGCAGTGGAGACTCACTCCCGGCAAGGGAGCCGGGACCCAGAACATAGAGGACCCCAAGCGCATCACAGCGGCGAAGAAACTGGCGAGCAAGCAGGCGGCCTGACCCAGGCACGGGCACGGGCACGGGCACAGGCCCAGGTGGCCGGGACGACCTTTTCCCGGCCACCTGCGCCCCCCGCCGAGATCGTCGGCAGACCCGTTTCCCCTGCGTGTCCGAGTCCGTCGACGTGCCGGCGGCTCCCCCCCCACCATGGGTCCCGCCCGGCCCCTCCCTACCGGGGCAGCACCACGACATACGCGGCCGGTTCGCGGTCCGCCGAGGCCATCAGGGCCGTGCGGATCACCGTGGCCTGCTGTTCGGGGGAGTCGCGCAGCTTCCTCGGCGTGACGTGGACGACCGTGATGCCCAGCCGCTCCAGGTGCTCGCGCTTGCGGGCGTACTCGGACCACAGGGCGTCGTCGTCCTGCCGGGGCGCCCGGGTGTCGAGTTCCACCGCCACCGCCTGGTCGGGCCAGTACGCGTCGAGTCCGCCGAGATAGGGCCCGCCGGGCAGGCGCAGGTCGACGTTCCAGACCGGGTCGGGCAGGCCGTACTCGGCGATCATGCGGTACAGGCGGTCCTCCGCGCGGGCCCGGCCCTCGGCGAGCAGGGACTCCACCGCGTCCACGACGTGGGGGCGGCTCAGCAGCCGGGCCTGGTTCAGCTCGCGGACCACCGCCGTCGGGTCGCAGTGGGAGCCGCGGACCGCCTCCGTGAGCAGCCGGCGGACGATGCCCGCGTCGGCGAGTCCCGCCACCGCGTCGGCCAGCGCCCGGGCCACCGGTGCCACCGGCACCCCCGTGACCTGTTCCGGGTCGGGCAGGACGGGCGTGCGGACGATGCGCGCGCAGCCCGTGGACCGCAGCCGCCGCAGCCGCGGGACCAGGACGTCGATCGCGTCCAGGGAGGGCAGCGGGGGAGTGGAGGAGAAGCCGTGCAGCGTCAGCGCGGCCAGGCCGGTGATCATCACCTCGGGGTAGGCGGCGGCGTGCGGCCGGCTCGCGCCGGGCTGGGCCGGTACCCCGGAGCCGCGCTCCCGCGCCGCGTACATGAGCACCGCGTGCAGCCGCTCCTCGCTGGTCGGCGGGCCCGGGTGGAGCAGCACGACACCCGGCAGGAGCTGCTGCCAGGGGCCGCCCGCACGGCACTGCTCATTCGTCTCGGCCGTCGAGACGCCGTGCGCGCGGAGCTGGGCCGTTGTCAGCACGCGCGGGCGGCCACCGCCCGACAGGTCGTGCAGGGGGCGGGGGGAGAGCGGGGCGTTGTGGGTCATGACCCGCAATTTCCCGCGTTCCGACCCTCCTTGAACCGCTGTTACAGGTCCGTCGACAAATGCGGACAACCCGGCACTAAAGGACGGATGTTCGGATGCCGAAAGCCCCTGGTCCGTTCGGGTGCGGACCAGGGGTTACGGCTCACGGGGCACTCATCTCGTAACGAAGGCGGAACGCCCCGATCTCAGGCCAAAGCTACTGGTCAGCGGCCTCGTCGCACGCCTGTCCACGCAACGCCCGTGCCAGGTCGTCACGGGATTCCAGCACCAGCCGGCGCAGCGCCGGGGCCGCCCCCTTGTGGGCGTCCAGCCACGCGTCCGTGGCGTCAAGCGTCTCCTGCGACTGCTGGAGCGAGGGGAACAGGCCCTGCACCACGTGCATGCCGATCTGGATCGACCGCTCGGCCCACACCCGCTCGATCGCCGCGAAGTACTTTCCGGCGTACGGCGCGATCAGCTCACGCTGCGAGCCCTGGGAGAAGCCCGCGATGGTCGCCTCCACCATGGCGTTGGACAGCGCGTCCGACTCCACGACCTGCGCCCACGCCTGCGCCTTGACCGCCTCGGACGGGCGGGCGGCCAGACAGCGCACCTGGTGGCGCTTGCCTGAGGCCGTGTCGTCCCGGGCCAGCTCCTCGGTCAGCGCCTTCTCGTCGAGGGCCCCGTGTGCGGCGAGCGGCTCCAGGAACACCCAGCGCAGCTCCTGGTCGAGGGCGAGGCCCTCGATCGTCGCCGTGCCCGCGAGCAGGTCCCGCAGTAGCTCGAAGTCGGCCTCGGTAGCGGCCGTCCGGGCGAAGAAGCGCGCCCAGGCGAGCTGGTGCTCGCTGCCCGGCCCGGCCGCGTACAGCTCGCGCCGGGCTCCCTCGGCGAGCAGTCGCGCGGCCGTCTCGCGGCGGGCGGGCGCCGTGTAGTGCGTGACCGCCGACTCCGCCCACGCGTGCAGCATCTGCACGACGCCGATCTCGGACTCGCGCCCGCCGAAGCGCAGCACCAGGTCCACGAAGTCCCGGGCCGGCAGCAGCGCGTCGCGCGTCATGTTCCACAGCGCCGACCAGCACAGGGCGCGCGCCAGCGGGTCGGTGATCGCGCCAAGGTGCTCGCGCAGGGTCGCCAGCGAGGTCTCGTCGAAGCGGATCTTGCAGTAGGTCAGGTCGTCGTCGTTGACCAGGACCAGGTCCGGCGCCTCGGCACCGGCCAGTTCCGCGACGACCGTCCGCGCGCCGTCGACGTCCGTCTCCACGCGTGCGTAGCGCTCCAGTGTGCCGCCGTCCGTCACCCGGTACAGGCCGACGGCCACCCGGTGCGGACGCAGTTCCGGGTGGGACTCGGCCGCCTCCTGGACCACCGCCAGTTCCTCGACGCGGCCGTCCGCGCCCAGCAGCACCTGCGGGGTCAGCGAGTTCACCCCGGCCGTCTGCAGCCAGGACCGCGACCAGGCGCTCATGTCCCGGCCGCTGGTCTCCTCCAGCACCGACAGCAGGTCACCGAGGCGCGTGTTGCCGTAGGCGTGCCGCTTGAAGTAGCGCCGGGCGCCCTCCAGGAACGCCTCCTCGCCCACGTACGCCACGAGCTGCTTCAGCACCGACGCGCCCTTGGCGTACGTGATGCCGTCGAAGTTGAGCTTGGCGTCCTGGAGGTCGCGGATGTCCGCCGTGATCGGGTGCGTGGAGGGCAGCTGATCCGCGCGGTAGGCCCAGGCCTTGCGGCGGTTGGCGAAGGTGATCCAGCCGCCCGCGAAACGAGTCGCGCCGACCAGCGAGAACGCGCCCATGAAGTCCGCGAAGGACTCCTTCAGCCACAGGTCGTCCCACCACTCCATGGTGACCAGGTCGCCGAACCACATGTGCGCCATCTCGTGCAGGATGACGTTGGCCCGGCCCTCGTAGGAGGCCTGCGTCACCTTCCCGCGGAAGATGAACTCCTCCCGGAACGTCACCAGCCCCGGGTTCTCCATCGCGCCGAGGTTGTACTCCGGCACGAACGCCTGGTCGTACTTCCCGAACGGGTACGGGTAGTCGAAGTGGTCGTGGAAGAAGTCCAGGCCCTGCTTGGTGACCAGGAAGACGTCGTCGGCGTCGAAGTGCGGCGCGAGGCCCTTGCGGCACAGGGCGCCGAGCGGGATCTCCAGCGTCGTGCCGTCCGGATACGTACGCGTATAAGAGTCCGTCACGTAGTGATACGGGCCCGCCACCACACACGTGATGTACGTCGAGATCGGCTTGGTCTCGGCGAACCGCCACACCCCGTCGGCCTGCTCGCCGGCCCCGTTGCTCCACACCGTCCAGCCCTCGGGCGCCCGCACCTCGAAGCGGTAGGGGGCCTTGAGGTCGGGCTGCTCGAAGTTCGCGAAGACCCGGCGGGAGTCGGCCGGCTCGTACTGCGTGTACAGGTACACCTCGCCGTCCTCGGGGTCGACGAAGCGGTGCATGCCCTCGCCGGTACGGGAGTAGGCGCACTGGGCGTCGACCACCAGCTCGTTGTCCGCGGCGAGGTCCTCCAGCGTGATCCGGGAGCCGTCGAAGACCTCTCCGGGGTCCAGATCGCGGCCGTTGAGCGAGACGGCCGTCACACTCGGGGCGATCAGGTCCGCGAAGGTGCTCGTCCCGGGCTCGTTGCAGCGGAAGCGGACCGTCGTCACGGAGCGGAAGGTGCGGGGCCCGTCCCCGGGGTCCTCACCGACCGCGGACCGCAGGTCGAGGGACACCTCGTACCCGTCGACGCTCAGCAGGGCGGCCCGCTCCCGGGCCTCGTCGCGGGACAGATTCTCACCGGGCACGGGCGGCACTCCTCGGATGTCGTGGGGTACGGCTGAACAGGACCGATCCTGCCACGTGCACCTGACACGGGGCAGCCGGGAATGAGGCGAGCGCGTACCGGCGTTGCCGGAGAAACGGTTGCCTTTCGAGGAGAGACATGTCGGACAAGACCCCCGTCGACTTCTGGTTCGACCCGCTGTGCCCCTGGGCCTGGATGACCTCCCGCTGGGTGCTGGAGGTGGAGAAGGTCAGGGACATCGAGGTCCGCTGGCATCTCATGAGCCTCGCCGTCCTGAACGAGAACAGGCTGGACGAGCTGCCCGAGGAGTACCGCGAGCTGCTGGAGACCAAGGCGTGGGGCCCCGTCCGGGTCGTCATAGCGGCGCAGCAGGAGCACGGCGCGGAGGTCCTCGGCGACTTCTACACCGCGCTCGGCACCCGCATCCACAACCAGGCCGAGGGCCCCGGCAAGGAGACGGTCGCCGCCGCCCTGAAGGACGTGGGCCTGCCCGAGTCCCTCCTGGAGCACTGGGACTCCACCCCGTACGAGCCGGAGCTGCGCGCCTCCCACCAGGAGGGCATCGACAAGGTCGGGCAGGACGTCGGCACCCCGGTCATCGCCGTGCCCGGCCCCGACGGCGAGCAAATCGCCTTCTTCGGCCCGGTCGTCACCCCGGCCCCGCAGGGCGAGGAGGCCGGCCGCCTCTGGGACGGCACCCTCGCCGTGGCCTCGGTCCCCGGCTTCTACGAGATCAAGCGCACCCGCACCAAGGGCCCGGACTTCTCCAACCTGTAGGGCTCACTGCGAGGCGTCGGCTCCCGGGTTCTGCAACTCCTCCGGGAGCCGGCCCCCACCGGCCCGATGGTCCCAGGGCTGATACCACCGGCAGCCCGCGGCGGTGCAGCGCCACAGGTCCGTGCGGTTCGTCCCGAGGGCCTTGCGCTCCTCGGGCTTGAGCGGCGTGAACACCTGTGTGCCGCTGCCCTTGCAGGTCGGGCAGTGCTTGTCCTTGAAGAACATCAGCTCCTCCTCGCGATCACCGCCAGGTCCGGGAAGTCGGTCACGACCGCGTCGACCCCCATGCGGTAGTACAGCGCGTATTCGGCGAAAGCGTCCCCGAAATCGTTCGGTCCGCTCCCGTGTCGGAACTGCGCGGGCAGGAACTGGTTCTCGGCGCGGAAGGTGTACGGCCCGATCCGCAGCCCCGCCGCGTGCGCGTCCGCGACGAGCGAGGTGCCGACGAGCGACGCCTTGTCCGGCCCGATCCAGTCCGCGTACGCGGCGATCTCCGCCAGGCCCGTCGTCGTCGTCATCTCCGCGTAGGTTTTCCCGGGCAGGTCGTACGGGCCGCCCGTCGTCCCCAGTGCCTGCCACAGCGGCACACCCAGGCCCGTCATGCGCTGCAGGCTCGTCGGCTCGAAGGACTGCACGACACACTCGCGCCGGCCGAGCCGGTTGCGCCGGATCGCCGCCGCCAGCTTCGGCTCCAGCGGCAGGCCGAGGGACCGGAAGTACGTCGGGTGCTTGGTCTCCGGGAACACCGCGACGGTCCGGCCGTGCTCCCGTGACAGCCGCCGCGCCAGGTCCACGACCTCCTGAAAGGTCATGACCTGCGCGCGCCCGTCGAAGACGGTGTTGCGGTCGCGGACCGCGGGCAGCCGCTCCACGGCCCGCAGCGTCTTCAGCTCGGCCAGCGTGAAGTCCTCCGTGAACCAGCCGGTGACCGGCCGCCCGTCGACCGTCTTCGTCGTACGGCGGTCCGCGAACTCCGGGTGCCGGGCCACGTCGGTCGTCTGGGAGATCTCGTTCTCGTGCCGGACCACCAGCACGTGGTCCTTCGTCGGCACCAGGTCCGGTTCGATCCAGTCGGCGCCCGTCTGCACGGCGTACGTGTACGAGAGCGCCGTGTGTTCCGGGCGCCAGCCGGCAGCGCCGCGGTGGCCGATGACGACCGGGCCGCCGCCCTTGCGGGGTTCGGCCGCCGCCGCGGCGGCCGTCGCGGCCGTGGCGGTCCCCGCGGCCGTGGCGGTCCCCGCGGCCGCCGCCAGCAGGAGGGATCTCCGTCCGAGCTGCATGCAACTCCCCTTCGTCGATGCCGGGTTCACTGACGTGCCCGGGCCCGGGCTCCGGCCAGCCGGTCCAGGTGCTCCTCGTAGCCCTTCGCGTAGAACGCCGCCCGATCCGGGTCCGGCTCGACCACCGCCGTCGGTTTCGTCCACGCCGGCGTGTCCAGCCCGGCCCCGTACCGCTCGGCGGCCGCCAGGACCGCGCCCCGCGCGCCCACCTCGCCCTCGACGACCCGCAGCGGCCGCCCGAGCACGTCGGCCAGCAGCCGCATCCAGGCGGAGCTGCGGGTGCCGCCGCCGCAGACCGCCAGGTTCCCGGTGAGGCCCGCCGCCTCCAGGCAGTGCCGGGCCGCGTACCCGATGCCCTCGCAGGTGGCGCGGACCAGATCACCCCGGGTCGACTCCAGACAGACGCCCGTGAGTTCGGCGCGCAGACGCGGTTCCACGAAGGGGGCGCGCTCGCCGGAGGGCGCGAAATACGGCAGCACCCGCACGCCGTGCGCCCCGGGCGGGGTCTCGGCCAGCAGGCCGTCCACCTCCTCGTGCCGTACTCCGGTCGTCGACAGCACCCAGTCCAGCGCCGCCGTGCCGACCATGGCGGGCATGGCGCGCAGCCAGTGCCCGGGCCGGTCGGTGGAGATGTACAGACCGGCCGGCTCGCCGGTCAGGTCGAGCTCGGTGGTGGCGACCAGACTGGCCAGACAGGTGCCGACGATCAGCAGACCGTCCCCCGGGGACGTCACCCCGGCGCCCAGCGCACAGGCCGGCAGATCGTACGGCCCGTTCGCGATCCGCGTCCCGGACGGCAGGCCCTCGCCCCGCGTCCGGGCCGTCGCCACCGGGTCACTGACCGGGGCCAGCAGACCACGGCGGTGCGCCAGCCCCAGCACCTCGACGACCCGGTCGTCGTACGCCCGGGTCCGCGGGTCGAGGAACGGCATCGACGCGTCCGACACATCCGTCGTCGCCGCGGCTCCCGTCAGCCGCTGGAACACCATGTCCTTGCAGTACAGGGCGGCCTTCGCGGCGTCCAGCGCCTTCGGTTCGTGACGGTCCAGCCAGGCCAGCAGCGGCCCCGGGCAGCCGGGGAACATCGCACTGCCCGTGCGCCGGAACACCGACTCGAACGTGCCGTCCGCCAGCCAGCCGTCGACCAGTTCGTGCGCCCGCCCGTCCATCCAGGAGGCGGCCGGGCGCACCGGCCGGCCCTCGCCGTCGACCAGCCACACCCCGTCGCCCTGCCCGGTCAGCCCGGCCAGCTCGACGGGCTCGTCCACGGCGGAGGTCAGTGCCTCGAGCACCGCGACGACAGCCCCGTACACCTCCTCCATGTCCTGCTCGACGACCCCTTCGTGCAGGTCCAGTCCCACCGGCCGGGATTCCACGGCCAGTTGGCGGCCCGTGGCGTCGAAGGCCGCCGCCTTGACCATGGACGTGCCCACATCGATACCGACGTACATGCGGCTCTCCTCCCGGTCCTCAGGTAAGACAGTGCGCGAGCGGCTCCCCGCGCACCCAGCGGCCCACCTCTTCGGCGGCGATCCGGGCGGCCTTCTCCGCGACCGCCCGTGACGCCCCGCCCAGGTGGGGGGTGAGGACCACGCGGTCGGCGAGTCCCAGCAGCCGGGACCGCGCCGGCAGCGGCTCCCGCTCGTAGGTGTCCAGCGCCGCCGCCGACACCCGCCCGCTCTCCAGGGCGTCGCACAGTGCGCCCTCGTCCAGCAGCGGGCCCCGGGCCACGTTCACCACCACCGCGCCGGACGGCAGCAGCCCCAGCTCCCGGGCGCCGATCAGCCCCCGCGTCTCGGGGGTGAGCCGGGCGTGCAGGGTGACCACCTGGGAGCGGCGCAGGAGGTCGTCGAGGGAGGCCACCCGCAGGCCGTGGATCTCGCCGTGCACATACGGGTCGTGGACCATCACCCGGGCCCCGAACGCGCACAGCGCCCGCGCGACCCGGCTGCCGACGGCCCCGTACCCGACCAGCCCGACGGGCAGGTCCTCCAACTCCAGTCCGCTCCGCTCGTAGGTGTAGTACGTCGCGCCCTCCCAGCTGCCCCGCCGGGCGAGCGGTTCGTGGGCCTGGGGGATGCGGCGCAGGGCCGCCAGCATCATGCCGACGGTGAACTCGGCGGTGGCCGCGGCGTTGCGGCCCGGCGCGAAACACACCCGCACGTCACGGCTCCTGGCCGCGTCCAGGTTGACGTTGACCGGTCCGCCCCGGCAGACCACGACCAGCCTCAGATCCGGGCAGGCGGCGAGGACCTTCTCCGTCACCGGTCCCATCTGCGTGACCAGGACCTCGGCCCCGGCCAGCGCCTCGATCATCGCGTCCTCGGCGTCACTGGCCTCCTGCACCTCGGCGACCGGCCCGAACGGCTCCAGCGGCCAGCCGAGCCGCAGTTCCGTCACGTCGGCCCGCTCCACCTCGTGCTCCACCGCCCGCGTGATCAGCGACGGCAGGACGAAGTGGTCACCGGCGGCCACGACACGCACGCTGTTTCGGTCGGTCATCGCAGACAGGCTCCTGTCTCGGCGTCGAAGACGTGGGTGTGCCCGGGATCGGCGGCGACCCGGACCCGCTCGTCGTGGGCGAGCCGCACCTCGGGGTCGGTGAGGACGACCAGATGCCGTTCGACCCCGCCCAGGGCGAGGGTCGCCAGGCCCGACTCCAGGAGCGGCTCGTGGGCGACGACCCGGGCGGGCAGTCCGCCGTCGGCGGTGAGCCGGACGTCCTCGGGGCGCACTCCCACCACCACCTCCCGCCCCCGGTCCACCGGCAGGGGCAGCGCGATGCGCACGGAGTCGGAGAGGCGGGCGTGCCCGTCGCCGTCGGCGATGCCGGGCAGCAGGGTGATCGCCGGTTCGCCGACGAAGTCCGCGACGAACACGTTGGCCGGGCTGTCGTAGATCTCGTAGGGGGTGCCGAGCTGCTGGATGACGCCGTCCTTCATCACGGCGATCCGGTCGGCGAGGGAGAGGGCCTCCTCCTGGTCGTGGGTGACCAGGATCGTGGTGTGGCCCAAGTCCTTCTGGATGCGCTTGAGTTCCCGGCGGGTGGAGTCGCGCTGGGCCGCGTCCAGGTGGGAGAGGGGTTCGTCGAGGAGCAGGACGTCGGGTTCGCGGATCAGGGCGCGGGCCAGGGAGACGCGCTGCTTCTGGCCGCTGGAGAGGCCGGCCGGGCGGGCGCCGAGGAGGTCGGTCAGGCCCACCCGCTCGGCGATGTCCTTCACCTTGCGCTCGACATCCCCCCGGGAACCGCGGGCGGCCCCGCGCCGGGCCTTCAGGCCGAACGCCAGGTTCTCCGCGACCGACAGCGGCGGATACAGCGCGTAGTTCTCGAACGCGACCCCGATGTTCCGCTGCTGGGCGGGCCGTTCGACGACCGACGTCCCGCCGACCAGGATGTCCCCGCCGGTGACGGACTCCAGCCCGGCGATCATCCGTAAGGTGGTCGACTTGCCGCACCCGGACGGCCCGAGCAGCCCGAGCAGCTCCCCGGACCGCAGGTTCAGGTCGATCCCGCGGACGGCCTCCACCGAGGGCCGCCCGCGCGACCGGTAGGTCTTGCGCAGCTCACGTAGCTCCAGTCCCGTCATGGCCGCCCTTCATCGCGCAAACCTCGTAACGGACCTTGTGCTCGTCCAGATCCCGCAGTGCCTCCGGCGTCGCCCCGTCGTCCACGAGAACCGTGTCGAAGCGGGACAGCGTGACGACCCGGTGCAGGGCGACCCGGCCGAGCTTGGTGTGGTCGATCAACAGGACGTTGCGTGCCGCCGCGTCGAGCATCGCCCGCTTCACCGACACGATGTGCTGTTCCTGGTGGTAGGCGTACCCCCCGTGCACGGCCGACGTCGACGCGAAGCACACGTCCACCCGCAGCTGCTCGACGGCCTCCACGCACGACACCCCGAGGAACGAGGAGTGCAGCGGGTCGTAGTCGCCGCCGAGCGCCATCAGATGGATGCCCCGCTGGTCGGACAGGAGGTTGATGGCCTCCAGGAAGTTGGTCACGACCGTCAGCGGCGTGACCTCGGCCGTGCGCAGCCGCCTGGCTATCTCCAGCGTGGACGTGGAGTCGTCCAGCAGGATCGCCATCCCCGGCTCCACCATGCGCAGCGCGTGCTCGGCGAGGGCCGCCTTCTCCGTCCGCATGGACTTCAGCCGGTACTGCACGTTCGACTCGAAGACCCCCGACGGCTGCGCGGTCACCCCGCCCCGGAACTTCCGTACGATGCCCTGCCGTTCCAGCTCGTCGAGGTCCCGGTGGATGGTCATCAGACTCACCCCGAACCGCTCGGCGAGCTCCGCCGCCGTCGCCGAGCCGTCGGCGAGCACCTGCTCGGCCATGGCGGCCTGGCGTGCCGCGGGCCCCTGCTGTCCACCACTGCTGTTGCTGCTCATGACTCGGTCTCTATCCGTCGTCCCGGTCGCTCCGGCCGGTCGGCCTCGAACAGCAGCAGGTTCTCAGGCCGGACCACGAGCCGTACCGGATCGTCCGCACGAAGGCGCGCCGCGTCGGCCCTGGCGGCCACCAGCGACACCCGCTGCTCCCCGGACCCGAGCCGCACGGTGACCTCGACGGACCGGCCGAGCACCTCGGTGACGTACACGGTCCCGGTCAGTTCGTGGCCCTCGCCGCCGTGCAGGGCGATGTCCCGGGGGCGCAGGCCCACCAGTACCTCCGTGCCCGGTGCGGCCCGGGCGCGGACCGGCAGCTCCACACCGCCGTCCGCGCGCACGCCGCTCTCCGTCACCACTCCCGGCAGCAGGTTGATCCGGGGCCGGCCGAAGGCCCGGGCGACCTCGGTGTCGTGGGGCCGGTACCAGATCTCCTCCCGTGTGCCCGTCTGCACGATCCGGCCCTGGCGGATGACCCCGATCCGGTCGCCGAGCGCGAGCGCCTCGACCGAGTCGTGGGTGACGTAGAGGGTGGTGGTGTGCTGCACGGCCCCGATCGCCTTCAGCTCGGCCCGCATCTGCTGGCGGAGCTTGGCGTCGAGGTGGGAGAGCGGCTCGTCGAGCAGGAAGGCCCGGGCGGGGCGGACCAGCACCCGGCCGAGGGCGACCCGCTGCCGCTGGCCGTTGGACAACTGGCCCACGGGCCGGTCCAGCAGCCCGGAGATGCCGAGCAGCTCGGCGATCGCGCCGATCCGCTGCCGGGCCTCGTCGGCGGGCAGCCGGTGCCGGGGCGAGCGCAGCGGCGAGGCGAGGTTGTCGTAGGCCGAGCGGTGCGGGTAGAGGGCGTAGCTCTCGAAGCACATCGCCACGCCCCGGTCGTAGGGCTCCACACCCCGCATGTCCTCGCCGTCGAGCACGACCGTGCCCGAGTCGGGCTGTTCGAGCCCGGCGATGGTCTTGAGGGTGGTCGTCTTGCCCGCCCCGGACGGTCCGAGCAGACAGAAGAACTCGCCTTCCCGCACCTCCAGTTCGAGCTCGTTCAGGGCGAGGGTCTTCCCGTACGCCTTGCGTATCCCGCTCAGCCGGATCATGACTTCACCGCCCCGAACGACAGGCCCCGCACCAGATACCGCTGGATCGTCAGCGCCAGCAGCAGCGGCGGTACGACCGACACCAGCGCGGCGGCTGCCGTGAGGTTGTACTTGGGCCGGTCCCCGCCGAGGAACGACAGGGCGCCCACGGTCACCGTCTGGGCCTCGTTGGACGTGAGGATCAGCGGGAAGACGAAGTTGTTCCAGGCGAAGATGAACGCCAGCAGCGACACGGCCGCGACGCCCGGCTTGACCAGCGGGAGCGCCACCCTGAAGAAGGCCTGCTTGCGGGTGTAGCCGTCCAGCAGAGCCGCCTGCTCCAGCTCCGGGGTCAGATCGGCGAAGTAGGACCGCATGATCCACACGATCAGCGGCAGCGTGACGAGTTGCAGCACCCACACCATGCCGACGTACGTGTCGAAGAGACCGAGCTTCTGGTAGAGCACGAACAGCGGGATGATCACGGTGAGTTCGGGTGCGAAGCGGAACGACAGCAGCGTGAACATCAGGTTCTCGGAGCCCTTGAACCGCCACCGCGCCGAGGCGTACGCCGCCGGCAGCCCCACCACCAGCGACAGCACGACCGCCCCGACCGACACCACCAGGCTGTTGACGAAGAACCGCACGAACGGGATGCCCTCGCTGTCGCCGAGGACCGTCCGGTAGCCGTCGAGGGTGGGGGAGAAGGAGAAGTAGGTGGAGAAGAGCTGGTCGGTCGGCTTCAGCGACAGGATCACCATCCAGGCGATCGGGAACAGCGCGAAGACGAAGTAGAGGACGAGGGCCGCGTCGCACAGCCACCCCGCCAGGCGTTTTTTCATGTGGAGACCTCCGCGGCCTTCCGCTGGATCTTCCCCAGGTGTTTCACCAGCACCATCGCGGCCAGATACACCACGGCCCACAGCACGATCGTGTAGGAGATTCCGAAGGAGTAGCGCTGGAAGCGGATGGCTTCCAGGTACGCCCGGATCTGGAGCACGACGGTCGAGTCACCCGGCCCGCCCTCCGTCAGGGCGTAGATGATGTCGAACACCTTCAGCGAGTCCATGAACCGGAAGATCACCGCGACCAGGACGTACGGCCACAGCATCGGCAGGGTCAGGCGGCGGAAGGTGTACCACCACCCCGCGCCGTCCACGGCCGCCGCCTCGAACGGGGAGGTGGGCAGCGACCGCAGACCGGCGAGGGCGAGGATCGCCACGAACGGGGTGTAGACCCACACGTCCACGGCGATCGACGACAGCAGCGCGCCCGTCGGGGTGTCGGTCCACTGCACCCCGCCCAGCCCGAAGGGCTTGAGCAGGTGGTTGACCACCCCGACCGACGGCTGGAGCATCAGCTTCCAGATGATCGCCGCGATCACCGGGGCGATCATCAGCGGCAGGATCAGGATCTTCTCCAGCACCCGGCCGATCAGGCTCGACCGGTACAGGAGCAGGGCGACGGCCACGCCGAGCACGGTCTCGGCAAGGGCCGCCCCCACCGCGTACAACACCGTCACCCACGCCGAGTTCCAGAACGCCTCCTGGGTGAAGACGGCTGTGTAGTTCTCGAAGCGCACCATGTCCGGCTGCGGTTTGCTCGCCGAGAAGTCGAACAGCGTGTAGTACAGGCCGAGCCCGAAGGGGTAGAGGATCCCGCAGGTCAGCAGCAGGGCGGGGACGATCAGGACGTACGGACGCAGCGCGAGCCGCCACCCCATCGCTCTAGCCCACCTTGCGGGCGAGGTCGTCCGCCAGCCCGTCCAGGACCGACTTCGCGCCCTTGCCCCCGTAGATCTCCTGGAGGGCCGCCGCCCAGCTGGTCGTCGCGTCGAAGAACTGCGCCTGCGGGGTGAACTGGATCTTCGTCTGGTCGACGACCGTCTCGAAGGTCTCCAGGAAGCCCGGCAGATGCCGCATCTTGTCCTTGTACGCGGCGTCGTCCGCCACCGACTTGCGCACCGGGTCGATGTGGTTGTGGGTGATCGCGCTCCTGCGCAGGTGCTCCTTGCCGGTCGCCCACTGCAGGAACAGCCAACTGGCGCTCTTCTTCTTGCTCTTGGCGTTCATGCCGAGCGACCAGATCCACATGTTGGTGGCGAGCGACCCGCCTGGGCCCTTGGGTCCCGGGTGGAAGGCGATCTTCCCGGAGGCGGGGCTGGCGCCCTTCACCGCCTGGAAGTAGGCGGCCGTGTCGGCGTCGAACAGCATCCCGGCCTTTTTCGCGCCCAGGTCGCTGGAGCACTGGTACCAGGTGTACGACGTCCAGGACGGCGGCCCGCCCTGCTTGACCATGCGGGCCCAGTCCTCGGTGAAGGCGACGGCCTCCGGGCTGTTCATGGCGGGGGTGAGCTTGCCGCCGTCGACCGTGAAGTCCTTCAGCCCGTTGCGGGCGTACATCGTCATGAAGCCCGGGTGGATGGTGGCCCAGCTCCTGGACCCGCGTACGGCGATCCCGTACATCCCGTCGAAACCGGCGCCCGGCGCCTTGCGCTTGATGGTCCCGGCGAGTTCGGTCAGCTCGTCGAAGGACTCGGCGGGTTTCACGCCGAGCTTCTTGAAGAGCTCGGTGTTGTAGGCGACGACGTTGGTCTCCCAGCCCCACGGCAGCGCGTACTGGCCGCCCCGGCCGAGCGGCGCGCCCGCCTTCAGGGACCACTGGTCGGCCTGGAGCAGGTTCGGGAAGAAGTCGGCCTGGTCCCATTCGGCGCCCGTCGCTGAGGAGTTGCGCATCCAGGGGCCGAGGTCCTCCAGCCAGTTCGGCGGCCCGTACTGCCACACCATGTACGCACCGAGCATGAAGACGTCGTAGGAGGCACGCCCGCTGGACAGGTCCACGGTGAGCTTGTCGAAGTAGTTGTCCTCGGGGAAGACGTCGTACTCGACCTTGATGCCGGTCTTCTCGGTGAACGACTTGAGGTCGGCGATGAGGGCGTCCGTGTACGGGTGCTTGTTGAGCAGGGCCTTGACGGTGGTGCCCTTCTCCCGCTTCCAGTCGAAGGAACCGGTGACGTCGTCCGCCGCGGACCCGTCGCCCTTGTCGTCGTTCCCGCCGAAACCGGCGCCGCAGGCCGTCAGTAACGGGGCCGCCGCCACCCCTGCGGCGAGGGCGAGGAAGCGCCGGCGGTCGTGCACGTGCGTGTCCATCCGTACCTCCGCGTGGAGCCTGGTTAACACGTCGAGTCGACTCGTTAACAGAGGGTGGAACGGCTGAAGTTGGGCGTCAATCCCTCGCGCACGGGAAAATATCGGGGCACAGTGAGAAGTTCACAGATCCGGCTGCGACGGCACGGGAGGTTCCGGATGGTGAACGACGGTGCGGACGAGGGTGCGGGCTGGCTGGGCATCGACCTGGGCACGCAGAGCGTCCGCGTGCTGCTCGTCACCGCCGACGGCACGGTCCTCGGCAGCGGCTCGGCCCCGCTGACGGGCCGGCGGGAGGGGGTGCGGCACGAGCAGGACCCGCTGCGGTGGTGGGCGGCGCTGTGCACGGCGTCCCGGGCGGCCCTCGGCTCCGCGCCCCCGGACCTGCCGGTCGGCGGCCTCGCGGTGTGCGGCACCTCCGGCACGGTCCTGCTGACCGACGGCTCGGGCCGCCCGGTGAGCCCCGCGCTGATGTACGACGACGGGCGGGCCAAGGCCGAAGCCTCGCGGGCCCGCGGGGCGGGGCTCGCCGTCCAGGACACCTGGGCGCTGCCGAAGGCGCTGTGGCTGCTCGGGGAGTACGGCGGCACCTCGCTGCGCCTGACGCACCAGCCCGACCTGATCGTCTCCCGGCTCACCGGCGAGCCGCCCCCGGCCGATTCCAGCCATGCCCTGAAGACGGGCTACGACCTCGACGGCGACCGCTGGCCGGAGGCCGCCCTGACCGAACTGGGCGTTCCCGACGGCCTGTTGCCGAACGTCGTCCGCCCCGGGACGCGCCTCGGCGAGGTCTCCTCGGCCGCCGCCGGCGCCACTGGCATCCCCGCCGGCACACCGGTGCTCGCCGGCATGACCGACGGCTGCGCGGCTCAGATCGCGTCGGGCGCACTGCGGCCCGGCTCCTGGAACTCCGTGCTCGGCACCACGCTCGTGCTGAAGGGCGCCGCCCGCGACCCGGTCCGCGACCCCACCGGCGTGGTCTACAACCACCGCGCCCCGGACGGCACCTGGCTGCCAGGCGGGGCGTCGAGCGTCGGGGCTGGGGCACTCGCGGCGCGCTTCCCGGACGCCGACCCGGCCGGCATGGACGCGCGGGCGGCCGCGTACGAGCCGTCCCGTGCGGTCGTCTACCCGCTGGTGTCACCGGGGGAGCGGTTCCCCTTCCGGGCGCCGGAGGCGACCCCGCTGATCCTGGGCGACCCCGCGGAGGACGCCGACCTGTGGGCCGCGCTGCTCCAGGGTGTCGGCTTCGCCGAGCGCCTGTGCCTGGACTACCTGCACCACCTCGGCGCCCCCCTGGACGGCCCGCTCACCTTCACCGGCGGCGGCGCCCGCAGCCCCTACTGGAACCAGCTGCGCGCCGACATCCTGGGCCGCCCGGCCCGCGTCCCCGAGCAGACGGAACCGGCCCTGGGCATGGCGGCGCTCGCCGCGTACGGGGCGTCGGGGGCGGGTGCGCTCGCGGACGTCGCCGAGCGCATGGTCCGCGTCCGGACCGTCGTCGAACCCCGCCCCGGCCGCACGGCCGCCTTCGCCGAGCCGTACGCGCGTCTCGTCGACGCCCTGCGGCACCGCGGCTGGCTGCCCGCCCCGGTCGCCGCGCACGCGCACGGCCGGCTGAACCGGGATACTTCCACCTCATGAGTACGACCCTCCTGCTGGTCCGCCACGGACAGACCGTCTGGCACGCCGAGAACCGCTACGCCGGCATCAGCGACATCGACCTCACCGACACCGGCCGCACCCAGGCCGACGCCCTCGGCCGGTGGGCCGCCGCCCACCCCGTCGACGCGATCTGGACGTCCCCGCTGTCCCGGGCCGTCGCCACCGCCGAGCCCGCCTGCCGCGCCCTCGGCCTCACCCCCCAGAGCGAACCCCACCTGCGGGAATGCGACTTCGGGATCCTCGAAGGCCGTACGCTCGCCGAGTTCGAGGCCGAGGACCCCGAGTGGGCCGCGGCCTACCGGGCCGACCCGGTGGAGCACTCCTTCCCCGGCGCCGAGGACCCGCTGGCCGCGGCGGCCCGTGGCGTGAAAGCCCTGCGGGGCATCGCCGCCGCCCATCCCGGCGAACGTGTCCTGGTCGTCGCCCACAACACCCTGCTGCGGCTGGTGCTGTGCAGCCTGCTGTCGATCCCGGTGAGCGAGTACCGCAGAGTGCTCCCGCGGTTGCGGAACGCGGCGATCAGCGAACTGCGCATGAACCCCGACGGTTCCGCCGCACTCCTCTCACTCAATGTGCCGTGCGAGGCTCATGTGCCGTAGCACCATGGGCACATGACGCAGATCGACACGTCGGTGCCGCACTCGGCCCGGATCTGGAACTACTGGCTGGGCGGCAAGGACAACTACCCGGTGGACGAGGCGGCCGGTGACGCGTACACCGCCGTCTTCCCCGGCATCGTCACCATCGCCCGCAGCAGCCGCGCCTTCCTGGGCCGCAGCATCCGGTACCTCGTCCAGGAGGCCGGTGTGCGGCAGTTCCTCGACGTCGGCACCGGCCTGCCGACCGTCGACAACACCCATGAGGTGGCCCAGGGCCTGGCCCCCGAGGCGCGGATCGTCTACGTGGACAACGACCCGCTGGTCCTCGCGCACGCCCGCGCCCTGCTCACCTCCACCCCCGAGGGCGCGACGGCCTACGAGCCCATCAGCCTCTTCGAGCCCGAGGAGGTCCTCGCGGCCGCCGGCAGGACCCTCGACCTCACCCGACCCACCGCCCTGATCCTCAGCGGCATCCTGGGCCACGTGGCCGACTACGACCAGGCCCGTGACCTGGTCCGCCGCCTCCTGGCCGGTCTGCCCTCCGGCAGTCACCTCTCCCTCAACGAGGGTTCCCGCGGCACGGATCCGGCCTACGAGCAGGCCCAGGACGCCTACAACGAGACGGGCGCGGTCCCGTACTTCCTGCGGCCGGTGGAGCAGATCGAGGCGTTCTTCGAGGGCCTGGAGCTGGTGGAGCCGGGCGTGGTCTCGGTGCCGCTGTGGCACCCCGAGCCGGGCGCGCCGACCGAGCCGATCGGCCAGCACGGCGGGCTGGGCCGCAAGCCGTAGCGCGCCCATGGGAAACCCCCGCGAGTCACGTCCTCGCGGGGGTTTCCCTTCCTCCGCCTGCCGTGCGTGAAAGGTGAGAAGACGATCACGAGGCAGGACGCTTCAGGGCCTCAGGGGGCCAGCAGCAGCACATCCGCCCGGGACCTGGCGGCCTCGTAACGCCGCGCCACGTCCTGCCAGTTGACGACCTGCCACATCGCCTCGATGAAGTCGACCTTCTGGTTCTTGTACTGCAGGTAGAAGGCGTGCTCCCAGGCGTCGAAGACCAGGATCGGGGTGGCGCCCTGGCCGACGTTGCCCTGGTGGTCGTAGACCTGCTCCACGATCAGCCGCCCGCTCAGCGGCTCGTAGGCCAGCACGCCCCAGCCCGAACCCTGCGTGGTCGCGGAGGCCTTGGTCAGCTGGGCCTTGAAGCCGGCGAACGACCCGAACGACTCGACGATGGCGTCGGCGAGCTCCCCCACACCGTCGGCGGCCAGCGGCTCACCGCCGCCGTCCTTGGGGCCGGTCATGTTCTGCCAGTAGATGCTGTGCAGGATGTGCCCGGACAGGTGGAAGGCCAGGTTCTTCTCCAGCCCGTTGATCGAACCCCACGTCTCCTTGTCCCGCGCCTCGGCAAGCTGCTCCAGCGTGTCGTTGGCACCCTTCACATAGGCGGCGTGGTGCTTGTCGTGATGCAGCTCGATGATCTCGGGGCTGATCACGGGCGCGAGCGCGGAGTAGTCGTAGGGCAGTTCAGGCAGCGTGTAGACGGGCATGCGCGGGATCCCCTCCGGACCTCTTATTGCAAATAGCTTGCAACTGCACGCTAGCAGCAGAAGAGCTCCGGTGGGGGTCCGGGCACGCGAAAGGCCCCCGCGTGTGTCGCGGGGGCCTTCGGCGGTGGGCTTCCTACTGCTTGGCGCGGGCCTTCTGCCACGCGTACCCGACCGCGGCCAGGACCAGGATCATCCCGCCCGTCGAATACAGCTGCACCCGCGTGTCCGGCTCCCGGGCCATCAGGACGAAGACCGCGGCCATACCGGCCAGGGCGACCCAGGTCAGCCACGGGAACGCCCACATGCGCACGGCCAGCTTCTCGGGTGCCTCGCGCTCCAGGCGGCGGCGCAGGCGCAGCTGTGAGACGGCGATGAAGATCCAGACGACCAGGATCACCGCGCCGATCATGTTCAGCAGCCAGGCGAACACGTCGTTCGGCCGCCAGTAACTCAGCAGCACGCACGCGAACCCGAACACCGAGGACGCCAGCACGGCGATCCGCGGCACCCCGCCCGAGACCCGGCCGAGCCCCTTCGGGCCCTGCCCACGCTCCACCAGCGAGTAGGCGATGCGGGAGGCGCCGTAGACGTTGGCGTTCATGGCGGACAGCAGGGCCACCAGGACGACCACGTTCATCAGCTGGCCGGCCCCGGGGATGCCGAGCTCGTCGAGGGCGGCGACGTACGGGCCCTTCTCGACGACCGCCTCGGAGTCCCAGGGGACGAGCGTGACGATGACGGCCATCGAGCCGATGTAGAACAGCGCGATGCGCCACATCGCCGTGCGGACGGCGCTCGCGACGCCCTTGACGGGGTTCTCCGACTCGGCCGCCGCGATGGTGACCGTCTCCAGGCCGCCGTAGGCGAAGACCGAGGCGAGCAGGCCGATGACCAGGCCCTCACCGCCGTTCGGCAGGAAGTCCGTGAGGTGGCTCGCGCCGGGGGAGTCCGTGCCGGGCAGGACCCCGAGGATCGCCAGGACGCCGAGCACCAGGAACAGGGTGATGGCGCCGACCTTCAGCGCCGCGAACCAGAACTCGAACTCGCCGAAGTTCTTCACGGCGGCCAGGTTCGTGGCGCAGAAGACCACCATGAACAGCGCCACCCATGCCCACTCCGGCGTGCCCGGAAGCCAGCCGGTGACGATCTTCGCGGCGCCGATGCCCTCCAGGCCGACGGCCGTGCAGAGCAGCACCCAGAAGGACCAGCCGGCGGTGAATCCCGCCCAGGGGCCGATCGCCCGCTCGGCGTGTGCCGAGAACGACCCCGACGAGGGATACGCGGCCGACATCTCGCCGAGCATCCGCATCACCAGCATCACGAGGGCGCCGGAGAGGGCGTAGGCGACCACGATCGAGGGACCGGCCGCGGCGATACCGGCACCGGAGCCGACGAACAGACCGGCCCCGATCACCCCACCGAGGGCGATCATCGACAGGTGGCGCTGCTTCAGGCCGTGGGAGAGGGAGACGTCGTCCGCGCTGGGCGGCGTCCCCGGGGTGGTGCTGCTGGGCATGGGCGCGACTCGTCCTATGCGTGAGAGGCGTACGAGGCAAAAACGCCGCCAGTCTCGGATGCCTCTCCGCCCGACGGAGAGGCATCCCACCATGTGGACTGTCGTGTCGCTCTGTGTGGCTAGGCGGCGACCGGTGTGTAGTGCGAGGCGTCGCCCTCGATGGAGTAGCTCTCCTTGCCCTCGATGCCCACGGGGATGTCCCCGGCGACGGTCACCCGGTGCAGGCGCCGGGGCAGGCCGTCGTAGTTGTCGACGGCGTAGTGCTGGGTGATGCGGTTGTCGAACAGGACGAGCTGGTTCGGCGACCAGCGGTGGCGCAAGAGGTTCTCCGGCCGGGTGACGTACGCCTGGAGCAGGTCCAGGATCTTGCGCGACTCGCCCGCCGACAGGCCCACGATCCGCTGGGCGAAACCGCCGATGAACAGCCCGCGCTCGCCCGTCAGCGGATGGACGCGGACCACCGGGTGGACCGTGCGGTACTTGATCGAGGTGAACTGGGCGCGCCGGGCGGCCTGCTCCTCGTCGACGTCCTCCTCGGCGACGGCGTAGTCGTAGTCGTTGGTGTGCTCGGCCCACAGGCTGTCGGCGAGGCTCCGCAGCGACGCGGGCAGGTTGCGGTAGGCGGCGGCCGAGCTGGCGATCAGCGTCTCGCCGCCGTACGGCGGGATCGTGATGCTGCGCAGGGTGCTGGCCTGCGGCGGGTTGAGGACGAAGGTGACGTCGGTGTGCCAGTTGTTGGCGGCCCGGCCCCGCTCGCTGTCGACGGGCAGCACGTTCGGGGCGCCGTCCACGGCCGACACCGTCGAGTGGGCGGTGGTGATGTCGCCGAAGTGGCCGGCGAAGGCCTGCTGGCCCGCGTCGTCCAGGCCCTCCGCGTCGAAGACCAGGGCCTTGTGGGCGTTGAGCGCGTCCCGCAGGGCGGTGGAGGTCTCCTGGCCGAGGGGCTTGGTGATGTCGACGCCCTCGACGCGGGCGCCGATGTGCGCGGTGACCTTGTGGATCTCGATGGCCATGACGGTTTCTTCCGGATGAGGGGGGGTCAGACGAGGGCGGGGATGATGACGTGCTGGTTGGCGGGGCGCGGGAGGCCGTAGCGCTCCCGCAGGGTGCGGCGGGCACTGCCGTACTCGGTGCGGAGCAGTCCGCGGGCGCGCAGTATCGGGACGACGTGGTCGACGAAGGCCTCCAGGCCGGACGGCAGCACCGCGGGCATGATGTTGAAGCCGTCCGCGGCGCCCGACTCGAACCACAGCTCGATGGTGTCGGCGACCTGCTCGGGCGTCCCGGCGAAGGTGAGGTGCCCGCGTCCGCCGCCCAGCCGCCCGATCAGCTGCCGCACGGTGAGCCGGTCACGCCGGGCCAGCTCCACGACGAGCGTGTAGCGGCTCTTGGCGCCCTCGATGGCGCTCTCCGGCGGCAGGTCGGCGGGGAGCGGACCGTCCAGCTCCAGGGAGCCCGGGGCGAGTTGCAGCAGCCGCTCCAGGCGGTCCACGCCGTGCGCGTGCACGATGTGGTCCTCCAGGAGCCGCTCGTTGGCCAGCGCCTCGGCCTCCGTGGAGCCGATCACCGGGACGATGCCCGGCAGCACCTTGATGTGGTCGGCGTCCCGGCCGGCCGCGACCGTCCGGGCCTTGAGATCGGCGTAGAAGGCCCGCGCGTCCTCGATGGTCTGCTGGGCGGTGAACACGGCCTCCGCGTAGCGCGCGGCGAACCGCTTGCCGTCCTCGGAGGAGCCCGCCTGCACGAGCAGCGGGTAACCCTGGGGCGTGCGGGGCACGTTCAGCGCCCCCTCGACGCTGAAGTAGCGGCCCTGGTGCCGGGGCGGGTGGATCTTCGCGTCGTCGCCCCACACGCCCGCCTCCTTGTCGGCGACGATCGCGTCGTCCTCCCAGCTGTCCCACAGCTTCAGCGCCACGTCGAGGAACTCGGCGGCCCGCGCGTACCGCTCGGCGTGCGCCGGTTCGGCGTCCAGACCGAAGTTGCGGGCGGCCTCGGCACCGGCGGTGGTGACGATGTTCCAGCCCGCCCGGCCGCCGCTGAGGTGGTCCAGCGTGGCGAACTTCCGGGCCAGGTTGTACGGCGAGTTGTACGACGTGGAGGCCGTGGCGATCAGGCCGATGTGCTCGGTCGCCGTCGCCAGGGCGGTCAGCAGGGTGATCGGCTCCAGCGCCCCGGCGGGCCGCTGTTGCACGCTGTTCCACAGCTGCGGGCCGTCGGCGAGGAACAGCGAGTCGAAGGTGCCGCGCTCGGCGATCCGGGCGAGCCGTACGTAGTGGGCCAGGTCCACATGCGCGTACGGGTCGCTCTCCGGCAGCCGCCACGACGCCTCGTGGTGACCGGTGTTCATCAGGAACGCGTTGAGGTGGAGCTGTCTGCGGGTCATCGGTGGTCCTCCGTGACACCGAGCGCGGCCAGCAGCCGCTCCCGGTATTCGCCGAGCAGGGGGTCGCGGTACGACCGGGGGTGCGCGCGGTCGATGGTGAGGTCGAGGCCGATCCGGCCGTTGTCCAGGACGAGCACCCGGTCGGCGAGCACGATCGCCTCGTCCACGTCATGGGTGACCAGCAGCACCGAGGGCCGGTGACGCTCCCAGAGCTCCCGGAGCAGGCCGTGCATCCGGATCCGGGTGAGTGCGTCCAGCGCGCCGAACGGCTCGTCGGCCAGCAGCAGTTCCGGTTCGCGCACCAGGGACCGGGCCAGGGCGGCGCGCTGGGCCTCGCCGCCGGACAGCTGGCCCGGCCAGGCACGCTCGCGGCCCTTCAGGCCCACCTCTTCCAGCGCCTCACGGCCCTTGCGCCCGGCGTCCTTGCCCTCCGCGCCGAGCAGCACGTTGTCGAGGACCCGCCGCCAGGGCAGCAGCCGGGAGTCCTGGAAGACCACCGACACCCGCTCGGGCGCGGTGAGCTGCCCGCTGCCCGTGACTCCGTGATCGAGTCCGGCGATCGCCCGCAGCAGCGTGCTCTTGCCGGAGCCGCTGTGCCCGAGGAGGGCCGTCAGCTGCCCGGCGGGCAGATCGAGGTCGATGCCGTCGAGGACCGTGCGCCCCTCGAACGACCGTGTCAGGCCGCGCAGTCGGACGGCGGGACGGGTCAGCTGCTCAGTGTGCGGCGCCATGACAGCACCCTCCGTTCGACGATACGGACCGCGCTGTCGGAGATGAGGCCGAAGATGCCGTAGACGACCAGGCCGACGAGGATGACGTCGGTCTGGCCGTAGTTCTGCGCCTGGAACATCATGTAGCCGAGGCCGCTGGTGGCGTTGATCTGCTCCAGCACCACCAGACCCAGCCAGGATCCGGTGACCCCGAGCCGCAGGCCGACGAAGAAGCCGGGCAGAGCGCCGGGGACGACGACCTGGCGGATGAACTGGACCTTCGACAGGCCCTGCACCTCGGCGAGTTCGACGAAGCGGCTGTCGATGCCGGACAGCGCGGCGTGCGTGTTGAGGTAGATCGGGATGTAGACGACGATCGCGATGATGGCGATCTTGAAGGTCTCCCCGATGCCCAGCCACAGGATGAACAGCGGGATCAGACCGAGGGTGGGGATCGCCCTGTTGAGGTTGACCGTCCCGTCGATCAAAGCCTCACCGGTCCGGGTCAGCCCCGACGCCAGCGCGAGCAGGATCCCCACGGCCAGACCGATCGAGAAGCCGGTGGCCGCGCGCTGCAGCGAGGTCAGGATGTCGTCCGGCAGCGTGCCCGCGGTCCACAGCCGGCTGCCCGTCTCCAGCACCGTCCACGGGGCCGGGATCGCGCCCGGGTCGAGCAGACCGGCGGCGGAGGCGGCGCCCCACAGCGCGAGGAGGGCGGCCGGTCCGACGAGCCGGGCGGCGGGTAGCCGCTTGCCGGGAGCCAGCCGCCGGCGCCTGCGCACCTGGTGCGTCCCCTCCACCGGGGCGAGCACTACGGCAGCCTGCGCGCTCGTGTGCGTCGTCGTGGTCACGGCGGTCACCTCCGGTACTCCGCGGGCACGGCCTTGGCCGCGAGGGACTCGAAGCGGTGGTCGAAGAGCTCGGAGACGTCGAACTTCTTCACGAAGCCGCCCTCCGCGAGCAGATCGGCCGTCTCCTGCTCCCACCTGATGGCCTCGTCCCAGCGGGGCGGGAACAGCGGCTTGTTGGCCAACGCGGTAATGGCCTTCGCCTGGGGGAGCGTCAGGTTCTGCGTCCCGACGTAGAACTGCTCGTTCCACTGGTCCGGGTGCTCGTAGGTCCACACCTGGCCCTTCGCCCAGTACGGGATGTACGCGGCGATCGCGGCGGCCTTCGCCTTGTCGTTCAGCACCGAAACCGGCGCCCACAACAGGTTGAGCAGGTCCACCACGTCCGTGGTGATGGTGCGGGCCGACTTGTACTGCGCGAGATACGCCGGCGCCTGGGTGTTGGCGAGCGGGGCAATGTCCACCTGCCCGGACTGCAGGGCCGTGAGGAACTGGTTGCTGGTCAGCGGCACCAGCTCCACGTCGTCGTACGCCAGCCCGGCCTTCTTCAGCGCCCGCAGCAGGACCACGCCCTGTGCCTGGCCCTGGGAGAAGGCGAGCCGCTTGCCCTTGAAGCCGGCGACCGTGCGGATGTCGCTGCCCGGCTTGGTGGCGAACAGGTAGTTGGGCTTCCGGGTGATGTCGATCGCGACGATCTTCGCTTCGAAGCCCTGGTAGTGCGCCTGGATCGGCGGAATGCCCGCGTTGTTGGCGACCTCCAGGGACTTCGCGCGGAAGGCGTTGATGACATCGGGTCCCGCGCCGATGTTCAGCCAGTTGGCCACCTTGAACGGCAGATCCCGGAAACCGGCCAGCTTGAACTGGAGTTGCTGCGCGTTCTGGTAGGAGGCGATCTTCAGGCTCGTACCGGCGGGAACCCTGGAGGCCAGGGGAGCGTCGGAGGCCTCCTCGGCGGCGGCACTGCTGTCCGCGCAGCCGCTCAGTCCGGCCGCCGCGGCCGTCACGCCGAGCAGTGAGGTCAGGAACAGACGCCGGTCGAGACCGGGCAGGGCAGGAGAGGGCATGGGAGGACTCCCTGGGTATGGAAGGCGGCACCGCACGCGGAATTCCGGACAGGAAAAGCCGGGCAGGGGAATTCACGTGAAATTCACACGGGGAAGAAGAAGGCGCTCCGTGAACGGGCGCCTGGGCGCGTCAACGGGTCAGCAACAGAGAGTGCGACAGCTCGTGAGCGGGGTCATGAACAGGATGTTCCTGGTCAACAGCCCGTCCTGTCAACATTCCGAGTTTCTGAATTAAATAGCCTCAGGTGACGCGGCCAGCGGATCCCGATAGAGAACGTCGAGCGCCACCGAACCGCCGGCCACGGCCAGTACGGAATCCGTGAAACTGATCGGTGAGACGCTCGCGGCGCGATCCTCTCCGATCTCTTCCCGCAGCGCTGCCAGACAGTCCGCCCGGTGCATGACCCCGATCTCCGTCACGACCACCCGCTCGGGGTTGAGGACGTCCTGCAGCAGTCCGACCGCACGGCCCACCCGCCGCGACCGCTCCCGCAACAGCCGCCCCGCCACGGGGTCACCGGCCGCCGCGGCGGAGACCACGTGCATCGGGTTCACCCCGTCGACGACGCCCGCCTCCCGGGCCAGCCGGCACAGCGTCCGCTCGCTCAGCTCGACCTGGAGGCAGCCCACCCGGCCGCACGCGCAGGGCTCCGTGCCGCCCGGCACCGGCAGATGGGCGATCGCCCCCGCCTGCGAGCGCGGCCCGTGGTGGACCTCGTCATGGGTGGCGAACGCCGAGTCGACCACATTGCCCGCGAACAGATGCAGCACACTGCGGCTGCCCCGCGCCCGCCCGAACAACCGCTCCGCGTTCACCAACGCCCGCGCGTGCCCGTCGACATGCACCGGCAGCCCGGTACGCGCCCCGAGTGCCTTGCGCACCTGCACCTCGCGCCAGCCGAGCAGTTGATGCTCCACGACGGTGCCCGAGTCCCGGTCCACCCAGCCGCCCGCCGCGAACCCGATCCCCAGCGCCCTGCTGCGGGGAGCCCCGGCGAGCAGCGCCGCCAGCGCGTCGGCGGCCCGGCCCAGCACCCGCGCGGGCTCGCTGCCCACGTGCTTAACCTCGCTGCGGGCCACCACCCGCCCGCGCAGGTCCAGCAGCGCGACCGTGGTGTACGGCACCGCCACGTGCACGCCGCCCACCACGAACCGGGAGTCGTCCAGATCGACCGGCAGATGCGGCCGGCCCACCCCCTTGGGGCGCCGCAGCTCGGCGGACTCACGGATGAGCCCCAACTCGGCGAAGCGGGCACAGTAGTCGGTCACCGACGCCGGCGACAGGCCGGTCAGCCGGGCGATGGTGCTGCGCGCGACCGGCCCGTGCTCCAGCACGGACCGCAGGACGACGCTCGCGCTGGTGCGGCGCCGGTCGCTGTCGGCGACACGGGGGATGGGGGACGTCAGAAGGGGAGCCGCGGTACGGGGCATGGGAATCTTCCTGGAGGCCGGTCCGACACTGCGCCGTTTCGATCGGCGAGCCGGATCCCTCCGCCTCGCCTCACCGAGGGCGGCGACAGGTGGCCGTGCCCTGGCGTCGCAGGTCGACGTAGCGACGCGACGAGAAGTACCGGGCCTGGGCAACCATGTCCGCGACGCTAGCAAAACGGCCCCGGGCTGCCCAGACGGCGACCGACGGGCGAGACGGCGCAGTCGATGCCGTTGGGGGAAACCTACAGACGCCCGATCTCCGGCTCCCGTGTCGCACGGCACTCCATCACCGTGACGGGCATCACGCCTGACTCCCTGTAACCCGCATCCTTTGTTCGAAGCCGACCAACGGCCGGTCCACGCCTTTGTCGAGCGCTGACGGTGATCGGGACGAGGGCGCTGGGATAGCGTCACGGTGTCCCGCCCGCCCTCACCCTCGCGGAGTCCCCATGAGCACCGCTGCCGCCACACCGTCCAGCACCGGACAGGTCCTCGCCGACCTGCTCCCTGCCTCCCGAGTCCGGGACGCGGCCCTCGTGCTCGGCGGCGCCGCGCTCACCGGCCTCGCCGCCCAGATCTCCGTGCCCGTGCCGGGCTCCCCGGTGCCGGTGACCGGCCAGACCTTCGCCGCGCTGCTCGTCGGCACGTCCCTCGGCGCCGGCCGCGGCTTCCTCGCGCTCGCGCTGTACGCCCTGGCCGGCATCGCCGGTGTGCCGTGGTTCGCCGGCGCCTTCTCCGGTGTCGCCCCCTCCTTCGGCTACATCCTCGGCATGATCCTCGCCTCCACCGTCGTCGGAGCCCTGGCCCGCCGCGGCGCCGACCGCTCGGTGCTGCGCACCGCCGGCACGATGCTGGTGGGCGAGGCGATCATCTACGCCGTCGGCGTGCCCTACCTGGCCCTCGCCACCGGCATGTCCGCCACCGCCGCGATCGCGGCCGGCCTCACGCCGTTCCTCATCGGCGACGCCCTGAAGGCGGCACTGGCCATGGGCGCCCTTCCGACGGCCTGGAAGTTCGCGAACAAGCGCTGACACCGTAGGCGTTGCCGAGCGCTGCCACCGTAGGCGTTGCCGAGAGGCCCGCCGGGGGACGATGCCCCCGGCGGGCCTCTCGGCGTACGCGCTTTCCGCAAACGGCGGCCGATTCAGGCCCCCTGGACCCCCGGCCGTCGCCGTTGCGACCACCACAGTCCGGCCACGCCCGCGGCGACGAGGGACGCCCCCGCCGCGCCCAGCGGCAGCAGAGTACGGGTCGGGCCGGTCTTCGGCAGTTCCTTGCCGCCCGGGCCCGCCGGTTCGTTGTCCGTGCCGAGCAGCAGGGGCGTGGCCGGGGCGTCCGGCGACGGGTTGCTCGTGCCGAACGGCACCGGGCCCTGTTGCCAGAACGTCTTCTTCCCGTCGCTCGTCTGCACGGGCAGGCAGATCTTCCCGGTCTTGCCGAGGTCGAACGTCGCGTCGACGGCGTACGACTTCGACTTACCGGCCGCGAGATTGCCGATCGGGCATGCGAATCCGCTGTTCGAACCCTCCGGAAGTCCCTTCTCGGGAATCGCCGAACACCCCTCGACACCCTTGACGACAAGCCCGTCGAAACCGACGACCAACAGCCTGATCTTCCCGCTGTCCTTGCTCCCCTCGTTCTTCACCGTGGCGGTAATCGCCGTCTTTTCGGAACTGTTGTCGACCGAGATCTTCCCGGGCAGTGCCGTGGTCAGCTTCACCCCTGCCGGGGCGGCGTCAACCACCTTTCCCCCCTTGCTGCTCGCGGGTCCATCGTCCTCCGCGCCGGCCGTTCCGGAAAGGATCATCACCGCCGAGAAAGATGCCATGACCAGCGATCCCGTGACCATTGTCGTGCGACGAGAACTCATGTTCGTCCCCCCTTGCGTCCCCCTGGGCTGCGCCTGAATTCGCAGCACTGAAAGAGGTACCACAAGATTTCCCCGCACTATCCTGGTACGGCACGAAGTGTGACCGTTGTGTTTCACTGGAGCCGGTCACGGCGTCGTGGAGGGGGTGCAGCGAATTGCCGGGGAATGCGAACAGCGGCGGTGTTCCAGGGGTATTGGTGACGGGACGCTATCGGTTGGTCGAGAGTATCGGCCAGGGGGGAATGGGGCGGGTGTGGCGAGCCGCCGACGAAATACTCGACCGGCCGGTCGCCGTCAAGGAAATGCGGATCGACGGACTCGACGCGGAGGACAGCGGGACCCGTCGTGAACGCACCCTGCGCGAGGCCAGGGCGACGGCCCGGATCGACCACCCCAACGTCGTACGGGTCTACGACGTGGTCGACGAGGGCGAACGCCTGTGGATCGTCATGGAGTTGGTGGCGGGGCGCTCCCTCGAACGGATCCTCGCGGAGACGGGCCCGCTGAGCCCCGGCGAGACGGCCCGCATCGGACTCGGCCTGGTCGCGGCGCTGCGGCAGGTGCATGAACGCGGGGTACTGCACCGCGACATCAAGCCCGGAAACGTCCTCGTGGAGCACGCGGACGACGTGGCCGGATCCGGACGCGGCAACGGCAACGGTTCCGGCCCCGGACGGCGCGTCGTCCTCACGGACTTCGGCATCGCGGCGATCCAGGACGCGAAGGCGCTCACCATGGTCGGCATGCTGGTCGGCTCGCCCGACTACATGGCACCCGAGCGCATCTCCGGCCGCCCCCAGGGCCCACCGTCCGACATCTGGTCCCTCGGAGCGACGCTCTGCGCGGCCCTGGGCGGCCGCTCCCCGTTCTCCCGCGACACCACACTGGCGACCCTGCACGCGGTCCTGTACGAGGAGCCGGAACTCCCCGCCGCGTCGGGCCCGTTGCGGGACATCCTGACGTCCCTGCTGGCCAAGGAGCCATCGGTCCGCCCGGACCTGGAGGCTCTGCAGACGGCACTGGAGCCGGTGGCGTTCCCGGCTCCGACACCTACGGTGGCGGTGGGGGACGCGGCGCCGGAGCGGGAACGGGGGCGGGAGCCGGAGCCGAGCTCTGCGGCAGGGGAGTTGTCCGCGTCGGGGCGGGGGCCGGCCTCTGCGGCGGGAGAGAAGCCCGCACCATGCCGGGAGCCGGAGCGTGTGGCGGGGGAGGAACCGGCGCCCCGCCCGGAGTCCGTGCCCGGTCCGGTGTCTGTGCCCGGTCCGGTGTCTGTGCCCGGTCCGGAGTCTGTGCCCGGTCCGGAGTCTGTGCCCGGTCCGGTGTCCGTGCCCGGTCCGGTGTCCGTGCCCGGTCCGGAGTCCGTGCCCCGTCCGGAGCCAGACCCTGACCTGCCGGCCACCCTCGGCGGACGAGAAGCAGCCCCGGAGCCGCAGTCGCGGACACGCCTCCCCGCACCGGCGCCCGAACCGCCCACCCCCGCCTACCTCCTCGCGCCCCGGGACCCCCGCAGCCCCGCCCCCGTCCTGGAACCGCACCAGCACCCACACACCGCACCCACGAAGACGTCCGCGAGCTCCCCGGCCCCCGTCTCCCTCACCCGCGCACAGGCGGAGACCGAGTGCCGTCCCCACCCCGCCCCCCTGCCGATGCCGCCGGGGGAACTCTCCGGGCCGGCCGTCCCGGCCACTCCCCGTCCCCACGCGCACCCCGGTCGCCGACGCCGTACGGCGCTCACCGCCGCGGCGGCCACCCTCGCCACCGCCGGCACCGTCGCGGCGATCCTGCTGGCGACGTCATCCGGCTCGCCCGGCGACGGCGACGAGACTCCCCGCGCGGGTTCCTCGGCCTCCGCACCGGCAACCACCGGCGACACCGGCGGCGCCACGGGTGCCACCACCGGGGAAACCACCGGGGCCACCACCCCCTCACCCACCGTCGAGGGCACGACCAGGCCGCAGGCCCTCCCGCCCGGCACGCACCGGGAGGCCGGTGGGTTCGCCTGGGCGACACCCGACGGCTGGCGGCGGGACGTGAAGACGGGCGCTGAGGTGCACTACACCTCCCCGGACGGCTCCCAGGAACTGGTCGGCAAGTCCTCCCTGGCCCGCGGCGACCTGCTGGAGACCTGGCAGACCTCGGAGCGCAACGCACACCAGGGCCAGGACTACCGCAAGATCCGCCTGGAGGAGACGACGTTCCGCGGCCACCCGGCGGTGGTCTGGGAGTACACGTTCACGCTCAAGGGCGTCCACTGGCACGCCCGCCTGCTCGGCTTCAACGTGACCGGCAAGTCGTACCAGGTCAACACGTGGTACCAGGAGGAGATCGAGCAGGAGGCGCTCGCCACCTACGAGAAGGTCAGGGACAGTTTCACGGTGCTCTAGGCACCACGGCGGGCAAACGAAAGGGGCCTGTGGCGCGTGCCGATGCACACGCGCCACAGGCCCCGTTCACGACGAACGGCGAGCGGCCGGAGGATCAGCCGGCCGACACCTCGCTGCGCTCCTCACCCTTGTCCTGCGGAACCTCGGCGGCCGGACGGCCCCCGCGCAGCCCCTTCTTCACGAAGGCGATGACGAGCACCACGGCTGCGACGAGCAGCGACAGCAGGATGGTCTGACGCCCGTCGTGCTCGGTGTCGGTGAGCATGTAACCGAGGATGAACACGATCAGCGCGGCAGTCGCCCAGGTCAGGTACGGGTACAGCCACATCTTCACGACGAGCTTCTCGGGCGCCTCGGCCTTGATGATCTTCCGCATGCGCAGCTGGGAGAAGCAGATCACCAGCCACACGAACAGGGCGACCGCGCCACTGGAGTTCACGAGGAAGAGGAAGACGGAGTCCGGGAACTTGTAGTTGAAGAAGACGGCCACGAAGCCGAAGGCGACCGACGCGAGGATCGCCGTGCGCGGCACGCCGTTGGAGGTCGTGCGGCCGAAGGCCTTCGGCGCGTCACCGCGCTGGCCGAGGGAGAAGGCCATGCGGGAGGCGGTGTAGAGGCCGGAGTTCAGACAGGACAGCACCGAGGTCAGCACGATGAAGTTCATGATCTGACCGGCGTGCGCGATGCCGAGCGAGTCCAGCGCGGCGACGTAGGAGCCGTCCTTGGTGATGGACTTGCTGTCCCACGGCAGCAGGCACACGACGACGGCGATCGAGCCGAGGTAGAAGACGGCGACACGCCAGATGATGCTGTTGGTGGCCTTGGTGACGGCCTGCCGCGGGTTCTCGGACTCACCGGCGGCCAGGGTGGCGATCTCGCTGCCCATGAAGGAGAAGACGACGAGCAGCACACCGGTGAGGATGGCGCCGGGCCCGTTGGGCAGGAAGCCGCCGTGCGCGGTCAGGTTGCTCACCCCGGCCTGCTCACTGTCCACACCGGGCAGCAGCCCGAACACGGCCAGCCCGCCGACGACGATGAAAGCGGCGATGGCGACGACCTTGATGCCCGCGAACCAGAACTCGAACTCGCCGTAGGAGCCGACGGAGACCAGGTTGGTGGCGGTCAGCACCAGCATCACGATCAGGGCCCAGCCCCACTGGGGCACGGCCGGCATCCAGCCCTCCAGGATCACCGCACCGGCGGTCGCCTCGACCGCCAGCACGACGACCCAGAAGAACCAGTACAGCCAGCCGATGGAGAAACCGGCCCAGGACCCGAGGGCCCGGTCGGCGTGCGCGGAGAAGGAACCCGAGGTGGGGTTGGCGGCCGACATCTCACCGAGCATCCGCATCACCAGCACCACGAGCGTGCCGACGAGTGCGTACGACAGCAGGATGCCGGGCCCGGCGGTGGCGATACCGGAGCTGGACCCCACGAAGAGGCCGGCGCCGATGACACCGCCGATGGCGATCATCGAAAGATGCCGGTTCTTGAGCCCGGCCTGCAGCCCGGAGCCCGCGGCTCCGGGTTCTCCGGGCCCTCCGGGGTCGTTTCCGGCCTTGTTCAGAGTCGGCTGCGAGGTCATGGAACGGATTTCCTTTGCGCCGGGGAGCTGTACTTCCGTACGAACGCACGAGCCGCACGAACGGGGTGTTTCGCGGCATGGCGGTGCACGGGGGGCTCGTACGAGCGGTGTACGGGCCGGTCCAGTGAATCGGAGGCGAACGAATAGGAGAACCTTTGAATCCAGATTGTTACTTGAGGTTTTCCTGAGGTTCCGTAATGGGGCTCACATTCGCCTCAGGTTTCTGTGAGCGCCACCCCGCGCGCCTTCCCCGAAACACCCGTGTCACACTCGTCCCATGCGCGTGTACCTCGGCTCGGACCATGCGGGCTACGAACTCAAGAACCACCTCGTCGAGTGGCTGAAGGCGGCGGGTCACGACCCCGTCGACTGCGGCCCGCACATCTACGACGCCCAGGACGACTACCCGCCCTTCTGCCTCCGCGCAGCGGAGCGCACGGCCGCGGACCCCGACGCCCTCGGTGTCGTCATCGGCGGCTCGGGCAACGGCGAGCAGATCGCCGCGAACAAGGTCAAGGGCGTCCGCGCGGCCCTGGCCTGGAGCGAGGAGACGGCCTCCCTGGGCCGCCAGCACAACAACGCGAACGTCGTCGCGGTGGGCGCGCGCATGCACTCGCAGGATGAGGCGACGAAGTTCGTGGAGACCTTCCTCGGCACCCCGTTCTCCGGTGACGAACGCCACATCCGCCGCATCGACATGCTGTCGGCCTACGAAGCGACCGGCGACCTGCCCCCCATCCCCCCGCACCACCCGCAGCAGTAACCCCCCGCCCCCGGCCCCGAGGGGCTCCGACCGTGGAGCCTCAGCGGGCCGGCCGGGTCAGGCCGATGGGGGCGGGCGAAGCAGAGAGGGCGCGGCGAAGCCCCGAGGGGCCGAGGGCGAAGCCCCGGAGGGGCGCAGGCGACATAGCCCCCGCCGGGGTCCGGGGCGAAGCCCCGAGGCTTTTAGACCGAAGCCTCTCCAGAGACCGTGTCGGGCGGGTGGGCGGGCAAACCCTGGGGTCCGGGGCGGAGCCCCGTGGCATCGGCCTGGTGAGTGACCGTGTCGGGCGGGTGGGCGGGCAAACCCTGGGGCCCGGGGGGAGCTCCGTCGCATCGGCCTGGTGAGTGACCGTGCCGGGCGGGCGGGTGGGCAAACCCCGGTCCGGGGCGGAGCCCCAGCCCTCAGCCTTGTGACGCCCCCCGGGCGGAGCTCCGTCGCATCGGCCTGGTGAGTGACCGTGCCGGGCGGGCGGGTGGGCAAACCCCGGTCCGGGGCGGAGCCCCAGCCCTCAGCCTTGTGACGCCCCTGTCGACCCGGTGGGCAAAGGCAACGATCACAGGAGAACCCGTGCCGGAAGGCCACACCATCCACCGCCTCGCCCAGGACTACGCCGCCGCCTTCCTCGGCACAAAACCCCGCACCACCAGCCCCCAGGGCAAGTTCACCCCCGCCGCCACCCTCCTCACCGGCACCGAACTCACCCACACGGAAGCCCACGGCAAGCACCTCTTCCTCGGCTTCCGCGACACCGACTGGATCCACATCCACCTCGGCCTCTTCGGCAAGGTCACCTTCGGCCCGGCCCCGGAACCGCCCCCCACCGACACCGTCCGCCTCCGCGTGGCCGACGACACCACCTACGTCGACCTCCGCGGCCCCACCACCTGCGCCCTCATCACGCCCCCGGAGAAACAGGCGATACACGACCGCCTCGGCCCCGACCCCCTCCGCGGCGACGCCGACCCCGACACCGCCTACCGCCGCATCACCCGCAGCCGTACGACGATCGCCGCCCTCCTCATGGACCAGAAGGTCATCGCCGGTGTCGGAAACGTCTACCGCGCGGAGGTCCTCTTCCGGCACCGCATCGACCCGTACCGCGCCGGCAAGGACATCACCCCCACCGAGTGGCACGCGATATGGACCGACCTCGTCGCCCTCATGCACGAGGGCGTCCGCAACAACCGCATCGACACCGTCCGCCCGGAACACACCCCGGAGGCGATGGGCCGACCCCCGCGCGTGGACGACCACGGCGGCGAGGTGTACGTCTACCGCAGGGCCGACCTGCCCTGTCACATCTGCGGCGGCGAGATCCGCACCGCCGGCCTCGCCGCCCGCAACCTCTTCTGGTGCCCGGCCTGCCAACGCCCCTGAACCGGGCGCGCGTCCGTCAGAACCCGTGCGGCAGCCACGGCGGCACGGTCGTCCCGAACCCGAGCGACGCCTCCGCCAGCGCCCCCCGCCGGATCTCCCGTACCCGCCCCGCCGCCGCCAACGAGGCCAGCGACACACCCCCGAGGTACGCCGCGCCCAACTCCCGTACGGACAGGGCGATATCCGCCGCATCCGTCGTCCGCTCGCAGGACGCTCCCTTCGGGTCCCCGGTCAGCCGCCAACGCCCGGCGTTCCACGGGCAGAACACGTCCTCCACCTCGAACACCACATCCACCGGCGTCTGATACGTGCGCGCCTCCAGCGCGGCCCCCACCTCCACCGGCCGCACGTACAGCGAGTCCCGCACCCGCGGATGGCACCGCCGCGGGTCGGACACCAGGTACTGCCACGCGTCGTCCACCGGACGGCTCCGTACGGTCACCTTCGACGTCAGGTCGATCCCGAACAGGAACCGCCACAGCGCCGCGTCCGCCGTGGGGTCCAGCCCCGCCAACTCCTCCACGATCACGGTGCCGTTGGACCCGGAGAGCTCCCACTCGGGCTTGACGCGGTACCGCGCGTACCCGACCGTCTCCCCGGCCCGCTCGGCGAGCACGCACTGCAGGGGAGACGCCCCCTCCCGCTCGCTCGCCGGATCGAGCACCCCGAGCCGCTCCCAGCCGGGCCGCCGGGCCAGCATCCCGGGCCGTGCCGGGACCAGCCGGGCGTACAACGCCTCGCACATGTCGAGCACATCGGCCGGCGCCGCGTACCGCACCCGTACGTCATCCGTACCGTCCGGCACCGACAGCCCGACCCGGGTCGTGTCGATCTCGGCGGTCAACGACACGGTCGCGTTGCCGTAGCCGAAACGCCCGTAGATCGCGGGCTCGGACGCGGTGAGGACGGCCAGCGGCTCACCCCAGGCACGTACGTCGTCCAGCTGCCGCCGCATCATCGACGTCAGCAGGCCGCGCCGTCGATGCGTGGCGGCCACGCTGACCATCGTGACGCCCGCGACCGGCAGGGACGCGCCGCCGGGCACGGTCAGCCGGAAGCTGAACGCCCCGGCCGTCCCCACGCACTCGTCCCCGTCCCAGACACCGAGTGAACGGTCGAACTCGGTCAGCGAGTTCCACAGTTCCCGCTCCTCGGCTGACTCCGGCACCCCTCCGAAGCCCCGGATCAGGGTGTCGTACCACTTGTCCCAGTCGTCCTGCCGCAGGACCCGCAAGCCGGGCGAAAGACCGTTCGCGTCAGTTCCCATGAGCCATGCCTACCAGGGCAATGCGGGACGAGCGAGGGAATTTCTCCCGGGAGGCGGCGGGGCGGCGCGCTGTGAAGTTCACTGTGAAGTCGGCCCTCGGACGGGGGACAAGTGGGACCTCCCGTGCCAAGGGGCTGGTCCGATGGATAGGGTCCCGAACTAATGGCATCAGGACGAGGGCGGCGCGCGGAAGCCGAGACGTTCACGGCCCGGTTGAAGAAGCAGTGGCACCGGGTCCGCGTCGGCGTGCGCCGGGCCGCCGTGGACTACTTCCGCGGCAACGGCTCGGACTGGATCGCCCTGGCCGGTCTGCTCCTGATGGTTCCCTTGATCGCGTCGGCCACGCTGGCGAACTCGGTGTGGTTCTCACCGGCCGCACTGGTCCTGCCCGTCGTCGTGGGCGGCCTGCTGCTGCGCCCGGCCAGCCTGCTCGGCCTGTACGCGGCGGCGGCCACGGCACTGATCGTGGAGTCGGTGCGGCTCGGCCCGTACACGGAGGGCCCGTCGAGGGTCACCCCGGGCGTCGTGCTCGTGGTCGCGGCCTGCGGCTTCTTCGGGCTGCTGCTGGCCCAGTTCCGCAGCCGGGTCGGTGTTCCCTGGCGGCGCGGCGGCACCATGCTCTTCGACCTGCGCGAACGCATCCGGGTGCAGAGCAAGCTGCCCGACCTGCCGGACGGCTGGCACCGTGAGATGGCGCTGCGCCCGGCGGGCGGCCAGTCCTTCTCGGGCGACTTCGTGGTCGCGGCCCGCACCAACGGCGGCCGTACCCTCGAGGTCGTCCTCACCGACGTCTCCGGCAAGGGCATGGACGCGGGCTCCCGAGCCCTGCTGCTGTCCGGCGCGTTCGGTGGCCTGCTCGGCTCCCTCCCGCCGCACGCCTTCCTCCCCGCCGCGAACGGCTACCTGCTCCGCCAGGACTGGGACGAGGGCTTCGCCACCTCCATCCACCTGGTCCTCGACCTGGACTCCGGCGACTACGAGCTCTACTCCGCGGGCCACCCACCGGGCCTCCAGCTCAGCGCCGGCAGCGGCCGCTGGGAGGAGAAGACGGCCGAGGGCCCGCTGCTCGGGGTGTACGACGGTGCCCAGTTCGACCCGGTGAAGGGCTCACTGCGGCCCGGTGACGTGCTGATGCTGTTCACGGACGGCCTGGTGGAGACCGCCGACCGTGACATCGTCGAGGGCATCGACCGCCTCACCGGAGAGGCCGACCGCTATGTGGCCGGCGGCTTCCACGGCGCCGCCTGGCATCTCATCGAGGCCGTGGCCAAGGACGTCAACGACGACCGGGCGCTGCTGCTGATCTGCCGCGAGGGCCCGACGGCCGCCGCGAACCGCTGAGACACTGGAGCGGTGAGCGAGACAACCCGTATGACACCGGCCCAGGTCGAGGCCACCGCCCGCGCCGCGCACACCGGCCAGACCGACAAGGCGGGACGGCCCTACGCGGAACACCTCCAGGCCGTGGCGGAGGGCGTACGGGCGCGGGGCGGCGACGAGGAGCAGATCGCGGCGGCCTGGCTGCACGACGCCGTGGAGGACGACGCCCTCTCCGCGCAGTGGCTGCGCGAGGCCGCGTTGAGCAGCCGTACGAAGGACATCGTCCTCGCGGTCACCAAGAGGGCGGGCGAGTCGCCGGAGGCGTACGCCGAGCGGATCCTCGCCACGCCCGGCGCGCTGCTGGTGAAGGAGTCGGACCTGGCGCACAACGCGGACCCGGTGCGACTCGGAGTGCTGGACGCGGCGACCCGTGAACGACTGACCGAGAAGTACGCGCGGATGCGCGCACTTCTCGGTCTTGTCGGATGAACGCTGCTTCCAGGGTCAGGCGTTGACCTTCTCGCGCTCGCGCTCGCGCTCCCGCTCGCGCCGTTCGGCGCTCTGGCGTTCGCGGGCCTGCTCGGCCGCGTCCCGCTTGAAGGCCCAGTCCATCTTCGGCTCCATCGCGAACCGGAAGACGCGCTGTACCGGCTTGGTGCACAGCACCGTCACGACGGCGGCCGCGAGGACGGTCACGAGGATCTCACCGGCCGGCTGGTGCAGCCAGGACGCCTCGAACCAGCCCTGGTAGTCGCCGGCCTTCACCAGGAAGCCGTGCAACAGGTAGCCGTAGAGCGTGCCGGCGCCGAGGGCGGTGAACCACATGTGGCGGCGCGGCACCCAGGCGAAGAAGCACGCGGTCAGCACCAGGGAGCAGCCGAACATCGCGAGCACCATGACCGGGCCGGTCCACCACGGGGCGCCCAGCTCCTGCGCGGCGTCACGGTGGTAGAACCACGCGGTGTTCATGCGCGGCACCGCCCACCAGCTGAAGGCCAGGGCGGCGGCGAACACCGGCACCGAGGCGATCCGCACCGAACGGCGGCGCACCATGTGGAAGTGCTCGGGCTTCATGATCAGACCCAGCACGAAGAACGGCAGGAACTGCAGGACGCGCTGCAGGTCGAGGTCGTCGCCGATCTCCGGGGTGACGGTCGCCAGCATGGCGAGACCGAGCGCGAGCGGCAGCGGCCAGCGCACCAGGTTCCAGATGGGGGTCGTCAGCCGCCAGATGAACAGCGCGACCAGGAACCAGGTCAGGTACCAGGGATCGAGGAGGCTGATCTCCTGATGCGGGTCGTTGTCGATGACCCGCTTGAAGAGCGGATAGGCCGTCTCGAAGATGATGTACGGCACGGCCACGCCGGTGATCAGGCGCTTCAGCCGGTCGGGCCGCATGTCGAAACTGCGCGAGAAGTAGCCGGAGATGAGGATGAACGCCGGCATGTGGAACGCGTAGACGACCTGGTAGGCGGCCTCGAGTATCCGGCTGTCGCCCTTGAGGGGCTCCCAGGCGTGGCCCATGGCCACCAGCACGATCGCAAGGTACTTGGCGTTGTCGAAGAACGCGTCGCGTTGCTTGCCGTTCTGCTTCTTCTGCGTGCTCTGCGGCGAGCGAGGGCTCGGCACTCCGTCGGCCGGCGAATGTGCCGGGGGAAGTGGCGCCCTGCGGTCGCCGTTCGGTCGCAGCGAGTTCGTCACAGACCCTCCCACCAGGAGCTCGGGGAGACGATCCGGGACCTCGCTGCGCGTGCGGGGGACGAGGCAGCGTGGAACATCTGAGGCACCCTAGCGTTCCGCGCAGGTATTCGTAAAACGCCGGACGTCATTCCTGGCTATTCGCTGCGAGTACCCCGGATTACGGGCAGTTGACGTCACTGTCGGCGTGATGGCCAACACATCGCAGAGGGCGGTTTGTCTGCACTGCCCCGACCCTGCTTATCGTGATACTTCCGGACTAAGCAACGCATAAGACCAGCAGGCGACTCCAGTGGAATGTCCGCTTCCGTCTTCTTCGTGCCGTGTCTCACAAGGGCGTTGATGGCCCTGTGGCAACAATTCGAATTAGCTGCGGACGCGTTGTGTGGAGATGGAAACGATTCTGCCGAATTCCCTGCGCGGGTGGCCCGTCGAATTGCCGTGCGACTGCTCGGAGTCGGGTCCCCACACACGGGCGCCTCACACGGGAGGGGACGACACGGGTGCGATCGATGTGTCAGCACCCGCATAGCCTGGCCGGGTTGGTGGCACGATGGTTCTGGCGGGGTGCGCGGATCGCGTCCCGGGCCGGGAGAGCGGACCGACCGAGGGTGTGATCAGTTGTGGCCATTTCACTGTCTGTGGTGCTGCTGTTGGCGATCATCCTCGTGGTGTTGCTGAGAGGCGGATCCATCAAGGCCGGTCCCGCGATCGTGGCGGTCCTCTTCGGCTTCTTCCTCGCCTCGACCGGCATGGCCGACGACATCCAGCGGTTCCTCAACTCGATAGCGGAGACGATCAACTCCATCAGCTTCTGACCGGGGCGGCGCACCCTCCCGAGCCCCGCGCTACGCGCCTTGGGCACGGGCGGTTACGCTCGCCCCGACCACAGGACGGTGCGTGACGGGGGGAACGTACGGGGATGGCGCTGCGCGATTCCGACCCGGCGCAAGTGGGCGGCTACCAGATCGAGGACCGCCTCGGTTCGGGTGGCATGGGCGTGGTCTATCTGGCCCGCTCCGCCTCCGGCCGCCGCCTCGCGATCAAGGTCGTGCACAGCCAGTACGCCGACGACGACGAGTTCCGCGCCCGTTTCCGCCGCGAGGTGGCCGCCGCCCGCCGGGTCAGCGGAGCCTTCACGGCCCCCGTCGTGGACGCGGACGCGGACGCCGCGCACCCCTGGATGGCCACGCTCTACATACCGGGCGCGGACCTCGGCACCCACGTCCGCGAGCACGGCCCGCTCCCGCTGCCCCGCCTGCGCGGTCTCGCCGCCGGCCTCGCCGAAGCGCTGCGTGACATCCATCGCGCCGGCGTCGTCCACCGCGACCTGAAGCCGGCCAACGTGATGCTCGCCGAGGACGGCCCCCGCGTCATCGACTTCGGCATCTCCCGCGCCGCCGAGTTCGCCGCCTCGGACGCCCTCACCCAGACCGGCCGCGTCATGGGCACCCCGCCCTTCATGTCCCCGGAGCAGTTCGCCTCCCCGCAGGAAGTCGGCCCCGCCGCCGACATGTTCTCCCTCGGCTCGGTCCTCACCTACGCCGCCACCTGCCGCGGCCCCTTCGACAGCCCGAGCCCCTACGAGACGGCCCTGCGCGTCGTGGAGGGCGAACCGGACCTGACCGGCGTCCCCGACGAACTGCTCCCCTTCATCCGCGTCTGCCTGGAGAAGCACCACAAGTCCCGCCCCGCCGCGGACGAACTGTTCACGCTGCTCCGTGAAGGCGGCACCCCCGGCACGCTCACCGTGCCCGGCACCGGCGCACCCCGTCCCGTGCGTCCGTGGCCGGGCGCGCGGCCGACCGAGCCGGTCGGCACGGCCTGGCCCGACGCGGCCCGCACCGAGCGGGGCACGACGTCCCACGCCCTGCCCGCCGAAGCGGACGGCGGCGCGGACGGCGGAGCGGCCGATGCGGCGTACGGAGGGGTGGACGGCGGAGCGGCCGACGTGCCGTACGGAGGGGTGCGCGACGTTGCGGACGGAGGGCTGGACGACGAAGTGCGTGACGGGACGCACGCCGGGCGGGGTGAGGCGCCGCGCGGCGGTCCGGGCCGCCCCCGGCCGGACAGAACCCCGACGGCAGAGCCTCAGCCGCCAGACGACCCGGCCGGGACCCGGTCGCCCGGGCCCGGGACCCGGCCGCCCCGGCCCGGGCGCACCCGCAGCCGCCGCCGACACGGACTGCTGCTGATCTCGGCCGCCGCGGCCGTCGCACTCGCCGCGATCGTCACCACCACCCTCACCCTGATCCGCGACCACGACCGCCCGCCCTCGTCCACCGCCAAGGTGGCCGACCCACCCCGGGGCGCGGCCGACCTCCCCGCGGGCTGGGAACCGTGGGTCGCCACCGCGAAGGCCCCCGCGGGCAGCGAGGGCGGTCTGGCCGGGACGGACACCCCCTTCAAGGGCTGCTCCGTCGTCGAGGCCTCCCTCGTCTGCGCCGGCTCCGACCTCATGGCGACCCGCTTCGGTCTCGCCGACGGCCGCAATACCTGGAGCCGGCCCGTCGACCCCACACCCGACGGCGCCTCCGGCGACGAGGGCGCACTCATCGGCACCGGCGACGGCCGCGTCTATGCCTACGGGTCCGAGGACGCGGAGGGCACGAGCGGCGTGGGGTCCAGCTACACGGTCTACGCCCTGGCCGCCGGCACCGGCAAGGAGCTCTGGCGCACCCCGACCGGCAGCGGCGAGATGGCGAGAGTCCCCGAGGCACCGCAGGGCGCTGCCACGGCCGTGCCCGAGGGCGTCATCACCTTCTACGGGTCGCAGGGCGACCAGTACGCCCTGCTGGACGCCAAGACGGGCAAGGTGCGCTGGCGGCAGCCGGAGCCGCAGACCCGCGGCGACTGCGTCCTGGACGCGGCGGCCGACCGCGCCTACCTGCTCTGCACCACCAGGACGGACGACGAGAAGGCCGCCGAGACCACCGTCGCCCAGATCGATCCGGCCACCGGAAAGGCCCGCTGGACCGTCGAGGCCGCGGGCACCCTGCAACTGCTCGGCCGGCACAGGGGACGCCTGGTGCTCGCGGACGGCTACTCCTCCGCGCGAGGCCTCGTCCTGATCGACGTCGCCTCGCACGAGCTCACCGTGCGCCGACTGGCGAAACCCCGGCCCGAGGGATCGAGGGCGTTCCTGGCCCGCGGCACCGTCTACTTCACGCGCAGCAGCGGCGGAGTCCGCGCCGTCGCGCCGCTCACCGGGCGCACGCTGTGGGAATCCAACTCCACCCTGGAGCGGCAGGGGCCGCCGGCCGCCTCGGCCACCCGCGTGTACTTCGCGTCGCCCAGCGGCCGCCTGGCCGCGCTGAACGCGAGCAGCGGCAAGGTCGAGGACACCCGGGACGGCCGCGACGACGGCGGCCGGGTCGACAGCATGCTCGTCACCTCCGGAGCACCCCCCCTGCTCGTCGGCGACGCCCTGTACGTCCCCTACGGCATCCGCTCCGTCTACACGGTGGACGTACGCGACCTCTGAGCCGGGAACGCGCCGGAGAAGCGGAATCGCTTCGCCGGTGAAGCGGAATCGCGACGGCGAAGCGGAATCGCGCCGGAGAACGGAAACGCGCGGGCCTCCTCCGCGCCGGAAACCACGTCGGGCCCGGTTCCGGAGAACCGGGCCCGAGCCGTACGGGGCGGGCGACGGAAACCTCAGGCGGCCGTCTGCGGATGCCGCGCCGACACGGCCCTCACCGCCGAGCCCGAGACGAGGACTCCTGACAGAGCGATCAGACTGGTCAGGATGTCCTGGATCTGTGTCGCCGGGGCGTAGACGATCACGATGACGACGAGCAGGGCCGCCCAGTCCCTCGGGCGAGCGATTGACAGTACAGAGCGGGTGGGAACCACACTCATAGCGGTACCTCCTGGTACTCGGTGCCCGCCCCACCGATCACGCCGCCAAGCCCGTTCGGTGGTGCGGGCCTCCTGCTTGAGCCCCATAGTGGCGCCTCTACCGCCACGAGATATCCACAGCGCCCCGGACGAGGCCCACGGTCCCCCGGACGGACGAAAGACCCCCGGCATGCGGAAGGCCCAGGGAGAGGAAGACAACCTCTCGCCTGGGCCTCCGGCGTTCAGAGCGGGCGACGGGAATCGAACCCGCGTAGCTAGTTTGGAAGACTAGGGCTCTACCATTGAGCTACGCCCGCACAGCACGCGCCGCAGGTCGGGCGACCGCGGCACAGAAAGCATCGTAGCGGGTCGGACCCCCCGGCCGCACACCGCGTTCCGGCCCGGGCCGGCGAGGCGGAGCTGCGGTGGAAATGCGGCGGCCGCACCGCTCGTCGGCATGTACCCTACGTGTCGCACCAGACGGGGTGTGGCGCAGCTTGGTAGCGCGTCCGCTTTGGGAGCGGAAGGCCGTGGGTTCAAATCCCGCCACCCCGACCAGCCACCCGATCACTTCGCGTGATCGCCCATCGGATCACTCATGTGATCGCCTTTTGGGCGGTGTAGTCGCTGCCGTTACTATGCAAGCTGCACGCCCGTGTGTCTCAGCGTCTGAAGTCTCCGGGCGGCGAAATCCGCCGGGCCGTTCTGGCCCCGGCAGAAACCAAGAAGTCAGCCACAAGGAGACCGAACCGTGAAGAGCGCCGTGGAGACCCTGAACCCGACCCGGGTTCGGCTGACTGTCGAGGTGCCCTTCGAGGAGCTCAAGGACAGCCTCGACGCGGCGTACAAGAAGATCAACCAGCAGGTCACGGTGAAGGGCTTCCGCAAGGGCAAGGTCCCGGCCCGGGTCATCGACCAGCGGTTCGGCCGCGGTGCGGTGCTGGAGGAGGCGGTCAACGACGCGCTTCCGAAGTTCTACACCGACGCGGTCAACGAGGCCGAGCTCAGCGTGCTGGGCCAGCCCGAGGTCGACATCACGGAGCTGAAGGACGGCGAGACGCTGAACTTCACCGCCGAGGTCGACATCCGCCCCTCCATCGAGATCCCGGACTTCTCCGGCATCGAGGTCGAGGTCGACGCGGTCGAGGTCACCGACGAGGACGTCGACAAGGCCGTCGAGGAGCTGCGCGAGCGCTTCGCCTCCACCGCCCCGGTCGAGCGTGCCGCCGAGGACGGCGACGTCGTGACGATCGACCTGCAGGCCAAGGTCGACGGCGAGGTCCTGGAGGACGGCGTCGCCGACGGCGTCTCCTACACCATCGGCTCCGGCGAGCTGCTGGACGGCATCGACGACGCCGTGAAGGGCCTGGAGGCCGGTGGCGAGACCACCTTCACCTCCGAGCTGAAGGGCGGCTCGGCCGCCGGCAAGGAGGCCGAGGTCACCGTCAAGGTCACCCAGGTCGCCAAGCGTGAACTGCCCGAGCTGGACGACGAGTTCGCGCAGCTCGCCTCCGAGTTCGACACCATCGAGGAGCTGCGCGCGGACAGCCGCAAGCGCCTCGAGAACATGAAGCAGTACGACCAGGCCACGCAGGCCCAGGAGCGTGTCCTGGAGAAGCTGCTCGAGCTGGTCGAGGTCCCCGTCCCCGAGAAGCTGCTCGAGGACGAGGTCAACACCCGAAAGCACAACCTCGAGCACCACCAGCTCGGCCAGATGGGCCTCGACCTCGCGAAGTACCTGGAGATCCAGGGCAAGAGCGAGGAGGAGTTCGAGACCGAGACCCGTGAGGCCGCGGTCAAGGGCATCAAGACCCAGTTCGTGCTCGACGAGCTCGTCAAGCAGGAGAAGCTGAACGTCAACCAGGAGGAGCTCACCGAGCACCTCATGCGGCGTGCGGCCTCCTCCGGCATGTCCCCCGACCAGTTCGCCCAGGCGGTCGTCGAGGGCGGCCAGGTTCCGCTCCTGGTCGGCGAGGTCGCCCGCGGCAAGGCCCTGGCCGTCGTGGTCGAGAAGGCCACGGTCAAGGACACCAACGGCGAGATCATCGACCTCGACGACGAAGAGGACGAGACCGAGTCGGCGGAGGCCTCCGCCGAGGAGACCCCGGCCGAGTCCGCCGAGGACAAGACCGAGGGCTGAGCCCCGGTAGCGGTGAGTCCGTGAAGAAGGCCCTGGGGCACGCCCCAGGGCCTTCTTGCCGCCCGCGAGGGCAGCGCCCTCCAGGGGCGCGGGGAACTGCGCGACAAGCCCCCACTCGCCCGCAGCCCGGTGATTCCCGCGCCACCCTCGACGAGACCGCACAGCCCTCCCGGCGGAGCCCGTCGCGCTACGCCCCCGGCGAACACTCCCATCTCCGGGATTCCCCGAAGGGACCCGCGCGTTAGGGTCCATGAATACGAGGGCAGTGGAGTCCCCGAACGGCTCCTAGCCCCTAGGGAAACGTGAGACGGCCCGGCGCCGTCGTAAGACGAGCAGGTGGATACGTGACGAATCTGATGCCCTCCGCCGCCGGCGAGCCTTCCATCGGTGGTGGCCTCGGTGACCAGGTCTACAACCGGCTGCTCAACGAGCGGATCATCTTCCTCGGCCAGCCGGTCGACGACGACATCGCCAACAAGATCACCGCACAGCTGCTGCTCCTTGCCGCGGATCCCGACAAGGACATTTACCTCTACATCAACAGCCCGGGCGGCTCGATCACGGCCGGCATGGCGATCTACGACACGATGCAGTTCATCAAGAACGACGTGGTGACCATCGCCATGGGCCTCGCGGCCTCGATGGGTCAGTTCCTGCTCAGTGCCGGCACCCCCGGCAAGCGCTTCGCGCTGCCGAACGCCGAGATCCTGATCCACCAGCCCTCCGCCGGCCTCGCCGGCTCGGCCTCGGACATCAAGATCCACGCCGAGCGGCTGCTGCACACCAAGAAGCGCATGGCCGAGCTCACGTCCCAGCACACGGGGCAGTCGGTCGAGCAGATCACCCGCGACTCGGACCGCGACCGCTGGTTCGACGCCTTCGAGGCCAAGCAGTACGGCCTCATCGACGACGTGATTCCCACGGCCGCCGGTATGCCGGGCGGCGGCGGCACCGGGGCCTGAGCGGTCCCCACGGGGCCTGTGGCGCCCCGTGAGGCCCACGGAGCCCTCCCGGGCCCCAGCGACCCCAGACAGCCCCAGCCGACCGCCTCAGCCCTTTTCAGGAGACACCGTGAACCAGTTCCCCGGCAGCGGGATCTACGACCGTATGCACGCCGTGCAGGACATGAGCGCCTCGCAGGGCCGCTACACCGGCCCGCAGGCCGAGTCCCGCTACGTCATCCCCCGCTTCGTCGAGCGCACCTCCCAGGGCATCCGGGAGTACGACCCGTACGCGAAGCTCTTCGAGGAGCGCGTGATCTTCCTCGGCGTCCAGATCGACGACGCCTCCGCCAACGACGTCATGGCGCAGCTGCTGTGCCTGGAGTCGATGGACCCCGACCGTGACATCTCGGTCTACATCAACAGCCCCGGCGGCTCCTTCACGGCGCTCACTGCGATCTACGACACGATGCAGTACGTGAAGCCGGACATCCAGACGGTCTGCATGGGCCAGGCCGCCTCCGCCGCCGCCGTCCTGCTGGCCGCCGGTACGCCGGGCAAGCGCATGGCCCTGCCGAACGCAGGCCGCCTCCGCCGCCGCCGTCCTGCTGGCCGCCGGTACGCCGGGCAAGCGCATGGCCCTGCCGAACGCGCGTGTGTTGATCCACCAGCCGTACAGCGAGACCGGCCGCGGTCAGGTCTCCGACCTGGAGATCGCCGCGAACGAGATCCTCCGGATGCGCTCGCAGCTGGAGGAGATGCTGGCCAAGCACTCCACCACGCCGGTCGAGAAGATCCGCGAGGACATCGAGCGCGACAAGATCCTCACGGCCGAGGACGCGCTGAGCTATGGCCTGATCGACCAGATCATCACCACCCGGAAGATGGACAACTCGAGCCTGCGTTGAGGCGAGAGGCTGTAACGTCTGCCGCCCCTTGGCACGGTTTGGCTAGGTTCACGTCAAAGCGAACCGCGCCAAGGGGGGCCCGAACGGGGGGCCCGGCAAGGTACCGTCGGACATAAGGCAGCACCAGGAGTCCGCTGGACGTCGACGTCCAGGAGTCTCCCAGGCGAAGGGGAAGCACACCGTGGCACGCATCGGTGACGGCGGCGATCTGCTCAAGTGCTCGTTCTGCGGCAAGAGCCAGAAGCAGGTCAAGAAGCTCATCGCAGGGCCCGGTGTGTACATCTGCGACGAGTGCATCGACCTCTGCAACGAGATCATCGAAGAAGAACTCGCGGAGACCAGTGAGGTCCGCTGGGAGGAACTCCCGAAGCCCCGCGAGATCTACGAGTTCCTCGAGGGCTACGTGGTCGGCCAGGAGGCCGCCAAGAAGGCCCTCTCCGTAGCGGTGTACAACCACTACAAGCGAGTCCAGGCCGGCGAGAACGGCGGGGCGAACGGCCGTGACGACGCCATCGAGTTGGCGAAGTCCAACATCCTGCTCCTCGGCCCCACGGGCTCCGGCAAGACCCTCCTCGCGCAGACCCTCGCGCGCATGCTGAACGTCCCCTTCGCGATCGCCGACGCCACGGCCCTCACGGAGGCCGGTTACGTCGGCGAGGACGTCGAGAACATCCTGCTCAAGCTGATCCAGGCGGCCGACTACGACGTCAAGAAGGCCGAGACCGGGATCATCTACATCGACGAGATCGACAAGGTCGCGAGGAAGAGTGAAAACCCCTCCATCACGCGCGACGTCTCGGGCGAGGGTGTCCAGCAGGCCCTGCTGAAGATCCTGGAGGGCACCACGGCCTCGGTCCCGCCGCAGGGCGGCCGCAAGCACCCCCACCAGGAGTTCATCCAGATCGACACGACGAACGTGCTGTTCATCGTGGGCGGTGCCTTCGCCGGTCTGGAGAAGATCATCGAGTCCCGGGCCGGCGCCAAGGGCATCGGCTTCGGCGCGCAGATCCGCTCCAAGCGCGAGATGGAGTCCAAGGACCAGTTCCAGGAGGTCATGCCGGAGGACCTGGTCAAGTTCGGCATGATCCCCGAGTTCATCGGCCGTCTGCCGGTCATCACCTCGGTCCACAACCTCGACCGCGAGGCTCTGCTCCAGATCCTCGTCGAGCCGCGCAACGCGCTGGTGAAGCAGTATGAGCGCCTCTTCGAACTCGACGGCGTGGAGCTGGACTTCGAGCGCGAGGCCCTCGAGGCGATCGCCGACCAGGCCATCCTCCGACAGACCGGCGCGCGAGGCCTGCGCGCCATCATGGAGGAAGTCCTCCAGGGCGTGATGTACGAGGTCCCGTCCCGCAAGGACGTGGCCCGGGTCGTCATCACGGCGGACGTCGTCCAGTCGAACGTCAATCCGACCCTGATCCCGCGGGATGCGCGGGGGCGTGGGCCGGGCGAGCAGAAGACGGCGTGACACAGACGTGAGGGAAGGGCCCCGGTCATCGACCGGGGCCCTTCCCTTTGCCTCCGGGGGCGTCGTCAGGCCTTGACGCGGATCTCCGGGCGGATCTTGGTGGCGATGTCGATCGCGGTGTCCTTGCTGGTCTCCTGAGTGCCTTCCCGAGACGAGACCACGGCGATCGTGCTGTAGTCGGCCCAGGCGCAGAACCAGTTGGTCTGCTCCTGCTTGGTCACCGGGTCCGGCCCCTTGGTCGCCTGGCACTTCATGACCGCGCCGTCCAGGTCCGCCTCCTCGGGCTCGCCGATCAGCTCGGTCTTGCTGCCCGCGCTGCCGGAGGACTCCTTCTCGGACGACTTCTTGAAGTTGGCGAAGAACGTGTCCAGGACTGCCTCGGGGTCGGAGATCTCACCGTAGACGCCGAAGAACGACGCGCGCTTGGCCGTCGCCATCTGGGCAGCGGACGACGGGTCGGTGGGGTCGTACTTGCTGATGTCCGCAGTGGAGTAGGCGCCCAGCACGGACTTGCCGTTCTTGACGCCGCTCTGCTCGAGTTCCTTGGTGGAGTCGTCGCCGGCGGTCTCCCCGTCCTTGGTGATGCGGCTGTACTCGCTCATCACCTTCGCCGGCGTCGTCAGCTTGTGCGGCCCGTCGTCCTCCAGGGCGCCCGCGCCGCCGCCTGCGCCGATCACGAAGTACGCACCCACGCCGATGGCCGCCACGACCGCCACCGCGCCGATGATCAGGCCGGTCTTCTTCTTGCCGCCGCCGGGGGCGGGGGGCTGGGGCACGCCGTAGGGGGCTTGGCCGTAGGGCGGCTGCGGCTGCTGGCCGTACGGGGGCTGCTGACCGTAAGGAGCCTGCTGCGGCGGGACGCCCTGCGGGGGCTGCTGCGGGTAGCCGTAGCCGGGCTGGGGCGGAGGGGCCTGCTGGGGGTAGCCGTAGCCGGGCTGGGGCGCCTGCGGCGGCTGGCCGTACGGGCCCGGCTGGCCGTACGGACCGGGCTGCTGGGGCTGCCCGCCGTACGGGCCCGGCTGGTTGTAGCTCATGTTCTGGGTTCCCCTCCAGATGCTTATGTGTTCCGGACATCCTGGCGCAGACCCGCCGTGTGCATGGCATCGGGGCCCCCACCGTTACAAACGAAACGCGTTTCGGGACCGGTCGGTAACACCTCTAAACTGACCCCCGTGACCGAGAACGCTCAGCAGCAGCCACCAGCGCCCAGCACCGACCTGCCGACCCAGTACGCGCCGGCCGACGTAGAGGGGCCGCTGTACGAGCGCTGGGTAGAGCGGGGTTACTTCGAGGCGGACGCCAAGAGCGACAAGCCGCCGTACACGATCGTCATCCCGCCGCCGAACGTCACTGGCTCGCTCCACCTGGGGCACGCCTTCGAGCACACGCTCATCGATGCCCTCACCCGCCGCAAGCGGATGCAGGGTTACGAGACGCTGTGGCAGCCCGGCATGGACCACGCCGGCATCGCCACGCAGAACGTCGTCGAGCGGGAGCTCGCCAAGGAAGGCAAGTCCCGCCACGACCTGGGCCGTGAGACGTTCGTCGAGCGCGTCTGGCAGTGGAAGGGCGAGTCCGGCGGGCAGATCAGCGGCCAGATGCGGCGGTTGGGCGACGGCGTCGCCTGGTCGCGTGAGCGCTTCACCATGGACGAGGGCCTGTCCCAGGCCGTCCAGACCATCTTCAAGCGCCTCTACGACGACGAGCTGATCTACCGCGCCGAGCGCATCATCAACTGGTGCCCGCGCTGTCTGACGGCCATCTCGGACATCGAGGTCGAGTACCAGGACGACGACGGCGAGCTCGTCTCCATGAAGTACGGCGACGGGGACGACACCATCGTCGTCGCCACCACCCGCGCCGAGACGATGCTCGGTGACACGGCCGTCGCCGTCCACCCCGAGGACGAGCGCTACAAGCACCTGGTCGGCAAGCAGGTCAAGCTGCCGCTGACCGACCGCTCCATCCCGGTCGTCGCGGACGAGCACGTCGACCCCGAATTCGGCACGGGTGCGGTCAAGGTCACCCCGGCGCACGACCCGAACGACTTCGAGATCGGCCAGCGCCACGACCTCCCCGCCCTGACGATCATGGACGAGCACGCCGTGATCACCGCCCACGGCCCCTTCCAGGGCCTGGACCGGCTGGAGGCCCGCTCGGCGATCGTCGCCGCGCTGCGCGCCGAGGGCCGGATCGTCGCGGAGAAGCGGCCGTACGTCCACTCCGTCGGCCACTGCTCGCGCTGCAAGACCACCATCGAGCCGCGGCTGTCCATGCAGTGGTGGGTCAAGGTCGGCCCGCTCGCGAAGGCGGCCGGTGACGCCGTCCGCGACGGCAAGGTCAAGATCCATCCGCAGGAGATGGAGAAGCGCTACTTCGACTGGGTCGACAACCTCCACGACTGGTGCATCTCGCGGCAGTTGTGGTGGGGCCACCGCATCCCGGTCTGGTACGGCCCGAACGGCGAGGTCGTCTGCGTCGGCCCCGACGAGCAGCCGCCCGGCACCGAGGCCGACGGCTGGCGCCAGGACACCGACGTCCTCGACACCTGGTTCTCCTCCGGCCTGTGGCCGTTCTCCACGCTCGGCTGGCCCGAACAGACCGAGTCGCTCGCGAAGTTCTACCCGAACTCGGTCCTGGTCACGGGCTACGACATCCTCTTCTTCTGGGTCGCCCGGATGATGATGTTCGGCCTGTACGCGATGGACGGAACTCCGCCGTTCCACACCATCGCCCTGCACGGCATGGTCCGCGACCAGTTCGGCAAGAAGATGTCGAAGTCCTTCGGCAACGCGGTCAACCCGCTGGACTGGATGGACAAGTACGGCAGCGATGCCCTGCGCTTCACCCTCGCCCGGGGCGCCAACCCCGGCGTCGACGTCCCGATCGGCGAGGACTGGGTCCAGGGCTCGCGGAACTTCGCCAACAAGATCTGGAACGCCACCCGCTTCGCGATGATGAACGGCGCGACGATCGAGGGCCCGCTGCCGGACGCGTCGAAGCTGTCGTCGACCGACCGCTGGATCCTCTCCCGCCTCAACTCGGTCGTCGCCGAGGTCGACGCGTTCTACGAGGACTACCAGTTCGCGAAGCTGTCCGACGCGCTGTTCCACTTCGCGTGGGACGAGGTCTTCGACTGGTACGTCGAGCTGTCCAAGACGACGTTCCAGGCGGGCGGCGAGGCGGCCGAGGTCTCCAAGCGGGTCCTCGGCGAGGTCCTCGACGTCACGCTGAAGCTGCTGCACCCGGTGGTCCCGTTCGTCACCGAGACCCTCTGGACCACGCTCACCGGCGGCGAGTCGGTCGTCATCGCCGAATGGCCCAAGGACAGCGGCTTCCGGGACGCCGACGCCGAGCGCGAGATCGAGTCCCTCCAGTCGGTCATCACCGAGGTCCGACGCTTCCGCGCCGACCAGGGCCTCCAGCCCGGCCAGCGGGTCCCGGCCCGGCTGACCCTGGACGGCACGCGGTTCGCGCCCCACGAAGCCGCCATCCGCCAGCTGCTCCGTCTCCAGCCGGAGGGCGAGTCCTTCACGGCGACGGCGACCCTCCCGGTCGCCGGCGCCGAGGTCGCGCTCGACCTGTCGGGCACGATCGACGTCGCGGCGGAGCGCAAGCGCCTGGCCAAGGACCTCGCGGCGGCCGAGAAGGAGAAGGCCCAGGCGAACGCCAAGCTCGGCAACGAGGCGTTCCTGGCGAAGGCCCCCGACCACGTCGTGGACAAGATCCGCACCCGCCTGACCAAGGCGGAGGAGGACATCACCCGCATCCAGTCCCAGCTGGAGCGCCTGCCGCAGGGTTAAGGGCCCGTACGGTGCGTGAGGCCCCCGGAGCCGTCGGCGG
>NZ_SZVW01000061.1 GCF_007655005.1 Streptomyces tibetensis
GCGTGTATCGAAAGTGGATCAAGGTACTCGTTCTAACCCTGGCATGTGTCATGCGATGCTCGCGTCATGACTGATCAACGCGAGGTTGTCATCGTCCGCTGGCCAGGTCAGGCCCCTTCCGCCCAGGATGGACTGGCAGATCTGCTGGCGGCCTACCATCTGCAGACGCAGGCCGAGAAGGGGGAGGCCGTTGCCGGTGTGGGTGGGTTGCCGGACCGCTACCGGGTAGAGATCGCAGATCCGCAGGCCGTGTTCGAAGACGATGACGTGCTGCTGGCGTTGAGCGGGGACACTGCGGTGGGCTGCCTGGTGGTGACCGCCTCTGTCGACGGACGGTCCGAGGTCAAGAGGCTCTGGACGGACCCGGCGTTCCGGGGGCGGGGCATCGCGTCCAGCCTGGTCAGCGCCGCGCTCGTGCATGCTGCGGAAAGCGGCGTCAGCGCGGTGCGGCTGTCGGTGTGGAAGTGGCGGGCAGGCGCGATCGCCCTGTACGAGCGCCTCGGATTCACCGTCACCGAGTCGTGGGACGAGCGGGACCAGCTGGTCTGCATGGAACGAGCCGTGTGAGTGGTCACAGCCATTCATTGATGGCCGCGACGAGGACGGTCGCCTCGTAGCGGACCGCAAGCTTGTCATAGCGCGTCGCCACGGCGCGGTGCCTTTTGAGGCGATTGATGCCGCACTCCACTGC
>NZ_SZVW01000062.1 GCF_007655005.1 Streptomyces tibetensis
CAACCCCACCACCATCCCCACCCTCCACCGCAACCACCCCGAACCAGACACCCTCACACAGGCCATCGCGGCCGTCGGTGTGCGGACTGACGGCATCGACTGGGCCGGCCTCTGTGGAGCGAGCCGGCCACGGCGGGTGGAGCTGCCGACCTATGCCTTCCAGCGCCGCACCCACTGGGCACCGGGGCTGACGCCGAATCATGCGCCTGCGGCTCGTCCTGCCGCCGAGCCCCAGCGTGCGATGGCGGTGGGTGCGGTGTCGCACGAGGCTCTGGTCCGGCTCGTCGGCGAGACCACCGCGAGCGTCCTGGGACTCGACGGTCCCGACGAGGTAGCCCTGGACCGGCCGTTCACCTCACTGGGCCTCGACTCGATGACGGCGGTGGAACTGGCCGGTCTGCTCGGTACGGCCGCCGGAGTCGCGCTCGATCCGACCCTCGTCTACGAGCTGCCGACGCCACGGGCGGTGGCCGACCACCTGGCGAAGACCCTGCTCGGCGAGTCCGCTGCCGACCAGGAGGTGAACGGCCGGACGGGGGAGGCGAAGGCGGGTGATCCGATCGCCGTCATCGGTATCGGCTGCCGGTTCCCGGGCGGGGTGGCCTCACCGGACGATCTGTGGGAGCTGGTGGCCTCCGGGGCCGACGCCATCTCC
>NZ_SZVW01000063.1 GCF_007655005.1 Streptomyces tibetensis
ATGCGGAGAACCCGCCGAAGAAGTACCAGGACATCTACCCCATCGCCTTCGACGCCGACATGGACGGCCTGGTCGCCGAGACGGTGCGGGTGCTGCGGCACTGGATGGACGCCGGGGTGCGGATCTTCCGGGTGGACAACCCGCACACCAAGCCGGTGGTGTTCTGGGAGCGGGTGATCGGCGAGGTCAACCGCACCGACCCCGACGTGATCTTCCTGGCCGAGGCGTTCACCCGGCCGGCGATGATGCACACCCTGGCCCAGATCGGCTTCCAGCAGTCCTACACGTACTTCACCTGGCGCAACTCCAAGCAGGAGCTGACCGAGTACCTGACCGAGCTCTCCGGTGAGGCCGCCTCCTACATGCGGCCCAACTTCTTCCCCAACACCCCCGACATCCTGCACGCCTACCTCCAGCACGGCGGCCGGCCCGCCTTCGAGGTCCGGGCCGTCCTCGCCGCGACCCTCTCCCCGTCCTGGGGCATCTACTCCGGCTACGAACTGTGCGAGAACACCCCGCTGCGCGAAGGCAGCGAGGAGTACCTGGACTCGGAGAAGTACCAGCTCAGGCACCGTGACTGGGAAGCCGCCGAACGCGAGGGCCGCACCCTCGCCCCGCTGCTGACCCGGCTCAACACCGTCCGGCGGGAG
>NZ_SZVW01000064.1 GCF_007655005.1 Streptomyces tibetensis
CGACATCGACGCCGTCGAAGCGCACGGCACCGGCACGCCCCTCGGCGACCCCATCGAGGCCGGCGCCCTGCTGGCCACCTACGGACACCCGGGGCGCCGGACACCGCTGTGGCTCGGATCGCTGAAATCCAACATCGGCCACACCCAGGCCGCCGCCGGCATCGCCGGAATCATCAAAATGATCCAGGCACTGCGGCACGACACCCTGCCCCGCACCCTGCATGTGGATGCGCCCAGCAGCAAGGTCGACTGGGAGGCCGGTTCCCTTCAGCTCCTGACCGACGCCCGGTCCTGGCCCGCCGACCCCGGCCGGCCACGCCGCGCCGGCGTCTCCGCCTTCGGCGTCAGCGGCACCAACGCCCACGCCGTGCTCGAAGAGCATGTGGATGCGCCCAGCAGCAAGGTCGACTGGGAGGCCGGTTCCCTTCAGCTCCTGACCGACGCCCGGTCCTGGCCCGCCGACCCCGGCCGGCCACGCCGCGCCGGCGTCTCCGCCTTCGGCGTCAGCGGCACCAACGCCCACGCCGTGCTCGAAGAACCACCGGCGTCCGAGGAAACACCCACGCCGACTCAAGCACCACCGCCCGTCATCGCCTGGCCGTTGTCCGCTCACACCCCCACCGCCCTGCACGCCCAG
>NZ_SZVW01000065.1 GCF_007655005.1 Streptomyces tibetensis
CGATGTTGAGCTCGCGGGCCAGACCGAACAGCTCGACCAGGGTCTTGCCGGCCGACGCCATGGCGTCACGCGGGCGCATGGCCTGCTTGGTCTCGACGTCGACGATCAGCTTGTCGAAGTCGGTGCGCTGCTCGACACGCGTGGCCTCGACCTTGTACGTGACCTTGAGCACCGGCGAGTAGATGGAGTCGACCGGGATGCGGCCGATCTCCTGGCCGACCTGCTTGTTCTGCACGGCGGAGACGTAACCGCGGCCACGCTCGACCGTGAGCTCCATCTCCAGCTTGCCCTTGCCGTTGAGCGTGGCGAGGACGAGGTCGGGGTTGTGCACCTCGACACCGGCCGGGGGCGCGATGTCGGCGGCGGTGACCAGACCCGGGCCCTGCTTGCGCAGGTACATCACGACCGGCTCGTCGTGCTCCGAGGAGACGACCAGCTGCTTGATGTTGAGGATCAGGTCGGTGACGTCCTCCTTGACACCCGGCACGGTGGTGAACTCGTGCAGCACGCCGTCGATGCGGATGGACGTGACCGCCGCACCCGGGATCGAGGACAGGAGGGTCCGGCGCAGGGAGTTGCCGAGGGTGTAACCGAAGCCCGGCTCCAGCGGCTCGATCACGAACCGGGAGCGGAA
>NZ_SZVW01000066.1 GCF_007655005.1 Streptomyces tibetensis
CCCCAGAGCAAATGCGAGAATTCACAAAGAGATTGGTTAATATTGCTGCTGAATGCTGCCACCAGGATGATGCTCACAGACTATCATGTGCCCAAAACCATCTGGAACTAGCACTAGGATATCTTTGCTATTTGCACGAACAACACCCCATCAACAAGCAAGTGTGCAAATGCTGTAGTGATAGCTATGCTAAACGCCGGGAATGCTTCAGCGCTCTAGGAGTGGATCCAGAATACGTTCCTGTGCCATTTAACCCTGAAGTAGTCAGCTTCCATGGCGATTATTGCACAGCAAAAGCAGAAGAACAGCAGCAAAAGAAACAAACCGTGCTCATCCACATGCTTCAACATAAACCTGACATGACAGATGAGCAACTGGCAGGTGCCATTGTGGATTTCACTGGTGTGGTGACAGGCTGCTGTGCTGAAGAAAACAAAGACGAATGCTTTAACAGAGAGACTCCTAAACTGATTGAACGGACCAAAGCTGCCCTTGGAGACCACTAAGCATTTCAGATGAGCAGTTGGAGAATGTTGGAGTTAAAGCCCCAATATGCCAGTGTGCC
>NZ_SZVW01000067.1 GCF_007655005.1 Streptomyces tibetensis
GACTGGCACGAGTCGGTTCCGGTGCGCGACGAGCTCACCGGCGAGACCTACCACTGGAGCAGGAACACCTACGTGCGGTTGGAGCCGGGGCGGGCTCCCGCGCACGTCTTTCACGTGCAGTCCCCGCCCGCCGTGCACGCGAACGGAGGGGCAGAAACATCATGACCGTGAACGAGCCCGTGCTGGACACCTTCGAGGACACTCCCGCGAGGGACCGAGACCCCGATTGGTTCAAGCGCGCCGTCTTCTACGAGGTGCTCGTCCGCTCGTTCCAGGACAGCGACGGCGACGGCGTCGGCGACCTCAAGGGCCTCACCTCCAAGCTCGACTACCTCCAGTGGCTCGGTGTCGACTGTTTGTGGCTGCCGCCCTTCTTCAAGTCGCCTCTGCGTGACGGCGGCTACGACGTCGCCGACTACACGGCCGTCCTGCCCGAGTTCGGTGACCTGGCCGACTTCGTGGAGTTCGTCGACGCCGCCCACCAGCGCGGCATGCGCGTGATCATCGAC
>NZ_SZVW01000068.1 GCF_007655005.1 Streptomyces tibetensis
GACTGGCACGAGTCGGTTCCGGTGCGCGACGAGCTCACCGGCGAGACCTACCACTGGGGCAGGGCCAACTATGTGCGCCTCGAACCGGGCCACCGGCCCGCGCACGTCTTCACGGTTCTGCGACCGTCCACCCCGGAGATCGGAGGGTCACCCACAACATGATCGTCAACGAACCCGTTCCGGACACCTTCGAGGACACTCCTGCCAGGGACCGTGACCCGGAGTGGTTCAAGCGCGCCGTCTTCTACGAGGTGCTCGTCCGCTCGTTCCAGGACAGCAACGGCGACGGCGTCGGCGACCTCAAGGGTCTGACCGCGAAGCTCGACTACCTCCAGTGGCTGGGCGTCGACTGCCTGTGGCTGCCGCCGTTCTTCAAGTCACCCTTGCGCGACGGCGGCTACGACGTCTCCGACTACACGGCGGTGCTGCCGGAGTTCGGCGACCTCGCGGACTTCGTGGAGTTCGTCGACGCCGCCCACCAGCGCGGCATGCGCGTGATCATCGAC
>NZ_SZVW01000069.1 GCF_007655005.1 Streptomyces tibetensis
GCGTTCACGATGCACGGCACGATCATGCTGCTGATGTTCGCGACGCCGCTGTTCGCCGGCTTCGCGAACTGGATCATGCCGCTCCAGATCGGCGCGCCGGACGTGGCCTTCCCGCGGCTGAACATGTTCGCCTACTGGCTGTACCTGTTCGGCTCGCTCATCGCGGTCGGTGGCTTCCTCACCCCGCAGGGCGCGGCCGACTTCGGCTGGTTCGCCTACAGCCCGCTCTCGGACGCGGTCCGCAGCCCGGGCATCGGCGCCGACATGTGGATCATGGGTCTGGCCTTCTCCGGCTTCGGCACCATCCTCGGCTCGGTCAACTTCATCACCACGATCATCTGCATGCGCGCCCCCGGCATGACGATGTTCCGCATGCCGATCTTCGTGTGGAACGTGCTGCTGACCGGTGTCCTGGTCCTGCTGGCCTTCCCGGTCCTCGCGGCCGCGCTGTTCGCCCTGGAGGCGGACCGCAAGTTCGGCGCCCACGTCTTCGACGCCGCCA
>NZ_SZVW01000007.1 GCF_007655005.1 Streptomyces tibetensis
GCCCGGGCCCGCGCGTCGCCGACGTGCGTGCCGCCGCCGTCAAGGCACCCCCACCCGAGGCGGCCCTCGCCGCCTCCTGGGCCAAGCCCCGCCCGGGCGTCAACGGCACCGGCCCCGCCGTGGGCCCGGCCGTCGCCGCACCTCCGGCCCCGGCCGCGCCGCCGGAGCAGGCCGGCGGCTGGCGGCCCTGGCGTTTTCGCATGTCCAACGACGTCTGGGGCACCCCCGCGGTCGCCGACGACCTGGTCTACGTCACCTCCTTCGAGGTGCACGCCCTGGACGTCGCCACCGGCCGCCGCCGCTTCAAGACCAGGGACGTCGCCTGGTCCATGGCGGTCGCGGACGGGCGGATCCACGCCTCCGACGGGCCCACCCTCTTCGCCCTCGACGCCCGTGAGGGCGCCGACCTGTGGCGTCTGCAGACCGACGCGTGGGTCTACACGCTCCAGGCCGGCCGCGGCACCGTCGTCACCGGCACCCGCGGCGGCGGCGTCCAGGGCTGGGAGGCCTCCGGCGGCCAGAAGCTCTGGGAGATCACCGGCTGCCAGACCGACTTCGAGTCCCCCGAGGCCGGACCCGTCCTGCACGACGGCACGGTCTACGTGTGGCAGGACGCCCGGCTGCGCGCCCTGGACGCCCGCACCGGCGAGGAGCGCTGGTCGTACCCGATCGGCGACGCGGCCTCCTGCGGCGGCGTCCCGATCCGGCTCACCCAGGCAACCGACGGCTACGTCTACGTCTGCGCCGGCACCCGCGTCCTCGCCCTGGACGTGGCCGCCGGGCACGTGAAGTGGCACTTCGAGGCCCCGGCCGTGTTCCTCTGCCCGCCCACCTTCGTCCCCGGCCCGGCCGTCACCGGCGGCGGCATCTACCTCGCCGACTACCTCGGCACGGTCTACGCCCTCGACGCCACCGACGGGCGTGACCGCTGGCGCATCGCCACCGAGTCCCGCTCCTGCGTCGACCCCGTCCTGGTCGCCGCCGGCCATGTCCACGTGGGCAGCGGCAAGGGCCTCTACACCCTCGACGCGGTCACCGGCACGCCCAAGTGGCGCTTCCAGGCGGGCGGCGACATCGTGGGCGCCCCCTCGGTCGCCGAGGGCCGGATCCACTTCGGCTCCACCGACCACCTGCTCTACACCCTGAAGGCCGACGACGGCCGGCTGCGCTGGAAGCTCGCCACCGGCGGCGAGATCACCGGCTCCCCGGTCGTCCGGGACGGGGTGGTGTACGCGTGCAGCAAGGACCGCTGCGTGTACGCACTGGACGCGGAGAAGGGCACGGGCACGGCGCGCACCGCCTGACGGGCCACCGGGCGGCTGTCGCACCGCCTGACGGGGCCACATGAGGCGGCCGTCGCACCGCCTGACGGGCCACCCGAGGCGGCCGTCGCAACGCCTGACGGGTGCGGCACGACCGTCGGAACGCCTGACCGGCCCGGGACGGCCGTCGCACCGGCGTACGGAAGGGGCCCCGGACGGCGGCCGTCGCTCGGTGGGGAGCGGTGCGTTCACCGCTTCCACCCACGACGCTACGCCGGGCACGCTGCGGTCGCCATGCGGTGACATGGCCGTGACAGGCGATCACTAGGCTCTGCGGCATGCAGACACGGGGACGCAGGCTCAGGTTCACGGCGGTGCTGGTTCTGGTGGTGCTGGCACTGACCGGTTTCTCGTCCGGCCGAGGTCACGGCGGCAGCCACGGCCACAGGGGCGGTGGAGGCGGCGGCGGGTGCAGCAGCTCCAGCCAGGACCACGACAGTTCGAGGTCGTCCACGTCGAGCGGCGGTGGCTACGGCTCGGGCGGCTCCAGCGGCGGTTCCTACCGCTCCGACGACGACGATGATGACTACAGCGGCAGCTCCAGCAGCTCCGGTGGCAGCTCCTACACCCGCAGGCCGGGCTACGGCTCCACGCCGACGTCCTCCTCCGGCTCCGGCAGCCGCAAGGCCCTGAAGGACGGCACCGCGCGGCTGGTGAGCTGCGCGACCCCGGCGGCCCCCTACGCGACCGTCGAGGTCAGCAACCCCAACGGCCGCAAGGCCGACTTCTCCGTCTCGGTGACCTTCGAGGACGACCGGGGCATCACCGTCGTCAGCCGGTACGGCGACGTCACGGTCCCCGCGAACGGCAGGGCCACCGTCGACGTCCGGGTGGGCGGCTCGGGCCTGGTGGACTCGGTCGACCACTGCGAGGTCGACCGCCAGGCCCTCGTCGACGACTGACGCGGCCCGCGGGCGACAGGACGTCAGCCCCGCAGCTCCGTCAGGAAGCCGATCAGCGCCTCGTTCACCTCGGCGGGCCGCTCCTGCTGCGTCCAGTGGCCGCAGCCCGGCAGCACGAGCGGCTTGCGGCGCAGGTTCGGCATCAGATCCGGCAGCCGCTCGATCAGTTCGGGCGTGCCCGGGAAGGCCGGCACCAGGTCCCGGTCGCCGTACATGTACAGCGCGGGCGGGGACACGACCGTGCCCTGCCACGGGGCGGTCAGCTCCCAGTTGCGGTCCAGGTTGCGGTACCAGTTGAGGGCGCCGGTGAAGCCCGGCTCGAAGCTCTCGGTGAGCAGGTCGAGATCGCCCTCGGTGAGCCACGCGGGCAGCACCTCGGGGTTCGGGGCGTCCGCGAGCCAGCCGCGCTCCGGGTCGACCAGGGCCTGCTCGGGCCGCCCGGCGCCCGGCGCGTCACCGGACGTGGAGTACAGCAGCTTGCGCAGCGCCGTGCGGGGATCGGCGTCGAACTCGGCCTCCGCGGCCCCGGGCCGGTTGAAGTAGTTCCAGTAGAAGCGGCCCTCGAAGCGCTCCTGCATGGCCTGAAGCGGAGGCCGGCTGCCGCGGAACGGCGGCGGCACGCTCAGCCCGGCCACCCCGCGCACCACGTCCGGCCGCAGCAGCGCGGTGTGCCAGGCCACCGGGGCGCCCCAGTCGTGCCCGACGACGAACGCCCGCTCCTCGCCCAGCGCGTGGATCAGCCCGACCACGTCCCCCACCAGGTGGAGGATGCTGTACGCGGCCACGTCCTCGGGGCGGTCGCTGCCGCCGTACCCGCGCTGGTCGGGCGCGACCACCCGGAAGCCGGCCTCGGCCAGCGGACCGAACTGGTGGCGCCAGGACTCCGGGAAACCGTGCAGCAGCACCACGAGCGGACCTTCACCCTGCTCCGCGATGTGCAGCTGTATGCCATTGACGTCGATCATCCGATGCTCAACCACACCTCGAGCATACGCGTGTAGGAGGAAACGATTTCCTACCGCAACCGGTACTCCCGTGACCGCCCCGCGAACAACCGGGCCTGCCGCTCGCCCGTCGCGTTCCCGAGTGCGATGAGGTGCGGTGCCTGTGCGAGGCCCTGCGCCCGGCCCGCCTCGCTCGCGGCCCACAACGCCCGCACGGTCCCCTGCACGGCCTCGGTCGGATACCCGGCGAGGACGGCGGCGCAGGCGGTCGCCGCGCCCAACGCCTCTCCCTCCGCGACGAGTTCCGACACCAGCCCGGTCTCGTACGCCCGCCGGGCCGAGATCCGCTCCGCCGTCCCCATCAACGCCATCCGCGCGACCTCCCCGTACGGCATGCGCTGCGCCATGAGCACCGACTCGTAGGCGCTGACCATGCCGTAGGTGGTGTGCGGGTCGAAGAAGGCGGCGGTGGTGTCGGCGACGACGAACTCCGCCTCGCCGAGGAGGTAGAAGGCCCCTCCGCAGGCCATGCCGTGCACGGCGGCGACGACCGGTTTCCACAGGTCGTTCGCCTTCGGCCCGATGCCGAGCAGCGGATCGTCCTGCGCGTACGGCGAGCTGGGCTGCGGGACGACGGCGTCCCGGTCGATGCCGGTGCAGAAGGCACGCTCCCCGGCCCCGGTCAGGACGATCGCCCGCACGGCGTCGTCGAACCGCAACTCGTCCCACATGGCGGCCAGTTCGTCGGCCATGGCGAGGTCGATGGCGTTGAGCCGTCCGGGCCGGTTCAGCGTCACGACGGCGACCGCGCTGTCCCGGTCGGCCTCTACGAGCACACTGCTCATGACCGCTCCAGGACCCACTGGGGAAGCCCGTCGTGGAAGACGGCCCGCACCCGGGCGCCGATGCGAATGCTCTCCGGCGGCAGGGAGCCGAGGGGCTGCCCGGCCCCGGCGACCAGATTGCCCACCAGCCGGATGCGCGGCGCCTCGTCCAGCTCGACGACGACCACGTTGTACGGCGCCCGCGCCGCGTAGTCGGGCAGCAGCGGCGGATGGGCGACGACGTACGACCAGACCCGGCCCCGGCCGGACACCGGCCGCCACTCGCTCTCGAAGGACTGGCAGTGCGGGCAGCACGGCCGCGGCGGGAAGCGGAACTCGCCGCACGCGGCGCAGGCCTGGACGCGCAGTTCGCCCTGTGCGGCGTACTCCCAGAAGGGGGCGCCGTCGGTGTCGGGGACGGGACGCAGCATCGGTAGCTCCTCAACTCCTCAGCAGCAGGGCGGAGGTCGGGACCCCCTCACCCGCCGTGACCAGACAGACGGAGGCGCCCGGGACCTGCGCGGTACTGGTGCCGCGCAGCTGCCTGACCCCTTCGTTGATGAGGTTGAAGCCGTGGACGTAGGCCTCGGACAGTCCGCCCCCGCCGGTGTTCAGCGGCAGCAGCCCGCCGGTCTCCAGCGCCCCGCCCTCGGTGAACGCCCCGCCCTCGCCCCGCCCGCAGAAGCCGTAGCCCTCCAGTGAGAGCAGGACCAGAGGCGTGAAGGCGTCGTAGATCTGGGCGACGTCGACGTCCTCGGGGGCCAGGTCGGAGTGTTTCCACAGATGCCGGGCGGCGCTCCAGGCGGGGCCGGTGAGGGGGTCGTCGTTCCAGTAGTTGACCATGCCGTGGTGCTGGGCGGGGAGCGACTGGGCGGCGGAGTGGACGTACACGGGCCTGCGCCGGCAGTCGCGGGCGCGCTCGGCGGAGACCACGACGCAGGCCAGCGCCCCGTCGGTCTCCAGGCAGTTGTCGAAGAGGCAGAGCGGCTCGCTGATCCAGCGCGAGGTCATGTACATCTCGCGGGTGAGGGGCCGTTCGTACATGATCGCGTCAGGGTTCTGGTTGGCCCGGTTGCGGCAGGCGAGGGCGACGTTGAACAGGTGGTCGCGGGTGGCGCCGTACTCGTGCAGGTAGCGGCGGGTGAGCATCGCGATCTCGTCGGCGGGGCGCAGCAGCCCGTAGGGCCGGGTCCACTGGGCCGGGGTCGGGAGCTGGGCGGTGGTGTTGGTCCAGGGCCGGGGCCCGCTGCCCCGCTTACGGGAGCGCCAGGCCACCCCGACGCTCGCCTGCCCGGCGGCGATGGCGGCGGCGAGATGGGCGACGGTGGCGCACGAACCCCCGCCCCCGAAACCGACCTTGCTGAAGAACGTGAGGTCACCGAAGCCGCACGCCTTCGCCAGCTCCACCTCGTCGGTCTCCTCCATGGTGTAGGAGGCGAGGGCGTCGACCTCGCCGGGCGCGATCCCGGCGTCGTCGAGCGCGGCCAGAACGGCACGGCAGGCGAGGGTGCGTTCGTCCTCCGGGAGCCGTTTGGCGAAAGGGGTCTGGCCTATGCCGACGAGAGCGGTGGCGTCCTTGAGGCCTCCCGATCCTGCTGCCATGCTGCGCGCACCTCCGGGGCCGAACGGTCGCTGACAGGTCGTCAGATTACAGATAATCTGACGGACAGTCAGCTCCTACGACGTCGGGAGGCGCGCTGTGCGAGCGGATACGGCATGGGAAAGCGTTCCGGCCCTGGTCCGGGCGGCGGCCGAGCGCTACGCGGACGTCGAGGCCGTCGTGGAGGGACGTACCCGCGTCACCTACGCGGAACTGGGCGCACGCGTGGAGCGCGCGGCGGCGGCCTGCCTGGCGACCGGCGTGCAACCGGGCGACCGGGTCGCCATCTGGGCGCCGAACTCCCTCGACTGGATCGTCGGCGCCCTGGGCGCGGTCTCGGCGGGGGCGGTGCTCGTGCCGCTGAACACCCGCTTCAAGGGTGCCGAGGCGGCGGACGTCCTGCACCGCAGCGGCGCCCGGCTGCTGTTCGTGACGGGCACGTTCCTCGGCACGTCGTACGTCGCGTCCCTGCGCAGGGCCGCCGGGGACGGCCCCGGCACCGGACCGCTGCCCGGCCTGCCCGCCCTGAAGCACGCGGTCGTCCTCTCGGAGGACGCCCCGGCCGGCTTCCTGACCTGGAAGGACTTCCTGGCCGCAGGGGAGGGGGTGGGGGCGGCGGACGTCCTGGTCAGGTCCGGCGCCGTCCAGGGGTTCTGGCCCTCGGACATCATCTTCACCTCGGGCACGACGGGCCGCCCCAAGGGCGCGGTCATCACTCATGACCAGACGCTGCGCGCGTACGACATCTGGGGCGACCTCGCGGGCCTCACCCGGGGCGACCGCTACCTCATCGTCAACCCCTTCTTCCACACCTTCGGCTACAAGGCCGGCGTGATCGCCTGCCTGATGCGGGGCGCGACGATGATCCCCCAGCCGGTGTTCGACGTGACCACGGTCCTGGCCAACATCGCCGCCGAGCGGGTCTCCGTACTCCCCGGCCCCCCGACCCTCCTCCAGTCCCTCCTGGACCACCCCGCCCGCGACGCCCACGACCTGACGGCCCTGCGCCTGGTGGTGACGGGAGCGGCGGTCGTGCCGCTGCGTCTCGTGGAGCGCCTGCGCGCCGAACTCGGCGTCGGCACGGTCCTCACCGCCTACGGCCTCTCCGAGGCGAGCGGCGTCGTCACGATGTGCCGCCGAGGCGACGACCCGACGGTGATCGCCTCCACCTCGGGCCGGGCCATCCCCGGCACGCAGCTGAGGGTCGTGGACCCCGAGGGCCGGCCCCTGGAACCCGGGCTGCCGGGCGAGGTCCTGGTGCGCGGCTTCCACGTCATGACCGGCTACTACGAGGACGAGCAGGCCACCGCCGAGGTGCTGTCGGAGGACGGCTGGCTGCGCACCGGCGACGTGGGCGTCCTGGACGCGGCGGGCAACCTGCGCATCACCGACCGCCTCAAGGACATGTTCATCGTCGGCGGCTTCAACGCCTACCCCGCCGAGATAGAACAGCTCCTGGGCCTCCACCCGGACGTGGCCGACGTGGCGGTGATCGGCGTACCGGACGCCCGGCTCGGGGAGGTCGGCCGGGCCTACGTCGTACGCCGCCCCGGCGCCCTGCTGACCGCCGACGACCTGATCGCCTGGTCCCGCAGGGAGATGGCGAACTACAAGGTCCCGAGAAGCGTCGAGTTCGTCGCGGAGCTGCCGCGCAACGCGAGCGGGAAGGTCGTGAAGGGCGCCCTGCGGGACGCGGTCGGCGGCCGGGCGGGAAGGTCGTAGAACAGACGGTGGGGCACGCCGTACGACAGCGGATGTCTGCTGTGGCGCATCCCCGTACGGCTGCTGCCCACCTCCTCCGGTCAAGCCCCGGACCTGGTCAGCGGCACGGCCGGAGTGCCGGTGACCGACATCATCAGGGAGTACAGGGTGGTGTCGGCGGCGATGAACAGACGGTTGCGCCGGGCCCCGCCGAACCGGACGTTGGCGACGGTGCCGGGCACCAGGATGCGGCCGATCAGCGTGCCGTCGGGGTCGTAGCAGTGCACGCCCCCGTCCAGGGCGGCGGCCCAGAGCCGCCCTTGGTCGTCGAAGCGGATGTTGTCGAAGTTGCCCTGCGCGCACGCGGCGAAGACTTCGCCGCCGGAGAGCGAGATCCCGTCCTCCTGGACGTCGAAGACGCGGATGTGGTTGGCCACGCTGTCCGACACGTACAGCCGCCGTTCGTCCGGCGAGAAGACCAGTCCGTTGGGCCCCTGGAACCCGTCGGCGACCAGCCGCACCTCGCCGCTCGCGGGGTCGACGCGGTAGACGTTCCGGGCGCCGATCTCGCTCTCGGCGCGATGCCCCTCGTAGTCGGTGGCGATCCCGAACTCCGGGTCGGAGAACCATACCGACCCGTCCGACCGCACGACGGCGTCGTTCGGGCTGTTGAGCCGCTTGCCCCGGAACCGCTCGGCGATCACGGTGACCGAGCCGTCGTGCTCGGTCCGGGTCACCCGCCGATTGCCCTGTTCACAGGTGACGAGGCGGCCCTGGACGTCCAGGGTGCTGCCGTTCGGGTAGCCGGCGGGGGAGCGGAACACCCCGACGGCCCCCGTCGTCTCGTCCCAGCGCAGCAGCCGGTCGTTGGGGATGTCGCTCCACAGGAGATACCGCCCGGCGGGCACGTACACCGGCCCCTCGGCCCACCGGCACCCCTCGTACAACGTCTCCAGCCGCGAGTCCCCCGCCTGACACCTGCCCGTCCGGAACCGCTCGTCGAGGGTCTCGTAGAGGTGGGGCTGTTCGCCGGGCATGGGGGCCGCCTTCGGATGTGGGCCGACTGTCGATCTGCGCCGACCCACTATCGCGCGCTCCGGTCTGCGGCGCACTCCGCCGGGCCGACGGCCCTCCCGGCCGGTATGGTAAGTGGTATGGCAACGAAGAAGTACACCGTGACGCTGCCGGAGGAGCTCGCCGAGGAGATCCGGCACGAGGTCGGATCCGGCGGCTTCAGCGCCTATGTCACGCGGGCCATAGAGCGCCAGCGCGAGCAGGACCGGCTGGGAGAGCTGGTGACCCGGCTGGAAGAGGAGCACGGCCCGGTCACCGAGGACGAGCTCGCCTCGGCCGAGGCCGAGCGGAGGGAGTTCGAGCGTCACTTCGCGGAACAGGGCCCCGGGGCGGCCGGTGAGCGGCACCGGAGGGCAGGCTAGTGGTGCCGTCCTGCTACGTGCTGGACTCCGAGGCGTTGTCGCGGGCCGTCCTGGGCGACCGGGTGATGCTCGCGCGGCTCAAGGACGCGCACCGATCCGGCATCCGTGTCGTGACCAGCTCGATGACGCTGATCGAGGCGTATCACGGCCGGGTGAAGCGTGCGGCCTGGACGTGGGCGATGTCGCGTGTCGTCGTGGAACCCGTGACCCGGGAGATCGCCGAAGCGGCGGTCGCTCTGCTCCAGGACACCGGCCTGCACGGCCACAAGTACGCGATCGACGCGGCCCTGGCCGTGATCGCGGGCCGGCAGCCCGCAGGCGTGGTGCTCTTCACGTCCGACGAGGACGACATGGGGAAACTGTGCGGGCCGGGAGTACGGGTCGTTTCGCTCTGAGGCGACGCCATCGCGCGCGGACACACCTCGGCCGCGACGGCTCCCCCTCCGCGCCGCCGCGGCCGATCCCCGTGTACCGGTGGCTTACTTCGTCGGCTTGAAGGGCTCCGACGTGGCGTGCAGGTCCTTCGTCTCCAGCGGCTCGTCCGTGGCGTGCAGGTCCTGCTTCTTGACGGCGCCCTCGTCCGTGGCGTGCAGGTCCTCGGTCTTGAGCGGCTCGTCGGTGGCGTGCAGGTCCTGCGGCTTGAGCTCGTCGCCCATGATCGTCAACTCCCCTTGGCATGGATCAAGCAGTGAGGTCGGCGGGCCCGCCCGGCCACTCCCCCGAGGACGGCCGGACGGGCCCACCCGGGCCGCCCACCCCGGAACATCAGGGCGAGGCCCGTGCGGCGACCCGTCTGCCCCCCGACGCGACGGATCGACTGCGTCCATCATGGCGGGAGGCGATAAACGAATGATGAACGCCCCGACGGCGCCCCGAAGACCTTTCAGGCCGCCTGCACCGGGGACAGCAGCGCCCGCACCTCGGCAGCCTCGGGCGAGCCCAACTCCTCGTAGATCACGGCCGCTTCCTGCCAGCAGACATGGGCCCGGCCGGTCTGGCCGATGCCGCTCAGCGCCCGCCCGAGGACCGTGAGGACGTTGCCCCGCCGCCACTCCCCGCCGATCCCGCGCAGCACCGTGAGCGCCATCTCGGCGTTCGCGGCGGCCCGCGCCGCACGCCGGGCGGCGAGATCCACCTCGGCCAGCCGGAACAGGCTCATGCCCTCCCAGAGGCGCTGCCTGCTGTCGCGGAACACCTCCAGCGCCTCCTGGAGCCGGTCGGCCGCGTCGCGCAGCTCCCCGCTCTGGGTGAGGGCGAGCCCGAGGGCGTAGCGGGCGTTCGCGCCGCGCATGGAGTTGCCCATGCCGTCGTAGATGTCGATGCCCTCCTGGGCCAGTGCGACCGCGCTCTGGGTGCGCCCGGTCGCGAGATGGATCCGGGAGAGGTTGCAGAGGGCGGCGGCCTCGCCGGGGCGGTCGCCCAGGGCCCGGAAGTGCTCGATGGCCCGGGAGAGGTGCTCCTCGCCGTCCGTGTGCCGGTTCTGGTACAGCGCGATGATGCCGCGGGCGTTGCGGGCCCAGCAGACGGGGAGCAGGTCGTCGGACTCCCGGGCGAGCAGGATGACCCGCTCCGCCTCCTCCTCGGCCCGTTCGAAACGGCCGCTCACGTGATGGACGTTGACGAGCGTCATCAGCGCCCGGGCCTCCGCCCGCCCGAGTCCGTGCGAGCGGGCCGCGGCGACCAGTGCCTCGGCCGTCGCCTCGTACTCCCGGGAGTTGGCCCCCGACTCGGAGAGGTCGTGCGCGGCCCACAGCATGTCGATGGCCCTGGGGAGGCTCTCGGGCCGCCCCGCGGACCGCCGTGCGCACGCGAGCAGGCACATGGCCTCCGCGTACAGCCAGTCCTGTGCCGCGTGCCGGTCGTCGAACCGCAGCCCCGGGTACGACGTGGTCTCCAAGTGATCGACCAGCCGGTCGCCCGGCCGCTCGATCGCGTACACCCCGGCCGCGGACGCCAGATAGAAGTCCAGCAGCCGGGACAGCGCCGACCCCCGTTCGCTCGGGGCCAGTTCGTCCCGTTCCGCGCAGGCACGCGCGTAGAGCCGCACCAGGTCGTGGAAGCGGTAGCGGCCGGGGGCCGCCGATTCGAGGAGGGAGGTGTCCACGAGGGACTCCAGCAGGTCCTCCGTGTCCTCGACAGGAAGGTCCAGGACCGCCGCGGCGGCGGCCAGGGAGATGTCGGGGCCGTCCGCCAGGCCGAGCAGGCGGAACGCCCGGGCCTGGGCGGGCTCCAGCTGGCCGTAGCCGAGCTCGAAGGTCGCCTTGACGGCCAGGTCGCCGGCCTGGAGTTCGTCCAGGCGGCGGCGCTCGTCGGCGAGCTTCGCCGCGAGGACCGACACCGTCCAGGTGCGGCGGGCCGCAAGGCGGGACGCCGCGATGCGGATCGCCAGCGGCAGGAAACCACAGGCGGCCACCACGTCCAGGGCGGCCTTCCGCTCGGACGCCACCCGCTCCTCGCCCACGATCTTCGTGAACAGCGCCAGCGCCTCGTCCGGGGACATCACGTCGAGGTCGATCAGGTGGGCGCCCGCCAGGTCCAGCATCCGCACCCGGGAGGTGACCAGCGCGGCGCAGCCGTCCGTGCCGGGCAGCAGGGGGCGCACCTGGGCGGCGTCGCGGGCGTTGTCCAACAGGACCAGCACCCGGCGCCCGGCGAGGACCGAGCGGTACAGGGCCGCGCGCTCCTCCAGGGAGTCGGGGATCGCCGAGTCGGCGGTGCCGAGGGCGCGCAGGAAGGAACCGAGGACCGTCTCCGGCTCCGCCGCCCGGGCGCCCGCGCCCTGGAGGTCGACGTACAGCTGCCCGTCCGGGAACGCCGTGCGGGCCTGGTGCGCCACGTGCACCGCGAGGGTCGTCTTGCCGACGCCGCCGATGCCCGCGAGGGCCGAGACCGCCATGACCCGGCCCTCGGCGGAGGCGAGGATGTCGCCGAGTTCGCGTACGAAGCCGGAGCGGCCGGTGAAGTCCGGCACGGTCGCGGGCAGTTGTGCCGGACGGACCGGGACGGAAGCCGGCTCGGGTGCCGGGGAGGAGGGCTCCGCCAGTGACGGGTCGGCCTGGAGGATCCGCTGCTGCAGCTCGCTCAGGCCGGGACGCGGGTCCACGCCGAGCTCGTCGGCGAGCAGGCGGCGGGTGTCGGCGTAGACGGCCAGGGCCTCGGCCTGGCGGCCGCTGCGGTAGAGCGCCAGCATCAGCAGCTCGCGCAGCCGCTCGCGGAGCGGATGGGCCGCGGTGAGCGCGGTGAGCTCGGAGACGGCCTCGGCGTGGCAGCCCTGCTCCAGGTCCATGTCCAGGCAGGATTCGAGGAGTTGGAGCCGCCACTCCTCCAGGCGGACGCGCTGGGCCTCCGCGTAGGGGCCCGGCACTCCGGCCAGGGTCTCCCCGTCCCACAGGGCGAGGGCGCGGCGCAGGGTGGCGCGGGCGTGGCAGAGGTCGCCGGCGGAGCGGGCCTTCTCCGCCTCGGTCGCCAGGTCCTGGGCGACGGTGAGGTCAAGGGCGCCTTCGGCGAGGTCGCGGACCGCGTAGCCGCCGGACTCGCTGACCAGGACGGCGGTGGCCGCGGCGCCGCCGGACCGGCGGGCCTCGCCGCCCGGGTCCAGCACCTTGCGCAGGCGGGAGGCGTACGTCCGCACCGCCGCCAGTGCCTGCGAGGGCGGTTCCTCGCCCCACAGCGCGTCGATCAGCTCCGCCGCCGTGGCAGTCCGGCCTTCGCGAAGCAACAGGGCCGACAGCAGGGCGCGTTGCTGGGGGGATCCGGTGGTGACGGGTTCGTCGCCGCGCCAGGCGCGCACGGGGCCGAGCACGCCGAAACGCAGGGCCGCGGCCTCCGCCGGCCCGGCCGGCCCGGTGGTCATGGCCGACTCCGGCGTGGAGTCGGGACGCCGCTGCTCCGGTACGCGCGGCACACCCTTCGGTACACCGTTCATGCAGTCCCCCTAGACATCCTGAGCAACCAGGCCAGTTTGCCTTGTTGGCGGCGGATACGTCAGCCGTGGGAGACACCGATCACAGGGCGGCGCAGGGGAGTCCACCAGGTCTGCACACTCTCTCCGCATGCGCCCGGCCGTATCGCGCGTATCACGCCATCGCGGCCGGAATCAGTCCCTGTGTGCATAGCTGACGCCCCGTCAGATCGGCGCTACCGTGAGCGCCATGGACACCCACGACAGCACCTTTCCGCTGATCATCTCCGTGGACGACCACACCGTGGAGCCCGCGAGCGTCTGGCAGGACCGGCTTCCGGAGAAGTACAAGGGCGTCGGACCGCGCGTCGTCCGGGCCCCCGTGAAGGAGATGACCTTCCTCGGAGGCCGCTTCAAGCCGGTCATGGGACAGCCCGGGGACGACGGTCCCGTCGGGGACTGGTGGGTCTACGAGGATCTGCGGCGGCCCCTGACCCGGCTCGACACCGCCGTCGGGTACGACAGGGACGAGATCCGGCTGGAGGTCATCACCTACGAGCAGATGCGGCCCGGCTCCTACGACGTCACCGCGCGGCTCGCCGACATGGACGTCAACCACGTCCAGTCCGCCCTGTGCTTCCCGACCTTCCCGCGCTTCTGCGGCCAGACCTTCACCGAGGCGAAGGATCACGAGCTGGGCCTGCTCTGCGTCCGGGCCTACAACGACTGGATGGTGGAGGAGTGGTGCGGTCCGGACGCGCACGGGCGGCTCATACCCCTGCCCCTCATCCCCCTGTGGGACGCCGGGCTGGCGGCGGCGGAGGTCCGGCGCAACGCCGCCCGCGGGGTGCGTGCCGTCGCCTTCTCCGAGATACCGCCGTTCCTCGGGCTGCCCTCCATCCACACCGACGGCTGGGACCCGTTCCTCGAAGCCTGCGACGAGACCGGCACGGTCGTCGCCATGCACATCGGCTCCAGCAGCCGCATGCCCTCCACCTCCGCGGACGCCCCGCCCGCCGTCGGCTCCACCATCACCTACGCCAACTGCTGCTTCTCCATGGTCGACTGGCTGATGAGCGGCAAGTTCGAGCAGTTCCCGAACCTCAAGGTCATGTACGCCGAGGGCCAGATCGGCTGGATCCCCTACATCCTGGAACGGGCCGACGTGGTGTGGGAGGAGAACCGCGGCTGGGGCGGCGTCGCCGACAAGGTGCACCGGCCGCCGTCCGAGCTGTTCGCCGAGCACGTCTACGGCTGCTTCTTCGACGACGCCTTCGGGCTGCGCAATCTCGACTCCATCGGCGTCGGCAACGTCCTCTACGAGACCGACTACCCCCACTCCGACTCCACCTGGCCCAAGTCCCGCGAGGTCGGCGAGGCGCAGATGGGGCACCTGGAGGCCGACGTGGTCGAGCGGATCGTACGCGGGAACGCCATCGAGCTGCTCGGACTGACGGCCGAGGGGCTGTGGCCGGGTGGCGGCGGTGCGCGGTGAGCCTGCGGTACGGGATGCAGCTGCCCGTCCAGTCGCAGAGCACCCTCTACGCGGAGGGCTGGGAGGCGGAGGCCGGGCCGGACGACCTGCTGGAGATCGCCCGCGCCGCCGACCGGGCCGGGTTCGACTACCTGGCGGGCTGCGACCACGTCGGCATCCCCCGCCGGCTCGCCGCCGCGATGAGCACCGTCTGGTACGACCCCGTCGCCACCCTCGCCTTCCTCGCGGCGGCCACCCCACGCGTCCGGCTGCTCAGCCACGTCGCGATCGTCGGACTGCGGCACCCCCTGCTCGTCGCCAAGCAGTACGCCACCCTGGACCACCTGTCGAGCGGCCGCCTGATCCTCGGGGTCGGTGCCGGGCACGTCCAGGAGGAGTTCGAGGCCCTGGGCGTCGACTTCCACCGGCGCGGGGCCGTGCTGGACGAGTCGATCGACGCCCTGCGCGCCGCCCTCGGCCCCGACGAGTTCCCCGAGCACCACGGCAAGCTGTACGACTTCGAGGGGCTCGGGCAGCGGCCCCGTCCGGCGCAGGAACCGGTTCCCGTGTGGGTCGGCGGCTCCTCGCCCGCCGCCGTACGCCGCGCCGCGCTCAAGGGCGACGGCTGGCTGCCGCAGGGGGATCCGAGGGACCGGCTGCCCGCGCAGATCGGCCGGATCAGGGAGCTGCGCGAGCGGGCCGGCGTGCAGGGCCCGTTCACCGTGGGTGCCATCGCCGAGCCGCTGTACGTCGGCACGCCCCGCTGGGAGGTGGGGCGCCGGACCGTGACCGGCGGGCCGCAGCGGCTCGCCGAGTCGCTGCGGGCGTACCGGGCGATGGGCGTGCACCAGCTCCAGGTGCGGTTCCGCAGCCGGAGCCGCGACGAACTCATCGACCAGATCGCGGCGTTCGGCGCCGAGGTCGCTCCCGAGCTGTGAGGAGACCCCGTGGGCAAGCTCGACGGACGAGTCGTCATCGTCACCGGCGCCGCACGCGGCCAGGGCGAACAGGAGGCCCGGCTGTTCGCGGCCGAGGGCGCACGGGTGGTCGTCGCGGACGTGCTCGACGACCAGGGTGAGGCCCTCGCGAAGGAGATCGGCGCGCGGTACGTCCATCTGGACGTGGGCCGGGAGGAGGACTGGCAGGCCGCCGTCACCGCCGCCAAGGACGCGTACGGCCATGTCGACGGGTTGGTCAACAACGCCGGGATCCTGCGCTTCAACTCCCTCCTCGACACGCCCCTCGACGAGTTCATGCAGGTCGTGCAGGTCAATCAGGTGGGCTGCCTGCTCGGCATCAAGGCGGTCGCCCCGGAGATGGCCGACGGGGGCACGATCGTGAACACCGCCTCCTGCACGGGCCTGACCGGCATGGCCGCGGTGGGCTCCTACGCGGCGACCAAGCACGCCGTGGTCGGTCTGACCCGGGTCGCCGCGCTGGAGCTGGCGGGGCGCGGGATACGGGTCAACGCCGTCTGCCCGGGGGCGATCGACACCCCGATGGCCAACCCGGCCCGGCTCGACCCGGACGCCGACCCGGCGGAGACGTCGAAGGGCCTCGACCGGCTGTACCGCAAGCTGGTGCCGCTGGGCAGGGTCGGGCGGCCCGAGGAGGTGGCGAGGCTCGCGCTGTTCCTGACCTCGGAGGACTCCTCGTACATCACGGGACAGCCGTTCGTGATCGACGGCGGGTGGCTGGCCGGGGTCACCGTTATCTGACGGTCCATCAGGTATTGACGCTCTTCGAGGCCGGTGGAACAGTCGGAGCCATAAATCTGACGCATCGTCAGAACTGACCGTGGGGCGGTGAACCTCCTTGGAATTCGGCATCTTCGTTCAGGGATACGTCGGCAAACGGGCCGAGACCGACCCGCTCGCCGAGCACAAGGCGCTGATGGAGGAGACCGAGTACGTCATCCAGGCGGACAAGTCGGGCTTCAAGTACGCCTGGGCCTCCGAGCACCACTTCCTGGACGAGTACTCGCACCTGTCCGCCAACGACGTCTTCCTCGGCTACCTGGCGCACGCGACCGAGCGGATCCACCTGGGCTCGGGGATCTTCAACCCGCTCGCCCCGGTCAACCACCCGGTGAAGGTCGCCGAGAAGGTCGCCATGCTCGACCACCTCAGTGGCAACCGCTTCGAGTTCGGCAGCGGGCGGGGCGCCGGGTCGCACGAGATCCTCGGGTTCATGCCGGGGGTGACCGACATGAACCACACCAAGGAACTCTGGGAGGAGACCATCGCGGAGTTCCCCAAGATGTGGCTCCAGGACGAGTATCAGGGCTTCCAGGGCAAGCACTGGTCGCTGCCGCCGCGCAAGATCCTGCCCAAGCCGTACGGCGGGTCGCACCCGGCGATGTGGTACGCGGCCGGGTCGCCGCCGTCGTACGCCATGGCCGCGAAGAAGGGGCTCGGCGTGCTCGGCTTCAGCGTGCAGAAGGTCTCCGACATGGAGTGGGTGCTGGAGCAGTACAAGACGGCGATCGTGGACGCCGAGCCGGTCGGGGCCTTCGTGAACGACAACGTGATGGTGACCACCACGGCGATCTGCGCGCCGACCCATGCGGAAGCCGTGCGGATCGCGGCGAGCGGAGGGCTGCACTATCTGCCGTCGCTGGTGTTCCGGTACCACGACACGTTCCCGCGGCCCGAGGGGTTCCCGGTGTGGCCGGAGACGCTGCCGGAGTACACCGAGGAGTTCGTGGAGGTGCTGATCGAGGAGGAGTTGCTGATCTGCGGGGATCCGGACGAGGTGCTGCGGCAGTGCGAGCGGTGGGAGCGGGCCGGGGCGGACCAGCTGAGTTTCGGGCTGCCGGTGGGGGTGCCGAAGGAGGAGACGCTGCAGACGATCCGGCTGGTCGGGGAGTACGTGATTCCCAAGATCGACACGGATCCGGTGCACCGCACGTCCCGTTTCCGGCAGAGCGCGTAATCGCCGCAGAGCCGCGGGCCGTCCGGCGAGTGCGGGCGGTGCGTGGCGTGTCGCGCAGTTCCCCGCGCCCCTTTGGGGCATCCAGCTCTAGGAGTTGAGTGGTCATGCTCGATCACGTCATCAAAGGGGCGACCGTCGTCGACGGGTCCGGTGGGCCCGGCTACACCGCCGACGTCGGCATCCGCGACGGGCGGATCGCCGTCATCGGTCGGGCCACCGAGGAAAGCCGGACCGCCGAGGACGCTCACGGCCTCGTCCTCACCCCCGGCTTCGTCGACCCCCACACCCACTACGACGCCCAGCTCTTCTGGGATCCGTACGCCACACCCTCGCTCAACCACGGGGTCACCACCGTCGCCGGCGGGAACTGCGGGTTCACGCTCGCGCCGCTGCATCCCGACCGGCCCGGGGACGCCGACTACACGCGGCGGATGATGTCCAGGGTCGAGGGCATGGCGCTGGTGGCGCTGGAGGAGGGGGCGCCCTGGAGCTGGCATTCCTTCGGGGAGTACCTGGACGCCCTGGAGGGGCGGATCGCCGTCAACGCCGGGTTCATGGTCGGGCACTGTGCGCTGCGGCGGTACGTGATGGGGCCGGACGCGGTGGGCGGGCAGCCGAGTCAGGAGCAGCTCGCCGCGATGGTGAGGCTGCTGCGGGAGGCCATGGACGCCGGGGCCTGGGGGCTGTCCACGACCCAGTCGAGCAGCCACTCCGACGGCGACGGGCAGCCGGTCGCCTCGCGGCACGCCCGGCCGGCCGAGCTGCTGGCCCTGGCGCGGGCGGTCGGGGAGTGCGAGGGCACGCAGATCGAGGCGATCGTCGCGGGCTGTCTGGATCAGTTCAGCGACGCGGAGATCGATCTGTTCGTGGAGATGAGCGCGGTCGCGGGGCGGCCGTTGAACTGGAACGTGCTGACGATCGACGCGGCCGTGCCCGAACGCGTGCCCCGGCAGCTGCTCGCGAGCGAGCAGGCGCGGAAGGCGGGAGGGAGAGTCGTGGCCCTCACCATGCCGATCCTCACGCCCATGAACATGTCCCTGGGAACGTTCTGCGCGCTGAACCTCATCCCCGGTTGGGGGCCGGTGCTCGGGCTGCCCCTGCCGGAGCGGATCGAGCGGCTGCGCGATCCGGACGTGCGGGCCGAGCTGCTGCGGCGCGCCAACTCCAAGGAGGCGGGGGTCTTCCGGCGGCTCGCGAACTTCGGGCGGTACGTCATCGGCGACACCTACAGCGAGGCCAACGCCAAACTGACCGGGCGCGTGGTGAAGGACATCGCCGAGGAGCGCGGGCAGGAGCCCTTCGCGTGCCTGGTGGAGATCTGCGCCAACGACGAGCTGCGCACGGTGCTGTGGCCGATGCCGACCGACAACGACCCGGCGTCCTGGGCGCTGCGGGCCGAGACCTGGCAGCACGAGGACGTGCTGCTCGGCGGGTCCGACGCGGGCGCCCATCTGGACCGGATGTGCGGGGCGCCGTACACGACCCGCTTCCTCGGGGACTGTCTGCGGGGCCGCAAGCTCGTCGGTCTGGAGCAGGCCGTGAAGATGCTGACCGACGACCCGGCCCGGCTCTTCGGGCTGCGGGAGCGGGGGCGGGTGCGGGAGGGCTGGCACGCGGACCTGGTCCTGCTCGACCCGGAGCGCATCGACGCGGGCCCGGCCACCCTGGTGCACGACCTGCCGGGTGACAGCCCGCGGCTGGACTCCCGGGCGCTGGGCGTGCGGGCCGTGTGGGTCAACGGGGTCGAGGCGATCCGGGACGACGTGGTGACCGGCGCCGTCCCGGGCCGGGTGCTCCGCTCCGGGCGGGACACGGAGACGGTGAGCACGAGGTGACGGCACGCCAGTCGCTGTTCGTCGGCGGCTCCTGGGTGGAGCCGGACGGCGGCCACTACGAGGTGATCGACCCGGCGGGCGAACAGACCGTCGGGTGGGCGCCGGAGGCCTCGCGGGACCAGGTGCTCGCGGCCTGTGCCGCGGCCCGCGAGGCCTTCGGGCCGTGGTCGCGCACCGCACCCGAGGAACGGGCCGCGGTCCTCGGACGGGCGGCGGGGATCATCGCCGGCCGGCTGAAGGAGTACGCGGAGCTGGCCCGGGCCGAGACCGGAGCGACCCTCGGCACCGCACGCGCCCTGCAGGTCGGGGTCGCCGCCGCCCGCTTCCGGCGCTACGCCCGCCTGGAGCCCGCCGAGTGGCCGATCCCGCCGCAGATCAACGAGGCCGGACCGATGGGGAAGGCCGGGGTGATGGGCGCTCTGGCCGTCCGGCAGCCCGTCGGGGTCGTCACCTGCATCACCTCCTACAACAACCCCTGGGCCAACCCGGCCGGGAAGGTCGCCCCCGCCCTGGCCATGGGCAACACGGTCGTGGTGAAACCGGCCCCGCAGGATCCGCTGTCGGTCTACCGGATGGCCGAGGCACTCGAGGAGGCGGGCGCCCCGCCGGGGGTGGTGAACGTCGTCGGCGGTTCACGTACGGAGGTGGGCGAGGCGGCCGTGGCGTCGCCGGACGTCGACATGGTCAGCTTCACCGGTTCCACGGCGGTCGGACGCCGGATCGCCGAGGTGTGCGGTCGGGGCATGAAGCGGCAGCTGATGGAGCTGGGCGGGAAGGGGGCGGCGCTCGTCTTCGACGACGCCGACCTCGGCTCGGCCGTCGCCGGGATCGGCACCACCTTCTCCTTCTACAGCGGGCAGATCTGCACCGCACCGACGCGGGTGCTGGCGCAGCGCGGGATCCACGACCGGCTGGTGGAGCAACTGGCGGCCTACGCGGGCAGGTTGAAGGTGGGTGACCCACGGGAGCCGGACACCGTCGTCGGGCCGGTCATCTCGGCGGCGCACCGGGACCGGGTCGAGTCGTACGTCGAACTGGGCCGCAAGGAGGGCGCGGTGGTGGTGGCGGGCGGCGAACGCCCGGATCTGCCGACCGGCTTCTACGTCGCCCCGACCCTCCTGGCGAACTGCACCGGCGACATGCGCGTGGCCCGTGAGGAGATCTTCGGCCCGGTGGTGGTCGTCATCCCCTTCGAGGACGAGGACGAGGGCATCGCGCTCGCCGACGACACCGACTACGGCCTCATCGACTACGTCTGGTCGGGCGACGTGGCCCGGGCCTTCCGGGTGGCCCGGCGACTGCGGGCCGGCGGGGTGGGGATCAACACCGTGGGCCGCAACATGGAGGCGCCCTTCGGCGGGTTCAAGCAGAGCGGAGTGGGCCGCGACGTCGGCTCGTACGCCCTGCACGCGTACAGCGAGGTGCAGTCGATCGTCTGGCCGGGCTGACGCCTCTCAGGTGTCCAGGTCCACCCGCACCGTCAGCAGATTCGTCCCCAACGCCCGCACTCCCAGGCTGTTGACCCGCGGCAGCCCCCGCAGCCGCGCCACCGGATCGTCGTCCGGCATCAGGTGCGCGGTCCCTTCGTGCCACCGCCCCCGGATCCGCACCCGCACCCGTGGATCGGCCTTGATGTTGCGTACGTACTGCGAGCGTTCGCCGAACTCCGACACCAGCCAGAAGGAGCCGCCGACGCGGCGCCCGCCCACCGGCGTCCGGCGGGGCAGCCCGGAGACCCGGCCCGTCGTCTCCAGGACCGTCTGGAAGGGGAGGCGGCGCAGGAGCGGGTTGAGGCGGCGCTGGAAGGCTGTGGTCGCCCGGAACCACAGGTCGGTGCGGCGGGACATCTCTGCGGGTCTCCTTCGCACGAAGCTCTCACGGTTTCTGCAATGCTTCCTGCTTCAATGATCCCCCACGCGGCATCGAGGGAGAGCGGGTGGCTGCGGATGCGGATCGTGACCTGGAACCTGTGGTGGCGCTTCGGGCCGTGGCAGACGCGGCAGAAGGCGATCCTCAACGCCCTGCGGGAGCTGCGGCCCGACGTCGTCGGGCTCCAGGAGGTGTGGGCGGCCGACGGCGAGAACCTCGCCGAGTGGCTCGCCGCTGAGCTGGGCCTGCACTGCGCCTACGGCGCCTCGACCGCCCCGGAACGCTGGCAGCGGCGGATCGGGGACCCGACGGTCGGCATAGGCAACGCCGTGCTGAGCCGATGGCCGGTCGTCGACCAGGACGTGCTGCCGCTGCCAGCCCCGGCCGACACGGACGACGGCCGCCTCGCCCTCTACGCTCGCCTGGCCGCCCCCGGCCACGAAGTGCCCTTCTTCACCGCCCACTTCACCTCCGCCCCGGACGCCTCGGCGGTCCGCTGCGGCCAGGCCGCCGCGCTCGCCGGTTTCGTCGCCCGGCACCGCGGCGACACCTCCTTCCCGCCGGTCGTCACGGGCGACCTCAACGCCTGGCCCGACTCCGACGAGGTCCGCCTCCTCGGCGGCTACAAGACCGCCCCGGCGGTGCCCGGCCAGGTCCTCCTGGACGCGTGGGAGTACGCCGACCCGGCCGCCCCCTGCGTGACCTGGGACGCGGCCAATCCGTACGTGGCGCGCACCTGGGAGCCCGGCGTGCGCATCGACTACATCCACGTGGGCCCGCCCGGCCCCGACGGACTCGGCCACGTACAGGACGTACGGCGGGCCTGCGACGGCCCGGTCGACGGGATCTGGCCCTCCGACCACGCGGCGGTCGTCGCCGACCTGGCGGACACCGCCCGGTAGCGCCTCGTCACGTCGAGTCATGCAGGTTGAGGGTGGGTGGCCACCGGAGTGAGGCCGGGGGAAGTGAAACGGCTTCGGGGGCGAGCGGGCGGAAGTCAGACGTGGGGCGCGGTGCCCGCCAGGCGGCCCAGCAGGATGCGCGCCTCGTCCCGGGCCGCGGTCACCGCCGGCTCGCCGAGGCCGCACAGCCTCAGGCACGAGGACGCGATGGCGTCGGTGTCGGCCGCTTCCGGTTCACGGGAACGCCGTATCTGAATGACGACTTCAACCAGCTGGATGAGGAGTTCGCCGAGCCGCTCGGCGGACATGCCGCGGGCGACGTCCGCTGTCGCTGCCAGGGCGCCGAGAGCGCCGTAGCTGTCCTGCAGCCGGCCCCGTTCCTCACGGAAGGCGTCGAACTGCTCGGCCCGCACTTCCGGCAGCAGATACAGCGTGCCGATGTTGTACGCAGTGCTGGACAGGGTGCGCACGTCCATCACCGCCACCGCGTAGAGAGCCGCGGCCGCGCTGGTCCGCGCGGGCACCAGCGCCTGGATCTGCTCCACCATCTCCAGGCTGGGCCGAACGGACGTGTCCAGCAGCTCGGCCAGGATGTCGTCCTTGGTGGCGAAGTGGTAGTAGAGCGAGGCCTGCCTGATGCCCACCCGCTCGGCGATCATGCGGGTGCTGGTGGCGGCGATCCCGCGTTCGACGAAGAGCTCCCCGGCGGCGTCGAGGATCTGTGCCCGGGCAGAGGTGCCGGGTTCGGACGGCTGCGAGTGCCGGGGCCTGCCCTGGCGCGGGCGCGTCGTCGTCATCCCCCCATCCTGTCACCCGGTGGGGGGCACCCGAGCCCGCCCGGCGCACGGGTGCCCGCTCCTCGCCGGCTGCTGTCAGGTGGATGCCAGATAGGCTCGCCAGCCACCGAAGCGGGTGATGTCGGGCGTGCCCTCGACGGCGTACGGCTCCACCAGGAAGCCGCTGACCTGACGCCCGTCGGCCAGCTCCACGGTGCCGATGGTCATCGGCGGGGGGACGGCCGCGGTGAACGTCCCGAAGCCCGCCGCCGGCAGCCGCCAGATCTCACCCTCGACGCCCGCCCGCCCGCCGCTGCCCGGCCCGGCCCCGACCGCTCGTACCAGGCCCGGCTTGGGCGGCTCGGTGGCCAGGGCGTGCAGCCGGTACCCGCCGGCGGTACGCACCGGACCCACCAGCGTGCCGCCCGCCTGCACCAGGTGGGCGTTGAGCGGCTGGCCGGTGAGGTGGGCACCGACCACGAACAGGTCGACTCCCGGGTTGGCCAGGCGCTCGGCCAGGACGGCCAGGGCACGGTCGGAGAAGGCCGGGCCCGTGAGCATCACCCCGAACGGCAGGCCGTCCACGCATCCGGCCGGAACCGCGAGGGAGGCGTGGTCCAGCAGGTTGGCGAAGTTGGTGAAGCGCCCCATCCGGGCGTTGGCGCCGACCGGGTCGGCCGCCACCTCCGCCAGGGTGGGATGCCAGGTGGTGGTCGGGGTGAGGAGCGCCGCGCAGCCGTCGAGGGCCGCGCGTCCGGAGGCGCCGAGGGCGGCGAGCCGGGCGGTGTCCGCGGCCCACTCGGCGGCGGTCCGCTCCCGCCCCGCCAGGACGATGGAGGCGACGGTGGCATCGAGGCGGGTACCGATCAGGTCGCGGTGCTTCTCCAGGTGCCCGCCCACGGCCGCGTACCGCTCGGCGACGAACGCGCCGCCGTACAGCAGCTCCGCGGCCTCCAGCAGCGGGGTGATGTCGGCCTCGGTGATCTCCACGCCCGTGGCGGCCAGACGGGCCACCGCGCTGTGGAAGGCGGTGCGCCAGCCGTCGGCCATGCCCTCCAGGTGGTGCGGGGCCGGGACGGCGACCCTGGGGCGTGCGGGCGGCGGCGGGAGCTGGGTGCCGGTGCGGGAGAGCGGGTCGGCCGCATCGGGTCCCTCGACGATCTCCGCCGCGGTGCGGGCCAGGCGCAGATCGCGCGCGAAGACGGTGACGCAGTCCAGGCTGTAGCAGGCGGGCACCACCCCGGTCACGGGCACCAGACCCTTGGTGGGCTTGACCCCGACGATGCCGTTGAGCGCGGCGGGCACCCGCCCGGAGCCGGCCGTGTCCGTGCCGAGGGCGATGTCGGCGATGCCCAGCGCCACCGCGACGGCCGAACCGGAGGAGGAGCCGCCGGAGATGCGGGCCGGATCCCAGGCGTTGCGGACCGCACCGTAGGGGCTGCGGGTGCCGACCAGGCCGGTGGCGAACTGGTCCAGGTTGGTCTTGCCGAGCACCACGGCCCCGGCCGCGCGCAGCCGTGCCACCGCGGGCGCGTCGGCCCCGGGCAGGTAGGCGTACGTCGGCGCGGCCGCCGTGGTGGGCAGGCCGGCCACGTCGATGTTGTCCTTGACGGCTGCCACCAGGCCGGCCAGCGGCAACGCCGGGTCGACGGCGGCCGCTTCGGCGAGCACCTCGTCGCGGGGCCGGAGGTGGATCCAGATCTCCGGCCGGTCGACGGACCGGATGCGGTCGTAGGCGGCCTCGACGCGTTCGGCCGGTGTCATCGCGCTCATGCCCGCACCGCCGCGAGGATCTGCCCGGGGGCGACCTGCTCACCGGGTTTGACGTAGATCTCCAGCAGTGTCCCGGCGGCGGGGGCACTCACTTTGGACTCCATCTTCATGGCCTCCAGCCATAGGATCGGCTCGCCCTCGGCGATGTCGGCGCCCGGCTCGGCGACGGTCTGCCAGACGGTGGCGGTGAACGGCGCGGTGACCGGGACCGCTCCGTCCGGGACGGCGACGGGGTCGGCGGCCGGGGGCCGGGGTTCGTCCACCCGGTCGAACTCGCCGGCGGCACGCCAGCGTTCCTTCTCCGCCTCGAAGGCGGCGCTCTGCCGCTGCCGGAAGGCGGCGATCGATTCGGCCTCGGCCGTCAGGAAGGCGTTGTACTCGGCGATCGAGAAGGTGCCCTCCCGCGTGTCGAAGGCACCGCGGCCGGCGTCGGTCTCCGCACGCAGTTCGAGCAGTTCCTCCGCTGTGACGGGGTACCACTCGATGCGGTCGAAGAAGCGCAGCGCCCACGGCGAGTCCTGGAACAGGCCGCCGGTGCGGAAGCGGTTCCAGATCTGCACGGTGCGGCCGACGAACTGGTAGCCGCCGGGGCCCTCCATGCCGTAGATGCACAGGTAGGCGCCGCCGATGCCGACGGAGTTCTCCGCGGTCCAGGTGCGGGCCGGGTTGTACTTGGTCGTCACCAGGCGGTGCCGTGGGTCGAGCGGGGTGGCGACGGGTGCGCCGAGATAGACGTCTCCGAGGCCGAGCACCAGGTAGGAGGCGTCGAAGACGGTGCGGTACACGTCGTCGGCGCTCTCCAGGCCGTTGACACGCCGGATGAACTCGATGTTCCAGGGGCACCACGGGGCGTCGTCGCGGACCCCGGCCATGTACCGCTCGATGGCCAGCCGGGTCGCCGGGTCGTCCCAGCTGAGCGGCAGCCGCACCGTGCGGGAGGGCACCACCAGCTCGTTGGTCGGCGGTACCTCGTCCTCCAGTTCGCGCAGGAGCGCGGTCAGGTCACGGGCCTTCAACGCGCGGGCATCGGTGTGGACCTGCAGGGAGCGGATGCCGGGGGTGATGTCGATGATGCCGTCGGGCGCGTGGGCGGCGAGGGTCTCCTGCAGGGCGTGCACCCGCATCCGCAGGCCGAGATCGAGCGCCATGGGGCCGTACTCGACGAGGACGTTGTCGTCGCCGTCCCGGCGGTAGGTGACACCGGGGCGGTCGTCCGTGGCCTCCAGGCGGCCCAGTACGCCGTCGTCACCGTCCCCGCCGTCGCTGATCAGTGCGGGAGAGGCGCGACGGGCGTCGAGGCCGGCCGCGTCGGCTTCCCTGACCCCCACGAACCGGACGGTGTCGCCGGGGCGGAGCTGGCCGAGCTTCCACAGCTCGCCGCTGGCGACCACCGCGGGGCAGACGAACCCGCCGAGGGACGGGCCGTCGGGCCCGAGGATGATCGGAGTGTCGCCGGTGAAGTCCAGGGCGCCGACCGCGTACGGCGTGTCGTGGATGTTCGAGGGGTGCAGCCCGGCCTCGCCGCCGTCCTGGCGGGCCCACCGCGGCCGGGGACCGATCAGGCGGATGCCGGTGCGGGCCGAGTTGTGGTGCACCGTGTAGTCGGTGGCGTACAGCGTGTCGATGTCCTCGCGGGTGAAGAACTCGGGTGCCGCGTGCGGTCCCTCGGTGACGCCGATACGCCAGTGGGAGGTGATCGCGGGGCGGCGCCCGTGCGGGGTCGGGCCGCCGCCGGTGCTTGCGGCGGCTCCGGGCCGCAGGACGTCCCCGGGGAGCAGGGCCCGGCCGCCGTGCCCGCCGAAGCCACCGAGGGTGAAGGTCGAGGCGCTGCCCAGGTAGGCGGGTACGTCGATGCCACCCCGGACGGCCACGTAGTTGCGCAGGCCCGGGCCTAGGGAGGTGCCGAGGACGAGGGTGGCGCCGGCCGGAACCGGCACCGGCTCCCACAGGGGTGCCGCGGTGCCGTCCACGGTGACCTGGACGGGAGCGCCGGTGACGGCGACGACGGTGGCGGTGGACAGGCGCAGGGTCAGCCCGCCCGCCGTGACCTCCAGCGCGGGCGCCCCGGGCGGGTTGCCGACGGCCAGGTTGGCCTCGGCGAAGGAGACGGGGTCGAAGGGCCCGCTCGGTGGTACGCCGACGTGCCAGTAGCCGAGCCTGCCGGGAAGGTCCTGGACGGTGGTCATCGCTCCCGGCGTCAGGACGTCGATGCGCGGATCGGGGTCGGCGGTGACGGCGAGCGTGGTGGTGTGGTGCACGGCCTCACGGACCTCGGCCCGCTCGGTCAGCGAGCGCAGCAGACCCAGGTTGGTGACGATGCCGTCGACCCGGCTGGCGCCCAGGGCCTCGCCGAGCACGTCGAACGCGGTGTCCCGGGTGGCGCCGTGCGCGATCACCTTGGCGAGCATGGGGTCGTAGTACGGCGAGATCTCCAGGCCGGTCTCGGCGTAGCCGTCGACGCGGACGCCGGGCATCGGTTCCGCGCCCTGGCCCGGGAAGACCGCCCGCGTGATCAGGCCGGAGGAGGGCAGCGCGTTCTTGTCGGGGTCCTCGGCGTAGACCCGGGCCTCCACGGCGTGTCCGGTGGGCGTCCACTCGCGTTCGAACACCGCGTCGTCGACCCGGCCGTCGCGGGCCAGGGTGAGCATGAGTGCGACCAGGTCGACGCCGTACGCCTCCTCGGTCACCGGGTGTTCGACCTGGAGCCGGGTGTTGACCTCCAGGAAGGCGGCCTCCTCTCGCACCGGGTCGTAGACGAACTCCACGGTCCCCGCGCCGCGGTAGCCGACCGAGGCGAGCAGGCGGCGCGACGAGTCGTGCAGCAGCGCGCGGACATGGCCGGGCAGGGCCGGGGCCGGGGCCTCCTCGATCACCTTCTGGTTGCGGCGCTGCAGCGAGCAGTCGCGGTCGCCGAAGACGGCGATCCTGCCGCTGCCGTCGCCGAAGACCTGCACCTCGACGTGGCGGGCCGGGCGCACCAGGCGCTCCAGGAACACGCCGGCCGACGCGAAGTTGGACTCGGCGAGCGCCGCGACGCGGGCGAAGGCCTCGCGCACCTCCGCGGGGGTGGCGCACGCCTGCATGCCGATGCCGCCGCCCCCGCCGGTGGCCTTGACCATCACGGGCAGCCCGATCGACTCGGCGGCGGTGACGGCCTCCTCGGCGCTCCCGAGCAGCTCCGTCCCGGCCAGCAGGGGGACGCCGGCCGCCGCGGCGAGGGCGCGAGCGGTGTGCTTCTCGCCGAAGGCGGTGATCTGGTCGGCGGTCGGGCCGGCGAAGCGCAGGCCGGCCTCCTCGACGGCACGGGCGAAGGCGGTGTTCTCGGAGAGGAAGCCGTAGCCCGGGTGGACGATTCCGGCGCCGTGGGCGAGTGCGGCCTCGACGATTCTGTCGCCGCGCAAGTACGACTCCCGGGCGGGAGCCGGGCCGAGGCGTACCGCGTGATCGGCCTCGCGGACGTGCGGAGCGGCTCGGTCGGCGTCGGAGAAGACGGCGACGGTGCCGAGGCCCATCTTCCTGGCCGTGCGGATGACGCGGCGGGCTATCTCACCGCGGTTGGCGACGAGGACAGCGGTGGGGCGGGTCACGCGGCGCCCTCCGGGGTGCTGGAATCCTGCGGGAGCCGGGAATGCTTCGGATCTCCCGCGCTGTCCGGAGCGACGACGATCATCCGCAAGGGGGTGGGGTTGAAGTCGTTGCACGGGTTGTTCATCTGCGGGCAGTTGGACACCATCACCAGGACATCGCTCTCGGCGCGGACCGCGACCCGGCGGCCGGGCGCCGACATGCCGTCCACGATGCCCAGCGCGCCGTCCGCCTCGACGGGTACGTTCATGAACCAGTTGAGGTTGGAGACGACGTCCCGAGCCCCGAGGCCGCGCCGGGAGGCCTCGGCGAGGAAGTTCTCACGGCAGCCGTGATGGAACATCACGTGGTGGCCGTAGCGCAGGGTGTTGGACTCCTTGCCGCAGGCGCCGCCGATCGTGTCCTGACGGTCGATCTCGTTGCCGACGACGGTCATCAGCGCACGGCCCTCGTTGCTGCGCAGCACGGTTCCGGTGCGCACGTAGGCGTTGCCTTGCCAGGCGAGCGTGTCGGGGACGCTGTAGCGCTCCTCGGTGTCGTCGGCGTTGTAGAGCAGGCAGTCGGCGGACTGGTTGCCGCCGACGTCGACGATGGTCAGGACGTGTCCCTTGCGCACCACCGCCGACCAGGGTGCGTTGGGTGCCACTTCCTCGTCCAGGACGACCTGGCCCGCAACCAGGCTCGCTCCCCAGTCCAGGGCGGAACCCTCGGCGTACGCGGCGCCGACCGGCACGGTGGAGGCGACGGTGCCGCCCGAGGAGGTCGGACAGGTGGTCAGGGTGTTCTCGGCCTGCGTGGTCCCCATGTCACAACCCCCGGGCTTCGCAGTAGTCGACGGTGTTGAGGTACGCCCGGTGCAGTTCGGGCGTGGCGGTGAACCGTGGCTCGTCCGGGCCGGTGGGGCTGCCCCGCCAGGCGTGCACCCGCAGTGGCCCGACGACGTAGCCGGGGCGCGGGTCCAGCGGATGGGCGACGTTGGCGACCAGCACCAGCAGCGGCATCTCCGCGACGAGTTCGACGTGGGTGCCCGCTCCCGCGCTGCCCCGCCAGGCGAGCGTGCCGTCCGCCTCGACGTGTACGCCCTGGAAGAAGGAGACGCTCGGCGGCAGGTCGCGTCGGCTCAGACCGTGTTTGGCGGCCGCCTTGACGAAGAGTCCGCGGCCGGACGGGGACGGCCCGTGCGGGCGGGCGTCACCGTACTTGCGTTCGTTCCAGGCGTCGGTGGTGGTGCCGCAGAAGGCGTCGTGCCGGCCCGAGGAGTCACCGGTGAGCACGGCCAGGACACGGCCGTCGCCGGACAGCAGCGGGTGGTTCTCACCCAGGTAGGCCCGCCACGGGATCTTCTGGGTGTCGGCGACGTTGAGCCGCTCGACCGGTTCCAGGGCGTTGAAGAGCAGCAGGTGGGCGCAGGCGTCACCGGTCGGGTCGTCGAAGTGCAGCCGGGTGCCGCGGGCGAGGACCTTGTGGGTGTAGCCGCCGGGTGCCACCGTCTCCGCCCACACCAGCGCGGCCGGATCCACTCCCGGTGGCGGGTACGGACTGCTGGACGCCGGAAGGTGCGGCATCCACTCGCCGGCCTGCCCGCCCTGGGCACGTGCGTCCTGCCGGGCGCTTCGAACGCTGTCGGTCCGGTGGAGATCACGGACACGGGCGGGGGACTGCCCGGTGGGGTGCTCGGTGGGGTGTGGGTCGTGCGGCGCGGTGGCCCGCGACTCTTCGGCCGTGGTCATGGGGGTCCCGTGGTCCCTTCGTGGGTGGATTGCCGCTGCCTGTGGTGCCTCTGGAGTGTCAGGCGGGTTCGGCGACGGGTTCGACGGACGGCGGCTCGACGTGGGTGTGGGACACGTGCCTCAACTCGATCCGGCGGTGCAGCCCGCGGGCGAGGAAGTAGGCGGCACCGGCGACGAGACAGAGCCCGATGAACAGCAGGGCGCTCCAGCGCAGCCACCAGGTGCCGCCCGTGAGGTCGTAGATCTCCGCGCGCGGCCACAGCAGGTTGACCGTCATGCCCACCTGGTAGAGCACGGCGAGCGCGGTGATCACCGTGCCCCCGCGGCCCAGCGAGAACAGCGGCCGGCCCGTCTCGTCGACGCCGTCCGGCAGTCCGCCGGTGTGCCGCTGCCGGATCCGGGCGACCAGCAGCGGCAGGGTCACGCCCAGATACGCGAGATACAGCATGGCGATGCACAGGCTGGAGAGGGCGGTGAAGATCGCGGACTGGCGGACGTTCACCAAGAGCGCGATGGCGGCGCCCGCACCCACCACGATCGACGTGATGATCGGCGTGCCGGTGCGGGCCGAGACCTTGGCGAGGTACCGGTGGCCGGGCAGGGCACCCTCGCGCGCCATGGAGTACATCATCCGTGCGCCGGATGTCTGCACGGCGAGCGTGCAGGCGAACACCGCGACCGCGACGCAGCACAGCAGCAGCCTGCCCACAACCGTTCCGAGCCGGTCGGTGAGCACCCAGGAGAGACCGCCGGCGGCCAGTTTCCCGTCGGTCAGGCTGCTCGCCGCCATCAGCCCCGACACGATCAGCGCAGCGCCGCCGACGCCGGAGGTGACCAGGGCACGAAGGATCGTCCGGGGGGTGGTCCGGCGCGGGCTGTGGGTCTCCTCCGCCAGCTCGCCCGCCGAGTCGAAGCCGACCATGACGTACGCCGCCATCAGCGAAGACGCGAGGAAGGCCCCGAAGTAGCCGCCACCACCCGCCCAGCCGGTGGTGTGGGCCACCACCTGCGGGCCCCGCTCGGGCAGGAAGAAGAGCACCAGTACGAGTGCGATCACGCCGACGATCTCCACCGCGACACCGGCACTGGTAGCGGCGGCCATCTGGCGGATGCCCAGGATGTTCACCACTGTGGTGATCACCAGCAGGAGGCAGCCCAGCAGGACCGCGTTGTGCGCGCCGGTCGGTGAGACGATCGACGGGTCGGCGCCGGGACCGCCGACGATCTGGAATCCGGACCAGATGCCCGGCAGCACCGCCTGTGCGGCGATCGCGGCCGCGGCGACGGTGAGGATCTGCCCGATGATCATGATCCAGCCGGTGAACCAGCCCACCGTCGTGCCGGCCAGCCGGCTCGACCACTGGTAGATCGCCCCGGAGAGGGGCCACCGTGCCGCGAGTTCGGCGAAGCAGAGCGCCACCAGCAGCTGCCCCGCGAAGACCAGCGGCCAGGTCCAGAAGAACGCCGCTCCGCCGAGGCCGAAACCGAGGCCGAAGAGCTGGAAGACGGTGGTGAGGATGGACACGAAGGAGAAGCCCGCGGCGAATGACGCGAAGCCACCCACCCCGCGGCGCAGTTCCGGCGGATAGCCGACGGGAGCGGGACTGGTGATGTCGCCGACAGGGCGTGACGCAGCGGTGAGCTCGGACCGTCTCATCACCGCACCTCCGAAGGGTCGAGGTATACCTATCGATCGACAGGTATTGCGATGGTGAGGTGGGTCGGTCTCACTCCCGGGTCGCGACGGTTAACTTGCTGTATCCGGCGCCTCTCACGTGCGGCCTTACGGCAGGGGCCGGGAAACGGAGACCGAGCGGGCCACGGGGAAGGCCGTGGGCCGGCTCCTCCGCTTGGCGCGCGTCCGCACGATGATGCGAACGAAAGTCCCTAGTCGCGCCCGAGGAAGATCGGGTTGGTGAACGCCGCCAGGGCCCCGGGCAGCGGTCCCGCGGCCGCCTCGTGGCGGAGTTCGGCCCGTACGTACGCCGCGTACGACGGTGTGGTGCGCCACTCGACGACGCCCGAGCCGGAGACCGGCAGCGGGGCGCTGGTGTGGAGGACGCCCTGGTCGGTGACGAGGCGGACCGTGCAGCGTGGGGCGCCGGTGACCTCCAGGCGGACGGTGACGGGGGTGTCGCGGCCCACGGTGAGCCGCTCGCCGATGCCCGCGTGCTCACCGCGTCCGCCGGACGCCCGGAAGGACAGTGCGACGCGCGCGGACTCGGCGATGTAGGACCGTCCCGCCCGGATGCCCTCCTGGATCGCCTCCCGGGTCAGGTCGTCGGCCAGGACGACCGTCTGGGGGCTTCCCACCGCGTCCGGGGAGCGGTGGGCGTCGCTGCTGCCCATCGCCGGGAGCCAGCCGCGCCCGTCCCGCACGGACGCCACGAGCATGCTGTCCCAGTCGGCGAGCGCCACCTCGTCGTCGGGCGTGTAGGGGCCGTTCCACACCTCGACGGCGTCCGCCTCGGCGAAGCCGAACTTCCAGTTGCAGCCGACGCAGGTGGCGTGCGGGTGGGCCGGGACGACCAGGCCGCCGGCACGGCGGATCTGCCGGGCGAACCGGCCGAAGCGGTTGTCGCGGGCCCGGTAGCGCCAGTCGACGAAGGTGCCCGGGTCGGTGCCGAGCGCGACGACGTGCCCGTTGCGGGTGGTGATCTCCTCGCCCAGCATGACCAGCAGGTCGTCCCCGGCCACATCGGCCCAGTGGGCGTGCGCCGCGTGTGTGTTGTGCTCGGAGGAGTTGATGAAGTCCAGGCCGGCCGCCCGGGCCAGCTCCCCGATCTCGGCGGGGGTGCGGCGGCCGTCGGAGTGCCAGGAGTGCAGATGGCAGTCGCCCCGGTACCAGGCCCGGCCCCGGCCCTTCGCCCGCTCCGGCGGATACACCGGCTCGGTCGCCTCGCCCGGCTCCCCGTACGTCAGCGTGACCGTGATCTCGTACGACAGGCCCTGCGGGGCGACGGTGTACGGGCCGAGCGCGATGTGCCAGGTGCCCTCGCGCACCGGGCCCGGGAGGTAACCCGGCGTCGCGTCGTCGGCGCGCACGAAGAACTCCGTGCGCGCCCCGCCCGACCAGCCGCGGAAGCCCCGGCCGCCCAGCTCGGTGCCGCGCTCGTCGAAGACGCCGATGTCGAGGGCGTTGCCCGGGGTGCCGGCCGGGACGGACGGCCGGTCGTAGGTGTAGGCGACCTTCAGCTCCCGGACCCCGGCGGGGATCTCGACGGGCACGTACACGAAGTCCGGGGAGCCGGGCGGCAGCGTGCCGCGCACGGTCCTGCTCTCCCGGTCACCGTCGGCCGCTGAAGCGAAGCTCACACTTCCCAACGTAAGCGCGGCCGCCGCTCCCGTCACGAACAGAGCGCGCCGGCCGAACCCGCCGTGGCTGTCCTCGCACATGCTGCTGCTCCCCTGGTGTCGTCGGTGACGTGGCTCGGGTGGTGCGGGGTGTGCGTGTGCACCCTTGTAGTCAGCCGTGAACAGGCGTGCAAGGGAGGGGAATTGGACGGCGGGCAGCAGGGAAACAGGCCGCGGGGTCAGGGTGTGAGGTCCGCGACCCGGGCCGGCAGGGCCGCCTGCACCCGGTTGGTGACCTCCAGCGCGGTGAGGATGCGGCTGACGTGCACCTTGACGGTGCTCTCGCGCATGCCGAGGCGGCCGGCGATGCCGGCGTTGGTCTTACTTCCTCCCCCGGGTGAGCAGGCTGGTCGGCGCGCTCGTCCCCGGCGTCGGCCTGCTCTGGCCGCCGGGCCTCTCGCCCGTACCGGCGCCCTGAGCCTGCCGCTGGTCGTCGCGGTCACCGCGGGCGCCGCGGCGGCCGGTGACTTCCTGGCCCACCGCACCGGAGCCCTGCTCGGCGACCGTCTGCTGAAGGTCCGACCAGTCGGTATGGACAGGTGGGCCGCGCTCGGGTAGTGATGCGTCATGCGCATCGCCGTGACGATCTTCCTCACCGACGAGACGATCACCCCGACCCGGCTCGCCCGGGAACTGGAGGACCGCGGTTTCGCCGGGCTGTACCTGCCCGAGCACACCCACATCCCCGTCGAGCGGACCACTCCGTACCCTGCGGGCGGTGAGCTGCCGCCCGAGTACGGCCGGACCCTGGACCCGTTCGTGGCGCTCGGCCAGGCCGCCGCCGTCACCGGGCGGCTCGGGCTCGGCACGGGCATCACGCTCGTCGCCCAGCACGACCCGATCACCCTGGCCAAGCAGGTCGCGAGCCTGGACCACCTCTCCGGCGGCCGGTTCACCCTCGGGGTCGGATTCGGCTGGAACGTGGAGGAGGCCGCCGACCACGGCGTGCGCTGGAGCACCCGGCGCGAGCTGGTCCGGGACCGGATGGCGCTGATGCGGGCCCTGTGGTCGCAGGCCCCGACCGCTTACGAGGGGAAGTTCGGCAGCGTCCGGGCCAGCCATGCGTATCCCAAGCCCGTGCAGAAGCCGCGCGGCCCGGTCACCGGCCCGCGCACGCTCGTCGGCGGGGCCGCCGGACCCGGGCTCTTCGCCCACATCAGCGAGTGTGCCGACGGCTGGCTGCCGATCGGCGGCCGGGGCCTCGGCGAGACGCTGCCGGTCCTGCGCACCGCCTGGGCCGACGCCGGCCGCGACCCCCGGGCCCTCCAGGTCGTCCCCTACGCCGTCCACCCCACCCCGGGCAAGCTCGCCCGCTACGCCGACCTGGGCATCGAGGAGGTCGTGGTGCAGCTGCCCCCGGCGGGGGAGACGCAGGTGCTCGAGACCCTGGACGGCCTCGCCGGATACCTCTGACAACTCCCGGGCCTGGCAGGGTGGTTGGCGTTCGCTACTAAACTGTGGGTCAACAATCGGCCGGGAGCACACCGGTGCGCGGCTGACCACCGCGCCGGACGGTGTGAGGGGCCCGGCTCACCGACTTCACGGGGGAGAGCGTCATGAGGCTTGCCTGGTTCGCCTGGCTGCTGCGTCACTTCACGGAGTACGGCTACAGCCAGGGGCTGCTGCGCGCCGCGATCGGCACGGCGGCCGTACTGGTGACGTCCGCGCTGGTCTGGTTCGCCCTGCACCGCAACAGACCGGCCGCCGTCGCCGCCGCGGGCCTCACCTCGGCCCTGGGCATCGGGTGGCTGGCCTTCCACTGACGGGGCTTCCCCGCGCGTGATCAGCGCACTCGTATGCTCGAAGGATGACGACTCCTGCGACCTCCGGGACCGGCCCCACCGACAACTCCATGCGTCGTGCCCTGAAACGGGCCAGGGACGGTGTCTCGCTCGATGTCGCCGAGGCGGCGGTGCTGCTCCAGGCCAGGGGCGCGCAGCTGGAGGACCTGTCGGCCTCCGCCGCCCGGGTGCGGGACGCGGGCCTGGCGGCGGCCGGGCGGCCGGGCGTCATCACGTACTCCAAGAGCGTCTTCATCCCGCTGACGCGGCTGTGCCGGGACAAGTGCCACTACTGCACGTTCGTCACCGTCCCGGGCAAGCTGCGCCGCGAGGGCCACGGGATGTTCATGTCGCCGGACGAGGTGCTGGACATCGCCCGCAAGGGCGCGGCCCTCGGCTGCAAGGAAGCCCTCATCACCCTCGGCGACAAGCCCGAGGACCGCTGGCCGGAGGCGCGCGAGTGGCTCGACGCGCACGGCTACGACGACACCCTCGCCTATGTGCGTGCCATCTCCATCCGCATCCTGGAGGAGACGGGCCTGCTGCCCCACCTCAACCCGGGCGTGATGAGCTGGACCGACTTCCAGCGGCTCAAGCCGGTCGCGCCCAGCATGGGCATGATGCTGGAGACCACCGCGACCCGCCTCTGGTCGGAGCCGGGCGGCCCCCACCACGGCTCGCCCGACAAGGAGCCCGCCGTCCGCCTGCGCGTCCTGGAGGACGCCGGGCGTTCTTCCGTCCCCTTCACCTCGGGCGTCCTGATAGGCATCGGCGAGACCTACGAGGAGCGCGCCGAGTCGCTGTTCGCCCTGCGGAAGGTGTCACGGGCCTACCACGGCATCCAGGAACTGATCATCCAGAACTTCCGCGCCAAGCCGGACACGGCCATGCGCGGCATGCCCGACGCGGAACTCGACGAACTGGTCGCCACGGTGGCCGTCGCCCGGCTCCTCATGGGCCCGAGCGGCAACATCCAGGCCCCGCCCAACCTCGTCGACGACGAGTACGAGCGGCTGATCGGCGCCGGCATCGACGACTGGGGCGGCGTCTCCCCGCTCACCATCGACCACGTCAACCCCGAACGCCCCTGGCCGCAGATCGAGCAGCTCGCCGAGAAGTCCCGGGCGGCCGGGTTCGAGCTGCGCGAACGCCTGTGCGTGTACCCGGAGTTCGTGCGGCGCGGCGAGCCCTGGCTGGACCCGCGGCTGCGCCCGCACGTGGCCGCCCTGGCCGACCCGGAGACCGGCCTGGCGCGTTCCGAGGCGTTGCCGCAGGGCCTGCCGTGGCAGGAGCCGGAGGAGGTCTTCACGGCGTCAGGTCGCACCGACCTGCACAGCTCCATCGACACCGAGGGGCGCACTTCCGACCGCCGGGACGACTTCGACGAGGTGTACGGCGACTGGGGCGCCCTGCGCGAGGCCGCCGCCCCGGGCATGGCGCCCGAGCGCATCGACACCGACGTACGCGAGGCCCTGCGCACGGCGGCCGACGACCCCACCAAGCTCACCGACGACGAGGCGCTGGCCCTGCTGCACGCGGACGGCCCGGCGCTGGACGCCCTCGCCCGGGTCGCGGACGACGTACGGAAGTCGGCCGTCGGCGACGACGTCACCTACATCGTCACGCGGAACATCAACTTCACCAACGTCTGTTACACGGGCTGCCGCTTCTGCGCCTTCGCCCAGCGCCGCACGGACGCCGACGCCTACACCCTCTCCCTGGACCAGGTCGCCGACCGGGCCCAGCAGGCCTGGGACGTGGGCGCGGTGGAGGTCTGCATGCAGGGCGGCATCCACCCGGACCTGCCCGGTACGGCGTACTTCGACATCGCGCGGGCCGTGAAGGAACGCGTCCCGGGCATGCACGTGCACGCCTTCTCGCCGATGGAGGTCGTCAACGGCGCGACCCGCACGGGCATGTCGATCCGCGAGTGGCTGGCCGCGGCCAAGGAGGCGGGCCTGGACACCATCCCGGGCACGGCCGCCGAGATCCTCGACGACGAGGTCCGCTGGATCCTCACCAAGGGCAAGCTGCCCGCGGCCGACTGGATCGACGTCGTCACGACGGCCCACGAGCTGGGCATCCGCTCGTCCTCGACGATGATGTACGGCCATGTCGACCAGCCCCGGCACTGGCTCGGGCACCTGCGCACGCTGGCCGGCATCCAGCAGCGCACGGGCGGCTTCACCGAGTTCGTGACGCTGCCGTTCGTGCACACCAACGCCCCGGTCTACCTGGCGGGGATCGCCCGCCCGGGCCCGACCATGCGGGACAACCGCGCGGTCACGGCCATGGCCCGGCTGCTGCTGCACCCCTACATCCCCAACATCCAGACCAGCTGGGTGAAGCTGGGCACGGAAGGGGCGGCCGAGATGCTCCGTTCGGGCGCGAACGACCTCGGCGGGACGCTCATGGAGGAGACCATCTCCCGCATGGCGGGCTCGTCGTACGGGTCGTACAAGTCGGTGAAGGACCTCATCGCGGTGGCGGAGGCGGCCGGGCGTCCCGCCAAGGCCCGCACCACCCTCTACGGGGACGTCCCCGAGGAGCGGCAGGGGGCGGCGGAGGCGTCGGACGGGCATCTGCCGGAGCTGCTGCCGGTGCTCGACTGACGCCGGGGCCCCACCGCGCCCCGGCACCCACTGAGCGCCGGCCTCGACTGAACCGGACCTCGACTGAGCCCGGCCTCGACTGAGCGCCGGCCTCGATTGAGCCCGGACTCGATTGAGTCCGGCCTCGATTGAGTCCGGCCTCGACTGGGCCCGGCCTCGACTGATGCCGGGTTCAGTGGGTCGGTGACTGGTCCCCGGCGTCCGCCGGCCGGTGCGCCGCCAGGGCGCGGCCGGCCGTGGCGCCGGGGCTCGCCGGTCGCGGGGGAGGGGTGCCCCGGCCGAGCCACAGCAGGAGCAGGCCGAGGGAGCAGGCGATCGCGGGCCAGTAGACGTAGCGGTAGTCCGTCGCGGGCATGATCGGCAGATAGCCGAGGACGTAGGCCGCCGAGCTGATGCCCAGCGCCCGGACGGGCATCGCGAACACGCCCTTGCCGGGGCGCAGGGCGAGCACCAGCGCGACGGCGAGCCAGAACCAGCCGCGGAACAGCCACGGCAGGTCCTGGGCCGTGCCTTTGACGTACGTGCCGAGCATGTCCCGCAGGCGGGGGTGCGCCACCTCGACGCCCAGGTCGTTGCGGGAAACCCCGGCCTTGTACGGGTAGTCGGTCTCGAACAGCAGGGTCGTGAAGAGCAGCAGGCGGTACTGGAGGTACTGCGGCACGTGCCCGCTCATCTCCCGCAGCCACAGGGACGTGATCTCGCCCGAGTCCCCGCGCAGCCCGTCGGCCGGGCGCCGGTAGCAGGCCCAGTAGGCGTCGGAGAGGGCGCCGACGCGCTCGCACTCGCGGGCGGAGGCCACGAGCCGGTCGCGCAGGGCGGGTGACACGTCCGCCGAGCGGAGCTCGTCCACGGGCAGCACGTGGACGAGGTCGTCGAGCATGATCTGCGCGCCCTGCTTGGTCTGCAGCGGCGCGGCGAACAGGGAGACGGCGGCGGCGGGCACGACGAGCCCGGCCACGAGGGCCGCCGCGCACGTCACCCAGGTACGGCGTCCGGGTGCACCCCACAGCGCGAGGACCAGCATGACGAAGACGGGGATCGCGGCGAGGAAGGCGTTCTTGCGCACCAGCATGGCGTAGGCGAGGAACAGCACGCCCAGCCAGAGCAGGCCCCAGCGCACGGCGGGGCGGGGGTCGCGGTCCCGCAGCAGCAGGCCGGTGAAGGCGACCGCGCAGGCGGCGAGCAGCGCGAACGCCGCGTGCACGTCCTTCCACACCACCCCGACGAACGTCAGCACGAACGGCAGCAGCCCGAGGCCGAGCACCGCCAGCGAACCGCCCCGGCTCGCGGTCAGCCGCCACACGCACCGGGCCAGCGCCCACAGCGCCGCCCAGAAGACGAGGCACTGCAGGACCAGCAGGGACGCGATCGAGCCGGTCACCGCGATGAGTGCCCGCCACACCAGGCTCAGCACGGGCGGATGCCAGTCGGTCAGGGGCTTCCTCCCCTCGGCCTGGCGGAGCTGGTCGAGGCTGTCGGGACTCAGGTAGCCGGGGGTGAAGACGAGGATCGTGGCCAGGCAGCAGACCGCGGCGACGGCGGCCAGCCCCCAGGACCAGTGCCGCTGCACCCGCCGCGTCCATCCTGTTTGTCCCATATGCCGGATGCTAACGGGTCGGTGGGTGCAGGCCGGTCAGGGTGCGACGAAGACGTAGCGCCGGTACGCGTAGAAGCGGAACAGGGTCGCGAGGACCCAGCCGAGGATGCGGGCGGTGTTGTCGCTGAGTGCCGAGTCGAGTCCGAGCAGCTGCCGGGACGCGAAGACCGTGCCCGCCGTGATGGCGAGCCCGACCCCGTTCGCGACGAGGAACAGCACGAGCTCCTGGGTCACCTTCGCGCGGTGCCGGCCGCGGTAGGTCCAGTAGCGGTTCCCGACCCAGCTGAAGAGCGCGGCGACGGCCGTCGCGACGACGGATGCCTGCACGGGGGCGGTTCGCATCACCCCGCCCTCCGCGCCGCCGGGCAGGCCGAAGACGAGCAGGTTGTAGCCGCCGTTGTCGACGACGAAGGCCAGGAATCCGACGGCGCCGAACTTGGCGGCCTCGCGCCAGATGCCCTTGATGGCGTCACGCGCACGCAGCGTCACAGAGTCGAGGACCGGCACACGGCGAGCGTAACGACCCGGCGTGCCCCATCCGGTCAGGCGCGCTCATATCGCACTATGTCCGACTGTATGAGGTGCTGATGTATGAGGTGCTGACTGTGTGAGGTGCTGACTGTGGGAGGCACCGGTCGAGTGAGGAGTGGTCGTGGAACCGACGATCGCGTGTGTCGTGCCGTGCCACAACGAGGAGGCAGCCGTCGGCAAGGTGGTCCGCGACCTGCGCGCGGCCCTGCCCGAGGCAGTCGTCTACGTGTACGACAACGCCTCCACCGACCGGACCGTGGAGTTCGCCCGGGCCGCCGGCGCGATCGTCCGGGAGGAGACCCGCAAGGGCAAGGGCAACGTCATCCGCCGCGCCTTCGCCGACGTCGACGCCGACGCGCTGCTCATCATCGACGGCGACGACACCTACGACGCCTCCCGCGCCCGCGACCTGGTCGACCTGCTCTTCGAAGGGCCGTACGACCAGGTCGTGGGAGCCCGCCGGGTGACGGCCGACGAGGCCTACCGGGCCGGGCACGCGGTCGGCAACAAGCTGCTCACCGGGGCCGTGCGCTCCCTGTTCGGCAACGACGTGACCGACATGCTCAGCGGCTACCGGGTCTTCTCGCGGCGCTTCGTGAAGTCCTTCCCGGCGCTGGCCCGGGAGTTCGAGACCGAGACCGAGATGACGATCCACGCGCTGCACCTGCGGCTGCCCACCGCGGAGGTCCTCACCGACTACCGGGTCCGGCCCGCCGGCGGCGAGAGCAAGCTGCGCACCTACCGGGACGGCTGGCGCATCCTGCGGGTCATCCTCGACCTGGCCCGGCGCGAGCGCCCCTCGCTGGTCCACACCGTGCTCGCGGGCGTCCTCGCCCTCGTCTCGGTCATCCTCGGCATCCCCGTCATCGCCGACTTCGTCGAGACGGGCACCGTGCCCCGGGTCCCGACGGCGATCCTCGCCGCCGCGATCATGACCATCGCGGCGCTCGTGCTGCTCGTGGGCTACATCCTCGAATCGCTGATGCACATGCGTCAGGAACAGACCCGGCTGGTGCACCTCTCCTACCCGGCCCCGGTGCGCACCCCGCGGTTCGCCGCCCGCGGCGCAGGCACGGGCCCGGTACCGGTCCGCAAGACCGCCGGGGGCGGCTGAGGGAGGGAGCCGAGGGGCCGCGGGCGCGCAGTACGATGATCGGAGCCCCGCTTCGACGCGGGGTCCCGTGACTGAGGAGATGCGTGCCGGTGCCTGCCCGACTTCCTTCGTGGGCCTGGGTGACCGGGCTGACCGTGGGAGCGATAGCCGCGGTGACGGTCCTGGGCGTGCAGGCGGACCAGGGCACGCACCCCACCGCCGCCTCGGCCAAGCCGAGAGCCACGGCCTCGGCGCAGCCCACCCCGACGGCGTCGGTCCCCGCGCGGGTGCCCGACGGCTCCGGCACCGGCCGGCGCATCGTCTACTCCCTCGGCGAGAAGCGGGTCTGGCTGGTCGACGCGAGCGAGGCGACCCGCCGGACGTTCACCGTCTGGCCGGGCTCGGTCAGCCCCGACCCGGGCAGCTACACGGTGTCCTCGCGCAACCCGGGCACGACCGGCTCGGACGGCGTCCAGATCGAGCACATCCTGTACTTCGCCGCGAAGTCCGGCGTCTCGGTCGCCTTCTCCAACGCGGTCGACGGGGCCTCACCGCCGCCCCCCGCCTCCGGCACCTCGACGGGCGGAGTCAGGATGCGGAAGGCGGACGGCGCGGCCCTGTGGACGTTCGGCACGGTCGGCACGACCGTGACCGTGGTCAGGTAGCGACCCGGTCGCGCGCAGGAGCCGCGCTCAGGAGGCGGACTCGTCCGCCCGCCGGCCGGACAGCTGGTTGACGATCAGCACGACTCCGCTGAACAGGAAGATCCGGGTCGCGGCGTCCAGCCCGTTCCAGCTCTTCGACTGCCACATCGAGAACCACTCGCCGCCGATGGCTATGAACCCGGCCCCGAACAGCAGCATCACCATCAGCAGCCCGTAGGTGGACCACTGCCGGGCGCGCTGCTCATCGCGTCTGGCCCACAGCCAGCTCCCGAATATGAGGACCAGCGCGGCGAGGGTCTCCCAGACGATGATTCCGACGTAGGCGGCGTCCTGGAGACCCTGGCTCGTGACGGCCCGCCACATCAGGTCCTCGTCCTTGAACGTGGTGTCCATGGCGAGCACATGCCGGACGAACTGCTGGTTGGTCCCGAAGTCGGTGATGTTCCCGAAGGCGACGAGCGCCATGTACAGGGCGATGGTCGCGGTGAGCAGCATGGCGGCAAGGGACAGCCCGCCGCGTGGAGTTGTGGAGGTGGCCATGCCGATCATTCTCCCCGCGCACGGGCATCCGATGTACCCGGCGGCGGTTGAGCGAGAATGACGACCGGGCCGACCGCGTGCAACGAGGGGAACGTACGGATGGCGCAGCCGCAACCGTCCATGCAGGAGCTGATACGGCAGCGCGGCCGGGCCGGTTTCGTCGGCCGCTCCGCCGAACGCGCCGCCTTCCGCGCCAACTTCGCGACCGCCCCGCACGACGAACGCCACCGTTTCCGCTTCCACGTGCACGGCAACGCGGGAGTCGGAAAGACCTTCCTGCTGAGGGAGTTGGAGCAGACCGCCCGCGAACACGGCGCGCTGACGGCGTACGTCGATGACAGTGCGGGCAGCGTGCCGGAGGCGATGGCGGAGATCAGCCGCCAGTTCGCCGCCCAGGGGCGGCGGTTGAAGGAGCTGGACCGCCTGCTCGCCGCGCACCGCGAACACCGGCACGAGGCGGAGCTGGCCGCACTGGCCGTCCTGGGCACCGGGCCGGAGGAGACCGGCCCCTCCACGGGAGGCCGGATGGTGGCACGGGCCGGCGTGGTCGCGGCCGGGATGGTGCCGGTGGTCGGGCCGCTGGCCGGGATGCTGGACGCGGAGCAACTCGCGGGCGTCGCGGACCGGTTGCGGGCGAGCCTCATCGCCCGCTTCCGCAACCACGAGGACCTCCGGCTGGTCCTCACCCCTGAGCAGGTGCTCACCCCGGTGCTCCTGCGCGAGCTGGCGGACTCGGACGCGCCCTGGATCGCCCTCTTCCTGGACACCTACGAGCGGACGGGTCCGTACCTGGACCCCTGGCTGCACGAGACGATGACGACGGACCGCCACGGCGGCGTGCCCGCCACGACGGTGGTGGCCACGGCGGGCAGGACGCCCCTGGACCCGGCGCGCTGGGGCGGACTGGCGGACTTCGTGGCGGACTTCCCGCTGGTCCCCTTCACGGAGCCGGAGGCACGCGGCCTGCTGGCCGCCAAGGGCGTGACGGCCGAACCGGTCGTCGAGGAGGTGCTGCGCCTCACCGGCGGCCTCCCCGTCCTGGTCTCCACCCTCGCCGAGTCGCGCCCCACCGCCCCGGACGACGTGGGCGACCCGAGCGCGACGGCCGTGGACCGCTTCCTGAAGTGGGAGGAGGACCCGGTCCGGCGGGCCGCTGCCCTGGCCTGCGCGCTGCCGAGGTGGCTGGACGGCGATGTGTTCCGGGCCGCTGTCGACGTCCCACCGGGCCAACTCGAGTCCCTCTACGCGTGGTTGCGGGGGATGCCGTTCGTCGGAGAGCGCGGCGGGGGACGGCTGCGCTACCACGACGTAGTACGGGCGCCGATGCTGCGCGCGGAACGCCGCAGGGCACCTCGGGAGTGGGCGCAGCGGCAGCGGCGCCTGGCGGGCACGTTCCGCCAGTGGCGGGAGGAGGCCGGGCGGGGAGTGGCCGATACCTGGCTGGACGACACCTGGCGGGACCTGCGCCAGGCCGAGTTCTACCACCTGCTCTGCGCCGGTGAACGAGAGGCGCTGCCCCAGGCGTTGCGGGACTTCGTCCCTGCCTGCGGCGCCGGCGAGGTCATGGCCGTGCGGTGGGCACGCGTGCTGGTGGACGCCGGGCAGGACGCGGATCTCCAACCGGTGGCCGAGTGGGGAACCGACCTGACGGCGGCACTCGACGCGGAGGGCATCGCCGCCGCGCTGGGGCTGCTCCTGCGCCGGGCGGTACTCGACGCTCGGACCCAGGCCCGCGCCCGCCTCGTACGGGGCGACGAGCTGCGCGGCGAGGGCGCGTACGCGCAGGCCCTCACCGAGTACGACCAGGCCGTCGCACTCGATCCGGACCTGACCCTCGCCTACCGGCACCGGTCCGGGATCCGGGGCGACCTCGGCGACCACGACGGGGCGATCGCCGACCTGGACCGGGCCGTCGCGCTGGACCCGGGCAACGCCTGGTACGTCGCACTGCGCGGGGAGCACCACCGGATCGCCGGACGCGACGCGGAGGCGATCCGGGACCTGACCGAAGCGGTTCGCCTCGACCCCGCCTCCGCGTTCGCCTGGGCCTCCCGGGGCGCCACGCACGAGCGTGCCGGAGACCAGGAAGCGGCCCTCGCCGACCTCGGACGGGCACTGGACCTCGACCCGGACTACGCGTGGGCGCTCGCCCGTCGCGCCCGGGTATGGCGGGCACGGGGCGACTCCCGCCGCCAACTGGCCGACCTCGACCGGGCGTTGGCCCAGAGCCCCGACTGGCCCTGGGCCCGCTGCGAACGCGGCGACGCGCTGCGGGTCGCGGACCGCGACGAGGAGGCGGTCGCCGACCTGGACATCGCACTGGCCCTGGATCCCACGTACACGTCGGCCTACGCGAGCCGGGGCGAGTCCCTGGCCCGACTGGGCCGCCACGCCGACGCCCTGGCCGACCTGAACAAAGCGGTGGAGATGCGCCCGGGGTACGTCTGGGCACTGTGCCGCCGGGCTGTTCTGCACGCGGTCACGGGAAGGCCGGACGAGGCCCGGGCGGATGTGGAACGCATACGGGAACTGAATTACGGGGCGCTGGAACGCCTTGCGGATACCGACCGCGCGGTACTGGGGCCGTTCATCGGCAGGTGAACATCGTGCGAATCAGCTGTGTGGGACGGAAATCGGGTCGTGACGGGCTGCGGGTCCGTCGGGTAATCTTCGAGCCAAGAGGCTTGTGGCCTGGTCGAGTTACTTCCGGGAGGTGTGCGATGGTGCGGCGGCTGATCCCTGATGAATCCCACCACCAGTCGGCACACTCACTCCCGGGCCACAGCGTTCCCCGGTCCTAGGCGCACCTGCCTGACCTTCCCCACCCTCCCCCTGTCTTTTTCCTCCACACCCCTGCATTCAGAGGAGGCATCGGTGTTCGACGAGCGCAAGGAAGCGGAAATGCGGCTGTACTCCGAGAAGTTGGCGCGAGAACTCGCACTGAAGAAGGAGCGCGAGGAGACCGACGAGCCGACCGAGACTCCTGAAACGCCCCTTGTCCAGAACTGAGATTCAACGCCTCGCCGCGAACTCCACGAACTCGGACCAGGCACCGCCGGTGAACGCCAGTCGGGCGCCGTCCTTGTTCTTGGAGTCGCGGAGAAGAATGGCGGGCTGAGCTGTGGATATGGCGACCTCTACGCAATCGGGACCGTCGTTGCTGCTGTAACTGCTTTTGAACCAGTCGAGCTCAGTGGTCACGTCTCTTCTCCCAGTACTTTCTCAATGAAGGCCAGGGACTCCCGAGGTGAGAGGGCCTGGGCCCGGATCATTCCATAGCGCATGTCGAGGATCTGGGCTTCCCGGGGGTCGTCGATCACGCGGTTGTGCAACTGGGCCTCGAAGTGCCCCAAGGTCCTGCCCTCCTGGAGCTTCAGCACCCGGAACGGACCTGCCATACCCGCGTGGTCCTCACGGTCCGTCGGCATGACCTGGATCGACACGTGCCGCAACGCGGCGACCGCCAACAGATGTTCGAGCTGTTGGCGGAGCACCATTCTGCCCCCGATCGGCCTCCGCAGCGTCGACTCTTCCTGGACAAACGTGATGAGCGGTCGCGGCAGGCGATCGAACACGGCCTTCCGCGCCATGCGCGCGGCGACGTGCCGCTCGATCTCGTCCTCGGTGAAGGCCGGGCGCCTCATGGCGTACAAGGCCTGGGCGTACTCCGGTGTCTGGAGCAGCCCGTGAATCTGGTGGTTGTCATAGGCCCCGAGCTCGACGGCCTCGTCCTCCAGCTTCGCCAGATCCCTCACCTTCTTCGGATACCGCGCCTTCTCCACGTCCTCCTTCATCGCGGAGAGCTTGCCGCAGGCCCCGAGCACCTCATCTGCCTTGTCGAGGAAGTCCGGCTTGGGGATGCGCCGGGCCCGCTCCACGGACGACACCATCTCCTCCCCGTACCCGATCGCCGAACCGAACTCCGCCTGCTTCAGCCCGGCTGCCTCGCGCCACATCTTGATCTGCCGCCCGACCGTCCTGAGCACGGCCGCCGCTTCCTCGTCCTCCACGCGTTCCCCTCCTGACGTACGAGCCGTACGACCCCGCCACGCGTCCGGACAGTCACGCTCCGTACCGAGGCCATTGCTGTTCAGGGTAGGGACGGGCGAGCACGCTGGGTGACATGAGTCGGAAATCCCTCGCTGAAATCAGCGCCCCCGTGCGCCACTTCACGATCCAGCTGTCCGCCACTCGAAGAGGTGCCCGACTGGCGCGCCTGCTCACCGAACGCCAGCTCGACGAGTGGGGTGAGCCCTACGAGGCTGCCGCGCAGGTGGTGGCGGAGCTGGCGTCCAACGCCGTGCTGCACGGCCACGTCCGGGGCAGGGACTTCCGTCTCGGGCTGAAGCTGCACGCCGACCACACGCTCCGTGTCGAGGTCACCGACGCGCGGGGCGACCGGATCCCGAGCGTCTCGGAACCGGCGGAGCAGGACGCGGAGTCCGGCCGGGGTCTGTGGATCGTCGCGGCCTACGCGAGCCGTTGGGGAGTGGAGGAGGCACCTGCCCACGCCAAGACGGTGTGGGCCGAACTGCAGCCGGATCGCGGCCCGTCATGACCCGGCCGGTCCCGACGCCAAGAACCAAAGAACCGGGGAAAGAACCAACCCGCCCCCACCGCCCCCGCGGCTCACCCTCAGGGGTGAACATCGCCAACTCAACTGGCGTGGAAGGCAGTCGATGGTGCAGCGTCGGCGCAGACAACCCCACAAACGAATTCGGCCCCCGCCGGGACTGCCATCCCACTGCGAGGGCCTGATCACCTAGGAAGCAGACCCTTCCCGATGACTGACCAGCACCCTAGCGCGCCCGCACGCGCGCAGTCCGGCACTTCCGGTGTCCAGCACGTGACGGAACGCCACGAGGACAACTTCACGGTGGTCGGCAACCACCTGGCCCAGCACCCGGACCTGTCACTCACCGCGATCGGCCTGGCCGTCCACATCCAGTCGCTCCCGGCCGGAACCCCGATCGGCATCAAGGCGCTCACGGCCAAGTTCCAGGAGGGCGAGATCCGCATCGCCGCCGCCCTGCGGGAACTGGAGACCCACGGTTACCTCACGCGCGCCAGGGAGCGTCTTCAATCCGGCCGAGTCGTAACCCGCACGGTCTCGTACAACAAGCCCGGGACGACGATCCCGGAGCCTCGCCCGGTTTCCCCACCGCCCCGCCCGGTTTCCCCACCGCCCCGCCCGGTTTCCCCACCGCCCCGCCCGGTCTCCCCACCGCCCCGGACGGAAGTCCCGGCCGCGAAGCCCCACCGCACCGCCGCCGATCTCCTCACCGGCCTGCGTGCGGCCGACTCCCGCCTGCTGCTGAGCGAACGCGACGTACACCGCCTGGCCCCGCAGGTGTCAGCGTGGCTGGAGCGGGGCGTCCCGGTCACGGCGGTGGAACGGACGCTGACGTCGGGCCTGCCGCACGTGCCGATCAAGCACCCGGCAGCCTTCCTCGCCCACCGCCTGACCACCCTCCTCCCACCGGCCCTCCCAGCGGCCCCGCCCCACCCGGCACCCACCCCCCGCCCGGCCCCGCTCCAGACCTGCGACGGCTGCGAACGGGCCTTCCGGTCGGCGCACCCCGGTCGATGCCGAGACTGCCGCCCTGCCGAGCGGGACGCGGCCTAGACATGCCGGGAACGAGTCATGGGGCCCGCGCCGTCTCCACGGTGCCCCGGGGCGTTCGCCGGTACCGTACGAGGAGCGAAGCACCAGCACCGGAGGTCACCGTGAGTGCTCAGAGCGACGGTCCGTACGCACCGCTGATCCCCATGCCTCAGCTGACCCCGGACGCCCTGCGTGATGCCGTCGCCCGGATCGCCCCGAGTCGGCTGCCCACGCTCACGCAGCACCTTTTCGAGGCCACCACCAACGCACAGCAGACCCAGAGCCTCGCCCCCCTGCGCGCCTTCGTGCATTCCTGGGCGGTCTTCGTCGCGATCGAACGACACCCCGTGCGGGCCGAGCGGCTGCGGGAGCTGGAACGGATCGTGGACGCCGGAGAAGAGGACCCTTCCGACGCCGTCGCCGAGATCCGCGCCATCCGGGAGGCGGCAGAGGCAGAGGCAGGGCTGTGACCGACTGGTCCTGGGAGTACAACCCGAGTGCCGAGTACGTGACGAACGGGCTGCCGCCCGGAGTCGTGGCGGAGGTCGAACGGCTCGCAGCCGAGTTGGCAGCGCTGGGCCATGACTCTGTGAGAGTCGGCAGGCCGTTCGGCCGGGAGGCGGGGCTGCGGGAGTTCGACCTGCTGGGCGGGCGCGGCTTCATCAGCTTTCTGGCCGTACCACGCCACGCGTCTGTCTACGTCTGCAACGTGATCTGGTACGGCTGACATCGACCCGTCGTTGATCAGGACCGCACTGATGACTCCGAAGTCCAGCAACCCCCGGGACGAGTCTCAGGCAGCTCGCCCAAGTCCTTCTCCAGCAGCGTGAAGGACTTGGGCGTCCCGCCCGGCTGTGGCTTGCCCTCCTTGCGGCCCACGACGCGGTAACCGGCGCCCCGGTAGTAGGTGGTGAGCGGGACGTTGCCGGCCAGGCAGTCCAGACGTACGTAAGTCCGTCCGGCCGCGGCCACGCGGTGTTCCGCGGAGCGCAGCAGGCGTCGGCCCGTCCCGGGCGGGGCGGTGCTCCGGTCCACCATGAGCCGGTGCACGTACCCGGCCACGGGCGGCTGCGGGCCCCAGGCGGCCTCGTCCTCCCACCAGAGTTCCCAAGCGCCGGCGACGCGCCCTCCGGCCTCGGCCAGCCACACCTCGCCGTGGGTCATGACCCGGCGGAAGTGGGACTCGTCGAGCTCTCCCGGCTGCCACTGCCCGGTGATGCCCCGGGCCAGCATCCAGCGGGCCGCGTCGTCACGGAGGCGGACGAGGGTGGACAGATCGGCCTCGGTGGCCGGGCGTACGCGCAGATCGTTCACGCGGGGATCCTCGCACGTCTGTCCGATACTCCCGAGTGCTCAGAGCTACGGTCCGTGAGCCCGCCGTGAAGGCGGCGTTCCGGCCTCCGAACGCCCCGTCCGCGTTCGATTACAGTGCCTAGCTGTCGTACGTGTGGACGGTCCCTGGGAGGTCGAGGTGGGTGCGACTGCCGGCGCCGTCTGGGGCCGTACGGAGCAGCAGGACTTCCGCAGCCGGGTGCGGGGGACCCTGCTCGGCGTGGCCGTGGGAGACGCCCTGGGGACGCCCGTCGACGGGCTGACCATGCAGGCGATCCGGGAGGCGCACGGGGCGGAGGGCCTGGTGGACCTGGCCCCCGCCTACGGCAGACGCGGTGCCGTCACGCACCTCACCCAGCTCACCCTGTTCTCCGTCGACGGGCTGATCCGGGCCCAGGTGAGGCGGGACACCGGTGCCTGGCACCCGCCCACCGACCTGCACCGGGCGTATCTGCGCTGGGCCGCCACCCAGCGCGACTGGGGACCCGACGAGCGTCGCAAGGAAGACGGGTGGCTGGCGCGCGAGGAGTGGCTGTACGCGCGGCGGGACCCCAGCCGCACCCTGCTGCTGGGACTCGGCGACCAGACCATGGGGACGCCCGAGGCGCCGAAGAACCCCGGCGAGGCCGGGCCGGAGGCAGCCGCCCGGTCGGCGCCCTTCGGGCTGCTCGTGGGCTGGGAGCCGCAGCTGGTCGCCCAGCTCGCCGTCGAGTGCGCCGCGCAGACCCACGGCCATGCCACGGCCTGCCTCGCGGCGGGCGCGTACGCCGTGATCGTGCATGCGCTGGCGCTGGGCGAGAGCCTCGACTCCGCCGTGCAGCGAACCCTCGGGCTGCTGGCCGCCTGGCCGGGGCACCAGCCGGTGTCGGACGCGCTGCAGCACGCGCTGGGCGCCGTGCGCCAGGGCATGCCCGGCCCGGAGCGCGTGGCCGAGCTGGGCGGGGCGGGTACGGCCGAGGGGCTCGTCGCCGCCGCCGTGTACTGCGCCCTCGTGGCCGCCGACGTCCGGCACGGGCTGTGTCTCGCCGTCAACCACGACGGCCCGTCCGCCGCCACCGCCGCGCTGACCGGCGGCCTGCTGGGTGCCCTGCACGGCGAGACGGCCCTCCCCCCGGCCTGGCTGGCCGAACTGGAAGGCCGCCCCACGATGCTGGAACTGGCCGACGACTTCGCGATGGAGATGACCCAGGGCCCGGCCCTGCACGGCCCCGGCGGCTCGTCCCCGGGCTGGCTCGCCCGCTATCCGAGAGCCTGAGCCGGCCCCTGCCCATGCGGGCGGGCGACCACCCCTGCCGGGGGAGTGGCCGCCCGGTGGTGGCTCAGTCCCTTGCCGGGGAGTGGCCCGACGGTGGTGGGATCAGTCCTTGGCGGTTCGCACCACGTCGTCCGCCGGTCCGGCCGGTGCAGGGATCCTGGCCGTTGCCGTCCCGTCCCCGTCCGTGTTGATCCGTTCGATGATCGCCAGCCGCTCCGGGGTGTCCTCCGGCTTGATGTAGCCGACGACGATGTAGAGGACCAGGGAGACCGCCAGGGGGATCGACACCTGGTACTGGAGCGGCACGCCGCCCTCGACGTTCCAGTGGATCGGGTAGTTCACCAGCCAGAACGCCAACAGGCCCATCGACCAACTGACCAGGGCCGCCGTGGGGCCGGACCGGCGGAAGGCGCGCAGCAGGCCCAGCATCATCGGGATCGCCATCGGGCCCATCAGGCCGGCCACCCACTTGATGACCACCGTGATGATGTCCTTGAACGCGGGGGAGTTGACCTGCGTCGCCGCCGCCATGGACAGACCGAGGAAGACCACCGTGGCGATTCGGGCGACCCGCAGGCCCTGGCTCTGGTTCCAGGCCCTGGCCCGCGCCCAGATCACCGGCGCGCAGTCCCGGGTGAACACCGCCGCGATGGCGTTGGCGTCGGAGGAGCACATGGCCATGGTGTGCGAGAAGAAGCCGACGATGACCAGCCCCAGCAGACCGTGCGGCAGGAGCTGTTCGGTCATCAGGGCGTAGGAGTCCGAGCCGTCCTGCTTCTGCGACTCGACGAGCAGCGGCGACATCCACATGGGGAAGAACAGCACCAGCGGCCAGACCAGCCAGAGGATCGCCGAGAGGCGGGCGGAGCGCTCGGCCTCCTTGGCATTCGGCGTGGCCATGTAGCGCTGCGCCTGGTTGAGCATGCCGCCGTTGTACTCGAAGAGCTTGATGAAGAGGAACGCGAGCAGGAACACCGTGCCGTACGGTCCGACCAGCGGTTTCCCGTGGCCCTGGAGCTCCGGCGAGTCCCAGACGCCGAAGAAGCCGCCGTGGTCGTCGAGGCGTACGAAGACCGCCACGAACATCGCGACGCCGGCCAGCAACTGGATGACGAACTGGCCGAGTTCGGTCAGCGCGTCCGCCCAGAGGCCGCCGATCGTGCAGTAGATCGCCGTGATGGCGCCGGTGATGAGGATGCCCTGGTTGAGGGAGATGCCGGTGAAGACGGACAGCAGCGTGGCGATCGCCGCCCACTTCGCGCCCACGTCCACGATCTTCAGCAGCATGCCCGACCAGGCCAGTGCCTGCTGCGTCTTCAGGTCGTAGCGGTTCTTCAGGTACTCCAGCGGGGAGGCCACATGGAGCCGGGAGCGCAGCCGGTTGATGCGCGGGGCGAACAGCTTCGAGCCGATGGCGATACCGAGGGCGATGGGGAAGGACCAGGTGACGAAGGACGTGACGCCGTAGGTGTAGGCGATGCCCGCGTACCCGGTGAACATCACCGCGCTGTAGCCCGACATGTGGTGCGAGATGCCGGAGAGCCACCACGGCATCTTGCCGCCGGCGGTGAAGAAGTCGCTGACGTTGTCGACACGTTTGTGCGACCAGACGCCGATCGCGACCATCACGGCGAAGTAGCCGACGAGCACGGCCCAGTCGAGACCGTTCATGAATCCCCTTCCACGGTGCTGCCGCCAGGGTCAGGCATGTGAACTCTGGGTTCGGTGACGTGCGCACGGCAAGCAAGGGGAAGGTCAAGAGACCGTAAAATAGTTCGGTGAGGTGACTTCAGTTCATGTACATGAATCGGCGCGAGTGGCTGGAAATCGACCTCAGCGCATCAGTTCGCCCGCGTTCACCAGCAGCGACTGCCCGGTGATCGCCCGGGCCCGGTCCGACGCCAGGAACACCGCCGCGTCCGCCACGTCCCCGTCCGTGGCCAGCTCCGGCAGTGCCGTCCGGTCCGTCAGCCTGCCCAGCACCGCCGCCTCCGACACACCCTCCGACCGGGCCGCGAACTGCACGTACGCCTGCACCGGCGGCCCCCACATCCAGCCCGGCAGCACGGTGTTGACCCGGATCCGGTGCGGCCCGAGCTCGCGGGCGAGCGAGTACATCGCGCTCGTCAGCGCCCCCTTGGATGCCGCATAGGCCGCCTGCCGCACCTGCGAGGGGGCGGCCACCGCCGACTGCGTCCCGACGAACACCACGGATCCGCCGCCCTGTTTGAGCGACGGCAGACAGGCCCGCGTCATCCGCAGGGTGCCCAGCAGGTTCACGTCCAGCACCGACCGCCAGGACTCGAAGTCGGCGTCCTCCAGCCCGCCGAAGTAGCTGTCGAGCGCGGCCACGTGCACGACCGCGTCGATCCCGCCGAACCGCTCCCGCGCCAGCTCCGCCAGCGCCTCGCACTGCGCCTCGTCGCAGATGTCCGTCGCCCGGTACGCGGTGCGCGCCCCGCCGGGATCGACCTCGGCGGCCGTCTTCGCCAAGCTCGCCTCCGTGCGGGCCCCGAGCACGGCCCGCCCGCCGTCCCGCACGACCGCCGCCGCGACCTGCCGCCCGAGCCCGGCCCCGACCCCCGACACGACGACCGTCTTCCCCGCGAGCAGTGACATGGCAGGACCTCCCCGGACCGGAACCCTGGCGCTCTATCTGACGGAGCGTCAGAGTATGGGTCAGTCACCGACGAAGGGGAAGGGCATGAGCGAGGACACCCGCAGCGAGCTGTACGCCGAACTGGCCGCCGTCGGCCCCTACGGCACGCACCCCGGACACGCCCTCATCACCATGGTCGAGCCGCACCCCGGCCACGAGTACGCCTACAACCGCTGGTACGAGGACGACCACTACTACGCCGGCGCGATGGCCATGCCCTGGATGCAGGCGGGCCGCCGCTGGGTGGCGACCCGGGACCTCCAGCTCCTGCGCTACCCCGAGAAGTCGGCGATCGCCCAGCCGGTCACCGCCGGCTGCTACCTCTCCACGTACTGGATCACCGCCGGCCGCTACGACGACCACATGCGCTGGACGGTCGCCGTCAACAAGCGCCTCAACCGGGACGCCCGCGTCTACCACGACCGCACGCACGTCCTCACGGCGTTCCAGAACCACGAGGCGACGGTGTACCGCGACGGAGCGGCCGGCCCCCGCGACGTCCACGCCCTCGACCACCCCTACGCGGGCCTGGTCCTCCAGGTCGTCGAGGCGGACACCCCCGAGCAACGCGCCCCGCTCCTCCAGTGGCTGCGCACCCGCCACCTCCCCCGGCGACTGGCGGGCTCCCCGGCCGCGCTGGTGACGGTCTTCCGCCCGACCCCCCTCCCCGGCGACCGCATGACCTACGTCAAACAGGTAGAGGGCGTCGACACCCGCCTGACGCTCCTGTGGTTCCTCCAGACCGACCCGGGGGAGTGCTGGGACCCCTGCTTCACCGGCCTCGACGCGGCGGTCACGGAATCGGGCCTGGGCAGGGTGGAACTGGTGGCACCGTTCATCCCGACGGTGCCGGGCACGGACCGGTACGTGGACCGGCTGCGCTGAGGGTCAGCGCAACTCCTCCGGGCACGGCGTGCCCCGCGGCAGCTGGTACGGCGCCGCCAGGCGGTACGTTCCGGCCTTCGGGGCCAGCAGTTCCGTCCACTTGTCGCCCTGCGCGTCCTCCTCCGTCTCCGCCAGGCAGCCGTTGACGTTCACGTACGTCTTCGGCTCGTCCTCGGGACGGTTCCGGGACTCCTCGGTCTCCTGGGGCGGCGCCAGGCTCTTGCCCTGCGCGTCGACGATGCTCAGCCACGGCGAGTACGGAATGCGCACCAGGATCCGGCCCGCCTTCTTCACCTGGAGGATCATCTCGCCCTGCTCGGCCCGGTCGACCACCGCGTTCGGCTCGGCCAGCGGGGTCGGCGCGGTCACCTTGAACAGCTGCCAGGTGTCGTTGCCCCAGATCTGCGTCAGATACGGCAGCCCGCGCCGCACCAGCGCCCGCTCCCGCTGCCCCCCGTCACCGTCCGGCTCGCCCTTCGGCAGCACGACGTAGTGCACCGCCCAGCGCTTGAGCCACTCGCGGTAGTTCGCCGAGTTGAGCGTGTCGTCGTAGAAGAGGGGGTTGCGCTCCATGTCGGCCTGGCGGTTCCAGCCGCGGGCCAGGTTGACGTACGGGGCGAGCGCGGAGGCCTCGCGGTGGGAGCGGGCGGGGACGACCTCGACGCGGCCCTTCTCGGCGCCGACCTCCTGCAACTCGTTGACGAGCGGCGCGAGCTCACGCGACCAGGACGCCGCCGGGGCCGTGTGCACGATGTCGTCGACCGTCTTGAAGCCGATCCACACGCCGAAACCGCACAGCGCCACGACGGCCGCGTACCACCTGCGGCTGCGCGGCACCGTGAACGGCAGCGCCGCGACCAGCGCGACCCCGGCGAACAGCATCGCCAGCCGGGTGATGTTCGAACCGATCTGGGAGCTGATCAGCCACACCAGCACGACCCCGAGGCCGTACACCGCGGCCGTGAGCCGGACCGTCTTCCACTCCTGCGGCACCAGCACGTAGGCGAGAATCGAGAACGCGAGCGGCAGCAGCACCGAGCCGATCACCATCGGCTGCGTGCCCGAGAACGGGAACAGCCACGCCGACACCGCCACCACCGCGGTCGGCGCGACGCCCAGCGCCCACGCGCCCGGCCGCCGCTTCTGCAGGAACAGCGCCACCGCCACCAAGCCCACGAACAGGCCCGCGACCGGCGAGGCCATGGTGGCCAGCGCGGCCAGCGGCGCCGCGCTCAGGGCCTTCGCCCAGCGCTTGTACCGCCACCGGTAGGGCCAGCAGAACACGACGGCGACCGCGCCGAGCGCGAACATCATGCCGAGACCGAACGTCACCCGCCCCGACACCGCGTTGCAGAACAGCCCGAACACGCCCGCCAGCGACGCCCACAGCGGGTTGAGGACCGAGCGGCTGCGCAGCAGGAGCAGGGTCAGCAGACCGGCCGAGACGGTCCCCGCGATCATCATCGTCGACCGCACGCCGAGCACCGACATCAGATACGGCGACACCACGCTGTACGACACCGGGTGCATCCCGCCGTACCAGGCGAGGTTGTACGCCGAGTCCGGGTGCCGGCCGACGAACTCGGCCCACGCGTCCTGCGCGGCCAGATCGCCGCCGCTGTTCGCGAACGTGAAGAACCAGAGGATGTGCAGTGCCGCGGCCAGACCCGTGATGGACAGGACGGGGTGCCGCAGCATGCGCTCGCGCAGCGTCAGTACCGGGGCGGGCCACTCGAACCCCGCCCCGCGCTCTGCGGCCGGGCCGGAGTCGGACGGGCCGGCGCCGGACGGGCCGCGTTCGGCCGGGCCGGCTTCGGGGGAGCCGCCTTCGGACGAGTCGGCTCCGGACGGACCGGCTGCGGGTGAGCCGCCCTCGGGCGTGCCGTCGTCCTGCGCGACGGCGTTACGCACCGCGGCGTTCGACGAACTGTCTTCCGGTGCTTCGGGCAGGCGTATTCGCGAGCCCGATACCGAGCCCGGTTCGGCGTCGTCTGCGCGTGTCGGCTCCGCAGTGGCCACTCGAAGGCACTCCCCGTGTCCCGTCTTCTGTTCTCGGCTTCCGCTGCCGCGCCTGCGCGAGCGGCGACCTGTCCCGATTCGGGACGCTAGCACGCACCCCGCCGGGCGGCGCCCGGACGGGCCGTTACCGGCGGGGTGCGGTGGTGCGGGTCGTACCCCGGGTCAGCCGATGCGCGTGAGCTTGGCCCCGAAGCCCGGCTCCGCCAGGTCCTTCTGGAGGGCGACCGGGACCTTCACGGCGCTGGTCGTGCCGTCACCGACGGTGAGCGTGCCCACCTTCGTGCCGGCCTTGGCCGTGTGCGGCAGGTCGTTCCCGGCGAACGTCAGCTTGACGGACAGGCCCGCCCAGCCGACGGCCGTGACGTCCTCGGTGACGGCGACCGGCGTGCGGCCGCCGAGACCGTCGTCGGCGTAACCGACGACTTCGCCCTTCTTCAGGATCGTCGCCGACTCCAGCGCGCTCTGCGCGGCCCGGATCAGCTTGTCGCCCTCGTGCAGAGCGGCGCCCAGGATCGTGTTGTCCGGGCCGCCGGCGGGCTGGCGCACGACCGCGCCGATGATCCGGTGGGTCTCGCCGTCGACGTCCTTCTTGGCCGCGAAGACGAGGTTGCCGAGCGCCGAGGTGGTGGTGCCGGTCTTGATGCCGGTGACGTCGTTGGAGCCGACCAGGCGGTTCCAGTTGTCGTGCTTCGTGCCCTTGTAGTCGACGTACGACATCATCGCCGCGACCTCGCGGAACGCGGGCTGCTGCATGGCGGCCCTGGCGAGCTTCACCTGGTCCACGGCCGTGGAGACGGTCGTGTTGTTCAGGCCCGACGGGTCGGTGTACGTCGTGTTCTTCATGCCGAGGTCCTTGGCGGCGTCGTTCATCTTCTGCACGAACGCCTTCTCGGACCCCGCGTCCCAGCGGGCGAGCAGCCGCGCGATGTTGTTCGCGGACGCGATCAGGATGCTCTCCAGGGCCTCCCGCTCGGTGATCTTGTCGTCCTTGGTGACGTCGACGGTGGACTCCTGGCCGGCGTCGGACTGGTCCTGGGCGGTCTGGTCGATGAGGATCTTCGGGCCGTCCTCACCGCTCTTGAGCGGGTGCTCGCGCAGGATGAGGTAGGCGGTCATGACCTTGGCGACACTCGCGATCGGGACGGGCTTCTGCTCGCCGGAGGACCCGAACGTGCCGATGCCCTGGACGTCCAGCGCGGCCTGGCCGTCGGCGGGCCAGGGGATGTCGACCTTGCCGCCCTCGAAGGTGTAGCTGTCCTTGGCGGTGAGTTCCAGGGTGGGCGTGGGGAGCGGGCGCACGCTCTGCACGACCGCGAAGACGACCACCAGCAGCAGCACCAGCGGCGTCCAGATCTTCACCCGCCGGGCCGCCGTGCGCAGCGGGGTGTCCGGGGGCGGCGGGGTGTTCGTCAGCTCGGCCAGCAGATCCAGCGGCGGCTTGGGCGGCAGCGGCTGCTGCGTGGTCCGCTCGGGGCCGACGGTGGGGACGGGCGCGGTGGCCTCGGCCGGCGGGACCGGCTTCCTGGCCGCCGGGTCGTCGAGCGGCTTGAGCGCGACGAACTTGCTGGTCCGCTCGGCGTCCCGCTCCGGATCGGCCTTCTTCGGAGTGGCCGTCTTCGGGCCGTCGGTCTTCGGGCCGTCCGTCTTCGGAGCAGCCGTCTTCGGGCCGTCCGTCTTCGGAGTGGCCGTCTTACGGAGGTCCGACTTCGGGAGGTCCTTGGCCGCGCCCCCGAGCTTCAGCATGGTGGTGGGCTGATCGACCGGGGGCCGCAGGGTCTTGAAGACGGCGGTGGGCTGGTCGACGGGGGGTTCGGCGGGAGCGTCACCGTCGTCGCCCGCAGCGTCGTCGCCCGCAGCGTCGGCGCCGCCGACGGCACCGCCGGCCTTCGGGGTCTTGTCCGTCTTCGGGGTCGTGTCGGTCTTCGGGGTCGTGTCCGTGCTGGGCTTGCCCGCCTTGGCGTCGGTGGAGACGCGCGGGTCAGCGGGGGCGCGGTCCTTGTCGCCGGTCCGCTCGCCAGCGTCGGCGTCGCCGTCGGCCTCCCGCGCGTCCGTGTCGCCGTCGGTCACCTTCGACTCGGCCTTGGCTTCGCCGTCGGTCACCTTCGACTCGGCCTTGGCTTCGCCGTCGGTCACCTTCGACTCGGCCTTGGCCTCGGCGTCGGTCACCTTCGACTCGCCCTTGGCCTCGCCGTCGGAGGCCTTCGACTCGGTGCCGGCGTCGCGGTCGGTCACCTTCGACTCGGCCTTGGCTTCGCCGTCGGTCACCTTCGACTCGGCCTTGGCCTCGGCGTCGGTCACCTTCGACTCGCCCTTGGCCTCGCCGTCGGAGGCCTTCGACTCGGTGCCGGCGTCGCGGTCGGTCACCTTCGACTCGGCCTCGGAGGCCTTCGTCTTGGCGTCGGTGGACGCAGTCGCCCGCTCGTCCGTGTTCGCCTCTGCGGTGTCCGGGTCGTCTGCGTCGTCCGCGCCGTCCCCGTCGTCCGCAGTGGCGGAACGGTCCGCCTCGGGCTCGTCGGTGTCGTCCTGGGGGGCCTTGGAGCCCTCGGACGCCGCCCGTGCGGCGCCCGTGCCGTCCCCGTCGTCCGTGTCGGGGCCCACGGACGCGTCCGTGTCCCCTACGGCGCCCTCGGCCCCGTCCTGCCCGCCCTGGGCGTCGGCATCGGCCTTCCCGGCCTTCTGGGCGCCCGCGTCGGTCTCCTCGGGCTTCCCGGCCTTCTCCGCGCGCTCGGCCTCAGGAGCCTCGTCGGCGCCCTCGGCGGCAGCCTCCTTCTCGCCGTCCGCCGACGCGACCCACGCGGCCACGGCATCCCGCAGCCGTCCGTCACTGCCCGCACCGTCGGAGGAGGCACCGCCGCCGGATCCCCCGGCGGAGCCGGACGCACCCGGCTTGGCATCGGCCGCCGCGTCCGCGGTGCCCGAGTCGCTCCCGGCGCCCTCGGTTCCCGAGTCGCTCCCGGCCCCCTCCGCGTCCGAGCCGCTCCCGGCCCCCTCCGCGTCCGAGCCGCTCCCGGCGCCCTCCGCGTCCGAGTCGCTCTCGGGCCGCTCGGAGTTCTTCGGCTCCTCCGCCGTCCGCGTGGACAGCACGCGGGTCGCCGTATCGGCGCCGCCTCGTGCCGAGGACTTCTCCGCGTCCCGGGCCACCGCGAGCCGCGGGTCGGCGGCTTCGCTCCTGGCCTCCGGAACCGGACTCGCGCTCCCCGACGTCTTTCGTGCCGACGACTCGCGCTGCTTCGACCTGTCGGGGGACTCGCCCGCCACCGATGCCTCCTCCTCGCGCCGCTGCTCCCCGCGTGCGCGTACCGAACCGTGAACCGCCGCCCGTGACACCGCCCGGCGCTGTCCGAACCATGTACCAGTGTCCTGTGTGCGGGCCAAACTCATCCGGTAGACGAGAACGACATACCTACTGGTTCCACTACGAACCGGTCACGCACCCTCGACAGACCAATGTGAGAGGGGTCACCCTGTCTTTCATCCACGCGGGGAGGCATGGATGGGCAGGAGCCGCAGAACACTTCCGGAGGAGCTTCTGTTGCTGGCGCTGGACCCGACCACGGGTACCACCGCACAGCCGCAGTCGCTCGACCTCGGTCTGGCCGGAGCACAGCTAGTAGAGCTGGCGCTGGCCGGACGGATAGCCCCAGACGGGGATCGTATCGCCGTGGTGGCACCACGGCCGACTGGAGACCCAACGTTGGACTGCGCGTTGGAGTTGCTGCGAAGGCGTGGCGCTCCCGTGCGGGCAGTGAACTGGATTGGCGGGCCGCGACTGGGGCTGCGCCAGACCTACCTCTCGCATCTGGAGCGGTGCGGCATGGTGCATGCCGTGGCGGGCCAGATGTGCGGAGTGCTGCCGACGACTCGCTACCAGGCGACGGACACCGAGATCAGCCGGGAGATCAGGTCCCGTCTGGACTCCGCGATCCGCACCGGCGTACCGCCGGACCCGCGGACCGCGGCACTCGCCGCCCTCGCTCACGCGGTCGGCCTCGGCAAGCACCTGTACCCGGGCAACGAGGGACGTTCCTCTCGCTCCCGGCTCAGGGACCTGATCCGGCACGACCCCATGGGCGGTCTCGTCGCGCACGCGGTGATGGACGTCCAGAACGGCGTCGCGGCCCAGCCGCGCCGCAGCCCGGCACCGCCCGGCCGTCAGGCCGCCGGCGGAACCAGGCCCGCAACGGAACCCGCCCGAGGCGTTCCGATGCAACCGCGCCACGGAACCATGGCGCGCGCAGTGGCCCACTGAGCCGCGCGCCGCGCCCGCAACACCTACGACCGGCACGCACCACGGGACCCACGAACCCGGTCACGGGAGCCGCTGTCCGAGCGGGGCGAAGAGAGCGCACACTCTCTTCGCCCCGCTCGGCGTGCCGTGCCCGAACTGGCGTGTACCCGTCGCATATCCACCGTTTCCCAGCGGTAGTAAGCACCTTGGTGGCAGTCTGCTCAGCAGCAGATACGCAAAGTAGAGGCACGCAGCCGGAGGTGCACGTCCCGTGGCGTCCAATGTCAATCCCACCGTCAGGCGGCGCCGGCTGGGCCAGGAGCTCCGCAGGCTCCGCGAGCTCAAGGGCATGACGGCCGAAGAGGTGGCGGAGCGGCTGCTGGTGTCGCAGTCGAAGATCAGCCGGCTGGAGAACGGCCGGCGCAGCATCAGCCAGCGCGACGTGCGCGACCTGTGCGGGGTCTACGAGGTCGAGGACCAGCGCATCGTCGACTCGCTGATGCAGATGGCCAAGGACTCCCGGCAGCAGGGCTGGTGGCACGCCTTCGGGGACATCCCCTACAGCGTCTACATCGGCCTGGAGACGGACGCCGAGTCGCTGCGGGTCTACGAACCCCAGATCATCACCGGCCTGTTGCAGACCCGTGCGTACGCCGAGGCCATCATCCGGGGCGGTTCGCCCGAGGCGACGGAGGCGGACAACGACAAGCGCGTCGAGGTGCGGCTGCGCCGGCAGGGCCGGATCACCGCCGACACCGAACCGCTGCGGCTGTGGGTGGTGCTGGACGAGGCGTCCCTGCACCGGATCGTCGGCAGCCGGCCGGTGATGCGCGAACAGCTGGAGCACCTCATCGAGATGTCGCAGCTGCCCCACATCACCGTGCAGGTCCTGCCGTTCGAGGTCGGCGCACACGCCGGCATCAACGGCCAGTACTCGATCCTGGAGTTCGCCGACGCGGCCGACTCGAGCGTGGTCTACATCGAGGGCGTCACCAGCGACCTGTACCTGGAGAAGCCGCTGGACGTGCAGAAGTACACGGTGATGTACGAGCACCTGCGCGCCCAGTCGCTGAACGTGGACCAGTCCCGGCAGCTCATCGAGCGTGTGGCGAAGGAGTACGCGCGCTGAGACGGAGCCGGAGGATGATCTTCCGCCGGGCAAGGCGCGGGATGCTACACCCCTGACACGCCTGACTGGAAGACTCCCCTGGAATATGCCATCCGGTCGAGTGAATGCCTGCGCCGAACGAGGAGGGTGGCGAGTAGCGTCGATCACGCCAACCACCAGCACGGGTTGGCGTAAACGCAACTCGCAACGGAGCGAACATGGCAATTCGTCTGGGCGCCACGGAGACGTGGACGACCTCCTCCTACACCAACAACAACGGCGCCTGCGTGATGGTCAGGTCGACCGTCGACGAGGCCCTGGAGCTCGGTGACACCAAGGTCCCCGAGGGCCCCAAGCTCGCGTTTCCCGCCGACGCGTGGAACGCCTTCGTGGACTCGGTCAAGGCCTGACCTCGCGATCGACAGCACCACAAGCACCACCGACAGAGCCCTCTCGACCAGCATCGCCGTCCTAGCCGAGAGGGCTCCGCTTGTGCCCGGAGATCTCCGAGAGGGAGATCAGCTCACGGGGAACGCCACGTCACACACCGGGTCCCCGGGCCCCGACGCCTCCCAGTCGGCGAAGTACAGCTCCCGGCAGGGGCCGGTCGCCGTCAGCCCCCGCGCCGCCATCCACTCCTCCACCGCCTCGAACGCGGCCAGGATCTGCGGGTGCGCCACCTGCGCCTTGGTGATCCTGGTGTACGCCAGCCGCCGGGCCGGCTCCACCCGAACCGCCGTCTCCCACGCCCGGCCCCGCCGCTTGGCCCAGGCCCGGGCCGCCGCCTCGTCGGCCACCGGAACACACGCCTCGGCGGGACCGTCGCTCTCCATCGAGACCTCAGCGTGGTAGGCGACGTACGGCACTCCGGCCACGCCCCCGCACTCCCGGGCAGCCTCCTCCAGCCGGCCCAGCGCCGCCCCGATCCAGGCCGGCAGCTCGTCCACCAGCGTGTGCCGCTTCTCGGAGATCACCACCTGGGCGGGCGTCTGAACCGTCTCGACCGTGAACTTCCCGTACATCTCGGAGCTCCTCCCCGACAGTCGTCCACGGAGGTACTCGGCGAGCGTCCGCTGCCCCGCCACCCGCGCCTCGACGTCCGCCCAGTAGGCACCGAGCAGCCCGGCCGCCGCGGGCCCGTCGCCCGCCCCGACCACCTCGGCGATCCGGGCGAGCGGCATGTCCAGCTGCCGCAGCATGGCCACGAGCCGGGCCCGTTCGACCTGGCCGGCGCGGTAGTAGCGGTAGCCGGTGGCCTCGTCGACATGCGCCGGGGCCAGCAGGCCCAGCCGGTCGTACAGCCGCAGGGCCTTCGCCGACAGGCGGGCGCGCGCGGCGAACGCCCCGATGGTGAGCAGTTCCAGGTCCTTGTCCGGTCCGTCCACCACGGCATCCTCCGTCACCGGGCAGCTCTTCCGCCCGACGACGAGGACACTCGGGCCTGCCCCAGGGGCAAGGTCAACGCGCCGCGGCCCCTCTTCAGGCCAGCTGGGCCTCGATCGCCGCCACGACCTCCGCCGAGTCCGGCTCGGTCTGCGGCGAGAAACGGGCCACGACGCCGCCGTCCCGGCCGATGAGGAACTTCTCGAAGTTCCAGCGGATGTCCCCGCTGTGGCCCTCGGCGTCGGCGAAGCCGGTCAGGCGGTCGTACAGCGGGTGCCGTCCCTCGCCGTTCACCTCGACCTTCTCGGTCATCGGGAAGGTCACACCGTAGGTCGCCGAGCAGAACTCGGCGATCTCGTCGGCGCTGCCGGGCTCCTGCCCGAGGAACTGGTTGCAGGGCACGCCGAGGACGGCGAAGCCGCGCGCCGCGTACTGCTCGTGGAGCTTCTCGAGGGCCGTGTACTGCGGGGTCAGGCCGCACTTGGAGGCGACGTTCACCACGAGCACCGCCTTGCCCGCGTACTGGGACAGGTCGGCGGAACCGCCCTGCAGTGCACCGATCTCGACGTCGAGGGGAGAGGAACCGTTGGTAGTCGTCATGAGCAGACCCTAGCTCCGCCGGATGTCCGGCCGGTTCCGGGCCTCGGTGGCCTCCACCAGCACCTGCCCCGCCGCCGTCCGCGAGTACAGCACCGACCGGCCCGCCCGCCGCCGCTCCACGAGACCGGCGTCCAGCAGCACCCGCAGATGCCGCCCCACCGAGCCGAGGCCCTGCCCCGTCAGGGCGACCAGCTGGCTGGTGCTCAGCGGTGAGCCGAGCCGGACCAGCACCCCGGCGCGGGCGGTGCCGAGCAGTGCGCCGAGGCTCGCGGGCACGGGCCTGCCGCCCGGGTCGGCGAGCGCCCCGGCACACGGATAGACCAGCGCGTACCGCTCCGTGCCCTCCCACGCCACCCAGCCGATGCGCTGTGTCGTGATGGGCACGAACACCAGCTCGGCGCCGGACAGCTCGCGCGGCGGGTACTCGCGCGCGTTCACCTGGAGCCGGTTCTCCCCGAGCCACTGCGTCCCCGGCCGCAGCGTGTCCAGCGCACTCGCCCAGCCACCCCGGCTGACCTGCGCGGTCCGGGCGACCACATCGGCTTCGAGGACGCGCCGGCGGTGCGGCCAGTACGGCAGCACGGCCGTCGTCCAGACGTACGTCAGAAGGTCCGCGGCACGCTGGGGGAGATCGCCCCGGTGCAGCCGGGCCGGGACCGGGCCGCGCAGGGAGACGGTGAGGTCGGTGCGGGCCGCGTCCGGGTCGGCCGCCCGCACCCGCGCCACCCCCTGTTCGAAGGTCTCCCCGTCACGCGGGGCGGGGGAGAGGAAGTCGGCCGTCCACTCCCGTCCGATCCCGGCGCGGATCAGCTGCGCCGTCACCGGGTCACCCGCCAGCCGCCTCCGATACGCCGGCAGATGCGGGTCGAGCCACCGCCGCTCGCCGGGATGCGCCGCCTCGGCCGCGTGCAGCAGCCGCAGACTCGCGAAGGCCTCGGCGAACGGCGAGATCACGAACCGGCTCCCCGCCAGGGTGTCGGCGTTGATCTGCCACCAGCCCATCGACCGCCCCCTCCGTGAGCCCCTCCGCGAGCCCCCCTCCGTGAGCCCCTCCGCGAGCCCCCGCTCCGCGAGCGCGTCCGTGTGCCCCCGCTCCGCGAGCGCGTCCGTGTGCCCCCGCTCTGCGAGCACGTCCGTGAGCCCCTCCGTGAGCCCCTCCGCGAGCCGCTCCGCGAGCGCGTCCGTGAGGTTTCGCGTCTGCGCGAAACAATAACCACGCCGACAGGCGCGTCGAAGACTCCGCGTATGCGCAGCTACCGCGATCTGTTCCGCACACCCGAGTTCAGCCCGTTCTTCCTGGCCGCTTCGGCGCAGACGGTCGCCCAGACGATGGGCGGACTCGCCCTGGGCACCCTCGTCTACCGGGCGACCGAGTCGCCGCTGCTGTCCGCGGTGAGCATGTTCGGCTCGTCGCTGGTGCAGGTGCTGGGCGCGGCCTTCCTGCTCTCCGCCGCCGACCGGCTGCCCCCGCGCGCGGCCCTGACGGCCATGCCCCTCCTCTTCGCCGCGGCCACCGCCGCCCTGGCCCTGCCCGGCATGCCCCTCTGGGCGCTCTTCGCGATCGTCCTGGCCCAGGGGCTGGTGAAGTCCGTGGGCGGGGGAGTGCGCTGGGGCCTGCTCAACGAGATCCTCTCCAAGGACGGCTATCTGCTCGGCCGCTCGGTGTTCAACATGATGAGCGGCCTCATGCAGATCGCCGGCTACGCGACCGGCGGCGCCCTCGTGGCCCTGCTGTCCCCACGGCTGTCCCTGCTGGCGGCGGCCGCCCTGTACGTCGTGGCGGCCGTCGTCGTCCGGCTCGGCCTGACCCGCCGCCCGCCCCGCACGACGGGCCGCCCCTCGGTGTCGGCGACCTGGCGCGCCAACGCACTGCTCTGGTCCTCCCCGCCCCGCCGGCAGGTCTATCTGGCCCTGTGGATCCCCAACGGCCTGGTCGTCGGCTGCGAATCCCTCTACGTCTCCTACGCCCCCGACTCCGCCGGCACCCTCTTCGCCTGCGCCGCGCTCGGCATGCTCGCCGGGGACGTGCTGGTCGGCCGCGTGCTCCCACAGCGCCTTCGCCACCGTCTGGGCTTCCCGCTCCTGCTGCTCCTGGCCGTCCCGTACGTGCCGTTCCTCCTGCACCCGGCGCTACCGCTCGCTGCGGCCGCGGTCACGCTTGCCTCCGTGGGGTTCGGCGCGAGCCTCGTGCAACAGGAGCGACTGGTGGCCCTCACCCCCGACGGGCTCACGGGGCACGCCCTGGGGCTGCACTCGGCGGGGATGCTCACGATGCAGGGGGTGGCGGCGGCGCTCGCCGGGTCGGTGGCCCAACTGACCTCCCCGGCCACGGCGATGACGGTGATGGCTGTGGGATCGACGGGGGTGACGTTGCTGCTGATGAGCGCGGGGAGGCGGGAGGAGCCCAGGACGGTGGGGGTTTGCCGGTCGGCCGGCGACGGGATCCGCTAGCGCTGTGACCGCACAGGTTCGCCGTGCCGGTGGTCCTGGCGGCCGGACGCGGGGCGACGTCAGATCCTCGCACCACGGGCGATGCGGTACAGCACGTTCGGACGCAGTGGCCCTTCGGGCGCGGTGGGGTCGTCGAAGTCGTCGACCGGGTCCCGGGTCATGCCGATCCGTCGCATCACCGCCTGCGAACGGAGGTTGGCGGCCGTTGTCACAGCAAGGATCTCGGAAAGCCCAAGAGTGTCGAAGCCATGGGCCAGGACTGTGAGTGCGGCCTCGGTGGCGTAGCCCTGGCCCCAGGCCGGGCGGGCGAGCCTCCAGCCGATCTCCACCCCCGTGAACGGCATGCCGTCATCCACCTGGTCCAAGCCCGCGAAGCCGATGAACTCGCCCGTGCCCCGCGCCTCGACCGCCCACCAGCCGTAGCCTCGCCGGTCGAACTCGGCCTGGAACTGGGCCACGGAGGCATCACACTGTTCGCGGGTGAGCAGGTCGCCCAGGTGCTCCCGGACCTCGGGATCGGCATTCATCGCCGCCCACGGTTCAAGGTCGGAGTCCCGCCATCGACGGAGAGTGAGGCGATCGGTACGCAGTTCAGCCATGCTGCCCAGCCAACGTGAGCCCTGCGCCCGAGGCAATCTCTTTTTCCTCAGGACGACAACGCCACGCAGAAGAAGAACCTGCACGGCTCGCCCTCAGACAGACGAAGCGACCCACCGACCCGGCGAACCTCGGTGGCGGCACCACTAGTCGACGCCGGAGAACGGGACCTTCGTGACCTCCGCGAACACCTCGGGGACCTCGTTGTCCACCACGACCCGTGACAGCAGGACGGCCAGTCGGTCCCGCTCGACGCGGCTCAGCCCGGACGGCAGGGCCTCCACACGACGGCAGGTCTCGGCGTAGAACTTCCCGGCGAGCGCGGCGCCTTCGTCCGTCAGCCCCACCCGCACGGCCCGTCCGTCGCGCGGGTCGGCCTCCCGCCGTACCAGACCTCGCCGTACCGTCCGGTCCACCAGCCCGGTCAGACTCGACTTCGCCAGCCCGAGCGTCTCGCCCAACTCGCTCATCCCGTACGGCTGGGCCAGCAGCACGCACAGCAACTGCCCCTGCTGCGGCGTCAGTCCGTAGGCCCGGCCGGCCTCCGCGTACACACCGTCGACCAGGAACGCCGTGCGCACCAGCGCGGCGACGACCCCCACCTGCCCGGCTGCCCCGTTCCCCATCGGTTCAGGGTACCGACCGGTAGGTCGCCGTGCGGGGCTGTGGGTCACTCCTCGTCCGGGGCCTCGCCCTCGATGAGGCGTTCGGCGATGTCGTCGGCCCACTCCTGAGCCCAGCGGCGCAGCCCGGCGACGGAGGCGGCGTCGACGCCGTGGGCGGTGAAGGCCCGGTCGTCGAGCCAGTCCGTGCCGGTCAGCCGGGCCTGGAGGTCGGTGAGGTCGAACGCGTCGGGAGCGTGGCGGCGGCCCAGCTCCTCGAGTTCGGGGTGACTCCAGCGGGCCGAGGCGGCGTGCACGTCGACCAGGTCGCGCGCGAGTCCTCGGTCGGCCAGGTCCCGCACCCGGGTGCCGACGAGGTCGTCGAGGGCGAGCGCCGGCCCGAGCTCCGTCGCCAGGGGCGGGCGCCACAGCACCTCTTTGCGCAGGGCGACCTCGCACTCCGCGCCGCTCGGCGCGTCGGTCACGAGGAACTGCGCGGACAGCGGCCCGGCCTCCAGGGTCTGCACGAGCCAGCCGCGTCCGACCAGCCCGGCCCGGACGGCGTCCGCGATGACCTCCGTAGCGGCCGGGTGCTCGGTGGCCACCTCCACATCCCGCCCGGCCCGCTGAACCAGCCCGTGCGCCAGCACCGCGTAGCTCCCGGCGAGCAGGAGGGAGTAGCCCTCACCCACGGCCAAAAGATCACCAAGCAGCCGACCGACAGGCTCGGGAACGGGGAGAGGGGCGGACATGCCCTGATTATCGCGTGGGGGAGGAGGCCGACCGGGATGACGGACCCGGACGGGTGACGGACGGGAACAGGTCAGACCGCTGTGGGCCAGGTCTCCCAGACCAGGTCGAGGCGTCGGTATGCGTCGTCGAACCAGGCATCGACCAGGGGGACGGTGACCGTCACCGTCGTCAGGGACATCGCGTGGTCCTTGATCGTGACCTGGCACCGGTCGTCGTCGTCAGCGAGGTCGATGAACAGCCACGGAGCGCGTTGCCCCGCACGCCAGGCGATGTCCCGACCCGCGTCGAGCGAGTCCAGGGCCTGCTGCCACTGCCGCAGGTCCTCGGGAAGGATCCAGGTCTTGAGGGCGCCACGGACGAAAGGCGTATCGACCAGGAACTCCCCGACCAGGACATCGGCCTCGGCGGGCCCCTTCCGCTCCTCCCGACCTGCGATCCGGAGAACGACGCTGTTGCCCTCCCCCTCCAGGCGGATCAGGTCGATCGGGTTCTCAGCCATGACTGCCCTCCCCATCGCGCATGCCGCCGAACACTAGTCGTCGGCTCTCGGACGTGGGCGACGAGGTGGGGTGTGTCGACCGCCGGCCGTCCGGTGGTGGGCGGGCCATCGCGCTGTGAGGGGGTGACGGACGAGGACCGGTCCCACCCCGGTGGCGCGGGGAACTGCGCGACGGGCCCGAGCGGCTGGATCGACCGTCCAGGGCCGCTCGACGCACGGGACCGGCCCCACCCAGGGGCGCGGGGAACTGCGCGACCGGCCCCCACGGCGCGGCACACGACGACGGCGGCTCCCTAGGGCTTGCGCCCGACCCCGCAGTACGCATCCACGGCGGCGGCCCCGGACCCCGCACCGGCCTCCCCGGAACCCTCCGGCCGCCACTCGGGAACCCTCACCACCCCCGGCTCCACCAGCTCCAGCCCGTCGAAGAACCCGGCGATCTCGGCGACCGGCCGGACGTAGTACGGCACCGCCCCACTCGCGTTGTACGCCTCCGACGCGGCGATCATGCCCTCACTGGTCGCGGTGCTGTCGCTGATCACCAGGTGGCTCCCGGCCGGCAACCCGGCCATCAGCTGCCGCACCAGCTCACGCGCCCGCTCGTAGTCGGCGACATGACCGAGCGTGTTGAGGATCATCAGCCCGACCGGCCGCGAGAGATCCAGCGTGCCGGCGGCGGCCTTCAGGACGGCCTCCGGGTCGTACAGGTCGGCGTCCAGATACGCGGTCCTGCCCTCGGGGGTGCTGGTGAGCAGCGCGTTGGCATGGGCCAGCACGATCGGGTCGTTGTCGACGTAGACGATCCGGGCGTCCGGCGCCACGCGCTGCGCGACCTCATGCGTGTTGTCGGCGGTGGGCAACCCCGTACCGACGTCCAGGAACTGCCGTACGCCCTGCTCACCGGCCAGATGCGTGACGGCCCGCCCCAGGAACCGGCGGCTCGTGACCGCCACGTCGACGAGCCCCGGGAAGATCGACTTGATCTGGTCGCCGATCTCGCGGTCGACCTCGTAGTTGTCCTTGCCACCGACGAAGTAGTTCCAGAAGCGCGCCGAGTGCGGCTTGGAGGTGTCGATGCGGTCACGCAGGCTGTCGTCGGACACGGCGGGGCCTCCTGGGGGGTGGGGAAGGGGGTCCGGCCCACCAACCTAGGGGAACTTCCATGCGGGGCAGGGCTGTTGCCCTTCCCCGCACCGGACCGCCGTGGTGTTTCGGCCACGCCCCCGCGGCTACACCCCGCGGGAGGCGAAACCGCCCATGTCTCCGCCACCGAGCCCGCCCTCGTGCCCGTGGCGCTGGGTGACCAGCCAGAACGACCATGCCAGGGACCACAGCAGCAGCCCGGCGGCGACCGGCGTACCGAAAATGATCAGAAGCCCGGCGCCGATGTTCGCTCCGATGCCACCCGCGGTCAGGATCCGCCACCCCACACCGGCCATGAGCCCGAGCGCCACCAACGGCCCGACCACGCCCCACCACCGCTGATCCATCGCCCCGCGCAGCGAGGCCCGCACGAGCACCGCCGCACCGGCCACCGCCAGCACCAGCGCGAGCCCACCGGCGACCGCGGCCACGCCGTCCCCGATGTCCCACGGCTGGAACGCGTAGTCGAGCTCACTGGCCGGCAGCCCGTCGTAGTTCTGCTGCCCCATCAGCCCCCAAGCGGCCACAGGCACGCCACCGACAAGCGCGGCCCCGGCCGCCACGATTCCCCGATTCGTCATGCATCCAGGATCCGGGGCCAGCGCGGGCCCGTCATGAGCCCGCGTACTCAAGTACGACGCACACCAGCGCACGCATCCGCATTCCAGTGCGTCCGGGGGAACGGCGAGTTCGGCGCTGCCGCTGCGCGGCCACTGACAACGCCTTCGGCGAGGCCCCCCGCTGTCAGCCCCCTCGCGTAGGGTTCCGCCATGGCACTCTCGGACATATCTCGCGTCGAGATCGAGAAGGCGATCGAGGAGTGTGACCGGCTCGGGCGTGACGCCTTCCTGAAGACGTACGGGTTCCGGCGTGCACGTCGCTACGTGCTGGTGCACGAGGGCAGGGAGTACGACTCCAAGGCGATCGTAGGCGCGGCACACGGCTTCCTGCCGGGCGAACTCCCCCTGACCCCCGACACACCGGGCTTCTCCGGCGGCGCGGATCACGCCGCCCGCCGGCTCGAGCGGCTCGGCTACGACGTCGTCGACGAACCGGGGACGGGTGGGACGGCCCACGACGAGCTGATCCACCGCATCACCCACCTGCAGGTGAACCGCTCGGCGAGCCACCTGGCCCTGTACAAGCCGATCGCGCTGCTGTGGGCCATGGGGCGAGCACTGCGGGGCGAGCCCCGGCTCCTTCCCTGGACCGAGACCGAGGCAGCCCTCAAGCTGCTGCTGCGCAGGCACGGGCTGAGGGGCGAACGGCCCCGCCCGGACTACCCGATCGCGTCCCTCCACCGGGATGGCATATGGGAGTTGCGCGAGTACACCGACCCGGTGACCACCGCCCACGGGGACGCGCGGGTGAAGCGCTGGTTCGCCACGAATCAACCCCTCGGCGGCCTCGCCGAGCCCGTGTACGACCTGTTCCAACACTCCACCGTGACGCGCCTGGCCGTCCTCGACCAGCTCGTGGGCACCTTCTTCGAGGACCTCGACGCAGCCCCGCTCCTCACCGAAGTGGGCCTGGACGGCCTCGACCCGGCCGAACCGCGCACCGGGGCCGTCCGCGCACCGGAGCGATGGCTCCTCACCGCTGCCGAGTACGAACGCGGCTGCACGTTCGTCGAGGAACGCGAAGCACAGACCCACGGCCGCCGCCGCACCGGCACCACCCACCGCCCGGTCCGCTCCCGCACCGCCCGCTATCTGGTTCTGAGCCGCAGCGGGGGCCGCTGCGAGAACCCCGAATGCACGGGCCAGCCGGCCGATGTGACCGACGACGACCACCCGATCCTGGAAGTCGACCACGTCGTCGACCTCACCCGGGGCGGCCGCGACCACCCGAGCCAGATGGTGGCCCTCTGCCCCAACTGCCATGCCGTCAAGACCCGAGGAAGCACGCGGGAGGCGCTGCGCGAGATCCTGCTCAGGGTGGCGTCGGAGCGGCATGCGGCGAGCGGTGGTGGAGGGGCTGCCGCCGGGCAGCCCCTCTAGCCCCCTCTAGCCCCCTCTGGACCGCTCTGTGGCGAGAAGGCGTCGGGTTCCGTCGCGCCCTGCGCTCACGTCGGGGCCACCGCGCGGCCCGTCTGTGGGGAGATCGTTCCCGCGCACAGGCCCCGGGACGCCAGGTTCTGGGCGATGCGGGGGATGGCCGCGAGGGTGTTGGCGGGCCCGTCGTGCATCAGGATGATCTGGCCGTTGGTGAGCCGGGCGGCGGACTGGACGATCGCCTCGGTGCTCGCGCCGTTCCAGTCCTGTGAGTCGGCCTGCCAGAGGACCTCCGTCAGGCCGTACCGGGCCGCGACCGACCTCACCGTCGCGTTGGTCTCGCCGTACGGCGGGCGGAACAACTTCGGCGTGCCGCCCCCCGCGCCCGCGATGGCCTGCTGGGTACGGGAGATCTCGGAGTCGATCTGCGCCTGGCTCAGCTGGGTCAGGTGCGGGTGTGTGTAGCTGTGGTTGGCGACCCACATGCCCGCGGCCACCTGCGCCCGGACCAGGGACGGGTTGGCCGCCGCGGACTGGCCCGCGTTGAACATCGTGGCCCGCAGCCCGCTTCGGCGGAGCGCGTCGAGCAGCTTCGTCGTGTTGCCGGAGGGGCCGTCGTCGAAGGTGAGCCCGACGTAGCCGGTGCAGGCGGCGGCCGGCGACGGTGCGGCGGTCGAGGCCGCGGCGGTCGTGATGGTCGTGGCGGTCGTGACGGCAAGGGCCGCGGCCGCCACCGTCGCGAGAACGGTCGGCACAGGCCTCCTCCTCACGACCCCACCCTGATGCTGGAGTTGCCGCTGCTCCGGTAACCCTCGGTCGCCATGATCATGTAGTACTTGAAGTTGCCCAGGGGCATCCCGGCCCGGGCCCACGCGTCGAAGTGGTTGCCGGCCGTGATGGTGCCGCCCGTCCGCTTCGACTGCCGCACGCTCCAGTACTGGTCGAAGGTGCGTACACCCTCGACGGACGGGGCGTTGTACCGCGTCGTCTTGTAGATGTCGTACGTACCGCCGTCGCTGGTGACGGTGCCCTTGTAGGTGCCGGTGGGCCGGTAGGTGCCCCAGTTGTCGACGATGTAGTACTCGACGAGCGGGTTCGCCGTCCAGCCGTACAGGGTCAGGTAGGCGTTGCCGGACGGGTTGAACGTGCCCGAGTACGTCACGGTCCGGCGGGCCCCGGTGCTCCAGCCCTTGCCCGCGACGAAGTTCCCGGTGTTGCGCCATGAGGTGCTGTAACTGCCGCCGGAGGACAGGGTCATGGAGACCGTGCCGGGTGCGTCCGTCCAGAACGAGTAGTGGTAGCCGTTGTTGGTGCCCGTCTGGTTCGTGGTGACGACGGTGTCGGCGTGCGCGGTGCCCGGCATGGTGAGCGCCGCGGCCGCGACCAGCAGCATGGTGCAGGTGCTGCTGATGAGCAGCCGGAAGCGGCTCGGTGACTTCTTCATGGGGGTGCTTCCTCCTCGTCCGAGTGGGGTGGGTCGACGGGGGAGCTCTGTCAATCGGGGAGTGTTGGCCGGGCCCTCTCAACTGTCAATAGTTTCGGCTGTGTCTGCGAAATGTTCGGGATGGTGTGAGGGTGGGCCGTCGCGTATTTTCGCTGCTCATACGGGAGTTGGCGGTGCGGAGAGGTGAATTCCGTGCGATGTGAAGTCATCGGGGCGTGCGGAATTCAGGGTTCCTCTACTCGAATGTTTCGGAGTGCTTCCGGATCAAACCCCGGTCATGTCACCCGCCGGACCGGCGAAATCCGGCCTCATCGCATTTCGCGAGAATGTCGCAGGCCGGCCGATGTACTCTCCGCGAGTGACATCAACGTCCGCCGCCACACCCGCCACTCCGTCCGAGAAGGACGCCGAGTGCCTCGCCCTCACCCGCGTTCTGCGCCGCCGAGGCGTGCTGGTGCTCTCCGTGTTCGCCCTGCTGTGGGCCGCGGCGGCGGCCTCCGGGACCGGCTCGGCGACGGACGTCGTGCCGCTCTGCATCGAAGTGGCGGCGCTGCTGCTCACCGCGGCGGCGATCCACCTGGGGTATCGCAAGGGCGCCACGCCCTCGCCCCGGACGGTGAACCTGCCCGCCCACTGGGCGCGCGGCGTCGGCATCGTCAACACCGTCGAGCTGGTGGCCGTCTTCGCCGTCATCGCCGCGTCCAACGCCGCAGGCCGGCCCGAGGTCGTCCCCGCGGGCATCGCCCTCGTCGTGGGCCTGCACTTCTTCCCGCTCGCCCGTCTGTACGACCAGTGGCAGTACCGGTGGACGGCGTCACTGCTGACGGCCGTCGCGGTCACCGGGTTCGTCCTCGTCGCGGCCGGTCTCGCGAGCGAGACCGTGCGGGTCGTGGTGGGCCTGGGCAGCGCGCTGGTGCTGTGGGCCTCGTCGTACCACCTGGCGCTGCGGGGGTAGGTGCCGCCCACGCCGGGTTGGCCCGGCACGGTCAGGCGACCGGGATGCGCGCGCCTCCGGCTCGGCTCACTCAGCCGCGTAGGCCCCCGTCAGGTAGTCCAGCTCGGGATTGGGCGGACCGCACTGGAGGATCGCGTCCACCTCCGGCCACACCTCGACGGGCACGCGGTAGCAGTAGATCATCCAGGGATCGTCGGCATCCGGCTTGATCACCTCTCGCAACAGCAGGAGCTGTTCACGGCTGATGGGGTGCTCCGTACGCAAGGTGTCGTCCGCCTTGCTGAACCCCTCCAGAACCCAGATGGCGTCGGGCGCTTCCGGCAGCACTTCTTGGTCCTCAGGTGCTGTGCCAGGCCGCTGCCCGGGGTCCGGTGTCGTCACAGCGGGTTGAGGCGGGCCTTGAGGAGGCAGAACTCATTGCCCTCGGGGTCCATGAGAACGTGCCACTGCTCCTCGCCGGTCTGGCCGATGTCGGCCGGGCGCGCCCCGAGCTTCAGGAGGCGTTCGAGCTCGGCGTCCTGATCGCGGTCGGTGGCGTTGACGTCGATGTGCAGCCGGGACTTCCCGGGCTCCGGCTCGTCCCTGCGGCTGAGGATGATCGTCGGCTGCGGGCCGCCGAACCCTTCGCGCGGGCCGATCTCGAGAGTGCCGTCCTCCTCGCGGTCGAGTACGACGAAGTCCAGGACCTCGCACCAGAATCGTGCCAGCACCTCGGGGTCGCGGCAGCCGAGCACGAGCTCACTGATACGACATGCCATGGACGAAACCCACTCTCAGTGTCGGAACAGCCGGGGGCATCACGCGCGGAGCCATCGAGCAGCCCGCAGCGGGAACGCGCTCGTGACCGTACCGGGCGGGACGAGCCGCTGCGAATGCTTTTCGGTAGGTGCCCATTGCCCACGTGTAGAAATTCTGGGCAAATCTTATGACATACCGCACAGCCGACGTAGGACGGCGAGGGCGACATGCCCTTCAGGACAGTCCGTTCGGCGGGCCGAAATACAGGACGGTCCCGGGCGGAACCGGTCCCTCGCCCGCGTAGGTATCGCCCAGCGATGCCGCTGGCGCGTCGTCCTCGGCGAGCGTCAGGCTGGGCCAGGGCCCGGCGAGCGCTGCGTCGTCCAGGGTGATGCCGAGGTGCTCGAGTACGAGGGCCACCACTGGAGCCATCCCGGCGCCCTCGCCTCCGTGTGCGGCGAGCGCCTCCTCCACCCGATCCCACCAGGGGCCGAACGGTTCGGACCGGCTGTGCTGCATCCCGGGCTCGAAGTACTCGACACACTCTCCGTCGCGCCAGTACTGGAAGACGTCGATTCCTTCGGTAGTCGCCACGCTGTACGTCTCAGTTCCCCGAGACAACTCCGCGAGCAATTCTTCCCCGAAGCCGATGCCACCGTCCTCCTCGACGCAGAAGGCCCATTCACCGATCCTGCCGGCCCGCAGCAGCGAGACCGTCCCGTCACCTGATTCGCCCGAGACCAAGTCCGAGGCCGTGTCCCAGTCGAGCAGACGTGCCTGGTTCGGGTCGGCCCCGTACCGGGCGAACACCTCCTCGGGGCCGAGAGCGCGGGTGAAGGTCGCGCATAGCCAAGCCCTCGCCCAGTCCAGCGAATCCCCGTCTGCTTGCATGATCTGCCTCCGTCCTTCACCCGGGCATTGGCTGCCGGAGTAGAGCTCTCCGTGCTTCCCGCAGTGGGCCAAGCACGCCGGGGAGCCCGGATCATGATGCCTGGTTCATGCGGTGGGATCGGGACCGGGCAGGGCACTCAGCGGAATTCTGCCCGGTGAAGCAGATGCGGAAGGGGCCGCGAGCGGTTGCACCAGCCCACCTGTCACGCCCGGCCAGGGCACCTCAACAGGATCCTGTTACGAGCTCCAGGGAAAGGTCACATGGAATCAGGCGAGTTCCTCGCGTATCCGACGCAGTGAGTGCGCCTGCGAAGAGTCACCAGGCAGTCCGCGTACATGGCTCGACGGTCCAGCAGCCTGTTGTCCCTGACGGTCCGTCGCCACCGCAGGTGTCGCCCCGATGCCGAGCACCGCTCCCAGTGCCGCCTCCACGAGCCGCCGGCACCACTCAACCGGGCCGGTCCTACCGGTAATTCGCTTGCCCAGGCCAGGGGGCAACGCTGCACTGTGGCTACCGGACACCACGAGTGGTCGTGGTGGACGTATCCCGAGGAGGCCGCGGCAACGATGGAGATCCGTCCCACGACCGACAAGGATCTCGACGTCTTCGTCGACACCGTTCATGCCGCGTTCGGGCACTTCCCGCAGACCCCGGTCGAGGGCGGCGGGCTTTGGTGGTCGGCGCTCGAAACGGACCGCTGCCTACTCGCCCTGACGGCGGACGGCCGACCCGTCGGCACCGCCGCCACGCACTCCTTCGAGCTCACCCTGCCCGGCGAGACCCTCGTCCCGGCCCCCGGGGTGACCGCCGTCGGCGTCCTGCCTTCGCACCGGCGCCAGGGCGTGCTCACCGCGATGATGCGGTATCAGCTCGCCGAGCTGCGGGCCCGCGGGGAGCTCCTGTCCGTGCTGCTGGCCTCCGAAGCCTCGATCTACGGCAGGTTCGGCTACGGACCGGCGACCTACACGGCGCAGCTGAAGGTGCCGCGTCACGAGGCAGCCCTCGCGACGCCCCGGGCACGCGAACTGGCCGACGGGCCGACGCCCGGTTCGGGCGACGGCTCGGGCAATGGCCCGGGCCACGGCTCGGGCGACGCCTCCCGCCACGACCCGGGCAGCGGCTCGGACGACGGCCCGGGCAGCGGCCCGGTCGACGGACCGGACAACGGCTCGGTCGAGGTGCTGCGCCGGTCCGAGTGCGGCGGGATTCTGGAGGAGGTCTACGACCGGTATCGCCGCGCCCAACCCGGCGCGCTCTCCCGGCCGCACCGCTGGTGGGCCCTGCGGGCGGGGCAGCCCCCGATCTCGCGGGAGCCGCGCTACATCGCTGTTCACCGGGACGCAGACGGACTCCCGGACGGGTACGCCAGCTACTCGATCGAGTCCGGCACCCTGACGGTCGACGAGACCATCGCCACCGACGACGCGGTCTTCACGGCCCTGGCCCGGTTCGCCCTCGCACACGACCTGGTGTCCCAGGTCGTGTTCAAGCACCTCCAGCCCGAACACCCGCTGCGGCGGCAGCTCGCGGACTTCCGCGCCGGCCAGGTGAGCGGCGACATGGACTGGCTCTGGGTGCGGCTGCTGGACGTCCCGCGTGCGCTGACCGCGCGCGGCTGGTTCACGGACGGCGAGCTCGTCCTCGACGTCCACGACCCGTTCCTCGGCGAACGCGACCGCTACCTGCTGACCGTCCGGAACGGCAAGGCCGACTGCGCCCCGACGGACCGCAAGCCCGACCTCTCCCTCGACATCCGCGACCTTGGCTCGGTCTACCTCGGCGGCACCGCCCCGAGCACGCTCGTGCGCGCCGGACACATCCTGGCCCACCACCCGGACGCGGCCGCCCTCGCCGACACACTCTTTCGGGCCGAGCGCTCCCCGCACTGCCTGCACTGGTTCTGACCCACGCCTCGCAGACCGGCACAGCCGGACACGGCCGGGGCCCCGGTCACATGAACACCGCGACCGGGACCCCGAGATCAGCTGCTGCCGCTGCCGCTGCCGCTGGCGCTACGGCTACGGCCACCGCCATGACTGCGGCAGCGGCTACGGCTACGGCAACGGCGGAAATCGCCGCCCGCCGCTAGTTCCGGAACCGGAACACGATCCGCCCGCGCGTCAGGTCGTACGGCGGGAGTTCCACCAGTACCCGGTCCTCCGGCAAGATCTTGATGTAGTTCTTGCGGATCTTCCCGCTGATGTGCGCGAGCACCTGGTGGCCGTTCTCCAGCTCCACGGTGAACATGGCGCTGCGCAGGCATTCGACGACCCTGCCCTCGACCTCGATGACGTTCTTGTTCTTCGTCATCGGACCAGCTCCAGGTTGCTGCTCATCGGCCGGGCGCCGACGCTCTCGAACAGCGCCGTGGCCGCGTGGTTGGACTCGTGGACCTCGGTCCAGGCCGTGGTGAACCCGGAGCGGTGCGCCGTCAGCAGCGCATGGGCCAGCAGGGCTCGCCCGATGCCGCGGCGCTGCTCGCCTGCCCGGACCGCGACCAGGCCGATGCGCGGCCGGATCGCCGTCACCACCCGGATCAGCCCCAGGTAGCGGCCGGGCGCCGCGGCCACCGCGTACTTCGTCGGGTCGACGACGGTGTCGCCCTCGGTGTGGGGCAGCACCTCCGCGGGCATCGACTGCCACCACCCGACCGTCGCCTCGACCTCGTGCCGGATCGCACGGTCCACCTCGCGCAGCAGACCCTCGTCCGCCTGACCGGCGGGCACGATCGTCACGCCCGAAGGCGGCAGGACCCCTTCGAGCCCTGTGGCCCTCGGGTCGGTCGATACGGCGTACTCCCACTCGCGGCGCCGGACCGTGAAACCGGCGCGTCGCCAGCCGGCCGTCAGCTCGACGTCCGCTTCGTCGACCACCGTGTACAGCGGCGCCGGCAGTTTTGCCACCATCACCTCGGCGAGCCGGTCGAAGGCGATGTCATGCCAGGCGTCGATGCTGACGAACAAGCGGCCGTCGGGGCGGTGGTGCGCATGGCCGCGGCCGACCACCAGGTCGTCGTCCAGCGCGTGCCATTGCCTGTACGCGACGCGCGTGATCGTCACCGCGTTCTCGCTCAGGCCGGATGCGAAAGGCTTTGTGTCCATCGGAGTCTCCCTTCCAGGAGTGCCTCGGTCTCAGGCGCTCCTGGCGACACCGAACGTCAGCCGCCGGACCGTGACGGATCGAGGGAGCACCCACGGGTAACTGCGTTCACGGGGCTCACCTCCTACGTCGCTTTCACGGTCCGACCGGGACCGTAGCAGCGGGCCACCGCCGCGCTCAAAGTGTTTTTCCGCCCACCACGGCGGACGGGGGCGGCTGATCGAACCAGCCGCCCCCGACCCGCTCAGGGCGGTCTACGGAATGAAGCCGTAGTCCAACTGACCGGCCAGCCTCGTCCTGTCGTCCTTCAGGGACAGCACGAGCGTGCGGGCGAGGGTGCCACCGAAGCGGGTCCCGCCGTCGGCGGTCGGGACCGTGTCGATGAAGCTCTCCACCAGCCCGTTGGGCATCACGTAGTGCGAGTACTGCTGTGTCGGGGCGTCCTCGGGGTTGCCCAGGACCAGCGCGCTGCCGTTGAGCGGCCGGTAGTCGCTGCGCAGCCCCGGGCCCACGAACCCGTAGAGGCCGTCCCAGCCGCTCAGCCCCGGCGCGAACGTGAACTTGTGGCTGATCGTGAACAGGTAGTACTTTCCGCCGCGGATGATCAGGTGCGGCCGTTCGGTCTGCTGGTTCACGCAGTTGGCCGAGAGCAGCGGGGGCTGGAGCTTCCAGTTCTCCATGCTGTCGCCGTCGGCCGTGGCCAGCCCGATGTTGCCCGTGTAGTACTTCGAGTCCGCCGGCACCTCGTGGCCGGCCGGGAGTTCACCCAGGTCGCGCTCGGTGCACTGGTACGAGCCCGCGGTGCCGCCCGTGTTGCCCTCGAACAGCAGGTGGACCTTGCGGTCCCGGGGGTCGCGGAAGACGTACGGGTCGCGGAAGGCGTAGATGATCGGGCCTTGTTGCGACTGTTCGAGGGTCTGGTACATCTTGCCGTCGGCCTCGGCGATGATGCGGTGGTCCCGGAAGCCGGAGAACCACACGCGGTTCTTGTCCGCGTGGATCTTTCCGGTCGCCTGCGCCAGGCGCTGCAGCGCGTCGCTGGGGTCGACCCCGCCGTTGTCGCGCCCGGAGGCGGTGTAGAAGGACTGCACCTTGTCGCCGATGAGCGCCGTCGAGCCGGCCCACTCACGTGAGCCGAACGAGGTGCCGGCCGGGAACAGGTCGCCGCCGTACTTCCAGCTCTTGGCGTCACGCGAGTAGAAGTAGCCGATCTTCGCGTACCAGTGGCGGTCGCCGAAAGGCACCGAGCGGGGAGCCGTCAGCGAGAAGATGACGTGCCAGCCCTTGTAGGTGGCGGTCTGCGTGCTGAGCTTGGTGAGCGGCCAGGTGTCCCACACCCACACCTTGTCGGTCATCACCGGGAAGTCGGGTGACACGCGAGGGGCGGTGTTGGTCCTGTCCTGCTTGAGTTTCAGGGCGTCCGCGCGGGACCAGACGGCTGTGTGGTCGTCGTCGGCGGTGTACTGCCGTGCGCCCGTCCGGGACGCGTCGTGGGGGGAGGCGGAAGCGGGAGTGATGATGCCGCTCAGCGTCGCGAAGGCTGCCAGACCCGTCGCCAGCCGGAGCACCGCTCGTCTTGCTCTGTACATACGTCACCCTTGGGGGGAAGAGGGAACGAATGGAAGCTGTGGAGCCGGTTCCATCGCTGACGGTACCTCAGTTGGCGTAAAACGCAGTGAACTCGTGAGGTGAAAATTTACGTACGAGGGGCGGTCGAGGTCGCGCCATGGAAGTTAATGGAAGCCGATCCAACGTGGTCGGCGCAGCGTGGGTCAGGCTCCAGCGGCGGCCGTCGTGTGCCGGCGCACGAGCTCCAGTTCCAGCATCTGCTCGACGGGCTCGCCGAGGGGCCGGCCGATGCGTTCCAGCAGCAGACGCGCGGCGATCCCGCCGCTGGTGCGCAGGGGCTGGCGTACTGTGGTCAGCCCGACGTAGGCCGCCACGTCGAGGTCGTCGAAGCCGACCACGGACAGTTCCCGGGGGACTCGCACGCCCGCCGAGCTCGCCGCTTCGATCACCCCGAGCGCCCGGGTGTCGGATGCGGTGACGATCGCGCTCGGGGGCTCCGGACGGGCCAGCAACTCGTCGGTGAGGCGGTGCGCCACCGCGCGGCCGTGCGGTCCGACGCGGACGTACGGCTCCTCCAGCGTGAGGCCGTACGCCTTGAGCGCCAGCTCGCAGCCCTCGCGCCGACGGGCGCTCGCGCTGAAACGGAAACGATCGTCGGCGACATCGCCCATGAACGCGATCCGACGATGGCCGAGTTGCAGCAGATGACGCGTCGCCAGCATGCCGCCGCGCACGTCGTCGATCACCACGCGTGGAAGGTCCGGGTGCTCACAGTCCAGCAGCACCGTGGGCAGACCGGCCCGTGTCAGCTGCTCCGCTTCGTCGTCGGTGGGCGCGAGCGAGATCGCCAGCAGCCCGTCGAAGCGGTCCCCGGCCGTCACCGCCCGGTACTGCTGATCACGCTGGTCCGGCGAGGCCACGTCGAGCAGAGTGAGGTCATGGTCGCTGCCGTGCAGCACGTGCGAGATGCCGCGCAGCCGCTCGACGACGGACGGTTCGGTGGCGAAGGGCGCGATGACGGCGATGCTCTGGGTGCGTCCCGTGGACAGCGCGCGAGCGCGCCGGTTGGGCCGGTAGTCCAGGTCCCGGATCACCCGCAGCACCCGCTCGCGGGTGTCCTCGCTGACGTTCCGGCTGTCGTTCAGGACGCGCGAAACCGTGCCGACGCCCACCCCGGCCCGGGCCGCGACATCGCCGATGGTCGCCCGTTCTCCCACGGCCGTACAGTACCCGAACTCGCAGAATTAGCTGCCCTGCACACATTTCCGGTGGTCCGGTGCCGGCCGGCCCCTCAACTGCTCTTCCGCCCGGGTCTGCACCGCTCGCAAGAGGCGCTTCGGCCCGTCAGCGACCGCCGCCTCGGACGTGTTGTTCCCCCGACCCTCGGACGACCAGCCGGGTCGGCACGGTGATCGTGCGGGCCCGGGAGCGGTCGCCGTCGAGGCGGGACAGAGCGGTGGTCGCGGCGCTGCGGCCGATTTCCTCGGGGTCCTGGGCGACGACCGTGAGGGCCGGCTCCAAAGCTTCGGCGAGGGACACGTCGTCGAAGGCCACGACGGCGACGTGTTTGCGCTTGCTGCGGGCGAGTTCGGCGACGATGCCGAACGCCATGATGTTGTTCCCGGCGAACAGGGCCGTGGGGGGATCGGGCAGTTCGAGGAGTTGAGCCGTCACGGCCTCCGCCCCCTGCTGATCGTGCGCGCTGGCGACCAGCGAGCGGTCGTGGGGGAGGTCGGCCTCCTGCAGGGCCGCCCGGTATCCGGCGAGGCGCTCGCGGCGGGTGTACAGCTTGACCGGCAGGTCGCCGACGAACCCGATGCGGCGGTGCCCGTGGGCGATCAGGTGGGCGACGCCCTCCTGGGCCCCCGCACGGTTGGAGCTGACGACGCTGTCCGTGGACAGGCCGACCCCCGGCCGGTCGAGGAAGACGACGGGCAGTCCCGCCGTACGGTGCGACTTGAGGTCGGAGTGGTCGGCGCCGACGGACGGCACGACGATCAGGATGCTGACGCGCCGTGCGAGGAACTGAGCCGTCAGGGCGCGCTCGCGCTCGGGGTCGTCCGCGGACGACCCCATGAGCAGCGTCAGTCCGCGGTCCCGGACCGTGTCCTCGATACCGCGGGCCACGGCTCCGAAGAAGGGGTTGGCCAGGTCGGGAACGACCAGCCCTATGGTCGTGTCCGGACCGCCGACGCGGATGTTGCGGGCCATGAGGTTGGGCTGGAAGCCCAGCTTGGCGACCGCGGCGAGTACGTGTTCCCGCGTCCGGGCCGAGACGGGCCCGTCCTCGTTGAGGACTCGGGAGACCGTCTTGGCGCTGACACCCACTTCCCGGGCGACATCGGCCAAGGTGGGTCTGCGGCTCGCTGCCATGGAGTAAACCGTCTCCTGGATGCTCCCGGTTCCGGGCCGCGGCCTCGGCCGGAACATGCGAGAGCGGGTTGCGCTGTCAGGTGGCCTGTACTCCGGCGGCCTTCGCGGCCTCGGAATCCGCTACGACAGTATCTCCGGCCTCGTCGACGGTGAGGGCGCCCGTCATGATGGCCACGACCTCCGCCATGGAGTAGTCGGACGGCTTGATCACGGCAGCGCGCCGGCCCAGCCGGTGGACGTGGATCCGGTCGGCGATCTCGAAGACGTGCGGCATGTTGTGGCTGATCAGGACGACCGGCATGCCCTTGTCGCGGACCCGGCGGATCAGGTCGAGGACCTGGCCGGACTCCTTGACGCCGAGGGCGGCGGTGGGCTCGTCCATGACGACGACGCTGCGGGCCCAGGCGACCGCGCGGGCCACCGCGACGGCCTGGCGCTGTCCGCCGGAGAGGGTCTCGACGGCCTGGGTCAGCGAGCGCAGGCCGATCTTCAGATCCGCCATGTGCTCGGCGGCCTCCTGGCGCATGCGCTTCTTGTCGAGCATGCGGAAGGCGCTGCCCAGGATGCCCGGGCGGCGCAGCTCGCGGCCGAGGAACATGTTCGAGGCGATGTCCATGGACGCCGCGACGGCGAGGTCCTGGTACACCGTTTCGATGCCGTGGGCGCGTGCGCTCTGCGGGCCGGAGAACTGGATCGGCTCGCCGTTCAGGCGTATCTCGCCCTCGTCCGGCACCACCGCGCCGGTGAGGGCCTTGATGAGGCTGGTCTTGCCGGCGCCGTTGTCGCCGATGACGGCGAGGACCTCGCCGGGCAGCAGGTCGAAGTCGGCGCCGTCGATGGCGGTGACCTGGCCGTAGCGCTTGACGAGACCGCGAGCCTGCAGCACGGGGGTCTCGGTGGTGGTCGTGGTCATCGGGCCTTCCTCCGGGAGATCTGGTCGACGGTCACCGCGAGGATCACCAGCACCCCGGTGATCAGGGTCTGGTAGATGGAGGCGACGCCCATCAGCTGGAGCCCGTTGCGGAAGACGCCGACGATGAGGACGCCGATGAACGTGCCCAGGACCGAGCCGCGTCCGCCGAAGAGGCTGGTGCCGCCGAGCACCACGGCGGTGATGCTGTCGAGGTTGTCGGTCTGCCCGGCCTGCGGATCGCCCACTCCGGTGCGGGAGATGAGCAGCAGGGCGGCGACGCCGTAGAGGAGACCGGCCACGGTGTAGACGCCGATGGTCAGCCGGGAGGTGCGGATGCCGTTCAGCCGCGCCGCTTCCGGGCTGTTGCCCAGCGCGTAGACGTGCCGGCCCCAGCCGGTGCTGCTCAGCGCGTAGGCGAGGAGGAGGAACAGGGCGATGGTGACCAGCGAGCCGTAGGTGATGTCGGTCTTGCCCAGCGGGAAGGTCTGCCCGAGGGCCGTCAGCGGGCCGGGCAGGTTGCTGACCGTCTGCTCCTCGGAGTAGATGTGCGTCAGCGCGAACGCCACGTTGAGCATGCCGAGGGTGACGATGAACGGCGGCAGCGGGATCTTCTGCACCAGTGCCCCGTTGAGCATGCCGAAGCCGCCGCAGACGACCAGGCCCAGCGCGATCGCGGCGAGCGGTGGCAGGGAGCCCTCGGCGGCCATCTTGGCGATCACGATGCTGCCGAACGCCATCACCGCTCCGCAGGACAGGTCGATGCCCGCGGTGAGGATGATGAGCGTCTGGCCGATGGCCAGCGTGCCGACGACCATGACCTGCTGGACGATCAGCGAGAAGTTCCCGCCGGTGAGGAACTGGTCGCTCGAGACGGAGAAGAAGACACAGGCCAGGAGGAGCGCGATCAGCGGGCCGGTGGTCGGCTGGGTGAGCAGTCTGCGGGCCGTGGTCGGCGCTTTGAGCTCCGCGTACGGCGTGGACGTGGAGGGTGGCGTGGACGTGGCAGTCATGCGAAGTCCTTGTCGGAAGACAGAAGTCCTTGTCCGTCCTTGTCGGGCGGCAGGAGGACGAGGAGGCGGCCGCCCCGGTCGGGGAGGAGGGGCCGGCCGCCCCGGCGAGGGGTGTCGAACGGTGGCAGCGGGGAGCCGGCGGCTCAGCCCCAGCAGTTGTCCAGGCCGTAGGCGGTGTCCTTGGAAGCGACCCCGTCCTGTGCCTTGTCGGTGATCAGGGTGACCCCGGTGTCGGTGTAACCCGACGCCTTCTTGCCGTCCTTGGCGTACGTCACGACGGCCTTGACGCCCTCGGCGGCCATCTTCAGCGGGTACTGCTGCGAGGTCGCGGCGATCTTGCCGTCCTTGACGGCCTTGGTGCCGGTGCAGCCGCCGTCGACGGAGACGATCAGGACGTCCTTCTCCCGGCCCTTGGCCTTCAGCGCGGTGTACGCGCCCAGCGCGGCGGGCTCGTTGATCGTGTAGACGACGTTGATGCCGGGTTCCTTCTGGAGGCAGTTCTCCATCGCCGTCTGGCCCTTGGACTGGTCGCCGCCGGTGTCCTGAGCGCAGGCGACGTCCTTGTCGGTGGCGCCGAAGCCCTTGAGGAAACCGTTGTGCCGCTGGACGCCGACGGACACACCCGGCGCGAGGTCGAGGGCGGCTATCTTCGCGGTCTTGCCCTTCATCGCGGCCTTGGCGTACTCGCCGATCAGTTCACCGGCCTTGAGGTTGTCGGTGGCGAAGAGGGCGTCGACCGCGCTCTGCGGCTCGGTCGGGGTGTCCAGGGCGATGACCAGGACGCCCTTGGCCTTGGCCTTCTCGATCGCGGGCACGATCGCCTTGGAGTCGCTCGGGGTGATCAGGATGCCCTTCACACCGGCGGCGACCATGTTCTCGATCGCGGTGACCTGCCCGGCGTTGTCTCCGTCGAACTTGCCGGCCGCGGTCATGAGCTTGACGCCTTCGGCCTTCGCGGACTTCTCCGCACCCTCCTTCATCTTGACGAAGAACGGGTTGGTGTCCGTCTTGGTGATCAGGCCGACCTTGACCTCGCCCGAGCCGGTGCTCGTGCTGCCCGATCCCGATCCGGATCCACAGGCGGTCAGGGTGAGGGCCGCGATGCCCGTGCACGCGGCAGCTCTGAGCAGGGAGGAGGGCAGACGAGAGGTGCGTGACATGAACGACTCCAGCGGGATGTCGGGCGGGTGGACGGCAGGGAGGCCTGCCGTCCCGCGATGTCAACGATGACCGATGTCATCGTTGACACTGCTTGGCGAGGATGATGGACTCCGCTCACCGGCAACGTCAATGCCTTGCACTCGTCACAAATCGGCAACGCCCCTCGGCGGCCGCCCGCCCCGAAGCCGCTCGCCAGCATGCCCGGGTCATGCCCGTTTCCGCTCCGCGCGCCCCAGAGAAGAGCAGCCCATGAGCCCGCCCCAGATCACCGTCCTCGGTGAATGCGTCGCCGACGCGTTCACCGAGCCCGCACCCGCCCGGAACGAGCTCGCCCTGCGCGTCCTGCCGGGCGGCGGGCCGGCCAACACGGCGGTGGCCCTGGCACGCCTGGGCACCCCGGCCCGCTTCCTCGCGCGGCTGTCCGGCGATGTGTTCGGCCGCCTCTTCCGGGCCCACCTCGCGGCATCCGGCGTGGACCTCTCACACGCCGTGGAGGCCGTCGAGCCCAGCACGCTCGCCGTCGCCGAACTGGACGCCCAGGGCCAGGCGGCGTTCTCCTTCCACGCCCAGGCAACCGCCGACTGGCAGTGGACGACCGCGGAACTGGCCGGGGTGGACCTGGCCGACACCGCCTGTGTGCACACCGGTTCGCTGGCCCTGGTCAGGGAACCGGGAGCGGCGGTGGTGGAGGACTTCCTGGCGACGGCCGCCCCCCGGGCCACGATCAGCATCGACCCCAACGTCCGCCCGCTCCTGGTGCACCCCGACGTCTACCGCGCCCGGCTGGCGCACTGGTGCGGCCTCGCGGACGTGCTGCGGCTGAGCGAGGACGACCTGGATCTCCTCCTGCCCGGAACACCGCCCGAGCAGGCATGCGACACCTGGCACGCGGCGGGCACACGGCTCGTGGTGATCACGCGCGGCGCCGACGGAGCCCTGGCCTCACTCGACGGCGAGCGGGTGCGGGTGCCGGCGGTGGCCACGCCGGTCGTCGACACGGTCGGTGCGGGTGACTCCTTCACGGCGGGCCTGCTGCACCACCTCGGCACCCACGGCCTCCTCGGCGGCAGACTGACGGAGCTGACCCTCGCCGACGTCGAGGCGGCCTGCCTGTTCGCCGTGCGGGTCGCCGCCCTGACCTGCTCGGTCGCCGGCCCGAACCCGCCCTGGCAGGACCAGTTGACGCAGCTCACGCCGGACGCCCCCACGGCCCGCCACCTCGACTCCACCCACTGAACCCACCGACCCCACGGACAAGGACGGAAGACCATGACGAAAACCCTGCTCGCCGAATTCACCGCCCGGGAGGGAGCGGAGGACGAGGTCGCCCGCCTGATCCAGGAGTACGCCCTGAAGGTGCGCGAGGAGGAAGGCAACCTGGCCTTCGACGTCTACACGAAAGCGGCCGCCCCCCGCGCCTACTGGATCTTCGAGGTCTACCGCGACGAGGACGCCTTCCAGGCACACCTGAAGGCCCCGTACGGAGCCCCCTTCAACGCCGTCCTCACTCCGCTGATCGAGGAGGACGCGTCCGTACTGACCTTCCTCGATCCGCTGGCCACGCGTCCCTGACGGACATCGGCCGACGCACGCTCGCCGGAGGCCTCGGGTCACGGCGTCGTGCGAAAAACTCCTGTGCGTCGCTTCGCGCACCTCTGCGATCATCCCCGAATGGCGCACAGTTTCGAATCCCTGGTCATCCGGCACACCCATCGCCTGCCCTCTCCCAAGGGATCCGCGGGGGAAGGCGCCACCGCCGCCCGGCAGCTCGACGCGGCGCTGACCTCCGTGGGCTTCAAGCTCTCCGCCGAACTGCTGGAGCGGCTGTCAGGGCTGTCCGAGGCCGCGGTCGTGCACACCGCCCGGCGAACGCTGGCCACCGTCAGCGAGATGGTGGGCGACCACGTCCGGCACAACGCGTACTTCATCGACTTCCCGGCGAACGTGCCGGACACCGAAGAGTTCTGGATGCGGTGCGTGACGAAGGCGCTCGCTGACGACACGTCGCGCGAGAACGTGCTGACGCAGCTGGCGCACGGGGTCGTGAACCTGCTCAGCCTCCCCACCTACGGCCGCTACCAGCACACCTACGAGGAGATGCTCGCGGCACAGGACGAGCTGATCGCCTCGGCGGGTGACCGGGTGACAGTCCTTCACCTCGGGCGGGACCTGGACGACGAACTCACGGACCTCTACCTGGCCTTGGCGGGCAGCACGACGCCCCTGGGCGAGGACCATCTGCGCGACCTCGGGACCCTCGCCGAGCGCTGCGCCCTCGGCCCCCAGCCGGAGGCGATCCCCGTCCGGGAGAACCGGGCGGTCGTCAACGAGGCCCGCCTCGGCGTCGGCGCCGACCTCCTGCTGGACACCGTCACCGATGTGCTGCGTCTGGCCTGCGCCCTGTCGGGCGGCGACGTGACGCTCCAGGAGCCGACCCGGTTCCGGACGCTGCCCAGACCGGTCCGCCGGGGGCTCCTCGCGGGCCTCGACGCGGTGGTCGCGGCGAACCCGGCGAAGCTCGCCGACGTGCACGCGCACCGGGAGCCCTTCAAGCGCCTCGGTGAGCGACTCCATCCACACGAGTACCCGCGCTGGCCGCACGCCGCCGACGTGTTCGCCGTGGCGCGGGGCGAGAAGGAGGCGCGGTCCTTCGACGGCCGCGTCGAGAAGCTGCTCGACGAGTTCGACGTCACCGGTGCGGTGAAACTGTTGAAGTCCGCTCCCGGCAAACTGTTCCGCGCCCTGGACCTCCTGCTGCGCATCGCCGCCGGCCAGGAGGAGCGGGACGCGGTGGTGGCCGCCGCGGTGGAGGTCGCTCCCGAGGTCTCCGGCCGGGTCGTGCTCTCGGTCCGTGAGCACTTCCACAACCGGGAACGGGAGACCGACGAACCCCGCATCTTCGTCAACCGCCGCGGCCGCGCCTGGGTGGCCCCCGACGGCCGGCCTCCGGTACCGGCCGCCGACCGCGAACGTCTGATAGCCGCCCTCGACACCGAGATACGCCGCCGGCTCCCGGCGCCGGGCCGGCTGTTGCTCGACCCCGAGGTCCTCGACGTGGCGCTCCCGCTCAGCGGCAGGGCGACCGCGACCGGGTTCGGCGTACTCCCGCGGGGTTCGGTCTCGCAGGTCGACGGCGAACTGCTGCGCTTCTTCGTGTACTGGAAGCAGACCGAGTTCCGCACCGACTACGACCTGTCGGCCCTGCTGCTGCACAGCGACTACAGCACCGACTCCTGGCTCTCCTACACGGCCCTGACGGCCGTCGGGGGCAGGCACTCGGGCGATGTCACCGAGGCGCCCGACGGAGCCTCGGAGTTCATCGACCTGGCCCTGGACCGGGTGCGCAGCACGTACATCGTTCCGCAGGTCAACGTCTACGCGGGCGAAGGCTTCGAGGACGTCGAGGAGTCGTTCTTCGGGTTCATGCTGCGCGAAGGTGAGCAGAAGGGCCGTCCGTTCGAGCCGCGCACGGTGCGGATGAAGTCGGAGCTGCGTGGGGTCGGCCGTGTGGCACTGCCTCTGGTCTTCCAGCGCGGGGACGACGGCACGTGGCGCGCGAAGTGGCTGCACCTCTATCTGAAGGGCATCTCGGAGGCGAACCGGGTCGAGGAGAACCAGCTGTCGGTGTCCAAGGTGGTGCGTGCCCTCGTGGAGCGCGAGCAGCTGACGACGAGGTACCTGATCGACCTGATGTCCCGCGACACCACGGCCATGGACCTGTGGGACGGCGGGCCGGTCCCCGAGGAGCCCGTGACGTACATCGGTCTCGAACGTCCCGAGGGGCTGCACCCGGACTCCCGGATCATCACCCTCGAAAATCTGCGCGACCTGATCCCGGCCTGAGTGCTAGCGTTGCCGACGGCGAGGCCATGAGGGGGCTTCCTTCTCATTCACTCCAAATGACCCGAGTTCCTTCGCTCTCCTCGCCCTCTGCTTCGACCGGGAGGCGCCCACGCGGCGCCTCCCGGTTTTCGTGCACGAACGGCTCATCACCGCCAGATGGACTTCAGACGCCACGCGCGGAGGCCGTCGAGGGTGGCGGTGCCGCCTTCGGCGAAGACCTCGACGCCGGTGCTGGAGGGGTCGGGGAAGATCTGGTCGGTGATCACGGCCTCGCCACTGCCGCCGAAGACCTCCACGGACGACCAGTCGACGAGGATCCGCAGCTTGACCTTGCCCTTCTCGGCCTTCAGCGGAGCGGTCTGCACGCCGGGGAAGGTGCTGTTGAAGTCCCCGGCGCCGGATCGGCTGCGGTCGACGTACAGCTCCTGGGCAGCGGTGTCGTAGCCGATGACGGTCTCCTCGCCGCCCGCTCCGGTGCGCACCTTCAGGCCGAAGCGGTCCGCGTCCTCGAGGGAGAAGGTCGCCTCGATGTCGAGCGCGTTGTCCTCGGCCCCGAAGCCGGTCAGGCGCTTCGAGGTGCTCTTCACCGTGACGCCGGACGCCGTCGCCGGGTCCGTCAGGCGGAGGGACTCCAGGCTGCCCACCGGCTTGCTGGTCAGCCGGACCCGGCCGTCGACGGTCCGCAGGGCCATCTCCCTCGGAACGCTCTGCGCGCCGCGCCACGGTGAGGTCGGGACGGACTGGCCGTAGTCCCAGTTGTTCATCCAGCCGATCATGTAGCGCTTGCCGCCCGGCGCGTTCTCCCAGGACACGGCCGCGTAGTAGTCCTTGCCGTAGTCGGCCCAGTCGGCGCGCTGCACCACGGACTCGGCGGGCTTGCCGGCGGCGGTGAACCGGTCGGCCAGGACGTGGCCCCAGCCGCCGGTGTTCATGTCGCGGATCTGGATCTGCGCCTTCTGGCCGGCGAACGGGCGCATGTCGAAGGACGCCCAGTCCAGGGTCTCGTTGTCGGTGCCGGTCGCGCTGCGGACGACCTTGCCGTCGACGACCAGGTTGACCGACGTCTCCAGGGAGGCGCGCGGGGCCGGGCTGTCGGACATGACGACGTGGTCGACGTTGAGGTGGCCCCAGCCACCGGTGTTGTCGTCGACGATCCTGATCCGCGCCTTCTTGCCGGCGAGGTCGCCGACGTCCCACGAGGCCCAGTTGAGCGCTTCGGCGTCCTTCCCGGTGGCGCTGCGGACGACCTGGCCGTCCACGAGGAGCTCGATCGCGGTGGGACGGTCGGCGCCGGCCGGGTGGTTGCCGCCGCCGACGAGGAAGTCGATGTACTTCTTGTCGACGGTGAATTCGGGCGAGGTGAGGGTGCCGGTGGTGGAGTCGCCGTTGCGGAAGGTGTTGACCAGGCCGCCGCCCAGGTAACCGCTGACCTGTTGCTGGCCGGGGAGGGTGCCGGTGGCCGGTGCGGTGCCGAAGGCGTCCCCGGTCGCCGTCCAGCCGCCGTACGTTCCGCCCTCGAAGTCGGCGAGGACCGTGCCCTCGGGCGGAGTGCTGTCCAGGACGGTGCCGGCCTCGTGCGGATGCCGCCCGCCACCGATCTTGAAGTTCAGGTAGGGGCTGTTCACGGTGAAGGGGGGAGAGGTGAGGACGCCGGTCGCGCCGTCACCGCCGTGGAAACTGTTGGCGAGACCCTTGCCGTCGAAGCCCGACACGCTTCCCTGGCCGTCCACCGCACCAGCCGCCGGCCCCTGGCCGAACGCGGTCCCGGTCGTCGTCCAGTCACCGAAGCCGGCGCCTTCGAAGTCCTGCACGACGTCGCCGGTGGGCGGTGTGTAGGTGCCCTTGTCCTCGGGGGTGAACGTCTTGCCGTCGAAGTCCCCGACGAAGTACTGGGCGGCCGAACCGCCCGCGATGCCACCGGGGTTGATGTTGACCACCAGAACCCACTTGATTCTCTTCTTGTCCCCGTCGACCGCGAGCGGGAAGAGGTCCGGGCACTCCCACACGCCACCGGTCGCGCCGGCCGGCCCGAACTCGCTCTGCAACTCCCAGTCCTTGAGGTTCTTCGACGAGTAGAACCGCACCTTGTGCTCGACGGACACCGACACCGTCATCAGCCAGCTCTTGGTCGGCGCGTACCACTGCACCTTGGGGTCGCGGAAGTTGTCGGAGCCGATGTCGATCACGGGATTGCCCTGGTACTTGGTCCAGGTGCGGCCCCGGTCGGTGCTGTAGGCCAGCGACTGCGCCTGCTTGCCGCCGTTCTTGTAGGCGCTGGTGTAGATCGCCACCATGGGCGGGTTCTTCTTCGTACCGAACCCGGTGGTGTTGTCCCAGTCGACGACCGCGCTGCCGGAGAAGACCATCTCCTCGTCGTCGTGCGCGAGGGCGAGCGGCAACTCCTCCCAGTGCACCAGGTCCTTGCTCACCGCGTGCCCCCAGGACATGTCGCCCCAGGAGTTGCCGTTCGGGTTGTACTGGTAGAAGAGGTGGTATTCGCCCTGGTAGTACACGAGGCCGTTGGGGTCGTTCATCCAGTTCTTCTGCGTGGTGAAGTGGAACTGGGGTCTGTATGTCTCGGTGTACGCCGGGGCGTCGGCTGCGACGGCCCGGGGGGCGAGCGGGGCTGCCGACAGGGCGCAGACGGTCACCACCGTCGCCATCCGTATGCGGGCATGCCGGGATACGCGTACACGGCTCATCGTGTCTCCTTGTCCCGCGGCCGTCCGCGCAGCGGCGACCGAGCCCCCTGCGCGACGGACCGAGAAGTGCACCCCGGGCCGATGGGGGCTCACCTGTCATCGACCGAGGGTGTCATCGTTGACAGGTGTCATCGATGACATTGGCTGCCCGATTATGAGACGCAGCCGGGTGGCCGCGTCAACGGTTCGGGTGCGAATTGCTTCGTGGCGTCCGGTCCTTCGGGTGTCCACGCCGGCCGCCGACCGGGCGAGGGGGAGCCGGCGCGAGGCCATGAGTCACGCAGCGCGTTCATCAGCACAGGCCCGACCCCTGGCCCGCGTCCGCCGCGCGGTCCCGTCCGCCACCGGGCTCACCGGCGGGCGCAGCCAGGCTGTCAGTCAGCCGGTCGCCGGTGTGCTGTCCCGGCCGGCCGGAAGGGGCGTATCAACGCAGTCCGGCGAAGAGATCGTTCTCGGGTACGGCCGCGCCGGTGGTGTCCTGGACCCGAACGTAGGTCTCCATGCCCATCAGCTCGCCGAACCTCTCCTTGCCCATCTTGAGGAAGAAGATGTTCTCGCCCTGACTGGCGTGCGCGGCCAATGAGTCGAACTTCTGGCCACTGAACTCGGTGGTGTCCACCCACGTGGTGATCTCGTCGTCGGGGAGGCCGATCTCGGCCAACGCGGCGGCCTCGGCAGGATCCGGCTCCGGCATGTCCTCATGGAACTCGCGCATGATCTCGCCGAACCGCTGCATCATCGAGCGGGGCATCGTGGTCCAGTACACCTTCGGTGCCAGCGCGGTCATCTCCACCGCCGCCATCGTGATGCGGTGGGCCTGGATGTGGTCGGGGTGGCCGTAGAAGCCGTTCTCGTCGTAGGTGACGACCACATCGGGTCGGTAGTGCCGCATGAGTTCCGCGAGTCGAGCGGCGCCTTCCTGCACGGGGGTCTGCCAGAAGGATCCGGGGGCGTCGTTGCCCGGCCAGCCCATCATTCCCGAGTCGGCGTAATTCAGCGTCTCCAGATCGCTGATCCCCAGGACGTCACAGCTCGCCTCGAGTTCCCGACGGCGCATCAGGGCGACCGCCGCCGGATCGTGCCCGGGATCGCCCGGTTTGACGCCCCCCGGTCCATCACCGCAACGGCCGTCGGTACACGTCACGAGAACCGTGCGGATGCCCTCCGCCGCGTACCGCGCCAGGACCCCTCCGGTTCCGGTGGCCTCGTCGTCGGGGTGGGCGTGTACTGCCATGAGCGTCAAGGGCCGGTCAGTCATGCAGCAGTCCTCCTGCAGAGATACGTCTTGGTCCGAGTGCGTGGCGGGCCTACGGGTGTCCCGCGATCGATGTAACCGTGCCGGCCGGGCCGGCTGTTCCCGGCGCGCGTTTCTGTGCGCCGGTGAAGAGGGCCGCCTGAGCTCCCTGCGCGGTTTCCCGCCCGGCTACGGCCGCCGGACATGTGGGTCGTGCATCGCGGACGGCACATGGGCCGCTGGTGGTCCTCGGCGCCACCTTGTGCTCGCAAACGCCCCTTCCTGACTGCCGGCATCCGACGTCCGAGGCGCGGCGGGTGAAGCGCTTGCTGGCGCGGCGCGGGCTGATGCCGGCGAGGCCGGCTTCGCGCATCAGCCCGCTCGACCCGTTCACGACGATCGCCACACCCTCGCGCTGGAGCACGGCCTGCACGCGGGGAACCGTAGATACCGCGGAGTCCGCGGGTACGTTGCACGTCCGGCGCGGTCCCCACACGGGAGCGTGATCTCGGCGCAAGGGGACTCGGGCGGCGGGCCCCGCGCCGGGTGTGTCATTCGGCAGGGGGTTACCGCGTGCCGGTGTGTCATTCGGCCCTGATGCTGTCCACGTACACGATGCCCTTGGTCGCCGCGCCGCTCCCATGGACGAGGTACAGATTGAACGCCGTCACCTTGGCGAGGTGAGCCGCGTCGAGCACGGCTCCGGCGTGTGCGGTGTCCCAGGGAGCGGGCGTGAACTCGCTGAAGGGTGCCCTGACCTCCTGCCCGCTCGTGTCGGACAGCGGAACCTGGTACCAGAAATCGACTCCGCCGGCGACGATCTGGAGCGCCCCGCCGTTTGCGGAACCGTCGCCCTGCAGCCACAACGCAAGGGACGTGAAGGCGGACCAGTCCGCGTCGACCGGCTTGCCCGTGCCGGTGTACTCGGCGCCGGTGAAGTCGTACGCGTAGGCCAGCCCGTAGGAGCCCGAGGACTTGTGGTCGGCGGACAGGGTGAGGGTGGGGGAGTTGACATGGGTGTATGCCTGGCTCAGGGCGGTGTCGTCTCCGGCGTATCCCTCGAAGTCGTCGACCCAGCCGGCAGGCAGGGGTGCGACCTCGCCGAGGAGGATCACGGCCGAGTCGGTGAGCGTCTTGCCGTCCGCCCGCGCGCTCACGGTGAGGGTCACCGAGCGGTTGTTCCGCGTGGCCGGGTCGATCGACCAGTCGCCCGAGTAGAAGCCGTCGGCGTCGAGGCGCAGCCGTCTGGCGCGTCCGCCGTTCACGGAGTAGGTGACCCGGCTCGCCCTCGCAGGTGTGACACGCACCCGGACGGTGGTCTTGGAGGCCGCTACGCGCTGCCGGTCCGTAGGGGTCACGAGGTGCATGAACGGGGCGTTCCTGACAGCGGTGGTGCGAGCGGAGTACACCCCCCGGAGATCGGCGGCGAACAGGGTGTAGGGGTCCTGGTGGTAGGCGACGAAGTCCGGCAGCAGGACGTGGCCCGGGTGCGGGACATAAGCACGCTTGGTGCCTCCGAAGTTGGCCCAGGTGAGCATGTACGTCATCTGACGGGCCAGCGGGTCCGCCTGGATGGCCTGCGACAGCTGGGTGAACCACTGCGGGTTGCGGACCTCGGTGCCGCCCTCCCCGAACTCGGTGAAGGCTGGTGCCTTGCCTCGCTCGTTCGCCAGCCGGACCACCATGGCCAGATCCTTCACCACACCGTCCAGCCACGGGGTCGGTCCGGCGTTTTCGTCGTAGGAGTCGTAGCCGAGGATGTCGACGAAACGGTCGCCAGGGTAGGTCTTCAGGTAGCCGGTCGGGTCGCCTCCGAAACTTGAGTTGGGCGAGTAGGCGTAGAGCAGGTTGTGGACGCCCATGGTGTCGCGCAGGTACTCGACGGTGTAGCGGAACAGCTCGATGAACTCGGCCGAGGTGGCGTGGCCGGCGCCCCACCAGAACCAGGCTCCGTTGTTCTCGTGGAAGGGGCGGAAGACGACCGGGATCGCGGTGCCGTCCGGCCGTCGTGCGCCCCTGACCGCCTTCGCGATGCGGTCGAGGAAGGCGTTGAAGGCCGCGTGTTTCGCGCCTCCGGGAAGGATCTGACTGACCACTCGGCCCGTTGTGTCGTAGAAGTTCTCGCCGGTGACGAAGTTCGGCATGTGAGCGCTGAGGGTGTTGATCCCGCCGCGTGCGTCCCCCTGCCGGATGCACCGGCTGAGCGCGGCGATGTTCTCGGCTTCGGTCCCGCCCTCGACGCCGGGGCGTTCGTCGCCGTCGAGGATCAGGGTGTCCCAGCCGAAGACTGCGGGGTAGTCGCCCACCGCCGCCCTGGTGTCGGACGCCTTGCCGTCGGGGGTGGTGAAGGTGAAGCCGTAGGTGAGGTCGTGCTGGTGACCGAACAGGATGCCTTTGCCCTGCTGCCGCTTCAGGTACGCGAACAGCGCGCGGGTGGCGGGGGTCGCCTTGTCGTCGACGATCCGGACCGGCGTCGGCAGGCCGACGAGCGCCGTGCGGGAGGTCGCCGCGGCGGCCACCGATGTTCGGGCGCCGGCTGCCGCGGCGACCGTGGCACCGAGGAGGATGAACGTGCGACGGTTCAGGGGAGAGCTGGGCATGTGTGTCTCCGTTTGACGTGGCGGTCTCTCGCCAAGGGAAGGTGCCCCCCGGGGGCCCGGTGCCCCGCTCCGAGGGGTGTCGTGGCCTGTTCCTGTCGGCGGCTCCAGGCGTCGTCGGGCACGGCGGCTGGTCGCCGTAGTCGTATGCCAGGGCCCCGGTGATCGGGTTGCCGCGGGGGCCGGCCAGGGCCTTTGTCCGAGGTTGCGGCCGGTCGTGACTTCTCCGGTCGGAGTGCGTACTTCACCGCGGGGCCGACCTTGAGCAAGATCGTGGAGCCGTCCCGGGACTCCTCGACGATCTCGATCTTGATGCTGGCGCCACGTCGTGGTCGTGCCTCGGCGTGGTCCATCGGATCGTGCCGGTCCGCGACCGCCGTCGGTGCACCCTCGTGGCCTGCGCCACCGCGAAGGCCGAGAACGTGACTGCCACCGCTGCAAGGACGACACTGGTCGCCGCTGCCCTGAGCATCCAGGGTCCGTAGGTCACCTGTGGGGGTCCTTCCCGTTACGCGGTCGGCTGCGGGCAGGTGGGGTCCTGGTCTGGGGCATCCGCAACGCACGACACACGTGTGCTTCAAGTGGCGCTATTCGACTAGAGGTTGAGGAAAAAAGAAAGGCTGAGCGGCTCGCGAGACCCAGGCGCACCCCGCTCACGCATCGCTCACGCGCTGTCGGCTGCTGGGGGCGCGTGGGTCCAGATCCGGCTGAGGTCGATCTTCACCGCGAAGGGGCCGCTGCCTTGAGGACGCAGGTGAAGACATCTCCGACCCGGTACCTCTTCGTCCTGGTCCGAGAGCGGCCATGTCCTCGCCACGAGGAACGGCCGCCCGGTGGAGCTGCCGAAGGACTGCGGGTCGTTCATTCCGGGTCGCGGCCGGTGCCGGGCTGCGGGTGGTCCGGCTGCACGACGCACGGCACGGCTGCGCCACGCTGCCAACGGCTGCCGACGTCGCGCCGAGGGTCACCATGGAGATCTTCGGACACAGCAGAATCAGCATCACTGTGGACGTGTACACGCACGTCGTGCATGACACCCAGAGCGGGCCATCAGCCACATGGACCGACTGCTCTGAAGCACATGTCCGCTGACCGCCGGGACTGCCGCCCGCGTGCGCGGTGCGACCGGTTGAGTTGCGTGCGCCGAGGCGGGATGCTGGAGGAAGTGCCCGTGATGGCCGGCACAGCGCTGTGCCGGGCGCGGCAGCTACGAGGTCGGGATACATCCATGGACAACGAGCCCGACACGACCACAGGAGCAGAGGGCGCAGTAGCACCCGGCGACTTCGCGGTCGTCATCGACGCCCGCGGTGCCGTCATGGTGTGGAGCGCCGGGGCCGGGCGACTGCTCGGGTACGAGCCGGAGGAAGTGGTGGGTCGGCCGGCCTCCGACCTCCTCGCCGCGGAGCCGGCTGTCTCCGTGCAGCGCTGTGTGGCCGCCGGAAAGCCGTGGGGGAGTGAGGTGGCGCTACGGCACCGGGGCGGAAGTCGGGTCGTTGCGCAGCTTCAGGGAATGCCGCTGGTGAACGCGGATGGCAGGACCCTCTGGCTCGTCACCGACAGGACGGTGACGCTCCTTTCCGCGCTGGCCGTCCCGGGAGCGGCGGAGCTGTGGGGCTGGACGCTCGCGCAGCTCCCGCAGCCCGTGGCGATCTACGACCGCGAAGCGCGGTTCGTGGCGGCCAACCAGTTGATGATCCAGATGTTGGGCAGGACCCAGGAGGAGATGAGAGGGCTCACCCTGTGGGAGATCGAGCCCCACCCGCCCTTCGACGAAATCGACCGTCTCCAGCGCCAGGTCCTACGTACTGGGGAGATGCTTTTCCGCGAGTACGCCGCGCAGGCCCCCGGTGAGACCCGCGCACGCGCCAGGTCGATGTTCCTCTTCCCGTTGAGGGATGGGAGCGGTGTGGTGCAGGGCATGTCGGCCTTGGTGATCGACACCACCGAGCAGTACTGGGCCCGGCGTCGCCTGGCGGTGCTCAACGACGCCAGCCTGCGCATCGGCAGCAGCCTGAACGTGACCCGGACAGTCGAGGAACTGACTGAGGTGACGGTGGACGGGTTCGCCGACTTCGCCGCCGTCGACCTGCTGGAGTCCGTCCTCCGGGGCGACGAGCCGGAACCGGTACCGCCCACCGGGCCGGTCGTCATCCGCCGCACCGCGCAGCGGTCGGTGCTCCCGGACTGCCCGGAGTCCGTGCTCACGCCGGGGGAGGCGGACGTCTTTCCCCAGGACTCGCCCCCGGTCCGGGCCCTGGTCACCGGTCGAGGCAGCCGGCACCAGGCGGGTGACCCCTTGCTGCGGGAGTGGGGGGCGGTCTCCCCGGCCCGGCCCGGGGCCCTGGGCCGGGCCATGATCCACGCGGTGATGATGGTGCCGCTGCGTGCCCGCGGGGTGACCCTGGGCCTGGTCTCCTTCCTACGGCACCGGACGGTGGAAGCCTTCAGCGAGGAAGACCTGCTGCTCGCTGAGGAGATCGCCGCCAGGGCTGCGGTGAGTATCGACAACGCCCGCCGCTACACCCGCGAGCGTCGGACCGCACTCACCCTCCAGCGCAAGCTGCTGCCCGAACGGCTGCCGGAGCTGGCGGCGGTGGACCTCGCCTACCGCTACTTCCCCGCCGGCTCGGCGGACGGGATCGGCGGAGACTGGTTCGATGTCATCGCACTGTCCGGGGGACGGGTCGCGCTGGTGGTGGGCGACGTCGTGGGACACGGCGTGCACGCCTCGGCCACGATGGGCCGCCTGCGCACAGCGGTACGGACTCTCGCCGACGCGGACTTCACCCCCGATGAACTGCTCACCCGGCTGGACGACCTGGTCATCCGCCTGGACCGGGAGGAAGGCCCGGATGCGCGACGGCAGGCGGAGGGGGCTTCGGGAGAGGTCGGGGCCACCTGTATCTACGCCGTCTACGACCCGGTCGCCGGCCTGTGCGACCTGGCACGGGCCGGGCACCCGCCTCCCGTCCTGGTGACCTCCGACGGGACCGCACAAGTCCTGGACCTGCCCGCCGGGCCACCGCTCGGCCTGGGCGGTCTGCCCTTCGAGTCCGCGCGGATCGAAGTGGGCGAGGGCAGCCTGCTCGCCCTCTACACCGACGGCCTGATCGAAGCCCCCGGTCGCGATATCGACATCGGACTGGAGCTGCTGACCGAAGCGCTTCGCCGCCCGGTCGCCGACCTGGAGGAAGCCTGCGACGAAGTACTGCGCAAGGTGCGGTCCAACTCGCCTGCCGACGACATCGTCCTGCTTCTGGCCCACACCACCGGTCTCGGCGCGGACCAGGTGCGCACCTGGCAGCTGCCCGTGGATCCCGCGGCCGTCGCCGGGGCCCGCCGGATGGCGAGCGAACAGCTGGCCGCCTGGGGCCTGGCCGAGCTCGAGTTCTCCACCGAGCTGATCGTGAGCGAGCTGGTCACCAACGCCATCCGCTACGGCGGCGCCCCCATCGAGCTGCGGCTCATCGCAGCCGAGGCACTCATCTGCGAGGTCTCTGACGGCAGCAGCACCGCCCCGCACCTGCGGCGAGCCCGCATGTTCGACGAGGGCGGACGCGGACTACTGCTCGTCGCCCAGGTCGCCGAGCGCTGGGGCAGCCGCCAGACCTCCGCCGGCAAGACGATCTGGGCCGAGCAACCTCTGCCGGGTTGACCGTCCCGGCGAGTGCGACAGCCGACGGGGAGCGTGGGGCAGGACAAGGTCGCCCTGCCTCGCAACCGCGGATCGGGCACCTACGGCTCGATCGCCTCCGGGTCACCCACCTGTCAAAGATGTTCGAGGCCATCGCCGAGGCCGACGTCGAGATCGCCGAGGGCAACGCAGCCCGCCGCAAGGCGTTCGAGGACCTCGCCCAGATCCCCCTACGCGCTCTTCCACCTGACCGCCTTTCGCGGGCTGCGACGCGGTGAGGCATGCGGCCAGAAGTGGACGCATACCCACTCGGACGCCGGGCTCATCACCGTCGCCAAGCAACTCGTGGTCGACGGTTGGGAGGTGTACGAGGACGACCCCAAGACCGACGCCGGCGCACGCACCGTCGCGCTCGACTCCGACACGGTCCAGCACTCAAGCGGCACCGCGCCCAGCAGGACAAGGACCGCGAAGAATGAGGGAACGCCTGGGCGGAGACCGGACGCGTCTTCACCAAGGAGAACGGCGAGTTGCCCCACCCCGCCAACGTGACCCGGCGGTTCGTCGAGCTGTACGAGGAGGCCGGCCTCCCGCCGGTCCGGCTCCACGACCTCCGCCACGGCGCGGCGACCCTCGCCCACGCGGGCCGGGGCCGACCGGAAGGACATCCAGGAGATGCTCGGCCACTCCTCGATCACCATCACGGCCGACACATACACGAGCCTGCTCCCCGAGGCGGACCTCGCCATCGCCGAGGCCGCTGCCCGGCTCGTACCGCGTGCCCGCGCGACCGCGGTCTTTTGCAGCGCGCCCGAGTCCTCCAAGGCGGCATCGTCCAGCAGCCGGCGGGAGACCGTGCCCGTGCCGGCACCCACGTCGAACAGCGCCACCCCGGGCCGACCCCGAGTGCCCGCAGCCGCGCCATGGTGATGTTGTCGTAGGCGAGGGCGCCGAAGTCGATGCGCTCGCCCTCGTCTGCCTGTTCCGGACGGAATACGGCCTCGCCGTAGCGGCCGCCGCCCGGCGCGTCCCGGCCCGGCGCGTCCCCGCGCGGAGCGCCGGTCACGTCGCGCTCGGCGTGACGCCGAGGGTGTCGTCCTTGATGACTTCCAGCGCCCGGTCGGCGAGGAACCGGAACAGCGGATCGTCGAACGGTCTCATGGGCGGACCTCTTCACGCGGTGGGGCGGTGTCGGGCGGCCCTAACCGAGATCGCCGCCCCACCGATGCTCCACCGGCGGCAGCCCGCCCGGCCGAGGCGCGCAGTGCCTGAGCCGATTGGACCTTGGGGTGTGGCACATGAAGCAGCCGAGTTGGCGAGTGGTGCCAACTCGGCTGAGCAGCCACGTATCAGTAGCTGCGGGCCTCGATCCATTCGTCGTTCTGCTCGGCCAGTACCGTGCCGACCGGCCGGATCACGGCGGGCCGGTCACTGCGGGCAGTGGTGCGGGCGGTGTCATCCCCATGGCGGCTCCCGCGACAGCCCGCCAAAGCCCCGCAAGCCGCTGTGTCAGATGCTCGGGCTACGGCTTCCCGCCGCCCATCGGCGGCGGCCCTGAACTGATCCCGGTTCCGTGGAGTTCCTGATACCAGGTCTACGGTCCTGGCATCAGGACCGCACACGAACGCCGGGAGGAGGAGCGGGGACGACGGGCAGTTCGGTGCCCTGAGGCCGCAGGGGCGGGACGGTCGGCCGCTCGGGAACGACCGTACCGGTGCGCCGGAACCGGCTCGGGCTGACGCCTCGGATCCGTTTGAACGCTGCGCTGAACGCGAACGCGTCGGAGTAGCCCACGGTGCGGCCGATCTCCGCGACGGTCGCCGCCTCACGTTCGGCCAGCAGGTCCGCCGCGAGCGTCATGCGCCAGCGGGTGAGGTAGGTCAGCGGCGGTTCGCCGACCAGGTCGGCGAACCGCTTCGCCAACGTGGAACGTGACACTCCGGTCCGGTCGGCCAGCGAGGACACCGTCCACGGGGCCGCTGGTTCGGCGTGCAGCAGGCGCAGCGCGTCGCCGACCACCGGGTCCCGCTGGGCGGCGTACCAGGCGGGCGGCTCGCCGCCGGGCCGGTCGAAGTACTCGCGCAGCGCGCACACCAGCATCCAGTCCAGCAGCCGGTCGAGGACCACCTGCTGGCCCGGGGTGTCGGTGGCGACCTCGGCGGCGAGGTGGTCGAGTACGGCGTCGGTCCCGCCGCCGGATACGACGTGCAGCACGACGGGCAGCCCGTCCAGCAGCCTGCGGCTGATCTCGCCGCGTACCGGGTAGGCGCCGACGATCAGCGTCGTCGCGCCGTCGCCGGCGTCGCCGTCGCAGTCGTTCCAGCCGAGCCGGTGCCGGGTCCCGCCTTGCTCGGGCGTCGCGCAGTGCTCGCCGCACGCGATCGGTTCGGCCCGGGTGCCGACCTCGTCGACGAAGGTGAACGGTGCGGGGCCCCGCACGATGACCGTCTCGCCGGCGCGGAGCTGTTCGGGCGGGCGGTGCTCCGGCACGATCCAGCCCGCCCCGCCGAGGACGGTGCACAACGTCAGCGGCGCGCCGTCCACGAAGTGCAACGCCCAGGGCGGGGACAGGATCGAGTTGCCGAACAACGAGCCCTGGGCCCGCATCCCGCGGAAGAGGTCACCGAACGCGTCCACCCCACCGAGGTTAGACGATCACACATGCGATCCGGCTTTTCATCTATGTATTCGTCCGAGCAGACGCCGTTGAATCGCTGCCATGAGCAACGACACCACCCTCGTCCTCGGCGCCACCGGCAAGACCGGCCGACGGGTCGCCGCCCGGTTGCGGCTGCGCGGCACGCAGGTGCGCGCCGCCTCCCGATCCAGCCGGACCCGCTTCGACTGGTCCGACCCCGACGGCTGGGATTCGGCCCTGCAGGGCACCACCTCCGCCTACGTGGTACCCCCGCCCGTGCCCGGACCGGTACACGAGTTCGTGGCGCGGGCCGAGGCCGCCGGCGTGCAGCACCTTGTCCTGCTCTCCGGGCACGGCGCCGACGCCTGGGGCGACTCCACGTTCGGCCTGGACATGCGCTCGGCCGAAGACGCCGTGCGCGGCTCGGCACTGGAGTGGACCGTCCTGCGGCCGTCGAACTTCAACCAGAACTTCGACGAGGACCTCTTCCACGCCCCGCTGGTCGCCGGCGAACTGGCGCTCCCGGCCGGTGCTGTCCCCGAGCCGTTCATCGACCTGGAGGACGTCGCCGACGCCGCGGCCGCGGTGCTGGCCGAGCCCGGCCGGCACGCCGGGCGGATCTACGAGCTGACCGGGCCGCGCGCGCTGACCTTCGAGGAGGCCGTCGAGCTGATCTCCCGGGCGTCCGGACTGCCCATGACCTACAAGCGGCTTTCCCCCGCCGAGTACACCGCGGCGCTGGTCGCGGAGGGGTGGGGCGAGGACGACGCGCACCACGTCGCCGAGATGTTCGTGTTGATGGAGCGCGGGGTGATTGCCGAAACGACGGACGGTATCGCCACCGTGTTGGGGCGAGCGCCCCGAAACTTCGAGGACTACGTGGTGCGGGCCGCGGCAGCGGGAGCCTGGCGGCCATGACCTCTCGGGCGGCCGTCCAGCGGCTGCGCCGGACTCCGGCGGTGGGGGTGTTGCGCGCCGGGGTGGTCTCCCAACGGTTGCCGCCGCGCATCCGGTCCGCGCTGTCAGCCCGCCGTGATCGCGGTGAGCGAACGGAGCGAAACCTCCATCCACCGTCACGCCAGCATCTTCTGAAAGGACCGCAATGAGCACCGCCACCAGCCGGCTGACCGCCGAGGACCTCGAGTTCCTCGGACGCCCCCTGCACGGGTTCCTGTCCGTGGCCGGGGGAACGCAGCCGCCACAGCCCCGGCCAGTGTGGTTCGAGGCCACCGCAGAGGGGACGATCCAGTTCTTCACGGAGCCGGGCTCGCTGAAGGTGCGGCGCCTGCACCGCGACCCCCGCGCCTCGATCGTTGTCGCAGCCCCGGTAGGTGAGCGTGAGCGCTGGGTGTCCGTCGTCGGCCGCACCACGATGGCGGCCGACGGAGCGCACGACCTGTGTTCCCGCCTCGCCGCTCGCTACTGGGACCTCGACGACCAGGCCCGGGCCCACGACCTCGCCATGATGCTGGCCGCTGACCCACTCCGCGTCGTCATCCACCCGGAGACCGTGCACCGCTACGGGCACTGACCTCCAGCCTCAGCTCGCGCCACCGGTACGTCGGACTGCGCAAAGATAGTTGCCAGCGTGCCCAGCGTGCCCTGGTTTCCGCGTACTCTCCGGTGCGCGGCCGGGCCGGTACGCTTGAACGTGGCCAGTCGTCAGGCCGCGTTGGTGTCCCGGCCGGTGGCCCTGAGGCAGTTCTTCAGACGGTAGGCCGAGGCAGTCGGTCACGATGTGCCGCTTCCGCCCGTTGATCTGCTTGCCTCCGTCGTAGCCGCGTGAGCCGGCGGGTACCGTCGCGGCGGCCTTCACCGACTGCGCGTCGATGATCCCGGCCGTCGGTTCCGCCTCGCGGCCCTCGCGGACCCGGACCCGGTCACGAAGCCGGTCGTGGAACTCGGTGATCAGTCCGTGCTGCCGCCCACGGCGGAAGAAGGCGTAGACGCGGTCCCAGCCGGGGAAGTCCACGGGCATTGACCGCCAGGAGATCCCGCCCGCCACGAGATAGCGGATCGCATCCAACATCTGCCGGTGGCAGTACCCTTCGGGCTGCCCGCCCGGCCCTCCAGCCAGGCCGGCGTGGGCAACAGCGGCCGTACCACCGTCCACTCCTCGTCGCTCATGTCCGAGGGATACCGGCGCACCCGGTCCGGATGATCTGCCGCGTTGTCGTACACGTGCGCGAGGCAATCGCACGACACGCCCAGTCCGCCGGCCTCCGCGTCATCCGGCTGCACGATGCCCGGCACGGCACCGCCACCCTCCTCACGGCGGCCGGAGTCGCGCCCCGCGTGGTGATGGAGATCCTCGGCCACTCCCAGATCAGCATCACCATGAACGTCTACACGCACGTCGTACAGGACACGCAGCGCGAAGCCATGAGCCACATGGACCGGCTGCTCAGGAGACGCCCCATCCGCGAGTGACTGCCCGCGTTGATGTCAGAAGTAGATGTCAAAGGCCCCGGACCATGATCGGTCCGGGGCCTTTTGGCTGGTGCCCCCGGCAGGATTCGAACCTGCGACACCCGCTTTAGGAGTTTTCCTTGGGCGGGGCTGTGACCTGCGGAAACGCCGACATTACGGTGCCTGGCCTGGGGAAATACCCCTCCGTAGTTCTCACGTGTTCACGGAGGTTCCCGACCTTATGTGTGCTGAATCCGTTCTGCCAGGCCCTCGTCCGACGACGAGTCGACGGCAACCTTGTAGCGCCGGGCCGGGTCCGCGACCGCCGACCAGAGCTCGTCGTCGACGGTGACGCATTCGTCGCCGTATGCCGGATAGCCGTGCTCCTGGACCGATGTGTGCCGTGTCAGTCACCGCATCACGGGCACCGACGGCTGCGGCAGCGCGTCTCTAGGCCGGGACGCCGGGGTGCCTGAGCGGTGCTCCGGCCTCATGGAGGCTGGTGAGGGCCTGCCGGTAGGAGGTGATCAGCCCGGTCTCGAGGTAGTCCACGCCCAGTTCCTCGCAGTAGCGGCGGACGATGGTTCGGGCCTTGCGCAGGTTGGGGCTGGGCATGCTGGGGAACAGGTGGTGCTCGATCTGGTGGTTCAGCCCGCCCAGTGCGATGTCGGTGAACCGGCCGCCGCGCACGTTGCGTGAGGTGAGCACCTGGCGGCGGAGGAAGTCCGGGCGGTCATCGCCCGTCAGGATCGGCATGCCCTTGTGGTTCGGAGCGAAGAGGGAGCCGAGGTAGACGCCGAACAGGCCCTGGTGGACGACGATGAAGGCGATCGCCATGCCGGGCGGCAGCAGCCAGAGCACGACGGTCAGATAGAGCGCGAAGTGCGCGAACAGCAGGGTGCCGTCGAGCGTTCGGTGCTTGAGCGAGCGGTTGGCCAGCGCCTTCACGCTCGACACGTGCAGGTTGACGCCCTCCAGGGTGAGGAGCGGGAAGAACAGGAACGCCTGCCAGCGGCCGATGAGGCGGGGGAGCCCCTTGGCGGCCCGAGCCTGGTCCCGGGACCAGACCAGCAGGTCGGGGTCGAGGTCGGGGTCGAGTTCCTCGTGGTTGGGGTTGGCGTGGTGGCGGGTGTGCTTGTCCTGCCACCATCCGTAGCTCATCCCGACGCCGGTGCCGGCGATCCGGCCGGATGCTTCGCTGGCCCGGCGTCGGCGGAACACCTGGCGGTGGGCCGCGTCATGGGCGATCAGGGCGACCTGGCCGAAGACGACGGCCAGGAAGCCGGCGACGGTCAGCGTCCACCAACTGTCGCCGATGAGCGCGACGGCGGCCCACCCACCGACGTAGAGCACGGCCACCACTGTGATCCGCACTGCGTAATAGCCCGGACGGCGCCCTAACAGGCCGGCATCAGCGATCCTTCTCGACAATCGGGCGAAGTCACTGCCCGACGCCTCCGAAGGCGGGGGGCGGACCGTGGTGTCTATGGTCATGTTGCTGTAACTCTCTCCGAAGGAGGCAGATGGTCAGGCGCCGCCTCGGAGTTGCTGAGACCGGGCCACAGGAAGGGATGCGCTTTCGCCGTTGCGGATACACATCGCGCGAGGAGCAGGGGCGACGACGACATCCCTCTCCGCATGCGGGTTCCCTGCCAGGCAGGTCTCACACCGTGGCAGGACAGGGCTGGCGGAGCAACGGCCGCGCGCTTTCAGGGAACGGGGAAGGGGGGCGGCTGATCACTGAGGGGCACTCATCACGGTGACCGGCGAGGTCCGTCGCCAGGCCGCGGTTTCCGTGATGAGGACGGCGACAGTGGCCGGGACCGGGGTCTCAGTGGTGGCTGCCTCGGCTACCGCCTCCCGGACGGCGCGGGCGACTTTCAGCGGATGGTGTCCGGGGCCGACCGCGAGGTGAACCTCGATGTGTCGGCCGGGTGGATCATCATGGTCCTCCACCCTGACCGGGCGGCTGCCCAGCACGGCGGTGAGGCGGGCGACGCCCGGCACACCCGCTGCCATGTCCGCCAGCTCCCTGACGAGTCCCCGCATGGACCCTGTTCCGGTCACCGGGGGCGAGCTCCGCGGCTCCGCAGCTTCCGGCGTGGGCCTCATGGCCGTCGTCGCGGTCCGAGAAGTCATGCCTGCCTCCGGGACCTCACGGAGATCCGTTACGCGCATGTCAGCCGTCACCGTGGCCAGCCCGAGCCGTTCAGTTGCCGCGCCCAGCAGTGTGCTCCTCAATTCGTCGGCGGTCTCCGGCAGCGGCCGCACGAGGGATGCGGTGAAGGCGGCCTCGATGGTGAGCGGGCCAGGCGGTAGCGCGCTGGCCGGCGGACGGACGGCTGGCTCGGACACGGGTTGGAGCGGCGCCGACCCGATGCGCAGGGACTCCAGTCGGACACCTGGGACCTCGGCGGCAGTGTGCCCGAGGGCCTGGACGGCCGCTTGCTCGGTGATCCACGTCCCGTCGTGGGGCCCGCCGAGCGGGAGCAGCCGGCCCAGGTCGAGCTGGCTTCGTACTGCCTGCGTCCACGCCTCGGTCACTGGCCTCTCACCGTTCTTCTCCACGGCCGCGGTTCTCTTCCCGCGGCGCTCTGCCCGGAGTGTCCGCGAGAGCTCGGGGCAGGGGCCTCAGGCCACTCGTCGGACCACCCCGTCTCACGCTCTACAGCCGGGCAAAAGGTACTAAAAAGACTATAATCCGAGTAATGGGTGCTCTGTGGCCTCGCGAGGGAGGAATATCCCGATGACTGAGAACACCGGCGTCAGGCTCGGCGCTGCGCCCGGTTCTCGCGGCCGGACGACCATCGCCGATGTGGTGGTGGAGAAGATCGCCGGAATGGCGGCACGGGACGTACGCGGCGTTTATGCCCTGGGCAGCGGATTCGCCCGCTCGATGGGATCCATGCGGGAGCGGATGCCCGGCGCCGGCAGTGGCAAATCCGCCACGCGTGGGGTCAGTGTCGAGGTTGGAGAGCTGCAGGCGGCCATCGATCTGGAGGTCGTCGTCGACTACGGCGTTTCGATCACGGACGTGGCCGCCGCGGTGCGGGAGAACGTGATCTCCGCGGTGGAGCGGATGGCGGGTCGGGAAGTCGTGGAAGTCAACATCATGGTCAGCGACGTGAAGCTGCCCGACGAGGAGGACGAAGGGGAGGAGCGGCAGCGGATCCAGTAGCCGGGGCGGCAGCCAGCTTGAGTGAAGGAGCGCGAAATGAGCAGGGCCGTGGTGGGCTTGATGGCCGGAATGGCGCTGGGTTTCGCCGCGTATTTCGGTGACTTCTGGGCTTTCCTGCTGGTGCTGGGGCTGGGCCTCGTCGGTCTCGTCATCGGGCGGTTCATGGAGGGTGATCTCGAACCGGGCGACTTCGTCCGTCGCCGGGACCGGCAGGATCGGATCCGAGATGACCGGCGACAGGCTCGGGGAGACTGGCGGCGGTGAGCGGGGAAACCGATGAGCGTCCGGGCGTCCCCCGCGGGGAGCGCGGGGCGACCGCCGTCACCGACCGGGTCGTCGCGAAGATCGCTGCCCGGGTGGCGCGCGAGGCGCTGAGCCGGTTCACCGAGTCGGCCGGCCATGTACCTCCCGGCCGCCGGAAGCCACACGTGAGCACATCCGTACGGCGGGCGCCGGAACGGACCAGCGCAGGACGAGACGCCGAGTCCGCCGCCGGACGGCAGGCGGTGCTCGGCGAGGCACGGATGCGCATCACCGTCGAGCTCGGCTATCCGTCCGACATCGGGGCGCAGTGCGCCGCGGTGCGCCGGGAGGTCACCGAACGGCTCAGGACATGGGCCGGCATGAAGGTGTCCGACCTCGCGGTATCGGTCGAGCACCTGCACTCGGCGCATACGCGGCACACGGACCGGGAGAGGGTGAGATGAGCGCGAACACCTCGCGGCAGCCGACCGGTGACAGCGACCTCTCCTCCGGTCCGGGACAGGCGGCTCCGACCGCCGACGGCACCCCGGGGGCGGCCGAGGACGCTACGAAGGTGATCGACGGATCAGGCCGGCCGACGCACCGTTTCTGGTCCGGGCGGCGGATCCCCGCGGCCTTGGCAGCCCTGCTGTCCGCCGCGGCCGTCGGATTTCTCCTGTACGACGTGGTCGCGGTGCGGGCAGGTCGTAATGCGATGCGCTGGCGGCGGCGGCTCGCCAAGGAACTGGCCACACGGCCCCTGGACGACGTCTGGATGATCGTCGGGGCCGCAGTGGCGATGGCCCTCGGCCTGTGGCTTTTCCTGCTGGCGGTGACGCCGGGACTGCGCAGGCTGCTGCCCATGCGGCGGCCCACCGGTATCCCTGGGACAGAGGACGTCCGAGCCGGGCTTGACCGCCGCGCGGCCGCGCTGGTTCTGCGCGACCGGGCCATGCAGGTGCCCGGCGTCCAGTCGGCACAGGTCGCTGTCGGCCGCCGTAAGGTCAAAGCCCAGGCACGGGCACATTTCCGCGACCTCGAGGAGGTCCGCGCGGACCTGCACGCCGAGCTGGGCGAAGCCGTGACGTCCTTGGGCCTGGCCCGGCAACCCACACTGGCCGTGCGCGTCCGGCGCCCCAAGAAGGGCTGAGGTGATCCTGATGCTCAAGACGGCGAACCGGGTGCTGCTCGCACTGCTCGGCCTCGGACTGTTCGCCCTGGGCGGCGGCGTACTGCTGGGCGCACTGGACCTGCAGCGCCACTGGGACTTCGACGTGCCGGGCTGGTGGCCCTTCCGTGGGCCGGACGATGTGGTGCTGGGCACCGAGGGACGCACCCGGTGGCGGGAAGAGGACTGGTGGTGGCCGACCGTCATCGCGGTGCTCGCCGTGCTGCTGGCCCTGCTGCTGTGGTGGCTCCTAGCGCAACGCAGACACCGCCTGGACCGTGTACTCGTCGACAGCGAAGACGGCGCGGCAGCCCGACTCAACGGCCGCACACTGGAGAACGTCATCGAGGAAGAGGCGCAAGCCCTGGACGGGGTCTCGCGCGCTCATGTCCGGCTGACGGGCCGACGTACCGCTCCGACCGCACGCGTGCGGCTGCTGTTGGAGCCTCACGCCGATCCAGCGCGGGCTCTTGGGCAGCTGAGCTGCGAAACACTCGCACACGCACGGGACTCGGCCGGCCTGGACCGCCTCCCCTCGAAGGTCCGACTCCGGGAAGCCCGCCACCGCGCCAAACGCGCCACCTAGGACCCCCTGGGCTAAGCCTCATGGGGGTATCGGCCGCGAAGCGCCCCGGATTACTGGAACCCGAGCGTTTTGGCACGCGGAGGAGTGAACGAACAGCACGCTGCCTGGCGCACTCGCTTCGCTGACGGCGTGCGCAAAGACACCTGCCTTGGTTGTCGTCGGCATCATCCTGAGAACCCTGAGGTCGGTGGGGCACGCCGTCGGCGGAGGCCGCCACCCTGGTGGCGGCCTTGTGCACCGGGGCCGTCACGTATCACCCCTCGGCCGACGCGACATCGAGCACAGGCACAGCGTGTCCTGCCGTAGCCGAGAGAACACGCAGATCTCGCACGGTTCCAGGAGGCATCCCGTCATGGTCCTCTTCCTGATCCTGCTCATCGCCGGAATCGCTCTGGTCGCCATCGGCGCGGCCGTCGACGGCATGCCCTACCTGATGTCCATCGGCGTACTGCTTCTCATCGTCGATCTGCTCTACCTGGCGGCCCGCTCCATCTGGCGCTCCACCCGGCGCCCGGCCCGCTGACCGGCTTTCCGCCGATCACGTCATGGCCGGCACGTCGCCACCAAACGCCAGTCACCACAAGGGGCTTGGTTCGACGGGGACATGGGCACGTCGGCCGGTGAGCGGGCCAGGGTGAGGGTACTGGTCTTGATCGAAGGGGCAGACGGTGGCCATGGCCGGTTGGTCGGTAGTGGTGTTCGCGTAGACCGCTTCCAAAGTGCCGATCCCGCGCCCCCTTCGGGTCCACGACGTCGTGGGTCGCGCCACTACCGGCCATCGGCGGAACGGATCACGCCCTGCCCCCGGCGGCCGCGTCCGTCGTGCTCCAACGACCCCGGCGTATACACACCGGGGTCGCCCTTCCGGGCCGGTCGCACGTGAGAGTGTGCCGACCCGCTTTCATGCTATGCCTGGTGCACATTTCAGGCATCCGGTGTCTCGCGGTTCTCGTGTCCATTCGGTTCCGCGCGGCCCGGGAAGGGCTTTCGCCCTGCGTCAGCCGCGTTCCTCCTCCCCGCTTTCCATGAGCCGGATCCTCTGGTGTGTCAGCGTGACCATCGCGGGTGTGTTTCCCTGCTCCCAGTCGACCGTGACGAGTCCCTCGCCTGCCAGATAAGCGCAGGCGGTGGGAGATGCTGCTGGGGGATCCGGAGCTGCGCAACACCCGACTCAGCCGCGAAGGTCGGTGACCATCACCGCGTACACCGGAGAGTCGGCGAAAGGCTGTTGCTCGCCGGCCTTGGCGTATCCCCACGATTCGTAGAGCTCCTGCACTTTGGGGTGGGTCACGTCGACCAGGAGTACTGCAAGGTCTTCCGTGCGCTCCTTCAGTAGCGCTTCATGCAGTTGTTTCGAGATGCCCTGCTTGCGCCAGCTCGGGCGCACCATGACCTCTGAGACGGCGTAGGTGGCGGCATAGTCGTCATTCGGCTCGAAGCCGGTGGAGCGCCACCACTCTCGGCCTGGGGCGAGCGGGGCGCCGTAGGCGAAGCCGGCCGGCTCGTCCGCGTCGTATGCGACGACGCACGAGAAGCCGTCCATCCCCGACCAGTGGTCGACGAACCAGGCGAAGCGCTGGTGGAAGGGGTCGTCCATCTGGTCGGCGTAGGCGTCGGCGTGTACGTCGATGAGCATCTGCCGGAAGTCCTCAGGGAGGTTTCCGTGCTGGAAGTGACGCAGGTCGGTCACGCTCGACTCCATTCGGTTCGCATGCGGTCTGCCCAGTCTCGTGCGTAGGAGGCGGAGGGGGCCAGGACGAACAGGCCCCGGTGGAAGTCGCCGATGAGGGTGCGCATACGGCCGGGCAGGGGGTCACCGTTCATGATCGTGAAGACATCGGCAGCGGTGGTCGTGGCCTCCTCGGGTTCGCCCTGGTCCAGTTGCGCGAGGGCGAGCTGGGCGGTCGCGAGTGCTCGGTTGCGCCGGAACGCGGTCGGGATCTTGGCCAGGGCGCGGTGTGCCATGGCCTCGGCGTGGGCGTGGTGTCCGCTGTTGTAGTGGACGACGGCGGCGAGGTGATCGAGTTCGGCCTGGCCGTAGAAGGCCGTCCAGCGCGGACGCTCGCGCTCCGATGTCCTGGTGAAGGCGTCCTGGGCGGATCCAAGAGACCGCACAGCGATACGGCCGTCGCCGAGAGCCGCGTAGGCGAGTGCGGCACGGACTCGCCCCAGCGAGTCGAAGAACGGGTCGCGACGAGCGGCCGAGGAGGCTTGTGCGGCCTGAGCCGCCGCAAGCGCTTCGGGCCAGTTCTGCCGCTGGTAGGCGAGCATCGAGAGGTTGACCCATACCCGCATTTCGGTGGGGCCGTCCTGGGAGAGACCGGCATACGTCGCGGACTCGTTCAGGTGCCGCTGCGCCTGGTCGAGGTTGCGGGCGTCGATGCAGGACCAGGCCGCGACGGTGGAGTACTCGGCGGCCAGCGCGTACAGGGCCCGGCGGACGCGTTCCCCGGCATTGCGCTGCTGCAACTCCAGTACGCCGTCACGACCCTTCATCGCAGCCTTCTCCAGCTCCGCGTGACCGCCCTGGCGGTCGTCGGCCTCGACGAGGGCGTTCATCCCGGCGGCTGCCCGAGCCACGTCCGACATGCCGACCGCGCGGCGCTGGGCCACCAGGGGAACGGCGGCGGCTGCGGTCCCGGTGGCCGAGGCGATGAAGGTGCGACGCCGCACGGGGTCCTCCTGCGGGTGGTGCATCGTGCGTGGTGCGCTGAACCCTAGATCCTCGACGGGACAGCCGAACACCCGCTCCAGTGCCGCGCATGTACGTCCGATGGGGCGGTGGGAGGATCCGTTCAGCAGGTTGCGGACCGTACGGGCCGAGACGTCGCCGGGCCTGCCGGTGATCTCTGCCAGCGCCACATTCATCCGACCTGCCAATTCGTCCTGCGTGAGCCCGAGTTCGTCCATCCGGCCCTTGAGGACGGCGTTCGCTCCCATGCCACCGACCGTAGACCGACAGTCACCGACCGAACCAGACCCCAGATCACGGGACCGTAAAGTCTTCCGGTTCGGGACGACCGGTGGGAGCACGACCTTTCCTGTTCCTCCCAGGCCGCAGGTCGTTGACTTGGTATCAGCCCGTCGAGGTCCTGATTTCCCCCTTCCTTCGACGGCATGGAGGAGAGCCCGCCCCGGCGCCACCCCGTCGCGGGGGCGGGCGTCCACCCCGGAGGGATGTTCCTGTGACCGTGACCGCAGCCAGACCTACTGCGACCGGCAGCCCCGGCTACACCGAGACGTTGCCGTGCGAGCCGGAATCCGCTCGCCGTGCCCGACTGCTCGTGTCCGCCGCCCTGAACACCTGGGGCATAGGCGAGTTGGCCGAGGTCGGGGTACAGATAGTGGCCGAGCTCGTCAACAACGCCGTCGACCACGCCCGGTGCCGCAATGTCCGTGTCCTGGTCACGCGTTCGACAGGGGGCGTGGTGCGCATCGGCGTCGCCGACACCTGTCGGGACATGCCGGAGGTGGGTAGCCCCGATGAGGACTCCGAGGAGGGGCGCGGGCTGCTCTTGGTCGATGCTCTCAGTTGGCGGTGGGGCTGCGACCGGAAGCGCTGGGGCAAGGTCGTATGGGCCGAGTTGAAGGCGTCGGCCTCGTGTTGAGGCCGCGCATTTCCTTACGGCTCGTGCAGGCGGCGGAGCTGGTGAACGACCCCAGTCCCGAGGCATGCGTGGAACTCACCCTCGACCCCCTCGGCTCGATGAGCGACTCCCACGCCGCAATGCTCGCCGAGTCCTTGCGCATGACGCCTGTGGACCTCGTGCGGCTGCACTTGGAATCCGACCTGATGCTCAGCGCGATCCGAACCGAGGCCGTGCGGGCGGAGATCACGTGGCAACGGAGCCTCCGTCGCTGGTACGAGGAGGGCCGGGTCGCGGCCGAGTCGAGGGAGCCGGAGGTAACCCTTCTCATACGCGTGATCGAAGGGCTACGTCGGCAAGTTCGCGCGCCGCTCTGACTTCGTTCGAAGACGACCGGCGCTCCACAACTCCCGCTGGACAGCTTGGTGTCCGAGGTGTCGAGCGGGCAAGCACAGGCACTTTCCACAGCGAAAGGAAGACCGTGTTCAATCACATGGATCGCTTTCCCACCGGCAGCCCGCTGCCGCAGGGCCACTTCACCGTCGCTCCCTGGGGCCTGCGCCGCATCGCCCCGTACCCGTGCGTCGAGAGCCCCGGCTACGTGAAGGTGGAGCTGGACCCGGTGACGCAGACCGCCCGGTACTTCGACGCCTCCGGGGCGCCCACCATGGCCCCGGGGCACGGCACGTCTTCCGGGACCAATCCGTCGACCGGTACCACGGGGCAGGGCGACCGCAACAGCGACTCCCCGGACAGCGACACGGGCAACGACACCGACCAGTGACTTCGGTGACGAACGACGATCGTCCGGTCCTGGTCGTCACGAATCTCGACGACCCGACCGCGGACTTCGTGATCGCCGAGCTGCACGACCGGGGTGTCCCGGTCGTGCGGTTCGACTCCGGTGACTTCCCGGCCACCCTGTCGTGCTCGGCCGCCATCGGCGACGCCGACAGGTGGCGGGGAAGCGTGCAGACCCCGAGCCGACGTGCCGAGCTGGGCTCGGTGCGGTCCATGTACTACCGGCGGCCGTCCGGGTTCGCCTTCCCGCACCTCGACAAGCAGGACGAGCGGTTCGCCATCGCCCAGGCGCGATACGGGCTGGGCGGCATCCTGACCTCCTTGCCCGGCTGCCTGTACGTCAACCACCCCAACCGGATCGGCGACGCCGAGTACAAACCGGCCGGGCTCGCCGCGGCAGCGGCGGCCGGCTTCGTGTTGCCGCTCACTCTGATTACCAACGTTCCCCACGATGCACGGGCGTTCATCAAGGAGCACGGCCCGGCCATCTTCAAACCGATCTCGGTTCCGCTCTACCTGGTCGAAGGCAAGGCCCAGACTGTGCCCGTCACCGAGGTGACCACTGACGAGATCGACGACGCCGTGGCCGGCACCATGCACCTCTTCCAGAAACGAGTGGAGAAGGTCGCGGACGTCCGGGTCACGGTGATCGGCGAACAGATCTTCTCGGTACGGATCGACTCGGGCCTCCTCGACTGGCGCACCGACTACGGCACCCACACCTACACGCCCGTCACCGCACCACCTGAGGCGGAGCGAGCGATGCGTGCGTACCTGAGGCACTTCGGACTCGTCTTCGGGGCGTTCGACTTCGCCCTGACCGACTCCGGGGAATGGATCTTCATCGAGTGCAACCCCTCGGGACAGTGGGCATGGATGGAACCGTCGACGGGGCTGCCCATGACCGCCGCACTCGCAGATCTCCTGGAAGGAGGGCTCCGTGGCCAGTGAGTCCGATGTCGAGACAGCTGCGGCCGACCTCCGGCGGCAGCTGGCAGCCCGACTGGAGAAGGACGGCTGGCTGCGGTCGCCGGAATGGCGGGCCGCCGTCGAGGCGGTGTCCCGCCATGTGTTCATTCCGCGGTTCTACCGGGAGAGCGTCGGCCCCGGCGTCACCACTTGGGAGCCGGTCACACCGGAGACCGTCGGGCAGGAGGAGTGGTTGCGGCTCGTCTACAGCGACGAGACCTGGATGACCCAGTTCGACGGCCGGGACATCGACTGGGCTGATCCGAAGCCGGTCAGCAACGCGGCTCCCACCTCGTCGTCGACGCTGCCGAGCCTCGTGGTGCGGATGCTCGAAGACCTGGACGTGCACGAGGGCATGAACGTGCTGGAGATCGGGACGGGGACCGGCTACTCGACGGCACTGATGTGCCACCGGCTCGGCGTCGAGAGTGTGACCTCGATCGAGACAGACGAGGGAGTGGCGCGGCGAGCCCGTCAGGCTCTCACCAGGGCCGGCTATATCCCCCGACTGCTGGTGGGGGACGGCCGCGCCGGCCACCTCGACGGAGCCCCCTACGAACGGCTGATCGCCACGTGCGGCTTCCGCAACGTTCCTCCCGCCTGGCTGGAACAGGTGCGACCGGGCGGCGTCATCCTCACCACCCTGCGCGGCTGGATGCGCTCCCTCGGCCTGGTCAAACTCATTGTCACCGGGGACAGCGCGAGCGGCTGGTTCAGCGACGACGACCCGAGCTTCATGATCGCCCGCCAGCAGGACGCGCCGGAGAGCCTCGGCATGGTCCCAGGGCCCGGCGATGGAACGACGCGGAAAGCCACCCACGGGCCAGAGGTCCTCACCAGCTCAGGGCCGGCCTTCATGGCACAGCTCGCGGCCCCGGACGCCCGCTTCTTCGCGATGCCGGTCGATGGCGGACCGGTCTGCACGTTCCTGCTGGACAGCGTCACCGATTCCTTCGCAGTGCTCGCTCCCACCGACAGCGGCTGGGAGGTCCGCCAGGGCGGCCCGCGCCGCCTCTGGGACGCGGTCGAGTCGGCGGTGACAACCTGGGAGGAGTACGGATCACCGAACGCCGCGGCGTTCGGCGTGACGGTCTCCCACGGCCAACAGGTGGTATGGCTCGGGAACCCGAACGGCCCGCAGTGGCCGCTACCCACCTGAGACAGCCACCACCGACGCGAGGAACGCCATGATGGACGACGAACCGCTGAAGGACTGGGCGGAACGCCGTGACGCGAAGATCGGCCGTCTGCGCGCCGTGCCTGCTGTCTCCGGCGATGGCCCCAGGGCATCGCATCTGCATCCGGACGCACCACGCGCCATCGAGCGATGGAACGGACATGTGTGGGAGCCGCACGGCTTCGCCGCCAACCTGGCCGAGGCAAAGGCGATCCTCTACCCGGATTCCCGCCGGCTTCCGCCTTCAGGGCCGGCGCCGAAGCCGCTCGGCTCCGGCACCGGCAAGCACCGCAAACCCCAGCCGCCCATGTAGGACGGCGAGGCGGGCGCGGACGGGATCAGCGCCGCCGAGCCGGAGGCTGCTCCGGCGACGGAGCGGTGGGCCGCTCTGCGGCTTGGTGGGCGTTGGCTGCCTGGGCTCGTGGGCCGGGCGCGTGGCGTTCGCCAAGGCGGCGGAGGCGCCAGGTCAGCGCGCGGGCCGGGCTTCGGGCGTCGTCCAGGGTGCGCTGGCTGAGTGCCTGGTCGAGGATGGTGGACGCGTTGTGGCCCGCAGCCTCGGCCTCGGCGAGCACGGTGGCCAGGGCATCCCAGGCACGGTCGTCGAGGATGCGCTCGACGTGGTCGGGAACCGCCTGCTGTAGGTGGTGGGCGTATCGGCGCTTGGTCTGCGGGCTTGGTGCCCGGCTGGCCAGACCCATCAGGACTGGTTCCGCGATCTGCGCGTACGCCGCCTGCAGATGGACCAGGGCCTGTTCCGCTGCTGACTCCTGCTGGGCGTGCTGACGAGTGCGGTGCCAGTGCACGGCGTAGGCGACGGCGGTGAGCGCGGCGTCGATCAGCATCGCCAGTCCGGCACCGTCGCCATGTCGTGCGGGGCCGTTCCAGATCGTCTGGATGCTGCGGCGCAGGGCGCGGGCACTGGCGTGGTCGGCGGTGATGCGGGAGCGAGTGGCCCGCTCGAACGCCACGGCGGCTCGTTCCAGCTCGGCCTGCGCTGTGGCCGGGGCCGCGAGCAACAGCAGATCGAGTGCTCCGCCGAGTGCGGCCAGCTGTCCCTGGGCCACCTCATCGTCGCCGTGGGTGAGGTGGTGGGGGACGCGTTCGGCGGCGGCGGTGGCCTGGTGCCAAGGGTTGCCCGGCCGGACGGCGACCGGCTCGGGGGTGGTAGCGGCGAGGCGTTGGCGGATCTTGGGCAGGGAGAGGTCGCCGGACAGGGTGGAGCCGGCGTACCAGATGGGCTCTTTCTGCTTGTTGACGTCGCCGGGCAGGGAGACGCTGTAACCGGTTACGTCTCCGGACGGTTCGGTCTTGGGACGGACCTTCACACCGGTCGCTTCCAGCAGGGCGAAGAAGTCGGCCTCGGTGGAGGCGGCGGCCATCGCGCGGCGGACGCGCAGGCGCAGGATCTCGCGGGATGTGGAGTCCTGGCCCAGGCGCCGGGCCTTGAAGTGCTCCTTGCTGGTGGGGCGCTTGGCAGCTGAGCCGTCGCCCGGCTTCAACCTCCGTAGTCCGTAGTCGAATTCGATCTGGCGGGCTTCGCGTTGGATGGCCCGGATGTCGTGGTCCCGTTTGGCGCGGCGGCCGTCCTGCCGGACGAGGGTGGCGGCGATGTGGATGTGGTCGTCGGCATGTCGTACGGCCACCCAGCGGCAGGCTTCCGTGTCTCCGGCGGGGGCAATGCCGGCGGCGGCCACGATCCTGCGGGCGATTTCGGCCCACTGGGCGTCGGACAGGATCGGGTCCTCCGGGGCGGCGCGGACCGGGCAGTGCCAGACCGTGGCCTGGGGAGCCCGGCGGCCGAGCATGTTCACCGGCTGGTCGAGCTGCGTGAAGAGCTGCTTTTCCACTTCCTTCGGGTCGCGGTGGGGGCTGCGACCGGGGTCGGGGGCGAAGTCATTCCAGGAGGCGACCAGGTGGGGGTCGACGTGCTCGTTGGCGGTGCCCTTGCCGAAGAGATAGGCGATCAGACGGCGGGTGCTGCCCTTGCCCGTGATGATCTTCGGTATCACCGGCCTTGCCTCCCCTCGGTGACTTGGGCGATGGCGGTGTCCAGCTCGGTGATCGACGCCTCGATGCGGTCCAGGAGTCGCTGGACGCTGTCGGGCTGAGGCCAGGCGCCGTCCTTGTTGAGGTGCCAGGTCAGCTGGTTGAGGTTGTTGCCGACGCCGGCGAGCTGCCGGTTGGCGGCCATCAACACCTGCACCATGGCGCGGTAGTCGGCGATCGCTGCCGTGGGGTCCTCGGCGCGGGCGGCGGCGAGCGATGACTCGGCGACGTAGCCGCCTGGCTGCATACGGCTGAGTGCGGCGGCTCGTGCAAGTTCGGCGAACTCGCTTTCGCCGTAGCGCGGATGGACGCGATGCTCACGAACGCGTGGCTGACGCAGGCGACGACGGCGTTTGGTGGGCGTCTGCGCGGTGTTCGGCGACGGTCTGATGGCTCCCGAATCGGTCGGCTCCCCTGGGCCGGCCGACTCTGGTGCCCTTTCGGCGCCAGTTGCCTCCGCCACCTCAGGGGCGGAGGCCGGGTAAGGACTCCTTACCCGACAACTTGCTGCGCTGTCTGGGGCTGAGGTGGTGTGCGTCTGCTGTTGAGCTGTGGGGAGTTCGTGGTGCTGTTCGTCCATGGGGGTGCTCCGGTGGTGAGGGGGCGGGGGCTGTGTCACGTGCGTCGCATGCGTCCCATGCCTGGTCAGGACAGGTACGGACACTCGGGCAGGTACGGAGAAGTCCGTCCCGGTGATGACATCCGTCCCCGCGCTGACCTGCGCGGGGACGGATGCGACGCAGTGATACGGACCCAGGGGGAGGTGGGTCAGCGGGCGCGTTTGGGGCCGGCGGGGCCGCCGGGCGGGCCGATGGGCGGCTGGCCCGCCGGGGCGGCGGGCGGCTTGCCCTGGGCCTGGCGCGCGGGTGTGGCGTCGTGCGCGGGGGCGGGCGCCGTCTCGGTGAGGTCGGGGCAGTGTCGGGCCCAGCTGTCGAGGAACCGGTTGCGGGCGTACCCCTTGGCCTGCCTGCCCTTGTCGAACCGGTAGTTGGCCGGGCGGATGTCGAAGTCCCGGAGCATTCTGCCCAGGTGGTAGGCGTTGAGCCCGTTGGTGCCGTGCTCTGCCCAGGGGGCGTCGGGGTCCTGGAGCAGGGCGGTGACCAGATCCAGGGAGGAGAGGGCTTCGGGGTTGCCATGCGCTTCGAAGACGCGGTGGATGTCGCGCAGCAGCCGCGTCTTCAGGTTGGTCTGCTCGTCTTGGACGGCCTCGAAGCGGGTCATCGCGACACAGGCCGCGCGTGCACTGGCGGGCCAGTGGCCGCCGGCCAGGTCGGCGATGATGACCAGCGGTTCCCAGGTGTCCGCCGCCCGGTCCTCCACCGGCATGGTCGGCGCCATGCGGCCGGCCGTGCCGCGCAGCGGGCCCAGCCAGGCGGCCAGCTTGTCCCGCAGCGCGTTCAGCTCTGGTGTGGCGTAGCGCGAGCGGAACGGGGTCACCTTCTCGCCCGGCTTGCGCTTTTGCATGCGGAGCACGACCGCCCGGTCCGTGATCGTGTCGGGCAGGTCGCCGATCGAGGCCAGTGCGGCCATGGCGAAGGTCGGATACGGGGTCGGCTTGTGCTCCGGGCCGGAGATGCGCCAGGCGGGCCGGTTGCGCTGGTGTCCGGCGTTCAGCAGGCCGCGCAGTTCCTCGTTGTCGCCGGCCTTGCTGAAGATGGTGTCGGCCTCGTCCACCAGGATCGTGCGCGGGTTCTTGCCGATGACGCGGAAGAGCACCGCCGTGGACATGTTCACCGTCATGATCGGCTGGTGGACGGTCTCGTGGAGCACGTCCAGAACCCGGGACTTGCCGCAGCCCTTCGTCGGGCCTACGACCGCCAGACGCGGCGCATGCTGCAACGCGGTCTGGATGTGCGTGGCCGCCACCCACAGGGTGACCGCTGTCAGCGCCTCGTCACTGCGCAGCACGACGTACTTGCCGATCGCCGCCCGCAACTCATCCAGCAGTTCCGCACCCTCACCGGAACCTCGTTCCTCAGGGTCTGCCGGTCCCTGAGGAGGCCGGGAGCCGGTCCCGTGATCCGGTCCCCGTGTGTCGACGGGACCGGTCCCCTCCTGCTGGGCGGTTCCCGCCACGAGGTTGTCAGACCCTGGCGACTGGCGGGGACCGTGATCACGGTCCCCATTGCGGTCCCCTGGTGCAACTGCAGCCTCTTGGGGACCGGTCCCCGATTTCCCGCCGCTGACCTGCGGGTTTGCACTGGATGCCGATACGGGGACCGGGACGTGCGGGGACCGAGCAGCGGGCATTTCGCGGGGACGGTCCCCAACAGCGGCATCAGTAGACGGCTGGGGACGGTCCCCGTGTGCTTCAACATCCGCCGAGTGCTCGACGGTCCCCGACGCCGGGGACCGTGTGTCCGCCGGATCCCTGCGGCGCCAGGGGACGCCCTCGCCGGGGACCGCGGGAGTGGGCCAGCCGGTCGGGGAGGTGTTCGTGGTGCTGGGGGACGTAGAGTCCTCCATAGGCGTTCCTCTCCGGTGAGAGGCAGGACGGGCAAGGTCCTGCCCCTCACCAGCTCATTCGTTCAGGGATGGGCGATCAGTTGGAAGTCTTCGGCCCTCGGCGTTGGCGCGCCGGGGGCCGCTTCGTTGTCCGCGCCAGACGCGGGGTCAGGCCGTGAGGTCGTACGACGTCTGGGCATCCAGCCACGCGTCCACCTCCCGCCAGCGGTAGCGCAGGTGCCGGCCGACCTTGTGGACGCTGGGGCCGATGCCCCGGTACTTCCACTGGTAGAGGGTCTTGACCGGTACCCCGAGGTACGCGGCCACGTCGGCGGGAGTGGCGAGCTGGTCACGCTCGGCGCCGGCAAGGCGCGGGGAGTGGTTCGGCAATGAGGTCTCCATACCGGAATCAGGGTTTTTGATGGCAGGCGTGGGCGACACAGCCACACCACCTGGGAAGCGTCCAGAGTGAATTCTGAAACTCCCGGTTACTTCCCTCGGCGTCGCCGGGGAAGACCAAAACTGTAAGGGCGGATCGCCGGTTGCCGAAATCGCTCCCGCGGAAGCCGAAATTTTCTGCGGCGAAGCAACCGGCCGAGGTGCCGGAATCCGGTACCCCAGCAGCTCAGGTGCGGCGTGCAGCAGTCAGGAGTGACGCCGCCAGCCCGCCGGACACTGCATTCGATAGGCGCTCAAATCGCCCAATTCTTTGACGCGGGGGGAAGGTAGCACAACCTCCCCGCTGAAACGGCTCGTGATGTACCGGAATTCGACGAGACGAACACCACTTCGCCCCCGAACGACTTTTGGAGAGTTTAAGAACTAACTCTTGCCATAACGGTCGGCTGCAAGTTACAGCTATCTGTCATGCCCAACCGACCTGTCGAAATAGGCCCCGCCGGCCTTCACACCGCCCGCGCCATCGAGCACCTACGCCTCGTGCGCGGGCTGACCCAGCACCAGCTCGGCGCCCGCTGCACCGCACTGGGCCGCCCGATGGCCAACACCGCCCTCAGCCGCACCAAACGCGCCCGCCGCCGCTGCGACATCGACGACCTCGTCGCCATCGCCACCGCGCTCGGCGTTCCTCCCGCGACCCTGCTCCTGCCACTCCCGTCAGGGCCCAGTGATGACCGGAGGGGGTGCTAGTTGGCGCGGGTCTGGATTGAGGACCGCATAGGGCACGCGGCGTACGTTCGCGCTGCGGCGGAAGCCAAGCGGGCGGGCCGTACGCCACCGGGGCGCTACCGCGTGCGCTGGTACGACCCTGACGGCAAGCCGAAGATGAAGACCTTCACCCGCAAGGTCGATGCCGAGGCGGAGCGGACGAAGATGGAGTCCCGCCTCAGCGACGGCTCGTACCGTGATCCAGCCGCCGCGCGGGCGAAGTTCGCAGAGATAGCGGAGTCCTGGCTGGCTGCGCAGCTCCATCTCAAGCGTTCAACCCGAGGCCGCTATCGCGGTGTTCTCGACGTCCACGTGATCCCCAAGTGGGGCACCACGCCATTGGACCGCATCCACTTCGAGGACATCGCCGAGTGGCTCGCGGACCTGCTGTCCGGCGAGGCGACCGGCGGCAGGAAGCTGAGCCCTCGGTCGGTCCGCAAGGCGTACGTCGTTCTCAGCCGCGTTCTCGGCTACGCGGTCAAGGCCCGTCGTCTGGCGGTCAACCCGGCTGTCGGCGTGCCCTTGCCGAAGGTGATGCCCGCTGACCACGTGTACCTCGACGACATGCAGGTCGACGCGCTGGCCAACGCGGCAGGCGCCTACCGGGTGTTCATCCTGCTGCTGGCCTACACGGGTCTGCGCTGGGGCGAGGCGTCCGCGCTGAAGGTGGGACGTGTCGACCTGGACGCCTGCCGGGCGCACATCGTCGAGGCGTACGTCGAGGACAACGGCAAGCTCTACCTCGACACCCCCAAGAACCACGAGCGTCGCTCCGTACCGATCCCGCGGTTCCTGGCCGAGGAGCTGAAGCCTCACGTCCAGGGGCGGGGAGATGAGGAACTGCTCTTCACCGCCCCGCAGCGCGGGCCTCTGCGGGCCCGCAACTTCCGTCAGCGGTTCTTCGCGCCGGCGGTCGTGAAGGCCGGACTGGGGCACCTCAAGGTCACCCCGCACAAGCTGAGGCACACGGCAGCCTCGCTCGCCATCGCCAGCGGCGCGGACGTCAACGTCGTCCAGACGATGCTGGGCCACAAGTCCGCGACGCTGACCCTGGACACGTACGGGCACCTCTTCCCCGACCGCCTGGACGAGGTCTCGAAGAAGATGCACAAGCGCCGCTCCAAGCAACTGGCCAAGGCGAAGGCCAAGCTGGAGAAGGCGGAGCGGAAGGCCCGTGAGGCCGCTGAGACCGTGGCCGCCCTGGAGGAAGACGCCGCGTGATGTGTGCCTGACCCGTGCCGGGGCGCCGTAACCGAAGGGGGCGCCCCACCGCGCTGATGCGGTGGGGTACCCCCCTTCGTCTTCCTCGGATCAGGTCAGACGCGGCCGACGGCTTTCGTCCCAGAACCGGTCCATCGCAGCAGCGGCCGCATCCCCAGCCAACCGCTCGATCCTCTCGGGCACCTCGCGCTCGTCGAGGACGAAGAGCCTCCCGCCGACGAGGTGGGTGGTCGTCTTCCAGCCGAGACGCCGTCCTGCTTCCCTGGCGGCACGCCGGACGTCCTTGAGCTCGCCCATCTCTGCAAGATCGTCAGCGCCAAGGATCAGCTGCCCGTAGTACCCCTCGTACTCCGGCCTCAGCGCGGCCAGCATCATCGACTCAAGTCGGTCGATCAGCCTCTCGTGCCGGCGGCGAGCCAGCTCGTCCTTTGCGGGCATATCGCACAGCTCCCCACCTCTGCCCGGAGCACCCATGTGTGCCATATGTGTGCTGCGAGTACGAAGGCCCTCCCGCCCGATGGACGGAAGGGCCTCTGACCTGGTGCTTTGCTGTGCCCCCGGCAGGATTCGAACCTGCGACACCCGCTTTAGGAGAGCGGTGCTCTATCCCCTGAGCTACGAAGGCAGTGGCAGTGGACGCAAGCAGCGACGTGCCCGTGGTCTGGGAGGACCACAGGCGTCAGCGTACCGGATGTGGGTCGGGCGGGTGTGGGGGTCAGGTCAGGGAGACGCGGTGGGTGGGTGTGGGGGCGGGGCGGGGGTGCGAGGCGGGCGGTGGGTGGAGGGGGAGAGGCCGGGTGGCGCGGTCAGGATCCCGGCAGGGGCCCGTCAGGACGCCGGGACCCGGGTGAAGCGGGACGCCGTGTGGAGGTCTGTCTGGATGCGGGTGGCCGTGGTCGTCAGTTCCGGGAGGAGGTCCGTCACGCACTCCTGCGGGGTGTGACGGCTCGCGTGCATCGCTGTGTTCAGGGCCGCCACCACCCGGCCCGACCGGTCACGGATCGGGACCGCGATCGAGCGGATGCCCTCTTCCAGTTCCTCGTCCACCAGGGCGTAGCCCCGGGAGCGGGCCGAGGCCAGGACCCCCTCATCACTGGTCTGCGGGCCCGTGCCGGCGGGCGCGTCCGCCAGCAGGACCCTGCCCAGTGCCGTCGCGTAGGCCGGCAGGCGCGTGCCCACCGTGATGTTCACGCTCATCACCCGGGCCGTCGCCACCCGGGCCGTGTACTGGATCTCCTCGCCGGACTCCGACAGCACCGCCAGTGCCGTCGATTCGTGGATGCGGGACGTCAGATCGGCCAGGTGGGGCTGGGCGATCTCGGGGAGGGACGTACGGGACAGCGGCGGGAACCCGAGGGAGAGGACCCGGGGGGTCAGGGTGAAAGTGCGGCCCGTCTGGGCCACCAGGCCCAGGTGTTCGTAGGTGATCAGAGCTCGGCGGGCCGTCGCCCGGGCCAGGCCCGTCGCCCGGGCCACCTCCGTGAGGGTCAGCTCCGGCCTGTCCTCGCCGAAGGCCGTGAGGACGGTCAGGCCACGGGCCAGGGATTCGATGAACTCGCGGCCCAGTTGCTGCTTGGACGCGCCTGTCCAGCGGGCCAGGTCCGAGGCAGGCGGGCCGGGCTCGGGGGGTGGGGTGTTGTCGAGTTCGCGTTCCATGGCCCGGACAGCGGACCGCAGTCTCGGGAGCAGCGCCGTACGCAGGTGGTGTGCGGTGTGGCGGCTCGTGTGGCTGACCACGCTCGCCACGCACGCGATCCGGCCGCCCGTTCCCGGGGCCCGGACCGGTACCGAGATCGCCACCAGACCCGGTTCGATCAGCTGGTCGTCCAGGGACCAGCCGTTCGTCGACGCCTCCTGCGTGCGGCGTGCGAACGTCTCGTCGTACCGCGCGTCCGCTCCGGACCTGCGCGGCGGTACGGCCGTGAAGGACAGGTCCCTCGGGTCCGCCGCCCTGCGGTGCCGCCAGCGTTGCCAGTCCGTGGCCGTCCACTCCGTCGCGAACAGCGGGCCGGGCGCGGTGCGTTCGGCGGGGAGCAGGTCGCCGATGCGGAAGCTGAGGGACATCGCGCGGCGGCGGGTCGCCTGGTGGATGAAGCGGATGCCGTCGAGGTCGGCGACCGCGAGCGAGACGGACTCGTCCAGTTCGTCGGCCAGGGCGTCCGCGTGCGGGGCGAGCAGCGCGGGCAGGCGCAGCGCCGACATGTAGGCGTTGCCCAGTTCCATCAGGCGGGGGGACAGGTGGACGTCCCGGCCGTCGAAGCGGACGTAGCCCATGCGGGCGAGCGTGGCCGTGATGCGGTCCACCGTGGAGCGGGCGAGGCCGGTGGCGCGTTCCAGGCCGCTCAGGCTCAGCGTGCCGTCCGCCTCCGTCAGTTCCCGCAGTACCGCGATGCCGCGCATGAGGGGGGTGACCGCCTCCTCGGGGGCGCCCCTCTGCCCCGACTCGTCGGCCGGCGGGGCGGCACCCTCCTGGGACTCGGGCATGGGCTTCGCTGGCATCGGCTCTCCGGTACGGCGCTCGCGACGGTCGCGGCACGGCCCACCGTAATCCGAGCGATCCAAGTGATCCGAGTAATCCCCCGTGCACTACTCCCTCGTGACCCGCACCCGAAACCCCCCGTCCACTCCCGTCCCCGCCTCCGCCACTCCCGCCCCCACCCCCGACACCTCGATCGTGATGCCCCGGCCCGGGTCACGGAACGTCTCGCCGGGAGTGAACGGCGCGTCCGACAGTTCCGCGTGGACGTTCGGCGCGCGCGTGCAGCCGCCGCTGTTGCGGCGGGAGTCCGTGACGGTGACCGGGCCCATGCCCGTGTCCACCTCCGCGTCGACCTTGTAGATCAGGACACCGGGCCGGCACACCGCCTCGTCGTTGCCGGCGTGGGTACGCACCTCGATGGCGTAGCCGGTGCGGCCGTCGAGAGGGACGAAGACCAGCTTGGAGCCACCGGCCCGGGCCAGGGGCGTCAGGGTGTACTCCGTGGTGCCGGGGGACGCCGCGCAGTGGACCTGGGCGGCGTCGAGCCAGCCCAGCTTCCACTTGTGCCAGCCGAGGAAGTCGTTGTTGGCGCCCCAGTCCTCGCTCATGATGTCCCAGTGGCCGACCGCGCCCCCGCCCTCCGCGGTGTACAGGTCGGGGAGGCCGAAGACATGGCCGTTCTCGTGGGGGAGGACGCGGTAGCCGGTGCGGTCGTAGGAGCCGGAGCCGTCGTCCTGGCGGGAGTAGACGAAGGATGCGTTGGCCACGGGTGTGCCGTCGGCCACCGGGGCGTCCGGGTTGCCGGCGAAGGTGACGGACAGGACCGTGTCCAGGGCGGAGGGGCCTGCGTTGGGGCTCACCAGGACGTTCAGCAGGTCGTAGGCGCGGAAGTCCACGTCCGGGTCGGCCACTTCCACGAGGTCCTGGACCAGGGTGCGGTAGCCGGGCTCGAACGGGGCCCCGCGCTCTATGCCGTACTCCCGGAACGACTTCGGCATCCGCAGCCAGCCGGGGATCGGCGTCTCGGGGCGGTAGTCGAGGCGGCCGTAGGAGCTGGTGCGGAACCATTCGCGGGTCTGTGGGAAGAACTCGCGGAAGCGGTCCTGGGCGTCGCCCTCGCCGGGGGCGTCGGAGAAGTCGACCATCAAGGTGAGGGCGCGGACGATGCCGGTGGAGCGGGTGTAGCCGGTGGCGGTGGGGATGCCCTCGGACAGCTGCACTTCGCGTGCGCCGCGGATCATGCAGGGGCCGTGTGCGGGGGTGTGGGACAGGACGATCGGGCCTGCTCCCGCCGTACCGGCGTCCGGCCCGAGCCGGCCCGTGCCGGCCGAGGTGCTGACGGTGAAGGTCAGGGCGCTCACACAGGCCAGGGCGGCCAGCCGGCGCCGGGGTATCCGGCGGCCGGGCGGGCCCGTGCCGCCCGGGCGGGGGCGCCGGGGCGGCGGCTGTATGCAAGGGACCTGCAAGGGACCTCCCGCGCCGCGGCAGCCTCCCGTCTCCGGCTGCACCCTTCCGATCACCCTGCGTCGCGGGGTGGGGGGACGCGCGCTGGAAGAGACCGATCGTGGGTTTCCCGTCAGTAGTGGCCCGGTGATGCCGAGCCGTCTTGTGAGACAGGTCACAAACAATTTCCGCGGGAGTGGGAAATACCGGGGACCTACTCCCCGTTTAGCCATGTGTCAGACCGAAACGGGGACCCGCTCCCCGGATCGGAGCACCAGCCGCTTTCCACGAGGAGTACGCCGTGCAGACCGCCAGCCCCGAAGCGCGCAAGGTGCCCCGGCCCCGCGCCGACGCCCTGCGCAACCGGGAGCGGATCGTCACCGCCGCCCGGGAGATGTTCGTCGAGCACGGCCCCGAGGTGCCGCTCGACGAGATCGCCCGCCGGGCCGGCGTCGGCAATGCCACGGTGTACCGCAACTTCCCGGACCGCGACGCACTGGTCCGCGAGGTCGTCTGCTCCGTCATGGACCGCACGGCCGCGGCCGCCGAGGTCGCGCTCACCGAGACCGGCGACGCGTTCGAGGCGCTGGAGCGCTTCGTGCACGCCGCCGCCGACGAGCGGATCAGCGCGCTGTGCCCGATGGTCGCCAGCACGTTCGACCAGAACCACCCGGATCTGGAGGCCGCGCGCGAACGCGTCGAGCGGCTGATCGCGGAGGTCATGGACCGCGCCAGGTCGGCCGGACAGCTCCGGTCCGACGTGGACGTGGGCGACGTCATGATCGCCGTGGCCCAGCTCAGCCGGCCTCCGGCCGGTACGGACTGCTTCCGGGCCGACCGTTTCGTCCATCGCCATCTTCAGCTGTTCCTGGACGGGCTGCGGGCTCCCGCTCGCTCGGTCCTGCCGGGTACGGCCGTGACCCTGGAGGACCTGCGTCGGCCGTGACCCTGGAGGATCCGCGCCGGCCCTGACCGATCCGTTCAGCCAGACCCCGCCCAGCCCGATCCGCACACCCGGATCCGTCCGACCCGACCCAAGCCCGATCGCCTCAGCCCGATCACCTAAGCCCGATCACCTAAGCCCGATCACCTAAGCCCGATCACCTAAGCCCGATCGCCTCAGCCCGATCGCTTCAGCCCGATGAGTTCAGGCCGCCCCACCCGTCTGAACCCTGAATGACAGTCCCCGCGGCCGTCCCCGTGGACGAGCCGTCACCTTTCTTCACCCTTTTTCCGTCACGAAGTCCCGAAGTGGGTATCCCCATGTCTGAAACAGCCTCGAAGACCCTCGCCGCACCGGCCAGAGAGCCGGACGCCGGCCGCTGGAAAGCGCTCGTCTTCATCGCGCTCGCCCAGCTGATGGTCGTCCTGGACGCCACCATCGTGAACATCGCCCTGCCCTCCGCCCAGCAGGACCTGGGCATCTCCGACGGCAACCGGCAGTGGGTCGTCACGGCCTACGCCCTCGCCTTCGGCGGTCTGCTCCTGTTCGGCGGCCGGATAGCCGACCTGTGGGGGCGCAAGAGGGCGTTCGTCCTCGGGCTCGGCGGATTCGCCGCGGCTTCCGCGCTCGGCGGCGCGGCCACCAACGAGGCGATGATGTTCGGCGCCCGCGCCCTCCAGGGCGTCTTCGGCGCGCTGCTCGCGCCCGCCGCGCTCTCCCTGCTGGCCGTGATGTTCACCGACGCCAAGGAGCGCGCCAAGGCATTCGGCATCTACGGCGCGATCGCCGGTGGCGGCGGCGCCGTCGGCCTGATCCTGGGCGGCTTCCTCACCGAGTACCTGGACTGGCGCTGGACGTTCTTCGTGAACATCCCGTTCGCCATCGTCGCCGCGGCCGGCGCGTACTTCGTCATCCGTGAGCCGGAGGGCGGCCGCAACCGCTCCCCGCTCGACATCCCCGGCGTGATCCTGTCCACCCTCGGCCTGGTCGCCCTCGTCTACGGCTTCACCCGCGCCGAGTCGAGCGGCTGGAGCGACTCCCTCACCGTCGGCATGTTCGTCGCCTCGGCCGTGCTGCTGCTCTCCTTCGTGCTCGTCGAGTCGAAGGTCAAGGCCCCCCTGCTGCCGCTGCGGGTGGTCACCGAGCGCAACCGCGGCGGGATCTACCTCTCCCTCGGTCTCGCGATCATCGCGATGTTCGGCCTGTTCCTCTTCCTGACCTACTACCTGCAGATCGTGAAGGGCTACTCGCCGGTCAAGACCGGGTTCGCCTTCCTGCCGATGATCGCGGGCATGATCACCGGCTCCACCCAGATCGGCGCCCGTCTGATGACCCGGGTCGCTCCGCGCCTGCTGATGGGCCCCGGCTTCCTGGTCGCCGCGCTCGGCATGCTGCTGCTGACCCAGCTGGAGATCGGCTCCTCCTACGCCGCTCTGCTGCTGCCCGCGATGCTGCTGCTCGGCCTCGGCATGGGTACGGCGTTCATGCCGGCCATGTCGCTGGCCACCCAGGGCGTCGAGCCGCGGGACGCCGGTGTCGCCTCCGCGATGGTCAACACCTCGCAGCAGGTGGGCGGCGCGATCGGCACGGCCCTGCTGAACACCATCGCCGCCTCGGCGACCACGGCGTACGTCGCCGACCACATCGCCGGGGCGACCAGCCGGTCCCAGCAGCAGCTGGTCCAGCTGGAGGCCATGGTTCAGGGCTACACCAGCGCCATCTGGTTCGCCGTCGGCATCCTCGTGGTGGCCGCCGCGATCGCCCTGACGTTCGTCAACGCCGGCCGCCCGGGCACCGGTACCGTGACCGGCAGCGACTCCGGACAGGACGTGGCGGACGAGGTGCAGATCCCGGTCGTCGCCCACTGACGGCCGCGCACCGCACCCCTTCGGGCCACCCGTAGGCACGAGGAAGGGGACGCCTCGCACCTACGGAATCCAGGACCTGCCCCGGCTCCGCGCGGCTCAGCGGAGCCAGGGCAGGTCCGCACCCGCTTCGGCCGGCTGAAGTCCCTCGGCGATGATCCGCATGATCTCGCCGAGGGACTTCTGCTGTTCCTGCGAGAGCCGGTCGAACACGGCCTGGCGTACGGCCTCGACATGCCCGGGCGCGGTCTGCCGCAGCACCTTCAGGCCCTCGTCGGTGAGTACGGCGAACTGGCCCCGCTTGTCGTCGGGGCAGTCCTCCCGGCGTACCCAGCCGTTCTTCTCCAGGCGTGCGATGGCGTGCGAGAGACGGGAGCGGGTGATCTTCGCCAGCATCGCCAGCTCGGTCATCCGCAGGCGCCGCCGCGGCGCCTCGGCGAGCTTGACCAGAAGGCCGTAATAGACGTGCGGCATGCCCGCGTCGCGCTGGAGCTGACGGTCGAGATGGTCGTCGAGGAGGGTGGCGCCCTCCATGAACCAGCGCCAGACGCGCTGCTCCTCGTCGGTGAGCCAGCGCGGTTCCTGAGGTGGGGCGGTCGAGCCGGTTGTCGGTGCGGATGCGGGTGCCTTCATGCGTTCCACTCTACGTGGCCCCTCCTTGAACTTTAAACAAATGGCCCGTACAGTTTTGTTAGGGAACCACGTTTTGGAAGGAGCCGCAGCATGTCCGCCGCCACCCAGGAGCGCATGCCCGCTCTCTACCTCAGCCACGGCGCGCCGCCCCTGGCGGACGACCCGGTCTGGCCCGGTGAGCTGGCCGCCTGGTCGGCGGGTCTGCCTCGGCCCAAGGCCGTCCTGATCGTCTCCGCCCACTGGGAGGAGGCCCCGCTCGCCCTCGGCGCGACGGAGACCGTCCCGCTCGTCTACGACTTCTGGGGCTTCCCCGAGCACTACTACCGGGTGAAGTACGACGCCCCCGGCGCACCGGAGCTCGCGGAGTCCGTACGCAAACTGCTGCGCGCCCCCGGCATCCCCGTCCAGGACGTCCCCGACCGCGGCCTCGACCATGGCGCGTACGTCCCGCTGGTCGAGATGTACCCGGAGGCCGACCTCCCGGTCCTGCAGGTGTCCATGCCGACGCTCGACCCGGTCCGGCTGATGGAGATCGGCCGCAAGCTCGCCCCGCTGCGGGACGAGGGCGTGCTCATCGTCGGCTCGGGCTTCTTCACCCACAACCTGGCCGCGCTGCGGCAGGGCGGCATCCCCGCGTGGTCGGCCGAGTTCGACGACTGGGGCCGGCGGGCGCTGGAGGCGCGCGACGTGGACGCCCTGCTCGACTTCACCCGCAAGTCACCCGCGGGGCAGCTGGCCCACCCGCGCACCGAGCACTTCGCCCCGCTGTTCGTGACCATGGGCGCGGCCGACGCGGCCGGTGAGCTGGACACGCAGAAGTCCGTGATCGACGGGTTCTGGATGGGGCTGGCGAAGCGGTCGGTCCAGTTCGGCTGAGGCGGGCCAGGGCGGGCGGCGTGCCCGCACAGGCGCGCTACAGCGGCTTCTCGTACCAGGCCACGTCCCAGTACCGGCCGAACTTGCGGCCGACCTCCCGGTACGTGCCGACGTGCCGGAATCCGAACCGCTCGTGCAGGTGGACCGATGCCTCGTTCGGCGGCACGATGCCCGCGTAGGCACGGTGGATGTCCTCACCCGACAGGGCCTCGAAGAGGGCCGTGTAGAGGAGTGTGCCGACGCCACGCCGGCCGGAGCCCGGGGCGACGTACACGGTCGTCTCCACGGAGGTGGCATAAGCGGGCTTCATTCGGAAAGGGCTGGAAGTGGCGTAGCCCAGGATCTCCTGTGTATCCGGCTCCGTGGCAACCATCAGGCGGTGCGGCCCGTCTTCAGGGTGGGAGAGCAGCCAAGGACGGCGCTCCTCCGGAGTGAAGATCGCGGTATCGAATGTGATTGCCGTCTCACCTACATAGTGGTTGTAGAGGACCGTGAGGGCTTCGAGGTCACCCTCGACCCCGGGCCTGACCTGCACCTCTTTGGACTGTGACGGCATCTGGCCTCCCCGCGTGGCCGGACAGGGTACTGCATGATCAGGAAAATCGGGGGCCGGGTTGGGAATTCTGTCCTGATTCCAGTCGTTGTTTCCATCGGATGCAGGGCACCCGAGGAGAGTCCGGAGAGTCCCGGAAGACGGAGTCCAGCGTCCGAAGGACCACCCGCTGACCTCACCATCGCAAGGGAGCTCGCATGGCAACCCGTGCCGTCGCCCGTCGTCAGTCCGCCACCGGCGAGACGGCCGACGCGGCAAGCAGTGTTCGCGCCCATGGCGGCGAGATCGCCGACCGCGACCTGGTCGGCATGTACCTCGACGAGATCGCGCGCACACCGCTGCTCGACGCCGCCAAGGAGGTCGAGCTGTCGCAGATCATCGAAGCGGGTGTGTTCGCACAGCAGATCCTCGACGGCCTGGAGGAGAACAAGGCCGGAGCATCCCCGGAGGAGCTGCAGGCCCTGGTCGACGCGAGCGAGCGCGCCAAGGACATCTTCATCCGCTCCAACCTGCGCCTCGTCGTCGCCGTCGCCCGCCGCTACCCCCGCAGCGGCCTGCCGCTGCTCGACCTGATCCAGGAGGGCAACGCCGGCCTGGTGCGCGCGGTCGAGAAGTTCGACTACCGCAAGGGCTTCAAGTTCTCCACGTACGCGACGTGGTGGATCCGCCAGGCCATCACCCGCTCGATAGCCGACCAGTCCCGCACGATCCGCCTGCCCGTCCACCTCGTGGAGGAGCTCGGCAGGATCCGCCGTGTGCAGCGCGAGTTCAACCGCGAGCACGGCCGGGACCCGGAGCCCGCGGAGATCGCGGCCGAGCTCGGCTCGACGCCGGAGCGCGTCACCGACGTCCTGGACTGGGCCCGTGACCCGGTCTCGCTGAACATGTCGGTGGACGACGAGGGCGAGACCCAGTTCGGCGACCTCCTGGAGGACACCTCGGCCGTGTCGCCCGAGCAGTCGGTGCTCACCCTGCTGCGCAGCGAGGAGCTCGACGACCTCATCGGCCGGCTCGACCAGCGCACGGCGTCGATCATCAAGATGCGCTACGGCATCGAGGACGGCCGCGAGCGCACCCTGACCGAGGTCGGCAAGGAGCACGGTCTGACCCGCGAGCGCATCCGGCAGATCGAGAAGCACGCGCTGCTGGAGCTGAAGAAGCTGGCCCGAAGCACCGGGTTCGACGCGGCGGCGTAACCCTCGACCCCGTGTCCCCGGTGGCGGGCACCGGTCAGCGCGGTGAGTGTCCGGGCGTACGACTCGTTCCCACGGCCAGTGGTGACGGACCGTGTGCGCCCGGGGCGCACCGCGTACGCCGGGTGGCGAAAGACCGCGCAAACATGGCGGTGTAACGCCGCTTCAATCCGCGGACTCAGGGAACAAGACTTCTGGGTCCACCAGTTCGGGCCCGGGGCCACGCCCCTCGAACCCCTACAGCCACGTCCCGTCGCACTCCCCCCGGCGCCGGGACGTTCCCCGAGACCGGGCTTCGGCGTCCTTCCCCCCGGACGCCGAGGCCCGGCTCTCAGTTTCTGGAGGGCGGGCCACCCCGTACCTGAACCACGGGGTGGCCCGCCAGTGGCAGATTGTGTCACATGGGCATAGCCTGCCGGGCGTGAGCAGCACCACCCCGACCCCGCCTCCGTCCTCACTGACCGAGCGGCGGAAGGCCGAAACACGTATGGAGATCGCCCGGGTGGCAGCCGGTCTCTTCGTACGGCACGGCCTGCGCGCCACCCGCGCGGAGGACATCGCCCAGGCCGCCGGTATCGCCCCGCGCACCTTCTACCGGTACTTCGCCACCAAGGAAGAAGCCGTCGCCCCGCTTTATGCGACCGGCGCCCAGCGCTGGGTGGAGGCGGTGCGTGCCGCCCCTCCCGACGGCGGGGTGCTGCGAGCACTGGAGGAGGGGGTGCACCACACCCTCACTCCGGGCGTGGGCGTCTCGGTGTCCTCCTGGGAGTGGGTCCGCACACTCCTGCGCCTGGCCGAGGCGACCCCGTCCCTGGGCAGGGTGTGGGCGGAGGTGTGCCAGGCGTCCGAGCGGCGCCTGGGGGAGGTACTGGCGGAACGGGTGACACGTGCCGGTTCCTCCGGGGGCGGCGGGGTGTCCGAAACCGGCGGGGCCTCGGGAGCCGGCGGAGGCTCTGGAGCCGGCGACAACGTTGCCGTGGCCCGTGAGGCACCCGTGGTCACCCCCGACCTCCGCTTCGCCGCCGCCGTCGCCGGTGCCGCCGTACGGGCCGCGCTGGAGGCCTGGGCCGCGGGGGACGGGCCCGTCGAGGGTCCGGACGGCCCGGTGGAACTCGCCCTGCGCAATCTCGCGGCCCTGCGGGACTTCCCGTGGGGACAGTGACGCGACCGCTCTACACCGCGCCCGCGTCCGGCGCCCCGCCCGCGTCCCGCCCTCCGGACGCGTCCGGAGCCCCTGCCGCCCTGCTCAACCGTGCCCCCAACTCCCTGACCGCCGTCACGAGTTGTTCCGGCTCGTGCACCACGAAGTCGCACTCCAGCATCGCCAGCCGGAACGCCACCCACTGCACGGCGTCGCCGACGGATCCCCGTAGTCGGCAGCTGCGGTCGTCCAACGGCTCGGGCGTGCCCAGCCAGTCGGGCACCCGGGCGGCGACGAAGTCGGCCGGTGCGGCGAACGTGACGTCGAAGTCGTAGGACTGCTGCCGGTGTTGCATGGAGCGCCGCAGGTACTCCGCCGCGCTGCCCGTCGGCAGCTCGCGCGGCACGAAGCGGGCTCCGGTGGCGAACGGCTCGCTGACCCGGTCGACGCGGAACGTGCGCCAGTCGTCCCGGTCGATGTCGTACGCCACCAGGTACCAGCGGCGGCCCGTCGACACCAGCCGGCAGGGCTCCGTCAGGCGTCGCGACTCGGTGCCGTCCGCGGCCCGGTAGGCGAACCGCAGCCGCTCGTGCCCGGCCACCGTCGAGGCCATGACGGTCAGCGTCTCGGGCGCGATGCTCGGCCCGTCCCCGCTGGTCAGAGGCGTCGTCGCGGCCTGGAGGGTGGTCACGCGGTGGCGTAGCCGGCCCGGCAGGACCTGCTCGAGCTTGGCCAGTGCCCGCACCGAGGCCTCGTCCAGGCCCTCCACCGCGTGTCCTGCCCCGGCGCGCAGTCCGACCGCGATGGCCACGGCCTCCTCGTCGTCGAGCACGAGCGGCGGCATGGCCTTGCCGGCGACCAGCCGGTAGCCGCCGTCGGCGCCCTTGGTCGCCTGCACGGGATAGCCGAGCTCGCGCAGCCGGTCGATGTCCCGCCGGACCGTGCGGCGGGAGACCCCGAGCCGCTCGGAGAGCTCACCGCCGGGCCATTCGCGGGGCGTCTGGAGGAGGGAGAGAAGCGTCAGCAGCCGAGCCGGAGTGTCCGTCGTCATACCGATGAGGATGCAGCACCACTAGGACACGATCTGACCTATTAGGGGTCTAACTTCAAAGCATGAACTCCACCGACAGCACCCTCGGCACGGCGGGCGGCGGGACCGACCGCCGACGCTGGTTCGCTCTCGCGATCGTGATGACCGCGGCCTTCATGGACCTCGTCGACGTGACCATCGTCAACATCGCCATACCGTCGATCCGGCGGGAGTCCGGCGCCTCCTTCAGCCAGATCCAGTGGATCACCGCCGGTTACGCCCTCGCCTTCGCCGCCGGCCTGATCACCGGGGGGCGGCTCGGCGACATCCACGGTCGCAAGCGGATCTTCCTCGTCGGCATCGGCGGATTCACGGTCGCCTCCGCGCTGTGCGGCCTCGCGGTGAACCCGGAGATGCTGGTCGCCTCACGGTTCCTCCAGGGCGGCATGGCGGCGCTGATGGTGCCGCAGGTGCTGTCGATCGTGCACGCCACCTTCCCGGCGCACGAGCGGGGCAAGGTGTTCGGGCTGTTCGGCGCGGTCGTCGGACTCGGGGCCGTGTCCGGTCCGCTGCTCGGCGCGCTGCTGACCGAGTGGAACCTGTTCGGCTGGGAGTGGCGGTCGATCTTCCTGATCAACCTGCCCGTCGGTGTCGCCGGACTGATCCTCGGCAGCCGCTTCATCACCGAGTCCAAGGCGCCGCGCGCCCTGAAGCTGGACCTGGTGGGCGTCGCGCTGGTGACGCTGGGCCTGCTGATGCTGCTCTACCCGCTCATCCGCGGCCGCGAGCTGGACTGGCCGGTGTGGGGATACGTCTCGATGGCCGGCTCGCTCGTCGTCCTCGCTGTGCTGGTGGCGTACGAGAGGCGCAAGGCCGCACGGGACGGTTCCCCGCTGGTCGAGCTGCCGCTGTTCAAGGTCAAGAGCTTCGCCGCCGGGATCGCCGTGCAGACCGTCTTCGGGGTCGCGCTGGGCGTGTTCTTCCTCGTGTGGACGCTGTACATGCAGGTCGGGCTGAACTGGAGGCCGCTGAAGGCGGGCCTGACCGGGGTGCCGTTCTCGATCGCCGTGTCGGCGGCCGCCGGGATGTCCGTGCAGATGCTGGTCCCGCGCTTCGGTCGCAAGGTGCTCCAGGCGGGCGCGCTGGTGATGGCGGCCGGAGTGCTCCTCTACATCTGGGAGTCCGGGCACTACGGCCTCGCCATCACCCCCTGGCAGATGGCACTCCCGCTCGTCGTGATGGGCGTCGGCATGGGCCTGATCGTCGCGCCGCTGACCGACGCGATCCTCTCGGAGGTGCCGCGCGAGCACGCCGGTTCGGCGTCGGGGCTGATCAACACCGTGCAGCAGATGGGCAACGCGCTGGGGCTCGCTCTGGTGTCGGTGGTGTTCTTCGGCTCGATCTCCGACCGTCTGCGGCCGGAGCAGGTGGGTCCGGCCTTCGTGGACGCCTTCCAGAACGCGCTCGGCTGGGTCGCCGCGGTGATGGGCGCCATCTTCCTGCTGATGTTCGCGCTGCCGAAGCGGCCCGCCCAGCACGTGGAGGGCGAGCAGGCGTCGGCGGGGGAGAAGGAAGCGGTGCTGGTCTGACCGCGGGAAACGGGCCCGGCACCTCGGTGCCGGGCCCGTTCGCGTGTCCGGCACCTCGGCGCGGGCCCGTTCGCGTGTCCGCTGCCGATCCCCGCTCCCGCTTTCCGCTCCCGCTTTCTTTACATGCCCGATTGGGTCCGAACCTGTTTACTTTGCGGAAATCTCGGCGTAGCCTCCCGCTGAAACCACACGTTCGGGCATGAGGCGGAGGCGAACGGACATGTACGCACCGGAGCGGCAGCAGGAGATCCTCCGGCTCGCCCGTGACGGCGGCCGAGTGGATGTCGTGTCGCTGGCCGAGGAGTTCCAGGTGACGGCGGAGACGATCCGCCGGGATCTGAAGGCCCTCGACCGCGCCGGACTGGTCCGCCGGGTGCACGGCGGAGCCATCCCGGCCGGGCGCCTCGACTTCGAGCCGGATCTCGCCGAGCGGGAGACGACCGCCGCCGACGAGAAGGACGGCATCGCCAAGGCGGCCCTCGCGGAACTGCCCGCCGAGGGCACGGTGATCCTCGACGCCGGGACGACGGTGGCCCGGATGGCCGCCGCCCTCCCCCTGGAGGCATCCCTCACCGTCGTCACGCACAGCCTCCCCATCGCGGCCCGCCTCGCCGACCACCCCGGCATCCAGCTCCACCTCATCGGGGGGCGCGTGCGGCATCGCACGCGCGCCGCCGTGGACGCCTGGGCGCTGCGGGCATACGGCGAGATCCGCGCCGACGTGCTGTTCGTGGCCGCCAACGGCTTCTCCGCCGAACACGGCCTGACCACCCCCGACCTCGCCGAGGCCGCCGTCAAACGCGCGGCCGTGGCCGCCGCCCGCCGGGTGGTGCTGCTCGCCGACTCCTCCAAGCACGGCCAGGAGCACTTCGCCCGCTTCGGCGACCTGAGCGATGTGGACCTGCTGATCACCGACAGCGGGCTGAGCCCCGAAGACACCGTCGCGATCGAGCGCGGCGGCACGGAAGTAGTGCGCGCATGATCCTCACCGTCACCCCCAACCCGTCCCTGGACCGCACTTACGAGGTGCCGTCCCTCGACCGCGGCGAGGTCATCCGCGCCACCGGCGAGCGGATGGACCCGGGCGGCAAGGGCGTGAACGTCTCGCGCGCCGTCGCCGCGGCCGGTCAGCGCACGGTGGCGGTCCTGCCCCTGGGCGGCGCCCCGGGCGCCCTGGTCGCCGACCTGCTGGACCAGCAGGGCATCGAGGTCGCGCCCGTTCCCGTCGCCGGGGCCACCCGCTCCAACATCGCCCTCGCCGAGTCCGACGGCGTCCTGACGAAGATCAACGCGCCCGGCCCCGAACTCTCCGACGCCGAGCGCGAACTGCTCCTGGAGACCGTACGGCAGCAGTCCCGTGACGCATCCTGGATCGCCTGCTGCGGCAGCCTCCCGCGTGGCCTCGGCCCCTCCTGGTACGCCGACCTCGTCGCCCGCGCGCACGCCGCCGGGGCCCGGATCGCCCTGGACACCTCCGGGCCCGCGCTGCTCGCGGCCCTGCGCGAGCGGCCCGACGTGGTCAAGCCGAACGCCGAGGAACTCGCCGGAGCCGTCGGCCGCCCCCTCGTCACCGTCGGTGACGCCGTCAAGGCCGCTGAGGAACTGCGCGAGATGGGCGCCCGGGCCGTCCTCGCGAGCCTCGGGGCCGACGGGCAGCTGCTCGTCTGCGCGGAGGGCGCCTGGTTCGGCAGCGCCCGCGTGGCCGCCGTCCGCAGCAACGTCGGTGCCGGCGACTCCTCCCTCGCCGGATTCCTGATCGCCGGCGGCAACGGCCCCGAAGCCCTGGCCTCCGCGGTCGCACACGGCGCGGCGGCCGTCCAGCTGCCCGGCAGCGTGATGCCGACGCCGCACGACCTGGACCCGGCAGCGGTGACGGTCACGGCCGAGGTCCCGGCGGACCGTGTGCTGAAGGAACCGGTGTCATGACGTATGACGAGCCGGGCGCACCGTCGCTCGAGCGGCTGGCCCCCTCCCCGTTACTCGCGGGCCCCGCGTCCACCCCCGTCACCCCCCACCGCACCCCCGTCCCCCTCCCCGCCCACCCCTCCCACCGGGCGATACGCGTGCTAAGGAGCCCGCGATGAGCGACATGATCACGGCGGACCTGGTCGACCTCGGCCTGTCCGCCGACACCAAGGAAGCGGCGGCGCGTGCCCTCGCCGAGCGCATGGTGGCCCTGGGCCGGGTGACCGACCTGGACGGCTTCCTCGCCGACGTGGCAGCCCGTGAGGCCCAGATGCCGACCGGCCTCGACGGCGGCATCGGCATTCCGCACTGCCGCAGCGAGCACGTCACCGAGCCGACGCTCGCCTTCGGCCGCAGCGCCGACGGCATCGACTTCGGCGCCGCGGACGGCCCCGCCGACCTGATCTTCCTGATCGCCGCGCCCGCCGGCGCGGACGACGCCCATCTGACGATCCTGTCCTCGCTGGCCCGGCAGCTGATGAACAGCGAGTTCACCGACGCCCTGCGCGCGGTGGGCGACGCGCAGGCCGCGGCCGCGCTGATCCGCGGCGACGAGCCGGACGCACCCGCACCCGCGGGTTCCGAAGACCCCGTGGCGTCGGCGGGAGCGGCCTCTCCCGCCGCCGCCACGGACACAGCCGAAGCCGACGACGCAGCTGAAGCCGGAGGCACGGCGGAAGGCGGCGGCACGGCGGAAGCCGGGGGCACCGCGGAAGGCCGTGGCACGGCCGAAGGCGGCGGCGCGGCCGGGGGCGAGGAGCGGCCGTTCCGCATCGTCGCCGTCACCTCCTGCCCCACCGGCATCGCCCACACCTACATGGCGGCCGAGTCGCTGGAGAACGCCGGCCGGGAGGCGGGCGTCGAACTCACCGTGGAACCCCAGGGATCGGCCGGTTTCACCCGGCTCGACCCGCAGGTCATCGCGGCGGCCGACGCCGTGATCTTCGCGCACGACGTGCCCGTACGGGAGAAGGAGCGGTTCGCCGGCAAGCCCACCGTCGACGTCGGGGTGAAGGCGGGCATCAACCGCGCCGCCGAACTCATCACCGAGGTCCGCGAGAAGGCCGCGCGCGGTGAGGTCACCTCCGGATCCGCCCCCGCCACTCCCGTGGAGCGCGCGGGCGAGTCCGGCGAGGGCTACGGCACCAAGCTGCGCAAGTGGCTGATGTCCGGCGTCAGTTACATGGTGCCGTTCGTCGCCGCGGGCGGTCTGCTCATCGCCCTCGGGTTCGCGATCGGCGGCTACAAGATCAACAAGGCTCCGTCGGTGATGGACCACTTCCTGTGGACGCAGGCCGACAGCTGGGCGGCCCTGCTCTTCCAGATCGGCGGCGTCGCCTTCGGCTTCCTCGTCCCGGTCCTGGCCGGCTACATCGCCTACGGCATGGCCGACCGGCCCGGCATCGTGCCCGGCTTCGTCGGCGGCATGATCGCGTTCAACATCAACGCCGGGTTCCTCGGCGGCCTGGCGGCCGGCCTGATCGCCGGTGGCGTGGTGATGGCGATCCAGAAGGTGAACGTCCCGGCGGCGCTGCGCGGCATCATGCCCGTGGTGGTGATCCCGCTGATCTCCTCGGCGATCGTCGGGTTCCTGATGTTCGTCGTCATCGGCAAGCCCATCGCCGAGGCTCAGAAGGGCATGACCGACTGGCTGAACGGCCTGTCCGGCAGCAACGCGATCCTGCTCGGCACCCTCCTCGGCCTGATGATGTGCTTCGACCTCGGCGGCCCCGTCAACAAGGTCGCCTACACCTTCGCCACGGCCGGTATCGCGGTGGCCAGCCCCAGCGACTCGGCGATGAAGATCATGGCCGCGGTGATGGCGGCCGGTATGGTCCCGCCGCTGGCCATGGCCCTGGCCACGACCGTGCGCGGCAAGCTCTTCACCCAGACCGAGCGCGAGAACGGCAAGGCCGCCTGGGTGCTCGGCGCCTCCTTCATCTCCGAGGGCGCGATCCCCTTCGCGGCGGCCGACCCGCTGCGCGTCATCCCGGCCTCCATGGCGGGCGGCGCGGTCACCGGCGCCCTGTCGATGGCCTTCGGCGCCACCCTGCGCGCCCCGCACGGCGGCATCTTCGTGGTCCCGCTGATCGGCAACCCGTTCCTCTACCTGATCGCCATCGCCGCGGGCGTCTGTGTCACGACGGCCCTGGTCGTCGTCCTGAAGGGCATGCGCAAGCCGGCCCCGGGCGCCGCACCGGCCTCCGGTGAGAGCGGCGCGGTCCGGGCGGAGGAGGAGAAGCAGCCCGTCGCGGCCTGAAGTAGCTGGAGGTTCGCCCCTTTCGGGGTGTGTGAACCGTTCATGCCACCTGCGAGATAGATCACGAAAATCACGGCCCGGGACCGAAGTCCCGGGCCGTGGTGTCTACTGGGGCGCATGCCCGAGCACGTCTCCCGATGGCCCGAAGGTCACCCTCTCCCCGCCCTCCCGCAACAGCGGAAGACGGGCCCCCGGTCGGAGTCCGTGGAGCTGACCGCCGAGGAGAGAGACACCTTCACCGAGCTGGCGCGTCAACTGGGTGACGGGGCGGCCTGACGCCCCTCCGGCGGTCACGCCGTTTCCTCGCTCGCCTTCCCGCGTCTGCGGTTGCCGTGCCCTGTGCGGCGGTTCACAGTCGTGCTGAGGTGAGGCGTGTGTGGGCTCGTCCCTCCACGGTGTGCAGCGCGGCGCGTACCGCCCGGCGGCTGTCGTGACCGTGACCCTGCTGGGTGCTGTCGCGGGTGCGGTGGTGGAACCGCGGAGGAGGTCTCGTCGTCGCCCGCCGCCCGGGCCGTGTCGGAGTCGGCCTCGCCCGTCGTGTACACCAGCAAGGCGTTCGCCGTGCCGCTCACGGTATCCGTCCCCGCCTCGCTCGGCGCGCGCCCCGTGCAGGACACCTCTGCCTTTCTGACCTGGGACACATCGGCCGCGTTCACCCGCTTCGAGGCGATGCTGCGCAGCCCGACGTTCTCCGACCGACCTAGTACAGCTGCGCCGCCCGCCGTTCCATCGCCTCGCGCGCCGCGTCCTCGCTGGCGTACACCTCGCACATGTGCCGCCCGTCCGGCGTCGCCGTGTGCTCGACCTCCCAGAGGGAGACCTCGTCGCCGTCGCGCAGCAGGAACGCGTGCTCGTAGAGCGAGAAACCCAGCCCCGCCCGGCCCGCGCGGCACGGTCGGCCGAAGGCCTGGGTGATCTGGTGCCCGGACGCCGTGGCCAGCAGGGCCGCCGTGTCCACGCCCGGCCGGTCCACGTTCTCCGCCCTGCGCAGTAACCTGCGCGCGTGGTCCGCCGAGTCCTCCGCGGCGTACGCGTGCCGCGGGGTGGGGACCGGTGACAGCTGCACCGCCACCGGCAGTTCGAAGTCCGGGGTGTCCGGCGGCAGCGGCAGCCGCGTGGTGGCGGCGCGCAGCTCCTCCTCGTCGACGTACACCTCGTGCTGCGGTTCGCTGCCCGGCGCGGTGTTGTGGACGAGCTCCCACAGGGTGAGCGCCGAACCGTCGGCGAGCAGCCACGTGTGCCGGTACGTCTCCCGGTGCAGGCCCGCGCTGTGGTGCGCGGAATGCAGTGAACCGTCGTGCGCCAGCGCGCAGTCCAGCCGCCTTATGGCCTCGTCCGGTAGCTCGAAGGAGTTCAGGGCGCGGCCGAGGAGTCGCGCGAGGTGCTCCTCCGGAGTCACGGGCGAGTCGTGGGGTTCGTACGCTGCCGTCTCGTACGGAACGCTCAAGGTTTCTCCCGGCGTTGCTGCATGTCACCTTGTGGGTGCATACCGTAGCCCCTCGGTCGGACATCATGCCCGGGAACCGAGAAAACGTACGTCCGGTAAAACGCGCGGGCCGCGCGAACAGTTCCCGCGCGACCCGTTCGGTCCGTCAAAAACCCCAGTTGGGACGGTATTCAGCTGTCTCCCGGCCGGTCAGGAAGCGCTGTCCGCGGTCCACTGGCTCCACGCCATGTTCCAGCCGTTGAGCCCGTTGTCCGGCGCCACCGTCTTGTCGGGGGAGTTCTTCACGATCACCACGTCCCCGATGAGGGAGTTGTCGTAGAACCACTTGGCGGGCGTGCTGCCCCCCGCGCCCTGGACGTCGGCGAGCCCCACGCAGCCGTGGCTGGTGCCCTGGCGGCCGAAGGGCGGGTTGCCCTTGTTGTACCAGTAGTTGCCGTGGATGAACGTGCCCGACGTCGTCAGACGCATCGCGTGCGGCACGTCCGGGATGTCGTACTCGCCACCCAGTCCGACCGTCCGGCTGTTCATCCGGGTCTGGACGAACTTCTCGGAGATCACCATCTGCCCGTTGTAGGTGGTGTGCTCCGGGCTGCCCGCCGAGATCGGGATCGTCTTGAGGGTCTTGCCGTCCCGGACCACCGTCATGGTCTGCGTGTTGACGTCCACCGTGGAGACCTGCGAACGGCCCACCGTGAAGGTGACCGTCTTCTTCTGCACGCCGTAGATGCCGTTCGCACCCTCGACCCCGTCCAGGTCGATCTTCATCGTGACCTTGGAGCCGGCCTTCCAGTACTCCTCCGGCCGGAAGTCGAGCCGCTGCCCGTTGAACCAGTGCCCGACGACCTGCTGCCCGCTGCTGGACGTCACCGTGATGTGCGACTGCACGGCCTTGCGGTCGGTGATGGCCTTGTCGAAGGTGAACGACACCGGCATCCCCACGCCGACCGTCGTGCCGTTGTCCGGCGTGTACGTGCCGATGAAGCTGTTCGACGTCGTCACCGTCGTGAAGATGGAGTTGGCCGCCGCCGTCCGGCCGTCCGCGTCCTTGGCGGTCGCGGATATCTGGTACTTGGTCCCGCGCTCCAGCTGCTCCTTCGGCTTCCAGACCTTGCCGTCGCCGGAGAGCGACCCCGCGACGGCCTGGTCGCTGCCCGCCACCTTCATCTTCACGTCCGTCAGCTTCCCGTCGCTGACCTTCACGCCGGTCGCGTTGATGGACGCGCCCGTCGAACCGTCCTTCGCCGAGATGGCGATCTTCGCGACGGACGTCTTGGTGCCGCCCTTGCCGCCCTTGTCGTCGTCCTTGGCGTTGGCGCTGCCACCGCAGGCGGTGAGGGTCAGGGCGCCGACCACCAGGGCGGCACAGGCCCCCAGAGTGCGCCGCGCTGAAATGTTCGGCGTTGTCACGGGCTGCTCCCAGTTCGTGTGATGTTGCGTGATCCGCTCCAGTACGTGGGAGTAGAGGGGCCCGGCGGCCGGTCGGGTTCCGTTCGTTCCCCATGAAGGCCGTGACGTGACAGAACCGCGACAATTTCCGGGTGCGCTGTGCAACCGCTGTGCGTCGCGGGCCTTTTCAGCGGCCCGGGTACAACTCCCCGTACGACGGCCACGCCCCGCCCGGACCGTCCACCGGCTCCGCGGCGCGCACGGCCCGGACGATCGCGCGCGTCACCGTGTCGGCGCCCGCCGCCAGGATCTCGTTCAGGGCGAGCGGGTCCGCGGCGTCCAGGGCGCGCTCGCCGGTCGCCAGCGTGAACACGGTGTCCCCGTCGTTGAGGAGATGCACCGGACGCACCGCGCGGGCGATGCCGTCGTGCGCCGTGCCGGCCAGCTTCTGCGCCTGCGCCTTGGACAGATCCGCGTCCGTGGCGACCACGGCGAGCGTGGTGTTGAGCGGCGGTGGCGTGCTCCTCGCGGCCGTCTCGGCGAGACGCCGCTGCGCGGCCGCGTGGACCTCCGACCCCGGGTACTCCACCCGGCCCTGGAACAACTCCCCGTACAGCACCCCTGTTTCCGGATCCACCGTCGACCCCGCCGCGTTGGCGACCACCAGCGCGGCCACGGTGATCCCCGAGCCGAGCACCGTGCTCGCGCTGCCGACACCGCCCTTCACCACCCCGACCACGGCTCCCGTGCCCGCGCCCACGCACCCCTGGGGCACCTGGGCGCCCGGCTCGCTCGCCGCGGCCGCCTCGACCGCCGCCCGGCCGGTCGCCGCGTCCGGCCGGGCCCGGAAGTCACCGCCCCGCCCCAGGTCGAACACGCACGCGGCGGGCACCACCGGCACCACATGCGCCGGATCCGCCCCGACCCGGATCCCACGCCCCCGCTCCTCCAGCCAGGCCATCACCCCCGCCGCAGCGTCGAGCCCGTAGGCGCTGCCGCCGGTCAGCACGACCGCCTCGACCTTGCGCACCACATTGCGCGGGTCGAGCGCGTCGGTCTCCTTGGTGCCGGGGCCGCCGCCCCGCACGTCCACGGCCGCCACGGCCCCGCCCTCCGGGGCGAGTACGACCGTGGTGCCGGTGAGCCAACCGTCGCCGGTGCGTGTCGCGTGCCCCACCCGCAGGCCGGAGACATCCGTCAGTGCGTCAACTGTCATGAGGCACAGTCTCGTCCAGCCGTCGGCCCGCGTGGACGCACCGAGCCGGTGAGCGCCGCGTCAGCCGGTCGACGTGCGCATGGAGGGAAAAGCCGGCGCCCTCATCCGGTGCGCGCCGGCCCGCTCTCCCCGGCCGCCCGGCGCGCGGCCACACTCTCTCCGGCCACCACCGACAGCGCGCAGACCACGCCTGCCGCGAACACCGCCCAGTGCCCCAGGAACGTGCAGCAGATCACCAGCAGGGCGGTCGTCGGCAGCACCAGCTGCTGGGTGATGCCCCGCTTGAAGTGGCGCGAGTGCAGGGCCCACACGGTGAGCAGGTACAGAGCCGTCGGCAGGGTCACGGCAGCCGACGCCGCCAGCGTGGAGATGTGCGCCTTGCCGACCGTCTCCTCCACCGCGACCTCCAGCCCGGCCCCGATCGCCGCGGCGGAGGCGAACACCAGGTAGTGGCCGTACCCCCACAGGAACGCCTGCCGGTTGGATCGCAGATGGCCGTGGATAGGCACCACGAAGTAGATCCACCAGGCCGCGAAGACGACCAGCAGCCCGCCCGCCGCGATGGGGAGGAGCTCGCCCAGCGCGTCGTTCTCGTCGATGCCGGACTTCACCGCGATCGTGGCCGCCGCGATCGTCTCGCCGAGCACGATGATGGTGAACAGCCCGTACCGCTCCGCGATGTGACGGGGATGCCAGGACGTGGTGTGACCCCTCTCCGCGAGGGGCGGCACGCACATCTCCAGCAGCGCCATCACCAGGAACCACCAGGGCCGGGCCCCCTCGGGCAGGAACAGCAGCCCCAGCCAGCCGACCTGGCACGCCAGCACGCCGCCGGCGTAGCGCAGGGCAGTCGTGCGCTCCGGGCCCTCCCCGGCCCGGGCCGCCCGCAGCCACTGCGTCGCCATGGCCACCCGCATGATCGCGTAGCCCAGCCAGACCACGAGGTAGTCGTGCTCCTGGAACGCCTGCGAGACCCCTGCCGCGAGGACCAGCACACCCGCGATCTGCACCAGCGTGACGACCCGGTAGAGCACGTCGTCGTTGTCGTACGCCGAGGCGAACCAGGTGAAGTTCATCCAGGCCCACCACAGGGCGAAGAACACCATCGCGTAGTCGAGGATCCCCTGGCCCGCGTGCCCCTCGGCGACCGAGTGCACCAGTCCGATGCCGGCCTGGGCGACGGCCACGACGAAGCACAGGTCGAAGAAGAGCTCCAGCGGCGAGGCCGTCCGGTGCGCCTCGTCGCGGCCGCGGGCCCTGAGACTGCGCAGCGGTCCCCGGTCGCCGGGCGCGCCGGAGGGGACGGGCGGGGGAGTGGGGCTGGACGTCATGCGTCCCAGCACAGCAGAAGGCACGGGGAATGTCTCCGCGACCGTACCCTGGTTGCATGAGTACCGTCCCCGGCCCCGAGCCGCGCGAGCCGAAGCCCGCGCTGGTCTTCGACGACCCGCTCGACCAGCAGTCCTCCGACGACACCGACCGCGGATGGGGCGAGCGCACCGACTCCGGCGGCAGCGCGGCGGACCTCAAGCGCTTCCTGGACGAGAAGCCGCCCCACCACATCTGAACCGGCCGGGCGGCCGCCCCCGCCTGCTTCCGAGCTGCCCGCGCCCGCTTCCGAGCCGCCCGGACCGCCGCCCGCAGCGCTGTTACTGCCGGTCGTGTCCCGAGCCGCGCTGGGCGACCAGGGCGTCCCGGATCTCCTTCAGGACCTCCAGCTCGGTCACCTCGATGATCTCCTGCGTGCCCTCCTTGGCCTTCCGGCGGGCCTCCTGCCGAGCCAGGTACTTCGCCATGGGCAGGACCATCAGGAAGTAGACGACCGCTGCGGTGATCACGAAGCTCAGGGCGGCACCCAGAACGGAGCCCCACAGGATCTGGATGCCTTTCTCGCCCTGGCACTTCGAGCTCAGGCACGAGCTGTAGTGGTCGAGGTTCTTGGTCCCGATGGCACCGACGACCGGGTTGATGATCCCCTTCACCACGGCGTTCACGATGTTGGTGAAGGCGGCACCGATCACCACCGCCACCGCCAGATCGACGACGTTCCCGCGCATCAGGAAGGCCTTGAAGCCCTGCAGGACGCTCGGCTCCTTCTTCTCTCTCACCTCGGGGCGTCTCCTCACACGAGCAGCTTGTGGAACAAAACGCTCCGCAACCTACGTCAACGCCGGCCCGCACCGAGCACCTGGGTCCCTCCGGAGTCACCACAACGTCACCGCCAACCGCCCGGTGGCACCGGCACCGGCCAGCCGCGCCGCGACGGCCCGGGGCACCGAGAGCACGACCAGCGCCCCGCTGTCGCCCGCGCCCTCCACCGGCTCCGGCACCGTCGTCACCCTGGCCCCGCGCGCGACCACCCGGGCATCGCCACCCGGCACCGCCCCCTCCGCGGCGATGACGTCGACCCGGTCACCGGGCCGCAGCAGCCGCACGGTGGCCGCGTCCGAGATCCGGACCGGGGCGGTGACCGACCCCGCGGCACGACGCGGGTGCGCGGGCTGCTGCCCGGACATCGTCGCCGTGTCCGCGGGAGGCCGGGCCCGGGGATGACCACGGGCCCCGTCGGTGTCGCGCGGACCCGCCGCCACGAGCGCCGTCGCCGTGACCGCGAGTCCGACGGCCAGGGCCCGCCGCCGGTGCCGGACGAGCCGGCCGGAGCGGTGACCGCCGCGTACCCGTACCGGGTCGAACCGCGGCACCTCACGGGTCGCGGGCACCTCCGCCCCGGGCGGGCCCGAGGCGAGCGACCAGGAGGGAGGAGAGGACACGACCGAGGAACGAGGGAAGGGCACGGAGACCACCACCTGCGACGAGGGACCGGCTTGCGCTCCCCACGATGAGGCCTCGCGCCACCGCCCGCTCAGGCCTGTGGACCCACAGCGAATCTGTGGACAACTCCCTCACCCGAACGGCGACTTCCGGGTTGGTACGTCGAGCCGACCCCTACGGCAGCACGAACCCCGGATCCATCCCGCCCAGCGCGCTCACACACAAACAGTCCCGCTCGCCCTCCCCGGGCAACCCGGCCACCGCGTCGAACAGCACCCCCCGCAGCCGGTCCACGTTCGCCGCGAACACCCGGAGCACCTCGTCGTGCGAGACCCCCTCACCCGTCTCGGCACCCGCGTCGAGGTCGGTGACCAGGGTCAGGGACGTGTAGCAGAGCTCCAGCTCACGGGCGAGCGCCGCCTCGGGATGGCCGGTCATGCCCACCACCGACCAGCCCTGCGCCTGGTGCCACAACGATTCCGCACGGGTGGAGAAGCGCGGCCCCTCGACGACGACCAGCGTGCCGCCGTCCACCGGCTCCCAGTCCCGGCCGCGCGCCGCCTTCAGCGCGACGGCCCGCCCGGCGGGGCAGTAGGGGTCGGCCAGCGACACGTGCACCACGTTCGGCACCGAGCCGTCGGGCAGCGGCAGCCCGTCGAAGAAGGTGCCCGTGCGGGACTTCGTGCGGTCGACCAGCTGGTCCGGGACCAGCAGCGTGCCCGGCCCGTACTCGGGGCGCAGACCGCCCACGGCGCACGGGGCGAGGACCTGGCGCACCCCGACCGAGCGCAGCGCCCACAGGTTGGCGCGGTAGTTGATCCGGTGCGGTGGCAGGTGGTGCCCCCGTCCGTGCCGCGGCAGGAAGGCGACCCGCCGGCCGGCGACGTCACCGAGGAAGAGGGAGTCGCTGGGCGGCCCGTACGGGGTGTCGACCTGGATCTCGGTCACGTCGTCGAGGAAGGAGTAGAACCCCGAGCCGCCGATGACGCCGATCCCGGCGCCTGCCTGGTCCGTCGCGTTCGCCTTGTTCGCCATGCCCGCACCCTAACCGCAGGCGGAAACGCCGAGGACCCCGTCGCCCGAAGGTGACAGGGTCCCGTAAGAATCAGGCCTTACGCGGCGGTGGTGCTGCTGCTGGAGGAGCTGCTGGTGCTCGACGACGAGCTCGAGCCGGAGCTCGACGAGCCGGAGTCGGAGGACGACGAGCCCGAGGACGAGGTGCTCGACGACTTCGCCGGGGAGCTGCTCGACGAGGAGCCGCGGCTGTCGTTCCGGTAGAAGCCGGAGCCCTTGAAGACGATGCCGACCGCCGAGAACACCTTCTTCAGGCGGCCCTGGCAGTTGGGGCACTCGGTGAGGGCGTCGTCGGTGAACTTCTGCACCGCCTCGAGGCCTTCGCCGCACTCGGTGCACTGGTACTGGTAGGTCGGCACTGTCTTCCTCCTGGCACTCTCACTCGATGAGTGCTAACGACGATCCATAGTGACGTATTCCGGCCGCTCAGTCCACTGCCACCGGCACGCGGTGACCCACGCCACGTGCGACGGTCCGGCCGCTGCCCCGCGCCACCAGCCGGGAACGCAGGGCCAGGAGGGTCACCAGGGCCAGCAGCGTGCCGCCCATCGGCACCAGGAAACCGGCACCTCCCCAGAAGCGGTCCTCCAGCTGTCCCGCGACCGTGACGGCGGCGGCCTGGCCGAGCGCCACCGCTCCGGTCAGCCAGGTGAAGGCCTCGGTGCGGGCACCGGCCGGGACCAGGCTGTCGACCAGGGTGTAGCCGGTGATCAGGGAGGGCGCGATGCACATGCCGACCAGCAGGCCGAGGCCCGCGAGGACCAGCACCGAGTGGGCGGCCCACAGGCCCGACGCGGTCAGGGCGAGCGCCGCGTAGCCGACGACCAGGCGCCGCTGCGGGGCCGCCTTCCAGGCGATCGCGCCGCAGACCACGCCGGAGAGCATGTTGCCCGCGGCGAAGACGCCGTAGAGGACGCCGTTCAGGCCCGGTTCGCCGATCGACTCGGTGAACGCGGCCAGGGAGACCTGCATGCCGCCGAAGACGGTGCCGATGCCCAGGAAGGTCACGATCAGCACGCGCACCCCGGGGACGCGCAGGGCCGAAGCGTGCTCCACGCGCGCGTGCCCGCTGCCGGCGACCGAGGGCTGCGTGCTCTTCTGCGCGGCGAACAGCAGGCCGCCGATCAGGGTCAGCGAGGCCTCGGTGACGAGTCCGGCGGCCGGGTCGACGGCCGTGCACAGGGCGGTGGCCAGCAGCGGTCCGACCACGAAGGTCAGCTCGTCCGTGACGGACTCGAAGGCCGCCGCGGTGGTCATCAGGGGCGAGTCCTTGAGCTTCACGCCCCAGCGGGCCCGCACCATCGGGCCGACCTGCGGCACCGAGGCACCGGTCGGGACGGCCGCCACGAACACCGCCCACAAGGGCGCGTCCAGCAGCGCGAGGGCAGTCAGCGTCAGCCCGGCCAGTGCGTGCAGCAGCACGCCGGGGATCAGCACGGCGCGCTGCCCGTGGCGGTCGGCGAGGCGGCCGCTGTAGGGCGCGAACACGGCCATGGAGACACCGGTGACGGCCGCGGCGGCGCCCGCGGCTCCGTAGGAGCCGGTGGTGTGCTGCACCAGCAGCACGATGGAGATGGTCAGCATCGCGAACGGCTGGCGTGCCGCGAAGCCGGGGATCAGGAACGTCCAGGCGCCGCGGGTGCGCAGCAGCCGGCCGTATCCCGGGCGGGCGGAAGCCGTCGGGTTCTCCGACGCCTTCGAGGTGACCGTGGACACCACGGCCCGTGCCTTTCTGCCGCCTGGTAGCGCGGCCCCGTAGCGGGCGGCGCCGAGAGCTGTCCTCTTGCGCGGAACTGCGGTAGATGCCGGGGCCCGGTGAGGAGGGGTGTCCCGACCGCCATACGGTCGCGCCAGCTCTGCGTCAGGCAGAGTTGGTTCGATCTGGGTAACGCCTTCATCGTACAGGGATCAAGGGGGCGTGTGCCTGTGAAAGTGAGCACCATGGGTTGGCCGCCCTGTGAATCACAAAGGGCGCAAACCGCCCTCTCAGGCACCGCCCTCTCAGGCGCTGGTCCCGCCCGTCCCCAGCCAGCCGGCCAGCTTGCCGCCGTGTCCCACGGCCCGCAGCCGGTTCTCGGTCGCGTCCCGGACGGGGTCCGTGGCGACCACGAGGAGCTCGTCCCCGCGTTGCAGAATCGTCGTCGGCAGCGGCACGAAGGACTCGCCCCCGCGCACGATGAGCGTCACGGCGGCGCCGTGCGGCAGCCGCAGCTCGGCCACCTCCACACCGTGCATCTTCGATTCGCCGGGGATGGCCACGGACAGCAGATGGCCGCGCAGCCGCTCCAGCGGTGCCGACTCGATGCCGAGGTCGGCGGCCTCCGAGCCGTCGCCGAGCCGCAGCTTGCGGCCCAGCCAGGGCAGTGTCGGGCCCTGGACCAGGGTGTAGACGACGACCAGCACGAAGACGATGTTGAAGATCCGGCGGCTGGCGTCGACGCCCTGCACCATGGGGATGGTCGCCAGGATGATGGGCACGGCGCCGCGCAGTCCCGCCCACGACATCAGGGTCTGCTCCTGCCAGGGCACCCGGAACGGCGACAGGCAGAGCACCACGCTCAGCGGCCGGGCCACCATGGTCAGGACCAGCCCGATGACCAGTGCGGGGACGATGTCGTCGCCCAGCTCGTGCGGGGTGACCAGCAGGCCGAGCAGCACGAACATGCCGATCTGGGCCATCCAGCCGAGCCCGTCGGCGAATCCGCGCGTGGCCGGCCAGTGCGGCAGCCGCGCGTTGCCCATCACCATCGCGGCGAGGTACACCGCGAGGAAGCCGCTGCCGTGCGCCAGCGCGCCGGCCGCGTACGCCACCACGGCGATCGCCATGACGGCGATCGGGTAGAGGCCGGACGCGGGCAGGGCCACGTGCCTGAGGCCCCAGGAGCCCAGCCATCCCACCGCGAGGCCGATGGCCGCGCCGATGGCCAGTTCCCCCACGATCACGCCCAGCAGCGTGTACCAGTGGTCGACGGGACCGGCCGTGGACAGGGACACCACGAGGATGACCACCGGGGCGTCGTTGAAGCCGGACTCCGCCTCCAGCGTGCCCGTCACGCGCGCGGGCAGCGGGATCTTGCGCAGCACGGAGAAGACGGCCGCCGCGTCCGTCGAGGAGACGACCGCCCCGATGATGAGCGCCTGCCGCCACTCCAGTCCGATGAGATAGTGCGCGGCCGACGCCGTGACCCCGACGCTCACCGCGACACCGGCCAGCGCCAGTGCCGTGGCGGCCGGCAGGGCCGGCTTGATCTCCTTCCACTTCGTGCCCAGACCGCCCTCGGCCAGGATCACGACCAGGGCCGCGTATCCGATGACCTGGGTCAGTTCGGCGTTGTCGAAGTGGATGTCGCCCACGCCGTCCTGGCCCATGGCGACGCCTATCCCCAGGTACACGAGCAGGCTGGGGAGCCCGCTGCGCGAGGAGATCCGTACCGCTGCGACGGCGACGAGCAGGACGAGCGAGCAGACGAGCAGGAGCTGGTTGAGGTGGTGAACAGTCAGCGGCCGAATCCTTCCCTGGCCCGCACGCACGCGCGCGTGGGCTCACGTACATCGCACATGAAGCTGTGGCGCAGCGCGCCAACTACTTCGTTACCTTACCTAACTCTTGACGATTTCTTGACGCTTCCGGGGGCAAGATCGAACGTCCGTCCGGGCTTGATCCCGACTCCGCGTCAAGGGGCGCAAGGCCCTGCGCCTATCGTTGCTCCAGCGCTCAGTTAAAAGCACAGCCGAACCTGCCGCTCGCGTTAGGACAGCAAGGACAGCGATGCCCCCCAACACCACCGCCTCCACGGGTCAGCAGCCCGGCAAGTCCGGCAGGAGAAAGGGGCGCAAAGCCCGCCTATTCGTGCTCGTCCTGGTGCTGGCCCTCATCGGGGGCGTGGCGTACGGGTCGTACTGGTCCATCAGTACCGTCCGGGCCTCCTTCCCGCAGACCAAGGGCACCCTGACACTGAAGGGCCTCTCGGGTCCCGTCGAGGTCAAACGCGACAACTACGGCATCCCGCAGATCTACGCGTCCTCCGACGCGGACCTGTTCATGGCGCAGGGCTACGTCCAGGCGCAGGACCGGTTCTACGAGATGGACGTCCGCCGCCACATGGCCTCCGGCCGGCTGTCGGAGATGTTCGGCAAGAGCCAGGTCGACAACGACGAGTTCCTGCGCACCCTCGGCTGGGACCGGGTCGCCAAGCAGGAGTACGACACCAAGCTGTCGGCCTCCACGAAGAAGTACCTCCAGGCCTACGCCCAGGGCGTCAACTCCTACCTCCAGGGCAAGGACGGCGAGGACATCTCCCTGGAGTACGCGGCGCTGGGCTTCACCAACGACTACAAGCCGCAGGCGTGGACCCCGGTCGACTCGATCTCCTGGCTGAAGGCGATGGCCTGGGACCTGCGCGGCAACATGCAGGACGAGATCGACCGCGCCCTGCTGACCAGCCGCCTCGGCCCGAAGCAGATCGCCGACCTGTACCCGCAGTACCCGTACAGCCGGAACAAGGCGATCGTCCAGGAGGGCCAGTACAACGAGCTGACGGGGGCGTTCGAGCAGGGCGGCACGAGCGGCACGTCCGGCACGGGTGGCACGTCCGGTCCGAGCGGCGCCTCCGGCACGAGCGGAACCGGCGGCACCTCCACCGGCGCCGCGTCCGGCGGCTCGGGTACCGGCGGCACCGCCTCCGGTACGGCGGGCACCGCCTCCGGTACGGCGGGCACCGCCTCCGGCGCCTCGGGCACCGCGGGCCTGGACAGCCAGCTCGGCGGTCTGACCCGGGTCCTGGACGACCTCCCGCCGGCCGTCGGAGTGAACGGCGACGGTATCGGCTCCAACTCCTGGGTCGTCGGCGGGAAGTACACCATCACCGGCAAGCCGCTGCTGGCCAACGACCCGCACCTGTCGCCCTCCCTGCCGTCCGTCTGGTACCAGATGGGCCTGCACTGCCGCAGCGTCTCCAGCACCTGCCAGTACGACGTCAGCGGCTACACCTTCGCCGGTATGCCCGGCGTGATCATCGGTCACAACCAGGACATCGCCTGGGGCATGACCAACTCCGGCGTGGACGTCACGGACCTCTACCTGGAGAAGATCAACGGCAACGGCTACCTGTACGACGGCAAGGTCAAGCCCTTCGAGACCCGCGAGGAGACCATCAAGGTCGCCGGCGGCTCACCCAAGAAGATCGTCGTCCGCGAGACCAACAACGGCCCCCTGCTGTCCGACCGCGACGAGGAGCTCGTCAAGGTCGGCAAGAAGGCCACCGTCGACACCGCCGCGCCCGACAGAGGCGACGGCTACGGCGTCGCGCTGCGCTGGACCGCCCTGCAGCCCGGCACCACCATGGACGCCGTCTTCGCCATGGACAAGGCGAAGAACTGGGGCGACTTCCGCAAGGCCGCGTCGCAGTTCGAGGTGCCCTCGCAGAACCTGGTCTACGCCGACAACGAGAACCACATCGGCTACACGCTGCCGGGGAAGATCCCCCTCCGCGCGAAGAAGGACAACGGCTCCATCCCGGCGCCCGGCTGGGACCCCGAGTACCGCTGGACCGGCTACATCCCGCAGGACGCGCTGCCCTACGAGTACGACCCGGAGCGCGGCTACATCGTCACCGCCAACCAGGCCGTGATCGACCCGGACAAGTACCCCTACACGCTCACCGCGGACTGGGGCTACGGCGCGCGCAGCCAGCGGATCACCGACCTGATCCAGTCGAAGATCAAGGACGGCGGCAAGATCTCCACGGACGACATGCGCCAGATGCAGCTGGACAACAGCAGCGAGATCGCCCGGCTGCTGGTGCCCACGCTGCTGAAGATCGACCCGGAGAACAAGGACGTCCGCGAGGCGCAGAAGCTCCTGGAGGGCTGGGACTACACCCAGGACGCCGACTCCGCCGCGGCCGCCTACTTCAACGCCGTCTGGCGCAACATCCTCAAGCTCTCCTTCGGCAACAAGCTGCCCAAGGAGCTGCGGCCCAAGGGCCAGTGCCTGTGGGTCGAGCCGGTCAACGACACCGGCCCGGCCGACGAGGCCGAGAAGGTCCGCGAGTGCGGCCAGCGCGACCCCGACCAGGCGCAGCCGGACGGCGGCGACCGGTGGTTCGAGGTGGTCCGGGGGCTCATGAACCAGCCGGACAGCGACTGGTGGACGACCCCCGAGGTGGGCACCCGCCCGGCCGCCCACAACCGCGACCAGCTGTTCAAGCGGGCCATGATCGACGCCCGCTGGGAGCTGACCGCCAAGCTCGGCAAGGACATCGACACCTGGAGCTGGGGCCGGCTGCACCGCCTGTTCCTGAAGAACCAGACCCTCGGCACCGCGGGCCCCGGTTTCATCCAGTACGCCCTCAACCGCGGCCCCTGGGAGCTCGGCGGCGGCGAGGCCACGGTCAACGCGACCGGCTGGAACGCGGCCGGCGGCTACGAGGTGGTGTGGGTGCCGTCGATGCGTATGGTGGTGAACCTCGGCGACCTCGACAAGTCGAAGTGGATCAACCTCACCGGAGCCTCCGGGCACGCCTACAGCGCCCACTACGTCGACCAGACCGACAAGTGGGCCGACGGCGAACTGCTGCCGTGGGCCTTCTCGGACCAGGCGGTCGAGAAGAGCACGGCCGACAAGTTGGTGCTCAAGCCGTGAGCCACTGACGCCGGCAGGACGAGCGGCCCTCCACGCACGCGTGGAGGGCCGCTTCGCGTCAGGGCGCCAACCCGGTCTGGGTGCCGATCCTGGCAGCGCGCCAACCCTCTCAGGGCGCCAAGCCGGTCAGGGCGCCGATCCTGGCAGCGCACCAACCTCCTCAGCGCACCAACCTCCTCAGCGCGCCAACCTGCTCAGGGCCCCAACCTGCTCAGGGCCCCAACCTGCTCAGGGCACCAACGCCTCAGAGGGCCAACCCGCTCAGAGCGACTGCCTTGTCAGGGCGCCTGCCCGAACCGCCGTACTCCCGACGGTGTCACCACCGCGTGCACCGGCCGGTCGTGCGGCTCTTCCGGGACGTGTCCGACGACCTCGGAGTCGTACAGCAGCACCACCAGGGCGGGATGAGCGCCCGCCCGCTCCAGCCGCGTGAGGACCCGGTCGTACGAGCCGCCGCCCCGCCCGAGCCGCATTCCGCGCGCGTCCACCGCGAGGCCCGGCAGCAGCACGGCGTCGGCGGTGGTCACCGCGTCCGGCCCGAGGCGCTCGCCCACGGGCTCCAGGAGGGCCATCCTGCCGCCGTGCCGGACGGGCGCGAGTGAGCTCTCGCCCTCGTACGCGCCCCAGTCGAGGTCGTTGTCGGGCAGCAGGACCGGAAGCAGCACGCGCACGCCCCGGGCACGCAGCGCGTCCAGCAGCGCGAGAGTGCCGGGTTCACTCCCCACGGAGACGTACGCCGCGACCGTGCCGGCCCCCGCCAACTCGGGCAGCTCCAGCGCCCGCCCGGCCAGCGCGGCCGACGTTTCCCGCAGGTCATCCGCCGTCAACCTGCTCCTCACCGCGAGGAACCCGCGCCGCAAACTCCGCTTGTCAGGCTCGCCCGGACGTGCGATAGGCCTCAATGGTTGCTCCCGTACCGTCGCAATACGCTCATATGAGCTCCTATGAACCGGAGCCACAGATTCCATGCAAAGGCACCGGATAGGGTGGCCGACATGACTCAGCACCCTCGGATCAGCAAGGCTGTCATTCCCGCAGCAGGCCTCGGCACCCGGTTCCTGCCGGCCACCAAAGCCACTCCCAAGGAGATGCTGCCGGTCGTGGACAAGCCCGCGATCCAGTACGTGGTCGAGGAGGCCGTCGCGGCGGGTCTCGACGACGTCCTCATGGTGACGGGCCGCAACAAGCGCCCCCTCGAGGACCACTTCGACCGCAACTACGAGCTGGAGTCGGCTCTCCAGAAGAAGGGCGACGCCGGTCGTCTCGCCAAGGTGCAGGAGTCCAGCGACCTCGCGACCATGCACTACGTCCGCCAGGGCGACCCCAAGGGCCTCGGCCACGCCGTCCTGTGCGCCGCCCCGCACGTGGGTGACGAGCCCTTCGCGGTCCTCCTCGGCGACGACCTCATCGACCCCCGCGACCCGCTGCTGCAGCGCATGGTCGAGGTCCAGGAGCAGCGCGGCGGCAGCGTCATCGCGCTCATGGAGGTCGACCCCGAGCAGATCCACCTCTACGGCTGCGCGGCCGTGGAGACCACCGAGGACAGCGACGTCGTCCAGGTCAGCGGCCTCATCGAGAAGCCCGAACCGGCCGACGCGCCCTCCAACTACGCCGTCATCGGCCGCTACGTCCTCGACCCGCACATCTTCGACATACTGCGCCGGACCGAGCCCGGCCGCGGCGGCGAGATCCAGCTCACCGACGCCCTCCAGCAGCTCGCCGAAACGTATACATCAGCGGCTCCCGCCGCGGAGAAGATCGGCGGCCCGGTGCACGGCGTCGTCTTCAAGGGCCGCCGCTATGACACCGGCGACCGCGGCGACTACCTGCGTGCCATTGTCCGACTCGCATGCGAACGTGAAGACCTGGGCCCGGACTTCCGGACCTGGCTTCGCAGTTACGTAGCCGAGGAGATGTAGCACGTTGAGCAGCGCCGCGCCCCACGTCACCGGCCAGGACGACTTCGGCCCCGACCACCTCTGGTCGGTGGACGAGCACCTGGAGGACATCCTCGCCACCGTCCGGCCCCTGGAACCCATCGAGCTGCACCTGCTCGACGCCCAGGGCTGCGTCCTCGTCGAGGACATCACGGTGCCGGTGTCCCTGCCGCCCTTCGACAACAGCTCGATGGACGGCTACGCGGTACGGGTCGCGGACGTCGCGGGCGCGAGCGAGGAGTTCCCGGCGGCCCTGGAGGTCGTCGGGGACGTCGCCGCGGGCCAGGCCGAACTGCTCCCCGTGGGCCCCGGTCAGGCCGCCCGCATCATGACCGGCGCCCCGCTGCCGCCCGGCGCCGAGACGGTCGTGCCCGTCGAGTGGACCGACGGCGGTCTCGGCGAGGGCCCGGTGCACGGCATGCGTGCCCGCAGCCTCGGCCCCGAGGGCGCCACCGGGCACGTGCACGTGTACCGCCCGGCCGAGGCACGCGCGCACGTGCGCGCGAAGGGCAGCGACGTGAAGGCCGGCGACCGCGCCCTGGAGGCCGGCACCGTCCTCGGCCCGCCTCAGATCTCCCTGCTCGCCGCGATCGGCCGCGGCACCGTCCGGGTACACCCGCGCCCGCGCGTGGTGGTGCTCTCCACCGGCAGCGAACTCGTCCAGCCGGACACGGAACTGGGCACCGGTCAGATCTACGACTCCAACAGCTTCGCCCTCACCGCCGCCGCCCGCGACGCCGGCGCGATCGCCTACCGCGTGGGAGCCGTCGCCGACGACGCCGAGACCCTGCGTTCCACCATCGAGGACCAGCTGGTCCGCGCCGACCTGGTGGTGACCACCGGAGGCGTGAGTGTCGGCGCGTACGACGTGGTCAAGGAGGCGCTGTCCCACGTCGGCGACGAGGACGAGGCCGGCAGCGGCATCGAGTTCCGCAAGCTGGCCATGCAGCCCGGCAAGCCCCAGGGCTTCGGCTCCATCGGCCCCGACCACACCCCGCTGCTGGCCCTGCCCGGCAATCCGGTGTCGTCGTACGTCTCCTTCGAGCTGTTCGTGCGACCCGCGATCCGCACCCTCATGGGGCTGAAGGACGTCCACCGCCCGACGACCCGGGCGACCCTGTCCGCCGGCAAGGCCCTGACCTCCCCGAAGGGCCGCCGGCAGTTCCTGCGCGGTACCTACGCCGACGGCGAGGTCACGCCGGTCGGTGGCGCCGGGTCCCACCTGGTCGCCGCCCTCGCCCACGCGGACGCCCTGATCGCCGTCCCCGAGGACACCGTCTGCGTCGAACCCGGCACCGAGGTCGAGGTGGTCCTGCTCGGCTGATAGCCGCTGGTTGGGGGTACCGTGTCGCGCACAACAGGCCCGTGCGCCGCACCGCGACGGGCCCGGACCGGGAGCGCCACACAGCATGAGCACGCAGGACCCACCCCCGCAGGACGGCCGTACGCCGGACCGGCTGACGCACATCGACGAGGCGGGCGCCGCCCGCATGGTCGACGTGTCGGAGAAGGACGTGACCGCGCGCACCGCCCGCGCCAGCGGACGCGTCCTCGTCTCGCCCCGTGTGATCGAACTGCTGCGCGGCGAGGGCGTCCCGAAGGGCGACGCCCTCGCGACCGCGCGGATCGCGGGGATCATGGGCGCCAAACGCACCCCCGACCTGATCCCGCTCTGTCACCCGTTGTCGGTGTCCGGTGTGAAACTGGACCTGTCGGTCGCGGACGACGCCGTGGAGATCCTGGCCACCGTGAAGACGACGGACCGCACGGGTGTCGAGATGGAGGCCCTCACCGCGGTCTCCGTCGCCGCGCTCACCGTGATCGACATGGTCAAGGCGGTCGACAAGGGAGCGGTCATCACGGACGTACGGGTGGAGGAGAAGACGGGCGGCAAGTCGGGCGACTGGAGTCGGTCATGACGTACCGCGCTCTCGTCGTCACGGCCTCGAACCGGGCCGCCGCCGGGATCTACGAGGACAAGGGCGGCCCGATGGTCTCGGACGGCCTGAAGGGCTTCGGCTTCGAGGTCGACGGCCCCCAGGTCGTCCCCGACGGCGACCCCGTGGAGGCGGCCCTGCGCGCCGGTGTCGACGCCGGCTACGACGTCATCGTCACCACCGGCGGCACGGGCATCTCGCCCACCGACCGCACGCCCGAGGCGACCCGCCGCGTGATCGACCACGAGGTGCCGGGCATCGCCGAGGCCATCCGGGCGTTCGGCCGCGAGAAGGTGCCCACCGCGGCGCTCTCCCGGGGCCTGGCCGGAGTGGCGGGCGGCACGCTGATCGTCAATCTGCCCGGCTCCAGCGGCGGCGTGAAGGACGGCCTCGCCGTCCTGGAGCCGCTGCTCGTCCACGCAGTCGAGCAGCTCCGGGGCGGCGACCACCCCAGACCGGGCACCGGGGGTGCGAGCTGAACAGCCCATCCTGGCCCGTGGAGCTGGTGGACGGCGACATCGTCCTCAGGCCGATAAAGCTGCGCGACCAGCGGGCATGGCGCGAGGTCAACCGGCGCAACCGCGACTGGCTGCGCCCCTGGGAGGCGACGATCCCGCCGCCCGCACCGGGCGGGCCGATGGCGCACCGCCCCACCTTCCGCCAGATGGTCCGCCATCTGAGGTCGGAGGCGAACGCGGGCCGGATGCTGCCCTTCGTCATCGAGTACCAGGGGCGGCTGGTCGGGCAGTTGACCGTCGCCGGGATCACCTGGGGCTCGATGTGCTCGGGGCACGTCGGGTACTGGGTGGACGAGTCGGTGGCCGGCCGCGGGGTGATGCCGACGTCGGTGGCGCTCGTCGTGGACCACTGTTTCCGCACCGTCGGACTGCACCGCATCGAAGTCTGCATTCGCCCGGAGAACGGGCCCAGCCGCCGGGTCGTGGAAAAACTCGGATTCCGCGAGGAGGGGCTGCGGCCGCGCTATCTCCACATCGACGGAGCATGGCGCGACCATCTCGTCTTCGCCCTGACGGCCGAGGAGGTGCCGGACGGCTTGCTGAAGCGCTGGCACCGGGCACGGTCGCAGAGCAACCCCGGAATGCGGCGCCACCCCGGAAATTGAATACATGTTCGAAATTGATCGGCCGATGACCATCTCAGGGCAATGAATTCCCGGCCCGAGTGGTCTGCTGATCGCATCGGTCACAAAAAAAGTTAGAAATATCAGCCAGATCGTGCGACACACCGGCTCAATTGGCAGATGGCCTCACACAAACCCCTCTACGGTGTGAGACGTGAGCAGCAGCGGCCTCATCTACGCAGTCATTGTCGGGGCCTGGGCCGCCTACTTGGTGCCGATGTGGCTCCGTAGGCAGGACGAGCTGAACGAGGCCCGTCCGACGGAACGCTTCAGCACCGCCATCCGGCTGCTGTCCGGACGGGCGGGAATGGAGCGCCGGTACGCCAAGGACCTGCGGGCGCGCTCCACCGACGAGGGGGAGCAGGGCGCCGAGAACCCGGACGCCGTCACCGACTCGGTGGACGTCCGGGCCTTCGCCGTGTCCAAGACCCGTCCGCAGACCCAGGCACCCGTACCGTCGCCCGCCCCCGAGCAGCCGGCCCGCCCGGCGGCCCCCGAACCCCAGGCCCGGCAGTCGCCCGCACCCAACGCGGCGCGCTCCGGGCGCCCCCGGGAGCGGGTGCCCGCCGCCCGGCGCGGCCCCTCGGCGCAGGCGAACCAGGCGGCCGCGGCACGAGCCCGGCGCTCGAAGGTCCTCGCGCGCCGTCGGCGCACCACCACCATGCTGTTCCTCGCCTTCACTCTCGGCGCGATCGTCGCCGCGGTCGGGGGACTCGCGTTCCTGTGGGCCCCCGGCGTGCCCGCGGTCATGCTCAGCGTCTACATCGCCTATCTGCGCTCCCAGGAGCGCCGTCGCTTCACCTACCAGATGGACCGGCGGATGGCCGAGGCCGCGGCCCAGCGCCTGCGGGAGCGGCAGCGCCAGCCCCGCCGACGCGCCCTGGCCGACGAGGAGAGCGACGAAACGGAGGAGGGACCCGAGTCGGTGACCGACCCCGGCCTCTCGGCCCTCGCGGCGGACCGGCGCGCCCTCGTCGAGCAGACCGACCACGCGGAGTGGGTCGACCAGCAGCGCGAGCGCCGGCGGCGGCCCGGGCAGGGCGGCGACAGCTGGGAGCCGGTGCCGGTCCCCCTGCCGACCTATGTGACGGCTCCGGTCGCCCCGCGCGCCACCAGCGACGTGGACCTCGGGGCACCCGACACCTGGAGCTCGGCCCGGTCGAGCACGGTGACCCCGGACGCGGAGAACGACTCAGGCGCCGCCGACCACCCGGGCGAGCCGCACCCGTCCGACCCGGACGCCGGTGACGGCGACGGACACACCGACGCCCTCCCCCATGCACGCACGCGCTCGCGCGGGGGGACCCCCAGGGCGGCCTCCGCCCGACGGGCCCGGGAGCGCGGCCGCACCCCGCTGTTCGACCAGTACGAGGACGGGGAGCGGCCCCGGGCCGCGAATGAGTAGCGCCGCGAAGTCGCAGGTGACCGCCCCTGGGGAACGGATTTCCAAGCAGGCCGATCGGGGTGCTAAAGTTTCACTCGTTGCAAGGGCCTGTGGCGCAGTCCGGTAGCGCACCTCGTTCGCATCGAGGGGGCCAGGGGTTCAAATCCCCTCAGGTCCACGCAGCTCAGAGCCCCGGTCGGGAAACCGATCGGGGCTCTGACGTGTGTTCAGCGCCACACCATTGCCCAAGCTTGGCCGGGCCATGGATCTCCTTCGCGATCTCACCGCGGACACTGGGGCGTCCAGCCGATGCGCTCACCGCGGAGCTGCCGTGGCACACCTCGTTCCCGACGCCGTCGCCGCCGTCCTCGCAGGCGGGATGGACCTGTTCCTCGTCCGGGCGGCGTGGCTGCACTGGATCGGCTCCGACCGTGCGCCCGACATCCCGTACGGGTACTCGTGGAACCCGTCGGTCGTACGCGGGCACGAGCGCGGCATCGTCGCCCTCGCCGCCTGGGCGGTCTGCCTCACGGTCGGAGTCGCCGCCGCCACCGCTGCCGAGGGCGTCGCGGGGCTCGCACTGGTGCATGTCAGTGCGCTCTTCATCCTTGGCTCGCTCCCTTGGACGGCGCTGCATCTGACGATCGCCTGGTTCAACTGGCCGAAGGCGCTGGTGCCGCCGCACCGGCGGGGCGAGAGCGGCTCGGTGACCGAGTGGTGGCGGCAGCGCGGGCAGCGCGCGGCGCGTGACAAGGGCCGCGCCCGGGACGGTCGCTGAGCCCTCGTCAGCCGTGTGGTCAGAGTCGCTTCGCGAAGCAGCGGCTCGCGTCGTGGAAGCGGTAATAGCCGAACTTGGCGCACGGCTCGTAACCGCTGGACGTGTACAGGGCAATGGCCTCGGGCTGCTTGGTGCCGGTCTCCAGGACCATGCGGCGGCGGCCCGCGGCGCGGGCGTCCTCCTCCAGAGCGGCCAGGACGCGCCGGGCCAGACCCCGGCCGCGCATGGCGTCGACCACGTACATGCGCTTGAGCTCGGCGTCGCCGTCGAGGTTGCCCTCGCCGTTGCTGTCCTGGGAGCGCCAGCCGCCCGAGGCGACGGGGGTGCCGTGCTCGTCGTACGCGATCAGGTAGACGCCGTTCGGCGGGTCGAAGTCCGCGGCGGCCATGGGCGTGGCGTCGCCGTCGTCGCCGTAGCGGACGGCGTACTCGGCCTGGACCTGGTCGTTCAGCTTCATGGCGTCGGGGTGGTCGAAGGAGACCCGGCGTATGTGCATGGCCGCTACCGTATTCGATCTGGAACTGGACCTCGTCCAGCGTGCCGGTATCGTGCCGGGGTGCTCACTGTGACAACTGTGAATGTGAACGGGCTGCGTGCCGCCGCGAAGAAGGGCTTCGTGGAGTGGCTCGCCGACACCGAAGCCGATGTGCTGTGCCTGCAGGAGGTGCGCGCCGAGCCGGAGCAGCTGCCGGAGCACGTCCGCACGCCCGAGGGGTGGCATGTGGTGCACGCGCCGGCCGCCGCCAAGGGCCGGGCCGGGGTGTCCCTGTACAGCCGCCGCGAGCCCGACCGGGTCCGGATCGGCTTCGGCTCGGAGGAGTTCGACGGCAGCGGGCGGTACGTGGAGATCGACCTGCCGGGCGTCACCGTGGCGTCCCTCTACCTGCCCTCCGGTGAGGTCGGCACCGAGCGGCAGGACGAGAAGGAACGCTTCATGGGCGAGTTCCTCGTCCACCTGAAGGGGCTGCGGGAGCGTGCGGCCGCCGACGGGCGCGAGGTGCTCGTCTGCGGCGACTGGAACATCGCCCACCAGCGGGCCGACCTGAAGAACTGGCGCGGCAACCAGAAGAACTCCGGGTTCCTGCCCGAGGAGCGCGAGTGGCTCGGCCAGGTGCTCGACCCGGCCGACGGCGGGTACGTCGACGTCGTACGCGCCCTGCACCCGGACACCGAGGGGCCGTACTCGTGGTGGTCGTACCGGGGGCGGGCCTTCGACAATGACTCAGGATGGAGGATCGACTACCACGTGGCCACCCCGGGGCTGACCGAGCGCGCGGTCAAGGGGTTCGTGGAGCGGGCGGCCACGCACGCCGAGCGGTGGTCCGACCACGCGCCGGTGACCGTGGTCTACGACCGCTAGGGCTTTCGCATCCTCCGGTCCAGCGCCAGTGACAGCTCCGCCTCCACCACGCTGCGGGCCAGGGGGCGCAGGCGGGGGAGGTCCTGGGCGGAGGTGTGGCGCAGGACCAGGTCGGTAAAGAGGTCGGCGAGGGCGTCGGCGTGGGTGCGGACCTGCTGGGCGGCGCGGAGGACCTCCGCGAGGGGGATGCCCTCGTGGACCAGGGCCGATGAGACGTCCAGCAGGCGGCGGCTTATGTGGACGATCTCCTCGCCGTCGGTGCCGAGGTAGCCGAGTTCCATCGCGGCGGCGAGGTTCTCGGGTGTGGCCTCGCCCGCGTAGTGGTCGGCGAGTTCCTCGGGGGTGAGGTGGACGGGCTCCTCCTCGGTGGGGCCGCCGACGCCGAGCAGGTCGCCGACGTCCCGGCCGTGATCGAAGGCCTCCGCCAGTTCCGCGATGCCGTTGAGGGTGTGGCCGCGCTCCAGCAGTGCCGTGATCGTGCGCAGCCTGGCCAGGTGATGGTCGTCGTACCAGGCGATGCGGCCCTCGCGGCGGGGTGGCGGGATCAGTTTGCGTTCGCGGTAGAAGCGCAGGGTGCGCACCGTGATCCCGGCGAGCCGGGCCAGCTCTTCCATGCGGTATTCACGCTTCTCGGCCACCTGGGCACCTTAAGGCGTACTGCGGGTAACTTCCTCGCCTCGCCCCCTACCCATCAGTACGCCGCTGCCCTACGCTCCCATTGCGCCAGTGTTCACTGGCACGGTTCTCGTGGTGCGTGGAGGTGTCGGCATGGGCGAGCGCGAGCATGTGCGGGTCGCGGTGGTCGGGTCCGGGTTCGGCGGGCTGGGGGCCGCCGTGCGGCTGCGTCGCGAGGGTGTCACCGACTTCGTCGTCCTGGAGCGGGCGAGCAGTGTCGGCGGCACCTGGCGGGACAACAGCTACCCGGGATGCCGGTGTGACGTGCCCTCGCACCTCTACTCGTTCTCCTTCGCGCCCCATCCCGACTGGCCGCGCACCTTCTCGGGGCAGGAGCACATCCGCGCCTACCTGGAGCACGTGACGGACGTGTTCCGGCTGCGGCCGCACATCCGCTTCGACTCGGAGGTGAAGCGGATGAGCTGGAACGGCGAGCGGTTGTGCTGGGACATCGAGACCAGCAGCGGGAACCTGTCGGCGGATCTGGTCGTGTCGGCGACGGGGCCGCTGTCCGACCCGAAGGTGCCGGACATCCCCGGGCTGGAGTCCTTCCCGGGCAAGGTGTTCCACTCGGCCCGCTGGGACCACGACTACGACCTGCGTGGCAAGCGCGTCGCGATGGTGGGGACCGGCGCCTCGGCCGCCCAGATCGTGCCGTCGATCCAGCCCGACGTCTCGCGGCTCACGTTGTTCCAGCGCACAGCCCCTTGGGTGATGCCCCGCATGGACCGGGCGATCAGCGACGCCGAGCGGTGGGTGCACCGGCGGTTCCCCTTCACCTCGCAGGTGCGGCGCGGACTGCTGTGGGGCATCCGCGAGTTGCAGGTCCAGGCGTTCACCAAGCGTCCGAAGCAGCTCGGGCTCGTCGAGGACCTGGCCCGGCGCAACATGGCCCGGTCCATCAAGGATCCGGCCCTGCGGGCGAAGCTCACCCCCGACTACCGCATCGGCTGCAAGCGGATCCTGCTGTCCAGCGACTACTACCCGGCGCTCGCACAGCCGAATGTGGACGTGATCGCGAGCGGGCTGGCCGAGGTCCGCGGCTCGACCCTCGTCGCCGCCGACGGCAGTGAGGCCGAGGTGGACGCGATCGTCTTCGGTACCGGCTTCCACGTCACCGACATGCCCATCGCCGAGCGGGTCGTGGGCGCCGACGGGCGGACCCTCGCCGAGACCTGGAAGGGGGGCATGGAGGCCCTGCGCGGTGCCTCGGCGGCCGGTTTCCCCAACTGGATGACGGTCATCGGGCCCAACACGGGCCTCGGGAACAATTCGATGATCCTGATGATCGAGTCCCAGCTGAACTACCTCGCCGACTACCTCCGCCAGCTCGACGTCCTCGGCGGCCGGGTCGCCCTCGACGCCCGCCCGGACGCCGTGCGCACCTGGAACGACCGGGTGCAGGAGCGCATGAAGCGCACCGTGTGGAACACCGGCGGCTGCACCAGCTGGTACCTCGACGCGAGCGGCCGCAACACCACCATCTGGCCCGGCACCACCGGGGAGTTCCGGCGGGCGACGCGGCGGGTGGACCTCGCGGAGTACGAGGTCCTGCGGGCACCCGTGACCGGCAGGCCCGCCGCGCAGACGGCCGGGGTGGACGCGTGAGCCGCCTCCCGCACGTCGACTCCGGGCCCTACGCCCCGCCCGCCCCGGCGCGCGAGCTGACCGCCGTCTCCGCCGACGGGGCCCGGCTGCACGTCGAGATCCACGGGCCCGAGGGCGCCCCCGCCGTCGTCCTGGCCCACGGCTGGACCTGCTCCACCGCCTTCTGGGCGGCGCAGCTGCGTGACCTGGCCGCCGACCACCGGGTCATCGCCTACGACCAGCGCGGTCACGGCCGCAGCCCCGCGAGCCCCGCGAGCAGCTCCGACGCGCTCGCCGACGACCTGGAAGCGGTCCTCGAGGCGACCCTCGCGCCCGGCGAACAGGCCGTCATCGCGGGGCACTCCATGGGCGGGATGACCGTGATGGCGGCCTCCGGCAGAGCCGCCTTCCGGGCGCACGCGGCTGCCGTCCTGCTGTGCAGCACGGGCAGTTCGCAGCTGGTCGCGGCCTCCACGGTCGTCCCGATGCGGCCCGGGCGGATACGGACCTGGCTGACCCGGCGGATCCTCGGCTCCCGCGCCCCGCTCGGGCCGGTCACGCCGCTCGCCCGCCGCATCCTCAAGTACGGGACGATGGGCCCCGGTTCGGCCCCGCACATGATCGAGGCGTGTGCCCGGATCGTGCACGCCTGCCCCCGCGAGGTCCGCCACTCCTGGTCGCAGGTGCTGGACCTGCTCGACCTCGACCACGGCGTGCGTGAGCTGGACGTGCCCACGGCCGTGCTCGTCGGTACGGCGGACCGGCTGACGCCGCCGGTGCAGGCCCGGGCCCTGGCCGCCGCCCTCCCGCACTGCACCGGGCTCGTCGAACTGCCCGGCATCGGCCACATGACGCCCGTCGAGGCACCCGACCTGGTCAGCGACACCATCCGGGAACTCGTCCGGGCACACGTCGAGGTCCGGGCACACAACGAAGCCCACACACGCGTCGAGGGCCACGCACACGTCGAGGGCCACGCACACGTCGAGTCCCACGCATACGTCGAGTCCCACGCACACATCCGGGTCGCAACCGAGGAGAGCGCATGAGCAGGGTGAACCTCGAGGGCAAGGTCGCCGTGGTGACCGGAGCGGCGCGCGGCGTCGGGGAGTTGCTGGCCCGCAAGCTCTCCGCACGGGGCGTGAAGGTAGCGCTGGTCGGCCTGGAGCCGGACGCGCTCAAGGAGGTCTCCGGCCGGCTGCACAGCGACAGCGACCACTGGCACGCCGACGTCACCGACCACGAGGCGATGGCCCGCGTGGCGAGCGAGGTCGAGGAGCGCTTCGGCCGGGTCGACATCGTCGTCGCCAACGCCGGTGTCGCCACCGGAGGGCCGTTCGCGGACTCCGACCCGGAGTCCTGGCGGCGGGTGATCGAGGTGAACCTGATCGGTTCCGCGGTGACCGCCCGGGCCTTCCTGCCGCTGCTGACGCGGAGCCGGGGCTATCTGCTGCAGATCGCCTCCCTCGCGGCGATCACCCCGGCGCCGATGATGACCGCGTACTGCGCGTCCAAGTCGGGCGTGGAGGCGTACGCGCACAGCCTGCGGGCCGAGGTCGGGCACCGGGGAGTCAAGGTGGGTGTCGGCTATCTGTCGTGGACCGACACCGACATGGTGCGCGGGGCCGACAGGGACGACGTCATGCGGGAGTTGAGGCAGCGGCTGCCCTGGCCGTCCAACAAGACCTACCCGCTGGGGCCGGCCGTGGACCGGCTCGTGGAGGGGATCGAGCGCAGGTCGAGCCATGTGTACGGGCAGTGGTGGCTGCGCGGGATGCAGGGCGTGCGCGGCTACCTGCCCGCGGTCATCGGGACGGTGGGTCAGCGCGAGATGCGGCGGTTCGCGGACCGGCTGACGGGCATGCGCACGGGCCTCGTCGGGGCCGGTGGAGCGGCCGACGAACAGCAGCGGACTACGCTCCGTAAGTGATCGACATGCGCAGGGTCACGACCCGTGTGAATCTGATCGAGCCAGATCCCCTCACCCCCAACGGGAGTGAACCCACATGGGTATGAAGGACCAGTTCCAGGAGAAGTCCGAGCAGTGGCAGAACCAGGCTCGCCAGAAGGCGGACCAGGCTCGCGAGCAGATGCAGGGCCGCGGTCGCCGGCGCGACGAGGACATGGACCCCTCGCAGCCGCAGCGCGACCGTGAGCGCTCGGAGCCGCAGCGCGACCGTGAGCGTGAGCGTGACCAGGAGGACCGCTTCGACCAGGACTACGACGCCTGACGTTGCGTGCCGAAGGAAAGGGGTGTCCCCGAGCGGGGCGCCCCTTTTCCCCTTCTGCCCCCGTGTCGCCGTCGGTTGGACTGACGTCCGGTTCACGCCCGGGGCGGCAGCTTCGGACGGGAGCGGTCGGGTACGTCGCTGTAGGTCGGCGGTGTCGCCGGTGGGTTGGTGTCCAGCAGTCCGAGCGCCAGTTCCACCGCGTCGGCCAGCTGGGCGTGCCGTCCCTCGGCCCAGTCCAGCGGGGTGCGCAGGATGTCGATGTCGGGGGCGACGCCCTTGTTCTCGATCGACCAGCCGTACGCGTCGAACCAGGCCGCGTTCATCGGCACCGTGATCACCGTGCCGTCGCCCAGTTCGTGACGGCCGGTCATGCCGACCACACCGCCCCAGGTGCGCTGTCCCACGACCGGGCCGAGCTTCAGCAGCTTGAACGCCGCGGTGATCATGTCGCCGTCGGAGGAGGTCGCCTCGTCCGCCAGGGCGACCACCGGGCCCCGCGGCGCGTTCGAGGTGTACGAGACCGGCTGGGCGTCGCGGGTCAGGTCCCAGCCCAGGATCGTCCGGCTCAGCGTCTCGATGACGAGTTCGCTGATGTGGCCGCCCGCGTTGCCGCGCACGTCCACGATCAGCGCGGGGCGGGACACCTCCATGCGCAGGTCGCGGTTGAACTGGGCCCAGCCCGAACCGCCCATGTCGGGGATGTGCAGATAGCCGCAGCGCCCGCCGCTCAACTCGCGCACCACCGCCCGGCGTTTGGCCACCCAGTCCTGGTAGCGCAGCGGGCGCTCGTCGACCAGCGGGACGACGGCCACCCGCCGGGGTGCGCCTCCGGTCTGCGCCGAGCCCGCCGCCGGGACATCGGCAGAAACCGCCGCCGGGTCCGCCGCCGGGTGATCGGCCGAGCCCGCCGCAGAAACCGCCGCCAGGTCCGCCGCCGGGTCATCGGCCGAGCCCGCCGCCGAAACCGCCGTCGAGTCCCCGGCCGAGTCCGCCGCCGTGACGCCCGCCAGGTCCGCCGCCGTGACCCCCGCCAGGTCCGCCGCCGGGTCCCCGGCCGAGTCCGCCGCCGTGACCCCCGCCAGGTCCGCCGCCGGGTCCCCGGCCGAGTCCGCCGCCGTGACCCCCGCCAGGTCCGCCGCCGGGTCCCCGGCTGAGTCCGCCGCCGTGACCCCCGCCGAGTTCTCCGCCGGGTCGAAGGTCAGCTCCACCGTCGTACCGCCCGCGCCGGCCAGCAGCGGATACGGGCCCGTGTCCGGGTCCACCGGGCGGCCGTCCACGTGGGTGAGGACCGCGCCCTCCCGGATGCCCGTGCCGGCCAGTGGGGAGCGGGCCTTGGAGTCGGAGGAGTCGCCGAGCAGGATCCGCTTGACCGTCCAGCCGCGGTCCCTGCGTACGAAGTTGGCGCCCAGCAGGCCCTGCCGGCGCTGGTAGTGGGGCGGGCCCTCGTTGCGCCGGGCGGCGGTGACGTAGGCGTGGGACGTGCCCAGTTCGCCGAGGGCCTCGCGCAGCAGGTCGGCGAACTCGTCGGGGGACGCGACCCGTTCGACCAGCGGGCGGTACTGGTCCAGCACCCCGTCCCAGTCGATGCCGCACATGCCAGGGTCCCAGAAGTAGGCCCGGATCAGCCGGCCGGCCTCCTCGTAGGACTGCCGCCACTCCGCCGCCGGGTCGACCGTGTGCAGGATGCGGCGGGCGTCGATCCACACGGTGGAGTCGCTGTCGCCCTGCTCGCCGGCCGGGACCGCGCGCAGCTCGCCCTCGTCGACGATCACCAGCCGGCTGCCGTCGCCGCTGACCGTGAACCAGTCGAGGTGCTGGGCGAGTTCGGACCTCCTGGCCTTGGTGATGCCGAAGTGCTCCAGGGTCGGCCGGCCGCTGGTGTCGTCAGGGTTGGCGAACGTCTCGCCGAGGGCGCCGGAGATCGGCCAGCGCAGCCACACCAGCCCGCCGCCCGCGACCGGGCGCAGCGCCGAGTACTTGGAGGCGGCCACCGGGAACGGCGTGACGCGGCTCTCCAGCCCCTCGACCTCGACGGTCACGGCGGCCCCGTGGCCCCCGTCGTCGTCCTCGACCGGGTCCAGGCCGCCGGCGGCCGGGCGGCCCTCGGGGTTCACGGCGAACGGGGAGGGCGTCGCGGAGGACAGCGGCACCAGGTACGGGCGGCAGCCCAGCGGGAAGGACAGGTCGCCGGTGTGCACGTCGTAGACGGGGTCGAAGCCGCGCCAGGACAGGAAGGCCAGGTACCGGCCGTCGCTGGTGAAGACCGGGTTCTCGTCCTCGAAGCGGCCGCCCGTGACGTCGACGACGAGCCGGTCGGCGAGTCGGGCCATCTTGATCTGCCGCAGACTCCGCCCGATGCCCGGGTGCGACCAGGTGAGCCACGCTCCGTCGGGGGAGAACGCGAGGTCGCGCACGGGTCCGTTGACCGACCGGATCAGCTCGGTGACCTCGCCGCCGCTGTCCTCCGTGACGTCCACGAGGAGGAGCCGGCCGTCGTGCGAGGCGACCGCCAGCCGCTCGCCCTCCGGGTCCGAGACCACTTCGTGCACGCGGCCCAGGCGGCCCTGGGCCATCCGCCGGGGCGCCCGGTCGCCGCTGGCTCGGGGCAGGGAGGCGATCTCGATCGCGTCCTCGCCCTCGGCGTCCGTCACGTACGCCACCCGCCCGCTGCCGCCGAGCATCTCCGGCAGCCGTACCCGGACGCCGGGGGTGTCGGTGAGGGTGCGGGCCGGGCCGTCCCGGTGGGTCAGCCAGTACAGGCTGCCGCGCACGACGACGGCACTGGCCCGCCCGGTCTCGTCGACGGAGAGGCCGTCCAGATGCCGGGACGCCGCCACCTGGTAGGGCCGCCGCCCGGCCCGCGGCCCGCTCAGCCGTACGTCCAGCCGGCGCGGCTCGGAGTCCGGGGACAGGTCGTCGACCAGCCACAGGTCGCCCCCGCACTGGTACACCACCCGGGTGCCGTCGCTGGCGGCGTGCCGGGCGTAGAAGGCGTCGTGGTCGGTGTGCCGGCGCAGCCCGGAGCCGTCGTAGGCGCAGGAGTAGAGGTTGGCGACGCCCTCGTGGTCGGAGAGGAACGCGATGCGGCCGCCGACGAACATGGGGGAGTGCAGGTGGCCCCCGATGCCTTCGAGCAGCCGTTCGCCGTGCAGCCAGAGCCGGCCCGTCGCCCCGCCGCGGTAGCGCTTCCAGGAGGCTGGTTCGTGCGGTGGGGTGCCGGTGAGGAGGAGGGACTTGCGCTCCCCGTCCACGTCGGCGACCTGGATGTCGGAGACCGGCCCCCAGGGCAGTTTGCGGCCCGGGTCGCCGCCCGGCGTGACCTTGTAGGCCCAGGTGAAGTAGGAGAAGGGCTCGCCGTGCGAGGCCACGGCCAGGATCTCGCCGTCCGGGGTCCAGCCGCAGACCCGGGTGTCGGCGCTGCCCCAGTGGCTCACCTGGCGGCCCGGCCCGCCGTCCACCGGGACGACGTGGACCTCGGGCACCAGGCTGCGCCAGCTCGTGTACGCCAGGTGGCGGCCGTCGGGCGAGAAGCGCGGGTGACCCGCCTTGGTGCGGTCGACGGTGAGCCGCCAGGCCCGGCCGGGGGAGTCGAGCGGGGCGAGCCAGAGGTCGTCCTCGGCCACGAAGCACAGCAGGTCGTCATGGAGGTGCGGCAGACGCAGATAGGTCACGTCCTCATGCTTTGCCGGGGGGCGTACCCGGGCAACTCAGGGCAGAAGGTCGGTTGTGCCCATTACGTGTACGAAACCGTTTCGTTTCCATGAGAAGTGCGCTACATTCGTGACGTACGAAACCGTGTCGTTCGGAGCAGGAGGGCGAGGGATGGCCGAGGTCGCCGCCGCGCGTCGCAGCCGGATCACCCCCGAGCGTGAGGCCGAGCTCTACACGGCCGTGCTCGACCTGCTCCGCGAGGTCGGCTACGACGCCCTCACCATGGACGCCGTGGCCGCGCGCACCCGGTCCAGCAAGGCCACCCTCTACCGCCAGTGGGGCGGCAAGGCCCAGCTGGTCGTCAAGGCGCTCCGTCACAACAAGCCGGTGAAGAACCTCGACGAGGTCGACACCGGTTCCCTGCGCGGCGACTTCCACGCGCTCCTGGCGCGCGCCGACGACGCCGAGATGGAGCAGAACGGCGCACTGATGCGCGGCCTGGCCACGGCGATGCACGCCAACCCCGACCTCCACAGCGAGTTCCGGAGCCAGATCATCGAGCCGGAGATCGCGGATTCGCGCCGCGTGCTCCAGCGCGCCGTCGACCGGGGCGAGGTCCGCGCGGACTGCCCCGCGCTGGAGTTCGTGGTGCACATGATGCTGGGCGCCTTCGTCACCCGCGCGATCGTCGACGACCGGCCCCCGACGGCGGCCTTCCTGACCTCGTACATCGACGCCGTGGTCCTCCCGGCCCTCGGCGTACCCACCGAGTAGTCCACCCCGGCCTGCGGCGAGCCGCACGCTCCGAACCCACTCGCGTGCGCTCTACACGGACCACTACCGTGCTCCCCATGACGACGACAGCCGCCACTGACGCCGGTGATTCCGGAGCCCATCCCCGATTCGCCGAAGCCCTGCGGGAGCTCGGGCTCGGGGACCTCGTGAGCCAGGTCCGCCGCTTCCCCGACGCCACCCGTACCGCCGCCGAGGCCGCCGCCGCGATCGGGTGCGAGCTGAACCAGATCTGCAAGTCGCTGATCTTCGCCGCGGACTCGGTTCCGGTGCTCGTGCTCATGGACGGCGCCTCCCGGGTCGACCTCGAACTCGTCCGCAAGGAGCTCGGCGCCGACAAGGTCACCCGGGCCAAGGTGGACGTCGTGCGGGAGACCACCGGGTACGCCATCGGCGGTGTGCCGCCCTTCGGGCACCGGACCAGGACCCGGGTGCTCGCCGACCGGTCCCTGCTGGAGCACGACGTCGTCTGGGCCGCGGCCGGAACGCCGTACACCGTGTTCCCCATGGCCCCCGAGGACCTCGTGACATACGCCGACGGCACCCTGGTGGACGTGCGCGAGCCCACCCCGTGACCCCTCTGGTCACCGCCGCCGTCCTGCTCGCCGCGGTCACCCACGCCAGCTGGAACGCCATCGCCCACAAGATCACCGACAAGCTCGTCGGCTTCGCGCTGATCTCGGGCGGCGGGATGGTCATCGGGCTCGCCATGGCATCCTTCGTGGCGTTCCCGGCGGCCGGGGCATGGCCCTATCTGCTCGCCTCCGCAGCCGTCCACATCGCCTACTACGCCCTGCTGATGAAGTCCTTCCGGCTGGGCGACTTCGGGCAGGCCTATCCCATCGCCCGGGGTACCGCGCCGCTCGTCGTGACCCTGCTCGCCGCTCCCTTCGCGCACGAGGTGCCCGACGGGTGGGCCGCCGCCGGGATCGCATTGTCCTGCGCGGGGCTGACCGGCGTCGCCCTGTGGGGACTGCGCGGGCGGCGGCCCGACCGGGCGGCGATCGGGGCGGCCCTGGCGACCGGGCTGACCATAGCGGTCTACACCGTCGTCGACGGGCTGGGCGTGCGGGCCTCCGGATCCTCCCTCGGGTACATCGCGTGGCTGATGGCGGTCCAGGGGGTGGTCATCCCGGCGTACGTCGTGTGGCGCTTGCGCGGCGAGACCGTCGCCCTGCTGCGGCCCTTCGCCGGGGTCGGGCTGATCGGTGCCGCACTGTCCGTCACCGCCTACGCCCTCGTGCTGTGGGCCCAGACCAGGGCCGAACTCGCCCCCATCGCTGCCCTGCGCGAGTCGTCGATCATCGTGGGCGCGGCGATCGGGGCCGTGTTCTTCAAGGAGCGGTTCGGGGCGCCCAGGATCGCGGCGGCCGGGCTGCTGGTCGTCGGGATCGGGCTGATGCTGCACGCCGGGTAGGCCTGTCAGGCGGGGCGCCGGATGGAGGCCCGTCGGGCGGGGTGCACGCCGGGTAGGGGCCTGTCAGGCGGGTGCGTCCGGCCGGTGCGAGGAGCACCCTGGAACTAAGCGTTCCGGAGGTGATCGTCATGATGCACACCACCGTGGGGTGGCACGTCGAGATGGAGTTCACGGAGGACGACCAGCGCACGCGCGCGGCCGCGATGGTCCGCCTGCCCGACGGCAGTGAGGTACGGGCGCACGGGCACGCGAGCCGGCACCGGACCGACGCCAATCAGCCGAGGGTCGGGGAGGAGATCGCCGGGGCCCGGGCGCTGAACGAACTCGCCATGCGGTTGCTGACCAAAGCCCACGAGGAGATCGACCAGGCGTCCGGGCGGACCTCCCACCCCATCCACGTCTAGCGGCCGACGAAGGCCCCCCGACTACAGGTCCAGCACTCCCCGCACCGCCCGCACCAGCCCCTGCGCCCGCGGGTCCGCCGTCACCGTCTTGCGGAAGCCGTTGGTGACGTAGCCGAAGGCGATCCCCGTCTCCGGGTCGGCGAACCCGAGGGCGCCGCCACGGCCGGGGTGGCCGAAGGAACCCGGGGTCAGGAGCGGCGAGGCGCTGCCGTGCAGCATGTAGCCGAGGCCGAAGCGGGTGCCGACCACCAGGACCCGGTCGGGGCCCGCCGACTCCTCGGCCCGGGCCAGTTCCACCGTCTCCGGGGTGAACAGGCGGGTGAAGAGGCCCCCTGCGCCGGCCGTGTCGCCGATCAGGGTCGCGTAGAAGCGGGCCAGTCCGTCCGCCGTCGCCATGGCGTTGGTCGCCGGGAGGGCGGTCGCCCGGTAGGCGGGGTCGTTCTGGTCCGGGAACGGGGAGATCGCGGCGAACGCCCGGCGTGTGAGGGAGGCCGGATCCTCGTAGGCCTCGGTGACCGAGCGCTTGGGGCGGGCCCGCAGGCCGCCGGTCGGCTCGGCTCCCTCGACGCGGCCCACCCGCCCGACCCGGTAGGCCTCCGACTCCGGCAGACCGAGCCAGAGGTCCAGCCCCAGCGGGCCGGTGATCTGCGACGCCAGCCACTGCCCGGTGCCCTGCCCGGTCACGCGCCGCACCAGTTCGTCGACCAGCCAGCCGTAGGTGAGCGCGTGGTAGCCGTGGTCGGTGCCGGGCTCCCAGGCCAGGGCCTGCCCGGCGAGCGCCTCCGGGCCCCGCAGCGGGTCGAGCGCCTCCTGCGGGGTGAGCGGCCGGTCGAGGACCGGCAGCCCGGCACGGTGGTTCAGCACGTGCCGGACCAGCACCCGCTCCTTGCCCTGCGCCTTGAACTCCGGCCAGTAGTGCCCCACCGGCGCGTCCAGGTCCAGCTGCCCGCGCTGGTGCAGCAGCAGGAGAGCGGCGGCGGCGACACCCTTGGTCGCCGAGCGCACGACCTGGGCCGTGCCGCGCTCCCAGGGGGCCGTGCCGTCGACGTCCTTCGTGCCGCCCCACAGGTCGACGACCTTGTGCCCGTCCCGGTAGACGGCGACCGCGGCGCCCCGGTCCCCGAGCGTGTCGAAGTTCCGTGCGAACGCGTTCCTGACCGGCTCGAAGCCCTCGGCGACTGTGCCGTTCACGTCCACGTCGGTACTCCTCGTCTTGCGGGCTGCTCCCCCCTAGCCAAGCAGGATGGTCACGTCGATGTTCCCGCGGGTCGCGTTCGAGTAGGGGCAGATCTCGTGGGCCGCGTCCACCAGCCTGGTCGCGAGATCCGGGTCGACGACCGGCAGCGAGACGCTGAGGGCGACCGCGAGGCCGTAACCGCGTTGCAGGTTGGGGCCGATGCCGACCTTCGCGGCGACCGTGGAGCCGGTCAGGTCGTAGCCCTCGCGGTTGCCGACGAGGATCAGGGCGTTGTGGAAGCAGGCGCTGTAGCCGGCCGCGAAGAGCTGTTCCGGGTTGGTGCCGTTGCCGTCGCCGCCGAGCTGCGGGGGCATCGCGACCCTGAGCTCGAGCTGACCGTCCTGGCTGGTCACATAGCCCTCGCGGCCGCCGTGGGCGGTGGCCTCCGCCACGTACATGATCTTCGTCGGGCGGGTGTCGACGGCGGGGCCGTCAGTCATGCTGTCCTCCCCCGGAACCAAGTGCGCACAAGTGCATCGTGCACAAGGTACTGGCCGGTAACTCCCCTGTCATGACCAGGGGGTGGGCAACCGGGGGTAACCCTCAGCGGGACCGGTCCGCCGCAGACTCCGCACGCTCGGCCAGCCGCCACAGCTCCGCACGCAGCCGCCCGGCCTCCGCCGCGTCGAGCCCGGTCGCCGTGAGCAGCGCACCGGGCACCCGGCCGGCCCGCTCGCGGAGCTCCTGCCCGCGCCCCGTCACGGCCACCAGCACCGACCGCTCGTCCCGCGCCGACCGCTCACGCCGTACCAGGCCGGCCGCCTCCAGCCGCTTCAGCAGCGGCGAGACCGTGCCGTAGTCGAGGCGCAGAGCCGCGGCCAAGTCCTTGACGGTGGTCTCGCCGCGCTCCCAGAGGACCAGCAGCACCAGGTACTGGGGGTAGGTGAGGCCCAGCTCGTCGAGGAGCGGGCGGTACGCCGCCGTCACCGCCCGCTGCGCGGCGTACAGCGCGAAGCACAGCTGCTCGTCCAGCAGCGGCGATCCGTCGCTCTCCTCGTTCGTCACGCGCCCATTGTCACGGACGGGCCGGCGCCACCGGGACGGAACGCGGATCGAAGCCGAACGGCAGCTCCAGGCGGTGGGCCCGCATCAGCTCCTCGTCCGAGAGCAGCTCGCCGGTCGGCCCGTCGGCGGCGATCACCCCGTCGCTGAGGATCAGGGAGCGCGGGCACAGCTCCAGCGCGTAGGGCAGGTCGTGCGTGACCATCAGCACCGTCACGTCCAGGGACCGCAGGATGTCCGCCAGTTCGCGGCGGGAGGCGGGGTCGAGGTTGGAGGACGGCTCGTCCAGGACGAGGATCTCCGGCTCCATCGCCAGCACGGTCGCGACGGCCACCCGGCGGCGCTGCCCGAAGGACAGGTGGTGCGGCGGGCGGTCCCTGAACTCCGCCATGCCGACCCGCTCCAGCGCACGCTCGACACGCGCCTCCAGCTCGGGCCCCTTCAGCCCGGCCGCCGCGGGCCCGAACGCCACGTCCTCCCGGACCGTCGGCATGAACAGCTGGTCGTCCGGGTCCTGGAACACGATGCCGACCCGGCGCCGGACCTCGGCCATGTTCCGCTTGTCCACGGGCAGCCCGGCGACCTTCACCGTGCCGGCGCCGCCGGTCAGGATGCCGTTGAGGTGCAGCACGAGGGTCGTCTTGCCGGCGCCGTTCGGCCCGAGCAGCGCGACCCGCTCACCGCGCGCGACCGAGAAGTCGACGCCGAAGAGGGCCTGGTGCCCGTCGGGGTAGGCGAAGGCGAGGCCGGAGACCTCCAGAGAAGCAGTCACAGGGACCATCCCAGCAGACAGACGAGCAGAGCGGCACAGGGGAGGGTGAGGGCGTACGACCACTGCGCCGGGGACGCGGTCACCTCGTCGATGACGGGCATGGAGCCGGCGTAGCCGCGGCTGACCATGGCCAGGTGCACCCGCTCACCGCGCTCGTAGGAGCGGATGAACAGCGCGCCGGCCGACTTGGCGAGCACGCCCCAGTGCTTGACGCCCTTCGCCTCGAAGCCGCGCGACTCCCGGGCGATCCGCATGCGCCGCATCTCGTCGGTGATGACGTCGCCGTAGCGGATCATGAAGGACGCGATCTGCACCAGGAGCGGCGGGAGCTTGAGGCGCTGCAGGCCCAGCAGCAGTTCGCGCAGTTCGGTCGTGGCGGCCAGCAGGACCGAGGCCGCGACACCGAGCGTGCCCTTGGCGAGCACGTTCCAGGCGCCCCACAGGCCGTTGACGCTCAGGGACAGGCCGAGGACGTCGACCCGCTCGCCCTCCGCCACGAACGGCATGAGCACCGCGAACGCGACGAACGGCACCTCGATCAGCAGCCGCCGGAGCAGGAAGGCGGCGGGCACGCGCGCGACGTACGCGACGGCCCCGAGCAGCACGGCGTACAGCCCGAACGCCCACATCGCCTCCCGCGGCGTCGACACCACGACCACCACGAAGGCGAACACGGCCGCGAGCTTGGTGTGCGGCGGCAGGCCGTGCACGGGCGAGTGCCCGTGCCGGTACAGCTTGTGCGCGTGCCCGGCTCCCACCTCAGACGCTCGTCATGCTCGTGGTGTCCGACGGCGAGGCGTCACCCGTCCGGCGGCGGCGCACCACCCAGAACACGCCGGTGCCCGCGACGACCGTGACCCCCACGCCGATGACACCCGCCAGCCCTCCGGACAGGCGGGCGTCGTCGACGTCCTTCACGCCGTAGTCGGCGAGCGGGGAGTCGGCCGTGGAGTGCTCCTCGGCCTTCTTGTCGATGCCGTGGTCGGTGGCGACCTTCTCCAGGCCGTCGGGGTTCGCCGAGGCGTAGAAGCTGACGAAGCCGGCCAGTACGAGGGAGGTGACCAGACCCGCGGCCCACACCTTGCGGTGCGAGGTCCGGGCGGCCACGGGAGCGGGCTCGGGCCGCGCGTCGGGCGCGTCGACCAGTTCGCCGTTCACCCGCAGCTTGAGCCTCTGGGTCAGACCGCGTGCCCCGTACACCAGGTCCGGGCGTACGGCGATGACCGCGCCGACGGTCAGTGCGGTGATCACGGCCTCGCCGATGCCGATCAGGACGTGCACGCCGACCATGGCGGTGGCGACCTTGCCGAGGGAGACGTCGGTGGTGCCGCCGATCGCGTACATCAGCGTGAAGGCCAGCGCGGCGGCCGGGACGGAGACCAGGGCGGCGACGAAGGCGGCCGCGGTGACCGACCTGCGGGTGCGGGGCAGCACCTTCACCAGGCCGCGGAAGAGGGCGTAGGCGACGACCGTCGTGACGATCGCCATGTTGGTGATGTTCACGCCGAGCGCGGTCAGACCGCCGTCCGCGAAGAGGATGCCCTGCATCAGCAGGACGACGGAGACGCACAGGACCCCCGTGTAGGGGCCGACGAGTATCGCCGCCAGCGCACCGCCGAGCAGATGGCCGCTGGTGCCCGCCGCGACGGGGAAGTTCAGCATCTGCACGGCGAAGATGAACGCCGCGACGAGTCCGGCCAGCGGCGCCGTGCGCTCGTCGAGTTCGCGGCGTGCGCCGCGCAGGCTCACGGCGACGGCGCCCGCGGCGATCACACCGGTGGCGGCGGAGGTGGGCGCGTTGATGAATCCGTCAGGTACATGCACCGTCCGATGATGTGGCTTGATGCGAACGGTTTGCAAGAGCGTGAAGCTTGTTTTATCCCACCCGTGATATATCCGTCTCCACGGGCGCAATCCGGAAAATATGCGACATTGGAGGAGGAGTGGACGCACGGTTTCCACTCGGATTGCGCACGGTGAAGGGGCCGTCCGATGTCCGTAGTCGAGCAGTACGCGCGAGCCCACATCGTCTCGGACGCGGCCGTCCCGCTGGTCGACGAGCTGGAGGCGGTTCCGGTCAGGCTGCGGTACGACCCCGACCACGACCCCCGGAAGGTGCGCATGGCGCTGCCCGGGGCCGGTGGAGGGGAGTGGACCGTCGGCCGCGAGCTGCTGGAGGAGGGGCTGCGGGCCCCCGCCGGAAGCGGCGAGGTGCGGGTGTGGCCCTGCGGACGGGTGCAGGTCGTCGTGGAGTTCCACACCGCGCAAGGGGTGTCGGTGGTGCAGTTCGAGCGGCAGGCGCTGCTGCGGTTCCTGCGGCGGACGTACATGGCCGCCGCGGAACCCGTCACCCATTGAGCCCAGGCCCCGGCCACCGGTCCGTGCTACCGGGCCACCGGTCTCGGCGGCCTGTCTCAGCCGCCCATCTTCAGCAGGGCCGCCACGATCGGACCCGCCGTCGAGCCGCCGTGCCCGCCCTGCTGGACCACGCCAGCGGCGGCCAGGTCGCCCCGGTAGGCCGTGAACCAGCCGTTCGGCTTCTTCTGCCCGTCGACCTCGGCGGACCCGGTCTTCGCGCCGACGTCGCCGCCGACCCCGGCCATCGCCTCCGCTGCCGTGCCGTACGCGGCCGTGTACGACATCAGCTCCCGCAGCTGGGACAGGGCGCCCGCCGGCAGGGTGCGGGAGGCCTTCGCCAGCTTGCGTCCGTCCACGTCCGGGGAGACCAGGTAGGGCTGGTGGAAGGTGCCGGACTTGACCGTCGCCGAGACCGACGCCATGTTCAGCGGGTTCATGCGGACCCCGCCCTGCCCGATCAGCGAGGCGCCCATCTGGGCCGCCGACTGCACCGGCACCGCGCCGTCGAAGGACGGCACACCGATGGCCCAGTTGTTCAGCCCCAGGCCGAAGACCTGCTGGGCCTCCTTGGTCAGGTCGTCGTTCTTCAGCTTCGGGGCCTGGCTGATGAAGGCCGTGTTGCAGGACCGGGCGAAGCTCGCCTTGAAGGTGCCGTTCTTGATCTCGAACTTGTCGTCGTTCTGGAACTTCCAGTGGCCGTACGTGAAGTACTTCGGGCACGGGTGCTTCTTGTCCGCCGAGGCCAGGCCCTTCTCCAGCAGCAGCGACGAGGTGATGACCTTCATCGTGGAGCCGGGGGCCAGGGAGCCCTGGAAGGCGGTGTTGAAGCCGGGGGAGGCATTGGCCGCGGCCAGGATCTCGCCGGTCGACACCCGCAGCAGGACCACCGACGACCTGGCCTTCTTTGCGACCTTCTGCTCGGCCGCCGCCTGCAGGGCCGGGTCCAGCGTGGTCTTCACCGTGCCCGGCGTGCCCTCGCTCAGCTCCAGCAGGGTCTTGTCGGAGAGGTCCTTCGCCTTGGCGGCCTTGCCGCGCACGACCCGCAGCTCGATACCGGCCTTGCCGCCGGCCTCCTTGCCGTACTTCTCGCGCAGTCCGTCCAGGACGGGGCCGAGGGAGGCGTACTTCTTCGTGGTCAGCTCCCCGCCGTCCCGGTCCAGGGCCTTGACCGGGGGCGTGCCCGCCTCACCGGTCACCAGGGTGTCGCCGTCCTTCAGGTCCGGGTGGACGACCGCGGAGTGCCAGTCGACCAGGGGCTTTCCGTCGGAGGTGCGGCGCATCACGGTCAGGGTGCTGTCGTACGTCAGGGGCTTGTCGGTGCCCTTGTAGGACACCGTGCCCTTGACGGAGAACGGCACCTTGTCGCCGGCGGGCTTGCCCGGGGTGAGGGTGACGTCCTTGATGTGGGCGTCCTTGGTGTAGCCGGTGAGCAGCGGCCGGGCCGCGGAGGGGTCGTCGGTGGTGGCGGAGGCCTGCGTGATCTTCCCGGACTGCCAGGCGGTGAGGAAGGCGGTGGCGGTGGTGGTGACCTCGTTCGGCGACAGCGGGCCGGTCTTGACCTTGGCCTTCTGGTCCGACGCCCGCGACCCGTCGTCGGCGGCGGCACCGCCGCCGTACAGGGCGTAGGCGCCGAACCCGGCACCGCCGACGACCACGGCGATCATCCCGCCGATCACAGCGGGTCTCGTCTTGCGCCGCTCGGCGACGCGCCTTCTGTTGCCCACTGCTGTTCTTTCCTCCGCGAATCCCCAGGGTCCCCGTCGCCCTCAGCTGTCCCAAGTCCCAACGACGGCCACCACCCTAGAGTCCCGTCCCTCGAAGGTGAGATCAGCCACCTGTTCGTAGCACGGCTGCGACAATCGGCCCGGCCGCGTCGCCGCCGTGGCCGCCCCGCTCGGTCATGGCCGCCGCCGCGATGTCGTTCCGGAACCCGGTGAACCAGCTGTTGAACTTGGCGTTGCCGTCGACCTCGGCGGAACCGGTCTTGGCGCCGATGTCGCCGCCGAGCCCGGCCATGGCCCGGACAGCGGTGCCCTGCGTGGCCGTGAGCCGCATCATCTGCTTGAGCTGGGTGGCGGTGCTCGACCGCAGGCCCTCGGCCCGTGCCAGTTCCCGGCCGTCCAGCTTCGGTGAGACCAGGTAGGGCTGGCGGAAGGCCCCGGTGATGGCCGTCGCGGTGACCGACGCCATGTTGAGCGGGCTCATCTGGACCTGCCCCTGCCCGATGGCGCCCGCCGCCCGGTCCGGCCCGTCCACCGCGGGCACACTGCCGTCGAAGGAGACGATGCCGGTCTTCCAGTTGTCCTGTCCCAGCCCGAAGTGGTCCTCGGCCTCCCGGGTCAGCGAGGCGTCCGTGAGCGGCTTCTCGTCGATGAGCTTGATGAAGGCGGTGTTGCAGGACCGCATGAAGCTGTTGGCCAGGGTGGCGTTCTCATCGGGCTTCATACCGGTCAGGTTCTTGAACGTCTGGCTCTGCCACACGGCGGTGTCGGGGCAGGGCGCCGGGCCGTTCATCGAGGTCACGCCGTTGTCGATGAGCATCGCGGCGGTGATGATCTTCATGGTCGAGCCGGGTGCCGACTGGCCCTCGAAGGCCGCGTTGAAGCCGTCCGTGCGGTTGTTGGCCACGGCCAGCACCTCGCCGGTGCTGGGCTTGACGGCGACCACCGAGGACTGGGCGAACCGCTTGACCGCCTTCTCGGCGGCCGCCTGCGCGCTCGGGCTGATCGTGGTGGCGAGCTTGCCCGGCTTGCCCTTGGCGAGGGTGAGCAGCGGGGTGTCGGGCGCGCCGTCGCCGTTGTGCCGGACGACCAGCTCGATGCCGGGGGTGCCGCCGGCCTGCTCGCCGTACTTGTCGCGCAGGGCGTCCAGGATCGGGCCGAGCGAGGGGTACTTCTGCTTGGTCAGCTCGGAGCCGTCGCGGCCGACCGCCTCGATGGGCGGGGTGGCCGACTTCCCGGTGACGAGGGTGTCGTCCTTCTTCAGCTCGGGGTGCACGACCGACGGCTGCCAGTCGACGAGCGCGCGCCCGGTGGTGAGCCCCCGCACGACCTTGAGCTCGCTCCGGTAGCTCAGCGGCTCGGACTTCCCGTCGTAGGCCACCTTCGCCTTCACCGTGTACGGCACGGTGGTGCCCCGGGCCGCGCCCGGCGTGATCTTCACGTCGGTGATGTGCGCGTCGTCGGCGAAGGCGCTGAGCAGTTGCTCGGCGGCCGCGTCGTTGTTGGTGTACGACGCGGCCTTCGCGGACGCTCCCGACTGCCAGGCCTTGAAGAACGCGGCCGTGGTCTGCTTGACCTCGTCCTTGCCGGGTGGCCCCGTCCGCTTCTGCGCGGCGACCCCGCCCGCGCCGCCCCCGTCACCGCTCAAGGCGCTCACGATGTTGTAGGCGCCGTACCCGGCCCCACCCACCATCACCGCGAACACCCCGCCTATGACGGCGGCTTTGACCCCCTTGCTCATAGGGTGGTCCCCTCCCCGTTGAGCCTTCCGCGTCCCGTTGAACGCGTTCAGAAAGCTCGAATCCCGGGAGCACTCTATGTGTAAGCGGTTACTAACGGGACAGGCGTTTCGATTTTTGACCGAACGTAGATCAGACCCACGTATCCAGCCACATCCGCGACCGCCAGTCGTCGATCGGGACGGCCTGGCCGGTGTACAGGGGCCAGAAGTAGATGAAGTTCCAGGTGATCAGGAGGACCAGGACGCCCGCTGCCGTGGCGCCCGCGACGCGGCGGGTGTCGGAGGAGCGGGGTGGGCCGATGATCGCGCCGAGCAGCATCGCCACCGCCAGGCACAGGAACGGCAGAAAGACGACGGCGTAGAAGAAGAAGATCGTGCGCTCCTGGTACATGAACCAGGGCAGGTAGCCCGCCGCGATGCCGCAGGCGATGGCGCCCGCGCGCCAGTCGCGGCGGAAGAACCAGCGCCACAGGACGTACAGGACGGCGAAGCACGCGACCCACCACAGCAGCGGCGTGCCGAGCGCGAGCACCTCGCGGGCGCACTTCTCACCCGCGTCGGCGGGGCAGCCGTCCTTGCCGGGGGCCGGGGACTCGTAGAAGTACGACACCGGGCGGCCGAGGACGAGCCAGCTCCACGGGTTGGACTGGTACGTGTGCGGCGACGACAGGCCGACGTGGAATTCGTAGACCTGGTGCTCGTAGTGCCACAGGCTGCGCAGCCAGTCGGGCAGGAAGGTCCAGTTGCCGCCCTTGCCGCTGGTCGCGGCCCAGTTGCGGAAGTAGCCGCCGGAGCCGTTCGTGGCGGAGAGGATCCAGCCGGTCCAGGACACCAGGTAGGTGACCAGGGCGACCGGGACCGTGGCGAGGAACGCGAGGCCCGTGTCGCGCTTGAGGACCGTCGCGTACGGGTGACGGGCGCCGGCGACCCGCCGCGAGCCGACGTCCCACAACACCGCCATCAGACAGAACGCGGCCAGGGTGTAGAGGCCGTTCCATTTCGTGCCGATGGCCAGGCCCAGCATCAGGCCCGCGGCCCAGCGCCAGGGGCGCCACCCCAGGCGGGCCGTCTCGGCCGTGTGCCGGTCGGGTCGGGCCCGGCCGTCCTCGTCCGGCGGCAGCGCGGCGGCGAGTTTCGCACGGGCCCTGTCCCGGTCGACGAGCAGGCAGCCGAACGCCGCCAGCACGAAGAACATCAGCACGCCGTCGAGCAGTGCCGTGCGGCTCATCACGAAGTGCAGGCCGTCCACCGCCATCAGGGCGCCCGCGAGACACCCCAGGAAGGTGGAGCGGAACAGGCGGCGGCCGATCCGGCACAGCAGCAGCACGGACAGCGTGCCGAGCAGCGCGGTCATGAACCGCCAGCCGAAGGGGTCGAAGCCGAACATCAGCTCGCCGAGCCCGATGACGTACTTGCCCACCGGCGGGTGCACGACGTACGCCGCGTCCGCCGGGAGCGTGACGTGGCCGCCCGTCGACAGGACCAGGTCGTTGGCGTTCTTGTCCCAGTTGAGCTCGAACCCGCGGTGGACCAGCGCCCACGCGTCCTTGGCGTAGTACGTCTCGTCGAATATCACCGCCCGCGGGCTGCCCAGGTTCCAGAACCGCAGCACCCCCGCCAGCAGCGTGACGAGCAGCGGGCCGATCCAGCCCGACCAGCGCACCAGCCGCCCCGCGAGCGTGTGCGGGACGCCGAGCGCCGCCCACAGCCGCGGGGAGGGCTCGGTGTACGGCGGCACCAGGCGGTCACGGACGTCGCGGGCGTCGCTTCCGGGCTGCCCCTGGTAGCCGAAGCGGCGCAGCCGCTGCTGCCAGGACGGCCGCTGGTCGAGCGGCGCCTGGCCCTGACGGGTGTCCGTGGAGGACGCGGTACTGGTCACCGCGCCATCGTAGGGAACCGTTCTGTGTGAGTCCCGTGCATGGCCGTATGCGTCCGCATCCTCCGCCCCCTGGGAGGAGTCCCCACCCGCCGCCCCTGGGAGGATGGGAGCGTGATCGGAACCCTCGTACTCGCAGGCACCCCCATCGGCGACATCGCGGACGCCCCGCCCCGGCTCGCCGAGGAACTGGCCGGAGCCGACGTCGTCGCCGCCGAGGACACGCGGCGGCTGCGCCGGCTGACCCAGGCGCTCGGCGTCACCCCCAAGGGCCGGGTGGTGTCGTACTTCGAGGGCAACGAGTCCGCCCGGACGCCGGAACTCGTCGAGGAACTGGTGGGTGGGGCGCGGGTGCTGCTCGTCACGGACGCGGGGATGCCGTCGGTGTCCGACCCGGGGTACCGGCTGGTGGCCGCCGCCGTCGACAGGGACGTGCGGGTCACCGCCGTGCCCGGGCCGTCCGCGGTGCTCACCGCGCTCGCGTTGTCCGGGCTGCCCGTCGACCGGTTCTGCTTCGAGGGGTTCCTGCCGCGCAAGGCGGGGGAGCGGCTGGGTCGGCTGCGGGAGGTCGCCGAGGAGCGGCGGACGCTCGTCTACTTCGAGGCTCCCCACCGGCTCGACGACACGCTGTCGGCCATGGCCGAGGTGTTCGGGGCCGAGCGGCGGGCCGCGGTGTGCCGGGAGCTGACCAAGACGTACGAGGAGGTCCGGCGGGGCGGGCTGGGGGAGCTGGCCGCGTGGGCCGCGGAGGGCGTGCGCGGGGAGATCACCGTCGTCGTGGAGGGCGCGCCGGAGAAGGGGCCCGAGGAGGTCGGGCCGGAGGAGCTGGTGCGGCGGGTGCGGGTGCGGGAGGAAGCGGGGGAGCGGCGCAAGGAGGCGATCGCCGCGGTGGCGGTGGAGGCCGGGGTGCCGAAGAGGGTTGTGTTCGATGCGGTGGTCGCCGCGAAGAACGCGGCGGGGTGACCGGGTTCGGGGTGGGGCTTCGGATGCTTTGCGGGGCGCGGGTTGTGGGGGTTGATCGCGCAGTTCCCCGTGCCCCTGCCGGGCGCTCCCCACGAGGGCGCTGAAACCCCTCTGAGCAGGGCGCATGTCGTTTGAGCGTGCGCCCCATGCGGGGGCAAAGCACAAGGGGCGCAGGGGCAAGGGACGCCCAAATCGGGGCCAACAGTCGACAGGTCTGCTGCCATCGGTCCGGCCGAGGAGTCCACTGGGTTGCGGGGACGGCATCGTCCTCACGCCACAGCGGACCAACAGGAGCTGGCATGAGTGAGATCGCAGGGCAGACCGGGCTCCGCGCCGGTGCGACCGCAGTCGTCAACGAGTCCTACTCCTTCGCCTGCATGCGGTGCGGGCACGGCTGGGAGCAGTCGTACGAGATAGAGCACCACACGGACGCCGCGGGTCACGAGTTCGTCCTCTACGTGGCCGACGGCAAGGTGGTTCCCTCCCCGTTGAGCAAGCCCGAGTGCCACAACTGCGACAGCCACGTCGTGCGGATCATGCGGCCCGGGCGGGTCGCGTCGGCGCGTGACGCGGCGCACCGGCCCCACCGCGTGCCGCCGCCCGCCGGGCCCGTGGAGGGGCCCACCGCGGACGCCGAGACCGGGACGGTGGCCGGCGAGGAACAGCGCGAGCACCACCACTGGCACCTGTCCGACCTGCTGCACCCCTTCCAGCGCAAGGCGAGCTGACCCGTCCGGCTTCCCTTGTCGACGCCCTCCCCGGTCCTCCCCCACCGGGGAGGGCGTGCCCCTTTCGTAGGATCGGGGCATGCCTTCGAACACCTCCGGCCGCCCGGACAAGAACGCGGCCCCGCCCCTTCCGGAGCCTCTCCGGGTGCCGGTCGCCGACTCCCACACCCACCTGGACATGCAGTCCGGCACGGTCGAGGAGGCGCTGGCGAAGGCGGCGTCGGTGGGAGTGACGACGGTCGTGCAGGTCGGCTGCGACCTCAAGGGCTCCCGCTGGGCGGCCGAGACGGCGGCGGCCCACGACGCAGTCCACGCCACGGTCGCCCTGCACCCCAACGAGGCGCCCCGGATCGTGCACGGCGACCCCGACGGGTGGTCACGGCAGGGCGCCCGCGAACCCGGCGGTCAGGCCGCCCTGGACGACGCCCTCGCCGAGATCGACCGGCTGGCCGCGCTGGAGCAGGTCAAAGGCGTCGGCGAGACCGGCCTCGACTACTTCCGCACCGGGCCCGAGGGCAAGGAGGCGCAGGAGAGGTCCTTCCGCGCCCACATCGAGATCGCCAAGAGGCACGGCAAGGCCCTGGTCATCCACGACCGCGAGGCCCACGCCGACGTCCTGCGCGTACTGAAGGAGGAGGGCGCTCCCGAGCGGACCGTCTTCCACTGCTACTCCGGCGACGCCGAGATGGCCGAGATCTGCGCGAGCGCGGGCTACTTCATGTCGTTCGCAGGCAACGTCACCTTCAAGAACGCCCAGAACCTGCGGGACGCGGTGGCGGTGGCCCCGCTGGAGCTCCTCCTCGTGGAGACCGACGCGCCCTTCCTCACCCCCGCGCCCTACCGCGGGCGGCCCAACGCCCCCTATCTCGTACCGATCACCGTGCGGGCCATGGCCGAGGTGCGCGGCATCGACGAGGACGCGCTGGCCACGGCCCTCGGCGCGAACACGGCACGCGCGTTCGGCTACTGACCCCGCCGCTCACCTCACCGTACGACTGTGCGTAGTCGCGTCGCTTTGGAGAGTGACGGCCGCTCCGCTAGGTTCTGGGGGCCCGATCCGGACCCCTCTGGACCCCCTCCGGCCCCTGGAGCGCGTCGGCGTGAGCAACTCCCGGCACGAGACGTACGGAACGTACGAGTCGCGCGAGGCGTATAAGGCATACGAGACATATAAGGCGTACGAGACGCATGCGGCCTACGAGTCACACGCGGCGTACGAGATGTACGGCCCCGCCTACGCCGGCCCGGTGTACGGCGGGTCCGACGTGTCGCCGGCCGATCTGCACAGCGCCGAGACCCTCACCTACGGGACACCGGCGCCACCCGGCGCCCACGCGGACACCTACCGGCCCGCCTACGAGGCGCCGACCCTCCCCGCGCTGCCCCGCCAGGGCGCTCCGGACGACGACGAGCCCGCGCCCGGGCCCGCCGGGCGCCCCGATCCGGCCCCGGGAGCACGCGTCGGATCGCGTGCCGCGGCGCGCACCGGCTCGCACCGCAGGGCCACGCGCCGGCGCAGGACGCGCTACGCCGAGCGTCCGGACAGCCCCATGCGGCGGCTGCTCCCGCAGGCCCTCGTCGTCGCCTTCCTGGCGGGCGGCACCACGGCGTTCGTCGCCAAGGACAAGGCGATCGAGCTGAACGTCGACGGCAAGGCCCGCACGCTGCACACCTTCGCCGACGACGTCACCGAGCTGCTGGCGGACGAGGGCGTCGAGGTCGGCGCCCACGACGTGGTGGCGCCCGGACCCGGCGCGCGGATCAGCAGCGGCGACGAGGTCGCCGTGCACTTCGCCCGTCCCGTGCGGCTCACCCTCGACGGACACCGGCGCGAGGTGTGGACGACCGCCCACACGGTGGAGGGGGCGCTGCGGCAGCTCGGTGTGCGGCAGGAGGGCGCGTACGTGTCCACGTCGCGCTCCCGGCGCATCGGGCGCGGGGGCCTCGCCCTGGACGTGCGGACCGAGCGCACGGTCACGATCATGGCGGACGGCCGCGCCCGCACGGTGCGCACCAACGCGGCGACCGTTCGGGAGGTCGTCGAGCAGGCCGGGATCACCCTGAACGGCCAGGACACCACCTCGGTACCGCAGGGCGGCTTCCCGCGCGACGGGCAGACCGTGACGGTGCTGCGGATCACCGGCGGCAGGGAGGTCCGCGAGGAGCCGATCCCCTTCCAGGTGCGGCGGACGGAGGACCCGACCCTGTTCCGGGGCACGGAGGTCGTGGAGCGGGCGGGCGAGCCGGGGCTGCGCCGGGTCACCTTCGCCCTGCGCACGGTCAACGGAGTCCCGCAGAAGCCGCGCCGGATCGGGTCCGAGGTGGTGCGCGAGCCGAGCCCGCAGCTGGTCAAGGTCGGAACCAAGCAGCGTCCGGCGTCCGTGCAGGGCGCCGACCACCTCGACTGGCAGGGCCTCGCCGCCTGCGAGTCCGGCGGCCGGCCCGACGCGGTCGACTCCTCGGGCACCTACGGCGGCCTCTACCAGTTCGACACCCGGACCTGGCAGGCCCTGGGCGGCACCGGTCGCCCCCAGGACGCCCCGGCGGCGGAACAGACGTACCGGGCGAAGAAGCTCTATGTGCGGCGAGGCGCCAGTCCGTGGCCGCACTGCGGTGGACGGCTGCACGGATAGGCGAGGACACAACCCCCCGTACCCTTGTCCCGTGACCAGCAGCCCCACCCCCGACGCCCTCCTGGGCCCCGCCGACATCCGCGAGCTCGCGGCAGCCCTCGGCGTGCGCCCGACCAAGCAACGCGGACAGAACTTCGTGATCGACGCGAACACCGTCCGCCGGATCGTCCGCACCGCACAGGTCCGCCCCGACGACGTGGTCGTCGAGGTCGGCCCGGGGCTCGGGTCGCTCACCCTCGCGCTGCTGGAGGCCGCCGACCGGGTCACGGCCGTGGAGATCGACGACGTGCTCGCCGGGGCGCTGCCCGCGACCGTCACGGCCCGCATGCCCGAACGCGCCGACCGGTTCACGCTGGTCCACTCGGACGCCATGCACGTCACCGAGCTGCCAGGGCCCGCCCCGACCGCGCTGGTCGCCAACCTCCCCTACAACGTGGCCGTCCCGGTCCTGCTGCACATGCTCGACACCTTCCCGACCATCGAACGCACCCTCGTCATGGTCCAGGCCGAGGTCGCCGACCGGCTCGCCGCCCCGCCCGGCTCCAAGGTCTACGGCGTCCCCTCGGTCAAGGCCAACTGGTACGCCGAGGTCAAACGCGCCGGTGCCATCGGGCGGAACGTGTTCTGGCCCGCGCCCAACGTCGACAGCGGCCTGGTCTCCCTGGTCCGCCGGACCGAGCCGCTGAAGACGACGGCCGCCAAACGCGAGGTGTTCGCCGTCGTCGACGCGGCGTTCGCCCAGCGCCGCAAGACGCTGCGGGCCGCGCTCTCCGGCTGGGCCGGATCCGCCGCCGCGGCCGAGGAGGCCCTGGTCGCCGCCGGGGTCTCGCCGCAGGCCCGGGGCGAGTCGCTCACCGTGGAAGAGTTCGCGCGTATCGCCGAGCACAAGGCGAACCGGTACCAGGAGAAGGAGACCGCGTGAGCGTCACGGTCCGCGTCCCGGCCAAGGTCAACGTCCAGCTGGCGGTCGGCGCCGCCCGCCCCGACGGCTTCCACGACCTGGCCAACGTCTTCCTCGCGGTCGGCCTCTACGACGAGATCACCGTCACCCCGGCCGACGAGCTCCGCGTCACCTGCGACGGCCCGGACGCCGACCAGGTCCCCCTGGACCGCACGAACCTGGCCGCGCGGGCCGCCGAGGCGCTCGCCGGGCGGTACGGCCGCAGCCCTGGCGTCCACATCCACATCGCCAAGGACATCCCCGTCGCGGGCGGCATGGCCGGGGGCAGCGCCGACGGCGCCGGCGCCCTGGTGGCCTGCGACGCGCTGTGGCAGACCGGCGCCTCCCGGGACGAACTCCTCGACATCTGCGCCGAGCTGGGCAGCGACGTGCCGTTCAGCCTGGTCGGCGGGGCGGCCCTCGGTATCGGCCGGGGCGAGCAGCTGACGCCCCTGGAGGTCGGCGGCACCTTCCACTGGGTGTTCGCGATGGCCGGACGGGGCCTGTCCACCCCGGCGGTCTTCAGAGAGTTCGACCGGCTCGGCGAGGGCACGGACATCCCCGAGCCCGTCGCCTCCCAGGAACTCCTCGCCGCCCTGGCCAAGGGCGACCCGGACGCGCTCGCCGCCGCCGTCTCCAACGACCTCCAGCCCGCCGCCCTCTCCCTCTTCCCGGAGCTCGCCGGCACCCTGGCCGCCGGCCGGGCGGCGGGTGCCCTGACCGCGCTCGTCTCCGGCTCCGGCCCGACCACGGCCTTCCTGGTCCGCGACCCGGAGTCGGCCGCCGCGGTGGCGCAGGCCCTGCTGGCGTCCGGCACGTGCCGGACGGTGCGTACGGCGTCGGGCCCGGCGCCCGGGGCGACGGTCGCAGCCGCCGGTTAATCGCGTGCCCCGGCCCCTGCCGGGCGCCTAGGCTCCCCCAGTCGATTCGACAGGGGGAGACACGAGCGTGCGAGAACTGGTCGCGGCCGTACGGCGCGGGGACGCGGAGGCGGTCACGTCGCTGCTGGAGTCAGGGGCCGACCCCGACACCCTCGCCGAGGGCCTGCCGGTCCTCTGCCTGGCCGTGGCCGCGTACGACACGGACGTCGCCGACGCGCTGCTGCAAGCCGGTGCCGACCCCCTGCGCCCGCTGCCCGACGGCAGCACCCCGCTGACGCGCGCGGTGGACGGCGGCTCGCACCTGCTGACCCATGCGCTCGCCACCGGCAGGAAACCGCTCACGGCACCGGCGCGCGCGGAGATGCTGGCCCGGGCCCGACGGTGGGCCGACGCGGGCGCGGAGACCGAGCTGCGCCGCATCACCGGCCTCACCGGCCCCATCGAGCGGATCCGCGTCGAGGACGGTGAGATCGGCTGGTGGTGCGAGCAGCTCACGCTCGGCCCCGCGACCGTGCGCGACGAGCACCGGGCCATCCTGACGTCCATGGAGGCCCTGTACGGCATCCGCACCCCCTTCGGCGAACTGGCCGCCCGTGCCCTCGCCCACCCCGACCGGAGCCACGTCGTGTGGTGCGACGTCGTGTTCACGCTCGGCCGGCGGATCGACGAGGAGACCTGGCAGCGCAGCCGGGACCTGCTCGACCACCCCGACCGGACGCACCGCCTGCTCGCCGCCGACCTCCTGCTGTCCCTGATCCTCGGAGACGTCGTCAAGGGCGGCCAGCCGTTCTGGGAACGGGGGCGGGAACTCGTGCCCTGGGCCGAACAGGAGGAGGACCCGCAGGTCCTGGCGGTTCTCCTGCACGCGATGACCCACGACAGCGCCCCGGAGATCGAGGCCGTCGGGCTGTCGTGCCTCACCCACCCGGACCCGAGGGTGCGCGCACTGGTGCCGGAGACCGTGCACCGCCCCGAGAGCCTCACCACCGTGCTCGCCCTGGCCCATGACGAGGACCCTGGCGTACGCGAGGCCGTGTGCCACTGGCTCGCCCACCACCGGGGGCCCGAGCCCGAGGTGGGGGACGCGCTGGTCTCGCTCACCCATGACGAACAGCAGGTGATCCGCATCGGCGCCGTATCCGGCCTGGCCGTGCGCGACGACCCGCGCTGCCTGGAGGCCGGGCACCGCATCGGCCCCGTGGCCGAGGAACTGCGCGACGACGAGCGGCTGCACGACGTGTGGCGCTACCGGCGCCGCCGGGAGGAAGCGGACGGCGGCTGACCGCCCCGGCCGGAGCACCCCTGCGCGCGACTACCCTGGAGGGTCGATCCATCCCCCTTGGCAGGAGAGTAATGGCCGTCAACCTGGTCAATGTCGAGAACGTCAGCAAGGTGTACGGCACCCGTGCCCTGCTCGACGGCGTCTCCCTCGGCGTCTCCGAAGGGGACCGCGTCGGTGTCGTGGGCCGCAACGGCGACGGCAAGACCACGCTCATCCGCATGCTCGCCAAGCAGGAGGACGCCGACACCGGGCGCGTCACCCACTCGGGCGGGCTGCGGCTCGGCGTGCTCACCCAGCACGACTCCCTCGACCCCGAGGCCACCGTCCGCCACGAGGTGATCGGCGACATGGCCGACCACGAGTGGGCCGGCGACGCCAAGGTCAGGGACGTCCTCACCGGCCTGTTCGGCGGGCTCGACCTGCCCGGGTTCCCCAAGGGCCTGGACACCGTCATCGGCCCGCTCTCCGGCGGTGAGCGGCGCCGGATCGCCCTGGCCAAGCTGCTCATCGAGGAGCAGGACCTGCTCGTCCTGGACGAGCCAACCAACCACCTCGACGTCGAGGGCATCGCCTGGCTGGCCCGCCATCTGCAAAAGCGCAGGTCGGCCCTCGTCTGCGTCACCCACGACCGGTGGTTCCTCGACCAGGTGTGCACCCGCATGTGGGACGTCCAGCGCGGTGCGGTCTACGAGTACGAGGGCGGCTACTCCGACTACGTCTTCGCCCGGGCCGAGCGCGAGCGCATCGCCGCCACGGAGGAGGTCAAGCGGCAGAACCTCGTCCGCAAGGAGCTGGCCTGGCTGCGCCGCGGGGCGCCCGCCCGTACGTCCAAGCCGCGCTTCCGCGTCGAGGCCGCCAACGAGCTCATCGCGGACGTACCGCCGCCCCGGGACAGCAGCGAGCTGATGAAGTTCGCCTCGACCCGGCTGGGCAAGACGGTGTTCGACCTGGAGGACATCACCGTCCAGGCCGGCCCCAAGGTCCTCCTCAAGCACGTCACCTGGCAGCTCGGTCCGGGCGACCGCATCGGCCTCGTCGGCGTCAACGGCGCCGGCAAGACGTCGCTGCTGCGGGCCATGGCCGAGGCGTCCCGGACCGACGGGGAGACGCAGCCCGTGGGCGGCCAGGTCAAGGTCGGCAAGACCGTCAAGCTGGCCTATCTCTCCCAGGAGGTCGCCGAACTCGACCCGAGCACACGCGTACTGGAGGCCGTGCAGCAGGTGCGCGAGCGCGTCGACCTCGGCAAGGGGCGCGAGATGACCGCCGGGCAGCTGTGCGAGACGTTCGGCTTCGGCAAGGAGAAGCAGTGGACGCCCGTCGGCGACCTGTCCGGTGGTGAGCGCCGCCGGCTCCAGCTGCTGCGCCTGCTCATGGACGAGCCCAACGTCCTCTTCCTCGACGAGCCCACCAACGACCTCGACATCGAGACGCTGACGCAGCTGGAGGACGTCCTCGACGGCTGGCCCGGCTCGATGATCGTCATCTCCCACGACCGGTTCTTCATCGAGCGCACCACCGACCGCGTCTTCGCGCTGCTCGGCGACGGCGCCCTGCGCATGCTGCCGCGCGGCATCGACGAGTACCTGGAGCGACGGCAGCGCATGGAGGAGGCCGCGGCCTCCTCGGCACCCGCCGCCGCGCAGCAGCAGTCCGCCGCCCCGGAGAAGAGCGCCGCCGGCCAGCGCGCCGCCAAGAAGGAACTGCAGAAGATCGAGCGGCAGCTCGACAAGGTCTCCGAGAAGGAGACCAAGCTCCACGCCCAGATCGCCGAAAACGCCACGGACTTCGCGAAGGTGGCCGAACTGGATGCCGAGCTGCGGGAGTTGGCCGGTCAGCGCGAGGAGCTGGAGATGCGCTGGCTGGAACTCGCCGAGGACGCGTGAAGGGTGCGTGAAGACGCATAACGGCGGCATCACGGGCCGGTTCTCCCTTGGGAACAGGGGGTGAGACGGCCCGCTCCACTGCCGGAACCTGGTGATACAAAGAGTCGTCTTAGAACTTTATGAAGCGACTCTGAGCCCATGTCGTATCTCAGGGTGTGGCTAAAAATCAGTGATCGAACGGGGGAGCCGCTGATGACTCAGCCGCCCAGTCAGCCACCGCACGGTGGCTTCGGAGCACCGCAGAACCAGCCGCCGCAGGGCGGTGGTTACGGGACACCGCAGACCCCGCCACCGCCCCAGGGCCCGCCCCAGACGCCGCCGCCCCCGCAGGGCCCGCCGCAGCCCGGATACGGCTACCCGCAGCAGCCCGGTCCGTACGGGCAGCCGGGACAGCCGGGCCCGTACAACCCCGGCCCCTACGGCCAGCCGCAGCAGCCGGGCCCCTACGGCCAGCCGCAGCAGCCCGGCCCGTACGGCCAGCCCGGCTACGGGTACCCGCAGCAGCCGCAGTACCCCGGCGCGCCCGGCACCCCGCCCGGGGGCGGCTCGAACAATCCCTTCAAGGGCAAGCCCGCCCTGATCATCGGCGCGGCCGTCGCCGCGCTGCTCGTGGTCGGCGGCACCGTGTGGGCCGTCACCGGCGACGACGACGGCAACGGCAAGAAGAAGCCCGTCGCCCAGAAGACCGACGACCCCAAGGCCGGCTCCTCCGCCCCGGTCAACCCCGGTGACGGCAGCGGCGACGGCGGCGAGGACCCGGAGGACCTCAACGCGGGCCGGCAGGCCGGCGAGGCCAAGGTCCTCTGGTACAAGCAGGCGCCCGACGCCCCCGGCTCCGGCGCCGACGCCGACGGCATGTGGATCACCGGCAAGACCGCCGTGAAGGCCGCCTACAAGCAGCTCTTCGCCTACAACGTCGGTGACGGCAAACCGTCCTGGGACGCCATCACCTTCCCACAGAAGATCTGCGCGACGACCCCGCAGAAGACGTCCGACGACAAGATCGTCGTCGCGTACATGAGCGGCGCGAGCGACCGCGCCAAGTGCAACCAGCTGCAGGAGATCGACCTGCTCACCGGCGAGAAGGGCTGGAAGGAACAGGTCGCCGACGGCGCCCTGTTCGACTCCACGCTCTCCGTCGAGCTGTCCATCACCGGCAAGACGCTGATGGTGGGCCGCTCCCAGTCCGGCACGGCGTACGACGTCACCAACGGCGACAAGCTCTTCGACAAGAAGAAGTACGGCAACGCCTGCTTCCCCGCCGCGTTCGCCGGGGGCGAGAAGCTGATCGCCGTCTCCTCCTGCGGCGCCGGCAGCGACAAGGAGCACGACGAGGTCCAGGAGCTCGACCCGAAGACCGGCAAGGCCAAGTGGACCCAGCCGTTCGACAAGGGCTGGCGGGTCGCGCGCACCTACTCGGTCAGCCCGCTGGTCGTCTACAGCACCAACGAGGACAAGAAGGCCTGGAACATCTCCACCTTCACCTCCGGCGGCAAGTTCCGCTCGCAGGTCGGCTTCGACGAGGACTTCGCCCCCGAGTGCGGCTGGGCGATCCTGGAGCGCGACCTCACGGGCTGCCAGGGCGTCGCCGCCGACGACTCCACGCTCTACCTGCCGACCAAGGCCACCACCGGCGCCAACGAGATCGTCGCGGTCGACCTCGCGAACGGCAAGGAGAAGTGGCGCGTGAAGTCACCCGGCGACGAGTCGATGCTGCCGGTGAAGACCGAGGGCGGCAAGCTCATCGCCTACGTGGAGCCGTCGTACGACGCGGGCGGGCAGATCGTGTCCATCCCGACCGGCGGCGGCAGCCACAAGCCGTCCAAGCTGCTGCAGAACCCCGAGGGTGCCGCGGACATCGAGAACAGCTTCTTCTCCAAGGAGATCGACTGGGTCGACGGGCGCTTCTACATCTCGACGACCCGGCTGAGCGGGAACGACGAGACGAAGGAGAAGTTGATGCTCGCCTACGGCAAGTGACTCCTCCTCCTTCCCAACTCCCCTCGTCGTCCGTCCCCTTCCCCGAGGTACCCACGCCATGACCCAGCCGCCGCCCCCGCCGCCCCAGCAGCCCCCGCAGGGGGGCGGCTTCGGGCCGCCCCAGGACCAGCCGCCGCAGACCCCGCCGCCCGCGGCCGGGCCGAACCTCGGCAAGGCCCCGGAGCCGGGGTACGGCTACCCCCAGGCGCCGCAGACCCCGCAGACGCCTCCGCCGGCCGCCCCGCAGACGCCGCCCCAGCCGCCGCAGGGTTACGGCTATCCGCAGGGCGCCCCGGCACCCCAGCCTCCGCAGCCCCCGCCCGGCTACGGCTACCCCGGCCAGCAGCCGGGACCGTACGGGCAGCCCCAGCAGGCGCCCTACGGGCAGCAGCAGGCGCCTTACGGGCAGCCCGGCTACGGGCAGCCCGGTTACGGCTATCCGCAGCAGTCCATGCCGCACCAGCCGCAGGCCGGACAGCCGGGCGGCGGCAAGAAGCTCACCACGCAGATGCTGATCATCGTCGCCGCGGTCGTGGCGATCGCGCTGATCATCGGCGGCGGCGTCTGGTACGCCTCGTCCGGCAAGGACGAGGGCAGGGAGAACGACACCGCCGGCCAGAGCGGCGGCACCGGCGGCACGGACGACGGCAACGGCGGCACCGCCTCCGGCAAGGAGAAGGCACCGTCCGACCCCAGCGCCAAGGTCCTCTTCCAGGTCCCGGCGCCCGAGGTGAAGAACGACAGCACGGTCGTCGTCTCCGGCTCGTGGCTCACCGACAAGGCGTACGTCAAGAGCGGCATCGCGCAGATCGTCGGCTACGACCGCGACAAGGGCGGCGAGCTGTGGAAGATCCCCCTGGACGGCCCGGTCTGCCAGGCCAGCCGCCACGTCACCGACGACAACCTGACGGCGGTTCTCTACCAGCCGGCGATGCCCACCAAGGCCGACCCCTCGCACGGGTGCAGCCAGATCGCCCTCATCGACCTCGACGCCGGCAAGCGGCTGTGGACCAAGACGGTCAAGTCCGGTGACCAGGTGATGAACTTCGACAACATCACCCTCAGCGGGAAGACCGTCGCCGTCGGCAGCACCAGCGGCGGCGCCGCCTTCGACGTCTCCGGCAAGCTCCTGTGGAGCCCGAAGCCGGCCGACTCCTGCTACGACGCCGGTTACGGCGGCGGCGAGAAGCTGGTCGCGGTGCGCAAGTGCGGCTCCTACGACCAGCGGCAGCTGCACATCCAGACCATCGACCCGAAGTCCGGGAAGGTGATCTCGGAGTACAAGATGACCGAGGGCATCGAGTACGCCAGCATCGTGTCGACCAACCCGCTGGTCGTGGCCGCCGACGTCGGCGACTCCGCGGGCGACGGCAGCGGCATCTCCGACTTCTTCTCCATCGACGCCAAGACCGGCAAGCTGCGCACGCGCATCTCCGCGCCGGGCGAGCAGTTCGCGGCCCGCTGCGAGGGCATCACCCGCGTCGAGGCCTGCAACCTGCTGGCCGTCGGCAACGACCGGCTGTACCTGCCGACCGAGGAGCACGACGGCACCGGCAAGTACAGCCAGACCAACGAGATCGTCGCCTTCGACCTCGCCACCGGCAAGCAGACGGGCCAGCGGGCCGACGCGGGCGACGGCTACACGATCTCGCCGCTGCGCATGGACGGCGGCAACCTGATCGCGTACAAGCGTCCCCCCTACGACAAGGGCGGACAGGTGGTGAGCATCGCCGGGGGCAGCTTCAAGCAGACGACGCTGCTGCAGAATCCCGCGACGGACTCGGTCCGGGACGTGGAGACCAGCATGTCGCCGGAGTACTCCGAGTTCCTGTACGCCGAGGGGCACCTTTACATGTCCAAGGTGTACGCGAGCAAGCGGTCGACGGTGCGGGAGAAGGAGTATCTCGCGGTCGGCTTCGGTACGGGCTGACCGCTTCGACCGGGCTCTGACCGGGTACTGACCGGTTCTTGATCGACTGGTGGCTGATGCGGCCCCGTCCCTGTTCAGGGGCGGGGCCGCAGCTGTTCGGCGCGGTCAACCCGGAAGGAGAGGAATATCGGCGATCCGGGGCGATTCTCGCCGGTAGGGGGAGCGCAACGTCGAACAAGCGTGTAGCTTCCGGGGGCATGAAGGCGGGGGAGCCGGGGGGCTCCCGTGGGGGGCTGGGGTGACTGGGGGGTTGCTCGATGGGAGTGCGGCTCATGGTGGTCGACGACCACCGATTGCTGGCCGAGGCGCTGGCTTCGGCGCTGAAGCTGCGGGGGCACCGGGTGCTGGCCGCGGCGGCGCCGGCCGCGGGTGCGGCGGAGCTGGTGATCACGCGGGCGCCTGAGGTGTGCCTGCTGGGGACGGCGGCGCCGGCCGAGCCGGGGATCTTCGACCCGGTGGTGCGGATCAAGCGGGAGCGGCCGCAGGTGGCGGTGCTGGTGCTGGGGCCGGTGCCGAGCCCCAGGGGCATCGCTGCGGCGTTCGCGGCGGGGGCGTCGGGGTACGTCCGGCACGACGAGCGCATAGAGGGTGTCGAGCGGGCGATCATGAAGGCGCGGGCGGGGGAGGCGGCGGTCGCGCCGCAACTGTTGCAGGGGGCGTTCGGTGAGTTGCTCAACCCGGCGGCCCAACCGGACGACGAGGGCCAGCGGTTGCTGTCCATGCTCACGCCGAGGGAGGTCGAGGTCCTGGTCCGCGTCGCGGACGGCGAGGACACCCGCCTGATCGCGGCGGGCATGGGCATCGCACCGTCGACGGCGCGTACGCATGTCCAGCGGGTGCTGATGAAACTGGGCGTGGGGTCGCGTTTGGAGGCGGCGGCGCTGGCGGCACGGACGGGCTTGCTGGACCGGGCGGGGCCGGTGCGGCGGGAGCCGTGAGCTGTCCGACCGGCGGTGGGGGTGCGGGGGGCTGCGCCTGCCACGGGGTTTGGGAGCGGGTGGCTGCGCCCGCCGCGGGGTTCGGAGTGCGGGTGGCTGCGCCTGCCGCCGGGTGGGGGGTGGGGCCGCGCCTAGGGTCGGGGCCGCGCCGGGGGGTGTCCGTCCTCGGAACGGCGCGATCGACTTGCGTACCGACTGACTGGCGTGGACGCGCCAACCGCTGCGGGCGGACACCTCCCGACCCGTCCCCTTGCGTCCGACGGCGGGTGCGGGTGCGTCGCGGCTCACCCAGCTGCGGGCAATCGTGCCGCTAGGGGCGGCACGGGTGGGCGGTAGCGGCACCTCGTCGCGCCGAGTCGCGCACCCACCCGGCCTCAGCACCAGCGCCGCGCACCGGACAACCCCCGGGCTACTCCGCCAGGTCGTCACCCTCCGGCTCAACCCCGGGCGGGGCCGGCGCCGCAGGCCTCAGCTTCAGCCACGCCAGGAAGAACAAGCCCAGCAGCAGCATCCCCAGCCCGGTCCACAGGTTGATGTTCACACCGGCGGCCTTGTCGATGTCCGCGTCGGACGCCGTGAACCCCGCGATCGTGACGATGACGCCGTAGATCACGAACAGCCCGCCGATGATCCGCCGGATGTCGAACAGCCGCGCGGCGGTCGCCGACTTGCCCTGCAGTTCGGTGACTTCCCGTTGCAGGTCCTTCTCGGAGTAGAACTCGGACATGTGCGATCACACTCCTCGGTCGGGGTTCGGTCAGAACGAGAACGGGATGTAGCAGGCCGCGGCCAGGACGACCGCGCCCCAGCCCAGCAGTGCCGGCTTGCGGTACCAGGCCTCGTCCCCGGGGGCGGGCGGCTCCGTCATGCCGGGCGAGCGGGTGCCGTAGACCAGCCCCTGCAGCTCCTGAGTGGGCTTGGGCGCGGTGAACAGCGACACCGCCACCATGACGACCGCGCCCGCGACGAAGCCCGCGATCGCCGAGACGAAGTTGGCCCCCTGGTCGGAGGGGATGTCGATGATGTCCTGCTTGTAGAGGACGAAGTAGTTGACCATCGCGGCGGTGGTGCCCGCGAGCAGTCCCCAGAATCCGGACTTCATGGACGCCCGCTTCCAGAACATGCCGATGATGAAGACGACGAACATCGGCACGTTGAAGAAGGAGAAGAGGGTCTGCAGGTAGGCCATGATGTTGGAGAAGGAGCGGGCGAGGAACGCCGTGCCGATGGAGGCCAGGACACCGACCGCGGTGATGAGCCGGCCGAAGCGCACGTAGTACTCGTCCTCGCGGCCCTTCACGACGTACTTCGCCCAGATGTCCGTGGTGAACACGGTGTTGAAGGACGACACGTTGGCCGCCATGCCCGCCATGAACGCCGCGAGCAGGCCGGTGACGGCGATGCCCAGCACGCCGTTGGGCAGCAGCTGGGACATCAGGTAGGGGATCGCGTCGTTGTACTGGAGGTCCGAGCCGGACGTGCCGATCTTCGGCACCAGCACCGCGGCGACCAGGCCGGGGATCATCACCAGGAAGACGATGAAGATCTTCGGGAACGCGGCGATCAGCGGGGTGCGCTGGGCCGCCGAGAGGTTCTTCGCGGACAGCGCGCGCTGCACCTCGGCGAAGTTCGTCGTCCAGTAGCCGAAGGAGAGGACGAAGCCGAGGCCCAGGACGATCGTCAGCCAGTTCGCGCCGAGCGGGTTGTCGCTGCCGATGCCCGTACCGCCCCAGGACGTCATGAAGTCGGCGCCGTGGCTCTTGGTGAGGGAGTCGGACAGGCCGTCCCAGCCGCCGACCTTCTTCAGGCCCAGCACCGTGATCGGGATGAGCGCGGCGAGGATGACGAAGAACTGCAGGACCTCGTTGTAGATCGCCGAGGACAGGCCGCCGAGCGTGATGTAGGCGAGCACGAAGAACCCGGCGACGACGATCGCCACCCACTCCGGCCAGCCCAGCAGCGCCTCGACGACGATGGCCAGCGCGTAGAGGTTGACGCCGGCGATGAGGATGGCGGCGAAGGCGAAGAGGACGGAACTGAGCAGGTGCGCCGCCCGGTCGAAGCGCATCAGCAGGAACTCCGGGACCGATCGGACCTTGGAGCCGTAGTAGAAGGGCATCATCACCAGGCCGAGGAAGACCATGGCCGGGATGGCGCCGATCCAGTACCAGTGCGTGGTGTAGACGCCGTACTGGGCGCTGTTGGCGGCCATGCCCAGGATTTCGGTGGCGCCCAGGTTGGCCGCGATGAACGCGAGACCGGTGACCCAGGCGGGCAGGGAGCGGCCGGAGAGGAAGAAGTCGAGACTGGTCTTCACCGAGCGCCGGGCGGCGAAGCCGATGCCGAGGACGACGAGGAAGTAGATGCCGAGGATGGTGTAGTCGAGCCAGTTCGTGGGGAGTCGCAGCTCGGCCGACAGATATGTGGGGGTTTGCATGAGCCCTCGCTTCGTTGCGCGAACCGATACCTCGCGGGATCTTCTTCTCCGCGTTCAGCAGTTGAACCCGTCTTCTGATGCACTTTGTTGGATTGTGATGTTGACGATTGGGGAGGAGGGTGTTTTTATATGTTGGGTTCTGTTTGAAGGACAAGGAGTCCGGCGTGAAGAAGACCTCGACCCGGCTGGCCGACGGTCGCGAGCTCATCTACTACGACCTGCGTGACGACAGCGTGCGGGACGCGACCGACCGCCGGCCGCTGGACCGCACCGTCACCACGTCCGAGATCCGCCGCGACCCCCTCCTCGGCGACTCCGTCGCCATCGCCTCGCACCGCCAGGGCCGCACCTACCATCCGCCGGCCGACGAGTGCCCGCTGTGCCCGTCGGCGGGCGATCGCCTGAGCGAGATCCCGGACTCCTCGTACGACGTCGTCGTCTTCGAGAACCGGTTCCCCTCGCTGGCCGGCGACTCGGGCCGCTGCGAGGTCGTCTGCTTCACCTCCGACCACAACGCCGCCTTCGCCGAGCTCACCGAGGAGCAGGCGGGCCTGGTGCTGGAGGCCTGGACGGACCGCACGTCGGAGCTGTCCCACCTCCCCGCCGTCGAGCAGGTGTTCTGCTTCGAGAACCGGGGCGCCGAGATCGGCGTGACCCTCGGCCACCCGCACGGTCAGATCTACGCCTACCCCTTCACCACCCCCCGCACCGCGCTGATGCTCCGCTCGGCCGCCACCCACAAGGAGATGACCGGCGGGGAGAACCTCTTCGACGCCGTCCTGGAGCGTGAACTCGCCGGCGAGCGGGTCGTCCTGGAGGGTGAACACTGGGTGGCCTTCGTGCCGTACGCGGCGCACTGGCCGTACGAGGTCCACCTGTACCCCAAGCGCCGCGTGCCCGACCTGCTCGGCCTGGACGAGGGCGCGCGCACAGAATTCCCCCAGGTCTACCTGGAACTCTTGAGGCGCTTCGACCGGATCTTCGGTGAGAGTGAGCCCCCGACGCCGTACATCGCGGCCTGGCACCAGGCCCCGTTCGGCGCGCTGGAGGAGTTCGACGGGGTCGTGCGCGAGGACTTCGCGCTCCACCTCGAGCTTTTCACCATCCGCCGCACTTCCGGCAAGCTGAAGTTCCTCGCGGGTTCCGAGTCCGGCATGAACGTGTTCATCAACGACGTGCCGCCGGAGCGCGCGGCCGAGCGACTGCGAGAGGTAGCGAGTTCATGAGCGGGAAGTACCTGGTGACAGGCGGTGCGGGATACGTCGGCAGCGTGGTCGCACAGCACCTGCTGGAGGCCGGTCACGAGGTCGTCGTCCTCGACAACCTCTCCACGGGCTTTCGCGAGGGCGTCCCGGCGGACGCGTCGTTCGTCGAGGGCGACATCCGCGATGCCGCCAAATGGCTGGACTCCTCCTTCGACGGTGTGTTGCACTTCGCCGCGTTCTCGCAGGTCGGCGAGTCGGTCGTGAAGCCGGAGAAGTACTGGGACAACAACGTCGGCGGCACCATGGCGCTGCTGGCCGCGATGCGCGAGGCGGGCGTGTCCAAGCTGGTCTTCTCCTCGACGGCGGCGACGTACGGCGAGCCGGAGCAGGTCCCGATCGTCGAGTCGGCGCCCACGTCCCCCACGAACCCGTACGGCGCCTCGAAGCTCGCGGTCGACCACATGATCACGGGTGAGGCGGCGGCGCACGGCCTGGGCGCGGTCTCCCTGCGCTACTTCAACGTGGCGGGCGCCTACGGCGAGTACGGCGAGCGCCACGACCCCGAGTCGCACCTGATCCCGCTGGTCCTCCAGGTGGCGCAGGGCAGGCGCGAGGCGATCTCGGTGTTCGGCGACGACTACGCGACGCCGGACGGCACCTGCGTCCGCGACTACATCCACGTCGCGGACCTGGCCGAGGCCCACCTGCTGGCCCTGAAGGCCGCAGCCCCCGGCGAGCACCTGATCTGCAACCTCGGCAACGGCAACGGCTTCTCGGTCCGCGAGGTCATCGAGACCGTCCGCCGGGTCACGGGCCACCCGATCCCCGAGGTCGTGGCCCCCCGCCGGGGCGGCGACCCGGCGGTCCTGGTGGCCTCGGCCGCCACCGCCCGCGAGAAACTGGGCTGGAACCCGTCCCGCGCGGACCTCGCGGGAATCGTCGCGGACGCGTGGGACTTCGCGCAGCGGCGCGGCAACTAGTACGTACGGAAAGAGTCAGGGGTCAGGCATGAGCGAGGCTGTGGCGCAGACGGTCGCCTCACGGTTCAGCGAGCTGTACGGAGCCGAGCCGCACGGCGTGTGGGCGGCGCCGGGACGCGTCAACCTCATCGGCGAGCACACGGACTACAACGACGGCTTCGTCATGCCGTTCGCCCTGCCGCACACGGCGGTGGCGGCGGTGGCGCGCCGCGACGACGGCATCCTCCGCCTCCACTCGGCGGACGTCGAGTCAGGCGTGACCGAACTCCGCCTGGACGCCCTGTCCCCCGAGTCGGACAAGACCTGGACCGCGTACCCGGCGGGCGTGGTCTGGGCCCTGCGCGAGGCCGGCCACGCGATCACGGGCGCGGACATCCACCTGTCCTCCACGGTCCCGTCGGGCGCGGGCCTGTCGTCGTCGGCGGCGCTGGAAGTCGTCGTCGCCCTGGCCCTGAACGACCTGTTCTCCCTCGGCCTGCGCGGCTGGCAACTGGCCCGCCTGTGCCAGCGCGCGGAGAACGTCTACGTCGGCGCCCCCGTCGGCATCATGGACCAGACGGCGTCGGCCTGCTGCGAGACCGGCCACGCCCTGTTCCTCGACACGCGTGACCTCTCCCAGAAGCAGATCCCCTTCGACCTGGCGGCCGAGGGCATGCGCCTGCTGGTCGTGGACACGCAGGTCAAGCACTCCCACAGCGAGGGCGAGTACGGCAAGCGCCGCGCCGGCTGCGAGAAGGGCGCGGCCCTGCTGGGCGTCGACGCGCTCCGGGACATCCCCTACGCCGACCTGGACGCGGCCCTGGCCCGCCTGGGCGACGAGGAGGAGGTTCGCCGGCTGGTCCGCCACATCGTCACGGAGAACGCACGCGTCGAACGGGTCGTCTCCCTCCTCGAATCCGGCGAGACCCGCGCGATCGGCCCGGTCCTGATCGAGGGCCACGCCTCCCTCCGCGACGACTTCCGCATCTCCTGCCCGGAGTTGGACCTGGTCGTCGACACGGCCCTGGCCTCCGGCGCCCTCGGCGCCCGCATGACCGGCGGCGGCTTCGGCGGCTCGGCGATCGTCCTCGCGGAGGAGCAGGACGTGGACGCCATCACCAAGACGGTGACAGAGGCCTTCGCGTCGGCGGGCTTCACGACGCCCCGCGTCTTCGAAGCGGTCCCGTCCCCGGGCGCCCGCCGCCTCCACTGACCGACCGGACGAAAGCGGCACCCTCATCCGCACGGGGGCGCCGCTTTCGTCGTTTCTGTCAGCGGTTGACGGACTGGATCTCCTGGACCGGCACCTCGGTGGTGGTGGCGAACGTGCCGTTGGGCAGATCGCCGCCCGTGCCGCCCGCGCCCTCCCAGGTGATCTCCCAGGTGAGGGTCGCCTCCAGGCCGTACGTGTCGTCTCCCGACGAGCGCAGGTACCGCACCCCGCACGGAGGCGTCAGCTCCGCCTTGCCCCGGGCGTACGGTTCGCCGATGGAGCCGTCGTCGTTGATCAGGCATTCACCGGACGCCGGGAGGGTTTCCGCGTCCGCGGTTCCGGGGTCGAGGTGCAGGCTCACCGGCTTGGCCGTGGTGGTCGCCCACAGTCCCGTGCCGGGCAGACTCGCCGTGACGGACACGGGCTTGAAGGCGCCCCTGTCCAGCCAGACCCAGGTGGGCGCGTTCACCGTCGACCTGGCGTCCGGTGCGAGGGAGATCTTCGTCGGCGGCACGACGGTCCGCTGGTGCGCGAGCCCGGCGAGGGTCTCGGTGTCGATGGCTTGAGGGACGCCGGGATTCTTGCCGTTGTCGACCCAGAAGGGGTCGCGCGTGCAGGCCTTGGCCGCCGGGTCGTCCTTCATCTCCGGGTTCTTCACCGCCACCCACCACATGCCCTCGTCGTTCTTGGCGACGTTGAAGTCCTTGTACGGGTGGCCCTTCTTATAGCGCGCTTGGACGTCCGCGATGCCCTCCGGCTCGCCACCGGCGGACTCGTACATCGACCACTTGGCCTCGTTGAAGGTCTTGAAGTCCTTGGCCTTCCAGTACGGCTCGTACCAACAGGCCGGCGGCTCCCAGTCCGCGGCAGTGGAGGTGACCGGACCGCTGCCCTTCGCCTTGGTGCCCTTGACCGTGATGCTGACGCGAGACTCCAGGGCCGGGCCGGAGGAGTCGCCGGATGTCTTGCTCTGCTGGGAGCCGACAGGATCGAACCCTCCAGCCGTAGCCGGAAACGCCCCGAGTCCGGTCAACGCGATGGTCAGCGCCGTCAGTCCCAGGCAACGCGTCAGGGCTGGCACTTCTGCGACCCCCGGTCCTCGGTGAGATCCCAGGTCTGCCAGACGCCATCCTTGTTCTTCTTCAAGCCGAGGTTGTAGAAGACGTAACTGTTGGGCGTGGTTTTGGTGCCCTGCAGCTTGTTCGTCTCGCGATCCTTGAGGTCGGCCTTGCTCTCGTCGACGCAGTACGTCAAGGCCGCCGACTTCTTGTCGAACACCGTCACCTTGCGGTCGAAGTACCGAAGCGTGCCTGCCCAGCTGGTCTTCTTGTCGATGGCGCCCTTCGCATACTGGTAGACGCCGACCAGTGCGTTGTCCGTGTAGTAGAAGCCCATGCCCGACTTCTTCAGATCGCCGTACGCCATGGCCTGCCAGACCGTGCTGACGGTTCGTTCGTTGTCCGCCAGGATCGCGTCCTTGACCGCGTCACCCGTCTGCCGTCCCTCGAAGACCAGCTTCATGTCCCCGGGCAGCTTGATCTCCGGCCGGTCGATGCCGTCCTCCGTCGCGGAAGCGGAGGGGGAAGCCGAGGCCTTGTCGCCCGAATCCGCACCGGCGATCTTGTCGGAAGACGACGAACCGTCACCTCCCCCCGAGCCACAGGCGGTCAGCAGCAGGGCCGCGGATGCGGTGAGCGCGGCTGTCACGAGCCGAGCGGGGCGGTTCACTGTGTCTCCCGTTGATCATGTGGGGGGATAACTCAAGCGAACCAACGCTATCGGTGAGGGAGAGCGGGGCGTGATCGAGGGTTTCGCTGCCGCAACTCGGCCCAGTCCCTCAGCCCAGCCTCTTCGTCAGCATGTACTCCGTGACCCCCGGCGGATAATCCGGCACCGCGCACACCACCTCGTACCCCTGCTTCACATAGAACTGCGGTGCCTGGAAGTCCCACGTCTCCAGGCGGGCCGCGCTGCAGCCGCGGGACGTCGTCGCGATGTGCTCCGCCTGTGCGAGGAGCCGTGCGCCCAGGCCCCTGCCGCGGTGGCGTTCGTCGACCCACAGGTATGTCACATGCAGCCAGGTCGCCCAGGTGTAGCCGACCAGTCCGCCGGCGAGATCGTCGGTGTCGTTCACAGCCCACACGTGCAACGGGACGTCCCGCTCGCCGGGTGTCCCGCGCAGGGCGCGCAGGATCGGAGAGGCGGCGGTGTTCGTGTCCCGCAGGCGTGTGCGGAGCAGATCACGTCGGGCCTTGTCGACTTCTGTCTCAAGACGGAACATGCGGCACACCATAAACGCGTCGGACGGTCAGTTCTGCAAATAACCTTCCGCTCCGGGCCCCCGTCCGTACCCTGATGAACAGCACCGGTGGGGGCCGGTGCCGATCAGGGGGCGAGACAGCCGGGTACGACGCCCGGGGTGGGGGTGGCGGTACTGCACGGCGGCGGCCGTGCGGCTGCGGCGACCCGGACAGGCTGCTGCGGCACCGACGGACGGTCGGACGCGGCGGACCCGGACACCCCGGCGTCGTACCCGCGCGGTGTCATTCTCCGCGGTTGGGGTATCCCCTGCTCTTCGGGAGCACTGGGGAAGGGGGTTACGTGGTTCGCATCCGAGTCCTGGTCGTCGACGACCATCGCATCTTCGCCGAGTCACTCGCGGCGGCCCTGGCCGCCGAGCCCGATGTCGACGTCTCCGCGGCCGGCAGCGGTCCGGCCGCGCTGCGCAGCCTGGAGCGGGCGGTCGCCGAGGGGCGGCGGTTCGACGTGCTGCTCGTGGACGCCGACCTGGGCGGCAAGGTACCGGGCGCCCGCCCGGCCGTACCCGTGCAGGAGGGCAACGAGGACGGGCTCGTCGACGGAATCTCCCTCGTCACGGGAGTGCGCTCCGCGCAGCCGAACGTACGGATCGTCGTGCTCGCCGAGAAGGACGATCCGCGCCGGGCGGCGCTCGCCCTGCAGGCCGGGGCGTCCGGCTGGGTCGCCAAGGACTGTTCCCTGTCCCGGCTGCTCAACGTCATCCGCGGGGTGCTGCGCGACGAGACGCATCTGCCGCCCGCCCTGCTGACCGGCGTCCTGCGGGAGCTCACCGCCGCCCGCAAGCACCGCACCGAGAGCGAGCGCCTCGTCGAGTCGCTCACACCGCGTGAGCGGGAAGTGCTGCGGTGCATGGTCGCGGGGCTGGGGCGCAAGGCCGTCGCCGAGCGCCTGTTCCTGTCGCCGCACACCGTGCGGACCCACATGCAGAACGTCCTCGGCAAGCTCGGCGTGCATTCCACCCTCGCCGCCGTCGCCCTGGCGCGGCGGGCCGGGGTCGGGCCCGTGGACCTAGCCGGGGATGTTGTCGAACGGGGCGGTCAGCTGGCGTAGCAGCGCCGCCAGCTCGCCGCGCTGGGCTCGGGAGAGCTCCGCGAGGATCGCGCGCTCCTGGTCCAGCAGACCCGCCAGGGCCTGGTCCGCGCGGTCCCGGCCCTCGTCCGTCAGCCGGACCAGGACGCCGCGGCGGTCACTGGGGTCGGGGAGCCGCTCCACCAGGCCCTTCTTCGCCAGGCGGTCGATGCGGTTCGTCATCGTGCCCGAGGTGACCAGGGTCTGGGTGAGGAGCTGTCCCGGCGAGAGCTGGTACGGGGTGCCCGCCCGGCGCAGGGCCGTCAGGACGTCGAACTCCCACGGCTCCAGGTTGTGCTCCGAGAACGCCAGCCGCCGCGCCCGGTCCAGATGCCGGGCCAGCCTGCTCACGCGGCTGAGCACCTCGAGCGGTTCCACGTCGAGGTCCGGGCGCTCCCGGCGCCACGCTGCGACCAGCCGATCGACCTCGTCCTCCATGACGATCAGTGTAGTGGTTGTGTCGACGTAGAGTCTCTTGACGTCTAGTTTCTTGACATCGAGATACATCGGGGATCACGCTGGGTGTGCGTCCCGCACCGCCACCACCAGGACACCAGGAGGACCCATGCCCGCAGCCGCCCCCACCTGGGACCCGGCCCAGTACCTCCGTCACGCCGATCACCGCGCCCGCCCCTTCACCGACCTCCTCGCCCGCGTCCCCGACCTGCCCAGGGAGCCGGCCCGCATCGCCGACCTCGGCTGCGGCCCCGGCAACGTCACCACGCTGCTCGCCGCCCGCTGGCCCACCGCCCGGATCACCGGCTACGACAACTCCCCCGAGATGCTCGACAAGGCCCACGTCGAGCACGAAGGGCCCACGCCCGGGGGCGGCCGTCTCGACTTCGGGCCCGCCGACGTACGGACGTGGACGCCCGGCGAACCCCACGACCTGATCATCAGCAACGCCACGCTCCAGTGGGTGCCGGGGCACGTCGAACGGTTCGCCGACTGGGTGGCCGGGCTCGAACCCGGCGGCACCCTCGCCTTCCAGGTGCCGGGCAACTTCGAAGCCCCCAGCCACCGGCTCATGCGGGAACTCGCCGGTTCACCGCGCTGGCGCGCCCGGCTCGCCGACACCCTGCGCCACGCCGACGCCGTCCACACCCCCGAGGCCTACCTCGAGCGACTGACCTCCCTCGGCTGCGCGGCCGACGTGTGGGAGACGACCTACATCCACCTGCTCCAGGGCGAGGACCCGGTGCTGGACTGGGTGAAGGGGACCGGGCTGCGGCCCGTGCTGACCGCGCTCGCCGACCAGCCCGAGGCGCGGGAGGCCTTCGTCGCCGAATACCGGGCGGCCCTGCGCGAGGCCTACCCGGCCGGTCCCCACGGCACGCCGTTCCCCTTCCGCCGGGTGTTCGCCGTCGCACGGAAGGAGAGCTGATGATCACCGCCCTCGATCACGTCCAGCTCGCCGCCCCGCCCGGAAGCGAGGAGCGGCTGCGGGCGTACTACGTCGACGTCCTCGGCATGACCGAGGTGCCGAAGCCGCCGGCGCTCGCCCGGCGGGGCGGGTGCTGGTTCCGGGCCGGGGCGGTGCAGCTGCACCTGGGGATCGAGGAGGACTTCCGGGCGGCGGCGAAGGCCCACCCCGGGCTGCGGGTGACGGACATCGAGGCCTACGCCGCCCGGCTGGAGGCGAGCGGCGTGGCCGTCCGGTGGGACTCCGCCCTGCCCGGTCACCAGCGGTTCTACGCACAGGACCCGGTCGGCAACCGGCTGGAGTTCCTGGAAGCGAGCCGGCCCTAGGCCTTCCGGCGCCCTATCAGGTGCGGCTTGGCCTCTATCCCGTCCAGGCCGTGCCACGCGAGGTTCACCAGGTGCGCGGCCACCTCGGCCTTCTTCGGCCGGCGCACGTCCAGCCACCACTGGCCGGTCAGGGCGACCATGCCGACCAGGGCCTGGGCGTACAGCGGGGCCAGCTTCGGGTCGAAGCCGCGGCTCTTGAACTCGCGGCCCAGGATGTCCTCCACCTGGGTGGCGATGTCCGAGATCAGCGAAGCGAAGGTACCCGTCGACTGGGGGATGGGGGAGTCACGGACCAGGATGCGGAACCCGTCCGTGTGCTCCTCGATGTAGTCCAGCAGGGCGAACGCCGCCTGTTCGCACAGTTCGCGAGGGTGACCGGCCGTGAGCGAACTGGTCACCATGTCCAGCAGGCACTGCATCTCACGGTCCACCACGACCGCGTACAGCCCCTCCTTGCCGCCGAAGTGCTCGTACACCACCGGCTTGGACACCCCGGCCTTCGCCGCGATCTCCTCCACCGACGTGCCCTCGAAGCCCTTCGCCGCAAAGAGCGTGCGACCGATCTCCAGCAGTTGCTGACGGCGCTCGGCACCGGTCATCCGGGTGCGACGCGCTCGCCGCGGCTTGTCGTTGCCTGGGGTGCTGCTCGAGTCGGTCGCCACAGCGACCATCATGCCGCCTCGACGGGCTCCTTCCCGCGCGGGGAGCCGCCTTCCCCGGTGTTACGGCGCGAATCGATACGGGAGCGTGACGGCCACCGCACGTCGTACGCCCAGCCCGCCATCTCGAACCAGCGGATCAGGCGGGCGCTCGAATCGAGCTGGCCGCGCATCACGCCGTGCCGGGCGGACGTCGGGTCGGCATGGTGCAGGTTGTGCCAGGACTCACCGCAGGACAGGACCGCCAGCCACCACACGTTGCCCGAGCGGTCACGCGACTTGAACGGGCGCTTGCCGACCGCGTGGCAGATCGAGTTGATCGACCAGGTCACGTGGTGCAGCAGGGCCACCCGGACCAGCGAACCCCAGAAGAACGCCGTGAACGCGCCCCACCAGGACATCGTCACCAGACCGCCGATCACCGGCGGCAGCGCCAGCGACAGCACCGTCCACCAGACGAACTGGCGGGAGATGGCGCGCAGCGTCTTGTCCTTGATCAGGTCCGGCGCGTACTTCTCCTGCGACGTCTGCTCCTCGTCGAACATCCACCCGATGTGCGCCCACCACAGGCCCTTCATCAGGGCCGGGAGCGTCTCACCGAACCGCCACGGCGAATGCGGGTCGCCCTCCGCGTCGGAGAACTTGTGATGCTTGCGATGGTCGGCCACCCAGCGCACCAGCGGACCCTCGACCGCCATGGAACCCGCGATCGCCAACGCGATCTTCAACGGCCGCTTCGCCTTGAAGGAACCATGGGTGAAGTGACGGTGGAAGCCGATCGTGATGCCGTGGCACCCGAGGTAGTAGAAGAAGACCAGCAGACCGAGGTCCAGCCAGCTCACCCCCCACCCCCACGCCAGCGGCACCGCCGCCAGCAGCGCGAGGAACGGGACGGTGATGAACACGAGGAGGGCGATCTGCTCGATGGACCGCTTCTGCTCGCCACCCAGCGTGGCCAAGGCGGCGTCGGAATCTTGACCGGGCGCCTTCGCAGCGCCGTCGATCACGTCGGAACTACTGGTCATACGCGTCCCCTGGGGGGTAAGTGGACGGAGTAGGAGTAGCCGGGGCACGTGAACCGTGACGTGCTCCCTACGGTTCCGTAACCTACGGCATCGTAAGTATGACAGTGCGTCGCCCGGCGGCAAGAGCCCGCGACCCTGCGCGTCCCGGCCGACACCTATCCTGGAGTCGGTCGGACAGCGCGGTCCGCTCTGATTTCCTCCCGGATGTCCGATCCGTAAGCGGCGCCCCGCCGCGCGAGACGCCGTCCGGGTTCCCCTCCCAGACGAGCTTCAACACTGCAAGGAGCCGCACCTGTGAGCAGTGCCGACGACCAGACCACGACGACGAGCAGCGAGCTGCGAGCCGACATCCGCCGGCTGGGCGACCTCCTCGGCGAGACCCTCGTCCGCCAAGAGGGCCCCGAGCTGCTGGAACTCGTCGAAAAGGTCCGCCGCCTCACCCGCGAGGACGGCGAGGCCGCCGCCGAGCTGCTGCGCGGCACCGAACTCGACACCGCGGCCAAGCTGGTCCGCGCCTTCTCCACCTACTTCCACCTGGCCAACGTCACCGAGCAGGTCCACCGCGGCCGCGAGCTGCGCGCCCGCCGCGCCGCCGAAGGCGGACTCCTCGCCCGTACGGCCGACCGGCTCAAGGACGCCGACCCCGAGCACCTGCGCGAGACGGTCGGCAACCTCAACGTCCGCCCCGTCTTCACGGCCCACCCCACCGAGGCCGCACGCCGCTCGGTCCTCAACAAGCTCCGCCGCATCGCCGCGCTCCTGGAAACCCCGGTCATCGAGTCCGACCGGCGCCGCCTGGACACCCGCCTCGCCGAGAACATCGACCTCGTCTGGCAGACCGACGAACTGCGCGTGGTGCGCCCCGAGCCCGCCGACGAGGCCCGCAACGCCATCTACTACCTCGACGAGCTGCACGTGGGCGCCGTCGGCGACGTCCTGGAGGACCTCACCGCCGAACTGGAGCGCGCCGGGGTCAAGCTCCCCGACGACACCCGCCCCCTCACCTTCGGCACCTGGATCGGCGGCGACCGCGACGGCAACCCCAACGTCACCCCCCAGGTCACCTGGGACGTCCTGATCCTCCAGCACGAGCACGGCATCAACGACGCCCTGGACACCATCGACGAACTCCGCGGCTTCCTCTCCAACTCCATCCGCTACGCCGGCGCCACCGAGGAACTGCTGACCTCCCTCCAGACCGACCTGGAAAACCTCCCCGAGATCAGCCCCCGCTACAAGCGCCTCAACGCCGAAGAGCCCTACCGGCTCAAGGCCACCTGCATCCGGCAGAAGCTGGAGAACACCAAGAAGCGCCTCGCCAAGGGCACCCCCCACGTGGCCGGCCGCGACTACCTCGGCACCGGCGAACTCCTCGACGACCTGCGCATCATCCAGCGCTCCCTGCGCGAGCACCGTGGCGGACTCTTCGCCGACGGCCGCCTCGCCCGCACCATCCGCACCCTCGCCGCCTTCGGCCTCCAGCTCGCCACCATGGACGTCCGCGAACACGCCGACGCCCACCACCACGCCCTCGGCCAGCTCTTCGACCGGCTCGGCGAGGAATCCTGGCGCTACGCCGACATGCCCCGCGACTACCGCGCCAAGCTCCTCGCCAAGGAACTCAGGTCCCGCAGGCCGCTCGCCCCCACCCCGGCCCCCGTCGACGCGCCCGGCGAGAAGACCCTCGGCGTCTTCGGCACCGTCAAGCGCGCCCTCGAAGTCTTCGGACCCGAGGTCATCGAGTCCTACATCATCTCCATGTGCCAGGGCGCCGACGACGTCTTCGCCGCCGCCGTCCTCGCCCGCGAGGCCGGACTCATCGACCTGCACGCCGGCTGGGCCAAGATCGGCATCGTGCCGCTCCTCGAAACCACCGACGAGCTCAAGGCCGCCGACACCATCCTCGAGGACATGCTCTCCGACCCGTCCTACCGGCGCCTCGTCGCGCTGCGGGGCGACGTCCAGGAGGTCATGCTCGGCTACTCCGACTCCTCCAAGTTCGGCGGCATCACCACCAGCCAGTGGGAGATCCACCGCGCCCAGCGCCGCCTGCGCGACGTAGCCCACCGCTACGGCGTACGCCTGCGCCTCTTCCACGGCCGCGGCGGCACCGTCGGCCGCGGCGGCGGCCCCACTCACGACGCCATCCTCGCCCAGCCCTGGGGCACCCTCGAAGGCGAGATCAAGGTCACCGAGCAGGGCGAGGTCATCTCCGACAAGTACCTCATCCCGTCCCTGGCCCGCGAGAACCTCGAACTCACCGTCGCCGCCACCCTCCAGGCCTCCGCCCTGCACACCGCACCCCGCCAGTCCGATGAGGCCCTCGCCCGCTGGGACGCCGCGATGGACGTCGTCTCCGACGCCGCCCACGCCGCCTACCGCCGCCTCGTCGAGGACCCCGACCTGCCGACGTACTTCCTCGCGTCGACGCCGGTGGACCAGCTCGCCGACCTGCACCTGGGCTCCCGGCCCTCCCGCCGCCCCGGCTCCGGCGTCTCACTCGACGGCCTGCGCGCCATCCCCTGGGTGTTCGGCTGGACCCAGTCCCGGCAGATCGTCCCCGGCTGGTTCGGCGTCGGCTCCGGCCTCAAGGCCCTGCGCGAAGCCGGCCTCGACACCGTCCTCGACGAGATGCACCAGGAGTGGCACTTCTTCCGCAACTTCATCTCCAACGTCGAGATGACCCTCGCCAAGACCGACCTGCGGATCGCCCAGCACTACGTCGACACCCTCGTCCCCGACGAGCTCAAGCACGTCTTCGACACCATCAAGGCCGAGCACGAACTCACCGTCCGTGAAATCCTGCGCGTCACCGGCGAAGACGAACTGCTGGACGCCGCACCCGTCCTGAAGCAGACCTTCGCCATCCGCGACGCCTACCTCGACCCCATCTCCTACCTCCAGGTCGCCCTGCTCAAGCGGCAACGCGAAGCCGCCGGCGCCGCCGAGCAGCCCGACCCGCTCCTCGCCCGCGCCCTCCTCCTCACCGTCAACGGCGTGGCAGCCGGCCTGCGCAACACCGGCTGAACCACCCCCGGACACGACCGTGCCCCCGAGCCCGTACAGGCTCGGGGGCACAGTGCCTTCCGGATCAGCCGCGGCCGGCCTTCCGGCGCCGCAGCACCAGGAACCCACCAGCCGCCACCAGCGCCGCCGCCACACCGGACAGCACACCCACCGGCGCCCCGTTGCCCGTCTCGGCGAGACCACCGTCGCCACCACCCTGCGGCGACGCCGACGACGAAGGCGACGAGGACGGCGACGGCGACGCCGGCACACCCCCACCGGCCGACGCGCTCGGCGACGCCGACACACCCGGCTCACCCGACGGCGTCCCGGACGCCCCCGACGAAGGCGACGCGGACGCCGAAGCCGACGGCGTCGAACCACCCGGCCCCTGCTCGTCCCCGCAGTCCGACCAGAACACCTTGTGCTTGGCCGACCCCTTCTCACCCTCGAACTTCCAGAACAACTTGTAATGCCCGTCGGCCAGCGACAGATCCTCGGTCCGGCCCCCACCCTCGGCGTCCAGCGTCAGCACACCGGACTCCACCGTCTCCCCCTTGTTCTCACTCGGAGGGATCGCGTCGATGCGCCAGTCCACCTTCTGACCACCGTCGAAACCGAAGGCGTCCAGGTAGAAGGCGCACACATGCGGCTCGTTACGGGGCAGCTCCTCACCCGTCGAGGCATCGTGGATCTTCACCGTGCCGTTGTCGCCGGGCGGAGTGGCGTGGGCGGCCGGAGCGAGCAGGAGGACCGCGCAAGCGGCAGCGCAGACAGCGCCGAGGCGCGAGAGGGTTCGCATAACGGGGAGTCCATCTTCGAGAAGTGACCGAGAAGATGTGGAGGGGGCGGCTCAGCTTCCAGCCTCGCCCGGCAGCACGTCAATCACGAACACACAACACTCTCCCCGCCACACGGGAGACAACACCCCCACCCCTCACACGGCAACGAACGCCGCCGTCAGCAACGCCACCCCCGACAACGCCATCACCCACGCGAGCCGCGTCCGCAGCAGACCACCCGCCACCACGACCGACGCCAGCAACAACGCCCCACCGAGCGGAACCCACGCGTACACAACCCCCGCCGGACCCGAACGCACCGCGTCATCACCACCGGGCTTCACCACCACCGTGTAGGTCCGGCCCCGCTCCACCGCGACCGACTTCTCCAGCACCACCCGCGCCCGCGGCTGCGAACCCTCCGACAACGGCGTGAACCGGCCCCAGCACGTGTCCGGCCCGCACCGCGCCACCTCGACCGTGCCCTGCTCCCGGCCCTTCGTCAGCATCACGTGCTGCGCGGTGCCCCACGACGCCCACACCCCCGCGATCAGGATCAGCACCGCGACCGTGCCCATCGCCGCGAACCGCCCGAACCGCAGCACGACGGCCGAAGCCCGGGACGGAGAGGGGGCAGTGGCAGGCATGGCCGGGATCATTGGCCATGCCTGAACGGCCCGTCAACCTCGGTGGGTGACAAGTCAGGAGTTGTACGTGCTTTGCGCCCGCTCCAGCCCCTCGATCACCAGAGCCTCCACCGCATCCGCCGCCCGGTCCACGAAGTAGTCCAGCTCCTTGCGCTCCGTCGACGAGAAATCCTTCAGCACGAAATCCGCCACCTGCATCCGCCCCGGCGGCCGCCCGATCCCGAACCGCACCCGGTGATACTCCGCACCGAAGGCCTTCGTCATCGACTTCAGCCCGTTGTGGCCGTTGTCCCCGCCACCGAGCTTCAGCCGCAGCACCCCGTAGTCGATGTCCAACTCGTCATGCACCGCCACCACATGATCCACCGGCACCTTGTAGAAATCCCGCAGCGCGTTCACCGGCCCACCCGACAGGTTCATGTAGGACATCGGCTTCGCCAGAACCACCCGCCGGTTCAACGGCCCCGGCGGCCCGATCCGGCCCTCGATCACCTGTGCCTGAGCCTTGCCGGCTCGCTTGAACCTTCCCCCGATCCGATCCGCCAGCAGATCGGCCACCATGAAACCCACGTTGTGCCGGTTCCCGGCGTACTCCGGCCCCGGGTTGCCCAGCCCCACGATCAGCCAGGGAGCGGCGGCATCGGTCGTCACGTCCATGTCTCCTTCATACGCGTCGGCCGCTGCCCCGCACGGGAACAGCGGCCGACGAAACGACGACGCAGAGGATCAGGCCTCCGCGGCCTCGTCACCCTCGGTCTCTTCGCCCTCGGCGGCCTCCTCGGCCTGCGCGGCCAGGACCTGCAGGACGACGGTGTCCTCCTCGACGGCCAGCGTCGTGCCCTTCGGCAGCGGGATGTCCTTGGCGAGGATGGAGTCACCGGCCGTCAGACCCTCGACGGAGACGGTCACGGACTCCGGGATGTGCGTGGCCTCGGCCTCGACCGGCAGCGCGTTCAGCACGTGCTCCAGCAGGTTGCCGCCCGGGGCCAGCTCACCCTCGGTGTGGACGTAGATCTCGACGTTGACCTGCTCGCCGCGCTTGACCAGCTGCAGGTCCACGTGCTCCAGGAAACCCTTCAGCGGGTCACGCTGCACCGACTTCGGAATCGCCAGCTCGTTCGTCTTGCCGTCGATGTCCAGCGCGATCAGCACGTTCGGCGTACGCAGCGCCATCAGCAGGTCGTGCCCCGGCAGGGTCAGGTGCACCGGGTCCGAACCGTGCCCGTACAGGACACCCGGAACCTTGTCTTCACGACGGATACGGCGCGCGGCACCCTTGCCGAACTCGGTGCGCGTCGCGGCGGAGATCTTCACCTCGGACATAGTCACTCCTCGAAGTCAGAAACGGACGTGGTCACCCGGCCACGAACGGCCTGCTACGAAGAGCGCGTCGATAACGGACAACCGCATCCCGTAGAAACAACGGGAACGGCCTCCCTCGCCGAGCAACTGCAGCAGTCTACTCGGCAAGGGAGGCCGCACCCAAAACGATCTACAAACGCTCCCGCAGGGGCCTACTGCTCGTCGAACAGGCTCGTCACCGAACCGTCCTCGAACACCTCACGCACGGCCCTCGCGATCGTCGGCGCGATCGACAGCACCGAGATCTTGTCCATGTCACTGCTCAGCTCACCCGGCGTCGGCAGCGTGTTCGTGAACACGAACTCACTCACCCGCGAATTCTTCAGGCGGTCGCTCGCGGGGCCCGACAGCACACCGTGCGTCGCCGTCACGATCACGTCCTCCGCACCGTGCGCGAACAGCGCGTCCGCCGCGGCACAGATCGTCCCACCGGTGTCGATCATGTCGTCCACCAGCACACACACGCGACCCTTCACCTCACCCACGACCTCGTGGACGGTGACCTGGTTCGCGACGTCCTTGTCACGCCGCTTGTGCACGATCGCCAGCGGCGCACCCAGCCGGTCGCACCAGCGGTCCGCGACCCGCACCCGGCCCGCGTCCGGCGACACGACCGTCAGCTTCTCCCGGTCCACCTTCCGGCCCACGTAGTCCGCCAGCAGCGGCAGCGCGAACAGGTGGTCCACCGGACCGTCGAAGAAGCCCTGGATCTGGTCCGTGTGCAGATCCACCGTCAGGATCCGGTCCGCACCCGCGGTCTTCATCATGTCCGCGATCAGACGCGCCGAAATCGGTTCACGTCCACGGTGCTTCTTGTCCTGCCGCGCGTAACCGTAGAACGGCACGATGACCGTGATGGATCGGGCCGACGCACGCTTCAGCGCGTCGATCATGATCAACTGCTCCATGATCCACTTGTTGATCGGAGCCGTGTGGCTCTGGATCAGGAAGCAGTCGGCACCACGCGCCGACTCCTGATAACGCACATAAATCTCACCATTGGCGAAGTCGAAGGCCTTCGTCGGGACAACCCCGACACCCAGCTGTTGGGCGACCTCCTCCGCAAGCTCGGGGTGGGCGCGGCCGGAGAAGAACATCAACTTCTTCTCGCCGGTCGTCTTGATCCCGGTCACAGCACTGTCTCCTCAGAGGTGTCGCAGCTAGGGGTCGAGAAACCTCGCAGCCGGCTTGCCGGAGGCCGTCTCAGCTGGTGGGGGTGCGGGTGTGCACTTATCACCGTACGCCGTGTTTCAGGCATAGGTTTCCGGTCAGCCCTCACCGGCCGACTCCCGGGAAGCCGCCTCCGCCGCCTTCGCGGCCGCGCTCCCCGGACGCTTACGAGCCACCCAACCCTCGATATTCCGCTGCTGACCACGGGCCACGGCCAACGAACCCGCCGGCACATCCTTCGTGATCACGGACCCCGCAGCGGTGTACGCACCGTCCCCCACCGTGACAGGCGCCACAAACATGTTGTCCGAGCCCGTCCGGCAATGCGAACCGATGGTCGTGTGGTGCTTCTCCTGACCGTCGTAGTTCACGAACACGCTCGCGGCACCGATGTTGGTCTGCTCACCGATCGTCGCGTCCCCCACGTACGACAGGTGCGGCACCTTCGTCCCGTCCCCGATCGACGCGTTCTTCGTCTCCACGTACGTCCCGATCTTGCCCTTCGCGCCCAGCCGCGTCCCCGGACGCAGATACGCGTACGGCCCCACCGTCGCCTCCGCGCCGACCTCGGCACCCGACGCCACGGTGTTGTCCACCCGCGCACCCGCACCCACCCGGGTGTCGGTCAGCCGCGAGTTGGGCCCGACCTCCGCGCCCGCGGCCAGATGCGTCGCGCCGTGCAGCTGCGTACCCGGGTGCACGACGGCGTCCTGCTCGAACGTGACCGTCACGTCGATGAAGGTCGTCGCCGGATCGATCACGGTCACACCGGCCAGCATCGCCTCGGTCAGCAAACGGTCGTTCAGGATCCGCCGCGCCTCCGACAGCTGCACACGGTTGTTGATCCCCGCGATCTCACGATGGTCACCGGCCACCGACGCCCCCACCCGGTGCCCCGCCTCTCGCAGGATCCCGAGCACATCGGTCAGGTACTCCTCGCCCTGGCTGTTGTCCGTCCGCACCTTCTTCAGCGCGTCCGCCAGCAGCTGCCCGTCGAACGCGAACACCCCCGAATTGATCTCACGGATCGACCGCTGCGCGTCGGAGGCGTCCTTGTGCTCGACGATGGCCGTCACGGCCCCGGTGGCGTCGTCCCGCACGATCCGCCCGTACCCCGTCGCGTCCGGCACCTCGGCGGTCAGCACGGTGACCGCGTTGCCGTCGGCGGAGTGCGTCTCGGCGAGGGCCCGCAGGGTGGCGCCGGTCAGCAGGGGAGTGTCCCCGCACACGACGACGACCGTCCCGCCGACGGACCCGCCCAGCTCCTCCAGACCCATCCGCACGGCGTGCCCGGTGCCGTTCTGCTCGGCCTGCACGGCGGTACGCACGTCAGGGGCGATCTCACCGAGATGCGCGGTGACCTTCTCACGGGCGTGGCCGACCACGACGACCAGATGCTCGGGCTGCAGCTCGCCGGCGGAGGCGAGGACATGACCCACGAGACTGCGACCGCAGAGCTCGTGCAGGACCTTGGGTGTGGCCGACTTCATACGGGTGCCCTCACCCGCTGCGAGAACGACGACGGCTGCCGGGCGGTTGGCGCTCACGGGATGCCCTTCGGCTGTGGATGGGGTGGGGTGACATCCGCAGGATACCGGGGGGTTTTGTGGGGGGCATGGGTGCGGGTCCCGACCCAGAGATTGTGGGGCAGGACCCGAACTGAGGCCTTCGGCGCCGGTGGCTCCCCCGCAAGGATTCGAACCTTGTCCTGCTGGTACCAAAAACCAGTGTGCTGCCAGTTACACCACGGGGGACAGCGCCTCAGACCTTACCGGAGACGTGCTTCGGCATGGGTCACGATGCCGCCCCACCAGCCCTCGATGCGGTTGTACAACTCGGCACTTCGGGTCACGGTGACGGCCAGGCAGCCGTGGTAATCATCGCCGGTGTTCTTCCGGACGGTCTTGGGGTTGTGCTTCTTGAGCGTCGGCTTGGCGAAGACCGAGGTGTCGACGTCGGCAACCTTCGCCCAGAATCGGTGAGCAGCGTCCACATCCGCTGATTCATGGATGAGTACCCGGAACCGCAGGCGCTCCCGGTCCACCCCGAGCAGGTCGAGCCAGGCGAGGTAGACCTGGATCACTCCAGGGTCACTGTTGACGAACACGGCCCGCTCGCGCCGGTCGTACGGCTTGCTCTTGGCGCCTTCGGCCCAGTACAGGGCGACGCCTGTGAGGAACAGCTCTCGATCCGTGAGTTGCCCGGCTTCCTGCGAGGCGGCCTCCTTGACGCGCTCGCGCTCTTCGTCCTGAGTGGCGCGGAGACGGGCGAGGCCCGCTTGCATGAGGGCCAACTGCTCCTCCGGCGTGTACCGGGGTTCAGGCTTCGGCAGATCCCGCACCCATAGGGACACCGAACTCCTCGAGCACCCCAGCTCCGCCTCGATCTGGTCGTACGTCCAGCCCTGGAGGCGGAGCTCCCTCGCCTTCTCCCTCATGTCGTCCTTTGCGTTCGGGCGCTTCGTCCAGGCCGGGGGCGGTTCTCCCTTTACCAGTTGGTTGAGGATGTCGTTGTTGTAGATCTTCAGCTCGTCTCGGATCTGGCGAAGGCTGAGTCCCTGGCGGCGGAGTGCCACCGCCTTCTCCCGCAACCCCTCGAAGTCGGCGTATTTGCCGGGTGCATGTGTCATACGCATACCGTCCGGGCGGAATGGAGGCCTCCGGGGTCGAACGGTGTGCGATTCAGCAGTTCGAGGGATATCGGGTGGTATCGCGGCCGAACGGTCACGGAGTGTGGTGTAGGCCAGTCCGGGAAATGGGACGGAAAACCGGCGGGGGCCGCCCGTAGGCTGGGAGGCATGACCGCGACGGGGGAAGACCATGTGACGGCCCGGGGAGGGCCGTGGTGGTGGGCCAGGCGGCGTAGCGCCGTGTTCGATGCGAGCCTGGCCGTGGTGTCCGCGCTGGAGTGCGCGTTGGAGGGGATCCCGTTCGCGCGGGACGCGGGGATCCCGGTGGCGGCGGGGGTCGTCTTCGGGCTGTTGGCCGGTTCCGTGCTGCTCGTGCGGCGGCGGTGGCCGGTCGCCGTGGTGCTGGTGTCCATCGCCATCACGCCGGCCGAGATGGGCTTCCTGATGGGGGTCGTCGGCCTCTACACGCTGGCCGCGGCGGAGCTGCCCCGGCGGATCATCGGCTCGCTGGCGGGGATGTCGCTGGTGGGGACGCTGATCGTGACGTTCGTGAAGACGCGGCAGGACATGTCGCGGGGGGACCTGGACATAGGGGACTGGTTCGTTCCCTTCGCGGCGATCACGATGTCGCTGGGCTTCACGGCGCCGCCGGTGCTGCTGGGCCTGTATGTGGGGGCGCGGCGGCGGCTGATGGAGAGCCTGCGGGAGCGGGCGGACAGTCTGGAGCGGGAGCTTCAGTTGCTGGCGGAGCGGGCTGAGGAGCGGGCCGAGTGGGCCCGGAACGAGGAGCGGACGCGGATCGCGCGGGAGATGCACGATGTGGTCGCGCATCGGGTGAGCCTGATGGTGGTGCATGCCGCGGCGCTCCAGGCGGTGGCCCGGAAGGATCCGGAGAAGGCCGTCAGGAACGCCGCGTTGGTGGGGGACATGGGGCGGCAGGCGCTGACGGAGCTGCGGGAGATGCTCGGGGTGCTGCGCAGTGGTGGGGACGGGCCACCGCGTGGCCTGTCGGCACCGGCATCGGCATCGACATCGTCGCCGACGGCGGCGGCGGTGCCGTTGGCGGCGGTGGGGGTGGCCGCGGCTGCTGCGGCTTCGCGGGCGGCGGACGACGACGGTCCGTCTCTGGCGGAGATCGAGGACTTGGTGGGGCAGTCGGCTGCCGCGGGGATGGTGGTGGCGTTGTCGGTGGAGGGGGATGTGCGGTCGTATGCGCCGCTGGTGGAGCAGACGGCGTATCGGGTGGTGCAGGAGGCGTTGACGAACGTCCACAAGCACGCGGCCGGGGCGAAGACGTATGTGCGGTTGGCCCATCGGGTGTCGGAGATCGCGATGCAGGTGGAGAACGAGCCTGCTGAGGAGGCGGCGTCGTCGGCCGGGTTGCCGTCCGGGGGGAACGGGCTGGTGGGGATGAGGGAGCGGGTCTCGGCGCTGGGCGGGGTGTTCGTGTCCGGGCCGACGGATGCGGGGGGTTTTCGGGTGTCGGCGGTTATTCCGGCGTCGTAGCCCGCTGCGGTGCGTGGCGTGCTGCGGTCTGTGGCCTGCTGCGGTGCGTGGCGTGCTGCGGTCTGTGGCCTGCTGCGGTGCGTGGCGTGTTGCGGCATTGGCCCGCTGATGTGCGTGGCGTGTTGCGGTGCGTGGCCCGCCGGGGCTCGTGGTCAGCCTGTGGTGAGGCGTGGGGGTGCGGTGCCGGCGATGAGGGCGGCGAGGGCCTGGTCGATGTCGGGGCCGAGGTACCAGTCGCCGGTGTGGTCGAGGGTGTAGACGCGGCCGTCGGTGTCGATGGCGAGGAGGGCTTGGCTGTCGGTTTCGGCGCCGAGGGGGCAGACGTCGGTGCCGAGGGCGCGGCCGAGGTCGCCGAGGGTGCGGGCCATGTGGAGGCCGTGGAGTGGGTCGAGGTGGAGGTGGGCGGGGGCGACCTGGCGGCCGGGGCCGGTGGGGGTGATGTGGAGTCCGCCGAATTCGGCCCAGGCTTCGACGGCGGCGGGGAAGACGGTGTGGCGGTGGCCCGCGGGGGAGGCGTGGTCGCGCAGGGCGTCGGCCCAGATCTCGGCTTGTTTGATGTCCCAGCGCCCGGGTTGCCAGCCGGCGGCGCGCAGGGCGGCGTCGACGGGTACGGCGAAGCGGGTGGTGGAGGTGCGGTCGGTGTGCATCTGCCCTTCGTCTCGTCGAGGTCATGGGGTGGCGGCGGGTGTGCGCGGGCGCGCGCCGAGTGTGGTGGCTGTGCGGTGTGGGGGTGGGGGGCGTCAGTTGTTCTGGGACGCCGGGTCGACTATGCGGACGCCGAAGTGGGCGCTGAGCGCGGTGCAGGCGCGGCAGGGGGTGGCGAAGCTGCCGTGGAGGGGGTCGCCGTCCTCGCGGATGCGTCGGGCGGTGAGTTTGGCCTGCTTGAGGGCTTTGCGTGCCTCGCCGTTGGTCATGGGTTTGCGTGCGGCGCGTTTGCTGCGGGCGGCGTCGGCGGCGGCGATGTGGCGGGAGATGAGGATGGTTTCGGCGCAGCGGCCGGTGTAGCGGTCGCGTTGGGCGCTGGGGAGGGTGTCGAGGAAGTCCTGGACGAGGGGGTGCAGGGCGGGGGGTGTGTCGGCGCGGGCGGCGGTGCCGGTGAGGGTGGCGCCGCGGACGGAGAGTGCGGCGGCGACGGTGGGGAGGATGCCGTCGCGGCGGTGCCGGAGGGCGGGGGCGTGGGCGGTTTCGGTGGTGCTCCAGCCGATGCGGGGGTCGCCTCCTCTCGGGTCGCCGTTCCGGGGGTCGCCGTTTCTCGGGTCGCCGTGTCGTGGGTCGGCGTTTCGCGGGTCGCCGGCCAGGGGGCCGGTGTCGCGGCTGCCGCCTCGGGGGTCGCCGTTTCGTGGGTCGGCGGACCTGCCGGTGTGTGGTCCCGTCTGCGTCGCGTTCATGATCGTCTTCCCCTCCGTGCATCCCCCGGGGGTCACAGACTGCCAAATGCCGTGGCTGGTGCGGAAGCTGGGGCGCGGCGACACGCCCGTAGCGGGTTGTGCCGTCACGGTGGGGTGACGGCTGGTCACGGAAGCGGAAGGGGGTGCCGACCGGTGCCGGTGACCGGTGTCGTCGTACCGCATAGGCTGTCGGCACCGTGGGCGATGCGGTGATCCGTTCGGGGCTCGATGCAGTGATCCGGAGGGTGATCCGTGAGGTCGGCGCGTGCGGTGAAGTGCAGAGAAGTCGAAACAGCAGACGTGACAGTCGATACGGGTCGTAGTGCACCGAGGGTGGTCAATACGGGTCGTACAGAGTGCCGCAGGGGGCAACCGCCATGACGACAGGTCGGCTCGGGCAGCAAGCCGCGCCGCCGAACGCGGCCTACGCCGGGCAGGTCGTGCACTTCCCGGATCCGGTCCGGGCGGCCCGTCACCCGAGAGGGGTACGGGTCGACGAGCACGGTTACCCCGACTTCTCGGCTTACGCGCGGGCGGCCGCGGAGATCGCGGAGCCGCCGGAGGGTTTCGGCGTCGACGAGTTGCGGCTGACGGACTACGTGTCGGCGAACACGGCGTTGTCGGCGTCGGGGCACGAGCTGTGGGACACGGTGCCGGCGGTGGCGACGCCGCACGGCTGGACGTGGCACCACGTGGTGGGCACGCGGCGGCTGGAGCTGGTCCCGGTCGAGGTGAAGGCGCTGCTGCGGCATCACGGGGGTGTGGCGACGTCGGGTGTCGACCATGCCAAGCGGGGCACGCGGCCGTTGCAGGAGACGCGTCCGGCGCACTTCGGGCTGCCGAAGTCGGGTGTGGCGGTGACGGAGTCGCAGGTGCAGGGCGTCGAGGAGGACCTCGGCTACCGGTTGCCGGGTGCGTACCGGTCGTTCCTGAAGGCGGCGGGTGGCTGCGCGCCGGCGGGTGCCGCGCTGGACGCGGAGCTGGGGCTGCTGGTGGACCAGCCGTTCTTCACGGTGCGCGACGAGGCGGCGGTCAATGACCTCGTGTACGTCAACAAGTGTCTGCGTGACCATCTGACCAAGGACTTCCTGGGGATCGCGTTCGTCCAGGGCGGGCTGCTGGCCGTGAAGGTGAAGGGCGAGCGGATCGGTTCGGTGTGGTTCTGCGCGTACGACGACGTGCGGGACGTGGATCCCTCGGTGCCGCCGGCGGAGCGGGTGGAGCGGTTGTTGCTGCCGTGCGGGGACGACTTCGACGTCTTCCTGTCGCGGCTGGCGGGCAATCCGCCGGAGTTGGAGACGGTGGCGAACCTGATGGTGGACGGCGGGTTCGCGCGTGTGGTGCCGGTGGGCGCGGTGTCGTCCTCGGCTGTGGGGGAGTGAGGTCGGCGATGGTGACCTTCGCGCAGGCGCAGGAGCGCGCCGAAGAGTGGATCAACGGGGATGTGCCGTCGTACCAGCATCGTGAGGTGCGGGTGCGGGAGTTCGACCTCGGGTTCGTGGTGTGGGCCGAGGACCGGGCGGACGGGCCGCGCTCGGACGGCGGTGCGCAGCGGCTGGTGATCGCGCGGGACAGTGGCGAGGCGACGTTGTGGCCCGGGTTGCCGGTGGGTGAGGTGGTCCGCCGGTACGAGGAGGAGTACGGCCGTCCGGACGCGGTGGACGAGCCGGCCTCGGCCGCGCCTGCGGCAAGGGTGGATCTGAACCAGACGTCGTTCCTGCTGACTCCGCCGGAGTGGTTGCAGGACGCGGCTGACAAGCTGGGCATTCCGGATCGGCGGGGTGCGGGGGCTGGGGCCGGGGCTCAGGCGGCTTCTGCTGCCGGGGAGTCGGGTTCCGGCTCTGCTGCCGGTCCTGGTCCTGCTGCCGGTCCTGGTCCTGGTTCCGGTTCCGGTTCGGCGGTCGGCGGCGGGGGGTTCGACGGGGGTGCTGTGACTCCTGCGCAGGGTGCGCCCGCCGCGCCGGCCAGTGGTGCGTCGTGGCCGGTGGCCGGGGGCGAGGATCCCGGGGCCGACGCGGGTGCTTACGGGGCTCCGGCGACGCCGGGTGCGTCGGATGTGCCGTCTGTGCCGGAGGGGGCGACGCCCTGGGCCGGTACGGACACCACGGCGGACGGGGGTGACGACCGTTCCGTGCCGCTGCCGGCGACGGTCTTCGCGCCGCCGCTGGGCGAGGCCGACGGCGACGTTCCGCCGCCTCCGACGATGCCCGAGGCCAAGACGACTCTGATGTCGGGTGGCAGTCAGCTTCCGCCGACGGCGCTGTCGCCTGCGGTCGACGACCCGAACGCCCAGGGCCCGGGGGCGGCGTCCGCGCCTGGTGGCCCGGGGTACGGCTATCCGGCAGCGCCGGGAGGTGCTCCGGGAGCGCCGGGGACGCCGCCCGGTGGTGTGCCGCAGGGCAGCACGCCGCCGCCGGCGCCCGGTGCACAGCCGTACGGGTATCCGCAGCAGCCGGTGAGCACCCCGCCGCAGGGGAGTACGCCGCCGCAGGGGAGTACGCCACCGCCGGCCGCCGTGCCGGGTGGGGCGCCCTACGGGTACCCGCAGGGCGGCGTCGGTGCCGCGGGGGCGGCCGGGCCCGCCGGGTCCGGTCCTGCTGGGTCCGGCGGCCCTGGTCCCGCTGGTCCTGGTCCTGCCGGTTCTGCTCCTGGTCCCGTCGGTCCTGGTCCCGGCGGTGTGCCGCATCCGCCGGCCGGGCCGGGGGCCGCTGCGAACGCCGGGGACATCGCCGACGCCGCGACCAGCAAGGCGGCTCCGCCGCCCGGGCGCCGCGGTGCGGGTCCGTCCACCCCGCCCCCTCCGGGCGCCCCGGGGACGCCCGGTGCTCAGCGGGGCCATACGCCTGTGCCGTCCGGGCCCGGGGCGCCCGGCACTCCCGCGGGCGGGTACGTCCCCACGCAGATGGTGTCGGCGCTCGGGCCCGACGGCCCGGGTGGGCCCGGGGACTCTTCGGGTACGGGCGTGCCGATGCCGCCGCCCGGGGCCCCTGGCGCCCCGAGTGCGCCCGGCGTTCCGCAGGCGGGCCCGGGTGCTCCCGGCGCTCCCGGCGCGCCGAATCAGCCCGGGCCTTTGGGCACGCCGAACCCGCCCGGGCCTCCGGGCACGCCGAACCCGCCCGGGCCTCCGGGTGCGCCGCAGCCTCCGGGCGCCCCGGGCGGTACGCCGCCCGGCGGTGTCCACCACGCCGCCACGATGCTCGCCGACCCCGGCCGGATGGGCCCGGGCGCGCCGCAGCCGCCGGGAGCGCCCGGCGCGCCCCAGCCTCCGGGTGCTCCCCACCCGCCTGGTGCGCCCGGCGTTCCGCGGCCTCCGGGTGCCCCGGGTGCCACACCGCCCGGCGGGCCGGGGCCCGTGCACCACGCGGAGACCATGCTGGCCGCGCCCCCGGCGGGCGGGCCCGGTGTGCCTCCGCCGCCGCAGGCCCCCGGCGCACCACCGGCCGCCCCGGGTGCTGCCCCGGGCGCCCCTGGCACGCCTGGTGCGCAGCCGGTGCCGCCGGGAATGCCGGGTGCGGTGCCGCCCGGCATGCCGCCCGGTGCCATGCCTCCGGGCGCGATGCCGCCGCCCGGCGTGCCCGGGCCCGGGCAGCCGCCGGCGTACGGCTATCCGCAGCAGCCCACCGGGCAGCCGACCGTCGGCCCCGGCTACCAGGCCGTGCTGCGCTATCGCGCGCAGGACGGTTCCGAGCAGCAGCTGATCCGGCGTTCGGCGCCGGGCACGCCGCACCCGGAGTGGCAGATCTTCCACGAGCTGCGGGCCATGAACGTGCCCCCGGACCAGGTGCTGGAGCTGCACACCGAGCTGGAGTCGTGCGAGCTGCCGGGGGCGTACTGCGCGCGGATGATCCGGGAGCAGTGGCCGCAGGCGCGGATCACGAGCATCGCGCCGTACGGGACCGACCACGCGAGCCGGCAGCAGGGCATGCAGCAGCTGCTGGCCCACCAGGGCGAGTTGCACCAAGTGGCGGACGGCCCGGCGCGTCCGGCTCCGGTGCGTGCTCCGCTGCCGCCGGTGCAGGCGGCTCCGCCGATTCCGCCGGAGGCCATCGGGCAGGAGCTCGCGGCCGCGTTCGGGCCGGGGGTGTTCCGGTTCGAGCAGGCCGCCGTGTCGCGGCAGGGGGTGCCGCCGATCGTGGCGCACACGCTGGTGGCGGCCGGACTGCCGATGGACATGGGCCCGTTCTTCTGGGCGCAGGCTCAGCCGGGCAGGCCCGTTCCGACGCTGGCGGAGCTGGCGGCCGAGCGCGGTGTGCAGCCGGCCTCGGACGCGGGTTCCTATCTGGTGATGGGCAGCGACTTCGGCAAGGCGATCTGCGTGCAGTACGGCACGGCGAACATCGTCGCCGTGCCGGTGGAGGCCGGGCCGGGTGGGGCGCCGGTGCCGCCGCAGTTCGTGAACACCGGGCTGCCGGAGTTCGCGCGCTGCCTTGCGCTGCTGGGGCGGATGTGGCGGCTGCGGTTCGGGCTGAACCAGGAGCAGGCGGGCCGTTGGACCGTCGACTTCCAGGCCCAGCTCGCCGCGCTCGACCCGGCGGCGCTGGGGTCGCCGGAGAGCTGGTGGTCGGTCCTGCTGGAGGAGATGTGGGACGGACTGCTGTGACGCGTCGCCGCTGACGTGCCGTATGGAGCCGGGTTCGGTCGCTCGCACGACCGGGCCCGGCTCTTTCGTGCCCGCGGTGAAGAATTCTCGCGCCGGGCTGTCACACCTCCCTCCGCCGTTCCGTCAGTGCAGTGACAGCGATGCACCGCCGACACAGGAGGCAGAGATCATGCAGGCACGGATGACGAACCCGGCGTATGTCCTTTCCGGTGCGATGAAGGGCATCGGCACCCTCTTCCAGGCGATCGGTGAGGGCGGTCTGGCGCAGGACGTGGCGGAGATCGCCGGGTTGCGCGCCAGTCAGATCAACGGCTGCGGGGCCTGCGTGCACGGTCACGTGGCCAACCTCCGCAAGGCCGGGGCGAGTGAGGAGCGCATCGCGGCCGTCGCCGCCTGGCGGCACGCGCCCTTCTTCTCGGACGCCGAGCGGGCCGCGCTGAAGCTGACGGAGGCGATGACGAGGCTTTCCGACCTTTCGGGGGAGTCGGTCCCGGACGCGCTGTGGGACGAGGTGGCCGACCACTTCGACGAGAAGGAACTCTCCGCGCTGATCCTCACCGTCGCGGTCACCAACATGTTCAACCGCATCAACACGACCATCCAGGAGCCCGCGGGCACCAGCTGGGGCTGAGCGGCCTACGGCCCGGTCGTGGTTCCGTGACCTCCATGCGGAGTGTCGCGTTATGAGCGCTTCCGTCTGATCCACCAAGATGTGCGCGAAATCATCCGATTTCTAGCGCGACGTCACATCGGTGTGGTGGAGAGGGGTCCGGATGAGCGGCACGACGGGGTCACCGCACGGCTTCAGGGCCGTGCGGGGGCGCGGCTACCGTCCCGAGCAGGTCGACCAGTACGCCGGGGCCCTCTCCGCGGACCGGGACGCGGCCTGGGAGAGGGCAGCCCGGCTGACGGTGCTCGCCCGGCAGATGGACGAGGAACTGGGGCGACTGCGCGAGGCCGTGGACCGACTGCCCCCGCAGCACTACGACACGCTCGGCGAGGGGGCCCGGCGGCTCTTCGAACTCGCCGGACAGGAGGCCGCGTCCGTGCGGGAGGGGGCGCGCGTCGAGGCGCTGCACCTCCTGGACGGGGCGCGGGCCTCGGCGGCCGACGTGCACGAGTCCGCCCAGACGCACGCCGACGCCGTGCGCGCCGATGCCGACGAACGCGTCCGGCAGCGGCTGCTCGCCGCGCATGCCGAGGCCGACGAGATCCGGGGCGCGGCCCGGCGTGAGGCGCAGGAGGAGCGGGGCGAGGCGCTGGCCGCGTTGCGGGAGATGGAGCAGCGCACCTCCGGGATGCTGGCCGAGCTGGACAAGGAGCACGCCGAGCGGTGGGCCGAGACGGAACGGGCGGAGGCCGCCAGGGGGACCGCGCTCGACACCGAATACGAGCAGGAGATGAGGGCCGCTCACGACGCGTTGTGCGAGGCGGAGCAGGCCTACGCCGACGCGGAAGCGTCCGCCCAGGACCTGGACGACGAAGCCCAGGACCGTGCGGCGGAGTTGGTGGCCCGGGCTCGCGAGCACGTGGAGACCGTGGAGGAGGAAACGGACCGGCTCCTCCACGAACACGCCGGACAACGAGACGACGCCCGGGCCCACATCGACCACATCCACGCCAGCCTGACGCACTGGGCGGGACAGGTGGCGGAGTGATGCCGACGACCGGTGGGAGGGGCGGCGGCGCCGCCCCTCCCACCGGTCGTACGAACGCCCACGGCCGACGGCACCAGCCGGCGCCGGTCTCGCGTCCGCAGCTCGGCCCGCAGGCCGTGTCCGCCGCCCGCTGCCCGTCCAGGCGGCGCCGCCGTACGGACGCCGCGCCGGCTGCCGTGCCGTTCGTGTCAGTGGTCCCTGCGGGCCGCGCCCGCCAGGATCCAGCCCTCCACCGCCTCGTACTGGTGGCGCTGTTCCTCCGACTGCCGGCGGCCGGAGGCCATCGTGCCCAGCCAGCCGCAGGCGAAGCCCAGGGGTATGGAGAGCAGGCCGGTGGTGGTGAACGGGAACCAGTTGAAGTCGGCCTCGGGGAAGGCCGAGACGGGTGAGCCGGAGACCAGGTTGGTGCCCGGCATCAGCAGCAGGACGGCCAGGGAGCCGCCGATGAGGGTGCTGAGCAGGCCCGTTCGTGTGTAGCGGCGCCAGAACAGGCTGTAGACCAGCGCGGGCGCGATGGCCGAGGCGCCCAGGCAGAAGGACAGCGTCACCAGCCATTGCAGGCTGCGGTGCTGGACCTGGGTGGCCAGGAGGATCGCGGAGACGCCCACGGCCAGGGCCGACAGCCGCGCCACGGTCATCTCGCGCCGCGGCGACATCTCCTGGACCCGGGCCGCGAACACGTCGTGCGCGAGGGAGTTGGCGCAGGCCAGGATCATGCCGGCGACGGAGGCGAGCAGCGTGAGGAAGACCGCCGTGGTGACGGTCGTGAACAGGAACGTCTCCGCCGCCGACACATCCGCTCCGAACGCCGCCTGCGATCCCAGCAGATACGCCGTGTTGCCCTGCGGGTCGACCTGCGCGATCAGCTCCCGTCCCACCAGCGCGGTCGCGCCGAAGCCGACGACCGTGATGACGAGCACGAACAGGGCCACGCCCGACACCGCCCAGGACATCGAGCGCCGCACCTGCCGGGCACTGGAGGCCGTGTACATGCGCATGGTGACGTGCGGCAGGACGCCACCGCCGAGGACGACCGTCAACTGCGCGGTGATCATGTCCAGGTCGGGGCTGGGGCCGCCGGAGAACTGCAGGCCCGAGGAGAGGAACGCCGAGCCCACGCCGCTGTTCTGGGCGGCCGCGGCGAACAGGGCTCCCGGGTCCCAGTCGAACCGGTTCAGGATCAGCACCGCGACCACCAGGCCGGAGCCGAGCAGCATCACGATCTTCAGGATCTGGATGAGGGCGGTGCCCTTCATCCCGCCGATCGCCGCGTAGCTGATCATCAGCGCACCCACGCCGATGATGCAGCCCGTCTGCAGTGACTCGCCGGAGAAGCCGAGGATGAACGCCATCAGCTGTCCGGTCCCCGCCAACTGCACGAGCATGAGCGGCAGCAGCGCCGCCAGGGTCACCGCGCAGGCCGCGATGCGGACGCCGCGTCCGGGCATGCGCCGGGTCAGCGCGTCGCCCATGGTGAACCGGCCCGCGTTGCGCAGCGGTTCGGCCAGCAGGAACATCAGCAGCATCAGCGACAGGGCCGTACTCAGCGCCAGCACCACCCCGTCGTAGCCGAACAGTGCGATGACGCCGCCGGTGCCGAGGACGGTCGCTGCGGAGATGTAGTCGCCGGCGATCGCCAGGCCGTTGCGCATGGGCGACAGGGAGCTGTAGCCGGTGTAGAACTCGTCCAGGTCGTCCCGGTCCGGGCCGGTCATCACGCACAGCAGCAGCGTGATGGTGGCGACGGCGGAGAAGCCGACCAGGGACATCGTCTGGGCGTTACCGCTGAAATCGGTGGTCATCGGGCCCCCTCCCGCTTCGCGTCCAGCTCGGACAGCTTGCGTATCCGGTCCGCGATCGGGTCGACGCGGCGGCGGGCCGTCTGCTCGTACAGGGCGATCGCCAGCCACGTCACGGGGACCTGGATGAGCGCGAGCAGCAGTCCGGTGGGCAGGCCGTCGGTGACGGTGCTCGTCATGAACGACGGCGCGAACGCCGACAGGATCAGGAAGAGGGTGAAGTAGCCGAGCGCCGTGAGCGTGGCCACGCGCCGCTGCCAGCGGTAGGCGCTGCGCAGGACCCGCAGGTCGCTGTGGTGTCCGAGCGCGGCGTGGCGCTGGGGACGCCGTCCGGCCGGTTCGGGCGCCTCCTGCGGGGCCCAGGGGTAGGTGTCGTACGTGTACGGGTCGTAGGGCGGGGGTGGATCGGGTGGTCGGTAATGGTGGGACGGGGACGGGTCGTAGGACATCCCGGTGCTCCTTGCGAGGTGGGATCCGGTGCGGCGGGCCGCAGGGAGGTGGGGGGCGGGAGCCACGCACGCTACTTCGGGGTAGGGGTCCTGCGCGAGGGTTTCGGCAAACTGATCGGTCGGTATGCGCTTACCTTTCCGACCTCGGGTGTAACCCGCGCCAACCCGGTCTTCTCGCAGTCGTGGAGCGCGGGCAGGCCGACCATCGCGCTGGCGTCACCTGCGGCGACAGTGGCGTTCCGAGTCGTCCGTAACCTCAGATACCGCCCCGGAAGGGGGCCGGGGTCGCGGCCCCAGGGCCGTCGGGGGTGGCGTCGAGGAGCCGGAGCTCGTAACGGACCCCCGGCCGTCCACCCACCGTCGTGTTCTCCACCCGGACGAAACCGCTGCGGGCCAGGACCCTCATGGAAGCGGGGTTGTCGAGGGTCGTGCGCGCGGTGAGGGACGTCAGGCCGTAGTCGGTCGCGGCCAGCCGGCACACCTGCGCGACCGCTGCCGTCGCCACGCCCCGGCCGGCGGCCCGTTCGCCGATGCGGTAACCGAGTTCGGCGCTGCCGTCCACCAGGTCCATCAGGTTCACCCGGCCGATCAGTTCGCCCTCCTCCCCGAGGACCACATGGAAGCGGCACACGCGCGCGTGCTGCTCGTCGAGGAGCGCCCGGAGGCGTGCGGCGAACCCCGCCGCCGTGAAGAAGGCGTCCCCGCGGTCCGGCACCGTGCGGGCGAAGTACGCCCGGTTCTCCCGCTCGAAGGCCAGCAGGGCGTCCGCGTGATCCGCCCGCAGGGGCTCCAAAGTCACCATGGGCGCCGAGGATACGGAGGCTCAGTCCGTCAGTACCGGGAATTTCCGGGGCGCGAGGAACAGCAGTACCAGGAACGCCAGGGCCGCCGCGCACGCCGCCCCCAGGTAGACCGCGTGCACCGCCTCGGCGATCGCCCGCCGGGTCGCCTCCGGCGCGCTGCCCGAGTCGAGCGCCCGCGTCACCGAGTCCAGGTCGCCCGCGCCGCCGAGCCGCGCGGCCAGCACCCCGTTGGCGACCGCGCCGAACACCGCCGCGCCGATCGTCTGGCCGGTCTGCCGGCAGAACAGCACGGACGCGGTCGTCGTGCCGCGCTCCGCCCATCCCACCGTCGACTGCACCCCGACGATGAGCGGCAGCTGGAACAGGCCCAGTGCGGCGCCGAGCAGCAGCATCAGCAGCGTCGGCTGCCACGCCTGCCCGGGGTAGGGCAGGAAGGGGAACGCGAACAGGATCAGCGCGGCCGTGCCGATGCCCAGCATCGCCGTGTTGCGGAAGCCGATCCTGCGGTACACGTGCTGGCTCAGGGCCGCCGACACCGGCCAGCTCAACGTCCATACGGACAGCACGAATCCGGCGGCCACGGGTGCCAGGCCCAGCACCGACTGGGCGTAGGTGGGCAGGAAGACCGACGGCGCGACCATCAGCAGACCCAGCGCGCCCAGGGCCAGATTGACCGCGGCGATCGTGCGGCGCCGCCACACCCAGCCCGGGATGATCGGCTCCGCCGCCCGGCGCTCCACCAGCACCACGACCGCGACCAGGGCGAGTCCCGTGCCGAACAGTGCCAGGGAGGGCGCCGACAGCCACGGCCACGCCACCCCGCCCTGCACCAGTGCCGTGAGCAGGACGCCGCCGCAGGCGAACACCGCCAGCGCGCCCGCCCAGTCGACGCGCGCGTGCGCGGTGGTTTCCCGCTCCGGCTCGTGGAGGTGACGGACGATCAGCCACAACGCGACCGCGCCGATGGGCAGGTTGATCAGGAAGATCCACCGCCAGTCCGCGTACGCGGCGAGCACCCCGCCCAGGCCCGGGCCGGCGACCGCGGACACCGCCCACACGGTGGAGAGCTTCGACTGGATCCTGGGGCGGTCCTTCAGCGGGTACAGGTCGGCGGCGAGCGTCTGCACCGTGCCCTGCAGCGCGCCGCCGCCCAGGCCCTGCACGACGCGGAAGGCGATGAGCGCCCCCATGTTCCAGGCCAGCGCGCACAGCAGGGACCCGAGCAGGAAGACCACCGAGCCGGCTATGAGGACCGGTTTGCGGCCGAAGGTGTCGGAGAGCTTGCCGTACACGGGCAGGGTGACGGTCACGGCCAGCAGATAGCCGGAGAACAGCCAGGAGAAGACGGAGAAGCCGCCGAGGTCCCCGACGATCTGCGGGACGGCCGTCGAGACGATGGTCGCGTCGAGCGCCGGAAGCGCCATCGAGAGCATCAACGCCGCGACGACGGCTCCGCGCCTGCCGGTCGCGGCGGGACGTGCGGCCTCTCGTGCCGCGGAACTGGTGTTGCCCACCCCGGTGCCTCCCCCTCGCCCCGGCCGCGCCCGCGCCACGGGTCCCGTCGTATGCCTGCCCCTTGCAGCTACCTGCCGCGGACAGCTTCCCACTTGACCCTGACGCAGCGGGAGGGTGGAGCCTGAGTGGGCCGGGGGGTGGAGCGAACCCTGAGACGGCCTCCACCCTCCGGTGGAGTGCCCCTAGGGGTACCTCCGTACTACGACCTGGGGAGGGTTCGTACCGACGGAGGACGAGAGGGCCGGGGGGCCTTCCTTAACCTGGCTTTACGCCGCCGGGGGGCGGTCCGGGACACCGGCGGGGGTGGGGTTTTCCACAGCAAAAGACTGCGCTGAACACCAGGGCGCGGTACCCCTCCCCGCCGCGAGACTGAAACGCGTCGGACGGATTCCTGATCCGGCACCGCGCACAGCGGCTGCCGACCAGGCGACCGCCTTCACCATCTGCTGACCGATATAGGAGACATACCGTGACTTCGGCTGTGACCATTCCCAGGCACGGGGGTACTGGAGGGCGTACGGCCGTTGCCGCACGGGCGCGACAGGTCGTGAAGGCGTACGGATCGGGAGAGACCCGGGTCGTCGCCCTCGACCACGTCGACGTGGACATCGCACGCGGCCAGTTCACCGCGATCATGGGCCCCTCGGGGTCCGGCAAGTCCACCCTCATGCACTGCCTCGCCGGCCTCGACACCGTGACGGGCGGCCAGATCTATCTCGACGAGACCGAGATCACCGGGCTGAAGGACAAGAAGCTCACACGGCTGCGCCGGGACCGGATCGGGTTCATCTTCCAGGCGTTCAACCTGCTGCCGACGCTCAACGCGATCGAGAACATCACGCTGCCCATGGACATCGCGGGCCGCAAGCCGGACAAGCAGTGGCTGACGCGCGTCGTGGAGACCGTCGGGCTCGCCGACCGCCTCAAGCACCGGCCCACCCAGCTGTCCGGCGGCCAGCAGCAGCGCGTCGCCGTGGCGCGGGCGCTCGCCGCCCGGCCCGAGATCATCTTCGGGGACGAGCCGACCGGCAACCTCGACTCCCGCGCCGGCGCCGAGGTCCTCGGCTTCCTGCGCCGGTCCGTCGACGAGCTGGGCCAGACCATCGTGATGGTCACCCACGACCCGGTGGCCGCCAGTTACGCGGACCGGGTGCTGTACCTCGCCGACGGCCGCATCGTCGACGAGATGTACAAGCCGACCGCGGAGGCCGTCCTCGACCGCATGAAGGACTTCGACGCCCGGGGGCGCACGTCATGACCGTCATGAAGACCTCGATGCGCAACTTCTTCGCGCACAAGGGGAGGATGGCGCTCTCCGCGATCGCCGTCCTGCTGTCGGTCGCCTTCGTCTGCGGCACGCTCGTCTTCACGGACACCATGTCCACCACGTTCGACAAGCTCTTCGCGGCCACCTCCTCCGACGTGACGGTGAGCGCCAAGGGCGCCTCCGACAGCGGTGAGACGACCGCGGACAACGGCAAGCCGCCGGTCATGCCGGCCTCCGTGCTGGGCGAGGTCCGCAAGGCACAGGGCGTGAAGTCCGCCGAGGGCGCGGTGTTCTCCACCTCGGTGACCGTCGTCGACGCCGGCAAGGACAACCTGTCGCCCTCCAGCGGCGCCCCGACCATCGTCGGCGGCTGGAACGCCAACGAGGCCCGCACCATGAAGATCACCTCCGGTGCGGCCCCCAAGGACGCCGACCAGATCATGGTCGACGCCGACACCGCCGACAAGCACGACCTGAAGCTCGGCGACGAGATCGGTGTGATCAGCGCGGTCGGCACCCACACCGCGAAGATCTCCGGCATCGCCGACTTCACCGTCACCAACCCCGGCGCCGCGATCTTCTACCTCGACACCAAGACCGCCCAGCAGGCCCTGGTCGGCGAGAGCGACGTCTACACCAACGTCAACGTCACCGCGGCCGCCGGCGTCAGCGACGCGCAGCTGAAGAAGAACGTCACGGCCGAACTCGGCGGCGCCTTCCAGGTGAAGACGGCGAAGGAGACCGCCGACGCCAACCAGAAGGACGTCGCGGGCTTCATGAACGTCATGAAGTACGCGATGCTCGGCTTCGCCGGGATCGCCTTCCTCGTCGGCATCTTCCTGATCATCAACACCTTCTCCATGCTGGTCGCCCAGCGCACCCGGGAGATCGGCCTGATGCGGGCCATCGGCTCCTCCCGCAAGCAGGTCAACCGTTCCGTGCTGGTCGAGGCGCTGCTGCTCGGCGTCGTCGGTTCGGTGCTCGGCGTCGGCGCGGGCGTCGGCCTCGCCATCGGCCTGATGAAGCTCATGGGCCAGATGGGCATGGAACTGTCCACCGACGACCTCACGGTGGCCTGGACGACCCCGGTGGTCGGCCTCGTCCTCGGCGTGATCGTCACCGTGCTGGCCGCCTACCTGCCCGCCCGGCGCGCCGGCAAGATCTCACCGATGGCCGCCCTGCGCGACGCGGGAGCCCCCGCCGACGCCAAGGCCGGCTGGATCCGGGCCGCGATCGGCACGGTCCTCACCGGGACGGGCGGCTTCGCCCTCTACCTCGCGTCGGAGGCCGACAAGGCCAAGGAGGGCTCCCTGTGGCTCGGCCTCGGCATCGTGCTGTCGCTGATCGGCTTCGTCGTCATCGGCCCGCTGCTGGCCGGCGCCGTGGTCCGCGTCCTCGGCGCCGTCCTGCTGCGCATGTTCGGCCCCGTCGGCCGCATGGCCGAGCGCAACGCCCTGCGCAACCCGCGCCGCACCGGCGCGACCGGAGCCGCGCTGATGATCGGCCTCGCCCTGGTGGCGTGCCTGTCCGTGGTCGGCTCCTCCATGGTGGCGTCCGCCACCGACCAGCTCGACAAGACCGTCGGCACGGACTTCATCATCCAGTCCGACCGGAGCCAGCTGATCACCCCGCAGGCGGTCCAGGCCGTGAAGTCGTCGCCGGACCTGGCGCACGTCACCGAGTACAAGTCGACCCAGGCCGACTTCACCACCCCTGACGGCAAGACGCTCAAGGACACGGCGATCACGGCCGCCGACCCGACGTACGCGACCGACCTGAGCACCGAGACGGTCGCCGGCAAGCTCCCCGACGCCTACAAGGCCGACTCGATGTCGGTCCACGAGAAGTTCGCCAAGGACCACGGCATCCGCCTCGGCTCCAAGATCAAGGTGGCCTTCAAGGACGGCTCCGCGGCCGACCTCACCGTCCGGGCGATCACCAGCAGCGACGTCGTGATCGACGCGGGCTCGATGTACACGTCCATCGCGACGCTGGCCAAGTACGTCCCGGCCGACAAGATGCCGCTGGACTCGCTGGTCTTCGCCAGCGCCGAGGACGGACGGCAGGACGCCGCCTACACGTCCCTGAAGTCGGCGCTGCACGACTACCCGCAGTACATCGTGCGCGACCAGACCGACTACAAGGACGCCCTGAAGGACCAGATCGGCCAGCTGCTCAACATGATCTACGGCCTGCTGGCCCTGGCGATCATCGTCGCCATCCTGGGTGTGGTGAACACGCTGGCCCTGTCGGTCGTGGAGCGCACCAGGGAGATCGGCCTGATGCGGGCGATCGGTCTCTCGCGCCGCCAGCTGCGCCGCATGATCCGTATGGAGTCGGTGGTCATCGCCCTCTTCGGTGCCCTGCTGGGTCTCGGACTGGGCATGGGCTGGGGCGCCACGGCACAGCAGCTGCTCGCCCTGGAGGGCATGGGGGTCCTCGACATCCCCTGGCCGACGATCATCGGCGTCTTCATCAGCTCGGCGTTCGTGGGCCTGTTCGCGGCACTGATCCCGGCGTTCCGGGCGGGCCGGATGAACGTCCTGAACGCGATCGCGACGGAGTAGCGGCCGCACGCCGATCCCACCCACACCACCGCATACGGGGGTTGCGGTGAACCCGGCGCCGGGAAGTCCAGGACTTCCCGGCGCCGGGTGCTGCGCGCAGCAAGGGCTCGGCCTCCAGCCCGGCTGCTCCGAGCGGCGGGGCGGGCACAGGTCCGGGGCTCGGGGGCGGGCCCCGGGGCCAGGACACCGACGCCGAGTACCTCACACCGGCCGCGCAGCAAGGCCTTGGCCTCCTGCCCGGCTGCTCCGAGCGGTGGGGCGGGCACAGGTCCGGGGCTCGGGGGCGGGCCCCGGGGCCAGGACACCGACGCCGAGTACCTCACACCGGCCGCGCAGCAAGGCCTTGGCCTCCTGCCCGGCTGCTCCGAGCGGTGGGGCGGGCACAGGTCCGGGGCTCGGGGGCGGGCCCCGGGGCCAGGACACCGACGCCGAGTACCTCACACCGGCCGCGCAGCAAGGCCTTGGCCTCCTGCCCGGCTGCTCCGAGCGGTGGGGCGGGCACAGGTCCGGGGCTCGGGGGCGGGCCCCGGGGCCAGGACACCGACGCCGAGTACCTCACACCGGAGGGGTTGTCCACAGGCCCGCCGCGCGGGCGCGCATCGTCGTACGCTGGAGACCCCCCGGCCCGCGGCGCGTGTCGGGCCCGTGGTGTTGCCCACCCCCCTGGACGGAAAGCCCCGAATGAGCCTGCACGGTCTGCTCGACGCCGTAGTCAAGGACGCCGCCCTCGCGGAAGCGATCAGGGCGGCCGCAGACGGCAACCGCATGCACGTCGACCTGGTCGGCCCCCCTGCCGCCCGCCCCTTCGCGGTCGCCGCCCTGGCCCGCGAGACGGCCCGCCCGGTGCTGGCGGTCACGGCGACGGGCCGTGAGGCGGAGGACCTGGCCGCGGCCCTGCGCTCCCTCCTCCCGGCCGAGGGGGTCGTGGAGTACCCGTCCTGGGAGACGCTCCCGCACGAGCGGCTCAGCCCCCGCAGCGACACCGTGGGCCGCCGCCTGGCCGTGCTGCGCCGACTGGCCCACCCCCGCCCCGACGACCCCGAGACCGGTCCCGTCTCGGTCGTCGTCGCGCCCGTCCGGTCCGTGCTCCAGCCGCAGGTCAAGGGCCTCGGCGACCTGGAGCCGGTCTCTCTGCGAACCGGGCAGAGCGCGGACCTCGGCGAGATCGTCGAAGCCCTCGCGGCCGCCGCCTACGCGCGCGTGGAGCTCGTCGAGAAGCGCGGCGAGTTCGCCGTGCGCGGCGGCATCCTCGACGTGTTCCCGCCCACCGAGGAACACCCCCTGCGCGTCGAGTTCTGGGGCGACGACGTCGAGGAGATCCGCTACTTCAAGGTCGCCGACCAGCGCTCCCTCGAAGTCGCCGAGCACGGCCTGTGGGCGCCGCCGTGCCGCGAGCTGCTGCTCACCGAGGACGTCCGCACCCGCGCGGCTGCCCTCGCCGAACAGCACCCCGAGCTCGGTGAACTGCTCGGCAAGATCGCCGAGGGCATCGCCGTCGAGGGCATGGAGTCCCTCGCACCCGTCCTCGTCGACGACATGGAGCTGCTGCTCGACGTGCTGCCCAAGGGCGCCATGGCCGTGGTGTGCGACCCGGAGCGGGTGCGCACGCGTGCCTCGGACCTCGTGGCCACCTCGCAGGAGTTCCTCCAGGCCTCCTGGGCGGCCACCGCCGGTGGCGGCGAGGCCCCCATCGATGTCGGCGCGGCCTCCCTGCGGTCCATCGCGGACGTCCGGGACCGGGCCCGCGAGCTGGACATGATGTGGTGGTCGGTGTCGCCGTTCGCCGCCGACGAGGAGCTCACGGAGACCTACGGCGCCGACACGGCGGGGGACACCCTCAAGCTGGGCATGCACGCCCCGGAGACCTACCGCGGCGACACCGCCAAGGCCCTCGCCGACACCAAGGGCTGGCTCGCCGACGGCTGGCGGACGGTGTTCGTCACCGAGGGACACGGCCCGGCGGCCCGAACGGTCGAGGTGCTGGGCGGCGAGGGCATCGCCGCCCGCCTCGACTCCGACCTCGCCGAGATCTCCCCGTCCGTCGTGCACGTGGCGTGCGGCTCGATCGACCACGGCTTCGTCGACGCGGCCCTGGGACTCGCCGTCCTGACCGAGACCGACCTGACGGGTCAGAAGGCGTCCGGCCGCGAGGGCGCCCGCATGCCGGCCCGCCGCCGCAAGACCATCGACCCGCTCACCCTGGAGCCGGGCGACTACATCGTCCACGAGCAGCACGGCGTGGGCCGCTACATCGAGATGGTGCAGCGCACCGTGCAGGGCGCCACCCGCGAGTACCTGGTCGTCGAGTACGCCCCCGCCAAGCGCGGCCAGCCGGGCGACCGCCTGTACATCCCCACCGACCAGCTGGAGCAGATCACCAAGTACGTCGGCGGTGAGGCTCCCACCCTGCACCGCCTCGGCGGCGCCGACTGGACGAAGACCAAGGCCCGCGCGAAGAAGGCCGTCAAGGAGATCGCGGCCGACCTCATCAAGCTCTACAGCGCGCGCATGGCCGCCCCCGGGCACGCCTTCGGCGCGGACACCCCCTGGCAGCGCGAACTGGAGGACGCCTTCCCCTACGCGGAGACGCCCGACCAGCTCACCACCATCGCCGAGGTCAAGGAGGACATGGAGAAGACGATCCCGATGGACCGCCTGATCTGCGGCGACGTCGGCTACGGCAAGACCGAGATCGCGGTCCGTGCCGCCTTCAAGGCCGTCCAGGACGGCAAGCAGGTGGCCGTCCTGGTGCCCACGACCCTGCTGGTGCAGCAGCACTTCGGGACGTTCAGCGAGCGGTACGCGCAGTTCCCGGTGAGCGTGAAGGCCCTGTCCCGCTTCCAGACCGACACCGAGGCCAAGGCGACCCTGGAGGGCCTGCGCGAGGGCTCGGTCGACATCGTCATCGGCACCCACCGCCTGTTCTCGTCCGAGACGAAGTTCAAGGACCTGGGCCTGGTCATCGTCGACGAGGAGCAGCGCTTCGGCGTCGAGCACAAGGAGCAGCTGAAGAAGCTCCGCGCGAACGTCGACGTGCTGACGATGTCCGCGACGCCCATCCCCCGGACCCTGGAGATGGCGGTCACCGGCATCCGCGAGATGTCGACGATCACCACCCCGCCGGAGGAGCGCCACCCGGTGCTCACCTTCGTCGGGCCCTACGAGGAGAAGCAGATCGGCGCCGCGATCCGCCGTGAGCTGCTGCGCGAGGGCCAGGTCTTCTACATCCACAACCGCGTCGAGTCGATCGACCGCGCGGCGGCCCGGCTGCGCGAGATCGTCCCCGAGGCGCGCATCGCCACCGCCCACGGCCAGATGTCGGAACAGGCGCTGGAGCAGGTCGTCGTCGACTTCTGGGAGAAGAAGTTCGACGTGCTGGTGTCCACGACGATCGTGGAGTCCGGCATCGACATCTCCAACGCCAACACCCTGATCGTGGAGCGTGGCGACAACTTCGGGCTCAGCCAGCTCCATCAGCTGCGTGGCCGGGTGGGCCGTGGCCGTGAGCGCGGCTACGCCTACTTCCTCTACCCGCCCGAGAAGCCGCTGACCGAGACCGCGCACGAGCGGCTCGCGACCATCGCCCAGCACACGGAGATGGGCGCGGGCATGTACGTGGCGATGAAGGACCTGGAGATCCGCGGCGCGGGCAACCTCCTCGGCGGCGAGCAGTCCGGTCACATCGCGGGCGTCGGCTTCGACCTGTACGTGCGGATGGTCGGCGAGGCCGTCGCGGACTACCGGCGGCAGCTGGAGACCGGTGAGATCGAGGAGGAGCCGCCGCTCGAGGTCAAGATCGAGCTGCCCGTCGACGCGCACGTCCCGCACGACTACGCGCCCGGCGAGCGGCTCCGCCTCCAGGCGTACCGCGCCATCGCCTCCGCCAACTCGGAGGAGGACATCAAGGCGGTCCGCGAGGAACTCGTCGACCGCTACGGCAAGCTGCCCGAGCCCGTGGAGAACCTGCTGCTCGTCGCCGGGCTGCGCATGTTCGCGCGTGCGTGCGGGGTCGGCGAGATCGTGCTCCAGGGCAACAACATCCGGTTCGCGCCGGTGGAGTTGCGCGAGTCGCAGGAGCTGCGGCTCAAGCGGCTCTACCCCGGGGCGGTCATCAAGCCGACGGTCCACCAGGTGCTGATCCCACGCCCGAAGACCGCGAAGGTGGGCGGCAAGCCGCTGGTCGGGCGGGAACTGCTGGCGTGGGTCGGGGAGTTCCTCACCTCGGTGCTGGGGTCCTGACGCCGGAGCGGACAGCGCCGCGCACGTGGTGACGGGGCGGCGCTGACACCGCGGTGACCGGGCGGCGGATCAGGAGCGTTGCCGACGCCTCCTGCTCCGCTGATCCGCCGTCAGGCCACGGGCCGCCTCGGTGACCGCGGTGGGTCGGGAACGTTGCCGACGCCCCCTGCTTCGCTGATCCGCCGTCAGGCCACGGGCCGCCTCGGTGACCGCGGTGGATCGGGAGCGTTGTCGACGCCTCCTGCTCCGTTGATCCGCCGTCAGGCCACCGGTCGTACGGGTGTGCCGCCACCCGCCCTGCGCAAGGCCTCCGCAAGCCGGTCGCGGACCGCGATCTGCGCTGCGATGCGGGCCTCCAGCACCGCGAGACGGTCGGCGGCCACCCGTACCCCCTTCCCGGAGGCGGGACCGGCCGTGACGTCGCCGTCCAGGCACGGCAGGAACACTCGTGCGTCGTCGAGCGTCAGCCCCACGTCGAGCAGCTGCCGGATGTTGCGCACGCGCACGGCCGCACCGGCGTCGTACAGGCGATAGCCGTTCGCGGCGCGTTCGGAGGCGATGAGACCCGCCTGCTCGTAGTGGCGCAGGGCGCGAGGTGTCGTGCCGGTCGCCTCGGCGAGTTCACCGATCCGCATACGAGGCGCCGCCGTGCGCGTACGAGGTTCTGCCATGAGCGTCAGTCTCATGTGACGACCGCGCCGCCGTCCACCGGAAGGATCACGCCGGTGATGAACGAGGCCTGCGGCGAGGCCAGCCGGGCGATCGCCCACGCCACCTCCTCGGGGCGGCCGACCCGGCCGAGCGGCGTGTGATCGAGCTGCCACGCCCGGATCGCGGCCTGTTGCTCGGGCGTGTGCCCGGCGTGGTCACCGATGGGTGTGTCGATCGCGCCCGGGGCCACGGCGGCGACCCGGATCCCGAGGGGCGCGAGCTCCACCGCCCAGCTGCGGGTGAGCACCTCCAGGGCCGCCTTCCCGGCGGCGTACAGGGAGTTGCCGGGCCAGCCGCGCTGTCCGACCGATGTCGTCACGTTCACGATGACACCGCGGCCGGCCTCCAGTGCCGGGAGTGCGGCCTGGGTGAGCAGGACGGGGGCGAGGAGGTTCGTGGCGAGAAGAGCTTCGGCGGTGGCGCGCGTGTAGGTGCGCAGTGACCGGGCGTCGATGATCCCGGCGTTGTTCACCAGCACGTCGATACGGCCGTGCCGTTCGAGTGCCGTACGGACGACGGTTTCGGGGCCGTCGGCGGCGGTGATGTCGGCGACGAGCGGGCTGATGCGGGCCGGCGCATGGCCGGCGGTCTCGACGAGGGGCGCCTCGCGGCGGCCCACCGCCACGACGTGGGCGCCCTCGTCGGCGAAGGCTCGCGCGGTGGCGCGGCCTATGCCGGTACCGGCGCCGGTGACGAGCACGGTTCGCGCGGCCGTCCGGGCGTCGTGCCGCTGGTTCGGATGCGGGGAAGTCATGCGGGGATCGTCCGACCCTGACGTCAGTGTCAAGGTCAAGTGTCACCGTCGAAGGGCAGCCACACGCGGGCCGTGCTCGGACAGAAGAAGCCGCCCGCGGGAGATACGTCCGGATCTCCGCGGACGGCCTCGGAGGGGAGGCCTTACTGCTGTTCGGGCCGATCGCGGTCGCGGTCGCGGTCCATTCCCAGCGAGCCCTCGACGCGCTGCTGGCCGGAGTCGACCTGGTCCTCGTACTTTCCGCCGGTCCTCTTGTTGATCCGCTGCTCCGCGGTGTCAGAGCCCTGCTTGCCCTTGTGCCGCGCCTGACTCTTGAACTTGTCGAAGATGCCCATGCAAAGCTCCCTCCGGAGGTGAGTCAGAACCGACGATACGCCCGAGATGCAAAGAATGCGCACTGAGGCCCGATGTGGTCTGAACCTCTTCCTCGCTACCGTGGGACCCGGCACGGGCCGCCCGTGCCGGAGCGGAACAGGCAGACAGAGGAGGGGCGCAGGGTGAGGCGTCTGAGGGGCGGGGCGGCACTGGCTGTCGCGATGGTGTTCACCGGCTCGGCACTGGCCGGCTGCGAGGGCTTGGCCCCGACCACGGACGGCGGTGGACCCTCCGGGTCCGGGGCCCAAGCCGCCGGAGACGGTCGGGCCGTGAACCCGCTGGACAACCCGGACGGCACCAAGCCGGGACTGGCGGCCATCACTTCCGGCGCGGACAAGGAAAGGGCGCGTGCACTGATCGAGAAGGTGGTGACGAAGGGGCGCGGCCCCAGGACGGGCTATGAACGGGACAAGTTCGGCTACGCCTGGATGGACTCGGCACCGCGCGACGTCCCCTTCTCCCACAACGGCTGCGACTCGCGGAACGACCTTCTGAAGCGAGACGGAGAGGATTTGCGCTTCCGGGCGGGATCGGACTGCGTCGTCACCTCACTGACGCTGCACGACCCCTACACCGGGAAGGTCATCGAGTGGACCAAGTCCCATGCGATCAAAGTCCAGATAGACCACGTCATGCCGCTGTCGTACGACTGGCAGATGGGCGCCTCGCGCTGGACCGAGGACAAGCGGGAGTCCATCGCCAACGACCCGCTCAACCTCGTCCCGGTGGACGGGCCGACCAACGGCTCGAAGGGCGACTCCGGCCCGGCGTCCTGGCTGCCCCCGAACAAGCAGATCCGCTGCTCCTACTCGGTGCGCTTCGCCCAGGTGTCGCTGAAGTACGAACTCCCTGTGACGGCGCCCGACAAGGAGATGATGCTGGAGCAGTGCGGAGGGTAGGACCCCCGGCAGGTGGCCGGTCGGCCGGGGGAGGCCGCGGGGTGAGCCCCTGCCCTGCGGCCCTTTGGTGTCGATCGGAGGATGACGGATGCCGGGCGGACTCATCGCGCTGGCGCTCGGCGGTTTCGGTATCGGTCTGACCGAGTTCCTGATCGCCGGGCTGCTGCCGCAGGTGGCATCGAGTTTCACGGTGTCCGAGGCGGCCGCCGGCTGGCTGATCTCGGGGTACGCGCTGAGCGTCGCGGTCGGCGCGATCGCCCTGACCGCGGCGACGGCACGGCTGCCCCACAAGCGCATACTGGTCGGCCTGGTGGCGCTGTTCGTCATCGGCAACCTGCTGTCCGCGGTCGCGCCGAACTATCAGGTGATGCTGTTCGGGCGGATCGTGGCGGCGTTGTGCCACGGCTCGTTCTTCGGGATCGGGTCCCTGGTCGCGCGCAGTCTGGCCGCGCCGGAGAAGAAGTCCCAGGCCGTGGCGGTGATGTTCGCCGGACTCACGGTCGCGAACGTGCTGGGCGTGCCCTTCGGCGCACTGGTCGGTGAGCGGTGGGGCTGGCGAGCGGCCTTCTGGGCGGTCACGGCGATCGGTCTGCTGGCGCTGGGGGGCATCGCGGCGTTGGTCCCCGCCCGGGCGGGCCAGGTGCGGCCGGCGGCAGGGGCGGAGCCGACCGCAGTGGGGAAGGCCGAGGTGAGGACGCCCGGGGCAGGGACGCCTGCGGCGGGGGCGCCCGAGACGAAGGCGGGTCGAACACCGCCCAGCGGCCTGGCGCAGCAACTGCGGGCCTTCCGGTCCTGGCAGGTCTGGCTGACGCTGGTGGCCACCGCCCTGGGCTACGGCGGGATGTTCGGCGCGTTCAGCTACATCGCGTACACGTTCACCGAGGTCAGCGGCTTCGCCCCGGCCGATGTCGCCTGGCTGCTGATGGTCTACGGGGTCGGCCTGGTCGCCGGGAACCTGGTGGGAGGGCGCGCGGCGGACCGCGACCGTGACCGGGCCCTGGTCCTCGCCCTGCTCGGACTCGGCCTCACCCTGGCCTTGTTCGGGTTGCTGGCGGAGAGCGCCACCGCCTCGGTGGTCCTGGTCTTCCTCATGGGGGTGACCGGATTCGCCAGTGTGCCCGGCATGATCACTCGCGTCACCGACTTCGCCCACGGGGCCGCACTGGCGGCGAGTGCCAACGTGTCCGCGTCCAACGTCGGCAACGCGCTGGGCGCTTGGCTCGGTGGCCTGGCCATCTCCGCGGGTCTCGGTTACACCGCGCCGCTCTACGTGGGCGCCGGGCTCGTTCTGATGTCCGTGGCCGTGATGGTGGTGGCCGCTCGGCGAGCCAGGTCCTCCCAGGCGGCGGATCCGCTGTCCGCCCGGTAATTCGGTTCCGGGTGTTCGCCACCCCTGCCTACCGTGATCACATGCAACCGAAGATATCGAGCCTCGCCGACCGCCCGGACATGCTGGAGCGGGTCGTCGGGATGGCGGACAGCTGGCCGGAGTTCGTGATCCAGGACCTGGTGGGCGCCGCCCACTTCCCGCGGATCGCCGCCGAACTCCCGGAGTACGTCCTGTTCGCCGAGGACGAGCAGGGCGAGATCGTGGCGAACGCCTACAGTGTGCCCTTCGCCCTCGGCACCGAGCACCGCGGTGGCCGGCTGCCGGCCAACGGCTGGGACGCGGTGCTGGTGTGGGCGTTCTCCGACCTCCGGCGCGCCGTCCGGCCGGACACCGTCAGCGCGATCTCGGTCTCCATCGCCCCGCAGGCACAGGGCCGCGGCCTGTCCGCGGTGATGCTCTCGGCCATGCGCGACAACGCCCGGGCCCGCGGCTTCCGCGAGGTCGTCGCCCCGGTCCGCCCCAACGCCAAACACCTGGAACCGCACACGCCGATGGAGGAGTACGCCCGCCGCGTGCGCCCCGACGGCCTGCCCCAGGACCCGTGGCTGCGCGTCCACGCCCGGGCCGGAGCCACCATCGACTCGGTGGCACCGGCATCCATGACGGTGGCCGCCCCGCTCGCGGACTGGCGCCGCTGGACGGGCCTGCCCTTCGACACCGACGGCGACATCGAAGTGCCGGGCGCTCTGGTACCGGTGCGCTGCGAGACCGAGCGCGGATACGCGGTGTACGTCGAACCCAACGTCTGGATGCGGCATCCCCTGTAGGCGGCATCCGCCGAAGGGCGCGACGCACAGTACGGCCGTACTTCCGCACGGCCCACGACCGGTTCGGGGGCGGACTGTTCACACGAAGTGATCAGCATGACAACGGTTCGGTACAACCCGTGACCGGTTGTCCGTGTCGGGCTATACGCTCGGAATCCCCAACAGGGTCTCTGTCACTCGCACGTCCGTCCCCATCGGCCACCCCGGTCCAGGAGCAGTCATGTACGGCCACGGCGCGGCGCCGCCTCCCCGCAGCGCGGCAACGGTCATCTCCCTGCGTGTGCTGTTCGCCGCAGCCGGTTTCCTCACATGCGGCGTGCTGGCCTGCGTCCCGCTGTTCCGGGTGGCCGTCCTGCGCGGCCGGGCCCTCGACTGGGTGCTGGCCTGGGTGAGCCTGCCGCTGTCCATCGCCTGCTTCGCCGTGATCGGCTCGCTGCCGGAGGACGACGCCCGCACCGACATCGCGCTGGCCATGATGCTGCTGCTCGGGGCGGGTGCCGCCGTCTACTTCCTGGTCGTGGACATCGGCCACCACAGCGGGCAGCGGACGTTCGCCGGTTACGCGTCGCCCCACACCCCGACCGTCCCGACCGCCGCGCACACCCCGTACGGCTACCCGCATCCCGCGCCGCCCTACGCCCCGACGTCCACCCCCGTCCCGCAGCCCCCCGCACCTCACACACCCGCCCCGCACGACACGCCCCCGGTCCCGACGCAGCCGCCCCCGTCCCCCCAGCGCCCCGCCCCCGCCCGCATCGACCAGGTCCGCGCCGAACTCGACGAGCTCAGCGACTACCTGCGCCGGCACGGGGGCGAGGGCCACAGGGACGGCCATCACGAGGACGGAAGGTGACGGCGGCGGCAGGACGTGTCGTCGCCGGCCGGTACGAACTGGCCACCGTCCTCGGGCAGGGCGGCATGGGCCAGGTCTGGACGGCGTACGACCAGCGGCTCGACCGGCGTGTGGCGGTGAAGCTGCTGCGCCCCGACAAGGTCGCCGGCCAGGAGGCGGAGGAACTGCGCCGCCGTTTCGTGCGCGAGTGCCGGGTGACCGCGCAGGTCGACCACCCCGGCCTGGTCACCGTGCACGACGCGGGCAGTGAGGGCGAGGAACTGTTCCTCGTCATGCAGTACATCGACGGCGCCGACCTCGCCGGCCACCTCGCCGGGCATTCGCCGTACCCCTGGCAGTGGGCGGTCGCGGTCGCCGCGCAGCTGTGCGCCGTGCTGAGCGCCGTGCACGCCGTGCCGATCGTCCACCGCGACCTCAAGCCGCGCAACGTGATGGTGAAGCAGGACGGCACCGTCACCGTCCTCGACCTCGGCGTCGCCTCCGTCATGGACGCGGACACCACCCGCCTCACCCACACCGGCACCCCGATCGGCTCGCCGGCGTACATGGCACCGGAGCAGGCGATGGGCGGCGCGGTCGGCCCGTACACCGACCTCTACGCGCTCGGCGTGGTCCTGCACGAACTGCTCAGTGGGGACGTGCCGTTCTCCGGCTCCACGGTCCTGGGCGTCCTGCACCGGCACCTGTACGAGCCCCCGCTGCCCGTGCGCCGCATCCGCCCCGAAGTGCCCGAGGCCCTGGAGGCCCTCGTGCTGCGCCTGCTCGCCAAGGACCCGCAGCACCGGCCCGCCTCCGCGCAGGAGGTCTACGAGCACCTGGAGCTGCTCCTGCCGGCGCGCGGCACACCCACCGGAGCGGCCCTGGATCCCACCCGCCCCTTCCTGCGCCCGCACGCCCCCTGGCCGGATCGTGCGCGCACCCCGGCGCCCCAGCCGACGCCCGCCGCACCGGTCACCGAGGCTCCGGGGCAGACGGACATCGCCCGCGCCGTCGACGAGGTCAAACGGCTCCTCGGCGAGGGGCGTGTCACCCAGGCCGTCGACATCCTGGGGGGAATCCTGCCCGCCGCAGCCGAACAGCACGGCACGCACTCCCCGGTCGTCCGCACCCTGCGCAAGCAGTACGCCGCGACGCTCCTGGACGACGGCCAGTACCGGCGCGCGCTGCCCGAGCTGCGCCGGCTCGCCGACGAACGCGCCGCCGAGGCGGGCCAGGCCGACCCGCAGGCCCTGCGCTTTCGCTACGAGGCCGCCCAATGTCTCGAACAGCTGGGCGACCCGGGCGCGGCGCTCGCCGAGTACCGGGCGGTGCTGCCGTACTACGAGAACCAGTACGTCGCCGCCGGCGGACCCGAGCTCGCGCACGACGTCCGCCGCCGGATCGGGCACCTCCAGCTCGCCCTCGGCGACCGCGGCGCCGCCCACGACACCCTGGCCCGGCTGCTGCACGACGTGGAGCGCACCCACGGCCCCGGGCACCCGCTCGGGGCGGAGATCCGCAGGACGCTGCAGTGGCTGGGGCAGGTCCGGGGCTGACGACCGCCGCGGGGTGAGGCGCGGCGGTGCCGGAAGTCCTGGTGAATCGTTGGTCGAATGGGTTGGCCAGAGCCTGGTCACTGCCTACCATCGATCACCGCAAGACCTTGTGCACCGTCGCACAATCTCCTCAGGAGGTCTCCTTGCACCGCCGCCGTCGCACCGCGCTCCTCCTCACCGCCGCGATCGCCGCCGCGGCGCCCCTGCTCACCGCCTGCGGGAACGACGCGCATCCCGGCGCGGCAGCCGTGGTGGGCGGCCAGCGGATCACCGTCTCCCAGCTGGAAGAGCGGGTCGGCGAGGTACGCGCGGCCCAGCGGGCGGCCGTCCAGGACGAGGCCCAGTACCAGCAGGCCATCGCCAGGACCGGCACCCTCACCCGCGACACCCTGCACACCATGGTCCTGGACCGGGTGCTGCACCGCGCCGCCGAGGACGCCGGAGTGACCGTCTCCCGCAAGGAGGTCCAGGCGATGCGGGCCGGTCTGGAGCAGCAGGCCGGCGGCGCCAAGGGGCTGGAGACGACCTGGCTCCAGCAGTACGGCATCCCGCCGCAGCGCCTCGACGACAACCTCCGCCTCCAGCTGGAGGCCCAGAAACTCGCCGAGAAGCTGGGCACGAACACCGACCGTCCCGAGTTCTGGAAGGCCCTCTCCGACGCCTCCAAGGACCTGAACGTCGACCTCAACCCGCGCTACGGCGCCTGGGACGTCCAGAAGAGCAGGCCTGCCGACGCCAAGACGCCGTGGGTACGGGACGTCACGGCGGCGCAGACGCAGCAGGGGATGTAGAGCAGCCACGGCCGGCCCCGGGGGGAGGCAGGCGCGGCCCGCCCCGGGGCACCGCCCTCCGGGCCTGTGGACCCCGCTCGGCTGGCACCCGCCTCCGGCCCTGTGGGTACCCCCGGCGGGCATTCGCCTCCGGCCCTGTGGATATCCCCCCAGCGGGCACCCGCCTCCGGGCCTGTGGACGACTTCGGGCACGGTCGGCGGCGTGGGATAGCTTCGAACCGTGAACGCCAACAGCCCCGAATCCACCCCGGGCCCCGAGCGGACCGCTCCCGACGCGGCCGTCGCCCCCGGCCGCATCGTCCTGCTCACCACCAGCCACCGCGTCGCCCCCGGCCTGCTCTCCTGGCCGGCCTGGCAGGCCCTGCACGAGGCCGACGAGGTGCTGTGCGCGGACGGCACGCATCCGCAGTTGCCGTATCTGCGCGAGGCGGGGATCACCGTCGCCGAGGCGTCCCCGACAGCGCAGGAGCTGCTCGACGCCTGCGCCGGTGGACACACGGTGGTCGTGGTGGCGACCGGCGAGGGCGAACCGGCCCTCACGGACGGCCTGGCCCGCCTCGCCGGGACCGGCCGTGTCGCCATGCCCGAGCTGGAGCTGCTGCCCGCCTCCTACGACCTCCCCGGCGCCCGCCTCCTCGACCTCGTCCAGGTCATGGACCGCATCCGTGTCGAATGCCCCTGGTCCTCCCGGCAGACCCACGAGGGCCTGGCGAAGTACGGCATCGAGGAGGCGTACGAGCTCGTCGAGGCGATCGAGGAGGGCGACCGTGACGAACTGCGCGAAGAGCTCGGCGACGTCCTCCTCCAAGTCGTCTTCCACGCCCGCATCGCCGAGGAGGGGCGGCCGGAGGACGGGGCGGAACCCTTCTCCATCGACGACGTGGCCGGCGGCATCGTCGCCAAGCTGATCCACCGCCATCCGCATGTCTTCGGCGACGCGACGGCCACCACCCCCGAGGAGGTCAAGGAGCACTGGCTGCGCACCAAGGCGGTCGAGAAGCAGCGCACCTCGATCACCGAGGGCATCCCCCTCGGCCAGCCCGGCCTGGCCCTCGCCGCCAAGCTGGCCTCCCGCGTCCGCACAGCACACCTGGAGATACCGCTCCCTCCCGTCGAGGGCATCGGCTACGAGCTGCTGGCCCTGGCCGTCCGAGCCGAGTCGGAGGGCGTGGACCCGGAGGCGGCCCTCAGAGCGGCGGCCCGCGCGTACCGCGATGCGATCCGGCGGGCCGAGGGCTGAGCGGCCGGGGGCGGCAAGGCATCTTCGCCTCCGGCCTGATGCTGTTCGTGCCGGCCAAGGAAAGGGCACCATCGGCCACAGCCAGCCGACATGGCGGGGGAGGCTGCGGCAGCCGCCCGGCCGAGCCGTGACGGTGGAGGGCCGCTGCCGGAAGCCGGATACGGTCGAGGTGTGACCGACCAGCCCCAGCCCAGCACACCCGCGCCCGCTCCCGACCTCTTCACCTGGGAGTTCGCGAGCGACCCCTACCCCGCCTACGCCTGGCTCCGCGAGCACAGCCCCGTCCACAAGACACGGCTCCCCAGCGGAGTGGAGGCCTGGCTGGTCACGCGGTACGCCGACGCCAAGCAGACGCTCGCCGACAACCGGCTCTCCAAGAACCCGGCGCATCACGACGAACCGGCGCACGCCAAGGGAAAGACGGGCATCCCCGGCGAGCGCAAGGCTGAGTTGATGACGCATCTGCTGAACATCGACCCGCCGGACCACACCCGGCTGCGGCGGCTGGTGTCCAAGGCGTTCACACCCCGCCGGGTCGCCGAGTTCGCGCCGCGGGTGCAGGAGCTCACCGACACTCTGATCGACGGTTTCGCGGCGAAGGGATCCGCCGACCTCATCCACGAGTTCGCCTTCCCGCTCCCCATCTACGCCATCTGCGACCTGCTCGGCGTCCCGCGCGAGGACCAGGACGACTTCCGCGACTGGGCGGGCATGATGATCCGTCACCAGGGCGGCCCCAGGGGCGGTGTGGCGCGGTCGGTGAAGAAGATGCGCGGTTACCTCGCCGACCTCATCCACCGCAAGCGCGAGGCGCTGCCCGCCGAACCCGCCCCCGGCGAGGACCTCATCTCCGGTCTGATCCGCGCCTCCGACCACGGCGAGCATCTCACCGAGAACGAGGCGGCGGCCATGGCCTTCATCCTGCTGTTCGCCGGTTTCGAGACAACCGTCAACCTGATCGGGAACGGCACCTACGCGCTGCTCACCCACCCCGGGCAGCGTGCCCGGCTCCAGGCGTCCCTCGCCGCGGGGGAGAGAGGCCTCCTGGAGACCGGCGTCGAGGAACTCCTCCGCTACGACGGCCCCGTCGAACTCGCCACCTGGCGTTTCGCCACGCAGTCGCTCACCCTCGGCGGGCAGCACATCGAGGCGGGCGACCCCGTCCTCGTCGTGCTGGCCGCCGCGGACCGGGACCCGGAGCGGTTCGCCGACCCGGACGTACTGGACCTCTCCCGCCGCGACAACCAGCACCTCGGTTACGGCCACGGCATCCACTACTGCCTCGGCGCCCCGCTCGCCCGCCTGGAGGGCCAGACGGCCCTCGCCACCCTGCTCACCCGCCTCCCGGACCTCCGGCTCGCCGCGGATCCGGCCGAGCTGCGGTGGCGCGGCGGCCTCATCATGCGTGGGCTGCGCACGCTGCCGGTGGAGTTCGCACCGGCAGCACCGGCAGCACCGTCCCCGGCAGCACCGGCAGCACCGCCAGCACCGTCCCCGGCAGCACCGCCAGCACCGTCCCCGGCAGTACCGGCCGAACGTGACGAAACATCAGACCTGTGATCTTCACGTGATCTACGCGGCATGAACTTGTGACAAGTGATCGTCTGCCGATACGTTCACCCATCAACGCGGAGGGATTCACGCCGCGTCGGTCACTGCTGTCGCGTGAAAGGTCTCCGTATGCTCTCCGGGAACGGTCGGCACCGTCGCCCCCGCCAGGCTCCGGCTCTCCTCGTCGCGGCCGGAGTGACCGGCTCCGCCATCGCGATCCCGCTCCTCGGGGCCTCCGGTGCCAGTGCGGCCGACGGCACGACCTGGGATCGGGTCGCCGACTGCGAGACAGGCGGCGCATGGAGCGAGAACAGCGGCAACGGCTATTACGGCGGCCTGCAGCTGTCCCAGGAGGACTGGGAGAGCCACGGCGGTCTGGACTACGCCGCGAGCCCCGACCTGGCCAGCCGCTCCCAGCAGATAGCCGTGGCCGAGAGAATCCTCGCCGACCAGGGAGTCGGCGCCTGGCGCACCTGTGGACTGCTCTCCGGCCTCGAACAGGGCAAGGGGTCGGACTCGTCCGGGTCATCCGATTCGTCCGACTCGTCCGGCGAGGTCGACTCGCCCGGCCTGCTCGACTCGCTCGGCTCTTCCCCCTCGGACAGCCCTTCCCCCTCTCCTTCGTCGCCTGACGCGTCGTCGGCCTCGAAGGATGAAACCGGCAAGACGGATAAGTCGACCGAATCCACCGGCTCGTCGCAGAAGCGGCAGTCCGACAGCTCCTCGTCGGACACCTCCAAGAGCGACAAGGCCGACAGCGCCCAGCAGGGCGACGGCTCCCAGCGGCCGGCCGACACCGGCTCCGGCCGTCATCGCGGCCCCAGCGCCGACGAAGCCGGCGCGCCCGACGGTGACCGTGCGGAGAAGTCCACGGGGCGTCACTCTGCACCCAGTGAAGAGAGTTCCGGCGACGCGTCGTCCGAAGGCGCCTACATCGTGGGTGTCGGCGACAGTCTCTGGTCCATCGCCGACGCCCTTCGGGTCAGCGGTGGATGGCACGCGCTCTACGAGGGCAACGAGGCGGAGGTCGGCACCGACCCGAACCTCATCCTCCCCGGTCAGACGCTCACGGTCGAGGGCGAAGCGGACGAGAAGTAGCTGTTCGGGCAGTGCGGAAACGACGGCCGAAGTCGCCCCGAAACCGTGCGAGTTCGCGTCATGTTTCGCGCCTAATGTCCCGTTTGGGGCCCGTGAGAGATAGATCTCAGAAGCCCTGATCGTCTTTGAAATTCTCCGGATCACGTGTCTACGGTCGTGACCGCTCGTCACCACGAGCCCCGGCTGCCGCAACGCCGAATCCTGCCAGCGGCCGTACGGGAACAGTCGTCGCGTCAAGCGCCGTAGGCAGGAGCGGGGGACCCAAGGTAGGTGCCCGACCGGCCGGTTGTGCCGGAAGGGCTTGGGGTGAAGCCGTGTCCCGTGAGGGGCGCGGCCGGGCAACTCAACCGGCCCGAACCCGACAGCTCACCTCGCAGGCGTCGGTGAGGGGATCTCTCCATGCTGTTTTCCGGCAAGGGCACGCACCGTCGTCCGTCCAAGGCCAGCCGCGCCATCGCCATCGCCGGTGTCACCGGTGCCGCCGTCGCCGCCCCGCTGATGGCGGCCGGCAACGCCTCCGCCGCCTCCACCTCCGAGTGGGACACCGTCGCCCAGTGCGAGTCCGGCGGCAACTGGTCCATCAACACCGGCAACGGCTACTACGGCGGTCTGCAGTTCTCCGCCTCCACCTGGGCCGCGTACGGCGGCACCCAGTACGCCTCCACCGCCGACCAGGCCAGCAAGGACCAGCAGATCCAGGTCGCCGAGAAGGTCCTGGCGAGCCAGGGCAAGGGTGCCTGGCCGGTCTGCGGCAAGGGCCTGTCGGGCGCCTCCACCGGCGGCGGCTCCTCGAGCGACTCCGGCAGCTCCTCGCAGAGCCAGCAGAGCACCGAGACCCGTCAGACCGAGCAGCAGCCGGCCTCCCGCTCCGACGAGCGCCCCGCGGCCAAGAAGACCGTCACCACCCCGACCGGCAAGAAGGTCAAGAAGGGCGACGGCGAGTACAAGGTCGTCAAGGGTGACACCCTCGGCTCGATCGCCGCGGACAAGAAGGTCAAGGGCGGCTGGGAGAAGCTCTTCGAGCTGAACAAGGACATCGTCGAGGACGCCGACCTCATCTACCCGGGCCAGCAGCTGCACCTGAAGTAAGCAGCGGCCCACCCGGACCCGCCCAGGGTCACGGACTCCCCGCCCCGGTGCGTCATCCCCCGTACGCGCCGGGGCGGGGTTTTTTCAACAACAGGCTTTGTTCCGTTCGGAAACAATTTACGCTCGGTTCTGTCCATGGGGTGGGCGACCCGGTGGCCGATCGCCCCGGGCCGGTTAGGCTCATGTCGCGAGCCACCGGGCCCGCACCTCGCCGGGTCCGCGCGACCCGCGTCACCGCGTCACATGAAGAAGGAGATGCTCGTGCCGTCCATCGACGTCGTCGTAGCCCGGGAAATCCTGGACTCCCGAGGCAACCCCACGGTCGAGGTCGAGGTCGGCCTCGACGACGGCAGCACCGGTCGTGCCGCCGTCCCGTCCGGCGCCTCCACGGGCGCCTTCGAGGCCATCGAGCTCCGCGACGGCGACTCGAACCGCTACCTCGGCAAGGGTGTGGAGAAGGCCGTGCTCGCGGTCATCGAGCAGATCGGCCCGGAGCTGGTCGGCTACGACGCCACCGAGCAGCGCCTGATCGACCAGGCCATGTTCGACCTGGACGCCACCGACAACAAGGGCTCGCTCGGCGCCAACGCCATCCTCGGCGTCTCCCTCGCCGTGGCCCACGCCGCCTCCGAGGCCAGCGACCTCCCCCTCTTCCGCTACCTGGGCGGCCCCAACGCGCACCTGCTGCCGGTGCCGATGATGAACATCCTGAACGGTGGGTCGCACGCCGACTCCAACGTGGACATCCAGGAGTTCATGATCGCCCCGATCGGCGCGGAGTCCTTCTCCGAGGCCCTGCGCTGGGGCGCCGAGGTCTACCACACCCTGAAGAAGGTCCTGAAGAGCAAGGGCCTGGCCACCGGCCTCGGTGACGAGGGCGGCTTCGCCCCGAACCTCGGCTCCAACCGCGAGGCCCTCGACCTCATCCTGGAGGCGATCAAGGAGGCCGGTTACACCCCCGGCGAGCAGATCGCCCTGGCGCTCGACGTCGCCGCCTCCGAGTTCTACAAGGACGGCGTCTACACCTTCGAGGGCAAGGACCGCTCGGCCGCCGAGATGACCGAGTACTACGCGGAGCTCGTCGACGCGTACCCGCTGGTCTCCATCGAGGACCCGCTGTTCGAGGACGACTGGGAGGGCTGGAAGACCATCACCGACAGGCTCGGTGACAAGGTCCAGCTCGTCGGCGACGACCTGTTCGTCACCAACCCCGAGCGCCTCGCCCGCGGCATCGAGGAGGGCGCGGCCAACGCGCTCCTGGTCAAGGTCAACCAGATCGGTTCGCTCACCGAGACCCTGGACGCCGTCGAGCTGGCCCAGCGCAACGGCTTCAAGTGCATGATGTCCCACCGCTCCGGCGAGACCGAGGACGTCACCATCGCCGACCTGGCCGTCGCCACCAACTGCGGCCAGATCAAGACCGGCGCCCCGGCCCGCTCCGAGCGCGTCGCCAAGTACAACCAGCTGCTGCGCATCGAGGAGATCCTCGACGACGCCGCGGTCTACGCCGGCCGCAGCGCGTTCCCGCGCTTCAAGGGCTGACCCGCCCCCAAGTAGCAGCGTCGTACGTACGTCCCCGTACTCGGTCCCGTACCGTGTCCGGGGACGTACGCGCGTATGACGGTGGAGCGGGAGGCGGACAGATGGCCGTGAAGGACCGGGACCGGTTCTCCACCGCGACCAGGATCCGGTTGCTCGGCGAGCAGACCGCGGCCCGGGTCTACCGCTCCCAGACCAGGCGCCAGGCCCGCCGCTCGCGGCTGACCGGCCGGGCCGCGCTGCTCGCCCTGGTGATGTGCTCGCTGATCGTGGCCCTGGCCTACCCGATGCGGGAGTACGTCTCGCAGCGCGCGGAGATCGACGACCTCCGGCGCGAGCAGCAGCAGGCCCGCGAGCGCGTCGAACGGCTGCGCGACCTGAAGGCGCGCTGGCAGGACGACGCGTACGCCGAGCAGCAGATCCGGCAGCGGTTGCACTACGTGATGCCGGGGGAGACGGGTTTCATCGTCGTCGACCCGCACGCGGCGAAGCAGTCGCGCACCGACCTGGGGGCGGCCGACCGCCCCTGGTACTCGAACGTCTGGGACGGGGTCGACAAGGCCGACGCCTCCGACCAGTGATCCGAGCCCAGCCAGTGACCTGACCCCAGAGAAAGACAGCCTGAAGACAGTCATGGAAACGCCCCCGCCGACCACCCCGCGCACCGAGCCGACCGACGCCGATGTCGAGGCCTTCGAGCAGCAGCTCGGCCGGCCCCCGCGCGGCCTGCGCGCGATCGCGCACCGCTGCCCGTGCGGTCAGCCCGACGTCGTCGAGACGGCCCCCCGGCTGCCGGACGGCACGCCGTTCCCCACGCTGTACTACCTGACGTGCCCGAAGGCCAACTCCGCGATCGGCACGCTGGAGGCAGGCGGCGTGATGAAGGAGATGACCGAGCGGCTGGCCTCGGACCCGGAGCTGGCGGCGGCCTACCGGGCGGCGCACGAGGACTACATCCGGCGGCGCGACGAGATCGAGGAGCTGAAGAACTTCCCGAGCGCGGGCGGCATGCCGGACCGGGTGAAGTGCCTGCACGTCCTGGTGGCCCACTCGCTGGCCGCGGGGCCGGGCGTGAACCCGCTGGGCGACGAGGCGCTGGCGATGCTGCCGGAGTGGTGGCGCAAGGGGGCGTGTGTGACGACCGCCGGACCGCCGAGCGGTGACGGATGGCAGGTGGAGGGCACGGACTCGGGCTACTTCGCCGCCAAGCCGGTGCAGGAGGACGGGAAATGACCCGTGTCGCCGCCGTGGACTGCGGTACGAACTCCATCCGGCTCCTGGTCGCCGACGCCGACCCGAGCACCGGTGAGTTGGTCGACCTGGACCGCCGGATGACGATCGTGCGACTCGGGCAGGGCGTCGACCGCACCGGCCGGCTCGCCCCCGAGGCGCTCCAGCGGACCTTCGCGGCGTGCCGCGAGTACGCCGCGATCATCAAGGAGCACGGGGCTGAGCGGCTGCGGTTCGTGGCGACGTCCGCCTCCCGGGACGCCGAGAACCGGGACGAGTTCGTGCGCGGTGTGCTGGACATCCTGGGCGTCGAGCCCGAGGTGATCACCGGTGACCAGGAGGCCGAGTTCTCCTTCACCGGCGCCACCAAGGAGCTCGCCGGGAGCGACCACCTGCCCAAGCCCTACCTGGTCGTGGACATCGGCGGCGGCTCGACCGAGTTCGTCGTGGGCGACGACCATGTCCGTGCGGCCCGCTCGGTGGACATCGGCTGTGTCCGCATGACCGAGCGGCACCTGGTGCGGGACGGGGTGGTGAGCGACCCGCCCTCCGAGGAGCGGATCGCGGCGATGCGGGCCGACATCGAGGCCGCCCTCGACCTCGCCGAGCAGAGCGTTCCGCTGCGTGAGGCGCGCACGCTGGTCGGCCTGGCCGGCTCCGTGACGACCGTGTCGGCCATCGCGCAGGAGCTGCCCGTGTACGACTCGGAGGCCATCCACCATTCCCGCGTCTCCTACGACCGGGTCCGTGAGATCACCGAGTGGCTGCTGCGCTCCACCCACGCCGAGCGCGCGGCCGTGCCCTCCATGCATCCGGGCCGGGTCGACGTGATCGGGGCGGGCGCCCTCGTCCTCCTGTCGATCATGGAGCGGATCGGCGCGCAGGAGGTCGTGGTGAGCGAGCACGACATCCTCGACGGCATCGCGTGGTCGGTCGCCTAGCCCGCTTCTGAGCAGGCATGGATCACGAATGAGCGTCTTCGGGGGCTGGGATGAAGCCCCCGGAGACCGCCCGCCGGAAAAGTTCGTGAAGTTCTTCACAAGGAATTCGGCCCTCCCGGGCGATGAGAAGGGTCCCGTTGACCCGTCCGGGGGCTGAACAGGCCTTTGAACATGTTCAGAAGCATGGTATGGAGAGGTCCGGGAAGGCGCCCGGAGCGGCACTCGGGAAGGGCCTCACGGAGGCCTCTCGGGCACAGAGAGGCAGCTCACGCGGCATTGACAACGCTCCGAGGTGCATAAAGGAGCCCGATTGTCACCATGACGTGGATCACGCGGGCCGCGGAGGATAGCACACACCCCGGAAGAGCTTGTGAAGGGGCGCACGAGCCACCCCCCTGAGACGGGTGGATACTCGATGGCATGAGCACCACGGAGCGTCCCAGGATCCTCGTAGTAGGCGGTGGGTACGTAGGCCTGTACGCAGCTCGGCGCATCCAGAAGAAGATGCGCTACGGCGAGGCGACCGTCACGGTCGTCGACCCCCGGTCGTACATGACCTACCAGCCCTTCCTCCCCGAAGCCGCCGCCGGCAACATCTCCCCGCGCCACGTCGTCGTCCCGCTGCGACGCGTGCTGCCCAAGGCGGAGGTTCTCACCGGCCGGGTCACCACCATCGACCAGGACCGCAAGGTCGCCACGGTCTCCCCGCTGGTCGGCGAGGCCTACGAGCTGCCCTTCGACTACCTGGTGATCGCGCTCGGCGCGGTCTCCCGCACCTTCCCGATCCCCGGCCTCGCAGAGCAGGGCATCGGCATGAAGGGCGTCGAGGAGGCCATCGGCCTGCGCAACCACGTCCTCGAGCAGCTCGACAAGGCCGACTCCACCACCGACGAGGAGATCCGCCGCAAGGCGCTCACCTTCGTCTTCGTGGGCGGCGGTTTCGCCGGTGCGGAGACCATCGGCGAGGTCGAGGACATGGCCCGGGACGCCTCGAAGTACTACAAGAACGTGTCCCGTGAGGACATGCGCTTCATCCTGGTCGACGCCGCCGACAAGATCCTCCCCGAGGTCGGCCCGAAGCTCGGCAAGTACGGCAAGGAGCACCTCGAGGGCCGCGGCGTCGAGGTCTACCTGTCCACCTCCATGGACTCCTGCGTCGACGGCCACGTGGTGCTGAAGAACGGCCTCGAGGTCGACTCCAACACCATCGTCTGGACCGCCGGCGTCAAGCCCAACCCGGCCCTGGCCCGCTACGGCCTGCCGCTGGGCCCCCGCGGTCACGTCGACTGCGAGCCGACCCTCCAGGTCAAGGGCACCGACTACATCTGGGCCGCCGGCGACAACGCCCAGGTCCCGGACCTCGTCGGCCGCAAGGCGGGCAACGAGAACGCCTGGTGCCCGCCGAACGCCCAGCACGCGCTGCGCCAGGCCCGGGTCCTCGGCGACAACGTGGTGTCCGGCATGCGGGGCTTCCCGCAGAAGGACTACAGCCACGCCAACAAGGGCGCGGTGGCCGGTCTCGGCCTCCACAAGGGCGTCGCGATGATCGTCATGGGCAAGATGAAGATCAAGCTCAAGGGCCGTCTCGCCTGGTACATGCACCGTGGCTACCACGGCCTGGCCATGCCGACCTGGAACCGCAAGATCCGCGTCTTCGCCGACTGGACCCTCGGCATGTTCCTCAAGCGCGAGGTCGTCTCGCTCGGCGCCATCGAGACGCCGCGCGAGGAGTTCTACGAGGCCGCCAAGCCGGCCCCGGTCGCCGCCGCGCCGAAGGAGAAGACCGAGGAGAAGGCCAAGGCCTCCTGACCTCCGGTCGGTCATCCGTCTGACGAAGGGCCTCCCGCCATCCGTGGTGCGGGAGGCCCTTCGGCGTGTCCGGGCCCTTTGGCGCGTTCGGGCCCTCCGGCGCGTTCGGGCCCCCGGCGCATCCAGGTCCGCCGGCCCGTCATGGCGCCGCGTCCGGGCGGGCTGAGCGGTTTTGCCCAGACATGACGCGTGCCGGGGACTGCGTCGAAGCCCCGCAGGTGTTTACGTGGTGTCCGACATTCCGGTATTCCCCTCCCCAAGCTCTCGACTTCGCTCGAGCAGGGGATACCCCTATCGGAGGTGTACACCATGGCAGACGCCGCGCCGCGGCTGCAGGGCCTTTTCACACAGTTGCTGGGAGCACCGCTCCCGGTGCGCATCCGCGCATGGGACGGTTCGCAGGCCGGTCCGCCGGGCGCGCCGACCCTGGTCGTACGCAACCGCCGCGCCCTGCGCCGCCTGCTGTGGAAGCCGGGCGAACTGGGTCTGGCCCGCGCCTGGGTGGCGGGGGACCTCGACATCGAGGGCGACCTCTACACGACCCTCGATCTGCTGGCCGGTCTCATCTGGGAGCGCGGCGAGGACGCCCGCACCCTCGCCCAGGCCCTGCGCGACCCCGAGGTCCGCGCCGCCGTCCGCGGACTGGTCAAGCTCGCCGGACTCCCGCTGCCGCCCGCCCCGCCCCGCGAGGAGGCCCGCAGCCCCCGCCGCCATCTGCACACCAAGCACACCGACCGACGCGCCATCAGCCACCACTACGACGTCGGCAACGACTTCTACGAGATCGTCCTCGGCCCGTCCATGGTGTACTCCTGCGCCTACTGGCCCACCCCGGACGCCACCCTCGAACAGGCCCAGCACGACAAGCTCGAACTCGTCTGCCGCAAGCTCGGCCTGAGACCCGGTCTGCGGCTGCTGGACGTCGGCTGCGGCTGGGGCTCCATGGCCGTCCACGCCGCCCGCGAGCACGGTGTGCGCGTCGTCGGCGTCACGCTCTCCCAGGAGCAGGCCGCCTACGCCCGCAAGCGCGTCGCCGACGAGGGCCTCACCGACATGGTCGAGATCCGCGTCCAGGACTACCGCGACGTCCGCGACGGTCCCTACGACGCCATCTCCTCCATCGGCATGGCCGAACACGTCGGCGCCGAGCGGTACCTGGAGTACGCCGCCGACCTGTACGACCTGCTCAAGCCCGGCGGGCGGCTGCTGAACCACCAGATCGCCCGCCGCCCGCAGCGGGACGAGACGACGTACAGCATCGACGCGTTCATCGACTCCTACGTCTTCCCCGACGGTGAACTCCAGCCGATCGGCGCCACCGTGACCCAGCTGGAGGGCGCCGGGTTCGAGGTGCGCGACGTGGAGGCGCTCCGCGAGCACTACGCCCTGACCCTGCGCCAGTGGGTCGCCCGCCTGGAGGCCGACTGGCAGCGGTCCGTCCAGCTGGCCGGTGCCGGCCGGGCCCGCGTCTGGCGCCTGTACATGGCCGCCTGCGCCCTGGCCTTCGAACGCAACCGCATCGGAGTCAACCAGGTCCTGGCCGTCCGCGCCCTCGAGTCCGGGGCGTCGGACCTGCCGCTGCGCGCCCGCACCTGGAACTGAGAACGCCGAAGGGCCCCTCTCCCACCCGTGGGAGAGAGGCCCTTCGCGTGGGGGCTACTCCGCCTTGATGGCCTCCAGCATGTTCAGCTTGGCCGCGCGCCGGGCCGGCCACAGCGCCGCGAGGACGCCCACCGTCGCGGCCAGCAGCAGGAAGACACCCATCCGCGCCCACGGCAGGACCAGCTCGTACGTCGCCATCTTCGAGGCCAGCAGCTCACCGGCCGCCCAGCCGAAGAACACGCCCAGGCCGATGCCCAGCACCGCGCCGAACAGGGAGATCACCAGGGACTCGATGCGGACCATCCGCTTGATGCCCTTGCGGTCCAGGCCGATCGCGCGGAGCATGCCGATCTCCTGCGAGCGCTCGAACACCGACATGGCCAGGGTGTTGATGACGCCGAGGACCGCCACGATCACCGCCATCGCGAGCAGGCCGTAGACCATGTTCAGCATCAGCGTGAACATCTGCGCGATCTCGTTGGAGATGTCGTCCTTGGACTGGACCTTGATCGCCGGGTTGGTGCCGAGGGCCTTCTCCAGCTTGTCCTGCACCGCGCCGGACGTGCCGTCGGAGGTCTTCACCATGACCTCCATGTTGTACGGGTCCGACTCGTGCGGGGCGAGAGTCTTCTCGTCGAGCAGGATGCCCTGCAGGAAGTCGTTGCTCTCGTAGGTCCCGGCGACCGTGAGCTTCTGCTTCTTGCCGTCCGCGTAGGCGACGGTGAAGGCGGAACCGGCCTTCCAGCGGTAGGACTTGGCGGTCTCGCTGTCCACGACCACGTCGCCACCGCCGACCTTGAAGGTGCCCTCGTCGACCTCCGGGCCGACCAGGTCGCGGATCGCCGCGCCGTTCACGCCGGTCACGTACTCGCTCTGGCCGTCGATGCGGGTTTCGGCGTTGAGCATCGGGCTGGTTGCGGTGACGTCGCCGGCCTGCTTCAGCTTCTTCTCGACGTCCGGCGACAGCGGGTTGCCGTTCGCCATGGACACCACGTAGTCGGCCTTGATCGACGCCGACGCCATCTTCTCGATGGCCTGCTGCAGACTGCCCGCCATCACCGTCATGCCGGTGATCAGGGTCAGGCCGATCATCAGCGCGGAGGCGGTGGCCGCCGTACGGCGCGGGTTGCGGACCGAGTTCTGCCGGGCCAGCTTGCCCGAGATGCCGAAGGCGCGCAGCAGCGGCGCCGCGGCGGCGATCAGCGGGCGGGACAGCAGCGGGGTCAGGATGAACACGCCGATGATCAGCAGCACCGCCCCGAAGCCCATCGGCATCTGGCCGTCCGAGCCGTCCATGGTCGTGGCCACCAGGACCACCGCGATGCCCGCGGCCGAGACCAGGGCGCCCAGCGTGTTGCGCAGCACCAGCGACTTGGTCGTGGCCTTGGCGTGCACGCTGCTCATGGCCGCGACCGGCGGGATCTTCGCGGCCCGGCGACCGGGCAGCCACGCCGCCAGCATGGTGACCAGAACGCCGACCGCGAGCGCGGCGCCGATCGTGCCGGGCGTGATGACCAGCGGACCGTCGGGCACGGTCGCGTCGAACGTGCCCATCAGGGAGCGCAGTCCGGCCCCGATGCCGATGCCCGCGACCAGACCGGTCACGGCGGCGACCAGGCCGACCACGAACGCCTCGATGAGCACCGAGCGCGTCACCTGGCGGCGGGAGGCGCCGACCGCCCGCATCAGCGCCAGCTCCTTGGTGCGCTGGGCGACCAGCATGGTGAAGGTGTTGGCGATGATGAACGTGCCGACGAACAGGGCGATGCCGGCGAAGACCAGCAGGGCCGTCTGCATGCCGCTCATCGACCGGGAGATCATCTCGGCCTGGTCATCGGCGAGTTGCTTGCCGGTGGTGGTCGAGACGGTGCCCTCGGGCAGCGCCTTGTCCAGCTCCGCCTTCAGCGCGGCCTGCGTGACGCCCGGCTTCGCCTTGACGTCGATCTCGTCGTACACGCCCGGCTTGCCGAGCAGCTTCTGGGCGGTCGCCGTGTCGAACAGGGTGAGGCTGCCGCCGGCCGCGACGTTGCCGTCGTCGGTGGTGAAGATGCCGGTGATCTTCGGGGTCAGGACCGGGCCGTCGACGGACATCCGCACGGTGTCGCCGACCTTGTAGCCCGCGCGCTTGGCCGTCTGGGAGTCGATGAGGATCTCGCCCGGGCCCTTGGGCGCGTGTCCGCTGACGAGCGGGTACCGCGGGTCCTTGGCGCCCCAGTAGTTGCCGCCCTGCGACTGGAAGCCCTGGCCGATGAGCTTGCCGTCCTTGTCGGCGAGGGCGGTGAAGTTCTGCACGACCCCGATCGCGGACGCGGCCCCGGGCACCCGCTCGCTCTTGTCGAGGGTGGCCCGGGTCAGCTCGTGCAGCTTGGCGACCCGGTCGCCCTCGGCGTCCTCGTAGTCCGCGGTCATGGAGACGTCGACATGGTCGAAGCCCTTGGCGGAGCTCTTCTGGTAGGCGTCGGAGACGGTGTTGGTGAAGACCAGGGTCCCCGACACGAAGGCCACGCCGAGCATCACGGCGAGCACGGTCATCAGGAGCCGGGCCTTGTGCGCGAGCACATTGCGCAAGGCGGTACGGAACATGGGTTCTTCTTCTCAGTCCTGTCGGTCCTGACGGGGGATCAGCTGGTGCGGCCCTTGGTGTCGAACGCCTTCATGCGGTCGAGCACGGAGTCGGCCGTCGGTCCGTGCATCTCGTCGACGATCCGGCCGTCCGCGAGGAAGACCACCCGGTCCGCGTAGGCGGCGGCCACCGGGTCGTGCGTCACCATCACCACCGTCTGGCCCAGCTCCCGCACGGAGTTGCGCAGGAAGCCCAGCACCTCGGCGCCCGAGCGTGAGTCGAGGTTTCCGGTGGGCTCGTCCCCGAAGATGATCTCGGGCCGGGAGGCCAGCGCCCGGGCCACCGCGACGCGCTGCTGCTGACCGCCGGACAGTTGGGACGGCCGGTGGCCGAGCCGGTCCGCCAGACCGACCATGCGGATCACGGAGTCCAGCCATTCCTTGTCCGGCTTGCGCCCCGCGATGTCCATCGGAAGGGTGATGTTCTCCAGGGCCGTGAGGGTCGGCAGCAGGTTGAACGCCTGGAAGATGAAACCGATCTTGTCCCGGCGCAGCTTGGTCAGCTGCTTGTCCTTCAGTGAGCCGAGCTCGGTGTCGCCGATGCGCACCGATCCGGAGGAGAAGGAGTCGAGGCCGGCCACGCAGTGCATCAGGGTGGACTTGCCGGAGCCGGACGGGCCCATGATCGCGGTGAACTCCGCCTGCCGGAAGTCGACGGAGACGCGGTCCAGGGCGACCACCTGGGTCTCACCCTGCCCGTAGATCTTCGACAGATCCGTGGCGCGCGCGGCCGCTGCGGTGGCCCGGTCGGTGAGGGAAGCGGTGGTCACGGGATGGCACTCCTGTCGGGCGGCTGTGCATGGGGAAGGACGTGTTCCATCGTCCGGGTCCCCCGCCGCCGTGTAGTCCCCCGTTGTTCCGGTTCCGAGGACCGCCTGCGGTCTGACCGCGCGGGGCCGTGTCATACCTGGGGATGACGGACGCCCCTGAGGGCCCCGGTGTCGGTAACCGGTGCTTCCGGGTGTCGAGAACAGGTGGAGTGCCCTCGTTCAGGCGGTGAAATTCCGTCATTCCGCATACGCGGCCGGTCGCCGCACGCAAGGCTGTTGGCAAGTGCGGATGGCGTGTTCCGGGTGCTGATGCATCCTCAGACGTCAATAAAATAAGACAACATCGATCCAGGCTTCCGCTGTTCGGGGGACCCGCCCGGATAGTCTCGAAACCTCGATGCGGAGCCCACGGCCTGCCCGGATGGTGGAATGCAGACACGGCGAGCTTAAACCTCGCTGCCCCTTCGCGGGCGTGCCGGTTCAAGTCCGGCTCCGGGCACTTTCGCACGCATCGCGTCGGTTCAGGCGAGAAGGCCGGGTTTCCGCTCACCCGTCCGTATCGCGCGACAGCACGAGCGCGAGCCGCTCCTGGATCAGAGCAGCGGTTCGACGGGCGGGGAGGCGCTTACCGTCGGGCCTGGCGGCTCGGGGGAGCGAAGAACGCATGTCGTGGGGGAGGCATGACCGTGGTGACCAATCCGGCTTTACCGAGGCCTATGTGAGTGTCCGTCACCTCCTCTCGGTAGTCTCGGCCGCGGGCGTCTCCACAACGCGGTGTTACCCGGGGCCTGTGCCGCAGGTCTCCGTGTGAGTTCCGGCCCGGGTCGCGCAACTGGCAGACGCAACCGCCTTAAACGCGGTCGAGTGTGGGTTCGATTCCCACCCCGGGCACCAACCGCCGGCCCGCCTCTGGGGGCGGGTGTCCTGGTGCGGTCGCTCGGCTCTGCTGCCTGTCCGCGCGGCGGACGGCCGGGCCGAGGACGCGGATCGAGCCGAGGGCCATTCGAGGGGGTCGCGGCGTGCCCGTTGACAGCGGCCACATGTCGTCGGAGACTCGCAGTCACATGGTGAAAAGAATTTCACCTGACGAACGCGCGAGAAGAGGTCGCCCGATGCGCACCACCGTCGGCATCATCGGAGCGGGTCCCGCCGGCCTCCTCCTGGCCCGGCTGCTCCACAACGCCGGCATCGACGCGGTCGTCCTGGAGAGCCGCGACCGCTCCTACGTCGAACGGCGCCAGCGCGCCGGGATCCTGGAACAGAGCACGGCGGACGTCCTGCGCGCGGCCGGCGCCGGGGAGCGCATGGACCGGGAGGGACTGCGCCACGACGGCATCGAGCTCCGCTTCGACCGCAGCCGCCACCGCGTCGACTTCCCCTCCCTCACCGGCGGCCGGTCGGTGATGGTCTACGCCCAGACCGAGGTCTGCAAGGACCTCATCGCCCTGCAGCTCCGGGAAGGCGGCCCCCTGCTCTTCGAGGCGGAGGCGCTGGCCGTGGAGGACGCCGGCACCGACGCCCCGCGGATCCGCTTCCGGCACGAGGGCCGCGAGGACGTCCTGGAGTGCGCCTACGTCGTCGGCTGCGACGGCTTCTGGGGTGTGGCCCGCAAGGCGATCCCCGCCGGACTGTCCCAGGTCTTCGAGCGGACGTACCCCTTCGGGTGGCTCGGCATCCTCGCCGACGTGCCGCCCTCGCACGACGAGCTCGTCTACGCCCGCCACGACCGCGGATTCGCCCTCCTCTCGATGCGCCCGCCCGTCAGCAGCCACCACCCTTCCGGCGAAGTCGCTTCGCCGTCCCTTGAATCCTTCGTCTCCCGCCTCTACCTCCAGGTGCCCCACGGCACCGACGCCGGAGAGTGGGGCGACGAGGAGATCTGGGACGAACTGGAGCGCCGGTTCGAGACCGCCGACGACTGGCGCCTGGAGCGCGGCCCGATCACCCAGAAGTCGGTCACGCCCATGCGCTCCTACGTCCACGAGCCCATGCGCCACGGCCGCCTCTTCCTCGCCGGTGACGCGGCGCACATCGTCCCTCCGACCGGGGCCAAGGGCCTGAACCTCGCCGTCGGCGACGTCGTGACCTTCGCCCGGGCCCTGATCCACCGGCAGGAGACCGGATCGGCGGAACTGCTCGACGCCTACTCCGCGACCTGCCTGCGCCGGGTCTGGCAGGCGGAGCGGTTCTCGTACGACATGACGACCCTGCTGCACCGCGCGCCCGGCGCGACGCCCTTCGAGGACCGGCTCCAGCTCGCCCGGCTGGAGCGGATCGCCTCCTCCCGCGCCGCCGAGACGGACCTGGCGGAGGCGTACACGGGGTTCCCCTTCGGGTGAGTCCGCCGGCCACCCCCTCCGGTGAGGGGAATCACCACGCCACGTAGCGTGTTGCGCAGCAAGACGAGGGAAAGATCCTCCCCAAGCAGTAGGGTCATTCCTTTGCCTACCTATTACTCTTGAGCCAAGGCCACGCCTGGTGGCCATGGAGGAGTGAAATGAGGAGCAGAAACCCGGTCTTCTCGCGACGGGGGTTCAGCCGCGACAACGGCTACGCGGGCTTCAACACCGCGCCGCAGGCCGGGGGTCCCGCTGTCGCCACGCAGGGCAACCCGTACGCCCAGCCGACGGGCAACCCGTACGCGCAGAACCCTTACGCGCAGAACCCTTACGCCCAGCAGCAGGACCTGCAGTACGGCGCGCCGCCGCAGGCCCCGGCCACCACCGGCCGGATGACCATCGACGACGTCGTCCTGCGCACGGCGAGCACGCTCGGCGTGCTCATCCTCACCGCGGCGCTCTCCTGGGCCCTGCTGCCGATCGACGACGCCAACATCAGCCGTAGCTACGGCATCGGTATCGGCGCCGCGCTGATCGGCATGGTCCTGGCGTTCGTGCAGTCCTTCAAGCGCAAGGCCTCACCCGCGCTGATCCTGACGTACGCCGCGTTCGAGGGTGTCTTCCTCGGCGTCGTGTCCAACATCGTCGACAACCGCATCGCCGACGGTGCGGCCATGCAGGCCGTGATCGGCACCATGGCGGTCTTCGCCGGTGTGCTGATCGCGTACAAGGCCGGCTGGATCCGCGTCAACCGCCGCTTCTACGGCTTCGTGATGGCGGCCGCGCTCGGCTTCATCCTGCTGATGACCGTGAACCTGCTGTTCGCGGTGTTCGGCGGCGGTGACGGCCTCGGCTTCCGCAGCGGTCCCCTCGGCATCGTCTTCGGCGTCATCGGCATCATCCTCGGTGCCTGCTTCCTCGCCCTGGACTTCAAGCAGGTCGAGGACGGCATCGCCTACGGCGCCCCGCGCGAGGAGGCCTGGCTCGCGGCCTTCGGCCTCACGCTGACGCTGGTGTGGATCTACATGGAGTTCCTGAGGCTCATCTCGATCCTCAACAGCAGCGACTAGTTCAGGCAGTCGTAGCGCGAAGGGCCCCGGCTTCGGCCGGGGCCCTTCGTCGTCGGGAGGACGGTGCGGTGTGCGCGCCTAGAGCAGTTTGCGCGCGGCCCTCCTCAGGTCGTACTCGTGGATGATCGCCTTGGCGTGGCCGTACGCGAGGTTGTGTTCGTGCCGGAGCCAGCTGACCTTTTCCTCGAAGCGGAAGAGCGCCGGGCCTTCGTCGACGGTGCGCAACCAGTCGGAGATCTGACGACCGGTGCAGTGCGGGATGCGGGCGAGCATGTTGCGGTGGGTCTCTTCGGAGAAGACTTGGGACATCGGCGCCTCCGGACGCTGGGATGTAAGCCGGTCCTTCAGGTCACCGTGCCTGAGTGTTCGCCCGTTGGCAACAGTCCCGGTGCGGCGCGTACGCTCGCGGCGTGGTTGATACGACGCCTTTGACCCGTGCGGTGGAGCACTTCGCCGATCGATTGAGGGCCGCGCCCCAGAGCAGGTTGCAGCGGGGTGCTGCCGCCGAGGCTCTGGAGCTGGCCCGGGAGTTGGCCCGGAGGGCGCAGGCTCTTGAGGAGCCGGGCGTGGAGCCTCGGGAGATGCCGGACGCCGGGATGTTTGCGGCAGCAGATCAGATCACCGTGGCCGGGCATGACCTGGCCGTGGTGATTCCCGCGGACGCCGACGTCGAGGAGGCGGTGCGGTTGGTGGAAGAAGCGCAGAAGCGGGCGGGTGTCTGAGCTTCGTTCGCGGGTGCGGGCCGAGTGTGGTCGTCCGCGCAGTTCCCCGCGCCCCTGAACGCGCCCCTGAAGGGGCGCTTTCCTACAGGGACGCGATGACCCTGTCCGCCAGGATGTAGACGTTTTCCTCGCCGCACTCGAACGTCAGGGTGTAGGCGCCCGAGATGCCGGAGCCGCCCAGGAGGACCGGGGTGGCGCCTGCGCGGAGGGCCGCGGCGAGTTGCTCCGCCGTCTCCCGGTGGCCCGGGGTCATGCACAGGGTCGTGCCGTCGGCGAAGACGTAGACGTCCAGCGTGCCCAGCGGGCCGGGGCGCACGTCCGTCAGCTCGACGCGGGAGGAGGCCAGCTCCTCCAGGGTGGCGACGGTGCGCTCGTGGTCGTTCACCACCGGCGACTGGGCCGGCACGAAGTCCGGGTGGGAAGGGTGGCGACGGCGGGCCGCGGCCAGCTCCGGGGACTCGCCGAGCGGCTCCTCGATGTCCGCGCCGGGCTCGGACACCGGCTCCAGACCCGCGAAATCGGCCTGGCGGGGCAGGAACAGATCGTGCTCGGGCAGGCCCAGCAGCGGGGGTGCGTCGGAGGCGTCGCGGGCCTCCTGAGCGGCCCAGAACGCCCGCGCCTCGGCGAGCTCCCGCTCCCTCTCCTCGGCGAGTGCCGCCGTCACGGCGGCCCGTATCTCATCGGTGTCGGCGGCGGTACGAGCGGCGGGCAGCAGCGCACGGGTGGTGGCGGCGCGGCTCTCGGCCAGCGCCGTGTGCAGGGCCGCGACCTGTCGGCGCAGCTGCAGGACGGTGCGCAGGACGGCGACGCCCACGGCGCCCGTGGCGGCCGTGGTGACCAGCAACGCGATCGGCATGGCGCTCACTGACGTACTCCCGGTTCAAAGTCGACCCCCGACTTCCTACATCAGCTTGAAGGGCGGACTAACCAGCTGTCAGTGCGTAACGTCACGAAACGGACAGGGCTTCGGTGTCGGGGGAGGGGGTGTGGCTACTGTGACCTGCGCTTCTCCCCTGACGGAGGGAGATAGGTCACATCCTGGGGGAGATTGGATCACAAAACAGCCCAGAACCCTGGTGTTTCCAGGGTTCTGGGCCGGGGGCTCACAGCGAGTGCTATGGCGGCTACGGTCTGCCGCTCAGCTGAGGCGCTCGATGACCATGGCCATGCCCTGGCCGCCGCCGACGCACATGGTCTCCAGGCCGAACTGCTTGTCGTGGAACTGGAGGGAGTTGATCAGCGTGGTCGTGATGCGGGCGCCGGTCATGCCGAAGGGGTGGCCGACGGCGATCGCGCCGCCGTTGACGTTCAGCTTCTCCAGCGGGATGCCCAGGTCGCGATAGGAGGGGATCACCTGGGCGGCGAACGCCTCGTTGATCTCGACCAGGTCGATGTCGCCGATGCCCAGCCCGGCGCGCTTCAGTGCCTGGTTGCTCGCCTCGACCGGGCCGAGGCCCATGATCTCGGGGGAGAGGCCGGAGACGCCGGTCGAGACGATGCGGGCGAGCGGGGTGAGGCCGAGCTCGCGGGCCTTGGTGTCGGACATGATCACGAGGGCCGCGGCGCCGTCGTTCAGCGGACAGCAGTTGGCGGCCGTGACCATGCCGTCGGGGCGGAAGACCGGCTTGAGGCCCTGCACGCCCTCCAGGGTGACGCCGGCACGGGGGCCGTCGTCCTTGGAGACGACCGTGCCGTCGGGGAGGGTGACCGGGGTGATCTCGCGCTCCCAGAAGCCGTTCTTGATGGCTTCCTCGGCGAGGTTCTGCGAGCGGACGCCGAACTCGTCCATGTCCTGGCGGGTGACGCCCTTGGTGCGGGCCAGGTTCTCGGCGGTCTGGCCCATCGCGATGTACGGGTCGGGCAGCAGGCCGTCCTCGCGCGGGTCGTGCCAGGTCGAGCCCTCGGACTCGGCGACCGCGGCGGTACGGGCCTCGGCGTCGGCGAACAGCGGGTTGTGCGTGTCCGGGAGGCTGTCGGAGTTGCCCTTGGCGTAACGGGAGACCGTCTCGACGCCGGCCGAGATGAAGACGTCGCCCTCACCGGCCTTGATGGCGTGCAGGGCCATCCGGGAGGTCTGCAGGGACGACGAGCAGTACCGGGTGATGGTGCAGCCCGGCAGGTGGTCCATGCCCATCTGTACGGCGACGACGCGGCCGAGGTTGTGGCCCTGCTCGCCGCCGGGCAGGCCGCAGCCGAGCATCAGGTCGTCGATGTCCCTCGGGTCCAGCTCGGGGACCTTGGCCAGGGCGGCCTGGATGATGGTGGCGGTCAGGTCGTCCGGTCGCACGTCCTTCAGGGAGCCCTTGAAGGCGCGGCCGATGGGGGAGCGGGCGGCTGAGACGATCACGGCTTCGGGCATCACGGCTCCATTGGCGTACCGGGTGGTCTGGCAGGGCTGACTGGGAAGTTACCCGTACGTATGGTCTGGGTCACGGGTGTCTCGGTGTGACCCTGACCGCAGTTTCCAAGCGCTTGCTTTTCCTGTCGCCTCGGCGCGGAGGTGTTTCTCGGTTCGAGGCGGTCCTCCTCAGCTCGAAGGGGTCGCGGGGGCCGGCTCCTGCTCGGGTACCCGCCGGCGCCGCCGGCGCTTCAGCAGGGCCCACGGGCCGCGCGGGCCGCTCGGCATCGCCGCCGCGACCTCCGTGCCCGCCTCCGAAGCGGCCTCCGCCGCCGCCCGTGCCACCGGCAGGAAGCCCTCGCGACGGGAGGCGTCCGGGCGCTCCTCCTCGGCGGGCCACAGGCCGAGCGACGCGCAGACGCTCGGCAGCACCGCCATCGCAGCCGTCGCGTAGCCCTCGGCCGAGGGGTGGTAGCTGTCCGGGCCGAACAGCTCGCGGGGGTTCTCGGCGAACTCGGGGCCCAGCAGGTCGCCCAGCGACACGGTGCGGCCGCCCTGTTCGACGACTCCGATCGTCTGGGCGGCCGCCAGCTGGCGTGAGGCCCGCCGGGCCAGCCAGCGCAGGGGCTGGCGGACCGGCTCGATCGTGCCGAGGTCCGGGCAGGTGCCGACCACGACCTCCGCACCGGCCGTGCGCAGCCGCCGCACCGCCGAGGCCAGACAGCGCACCGAGCGGGTCGCCGGCATGCGGTGGGTGACGTCGTTCGCCCCGACCATGATCACGCAGATGTCGGGCACCGGAGCGGGATCGGCCAGCACCAGGGACACCTGGCGGTCCAGGTCGTCCGAGCAGGCCCCCGGCGTCGCCACCGTGCGCAGCTCCACCGGGCGCTCCGCCAGCGCGGCCAGCCCCGACGCCAGCAGCGCCCCCGGTGTCTGCCCGCCCCGGTGCACGCCCTGGCCCGCGGCCGTGGAGTCACCCAGCATCGTCAGCCTCAGCGGTACCCCGGCCGGACCGGCGTACGTACGGCCGTACAGCCCGTCCGAGTGCGGCACATGAGCAGACGTGCCGTTGCCCACCCGGCGCCGCGCCAGCTGCACCTCCGCCAGCACCAGCCCCAGTGCGGCCGCCCCGGCCAGACCGACCCCGCCGCCGCCGTACGCCGCGCCGGCCGCGATCCGCCGGGCCACCCTCGCCCTCGACATGCTCGTCATGCGTCGCTGCCACCTCCTCGAACCCGTCACCCAGTGCTTGCCCCGTACAGCCCGTCGCCCAATCTCAACGGGGAGTGAACGACCGTCACGGACCACGACAAGGTCATAGGCTGGCGGCACCACTCAGACCACTTCTGCGGCATCCGGAGACAACGGTGCAGTTCCACGACTCGATGATCAGCCTCGTCGGCAACACCCCGCTGGTGAAGCTCAACAGCGTGACCAAGGGCATCAGGGCGACCGTCCTGGCCAAGGTGGAGTACTTCAACCCCGGCGGTTCGGTGAAGGACCGCATCGCCCTGCGCATGATCGAGGCGGCGGAGGAGAGCGGCGCCCTCAAGCCCGGCGGCACGATCGTCGAGCCGACCAGCGGCAACACCGGCGTCGGGCTCGCCATCGTCGCCCAGCAGAAGGGGTACAAGTGCATCTTCGTGTGCCCCGACAAGGTGAGCACCGACAAGATCAACGTGCTGCGCGCCTACGGTGCCGAGGTCGTCGTCTGCCCGACGGCCGTCGACCCGGAGCACCCGGACTCGTACTACAACGTCTCGGACCGGCTGGTCCGTGAGACGCCCGGGGCCTGGAAGCCGGACCAGTACTCCAACCCCAACAACCCGCTCTCCCACTACCACTCGACCGGCCCCGAGCTGTGGGAGCAGACCGAGGGGAAGATCACCCACTTCGTGGCGGGCGTGGGCACCGGCGGCACCATCTCCGGTACCGGCCGCTACCTCAAGGAGATCAGCGACGGCTCGGTGAAGGTCGTCGGCGCGGACCCCGAGGGCTCCGTCTACTCCGGCGGCTCCGGCCGGCCCTACCTCGTCGAGGGCGTCGGTGAGGACTTCTGGCCGACCGCCTACGACCGGACCGTCGCGGACGAGATCGTCGCCGTCTCCGACAAGGACTCCTTCCAGATGACCCGCCGCCTGGCCAAGGAGGAGGGCCTGCTGGTCGGTGGCTCCTGCGGCATGGCGGTCGTCGCCGCGCTGGAGGTCGCCGAGCGGCTCGGGCCGGACGACGTCGTGGTGGTGCTGCTGCCGGACAGCGGCCGCGGTTACCTCAGCAAGATCTTCAACGACGAGTGGATGGCCGACTACGGTTTCCTGGAGGACACCGGCTCGAGCGCCCGGGTCGGCGACGTCCTGAACGACAAGGAGGGCGACCGCATGCCCTCCCTCGTCCACATGCACCCGGAGGAGACGGTCGGTCAGGCCATCGAGGTGCTGCGCGAGTACGGCGTCTCGCAGATGCCGGTCGTCAAGCCGGGCGCCGGCCACCCCGACGTGATGGCGGCCGAGGTCGTCGGCTCGGTCGTGGAACGCGAGCTGCTGGACGCGCTGTTCAGCAAGAGTGCCTCCCTGGAGGACCCGCTGGAGAAGCACATGTCCGGCCCGCTGCCCCAGGTCGGCTCCGGCGAGCCGGTCGCGGACCTGATGGCCGTGCTGGGCAAGGCGGACGCGGCGATCGTCCTCGTCGAGGGCAAGCCGACCGGTGTGGTCAGCCGGCAGGACCTGCTGTCCTTCCTCGCCCGCACGGGGAAGTGACGGCCAACCTCCGGTGAACTGCCCGTGAACCAGGTGAATTTGCGGCGTCCGTGATCTTCGCCGACTTCGTGGAACCGGTACGCGGGTGTCACGTTCGCGCAGCACTCGCTTAACACGGGTCCTGCACATTGGTGGGTGTCGGCAGGGCGGGAGCGGCTCCCCGCCCGGGCCGGCGCCGAACGGCGTCACAGGACCTCCGGAGCGGCTCCCGGACCTCCACGGACGCCTCGGACGCGCAAGCCCGGCCCTGGTCGGGCCCGCGTCCTTCGCGGGGACCGCCGTCGTCCCGCCCCCCGTTCACGGGGGTGCGGCGGTCCCCGCGCACATCCCCCGGCGTCTCATGCGCGGGCGTCTCATGCGCGCACATCCCCCGGCGTCTCATGCGCGGGCGTCTCATGCGCGCACATTCCCCGGCGTCTCATGCGCGCACATCCCGCCAGACGTCTGCGCGCATCTTGCGCGCATCTCACCCGCGCGGTGTCAGCCCGTGTGGCTCGTCGCCCAGCTCCCCAGCAGTGCCAGGCGTTCCGCCGTCTCCGAGCCCGGTTCGGGCGAGTACGCCACGATCGTCTGGTCCGGGGCCGCCGGGATCGTGAGGGTCTCGTAGGGGAGGGTCAGCAGGCCCGCGACCGGGTGCCGCAGGAGCTTCACGCCGTGGTCGCAGGGCTTGACCAGGTGGTCGGCCCACAGGTGGCGGAACCGCTCGCTGGCCCGGGTGAGCTCGGCGACTAGTTCCCCCGTGACCGGGTCGCCGGGGTGGTGGCCCGCCTGCAGACGCAGGTGCGCGACCGTCTGTGCGGTGACGTCGGCCCAGTCCGGGTAGAGCTCGCGCGAGGCGGGGTCGAGGAAGAGACGCCGCGGCACGCTGAGGTCGTCGCCCGGGCCGCCGAAGCCGAGCACCGCGTCGGCGAGGGCGTTCCAGGCGAGCACCTCCATGCGGTGGTCCAGGACGTAGGCCGGGCTGCGGTCCATGCCGTCCAGGAGCAGCTGGACACCCGGGCGCACCCGGGACGCGGCCGGCGTGCCCGGGCCCACGCGCCCGTCCTGCCGGCGGGGCCGGGCGACCGCCCGCAGGTACGCGTGCTCCGACTCGTCCAGCCGCAGCACCCGCGCGATCGCGTCCAACACCGCGTCCGACACGCCCCCGGACCGGGTCCGCGAGGGGTCCCCGGGCCCCCTGCCCTGCTCGAGGCGGACGTAGTAGTCGACGCTCACCCCGGCCAGTTGCGCCACCTCCTCGCGGCGCAGCCCCGGGACGCGGCGACGGCCGTACGACGGCAGCCCCACCTCCTCCGGCTGGATCCGGGCCCGGCGCGAGCGCAGGAAGTCTCCCAGTTCTCCGTCCATGGGCCCGAGCCTAGGCCGTGCGGGCCCGGCGAACCTGGTACCGGCAAACCCAGGAAGAGCGCAGCCCTGGGTAAGGCGGGCGCGGCCGCCGAGGGTGGTGTCCGAGGCCGGGGAGACGCCCCGGCCGGGACCGAGGAGGAACCCCATGTCGTACGACAGCCTGGCCGGCCGTACCGCCGTCGTCACCGGAGCCGCGAGCGGGATCGGCGAGGCCGTCGCCGTGCTGCTGGCCGCCCGGGGCGCCCGGGTGGCCCTGGTGGCCCGGCGTGCGGAACGGCTGACGGCGATCGCCGGGAAGATCCGGGCCGACGGCGGGCAGGCCCTGGCCGTCGCCGCCGACGTCACCGACGAGACGTCCGTGGCGGACGCCGCCGACCGCGTCCACGCCGAGTACGGGACCGTCGACCTGGTCGTGAACTGCGCCGGGGTGATGCTGCCGCACCCCTTCGACGCCCGGCGCACCGACGAGTGGCAGACGATGCTCGACACCAACGTCGCCGGGGTGCTGCGGATGATCGGCGCCTTCACCGGCGACCTGGTGAGCGCCGCAGCGGACGGCCGTACGGCCGACATCGTGAACATCTCGTCCATCGCCGCGCACGTCAGCTTCCCGAACTACGCGGTCTACGGCGCGTCCAAGGCGGCCCTCACCTACCTGTCGGAAGCCCTGCGCGGGGAGTTCGGGCCGCGGGACGTCCGGGTCACCAACATCGAGCCCGGATTCGTCGAGAGCGAGCTGCGCACCCACATCTCCGACGCGGAACTGTCCCGGCAGGTCGAGGGCATGCTCGATGTGGTGGGCGCGCTGTCCGCGGAGGAGCTGGCCGACCTGGTGGCCTACGTGACGAGCCGGCCTCGCCGGGTCAATCTGCGGCAGATCGTCGCGCTGCCGACGCGGCAGGTCTGAAGCCCGGCCGGGGCCGGGCGCTCACTCCTCCCAGTCACTGTCCCGGGAGGACCTCGGGCGGCGGCCGAAGAGGTTCGGGTTGGTACGGGCCGCCTGGGCGACGTTGACGCCGACGATGCCCGCCCAGGCGACCAGCATGCCGGGCCACTGGGCCAGGGCCCCGCCGATCGCGGACAGCGGCACCGCGAGGACCAGGGAGACGATCCCGAAGCCGAACCGCTCGCCCCAGGAGTCCGTGGCCCTCGGCGACCGGGAGTCCCGGGCCGTCTGCATCTGCTGCTCGGCGAGCTGCCGCCGCACCCTGCGCTCCACCGCGCCGTCGATCCGCTGGTCGACCTTCTCCAGGAAGGAGTCGACCAGCACCGACTCGTAGTCCTCGCCCAGATCCCTGCGGGCGTGCAGGGTGGCGTCGAGTTCCCTCTTCAGGTCGGTGTCCCGCGCGTCCATTCCCGTCATGCGGTCCACCGTAGAAAGCGCCGCCGTCGGCCGCACTGGGGTTAGCCCCCCTGTTCCCGCAGGGGGATACCGGTCGTCGTACCGTCGCCGGCTTCCGGTCCGGCTTGCCGCTCTGCATATGCTCATGCAGAATCCTCAGCTACTGAATAGGCGAGGGGGAGCACGTCATGAGCGTGACCGACAGCCCTGCCGCGCGGCTGCAGGCGCTCTTCGAGGGCCACCGGCTGACGCCGACCCAGCGGCGCATCGCGCACAGCATGGTGCGGCGCGCCGCCGACGTGCCGTTCCTGTCGAGCGTGGAGCTCGCCGAGCTGGCCGGGGTCAGCCAGCCGTCGGTGACCCGCTTCGCCGTCGCCCTGGGCTTCGACGGCTATCCCGCCCTGCGCCGCCATCTGCGCGAGGTCGCCCCCGCCGAACCCGCCGAGGAGGCCGGGGCCCTCAACGAGTACCAGCAGGCCGTCGAGGCCGAGATCGAGAACCTGCGGCACCTGGCGGAGGCGCTGGCCGACCCCGCGCCCGTGCAGCGCGCGGGACGCCTCCTGGCGGCCTCCCGCCCCCTCCTCGTCCTCGGTCTGCGGGCGGCCGCCGCCCAGGCACACGGCTTCGCCTACTTCGCCGCCAAGGTCCATCCCGACGTACGGCTGCTCGGTGAGGGCGGCACGATGCTGCAGGACCGCATCGACGCCGCCGTCCGGGCCGGCGCGAGCGCACTGCTCTGTTTCGCGCTGCCCCGGCACCCCCGCGAGGTCGTCGACACCCTCGCCTACGCCAAGGAGGCCGGGCTGACCGTCGTCACGGTCGCCGACTCCGCCTTCGCCCCCGTCGCCAAGGTGTCCGACCTGCTGCTGCCCGCCGCCGTCGGCACCGGCCTCGCCTTCGACACGGCCTGCGCGCCGATGCTGCTCGGCCGGGTCCTGCTGGAGGCCATGTGCGACGACCTGCCCCAGGCGCAGTCCCGCCTGGAGGAGTTCGACACGAAGGCGGCGGCGCGGGGGCTGTTCGTCGACTGACGCGTGCCCGGCGTCTTCTCAGACTCGTCTCACGTTGCGGCGCTACCGTACGTCCCCCCAAGGCTTCGGAGACCGGACGGAGGCTGGACGTGACACGCGGAGGACAGGGGCTGGCCCGGGTGGCCGTCGTGGTACGGGCGGGGGCGGCCCCGCTGTGGTGGCTGGGTGTTCTCGCGGCGGGCATCGGCCTGCTCGCACCGGGCCTGACCGGACGCCGCATCGGCGTCCTGGCCGGAGCGGCCCTCTTCGTCCTGGCGACGGCCGCCGTGACCTACGGCCGCCGCAAGCGCTACGCGGCCCTGGCCGCCTCGGCGTCCCGGGCCGGAAAGCACGACGTGCTCCAGGACCGCGCGGTCACGGTACGCAACTGGCGCCGGGGACACCGCTGGTGGCTCCTCCTCGCCTTCCTCGCCGCCCTGGGCAGCGCCTTCGCGGTCCCGGCGGCCGGGGGCATGCTCCTGGCCGGCTGCGGCGCGGGCCTGTGGCTGAAGTCGGCCTGGCTGGGCCGCCGGGAGCGGGCCGACGAGGCGCTGCTGTGGGTCCGCGTCGACTGGCTGCGCGGGGGAGCGGCCCACCCGGCCGGCAAGCGGGTGAGGGCATACCGCACCACGGGCATCGCGGCGGGAGACGCGGCTCCCGGAGGAGCGCGAAGGAAATCGCCGGCGCTGGTGTGATCGGGCAGTGCTGGACCCACCCTGGGGCGCGGGGCTGTATCGATGTGCGGCTCCGCCGCGTGGGCGCGACAAGCCACGACGCACCGGCGGCCGACTCCTTCACAACCTTCGACGACGACGGCGACACCCGGCAGCGGCGCACCAACCTCGGGGCGCGGGGCTGTATCGATGTGCGGCTCCGCCGCGTGGGCGCGACAAGCCACGACGCACCGGCGGCCGACTCCTTCACAACCTTCGACGACGACGGCGACACCCGGCAGCGGCGCACCAACCTCGGGGCGCGGGGCTGTATCGATGTGCGGCTCCGCCGCGTGGGCGCGACAAGCCACGACGCACCGGCGGCCGACTCCTTCACAACCTTCGACGACGACGGCGACACCCGGCAGCGGCGCACCAACCTCGGGGCGCGGGGCTGTATCGATGTGCGGCTCCGCCGCGTGGGCGCGACAAGCCGCGACGCCCCCGAGGCCGGAAACCCTCGGAACCTCCCACGTCGCTGCACCCGAGGCGAAACCCTACGGAACCTCCCAGGCCGCTCGCGTCAACGCATCCACCTGCGCCCCACCCGACTCCGCAACGATCTCCTCCACGGTCTGCGCCCGCCGCACCACCGCGAAGCGCCCGCCCGGCCCGAACCCGTACACCCCGGGCCGCACCAGCGAGTTGTAGCCGTAGTGATGCGCGAAGTAGTACGCGCCGGTGTCCAGCGCCGCCGCGTAGTCCCCCTGCTCCAGCAACGGCATGGACCGCCCCTCGGCCAGCAGGTCCCCAGCGAAACAGGCCGGCCCCGCGACGTCCTGCACCACCACCGGCCCCTCCTTCGGCCGCCCCTTCGCGTCATACGCGCGGATCCGCAGCGGCCAGCTTTCCGGCGCGTACACGGTCCGCGCGGCCACCTGCACCCCGGCATGCGTCACCGCCACCGCCCGGCCGCCGGAGGCCTTCGCGTACTCGACCCGTGCCACCACCGTCCCGTGCTTGGCCAGCAGTGACCGCCCGAACTCGGTGACCAGCCCGTACCGTCCGTCGAACAGCCCCGGTACCTCTTCGGCCAGCAGTCGCGCGTACTGCGCGTACGTCGGGGTCGTCTCCTCCGACGCGAAGTTCACCGGCAGACCGCCGCCGATGTCGAGCGTGTCGACCTGCCGCCGCCCGGCCCGCCGGTTGATCTCCTCCGCCAGCGCGTACGTCTGCGCCACGCCCTGTGCCATCAGGGCCAGGGGGACGCCCTGGGACCCGGTGTGCGCGTGCAGCCGGGTCAGCCACGGCCGGTCCAGATACGCCCGGACGACCCACTCCCGGGCGCCTTCGTCGCGCAGCGCCACCCCGAACTTCGAGGTGGCCGTCGCCGTGGACAACGCCTCGATGGAGCCACCGCCCACCTGCGGATTCACCCGGATTCCAAGAGGGGAGCGGCTCGTGGACGACCGCATCAGGGAGTCGATGCGGTCCAGTTCCTGCGGGTTGTCCGCGTTGAGCGCGACACCCAGGTCCAGTGCCTCGCGCAGCTCGGCCGGCGTCTTCGCGGGCGAGTCGAGCACCGTCATCCGCGACGGCATGCCCGCAGCCCGCGCCAGGGCCAGCTCACCCGGGCTCGCGACCTCCGCCCCGACGCCCTCCTCGCGCAGCAGCCGCAGCACCGGCACCAGCGGGGTCGCCTTCACCGCGAAGGCGTGCAGCACGGGCGTGCCGGGCGTCAGCACCGCCTCGAACGCCGCCCGCAGCTCCGCCGCCGACTCCCGGATGCCGACGACATCCAGCAGCCCCACGATGGGGCTGTCGGGCCCGAGCAGCCCTTGCTCCACGGCGGCCCGCACCGCCTCGTCCCGCCGCGCCGCCCGCCGGGCCCCGATGCCGCCCGCCTCTTCCGCCTCGATGTGTGCGCCCATGCATCCAGCCAAACATCCAGGGCACCGCCGCGCCGACACCCCCACGTATTGACTAGCCCTATTCAGGCGTCCAGGATGTGAATAGCCAGTGCAACAAACCGCCGGGAGCACCACGCACCCACCAGGAGGCAGACCATGTCAGGACCCCGCCCCGTCCGAGCGCCGCGCGGCACGGTACCGAGCGCCCTGGGATGGCAGCAGGAAGCCGCCCTGCGGATGCTGCAGAACAACCTCGACCCCGAGGTCGCCGAGCACCCCGACAAGCTCGTCGTCTACGGCGGCACCGGCAAGGCCGCGCGTGACTGGCGCTCCTTCGACGCGATGGTGCGCACGCTGCAGGGGCTGAAGCAGGACGAGACCATGCTGGTCCAGTCCGGCAGGCCCGTCGGCGTCATGCAGACCCACGAGTGGGCCCCGCGCGTCCTCATCGCCAACTCCAACCTCGTCGGCGACTGGGCCAACTGGGAGGAGTTCCGCCGCCTCGAACAGCTCGGCCTGACCATGTACGGCCAGATGACCGCCGGCTCCTGGATCTACATCGGCACCCAGGGCATCCTCCAGGGCACCTACGAGACCTTCGCCGCCGTCGCCGCGAAGAAGTTCGGCGGGACGCTGGCGGGCACCATCACCCTCACCGCCGGTCTCGGCGGCATGGGCGGCGCCCAGCCGCTCGCCGTCACGATGAACGACGGCGTGGCGATCTGCGTCGACTGCGACCCGCGCGCCATCGAGCGGCGCATCGAGCACCGGTACCTGGACGTCAAGGCCGACAGCCTCGCCCACGCGCTCCAGCTGGCGACCGAGGCCCGCGACCAGCGCAAGCCGCTGTCCATCGGCCTCCTGGGCAACGCCGCCGAGCTGCTCCCGCGGATGCTCGCCGAGGGCGCCCCGATCGACATCGTCACCGACCAGACCTCGGCCCACGACCCCCTGGCCTACCTGCCGGTCGGCATCGCCTTCGAGGACATGGCCGACGCCGCCGCGAAGGACCCGGCCGGCTTCACCACCCGGGCCCGCGAGTCCATGGCCCGGCACGTCGAGGCCATGGTCGGCTTCATGGACGCCGGCGCCGAGGTCTTCGACTACGGCAACTCCATCCGCGGCGAGGCCCAGCTCGCCGGATACGACCGGGCCTTCGCCTTCCCCGGCTTCGTCCCCGCCTACATCCGCCCGCTGTTCTGCGAGGGCAAGGGCCCCTTCCGCTGGGCCGCCCTGTCCGGCGAGGCCTCCGACATCGCCAAGACCGACAAGGCGGTCCTCGACCTCTTCCCGGAGAACGAGTCCCTCGCCCGCTGGATCAAGATGGCCGGCGAACGCGTCCACTTCCAGGGCCTGCCCGCGCGCATCTGCTGGCTCGGCTACGGCGAGCGGGACAAGGCCGGAGAGCGGTTCAACGACATGGTCGCGAGCGGGGAGCTGGCCGCGCCGGTCGTCATCGGCCGCGACCACCTCGACTGCGGTTCGGTGGCGTCCCCCTACCGCGAGACCGAGGCCATGCTCGACGGGTCCGACGCGATCGCCGACTGGCCGCTGCTGAACGCCATGGTGAACGTCGCCTCCGGGGCGTCCTGGGTGTCCCTCCACCACGGCGGCGGCGTCGGGATGGGCCGGTCCATCCACGCCGGGCAGGTGACGGTGGCCGACGGCACCGCGCTCGCGGGCGAGAAGATCCGCCGGGTGCTCACCAACGACCCCGGCATGGGCGTCATCCGGCACGTCGACGCCGGGTACGACATCGCGGAGTCGGTGGCGGGGGAGCGGGGCGTCCGCGTCCCGATGCGCGAAGGCGACCCGGCGTGACCCGGAGCGACGGCGGCTCCTTCCACCAGATGTGGCGCGAGCTGCTCCCCATCGGGCGGCACCCCGCCTCCGGCGGCTACCGCCGGTTCGCCTGGAGCGGTGTCGACGGCGACTGCCGGGCCTGGTTCGAAGAGCAGGCCACGGCCCGAGGGCTGCGCTACGAGGTCGACCGGAACGGCAACCAGTGGGCCTGGCTCGGGGACCCCGCCGAGGGCGACGCCGTCGTCACCGGCTCTCACCTCGACTCCGTGCCGGACGGCGGCGCCTTCGACGGCCCCCTCGGCGTCGTGTCCGCCTTCGCCGCCCTGGACGAGCTGCGCGACAGGGGCGCCCGCTTCGACCGGCCCCTCGCCATCGTGAACTTCGGTGACGAGGAGGGCGCCCGGTTCGGGCTCGCCTGCGTCGGGTCCCGGCTCACCGCCGGGCAGCTCACCCGCGAGCAGGCGCACCGCCTCACCGACGGCGACGGCGTGACGCTGCCCCGGGCCATGGAAGCGGCCGGATACGATCCGGACGCCATCGGGCCGGACCCCGAACGGCTCGCCCGCATCGGCGCCTTCGTCGAACTGCACGTCGAGCAGGGCCGGGCCCTGGACCTGTCCGGCGACCGGGTCGGTATCGCCAGCGCCATCTGGCCCCACGGCCGGTGGCGGTTCGACTTCCGCGGTGAGGCCAACCACGCCGGCACCACCCGGCTCGCCGACCGCCACGACCCCATGCTGTCCTACGCCGAGACCGTGCTCGCCGCCCGGCGCGAGGCCGAACTCGCCGGAGCCGTCGCCACCTTCGGCAAGATCACCGTCGAGCCCAACGGCGTCAACGCCATCCCCTCCCTGGTGCGCGGCTGGCTCGACTCCCGCGCCGAGGACCAGGTGAGTCTCGACACCGTGGTCGGCGGCATCGAGAAGGCGGCCCGGAGTTACGCGGACGCGCACGGCGTCGACCTCGACATCGTCCGCGAGTCCTTCACCCCCGTCGTCGAGTTCGACCACGCCCTGCGCGACGAACTCGCCCGCATCCTCGGCACGGACACCGACCTCACGGTCCCCGTCCTCGGCACCGGCGCGGGACACGACGCCGGGATCCTGTCCGGGAGCATCCCGACCGCCATGCTGTTCGTGCGCAACCCCACCGGCGTCTCCCACTCCCCGGCCGAGTCCGCGAGCGAGGACGACTGCGTGGCCGGGGTACTCGCACTCGCCGACGTACTGGAAGGACTGGCGTGCAGGTGACGACAGCAGCCCCGCGGACGTACTGGCTGGAGCACGCCTGGCTCGGCACATCTGTCGAGCCGGGCGTGGCCGTCGACGTCAGGGACGGCCGCATCGCCGCCGTCCGCACCGGCACCCCCGCCCCACCCCCCGGCGCCGAGGTCCTGCGCGGGCTCACCCTGCCCGGCCTGGCCAACGCCCACAGCCACGCCTTCCACCGTGCCCTGCGCGGCACCGTCCAGGTCGGCTCCGGCACCTTCTGGACCTGGCGCGAGGTCATGTACGCCACGGCCGCCCGGCTCACCCCGGACAGCTACCACGCCCTCGCCCGCGCGGTGTACGCCGAGATGGCCCTGGCCGGCATCACGGCCGTCGGCGAGTTCCACTACGTCCACCACGCCCCCGGCGGCACCGCCTACGCCGACCCCAACGCCATGGGCGAGGCCCTCATCGCGGCCGCCGCCGAAGCCGGGATCCGCATCACCCTCCTCGACACCGCCTACCTCTCCTCCGGCTTCGGGCAGCCGCCCACCACCCACCAGCTCCGCTTCTCCGACGGCGACGCCGAGGCCTGGGCCGCACGCTCTTCACTTCTCAAGGAACGGGATCACGCACGGATCGGCGCGGCGATCCACTCCGTACGGGCCGTGCCCGCCGAGCAGTTGGAGACCGTCGCGCGGTGGGCCGAGGAGCGGCGGGCCCCGCTCCATGTGCACCTGTCCGAGCAGACCGCCGAGAACGAGGCGTGCCTGGACATCCACGGCTGCACCCCGACCCAGCTCCTCGCCCTGCACGGCGTCCTCGGACCGCGCACCACCGGCGTCCACAACACCCACCTCACCGCCGAGGACATCTCGCTCATCGGCGGCAGCGGCACCGGCACCTGCATGTGCCCGACCACCGAGCGGGACCTCGCGGACGGCATCGGACCGGCCGTCGCCCTGCAGAACGAGGGCTCACCGCTCTGTCTCGGCTCCGACAGCCATGCCGTGATCGACCTGCTCGAAGAGGCGCGGGCGCTGGAACTGAACGAGCGGCTGCGCACCCGCACCCGGGGTCACTGGACGGCGGCGGCCCTGCTGCGGGCGGCCTCGCCCGACGGCCACGCGGCCCTCGGCTGGGACGAGGCGGGGGCGCTGGAGACCGGCGCGCTCGCCGACTTCACCACCCTCGCGCTCGACTCGGTCAGGACGGCAGGGCCGCTTCCGCGGCTCGGGGCCGAGACGGCCGTATTCGCCGCGTCGGCAGCGGACGTGTCGCATACGGTCGTGGCAGGTCGGCACGTCGTACGGGACGGGGTCCACTCCCTCGTACCGGATGTGCCGCGGGCCCTCGCGGACGCCGTCGAAGCCCTGCGCGGATGACCCCGGGCCGCCCGCCCGCGCGGCCCGCCTCCGACCCCGAACCCGACCCCACCGCCGACCAGGCCACCAAGGACGCCATGAGCAACGCGACGACCGTCAACCCCGCCCACTCCGCGAGCACCGCAAGCACGCTCATCACCAACATCGCAGCCCTGGTCACCAACGACCCCTCCTCCGGTGACGGTTCCCCCCTGGGACTGGTCCAGGACGCGGCCGTCGTCATCGAGGGCGACCGCGTCGTGTGGACCGGTGATCAAAGCAAAGCACCCGCCACTGACAATCGGGTCGACGCCGAAGGCCGGGCGGTCGTCCCCGGCTTCGTGGACTCCCACTCCCACCTCGTCTTCGCCGGCGACCGGACGCAGGAGTTCAACGCCCGCATGTCCGGGCGGCCGTACAGCGCGGGCGGCATCCGCACCACCGTCGCGGCCACGCGGGCGGCGAGCGACGAGGAACTCGGGGCCAACGTCACCCGTTACCTCCGCGAGGCCCTCCGCCAGGGCACCACCACGTTCGAGACCAAGTCCGGCTACGGCCTGACCGTCGAGGACGAGGCCCGCGCCCTGCGCATCGCCGCCGCCCACACCGACGAGGTCACCTACCTCGGCGCCCACATCGTCGCCCCCGAGTTCGCGGAGGACCCTGCCGGCTACGTCGCCCTGGTCACCGGCGAGATGCTGGACGCCTGCGCCCCGCACGCCCGCTGGATCGACGTCTTCTGCGAGAAGGGCGCCTTCGACGGCGACCAGGCCCGCGCGATCCTCACCGCCGGCAAGGCGAAGGGCCTGCACCCCCGCATCCACGCCAACCAGTTGTCGTACGGCCCGGGCGTACAACTCGCGGTCGAGCTCGACGCGGCCAGCGCCGACCACTGCACCCACCTCACCGACGCGGATGTGGACGCCCTGGCGGGCAGCCGTACGGTCGCCACCCTGCTGCCCGGCGCCGAGTTCTCCACGCGGGCCGAGTGGCCCGACGCACGGCGGCTGCTGGACGCGGGTGTCACGGTGGCGCTGTCCACGGACTGCAACCCCGGCTCGTCCTTCACCTCGTCCGTCCCGTTCTGCGTCGCGCTGGCCGTACGGGACATGGGGATGACCCCGGACGAGGCCGTGTGGTCGGCGACCGCGGGCGGCGCGGCGGCCTTGCGGCGCGACGACGTCGGCCGGCTCACCCCGGGCGCGTACGCGGACCTGACGCTCCTCGACGCCCCGAGCCATGTCCACCTGGCCTACCGCCCCGGCGTCCCGCTGGTCAGCGGAGTGTGGCGGTGCGGAGAGCGCGTGGTGTGATCACCGGCCGCGATGATCCGGCGTGCCGCTGATCAGCAGGGTGTGGCGGTGCGGAGCGTGTGGTGTGATCACCGGCCCCGCGATAATGCGATGCCGCGTCGGGAGGACGACCGGCATCGGCGGAGGGCGGGGACCCATGGCACGGGGACGGTTGGCGAAGCACTGGTCGGTACCACTCGTGGTGAACGTGCTGCTCGGGATCCCGGGCGTGGTGCCGTTCTGGCTGCTCTGGTACCTCGCGGTGAACTGGCCGCTCGCCGATGCCGGCTGGACCGTGCGGGAACCCACCGAGAACGACGGCATGGCCCTCTGGCTCGTGATCGTCGTCCCCGTCGTCACGCTCTACGGCCTGATCTGGTGGCTCGCCAACAGGCCGCTGAGGCGCCGGACGGCACTCGCCCCGCACACCTACTGGCTGCTGAGCCTGACGGCCCCGCTGCTGCCGACGGCCGCGCTGTTCCTCAACTCCTGAAGCCGCCGCCGGCCACCGGTGGCACGCGCCCGGGGGCGGGCCGTCCGGCCCGCCCCCGAGGGACACGTACACCAGGGTCGAGGATCACTCCTCGACGGTCAGCCCCTTGCGCAGCTTCACCAGCGTCCGCGACAGCAGACGCGAGACGTGCATCTGCGAGATGCCGAGCTCTTCGCCGATCTCCGACTGGGTCATGCCCGCGACGAACCGCAGGGACAGGATCTTCCGGTCGCGCGGCGGGAGTTCGGCTATCAGCGGCTTCAACGACTCGACGTACTCGATGCCTTCGAGTCCGTGGTCCTCGTAGCCGATGCGGTCCGCGAGCGCGCCCTCGGAGTCGTCCTCCTCCGGCTGGGCGTCCAGCGAGGAGGCGGTGTAGGCGTTCGACGCGGCCATGCCCTCGACGACCTCGTCGTTGGAGAGGCCGAGGCGCTCGGCGAGCTCGGTCACCGTCGGGGCGCGGTCCAGCTTCTGGGCCAGCTCGTCACCGGCCTTGGCCAGGTCGAGCCGCAGCTCCTGCAGCCGCCGCGGAACGCGCACGGACCACGAGGTGTCGCGGAAGAAGCGCTTGATCTCGCCGACGATGGTCGGCATCGCGAACGTGGGGAACTCCACACCGCGGGACAGCTCGAAGCGGTCGATCGCCTTGATCAGGCCGATGGTGCCGACCTGGATGATGTCCTCCATCGGCTCGCTGCGGGAGCGGAACCGGGAGGCGGCGAACTTGACCAGCGCGAGGTTCAGTTCGACGAGAGTGTTGCGGACGTACGAGTACTCGTGGGTCCCTTCCTCCAGCGTCTCCAGACGCCGGAAGAGGGTCTTGGACAGCGCCCGGGCGTCGACCGCGTCGACTTCCCCGTACGGGGGGATGTCCGGAAGTCCGGCGAGGAGGCCGTCCTGTGTGACGAGCATCTCGGCCTGCTCGATGGGATCCAGATGGTCCGGAGGGGGTGTCGACGTCGCTTTGTGGGTACGCGATCCGTCGAGCCGGGGTGACATGATGTCCTCCATCGTTCTCGGCATATGGCTGCCGGAGCCGTTAGGTGCACTGCGGTGTGCGGCGCCTCCAAAGCCGGCCGTGTCGGGTACGTGTCCTTACTAGGCCTACCCGCTTTCCTGAGCCCACCGCAAGTGCGTTCTGTGGTCATATGTCCGTTTGTGTGTAGTTGTTCGGGTGTCGGACCGTGCGGGGAAGGCGTAGTGTTCGAGGGCGTCAGCAACCACCTCGACGTCGGGAGAGAGAGACGGCATGGACCGCGGGACGGTCGGCAGCGCACAGTCTGGCCGGCTTCTGGTGGAGGTGCGGGAAGAGGGCTCTAGTGCCGTCGTGACCCCGGCGGGTGAGTTGGATCACCACACCGCCGATCTGTTGCGTGAGCCACTCGACGACTGCCTCGCCAAGGGATTCAAGCGCCTGGTCATCGATTGCGCACGCCTGGAGTTCTGTGACTCCACGGGGCTCAACGTGCTCCTCGGGGCACGGCTGAAGGCGGAGGCCGCCGGTGGTGGCGTCTCGCTCGCCGGCATGCAGCCGGTGGTGGCGCGGGTGTTCGAGATCACGGGTGCGGACGCGGTCTTCAGTGTCCATGACTCGCTCGAGGCGGCCCTGGCCGACGAGTCGGGCTGACCGGCGGTGCGTCGGCGCGCGGTGCCTCGGCGACCCCTCTGTGACCGGTGTCCCAGCCCTGTCACGTCTTTCGTGCGGAATACATGGGTGTTCAGCCCGTCCCCCCGGGCAGGAGACATCCTGAACCTGTTGGGAACCCGGACGGCGGCGGCGCCGCGAAGCCGACGTGCCACGCACTGCGTGACTGACCGGGTCGTGACTGGCTGTGCAGTGAAGTTTTTGAATCGTGAACTGGTGAATCGGTGAGGTGAAGCGCTGATGAGCACCACCCGGCCTTACCCGCCGGGCGACCGCGGGCCGGAGCCCAGCGGCGCTTCCGGGGCGTCCGAGGGTGGCGTAGCGGCGACCGGTGCGTCCGGCGAGGGCGCGGGAGCGCCGTCCGGGGCCGCGGCGCCGCCGGGGGGTCCACAGGTGCGTCGGCTGAGCTTCGACGACGAGAGCGGCGTCGTTCCGCTGGCCCGCGACTTCACCCGCCAGGCGCTGTACGCGTGGGGCTGGCTGCCCGCCGCCTCCGCCGACCAGCGGGCCGCCGCCGAGGATGTGCTGCTGGTCGTCTCCGAGCTGGTGACCAACGCCTGCCTGCATGCCGAGGGGCCGGACCACTTGCGGATCTCCTGTGACAACAAGGTGATCCGCGTCGAGATCGCCGACCGGGGCACCGGCCAGCCCGCACCCCGTACCCCGCACCGCGCGGGTCGCCCGGGCGGTCATGGCATGTTCATCGTCCAGCGCCTGTGCCTCGACTGGGGTGTCGTCCGCACGCCGGGAGTCTCCGGCAAGACGGTGTGGGCGGAACTGGGCGCACCGGCCTGATCGCGGGGAGTGCGCGTTCGGCCCCGGCGCGTAGCCGACCGACCGCCGGGGGCGGGCCTGTGCGATCGCGGGCATTTCTGTCCGTTAGCGGGTTTTCGTGTTGATATCAGGCCCCGGTGGGGCGCCCTGAGGTGCGTCCGAACGGGCGGCCATCCCGCACGGGATCCCCGCCGCGCATCCCCTCGTACGTCACTCGCCGCACGCCGGATCCCCACAGATCCGGCGGGCGCTGTGTCTTCCTTCCTCAAGGCCCCGGGCGTACCTTGACGGCCCTATCTGATACTCCGTCAGGAACAGGAAGGGGAGCGGCACCGTGTCGTACCGGAAACGAACCGCCGCGCTCGCGTCCGCCGCGGCCCTGGCCGGCTCGGCGGTGTGGATGGCCGCCCCCGTCGCCCGGGCCGAGGTCGTCGACGTCAACTACCAGTGCAAGACGCCGATCGGCGACAAGAGTGCCGTCTCTCCCATCGACATCAAGGGCGTCAAGAGCGGCAACGGCTACCGGATCACCATGTCCTGGCAGAAGGGCGTCTCCTCCAGCCCGGTCGAACTGGGCAAGGGCGCGATGACGCCGAGCGCCACCATCGCCCTGGGCGGTGCGGACAGCGGCACCCTGTCGGTGACCGGCCCCGCCAACGACGCCGCGATCCCGGCCAACACACCCATCAAGATCAGCGACCTGAGCGGCACGTACAGGTCGAAGAAGAGCGGCGAGATCACCTTCACGGCTGGTGTGCTCACCATCAAGGCGCTCGGTACGACGACCACCTGCACCCCGACGAACGACCCTGGCCCGTCCCTCACCCTCGACGTCGAGGCCGCGGGGGGCGGTGGCACGACCGGCTCCGCCCAGGGAGGCGGCTCCGGCCCCGACACCGGCGCCGGGCTGCCGCAGACCGGGCCCGAGGACTCGGCGGTCGCCCTCGGCACCCTCGGCGGCACGGTCCTGCTCGCCGGCGCGGCAGGTGCCCTGTGGTTGACACGCCGCCACCAGGGGGCACGGGCGGGCCGTTGACGGGAGCCCCCTGGCGGGCGCACCGCTCCAAAAGCACGGGCCGACCGCCACCGTGCGCCCCTCCCGGCCGGTGCACCGCCGAGTGCAGGGCCGCATGCCGCTCGGTGCGGCCCCTACGCCGGCACCGTACGACCGCTGGGGCCGCCGATGCCGTTCCCGGCCGGTGCACCGCCGAGCGCAGGGCCGCATGCCGCTCGGTGCGGCCCCTACGCCGGCACCGTACGACCGCTGGAGCCGCCGATGCCGTTCCCGGCCGGTGTACCGCCGAGGGCCGGACCGCATGCCGCTCGGTGCGGCCCCCACGCCGGCACCGTACGACCGCTGGAGCCGCCGATGCCGTTCCCGGCCGGTGCACCGCCGAGTGCAGGGCCGCATGCCGCTCGGTGCGGCCCCTACGCCGGCACCGTACGACCGCGGGAGCCGCCGATGCCGTTCCCGGCCGGCGCACCGCCGAGTGCAGGGCCGCATGCCGCTCGGTGCGGCCCCTACGCCGGCACCGTACGACCGCTGGAGCCGCCGATGCCGTTCACCGTCCGTCTTCCGTATGTGTCACTGCCGGTGCTGCTGGCGCTGCTGCTGGTCCTGGCGGGTGCCGGGTCCGTCGGGGCGGTGGACCGGCCCACCGTGGAGCTGTCCAAGTCCCGGGCGGGCACGGGCGGTTCGGTCACGGTCAGCGGCAGCGGCTGGCGGCCGCGTGCCCTGCTGACGCTGCTCGTGTGCGGGCAGGCCGAGCCGCGGCGGGGCGTGACCGGCGGCACCAACTCCTGTGCCAACACCGACGGCCGGGCCGTCACCACCGGAGCCGACGGGCGCTTCCGCCGCGAACTGCCCGTCGTGGAGCCACCCGTGCCGTGCCCCTGCGTGGTGCACGTGGCGACCGTGACGGGAGCCGCGGCCGAGGCCGACGCGGCCCTCCAGGTCGCCGGGCACACGGTCGAGCCGCTGCCCGCTGAAGCGGCCGGCGGACGGCTGTCCCTGCTCGCGGACACCCGGCTGCGCGGCTCCGGCGGCCTGCTCACCTGGTTCGGTTCCCCGCCCGCCCGGACCCTCGTGGTCACGGTCGGCAACGTCGGCACGTCCCCCGTGAAGAACCCGGTCTTCCAGGTCGGCACCTCGCACGGCGTATACGCCCCCCACTGGCAGGACCAGCGCTGGCGCGGCACGATCCGGCCCGGCGACAAGGCCCGCATAGAGCTGCCCGTGGAACTCGGCGCCGGGGCGCACGGCGACTACACCGTGTCGCTGAAGTACGGCGGCAAGGTGCTCGCCGAACACCCCTGGGGCGTGGACCGCCCCTGGGGCGTGACCCTGTTCTGGGTCCTCGTCCTCCTGGTCGTACCGGCGGCGCTGGTGCGCGGCGGACTGGCCGTGATCGACCACGCACGGCCCCGCCGCCCGGGCCACGCGGCCCCACCGGCCCGCCGTCTGCCGCTACCGGCCCCCCGCCGGGCCTCCGCCACGCCCTGGTTCGCCCCGGACGGCGACCCGCCGAGGGGGACCGGGACATGAGGAAGGGCCGTCACACCCGGGGTGTGACGGCCCTTCTCCCGATGACGGACGGCGGCGATCAGTGAACGTCGCCCATCAGGGACTTGACCTGCCTGCGGTACATGTACACCGCGAGACCGGCGAGCACCGCGAGCACCGCCTCCGCGGCGACCGCACCGGTGCCGCTCAGGTCCACGCCGCCGACGGCCGGGTTGGAGAGCAGACCCGTCACCGAGTCACCCGCCGTGACCGCGAGGAACCAGACGCCCATCATCTGGCTGGCGTACTTCGCCGGGGCCATCTTCGTCGTCACGGACAGGCCGACCGGCGAGAGGCACAGCTCACCCACGGTCTGGATCAGGTAGATGCCCACCAGCCACATCGGGCTGACCAGCGTGTCGCCGCCGGCCATGCCCAGCGGCAGCAGGAAGAAGAAGAACGAGACACCGATGAAGAACAGCGCCGCGGCGAACTTGGCGACGGTGCTCGGCTCCTTGCCCTTGCGGTTCAGCCACAGCCAGAACCAGGCGAAGACCGGGGCCAGCGCCATGATGAACACCGGGTTCAGCGACTGGTACCAGGAGGACGGGAAGTCGAAGCCGAGCAGCGAGCCGGAAGCCTTCGTCTCGCCGAACGCCTGAACCGTGGATCCGCCCTGGTCGTAGATCATCCAGAACGCGGCGGCCGCGACGAAGAACCAGATGTAGCCGGTCATCTTCGACTGCTCGACCGTGCTGAGTTCCTTGTCCCGCTTGATCCGGATCAGCACGCCGGCCGGGATGACCAGGCCGATGACCGTCAGCGGGATCATCGCCCAGTTCAGGGTGAAGTGGCCGGTGAACGCGACGGCGCCGTAGAAGACGGTCGCGACGATCAGCCACAGCAGGCCCTTGCGCAGCCACGACGCGCGCTCCTCGGCCGCCAGCGGCTTGGGCACGACGTTGCTCTGCGGGCTGAGGTTGCGGGTGCCGAGGAGGAAGGCGATGAGGCCGATGCCCATGCCGACCGCGGCCAGGCCGAAGCCGAGGTGCCAGCTGACCTGCTGGCCGACGGTGCCGATGATCAGCGGCGCGAAGAAGGCACCCATGTTGATGCCCATGTAGAAGATCGTGAAGCCGCCGTCACGGCGCGGGTCGTCCGGGCCGTCGTAGAGGTGGCCGACCATCGTGGAGATGTTGGCCTTCAGCAGGCCGGAGCCGAGCGCGACCAGGCCCAGACCGGCGAAGAAGGGCGCCTGGCCGCCGGGCAGGGCCAGCACCAGGTGGCCGGCCATGATCGTGACGGCCGCGATCGCCACCGTCTTGCGCGGACCCCAGACGCGGTCGCCGAGCCAGCCGCCCGGCATGGCGAGCAGGTACACCATCGACAGGTACACCGAGTAGATCGCCGTCGTCGTGGCGAGGTCCATGCCCAGACCGCCGCCCATGCTGCCCTTCTTGGCGTCCGGACCGCCGGAGAGCAGGTAGACGACGAGCAGGGCCCGCATGCCGTAGAAGCTGAACCGCTCCCACATCTCGGTCATGAACAAAGTGGCCAGTCCGCGGGGGTGGCCGAAGAAGGTCTTCTCGGAACCGGGGGTGCCCGGTCGGGCCGAGTCCTTCGTCAGGCTGGACGCCATGGTCGTTCCTTGCTGCTCGGGACGCGCCCCGCAGCAGCGGTGGTGCGCCCGGTGGGGGTATGCCGGCACCGGTGGGTACGGCCGTCCACCCGACGCCTTCGGGGGGTCCGCTCCGGGTCACGAAGCGGCGGGCGGTCGCCACCGGGATCCACGCCTCTACGCGCGTCGCCGCACTGCGAGGCCCGGCCACAGGTCGTTTCACGTTGGGGGCCGGCGGAAACCGGCCCGCACACAAAAGAGACCCTCAGGGCAAACGGCCTCTGAAGGTCGCCATGGTGCTACAGGCGTTGATTCACCATACGGCAGGACACCGCCCCATATGGAAGGACTTGAGACACGGATCACAGGTGTCGGGGGAACCACACGACCGTTTCCAAGGTCCTTACCAGGATCGCACCCCATGGGCCGAGGTTCTTACGCGTACCTCAGGCACGTAAGAGCCGCGCGTGCCGACGGTAAGAATCAAGGGTTCTGGTCACACCCCAGCTCAGGGCGTTGCAGGTCTACCATCACCTCATGACCCGTGTACTGCTCGCCGAGGACGATGCGTCCATCTCGGAGCCGCTGGCCCGTGCTCTGCGCCGGGAGGGCTACGAGGTCGAGGTCCGTGAGGACGGACCCACCGCTCTCGACGCCGGACTGCAGGGTGGCGTCGATCTGGTCGTGCTCGACCTCGGTCTGCCCGGCATGGACGGCCTGGAGGTGGCCCGTCGCCTGCGGGGCGAAGGCCACGCCATCCCGATCCTCATCCTGACCGCGCGGGCCGACGAGGTGGACACCGTCGTCGGGCTCGACGCGGGCGCCGACGACTACGTCACCAAGCCCTTCCGGCTCGCCGAGCTGCTCGCCCGGGTGCGGGCCCTGCTCCGTCGCGGTGTCTCCGAGCCGCAGCAGCCGCCCGCCACGCACGGCGTGCGCATCGACGTCGAGTCGCACCGCGCCTGGATGGGCGAGGAGGAGCTCCAGCTCACCGCCAAGGAGTTCGACCTGCTGCGGGTCCTGGTGCGCGACGCGGGCCGGGTCGTCACCCGCGACCAGCTGATGCGGGAGGTCTGGGACACGACCTGGTGGTCGTCGACCAAGACCCTCGACATGCACATCTCCTGGCTGCGCAAGAAGCTCGGCGACGACGCGGCCAACCCCCGCTACATCGCCACCGTGCGCGGTGTGGGTTTCCGTTTCGAGAAGAGCTGAGCCGCGAGGCGGGCTCGGGTAACAGGACATGCGTCGCCGATTGATCCAGTCCACGCTCGCCGTGGTGCTCGTCGTGATCGCCGTCTTCGGCGTCTCCCTCGTCATCGTCGAGACCCGGACGATCAGCAACAGCGCCCAGGAGCGGGTGGACTCCGAGGCGGTCCGGCTGGCCAGCATCGTCGACAGCAGGCTCTTCGGGGCGCAGCAGGTCGACGCGGAGGTGCTGCGCGAGCAGGTCACCCAGAACCGCTACTACGCGGTGATCCGCATCCCCGGCGAGTCGCCCATCGAGGTCGGGAGCAGGCCGGACGGTGACGTCATCACCGCGACCGCGCCCGGCGAGGAGGGCGAGACGGTCACCGTCCAGGAACCGCGCTCCTCGGTGACCCGTGAGGTCGGCCGGACGCTGCTGATCATCGCGCTGGTCGCGCTGCTGGCGGTGGTGGCCGCGGTGCTGCTGGCCGTCCGCCAGGCGAACCGGCTGGCGTCGCCGCTGACCGACCTCGCGGAGACGGCCGAGCGGCTCGGCTCGGGCGATCCGCGGCCCCGGCACAAGCGGTACGGGGTGCCCGAGCTGGACCGGGTGGCGGACGTGCTGGACGGCTCCGCCGAGCGCATCGCCCGCATGCTGACCGCCGAACGCCGGCTGGCCGCGGACGCCTCCCACCAGCTGCGCACGCCCCTCACGGCGCTGTCGATGCGGCTGGAGGAGATCACCCTCACCGACGACCCGGACACGGTGAAGGAGGAGGCGACGATCGCGCTGACGCAGGTCGAGCGGCTCACGGACGTCGTGGAGCGGCTGCTGACGAACTCCCGCGATCCGCGCACCGGCTCCGCCGTCTCCTTCGACCTCGACGAGGTCATCCAGCAGCAGCTCGCGGAGTGGCGGCCGGCGTACCGCAGCGCGGGGCGGGCGATCGTCAGCTCCGGCAAACGGCATCTGCGCGCGGTGGGCACGCCCGGCGCGGTCGCGCAGGTCCTGGCCGCGCTGATCGAGAACTCCCTCATGCACGGCGGCGGCACGGTGGCCCTGCGCACCCGCGTCACCGGCAACCAGGCGGTCATCGAGGTCACGGACGAGGGCCCGGGCATCCCCGCCGATCTCGGCGCCCGCATCTTCGAACGGGCGATCAGCGGCCGCAACTCCACGGGCATCGGCCTGGCGGTCGCCCGCGACCTGGCAGAGGCCGACGGCGGCCGCCTGGAGATGCTCCAGACCAAACCGCCGGTCTTCGGCCTGTTCCTGTCCCGTACCCCGCTGCAGAAGCTCGCGGACGACGCCGAGGAGCCGATGGTCCGCTAGGGCCGTGGGCTCCGAAGGGCTACGGCACCTGCTGCTTCGTCTTCTCGGGGTCGGCGGGCCCGGACCGGGCCGACGCCGGTGCCGCCTCCCTGGCGGGCAGCGCGCGGAAGACCCAGGAGCGGTAGGACCAGAAGCGGAACAGGGTCGCGATGCCGATGCCCAGGAACTTGAAGACGTTGTTCTGGAGCGGGGTGTTCCAGCCGAAGCCGTACGTGGCCGCGTACAGGACGCCGTTCTCGATGACCAGGCCGATCGCGCTGAACAGCAGGAAGAGAGTCATCTCACGCGTGCGGCGGCTCTTGTCGCGGTCGCGGTACGTGAAGTAGCGGAAGCCGACGTAGTTGAAGACGATCGCGACGACGGTCGCGATCACGCTCGCGCGGACCACCTGGAGGTCGGTGGTGTGCCGCACCAGGTTGAAGACGAGGAGGTTGACCAGCACCCCCGCACCGCCCACCGCGCCGAACTTGGCGACTTCGCGGACGATCCGTCGGAGCCGGGAGGCACCATGTCCCATGGTCGTACAGGCCCCCGTCCGTTCGTCGGCGTCAACCCAGCCATGCTAACCACCCTCCCGCGCGATCTTCCTGCGGATGCCGGTGGGCGGCCGGAGACGGTCCGGGCGGGGCCGGGGAGGGACAGGAAACCGGCCACCCTGGCGCGGCCGATACCCTGGGGGCGTGACGTTCCCGGTAGTCGGCATGGTCGGCGGTGGCCAGCTCGCTCGTATGACACACGAGGCGGGCATCCCGCTGGGCATCAGGTTCAAGCTCCTCAGTGACACCCCGCAGGACTCCGCTGCGCAGGTCGTGAGCGATGTCGTCATCGGCGACTATCGCGACCTCGACACGCTGCGCGAGTTCGCCCGGGGGTGCGATGTGATCACCTTCGATCACGAACACGTACCCACCGAGCACCTCAGGGCCCTGGAGGCGGACGGCATCCCCGTCCGCCCCGGCCCCGACGCGCTCGTGCACGCCCAGGACAAGGGGGTGATGCGCGCGAAGCTCGACGCGATCGGCGTCCCCTGCCCCAGACACAGGATCGTCTCCGATCCGCAGGACGTGGCCGCCTTCGCGGCCGAGGGCGACGGATTCCCGGTCGTCCTCAAGACCGTCCGCGGCGGCTACGACGGCAAGGGCGTATGGGTCGTCGACTCGGTCGAGGAGGCCGCAGACCCCTTCAAGGCCGGGGTCCCCGTGCTCGCCGAGGAGAAGGTCGACTTCCTGCGCGAGCTCGCCGCCAACGTCGTGCGCTCCCCGCACGGCCAGGCCGTCGCCTACCCGGTCGTGGAGTCCCGCCAGGTGGGCGGCGTCTGCGACACGGTCATCGCCCCGGCGCCCGACCTCGACGAGGCCCTCGCCCTGGAGGCCTCCGAGATGGCGCTGAACATCGCCAAGGAGCTCGGCGTCGTCGGCCACCTCGCGGTCGAGCTGTTCCAGACCCGCGACGGACGCCTCCTCGTCAACGAGCTCGCGATGCGCCCGCACAACTCCGGTCACTGGTCGATGGACGGTGCCGTCACCAGCCAGTTCGCCAACCATGTGCGGGCCGTCCTGGACCTCCCGCTCGGCGATCCGCGCCCGCGCGCCCCGTGGACGGTCATGGTCAACGTCCTCGGCGGCGACTACCCGGACATGTACTCCGCGTACCTGCACTGCATGGCCCGCGACCCCCAGCTCAAGATCCACATGTACGGCAAGGACGTGAAGCCCGGCCGCAAGGTCGGACACGTCAACACCTACGGCGACGACCTGGACGACGTGCTGGAGCGCGCCCGTCACGCAGCCGGCTACCTGAGAGGCACCATCACCGAATGAGCCCTGTTGTTGGCATCGTCATGGGGTCGGACTCCGACTGGCCCGTCATGGAGGCCGCCGCCAAGGCCCTCGACGAGTTCGAGATCGCCTACGAGGTCGACGTCGTCTCCGCGCATCGCATGCCGCGCGAGATGGTCGCCTACGGCGAGCAGGCCGACGCCCGCGGGCTCAAGGTGATCATCGCCGGGGCGGGCGGCGCCGCCCACCTGCCCGGCATGCTCGCCTCCGTGACCCCGCTGCCGGTCATCGGCGTGCCCGTGCCGCTGAAGTACCTCGACGGCATGGACAGCCTGCTGTCCATCGTGCAGATGCCGGCCGGTGTCCCGGTCGCCACGGTGTCCGTCGCCGGTGCCCGCAACGCCGGTCTGCTGGCGGCCCGCATCCTCGCCGCGCACGACGAGGACCTGCGCACCCGCATGCGCGAGTTCCAGCAGGAGCTGAACGACCAGGCCACCGAGAAGGGCAAGCGCCTGCGCTCCAAGGTCGAGGGCGCGGGCGGCTTCGGCTTCGGCGCGGGGAAGTGACGACGATGACCTCCCAGGAGGCAGCCCGGGAACTCCTCGCCGAGTTCCCGGTCGTCGACGGCCACAACGACCTGCCCTGGGCGCTGCGCGAGCAGGTCCGCTACGACCTCGACGCCCGCGACATCGCCGCCGACCAGAGCGCCCATCTGCACACCGACATCCCCCGGCTGCGCGCGGGCGGGGTCGGCGCCCAGTACTGGTCGGTGTACGTCCGCACGGACGCGCCCGACCCGGTCGCCGCCACCCTCGAACAGATCGACTGCGTACGGCAGCTGCTGACCCGCCACCCCGAGGACCTGCGCCCCGCGCTCACCGCCGCCGACATGGAGGCCGCGCGCGGGGAGGGCCGTATCGCCTCCCTCATGGGCGCGGAGGGCGGGCACTCCATCGCCAACTCCCTGGGCACCCTGCGCGGCCTGTACGGGCTCGGTGTGCGCTACCTCACGCTCACCCACAACGACAACGTCGACTGGGCGGACTCCGCGACCGACGAGCCGAAGGCCGGTGGCCTGACCGCGTTCGGCCGTGAGGTCGTGCGGGAGATGAACCGGCTCGGGATGCTCGTCGACCTGTCCCACGTGGCGGCGACGACCATGCGGGACGCGCTCGACGCGAGCTCGGCCCCGGTGATCTTCTCCCACTCGTCCTCACGGGCGGTGTGCGACCACCCGCGCAACATCCCGGACGACGTCCTGGAGCGGCTGCCCGCCAACGGCGGCATCGCGATGGTGACGTTCGTGCCGAAGTTCGTGCTCCAGGCGGCCGTGGACTGGACGGCCGCGGCCGACGAGAACATGCGCGCCCACGGCTTCCACCACCTCGACACCACCGCGGAGGCCATGAAGGTCCACCGCGCCTTCGAGGAGCGGCACCCGCGGCCGGTCGCGACGGTGTCGACGGTGGCCGACCACCTGGACCACATGCGCGAGGCCGCCGGCATCGACCACCTCGGCATCGGCGGCGACTACGACGGCACGGCCTTCACCCCCGACGGCCTCGCCGACGTCTCCGGCTACCCGAACCTCCTCGCGGAACTGCTCGACCGCGGCTGGTCCAAGGCCGATCTGGCCAAGGTGACCTGGAAGAACGCGGTCCGGGTCCTGGACGCCGCGGAGGACGTCGCCCGGGGTCTTCAGGCGACGCGGTCGCCGTCCAACGCCACGATCGAGTCGCTGGACGCGCCCGCCGGCTGAGCGTCGAGGGCGGGGTAGTCGGTGTAGCCGGTCGCCCCGCCCACGTACATGAAGGAGCCCTCGCGCATCGCGTTCAGCGGTGCGCCCGTCCGCAGCCGCGTCACCAGGTCGGGGTTGGCGAGGAAGGGGCGGCCCAGCGCGATCAGGTCGGCCCCGGCGGCCAGCAGCGCCCCGGAAGCCCGGTGCACCTCCTGCGTGGAGACCTCCTTCAGTACCGGATTGCCGATCAGCACGCCCGGCCAGGCGGTGCGTACGTTCCGGAACACCGCCGTGTCCGGGTCGGCGTGCACCAGGTGCAGATAGGCGAGCCCCAGCCCGCCGAGCCGCTCGGCGAGCGCCGGGTAGAGCTCGTCGGTCTCGCCCTCCGCGATGCCGTTGACGGTGTTGCCGGGGGAGACCCGCAGCCCCGTCCGCTCCGCACCGATCTCGGCGGCCACCGCCTCGCTCACCTCGGCGGTGAACCGGATCCGGGCGGCGACGGAGCCGCCGTAGCCGTCGGTGCGGAGGTTGGTGTTGCGGGCGAGGAACTGGTGCGGCAGATGGCCGTTGGCGGAGTGCACCTCCACCCCCTCGAACCCGGCGTCCAGGGCGTTGCGCGCGGCCTTCGCGAAGTCGGCGACGGTGGTGCGGATGTCCTCGGCGGTCATCTCCCGGGGGACGACGGACGGCAGGCGCCCCTGTGGCGTGTGGATCGTCTCGGGCAGTGGGACGGGCGAGGGCGCCAGCGGCGTGAGTCCGCTGGTCGCGGGGTGGCCGACCCGGCCGCCGTGCTGGAGCTGCAGGAACATCCGCCCGCCCGCGTCCCGCACTGCATCGGTGACCCGCCGCCAGCCGGCCACGTGCGCCGGGCTGTGGATGGCCGTGATGTTCGGGTACGTCTGACCGGCCGCATTCGGCGTCGAGGCCTCGGCGATGATCAGCCCGGCCGAGGCCCGCTGGGCGTAGTACGTGGCCATGAGCGGGGTCGCGGTGCCGTCGGCCTCGGCCCGGTTCCTGGTCAGCGGAGCCATCACCAGACGGCTGGGCAGGTCCAGCCCGGGCAGCCGAGCCGGTTCGAAGAGCGCTGTCGAGTACGTCATGCCGGTACGCTAGAACCTGACACTCATGTCAGATTCAAGTCCGGGGGTGGCACGTGCGGATCGGTGAACTGGCCCGGCGCACCGGCGTGAGCGAGCGGTCGCTGCGCTACTACGAGAAGCGGGGGATGCTGTTCGCCGAGCGCACCCCGGGCGGGCACCGGGAGTACCCGGAGGCGGCCGTGGACCGGGTCATCCGGATCCAGGAGCTGTTCGCGGCGGGACTGGGCAGCGAGAAGATCGTCCAGTTGCTGCCCTGCATGCGGGACACCGACGGCGGCCCCTCCGCCGTCGCCACCCCGGAGCTCGTGGGCGACCTCACCGCCGAGCGGGCCCGCATCGACCGGATGATCGCCGATCTCGTCCGCTCGCGGGACACCCTGGACGAGGTGATCGAGGCCGCCCGGCTGTCCTGAGGGCATCCGCGCGCGAGGCCGGCACCGTACTCCGAACGCCCCGCCCACCAGGAACCACATCCCGCTCCGTGCGACGGTGACCGTACCTCACGAACGACCGTACGGAGCCGCCATGGCAGATCTCCAGGACGACCTGCGCACCGCCGCATCGGCCGCCGGCGAGTTCGACGAGCTGGCCGAGCCGTACCCCGACGAGGGCCTTGTCACGTCGGAGCCCTACGAGCCGGTCTCCGACCCGGACGACGCGCCCATGACCCGGGCCCGCGCCATCCTCGCCGCCCACCCCGTCGCCGACGGCTACAACGGACTGCCCTGGGCGCTCAAGCGCCTGTCCTGGTACGACCTTCAGGACGGCGAGAGCACCGTCGACACGGACGTGCCCCGGCTGCGCAGCGGCCATGTGGGCGCCCTGTTCTGGTCGTTGCACCTGCCCGAGGGCCTCGACGGCGACCGGGCCGTCGGCGCCACCCTGGAGCACCTGGACCTGGCGAAGACCATCGTGCGGACCTGCGAGGAGGGTCTGCGGCCGGCCTGCACGGCCGGGCAGGTCGCGGACGCCCGCAACTGCGGCCGCGTCGCCGTGCTGCTCGGCCCCGCCGGTGCCGCGGCCCTGGGCGATTCGCTCGGCATCCTGCGCCAGCTGCACCTGCTCGGCCTGCGTGTCCTCACCCTGACCGGGGTGTCCTGGGCGAGTGACGCGGGGCTGACCCGGTTCGGGGAGGAGGTCGTGCGCGAGATGAACCGCCTCGGCGTGATCGCGGACCTCTCGGGCGCCTCCGCGCAGACCCTGCGCCGGGCCCTGAGCCTCTCCCGGGCCCCTGTTCTGTGCAGCCGCTCGGCGGCCCGGAGCCTGCGCCCCCACCCCGCCAACCTCCCCGACGACCTGCTGGCGGAGCTGGGGGCGGCCAAGGGGCTGTGCCTGGTGCCGCTGACCGCCGAGCAGGCGGGCCCCACCGTCCGCGACGTCGCCGACCACCTCGACCACATCCGGGACGTGGCCGGAGCTCACTGCGTCGGACTGTCCGGCACCTACGACTCCGGGGCGGCCCACCCGCAGGAGCTCGCCGACACCTCCTGCTATCCACGACTGGTCGCCGAGCTGCTGCGGCGCGGCTGGGAGGAGGCCGATGTGGCCCAGCTGACCTGGGGCAACGTCCAGCGCGTCCTGCGCGGCGCCGACTTCACGGCCCGCGCCGCCCAGCAACGCCGGGAGCCGTCGACGGCGACGATCTCGGAGCTGGACGGGTAGCGGGCTCGCAGACCGGGCGCGCTGCCCGGATCAGTCGCGCTGTACGGCCCGAAGCCGTCAGGCCCTAGTCGTGCTCGATCCGGCACAGGCAGAACGGGTGTCCCACCGGGTCGGCGTAGACGCGGAAGTCCTTCTTCCCGTCGTCCTCCTTGTCCAGCACCCGCGCGCCCAGCGCCAGCACCCGCTCCTCGGCCGCGTCGATCTCGTCCCAGGTGGCCCCGCCGTCGAAGTCCAGGTGGAACTGCTGGGCGTTGCGGTCGGCCCGCGGCCACTCCGGCGCGGTGTAACCCGGGGAGCGCTGGAAGGCGAGCCGGGGCCCACCGGGGACGCGCAGCACCACCCAGCCGGGGTCGTCGTCCTCCCGCTCCGGCGTACCGCCGACGACCTGCGCGTAGAAGCGGGCCAGCGCGTGGGGGTCGGGGCAGTCGAGGACCACGGAACGGAAACGTGCCACGGCGGACATGGGGCCTCCAGGGGTCAGCAGGCGCAGAGGCAGAACGGGTGCCCGGCCGGATCGGCGTAAACCCGGAAGGACCGCTTGCGGTCCTCGGCGTCCAGCGCCTTCGCGCCGAGGGCCAGCACGCCCTTCTCGGCCTCGTCCAGGTCGTCCACCACCAGGTCGAGGTGGAACTGCTGCGAGCCGTCGGACGACGGCCACTGCGGCGGTACGTGTCCGGGAGCGGCCTGGAAGGCCAGCGGTGTGCCGCCCGGCACCTTCAGGTCGACCCACACGTCGTCCCCGTCGGTCTCCACCGTCGGCGTGCCCCCGAGCACCTCGGCGTAGAAACCGGCCAGCGCGTGCGGGTCGGGACAGTCCAGGACCACGACACCCAGCTTGGCGAGAGCCATGACTTCCTCCTCGAAGTCGGCGTTACCCGCAGAAGCGGGTAACCAGTAACCGTTACTGCATGCTCCCCCATTGGCGGTAACCTCGCAAGGGAATTCGCGAGAGGTACGGTCCAGCCATGACGGAGAGATCGCCCGCGCCCGGCGGCCTGACCCTGGTCGAGGCCCTGGTGAACACGCTGGACATCGAGTCCGGCGCCGACGCGCTGGACACGCCCGAGGGCCGGGAGCGCCTCGGCATCACCGCGGACGAGACCGACCGGGCCCGCACCCTGCGCGAGTCCCTGCGCGCGACCCTGCTCGCCCACGCCGGCCACCCGCCGCACCGCGAGGTCGCCCCGCTCGGCGCGCTCCTGGCCGAAGCCCCGCTCCTCGTCACCGTCGACGCGGCGGACGGCTCGGCCGCCCTGGCACCCGCCGACGACCGCTCCCTGTACGCACGCGTGGCCGCCGCCGTCGCCGAGGCCCTGGTCGCCGGCACCTGGACCCGCCTCAAGGCCTGCGAGGCAGCCGACTGCCACTGGGCCTACTACGACCGCAGCCCGGCCGGACGTGGCCGCTGGTGCTCCATGCAGGTCTGCGGGGCCCGCGCGAAGATGCGCCGCTACCGGGCCAAGGGGGCGTAGAAGCCTCCGGCGGAGCTCCGCGGCGTCGCCACGCCCGGCCCGCTCCGCCCAGAAGCCCGCCGGCCGCCCCGCCGCACGTCCGGGTGGGGCAGAATGCACGAAGACGCCGGTTCGGCCGACTGAGCCTCGGCCGAACCGGCGTCGCCTGTGTGGACGCCTTACGCGCTCAGGCCCTGGGACGCCCCATCGCCTGTATCACGCCTTACGCGCTCAGGCCCTGGGACGCCCCATCGCCTGTATCAACGCGCTCAGGCCCTGGGCCGCCCCATCGCCCGGTACGTCCAGCCGGCCTTGCGCCACAGCTCCGGGTCCAGGGCGTTGCGCCCGTCCAGGATGACCCGGACCGCCGCGACCTCGCCCAGGGCCTCGGCGTCCAGCTCCCGGAACTCCCGCCACTCCGTCAGATGCAGCACGATGTCGGCGCCGCGCACCGCGTCCAGCGCCGAGTCGGCGTAGCCGAGGGTCGGGAACACACTGCGGGCGTTGTCCATGCCCTTCGGGTCGTAGACCGTGACCTGGCCGCCCTGGAGGTGGATCTGCCCGGCCACGTTGAGCGCGGGGGAGTCCCGCACGTCGTCCGAGTCGGGCTTGAAGGTCGCGCCCAGCACCGCCACCCGCTTGCCCAGGAACGGCCCGCCGCCCAGCGCCTGCCGGGCCAGCTCCACCATCTGCCCGCGCTGGCGCATGTTGATCGAGTCGATCTCCCGCAGGAACGTCAGCGCCTGGTCCGCGCCCAGCTCACCGGCGCGCGCCATGAACGCCCGGATGTCCTTCGGCAGACAGCCACCGCCGAAGCCGATCCCGGCCCGCAGGAACTTCCTGCCGATCCGGTCGTCGTACCCGATGGCCTCCGCGAGCTTGGCCACGTCACCGCCCGCGGCCTCGCACACCTCCGCCATCGCGTTGATGAACGAGATCTTGGTGGCGAGGAAGGAGTTCGCGGAGGTCTTCACCAGCTCCGAGGTCGGGAAGTCCGTCACCACGAACGGCGAACCCTCGGCGATCGGCGTCGCGTACACCTCCCGCAGCAGCTTCTCGGCCCGCTCGCTGCGCACGCCCACCACGAGACGGTCGGGGTGCAGCGTGTCGTCCACGGCGAAGCCCTCGCGCAGGAACTCCGGGTTCCACGCCAGCTCCGCGTCCTCACCGGCGGGCGCGTGCGCGGCCAGGTAGGCCGCGAGGCGGTCCGCGGAGCCCACCGGCACGGTCGACTTGCCGACGACCAGCGCCGGACCGTGCAGATGCGGGGCGAGGGAGGCGAACGCGGAGTCGACGTAGCTCATGTCGCAGGCGTACTCGCCGTGCCGCTGCGGGGTGTTCACACAGACGAAGTGCACATCGCCGAACGCGCCGACCTCGGCCCAGTCCTGGGTGAAGCGCAGCCGGCCGCTGGAGCCCTCGATGCCGGCCACGTGCTTGCGCAGCAGCTCCTCCAGGCCCGGCTCGTACATCGGGGCCTCGGCCCGCTCCAGCTTCTCGATCTTCTCGCGCACGACGTCCAGGGCGAGAACCTCGAAGCCCAGTTCGGCCATGGCCGCCGCATGTGTCGCGCCGAGATAACCGGTGCCGATCACGGTGATCTTCAGGGCCATGGGGTGCTCCAGGGGTCTACGGCATGCGGTGCGCGCCCGAGCATATCCGGGGCATGGCGGCGCGCCCTCATGGGCAACTTCTCCGCTGTCGCCTAGCTCACGTATCACTGGGGTGGGCGACCCCATAAACTTTTGATTACTTAACGGTAGTTAGCTTCAGCATCGCAGCGTTTTGGAGCGTGAGAGACCTTGGCCGGATCGGCTGACTTCGACCTGTACCGCCCGTCCGAGGAGCACGACATGCTCCGTGACGCCGTCCGCTCGCTGGCCGAGGCGAAGATCGCGCCGCACGCCGCCGCGGTGGACGAGGAGGCCCGCTTCCCCCGCGAGGCCCTGAAGGCCCTGGTCGCGAACGACCTGCACGCCGTGCACGTACCCGAGGAGTACGGGGGCTCCGGCGCGGACGCGCTGGCCACCGTCATAGTGATCGAGGAGGTCGCCCGCGTGTGCGCCTCCTCCTCCCTCATCCCGGCCGTGAACAAGCTGGGCTCCCTGCCGGTGATCCTCTCCGGCTCCGAGGACCTGAAGAAGAAGTACATGACCCCGCTCGCCAAGGGCGAGGGCATGTTCTCCTACTGCCTGTCCGAGCCGGACGCCGGTTCCGACGCCGCCGGCATGAAGACCAAGGCCGTCCGCGACGGCGACCACTGGATCCTCAACGGCGTGAAGCGCTGGATCACCAACGCCGGCGAGTCCGAGTACTACACGGTGATGGCCGTCACCGACCCGGCCAAGCGCTCCAAGGGCATCTCGGCCTTCGTCGTCGAGAAGTCGGACGAGGGCGTCTCCTTCGGCGCGCCGGAGAAGAAGCTCGGCATCAAGGGCTCCCCGACCCGCGAGGTCTACCTCGACAACGTCCGCATCCCCGCCGACCGCATGATCGGCGAGGAGGGCACCGGCTTCGCCACGGCGATGAAGACCCTCGACCACACCCGCATCACCATCGCCGCCCAGGCCCTCGGCATCGCCCAGGGCGCCCTCGACTACGCCAAGGGCTACGTCCAGGAGCGCAAGCAGTTCGGCAAGGCGATCGCCGACTTCCAGGGCATCCAGTTCATGCTCGCCGACATGGCCATGAAGATCTCGGCCGCCCGCGCCCTGACCTACCAGGCCGCCGCCGCCTCCCAGCGCGTCGACGCCGACCTCACCTACCTCGGCGCCGCCGCCAAGTGCTTCGCCTCGGACGTGGCGATGGAGGTCACCACGGACGCCGTCCAGCTCCTCGGCGGCTACGGCTACACGCGCGACTACCCGGTGGAGCGCATGATGCGCGACGCCAAGATCACCCAGATCTACGAAGGCACGAACCAGGTCCAGCGCATCGTCATGGCGCGCAACCTGCCGTAGCCCGCCTCCGGGGGCCGGACGTTCCGGCCCCCGGCGTTCTCACAGGAAGCGGCGGATCGGGGTCACCGCTGCCTCGGCCAGACGCTCGGTGAAGGGCCGCCGCTTCCAGCGGGCCAGGTCGATCGGCTCGCTCCGCTTCCTGTCGGCCTCGAAGTCGGCGTCGAGCCGCGCGGTGAAGTCCTCGTCGAGGACGGCCAGGACGACCTCCTCGTCGTGCTCCATGGAGCGGCGGTTGAAGTTCGTGGAGCCGATGAGGGAGCAGACCCCGTCCACCGTCATGATCTTCGTGTGGAGCATCGTCGGCTGGTACTCCCGCACGTCCACACCGGCGTCGACGAGCGTCCGGTAGTGCTGCCGCCCGGCCAGCAGGCACGCCCGCTGGTCGGTGTGCGGTCCGGGGAGCAGGATCTCGACCCTGACCCCGCGACGGGCCGCCGCGGCCAGGAGGTCGACGAAGTAGGCGTCGGGAGCGAAGTAGGCCGTGGCCAGCCGCAGGTGCTCCTGCGCCGAGGTGATCAGGACCCGCAGGATCGTCTGCATGTCCTGCCAGCCGAAGGAGGCCGAGCCCCGTACGACCTGGACCGTGGCCTGTCCCGGCTGCTCCTGGGTGGTGAAGCGGTCGTGCTGGTCGTAGAGGTCGTCGTGACACTCGGCCCAGTTCTGGGCGAAGGCCGCGGCGATGCCGTCCACGGCGGGCCCGCGGACCCGGACGTGGGTGTCCCGCCACTCGCCGGGGTTGCGCGCGTCGCCGCACCACTCCTCGGCGATGCCCACGCCACCGGTGAAGGCCGTGTGCTCGTCGGTGACCAGCACCTTGCGGTGGCAGCGGTGGTTCTGCCGCATCGGTGACAGGCGCGTGGGCCTGCGGAACCAGGCCACCTGGACGCCCGCCTCGTCCATGGCGTCCAGCAGGTCCGGCTCTATCTCCTTGGCCCCGAAGCCGTCCAGCAGCAGCCGCACCCGGACACCCGCCCGGGCCCGCTCGGCCAGGGCCGCGGCGAACTCGTGGGCGACCTCGCCGCGCCAGTACACGAACGTCATCATGTCGACGGTGTGCTCGGCGGCCCGGATGGCGGCCAGCATCGCCGGGAAGATCTCGTCGCCGTTGCGCAGCGGCACCAGCTCGTTGCCCTCGGTCGCGGCGATGCCGATCAACCGCTCCAGCCGTCTGCGCAACCGCAGTTTCTGATCCTTTGGCCCTCTCGCCTCCGGTCCTCTCGCCTCCCGCTCGCCCTCCGGCTCCTGCGCCCGCGGTTCGTCGTACGTCTGCTGTGTCATGTGTGGGTCTCCCCCCTGCACGGTTGCGCCGCCCCGCCCTGCCGCGCCGGGCCCCGGCGCGCCTGCAACCCCTTTTTGCCGCTGTCGGCGCTTTCACGCAGAGCCCGCTGAGTCGTGCTTCACACACGCGGGAGGGTCCGCCCTGTGGTGCTCATGGGGCCGCAGGCGTAGGACGAGAGGTGCGGGCGCCGATCCGCGGCTCCCGCCATCCCCTGGGAGGACGTCATGACCCAGCAGCCCGCCACCACCACCCCGCTGAGCAAGGAGATGCAGGACTGCGTCCAGACCTGCATGACCTGCCACAGCGTGTGCGAGGAGACCATGAGCTCCTGCCTTCAGATGGGCGGCCCGGCCCAGATGCAGATCATGCGCGCGGTCATGGACTGCGCCGAGATGACGCGCATGTGCGCCGACATGATGATGCGCCGCTCGCCGCTCATGGCCGAGATGTGCGCGATGTGCGCCCGGGCCTGTGACATGTGCGCCGAGGCGTGTATGTCCATGCCGGAGGACGCGCAGATGATGCGCTGCGCCGAGGCCTGTCGCCGCTGCGCCGAGTCGTGCCGCTCGATGTCGGGCGCCTCGATGTGAGAACCGCCTCACGGCGAAGGGGGCACCCACCCGGGTGCCCCCTTCGCCTCGCCTGCCCGCTCAGTTGCCGGAGACGGTGACCGTCTCGTCGTTCTTCAGCTCGTTCACCAGCGTCTTCACCTTCGCGGTGTTCCACTGGAGGTTGCCGTTGGGGGTGTTGCCGGCGATCGGCATGTTCATCGACCTGCCCTCGCCGCCGCTGACACCCTTCATCGCCCAGAACATGTCCGCCAGGTCGAACAGGCCCATGTCCTTGTCGACCACGAGGGTGTCGAGACCGGCGCTCATGGTCGGGTACAGCTTGAAGGGGTTCAGGACCGTGCCCGGGGTGGCGACCTGGTTGGCCAGGGCCGAGAGGAACTTCTGCTGGTTCTTCGTACGGTCCAGGTCGGAGCCGGCGAGCGCGTAGCGGGTGCGGACGAAGGCGAGGGCCTGCTCGCCGTTCAGCGTCTGCTTGCCCTTCTTGAGGTCCGCGCCGGACTTGGTGTCCTTGATGTCCTGCGGGATGTCCATCTCGACGCCGCCGACCGCGTCCACGATGTTCGCGAAGCCGGCGAAGCCGATCTCCACGTAGTGGTCGATGTGCAGGCCCGTGTTGGCCTCCACCGTGCGGACCAGCAGCTCCGGGCCGTCCTCGGCGTAGGCCGCGTTCAGCTTGGTCTGGCGGCCCGTGGCCGGGTAGAGCTTGCCGGAGTCGGAGCCCTTGAACGACGGGATGGTGACGTTCGAGTCGCGGGGCAGCGAGACCAGCGTCGGGGCGCCGTCGCCGGTGTGCAGGATCATCATCGAGTCGGTGCGCTTGCCCTCGGCGGACCCGGTGTGCAGCTTCTTCTTCTCCTCGGCCGACATGCCCTTGCGGCTGTCGGAACCGACGATCAGGTAGTTCGTGCCCTCGCCCGCCTCCGGCCGGTCGATGACCTTCGACAGGTCGACCTCGCGGTTGAGCTTGGAGTCGGCCCAGAAGTACGTGCCGACGCTCGTCACGACCAGCAGCGTCACCAGCGTGATGGCCGTCACCTTGATACGGCGGCGCCAGTTCGGCGCGGGACGCGGCTCGTACCCGCCGTCGCCCGGGCCGCCGGGGCCTCTGCCGCCGGGGGAGCCGTAGACATGGCCGGTGTTGTACCCGCTGTCGTAGCCGTCACCGGGGCCGTAGCCGCCGCCGTCCACGTAGGACGGCTGCTGCGGTACGCCGCCGCCGTACGGCGGGGCGCCGCCGTGTCCCGCCTGCCCGGGCGATGCCGCCGGGCCGCGGCGGACCTGCCGCATGACGCGGGCGCTCTCGGGCCGTGCGCTCGAGCTGCCGCGTCCGAAGCGGTTGCCGCGGTTGTCACCGGAGGATCCCTCGGGCCAGTCATTCATGCGCCCCAGTGTGCAGGTCCCCGTAGTGCGCCATACAAGAGTCGTCGGAAAATCAGAGCACGGCTGTGGCGAAGCTGACACAAAACCCCCACGCACAGCCTCGGCTTAAGGTAGAGGCCATGACAGACCTGGCCCCAGCTGCGGAGTCCGGCAGTCCGGATATCCCGGGCAAGCCGACTTCGGCGTCCCGCACCACCCTCAGCCACATCATGACCCACAACGACACGAACCTTCTGGGGACCGTGCACGGTGGGGTGATCATGAAGCTGGTCGACGACGCGGCGGGGGCCGTGGCCGGACGGCACTCCGGCGGGCCGGCGGTCACCGCGTCCATGGACGAGATGGTGTTCCTGGAGCCGGTCCGCGTCGGTGACCTGGTGCACGTCAAGGCGCAGGTCAACTGGACCGGCCGGACGTCCATGGAGGTCGGGGTCCGGGTCCTGGCCGAACGCTGGAACGAGTCCGACCCGGCCACCCAGGTCGGCTCCGCCTACCTAGTCTTCGCCGCCGTCGACGCCGATGGCAGGCCCCGCCGGGTCCCGCCGGTCCTCCCGGAGACGGAGCGCGACAAGCGCCGCTACCAGGAGGCCCAGATCCGCCGCACCCACCGCCTGGCCCGCCGCCGAGCGATCATGGACCTGCGCGAGAAGCGCGCGGCGGAGGGCTTCGAGGACTGACCCGAGTCCGGCGCTCGCCCTCGGAGCCTGTCGTTCGGCCCTTGGGTCCGCGAGCCCGGGTGCGACAGGCTCGAGGTCCGACGGCCGGACTCTCCCGGGCCGAGCGCCAGGCTCCAGGGCAGGACGACAGGCCCTAACCGCACGCCACCTCGTCCCCCCGGACCACCCCGACCTCGCCCTGTCCCGGATCCTCGGCCCGCACCTTGCGGACGCGTTCGAAGTCCTGGCCCGCGATCACCTTCAGGGTCGCGCCCAGGCCCGGGACCGCGCGCAGCTCGCTGCCCGGCAGGGCGGCCGCGAGGGACTTGGCCGAGCGGTCCCAGCCGGGGTCGTAGGCGACCACCGTGCGCTTCACGTCGAGCGTGGCGGCGTTCACGGGCGCGCGGGTCGTGCGGAAGCCCGTCGCCGCCAGGGCCGCGTCCACCCTGCGGCCGAGGCCGGGCGTGCGGGTGCCGTTCTCCACCTGGACGCGGATCTGCTGCGGGGCGACCGGGACGACCCGGGCGGCGCCGCGCGGCCGGTGCACCGACAGCGGCCGGTCCTTGCGCAGGGCTTGGAAGAGGCGCTCCGCCTTCACGGGGTCCCACTTCAGCGTAGAGCCGACGCCCTGCACGAAGAACCCCATCTGCCCGACCGGGACGGTGGTGAACTCGGAGGAGGAGGGGGAGAAGTTCCGCATGGCGCGGCCCAGGTCCAGCATCTCGTCCGTGCCGAAGCCCTTGTCGGCCCGTACCGAGCCCAGCACCGCCCGCGTCACGTCCCGGAACTTCAGCGGGTTGAGGAGGATCCCGGACGAGGTGAGCCGCTCCACGAGCGCCGCCATGAAGCGCTGCTGCCGCTTCATGCGGCCCAGGTCGGAGGCTCCGTCGACATGGCGGGCGCGCACGAACTGGAGCGCCTGCCCGCCCCGGAGCGTGTGCCGGCCGGCCGGGAGGTTCAGCCCGGTGTAGCTGTCGTGCAGCGGGTCGGCCGTGCAGATCTGCACGCCCCCGACCACGTCCACCGTCTTCATGAAGCTGGTGAAGTCGACCTCCAGGTAGTGGTCGATCTTCACCTTGGTCATGTCCTCGACGGTGCGCACGGTCAGCTGCGGCCCGCCCTCGGCGTACGCGGCGTTCAGCTTCAGGGGGTGTCCGTCGTGCCGCTTGCCGGTCGTACGGTCGACATGCGCCGGCGTCACCGCGTACGAGTCGCGCGGCAGGCTCACCACGCTGGCCCGGTCCCGGTTCTCCGAGATGTGCACGATCATGATCGTGTCGGTGCAGTGGCAGGGCGCACCGCCCAGCCGGTACGTGCGGCGCTCCTCCCGGCCGATCTTCTCCCGGCCGTCGGTGCCGACGAGCAGCAGGTTCATGCCGTGGCCCGCCTGCGGACGGTTCTTCATGTCCTTGAAGGGGTCGACCCGGGCGATGTCCGCATCCAGGCTGGTCATCACCGCGTGCCCGATGCCGGCGGAGGCGAGGACCACCACGGACAACGTGGTGGCCGCCCGCAAGGCCCAGCGCGGCTTGCGCGCGGGCGGTGCGGGCCTGCGCGGAGCGCGGCGGGGGACGGGGGGCTGCGGGCGGCGCTGAGGGCCGGCGGTGGACCGGGAGGACCGCGGCGGCGTGGGCATGGGAACACCTCCGGACGACGGCCGTACGTGGGATCTGTGAAACCGTAGGCCGATACGATCTGCGGCCCGCGGTACCGCCCCGGCGGCGCGCACCGGTGTCCCCCGTTCGCGGTAACGTGACCCCCCTATGAACGCCAATCCCGACGTGCGCCACCCCGCCGTTTCCGTGATCATGCCCGTCCTCAACGAGGAACGGCATCTGCGGGGAGCAGTCCAAGCGATCCTCGCGCAGGAGTACGCCGGCGAGATGGAGGTCGTGATCGCCCTCGGTCCGTCCACGGACCGCACGGACGAGATCGCCGCCGAGCTCGTGGCCGAAGACGCGCGTGTCCACACCGTCCCCAACCCCACCGGCCGTACGCCCGCGGCGCTGAACGCGGCGATCAACGCCTCCCGGCATCCGATCGTCGTCCGCGTCGACGGGCACGGCATGCTCTCGCCGAACTACATCGCGACCGCGGTACGGCTCCTGGAGGAGACCGGCGCGCAGAACGTCGGCGGCATCATGCACGCCGAGGGCGAGAACGACTGGGAGCACGCGGTCGCCGCCGCGATGACCTCGAAGATAGGGGTCGGCAACGCCGCCTTCCACACCGGTGGCCAGGCGGGGCCGGCCGAGACGGTCTACCTGGGGGTGTTCCGGCGCGAGGCGCTGGAACAGCAGGGCGGCTACAACGTGGAGTTCATCCGCGCCCAGGACTGGGAGCTGAACTTCCGCATCCGTGAGGCGGGCGGCCTCGTCTGGTTCTCGCCCGAGCTGAAGGTGTCGTACCGGCCGCGGCCGAGCGTGAAGGCGCTCGCCAAGCAGTACAAGGACTACGGCCGCTGGCGGCACGTGGTCGCCCGCTTCCACGAGGGCTCGATCAACCTGCGCTACCTCGCCCCGCCGACCGCCGTGTGCGCGATCGGGGCCGGGATCCTGGTGGGCGCCCTGCTGACGCCGTGGGGCTTCGTGGTGCCCGGCGGTTATCTCGCGGCGATCCTGCTCGGCTCGGTCCCGGCGGGCAAGGGCCTGCCGCTGAAAGCGCGGCTGCAGATCCCCGTGGCGCTGGCCACCATGCACATGTCGTGGGGCTGGGGCTTCCTGACCAGCCCGCGGGCGCTGGCGAGGAAGGTCATCGCCTCCCGGCGCCCCGCGGTGCGCGCCGACGCCGCCGCGAGCTGACCCGACACGGGGCGAACTCCTCCTGGTCCGGGTGGACTTGGGCCCTTGGAGGCGAGGTCGCGCAGGGATTGGCCCCGGCACCCCCCTTGGGGATGGCCTTGCCGTTCTGCTTCGCCTGAGCGTTGTGGCCTTCCCGCGGGCCGAACAGCACGAGCGACTCGGCGCTGGAGTCCGGCGGAGGCACTGCGCCGCTGACCCGCCCCCGGATACGAAGCGGGGCCCGCCGTCCTCCCGGACGGTGGGCCCCGCTCCCTCATGCCGCGCAGCCGGTCACCACCGATAGGGCTTGTACACGTCCATGCACTCCGTCTTGTCCGCGGTCAGCGCGTCCGCGGAGTCGGGCAGGTCGCCCGCCTCGGGCGCCTTCTGCTTCGGGTAGGTCGTGCCCTCCCGCCAGTCGCTGCCGACGGTCAGCGTCGTGGTCACGTCGTCCGTGGCCCGCACCTGACTGCTCGGGACGCCGACCGCCTTCGCCACCGACAGCGCGTTGGCCCGGCCCTGCTCGCCCGTGCTCTTCGGGTACGTCACCCGGGTCCGCGCCTGCGGGTCCTGCCCGCTCGAGGCGACGGCTTGGGTGAAGCCCTCCCGCTGCAGCGCCGCCACGATCGCGGCGGCCCGCTGGGGAACGGCGGCCTGCTCGTCATCGGCCGTGCCGTTGACGACGGAGACCGACAGCCCCGCGGCCGGCGCGGCGGCGGGCCCGGTGGCCTTCACCGAAGCCGGGGACGGGCCCGCGTCCGCGGCCGCCGTGCGCGCCTTGCCGCTCTTGTCGAAGGAGACGTCGTCGCGGAGCATCGCCCACAGCTTGTCGGCGTCCTCCGGCTTGGGCACCAGGTGGTTGCGGTCCAGGGGGTCCTCCAGCCACGGCATCGTCGTCATCGTGATGCGGTTCGTCGGGACCGACTTGAGCTGCATGCCGACGTCGTACAGCTCCTTGACCGTGCCGATCTCCTCGGACACCTTCAGCGCCTTCGTGCCCGCCTCGGCCAGGCCCATCAGGCGGCCGGTGTCGGTGAAGACGTTCTGCTGCTTCAGCGTCCGGATCATCGCGTTCATGTACATGTGCTGTGCCTTGGCGCGCAGCGGGTCACTGCCCCAGGCGTGGCGGGTGCGCAGCCACTGCAGCGCCTCCTTGCCCTGCACCTTGTGCGTGCCGGCCGTCAGCTTCAGTCCGGAGCCGCCGCGCTGGCCGGACAGCGGCCGGTCCCACACGTTCTGGTTGACGCAGACCGGGACTCCGCCGATGGCGTCCGCCATGTCCACCACTCCGGCGAAGTCGACCATCATCCAGTGGTCGATGTACACACCGGTCAGGTTCTGCCAGGTGGCGAGGGTGCAGCCCGGGCCGCCGCGCTGGAGCGTCTCGTTGATGATCGTGTTCTTCGCCGGGTACTTCTCCCCGGTGTCGGGGTCGACGCACTTGGGGATGTCCACCCGGGTGTCCCGCGGGATGCTCACCACGGACGCGCTCTCGCGGTCCGCCGAGACGTGCAGGAGCATCTGCACATCCGCCAGGGGCTTGCTGCCGACGTTGTCCCTGCCGCCGCCGAGCTTGACGTTCTCCGCCGAGTTCCGGCTGTCGGAGCCGATGAGCAGGATGTTGAGCGGCGTCTGGCCCGCCGCGTTGGGGCCGGTCTTCGTGACGTCGGACTCGCCGCTGTTGCGCTTGCCCTTGTCGATGTTGCCGTTGAGATGGCGGTAGTAGAGGTATCCGGCGCCGGCCGTCCCGAGTATCAGGACCGACAGCACGATCGCGGACCAGCGCAATATCCGGCGTCCGCCGCCGCGCCGCCGGCCACGCCGACGACCGCGGCCGCCTCTGCCCCCCTCGCCCCCGCCCGCGGCGGGCGCCGCCGTCCCCGGACGCTTGTCCTGGGCCGGGCCGCCCGAATCGTGCCGTGTGCCGCCTGCACGCACGTCACTCTGCGCCATACCCCTGCCTCCCCACCCCAATGGCCGACCCACGGGTCCGCCCCGCGTCGTGTTCGGATCGCGGGCGACCCGTGTCCGTCCGGACCACGGGTTCCCCCGCTGCTCCGCCGGAGCACGGGCGTCCCCGCTTCTGGTTGGACCTCTGACATGCCCGGTCGGATGTACACCCGGCCGATTCGTCCGGGCTTGCTCCGTCCACCTGTTAGACGCAGGAAGGGACGGTCAGGTCACTTCGCGCACTCGACCTTGTCGGCCGTGGCCTTCTGCACCTCGTCCGGCACCTTCGCCGGAGTGGTGAGGGGAACGCCCGCGCCCTCGAAGTCCTTGCCCAGGGTCAGCGTCATCGCCGGCAGGCCCTGGGAGTTGGTCACGCTCTTGCCCGGCTTGAGGGCGGCCCCGGACAGGCCCATGATCTCGGCGAGCCGGCGCGCCTGGTCCGCCTCGTCGGGCCCGTACTCCAGCGTGGTCCTGGCCAGCGGCTGTTCGGCGTTGCCCGCGTTCTCGGACTTGGTCACGCCCTCCTGGACCTGCAGCCAGCTGAGGGTCTCCTGGGCGCTGCCGGCGACGGCACCGCCGTTGAGGATCCGCACCCGCACTTCGGAGGCCGGTGCCTTGGTGCCCTTCAGCCGGGCGGCCTCGGCGGCCTTCTCCTTCTTCTTCTCCTGCTTCACCGCGGTCAGCGACACGTCGTCGCGGACCATCGCGAACAGCTGCTGGGCCTGAGGCTCCTTCAGGACCACCGTGGCCTTGACCTTCTCCGCGGGGTTGTCGTCGACGGGCACGGTCGCGAACGTGAGGTTCTTCGTGTCGAACTTGCCGAGCTCCGCCCCGAGATCGGCCAGTTTCTTGATCGTGCTGATCCGCGAGTCGACGGTCAGTGCCTCGGTGCCCGCCTCGGCCAGCTTGATCATCTTGGACGGGTCGCCCAGGGTGTCGTTGGACTTCAGGCTGCGCATCATCGAGCTCAGGAACTGCTGTTGCAGTTCGATCCGGCTCAGGTCACCGCCGAAGCCCACGGAGTGCCGGGTCCGGACGAAGGCCAGTGCCTCCTCGCCCTCGATCAAGTGCTCGCCCTTGGGCAGGTCGAGCTTGGAGTCGGGGTCCTTGATGTCCTTGGCCAGACAGACCTTGACCCCGCCCACCGCGCTGGACAGCGTCTTGACCGCGTTGAAGTCGGCCACCATGAAGTGGTCCATCTTCAGCCCGGTGAGCTCGGTGATCGTGCGCATGGTGCAGCTCGGCGTCCGCTCCTCCTGCCCCAGGCTGTTGTTGAAGCGGGTGCGCTGCTTGCCCGGGATGATCTTCTCCGAGCCGTCCTCCTGCGTCGTCGGGCAGTCCGGGATGTCGGTGATCAGGTCACGCGGGATGCTCAGCGCGGTCGCGTTCGTGCGGTCCTTGGAGACGTGCAGCACGAGCGTGGTGTCCGCGTGCCCGGCGCTCTCTTTGTCGCCGTAGCCGCCGTTGCCCTTGCCGGTGCGCTTGTCGGTGCCGATCAGCAGGATGTTGATCGCGCGGTCCTTGCTGAACCCGCCGGTGCCGGCGCCGTCGTCGGAGACGGAGGTGATGTTGTTGTTGAGGTGCTCGTAGTAGAGGTACGCGGCCGCGCTCGTCCCGACGAGCACGAAGGCCAGGGAGCCGCCGGTCCACATCAGGACCTTCTTGCCCTTCCCCTTCTTCTGCGCCGGACGGTGCCCGCGCCGGCCCGCGGCCGCGTCGGCCGGGGCGCCGGAGCGTCTGCGCGGGGAGGGAGCCTCACCGCCGGATGCCGCCGCCCCGGAACGCCGGGCGGATTCGGTCCGGCGGGCCGGTTCGGTCCGGCGGGCGCGTGCCGCGCCGCCCGCCCCGGCCGGGTTACGGCCACCGGAGCCACGGGGCCCGGGAACGGACGACTGCGCTGCGGAAGGGGCCAGTCGCAGTTCGTATTCGCCGGTGTTCGGGTTGAGTACCCACTGGTCTGCGGGATCGACGTCGTCCGCCCGCCCACGGCCTTGCGCGTCCACGGTTGCCTGTTCCTCCGTCGGGCCACGCGGCGCCCTCCCCCGGAAGGCGCACGGTGCTGGTCAAGCAGTGCACTCCCCAGGACGGAGCTCATGAGTGAGAGCACTGGATCGCACACACTATCCGCACACTTCGGCGTCAAGCGACGTGGGTGAGAAATTGCACGTTCTCACAACTGGGCAATCCCGCCCATTTGTTTGAAGGAAGTTGGGTGAACGCGAAGGACATTCACGTCACTTGGCGCACTCCACCTTGTCGGCGGTGGACTTCTGCACCCCCTCCGGTGCCTTTGTGGGTGCGGTGAGGGAGACCCCCGCCCCTTCGAAGTCCTTGCCCAGGGTCAGCGTCATCGCGGGCAGCCCCTGGTCGTTGGTCACGCTCTTGCCCGGCTTCATCGCGGACCCGGACAGACCCATGAGGTCGGCGAGGCGGCGGGCCTGGTCGGCCTGATCGGGCGCGTACTCGAGAGTCGTCTTCGCCAGTGCGGCGGGCGCGTTGCCCGCGTTCTCGGACTTGGTCACGCCCTCCTCGTTCTGCAGCCAGCTGAGGGTCTCCTGGGCGCTGCCGGCGACGGCACCGCCGTTGAGGATCCGCACCCGGACCTCGGAGGCCGGTGCCTTGGTGCCCTTCAGGCGGGCGGCGACCGCGGCGGCCTCCTTCTTCTTCTGCTCCTTGACGGCGGTGAAGGAGACGTCGTTCCTGATCATGTCGAAGACCTGCGGGGCCGTCGACTCGTTCAGGACGACGGTGGCCTTGACCTTCTCCGCCGGGTTGTCGATCACCGGCGTGGTGGTGAACGTCAGGTTCTTGGTGTTGAGCTTGCCCAGCTCCAGCCCGAGGTCCTTGAGCTTGCCGATGCTGTCCAGCTGCGAGTCGACAGTCAGCGCCTTGGTGCCCGCCTCGGCCAGGTCGAGCATCTTCGACGGGCTGGTGAGGGTGTCGTTGGACTTCAGCTTGCGCATCAGCGCGCTCAGGAACTGCTGCTGCAGCCCGATCCGGCTCAGGTCCCCGCCGAAACCGACGGCGTGCCGGGTGCGCACGAAGGCCAGCGCCTGCTCGCCCTCGATGGTGTGCATGCCCTTGGACAGCTTCAGGTGCGAGTCCGGGTCGTCGAGGTCCTTGCCCACACAGACCTCGACCCCGCCCACCGCGCTGGTCAGCGTCTTGACCGCGTTGAAGTCCGCGACCATGAAGTTGTCCGGCTTGACCCCGGTCAGCTCGGTCACGGTCCGCATCGTGCAGCTGGGCGTACGGCCGTCCTGGCCGAGACTCGTGTTGAAGCGGACCTGCCGTGTGCCGGGGATGATCTTCTGCGTGCCGTCCTCCTGCGTCGTCGGGCAGTCGGGGATGTCCGTGATCAGGTCACGCGGGATGCTCAGCGCGGTCGCGTTCGAACGGTCCTTGGAGACGTGCAGCAGGATCGTGGTGTCGGCGTGCCCGACACTGCCCGCGTCGCCGTAGTCGGCGTTGCCCTTGCCGGTGCGCTTGTCGGTGCCGATCAGCAGGATGTTGATCGCCTTGTCCTTGCTGAAGCCACCGGTGCTCGCCCCGTCGTCGGAGACGGACGCGATGTTGTTGTTCAGGTGCTCGATGTAGAAGTAGGCGGCACCCGCGCCGGCGACCAGCACGAACGCCATCGTGCCGCCGGTCCACAGCAGGACCTTCCTGCTCTTCGAGGCCTTCTTCGCCGGGCGTCGTCCGCGCCGCCCCGGCAGCGGCTCCTCCGGCGCCCCGCGGCGCCTGCGCGGCGGCGGCACCGCGCGGCCGGGCGTCTCGGGCCGTGACCGCCCGGGCGTCTGAGTACGTCCGCGGGCCTCCGTGCGGCCGCGCCCGGACGGAGGCGCATCGGAGGACCGGGGCCTGCGAGGTGAGGGGACGCCCGCCTGCGGCGCCGAATGCCCAAGGCGCAGTTCGTACTCGCCGGTGTTCGGGTTGAGCACCCACTGATCTGCGGGGTCCATGTCGTCCGCCCGCCCACGGCCTTGCGCGTCCACGGTTGCCTGATTCCTCCGTCGGGGGACGCGGCGCCTTCCCCCTCCAAGGCGCCCGGGTCTCGGTCACACAGTGCGCGACCTCGGGACCGTTCCTCGGGGCCGGGCGCACCGGATCGCTCACACTAACCGGCCCATTCGGCGCCGGGCGACGACGGTGACCCACGCCACTTCCTCACACTCGGGCAATTCGCCTATTCCCGGGTGGAGAGTTCCTTGCCTTGGAGTGGCCTTGGTGCCCGCTTTACCCGCAGGTGTCCTCGGCTGCCGTGTTCCCCCGATACGTCGGTGGAGGAGAAACGGTGACGGCGGGCCCGAGGCGAGAGCCCCGATGTGCGTCCCCGTGCGACCCGCCGGGCGTGCCGGAGAGGCTCAGCGGGGCGGAACCCGGCGGGCCGTTCCCCTCCACGACCAGGGGTGCGTCCGTACGCAGCCGCTCGAAGAGCCGGTCCGCCGCGGGCTCCACGAGTTGGTCGCGATTGGCGTCGTACGCATACGACTCCCGGGGGACGGTCAGGAATTGCACTTGTTCCATGGGGATGTCGCGCAGGCCGCGCACAAGATCGTACAAACCGCGCAAGCTGGCCAGTCCCGGGTCGGTGGTGAGGGACGACGTGGCGGCATCCAGCACGGGATACAGCTTCACCGGATTCAGCAGGACGTCATTGCTGCGCACCTTGTTGACCAGTGCTCCGAGGAATCGCTGCTGCCGCTCCATCCGCTCGGTGTCGCTGCCGTCGCCGAGGGTCTTGCGGGCGCGGACGTAGCCGAGGGCCTGCTCGCCGTTCAGTGTCACGTGCCCGGCGGGCAGCCGCAGCTTGGCGGCCCGGTCGTCGATCGGCTCCCGCAGGCACACCTCGACGCCGTCGACCGCGTCGACCATCTCCTTGAAGCCGTGGAAGTCGACGACGACGTGGTGGTCGACGCGGATGTCGGTCAGCTTCTCCACGGTCCGGATGGTGCAGGCCGAACCGCCCAGCTGGAAGGCCTGGTTGAACATGGCGAACCGGGGCGCGCTGCGGGACCCGTCCGGGCGCCGGCAGCCCGGCAGGTCCACCATCAGGTCCCGGGGGAGGGAGACGGCGGTGGCGCTGCCCCGGCCGGCGGACAGGTGCAGCAGGATCGTGGTGTCGGACCGCTCGGTGCCGGAGTCCCGCCCGTAGCGGGCGTTGTCGGTTCCCTCGCGCGAGTCCGAACCGATCAGCAGGATGTTCCGGGCGTCCTTGACCAGAGAGGTGGGCCGCTCCTTGTCGTACCGCGCGAGTTCTGCGGCGGCCGCCTCGTCGGGCGTGATGTTCCCGCTGAGCTTCGCGTACACGGCCCAGCCGGCCCCGCCGGCCGCCACGAGGAGAGCCGTGGCCCCGAACGCCGTGATGCGCACCCACCGCCGTCGGCGCCGCCGCACCAGCCCCCGCCCGCTGGCGGACGCCCCCGCGCCCGGACCGACCCTGTAGCCCACGGCAGCAACCACCCCTCCTGAACCGGGAACGCCCCGCGCGCACTGCTCCTACGACCATGGCGCGGATGGCGGCCGGGGGGCGGATGGGGATGGCCCGAACGGGGGAGCGGCAGGACAACCGGCCCGCCGTGCCGCGGGCGGGGTGGCGGTGTCCGCTGTGCGGCGCCCGGCGTCAGCGGCCCGCCGTGCCGTGGGCGGGGTGGCGGTGTCCGCTGTGCGGCGCCCGGCGTCAGCGGCCCGCCGTGCCGTGGGCGATCACCGTGACCCGTTCGCTGTCCACCCGCTTGTCCAGCACCCCGTATCACCGTGACCCGTTCGCTGTCCACCCGCTTGTCCAGCACCCCGTCCCCGGCCTGCTCCAGGTGCCGGCACAGCACCACGGAACCCCCCGTGGCCAGGGGCCCGAACAGCCCGGCGTTCAAGCCGTCCCACGTGTCGTACGGCAGCCCCGACAGGATCCGCGACCCGGGCCCGGTCAGCCCGAGCCCGGTCGCCTCGGCCCGGGCCCGCTCGACGACCTCGGCCCCGCTGAACTCCCGCCCGGCCACGATCAGTGCGGGACCCTCCGGATCCACGGGTGCGTACGGCACGAACCGGTCGCCCTGCCCCGGCACCTCCACCGCGTAGTCGGTGAAGCCCTCGGGTACCTGCGGGAACCGCCCTCCGAGGGGCCGCAGCGCCATCGCGATCCGCGAACCGGAGCACGCCCGGGCCTCCTCCAGCCGGTCCGGCCCGCTCACCACGACCTCGGCCGCCCGGACCTCCCCGGACACGTCCGCGACGACGCCCACCGACGCACACGCCAGCAGCCACACCGCCGTCTGCCAGTGCGCGGGCAGCAGCAGCGCCACCCGGTCCCCGGGCTCGACGGACAGCTCGTCCTGGAGGAGGTTCGCGGTCTTGGCCACCCAATTGGCGAAGGTGGCCACGGACAGTTCGACCCGCTCGCCCGTGGCGTCGTCGTAGAAGGTCACCAGGGGGCGTCCCGGATCCGCGGCGAGCGCGGAACCCAGCAGGTCGGCAGGGGTGCGATCGGTGGCGTTCACCCGCGCAAGCGTACGCAACGCACCGGCCCCCGCCCAACGGCCCGCCCAGCGCCGCGCCCCGGATCCGCCACCGGTTCGGCCGAACCCCGACCGATGGTCCGTCAACTCCCAAATGGACAGACTTATACGACTATGTCCAAGATCAGGGGCATGCGTGGATTCCTTGCTTCCTCGATCGGTGTCACCTGCGCGGCCGCTCTGGCCCTCCCCCTCACCCCACCCGCCCTCGCGGCGTCGGCGAGACCGGCGCCGGCCACGGAAGCCGCGAGACCTGCGCTCCCCGCGGGTTCCCCGGCGATGAACCCGGCCGACCGGCGCGCGGCCGAACCGTACGCCGCCGGCAGCACCCAGTCCCTCCCCCTCGAACCCCTCACCCGCACCCGCGCCACCCCCTCCACCGAGCAGGGCCTGTCCCGTCGCGCCGTACGGCACTTCTCCCTCGTCGGCGTCATCTGGGACGACCCCGACGCCGAACTGCACGGCCGCGTCCGGGTCCGCACCCGCGCCGCCGGTACCGGCACCTGGTCGGGCTGGCAGGACCTGGAGACCCACAACGCCGACCACGCCGCCGACCCGGGCACCCCCGAGAGGGCCTCGGGCCGGGTCCGCGGCGCCACCGCACCGCTGTGGGTGGGCGACTCCAACGGCGTGGAACTCCGGGTCAGCTCCGAGTCTGGCGGCAAGGCGGCCGGCTCCCGCTCGCGCACCCCGGACGCCCGCGACCTGCGCGCCGCGCTCCCGCTGCCCTCGGGCCTGCGCCTCGAACTCGTCGACCCGGGCGAGGCCGACACCACATCCCTCGGCGTCGGGGGCCCCCGCGCCGCCGACGCCCGGAACGCCGAGTCCTCCGCCCTCGCCGAGGCCTCCGCCGCCAACTCCGACCTCGCCCCCCTCGGCGCCACCGAGATCGCGGCACTGAGCCGCGCCGGGACCGAGCAGGAGTACCGCGCCTTCGACGCCGTCAAGCTGACGGAGCAGCAGCGGCAGGCGAAGCCGTACATCGGCCCGCGCCCGGGGATCGTCACGCGGCGCGGCTGGGGTGCGAACGAAGGCTTGCGGGAGAGCGGCCTCCGGTACACGAAGAAGGTCAAGGCGGCCTTCGTGCACCACACGGCCAGCGGCAACAACTACCGCTGCTCGCAGGTCCCGTCACTCATCCGCGGTATCTACCGCTACCACGTCAAGAGCATGGGGTGGCGGGACATCGGCTACAACTTCCTCATCGACAAGTGCGGAAAGATCTACGAGGGCCGCGCGGGGGGCGTGGCGAAACCCGTCCTCGGCGCGCACACGCTGGGTTTCAACAGCAACAGCATGGGGATCGCCGTCCTCGGGTCCTACGGCACCAAGAAGCCGTCGAAATCCGCGGTCAAGGCCATCGCCCGGCTGACCGCCTGGAAGCTGGGGCTGTACCGGGTGAACCCGAAGGGAAAGACATACCTGAAGTCGGCCGGCAGCAATCTCTACGGAAAAGGCAAGAAGGTTCGACTGAATGTGATCTCGGGGCACCGGGACGGCTTCAAGACCGAGTGCCCGGGACGCAAGCTCTACGGAAAGCTCGGCTCGGCCCGCTCCAAGGCGGCCGGCTACCAGGGCCGCTGAGCACACGTTCACCGCCGTCGGGGGGCAGCGGGCGGCACGCCGCACGGCCAACGAAGGCGCCACGGAACGATCTGCATACACTGACCGGCCGAAAGACAGTTCGGCCGGTCCCGGCAGGAAGCAGAGACGACACGTGACTGAAGCGATCCTCCTGGTCGGCGGCAAGGGCACCCGGCTGCGCCCGCTCACGGTGCACACGCCCAAGCCCATGGTCCCGGCGGCCGGGGTGCCCTTCCTCACGCATCAGCTGGCGAGAGCGAGAGCGGCCGGTGTCGAGCACATCGTCCTGGCCACCTCCTATCTGGCCGAGGTCTTCGAGCCGTACTTCGGTGACGGCTCCGCGCTGGGACTCCACCTCGAGTACGTCACCGAGGAGGAGCCGCTCGGCACGGGCGGCGCCATCCGCAACGTGGCCTCCAGGCTGCACTCCGGCCCCGACGACCCGGTCCTGATCTTCAACGGCGACATCCTGACGGGCCTGGACATCCGGGCCCTGGTCGACACCCACGAGACGACCGGCGCGGACGTCTCCCTGCACCTCACCAAGGTCACCGACCCGCGCGCCTACGGCCTGGTCCCCACCGACGACACGGGCAGGGTCCTGGCGTTCCTGGAGAAGCCGCAGACTCCCGAGGAGATCGTCACCGACCAGATCAACGCGGGGGCGTACGTCTTCCGCCGCTCGGTCATCGACTCGATCCCACTGGGCAGGCCGGTGTCGGTGGAACGGGAGACCTTCCCCGGCCTCCTCTCGGCCGGCGCGCACCTCCAGGGCATGGTCGACTCGACGTACTGGCTGGACCTGGGCACCCCGGCGGCCTTCGTCCGGGGCTCGGCGGACCTGGTACTCGGCCGGGCACCCTCGCCCGCCGTCCCCGGCCGCTGCGGCGACCGCCTGGTCCTGCCCACGGCCCGGGTCGCGTCCGACGCGAAGCTGGCGGGCGGCACGGTGGTGGGCGAGGGCGCCTTCGTCGCCGAGGGCGCGCGGATCTTCGGCAGCACCATCCTGCCGGGCGCGGTCATCACCGACTCCCTGATCGGCACCCGCGCCCGTGTGGGCCGACGCTCGGTCCTCACCGGCACGGTCATAGGAGACGGCGCGGTGATAGGCCCCGACAACGAACTCCTGGAGGGCGCCCGCATATGGTGCGACGCCCGCATCCCAGCAGGAGCGGTCCGCTTCTCGTCGGACCAGTAAAGAAATCGCAGGGGGCGGGACCCCGCTACCCAGCCGCAGGAACGCGCACCGGCCCAGCCGCGCATGCGCGCCGCCCGCCCGCGCTGTCGCCCGTCCCGCTCAGCGGGCATGCGCGCGCCCCCGTTGCGGGCCCGTTCCGCCCTGGCTGCGGGCATGCGTGCCGCCGCCCGTCCGCCCGCCCCCCGCTGCGGGCAATCGTGCCGCTAAGGGCGGCACGGGTGGGCGCAGCGGGACCCCGCTACGCCGGGCTGCGAAACCCCCCGCCCCCAGCACAAACGCCGAGCACCCGACACCGAGAGCTCACAACTGCCCGATGTCCCACCGAGGCATCTTCGGCGCCCTCCGAGCCGGCACCCTCCCGCTCAGCAGAATCAACCGAGCCGCCCGATGCCGCTGCCCCGCATACGGCTCCAGCAGCGCCAGCATCGCCGCATCGTCCGCATCCCGGTCCCCGGCCAGCGCCCACCCCACGATCCCGGGCAGATGCAGATCCCCCACCGTCACCTCGTCCGCCGCCCCATGACTGCGCTGCACCGTCTCCGCGGAGGTCCACGGCCCGACCCCCGGCACCAGCTCCAGCCGCGCCCGGGCCGCCCCGGGCTCCATCCCCACGGCCTGCTCCAGCCGCGCGGCGACCCGCACCGCACGCAGGATCGTCGACGCCCGCTTGTCGTCGACCCCGGCCCGGTGCCATTCCCACGACGGAATCAGCGCCCACGTCCGCGGCTCCGGCATCACGTACATCCGCGCGGGCGCGGGCCCCGGCGCCGGCTCCCCGAACTTCCGCACGAGCAGCCGCCACGCCCGGTACGCCTCGTCGGTCGTGACCTTCTGCTCCAGGATCGACGGGATCAGCGACTCCAGCACCAGCCCGCTCCGCGTCAGCCGCAACCCCGGCCGCCGGCGTTGGGCCGCCGCCAGCAGCCGGTGCCGCGGCACGAACGCCGACGGATCGTCCGCCGCCCCGAGCAACTCCGGCAACCCCTCCAGCAGCCACTGGGCCCCGGGCCCCCAGGCCTCCCCGCGCACTCCACCGCCGTAGGGGCACACCCTCAGCGTCCCGGGACCGGCCGGCGTGAGACTGGTGCGCCACACCGACCCGTCCGGTGCCGCCCGGAACGTCGGATCGCCGGGCCCGCGCCGCAACGGCCCGAGGACCAGGCCGAGTTCCAGCGGCCCGTCCGGCACCCAGGTGCGTACCCGCCCCGGCCCCGTCGCCTGCCGCGGCACACCCGGGGGCACGGCGACGTGCCCGCCGCGCACCGAAGTACGCGTGGGCCGCGGTGCGAACCGTCCTGCCATGAATGACGTCCCTGGGGTTCCGTGGGGAGTGGCCCTACGAGCGTAGGCGCCGCCCGGCTCCTGTCACCGCACCTCGATGAACACGTCCGCGTCCCGCTCGGGCCGCGGACGCGGTTCCCCGGCCGCGTGCCCGACCGCCACCGCTCCCATCGGGTCCCAGTCCGCCGGCAAATCCAGCACCTCGCGGACCACGTCCCGGCAGAACATCGTCGACGACACCCACGCCGAACCCAGCCGCTCCCCGGCCAACGCGACCAGGAAGTTCTGCACGCCGGCACCGGTGGCGACCACGAACATCTCCCGCTCGGCACCGTCCCTGCGTGTGTCGCCGTACGTGTGCGAACCATCCATGACCAGGCAGGGGACGACGAGGTAGGGGGCGTCGCGCAGCACGTCCCCGCGCCGGACCCGCTTGGCGATGGACTCCTCGCTCTTGCCGTCCCGCCGCAGGTCGGCGATCCACGCGTCCCGCATGGCGTCGAGCAGCCGGGTCCGCGACTCCTGCGACTCCAGCAGGACGAACCGCCACGGTGTCGTGTGGTGCGGGGCCGGAGCCGTCACGGCAGCGGCCACGGCCCGCCGTACGGCACCGGCGTCGACGGGCTCGTCCGTGAAGGACCGGACCGTGCGCCGCTGGGTCACGGCCTGCCGGACCGCCTCCGAGGTGCCGAGGCGGAACATGTCGTCGCGTGCGCCGCGGACCATGGCCCGCGCTCCCTCGCCGTCGTCGCCCTGCGCGACCAGGTGCGCGAGCCCGCGCACCACCGCGACGGGCAGCCCCGCGGCCTTGCCCTTGACGAGGTCGCCGGCGGCGGCGAGTTCGTCGGCCGTGGCGACGACGGTGGCGCTGAGCGGATTGCCGTACGCGTCCGTGCCGCCGCGCAGATCGTCGAGCACGCGCACTCCGGCGGCGCCGATCGCGACGTCCGTGAGCCCGGAGCGCCAGGGCCGGCCGAACGTGTCGGTGACGACGACCCCGACGTCGACGCCGAGGGCGTCGCGCAGTCCGTCACGGATGGCGCGGGCGGAGGCGTCCGGGTCCTCGGGCAGCAACAGAACGGTCCCGGAAGGGGTGTTGGACGCGTCGACCCCGGCCGCGGCCATGACCAGGCCCTGCCGGTTCTCCACGATCCGCAGGGCGCCGCGCCGGGCCACCACCCGGACCGTCTCCGCGTCGATCGCCGCCTCCCGGTCGGTGGCCCGGACGATCCGGCCCTCCGCCTTGGACACGATCTTCGAGGTGACGAGCAGCACGTCCCCGTCGGCAAGGCCGGGCTCGGCGGCAGCGATCAGCTTGGCCAGGTCGTCCCCGGCCGTGATCTCGGGCAGCCCGCCCAGGGCCCACACCCGGTACCCGGCGGCGGCCGGCTCCGCGCCGGTGACGTCGCCGCTCACGCTCCCCGCACCACCGGCGGCGGCCGGCTCCGCGCCGGTGACCTCGCCGCTCACGCTCCCCGCACCTCCTCGGCCAGCGCCAGCGCCTCCTGGGCCATGCGCGCGGTCGCGTCGGCGTCGCTCATCATCAGCGGCACGGCCCGGCAGCGGATCCCGGCCGCCTTGACCCGCTCCACCGCTTTGGCGTCCACCGAGTCGACGAGCCAGCCGTCCAGCAGGCCCGAGCCGTAGTGCTCGGCCACCGCCGTGGCGGTCGACTCGACGCCCACGGCGGCGAGCACCTTGTCGGCCATGCCCCGCACGGGCGCGTCACCGACGATGGGGGAGAGGCCGACGACCGGCACCCCGGCGTCGGCGATCGCCTCCCGGATGCCGGGCACCGCGAGGATCGTGCCGATCGACACGACCGGGTTGGACGGCGGGAAGAGGATCACGTCCGCCTCGCCGATGGCCTCCAGGACGCCCGGGGCGGGCTTCGCCTGGTCGGCGCCCACCGGCACGACGGCCCGGGCGGGCACCGAGGCGCGCAGCCGCACCCAGTACTCCTGGAAGTGGATCGCCTTGGTCTCGCCGTCGATCTCGACGGCCACATGGGTCTCGACGCGGTCGTCGGACATGGGGAGGAGCCGCACGCCCGGCTTCCAGCGGTCGCACAGCGCCTCCGTCACCGCGCTGAGCGGGTATCCGGCGCCGATCATCTGCGTCCGCACGATGTGCGTGGCGAAGTCCCGGTCGCCCAGGCCGAACCACTCGGGCCCGACGCCGTAGGCCGCGAGCTCCTCCTTGAGGTGGAAGGTCTCGTCGGTACGCCCCCAGCCCTGCTCCTCGTTGATGCCGCCGCCGAGCGTGTACATCACCGTGTCGAGGTCCGGGCAGACCTTCAGCCCGAAGAGGTGGATGTCGTCCCCGGTGTTGCCGATGACCGTGATGTCCGCGTCCGGGACGGCCCGCTTCAGACCACGCAGGAACCGGGCACCGCCGATGCCGCCTGCCAGAACCACAATGCGCATTGAAACAGTGTGTCAGCCGTCAGGCTGACTCGTTGAGGGGTGGTGGCCGGGCGACGGGTGGGACAGTCTTGCAGGCCCCTGCGACAACCGGTCAGGCAGTCACCACACCCGGTACGTCCCGCGCCTCGCAGTGCTGAGCGGTGTGCATCGGCATCTCGGTGAGGCCCGGGTAGTACACGTGCAGGCTCACCGCCGGCTCCAGCGCGTCGTTGACGACCTCGTGTACGTACCCCGGCGCGAACACGCGCTGCGCGCCCGCCCGCAACGCGCGCGTGCCCCGCTCCGTGCGCTCGGTCAGTGTGCCGTCCAGGACGGTGAGCACACCGGAGGAGCGGCCGTGGTCGTGCAGTCCGCTGCCCTGTCCCGGAACCCAGGACAGCAGCCACACCTCGTAGCCCGGGCCGGTGCGCAGCCGGTGGTACCAGCGGCTGGCGGCGTCGTAGCGGACGAGGTGCTCCCACTGGGAGCGGTCCTCGGCGAGGGAGCGGGCCAGTCCGACGAACTCGGCGACGGTGGCCGGGTGCTCGCGCGGGGTCTGGAGGAGGTGGGTGACTTCGAGGATGTCGCCGGCGATCTGGAGGTCGCTGTCGCTGTTCATGGGGTGCGTGGTTCCTCAGTGAAGAAGGTCAGAGGGAACGGGAGCCGAGAGACGGGTGGCTCGGCCTTCAGCTGGAGCAGGTGTGGCTCAACAGCTGGAACAGCAACAGCTACAGCGAGCGCGAGCAGCACCGTGGGACCCGGCGGTGCGGGTCGAGGTGAGCGCCAAGTTCGCGAGCATGCCCACAAGGACACCGGTTCACACCATCACTGTCAACTCGACACCCGGTATGTGGGACGTGGTTCACCTCATCCGGTCGATCGCTCAGATGAAAGGTTTGTTCATGGCCCGCCCGGGACACATGGCGTCCATCCGGGGCGCACAAACCCCGTTGCGTACTCGTGATCCGACTGTGATCCGTTTCGCTTCGACGTGCGTGCCGGAACGAGATCGAACTCCTGGGCGTCCTTGTTCGTACAGGGCTGCGTGGGGACCGGCGGAAGATGTGAGCCCTCGCGGGCTCTATCTGTGTGTCAGGTTTTATGGTGATTTGAACACTTTCCGCATGGGCTTGGTTCCGCAGAGTGAATAAGGGGCTCAATAGCAGATCTCGGCTTGACTCGCCCGGAGCAGCACACTTGTAATTTCACTCGTGTCGTTCAGCCGGAATCGGTAACGGCTAGATCACGGGGACGCGAAGACAGACGAGGGGCGCACATGACCGAGACGGTGCAGCAACTGCTGGTCGACGACGCGGACGAGGAACTCGGCTGGCAGGAGCGCGCGCTGTGCGCCCAGACCGACCCCGAGTCCTTCTTCCCCGAGAAGGGCGGCTCGACCAGGGAGGCCAAGAAGGTCTGCCTCGCCTGTGAGGTCCGCTCCGAGTGCCTCGAGTACGCCCTCGCCAACGACGAGAGATTCGGCATCTGGGGCGGCCTGTCCGAGCGGGAGCGCCGCCGGCTGAAGAAGGCGGCCGTCTGACCCCTCACCCCCTTGCGTGAACGGCCCGTCGCCCGTGGGTTATCCACAGGCGGCGGGCCGCTCGGTGCGCAGCCGATAGTGTGGTCGCTCGTCCGAGACGCCCCGCCGCCCCCACCGGGCGCAGGCGTCCACCGCAGTCCACCGAACCGGGGCCCGTACCTCGATGTCCGTGCACAGCCACCCGGCAGCCCATCACGACACCGCTGCCGCACCTGAGTTCCCGCGTCATGTGGTGACCGCGGTCCTCGTCTCCCACGACGGCGCCCGCTGGCTGCCCGACGCGCTCGCCGGACTGCTCGGCCAGGAGCGTCCCGTCCAGTACGCGATGGGGGCCGACACCGGCAGCTCGGACGCCTCCGCGCAGCTGGTCACCGACGCGTTCGGCGCCGACCGGGTGCTGCACCTCGCCCGCCGCACCGGCTTCGGCCAGGCCGTCGAGGAGTGCGGCCGCGTCGCCCCGGTCCTCACCCCGGACGAGCTGCCGTACCTGAAGCGCCCCAGCGGCTGGGACCCGGTCACGCGCTCCTGGCGCGACGACGCCTACGACCTGCCCGAGCTCCCGCACGGCGAGCCGGTGCAGTGGCTGTGGCTGCTGCACGACGACTGCGCCCCGGACCCGGACGCCCTGGCCCAGCTGCTGCGGGTCGTGGAGAACGAGTACGAGCTGGGCCGCGAGGACGTGGCCGTCGTGGGCCCCAAGCTCCGCGGCTGGTACGACCGGCGGCAGCTGCTGGAGGTCGGTGTCTCCATCGCCAACTCCGGCCGCCGCTGGACCGGCCTGGACCGCCGCGAGCAGGACCAGGGCCAGCACGACCACGTCCGGCCCGTGCTGTCGGTGTCCACCGCCGGCATGCTCGTGCGCCGCGACGTCTTCGAGCAGCTCGGCGGATTCGACCGCCACCTGCCCCTCATGCGCGACGACGTCGACCTGTGCTGGCGCGCGCACGCGGCGGGATACCGGGTCCTGGTCGCCCCCGAGGCGGTCGTCCGGCACGCCGAGGCGTCCAGCCGCGAGCGCCGCACGGTCGACTGCGTGGGCCGCACCGCGGCCTCCCCGCACAAGGTCGACAAGGCCGGCGCGGTCTACACCCTGCTCGTCAACTCGCGTACGGCCGTCCTCCCCTGGGTGCTGCTGCGGATCGTGCTCGGCACCCTGCTGCGCACCGTGGCCTATCTCGTCGGCAAGGTCCCCGGACAGGCCGTCGACGAGATCCGCGGCCTGATGGGCACCCTGCTCCGGCCCGAGCGGATCCTCGCCGGGCGGCGCGGCAGAGGCGCACCCCGGATCGACAAGGGGGAGCTGCGGGCGCTGTTCCCGCCGCCCGGCGCGACCGTCCGCGTCACCGTCGAGCAGATCGCGGGCAGCCTCGTCGGCCGCTCCGACCCGGAGGCCGCGGCCGGCGCCGGACGGCACGGCAGCGCCGTCGAGTCGGGCCCCGGCGGCGACGACGCCGACTTCCTGGAGATCGAGCAGTTCGCCCGGCTCAAGCGCATCGCGCGCAAGCCCGGCCCGGTGCTCTTCCTCGTACTGCTGCTCGTCTCCCTGGTCGCCTGCCGCCAGCTCCTCGGCGGCGGCGCGCTCGCGGGCGGCGCCCTGCTGCCCGCCCCGGCCGACTCCGCCGAGCTGTGGTCGCGCTACCTGGACGCCTGGCACCCGGTCGGCGCCGGCGGCACCTCCTCCGCACCTCCGTACATCGCGCTCGTGGCGATGCTGGCGTCCCTGATGTTCGGCTCGACCGGCCTCGCCGTCACCGTCCTGCTCGTCTGCTCGGTGCCGCTGGCCGGTGTCACCGCCTACTTCGCCTCCCGCCCGCTCGTCGAGTCCCGGCTGCTGCGCGCCTGGGCGGCCGTCGTCTACGCCTTCCTGCCCGCCGCCACCGGCGCCCTCGCCGGCGGCCGCATCGGCACCGCCGTCCTGGCCGCGCTGCTGCCGCTCATCGCCCGCGCGGGCATCGCGGCCGCCGGCCTGACGAACTCCGCCGGGACCCGCGGCAGCTGGCGCGCCACCTGGGCATACGCGATGCTGCTGACCATCACCACCGCCTTCACGCCGATCGTGTGGCCCATCGCGCTGCTCCTCGGCATCGGGCTGCTGGTGCTGCGCCGGAGCGACATCACGGCCTACGGGCTGCGGTTCCTCGCCCAGCTCGGCACCCCCCTGCTGCTCCTCGCCCCCTGGTCGCTGACGCTGCTCCCGTTCGGCTTCCTCAAGGAAGCGGGCCTCGCGTACGGCCCCTCGGCCGCGTCCGCCCTCGACCTGCTGGGCGCCAGCCCGGGCGGCCCGGGCACCGTCAGCGGCCTCATGCTCATCGGCATCGTGCTGGCCGCCCTCGCCGCCCTGCTGCGCTCGGAACGCCAGTCGGGCATCTGGACGGCCTGGGCGGTCGCCCTGACCGGCTTCGTCTTCGCGGTCCTGTCCAACAGCTCCACCTGGGCCGGACCGGCGACCCTCGTCTACGGCATCGCCCTCCTGGCGGCCGCCGCGCTGGGCGCCGACGGGGCACGCGCGCGGGTCGCCGAGCAGAGCTTCGGCTGGCGCCAACCGGTCGCCGTGCTGATCGCCTTCGCCTCGGCCGCGGGCCCGCTGCTCATCGCCGCCGGCTGGATGATCCGCGGCGCCGACAACCCCTTGGAGCGACGCGACCCGACCCAGGTCCCCGCGTTCGTCGCCGAGGAGAGCGGCACCCGCGACCAGGCCCGCACCCTCGTCCTCGACAGCGACTCCGGCGCCCACGTCGGCTACATGCTGGTCCGCGGCTCCGGTGCCCGCCTCGGCGACGGCGAGATCGCCGCGGCCGACGGCGAGAACAGCGGGCTCGACAAGGTCGTCGCCAACCTGGTCGCGGGCTCCGGCGCCGACCAGGCCGACCAGCTCGGCGGCTTCGCCGTGCGCTACATCCTGGTCCATCAGGGCGCGCCCCGCGAGGTCACCCGCGTCCTGGACGCCACGCCCGGCCTGACCCGGCTCAGCCAGCAGGCCGGCGGCGCGCTGTGGCGCGTCAACCGCGAAGTCGCGCGCGCCACCATCGACCCCGCCTCCGGCGCCGGGACCCCGCAGCCCGTCGCCGCCGGGCCCGTCGACATCCACACCACGATCCCGGCCGGCGCCGGCGGACGCGTGCTGCGCCTCGCCGACTCCGCCTCCGACGGCTGGACCGCCACGCTGGACGGCAAGCCGCTGACCCCCACCACGGTCGACGGCTGGGCCCAGGGCTTCCGGCTCCCCGCCACCGGCGGCACGCTGGACGTCACCTACGACGACCCGGTCGGCCACACGGCCTGGCTGTGGGCCCAGGGCCTCCTCGCGGTCGTCCTCGTGGTGCTCGCCCTGCCCGGCCGGCGTCGCGACATCGACGACGACCTCCCCGACGAGCCGGCGGCCCCGGCCCCGGCCGAGGCCGTCGCCGGCGAGGGCCGCCGAGCCCGCCGCCTGCGTGCCCAGGCGGAGGCCGAGTCCGAAGAGGCCGCCGTCCCCGAGGAGTTCGAGCCCCCGCAGCCCCAGCAACCGCCGGCGGCGGTGCCCCAGCAGCAGAACTACGGCCAGTGGGACAACGCCGGTCACCAGGGCGGCGCGTACACGGGCTACGGCGACCAGTACCAGAACACCCCGTACCCCGCGGACGCCTACGGGCAGCAGTACCCGGCGGACCCGTACCAGGGCGGCCAGTACGACCCGTACGCCTACGGCGGCCAGGGCCAGATCCCGTCCTACGACCAGCAGGGCTACGACCAGGCCTACGACCAGGGCCAGGGCTACGGCACGCCGTACGACCCGGCGCAGGAGCACCACCCCCACGGCACGGGCAGCGAGCGTCCCGACGGGAGCCAGCAGTGAACCGCACCACCCTGTCCCTGATCGCCGGCACGACCGCGCTCGCCGCCGTCACCGGCTTCGCCGCGCTGTCCGCTCCGGACGACGCCCCGGGCCCCGGCACCGCCAAGGCGGCCGCCCAGCTGCCCGTGGAGCGCACGAGCCTGCTGTGCCCGGCGCCCAGCACGTCCGACCTCGCGGAGACGTCCTACACCTCCTTCACGCCCGTCACGAAGGGCGCCGGGAGCGGCGGCAAGGCCGAACTCCGGGCGGCCACCGAGGAGTCCGCGGACGCCTCGCCCGACGACAAGGGCACGGGCAAGGGCACGGAAAAGGGCACGGACCAGGGCAAGGGCGACGGGAAGTCCGGCCAGGACAAGCCCGCGGAGCCCGTGCTGACGCCCAAGGAGCCCGGCAAGCCGGTCACCGGCGACAGCTCCGGCGGCGAAGCGCCCGCGCTGGTCGGGACCGCGGACGGCAGGTTCGCGCCCGGCTGGACCGTCCAGGAGACCACCGAGGTCGCCGCGGGGACCGGGCGCGGCCTGCAGGGCGTCAACTGCACGGCCCCGGACACCGACTTCTGGTTCCCCGGCGCCGGCACACAAGCCGACCGCACCGACTACGTCCACCTGACGAACCCGGACGACTCGGCCGCCGTGGTCGACATCGAGCTCTACGGCAAGGACGGCGCCCTGAAGTCCGCAGTGGGGGAGGGGATCACGGTCCAGCCGCACTCCAGCGAGCCGGTCCTGCTGTCCACCCTCACCGACGAGCGGCGCAGCGACCTCACCGTGCACGTCAACGTCCGCAGCGGACGCGTCGGCGCCGCCGTGCAGGCCCTGGACGACAAGCTCGGCGGCGACTGGCTGCCGGCGTCCACGGACCCGTCGGGCAGCCTGGTCCTGCCCGGCATCCCCAAGGACGCCACCTCCGTGAGCCTGGTCGCCTTCACCCCCGGCGACTCCGACGCGGACCTCAAGGTGCGCCTCGCCTCACCCTCCGGGCTGATCACCCCGGCCGGGCACGAGACCGTGCACGTCAAGGGCGGCATGACGACCGCCGCCGACCTGGGCGACGTCACCCGCGGCGAGGCGGGCTCCCTGGTGCTGACCCCGACGGACCGGTCCGTGCCGGTGGTGGCGGCCCTGCGGGTCGTGCGCGGCAAGGGCGACAAGCAGGAGACGGCGTTCATCCCCGCCACCCGCCCCGTCGGCACACGCGCCACGTCCGCCGACAACAGCGGCAAGGGCAGCACCCTGTCCCTGACGGCCCCCGGCGCCGCCGCCACGGTCAAGGTCACCGCCTCGGCCGGCAGCGAGGGCGGCACACCGGTGTCGAAGACGTACACGATCAAGGCCGGCACGACCCAGGACATCGAGCCCCCGGTCCCCGGCGGCCTGAAGGGCACCTACGCGCTCACGGTCGAGCCGGTCTCCGGCGGCCCGGTCTACGGGGCCCGCACCCTTGCGGCGAACGAGGGCGGCGTCCCCGCCTTCACCGTGCAGACCCTGCCGGACGACCGGGGGACGGTGGCCGTACCGGAGGCGGAGGAGGACCTGTCGGTGCTCCAGAAGTAGGCCGGCCGTCTCAGCCCTGGCAAACCGGCTGTCTCAGCCCTGGCAGGCCGACCCTCTCAGCCCTGGTCCTCGCCGTACCGCGGATCCACCGTCTCCGGAGTCAGCCCGAGGAGCTCGGCGACCTGCTCGACGACGACCTCGTGCACCAGAGCCGCCCGCTCGTCGCGCCCCTTCGTGCGGATCTCGACCGGCCGTCGGTAGACGACCACGCGCGCGGGGCGTCCTTCGCGCGCGCTGATCGTGCCGCCGAGCGGCACGGCCTCGTCGTTCCACGCCTGGCCGGGCCCGTCGAGCCGCGGCACCTCGAGGACCAGGAAGTCGATGTCGGCGAGTTGCGGCCACCGCCGCTCCAGGCGCTCCACGGAGTCCTGCACCAGATCGGCGAACGCCTCCGCGCGGCTCGCGGCGAGCGGCACCTGCGGCGGTGCGATCGGGCCGCGCATGCCCCGACCGTGGCGATCACGTCGGCGGGGCCCGGGGGCGGCGGCACGGGGCGTTACGGGCTTGTCCATCACTGGTGAAGGGTAGTCCCCGCCGCGCTCCCGCGCCCGGCACCGCACGACGGCACGGGCGGCTTCCGGCCGCCGCCGTGCGGCATGTCGCTACATGACCATTCAAGCCAAGGTTGGGCTCAAATCCGTATCCCGTCGAGAGCGGGCCTCTCACGGTATTCGAGGGTTTTGTGATGACTCTTGATCGCTTGCGAGGTCGAACTCCCTCTCGGGCGCCGATGTCCTGGCAGGTCAGAAAGGCGCGCCCGAAGGGGTGTGTGCGGTGTTTCACAGCACGACACGGGGGAGTGACCTGGTGGAGAGTCGTCGCGGCCCGCTCAAGAGTGCGGTACCGTCCAACGTCGTGAGCCCTGTACGTCGCTGTTCGCGCACCGCCTGCGGCCGTCCCGCCGTCGCGACGCTGACGTACGTCTACGCCGACTCGACCGCGGTCCTCGGCCCGCTCGCCACCTACGCCGAACCCCACTGCTACGACCTGTGCGCCGAGCACTCCGAGCGCCTCACCGCCCCGCGCGGCTGGGAGGTCGTCCGGCTCCTCGACGGTTCGGCCCCGGCCCGCCCCAGCGGCGACGACCTGGAAGCGCTCGCCAACGCCGTGCGCGAGGCGGCCCGTCCGCAGGAGCGTGCGGCCGAGGCGGGCGGCGCAGGCCGCGGCGCCGACCCGAGGGAGGTCGCGCGGCGCGGCCACCTGCGGGTCCTGCGATCGCCCGACAACTGACCCCGCCCCCCGAGCTCCTCACGCGCGACCCACGACCCATAGGCGCGAGCTTGGCGCGGACATGGTTACCCGCCCCTGCACCGGTCCTTCGGGCGGCTCTCGCCCGACCCGCGCATCCAAGCTCTCGGGAACCGGGCCCGCTGCCGGTGACGTGCGTGATCGTGGTCGGCGCACCCCGGCCCTGACTGCAGGGCCGCCCTGACCTGAGGTTACGGCTGGGAGTCCTCTTGGAGTCCGCCCGGTGCGTTGCCGGTGGGCGAGGGTAGTTTGGGCGGACCGACAGTACTTTTTCAGGAAGGTTGGCCGTGGCTGCTGATCTGTCGCAGGTCGTGAAGGCGTACGACGTACGCGGGGTCGTCCCCGACCAGTGGGACGAGTCCCTGGCCGAGCTCTTCGGAGCGGCCTTCGTGCGGGTCACCGGCGCGAGCGCCATCACGACCGGGCACGACATGCGGCCCTCCTCCCCGGGCCTGTCGCGGGCCTTCGCACGCGGGGCGGCAGCCCTGGGCGCCGACGTGACGGAGATCGGCCTCTGCTCGACGGACCAGCTGTACTACGCCTCGGGCGCTCTGAACCTGCCGGGCGCCATGTTCACCGCCTCCCACAACCCGGCGCAGTACAACGGCATCAAGATGTGCCGCTCGGGCGCCGCTCCCGTCGGGCAGGACACCGGTCTCGCGCAGGTCCGTGAACTGGTGGAGCGCTGGAGCGAGTCGGGCGCCCCGGAACCGGCCGCGAAGGCGGGCGTCATCACCGGCCGTGACACGTTGTCGGACTACGCGGCCCACCTGCGCTCCCTGGTCGACCTGACCTCCATCCGCCCCCTGAAGGTCGTCGTCGACGCGGGCAACGGCATGGGCGGGCACACCGTCCCCGAGGTATTCGCCGGCCTGCCCCTGACCCTGGTGCCGATGTACTTCGAGCTCGACGGCACCTTCCCCAACCACGAGGCCAACCCCCTCGACCCGGCCAACCTCGTCGACCTGCAGAAGCGTGTCCGCGAGGAGGGCGCCGACCTGGGCCTCGCCTTCGACGGCGACGCGGACCGCTGCTTCGTCGTCGACGAGCGCGGCGAGCCGGTCTCCCCGTCGGCGATCACCGCCCTGGTCGCCGCCCGCGAACTGGCCCGGCACGGCGGCAAGGGCACGATCATCCACAACCTGATCACGTCCTGGTCGGTGCCGGAGGTCGTCGAGGAGAACGGCGGCAGCCCGGTCCGCACGCGCGTGGGCCACTCCTTCATCAAGGCCGAGATGGCCCGCACCGGCGCGATCTTCGGCGGCGAGCACTCCGCGCACTACTACTTCCGCGACTTCTGGAACGCCGACACGGGCATGCTCGCCGCCCTGCACGTCCTGGCGGCCCTGGGCGGCCAGGACGACCCTCTGTCCGCCCTCGTGGCCCAGTACGACCGCTACGCCGGCTCCGGCGAGATCAACTCCACGGTCGCCGACCAGCAGGCCAGCCTCGCCGCCATCCGTTCCGCGTACGGGAGCCGCGAGGGCATCACCCTCGACGAGCTCGACGGCCTCACCGTCTCCTCCGCCGACTGGTGGTTCAACGTCCGCCCGTCCAACACGGAGCCGCTGCTGCGCCTGAACGCGGAGGCGAGGGACGCCGGCACGATGGCCCGGGTGCGGGACGAGGTACTGGGAATCATCAGGGGCTGAGGCCCCGCCCCCACCGGCGGTAACCTGACCAGGCACGACCTCAAGCGCCCGCACCCCCGGAGGAACCCCTATGCCCCTCGAATCCGGCCTCCTCGAGATCCTCGCCTGCCCGGCCTGCCACTCCTCCCTCACGGAGCAGGACGCCGAGCTGATCTGCACCGACGCCGGCTGCGGCCTGGCCTACCCCGTCCGCGACGGCATCCCCGTCCTGCTCGTCGACGAGGCCCGCCGCCCCGCGTGAGAGCCGGGTGCCGGATTCCTGATCCGGCACCGCGCACAGCGGCTGTCTCGACCAGGCGACCGCCTTCACACGCAGCCGCGCGACACCCGACGCACATGACCCCCGGCCCAGCGGGCACGATCCAGGACACCCTCACAACGGACCCCGGCGATGGGAAATGCCGCCCATGCTCGACGAATCGCTGCTCGACTCTCCTGAGGGCCTCGCCGAGGCCGACCACCGCGGGCTGCTCCGCGGCGCCGCGGAAGCCGGCGCCCGCGTGCGCACAGCCGCCCGCCACGCCGCAGAGGCCGGCGTCAACGACCTCAAGCCGGACGGCCGCCCCCGCGCCGTCCTCATCGCCGGCCCGGGTGCCGCCGCCACCCACGCCGCCGACCTCATCGGCACGCTCGCCGGCGCCGGCAGCCCGGTCACCCGACTCGCCCCCACCGGCGTCGCCCCGGCCGCGGGAGCCCTGCGGTGGGAACTGCCCGGCTGGGTCGGCTCCGTGGACCTCCTGCTGATCACCACCCCGGACGGCACCGAACCCGGACTGTCGCTGCTCGCCGAGCAGGCGTATCGCAGGGGCTGCACCGTCGTCGCCGTGGCCCCCGCAGGTACCCCGCTCGCCGACGCCGTGGCCGGTGTGCACGGCCTGTTCGTCCCCGTGGCGACCGCCCCGTACGACCAGGACGAGCCGTTCGCCGCGTCCGCCCCCGGCGTCCTGTGGGCTCTGCTCACCCCGCTGCTGGCGCTCCTGGACCGCACCGGCGTGCTCGCCGCCCCGCCGGACGCCCTCGGCAAGGTCGCCGACCGGCTCGACCGAGTCGCCGAACGCTGCGGCCCGGCCATCGCCACGTACAGCAACGCCGCCAAGACCCTGGCCGCCGAACTGGCCGACGCGCTGCCCATCGTCTGGACCGAAGGCACCTCGGCAGGGCCCGCGGGCCGCCGCTTCGCCGCCGCTCTCGCCGAGCTGTCCGGCACCCCCGCCGTCGTCGCCGAACTCCCCGAGGCACTCGCCGCCCACAGCGCCCTGCTCGCCGGCCCCCTGGCCGCCAGCGCCGACCCCGACGACTTCTTCCGCGACCGCGTCGAGGAACCACCCGCCCTGCACGCACGCGTGGTGCTGCTGCGCGACCGCCCCATCGGCGGCCTCACCGCCGCACCCGGCGCCCGCGACCTCGCCCTGAGCCACGACACACCCATCAGCGAGCTCGAACCGGAGGCCGGCGGCGAACTGGAGACCCTCGCCGAGCTGATCGCCATCACGGATTTCGCCGCGGTTTACCTGGCGCTCGCTTCGAGGGCCTGATCTTGCCCGGGACACCCTGACGCGACCGCCCCCGCACAGCAGAGAGAACTCCATGGACCGCCTCGACAACACCGTCCGCCCCTACGCCTGGGGCTCCCCGACCGCCATCCCGCAGCTCCTCGGCGTCGAACCGACCGGCGAACCGCAGGCGGAGATGTGGATGGGCGCCCACCCGGGCGCACCCTCGCGCACCGGCCGGGGCACGCTCGTCGAGGTCGTCGACGCCGACCCCGAGAAGGAACTCGGCCAGGCCGCCGTCGCCAGGTTCGGCCCCCGGCTGCCCTTCCTCCTCAAGATCCTCGCCGCGGGCGCCCCGCTCTCCCTCCAGGTCCACCCCGACCTCGCCCAGGCGCAGGAGGGTTACGCCGACGAGGAGCGGCGCGGCATCCCCGTGGACGCCCCGCACCGCAACTACAAGGACGCCAACCACAAGCCCGAACTGATCTGCGCCCTCACCGAGTTCGACGGCCTGTGCGGCTTCCGGGCCCCCCTGGCGGCAGCGGCTCTCCTCGACGACCTCGGGGTCGACTCCCTCAAGCCCTACGTCGACCTGCTCCACGCCCACCCCGAGGACGCCGCCCTGCGCGAGGTCCTCACGGCGATCCTCACCGCCGACCCCGACGAGATGTCCCGCACGGTCGCGGAGGCCGCGACCGCCTGCACCCGCCTCGGCGGCGCCTACGCCCCCTACGCCGACATCGCCCACCACTACCCGGGCGACCCCGGCGTCCTCGCCGCGATGCTGCTCAACCACGTCCGGCTCCAGCCGGGCGAGGCCCTCTACCTCGGCGCCGGCATCCCGCACGCCTACCTGAACGGCCTCGGCGTGGAGATCATGGCCAACTCCGACAACGTCCTGCGCTGCGGCCTCACCCCCAAGCACGTCGACGTCCCCGAACTCCTGCGCATCGTCCGCTTCCTCCCCAGCGACCCCGGCGTCCTGCGCCCCGAGGCCTCCCCGGACGGCGAGGAGGTCTACGAGACCCCCATCGACGAGTTCCGCCTCTCCCGCTACGTCCTCCCCGAGGCGGGCGCCGCCCACGACCTCACCCGCCCGACCCCGCAGATCCTGCTCTGCACGGCCGGCACCGTCCGGGCCGGCGAGCACGACCTCACCCCCGGCGCGTCCGTCTTCGTCCCCGCAGGCGAAAAGGCCGAAGTGTCCGGAACGGGAACGCTTTTCCGGGCCACCGTCGTCGCCTGACCGTTTCGAGGGCCCCGTGCTGGTGACCTGACTCACCGCTGTCACGGCGGGCTGCAACAATGGCCCACCGTCAAGCACGGGCAAAGCCACGGGCGCGCACCAAGGCGGTCGCCCGGGCCCTGGAACGGCGTACGAAGGGACAACGCGGACATATGAGCGCGTCAGGCGGTACCAAGGCGATCGTGGCGGCATTGGGCGCCAACCTCGCGATCGCGGTGGCGAAGTTCGTGGCGTTCCTCTTCAGCGGCTCGTCGTCGATGCTCGCCGAGTCCGTGCACTCCGTCGCCGACTCCGGCAACCAGGCGCTGCTCCTGGTCGGCGGCAAGAAGGCCAAGCGCGAGGCCACCCCCGAACACCCCTTCGGCTACGGCCGCGAGCGCTACATCTACGCCTTCCTCGTCTCCATCGTGCTCTTCTCGCTCGGCGGCATGTTCGCCCTCTACGAGGGCTACGAGAAGATCAAGCACCCGCATGAGCTGACGCACTGGTACTGGCCCGTCGGCGTCCTGGTCTTCGCGATCATCGCCGAGGGCTTCTCCTTCCGCACGGCCATCAAGGAGTCCAACACCCTCCGCGGCCACCGCTCATGGAAGGACTTCGTCCGCCACGCCAAGGCCCCCGAGCTCCCGGTCGTCCTCCTGGAGGACCTCGGCGCGCTCATCGGCCTGGTCCTCGCGCTCGGTGGCGTCGGCCTCGCCCTCCTGACCGGCGAGAGCGTCTGGGACGGCATCGGCACCCTCTGCATCGGCGTGCTGCTCGTCCTGATCGCGCTGGTCCTCGCCGCCGAGACCAAGTCCCTGCTGCTCGGCGAGTCCGCCGGCGCCGAGGAGACCCGGAAGATCGAGGCCGCCGTCGTGGACGGCGACACGGTCACCCGCATCATCCACATGCGCACGCTCCACCTCGGCCCCGAGGAACTCCTCGTCGCCGCCAAGATCGCCGTCCAGCACGACGACACGGCCACCGAGATCGCCACCGCCATCGACGCCGCCGAGGCCCGCATCCGCGACGCCGTCCCGATCGCCCGCGTGATCTACCTGGAGCCGGACATCTACAGCGAGAAGGAAGCGGCCAAGGGCCCCGACCCCGAGGCCTCCCCGGGCGGCCCCGCCCCCCATCCCGCCGAGCACTGACCCTCCCTCTGAGGCCCACGGGGCCCGCCGAACCACTCGGCGGGCCCCGTCCGGCTTCCCGGCTCCGCCACGCGGCTCGTCGTCCCTTCCGTCCTCCGATCCGTCACATGATCGGCTCGATGTGTTCGCCCACGGACTGGGGATCGCGCCCGCGCCCGGTGTAGCTTGGGACGGAGCCAGACGTCGCTGCTGATGGCGGTCGGGCGGTCCCCAAGCGGACCGACCGAGGGAGAGAGGGCCTCCGACGGACTGCGCTGCGCGTACGCGGGCATGCCTGTGTCCTCTTTCGGGCACCCCTGTGTCCGCCGCCGCGCAGACCAGCCGTACCCACCCTCGACCCACACCCCGAGGAGCAGCTCGCAATGACGACTGTCGAGAACCGACAGGACTTCAAGGTCGCCGACCTCTCCCTGGCCGAGTTCGGCCGCAAGGAGATCACCCTCGCCGAGCACGAGATGCCGGGCCTGATGGCGATCCGCAAGGAGTACGCCGACGCGCAGCCCCTGGCGGGCGCCCGTGTCACCGGCTCCCTGCACATGACGGTGCAGACCGCCGTGCTCATCGAGACGCTGGTCGCCCTGGGCGCACAGGTCCGCTGGGCGTCCTGCAACATCTTCTCCACCCAGGACCACGCGGCCGCCGCCATCGCCGTCGGCCCGAACGGTACGCCCGACAGCCCGCAGGGTGTGCCGGTCTTCGCCTGGAAGGGCGAGACCCTTCAGGAGTACTGGTGGTGCACGGAGCAGGCGCTGACCTGGCCGGACAGCCCCACCGGCGGCCCCAACATGATCCTGGACGACGGCGGCGACGCCACCCTGCTGGTCCACAAGGGCGTGGAGTACGAGAAGGACGGCAAGGTCCCCTCGCCCGACACGGCCGAGTCCGACGAGCACCGCGTCATCCTGGAGCTGCTGACCCGCACCCTGGGCGAGAACCCCCAGAAGTGGACCCAGCTGTCCTCGGAGATCCGCGGTGTCACCGAGGAGACCACGACCGGTGTCCACCGCCTGTACGAGATGCAGCGCGACGGCGTCCTGCTGTTCCCGGCGATCAACGTCAACGACGCCGTCACCAAGTCGAAGTTCGACAACAAGTACGGCTGCCGCCACTCCCTGATCGACGGCATCAACCGCGCCACCGACGTCCTCATCGGCGGCAAGACCGCGGTCGTCTTCGGCTACGGCGACGTGGGCAAGGGCTGCGCGGAGTCCCTGCGCGGACAGGGCGCCCGGGTGATCGTCACCGAGATCGACCCGATCTGCGCCCTGCAGGCCGCGATGGACGGCTACCAGGTCGCCACCCTCGACGACGTCGTGGACAAGGCCGACATCTTCATCACGACGACCGGCAACAAGGACATCATCATGGCCTCGGACATGGCCAAGATGAAGCACCAGGCCATCGTCGGAAACATCGGCCACTTCGACAACGAGATCGACATGGCCGGCCTGGCGAAGATCCCCGGCATCGTCAAGGACGAGGTCAAGCCGCAGGTCCACACCTGGACCTTCCCCGACGGCAAGGTGCTCATCGTCCTGTCCGAGGGCCGTCTGCTGAACCTGGGCAACGCCACCGGCCACCCGTCGTTCGTGATGTCCAACTCCTTCGCGGACCAGACCCTGGCCCAGATCGAGCTGTTCACCAAGCCCGACGAGTACCCGACCGGTGTCTACGTGCTGCCCAAGCACCTCGACGAGAAGGTCGCCCGCCTCCACCTCGACGCGCTCGGCGTGAAGCTGACGACGCTCCGCCCCGAGCAGGCCGAGTACATCGGCGTGAAGGTCGAGGGCCCGTTCAAGCCGGACCACTACCGCTACTGAGCCGATACCGCTACTGAGCCGAGCAGCACCGCTGCCGGCCGGCCGGTAACCGGTCAGATCCCCGAGGCAGGCCCCCGCACCCCCGTGCCGGGGGCCTGCCCCGTTCGCCCGGCCGGCGACCGGCCCAGCCCGTCAGGACCCAGGACTCCCATGCCCCGCGGCCGCTATTCGCTCCACGATCCGCACGATCACGCCCCCCTCGCAGACGAACACTTCCAATGCGCCCCCGGCCCCTCCGGCTGGCGCTACGTCTCTCAGCTGACCACCCCCGCAGGCGATCACCACGGCTCCGTCGACCTCACCCTCGACGAACTGGGCCGACCCATCCGCCTCGAACTGCACGCCGCCGCCTGGCAGGTCCGCGGCGCAGCCCTCGACGGCGTCACCTGGGTGCGCACCGACCCCACCGGAACCGAGGCCACCGAAGGCAATGTGCGCGCCCACGCCTTCACCGGCACATCCCCGGCGTTCCTCGTCGCCACCGCCCGTCTCCTGCGCCTCACCCCCTCCACAGCGGCCACCCGCGTACGCCTCGTCGCCTTCACGGACCCGGTCCTCGCCCCCCGCACCCTGGACCAGTCCTGGACCTTGCTGAAAAGCGAAGCACACGCCACTGACAACGGCCCCCTGACCGTGGACGAATACCAGGTCACAGCCCTGGACACAGGCGAGCAGCACGCCGTGCACATCGCCGGGGACGTGGTGCTCGCGGCCCCCGGCATCGAGCTCGAAGACCTGGAATCACCGCCGTCGGTGTTCACCTGAGCAGGCGGCCGCGTTCCGCCGGCGCCGCCTGCCCCGCAGGGCACTACGCCGGCGGCACGAACCCGGTACGGGGCCGCTCGCCGGCCGAAACCTCCGGTGGCACCGTCGGCTTTGCGGGCCGCTCCCCGTCGGACGGCTCGGACACCACCTCGGGCACCGCCCCAGCCGGCGGTCGGAAGCCGGCCGCGGCGCTGTCCACGGCGGGAGCATCGGCCGTGGCGACCGGGTCGGCGGGCACCGGGTCGGCGGGTACCGGATCGGCGGGTACCGGAAGGGCGGCTGCCGTCGCCGCCGGGACCGTCCCGTTGACCGTCCCGTTCCCGAAAGCCCGCCGGGCCTCCCGCGCCTGCCGTTCCTGCACGACCGCCGCCAGATACGCGGCCGGCGGCACACCGTGGGGCACCGGAGCCCCCGTGCGCTCCGCCAGATCCGACGCCAGTCGCTCCGCCATCGACCAGCCCACCTGCGGATCCAGCTGCTGCATACGCGTCAGGTACTGCCGGACGGCGAGCCACAACCCGTCGGGCACCGCCGACAGATCGAGCTCCGCGAACCGCCCGGACAGCCAGGGCGGAGGAGGCGGCACGAAACCGGTCCGCGCCACCGGAATCCGCTCCCGCACGACGAGCGTCCCCGCGAACACGTCTCCCAGCCGCCGCCCGCGCGCCGACACGAACGAGGCGATGCAGGCGACGATCCCGAAGGTCATGAGGATCTCGATCACCCCGATCAAGCCCCTCACCAGCGCATGCCGGAACCGGATGGGGCCACCGTCGTCCCGCACCACCCGCAGACCGCACGCCATCTTCCCGAGCGACCGCCCATGACTGAGCGTCTCGACCGCGATCGGCCCACCCACCAGCACGAGAACGAACGACGCGATGGACAGTGCCGTCTGCGCCGCCTCGTCGAGGGAGGTTGTGGAGGTGACCAGCACGATGGTCACCGCGACGTAGACGGCCATGGCCGCCATCAGATCGAGCAGCACGGCCAGCGCCCTGCTGGGCAGCCTCGCGGGGCGTAGCTCCAACGCCACAGCCTCGCCCGTCACCAGCTCACTCACGCCCGCCGTCCTTCCCCTGCCCTGCCCCCGACAGGGCCAGTCTGCCAAGCTGAGGGCGCATCGCACCGTAGTACGACAAGCTGATCCACGACGAGCCTCCGACGACCAGCCGAGGAGCAGGCACACCGATGGACCTCGACGTCTTCGTCTCCGCCCACCGAGCGGAGTGGGACCGCCTCGAAGCCCTCCTCCGCCGCCAGCGCCGCCTCGACGGTGCGGAGGCCGACGAACTCGTCACCCTCTACCAGCGCACCGCCACGCACCTCTCCCTGATCCAGTCCAGTGCCCCCGACCCGCAGCTGACCGGTCGGCTCAGCCAACTCGTGGCACGCGCGCGTAGTGCCGTGACAGGCACCCGCCGCGCCTCCTGGCGTGACGTCACCCGCTTCCTCGCCCACGGTTTCCCCGCCGCCGTCTACAAGGCACGGCACTGGTGGGTGCCCACCGCGCTCCTGTCCACGGCCGTCGCCACCCTCCTGGGCTGGTGGATCGGTACCCACCCCGAAGTACAGGCCTCGATCGCGGCTCCCAGTGAACTGAGGGAGCTCACCCGCCCCGGTGGCCAGTACGAGACGTACTACTCCAGCCATCCGGCCGCCAGCTTCGCCGCCCAGGTCTGGACGAACAACGCCTGGGCCGCGGCCCTGTGTCTCATCCTCGGAGTCTTCCTCGGACTTCCGGTCCTCTGGATCCTCTTCCAGAACATGCTCAATCTCGGTGTCGGTGTCGGCCTGATGTCCTCGGCCGGCCGCCTCGACACGTTCCTCGGCCTGGTCCTCCCGCACGGCCTCCTGGAGCTGACCGCCGTCTTCGTCGCAGCCGGCACGGGCCTGCGCCTCGGCTGGACACTCATCGACCCCGGCCCGCGGACGCGGCGCACGGCGCTCGCGGAGGAAGGCCGAGCGGCCATAGGCATGGCCATAGGCCTCGCCCTCGTCCTCTTCGTCTCGGGCGCCATCGAAGGCTTCGTCACCCCGTCCGGCCTCCCCACCTGGGCCCGCATCACCATCGGCGTCGCCGCCGAAGTGGCCTTTCTGGCCTACGTCTACGTCCTGGGCGGCCGGGCCGCCCGCGCGGGGGAGACTGGAGACGTCGAGGCGGCGGAACGCAGCGCGACGGTCCCGACAGCCGCCTGATCGTGCCGCCGACCGCCGGATGTGCGACCACGTCCGTTCAACTGCTAGTCTCCTCTTCGCCCCACAGGAGCCGTTGACACGGTGAGTGTGGGGAGGTAGATTCGAACAGTTGCCTGGAGATGGGCTCTAGCCCCAGACCAGTCACGGTGAACATCTACTTGCTTCTTGAAACGTTGCTTTCATTGAAGCCTCTCCCGATGAATCGGAAATGAGCGGCCGGTCAGACCGGCCAAAAACTTCTGATAAAGTCGGAACCGCCGGAAAGGGAAACGCGGAAGCGGGAACCTGGA
>NZ_SZVW01000070.1 GCF_007655005.1 Streptomyces tibetensis
ATGACTGTCGTCCGTGATGTTCCCAAGCAGCTGTTCATCGGTGGTGGCTGGCAGGACGCGGAGTCCGGCCGGACCCTGCCGGTCGACAACCCGGCCACCGGCGAAGAGCTCTGCCGGGTCGCCGACGCCTCACCGGCCGACGGACAGCGCGCCGTCGAGGCCGCGGTCGCCGCCCAGCCGGCCTGGGCCGCCACCGCGCCCCGGGTGCGCAGCGAGATCCTGCGCCGCGCCTACGACCTGATCATCGCGCGCACCGAGGACCTCGCGCTGCTGATGACGCTGGAGATGGGCAAGCCCCTGGCCGAGGCGCGTGCCGAGGTCGCCTACGGAGCGGAGTTCTTCCGCTGGTTCTCCGAGGAGGCCGTCCGTGTCGACGGCGGCCTGATGACCGCGCCGGACGGCAGGAACCGTCTCCTGGTCACCCGTCAGCCGGTCGGCCCCTGCCTGCTGATCACCCCGTGGAACTTCCCCCTGGC
>NZ_SZVW01000071.1 GCF_007655005.1 Streptomyces tibetensis
AAAATAAAAATCTTGATTTTGGATATCGTTTATAAAAAACATCTAGAATTGAACTCAATTCATAACTATTTTTCATAGCGTAACGCCAAGCACACAATGGACATAGTCGACTCTTACAAAACCATGTTTGATAAAGTTTTAAGCCATCTTCACTCTTTGTAAAAGTCAAAAGATTGCCACATTTTTTTACTCTAAAAGCCTTTTTTATTTCCAGAATCTGTAAATATTCAGCATAGGTTAAATTAGCTAATTTCTTTTCTTTCCAAGGTCTAACCTTGCCATTTTTTGCCTTATCTACTAAAATTTCATCACCAAACATGAGAAGTACTTCCTTTCCTTACTCATGCTGTCAGAGTTTCAAAGCATTATAACAACAATTATTGACTATTCTACCTAACATCTCT
>NZ_SZVW01000072.1 GCF_007655005.1 Streptomyces tibetensis
ACAAAACACACGAGCATCTACAACACACCTTTCTCAACTTCTCATTCTCACATAAATGGCCCATCTCACTTTCTACGAGCCTTTCTTCGACCTTGAACAACTCGTCAAGCCATTTGGTATCTCCCGTCTGAACACCAACTCTGTTATACCTTCCTCAGGAGTGCTCAAACCAAAGCTAGACTTGCACGAAGATACTCAGAAGAACCTCATCACAGCCACATTCGAGCTCCCTGGCGTCAAAAAGGAAGACGTCCAGTTAGATATTCACAACGGCATTCTCATCATTTCCGCTGAGAACAAAGCTTCGTCGGAACATGAAGAGAATGGGTACGCCATCCGTGAACGACGATTTGGAAAAATGTCGAGGTCA
>NZ_SZVW01000073.1 GCF_007655005.1 Streptomyces tibetensis
CTAGTGACCTGGTTTTGAGATCCTGTCGCAGTAGCGGCAGATACGGTCGAGGATCTGGTCGGCGGTCTTGGTCCATTTGAATGGCCTGGCGTCCTCGTTCCAGACCTTGATCCAGCTCTCGAGTGCGGCCTTGAGGTTGTCGATGGAGCAGAACACCCCGCGCTCAAGGCAGCGTCGTTCGAGCTCAGCGAACCACCGCTCAACCTGGTTGATCCACGATGAGTAGGTGGGCGTGAAGTGGAGCTGGAAGCGCGGATGCGCGAGCAGCCACTTGTGCACCACGGGCGCCTTGTGAGCGGAGAGGTTGTCGCAGATCACGTGGACCGCCAGGCTCATATCGGTCTGGCGGTCGATCTCATCGAGGA
>NZ_SZVW01000074.1 GCF_007655005.1 Streptomyces tibetensis
CCACATGGTGCCGATCCAGTTGAAGAACTTCACACCGGTCGGTACGGCGATGAGGAACGTCATGAAGGAGAAGAACGGCAGCAATACACCGCCGGTGACGTACATGTGGTGGGCCCACACCGTCACGGACAGACCCGCGATCGCGATGGTCGCGCCGATCAGACCCGTGTAACCGAACATCGGCTTGCGGGAGAAGACCGGGATGACCTCGGAGATGATGCCGAAGAACGGCAACGCGATGATGTACACCTCTGGATGGCCGAAGAACCAGAAGAGGTGCTGCCACAGCAACGCCCCGCCGTTGGCGGCGTCGAAGACGTGGGCGCCGAACTTGCGGTCCGCCTCCAGGGCGAACAGCG
>NZ_SZVW01000075.1 GCF_007655005.1 Streptomyces tibetensis
TTCCTCATCGCCGTACCGACCGGTGTGAAGTTCTTCAACTGGATCGGCACCATGTGGAAGGGCTCGTTGTCCTTCGAGACACCGATGCTCTGGGCGACCGGCTTCCTGATCACCTTCACCTTCGGTGGTCTGACCGGTGTCATCCTGGCGTCCCCGCCGATGGACTTCCACGTCTCCGACTCGTACTTCGTAGTGGCCCACTTCCACTACGTCGTCTTCGGCACCGTGGTGTTCGCGATGTTCTCCGGCTTCCACTTCTGGTGGCCGAAGTGGACCGGCAAGATGCTCGACGAGCGTCTCGGCAAGATCACCTTCTGGACGCTGTTCATC
>NZ_SZVW01000076.1 GCF_007655005.1 Streptomyces tibetensis
TTCCTCATCGCCGTACCGACCGGTGTGAAGTTCTTCAACTGGATCGGCACCATGTGGCGCGGAAGCCTCTCGTTCGAGACGCCCATGCTCTGGGCGACCGGCTTCCTCGTCACGTTCGTCTTCGGTGGGCTCACCGGCGTGCTGCTGGCCTCGCCGCCCCTCGACTTCCACGTCTCGGACTCGTACTTCGTGGTCGCGCACTTCCACTACGTCATCTTCGGGACGGTCGTCTTCGCGATGTTCTCCGGCTTCCACTTCTGGTGGCCCAAGTTCACCGGCAAGATGCTCGACGAGCGTCTCGGCAAGATCACCTTCTGGACGCTGTTCATC
>NZ_SZVW01000078.1 GCF_007655005.1 Streptomyces tibetensis
GCGGCGGCTCGTCTGGCGGCGGCGCTGACGCCGGAGGTGGACGCGGTCCTGGCCCGGTATCCGCTGCGGGACCTGGTCACCAGCAGCGAGCCGCTGCCCCTGCTCGTGGAGCGGGAGCGGGCCCTGTACGGCTCGTGGTACGAGTTCTTCCCCCGCTCGGAAGGCACCCCCCAGCAGCCCCACGGCACCTTCCGCACCGCCGCGCGCAGACTGCCGGCGATCGCCGCGATGGGCTTCGACGTGGTCTACCTGCCGCCGATCCACCCCATCGGCACCACCTTCCGCAAGGGGAAGAACAACACCCTCTCCCCCGG
>NZ_SZVW01000079.1 GCF_007655005.1 Streptomyces tibetensis
TCGTCCGTCCCGGTCCTCTCGTACTAGGGACAGCCCTTCTCAATATTCCTACGCGCACAGCGGATAGGGACCGAACTGTCTCACGACGTTCTAAACCCAGCTCGCGTACCGCTTTAATGGGCGAACAGCCCAACCCTTGGGACCGACTCCAGCCCCAGGATGCGACGAGCCGACATCGAGGTGCCAAACCATCCCGTCGATATGGACTCTTGGGGAAGATCAGCCTGTTATCCCCGGGGTACCTTTTATCCGTTGAGCGACGGCGCTTCCACAAGCCACCGCCGGATCACTAGTCCCGACTTTCGTCCCTGCTC
>NZ_SZVW01000008.1 GCF_007655005.1 Streptomyces tibetensis
TTCGCCGCCGGCTGTCCGCCGTCCGCCGTCCGCCGCCGGCTGTCCGCCGTCCGCCGTCCGCCGCCGGCTGTCCGCCGCCGGCCGTCCGCCGTCCGCCGCCCGAGCCGGTCGCCGAGCAGCCCCGCCGGCACGATCGTCGTCGCGGAACCCAGACGGCCCACCGACCCCGCCACCGGCGCCCGTCGGCCGCGCCGCGCTTCCCCTCCGTTGCTGAGTGGGCGTCACCTCCCTTTGCTTTGCGAGCTGTTGACCCGAAGACGGCTGGTGACGGGACAAGTGCGTCGCCCGGCCGCACCCGGTGTCACCCGTCACGGCAAGAGGTGCCCCGACCACCCTCCACTCAGGCAGTCGGGCGGCTACGCTCGATGTCTGTACGTCGTTCGGGCGACTTGGGGAGGTAGCGGGATGACGCAGGTACGGCCCACGGCCGCCGCCTCGGCTTCCCTGTGGGAGCGCGACGAGGAGGTCGCCGCCGTCGAGCGGGCGGTCGACAGCCTGTGCGCGGACCGTTCCTCGTCCGGCGGACTGCTGGTCTTCCGCGGCGAGGCCGGACTCGGCAAGACCGCGCTGCTGGCCGAAACCCGCCGCATCGCCGAGGCCCGCGGCTGCACGGTCTGGTCCGCGCGCGGCGGCGAGACCCTCAGGTCGGTCCCCTTCAACGTGGTACGGCAGTTGCTGCAGCCGGCGCTGGTGTCGATGCTGCCGGAGGAGGCACGCGAGTACCTCGGCGACTGGTACGACATCGCCGGCCCCGCCCTCGGCATAGCGGAGCCCGGCGACCGGCAGGCCGACCCGCAGGGCGTGTGCGACGGCCTGGTCGCGGCCGTACGCCGGCTCGCCCGCCGCGACTGGCCGCTGGTGCTGCTGATCGACGACGCCCACTGGGCGGACCAGGAGACCCTGCACTGGCTCGCGGGACTCGCCGAGCGCCTCGACGAGGTGTCCGTCCTGGTCGTCGTCACGCGCCGCCCCGAAGAGGTGTCCGGCGCGAGCGCCCGCCACCTGGACACCGTCGCCGCCGCCGCGCACGGCCCCGCCACGACCCTGAGCGCCCTCACCCCGGCCGCCACTGCCGGACTCACCCGCGCCACCCTCGGTGAACACGCCGACGCCGCGTTCTGCCGAGAGGTCTGGGCCGTCACCGCGGGCAACCCCTACGACGCCGTCGAACTCCTCGCCCGAGTGCAGGACAGCGAGCTCGAACCGGTCGAGGCCCGGGCCGGTGAACTGCGCGACCTGAACCGCTCGGCCCGCGGTGGCGGCCTCGTCGCCCGCCTGGAGGAACTGGGCATCGACGCCACCAGGTTCGCCTGGGCCGCCGCCATCCTCGGCACCGGCATCTCCATCGACCTGGTCGCCAAGCTCGCCACCCTGCGAGCGGACGACGCCCGCCGCTGCGCCGAACTGCTGCGCACCGCCCGTATCCTCACCGCGCCCGACCCCGCGACCGGCCGCAGCGCCGACGGCGACCTCGAATTCGTCCACCCGCTGATCGCCACCGCCGTCTACAACTCCATCCCCGACGCCCTGCGCACCGCCATGCACGGCATCGCCGCCCGGATCGTCTCCGACGAGGGACACGGCGCCGCGGCGGCCGCCCGCCACCTCCTGGAGGTGCACCCGGACGACGACGAGGAACTCGTCGGGCAACTGCGCGAGGCCGCCCGTGAGCACCTCGCCGTCGGCGCCCCCGACGCGGCCCGCCGCTGTCTGGAACGAGCCCTGAAGGAACCGCCCCGGGCCGAGTCGCACCCGCAGGTGCTGTACGAACTGGCCGAGGCCACCTTCCTCACCGCGCCCGCCCGCACCATCGGCCATCTGCGGGCCGCGCTCGGCATGCCCGGCCTCCACGGCGGCCAGCGGGTCGACGCCGTCTTCCGGCTCTCCCAGGCGCTGCTCCACAACGACCAGCTGGAGGAAGCCGTCCGCACGGTCGAGGCGGAGGCCGCCCGGCTCCAGCCGGGCCCCGACCGGATGCGGCTGCAGGCCGCGCAGTTCATGTGGGAGGGGCTGCACGCCGGCGAGGCCGCCTCACCCGGCCGCTCCCAGCGGCTCGCCGACCTCGCCCGCCCCTGTACCGGCCGGGACAACTCCGAGCGCGCCCTGCTCATCCTGCGCGGCTTCGACGCCCTGATGCACGGCGAGAACGCCGAGGAGGTCGCCGAGCTGTGCGACCGCGCCCTCGTCAACGGCCGCCTCGCCCCCGGATTCGGCTGGACCGACACCGAGTGGGGCATCGAACTGCTGCTGATGCTGGCCAACGCGTACGGCTTCACCGACCGCCTGGACCGCGCCGAGACCCTCTACAACGAAGCGCTGCGCGCCTACGAGACGGCCGGCTGGAGCGGCGGGCACCTCGCCCTGGCCCACGCCTACGTCGGGATCGGCCACCGCAGGCGAGGCCGGCTGAAGGAGGCCGAGGCGTCCCTGCGCGAGGCACTGCGCCTGGCCGAGCGCGTCGGCCGCGGCCTGCCCCTGTACTGGTCCGCGACCTGCAGCCTGGTCGACACCCTGCTCGCCCGCGGCCAGGTCGAGCAGGCCTGGGAGGTCGCCGAACGGCACGGCTTCGCCCCGCCCTACCCGTCCACCATCGTCCTGCCCGATCCCCGCTCGGTGCGCGGCCGGCTGCTGCTGGCCGTCGGCCGCACCAAGGACGGCATCAACGAACTGGAGGCCGCGGAGAAGGCGGCTGCGGCCCGCGGGCACCACAACCCGGTGCTCGTCCCCTGGGCGGCCGACCTCGCCCGCGCCCTGCGCACCGAGGACCCGGCCCGGGCCGCGCGGCTCGCCGTCGACGTCCGGCGCCAGGCCGAGCGCTTCGGCACGGACACGGCGATAGGGGAAGCCCTGCGCTGCGCCGCCGACCTGGAGACGGGCCAGCGGGCGGTCCGGCTCTACGGCCAGGCCGTCACGTACCTGGAGGCGTCGCCCTGCCAGTACGAACACGCGGCGGCCCGCATCGAGTTCGGCATCGCCGCCCGCTCGGCGGCCGACCTGCACCGCGGCCTGGACCTGGCGGTCTCGTGCGGGGCCGACGGACTGGCGGAGCGGGCACGTGCCGCGCTCAGGGCCGGTGTCGGCCCGGCGTAGTTCACACACCCAGCAACGGGCCGGTCCGTGCACCTGCCGCCCCGGCAGGCGTGCGAGGCAGGCGTGCGCGAGACCCGGCCGGGCTCATGACCGGCCGGGTCGCCCGTCGGCCTTCACGAGGTGCCGTCTTCCCGCCCTCACGAGGTGCCGTCCTCTTCCGCCAGTACCCGCTGGGCCGTCGCGAAGGCCGAGTTCGCCGCCGGCACCCCGCAGTACACGGCCGTCTGGAGCAGCACCGCGCCGATCTCCTCCGGGGTGAGGCCGTTGCGGCGGGCCGCGCGGACGTGCATGGCCAGCTCGTCGTAGTGGCCGTGTGCGACCAGCGCGGTGAGGGTGATCATGCTGCGCTCACGGCGGGACAGCGTGGGGTCGGTCCAGATCTCGCCCCAGGCGTAGCGCGAGATGAAGTCCTGGAACCGGGCCGTGAACGGGGTCTGGCGGGTCTGGGCCCGGTCGACGTGCTGGTCGCCGAGCACCTCGCGCCGTACCGCCATGCCCAGGTGGGCGCCCTGGCCGAAGTGAGCGCGCAGGGCGGTCAGCACCGCCTTAGGGCACTGCGCGGGCGCCAGGTGCGAGGCGCCCGGCAGTTCCACGAGCGTCGCGCCCGGCACGGCGTCTGCGATCTCCCGCAGATGCGCGGGCGGTGTCGCGGGATCCTCGCGGCCGGCGACCAGCAGGGTCGGCACGGCGATCTCCGGCAGCCGGTCGCGCAGGTCGAACGCGGCGAGCGCGTCACAGCAGGCGGCGTACGCCTCCGGGTCGGCGCGCCGGTGGTCCCGGACCAGGCGCGGCACGGTGAAGTCTCCGGCGAACCAGCGTGCGCCGGCGTTGTCCGCCAGCCCGGCCAGCCCCTCCCGCCGTACCAGCGCGGCCCGCTCCTCCCACGGCTTGGACCCGTTGAAGTGGGCCGACGAGCAGATCGCGGCGAGCGAGGTCAGGCGCTCCGGATGGTGCACCGCGAGATGCAGCCCCACGGCCCCGCCCAGCGACACACCCGCGTACGCGAACCGCTCGATGCCGAGCGAGTCGGCGAGCGCCAGCACCCGCCCGGCGAGGTCACCGACGCTCGCGCCCGCCCGGATGAGACCGGCCGCCGAACCGCCGTGCCCGGGCAGGTCCCAGCGCACCACCCGATGGGTGATCGACAGCTCGGGCGCCACGTCGTCCCACAGGGCGTACGAGGTGCCGAGCGAGGGGCCGAGCAGCAGCGGGGGAGCGGAGGCGGGTCCTTCCGCATGGTGGTTCAGAAGTGTCAACGTCGCTCCAGAGCACGGTCGGTGAGGACTCCGGCGGAGCCCGTGTAATGGGCCGGATCGAGATCCACGTCGGCCAACTCGGGTGCCCCCGCGAGCGGTTGCCCTGAGGAGGCCAGCCGGGTGAGGAGCTCCTTGGCGCGGGCGCGGCCCAGCACCGGGGCCAGTTCGGCGGACAGCCGCTCCGAGACGATCAACCCGTGGGTCAGATCCAGGTGTTCGCGCATGGTCTCGGGCCTGACCCGCAGCTCCTCGGCCAGTTCGGCGGCGTCCCGGGCGGCACCGCCGACCAGCCGCAGCAGATCCCGCAGCGGTTCCCACTCGGCGTGCCAGGCCCCGGCCGGGCGTTCGTCCTCCGCGGCCATCGCCCCGTACAGGGTCGCCGCGAGCTGGGGTGCCCGTCGCGCGGCGGAGGCGATCAGGGTGGACCGTACGGGGTTGGACTTGTGCGGCATGGCGGACGAACCCCCGCCGCTGCCCTCCGCAACCTCGGCGATCTCGGTGCGCGACAGGGTGAGGACGTCCACGGCGAGCTTGCCGAGGGCGCCCGCCGTGAACGCGAGGCATCCGGCGAGGTCGCCGACCGGTGTGCGCAGGGTGTGCCAGGGCAGGCCGGGTGCCCGCAGGCCGAGTTCCCGGGCGTACGCCTCCGGCAGCCCGGCCGGATCGCTCGCTCCGTACGCCCCGAAGGCCGCCAATGTTCCTGCCGCGCCGCCGAGTTGGGCGGGCAGCGACTCCCGGACGGCCCGCAGCCGGTCCCGAGCGTCCAGGACCAGTGACCGCCACCCGGCGGCCTTCAGCCCGAAGGTGGTCGGTACCGCGTGCTGGGTGAGGGTCCGCCCCGGCATCGCGGTGTCGCGGTGCTCGGCGGCCAGCCGGGACAGCGCCCGTTCGGTTCGGCCGAGGTCGGCGAGGACCACGTCGAGGGTCCGCGCGGCGACCAGCATCGTCGCCGTGTCCATGATGTCCTGGCTGGTCGCGCCCCGGTGGACGTAGGGCCCGTACGCCTCGCCCACGGCCTCGGTGAGATCCGCGACCAGGGGGATGACGGGGTTGCCGCCCGTTCGGGCCCGCTCGGCGAGGGACGTTACGTCGAAGGCACCCGCCCCGGCCGCCTCCGTGACCGCCGTCGCCGCCTCGACGGGGGCGAGCCCCATGGCGGCCTGGGCACGGGTCAGCGCGGCCTCCGCGTCGAGCAGGGCCCGCAGATACGCCTCGTCGCCGGTGGCGGAGGAGGCCGCCGAATCGGCCCACCCGGGGGCGAGCAGGCCGGTGTCACCGGGGTGCGCTGTCACGTGAACTCCAGAAAGACCGTCTCGCCTTCGCCCTGAAGGCGGATGTCGAAACGGTACGTGCCGTTGCCCTCCTCCGCGGCGATCAGCGTGTCGCGGCGAGCGTCCTCCAGCCCGGACAGCAGTGGGTCGGCCGCGAGTACCGCCGCGTCGCCCGGCAGGTAGATCCGGGTGTACAGGTGCACGAGCAGCCCGCGCGCGAACACGCACACGCTGAGGTACGGGGCGCTGCGCCCCCGCGCGCCGGGCCGCAGCGTGCGCGCGTACCAGTGGCCGTCGGCGTCGGTCTGGATGCGTCCCCAGCCTGTGAACTCCACGCCGTTGCGCCCGAGGAAGCCTCCGGAGGCCGGGTCGCGCCGCATGGAGCCGTCGGCGGTCGGCAGGTTGCCGTCGGGGTCCGGTCCCCACAGCTCGATCAGGGCGTCCGGCAGCGGGTTGCCCTCGCCGTCGGTGACGTGGCCGTGCACGGTGACGGTGTCGGGATGCCCGAGGGGCGCGATGTCCTCGCCGCCGCGGAACGGCAGGGCGTGGCCGTAGAACGGTCCGACGGTGTGCGACGGGGTGGGCAGCACACTGTCGGGCCGGCTGGTGTCGATCTTCGTCATGGCCCTTCAGCGCCCTTCTTCGATCCAGGTGGCCTGCGGGCCGTCCAGCACGATGTCCCAGTGGTAGCCCATGGAGAACTCCGGCACCGACAGGCTGTGGTCGTACGTCGCGACCAGCCGCTGCCGGGCGGCGTCGTCCGTCACGGACTGGATGATCGGGTCGTAGGGGAACAGGGGGTCGCTCGGGAAGTACATCTGGGTCACGAGCCGCTGGGTGAACGCCGTGCCGAAGAGCGAGAAGTGGATGTGCGCGGGCCGCCAGGCGTTGACGTGCTGGCGCCAGGGGTAGGGGCCCGGCTGGACGGTGGTGAAGCGGTAGTGGCCGTCGTCGTCGGTGAGGGTGCGGCCCACACCGGTGAAGTTGGGGTCGAGCGGGGCGTCGTGCTGCTCGCGCTGGTGGGCGTAGCGGCCCGCGGAGTTGGCCTGCCAGATCTCCACGAGCTGACCGCGCACCGGGCGGCCCTCGCGGTCCAGCAGCCGTCCGGAGACGGTGATGCGCTCACCGATCGGCTCGCCGTCGTGCTGCCGGGTGAGGTCGTTGTCGATGTCGGTGATGTCCCGCTCCCCGAAGGCGGGGGAGAACAGCTCCACCAGCTCGGGGTCCTTGCCGACGTCGATGGTGACCGGCGGCTGCTTGGGGTGGCGGAGCACCGAGGACCGGTACGGCGCGTAGTCGCGACGCGGCTGGTGCTCGACGGGTCCCCCGTCGGCGAGCCGCTTCTCGTACGCGGCACGCTCGGCCGCGATCTCCTGATCGATGTCGTGTTGCGTGAGAGTCATGGGGGTCCCTGAAAGGTTCTTCCGGTTGTCGTCGACGGGGGAGGGGGCGCGCCCCGAAGGGGCGCGGGGAACTGCGCGACCGGCCACGCACGGCCCGCAGCCGCGCGCATCGCTCAGCGTTCCAGAACGAGGGCGAGCCCTTGCCCCACCCCGATGCACAACGTGGCCACACCCACACCGCTGCCACGCCGCGCGAGCTGATGAGCCACCGTCCCGGCGAGCCGCGCTCCCGACGCACCGAGCGGATGCCCCAGCGCGATCGCGCCGCCCTGCGGATTGAGGATCCCGGGATCGAACTCGGGCCACTCGGCCACACACCCCAGCACCTGCGCGGCGAACGCCTCGTTCAGCTCCAGCACGGACAGGTCGTCGAACCCCCTGCCCGACTTGGCCAGCGCACGGTTCACCGCCTCCACGGGCGCCAGCCCGAAGTACTGCGGGTCGGTCGCGGAGACACCCGTCGCGCGGACGCGGGCCAGCGGTTCGCGGCCCGTCGCCCTCAGCCCCTCCTCGTCGACGAGCAGCAACGCCGCCGCACCGTCGTTCAGCGGGGACGCGTTGCCCGCCGTCACCGTGCCGCCCTCCCGGCGGAACGACGGCTTCAGCTTGGACATCGCCGCCAGGGAGGCATCCGCGCGGACACCTTCGTCGGCGGCGAAGACCACCGGCTCACCCTTGCGCTGCGGGATCGTCACGGGCGCCAGTTCATCGTCGAACAGGCCCTCGGCCTGCGCCCGCGCCGCCTTCTCATGGCTGCGCAGCGCGAACTCGTCCTGCTGTTCCCGGCCGATCTCGTGCTTGTCCGCGATGAGTTCGGCCGACTCGCCCAGCGGGATCGTCCACTGCGGCTCCATCCGCGGGTTGACCATCCGCCAGCCGAGCGTCGTCGAGTACAGCTCGGTGTGCCCGGCCGGGAAGGGCTTGTCGTTCTTCGGCAGCACGTACGGCGCCCGGGTCATGGACTCGACGCCCCCGGCCAGCGCGATGGACGCGTCGCCCAGCGCGATGGCCCGGGCCGCCTGGATCACGGCCTCCAGGCCGGACGCGCACAGCCGGTTGACCGTCACGCCCGGAACGGACGTGGGCAGACCCGCGAGCAGCGCGGCCATCCGGCCCACGTTGCGGTTCTCCTCGCCGGCCCCGTTGGCGTTGCCGAAGTACACGTCCTCGACCCGGGCCGGATCCAGCTGCGGTGTGCGGTCGAGGAGTTCGCGGACGGCATGCGCGGCCAGGTCGTCCGGGCGCACGCTTTTGAGGGCCCCGTCGTAGCGGCCGATCGGCGTGCGGACCGCGTCGACGATGTAGACGTCCTTCATTTCAGGCCCTCCGGCACGGTCAGTTCGGCGTCCGTCCTGGCGGCGATCTCGTCGGCGGTCACGCCCGGCGCGGTCTCCACCAGCACGAGCCCGTCGTCGGTGACGTCCAGAACGCCGAGGTCGGTGATGATCCGGTTCACGCACCCCTTGCCGGTCAGCGGCAGAGAACACTCGGTGAGGATCTTCGGCGAGCCGTCCTTGGCGGTGTGGGTCATGACGACGACGACCGTACGGGCGCCGTGCACCAGGTCCATCGCCCCGCCGATGCCGGTGACCAGTTTGCCGGGGACGGCCCAGTTGGCCAGGTCGCCCCGCTCGGACACCTGCATGGCGCCGAGCACGGCCACGTCGATGTGTCCGCCCCGGATCATCGAGAAGGACAGCGCCGAGTCGAAGAAGGAGGCGCCCGGCAGGACCGTCACCGTCTCCTTCCCGGCGTTGATCAGGTCCGGGTCGACGGCGTCCTCGGTGGGGTAGGGGCCGGTGCCCAGGATGCCGTTCTCCGCCTCGAGCACCACTTCGACGCCCGGGGGGAGGTGGTTGGGGATGAGTGTGGGCAGGCCGATGCCGAGATTGACGTACTGGCCGTCCCGCAGCTCCCGCGCCGCCCGCGCCGCCATCTCCTCACGCGTCCAGGCCATCAGGACCTCACCGTCCGCTGCTCGATCTTCTTGTCCGCCGCCTGCTCCGGGGTGAGCGCGAGCACCCGCTGCACGAAGATGCCCGGCAGGTGCACCGCGTCCGGGTCGATCTCGCCGGGCTCCACCAGCTCCTCCACCTCGGCGATCGTGACCTTCCCGGCCATCGCGGCCAGGGGGTTGAAGTTCCGGGAGGACTTGTTGAAGACGAGGTTGCCGTGCCGGTCGCCGCGCGCGGCCCGCACCAGCGCGAAGTCGGTGCGGATGCCCCGCTCCAGCACGTACTCGGTGCCGTCGAAGTCCCGGACCTCCTTCGGCGGCGAGGCGAGTGCCACCCCGCCCTGACCGTCGTAGCGCCAGGGCAGTCCGCCGTCGGCGACCTGCGTGCCCACACCGGCCGGGGTGTAGAAGGCGGGGATCCCGGCTCCGCCGGCCCGCAGCCGCTCGGCCAGCGAGCCCTGCGGAATCAGCTCGACCTCCAGCTCCCCGGCCAGGTACTGCCGGGCGAACTCCTTGTTGGCGCCGATGTAGGAACCCGTGACCCGGGCGATCCGGCCGGCGGCCAGCAGCACCGCCAGGCCCGACTCCATCGCGCCGCAGTTGTTGGAGACCACCGACAGCCCGGCCACGCCGCGCTCGTACAGCGCCTCGATCAGCACGTTCGGCACACCGCTCAGCCCGAAACCGCCCACCGCGAGCGACGCACCGTCCGGCACGTCGGCCACCGCCTCCAGGGCTGTGGCGACCACCTTGTCCATCCGAGAAGCCCCATCTCTTCCAAGCGACCCGATCACAGCGACCCGATCAAATTAATCAGGGCACTGAGTATTTCTGCGAGCTGCCCTTCACGCTGCCACCGAGCCGGAAGGACGTCAAGACCTCGGTGAATACGCCGGGAACCTTGGCAGGACCGGCAGACAGTGGGAGTCGCTTTGAGTATTGTTCAGTGCACCGACGAACGAGCGAGGGGTGCACATGGCGGCCGCGGACCTCACCACCCACCCCGGGCACCTGGCCCGGCGGCTTCAGCAGGCGCACTATCTGCTGTGGAACGCGATGGTCTCCGAGGAGATCACCTCGCCCCAGTACGCGGTCCTCAACACCCTCGTCGCCGAGCCCGGCCTGGACCAGCGCACGGTGGGGGAGCGGGTGGGGCTCGACCGGTCCACCATCGCCGAGGTGATCAGCCGGCTCAGCCGGCGTGGGCTGCTCGACAAGGTGCGTGACCCCCAGGACGGCCGCCGCTCCCTGCTGCGTCCGACGGACGAGGGGGTGCGCACGCATCGCAAGCTGACCGTGCGCACCGCCCGGATGAACCAGGTGTTCCTCGCCCCGCTGACCGCCGACGAGCGGACGGTGTTCTTCGACCTCATCCGGCGGGTGGCGGACGCGGCCGAGGGGCTCCGCAACCCCTCGGAGCCCCTGGCGGCGCCCCGCTGAGGGAGGCCGCCGGGGCGGTACGGGGCCAAGGGCCGGTCAGGGCGCCTTGGCGAACACCACCCACACCGGGCCCTTGGCGAAGTTCACCGGCATCCCGTCACCCGAGGTGAACGCGGTGCCGTCCGTGGCCTTCTCCCGCTTCCAGTTCACGTCCCAGGCGCGTCCGTCGCGCAGCACCTGCGCCGTGCCCGAACCGACCGTCTCGGTGTACGGCGTGTTGTTGCCGAGGAAGTCCCGGAAGGCGGACTCGCGCACCTTCACGTACTGCACGACGACCGTCGGGGCCGTCATCCGCTCGCCGTCGGCCGTCGTCGCGGGTGCGCCGTCCATGCCGACCAGCCAGCGGTCGCGGGAGTCCGACCAGGTGAAGGTGAAACGGGCGCCCGGGTACCGCACGGTCCGGGAGTTCGTCGCCGTGCCGCCCGCGGGCGCCGCTCCGTAGTGGAAACCGGTGGTCAGGGCCGCCTCGCCCGGGGTCTTCGGCGCGATCCGCTCGGGCCTCAGGTAGAGGTTGTGCGGGGCATTGCCGGAGCCGCGGAAATAGGCGTCGGCCGCGTTGCCCGGTGTCTCCGCCCGCAGCGGCGCCTTGTCGATCAGCGGCAGCAGCTTCTTCTGCGCACCGGAGAAGGCGAGCGTGGGCCGGTCGAACTGGCGCAGCAGCTCCAGATCCGACTCGCGCGCGCTGCGCACCGGCCCCACCGTCTCCGGCAGCCGGGTCGCGTACACCGCCATCAGCCGGCTCAGCCCGCCCTCGACCTGCTCCGCGTAGACCACGTCGGCCGCGTCGACGCCCGTGTGCGGACGGGCCACGGCCGCGTTGTCGATCTTGACGACGAGTGCGGAGGGGCCGGTCGCCGACGGGGACGCGTCCTGTTTCGACTCCTTCGGGGAACCCCGTCCGTCGTCGCCCGGTCCGTCGGCGGCGGTGCAGCCCGCCGCCACGGCGGCCGTGACCGCGGCGGCCAGCAGCGCCGCCGTCGTGGCGCGCCGTCCGCGCGCCCCTCGTCTCCGTCTCACTGTCGCCACCGCGCCCCATGTCCTCGACGTGTCTTGATTGTGCGCTTATCTGAACATCGATGGCCATAGTCGATCGTTGCGGCCGGGGAGGTGTCTGCGCCGCGTCCGTCGATCGGCTCAAGATTCAGCGCGGGGCGTCCGGGTACCCGGACGGCGCCGTACGACCGACGCGCACGCTGACGGAGGGAGCGCGAGGCGATGAAGGCAGTGACCTGGCAGGGCAAGCGGGACGTCCGGGTGGAGAACGTGCCCGATCCGACGATCCAGGAGCCGACGGACGCGATCATCCGCATCACCTCCACCGGGCTGTGCGGGTCGGACCTGCACCTGTACGAGGTGCTCACCCCGTTCATGACCCCGGGCGACATCCTCGGCCATGAACCCATGGGCATCGTCGAGGAGGTCGGCGCGGGCGTCCAGGACCTGCAGGTGGGGGACAGGGTCGTGGTGCCGTTCCAGATCGCCTGCGGCAACTGCTGGATGTGCCTGACCGGCCTGCCCACCCAGTGCGAGACCACCCAGGTGCAGGGCGAGGGCATGGGCGCCGCGCTGTTCGGCTACACCCGTCTGTACGGCTCGGTGCCGGGCGCCCAGGCCGAGTACCTGCGCGTCCCGCAGGCACAGTTCGGCCCGATCAAGGTCCCCGAGGGCCCGGCCGACGACCGTTTCGTCTACCTCTCCGACGTCCTGCCCACCGCCTGGCAGGCGGTCGCCTACGCCGATGTCCCCCAGGGCGGCAGCGTCGCCGTGCTCGGTCTCGGACCCATCGGCGACATGGCGTGCCGTGTCGCGCAGGTGCAGGGTGCCGGGAGGGTGTTCGGCGTGGACCTGGTCCCGGACCGGCTGCGCCGGGCGAAGGCACGGGGCGTGGAGACCTTCGACCTGAGGTCCTTCGACGACGAGAAGGAACTCGTCGAAGCGATCCGCGACCAGACCGACGGCCGCGGCCCGGACGCCGTGATCGACGCGGTCGGGACCGAGGCCCACGGCAGTGCGGCCGCGCGCATGGTGCAGAACGCCGCCGCGATCCTGCCCCGCAAGCTGGGCGGCCCGATCGCCGAGCGCTTCAGCGTCGACCGCCTCGCCGCGCTGCACACCGCCATCGAACTGGTGCGCCGCGGCGGCACCATCTCGCTGTCCGGCGTCTACGGCGGCATGGCGGACCCGCTGCCCCTGCTCACCCTGTTCGACAAGCAGATCCAGATGCGCATGGGGCAGGCCAACGTCCGCCGCTGGACCGACGACATCATCCCGTACCTGACGGACGAGGACCCCCTCGGCGTGGACGACTTCGCCACCCACCGGGTGCCGCTGTCGCAGGCCCCGCACGCGTACGAGATGTTCCAGCGCAAGCAGGACGGCGCGGTGAAGGTCATCATGCAGCCGTGAGGACCGTCCGGACCGGGACGGGCACCACGCCGGGCTTCTCGAAACGCCGAGCAGGCCCGGTCGGCCGCTGCGGCAACACTAGACGCCGAGGATCTCCGCCAGGTCGTAGCGGACCGGCTCCTCCAACTGCGCGTAGGTGCAGCTCTCGGGGGTCCGGTCCGGGCGCCAGCGGCGGAAACGGGCAGTGTGCCGGAAGCGCTGCCCGTTCTCCATGTGGTCGTACGCCACCTCGGCCACCCGGTCCGGCCGCAGCGGCACCCATGACAGGTCCTTGCGGCCGGACCAGCGGCTCGGCGCCCCCGGCAGCCGGGCCTTCTCATGGGCGGCCTCCTCGGACCAGGCCGCCCACGGATGCCCCGCCACGTCGTCCAGGCGCAGCGGCTCCAGCTCCTCCACCAGCTCGGCGCGCCGCTTCATCGTGAAGGCGGCGGACACCCCCACGTGCTGGAGTGTCCCCCGCTCGTCGTACAGGCCGAGCAGCAGCGAACCCACGACCGGGCCGCTCTTGTGCAGGCGGTACCCGGCGACCACGACGTCCGCCGTCCGCTCGTGCTTGATCTTGAACATGGCGCGCTCGTCCGGCCGGTAGCGCACCGTCAGCGGCTTGGCGATGACCCCGTCCAGTCCTGCCCCCTCGTACTCCTCGAACCACCGCCGCGCCACCTCGATGTCGGTGGTCGCCGGGGCCAGGTGCACCGGCGCCCGCACCCCGGACAGCTCAGCGGTCAGCCGCTCCCGCCGCTCGGTCAGCGGCGCGTCCATCAGCGACTCGTCCCCCAGCGCCAGCACGTCGAACACGACGAGCGACGCCGGCGTCCGCTCCGCCAGCATCCGCACCCGCGAGTCCGCCGGATGGATCCGCTCCGTCAGCGCGTCGAAGTCCAGATGCCCCTCCCGCGCGATCACGATCTCCCCGTCCACCACGCACCGCTCGGGCAACCGCTCGCGCACGGCCGTCACAAGCTCGGGAAAATACCTGGTCAGAGGCTTCCCGGTGCGACTGCCCAGCTCGACCTCGTCCCCGTCACGGAACACGATCGCCCGGAACCCGTCCCACTTGGCCTCGTACTGCATACCCGCGGGGATCGCCGCCACGGACTTGGCGAGCATCGGCAGGACAGGGGGCATCACCGGGAGATCCATGGATCGATTCTGCTCTGATATGCCACGCAGCGCCCGATATGCGGGGTGTGCGGGCTGCGCCTACCGTGGCGAGCATGGGTGACGCGGTGGAACTGGAGGTGGGCGGCCGGACCGTACGGCTGTCCAGCCCGGACAAGGTGTTCTTCCCGGAGCGTGGCTTCACCAAGCTGGACCTCGCTCGCTACTACATCGCCGTCGGCCCCGGCATCCTGCGCGCCCTGCGCGACCGGCCGACCACCCTGGAGCGCTACCCGGAGGGCGTGAACGGCGAGAACTTCTTCCAGAAGCGGGCGCCGAAGAACATGCCCGACTGGATCCCGACCGCGCACATCACCTTCCCCAGCGGCCGCAGCGCCGACGAGATGTGCCCCACCGAGGCCGGAGCGGTGGTGTGGGCGGCCCAGTTCGGCACCCTCACCTTCCACCCCTGGCCGGTGCGCCGCGACGACGTCGACCACCCGGACGAACTCCGCATCGACCTCGACCCGCAGCCCGGCACCGACTACGACGACGCCGCCCGCGCCGCCCACGAACTGCGGCAGGTGCTCGACGAGTTCGGCGGGCTGCGCGGTTTCCCCAAGACCTCGGGCGGCCGGGGCCTGCACGTGTTCGTGCCCATCGAACCGCGCTGGACCTTCACCCAGGTCCGGCGCGCCGCCATCGCCGTCGGCCGGGAGATGGAACGGCGGATGCCGGAACAGGTCACCATCAAGTGGTGGAAGGAGGAGCGCGGCAGACGCATCTTCATCGACTACAACCAGACGGCCCGCGACCGCACGATCGCCTCCGCCTACTCCGTACGCCCCCGCCCCCACGCCCCCGTCTCCGCGCCCCTGCGCTGGGACGAGGTCGGCATCGCGCACCCCCAGGACTTCGACCTCGCGACGATGCCCGCGCGCTTCGCCGAACTCGGCGACGTGCACGCGGACATGGACGACAAGCGCTACTCCCTGGAGGCCCTGCTCGACCTCGCCCGCCGCGACGAGCACGACCACGGACTGGGAGACCTGCCGTACCCGCCCGAGTATCCGAAGATGCCGGGGGAGCCCAGACGGGTACAGCCGAGCAGGGCCCGCAAGGAGAAGGAGCCTCCTACAGCTCCTTGATCCGGATGTCCCGGTACGAGACCACATCCGTCGTGCCGTGCACCTGGAGCCCGATGTAGCCGGAGGCGAACCGCCGCCCGTCCGTGCCCGGGTCGTCCGAGCGGGGCGGGCTGAACTCCTGGCCGCCGGTGTTGTCGAACTCGTTGATCAGCACACCGTTGCGCAGCACCGAGTAGTGCTGGCCCTCCACGCGGATCTCGTAGTCGTTCCAGGTGCCCTTCTGCGTCACGCCCGCGCCGGCCAGGCCCACCCGGTCGAAGCCGTAGAGCGAACCCGTCTTGTAGATGTCGCCGTCGGGCCGGTCGAGCACCTGCACCTCGTGCCCGTACTTGATGGCGACCCACTCGGGGCGGGACTCCTCCGGATGGTCGTGGACCCACGGGAAGCGCACGAACACACCGGAGTTGGCGTTGCCCGTGCCCGGGGCGTCATCGCGCCACTGGAGCTTCAGCGAGAAGTCGCCGTACTTGCGCTCCGGGAACCACAGCATGCCCATCCCGGGCGTGGTGGTGCCGGAGGTGATCGTCCCGTCCGGGTTCAACCCGAACGAACCGCCGCCCACCTGCTGCCACTTGGCCAGGGACTCCGCGGTGCCGTCGAACAGCGCCCGGTAACCCTCGGTCTGCCCCGGCTCGCCGATCCCGGACTGCCGGGCCGCCTTCCGGATCGCCTTGGACTCCCGCTGGTCGATCACGCCTTCCTTCAGCAGCGCGGCGAGGACGGAGTCCACGTGCTTGAGGAACAGCGCCTGGGACGTCCACTCCTTCTCGTCCTCGATCAGCTCGCCGATCCGGCAGCGATTGTCGGTCACCCGGTTGCGCACGCCCGAGTCGACCGTGCCGACGATCACCGTCAACCGTTCGTCGTACTCGGGGCAGTCGGGCGCCGGGACCTGCCCGGAGACGACCGTGAAGGCCACCGTGCGGGCCGCCGCGGTGTTGCCGGCCTTGTCCGTCGCCCGGTACGCCACGGTGTGCGCGCCCGCCCGGTCGACCACCACCGGCGCCGAGTAGGCGAGGTACGGGCCACCGTCGAGCGAGTACTCGATCTTCTCGACACCCGAGCCGTGCGCGTCGGTGGCCGTGACCGTCACCCGGGCGCTGTTGACGTACGCCCCGGCGGAGTTCTTCGTGCCCTCCACGGCCACGCCCGTCACCGGTGGAGTGGTGTCCTGCGGCGGCGCCGCGACGACCGTGAACCGCACGCTCTTCTCCGCAGCCACATTGCCCGCCTTGTCGGTGGCGCGGTAGCGGACCGTGTGCGCACCCACCTGGTGCACCATCACGGGGGCGGTGTACGGCTGCCAGGCGCCGGAGCCGATCGCGTACTCGATCGTGTTGACCCCGGCCCCCGTGTCGGAGGCCGAGACGGTGACCGTCGCCATGTCGATGTACGCCCCGTCGGCGTCGCGCTCACCGCTCACCGTCGCCGAGGTCTCCGGGGCGGTGGTGTCGTCCGACTGGGGAGCGACGACCGTGAACGCGGCGCTCTTCTCGGCGGAGACGTTCCCCGCCTTGTCGAAGGCGCGGTAACGGACCTTGTGACTGCCGACCTGGTCGACGACGACCGGCGCGGTGTACGGCTGCCAGGCACCCGCGTCGCCGATCGCGTACTCGATCCGCTCCACGCCTGAGCCGCCCTCGTCGGTGGCGTGCAGCGCCACGCTCGCCGAGCCGACGTACTCGCCCTGCGCGTTCTGCGTGCCGCTCACGTGCGCCGACGCCTCGGGCGCCGTGGTGTCCTCGCCGGTGCCCTCGGTCACCGTCAGGATGCCCTGCATCTGGCCGTGGCCGGGGATCGTGCAGTGGTAGAAGTACCGGCCGGGCGTGAGCGTGACCTGGGCGGTGTGCTTGCCGCCCTGGGCGTCGTTCGGGTTGGCCAGGATGTTGAGCTGCACGTCGCTGTTGAACTCGGGGTCGCTGGTCACGAACGTCAGGGTGTGCGGCATGCCCGTGGTGTTGCCGGTGGCCGCGCTGTTCTCGAAGACGATCGTGGCGGTGCCGGCGACCGCCGTCTTCGGCGCCGAGAGGTACGTGGCGATGTCGTTGCCGGCCGTCCAGGTGAGCACCTGGTCGGCGGCCTGTTTCCCGGGCTGCCCGGCGGCGGGCAGCGCCTGCACGCCGAGCATCATCAGCAGGGCGGCCAGCAGGGCGGCCCAGACTCTTCGTTGCCGGATCACTCGGTCCCCCTCGCCAACTGGCCGGCGGCCGGGGTGGGCCCGCCGCCCTTGTAGGTGACCCGCCACAGGGCCGACTTGGAGTCCGAGGTGAAGAAGCCGCGCCCGTAGTCGAGGACGTACAGCGCGCCGTCCGGACCGAACTTCCAGTCCATCAGGTTCCTGATGCCGTCGTTGCCGACCGGCACGATCTTCTTCAGCGACTCCGCGTGCACCGGCAGACCGCCGTCTCCTTGCGTCTTCGGGTCCATGAGCACCGCGTTGCGCGGCTGGTCGGCGTCGTAGAAGTCGCCGACGAACCACTTGCCGTCCCAGTACGCCGGCCACTTCACGGCGCTGTCGGCAGCGGCCGTGCCGTACCGGTAGACCGGCCCGTTCATCGCGGCCTGCCCGCCGCCCTTCAGCCAGGGCAGCCGGTACGTGGCCTCCGCCGGCTTGTACGACGGGACGCCGTTCGCGTCGCGCGGGTAGTCCGGGCCGCCGCCCGAGGGCGAGTACCAGATGTTGTTGCCGGTCACCGGCGGCAGGTCGACCAGGCCGTCGTTGTTCGGCGACTCGTTCTTCGGGTGGTCGCAGTCGTACCAGCCCAGCGGTTTGGACGGGTCCGGCAGATTCCGGTCCCGGTAGGGCTGCTTGTTGCCCATGCAGTACGGCCAGCCGCGGTTGCCCGCCTCGGTGATGGCGGCGAACGTGTCGTACTTGGCCGGGCCCCAGGTCGTCGACGGCGCGCTCGCGTCCGGGCCGACCCAGCCCGCGTAGAGCACGTCGGTCGACTTGTCGATGGAGATGCGCGCGGGGTTGCGGACGCCCATCACATAGATCTCGCCGCGCGTCTTGCCGCCGCCCTCGTCGGGCTCCTTCCCGGTGAAGAGATTGCCCTGGGGGAGCGTGTACGTCCCGTCCGGCTCCGGGTGGATGCGCAGGATCTTGCCGTTGAGGTTGTTGGTGTTGCCCGCGGTGCGGCGTGCGTCCGCGAAGGAGACGCCCTTGTAGTTCGGCTGCGGGTTGTTGCCCGCATAGCCGTCGCTGAAGCCGCTGGAGTTGTTGTCACCGGTGGCGATGTACAGGTTGCCCTTGGAGTCCCAGGCCATCCCGCCGCCCGCGTGGCAGCAGCTGTGGATCTGCACCGGCCACTTCAGCAGGACCTTCTCACTGGCGAGGTCCAGCTTGTTCGTGGCCCGGTCGAGCGTGAACCGGGAGACCCGTCGCTCCGCCATCCGCGTCTCGCGGTTGATCCGCTCATGCGGCGTGTAGTGCAGATACACCCAGCCGTTCTGCGCGAACTGCGGGTCCAGCTCGATGCCGAGCAGCCCCTCCTCGACCTTGACCAGCTCGTCGCCGCCGCCCTTGTTGCCGAAGACGGTGAGCGCCCCGGCCAAGGTGACCTGCTTGGTCTTCGGGTCGTAGACGTGTATCTCGCCCTTGCCCTTGCCGATGTCGGGGTTGTTCCAGTCCGTGATCACGGGCTGCGAGGAGTCCGCGCCGCCCCGGCCGATGTAGAAGACCCGGCCGTCCGGCGCGGTGACCATCCCGTGCGGCTCGCCGATCTGGTCGTTCTGCCCCGGCTGGTTGGGCTTGGTCAGCCGCTCCGCCGCGTAGTTGGCGTTGATGGTCGCCTTGCAGTCGGCCTGCTCCAGCCGGGTCGTCCACATCAGCGCGCCGCGCAGATGATCGCGGAAGTCGGTCTCGTCGTACGACGACACCGTCCCGCCCATGCCGGTGTAGAAGGAACGGCCGCCGTCGTAGTCACGGCACCAGCTGACCGGATGGTCCCAGCCGTTGGAGCCCGAGCCCGGCTGGTACGTCGACTCGCGGACCCGGGCCACCGTGTGCACGTCGCCCGAGGGGTTCTTCACCCAGTTCAGCCACCGGTCCGGGCGCTTCCACTGCACCGGCAGGTCCTTGGTGGCGGGGTGCCGGCGGTCGCCGACCTCGACGGTCGCGCGCTGCACGTTCGTGGGGCTCGCCGCGGCCGGACGGGCGCCCACCAGTCCGGTGAACCAGTCCGAGTACGGCTCCGCACGCACCGCGTCATGGATGCCGACGAACCCGCCGCCGGCCTCCATGTACGCCTCCAGGCCCGCCTCCTGCTCCGCGTCGAGGACATCGCCCCCGCCGGTCAGGAACACGATCGCGTTGAAGCGGCCCAGCTTCGTCTCATCGGTGAACACCGAGGCGTCACCGGTGGCCTGGACCGTGAAGCGGCGGTCCGCCGGGCCCGACAGGCCGATGTCCTCGATGGCCTCGATCCCGGCGTTCACCACCGGCGACTCCTCCCCGGCCGCCGCGGAACCGTGGAAGATCAGCACCCGTACGTTCGCGCCGCCCGGCGGCGACTTGATCGACATCGTTGTCAGCGGGGGTTCGGGGAAAGGGCGCGCGTTCGCCGCGGGGCCCGACAGCAGCCCGGCGGTCACGACCCCGGCGGCGACGGACGCCGCCCAGACGCGTCTTGACTTGCTCCACCCTCGTAAGTGCATGGGCACCTCCTCGGTCACAGCAACACCGCCAAGGAAGCTAAACCCCTTTGCATGTCTCGCCAATACCTATGACCGGTATGGCGCCAACTTTGTCTTGAGTGTGGATAAACGGGAGCGCGGCCGGTACCGTCTCACAGGTTCATCACAGGTACGCCTCCGTAAAAGCCTTACCAGGTGGGGAGTTCCGCATGGACAGACGCAGCTTCAACCGGCGGATCCTGCTGGGCGGCGCGGCCGTCGCGACGTCGCTGTCCGTGGTGCCGGAGGCCGTGAGCGCCGCCGGACCCGTGAAGACGGCTCCCGCCGGAGGCGAGGTGAAGCGCATCAAGCTCTACGCCGAGAAGCTCCCCGACGGGCAGATGGGCTACGGCCTGGAGAAGGGCAAGGCGAGCATCCCGGGCCCGTTGATCGAGCTCAACGAAGGCGACACGCTGCACGTCGAGTTCGAGAACACCATGGACGTGGCGGTCAGCCTGCACGTCCACGGCCTGGACTACGAGATCACCAGCGACGGCACGAAACTGAACCGCAGTCACGTCGAGCCGGGCGGCACCCGCACCTACACCTGGCGCACCCACGCCCCCGGACGCCGGGGGGACGGCACCTGGCGCTCGGGCAGCGCGGGCTACTGGCACTACCACGACCACGTCGTCGGCACGGAACACGGCACCGTGGGGCTGCAGAAGGGCCTCTTCGGCCCGGTCATCGTCCGCCGCAAGGGCGATGTCCTGCCCGACCGCACGCACACCGTCGTCTTCAACGACATGCGGATCAACAACAAGCCGCCGCACTCGGGGCCGGACTTCGAGGCCACGGTGGGGGATCGCGTGGAGTTCGTCGTGATCACGCACGGCGAGTTCTACCACACGTTCCATATGCACGGTCATCGCTGGGCGGACAACCGCACCGGCATGCTGACCGGCCCCGAGGACCCCAGCCAGGTCATCGACAACAAGATCACGGGCCCCGCGGACTCCTTCGGCTTCCAGGTGATCGCGGGGGAGGGGGTCGGCGCCGGCGCCTGGATGTACCACTGCCACGTCCAGAGCCACTCCGACATGGGCATGGTCGGACTGTTCCTGGTGAAGAAGCCGGACGGCACCATTCCGGGGTACGAGCCGCACGAGCACGGCGACGGGCCGGCGGGCGGCGGCCACGAGCACTGACGGGCGGAGCCGGCCTCCCGAGCGCACGAGAGCGCTCTCACCACGCTGCGTCCCGGGGCTATCCTGATCCGCAGCCGCAGGTGAGGAGCCCCGAAGTGACCGACACAGCGCCGCGTCCCACCCTGGAGGCCGTGGCCGCCCGGGCCGGTGTCTCGCGGGCCACGGTGTCCCGCGTGGTCAACGGCGGGGACGGGGTGCGGGACGTCCTCGTGGAGCGGGTCCGCAAGGCCGTGGACGAGCTCGGGTACGTGCCCAACCAGGCCGCCCGCTCGCTGGTCACCCGACGCCACGACGCGGTCGCGGTCGTCGTCGCCGAACCGGAGACCCGGGTCTTCGCCGACCCGTTCTTCGCGCTCCAGCTGCGTGGCATCAGCAAGGAGCTCACCGCCCACGACAACCAGCTCGTGCTGCTGCTCACGGAGGGCAGGGACGACCACGCCCGGGTCGGCCGCTACCTCGCCGGCGGGCACGTCGACGGCGCCCTCGTCTTCTCCCTGCACCTGGACGACCCGCTGCCGGAGCTGATCCAGCGGGCCGGTGTGCCCACCGTCTTCGGCGGGCGGCCCGGCTGGAGCGGCGACCGGCGCGACGTGGTCTACGTCGACAGCGACAACCGCGGCGGCGCCCGTGACGCCGTCCGCCACCTGGCGGGGCTCGGCCGTACCCGGATCGCGCACATCACCGGCGCCCTCGACCAGACCTCCGCCGCGGACCGCCTCGACGGCTACCGGGACGTCATGGTGGACGCCGACCCGCGGCTGATCGCCGAGGCCGACTTCACCCCGGCCGGTGGCGAACGGGCGATGCGCGAGCTCCTGGAGCGCTGCCCGGACGTGGACGCGGTGTTCGCCGCCAACGACCTCACGGCCGCCGGCGCGCTGCGCGTCCTGCGCGCCCGCGGCCGCCGCGTCCCCGACGACGTGGCCGTGATCGGCTTCGACGACATGCGGCCCGTCGCGGAACAGACCGACCCGCCCCTCACGACGGTCCGTCAGGACATCGAGGAGATGGGCCGCCTGATGGCCCGCCTGCTGCTGCGCGGCCTCGACCGGGACGCGCCGCGGGAGGGTGTCGGGGCGATCCCGTCGAGCGTGGTGCTGCCGACGACGCTGGTGCGGCGCGAGTCGGCCTAGGTGTGCTGTCCCCGGACGTCGGTGACAGGCGAACACCTTGAGCGGTCCTTGGACGAGGGGAAGGGCACGCGTCGCCGGGGGGGGGAGCCGGACGGCGTGCCCGGGGCCTCAGCCCTGCCGCGGCTCGCTGCGGATCACCGCGAAGCGGGCGCCGTACGGGTCGGCGAGTTTGGCCAGGCGGCCGACGGAGGGGAGGTCCGTCGCGGGGAGGCGGACCGTGCCGCCCAGCTCCTCGGCCCTGGCGACGATGGCGTCCGTGTCGGCGACCTCGAAGTACGGCAGCCAGTACGCCTCGTTCTCCGCCGGGTCGTCGGCCAGGGGGACGACACCGCCGAACATGGCGTCCTCGCTCTCCCCGGCGGGATTGAACGTGGTGTACGTGCCGCCGGCGAAGTCGGCGCCGAAGGTCTCCAGACCGAGCACGGAGTGGTAGAAGGCCGCCGCGGCCGGGACGTCCGCCGTGTACAGCTCGACCCAGCACAGCGACCCGTGCTCCTGGACGACCTCCAGGCCCTTGTTGCGGCCCGGCTGCCACAGCCCGAAGGACACCCCGGCCTGGTCGGCGAGGATCGCCATCCGGCCCAGGTCCTGGACGTCCATCGGCTGCACCGTCACCGCACCGTGCGCCTGCTCGGCCGCCCGCGCCGTGGCGTCCGCGTCCGGAGCCTGGAAGTACACCGTCCAGGACGGCGGGCCCTGCTCCGGCGTGGTCTGCATGCCTCCGGCGGCCGTCCTGCCGCCGAGCTGGAACAGGCCGTACCCTCCGACCTCCGGGCCGCCCGGCTGGAACCGCCAGCCGAACAGTCCGCCGTAGAAGGCGGCGGCGCCGTCGATGTCGGGGGTGCCGAGATCGATCCAGTTCGGAGCGCCGGTGACAAAACGGGTGGTGAGCATCGTCGCCCTCCTCGCACAGGGGCCCGTCGTCTGCACTGCCGAGTCTTTCACCGCGCGGTGCCGACCGCCGCCGGAGCGGGGCCGCGGCGTGGTTTCGGATGTTTCCGCGCGCCGCCGTGCGCCGGCCCCGTCCGGCGGGCCACCATCGAGGCGGCCGGGGCCCGTGAACGAGGTGTTGATCCCGCGTTGATCGAACGTTTTTCGCCGCCCGCGACGCTTTCGGGCATGCACATCGACACGATCACTTCGCCCGAACTCGAATGGCAGCAAGAGGCGTTGTGCGCGCAGACGGGGGCGGACTTCTTCTTCCCCGAGCCGGGCAGTTCGGTGCGGGAGGCGAAACGGATCTGCGGTATGTGCCCGATCCGCGCGGCCTGCCTGGAGTACGCGCTGGACCACGACGAGCGCTTCGGCGTCTGGGGCGGTCTTTCGGAGAAGGAGCGGCTGGAGCTGCGGCGCGTGTCGCGGTAGCCGCCGCGGGAGCGGGGTGCGGTCCCGCCCTGTCCGCAGCCGGAACGCACAGGGCCCCGGCCGCTCGTGGCGGCCGGAGCCCTGTGTCCGTGCGTGCCGGTCGGCGTCAGGCGCCGGCCCGGGCGGCCATACGCGCCTTGCGGGCGGCCAGCTTCTCGTCGAACTTCGCCGCCTCCGAGTCCAGACCGCCCATGAACAGACCGAGCTCCTCCTGCGCCTTGCGGCCCTCGGGGCCCAGGCCGTCGATCTCCATGACCTTCAGGAAGCGCAGCACCGGCTGGAGCACGTCGTCGTGGTGGATGCGCATGTTGTAGACCTCGCCGATCGCCATCTGCGCGGCGGCCCGCTCGAAGCCGGGCATGCCGTGGCCGGGCATCCGGAAGTTCACGATGACGTCACGCACCGCCATCATCGTCAGGTCGGGCGCCAGCTCGAAGGCCGCCTTGAGCAGGTTCCGGTAGAAGACCATGTGCAGGTTCTCGTCGGTGGCGATGCGCGCCAGCATGCGGTCGCAGACCGGGTCCCCGGACTGGTGGCCGGTGTTGCGGTGCGAGACGCGGGTCGCGAGCTCCTGGAAGGCCACGTAGGCGACCGAGTGCAGCATCGAGTGCCGGTTGTCCGACTCGAAGCCCTCGCTCATGTGGGACATCCGGAACTCCTCCAGCTTGTCCGGGTCCACCGCGCGCGAGGTGAGCAGGTAGTCGCGCATCACGATGCCGTGCCGGCCCTCCTCCGCGGTCCAGCGGTGCACCCAGGTGCCCCAGGCACCGTCGCGGCCGAACAGCGAGGCGATCTCGTGGTGGTAGCTGGGCAGGTTGTCCTCGGTGAGAAGGTTGACGACGAGCGCGATGCGTCCGATCTCGGTGACCTTGGACTGCTCCTTCTCCCAGGCCTGGCCGTCCTCGAAGACACCGGGGAAGTTGCGACCGTCGGTCCACGGCACGTACTCGTGCGGCATCCAGTCCTTGGCGACCTTCAGATGCCGGTTGAGTTCCTTCTCGACCACTTCCTCCAGGGCGTACAGCAGCTGAGCGTCGGTCCAGGCGCCGGCCGGGCTGCCGAGGTGGGGAGTGGTGATCGTCATGGACTCTCCAGGAAACAAGCGTACGAGCGGTGAGCGGTGACCTACGGCATCGTAGGCTACGTATCCGTAGGTTACGAAGCCGTAGGTTAAGGGTGCTGTAAAGACCGCTGATCAGCAGGGTCACCCGACCGCGCGTCGGGCTTCCCGGACCCGCAGGTCGGGAGGCCGGACGGGGAACGTGTGCCTCCGGTCAGACATACAGCTCCCGCAGCCGCACCGAGAGGCATGTCACACATCCCTCGAGCTTCTCGAACTCGCTGATGTCGACGACGACCGGTTCGTACCCGAGGTCGGCGAACAGCTCGGCGGTCTTCGGCGCGCTCGCCGCCATCAGCAGCTTGTCGCCGCCGAGCAGGACCACGTGCGACCCCGCCTCCTCCGGGACCGGCAGGAAGCGCGCGAACAGCGACGGGGTGTCCATCTTCGGGATGTGCCCGATGACCGTGCCGTCGGGCAGCGCCGTGACCGCCGACTTCAGGTGCAGCACCTTGCTCACCGGCGCGGAGACGACCCGCGCGCCGAGCGGCTCGAACGCGGCGCGCAGCTGCCGGACGCCATCGGCGTTGGTACGACCGCCCCGGCCCACGTAGACGGTGTCGCCGATCTTCAGGACGTCTCCGCCCTCCAGGGTGCCCGGCTCCCAGATCCAGTTCACCGAGCAGCCCAGACCGGCCACGGCCTCCTCCACCCCGGCGGTCTCCTCCCGCCGGGAGTCGGCGCCGGGACGCGCGATCAGGGCCACGTTCTTGTACATCACGACCGTGTCCTCGACGAACACCGAGTCCGGGCAGTCGTCGGCGGGGTCCACCTCGATGGTCTCCCAGCCGTGCGTGCGCAGGGCCTCCACGTACGCCTCCCACTGCTCGACGGCGAGGCCGGCGTCGACCTTCTCCCGCTCGATATGCGTCACCAGCCCTTCGGTGAGACGCGGGCTGGGGCGGCGGACGAGGGCCTTCTTGCTGGGCACGAGCATGACTCCGTATCGGATGGGACGGTCGGGACCGCACCGACGGAGCCTCCGGGATCGACCGGAACCCATCGGGCGTCGGCCGACCATCATGCAGGGCGAACGAGGGCGAGGACAGCCCCGGGGAGGGGCGGAGCGGGTGGAGGGGCCGAGCCACCGCCCGCCGGGTACCCGCCGAGCCCGCCGTCCAACTCAGCCCACCGACCCGGCCCCCTCCAGCCCTCGGCGCTGTGTCGGCGTCACCGCACCGGCGGCGGTCTCCCGCTGTTCGTCCGGACGCAGGCACTCGATCAGGTAGTCGCCCGTGTCGGGGTCTCGGGTCACCCCGTGGGTCTCGCTGCCGAAGCCGGGGAAGTGGCGGTCGAAGGACTCCAGGGCGCCGAGGTAGCGCAGGAGGGGACCGTCGGCCTCGCCGGTGCTCTCGCCCGGCATGAGGACCGGGATGCCGGGCGGTGTCACCGTGACCATCGCCGCGGCGACCCGCCCTGGTGCGTCCGTCAGGCGGATCCGTTCCGTGCCGCCGCGGATCAGGCGCTCGTAGCACAGTTGGGGCGGGGCGACCGGCTCGGGCAGGTGCTGGAAGGCGGTGTCGAGCAGTTCGACCAGGCGGGCCGCGCGCAGATGGTCGTGCATCTCCTGGCACAGGTCGCGCAAGGTCAGCCCGCTGTAGCGCCGAGGGTGCTCCGCCACCAGCGCGGGGAGCACACGCTCGAGCGGGGCGTCACCGTCGTAGAGGTCCTTGAAGTCCATGAGGGCGTCCAGGAGGGTGCCCCACTTGCCCTTGGTGATGCCCATGGAGAACAGCACCAACGTGGTGTAGCTGTCGGTCTTCTCGACGACGATGCCGCGGGTCGTCAGATACGCGGTCAGCACCCGGGCCGGGATGCCCCGCTCGGACATCTCCCCGCTCGCGTCGAGCCCCGGGCAGGTCAGGGTGACCTTGATCGGGTCGAGCATGCAGTAGCCGTCGGTCAGACCGGGGAAACCGTGCCAGTCCGCGTCGGGCGCGAGGTGCCAGCAGGACGGCTCGGTGCGCAGCAGGTCGGCCGGTGCCTCGTCGAAGGGCAGCCGTTTCCCGCTCGTTGGGTCCGTCACCTCGTCCGGCTGCCACACGCCGAAGAACCACGGCGGCCGGTCACCCGCCGCCTCGATCCGCCGTCCGATCCGCACCACCTCCTGGCGGAACCGGATCGCCTCGGTCACCGCCTCGTCGACCAGCCACTGTCCCTGCGGGCCGTCCATCATGGCCGTCGCCACGTCCAGCGAGGCGATCATCGGGTACAGCGGTGACGTGGTCCCGTGCATCATCAGCGCCTCGTTGAACCGGTCGTGCTCGACCGGTGCCCGCGGTGCCGGCCTGATGTGCACCATGGCCGCCTGCGACAGGGCCGCCAGCAGTTTGTGGGTGGACTGGGTCGCGAAGACCGTCGGCCGGTCGGGGCCGGGGAAGGCCTCCTCGTCCACCGACATGCCGTAGCGCCCGGCGTAGAGGGGATGGAAGCGGGCGTAGGCGAACCAGGCCTCGTCGAAGTGCAGCCGGGGCGTGGCCGTGGCGAACGCCCGGGCCGCGGCCACCGCGTCGTAACACAGCCCGTCGTACGTGGAGTTGGTGAACACCGCGTACTGGGCGCGCGAGGAGACGGCATCCGGCGTCAGCGGGTTCGCGGCGATCCGCGCGGCCACCGAGTCCGCCGCGATCTCGGCGGGCGGCAGAGGGCCGGCTAGGCCGTAGCCGTTGCGGGTGGGGACCAGGTACACCGGGCGCGCGCCGGACACGACCAGGCCGTGCAGGACGGACTTGTGGCAGTTGCGGTCGACCAGGGCGATCTCGTCGCGGGTCACGCTGAAGTGTCCGACCAGGCGGTTGCAGGTGGAGTCGCCGTGCAGGACGAAGAAGGTGTGCGCGGAGCCGAAGACCCGCGCGGCGTTGCGCTCCGCCTCGCCGATCGGCCCGGTGTGCTCGAACAGCGAGCCGAGCTCCTCCACGGAGATCGACAGGTCGCTGCGCAGCAGCCGCTCCCCGAAGTAGGCGTGGAAGGCCCGGCCCACGGGTGACTTGAGGAAGGCGACACCGCCGGAGTGCGCGGGAGTGTGCCACGAGTACTCGTGCGCGTCGTCGAAGCGCCGCAGCGCCTTGAAGAACGGCGGGAGCAGCGCGTCCTGGTAGGCGCGTGCGGCGCTGGTGATCCGCCCGGCGATGAACGCCGGCGTGTCCTCCAGCGGCCACACGTAGCCCACCACCGACTGGGACACCCACAGCGGCAGCTCGCGCAGCCCCTCGTCCGCCATGACCAGGAACACCGGCAGGTTCTGGAACCGGCGCCCGATCCGGCGCAGCACCGTCGCACCGCCCGGCCCGCCTCCGGCTCCCGCTTCGCCCTCGCCCCCGGCAAGGGCTCCGCCCCGGCCGCCGGCTCCCGCTTCGCCCCGGCCACCGGCTCCCGCTCCGCCCCGGCCACCAACTCCCGCTTCGCCCAGGCCACCGGCCCGGGCGAGGGCTCCGCCCCGGCCCCCGGCTCCGCCCCCCGCTCCGGACGGAAGGTCCCAGGCGACCACCGCGGCGGCCAGCCCGGCCTCGGTCCGCAGCACCGCCTCGGCGTCGGCGACGCCCACCACCCACCGCACCTGCAAACCGCGCGCCCGGATTCCCTCGGCGATGCACGTCAACTGCTCCGCGCCGACACCCCCGTCGTCCGGATGCTCCGCCACCGCCACCAGTACCGTGCCGTCGGCCATGCCGTCCCCCCTCCACGGTGGCCCGCGCCACCCCCTCCAGTGTTCGCGGGCCCCGCACGCATGATCGGCCGCCGCCGGGTCAAACCACCCCATCAGTTGAACGCCCGGACCGCGCGTTGACGCTCTGTCCGACGCCCGGACCGCTCATCGGCGTCGGCGTGGCCGCGGCTCACCGGCGGTGCCGCACGGTCCGCCGCAGATGTTCCCCGGTGCACGAGCCCTCGGCCTCCTAGGAGGGAGCACCGACAGCCTCCGGCGTGATTTCCCTCAATTCTCCTTCCTCCATCAGCAGCCAGCGCGTGATGCCGATCGACTCCAGGAACGGCAGATCGTGGCTGGCCACGACCAGCGCTCCCTCGTAGGACTCCAGGGCCGTGGTGAGCTGCCGGACGCTCGCCATGTCCAGGTTGTTGGTCGGCTCGTCCAGCAGGAGCAGCTGCGGTGCCGGCTCGGCCAGCATCAGCGCGGCCAGCGCGGCCCGGAAGCGTTCGCCGCCGGACAGCGTCGCCGCCTTCTGGTCGGCGCGGGCGCCCCGGAACAGGAAGCGCGCCAGCCGCGCCCGGATCCGGTTGTTGGTGGCGTCCGGCGCGAACCGGGCCACGTTCTCGGCGACCGACAGCTCCCCGTCGAGGACGTCGAGCCGCTGCGGCAGGAACCGCAGCGGGACGTGCGCCCGCACCTCACCCGCCTCCGGGGCCAGCTCGCCGGTGATCGTGCGCAGCAGCGTCGTCTTGCCCGCGCCGTTGCGTCCGATCAACGCGACCCGCTCGGGCCCGCGCAGGTCGAAGCCGCCCTTCACCCGGGCGCCGTACCGGAGCCCGAGATCCCGGAGGGTGAGGACGGTCCGCCCCGGCGGCACCGCCGTGTACGGCAGGTCGACACGGATCTCGTCGTCGTCCCGTACGGCCTCCACCGCCTCGTCGAGCCGCCCCCTGGCCTCGGCGAGCTTCTCCTCGTGCATGATGCGGTGCTTGCCCGCGGACTCCTGCGCCGCGCGCTTGCGCGCCCCCATGACGATCTTCGGCTCGCGCTTCTGGTCCCACATCTTCTGCCCGTACCGCTTGCGGCGGGCCAGTTTGACCTGGGCGTCGGCCAGTTCGCGCTTCTGCTTGCGGAAGTCGGACTCGGCGACGCGCACCATGCGCTCCGCCGCCTCCTGCTCGATCTCCAGTGCCTCCTCGTAGGCCGAGTAGTTGCCGCCGTACCAAGCGATCTCGCCGGAACGCAGATCGGCGATCTGGTCGACGAGGTCCAGCAGTTCGCGGTCGTGGCTGACGACGACCATCACGCCCGGCCAGGACTGGACGGCCGCGTACAGCCGCCGACGGGCGTACAGGTCGAGGTTGTTGGTCGGCTCGTCCAGCAGCAGCACGTCGGGCCGGCGCAGCAGCAGCGCGGCCAGACGCAGCAGGACGGACTCGCCGCCGGACACCTCGCCGATGGTGCGGTCCAGTTCGACGTGGCCCAGGCCGAGTTCGCCGAGCGTGGCGAGGGCGCGCTCCTCGACGTCCCAGTCGTCGCCGACGGTCTCGAAATGCGCCTCGCAGACGTCGCCCGACTCGATGGCGTGCAGGGCGGCGCGCTGAGCGGCGATGCCGAGGGCCTCGTCGACACGCAGGGCGGTGCCGAGCGTGACGTTCTGCGGGAGGTAACCGACCTCACCGGCCACGCGGACGGTGCCGTCTGCCGGTGCGAGTTCACCGGCGATCAGCTTCAACAGGGTTGACTTTCCGGACCCGTTGACGCCGACCAGGCCGGTCCGACCGGGGCCGAACGCGACGTCCAGGCCCTCGAAGACGGCACTGCCGTCGGGCCAGGTGAACGCAAGGGACGTAAGGGTGATGGAAGTGGACATGGGGCCTCACTCGCGGTTGCTCGAAGCGGTCAGGGGCAAACGCGTGTCGAGACACCTGCGACCAGGGGAGGAGGTTCCATGGGCACGTCACGGACATGAAAAATGCCCTGCACCAGGAGGACGGCTCGAACGCCGAGGTCGCACGCAGCGCACACCACAGAGGGATGTGACACGGTGTCTCAGGACCTCAGACGAGCAACGTCCTTCTCCAATCGGCGGCAACAGGACGCTGTACACGCTACGAAGGCCCTGCAGGCCTGTCAACGCATTAACGCGCAACCCGATCTTCCCGCTCCGAGGAGGCCTCCCGTGCCGCACGGCCCGCTCTCGCTGCCGGCCCGGCTCTGCCTGCTGGCCTGGGACGCCGCACGCCCCGCGGCCGGCCGCGCCGCCCTGCGGCCCGGCCTGGTGCGGGCCGGTGCCCTCGTCGAGCTGGCCCAGCGCGGGCTGCTGATCGACGTGGACGGTATCGCCACGCCGGTGGACCTGGACGCGAGGGCGGGTGACCCGGTCCTCGACGGGCTCCTGGATCTCGTCCGCGAGTCGTGCCCGCACCCCTGGCGGACATGGGTGACGCTGCGGGCACGGGTGACCTTCGATGCCGTTCGGGAGCAGCTGGTGGCCGAGGGGTACCTGCGGGCGGAGAAGCACCGGGTGCTCGGGGTGTTCCCGTCCGTGGAGTACGCGCTGGAGCGCAGGGCCGCCGTGGAAGTGCTGCGGGAGGAGACCCGGCAGGTCCTGCGCGGGCCGCTGCCGGTCGCCGGGATCTCCGAGCGGGACGCCGCGCTCGCCGTCCTCGCCCCCGCGGCCGGCCTCTTCGGCGACAGCGCTCCCGGCCGGCGCGCCGAGGAGCTGGCCGAACGGGCCGCCGCGGCGACGCCCGGGCTGCGCGGGATCCTGCGCGAGCTGAGCACGGCGGTGACGGCCGGGGCAGCGGTGGCGACCTCGCCCTGACATCCGGCAGGGCCGATCAGGCGGACCGACCACCCTGTCGGATTCCTGCCAGACCCGCACCCCGTCCCGCTGGTTCAGTTGCCCGCATGACGAACCAGAGCGACCGTGCCTTCGCCTTCCGTGACCTCCACCTCCCCGGGACCCCGCTGGTCCTGCCCAACACCTGGGACGCCGTGAGCGCGCGGCTCGTCGAGGACGCCGGTGCCGCCGCCGTGGCGACGACCAGCGCAGGGCTCGTCTGGGCGCTGGGCGCGCCGGACGGTGAGCGGGTGGACCGCGAGGCGGCGGTCGCCGCCGTCGCCAGGATCGCCGGTGCCGTGACCGTCCCCGTGACCGCGGACATCGAGAGCGGCTACGCCGAGGACGCCGAGGGCGTCGCCGGCACGGTCCGGGCGGTCATCGCCGCGGGAGCGGTGGGCGTCAACATCGAGGACGCGCTGCACGGAGCCGGAAGCGGCGGCCGGCTGCGGGACGTCGCCGAGCAGGCGGAGCGGATCGCCGCCGCCCGTGAGGCGGCCGACGCGGCGGGTGTGCCGCTGTTCGTCAACGCCCGGACCGACACCTTCCTGAGCGGCGCCGGGGGAGTGGACCTCACCCTGGAGCGGGCCGCCGCCTTCCGCGCCGCGGGTGCCGACGGGATCTTCGTTCCCGGGGCCGTCGACCCGGGAACGGTGAAGGAACTCGTGAACGGCGTCGACGGACCGCTGAACGTCATGGCCGGCCCCGGCGCACCCCCGGTCGCCGAACTGGCCGCCCTGGGCGTCGCCCGCATCAGCGTCGGCTCGGGAATCGCCCAGGCCGCCCACGCCCTGGTCCGCCGGGCCGCCCGGGAGCTGCTGGACCGGGGGACCTACGGGTCGCTGACCGACGCGCTCGCCTACGGTGAGGTCAACGCCCTTCTCGGACAGCCGCGTTAGCTCAGCACGCGTCCCGCATCAGCTCCGCGAGACCGTGGTCCAGATCCAGCTGGAGGTGCTCCAGACCCACCGGCACGAGTTCGCTCGTGGCCTCGAGGAACCGGCGGATCTCGCTGGAGCGGACATGGACCACGGCCGTGCCCTCGGGGGCGTGGAACTCCAGCACCGTGCGGTCGTAGCCGTAGGGGCGTACGCGCACGTCGCCGTGCCCCTCGGCGCTCCTCTGGCCCGCGGCGAGCAGCTCGCGGGAGAAGGTCCAGCAGACCTCGACGCCCTCCAGCGTGGCCGGGGCGGGGAAGGTCATGCGGACCGCGAAAGGATCACGCCGGTCGTAGTGCAGCGTCGCGGGAATGCTCGGCATACGCGGCGCGGCGGCGACGAGGCGGGCCTCCACGGGCTGCTCGATGACGATGGACAACGCCTTGCTCCCTTGTGACGGCTGGACGGACACTTCCGGGCGGATGAGGCCGGGCACTGGAAGAGACGACGGAATCAGCCAATCCGTGCACACGAAATGCGAGTGACCTCTGTCACCGCGTTCATGCGCCAGAGTGACGTGACTCTCCTTGTGTGCCTCCCAAGGCACTTGTGCCGCCCGCCGCACCTCCCGTGCCACCCACGAGGCCGTCTGGACGGCACCCGGGCGGTGGGCTAGCTTCCCCCGCCATGAGGCGCATGGGGAGCACGCGACGGACGGGACGAACACGGGGCAGGGCGACCGCGATGGCGGCCTGCGCGGCGGCACTGGCGGCCCTGACCGCCGTACCGGCGCAGGCGCACGGGCCTGAGCACCGGCCGGCGCACTGGGAACTCAAGGACACCGGCACCCCGCAGGCACGCTTCCGGGGCCTCGCCGCCGTCAGCCGGAACACCGCCTGGGTCGCCGGCACCGGCGGCACCGTGCTGCGCACCACCGACGGCGGGGAGAGCTGGCGGAACGTGTCGCCCCCCGGCGCGGGGGAGTTGCAGTTCCGGGACGTCGAGGCGTTCGACGCCCGCCGGGCCGTGGTGCTGGCCATTGGCGAGGGCGAGGCGTCCGGGGTCTACCGCACCGACGACGGCGGAGCGACCTGGACGGAGTCCTTCCGCAACCCCGACCCGAAGGCGTTCTACGACTGCCTCGCCTTCTTCGACCGCCGCCACGGTCTCGCGATGAGCGACCCGGTGGACGGGAAGTTCCGCATCCTGTCGACCGGCGACGGCGGCCGCACCTGGACGGTGCTGCCGGACCGGGGGATGCCGGCCGCGCAGGAGGGCGAGGCCGGATTCGCGGCGAGCGGCCAGTGCCTGGTGACGTCCGGGACGAAGGACGTCTGGCTGGCCACCGGCGGGGCCGCACGCGCCCGGGTCCTGCACTCCTCCGACCGCGGACGCACCTGGACGGCCGCCGACTCGTCCCTCCCGGCGGGCGACCCCGCCCGGGGCGTCTTCGCGCTCGCCTTCCGCGATCGCACCCACGGTCTCGCCGTCGGCGGCGACTTCCGCCCCGACCAGCCCTCACCGCAGGCCGCCGCCCGCACCTCCAGCAGCGGCCGCACCTGGCGCCCGGCCGCCGCACCCCCGCCCGCCTACCGCTCCGGCGTCGCCTGGCTCCCGCACAGCCGCACCGCCGCCCTCGCCGTCGGCCCCACCGGCACCGACCTCACCACGGACGCCGGCCGGACCTGGCGGACCGTCGACCCGGGCTCCTACGACACCGTCGACTGCACCCCGGACCACGGGTGCTGGGCCGCCGGTGAGAAGGGCCGGGTTGCCCGCCTGGAGCACTGAGCATGCGGGGTGCCCTGATCGTTGGCAGTGTGGGTACTCGTTCACTGATCGGGAAAGGAAGTGAGCGGACATGCCACGCGGTTCGAGCCCCAAGCGGGAGCGCCAGTACGAGCACATCAAGGAAAGTGCGAAGGACCGGGGCGAGAGCACCGGACGCGCCGAGGAGATCGCCGCGCGGACGGTGAACAAGGAACGCGCCCGCTCCGGCGAGTCGAAGACGGCCAGCCGCACCTCCACCCAGGACATGTCCTCCGGCAAGCGGGGCGGTCAGCGGTCGGGGCAGGGCTCCCAGGGGCCCACGTACGACCAGCTGTACCAGGAGGCCAAGCGCAAGGGCGTCGAGGGCCGTTCCAGCATGAACAAGAGCCAGTTGCAGCGCGCGCTGGGCAAGTGAGGCGGATGCCTCAGAGGGTCTCCCGGTAGGCCTCCAGCGCGGGCGCAGTCTTCGTCGCCGTGAACTCGGTGACGCGGTACGCGCACACGCCCGCGGTGACGAACGGGTCCTCCGCGGTGATCTCCTCGATCCGCGCGCGATCCCCCGCGACGGCGATGATCACCCCGCCGTCGCGGGGGTTCTTGCGCCCTGACGCGAGGAACACCCCCTGCCGGTACTGCTCGTCGAGCCACAACACATGCTCCTTCAGCACGGCGTCGACGGCTTCCAGCGGGGCGGTGTACGTCAGTTCCAGCACGAACATGATCGTGACCCTACCCCCGGGCACCCGTCCGGCCGCCGGGCAGCCCGTAGGCTCAGGCCATCATGACGACCGTACGCATCCCCGAGGACTGGCCCGCCACCGAGGAACAGGCCCGCGCCGTCCAGGACGCGCTGCGCGCCCGTGTGATCCTCGACGAACCGGGACCGCCGCCCCGAACAGGCCGTGTGACGGGGGTGGACGTCGCGTACGACGACGAACGGGACGTCGTCGCGGCGGCGGCGGTCGTGCTGGACGCGTCGAGCCTCGACGTCGTCGCCGAGGCCACGGCCGTGGGCCGGGTCTCCTTCCCGTACGTGCCCGGGCTGCTCGCCTTCCGCGAGATCCCCACGGTTCTCGCCGCCCTCGAGGCCCTGCCCTGCCCGCCCGGCCTGGTCGTCTGCGACGGCTACGGCCTCGCCCACCCCCGCCGCTTCGGCCTGGCCAGCCACCTCGGCGTCCTGACCGGCCTGCCCACGATCGGCGTCGCGAAGAACCCGTTCACCTTCACCTACGACGACCCGGACACCCCGCGCGGCAGCACCGCCCCCCTGTTCGCCGGCTCCGAGGAGGTCGGCCGGGCCCTGCGCACCCGGGACGGGGTCAAGCCGGTCTTCGTCTCCGTGGGCCACCGGGTGACGCTGGACGACGCCTGCGCCCACACCCTCGCGCTGACCCCCGCCTACCGCCTCCCGGAGACCACCCGCCGGGCGGACGCGCTGTGCCGCCGGGCCCTGCGGGAGACGCACCCGGGCTGACCGGCCGCACGATGAGGGGCGATCTGAGTACCGGCTCTGAGTACCCGTACGGATGCCCGGCGGGGACCGGGCCGACAGGCTGGGGCGCATGACAACGCACCGCGCCCCCAAGCCTGTTGCCGCTCCGACCCAGACCGTCGAGCGGGCCGTCACCATAGGACTGATCCTCGCCGTCCTGGCCGGGCTCGGCTGGATCGCCGGGATGATCTACACCCTCGCCGAGTGGCCGCTGTAGGCCCCCGGCGGGCCCTCAGCGGGCCGCCGCGACGCGGAAGCGGATGCCCGCCGCGCGCAGCCGGCCGATCAGCGCGTCGCCCATCGCCACCGCCGTGGTGACCTGACCCGCCGTCTCCGGAAGGTCGTCGAAGGCCAGGCACAGCGCCGACTCGGCGAACATCTTGGCCGTCTCGTCGTAGCCGGGATCGCCGCCCGAGACCTCCGTGTAGACCCGCGAGCCGCCGCCTTCGCCCACGAAGCGCACGGAGAACCAGCTCTTCGCCCGCTTCTCGGGGCTCGGCCCGTCCCCGGGCTTCAGCCGGTCCGACAACCAGCGTCGGGCCGGAGCGACCTGAGCCGCCGCGACCAGTGCGCCGACCGCCGCGACCCCGCCCACGGCGACGGGCAGATGCCGGACGGCCGCGTACTGCCGGTAGCGGAAGTCGGGCCCGTACCGTTCGAGGGCCGAGGCGGAGCGCCGCACGATCTGCGGGTCGATGGTCGGCATCGGCAGTGCCCACGCGCCGACCTCCTTGGCGAACCGCGGTCCGCCCAACGGCGCCGACGTCCGCCGGCCCACCAGCCGGGGCTCGTGCCGCCGCCGGTCCCGCGCGGCCGCCGCCATCTCCCGCTGCCGTGCGAACTGGCCCAGCGCGGAGGCGAAGGTGCCGCCCGAGAACGCCGCGTCCGCGGTGACGAAGCCCTCCACGGTCAGCGGCACGTCCTCGGGCAACTGCTGCACGGTGAAGTACACACCCAGGTCGTACGGGACCGAGTCGAACCCGGCGGCGTGCACCAGCCGCGCCCCGGTCTCCCGCGCGCGTGCGTCGTGCCGGACGTACATCAGGTCCACGAACTCGGGCTCGCCGCACAGGTCCAGACAGTCGGTCCCGGCGTCCGCGCAGGCGGCGACGAGTTCCTCGCCGTACGTCACGTACGGGCCGACGGTCGTGGCCACCACGCGCGCCTGTCCGGCGAGGTCGCGCAGCGAGGCCGGGTCGGAGACGTCCGCCCGCAGCACCCCGATCTCCGCGTCGGCGGGCAGCCGCTCCCGCAGCCGCTCCAGCTTCTGCGCGCTGCGGCCCGCGATCGCCCAGCGCAGCCCCTCGGGCGCGTGGGCGGCCAGATACTCCGCGGTGAGCGCACCGGCGAAACTGGTCGCTCCGAAGAGCACGATGTCGTACGGACGGTCCGTCCTGCTTTGCCTGCTCATGACACCCCTCGGTCGTGCAGCCCGTGCCGCTGTCGGTGGCCGAGGCTAGCGTGAGGAATGCGGAGCCCGACGACGAGCCCGGAGGACGACGATGGCCGTGCCCAGGATTGCCCTGAAGAAGTGGGAGAAAGTGCGCGCGTTCGCACTGGGGCTGCCGGATGCCGTCGAGGAGTTTCCCTGGGGCGAGTCCGTCGCGAAGGTCAACAAGAAGGTGTTCGTCTTCCTCGGGGTCGAGGACGGCAGTTACCCCCTGGGGGTGACGGTGAAGCTCACGGACGAGACGGCGCACGCCCACGCGCTGGCCTGCCCCGGCGCCGAGCCCGCCGGGTACGGCCTGGGCAGGGCAGGCTGGGTGAGCGTGCCCCTGGAGGCGAAGGGCGCCCCGGCAGCGGAGGTGCTCTGCGACTGGGTGGAGGAGAGCTACCGGGTCATCGCCCCGAAGCGGCTGATAGTCGAGCTGGACGGGACCTGACCCCGTCCGGCAGATTGCTAAGCGCTTGCTCGTTCAGGTCTTGTGCCGAGTGGAACACGTTCTTAGCATCACTGGTGTTACATCAGATGTGTCACAGCACTGGGGGCTGGATGACCACGGCAAGGACGCCAGGACACGGCCCGCTCACCGGCGTGCGCGTCGTCGAGCTGGCCGGTATCGGCCCCGGCCCGTTCGCCGCCATGCTCCTGGCCGACCTCGGGGCCGACGTCGTGCGCGTGGACCGCCCGGGCGGCCCCGGACTCGGGATCGACCCGGCGTATGACGTCACCAACCGCAACAAGCGCTCGGTGATCGTCGACCTGAAGTCCCCCGACGGCCAGGAACAGGTGCTCGACCTCGCGGCCCGCGCCGACGTCCTGGTCGAGGGCTACCGCCCCGGCGTCGCGGAACGCCTCGGCGTGGGCCCCGAGCCCTGCCACGCCCGCAACCCGCGTCTCGTCTACGGCCGGATGACCGGCTGGGGTCAGGACGGCCCGCTCGCCCGGCGCGCCGGGCACGACATCGCGTACATCGCCCCCACGGGCACCCTCGGCATGATCGGCAGGCCGCAGGAGGCGCCGCCGGCCCCGGCCAACCTGCTCGGCGACTACGCGGGCGGCTCCCTCTACCTCGTCGTCGGCGTCCTCGCCGCCCTCCACCACGCCCGCGCGACCGGCACCGGCCAGGTCGTCGACGCCGCCATCGTCGACGGGACGGCCCACCTCACCACGATGATCCACGGCATGCTCGCCGCCGGGGGCTGGCAGGACCGCCGCGGCGGCAACCTCCTGGACGGCGGCTGCCCCTACTACGGGACCTACGAGACGGCCGACGGCCGGTACATGGCAGTCGGCGCCCTGGAACCGCAGTTCTACGCCGAATTCCTCGGCCTCCTCGGCGTCGAGGACCGAGCCGACGCGCGCAAGGACGTCACCCGCTGGGACGAACTGCGCGAAGAGATCGCCGTCCGCTTCAAAGCGCGGACGAGGGACGAGTGGACGGCCGTCTTCGACGGGTCCGACGCCTGTGTGGCGCCCGTGCTGTCGCTGCGCGAGGCACCGCACCACCCGCACCTGGCCGCCCGCGGCACCTTCACCGACCACGGCGGCATCACCCAGCCCGCCCCGGCCCCCCGCTTCTCCGCGACCCCGACCTCCGTCCGCACCGGCCCGGCGCGGCCGGGTGCCCACACGGCGGACGTCGCCCGGGACTGGGACGTTCCCGGGCTCCTCCCGTCGTCCCGAAACCCTCAGTGAAAGGCCCCCTCGTGAGCACCGAAGCGTACGTCTACGACGCGATCCGCACCCCGCGCGGCCGCGGCAAGGCCAACGGAGCCCTGCACGGCACCAAGCCCATCGACCTGGTCGTCGGACTCATCCACGAGATCCGGGCCCGGTTCCCGGACCTCGACCCGGCCGCCGTCGACGACATCGTCCTCGGCGTCGTCGGCCCGGTCGGCGACCAGGGCTCCGACATCGCCCGGATCGCGGCCATCGCCGCGGGCCTGCCCGACACGGTGGCGGGCGTGCAGGAGAACCGCTTCTGTGCCTCGGGCCTGGAGGCCGTCAACCTGGCGGCGGCCAAGGTGCGTTCCGGCTGGGAGGACCTCGTCCTCGCGGGCGGTGTCGAGTCGATGTCCCGGGTGCCGATGGCCTCCGACGGCGGGGCCTGGTTCAACGACCCGATGACCAACCTCGAGGTCAACTTCGTGCCGCAGGGCATCGGCGCCGACCTCATCGCCACCATCGAGGGCTTCTCCCGGCGCGACGTCGACGAGTACGCGGCCCTCTCCCAGGAGCGGGCCGCCACCGCCATGAAGGACGGCCGCTTCGAGAGGTCCGTCGTCCCGGTGAAGGACCGCAGCGGCCTCGTCGTCCTCGACCACGACGAGTTCCCGCGTCCCGGCACGACGGCCGACTCCCTCGCGGGGCTCAAGCCGTCCTTCGCGGACATCGGCGAGCTCGGCGGCTTCGACGCGGTGGCGCTCCAGCAGTACCACTGGGTGGAGAAGATCGACCACGTCCACCACGCGGGCAACTCCTCCGGCATCGTCGACGGCGCCTCGCTCGTCGCGATCGGCTCCAAGGAGGTCGGCGAGCGCTACGGCCTCACGCCCCGCGCGCGGATCGTCTCCGCCGCCGTCTCCGGGTCCGAGCCCACCATCATGCTCACCGGCCCCGCCCCCGCCACCCGCAAAGCCCTCGCCAAGGCGGGCCTCACCATCGACGACATCGACCTCGTCGAGATCAACGAGGCGTTCGCGGCGGTCGTCCTGCGCTTCGTCAAGGACATGGGCCTGTCCCTGGACAAGGTCAACGTCAACGGCGGCGCGATCGCGCTCGGCCACCCCCTCGGCGCCACCGGCGCGATGATCCTCGGCACCCTCGTCGACGAACTCGAGCGCCAGGACAAGCGGTACGGCCTCGCCACGCTGTGCGTCGGCGGCGGCATGGGCGTCGCGACCATCGTCGAGCGCATCTGACCCCCTCCCGACGGATCACACGGAGCACCTCCACATGAGCACTGAGTCCACCACCATCCGCTGGGAACAGGACCGCACCGGCCTCGTCACCCTCGTCATCGACGACCCGAACCAGTCCGCGAACACCATGAACCAGGCGTTCCGCGACTCGCTGGCCGCCGTCACCGACCGTCTGGAGGCCGAGAAGGACTCCATCCGGGGCGTCATCATCACCTCCGCGAAGAAGACCTTCTTCGCCGGCGGCGACCTGCGCGACCTCATCCGCGTCACGCCCGAGACCGCCCAGGAGCTGTTCGACGGCGGCATGGCCATCAAGCGGAACCTGCGCCGCATCGAGACCCTCGGCAAGCCCGTCGTCGCCGCCCTCAACGGCGCGGCCCTCGGCGGCGGCTACGAGATCGCCCTCGCCTGCCACCACCGTGTCGCGCTCGACGCGCCCGGCTCCAAGATCGGCTGCCCCGAGGTCACCCTCGGTCTGCTGCCCGGAGGGGGCGGCGTCGTCCGCACCGTCCGGCTGCTGGGCATCGCCGACGCCCTGCTGAAGGTCCTCCTCCAGGGGACCCAGTACAACCCGCGCCGCGCCCAGGAGAACGGCCTCGTCGACGAGGTGGCCGACAGCCAGGAGGACATGCTCGCCAAGGCCCGCGCCTTCATCGACGCCAACCCCGAGTCCCAGCAGCCCTGGGACAAGCCGGGCTACCGCATCCCGGGCGGCACACCGGCCAACCCCAAGTTCGCCGCGAACCTGCCCGCCTTCCCGGCCAGCCTGCGCAAGCAGACGAACGGCGCCCCCTACCCGGCCCCGCGCAACATCCTCGCCGCCGCGGTCGAGGGCTCCCAGGTCGACTTCGAGACCGCCCAGGTCATCGAGGCCCGCTACTTCGTGGACCTTGCGGCCGGACAGACGTCGAAGAACATGATCCAGGCGTTCTTCTTCGACCTCCAGGCCGTCAACTCCGGCGCCAACCGGCCGAAGGGCATCGAGCCCCGCAAGGTCCGCAAGGTCGCCGTCCTCGGCGCCGGGATGATGGGCGCCGGCATCGCCTACTCCTGCGCCCGCGCCGGCATCGACGTCGTCCTCAAGGACGTCTCCCTGGAGGCGGCCCTCAAGGGCAAGGGCTACTCCGAGAAGCTGTCCGCCAAGGCCGTCTCCAAGGGCCGCACGTCCCAGGAGAAGGCCGACGCGCTGCTCGCCCGCATCACCCCCACCGCCGAGGCGCAGGACCTGGCCGGCTGCGACGCCGTCATCGAGGCCGTCTTCGAGGACACCTCCCTCAAGCACAAGGTGTTCCAGGAGATCCAGCACGTCGTGGAGCCCGACGCGCTGCTTTGCTCCAACACCTCCACCCTGCCCATCACCGCCCTCGCCGAAGGCGTGGAGCGCCAGGGCGACTTCATCGGCCTGCACTTCTTCTCGCCCGTCGACAAGATGCCGCTCGTCGAGATCATCAAGGGCGAGCACACCGGCGAGGAGGCCCTGGCCCGCGCCTTCGACCTGGTCCGGCAGATCAACAAGACGCCCATCGTCGTCAACGACTCGCGCGGCTTCTTCACCTCCCGCGTCATCGGCCACTTCATCAACGAGGGCGTCGCGATGGTCGGCGAGGGCATCGAGCCCGCCTCGGTCGAGCAGGCCGCCGCCCAGGCCGGCTACCCGGCCAAGGTGCTGTCGCTGATGGACGAGCTGACGCTGACCCTGCCCCGCAAGATCCGGGCCGAGACGAAGCGGGCGGTCGAGGAGGCGGGCGGCACCTGGACGGCCCACCCCGCCGAGGCCGTCATCGACCGCATGGTCGACGAGTTCGGCCGCACCGGCCGCAGCGGCGGCGCCGGCTTCTACGACTACGGCGACGACGGCAAGCGCACCGGCCTCTGGCCCGGCCTGCGCGAGCACTACACCAAGCCGGGGTATCGGATCCCGTTCCGGGACATGCAGGAGCGCATGCTGTTCTCCGAGGCGCTGGACACCGTCCGGCTGCTGGAGGAGGGCGTGCTGACCTCCGTCGCCGACGCCAACATCGGCTCCATCTTCGGCATCGGCTTCCCGGGCTGGACCGGCGGCGTGCTCCAGTACATCAACGGCTACGAAGGGGGCCTGCCCGGCTTCGTGGCCCGCGCGCGGGAACTCACCGAACAGTACGGCGAGCGCTTCGCCCCGCCCGCGCTGCTGGTGGAGAAGGCGGAGAAGGGGGAGCGGTTCAGCGACTCAGTCCGCGGCTGACCCGCCGGAGCCCGACGGCCCGGTGAGCCACTCGCCCAGCTCTTCCTTCAGCGACCGCTGGAAAGCGGTGAGGAGCGCCTGCACCACCAGCGGGTGCATGTGCGCCGACAGGGACCGCACGTCCCGCGCGTCACGCTCCGCCACCTCACCGCGGAAGAGCTGGGACAGCTCCCGGGCCGCGGCCCGCGTGTGTTCGACGAGGACCTTGCGCGCCGCGAAGATCGCCTCCTGGGACAGCGGCACGTCCAGCAGCCCGGCGCCGAGCCGGAGCAGACCGAGGTCGGCCTCGTACCCACCGTCCGCGGGCCGGACCACGCCCATGGCGGCGAGCCGCTCGACGTCCTCGTCGCCCAGCGGCCGTCCGGCCCGCCGCTCCAGCTCCGCCCGGGTGACCGTCTCCACGGTCTCCGGCGCCCACGAGGCCACCACGGCCCGGTGGATGGCGAGGTCGTGCGCGCTCAGGTCCGGCGGCAGTTGCCGCAGGTAGCGCTCGATGCCGGCCAGCGTCATGCCCTGCTGCTGCAACTCCTCGATCAACGCCAGCCGGGCCAGGTGCTCGCGCCCGTAGTGCCCCACCCGCCGCGGCCCGAGCACCGGCGGGGGCAACAGCCCCTTCGTGCCGTAGAAGCGGACCGTGCGCACCGTGACTCCGGCCCGGGCCGCCAGCTCGTCGATCGTGAGGGTCGGCTCCTCGGTGTCGGTCGTCATGTGCAGCAGTATCGCTGTCTCACCAGTGCTGTGAAACCTTCCGAGACCCACGGGACGTCAGGGACCTCTGGTGTGAGAAGTCGCGCCCTGTGACGTACGCCACCGCGTGAGCCGCGAAGGGTGGGGGAAGGTGGCCCCTTGGTCTGCGCCTTTACCGAGGGCGCGGACCTTATGTACGTCCGGAAAGCCGAGCGCGACCCGCTCGGGAGCACCAGAGAGTGGATCCACCGTGAGCAAGGACGCCGTGAACACGGCAGCAGCCGCATCCCGCAGTGACGCGGCCCAGGTGCCCGCGGACGCGGGCGACGCCGGCTACAGCAAGGACCTCAAGCCCCGCCACCTCAACATGATCGCCATCGGAGGCGCGATCGGCACCGGGCTCTTCCTGGGTGCGGGCGGCCGCCTGCACAACGCGGGCCCGGCCCTGGCGATCGCCTACCTGGTCTGCGGCATCTTCGCCTTCTTCGTGGTCAAGGCCCTCGGTGAGCTCGTGCTCTACCGCCCCTCCTCGGGCTCCTTCGTCTCCTACGCGCGCGAGTTCCTCGGTGAGAAGGGCGCGTATGTCGCCGGCTGGATGTACTTCCTGAACTGGTCGACCACCGGCATCGCCGACATCACCGCGATCGCGCTCTACACGCACTACTGGAGCCTGTTCACCGACATCCCGCAGTGGGTGCTCGCGCTGGTCGCCCTGGCGGTGGTCCTGGTGGTGAACCTGATCTCGGTGAAGATCTTCGGCGAGATGGAGTTCTGGTTCTCGATCATCAAGGTCGCCACGCTCGTCGGCTTCATGCTCATCGGCATCTTCCTGCTCGCCACGCAGCACAAGGTCGGCGGTGGGACGCCGGGCCTGAGCGTCATCACCGACAACGGCGGCGTCTTCCCGCACGGCATGATGCCGGTCGTCCTGGTCATGCAGGGCGTGATCTTCGCGTACGCCGCGCTGGAGCTGGTCGGTGTCGCCGCGGGCGAGACCGCCGAGCCGGAGAAGATCGTCCCGCGCGCGGTGAACTCGATCATGTGGCGCGTGGGCCTCTTCTACGTCGGCTCGGTCGTCCTGCTGGCCCTGCTCCTGCCGGGTTCTGTCTACTCGGCCGACCAGAGCCCCTTCGTCACGGTGCTGTCGAAGATCGGCATCCCGGCCGCCGGCGACGTGATGAACCTGGTGGTCCTCACGGCCGCCATGTCCTCCCTCAACTCCGGCCTGTACTCCACGGGCCGCATCCTGCGCTCCATGGCGATGGCCGGCTCCGCGCCGAAGTTCACCGCCCGCATGAACCGCAGCCAGGTGCCCTACGGCGGCATCCTGCTGACCTGCGGGGTGTGTGTGCTCGGCGTCGGCCTGAACTTCCTCGTGCCGGCCCAGGCCTTCGAGATCGTGCTGAACGTGGCCTCCCTCGGCATCATCAGCACCTGGGTGATCATCATGGTCTGTCACCTGGTCTTCGTCCGCCGTGCCAAGGCGGGCCTGATCAGCCGCCCCACGTTCCGTCTCCGGGGCACCCCGGTCACGGAGATCGCCACGATCGTCTTCCTGCTGGCCTGCCTCGGCATGATGTGGAACGACCCCGAGGTCGGCCGCAAGACCCTCCTGCTCATCCCGCTGATCGCCGCCATGCTGGTCGCCGGCTGGTTCGGCGTCCGCCGCAGGGTCTCCCAGACGGCGGACCAGGAACTGTCACAGCTGACGAAGTAGCGGGACGGGGCCTCTTCCGGACCAAGGAACCGATCACGATTCGGCACCCTTCAGCGCGCGAGGAAGGTGGTCCTGCCTGTGCGCGAGGAAGGCGGTCCTGCCTGTGCTCCATCACGGCGACACGTGAGCCATCGCCGCATCTCAGAGGAAACACCCGCGCTGTTCTGCCCGCGGCAGAACAGCGGCCCGACCGGACTCGACGATCACTACTGTCCAGTCGCATGACGACGATTGCAACGCGCACGGTCGAGTACCCGGCCGACGGTCTGACGATGATCGGGCACCTCGCACTCCCGGCCGGAGTCGATCGCCGGCCCGCGGTGCTGATCGGGCCGGAGGGCATGGGGCTCAGCGACGTCGAGCGCCGCCGGGCCGATGCTCTCGCCGAGCTGGGATACGTCGCGCTGGCCTTCGACCTTCACGGCGGCCGCTATCTGGGTGACCCCGAGGAGATGCTGGCCCGTTGCATGCCGCTGCTCGCCAACCCCGAGCGGATGCGGGGCATCGGTCATGCGGCGCTCGACGTGTTGCGCGCCGAGCCGCGGACCGACCCCGACCGGATCGCCGCCATCGGCTACGGCACCGGGGGCGCCGTCGGGCTGGAACTCGGGCGCGACGGCGTCAACCTGCGTGCGATCGGGACAGTCAACGCGCTGACCACGGGCCGACCGGGCGAGGCGGCGCGCATTCGCTGCCCGGTGTGGGCCGGGGTCGGGTCGGAAGACCCGATCATGCCGCCCGCGCAACGGGGCGCGTTCACCGCCGAGATGCAGGCCGCGGGCGTCGACTGGCGCCTGGTGGTCTACGGCGGCGCCTTGCACGCCTTCCACCACCCGCCGGTCGACCACCCCGTGGTCCCCGGCGTCGGCTACCACCCACGGCACGCGCAGCGAGCCTGGCACGACGTCGTCGACCTGCTCGCCGAGTGCCTGACCGTGACGGAGTGATCCAATCGACAACCGCGATTCCGGGCCCCGGACCAGGCCGCGCGACCGCCACCGGCTCCGGTGGTCTCACCCTCGACGCGGTCAGCGGCTGGCGGGATCGGCCTGTCGGGCCCGTGGGGAGGCGCAGGCAGCCGAAAGAGATCAGGCGCATCGGGTGCGTGCGGGGACTGTGAGTCCGTAGCCACCCGCCCCCAGTGCGGAAGCTGGATGGCGCGGACGTCACGGGACTGCTTGTTCAACTCCGTTGCGCTCCTTCGTCGTCCGGATGCGCGACGTCCACCGACTGGACCAAGCGGGGGGATGCGTACTCGTCCGGCGTGTCCTTCCGTGGTCCGGTCAACGGCTCCATGGCAGCCGCCGGCTCAGCCCTGGCTGTCGAAGGCCGCTGCCAGGCAGTCGCCGAGGCGCCGGGCGAGGGTGCCGCCGGGGTCCAGGCGGGGATTGAAGATCGTGACGGTGAGGCCGACCGCGCCGCCGCCGGACAAGGCCGTGCGCAGGACGGTCTCCAGCTCCCGCCAGGACAGGCCGTCCGGCTGCCGGTAATCGACGGCGGGCATGAGCGCGTCGTCCAGCACGTCGACGTCGAGATGGACCCAGAACCCGGCGTCGGCGCCGCCGCCGCTCAGCAGCCCGACCGCGCGGCGGGCCGCCTCGGCCGCCCCCAGTGCGCGCACGGTGTCCAGTTCCATCGCGTGCAGCGCGGGCGGCAGCGGCTGCATCCCGTGTGCCGCCGACTCCTCCGCGTCCCGGAACCCCAGGGCGACGACGTCCTCGTCCCGCACGAGCGGGCCCCGGCCCTCCAGGTCGGCCAGCACGCGCGGGCCGCGGCCGGTGGCCAGGGCGAGTTCCATGGAGGCCACCTCGCCGGCCGGCTCGGCCGAGGGCTGGTAGAAGTCGGTGTGGCCGTCCAGGAAGAGCAGACCGTGCCGATCGCGTCGGCGCAGCGCGAGCAGGGTGCCGAGCAGCACGCTGCAGTCGCCGCCGAGCACGACGGGGAACCGGGCGTCGTCGAGGACGCCGCCCACGGCTCCGGCCAGCGCAACGGAGTAAGTGGCGATGCCACCGGCGTTCAGGACACCGGTGTCCGGGTCCCGCTCCGGGGCGTACGGGGGCGGCTCGACCCGGCCCGCGTGCACCGCCCCGAGTCCCTCGGCCAGCCCCGCCCCGAGGAGCGCCGCCGGCAGATCCTCCACCCCGGTGGGGCGCAGCCCGAGCACGGACGGGGCCTCGATGATCGCCAGTTTCCGCAACGCCGGCTCCCTCGTCAGCAGCCGCGGCCTCACTCGTCACGGCGCATGGGCTCACCGTAGCGAGCCGGGCCCCGTCCGGCAGGCCGGGTGCGTCCTGACGGGGGCGCCGGCGCGGCGAGCCGGGCTCGTCCGGCAGCGGGTGCCGCCTGACGGGGTGGGGCGCCGGCGCGGCGAGCCGCCCCGGCCGGGTCGCGCCGGACACCCCCGCGTGAGGACGTCAGTGCCCGTGCGCCCCGTTCGTCGCCGCGATCCGCTTCCACGACCTGGGCTGCGGAACGCCCTTCGCCGCCTCGGCCACCGCAGCGGTCCGAGCCGCCGGCGCCCCCGGCTTCGACGGCTGGAACAGCCACGTGTCGAACAGCGCGGCCAGCGGCTTGCCCGACACCTCCTCCGCGTACCGCTGGAAGTCCGCCACCGACGCGTTGCCGTGGGCGTACTTCGACGGCCAGCCCTTGAGGATCGCGAAGAACGCCTCGTCGCCGATCTTGTTGCGCAACGCCTGGACGGCCAGTGCGCCGCGGTCGTAGACCGCGATGTCGAACTGGTTGTCCGGGCCGGGATCCCCGGGCTTCACCGTCCAGAACGGGTCGTCGGCGGGATGCGAGGCGTACACGTAGTCGGCGAGTTCCTGCGCCGTGCCCTCGCCCTCGTGCTCGGACCACAGCCACTGCGCGTACCGCGCGAAGCCCTCGTTGATCCAGATGTCCTTCCAGCCCTTGACCGACACCTCGTCGCCGTACCACTGGTGGGCCAGTTCGTGGACGACGACCGACACGTTCGACCCGTTCGCGAACTGCCGCGGGCTGTAGAACGGCCGGGTCTGGGTCTCCAGCGCGTACCCGGTGTCCGTGTTCGGCACGTATCCGCCGAGCGCGCTGTAGGGGTACGGCCCGAAGTACCCGGCGAGCCAGTCCGCGATCTCCCCGGTCCGTTCGATGCTCGCCCGCGCGGCCCCGGCGTTCGCCCCGAGATCCTTGCTGTAGGCGTTGAGGACCGGGATGCCGCCCTCGGTCGTGCCGGTCGTGATGTCGAACTTCCCGACCGCGAGCGTGGCGAGGTACGTGGCCTGCGGCTTGTCGGACCGCCAGTTCCAGCGCGTCCAGCCGAGCTTCGAACTCGTCGACTGCAGCGTGCCGTTGGAGATGGCCTGGGTGCCGTCCGGGACCAGCACGGACACGTCGTAGGTCGCCTTGTCCAGCGGATGGTCGTTGCCCGGGAACCACCAGGCCGCCGCCTCCGGCTCGTTCGCCGCGACGCCTCCGTCCGGGGTGCGGTGCCAGCTGGTGAAACCGAAGGCCTGCTTCGACGACGGCACCCCGCGGTAGCGCACGACGACCGTGACGGGCGCGCCCTTGGCCAGCGGGGTCTTCGGTGTGATCTCCAGCTCCTGCTCGCCCGAGGTGCGGAACGAGGCCTTCGCCCCGTTGACCCGTACCTCGCCGACGTCCAGCAGGAAGTCCAGGTTGAAGCTCGACAGGTCCTGGGTGGTGCGGGCCACGAGCGTGGCCGTGCCCTCCAGTTCGTCCGTGGCCGGCTGGTACTTCAGGCGGAGGTCGTAGTGGGAGACGTCGTATCCGCCGTTGCCGTAGGCCGGGTAGTAGGGGTCGCCGATACCCGGCGCGCCGGGGGAGGAGGAGGCGGCCGATGCCGGGATCGCCAGCAGGAGAACGGCCGCTGCCAGGGCTCCCGGCGCGATGATTCTGCGGTGCACGCAAGGCTCCAAGTCGTAGGGTCCCGAGGTCTTCCGGGGTCTGTCCGGAGCCTATTGACTCCCTGTGTCCCTGATCATGTCCATGGCCCCTGCTGTCACACGATCGCCATTCGGCCGACATGAGACACCCGCCCCGGACGCCCGACCCGGACACGCCGGTCCGTCAGCTGCCCTCTTCTGAACAGGAGTTCACCGATGTACCGTCCGGCGCATGCCGAAACGCACGCGCTTCACGACCTGGAGACCGCTCGCGACGGCGGCCACGGCCGCCCTCTTGGCCACCTTGCTCACCCCCGCGGCCGCCCAGGCCGCACCGGCCGCCCCGCGCGGGAGCGAACCCGTCTACTCCTACGAGAACGCCGTCCGCGAGGCCGTCTGGGTGGACACCGGGCTCGACGGCGACCGCGACGGGAAGACCGACCGGGTCGCCGCCGACATCGTCCGCCCCCGCGAAACCGCCCGGCAGGGCCGCAAGGTCCCCGTCATCATGGACGCCAGCCCGTACTACTCCTGCTGCGGGCGCGGCAACGAGAGCCAGAAGAAGACCTACGACGCGCAGGGCCGCGTCGTCCAGACGCCGCTGTACTACGACAACTACTTCGTCCCGCGCGGCTACGCCTTCGTCGGCGTGGACCTGGCCGGAACCAATCGATCCGACGGCTGCGTCGACGTGGGCGGCCGCTCCGACATCCGGTCCGCGAAGGCCGTCGTCGACTGGCTGAACGGCCGTGCCAAGGCCTACACGAGCCGCACCGGCACCACCCGCGCGCAGGCCGGCTGGACCAACGGCCGCACCGGCATGATCGGCAAGAGCTGGGACGGCACCATCGCCAACGGCGTCGCCGCCACCGGCGTCAAGGGCCTGAAGACCATCGTCCCGATCAGCGCCATCTCCTCCTGGTACGACTACTACTTCCAGCAGGGTGCCCCGCTCTACGACTCCGGCCCCGAGTGGCTGTCGGACTACGTCGACAGTCCCGACGCCCGCGCCAAGTGCGCGGCCGTTCAGCGCAAGCTCGTCGACGGCGCCCCGCGCACCGGCGACCGGACCCCGCTGTGGGCCGAGCGCGACTACGTGAAGGCCGCGCGCAAGGTCACGGCCAGCGTCTTCCTGGTGCACGGCATGCAGGACCTCAACGTCCGCATGAAGCACGTCGGCCAGTGGTGGAACGCCCTCGCGAAGCACGGCGTCGAGCGCAAGATCTGGCTCTCCCAGACCGGCCACGTCGACCCCTTCGACTTCCGCCGCGGCGCCTGGGTCGACACCCTGCACCGCTGGTTCGACCACGAACTCATGGGCTACGACAACGGCATCGACCGCGAGCCCATGGCCGACATCGAACGCGCACCCGACCGGTGGGACACCTCCAGGACCTGGCCGCCGAGCGGCACCCGGGCCGCCACCCTGCGCCCCGACCGGGGCACCCAGGCCGGCGTCGGCACCCTCGGCCTGCACCGCGGCCACGGCACCGAGACCTTCACCGACGACCCGCGGCGGGGCGAGACCGACTGGGCCGGCCGGCTCGACGAGCCGACACCGGACAAGGCCGGTTTCGGCACCGGACCGCTCACCCGCGACCTGCGCCTGGCCGGCTCCTCCCGGGTCACCGTCACCGCCACGCCCTCCACCCCGACGGCCCACCTCTCCGCCGTCCTCGTGGACGTCGGCCCCGCCACGATCCGCGACTACGCGGACGCCGGCGAAGGCATCACCACCCTCACGGACCGGACCTGCTGGGGCGCGAGCACCACCGGCGACAGCTCCTGCTTCAAGGAGACGAAGGCCAAGACCGCCGACGTCGACTTCACGGTCGTCAGCCGCGGCTGGGCCGACCTCGGCAACCACGCCTCGGAGAACAAGGGTTCCCCACTCACCCCGGGCAAGCGGTACACGATCACCCTCGACCTCGCCGCGACCGACCACGTCGTCCGCAAGGGCCACCGCCTGGCGCTGATCGTCGCGGGCACCGACCAGGGCCTCATCGACCCTCCCGCCGACAAGCCGAAGCTCACGCTCGACCTGTCCCGCACCTCGGCGCGCGTCCCGTTCGCAGGCGGAGCGGCCGCCTTCGCCCGCGCCACCACAAAGGCCGCGTCCGCCACCCCCGACGCCACATCGCTGGACGGCGTACGGGAACCGCGCACCACGCACCGCGTCCCGGAGGGAACCCGATGAGCCGCGCCGGCGCCCTCATCCTGACCACCGCGGCCCTGACGGCCTCCCTGGTCGCCGCACCGGCACAGGCGGCCACCGGCTCCCCGCCGCGCACCGGCTTCGAGCAGTCCGACGGTGCCCGCTGGACCACCCAGCCCGAGGAGCAGGACTTCCTGCGGGCCGTCGACCGGTCGGGCAGCCGCGTCTCCGTGACCCGCTTCGGCACGACGAAGCAGGACCGCCCGCTCCAGGTGGTGCGGATCGGAAACCGTCCGAGCCCCAGCAGGGTCCTGCTCGTCTGCAGCCAGCACGGCGACGAGCCCTCCGGCCGCGAGGCCTGCCTGACCACCGTCCGCGACCTCGCCTACGCCCGCGACAGCCGCACCCGCCGCTTCCTGGACCGCACCACGGTCCTGGTCGTGCCCACCGCCAACCCGGACGGCCGGGCCGTGAACACCCGCGGCAACAGCGACGGCGTCGACATCAACCGCGACCACCTCGCCCTCAAGACAGCCGAGGGCCGCGCCCTGGCCGCCCTCATCCGGGACCAGCGCCCCGACATCGTCTACGACCTGCACGAGTACGGCGCCACCCCCCGGTTCTACGACAAGGACCTCTTCGACCTGTGGCCGCGCAACCTCAACACCCACGAGGCCGTCCACGACGAGGCGCGGACCCTCTCCGAGGCGTACGTCCGCCCCGCCGCCCGGCGGGCCGGCCACTCGACGGGCACCTACGGCATCTGGACCGACCCCGAGACCGGTGAGCCGGTCAAACAGGTCGCCGGCGACGGACAGGAGCGCATTCTGCGCAACATGTCCGGTGTGAAACACTCCGTCGGCCTGCTCATCGAGAGCCGGGTGGACCCGCTCACCGAGGCGGAGAAGGCGGATGAGGCGCTCAACAACCGGCGCCGGGTCACCTCCCAACTGGACGCGCTCAAGGGCATGTTCGGATACACCGGCCAGCGCCGCGCGCGCGTCGAGGCGGCGACGGCACGGGCCCGGCTCGCGGGCTACGCCGACACCGGACCCGTCTACGTCGGCGGCGCCGACAACGAGGCCCCCGAACCAGCCGAAATCATCCCGAACCCACCCTGTGGTTACCGGCTCACCGCCGCCCAGTACGCCGAGGTGGGCGACGAACTCGCCCTGCACGGCGTGCGGGTGCGCAAGGACGGCGAGGGTGTGCTCATCCCGCTGCGCCAGCCCCTGCGGGCGCTCGTGCCGCTGCTGCTCGACGACCGGGCCGAGTACCACCTGACAGGAGGTTCATACGAAACCGCATGTTGAGAGGGGTGAAATTCCGCCATACGTGGTAGCAGCGTTTACGGAGGGCCTACATCCTCCCCCGCTGTCCCGATGAAAGGTTCCGCCTGTGACGCAAGAACGACCAAGCGACAAGGACTCCCCGGAGGGAGCCGCGCTGCCGGGGTCGGAAGCGGGCCTGCCCGGTCAGGACCGGCCGCAGACCGACCGCATCGTCTTCGGCGTCACGGCGGCCCTCACCCTCGCCTTCGTGGTCTGGGGCGCGACCGCGACCGACTCGCTCGAAGACGTCTCCACCAGCATGCTCGGCGGGCTGATGCACAACGGCGGCTGGGCGTTCATGCTCGCCGCCTCCGGCTTCGTCGTCTTCGCCCTCTGGCTCGCGATCAGCCGGTACGGCCGGATCCACCTCGGCGCGGAGGGCGAGGAGCCCGAGTTCCGCACCGTGTCGTGGGTCGCGATGATGTTCAGCGCCGGCATGGGCATCGGCCTGATGTTCTACGGCGTGAGCGAGCCGCTGTCGCACTACGGCACGCCGCCGCCGGGCACGAACCCGGCCGACTCCGGCGACCGCATGGAGACGGCCATGGCCACCACCCTGTTCCACTGGACGCTCCACCCCTGGGCGATCTACGCCGTGGTGGGTCTCGCCATCGCCTACAGCACCTTCCGCAGGCGCCGCCGGCAGACCATCAGCGCGGTGTTCACCCCGCTCATCGGCAAGAAGAACGCCAACGGCGGCATCGGCCGGGCCATCGACGTCCTCGCGATCATCGCGACCGTCTTCGGCTCCGCCGCCTCCCTGGGCCTGGGCGCGCTCCAGATCGGCTCCGGTGTGCAGGAGCTGAAGTGGATGGACAAGGTGAGCACCGGGCTGCTCGTCACGATCATCGCGGTGCTGACCCTGGCCTTCGTCGCGTCCGCGATCTCCGGTGTGGAGAAGGGCATCCAGTGGCTGTCCAACACCAACATGGTGCTGGCGCTGATCCTCGCCCTGTTCGTGTTCGTGGCGGGCCCGACCATCATCGTCCTGGACCTGCTGCCCACCTCGGTCTTCGCCTACCTCGGCGACCTGCCCCAGCTGGCCGGCCGGACCGAGGCGAGCGGCGGCAAGGGCGTCGCCGACTGGCTGGGCAGCTGGACCGTCTTCTACTGGGCGTGGTGGATCTCCTGGACGCCGTTCGTCGGCATGTTCATCGCCCGCATCAGCCGGGGTCGCACCATCCGCCAGTTCGTCGGCGGTGTCATCCTCGTGCCCAGCACGGTCAGCCTGATCTGGTTCGCGATCTTCGGCGGCTCGGCGATGAAGATGCAGGAGGAGGGGCAGCTCGGCAAGGAGGCGACCCCGGAGGGCCAGCTCTTCGACGTGCTCCAGCAGTTCCCCGTCGCCACCGTCACGAGCCTGCTCGTGATGATCCTCGTCGGCATCTTCTTCGTCTCGGGCGCCGACGCGGCCTCCATCGTCATGGGCACCCTGTCGCAGAAGGGCGCCCTCGAACCCGGCCGCTTCGTGGTCGTGTTCTGGGGTGTGGTCACCGGCGCGGTGGCCGCGATCATGCTGATGGTCGGCAGCGGTCAGGGTGACGCTCTGACCGGTCTGCAGAACCTCACGATCCTCGCGGCCGCGCCGTTCGTCGTCGTGATGATCTTCATGTGCGTCGCCCTCATGCGGGACCTGCGCCGGGACCCGGTGATCGTGCGCGAGCAGATGGGCTCCGAGGCCGTCGAAATGGCCGTCATGGAGGGCCACAAGAAGTACGACGGTGAGTTCGAGTTCCGCGTCGGCCCGGGCCGCGGCCCGGACGTGGAGGGAGACCCGATCGGCAAGCACTGATCCGCACGGCGAGGGCGGCCCGGGTGTCGAACCCGGGCCGCCCTCTGCCGTTCGGACGGCGCACGAGCACCAGGCCGGCTCGTGGGCCCCCTCACCCGGCCGGATCCGTACAAGCCGTACCAGGTGCCGCGCGGCTCAGCCGGAGACCAGCCGGGCCGCCTCGTCCGCGCATCCCCAGGCCACGGTGACGCCCGCGCCGCCGTGGCCGTAGTTGTGCACCAGGAGCCGCCCGTCCGGCAGGGTGTCACGCTCCAGCCGGACCGCGGGCCGGGTGGGCCGCAGACCCACCCGGTGCCCCAGCACCCGGGCCCCGGCGACCTCCGGCCTGAGGGCCGCACAGCGGCGGACGATCGCCTCGGCCGTCGCGGGGTCGGGCTCCAGCGACCACGCGTCCTCCTCGGAGGTACCGCCGAGGACGAGCCCGCCCGGCTGCGGGAACAGGTACGTGTGCTCCCCGGTCGCGTCGGTGGAGACCAGCCAGGTGTCGATCCCCGGGTTCTCCACGACGACCAACTGCCCGCGCACGGGCCGCACCGAGGGGTCCGGCACGAGCTCCCGCGCGGCGAGCCCCGTGCAGTTGACCACGACGGGCGCGTCCACCTCGGCGAAGGAGGACACCGTACGCGTCTCGACCACACCGCCCGCCGCGGCGAACCGCTCCCGCAGCCACGGCAGATGGGCCGGCATGTCGATGAGCGGCAGCCGCGCCCACAGGCCCGTCCCCGTGTATTCGTCGGCCGTGGCGGCCCGCAGCCCCGGCACCCGGCCCGCCAGCCACGCATCGGCCTCGTCCGGGCGGACCTCGCCCTGCACCCCCTCGACCATGCGTACGCCGGCCGGTTCGGCCCCTTCCGCCAGCTCCTGGTACACCTCCAGCGACCGCAGCGCCCACCGGCGAGCCGTCGCCACCGGCTCGATCCGGTACGGCCACCACAGCGCGCCCGCGACGGCGGAGGTGGTCGCCTCGACGGCGTCCCGCGTCCACACCCGCACCCGCCGGCCCCGCTGCGCGAGAACCAGGGCGGTCGTCAGCCCGATGACTCCGCCGCCGACCACCACGATCTCGCCACTCGGTTCACGCGTCATGCCCCGGACCGTAGCGGAATCCGTCATGCCGTGCTCACATCACGCGCAGTGTGGGGATACTCACGGTATGTGTGCCGAGTACGCGACCTTCGGCCTGGCGCCCGCGATGCGGGCCGGGGGAGTACGCAACGACGGTGGTTACCAGGTCCACCGGGACTTCGTGGACTTCATCGTCGACGGACGCCCCCTGTTGTTCCAGCTCTCCGACCTCGATGCGGTCTCCCCGCTCGCCTCCGACGTCCCGCCCGCGATCTTCACCGCGCAGGTCCGCAGCCTGCTCCTGGAAAGCCCGGCCCCACTGCCCGGCGGCCGCTACGTGGTCTACGGCTGCCCCGAGTGCGAGGACCTGGCCTGCGGCGCCGTCACCGCGGTGATCCGCAGCGACGGCGAGGACTTCGTCTGGCGGGACTTCGCCTGGCAGACCGACGAACACGCCGACCTGGACCTCAACGGCTACCACGGCATCGGCCCGTTCCGCTTCCGCGGCGCCGAATACCGGACGGCGCTGAGCGCCCTGCTCAACGGTTCCGCGCCCGAACCCCGGCGCCGCGTCCTGCTGATCGGACCCCGCGTCGCCGTCCTCGCCAAGCTGGCCGCCGCCTTGCGCACCATCGGCGTCGGCGCCGACATCGCCCACGACGCCGACGGCGTACCGGCCGACGAACTGCGCGGCTACGGCGCCGTCGCCTTCGGTCATGCGGCCGGGGAGCAGGAACGTGCCGCCGTCCGCCGCGCCTTCGAGCGCGCCGGGGTCCCGGTCGCCCACGTCGACGGCCTCGCCCCGATCGTGCCGCTCCTCGTCGCCCAGATCGAACACGCGCTGGACAGCAGCCCGGCCGAGCAGCGCCGCCTCACCGGCCTGACCGTGACCGACGGCGGCGCGCACGTCGAGGTCACCTCGTCCTGCCGGGTCACCCTGACCGCGTACCGCCTCGACCGGCTCTCCCGCACCCACACCCACGAGGTCTTCGACGGCGTCCTCGAAACGGGCCGCCACCGGCTCGCCCTCGACGCGAAGGCGGCAAGGAGCCGGTCGTTCCTCGTGGCGCGCACCTCCACAAGCGTCCTGGTGGCGGCCGTGCGGCAGTGAGCGGCTGGACGTACTTGGGCCTTCGGCCGGCGCGGCGAGAGAGCCTGCCGGGCGTCGCGACCGGGTGAGCGTTGCCTGCCGCGGTACTAGGATCGGCGCCCTGATGACTGCCACCCTCGTCGCCAAGAACCTCGCCGCCGGCCACGGCGACCGCTCCCTGTTCACCGGACTCGACCTGGTCGTCGCGCCCGGCGACGTGATCGGCCTGGTCGGGGCCAACGGCGCGGGCAAGTCCACCCTGCTCAGCATGCTCGCCGGACTCACCGCTCCCGAGCAGGGCGAACTGCGACTGTCCCCGCCGACCGCCACCGTCGGTCACCTCCCGCAGGAACCGGACCGCCGGCCCGGCGAGACCGTACGGGCGTTCCTGGCCCGCCGCACCGGCGTCGCCGAGGCCCAGCGGACCATGGACGAGGCCACCCAGGCCCTGGTCGACGGAGCGCCCGGAGCGGACGACGCCTACGCCACCAGCCTGGAGCGCTGGCTCGGGCTCGGCGGCGCCGACCTCGACGAACGCGCCGAGGTCGCGGACGGCCTCGGGCTCGCGGTCGGCCTGGACCAGCCGATGACGTCCCTGTCCGGCGGTCAGGCGGCCCGCGCCGGACTCGCCTCCCTGCTCCTGTCCCGCTACGACGTCTTCCTCCTCGACGAGCCGACCAACGACCTCGACCTGGACGGCCTGGAGCGCCTCGAACGCTTCGTGAGCGGCCTGCGCGCCGGCACGGTGGTCGTCAGCCACGACCGCGAGTTCCTCACCCGCACCGTCACCAAGATCCTCGAGCTCGACCTCGTCCAGCGGCAGATCAACCTCTTCGGCGGCGGCTACGAGGCCTACCTGGAGGAGCGGGAGGTGGCCCGCCGGCACGCCCGCGACGAGTTCGAGGAGTACGCCGACAAGAAGGCGGCCCTCCAGGACCGCGCGCAGACGCAGCGCTCCTGGATGGACAAGGGTGTGAAGAACGCGCGCCGCAAGGCGGGCAACGACAACGACAAGATCGGCCGCAAGTTCCGCAGCGAGGCCAGCGAGAAGCAGGCCGCGAAGGCCCGCCAGACCCAGCGCATGATCGAGCGCCTGGACGTCGTCGAGGAGCCCCGCAAGGAGTGGGAGCTGCGGATGGAGATCGCGTCGGCCCCGCGCTCGGGCGCCGTCGTCGCGACCCTGCGGGACGCCGAGGTGCGCCGGGAGGGCTTCGTCCTCGGCCCCGTCTCCCTCCAGATCGACTGGGCGGACCGGGTGGCGGTGACGGGCGCGAACGGCGCCGGAAAGTCCACGCTGCTCGCCGCCCTCCTCGGCCGTGTCCCGCTGGACGCCGGGCACGCCGCGCTCGGCTCGGGCGTCCTGCTCGGCGAGGTCGACCAGGCCCGCAAGCTGTTCCACGGCGAGGAGTCGCTGCTCGACGCATTCCGCACGGCCCTCCCGGACACCGAACCGGTCGAGGTCCGCACCCTCCTGGCCAAGTTCGGCCTCAAGACCGATCACGTGCTGCGCCCGGCGGCGAGCCTCTCCCCGGGCGAACGCACCCGGGCCGCCTTGGCACTGCTCCAGGGCCGGGGCGTCAACCTCCTGGTCCTCGACGAGCCGACCAACCACCTCGACCTGCCCGCCATCGAGCAACTGGAGTCGGCCCTCGACGCCTACGAGGGCACCCTCCTGCTGGTCACGCACGACCGCCGCATGCTGGACGCCGTGCACGTCACCCGCCGCCTGGAGGTGGCGGACGGCAAGGTGACCGAGCGCTAAGGGGTCGTCAGGCGGGTGGCGAGGGAGGGGTAGTCCACGACGTACCCCTCCTCGTCGAACTCCAGGTCGCTCCGGAAGTCGCCGGAGGCGAAACGGACCCGCCCGGCCCCGAGATGCGTGTAGGTCTGCCGCGACGGCCGCACCGTCAGGTCCGGCACCGACACCCAGGCCATCAGGAACTCCCGCTGACCGGGCATCCGGTGGAGCCCGTGCCGCAGCACCGGCATGGTGTTGGTGAGCGGGCACAGCCCGAGGTCGCAATCGAGCGCCCCGTCGGCATCGGACAGCGGCTCGCCGTTCGCGGTCCATCGGCCCTGACCGTCGTGGAGCAGATCGAGCGCGCGGGTCCCGGCACCGGTCTCCGCCGTGGCAGTCAACCGCCTGGTCACGAATCCTTCGGCGGTCTCCAGCTCGTACGAGATCCAGTACGGCTCCGGAACGGTACCGACGGCCCGCCCGCGCGCCCGCAGCGCGCCTTCTCCGAGCTGGAGCCAGGCGGTCTCGAACCCTCGGCTGCCGGACACTTCCCAGGTGATGGCACGCATTCGGCAACCCTAGAACGGAAAGGGTGCGAAGCGCCTCTTTCCTGGGGGCGCGGGGAACTGCGCGACCAGCCACAACGGGCCCGCAGCTCCCCACGGCCTCCCCGACGGAACAGTCAGCGCTTGCCGCCCTTGGGATCCGCCAGCCCCGCGCGGCGCAGCGCGTCGGCCATCGCACTGTTGGCAGGCGGCGGCGCCTGACGCGAACCGCCACCACCGCCACGGCCACCACCACGCCCGCCCTGCCGCTGCTGCGGCGGACGCCCGCCGCGCTGCCGGCGCTCACCCGAGCCGCCGCCCTGCTGTCCCTGCTGGGCCGCCTCGTCCTCCAGACGCAGCGTCAGCGAGATCCGCTTGCGCGGGATGTCGACGTCGAGCACCTTCACCTTGACGATGTCGCCGGGCTTGACCACGTCCCGCGGGTCCTTCACGAACGTCTTCGACATGGCGGAGACATGCACCAGGCCGTCCTGGTGGACACCGACGTCGACGAACGCCCCGAACGCGGCGACGTTCGTCACGACGCCCTCCAGGATCATCCCGGACGACAGGTCGGAGATCTTCTCCACGCCCTCCTTGAAGACGGCCGTCTTGAAGGCCGGGCGCGGGTCGCGACCGGGCTTCTCCAGCTCCTTCAGGATGTCGGTGACGGTGGGCAGACCGAACTTCTCGTCCACGAAGTCCTGCGGCTTCAGCGAACGCAGCACGCCGGTGTTGCCGACCAGCGAGCCGACCTCCTGCCCGGCGGTCTTCACCATGCGCCGGACCACCGGGTATGCCTCCGGGTGCACGCTCGACGCGTCCAGCGGGTCGCCGCCACGGATCCGCAGGAAGCCCGCGCACTGCTCGTACGCCTTCGGGCCGAGCCGCGCCACCTTCTTCAGCTCGCCACGGGCCTTGAAGGGTCCGTTCTGGTCCCGGTGCGCCACGATGTTCTCGGCGAGCCCGGAGGTGATGCCGGAGACCCGGGCGAGCAGCGGGGCCGACGCCGTGTTGACGTCCACGCCCACGCCGTTCACACAGTCCTCCACCACCGCGTCCAGCGAACGCGACAGCTTCACCTCGGACAGGTCGTGCTGGTACTGGCCGACGCCGATCGACTTCGGGTCGATCTTCACCAGCTCGGCCAGCGGGTCCTGGAGCCGGCGGGCGATCGACACGGCGCCGCGCAGCGACACGTCCATGTCGGGCAGCTCCTGCGAGGCGAAGGCGGACGCCGAGTACACGGACGCGCCGGCCTCGGACACCATCACCTTCGTCAGGTTCAGCTCGGGGTGCTTGGTGATCAGTTCCCCGGCGAGCTTGTCGGTCTCGCGGGACGCCGTGCCGTTGCCGATGGCGACCAGCTCGACCGCGTGCTCCTTGGCGAGGCGGGCCAGCTTGGCGATGGCCTCGTCCCACCGGTTCGCCGGGACGTGGGGGTGGATGACGTCCGTGGCGACGACCTTGCCGGTGGCGTCGACCACGGCGACCTTCACGCCCGTGCGGAAACCGGGGTCCAGGCCGAGCGTCGCGCGGGTGCCCGCCGGGGCGGCGAGCAGCAGGTCGCGCAGATTCGCCGCGAAGACCCGCACCGCCTCGTCCTCGGCGGCCGTACGCAGCCGCAGCCTCAGGTCGATGCCGAGGTGGACGAGGATGCGCGTGCGCCACGCCCAGCGGACCGTGTCCTTCAGCCACTTGTCCCCGGGGCGGCCCCGGTCGGCGATCCCGAATTTCTGGGCGACGATCCCCTCGTACGAGGAAGGCCCGTCCGTCTGCTCCTCGGGCTCCAGGACGAGGTCGAGGACCTCCTCCTTCTCACCGCGCAGCATCGCGAGGACGCGGTGCGAGGGCAGCTCCGTGAACGGCTCGGCGAAGTCGAAGTAGTCGGCGAACTTCGCGCCCGCCTCCTCCTTGCCCTGGCGCACCTTGGCGGCGAGCCGCCCGCGTACCCACATGCGCTCGCGCAGTTCGCCGATCAGGTCGGCGTCCTCCGAGAACCGCTCGGTGAGGATCGCCCGGGCGCCGTCGAGGGCTGCCTGCGGGTCCGCCACGCCCTTGTCGGCGTCGACGAACGCGGCGGCCGCGGCGAGGGGATCCACGGCGGGGTCGCCGAGCAGCCCCTCCGCCAGCGGCTCGAGCCCCGCCTCGCGGGCGATCTGCGCCTTGGTGCGTCGCTTGGGCTTGTACGGGAGATAGATGTCCTCCAGGCGCGCCTTCGTCTCGGCGCCCCGGATGCTCGCCTGAAGCTCCTCGGTGAGCTTGCCCTGCTCGCGCACCGAGTCCAGGATCGCCGTCCGCCGCTCCTCGAGCTCCCGCAGATAGCGCAGTCGCTCCTCGACGGTGCGCAGTTGCGCGTCGTCGAGCATCTCGGTCGCTTCCTTGCGGTAGCGGGCGATGAAGGGCACCGTAGAACCGCCGTCGAGCAGTTCCACGGCGGCCCTGACCTGCCGCTCCCGTACGCCGAGCTCCTCGGCGATCCTGCCTTCGATGGACACTGCGTTGATGGACCCGTTGGACCCGGGTGTCGTCACGATCCCGTACCGCCTTCTCCGCTGAGGTTGCGCGGCAATTGTGGCAGGTGGCACCGGCACATGGGGATCAAGGCGGCACCCGGCAGGTCCGTGTCCGGATCAGGCCCTGCGGGTGGAGGACGAGGCCCCGCCGAACAGCCGGGCCAGGGCCCGGAAGGGCAGTGTCACGACGGTGGCGATGGCGCCGCCGATCTGGCGCAGCACGTCTGCGATAGCACGGAACACGAAATTCCCCTTTCTCCACTCCCGGCCGCGCCGGCCGGTGGAGTGCGGGTACCTCGCAGACGCGTCACTATGCGTCATCCCTTGCCGATCAGATCCGCCGGGAAGGCCCCCGCCTCGAGTGCGGCCTGCGCGAACACCCCGCCCAGCTCGGTCAGCCGGGTCACTCCCTCCGGGCCGAGATGCTCGTACGGGGCGCGATCCAGCCGGTCCGTCTCGTCCTCGATCTCCCGGCGCAGGGCTCCGCCCTCTTCCGTGAGGTCACCGGAGGCATCCAGCAGCCCGCGCCCCCGCAGCCGGTCCGTCGCAGCGTCCCATTCGTCCCGGCTCCAGCCCCGAGTGGCGCACACCCACCTCGGGGTCATGCCCTTGCCCGTCGCCGTGTGGGTCACCATCGCCTCCAGGCCGTCGAGACCCGCGGACATCAGGGCGGCCAGATGCCCGTCGCCGCGGTGCTCGCGCAGCAGGGTCGCCGCGTGCCAGTAGGCGAGGTGCGGCTCCTCGGGGACGGGCAGGTCGGCGTGTGCCGAGTACAGCGGCCGTGCCCCGCGCGAGCAGGCCTCGGCGGCGCGCAGCGCGAGCCGTGCGGCCTCGGCCATCTCCGCCGACGCCAGGGCCTCCGCTCCGAGCAGGCGGTGCAGTGTCGCGTCGACCGCACGCGTGCGTGCGGCCAGGATCTGTCCCGGGGTGGCGGTCTCCCACACGGCCGGCACGTACCGGGCCACGAGCTCGTACTTGTAGTTGTAGAAGGCGGCCGTCACGGCCCCGGCGCCGACCGGTCCGAAGGCGGCGGCCCGCACGGCGAAGTTCACGGCACGCGGGTCGGTGACCCCGACGGCGCCCAGCTCGCGCCCGAGGTCGGGGGAGAAGTAGTGCGTCGCGTGCAGGGAGTTGAGCACGTTGTGGCAGCGTCGGCCGGCGCGCGGCTCCAGAGCGGCAGTCGTCATGCCCGGCAGGTTACCAACCGCTTGGTATGTTCTCCACGGGCAGGCACCGCATGGCAGGAAAGGTGGGGTACTCGTCCTTGCGGCCATGTCCGGCCCCCGCGAAGAATCGACCGCATGGCCCCCCGCACGGTTCTCGCCGTCCTCTTCGACGGCCTGCAGAGTCTCGACGTCACCGGACCCCTGGAGGTCTTCGCGGGCGCGGACCTGCTCTCCCCGGGCGCGTACCGGATCCGCACCGCCTCCCTGGACGGCGCGCCCGTGCGGACCACCAGCGGGCTGACGCTCGTACCCGACGGGTCCCTTGCCGACGCGAGAGACCCTGACATCCTCCTCGTCCCCGGCGGACCGGGCAGCCTGCGGCCCGACCCGCGCCTGGTGGACTGGGTGCGCGAACGCGGTCCGCGCGCGGCCCGTCTGGTCTCCGTGTGCACCGGCGCGGCCGTGCTCGCCGGGGCGGGCCTGCTGGACGGCCGCCGCGCGACCACCCACTGGGCGTACTGCGACCGGCTCGCCCGCGAGCACCCGGCCGTCGAGATCGACCCCGACCCCGTCTACGTACGCGACGGGCGCATCTCCACCTCGGCCGGTGTCACCGCCGGCATCGACCTGGCCCTCGCCCTGGTCGAGGAGGACCTGGGCCGGGACGCCGCCCTGACGATCGCCCGGCACCTGGTGGTGTTTCTGCGCCGCCCGGGCAACCAGGCCCAGTTCAGCGCCCAGCTCGCGGCCCAGACCGCACAGCGGGAGCCCCTGCGGGACGTCCAGCGGTGGATCACCGACCACCCCGACGCGGACCTCAGCGTCGACACCCTCGCCGCCCGCGCCCGTCTCTCGCCCCGCCACTTCGCCCGTGCCTTCCGCGCCGAGACCGGCATGACACCGGGCCGCTACGTGGACCGCGTCCGCCTCGAACACGCCCGGCGCCTCCTGGAGGACACCGCCGGCGGTGTCGAGGAGATCGCCCGCACCAGCGGCTACGGCACCCCCGAGGCCATGCGCCGGGCCTTCGTCCGGACCCTCGGAACGCCCCCGGCCGAGTACCGCCGCCGCTTCCGCCCCGCGACCACGCCCTGAACCTCCTCGACACCAGCCGACGAAAGGTCCCCATGCAGATCGCCATCGTCCTCTACGACCGCTTCACCGCCCTCGACGCCATCGGCCCCTACGAGACCATCGGCCGGCTGCCGGACGCGGAGACCGTCTTCGTCGCCGAGGAGGCCGGCCCCGTGCGCAACGACTCGGGGAACCTCGCGCTCATCGCCGACCGGGCCCTGGCAGACGTACCGCACCCCGACATCATCGTGGTCCCCGGCGGCCCCGGCCCGCTCCCGCTGGCCACGGACGGGCCCCTGCTCAGCTGGCTGCGCACCGCCGACGCCACCAGCACCTGGACCACGTCCGTGTGCACCGGTTCCCTGCTGCTCGCCGCCGCGGGACTTCTCCGCGGCCGCCGCGCCACATCCCATTGGCTGGCTCTGGAGGAGCTGAAGCGCCTCGGCGTCGAGCCGACGGGGGAGCGGGTCGTCACCGACGGCAAGTACGTCACCGCGGCCGGTGTCTCCTCCGGTATCGACATGGGCCTCACCCTGCTCGGCCGGATCGCGGGCGACGACCACGCGCAACTCGTCCAGCTCGCCACCGAGTACGACCCGCAGCCGCCCTACGACGCCGGATCACCCGAGAAGGCCCCCGCGCATCTCGTGGAACTGCTCCGCACGCACTCCGGCGTCATCCTGACGTAGGCACACTCCAGCCGAACCGCGGCTGCCGGCGCTCCAGGAAGGCGGCGACACCCTCCGCGGTGTCGCCGCTCGCCCGCGCCTGCCCGGCCCAGTGCGCGTCCCGGTCCGTACGCCCGTCCGCGAACTCCTTGGCCGCCGCCTGCGTCAGCTGCGAACGGGATGCCAGGATCCGGGTGAACTCGGCGACCCGCTTGCCGAGTTCACCCTCGGGCAGCACCTCGTCCACCATCCCGGCGCGCAGCGCCCGCTGCGCGTCGATCAACTCCCCGGAGAACAGCAGGTACTTGGCGGTGGCCGGACCCACCAGGGACACCAGCCGCCGGGTCGAGGACGCCGGATACACGATGCCGAGCTTCGCGGGTGTCACACCGAACAGCGCCCCGTCCTCGGCGAACCGCAGATCGCAGGCCGCCGCCAGCTGCGACCCGCCGCCCACGCAGTGCCCCCGGATCGCGGCCAGCGTCGGCTTCGGGAACCTGACCAGCGCCTCCTCGGCCCGCACGGCCAGCCCCTGCGCCTCCTCGGGCGAGCCCCGCAGCGTCGAGATGTCGGCCCCGGCGCAGAACGTGCCCCCCTCACCGGTCAGCACCAGCGCCCGTACGGCCGGGTCCTGCGCGAGCTCATCCAGCACAGTGGGGAGGGAGCGCCACATCGCGGCCGTCATGGCGTTGCGCTTCTCGGGATGACGTATGACGACCGTCGCGACCGAGTCGGTCACGCGGTGCTTCAGCTGCGGCTCCATGCGCCGGATGCTATCCGGATGCCAAACCCGTACAACCCGAATAGTTCGCCGAGACGGCACAACAGGGACAGGACCAGTCCCACAACTGACCGTGTCATACGCCAACGGTCAGAAGCGCTCGATATCTGCTGACTTCTGTTCAGTCCCGGGGCGCGAGGCGCATCGTTACCAACACTCGGTGTGTGGCGACAATCGAGCGCGAGGGTGGCGACCGGACTATGGACGACGACGGGCGTGGGTTCGGTCCGCGCCCAGAGGGCGGCGCGGCGCCCTTCGGCCCGGGGCCCGCGGATCCGCTGCCCTATGAAGGGGTCTGGAGGTTCACCGCACCGGCGGTCGACGCCTCGGTCCCCCAGGCACGGCACGCCGTGCGGGACCTGCTGCTGCGGCAGGGAGTGCCGGTCTCGGACGACCTGGCGCAGGGGCTGCTGCTGATCGTCTCGGAGCTGGTGACGAACGCCGTGAAGCACGCGGCCGTGCTGTCCCCGACGATCGCCGTCGAGCTGGCCGTCGGTGCCGAGTGGCTCCGGGTGTCCGTGGAGGACAACCATCCGTACCGGCCCACCGCCCTGGAGACGGACCACGGCCGCACCGGCGGGCGCGGACTGCTCCTGGTGCGCGAGATCACCCGCGAGGCGGGCGGCGTGTGCGAGGTCGAGTACACCGCGAGCGGCGGCAAGGTGGTCTGGGCCGCCCTGCCGCTCAAACCCGCGCGCTTCGCGTGAGGGAAGGTCCCTTCAGAGCGGTGCCGGGCCGCGCGACCCGGCGGCCCGGGTGAAAGGAGCCCACCCCCCAAGGCCCCGGCGCCGGGCCCCCGTCACCAGCCGGCCGACGGGCCCGTCAGCTCCCTGATCGCCGGCCGGGCCGCGTCCAGGACGGTCATGAACCAGGACGAGAAGGTGTCCTTGGCGTGCCGCTCCGCCAACTCCGGCGGGGTCACGAACACCGTCGACGCCACCTCCTCCGGGTCCGGCCGCACCACGGCCTGCACCATGCCGACGAAGAGGTGGTTGTACTCCTGCTCCACCAGGCCGGACTCCGGGTCCGGGTGGTTGTAGCGGACCGTGCCCGCCTCGGCCAGCAGGGACGGGGACGCGCCGAGTTCCTCGAACGTGCGCCGCGCCGCCGCGGCGAAGGGCGCCTCGCCGGGGTAGGGGTGGCCGCAGCACGTGTTGGACCACACACCGGGGGAGTGGTACTTGCCCAGCGCGCGCTGCTGGAGGAGCAGCCGGCCGTACTCGTCGAAGAGGAACACCGAGAACGCGCGGTGCAGCTGTCCGGGCGGCTGGTGGGCGGCGAGCTTCTCCGCGGTGCCGATCGTCACGCCGTCCTCGTCGACCAGTTCCAGCAAAATCGCGTCTGCGGTGCCGTTCGACGGGTTGTGCGTCGCGGTGGCAGGTGTGATCGGCATACCCATCCTTCACATCGGTCTTCGCGCCCCAAGTCTGCCGTACGAATCCGGCACTCCCGGCACTTCGCGGCACGCCCGCATGTCCCGCGCGGCTGCGCGGACCGCGGCCGGCACCGGTCGGACGCCGGGAAAGGGACCCGGTAGATGATCGTGCCCGGCCGGGCAGGCGGAAATTCGTCCCTGCCGGGGCTGTGGGGCTCAGGGCGCGGGCGTGTGGCGGAAGGTTGCGTTCTCCGGCGCACGCGCAGCGAAGTGCGCCCTACCTGCTCCCACCTGCCCCAGCCGACTCACAACCCTGCCCAGCTGACTCACACCCCTGCCCCACCTGACTCACACCCCTGCCCCCACCTGACGCACACGCCTCCGCGACCGCCGCGTCAGTGGCAGAGCCGCGCCTCGTGCTCCGCGTGCCCGACCGGTTCCAGCTGGAAGGTGCAGTGCTCCACGTCGAAGTGGTCGCCGAGGCAGCCCTGGAGCTCGTGGAGCATCTTCTCGTGGCCTATCGCGTTCAGGGCCTCCGAGCTGACGACGACGTGCGCCGACAGCACCGGCATACCGGAGGTGATCGTCCAGGCGTGCAGGTCGTGCACGTCCTCCACACCCTCCGTGGCGAGGATGTGCGACCGCACCTCCACCATGTCGACGCCCTTGGGAGCGGCCTCCAGCAGCACGGAGAGCGTCTCGCTCAGCAGTTTCCACGTCCGGGGGGCGATCATCAGCGCGATGACGAGCGAGGCGATCGGGTCGGCGGGCTGCCAGCCCGTGAGCATGATCACCACGGACGAGACGATCACCGTGACCGAGCCCAGGGCGTCCGCCGCCACCTCCAGGAACGCGCCGCGCACGTTCAGGCTCTCCTTCTGCCCGCGCATCAGCAGCGACAGCGAGACCAGATTCGCCACCAGGCCGATCGCACCGAACAGCAGAGCCAGTCGGCCCTCGGTCTCCGCCGGCGTGATGAAGCGCTGGACCGACTCGTACACGACGTAGCCGCCGGCACCGAGCAGCAGCAGGCAGTTGGCCAGGGCGGCGAGGATCTCGGCCCGGGCGTATCCGAAGGTGGCCCGCTCGCTGGGCGGCCGGTTCGCGAAGTGGATGGCGAGCAGCGCCATGCCGAGGCCCAGGGCGTCCGTCGCCATGTGCGCGGAGTCCGCGACGAGTGCCAGGGAGTCGGCCAGGGCGCCGCCGACGATCTGCACGGCCACGATGCCGAGCGTGATCGCCAGCGCGACGCGCAGTCTGCCGCGGTACGCCGAGGTCGCCGTACCGGCCCCCGCGCCGTGCGCGTGCCCGTGATCGTGCCCAGCCCCCATGAGAAGTCAGCCTCCGTGTGTCCGCCTGATCGTGCTCGGGGACCCCAGTGAACTACGGGGAGGGGGTATGTGCAACGCGGCACTGAACACCGTTGTCATGTGCCCTGACCTGCGGAAACGTTGCGCAGGTCAGGGCGCTGCGGGCGATCAGGAGCCGTGGTGCAGCCGCCAGCCCCGCCAGGCCGACTCGGTCATCTCGCGCACCCCGCGCCGGGCGGTCCAGCCGAGTTCGGCGGCCGCCCGGGCGGCCGAGGCCACCGCACGGGGGGCGTCTCCGGGGCGGCGCCCCTCGACCATCGGAGTCCGGCGGTCGCCGGTGACCTCGCCGATGACCGTGACCAGTTCGCGGACCGAGACACCCTCACCGCGGCCGATGTTGACCGTCAGATCACCCTTGCCACCGCCCCCGGCCAGTCGCCGGGCCGCCGCCAGATGGGCCTCGGCGAGGTCGGCGACGTGAATGTAGTCACGGACGCAGGTGCCGTCCGGGGTCGCGTAGTCGTCGCCGAAGATCCGGGGCGCCTCGTCGCGCGTCAGCCGGTCGAAGACCATCGGGACGATGTTGAAGACGCCCGTGTCCGCCAGCTCCGGCGCGGCGGCGCCCGCCACGTTGAAATAGCGCAGACATACGGTGGAGATTCCGTGCGCCTTTCCCGCCGCCCGCACCAGCCACTCCCCGGCCAGCTTGGTCTCGCCGTACGGGTTCACCGGCGCGCAGGGGGTGTCCTCCGTGATGAGGTCCACACCCGGGTCGCCGTACACGGCGGCCGACGAGGAGAACACGAAGCGCTCGATCCCGGCCTCGGCGACCGCGTCCAGCAGAGTCACCAGACCGCCGACGTTCTCCCGGTAGTAGCGCGTCGGCTGCGCGACGGACTCGGCGACCTGCTTGCGCGCCGCGAGATGCACCACGCCCGTCACGCCGTGCTCGGCGAAGACCCGCTTCAGCAGCCCCCCGTCCAGCGAGGAGCCCCGCACGAGCGGGACCTCGGCAGGGAGCCGCGCGGGCACCCCGGCCGACAGATCGTCCAGGGCGAGGACGCTCTCCCCGGCCTCGGTCATGGCCCTCGCCACATGTGCTCCGATATAGCCGGCACCGCCGGTGATCAGCCACGTCATGGTCGCCCACCCTATGCGGCCGAGGACACCGCCTGCGCAATGTCCTCGATGTCCGCTTAAGGGGGCGCGGTTTGTGGGGCGGGCCCCGGATCCACGATGATGATCGCGGCAAAGGCTCGTGCGAACCGCGTCGATCCATCCGCCGAACAGGCGGTGAACGTGGCCCTCCCGGCATCCGATAGCCTCTGCCGACACGCCGCCCGGGAGCCACCGGAGAAGGCGCCCCCATCATGTACGTCACCGGCGTCGACGCGTCGGTATCCAGGGAGTGAATTCGGTTGTCGACCGCCATCCTCACCGGCCAGCCGGTCCCCGGATCGTCGATCGAGGCCGACCTGCGGTCCCTCGGGTTCGACCTCCGGACCGCGACCGACGCCGCCGAGGCCGAGACCCTCCTCGCCGAGGTACCCGGCGACCAGAGGGTCGCCCTGGTCGACGCCCGCTTCGTGGGCCACGTGCACGCGCTGCGCCTCGGCCTCACCGACCCCCGCTTCCCGCTCGCCGCGATCCCCGGTGCCGTCACCGCCCAGCCCGCCGGCCGCCAGGCGCTGACCCGGGCGATGGCCCGCGAGAACTCCGCGGGCGGCGGCACCACCCTCGTCGACAGCCTCGCCGACCGCATTCTCACCGCCCTCGACGCCGACGGCACCGCCGTGCACCGCCCGGAGCTGGGCAGTCTCGTCGCCGCCGTCCCCGCCGACCCGCAGGCCCGCAACGAAGCACGGCAGGCGGTGACCGACGTCGACGACGAGGCCGTACGCCTGAAGTCCGCCGTGAAGGCCCGCGACGGCTTCTTCACCACGTACTGCATCAGCCCCTACTCCCGCTACATCGCCCGCTGGTGCGCCCGCCGTGGCCTGACCCCGAACCAGGTCACCACCGCCTCGCTGATCACCGCCCTCATAGCGGCGGCCTGCGCGGCCACCGGCACCCGCGGCGGTTTCGTCGCGGCCGGCGTCCTGCTGATCGCGTCCTTCGTGCTGGACTGCACCGACGGCCAGCTCGCCCGTTACTCCCTGCAGTACTCCACGCTCGGCGCCTGGCTGGACGCGACCTTCGACCGGGCCAAGGAGTACGCCTACTACGCCGGCCTCGCCCTCGGAGCCGCCCGCGGCGGCGACGATGTGTGGGCCCTGGCCCTCGGTGCCATGGTCCTGCAGTCCTGCCGGCACGTCGTGGACTTCTCCTTCAACGAGGCCAACCACGACGCCACCGCCAACACCAGCCCCACCGCCGCGCTCTCCGACAAGCTCGACAGTGTCGGCTGGACGGTGTGGATCCGCCGGATGATCGTGCTGCCGATCGGCGAGCGCTGGGCGATGATCGCGGTCCTGACGGCGCTCACCACGCCCCGCATCACCTTCTACGCGCTGCTCATCGGCTGCGCCTTCGCCGCGACCTACACCACGGCCGGCCGGGTGCTGCGCTCCCTGACCCGCAAGGCCAGGCGGACCGACCGGGCGGCCGGCGCCCTGGCCGACCTCGCCGACAGCGGCCCCCTCGCACAGGGCTTCGCCGAGGCGCTCAAGAAGCCCGCCCGAAAGCTGCCGGGCCTCACCGCCCCCGTGATCGCCCTGCTCGGCGGTCTCGCCGTCGCCCTCACCGCGGCGCTGACGGACTTCGGCGGTCCCTGGCCGGTCGTCGCGGCGCTCGTCTACGCCCTCACCTCGGGCCTCGCCGTCGCCCGCCCCCTCAAGGGCGCCCTCGACTGGCTGGTCCCCCCGGTCTTCCGCGCCGCCGAATACGGCACCGTCCTGGTCCTCGCGGCCAAGACGGACGTGAACGGGGCCCTCCCCGCGGCCTTCGGGCTGGTGGCCGCGGTCGCCTACCATCACTACGACACGGTCTACCGCATCCGCGGCGACGCCGGAGCGCCCCCGGCCTGGCTGGTGCGCTCCATCGGAGGGCACGAAGGGCGGACGCTGCTCGTCACCGTCCTCGCCGCGCTGCTCACCGCCTCGCAGTTCAAGGTCGCGCTCACGGCACTGGCCGTGGCTGTGGCCCTCGTGGTGCTCGTCGAGAGCATCCGCTTCTGGGTCGGCGCCCACCAGGGCGGCGCACCCGCCGTACACGACGAAGGAGAAACCGCATGATCGGCCTCGTGCTCGCAGCCGGCGCCGGACGGCGTCTGCGCCCCTACACCGACAGCCTCCCCAAGGCACTGGTGCCGGTGGGCCCCGCGGGCATAGAAGGCGAGCCCACGGTTCTCGACCTGACGCTCGGCAACTTCGCCGAGATCGGTCTCACCGAGGTCGCGATCATCGTCGGCTACCGCAAGGAGGCCGTGTACGCGCGCAAGGAAGCCCTCGAGCAGAAGTACGGCCTCAAGCTCACCCTGATCGACAACGACAAGGCCGAGGAGTGGAACAACGCCTACTCCCTGTGGTGCGGGCGTGACGCGCTCAAGGACGGGGTGATCCTCGCCAACGGCGACACCGTCCACCCGGTCTCCGTCGAGAAGACGCTGCTCGCCGCCCGCGGCGACGGCAAGAAGATCATCCTCGCCCTCGACACGGTCAAGGACCTCGCGGAAGAGGAGATGAAGGTCGTCGTCGACCCCGAGAAGGGCATGACGAAGATCACCAAGCTGATGGATCCCGCCGAGGCCACCGGCGAGTACATCGGCGTCACCCTCATCGAGGGCGACGCCGCCCCCGAGCTGGCCGACGCCCTCAAGGCCGTCTGGGAGACCGACCCCCAGCAGTTCTACGAGCACGGCTACCAGGAGCTCGTCAACCGCGGCTTCCGTATCGACGTGGCGCCGATCGGCGACGTCAAGTGGGTGGAGATCGACAACCACGACGATCTCGCCCGCGGACGGGAGATCGCGTGCCAGTACTGACCCGGCTCATCCCCTCGCCGCTGGTCGTGGACATCCGCCCGGGTGCCCTCGAGGACCTGGCCTGCGTCCTCGCCGACGAGCGCATCTCGCACTCCGGCCGCCTCGCCGTCGCCGTCAGCGGCGGCTCCGGCGCCAAGCTGCGCGAGCGCATCTCGCCGAGCATGCCCGGCGCCACCTGGTACGAGGTCGGCGGCGGCACCCTCGACGACGCGGTCCGGCTGGCGAGCGACATAAAGGCCGGCCACTTCGACGCGGTCGTCGGTCTCGGCGGCGGCAAGATCATCGACTGCGCCAAGTTCGCCGCGGCACGCGTCGGCCTGCCCCTGGTCGCCGTGCCGACGAACCTCGCGCACGACGGCCTGTGCTCGCCGGTCGCCACCCTCGACAACGACGCGGGCCGCGGCTCCTACGGTGTGCCGAACCCGATCGCCGTGGTCATCGACCTGGACGTCATCCGTGAGGCCCCGGTGCGTTTCGTGCGCGCGGGCATCGGCGACGCGATCTCCAACATCAACTCGATCGCCGACTGGGAACTGGCCAACCGCGTCAAGGGCGAGAAGATCGACGGACTCGCCGCCGCCATGGCCCGCCAGGCGGGCGAAGCGGTGCTCCGGCACCCGGCCGGGGTCGGCGACAACGGCTTTCTCCAGGTACTCGCCGAGGCGCTCGTCCTCACCGGCGTCGCGATGTCGATCTCCGGCGACTCGCGGCCGGCCTCGGGGTCGTGCCACGAGATCAACCACGCCTTCGACCTGCTCTACCCGAAGCGGGCCGCCGCCCACGGCGAGCAGTGCGGTCTCGGCGCGGCCTTCGCGATGTGGCTGCGCGGGGCGCACGAGGATTCGGCGTACATGGCCGAGGTCCTGCGCCGCCACGGCCTGCCCGTGCTGCCGGAGGAGATCGGCTTCACGACGGACGAGTTCGTCAAGGCCGTCGAGTTCGCCCCGGAGACCCGGCCCGGCCGCTACACCATCCTCGAACACCTCGACCTGAACACCGAACAGATCAAGGACATCTACGCCGACTATGTCAAGGCCATCGGTAGCTGAACTACGCCCCGTCGTTCACCCCGCAGGGGTGAAGGACCGGCGCAGCGGTGAGCACTGGATGGGACGCCTCTACATGCGTGAGGTGTCCCTGCGGGTCGACCGCTACCTGGTGAACACCAGGGTCACACCCAACCAGCTCACGTACCTGATGACCGTCTTCGGTGTGCTCGCGGCCCCGGCACTGCTCGTGCCGGGGATCGCGGGCGCCGTACTCGGTGTGGTCTGCGTGCAGATGTATCTGCTGCTGGACTGCGTCGACGGCGAGATCGCGCGCTGGAAGAAGCAGTACTCGCTCAACGGGGTCTACCTTGACCGCGTCGGCGCCTACCTGACCGACGCCGCCGTGCTCACCGGCTTCGGCCTGCGCGCCGCCGACCTGTGGGGCACCGGCCGCATCGACTGGCTGTGGGCCTTCCTCGGCACCCTGGCCGCCCTCGGCGCCATCCTGATCAAGGCCGAGACCGACCTCGTCGGTGTCGCCCGGCACCAGGCCGGCAAGCCCCCGGTCAAGGAGGCCGCCGCCGAGATGCGCTCCTCCGGCATGGCGCTGGCCCGCAAGGCCGCCGCCGCCCTGAACTTCCACCGGCTGATCCTCGGCATCGAGGCGTCCCTGCTGATCCTCGTGCTGGCGATCGTCGACCAGGTCCGCGGCGACCTGTTCTTCTCCCGGCTCGGCGTCGCGGTGCTGGCCGGCATCGCGCTCGTGCAGACCCTGCTGCACCTCGTGTCCATCCTGGCTTCCAGCAGGCTGAAGTGAGCGGTATGAAGGTCGGCGCCGTCATCATCACCATGGGCAACCGGCCCGAGGAACTGCGCGCCCTGCTCGACTCCGTCGCCAAGCAGGACGGCGACCGGGTGGAGGTGGTCGTCGTCGGCAACGGCTCGCCCGTCCCGGACGTCCCCGAGGGCGTCCGCACCATCGAGCTGCCCGAGAACCTCGGCATCCCCGGTGGCCGCAACGTCGGCATCGAGGCCTTCGGCCCGTCCGGCCGGGACGTCGACGTCCTGCTCTTCCTCGACGACGACGGACTGCTCGCGAGCCACGACACCGCCGAGCTGTGCCGCAAGGCGTTCGAGGCCGACCCGAAGCTCGGCATCGTGAGCTTCCGCATAGCCGACCCGGAGACCGGCGTCACCCAGCGCCGCCACGTCCCCCGGCTGCGCGCCGCCGACCCGATGCGCTCCTCGCGTGTGACCACCTTCCTCGGCGGAGCCAACGCCGTGCGCACCCGCGTCTTCGCCGACGTCGGCGGACTCCCGGACGAGTTCTTCTACGCCCACGAGGAAACCGACCTGGCCTGGCGGGCCCTGGACGCGGGCTGGATGATCGACTACCGGTCCGACATGGTGCTCTACCACCCGACGACCGCCCCCTCGCGGCACGCGGTCTACCACCGCATGGTCGCCCGCAACCGCGTCTGGCTGGCCCGCCGCAACCTCCCCGCGCCGCTCGTCCCGGTCTACCTCGGCGTGTGGCTGCTGCTCACTCTGCTGCGCCGCCCCTCCCGCAGTGCGCTGCGGGCCTGGTTCGGCGGATTCCGCGAAGGCTGGACCACCTCGTGCGGTCCCCGCCGGCCCATGAAGTGGCGTACGGTGTGGCGGCTGACCCGGCTGGGCCGGCCCCCCGTCATCTGACAAGCTCGTATCCGGGAGACACCCGGGAGCCCCCGGGCCGTACCCTGGCCCCGGCGCGTGCCGGACCGGCACAGGCCGAGCATCTCGAAGACGAAAGTTTCCACTAGTGAGTGAGACAACGCACGACGCCACGGTCGCGGTGACCCCGCCCGCGGCGCCCGACGAGGGCCTCACGGCGAGGGAACTCGCCGCCAAGCACGGGCTGACCGTGAGCGGCGCCCGTCCGTCCCTCATCGAGTACGTCCGTCAGCTCTGGGACCGGCGGCACTTCATCCTCGCCTTCTCCCGGGCGAAGCTGACCGCCCAGTACAGCCAGGCCAAGCTGGGCCAGCTGTGGCAGGTGGCCACGCCGCTGCTGAACGCGGCCGTGTACTTCTTCATCTTCGGCCTGCTCCTGGAGGCCGACCGGGGCATGTCCCGGGAGGTGTACATCCCGTTCCTGGTCACGGGCGTGTTCGTGTTCACCTTCACTCAGAGCTCGGTCATGGCGGGGGTGCGCGCGATCTCCGGCAACCTCGGCCTGGTCCGCGCCCTGCACTTCCCGCGCGCCTCGCTGCCGATCTCCTTCGCGCTCCAGCAGCTCCAGCAGTTGCTGTTCTCGATGATCGTGCTGTTCGCCATCGCGGTCGGCTTCGGCAGCTACCCGGACCTGTCCTGGGCGCTGATCGTGCCGGTGCTCGTCCTGCAGTTCTGCTTCAACACCGGTCTCGCGCTGATCATGGCCCGGGCGGGCGCCAAGACTCCCGACCTGGCACAGCTGATGCCGTTCGTGATGCGCACGTGGATGTACGCCTCCGGCGTGATGTTCTCCATTCCGATCTTCCTCAAGGACAAGCCGGAGTGGATCGCGAACGTCCTCCAGTGGAACCCGGCCGCGATCTACATGGACCTGATGCGCTTCGCCCTCATCGACGGCTACGGCTCGGAGAACCTGCCCGACCACGTGTGGGCGGTCGCGGGCGGCTGGGCCGTGCTGTTCGCCCTCGGCGGCTTCGTGTACTTCTGGAAGGCGGAGGAGAGGTACGGCCGTGGCTGAGCAGAAGCAGGACGCACGCATCCCCACCGTCGTCGCGGACGACCTGCACATCGTCTACCGCGTCAACGGCGCCAAGACCGGCAAGGGCAGCGCCACCGCCGCCCTCAGCCGCATCGTCAAGCGAGGCTCCGACGACACGGCGCGGGGCGTTCGCAAGGTGCACGCCGTGCGAGGGGTCTCCTTCGTGGCGTACCGCGGCGAGGCCATCGGCCTGATCGGCTCCAACGGCTCCGGCAAGTCGACCCTGCTGCGCGCCATCGCGGGCCTGCTCCCCGCCGAGCAGGGCAAGGTCTACACCGACGGCCAGCCCTCGCTGCTGGGCGTCAACGCGGCCCTGATGAACGACCTCACCGGCGAACGCAACGTCATACTGGGCGGCCTCGCCATGGGCATGTCCCGTGAGGAGATCAAGGAGCGCTACCAGGACATCGTCGACTTCTCCGGGATCAACGAGAAGGGCGACTTCATCACCCTGCCGATGCGTACCTACTCCTCCGGTATGGCGGCCCGGCTCCGCTTCTCCATCGCGGCGGCCAAGGACCACGACGTCCTCATGATCGACGAGGCTCTGGCGACCGGCGACCGCAAGTTCCAGAAGCGTTCCGAGGACCGCATCCGGGAGCTGCGCAAGGAAGCCGGCACGGTGTTTCTGGTCAGCCACAACAACAAGTCCATCCGCGACACCTGCAACCGCGTCCTGTGGCTGGAACGCGGCGAGCTGCGCATGGACGGCCCCACGGACGAGGTGCTCAAGGAGTACGAGAAGTTCACGGGCAAGTAGCCGCTTTCGGACAGGGCCCCGACGGAACTGTTCCGGCGGGGCCCGGCGTCTGCAAAGGAAACGTCAACTCCGGCCCATCTCAGGAATCTTGGGGCCAATCGGTGTGTTCTCGTGATGTGCGGGACACCCTGACGAACCGTGTCGCGTTGTACAACGTAAGCTGTACCGGTCCCGAAACACGGCAATCAGGGTGATAATGCGCGACACCGCCCGTCGGACCACCGTGCGGACGGCGGGGCGGCGTGTCCGAAATAGTGTGTATTGGGTCGGCAGTGTAGAACGGGAGATGTGACGGCGATGGCTACGGAAACTCCCCAGCTCCACGCAGCACGTGCCGTCCCCGCGCCGGGCAGTCGGCGGTGACGGGAACCGGCACGGCGCGCTCCCTCGATCCGGAGCGCGGCACGCTCGACAAGGCCGCCGGCGAGAACTTCCCGGTGGCCCCCTTCTTCCTGCCCCGGGCCTGGCGCACCGACCTCATGGCCGTCTACGGCTTCGCCCGCCTGGTCGACGACATCGGCGACGGCGATCTCGCCCCCGGCGGCGCCGACGCCCGGCTGCTCGGCGTCTGCGCCGAGGAGGCCGAGGACCGGCTGGTGCTGCTCGACGCCTTCGAGGCGGACCTGCGCAGGGTCTTCGACTCGACCCCGCGTCACCCCCTGCTGCGCCGCCTCCAGTCGACCGTTCGCCGCTGCTCCCTGACCCCGGGGCCGTTCCTCGGCCTGATCGCCGCCAACCGCCGGGACCAGCTGGTCAGCCGCTACGAGACCTACGACGACCTGCTCGCCTACTGCGAACTGTCCGCCAACCCCGTCGGCCGTCTCGTCCTCGCCCTCACCGGCACCTCGACTCCGGAGCGGATCCGGCGCTCCGACATGATCTGCACGGCCCTCCAGATCGTCGAGCACCTCCAGGACGTCGCCGAGGACCTCACCCGCGGCCGGGTCTACCTGCCTGCGGCCGACATGAAACGCTTCCACGTCCAGGAAGCGGATCTCGCCACGACATCCGCCGGTGCGTCGGTCCGTGCGCTGATTGCGTACGAAGCGCAAAGGGCACGGGACCTCCTGAATGAAGGCGCCCCCTTGGTGGGTAGCGTCCACGGCAGGCTGAAGCTGCTGCTCGCAGGGTTCGTGGCGGGGGGAAGGGCGGCCCTCCACGCGATCGCCGCCGCCGAATACGACGTACTTCCCGGCCCGCCCGAGCCCGGCAAGGTCCGGTTGCTGCGTGAGGTGGGCGTGACTCTGCGAGGAGAGGGGTGATCCGGACCGTGGAGTCGGAACCGCACGCGTCCCCGCCGGTACTCGCCGCCTACAGCTACTGCGAGGCCGTCACCGGGCGGCAGGCCCGCAACTTCGCCTACGGCATCCGGCTGCTGCCGGCGCCTCAGCGCCGGGCGATGTCGGCGCTGTACGCGTTCTCGCGGCGGGTCGACGACATCGGCGACGGCGCACTCGCCGACGACGTCAAGGTGGCCAGGCTGGAGGAGACCCGGGCGCTGCTCACCCGGATCCGCGAGGACCGGGTCGACGAGGACGACACCGACCCGGTCGCGGTCGCCCTCGCGCACGCCGCCGGGGCCTTCCCGATCCCGCTCTGCGGCCTGGACGAGCTCATCGACGGCGTCCTCATGGACGTCCGCGGCGAGACGTACGAGACCTGGGACGACCTGAAAATCTACTGCCGCTGCGTCGCCGGTGCGATCGGGCGGCTCTCGCTGGGCGTCTTCGGCACCGAACCCGGGGCGCGCGGAGTGGACCGCGCGCCGGAGTATGCCGACACGCTCGGGCTCGCGCTTCAGCTCACCAACATCCTCAGAGACGTCCGCGAGGACGCCGTGGGCGGGCGGACCTATCTGCCCGCCGACGATCTCGCCAAGTTCGGCTGTTCGGCCGGCTTCAGCGGGCCGCGGCCACCGGAGGGCTCCGACTTCGCGGGCCTCGTGCACTTCGAAGTGCGACGGGCCCGCGCCCTGTTCGCCGAGGGCTACCGGCTGCTCCCCATGCTCGACCGGCGCAGCGGCGCCTGCGTCGCCGCCATGGCCGGCATCTACCGCCGCCTCCTCGACCGCATCGAGCGCGACCCGCAGGCCGTGCTGCGCGGCCGGGTCTCCCTGCCCGGCCGGGAGAAGGCGTACGTCGCCGTGCGCGGCCTGTCAGGACTCGACGCCCGGCACGTGACCCGGCGGACCGTCAGGAGGCGTGCGTGACGGACACAGACGCCGCCGTCGGCGAGAAGCGGCGGGCAACCCTCCGGCCCGGGGCCGCGTCCCTGACGGAGACGGCCGGCCGTGCACCGTTCGAGCAGCACGCCCGGGCCGCGGGGGAGGGCGCGCGATGACCCATGGCACAGGGTCCGGGGGACCGGTCGCACAAGCGCGGCATGCCGTCGTGGTGGGCGGCGGGCTCGCCGGTGTCACCACGGCGCTCGCGCTCGCCGACGCCGGGGTGCGCGTCACGCTGCTGGAGGGCAGGCCGCGGCTCGGCGGCCTCGCCTTCTCCTTCCGGCGCGGTGAACTCACCGTCGACAACGGCCAGCACGTCTACCTGCGTTGCTGCACCGCCTACCGCTGGTTCCTCGACCGCATCGAGGGCGCGGCGCTGGCCCCGCTGCAGGACCGGCTCGACGTTCCCGTCCTCGACCTCGCCCGGCCCGAGGGGCGGCGGCTCGGCCGGCTGCGGCGCGACGCCCTGCCCGTGCCGCTGCACCTGGGCCGCAGCCTCGCCGCCTATCCGCACCTGTCGCTCGCCGACCGGGCCAAGGTGGGCCGGGCCGCGCTCGCGCTCAAGGGACTCGACCTCACCGACCCGGCGCTGGACACGCAGGACTTCGGCAGCTGGCTGGCCGCGCACGGCCAGTCGGCGCGCGCCGTGGAGGCCCTGTGGGACCTGGTCGGGGTCGCCACCCTCAACGCGGTCGCCTCCGACGCCTCGCTGGCGCTGGCCGCGATGGTGTTCAAGACCGGCCTGCTGTCCGACCCGGGCGCTGCCGACATCGGCTGGGCGCGGGTCCCGCTGGGCGACCTGCACGACCGGCTGGCCCGCAAGGCGCTCGACTCGGCGGGCGTGCGCACCGAGGTCCGCACCCGTGTCACCTCCGTCTCCTCCCACGGGGACGGGCAGTGGAGCGTCGAGGTCCCGGGCGAGACGCTCCAGGCCGACGCCGTGGTCCTCGCCGTACCGCAGCGCGAGGCGCACGACCTGCTGCCCGCGGGCGCCCTGGACGCGCCCGAACGGCTCCTGGAGATCGGCACCGCGCCCATCCTCAACGTCCACGTGGTCTACGACCGCAAGGTCCTCGGCCGGCCCTTCTTCACCGCCCTCGGCAGCCCCGTGCAGTGGGTCTTCGACCGGACCGAGGCGTCCGGGCTGCGCCAGGGCCAGTACCTCGCCCTGTCCCAGTCGGCCGCCCAGGACGAGATCGACGAGCCCGTGGCCGTGCTGCGCGAGCGGTACCTGCCCGAGCTGGAGCGACTGCTGCCGCTGACCCGCGGCGCCCACGTGAAGGACTTCTTCGTCACCCGGGAGCGCACCGCGACGTTCGCTCCCACCCCAGGCGTCGGGCACCTCAGGCCCGGCGCCCGCACCAAGGCATCCGGCCTCTACCTGGCCGGAGCGTGGACCGCCACCGGGTGGCCCGCGACCATGGAGAGTGCGGTCCGCAGTGGTGTGAGCGCGGCAGACGCCGTGCTGGGCGCCCTGGGCCGGCCCCGTCCTCGCCACCTCTTCGACTTCGAGGAGGCGGCGTGATGCCGGCCCAGGCCGGCGCGGCGGGCGGCCCCCGCACCCCCGGTACCGCAACAAGAGGAGAGACTGTGCCCACTGTGCCCCCGGCCTCGAAGACTGCCGAGGCGGTGGACGTGACCGCGCTGCTGGAGCGCGGCCGGACCCTGGCCACACCGGTACTGCGGGCGGCCGTCGACCGCCTGGCACCTCCCATGGACACTGTTGCCGCCTACCACTTCGGCTGGATCGACGCCCAGGGCAGGCCCGCGGAGGGGGACGGCGGCAAGGCCGTGCGCCCCGCCCTCGCGGTGCTGTCCGCCGAGGTCATGTCGTCCGCCCCCGAGACGGGCATCCCCGGCGCCGTCGCCGTGGAACTCGTCCACAACTTCTCCCTCCTGCACGACGACCTCATGGACGGCGACGAGCAGCGCCGTCACCGCGACACGGTGTGGAAGGTGCACGGGCCCGCCCAGGCCATCCTGGTCGGCGACGCCCTGTTCGCCCTGGCCAACGAGGTCCTCCTCGAACTCGGCACCGTCGAGGCCGGCCGCGCCACCCGCCGCCTGACCACCGCCACCCGCGCCCTGATCGACGGCCAGGCCCAGGACATCTCCTACGAGCACCGCGACCGCGTCAGCGTCGAGGAGTGCCTGGAGATGGAGGGCAACAAGACCGGCGCCCTGCTCGCCTGTGCCAGCTCCATCGGCGCGGTCCTCGGCGGCGCCGACGACCACACCGCCGACACCCTCGAGAAGTACGGCTACCACCTGGGTCTCGCCTTCCAGGCCGTCGACGACCTGCTCGGCATCTGGGGCGACCCGGTCTCCACCGGCAAGCAGACCTGGAGCGACCTGCGCCAGCGCAAGAAGTCCCTGCCGGTCGTGGCCGCCCTCGCCGCCGGCGGCTCCGCCTCCGAGCGGCTCGGCGAGATCCTCGCCGCCGACGCCAAGAGCAGCGACTTCGAGAACTTCTCCGAGGAGGAGTTCGCGGCCCGCGCCGCCCTCATCGAGGAGGCCGGCGGTCGCGAGTGGACCGCCGACGAGGCACGCCGTCAGCACACCATCGCCATCGAGGCCCTCGACGCCGTCGACATGCCCGACCGGGTGCGGGAACAGTTCACGGCCCTCGCGGACTTCGTCGTCGTACGGAAGAGATGATCACTATCGGCCGAATAGCCCTCGCGTAGTCGCCGGCCGGTGCCGTGAGAGATCACGGAGCACCGGCCGACGGCGGACCCACAGCAGCTGCACACCTTGCACCACTGCACGAAGGGGAAGCCATGACAGCGACGACCGACGGAAGCACCGGGGCCCTGCCACCCCGCGCCGCCGCGGCCAGCGACACCGACACGCACACCCCCGGGGCGGCCGGGGTACCGGAAGCCGCCGCACGCGCCGCCCGGCGTGCCACCGACTTCCTGCTCTCCCTCCAGGACGCCGAGGGCTGGTGGAAGGGCGACCTCGAGACCAACGTCACGATGGACGCCGAGGACCTGCTGCTCCGTCAGTTCCTGGGCATCCGCGACGAGAAGACCACGCAGGCCGCCGCCCTCCACATCCGCGGCGAGCAGGGCGAGGACGGCACCTGGGCCACCTTCTACGGCGGACCGAGCGAACTGTCCGCCACCATCGAGGCGTACGTCGCCCTCCGCCTGGCCGGTGACGCGCCCGAGGCCCCGCACATGGCCAGGGCCTCCGCCTGGATCCGCGCGCAGGGCGGCATCGCCGCCGCCCGGGTCTTCACCCGCATCTGGCTGGCCCTGTTCGGCTGGTGGAAGTGGGAGGACCTGCCCGAACTCCCGCCGGAGCTGGTCTTCTTCCCGAAGTGGGTGCCGCTCAACATCTACGACTTCGGCTGCTGGGCGCGCCAGACCATCGTCCCGCTGACGATCGTCTCCGCGAAGCGGCCGGTACGCCCCGCACCCTTCCCGCTCGACGAGCTGCACACCGACCCCGACCACCCCAATCCGCCCAGACCCCTGGCGTCGCCGTTCAGTTGGGACGGGGCGTTCCAGCGGATGGACAAGGGCCTGCACGCCCTGCGGAAGATCGCGCCGCGCCGGCTGCGCAGAGCCGCCCTGAACAGCGCCGCCCGCTGGATCATCGAGCGGCAGGAGAACGACGGCTGCTGGGGCGGCATCCAGCCCCCGGCCGTGTACTCGATCATCGCCCTGCACCTGCTCGGCTACGACCTCGAACACCCCGTGATGCGCGAGGGGCTGGCGTCCCTGGACCGGTTCGCCGTCTGGCGCGAGGACGGGGCCCGGATGATCGAGGCCTGCCAGTCACCCGTGTGGGACACCTGCCTGGCCGCCATCGCCCTGGTCGACGCCGGACTGCCCGCCGACCACCCGCAGTTGGTGAAGGCGGCCGACTGGATGCTGGGCGAGGAGATCGTCCGGCCCGGTGACTGGTCCGTGAAGCGGCCCGGACTGCGGCCCGGCGGCTGGGCGTTCGAGTTCCACAACGACAACTACCCCGACATCGACGACACCGCCGAGGTGATCCTCGCACTGCGCCGGATCACCCACCCCGACCCGGAGCGGCTGGACCGGGCCGTCGTGCGCGGCATGCGCTGGACGCTCGGCATGCAGTCGAAGAACGGGGCCTGGGCCGCGTTCGACGTCGACAACACCAGCCCGTTCCCGAACCGGCTGCCGTTCTGCGACTTCGGCGAGGTCATCGACCCGCCCTCCGCCGACGTCACCGCGCACGTCGTGGAGATGCTCGCGGTGGAGGGCCTCGCCCACGACCCGCGCACCCGGCGCGGCATCGAGTGGCTGCTCGCCGAGCAGGAACCGGACGGCTCGTGGTTCGGGCGCTGGGGCGTCAACTACGTCTACGGCACCGGGTCCGTCGTGCCCGCGCTGACCGCCGCCGGCATCCCCGCCGCGCACCCGGCGATCCGACGGGCCGTGGCCTGGCTGGAGTCCGTCCAGAACGACGACGGCGGCTGGGGCGAGGACCTGCGCTCCTACAAGTACGTCAGGGAGTGGAGCGGCAAGGGCGCCTCGACCGCCTCGCAGACGGCATGGGCGCTGATGGCCCTGCTCGCGGCGGGGGAGCGCGACTCCAAGGCCGTCGAGCGCGGGGTCGAGTGGCTCGCCGCCACGCAGCGGGAGGACGGCTCCTGGGACGAGCCGTACTTCACCGGGACGGGCTTCCCATGGGACTTCTCGATCAACTACCACCTCTACCGGCAGGTCTTCCCGCTCACCGCGCTCGGCAGGTATCTGCACGGGGAGCCCTTCGCCGGGAAGCCCCGGGAGAGCGGAAAGGCCGGGGAGCCGCGGGGCACCCGGAAGGCCGAGGAGCTTCCGGAGAGCGGGGACGGCGAGCCGCTGGCCGGGGCCAAGGGGAGCGGATGAGCGCACAGCCCGCCCCGGCCCCGCTGCTGATCGCCTGCGCGCTCGGCATCGAGCAGTTCGCCCTGCGCGCGGGCGGCCGGGGCGAGGCCGGCGGGCCGGTCACGGTGCTGCGGACGGGCATGGGGCCGGCGGCCGCCGAGCGGGCCGTCACCCGCGTGCTGGCCGACCCGGCCCTGCGCGACGCCGCCGTCCTGGCCACCGGCTTCTGCGCGGGCCTCGCGCCGGGCATGCACCCCGGCGATCTGGTCGTCGCCGAGGAGACCCGCGACCCGCGCGGCACGACGCCCTGCGTCGGGACCGAACTGCTGGTGAAGGAACTGGCCCGCGCGCTGCCCGGGCGGACCGTGCACACCGGGCCGCTGACCGGCTCCGACCACGTCGTGCGCGGCCCCGAACGGTCCGCTCTGCGCGCGACGGGCGCGATCGCGGTCGACATGGAGTCCGCCGTCACGCTCCTGAGCGCCGTGCGCGCGGGCGAGCGCCCGGTTGCGGCCGTCCGGGTGGTCGTGGACGCTCCTGAACATGAACTCGTCCGGATCGGCACGGTGCGCGGTGGAATATCAGCTTTCCGTGTTCTTCGTTCCGTCCTTCCCGCTTTCTTCGAATGGCACCGTTCCTTGCTGCTCCCCAGGAGGTGAGCCAGATGGCCATGCCGCTCCGACAGTCCATCAAGGTCGCTACATATTTGGCTGAACAGAAGATCCGTCGACGGGACAAGTTTCCGCTGATCGTCGAGCTGGAGCCACTGTTCGCCTGCAATCTCAAATGCGAGGGGTGCGGCAAGATCCAGCATCCGGCCGGGGTGCTCAAGCAGCGGATGCCGGTCGCCCAGGCCGTGGGGGCGGTCGTGGAGTCCGGCGCCCCGATGGTGTCCATCGCCGGCGGCGAGCCGCTGATGCACCCGCAGATCGACGAGATCGTGCGTCAGCTGGTGGCCAAGCGGAAGTACGTCTTCCTCTGCACCAACGCGATGCTGCTGCGCAAGAAGATGGACGCGTTCACGCCGTCGCCCTACTTCGCCTTCGCGGTGCACATCGACGGGCTGCGGGAGCGGCACGACGAGTCGGTCGCCAAGGAGGGCGTGTTCGACGAGGCCGTGGAGGCGATCAAGGAGGCCAAGCGGCGCGGCTTCCGGGTCACCACCAACTCGACCTTCTTCAACACCGACACCCCGCAGACCATCATCGAGGTGCTCAACTTCCTCAACGACGACCTCCAGGTCGACGAGATGATGATCTCGCCCGCCTACGCCTACGAGAAGGCCCCCGACCAGGAGCACTTCCTCGGCGTGGAGCAGACCCGCGAGCTGTTCAAGAAGGCCTTCTCCGGCGGCAACCGGCGGCGCTGGCGGCTCAACCACTCCCCGCTCTTCCTGGACTTCCTGGAGGGCAAGGTCGACTTCCCGTGCACCGCGTGGGCCATCCCGAACTACTCGCTCTTCGGCTGGCAGCGCCCCTGCTACCTGATGAGCGACGGCTACGTGCCGACGTACCGGGAGCTGGTCGAGGACACCGACTGGGACAAGTACGGGCGCGGCAAGGACCCGCGCTGCGCCAACTGCATGGCGCACTGCGGCTACGAGCCCACCGCCGTCCTCGCCACCATGGGATCGCTCAAGGAGTCGCTGCGCGCCATGCGCGAGACGGTCTCCGGGAACCGGGAGTGATGTCATGACCGCTGTCCCGCTGGGTGTCCCCGAGGTGCCGGCCCGGCCGATCGCCGAGCGGCGCATCTCGCGCCGGATCCAGGTCGGTCCGGTAGCGGTCGGGGGCGGGGCCCCGGTGTCGGTGCAGTCGATGACGACGACCCGCACGTCGGACGTCGGCGCCACGCTGCAGCAGATCGCGGAGCTGACCGCGTCCGGCTGCCAGATCGTCCGGGTCGCCTGCCCCACCCAGGACGACGCCGACGCCCTCGCGACCATCGCGCGCAAGTCGCAGATCCCCGTGATCGCGGACATCCACTTCCAGCCGAAGTACGTGTTCGCGGCCATCGAGGCGGGCTGCGCGGCGGTCCGCGTCAATCCCGGCAACATCAAGCAGTTCGACGACCGGGTCAAGGAGATCGCCCAGGCGGCGAAGGACCACGGCACTCCGATCCGCATCGGCGTCAACGCAGGGTCGCTGGACCGGCGGCTGCTCCAGAAGTACGGCAGGGCGACCCCGGAGGCGCTCGTGGAGAGCGCGCTGTGGGAGGCGTCGCTGTTCGAGGAGCACGGCTTCCGGGACATCAAGATCTCCGTCAAGCACAACGACCCGGTCGTGATGATCGAGGCGTACCGGCAGCTGGCCGAACAGTGCGACTACCCGCTGCACCTGGGCGTGACGGAGGCGGGCCCGGCCTTCCAGGGCACGATCAAGTCGGCGGTGGCGTTCGGGGCGCTGCTCTCGCGCGGCATCGGCGACACGATCCGGGTGTCGCTGTCCGCGCCGCCGGCCGAGGAGGTCAAGGTCGGCATCCAGATCCTGCAGTCCCTCGGGCTCAAGGAGCGCCGGCTGGAGATCGTGTCGTGCCCGTCCTGCGGGCGCGCCCAGGTCGACGTCTACAAGCTCGCCGAGGAGGTCACGGCCGGGCTCGACGGCATGGAGGTGCCGCTGCGGGTCGCCGTCATGGGGTGTGTGGTCAACGGCCCCGGCGAGGCCCGCGAGGCCGACCTCGGCGTCGCTTCCGGCAACGGCAAGGGGCAGATCTTCGTGAAGGGCGAGGTCATCAAGACCGTCCCGGAATCCAAGATCGTCGAGACGCTGATCGAAGAGGCGATGAAGATCGCCGAGCAGATGGAGAACGACGGCGTGGGGTCGGGGGAGCCGGCCGTCACCGTGAGCTGAGCAGCACGGAATCCGAAGGGGGCCCGAGCGTGACGATGCTGGAGAACATCCGGGGACCACGCGACCTGAAGGCGCTGTCCGAGGCGGAACTGGGGGAACTGGCTGAAGAGATCCGGGAGTTCCTGGTGCACGCGGTCGCCAGGACCGGCGGGCACCTGGGACCCAACCTGGGCGTGGTGGAGCTGACCATCGCCCTGCACCGGGTCTTCGAGTCACCGGCCGACCGCATCCTGTGGGACACCGGCCACCAGAGCTACGTCCACAAACTGCTGACCGGCCGCCAGGACTTCTCCAAGCTGCGCGGCAAGGGCGGCCTGTCCGGCTACCCCTCGCGCGAGGAGTCCGAGCACGATGTCATCGAGAACAGCCACGCCTCCACCGCCCTCGGCTGGGCCGACGGACTCGCCAAGGCCCACCAGGTGCAGGGCGGGAAGGGCCATGTCGTCGCGGTCATCGGCGACGGGGCCCTCACCGGCGGCATGGCCTGGGAGGCCCTGAACAACATCGCGGCCGCCAAGGACCGCCCGCTGATCATCGTCGTCAACGACAACGAACGCTCCTACGCCCCCACCATCGGCGGCCTGGCCAACCACCTCGCGACCCTGCGCACGACCGACGGTTACGAGCGCGTCCTCGCTTGGGGCAAGGACGTGCTCCAGGGCACGCCCCTGGTCGGCAACACCCTCTACGAGGCTCTGCACGGCGCCAAGAAGGGCTTCAAGGACGCGTTCGCCCCGCAGGGGTTGTTCGAGGACCTGGGCCTGAAGTACCTGGGGCCGATCGACGGGCACGACACCGGGGCCGTGGAGTCCGCGCTGCGGCGCGCGAAGCGCTTCCACGGCCCGGTGCTGGTCCACTGCCTGACGGAGAAGGGCCGCGGCTACGAACCCGCCCTCGCCCACGAGGAGGACCACTTCCACACCGTCGGCGTGATGGACCCGCTGACCTGCGCACCGCTCTCCCCGGCGGGCGGCCCCTCCTGGACCTCCGTGTTCGGCGAGGAGATCGTCCGGATCGGCGAGGAGCGCGAGGACGTGGTGGCGATCACCGCCGCCATGTTGCACCCGGTCGGTCTCGGTGCCTTCGCCGAGCGGTTCCCGGACCGGGTGTGGGACGTCGGCATCGCCGAGCAGCACGCGGCCGTGTCCGCGGCCGGCCTGGCGACGGGCGGTCTGCACCCGGTCGTCGCCGTCTACGCCACCTTCCTCAACCGCGCCTTCGACCAGTTGCTCATGGACGTGGCCCTGCACCGCTGCGGGGTGACCTTCGTGCTGGACCGGGCCGGTGTCACCGGCGTCGACGGGGCCTCCCACAACGGCATGTGGGACATGTCCGTCCTCCAGGTCGTGCCCGGGCTCAGGATCGCCGCGCCGCGCGACGCCGACCAGTTGCGCGCCCAGCTGCGCGAGGCCGTCGCCGTGGACGACGCGCCGACCCTCGTGCGCTTCCCCAAGGAGTCCGTCGGCCCGGCGGTCCCGGCGGTCGACCGGGTGGGCGGACTGGACGTGCTGCACCGCTCGCCCGAACCGCAGGCCCTCCTGGTGGCCGTCGGTGTGATGGCGCCGGTCTGCCTGCAGGCCGCCGAGCTGCTGGAAGCGCGCGGCATCGGCTGCACCGTCGTCGACCCCCGCTGGGTCAAACCCGTCGACCCGGCGCTCCCGCAACTCGCCGCCGAGCACCGCCTCGTCGCCGTCGTCGAGGACAACAGCCGCGCCGCCGGGGTCGGCTCGGCCGTGGCGCTCGCCCTGGGCGACGCCGAGGTCGACGTACCGGTACGGCGGTTCGGCATCCCGGAGCAGTTCCTCGCGCACGCCAAGCGCGGTGAGGTGCTCGCCGACATCGGCCTGACACCCGTCGAGGTCGCCGGACGGATCGGCGCGAGCCTGGCCGTCAAGGAAGAGCTGTCCAAGGAGCCAGAGGAATGACCACCGCCGAATCCGCGTCGGAGTCGTCGCAGGCCGGGGAGTTCGACCTCGGCAGGCTGCTGGCCGACCGCGGAGCCGAGCGCTACGAGCTGCACACCCGGTACCTCAACCACCAGCTCCCGCGCATGCTGCACACCATCGGCTTCGACAAGGTCTACGAGCGCGCCGAGGGCGCCTACTTCTACGACGCGGACGGCGACGACTACCTGGACATGCTCGCCGGGTTCGGGGTGATGGGCCTCGGCCGCCACCACCCCGTGATCCGCAAGGCGCTGCACGACGTCCTGGACGCGCAGCTGGCCGATCTCACCCGGTTCGACTGCCAGCCGCTGCCGGGCCTGCTGGCCGAGAAGCTGCTCGCCCACAGCCCGCACCTGGACCGGGTGTTCTTCGGCAACAGCGGCACGGAGGCGGTCGAGGGCGCGTTGAAGTTCGCCCGATTCGTCACGGGCAGGCCCAGGGTCCTGTACTGCGCACACGCCTTCCACGGACTCACCACCGGCTCCCTGTCCGTCAACGGCGAATCCGGCTTCCGCGACGGCTTCGCCCCGCTGCTGCCGGACACGGCCGTCCCGCTCGGCGACCTCGACGTGCTGGAGAGGGAGCTGAGGAAGGGCGACGTCGCCGCGCTGATCGTCGAGCCGATCCAGGGCAAGGGGGTCCTCACGGGCCCGCCCGGCTGGCTGCGGGCCGCGCAGGAGCTGCTGCACCGGCACAAGGCGCTGCTCATCGCCGACGAGGTGCAGACGGGCCTCGGCCGCACCGGCGACTTCTACGCCTATCAGCACGAGGAGGGCGTGGAGCCCGACCTGGTGTGCGTGGCCAAGGCACTCTCCGGTGGTTATGTGCCGGTCGGCGCCACGATCGGCAAGGACTGGATCTTCAAGAAGGTCTACTCGTCGATGGACCGGGTCCTGGTCCACTCGGCGAGCTTCGGGTCCAACGCCCAGGCCATGGCGGCCGGCCTCGCGGTGCTGTCGGTGATGGAGAACGAGCAGATCGTCGCGAACGTTCGGGCCACCGGTGAGCGGCTGCGGTCCCGGCTGGCCGCGCTCACGGACCAGTACGAGATGCTCGCCGAGGTGCGCGGCCGGGGGCTGATGATCGGCATCGAGTTCGGCCGGCCGCAGTCGCTGAAGCTGCGCGGCCGCTGGACGATGCTCCAGGCGGCGCGCAAGGGGCTCTTCGCACAGATGGTCGTGGTGCCGCTGCTGCAGAAGCACCGGATCCTCACTCAGGTCTCCGGCGACCACATGGAGGTGATCAAGCTGATCCCGCCGCTGATCATCGGCGAGCGCGAGGTGGACCGGTTCGTCGACGCCTTCACGGCCGTGATGGACGACGCGCACAACGGCGGGCTGGTGTGGGATTTCGGCAAGACGCTCGTGAAGCAGGCCGTGGCCAACCGCTGAGAACGGGGGCTTTTGCCTGTGAGGCAAGAAATTTGCCGCTGAGGCAAGGCTCCGGCTGAATGGAGGCATGAGCTCCCCCGAGACCGAGCGGCCCCCCGAGACCGAGCGGCCCCCCGAGACCGAGCGGCCCCCCGGGGCCGACGCGTCGGCCGACCCGGCGGCCGGTGCGCTGCCGCCCGTGGTGGCGCCGCAGCTGCGGGCGCTGCGGCGCCAGGCCTCCCTGACGCTGGAGGCCGCGGCCCGCACCGCCGGGCTGTCGCCCGCCCACCTCTCCCGTCTTGAGACCGGACAGCGCCAGCCTTCGCTGCCGATGCTGCTCGCACTGGCCCGTATCTACGGTACGACCGTCTCCGAGCTGCTCGGCGAGACGGTCGCCGACCGGGACGCCGTCATCCGCGCAACCGACATGGAACCCACCGCGGCGGGCGGCTGGACCTACTGGCAGGCCGGCGCCCCCGGCCGCGGGATGCAGGCCCTGCGGGTCCACGTCCCCCACGGCTCCCAGGGCGACATCGTGCGCGTCCATCCCGGCGAGGAGTGGCTCCACGTGCTGCGCGGCCGGCTGCGGCTGCGCCTCGGGGACACCACGCACCGGCTGGCGGCCGGTGACAGCGCCCACTTCGACTCGCTCACCCCGCACCGGATCGCCGCCGAGGACCACGACGGCGTCGACCTGCTCTTCGTCCACACCCTGCTGCAGAGCCCCACGGCCGCCCTGTGCCTGGGCCCCACCCCCGGAGACCTGTCATGAGCAACATGGAGGAGAAGTTCCCCCGTGCCCTGTGGGTGAGGCTGTTCATCTACCTCATCGCCGGCCACGTCTTCGCCGCCTTCGTGTACCTGCTGCTCGAGGTCGGGGCGAAGTAGCCTCCGCCCGCGCACCTCAGTCGAGGAGCCGCTCGCGCAGTCGCTCCCGGGTCTGCGCGCAGAGCCCCAGCCCCTTCTCCAGGTAGGTGTCGACGCCGCCCCACGTCTCCTCGATGGTGTCGAAGGCCGCCGTCAGGTACTCGGCGCGCGCGTCGAAGAGGGGGCTGAGCAGCTCCATGACCTCGGGGGAGTAGGCCGAGGCGGCGGAGCTGGAGCGGTGCACCTTGTAGCGGCGGTGCTTGGCGTTCGACTTCAGGTAGTCCTCGACGATCGCCTCGCGCTCGACGCCCACGGCGAGCAGCGTCACCGCGATGGACAGCCCCGCGCGGTCCTTGCCCGCCGCGCAGTGCATCAGCGCGGGGACACTGTCCTCGGCGAGCGCGTGCAGCACCCGGGAGTGCTCGTCGGTGCGGTGCTTGATGATCGTGCGGTACGAGGCGATCATGCGGCCGGCGCCCTTGCCGTCCGAGAGGATCTCGCGCAGCTGGTCCAGGTCGCCGTCGCGGACCATCTTCCAGAACTCGGCGCCGTCGGCGGGGTCGCTCAACGGCAGGTTCACATTGCGCACGCCGGGCAGCTCGACGTCCGGCCCCTCGAGCTTCTGGTCCGCCGCGTTGCGGAAGTCGAAGACCGTGTGCAGGCCCAGACCGGTCAGGAAGGCGGCGTCCTCCCCGGTCGCGTGGGCGAGGTGGCCACTGCGGAACAGCACGCCCTGGCGCACCCGCCGCCCGTCCACGGTCGGAAGTCCGCCCACATCACGGAAGTTGCGCACTCCGGCCAGCTCGGGCTCGGTCGACGGGACCTGCTGTGTCACGAGGGCTCCTCCCCTTCGGCGCCGCCGGCGCGGCTCGTCGACGGGCGTCTCTCGACGATACGACATGCCTGCCTGGGGCAATGAGTTGTCCACAGGCGTTGCCCGGAAGCCCCGCGGCCCCTGATGATGTTGCCGCCTGGTCGCACCTGGTCGGGCTTGTTCGAATATGTGAGGGCATGATGCTGGACATCTCCGAAGACGGTCGTACCTGGGTCCTCTCCGGGCCGGCCAGCAGTTATGCCGTCCATGTCACGGAACGGGACGAGCTGCTGCACCTGCACTGGGGCCCCCGTATCGGCCTGGCCGACGCCGAGGCCCTCGCCGTCCGCCCGCTGCCGGACTTCTGGCCCTTCGAGTCCCCGCTCGACGGACGCGAGGAGTACCCGGTCGAAGGCGGTCCCCGCTTCGTCCGTCCCGCCCTGTCCGTACGCACAGCCGAGCGGCGGGGCACCGAGTGGGCCTACGAGGGGCACGACGCCGAGGACGGCGAGCTGCGGCTCCGGTTCCGCGACGGCGACCTGGACATCACGCTGCACTACCGGATGCGCCCCTCGGCGGATGTCGTCGAGCGCTGGGTGACCGTGGACAACCGGGGACCGGCCGTCGAGCTGCTGCGTGCCGACTCCGCCACCTGGACCCTGCCCGACCGCGACACCTGGCGGCTCTCCCAGTTGCACGGCCGTTGGGGCGCCGAGTCCCGGCTGACCCGCTCCGCCCTCACCCACGGCGAGAAGGTCATCGGCAGCCGTCGCGGCCACACCTCCCACCAGCACCTGCCGTGGGTCGCCCTCGACACCGAGGCCACCGAGGAGCACGGTGAGGTCTACAGCTGCGCCCTGGGCTGGTCAGGGTCCTGGCGCATCGCCGTGGCCCAGCTCCCGGACGCGCGCGTGCAGATCACCGGCGGCGCCGGCCACGACGACTCCGGCCTGCTGATGCTCGGGACCGGGGAGTCGTACACGACCCCCGTCTTCGCCGGGCTCTGGTGCGACGGCGGGTTCGGCGGGGCGAGCCGCGCCTGGCACGCCTACCAGCGGGCGTACGTGATCCCGGACGCCGACCGGGACCGGCCGGTGCTGTTCAACTGCTGGGAGGCCACCGAGTTCGACATCTCCGAGGAGCAGCAGCGGGAGCTCGCCGGGCGGGCCGCCGCCATGGGTGTCGAGCTGTTCGTCGTCGACGACGGCTGGTTCGGGGCGCGCACCAGCGACCGGGCCGGGCTCGGCGACTGGAGTCCGAACCTCGACCGCTTCCCGGGCGGGCTGAAGCCGCTCGCCGACCATGTGCACGGCCTCGGTATGCAGTTCGGGATCTGGGTCGAGCCCGAGATGGTCAACCCGGACAGCGACCTGTACCGCGCGCACCCGGACTGGGTGCAGTACCAATCAGGACGAACGCGGACAGAGTTCCGCAACCAGCTGGTACTCAACCTCGCCCGCGAGGACGTCCGGGAGTACCTGTGGGAGCAGCTCGACGGGCTCCTCTCCAGTGCTCCGATCGACTACGTGAAGTGGGACTTCAACCGCTGCTTCACCGACGCCGGCTGGCCGGACGACGCCTACCCGCAGCGGCTGTGGGTCGACCACGTGCGCGGCCTGTACGCCCTGCTGGACCGGCTGCGGGCCGCCCATCCGGGGGTGGCCTTCGAGTCCTGCTCGGGCGGCGGCGGGCGGATCGACCTCGGTGTGCTGAGCCGAACGGACCAGGTGTGGACCTCCGACAACACCGACCCCCTCGACCGGCTCGCCATCCAGCACGGCTTCAGCCAGATCCATCCGGCCCGGGTCATGGCCGCCTGGGTCACCGACAGCCCGAACGCCATGCTCAACCACCGGGCCAGCTCGCTGCGGTTCCGGTTCGTCAGCGCCATGGCCGGGGTCCTCGGCGTCGGCGGCGACCTCACGAAGTGGACGCAGGAGGAGCTCGCCGAGGCGGCGGAGTGGGTGGGGCTCTACAAGGAGATCCGGGCCGTGGTGCAGCGCGGCGACCAGTACCGGCTGCGGCCTCCGGAGGGCGGGCTGAGCGCCGTGCAGTACGTCCTCGGCGAGGAGACGGTGGTCTTCGCGTGGCTCCAGGCCCAGCGCTACGGCGAGCCCGCTCCGACGCTCCGGCTGCGCGGCCTCGACCCGACAAAAACGTATGAATGCCTTGAAACGGGCGAAGTTCACCGAGGGGCCGTACTGCTCCATCACGGACTGCGGGTCGGTGTGCGCGGGGATCTGGATGCCGCCATCGTCCGCCTTAAGCGTAAGTAACCATTCTGTCCGAATAAGGAATTTTAGCCGCTTAGGGATAACGTGCCCCGATCGCACAGGAGATGAGGTCGGGGTGCGTGACCATTGTCATATTCGTGACCATATGCTGTCGCCATGTTCACGTAATCTGCGCAATTTGCAGGGCCATTGAAGCAAGCGGGAGATCGGTAATCCACGCTCGGTGACGGCACATGTGGCGACGCGTCAAGAAAAACACCGTCACGGGCAACCGCAAGCTTGTCCTATTGCGTCGTGGTCGCTTACGTTCCACACCAATCCGGACGGACGCCTAATCCTGCCGCCGCCCGGAGCCCGCACACACTGACCCGAAGCACGGCAGGAGCGGGGGACCCACAGGTAAGACGCCTGTTCCGGTTCCCGGAACGGCTTGGGGTTCAGCCGCGCCACGGCACGGCCGGGCATCTCCAGCCCGCACCCGACAGCTCACCTCGCAGGCGACGGAGAGGAATTCGCCATGCCCGCGAAGGGTAAGCACCGCCGTCCCAAGACCCAGCGTTTCACCCGCTCCATCGCCGTCGCCGGAACCGGCGGGGCCGCTCTCGCCCTGCCGCTCATGGGGGCCGCCGGCGCTCACGCCGCCACCCCGCAGTCGGCTCCGGAAAAGGCCGTCCAGTCAGCTCCGGCCGCCGGGGAAAAGGCCGCCGAAAAGGCCAACGGCGTCCGCACGTACACCGTGAAGGCCGGTGACTACCTCGCGAAGATCGCCGGCGAGCAGCACGTCAGCGGCGGCTGGAAGAAGCTCTACGCGGACAACCGTGACGCCGTCGGCTCCGACCCGTCGCTGATCCACCCGGGCCTGAAGCTGTCGATCGGCAAGAAGGCGGCGAGCGCCCCGAAGGCTGCGGCCCCGTCCACGCCGAAGGCTTCGGCCCCGTCCACGCCGAAGGCCTCGGCTCCGAAGCCGTCCGCCGCCGATTCGGCCCCGAAGACGGAGACCGCCGCGAAGCCGGCCGCCGCCGAGAACAACTCCAGCGGCTTCACCCTCCCGGTGACCGGTGCCACGATAGGCACCCCGTACCACATGTCCGGCAGCATGTGGTCCAGCGGCTACCACACCGGTGTCGACTTCGTCGTCCCGACCGGCACCTCCCTCAAGGCCGTCGGCGCGGGCACGGTCGTCTCCGCCGGTTGGGGCGGTGCGTACGGCAACCAGGTCGTCATCAAGCTCGACGACGGCTACTACGCCCAGTACGCCCACCTGTCCCAGCTCTCCGTCTCGGCCGGCCAGACCGTGACCGCGGGGCAGCAGGTCGGCCTGTCGGGCGCGACCGGCAACGTGACCGGACCGCACCTGCACTTCGAGATCCGCACCACGCCGGACTACGGCTCGGACGTGGACCCGGTCGCCTTCCTGCGCTCGCACGGCGTCTCCGTCGGCTGACCCACCGCACGACCACCTGCCTGACACGCGGCCGAAGGCCGGACCCCGATCCCCGGGTCCGGCCTTCGGTGTGTACGCGTGCCGTCGCTCGCCCCAAGGGATCGACAGGCGGCGGCAGTTGGGACAGAGTGATCACGGCCGGAGTGAAAGCGCTTCCCAGAGCCTTCCCGGCGGATCCCGAGGAGTTGTGTCACCGTGCCGACCACCCGCAGAGCGTTCGGAGCCCTGGCCGCCGGCGCCGCCCTGGGGGCCCTCGCCCCCACGGTCACCGCGTACGCCGCCTCCCCTCACCGCCGTCTCGTCGCACGCGACGACTTCTGTCACGGCCTCGGGCGGTGGGCGACCGAACTCCAGGACGGCGGCACCGTCACCGCCTCACGCGGCACGCTGGAGATCGACGTACCGAGCGGCGCGACCGTGTGGTTCAGGCAGCGGCTCGAAGGGCCGTACCTCCTCGAATACACCGCGACCCCCGTCGCCGAGGGCGGTGTCAACGACCGGGTCTCGGACCTCAACAACTTCTGGAACGCGACCGACGTCCGCTCCCCGGACGACCTCTTCGCGACACCGCGCGGTGGAGCCCTCGACGAGTACGACCACCTCACGACGTACTACGCGGGCTACGGCGCCAACTACAACACCACGACCCGGCTGCGCCGCTACGTCGGCGAACCCGGCGTCCGCCCCCTGGTCTTCGACTACACCGAGCCGCTGCTGGCACCGAACGAGCCCAACCGGGTGCGGATCGTGTCCGACGGCTCCACGGTCCGATGGTGGAACAACGGACGGCTCGTCTTCGACCACACCGATCCGCAGCCCTACACCGGCGGCCATTTCGCCTTCCGGACCGTCTGGAGCCATTTCCGGATCAACGGGTTCCGGGTCTGGCGGCTCACCCCGAAACATCCCTGACAAGCCGGGTATTCCGGAGTTGGCGAACACTTTAGGAGTGGCTTATCTCACCGCAGGTCAACCCTTTCCTACGGTCGCGTAGGTCACATTCGAAGGTGAATCATGGACTGCTGTGGCAGACGATTCGAAGAGTGACAGCAAAGCAGTGATCGGGTCGTACGTGGCGGTGGGGGACAGCTTCACCGAGGGCGTCGGCGACCCCGGCCCCGACGGGGCGTTCGTCGGCTGGGCCGACCGGTTCGCCGTCCTGCTCGCCGACCGCAGGCCCGAGGGCGACTTCCGGTACACCAATCTCGCCGTACGCGGAAAGCTCCTCGACCAGATCGTGGCGGACCAGGTTCCGCGGGCCGTCGGCATGGCCCCGGACCTCGTCTCGTTCTGCGCCGGGGGCAACGACATCATCCGGCCCGGCACCGACCCGGACGAGGTGGCCGAGCGCTTCGAGCGGGCCCTGGCCCAACTCACCGCCGTGTCCGGCACGGTGATGGTGACGACCGGTTTCGACACCCGCGGCGTGCCCGTGCTCAAGCATCTGCGCGGCAAGATCGCCACGTACAACGGGCACGTCCGGGCCATCGCCGACCGGTACGGCTGCCCGGTGCTCGACCTGTGGTCCCTGCGCAGCGTGCAGGACCGCCGGGCCTGGGACGCCGACCGGTTGCACCTGTCGCCCGAGGGGCACACACGCGTGGCGCTCCGCGCGGGCCAGGTGCTCGGCCTCGACGTGCCGGCCGACCCCGAGCAGGCGTGGCCTGCGCTGCCCCCGCGCGGCGCTCTCGACATGCGGCGTGACAACGTCGCCTGGGCACGCGAGTTCCTCGTGCCGTGGATCGGGCGCCGACTGCGCGGGGAGTCCTCGGGCGACCACGTGACGGCCAAGGGGGCGCTGTCGCCGGACGACATCAGGACGTGGATCGCATCGGTGGCGTGAGCGGCTCCTGCGCGTGCGGGCCGCGCCGGTGGGACCCCGGCGCGGCCCGCACGCACAGGAGCCGTGGCTTCCAGGGCGGGTCTTCCGGCTCAGCCCGACTCGCGGTGCCGGGGAGCCCCGTGGCTCCGGAGTGATCCGCAAGACACCGGCTAAGGCGTCGGCGGCTTCGCCGTCAGGCCCAACTCGCGGGTCAGGGCCTCTTCCACCCACTCCTGGGCCCGCGCACGCGGCACCGCACCGGCGTAGGACGTCAACTGGACGGCGAGACCGTCGAGGAGGGCGGTCAGCCGCAGGGCCGTGCCGCCCGGGTCGGGGCAGCGGAACTCACCGGCGGCCACGCCCTCCGCGATGACCCCGGCCAGGGCCGCCTTCCACTGCCGGTCGAGATCCTGGGCCACCTCCCGCAGCGCCGGGTCGCGCAGCGCCGCCGCCCAGCCCTCGATCCACAGCCGCCAGCCCTTGGCCTGCCCGGTCGGGGCGTACCACCGCACGGCCGACCGCAGCCGGCGCAGCGCGGGCGAACGGCGGCCGAGGAGCTTGCGCAGATGCGCCAGGTCGCCCTCCGCCGCGTGCCGGAACGCGGCGGCGACCAACTGCTCCTTCGAAGAGAAGTGGTAGAGGACGAGCGCGTTGCTCACACCGAGCGCCGAGGCCACGTCGGCGATCCTGACCGCCGCCACACCCCTCGCCTCGATCTGCTCGATGGCGGCCCGCAACAGATCTCCGCGCCGCTGAGCCACACTCAACCGGACTCTCGTCACGCCGTCACCCTACCCACGGCCGTGCCGTCCGCTGACGGGGCGTTTCGGCCTGCCCGGCGGGCCCGCCGGGACAGCCGGCAGAGACGGCGGGCGCCTCACCGGAACCAGCCGAACCGCTCCGCGATGAGCGGCAGCCGGTCCGCCGCGATCGCATGGGCGGCGGCCCGGGGCGTCGTGCCGTCGGCCTGCGCGCGCGCAAGCATCCGCTCCACCAGCGCCCGCATCGAGCGGCGGGTGCGGGCGAACGCCTCCTCGGCGTCGGCGCCGATGTCCCCGAACAGCGTCCACCACCACCAGGCGTTCGTGCCCGAGTTGACCACGACGTCCGGCAGCACGGTCACCCCGCGCGCGGTCAGCAGCGGCTCCGCCTCCGGACGTACGGGCATGTTGGCCGCCTCCACCACCCAGCGGGCGGTGATCCGCTCCTGGTTCCCGGCGTCGATCGCGTACGACACGGCGGCCGGAACCAGTACGTCCGCGTCGGCCGCCAGCCAGGCCTCGCCCGGTAGTTCGCGGTCGCCGGGGCGCAGTGCGGAGCGGTCCACCGTGCCGTGGGCGTCCCGGGCCGCGAGCAGCGCCTCGACGTCCAGTCCCTCCCGGTTGGCGATCGTGCCCTTGAGGTCGGCGACGGCGACGACCGTGAGCCCCGCGCGCGTGAGGAAACGCGCGGTCGCCCCGCCCATGGTGCCGAAACCCTGGAGGGCGACCCGGGTCCCGGTGGCCGGCACACCGGCACGGTCCAGGGCGGCCAGGGTCGCCTCGGCCACACCGCAGCCCCCGGCCAGCTCGTCCAGGCCGATGCCGTCGACCTCGACCGCGAACGCGTCCCGGAGCCGCTGCCGGGCCTCGGCCTCGTCGTCGAGCAGGGGATACACGGCCTGGATCGAGGAGACCAGCCCCGCCTCGGCCGCCGCCCGGTCGACCAGGTCCTGGGTGAGTCCCAGGTCCTCGCCCGTCGTCCAGCAGGTCTCTATGTACGGCCGCATCGCGCGCAGGTACCGCACCAGCAGCGGGTACGCGCCGGGATCGCGGGGGTCGCAGTCGATGCCGCCCTTGGCGCCGCCGAGCGGGACGTAGCGGCTCGCCGGGTCGTAGTGCAGGGCCTCCTTGAGGGTCATGCCACGGGCCAGGCCGGTGACCTCGTCCAGGGTGCACCCGGCGCGCATCCGCAGACCGCCGCTGGCGACCCCGCGGACCAGCCGGTCGACGACCAGGAAGCCCTGCCGTCCCGTGAGGTGATCGGTCCAGGTCAGGGACAACAGGGGGGTGGCCATCCGGGCTCCTTGGCGACGCGGGTTACTGAATCATCGGTCAGTATCGCCCCGGTTCGCTTCCGGTGGGGCCCCTGTGATCCGGTGTGGTCCGAGGGGCCGACCATAATGGAAAGCCTGACCGACTCGACCTGGAGGTACCGTGGCCGGTTTCCGTACCCTGAGCTCCGGGCTCCGCGCGCTGCAGCCCGGGGCGTTCGGCGCCGACCCGGGCGGTGAGCGCATGGCGCGCATCCGCAGATCCCCCCATTTCAAGGACGGCGTCTTCCAGAACCCCGGCGGCCCCGCGCGGACCCGGCCCTCGGGCTCGACCCTGGACTTCGCGAAGGTCTTCTTCGACAAGGACACCCGGCCCCGCCGCGCCCCGAAGGGCACCGTCCCGGTGCACTCCACCACCCTCGCCGACATCGCCCGCCCCCCGGCCACCGGGCTCCGGCTGACCTGGATGGGACACTCCAGCGTGCTCGCGGAGGTGGACGGCCGGCGCGTCCTGTTCGACCCGGTGTGGGGCGAGCGCTGCTCCCCCTTCTCCTTCGCCGGTCCCAAGCGGCTGCACCCCGTGCCCCTGCCGCTCGCCGCCCTCGGCCCGGTCGACGTCGTGGTCATCTCGCACGACCACTACGACCACCTGGACATGCCGACCATCAAGGCACTGGCGGGCACGGACACGCTGTTCGCCGTGCCCCTCGGCGTCGGCGCGCACCTGGAGCACTGGGGTGTGTCCGCCGACCGGCTGCGCGAGCTGGACTGGCACGAGTCCACCGAGGTCGGCGGCCTCACCCTGACCGCCACCCCGGCCCGGCACTTCTGCGGCCGGGGGCTGCGCAACACCCAGCACACCCTGTGGGCCTCCTGGGTCGTCACCGGCGAGGAGCACCGGATCTACCACAGCGGCGACACCGGCTACTTCGACGGCTTCAAGGAGATCGGCGCCGAGCACGGGCCGTTCGACGCCACGATGATCCAGATCGGCGCGTACTCCGACTTCTGGCCCGACATCCACATGACCCCCGAGGAGGGCATGCGCGCCCACCTCGACCTCCAGGGCGGCCCGGAGCACGGCCCGATGCTGCCGATCCACTGGGCCACCTTCAATCTGGCGGCGCATCCGTGGGCGGATCCCGGCGAGGGGACGCTCGCGGCCGCCCGCGCGGTGGGCGCCGGAGTCGCCCTGCCCCGCCCCGGCCAGCCCTTCGAGCCCGCCGCTGAGAACGTCCCGTCCGAGCCGTGGTGGCGTGGGGTGGCGCTCGCCCCGGCCGGTGGCTTCCCGGCCGGGAAAGCCCCCGCCGGCGCCACGATCAAGACCGCGTCGGACACGGCAGCCATGGCCCAGGCCGGCACGGTGAGTGACAGTGGTCGCGGGGCGGGCAAGGACACCGGGGACCCCGAGACGCTCCCGGCGGGCTGACCCGGGGCGTACGGCAGGCCGACGGCGAGGGCCGGGGAGCGAGGGGCTCCCCGGCCCTCGCCGTCTCTGCGTGACCGCTTCTGACCAGGTCGGATCGATCTCTTTCCCTTCAGGCTCGGATGCGGAGGGGTGCAATCGATCTGTCGTGCGAGGCCTCATACCAGAGCGGGACGCTCACCGTATGAGTTTGTCAACTGCCCACCGCACATGATGCGCTGGCGACTACTGTCAGTGGCCGTCGGGAAACAGGGCGGAACAGGGAGCGGGGGCCGGCACGTGCAGGCGCAGGGCGGACGAGGGAGTCGACGCGACGGGGATCCCCGCTGCCCGCGCGCCAGTGAGGCCGGCCCGGGGGCGGCCGGTGAACCGGGTGCGCGGGCCGGTGACCGGGGTGCCAGGGCCGGTGACCCGGGTGCGCGGGCCGGTGACCGGGGTGCGCGGGCCGGTGACCCGGGCGCCCGGGCCGGTGGCGCAACCGCCGCCGTCGGTGGCGCGGGTTCGGCCGCGGCCGGCGCTCGTGGTGCCGGAGCCCATGGCCCGGGCCGGCACGCGGGCCCCGGTGGCGCCGGGGCCGGGCGGAAGCCAGGGGAGCCCGGGCGCGCGGCCCGGGGCGTGCGCAAGCGGCCGCGCGAACCCGGTCGCAACCCTGCGAGCCCCCCTGGCAGCCAGGCCCGACGTACCAGTACGAGGACACCGATGTCTCACCTCCGCGCACCGGCCGCGCGCGCAGACCGCCGTGAGGGCGGGCGGCACGGGCGGCCCGCCGTCCGCACCGCACCCACGCTGCCCGAGACCCACATACGGCCCCAGCTGCTGCGGCTCGCGGTCCTGCCCCCCGTCGCCGTGGCACTGAGCGGCTGCGCCGCCGTTCTCTTCACCGTCCGGTCCACCGGCACGCGGCCGGGCCCCACCCTGTGGGCGGTGCTCGGCGGCGCGGTCTTCGTGGCCCTCGTCGGGATCGTCGTCGCCGCCGTCGCCGCCGACCGGGCCGCCCGCTCCGTGCACGACCGCATCGGCGTGCTGCGCCGCGGCACCGCTCGGCGCGAGGCCGATCTGCGCACCCTGGTCGAGACGTTGCGCCGCGGCGACGGCCCGCCGCAGCTGGCACCGCAGAGCCGGACAGGGGCGCCCGCGGAGGACGCCGACGACTTCGACCTCCTCGCCGCCGACCTGTCACGCGCACACGACGGCGCCGTCACCGCCGTCGTGCAGGCCTCCCAGCTCTCCAGCCAGACCGGAAGCGAACAGAAGCTCGAGGTGTTCGTCAATCTCGCCCGGCGCCTGCAGTCCCTGGTGCACCGCGAGATCTCCATCCTCGACGAGCTGGAGAACGAGATGGAGGACCCCGACCTGCTCAAGGGGCTCTTCCACGTCGACCACCTCGCCACCCGCATCCGCCGGCACGCCGAGAACCTCGCCGTGCTCGGCGGGGCCGTCTCACGCCGCCAGTGGAGCAACCCGGTCTCCATGACCGAGGTGCTGCGCTCGGCCATCGCCGAGGTCGAGCAGTACTCGCGGGTCAAGCTCGTGCCGCCGATCGACGGGGAGCTGCGGGGGCACGCCGTCGCCGACGTCATCCACCTCCTGGCCGAACTCGTCGAGAACGCGACGGTGTTCTCCGCCCCGCACACCCACGTCCTGCTGCGCGCCAACCTCGTCACCTCAGGGCTCGCCGTCGAGGTCGAGGACCGCGGACTCGGCATGCCCCTGGAGGAGCAGACGCGGATGAACGCGCTGCTCGCCGACCCCGACCAGGTGAACGTCGCAAGGCTCCTGGCGGACGGCCGCATCGGCCTGTTCGTCGTCTCCCAGCTCGCCCGTCGGCACGGCATCACCGTCCGGCTCCAGACCAACATCTACGGCGGAGTGCAGGCGGTGCTCGTCGTACCGCAGGCGCTGCTGGGAGCGGAGAGCGGGGCCGGGGCGGGGGCGGCCGGGGGAGTGGGGCAGCCGGAGGGCGGCACGGCCGGTGCGCAGCGTCCGGCCGTGGTGGGTCCACCCGCCGGGCAGGCCGGGCATGTTGGCCAGGCCGGGCAGGGAGACCAGGCCGGGCAGGGGGGTCAGACCGGGCAGCGTGGGCAGGCCGGGCAGGGGGGTCAGACCGGGCAGCGTGGGCAGGCCGGGCGGCAGGGCCGGACCGGGCAGGCCGCGGCTGGTGCCGGAGCCGGGCCGAGTGCCGTTGCCGGGGCCACGCCGACGGACCGGTCGTCGGTCGAGGGGACTCAACTCGGGGCCTCCTCCCCCCAGCTGCCCGTGTCCGGATCCGGGGCGTCGATGCCGCTCGCGGCACCGGCACCAGGGGCCTCGCGCGGGCACGAACAGGAAGCCGAACCGGCTCCGGGCGGGAACGCTCCGGGCGGCAGGCCGGCGCCCCTGCCCATGCGCGGTGCCCGTCGGGAGCGTCCGACCCCGGCCGAGGCACGGCCCGGCATCGGTCCCGACGACCGGCGCGTGCTCGCCGAGAACATCACCGAGCTGCCCACCCCCCGCAACGGCGCCGTGCGCGGCACCATGGGCAAACCCCAACTGCCCCGTCGGCGCGCCCAGGAACACATCGCGCCCCAACTGCGCGACGGCCCGACGCCACGCCAGGACCCCGACCACCTCGTGGGCCACGACCCCGGTCTGATGGCGGCCTTCCAGCGCGGCATCAGCCTCGCGGAAGCCCAGCAGAACATGGAGGCCGGGCACACGGACTGGGACGACACGGAGTCCTCCCACACGGACCCGGTCCACACCGGCCCCTCCCACGCCGGCCCCTCCCACACCGGTGCGGCCCACACGGACCCTTCGCACGTGGGTTCGGTCCACACGGATGCCTCCCACATGGGCTCCGCACACATGGACTCCGCCTACACAGACCAGGCCCACGCGGACCCCGCACCCAGCGGGTCCGCTCCCAGGGAGCCGATGCCCGTCCGGCCGGTTCACCTCGAGGCGCTCCCCTCGGAGCCGTCCCCCTCGAGCAGGCCCGAGCCCGGATCCCGTTCCGACCACCGCACGACCAGGACCCGGCAGGACGGGAGCGCACCTGCCGGATGACCATCCCCCCTTACCACCCCCCTTACCACCCCGATTTCCACCCCCACCCCCAGCGCTCCCCCAGACCTTCGTACCCCAAGGAGTCGATCCACCATGGCGAGCGATGCGCCGACCGCCCATGTTTCCGATCTCGACTGGCTGATGAGCGGCCTCGTGCAGCGCGTACCGCACACGACCGCCGCGGTGCTCCTGTCCTGCGACGGGCTCGTGAAGTCCGTGCACGGCCTCGATCCGGACAGCGCCGACCACATGGCAGCGCTGGCCTCCGGCCTGTACTCCCTCGGCCGTAGCGCAGGAGTCCGTTTCGGCGACGGCGGCGACGTGCGGCAGGTCGTCGTCGAACTCGCCTCGACCCTGCTGTTCGTCACCACCGCGGGCTCGGGCACCTGCCTGGCCGTGCTCGCCGGCCGCGAGGCCGACGCGGCCGTGCTGGGCTACGAGATGGCGATGCTGGTCAAGAGCGTCCGCCCCTACCTGGTGACCGCTCCCCGGCAGTCCGTCGATTCCCCGGCGATGAGGCCTTGAGCGTGACGGCGGCCGGTGACGGGCCCTGGCTCGACGATGCGGCCGGGCGGCTGGTGCGGCCGTTCACGGTCAGCAACGGCCGCACCCGTCCGACCGTCGCGCTCGACCTCGTGTCGCAGGTGATGGCCACCGGGGCGACCCCCCTCGGCTATCTCGGCCCGGAACACGCGCAGGCGATCGAGCGGTGCCGGGTGCCCGTCGCCGTCGCCGAGGTCGCCGCCCATCTCACACTGCCGGTGGCCGTCACCAAGGTGCTGCTGGCGGACCTCGTCGACTGCGGGGCGCTGACGACCAAGCCCCCCGCGTTCCACCACAACCCGACGGACCGGGCCCTTCTGGAGGCAGTGCTCGATGGACTACGACGACAGCTCTGACTACACCGACGGACCGGGCCACGGCGCCGACCCGTTCCCCACCGCGCTGAAGATCCTGGTGGCGGGCGGGTTCGGCGTGGGCAAGACGACCTTCGTCGGCGCGGTCAGCGAGATCGCGCCGCTCAGCACGGAGGAGCTGCTCACCACCGTCGGCGCCGCGACCGACAATCTCGACGGCATCGAGAACAAGCTCGAGACGACCGTGGCCATGGACTTCGGCCGCATCACCCTCGACCCGCGGCACGTGCTGTACCTGTTCGGGACGCCCGGGCAGGAGCGGTTCTGGTTCATGTGGGACGAGTTGTGCGAGGGCGCGCTCGGCGCGGTCATCCTCGCCGACACCCGCCGGCTCCAGGAGTGCTTCGCGGCCGTCGACTTCTTCGAGCAGCGCGGCCTCGGATTCATCGTCGCCGTCAACGAGTTCGACGGCGCCCACCGCTACGACCCGGATGAGGTGCGCGGTGCCCTGGATCTGTCCGCGGACGTCCCCGTCGTGTGCTGCGACGCGCGGATCTCCAGCTCCGGGGTCCAGACCCTGCTGACCCTGGTGCGCCACCTCATCGCCCACACGCCGGCCCCTGCTTCGGGATATGGCGCCCACACGTGACCCCTTCACATCCCCCAGGGAGCCCGTACATGACGCAAACCCACAGCCCGGGAGCATGCCCATGACCTACGACCCGCCGCGCCCGGCCGGTCGTCTGCTGCTCACACCCGAGGACAGGGAGGCCCCCGCCCGCACCGGCCGACTGCGCCGACTGGGCCTGGGGGAGCGCCCCGAACCCGCACTCGACGCCTTCGCGCAGCGCCTCGCCGAGTTCACCGGGGCGCCGTACGCCATGGTCAACTTCCCCGGCCAACAGGGGCAGTTCTACGCGGGCCTGTACGTGCCGGCTGTCCCCCCGGTCGTGCGCAGCGACGGCACCGGCCCGCGCCTCGGCCGTGCCCTGCCCCGCGACCACGGCTTCTGCCCCCATGTGGTGGCGCGCCGCAAGGCCCTCGCCCTGGAGGACGTCGCCGACTATCCGCGGTTCGCGGGCAACCCGGTGGTCGACGAGTTCGGCATCCGCTCCTATCTGGGGGCACCGCTCATCGACGGCACGGGCCTGGTACTGGGCACGGTCAGCGTGGCGGACGTCGCGCCGCGACCGTGGGGGAAACCCGGCCTGACGGCGATCAAGGAACACGCTTCGCTGCTCGTCGTGGAGCTGGAGAGCCGCGACGGCCTGCCGCCCTACTGACGCCGCGGGTTCCCACAGGACCCCTGGGGCGTGAAGGAAAGCTGAGGCGGCGGTTAAGAAATCCTCGATGGACCGGCAGGCCGCCGTACGGCAGATTGCAGTGCGATCCCACTCCTCTCCCGGTCCAGGGGTTCCTTCGGCATGCCCGGAGCCGGGACTCACCCACAGGAGCCGTAGCGGTGAAGGCGCTGGTCAAGCAGAAGGCGGAACCCGGGCTGTGGCTCGCGGACGTCCCCGAGCCCACCGTCGGGCCCAAAGACGTGCTCATCAAGGTGCTGCGCACCGGCATCTGCGGCACCGACCTGCACATCAGGGCCTGGGACGGCTGGGCGCAGCAGGCGATCAGCACCCCGCTCGTGCTCGGGCACGAGTTCGTCGGCGAGGTCGTCGAGACCGGGCGGGACGTCACCGACATCGGCATCGGCGATCGGGTCAGCGGCGAGGGCCACCTGGTGTGCGGCAAGTGCCGCAACTGCCAGGCCGGCCGCCGGCACCTCTGCCGGGCCACCGTGGGGCTGGGCGTGGGCCGGGACGGGGCGTTCGCCGAGTACGTCGCCCTGCCCGCCGCCAACGTCTGGGTGCACCGGGTGCCCGTCGACCTCGACGTGGCCGCGATCTTCGACCCGTTCGGCAACGCCGTGCACACCGCCCTGTCGTTCCCGCTCGTCGGCGAGGACGTCCTGATCACCGGCGCCGGCCCCATCGGCCTGATGGCCGCCGCCGTGGCCCGGCACGCCGGCGCCCGCAACGTCGTGATCACCGACGTCAGCCCGGAGCGGCTGGAGCTGGCCCGCAAGATCGGTGTCAGCCTGGCGCTGGACGTCTCCGGCTCGACGATCGCCGACGGGCAGCGCACGCTCGGACTGCGCGAGGGCTTCGACATCGGCCTGGAGATGTCCGGCCGCCCCGAGGCTCTGCGCGACATGATCGCCAACATGACCCATGGCGGCCGCATCGCCATGCTCGGCCTGCCCGCGCAGGAGTTCCCCGTCGACTGGGCCCGCGTCGTCACCTCGATGATCACCATCAAGGGCATCTACGGCCGCGAGATGTTCGAGACCTGGTACGCCATGTCGGTCCTGATGGAGGCCGGCCTGGACCTCGCACCCGTCATCACCGGCCGCTACGGCCACCGCGACTTCGAGGCGGCGTTCGAGGACGCGGCGAGCGGCCGCGGCGGCAAGGTCATCCTCGACTGGACGGCGTAACTCCCTTTCTCCGCGAGCACCCTAGGAGCTTCCCCCATGTTCGACTCCGTGCGCGACGACCTGCGCGCCACCCTCGACGAGATCCGCGCCGCCGGCCTGCACAAGCCCGAGCGCGTGATCGGCAGTCCGCAGTCCGCCACCGTGAACGTCACCGCGGGCGGCCGCCCCGGCGAGGTCCTCAACTTCTGCGCCAACAACTACCTCGGCCTCGCCGACCACCCCGAGGTCGTCGCCGCCGCCCACGAGGCCCTGGACCGCTGGGGTTACGGCATGGCCTCCGTCCGCTTCATCTGCGGCACCCAGGAGGTGCACAAGGAACTCGAGGCCAGGCTCTCGGCGTTCCTCGGCCAGGAGGACACCATCCTCTACTCCTCCTGCTTCGACGCCAACGGCGGCGTGTTCGAGACGCTGCTCGGCGCGGAGGACGCGGTCATCTCCGACGCGCTCAACCACGCCTCCATCATCGACGGCATCCGTCTGTCCAAGGCCCGCCGCCTGCGCTACGCCAACCGCGACCTCGCCGAGCTGGAGGCCCGCCTCAAGGAGGCCTCCGACGCGCGCCGCCGCCTGATCGTCACCGACGGCGTCTTCTCCATGGACGGATACGTCGCCCCGCTGCGCGAGATCTGCGACCTCGCCGACCGCTACGACGCGATGGTCATGGTCGACGACTCCCACGCGGTCGGTTTCGTCGGCCCCGGCGGCCGGGGCACGCCCGAACTGCACGGCGTCATGGACCGCGTCGACATCATCACCGGCACCCTCGGCAAGGCCCTCGGCGGCGCCTCCGGCGGCTACGTCGCGGCCCGCGCCGAGATCGTCGCCCTGCTGCGCCAGCGCTCGCGGCCGTACCTGTTCTCCAACACGCTCGCCCCGGTGATCGCGGCGGCCTCCCTCAAGGTCATCGACCTGCTGGAGTCGGCGGACGACCTGCGCGTCCGGCTGGCAGAGAACACGGCCCTGTTCCGCGGCCGCATGACCGAGGAGGGCTTCGACGTGCTCCCCGGCGACCACGCCATCGCCCCGGTGATGATCGGCGACGCGGCGGTCGCCGGCCGCATGGCGGAGCTGCTGCTGGAACGCGGCGTCTACGTCATCGGCTTCTCGTACCCGGTGGTGCCGCAGGGCCAGGCCAGGATCCGCGTCCAGCTGTCGGCCGCGCACTCCACGGACGACGTCAACCGCGCGGTGGACGCCTTCGTGGCGGCCCGGGCCCAGCTGGACTCCGAGCAGGCCTGAGGGACGCGTTTGAGACAATCGATCGCATGATCGAAGCGCGGCGGCTCCACATCCTCCGGGCGGTGGCCGACCACCGTACGGTGACGGCGGCTGCCGCCGCGCTGTATCTCACCCCGTCGGCCGTCTCCCAGCAGCTCGCCGCCCTGGAGCAGGAGACCGGCCACCGGCTCGTCGAGCGAGGCGCCAAGGGCGTACGGCTCACCCCCGCCGGGGAGATCCTGCTCAACCACACCAATGCGGTCCTCGCCCAGCTGGAGCGGGCCGAGGCCGAGCTCGCCGCGTACAGCTCGGGCGCGGCCGGCACCGTCACGGTCGCCTCCTTCGCCACCGGCATCGCCCTGGTCGTCGCGCCCGCCGTGGCCGGTCTCGCCCGGTCGGCACCCGGGATCCGCATCCGCGTCCAGGACGCCGAGGGCGACGCCAGCCTGCCGATGGTGCTGGACCGGCAGGTCGATGTCGCGGTCGCCGTCGAGTACCGCGGGGCCCCGCCCGCCGACGACCCGCGACTGGCCCACGTACCGCTGTACGCCGAGCCCTTCGACGCGGTCCTGCCGGTCGGTCACCGCCTGGCGGGCACGCCCGAGGTGCCGCTCGCCGAACTGGCCAAGGACGCGTGGATCGGCCCGTACCCCGGCAATCCCTGCCATGACGTGGTGGTCCTGGCCTGCGAGAACGCCGGGTTCCAGCCGCGCATGGAGCACTCCTCGGACGACTTCCGCGCGGTCGTCGCCATCGCCTCCGCCGACGCGGGCGTCGCCCTGGTGCCGCGCTCGGCACTGCGCGGCATGGACCTCACCGGAGTGGTCGTCCGCCCCGTCGACGGGACGCCCCCCACCCGCCGGGTCTTCGCCGCCGTCCGCAGGGGAGCCGAGGAGCACCCGCTCATCCGCCCCGTGCTGGACGCGCTCGGCGCCGCGGCCCGGGTGTGAGCACCTCGTAACGCGGCCGTCTCATATCCGGGATAGCGTCCCGGATATGAGACATGACGAGGTGGACCCCGTCGACGCCCGGCTGGGCGTACGCCTGGCCGAACTGAGGGCCGAACACGGCTGGTCCCTGGGCGAGTTGGCGGACCGCAGCGGGGTGAGCCGCTCGACCCTGTCCCGGGCCGAGCGGGCGGAGATCAGCCCGACGGCCGCACTCCTGAACCGCCTCTGCGCCGTCTACGGACGCACCATGTCCCAGCTGCTCAGCGAGGTCGAGGCGGAACCGGAGACGGTGGTCCGCTCCGCCGGGCAGCCCGTGTGGCAGGACCGGGCCTCCGGCTTCGTACGGCGCTCCGTGTCGCCCCCGCACACCGCCCTGCGCGGCGAGCTGATCGAGGCCCGCCTCGCGCCCGGCGCCGACATCGCCTACGACCGTCCGCCCCTGGCCGGGCTGGAGCAGCACATCTGGATCCTGGAGGGGGCCCTGGACGTGACCGCCCAGGACACCGAACACCACCTCGCCACCGGCGACTGCCTGAGGATGCGCGTGTGGGGCCCGACCCGGTTCCGGTGTACCGCTCCCGCGGGCGTGCGGTACCTGCTGGCGGTGGTGCGGCCGTGATCCGCCTGGACGAGGCCAGGCTCCTGGAGCGCGCGGGGACGTTGGCGGATCTGCTGTGCGACACCGTGAACGGTGGTGCGTCGGTCGGATTCCTCGCCCCGCTCACCCGGGCGGAAGCCCTGACCTGGTGGGAGGAGCGGGCCGCGGACGTCGCCGCGGGCCGGCTCGCCGTCTGGGTCTCGTGCGAGGGGGAGCGGGTGCTCGGCACCGTGAGCCTGGCCTTCCCCGGCAAGACCAACAGCCGGCACCGCGCCGAGCTCGTGAAGCTGATGGTGCACCGGGAGGCCCGTGGCCGCGGTCTCGGCCGCGGGCTCCTGGCCACGGCGCAGGACGCGGCAGCGGCGGCCGGTCTCACTCTCCTGCACCTGGACACCGAGACCGGCAGCCCCGCCGAGCGCCTGTACCGGTCCGCCGGGTGGACCCCGATCGGCGCGATCCCCGACTACGCGGCCGATCCCGGCGGGGTGCTGCGGCCGACGACGATCTACTACAAGCGCGTACCGGCAGCCGCTCTCACCAGGTAATTGTCAGTGGGAGCCGATACGGTGCCTGCCATGCCGGATGCCGAAGACGTACGACGGATCGCCCTGTCCCTGCCGGACACGACGGAGAAGATCGCCTGGAGCATGCCCACGTTCCGGGTCGCGGGGAAGATGTTCGCCACGCTGCCGGAGGACGAGACCTCCATCGCCGTGCGCTGCCCCAAGGAGGAGCGGAACGAGCTGGTGCTCGCCGAGCCGGGGAAGTTCTGGATCGCCGACCACGAGTCCCAGTTCGCCTGGGTGCGGGCCAGGCTCGAAGCCATCGAGGACGAGGGGGAGTTGCGGGACATCCTCGCCGACTCCTGGCGCCAGGCGGCCCCGACCCGGCTCCTTGAAACCCACCCCCGGCTCGGCCTCCCGGCGCAGTGACGTCCGCCCGGTCTCACACCCGGACGCCCGCCCCGACGAAGCCCCCGATGCGCTCCCGCAGCGACCGGGCGTCGAGGCCGTGGGCGGTGACATGCTCCTCCACCTGCCCGTACCGCCGCAGCTCTCGGCGTCCCACGCCCAGTCCGAGGACCCGGTGCGGCACATCCGACAGCGCGTCGTTCGCGGCGGCCGTCGAGGTGCCCGCCAGGTAGGGCTCGACGAGGACGACGTCCGTCCCTGCCGTCTCGGTGGCCCGGCGCAGGGTGGCGCCGTCGAAGGGGCGGACGGTGGTCGCGTACAGGACGGTGACGTCCAGTCCCTCGGTGGCGGCGAGTACGGCGTCGAGCATCGGCCCGACGGCGCCCACCACGCCGGAGCGCCCCTCGCGGACCGTACGGAAGCGCTCGCCGTCGACCGGCAGCGCCTGTCCGTTGGCCTGGACGGACAGCCGTACGTACACCTTGTCATCGCCCGCGGCGACCGCGTGCCGCAGCAGCGTCTCGGCCTCGTCCGGGTGCCCTGGCACATGGACGGTCCAGCCGTCCAGGGTGTCGAGCAACGCCACGTCGCCCGGTGCCATGTGGGTGTAGCCGCCGGCCGGCCAGTCGTAGGAGGCGGCGGCGCTCACCAGCACCGCCCCCGCGTCCTGGTGCCCGAGGTCCAGCTTGACCTGCTCGAAGGGCCGCTCCACGAGGAAGCTGGCGAAGGTGTGCACGACGGGCCGCAGCCCCGTCAGTGCCAGCCCCGCCGCCGCCCCGATCAGGAGCTGCTCACGGATGCCGACGTCGACGACCCGGCCGGGATGGCGGCGGGCGGCCCCCGCGAAGCCGTCCGTGCCGATCGCGGCCAGGACCACGGCGACCCGGGGATCCTCGTCGAGGAGCCGGGAGACGACGGGGGCGAAACGGTCACGCATGGTGTCCATGGGGAAAGGTTCCTTTCGGTGCGGGGCTCAGGCGGACTTCGGCTCGACCCGGGCCACGACCACGTGCGGGCGACCCGGGTGCGGCGCGGTGAAGGCGGCGTACAGGGCGTCGTGATCACGGCCGTCGACGGTCAGCGCGGACCAGCCCGCCGCCTCGAAGCGGGCGGCGATCCCGCCGGGCCGCGCGTATGCGGCGGAGGCGTTGTCGACGACGACGGTGTGCAGCCGGTCGAGCCCGGCGGGCCCGGCGAAGGCGATCGCCTCGTGGTTGCTGCCCTCGTCCAACTCGGCGTCCCCGATCAGCGCCCACACCCGCGGCTCGTCGAGCCCCTGGGCACGCAGCCCCAGCGCCGTCCCGACGGCGATGGGCAGCCCGTGCCCCAGCGATCCGCTGCCGATCTCGGCCCCCGGCACGAGCGTCCGGTCGGGGTGGTGGCCGAGCGGGGAGTCGTAGGAGCCGAAGCCGGGCAGCCACTCCACCGGCAGGAAGCGCTTGGCGGCCAGCACGGCGTAGTACGCCATCGGCCCGTGCCCCTTCGACAGCAGGAACCGGTCCCGTCCCGGGTCCTCCAGGCCCTCCGGGCTCACCCGCAGCACCCGGTCGTAGAGGACCCACAGCACGTCCAGCGTGGACGTCGCGGCCGGGCCGTGCTTCTCGTCGCCGGTCATCAGGCCCATCAGCCCCGGCAGGTCGGCATAGGTGTACGCGTGCGTGTGCGTCAGTGTCGCGTCGGTCATGACGACGAGCGTGCAACCTCAACCAAACTTGAGGTCAAGTGGCGTTCGCCGGAAACGGATGCGCGATCAGCGGTGCGAGTGCGGTATTGTTTCCCTGCGCGTTCGGCCGGGGGAACCCCCAGGTCAGACGGGCAACGGGACGTGGCGCAGCTTGGTAGCGCACTTGACTGGGGGTCAAGGGGTCGCAGGTTCAAATCCTGTCGTCCCGACAGAATGATCAGCGGGTCCGCCGGTATCGGCGGGCCCGCTGATCGCGTCGGAGGGTCCGGCCGACGTCAGCCGCCACCGTCCAGGTCGTCGCACCGGCGCACGATCTCCAGCTCGTGGCCGTCGAGCCGCATCTCGTACAGCTTGCCGCGGGCGTTCTCGAAGGGCCGGTGGAGGATCATCATCAGCCGGCCGTCGAAGGTGTGAAAGAGCATGCCGTGGCCGCTGTCGTCGCGGACCAGCGGACGGCGTTGCTCCCACGGCCCCGTGAGGTCCCCGGAGCCGGACACGGCGTAGGTCTGCGCGTAGCCGCCGCTGACCGTGCCGTCCTGGCCGGCCACGTTCTTCTCGTAGGTCGACCAGAGCATGAGCAGGCAGCCGTCGGGGGTGCGGGACAGCTGGGGGCCGTCGGTGATGTAGGGCGGCAACTGGTGCGGGACGCCGGCGGGAATCTGCTCACCGGTCCAGGGCGCGTCCGACGCCTTGAAGAGGAACACCGGATCGCCGACCGAGCGGGACAGGTCCGGGGTCAGACGGACCGCCTCCATCGTTCCGTCGATGGTCTGCAGCCACTCGTGCGCGTACACCATCCAGGGCTGACCGGACGGGTCGACGTACAGCGTGCCGTCCAGGGTCATGAGGTGCTCGGGCGGTACCGGGCGCGACGGGTCGAGCACCGTGAAGGGGCCGAGCAGGGAGTCGGAGACCGCGGTGACCGTGCCGCGCATGTGGGTCGGGGTCCGGAAGGGCACACCCCACTGGTTCGGCGTCGGAACCGGAAGTGGCCGGTCCGCGTTGTGCAGCGTGGTGAACAGGTAGTACCTGCCGTCCCACGCGTGCACTTCCGGCGCCCACGCGCCGTCGGTGGCCCAGAGGTCCTCCTGCCCGGCCGTCAGGAAGACCACCACCGGCGGCGTCCAGTCGCGCAGGTCACGGCTGCGATAGACCATCGTGCCGGTGCCGCCCACGCCCGACACCGCGGGAACGTTGGACGTGTAGAGGTGGTAGGTGCGTGTCGCGTCGTCGGCGACGACGAACGGGTCGTGCAGCGGCATGCCGGGAAGCCGCATCGGTGGAGGTCCTTTCCTGACCGCCCGGGACGGTCAGATCCCGCAGCCCGCATGCGCCAGCGCCTGCTTCAGCAGCACCCCGTGCCCGCCCGGCATCTCGCTCTGCACCGCCTCCGAGACGGCGTCCTGCGGGCTGAACCACACCAGGTCGAGGGCGTCCTGCCGAGGCCGGCAGTCGCCCGTCACCGGCACGATGTAGGCGAGGGACACCGCGTGCTGGCGCGGGTCGTGGTACGGCGTGACGCCGTGCGTCGGGAAGTACTCCGCGACCGTGAACGGCTGGAGCGACGCCGGGACGCGGGGCAGCGCGACCGGGCCGAGGTCCTTCTCCAGGTGGCGCAGGAGGGCGTCGCGGACGCGCTCGTGGTGCAGCACGCGGCCGGATACCAGCGTCCGGCTGACCGTGCCGTCGGGCCCGATGCGCAGCAGCAGGCCGACACTGGTCACTTCGCCGCTGTCGTCGACGCGTACCGGGACGGCCTCGACGTACAGGATCGGCATGCGGGCACGTGTCATCTCCAGTTCGTCGGAGGACAGCCAGCCGGGCGTGGTTTCGGTCATGTCAGACATTGCTTGATCATACTTTCAGCCGTTCGGACTTCCTGGGTAGCCGCTTCAGGGGAACTGTGACCGGCCCCACGCCTGTTCAATCGTCCTGAGGCCACTCGTTCTGCAGCCGGTAGACCCGCAGGGCGTTGTCCCGACCCGCCCAGCGGGCGATCCGCAGCGCGTCCGGCAGGGCCAGCTCGTCGGCGTCCACCCGCTCCTGGAGCAGCCCCGCGAGCCCCTGCCGGAAGGCGAGCGCCCCGAGGTGGTGGAACTCGGGCACACCGTAGGCGTCGGAGCTGTACAGCAGCTTGCGGAACGGTGTGATCTCCAGGGCCTCCGCGAGGACCGCACCGGCACGGGCGGGCCCGACGTGGTGGAGGGTGAGGCCGACGTCGAGGTAGACCTGCTCGAAGACCGCCGCCAGGTAGGCGGCCTGCCGCTGGTAGGGCCAGCAGTGCAGGAGCAGGACGGGGACCGTCCCGGCGGTGAGGTGCAGCCAGTCCGTGAGGTGGGTGGGGTCCACGCGGTGCAGCCGGATGTCGTTGTCGCCGAAACCGGTGTGCAGCTGGAGCGGCAGACCGAGGTCGACGGCGGTCCACAGCAGGTGCCGCATGAGGACCGGGTCGTCGAGACGGCCCCCTCTGCCGAGCCAGGACCGGGCCGCCTTGGTGACCTCCGCGTCCGACGGGCGGGCCGGGTCCAGATCGAAACCGGTGCGGTAGGCCGCAACCGACTTCACGGCCACCACGCCGGGCCGCCGCACCGCGTCCAGCGCGGCCGTGCGGAAGGCGTCCGCGTAGGTCTCGGGTTCGACGCCCGCGGCCCCCACCGACTCCGCGACGCCCTCCAGCCGCACGACTTCGTACGACGCCCCGCCCGCGGCCTCGGCGATGTCCCGGGGCGTGGTGATGCGGTCGGGGGCGTAGCCGGTGTCGACGCAGAAGACGTCCGTGCCCGTCGCGCGCAGGAAGCGGCGCTGCACCTCGCGCCAGCCGAGTTCCGTGCGGCGGGCGAGGTACTCCCCGGGGGGAGCGTGCCGGGGCAGGTCGAGCAGGGGCGCGCAGTGCCGGCGCACGGCCACGCCCACCGGGCTGTCGAAGGGCGAGGTGCCCGGCCAGGCCTCGCCCTCCGTGAGGAGCGACTCGAAGGCGTCCCGGCCGAGGTCGGCCGTGACGGTGCCGTGGCAGTGGTGGTCGACCAGCCGTACGGAGTCGAGCGCCTCGCGGACCGCGGTCATGTCAGTACGTCCAGCGGTACGCCGCCGCCACCCGGTCGTCGTCCAGACCGGCGACGGACGCCAGTTCCCCGAGGCGTACGGCGATCACCGCGTCGGCCAGGACCGGGCCGAGGGCCGCGCGCAGGGCCTCGTCCGCGCGGAACTCCTCGACGGCCTGCTCCAAAGACACCGGCAGCCGCCGCACGCCCCGGCCCGCCGCCTCGGCCTCGCCCAGGTGGGCCGGATCGCCGGTGGTCTCGTCGGGGAGGGCGGCGGACGAGGTCAGGCCGTCCAGCCCGGCGACGATCAGGGAGCCGATCGCGAGGTAGGGGTTGGCGGCCAGGTCGACGGGCTTGATCTCCAGGTTGGCGGCCCGGTCGCGCAGGCCCGCGGTGCCGGTGACGACGCGGAGCGCGGTCTCCCGGGTCTCGCGGCCCCAGGCGGTGAACACCCCGGCCCACTGGGAGGGCCTGAGCCGCAGGTAGCTGGCGGGGCTCGGGGCGGTGACGGCCGTGAGGGCGGGCAGGTGGGCGAGGATGCCGGCCGTCAACGATTCCGCCTCGGCGGTCATGCCGTACCGGCCGGCGCCGCCGGAGTGCAGGTTGACCCCGTCGCGCCAGGCGGACAGGTGGACGTGCCCGCCGTTCCCCACGCCCCGGCCCACGACGGCCGGGGCGAACGACACCCTCAGCCCGTGCCGCCCTGCCACCGCCCGGACGGTCTGCCGGACCAGCACGCTGAGGTCGGCCGCCGCCACCGGATCGACGGCACCCACCGAGATCTCGAACTGCCCGGCCGCGTACTCGGGATGCAGCTGTTCGACCTCGATGCCCTGGGCCGCGCACGCCGCCAGCACGTCGGCGGTGTAGTCACAGAGCTCGACCTGCCGGGTCGCCCCGTACGCCGGTCCGGTCGTCGCGGGCACGAACGCGTCGCCGGGGGCGTCGCCCCGGGCCACCGTCCACTCGACCTCGATGGCCGCCTTGAAGGTGAGGCCGTGCCGCTCGGCCGCCTCGGTGACGATCCGGCGCAGGAACGTGCGGGTGCAGCCGGGGTGCCGCTCGCCGTCCTGGGTGATCCGGTCCACCGGCGTCCAGGCCCAGCCGGGCTGCCCGGACAGGACGACGAGCCGCTCCAGAGCCGGGTACAGGCGCAGGTCGCCGTCGGGGGAGCCCAGGACGTCGGTGGTGACGATGGAGTCGTCCGCCAGGAACGTGTCGAACACCGGCGACATGCCGACGCCCCAGGCCGCGGCGGAGGAGAGCCGGGCCGTCGGGACGGTCTTCACCCGGCCGATGCCCGCGGTGTCGACGTAGGCCAGCACCACACCGTGCACACCCCGGCCGGCGAGCTCGCCGCTCAGCGCGGTGGCCCGCTCGACGTCGCCGGGACGGCCGCCGGGCACGGGATCGGCCAGGGTGGTCATGCGTCCTCCCGCGGTTTGCCGGACTTCTGCGACGAGGGCGGCGCCGTCAGGGCTTGACGGCCACCGCGCCGTACTGCGGTACCACGACGGCCGATCCGGGCTCGGCGCGCCACTGCCCGCACGACACCATGCCGGGTTCGAGCAGCTCCAGGCCCTCGAAGAACGCGGCGATGTCCGCGCCGCTGCGGGCCGTGATCGGGGGAGTGGCGTTCTCGTTCCAGAACTTCATGGCCGGGATCTGGCCCGCGCCGCCCAGCTCGTCGTCGAAGGTCGGGTGGGTGAGGACCAGGAAGCTGCCGGAGGGCACCGCGGCCATCACCCGGCGGACGATGTCCCGGGCCTTGTCGACGTCCAGGACGAAATTGAGGATGCCCAGCATCATCACGGCGACGGGTTCGGTGAGGTCGAGGGTGCGCCCGGCCCGTTCGACGATGGCGTCCGGGTCGTGCACATCGGCGTCGACGTAGTCGGTGACGCCGTCGGGGGTGCCGGTGAGCAGGGTGCGGGCGTGCACCAGCACGATCGGGTCGTTGTCGACGTAGACGACGCGCGAGTCGGGCGCCAGCCGCTGGGCGATCTCGTGGGTGTTGTCCGCCGTCGGCAGTCCCGTGCCGATGTCCAGGAACTGCCGTACTCCACGGTCACCGGCGAGGACCGACACGGCCCGGCCGAGGAAGTCCCGGTCCGCCCGGGCGATGTCCCGGATGATCGGGAACATGCCGGCGACGTGCTCGCCGACCCGCTGGTCGACCTCGTAGTTGTCCTTGCCGCCGATCCAGTAGTTCCACACGCGCGCGTTGTGCGCCACACCGGTGTTCAGTCTCGTGGACCCTCCCGAAGGGGTGTGGCCATCACTCACGACTCGTCCTCTCCTCGCACGCACGACCCAAGCCGGTCACCGCCGTCATTGTGCCGCTCCGGTGATCAGCTGTCCCGGGAATCGGCGGAGCGGGAACGGCGGTTGGCGCTGGAGAGGAGCTTGTCGGCGTGTCGGACGGCCTAGGTGGGGCTCGCTGCGGGCGACTTGCCGGCCAGGACGTCCTGCAGTCGCTGGGTGCCCTGCTGCACCGCCTGCTTGGTGGAGTCGTTCTCGTCCCCGTCGAGTCCGCCCGCCGTGACGGTGATCGCGTCGTCGCCGACCCGTACGGCGGCGACGTCCAGGGTCAGTGTGGCGTCGTCGCCGCCGGCCGAGCCCTGCACCGTCACGCGCAGGCCCTGCCGGGCGTCGCCCACCTTGGGCAGTGAGATCTCGATGACCTGGACGGTGCGCTTGTCCTTGCCGTCGGTCACGGTGAACTGGTCGCACTTCTCCGGCAGGGTCGCCATCCAGTTCAGGGAGTCCTGCGGATCGGTCCGGTCGTAGGAGGCGACCTGGTACAGCAGGCGGGAGTCGCCCTGCTCGAAGCCGCGCAACTCGGACGCGCCCGACGGCCTGCCCAGCAGATCGTCGTCGAACAGGGAGTCCATGAGCCGCTGGCAGTCGGAGGCCTGGGCCTTGGCGGTGAGGAAGTCGGAGACGTCGACGGTGCCGATGAGGAGGCTGTCGTGCCAGTTCTCCGCCTCCGTGTCCTTGACCTGAGTCCAGTCGTCCTCGATGTCCGCCTCGGTGATCAGGGCCGTGCGCGCGCCGTCCGTGGAGAGGGTGGCGGTGGGGGAGGGCGTCTGCCGCATCTCGGCGACCTGGGACGCGGTGACGCCGGAGACCCGCGAACCGTCCGTGCCGGCGTCGTCCGAGCAGGCGGCGGTGGAGAGCAGCGTGCCTGCCGCCAGCGAAGAGGAGAGAACACGGACGAGCCTGGACGGACGACGGGTCATCGGGAGTGCCTCCTGAGAACGTGACGCGTGCCCTCAGCGCACCACCGCCCTTGGCGGTCCACCACCGGCGTCGGACCGTTCGGGTGAGCACCTGGCCGCCGCTCGGGGCACACCTGCGGGGCCCTGGCGCCAGGCCTTGCGCGCGCTGTTCAATGAAGCTGCACAGCGTGCACCGTTTTCCCGACCGAGCAGAGGAGCCGCCCGTGTCTCCCGCCGTCGTGCCGCCCGTCGGCGCGCGCATCCGGCAGGCGCGCCTGGAGCGCGGGACGAGCCTGCGCGCGCTGGCCCGGGAGATCGGGGTGTCGGCGAGTCTCGTGTCGCAGATCGAGACCGGCAAGAGCCAGCCGTCCGTCAGCACGCTGTACGCGATCACCACGACGCTGGGGATCTCCGTGGAGTCGCTCTTCGACGCCCGGGAGGAGGCCGCGTCGATCCCGCCCGCCACGACCCGGCCCGCGGGCCCGCCCGCCGCGTCCCCCGCCACCGTGCCGCCCGCCGCGTCCCCCTCCACCGTGCCGCTCACGGCGTCCCCCGCCACCGTGCCGCTTGCCCTCGCGGCCCTCGCCGCCGAGTCGGGGCGGCGGATCGGGCCGCTGGTCGCCGCGGGCGGGCGCGAGACGCTGGAGCTGGACTCGGGGGTGGTGTGGGAGCGGCTCGGGCGGGTCCCGGGCGTGGACACCGACTTCCTGCTGGTGACGTACCGGCCCGGGGGATCGTCCTCCGGCTCGGGAGCGCTGATGCGGCACCCCGGCACCGAGTACGGCTATCTGACCTCCGGCGAGCTGATCCTCACCCTCGCCTTCGAGGAGTACACACTGCGGCCGGGCGATTCCGTCTGCTTCGAGTCGACGACCCCCCACCGCTACCGCAACGATGGAGAGGTACCCGCGATGGGCGTCTGGTTCGTGTCCGGCGATGTTCAGTGACGCTTGACACCCATCGCCCACGGGCGTTCACTCCGAAGTGGGGGTGGTCGCCATGGCGATCCGCACATACGGCCCCAACGCCGTCGACTGGGAAGAGCGCATCGACCTGGACCGGCTGCGTGGACAGCGGCTGGCCCGGCTGCACGCATCACTGAACCGCTCCGAGCTCGGCGCGGTGCTCAGCTTCGACTTCGCCAACATCCGCTACATGACGGCCACCCACATCGGCACCTGGGCGATGGACAAACTGATCCGCTTCGCCCTGCTGGTGCGCGACGGCGAACCGGTCGTCTGGGACTTCGGCTCCGCCGCCCGCCACCACCAGCTGTACAACCCCTGGCTCGACTACGGCGACGGCGAGGGCGGCCCGCCCACCGGCGCCCGGGCCGGCATCTCCACCCTGCGCGGCGCCTTCCACCCGGACGCCGGGATCGCCGAGGACGTGGCGGCCAAGATCGCCGCCGAGCTGCGCGACCACGGGCTCGCGGGCGAACCCCTCGGCGTCGACGTCGCCGAGATGCCGGTCCTTTCCGCGCTGCGCGCCGAGGGCGTCGACGTCGTCGACGGACAGCAGGTGTTCCTGGAGGCCCGGCGCATCAAGACCGGCGACGAGATCGCCCTGCTCACCCAGGCCTGCGCCATGGTCGACGCGGCCTACGAGGAGCTGTACGGGTACCTGCGCCCGGGGGTGCGCGAGAACGAGTGCGTCGGCGTGGTCAGCAAGGTGCTGTACGACCTCGGCAGCGAGTACGTCGAAGGGGTCAACGCCATCTCGGGCGAACGCTGTTCGCCGCATCCGCACGTCTACAGCGACCGTCTGATCCGCCCCGGCGACCCCGCCTTCTTCGACATCCTGCACAGCCACCTCGGCTACCGCACCTGCTACTACCGGACGTTCGCCGTGGGCAGCGCGTCGCGGGCGCAGCGGGACGCGTACGTGCGCTGCCGGGAGTACATGGACGAGGCGATCGCCCTGGTCCGGCCGGGTGCCACCACCGCCGACATCGTGCGGGTCTGGCCGCGCGCCGAGGAGTTCGGCTTCGCCGACGAGACCGCCGCCTTCGCCCTCCAGTACGGCCACGGCGTCGGCCTGTCGATCTGGGAGAAGCCGATCTTCAGCCGGCTGGTCTCCCTCGACCACCCCGAAGTCCTGCAGGAGGGCATGGTGTTCGCCCTGGAGACGTACTGGCCGGCCGCCGACGGCTGGTCCGCCGCCCGGATCGAGGAGGAACTGGTCGTCACCGCCGAGGGCTGCGAGGTCATCACCAAGTTCCCCGCCGAGGAACTGCTGGTGGCCGGGCGCAAGTACTGGACTGTGGGCGGCGAACTGAACACCCGCCGCGAGGCCCAGTCCCACCTCAACACCAAAGACGGCGTGCGGGCAACGACTCGGGACCGCTCACCCGCGGACACCGGGGACCGCTCCCGCGCGGACACCGGGGACCGCTCCCGCGCGGTGACCGGGGACCGCTCATCCGCGCACACGTCGGACCGCCGGCGGACGAGCCACGAGGACCGCTGATGGACGCCACCGCGCTCCTCGACCGGTACGAGCGGATGAACGTCATCCGCCGGACGGAGAAGGCCGCCCACGACCTGTTCCTGCAGGGGCTGGTGAAGGGCACCACGCACCTGGCCGCCGGGCAGGAGGCGATCGCTGTGGGCGCGAGCGCCGCCCTGCGCCCGGACGACTATGTGTTCGCCACCTATAGGGGCCACCACCACGCCCTCGCCCGGGGCGCCACGCCCGAGGAGTGCCTCGCGGAGCTGATGAGCCGGGCGACCGGGCTGTGTCGGGCCAAGGGCGGCTCCATGCACCTGACCAAGGCGGCCACCGGCATGCTCGGTTCGTACGCCATCGTCGGCGCCCATCTGCCGATGGCGGTGGGCGCTGCCTGGTCGGCCCGGCTGCGCGGCACCGAGCAGCTCGCGGTCGCCTTCTTCGGCGACGGCGCGACCAACATCGGCGCCTTCCACGAGTCCCTCAACCTGGCCGCCGTGTGGAAGCTGCCGGTGCTGTTCGTGTGCGAGAACAACCTCTACATGGAGTACACACCGATCGCCGACGTCACGGCCGTGCCCCGCCCCGCCGCCGACCGGGCCCCCGCCCACGGCATCCCGGGCGAGGTCGTCGACGGAAACGACGTCGTGGCGGTCGAGGAGGCGGTGGGGCGGCTGGCACGGCGGGCCCGGGCCGGAGAGGGACCGGCCGTGCTGGAGGCCGAGACCTACCGCCACTTCGGGCACAGTCGCGCCGACCCGGCGGCCTACCGCCCGGCCGAGGAGGTCGAACGCTGGCTCAAGCACGACCCGTTGGACCTCGCGCGGGGGCGCCTGGCCGAGCTCGGGGTGGGCGAGGAGACGGTCGCCGGGGCCGACGGGCGGGCCCGGGCCGTGGTGGAGCGGGCCGTGGAGGCGGCGAAGGCCGCGCCGCCGCCCGATCCGCGTGAGGCACTGACCGACGTGTGGGCGGACGGAGGTGCCGCATGGCGGACGTGATCACCTACCGGGACGCCGTCGCCGAGGGCATCGCCCGCGAGATGCGGCGGGACGCGTCGGTGGTGTGCCTCGGGGAGGACATCGGCGCGGCCGGAGGAGTGTTCAAGACGACCACGGGGCTGCTGGAGGAGTTCGGACCCGAGCGCGTGTGGGACACGCCCATCTCCGAACAGGCCATCGTGGGCGCGGCGATGGGCGCCGCCATGACCGGGATGCGGCCCGTGGCGGAGATCATGTTCTCCGACTTCCTGGCCTGCTGCTGGGACTACCTCGCCAACGAGATCCCCAAGGTCCGCTACATGACCGGCGGCCAGGTGACCGTGCCCCTCGTCGTGCGCACCGCCAACGGCGGCGGACTCGGCTTCGGCGCGCAGCACTCCCAGGCCACCGAGAACTGGGCCCTGGCCGTCCCCGGGCTCAAGGTCGCGGCGCCGGCGACACCCGCCGACGTCATCGGCATGTTGGCGGCCGCGATCCGCAGCGACGACCCGGTGGTCTTCTTCGAGCACAAGGGACTGCTCGCGACCAAGGGCCCGCCGCCCCCGCCCGATCACGTCGTCGAGCTGGGCCGGGCCGCGGTCGTCCGCGAGGGTGGCGACATCACGCTCGTCGCGTTGGCGTCGATGGTTCCCCTGGCTTTGAAGGCCGCCGAGGTCCTGGCCGGGGAGGGCGTCGAGGCCGAGGTGGTCGACCTGCGTTGCCTGGTCCCGCTCGACGCCGCGACCGTCCTCGCCTCGCTGCGCAGGACCTCCCGGCTCGTCACCGTCGAGGAGAACCCGTACCAGGGCGGCTGGGGCGCCACCGTCGTCTCGGTCGTCGCCGACGAGGGATTCGGGCTGCTGGACGCGCCGGTGCGGCGGGTGGCGGGGGAGTGCGTCCCGCTGCCGTTCGCCGACGCGCTGGAGGAACAGGTCGTCCCGACCGTCGACAAGGTCGTCACGGAGGTTCGCCGACTCGCCGCCTACTGAGCCGCCCACCCGCCACCGCACACCCCATGGGAGGAAACGCGATGACCACCAGGACACTGCTGCGCTCCGGTCACGTGATCTCGATGGACCCGGGCATCGGCGACCTGCCCCAGGGGGACGTCCTCGTCGAGGACGGCAGGATCGCAGCCGTCGAACCCGAGATCAGCGCCGACGCCGACGTCCTCGACATGAGCGGCCGCATCGTGATCCCCGGCTTCGTCGACACCCACCGCCACACCTGGGAGGCCCCCATCCGGGGAGTCGCCCCCGACGCCACCCTCGACGACTACTTCGTCGACATCCTCGACACCTTCGCGCCCCTGTACACCCCGCAGGACGTGTACGCCGGCAACCTCGCGGGCGCGCTGGAGTGCCTCAACGCGGGCATCACCACGCTCGTCGACTGGTCGCACATCAACAACACCCCCGAGCACCCGGACGCGGCGATCCAGGGTCTGAGGGAGTCCGGCATCAGGGCGCAGTACGCGTACGGCAGCGCCAACACATCCCTCGCCGAGTACTGGTTCGAGAGCCGCATCGCGATCCCCGCGGACGACGTACGGCGGATCCGGTCGACGCACTTCGCGTCCGACGACGGCCTGCTGACCATGGGCCTCGCCACCCGCGGCCCGGGATTCTGCGTCGACGAGGTCGTCACCGCCGAGTGGGCGATGGCGAGGGAGCTGGGCCTGCCGATCACCGTGCACGTGGCCATGGGGCGCCTCGCCGGCCGCTTCGGCATGGTCAGGCAGCTCCACGGCCTGGGACTGCTCGGCCCGGACACCACCTACGTCCACAGCTGCCACCTCAGCGAGGAGGAGTGGCGGATGGTCGCCGACAGCGGCGGCACGGTGTCGGTCGCGCCTCAGGTGGAGCTCCAGATGGGGCACGGCTGGCCGCCCGTGATGCAGGCCATCGAGCACGGCCTTCGCCCCGCGCTCAGCATCGACGTCGTCACCACCGTGCCCGGCGACATGTTCACCCAGATCCGCGCGGCCTTCGGCGCCGAACGTGCCCGCGTCAACGCCGACTGCTGGCAGGCGAACATGCCTGTTCCGAGCACCATGCTGACAGCGCGTCAGATGCTGGAGACCGCCACCGTCAACGGCGCCCACGTCGCCGGTCTCGAGGACCGTACCGGCTCCCTGACGCCCGGCAAGCGCGCCGACATCGTCGCTGTCGACGCCACCGCTCCCAATGTCGCGCCGGTGCACGACGCGGTGGCCGCGGTGACGCTGTGCGCCGACGTCTCCAACGTGGACACCGTCCTCGTCGACGGCGTGATCCACAAGCGCGACGGCCGGCTCCTCGGTGACACCGCCCGCGCCCTGCGGCTCGTCGGCGAGTCCCGCGACCGGCTCCTCGCGGCGAAGGAGGCCAAGGGGGCGAAGACTCCGGCATGACCCATCACCTGGTGTGCCACGCCGCCGCCCTGCCCGAGCCGCCCTTCGACGGCCACGGGCACCGGCGCCGGGCACTGGTCGGCGAGGACGACGGCAGCGTCCACACGGGTTTCGGGCTGTGCGAGCTGCTCCCGGACGGCCGGCTGCCCGCACATGTGCACTCGTACGAGGAGAGCTTCCACCTCCTCGACGGCGCCGTGATCCTCGACCTGCCCCAGGGTTCGTATCTGCTGGAGAAGGGGGACTACGGCCTGCTGCCGACCGGCGTGCCGCACGCCTGGCGCGGGGCCGGGGGCACCGGCGGCCGCTGGGCGGACATGCTGGCCCCCGTGCCGCGCGCCCGCTACGGGCACGACACCCTGGCCGTGCCGGACCTGCCCGCGTGTGAGCCGGTCCGGGTGGACGTGCGCGACCCGCGCACCCGCGGCTTCGGCCGGTTCGAGCCCGGTCAGATGGATCCCGGCAGGCAGTCCCAGGACCTGCTGGCCGTCACGGCGAGCATGCGGACCGCGCTGCTGGTCTACAGCGGGATCACGGTGAAGATGATGATCGACGGCGATCTGGGCGCGGTCGCCTCGACCATGTTCATGGTGCAGTACGCGTCCGACGGGGTCATCGGCACCCACGACCACCCCTTCGAGGAGACGTATCTGATCCTGGAGGGCGTCGCGGAGGCCACCCTCGACGGCGAGCGGTACCGGCTGGAGCCCGGCGATGTGGCCTGGGCCGGCGCCGGATGTGTGCACGGGTTCGTCAACGCCGGGCGCGGCCCGCTGCGCTGGCTGGAGACACAGGCGCCGCAACCGCCGTCACGGCACTCGTACCGGTTCACGCGGGACTGGGACTACCTGCGCGCGGCACTGGAGGAGAAGTCATGAGCAGTGTGCTCGTCGTCGGCGGCACGTCCGGGATCGGGCTCGAGTTCGCCCGGTCGCGCGCCGGAAACGGAGACGACGTGGTTCTCACCGGCCGCGACACCCAGCGGGCCGAAGCGGTCGCGAAGGAGTTCGGCGCCCGCGGCCTCGCCCTGGACCTGGCACGGCCGCTGGAGATCGCGGCGGCCCTGGCCGGTATGGGGCGCGTCGACCATCTGGTGATCGCGGGCGTTTCCCGGGACGACAACAAGGTGACCGACTACGACATCGACGCCGCCCTGCGCCTGGTCACCCTCAAACTCGTCGGCTACACGGAGGTCGTGCACACGCTGCGCGGCCGCCTGCACGACGACAGCGCCATCGTGCTGTTCGGCGGCCAGGCCAAGGAACGCCCCTACCCGGGCGCGACGACGGTGGCGACGGTCAACGCGGGGGTGCGGGGCCTGATGAACTCCCTCGCCGTCGAGCTCGCTCCCGTCCGGGTCAACGCCGTGCATCCCGGTGTCGTGGGCGACAGCCCGTACTGGCAGGCCAAGCCGGAGAAGGTGCTGGCCACGCTGCGCACCGAGACACCCACCGGGCGGCTTGCCGAGATGGCCGACGTGGTGGACGCGGTGGACTTCCTGCTGCGCAACCGGTCGGTGAACGCGGTGGAACTGACGGTGGACGGGGGTTGGTTGCTGGGGTGAGCCGACGGCTAGGGGGAAGGTGAGAGGCGGTCTGCCGGACGGGAAGCCGGCGGCCGGTCGGAAGGAAGGGCGGCTGTCGTGAGGTGGCCGGTCAGCCGGTGTGGCGCAGTACGTCCTGCGCGACCTCCTTGTCCACCGCCGCCCGCACCAACGCGGCGGCGAGGACGGCCGGGCCGGTGTCCCCGGCCAGTTCGGTGAGGCGCTCCGGATCCCGGGGCAGGTTCAGCCGTTCGGCGCCCTGGAGGGCCTTGGCGTCCAGGTAGGGGGCCGCCTCCGGCCAGACGCCCTGCGCCTCGCGCAGAAAGATGTCGGCACCGGCGGGCCCGATTCCGGGGAACTCCTGGAGGAGGCCGTGCAGTTCCGGGACCCTGCCGTCCGCCTCCCGGCGCAGCCGCCGCAGGTCTCCGCCCCACCGTCCGGTCAGCAGCTCGGCGGCGTCACCGAGCTGGGTGGCCGTACGTTCGTCGTAGCGCCGGTAACCGCCCCGGCCCAGCGCGTCGACCCGTTCCTGCCAGGAGGCCCGCGCCATACGCCGCGGATCGCGCAGCCCCGCCTCGTGCAGCGCACGGGCGGTGGCGAGCGCGATCGAACCGCGGATGCGGGCACTGAGCAGATGGGACAGCACCAGCAGCCGGTACAGCGGCTGCGGCGTGTCCTTCAGCCCGATGCCCGCCTCCTCGGCGTACGTCCGGCCGTGCGCGCCGACGAGTTCCCGCACGACGCGCTCCGGGCGGTCCACGGACTAGCCCTTCAGCGGATCGTGCCCGACGGTCATCAGCCGGTGCCTGCGGCGGGTGTCCTCGGCCGTCACCTCGGGCTCGGGCTCGTTCTCGAGGTCCACCTCGTCGGCGACCTTGTCCACGACCCTCCGCATCACGCGCAGGTCGTCCTCGGTCAGATCGGTGCGCCGCTTCTGGAGGATGGCCAGGACGTGCTGCCCGGTGGCCGGGCCCGCCTGGTCCGGCAGCGGCTCGGTGGCCTCGTCGGCGTCGCGGACCCGCAGCCACGCCGCGAGTTCCTGCGAGGTCATGTTCACCACGCGGTGGAAGTCCTCCCACAGCGCGTCGAGTTCGAGGGCGTCGGTCATCGCCTGCCCCTTTCCGTACGTGGGTGTTCTGCGCCGGTCCGCCCGCGTGTCAGCGGGGGAAGTTCTCGGCGTCGAACATCCACCGCTGCTTCTCCAGCTCCGCGGTGATGCTGATCAGCAGGTCCTGGGTGACCGGGTCCGCCTTCTCGGTCGCGTCGATGCGTTCGCGCAGCCGGGCGACCGCGTCCTGCAGCGCCTCCACCATCACCTGCACGGCGTCCGAGTCGCGCACCCAGCCCTCCTGCGGGGCGGGCAGCGTGAAGGCCTTGGCGACGGTCTCCGGCCGGCCGTCCGGCGGGACGCCCAGCGCCGCGGACCGCTCCGCGACCGTGTCAGCGAAGTCCCGGGCTGCCGTGACCACCTCGTCGAGCTGGAGGTGGATGGACCGGAATCGCGGTCCGACGATGTTCCAGTGCGCCTGCTTCCCGACCAGCGAGAGCCCGAGCAGATCCACCAAGGTGTCCTGAAGTGCCTCGCAGGCGACCTTTCGGGCGTCGTCGGGCAGGGTGCTCCTCACAGTCGTCATGGGGCGCTTCTCCTCTTCGCGTCGTTCCTGTGCGTCCGGAGCAGTGCGTCGCGCTCCTCCTCGACGGTGCCGCCCCACACGCCCGCGGCCTGGCCGCTGCTCAGCGCGAAGTGCAGGCACGGGTCCGTCACCGGGCAGCGCGCGCAGACCCGCTTCGCGGCGCTCACGTCGCGCAGGGCGGGACCGGCGGTGCCGACGGGAAAGAACAGCTCGGGGTCCTCGTCCACGCAGGCGGCGCTCCGCAACCACTCCATGAACGCGCGGGTGCCCCGGACGCTCTGGTGCAAACGCGACGCATGGGCATCGCATGACCTGCGATACGACTGCGGAGTACCCCTGGAGGCGGAGAATCTTCACAGGTGGCCGAGCGAGGGTCTATAGTTCGAAACTAGCAGTGCTAATTAATGCGCGTTGATGCGCGGAGTGAGGAGCCCTACGTGCGTCCCGTCCACTTCGCGGCCGCCCGCCGCACCCCCATCGGCAAGCTGCGGGGATCCCTCTCATCGGTCCGCCCCGACGACCTCGCCGCGACCGTGGTCCGCGCCCTGGTCACCGGCGTGCCCGCGCTGGACCCGGCCCGTATCGACGACGTCTACTGGGGCGCCGCCAACCAGGCGGGCGAGGACAACCGCAACGTCGCCCGCATGGCCGCGCTGCTCGCCGGCCTCCCGGACTCCGTGCCCGGCGCCACCGTCAACCGCCTCTGCGCGTCGGGTCTGGAAGCCGTCACCACGGCCGCCCGCACCATCGCCGCGGGCGAGGCCGACGTCGTGATCGCGGGCGGCTCCGAGTCGATGAGCCGCGCCCCGTTCGTCCTTCCCCGCCCCGACGAGGCCCTGCCGCACCGTATGGAGACCGCCGACACCCGCCTCGGCTGGCGCCTGGTCAACCCGGCGATGCGCGAGCTGCACGGCCTGCTGGCCATGGGTGAGACGGCCGAGGAGGTCGCCGCGCGCTACGGCATCCCGCGCGAACGCCAGGACGACTTCGCCCTGCGCAGCCACCAGCGCGCCGCCCTGGCCCGCAAGAACGGCCACTTCGACGATGAACTCCTCCCCGTGGAGCGCCCCGACGGCGTGGTCGTCGACACCGACGAATGCGTCCGCGAGGACACCTCGTACGAGAAGCTGTCCCGGCTCAGGCCGGTCTTCCGCGACGGCGGCACGGTCACCGCGGGCAACGCCTCGCCGATGAACGACGGCGCCGCCGGCCTCCTCCTCGTCAGCGAGGACGCCCTGAACGACCTGGGCCTTGAATCCCTGGGCCGCTACGTCGCCGGAGCCTCCGCCGGTGTCCACCCCGACATCATGGGCATCGGCCCCGTCCCCGCCACCCGCAAGGTGCTGGCCCGCTCCGGCTGGAGCGTCGGCGACCTGGAGGAGGCCGAGTTCAACGAGGCCTTCGCCGCACAGGCACTGGCCTGCGTCGACCAGCTCGGCATCGACCCGGAGCTGGTCAACCCGAGCGGCGGCGCCATCGCGCTGGGCCACCCCCTGGGCTGCTCCGGAGCCCGCATCCTGACGACGCTGCTGCACCGGATGCGGCGTACGGGAGCGGGGCGGGGACTGGCCACGATGTGCGTCGGGGTGGGCCAGGGGAGCGCGGTCCTCGTCGAGCGGCCGTAACAGCAGGCCGACGCTCCTCGCGGCAGTCGCGGCTTCCTTGCGGCAGTCGCACCTTCACCGCGGCAGTCGCGCCTTCCTTGCGGCAGTCGAAAAACGCCCTGGCGGCACCGGCGGGGCCCATCAGGCGAGACAGCGCTTACGAGCACCGGTTCGTTGCACATAGCATCAGTGTTCGCATGAACACCATGACGCTCTGGCACATCACCGGCTGGGAGTTCGCCGCCCTCGCCTTCGCGGCCCTGCTCGTCGGCTTCTCGAAGACCGCCGTGAGCGGGGCCAACACGGTCAGCCTCGCCGTCTTCGCGGCGGTGCTCCCCGCCCGCGCCTCCACCGGTGTGCTGCTGCCCATCCTGATCGCCGGCGATCTCCTCGCCGTCGCGACCTACCGGCGGCACGCCCACTGGCCCACGCTGTGGCGGCTGTTCCCCGCGGTCGCCGCGGGCGTGGTCGTCGGCACGGTGTTCCTGCTCTGGGCGGACGACGCGATCGTACGGACCTCCATCGGCGCGATCCTGCTGCTGATGGCGGCCGTGACGGTGTGGCGTCGGCGTACGGCCGACAAGGAGGAGGAGCCGGAGTCGGTCACCACCCGCTCGGGCCGCCTCAAGGCCCGCTCCTACGGCGTCCTCGGCGGTTTCACCACCATGGTCGCCAACGCGGGCGGCCCCGTGATGTCGATGTACCTGCTCTCCGCGGGCTTCCGCAAGCTCGGCTTCCTCGGCACCTCGGCCTTCTTCTTCCTGATCGTCAACGTCTCCAAGCTGCCCTTCAGCGCGGGCCTCGGCCTGATCGACGGCCACTCGCTCCTCCTCGACCTGGCGCTCGTGGCGTTCGTCGTGCCCGGCGCCCTGTTCGGCAAGTGGGCCGTGCACCGGATCAACCAGCGGCTGTTCGAGCGGCTCGTCATCGCGGCGACGATCGTGGGCGGTCTGCAGCTACTGCTGCGCTGACTCCCGCAGCAGCGCCGAAAGCTCCGCGACGGAGTCGATCACGTGGTCGGGCGTGCCGTCGGCCGCCCGCAGCGTCTCCTCCTGGAACTTCCCGGTCCGCACGAGCACCCCGGTGAGCCCGGCCCGCTGCGCCGCGAGCACGTCGGACTCGACGTCGTCGCCGACCATCAGCGCCTCCTGCGCGCCGACGCCCAGCCGGGCGAGCGCGGATGCGAAGAACGCCCGCGCCGGCTTGCCGGTGATCTCGGCCTCCACCCGCGCGGCCCGCTCCAGCCCGGCCAGGAACGCCCCGGAGTCCAGCCGCAGCCCCTCGGCCGTACGCCAGTACAGGTTCCGGTGCATCGCCACCAGCCGGGCCCCGCGCTGCAGATGCCCGAAGGCCCGGTCGAGCGCCGCGTAGCCGAACTCGGGACCGGCACCACCGACCAGCACGACATCCGGCACGCTGCCGGTGTCGCCCGCCTCGACGACGGTGACACCCTCCAGGTCCTCCGCGATGTCGCCGCTGTTCAGCAGCGCGCACCGGGCACCGGGACAGTGCTCGGCCAGGTACGCGGCGGTGGCGGCCGGTGCCGTCAGGATGTCCTCGGCAGCCACCGGGAACCCCGCCTGTGCCAGCGTCCCGGCGATCGACGCTCTGGTACGGGAGGTGGTGTTGGTGACCAGCAGGACGCCGAGCCCGGCCTCACGGATCTCCCGCAACGCCTCGACGGCCCCGGGCAACGGCCGCCACGAGACGGTGAGCACCCCGTCGATGTCCACGAGCACGGCACGCACGGACTCCATGGCAGGACGATAACGACCGGGGGCCGGGCGCGCCGCTCGAACCTGTCGCGCAGCTCCGGTGGGATCCGCGCAGGCCGACGGCCCCGGACCTGCCGTCCCGCCGGCGCTTCCCGGGCACCCGGCCGGGCGCCCGCCGCGCCGCTCGAACCTACGCGCAACCTCCGGCGGGATCCGCGCAGGCCGACGGCCCCGGACCTGCCGTCCCGCCGGCGCTTCCCGGGCACCCGGCCGGGCGCCCGCCGCGCCGCTCGAACCTACGCGCAACCTCCGGCGGGATCCGCGCAGGCCGACGGCCCCGGACCTGCCGTCCCGCCGGCGCTTCCCGGGCACCCGGCCGGGCGCCCGCCGCGCCGCTCGAACCTCCCCGCAACCTCCGGCGGGCTCCGCGCAGGCCGACGGCCCCGGACCTGCCGTCCCGCCGGCGCTTCCCGGGCACCCGGCCGGGCGCCCGCCGCGCCGGACCTCGTACGCTCGACGCCGTGTCTCCTCACGTCCTGATCCTCGGCGGCACGACCGAGGCCCGCGCCCTGGCCGCGGCGCTGTCCAGCCGCCCCGGCGTCCGCGTCACGACCTCCCTCGCGGGGCGCGTCGCCAAGCCGGGGGCACTCGACGGGGAGGTGCGCGTCGGGGGCTTCGGCGGGCCCCGGGGGCTGGCCCGATGGCTGCGGGAGGAGTCCGTGGACGCGCTCGTCGACGCCACGCACCCCTTCGCGGAGTCGATCACGGCCAACGCCGCCCGCGCCGCCGCCGAGACCGGCGTCCCCGCCGTGGTGCTCCGCCGCCCCGGATGGCGGCCCGGCCCCGGGGACCACTGGCACCCGGTCCCCTCACTGGACGCAGCCGCGGATCTGCTCCCGACCCTGGGCCGCCGGGTGTTCCTCACCACCGGGCGCCTCGGCCTGGCCTCCTTCGCCCACCTGACGCGGCTCCACTTCGTCGTGCGGTCGGTGGATACCCCCGAGCCGCCGCTGCCACCCGACACCCACGTACTGCTCTCCCGCGGCCCGTTCACCGTCCCCGGGGAGACGGCCCTGCTGCGCGAGCTCGGCATCGACGTCCTGGTGACCAAGGACAGCGGGGGAGCGGCCACGGCGGCCAAACTGACGGCGGCCCGGGACCTCGGGCTGCCGGTCGTGGTCGTAGGGCGGCCGCCACTGCCGGACGGCGTGACGGCCGTACCCGATGTGGAGGGTGTGCTGGAACACCTGGGGCTCGGGTAGGGCCTTCCCACCGAGCCGACCGCCAGGGACTTCGCCGGGCTCCGCAGCCTTCACGCCGAGCCGGCCGTGAGGGCTTTCGCCGGCTCCGCGGCCCTCACACCGAGCCGGCCGTGAGGGACTTCTCCCCGCTGGGCGGCAGCCCATGGCTCAGGTCCTCCACCAGCAGTCGTTTCGACGTAGAACGCCCACCGCCACGTCAGATGGTCGGTGAACAGCCCGCCCCAACGGCCCGATGACGGTGGCCACCCCGAACACCGCGCCGATCGCGCCCTGGTACTTGCCGCGCTCGCGCAGCGGGATCACATCGGCGATCAGCGCCATCGAGGTGACCATCAGCCCGCCCGCGCCGATGCCCTGCATCGCCCGCCAGGCGATCAGCAGCGACATGTTCGTCGCCAGACCGCACAGGAACGAGCCCGTGATGAACACGATCGCCGAGACCTGGAAGACCGCCTTGCGGCCGAACAGGTCGCCGAACTTGCCGACCAGCACGGTCGCGACGGTCTCCGCGAGGAGGTACGACGTGACCACCCACGACATGTGATCCGCCCCGCCCAGGTCCGACACGATGGTCGGCAGGGCGGTGCCGACGATGGTCTGGTCGAGGGCCGCGAGCAGCATCCCCAGCATGATCGTCACGAAGACGACGTTGCGGCGACGCGTGTCCAGCACCGGCGGCTGGGAGGCGGGCAGGGCGGTTTCCTCCACGACGGTCACGTCGTCACCTTCACACCTGTGGGCTACGTGCGCATGCCAGAACGTCCGCACGGGTGCCCGGTGATGGACCCGCCAGTCACGTCAGTCGCGGGGATGCCGGCGCAGCAGATACGTGTCCATGATCCAGCCCTTGCGCTCTCGGGCCTCGGCCCGCAACCGCTCGATGCGGGGGGCGGCCTCGGCGATCGGACCGGAAACGAGGATCTCGTCCGGGGTGCCGATGTAGGCGCCCCAGTAGATGTCGACGTCCTCCTGCGCGTACCGCCGGAAGGTCTGGTGGGCGTCGAGCATGACCACCACGTCGTCCACGTCCTCCGGGAAGCCCTCGGCCAGCCGTCGGCCGGTGGTGATCTGCACCGGCCGCGCGACCCGGTTGAGGCCCGTGCGGTGCCGGGCGACGAGCGCCGATACGCTGCTGATGCCGGGCACGACGTCGTACTCGAACGCCACGGCGCCCCGCTCCAGCACCTCCTCCAGGATCCCCAGGGTGCTGTCGTACAGCGACGGGTCGCCCCACACCAGGAACGCGCCGGTCTGCTCCTCGCCGAGCTCCTCGGTGATCAGCCGTTCGTAGATGTCGGCGCGGGCACTGCGCCAGTCCCCGACGGCGGGGGAGTAGGCCGAACCGCCGGCGCTCCGGTCCCGCTCCGGGTCGCGCGCCTCGACCACGCGGTACGTCCCCTCGGGCACGTGCGCGTCGAGCATGTCCCGGCGGAGCCCGGTGAGGTCCGCCTTCACCTCGCCCTTCTCCAGGATGAAGAACACGTCCGTGCTCCGCAGCGCCCTGACCGCCTGGAGAGTGAGCTGGTCGGGGTCGCCCGCGCCGATACCGATGACATGAATCTTTCGCACGCCCCGAGTCTGCCGCACGGGGGTGAGGCCGGATGCACCGCGGTCGGATCACCGGCCCCGGCTCAGCGCCCGGGGCCCCCGCCCCGCAGTCGAGGCGCTCGCGCACCCGCGTCCACGGCTCGGCCCTCCCGCTCCACGTCCCCGGCCAGTTCCCGCGCCCACGACGCCACGCTCGCGACGTCGATCCCATGCGGCAGGTCCTGCCCGGTCTCGGACACCCAGGCCTCCGCCGCGCCCGCCCCGCGGCGGAGCAGGCGGGCCCCACCCGTCAGATTGCCGCGGGCGGCGTGCGTGAGCCCCACGGCGAGCTGGGCGAGCCCGCGCCACAGCTCGCGCTCCTGGTCGGGCCCCGACTTCCACGCGTCCTCGAAGACCTCGTGCGCATGGAACGGCTTGCCCTCGTCCAGCAGCCGCTGCGCCTGCGCGACGGTCTCCTCCGGGGTGCGGACGACGCCCTCGGGCTGCCGGGGCACACCGTCCGCGCCGTACGGCAGGGGCCGTCCGAGTCCGTCCCGGGGCCGGGCGTTGCGCGCCCGCCCCTCACCGTCACGGTCCCGTGTGCCGCTCGGCCGGCCCGAGCCGGTCTCTCCTGTGCTGCCCATAGGCCGATTGTCCCGCCCGGCCTGTTTTCGGCGCGGCCAGGGGTGTGGGGTAAGGTGCTGTTCGCGCGATCACGCGGCTCACCGCGGGTGGCGCGCACCGGGACGTGGCGCAGCTTGGTAGCGCACTTGACTGGGGGTCAAGGGGTCGCAGGTTCAAATCCTGTCGTCCCGACCAGCGTTTACGCAGGTCGGAGGCCGTTCTCTCACTAATGAGAGGGCGGCCTTCCGTGCGTCCGGAGCCATGGTGGTCGCAGTGTGGTCGCACGTCCAGTCTGTGGCCGGTTGGCTGTGGCGCTGAAGGGCGGTGGCGCGGGGGAGCGGAGTCGGCGGACAGCCTCGCGGAGCCGGTGGATGTGGTCGCGTGGTGGTCGCAGCCACCGCGTACGGCCCGTTTCGTGGCTGGCCTTCTCGGCTCCGGTGAGCGTGTGGTCGATGGCGTCGACGGCTTCGCGGGCTGCTTGTTGGGTGAGGTGGCTGTAGATGTTGGCGGTGGTCGACAGGGTGGAGGGCCGCAGGGTCTTGGGGGCGACGGTCAGGGGCACGCCGGCGGTGACGGTGATGGTGGCAGCCAGGTGGCGCAGGTCATGGACCGTGATCCTGGGGACGCCCGCTTCTGCTGAGAGCCGACGGAGTCGGTCCAGGACATGGTGCGGTCCGATCGGTCGGCCGTCGGGTCGGCAGAAGACGAGTCCGGCGAACGGGTCGTCAGAATCGCCGCGTGTTCGGGGCGTTGTTTGTGCACGGTGCCGGAGGGCGGTGGCGACGCGGGGTGAGATGGCGACCCAGCCGCGGCTGGATCGGGTCTTCGGCGTGGTGATGACGAGGTGGTTGTTGTCGATGGCGGAGAGGGTGCAGCAGACGTAGAGGACGCCTTCCGTCAGGTGGACGTCATCCCAGTGGAGGCCCAGAGCTTCGCCCTTGCGCAGGCCGGTGCCGATGAGGAACTCGAACAGGTCGGCCATCTCGGGGTCGGCCCGGTGGCAGTACACGAGGAAGCGGGCAGCCTCCTCCGCCGTCCAGATCCTCCGTTCCGGCGACGGTGGTCGCCGTAGCACTGGGGGACTGGCCGGGTTGCGTGGGAGGCGGTGCTGCCGGACGGCGTCGCCCAGGGCGCTGGAGAGGGTGGCCAGGCACCGGTAGAGGGTGGTCTTGCCCCGGCCGGAGGCGAGCTGGCTGGCGCCGAAGGCCGAGATGGGCCGGTGGGCGAGCTGGTCGAGCTTGAGGGTGCCGAAGGCCGGGACGAGGTCGTTGCGGACGTAGTCGCGGTAACGGGCCATCGTGGTCGGCTTCAGGACCAGGGCCTTTGCGGCCAGCCAGGCGTTCAGGTAGGCGGCGACGGTCTGGTTCGGGTCTGCGTTGTACCCGCCGGCCTCACCCTCGAGGAAGCGGACCAGTGCCTGCTCGGCCGAATCCTGGCTGGGGAAGCCGCCCCGGCGCACAGCCGTCCGGCGACGGGCCGGGGCTGGGACATCTACAGCGAAGCCCCAGGTGCCGTGCTCACTGTCGGTGACCAGATGAGGGCAGCCTGTGCCGAGCTGGCGGCGATGGGTATCCCTGCAGCTGCAGCGGCGGTAGATACGGCCGCTGCCGATGCTGGTGCGCATGGGGATCGCCTCCGGGAGGTGGAGGGAGATGGACGCTTCCAGCCTGCGACCAACAGGCGACCACCACGCCGCCAGGGAGCATCGTGACCAGCGAGTTTCCCTTGTCATCGCGCAAGGGGCCCATCCGGGAGCGTGGCAGCAGATTCTTCGTCTGCTGGTGGTACAGCAGCCGCACGCATGCTGACCTGAGGAAATCGCGGCAGGCGGGGCTCTCTGGTGAGGACTGGTCCATGAATGGTCCGGATCTGGTCCTGGTTGATCCGAGGCGGAGAAGCCGGCGTGGGATGGGAAGTTCCGGGAGCCGTCCATGTTCTGCGTCCCGTGCGCTCGCCAGCCGGACCCGAGGCTGTGGTCGTCCTACCGCCAAGGTGCCTGGACGCGCTGTGCCGGTTGTCGTGCGGAGGCGGCGTCTGCGCGCGCCATGGACAGGAGGCCGGGGAGGCCGCCCGGTGGGCCAGGGAGAGCTCGCATCTCGCCACTTACCCCGGCGTCGACGTCACGTGCTGGGAGTCCTTGATGCCAGCACGTCGGCGGCAACGCCGAGGTTCTGGCCGCCGCTGAACCGCGAGAAGGTGCCCCGTGTAGTGCAGGCTAGTGGCGCGTTGACAAAGCACCCGCGCAAACTGATGATGTAATCAGTTGTGCGGAGATACTCAAACTCGCCACGCGTCTCCGTGCCTCATGTAGCCAAGTGGCCGATTTGCGACTTATGTGAAAACTCTCACGATCCTATTGGTGCGGCTCTGTCGAGTCGCCGTACAGCGTCGGCCGGCGGTCGACGCCGGACCCCCAGGAGAGGTGCCATGAGCGAGACCGATCTGCACGCGAAATTCCAGAAGCTGCCCGACGCCGTCCGTGAGCGCGTCGACTCGACGCTGGCGGACGCGAAGATCGCACTCAAGCTCCGCGTTGCTGAGCTGCTGGCCGACAAGGAGGAGACGGCCGAGCATGCCGTCACCACCGCCGGCCGAATCGGAGCCAAGAGCGGCGAGGTGTCCGAGCTGACCACGATCCTGCCGCTGAAGCCGAACGGTGCCGAACGTCTGCGGAAGTTCTTCAAGTTGGTGGGCGGGAATCTTGCGGGCGCCGGTCAGGTCGGCACGCTGCACAACATGCGCTTCGTGTTCCTCGACAACGACACCAAGCTGTTGTTCGCGACTGCCTTCGACGGCGAGTGGGACCCCTACATCGACGACTTCGCCACCAAGATCCCCGACTTCATGGACTACCTGTTCGCCAACGTCGAGGGCTGGCCCGGTATCACCTCGCCCGACGTGAAGGACTTCATCGTCAAGTACCAGATCCCGGCGGAAGCGTGGTTCGTCTCCCATCCCAACCTCACCGTCGCGGAAGCCCACCGGCTCAAGCGGCAGGAGGCCGCGGTGCAGCGCTTCCTGTCGGACCTCAACTGAAGGCAGGCGCACCATGCCTTCCCCGCTGTTCCGGCGGCTGCGCCGGCACCCCACTCTGGATCTCGACGACATCCAGGCGACACTGCTGCGGGCCCGTCCCGAGCCCTATTTCGGCACTCACGCGATCCTGGAGATCACGGAACCGGCCGCGGGCAGGGAACTGCTGCGCAGACTGGCTCCGCGGGTGACCTCGGCGGCCCGCTGGGACCAACCGCGGCCGTCCTGGCTGGCCCTCGCCCTCAGCTATCAGGGACTGGTGGCGCTGGGCGTGCCGGAGACGTCCCTGGCCTCCTTCCCCGCCAACTTTCGTGCCGGAATGGCCGCCCGCGCCGAGCGGCTGCGCGACACCGGCGTGAACGCGCCCAAGAACTGGGAGTTCCCCTTCGGTACGCCGCGCGTGCACGTTGCCGTCACGGTGTACGCCGCGAGCGAGGACGACTGGCGTGCCGAAGTCGCCGCCTACGAGAAGGAGCTGGGGGGCGTTTCTGGTGTGCGGCTGCTGTCCCACCAGGACTTCGCGGCCGACGGGTTCAACGTGTTCGGCTACCGGGACGGCTTCAGCCAGCCGGTGGTTGAGGGCAGCGGCGCCGAACCGCTGCCCGGCGACGGGCGCCCGATCAAGGCGGGCGAGTTCGTGCTCGGGTACCCGAGCGAGACGGGCGTCCCGCTGCCCGTGCCGGCTCCGGACGTCCTCGGCCGCAACGGCACCTACGTGGTCTTCCGCAAGTACCACTCCCACGTCGCCGCCTTCAACAAGTGGCTGCACGACAACGCCCGTACGGAAGCCGAACGCGAACTGCTGGCCGCCAAGCTCGTCGGCCGCTGGCGCAGTGGTGCACCCCTGGCCCTGGCCCCCGAGCGCGACGATCCCGCGATCGGCGAGGACCCGAACCGGATCAACGACTTCGACTACTCCGCCGACCCACGCGGACTGCGCACACCGCTGGGCTCCCACATCCGCCGCATGAACCCGCGCGACACCAAGCTGACGGTCCTCACCGACGTCAACATCCGCCGGGTCATCCGCCGCGGCACCTCCTACGGCACCCCGCTGCCCCCGGACCGGCTCAAGGATGACGGCAAGCCGCGCGGCCTGGACTTCATCGCTCTCGGCGCACGCGCGATCGACAACGTCGAGTTCCTGCAGAGCGAGTGGGTCGGTTCCGGCAACTTCATGGGCCTGGGCAAGGAGAAGGACCCGATGGTCTCCCTGCAGGACAAGGGCGCCTACTTCACCGTTCCCGGCACCCCGCCCCGCAGGGTGCAGAACATCCAGTCCTTCAACACCCTGCTCGGCGGCGAGTACTTCTTCATGCCCAGCCTCTCCGCCATCCGCTGGCTCGGCAGCATCTGACCCCCTACCCTCGCGCGGAGGCCACCCATGACCACACCCCGTACGTACGTCAAGTACCGCCCCGACCTCGAACAGCCCTTCCCCGACGAGGAGGAACTGATCCGCCAGGTCGTCGAGGCCATGGGCAAGGCCAACCAGCAAGTTGCCGACAAACACCGGCACGGCCTGCGCGACGCCCACGCCAAGAGCCACGGCGTCCTCGCGGGCGAGCTGCGTATCCAGTCCAGTCTCCCCGCCCACCTGGCCCAGGGTCTCTTCGCCGAACCGGTCACCTACCCGGTGATCGTCCGCTTCTCCTCCGCCCCTGGCGACCTGCGCTCCGACCAGGTGCCGGTCCAGCGCGGCATCGCTATCAAGGTCATCGGCGCGCCCGGCCCCCGCGCCCTCGAAGACGGCCACACCACCCAGGACTTCCTCCTCGTCAACCACCCCACCCTGCCCTTCGGCAACATCGCCGAATACGCCAAACTCCAGGACCTCCTGGAAAAGCAGCCCCGCCAGAGCGACCAGCAGCTGCAGCTCACCGGGCTGGCCGCCCGCGCCGCCGCCACGGCGCTCACCCGCGTGGGACGCCCGCTCCCACCGGCCGTGGAGACCCTGGCCGCCGCCAACCACCACATCCTCGGCGAGACCTTCCACTCCATGGCCGCGCTGCGCTACGGCGACCACGTCGCCAAGATCTCCGCCGCGCCGCGCTCCGCGAACGTGCGGGCCCTGACCGGTCGGCCTGTCGAGAAGAAGGCCGGCGAGTCGGCGCTGCGCGACCTCGTCGTCGACTTCTTCGCGCACAACAGCGCCGAGTACGACATCCGCGCCCAGCTGTGCACGGACATCGACCGCATGCCCGTGGAGGACGCGTCGGTCCTCTGGCCCGAGGAACTGTCACCCCACGAAGTCGTGGCCGTGCTCCACCTGCCCGCCCAGGACGCCTACAGCGACGCCCGCCGCCGCTACGCGGACGACGTCCTGTCCTTCAGCCCCTGGCACGCCCTGGAGGCCCACCGTCCGCTGGGCTCCATCATGCGCTCCCGACGCGCGGCCTATGCCAGCTCCAGCGACTTCCGCCACCGGCTCAACGGGATCGACCCCCAGGAGCCGGCGAGCATCAAGGAGCTTCCCGCCTGATCTGGCAGGCCGATCCGCGGATGCGGCCACGGATGGGCCAGGACTCACGTGTCAGAATGAATGTCCCCGTTCTTCGTCCGGTTTTCATCATCGAGGTTCATCCGTGTCCCAGCCCGTTGGCCGTGTGCCGCAGCGACGCAATGCACGGTCCAACCGGGCGCGCATCCTGGCCACCGCGCGCCAGGAGCTCGGACGGAACCCCGACACCACTCTGGAGGAGCTGGCTCGCGCCTCCGGTGTCGTCAGGCGCACTCTTTTCGGGCACTTCCCCGGCCGGGCGGCGCTCCTGGAGGCGCTGGCCGAGGAGGCCGCCGAGGCTCTCCAGGCCGCCGCAGCGGCTGGAGTGAGGGCGACCGAGCCGGCCGAGCGGGCGCTCGCGCGCTTCTCGTTGTCGATGTGGCCCGTGGGTGACCGTTACCGGATGCTCCTGGCGCTGGCCCAGCGGGACCTGGGCATGGAACGCGTCGGTGAGATCCTCAAGCCCGCCCGGATCAGGGTCACGGCCATCCTGGAGCGGGGACAGCAGGACGGCGTCTTCCACTCCCACCTGCCGCCCGCGGTCATGGGCGCCGGCCTGGAGGCGATGACGGTCGCCCTGTTGGAAGAGGTCAACGCCGGCGCGCTGGAGGACGACGGGACGCGTACGGCCGTCGCCACGCTCATCGCGGCCGGTGTGCCGGAGAAGCAGGCGCGTGTCGTGGTCGATGACGTGGCCGCCGCGTTCGCGGCGGAAGCCGTCGCCGATAGCTGAGTCGCAGCACGGCTGCTGGCGCAGAGGTGGAACAGACCCCGGTGCGAAGGCATCGGGGTCTTGGCACGTGTGCCCCCGCCTCCGACGCCGTGGCGACGTTGCCCTCAGAGGTTCCGGTACGACGGGCTGCTCCGAATCGAGTCGGCTTGCGGTGGACCGCCCTTGAGGGGGGCGGCCGGGACGGTAGCGATGAGGTGGACGACCGTGCCCGCCGTCGATCTGCTTGCGTAACCGGAGCAGGAGCGTGACGCACAGCAGGCCGATGCCTCGACCGTGATGCGTCCGCCCCGGTCTCTGGACACGCTCCGCGTCAACGCGAAGAAGCGCCTCTTACCGCTGGGGGGATGTTCCGATGCAGCCGCTGCCGTCTCCCTGCCCCTTTGGCCTGGTCCCGGACGCGACCGGTGTGGACGCATTCAACACCGCGTACCGGCAGGCCAAGCAGCAGCGGGCAGTGTTCGTCGCGGTGGAGAAGCACGGTCCGCGGTGGACGGTGAAGGCCGACGCACTCACCGCCCCGCAGCACGTCATCAGCAGCGGGTGTACGACGCAGTACGCGAAGCGGTCATCCACCTGATCCGTACGCGGCAGATCCGTCCCGACTCCTCCGCCGGCCCGGTCTACTTCGTCCTGTACGACGTGGACGGCGAGGGCCGCGCCCGGGAACTGGCCGCCGCCCTGCACGCCGCCCTCTACGGCGACCTCGGCCCCTTGGCGAGCTGTCTGCGCAGCTCGTAGAGGCGCGCCACGCTTGCCGCCTCGGCGATGTTCCGAGCCGCTGACGGAGTCACGGCTCAGCCGTCCCGTGCCGCATCGGCACCTCACATGCGGGCAGCAAAAGGGGACGGTGCCGGGTGTCCCCTCCCGGCACCGTCCGGGGCCGTGCGCCGCTCGGGCACGGCCCGTTTGGGGGTGGAGGAGGCCGGAGTGTCCGACCTCCGGTCGGCGCCCATGGGTCGCGCCGGGCCTGTGGGGCTCAGGCGGCGCCCACGGTCTCGGCCTCCGTCGCCACCGGATCTTCCTGCCGGTGCTTCCCGGTGGCCTTGCGACCGGGCAGCACGGCAATGACGATCAGGGTTCCGGCGCCCATGATGATCGCGCCGATGAGGCTGGTGTGTGCGATGGCGTGGGCGAAAGACTCGTGCACCGCCTCGATCAGGGACTGGGCCTGCTGGGGGCCGCCGCCCGGGGTCTTGGCGACCTGCTCGGCGACCGCGAGGCCGCCGCCCACCGAGTCCTTGGCGACGTCCATCGCCTCGGCCGGGAGGCGGCCGCCGATCATGTCGGTCAGCTTGTCCTTGTAGGACGTCGCGAGGAGCGAGCCGAGCACGGCGATACCCAGTGCGCAGCCGAGTTCCAGCGCGGTGTCGTTGGCGCCGCCGCCGACGCCCAGCTCGGACTCGGGGAAGGAGCCCATGATGGTGTCGGTAGCCGGGGCCAGGCTCAGGCCGATCGCGAAGCCGAGCATCAGCAGGGGCGTCAGGAAGTCTGTGTAGGCCGAGCCCGACTCGATCTGCGTGAGCAGGAAGACGCCCGCCGTGCCGATCACCATGCCGGCGCCCACGACCAGCTTCACACCCAGCTTCGGGGCCAGCTTGCCTGTGACCGCGGCGCCGACGAAGACGGCTCCGGCCAGCGGCAGCAAGCGTATGCCGGTCTCCAGGGCGTTGTAGCCGAGAACGAACTGCAAGAATTGGGTGGAGTAGTAGATCGAACCGAAGGTGCCGAAGAAGAAGAACAGCACAGCGAGCATCGAGCCGCTGAAGGGGCGCTCGGTGAACTTGCGCACGTCCAGCATCGGGTTCGGGTGCTTCAACTCCCAGGCGACGAAGGCCAGCAGGCCGACAGCGGCAATGACGGCCGCGGTGATCGGGCCGATGCCCCAACCGAAGTGCGGGCCCTCGATGGTCGCGTAGACCAGGCTGCCGACGGAGACGATCGAGAGCAGCCCGCCGATGTAGTCGATCCGGCCCATGCCCTCCGCCTTGGACGGCGGAACCAGGAGCAGTGCGCCGATGACGCCGAGGACCGCGAGGGGGACGTTCATGAGGAAGGTGGAACCCCAGGCGTGGTCCTCCAGCAGCCAGCCGGCGGCCACCGGGCCGGCGGCGATGGCGAGACCGGACGTGGCGCTCCAGGCCGTGATGGCCTTGGCGCGCTCCGCCCTGGGGAAGATCGCGACCAGCAGCGACAGGGTGGCCGGCATGACGACGGCGGCACCGACGCCCATGATCGCGCGGGAGATGATGACCAGGTTGGTCTCGTCGACCAGGCCGCCCATCACCGAACCGCCCGCGAAGATCAACAGGCCCAGGATGAGTGCGCCGCGGCGGCTGTATTTGTCGCCGATCGCGCCCAGAACGAGCATCAGCGCGGCGTACGGGACGGTGTAGCCGTCGATGACCCACTGCAGGTCACTGCTGGACAGCCCCAGGTCCTTGGTCAGGTCCGGCGCAGCCACGACGAGCGACGTGTTCGCCATGACGACGATCAGCAGGCTCAGGCAGAGCACCAGCAGGGCCCACCAGCGCCGTGGATAGGGCCCGGTCATCTTCTCGGCAGGCGTATTCGCAAAGAGCGGCATCAAAAAGCTCCTCGACAGGAGGCGAAGCTGAGGCTTCGGGGTTCGCGGATGGGGTGTGAAGGGCGGCCGTGGCCGTGGACCGGCGAGGCACCGCGAGCAGTTAATTGCCCATTGATGTGCAGACTAGTTTATTGCCCATCGGTGTGCAACTATCGAGCTGCCCCCGCCCCGTCGACCGGAGGTTCCGACATGACCCGCGCACACGTCACAGACGCATCAGGGCGCAGCCGGACCCGTCTCACGAGGGCCCGCATCCTCGAGGCGGCCAGGCATGAACTCGGCCGCGATCCCGAGAGCAGCCTGGGTGACATCGCCGAAGCGGCGGGCGTGGTGCGTCGCACGGTCTACGGCCACTTCAGCGGCAGGGCCGCGCTTGTGGAGGGGCTGGTGGTGGAGGCTGCGCATGCGCTGCGGCAGGCGCTCGCGGCACCGGGGATCCCCGCGCCGGACGCCGTCACCGCGCTGGCGCGCTTCGTCCTTGCTGTGTGGCCCGTCGGTGACCGCTACCGCATGCTGCTCCGCCTCGCCCCGCAGGACCTCGGGGTCGGGCGGGTCGACGAGGTTCTCGCCCCCGCCCGCGAAGCGGCGGCGGCGATCATCGCCCGGGGACAGCGGCAGGGAGCCTTCCACGCAAGCGTTCCGCCCGGCCCTCTGAGCCGGGCACTGGAGGGACACCTGCTGGGGCTCCTGGAGTGCGTGAACGCCGGGACCTGGACCGACGACGGCACACGCACCACGACCGCCGCTCTGATCGCCGTGGGAGTGGACGGCGACCGTGCCATCACCTGCGTCCGAGGGCTCGGCCGGCCCGAGTCCCTTCGGGCCTAGCCCTCAGGCGCACATTCCGAGCACTTCCCGGAGAGGACACTCATGTACTAGTCCCAGCCCGATGACCAACTCGTCGGCGATCCCTACTGCAGCGGCGCCGCCGTGTACGCGAGCCCACCGGCCCCGAGGAGGCGGCGCCGGATCATTGCCGCAGTGTCCCTCGTGCCGTTGCTGATCGGTGCCGTCGTGGTCGACCGGGTCGCCGCGGCCCGTGTGGAGAGCCGTACGGCCAAGACGTTCCAGGACGGCATGGGAACCGCTGATCGGCCTTCAGTGCACGTCAGCGGCTTCCCCGTGCTGACACAGCTGGCCGAGGGCAGCCTGAGCCACGTCGACCTCACCGCCCACGGCATACCTGCCGACGGCTCGACACGGCCCCTGCCGGTGACGAAGCTGACGGTCGGCCTCGACGGTCTGAAGACCTCGGGCAGGACCGACGAGGCTCATGCCCGCAGCGTCGACGCGACCGCGTTCCTGTCGTACGAGGACGTGTCGGCCGCGCCCGGCGTGGGCGTGTCGAGAGGTGACGAGCCGGGCCGGATCCACGCGACAGCCGGTCTGCCGCTCGCCGGCGACGTGACCGTGAGTGCGGCCGTCTCCGCGGCGAAGGGCAACCGCATCGCCTTCACGGACGTCCGCACGGTCCAGGGCGAGCTCATCCCGCCCTTGAGAGCGCTGCTCGACAAGGCCCTGAAAGAGCCCGTCCCGCTGGAGAACGTCCCCGAAGGGCTGCACCTGCGCTCGGTCACCACCGCAGAGAACGGGATCGATGCCCACTTCACCGGCCGCTCGGTCACCTTCCGTCCGAGCTCGTCGTCCACCGCGTGAGGAGTGGGGCGTCGGTGGTCGGTCAGGCGAGGTCGGGGAGGGGACGGCGAGCGACCTCGTGGGCGTCGTCCGGCGGGACGCCCAGCATGCGCAGGACCATCTCGGCGAGGTTCACCGCGGCGTCGTCGCCGTCCACATCGGGGCGGGCGAACCTCAGCTCCACCAGGGACAGCAGGGTTCCACCCAGTGCGGACAGGGCGACCGTCGGGTCGACGGGGGTGAAGCGGCCGGAGGCCATACCCACCTCGACGTCCCGCAGGGCCCGCCGGGCCAGGCCGTTGTCCGAGTGGATGTGACCCAGGCCCCGGCGGCGCAGCACCTGCATCAGCTCCGGGTGCGACTCGGCCATGCGGGCGCTGAGCCGGAAGCCCGTCGCGACGAGCTCCGCGGGGTCGTCGATGCCGGCCAGGCGCTCGTCGAAGGTCTGGCCGAACTCCTCCAGCGCGTCCCGGACGGCGGCCTCGAACAGCTCCGTCTTCGAATCGAAGTGGTTGTAGAACGAGCCGAAGCCGACGTCGGCGCGCTCGGCAATCGCCTGGATGCTGGCGCTGGTGTCCCCGTTCTCGGCGAGTATCTGGCGAGCCGCGCGGACAAGAGCCCCGCGGGTCTCGGCGCGACGCCGCTCGAATCGGTTATTGGTCGGGGCTGACGTAGGCATGCCCAGATTCTAACCGCCGAGGCGATGACCATCGCAGTCCTGATGAATCCATCATTTCCTGCCGTGAACACCTTGACGATAGAACTGTCACACTTGATGATTTCCTCACTACGGCAATGTTGCTTGGAGGGCACCATGTCCGAAACCCGCGTCAACGCAGTCGGCGTCCCGGACGTCAGGACGGCCCATCAGGACCTCCACAGCGCGCAGGGCGCCCTGCGCGGCGAACATCCCGGGCGCTCCCGGAACCCCGTGATCAAGGCGGCCGACCTGGCCTGGCTGGAGTTCGAGAAGCCCGATCTGGACCGGGCCGAGGTCTTCGCCCGGGACTTCGGCTTCGGTATCGCCGCCCGGAGCGAGAGCGAGCTGTGGCTGCGGGGCACCTACGCCGGCTCGCCGTGCATGGTGATCCGGCGCGGCCGGACCTCCCGTTTCATCGGCCCGGCGTTCCGCGCCGCCGAGCGGGCCGACCTGGACCGGCTGGCCCGCGCCACGGGCACATCCGTACGAGACGCCGACGTGCCCGGCGGCGGCAAGGTGGTCGACCTGCTCGACCCCTCCGGCTTCCCGGTCCGGGTCGTGCACTGCTTGGAGGAACTGCCGGCGCTGCCCGAGCAGCAGCCGCTGCTGCTCAACTTCGGCACCGATCACCGTCGCACGAACGTCACCCAGCGCCCCCCGCGTGAACCCTCCCGCATCCAGCGTCTGGGCCATGTAGTCCTGGAGACAAGGGTGTTCGGGCGCGCCCTGGACTGGTACCTGGACACCCTCGGGATGATCGTGTCCGACTTCCTGTTCCTTGACGGCCAGCGCGGCCGTGGGCCGACGATGGCGTTCATCCGCTGTGACCAGGGCAGCCGGGCCGTTGACCACCACACGCTGGCCATGCACCTGGGCCCGGGCAACGGCTACGTCCACTCCGCCTACCAGGTGACCGACCTCGACTCGATCGCGGCCGGCGGCGAGTACCTGGCCGAGCGTGGCTACCAGCGCAGCTGGGGCATCGGCCGGCACATCCAGGGCAGCCAGCTCTTCGACTACTGGCGCGACCCCGACCACTTCATGCTGGAGCACTTCGCCGACGGCGACCTGTTCTCCTGCGACCTGGAGCCCGGCTGGGCACCCATGTCGACCACCGGCCTCGCCCAGTGGGGACCTCCTGCCACCCGTGACTTCCTCGGCGCCAGCCCCTCCCCACAGCGGGTCCGTGACGTCATCGAAGCCCTGCGAGGCGACAACGAGATGGACCCGGCACGCCTGCTGGGCCTGCTCAAAGCCGCCAAGTCCTGAACCCCAACCCCTTCACGAAGGTACTGACATGAGCACCAACGTCCTGCGCACCGCCGATGGCTGGTGGGTTTTCCGCGGCGACCGGGCCGTCCCCGTTGACACCAAGGCCGCCACCACCGCCGAACTGATCGCCGACCGGGCGGCCGTACGAGAGGCCGCCCTCTCCGGGGAGGCGGGCACGCCCGTCGCCGATCTAGTGGCCCTCTCGCCGGTCACCACCCCCTGCCGGGTGGTCGCCCAGATGGTCAACTACCGCAGCCACGCCCGCGACTCGGGCTTCACCGGCGACATCCCGCCCGCCTTCTTCCGCAAGGCGTCCGGGTCGGTGAGCGGCCCGGCCGAGGCCGTCGTCCGCCCGTCGCACGTGAAGTTCCTCGACTACGAGATCGAGCTCGGGCTCGTCATGGGCGCACCCCTGCCCGTCGGCACCGTGGTCGAGGAGCGTGACCTGCCCGCGTATGTCGCCGGGCTGGTGATCACGAACGACGTCAGCGCCCGTGAGGTGCAGCTGACCAAGACGCAGTTCTACGAGAGCAAGTCGTACCCGACCTTCACACCGACCGGCCCCTACCTGGCGCTGCTGGAGCCCGAGGACTTCGCCCACCTTCTCGATCTGAGGCTGAAGCTGTCGGTCAACGGCGAGCTGCGTCAGGACCGCACCCTCGCCGACATGATCGTCCGCCCGGCACAGGCGCTGACCTTGCTGGCCCGCTTCCAGACCCTCGACCCCGGCGACCTGCTGCTCACCGGAACCCCCGGCGGCACGGCCCTCAAGGCCCCGCCCAAGGCGGTCGAGAAGATCGGCGCGCTGCTGCCGCCCGCCGTGAAATGGAAGGCGTTCTTCAAGAGCCAGGCCCGTAACCCGCACTACCTGCACACGGGTGACGTGATCACGGCGACGATCTCGACCGCGGACGGGCGGATCGACCTCGGCGAGCAGTGCACGCCCGTCACGGACGCGAAGTAGGACCCGAGGTGAGCCGCACATGACCGCCGACCAGGCCGGACCCCGGGACACCGCGTCCGGGCCGGCACAGAGCGACCACGCACCCGTCGTGATCATCGGCGCCGGGCCGGTGGGCGTGACCGCCGCCCTCCTCCTTGCCCGGCGCGGTATTCGCACCGTCGTCCTCGAACGCCACCAGGACGTCTACCCGCTCCCGCGCGCCGTCGCCACCGACGACGAGGTGCGCCGCATCCTTCAGGCCGCGGGCGTAGGCGAGGAGTTCGCCGCGATCGCCCGCCCCGCGAACGGACTTCGGCTGCTGGACGCCCGGCACCGGGTCATGGCCGAGTTCCGACGCTCCGAGCACGGCCATCACGGCTACCCGCAGACCAGCATGTTCGACCAGCCCGAGCTGGAGCGACTGCTGCGCGACGCCCTGGCCCGCCGCCCGGAGTGCGAACTGCGGGGCGGCGTCGAGGTCACCGGCGTCGCTCCGGACACCGCGGGGCCCGTACGCGTGACCTACCGCGACGCCGACGGTGAGCATCATCTGTGGGCCGAGGCGGTCCTCGGCTGCGATGGCGCGGGCAGCCTCACCCGTGCCGACATCGGCGCCGAATGGGAGGACCTGCGCTTCGAGGAACGCTGGACCGTCATCGACGTCCGCACGAAGGCCGACGTCCGCTGCTGGGAAGGCGTCGACCAGGTCTGCGACCCGCACCGGCCGGCGACGTTCATGCGCATCGGTGAGGACCGCTACCGCTGGGAGTTCCGGCTGCAAGACGAGCAGGAACCGGTCCGCGAGCTGATCGCCCCGTGGTTGCCGCCCTCGTACGACGGGGACTTCGAAGTCGTACGGGAGACGCAGTACACCTTCCGGGCCCGGGTGGCCGACCGGTGGCGCAGCGGACGGGTCTTCCTCCTCGGCGACGCCGCCCACCTCACCCCGCCGTTCATCGGGCAGGGACTCTGCTCGGGCCTACGGGACGCCTACAACCTCACCTGGAAGCTCGCCCGAGTCCTCCAGCAGGGCGGCGACGAGCGGCTGCTGGACACATACGAGAGCGAGCGCAAGCCGCACGCCCGGCATGTGATCCGGCTCGCGGTCGCCATGGGCTGGGCCATGACCGGCGGCCAGGACGGCGCCGCCGCACTGCGCCGCACGCTCCTGGCCGCCGCCTGCCGCATACCCGGCCTCACCGCGGCGGCCGGCCGCGACCTCAGCCCACCCCTGACCGCCGGGCCCCTCGTGCGGCGCCGCACCCGCAAGGGTCTTGTGGGCACCCACTGCCCCCAACCATGGGTGGGACTCGACGGCCGACGCAGCCGCCTCGACGAACTGCTCGGCGACACCTTCACCGTCCTGACCGCCGCCGATCCCTGGCCCTCGCTGCGCGCCCTCGCCCACGGGCTCGGCGTCCCGGCGATCCCCGTGACAGACCTCCGTGACGACGGCACCCTCGCCGCCTGGCTGCGCGCCGGCCGGGCGGACGCCGTCCTGCTGCGCCCCGACCACGTCGTCATGGACGTCGTCCCGGCCAGGAGGCACGACTTCACGGACACCGCCGCCTGGGCGTCTCTCCTGCACACCACGCGCAGCCCCCACCCTTCCCCACGGACCGTCGACAAAAGCCTGCTGAGGAGCGCCACACGATGACCAGGCCGTACCCGGAACCCTTCACGACGCCCGATCCGCAGGCCGTCGCCGACAGCCGCATCATGGACTTCGCCCGCCACTCCGGGCTCGACGGCACCGACTACGCCGCCCTGCACCACTGGTCGGTCACCGACCTGGAAGGCTTCTGGGGCGCGGTGTGGGAGTACTTCGGCATCGACACGGACACCCCATACGAGCAGGTATTGGCCGAGGAGCGGATGCCGGGCGCCCTCTGGTTCCCCGGCGCCACCCTCAACTACACCCACCACGCCCTGCGCAACCTCACCGACGACACCGTGGCGATCATCGCCCTCGACGAGAACGGCTCCAGCCACGAGGTGACCGGCAACCGGCTGCGCGCCCAAGTCGCCTCCGTCGCCGCCACCCTCCGCGACCTGGGCGTCGGCAACGGGGACCGAGTCGTCGGCTACCTGCCCAACGCCCCGCACGCGATCGTCGCCTTCCTCGCCGCCGCGAGCCTTGGCGCGGTGTGGTCGGTCTGCGGGCAGGACTACGCCCCCAAGGCCGCCGCCGACCGCTTCGCCCAGCTCGAACCCACCGTCCTGATCTCCGCCGACGGCTACCTCTTCAACGGCACCACCCACGACCGCCGCGACGCCACCCTCGAACTCGCCGGCGCGCTGCCGACATTGAAGGCAACCGTGCTCGTGGACCACGTGGGCCTGCCGTGGCCGCCACATGCGTACCCGTCGCTGGTGGTGCCGTGGGAGGACGCCGCCACCCGCACCGAGGAATTCGCCTGCACGCCCGTGCCCTTCGACCACCCGCTGTGGGTCGTGTTCTCCTCGGGCACCACCGGCCTGCCCAAGGGCATCGTCCACGGTCATGGCGGTGTCCTGCTCGAACATCTCAAGACCCTCGGACTGCACTCCGACCTCGGCCCCGGCGACCGGCTGCTCTGGTACACCACCACCCACTGGATGATGTGGAACCTGGTCGCCTCCACTCTGCTCACCGGCGCCACCACGTGCACCTACGACGGCAGCCCGGCGCCCTTCGCCAAGCTCGACGTCCTATGGGAGCTGGCCGCGCGCCACCAGGTGACCGTCTTCGGCACCAGCCCCCAGTACCTGCTGGGCATGGCCAAGTACGGCATCGACCCCTCGGCGCACGACCTGTCGTCGATCCGCGTAGTCGGCTGCACCGGCTCCGCCCTGCCGGCCTCCGCCTACCCCTGGGTCCGCCACCACGTCGGCGACCACGTCCTGCTCGCTTCCATCAGTGGCGGCACGGACGTCGTCTCCGCCTTCGCCGGCAGCGCCCCCAACACACCGGTCTGGGCAGGAGAGCTGTCAGCACCCCACCTCGGCGTGGCCCTGGCCGCCTACGACAGCGAGGGCCTCCCGATCGTGGACCAGGTCGGGGAGCTGGTCGTCACCCGCCCGATGCCGTCCATGCCGCTGTACTTCTGGAACGACCCCGACGGCACCCGCTACCGCGACGCCTACTTCTCCTCCCACCCCGGCGTCTGGCGGCACGGCGACTGGATCACAGTCACGGGACACGGCTCGGTGATCGTCCACGGCCGCTCCGACAGCACCCTGAACCGCAACGGCGTACGCCTGGGCAGCGCCGACATCCACGACGTCGTCGAACGCCTCCCCGAGATCACCGAGGCCCTCGTCATCGGCGCGGAAGAACCCGACGGCGGCTACTGGATGCCGCTGTTCGTGGTCCTCGCCGCCGGCGTGACCTTGGACGACCCGCTCCGCAAGAAGATCAAGGAGGCGATCCGGACCGGGGCTTCACCCCGCCACGTCCCGGACGAGATCCTCGAAGTCCCCGGCATCCCGCACACCCGCACCGGCAAGAAACTCGAAGTCCCCGTCAAGCGCCTCCTTCAGGGCGCCCCGGTCGAGCAGGTCGTCAACCTTGCGGCCGTGGACGCCCCTGACCTCATCCATTACTTCGCCCACCTGGGCGCCGAACGCCGGGGCCGGTCGTCGTGACAACCGCGCAGATCACCCTCGCCGTTGTCCTGACTCTGGTCTTCCTGTCACTGGGAGCGGCGAAGATCGCCGCGGTGCCGTTCATGCGCCAGGCGGCAGCACACCTCGGCATGTCGCCGGGCCTCTCCGCGTCGTCGGCGCCCTGGAAGTGGCTGGAGCCGTCGGACTGGTGCTCGGACTGGCTTCCGCCCCACTGGGGGTGACCGCCGCGACCGGGCTGGCGCTGCTGATGACCGGGGCGGCGGTGGTCCACCTGCGCCACGGCGACCCGCCCGTGCGTGCCCTGCCCGCCGTCGTCCTTGCCCTGACGGCGGTGGCGTACGCCGGGGTGGCGATCGGTACCGGTTGACGGCCCACAGCGTGCGCTGACGCGCGCGGCGGCCCGTTGACGCCTTTTCGCATTCACGGTTCTCCTGTCCGCAGCGCTCGGAGCGCGGAGGCGGTCCTTTCTCCGGCAGCTCCTGCGGCCACGGCGGCACCGGTATCCGCCGGCGCCGCTCAGCAGGCTGCCCCTCCGCGCTTCGAGATCGTGACCCAGCAGGGCACGTGCGCGACCGTCGAGGACGCCGTGCTCCGCCACCGTTCCTGCGACGGGCGGGCCGGGCAGGCTTTCTCTGCGCCCGGGCGAGGTTGAGTGCGGTCAGGGCAGGGTGGACCGCGTGACCGTGTTCCGTCGGTCGAGGTACCTGACAACCCACCCCCGCGCGCAAACGTGACGATCAGAGTGCGACGACGAGCAGGGGGTGTCGGTGGCAGCGGGCAGGATGATGGTCTGCCGCACTCGCGGGACGGGCCCTGCGCCTGGCCGCTGCCCGGCCCTCGCAGCGGTTGTAACGCGCGTCTTGGTAGCCGTGGTCAACATCGAAGGAGGACGTCCAGGTGTCGCTGGACGGGCTTGAAGAGTCCGTACGGGATGTACTGCGGGATCTCCGACAGGGTGACCCAGGCGATCTCGGCGACTTCATCAGCGTCCGCCACAGGCGCGGTCCCGCCGACCACCTCGCAGGCCGTGTACGACACTTGCCGACCGGTGATTGGATGGACCCGCTCGCCCAGCCGAACAACGGCGACCACGTCCAGGCCGGCCTCCTCCTTCGTCTCGCGGACTGCCGCTTCCTCGCAGGACTCGCCCGGTTCGACTTTGCCCGCCGGGAACTGCCATGAGAGCTGGCCCTCTGCCACTCGTCGCCGTACGAGCAGTACGCGACCCTCATGTACCACAACGGCCCCGGCGACCCGACGCTCAGGTTGAGCGCCGGCGCCCCGACGCTCAGGTTGAGCAGTGCCATTCAGCGACGCCTCCAGTTCACCCACGGCAGGCGCCGTCGTTCGTGGCTTTCGCGAGCCCCTTGTTGTTCTGTGATGAGTTGCATGGGTGGGACTGTCCGGTCCTCATCCCTCGAAGAGCCTTTCTTCCGCCGCGGCCGGTGCCGCTGCCTCCTGCTGTGCGCGCTCGAACTCGAGCTGCCACGCTCGCGCCTCGGCGTAAGCGACGTGGACCATGCTGCCCGGACAAAGCACCAGTGCCCGGGGCTCGGTCTTGTGGTCCTTGACCGATCCGTACCCGATCCGTTTGGTAGGCAGCAAGGCGTGCGGAACGGAGCAAGAGGGGCATGGAGCCTTCGGGAGGGTCGCCATGTCACCAGGATGGCCTAGTGAGCCCTGGCGCGGCAGGGAGCGCATGAGCGCGCACCGGGGCACGCCGGGTCCATGCGTACTGATCGAGGGGTTGGTGACGCCGTACCGTCTGCTGTTGAACGGCTCTTCCGTGAACGGATACTCGCAGGCGCTGCCCGGCTTCGGGAAGCCGAATGCCAGTGGCTGGGCAGCGAGGGCTCGCAGGCAGTGGGGGGCGCCGAGCATGAGCGAAGGGTTGGCCTAGGACAAGGGTGCCGATGGATCCAGAGGACTTCTTCGCGAGCTCCCAGGTGGTTGCTTCGGCGGACAATCGGGTGACGCCCACCCGGCCCGTGCATCCCGAACGTGAGTACCCCGCAGTAGGCTCCCAGGTCGTGTCCGGCTTTGAGGCGATCGGCCAGTTTGCCGAGCTCCTCCATGCGTGAGACCAGGTGGCGTGCCTCGGTGTAGTAGTCCGGAAACGGGTTGGGGCAGCTCTGGCAGCCTCCACGCTCGGGAACATCGGCCATGCTGCCGCGGTCCGGAACGCGCAGACTGACACTGGCTCGCTGCGGAGGTACCCGGAACGCCCTGCAGTCGGCCGACAGGTGGAGCACTGCACCGGTAGCTGCCTTCCACAGCGGTACGTCCATCCCAGCCAGGGGGCCGAGCGGAACGTCGCAGGCCGTCGGAAGGGATCCCTCGCTCTGTGATGCAGCGCTCGCGGACACGCTCGTGCGCTCCTGCCCTCGGGATGTCGGATGCATACCGCATCAGCCTGTCGTACGGCCGAGGGCCACGGTGTGGCTTTCGCCGATCGAGTGACGGTAGAGCCCTGCGTGTTCATCCACGGCGTGCAACTCCAAGCCGACCAGTGGAGTGACGAGTGCAAGGGCCGGTTTCGAATGCCTTCGAAACCGGCCCTTGCTGATTCTTGGGGGCGGTCGCGGACCGGCGTCCTTCACGCGCCGCCGACAGGCCGGAATTCTCGTGCGGCCGGACCCCGGCCGACAGCAAACATCGCCCATGTACCAAGACGGTGCCGCGCCTCGGACACGACGCTCCGCCTCGAATCCGCATAAAGTGGCGACACGAGCAAACTCTGTGCAGGTTTCAGGGAAGGGGCTTGACAGCCCCACCGGAAGGTCATCGGCGGGTGGTGGTCGGGCCGCCGGTCCGGCTAACGTCGCTGATCATCCGCACGGGCCGTAGACGGCGCCGGGTGCCGGCCCGGGAGACGAACAGGAGGCACGCAGGTGCTGAGACAACCGGTCACGTCGCGCGGTAGGGCGACGAGGGACAAGATCCTCGACGCGGGCGCCCGTCTCTTCGCGGAGCGTGGTTACCTCGGCACCGATGTCCAGGACATCGTCAAGGAGTCGGGCGTGGGAAGGGGTGCGTTCTACCACCACTTCCGCACCGGTGACGGCGCCAACGCGAAGGAACGTGTGGCCCACGCGGTGGTCAGTGAGTCCTTCGTCATGGACTTCCTGCCGCAGGCGGTCCTGCCCCGACTCCAGGCCGTGATCGACGCCTCGATGCTCCTCGCGGCGGCCTCGCCCCGGGTGACCGTGGTCCGGGCTGCCCTGCGGATCGCCTTGGAGCAGGGGCACCCGCTCTACGGCTTCCTGTGGAAGGGGTACATCCCCGTGGTCGACGGCTGGCTGACGGAGGCGGGCGAGCTCGGGGAACTCCTGCCGGGTGTGGTTCCGCAGGATGTGGCCACCGTCTGGGTCGACGGCTACACGGGCGCCGACGCCCGTTGCCGCCACGACTACGAGCAGCTGCCGGGGGAGATCGCCAAGCTGAACCGGCTGATGGTCAGGGCGGTTGCCACGCCGGAGACGATGATGCGGCTGGACGTCTCCGTGGAGCGCGGTCTCACGCTCTTCAACGACTCCGAGCTGGCGGGCTTGGGTGAGATGCCGGGCCCCGGGAGATAAAGGTCCCTCCCCGGCCCCCGGAGTGACGGCCGCCCGGAGTCCAGGTGGCCGGCTGGTCCGGCGTTTCCGCCATGCCCCGCACTCAGCGGGTCATATCCGCCGCCAGGCACCTCGGTCCGTCCTGGGCTGATGTACGCCGTCATGCGCAGTCATTGCGCGTCACACTCCAGGTTGTCAGCAAACACTGCGCATGGTTTGATTCTCAGGACGCAGCTGCCCCGCTTGGCGATCTCGGGACGGACTCCGACCTGCTCGGCAACCAGTGATCGGCGCACCGCCTTTTGCGTTCCTGGCGCCCTTCGCCGCACTTTGCCACTCCGCCTGGGTGGGGTGCCCGGCCGCCGATGGTCATGCGGCAAGGCTGCACAGCAGCTTGTGACTTACGGGAGAGACTCTTATGACGTCCGCAGCAAACAGTGCGGTGCGAAGGCTCAAGAAAGCAGCGGTGGGAATCACCACCGCTGCTCTCGTGGTGGCCGGAGGCATAGCCACCACGGTGGCCGTCGCCGGTCCGGCCAGCGCCGTGGGATCGTCCGCGTGTACCGGTGACGGATCAGGGCTTGTGACGGCGAAGACCACGACCGGTATCAACCTGAGGAACGGTCCGAGCACGAGCTACGCCAGCCTGGGCTTCCTCGGCAAGGGCACGAAAATCGACCCCGATTGCACCAAGGACAATTGGCTTTACGGCAAGGTCCTCACCGGCGCCAACGCCGGCAAGTGGGGATGGGTCAGCATCTCCTACCTCGACCCGGCCTGATCCACGAAGGCGCTGAGCGCGAAGGGCCCCGCAGGCCGAAGCCTGCGGGGCCCTTCGCCGTGTGTATGACCGGTACCGACGAGTGCCGCATACGCCCTTGACCTCGAGAGCACTCCAAGCTGAAGACTCCCCGACGTGCCCCGAGACCCGGAGCACCGGAGGGAGCGACGCCCATGAAGTACCGCACGATCGGCACGGACCCCACGACCCGCCGCGAGGTGAGCGTTCTCGCGCTCGGCGCGATGCTGTTCGGCTCGGTGACGGACGAGACGACGTCCTTCGCCCTGCTCGACCGCTACGTCGAAGCCGGCGGGAACTTCATCGACACGTCCGACAACTACGCCTTCTGGGCCGACGGCAGTCAGGGCGGCCAGAGCGAGGAACTCCTCGGCCGCTGGCGGCGCAGCCGCGGCATCGGCGACGAGATCGTCATCGCGACCAAACTCGGCGCCCGGCCCCTGGCGCCCGGCACCGGCTTCGTCGACAACCCCGAGGGCCTGTCCGCGAAGGTGATCCGCGAGTCCGCCGACCGCAGCCGCGAGCGGCTCGGCGTCAGCACCCTCGATCTGCTGTACGCGCACATCGAGGACCACACCGTCGAGCCGCAGGAAACCGTCGAGGCCTTCGCCGCCCTGGTCGCCGAGGGCACCGTCGGACTGCTCGGCGTGAGCAACCACGCCGTGTGGCGCGTCGAGCGGGCCCGGGCCCTCGCCGCCGCGGCCGGACTTCCCGGCTACGAGGTCCTCCAGTACGCCCACACCCACCTGCGCCCCCGCGCCGACGTCCCCAGCGGCCTCTTCCCGGACGGCAGCCTCGGCTACGCCGGCCCTGACCTGATCGGCTACCTGAAGGCCGAGCCCGGCCTGACCCTGGTCGCGTACTCGCCGCTGCTGAGGGGCGCCTACACCCGCCCCGCACGCATGCCCGCCGAGTTCGACCACCCGGGCACCCCGGCCCGGCTCGCGGTGCTGCGGGACGTGGCCCGGGAGACGGGCGCGACCGTCAACCAGGTCGTGCTGGCCTGGCAGATCGGCGGCGACCTGCCCGTCGTGCCGCTGGCCGGGGTCTCCTCGGTGGCCCAGCTCGAGGAGAACCTGGCCGCGGTGGACCTCGAACTGACCCCCGAGCAGCGCGCCCGGCTGGACGCGGTGCACTGACACCGTGGGACCGTGGAAGAGCAACGGCATCCGGACCTCCAAAGGGAGCACCGGCCATGACCACCCACCCGGCCCACCCCGCCGCCCGCTCGATCAGGACCACCCCGGAAGGCCTCATGTGGGAGCCCAGCGAGCGCTGGGTGCGCGGCCGCAAAGGCGACGTCACCGTCGTCGACAGCCGGCACCCGGTGCTCGTCTGGGAGCCCCACCTGCCCGTGCCGCAGTACGCCTTCCCGAAGGAGGACGTCCGCACCGACCTGCTCCGCCCGGCCGAGAGCCCGCCCATAGGCGCCCACACCGGCTCCCGGGTCTTCTACGACCTCGACGCCGACGGCGAGGTGCGCGAGAACGCCGCCTGGACGTTCCCCGTCGACGACCTGGCCGGCCACATCGCCTTCGAATGGTTCCTGCGCACCGACACGGGCCTCGACCACTGGTACGAGGAGGACGAGGAGATCTTCATCCACCCCCGTGACCCGCACAAACGCGTCGACGCGCTGCCGAGCAGCCGGCACGTGCAGGTCGAGATCGAGGGGCAGGTCGTCGCCGACAGCCATGCCCCCGTCCTGCTCTTCGAGACGTCCCTGCCGACCCGGTACTACCTCCCCCGCGAGGACGTCCGACTCGACCTGTTCGACACCACCGACCACCACACCGGATGCCCCTACAAGGGCACCGCCTCCTACTGGTCCTGGCGCGGCGCGGCCGATGTGCCGCCCAACCTCGTGTGGACCTATCCCGAGCCGTTGCCCGCCGTGGCGGCGATCCGGGGGCGTGTCGCCTTCTTCAACGAGGTCGTCGACATCACGCTGGACGGCGAGCGCCTGGAGCGGCCGGACACGCCGTTCAGCCGGATGCTGCGCAGGGGGCGCCGCTCGTGAACCTGCCGAGCGGGGCGTCCGGCCCGGCCGCGAGGCCCTGCGGGCCGCCCTGCACCCGGCTCCGGGGCGGGATCAGGGCCGCACCAGCAACTGGAAGTCGAACGAGTAGTGCGAGGCCCGGTAGATGTGCGTTCCGTACTCGACCGGGCGCCCGGTGTCGTCGTACGCCGTGCGCTGCATCGTGAGCAGCGCCGCCCCCTCCTCCTCGTCCAGGCGGGACGCCTCGCCCGCCGTGGCCGCGCGGGCGCCGACGGTCTGGCGGGCGCTGTGCAGGGTGATGCCCGCCGAGCGCATCACGCGGTACAGGCCGGTCGACTCCAGGCGGGTGCTGTCGAGGTCCAGCAGGGACGCCGGAAGGTAGTTGCGCAGCAGTGCCACCGGCCTGCCGTGGGTGCGGCGCAGCCGGTCCAGGACGGTCACCTCGCCGCCCTCCGGCACACCCAGGGCGGCGGCCACGTCGCAGGCGGCCGGGAGGATGTCGTTGCGCACGACCTCGGTGGTCGGCCCCTGCCCGGCCGCCTCCAGGTCGTCGTAGAGGCTGCTCAGTTCCAGCGGGCGCTTCACCTGGCTGTGCACCACCTGCGTGCCCACGCCGCGCCGCCGGACCAGCAGGCCCTTGTCGACGAGGGACTGGATGGCCTGGCGGACGGTGGGGCGGGACAGGCCGAGGCGGACCGACAGGTCCACCTCGTTGCCCAGGAGGTTCCCCGGGGCGAGGACCCCGCGCTCGATCGCCGCCTCCAGCTGCTGCGCGAGCTGGTGGTAGAGCGGTACGGGGCTGCTCCGGTCCAGGGTGAAGTCCAGTGCGCCGAGCGCCAAAGCGGCCGTGGTGCGGGCCCGGTCACCGGACTTCGCCATGGATGAACCCCCTTACGGGTGTCAGGAGTTGCTCGGGAAACCGAGGTTGATGCCACCGTCGGACGGGTCGGGCCAGCGGGTGGTGATGACCTTGCCCTGGGTGTAGAAGGCGATGCCGTCGTTGCCGTAGATGTGCAGGTCGCCGAAGAGGGAGTCCTTCCAGCCGCCGAAGGAGTGGTAGCCGACGGGGACCGGGATCGGCACGTTGACGCCGACCATGCCCGCCTTGACCTCCAGCTGGAAGCGGCGGGCCGCGCCGCCGTCCCGGGTGAAGATCGCGGTGCCGTTGCCCCAGCGTGAGGAGTTGATCAGCTCGATGGCCTCCTCGTACGTCTGCGCCCGTACGACCGCGAGCACCGGGCCGAAGATCTCGTCCCGGTACGCGTCCGCCGTCAGCGGCACCCGGTCCAGCAGGGAGACGCCGAGGAAGAAGCCGTCCTCGTGGCCCTCGACCGAGAAGCCCGTGCCGTCGACGACGACCTCGGCGCCCTGCTCGGCGGCCGAGGAGACGTACGACGCCACCTTGTCGCGGTGCTCGCGAGTGATCAGCGGACCCATCTCGGACGCCGGGTCGTCGCCGGGGCCGATCCTCAGCTTCTTCGCACGCTCGGCGATCTTGCCGACCAGCTCGTCGCCGATGTCGCCCACGGCCACGACCACCGACACGGCCATGCAGCGTTCGCCCGCCGAGCCGTAGGCGGCGTTGATCGCCTGGTCCGCGGCGAGTTCCAGGTCGGCGTCGGGCAGCACCAGCATGTGGTTCTTGGCGCCGCCCAGGGCCTGCACCCGCTTGCCGTGCTCGACGGCCTTCATCTGGATGTACTTGGCGATCGGCGTCGAGCCGACGAAGGACACCGCCTCGATGTCCGGGTGCTCCAGGAGGCGGTCGACGGCCGTCTTGTCGCCCTGCACGATGTTCAGGACGCCCTCGGGCAGACCTGCCTCGGTGGCCAGCTCGGCCAGCCGCAGGGAGGCCGACGGGTCCTTCTCCGAGGGCTTCAGCACGAACGTGTTGCCGCAGGCGATCGCCAGCGGGAACATCCACATCGGCACCATCGCCGGGAAGTTGAACGGTGTGATGCCCGCGACCACGCCCAGCGGCTGGCGGATCGAGGCCACGTCCACCCGGGTGGAGACCTGGGTGGACAGCTCGCCCTTGAGCTGGACGGAGATCCCGCACGCCAGCTCCACGATCTCCATGCCGCGCGCGACCTCGCCGAGCGCGTCGGAGTGCACCTTGCCGTGCTCGGCGGTGATCAGCTCGGCGATCTCGTCGCGGTGGGCGTCGAGCAGCTCGCGGTACTTGAACAGGATCGCCGTGCGCTTGGCCAGGGAGGACTCACCCCAGGTCTCGAAGGCGGCCCTGGCTGAGGCGACCGCGGCATCGACCTCGTCGACGGACGCGAACGCGACCTGCTTCTCCTGGGCGCCGGTCGCCGGGTTGTAGACGGGGCCGAACCGGCCGGAGACGCTCTCGACGGGCTTGCCGTCGATCCAGTGGGTGATGGTCTTCATGGTGCGAAGGGCCTTTCGTGGAGCCTTAGTTCAGGGGGAGTTCAGAGGTGGTGGCGACGGTCCGCCACGTGGCGGTCGTAGCGCTCGCGGGCCTCGACGGCGGCCTTTCGGGTGGCGGTCTCGGCCACCGGCACGTCCCACCAGGCCTCGGCCGGGGGAGCGGTGGCCGCCGGGTCGGTCTCGACGTAGACGCACGTCGGCCGGTCGGAGGCGCGGGCCGCGGCGAGCGCCTCGCGCAGCTCGCGCACGGTCTTGGCGCGCAGTACGTCCATGCCGAGACTGGCCGCGTTGGCGGCGAGGTCGACGGGCAGCGGGGCGCCGGTGAAGGTGCCGTCGGCGGCCCGGAAGCGGTAGGCGGTGCCGAACCGCTCGCCGCCCGTCTCCTGCGACAGACCGCCGATGGAGGCGTAACCGTGGTTCTGCAGCAGGACGATGTTGACCGGCAGGCCCTCCTGGACGGCGGTGACGATCTCCGTCGGCATCATCAGGTAGGTGCCGTCACCGACCAGCGCCCACACCGGGGTGCCCGGGGCGGCCTGCTGGACGCCGATGCCGGCCGGGATCTCGTAGCCCATGCAGGAGTAGCCGTACTCCAGGTGGTACTGGCGCGGGCTGCGCGAGCGCCACAGCTTGTGCAGGTCGCCGGGGAGCGAACCGGCGGCGTTGATCACCACGTCGTCGTCCCCGACGGTCGCGTCCAGCGCGCCGAGCACCTGCGTCTGGGTCGGCACCGCGCTGTCGTCGTCGGCCCGGTAGGCGGCCTCGACGACCTCGTCCCAGCGGTCCTTGCCGGCGCGGTACTCGGCCTCGTACGCCTCCGGCACCCGGTGCCCGGCCAGCCCCTCGGCCAGCCTCTCCAGGCCGGACCTTGCGTCGCACACCAGCGTCCGCGCGGCCAGCTTGTGCGCGTCGAAACCGGTGATGTTGAGGTTGAGGAACCGCACGTCCGGGTTCTGGAACAGGGTGCCCGAAGCGGTGGTGAAGTCGGTGTAGCGGGTGCCGACACCGATCACGAGGTCGGCGCTGCGGGCGAGTTGGTCGCTGACCGCGGTGCCGGTGTGTCCGATGCCGCCGAGGTCGGCGGGGTGGTCGTGGCGCAGCGAGCCCTTGCCGGCCTGGGTGGAGGCGACGGGGATGCCGGTGGCCTCCACGAACGCCTTCAGGGCCTGCTCGGCCTCGCTGTGGTGAACACCGCCGCCCGCCACGATCAGTGGCCGCTCGGCCGACCGGATCGCCTCGACGGCAGCCGTGAGCTCCACCGGGTCCGGCGCGGGCCGCCGCACGTACCAGACGCGCTCGGCGAAGAACTCCTCCGGCCAGTCGTACGCCTCCGCCTGCACGTCCTGGGGCAGGGCGAGGGTGACGGCGCCGGTCTCGGCCGGGTCGGCCAGCACCCGCATCGCCTGGAGCGCCGAGGGGATCAGCGCTTCGGGGCGGGTGATCCGGTCGAAGTACCTCGACACCGGGCGCAGCGTGTCGTTGACCGACACGTCGGCCTCGACGGGGTGCTCCAACTGCTGGAGCAGCGGGTCGGGGGCGTGCGAGGCGAAGTAGTCACCGGGCAGGAGCAGCACCGGCAGCCGGTTGATCGTCGCCAGGGCCGCGCCGGTGACCAGGTTGGTGGCGCCCGGGCCGATCGAGGTCGTCACCGCCTGCGCGGACAGGCGGTTCAGCTGCCGGGCGTGGCCGACCGCCGCGTGCACCATGGACTGCTCGTTGCGGCCCTGGTGGAACGGCATGACATTCTCGCCCGCCTCAAGGAGCGCCTGGCCGACCCCGGCGACGTTGCCATGGCCGAAGATTCCCCAGGTCCCGGCGATCAGCCGGCGGCGCACGCCGTCCCGCTCGGTGTACTGGGCGGACAGGAACCGCACCAGCGCCTGGGCGGTCGTCAGTCGGCGGGTGGGGGCGCTCATACGGAGGTCTCCGGGGCGGTGTAGAGGGGGAGCCGGGGGTCGACCAGCTGGTCCGGCCAGGTGTCGCGGACCCAGGCGTGGTCGGGGTGGTCGCAGATCAGCCAGGCTCGCTCGGCCTCCGGGCCCGCCATGACGTTCAGGTAGTACATGTGGTGGCCGGGCGTGGCCATCGACGGACCGTGCCAGCCGTCCGGGATGAGGACGACGTCGCCGTCACGGACCTCCGCCAGCACGTCGGTGTCCCGGCCCGGGCCGGACGGGGAGACGCGCTGGTAGCCGAGGCCGGGGATGCCGTCGTGCCCGGCGAACTCGAAGTAGTAGATCTCCTCCAGCACGGACTCCTCGCCGGGCCGGTGCTCGTCGTGCTTGTGCGGCGGGAACGACGACCAGTTGCCGCCCGGGGTGATCACCTCGACCGCGATGAGCTTGTCGCACTCGAAGACCCCGGCCGCGCCGAAGTTGTTGACCTGCCGGGAGCAGTTCCCGGTGCCCCGCAGCTCGACGGGCACCTCGGAGGCCGGGCCGTAGCGGGCGGGCAGCCGGCGGGTGCAGCGCGCGCCGGTCAGCGCGAACCTGCCGCCGCCGGTGGACGTCACCGTCGCGCGGGCGTCGCGCGGCACGTACGCGAAGTCGCTGACGCCGCTGAACACGTCGGCGCGGCCCTGGAGTTCGAACGTCTCCTGGCCGAAGTCGTCCGCCGCGGCGACCGTGCAGCCGCCGCTCAGCGGGACGACGATCCACTCGCTGTCGCCGGTGTCGAAGGAGTGCGCGCCGCCCGGCGGCAGCTCCAGGACGCGCAGGCTGGAGTGACCCCAGCCGGCCTTCTCGGGAGTGATGTCGACGGCGTAGGGGCCGCCGAGTGCCTTACCCGCGGGGAGGTGATACGTCATCGTGTGCCTTTCGGATCACAGCGGAGCGACTCACGGACCGGTTCACAACAGGCCTACGGCGGTGTCCACCGCCTCTTCCACGCTGCCCCCGGCCGGGTAGAGCAGCGACCGTCCGACCACCATGCCCTGCACGGTGGGCAGCCGCAGGGCCTTGCGCCAGCGTTCGTAGGCGCCCTCCTGGTCGTCGCCCACCTCGCCGCCGAGCAGGACGACGGGCAGCGTGGAGGTCTGAAGGACCTCGGCCATGTCGTCCGGCTCGTCGGTGACGGGCAGCTTCAGCCAGGTGTAGGCGGAGGTGCCGCCCAGGCCCGAGGCGATGGCGATCGACTTGGTGACGGCTTCGGCGGACAGGTCGTTGCGGACCCGGCCGTCGACCCGCCGGGAGATGAACGGCTCGACGAACAGGGGCAGCCGTTGGGCCGCCATGGCGTCGATCGCCCGCGCGGTGGACTCCAGCGTGGTCAGCGAGCCCGGGTCGTCGTAGTCGATGCGGACCAGGAGCTTGCCCGCGTCGAAGCGCAGCCGGGCGATGTCCTCGGCGCGGTGGCCGGTGAAGCGGTCGTCCATCTCGAAGGACGCTCCGGCCAGGCCCCCGCGGTTCATGGAGCCCATGACGACCTTGTCCTCCAGCACCCCGAGCAGGAGGAGGTCCTCCAGGATGTCGGCGGTGGCGAGCACCCCGTCGACACCGGGCCGCGACAGCGCGATGCACAGCCGCTGGAGCAGGTCCGCGCGGTTGGCCATGGCCAGGCGCCGGTCTCCGACCCCGAGGGCGCCGCGGGCCGGGTGGTCGGCGGCCACGATCATCAGGCGGCCGCTGTCGCCGACCAGCGGGCGGCGCACCCGTCGGGCCGCCGCCTCGGCGACGGCCTCGGGGTTGCGGGCTCTGACCGTGGTGAGGTCGGGGATGCCGATGTTCAAGGAAGGCTCCGTTTCAGTGGCTCGTGCCCGGCGACGGCACCCCGGCGAGGAGGTCGGCGACCTCGGACTCGGTGGGCATCGCGGAGGAGCAGGCGAGGCGGGAGGCGACGAGGGCGCCGGCGGCGTTGGCATGGCGCATGGTCCGCTCCAGGTCCCAGCCGGCGAGCAGACCGTGGCAGAGCGAGCCGCCGAAGGCATCGCCCGCGCCGAGGCCGTTGACCACCTCGACCGGCACCGGCGGCACCTCGGCCCGGGTGCCGTCGCGGTGCACGGCCAGGACACCCTTGGGACCCTGCTTGACGACGGCCAGCTCCACGCCCGCCTCCAGCAGCGCGTCCGCGCAGGCCTGCGGCTCGCGCACGCCGGTGGCGATCTCGCACTCGTCGAGGTTGCCGACCGCGACCGTGGCGTGCCGCAGGGCCTCGCGGTAGTACGGGCGGGCCTCTTCGGGGTCGCGCCAGAACATCGGACGCCAGTCGAGGTCGAAGACGGTGATGCCCGCCTTGTCGCGGGCCTTGAGGGCGGCGAGCGTCGCGGAGCGGCTCGGCTCCTCGCTCAGGCCGGTGCCGGTGATCCAGAAGATCCGGGCGTCGCGGACGGCGAAGAAGTCCAGCTCGTCGGTGTGGATCTCCAGGTCCGGCGCCTTGGGGCGGCGGTAGAAGTACAGCGGGAAGTCGTCCGGCGGGAAGATCTCGCAGAACGTGACCGGCGTCGGGTAGGCCCCGACCGGGGTGACCCAGCGGTCGTCGACGCCGAAGCCCTTCAGCTCCTCGTGCAGATAGGTGCCGAAGGGGTCGTCGCCGGTGCGCGTGATCACCGCCGTACGGCGTCCGAGGCGGGCGGCGGCGACCGCCACATTGGCCGCGGAACCTCCCAGGAATTTCCCGAACGTCTCCACTTTCTCCAAGGGGACACCGGTCTGCAGGGGGTAGAGGTCGACCCCGATGCGGCCCATCGTGATCACATCGAAATACTGGGCTGGCTCGGCCATGCGCGACCTCCTCGGGAAGCTGGGGATGCGGGTCCTGGGGCGCCCTGACACGGTGGGGCGTGGATCCACGGGACCTGCCGCCCCCCAGGTGTAGGTCCCGGAGGGCGGCGCTGTCAATAGTTTGTACTTACATTCGGACCTGCTCGTGAAATGATGTCTTAACAAAGTATTGACAGCGGGCGCGGCAGGGACTTGTATCCCGTGGCATCACGACAGTCCGTTTGCGGCATCATGATCCGGACTCCGTAAGGCTCCGGGACCACGGATCCCTTCGTGATCCCTTCCTTTCCCCCGCAGTAGCACAGTGAGGTGCCAGGAAAGATGGACCGCTCTTCCCACCCCCGCTCTCGCAGGCTCGCGCCCGTCGTCGCCGTGGCCGCGGCAGCGGCCCTGACCCTCGCCGGCTGCTCCAGCAGTTCCGGAGGCAAGAAGTCCGAGGAAGGCGCCGCGAACGCCTCGGCCGGCAAGGCGACCACGCCGCGCATGACCGTCGCCCTCGTCACGCACCAGGCTCCCGGCGACACCTTCTGGGACACCGTCCGCAAGGGCGCCGAGGCCGCGGCCGCCAAGGACAACATCAAGCTCGTCTACTCCGCCGACCCGAACGCGGGCAACCAGGCCAACCTGGTCCAGAACGCGATCGACCAGAAGGTCGACGGCATCGCCGTCACCCTCGCCAAGCCGGACGCCCTCAAGGGCGTCATAGGCAAGGCCGAGAAGTCCGGCATACCCGTCGTCGGCCTCAACTCCGGCCTGAGCGACTGGAAGAACCTCAACCTGCTGGAGTTCTTCGGCCAGGACGAGTCCGTCGCGGGCGAGGCCTTCGGCAAGAAGCTCAACGAGGTCGGCGCCAAGAAGGTCCTCTGTGTCATGCAGGAGCAGGGCAACGTCGGTCTCACCCAGCGCTGCGACGGCGTCGCGAAGACCTTCGACGGCAAGGTCGACCCGCAGAACGTCAACGGCACCGACATGCCGTCCGTGAAGTCGACGATCACGGCCAAGCTGAAGCAGGACCCGTCCATCGACTACGTCGTCACGCTCGGCGCCCCCTTCGCGCTGACCGCGGTGCAGTCGGTCTCGGACGCCGGAAGCAAGGCGAAGGTCGCCACCTTCGACCTCAACAAGGACCTCATCAAGGCCATCAAGGCCGGCGACATCCAGTTCGCCGTCGACCAGCAGCCGTACCTGCAGGGCTACCTGGCCGTCGACGGACTGTGGCTCTACAAGAACAACGGCAACTACAGCGGCGGCGGTGAGCAGCCCGTGCTGACCGGACCGGCCTTCGTCGACAAGTCCAACGTCGACAAGATCGGGGAGTTCGCCGCGAAGGGCACCCGGTGATGAGCATGACCCAGCAGGCTGAGCCGGCGGTGGACACACCGCCGGCCCCCGGCCCGAAGCAGACCGACGGCCGGACCCGGCAGCGCCCCCTGGCACTGCGGCTGCTCGCCCGGCCCGAGGTCGGTGTGTTCCTCGGCGCCGTGGCCGTGCTCGTGTTCTTCCTGTTCGCGGCACCGCCGGTGCGCGACGGCAGCTCGATGGCCAACATCCTGTACCAGTCGTCGACCATCGGGATCATGGCGCTGCCCGTGGCCCTGCTGATGATCGGCGGCGAGTTCGACCTGTCGGCCGGTGTCGCCGTGGTCACCTCGGCACTGACCGCGGCGATGCTCAGCTACCAGCTGACCCTGAACGTCTGGGTCGGCGTGATCGTCGCCCTGCTCGTGTCGCTCGCGATCGGCGCCTTCAACGGCTGGCTGCTGGTCAAGACCGGCCTGCCGAGCTTCCTGGTCACCCTCGGCACCTTCCTGATCCTTCAGGGCGTGAACCTCGCGGTCACCAAGCTGATCACCGGCAACGTCGCCACCGACGACATCAGCGACATGGACGGCTTCAGCCAGGCGCAGAAGCTCTTCGCCTCGACGTTCGAGGTCGGCGGGGTCAACGTCAAGATCACCGTGGTGTGGTGGCTGGTCTTCGCGGCCCTTGCCACCTGGGTGCTGCTGCGCACCAAGTACGGCAACTGGATCTTCGCCGTCGGCGGCAACAAGCACTCCGCGCGAGCCGTCGGTGTCCCGGTGACCTTCACCAAGATCTCGCTGTTCATGCTGGTCGGCTTCGGCGCCTGGTTCGTCGGCATGCATCAGCTGTTCTCCTTCAACACCGTGCAGTCCGGCGAGGGCGTGGGCCAGGAGCTCATCTACATCGCCGCTGCCGTCATCGGCGGCTGTCTGCTGACCGGTGGCTACGGCTCCGCGATCGGCACGGTCTTCGGCGCCTTCATGTTCGGCATGGTGCAGCAGGGCATCGTCTACGCCGGCTGGAACCCCGACTGGTTCAAGGCCTTCCTCGGCGTGATGCTCCTCGGCGCCGTCCTCATCAATCTGTGGGTCCAGCGCACGGCGACCCGGAGGTGACCGCGATGACCAGCAAAGAAACGGGCACCCACGGTGCCGTTCTGAAGGACACCCCGCCCGCCGACGAGCGTCCCCTCGTCGCACTCCGCGGCGCCGGCAAGTCCTACGGCAACGTCCGCGCCCTGCACGGCGTGAGCCTCGAAGTCCACCCCGGCAAGGTGACCTGCGTCCTCGGCGACAACGGCGCCGGCAAGTCCACCCTCATCAAGATCATCTCGGGGCTGCACCAGCACACCGAGGGCGAGTTCCTCGTCGACGGCGAACCGGTGCGTTTCGCCACCCCGCGCGAGGCCCTCGACAAGGGCATCGCCACGGTCTACCAGGACCTCGCGGTCGTCCCGCTGATGCCGGTGTGGCGCAACTTCTTCCTCGGCTCCGAGATGACCAAGGGCCCCTGGCCGCTGCGCCGTCTCGACATCGAGCGGATGAAGAAGACCGCGGACGAAGAGCTGCGCAACATGGGCATCGTCCTGGACGACCTGGAACAGCCCATCGGCACGCTCTCCGGCGGCCAGCGCCAGTGCGTCGCCATCGCCCGCGCCGTCTACTTCGGCGCCCGCGTCCTCATCCTGGACGAGCCGACCGCCGCACTCGGCGTCAAGCAGTCCGGTGTGGTGCTGAAGTACATCGCCGCCGCCCGCGAAAAGGGCCTGGGCGTCATCTTCATCACCCACAACCCGCACCACGCCTACATGGTCGGCGACCACTTCAGCGTGCTGCGCCTCGGGACCATGGAACTGTCGGCCTCCCGCAGCGACGTCTCCCTCGAGGAACTGACCAACCACATGGCCGGCGGCACCGAACTGGCATCTCTCAAGCATGAGTTGTCGCAGGTCCGCGGCGTCGACGTCGAAGAGCTCCCCGAAGAGGGAGACCTCACCGCCCCCGTAGCCGCCTCTTCGGAAGGAAAGTCCTGACATGGCCCTCGCGCTCGACCGCATCCGGGTCGGCTCAGCCCCCGACTCCTGGGGCGTCTGGTTCCCCGACGACCCCCAGCAGGTGCCCTGGGAACGCTTCCTCGACGAGGTCACCGAGGCCGGCTACTCCTGGATCGAACTCGGCCCGTACGGCTACCTGCCCACCGACCCGGCCCGCCTCACCGACGAGGTGACCAAGCGGAACCTCAAGGTCTCCGCCGGAACCATCTTCTGCGGCCTGCACCGCGGCCCCTCCGAGTGGGACTCCACCTGGGAGCAGGTCAGCCGGGTCGCAGCCCTCACCCAGGCCATGGACGCGAGGCACCTGGTCGTCATCCCGTCCTTCTGGCGTGACGACAAGACCGCCGAGATCCTGGAGGCGCCGGAGCTCACCGTCGAGCAGTGGCGCAACCTCACCACCGGCATGGAGCGCCTCGGCCGCGAGGTGAAGGACAAGTACGGCCTGGACATCGTCGTCCACCCGCACGCCGACACCCACATCGACACCGAGGAGCACGTCGAGCGGTTCCTCGACTCGACCGACTCCGACCACGTCAACCTCTGCCTGGACACCGGGCACTACGCCTACTGCGGCGGTGACAGCGTCAAGCTGATCGAGACCTACGGCGAGCGCATCGGCTACCTGCACCTCAAGCAGGTCGACCCGGAGATCCTGGCCGACGTGGTGAAGAACGAGATGCCGTTCGGCCCCGCGGTGGCGCGCGGTGTGATGTGCGAACCGCCCGCAGGCGTCCCCGAGTTGGGCCCGGTCCTCACGGCCGCCCAGAAGCTGGGCGTGGACCTGTTCGCCATCGTCGAGCAGGACATGTACCCCTGCGAGCCGGACAAGCCGCTGCCGATCGCGGTGCGCACCCGCAAGTTCCTGAGGTCCTGCGGCGCCTGACGACCCGAAAGGACGGCCATGACGGAGCGTGCCCCGCTGGGAATCGCAGTCATCGGTACCGGAAGGATGGGCGCCGACCATGTGCGCCGCATCCACGACGTCACCAGCGGAGCACGGGTGGCCGCCGTCGTGGACGTCGACGCGGAGCGCGCGAAGGCCGTCGCCGCCCGTGTCGACGGCTGCACCGCCCACACCGATCCGGCCGCCGCGATGGCCGCGTCCGACGTCGACGCCGTCCTGATCGCCTCCCCGGGCCCGGCCCACGAGGCCACCCTCCTCGCCGCCTTCGAGCACGATCTGCCCGTCCTGTGCGAGAAGCCGCTCACCCCCGACGCGGCCTCCGCCCTGCGCGTCCTCGACGCCGAACTGAGCCTCGGCCACCGCCGGGTCCAGGTCGGCTTCATGCGCCGCTACGACCCCGAGTACGCGAAGCTGAAGGCCCTGCTGGCCACGGGCCAGCTGGGCCGCCCGCTCATGGTGCACAACCGGCACCGCAACGCGGCCAGCCCGCCCTTCTTCACCAGCTCCATGCTCATCAGCGACTCCGTCGCCCACGAGGCCGACGCGACCCGCTGGCTGCTGGGCCACGAGATCACCGCCGTCACGGTGCTGCGCCCCACCCCGTCGGCCAACGCCCCGGACGCCCTGCAGGACCCCCAGTTCGTCGTCTTCGAGACCGACGGTGGCGCCCTCAGCGACGTCGAGATCTTCGTCAACTGCGGCTTCGGCTACCAGGTCCAGGCCGAGGTGGTCTGCGAGCGAGGCACGGCCCGCATCGGCGACGGCCACGCCCTGGTCACCCACATGGCAGGCCGCTGGGGCGGCACCATAGCCCAGGACTTCACCGAGCGCTTCGAGACGGCCTACGACCAGGAGATCCAGGCCTGGGTCGACGCCACCCGCCGCGGCGAGGTCACCGGCCCGAGCACCTGGGACGGCTACGCCGCGGCGGCGGTGTGCGAGGCGGGGGTGCGGGCGCTGGAGGACGGCGGCCGGGTCGGGGTCGAGCTGGGGGAACGGCCGGCGCTGTACGCGTGACAAGGGGTTCGTGGCGCGGCCCCGGTCCCTTGTTGCATGTAGCGTGAACAGTGTCGTAGAGGGGAGCGGTGATGGGCACGGCACGCGACCTGATGATCGTGGCGATGGACGGAGCGACGAGCCGGTCGGTGACGCAGGGTGACCTGTCGCTCGGACTGGCCGGGGCCGAGGTGTTCGACCTCCTCGGCGTCGAAGCCCTGACGTTGGACGAAGACCGCATCGTGCCCCGCCTCACGCCACCCCTCGACGACCCTCTGCTCGAACAGGCCGCGGCCGGGCTCGTGCGTGACAAGCCGTACGAGACGGTCGACGACTGGCTGTGGCGCAGGGGCCGCGGACTGGCCGAGCGGTACCTGACCGTCCTGACCGAGGAGGGACTGATCGCGCGGCCTCGCGTCTCCTGGATCCCCTTCCGCGGCACCGCCGGGCCGACGCCGGTCGACTCTCCTGCCCGGCAGCGCGCCAGGGACCGTCGGGCGAGCGACGAGCCGGTGCTCACCACCCTCGCGGCCGCCGTCGGAGCGTGCGACGACGTGCCCGAGGAACTCGCCGTGCCCCACGGCGTCGCCCAGACCGTGTTCGCCGCAGTGGTCGGCGCCGTGACGGAGCTGGACGCCGTGCGCCGGCGACGGGCCGTCGAGGACGCGGCGTTCGCCAACGTCTGGCGCGGTGCGTGAACCGTCGCGCTCCCGCGGACCCGTCCGTCCCGAGAGCCCGGCCCTACGCGCCCCGCGGACGGTGACCGCTCCGGACCGACTGACCGCCCTCATCCTTGGCCTGTCTGGGTGATGGCGGGACGGGAGCCGGGCCCCGCCCCGCCGCGGTACGTCAGACCGCCCGTACCTCCTCGATGGTCACCGGACGGTGCTCGTGCAGCGACAGCGTGCACGCGTCGGCGATCCAGCCCGCCTCCAGGGCGTCCTCGATGGTGCAGGGCGACGGTCGCGTGCCTGCCACGACCTCGGTGAACGCGGTCAGTTCGGCGCGGTAGGCCTCGGTGAAGCGGTCCATGAAGAAGTCGTGCGGGGTGCCCGCCGGGAAGGTCACCCCGGGCTCGACCGAGCGCAGCGGCAGCTTGTCCTCCAGGCCGACCGCGATGGAGTCCTCGAAGCCGTGGATCTCCATGCGGACGTCGTAACCGCGGGCGTTGTGGCGGGAGTTGGACACGACCGCGATCGTGCCGTCGTCGAGGGTGAGGATCGCGCCGGTGGTGTCGGCGTCACCGGCCTCCTTGATGTACTCGGCGCCCCGGTTGCCGCCGACGGCGTACACCTCGCGCACCTCGCGGCCCGTCACCCAGCGGATGATGTCGAAGTCGTGCACCGAGCAGTCGCGGAAGATGCCGCCGGAGGCGGCGATGTACGCGGCCGGCGGGGGCGCCGGGTCCAGCGTCGTCGAGCGGACGGTGTGCAGCTTTCCGAGCCCACCGCTCTGCACGGCGGCGCGGGCGTTGACGAACCCGGTGTCGAAACGCCGGTTGTAGCCGATCTGGATGGGCACGTCACGGCCCGCCACGGCCTTGAGCACCTCGACCCCCTCGGCCATGGTCCTGGCGACGGGCTTCTCGCAGAAGACGGGGACACCCGCCTCGACCCCGGCCAGGATCAGCGCCGGGTGGGCGTCCGTCGCGGCGGCGACGACGATGCCGTCCACACCGGAGGCCAGCAGGGCCTCCGGCGAGTCCACGACATCGGCTCCGAACCGCTCGGCGGCGGCCTTGGCGGCGTCCGCGAACGGGTCGGTCAGGACGAGGGAGTCGACGGCGTCGAGTCCGGAGAGGGTCTCGGCGTGGAAGGCGCCGATACGGCCGAGGCCGAGGATTCCGATACGCATGAGGTGGTGCTCCTTGATGCAGGGTGCGGGTGCGCCCTCAGGGGCGCGGGGAACTGCGCGGCGAGCCACGATGGCGCCGCGCACGACCGGACGACAACGCGCGGCAGATCCTCAGTCGAGTCCCCCCAAAACGTTCTGGTCCCAATCGATGACCGACCCTGTGACCACCCCGGACCGGTCCGACAGCAGGAAGACCACGAAGTCGGCGATCTCGTCCGGCTGCCCCAGCTTGCCCATCGGCAGCTTCGCGGCGGCCTCCTCGCGCCAGTCGTCCCCCGCCCCGTGGAAGGCCTTCTGTGTGGCGTCCTCGCCCTCGGTCGCGGTCCAGCCGATGTTCAGGCCGTTGATCCGGACCCGGTCCCAGCGGTGGGCGTGCGCGGCGTTGCGGGTCAGCCCGATCAGCCCGGCCTTCGCGGCCACGTACGGCGCGAGGAACGGCTGCCCGCCGTGCGCCGATGACGTGATGATGTTGACGATCGTGCCGGGTGCCTCACGCCCCACCATGTCCGCCACCACCGCCTGCATCGCGAAGAAGGGGCCCTTGAGGTTGATCCCGATGTGCTGGTCGAACAGCTCGGGCGTGGTGTCCAGGAGCGTCCCCCGGGACGTCAGACCGGCGGAGTTCACCAGGCAGTCCACGCGGCCGTAGGTCTGAACGACCCGGGCCACGGAGGCCTTGGCCTGCTCGGCGTCCGACAGGTCGGCCCGGACGTACAGGGCCTTGCCGCCGGCGGCGGTCAGCTCCTTCACCAGCGCCTCGCCGGGCTCCGGGCGCCGTCCGGTGACGGCCACGACCGCCCCCTCGCGGACCGCGGCCCGCGCGATGGCCGCGCCGACCCCCTGGCTGCCGCCGTTGACCAGGACGACCTTGTCGTCGAGAAGTCCCATCGAATTCCTCAGCTCTCTCGCCGTTCGGCACCGGCCCGCAGCTCCGCACGGAGCGCCTTTGGAGTCCATTCCTCGCGCAGTGCCCGCCGCATCAGATCCGCCTGCGAGGGCGGGGCGAGCCCGTCGACCGGCGGGTCGCTGTCGAGGTTGGTGGGGAAGGGGTAGCCCTCTGCGCTCGCCGCGATCACCTGGTCCAGCCACGCCGGGTCGGCGCCTGCGGCCTTGCGTGCGAGGAGCACCGGATACACCGCGTTGGCCACCGCCTCCCGGTCCACCGTCTCCATCGCACGCCCGAACGCGGACGACACCTGGAGCAGGTTGGCCATGCGCCGGATGTCCGCGGACCGGTTGGTGCCGGCCGCGTGGAAGAGGGCCGGGTTGAAGAACACGGCGTCGCCCTTCGCGAGCGGCAGCTGCACGTGGTGTGCCTCGAAGTACGCCCGGAACTCCGGGAGCCGCCAGGCGAGATACCCCGGTTCGTACTTCTGCGAGTGCGGCAGGTACATCGTCGGCCCGGACTCCACCGGCATGTCGCAGTGCGCGACCGCGCCCTGCAGCGTCAGCATGGGGGAGAGGCGGTGCACGTGCGCCGGATAGGCGGCGGCGACCTCGTTCGACAGGAAGCCCAGGTGGTAGTCGCGGTGCACGGTCTGGGCGGCGCCACCCGGGTTGACCACGTTGAGCTGGGAGGTCACCTGGTAGCCGGGGCCGAGCCAGGCGCCGGCCACCAGGGCCAGGACGTCGTTGGCGTAGTAGTCGGCGAACGCCTCCGGGTCGTACAGGGCCGCCTTCTCCAGCGCGTTCCACACCCGGTCGTTGGCCCCCGGTGCGGCGAAGTGGTCCCCGGCCGCCGCGCCCGAGGCGCGCTGCTCGGCGATCAACGCCTCGAACACGTCGGTGACCCGGTCCACGATCCGGGGGTCGGGAAAGGCGCCGCGGAAGACCACGATGCCGGGCCCGTCGGCGAGCGCCCGCACCAGCTCGGCCTGGACCACCCGGTCGCCTTCCAGCAGCCCGCAGTCGTAGACGGGCACGTTGTGCTCGATCGCGGAGGCGTGCGGGTAGTCGGCGGGGTCCGTCGCCTGTTCGACCAGGTCGCGGAACGCGTCGAGATCGCACTCCTGCTCGGACAGCCAGGCGCGGCGGTGTACGGAAGTGAAGGACATCGTCGTCCCTTCGGGGTCACGGAGCGACGCAGCCCTGTCATTCTTGTCAGTACAAACCCCTCGAACAACCAGCAGTGAGCCATCAAAAACCCCTCAAGGAGCCGGCGTATGGGACACCCGTTCCCGATCCGGGAGATCGCCCGTCAGGCGGGCCTGAGCGAGGCGACCGTCGACCGGGTGCTGAACGGCAGGGGCGGAGTGCGCGAGAGCACCGCACGGGAGGTCCGCCAGGCCATCGCCGACCTCGACCGGCAGCGCACACAGGTGCGGCTCGTCGGCCGGACGTTCATGGTCGACATGGTGATGCAGGCGCCCGAGCGCTTCACCACGGCGATCCGTGCCGCCCTGGAGGCCGAGCTGCCGTCCCTGCGCCCGGCGGTGCTGCGCTCCCGCTTCCACTTCCGCGAGACCGGCCCGGCCGCGGAGCTGGTGCGGACCCTGGACCGGATCGCCCGGCGCGGCTCGCAGGGCGTGATCCTCAAGGCCCCGGACGTCCCCGAGGTGACCGCCGCGGTCGGCCGGCTCGAAGCCGCCGGCATCCCGGTCGTGACCCTGGTGACCGACCTGCCCGCCAGCGCCCGCCTCGCCTACGTCGGCATAGACGACCGGGCGGCCGGCGCGACGGCCGCGTACCTGATGGGCCAGTGGCTGGGGGAGCGCCCGGGCAACATCCTCACCAGCCTCAGCAGCGGCTTCTTCCGCAACGAGGAGGAACGCGAGATGGGCTTCCGCAGTGCCATGCGCGCCCGGCACCCCGAGCGCACACTGGTCGAGATCGCCGAGGGACAGGGGCTGGACACCACCCAGTACGACCTCGTCCGGGCCGCCCTGGAACGCGACCCGGACATCCGCGCGGTGTACTCGATCGGCGGCGGCAACATCGCCACGCTGCGGGCCTTCGACGACCTCGGCCGCGACTGCGCGGTGTTCGTCGCGCACGACCTCGACCACGACAACACGCGCCTGCTGCGCGAACACCGCCTGTCCGCCGTGCTGCACCACGACCTCCGCCAGGACGTACGCGAGGCCTGCCACACCGTCATGCGCGCCCACGACGCGCTGCCCCCGGCGGGACCGACCCTGCCCTCGGCGATCCAGGTGGTGACGCCGTACAACATGCCACCGCAGGCGGCCGTGTGATCCGTGGGCGACGCCGGGCGTGGGTACGGGAGGGGACCCGGCCCCGCCCCTACCGTCGGGCCCATGTGGACCTCGCGCCCGGACGGCGGCCCCGAGCGGCTGGTGACCCTGGTCGACGGCGTGTTCGCCATCGCCATCACCCTGCTCGTCCTGGACCTCTCCGTGCCCCGGGAGCTCGATCCCGCCGCGTACCACAGGGCCCTGCGCGAGCTGCTCCCGGACCTCGGGGCCTATGCGCTGAGCGTCGCGGTGCTGGGGAGCTTCTGGCGCGACCACCGGCGGATCTTCCGGGGCGTCCGGGAGGTCGACGGCCAGGTGATCGGCATCTCGATGGTCGGCCTCGGCGTCGCCGCCCTCGTGCCGTTCCCGACCCGGCTGCTCGCCGAGTACGGGGCTCAGCCGGTGTCCGTCGCCGTGTACTCGGGCGCCGTCGCCGCGCTCGGTGCCTGTCATCTGGGGGTGGCCGCCGTCCTGGCGAAGCGCCCCTGGCTGCGCCACGACACGCCCTCCGAGGCGGCGACCACGCTCTACCTGATCGACAGCGCCACGTCGGTCGTGGTCTTCCTCGCCACCATCCCGCTGGCCCTGGTGGCGGGCCCCAGGATCATGTGGCTGTGGCTCGTCCTCGTCCCGGTGAAGGTCCACTTGGGCCGAAGACTTCAGAGCCCGGGCTGAGGACGGGAGTCAGGCCCGGGACGGGACGTGCGGGCCCGAGCCCGGGCCGGGGGCGGGCTGCGGGGACTCCGAGCCTGGGCGGGGCGGGCTGCGGGGAGTCCGAGCCTGGGCGGGGCGGGCTGCGGGGAGTCCGAGCCAGGGCCGGTGGCCGGGTGTCAGGCCCGCCCGGCCACCTCCGCCCAGCTCCCGCTCTGCGCCGAGCGCGCCATGGCGTCCAGCGCGGCCGCGCTGTGCACGGCGTCCGTGAGCGTCGCCCCGTACGGGGTGCCTTCGGCCACCGACCGCAGGAAGCGGTACGCCTCGACGACCTTCAGATCGTCGTAGCCCATGGCGTTCGCCGCGCCCGGCTGGAAGGCCGCGAACTCCCCGTCGCCGGGGCCGGCATACACCGTGGTGACGGACTGGTCCTGGTACGTCGTACCGCGGCTGACCCCCAGCTCGTTCATGCGGCGGAAGTCCCAGAACACCGCGCCCTTCGTGCCGTGCACCTCGAAGCCGTAGTTGTTCTGCTCGCCGACCGAGACCCGGCAGGCCTCCAGGACACCGCGCGCCCCGGAGGCGAAGCGCAGCAGACAGCTGACGTAGTCCTCGTTCTCGACCGGGCCGACTTCACCGCCCGAGGCGCGGCTGTGTCCGGCCGTGGCGCCCGACGGGCGGGCCCGCTCCGGGAGGAAGATCGCCGTGTCGGCCGTCAGGGAGGTGATGTCGCCGAGCAGATGCCGGGCCAGGTCCACGCCGTGCGACGCCAGGTCGCCCAGCACCCCGCTGCCGCCCCGCTCCCGCTCGTAGCGCCACGTCAGCGCGCCTTCGGGGTGTGCCGCGTAGTCGCTGAACAGCCGGATGCGCACGTGCGTGACCGCGCCGATCTCCCCGGCGGCGATCAGCTCGCGGGCCGTTTCGACGGCGGGCGCATTGCGGTAGTTGAAGCCCACCGTGCCCTGCACACCGGCCTCGGCGACCGCGTCCGCCACCGCACCGGCGTCCTCGGCGGTCAGACCCACCGGCTTCTCGATCCAGATGTGCTTGCCCGCCTCGGCCATGGCGACGCCGATCTCGCGGTGCAGGAAGTTGGGTGCGGTGATGCTGACCGCCCGCACCCGGGGATCGGCCGCCACCTCGCGCCAGTCCCGGGTCGTCGAGGCGAACCCGAACTGCGCGGCGGCCTCCTCCGCCCGGCCCGGTACCTCCTCCGCGACCGTGACCAGCTGCGGGACGAGGGGCAGCTGCGGATAGTGGTGCCGCACGCGCGCGTACGCCTGGGCGTGAACCCGCCCCATCCAGCCGAATCCGATGACGGCGACGCCGAGCGTGTCCACCATGAGAGCCCCTCTTTGGACCGTTCCAGTACCTGTCCAGGCCACCCTGAGCGGGGTTCGCCGACGGTGTCAACCCTTTGACAAGCCGCGCCGCTTCATGGAACGGTCCATCCCATGAGACCGCCGACGATCCGGGACGTGGCCGAGCGGGCCGGTGTCTCCAAGTCGCTGGTCTCCCTCGTGCTGCGCGGCTCGGACCAGGTCCGCCCCGAGAAGCGGGACGCCGTGCTCCGGGCCGCCCAGGAGCTCGGCTACCGGCCCAACGCAGCCGCCCGCAGCCTCAGCGAGCGGCGCACGCGCACGGTCGGCGTCCTCCTGAACGACCTGCGCAACCCCTGGTTCGTGGACCTCCTCGACGGCCTCAACTCCCTGCTGCACGCCAACGGCCTGCGCATGATGCTGGCCGACGCCCGTCTCAACCGCCGTACCGGCCAGGATCCGGCCGACCCGCTGCTGGATTTGCGCGTCGACGGCCTGGTCGTGGTGGGCACGCTGCCCGACCCGGCGGCCCTCGGCGACGTGGCCGGCCGGATCCCGGTCGTCATGGCCGGCTCCCGCGAACCGGCGCCGCCGGGCGTCGACGTCGTGGCGGGAGACGACGAGCGGGGCGCCCGGCTGGTCACCGAGCACCTGATCGGCCTCGGGCACCGCCGCATCGCGCACATCGCGGGATACGGCGCGGTCGGCGGGCTGCGGCGCCGGAGTTTCGAGGCGACGATGCGCCGGCACGGCCTTGCGGACCGGGTGGTGGTCGAGCCGAGCGACATGACCGAGGAAGGCGGCTACCGCGCGACCGTCCGGCTGCTCAGCCGCCCCGACCGGCCCACGGCCGTCTTCGCCGTCAACGACATCGCCGCCATCGGCGCCCTCTCGGCGGCCGGGGAGCTGGGCCTGCGCGTGCCGCACGACCTGTCCGTCGCCGGCTACGACAACACGAGCATCGCCCGCCTGCGGCACGTGTGGCTGACGACGGTCGACAACACGAGCCACGACGTCGGCCGCCGCGCGGCCCACTGCCTCCTGGAGCGCTTCGAGGGCGTGGGCGGCGAGGGCCGGATCCAACTCGCCACGCCGACCCTGGAGATCCGGGGGACGACGGCGCCGGCGCCCTGATCGCGGCCCTGGCTCAGAGGTTGATCGCGTACGCCTTGCGCAGGGTCTCGTGCACCGTCCACGTCGTACGGTCGCCCTCGCGCAGTACGGCCATGTCGCCCGGCCCGACCCTGAGCGTCGGCCCGTCCTCGACCTCGATCGTCGCCGACCCGCTGATGACGACGAACAGTTCGTCCGCCTCGGTGTCGGTGACCATGCCGGGCGTGATCTGCCAGACGCCCCGCACCTGGCGGCCGTCCTCCGACTCCCAGACCACCTTGCCGGTCACCTCGGGCGTCCCGGAGACGATCTGCTCGGGCGCGAGGGGCTCGGGTTCGAGCTCGGTGTCGGGGATGTGCAGTACGAAGCTGTGCGTCATGCGGAGACCGTAGCCCTGATCAGCGGGGGAACGGCCACGACAGTGTGTGGGGTGTCGGCCGGGTCGGGCGGACACTTCGTCGCCCGGGCTCGCGCCCTTCGGGGGTTCACCACTGGACGCCGGACGGTACCGCACCGCCCGGCCCCCGCTGTCCGTCTCAACCCCTATGCCCTGGTCGGGAGTTCCCGCCGATTCGCGTATTGTTTGCGGCATATGCCCCGCAGTTGCGATGGTCGGGGCGTGCGAGCGTGCGGGCGAAGGGGGAGCAGGACGTGGACGAGGCGCGGCGACGATCGGCCCGGCGAGCCGAACTGGCCGGAGGCGTGATCACGTCCCTCCTGGCCTTCTCGGCCTTCGCGGGCCTTGCCACCAAGGCGGGACTCCCCTGGTGGGCCGTTCTCGCCGTCGCCGTCTCGACGGTGGGTCTCGCGGGGTGGACCCGGCGCCCGGACCGGCCGGCGGCACGGGCCGGAGGGCGAATCGGTGAGCGGGCCGGGGAACAGGTCGGGGAGTGGGCCGGGGAACGAATCGGGGAACGGGCCGGGGAGCGGGTCGGGGCACGGGTCCCCATGCGGTAGGGTTGACCTGCGTGATCACGTGGTTTCACCCGCGCGAGACGCATCGGGACGTGGCGCAGCTTGGTAGCGCACTTGACTGGGGGTCAAGGGGTCGCAGGTTCAAATCCTGTCGTCCCGACTCGTATGAGTCGCAGGCAGGGCTGTTTTCGGGAGGCACCCGAAAACAGCCCTCGCGCATTTCCATGTGCAGGTGCGCGGAGAGTGCAGCCGCTCCGGCCGCCGTGACATAGGCCACCCGCGTGCACTCGCCTCGTATGTGTTTGCGTTCGCGTCGGCTGGAAAGTGGCTCTGTAATCACCGGACGCGGCAATCCGGTGGATGGTGACCGAAAGCCGGAAAGAGGAGGTTCGATGTCCTCGAAGCGACGTCGCAAGAAGAAGGCCCGCCGCAAGAACGGCGCGAACCACGGCAGCCGTCCGCAGTCCTAAAGGTCCTGCGGGCACGCCGACGTAAACGGGTGGGTGGCACATGCCACCCACCCGTTTGCGTTCGCAGGCGCGTCAAGGGGGACGGGCCCGGAGGTCAGATCAGCTGCGCCTCCGGCACCCCGTTCCTGCGGACCCACTCCGCGCGGTGCTCGGCGGCCAGGGCCATGCCGCGGCGGCGGGCCTCGGCCGGGACCGGGAGCCGGCACAGGGCGTCGAGCGTGCCCAGCATCGTCTGCGCGAAGTGCTGCCCGAGGGCGGTGAGGCGGCCGGAGGCCAGCAGGACCTCCGTGGCCTCCCGGGCGCCCGTCCGCCAGCGGGCGAACCGGGCATCCGCCAGGGCGAGTTCCTCGGGGTCCTGCTCCACGTCCCGGCGCCGGTTCCAGAACTCCGCCACGCCCAGGTGTGCGTACGCCCCGTGGAAGAGGCCGAGCAGGGGGCGTGGATCGGGGCGCCAGGGCGCGTAGTAGAGCTCCTCGCCGTTCTTCTCGAAGAGGTCGAACAGGTGCAGTACCGCGGCGAACTTGCCGTGCTGCATCTCGTGGGTCATGGACAGCGCAAGACCCCGAGCGGAGCGTGGCCGGGACAGTGCCATGGCGCCGAACGCCTCCGCGCTGCTGCCGCTGAAGCTGCCCGGGCGGTCGACCGGGACCAGCGTGCGCGGAACGGCGACGAGTTCGGCGTACGTCCCCGGGTGGTGGTCCCGCAGCAGACGGCAGGCCTCCCGTGCCGTGGCCTCCCACCAGCGCAGGTCGCCCGGGGGCAGCCCCAGCGGCCGTTCCGGGACGCCGGGGAAGCGCAGCGGGTCGGCGTCGTCCAGCAGCAGCGGCGCGCCGGTGTCCGGCACCACGAGCCGGTGCGCCGCCCGCCACCGGCCGGACGGCCCGGACGGGACCTGAGGAACCTCGACCGGGCCGGGCGGTGAACCGAGCCCCGCCACCCCGATCCGGGCCGCGCCCCCGGCGTCGACCACCACCTCGGCCAGGTCACCGGGCCGGGCGCCCGGGAAGCGCGCCCCGCCGAGCGAGGGCAGGAACACCTGGTCCGTCGTCAGCGGCCACCGCACCCGTCCGGGCACGCCCGCGCGGACCGCGGCCGCCGCGGCCAGGGCACTGAACCAGTGGACCGGTGGCGCGCACGCGACGCCGGTCCCGGCCTCGACGAACCGGTCCAGCCGGGCCAGCAGGCCTGTCAGGGCGGTGCCCGCCGAGGGATGGGACAGCACCGCGGCCACGGCCTCGGGATCGGCCCGATGGGCGGCTGCGAGCAGTTCCCATGCCCGCGCGGCCGCGTCGGCCACGCCCCCGCCGGCCTCACCGGCGGCCCGCGTCACCGCCAGTGCGCAGGCCAGTCGTCGGCTGTGCTCGGCGCGGGCCAGCAGGCGCAGGGCGTCGGCCCCGCCGCCGCCCGTCGCGAGCGCGGTGAAGAGCCTGCCGGGCACACGAAGCGGCACGGGCCCCCTCATGCCGCTTCCGCCGCGGCGGTGCGCAACCGGTCCAGGTCCGCGGCCAGCCGCCCCCTGACCCGCGTGATCAGAGCGGCCAGGTCCGCGCAGTAGACACTGGGGTTCGCGAACCCGGTGGCCGCACGGTAGCGGTGGGCGTAGTGCCCGCCCCCGCACACCCGCCGCAGCCGGCAGCCACGGCACTGCGCGGACAGGCCGTCGACGCCCCACTGCCGGGCCGCCACGCCCGGATGGCGCAGCAGCGCGTCGAAGGAGTCGCGCCGTACGTGCAGGCCCGTCCGGGCGGCGCCGTGGTACGCGGTGCGCAGCGTGTCGTCCTGGGCGAGCGAACCGTCCGTCTCGACCACCGCGTACCGCACCGGGGCCACGCCCAGCGCCTCGGTCTCCGGGGCTCCGCCGAGCAGCAGCGCCATCATGTCCTCGAGCAGCCGCACCCGGGTCTCCCGCTGTCCCGCCCCGTACCAGCGCTCGAACACCCGCCACAGCCAGTCCGCGTACGGCGTGCCCGGGCGCAGCCCGGGTGGGGGAGTGTGCCAATTGCCCTGCGGCAGCAGGAAGTCCACGGCGGGCGGGCGGTACGTCAGCAGGTGCTCGTAGCAGCGCACCGGATCGTTGCGCAGGTCGATGGTGCACAGCAGGCCCGCGAACAGCTCGCGATGGGGCCCGTCGGACAGCCGGCGCACGGCCTCGGCGACCCGGGCGTGGCTGCCGCGCCCGTCCGCGCCACGGCGGTGCCGGTCGTGTGCCGCGCGGTCCCCGTCCAGGCTCACCGAGACCCGGATGCCGTGCTCGGCGCACAGGTCGAGCCAGCGCTCGGTCAGCCGTGCACCGTTGGTCTGCAGCACGAGGTGCAGCGTCACGCCGGGACCGGCCGCGGCACGCAGGACCGAGGCCGCGCGCCCCAGAGCGGCCTCACCCGCCAGCAGCGGCTCACCCCCGTGCAGCACCACACCGGCCTCGCGCAACCCGTGCGCCGCGAGGTGCTCGGCGATGCGCCCGGCCGTGCGGTCCACCGTCTCCGGCGCCATGGTGCGCGGTTGCTCGCGCCAACTCCGGTCCTGCGCACGGTACATGTAGCAGTACTGGCAGGCCAGGTCACAGCGGCTGTGCACCTTCAGGACGAAGGAGTGCAACGGCGCGGGCACCCAGCCGGCCGCCTCCCTGGCCACGACGTCGGCCGCGGCCGGCCACGGCGGCTCCGCATGGCGCAGCCGATTCATACGCACCCCCCGGTTCGCATGCCGACCGGCCCGTGCCCGCCCGGCCGGTCCACGCCATTGGGCACAGTATTCGGGGCCGGTGACAGACCGTCAACATCGAGAATCCGTCGTCCGGGCCGCCACCGCCCGAAAGTCGCCGTTTTCCCGCGGCACCCCGTGGGGACGTCAACACTGGACACCGAGTCCCGGGACACGCAGGCGCCGGGCGTGGAGAGCCGCCACGACGGCGGTCCGTCGGGCACCGCGGAGGATGGGCCATGGCAGAGCTCGAGGAAGCGGGTGCCGAGCGGGACGAGGGCGCACTGGAGTCCGTCGTGCTGGACCTCACCGGCGTGCCGCTCGACGACCTCGCCGCGCTGCCGCCCTCCGCGCTGGGCGAGACCCTGCGCCGGCTGCGCACCGGCGGCGACCCGGACGAACCCTTCGTCACCGGCCACAACGAGAGCCAATGACCGGCCCCCGCGCCGACGCGGCCCTCGCGCGAAACCGTCTGATCAGGGGCAACCCGTCCTATACTGACCGTCCCTGACTGTCGTGCCCCACCGTCCAGCACCTGCCGTCCGAAGCGGAGTGGCCATGCCCGACATCCACACAGCCGACCGCTCGGGACGGTTCGCCCTCTTCTGCTCCACAGCGGAGAACCTCGGCGTCAGCACGACCGTGCACAACGTCGCGGACCTGCTGGCCGCCGGCAACCGCAGCGTCCTGATCGTGGACGGCCGGGCGACCGGCACGCCGGGCGGCGACCCGCTGCCCGCACCCGAACCCGGGCGCATCCACTCCGCCGCCCGCCGGGACGCCGCCTCCCTCCTCGCCCTCACCTCGGACCCCCGGGCCCTCGCCTACGACCACGTCCTCGTCGAAGCCCCGCTGCCCGACGCGATCGGCGCACCGGCCGAGGGCAGGCTCGGCTCCCTGGCCGACTCCCTCGTGCTCTGCTTCGCCATGACCGCCTGGTCCATCGACGGGGCCGCGGCCCTGGCCGAGCAGATGAGCGGCGGCCGGTCCGGGCGGCCCGTGCGGCTGCTGGCCCTGGGCCTGAAGAGCAACGTCGAGTCGCACGACCGGCTGCGCGGCGCCCGGGAACGGGTGCGCCGCAAGTTCGGCCCCCTCTCGAGGGCCTCCCGCACCTCCGAGGTCGCCTTCCTGGAGATCCCGTACCACCCGCTCTACCTGGACACCCGGCAACTCGCGGTCGAGAGCGAGCCGGAAGGCTCGGTGACCGGGCTGCGCCCCTACTACGAGCGGCTCGCCGACTGGCTCCGCAACCGGCGTCCGCTGCCGCTGAGCCGCGTCACCCTCGTCCACTCCCAGCGCCACGCGCCCTGGGCGGCCTGGCTGGAGGACCAGTTCCGGCGCGGCGGCATCCGCACCGAACTGCGCGCCTTGGACGCCTACTCCGGTGACCGGCCGGCCCCCGGCACCGCGCTGCTTTTCCTCTCCCCGGCGGACATGGACCACGCCGCCCTCGCCCAGCTCGCCGCGCTGTCCCACCCCGACGTCCGGATCGTCCTGGCCGACGAGCCCTTCCCCGACCCGGGCGCCGCCCACCACGAGCGCATCGACCTGCGCGGCACCGACGAGGACGAGGCCGTGCGGCGGCTGTACGCCGGGCTCGGCCTCGGCGCACCGCCCTCGACGGACGGCACGCCCGGAGCCCGTTTCCCCCGGCTGCCCGCCGTCACCAACGTGGCCCCCCGCTACAGCGGCTTCGTCGGCCGGGACGACGTTCTCGGCGGTCTCCTGGAGGAACTGCACGCGGCGGGCCGGGACCGCACCCCGCTGGTCGTGCACGCCGCGAGCGGCTGGGGCAAGAGCGAGATCGTCCGGGAACTGTGCCACCGCTTCGGCTCCGCCTACGACGTCGTGTGGTGGGTGCGTTCCTGGGAGATCCCGCGCGCCCGCCGCGGGCTGACCCGGCTCGCCGGCCGGCTCGACCTGGTCACGACCGGCGACGGCGCCTCCCCGGCCCTGTTCGAGCACCTCTCCCGCACCGACACACAGAGCTGGTTGCTCGTCTACGACGGGGCCGATTCCCCCGACGGGCTGCGGGAGTTGCTGCCCACCCCGCACACGCGCGGGCACGTGCTGATCACCAGCCGCAGCGCCCCGGCCACGCCCGGCATGGCGGCCTTCGCACTGCCACCCATGTCACCGGGCGAATGCCGGGCCGTCCTCGGCGAACGGCTCGCCGAGATCGACGAGGAGCAGGCCCAGCGGGTCGGCCAGGTCCTCGGCTTCGTCCCGCTCGCCCTGCGCATCGCCGCCCTCTGCCTCGCCGAACGCGCCGCGGCCCACCGGCGCGACGACAGCATGGGCGACCAGGCCGCGGCCAGGGCCGCCGTCGCGTACCTCCTGGCCGAGTACCGCACCGCCCAGCAGGCGCTCCTCGAACAGGAGGGCACCGCCCCGCCGGTGTCGGTCATGGTGCGGGTGGCGCGGCAGACCGTGCTGCACACCCCGGGCGCCGCCGCCTGGCGCGCCGAGAGCCGGACGAGCGACGCCCTGGGCTGGCTGCTGAACGCCGCCTCCCTGCTCACGGGCCGGGGCATGGGCCTGGAGCTGCTGCGCTCGCGGCGCATCCTCTCCGAACTCGCCCGCGACGACAGCGCGGACGGTGCGCCGGTCCGCCGGATCCCCGCCGACACGCGGATGCCCGACGAACACATGGTGAGCGTCGCCCTGTGGGCCCTGTCCCGGGTCGGGCTCCTGGAGGTCGACTTCGACCGGCCCGACCAGCCCCTCGGCCAGCACCACGCGGTACGGGACGCCCTGCGCGACGGCATGGAACCGGCCGAGCGCGCCCACATCGAGCAGGTGCTGCGCGGCACCCTCGCCGAGTACACCCCGGACGAGAACCGCGGCCTGAGCGCCGACTGGGCCCGCGAGGTGTACTCCCTGCGCCTGTGGGAGGATTACCGCCCCCGTGTCCGGCGCTCCCTGCTGCGCCACCTCAACGCCCTCAGTCAGCGCGGCGAGACCGCCGACCTCGCCCGCCTGCTCGACATCTCCGAGCGCGCGCAGGCGTCCTGGGCCCCGGTGGACGACGACGACCCGTCACCGGAGTATCTGCGCCTGCTCAACTTCACCGCCCGCGCCCACCGCCTCACCGGTGCCTACGAACCGGCCCGCCGGCTGTCCGAGCAGGCCCTGCGCGGCCACCGCCGGCTGCTCGGCCCCCTGCACCCGCGAACCCTGTTGTCCGCCGACTCCTACGGCGCCAATCTGCGCTCCCTCGGCAGGTTCTCCGACGCGCTGTTCCAGGCCCGGCCGGTCCTGGAGGGCCTGACGCTGCTGCTCGGGCCCCAGCACGCCGCGACCGTGCAGGCCGAGCACAACCTGGCCTTCACGGAGGCCCTGAGCGGACGGGCCCCCGACGCCCTGGCCCGGCTCCTCGCCCGGTTCCGCTACCGCCAGTCCGTCGGCGGCGAGGACGACCCGGCCGTCTGGCGGTCCGCCGACCTGCTCGCCTGGGTCTACCGGACCCTGGGGCGCGACGCGGAGTCCCAGGACCTGCTGCGGCAGTGGCTGCACCGGCACGGCGACATCGCCACCGGCACCCGGCTGAACATCGAACTCGGCCTGGCCGTCAGCGAACGACGCATCACCTACAACTCCGCCCGCTCCCACGAGAGGGTCTACGGCTACGAGAAGGCCCTCGAACGGGACCGGCGGGTGCTCGCCGAATCCACCGGCCGGTTCGGCGCCGACCATCTGGACACTCTGCGCTGCCGCTTCAGCCTCGCCGCCGACCTGCACGCACTCGGCAAGCACGACGAGGCCGAACACGAGGCCCGACTGTGCGGCAGGGCCCTGGAGAGCACCCTCGGCGCCTGGCACCCCTACGCTGCCCTGGCCGGGGTCCGGCACGCGGTGTACCTGCGGGCCTCCGGTGCCGTGGAGGACGCGGAGGCCATCGGCCGGGCCGCGCTGAACCTCCTGTCCGACCGGCTCGGCGACAGCCACGCCTGGGTGTCCGCCGCGGAGAACTCCCTCGCGGTCACCCTCGCGGCGGCCGGGCGGCCCGGGGAGGCGACCCGGCTCGTCGAGAGCGCCCTGCGCCGTTTGCGGGACCTGGACATGGGGCATCGCCCCGACGGGCGGCGCGTGGGGGCGCACCGCGCCTGGCTCACCTCCCGGGCCACCGGCCCCACCGCACCGGCCAGGGACTTCGACATCGATCTGGAACTGCCCGGCATCTAGGGGCTCAGCTGGACCTCCGTGGAAGAAGGAGATCCCTCAGAAAAACCCCCAGGACCCGGCGCCCTCGCCCGGGCGGTTCCCCGACGGAAGGTGAGCGCAGGTGGCGACAGCCCCGCAGCAGGAGACCGAGCTCTTCACGGAGTCCCACTGGTCCCCGGAGGGCCACGGCCGAATAACAGCGCTGTGCCAAGGAGCCTTCGCAGGTGTCCCCGCCCTCAGGTCGGTGTCCCACTACAGCAACGGAATCATCGACTTCGTGGTGCGCCGGGGCGACTGCCCGCCGCTGAGCAGCCTGGTCACCGTGGGCGGCGAGGACATCGCCAACGAGGCGCTGCCCGGCAGCCGGCTGCTGCTGTGCACACAGGACCTGGGCGCGCTCATGCGGCCGCTGGGCACGGGTCAGCTGATGCGTGTCGTGGTGGCCAACGCGCACGGCGGACTGTGGGGCGGCCGCGTCAAGACGGGGGAGTACCTGTCCGCGCACACCGACACGGAGGGCGGGATGCCCGCCGTCGACGAGGCGATGAACACCCTCGTCTCCGCCATCCGCACCCAGGTGCACCACCTGCCCGACGAGCTGCCCGGCGGCCTCACGGACACCCTGGAACCCCTGCCGGAGGACAAGGGGCGGCTGCGGATCGACTTCGGGACGGCGGCGGCCGAGCACGACGGCCCCTCCGAGATGCGGCTGCGGGCCCTGTGGGGCGCGCACGTCAACACCCTGGATTTGCAGTACGCCGCCTACTACCGGGACTGGAAGCTCGTCTGCGCGGGCGACGTCTTCGAGAGTCCCGAGCTAGGCCCGCGCTTCCTGGAGACCAGCGTGCGCTCTCGCCGCACCTCCTACCGCGACCTCGCCCAGAGCCTGCGCGGCCATCTCGCCCGGCTGACCGACGCGTTGCGGCTGGTGGTGCCGCCACCCGCCGACCGCCTCGTCCTGGACGTCCAGGAGGGCGCCGTGTACGTGATCTGGCTGTCGCCGCGGGACTACGTCCTCGGGGTGACGCTGGACCAGCGGCAGGTCGCCCACGCCGAGAACCGGCTGCACCGGCTCGCGGACGCCGTGGGCGGGGTCATGCGGACCGCACGGCACTGACCAGGGCGCCCCACACCTCGTCGGCGAGTGCCTCCACCGTCCGCGCGACGGTCGGCCGGTGCACCGGGCCCCCCTCGCCGAGGGCCTGCACGGGCAGCACCTCGACCGCTGTCTCGTACTCCCGGCAGACCTCGCGCAGCCGCGCCCACTGCTCCTCACTCGGCACGCCGGCCGAGACAGCGCGGAACCAGGTGTCGGCCCCCGTACGGAACGTCTCCGTCAACTGCCGCACCAATGTGGCGCAGCCCAGCGTCGCCAGATCGGACGGCCCCGCCCGCAGGGCCGGACCACCGGCCGCGGCACTGCCCGACGGGCGCCCGGCCAGCCGCTCCACGGACGCGTCCAGCAGCGCGAACACCTCCTCGAACCGCCCCTCGACGGGCTCCGGCAGCGCCGAACGCGCCGGGCCGGGCGCCGCAGCGACCAGATCACGCCGGGCCAGGTCGCTCACCGTCCGCCGCAGCTGCCCCAGTTGGGCACCGTGCTCACCGAGGGCGCTGCGCAACTCGGTGGTCAGCTCGGCGAGATCGGCCTCCTGGCGCAGCTGGGTGAGACGGGCGCGCAGCCGGTCCAGGGCCTGGTTCACGGCTTGCGTGAAGTCGCCCGGACGGTACACCAGGGGCTGTGAGCCCAGCGAGCGCGCCAGCCGGTCCCGCATGGTCCGCGACACATGGCCGTTGACCACGAGCAGCACCTCGGCCTGCGCAGGGTGCAGGGCGCCGCGCAGTGCCCGGACCCGGGCGGTGATGCGTTCCTCGTCGTCGGCGACGAGCACCGACGGGGTGACGACGATCGCGATGTAGGCGTTCGGGACGGGCTCCAGCCAGTACGCCACCGCCAACGGCCCGTCGGCGTCGGAGCCCCGCGCCGGGACCGGGTCGTGCGACGCGATGCGCCACTGGCCCTCGGCCAGCGCGTCGTGGATCGTGGACACCACCTGGTCCTCGGAGACGTTGTCGTGCAGCTCCCGCACGGCCCGCAGCACCGTCGCGGCACTCACCTCGCGGACCGCGCCGCCGCCGTCCTCGCTCAGCTGCCAGGCGTGGTGGCAGGTCTTGAGGATCTCCCGGGGCACCCCGCCGGTGAGCTCCTGGAGGATCCCGACCGACTCGGAACCGAACGGCGCGGGCCACCGCTCGATCGCGTCCGGCCCCTCGGTCACCTCCGGCCGGGTGCCCGAACCGACGTACTCGGCGACCAGCCGCGCGGTGAGCTCCGCGCCGAACCGGGTCGGCCACAGCTGCACGACCCGCTCGTGCAGGCTCGGCCGGAACGCGTTGAGCCCGCGTGGCGAGGTGCAGAACACCAGCAGACCGCCCCGGCTCACGTACACATTGACCAGCCGCTCGAAGGCGTCCACGAACGTACGCCGGGAATGCTCCGGCCAGTCCAGGACCTTCTCCAGCGAGTCGATCAGCAGGACGTACGGTTTGCCCACCCGGCCGTGCAGGAAGCCCTGGACGGCCAGCGCGTCGAAGACCGGGTCGATGCCCGAGACCGCGTCCCTGATGCCGCGTTCCCGCAACTGCTGCGCGGGCTCGTCGCCGCTCAGCCACGCCCACACCATCGACGTGAACCGGGGGTCCTGGAGCAGGGCGAGCGCGGTGGCGAACCGCCGGTGCTCCGTCACCTCGCCGAGGGTGACGCGCAGATCGGCGTGCATCACCTCGGGGTCGTAGCGCAGGGCGGAGACCACCTTGTCCGGGTCGAGGACCCGGTCGCGCAGCCCGGTGGCGATGTCGTCGAGGGCGATGTCGCCCAGCGGGATGTCGTCCGGCCGGCCGGGGCGCGGATCGGAACTCTGCTCGCCGACCCGCACCGCCGTCACATAGGCGTAGTAGTCCCTGACGAGTTCCTCGAACGCGGCACGCCCCTCCGGGCTGTCCGCGGGGCCCCGAAGCCGGTCGCGGTACATCCGGCCGAAGTCCTGCGCCGGCTCGTCGACGATCCACAGGGCCGGGCCGTCCGGGCGGGCCAGCGCGTTGCAGACCTCCCGGGCCGCATGGGACTTGCCGAGGCCGAACTCGCCCACCACGGCGATCGCCCGACCGCGCCGGCCGCCCCGGGGCCGGTCCCGGAGGTAGTCACGCACCAGGCCTTGGAGCTCCCCCAGGATCTGGGTCGGGACATGGGCGTTGCCCGAGTCCGCGGCCTCGACCGGGGCCTCACCGAGGTCCGCCGACGGGCCGAGCCGCACGACCGGCACCAGGGGAAAGGGGTTGCTGTACCAGGTGTCTGCGCTGCTTGCGGCCACGATGGCACTCCTTGCGGGTCCTGTGAGGGCGCGGTCGGGGGTGGGCGTCAGCCGCCGGAGCGGGGCGGGATGGGAGCACGGAGCAGGGCGTCGCGGCCGGCACGCCGCCGCTCCCAGTGGGGTCTGAGGGCGTCGGCGTCGATCGGCCAGGGGTACGGCGCGCTCCGCAGCGCGTCCGCCGCCGAGTGGAACACCGTCCGCAGTTCGCGGACGTCGGACGGTCGCCATTCGGAGTGTGCCGCCATCAGGGAGCTTCTGTCCGGCTTGACCAGGCCGTTCGGGCCGTCGTCCGACGCCCGGGCGCTGTGGCTGAACCGCCAGATGTCCTCGGAGTTCAGTTCGCGCAGCGCGAGATGGGTGACCGCCGCGGAGTCGCTCAGCGTGGCGGCCACTTCCCTCGCCGTCTCCGCCGCACCGTGGCTCACTTCGACGAACAGTACGATCCGGGTGTGCGCATTGCTCAGGCAGGTACTCAAAAACCTCGCCCGGAGAGCGGCGTCGTTCCACCGTATGTGCGGGATCACCGCCAGGAGCAGTGCGTTGTGTTGCACCAGCAGTTCGCTCATGTCGCTGTAGGCCTGGAACGGATCTTCTTCCGCGACGATCGACTGCACGCGGGATTCGGGGAAGTCGTGCAGTCGCAGACTCTTCGCGATTTCCCGCCGTATGCGGGCGTTGATCAGACTGGTCGGGGCGAATGCCCCGTCCGGGTCGACGCTGATGCGACGGCCGTCGTTCGCCAGACCCGCGGTCGGCACGCAGACGGGGAGCGGGTCGCCCGCCCAGGCCGCCGCCGCTGCCACCCGCTGCCGCACCTCGTGGATGCACCGGTGGATGAGACTGGTCTTGCCCATGCCGGGAGGTCCGCTGACGATCACCACACGGCCGTGTCCCGAGCTCCCGTCGAGGAGTTCGCCGAGAGGGGGCCAGCTGGTGCCGAAGCGGTCCAGCTCCTCGCGTGAGTGATCCACGTCCACCCACTGGTGCAGGTGGTCCGGCTGCTTCCACGGCACGAGGGGATGGTCGGCGCTGAGCGCCGCGCGGGCCTTGCCCCCGTGGTCACCGTGGTCCGCGCCGTTCGCTCCGTACGGTTTGCGCACTCCGTAGGGGTTGGCCCAGTCGGAGCTGGTCATGCGTGCGGTCCTCCGGCGCTGGTGGGACGGTCGCTGCCGCGTGCTCCGGGCAGCCACCACAGGGGCGCCGGGCGTCGCAGATCCGCCACCTCGCGGGTCTGCAGGTCCAGGGTCGTGCGCACGGCGTCCGCCTCGCTCTTTCTCTGGCGCGGCAGCAGGGGTTGCCCTTCCCTGCTGCCCGGCAGTCTGTTCGTCAGGGGAAGGGAATCGGCCAGCCGCCGGGCCGCCTCGCGGCGCGGGGCCGGGCCGGGCACCTGGACGAGGAGTTGGGAGAGCGCCTCCCGGGCCCGTAACGCCTCGGCGTGGTCCGTCTCGGGATCCTGTTCGTACGCCGTGAGATACAGCCATGCGATCCTCCGGAATTCCTGCACGGCCGCCGCCAGTTGCCGGTCGCGCGTGCGCCGCTCAGCCGAGATCCGTTCCGTCATCTGTCCGACCAGCGTCAGGGCCGCGCCGGCCGCCAGCAGGTACACCCCGTCGAGAAAACCGCCCAGGCCGCCGGAGCCGCCCTTGTCCGCGGACGCCCCCGGCGGATCACCCGCCGCGGCCAGGACCGCGTCGCAGACCCGCTCGAAGTCGCCCCGGTGCTTGTCGGCCCAGTCGTCGAGCGACATCACGCCGCCCTGGGGGCCGGGCACCCGGACGGCGTCCGCACCGCCGGCCGGTCCCAAGGGGCGCCGCACCACATCCAGTTGTAGCGCGGCGTCCCGGAGCTCGTCCCGGTGCTCGTCGGCCAGGCAGTACACCAGACGGACATCACTCCTGCCGTCGTCCCCGACGGCCTGCCCGGCGGTGACGGACAGGAGCAGCAGGGCACCGAGCACGACAGGCTTCCAGTGCGGAGGAGGCTTCCAGTGCGGAGCGGGCTTCCGGCTCGGGGCGGGGGACAGGTGCGGGTCGCGGTGGAGGGCGCGACCGCGGAGGGGGCGCGGGACGCCGTAGCGGGTCGGGAAGCCGCGGAGGGGGCGCAGGACGCCGTAGCGACTCGGGAAGCCGTAGCGGCTCAGGAAGCCGTAGCGGGTCGGGAAGCCGTAGCGGCTCAGGAAGCCGTAGCGACTGGGGAAGCCGCGGAGGCGTCCGCCGCGGCGGGGACGTCCCCCGCCGCTCACTCCCCGCTCACCCATCCGGCCTCCCCGTTCCCCTGGCCGCGACCCGTTCGGGACGCCGCACACCCTTCGGCTATGCGGAGGACCGCAGTCCGTCGGCCGTGGCCGGTGCCCCGCCCGGCGTGCCGTCGCCGGGCGCCGGATGCCGGGGGAGACGCTGCTGCCCGGCCGCGGGTTGCCGGCTCTTTCCGGCCCGATGACGCGACCAGCAGCCGAACGCGATCTGCGCCCCGTAGTGCAGCAGATTCACCGTCACCACGGCCGGGGCGACGATGCCGACCGTCTTCGGGAAGTCGCGTTCCAGAGTGAGGGCGAGCAGCACGGCCGTCAGCCCGTTCTGCTGGCCGATTCCCAGCAGGACCCGGTCCCTTCCCGACAGGCCGCGGACGAAGAGCGGCATCAGCAGCACGGCCACCACCGCCTGCGCGAGGAACGCCGAACTCCCCAGCAACAGCCCGGGCCTGATCGACACCCCTTGGGCGACGAACAGGCCCAGCAGGGCGGTGGCGAGCAGGAAGGCACTGGTCACCGCCCGCGCGAGAGGGCGGGCGAACGCCTGCGTCCGCAGGAACAGTCCGGCCACCGCCACGGCCAGCATGAGCATGTTCGCGGCGGCGAGCACCAGCATGACCATGACGAGGAGGACGGCGAGCGGAGTCGCCGGGCGCCGGGGGCGCACGAGCTGCCGCTCGGCCTCCCGGGCCGGCCACACCCTGCCGCCCGCCCACCACGCCAGCAGGGCACCGCCCAGCAGCAGCGCGTTGAGCGCCAGCCCGAGGGCGTAACCCTGGGCCCCGCCGCCCACCACCGAGGGGGCGCCACTGTGCCCGGCGGCCGTGTAGGCGTACCCGGCGACGTACAGCGTCAGCAGCACCGTCATCGGGTCGTCGAAGGAGGCCCATGCCGTGAGCAGGGAGCGGGCGCGCTGTGACATGTGCCCGTCCTTGCTGAGCGCGGTCACCGACAGCGGGTCGATCTGCGCGACGACGATGCCGAGGACCAGGTACTCGGGGCGGTCGAAGGCCCAGACCATCACGCCCGAGATCATCGCCGCCTTGAGCACGACCCCCAGCGTCACGGCCGCCACCACGCCCCGCAGGTCACGACGCAGATCCGCGAGATCGATGCCGTACGTGCTGCCGTACAGCCCCACGGCCAGCAGCAGCCCGGTGGCGACGACGTACCCGGTGGTGCCGACGAGGCGCGTCGGGTCCGTCGCCAGACCGATCGACGTCCCCACAATCAGTGCGCCCAGCGCTCCGAGCAGAACGGCCGGAACCGCCGGCAGCTTCCGCCGCCGGCCACGGTCGCGTCGAGACTTCTCCACCTGCCCCCCATCCCCCGGTGTCACGCCGCGAGCGTAGTCGGGCCGTAGGCACCTCGTGCGCTTATCGATACGGACGTGCAACCGCGAGAGCAACCAAGCGTAGATGTGAGCACTCGGACGGCGTAACACCATTGCCGGCCGTTCCCCTGCACGATGCCCGGTGACGACCGCCGCTGAACGCTCTTCACCCCTGGGGTGGATCCACGGCGCCTCGGCCGGTGCGCCCCGCGTCCGCCCCGCCGCCCTCGGCGGGACCCGGAACGGCGTCACTCTCCTGGAGCGTGCGCCCCCGGCCCCGGCCGGACATCGGCGTGAACGAGCGGATGGCGGCGCACGCGCCGGTCGGCCGTCCCCGGCACGCACGAGCCGGTCCCCCCCGGGCACATGGCGTGGTCGAGGACGTCACCCACCCCCATGGGCGACGTCCTCGACCGCTCCCCCGGCGCCGGACTGTGGTTCAGGTGCCCGCGCGGCGGATCCGTGCCGTCACCAGCACATCACCGCCGTCCCGCCGCAACCCCGGGCGGAGTGGAGGCGTACGCGGACCGCATGACCGCCCCGTCCGTCATCCCCCTCCCCGGCACGGGGATGACGGACGCGTCGGAGTCACCGTCGAAGAACCAGTAGTGCTGGACGGTGCCGTTCAGCCACATCCGCCGCCCGCTCGCGAGCGCGCTCGGCCGCCGGCCCCGGTGCGAGGGCGGGCGCCGGCGCCTGAGCCGGCGAGCAGTAGCGTGCGGTCATGGGCCACAGCCTGCCCTGCGGCCCGTCCCCGGCGCCTGAGTCGGGGGCTACTCAAGTCGCCCTGTATCAAAGGTGAGTAGCCGCGCTCATGTCTGTGTGATGACTTACGAGAGGGACGCGACGACGCTGGAGCTGCCCTGGGCGTTCACCGGGCGGGAGGACGAACTGGAGCTGGTCCGCCGGTCCTTGACCAGCTTCCGGCACGGCATCGTGGTGACGGGCCCGGCGGGCGGCGGCAAGACCCGCCTCGTCACCGAGGCGATCCGCGGCACCGACTGCGCCCGGGCGGCCGGTACGCCCGAGAGCCGGAGCATCCCCTTCGCGCCGTTCGCCCACCTGCTGCCCGACTCGGTCACGCTGCACCGCGCTGTCCAGGTGCTGTCCGGTGTCCGCACGCTGCTCGTGGACGACGCACACCTCCTCGACGACGCCTCCGCCGCCCTGGTCCATCAGCTCGCCGTGCACGGGCGCACCCGGCTGCTGGTCGTGGCCACGGACGGCTTCCCGGTACCCGGCGCGATCTCCCGGCTGTGGACCGGGGAACTCCTGCCGCGCCTCGCGCTGGAGCCGCTGCCGGAGGAGGAGACCGCCGCCCTGCTCACGGCCGGTGCCGGTCCCCTCGACGCGCTCACCGCGAACCGGCTGCGCCGCCTGTGCCAGGGCGACCTGCGGCTGCTGCGTGACCTGCTGGGGTCGGTGCGCGGGCTGCTGACCCCCGTCCCGGACACCGGCGAACGGGCGTGGCGGGGCCCGGTTCCGCTGACCCCGGCCGTCCGTGAACGCACCGCCCCCGTCCTCGGCAGGACCGGCCCGCTCGAACGCGACATCCTCGACCGCCTCGCCTTCGCCGAGCCCTTGCCGCCCGACCTGGACGAGCTGGGCGGGCTGGGCGGGCTGGACCTCGGGGACCTCGAAGTGCTGGAGTCCGACGGCCTGATCGAGGTCGACGACGAAGGTGCCGTCCGTCTCGCCCATCCCCTGTACGGGCCGGTGCTCCGGGCCGCGGCGGGCCGGCTGCGGGCACGCCGGCTGGCCCGGACGCCGGACGTGTACGCAGCGGCCCTCGACGCCGAGGCGGCCGCCCTGGCCCACCGGATCGAGCAGGCCGACGTACGGGCGACGGCCACCCCGGTGGGGGAGTGGCTGGTGGCCGAGGGCGGGCCGCTGCCGGGCGGGTACGCCGCGGTGCGCGCCCGGTTCGCACGCCTGCGCGGGGAAGTGAGGGAGGCGGCGGCCTGGGCGCGGGAAGGACTGCGAGGTCATCCCGGAGACGCGTCCTGCCGGGCGGAACTCGACCGAGCCGAGGCGACGACGGGAAGTCCCGCCGGCCCGGACCTGGACCCACAGGCCCTCACCGACCCCTACGACGCCGTCCGCCTCGGCGCCCCCGAGAAGGTCATCGACCGGCTCGGTGGCGTCTTCGCCCGGCACGCCGACGCGCTCACCCGCGCCGACGGCCCGGATCTGGACGAGGCGGCCGCGGAACTGGAGCGGCGAGGCTTCCTGCTGTTCGCCGCCGAGGCGTACGCCCAGGCCGTGCGCGCCCACCGCGATCCGCGCGCCGCCCGGCACTCCCGCACCCGGGCCGTCGCGCTGGCCCGGCGGTGCCAGGGCGCCCGCACCTCCGCACTGTCCGGGCTGGTCCTCGGCGAGCTCACCGCCCGGCAGCGGCAGATCGTCACCCTCGCCGCGGCCGGTCTGACCAACCGGCAGATCGCCGAACGCCTCACCCTGTCCGTCCGCACCGTCGGCAACCACCTGTACAGCGCCTACGCCCGGCTCGGCACGAGCGACCGCGGCGCCCTGCCGTGGCCGGCCCGGACACCGGAGGCCCAACCGGCCTGATGCCGCACCCGGACCGGCGGCCTGACCCGAACAGGGGACGGGTCAGGCCGCCCCGAACGCCGAGAACGCCCACCCCGTGGCCTGGTGCAGCGCGTCACCCGGCAGGGTGGCCCGGGCGTCGCGCAGCGCCTCCGCCAGGGACAGACCGTCGTCGAGGCCCTTGTGCAGCGCGAGCATCAGCGGCACCACCGCGGCGTCGTTCACGGGCGCGCTGCACGCCACCACCCCGGCCGTGCCGAGCGGCAGCAACGCCGTGACCAGGCCCAGCAGTTCGTCCGCGCCGACGGAGGCGAGGCGGGCGGTGTCGCAGCAGGACAGGATGATCCGGTAAGGGCTGCGGTCCAGCCGCTCGAAGTCGTGCACGACGATCGGCCCGTCGGCCATCCGCAGGGACGAGAACAGCGGACTGTCCGCACGGAACGTGCCGTGCGCCGCGATGTGCGCCAGCGCGGCCCCGTCCAGCTCCTCCAGCACCCGCGGCACCCGCGCCTCGCCCTCCTCCAGGACCGTCGCACAGCCGTACCGGCCCGCCAGCTCGGGCACCTCCGCACCGCCCGTCGCCAGACCCGGGCCGCGCACCAGCACATGACGGCCGTCCGGCGGCGGCGCGGTCTGCCGGGCCCGCAGCCAACTGCCCGCCGAAGGCGACACGCTGAGCACCCGCTCCCGCAGGGACGGCAGCAGCGCCCACGGCACCCGGTGCAGCCGTCCCGGCGGCACGATCACCACCGGGCCGCCGCCCAACTGTGCCACGGCCGGCCCCAGAAGCAGCTCCTCCAGCCGCCGGCCCGCCGCCTCCACCACCGGGAGCCGGGCCTCCGCCCCGGGGTGGGCCAGCCGCCGCAGCCCGGCCTGCACATGCTCGGCCTCGCTCTCCGCGTGGGCGAGCAGACCGGCCTCGAACCGGCGCACCCGCCCCCGTCCGCACAGCAGCACCTGCACCCGTCCGTCCAGCACGGCGAGCTCCACCATCAGGGCCTCGTCACCCAGCTCCTCCACCAGCCGGCGGACGTCGAACCGGTCTTCGCCGCCGGGGGCCTCGCCCCGCATGTGCAGGGTCCGGGAGCGGATCTCCCGCTCCAGGCGCCGTTGTTCGCGCTCCAGCGCCACAACCGGCCGGCCCTCCATCCGGGCGGCCTCCGCACGCGAGGCGATCTCGCGGAAGGCGGTCATGCCGCTGAGCAGTTCCGGGTCGGCGGGCGGCCGGGTAGGCGGGGTGGACAGCACGGTGGCCCGCCAGCGCTCGCTCCACACCAGCAGCCGCCGCGGCCCGCCGGAGACCAGACTGGCCCGCTGCGCCAGCGCCGCCAGTTCCGCGCCCTGTTCGGTGGCCCGGGCCCGCAGCTCCGAGGCGCCCAGCGTCATCCGGTGGTCGTCCAGCACGTCCAGGCCCCGACGGCAGGCCTGCAGCACGCCCCGGGCAGATCCGGCGAGCTGCGCCCGCAGCGCCTGCGCCGCCCAGCCCGTCACCCGCGCCAGCGGCGGACCGCTGCGGCGGCTGCGCGCGGCCACGGCCAAGTGCCGTTCAGCGTCCGCGGTCCAGCCCAGATCCAGCGCGATCCGGCCCGCGAGCAGCGATGCCTCCGGCGCGGCCGGGGCGCCGAAGGACGCCAGCGTCCCGGCCACCGCGGCGGCGTCGGCGACCAGCCGCCCCGAGCCGCGCCCGGCCGCGTACCGCGCCTCGATCAGCACCAGCCGGGCGTGCGCCTCCCACCAGGAGCGCCGCTGCCCCGCGAACAGCCGTACCGCGAGGGCGGCGCGGGCGATCGCCGTGTGTGGGTCGCCCGCCGACCGGGCGGCCCGCGCGGCGGCCAGCAGCAGCTCCGCCTTGCGGGTGGACTGCCCTCCGATCCCCTCCAGCCTCCCGGTCGCCGCGTCCGCCTCGGCCAGCGCCTCCGGTGCGAGACCGGCCGCCATCAGCACCTCGCAGCGCCGGATGTTCAGCATGAACGTCGGCGTGCCGAGCCGCGCGTAGCGTTCCTCCGCCTCGTCCAGCAGCCGCAGTGCCGCCGGCACGTCCCCCGACCGGAACGCGGCCAGGCCCCGGCTCTCCACCGCGTCCGCCTTGTCGTGCTCCTGGCCGGTGGTGTCCCACAGCGCCTCCGCCGCGGTGAAGTCCGCCTCGGCCCGCTCCACCGACCCCAGCGCAAGGTGCACGGTGGCCCGCAGGGTCAGCGCCCGCGCCGTCCAGATCACGTCGTCCGCCTGCCGCAGCACGGGCACCGCCCGGCGGACGTCCTCCAGCGCCTCGCGATGGTGGCCGAGCACCCACCAGACATACGCCCGCCGGTACAGCACCCGCGCCCTGGTGTGCCCGCCGCCCCGCGCCGCGCCCCGCTCGAACGCGGCCAGGCCCTCCCGGGTGCGGCCCGCGTGCACCAGCGCCACGCCCAGTGTGGCCAGCACGTCCGCCTCCCGGTCGGCCGAGTCGGCGCGCGCGGCGTACGCCCGGGCCCGCCGCAGATGGTGCAGCGCGAGCCGCAGGTCGCCGAAGTCCCGCTGCCAGATGCCGATCACCTGGTGGGCCACGGAGGCGTCCAGCGGGGAGGCGTCGGCGTCGAGCAGGGCCCGGGCCCTCGCGAGAGCCTCGCCCGGGTCGGCGAACACCATCGGCAGCAGTTCCGTCACCGCGTCGCTTCCCGCTGTCACTCCTCGGATGGTAGTGGTCCGGCAGCGCCCCACACAGGTGTGGAGCTGTATCAAGCGGCGGCCCGGCGGCTCTCTTTGACGACCGCTCAGCTGCACCGGCCGATGCCGTCGCACCAACGGGAGGACCCGCCATGGCACCTCAGCGATTCCACGAGCAGTTCGACCATATCCAGCGCTCGATGCCGGACGTCCCCCTGGCGATGGGCCCGGACGACTCGGCGGAGTTCATGTACGAGAAGGGCGTGGTCCTCGTCCGCGACGGCGAGGAGGCCCGGATCGTCGAGGACACGGTGCGGGCGCACTTCACGGCGGCACCCGACCTCGACCAGGAGCAGGTCCGCCGCGCGGGCTCGCGGACCAACCGCAGCGGCATCACCCGTATCCGCGTCGGCGACCCGGGCGAGGGCGGCCGGGACGCCGACCGCACCGTCGCCCACGCCCTGCGCTCCGTACGGGAGCACGAGTCCCGGGCCGGGCACCGGATGGTCGCCCGCAACCACGTGGTGCACATCGCGGTCAACGCCTGCCCCGGCGACGAACCCGTCCCCGCCCCGCTCAGCGAGCCCCCGAACCCGGCCGCCGCGGACACCCCCCACGACCCGGACACCGCCGTCGGTGTCCTCGTCGTCGACACCGGCCTCGTGCACGACTACCGCTCCTGCGGCCTGCTCGCCCACACCGGCGGCGACGCCCAGCTCCAGGAGTGCGACGACCAGGGGATCCTGCGGCAGTACGTCGGCCACGGCACGTTCATCGCCGGCCTCGTCGCGGCCGTCGCGCCCAACACCGACATCACCGTGCGCGGCACCCTCAACGACGCAGGCGCCGTCCTGGAGTCCGAGTTCGGCGAGAAGCTCTTCGAGGCCGTCGACGCGAGCGGCTGGCCCGACGTCCTCAGCCTCTCCGCCGGCACCGCCAACGGCCGCACCGACGGACTGCTCGGCGTCGAGAACTTCATGCGGGAACTGCGCGAGCAGCGCACCCTGCTGGTCGCCGCCGCCGGCAACAACGCCGGCGCCGCGCCCTTCTGGCCCGCCGCCTACGCCGATCTGCCCGGGTGGGAGGACTCCGTACTGTCGGTCGGCGCCCTGCGCAGCGACGGCGAGTTCGGCGCCTGCTTCACCAACCACGGACCCTGGGTGAAGGTCTACGCCCCCGGAGAGCGCCTCATCAGCGCCCTCACCGGCTTCGACGCGCCCGTTCCGTACGTGTACCAGCACTCCACGTACAACGCCTGCCGCTACGGCTTCTCCTACGGCTGCACCTGCCGGCACCCCCGTCACAGCGGTGCGCTGAGCGACGAGACTCACGCCGCCAAGCCGGACCAGGTGATGTTCGAGGGGTACGCGCAGTGGAGCGGCACCTCCTTCGCCACCCCCGTCACCGCGGGCCTGGTGGCCGCCCACATGACGGCGCACAAGGAGACCGACCCACGCGCGGCCCGGCAGCAACTCCTCGCCTCGAACGTGGAGTTCGCGGAAGTACGGGGCGCGCACGTCCCGGCGCTTCGCCCCCCCACCTGGCGCGCGGTCCCGGTCGTGCGCCTCGGCCCCGGGCTGTGACGGCCGGGGCCGCCCCCTCCACGGCGTACGATGACCTGCCGTACACGAGGGGTGGGGCTGCCGTGGACCGTACTGATGCCGGCGCGCTCGTCCAGGCGGCCGCCGACGGCGACGCGGCGGCCTGGAAGGCGCTCGTGGAGGGGCTGAGCCCCCTGGTGTGGTCCGTCGTCCGGGCTCACCGGCTCTCCGACGCCGACGCCCACGAGGTGTACCAGACGGCCTGGTTCCGCTTCGCTCAGCACCTCGGGCGGATCCGTGAGCCCGGCAAGGCGGGCGCGTGGCTGGCGAGCACCACGCGCCACGAGTGTCTGAAGGTCATCCGCAGTGCGCAGCGACTGACCCTGACGGACGATCCGCGGCTGCTGGACCGGGCCAGTGAGGACGGTACGCCGGAACAGTCGCTGCTCGACTCCGAGGAGGCCGCCGCGCAGAGCGAACGCGTGCGGCGGCTGTGGCAGGAGTTCGAGGAACTGGGCGAGCGGTGCAGGCAGTTGCTGCGCGTGCTGATGGCCACGCCGCCGCCCAGCTACCACGACGTGTCCGCCGCGCTGGGGATCGCGGTGGGCAGCATCGGACCGCTGCGCCAGCGCTGTCTGCGGCGTCTGCGGGCCCGACTCGAGGCACGGGGGGCGATGTGAGCGACCGACACGACGACGACCTCTTCGGTGAAGAGGACTTCGACGACCGGGAGTTCGACGACGAACTCCTGGAGGAGGAGCTGCGGCGGGCCGCGGCCGTCCTCGACGCGGTACCGGCGGAGCTCCAGCAGATCGCCCTCGACGCCTACGCGTTGCACGACCTGGAGGCGCGTGTGGCCGAGCTGACCTTCGACTCGCTCGTCGATGCCCTGCCGGTCCGGGGTGTCACCGACGTACCCCGGATGCTGACCTTCCAGGCGGGCGAGGTGACCGTCGACGTCGAGGTGACCGCGCAGGGACTCCTTGGACAGGTGCTGCCGCCCCGGTCGGCCCGGATCGAGATCCTCGGCGGGCCACGGCCCGGCTCCCCGCTCACCTCCGACGACCTGGGCCGCTTCACCGCGGACGTGCCGCTGTCCGGCCCGTTCGCCCTGCGGCTGCGCACCGGCGGGGACGTGGTGGTGACGGAGTGGCTGCGGGCGTAGCCGCCCGGTGTGAGCCTGTTCAGCGGGACACGGCGTCGACCAGCCCGGCCAGTGCGGCGGCGAGCCGCTCCAGGCCGGGTCCGGCGGGACCGCCCGGCTCGGCCATGTACGTGTCCCGCCGGATCTCCACCATGAGCGCGCTCACCTCGGGCCGCTTCGCGTAGAACTCCAGCGGGACGTAGGCCCCGCCGAACGGGGTGTCGAGCTGCGTCTCCCCGAACGCCTCCCGGGCCGCGTCCAGCAGCGCGGGAGGCGTGTGGAAGGAGTCGGTGCCGAGGCAGACCGGCGGGCGCGAACCCTCCCCGTGCAGTTCGTACGGCAGCCTCCGGCTCGGGTAGGAGTGCACGTCGATGATCACGGCCCGCCCGGTGGACTCCAGCCGGTCCGCCACGGCCTCGGTCATCGCCCGCGCGTAGGGCAGGAAGTACCGTTCGACGAGCGGCCCGGCATCGACGCCCTCGGGCCGCAGCGCGTCGCCGTGCGTGGTCCGCGTGTAGACCGCCCCCATCCCGACGGCGAGCATCTCCTCCCGCTCGTCCGGAAACCGCTCCGGATCGACGACCAGCCGCGACAGCCGATTGACGAACCGCCACGGTGTGACGCCCGCCAGCCCGGCCGCCACCTCGGCGATCCGGTCCGTGTGCGCGTCCGTGATGAGGTCCAGCTCCCGCGCCGTCTCCTCGTCGCCGAGCAGGATCCCCGCACGCACGGCGTCCGGTATCTCCCGCGCGGAGTGCGGCACATGGAGGATCACGGGCGAGGGCCCGTCACCCGGCAGCAGCTCGAAGGAGTCCGAGGCGTCGATCACGAGGCGGCTCCAGGGGGCGTTGTTCCAGCGGTGTCCGAAGAGATCAAGGTGCCACACGAGGCCGGGGTGAGGACCGCACATGGCTCCGCCCCGGCCGGGCGTCGTGCCGGCCGGGGCGGAGGGGGTGGCCCATCGGGCCCGGGGCGTCAGCTCAGGGACGCCAGGGCCTCGTTCCACGTGGCGGACGGCCGCATGGCCTGAGCGGCCTTCGCCGGGTCGGGCTGGTAGTAGCCGCCGATGTCGACCGGCTTGCCCTGGGCGCCGACCAGCTCGTCGACGATCTTCTGCTCGTTCGCGGCGAGCGTCTCGGCGAGCGGGGCGAAGGCCTTCGCCAGGTCCGCGTCGTCACTCTGCCGGGCCAGCTCCTGCGCCCAGTACAGGGACAGGTAGAAGTGGCTGCCGCGGTTGTCGATGCCGCCGACCCGGCGGGTCGGGGACTTGTCCTCCTCGAGGAAGGTCGCCGTCGCGCGGTCGAGCGTGTCGGCCAGGATCTGGGCACGGGCGTTGCCCGCCACCTTCGCCAGCTGCTCGAAGGACGGCACCAGGGCGAAGAACTCACCCAGCGAGTCCCAGCGCAGGTAGTTCTCCTTGACCAGCTGCTGCACGTGCTTCGGCGCCGAGCCGCCCGCACCCGTCTCGAACAGGCCGCCGCCCGCCATCAGCGGGACGACCGACAGCATCTTGGCGCTGGTGCCCAGCTCCAGGATCGGGAACAGGTCGGTCAGGTAGTCGCGCAGGACGTTGCCGGTGACCGAGATCGTGTTCTCGCCGCGGCGGATGCGCTCCACCGACAGCTTCGTCGCCTCGACCGGGTTGAGGATCCGGATGTCCAGGCCCTCGGTGTCGTGCTCGGCGAGGTAGGTGTTGACCTTCGCGATCAGGTTGGCGTCGTGCGCGCGGGTCTCGTCCAGCCAGAAGACCGCCGGGTCGCCGGTGGCGCGGGCGCGGGTGACGGCCAGCTTCACCCAGTCCTTGATCGGCGCGTCCTTGGTCTGGCAGGCGCGGAAGATGTCACCGGCCGAGACGGCCTGCTCGATCAGCGCGGTGCCGTTGCCGTCGACCAGGCGGACGGTGCCCGTGGTGGCGATCTCGAACGTCTTGTCGTGGCTGCCGTACTCCTCGGCCTTCTGCGCCATGAGGCCGACGTTCGGCACCGTGCCCATGGTGGACGGGTCGAAGGCGCCGTTGGCCCGGCAGTCCTCGATCACGGCCTGGTAGACGCCCGCGTAGGAGGAGTCCGGGATGACCGCGAGGGCGTCGTGCTCCTGCCCGTCCGGGCCCCACATGTGGCCGGAGGTGCGGATCATGGCCGGCATCGAGGCGTCGATGATGACGTCCGACGGCACGTGCAGGTTGGTGATCCCCTTGTCGGAGTCGACCATCGCCAGCTCCGGACCCTCGGCGAGCTCGGCGTCGAAGGAGGCCTTGATCTCGGCGCCCTCCGGCAGGGCGTCCAGGCCCTTCCAGATGCCGCCCAGGCCGTCGTTCGGGGTGAGGCCGGCCGCGGCGAGCTTGTCGCCGAACTGGGCGAACGTCTTCGGGAAGAAGGCGCGCACCACGTGGCCGAAGACGATCGGGTCGGAGACCTTCATCATCGTCGCCTTCAGGTGCACCGAGAACAGCACGCCCTGGGCCTTGGCCTCGGCGACCTGCGCGGTCAGGAACTCGCGCAGCGCGGCGACGCGCATCACGGAGGCGTCGACGACCTCGCCGGCGAGTACGGGTACCGACTCGCGCAGCACCGTGGTGGTGCCGTCGTCGCCGACCAGCTCGATGCGCAGCGCGCCGTCCTCGGCGATCACGACGGACTTCTCGGTGGAGCGGAAGTCGTTCTGGCCCATGGTCGCCACGTTGGTCTTGGACTCGGCGGTCCAGGCGCCCATGCGGTGCGGGTGGGACTTGGCGTAGTTCTTGACCGAGGCGGGGGCGCGCCGGTCGGAGTTGCCCTCACGCAGGACCGGGTTCACGGCGGAACCCTTGATCTTGTCGTAGCGGGCGCGGATCTCGCGCTCCTCGTCGGTCTTCGGGTCGTCCGGGTAGTCCGGCAGCGCGTAGCCCTGGCCCTGCAGCTCGGCCACGGCGGCCTTGAGCTGCGGGATGGACGCCGAGATGTTCGGCAGCTTGATGATGTTGGCGGCGGGCGTCTTGGCCAGCTCACCGAGCTCCGCGAGGGCGTCCGGGATGCGCTGGTCCTCGGTCAGGTACTCCGGGAACACGGCGATGATGCGCCCGGCCAGCGAGATGTCGCGGGTCTCCACAGCGACACCCGCCTGCGAGGCGTACGCCCGGACCACCGGCAGGAAGGAATACGTCGCCAGTGCGGGGGCCTCGTCAGTGTGCGTATAGATGATGGTCGAGTCAGTCACCGGGTGCTCCGCTCCACGTCTGCAACATTGCTCGACATCAAGATATCTCGTGACCGGCCTCGGCTCGACAGGGGTCCACGACCAGTTTCGTGCAACCGATCGCCCCGTTCCCGTGTCTGGGAGAGAGATCACTCACTCCAAGCCACGGCCGGATCTGACCACCCGGCCGTCCGAGCGAAAGCGGACCATGAGATATCGCACCAGAGTGACGGCCCCGGCGGTTGCCCTTCTCGGCACGGCGGCGGCACTGACCACGGGGATCCCGGCCCAGGCGGCCCCGGGCACCGGCGCCACCCCCGGCGCCGAGACCCTCGGCGACTCCGTCTACCCCGCCCTCGGCAACGGCGGATACCGCGTCTCGGCCTACCACCTCGACTTCGCCTACGACGCCACGACCAAGCTCGTCGAGGCCACCACGACTCTGACCCTCTGCACCACCCAGGCCCTGAGCCGCTTCTCCCTGGACGCGCGCGGCCTGGACATACGCTCCGTGCGGGTCGACGGCCGCCCGGCCGCCTTCGAGCAGGTGGCCGAGAAGCTGCGGATCACCCCCGCCCGTCCGCTCGCGGCGAAGGCCCGGGCCACGGTGTGCGTGGCCTACGGCGCCGACCCGCGCCGGACCCCGCCGCCCGCCGGCGGCTGGGTGGCCACCCCGGACGGGTTCGCGGTGTGCGGCCAGCCGGACCTGGCACACACCGTCTTCCCCTGCAACGACCACCCCTCCGACAAGGCCGACTTCACCTTCCGGCTCACCGTGCCCGCCGGGCTGCGGGGCGTCGCCAGCGGCCGGCTGGTGCGCACCGAGCAGCTGTCCGGCGACCGGACCGCCTATACCTACCGCTCCCGGTCGCCGATCGCCACCGAGGTGGTGCAGATCACCGTCGGCGACTATGTGATCAAGGACCGGCAGGGCCCGCACGGCCTGCCGCTGCGCGACGTCGTCCCCGTCGCCCGGGCCGCCGCCCTGGAACCGGCCCTGGCGCTCACACCGGCCCTGGTGTCATGGGTCGAGCAGCGGCTCGGCGCGTACCCCTTCGAGACGTACGGCCTGCTGCCCTGCAACAACGACGCCTCGGACGCCTTTGACTTCACCGGCCTGGAGACCCAGACGCTCACGCTCTACAAGCCGAACTACCTCCTCCAGGAGGAGAGCAAGATCGGCTCGCACATGATGCACGAGCTGGTCCACTCCTACTTCGGCAACAGCGTCACCCCCGCCACCTGGGCCGACCTGTGGCTGAACGAGGGCCACGCCGACTTCTACGGCCTGCTTTACCGCTACGAGCGCGGCTGGGCCGATTCGCTTGGCATGACCACGCTGGAAGCGCGCATGAAGTACACCTACGCCCTGGGCGACCAGTGGCGTCGCGACTCCGGGCCGGTGGCGGCGCCCAACGCGGCCAACCTGTTCGACGGCCAGCGCTACGTGGGCGGCGTGCTCGTGCTCTACGCGCTGCGGCAGCAGGTCGGCGAGGCGGCCTTCACGGCCCTGGAGCGCACGTTCCTCGAGCGGTACCGCGACTCCACCGCCTCCACCGAGGACTACATCGCCGTCGCCTCGGAGGTCTCCGGTCAGGACCTCGGCGGCTTCCTGCGGGACTGGCTGTACGGCACCAAGACGCCGCGGATGCCGGGGCACCCGGACTGGACCGTCACGCCGGTGAAGGCGTCCCTCTCGGCGCCGCGCGACCGGAGGGACAGCCACCACCACGAGAACTCCGCGACGCTGTAACGAACCCGGGCGCCTCGGCCGAGCCCGGGCGCCTCGGCCGAGCCCGGGCGCCTCGGCCGAGCCCGCGCGCCCCTAGTCGAGCCGGGCGGTGCTCAGTCCGCCCGGCTCGATCTCGACGGTCCGCTGCTGCGGGATGACGACCCCGCCCTGCTGGAGCGCCACCGTGCGCGCCGGGGCGGGGATGCGGATGCCCTCCGCGCGGTAGCGCTTGTGCAGGCGCTTGATGAACTCGTGCTTGATCCGGTACTGGTCGCTGAACTCGCCGACGCCCAGGATGACGGTGAAGCCGATGCGGGAGTCGCCGAAGGTGTGGAACCGGATGATCGGCTCGTGGTCCGCCACGGCGCCCTCGACCTCGGCCATCGTCTCCGCGATGATCTCGTTGGTCACCCGCTCCACGTGCTCCAGATCGCTGTCGTAGGCCACCCCGACCTGGACCAGGACGGTCAGCTGTTCCTCCGGGCGCATGAAGTTGGTCATGTTCGCCTTGGCGAGCTGGCCGTTGGGGATCACGACGAGGTTGTTCGACAGGTTGCGGATCGTCGTCTGGCGCCAGTTGATGTCCTCGACGTAGCCCTCCTCACCGCTGCTGAGCCGGATGTAGTCACCGGGCTGGACGGTCTTGGAGGCGAGGATGTGGATGCCCGCGAAGAGGTTCGCGAGGGTGTCCTGCAGCGCCAGCGCGACCGCCAGACCGCCGACACCGAGGGCGGTGAGCAGCGGGGCTATGGAGATGCCCAGCGTCTGGAGCACCACCAGGAAGCCGATCGCCAGGACCAGGATCCGGGTGATGTTGACGAAGATCGTGGCCGATCCGGCGACCCCGGAGCGGGATTGGGTGACGGTACGCACCAGTCCGGTCACCACCCGGGCCACCGACACCGTCGCGACGAAGATCAGCAGGACGGTGAGCACCTGGTTGGTGGTGTGCTGCACCGTCCGGGTCAGCGGCAGCACCGCCGCCGCGCCCGCGACGCCGCCCACGACCGCGGCCCAGGGCACCACGGCCCGCAGCGCGTGCACGATGACGTCGTCCCCGCTCCAGCGGGTGCGGTCGGCGTGTCCTCCCAGCCAGCGCAACATGATGCGCAGCGCGAACGCGGCCAGCAGGCCCGAGCCGAGGGCGATGCCGGCGAACAGCAGGTCGTCCACGGTGAGCGCCCGGTTCATCGGTCACCTCCGGGGCGGGGAACCGCGGCGAAGCCTGCCACCGGCGGTCGGATGTGAAGTCTCGTCACGTCGTCACCTGCTCGTTTTCCGGAGTGTCCGAAGGTGCCCGACCACCCTGACCCGCGGTCGGCACGATCGTTCATCCTGCCGTATTCCGTACGGGGTTCCGTACCGGAGACGGGGGTGAGCGAAGGGTGAGTTACTGCACATGACGCGCCGTCACGTTCGGTTCCGCCCCGGTCAGATCACCTTCAGCCGCACCAGCGCCGCCAGCGTCAGCGCGCCCGGCACCAGCGGCAGCCAGACGGTGATGACCCGGAAGGCCAGGACCACGGCGGTGGCCACCGCGGCCGGGGCCCCCGCCGCGACCAGTGCCACGACCAGCGCCGCCTCCACCGAGCCGATCCCGCCCGGTGTGGGCACCAGCGCGACGGCCACCGTGGCCGCCAGGTAGGCCACCGCCATGTGCGCGGCCGGGACATCCAGCCCCAACGCCCGCCCCACCAGCACCAGGACCGACGCCTGCAGCGCCGGGAAGGCGAAGGACCCGCCCCACAGCGCGAGCGCCCGGGCGGGCCGGGTGTGCACCGAGCGCGCCTCGCCGAGCGCCGTCCGCAGGAAGGACACCAGGGCCGAGCGCAGCCGCCGTACGAGGACGAGCACGGTCGCGGCGATCACCAGCACCACCCCGACGCCGGCCAGCAGCGGACCGAACGCCGTCTGAGGCACCAGCGTGCCGAGCCGCAGCGCGTCGGGGAACGCGACGAGCAGGGCGCCCAGCAGCAGGACCCGGCCGGCGCTCTCGGCCAGCAGGTACAGGCCGAGGGCGGCCGAGGAGCGGGCGAGGGGCAGTCCGCAGACCGTCATGAACCGCAGGTTGACCGCGCTCGCGCCCAGCCCGGTCGGCAGCAGGTGGTTGGCCGCACCGGCCGCGAACTGCGTGGCCAGCAGCCGTCGTCGGGGCAGCCGTTCGACGACCGCGCCCTGCCGGGTGCAGGAGGCCGCGACCCAGGTCAGGCAGGTCGCGCCGACGGCGGCCAGCAGCCAGGGCCACTCGGCGGTGCCCAGGTGCGCGAAACCGGCCGCCAGCACCGACCGGTGCTGCACCGCGACCACGGTGACGAGCAGGAGCGGCACCAGACACAGGATCTGCCGCAGACGGCGGACCGGGACGCGACGGGGGAGTCGTCCGGGTCGGAGTTCGGGGAGTTGTACCGCTGTCACGTCTGTAGAGGCTGTCCAGGCCGTGCCAACTGCGGGTTGCGGGAGCGGGGACTGGGGATTGCGCGCGGGAAGCGGCTGGGTGGGGAGCGTCATCGGGGCCTTTGCGCGAAGGGACGGGGAAGAGGGGGATCGGGGTGATTGTGCGGGATGCCGGGGAAATGTGCGAGGTTCTTGACCTCAAGATTGCTTGAGGTTCTACGGTCTCCGTCATGAGTATGGAGACCACAGCGTGGACACAGCTGTACAGCGTCATGAACGCCGAACGGGAGCGCCGCCCCTTCGCCTTGGCCATCTTGCGCCGTATCGGCGCGTTCGCCCGCCCGCATCGGCGCCGAATTGCCCTCTTTGTCCTGCTCGGCGTGGGTACCGCCCTGCTGGCCGTGGCGACGCCCGTCCTGGCCGGGTGGGTCGTGGACACGATCGTGTCGGACGGGGACGAGGGCAGGGTCGTACGCCTCGCCCTGCTCATCGCGCTGATCGCGGTGGCGGAGGCGGCCCTGGGCATCCTCGGCCGGAGACTGTCCGCGACGCTCGGGGAGCATCTCATCCTCGATCTGCGGACGGCCGTCTTCGACCATGTGCAGCGCATGCCGGTCGCGTTCTTCACACGCACACGTACGGGCGCCCTCGTCTCGCGGCTCAACAACGACGTCATCGGCGCCCAGCGCGCGTTCAGCAACACCCTGTCCGGAGTGGTCAGCAACCTCGTCACGCTGCTGCTCACGCTCGCCGTGATGCTCACCCTGTCCTGGCAGATCACCCTGCTGGCGCTGGTGCTGCTGCCGGTGTTCGTGATCCCGGCCCGGCGCATGGGCAGCCGCATGGCCCGGATGCAGCGGGAGGCGGCGACGCTGAACGCCTCGATGGGAACCCGCATGACCGAGCGGTTCTCCGCCCCCGGCGCCACCCTGGTCAAGCTCTTCGGACGTCCCGAGGAGGAGTCGCGGGAGTTCGCCGAACGGGCCCGCCGGGTCGCCGACATCGGGATCCGCACGGCGACCGCCCAGGCGGCCTTCATCACCGCGCTCACCCTGGTCTCGGCGCTCGCGTTGGCCCTGGTCTACGGCCTCGGCGGCTGGTTCGCCCTGCGCGGCGCCCTGGAACCCGGCGCGGTCGTGTCGCTCGCGCTGCTCCTGACCCGGCTTTACGCGCCGCTGACGGCGCTCGCGGGGGCGCGCGTCGAGGTGATGAGCGCCCTGGTCAGCTTCGAGCGGGTCTTCGAGGTGCTCGACCTCCGGCCCCTCATCGAGGAGAAGCCGGACGCGCGCCCGGTGCCCGACGGGCCCGTGGCGGTCGAGTTCGAGCAGGTCCGCTTCGGCTACCCGGCCGCCGACAAGGTCTCCCTGGCCTCCCTGGAGGAGGTCGCCTCCCTGGACGGCCGAGGCGGTGACGAGGTGCTGCACGGCCTGTCCTTCCGCGCCGAACCCGGCCAGACCGTGGCGCTCGTCGGCTCCTCCGGCGCGGGCAAGTCGACCATCGCGCAGCTGATGCCGCGCCTGTACGACACCGACGAGGGGGCCGTGCGCATCGGCGGCGTCGACGTCCGCGACCTCACGGCGCGCTCGCTGCGGCAGACCCTGGGCATGGTCACCCAGGACGGCCACCTCTTCCACGACACCGTCCGCGCCAACCTGCTGCTCGCCCGGCCCGAGGCCGCTGAGAGTGACCTGTGGGACGCCCTGCGCCGGGCCCGCCTCGACGAGCTCGTACGGTCCCTGCCCGACGGGCTCGACACCGTCGTCGGCGAGCGCGGCTACCGCCTGTCCGGCGGCGAACGCCAGCGCATGACCATCGCCCGGCTGCTGCTGGCCCGCCAGCGCGTCGTCATCCTCGACGAGGCCACCGCCCACCTCGACAACACCTCCGAGGCCGCCGTCCAGGAAGCCCTCGCCGAAGCACTCGAAGGCCGCACGGCCGTCGTGATCGCCCACCGTCTGTCCACCGTCCGCGCGGCCGACCAGATCCTGGTCGTCGAGGCCGGCCGGATCGTGGAACGGGGCACGCACGAGGAACTCCTGACGGCGGGGCAGCGGTACGCGGAGCTCTACCGCACCCAGTTCGGCGGACCGGCCGACGGAGCGCGGAGCGAGGCGGTGGGGGAGGCGGCGTAGGGCGTGAACGCCCGCCCGGACCTGTGCGTACTCCTCCCCGAGCACTTCTGAGGACAGCGAGTGCTCCTGAAGACAGGCCGACAGCCCGCACCCGGAGAGGCGACGTGTACCAGAGCCAAGCGCCCGTACGATCCACCCGCCGAAGCCCCTCGCGCGCCCCCCGGCTGCGTGCCGTCACTGCGGCCGGTGTCCTGGTCGTCCTTCCTCTCGTCACCGCCTGCGGCAGCGGGGACGACGCCGGGGGCGCGGGCGGCGGCAAGGCGGCGCCGAGTGTGACCGCCGCTCCCGCCGCAGGAGTCGTCGCACCGGCCAAGGTGGAGGTGATCGCCGGGCTGACCGGCTGCAAGGCGAAGATCCGCATCGACGCCGACGAACTGCGCCAGGGCCTGTGCCGTACCAAGAAGGCCGACTACCTCATCACCACCTTCCCCGAGGAGAAGTTCAAGGAGACCTGGCTTGAGGAGGCGCGCGTCTACGGAGGCAAGTACCTCGTCGGGACGCGCTGGGTGGTCAGCGTGAAGCCGGCGCTGCTGGAGTCCTTCCGCGCGAAGCTCGGCGGCACGATCAGGGAGCTGCGGGGCATCGGCCCAGGGCCGGGCGGGCGGTGACGGCTCTCTTTCGATTTCGGCTGGTGGGCGTCATGATGGTGCGGCTCGGCACATGAGCCGCCCCGCTCGCGGCGGCATCGCAGATTGAGTTCGTCGTGGTCGCCACCTTTCGTCGGCACTCGCTCGCGGGCGAGATGCTGGTGCTCCAGCTCGCCATCGTCGTGGTGGTGCTGCTGGCCGTCGCCGCGGTCTCCCTCGCCCAGTCCCAGGCCACCTTCAACCGCGTCGAAGGGCGCCGGGTGGGAGCGCTCGCCGAACAGCTGGCCGCCAACCCCCTGGTGCGCAGCCAGCTGACGCGTCCCGCGCCGGGGGAGGCGCTCGCCCCGCTGGTGCTCGCCACCCAGGCGCAGTCGGGGGTGACCTCGGTGACGGTGGCGGACGCGGCCGGTCGGATCGCCAGCTCCACGAACCCCACCGTCGTCGGGGAGCGGATGCGGCTGGGGCCGGGCACCGCCCGGGGGCGCGGCTGGTCCGGGCAGGTGACCCTGGACGGCAGCCGCGAGCTGGCCGCCCAGGTGCCCGTCCTCGGGGCGAGTGAGGAGAACCTGGGCCGGATCCTCGGCACGGTGATGATCGGTGAGGCCGACCCGACGGTGTGGCAGCGGCTCAGCGGCGCCTCCTCCTATCTGCTCGCCTACCTGGGCATCGCCAGCGCACTGGGCGTGGCCGGCTCCTGGCTGCTCGCGCGGCGGGTGAAACGGCAGACCCTCGGGCTGGAGCCGGGCGAGATCGCCGGGCTCGCCGAGCACCGGGAGGCGATGCTGTACGGGATCGCCGAGGGTGTGATCGCCCTGGACCCGCAGCACCGGCTCACCCTCGTCAACGACATGGGCCGCCGCCTGCTCGACCTGCCCGAGGACTGCGTCGGCCAGAGCCTTACGGGCCTCGGCATCGACGGGCGGCTGCGCGACGTGCTGTGTGGCACCGCCGCCGGCGAGCGCGACGAGGTCGTCGTCCGGCACGGCCGGGTCCTGGTGATGAACCGGATGACCGTCACCAAGGACGGCCGGCCGCTCGGCTCGGTCACCACCCTGCGCGACCGCACCGAACTGGCCCGGCTGGAACGGGAGATCGGCTCCTTCCGCAGCTCCTCCGAGCTGCTGCGCGCGCAGGCGCACGAGTTCGCCAATCAGCTGCACACCATCTCCGGGCTGATCCAGATCGGTGAGCAGGACGAAGTCGTGGCCTACATCCCCGCGTTGAGCCGGCACCGCCAGTCCCTGGACGTCACCCTCAGCCGCCGCGTCCGGGACACCGCGGTCGCCGCACTGCTGATGGCGAAGGCCTCCCTCGCGGCGGAACGGAAGGTCAGCCTGCGGATCTCGGACGACACCGCGCTGGAGCGCCTGGCCCCTGAGGACGCCGCCGATGTGGCGACCGTGGTCGGCAACCTCGTGGACAACGCCGTCGACGCCGCCACCGCCCGGGACGACGCCTGGGTGGAGGTGGCGCTGCGGCAGGACGCCTCCAGCGTGGAGATCGTGGTCCGCGACTCGGGGCCGGGAGTGGCTCCGGAACTGGCCCGCGAGGTCTTCTCCCACGGTTTCACCACCAAGGCCGCCCGGGAGGGCGAGCGCGGCATCGGACTGGCCCTGACCAAGCTGGTCTGTGAACGGCACGGGGGAGAGATCTCGGTGTCCAACACCCCCGAAGGGGCCGTGTTCACCGCACGCATGACCGTCAGCCACCTCACCGGCGCGGTGGCAAAAGGAGCGGCCCCATGACCGAGGCGAGCGACAAGGCGGACGCGATCGACGTCCTCGTGGTCGACGACGACTTCATGGTGGCCAGAGTCCACCGCGCGTTCGTCGAACGCGTCGAGCCGTTCCGCGTCGTCGGCACGGCCCATACCGGCGGACAGGCCATCGAGGCGGTCGAGAGTCTGCGCCCCGACCTCATCCTGCTCGACCTGTACCTCCCCGACCTGTTCGGGCTCGACGTCATCCCCCGGCTGCGGACCGCCGGGCACGACTGCGACGTCATGGTCATCAGCGCGGCCACCGAGGCCGAGACGGTGCGCGGCGCCGTCCGCCGCGGCGTGGTCGACTACCTCCTCAAACCCTTCGACTTCGAGGATCTGCGCCTGCGTCTGGAGCGCTACGCCGCCCAGCGGGGCAGGCTGCTCACGACGGTGGTCCGCGGCCAGGCGGACGTGGACCGTGTCCTGGCCGGCGCGTTCGGCCCGGCACCGGCCCACACCCTGCCCAAGGGCATGAGCGTGGAGACCGCCGAACTCGTCGAGCGGGCCCTGCGCGAGGCGGACGGCACCCTGTCCGCCACCGAGTGCGCCGCGGTCACCGGCGTGTCCCGGGTGAGCGCACGCCGCTACCTGGAGTACTTCCACGGCACCGGCAGTGCGGAGGTGTCCCTGCGCTACGGCGCGGCCGGCCGGCCCCAACGCCGCTACGGCTGGCGGGCCTGAGCCGTCACCCGGACCCGGCGGCGGGACCCTGTTCCTCGTGGTGGGTGTGCACGCGCCGCAGCAGGGAGGCCAGTTGCTCCCTCTCGGCATCGCTCAGCGGGGTCAGCAGGTCGTCGTCCGCGGAGGCGATGTCGGCGTTCAGGTGGTCGAGGGCCGCTCTGCCCCGCGGGGTGATGCGGACGTCGACGCGGCGGCGGTCGGTGGGGCTGCGGACGCACTCGACCTGCCCCGCGTCCGCCAGGTCCTTCACGATCCTCGCGAGGTCGCTGGCGTTCATGTCCTGCCGGGAGGCCAGGACGCCCTTGGGCTGCGGGCCGAGATCGGCGATCAGGGTCAGGACGGTCAGGTGCCACAACCGCAGTCCTCTGGCCGTGAGCTTCTCCGACAGGGTGCGGCGGGCCGCCTTTCCCGTCGCGTACATCAGGTACGCGCTGAGGTTCAGCACGCTGGGCGGCGTCATGCGTGCACGGCGGCCCGGCTGTGCCTTGTCTGTGAACACGGTTCAAACATAGGGCACTTGGCGGGCGGGGGCAGCACTCCCGGCGATCGCCGCCGCGCGGACCGGGTCCGCGCGGCGGCGCTGCGGACCGGCCCCCGGGACCGTACCGGGGCCGGCGCGTCAGGGGCGGGTGGTGAGGTAGCCACCCATGGAGGTGAAGTACTCGGCCGCGGGCAACTCCCGGCCGTCCTCGGTGCGTACGCGCGTGATGGCCAGGCCGTGGTTGCGTCCCGTGCGGGCGTCGGCACCGGCGACGATCACCACGCCGTCGCCCTCGCGGTAGAAGATCCGGCCGGGGGTGCCGCCGTAGCGCCCCTCGGACACGAACGAGGCCAGGACGTCGAGCCGCTTGCCCCGGTGGAAGGTGTAGGCGCTGGGGTACGGCTCCGACTGGGCGCGCACCAGGCGCTCCAGGTCCTCCGCCGGCCAGCTCCAGTCGATGCGGCTGTCCTCGTCGGCCCGCTTGTGGAAGAAGGACGCCTGGGAGCGGTCCTGCCGGGTGAACTCGGTCTGCCCGGATGCGATCAGGCCGAGCGCACCGATGGTGACCGGGGCGATGAGGTCGACGGTCTTGTGGAAGAGGTCGGTCGCGGTGTCCGCCGGGCCGACCGGCACCGCCTCCTGCCGGACGATGTCGCCGGCGTCGAGTTCGTCGTTCATCATGTGCGCCGTGACGCCCACTTCGGGTTCGCCGTTGATGAGGGCCCAGATCAGCGGGGAGAAGCCGGCGTACTTCGGCAGCAGCGAGTCGTGCACGTTCAGCGTGCCGTGGCGGGGCAGGCCGAAGATGCGCGGGGGGATCCAGGTGCGCCAGTTGTTGGCCACGATGATGTCCGGGTCGGCCTCCTTGAGGCGCTCGAACAGCTCCTCGTCGTCGGGGCGGTTGCGGATCAGCACCGGGACGCCGTGCTCCTCGGCGAGGTCGGCGACCGAGTCGCTCCAGATCTTCTCGTAGGCGTGCTCGCTCTTGGGGTGGGTCACGACCAGCACCACGTCGTGCTCGGACTCCAGGAGGGCTTGCAGGGTGCGGTGCCCCCAGGTCTGGTAACCGAACATGACGACCCGCATGGGGTTCCTCCTCAGAGCAAGGTGTTGGCCGATGCAAGTAAAGCAAGGCTTACCTTAGTGCGCAACGGATGCGTGAGGCAGGCCAGTTGTCGAGGTATGCCTCCCGGTGGCGTCCGTTTTGCCCTGTCGACACGTCAACGGGTTTAGCTTAGGCTCACCTAAGTTCGCTGGCGTGCCGCGTCGTCGGCATGCCCGTCTCCCGTTCCCTCCACACCTGACACGCGCGGCTGCCCCGCACGATGGGAGTGACATGTCGCAGGTTCTTCCCGGTGACTCATCACCGGTCCACGACCTGATCGGAATCGGCTTCGGGCCGTCCAACGTGGCCATGGCGATCGCGCTCCGCGAGCACAACACCCGCGTCGGCGGGCAGGAGGCGATCACCGCTCACTTCTTCGAGCAGCAACCCCGCTTCGGCTGGCACCGCGGCATGCTCATCGACGACGCCACCATGCAGGTCTCCTTCCTCAAGGACCTGGTGACGCTGCGGAACCCGGCCAGCGAGTACAGCTTCCTCTGCTACCTGCAGAGCAAGGGCCGGCTGATCGACTTCATCAACCACAAGAACCTGTTCCCGCTGCGCGTGGAGTTCCACGACTACTTCGAGTGGGCCGCGGCCCAGGTCGAGGACATGGTCTCCTACGGCCACGAGGTCGTCGGCGTCGCGCCCGTGACCCGGGACGGCGTCGTGGACCACCTGGAGGTGACCGTCCGGTCCGGCGGCGGCCTCGAGGTCCACCGGGCCCGCAACCTCGTCATCGGTACCGGCCTGCGTCCCCTCGTGCCCGAGGGCGTGGAGCGCGGCGAGCGGGTCTGGCACAACTCCGAACTGCTGGCGAGGGTCGATGAGTTGGAGGGCGCCTCGCCCTCCCGCTTCGTCGTCGTGGGAGCCGGCCAGAGCGCTGCCGAGAACGTCGCCTACCTGCACCGCCGCTTCCCCGAGGCCGAGGTCTGCGCCGTCTTCTCCCGCTACGGCTACAGCCCGGCCGACGACAGCAGCTTCGCCAACCGGATCTTCGACCCGCAGGCCGTCGACGAGTACTTCGCCGCGCCCGAGGACGTCAAGCGCCGGCTGATGGACTACCACGGCAACACCAACTACTCCGTGGTGGACATCGACCTCATCGACGACCTCTACCGGCAGTCGTACCAGGAGAAGGTGCTCGGCACCGAGCGGCTGCGGTTCCTCAACGTCTCCCGGCTCACCGGCGTCAAGGAGACCCCGTCGAGCGTCCGCGCCACGGTGACGTCCCTGGTCACCGGCGAGGAGACCGATCTGGACGCGGACGTCGTGGTCTTCGCCACCGGCTACAGCCCCGTCGACCCCACCAGCCTGCTCGGGGAGGTCGCCGACCGCTGCCTGCGCGACGACGAGGGCCGCGTCCGCGTCGAGCGCGACTGGCGCATCGCGGCCGACCCGGCCCTGCGCTGCGGCATCTACCTGCAGGGCGGCACGGAGCACACGCACGGCATCACCTCGTCGCTGCTCTCCAACACCGCCATCAGGGTGGGCGAGATCCTGGACTCCCTCCTCGGCCGCAGGGCCGAGCCCACCGCCGGCCGGACGCACACGGTCGCCGACGGTATGGGCAGCGCCGCCCGCTAGACGGACGCCGTCCGGTCAACTCGCCCACCGCGCAAGGGATAACGTACGTCGACATGGGCACGACTGCTGCAGTGGAGCGCCCCCCGGTCAAGGGCCCGACAGCGGCCCGTCGCCGGCGGGTCGTGGGTCTCGGCACCCTTCTGGCGGTCCTCGTGATCGCCGCCGTCCTCTCGCTGGCCGTCGGTGCTCGCGCGTTGAGTCCCGCCGAGGTGTGGCACGGACTGTTCGGCGCCCCGGACCCCGACCGGCGGCTCACGGAGATCAGGCTCATCGTCGAGACCGTACGGGTGCCCCGCACGGTCCTCGGGGTCGTCGCGGGCATCGCCCTCGGCGTCGGCGGGGCGCTGATCCAGGGGTTCACCCGTAACCCGATCGCCGACACCGGCCTGCTGGGCGTGAATTCCGGCGCCTCGTTCGCGGTGGTGGTGGCGATCTCCGTCTTCGGGCTGGGAAACCCCTTCCAGTACGTCTGGTTCGCGTTCGCCGGCGCTGCCGTCGCCGGTGTCGTGGTGTTCGGTCTCGCGAGCATCGGGCGCGGGGCCGGCAACCCGCTCACCCTCGCCCTGGCCGGCCAGGGCGTCACGGTGTTCCTCGCGGCGATGACCACCGCCGTCGCGCTGTCGGACCAGGCGGCGCTGAACGCCCTGCGGTTCTGGAACGCCGGCTCCCTCGCCGGTTCCGGGTTCGACGTCATCTGGCCGGTGACCGCGTTCATCGGCGCCGGGCTCGTGCTGGCCCTGACCACGCTGCCCTCCCTCAACCTGCTCAACCTCGGCGACGACGTGGCCAGGGGCCTGGGCGTGAACATCGCGCTGAGCCGGACCGTCGGCATCACCGCCATCACCCTGCTGGCGGGCGCCACGACGGCCGCGTGCGGCCCCATCGCCTTCCTCGGCCTCATGGTCGCCCACGTGGCCCGGTACCTGACCGGCCCGGACTACCGCTGGCTCGTGCCGTACGCCGGGCTGCTCGGGGCCGTCGTGCTGCTGCTGTGCGACATCGTCGGCCGACTGGTCGTGCGGCCGGGCGAGTTGGACGCCGGCGTCCTCGTGGCGCTGCTCGGCGCCCCCTTCTTCGCGGTGCTCGTATGGCGCGGAAAGTTCAGGAAAGCATGAACGTGACCGAGGTGAAGCCGTCCCTGCCGCCGGGCGTACGGCTCGGCCGGGTGTCGTTCGTCTGGCGGCCCTGGCTGCTGTGCGTCACGCTGCTGCTCGCGGCGGCGACCTTCCTGGTGTTCTGCGTGTCCATCGGCGTCGGGGACTTCCCCGTAGGCCTCCCGCAGGTGATCGCCACGCTCTTCGGGCGGGGTGAGCAGGTCGACGAGTTCGTCATCATGGACCTGCGGATGCCGCGTGCCCTGGCCGGACTGGTCGTGGGCATCGCGCTCGGGGTGTCCGGGGCGCTCACCCAGTCCATCGCGCGCAATCCGCTGGCCAGCCCGGACGTCCTTGGGATCACCTCGGGCGCCAGCGCCGTCGCGGTGTTCCTGGTGACCGTCTCCGGCGGGACCGCCGCGGCGATCGTCAACTCCGCCGGTCTCCCGGCCGCGGCGCTCGGGGGCGGGCTCGGCACGGGCCTGCTGGTGTACTTCCTGGCCTGGCGGCGCGGGGTGGACGGTTTCCGGCTCATCCTCATCGGCATCTCGGTGAGCGCCGTGATGGAGGCGATCACGACCTGGCTGCTGGTCACGGCCGACATCAGGGACGTGGCCCGGGCCCAGGCGTGGCTGGTCGGCTCGCTGGAGGACCGCTCCTGGGGCGAGGTCCGCACGGCCCTGTGGTGTGGGCTCGTCCTCCTGGCCGTGGTCTCCTGCGTCGCCTTCCAGTTCAGGCCGATGCACTTCGGCGACGAGGTCGCCGCGGGTCTGGGCGTCCGGTACGGGAGGGTGCGGGCGGTCCTGCTGCTGTGCGCGGTGCTGCTGGCCGGTGTGGCGGTGAGTGCGGCGGGCCCCGTGCCGTTCGTCGCGCTGGTGGCACCGCAGGTGGCGATGCGTCTGGCGCGCCGGCCCACACCGCCGATGGTGGCCTCGGGCCTGACCGGCGCGTTGCTGCTGACCGGCTCGGACCTCATCGCGCGCACGGCGCTGCCGGTCTCGCTCCCGGTCGGCGTGGTCACCGCCGCGATAGGCGGGCCCTTCCTCGTCTATCTGCTGGTGCGGGCGAACCTGCGGTAGATGTACAAGAGTCAGCTGAACCCGAGCAAGGGGGGACCCGTGGTCGCACAGTCCGTCACCGAGGCCGCGGTCGGCGGCGCTTCGCGGCTCGCAGCCCGAGGTGTCACGGTCGGCTATGGCGGCAGGGTCGTCATCGACAAGCTCGACGTGGCGATACCGCCGGGCGTGATCACGACGATCATCGGCCCCAACGGCTGTGGGAAATCCACCCTGTTGCGCACGCTGTCGCGGCTGCTCAAGCCGGCCGGCGGGACGGTCGTCCTGGACGGCGAGGACATCGGCAGGCTCCGGACCCGGGACGTGGCGAAGAAGCTGGGACTGCTGCCGCAGGCGCCGGTCGCGCCGGAGGGGCTGACGGTGGCCGACCTGGTCGCCAGGGGCCGTCACCCGCACCAGAGCTGGCTGCGGCAGTGGTCGTCCGACGACGCCGACGTGGTGGAGCGCGCCCTGGCCATGACCGGGGTGTCCGACCTCGCCGACCGCCCGGTCGACGCGCTGTCGGGCGGGCAGCGCCAGCGCGTGTGGATCTCGATGACGCTGGCTCAGGGCACCGATCTGCTGCTGCTGGACGAGCCGACGACCTATCTGGACCTGGCACACGCCCTCGACGTCCTCGACCTGGTCGACGATCTGCACGAGTCCGGGTGCACCGTCGTCATGGTGCTGCATGACCTCAACCTGGCGACGCGCTACAGCGACCACCTCGTGGTGATGCGGGAGGGGTCGATCCTGGCGCAGGGGCATCCGCGTGACGTCGTCACGGCCGAACTGCTGCACGAGGCCTTCGGGTTGCGCGCCCGGGTCATCGACGACCCGGTCGGCGACCGGCCGCTCATCGTGCCGATCGGGCGGGCCCATGTGCGGCCGGGGCACCTTCCGGCGCAGGACACTTAGTAAGGCTAGGCTAACCTCACTGCCGCGCGGTAAGGTTTGGCTGCCCTTAGGCGAGGGTGCAGGAACTGGCGCGAAAGCAAGGGGATGTGGATGCTCCTCCATCGAACGACGCCCGGGAAGCCATGGCGGCGGCTGGCAGCGGTACTGTCCGCCGCCGCCCTCGGCGTCGGTCTCCTCGCGGGATGCGGTTCCGGCTCGGCGGACTCGGCGGACGGCGAGAACAAGGGCACTCAGGCCGCGGCCGCCGGTGACTTCCCGGTCACCGTGGAGCACGCGTTCGGATCCACGACGGTCGAAAAGGCGCCCCGGCGGGTCGTCACCGTCGGCTACACGGACGACCAGACCGTCCTGGCCTTCGGCATCAAGCCGGTCGGCATGGTCGACCAGTACCCGAACCCGCCCGGCAAGAGCCCCGACATCAACACCCAGTGGCCCTGGGTGAAGGACAAGTGGGGCGACACCAAGCCCGAGGTCGTCATGAAGAACGGCGACTCCGGCCCCAACTACGAGAAGATCGCGGCCCTTCGCCCCGACCTGATCGTCGCGGTGTACTCCGAGATCGACCAGGCCGCCTACGACAAGCTCTCCAGGATCGCCCCGACGGTGGCCCGCACCAAGGGGGAGAAGGAGCCCTTCAGCGCTCCCTGGCAGGACAACGCCCTGCACATCGCCAAGGCCCTCGGCAAGGCCGACGAGGGCCAGAAGATGGTCGACGACATCCAGGGCCGGCTCGACACGGCCAAGAAGGATCACCCCGAGCTCGGCAAGGAGACCGCGGTCGCACTGTCCTGGTACAAGGACTCGGTGGCGCCCTTCACCTCGACCGACGTGCGCGGCCGGCTCGTCACCGGCATCGGCTACACGTACCAGACCGAGATCGACAAGGTCGCGGGCGGCGACTTCTACACCACGCTCTCGCCCGAGCGCATCGACCTCGTCGACGTCGACCACATCTTCGTCATCAACGACAAGGCCGACACCGAGGCGCTCAAAAAGTTCAAGCTGTTCGCCAACCTCGACGCCGTGAAGAAGGGCAACGTGTCCTACCTGCTCGACAGCGAGGGACCGGCGGTCGGCGCGGCCATCTCCCAGGGCACCCTGCTGTCCATGCCGTACGCGATCGACGAGCTCGTCAAGTCGGTCGAGTAGGGAAGTGGGCACCACCGACACGCGCGTCGCCCCGGCGGCCCTGCGCACGACGAACGGACGCGAGGCCGCCCGCTGGGTCGCAGACCACTGCCGCGCGATGCCCGGGCTGACGACCGCGACCGTGCTCACCACGGTCGCGGGGGCGGCGCTCCAGGTGCTCCCCGTGCTCCTGCTCGGCCAGGTGGTCGACGGGGTCGTCGGGGGTGAGGACCGTTCGGTCCTGATCACGATCGGGGTGCTCATCGGTGCCGCCGCGCTGCTCGGCGCGGCGGCCACCGCGGTCTCCACGTACCTGATCGGACGGCTGGGCGCGGATCTGCTCGCGCGGCTGCGCGAAGGCGCCGTCCGCGCGGTGCTCGGCATGCCGAGCGCACGGATCGAGCAGGTCGGCCGGGGGGACGTGCTCTCCCGGGTCGGAGACGACGTGGCCGTCATCTCCAAGGGCATCCGCACGGCCGTCCCCACGGTGTTCTCGGCGGGCGTCCTGGTCGTCATCGCCACCGTCGGCATGTTCGGGCTGGACTGGCGGCTCGGTCTGGCCGGTGCGGGCGCGCTGCCCGCGTACGCGCTGGCGCTGCGCTGGTACCTGCCCCGCTCCGCCCCGCTCTACCGGAAGCAGCGCGTGGCCCAGGCCGACCGTGCCCAGGCGTTCATCAGCGGCCTGAACGGCATCGACACGGTCCGGGCCTACCGCCTGGAGGGCGCCTTCCGCGAGAAGGTCACCTCCGAGTCCTGGCGGGTGCGCGAGCTCGGTATCGAGGTGTTCCGGTTCTTCGGCCGGTTCGTCGGCCGGGAGAACCGCGCCGAGTTCATCGGTCTGGTCCTGATCCTGCTGGTCGGGTACGCGCTGCTGGAGGCCGACGCGGCCACCCTGGGTGAGGTGTCGGCGGCTCCGCTGCTGTTCCACCGGCTGTTCACCCCGCTGGGCGCCATCATGTTCACCTTCGACGAGGCGCAGAAGTCGGGCGCGAGCCTGACCCGCCTGGTCGGGGTGCTGGGGGAGTCCGCCGAGGCGCGGCTGGTCGGCGACGAGTCCGTCACGGCGGCCCGGGCCGGGGCGTACCCGGTGACGGTCGAGGGGCTGACGTTCCGTTACCCGGGCTCCGAGGAGCCGGTGTTGCGGGACGTGGACCTGTCGATCCCGGCCGGAGGGTCGCTCGCCCTGGTGGGCGCCACGGGCGCGGGCAAGACGACGCTGGCCGCGTTGATCGCCGGCATCGGCACCCCGCAGGCCGGGTCGGTGCGCATCGGGACGACCGATCTGGCCGACCTGGACGAGGCCGGGGCGAGGGCCCTGGTCAGCATCCTGACGCAGGAGACGCACGTCTTCTCCGGCCCGCTCGCCGACGACCTGCGGCTGTCCGCGCCGGGGGCGAGCGACGCGGAGCTGAGGGAGGCGTTGCGCACGGTCGGCGCCGAGGGCTGGGTCGCCGCGCTGCCCGACGGGCTGAACACCCCGGTCGGTGAGGGTGGTGAGCGCCTGGACGTCACCAAGGTCGCCCAGATCGCCCTGGCCCGGCTGGTGCTGGGGAGGGCGCCGGTGGTGGTGCTCGACGAGTCGACCGCGGAGGCCGGCAGCGAGGGCGCGGCCGAGCTGGAGCGAGCCGTGATGGCCGCCTGCGCGGGCCGTACCACGCTGTTCGTGGCACACCGGCTCACCCAGGCGATGGCTGCGGACCGGATCGCCGTGCTCGACGCCGGACGGGTCGTGGAGCAGGGGACGCACGAGGAACTGGTGGCTCTGGGCGGCCGGTACGCACGACTGTGGCGGGCCTGGCGAGAGGGTAGTTAGGCAACCCTTATTTAGGTTAGCCTCACTTCACATTCTGGAAGGGACGCTGAGTCTTCGATGATGGAACCGCGCGCTCGTCTCGTACTGCTTTCTCCCACGCGTCTGGCCGATGTGCGCCGGCGGATCGGCGACTACCCGGACCGGACCATCACCGAAGCCTGCGCCATCGGCCTGTCGTACTGGGCGACGGGCGGCAGCCCCGACGGCATCGACCTCACGCCCGGCACGCTCTTCGCCGACGTCCTCGGCTGGGTCGACAACGGCGGGACCACGCCCGGCGGTTGGGACGTCACCCCGGACGGCCGCGGCATCACCGTCCCCGACGGCGTCACCCCCGAGGACGCACAGCTCGCGCTGGACGATCTGGCCGACTTCCCGGACCGGCCGCTGGGCACCATCGGCCCGTCCGGCGTGGCGGCCAGACTCCGGGTCCTGGCCGAGTGGAACGACAACCGGGCCGACCGGGACCGCCCCACCCTCGTGGAGATGTTCCACCGGCAGGTGAGCGCACGACCGGACGCCGTGGCCGTCGTCGACGAGCACCGGTCGCTGACCTACCGTGAAACAGCCGCACACGCGGCCCAGTTGGCCAACCACCTGGTCACCCGCGGACTCGGCTCCGAACAGGTCGTCGGCATCTCCCTGACCCGCTCCGCCGACATGGTCGTCGGGCTGCTCGCCGTGCTCCAGGCCGGCTGCGCCTTCGTACCGCTCGATCCGCAGTGGCCCGCCGCGCGCCGGGCCGTCGTCATCGAGGACGCCCGGGTCGTCGTCCAGCTCAACGCCTCCGGCGAGCACGACCCGGCCGAACCGGACGCCGTGGCCGTCGATCTCGGCGACTGGCGGTACGGCTCGTACCCGGCGCAGGGGCCCGATGTCACCGTCCTCGGTGACGCGCTGGCCTACGTGATCTTCACGTCCGGTTCGACCGGGCGGCCCAAGGGCGCGATGATCCGGCACGAGGCGATCAGCGAGCGCCTGCTGTGGCAGGTGAACGAGATCCTCGGCTTCGGTCACGACGACGCCTCGCTGTTCAAGGCGCCACTGTCCTTCGACATCTCCATCAACGAGATCTTCCTGCCGCTGGTCTCCGGCGGGCGCCTCGTCGTCCTGCGGCCCGGCGGCGAGCGCGACCCGCACCACCTGCTGAGCGTCATCGCCGAACAGCGCGTCACCTTCACCTACCTGGTGTCGTCCATGCTGGACGTGCTGCTGGAGATGGCCGGCGACTCCGGCCGCCTGGACAGCCTGCGGCACGTGTGGTGCGGCGGCGAGGTCCTCACCCCCGAGCTGTACGAGCGCTTCCGCACCAAGCTCGACAACATCCCCATGTACCACGGCTACGGCCCCGCCGAGACCACCATCGGCGTCTCCCACGTCATCTACCGGGGCGCGGCGGAACGCCTGTCGACGTCCATCGGCAAGGCCAACCCCAACACCCAGCTCTACGTCCTGGACGACGAACTGCGCCCCGTCCCGGTCGGCGTCGGCGGTGAACTCTACGTCGGCGGCTTCCTCCTGGGCCGCGGCTATGTGGGTGCGCCCGGCCTGACCGCCTCCCGCTTCGTCGCCAACCCCTTCGCGAACGACGGCTCCCGCCTCTACCGCACCGGCGACCTCGCCCGCTTCGCCCCCGACGGATCGCTGGACTTCCTCGGCCGCGCCGACAACCAGATCAAGATCCGCGGCATGCGACTGGAGATCGAGGACGTCGAGGCAGGCCTCGCCGAGCACCCCCGGGTCCGGCACACCTGCGTCGTCGCGAAGAAGAACACGGCCGGCGGCACCTACCTCGTCGGCTACGCCATACCCGCCGCCGGCGCCGTCGACCTGAGCGCGGACGAGGTCAGGGCGTGGGCCGCGGCGCACATGGTCGAGTACATGGTGCCCGCCCACATCGTGGTCATGGACGAGTTCCCGCTCACCGCCAACGGCAAGCTCGACCGCAACGCGCTGCCCGAGCCCGCGATCGGGGGGAGTGCACTCGCCCGCCCCACCACCGACGACGAGCGGGCGGTGTGTGCCGCGGTCGCGGAGGTGCTGCGGCTCCAAGAGGTCGGCGTCGACCAGGACTTCTTCCAGCTCGGCGGCGACAGCATCCTCGCGATCTCCCTGCTGAGTGCGCTGCGCGAGCAGGGTCTGCACGTCACGGCACGGCAGATCTTCACCCACAGCACGGTGGGCGCGCTGGCCGCGGTCGCGAGCCGTGAGGACCTCTCCACCGTGGACCACGCCGACGTCGCCACCGGCACCGTCGTCGGCTCGCCCATCGTGCAGTGGCTCGGCGAGACCACGGACGCCGTCGACGGCTTCGTCCAGTCGGTCGTCCTGAACACCCCCGCGGGCCTGACCGCCGACGCCCTCGACACCATCCTCACCGCGCTCGTGGCCCGGCACGACATGCTCCGCGCCAAGCTGGTGCGCGGCAGCCGCTGGAGCTTCGACATCCCCGAGGCGGACCGGGCCGAGCCCGGCCGGCAGCACAGCGACCGGCCGCTCGACGAGTGCATCGCCCTCGCCACGGCCGGACTGGACCCGGCCAACGGCGTGATGCTCCGGGCCGTCTGGCGCCCCGAGGCGCGTCAACTCGTCCTCGTCGCCCACCACGTGGTCGTCGACGGCGTCTCCTGGCGCATCCTGATGGAGGACCTGGCCACCGCCTGGCGGCAGTTCAGCTCGGGTGAGCCGGTCGAACTCCCCCCGGTGGGCGCGTCGTTCCGGCGCTGGACCCAGCTGCTGGAACGCGCCGCGTTCGACGCCGACAGCTCCTCCTACCGGCGCCCCCTGCCCGGCGAGGACCAGCTGCTGGCCCGGCGCGCTCTCTCCGACACGGACACCGTCGCCGGCGAACGCCTGCGCACCGTCACGGTCGGCCCGGACGTCACGGCCGCGCTGCTGGGCGAGATCCCCGCGAAGTTCCACGCCGGTGTCAACGACGTCCTGCTCACCGCGCTCGCCGTCGCCCTCGCCCGGTACCGCCGCGACCTCGGCCAGGACCAGACCTTCGCCCACGTCGAGCTCGAAGGCCACGGCCGCGAAGGGCAGTTCGTGGCGGGCTCCGCCGGCTTCGAGCCGGACCTGTCCCGGACCGTGGGCTGGTTCACCACCCTCTTCCCGGTCACCGTGGACCCCGGCGCGGCATCCGACCTCACCACTCCCGCGTACCTGACCGCCGCCCTCAAAGCGGTCAAGGAGGACCTCGCCCGGGTGCCGGACAACGGCATCTCCTACGGCGCCCTGCGCTACCTCACCCACAGCGAGTTCGACGCCCCCGCACCCCAGGTGCTCTTCAACTACCTCGGCCGCTTCGCCGCCGGCGCCCCCGGCGACTGGCAACTCGCGGGCACCACCGGCCGGCTGGGCGAGAGGCGCGACCCGCGGATGCGCCTGCCGCGCGCCCTGGAGTTCAACGCGATCGCCGAACCCACCGCGTCCGGCGCATACGAGCTGGTCACCACCATCTCCTGGCCCGACGGCCTGTTCACCGACGCCGACATCACGACACTCGCCGACCACTTCCGCACGACCCTGACCGGACTCGCCGCACTCGACCAGGGCGGCCACTCGCCCAGCGACTTCCCCCTCGTACCGCTCACCCAGGCCGACGTCGACACCCTGGACGGCCCGGGCCTGCGGGACATCCTGCCGCTGACCCCGCTCCAGGAAGGCCTCTACTTCCACTCGGTCTTCGACGACGACTCCGCGGGTGCCTACGTCGAGCAGCAACTGCTCACGCTGGACGGCGAGGTGGACGCCGACCGGCTCGCGACGGCGGCCACCCGGCTGCTCACCCTGTTCCCGAACCTGGCCGCCCGCTTCACGGCCCTCGCCGACGGCCGCGTGGTGTCCGTCCTGGACAGCGGCGTCGAGGCCCCCTTCACCACGCTGGACCGCCCCGGCATCACCGCCGAGGAGATACGCGACCTCGCCGAACGGGACCGCCGCACCGGTTTCGACCTGGCCGCCGGCCCCCTCATGCGATACACGCTCATTCGCACCGGCTCCGGCCGCAACGTCCTGGTGCAGACCGTGCACCACATCATCGCCGACGGCTGGTCGGTGCCGCCCATGCTCCGCGCGCTGCTCGCCGAGTACCACGCCCCGGGCACCGTCCACCCGCTCGGCGGCTTCGCCGAATACGTGCGCCGGCTCGCCGGGCGTGACGCCGACGAGAGTGACCGCGTCTGGTGCGAGGAACTCGCCGAACTGCCCGGCCCCTCACTGGTCGCCGAGGGGCACACGCCCTCCGACCGGTTCGCCGACACCCTCATGGAGCCCGAGGGTGACCTCGACGCCGCCGTCCGCGAGGCGGGCGTGCCCTTGAGCGTCGCCGTGCACAGCGCCTGGGCCGTCACCCTGGGCGGCATCCTCCAGGGCCGGGACGTCGTGTTCGGCTCCACGGTCTCCGGCCGCGACGCCGATGTGCCCGGCATCGGGGAGATGGTGGGCCTGTTCATCAACACCATTCCCGTACGCGCCCGTTGGACTCCCGCGACCACCGCGGCCGACCTGCTCACCGCCGTACGCGACCACCAGAGCACGGTCCTGCCGCACCAGCACGTCTCCCTCGCACGCATCGGCCGCCAGGCCGGCTCCGGCTCCCTCTTCGACACGCTCGTGGTGTTCGACGTGGCCACCGACCTGACCTCGCTCCGGCGCCCCGGCGACACGCTGACCATCACCGACCTCGTCAACGAGGGCGCCCCGCACTACCCCCTCACGCTCGTGGTCGAGCGCGCCCACGACGGCCGACCGCGCTTCAACCTCATCCACGACGGTGAACTGCTGCGCGAGACGACCGCCCGTTCGATCCTGCGCACCTTCAGCAGGACCCTGACCGGTCTGCTCGCGCACCCGGACACCCCCGTGGACGATGTGGCGGCAGGAGCCGAACGACTCCCCGCCCCGATCACCCCGACCACCCTGGGCGGACTGTTCGACACCGCGGCACGCCGCGACCCGGCGGCCACCGCCGTCACCCAGTGCGGCATGGACGGCGCCACCCGCTCCCTGACCTACGGCGAACTGTCCGACGCCAAGAACGACCTGGCCTCCGCCCTGCGCGCGGCAGGCGTCGGCCCGGGAAAGCGGGTCGCCGTGGCCGTCCCGCGCTCCCTGGAGCAGGTCGTCGCCCTGGTCGCGATCGTCGCCGCGGGCGGCGCGTACGTCCCACTCGACCTGGCGTACCCGGACGAGCGGCTGGAGTACATCCTCGCCGACGCGGCCCCCCAGGTCGTCCTCGTGGACCGCGACCAACGCGACCGCTTCACACGACTGCCGGCCCGGGCAGGAGTGGCCGCCCGTGTGCTGGTGCAGGGCGAAGAGGCCCCGGCCGCCCTGACCGGGCCCGGCCCCGAGCCCGACTGGCACACCCCCGCCTACGTGATCTACACATCCGGCTCCACCGGCCGCCCCAAGGGCGTCGTCGTCCCGCACTCCAGCGTGGTGACCCTGCTCGCCAACACCCGACCCGCCATGGACTTCGGCCCCGACGACGTCTGGGTCCAGTTCCACTCCTTCTCCTTCGACTTCGCGGTCTGGGAGCTGTGGGGCGCGCTGGCCCACGGCGCTGAGCTGCTGGTGCCCGAGTACGGCCTGACGCGCTCCCCGGTCGACTTCCACCGGCTGGTCCGCGAGCGCGGCGTCACCGTCCTCAACCAGACCCCGTCGGCCTTCTACCAGTTCATCGAGGCCGACCGGCTCACCGGCGAACCGCTGCCCGCACTGCGCCGCATCGTCTTCGGAGGCGAGGCACTGGACCTCGGGCGGCTGCGCGGCTGGGTCGAGCGGCACGGCACGACCGCGCCCGAGCTGGTCAACATGTACGGCATCACCGAGACCACCGTCCACGTCACCCACCGGGTGCTCACCGACGAGGACTTCGCCCCCGGAGACGAGGCCAGCCCCATCGGCGGTCCCGTCCCCGGCCTGGTCACCTACCTCCTCGACGACCGGCTCCGGCCGGTGCCGCCGGGCCGCGAGGGCGCCATCTACGTCGCCGGCGACCAGGTGTCCCTCGGCTACCTGGGCAGGCCCGGCCTCACCGCGGCCCGCTTCGTGGCCGACCCGTTCGCGGCCGACGGCTCCCGCATGTACCACACGGGCGACCTCGCGATCCGCACCCTCGACGGCGAGCTGGTCTTCACCGGCCGCGCGGACGACCAGGTGCAACTCAAGGGGTTCCGTATCGAGCTGGGCGAAGTCGAGTCCGCGATCCGGGCCTTCGACGGCGTGACGGACGTGGCGGTGACGGTGGCGGACACCGGTGACCATCTGGTGGCGCACGTGGTGGGCGACGTGCCGCCCGACCTGACGGACCGGCTGTCGTCCAGGTTGCCCGCCCACATGGTTCCGGGTCAGATCCTGACGATCGAGGCCCTACCGCTGACGATCAACGGCAAGCTGGATCGAAAGGCCTTGGCGGAGCGCCCCTTCAGGGGCGCGGGGAACGGCGCGACCAGCCCCAACGCACCCGCAGACGAAACCACCGCGGTAGCCGCACTCACCAAGATCTTCACCGAGACGCTGCCCGGCGCCTCCGTAGACGCCGACACCGACTTCTTCCGCGCCGGAGGCGACAGCATCATCGCCATCACCGTCGTGAACAGGGCCCGCACCCTCGGCCTGCCCATCACACCCAGGGACGTCTTTCTGCTCAAGACCCCCCGCGCACTGGCCGAACACCTCGGCACCAACACACCCGAGACCCCCCAGGCCCCCACCCACCGCGAGGACGGCCCCCTCACCCCCACCCACCGCGAGGACGGCCCCCTCACCCCCACCCCGATCATCCTCCGCCAACGCGAACTCGGCGGCTCCCTCACCCGTTTCGCCCAGGCCAGGACACTCCAGGCACCCGACGGCACCGGATACGCCGACGCCGTACGCGCCGCGAGCGCCGTGGTCGCCGCGCACCCGGCCCTCCGGCTGCGCCTCGACGCCGCACACGGCGTGTGGACCCTGCGCACCGAACCCGCCCGCGACATCACCGTCGTACGCCCGGACACCACCGACGCGACAGCCGTCGCGAACGAGGCCGCCGGACAACTCGACCCCGAGTCGGGTGAAGTGATGGCGTTCGCGTGGCTGGAGTCGAGCAGGACCCTCGTCGTCACCGTCCACCACCTCGCCGTCGACGCGGTCTCCTGGCTGATCCTGCTGGACGACCTGGCCACGGCGCTGCGCGGCGAGCCCCTCGCCCCGCCGACCACCTCGTACGCCGAGTACGCGGAAGCCCTGACCCTCCGGTCGGCCCACGACACGCATGACCTCGGCCGCTGGGTCACCACACTCCAGGCGCCCCAACCGCTGCCCTCCCCGAGCGACTTGCGTGAGACGACGGTCGTACTCGCCCCCGACGTGAGCGACCGCCTCACCCGCACCGCGCCCGCCGCACTCGGCGTCGGTCTCACCGAGCTGCTCTGCGGAGCCCTGCGCACCGCGCTGACCAGGATCCAGCCGTCGCCCACCGACCTCGCGATCGACCTGGAGCGGCACGGCAGGGTCCCCGCCCTCGAACGGCACGACTACACCCGTACCGTCGGCTGGTTCACCTCCATCGCCCCCGTACGGCTCACCCCGCACACCGACCCCGTCGCCGCCGCGCGCGAGGTCGTCGAGCGTCAGCCGGACGAGGACGGGCACGTCGCCTACGGCCGACTCCGGTACCTCAACCCGCAGACGGCCCCGCTGCTCACGGCCCGCCCGCAGGTGCTGTTCAACTACCTCGGCCGGGGCAGCGAGTCCCAGAGCCTGCACCTCACGCGCGGTGACCAGGGCAGCCCGTACGCCGTCGAGGTCAACGCGTGGACCGACGAGGCCACCGGAAGCCTGCTCGCCGAGTTCGTCCTCGCCGAGGGCGTCCCCGACGAGATCACCGAGCACTGGCGCGGCGCGCTGAAGCACCTCGCGGACGCCGCGACGACGGCCGAGCGCACCGCCCCGGTCACCCCGCTCCAGCGTGGCCTGTTCTTCCAGGCCCAGCTGGCGGGCCCGGCCGGACACTACGTCGCGCAGAACTGGTTCACCTTCGAGCGGCGCCTGGACACCGGCGCTCTGGCGGAGGCGATGGCCCACGTGATCGCGCGGCACCCGGTCGTAGGCGCCGGTTTCAGCACCGACGACGACGGCAACCCGGTGCAGGTTTTCAAGACAGGCCGGCGCGTCGACGTCCGTACGGTCGACCTGGCGACGGACGCGGAGGCCGACGCCCTGCGCGCCCGCGACCGCGACACCGGGTTCGACCCGGGGGAGCCGCCGCTGATCCGGCTGACGGTCGTGCGCCTGCCCGGCGGCCGGGACGGCCTGCTGCTCAGCTACCACCTGCTGCTGTGGGACGGCTGGTCCCGCGAGATCGTCCTGCGGGACCTCTTCGACGCCTACCGCGCCGTTCTCGCCGGCGAGCCGCTCGACCCGGCCCCCGCCACACCGAGCTTCGAGGAGTACGCCCGGGCGCTCGCCGCCCGGGGCTCCGCCGCAGCGGAACGCTTCTGGGCGGACCGGCTGGCCGCCCTGCCCGGCCCCACCCTGCTCGCCGGGCCGGCACCGGACTTCTCGGACGACCTGCCGAAGGCTCTCGTGCACACGCTGTCCGCCGAACAGTCCGACCTGGTGCGGGAGGCGGCCCGGGTGCACGGCGTCACCCTGAACTCGGTGCTGACCGGCGCGTTCGGCCTGCTGCTCGGCGCGCACACCGGCCGCGCCGACGCCGTGTTCGGCGTGACCGTCTCCGGCCGCGAGGGCGAGGGGCGCTCCGACATCGTGGGCGTGCTGCTCAACACCGTGCCGATGTGGACCCGGGCCCGCCCTGAGCAGTCGGTGGGCGCCTACCTGTCGGCCGTCCAGGCGGCCCGGGTCGAGGCGATGGAGCACGAGCACCTGGGGCTCGGCGAGATCCAGCGGGCCAGCGGGCACGACACCCTGTTCGACAACCTCTTCGTGCTGCAGAACTTCCTGGACATGGACGCGTTCGCCGAGATGAACGCCCGGCACGGCATCACCTCGGTCAAGGCCGACGACTCCACCCACTATCCGTTCACCTGGGTCGTCACGCCGGGGGAGCGGCTCACGGTCAAGCTCGAGTACCGCGACGGGGACACCGCCAACGCCAGCCGTCTCCTCGACGACTACCTGAGCGTGCTCGGGGACCTGTCCCGGGCGACCGGACCGGTCGGCGCGTTGCGAGGGCTGGGCACGGTGCCCGAGCCGGCCGTACGCACCGACGTCGGCACGGACACCGTCGTCGACCGGTTCGACCAGGCGGCGGACCGCGACCCGCGGCGTGTGGCGCTCGTCGCCCACGGCTCGACCATGACGTTCGCCGAACTCCGCGACCGCAGCAGGGCCGTGGCGGGCGTGCTCGCCGCGCGCGGCATCGGGCCGGAGACGACCGTGGGCCTCGCGATCCCGCGCTCCCTCGACTGGATCGCGGCGCTGTTCGCCGTCCTGCGGGTCGGTGCCGCATACGTGCCGCTGGAGCTGGACCACCCGGACGAGCGGATCGCGGCCATCGTCGACGACGCCCGCCCGGACGTGATCCTCACCGTGAGTGCGGTCTCGCCCCGGCTGTCCGGCGACCTGATCGAACTGGACCGGCCGCTTCCCGAGGCCGAGCCGTTCGTGACGTTCGCGCCGGACGACCCCGGCCGCCTGCGCCATCCCGCGTACACGATCTACACCTCCGGCTCCACCGGGAAGCCCAAGGGTGTGGTGACCGAGTACGCCGGTCTCACCAACATGCTGATCAACCATCAGCGCCGGATCTTCGAGCCGGTGCTGGCCGAGCACGGCCACCGGGTCTTCAAGATCGCCCACACCGTCTCGTTCGCGTTCGACATGTCGTGGGAGGAGCTGCTGTGGCTCGCCGACGGCCACGAAGTGCACATCTGCGACGAGGAGTTGCGGCGGGACGCGCCCCGGCTGGTGGAGTACTGCCTGGAGCACGGGATCGACGTCGTCAACGTGACCCCGACCTACGCGCAGCAACTGGTGGCCGAGGGCCTGCTCGACCAGCCCGGACGGCGGCCCGCGCTGGTGCTGCTGGGCGGCGAGGCCGTCACCCCGACCCTGTGGCAGCGGCTCGCCGAGACCGAGGGCACGGTCGGCTACAACCTGTACGGGCCCACCGAGTACACCATCAACACCCTCGGCGTCGGCACCTTCGACTGCCAGGACCCGGTAGTGGGCGTCGCCATCGACAACACGGACGTGTACGTACTGGACCCCTGGCTGCGGCCGCTGCCGGACGGGGTGCCCGGCGAGCTGTACGTGTCGGGCATCGGCATCGCACGCGGCTACCTCGGACAGCCGGCCCAGACGGCGCACCGCTTCGTCGCCTGCCCGTTCGGCGAGCCCGGCGAGCGCATGTACCGCACCGGCGACCTGGTGGTCCGCCGGCCGGACGGCAACCTCATGTACCTGGGCCGCACCGACCAGCAGGTCAAGATCCGCGGTCACCGGGTCGAACTCGGCGAGGTCGAGGCCGTGTTCGCGGCGCACCCGGCGGTGCGGTTCGTCGCCGCGGTCGCCCAGCCCGACCCCCAGGTCGACGGCGCCCACCGGCTTGCCGCCTACCTGGTGCTGGAGGGGGCGGAGCTCGCGACCGTCGCCGCCGAAGTGGGCGCCGGACTGCCGGACTTCCTGCGGCCCACCCACTACGCGCAGGTCGACGGCATCCCGCTGACGGTGAACGGGAAGGCCGACACCAGGGCACTGCCCGAGGCCAAGCCACTGGGCGCGCTGACCACGGCGGGGGAGCGGGCCCCGCAGACCGAGACCGAGACCGTGGTGTGCGAGTACTTCGCCGAGGCACTGGACCTGGACGACGACGAGGTGAGCGCGGTGAGCGACTTCGTGTCCCTGGGAGGACACTCCATGCTGGCGGTTCGGCTCATCGGGCTGCTCCGCCGCGAGTACGGTCCCGTGATCACCATCCGCGATCTGTTCACCCTGCGAACCCCGGAAGCGATTGCCCGCCACCTCGATGACAACTGACACCCAGCGGCCCCGCCACGGGGCCGCCATCCTCCGCACCGCCCTGCGCCGCAACATCGGCGCCATGGTCTGGGGCACCCTCCTCATGGGCCTCTACCAGGCCGGGGAGACGGCCTTCCCCATCGCCCTCGGCCTGATCGTCGAGCACACGATGCGGGAGGGCCGCAGCCTCCAGGCGCTCGCCCTGTCGATCGGCGCGCTGGCCGTGATCATCACGACGGTCTCGCTGTCGTGGCGGTTCGGCATGCGGATCCTGCAGAAGGCCAACACGACCGAGGCGCACCGCTGGCGGGTGAAGGTCGCGGCCTGCGGCCTGCAGCCCGTGGCCCGGGACGTCGACCTCAAGTCCGGCGAGGTGCTGACCATCGCCACCGAGGACGCCGACCAGACCGCCGACATCATCGAGGTGGTGCCGCTGCTGATCAGCTCACTCGTGGCGGTGCTGGTCGCGGCGGTGGCGCTGGGCCTGGCCGACATCCGGCTCGGCCTGCTGGTTATCGTGGGCACTGTCGCCATCCTGTCGGTCCTCAGCGTGATGTCGAAGCGGATCGGCAGCAGCACCCAGGAGCAGCAGGCGAGCGTGGCGCGGGCGGGTGCGAAGGTCGCCGACCTGATCACCGGCCTGCGCCCGCTGCACGGCTTCGGGGGCAACCAGGCGGCGTTCCGGTCCTACCGGAAGGTCAGCACGGAGGCGAAGCACCAGTCGATCACCGTCGCCAAGGTCAACGGCGCCTACGCGGGCACAGCACTGGCCCTCAACGCGGTCCTTGCCGGGGCCGTGACCCTGACGGCGGGCCGGCTGGCGTTCGATGGCCGCATCACCATCGGTGAACTCGTCATGGCGGTGGGCCTGGCGCAGTTCATCATGGAGCCGCTCAAGCTGTTCTCGGAGATGCCCAAGTACGTGATGATCGCGCGCGCGTCGGCCGAGCGGATGGCGCTGGTGCTGTCGGCCCCGCCGGTCATGACGCCGGGCTCCGGACGCCCGTCACCGGGCGGCGACCTCGACGTCGACTGCGTCCGCCACGGGGCCTTGACCGACCTGAAGTTCCGGGTGAAGGCGGGCGAGTTCGTCGCCATCGCCCCTTACCAGCCCCGCGCGGCGGCCGACCTGGCGGCCGTCCTGGCGGTACGGGTCCCGCCCACGGCGTACAGGGGAACGGTACGGATCGGGGGCCGGGAACTGGCGGACCTCTCCGTCGAGGCGGTCCGTGAGCACCTGCTGGTCAACCCCTACGACGGGGAGATCTTCGCGGGCACGCTCCGCACCAACATCGACCCGTCGGGCACCAGCCGGACCGTCCCCGACGCCGTCGAGGCCTCCATGCTGACCGACGTCGTCGCCCTGCACCGCGAGGGCCTCGACTACGGCGTCCGCGACCGGGGCGCCAACCTCTCCGGCGGCCAGCGCCAACGCCTCTCCCTGGCCCGCGCCCTGGCCGCCGACACGGACGTGCTCGTCCTGCACGATCCGACGACGGCGGTGGACGCGGTCACCGAACAGCTCATCGCCCGCAACGTGGCGAAGCTGCGCCGCGGCCGCACGACGATCGTGATCACCAGCAGCCCGGCGTTCCTGGACGCCGCGGACCGGGTCCTGGTCCTCGACGACGGCGTCATCACGGCGGAGGACACCCACCGCAACCTGCTGGCCAAGGACGAGGCGTACTGCCTGGCGGTCGCACGGTGAGTGTTTCAGGGGGTTGCGGACGCCCGACAGGGACGCGAGGACCGGCACGTTCGACGAGTAGCCGCCTGCCGTGAGTGGTCAGGCGGGCATGACGGTGGGCCACGAAGACCTCCGTGCGGTGTGTTCCTGGACAGCTCCACCCCAGGGGAGGTCTTCGCGCATGTGCAAGACCCGCCGGTGTCGGCCATGCTCGTGATCAGTACACCTGGGCCAGGGAGCAGGGCGTGGCCGGATCCGCCCACTCGTGATCACAAGCACGAACGGCCGCCGGCACAAACCGCTTCACGGGATGAGCCCTTGCAGGACCCCGCCCCAGGTGTCCATGACTCTCTGCAGTTGCTCGGCACCCGCCGCCGCTGTCGTCAGGGCGAGGAGTACGGACGTGACGAGTCCGCGATTTCGCCCTTCGGGCGGGGTGTTCGCCGCGGTGGCGAGGTACTCGACATTGTCCAACAGAGTTTGTCGTTCCGTGTCTTCCAGCCCCTCCTGCGCCACGACAGCTCGTTGAAGCTCTCTCAGAGCCTCTGCCACGTTCGTCCCGCTCTGATGGACGACGCCGGTGATCGTGGAATTGATGTTGTTGATCCTGGCGGCGAGTTGAGGGATGTTGACGGTCCCTCCGCTGATCGAGACCGAGAGCCCCGGCTCCGGTGCAGTCTGTCCTGACGCTTCCGCGTAGTCCGGCATCCTCTGGAGCACCTCTTCCAGGTAGCCCAGCCCGAGGGACAGGCGAGTCGCGTGATCGCTTGCATGGTGGATCGCGTATTCGAAACCCCGCCAGACGCCTTCGCCCGGGATCCAGAGGCCCGTGTAACCGGGCGGCGCGTCATTGCCGACGCCCACGAGTGCGGCGCGCAGTTGTTCCACTGACTTGCTGCACCACGCCGCGATGGCCTCTCCCTCCCTGGCGTTGGTCGCCACCGACGCTTCCAGGGCTCTGCCCGCACTGATCTGACCGGCCAGGTCCTGGGCCGTCAGTCTGGCGAGCATGCCTTCCCTGAGACGCGCGTGGCGAGGCGGTAAAGCGACAGCGGGGGTTCCGGCTTCTTCCTGCATGGCGACCATCGTGCCCACGCGGGGTCGGGCAGGACAAGGAGGTGCATCGTCCGTCCTGGGCGCAGCGGCCAGTGATCACCACTGCTGACCCGATCCAAGGGACATGACTTCAAGGGCGCGGGGAATCGCGCGACCAGCCCCGACCGGCCGGCTGACATCTACTCACCGAGGGCCCAGCCCACGTCCCTGAGCAGGGAATGACGCCACCCGGCGCGGTCATGCCCGGACGCGGACCGGGAGACTCGCACGGTCGCCCCGGCCCGCTCCACCAACCTCTCGGTCACCTCACAGTGAGGCAGCATCCGGTCCTCGTGCTCCCCGACGTCGAACGCCACCCGCAGCCCCGACAGATCGGCACCCTCCCGCAGCCGCTCGGCCATCGCGCCCCCGACCGGCCCGCCCAAAGGGTCGGCTGACCCCAACGCGTCCGGCGTCCACCAGAACGACCCCGACTGACACGCCACCCGCGACACCAGCTCCGGAAACTCCAGCGCCGCGTACACCGCACTCAGCCCCCCGAGACTCTGCCCGGCGACCACCAGCCGCCCCAGGTCGGCGGGTACGCCGGACTCCGCCACCAGCGGCAGCAGTTCGTCCCGTACCGCCTCCCACAACTCGGGCCGGCAGGCGAACTCGGCCACCCGGTCCTTGGCCGGCAGGAAGACAAGAGTGACCGGCGGCACCTCACCCGCCGCCACGGCCGAATCGAACGCGGTCACGGCCGGATGCAGATACAGCCAGTCGTCCCCGTCGAGCAGCAGCACCACCGGCCCGCCGCCCCCCGCCGGATGAACCCGCACCGTACGCCGCCCGCCCAGCCGTTCGCTCGCCCAGCGAATCCGTGCCCGCGGCACCGGCAGCACCGCATCGGCCCCGACGACCGGCCAGTGCGGCTGCTCCGGCGCATCCGGCGTGGCGATGATGGACCGGTCCCCGCCGGCCCCGGCCGGGTTGAACGGATCGGCATGGAAGGCGTCCGACACCGCGAACCGATACGTCACCCGCAGCCGCGCGGGCATGCGCACCTCCGCGTACCAGCAGTCCGAGTCTGCCCAGCGCCGCATGGGCACAGGGTCCGACCAGCTCTCGAACTCGATCACGACCGGCGACGACCCGCGCCACAGGAACAGCGCCGTCCATCCGCCGTCACCGTCCGGTACGACCGGCGGCGCTCCCACCCCGGCCCAGAACCCGTCCGTGCCGGGCGCCCCGGGCCACCCGTACCCGGCGAACGCGTCCTCCCTGCCGGCCGCGGCCACGCGCATGAACGTCTCCTTGTGAGAGGGAAGGGCCAAAGGCTAAGCTCCGTCAATTAGGCGAGCCTAACCTAATCTTGGCCCTCCGAGGAGGCAGCGCGCATGAGCACCAACCCCTTCGACGACAACGAAGGCCGATTCCTGGTCCTGGTGAACGACGAGGGGCAGCACTCCCTCTGGCCGTCCTTCGCCGAGGTGCCCGGGGGATGGACGATCGCCTTCGCCGAGAACACCCGCGAGGCCTGCCTGGAGTACGTGGAGACCCACTGGACGGACCTGCGTCCCACGTCCCTCGCTGCGTCCCAGGACGCCTGATCCCGCCGATGCTCTGCACCAGGCTGACCAACGCCCGTTTCCTCACGATGGATCCGGACCGTCCGGTCGCGCATGACCTGGGCATCTGGCAGGGCCGGATCGTGGGCCTCGACGAGGCGGTGACCTCCCTGCCCGCCCGCGAGGTCGTCGACCTGCAGGGCGCCACCGTGCTGCCGGGGTTCATCGACGCCCATGTCCACCTCGCCTGGACCGGGTTCAAGCAGAACACCCCGAGCATCGCCGGCCTCACCCGCGTCGACGACGTGCTCGCCGTCGTGACCGAGGCCGTCGCCCGCACCAGCGCGCCCGGCGACTGGGTGAGCATCGCCGGCTACGACCAGCGGGCCCTGGGACGTCATCTGACCGCCGCCGACCTCGACCAGGTCAGCGACGGACGCAAGCTCTACCTGCTGCACGACTCCGGACACGGCTGTGTCGTCAACACCGCCGTCCTGGACCTGCTCCCCGCCGGTGTCCCGCACGAGAACGGCTTCCTCGCCGAACAGGACATGGGCGCCGCCCGCGCCCTGTGCCTGCCGCACTCCCAGGAGGACCTGGCCGAGGCGATCGGCCGCGCGGCCCGCACCTGCCTCGCCGAGGGCGTCACCGCCTGCGCCGAAGCAGGCATCGGCGGCACCCTCTTCGGTCACAGTCCGGTCGAACTCGGCGCATACCAACTCGCCCGCGACAACGATCTGTTGCCGCCTTCTGCGTGGCCGCACACCGGCAGGGCAGCGGAGCGGGAGCGGGTCTCCTGCGCGCCGTGCTCGCCACGGCACGTGCCTAGTCGCTGGACGCCGTGTTCACGGCGACCACCGGGGGCGCCGGACTGTTCCTCCGCTACGGATTCACGCGGACGACGGCCCGTCGGGCGCCGCGCTCCTGGGCGGATTCCCTGGACCCGCGGCGCGACGCGCAGGTTTTGGTCAGGAGGTGGTGACCACGTCGGGCACCACCGTGGTGCCCGGGCCCGACCCGGTGAGCACACTGCGCAGCACCGCGTGCGGCACGCGCCCGTCCATCACGTGCGCCGCGCGCACCCCACCGCGGACGGCCCGCAGGCAGCCCTCCATCTTCGGCAGCATCCCACTGGCCAGTCCGGGCAGCAGCTCGTCCAGGGCACGGGCCGTCAGACGGTCGATCACCTCGGTGTTGTGCGGCCAGTCCGCGTACAGCCCCTCCACGTCGGTGAGCATCACCAGCCTTTCGGCATCGAGAGCCACGGCGAGGGCCGCGGCCGCGAGATCGGCGTTCACGTTGTAGATCTGTCCGTCCGCGCCGCGTGCGACGGGGGAGACGACGGGGATGTGGTCCTGCTCCAACAGGGCGCGCACCATGGCGGGGTTGACGTCCACCACGTCGCCGACCAGACCGATGTCCACTGCCCGGCCGTCCACCCGGGCCGGACGCCGCTCGGCGGTCATCGTGTGGGCGTCCTCCCCGGTCAGACCCACGGCGAAGGGACCGTGGGCGTTGATGTGACCGACCAGCTCCCGCTGAACGCGACCCGTCAGCACCATGCGCACCACGTCCATGGTCTCGGGTGTGGTCACTCGCAGCCCTGCCTCGAAGCGGCTCTCCAGACCGAGCCGGTCCAGCATCGCGCTGATCTGCGGCCCGCCACCGTGCACGACGACCGGCCGCAGCCCCGCGTGCCACAGCTCCACGACGTCCCGGGCGAAGGTCAGTTGCAGATGCGGGTCCACCATGGCGTTGCCGCCGAACTTGACAACGACGACACTGCCCCGCGATCCCTCGGGCTCAAGAAGTGCCGGGGCGGACGGATCCTCTTCTCGGGAGGCTGTCACGGTCACGCGGTCACTCCGTTTCACGGCGGGGCCGGGCAGACCCGGGCCAGGGGAGCACGCTTTGAATTTTAGCTTAGCCTAACCTAAGTGAGGCGCTGTTTTCGTGGAACACGGGCAGGGCCAGGGAGTGGTGGCTCCGTCCTCGTCGGTTCACGGGACGCGGCAGTCGCGCAGATCATCTCCCGCGTCGACGAGGCCACCGGTCAGCCCCTGTCCCACGGCACGGGGTGGATTCGCGGACCGCCGACCGAATGATTGAATTCCGTATTGAGAGGCTCGCGGCATGTCCTCACCCGACCTCGCCCGGCTCGTCGAGCGGCTCCACCAGAACCTCGACCGCCCCGAGCGTGACCTGCTGGCACCGGGCAGCACCTGGAACCTTTCCCAGACGGTGCAGCACTGTGCCCAGACCGTCCGCTACTCCGTGACCGGATATCCCGTGCTCAAGCCCGCCCTGTTCCGGGTGACGGCAGGCTCTCTGGCCAGACGGGTCTTCCTGCGCCGCGGGGCGATGAAGCACCCGCTCGGTGCGGAGATCGACGGAGCGCCCCCTTTGGACCCGGATCTGCCGGTGCCCGGGCCGCGGGCGGCCTCGCCGAGGCTGTGACCCTGTTCACCGGCCACACCGCAGAGCACGCTCCCCATCCCGCATACGGACGCTGTTCGCGCGATGAGTTCGCACAGCTCCATGCCATGCATCTCGCCGAGCACCTTCCCGGACTGACCGAGGGCTGACGCGGCGCTGGGCCGCCCCACGCCCGTGTCACGTCCGGCGGCCCGCTCTCACCGCCGCAGGCCCTCCGAGGAGGATGCGGTGAAGTCCTTCGCTTCAAAACGACCGACCTCGGTGCGGAGCCGACCGGTGGACCAGGGCCAGCTGAAGCTGTTGCGGCCGTTGGTGTCGAGGTAATAGCTCCTGCATCCACCGGAGTTGTAGACGGTGCCGGCCAGCGCGGTCTGCAGCCGGGCGTTGTACGCGGCCTGCACGTCGGCGCGTACCTCCAGCGCCGCCCACTTCCCCTCCCGTGCGGTCTTGACGGCGCCCAGGACGAGTTCGAGCTGTGCCTCCAGGATGGCGAACGCCGACGAGTGCCCGGTTCCCAGGCCGGGGCCGAGGAGCATGAAGGCATTGGGGAAGCCCGTCACGACGGTGCCCAGGTACGCCTCGGGGGAGCCCTGCCAGTGGTCGGCGAGCGAGCGGCCGTCCCCGTCGCGGACCAGGCCGGCGAGCGGCGTGTCGAGAATACGGAAGCCGGTGCCGAGGATGACCGCGTCCACCTCGGCGGCGCTGCCGTCGGCACCGCGCACGGTATTGCCTTCGACGGCGTCCACCGCGGTGGCGTGCACGGCGACATTCGGTCGGTTCAGCGCGGGGTAGTAGTGGTTGGAGAACAGGATGCGCTTGCAGCCGATGGTGTAGTCGGGGGTCAGCTTGCGGCGCAGTTCGGCGTCGCGCACGGTGGCCCGCAGGTGGCCCCGTGCGAGGGCCTGGACGCCGCGCATCAGCTCGGGGCGCCGGAATCCGCGCCCGAGCGTCTCCATGGCGCGGTACTCCAGCCCTGCCACCGCGGCTCGCACGCCCGGCAGGTGGCGCATCGCCCACCGTTCGGCCTTCGGTATGTGATGGTCCAGCTTGGGCAGCACCCACTGCGCGGTGCGCTGGAACAGGTGGAGCCGGGCGACGTCGGGGGCGATCGCCGGGACGAACTGCACGGCCGAGGCGCCGGTGCCGAGCACCGCGACCCGCTTGCCACGCAGGTCGTGGTCGTGGTTCCAGCGCGCGGAGTGGAACACCTCGCCGGGGAAACCGTCGAGGCCGGGGACGTCCGGGACGAGAGGCTCGTTCCACGGGCCGGCGCCGGCGATCAGGAACCGGGCGGTGAACTCACCGGCGTCGGAACGGACGAGCCAGCGGGCCGGGCCGGGCTGCCATCGCGCCTCGGTCATCCGCACGCCGAACCGGGTGTGTTCGCGCAGCCGGTACGTGTCGGCGACCCGTCTCACGTACGAGAGGATCTCCGGCTGGTGCGCGTACACCCGCGTCCAGTCCGGGTTCGGTGCGAAGGAGTAGCTGTAGAGGCGGGACGGTACGTCGCACTGGCAGCCGGGATAGGTGTTCGCCCGCCACGTGCCGCCGAAGTCGTCGGCCGCCTCGATGATCAGGAAGTCCCGGATGCCGGCGCCGCGGAGCCTGGCCCCGGCGCCGACCCCGGAGATGCCGGCGCCGATGACGATGACCTCGAAGTGGGTGCTCATGCCGCGACGCTCCTGTCGATGGCTCGCTCGACACGGTCGGGTGCGGTGCGCAGGGAGACGTCGAGGGTGGCCGCACGCCGCCGCGGGTCCATGAAGTTCGCCCCCATCACGGCCAGTTCCTCCACACCGGGCTCGATCCGGACGACGCGGCAGCCCGCCGCGCGCAACAGGCGTTCCTCCGCGTCGACGGTCCGGGTCATCCAGCGGCGCAGGACCCGTTCGAGACGGCTCAGGCCGGTGGCGGGTGCGCCCCCGGAGGTCGACATGGGAGCGACGATCACCACCTCGTCCAGCCCGAGGGGCACGAGGAGGTCCGCCGAGGTCGGGGACACCGCCCCGCCGTCGAGGTAGGCCCGCCCGTCGATCCGCACCGGCGGGAACCAGCCCGGGACAGCCCAGGACGCGGCGATCGCGCTGCCCAGGTCCGTGGCCGGCGCGCCCGGCGCGCCGAACGCGACCCGCCGGCCCGAGCGAGTGTCGGCCGCGACCAGCCAGGTGCGCGTGGAGTCCAGCCACGGGCGGCCCTCCGCCAGCGCGGCTCCGAACCGGTGCAGCCGACGCGCATCACCCCGGCCGCGCGGCAGCAGCCCCACCAGCCCCGACCCCGGCGAGACCCGGCCGCGTACGGCAGCCGCCACCAGCCCGGCCCCCGGCAGCCCGGGCCACGGCACGGGAGGCAGCGCACCCGGGGTGGCGTGGAGGTGTCGGAGCAGCACCGGGTCCGCGCCCGTCTCTCCCCGTACCGCCGCGAGCAGATCGGACACGGACCGCCCGGAGCCGAGAGCGGACACGACTTCTGCTCCGGCGGACGTCCCGACCAACACCTCGGCGGCCCGCGCGTCCCAGCCCAGCCGCTCTTCCACTGCGGTGAGCGCGGCGACCGTCCAGGCGAAGCCGAGCGTGCCGCCGCACCCGACCACCAGCGCACGCCGTAACGCCATGGATTCTCCCGGAATTCAGATATCAATGGAATCCGGAAGCTAGCGGTAATCTGCAGGCGTGGCAAGACTCACCCGGGCCGAGAGCCAGGCCCGCACCCGCGAACACGTCCTCGACACCGCTCACGAGCTCTTCCTGCGTGACGGCTTCACGGCGACCTCCATCGAGCGGGTCGCGGAGGCCGCCGGCTACTCGAAGGGTGCGGTGTACTCCAACTTCGCGACCAAGAACGAGCTCTGCCTTGCCGTCCTGGACCGCATCGCCCTGCAGCAAGTGGCGTACATCGCCGCCGAGATGGGCGACGCGCCCCGCTTGGAGGACCGGATCGCGGGTTTCGCGCGGTGGGCCGAGCAGCACATCGGCGACAGCTCGTGGACCGCACTGGAAGTCGAGTTCGCCACCGCCAACCGCCGCGACGCACAGGTCTGCGAACAGCTCGCCCACCGACGGCGCGCCGTCACCAAGACCCTCGCGGACCTCATCCTGGCTCAGATGCAAGAACTGGGCGTCACGCCCCACATGCCCGAGGACACCGCCGCCTTGATCCTTCTCAGCCTCGGCATCGGCATCGGTGTCCAGCGCGCGTTCGATCCCACCGTCCCCGTGCAGCCGCTCGTCGACCTGCTCCGTCAGGTCATGACCGACTGACCCCGACACGGCTCACAGCGGGCAATGGGTGCGTTCCGGGTGCCGGGTGCGGGCGTGTGCCGAGACAGCGGACGTCGAGCGACGCGGACGGCGCCGAGGGCACCGGTCCCGCGTCTCCCGACGTCCATGACGGCACAGCGGTATGACGTCCTCAGTCCGTGGAGAGCCCCGCAACCTCGGTGTAGCGCATGATCTTGCCCCCGGCTCCCCACGTCCCGTCCGGCTGCTCATGGATGAGCACCCATACCCGGAGCGCCTGATCGGGGCCGAGCCCCGCGGCAGCCAGCACCAGGTCCGTCGCCTCTCGGACCAGACCCGCGCGCCGCTCGTCATCGAGGACACCGAACGGCACGGTGACGTCGACCCGGAAGCGCGGAGCGTCGTCGGCCGCGGTGACCAGCGCCCCGGCAGGCAGCACATGCAGGTAGGACCACAGCAGGGAACGGAATATCTCCCGGTCGGGTGCGCCCTCCCAGGTGAGCAGCGCTCGCGCCAGGTCCTGCTGGATGCTCGCTGCGCCTGCCTCGGTCAACGCACCCTCGGGCACAGTGAGCTCGATCTGGGACATGGCCCTTCCTCTCTCTTTCACCAGCCGGGCGGCGACGACCGGCCGCTTTCCGTGACATCACATCGTGGCGCACGCATCCGCACACCGACGACGGCGGGGTCACCGCGTGACCGCGAGGGGAGAAGGAGGCTCAAGCACGGCACGCACGCTCCGAGTCGGGTTCCGTGACAGCGCCTGGACCCGGGGCGTACTTGAGCTCGGCGGGGCCCGTCAAGTGTGTGATGGGCGGCGCAGTACTGAGCCGATCCACGCCGTCGCCTGCTCGGGCGCGGTGCGGGTGTCGACGCCGAGGACGTGGATGTCGCCCAACAGGCCACTGGGGCCGCGCACTTGCAGCGTCCGACGGGCGTGACTGCCCGGCCGGGGATGGACGATGACGGCCGTCGGGGCGTCGGCGGGCGCGTAGCCGCTGCTGTACGTGAGGAGCTGGTGGACGTCGGCCGCGTTCACGCCGTGGCGGTCGTAGCGCTTGTACTTGGCGTCCACGGGCAGCAGTGTGCGTTGTTCCGTGTCGTGTCCGGGAAGTCCTGGAAGGCTCAGCAGGAGATCGGGTCGAAAGGCCGAGGCGTTGCCCAGGTCTCCGCGCACGGTGATGCCGACGCCGCTTCCGCCGGGTACGGCGTGGCCGCCGTGCGGGCGGACGGCTTCGGTGCCGAGGCGGCGGACGACGGCTTCCCAGAGCGCGGGCATGGCGAGCAGGAGACCGTCCGCCGTGGTGCCGTGGTCGGTGAGCAGGTCGGTCACACCGCCACCGCGCAACAGCAGGCGGGCCCAGGTGTGGGCGGGACGGTAGCGGGCGTTGAGGCGTGTGTAGTGGGTGCGGTCCAGGGCGCGGAGCGCCGCGGCCGGGGTCGGGGCCTGCGGGAAGGCGCCGGCGGCGCCGTGCAGGGCGCGCGCCAGGTGAGGACTGGCGGTCAGGCCGAGCGCCGCCTTCAGCGCGCTCCCGAGAACGCGGTTGTCCCAGATGTCCGCCTCCCGGTCGAAGGTGCGCACGTGCAGCTGCTCCAGTTGCCCGAAGCGGTGGGTGACCTGGGCGGCCACGTCCAGGCGACCCCGCAGCACCGGTTCGACGCTTCGGCGGCGTACGTAGTCCCGGCGCAGTCCCTCCCGCACCAGCCGCTCGCACTCTTCGAGCAGGGCGGCGGCGACCAGGTCGGCGTAACCGTCGGGGCCGGTGGCCCACCGCCTCGCCGCCACCGGCACGGGTGTGCCGAGGGCGTAGGCGAGCCAGCTCATGAGCCGCTCTCCCGGAATGGCGAACTTGGGGGAGATGACCACGCGGACACGGTCCAGGACCAGGACTCCGACGGTCGCGTCGGCCTTGAGCCGCCACCCGGTGCGCTCCCTGGTCAAGGTGAGGCAGCCCCGGGCCTGGAGGGCGTGCAGACGGCCGACGTCCCGGGGAGTGAGCTGACCGGGCTCCAGCTGGGCGGACTCGTACTCGCCGAGCTGGACCGGGGTGCGGTCAGGCATCCGGGCCGGGGACGCCGCTGGTGAACTCGGTCGCCAGCGCGTCCGCCAGATCCTGCGGGGGCATGAGGAGCGGGCGCCCGCTCTCGGCGTCGACCAGGCCGCCGAGGATGCGGTGCAACAGGTCCGCCCGGCCGAGGCAGTAGTCCTCAAGGAGGGGGAGCACCTCGTGGTGGAAGGCCGCGGCCAGATCCTCCTCGGTGGCGATGGGCTCGCTGTCGCGCAGCAGGTAGGCGTGCCCGATCTGGTGGTCGGCGTCGAGGTGGCGGGCGATGCGGGAGTTGAGGGACTCGAAGAAAGCGGCCAGGTCCAGGGGGCCGACCGTCCCGGACACCGCGTCCGGGTCCGGGACCACGGGCAGGAAGGCGAAGCGGCGGCGGACCGCGGCGTCCAGGTGGCTGATGCTCCGGTCGGCCGTGTTCATCGTGCCGATGATCCGGACGTTCGGCGGGACGGAGAAGCTTCGCTTGCTGACGGGCAGGGCGACCGGCAGGTTCCGCTTGTCGAGTTCGAGGAGGGTGATCAACTCGCCGAAGATCCGCGGCAGGTCACCGCGGTTGATCTCGTCGATGACGAGCAGGAACGTCTGGTCGGGATGGGCCGCGGCCCGGCTGCACACGAGGTGGAACAGGCCGTCGGTGAGGGCGAGGGTGAGCCCCGGGCCGGTGGCGCTCAGGTCCGGCTTGAAGCCCTCGACGAAGTCCTCGTACCCGTAGGAGGGATGGAAGGTGACCATGCGGATACGGTCACCGTGCAGCATCTCGGCCTCCGCCCGGGCCCGTTGGCGGGCGCCGGAACCGAGCACGTCCGCGCGGCCGTCCAGGGCCAGGGCGGCGCCGAGTGCGAGCCGGGTCTTGCCCGTACCGGGCGGTCCGTGAAGGATCACCTGGCCTTTGCGGTCCAGGGCATCAAGTACCGCCTGTACGTCCTCGGGCGGCGCGACCGGCTCGCTGAAGCCGGCCTGCGCCTGGTCCGTGCCCGGGACGGAGCCGGCGTCGTGTGCTGTGAACTTGGCGAAGAGGGACGGGTCGACCTTGGCGAAGGTGGACCGCCACCCGTGCTGGGGCTTCGACAGCTTCTGCGCGTGGGAGAGATCCCAGACGACCGGGACGACATGATGGAACTCCGGCCGGTCGGGGTCGTAGCGGTAGCTCCCGTCGACCCTGCCGGTGGCCAGGATCTCGTCCGTCCCGCGGTTGGCGACCACCCGGTCTCCCGCTTCCAGGTCCCGGAAGGCCAGCAGCCGCCGGGCGAGGGTCAGGCTGCCGCCACTGCCGCGCGGCCAGTGCGCGTCCAGGGCCTGCTTCAGTTCGGTGTCGCTCTGGTACTGGCCGAGATCGCCGGGTTCGTCCCACCCGACGCAGATGAACCCGCCGTCCCGGCATTCCTCCCACAGACGGCCGCGCTCGCCCGGGGCGATCTTCCAGATGGTGCGTTGCCGGGGGCGAGGGTCGAAGTGCTCATACAGGAAACGCATCACTTCGTGCCTGGTCCAGCCCTCGAACTCGGGCTGCACGCGGACGAGTTCGAGCAGTCGGCGATTGGTGCGCCATGCCGAGGCGTCGCCCTGCTCCATGTCGCCCTGCAACGGGGCGACGAATCGGCGCAGGTGTTCCCCCGCGTAGATCGGCAGAAAGTGCTCGGGGAAATAGGTCGCCAGGGTCTTCGTCACCAGCGCCGGTCCAAAGCGGAGCACGTCGAGGTCGTCCAAGGCGTCGAAGTCACCTGCACCGACCGCGTCGAAGGCCCGGACGAACTGTCCGCGCAGTTCCGCCCAGGCGCTCGCCGACCTGGGGGTGCACGATGGTCTTGCGGGCCGAGACGTGTGGACCGACGGCGCCCTCGTCCCACAGCCGGGTGAACTCCGCACTGGTGGAGCGCAGCTCCTCGACAAGACCGACCAGTGCACGGTCGCCGGGGTAGTCGACGAGAGCCGTGCGCAGATCGGCGACGAGGGCGGGTTTCAGGGCGTCGCCTTCCTGGAGCACGGGCCAGGCCGCCAGGGTGCTCGGCCCCGGGGTGAAGACCGCCCGCACCAGGTTCCGCTCGACGTGTGTCCGTGCGCTGGGGTCGCCCATCAGTACGGACCATGAGGGGGTGCAGGACAGCAAGGTCCAGTCGGCACTGAACACGCCCACCGGGAACTCCCCGAGGCGAGCCAGTATCTCACGTTGTGGGTGGCGGTGGGGAAGTTCTCGTTGCCCCGGACGCCCTCCAGGCTGATCCAGTTGGGGTAGGTGCGCTCGTAGCCGAAGGGCCGCACGTCGTCGTGCATGTCGATCAGCAGGTTGTACCTGGCCGCCGTCTTGGCCCAGGTGGTGATCTGGTTGGTCATGGTCTGGGTGCCGTCGTTGATGAAGCCGAGCTTGACGCCGGCGACGCTCCAGCTCTTGTAGCGGGCGAACAGGGTGTCGGGGTCGGTCAGGGCCAGACGGTTGACGTAGAGGAAGAGCCGATGCCGTTCGTCGTGGCGTGGTCGATCACCGTGGGCAGGTCGATGTCCAGGATCGCCGCGGTCGCGTCGGTGGTGGTGAACTCCGGGCCGTACCATCCCGCGTCGTACTCGATGTGGTCCAGGCTGCGGGCGACGGCGCAGTCCACGCCGGCGATTCCCGCGGCGGTGGTCAGGTTGCAGCGGAACACCTTGCCCGGCCGGATCCACGTCGTGTCGGTCAGGGCGCCGGCCGGGGCCTCCCCTCGCCGGCCCCGCCTCCGGGCGAAGGCCTGATACCGCCCGGCGGACAGCTCTCCGTAACCGCCGCTCGCCGGGCCGTCGAGACCCTGGATGCGGATCTCCGTCATGCACCGCTGCTCAGGTGTGGCCGCAGTGGTATGGGGAGGTCATGCCACCGCGTTCAGCAAGTCGGCCAGTACGTCGGGCCGTTCCAGGGCGATGAAGTGGCCGGCCTTCGGCACCTGCGTGAAGTCGGCGGCCGGCAGCAGCCGCCTGTCGGCCTCCCGGTCCGAGGGCCGGGACCAGTCCTTCTCCCCGTATACGAGGTGGACGGGGGCCTTGACCTCGGGGTAGCGGGAGCGGGCCGCGATGAGGCTGGGCAGGTTCTGGTAGACGGCCCGGGCGACGGCCGGGTAGCCGGTCCGGCCGCCCACCTTGAGCAACTCGTCCACGTAGTCCTCGCGCAACGCGCTCTTGTCGCCGAGGCCACCCTGAAGGATCTTGCGCAGGGCGGGCTTGGGCTCCACGCCGGCGATCACCGGGCCCACTCCGGGCGTGAGGACACCGCTGACCACCACCCGGGCGAGGAGGCTGGACCGGGCGATCCCACCGCGGAAGTCGTAGGTGTTCACCGCGACGACGCGTCGGACCCGCTCCGGCAGATCGGCCGCGGTGGTCAGGGCGAGCACCGCTCCCATGGACTCCCCGACCAACGTCACGTCGTGGATGTCGAGTTCGGTCAGGAGCCGCACGACGCCCGCGCGCATGGCCGGCTCGTCGTACGACGCCCCGGGCACGATCTCGGAGTAGCCCATCCCCGGCAGATCGAGGGCGTACACGGTGTACTGCTCCGCGATCGACGGGATGAGGAGACGGAAGTGCTCGGCCTGGGTTCGCACGGTGTGCAGCAGTACCAGCGGGGCACCGCTGCCCGCCTTGAGGTAGCGCAGCGTTCCCTCTCGGCCGTCACGTCCTGCGCGAGGGGCGAGGGTGTGGCTGGTGGTCCCCGGGATGTGAATCGTGGGACGTGACTCGTGGTTGGGCATCTCGCCGTCTCCCCGTCCTCTTCTTACTTCGCCAGTTGGGCGTACAACCCGGCCGGATCGCCGGCCAGGCCCGCCTTGACCTGGCGCGTGATGTCGTCGGCGAGCACCTCGTACGCGCCCGTCTCGACGCCGTCGAGGGCGAGGGCGGCGACGTCACGAGGGTCGGACTTGGGTGCGTCGACGTCCGCCGCCAGGTCCGTGTCGACGTATCCGACGTGCAGTCCGGTGACGGAGATGCCGCGCGGCTGCAGCTCCAGGCGCAGGGAGTTGGTCTGCGACCACAGGGCGGCCTTGGAGGCGCTGTAGGAGCCGCCGAGGGCCAGCCAGGAGAGCACGGAGTGCACATTGAGCATGTGGCCGCCGCCGTTGCGCTCGATGACCGGCACGAAGGCCCGGGCGACCAGCAGCGGGCCGTAGAAGTTGGTCTCGAACTCCCGGCGTACGTCGTCGACCGGGGAGTCGAGGAAGGAGGCACCGACCGCGGCACCGGCGTTGTTGATCAGTACGGTGACGTCGTCCGCCCGGGCGGCGGCCGCCGCCACGGAGGCCGGGTCGGTGACCTCCAGCTCCACCGGGACCGCGTCGGGGTGCGTCACGCTGCGCGGGTCGCGGGCCGTGGCGTAGACCTTGGCGGCTCCGCGCGCGTACAGCTCCTCCACCAGCGCCTTGCCGATGCCCCGGCTGCCGCCGGTGACGAAGACGTTCGCACCCTTCAAAGCGGTCATGACTGCCTCCACTGCAGAATAAGAAACCGGTCGGTTTCCATCACAGTAAACCGATCGGTTTCCGGGCGCAAGCTTCATGCGTGGAGGCGACGCGTGGGCCGACCTCGGCGCGGCGTTCCGTATCTGTGGACTCCGGGGCGGTGATCTCTCCACCTGCCTGTCCGGCCTGGTCGATGTCGGCTTCGTCCAGGACGCGTTGGAGCCATGGGGCGAGTTTCCCGACCGTGTCGTGGAGTCACTCCGGAACGGTGTCGCGGGTGGCGTGGAGGCGGGGGGGCGGGCGGGGCGGGGGAGGCTCACAGTGCAGGCTTGCACTCGGAAACCGATCAGTTTACGGTGTTGAAACTGATCGGTTTCTCGCCGTGCGGGCGGGTTCCGAACCCGAGTCACCAGGAGCACGGATGACTGCCGCGCGAGACGCCGAGGGGCAACCGTCAGGTCCCCGGCTTCCGGCGAAGCTGGCCGCCCACCCCTCGGTACAGGCCGTACTGGCCCGGCGAAGGGCCGGTGGCACGGTGCGCCCGCCCGCGGTGATCGACGCGGCCTGGCTGCGCGAACTGTGCCTGGCGGCCGGTGCGGACGACGCGGCCGCGGTCAGCCTGGACCACCCCGACCTGACCGGCGAGCGCGAGTACGCGCAGTCCGCGCTGCCCGGCACCCGCACCCTGATCGCGATGGCGGTCCGGATGAACCGCGACAACTGCCGCTCCCCGGCCCGCAGCGTGGCCAACCAGGAGTTCCACCAGGCCGACGAACAGGCCAACCATGCCGCGCGCGGCGTCACTCAGGCGCTCCAGGACGCCGGCTACCGAGCGCTCAATCCCTCCGTCGGCTTCCCCCAGGAGATGGACCGCTTCCCCGGTGAGCGGATCTGGGTGGTGGCGCACAAGACGGTCGCGGTGGCCGCCGGGCTCGGCGTGATGGGTCTGCACCGCAACGTCATCCACCCCAAGTTCGGCAGCTTCATCCTGCTGGTCACCGTCCTGGTGGACGCGGAGGTGAGCGAGTACGGGCAGGCGCTGGACTACAACCCCTGCATCGACTGCAAGTTGTGCGTCGCCGCCTGCCCGGTCGGGGCCATCGCCAAGGACGGCGCCTTCGACGCGCTGGCCTGCACCACGCACAACTACCGCGAGTTCATGAGCGGGTTCACCGACTGGGCGCAGACCGTGGCCGACAGCGAGGACGCCGCCGACTACCGTTCCCGGGTCAGCGATTCCGAGAGCGCCTCCATGTGGCAGAGCCTGAGCTCGCCCCCCGGCTACAAGTCCGGCTACTGCGTGGCCGTGTGCCCCGCCGGTGAGGACGTCCTGGGCCCCTGCCTGGATGACCGCAAGACGTTCATGGACACCGTGCTGCGACCGCTGCGGGAGAAGAAGGAAACGCTCTACGTCCTGCCGGGCTCACATGCGCAGGAGTACGCCCAGCGCCGTTTTCCCCACAAGCCCGTCAAGGAAGTCACCGGCGGCTGGCAGCCCCCGGCGCCACGTTCCGCGTCCACCGAGCGAGAGAAACGTACGTCATGAGTGGCAGTCACCCCTTCCGCGTCCTGCGCGCCAGGCCCCTGTGGATCGCCAACGGCGTCATCACGGGCGTACTCGCGCTCCTGTTCGCCGTGTTCTACGTCGGCGCCAACGTCGATCCGGCTGGTCACATGACCAAGCTGCCCGTCGGTCTGGTCAACGCGGACGAAGGAGTGGGCCAGGCCAACCTGGGGGCGCGGATCACCGAGTCGATCGAGAAGTCCACCGAGAGCGAGGACAAGATCGACTGGAAGGTGATGGACGAGAAGGAGATGAAGGAGGAACTCGGCGAGGGCAAGCTGTACGGCGCGCTCGTCGTCCCCGCCGACTTCACCTCCTCCATCACCGCACTGACCGGCGCCACGACCACCGGAACCCCGGCCCGCCCGACGCTGACGGTGCTCACCAACCAGTCCGCCGGCAGCGTGGGCTCCGGCCTGGCCCGGACGGCGACGACGCAGGCGGCCGAGAGCGCCTCGCTCCAGGTGGGCGAGGAGCTGACCGCGCAGACCGAAGCCGAGCAGGCGAAGCTGCCCGCCGCGGCACGCGTCCTGCTCGCCGACCCGGCCGCCGTCACGGTGAAGGACGGCCATCCGCTCGACTCCCACAGCGGCCTGGGCCTGACGGCGTTCTACTACGCGCTCACCCTCGTGGTCGTGGGCATGCTCTCCGCCAACGTCATCAGCGGCCAGGTCGACCACGCCCTCGGCTACACCCACAACGACCTGGGCCCACTGCGCCGGCACCGCCCGCTGATCCGGGCGACCCGGGTGCAGACCCTCGCCATGAGCGGCACCCTCATGGCCGGGCTGTCCCTGCTGCTGGGCACCCTGGTCATGGCGGGCGCGGTCGGCTTCATGGGCATGGACGCCTCCCACCTGCCGCTGCTGTGGCTGTACTCGGTGTCCGCCATCGCGGCCTCCGGGATCGGCGCGCTCACCCTCCTCGCGGTCTTCGGCACGCCCGGCATGCTGGTGGTCACGCTGGTCTTCATCGGAATGGCGGTGCCGACAGCCGGGGCCACCACCCCCATCGAGGCGCTGCCCGGCTTCTACCGCTTCCTCGCGGAGTTCGAGCCGCTGCGGCAGATCACCGGTGGTATCCGCTCGATCCTCTATTACGACGCCCAGGGCGACGCGGGACTGACCCGGGGCTGGGTCATGATGGCGGCCGGTCTCGTGGCGGCCGCACTGTTCGGCTTCGGCGTACTGGGGTGGTACGACCGCAAGGGGCTGCACCGCATCCCGGTGGAGACGACGCCCGAGGAAAGCGCGGTTCCGGCGTAGCGGCAGGCGCTCCCCGCCTCACCCGAGGACGGGCCCATCACTCGGAGACTCCTCGGCGTGTGCCGCCCTGCCGGGGGCGACGGGTGCGCACACCACCAGGACTCGGCGATGGTCTTTCCCCGGGCCGTAGCCGAGCCTCCACGCGGACACCCTTTCGGAAACCGATCGGTTTTTATTCCGTCGGAATCGAGTTAACCTCGCAGCATGACCACCGAAGTGAAACGAAGTCCCAGGGAGCGGCTGCTGGAGGCGGCGGCGACGCTCACCTACCGAGACGGTGTCGGCATCGGCGTCGAGGCGCTGTGCAAGGCGGCGGGAGTGTCGAAGCGCTCCATGTACCAGCTGTTCGAGAGCAAGGACGAACTGCTCGCGGCGAGCCTGGAGAGGCGTACTTTCGCCTATGTGGCAGCACTCCTGCCCGCGGCGGACGACGGCCGTTCATCCCGGGAGCGGATCCTGCATGTCTTCGAGCAGGTGGAATCGATGTCGGGCGCGCCCGAGTTCTACGGCTGCCCCTTCCTGGCGGCGCAGATCGAGCTCAAGGACCAGAGCCACCCGGCGAGCCGGGTCGCCCATGGGGTCAAGGAGAACCTGACCGCCTTCTTCCGCGCCGAGGCCGAGCAGGGCGGCGCGAGCGATCCCGGTCTGCTGGGCCGGCAGCTCAGCTTGGTCTTCGACGGCGCCAGCGCCCGTGCGGGCATCGGGGCGGACAAGCTGACGGGCCTCATCGCCCCCACGGTGATCACCCTGCTCGATGCGGCAGGCGTGCGCTGACGCATCGCCCCTCCCGAACGCTTCCGCACCGCCCGCGAAGATCTTCGCGGATCCGGCGCCGCACATCTCCAAGTCCTACGCGCTCACCGGCCCGGAGCTGAAGGACATGCACGGGATCGCCGAGGACTTCGCGGCCGTGCTGGGACGCCCGGTCACGTATGTTCCCGAAGACATCGAAACCTGGAACAAGACCTACGTGGACACCAACATGGCCGCGTACCCGCACATCGCCGAGCATCTGAAGACTCTGACCCGGATCATCGGCCGCGGAGCATACGGCGGCATCACCGACGAGCTGGAAACCCTGCTCGGCCGTCCGGCGAAGACCGTGCGGTGGGCGCTGGAGAACCACCCGCACATCCGAAACCGGCGGCTGCCTGAGTCGCTGAGCGGTCCGGAGCAGAACAGGACGCCACGCCGGAGTACTCGTCCTGAGGACTCCGGCGTGTGCGGACCGGGCGTGGTCAGGCCCAGCGGCCGGGGTTCGTTTTGCATGGCCCTCACCACGCTGCGCGGCCGAGCGATCCGGGAGGAGGACCTCTTCACGCTTCGCCCGCCCGGGGGCCAGGACGCTCGCCCGACCTCCCGGGCTTCCGCCGCCGGCTACTTCGTCTTGCGGTTCGCGGAGAAGTCAGGCTCTTTCCCCAGCACTGCGATTGCCTCTTCCATTTCGCGAACCGTGCGGCGCAGTCGCACCAGTTCCTCGCGCTCGGCCACGGTCAGCGCGCCCGCCCGCCCTTGGCCTCGCTCCGCCGCCAGCTCCTCCGCGATCGCCGCCGCGAACGCGTCCACGTCGCCCTCGGTGGTGTCGAAGGAGGTCATCCAGCGGACCTCGCCGGCCTGCTCGTCCCAGGTGTAGAAGCGGAAACGCTTCTGGAGACGCTCGGTGACGGCCGGAGGCAGGACGGCGAAGATCTGGTTGGCCTGCACCGGGCGGGGGATCTCCAGGCCCGGCAGGTCGCGCACCGCCTCGTACAGCCGCTGGGTCATCGCGTTGGAGCGGGCCGCCGAGCGCAGCCAGAGGTCGCCGCCCAGCAGCGCCTCGAACTGCACCGACACGAAACGCATCTTGGAACCCAGCTGCATGCTCGTCTTGCGCAGATGAGCCATGCCGCGCACCGCGTCCTCGTTGAGCACGATCACCGCCTCACCGAAGAGCAGCCCGTTCTTGGTGCCGCCGAGCGAGAGGACGTCCACGCCTGCGTCGGTGGTCATCTCGCGCAGGGAGACGCCGAGGGTGGCGGCGGCGTTGGCGAGCCGGGCGCCGTCCAGGTAGACGAGCATGCCGAGGTCGTGCGCGTGGTCGCAGATCGCACGGATCTCGTCCGGCGTGTAGCAGGTGCCGAGCTCGGTGGACTGGGCGATCGAGACGACCTTGGGCCGGGCCCGGTGCTCGTCCTCGAAGCCCCATGCCTGACGGTCGATCAGCTCAGGGGTGAGCTTGCCGTCCCATGCGGGCACCGTCAGGAGCTTGATCCCGGCGACCTTCTCGGGCGCCCCGCCCTCGTCGACGTTGATGTGGGCCGACTCGGCGCAGACCACGGCCTCCCAGCGGTCGAGCATGGTCTGCAGCGCGACCACGTTCGCGCCGGTGCCGTTGAAGACCGGGTACGTGTGTGCGGTGGGGCCGAAATGGCCGCGCACCACTTCCTGCAGGCGCTCGGTGTAGACGTCGGCGCCGTAGCTGACCTGGTGGCCGCCGTTGGCCAGGGCGATCGCCGCAAGGATCTCGGGGTGCGCACCCGCGTAGTTGTCGCTGGCGAAGCCGCGCTCGTCCGGGTCGTGTCGTCGCTGTACGGTCATGGTGCTCGCCTACTTGTCTCGGTCGGACGGGTGTGACACAGGGGGTCCGGACGGGCGCCGGCCGGCCGCTCGGGCCGACGCCGGCTCCGTCCGCGCGCGGGCCTTCTCCAGGTTGCGCACCAACGGCGGCGCGGCGAGCCCGAGCAGGGCGAAGAGCGCCGCGAGGACCAGCCAGCCGGTCCCCGCCGCACCGACGACCAGGGAGGTCATCAGCCACGGCCCGGCGAACTGCTGGAGCCCGCGCCCCAGGGAGAACACCGCCTGATACTCCCCCTGCCGGCCCGCCGGGGCGAGCCCGAAGGACAGGCCCCAGCTCGCCGACGCCTGGTACAGCTCGCCGAGGACGAGCACCAGCGCGCCGCCCAGCAGGGCCGTGCTGTCCAGGAGCGCGCCGTGCCCCCCGCTCAGCGCGAACACCAGGCAGGACGCCCCCAGCGCCCACCCCGCCCAGCGCAGCATACGTGCCGCTCCCGCCGGGGTACCCGCGCCCCTGCTGACCGCGACCTGGAACAGCAGCACCAGGACGGTGTCCAGGATCAGCAGCCCCGACACCAGCAGCGCGGGCGCGTCGGTGCCGGTGACGATCCACAGCGGCAGACCGACCGTCAGCAGCGGGTGGTACAGCTCCAGAGCGCCGCACACCAGCGCGACGGCCACGTAGCGCACGTCCCGCAGCGCGGCGCTGCGCAGCACCCCGCCCGGCGCCTCGGCGGTGGCCCGGGGCCGGGCGCCCGCGGGCAGCCGCATCCCGAGCAGCACGGCGACGGAGACCAGCTGGAGGGCGGCGTTGGCGAGGACCGTGGCGTAGAGGGCGGTCGAGGTGCCGGCCGCGATGGCGGCTCCGGCCAGCGCGGCGCCGCCGAGGAAGCCCAGGTTGAACAGGCTGCGCATCTGCGCGCTCACCCTGACCCGCTCCGCCTCGCCCACCAGCGCGTCGGTGAGCGACGCCTGGAGCGCGCCCGCCGAGGTCTCCAGGACCGCGATGACACAGGCGACCGCGAGGAACGCGGCGAAACCGTCCACCAGGCAGTACGCGGTGAAGCCGGCGGCCGCGAGCAGGAAGTTGACGGTGAGCACCCGGCCCGCGCCGAGCCGGTCCGCGAGCCGGCCGATGGGCACGGTGCAGACCAGACCGCACAGCCCGGCGACCGACAGGGCGAGGCCCACGCGCTGGGCGGGGATGCCGATGGTCCGGGTGAAGAACACGGCGCTGGAGGTGAGGAACACCCCGAGCCCCAGGGACTGGATGAGCGTGAGGACGCCGAGTCTGCGCGCGTTCCCGGCGGCCGGAAGGGTCTCCCGGAACCACGCGCGCAGTACAGCGCCGTACCGGCCTGCCTCAGCCACGCGGCTCAGCTCCCTCGGCCCGTTCGGCCCGCTCGGTCCGCAGCCCGTACACCTCCATCGCGGTGTGCACGGCGGCCCGCACCCCGTCGGCGCTCCGCCCCCGGAACCGGAAGATCCCGCAGCCCTCGTCGTAACTGCCGGGCCCGGTCATGATCTGGCCGATCGCGGGCAGTTCCTCGTGGTAGACCTCGGGGACGGCCGACCGGGGCGAGGTGCGCGCGAGGACCCGTCCGGGCAGCTCGCGCGGAGCGGGGTAGATGAGCCAGCCGCCGGCCCGGGGCCCGACCGGTTCGGACGGCTGCCACAGCGGGGGCAGGCCCAGGGCCGCCCGGAACGCCTCGGCGAACAGGTCGATGCCGTACAGGTCGACGTGCAGGAACGGCACCTGCGCGCCGCCCGGCCGCAGCCCGACCTCCAGGAACACCAGCTCACCCCCCGGACGCCGGATCGCCTCCAGGTGGAACGCGCCGTCGCGCAGCCCGAGCGCCCCCAGACAGCGGTCGGCGAACGTGGTGAGCTCGTCGCGCTCGGGGCCCGGGTCGAGCAGGACCGAGCCGAGCGGGCGGCCGTGTGCGTAGTCCAGGCAGGTGTGGACGTACTGGGAGGCGGTGACGAAGTGGAGGCGGCCGGAGCGGCGGACTCCGTCGACGTGGAAGATGTCCCCCTCGACGTACTCCTCGCACTCGTACGCCTCGGGGTCGACGTCCCCCAGCGCGTCGCGCAGTTCGTCGGCGCTGTGGACGACCGTGACTCCCTGGGAGCCCGCCGCGGCGCGCGGCTTGAGGACCAGGGGCAGACTGCCGAGGGCGTCGACGACCGCCTTTGCCGAGGGTGCGTCGTCGAGGCGCAGGAACCGGGGAACCCGCAGTCCGGCCGCGCCCACCGCGCTCTTCATGGCGGGCTTGTCCTTGAACCGCTCGACGAGGTCGAGACCGTAGCCGCCGGGCACGCCGAGTGCGGCCGAGAGCCGGGCGGCCGTCAGGATGTCGTACTCGGACTGGCCGAAGACGGCCTCGGGCGTGCCGTGCCGGTCCGCGATCTCCCGGACGAGGGGCAGCAGGTCGTCGTAGGCGAGGCTGTCGCGCACATGGACCTCCCTCGCCCCGTCCTGGTCGAGCGCGGGCAGCCCGCCGGGCGTGGTGACATACACCGTCCGGCAGGGGTGGCCGTCGAGGAAACGGTGGTACTCGCCGAACTCGTCGCCGGAGCGGTTGAGGACGACGTACAGCGGTGTGGTCCGGTCTCTCACGCGTCCGCTCCCGGTCGCAGGGTGTCGGGCAGGCAGGCGTCCAGATCGGCGGCGCTCACCCGGCCGAAGCCGGGCGCGGGCCGGTCCCGGTGGGCCGGGGTCCTGGCGAGGAAGGCCGCCGCGCGGGGCTCTCCGGGGCCGCCGAGGCGCTGCCAGAGGAGCTCGGCGAGGTCCGGCATCACGGGGAACGCCAGTAGGGACAGGCCCTTGAGCCACCAGTAGGCGCCGTCCTCGGCCGCGTGGGCGGCCGCGTCGTCGGCGCACCAGCGGTCGAGTGCCGCGACCGCGCGCCGGGTCGAGACACGGGCGGCGTCGAGCGCCGCGGACTGCTCGGCGAGCAGGGATTCCAGGAGATCGGCGGCGGCCGGGGCGGGCGCCTGCGGCGGCCCCTCGGGCAGCCGGCTCCAGGCGGCGTCGATCCGCTTGCCGAGGCCGTCGGCGAGCGTGGCGTTCGCGGTCCGAAGGAAGTCCGCCGTCTCGAAACTCGCGGCCCCGGACTCCAGATCGGCCCCGGCGAGGTAGTACCGGACGGTGTCCACACCGATGGCGGGCGACGCGGCGATGTCCGCCGCCCAGATGGCGTGCCGGGCGCTGGTGGAGAACTTCCGCCCGGCCAGCCGGTAGAAGTTGTTGATCAGGCACCGGTCGTACGGCTTCATGTCGCCGTGCAGCAGGCTGGTGCCGACGATCGAGACCAGGGTGGGGATCACGTTGTCCACCCCCAGGGTGGTGATGGTCGTGACCCCGGAGTCCGGGTCGAAGGCGTTCACGCCGGTGCCGGAGAGCCGGCCGTGGACGGCGCCGGCGAGGCGGGCGAACATGAAGATCCCGGCATACGGGAAGAGGGCGCGCGGCACGTCCGGCTCGGCCGCGGGCAGCGAAAGCCCCCACGTCTGCGGGGCGCTCAGCCGCACGGTCAGGCCGTCGCGCTCCAGGAAGCGCGCCACGGTCGCCCGGTAGCGGTCGGCGACGCCCAGGTCCACGAGCGTGGCGTCCAGGAGGTCGCGGTCCGGCAGCCGCAGGAAGAGGCTGGAGATCTCCCGCCAGGTCAGCGGCCCCTCGTCGAGCAGAGGGCGCGGCTCGACGACCGACTCGGGCAGGAAGTGCGCACTGCACTCCTCGCAGAAGTAACTGGCGATGCCCGCCCCGCACTCGGGGCAGCGGCCCTGGAGCCAGCCGCCCACCACCCAGCGGTCCGACGCCGCGCAGTGGGGCACGCGCTCGGTGCGCGTCAGCACCGCGCCCCGGGCCGTCAGCCGCTCGATCGAGGCGGCGACCTCCCGCTCGAACTGCTCGCGCCAGGGTTGCTGATCGGGGAGGATGAACGCGTCGACGCCGATGCGCATGGCCGCCAAGTCGTCCTGGATGCGCTGTCCGTAGCGGGCGGCGACCTCACCGGGCGTGGAGTCCTCGGCGTGCGCCTTGAGTGCCACGTACGACTCGTACACATCGCTGCCGGTGATCACCAACGGCAGGTCGCCCCGGACCCGCAGATGCCGCGCGATCATGTCCGACCACAGGAAGGGGCCGCCGACGTGGCCGAGGTGGAGGGGGCCGTTGGGCGTGGCCTCGGGCGGCACCAGGAGGTAGTGCCGGGGGGTGTGCGTGTCCCCGGTCAGCAGGCTCATGTCCGCGATCTCCCGTCGAGCAGGTTCAGTGCGTCCTCGGCCATGGCCGGGGCGAGTCGATAACCGGAGCCGGAGCCGCCGATGGCCATGACCACGTCGTCGCCGCCGACCGTGTCCACGACCGGCAGATGGCCGGGGGTGAAGCAGTCGCTGAAGACCCGGCCGCCGAGCAGGTGCGGCAGGAATCCCGGTACGTGCCGGGCGAGCAGGGCCCGGGCGAGTTCCCGGTCGCGGGCGTCGATGGCGAGTGGCTCGTCGGGGCCGCGGTCCCAGTCGGGCGAGGTGATGCTGAAGATCCAGTGGCCGCCGGGGCGGTGGGGCAGCAGGAAGGCGTCGGCGTCCTCCAGGAGGAGTGCCGGGGCGCCCGGCGGGGGCGGCGTCATGATGTGGAACGCCACCACCTTCTTGACCCGGGCCCCGCGCTCGCGGGCCGCCGCCGCCACCGGCCCGTCGAGGGCCCAGGGGCCCGGTGCGAGGACCGCCTTGGTGGCGGTGATCCGGCTGCCGTCGGCGGCGACCAGTTCGACGCGCCCGCCCGTACGGCGTACTTCGGTGACCCGGAAGCCCTCCAGAAGGATGTTGCCGGGGCGGCCGAGGACCTCGTCGAGAAGCCGGTCGGTGAGCCACTGCGGCTGACCCGCCGTCATGGGGGCGGTGGCCAGCAGGACTTCGTCGCCGCTGTGCGCGAGCCCGGGGAACGTCCGGACGAGCAGGGCCCGCTGCTCCCCGGTGACCGGCCGGGTGCGGCCGCCGTCGGCCATGGTCGCGTCGAGGGCGGCCGTGTTCTCGCGCGCCACCAGCCAGCGGACGTCGACCGGCGCGCGTCCGGCGTCGCCGAGTTGGGCGGCGAGCTCGTCGAAGAGCGTGGTGCTGCGGGCGGCCAGGGCGCGCTGGGCCGGGTTGTGCCCCGTGGGCGTGTCGAACCCGGCCGAGAGACGGGTCGCGCCCGTCCCCCGTCCGGCGTGCGTGATCACGGCGACGCGGCGGCCCGGGTCCCGGCGCACGGCGTAGAACCCGGCGAGGGCGCCGACCGCGCCCGCGCCGACGACCGCGAGGTCGTAGTGGGACGCTTCCTCGGCCCCGATGATGCGCTCACTCATCGGTCGCCGGCCACCAGAAGGAGTAGATGACCAGTTCCTCGCCCTGATCGGCGAAGATCTCGTGGACGGCCCGCGAGGCGAAGCCCACCATGGAGCCCGGCCCGACGAGCGACCGTGCGCCGTCCACCTCCAGGGTGCCGGATCCGGCGTGGACCACCCAGATCTCCTGGACCGCGTGCTGGTCGGGCGAGCTGGTCCCGCCCGGCGGCACGGTGAAGCGGGCCGCCTCGAACGGCACGCCGGGGAAGACCGAACGGGCGAAGTCGGCCTCGGCGACGGTCACTCCGTCGGGTTCCACCTCGGTCGGACCGAAGGGAACCAGGACGCCGACCGCCTCGGCCTGGAACTGCGGGACCTGACGAGCGGTCATACCGGATACCTCGACTCACCCAGCATGCTGTTGAGGATGACGGCGCTGCGCCAGGGGAGCAGGCTGAGATTGGGGTCGGCGACGCCCCAGGAGTGCCGGGCGCCGTTCTGGAGGTAGATCCGGTTCTCCGCGGGCCCGTCCCAGGCGACCGAGAAGTCGTCGCCGACGACGAGCATCCCGCCGTCCCGCCGCAGCCGAGCGTCCAGCGGAGCCATGAACTCCGGTAGCGCGTAGGCATATCCGGTGCTCAGGATCACGACATCGGCGGCGAGCACGGCGGGTGCGTCCGGGCCCGAGGACTCGACGACGAGCTTCCATTCGTCGGGGCCACCCCCGATCGAGGTGACCGCGCAGTCCGCCAGGAAGCGCAGCCTGCCGGGGTTGTTCTCGATGAACTCGTCGCGGTAGCTCAACCGGTAGATGTCCTGGAGGACTTGGAGGTCGATGCCGTCGCTGGTGTACCTCTGCTGCTCCAGGAGCCGGGCTTTGCGGTCGGCGGGCAGCGAGTGGAAGCGGCGTACGTAGTCGGGCGTGTAGAGGTCGTTGGCGAACGGCGAGTCGTCCATCGGCACGAACGACGAGCGCCGGCTGACCCAGGTGATGCTCTCGGGTGCCGCGCCGGCCGCCAGATGGCGCACGATCTCCGCGCCGCTCTGGCCGCCGCCGACCACGACGACCCGCCGCCCGGTGACCTCGGGGGCCCGCAGCAGGAACTCCCCGGAATGGAAGACGGTGGTGCCGAGGAAGGGGCGGAACGGCGCGGGCACGGACGGGGTGAGCCCGGTGCCGAGCACGAGATGACGTGCCGTCACCTCCTGCTCGCCGGTGCGCAGATGGAAGGCGCCGTCGTGGAAGTCCACGCTGTGTACGTCCGCCCCGAACGTCAGGCTCGGCAGCCGCCCGGCGACCCACTGGAGGTACTGGTTGAACTCGGCGCGCAGGACGGCCGGGAAGTCCGCGGCCAGGAACCGGTAGAGCCGGCCCTCACTCGCCAGGAACGACAGGAACGAGAAGGGACTGGTCGGATCGACCAGCGTCACCAGGTCCTTGAGCAGCGAGACCTGGAGGGTGGCCTCGGGCAGCAGCAGTCCGGGGTGCCAGGAGAAGCTCTCACGGCGTTCCAGGTGCGCGCCGCGCAGCCCTTCGACCGGATGCGCGAGCGCGGCGAGGCTCATGTTCGCGGGGCCGATGCCGACGGCCGCGTAGTCGAGTATGTGTGCGTTCATGGTGGGAACCGCCGGGTCAGGCCGGGACGACGAGATCGCCGAGCGCCCGCCAGCGGTCCAGGGCGCCCTGCGGCGAGTCGGCGGTGAACAGGGCATGGCCGAGGCGCGAGCGGCAGTCCTCGACGCCCGGAATGGTCTCGCCCGGCGCGAAGTACACCGCGGTCTCGGTGACTTCCGGCAGTGCCTCCAGCTCCGGCCACCCGGTGAGCTCCCGGTACGAGGAGCGGCCGGCGGCGGAGAAGAAGCGGATGCCGGCGCTCTCGGCCTGCGGCCGCGCGAAGGCGCCGGCCGCCTCCAGGCCGATGCCGAGCGCGGTGGCGACGGCCACCCTGGGCAGGCTGACGCCGGTCACGAGCCGCAGCAGCTCCACGATCCGGTCGCCCGGCAGCCGGGCCCCGATCTCGATGAGCACCGGACCGTCGGCGGCCAGGCGCAGTTCGCAGTGGAAGGGACCGCCGGTGATGCCGACGGCGCGGACGACGTCGCCGACGTACGCCTCGACGCTCTTCAGGGTGGCGTCGTCGACGAGCGCCGGGGTGAGGTGGCCCAGCTCCACGAAGTCGGGCTCGGGGCCGAGCAGCGTGCGGCTGAGGGCGACGACGGTGATCTCGCCGCTCTCCAGGACATAGCCGTCGGCGCTGAACTCGGGGCCCTGGACGTACTCTTCGACGAGCACCCGGTGCTCGTGCAGCTTGCCCATGTCGGGCTCCGGGTCGGTCACGAGCCGCTGGAACGCGGCAGTGAGCTGGTCGAGGTCGTCGGCGCGGCTGACGTGGATGCTGCCGGAGCAGGCGACCGGCTTCAGCACGCAGGGGAAGCCGACCCGTTCGGCCGCGGCGCGCAGTTCGGCGTCGGTGGTCGCCTGGGCGAAGCGCGGGGTGCGCAGCCCGGCCTCCGCCACGGCGGCCCGCATGACGCTCTTGTCCCGGACCCGGTCGACGGTCGCCACGGGCAGGCCGGGCAGGTCCAGTGCCGCGGCGACGCGCGCGGTCGCCGTCACATAGATGTCGGAGCCCGGCAGCACCGCCTCGAACGGCTCGGCCCGGTGCAGTTCGAGCACGGCCGCTTCGAGGGCGGCCTGGTCGTTGGTCTCCACCGTCAGCACCGAGTCGGCCGCCGCGCGCACGGCGTCGGAGAGCCGGCGGTCGCCGGAGTCGGCGGTGGCGACGACGACCCGCAGTCCCATCTCGGCCGCGACACCGATCAGGGTGGCGCCTCCGGAGGAGGCGGGTTCGACCACGAGGACACGGGCAGGACGAAGTACATCGGTGTGCGGCAAAGCGAAATCCCCCGGGCGCAGCTGTATGGACCGGACTCGCGATCGCGATCCAGGTCGTGATCTTTCTATCCGGGTGTCTTGGTCCCGGTCAATGGATCACCGCAAGATTGTCTGCGACAACGGACCTGGGCCGCACATTTTCCGGAACGAGAGCCCCATGAGCGCTTGTTCGACTTCCGGAAGCGGCCGAACGCCTTCGTGAAGGTTCTCAGCGGCGAGACGTCCGAACGCGCCCGCCGGCCCTTGGCGGCAGCGGGCCGGCGGGTTCAGCGCAGCGCGATGAGCCCGATCGCAAGTGCCGTGAAGACGAGACCGACCGCCTGTCCGCGGTTCAGGCGCTCCTTCAGCATCACCAGGGCGAGGAGGACGGGAATGGCGGGGTAGAGGGCGGAGAGCACGGTGGCGACAGCCATGAGCTGTTGTCCAGTGGCTTCCAGATACAGCACGATCGCAAGTGTGCCCAGGGCGCCGGCCGCCACCGTTGCCGCCCATGGCTCGCCCGCCGGCCTCCAGGGGGCACTGTAGGACCCCAGGACTGCGGCGATGACTACGACCGAGACCACCCGGCTCAGCACCACCGGCCACAAGTCGCTGTCCATGCCCACCTGCGCCATGGCGAGGAACTGCACCCCGAACCCGACGCCGGCGATCAAGGCACTGGGGACCCCTGCGGCCGGCGTTCCGCGCTGCTTGTCGCCGAGACTCGAAGAGTCCTGCGAGACCAGCCAAAGCGCCGGCAGGACGGCGGCGATCCCCACCCATGCAGGCAGGGCCGGGCGCTCTCCGAGCAGGCATACTCCGACCAGGACCGGTAGGGCCACGGCTCCGACATCGCTGACCGGGACGACCACGCTCATCGCCCCCTGCGACATCGCCCGGTACAGGAAGGCGACCCCGACTCCTGTCCCCACCCCCGACAGCGCACCCCAGCCGTAGTCTGCGAGTGAGGCGGTTCCACCGTCCAGAACCAGGGCCAGGAGCAGCCCGAGTACGGTGCCGCCCACTTGGGCGTGGAGTGCGACGGTCAGCCCGTTGCGTCTGCGTGAGACCAGGCCGTTGACGAAGTGCGTGATGCCGAAACACAGAGCGGACAGCAGAGCGAGCAGTTCACCCATGGTCGCTCTCGTGGCTTGCCCGGTGGTCACGGTCCGCCTGGCCCACCGGGCAGGTCGCACCGTTCCGGACGCAGGCACGCCGGTCGCACAGCCGGCAGATGCGTTCGGCGTCACCAGCCTGCCGGTACAAATCCGTCAGAACTTTGCTCAGCAACTGGCCGAGCTGCTCCCGCTCTCCGTCGTCGAGGCGGTTCAGCGCCTGTCGCAGTACGTCGCTCCGGCAGGCGAGGAGAGTGCGGGCTGCCTGGGCGCCCCCATCGCTGAGCTGGAGGCTGACCCACGCTCCCCAGCTGGCTTCTTTGCGTACCAGTCCCTGTTTTTCCAGGCCATCGACCATGCGGGCCGCAGCGGACTGGCTCAGTCCTACCCGCCGGCCCAATTCGGTGACGCTCAAGCCGGGATGTGTGGACAACACCACCAGCGCGGCGGCTCCGCTCGAACTGGTGCCGACTGCCCGTGTCGCCTCGGCGACCACCACGTCGCTGAGGGCAAGCGCGGCCGCCCCCAGAAGATTCGCCGTATGACATTCCTCATGCATGAGTCATGCATACCCACAATGACGTGCTGTACAAGTGACGCCCGGGGTAGCGGATCGCGGCTGAAGCGTTCAAGGAGGTGCACTTCCAGGACAGCGGCCGCCGCGCCGGCAGCCTGGAGCAGGTCCACAAGACGCCTGACTGGCGCAGAAATGCGCAGGCGGGAAGCCTGGTCACAGCAGCGCACATTTTTTTCTGAAGGTCTTCGAGTCGAAGGCAGGCCGATGTACAACGTGGCCCGCCCCTGACCTGCAGAAGGCGGCAGGGAGCCGTCTTTCAGGAGTTCAACATGCTGCGCACCATGGTCAAGTCCAAGATCCAGCGTTTGGGTGTTTCCGCAGATCAGAGTCGTGATCGCCGCGTCCTGGTCAGCAAGAGGTCAGCACGAGGTCAACGGGCGTCGCAGTAGAGTCTCCGCTTGCCGGCCCTCCGCCCGCTACGCAGACGTGGACACCGGCGAGCGCTGCCGCACCGAGGAAAGCCATTTCGGCGGACCCGCGTTCACCGGCAATGCTGCCGCCGGCGGCACATCCTTCCCCGGGTGGCCACTGCGGCAGTTGACGAGTGATCGCCTGAGCCGGAACCGGTTTTTCGCCGCGACGGTGAACCCGTGCCCGGCCCCGTGCGCGTCCGAAACCGACGGGGCGCGGATCACCGACCGATGCGTCAACTTGATTTGACGGCGTCCCTGATACGGGCGCATCAGGGTGGGCTCGTGCTTAGCGAGTGCATCTCCCGAAAAGAATCAATTCGACAACACGCTGCCGAAAGGACCAATTCATGCGCTGCACCCGTGTCTTCATGCTCGCCGCCGCCGGTGCGCTGCTCGCGGCAAGTGCCGCCACCGGCACTGCTGCAGCGGCGGAGCAGGGCGACGTCGTGGTGTTCGGTACGGAATTGACGCCGCTGACTGCTTATCCCGATCCGCACGGGTGCCAGAAGCTTCCGCCCGACGCGCATGTGCTGACGAACCACACCGATCGTCCGGTCACCATCTACGCCGACCCGTTCTGTCTGACCCCCGGCCTCACCGTGCAGCCGGGATACGGCTCGCATGTGGCGCCCGGCAGCGGCAGTTTCTCCGCCTGAGCCACCCCTGTTCCCGTTCCTCCCCCCCACACAGGAGAACGTACGCACATGGCCGCCGATCTCGTCGTCATCGGACTGGGGCATGTCGGGCTGCCGCTGTCCAGAGCCGCGGTCTCGGCCGGTCTGGCGACCGTCGGGTACGACGTGTCCGGCACGGTGGTGTCCGGACTCGCCGCAGGCCGCTCCCACGTCGGCGGCGTCCTCGACGCCGAGGTCGCGGTCATGCTGGACGCGGGCTTTCACGCCACGACCGACCCGGAGGTCCTGGACGGCGCGCAGACCGTGGTGATCTGTGTGCCGACCGGCCTCACACCGGAGGGCTTGCCCGACCTGTCCGCGGTCGAGGACGCGACCCGGGCCGTCGCCGCCCGACTGCGCCCCAACATGCTCGTCGTCCTGGAGTCCACCAGCTATCCCGGCACCACTGAAGACGTCGTGCGGCCGCTGCTGGAGCACGGCAGCGGGCTGCGGGCGGGCGAGGACTTCCACCTGGCGTACTCGCCGCAACGCATCGACCCCGGCAACGAGACGTGGACCATCCGCAACACACCGAAGGTCGTGAGCGGTTGCAGCGCTCTGTGTGCCAAGTACGCCGTCGCGTTCTACGCCCGATTAGTGGACCATCTCGTCGTCGCCCGCGGTACGCGGGAGGCGGAGATGGCCAAACTCCTCGAAAACACCTATCGGTACGTCAACATGGCCCTGGTCGACGAAGTGGCACTGTTTTGCCACGAGACCGGCATCGACATCTGGGACGTGCTGCACTGCGCCGCGTCGAAGCCGTTCGGCTTCGCACCGTTCAGGCCCGGACCCGGCGTCGGCGGGCACTGCGTTCCCGTCGACCCCCGCTATCTCGCCGCGCGGGCCGAATCCCAGGGCTTCGCCTTCCGTACGCTGGCAGCCGCGCACGAGGTCCTCGGCCGTATGCCGAACCATGTCGTGGACCGAGCGCTGGCCCTGCTCACCGAGGTCCGGGGCCGCCCTGAGGGCGCACGAGCCCTGCTGCTCGGAGTCACCTACAAAGCGGATGTGGCCGACGTCCGGGAGACACCGGCGTACCCGGTGGCGGCTGGACTGCTCGCCGCCGGTGCCGAGGTGTACTACCACGACCCGTACATAGCCGAATTCACTGTCGGCGGCCGGTCATTGTCACGCGCCGAGAACCTCCAGGAAGCCATGGCCCAGGCCGATGTGGCGATCCTGTTGCAGGACCACGCCTGTTACGCGAGGGAAGCACTGGGCCAGGCCCGCTGCGCCCTGCTCGACACCCGCGGCAAGGCCGTGGGCAGTCGGGTCACCCTTCTCTGATCCCCGCGCGCCGGCCTCAGCCGGTGCCTCCTCACGCCGGCCTCAGCCGGCGTCTCCTCCTGCCGGCCGTCGCCGGCTCCAGAGCCCGCGCAGCGGTATCGCCCTGCGCGGTCGCGGCCCTGCCCAGGTGCCGCGGTCCGTCATCCATCCGACACCACCCACCACTCGACACCACCCACCACTCGACACCATCGGACTCCGTCCGAGACAAGGAGAGACACATGAGCACAGCTGTCGCCAACGACCGCCTGGTGAAGCGCTTCGAGAAGTGGGACACCGACGGCAACGGCGTCCTGGAGGCGAGCGACTTCCAGGGCGAGGCCGCGCGGATCGCCCAGAACCTCGGCAAGAGCGCCGAGTCCCCGGAAGTGCGGGAGCTCCGCAGCGCCTTCCAGGGGCTGTACGAGCACCTGGCCCAGAAGGCCGGCGTCCCGGCCGGTGGCGCCATCAGCCGGGAGCAGTTCCTCGAGGCAACGGGGGAGTTGCTGTTCAAGGAGGGTGAGGCGAGCTTCAACCGCGCGCTCTCTCCCATCGTGAAGGCGCTGGTCCGCCTGTGCGACGACAATCACGACGGCGAGATCGACGCCCGTGAGTTCCAGGCCTGGCTGTCCGCCGTCGGCGTGCCGGTCTCCCAGGCTGGGGAAATCTTCCAGAAGGTGGACAGGAACGGCGACGGAAGGCTGTCCGAGGACGAACTGCTGCAGACCGTCCGTGACTTCCACTTCGGCCGGCTGGAGGTCGAGCTGCTCGGCTGACCTGCCGGAGCGGCAGCTCTGACCCGGGTGGGCGACCACCCGGGTTCCGGAGCCACCGGATGGCGCCGCCCGTTCAGCGGGCCGGCGCCATCCCCTCGCTATGCCGGCCGCCTGCGCCGTGGTGGTCGTCATCACCTTCCTGCGTCACCGCACGGCGGCCGAGGACTGCGCGCGACCGTTTGTTCGCGGAGGGCCGTCTGCTCATGCCCGTCTGCGGTGCGGTGGCGCTGTCTGGAGCAGGGGTACCCGTCCCCTTCAGCGCAAGCGCTGTCCGGAACCGTCTCGCGTGATGCCCTCGCTGAACCCGCGTCTGGGGGTGCCCTGCCGGAGACCGCTTCGGCGTGGGATTGTCAGGCGCCGGGCGGTGCGGGGACCGTGCCATGGTCCCCGGCCCGGCCATGGACGAACGTGACGACGGTCTCCGGCCGCAGGCCCAGGTCCCGGCCGCTGACCGGACGCGCCGCGTGGATCAGGATGTTGTAGTGGTTCGGAAGGTGACAGGCGTCGAAGCCGAGCACCGTGCCGACTGTCGTGTCCCCGATCCGCACCAGGTCACCCCGGTCGATCACACCGCCGCACAACAGCTCGGCGAAGCCCAGGAAACCCACCCGGTCGATCCGGGCGCCGGAGCGCGGATCCCACTGGTCGGTGGTGACCAGTTCGTGCACCTCGCCCCGGCGTACGCACCGTGCCGCGTGCTCCTCCAGCCGCATGCCGCGGTCCGTGCGGTGGTGCACGAGCACCTTGACCAGTGATGCGCTCACGACGCGCTTCGGGCCGTCCTCCGCCGGATTCACCGGCTCGCCTCCGTCGCCGTCGCCTTCGGTGCGGGCCGGGCACAGCGATAGGCCGCCTCCACCAGTTCCAGCGCGGCCAGGCCGCTGTGTGCCCCTGGGCCGGCCGGGGCGCCGGTGCGGACGAGCGCGGCGAACTCGGTGAGGATCGCCTCGTACTCGTGCCACAGCGACGCCTTGAAGCCGGCGTGTCCGGCCAGCATGTCGGCGTGCAGCACCTCTCCGCCGGTCAGCTCCACCTCGAGGTCCTTGCGTTCCCCCGGGTACGACCAGTCCAGCTTGACCGAGGCCGTGGTTCCCGTACGGCCACGCAGGCGGATCGTCGCCTGACGGTCGACGCCGGAGCCGTCGCGGTGGATCTCGCAGCCGGTGACGGTCAGGTCACCGAGCAGCAGCCGCACCAGGTCGAGGGCGTTGGGACCGTTGTCGGCCACGCAGCCGCCGCCGCAGCGGGCCGCGTCCAGGTACCAGTCCTCGCCGCCGAGATGCTCCTCGATGCGTTCCAGATAGCGCACCCGGACGGCACGGATCTCCCGGCCCGACGTCCGGCGAGCCAGTGCGCGGACGGCGGCGTTGTAGCGGCGGTGGAACGCCGTCATCAGTGGGACCCCGCGGTGCCGCGCCAGATCCACCAGCACGGACCCCTCGGCCGCGGTCAGGGCGAGGGGCTTCTCGACGCAGACCGGCACGCCGGCGGCCAGGGCGTCCCGGCACAGGGGCAGGTGAACGTCGTTGGGCACGGCCACGACGAGGGCGTCCGGTCGCGCCCGGTCCAGCAGCGCGCGGTGGTCACTGAAGCGTGCCGCCCGGCCGGGGAACTGCTCCAGAGTTTCGGCCCGGGCGTCGCACACGGCGGTCAGCTGCCACTCGGGCAGCCGTTCCGCGGCGGCCAGATAGTAGGGGGAGATGCCACCGAGACCGACGACGCCGAGTCGCAGGGGCCGGGTCATCGCGGGCTCCGGGGACCGCCGAGGAGACCGAGGGTGGTCAGCTCCGCGTGGAGATGCGGGGGCAGGGGGATGCCGTGGCGGCGACGCTCGGCGGCGAGTTCCGCCTCCCGCCAGCCCGGGTAGCGCACCGGCTCGCCGCCGGGCACCGGCGGGCAGTCGGCGAGCGCACCGAACAGGGACCGGGTCGCGGCGGCCACGTCCGCGCCGGGTCGCAGCACCTCCGGGGCGATCGCGAGGAGGAAGAAGCCGATGTCGTCGTCGCTGCCGTGCGGCCGGCCGTCCCCTTTCAGTGCGGCGGGCGCGGGTCCCACGGCCGCGCCGGACACCACGGCGGCCAGCAGTTCCACGGCGATGCCGAGCCCGTAGCCCTTGTGGACGCCGGTCTCGGCCGTGCCGCCCAGCCAGCGCAGGAAGGCCTCGCCGCGGTCGAAGGCGGACGGGTCGGTCACCGGGTCGCCCGCCACGTCCTCCAGCCAGCCGACGGGCACCGGGGTGCCGCGGCGGGCGGCGACGCGGACCCGTCCGGTGGGCGCGACGGTGGTGCTCATGTCCAGCAGGAACGGGTGTCCGTCGAGGGCCGGCGCGGCGACGCTCAGCGGGTTGGTGCCGAGCATCGCCACCGCGCCGCCCGGGGGTCGTGCGATGCGCTGGCCGCCGCAGTTGCTCGCGACCACGCCGATCATCCCGGCGTGCGCGGCACGCACCGCGTGGAAGCCGGCGCACCCGAAGTGGGTCGCGCCGCGCACCGACACCAGCCCGACCCCGTGCCGGCCGGCCCGTGCCACGGCGTCGTCCATGGCCTCGGCCGCGGCCCACAGTCCCAGGGCGCGGCGGGCGTCGAAGACCGCGCAGGCGCCCAGGTCGGTGAGGGCCCGTGGTTCGGCGCGGGGGTCGCAGCCGCCGGACTCCAGCAACGGCAGGTAGAGCCGGGTGAGGTTGAACACGCCGTGCGAGTCGAGCCCGGTCAGGTCGCCGTGGCACAGCGCGTCCGCGGCGAGCCGGGCCCGCGCGTCGGGGATGCCGTGGCCGGTGAACAGGTTGGTGAGCGAGGCATGCAGCTCCGCGTGGTCGACGAGGGCGGGTGGGGGCTCGACCGCCGCTCGTGGGGCGGTGGGTGCCGTCATACGGGATTCCTTACGGGGTGGGGCAGTTGTTTCGTAGGTCGTTCGCTTCTGCATGTGGTGCTTTACGGAGGTCGGTGCGCTGACGCCGTCGGCACTGCTTCCGCGAAGGACGTGACGAGTCGGCGGACCAGGCCGGCGAACTCCTCCAGGTCGGCGAGGTCGACGAACTCACCGGGCGCGTGGGCGCGGTTCGCGGCGAGACAGCCGGGTCCGAGCACGGTGGTGAAGGCGCCGTCCAGGCCGGCTGCCCAGATGGCGTCGCAGGTGAACCCGGGGTCGTCGGCCGCCGGCCGGGCTCCGGCGCGGGCCAGGAGTTCCTCGGCCCACGGGTCGCAGTCGTCCAGCGCGGGCAGGCCCCGCTTGTCCCAGCCGAGCCGGGTGATCCGCTCCGCGTCCCGCGCCGTGTGGGCGAACTCCCTTGTGGGAGCGAAGAGTTCGGTGAAGCGGCGCAGACCTTCCGCGACGTGCCGGGTGACCTCGGTCTTCAGGTGGTCGCCGTCGGAGGTGCGGCGGTACGACAGGTTCATCAGCAGGGTGCCGGTGCCGTGGACACGGTTGTGCGTGCGGCCGGTGTGCAGCCCCGCGACGCACACCCGCGTACCGGGTACGGCGCTGTCCAGGCGGGCGGCGAGGTGCTGGGCCAGGAATCCCAGCAGTACGGTGGCGTTGTGTCCGGCGTCCGGGTGGTCGTCCACCGCGTCCTCGCCCGCGACGGTGATCCGCGCGGTCATCGCCGCGGTGGCCCGGGGCAGCGCGCGCAGGCCGGTCGGCTCGCAGAACACGTTGAGGCGGCCGTGGTGCCCGGCCTCCAGCAGCGGGCGGGTGCCGTAGGTGCCCAGGGCGCCGCCCTCCTCCCCGGCCACGGCCTGGAGCAGGACGGTGACGTCCCGTCCGACGGCGGGGTGGGACGCGGCGGCCCGCAGCCCGGCGAGCAGGGCCACGGCGGGTCCCTTGGCGTCGACCGCGCCCCGGCCGGTGAACCGCACGCCGTCGAAGGCGGGCGGGGTGTGTCCGGCGACGGTGTCCAGGTGGACGTTGAACATCACTGTGTGCGCTCGGGAACGCTCGGGCCCCAGCCGCAGCAGCAGGCTGGGCTGGTCCGCGAGGAAGCGCGGATCGCGGGCGGCGGTGCGGACCGTGGACGGTACGCCGGGACGGTCCAGGCAGGCGGCGGGCGGACTGGCGAGGCGGACGGTGCGCAATCCCGCTTCGGCGGCGGCCGTCGCGTACCGCTGGAGGATCTCGGGCAGCCGGGACGGTGGATCGCCCGGGCCGGCCTCCAGGGGGTTGACGCTCGGCAGGCGCAGAAGGTCCAGAAGCACGTCCCGGTGCCGATCGGTGAACAGGGCGCTCACAACGGGCCGTCCAGCGGGCCGGTGACCGGCTGTGCGGCGCCCAGCAGCCCAGCGAGGGCCTTTCCTGCCCGGACGAACAGGTCGGCGGCGTCCTCACCGGCGCGGACCAGCCCCTCGTGGGGGCGCACCGCGAGATGGGGTTCGAGGGACAGCGCTCCGGTGTAGCCGTGGGCGGCCAGCAACTCCAGGCATTCCACCACCCCGGCCTCACCCTCGCCGGGCAGGGTGTAGGCGGTGCCGCCGTCCGGTGTGCGGACGGCGTCCTTGATATGGACGTGGGCGACGTAAGGGGCGAGGTCGCGCAGCATCTCCGGGGCGCGGTAGCCGTACGGGACGCCGTTTCCGGTGTCGAACAGCAGCCGCAATGCCGGGTTGTCCACGGCGCGCAGCAGTCGCAGCGCGCGGTCGGCCCGGTCCCCCGCCCATCCCGCGCAGTTCTCGTGCACCAGCACCAGGCCCGCGCGCTCGGCGCGGTCCGCAAGGACGGCCGTGCGGGCCAGGACGCGATCGGCCCACTCGGTCTGCGTCAGACCGTCGTTGGGGTACGACATGATCCGCACCAGACGGCAGCCGAGGGTGGCGCAGCGCTCGGCCAGGATGTCGAGTTCGGCGAGGTCCTGGCCGAAGCCGCCGGTGATGGGACGGGACCAGTTGCCGATCCGGGAGGCGACGGCGGTCACGGTGACGCCGGCCTCGGCGAGCCGCCGGGCCAGCGCGCCGAAGGCGGCCGGGGAGAGGTCGGCGAGGGCCGTGCCGTCGACCGTGCGTAGTTCGACGGCGTTCCAGCCCAGGCGCCGCAGGGCGGCCACCTGCCCGTCGGTGCCGGGCGCCGCCTCGTCGCCGATGCCGGCGAACGGCCCGAACCCCTGGACGCGGGGCTCGGTGGCGCTGTTCCGGGACATGTCAGCGGCTCCCGGCACGGGCGCGCGGTGTGACGGTGCAGTGCTCCCGGGCCGCGCACAGCAGCCGGGCGGTCGCGCAGGCGAGCGGGAAGTTCCCGACGCCTGCCGCTTTGGAGGCGAAGCCGCGGTAGGCGCCGTCCAGGAAGTCGGTCAGGGCGTCGTCCCGGAAGACGTGGTGTCCGACCCCGGGCACTCCGCCCGCGTCGAGGGCTCCGACCGACGGGAGCGCCCTGCCGCCGTCGAAGGGGGCGACGACGAGCTGCGCGTGGTCGCCGTCGTCCGCGTCGAGGACTCCGGCCGGCGGGGCCGCCGTACCACCGTCGAAGGGGGCGATGACCAACTGCGCGTGGTCGTCGTCCTCGCTGAGCGGGAAGTGGGCCGTGGCCGTCCCGCCCTCGAACTCGCAGACGACGCTGCGTTGCCGGACGGGTGCGCCGAGGTCGGAGCGCAGCAGCGTCACCACCCCCGAACGGTGCTCCAGTTCGACGTGCGCGCCGCCCAGGCGGGGCAGGCCGCGGTCCTCGCAGCGCAGGTCCCAGCAGCGCGCGGCGAGGAGTTCGGCCGGACCGGCCAGATCGAGCGCGAGCGCCAGGGAGTGGGGAATCTCCACGTCCAGGGCGGACGGATGCCCGTCGGTCGCCAGGGACCGCAGGAAACGGGGCTTGTGCTGGTCGACTGTGATACGGCGCAGGGAGCCGAGCCGTCCGCCGCCCACCAGCCGGCGCAACCGGCCGGCGAGCCGGGAGGTGGTCCAATGGGCGACGGTCACGAGATCGAGGCCGGCCTCCTGGCGCAGCCGGATCAGGCTCTCGAGTTCGTCCGCCGATGCGGCGAGGGGTTTCTCCACGATCATCCGGCGGAAGCCGTGTCCGGCCAGTTCCGCGAGGAGGTCGTGGCGCAGCCGGGGCGGTGTGCACAGGTGGACCACCGCGGTGGCGGGGTCGACGCGTTGCAGGGCCTGTTCCAGCGTGGTGACGGCCGTGACCTCGCCGGACATGCCCAGGGGGCGCAGACCGCCGGCACGCGGGTCGCAGCCGACCGCGGGCAGGGCGACGAGCGGATCACCCGAGGCCGCGGTCCGCCGGGCCAACCGGACGAGCGTGTTCAGATGCAGTCCTGATCCGGACCGGCCGAGCCCGACCACGAGGGGCTGCAGCACAGGGCCTCCTGAGAGGAAACGGAAGGAAAGGAGCGCGCTCATTTCGCTGCTCACCGCACAACTCCGGTGCGCCGCACCACTGTTGCGACCCCATGCGGAAACGGTCAAGACGTCCGGAACGCGATTACCCAGAACGTGTGAAGATGATCCTTTCCTTTCTCCGTCGACCGGAAATCCGATTAGCGTGGGCATTCCGCAGACACGACGGAGACGGGTGAGAGATTGCCTTCCAGTGGACGAATTCCGGCGCGCTCCGGAGGCGTGTTATCGACTGCGCCGGGAACGCCAGATCGAATTCCCTTCTTCTCTCAAGCTGCGACTTTCGAACGGCTGTGGCCTTCCATCGAAGCGGCGTTGGACGAGGTTTTCCACAGCGGCAAGTTCTCCCACGGGAAACAGGTCGGGCAGCTCGAGTCGGCGCTCGCGGACTACACCGGCGCCCGGCATGTGATCGGCGTCAACAGCGGCACCGACGCGCTGGTGTTGCTGCTGCGCGCCTGCGGAGTCCGTCCCGGCGACGGTGTCCTGGTGCCGGCGTACTCGTTCTTCGCCACCGCCTCGGCCGTCGTACTGGCGGGCGGGACACCGCAGTTCGTCGACATCGACCCGGAGACGTACGCGATGGACCCGGCGGCGCTGGAGGCGGCCGTCACTGCGCGGAGCCGGTTCGTGATGCCGGTGCACCTGTTCCACACGATGGCCGACATGACGGCCGTCACCGCCGTCGCCCGGCAGCACGGCCTGACGGTCGTCGAGGACAGCGCCGAGGCGATCGGCATGCGCCGGCACGGAGCGCACGCGGGTCTGCACGGGGTCGGCGGCGTCCTGTCCTTCTTCCCCTCCAAGACGCTCGGCGCGCTCGGTGACGCGGGAGCCGTGCTCACCGACGACCCGGAGGTGGCGGCCACCGTCGCGGCCCTGCGCCACCACGGCAGGACGGGCCGCACGCTGAACAACTTCCCGGCCATCTCCACCGAGAGCGCCCTGCCCGGCGCGAACAGCAAGATGGACGACATCCAGGCGGCCGTCCTGCTGGCCAAGCTGTCTCTCCTGGAGGAGCACATCGCGCGCCGGGCCGAACTGGCGGACGCCTACACCGCCCGCCTGCGGGACACACCGGGGATCGTCCGCCTGCCGCGGACCACCGTCAGGAAGCCGCCGCGGACCACCGCCGGGAAGCCGCCGCGGACCACCGCCGGGAAACCGGACGACCGCGACGTGTACTACGTCTACCTGATCGAGACCCAGCACCGGGACGCCCTGGTCGACCACCTCGACCGGAACGGCATCGGCACCGAGGTCTACTACCCGGTGCCCCTGCCCCACCAGCCCGCCTTCGCGCACCTGGGTCACCGGCAGGGCGAGTTCCCCCGTGCCGAGGCGGCGGCCCGGCACGCCGTGGCCCTGCCCTTCCACCCCGACCTGGGGCCAGGCGACCTGGACCGCGTCTGCGACACCATCCGCTCCTTCCTCGCCGGAACGAGGACGACCGCATGACCGCGTCGATCCCTCCCGCCGTCCCGTTCTTCCCTCCCGCCCTCTTCGAAGCCGACCGCCCCGCACTGATCGGGCTGGTCCGCGAGGTGGGCCTCGACCCGGAGCAGCGGTTCATCCTGGGCAGGCGCACCGCCGCCTTCGAGGACCTGCTGCGCGAGGACCTGGAGGCCGCCGACGTGGTCGCCTGCTCCAGCGGCACCTCGGCGCTCTCGCTGGTGCTGCGGGCCATGGACGTCGGTCCGGGCGACGAGGTGATCGTGCCCGCGTTCGGCTGCGCGCCCCTGGCCGCCTCGGTGGTCGACGTCGGGGCCACACCGGTCTTCGCCGACATCCGGCCGGACACCATGACCATGGACCCGGACGAGGCGGAGCGGCTCGTCACCGAGCGGACCAAGGCGGTGATGCCGGCCCACATGTTCTCCGTCATGGCCGACATGCCACGCTTCGCCGAACTTGCCCGGCGGCACGGACTGCGCCTGCTGGAGGACTCGGCGGTCGCCCAGGGCGGTGTGCTGCGGGGCGTCCCGGCCGGGCTGTGGGGCGAGGCGGGGCTTTACTCCTTCGTGCAGGTCAAGACCTGCGGCATGCCCGGCGAGGGCGGCGTGGTCGTCACCCGGGACCCGGCACTGGGCGAGAAGGTGCGGATGCTGCGCAACCACGGCCAGCACGCCGGGCGCCGGTTCGTCCACCACGCCGTCGGACTCAACAGCCGCTTCGACGAGATCCAGGCCGCCTTCCAGACGCACCGCTACGCCGGCTTCCCGGCGCGGCTGGCGCGGCGGGCGGAGATCGCCGCGTACTACACCGAGCGCTTCACGCCGCTGGCCGGCCACGGTGTGGTACCACCGCCGCACGACCGGGACGGCCGGTGCTTCTACGTGTACACGGTCCTCGCCGACGACCGGGAGGCCCTCGGCGCCCACCTGGCCGAGTGGGGGGTGGCCACGCACGTCTACTATCCGCAGCCCCTGCCCGCCCACCGTGCCTTCGCTCCCTACGTGTCGCCCGGCGCCCGCTGGCCGCGCGCCGAACAGGCCGCCCGCCGCCATCTCGCCCTGCCGGTGCACCACCTGCTGACCGACGCACAGGTCCAGCACGTCGCCGACCTCGTGTGCGCCTTCGCCACCGAGCACCACTGACGCGCGGCCGCCCGCCCGGACACCACTGACGCGCGGCCGCCCGCCCGGACACCACTGACGCGCGGCCGCCCGCCCGGACACCGCGCTGCCCGGGCGAGCGGCACCCCCTTCGGACGCAGACACCCCCCACAAGAGGTCACCCATGACGGACAGCATCGCGGCCGGCCGTCCGGCCACCACCCTCCACGGCAACAGCCGACTGCGCGCCTACGCGCGGCTCGGCAAGCTGGACGTGTACGACTACTACCTCGGCATCTTCCTCGCCCTGACCGCCGCGCTGTTCCCGGTCGGCGCCTTCACCGCCCGGCAGGCCTTGGTGCTGGCGCTGTTCCTGGTCGGCGAAGTCGCGGTCCTCATGGCGATGGTCGCCCTGGACGACGTCACCGGCTTCCGGGACGGCAGCGACCTCGCCAACTACGGCCCCGACAACCCGCTGCGCAGCAAGGCACGCAAACCTCTGGTCGCCGGGGCGCTGACGGTGCCCCAGGCGCTGCGCTTCGCCTGGGCCTGCGCTGCGGCCGGGGCGGTGCTGTGGGCGGGCGCCGCCGCCCTCGCGCCGCACCGCCCGCTCTGGGCCCTGGTGACGGCGGGAGCGCTGTTCGCGGTGTCGTTGCAGTACTCGTACGGCCTCAAGATCAGTTATCACGGCTTCCAGGAGGTGTTCCTGGTCGCCCTCGGCGCCGTACTGGTGATCGTTCCCTACGGCCTGGTGACGGGGGGCTTCTCCGGTTTCCTGATGGTGCAGGCGGTGCTGTTCGGGTTCGGGCCGCTGATGTTCGGCGTCTACTCCAACACCAACGACGTGGCCGGCGACCGGGCCGTGGGCCGTCCGACCGTGGCCGCCCTGGTCTCCGAGCGGGGCAACGCCGTCTTCATCGCAGCCCTGTCCGTCGCAGAGTTCCTCATCGGCGCGGTCGCCTCGGCCACCGGGGCGGCCCCCTGGTGGTTCGCGCTGCTGATGCTGCCGGCGACCGCGCTGCGGGCCCGCCAGTACCTGACCGGGTTCGTCCGCGGAGACATCATGACCGCCCGCCGGACGGGCTTCACGGTGCACCGGCTGAGCGTGGTGCTGATGACCGTCGCCAACGTCGTCGTCGCAACGGGAGCCGCCCGATGAAGCCCGAGCTCGACGTCGCCGTCGTCGGCGCGGGCATCGCCGGCCTGACCGCCGCCCACGAACTGCGCCGCGCCGGGCTGGCCGTCCGGGTGTACGAGCAACTGCCGGACGTCGGCGGCCGGATGCGCAGCATCCGCCAGGAGGGCTGGACGGTGGACACCGGCGCCGAGCAGGTCCCGTCCCGCGGTTACCGGGCGACCTGGGAGCTGCTGCGCCGGCTGCGGGTCACACCCGCGGACGTGCCCCGGGTCGGCGGCGCGGTGGCAGTCTGGCGCGACGGACGCGCCCACCTGGGCGTCGGCGAGAGCACGGCCGTGGTCACCGGAGCGGGCCTGTCCCCCCGGGCGCGGCTCGACCTGGCCGCCTTCACCGCCTGGACCGGACGCCGCCGCGCCGGATTCGACGGCGACCGGCCCGAGCACAGTCCGCTGGGCGCCGCCACCGTGCGGGAGGTGGCCGCCCGCTACCACCGCGACCTGCACGACTACCTCTTCCAGCCGGTCGCCGGCTGCTTCTTCGGCTGGGACACCGCCCGGTCCACGGCCGCCCCCATGGTCAGCCTGCTGCTGGAGGCCGGTTCCACCGCCTCCTGGCGCACCTATCGCGACGGCATGGACTTCCTGGCCCGCCGGCTCGCCGCCGGCACCGATGTCGTCACCGGCCGGGCCGTACGCGAGGTCACCGACGCCGGCTCGCACGCCGTACTGCGGTTCGACGACGGGCAGGTCACCGCGCGGGCCGCCGTGCTCGCCGTACCGGCTCCCGTCGCGGCGGCGCTCCGCCCGGACGCCCCCGCGGACGAGCAGCCGTTCCTCACCTCCTGCACCTTCACGCGCATGATGAAGATCAGTTGCCTTCTGGACCGCCCCCTCGCCCCGGCCGCCCGGCATCCGGTGCACATCCTGCTCACCCCGGCCGCCGAGGAGGACGTGCTCTCCGGTGTCGTCGTCGACCACGCCAAGGACCCCGGCCGGGCCCCCGCCGGCCGGGGCCTGGTCACCCTCGTGGCCGGTCCGCGCCGGGTCCCCGAGCTGCTGGACGCCCCTCCTGACGAGGCCGCCGACGTCCTCGTCCGCGCGGCGGAACGCTACGTCCCGGGCATCGGCGGCGCCTGCCGCCACCGTCTCGTGCACGCCTTCCGCCACGGCCTGCCGGAAGCCACCCCCCAGGCACTGCGGGAACGCGCCGGCTTCCTGTCCCGGCCGGCGCGCGCCGTGGAGTACGCCGGCGACTGGCTCATGCTGCGGCCCGCCTCCGAAGGAGCCGTCCGGGCGGGCGCGCTGGCCGCGTCCCGCGTCCTGAGCAGGCTCGGACGGAACACTCCGGCCGGCCTCGACCGAACGGAGGAAATCCGTGCGACCGCATGACATGGGCACCCTGTTCGACGAGGCGGCGGCAGGCGGCGCCCGGACTGTTGTGCACCTGGACCGGCCCCTCGACATCGCGCCGAGGGCCGGCACCCGGTGGACCGTCACCGAACTCGCCCACCTGGTCCGCGCCACCGCGGCCCGCCTCGCCGACGCCGGGGTCAGGCCCGGGGACCGCGTGGCGATCGTGAAGGACAACCACTGGGACTACGACCTGCTCGCCTGCGCCACGGTCCGCCTCGGCGCCGTACCCGCGCTGCTGTCCGCCCGGCTCGACATCGCGGATCTCGTCACCCTGCTGGAGCGGCTGCGCCCTGCCGCGCTGGTCACCACCTCCGCGGTGCTGGCCCGCTGCCGGGACACCGCCGCCGGCGAACCGGCCCGGATCCTCGTCACCGTCGACTCCGCGGTGCCCGGCGCGGTCCACCTGGCCGCGCTGGACGCGTCCCGTTGCGGCGTACCGGTGCGGCGCCACGACGACGAACCGCTGGTCATCCATCACACCTCGGGGACGACCGGCGTCCCCAAGCTGGTGGTCCACTCCACGCGGACACTCGTGCACAAGCTGGCCCGCTTCGAAGCGGTGCGCTATCCAGGGATCGGCATCCGCCCGGATGACGTCCTGGCCAACGCCAGCGCGTACGGACACGGACGCACCTTCTGCTGGACGGCCGTGGTGGTGTCGCTTGCGCCCGCCGGGATCGTGATCCTCACCGGCGACGACCCGGAGGCCGCCGACCCGCTGCTGCGGGCCCACCCACCCACCGTCGTCGAGGCCCTGCCCGCCTCCTACATCCGGCTGCGTCCGCTCGCCAGCCGGCTGGACAACCCCTTCCGGAACGTCCGCTTGTACATCAGTACCTACGACGCCGTGCACCCGCCCGCCCTGCGCGCGTATCTGACCGCCAGCCGCCGCGCCCGCCCGCTGTGGATGCAGGGCTGGGGCCAGACCGAGACCGGACCGCTGACCTTCCGCTTCCACACGCGGCGCTCCGCGCTCGCACCGGACGCGGAGACCATGGCGCGCCGGCTCGGCCGGCCCGTGCCGGGCCGGACCCGGCTGCGCGCGGTGGACCCGGACACGCTGCGCCCGGTGCCACGCGGCCGACCCGGCCTGCTCCTCGTCCGCACCCCTGCCCTCGCCCTGGGCTACGTCGGCGAAGAGGACCGCTGGGACGCCAAACGCGTCGGCGACTGGTGGTCCACCGGCGACATGGGCGTCCACCACCGTGACGGCAGCGTCAGCATCCTGGACCGCGCCGCCGACACCCTGCCCGGTATGAGCTGCCTGCGGACCGAGGACGTACTGGAGCAGCGGCTGCCGCAGGTCCTGGAATGCGTGGTTCTCGGCGCCCCTGACGGCGATCCGCTGCCCGTCGTGGTCACCGCTGACGGCCGCCTGGACCCGGATGCCTGGAAGCAGGCCACGCACGGCCTGCCGGCGCTGCGCGACCCGGCCGTCCTCACCTGGGACGAGGTGCCCCGCACAGGCACCGGCAAGGTCCGCCGAGCGGCCCTGGCACGGCAGCTCACCGGTGCCGCACAGGCGGGCAGCGGCCGGTGGACGTGACCGGGGCGCTGTCCGACGAGGTCGGGCTGTCCGGCGTGTTCGATGACGCCGGCGTGTCCGGGGTGTTCGTCGGCGTCGGGTTGTCCGGGGCGGTGCGCGGAGGGGAGTCCCGCCGGGGCACCGTCAGCCTTCCGCCGGGTACGCCCCTCCCGCCGGGTGCGTGGCGGGAGGCATCGAGCCGGCCGGTGTCGGCTCCGTGCCTGTCCGGGCCGCCGTTCTACGAGGCTGGGCTGTCCGGGCGCTGCTCGGCGAGAGGAGGCTCACCGTGGCACAGCCGGCCTTCCCCCCTGCCACACCGGGAACCGGTTGGGTGGCAGCCCACCCCTGCAGGGCTCATGCCGGCGGCGAGCCCGCCGTCGCCCGATGGGTCCTGCCAGGCCGTACATGACGGGGCCGGGCCTGTCACGGCCCGCCGTACATGACGACGCCTGGCCTGTCCGAGCCGCGTTCTGACGAGAGGAGCCACACCGTGTCCCAGCCCGCTCCCGCCCGGGAGGGCACCCACGCGGTCTTCCGCAACGGCACCGCGCACAGCCGTGACCAGCACCGCTGCCTGGCCGCCGCCTACGACCCGGTGACCCTGCCCCGCCTGGCCGCCGCCGGTGTCGGTCCGGGCTGGCACTGCCTGGAGGTCGGCGCCGGCGGCGGCAGCATCGCGCGCTGGCTGGCCGAACGGGTGGCACCGGGCGGGTCGGTGCTCGCCACCGACCTCGACGCGCGCGACATGGCACCCGGCCCGGGCCTGGAGGTCGCGGTCCTCGACGTGGCCCGCGACCCGCTTCCGGAGGCGGCTTATGACCTCGTGGTGGCCCGCCTGGTCCTGCAGCACGTGCCCGCCCGCGACGCCGTCCTGCACAAACTGGTGCGCGCCCTCAAACCCGGCGGTCTGCTGCAGATCGACGAGATCGACGCCTCCTACGAGCCGCCCCTGCTGACTCCGGACGCGGAGGCCGAGGCGCTGTACGTCCGGTTCCTGCGGGCCAAGAAGGCCGCGCTGCGCGCCGCGGGCGGCGATCCCCACTGGGGACGGAAGGTGCCGGCGGCCTTGCGGGCGGCGGGACTGACCGCCATCGACGTCCACCTCCACATCGGCGTACGGCACGCCCAGGACCCCGGCCTCGGACTCCAGTTGAACCACACCCGCAACCTCCGCTCCCGGCTGGCGGAACAGGGGATGACCGAGGAGGAGCTGGACCGGGTGGGACGGCTGATGCGGCACCCGTCCTTCCGCGCCGCCTCCAGCATCCTGTACTCGGTGCAGGGCCGGCGGCCCGGCCGGGAGCGACCGTGACACCGCGCCTGCGCGCCACGGCCCGGACCGCCGTCGCCGCCACGATCGCCGGCCGGCTGCTGCGGCACGCCGCGCCGGGCCTGCCGGACACGAGCGGTCCAGGCCGGGAAGCGGTGCGGTGCACCGTCGACTGGTCGGGGCCGGTCGGCGCGGACCTGCCGGACGAGCACGCCGTACAGGCCGCCTGCGGCCTCATGCAGGTCCACGGCCGGGCGACGGGCGGCCCGCTCCCGCTGGCCGTCGACTACGCCTCGGTGGTGGCGGGGGTGCTCGCCGCCCAGGGGGCGACCGCTCTCCACGTCGCGCGGGCCCGCGGCCTGGACCTGCGCGAGGTCCGGACCTCGGTGGCTCAGGGGGCGCTCCTGGCGGTCGGCCAGTACCTCGCCGCCGCGACGGCCCGCGACGACTCCTGTTCGCCCGAGCCGGGTTCGCCACACGCGCCGGTGGCGCCCCCCGACGTGCCGCAGCCAGGTGGCCTGGCGACCCTGGAGACGGCCGACGACGCCCGTGTCGAGGTCGAGACCCTCGACCCCCTGGCATGGCGGGACTTCTGGGCACGGCTCGGTGTGGCTCCCGCACTCGCCGGCCGCGGCTGGCTGCCCTTCGAGCAGCGGTTCGCAACCGCCGTCTGCCCGCTGCCCGAGGAACTGCGCCAGGCCGCCCTCCGCCGCACGATGGCGGAGCTGAGGGCCGCCGCGAACGACACCGGCGTCAGCCTCCTCGCCGTCGGCTCCGACCCGGCCCCCGCCGCCCGCCCGGCCCCCTGGAGTCTCACTCCAGGACCGGCACCGGTCCCCGAAGCCCGGGCGCACCCGGACACCGCCGTGCCCGGCCCACGCCCTGCTGTGCCGGTCCTGGGCGCCGTCCTGCCGCTTGCGGGTCTGCGGGTGGTGGAGTCGACCCGCAGGGTGCAGGGTCCGCTCGCCGGGCACGTCCTGCGGATGCTGGGTGCCGAGGTGGTCCGGATCGAACCGCCCGGCGGCGACCCGATGCGCTGGCTCCCTCCGCTGGCGGGGGACTGCTCGGCCCGGTTCTCCGCTCTCAACGCGGGCAAGCCGGTGGTAGAGGCCGACCTCACCACCGCGCAGGGCCGGGACACGGTCCGCGCGCTGATCGCCGAGGCCGACGTCTTCCTGCACAACTGGGCCCCCGGAAAGGCCGCGCGGCTCGGCCTGGACGCGTGCGAACTGCTGCCCGGCCACCCCGCCCTGGTGTACGCCTGGGCGTCCGGCTTCGGGGACGCCTTCGGCGACCGGCCACCTCTGGGCACCGACTACCTCGCCCAGGTGCACGGCGGCCTCGCCGCTGCGGTACGGCCGGCCGACCAGCCCCCGGCCCCCTCCCTGATGACCCTCACCGACGTGCTCGGCGGGCTGGTGTGCGCCCAGGGGGTGCTGGCCGCGCTGGCGGCCCGGGAGACGACCGGCCGGGGCAGCCGTGTCGACTCCTCCCTGGTCTCCGCGGCCGCCCTCGTCCCCCGCCCCGCGCACCGGGCCCGCTGGACTGCGCTGGACCGGCCGGTGCGCACGGCGGACGGCCATCTGTGCCTCGGTTCCGCGGCCCGGGCGCACCCCCAGGCGGTGCTCCGCCTGCTGGACAGCGCCGGTCCCACGGCCACCGAAGACCTCGCGGCCCGCTTCGTCCGCCACACCACCGAGGAGTGGACGGCACGGCTGGCCGAGGCCGGTCTGACCGCGACCCCTGTTCTCACCGACCTGACGGCTCTGGCTCGTGACCCGGCCTTCCGGCGGGCCGTCGCACCACCTGATCCGGTCACCGGCCACGCCCGCCCGTACGCGCCCTGGGAGTTCGCATGACAGCCGCCCCCGCGACCCGGCACGGTACCGTCCCGCTCGCGGGCCGGGGCGGGCAACCGGTGTGGATCTCACGTGCCGGAGTGTCCTTCCCGGATCTGGTGCCCCGCGTCCAGCGACGTGCCTGGGTGACGGCGGGCCTGTGCCCGGACACCGACCTCTACGCACTGTTCGCCGCCCGGGTCCGCGAACACCCGGACCGCGAGGCGCTGGTGGACGACGCCGGAGTGCTGCCCTACGCGGCGCTGGACGCCGAAGTGCGCCGGATCGCCGCCCTGTTCGTCCAGGCGGGACTGGGTGACGGGGACGTGGTGGCACTCCTGCTGCCCAACGGCCGCGACGCCGTGGCCGCGGAACTCGCCGTCTACGCGATCGGCTCGGTGGCCCTCCCGATCCCTCCGGGCGGCGATGACCGGGACGTCCGTGCGCTGCTCACCCGCTCGCGTGCCCGCGGCGCCGTCTTCGTATCGGCCCGCCGCGCACAGGCCGTCGCGGATCTCCCGCACCTGCGTACCGTGTTCGCCCCCGGCCCGGGCGACGGACGCACACACGGGCTGCACGCTCCGCGCACCCCGGCCCGGCACTCCTGGCGGCCACGGCGGGGCGAACCGTACGGACCCGCCCGCATCCTGGTGTCGTCCGGTTCCGAAGCCGAGCCGAAGATGGTCGCCTACAGCCATCACGCCCTGGCAGGCGGCCGTGCGCGGTACGTCCGGAGCCTGCACCCCGACGCCACGGTGCCGCCCCGCCACCTCGTCCTCGTCCCGCTGGCCTCCTCATACGGATCCCTCGGCACGCCGGTCACCCTCGCCACCCTCGGCGGCACACTCATCGTGCAGTCGGACTTCGACCCGGCCGGAGCGCTGCGGATGGTCGCCGAGCATCGTCCCACCCACCTCTTCGCGGTGCCCACCATGCTCCGGCGCATCGCCGACCTCCCGGCGCGGCCGGAGGAGGACACCTCGTCGTTGCGTGCCGTCGTCTCCAGTGGCGCCACTCTGCCGGCGGCCACCGCACAGGCATGCCGCGAACGGTTCGGCCGACCGGTGGTGACCGTCTACGGCTCGTCGGACGGCGTGAACTGCCACACGGCCGGAGAAGACCACTCGCCGGGCGACAGCGTCGGCACCCCGGACCCCGCGGTGGCCCGCATCCGGATCACCGGACCCGACGGCACGCCGCTCCCCACCGGGCGGACCGGTCAGATCGAGGCCCTGGGCCCCATGACACCCCTGTGCTACGTCAACGCGCCCGAACTGGACGCCCGCTACCGCACCCCCGACGGCTGGGTGCGCACGGGCGACCTAGGCCGACTGGACGAACGCGGAAGGCTGCAGGTCCTGGGCCGGCTCAAACGCATCGCCGTGCGCGGCGGTCTCAACATCAGCCTCGCCGAGGTCGAACGCGAACTGGGCACCCACCCAGCGGTGGCCGAGGCGGTCTGCGTCCCGGTGCCCGACCCGGACCTCGGGGAACGACTGTGCGCCTGCATCCGCCCGGTCCCGGGCACACCCTTTCCCACGCTGTCCGACCTCACGACCCACCTGGGGGACCGCGGCCTGGCCCGCCGGAAACACCCTGAACGTCTCCTGATCCTGCACGAGATGCCCCTCGGCCCCATGGGAAAGGTCTGCTACCGCACCCTGATGTCCCGAGCGACCAGGGGCCCCGCTCGGCCATGACCACAGGGAGCTCGCGAGGCCGAGGAGAGCTGTTCGACCACATCCGCAGCTCAGCAACGACCTGCTCGTAACGGGGACTGGCTTACGCTCCCAACCTTCTCTGCCACTGCGGTCCCCTGAGCCGGCCACAGGTCGTCGCCCCCGGCGATGCGGCTGCGTGACCGGGAAGCGAACAGCTCGCTTTCACACCGCGGGCGGCTGCACCCACGCTTACCGGCGGCGCGGCTGGGAGTGGGACGTCGGCATCCACTGCGTGGGACAGCTGAGGGAGATAGAGCCGGTCCGCGTGCTTTTGGATGATCTGACCGGCGCCACGCTGCAATGGGCCCCGCAGGGGGGCCCGTACGACGAGTACGGCTTGGCGGGGCGGGGGTACCAGGCGCCGGTCGGCTTCTCGGCCTACCAGGCCGGTCTGATCGCGCGCTTGCTGGCCGAACAGGCGGGCGGCGAGGCGCTGTTCGAGCTGGTCGGGCGGTGCCGTCCGCGCTCGGACCGCAGCGGGGCTGGTGCAGAGCGCGAGTTCCCCTTCTGGTCCACTGCCTCAGCTTCGCGGTGCGCCCGAGCCGGTCCATAACGGGCGATCGTAGCGGCGGAGAGGATCCGAAATGCGAACTCCTCACCATTTACCGCGACATACCCACGGCGACACCAGCCTGACCGAGCCCCTTCCGGCGTCACCACTGGGGCTTCGCGCGCTTCACTACTCCTCAACTTCCCTTCCCTGTAGGCACCGTTGCCCGACAGAAAGACTCGTGTTCCACTGATTGTTTTCTGGCGCAACGGTCACCGGTCATCCGCTCCTGGGGCGGGAGAGCTCTTCCATGGGGGGTTCCGTGGGTGAAGACCTGGGGTTCGAGGAACTCCTGGACGACGAGGAGGGGTTCTTCGCGCACCTGTTCGCGCGGTCGCCGAAGGGAGCCGGCCGGGATCCCCTGTACGGCCCCGACCTTCCCGTGGTGCTGGTCACCGGCGGCCCCGGGATGGGCAAGGGGCGGCTGCTGCGCGTGGTGCGGGACCGTTTCGCCCCCAAGGTGCCGGTGATCCATCTGGACTGCGCCTCCCCGATACACGCGGACCGGGCCCGGCCGGAGCAGGGCGCCCGCTCGGACGTCACCGAGGCTCTCTTCGAGATCGCCCGGCGGCTGTGCACCTGGCGCGGAACAGGCGGCTCGTTCGCCTTCCCGCGGCTCTTCGCGGGCCTCGCGATGATCGCCACCAACGTCACGGCGGGCACCCCTGCGGCGATCGCGACGGAGGTCCAGCGGTACGAGGAACTGCCCCAGCGGGGGCGCCTCCACAGCCTGGGCACGGGCGACTTCTGGCGGGGCGTGCTCCGCGGCACCATCCGCAACCTGCTGACGACCCTGACCGGGCAGATGCTCAGCCCCTACCCGGCGGCCGCGGGCACCGCGCTGCTGGACGCCCTCTTCGAGAACCTGGCGCCCCGGGGCAGAGCGGAACTGGAACGGATCTACGGCGCGTATCCCAGTGCGGGTGGTCAGCGCGAGCACGGGCTGCTCGATCTCGCCATCGACTTCAAGCAGGGCGGCGAGGACCGCAAGCTCGCGGAGAACTTCCTTTTCCGGGCCCTGCGCGAGGACCTCGAGGCGTCGTACACCGGGGCGTTCGGCTGGCTGAGCCGGGTCGGCCGTCCCGGGCTGCTGCTGGACCACGCCGAGACGCCACTGGGGGAGCGGCTGCTGAGCGCCGTACTCATCGACCGCCGGAACGGCCAATACGACCGCGTGGTGATCGTGGGCACGGCGCGCCGGGAGGACGGCGGCGCCTTCCTGCACGGTGGCCTGCCTGCCCGGGTTCCCCCGGCGGAGTTCCGGCCCGCCGACGGCGGCCCTCCTGCGTGGTCCCGCTCCACGCCGCCGGGAAGGGACGGGGCACCGCTGGCCGAGGGGGTGCTCCTGCTGCGCATGCCCCTGCTCACCGACGACCAACTCACCAGAGAGACCCAGCGAAGACAGCAACGCGGGGAACCGGAGGGCGGCGCCAACCGCCGTCGTATCGATGCCGCCGTGGCCCGGCTCAGCGGCGGACGGCCGCACACGGTGATCCGGCTGGCCACCGCTGCCGCCGCCTTCCGCATGCCGGCCGACGCCAACGACCGGGACCTCCTGGACGCCCCGTTCCAGTTCCCCGGAGGCGCCCCCGAGCGGCCGGTGGCGGACGTACTGCTGAAGGAACTGGTCCTGGACCAGTTGCCGGTGCGGCTGCCGGACGTACACCACGACCAGTGGCTCGATCTGCTCACCCACCTGGCGGTGGCACACGACGAGGAGTGCGCGGACGTCCTGCTCCGCCACCATCAGGAGGGCCGCGTCCATTACTTGACGGCACATCAGGTCCTGCGGCATCTCACTGACACCGGATGGCCAAGCTGCGAACGGCACTTCATCGGGGACTTCGGACTGCGCCAGCTGCTGTTGCACCGGCTGTACGGCCTCAGCCCCGACGGCGCCGCCTGGTACGCCGATCACCACCTGCTGCGCGACTACTACACAAGCCGTACGGCCGAGGATGCGCCGGACGGCGGGGCGTTCCGCTCGGTCACGGCGCACCGGATGAACCACCACCTGGTCTCCGGCGGCGTGGACGACGTGGTCCGCCATCTGACCGCCACCCTGCCCGGCCGCCCCCAGGAGTGGTCCGCGGAGCTGCTGGAGATCGCCCAGGCGCCGTATCCGCGGGGGGCGGACACCCGGCGGAAACGCGCCCAGGGCCTGGTGCCGGTGGACGGACCCGCGCTGCGCCGCACCGTCGACCAGCTGCTGCACACGGTGTGGCTGTGTGAGGAGCGGACCAGATCGACCGGCGAGACGGCCGAAACCCTGTCCACGCTGCTGACACGCCTCGTGGGCATGGACTTCGACGGTGCCGGACAACTCGACCCGACCGCCACGGAGTGGAAAGCCCTGGCGGCGAACGAGCAACCGCTGCTGCGCTGCACGTGTACCCCACGGCTCGGGCAAGGGAGGTAACGGGGATGCCCAGATGGAAGAAGATCCTCATCGCGGTGCTGGGCCTGGTACTGATCGTGGTGCTCGGCTTCACCGCCTGCGAACTCTCCCAACGGGAGGACACCTGCGCCGACGGCGTCGTACGGACCGGCGGCGAGTGCGTAGGCGTCAACAGCGGGGGCTACGACTTCGGCACTCCCGAGATCAAGGACGTGGCCCGGGCCATCGCCCAGGAAAACAAGAGGATCGACGGCCAGCCCCACGTCACGGTGGCGATGATGCTGCCGCTCCAGTCGGACAAAGCGGCGCTGCGCCGGCAGATGCGCAGCGACCTCCAAGGCGCGTATCTGGGGCAGCGGCAGGCCAACGAGGGAGAGGGGGAACCGCCGAAGATCCGGCTGGTACTGGCCAACCCCGGGCGCAACTACGAGCAGCAGAAGAAGGTCGTGGACACCCTGGTGCGGATGGCCGACTCGCCGGAGGACCGGCTGCGCGCCGTGACGGGCTTCAACCTCAGCCTCGACACGACAGAGGCAGCCGTCAAACGCCTCGCAGAGCACAGGATCCCGGTGCTCGCCTCCCGGATCAGCGGGGACCGTATCGCCAACGAGGACACGGCGGACGGGATGGAGAAGGCGCGGTTCCCCGGCCTGGCCCGAATCATTCCCACCAACCACGACGCGGCCCAGGCGCTGGCCAACTTCAACGGCGAACGAGGCCGGGAGAACCTCAAGACGGTACTGGTTTACGACAAGCGCGCCGACAGCTACAACGAGTCGCTGGCGAAGGCGTTCAGCGGGATCAGGGAGAAGGGCCCGGCCGGTCCCGCCCCGATGCCCTTCGAGTCCCCGGCGATCGACGAGCCGGGCTCGACCGGCAACCAGTTCACCCAGCTGGCCAACAACATCTGCGACTCCCAGGCCGACATCGTCTACTTCGCGGGACGCACGCTGCACCTGCGGATCTTCGCGCTCAAGCTCGCCCAGGTCGGTTGCGAGGACCGGCACTACACCATCGTCAGCGGTTCCGACGCCGCCTCGCTGCGGCAGGACATGTCGGAGAAGGACTGGGCACAGCTGCGCGGCGAGGACGGCCGGGCCAAGGTGACGGTGCAGTACGCCGCCCCCGCGCACCCGGACGCCTGGAGTGCCGAGCTGGCCCGCTGGAACAAGCAGTGGGACGCGGCCCACGACCGCGCACCCACCGCGCAGGAGCTCCCCCAGTACCTCACCGAGCCCAAGGCGGCCCTGGACACGCTGAAGAAGCGGATCGAGACCACGCGCAGCGAGGGGACGAGCCTCGGCTCCGCCCCGAACCTGGAGGACTCCCGGACGATGCTCGTGTACGACGGCCTCATCACCATCGGCAAGGCACTGCACCAGGTGCAGAGCGGCGGCGCCGAGGCGGTGCCCGCCCTTGAGGACGTCGGCCGGCAGTGGTCGCTGCTCCAGTCCCGCCACCGTGTGCAGGGCACAAGCGGCCTGATATGCCTGACCAGCGGCGGAAACGCATACGACAAGCCGGCCGCGGTCGTAAAGCTGGACCCGGGCCGGGAGGGCCCCGGCAAGCTGAAGTTCGTCGGCCTGGGCTGGCCCACCGGCAGGGAACAGCCGAAGAACTGCGTGATCCCCAGCAGCACTCCCTGACAGGTGTTCCGCAACTGCTGGTCCTGCGTGAACGGCACGGCGAAGGCCCCGACCACTGGGCCTCTTCTCACGTGAGGTTGCCGGTCGCAGGGTTGGTGTGAACCCTTGGTCGTGTACTCGCGCTGCTCGTGGGTGCTTGTCCGCCGGCACAATCGTCTGTCAGCGGGCGATCTGTTGGTCAGCACGACCAGGACTCAGAGCGTGTCGCGTAACGAGCTGACATGCGCAGCTGGGGGAGGACACGACAGTTCTTCAGGTGGGCGAAGGCCTGCTCGCACGCCGCCCGCTCGGCGGCGACCAGATCGCTCGCCTTCTTGTTCGCCCTGGTCAAGGGCTTGTTCCGGGCGGCCTTGAAGCCGGTGACACCACCGGGTCGTCAGGGATGGTGTCCAGGCCGATGAACCCGAGATCGCCGACCGCGCCGAGGCCGGCCTCGCGCAGCTGGACGACAGCCGTGCCGGGTGCCCCGCGAAGCCGGTCCTCGACCTCGACCTCGTGGTGTCCGAGGAGGCTGTCATGCCCGAGGTGATCTCCCGTCTCGCTGGAGAGGGCTACCGACACGAAGGCGATCCGGGGATTCGGGACGGCAGGCTTGGCAGGTCCCTCCTGCGGTTCCCGAACATCATCTGTACGGCGTGGTCGCGGGCTCGGAGCCGTACCTTGATCACGTCCTACTCCGTAATCACCTTCGCCGGCGGCCCGATGAAGTCCAGCGCTACAGCGCGTTGAAGCTGACCCTGGCCCGGTCGTTCCCTGCCGACAGCGAGGGTGGGGCGGCCTGCTCGGCGGCGAAGAGCGCTTCGGTGGAGGAGCTGCTCGCGCCGTCCTACGCGGCGAGCGCCGCCGGTGCGTCGACGGCCTTGCCTGCGGGGTCGACCAGGGTCCAGTCCAGGTAGCGCGCGCCGGGCAGGGAAGTCGCGTGGGTGCGCGGTACCGCATGGCGCAGGCCGTAACGACCGTCCAGCGGCGTCCAGTCGACGATCCAGGGACGGGCGTGTCATGCCAGGTCAGGCCTTCACGGTCCGGGGGAGTCCGCACAGTTGGCGAGACCTGTGTGAAAGCGCCGCGACGCTTCCTCGGCCTCCATTGTCGACGGCCGCTCGTCGGCCTCCAACTCGTTCGAAGGCGTGGCCGGGCTCGGCCGGGTTGTCGCGCGGGCGGCGGCGGTCACGCACCCGTCTGCGCCCCGCCGATCCGGGTGGGAGAGGGCGCCGAGTCCTGACACGGCTCGGACCCTTCGAAACCTGCTCCACACCAGACCAAAAGCCTGGCTGGTCCGGAGGGAAGCGTGGACATGGTGGGCCGAAGTCCTCTAGCCTTGTCGGTGTACCGTCACGGTCGTCGATGTGACCCGACAGCGCGGCAACCATCGACTTCTCCTGTTTCCGAGCTGTTGCCCCCGCTCGGCGTAGTGGCCTGCTGAAGCACACCCTGCGGGCCGAGGCGGCGACATCCCGCTACGGCATCGGCGCGGCAGCGCGCGCCCCAAGCCTGGCAGCCACCTGTTCAGGAAGGGGATTGCATTGTCATGTTCATGAAAATCAAGAAGAGGGCTGCGGTCGCGCGTTGGCAGGCCATCGGTTCGGCTCTGCTCCTGATCGCGGCCGCTATCGTCGCGTCCTTATCCAGTGCGCCCCCGGCCTCGGCGCACCCGATCAACGCCGCCGACTTCCAGCAGGTTCAACTCGCCCGCGGGGTCGCGGAGGTCGGTGAGCCGATGTCGCTGGCCGTCCTCGCCGACCGGTCGGTGCTGCACACCGCTCGCAACGGGACCGTGCGCCGCACGGATGCGGGCGGCAACACCAAGGTGATCGGCAACATCCCCGTGTACGCGCACGACGAGGACGGCCTGCAGGGCATCGGCATCGACCCGGGGTTCGCCACCAACCGGCACATCTACCTCTACTACGCCCCGCCGCTGTCCACACCAGGCGGCGACGCACCGACCACCGGCAGCAACTGGTCGGCGTGGCAGGGCGTCAACCGGCTTTCCCGGTTCACGCTCAACGCCGATTTCACGATCAACCAGTCCAGCAAAGTGGACATCCTCGATGTGGCGGCCGACCGAGGTACCTGCTGCCACGCCGGCGGAGACATCGACTTCGACGCGGCGGGCAACCTGTACCTGTCCACCGGCGACGACACCAACCCGTTCGAGTCCGCCGGATATTCCCCACTCGACGAACGGACCAACCGCAACCCGGCCTTCGACGCGCAGCGCACCGCCGCCAACACCAACGACCTGCGCGGCAAGATCCTCCGGATCAAGGTGAACGAGAACGGGTCGTACTCGATCCCGGCAGGCAACCTGTTCCCGCCCGGCACGGCCAGGACCCGGGCGGAGATCTACGCGATGGGCCTGCGCAACCCGTTCCGGATGAGCGTCGACAAGGCCACCGGCGTCGTCTACGTCGGCGACTACGGCCCCGATGCCGGCAACACCTCGACGCGCGGGCCGCAGGGCCAGGTCGAGTTCAACCGCGTCACGGGCCCGGGCAACTACGGCTGGCCCTACTGCACCGGCACGAACACGAGCTCCGAGACGTACGCCGAGTGGGACTTCGCCACCAACACGGCAGGCGCGAAGTACAACTGCACGGGCGGGCCGACGAACAACTCGCCCCACAACACCGGCTTGAGCACCCTGCCCCCCGCCAAGGCCGCCTGGATCCGTTACGGCGGAGACGCCGGCAGCCCGCCGGCGTTCGGCGGCGGCTCGGAGTCGCCGATGGCGGGCCCGGTGTACCGCTACGACCCCGCCGTCACCGCGCCCACGAAGTTCCCCCAGTCGTTCGACGGGCAGTTCTTCGCCACGGAGTTCGGCCGCGGCTGGATCAAGCCGATCCACCTCGACGCCGACGGCTCCCCGGGGACCATCGACAGCTTCCCCTGGACCGGCAAGCAGGTGATCGACTCCGCGTTCGGACCGGACGGCTCCTACTACGTGCTGGACTACGGCTCCGGGTTCTACCAGGGCGACCAGTACTCCGCCCTGTACCGCTTCGACTACGTCGGCGCCGGCAACCGCGCGCCCACGGCGGTGGCCGGCGCCAACCGGACCTCCGGCACGGCACCGCTGACCGTGACGTTCTCCTCGGCAGGCTCGTCCGACCCCGAGGGCGGGGCACTGACCTATACGTGGAGCTTCGGTGACGGCACCAGCTCCACCGCCGCCAACCCGACGAAGACGTACAGCACGAACGGCGAATACACGGCCACGCTGACCGTGCGCGACCCACAGGGTGCCACCGGCACCGCCGACGTGCGGATCACGGTCGGCAACACCTCGCCGACCGTGACCATCAACAGCCCCGCCGCGGGGGAGATCTTCGCCTTCGGCGACACCGTGCCGTTCAGTGTCACCGTGACGGATCCGGAGGACGGCACGGTCGACTGCGCCAAGGTCAAGATGACGTACATCGTCGGGCACGACAGTCATGGCCACCCGGTCACCTCGAAGACCGGTTGCTCCGGCACCATCACCATCCCGGTCGACGGTGAACACGACGACGCGGCGAACATCTTCGGGGTCTTCGACGCCGAGTACACCGACAACGACGGGCTCACCACGCACACGCAGCACACCCTGCAGCCGAAGCACCGGCAGGCCGAGCACTACAAGACATCGTCCGGCATCACCACCTACGACAAGTCGACCGCCGAGGGCGGCAAGTCCGTCGGTGACATCGAGAACGGCGACTGGATCGCCTTCGAGCCGTACAAGCTGAGCAACGCCACGTCGTTCAGCGCCCGGGTGTCGTCAGCCGGCGCGGGCGGCACGGTGCAGGTCCGGGCCGGCTCGCCGACCGGCACCGTCCTCGGCTCCGCCACCGTCCCGGTCACCGGCTCGTGGACGAACTTCACCACCGTGAGCGGCTCGGTCTCCGGCGCACCGGCCGGCACCACCACCCTCTACCTGACCTTTGCCGGCGGCTCCGGATTCCTCTTCGACGTCGACGCGTTCACCTTCAATCCCGGCGGCGGACCGACCCCCGGCGCGGGTCCGGTCGTGGGGCTCGCGGGTAAGTGTCTGGATGTCCGTGACGGCAGTTCGGCGGACGGGACGGCGGTGCAGATCTCGTCGTGCACGAGTTCGGCGGGGCAGCGGTGGACGGTGACGCCGGGGTCGACGGTCAAGGCGTTGGGCAAGTGCCTGGACGTCAGCGGCAACAGCACGGCGGACGGGGCGAAGGTCCAGCTGTGGTCCTGCAACGGTGGTGCCAACCAGAACTGGCAGGCGTCCCCGGACGGGTCGCTGCGGAATCCGCAGTCGGGCAAGTGCCTGGATGTGTCGGGCGCCAACTCCTCGGACGGCATCCTCGTGCACCTGTGGTCCTGTCACGGCGGCACCAACCAGAAATGGACCCTGCCCTGATGCCGGTCACCAAGAAGGGAGCGACGCACATGCGCAGACGGCCCCGAACCCTGCTCGGTGGGGCGGCCACGGCACTCGCCACCCTGGTCCTCCTCGGACAGCCCCACCCCGTCCATGCCGCGGACACGTCGTACGACGTCCTCGTGTTCTCCAGGACGGCCGGTTTCCGGCACGACTCGATCCCGGCAGGAATCCAGGCCATCCGCGACCTCGGAGCCGCGAACAGCTTCACGGTGACGGCCACGGAGGACGGCAACCACTTCACGACCGGCAATCTGAGCCGCTACGAGGCGGTGATCTTCCTCAACACCACCGGCGACGTCCTGAATGACGCCCAGCAGTCGGCGTTCCAGTCGTACATCGGCTCGGGCGGCGGCTTCGTCGGCGTCCACTCGGCCGCGGACACGGAGTACAACTGGCCGTTCTACGGCGACCTGGTCGGGGCCTACTTCGCCTCGCACCCCGCTGTCCAGCAGGCCAACGTCAAGGTGGAGGAGCGGGCGCACGCGGCGACCGCCCACCTGCCGCAGACCTGGACCCGCACCGACGAGTGGTACAACTTCCGGACCAACCCCCGCACCACCGCGCGCGTGCTCACCACGCTGGACGAGTCGTCGTACTCGGGTGGCTCGATGGGAGCCGACCACCCGCACAGCTGGTGCAAGACCCACGCGGGTGGCCGGTCCTTCTACACCGGCGGCGGGCACAGCCAGGCGTCGTACGCGGAGCCGGCGTTACGGGCGCACCTGCTCGGTGGCATCCGGTACGCGGCGGGCCGGACCAAGGCCGACTGCCGGCCCGAGACCGGCTATACGCCCCTCTACAACGGCTCGGCCACCGGCTGGTCGCAGGCCGGCCCGGGCGGCTTCACCAACTCGGACGCCACCCTCGCCTCGTACGGCGGCATGGGCATGCTCTGGTACAGCGCCCGGCAGTTCACCGACTACTCGCTGAAGCTGGACTGGAAGATGCCCGGCGACGACAACTCCGGTGTGATCGTGGGCTTCCCACCCACGAACGACCCGTCGTCGGCACTGGACAACGGCTACGAGGTCCAGATCGACGCCACCGACGCGCCCGACCGCACGACCGGCTCGATCTACGCCGTCAAGGCCCCGGACACGGCGGCACGGGACGCGGCGCTCAATCCGCCGGGCGAGTGGAACACCTTCGAGCTGCTGGTGGAGGGGGAGCGGCTTCAGGTCTGGCTCAACGGCGTGAAGATCAATGACTTCACCAACACCGACCCCGCCCGCTCGCTCGCAGGCCACGTCGGCATCCAGAACCACGGCACGGGGGACGACGTGTCGTTCCGCAACGTCCGGATCAAGGAGCTGGGCGGCAGCCCGCCACCCACCCCCGGCGTGGGCCCGGTCGTGGGGCTCGCGAACAAGTGCCTGGATGCCCGTAACGGCAGTTCGGCGGACGGGACGTCGGTGCAGATCTCGTCGTGCAGGGGCTCGGCGGGGCAGCGGTGGACGGTGACGCCGGGGTCGACGGTCAAGGCGTTGGGCAAGTGCCTGGACGTCAGCGGTGGCAGTACGGCGGACGGGGCGAGAGTCGTCCTGTGGTCCTGCAACGATGGTGCCAACCAGAACTGGCAGGCGTCCCCGGACGGGTCGCTGCGGAATCCGCGCTCGGGCAAGTGCCTGGACGTGTCGGGCGCCAACTCCTCGGACGGCACCCTCGTGAACCTGTGGTCCTGCCACGGCGGGGCCAACCAGAAATGGACCCTGCCCTGAGCTGACGCGGCACGCCGAAAGGGCCACCTCCCCACGGGAGGTGGCCCTCTCGTGCGTCTAGGCGCGCGCCCAGCGCTGGTTGGCGCCGTCGTGGCAGCTCCACACGACGACCGCGGAGCCGTTGGCGGTGCTCGCTCCGTTGACGTCCAGGCACAACCCGCTCTGAGCGTTGCGGATCGTGCCGTTGCTGTTGAGGGCCCACTGCTGGTTGGCGCCACCGTTGCAGTCCTGGATCTGCACCCGCGTGCCGGCGGCGGCGTCGGTGGGAACGTTCAGGCACTTGCCCAACACCTGCAGCGCCTGACCGTTCTGGGTGAACTGCTGGTTGGCGTTGCCATGGCAGTCCCAGATGATCATCGGTGTGCCGTTGGCCGCGTTGGCGCCGTTGACGTCCAGGCACCGGCTCGAACCCTCGTTGCGCAGCCGGAACGTGGTCGGGTTCGGCGGGGTGGGCGTCGTGTCGTCGAACTGCGTGAAGAAGTTCCACACCACCGCCCGCGTCCACGACCTCTCACCCGGCTCGTAGTCGCCGGGTGATCCATCGACAGGACCCGGCGTATGGCCCGCGTCGAACGCGGCCCATGCCACGGGGTACCCGGCGCGGCACCCCGAGTAGGTCGTGACGACATGCGTGAGGCTGCCACGTGCCGGCTCCGGCGGGTTCTGGGGAGTGCAGCCGTTGTTCCGCACGAACCTGTCACGCAGCGAGCGGCCTGTCGAGATCGGGAGCACCGGGTCCCGCAAGCCGTGCAGTCCGATGTAGGCGACCGGCTGGGTGCCGCCGTCGCACCCGCTCAACTGCCCGCCCGCGTAGACGGCGACCGCGCGGAACACTGTCGGCCGGGCGCACGCGAGTGCGAAACTCATGCCGCCTCCGTAGCTGAAACCCCCGGCGAAGCGCTGGTTCGTGTCGACACACAGGCCCGCGTCGATCTGCCTGATCATGTCGTCCACGAAGGTCAGATCCTGGCCATTGGAGTTGGCCCAGCCATTCCCGAGGCCCTGGGGCGCGACGAAGATCGTGCTGTCGTTCGAGATCGCCCGCAGGCCGTAGTACGACCAGGGGTATCCGCTGGTTCCGCCCGAGTCGACGTCGCCTGCGGTGCCGCCGTTCCAGTGGAAACCGAAGACCACTCGGTAGGGGCGGTTGTTGTCGTAGTTGGCGGGCACCCTCAGGATGTAGTTCCGCGTCCTGCCGCTGCTCTGGATCGAGCGCGGACCACTCGACAGCGTGGGGGGCTTGCCACATCCGGCGCTCGCGGCGAGGGAGGGGGCCTCGGCGGCGGCGGATGTCAGCGTGATGCCGCTGATGCCGGCCACGGCGAGTAAGAACGTGGTGGCCACGGCGATCAGCGTGCGCCATCGGTGACGATTGCTGCCTTGTCGCATCACGTTTCTCCATTCATGGATGTAGCGGACTCAGCGGTAGCCGGCGGCGATGATGTTGGCTTGTACCGCGTTCTCGGTCGCGTCGGACGGGTATCCGGACACCATCGCGCCCTCGTAGAAGGTGCCTGCGCTGAGGTTCGCGCCGCCGCCGGGCTTGCAGCAGTCACCACCGCTGCCGAGGATGATGGCGCCCTGCTTCTTCATGGGGCTGTAGCCGGGCGGAAGCGCCCCGTCCCAGAGCGTGGTCAGGCCTGCGGCCTGGGCGTTCCCACCCTTGAGCGCGAAACGGCTCGTCCCGTTGTTCTTCAGCATCGCCGTCACGAACTTGCTGGTGAAGGCCCGCTGGTTCGGGTTCCAGGTCTGACTGCCACCGGAGTAGAGCCCCCATTCGAGGTCGGCCTGGACCCAGGGGCCCCTGCCGGCGCACCCGCCGAACCAGCACTGGGTGCTGAAGTTGATCGCGTCCATCGCCCCGGCCGCGTCAGCCGCTCGGGTCGTCTCACTGTTGCCGTAGTCGAAGCAGCAGCCGCCGTTGACATGGGTGCCGCTGGTCACCATGTACATGCCTTCGGGGGCGCTGCCGGTCGGCACGCCGGTCAGGTGGCCGTCCCGCCAGTAGCTGTTGCCGGGGTTGATGTAGAGCGAGTAGGCCTTGCTTCCGCCGACCGCCAGCGACTCGGAGGTCGCGATCGCCGGGCGGCTCTGGGGGGAGCCGGGGACCACACTCGATCCCTGGTACCACAGGTCGTTTCCGCGGCCGGACTGGTCGTAGACGACGGTGATGACACAGGTGGTCCCCGCGCAGAACGAGTCCTGCGTGCTCGCGTCGGCGGTGCCCCCCGCGCTCAGGACGTCGATGTTCCGGGTCGTGCTGTCGGACGAGCGCCGGACCTGGTAGAGGTTGCCGTTGTAGGTGCCGTAGAGCGCTCGTACGGTGCTGTGGGCGGCGATGCAGGGGGTGCCGCCCGAGGCGTAGATGTCGCACGTGCCCGCGCCGCCCGGGACCGGCGGGTCCGGCGGGTCCGGTGGCGGGGTCGGCGAGTTCCACTGCTGGTTGGTACCGCCGTGGCAGGACCAGAGGGTGATCCTGGTGCCGTTGGCGGTGCCTGCGGCGTTGGCGTCGAGGCACAGTCCGGACTGGACGCCGGTGACGGTGCCGTCGCGGGTGACGTTCCACTGCTGGTTGGTACCGCCGTGACAGGACCAGAGGGTGATCCTGGTGCCGTTGGCGGTGCCTGCGGCGTTGGCGTCGAGGCACAGTCCGGACTGGACTCCGGTGACGGTGCCGTCGCGGTTGACGTTCCACTGCTGGTTGTTCTGGCCGGTGCAGTCCCAGATGATGACCGCGGTGCCGTTGGTGGTGCCGCGTCCGCTGGCGTCGAGGCACTTGTCGCCGGGGACGGTCAGTTGTTTGTCCGCGGTGTAGGTCCAGGTCTGGCCGGCCGCGCCGGTGCAGTCCCAGAGCTGGGTCTGGGTGCCGTTGGTGGTGCTTGAGCCGGGCACGGTCAGGCAGCGGCCGGACTGCGCGCCCACGACGGCGGCGCTCTGCCCGGGCTCGATCGGTGCCGCCACCGCGCTGGCGCCGACGGCAACCAGCCCCAATGCGGTGCCCAGGGCGGACAGCCGTCCGTACCGGCGGGGCCGGGGTAGTCGGAACACCATGACGGTTCCTCACCTGTTCGTAGGGAGGGATGCCCGGCGCGCGACCGCGCCGGGCATCCCGTGCGGACGGGCTATACGGCGGTGAACCGCCACTGTTGGTTGGTGCCGCCGTGGCAGCTCCACTGCAGGAGCCGTGCGCCGTCGGCCGTCGAGCCGCCGTTGACGTCGACGCACAGTCCGCTGGGGAGGCTTTTCACCGTGTACACGCCTGCCGTGGTGGTCGGTGTGACGAGGAACTTCTGCGGGTTGCCGTTGTCGCAGGTGGACTGCTGAAGGAACGCGCCCTGGGCGGTGGACCCGCCCGTGACGGCGAGGCACTTGCCGCTGTGCACCGCTTTCAGGTGCACGGCGCCGCCACCGGCGTCGACGGCCTGCCACTTCTGGTTGTTGCCGCCGGTGGCCGCCCACTGGACGACCTGGGCGCCGTCAGCGGTCGAGGCGCCATCGACGTCCACGAATTTGCCGCTGTGCTGCGCTGCGACCGTCCAGGTCCGACCGGCGACGCCACCACCGCCGCCGCTGCCGGGTTCGCCGACCCCGTTGCCGCCGAAGGTCAGTGAGTCGAGGTCGAACCAGTTGTTCGAAGTGCCCTTGAACACCAGGTAGAGCGGGTGTGAGCCGGCGAGATCGGCGGTGTTCACCGCCGGCGTGGACTGGTAGGTGTTCCAGCCACCGGTGCTGGGCACCGGTGTCGTGGCCAGGAGTGTGCCGGTCGGGGAGTCGGCGCGCAGTTCGATCGATCCGCCGCCGCTCGGCGACGACAGGCGGTAGCGCACGCTCGTGATGCCCGACAGGCTCATCGGTTTGAACGCGATCCAGTCACCGTCGGAGATGTCGCCGACCCGCTTGCCGCTCTCCGCGCCGGACTGCTCGACGATCTGCACACCCGACTGGTCCGTGTAGAACTCGGCCTGCTTGTGCTTGGGCTGGAGGATCGCCTGGGCGTAGCCGGTGAGCGGGTTCGCACCGCCGGGGCCGCCGTCGTCGGTGTAGCGGGCGTTGAGGACGTAGTACAGGTTGGCGCCCTCGGGGTGCCCGCCCAGCAGCGTCGTGTCGATGGTGCCCGAGCACCCCGGATGGTCCGTGGTCTCATGCTGGTGGTCGTCGTGGCCGAGGGCGGGGTTGACGAACACCTTGTCGCAGTCGATGGGCGCGCCGCCGGGGTCCGTGACGGACACCTTGTACGGGACGCGGTCGCCGAAGTCCAGCATGCCGCCGTTGGACGGAATGGTGATGGTGACGGTCGGTGCGGTGTTACCCACGGTGATCGGCACATTGGCGAAGGCTGTTTTACCGGTGTTGTCGGTGACCTTGAGCTGGGCGGTGTAGTTGCCGTTGGCGGTGTAGGTGTGTGACGGGTTGGCCGCCGTGGACGTGGTGCCGTCGCCGAACGTCCAGTGGTAGCCGAGCGTGCTGCCGGGATCCGGGTCCGTGGTCCCCGCGCTGCTGAACTGCACGTTCAGTGGCGCGTCCCCGTTGGTGGGTGCTCCGGTGGCTTTGGCGATCGGCGACCGTCCGCCGTGGTTGTAGTCGATGCGGTAGAGACCCGAGTCGTTGTTGCCACCGCCGAAGTTGTTGCCCCATTCGAGCAGGTACAGCGAGCCGTCGGGCCCGAACTCCATGTCCATCGGCTTGAGGAACTTGGCGGCGGGCATGAAGGGGTTGGTCCGGGTGACCGCGGTCGCGGAGTCGAAGTGGACCTCCTTGACGGTGTGGCGCGACCACTCGTAGAAGAAGTGGACCCCGTCGTAGTAGGGCGGGAACTTCGTATCGGACGGGTTCGCGGCGTTGTAGCGGTAGACCGGTCCGCCCATCGGCCCCGAGCCGCCGGAGCCGAGTTCGGGGAAGTTCGGCGAGACGCCGTAGCCGTACCACATGTTCGGCGCGACAATCGGCTTGAGGCTGGTCAGGCCGGTGTTGTTCGGCGAGTTGTTGACCGGCGCGTTGCAGTTGAACTTGGCTCCGACGACGCGGGTGTCCGGGTTGTAGGGCGCGTAGGCCTGGTTGTCGCCGTGGCAGAAGGGCCAGCCGTAGTTGCCCGGGGACTTGATGACGTTGAGCTCGACGAGCCCTTCGGGGCCGCGGTTGGTCGTGGGCGGGTTCCGGTCCGGGCCGTAGTCGGCGAGGTAGACCCACCCGTTCTCCGGGTCGATCGAGAAGCGGAACGGGTTGCGGAAGCCCATCGCGTAGATCTCGGGCCGGGTCTTCTCTGTGCCTTGCGGGTAGAGGTTGCCGGCCGGGACGGTGTAGCCGCCGCCCGCCGAAGGACGGATGCGCAGGAGCTTGCCCCGCAGGTCGTTGGTGTTGCCGGCGGTGCGGGCGGCGTCGAGGTTGGCCTTGCCCGGCCGCCAGTCCAGCGGGGCGTAGCCCTGCCAGTTGGAGTCGAGGTTCGGTGGGACGTCGTCCCCCGTGCCGATGTAGAGGTTCTTGTCGGGGCCGAACTCGATGTACCCGCCCGTGTGCCCGGGCTCGGCGAACGTGCGGTCCCGGGTCGCGGGGATGTCGATGATCGTCACCTGGCTCGACATGTTCAGGGTGTCGCCGGTGAGCGTGAACCGGGAGACCCGGTTGATGTCGTTCGGGACTCCGGCGGGGGAGTGATACAGGTACACGTAGCCGTTGTCGGCGAAGTCCGGGTCGAGCGCCAGTCCGGTGAGGCCGTCCTCGCCGCCGGTGTAGACGCTGAGCGTGCCGGCTGTCACCGTTCTGTTCGTGGTCGGTTTGAAGATCTTCAGCTGCCCGGCCCGCTGGACGTAGAGCACCCGCCCGTCCGGGGCGACCGCGAGGGCCATCGGGTCCGCTGTGTTGTCGTCGAGGGTGCGCTTCTCGAAGTTGCTCCACACGGTGCCGCCGCAGTCGCCGGGCTCCTTGCCGGCCGCCCACTTGACGCCCCCGAGGACGTGGTTGCGGAAATGGGTCTCGCCGTAGGCCGCGCTGGTGTGCCCCATGCCGGTGGCCCACACGCGGCCGCCGCCGGTGTTGCGGCACCAGGAGATGGGGTGGTCCGGCCCCATGGCGCGGGGGCCCGGGTTGTACGTGCGCTCGTCCGCGGTGACCAGGACATGGACGTCGCCGCGGGGGTTGCGGTCGAAGTTGTACCACTCCTCGCTGCGGTTCCAACGGTCCGGCAGGCCGGCCGTCGACGGGTGCTTCTTGTCCGCGACGATGGCGGTGCCGCCCAGCACGCCGGGGGAGTGCTCCGGCATGTGCGCGCCGCCGTTGATGGTCTGGTCCCACCACGGGTACTCGTTCTCGATGCCCATGTCTGTGGCGTTGTGGATCGCGACGATGCCCTTGCCGCTGGCGAGGTAGCCCTCCACCGCCTGACGCTGGGCCGCCGTGGTCCACACCATTCCCGAGGTCTGGAACATGATGAGCACGTCGAAGGTGGCGAGGTTTGCCGGGGTGAAAACGCTCGAGTCCTCGCTGTGGACCAACTCGAAGTCGTTGGCCGCCGCCTGCTCCCGGAACATCGACAGGCCGGCCGGGATCGAATCGTGCCGGTAACCGGCCGTCTTCGTGAAGACCAGGGCTCGAAAGGCCGGCGCCGCTGACGCCGGTTGGGCGACGACGAGCGACAGGAGCACGCTCGCGATCGCCCCGAAGATAACGATGATGCGACGCAATGCCGTCTCCTATTTCGGCGGAGCAACGATGGCATGACCACGGGCACGCGTCGGCCGCACCTGAAGATGCGCCGGAGTGCCCGAGCGCGTCGTAGGCACGCGTCTGCCGTCAGTTCGTCGTCCCGTCCGCCGTGACGGGCAGTCAAGTCCCTACGGAAGCAAGGGGATTCACACCAGATGCGACCGTCTCCCGTGGTCTGCCGGCCAGCATGCAGCGGGGTATCGCAACAGTCAATATGAATCGGGTGCGGCCGCTTCCATAACACTTTTTGCGCATCAACCGTTGTGGTTCGGCGCGCGACTGTCGTCGGGCCGATTCCATAACACATTTTGCGCATCAGTCGTCGTGACTTGGCGCGCGACTGTGGACGGGCCGATTCGATAACAGATTTTGGCATATCAATCGCTGATGTCTGCTGGTATTGCCAGGCACTCATCCAGGCATTTACCCTCGGGGCGCGATGTCGCCATCGCGTCCGGCGAAAGTTCTCGGCTATTCGACCTGACGACGCGAATGCAGAGGTTCCCACGATGTCTGGCCTGCTGCCGTCGCCGCTGCTCGCTCTGCGAGGCATCGGCAAGTCGTTCCTCGGCGTGCGGGTGCTCGACGGCGTCGACCTCCAGGTCCGGCCGGGCGAGGTGCACGCGGTCGTCGGCGAGAACGGCGCCGGCAAGTCCACGCTCATGAAGGTGGTGTCCGGCGTCCACCAGCCCGACGAGGGAACGGTCGAGTTCGCCGGCGCACCGCGGACGTTCCGCAACCCGCGCGAGGCCCGGCAGGCCGGTATCGGCATCGTCTACCAGGAACTGACCCTGCTGCCCGAGCGCACCGTCGCGGAGAACGTCTGTCTGGGCCGCGAGCCCCTGCGCCGCGGGCTCGTCGACCGCAGGGCGATGCTCAGCCACACCGCGGAGCTCCTCGCCTCGGTCGGGGAGGGCTCGTTGCCGCCCGACACGCGCGTGGGACGACTCGGTGTGGCGCAACAACAGGTGGTCGAGATCGTCAAGGCGCTCGCCCTCGACGCGCGGCTGCTCATCATGGACGAGCCCACCGCGGCTCTCGCCGACCACGAAGTCGACCAGCTCTACGCGCTCGTACGGCGACTGCAGGAGCACGGGATCGGCGTCCTGTACGTCTCGCACCGGCTCAAGGAGGTCTTCGACCTGTCCAGCCGGATCACCGTGCTCAAGGACGGCCGGGCCGTGGCCACCTTGGACACCGTGGACACCAGCGCCGATCGGCTGGTGCGCCACATGGTCGGCCGCGAGCTGTCGAGCTACTACCCCGCCCCGGCCGAGCCGCAGGAGCTGGGCCCGGTGCGGCTGACCGTCCGGGGCGGAGGCAACCGGAAGCTGCGCGGCATCGACCTGCGGCTGCGCGCCGGCGAGGTGCTCGGCGTCGGCGGCCTGCAGGGCTCCGGCCGGTCCGCGTTGGCCCGCGCACTGTTCGGCGCCGCACCGTTCAGCACCGGCCGGGTGACCGTCGACGGAGCGCCGGTCCGGCTGCGCTCGCCCCGCGCCGCGATACGTGCCGGTATCGCCTACGTCTCCGAGGACCGCAAGGGCGAGGGCATCGTCGCCGGGCAGTCGGTGCTCGACAACGCGCTGCTGGCCGGCCGCGCCGTCCGCCTGGGCCGGGGCGGCCGCGGTGCCCGGACCGCGCGGGTCCGGGAGCTGCTCGCGGCCGTCGAGCTTCGCGCCGCGGGGGAGGAGCAGGAGATCCGTTTCCTGTCCGGGGGCAACCAGCAGAAGGTCGTGCTGGCCAGGTGGCTCGCGCTCGCCCCGAGGATCCTGCTCTTCGACGAGCCGACCCGGGGCATCGACGTGGGCGCCAAGTCGGCGATCCACGATCTCGTCCGCCGGCTGGCCTGCGACGGCGCCGCCGTGCTGATGGTCTCGTCCGAGCTGCCCGAACTGCTCGGCATGAGCGACCGGATCGTCGTCATGCGCGACGGCCGGATCGCCGGCGAGCTACCCACCGGCGCGAGTGAGGAGGATGTCGTCGCCCTGGCGGTCGGCACCGTGGGGGAGGCGGCCGGATGAGCGGCGCGCTGTCCCTGCCGACCCGGCGGACCCCGCCCGGCGTGTTCGTCGCCCTGGTCCTCACCCTGGCGATCGGCTGGATCGTCGTCACTCTCGATGGCGGCCGGCTGTTCAGCGTGCCGACGACGGTGAGCCTGCTCCACGTCGCCGCCGGTCTGGGCCTCGTCGCGGTCGGCCAGACGCTGGTCATCGTCGGGGGCTCGCTGGACCTGTCCGTGGCGTTCGTGGTGAGTCTGAGCACCCTCGTCGCCGCCGAGACCATGGCCGGCGACGATGGTGCGCTGCTGCCGGCGATCGGCCTGACGCTCGCCGTCAGCGCCACGATCGGCCTCGTCAACGGCCTGCTCGTCACCGCAGCGCGGATCAACCCCTTCATCGCGACCGTCGGCGTCGGACTGCTGCTGAAGGGATACCTCGACAACGGATACGACGGTCCGGCCGGCAAGACCGCACCCGCCCTGGTGCAGGGCCTGGGGTACCAACGCATCGGCCCGGTGCCGCTGTCGTTCCTGCTGCTGCTCGCCGTCGCCGCCGCGGCCTGGTTCGTGCTGGCGCGCACCCGCTTCGGCCACCACCTGATCGCCGTGGGCGGTGACCCGGAGGTCGCCCGGCTCTCCGGCGTGCGGGGCAGCCGGGTCCTCGTCACCGCCCATGTGCTGTGCGCCCTGTGCGCCGGCCTCGCCGGGGTCTACCTCGCCGGCCGCCTCGGCGCCGGCGCACCGAGGGTGGGCACCGAGGGACTGTACGACCTGGAGTCGATCGCCGCGGTGGTGCTCGGCGGCACCGCCCTGGCCGGCGGGCGCGGCAGCGTCGTCGGCACGGTCGGCGGCGTGCTGCTGCTCGCGAGCATGGACGCCATCTTCAACCAACTCGAGGTCGACGTGTTCTTCAAGCAGGCGATCCGTGGCGTGATCATCATCGCGGCGGTCGCCGTCTACGCCCGCCGAGCCATGCGAAAGGCGTCATAGCATGCGGATCGCACGCCCACCGCGGCTCCTCACCTTCCGCTCCGGCGGTCTCGCACCGATCCTCGTGATCCTGGCGGTGTTGCTGATTCTGCTGACCGCCCGCCAACCGGACTTCCTCTCGCCGCCGTCGCTGATGTCGTTCCTCGGCCGCTCCGCGCCGGTCGTCCTGCTCGCCGCCGGCCAGTACTTCGTGATCGTCTCCGGCGAGTTGGACCTGTCCGTCGGCTCTCTGGTCACCGCGCAAGTGGTCATCGCCGCCCGGCTGATCGACGGAGATCCGTCGGCCGGCCGGCCTGTCGCCGTGCTCCTGCTCGCGTTCGGCATCGCCGTAGGCCTCGTCAACGGCCTCGTCACCACGCTGCTGCGGGTGCCGTCGTTCATCACGACCCTCGGGATGTTCCTGATCCTCGTCGGTGCCGTGTACCTGTGGTCCGACGGTGCCCCGAAGGGCGGCCTCTCCGAGGAATTCCGCCGGCTCGGCCGGTCGGCGTTCGAGGACCTGCCCGTGCTGGGCCGGATACCGTACGCCCTGGTCGTCCTGCTGGCGGCGGCCGCCGCGGCGCTGGTGCTTACGCGTTCGGACTTCGGCCGCACCCTGGTCGCCGTCGGCGGCAACCCGCGGACCGCCGAGCTGAGCGGCGTGCGCGTGTGGCGCGCCAAGACCATGGCGTTCGTCCTCAGCTCAGTCGCCGCCACGCTCGCGGCGGTCCTCATCGGCGGGTACAGCGGAGTGTCGTTCCAGGCCGGTGCCGGCCTCGAGTTCGGCGCGATCACCGCGGCGGTCCTCGGCGGTGTCGCTCTGGGCGGGGGCCGCGGTTCGGTCGTCGGCGCGATGCTGGGCGCACTGACCCTCGAGACGCTCTTCACGCTCATGAACTTCTACGGCGTCTCCGGCGCCCTCAGACCGACCGTCCAGGGCGCGATCATCCTGCTCGCCGTGGCGGCGGCGTCCTTCCGTCTCCCGTCCAGATAAAGGGGATTCCGTGCGGCATTCCATGACGGTACTGGCCGTGAGCGCCTTACTGGTGCTGTCCGGCTGCGCCACCGACGAGCCCACCACCGGCGCATCGGGTTCGCCCTCCGCGGGCACCGGGTCGGGTACCGGGGAGCAGTCGAAGTTCTTCGTGCGGGCCGACTACGACAAGCAGCTCGCGCTCCTGGACGCCACGCCCACCGGGCCGGCCGGCAAGCCCTGGGAGCAGGCGCTCAACCCGGAGATGGTGGAAACCGCGAAGTTCAAGAAGCCCGGACCGTACAAGATCTGCTTCTCCAACGCGGGGCTGAACAACCCCTGGCGCCAGGTCGGTTTCAAGACCATGCGCGCCGAGGTCGACACGCACCGCGGCCGGATCTCCGAGTTCGTCCACGTCGATGCCGAAGGCAAGGACCAGAAGCAGATCGCCGACATCAACGACCTGCTCGGCAAGGGCTGCCACGCGCTCATCGTCTCGCCGAACACCACCGCGACGCTCACCCCGGCCGTTGAGGCCGCCTGCCGCAAGGGCCTGCCGGTCATCGTCTTCGACCGCGGCGTCGACACGACCTGCCCGGTGACGTTCATCAACCCGATCGGCGGCTACGGATTCGGCCACGTCGCGGCGGAGTTCGTCAGCCAGAAGATGAAGGCGGGCGGCAAGGTGCTCGCACTGCGCATTCTGCCCGGTGTCGATGCGCTGGAGACCCGTTGGGCCGCGGCGAAGATCGCCTTCGACAAGGCGGGAGTCGACATCGTCGGCGTCGAGTTCACCGACGGCGACCCGGCCAGGACGAAGAAGATCGTCAACGACTACATCCAGCGGTACGGCACGATCGACGGCGTCTGGATGGACGCCGGGGCGGTCGCGGGCGCGGCGGTCGAGGCGTTCGAGGACGCCGGCAAGCCCGTGCCGCCGATCAACGGCGAGGACCAGCTCGACTTCCTGAAGCTGTGGAAGGACAAGAAGCTCACGGCGATCGCCCCGACCTACCCGACCTACCAGTGGCGCACCCCGATCATCGCCGCGCTGAAGATCCTCGACGGCGAGCAGGTGCCGAACCCGTGGAAGCTGCCACAGCCGACCATCACCCGGGACAACCTGGACGAGTACGTCGACCCCACCATGCCGCCACTGCACTACGCGATGTGCGGCTGCACCGATCTGCCCGGCTACCCGCGGCGCTGGAAGTAGTCCGGTGTACACCATCGGTGTCAACCCGTGGGTCTGGGCCTCGCCGGTCGACGACGAGGCCATGGCCGAGCTGGTGCCGCGGATCGCCGCGTTCGGGTTCGACGCGGTCGAACTGCCGATCGAGCGACCCGGCGACTGGGACCCGGCCCGCACCCGGGACCTGCTGGCGGCGTACGGTCTGCGCGCGGTCGGCGTCTGTGCGGTCACCTCGACCGGACGTGACCTCGTGAACGCCCCGCCGGAGGTCGTCGCCTCCACCGTGGCGTACCTGAAAACGTGTGTGGACAGTGCGGTCGCCGTCGGCGCGCCCTGCGTCGGCGGACCGGTCTACGCCGCGGTAGGGCGTACCTGGCGCATGTCACCGCCTGAGCGCGCGGCCTGCTACGCGGACGTCCGCCGCGCCCTGCGGCCAGTGGCCGACCACGCGGGGGAGCGGGGCGTGAGCATCGGCGTGGAGGCCCTCAACCGCTATGAGACGAGCGTCGTCAACACGGTCGAGCAGGCGGTGGAGCTGATCGACGGCCTGCCCGCGAACGTCGGTCTCATGATCGACACCTATCACATGAACATCGAGGAGGCCGACCCCTACGAGGCGCTCGTCACGGCTGGTCCGCACATCAAGCACGTCCAGGTCAGCGGCACCGACCGCGGCACCCCGGGCGCCGACCACTTCGACTGGCCGCGCTTCCTCGCCGGCCTGGCCACGACCGGCTACGGCGGCGCGGTGTGCATCGAGTCGTTCACCGCGCGGAACGAGGCCATCGCCACCGCGGCCTCGATCTGGCGGCCGCTCGCCCCGTCGCAGGACGCCCTCGCCCGTGACGGGCTGTCCTACCTCCGAACTGTCCTGCGTGGACTGGAAAACGCTCCCTTGACCGGATGACAGGGGTGGGCTCGCTTTTGCCGTCGTCCCCTTCCGCCCGGAAACCCCCACAAGGAGAAAAGGTGTTCACCACTCTCACGATACGAAGGCGGCTGCTGGCCGGAGCCGCCACAGTCGGTCTGACCGCGACCGCCGTGATGGCGTTCCCCGCGCCCGCAGCCGCGGCTCCCCACACCGTGCACGTCTCGCCGTCCGGCACCGGCACCGACTGTTCCAGCGCGCAGCCGTGCTCACTGACAGCCGCGCAGGCGGAGGTGCGATCGCTCAATGACTCCATGTCGGACGACATCGTGGTGCAGTTGGCCGACGGTGTGTACCGGCTGGCCCAACCCTTACGGCTGACGGCGGAGGACTCCGGCTCAGGCGGCCACACGGTCGTGTGGCGGGCCGCCCCGTCGGCGCGCCCGGTGATCACCGGTGCCCGGGCGGTCACCGGCTGGTCGGTGGCCGACGCGGCCAAGAACATCTGGAAGGCCGACGTGCCCGCCGGTCTCGATGCCCGGCAGCTCTATGTCGACGGCGCCGTCGCCACCCGGGCACGCACACAGGTGAACAGGTCCGACTTCACGGCCTCCAGCGCCGGAATGAGGTTCTCGAACGGTGCGCTGAGCTATCTGAACAACCTGGCCGGCCAGAGCCGGATCGAGGTGGAGAGCGTCAACTCCTTCACCGACCGGTACTCCCCGGTGCAGAGCATCAGCTCGAACTTCATCACGATGCAGCAGCCGGCGTGGAACAACAACAACTTCGGCTACGACACCCTCATGAAGCCACACCGGGCCGGCCCGTTCTACCTGACCAACGCGTACGAGTTCCTGGACTCCCCCGGCGAGTGGTACCTCAACCCCACGGCCGGAACCCTGTACTACATCCCCCGGGCCGGGCAGAACATGAGCACCGCCGGCGTGGAACTGCCGAGGCTGCAGTCGCTGGTGAACGTCGGAGGCACGTACGGCGAGCCGGCGCACCACATCACCTTCAGCGGGATCACCTTCACCGGTACGAGCTGGCTGGGCCCCAGCAGCAACCAGGGTTACGCAGACCAGCAGACCGGCGCCTACATCTCCGGCAACTGGAGCTGGCCGGGCTTCGACTCCTGCCACAACGGCTGCACGCAGTTCGAGGCCGCCCGGCCGCACTGGCAGCAGATGCCGGCCGCCGTGCAGGTCTCCGCCGCCAACACCATCACCTTCAGCGACTCCCGGTTCGTCAACCTGGGCCAGACGGCCATCGGTATCGGCAACGATGCCAACGCGCACGCCGGCGGCGTCGGCCTGGGCGCCCGCGACATCACGGTGACCCGGTCGGAGATCGCCCGGAGCTCAGCCGGTGGCATCCTCGTGGGCGGCGTGCGCGCCGACGCCCACCACCCCAGCGACCAGCGCATGGTCAACAGGGACATCACGATCAGCAACAACCGCATCCACGACCTCGGGGCGGACTACCGGGGCATCGTCTCCGTCCTGACCACGTACGTCACCAACAGCACCGTCGCGCAGAACGAGGTCTACAACATGCCGTACTCCGGCATGTCGATCGGGTACGGCTGGGGCGCCAACGACGCGGGTGGCAGCAACCACTACGCCAACCGCGGCCTGTACAACTACCAGCCGCGCTACACGACGCCGACCACCGCGTCCAACAACCGGCTCATCGGCAACTACATCCACGACGTCATGCAGCAGATGAACGACGGTGGCTGCATCTACACCCTCGGATGGAACCCGAGCGCGCAGATCAGCCGGAACCACTGCCTGCGGACCAACGGATACTTCGGGGTGTACTTCGACGAGGGCTCGAAGTACTACAAGGTCACCAACAATGTCTTCTCGAACACCGGTACGTGGGCGACGGCCAACTACTGGGGCGGCGAGAACATGGGGAACTGGACCGTCACCGACAACTGGTCGACCAACGGCAGCACGAACGTGACCAACGGGGACCGAGGCAACGTGGTCTCCGGCAATGTGACGGTCACCAACGGCAACTGGCCTTCCGGTGCCCAGGACGTGATGGCGTCCGCCGGACCGCAGGGCACCACCCCACCGCCGACGGGCCAGCAGATCGTGGGCGCGCAGTCGGGCCGCTGCCTGGCCGTCCCCGGCACCACCAACGGCACCCAGACCCAACTGTGGGACTGCACCGGCGCGGCCGGCCAGACCTGGACCTACACCACCGGCAAGCAGCTGACCGTCCACGGAAACAAGTGCCTCGACGCCAGCGGACGCGGCACCACCAACGGCACCGCGGTCATCATCTGGGACTGCACCGGCCAGAACAACCAGCAGTGGAACGTCAACCCTGACGGCACCATCACCGGCGTCCAGTCCGGACTGTGCCTCGACGCCAACGCCGCAGGCACCGCCAACGGCACCAGGACCATCCTCTGGTCCTGCAACGGCGGCACCAACCAACAGTGGACACTGCGATAGCGGAATGCATCGGCCTCGCTCGCGACAGGACCCGTAGGCCGCGAGCGGGGCTCGCCTCTAACGCCGTAGCAGGGTCGGCTCGCCCGGCCCGCTGCGGCGCACCACCCACGCCTCGGTGATGTGGGTGAACATCGCCTCGGCCGCACCCTTGGGGTCGTGCGCGGCGATCCGCTCGTAGATGCGCCGATGGCCGTGGTTGGACGCGACGCAGAAGGCGCGGCCGGTTCGGCCCATGTAACGGGCAGAGTTGATGACCTGGCGCTCCAGCGAACGGACCACGGCACGGCCGATGCGGTTCTCCGACGCCTGCATGACGGTGTCGTGGAACGCCCGGTCCTCTTCGTGGTACGAAGCGGGGTCGTCGACGAGCTCGTCCATCCGCTCCACCAGACCGCGTAGCTGGTCGATCACCTCGGCGTTCGCCACACGGGCGGCGACGTTGGCCATGTCGGACTCCAGCACGCGGCGGGTCGCGACCAGGTGATCGAGGATGGCCAGGCTCTCGTCCTCGGCGATCGTCGCGCCGAGGACCAGTTCGTCAAGCATGTTCCACATCGCCGGCGGGGTGACCATCGTGCCGGCGCCCTGGCGGACCTGCACCAGCCCCTTCTCCTGAAGGATCTTCACCGCCTCGCGGACCACGGTGCGGCTGACCGAGAAGGTCTCGCAGAGCACGGGCTCAGGGGGGAGCGACGAACCGGACGGGTGGATTCCACGGACGATCCGCTCCACCAGCTCAGCCGTGACCGCGGCGGCAAGGTTCGCCGGGCGCCGGCTCCAGGCGGGGGCCTCGGAGGCCTCTGCGGATGACTGCGGTACTGCCGTCATGACACCCCCCGGGACCCGTGCCGTACCACGGATGCTCGCCAACTATACGCCATCCGGTTGACGTCATACGTCATACGAGTTACATACGTCATACGAGTTGCGTTCCTCCTCAACCTCAACCGCCGGACAGCCGGCCACCTCAGGAGAGCGGGGCAGCAATGAAGCAGCGAACACCGTGGTCGGCGACCCTGGTTGCCGGTCTCGTCGTCTTAGCCGGCTGCGGCAGCGCCTCCGACCCGGATGCGGCGCCCGGCGGTTCGAAGGGCAAACTCGTCGTCTGGGACTGGAAGTCCGGCGACGCCGCGGCCTCCTCCTACATCAAAAAGGCCAAGGCGGACTTCGCCCAGCGGCATCCCGGCGTGACGGTCGAGTTCGTCGCGCAGCCCTTCGAGCAGTACTACACCCTGCTCGGGGCCGCCGTCCAAGCCGGCAAAGGGCCGGACGTCATGCTCTTCAACGGCGGCGGGCAGATCCGCGACCGGGCGGACTCCCTTCTGCCCTTGGACGAGTACGTCCGTGAGGACAAGAAGCGGCTGGCCGGGTGGGAGGCCTTCGCCAAGGACAGCAAGACCTACGCCGCTCCGGTGACCTTGCAAGGTCACCCGATCTACTACAACAAGTCGCTCTACCGGAAGGCAGGGCTGGACCCGGAGCAGCCGGCCACCAGCTGGGACGAGTTCGTCGCCGACTGCCGGACCATCATCAAGGCGACCGGTGCCAGGTGCTTCGCGCAGGGCAACAAGGAAGGCATCGGTATCCAGTTCTTCCTGTCCGGGCTCGGCTCGGGCGTCCTGTCGCCCAGAGAGTACGACGACTGGATCGCCGGCAGACGAGACTGGTCCTCGCCGGCGGTCAAGCGGCTCTTCTCGCTCTGGAAAGAGGCCGACGACAAAGGCCTGAACAACGACGGGGCCAACTCGACGGCGATGTTCAACGACGCGTTCGCGGTGTTCGAGTCGAACAAGGCCGCCCACGTCATCGGGTTGATGTCGGACGTCGGGCACTGGAAGGACTTCGGCGAATTCCTCGACGCCGGCGATGTCGGCGTCATGAAGGCGCCGGTCGTCACGGCCGGTGCCACGCCGAGCCTTCCCTACGACGGCGGCATCGGCTACGCCGTCGCGAAGTGGACCAAGGACCCCAAGGCCGCCGCCGACCTGGTGCGCTCCCTGACTTCGACCGACGCACTAAAGTCGTTCTACGCCGACGCGGGCGCCATCGCGGCCGACCGCACCGTGGACGTCTCGAGCGCCGGCCCGGCCGTCGCCACGATCGTGTCCGAGATCGACCGTGGCAAGTCCGCCCTGCATGTGGCCCTGTCGTCCAAGACAGTGGACCTGATGGGGCGGCTGTCCCAGCAACTGCTGAGCGGATCGGTCACGGTCGACGCCGCGGTCAAGCAGCTGGCGGCGTCCGACCAGGCGGGCTGAGGCCATGTCACCCATTGGTTCATCGGCCCGCACTGCGCAAGCAGGGCGGACCGCCGGGGTGCGAGCAGGTGAGGCGGTAGATGGCCGCGGCCCTGCGTCGAAGTCTCCGCGAGCCCGGAACGGCCGGCGCGCAGACCGCCTCGCCCCCTACGTCCTGGTCGCTCCCGCTGTCCTGATCATCGTGGTGCTCCGGCTCTGGCCACTGGGACTGGGTGTCAACTTCTCCTTCACCGGTGACGGCGAACACAACGGCGCCACGGTGGGGTTCGACAACTATGCGCAGCTCATCGACGACCCGCTGTTCCGCACCGCGCTGCGCAACGTCGGACTGCTGGTGCTGCTGCTGCCGGTCGCGGTCGCGATCCCGGGACTGCTCGCCACCTTCATCTATCTGCGGGTCCCAGGTCACCCGGTCTTCCGGAGCGTCTACTTCTTCCCGGCCGTGCTCTCACCGGTGATCGTCGGAGCGATCTTCAACCTGCTCCTGGCCTTCGACGGTCCCGTGAACGCCGTGCTCGGCGGCTCGGGGCTCGGCCCGGTGGACTGGCTCGGCGATCCCGACGTAGCCATGTTCACCGTCGTCGGCGTGTACATCTGGGCGACGTCGGGGATGGCGCTGGTGGTGTTCCTGGCCGGGTTCGCGACCCTGGACTCCGCACTGCTGGACGCCGCCCGGGTCGACGGCGCCTCGCTCGCGCGGATGATCTGGCACGTCATCATCCCGGGCCTGTCCCGCACCCTCCAGTTCGTCGTCGTCACCACGATGATCGGGATGCTGACCTCGATGTTCGGGCTGCTCTACGTCATGACCAGTGGTGGCCCGGAAGGGTCGACCTACCTGCCCGAGTACTACATCTGGGTCCAGCAGGGGCAGATGAGCCGCCCGGCGCTGGCGTCGGCCGCGTCCACGGTCCTCTTCCTCATCATGCTGGCCGTGGGCCTGCTGCAGGTCGGCCTGCTGCGCCGGGCGGGGAGGGAGGACTGATGTCCCGCCTGGGACCGAGCAGATGGCTGGTCGCCGTGCCGATGGGGCTCCTCGCCCTGGCGACGATCTACCCGCTGCTGTTCACCGCCAACGTCGCGATGAAGACCCGCCGGGAGTACATCCTCGACCGGTTCTCCCTGGCCGGCACTCTCAGATGGGACAACCTCAGCACCGCGTGGAACAGCGACGGCATGGGGCGGTACTTCCTCAACTCCGTGATCGTGGTGACCTGCGCCGTGGGGCTGCTCCTGCTCATCGGGTCCATGGCCGGGTTCGCGCTGGCCCAGGTGCGGTTCCGGGGCTCGTCCGCGCTGACTCTGGTCTGCCTCGCGGCACTGTTCGTCCCGTTCCAGGTGATCATGGTGCCGCTGGCCAGGATCATGGCCGACGGCGGTCTCATCGACACCTATCCGGGACTGGTCCTCGCCTACGTCGCGCAGTTCCTGCCGTTCACCGTTTTCTTGCTGACGAGCTACTACCGAGCGGTGCCCACCGAGCTCGTCGACGCCGCACGGATCGACGGGAACACCCTGTACGGCGTCTACCGGCGCATCATGCTGCCGATGGGTGCTCCGGCACTGCTGTCGGTGGGCATCCTCGACGCGCTGTTCTGCTGGAACGACGTGCTCATCTCGCTGCTGATGATGCCGTCGGCCGACCATCGCACCCTGATGGTGGGCATCACCGCCCTGCGCGGCCAGTACTCCGCCGACATCCCCACCTTCGCAGCCGGCGTCCTGATCGCCGGGCTCCCCGTGTTGGTGACCTACCTGTTCCTGCAGCGCCAGATCGCCGACGGCGTGACGGCCGGCGCGACGAAGGGCTGACGCATGCGCATCACCGGGTACAGAACCCTGACGACGGCACAGCGATGGGGGCGACCTGTCGGTGACGCCAACGGCGTCTACGCCGACGGCGTCATGCCCGTACCGGTCGTCATCGTCGAGACCGATGAGGGGGTCACCGGAGTCGGCCTGGGACCGCACGTGGAAGCCGAGGTGATCTTCGCCGCCATCGACGGCCAGGACCCGCGCGCGGTGACCGCCCTCTACGACCGCATGCTGCGGCACACCTTCAAAGCCGGGCATGCCGGCGTGGTGTTCGGCACGATCGGCGCGTTCGACACGGCGTTGTGGGATATCAAGGCACAGGCCGTGGGTGAGCCGCTGTGGCGGTTGCTCGGCGGCAACGACCGCATGGTCCGCGCCTACGCCTCCGGCCTGGACATCGGCCTCACCGACGACGAGCTCGTGGCCACCTACCAGGTCTATGCCGAACGCGGGCTGAGGGCGGCGAAGCTCAAGGGCGGCCTGGACATCGAGCGTGACCGGCACCGGCTGTTGCTCGTACGCGAGGTACTGACCGAGGCTGCGCACGGCACCCGGCCAGGGCTCATGCTGGATGTGAACGAGTCCTGGAGCCGCAAGCAGGCGGTACGCCACGTCGGTGAACTGGAACGCACACTCGACCTGACCTGGGTCGAGGAGCCGGTCCGGCGCTGGGACGCCAACGGCCTGGCCGCTGTCAGCCGTGGCGTACGGACGGCGGTCGCCAGTGGGGAGAACCTCACCGGCCTCGAGCAGTTCCGCCCGCTGATCGCGGCCGAAGGCGTCGACGTCGTCCAGACGGCCGCGGTCTGGGGAGTCACCCACTTCCTGCGTGTCGCCGCGCTGGCGCACGCCTACGACCTGCCGGTCAGCCCGATCGGCAACACGCCTGTCGCGCTGCTGCACGCCGCGACGTCGGTGCCCAACCACCTCGTCAGCGAACTGCAGGGCCTGCAGCCGCCGATCGGCGTCGCGATGGACCTGCACGTCGAGGACGGCGCCTTCGTGCTCGGCGACACGCCGGGCCTGGGCATCCGGATCGACGAAACGGTGATGACCGCGGCACCTCAGGGCACGGCACACGCAGCCGACGGACCGCACATACGGCCGGAGCAGGCCGGCCGGCGGCTGCTCGCGGTCACCCCCGGACCATGCCGATCCACCGCGGAAGGGACGTCAGACACCATGGAGATGGAGGATCGATGAAGGCGGTTGTCCACCGCGGAGCCCGCACCCTCGAGATCGAGATCGAGAGCCGGGTCGCCGAAGCACCGGCCCTGGGGAAGGAGTGGCGCGGACGCGACGTCGACGCCATCGCATCGGGCTGCATCGCCATCGACAACACCGAGGCGTTATGCGCGGACCCTCGGCGCACCCGGGCGATCCTCGCCCAGGTCCCGGCCGGCCGCCGGAGACGCCCGGACGATCTCGCCGGGGCCGCGGTGTTCCGCGCCTCCGCGGCGTCGGACTGTGTCAAAGGCGTCGTGCTTCCCGCTGATGGCGGATGGCTGGGGCGATGATGGGCCGCCAACTATTGTCAGCCGGCCACGCCCGAGTCGATCGTGGGCGCGAACCCGACGGGGGCGATGTGCGCGGCGCCTGGGGTGGTCTTGCCCGAGGCCACGTGTACGGGCTCGTGAAGGCGGCCGGCCGAGCCGACGAGCCGAACCTGGTCGTCGCCGCACAGGCCGGCGATCCACGAGCGCTCGACGACCTGGCCGCGACGTACCTGCCGCTGGTGTACGCGATCGTGCGCAGGGCACTGGGTGAGCTTGCGGACGTCGACGACGTGGTGCAGGAGACGATGCTGCGGGTACTTCCCGAGCTGCGCACATTGCGCGCCCCGGAGTGCTTCCGGCCCTGGCTGGCCACGATCGCGACACGACAGATCAGCACTCATCTGCACCGGCGGCAGGCGGACGCCGAACGGACGGCCCCCCTCGAGGAGATGACCGACCCGCCGGACGCCGACGCCGAGAACCTGGCCCTGATCCACGTCGAGCTGTCCGGTCATCGCCGAAAGACCGTACGCGCCAGTCGATGGCTCGACCCGGACGCCCGCGCGCTGCTGTCGCTGTGGTCGCTGGAGACCGCGGGCCGGCTGACGAGGGCGGAGCTCGCGGCGGCGCTGGGAACAAGCGTGGCTCACGCGGGTGTGCGCGTCCAGCGGATGCGCAACCAGCTGGAGCTGAGCCGGTCACTCGTCGTCGCGCTGGAAGCCAGCCCCCGATGCCCACAGCTGACCGCCGCGCTGGCTGGCTGGGACGGCGTACCGAGCACGCTGTGGCGTAAGCGCATCGTCCGGCACACCCGATCCTGTGCGGACTGCGGCCGGGCCGCCGGCGAACTGGTACCCCTTGAGAGGCTGATCGTCGCCTTGGCGCTGCTCCCGTCCCGCCGACGCGGTCGGCCATGGTGTTTCGGCGCTACGGCGAATGCGAATGCGACTGTTCAAGCCGGTCGCCGATAACGGAAACTGCCGCGGTTTACACACGTCCGTCACTCCAATTCGCCGGTCTGAATAGGTTATGGGGGGTGGCCGGCAATAGTCCCGCTTCCCCGGTTGGTTGCACGACGGCTCAAGCCCGCAAATATCGACGGTTCCCTCTTGAATGGACCATGTCAATCTGTCAATCTTTCAGTCGTTGACCCGTAACGTTCCCCATTCATGTCATGACCTGTGACCGGGGGAAGTCAAAAGCGATCTACGGATTTCCGGCGCCCACACAGTGATGTGGCTCCGACTGCGAAAGGTGCCGACAATGAATGAATTCGTGCGCTCGGCCGATCCGCCGCGGCGGCCCCGGGCCCGAGCGATCCCGCCCCTGCTGCCAGACCTGTCAGCCGGGTTGGTCGCGGCCGGCTACATGTCGGTTCCCGACCGAGAGTTTCCCATCCCCCTGCCGTGGCGGACGGGGTTACTCACCCAGACCGACTCCACCTGCTGACCGGAGGTCCGGGCGAAGCCGGGGAGAGAGGCTTTCCAGGCGCCACGGCAGCGGCATGACGCTGACATGCTCGCTGCGCGAGCGATCTGGGAGGGGGTCGGCGCGGAGAGGGCAAGCTCCGCGCCGGCTTGCCCGGCTGCCGGCAGGCGGCCGGCGTCAACAGATCCTGCACAGCGCAGACGTGACCACACCGCCAACCGGGAAGGCACGACCATGCCCCACCCCCATCGCCGGCGCTACCTCGCCCGGGCCCTCGCCTGCATCCTGACCGCTCTCGGCGCGCTCGCGGTCGTCGAGCCCCAGAGCGCCTCGTCGGCCGCCGCCGACACCGCCCAGTTCCGCGGCGTCAACTGGGCCCGACTCGGTGACAACTTCCACGGTGGACCGCTGGTCCTGCACGGGTTGAGCGGCTCCGACAGCTACCAGACGGTCGTGGCGAAAGCCAACGCCGTCTACACCGGCTTCGAGAACAACCTCGGCGCCAACACCGTTCGGCTCCCGATCAACACCTACACCGTCGGGACGAGCTGGTGGAGCGCGTACACGGGCGCGATAGACGCGGCCACCGCGAAGGGATTCAAGGTCGTCCTCTCCTACTGGGAGGACGGGGTGGCCGCCCGCGGCGGTCGCATCGTCGACGCGAGCGCCTTCGACACCATGTGGAACACCGTGCTTGCCCGGTACGGCACCAACAGCCTCGTCTACTTCGAGCCGATGAACGAACCGGCGGGGCACAGCGCCGGCGAGTGGGCGAACGTGGTGAGCAACTGGATCAACGGCCGCCCGTCGATTCCGCGTGACCGCGTCTTCGTCAGCGGCGCCGGACTGAACACCGACATCAAATCCATGTGCGCCGACCGCCGCCTCGACGGGACGTTCCTGTCGCTGCACCACTACACGTTCTTCAGCGGCGCGAAGACCTACGACCAGTGGGTGGCGTACCTGCGGAACGCGATCGGCTCGTGCGCCGACCGCACTGTCGTCGACGAGTTCGGCGCGCCGATGGATACCGGGCTGAACTACCACGACGCCGGCAGCACCGACAACTTCGTGCGCTACTTCCGGGCCACCACCACGGTACTCCGGGAACTGCGGATCGGCTCCATCTACTGGCCCGGGCTGGGCGGCAAGATACGCGCCGGCCAGGGTGACGACTGGTATGCCATGCAGAAGCTGCACGGCACCGGTACCAACCTCACGCTCAGCACCCCCAGCGCCAGCGGCCGCGAGCGCCTCCGGTACGGCTGGGGCCTGGACGGCGACGCCCCGGCTCCGACGAGCCTCCTGCGCAACCTCGGCACCGGGCGCTGTCTGGACATCCCCGGCGGGACCACGGCGAACCTCCAGGTCCAGGCGGACACCTGCGCCAACTCGGTGGGCCAGCAGTGGACGTTGACGGCCGGCGGACAGATCACCGCACTCGGGGGCCGGAAGTGCCTGGATGCGTACAGCAGCGGGACGACGAACGGCGCCGTGGTCGGCACGTGGGCGTGTAACGGCGGCGACAACCAGCGTTGGACGGCGGGCACTGACGGCACCGTCCGCAGTGCTCACTCCGGCCTCTGCCTCGATGTGAACACCGCCACCTTCAAGGTGCAGCTGTGGGCTTGCTGGGGCGGCGACAACCAGAAATGGCAGATCCAGAACGCTGACTCGCGACGCGAGGCCCGACTCGGCGGATACGGCGGATACGGCGGATACGGCGGCCGGTGACCGCCGCCGCGGCCGAATCGATGGCGACGGCCTGGGGCTCGTCGGAGAGGCACCGTACGGCCGTCGCCTTCTCACGGCGGTCGGCATCACCGAAGTCAGCGACCTGCTCCAGTCCGTGAAGGGAGTACGACATGTCCGAGGTGACACGCAGACGGTTTCTCGCCGCCGGGGCGGCGGCTGGAGCAGGGATCGTGCCGGGTGGGTGGACGGCCGTGGCCAGGGCCGGCTCGGCCGCGCCGCCGGAGGTGCGGGCCGCCGACGACCTCGCCCTGTGGTACGACAAGCCGGCCGGCGCGGACTGGCTCCGGGCACTGCCGATCGGCAACGGACGTCTGGGCGCGATGGTGTTCGGCAACGTCGACACCGAACGGCTGCAGCTCAACGAGGACACCGTCTGGGCCGGCGGTCCGTACGACTCCGCCAACCCCCGCGGCGCGGCCAACATCGCGGAGATCCGACGGCGGGTCTTCGCGGATCAGTGGGGGCCGGCGCAGGACCTGATCAATCAGACGATGCTGGGCAGCCCGGCCGGACAGCTGGCCTACCAGCCGGTCGGAAACCTTCGGCTCTCCTTCGGCAGCGCCACCGGTGCGTCGCAGTACAACCGGACCCTCGACCTCACCACCGCCACGGCCATCACGACCTACGTGCTGAACGGCGTGCGGTACCAGCGTGAGGTGTTCGCCAGCGCACCCGACCAGGTGATCGTGGTCCGGCTGACGGCCGACCGGGCCAACTCCATCGCCTTCACCGCCACATTCGACAGTCCCCAACGGACCACGGTGTCCAGCCCGGACGGGGCCTCGATCGCCCTCGACGGCACCTCCGGCACCATGGAGGGCATCGCCGGGCGGGTCCGGTTCCTCGCTCTGGCCAACGCCGCCGTGACCGGCGGCACGGTCAGCAGCTCGGGCGGCACGCTGCGGGTCTCCGGCGCCACCAGCGTGACGGTGCTGGTGTCGATCGGCTCCAGTTACGTCGACTTCCGTAAGGTCGACGGCGACTACCAGGGGATCGCGCGGAGCCACCTCAGCGCTGCCCGCAACGTCGGCGTCGACCAGCTGCGCAGCCGGCATCGCGCCGACTATCAGGCGCTGTTCAACCGAGTGTCGGTCGATCTGGGACGTACGGCGGCGGCCGACCAGCCGACCGATGTACGGATCGCACAGCACGCGCAGGTGAACGACCCGCAGTTCTCCGCCCTGTTGTTCCAGTTCGGCCGGTATCTGCTCATCTCGTCCTCGCGGCCGGGCACCCAGCCGGCGAACCTGCAGGGCATCTGGAACGACCAGATGGCTCCGTCCTGGGACTCGAAGTTCACCATCAACGCCAACCTGCCGATGAACTACTGGCCCGCCGACACGACGAACCTGTCCGAGTGCTTCCGCCCGGTCTTCGACATGATCGACGACCTGACCGTGACCGGCGCCCGGGTGGCCCAGGCGCAGTACGGCGCCGGCGGCTGGGTGACGCACCACAACACCGACGCGTGGCGGGGCGCATCGGTCGTCGACGGAGCACAGTGGGGGATGTGGCAGACCGGTGGCGCGTGGCTGGCCACCCTGATCTGGGACCACTACCTGTTCACCGGTGACATCGACTTCCTCCGCTCGAACTATCCGGCCCTGAAGGGCGCCGCCCAGTTCTTCCTCGACACCCTGGTCGCCCACCCGACGCTCGGACACCTGGTCACCAACCCGTCGAACTCTCCGGAGCTCGCTCACCATGCGAACGCCACCGTCTGCGCGGGGCCCACCATGGACAACCAGATCCTGCGAGACCTCTTCAACTGCGTCGCCCGAGCCGGCGAGATCCTCGGCGTGGACCCCGCCTTCCGCGCTCAGGCACTGGCGGCCCGGAACCGGCTGGCGCCGACGCGGGTCGGCTCCCGGGGCAACATCCAGGAGTGGCTGGCCGACTGGGTGGAGACCGAGCGAACTCACCGGCACGTCTCCCACCTGTACGGTCTGCATCCGAGCAACCAGATCACCAAGCGCGGGACACCCCAGTTGCACGAGGCCGCGCGGCGGACGCTGGAGCTGCGCGGCGACGACGGGACGGGATGGTCGCTCGCGTGGAAGATCAACTTCTGGGCACGGTTGGAGGACGGCGCCCGGGCCCACAAGCTGATCCGGGACCTCGTGCGGACGGACCGGCTCGCGCCCAACATGTTCGACCTGCACCCACCCTTCCAGATCGACGGCAACTTCGGCGCCACCTCGGGCATCGCGGAGATGCTGTTGCAGAGCCACAACGGCGAACTGCACGTGCTGCCGGCGCTGCCGCCCGCCTGGCTGACCGGGCGCGTGAGCGGACTGCGCGGCCGCGGCGGACACACCGTCGGCGCCGAATGGAGCAGCGACCGGATCGAGTTCGTCGTCACACCCGACCGAACCGGTGCCGTCCGGGTGCGCAGTCGGATCCTCGCCGGCGACTTCACCCTGAAGGACGATTCGAGCGGCGAGCCGGTCCAGCCGAAGCAGCTCGAGGCCGATCTCATCGAGTTCACCGGCCAGGCCGGCCACACCTACCGCGCGTCCGCACTCAGGTCGGGGCCGGTGGAGGCCGGCGTGGCCTATCGGCTGGTGGCCCAGCACAGCGGCAAGGCCGCCGACATCAACGGCGCGTCCACGGCCGCCGGTGCGCGGCTGATCCAGTGGCAGATCACCGCCGGTCCCAACCAGCACTTCGAGTTCCTGCCCTCCGACGGAGGGCACTACAAGATCCGGCTTGGGCACAGTGGTCTGTTCCTGCACGTCGCCAGTAGCGGCAGCGGCGCCGACATCACCCAGCAGCCGGACACCGACACCACCGGCCAGCAGTGGCGGACAGTCGACCACGGCGGTGGCGTGATCAGTCTGGTCAACCGGCAGAGCGGCCTCGCCCTGGACGTGTGGGAGGCCTCCACCGCCGACGGAGCCCGTATCTCCCAGTGGACAGCCACGGGGAGCGCCAACCAGCGATTCCGACTCGACCGCATCCAGCCCCAGGGCGAACCGCGGCCCGACCGACCAGTCAGAGCCATGTCACCGAGCAGCAAGGGAGTCGCATGATGTCGATCCACAGATGGTTGTTCGGGCGAGCCGTGTTAGCGGCATTGCTCGTTCTGGCCATGGCCGGCGGGGCAGGAGTCAGCGTTGCGGCCGACACGTCGCCCACCGCCGCGGCCACCCCTGCGGGGACCGCCGGATGCGGACGTGCCCCCACACTGACGAGCGGTACGCACACGATTCAAAGCAGCGGTAAGAATCGCTCCTTCATCCTGAGCATCCCTGAGAACTACGACAACACCCGCCAACATCGACTGGTCTTCGGATTCCACTGGTTGGGTGGCACCGCCGGGCAGGTCGCCGGGGGCGGAAGCGACGGCGATGTCTATGCCCACTACGGACTCCGGCGACTGGCGAACAACAGCGCGATCTTCGTAGCCCCGCAGGGCCTCAACAACGGCTGGGGCAACTCCGGCGGCGAGGACGTGACCTTCGTCGACGACATGATCAGGCGTATCGACAACGACCTCTGTGTCGACACCACGCAGCGCTTCGCCCTCGGCTTCAGCTACGGCGGAGCCATGAGCTACGCACTCGCGTGTGCCAGGCCGAACGTCTTCCGTGCGGTCGCCGCGATAGCCGCACCCGGGGGGATCAGCGGGTGCAGCGGGGGCACCCAGCCCTTCGCGTACATGGGAATCCACGGCATCAACGACAACATCGGCGCCGGTCGCGGACTGCGGGACAGGTTCGTCCGGAACAACGGCTGTACTCCTCAGAACCCGCCGGAGCCCGCGTCGGGCAGCCGCACCCACATCACCACCGCCTACTCGGGCTGCCGAGAGGGGTATCCGGTCGTGTGGGCGGCGTTCGACGGAGGTCACCAGCAAGGCCCCGTGGACGGGTGCGCCGGCTGTGAGAGCGGCGCCAGGAGCTGGGTCAAGCAAGAGGTCTGGAGCTTCTTCACGGGTGCTGAGCCGAACCCGAATCCCCCGGACCCGACCACCTTCCGGCTGCGGAGCCAGTCCGCCGGCCGATGCCTGGACGCCAGCGGTGCCAACTCGTCCAACGGCGCCCCGATGGTCATCTGGGCCTGCCACACCGGCGCCAACCAGCAATTCACTCAGACCGGACAGACCCTGCGGGTGATGGGCAGATGCCTGGACGTGCCGAGCAACGCCACCTCCGGTGCCCGAGCACGGATCTGGGACTGCACCGGCGGCGCGAACCAGCAATGGAATGTGAACACCGACGGAACCGTCAGCAACGTCCAGACCGGCCTCTGCCTGGACGTCGACGGCGGCAGCACCGCCAACGGCGCTGCGGTGATCGTGTGGAGCTGCCACACCGGCGTCAACCAACGCTGGGCCCGAGGGTAAGCAGAGCTGTGAAGGCGGCCGCAGCAGTCGCGGCCGCCTTCATCTCCGGCCGGCCCAGCCCTTCGGAAGTCTGTCCCGGCCTGACCGCACCCTGACCCCAGCGGCTCGTCCACCACAACCCGAACTCGGACATCTGCAACGCCGACGCGGCCCATGCCCTGCCCGGCGTGTTCTGTGCAGCGATCACTCTTCCTATGTCCCTCGCTTACCTGATGTGCCGTCAGGTAAGTCAGCATCTGATCAGCATCAGTCCCCTCACATTCCGAGACGGATGTCCGAGCAGACGTCTCGGCGGCGGCGTCACGACAGCCCGGTTCGCGTGGAAGTACGCAGTGAGCCTTCTCCCCATACGGAAGCGATGTTCCTCACAGCCATCGACTCCGACGCCTGCCGGTGTACAGTGAAGACCGCCCTTGACCTGCAAAAAGCAGGCAGGGAGCCGCCTTCAGGAGTTCAACATGCTGCGCACCATGTTCAAGTCCAAGATCTAGCACTTAGGTGTTGTTGCAGGTCAGAGGCTTGATGGCTCCACTCGGGTCAGCAAACGGTCAGCATCGGGCGCGGGAGTGTGCCAGCTTGCTGACCTGGTGGCTGCCATGACGGGGACCGGGACACAGGTGCCTTACTCCCGTTTGAGACGTGGGCTGCGTGCCTCGACAGCTCGTCCGCGGCATGGGTCCGGAGCGAGTGGGCTGCGTTCGGGGCCGAAGCGGCGTGCCTTGGGGATGCCGCCTGCCCCCTCCGGCCGCTACCGGGAACTAGCCGGCCCGGTGTCCTTCTCGTCCACTGCGCTGGCGCCATGGGCCTCGGCTTCGACACCGTCGTCATTTCCGACACCGAGACCGAAGCCGCAGCCGACTCCACTGCGGCGGCCCTCCGCGTGACCTGCTGCGTCATGATCACCGGCGCCCGCGAGCGGGGCTGGTCCCGGGTCGGCAGGCCAGCCGGTTGCCGCGCCGCCTGGGGGCTGCACGGGCAGGCGATGATGCGCCAAGCACCCACTGGGTGAGATGTCCGAGGGAAGGGCGGGCGGCGCCCGACCCGTACATACGACAGGGGAGCCCCGTATCCGCCACGCCGCCGCTGCCCGGCAGCGATACTAGATGCATGGACACGACGATCACCGCCCCCCGTGCCGAGGTGCTGCGGGACCGCTACCGCAGCCGACTGCCCGAGCGCTTGCAGGAGCTGGCCGGCCCCGTCGAGGGCAACGTGGACCTGCCGCTCCACATCGTCTGGTCCGGGCGGACGAGCTACAGCCTGGACCGTCCGAAGTCCCGCATGACGCTCTACCGGACCGTCCTCGCCGAAGGACTGAGTGAGGACCTGGTGGCCCTCCTGCACCACCGGCTGCTCATCGAGCAGTGGCCCGTGCTGCGGCGTTTGATCAGTCCCTACATCCGCGAGGTCTGGGAGGACGCCTTCCCCGAGCTGCTCCGCACCGCTCCGGCCGACACAACCGCCGCGTGAAGCTCACTCCGCTCCACGAGCGTCTCCTCGCCGACATCCTCGATCTCGGCTCCCCCTACCCTCTGGTCCTCACCGGCGGATACGCGGTGCAGGCCCACGGCCTGGTAGAACGCTTCAGCCGTGACCTCGACGTCGCCACTGAGAATCCCGCCCCGATGCAGGAGATCATCGCTTCACTCACAGCAGGTCTCAGCGCGCGCGGATGGCGGACCACGCACGTCCAGACCGATCCGCTCAGCGGCCGGTTCCTCGTCACCGATCCGGACACCGGCGAGGAGTGCGAGGTCGACGTCCTCAAGGAGGCGTTCTGGGCTCCGCCCGCCCAGACCCCCTACGGCCCCGTTCTCTCCCTTGACGACGTGATCGGCACGAAGGTCCGTGCCCTCGCCGACCGCGGCACCGTCCGCGACCTCATCGATGTCCAGGCTGCCTCCCGCCACCGCTCCACCGCCGACCTCGAATCCCTGGGCCGCCGTCGCGCCCACGACGAGTTCAGCCTCGAAGACCTCCGGGACCGGCTCGTCGGCGCGGACTGGTACGAGGATGAGGACTACACCGCGTACGGGCTCACCTCCCGGCAGATCGAAGAACTCAAGGCGTGGGCGCTGGCGTGGGCGGAGGATCTGGGTGCACGGATCCATGACGAGAACGCCTGAGAGGCGGTCATCGCGTCCATCCCTTCTACCGTCGTTGCAACGAGAGGATGCGGTGTAGCCAGCAGGTTCACACGGCCGGCGAGCGATTGGGAGCCACTCACGGTCAGCGTTTGGCACCTTGACCGGGCGCATCTCGCCCTTGATTACTGCCTGATAGTCGGTGCCGTTGCGTGACCGAGGGCGCGCGAGGTCTCTTTCTCGGTTCGGTACGGGTCCGTGGTTACCCATCGGTCACGCCCTCCTTCGAGGTGGCGTCTACGTGATACTGCGGTCTCATGAACGAGATTCTGGTGGCGGTCGTGACTGCTTTCGCTATCGGACCAGTCGGCTACTTCGCGCACGTCGCTCAGGAGAGCTATGGCCGCAAGCATCAGCACCAGGCCGACGACATAGCGCTCATGAAGGAACTTCATCGGAAGCTCGTCGAGCAGCGGGAGAGCCGGGCCAGGCCGCAGGAGGTCGCGAGGGCTTGCTTGCTACTTGAGAGCGAGGCGGTCCTGTTGAGGCATGCCAAGCTCAGGAAGAGGGTCATCGAGAACCTGGCGTGTACTGAAGATCTCTGGATGTTGACGCAGGGGGCTCACCACGTGACAGGCAGAACGTGTGGATTCAGGACGCCTTAGACGCCCTCGCGGCTATAGCTCGGGGGGAGCGACTACCCAAGCCCAGCAGCAAGTACGACACTCAGCTCTTCTACCTTGACCGCGCAGGGAGCAAGCTTGCCCCCGCTATGCAAGAAGTGGCTGTGCGCCTCTGTAGCCTCCCCGGAGTCACCGCACTCAGCGAAGAGCGGGCCGCGTGGGAGGCGGAGAGGCTCGCTAAGCGCGGATGGCGTCGATTCATCCCACGCCGCAAGGCGAGGTCCGAGCCAGCCGCCGGGTAGGAAGTGCGCGGACAGTCAGGCCAGGAAGCGGGGCTGCGGTTGTGGTGGTGGAGTCCTGCGGGCGATGTTCGTCCAGCCGTCGAGTCAGGGGGCGAGAGCCAGGTTGCGCTGGCCGGTCACGGCGCGGGGATCGCCCCCTCGGACATCGCGGTCCGCGCCCGCTTCAACACCCTGACGGGCAAGCTTGCCGACCGGATCGCAGCGGCCGGCGTCCCCGTGGTCCGGGTACGGGACGGCGAACCGGACAGCGCGGTCGGGGTGCGGGTGTCGACCCTGCACAGCATGAAAGGACTGGAGTACCGGTGCGTGGCCGTCACCGGGGCCACGGCGAGCGCCTTCCCCTTCCCTCCGGCCGTCACGACGGCCGACGTGGACGGCATCCAGCATGCCACCGACCTGGCGGCCGAACGCTGCCTGCTCTTCGTGGCCTGCACCCGGGCCCGGGAAGCGCTGTATGTGTCGTACAGCGGACGGGGCAGCGAGTTCCTGCCGGGGTGAGGCGGCGACGTGGGTCAGTCGCTGCTGCCGTGGATCGGGCCGGACCCCGTGAGGTGAAGCCGGGGAACGGCCGCGATCTGGTGCCCTCCGTCGACGACCCGGAACCAGTCGTCCTCGATCAGGACGGTGACAGTCTTCCTGCACCACTGTGCGTTGATGTGGATCGTCTGGTGGCCGACCACGATGATTCCCGGTGGGTATACCTTCCTGTTCACGCGTCGGGCAGCAGACGGCGGCGCGCCGACCGGGCGGGTGGTGCGGATTCGGTTCCTGTGGATCTGTCCCTCCAACTTCGCCAAGGCCTTGGATTCGAGTTGGCGTATCCGTTCCCGGCTGACACCCATGTCCCATCCGATGGCGTCGAGGGTAAGTTCGACCCCGCCGTCGAGCCCGTACCGAAGGGTCATCACCCGGTGTTCCCGTTCAGTGAGGCAGTTGAGTAGCGCATGAACCTCTTCCGGTGACATGTCCCTGTAGTGCGTGTCGGGTTCGGCCCAGTGCGGTCCCCGGATGCCACGGTCCGCCTCCTCGTGCAGCGCGTCGTCACCAATCGCCTCGGTCAGCTCCTCGAGCGGGACGGTGCGGCGCACCTGTGACAGGAGGGCGGCCGCCTTGTCCGGCGCCACCCCCGCACGCGCGGCCACCGCCGGGAGGGCGCCGGCCGGAGCCTCGTGTCCCAGCTCCCGCGCGGCCTTGTGTAGGGCTGCCACCACGTCGTGCGCATACACCGGAAGCCGGATCGTTCGGCTCTGGTCGGCGATGGCTCGCCGGATCGCCTGCTGGATCCACTGCACCGCATACGTCGAGAACTTGAAGCCCTTGCGATGGTCGAACATCTCGATCGCGTGCACCATGCCGGCGTTGCCCTCCTGGATCAGGTCCATGAGGTCCAGCCCGCGACCGGTGTATCTGACGGCGACGCTCACCACCAGCCGGAGGTTCGCGTGGACGAACTCCGTGAGGGCCTGTTCGCCGAGCAGGACGAGCTGCTCGAGCTCGCGGCGGAGCTTGGGGGCGATCTTCCTGCCGGCCTCGTCCAGTCGCTCGCGCGCCAGAAGCCCCGCCTCGATGGCCTGGGCCGCTTCCGCCTCCTGTTCTCGGGAGAGCAGCGGGTACTTGCCGATCACCTTGCGGTAGTACTTCAACGAGTTGAACACGGGCCGGCCTGCGGGGGAGTCCTCGAAGGCCGCGTCGGCCGCATCGGCGGCAGCGCGCGGCGGGGGCTTCGGCACCGATGCGGGCGGGGGCGCGTCCGGGCGCAGGGTTCGTATCATCAGCGCGGTCAGATCCAGCCGGCTGTCCGGGCCCAACTCGATCGTGAAGCGTGGCCCGGGCGCCTTCTGGGCCGGTATGGCGGGGAGCCAGGTGGTGACGGGCGCTTCGTTCGGAGAGCGTGCGGGCGTAGGGCGGTCAGGATCGGACGACGTCACAGAAGCGCCGACCGGCACGCCGAACGAGGCTGCCACCTTGGCGGGAAGCGTGACGCCCTCCCGTACGACCCGGCCCAGTGCCTCGACGAGCACGGTCCTGTCCGCGCCGACCAGCAGTCGCCGCAGGGCCATCAGAGTAAGGACGCGCTCCGGGCCTGCCGCCGCCAGAAGTTCCGCGTGCAACGCGGCCGGTGTTCCGGCCTCGACATCCGTCGTCATGGACGTGCCCCCGATGTACTGAAGATTTGTGCAACAACCAGCCCGTACGTATGCAACCACGCGGCACTGACAACGCGTCACGTCTGTCGGCCGCATCCTCTTTCGTCCGTGGGATCTCTGTGGTTCCGGCGTGAAGGAATGGTAAAAAGGTAAACATCAGCCGGTCGCTACTGCAAGGAAGTGCGGACCGGTGGGGGAGGAAAGCATGCTGGTGGATCCCGCGCGGTTGCTGGACGACTGTGAGCGGGCGTGGCGCGAGGCGGGGGAGCCGGCGGCCGTCGGCGGGCCGGAGTCCGTCGTCCGGCGGATCAGTCTCGTCATGGAAGCACTGGTGGCCTACGTGCTGCTCGCCGACCGGTCGGATCTGCCGCAGGACACCGTGTTCGCACGCTGGCCCGCCTGCACCGTCCACGCCGTAGCCCACGGCGAGCAGGGTGATGCGCCCGGTCTCGTGCAACTGCTGTTCGACGCGCGGGCGCGTGTGGTCGCGGCGCGTCCCGAACTCGGCCGACCTCGGGGCGTCCCGGATGCGTCGCCTACGGCGGACGCCCGGTGGATCGCGGCCGCACAGGAGGCGGCGCGCTCGCTGGGCTGGACCTGGCACCCGTCGACCGCCGCGGATCCGGTGCACATTCCTCCGGGTGATCCTGGACCCCGGGTCGCGTCAACTCCTCCGGAGCTGCGGCTCGGGCCCGGCGGGGGCAGCGTTCTGCTGACGCTGTCCAGCCGTCGAGAGGCAGCGACCTGGCAACTGGCCGCCGACGGAACTTCGTTCACCGTGTCGCCACCGCACTGGGTCCTGCCCGGCCCCGTCCGGCGCATCGAGGCCACCGACCCGGCGGGAGCCACCCATGTGTCGGACGTCGTCGACCCGCACACCGCTCTGCTGGCCTTCGCCTCCGACGGCCACCGGATTCCCCTGGACGAGCCGTTGCCCGCGGCCGAGATCCACCTGCTGCATGTGGGTGCTGTGGAGACGGAGGGCGGTGGGGCCGCTGCCGTCGAACTGCCGACCCCGTACGGCTGGAGCGGCTGGACCCTGAGCAAGGTGTCCTTGGCAGGTGTGACGCGCATCCGTACCTCCCAGGCCGCCCCTGACAGCTGGCTGGACGTGGCCGTCGGCCGGTCGTTCGGATGGGAGGGCGGCGCGACACTTCCCTGGCTCACCGGCGAGGACGGAGCACCGGTGTGGCACCGACCGCCCGCGCTCCGACTCCGACGCCGCCCGGGTGAGGCCGAGACAGACCACTGGCAGGTCGAGGTTCGACGCCCCGGCCACGAGGAACCCCTGGCCCGCCTCACCGGCACCCCCGGCGCCCTTCTGGACCCCTGGCAGCACGTACCCGGCCCGCTGCTCGGCCCGTACGAACTCCTCGTCCACCGCCCCGGCCGGCAGCGGGGCAGGCGCCGGCTCACCGCTTTCCTCGCCGAGGGCGTCGAGGCCAAGCCCTCTGCCGAATGGCGCCTGCTCGCCCCGAACGGCGGACTCGCGCCGGCGCGGCTCGACCTGCGCACCAACCGACGCGTCACCGCCTCCGACAGCGCGGTCCGGTTGGCCCCGTACGAGATCACCAAAGGGCTCGTACTGAGCAACGGAACAAACGAGTACCAGGTCCAGGCCCTCGTCCCGCACTCCGAAGTCCGCCTGGAGCTCGACGGCCGGCCCCTCTCCTGGTCCGTCCGGCCGCTCGACATCGACGCGGCCGACCTGGTGCGGGACAGCGCCCTGACCGTGCGTCTGCCGGAGCAGGCGGTGGCAGTGACTCCCGAACTAGCGCTGATCGTCGAGGGGGCGAGCCTGCACACCCTGCGGCCGGAACGACGTACCCGGACCCGCAAGGGCGACCTGCGCTATGCACTGGCCGCGTTGACGGACACCGTCCACGACTGCGCCAAGGCCGAACTGCAGCTGCTGGTCGCGGGGCAGAGCGTCCATGTGGCAACCGTCCGCACGCAGCCCATCGCGGAAGACGTCGTACCGGACGGCACCGGACTGTTGTTGCGAGGGCTGCGTCACCCAGGGGAGCTGACCGCCCAGCTCCACACGGTTCTCGCCCCGTGGCAGCAACCGCTGACCCTGCCGGTCGACGAGAGCGGCCGCATCCCGCTGCCCGCCGCCTGGCGGTCAGCCGGCCCGCTCGTCGTGACCCTGCGCGCGGGAAACGCCACGTCCGGCGCCGCACCCGCCTGGCCCCGCTTGCGCGACCGCGACACCCTGGTGCTGCGCCGGTCCCCCCGGACATCCGAGATCACCGACGGCGCCGCTGCGGCCAGGACCACCGAGTACCTGGCAGGCCGAGGCACGCTGCCCCTGGGCGCCGAGGCCATCCCGTACCAGTGGATCGTGGCCGCCCGCGGCAGGGACCTGCAGGCGTGCGGAGCGAAGGAGACCGCACCGGCCGAGTGCCTGCACGCCCTGGGCGACGCCGGCCCCGACGCCCTCGTGGGAGCGGCCGACTCTGCCCTGCGCTCCGGTGAGCTCGCCGCCGGGCTGGTGGGCAGCGGCCTGGCCGCCCTGCGCATCCTGGAGGTCACTGACCCGGCCGCCGTACGCCCCGTCTGGCGGCGGGCCCCGCTGTGCGCGCTGCTGCTCACCGCACCGCTGTTGCCGTACCTGTCCGACAACCCGGCTTACGAAATCGACGAGTTGTATCCGGAGGAGGCAGAACTCCTCAACGAGGTCGGGCAGTTCCTGGGTGATGTCGGCCCGGTCCTCCTGGCCGGCCAGGAGGACCCGAGCCGAACCGTCGGCCGGTTCGACGCCCACGCCCGGGCCCTGGACGAGCTCCCCGAGATGCAGCAGCAGGCCGTGTGGCGCACCGCACGGGTCGTGCCGCGCGGCCTCCTGGACACCGACACCCGGGCCGAAGCCGCCTGGCAGGCGTTCCGTGACCGGCGCACCCTCCAGTACTTCGCCGTGCGCGAGGAGTGCGGCGACTGGCTTGACGCGGTCACGATCTTCCTCGACGACGGGCACCTACTGCTGGCGCGGGCGTTCCGCGACCGCGAACCCGGCCCGCTGCACGGCCCTGGAGAGGCATGGATGCGGGTGCCCCAGTTCTCCCTCGGGTGTGCGCTGATCGCCCGGTTGGCCGCGGCCGGAGACGTGCGGGCAGCCAAGCTGGAGCGGGGAGTACGGCCGTTGTGGACGTCCGTCGCCGCCCACGCGCCCGACCTCACCGCCGTCGACCTCGCCCTCGCGGAATGCTTGGTCACCGCCGAGGCCGTACAGGCCACCGGCTGAGCCCCGCCGGAGACAACCGTCCCGGCCGATGCGGACCGGCCGCACCAGCCGCAGCCGCCGTTCTTTCGCCCATGCCCCGCCCGCCGCGCCTTTCGGAGCCAGTCCGTTGCACAGCCTCGACCCACTCGCCACATCCGCGCTGATCAGCGACACCTACCGCCGATATCTGCGCTCGCTGCTGCCCCTGCGTGAACCCCGTCTCGCCGAGGCACTCGCCCATGCCATCGACACCAGCCCACTGCTCACCAAGGGCCCCCTGCTGGAAGCCACCCCGGCGTACGCGCCGGGCGCCACCCTGAACGAGCTCATCGGCGAGGGCGTGCTGCATCCGGCGTTCCGGCAGCTGACGGGCTCCGCCCTGCCCGGCGACCGCCCCCTGTACCGCCACCAGGAGCAGGCACTACGCAAGGCCGTGGCCGGACGCAACCTGGTAGTCGCCACAGGCACGGGTTCGGGCAAGACGGAAAGCTTCCTGCTGCCCATCCTCAACACACTCGCCGCCGAACACGCCCACGGCACCATCGGCCCCGGCATCCGTGCCCTGCTGCTGTACCCGATGAACGCACTGGCCAACGACCAGATGAAGCGACTGCGCCGACTGCTGGCCGCAGCACCCCACATCACGTTCGGCCGCTACACCGGCGACACGAAGGACGACCCGCGTCGCGCCGCCGACACCTTCGAACAGCTCAACCCCGGCGAGCCACGCCTGCCCAACGAACTGCTCAGTCGCCGCGAGATGCGTGCCACGCCACCTCACATCCTGCTCACCAACTACGCCATGCTGGAATACCTGCTGCTCCGTCCCCTGGACATGAACCTCTTCGAAGGGGGGCACGCGGGCGGCTGGAGGTTCATCGTCGTCGACGAGGCCCACGTCTACGACGGGGCGCGCGGCGCCGAACTCGCCATGCTGCTCCGCCGGCTGAAGGACCGGGTTGGCCAGGGACGCGACATCCAGGCCATCGCCACCAGCGCCACCGTCGGCGCGGAGGAGAACCCGGCCGCCGTCACCGCCTTCGCCCAGGCACTCTTCGACGTCCCCTTCCACTGGGACGCCGACGACCTGGCCGCACAGGACCTCGTCACCGCGACCCGGGTGGGCACACCCGACGGCCCGCACTGGGGGCCTCTGCCGCCCACCGAATACCTGCGCCTGGCCACCGCGGCCGACCCCGGCCCCGAAATCGTGACGGCCGCACGCATGCACGGACTGGCCACCACCACCCCGGCGGCGGCCCTCGCCGCCGAAGCCGGAACCGCAGCCCTGCGCCGAGCCCTCGCCGAAGGACCCCGGCCCGTGCGCGACATTGCCCACACCGTCTTCCCCGGCGACCCGGTGGGACCGGCCGCCGTCACCGCGCTCATCCAGCTCGCCAGTCAGACGACCGACACCGACGGCGCCCCCGTCCTCTCTGCCCGGTACCATTTCTTCGCACGCGCCACCGAAGGAGCCTTCACCTGCCTCGACCCGGCCGGCGCCCCCGTCCTCTCTGCCCGGTACCATTTCTTCGCACGCGCCACCGAAGGAGCCTTCACCTGCCTCGACCCGGCCGGCCCCCACCTCGACCTGGCCCGCCACGAGACCTGCCCGCACTGCGCCCGCCCCTCCTTCGAACTGGGCGCCTGTCGCCGCTGCGGTGCCGTTCACCTGCACGGCAGCCTTGACGGGCCGGGGGGACGGTCCCGCCTCGTGCACCGCAAGTCTCCCGACAAGCCCCACACCTGGCTGCTCTTGGACGGGCACGATGCGGGCGCCGGCGTCGACGAGGACGACGAAACCCTCGGCGAGAGCACCAAGGGCGGTCTCAGCGAGCGCCGACTGTGCACCCGCTGCGCGGCCGTGCACCCCGCCGGAACGGCGGCCTGCACGACGCACGCGTGCCAGGGAACCGAGCTGCGCCGCGTCCACCAGCTCGACACCCATGAGGGGACCCCGGCCTCCTGCCTGGCGTGTGGCGCCCGTGGCCACGGCATGATCCGCCTTTTCGAAACAGGCAACGAGGCCGCGGCCTCGGTCCTGGGCACCGCCCTCTACCAGGCGCTGCCCCCGGCGACCGAAGGCCCCGCCTCCGTGCTGCCCGGGCAGGGCCGCAAGCTCCTGTTCTTCAGCGACAGCCGGCAGGCCGCCGCGTACTTCGCCCCCCACCTCGAAGACTCCTATACGCGCATCCAGCACCGGCGCCTGATGACACAGGCCGCTCTGAAGGGTTGCCCCGATCCCGACGAGCCGCTGCACATCGACGATCTCGTGGCCCACACGGTGCGCGCCGCCGACCGCGCCGGAGTCTTCCGCCGCACCGACTCCCGGCAGGCCAAGCAGCGCGAGGTCGCCCTGTGGGCCATGCAGGAAGTACTCAGCCTCGACGACCGCCAGTCACTCGAAGGCGTCGGCCTGCTCCGTGTCGACCTCGACCGCGAGCCCTTCTGGCAGCCACCCTCCGCCCTGACCTCCCTCGGTCTGACGGACGACGACGCCTGGTGGCTGGTGCAGGAACTGCTGCGCACCGTGCGCAACCAGGGAGCCCTCACCATGCCCGAGGACGTGGACGCGGGCGACGAGGCGTTCGCCCCCCGCCGCGGACCCGTGTGGGTCCGCTCCAAAGGGTCCGACGCGGCACGCAAGGTGATCAGCTGGCTGCCCAGCGCTGCGGGCGTCTCCAACCGTCGTGTCGACTACCTGGAGCGCGTGCTGGACGCACTCGGTCACCCGGGTGACCGGCGAGCCGCCGCACTGGAGACACTGAACCGCCTGTGGACCGACCTGACCACCGGGCACCTCGCCGAATGGCTGCCGGGGGAGAGCCAGCCCGGGATCGGCGCGGTCCGCCGACTCGACCACGCCTGGCTCCGGCTGCGGCCCGTCACCGCGGACAGCGAACCGCTCCACGCCTGTGACCGCTGCCGCCGCGTGGTTGCCGTATCCGTCAGGGGCGTCTGCCCCACACTGCGCTGCACCGGCCGTCTCGAGGAGTACAAGCCCACCGACGAGTCGGACGGTCACCTCCGCCGCCTCTACCTTTCCTTTGACCCCGTACCGCTGCGGGCCCAGGAACACACCGCGCAGTGGACCGGCGAGAAGGCCGCTGAGATCCAGGGCGAGTTCGTCCGCGGGCAGATCAATGCCCTCTCCTGCTCAACGACTTTCGAACTCGGAGTCGACGTCGGCGAGCTGCAGGCTGTTGTCCTGCGCAACATGCCACCCTCCACGGCCAACTACGTGCAGCGGGCCGGACGAGCCGGGCGGCGCGCTGACGCCGCCGCCCTTGTCCTCACCTACGCCCAGCGACGCCCCCACGACCTCTCGCGGTACGCGGAACCCCAGCGGATGATCGCCGGGGAGGTCCGGGCCCCGATCGTCCCCGTCGACAACGTCCGCATCGACCGCCGTCACGCCCACTCCATCGCCCTCGCCGCCTTCCTCCGCGCCATGAAGGAGGAAAGGGGCCGTGTCTGGCGTACGGCAGGCGAGTTCTTCCTGCCCGACGACACCACCGGTGAGATCGCCGCCCACGCAGTGCACGACTGGCTGACGCCCGTTCCCGGAAGCGTCACCGCTTCTCTGCGTCGGGTTCTTCCTGTCACCGTCCAGGACGAGATCGGCGTGGCGTCGGACGCCTGGGTCGGCGAACTGGACCGTCTCCTGAGGGCCGCGCAGCAGATTCTCGATCAGGACGTCACCGCCTACAGCGAACGGCGTGACCAAGCGGCCGCCGCTCGCAAGTACCGGCTGGCGGATGTGTACCAGAAGGTCATTCACAACCTGACGAAGCGCGACCTGCTCGGAGTCCTCGCCAACCGCAACGTGCTGCCCAAGTACGGATTCCCCGTGGACACCGTCGAACTGCGCATCCCGCAGGACGGCGGCGCCGTCGCCGGCCAGCTCGAACTCACCCGCGACCTGAGTGCCGCTGTCCACGAGTACGCGCCGGGTGCCGAGATCGTGGCCGGCGGTCGGCTGTGGTCCTCGGCGGGCGTCTACCGCCTGCCCGACCGCGAACTGGTGAGCCGTCATTACACGGTGTGCGGCACCTGTGGGCGCTACAGGGAGGCCACCGAGGCCGTGGATCCCACGTGTACCGCCTGCGGCGCCGTGTCCACCGCCGCGCCGCGCCGGTACATCGAGCCCGTCTACGGCTTCGTGGCCGCACGTGGACCCCAGCGCCGGCCGGGACAGACCCCGCCGCGTAGGTCCTGGTACGGCGATGTCCACATGTCCACCGCCACTGCCGACGTGCGGGACGGGGTGACGGCGTTCCCCTCCGGTCACACCACGGCCTGGTCGGCGGGAGCTCGGGGCGAGATGGTCGTCGTTTCGGAGGGGCCGGGCGGCGCCGGCTACGAGATCTGTGACTGGTGCGGCTGGGGCCGTCCGCACGCCCGGGCGGGAAACCGGCGTGCGGGCCATCCGCATCTGCTGAAGGAGGCCCAGTGCAGCGGCCCACTGCGGGTCGTCTCCCTCGCGCACCGTTACCAGACCGACTTCCTCCAGATCCACCTCGACCCGTTCACCGCCCTCTCAGCACCGCAGGAGCGCCTCCGTTCCGGCGTCTACGCCTTGCTGGAAGGCGCGGCCGCCCATCTGGAGATCAGCCGTGACGACATCGACGGCACGGTCCACACGGGAACCGACGGGATGCCGTTGCTGCTGCTCTTCGACACCACGCCGGGCGGCGCGGGGAACGTGGTCAGGATCGGAGATCATCTCGACCGGGTTGTCGAGGCCGCACTCTCCCGCGTGAGCGCCTGCGAGTGTGGCCCGGAGAGCAGCTGCTATGCATGCCTGCGAAGCTTCCGCAATGAGCGATTTCATGAAGTGTTGAGTCGCTGTGAGGCCATCGAGCTACTCGATGCCTTGGCAGGCAAGAGAGTCCTTTGAATGGGGCGGAGCAGTAAGTGAAGCTTGTCCGACGATTCGTCGACCAGTGGGAAGTCGTGAGCGGGGGGCGAAGGCAGATGGAGTACGTCAATCTCGATGCGCAGGTCGGCGACCTGTCAGGGATCTTGGACCCGGCACGCTACCTGAGCCACTTGCCCACGATCTCCGGTGACCTGCCGCCAGGCGCCTGGGCTTTCGCCACGGACACGGACCACTACGACTTCAGCAGCAGGCGATGTGTGAGGGACCTGATGCTCCGGGCTGTCCGGGGTGCCGGCGGTGAGGAGATGGAGGTCGAGTTCCAGCACAACTGTTGGAAGCACGACCAGGACCTGCTGATCCGCTACGCAGGGGTGTCCAGCTTCGTCATCGATCCCGTCGACGAGGACCGGGGAACGGACCTCGGGCCAGTGATTCTGGACGAGATCCTGCCTCATGGGGACGGCTGCAGCCACGAGATTGCCTGCTGGGACGGCACCCTCACCCTTGTCTGCCGTGACCTCCAGGCGACCTGGACTGAAGCCACTTGCTCAAGCAAGGCGTAGGCGGGACAGGTCATGGGGATTGTTGAGCGGCTGGTGCCGGATGAGTTGTGGGAGCTGTTTCAGCGGGTGGTGCCGGAGGCACCGCTGCGACCTCAGGGGGGTGGTCGGCGCCGGCATGATGACCGGGAGGTGCTGGCGGCGATCGTGTTCGTGGCGACGTCGGGCTGCACGTGGCAGCAGCTGCCGACAGCGTCGTTCGGGCTGTCAGGGGTAACAGCCCATCGGCGATTCAGCGAATGGTCGAAGGCCCGGGTGTGGGCCAATCTCCACCGCGTGGTGCTCGACGAGCTCGGCGCCCGCGGCGAGCTGGACTGGACCCGCTGCGCGATCGACTCGGTGAACATGCGGGCTTTGAAAAGGGGGACCTGACAGGTCCGAATCCTGTGGACCGGGGCAGGTACGACTCGAAGATCCATCTGATCACCGAGCGAACCGACCTGCCCATATCCGTCGGAATCTCGGGCGCGAACCTGCACGACAGCCAGGCCCTGGGCCCCTTGGTCAAGGGCATACCGCCGATCCGCTCCCGTCGTGGACGCAGGCGACGTAAGCCGGGCAAGCTTCACGCCGACAAGGGCTACAACTACCCTCACCTGCGGCGATGGTTACGCGGACGCGGCATCACCCACCGCATCGCCCGCAAAGGGATCGAGTCCTCACAGCGGCTGGGCCGCCACCGCTGGACCGTTGAGCGCACCATGTCCTGGCTCGCCGGCTGCCGACGACTCCACCGACGCTACGAACGTAAGGCCGACCACTTCCTCGCTTTCACCAGCATCGCCTGCACTCTCATCTGCTACGCAGACTCACCAAATGAGATGACGTCTAGTACTGCAACGGCGTTTTGTGTGATGGTGGTTCGGTTTCTGGTGGTGTGTGGCCGCGTCGTTTGTAGTGGCTGGTGCGGGCTTGGTGTTGTCTGCGGCGGCGCCAGTGGGACCAGTGCAGGACGTGCTCGACGGGTGCTGGTTGGCGGTGGGTGAGTCGGTGGATCAGGCGGCGGAGTTCGGGGAGTGTGAGGGGTATGAGCTGGGAGGATCCGTTTCTGCTTTGCCGGCTTCGAGTTCGCGGGCCCGCAGCACGGTGAGGCTCTCGTGGGCGGCCATGGCGAGGGTGATGTGGCGGTGCCAGCCGTCGTAGCGTCGGACCTGGTAGTCGTCCAGGCCGCATTCCTGTTTCGCGGTCTGGAAGCATTCCTCGAGCGCCCAGCGGGAGCCGGCGATGCGGATCAGCTGGTCCAGCGTGGTCGACGCGGGGCAGTAGGCGATGTAGTAGGAGACCTGGTCGGGCCGGCTGACGCTGCGGCGGGCGATCACCCAGTGCCGGCGGTCCTGGCGGTGCCAGGGCCGGACCTCGACCCTGGTCCAGTCGAACACCCGCGGCCCGTGGGCGCCGTTTCCGCACGAGCGACGCTTCCACTTCTGCCGGGGCAGACCATGGAACAGGTCGTGCACGGGGTGGTTGAGGGCGTGGCGGGTGACCACGGTGTCGTGCCGGGTGGTGGCCAGGACGTGGAAGACGTCCGCCTGCTCGAGCTCGTAGCGCCAGCCCTTGGAGAACCCGTAGGCGGCATCGGCGGTCACCCAGCCGAACGGGATCCGCTCCGCGATCGCGCGGCGGACCATGGCCTTCGCCATGGCGACCTTCGTCTCGAACCCGGTCGACTCCTCGATGCCGGCCCGGCGGCACCGCTCGCGGTCATCGGTCCACGACGTGGGCAGATACAGACGGCGGTCGATCAGCGTGCGGCCGCGCGGGCCGGCATAGGCGAGAAACACGCCGACCTGGCAGTTCTCTGTCCTGCCCGCGGTGCCTGAGTACTGCCGCTGAACCCCCGCCGACCGTATCCCCTTCTTCAGGAAGCCGGTGTCGTCCACGATCAGGACCGCTTCCGGGTCACCGAGGTGCTCGACCACGTAGCCGCGCACGTCGTCCAGGACGTCGTCAGCGTTCCAGTCGGTCTTGTTCAGCAGACGGTGGATCCGGTCCGGACCCGTATGGCCTGCCTCCTCCGCCAACGTGTGAGGTCGACTCACGCGCCCTGCTGGTGTTTCCACCAGTGGGTTTCCCCGAGCCGCCTCCCGAACCGGACGTGCCCGATCTCCAGGCATCCGGCTCTCCACAAGCCCTCTCAGACGGCCGCTGCCATCGTGGTCCCGTTCGGCCAAGGCGAGGGGATCTTGTTCCCGCGATACAGATAGCGGTTGGTCCGCACCTTGGCGCACCTGAACAAGATGACCTCGTCGTCGGCGGGCCACCATCGGCCCGCGCAGTAGCGACGGCGCAGACTCTTCCAGTTGGATCGGCGGTGTTTGCGCCGAAGCCATCCGAAGACCTGGCGCCAGGTGAAGGCCGACAGGTACTGGAAGGTCGCGGACGACACCCCGTGCCGGAAGTACGCCGTCCAGCCCCGCAGCACCGGGTTGAGCTGGTGCAGCACGACTGCCAGCGGCAGGTTCGTGTCCTGTCGGCACACCGTCTTGACCTTCTCCTTGACGGCCTGGAGTGCCTTCTTGGAGGGGTAGAGGTAGACGTAGTGCTTCTGGGTCCCGCGTTTGCGGTGACGCTGGAGGCGCCACCCGAGGAAGTCCAGCCCCTCGTCAATATGAGTGATAGCCGTCTTCTCCATTGACAGACGCAGCCCCATCGGGGCGAGTACTTCCGCCACCTGGGTGCGCATGTCCTCGGCCTGCTCGCGGGTCCCGGTCACGGCGATCAGAAAGTCGTCCGCATACCGGAACAGCCGGTAGTTGGGGAGGTTCTGGCGACGTCGCCGGGCCCGCTGGCCTTGCGTGGAGTTCGGCCCGCCCGGCCCGGCCGCGATGAACTCATCGAGGACCGACAGGGCGATGTTGGCCAGCAGCGGCGAGAGAATTCCACCCTGCGGAGTGCCGGAATCGGTGTTCTTGGACTGGCCACCCTCGCTGAGGATGCCCGACTTCAAGAACGCCTTCACCAGGTCAAGGACGCGCCGGTCTCCCACTCGACGACGCACCCGGCCCATCAGGGCCGTGTGGTCGATCGAGTCGAAGCACGCCTCGATGTCCCCCTCCACCATCCACTCATAGGAGTTCTTGGCGAAGTGGTGTGCCTCGGCGAGCGCGTCGTGAGCCCGGCGCTTCGGGCGGAACCCGTAGGAACACGGGAGGAAATCCGCCTCGAAGATCGGCTCCAGTACCAGCTTCAGGGACGCCTGGACCACCCGGTCCCGCACGGTAGGAATCCCCAACCGACGGCGCTTGGCCGTCCCCGGTTTGGGGATCATCCGTTCGCGCACGGGAAGCGGTCGGAAGGTTCGGCCCCTCACGTACACCGTCACCTACGCGAACACGGGCAGCGGCGGCGCCTCCGGCGTCACGGTCACCGACACCCTGCCGGCCGGGGTCTACTACAGTCAGGCGCTCGATTCCGGCACCGGCCCCAGGCCCGGTTCGGTGACGCTCAACGCCGACGGCACCCGCACCCTCGTCTGGAACGTGGGCGACCTGCCGGCCGACTCAGGCGATCAACGGATCGTCTTCACGGCGCGACCGACGCTCCTGGCCCTGCCGGGGACGACGTACACCGACACCGTGTCCGTGAGCTACCGGAACGCCGGCGGCGCCTGCGCCTTCGCACCGGTCACCGACTCGGCCGCCACCGCCATCACCGCCGTGCCGCCCACTCGCGACCCGCTGTCTCAAGGGTTCTGGAAGAACCACGAACAACTGTGGACGGCCGAGTTCCTGGCACGGATCCAGGCAACCGACCAGCGCTACGACACCGACCGGAACGGGGCCCTGTCAGTCGACGAGGCCGCGGCAGCGTTCAACGGCAGCAACGCGCCGAAGAGCACTCTGGGCAAGCAGCTACTGGCCGTCTACTTCAACCTCGCCACCAGGCGCATCAACGCCGGCACCGAGATCAGGTCGAGGACGGCCCAGTCGCTGAGTCTCGACAACGTGCGTGAGGCCGCCATCTACGCGCAGGACACCCTGCTGCTCCCGGTGAATTCCGGCACCTCGCCGCGTTACAGCGCCATCATCGGCGTCCTGACCGACATGAACGCCAACAGGATCGAGGTCTACCGGTGAGAGGAGCCGGTCGAGCCGTTTCCAAGGCTGCCCGAACACGGCCGCCCCACTCGGGTCCCTGTCGACGATCACAGTTCCGACGTAGGCTGTAGTCGATGACTCGACGGTTTCGACGTAAGGCCCCGCACACGGCGCTCCCTTGAGTTCTAGCGATCGTCGCAACACCCCAGCTCAAGGGGTGCGATGTTCGAGAT
>NZ_SZVW01000009.1 GCF_007655005.1 Streptomyces tibetensis
GGGGCCTCACACGTACCTCAGGGGGTACGCACCGGCTTTTCGGGGGGCGCGGGGAACCGCGCGACAAGCCACAGGCGACCCGCACCCACACCACGACACAAGCCACCCCCGACCGATGTCACCCCCGCTCCGTAGACTGGCCCCGTGAGCGAGCTCCCTCCAGACCACAACGCCGACGACCAGCCCGACCCCCTCGACAGCTTCGACGAGATCATCGCGGAGGAAACGACCCGCGACCCCGACCTCGCCGTCATCGAAGCCGGCAGCCGAACCCTGCGCACCCAGGGCGGCCCGCCCGACGCCGACATCCCGACGCGCCCCGCCGACCCCGAGGTCGACAAGGCCCTGCGCGAGGTCGAGACCGAGCTCGCCACCCGGTGGGGCGAGACCAAGCTGGAGCCCTCCGTCAGCCGTATCGCCGCGCTGATGGACGTCCTGGGGGAGCCGCAGCGGTCGTACCCGTCGATCCACATCACCGGGACGAACGGCAAGACCTCCACAGCGCGCATGATCGAGGCCCTGCTCGGCGCCTTCGAGCTGCGCACCGGCCGCTACACCTCGCCGCACGTGCAGTCGATCACCGAGCGCATCAGCCTCGACGGCGCCCCCATCGCGCCCGAGCGGTTCATCGAGACGTACCAGGACATCAAGCCGTACGTGGAGATGGTCGACGCCGCGCAGGAGTACCGGCTGTCCTTCTTCGAGGTGCTCACCGGCATGGCGTACGCGGCGTTCGCCGACGCGCCCGTGGACGTCGGTGTCGTCGAGGTCGGCATGGGCGGCTCCTGGGACGCCACGAACGTGATCGACGGGGACGTCGCCGTGGTCACGCCCATAGACCTCGACCACACGGACCGGCTCGGCACCACACACGCCGAGATCGCCACGGAGAAGGCCGGCATCATCAAGCAGGGTGCGACGGTCATCATGGCGCAGCAGCCGGTCGACGCGGCGCAGGTGCTGCTGAAGAAGGCCGTCGAGGTGGACGCGACCGTGGCCCGGGAAGGGCTGGAGTTCGGCGTCGTCGAGCGGCAGGTGGCCGTCGGCGGGCAGCTGGTGACGCTGCGCGGGCTCGGCGGCGAGTACCCCGAGGTGTACCTGCCGCTGCACGGCGCTCACCAGGCGCACAACGCGGCCGTCGCGCTCGCCGCCGTCGAGGCGTTCTTCGGCGTCGGTGCGCAGCGGGCCGACGCGCTGGACCTGGACACCGTCCGCAAGGCCTTCGCCGCCGTGGCGTCGCCGGGCCGGCTGGAGGTCGTGCGCCGTTCGCCGACGGTCGTGCTGGACGCCGCCCACAACCCGGCGGGCGCCCGGGCGGCGGCCGCGGCGATCGGGGAGGCGTTCCAGTTCAGCCGCCTCATCGGGGTGGTCGGCGCGAGCGGTGACAAGAACGTGCGGGAGCTGCTGGAGGCCTTCGAGCCGGTGTTCGCCGAGGTTGTGGTCACGCAGAACTCCAGCCACCGCGCGATGGACGCCGACGAGCTCGCCGGTATCGCCGTGGAGGTGTTCGGCGAGGAGCGCGTCCAGGTCGAGCCGCGGCTGCCGGACGCCCTGGAGGCCGCCATCACGCTGGCCGAGGAGGAGGGCGAGTTCTCCGGCGGTGGTGTGCTCGTCACCGGTTCCGTCATCACCGTCGGCGAGGCCCGACTGCTCCTGGGGAGGGGCTGAGTCCCGTGCGCACGCTCTGTTCTTCGACGCTGATCGGCGAGTTCTTCGTCATCGGGTTCGCCGGTCTGGTCGCCATGAAGGACCCGGACCTGTCCATGACGACCGTGTGGACGGTCAGCGGCATCGCGATGTTCCTGTGCCTGGTGCTGTGCGGTCTGGTGACGCGCCCGGGCGGGGTCGCCCTCGGCTGGGCGCTGCAGATCGCGCTCATCGCGTCGGGGTTCATCGTGCCGACCATGTACTTCCTGGGCGCGATCTTCGCGGCCCTGTGGTGGGCGTCCGTCCACTACGGGCGGAAGGTGGACGAGGCGAAGGCGAGATTCGCGGCCCAGGCCAGCTCGTCCACACCTGACGCTGCGTAACAGGCGCCCCGACACGCCGGGTAATCTCGTCCCACCGCACAACCTTCACCTCCAAGGAGCCCGTCGTGAGCCAGCGCACCCTCGTCCTCCTCAAGCCCGACGCCGTCCGTCGTGGCCTGACCGGCGAGATCATCAGCCGCATCGAGCGCAAGGCGGGCTGGCAGATCACCGCGCTGGAGTTGCGCACCCTGGACCAGGACACGCTGGAGCAGCACTACGGCGAGCACAAGGGCAAGCCCTTCTACGAGCCGCTGGTGGAGTTCATGGCGTCCGGCCCCGTCGTGGCGCTGATCGTCGAGGGCGAGCGGGTCATCGAGGGGCTGCGCGCGCTCGCCGGCCCGACCGACCCGATCGCCGCCGCCCCCGGATCCATCCGCGGCGACTACGGCGTCATCGTCCGGGAGAACCTGATCCACGCCTCCGACTCCGAGGAGTCCGCCGAGCGCGAAGTGAAGATTTTCTTCCCCGGCCGGGCGTAGCGTCCGCACCTCACCAGCACATACGGCAGGGTCTGGGGGCGGGGCCCCCGGGCTTTGCGGCATATGCGTGGCGATCGAGGGAACGATGGGCCCCGAACGCCCGTCTCCAGAAGCGAATGCGGTCGGCATCTGCTGACAATGGCGGAGACCCTCCCGCAGTCTTCGCGAAGGCGCGTCTACGATGGAAGCCTTCACGTCACAGCACCCACCTTTGCCTACCTGAAAAGCCCTCAAAAGCTCCTGGGAAGGCCAGACGAATCCTGATGGGGAACTCAATGTCGTTCATCGGCCGTGACATGGCTGTCGACCTCGGGACCGCCAACACGCTGGTGTACGTCAGGGGTCGCGGGATCGTACTCAACGAGCCGTCCGTCGTCGCGATCAACACCAACACCGGTGGCATCCTCGCGGTCGGTGCCGAAGCGAAGAAGATGATCGGACGCACGCCCGGCAACATCGTTGCCGTTCGTCCACTGAAGGACGGCGTGATCGCCGACTTCGAGATCACCGAGCGGATGCTCCGCTACTTCATCCTGAAGATCCACAAGCGGCGGTATCTGGCTCGTCCGCGGGTCGTCGTCTGTGTGCCCTCGGGCATCACGGGCGTCGAGCGCCGCGCCGTCATCGAGGCGTCGTCCCAGGCCGGCGCCCGTCAGGTGCACATCATCGAGGAGCCCATGGCCGCGGCCATCGGCTCCGGCCTGCCGGTCCACGAGGCCACGGGCAACATGGTGGTCGACATCGGCGGCGGCACCACGGAGGTCGCGGTGATCTCCCTCGGCGGCATCGTCACCGCCCAGTCCATCCGTGTCGCGGGCGACGAACTGGACAACGCGATCATCCAGCACATCAAGAAGGAGTACTCCCTCCTGTTGGGTGAGCGCACGGCCGAGCAGATCAAGATCACGATCGGTTCGGCGTACGACCTCGATTCCGACGAGCACACCGAAATCCGCGGCAGGGACCTCGTCTCCGGACTGCCGAAGACCGTGGTCATCTCCGCGGCCGAAGTCCGCAAGGCGATCGAGGAGCCGGTCAACGCGATCGTCGACGCCGTCAAGACGACCCTCGACAAGTGTCCGCCGGAGCTGTCCGGCGACATCATGGACCGGGGAATCGTTCTGACCGGTGGCGGAGCGCTGCTGCGTGGCCTCGACGAGCGGCTGCGCCGGGAGACCGGTATGCCGATCCACATCGCCGAGGACCCGCTGGACAGTGTGGCGCTCGGATCCGGAAAGTGCGTCGAGGAGTTCGAGGCGCTCCAGCAGGTGCTGGACGCCCAGCCGCGCAGATGACATAACTCTTCGATTCCGCCGTACGGGACGATCTCCTCTCGTGCGGCGGATCGTTGATACAGCTGCATAAGCTCCCACAAAGCAGCCCCTCGGGATTCCCTGGGGCTTCCCGAATTCCTATGAGGAAGGGCACGGCCGCCGCACGTGAGGGACACACGAGAGAGCCGGCTGCTCCTGGTGCTGCTGATCGCCGTCGCGTTCGCGTTGATCACGGTGGACATCCGCGGTGGGGAGGACTCGCCCGTCGACGGTGCCCGGCAGGGTGCGGCGACGGTATTCGGCCCGATCGAGAGCGGCGTCTCGGCCGCGGTCGACCCGGTCGGCAACGCGGTCTCCGCCATCCGCGACTCCGGTGACCGGCACGACCGGCTCGCCACGCTGGAAGAGGAGAACGCGGCCCTGAAGGCCCGCCTCGGCAGCGACGACCGCAGCCGCAGCCGCCTCAAGCAGCTCGACAAGATGCTGAAGATCGCCGGTCAGGGCCAGTACGGCATCAAGGGCGCCCAGGTCATCGCCATCGGGGCCGCGCAGGGCTTCTCCTGGACCATCACTGTCGACGTCGGCGCCAATGACGGCATCAAGCGCGACATGACCGTCCTGAACGGGGAGGGGCTCGTCGGCCGGGTCACCACCGTCGGCCCCAACACCGCGACGGTCCTGCTGGCCAGCGACCCCGACTTCACCGTCGGCACCCGGATGGAGTCCGGCGACGAGCTCGGCTTCGCCTCCGGGCAGGGCGACCGCCCGCTGCGCGTCGAACTCCTCAACGGCAAGGCCGAGGTGAAGAAGGGCGACCGCCTGGTCACCTTCGGCTCGCAGGCCGACCGGCCGTTCGTGCCCGGCGTGCCCGTCGGCGTGGTGTCCCGCGTGGATCCCTCCGGCGGCGGCCTGACCCGCACCCTGTACGTCACGCCGTACGTCGGTTTCACCAAGCTCGACATCGTCGGTGTCGTCGTCGCGGCCCCGAAGAAGGACCCGCGTGACACGGTGCTCCCGCCCAAGCCCAAGCCGACCCCCAGGCCGACAGTGACGGTGACCGTGACGCCGTCCCCCGAGGCACCCGTGGACGGCCAGAACCAGCAAGAGCAGTAGGAGCTGTCACCCCATGCGCGTCAACCGGATCCTGCTCTCCTCCGCCCTGGTCGTCGTCGCCCTGGTGATCCAGGTGAGCGTCCTCGCCCGCCTCCACCTGCCGGGCGCCGTGCCCGACCTGCTGCTGCTCACCGTGCTCGGCCTCGCGCTGGTGTACGGGCATGTGGGCGGCGCCCTCGTCGGCTTCGGCGCGGGTCTGCTCGCCGACCTGGCCCCGCCCGCCGACCACGCCGCCGGGCGCTACGCCCTCGTGCTGTGCGTCATCGGCTACCTCGCGGGCCTGGTGAAACCCGAGTCGGGCCAGTTGAAGTCCGCCACCGGCCCCATGGTCGTGGTGGTGGCCGCCGCGGTGGGCTCCACCCTGCTGTACGCCGGGGTCGGCGCCCTCGTCGGCGACACCGCCGCCCGCCACGTGGGCCTCGGCAGCCTGCTGTTCACCGCCGCCCTGTACGACCTGCTGCTCGCCCCGTTCGTCGTGCCGGGGATCATGGCCCTGGCCCGGCGCGCCGACAACGATCCACTCGCCGAGTCCACCTCGGCCTCCGCCAAGGCCACGGACATCTCCTCCGGCTGGCTCTCCGGCGGCACCGGCCTGAAGATCGGCAGCCAGCGCAACGGGCTGCGCGTGAAGGCCGCCCGGGCACGGATGGCGCGCGCCGGGCGCATCAAGGGGGTCAAGCGGCTGTGAACGCAGCGAAGTTCACCCGAACGGGTCGGTCCAGTAGGAACGCCGGTTCGTGGGCCCGTCGTTCATCACTCGTATCCGCACATCCGTGCCCGGACGCACCCGCACACCCGCACACCCGTACGCGCACCGAGAGGGGGAGGCAGCCGCAGTGACCAACATTCCCGAGACCGGCAGGAACTCACGGGTCCAGATCCGGCTCGTCGTCATCCAGATCCTCGTCCTCTCCCTCCTGCTCACCCTCGGCGGACGCCTGTGGTACCTCCAGATCCGCGAGGGCGCCGCCTACGCCAAGGAGGCGTCGGGCAACCACGTCCAGCAGGTCGTCCAGCCGGCCGTCCGAGGCTCGATCCTGGACGCGCGCGGCGTGGCCATCGCGGACAACGAGACGCGGCTGGTGGTCTCCGCCTCCCGCACCGACCTGCTGAAGATGAAGGACGACGGCAAGGAAGTCCTCACCAAGCTCGCCGGGGTCCTGGGCATGACGCCCAAGGACGTCCAGATGAAGGTCCGGCTGTGCGACGCCGAGACGCCGCAGCCCTGCTGGAACGGCTCGCCCTACCAGCCCATCCCCATCACCGACGAGGCCACCGCCAAGCAGGCCCTGCAGATCCGTGAGCGCGCTGAGGACTTCCCCGGCATCACCGCCGAGCCGGAGGCCGTGCGCCGCTACCCGAGCCCCGGCAAGGCCAACACCGCCCAGGTCCTCGGCTATCTCTCGCCGGTCACCGACGAGGAGATCAAGAAGGCGCAGAACACCAACTCGCCCTACCTGCGCTCCGACCAGGTCGGCCGCTCGGGCCTGGAGCGCCAGTACGACAGGGCGCTGCGCGGCAAGGCAGGCGTCACCCGCTACGAGGTCGACAACCTCGGCCGGGTCATCGGCCAGGCCGAGGCCGACCCGGCCCACCCCGGCGACAACCTCGTCACCAGCATCGACTCCCGGGTGCAGCGGATCGCCGAGTACCAGCTGAACGAGGCCATGAAGGAGGCCCGCAAGCAGCACGACCGCAACACGGGCACGAACTACAAGGCCGACTCCGGCGCCGTCGTGGTGATGGAGGCCAAGACCGGCCGCGTCGTCGCCATGGCCTCCAACCCCGCCTACGACCCGAACGCCTGGGTGGGCGGCATCTCCGCCAAGGACTACGCCCGGCTCACCGGCAAGAGCTCCAACTACCCGCTGCTCAACCGCGCCATCCAGGGCCAGTCGGCCCCCGGCTCGATCTTCAAGGTCGTCCCGACGGCCGCCGCGATCAACGCGGGCTACTCCTTCGACGGCCCCTACCAGTGCTCCAGCTCGTACAACCTCGGTGGCCAGGTCTTCAAGAACTTCGAGTCCAAGGGATACGGCCCGATCAGCCTCGGCCGCGCCCTGGAGGTCTCCTGCGACACGGTCTTCTACCGGCTCTCCCACGAGGAGTGGAAGCGCGACGGCGGCACCAAGCCGAAGAAGAACGCCAACGACTGGTTCTACAAGACGGCCCACCAGTTCGGCCTCGGCAAGGAGACCGGCATCGACCTGCCCAACGAGGTCACCGGGCGCGTCCCCGACCGCCAGTGGAAGCTGAGCTACTGGAAGGCCAACAAGGACGCCTGGTGCCGCACGGGCAAGCGCAACGGCAGCTACGCCGAGAAGATCGCCTACGAGAACTGCCTCGAAGGCAACCGCATGCGCGCCGGTGACTCCGTCAACTACTCCATCGGCCAGGGCGACACGCTCGTCACGCCCATCCAGATGGCCACCATCTACTCGGCCATCTCCAACGGCGGCACCCTCTACAACCCCTCCGTCGGCAAGGCCGTCATCAGCGCCGACGGCAAGACCGTCACGCCGATCAAGCCCAAGTCGCACGGCAGGCTGCCGATGACGCAGGAGACACGCGACCGCATAGACGAAGCCCTCGCGGGAGTCGCCACCCGCGGCACGGCCGCCTGGAGGTTCGGCGGCTGGCCGCAGGACAAGATCCCGATGCACGCCAAGACGGGTACGGCGGAGGTCTACGGCAAGCAGACGACCTCCTGGTTCGCCACGTACACCAAGGACTACTCGATCGTCATGACGATCTCCCAGGGTGGTACGGGCTCCGGCGCCTCGGGCCCCGCCGTCCGCAACATCTACAACGCGCTGTACGGCGTCTCCGAGGACGGCGACATCGACGCGAAGAAGGCGCTGTTGCCCACGCCGCAGAAGACCCTGCCGAAGATCAAGACGGACGGCACCATCGCCTCCCCGAAGGTCCCCAAGGACCCGGCCAAGGACAGCCAGGCGAAGAAGAAGGACCCGAACGCCCCGGCGGACCCGCTCCAGCCGGTCACCTCGGCCCCGCCGTCCCCCGAGAACCGCAACACCCGAAGGCGGCGGCGCCGCCGGGGAAGCCGGAGGTTGTCAGCATGACCGGCGGTGTGAACAGCTTCCAGGTCTCCGGTTACGGGCCCGAGCGCTCCGGCTGGACGCGGCTGCTGGCCCGTGACTCGGTGGCGCGGCGCCTCGACTGGCCGATCCTGCTGTCGGCGCTGGCCCTGTCGCTGCTCGGCACGCTCCTCGTCTACTCGGCGACCCGCAACCGCACCGAGCTCAACCAGGGCGACCCGTACTACTTCCTCATCCGGCACCTGCTGAACACCGGCATCGGCCTGGCCCTGATGGCCGCCACGATCTGGCTCGGCCACCGCGGCCTGCGCACCGCCGTGCCGGTCCTGTACGGCTTCTCGGTGCTGCTGATCCTGCTGGTGCTGACCCCGCTCGGTTCCACGATCAACGGCGCCCACTCCTGGATCCAGCTGCCCGGCGGCTTCTCGCTCCAGCCCTCGGAGTTCGTGAAGGTCACGATCATCCTGGGCATGGCGATGCTGCTGGCGGCCCGGGTCGACGCGGGCGACAAGCAGTACCCCGACCACCGCACGGTCGTGCAGGCCCTCGGCCTGGCCACCGTGCCGATGCTGATCGTGATGCTGATGCCCGACCTCGGGTCGGTCATGGTGATGGTCATCATCGTGCTCGGCGTGCTGCTGGCCTCCGGGGCGTCCAACCGGTGGGTGTTCGGCCTGCTCGGCGCGGGCACCCTGGGCGCGGTCACCGTCTGGCAGATCGGGATCCTCGACGAGTACCAGATCAACCGCTTCGCCGCCTTCGCCAACCCGGAGCTCGACCCGGCCGGTGTCGGCTACAACACCAACCAGGCCCGCATCGCCATCGGTTCGGGCGGCCTGACCGGCTCCGGCCTCTTCCACGGTTCGCAGACCACCGGCCAGTTCGTGCCCGAACAGCAGACGGACTTCGTCTTCACCGTGGCCGGGGAGGAGCTGGGCTTCCTCGGCGGCGGTCTGATCATCGTGCTCCTCGGCATCGTCCTGTGGCGGGCCTGCCGCATCGCCCGGGAGACCACGGACCTGTACGGCACGATCGTGGCCGCGGGCATCGTCGCCTGGTTCGCCTTCCAGACGTTCGAGAACGTCGGCATGACGCTCGGCATCATGCCCGTCACGGGCCTGCCGCTGCCGTTCGTGTCGTACGGCGGATCGTCGATGTTCGCCGTGTGGATAGCGGTGGGGTTGCTGCAGTCGATCCGGGTGCAGCGGCCGATGTCGGCCTAGCGTCCCAGGAGGGGGAGCGGAAATGTCCGGCGAGTACGTGGCCCGGTGCCCGGTGACCGAGGAACTGGTCAGCCGGCTCCTCGCGTTGGCGGAGCTGGACCTGACCGACGGCGACGCCATCGAGGCGCGGATGCGAGAGGCCGGCTGGCCCGACTGGTCGCAGGCGGTGCAGGGCCCGGCGTACGAGGACACACCGGACGTCCCCGACGCCACCCACGTCACCCCGCAGGGGCACTTCGTCACGTGTGACGGCGACGGTTCGCTCTATCTGCCCTTCGCCTACCTCTACTCGGTCGACGGCGGCCTGCTCGACGAGGACTGCTGGGGCCCACTGCCCGGCTGGACCAGCGAGGAGGGCGCCTGGCGGCCGGAGTTCGACGCCCTCTTCGCCGCCGTCGTGCAGCGCTTCACCGACCGGCTGGGGCTGCCGAACCACGACGTCCGGCAGCCCCGGTACGACACCCGGTACGTCAGCTGGCGCCTGGAGCACAACGTGCTGATCGTCGGACAGGGCCCGGAGCCGCTGTCGTACCACCAGTTCGAGGACGCCCATGTGTATCTCGTCTCCCGGACGGCGAAGGACGCCCCGTTCCCGGACGGCGAGGAGATGCGGGCCCTGCTGACGACCTGAACGTGACGCCCGCTCGGAGGGCGCTCACCACTGCTGTCCCGGCCGGTCAGCCACTAGATTTGTCTCATGGCGGAGACGAAACGCGAGATCGAGCGCAAGTACGAATCCGACGAGGGCGGGCTTCCCGACCTGACCGGCGCCGCCGGGGTCGCGGCCGTCGTGGACAAGGGCGTCGCCCACCTCGACGCCACCTACCACGACACCGTGGACGAACGCCTCGCCGCGTCGTCCGTCACCCTGCGCCGCCGCACCGGTGGTTCCGACGCCGGCTGGCACCTCAAGTTCCCGATCGCTCCGGACGTCCGCGACGAGATCCGCGCCCCGCTCACCGACACCCTCCCCGAGGACCTCGCCGCGCTGGTCCGCTCCCGTGTGCGCGACAGCGAGCTGCTTCCCGTGGTCCGGCTGCGCTCCGACCGCGACGTACGGCACCTGCTCGACGCCGACGGCCGACTGCTCGCCGAGGTGAGCGTGGACACCGTGCACGCCGAGCGGCTCACCGGGCGCGGCGGCGAAGCGCGGTGGACCGAGATCGAGGTGGAGCTCGCCGACGGGGGCGACCCGGCCCTGCTAGACAAGGTGGAGAAGCGGCTGCGCAAGGCGGGCGTACGGCCGTCGGCATCGTCGTCGAAGCTGGCCCGAGCCCTGGAGGAGACGGCACCGGGGAAGCGGCGCAGGCCGGCGTCCGCCCGGAAACCGGTGACCGCCGGAGACCATGTGCTCGCCTACATGCGCACCCAGCGGGACGCGATCGTCGAGCTCGATCCCGCCGTCCGCCGCGACGCGGAGGACTCCGTGCACAGCATGCGGGTGGCCACCCGCCGGCTGCGCAGCACGTTCAAGTCGTTCGGCGAGATCCTCGACCGGGCCGTCACCGGCCCCGTCGCCGACGAGCTCAAGTGGCTCGCCGGCGAGCTGGGCCTGGACCGGGACCGCGAGGTGCTGACCGAGCGGCTGACGTCGGCCGTCGACGAGGTGCCCGAGGGCCTGGTCCGCGGCCCGGTCGCGAAGCGCCTGCACGCGTGGTCGAGCGCCGAGCACGGCAGCGCCCGCGGCCACCTCCTCGGTGTCCTGGACTCCCACCGCTACCTGAACCTGCTCGACACCCTGGACGCACTGATCGCCGACCCGCCCCTGCTGAAGGCGGCCGGCAAGAAACCCCGCAAGCCGATCGCCAAGGCCGTGCGCAAGGACTTCCGCAAGGTGGCGAAGCTGATCGAGCGGGCGGCGGACCTGGAGCCCGGCACCGACCGGGACGTCGTGCTGCACGATGCCCGCAAGAAGACCAAGCGCACCCGCTACGCGGCGGAGGCGGCCGAACCCGTGCTGGGCAAGCCGGCCAAGGACGTGGTCACGTCGATGAAGGCCCTGCAGAACCTGCTCGGCGAGCACCAGGACAGCGTGATGGCCCGGCAGGCCCTGCGCGAGCTGTCGGCGGTCGCCCACGCCGCCGGGGAGAGCGCCTTCACCTACGGCCTTCTCCACGAGCGCGAGGAACAGCGAGCGCTGCGCGTGGAGGCAGAACTGCCCGGGTTCTGGGGCGGGATCAAGGACCGTGCGGCGGACCTCTGATCTTCCGGCGTACGGAGGTACCCCGCGACCGCGTTAGTCTGGATGGTCACCCCTGTCAGTTCAGTCCAGCCCACGAAGGTGCGCGACATGCCTGCCGAAGTCGCTGCGTCGGTCTTCCCGCAGCTCGAAGCTCTGCTCCCGCACGTGCAGAAGCCGATCCAGTACGTCGGCGGAGAGCTCAACTCCACGGTCAAGGACTGGGACTCCTGTGACGTCCGCTGGGCGCTCATGTACCCGGACGCCTACGAGGTCGGTCTGCCCAACCAGGGCGTCATGATCCTCTACGAGGTGCTCAACGAGCAGCAGGGCGTCCTCGCCGAGCGCACGTACAGTGTGTGGCCGGACCTGGAGGAACTCATGCGGGAGCACCACGTCCCGCAGTTCACGGTCGACAGCCACCGCCCGGTGAAGGCCTTCGACGTGTTCGGCCTGTCCTTCTCCACGGAGCTGGGCTACACGAACATGCTGGCCGCCCTCGACCTGGCCGGCATCCCTCTGGAGGCCAAGGACCGGGGTCTGGACGACCCGATCGTCCTGGCCGGCGGGCACGCGGCGTTCAACCCCGAGCCCATCGCCGACTTCATCGACTGCGCCGTGATCGGCGACGGCGAGCAGGCGGTCCTGGAGATCACCGCGATCGTCCGCGCCTGGAAGGCGGAGGGCCGCCCCGGTGGCCGCGAGGAGCTCCTCTTCCGCCTGGCGAAGACCGGCGGGGTGTACGTGCCCGGCTTCTACGACGTCGAGTACCTGCCGGACGGCCGGATCGCCCGTGTCGTGCCGAAGCGCAGCGGGGTCCCGTGGCGGGTCTCCAAGCACACCGTCATGGACCTCGACGAGTGGCCGTACCCGAAGCAGCCGCTGGTCCCCCTGGCCGAGACGGTCCACGAGCGCATGTCGGTGGAGATCTTCCGCGGCTGCACCCGCGGCTGCCGCTTCTGCCAGGCCGGCATGATCACGCGGCCGGTGCGCGAGCGCTCCATCACGGGCATCGGCGACATGGTCGAGCAGGGCCTGAAGGCGACGGGCTTCGAGGAGGTCGGCCTGCTGTCGCTGTCCTCCGCCGACCACACGGAGATCGGCGACATCGCCAAGGGCCTCGCCGACCGCTACGAGGACGACAAGATCGGCCTGTCGCTCCCCTCCACCCGCGTGGACGCCTTCAACATCGACCTGGCGAACGAGCTCACCAGGAACGGCCGCCGCTCGGGCCTCACCTTCGCCCCCGAGGGCGGCTCGGAACGCATCCGCAAGGTCATCAACAAGATGGTCTCCGAGGACGACCTGATCCGCACGGTCTCGACGGCGTACGGCAACGGCTGGCGCCAGGTGAAGCTGTACTTCATGTGCGGCCTGCCGACGGAGACCGACGACGACGTCCTCCAGATCGCCGACATGGCGACGAAGGTCATCGCCAAGGGCCGCGAGGTCTCCCGCTCCAACGACATCCGCTGCACGGTCTCGATCGGCGGCTTCGTCCCCAAGCCGCACACGCCGTTCCAGTGGGCCCCGCAGCTCTCCGCGGAGGAGACGGACGCCCGGTTGCAGAAGCTGCGGGACAAGATCCGCGGCGACAAGAAGTACGGTCGCTCCATCGGCTTCCGCTACCACGACGGCAAGCCCGGCATCGTCGAGGGCCTGCTCTCCCGCGGCGACCGCCGCATCGGCGCGGTCATCCGCGCGGTCTACGACGACGGCGGCCGCTTCGACGGCTGGCGCGAGCACTTCTCCTACGACCGCTGGATGAGTTGCGCCGACAAGGCACTGGCCCCCTTCGGCGTCGACGTCGACTGGTACACCACCCGTGAGCGCACCTACGAGGAGGTCCTCCCCTGGGACCACCTCGACTCCGGCCTGGACAAGGACTGGCTCTGGGAGGACTGGCAGGACGCCCTCGACGAGACCGAGGTCGACGACTGCCGCTGGACGCCGTGCTTCGACTGCGGGGTGTGCCCGCAGATGGACACGAGCATCCAGATCGGCCCGACGGGCAAGAAGCTGCTGCCCCTGACGGTCAAGAACGCGGCACCGGCTCCTGGCGGGCACACGCACTGAGGAGAACCGTCCGGTCCTGCTGTCGGCCCTCGTGAGTGGCCGACAGCAGGTGGAGGGTGCGTCACCGCAAGAGTTCGCGGATCTTGAACAGCAGCATCGTGATGGCGATGAAGGTGCCTCCCGCCCACTTCGCCGCGTCGAGGACCGTGGCGTGGAGCAGCACGGCCAGCACGCCCGCTGCGAGGCCGGTGAGAAGGCCGATCAGTAAGGCGATGATGATGAGCAGGGCTCGTTGCGACAGGCCTCCGGCAGGAGGAGGCGGCGCCTGAGTCATGAGGTGCCTCCCCTTGAGCCCGATATCCGCCCAGGCTCTCGCTGGGCGCCTCGGCGGGCGGCCGTGCGGTGGGGCAGGGGGCCGACGGGGAATGCCCAGCCGTGGCTCTGGCCGGTGACACAACTCGCGTTACTATCTGCCATGAGGCTTCCTGGTTGAATCGAGTGGACGAGGGCGCTTCGCGGTGGGGGAGTACTCGGACGATGCTTGCCGGCTGACCGAGCGCTCCCCTTCTCGCTGTGAAAAACTCCCCGCATTCTTGGCCGAAAAGACGCTTGCCGCTTCGCGGGACATCATGTGCTTGGTCAACTTTCCATGACCGTCCCCTTCTCGGGTGTCGAGATCACCGGTATTCGACGGCCTTGGCAGTCATGGCTCCTGCCGTCATACTGACGGCCAGAGGCCGGGCTGTGCCATCGGTACCTGCAGTGCGGGATTGGGGGAGTCGTGACCCTTCCGGATCCGACATCGGAGTGGCGGAAGAGTTCCGCCAGTGGGCCGGAAAACTGCGTTGAGGTCTGTTTGGGTCGTCCCGTCATGGTCAGGGATTCGAAAGTGTCCGACGGCCCCTGTCTGGCGGTCGATTCCGCAGCGTGGGCGTCCTTTTTGAATTCCCTGTCCTCCCGCTAGGCCGCGAGCTGAGGGAGATTGTCGCTCCACTCGGTGATGGGCTGGGCGTAACGGTTCTCGATCTCCCAGAAGGCTTCGAGATAGTTTTCGACGCTCCGTTGCACGCCGACGATCGCCTTGTTGTTGAGGATGACACTTCCGTCTGGGTTCTCGAGGTACACCACCCGTTCCTGATCGGCTTTCGCGAACTCGAAGATGACATACGGTGAACGCAGCAGGGGATACAGCCCGCTGCTGAAGGGAACAACCCCCACGCTCACGTGATCCAGTGCGCTCACCTGTCGCAGGTGCCGGATCTGGGCCGCCATCAACTCACTGCTGCCCACGACACGTCGGAGCGCGGCCTCGTCGATCAGGAATCGCAGCTCGGTGCTCGACGATTCGCTCAGCATGCGGTCCTGGCGCTTGATGCGGAGGTCGAGCAGCTCCTCCTTCTCCGGGACCACGGACTGCTGGAGGGCGACGCGTGCGTACTCCTCGGTCTGCAGCAGACCGGGGACGAACAGCGCCTCGAAATTGCGGATCACGGACGCGGACGCCTCGTAGCCGAGGTAGGACTGAAAACCGTCCGACAGCAGGGAGCGGTACTCGTACCACCACGGCTGTCGGCGCGCTTCCTCGCCGGCGCGAAGCAATTGCGCCTTGTTGTCGGGGTCCAGATCGTAGAAGTTGATCAGTGCCTTGAGGTCGGTCATGGAGATCTTCACCCTGCCTGACTCCAGGCGCATGACTTTCGACAGGGACCATCCGGTCTCTCGCGCAACATCGGGCTGCGAATACCCCGCCTTTTTGCGCGCCTCCTGGAGCTGAGAGCTCAGAAGGTGTCGGTAGAACATCGGGTCGGCATCGGGCATGAAAAGCTCCTTCTGGTGCCACAGGTCGTACCGCCGCCAGGCACTCCGACCGTGTTCAGGACGACCAGTTTCGCAAGGCTACGCGGATTTTTGCCACGTGTCACTATGCCGCACGGCTCCCTGCGGAGGCCGAGAACTCTGAAGAGATACACGGGATGAGTGGGAAAGAATGAAACATCGATGCGGTTTATCAGTACGTGCAATCGATGCATTCACTCGCACGGGTGACTTCTGTTCGGCGACCCTCATCGACCCTCAGGAATTGCCCGATCCGCTCCCGCGGCTCATCCGAGGAAGGGGGCAACAACGAACACGGAGCTCATGTCACGCCCCAGGCGAACGAAGACGGGAGGTGAGAGGGCCGTTCTGAGGGGGACTCGCAGAGGAGGTCGAGTTGGTGACGCTCCCCCGGGGGATCGGCCCGACCAGGTTCCCCCAGTTCAGAATGTGTGCTGGGGGAGCCGTCAGTCCAGGCGGCCTTCGTCGCAGACCCGCCGGGCGACCTCGCGGAGCTTGACGTTCTTCTCCTGTGAGTAGCGGCGCAGTACGTCGAACGCCTGCTCCTCGCTGAGGCGGTGGCTGCCCATGAGGATGCCCATGGCCTCACCGATGGTGTGGCGCGTGGCCAGGGCCTGCTCCATCTGGGCGTGGCTGCGTGCGCTGGAGAAGGCGACCGCCGCGTGCGAGGCCAGCAGCCAGCCGGCGGTCTCGCTGTCGTCCGTGAAGGACCCCGGCCGGTGCGAGTAGAGGTTGAGCGCGCCCAGCTCCTCGTTCTCGGTGTACAGCAGGAAGCCCATCATGCTGCCCACTCCCAGGTCGCGGGCCCGGGTGGCGTAGGCGGGCCAGCGTTCCTGCTCGGCGGTGAAGTCGAAGATGCGGAACACGCGCTCCCCGGTGCCGGTCCGGGCCGCGTCGAAGCAGGGGCCCTCCGCGAGGCGCTCCTGGAGCCGGTCACTCTCGACGACCAGGTCGTCGGTGGGTGCCAGCGTCTCCACGCGCTCGCCGTGCAGAAGGAGGATGCCGGCCGCGTCGCACCCCGACACGCGCTCGGTGGCGGCTCTGGTGATGTGCTCGAGCGTCGCGCCGACCGAGTCCTGGGCGAGCAGGTCACGCGCCATGGAGGCCATCTCCCGTGCGAACACGCGCCAGTCCACTGTCGTCCTCCTAGGTCGCGTGCTGGGCATGCATACCTCCTGCCACGGTGTCACGTGTCGCACACACCGGCAGGCCGCCCGACCTAGCCGGGGCGTAGAAGGGTGACCCCTTGCGTCATCTATCGAATCTCGATAGATTTCCATCGCAGTTCGATCGAAGGGGTGGCAATGGGGAAGCTGGCCGTGGCGGCGTTGCGTGGGGTGCTCGTCGTGCTGATCGCAGGGTCGTTGTTCGTGCAGGCGGTGATGGTGCCGCTGCTGGCCGTGGACATGAACGGCCTCAGCGCCGAGTACGCGTACCTGCGCACCCCGATCCTCGTGATCACGATCCTGGGTATCGTGACGGCCCAGGTCGTCGTGGTCTGCGTGTGGCGGCTGGTGACGATGGTGCGTCGCGGGACGGTGTTCTCCCCTGCCGCCTTCCGCTATGTGCACATCGTGATCGGCGCGTTCGTGGCGGCCGCCCTGCTGGTCTTCGCGCTCGCCGTCGTGCTCGCACCGGGCGAGGCCGTCGCTCCCGGGGTGGTCCTCCTGCTGTGCGGGGTCGTGGTGGCCGTGCTCGGCGTCGCACTGGTCGTGCTCGTGCTGCGGATGCTGCTCGCGCAGGCCGTCGCGCGCGACATCGAGGCGGCCCAGATGCAGGCAGAGCTGGAAGAGGTCATCTGATGCCGATCGCCGTCGACATCGACGTGATGCTGGCCAAGCGCAAGATGTCCGTGGGGGAACTGGCGGAACGCGTCGGCATCACCCCGGCCAACCTGGCCGTTCTCAAGAACGGCCGCGCCAAGGCGGTCCGCTTCTCCACCCTCGCCGCGCTGTGCGAGGTGCTGGAGTGCCAGCCGGGGGATCTGCTGCGCTGGGAGACGGACGGAGCGGCGGACCCGACAATGCCCTGATGGAGAACATCAGCATCCGGCCGGCCCGGCCGGACGAACTCGCGGCCGTGGCAACCCTCCGGTGGGAGTGGCTCGTCGAGAACGGCTCGGACGACCTCGGCGAACGCGGGGAATTCGTACGGCACTTCGTCGCATGGGCCAAGGAGAACGCCGGATCCCACCGCTGCATGGTGCTCGTCCGAGACGACCGGGTCATCGGCATGGCCTGGCTCGCCGTGGTGCAGCGGGTGCCCACGCCCCGGGCCCCGCGCCGGGCCTCCGGTGATCTGCAGTGCGTCTACGTCGTACCCGAGGCGCGCGACGGCGGGCTGGGCGGGCGGCTCATCCGGGCCGTCCTGGAGGGAGCCCGCGAACTCGGGCTGGAGCGCGTGACCGTCCACTCCAGTACGCGAGCCGTCCCCGCGTACGCCCGCAGCGGCTTCCAGGGGTCGCCCCGGCTGCTGCAGGCGCAGGTCACCCGCGCCTGAGCCGTATGATCTTGCGGCCGAGTGGAGGAATCGCGGGAGAACGGGGCGGGACTGCGCGGTGCCGGAGCCGGACGGGGCACTGCGAGCGTCTACGACGGTATGGATCTGGAGAAGCATCCCCGCGAGGGTTCCGAGGCGCGGGTCGATCTGCGCAAGCGGCCGGCCGAGCCGTCCGTACGGCGCGCGCCGCAGCCGCCCGCCCCGCACGAGTCACAGGCCCCCGAGGGGTGCCTCGCCGTCGCCATCCGGATCCCGGTGCGGATCGTCGTGCTCGTCCTGGTCGTCCCCGTCCGGATGCTGTGGGACGCACTCGTCGTCACCGGGCGGTTCCTGAACGACGCCCTGCTCCGGCCGCTCGGCCGGGCACTGCTGTGGCTCGGGCGTGCGGTGTTCGTCTGGCCGTTCGTCGGGCTGTGGCGTTACCTCGTCGTCCCGGTGGGCACGGCCCTCGGATGGCTCGGCAACGTCCTCGTCGTCGTGCCGCTGGTGTGGTTCTACCGCTCCGTGCTGACCCCGGTGGGGCACGCGATCGCATGGGTCGCCCGGGGTTTCGGGGCCGGGCTCGGCTGGGTCGCTCGGGGTGTGGGAGCCGCGCTCGGCTGGGTGTACGCGTACCTCCTCGCGCCCGTCGGGCACGCGGTGACGTGGGTCCTGAAGGGGCTCGGCGCCGTGCTCGCCGCGCTCGGCATCGGTGTCTGGACGGTCGTGTCCTGGCTCGTCAGGTACCTCGTCGTCGTACCGGCCGTGTGGCTGTACACCTGGGTGCTCGCGCCCGTCGGCCGCGCGGTCGCCTGGTGCGGCAAGGGCCTCGTATGGCTGGTGAGCACGGCCGTCACCGGCATCGGCGTGGCCCTCTACTGGATCGCCCGCATCCTGCTCGTCCTGCCCGCGCTCGCCCTCTGGCGGTGGGTCCTCACGCCGGTCGGCCGCGTCCTCGCCGTCGTCGGGCGGGAGGTGTGGGACGCCCTCGGTCACGCCTGGCGCATCGCCGGGCACATCTCGCTGGCCGTCGGGCGGTTCCTCGGCACCCTCCTGCGGTGGATCTTCGTCGAGCCGGTGCGGTGGGTGTACCGCAGCGTGCTGACGCCCGTCGGGCACGCCGTCCGGGACACCGTCCTGCGGCCCGCCGCCGAGGCCGCCCGCAGTGTGCGGCGGGCCACCCGGCATGCAGTGGCCGCCGCCCGGGAATCCGTACGCCAGGCCCGCGCCGACTTCCGGAGGATGCTCCTCGGTGAGCCGCGCCCGCCCCAGCTCGCCGACCGAGGGGAACCTTCGGGACGCGAGGCACGTACTCTTGGTAGCAGTACGACCGCTCTCACGAAGGACTGAACGACACTGGGCAAGCGACAGCCCGAAGGCCCGCCGCCCGCACCCGCGGTGCAGCGCATCCGACTGCGCTACACCAAGCGCGGCCGCCTCCGGTTCACCAGCCACCGTGACTTCCAGCGCGCCTTCGAGCGTGCGTTGCGCCGTGCCGAGGTGCCGATGGCCTACTCGGCGGGCTTCACACCGCACCCGAAGGTGTCGTACGCCAATGCCGCACCCACCGGCACGGGCAGTGAGGCGGAGTACCTGGAGATCGCCCTCACCGCGCCCCGCGACCCGGAGCAGCTCAGGGCCCTTCTCGACGAGTCGCTGCCCACCGGGCTCGACATCACCGAGGCGGTCGAGGCCCGCACCTCGGGGCTCGCCGACCGGCTGACGGCTTCCGTCTGGGAGCTCCGGCTGGACGGAGTGCCGCCGGAGGAGGCCCGCCGGGCGGCGGACGCCTTCAACGCGGCCGAGACCGTCGAGGTCCAGCGCCTCGCGAAGAACGGCGTCCGTACGTTCGACGCCCGTGCCGCCGTGGCGAGCCTCGAGGTCCGCGACCTCACGGAAACACACAGTTCGCAGGCTGATAGGCCGACCGACCAGCCCTGTGCGATACTGCGGCTGGTTGTTCGGCACGTGACGCCTGCCGTACGACCCGACGACGTCCTGTCCGGTCTCCGCGCCGTGGCCGACCTGGCGCCGCCGGTCCCCGCTGCGGTGACCAGGCTGGCGCAGGGGCTGTTCGATGCAGAGACCGGCACGGTGACCGACCCGCTCGCGCCCGACCGCGAGGCAGTCGAGGCCCATTCAACGGCCGAACCGACTGCCACCGCGGCGGCGCCGGCGTAAGGAAGGTTCCGCGTAGGGACGGACGTCGTAGCGCCGCCCTCGGACTCGGGAGCCACCTGGGTCGGGCAGCGCACTGACCAGAAGACTTTCGCCAGGCCGTACGCATTCGGCGTACGGAACCGGCGAGACAGGACACAGAGAGCTCCCGTGCGGCGCCCGCGCCCCGGACGGCGGCGAACGCGCACAGCGCGCGCCGCGGACGTCACCGGCATCGCCGGACCAGGCGCGGCGCCCGGGAGCCTGACGGGAGACAAGCCCGCATGCTCGAACCGACCGAACCCACAGAGGGTTCCGAACAGAACACCCCCAGCGACACCCTGCCGCCCCGCCGGCGGCGGCGTGCCGCGTCCCGCCCGGCGGGCCCGCCCACCGGTGCCTCCTCCGACGCGCCGGTGGAGACCGTCGCGCCGGCCATACCGGCCGCCGATGCCGAGGACCTCGCGGCCGACGTCGTAGAGGCCGACGAACTCGAAGAAGCCGCTGCCGAGGCGGACAAGGCTGTCGAGGCCGTCGAGAGTGACGTGGCTGCCGCGCCCGCCCCGCCCAAGCGGCGTCGCGCCGTGCGCCGTGCCTCGGCACCTGCCGGCGCTCCGGAAGCCGCAGAGGCCGCCGAGACCGTGGTCCCGGTGACCGCCGGCGCCGCCGCCGACCGGACGGCCGAGCCGTCCGAGGCCGCCGCGCCCGCCGAGGTTTCCGAGGCCGCCGCGCCCGCCACCGAGGACGCCGCCCCCAAGCGGGCCCGGCGTCGGGCCACCCGCACCGTGACCTCGCCCACCGCCGCTCCTGCGGAGACGGCCGAGACGACCGAGACAGCTGCGGCCGCGGCACCGGCCGAGGCCGCGCAGCCGGCGGTCGTGACCGATGTCGCCGTCGAAGGTGCCGAGGCCACTGAAGAGGCTGCTCCGCGTCGGACTCGCCGGCGTGCCTCGCGGCGGGCGTCCGCGCCCGCTGGGGCCCCTTCCGCCGCGGACGCGGTGGAGGGGAACGCCGAGGAGGCGAAGGCGCCTGTGACCGAGAACCCCACCGCCGAGCCCGCCCGCGCGTCCGAGGCCCCCGCCTCCGAGCCCGCTGCCGCCGAGCCGGCCCGTGCTGCCGAGGTCCCCGCCGAGACAGCCGTCGAGTCGGCCGAGCCGGCCGAAGAGGCCGGTCCGCGGCGCCGCCGCCGGGTCGTGCGCCGGGCCGCCAGTGGCTTCGCCGAGCCCGCCCAGCCCGCCAAGGGTGGGAGGGCCTCGAAGGCCGCCGCTCGGGTGTCCGCGGACGCGGCCGACAGCGAGAGCGAGTCGTCCTCGCGTCCGAGGCGGCCCGCCGTCGCGCTGTTCCAGGCGCCCGTCTTCACCGAGCCCCAGTTCCAGACGCCGGAGCGGGCCGCTGCCGCAGCCGCCGCCGAGGCGGCCGGGGGCGAGGAGCCCCAGGAGGCCGAGGAGTCCGCGCCGGCCGAGGCCCAGCGCGAGGAGCAGAGCGGCGGCTCGCGTCGCCGCCGCCGTCGCCGCTCTGCCGGTGACGAGCCCGAGGCGCAGGGCCCCGAGACCGCCGCAGCCGACACCGCCGAGGAGGCGGAGGAGGCCGACGACTCCGCCGAGGACCAGGCCGACGGCGACGAGCAGGACGAGTCCGAGGGCACCGGCTCGCGCCGCCGCCGTCGCCGGGGCGGTCGCCGCCGCCGTCGTGGTGAGTCCGCCGACTCCGACGGCGAGGACGGCGAGGGCTCGGACGCCGAGTCCGAGCCGGCCGCCGCGCAGGACGCCGAGGACAGCGCCGAGGAGGACGACGAGGACTCCGAGGACGCCACCGACCGCGACGAGTCCGACGGGGGCGGCTCCAGCAGCAGCCGCCGGCGCCGCCGTCGCCGTCGCCGTGCCGGCGACTCCGGCACCGACGCCGAGCAGCCCTCCGACGACGACCCCGAGCGCACGGTCGTCAAGGTCCGCGAGCCCCGTCCCAAGGCGGAGCCGTCCGACGAGGTGCAGTCCATCAAGGGCTCGACCCGTCTGGAGGCCAAGAAGCAGCGCCGCCGCGAAGGCCGCGAGCAGGGCCGCCGGCGCGTCCCGATCATCACCGAGGCCGAGTTCCTGGCCCGCCGCGAGGCCGTCGAGCGTGTGATGGTCGTCCGCCAGCACGGCGACCGGACCCAGATCGGCGTCCTCGAGGACGACGTGCTCGTCGAGCACTACGTCAACAAGGAGCAGGCGACCTCGTACGTCGGCAACGTCTACCTCGGCAAGGTGCAGAACGTGCTGCCGTCGATGGAGGCCGCCTTCATCGACATCGGCAAGGGCCGCAACGCCGTCCTGTACGCCGGCGAGGTCAACTTCGAGGCGCTGGGCATGGCCCACGGGCCGCGCCGCATCGAGTCCGCGCTGAAGTCCGGCCAGTCCGTGCTCGTCCAGGTGACGAAGGACCCGATCGGTCACAAGGGCGCCCGCCTGACCAGCCAGGTCTCCCTCCCGGGCCGCTACCTCGTGTACGTGCCCGAGGGCTCCATGACCGGCATCAGCCGCAAGCTGCCCGACACCGAGCGGGCCCGGCTGAAGACCATCCTCAAGAAGATCGTCCCCGAGGACGCGGGCGTCATCGTGCGCACCGCCGCCGAGGGCGCGAGCGAGGACGAGCTGCGCCGCGACGTCGAGCGGCTGCAGCAGCAGTGGGAGGACATCCAGAAGAAGGCCAAGAGCGGCAACGCCCCGACGCTGCTCTACGGCGAGCCGGACATGACCGTCCGGGTCGTGCGCGACATCTTCAACGAGGACTTCTCCAAGGTCGTCGTCAGCGGTGACGAGGCCTGGTCGACCATCCACGGCTACGTCTCGCACGTCGCGCCGGACCTCGCCGAGCGGCTGTCGAAGTGGACGTCCGAGGTCGACGTCTTCGCCACGTACCGGATCGACGAGCAGCTCGCCAAGGCCCTCGACCGCAAGGTGTGGCTGCCCAGCGGCGGTTCGCTGGTGATCGACCGGACCGAGGCGATGGTCGTCGTCGACGTCAACACCGGCAAGTTCACCGGCCAGGGCGGCAACCTCGAGGAGACCGTCACCAGGAACAACCTGGAGGCGGCCGAGGAGATCGTCCGCCAGCTCCGGCTGCGCGACCTCGGCGGCATCATCGTCATCGACTTCATCGACATGGTGCTGGAGTCCAACCGGGACCTGGTGCTGCGGCGCCTGCTGGAGTGCCTGGGCCGCGACCGTACGAAGCACCAGGTCGCGGAAGTGACCTCGCTGGGGCTCGTGCAGATGACCCGAAAGCGGGTCGGGCAGGGCCTGCTGGAGTCCTTCTCCGAGACCTGCGTCCACTGCAACGGACGCGGCGTCATCGTGCACATGGAGCAGCCGACGGCCGCCGGGGGCGGTGGCAAGCGCAAGAAGCGCGCGCGTGCCGGCGCCGCCGAGCAGCCGCACGTGCACGAGGCGGCCGTCGAGACCGCCGAGGAGGAGGCCGAGACCGAGGCCGAGGTCGGAGCCGAGGCGGCCGAGCCGATCGCGCTGCCCGAGCCGTCCTTCGAGCCCGACGAGGAGCTGTACGGCAGCGCCGCCGAGGCGGAGGCCGCGGCCGGCCGTGGGCGGTCGCGTCGCCGGGCCGGCCGGCGGGCGTCGGCTCCGGCGGGCTCCCCGCGCGGTGAGGCTGCCGAGCCGAAGGCCGAGCAGGGCAGGGAGAAGACCCGGCGGGGCAGGGGCAGGGCCGAGCAGGCCGAGGCCGAGGTGCCGACGGCGCAGGACGTGACCGTCGAGCAGGAGGTCGCCCGTCCGGTGCAGCCGGAGCCGGCCGCCGAAGCGCAGGCCGAGCCGATGGCCGTGGAGGACCCGGTGGTCGAGGCCGCGCAGGCCCCGACGGCCGCCCAGGCGGCTCGGGCTACCGAGGCCGCTCCGGTCGAGGAAGCCGCACCCAAGGGCCGCACCCGGCGCCGGGCCACCCGCAAGGTGTCCGCTCCGGCCGGATCCCCGGCGGGGGCCGAGGCGACCGTGGTGACGGTCGCCGAGACCGCCCCGGTGGCCGACGCCACCGAGGCGCCCGAGCAGGCCGCGCAGCCCGAGGCCGCCGAGCCGGTCGCCGAGGCGCCCGCCGAGAGCGCCGCCCCGGCCCGTCCGCGGCGTCGTGCCGTGCGCAAGCCCACGGCGTCCACGGCGTCCGAGGAGACGGCCGTCGTGGTCGTCCCGTCGGCCGCGTCCGAGGAGGCCCCGCAGGCGCCCGCGTCCGAGGAGGCCGCAGGGGTGCCCGCGTCCGACGGTGCCGTCACGGAGGAGGCCGCCGAGGAGTCGGCCCCCGCCAAGAAGACGGCCCGCAAGACGGCCAAGAAGGCCACGGCGAAGAAGGCCGCCACCACCAAGACGGCGGCGGCGAAGAAGACCGCGGCCAAGAAGACGACGGCCAAGAAGGCGGCGAAGACCACCAAGACCGCCGCCAAGAAGACCGCGTCGAAGAAGACCGTGGCGGCGGAGCAGTCGGCGTCCGCCGGGTCCTCCGTCTCGGCCTCCACCGACGAGGGCTGACCGGCCTCGATGTCCCCGGGGCGGGCGCGAACACCGCGCCCGCCCCGGCGGACGCGACCGGCGTGACCGGTCGCACAGGTGGCGGGCCCGGCTCGGTTTGACCCCTTCGGCCGCGGCCCCGTAACCTTGACCGTCGGCGTGTCGACTGACACGTCACATCCCCGTAAACCTTCATCCTCCGGGCGCCGGGCGCCGGGAGAGGCTGTTCGCTGAGTCGGGCGGCTGGCCTGCGGGGGTGCCGTTTCCCGAGCGAGAGAGTGAGTTCCGCGTGTACGCCATCGTGCGCAGCGGTGGTCGCCAGCACAAGGTTGCTGTCGGCGACATCGTTGAGGTTGACAAGATTTCCACTGCCAAGGTTGGCGACTCGGTCGAGCTCTCGACCCTGCTCGTTGTCGACGGCGACGCCGTGACCAGCGACCCGTGGGTGCTGGCCGGCATCAAGGTCCAGGCCGAGGTCGTGGACCACCACAAGGGCCAGAAGATCGACATTCTGCGCTACAAGAACAAGACCGGTTACCGCCGTCGCCAGGGCCACCGCCAGCAGTACACGGCGATCAAGGTCACTGAGATCCCCACGGCTGCGAAGTAAGGGACTGAGGAGAAATGGCACACAAGAAGGGCGCATCGTCCACCCGGAACGGTCGCGACTCCAATGCCCAGCGGCTCGGCGTGAAGCGCTTCGGCGGTCAGGTCGTCAACGCGGGTGAGATCCTGGTCCGTCAGCGTGGCACCCACTTCCACCCGGGCTCCGGCGTCGGCCGTGGCGGCGACGACACGCTGTTCGCCCTCGAGGCCGGTTCGGTGCAGTTCGGCACCCACCGTGGCCGCAAGGTCGTGAACATCGTTCCGGTCGCCTGATCGGAAACTTTCGCGAGGCGGACCTCACTTCCCTCACGGGAAGCGGGTCCGCCTTTCGCGTGTTACGCAGAGAGCAACCCCGTACAACCTCGTACACATACGTACGCACCTGGAGGCACACACCATGACCACCTTCGTGGACCGCGTCGAGCTGCACGTCGCCGCGGGTAGCGGAGGCCACGGCTGTGCCTCCGTCCACCGTGAGAAGTTCAAGCCGCTGGGCGGGCCGGACGGCGGCAACGGCGGGCGCGGCGGGGACGTGATCCTCACCGTCGACCAGTCGATCACCACGCTGATCGACTACCACCACTCCCCGCACCGCAAGGCCACCAACGGCAAGCCTGGCGAGGGCGGCAACCGCTCCGGCAAGGACGGTCAGGACCTCGTCCTGCCGGTGCCGGACGGCACGGTCGTGCTGGACAAGGCGGGCAACGTCCTCGCCGACCTGGTCGGGCACGGCACGTCGTACGTCGCCGCGCAGGGCGGCCGGGGCGGACTCGGCAACGCGGCACTGGCCTCCGCGCGTCGCAAGGCGCCCGGATTCGCGCTGCTCGGCGAGCCGGGAGACCTGCGGGACGTCGTCCTGGAGCTGAAGACCGTCGCCGACGTGGCCCTCGTCGGCTACCCGAGCGCCGGCAAGTCGTCGCTGATCTCGGTACTGAGCGCCGCCAAGCCGAAGATCGCCGACTACCCCTTCACCACCCTCGTCCCCAACCTCGGTGTCGTCACGGCCGGTTCGACGGTCTACACGATCGCCGACGTGCCCGGGCTGATCCCCGGGGCCAGCCAGGGCAAGGGCCTGGGCCTGGAGTTCCTGCGGCACGTGGAGCGGTGCAGTGTGCTGGTCCACGTCCTGGACACCGCGACGCTGGAGTCGGAGCGTGACCCGGTCTCCGACCTCGACATCATCGAGGAGGAGCTGCGGCAGTACGGCGGGCTGGACAACCGGCCGCGGATCGTCGTCCTGAACAAGATCGACGTACCGGACGGCAAGGACCTGGCAGAGATGGTGCGGCCCGACCTGGAGGCCCGCGGTTACCGGGTGTTCGAGGTGTCGGCCGTGGCGCACATGGGCCTGAAGGAGCTGTCGTTCGCGCTCGCGGAGCTCGTGGCGCAGTCGCGGGCCGCGAAGCCGAAGGAAGAGGCCACCCGGATCGTGATCCGGCCCAAGGCCGTGGACGACACCGGCTTCACCGTGACGCAGGAGGCCGACGGCCTGTTCCGGGTGCGCGGCGAGAAGCCCGAACGCTGGGTGCGCCAGACCGACTTCAACAACGACGAGGCCGTCGGATACCTCGCCGACCGGCTCAACCGGCTCGGTGTCGAGCAGGAGCTGGTGAAGGCGGGCGCCCGGGGCGGTGACGGCGTCGCCATCGGCCCCGAGGACAACGCGGTCGTCTTCGACTGGGAGCCGTCCATGACGGCCGGGGCCGAGATGCTCGGCCGGCGTGGTGAGGACCACCGCTTCGAGGGCGAGCGTCCGGCCGCGCAGCGCCGCAAGGACCGGCAGGCCGAGCGGGACGAGGCGCAGCAGGAGTTCGACGATTTCGAGCCGTTCTGAGCCGACCGGGGCTGGGCTGCCGGGTGATGGACCGCGGTGCGCCGGTTGACGGTGCGGAAATTTGCAGCGTCTCTGGTGCAACCAAGTTGATCTCCGGTGAGTCGTACTGAGCAGTGCGGGTACGGGTGTTGTCGCCTGCCGTACAGCAACTGCCTCAGAAGAATCACGGAGTTGACGTGGCCCAGTCCATCAGTAAGCGCAGGATCGGCCGAGGGCTCGCGGTCGCGGCGGCGATTGCCGTCGCGACCACTGTCACCGGCATGGCGGCGGCACACGCCGCCGACGGCCCCTCCGCCGCGTCGACACTGCACGACGACTTCAACGGCGACGGCTACGCCGACCTCGCGGTGGCCGCCCCGTCCGCCACTGTCGGCGGGCACAAGGGCGCCGGCTACGTCGCCGTGCTCTACGGCTCGGCGAACGGGCTGAAAACCTCGACGAGGCAGGTGTTCAGCCAGAACACCGCCGGGGTGCCCGGCAGTGCCGAGACCGGCGACGCGTTCGGCAGCGCGCTCACCACCGCCGACCTCGACCGCGACGGGTACGCGGACCTGGTCGTCGGCGCGGGCCGCGAGGACACGGCCGACGGCGGTGTCGACTCCGGGCTGGTCGAGGTCCTGTGGGGTGGTCAGAAGGGCCTGTCCGGAGGTGCCGCGCCGGCCACGGGGAAGGCCTACGACCAGCTCGGCGGCCAGGGGCGGCTCACCGTCGCGGACATCAACGGTGACGGTGCCGAGGACCTGGTGACCGTGGAGATGCAGCACGATCTGCGGGTGCTGAACGGCCCGTTCGCCCGGGACGGGTCCACGTCCCACGGCGGGCAGCTCGTCAAGGACGAGTTCGACAGCCGCGTCCTCGACCTGGCCGCCGGTGACGTCAACGGCGACGGCGTCACGGACGTCGCCGCCACCGAGAACGACGGCGACGAGTACGACGCCCGGCGGGTCGTGTACTGGACGGGCTCCCGGCAGGGACTCACGCCGTACACCACCGTGAAGGGCGGCAACGGCTACCGGCTCCAGGGCGGCGAGAACCTCGACATCGGGGACGTCGACCAGGACGGTGTCGACGACATCGTGGTCGGCCGGGCCGTCGACGGGTACGACAGCGACCTCGACATCCCCCTCGCCAAGGGTGGCCGGGTCACCTTGATACCCGGCACCCCTGAGGGGCCCGACGGCGCAGGGGCCACGTTCCTGAACCAGGACAGCCCCGGCGTCCCGGGCGGCGCCGAGTGGGGCGACGGCTTCGGGACCGACGTCCGGATCGCCGACGTCAACGGCGACGGATACCCGGACGTGGCGACCGGCCTTCCCGGCGAGGACCTGGGCGGCGTGACCGGCGCGGGCGCGGTCGTCGTCCTGCGCGGCAGCGCGCAGGGCCTCACCGGCGCCGGCGCGCAGGTGGTCACGCAGGACACGCCCAACGTGCCGGGCGCCGCCGAGCGGGGTGACGCCTTCGGCGCGGCCGTGCGCCTCGCCGACGCCAACCACGACGGACTGGCCGACCTGGCCGCCGGCGCACCGGGGGAGAACCAGAACGCCGGGTCGGTCTGGTACTTCACGTCCGGGCCGTCGACCGTGGTGAGCCCGAACGGCACCACCACCTTCGGCAACACGCTCCTGGGCACTTCCGCCACGGACGCCCGGCTCGGCTCCGGTTTCTCCGGCTGATCACCTGTCAGACTCGCCCCGGCAACGGCTTGTTCCGATGCTGGCGGCGAGTCTCTTTTTGTCTGCTTAGTTGTCATGTACGCGAACCCCGGCGTTCAGCGGGCGGACCGCCCGCGAGCGTGAAGCTTCCCCGTGTCCATGTGGCCAGCGAGGTAAGGGAGTCAGCCGATGACCGGAGCAGTATCCCCCGACCGACGCCGCTTTCTGACCGCGGGTGCCGCCGTGCTCGGTGCCGCGGCCTCCGCCCAGCTGTGGCTCCCGGTCGCCGCCCGCGCGGCGGAGACGCCGCTGCCGGACGGTGTGTTCAGCCTCGGCGTCTCCTCGGGCGACCCGCTGCCGGACGGCGTCGTGCTGTGGACCAGACTCGCTCCGGACCCGCTGAACGGCGGCGGCATGCCCGACCGGGTGGTGCCGGTGGAGTGGCAGCTCGCGGAGGACCCCCGGTTCAAAAAGCCCGTCCGACGGGGCACCGCCCAAGCCCGGCCCGAGTACGGGCACAGCGTTCACGTGGACGTACGGGGGCTGCGCGCGGACCGTACGTACTGGTACCGCTTCCGCACCAGCGGGCAGCTCTCGCCCGTCGGCCGCACCCGCACCGCGCCCCACCCCCACAGCTCCGGTGGCTCCCTGCGCCTGGCCCTCGCCTCCTGCCAGAACTGGCAGCACGGCTACTTCACGCCATACGCGGACATGCTCGAGCAGGACCCGGACGTCGTCGTGTTCGTCGGCGACTACATCTACGAGTCCACGCCCTCGGCCACGGGCGTACGGCGGCACGAGGGCACCGGTGAGCCGTTCAGCCTCGTCCAGTACCGCAACCGGTACGCCCAGTACCGCTCCGACCCGGACCTCGCGGCGATGCACGCGAACGCGCCCTTCGTGGTGACCTTCGACGACCATGAGGTGGACAACGACTTCGCCGGCGAGATCCCGCAGGACCCGGACAAGCAGCCGCACGACGCTTTCGTGGCCCGGCTGACCGCCGCGTACCAGGCGCTCTACGAGCACATGCCGGTCCGTGCCACCGCCGTCCCGGACGGACCGCACATCCGGATGTACCGCCGCCTGGAGTTCGGCCGGCTGGCCCGGCTCAACGTCCTGGACACCCGCCAGTACCGCAGCGACCAGGCCACCAGCCAGGCCGGCGCACAGGACCCCTCGCTGACCATGCTCGGCGCGCGGCAGAAGCAGTGGCTGCTGAACGGGCTGCAGGACTCGCCCGCCCGCTGGAACCTCATCGCCTCCCAGATCATGATGGCCGAGACGGACCTCCAGGTCGGCGAGGGCAAGCTCTGGTTCTACGACGCCTGGGACGGCTACCAGGCCGAACGCAACGCGTTCCTGGAGGAGTTGCGGCAGGTCCGCAACCCCGTGGTGCTCTCCGGGGACCGGCACCTGACGATGATCAGCGACCTCAAGGAGGACTACGCCGACCCGGACTCGGAGGTCGTCGGCGCCGAGTTCGTCGGCACCTCCATCTCCAGCAACGGCGACCAGGACCAGGAGGCCTTCCGCAAGGAGTGGGACCCCCGGCGCCCGGACAACCCGCACTGGAAGCTGCTCGACGCGCACCGCGGCTACCACCTCTTCGACGTCCGCCGTGACGGCATCGACGCCCAGGTCAGGGTGGTCGACACGGTGCGAAGGCCCACGGCGACCCCGAGCACGCTGGCCCGGCTGAGGGTCGAGGCGGGCCGACCGGGCGTCGAGGTCGTCTGACCCGGGCCGTGTGCCGCGTGAGCCCGGGACTCTTCGGAGTCCCGGGCTCTTCGTCGTACGCGGCGGGTGGACAGGGTGAGAAGTCCGACCCGGGTTTGCGGCGTATTGCTCTCGCCGAGACCGAAATGCTGCGCAATCGCAACGAGGAATTCCGTGGCAATGAGCCGCGGGGAGAGCCGTATTCGCGGCCGGCCGGCATGAAGAACATGTGCAGCCGTGTGCACCGGGAAGTGGAGATCCACGCACCGGGACCCCCGTGCCCGGCCCCGCGGGCGGCGGGCGCGGTACGCGGGGCGCCCCCAAAGCGCGTACCGTGCACTGGACATCGTCCGAGGAACCCGTGAAGGCCCCCGGTCACCGCCGTCCCGTGCGGCTCCGCCGTGCTTGAGCTTCTGTGCAGTTACTCACAGCGTAATTTCCCGCAGCTCGCGCAACCGTCCGCAATCACCAGTGTCGTCAGGTGAATGAGAGGTGGCGCGCACATATGCGGTGGAGGGCGCTCACCTTGCATCGCGGTAACCACAAGTGGGACCATTTCCGAGTTCCCTGTCGCCCCAAGGTAGGTCACCTGTGTCCCAGCACATAGCCAAGCCCCGTACCACCGCAGTGATCCTGGCCGGTGGCACCGGCCAGCGCGTGGGTCTGTCGATCCCCAAGCAGCTGCTGAAGATCGCCGGCAAGGCAGTCATCGAGCACACGCTGACCACCTTCGAGAACACCGACTCGATCGACGACATCATCGTGCTGATGGCGCCGGGTTACGTGCCCGACATCGAGAAGATCGTCGCGAAGGCCGGCTTCCAGAAGGTCTCGAAGATCATCGAGGGCGGCTCCACGAGGAACGAGACCACCGAGCGCGCCATCGCCGCGCTGGGCGAGGGCCTGGCCGAGGGCGAGGACGCCAACGTCCTCTTCCACGACGCCGTGCGCCCCCTGCTCTCGCAGCGCGTCATCGAAGACTGTGTCGTCGCGCTGGAGCGCTTCCAGGCCGTCGACGTGGCCATCCCGTCCGCGGACACCATCATCGTCACGCGCACGCACGGCGAGGACGGCGAGTTCATCACCGAGATCCCGGACCGCTCCCGGCTGCGCCGCGGCCAGACGCCGCAGGCCTTCAAGCTGTCCACGATCAAGCGGGCCTACGAGGTCGCCGCCGGCGACCCCAACTTCCAGGCGACCGACGACTGCTCCGTCGTGCTCAAGTACCTGCCGGACGTGCCGATCCACGTCGTCGCGGGTGACGAGTACAACATGAAGGTCACCCAGCCCGTCGACGTCTTCATCGCCGACAAGCTTTTCCAGCTCGCCTCCACGGCCGCGCCCGAGCAGGTCTCCGAGGAGGCCTACCGCGAGCTGCTGACCGGCAAGACCATGGTCGTCTTCGGCGGCAGCTACGGCATCGGCAAGGACATCGCCGAGCTCGCCGAGTCCTACGGCGCCAAGGTCTACGCGCTGGGCCGCTCCACCACCGGCACCCACGTCGAGAACCCCGAAGAGGTCGACGACGCCCTGTCCAAGGCGTACGCCGAGACCGGCCGCATCGACTACGTGGTCAACACCGCCGGCGTGCTGCGCATAGGCAAGCTCGCCGAGACCGACAACGCCACCATCGAGGAGGCGCTGAAGGTCAACTACCTGGCCCCGGTCCAGATCGCCCGGTCCTCGTACAAGTACCTGTCCGAGACCAAGGGCCAGTTGCTGCTCTACACCTCCAGCAGCTACACCCGCGGCCGTGCCGAGTACAGCCTGTACTCCTCCACCAAGGCCGCCATGGTGAACCTCACCCAGGCCCTGTCCGACGAGTGGGCCGGCGACGGCGTCCGCGTCAACTGCATCAACCCCGAGCGCACCGCCACGCCCATGCGCACCAAGGCCTTCGGCCAGGAGCCCTCGGGCTCCCTGCTCTCCTCCGAGGCCGTGGCCCGCACCTCCCTCGACGTGCTGCTCTCCGAGCTCACCGGCCACGTCATCGACGTCCGCCAGCAGGACCCGACGGCCGGCGCGGCCCGGGCCTCCGGCTTCGAGCAGGCCCTGGCCACGGTGCTGGACCGGCAGGACGGCGTGTAATAATTGGCGCCAAATAGACCTCAGTAATTCAGGCCTCTGCGCCCTCCTGTAAACGGCTTTCCGTGTGCAGGAGGTTTCGCAGGGGCCTGAATCCATACAGTCTCGCGAATATTCACAGACCAGCCGCATTCTCGAACAAGACCGGCACACCCCTCCCAAGAGCAGGTTTATCCGTGATATCCACCGCTATTCGCGTCGCCCGGGTGGGCAGCGCGGCCCAGCTGGCCGCGGCGGTTCTCATGGTGGCGGGCTTCCCCGCCCTCATGCTGGCCGCGCTCGTCCCGAGCGTTCCCGCCTTCGCGGCAGCGGCCGCCGTGACGTACCTGGCGGACCACTATCTGCACCGCAAGGGCAGCTACCTGATCAACCGCCTCGGCAAGGTGCGGGCCGGACTGTCGATCCGCTTCCTGATACGGCAGCTGCTGCTCGTCCTGCTGCTGGCCCGGCTGTCCCTCGCGGACAACCTGATCTACTACGGGGCGATCGCCTGCTTCATCGCCTTCTACGGCCTGCAGGCCCCGCACGGCGCGCTGGTCCAGCTGATCCGCAACCGCCGCCGCATGCCGGTCGCCACCCGCAACGTCGACCTGGCCTCCCGCATCCGCATCCCGGACGCCCCGCCGCGCAAGCTGCTGCACCGCTCGGCCGAGAAGATGCTCCACCTCGACCTCGCGGCCGTCGTCGGCATCCTGCTCGCCGCCCAGGTGAAGTCGGCCCTGGTCGGCTTCATCGGCATCGGCGTCACGGTGGCCCTGGCCACCCTGTACGTCCTGGCGCTCGTGCCGTTCGTGCGCGGCCGGAAGGTCCCGCCGAAGGCCGAGAAGGTCCTGGCCGCCGTCGACGACTGGCTGGCTGAGTACAAGCCGGAGACGGTCCTGTACTTCTCCGGTTCCAAGGACTCCGCCTACCAGGTCAACATGTGGCTCGACACCATGGAGAAGCTGGAGTCCAAGCCGCTGATCATCCTGCGTGAGCGGGCCATCCTGAACAATCTGGCGCCCACCACGGTCCCCGTCATCTGCGTGCCCGGAGGGGTGCACCTGATGAACATGGACCTGTCCACGGTGCGCGTCGCGCTCTACGCGGCCAACGTCGGCAAGAACATCCACATGCTGCGCGTGCCCACCATCAAGCACGTCTTCATCGGCCACGGCGACAGCGACAAGCTCGCCAGCGTCAACCCGTACAGCAAGGTCTACGACGAGGTGTGGACGGCCGGCCGCGCGGGCCGCGACCGCTACGCCATCGCCGACGTCGGTGTCCGCGACGACGACATCGTCGAGGTCGGCCGCCCGCAGCTCGCCCCGATCCAGACCTGGCAGGGCGTGCCCGACGGGCGCATCCCCACGGTGCTGTACGCCCCCACCTGGGAGGGCTGGGACGGCAACCCGGGCAACACCTCGGTCGTGCTGGCCGGCGAGAACATCGTGCAGCAGCTGGTGCAGGCCGACCCGCCGGTCCGCGTCCTGTACAAGCCGCACCCCTTCACGGGCAACGTCAGCAAGGAGGCCGGCGCCGCGCACCGGCGGATCACCGCCCTGGTGCAGAAGGCCGCGGCCGAGCGGGCCATCAACACGCGGTTCGTCGCCGACACCGCCGCCCAGGCGCAGGCCAAGGCCGAGCTGGACCGGATCCAGGCCCGGCTCGCGCAGCTGTCCGGCTCCGGCGGCGACCGTGGCGACGAGGCCGTGGCCACCCGTGACGGGCTGGTCGACGTCGCCCGGCACGAGGAGGTCGCCCGGCTGCGCGCCGAGTGGAACGACGCCTACTGGCGTTCCTTCCCGTCCTGGGAGCACCGCGTCATCACGGGCGCCGAGCCGCGGCTGTACGACTGCTTCAACGTCTCCGACGCGATGGTCTCCGACATCTCCAGCGTGGTCTCCGACTTCATCGCGAGCGGCAAGCCGTACGCGGTCACGGACTCCGCCGGGGTGGGCGTCGAGGAGTTCAAGCGGAACAACACGGCGGTGCGTGCCGCGGTGATCCTGTCCAACAGCGCCGACGAGCTGGGCGAGTTGCTGGGTGCGGTCCGCGCCCCGGACGCCGACCCGCTGGCCGGGGACCGCAAGGAGCTCAAGCAGTACCTGCTGGGTCCGGACGAGCCGACCTCGCTGGAGCAGTTCAACACCGCCGTCGCGAACCTCGCCCTCAAGGCCGAGACGCGCAACGTCGGCCAGCAGTCACGGGACGCTGCCGCCCTCGCGGAGACCGAGGCCGAGCTGGCGAACGCCGTGCCCGGCCAGCGGGTGCCCGCCGCCGGTGACACGGACGGTGTCGGCACGGCCTGAACCGCCGCCGCTGACTGAAGAGTTCGGCCCCGAGGAGCTTCTCCTCGGGGCCGAACTCTTTCCCTTTCCCGGACCTGTCGGACCACTGTGTGACGTGTCCCACTAACACCCGTGTGCGAGGCAACCGCTTGCCTCGATCACCCGTCTATCAAGTAGCGAATGAGGCGATACGGGGGGGAATATCCCATTGACTAGGGGGAAACGTGACCGTGACGCAGCCTGATGTGAGTGTGATCATCGGTGCGTACGAAGCGATGCCGTATCTGATCGAGTGCCTCTCGTCCGTCGAGGCACAGACCATCGATCCGACGCGCGTCGAGGTCATCGCGGTGGACGACGGTTCGACGGATGGGACAGGGGAGTACCTGGAGGAGTTCGCCGAGCGGGCTCCCATGCACGTGCTGGTGATCCGGCAGGAGAACTCCGGCGGCCCCAGCGGCCCGCGCAACGTGGGCCTGGGGAAGGCCACCGGGCGCTACGTGTTCTTCCTCGACGCCGACGACCGGCTGGGCCCCGAGGCCCTGGAGCGGATGGTCGCCATGGCCGACCGTGCCGGCACGGACGTGGTGCTCGGCAAGGTCGAGGGCGTCAACCGCTCGGCACCGAAGTCCATGTGGGGTGCGACGGTGGAGCGGACGGACGTCTTCTCCTCCAACATCAAGTTCACGCTCAGCGCGCAGAAGCTGTTCCGCCGCGCGCTGCTCGACCGGCACGGCATGCGCTTCGACGAGTCGCTGTTCACCGGCGAGGACGCGCTGTTCACCATGGAGGCGTACCTGCGGGCGGACGGCGTGTCCGTGGTCGCCGACCACACCTGCTACTACCTGGTGGGCCGCGACGACGGCAAGCACGTGACCAAGAGCGGCAGTTACACGCTGCGCTTCGACTCCGCGCGGGCTCTGATGGACCTCATCGCCGAGCTCGTCCCCGCGGGCGGCCGGCGCGACCAGCTGATGGTCCGGCCCTTCCTCGTCACGCTGCTGCCCCAGTTCGGGCCCAAGTACCTGACCGACAGCGAGGAGATACGGCGGCACAAGTTCGAGCTGGCCAAGCCGCTGATGGACACCTACTGGACCGAGGGCGTCGCCCAGCGCCTCAAGGTCCACGAGCGGCTGCGGCTGCACCTGGTCGCCGAGCAGCGTGCCGAACTGCTCCCGGACGTCGTGAAGTTCGTCAAGAGCAAGAAGCAGGCGGCGGCCCTCCTGGAGAGGAAGGGCCGCCGTGTGTACCTGGCCTACCCGCACTTCCGGGACCGCGCCGCCCAAGTCCCCGACTCGGTCTACCTCGCCGAGCCCCGGGAGGCCCGCGCCTTCCCGGGGTACCGAGAGGGCGGCATCGACACGTTCATGCGCCGGGCGGTACGCAAGGCCCGCCGGGTGCTGACGTCCCGGGAAGTACGGCACGCGGCGTGACCGACGTGAGGGGCCGGTGCGCTCAGCGTGGTGCGGTCGGGATTGCGGTCCCGGTGCCGCTCAGCGTGGTGCGGTCGGGAGTGCGGTCCCGGTGCGCTGACCGGGCACCGCGGCCAGCCGCTCCGTCACCCGTGCCCGGTGCTCCCGGGCCTCCGCGCTCAGCGCCCGGACGGCCTCGTTGAAGCGTTCCTGAGACGTCGGCTCCGCAGGGCCCAGCAGACGCAGCTTCAGCTCGGCACGAGCCTCGGCCAGTTCGTCGCGCTCCGGGTGGCGGACCGTCTCCAGCAGGTCCGGCACCCCGGCGGCGTCCGGCGTCAGCACCGTCGCCGCCACCACCGTCGGGAACGCCGTACGGAAGGCCTCCTCGGACAGCCCGCTGGTGTTGGCCACCGCGTACGGCTTCTCGCTCGCCAGGAAGTCGCTGATCACGCTCGACACATCGCTGATCAGCAGGTCGGCCACGTTGAAGCAGGAGTACAGCGCGGGCCGGGCGGCCGTGACGATCTGGTGCTCACCCGCCGGCAGCGAGGCCCAGTAGGCCTCCTCCCATGCGGCCGTCGCCTGTGCCACGGCCTTCGCGCGGCCCGGCTCCGGCGCCGACTGCACCAGCATCCGCTCCACGGTGTCGGCCCCGGAGCGGAAGACCGACGTGGTGAGCCGGTCCAGCTCGGCGGTGCGGCGGGCGAGTTCCGCGCTGTCGGAGGCGTGCGTCGCCGCCCGCTCCCGGTTGGCCGCCCGGATCAGCTCCCGGATCCGCAGATCGGCCGCGCCCGCGCGCGGGTCCACCGAACCCGTCAGCGGATGCGGCTTGTACAGCAGCCGCACGCCGGGGTCCGCGAGCAGCGCCCGCACCAGGTTCTCCCCGGCCGCGATCACCGACGTGTTGCCGGGGTTGCCGTCCCAGCCCTCCCAGGTCGGCGCGTACAGCACGGTCGTCCAGTCCCCGGTCGGCGGTCCGGCGTAGGGCAGCACGCCGTCCAGCTGCGGGCGGCCGGTCTCCACCACGTCCTTGTCCTCGACCCCGACCTCGGCCAGGGCGTACCGCTCGCGCGCGGCGGGCCCGGCCACCCACACCTCGTCGTACGCCTTCGCGTACGGGTTGCACGAGGACAGCTTGTCGCTCTCGCCGTGGTTGACGAAGGTGTGCCTGATGGTGGGGATGCGCAGCACCTGGGAGGTCTTGCCGGAGTTCGAGGGGTGGATGAGGACCTGGAGCGTGGAGTGTTCCAGGCGCATCAGCGTCGACACCTTCGGCAGGCAGACGATCGGGATGTCCGTCGCCGCGATCTTCTGCACCATGAACCGCTCGCGCAGGATGATGACCGGCCTGCCCTCGATACCGGCGAGCGGCTCCAGCCACATGTTCGCCTGGTAGGCCGAGGCGGCGCCGCCGGAGAAGTACAGGCCGGCGGTCGGCCGGTACGCGGCCAGCCACGCGTCGAACCACTCGAGCACCTCCTGCTCGTCCGCCGGACGGCGGCCCGGCAGCAGCCGGAGCAGCAGCGCGCCGAGGCCGGTCAGTCCGAGGGCGAGGGAGAGCGCGATGCCCGCCGCCGCGTACACCGGACGGTCGCCCGGCGTGCTGGCCAGCAGCCCGGCCGTCGCCGGCAGGCCGAACACCAGCAGCCGCTGGCCGGGACGGCGCAGCAGCACGGACGGGGCCGGGGACAGCCGCAGCGCCGAGGCGTCGATGTTCCGGGTCAGCACCGGCAGGGTGCGGGTGCGGCGCACCAGTACGGAGACCGCCTGGATCGCGCAGTGCAGCACGTAGCAGACGAGCAGCCCGGCCACCAGCGGGGCGTACACCGTCTCCCGGTCCTGCTCGCCCAGCCGCAGCAGGGCCACGACCAGCAGCAGGTCCCGCACGACCTGGCGCACGGTGACGTCCGCGTGCGACTTGGCGAACAGCGACAGCACCCCACGCTGCCACCGGTACAGGACGCCCTCGGTGGCCAGGGAGACGACCGTCGCGGCGATCAGCAGCGGGACGTGGGGCAGCAGCGCCGCGACCGCCTGTGCGGCGAACGCGGCGGCCAGGACGACGGTGACCAGCCCCTTGAGGAGGGCCTGCTGACGGGGGAGAGGTACGGGCACTGCGGTCACTCCAGGAGCGTCGGGTCGGCGCAGGTCGGCCGTCCGGGTTAACGCGCGGCGGCCTCCCGACGACACGCGCGTGTCGCCGGGGCGTGGGGGCGGTTGCCGTCAGGCGTGTCGTCGGACCGTAGCGGAAGATCCTGTTCCTGTCGTGGGCTGGGCCCGGAACAGGCGGAAGGTCGGTTTCCGGCCGTAGGAGAAGCCGAGCCGGGAGGGCGGCTGATCGGCTCCCCGTCGTGGTGTCGAGGAGACGGCGATCGGCTCCCCTTCGTGGTGTCGAGGAGACGCTGACCGGCTCCCCTTCGTGGTGTCGAGGAGACGGCGATCGGCTCCCCTTCGTGGTGTCGAGGAGACGCTGACCGGCTCCCCTTCGTGGTGTCGAGGAGACGGCGATCGGCTCCCCTTCGTGGTGTCGAGGAGACGGTGATCGGCTCCTGTCGTGAGCCGAGGGGGCGGAGGCTCGGCTTCCGCCCTTGAGTGGGGCCGAGCCGCCGGAAGGGAAAGGGAAGGGCGGCTGCGCCCGCCCGTGACGCGGACGGCACCGTCCGTAGCGTGGACCGCAGCCGCATCCGGTCCGGCCGTCCCGTAGATTTCCTGGTGAGGGAGCGAATCGACGCGAGGGGACGGACGGCGACGTGGCAGGGGCAAGGCAGGCCGCGGGCGAGGCCCGCAGAATCGTCGTCAAGGTCGGGTCCTCCTCGCTGACCACCGCCTCGGGCGGCCTGGACGCGGACCGCGTGGACGCGCTGGTCGACGTCCTGGCCAAGGTCCGCAGCGGTGGGGAGCGCGAGATCGTCCTGGTCTCCTCGGGCGCCATCGCCGCCGGCCTCGCCCCGCTCGGCCTGCGCCGCCGCCCCAAGGACCTCGCCCGGCAGCAGGCCGCCGCCAGCGTCGGCCAGGGCCTGCTGGTCGCCCGCTACACAGCCTCCTTCGCCCGCTACGGCGTCCGCGTGGGGCAGGTCCTGCTGACCTCCGACGACATGAGCCGCCGCTCGCACCACCGCAACGCCTCGCGCACCCTCGACAAGCTGCTCGCGATGGGCGCCCTCCCGATCGTCAACGAGAACGACACCGTCGCCACCGACGAGATCCGCTTCGGCGACAACGACCGCCTCGCCGCCCTGGTCGCCCACCTCGTCCACGCCGACCTGCTGGTCCTGCTGTCCGACGTGGACGGCGTCTACGACGGGGACCCCGCCAAACCCGGCACCTCCCGCATCGGCGAGGTGCGCGACCCCTCCGACCTCGCGGACGTCGAGATCGGCAGCACCGGCAAGGCCGGCGTCGGCACCGGTGGCATGGTCACCAAGGTCGAGGCCGCCCGGATCGCGGCCGCCGCCGGCGTCCCCGTCGTCCTCACCAGCACCGTCCACGCCGCCGACGCGCTGACCGGCCAGGACACGGGCACCTTCTTCCACCCCACCGGCAAGCGCTCCGCCGACCGGCTGCTCTGGCTCCAGCACGCCTCCACCCCGCAGGGCGCGCTGACGCTGGACGACGGCGCCGTGCAGGCCGTCGTGGACCGCCGCAAGTCGCTGCTGCCGGCCGGTATCGCCGCCGTCGAGGGCGAGTTCAGCGCCGGCGACCCGGTCGAGCTGCGGGACGGCACGGGGCACGCGGTGGCCCGGGGGCTCGTCAACTTCGACGCCAAGGAGATTCCCCGGCTGATCGGCCGCTCCACCCGGGAACTGGCCCGCGACCTCGGACCCGCGTACGAACGCGAGGTCGTACACAGGGACGACCTGGTGGTCCTGCACCCCTAATGTGTCGAAACGTCCGCCCCCGGTGGTGGACGTTCCGCAAAACCGCCACGCGATCCCTTGCGGCCTGCTCAACTTTGTCTCGGGGACCTATTCCGCAGCAGCGCCACTGTGCAAAGGAGGCCGTCGTGAGACGAGTGCGCCCGGGGACTCAGGGGTCCCGCGGTGGTGCCGGCTCCCGCGCGGCCGGCGAGGAGCGCGCCCTGACCAGCGTGGCGGCCGGGGACCGGTTCGAGGGTGAGGAACCCGTGGACACCCCACGCCTGTGGCACGTCACCCTCAGCGTCTCCGGCAAGGAGGCCCCGCTCCCCGAGGTCCGGCGCGCCCTGGAGCAGCTCGCCCACGACCATCCCTTCTTCCTGACCAGCCGGTACGCGGTCGACCACGCGGAGATCCGCTACTGGGAGGAGGCCCGCGACCTGCACGACGCGGCCGCCGTCGCCCTGCGCCTGTGGGGCGAGCACCGGCAGACCGCCGGGCTGCCGCCCTGGGAGATCGTCGGCCTGGAGGTCATCGACCGCGCGACCTACCACCAGCGCATCGCCGAGGGGTACGGTCCGCCGCCGGCGTCCCCGGTCGGCGTCCACCCGTTTTGACCCGTTCCACGAAGTGTCTCGCGCTGTGGAACGAACGATGAACCGAGCGGCCCGGCGGACTACCCTTCCCTCATGACCACGCTCTCTCCGTACGACTCCATGTCCCCGGTCACCGAGGCCGCCTACCGCGCCAAGGCCGCCGCCGCGACCCTCGCGCCGCTGCCCCGGGCCGAGAAGGACGACGCGCTGCTCGCCATCGCGGACGCGCTGGAGGTCCGTACGAGCGAGATCGTCGAGGCCAACTCCGAGGACGTCGCCAGGGCCCGCGAGGCCGGCATCGGCGAGGGCATGATCGACCGGCTCACGCTCACCCCCGAGCGGATCCGCGCCATCGCCTCCGACGTGCGCGACGTGGCAGCGCTGCCCGACCCGGTCGGTGAGGTCGTGCGCGGCTCCACGCTGCCCAACGGCATCGACCTGCGCCAGGTCCGCGTGCCGCTCGGCGTCGTCGGGATCATCTACGAGGGCCGGCCGAACGTCACCGTCGACGCCGCCGCCCTGTGCCTGAAGTCCGGCAACGCGGTCCTGCTGCGCGGCTCCTCCTCGGCCTACCGGTCCAACACCGCCCTCGTGCGCGTCCTGCGCGACGCCGTCGGCGGGGCCGGGCTGCCCGCCGACGCCGTCCAGCTCGTCCCCGGCGAGAGCCGCGACAGCGTGCGCGAACTGATGCGCGCCCGCGGCCTGGTCGACGTGCTCATCCCGCGCGGCGGCGCCTCCCTGATCAACACGGTCGTCCAGGAGTCCGTCGTCCCGGTCATCGAGACCGGCACCGGCAACTGCCACGTCTACGTCGACGCCCAGGCCGACCTCGACATGGCCGTCGAGATCCTCATCAACTCCAAGGCCCACCGCGTCAGCGTCTGCAACGCCGCCGAGACCCTTCTGGTCCACCAGGACATCGCCGCGGAGTTCCTGCCCCGCGCCCTGGACGCCCTCGCGGAGGCCGGGGTCACCGTGCACGCCGACGAGCGCGTGCAGGCCTATGCCAAGGACTCCAAGGCCACCGTCGTCGAGGCGACGGCCGAGGACTGGGAGACCGAGTACCTGTCGTACGACATCGCCGCGGCGGTCGTGGACTCGCTGGACAAGGCCGTCGAGCACATCCGGCTGTGGACCTCCGGACACACGGAGGCCATCGTCACGACCTCCCAGCAGGCCGCCCGCCGCTTCACCCAGCTGGTCGACTCCACCACCGTCGCCGTGAACGCCTCCACCCGCTTCACCGACGGCGGCCAGTTCGGCTTCGGCGCCGAGATCGGCATCTCCACGCAGAAGCTGCACTCCCGTGGCCCCATGGGCCTGCCGGAGCTGACCAGCACGAAGTACATCGTCACCGGGGACGGGCACGTCAGGCGCTGAGCCGTGCTCACCGGGCCAGTACGGGTATGCGCACCGTCGCATGCCCGTGCAGGGTCACCCGGGTGGCGCAGATGCGCACGAGAGGAGTGCCGGGCGGGCGTGCGCCCTCCGGCGCCCCGCGGAAGCCGTCTCGACCGGCGGATGAATCTCCATACCGTCTGCCCAAAATGACCCCCCAGGTCTACTCTGGATCCGTGCCGGAGGACGTGGGGGGCACGCCGTTTCCGGACGGCCGGGAGCCCGACGACGACCACGACCGCGGGGTGTCGGACGAAGAGTTCGCCTCCGTGGTCTTCGACGAGGCCTTCGTACGCGCGGCCGTGGTGCACGAGCCGACCGCGGTGGAGCGCCTCCTGGCCGCCGCACAGGCGAGAGCCGAGGCCTCCGAGGCCGAGGCCCGCCGGGCCCACCCCAGAGGCGAGCGCTACGACGGGTACGGCCCGGACGGGCGGGGCGTGTTCGGTCATGATCCCGGCCTCGACGAGTTCGACGACCCCGACGTCCTCGAGGACCACTACGACGGCACCGGGCCGTACTCCAGACAGGTGCGCTGGCACCGCCCCGTCGCCTGGCTGCTCGCCCTGGTGATGGGGATCGGCATGGTCGCCCTGGCCTTCACGGCGGTCTACCGGGGTGCGTCCTCGGAGCGCGAGGAGCCCGCGCCGCCGCCCGCCTCGACCGGGCTGGAACAGGGCAGCGCGGTGGCCCCCTCGACTTCCGCCGAGTACTCCCCGCCGGCCGTCTCGGTGATCCCCCACAGCCCCTGACCGGAACCCGCCCATCTTGGTGAGAACCTGTCAGAACTTGCGGAGCAGCCGGGCGTTTACCCGAGCTTCCGGCGACCTACCCTGAAGATATGGGCGGGCCTGGAAACCCACCTGAGGGGCCTCCGGAGGGCGCCCCCGGAGGTGGCGAGGACGAGTACCGATCCGTCGTGTTCGACGAGTCGTTCGTCCGTGCTGCCCGCCTCCAGGAGTTCTCCGCGCAGGAGCGCATCGCCGACCACGCCCCCGCGGTCCGACGCCGCCGGCCGCTGCGCCGGGGCCTGTCCCGGCAGGCCCTGGTCCTCGTCCTGCTGATCGCCGTCGCCTTCGGTACCGCGATCTACATGGGCGTACGGCACCCCTACCAGACCCCCGCCGCCCGGGAGCCCGTCGAGCCCCTGCGGATGACCGTCATCCCGCTCGCCCCCGAGGGCAAGGTGCCCGGCACGGCGGATCCGGCCTACCTGTACGAGCACAGCCCCGCCGCACAGTTCCGGACCGGCGCGGAGGGGGTGCCCCTGCCCGCCTCGCGGCGCACCGCGCACTTCTCGGACAGCCAGGTCGTGAGCGCCCTGTCCACCGCCAAGGACTACATCGTCCGCTCGGCCCTGGACCCCGAGGTCCTCACGGGCGGTGAGGTCCGCGCCGTCCGCGTGCTGCTCGACCCCGACCAACTGGACCAGTTCGACCAGAGCTTCGCCCGCCCCACCGCCGACGGACGCCACGCGCCCACCGGCTGGCTGGTGCGCTTCGACCCCTCACGCGCCGAGCTCGCCGACCGGAAGGTCCGGGTCCAGGGCACGTTGCAGGCCGCCGAGACCGACGCGTCGACGCTGGAGGTCACCGCCGACCACACGTTCGTGTACGCGCTGCGGGCGGCCGGGGACGGTGACAAGAACGAGGTGTCCCTGTTCACTCTCCGGCGCGAGCTGCACTTCCGCTTCGACCGCGACGACCTGCGGCTGCACCAGGCCCAGCTGGTGGTCTCCTACGTCCAGGCCGGGCCCCTGTCCTGCGCCGAGGACTCCACGAACCACCTCCGGCCCCTGCTGGCCGGCCAGACGGCCAAGGAGGGCGGCCCCGCGGGCACCGATCCCTACGCCACGGGCGGCGCGACGGCCCTGTGCGGCTCCCTGGCGACGAGCGCGCAGCCGAAGGTGTGAGGGGGCCCTGAAGAGCCCCGGGCCCGGTAGGCGGCCTTGTGGCGGCTAGCTCTCGTCGCGCGGCGGCCGGTCGTCACCCGAAGGGTCGGACGGGTCCGTCTCCGGCCCCTGAGGCGGCTTCGGGGGCGCGGTCGTGAAGCCGTTGAAGCCGCGGCGGACCCGGTCGCCCAGGTCGCCGGCGCCGCCCGCGAGGTCCGTGACCAGCTTCATCAGCGGGTCCTTGGAGCTCTTCACGTGGGAGGTGTAGTGGTTCGCCGAATCCCGCCAGGAGTCCCGGACCGAGGTGTCCTTGTCCTCGTCGCGCCGCGGGTAGTGGCCGTCCATGATCCGCTGGAAGTCCCGCGACTCCGCCCACTTCTTCAGCTCGGCCGCCCGCACGGTGGTGAAGGGGTGCGAGCGGGGCAGCACGTTGAGGATCTTCAGCACGGAGTCACGCAGGTCACCCCCGGCCTCGTACTCCTCGGCCTGGGCCAGGAACGCGTCCACGTTCATCTCGTGCAGGTGGTTGCCGCCCGCGATCTTCATCAGACCCCGCATCGAGGCCTGGAGGTCCTGCCCGACCAGCAGCCCCGCGCGGTCCGCGGACAGCTCCGACTTGCGGAACCACTCCCGCAGGCCGGTCACGATCGCCATGATCGCGAGATTGCCCAGGGGGATCCAGGCGACCCGGACGGCGAGGCTCGTCAGGAACAGCAGGATCGTCCGGTAGACGGAGTGCCCGGACAGCGCGTGCCCCACCTCGTGCCCGACGACCGCCCGCATCTCCTCCTCGTCCAGCAGCTCGACGAGGCCGGTGGTGACGACGATGATCGGCTCGTCCAGACCGATGCACATCGCGTTCGGCTGCGGGTCCTGGTTCACGTACATCGGCGGGACCTTCTCCAGGTCCAGGATGTAGCAGGCGTCCCGCAGCATCACGTTCAAGTGCGCGAACTGCTGGTCCGAGACACGCACCGAGTCGGACAGGAACAGCAGCCGCAGACTGCGCTCGGGCAGCAGACCGCTGAGCGCCTTGAACACCGTGTCGAAACCGCTCAGCTTGCGCAGCGCCACCAGGGCGGAACGGTCGGCCGGGTGCTCGTACGTACGCGAGGAGATCCCGGGGAAGCGCCTGCGCTGCCTGCTCGGCACGCGCTCGTGTCCCTGCTGCTCGTGGCCGTCGGACATGTCTTCCCCCAGCGTCTGGTGTGACCTTTGCGGCCCTTTGTGCGGCCTTTTGCTTCCCCGAGGCGGAGCCCAGCCTAGGCGGAGTTACGGTGGTCGGGCAGTACAGCGAAGGAGACCACCGCCATGGAGCACCACCCCGTATCCGCCTGGCTCGCCGGGGCCGCGAACGCCGCCGAGGGACAAGGGCCGGGGATGCTGCGGATCGTGCTGATCGTGATGATCCTGGGCTGTGCGCTGACCGCGTGGTTCCTGCTGCGTGGCTACAGACGGAAGGACGACTGAGGCCACACGAAGGTTCCCCGCCGGGCTTCGGGGCCGGGCCGGGCGGCGGCACGCGTGGCCGCCCGCGGCACGAACAAGCGGAGTCGGGGTGATCGCGGAACGGGCGCCCGCTTACGATGAGCCGACGTCTTTAACCCGCCCTCACGCGATAGGTCCTGCCGAAGATGAGCTTCCACAGCACCGCTGCCCAGTTGGTCACCCTCGCCGCCGAGGGCGAAGAGCACGGCGGAAACCACGAGAGCCTCAGCCCCTACCTCACCGGCGGCGGCGCCCTCTTCATCCTGCTGCTCCTGCTGTGGATCACCACCCGCTTCAACCGCGACCGCTGAGACCGGCGGGGCATCCCGCCGAGGATGCCCGGGGGACCACGGGGGCGGCCGGAGCCCTCAGGCAGGGCCGGTAGGGTCTGCACGCATGGGAGAGCAGGACATGCCTACCGGTCCGGCGAACAAGACGCCGTACGACCCGGCACAGGAGACGGCGAGCGGCACCGAGCGACACTCGGAGCCCCGCCGTGTCTCCGCGACGGCCCCCCGCACCGACGGCACCGCAGAGGGTCCTGCACGGCCGGGCAAGCGCCGGCTCGGCGTCATGGGCGGCACCTTCGATCCGATCCACCACGGGCACCTGGTGGCGGCCAGCGAGGTCGCCGCGGCGTTCCACCTCGACGAGGTGGTCTTCGTCCCGACCGGCCAGCCCTGGCAGAAGACCCACCGCAGCGTCTCCCCGGCCGAGGACCGCTACCTGATGACGGTCATCGCGACCGCCGAGAACCCGCAGTTCTCCGTCAGCCGCATCGACATCGACCGCGGCGGCCCCACCTACACCGTGGACACCCTGCGCGACCTGCGCGCGCTCAACCCCGACACGGATTTGTTCTTCATCACCGGCGCCGACGCACTCGCCCAGATCCTGACCTGGCGGGACAGCGAGGAGCTGTTCTCCCTGGCGCACTTCATCGGAGCCACCCGGCCGGGCCACCACCTGGACGACTCCGGGCTCCCGGAGGGCGGCGTCTCGCTGGTGGAGGTTCCCGCCCTGGCCATCTCCTCCACCGACTGCCGTGCGAGAGTCGCCAAGGGCGATCCGATCTGGTACCTGGTGCCGGACGGTGTCGTGCGCTATATCGACAAGCGCGAGCTGTACCGCGGCGAGTGAGCCGAGAGGGGCACCGGTGAACGACCGATACGACGCGGGGGCCGCGGACCACGGCGCCGACCCGTACGAGCTCGTCGGCTACGACGAGTACGGCCGGCCGGTCTACCGGCAGGTCCAGACCCAGCAGCAGACGTACGACCCGTACGCCCAGCAGTACCAGCAGGGCTACGGCTACGACCCGTACGCGCAGACGGCGCAACAGCCCCCGTCCGCGTACGGCTACGGCACCGGCGAGCCCGCCTCCGACTACGGCTCCTACGACCCGTACGGCACCGCCCCGCAGCAGGGCGGACCCGCGCAGGGCGCCCCGCACGACCCCTACGGCCAGGCCGCCGCCGGCGCCACCGGCCGGCAGCCCCGCGTGGCGGAACAGCCGACCCAGCAGACCGCCCACATCCCGCAGCAGGCCGGCCCGGTCCACGACCGGGACACTCCCGCCGAACCGCAACGGGAGTACCACACCGAGCAGTTCGCCTTCGTCGAGGAACCGGACGCCAACTCCGAAGACGTCATCGACTGGCTGAAGTTCACCGAGAACCGCACCGAACGCCGCGAGGAGGCCCGGCGCCGGGCCCGCAGCCGGATCGTCGCCCTGACGGTCGTCCTCGCGCTCGTCGCGGCCGGCGGCGTCGGCTGGCTCTGGTACGCGGGGAAGCTGCCCGGCCTGTCCTCCGAGGACTCCAAGGAGGGCACGGCGACGGCCGCGGGCGCCCAGAAGCGCGATGTGATCGTCGTCCACCTGCACGACACCAAGGGCGGCGGCACCTCCACGGCCCTGCTCGTCGACAACACCACCACCGAGCGGGGCACCACCGTCCTGCTGCCCAACTCCCTCGCCCTGACCAGCGACGACGGCACCACGACGACGCTCGCCAAGTCGGTCGAGGACGACGGCTCCGACGGCACCCGCGACGCGCTCGACACGGTCCTCGGCACCGACATCGAGGGCACCTGGCGCCTGGACACGCCCTACTTGCAGAACCTCGTCGACCTGGTCGGCAACATCGACGTCGACACCGACGCCGAGGTCCCCGACCCCGCGGCCAAGAAGAAGGGCGAGGCCCCCCTGGTCAACAAGGGCCGGGACCAGACCCTCAGCGGCAAGATGGCGGTCGCCTACGCCACCTACCGCGCTCCCGGCGAGGCCCAGAACGCCCAGCTGGAGCGTTTCGGGCAGGTCATGCAGGGCGTGCTGCGCAAGATGTCCTCCGACCCGCAGGCCGCGACGACCACCATCCAGACCCTCGCCCAGATTCTCGACCCGTCCCTCACCGACAAGGACCTCGGCACCTTCCTCGCCGGGCTCTCCGACCTCGCCAAGGGCGGCGACGTCAAGACCGACCTGCTGCCCGTCCGGAACGACGGCACGCTCAGCGCCCAGGCGAGCGCGGGGGTCGTCAAGAACGTCCTCGGCGGCACCGCCAAGAGCCCCGACAGGGACGCCGCCGTGAGTGTCTCCGTCCAGAACGCCACCGGCGTCAAGGACAACACCGAGAAGGCCCGCGTCGTGCTCCTCAACGGCGGCTTCACCTTCCTGGAGAGCGGCACCGGCACCGCCCGGGCCACCTCCGAGGTCGTGTACGCCGACGCCGCCGACAAGGCGAACGCCGCCGAGGTCGCCAAGACCCTGGGCCTGCCCGCGGGATCCGTCACCAAGGGCAAGATCTCCGCGAGTGCCGACGTCTTCGTGGTCCTCGGCCAGGACTACAAGCCGTCCGCCGGCTGACCGGCGGGAGCGCGCTCCCCATGTGATTCCCGTTATCGCGTGGGGGGCCCGCGGCGGTCCGTGAGACCCTTGGGTGTCAAGAGTCCGCCGACCGAAAGCCTTGTAGTGACCGTGACCGACCGCTCTCACGAGCTGATCAACACCGCCGCCCAGGCGGCCGCCGACAAGCTGGCCCACGACATCGTCGCCTACGACGTCAGTGACGTGCTGTCCATCACGGACGCCTTCCTGCTGGCCTCCGCGCCCAACGACCGCCAGGTCAAGGCGATCGTCGACGCGATCGAGGAGCGCCTCTCGAAGGAACTCGACGCGAAGCCGGTACGCCGCGAGGGCGACCGCGAGGCCCGCTGGGTGCTGCTCGACTACGTCGACATCGTCGTACACGTCCAGCACAGCGAGGAGCGCGTCTTCTACGCCCTGGAGCGCCTGTGGAAGGACTGCCCCGAGCTCGACCTGCCCGAGGAGGCCAAGGCCACCCGCGGCAAGGCCGAGGAGCACGCCAAGCTGCGGGCGGCCGAGGAGGAGGCGGAACTGGACGGTGACTGGCGGTGACCTCCTCCCGTGAGGCGTCCGCCGGGAAGGGCCGTGGCCGTCGCATCATCCTCTGGCGGCACGGCCAGACCTCGTGGAACGTGGAGCGCCGCTTCCAGGGCAGCACGGACGTCGAGCTGACCGGGACCGGCCTCGCCCAGGCCCGCCGTGCCGCCCGGCTGCTCGCCTCCCTGAGGCCGGACGCCATGGTCGCCTCCGACCTGCGGCGCGCAGCGGCCACGGCCGCCGAGCTCGCCACACTCACCGGCCTCGACGTCACCCACGACGAGGGGCTGCGGGAGACCTACGCGGGCGTCTGGCAGGGCCTGACGCACGCGGAGATCATCGCCCGGTACGGCGAGGAGTACGCCGCGTGGAAGCGCGGCGAGCCGGTGCGCCGGGGTGGCGGCGAACTGGAGACCGAGGTCGCCGACCGCGCGGCCCCGGTGGTGCTCCGGCACGCCGAGAAGCTCCCCGAGGACGGCACGCTCGTCGTGGTCAGCCACGGCGGCACGATCCGCACCACCATCGGCCGCCTGCTGGGTCTCGACCCCCGCAACTGGGAGAGCCTCGGCGGACTCTCCAACTGCTGCTGGTCCGTGCTCGGTGAAGGCGCCCGCGGCTGGCGCCTGCTGGAGCACAACGCCGGCACCCTGCCCGAACCGGTGCTCGGCGACGACGACTGACCCCGGATTTCACTTTCCGGCAGGTCGCAGGCTAAAGTTCTTCTTGTTCGCCCCGCCAGCGGGGCAACAGAACAACATGCGGCTCCGCCGCGTGTGAGGGGCTATAGCTCAGTTGGTAGAGCGCCTGCATGGCATGCAGGAGGTCAGGAGTTCAATTCTCCTTAGCTCCACGTCAAGATCCCGTTCCCGGTGTGGGGGCGGGATTTTTCGTACTCCGGCTTGAGTCACTCGGGCTTGCTGAGGCGTATACCTCTACGGCCCCGCCGGGTGGCGTGTCCGGACTGGTACTGAGGCGTCGCTGACCGTATTGGTCCGGCCGTGGCAGAATCAAACGGCCGGAAGGGGGCGCGGCCCGACGGGAGGAGTAGTGATGCCTGCGAGCATCCTCGAGGAGGTCGACCACCTCCTCGAAGCAGCGTTCACACGGGACATGTCCACCCGACTCAGCTGCCCTTCCTGCGGTTCCGCGCACGTGGCCCAGATGCTCGGCGACAACGGCGGGATTTCCTACGTGTGCACGGCCTGCGGCCACAGCTGGAGCTGATCGATGGGTGCACACAGGCGGAAGTGCGACTGGTGTGGCAGCGGGACTCCGATCGTCCGCGACATGGAGCCGATCAATCCCGACTACCAGTACTGGTGCGAGGAATGCGCGCGGGCGCTGATCATAAAAGGCGACCCGATCGAGACGTACCGCGAGTTGGAGGGCGAGCCGATCTACGGCCGGCTCCTGGAGGAGCACTGCACGCTCAAGCGGTTCTATTCGTTCGTCACGGCCTGACGCACGAAGTCTCGGGGTCGACAAAACGGTCATATCGGGCGAGGTGAAACCGATTTGGTGTTGGGCCCGCAGGACCAGTAATGTTGGCTTCGCCGCCGGGGAAACCGGGCGGAGCACAGCAAGGGGCTATAGCTCAGTTGGTAGAGCGCCTGCATGGCATGCAGGAGGTCAGGAGTTCAATTCTCCTTAGCTCCACAGCAGATGAGAAGGCGGGCCATCCGATCGGATGGCCCGCCTTCTTGTCGTGCTTGTCGTGCGTATGCGCACGGCGGGCTCCCCTGGAGGAAGCCCGCCGGTGCTTCCGCTCAGCGGCCGAGAGCGCGGCGGCCGCGGCCCTGGGAGAGGACCGGGAGGTTGCGGGACGGCGCGCCCGGTGCGCCCGACTCCTCGATGCGCAGCGCCAGCGCCGGGCAGCGGCGCACCGCGCGTAGAGCCTTGGCCTCGGCGTACCGCGGTACCTGCGCCTGTGCCACGGTCGGGAAGCCGTCGGCGCCCAGCTGGAACACCTCGGGGAGGATGTCCGCGCACAGGCCGTGGCCCCGGCACAGCGTCCAGTCGACGTAGATCTTCTGGCGGCTCGGGCCGTTCTCCTCGGACTCGCCGCCGCCGGGGATGCCCGTCGGGGCCCTGCCGCCCTCGAAGAGCGGCAGAACGCCCTCCACGGGCCGTCCGCAGCCGTTGCCGAGGACATGGGCGGCCAGGTCGTCCGTGAACGCCTTGATGGTCGACTCCAGGAACATCGCCGAGCCGTCCGGGTGCGAGCACGCGCCGCGCCGCTTCACGTTCTTGGCGACCTGCTTGAGCGCCTCCAGGGCGGCAGGGCCACCGCCGTTGAGGATGTCCTCCAGGCCGCGTGCGGCGGCCGGCAGACCGAGGTAGCAGGGGCCGCACTGGCCCGCGCTCTCCTCGGCCAGCCACTGAGCCACCCGCAGCGACTCGCCCAGCGGGCAGGTGTCCTGAGTGATCGGCAGAATCGCGCCGGCGCCGAGCGCGCCGCCCACCGCGTCCAGGGAGTTGCGGGAGACGACCGCCTCGTTGACCGTCGCCGCGTCGATCCACTTGCCGTGGTAGCCGCCGGTGAGCACGCCCTGCGGGACCGGCGGCGCGCCGGCGAGCTGCAGGACGTAGCGCAGCGGCACGCCCGTCGGGACCTCGATCACCATGGGGCGGGCGACGGCGCCGGAGACCGTGAGCATGACGGTGCCCGGCTCGTCGTACAGACCGGTGTTGCCGTAGCGCTCGGGGCCGATGCGGGCGGCGATCGCCAGCTGGGCGAAGGTCTCGGCGTTGGAGAGCAGGGTGGGTGCGCCGCCGACGCCGTTCTGCGAGGCGCTGACCTTGCGGCCGGGCGGGACGGCCGGGCCGCCGTCGATCGAGCGGACCAGCGACGCGGCGGCACCGGTGACCATGCGGACCGGATTGCGCTGGACCCGCGCGCGCAGTGCCGACCGACGGCCGTTGCTGAGGCCGCGTTCGGCGAGCGCGGCCTCCATGGAGCGCTGGGTCGACTCACGGGTGACCCCCACCACGAGCGTGCGGGCACCCAAGGCCTCGGCGCACAGCAGGGCGCCGTCCAGGATGAGATGCGGGGCACGGTTGATCAGCACCGTGTCCTTGCGGCAGGCCGGCTCGTCCTCGCTTCCGTTCACGACGACGACCGGCCGGACGCCGCGCTTGATCGCCGCTTCGGCGACCGAGCGCAGCTTCTTGTGGAAGGGGAAGCCCGCGCCGCCGCGGCCCTTCAGGTTGATGCGTTCGGCGAGCTGCGCGAGCTGCTCGCCGCCCATCGGCTCGAGCGGCCCGTGCACCTTGAGGTGCATGGGCAGATCGAGCCGATCGACAAGGTCGAAGCCCGACGTGAGCTGGGGAAGACCGACCACGCGGACTTCGGGTACGTCGGGCAGGGCCTCGTTCACTTAAAGCCTCCGGAAGGCGTGTTCCAAGGTTCGCCCGATCCCGGTGCGTCGAAGTCGTAGGACGCACCGGGATGTGTGTCAGTGGCGGGACCGCTGTTGTACGTGTCGTTCGGGTAGTACGTGTCGAAGGCGGCGTTCGTCTCACCCGTGTCGTACACGTCACTCGATCCGTAACCGGCGGCGCCTGGATTGCCATAGGCCGGGATGCTTTGCCCGGTGTCCTGGAGGGGGTCGTAGGGCGGGATGTTGAAGCCCGTGTCCTGGAGCGGGTCATAGGCGGACGGCGGGGCCTCGCCGACCGGGGGCGGGGACGGGATCGGCCAGTTGCCCGAGGTGCTGGAGGGGCCGTCCACGGTCGGGAAGGTCTCGGTGGGCTGCAGGTCCAGCGGCAGCTGCATGCTGGTCGTCGGCCCGGGCGCGAAGGCCTGCCCGCCCTGGGGAGGGCCCGAGACGGCCCGGTAGGCGGCGGCGAAGCCGTTCGCCGGTTCCTTGGCCGGGCCGCGTTCCGCCTTCTCGTACAGCGGCCCCGACGGGGACGCCACGCCGCGCCGGGAAGCGCCCCGGCCCTCCTGGTCGGGGAACGCGAAGCCGCCGCTCGCCCGGGTCCGGCTCTCCTCCAGGTCCCTGCGGCCCTGGCCCTCGCCGGGGCCGATCATCGAGGCGATCTTGTCGGCGACCTGGCGCTTGACCTGGCGCGGAGCCGCGCGCAGGGCGAGCGCTCCGGCCACGCCGGCCAGGGACAGGCAGTACAGGATGACGAAGATCGGCTTGGCGGCGCGACCCGCGTAGAGCCCGTGGACCAGGGCGGCGCACCAGGCCGGGTAGGCCAGCATGTGCATGGCCCGCCAGCGGGCCGCGACGGGCGCGGGGGACGCGAAGCGGTTGCGCAGCACGCCGGTGATGCCCACGAAGATCATGAGCATGCCTGCCAGGGTGCCCAGGCCGATCAGGAAAGACCGGCCGGTGACCAGCTCGTCCTCGGTGAACACCAGCCCGAAGGGGATCACCGCGGCGATCCACGAGGTGTGGGACAGCGCCAGCTTCACGCCGATGTGCACCAGCAGGAAGACGATCGAGGCGACGGCCGTGGTCCGGTGCACGGCCTGCGCCAGGATGCGGCGGCGGGTGTCGAGGAGGACCCGGTCCTGGGCGACCAGCCCCCAGATCACCGAGCACGTCAGACACACGAGGGACAGCACGCCCGCACCGAAGTTGAGGAACTCGGCGAACGAGTCGTCTGCCGTGGAGTCGTAGGGGTTCACGACCGGCCTCCCCACGTCCCGGCGAGCGGGGGTAGGGAGGTGTTACTGCGATGAGGGTTCATGGGGGCAACTCCGAGCGGTTCGGGAAAGCAGCGGTCCCGCTGCCGAACTCTAAGCGGAGTCATACCGATCAGTACGAGGTTTGAGTTATTGCGTTGTTATCAAAGGACAATATGGGCGTTGCGATGCCCCTTAGCGGCTGTTACGCGAAGTAACTATTGACCATGGTTCAGCTTTCGGGGGTGCGGTACGGCCCCCCGAAAGCGCGTCGCGGCGTGCTGAGGGCCTGCGGTACCCTAGCGCCATGCGTGCCGTACGCCTTCTGCTTAGCGGGCCGCGCTGATCAGTCCCGGCCACCGGAGAAGTCGAGTGGCCGGCATCGGCGCGGCGTCCCCTCCTGTGTGAGGGGATTTTTCGTTTCTCGAACCAGACAGCCGCAGGCAGAGACGATCGATGGAGCTTTGAGGATCATGAGCGAGACGAACCCCGCCGCCACCTCCGAGGTGGCGGCGCCGCACCGCTACACGGCCGCCATGGCTGCCGAGATCGAGGCACGCTGGCAGGACTTCTGGGACGCCGAGGGCACCTACGCCGCGCCCAACCCCAAGGGTGACCTGGCCGGTGCCCCGGAGATCGCCGCCCGCCCCAAGAAGTTCATCATGGACATGTTCCCGTACCCCTCCGGTGCGGGCCTGCACGTCGGCCACCCCCTGGGCTACATCGCCACGGACGTCTTCGCGCGCTTCCAGCGGATGACCGGCCACAACGTCCTGCACACCCTGGGCTTCGACGCCTTCGGCCTGCCCGCCGAGCAGTACGCGGTGCAGACCGGCACGCACCCGCGCGTGTCCACCGAGGCCAACATGGAGAACATGAAGTCCCAGCTGCGCCGGCTGGGCCTGGGCCACGACAAGCGCCGGTCGTTCGCGACGATCGACCCGGACTACTACAAGTGGACCCAGTGGATCTTCCTGCAGATCTTCAACTCCTGGTACGACCACGACGCCCGGCGCGCCCGCCCCATCGCCGAGCTGGTCGCCGAGTTCGAGTCCGGTGAGCGGCCCGTGCCGGGGCACACGCGCGCGTGGAGCGAGCTGAGCGCCGCCGAGAGGGCCGACGTCCTGGGCGAGTTCCGGCTGGCCTACGCCTCCGACGCGCCGGTCAACTGGTGCCCCGGACTGGGCACCGTGCTGGCCAACGAGGAGGTCACCGCCGAGGGCCGCTCCGAGCGCGGCAACTTCCCGGTCTTCAAGGCCAAGCTGCGCCAGTGGAACATGCGCATCACGGCCTACGCCGACCGGCTGCTGGACGACCTGGACGCGCTGGACTGGCCCGAGGCCATCAAGCTGCAGCAGCGCAACTGGATCGGCCGCTCCGAGGGAGCCCGCGTCGACTTCCCCATCGACGGCGAGCGCATCACCGTCTTCACCACCCGCCCCGACACCCTGTTCGGCGCCACCTACATGGTGCTGGCGCCCGAGCACCCGCTGGTCGAGAAGTTCACCCCGGCCGCCTGGCCGGAGGGCACCCACGAGGTGTGGACCGGCGGCCACGCGACCCCCGGTGAGGCCGTCGCCGCCTACCGCGCCCAGGCCGCCTCGAAGTCCGACGTCGAGCGGCAGGCCGAGGCCAAGGACAAGACCGGCGTCTTCATCGGCGCCTACGCGACCAACCCGGTCAACGGCGAGCAGGTCCCGGTCTTCATCGCCGACTACGTGCTGATGGGCTACGGCACCGGCGCGATCATGGCCGTGCCGGCCGGCGACCAGCGCGACTTCGAGTTCGCGCGCGCCTTCGAGCTGCCGGTCCACTGCATCGTCGAGCCGACCGACGGCCGCGGCACGGACACCTCGACCTGGGAGAACGCCTTCGCGTCGTACGACGCGAAGATCATCAACTCCTCGAACGACCAGGTGAGCCTGGACGGCCTGGGCGTCGCCGAGGCCAAGGCGCGCATCACCGAATGGCTTCAGAGCAGGGGCGTCGGCGCGGGCACCGTCAACTTCCGGCTGCGCGACTGGCTGTTCAGCCGCCAGCGCTATTGGGGCGAGCCCTTCCCGATCGTCTACGACGAGGACGGCATCGCGCACGCCCTGCCCGAGTCGATGCTGCCCCTGGAGCTGCCCGAGGTCGAGGACTACTCGCCGCGCACCTTCGACCCGGACGACGCCGACACCCAGCCCGAGACCCCGCTGTCGCGCAACGAGGACTGGGTCAACGTCACGCTGGACCTGGGCGACGGCCGCGGTCCGCGCGCGTACCGGCGCGAGACCAACACCATGCCCAACTGGGCCGGTTCCTGCTGGTACGAGCTGCGCTACCTGGACCCGCACAACTCCGAGAAGCTGGTCGACCCGGAGATCGAGCAGTACTGGATGGGCCCGCGCGAGGGGCAGCCGCACGGCGGTGTCGACCTGTACGTCGGCGGCGCCGAGCACGCCGTGCTGCACCTGCTGTACGCGCGCTTCTGGTCCAAGGTCCTGTACGACCTGGGCCACGTCTCCTCCGCCGAGCCGTTCCACAAGCTGTTCAACCAGGGGATGATCCAGGCCTACGTCTACCGCGACAGCCGTGGCATCGCGGTGCCGGCCGCCGAGGTGGAGGAGCACGACGGCGCCTACTGGTACCAGGGCGAGAAGGTCTCCCGGCTGCTGGGCAAGATGGGCAAGTCCCTGAAGAACGCGGTCACTCCGGACGAGATCTGCGCCGAGTACGGAGCCGACACACTGCGCCTGTACGAGATGGCCATGGGCCCGCTGGACGTCTCCCGCCCCTGGGACACGCGCGCGGTGGTCGGCCAGTTCCGGCTGCTGCAGCGGCTGTGGCGCAACATCGTCGACGAGGCCACCGGCGAGGTGACCGTCGTGGACGCCGAACCCGACGAGGAGACGCTGCGCGCCCTGCACAAGGCGATCGACGGGGTCCGCGGCGACCTGGAGGGCATGCGGTTCAACACCGCCATCGCCAAGGTCACCGAGCTGAACAACCACCTGACCAAGGCGGGCGGCGCCCTGCCGCGCTCGGTCGCCGAGCCGCTGGTGCTGATGGTCGCGCCGCTGGCCCCGCACATCGCCGAGGAGCTGTGGCGCAGGCTGGGACACACCGACTCGGTGGTGCACCGGGACTTCCCGGTGGCCGACCCGGCGTACGTCGTCGACGAGACGGTGACCTGTGTCGTGCAGATCAAGGGCAAGGTCAAGGCGCGGCTGGAGGTCGCGCCGTCGATCTCCGACGACGAGCTGGAGAAGGTCGCGCTGGCGGACGAGAAGGTCGTCGCCGCGCTGGGCGGTGCCGGGATCCGGAAGGTGATCGTGCGCGCGCCGAAGCTGGTGAACATCGTTCCGGCGTAGCCGCCAGGACGTACCGGACCGCTGCCGGGGCCCCTGCGGGCGTGACCGCCCGGGGTGGTCTCCACGGGCAGAACCCTCTCGGGGTGGTCCCCTACGGGCAGGTTCGGGGTTTTTCTGGAACTCCGGACCTGCCCGTTGCGTTTACCGTGGAAGAGCGACGCGAGGCGCCGTGACGTCCTGAGGAGGAGCCCTTGTGGAAGCAGTGATCGCAGTCTTCGCCCTGCTCTTCGTGCTCTTTCTCGGGCTCGGGGCGTACGTCACCGTGAAGGCGGTCGGCGCCGCCAAGCGTGGCGTGGACCGAGGCATCAGCCAGGCCCGCCGCACGGTCGAGGACCACACACTGCGCGCCAAGTCCTTCGCCCAGCCCGGCGCCGCGGGTGAACTCGCCCAGCTCCGGCTGAAGCTGCGCACCTCGATGCGCGCCACCCAGGACGCCTTGCACGCGGCCGTCGCCGAGGACGAGTCCCTGAAGGAGTCCGTGGGCCTGTTCGAACGGCTCAGCGCGCTCGGACACGAGCTGGACGGTGAGCTCAAGCGCCTGGAGTCCGAGCCGGACCGTGCCGCCCTCACCGAGCGGCTGCCCGGGCTGCGCGAGCGCACCGAACGCATCACGCACTCCGCGGACTCGCTGCGCTGGGCGGCCCGCGACCGGGCCCGCCGCTTCGCCGACGACGACCTGGACACGCTCGGCGCCCAGATCGATTTGGAGTCCGGCGCACTGCGGCACTGGACGGAGCCGGAGCCGCAGTCCACGTCCGCGCAGCGGCCCTCGTCCTCGGCGCGGTCCGCGTCCTCCCGGCAGCCCGGCTCGCCGCCGCAGAGCGGGACGCCGCCGTGGCCCGAGGCGCCCGACGCCGACGCCGGCACGGCCGGGCAGAGCTGGCCGGACAGCGCGCAGCCGGGCCCGGCCCAGGAACCGGCACGGCCCGCCATCACGCCGCCGGGGCCACGCCTGACCCACCCCTGGCAGAAGAAGCCCCGTCCCGAGAGCACCACTTGAACCGGCCACTCGCGCCGCAGGGCGCAGGGCCCGGGCTGCCACACGAGCGCTACGGCAGGTAACCTCCAGCTCATGTCCCGCCATGTCGCGATCGTCACCGATTCAACGGCCTACCTGCCGACCCGGACGATGGAGCGTCACGGCATCACGGCGGTGCCCCTGACGGTCGTCCTCGGTGACCGGGCGCTGGAGGAGGGCACCGAGATCTCGACCCGCGCCCTCGCCCAGGCTTTGCAGAAGCGGCGTCCGGTGACGACCTCTCGTCCCAGCCCCGCGGTCTTCGAGGAGACCTACCGCAAGGTCGCCGAGTCCGGCGCCACCGGCATCGTCTCCCTCCACCTCTCCGCCGAACTGTCCGGCACCTACGACGCGGCCGTCGTGGCCGCACGGCAGGCGCCGGTGCCCGTACGGGTGGTGGACACCGGCATGATCGCCATGGCGCTGGGTTTCTGCGCGCTCTCCGCGGCGGAGGTCGCGGAGTCGGGCGGGACGGTCGACGAGGCCGTCGCGGCAGCGGAGAAGAGAGCCGCGGGCACCTCCGCCTACTTCTACGTCGACACCCTCGACTACCTGCGGCGCGGCGGTCGTATCGGTGCCGCGCAGGCGCTGCTGGGCTCGGCGCTCGCGGTGAAGCCGCTGCTGCAACTGGCCGACGGCCGCATCGAACCCTTGGAGAAGGTGCGGACCGCGTCCAAGGCGATCGCCCGCCTCGAGGAGATCGCGGCCGACCGTGCGGGCAGCGCACCGGTGGATGTCGCCGTCCACCATCTCGCCGCCCCGGACCGGGCGTCGGCCCTCGCCGACCGACTGCGGACACGGGTGTCCGGGCTGGCCGATCTGCATGTCAGCGAGGTCGGGGCGGTGATCGGGGCGCACACGGGGCCCGGGCTGCTGGGAGTCGTGGTTTCGCCCCGGTGAACGTTGCTGTGGGACTCCGGCCGCCCGTGTGAGTGACGGAGTTGTCCACAACCGGGGCCCTGTCCCCGGAAATTGACCAAGATCATCGCGGGTCGGGCGAAGTGGCCGATCCTCGTCGCATGGCACTTCGATCACGTTCACGCACAGCGACCGCGACCAGTGGGCCGGGCCGTGGGCCGGCGTCCGACGGGCGCGTCCGTCATCACCGACGCCCGCCGGTCGCACGCGGGCGGGCCCGGCAGCGTCATGCCTCGGCGGAGGAACTTCGGCGGCGCGCAGGGGCGTTGTTCGGTGACCACACCGGGTCGGTGGGGCACCCAGGGCGGGCCGAGCCGGTCGAACGGGCCCAGGGGCATCGGGAGTCGGGGCAGGGGCCGCCGGGTTCCGCCGATGGTGAAGAGCACCGACGGCGGTTTGGTCGTCACGAGACCGTCATGCAGCCCGTGGGCGTCCTCAGCGACCCGGCGGGCGGGGGTGGCGGCGCCGTGGCGGGAGTCTGGCGGGAGCGGGCCGGCCTGGCGCTGCGGGAGCGCATGCCGCTGTGGGTGCAGTCCAGGTGCGGTCTGGAGCGGCGGAGTGTGCTGGCCCTGACGGTGGTGCTCGTCGTCGCGGCGGCATTCGCCGTGCAGCACTTCTGGACGGGACGGACGCAGTCCGTGCGGCCACCGGAGGTGGTGCGGGCGGCGGTTCCCTACGGGGAGCGGCAGGAGAGCGGGCCGGCCGGACAGAAGGGCGGCCCGGGCGCTGCCGGTGCTTCCTCCGGTGTGCCCTCCGAGGCCTCGTCCGGGTCCGCGAAGGCAGGGGCGGGAGAGATCGTCGTGGACGTCGGCGGCAAGGTCCGGGAGCCGGGGATCCACCGGCTGCCGCCCGGCTCGCGGGTGGCGGACGCGCTGCACGCGGCGGGCGGGGTGAAGCCGGGCACGAACACCGACGGGCTCAATCGCGCCCGGTTCCTCGTGGACGGCGAGCAGGTGATCGTCGGGGGACCGGCTCCCGCGGGCGGACCAGGGATGGGCGGTGTGCCTCCCGGTGGCCCGGCCGGTGCCGCGGCCGGGGGTGCGGCGGGTGGGGCGGCCGCACCGGCGGCCCCGGTCTCCCTCAACACGGCCACCGCGGACCAGCTCGACACCCTGCCGGGCGTCGGCCCAGTGCTGGCGCAGCACATCATCGACTACCGCACGCAGCACGGCGGTTTCCGTTCCGTGGACGAGCTGCGTGAGGTGAACGGCATCGGAGACCGCCGTTTCGCCGACCTGCGCGACCTCGTACGGCCATGAGGAGCCTCCCCGGCCCGCCGGCGGGGCAGGACGAGGCCGCGCCCGGGCTGCGCCCCGCCCGGTCGTCCGTGCACGCGTCCTCCGGCACCCGTCTGGGCGCGGCCCGTCCACGCCAGGAGGGCCCGACGGACCTGCGGCTCGTGCCGCCGGCCCTCGCGGCCTGGGGCACGGCGGCGCTCGTGCTGGACGCCTCGCCCCAGTGGGTCCTCGGCATCGTGATCGGCTGCCTGGTGACCGTCGGACTGCTGCCCCTGGCCCGGAGGCATCGGGCCGCGTCATGGCCGCGCGCCACGCTCGCCGCCCTGCTGCTGTGTGTCGCCGGGGCCGCCGCCTCGGCCGGGCTGCACGGGGCGGATCTGCGCCGGGGACCCGTGCCCGGCCTGGCGCGGGAGTTCGCGTCGGTGACCGCCGAGGTCGAGCTCACGTCCGACCCCCGGCTCACCCGGCCGAAGGTCAGCGGCGACCACGTGGCTCCGACGGCCGTGCTGATCGACGCCGACGTGCTGCGCGTCCACGAGGTGGGTGGGACGACGGTGACCACACGGACACCGGTGCTGATGATCGTGGACGTGGGCACGGCCCCACCCGGTCGGGTGGCCGGCGGGCGGGGGCGGTCGCCATGGCTCGGGCTGCTGCCGTCGACGCGGCTGCGGGTCGGTGCGCGGCTGGCGCCCGCGATGACGGGCGGCGACCGGGTCGCGGCGGTACTGCGCGTGCGGGATCCGGGCGAACCGGATGTGGTGGGAGGGCCCTCTGGGCCGCAGCGGCTCGCCGGGCGGTTGCGTGCCGGGCTGCGGGAGGCGACCGACGGGCTGCCCGCGGACGCCCGGGCGCTGCTGCCGGGCCTGGTGGTCGGGGACACCTCGCGGATCACACCCGAGCTGGAGGAGGCGTTCAAGGAGACCGACCTCACGCACACCCTGGCCGTCTCCGGGGCCAACTTCACGATTCTCCTCGCGCTGCTGCTCGGGCCGCCGGGCCTGGCGCAGCACGTCGAGCGGCGGGGGCTCGCACCCCGGCTCGGTGTCTCACTGCGTGGGACGGCCGTGCTCGGCGGTGTGCTCTCGCTCGGGTTCGTCGTCGTGTGCAGACCGGATCCGAGTGTGGTGCGGGCCGCGGCCTGCGGAGCCGTGGCGCTGCTCGCCCTGGCGACCGGCCGTCGGAGGTCGATGATCCCGGCGCTGGCGACGGCGGTTGTGCTGCTGGTGCTGTACGACCCGTGGCTGGCGCGCAGTTACGGGTTCCTGCTCTCCGTCGTCGCGACCGGGGCCCTGCTCACGCTCGCGCCGCGCTGGAGCGCCGGGCTGCGGCGGCGGGGGGTGCCGCCGAGGTGGGCTGAGGCCCTGGGCGCCGCCGCAGCCGCCCAGGCCCTGTGCGCGCCCGTCGTCGCCGTGCTGTCGGCGCGGGTGAGTCTGGTGGCGGTGCCGTGCAATCTGCTCGCGGAGTTCGCGATCGCGCCGGCGACCGTGCTGGGGTTCGCGGCACTGGCGACGGCGCCGGTGGCGATGCCGGTGGCCAAGGCGCTGGCGTGGTGCGCGCACTGGCCCGCCGAGTGGATCGCGGGGATCGCCCGGTTCGGGGCCGCACTGCCGGGCGGGGGAGTGGACTGGCCGGGCAGCTGGACGGGCGCGGCGCTGCTGCTGTCCGTGATCCTGGCCCTGGTGCTCGTCGGACGACGGCTGCTCGGGCATCCCTGGTGGTGCGGGGTCTGCGGAGTGCTGCTGCTTCTGGTGGTGGTGCAGCCGCCACCGCTGACCCGGGTGGTGACGGGCTGGCCGCCGCCGGGCTGGCGGCTGGTGATGTGTGACGTGGGGCAGGGTGACGCCCTGGTGCTCGCGGCGGGCGAGGGCGCCGGAGTGGTGGTGGACGCGGGGCCCGATCCGCGGCTCGTCGACCACTGTCTGCGCTCACTGGGCATCAGCAGGATCCCCCTGGTCGTGCTCACCCACTTCCACGCCGATCACGTGGCGGGCCTGCCCGGGGTGCTGCGTGGTCGGGCCGTGGGCGCGATCGAGACGACGGGGCTGGAGGAGCCCGCGGAGCAGGCCGCGTTCGTACGGAGACTGGCGGCGGCGCGGAGGATTCCCGTGACACGGGCGGCGGTCGGGGAGCAGCGGCGCACGGGGAAGTTGTCCTGGCAGGTGGTCTGGCCGCCCCCCGGCCCGCCGCCGGACTCGCCGCCGGGGGTGCCTCCGAGAGTGCTTCCCGGGGTGCTTTCGGCCCACCCCGTGCCGGAGGGGCCGAACGACGCCAGCGTCGCCCTGCTGGTCCGCTCGGCCGGACTGCGCCTGCTCCTCCTCGGAGACCTGGAGCCCCCGGCGCAGAGGGCACTGGCGCGCTCGCCGGCGGCCGAGGCGCTGGAGGGCGTGGACGTGCTGAAGGTCGCCCACCACGGCTCGGCCTACCAGGACCCGGGCCTCATACGCCGGGCGGCCCCGAGACTGGCCCTCATCTCCTGCGGCGAGGAAAACTCGTACGGGCACCCGGCGCCGGGCACGGTGGCGGCGCTGCGTGCCGGGGGCGCGGCGGTGCTGCGGACGGACCGGGACGGCGCGCTCGCTGTCACGGGAGAGGCCGGCGAGCTGAGGGTGGCGCGAGACTGAGGGCATGAACTCAAGCCAGGTTGATGCCTATCTCCGTCGGCTGGGAGCCGAGCACCCGGCATGGCCCACCGTCGACGCGCTGCGCGAACTGCACCTGCGGCACCTGCGGGCCGTGCCGTTCGAGAACCTCTCGATCCATCTGGGCGAGGAGATCGTGCTGGAGGAGAAGCGGCTGCTGGACAAGGTGGTGGGCGCGCGGCGGGGCGGGTTCTGCTACGAACTCAACGGCTCCTTCGGGGCGTTGCTCGCGGCACTGGGGTACGACGTGGCGCTGCTGGCGGCGCGGGTGTACGGGGACGAGGGGCGGCTCGGGATCCCGTACGACCATCTGGCGCTGAGGGTGCGGACGGTGGACGGGGGCGACTGGCTGGCCGATGTCGGGTTCGGGGCGCACAGCCACCTTCCGCTGGCGTTCGGGGACCGGGGGGAGCAGGAGGACCCGGCGGGCACGTTCCGGATCGTCGAGGCGGGGCCGGACGCGGCCGGGGTGCGCGGTGGGCACGGCACGGTGGAGGCGGCGGACCTGGACGTGTTGCGGGACGGCAGACCGCAGTACCGCCTGGAGGTGCGTCCTCGGGCGCTCGGCGACTTCGTGGCCGGGGCGTGGTGGCACAGCACGTCGTCGGTGTCGCATTTCACGCGGTCGCTGGTGTGTTCGCGGGTGACGGAGGAGGGAGGGCGGATCACGCTCAGCGGGCGGCGGCTCACGGTGACGGCGGCCGACGGCACGCGGGTGGAGAGGGAGCTGGGCACGGACGAGGAGGTACTCGGGGTGTACCGGGAGCGGTTCGGGATCGAGCTCGACAGGGTGCCGGTGTCGCGAAATCCCGCGTAGGAGTCAATTCCGGCCACACGGGGCCACTCAGGCGCAGTACCAGCACATCTGCTGGATTCCCGTGATGTGGTCCCGTGTTGCCTCGAAAGCCTCATGGGTGGTCGAATGCATCTTCGGCACGTGTGATCAACAGTGATCAACAGGCGATTTCGAGTCACTCAGAGGAGCCGTGGATGATCGGCCGCTGGCGGGCAAGCCGCACCGACCGGGTGCACCGGACGAGTCCCCTGGCGGCGGTGCCGACACCGCCGAGCGCGGGGGTGCTGGCCTGCCGGGTGCTGGACCCGGTCAACGAGCCGGTCCGGCACGCGGAGTTCGCGGTCACGGACTCCGTGGGGCGGCCGGTCGTCAGCGGCGGAGCGGATCCGTACGGGTCGTTCGTGACGACGGTGCCCGCCGGGGAGTACCGGCTCGCGGTGTCGGCGGAGGGGTACACGCCCTACCGCGCGACGACGCAGGTCGCCGAGAACGCGCTCGCCTCGCTCGGGGACGTGACGCTGCAGGTGGCCCGGCCGCCGGAGCTTCCCGACGCCGGTGACTGGGAGGTCGAGTCGGCGCACTCCTCGATCGGCTTCACCGCGCGGCACATCGGACTGGCCCGCATCCACGGGCAGTTCAAGTCGTTCGCGGGGGTGATACGGGTCGCCGATCCGGTGGAGCGGTCGGCGATGCACGTGGTGATCGACGCGGCGTCCATCGACACCAACATGAGGATGCGTGACGACCATCTGCGCTCGGCGGACTTCCTGGACGTCGAGAGGTTCCCGACGCTGGAGTTCTACAGCGACCGGTTCGTGCACAAGGGCGGGAACCGGTGGGCCGTGACGGGAGCGCTGTCGCTGCACGGCGTGACGCGGACGGTCACGCTGGACACGGAGTACCTGGGGCTGGGCAACGGCATGGAGGGCGAGGTGCGGGCGGCCTGCCGGGCCACGACCGAGCTGCACCGGGACGACTTCACGGTGAGCTGGCAGACCATGCTGGCGCGTGGCATCGCGGTGGTGGGGCCGAGCATCAGGGTCGACCTCGATGTGCAGATCGTCCGCAAGGGCTGAGCGACCCGGCCACGAGGTGGTGTCGGACAATGTCCGGCGTGAGTGATGTGCGACATGTGCTGGTGCTGCCCGACCGTGATGCCGCCGAAGAGGTGGTGGACGCGCTGCGGGAGCGGTTCGGGGTCGTAGAGGAGCCGCAGCTGGTGCGGGACGCGCTGGCCGGCGAGGACGACGCCGAGGACGCGCAGTGGCTGGTCGTCCTGCGCGACGAGGACGAGCGGCTGGATCCCGGGGAGCTGGACCGGCTGGCCGGCGAGTGGGAGGGCTGGCGGGAGGAACCGTAGGCACCCGGCCCTGGGCGGGCGTGCGTCGGGCCTGGCTCGTCTGGGGCTCGCCACGCCAGCCCGCCGACTCCGCTTGCGCCAGCCCGCCGACTCCGCTTGCGGCCGCCCGCCTGTCTCCGCCTGCGGCCGCCCGCCTGACTCCGCCTGCGGCCACCCGCCCACCTCGCCTGCGGCCGCCCGCCTGACCCCGCGTGTGTACGCCCCGGCCCGTCGGGGGCCGCTGTCAGTGGCGCGTGGGATGCTTGGCGCGATGGCCAGGAAGACTGCTCATGACGACCCCCTCACCCCGGTGACACTCGCCGTGGGCCAGGAGGACCTGCTCCTCGACCGTGCCGTGCAGGAGGTGGTGGCCGCGGCGAAGGCCGCCGACGCCGACACGGACGTACGGGACCTGACCCCGGACCAGTTGCAGCCCGGCACGCTCGCCGAGCTGACGAGCCCGTCGCTCTTCGCGGAGCGCAAGGTCGTGGTCGTACGCAACGCGCAGGATCTGTCGGCCGACACGATCAAGGACGTGAAGGCGTACCTCGGGGCACCGGCCGAGGAGATCACCCTCGTGCTGCTGCATGCCGGCGGGGCGAAGGGCAAGGGGCTGCTCGACGCGGCGCGCAAGGCGGGGGCCCGTGAGGTGGCCTGCCCGAAGATGACGAAGCCGGCGGACCGGCTGGCGTTCGTGCGGGGCGAGTTCAGGACGACGGGGAGGTCCGCCACACCGGAGGCGTGCCAGGCGCTCGTCGACGCGATCGGCAGCGATCTGCGGGAGCTGGCCTCGGCGGTGTCGCAACTGGTCGCGGACGTCGAGGGGACGATCGACGAGGCGATCGTCGGGCGGTACTACACCGGGCGGGCCGAGGCGTCGAGCTTCACGGTCGCCGACCGGGCGGTCGAGGGGCGCACCGCGGAGGCCCTGGAGGCATTGCGCTGGTCGCTGGCGACGGGCGTCGCGCCGGTGCTCATCACAAGTGCGCTCGCGCAGGGCGTCCGGGCGATCGGGAAGCTGTCGTCCGCGCGCGGGGGGCGACCGGCGGATCTCGCGCGGGAGCTGGGCATGCCGCCGTGGAAGATCGACCGGGTGCGGCAGCAGATGCGGGGCTGGACCCCGGACGGGGTGTCGGTCGCGCTGCGGGCCGTGGCCGAGGCGGACGCGGGGGTGAAGGGCGGGGGCGACGACCCCGAGTACGCCCTGGAGAAGGCCGTGGTCACCATCGCCCGAGCGGCTCGCTCCCGGGGCCGGGGCTAGGGCCTGTCGTCAGAAGACCGGCTCCCCCATCCCCAGCAGATTGCCCTCGCTGTCGTGGAACCAGGCACCGCGTTCGCCCCGGGCGCCCTTGCTCGGGTAGTTCCCCTCGATCTCGGCGATACCGCCCCGCGTGCGGAAGCCGGGGGCGTCGACCTCCTCGAAGACCACCCCGCGGCGCTTCAGCTCGGCGACGGCCGCATCGAGGTCCTCGACCTCCAACGCCATCTGCGTGAAGGTGCCGGGGGACGCTCCCGTCGAGCGGAACAGGACGAACTCCGCACCGCCGCACCGGTAGAGCAGCCCGCCGGGGCGTTCGTCCACGGGATCCAGACCCAGTTTCTCCGAGTAGAAGCGCCGCGCCCGCTCCAGGTCCTGGGCGGGGAGCCTGGTCGCCGCGCGGACCAGGGCCGGCGCGTTCCTGTCGTCTGCGTTCATGTCTCCACTGTGCCGTGATCGAGTCGCCCTCCTCCTGCCGAAGAGGAGAATCGGGTGTATCAGCCGTAGGTCGCCGAGCGATGGAGAGGTGGCGAGGGTCATGGCTGAACACCCGCACGCAGCGCTGGTCCGCAAGGGATTCGAGGCCTTCTCGCGCGGTGACATGGACACCCTGCGCGGATTGATCGCGGGGGACGCCACCCACCACGTGCCCGGCGATCACCCGTTGTCGGGCGACTTCAAAGGGCTGGACTCGATCATCGAGATGTACGAACGGCTCGGCGCGGAGACGAACGGGACGATGCGCGCCGACCTGATCGGCATCGCCGTCGACGGCCGCGGTCACGCGGTCGGCATGACCCGTTTCACGGCCGAGCGCAAGGGCAAGAGCCTCGACGACACCGGCTGCATCGTCTTCCGCATCGTCGGCGACAAGGTCACCGACCTCGACGAATGCGTCGAGGACATCGACAAGAACAACGAGTTCTGGTCGTAGGACCACGGACAGGGCGGGTACGCCGGTACACCGCCGGTACCGCAGGAGACAGGCCGAAGGCCCCGCTGGCCGCTCGGGAAGAGCGGAGGGCGGGGCCTTCGGTTCGAGCTGCTGGATCCGCGCCCGCGTGGCGAACGCAGGCCGCGCGCGGATCCGGGGGTGCCGGACGGGAGCGGATGAGAGAGGGCCCGCTCGATTCCCTCCGGCGTCACATCAGATGTCAGCCCTTGAGCGCGTCGACCTTCGAAGCCAGCGCCGACTTCTTGTTGGCGGCCTGGTTCTTGTGGATGACGCCCTTCGAGACGGCCTTGTCGAGCTGACGCGCGGCGACGCGCTGGTACTCGGTGGCCTTCTCGGCGTCACCCGCGGCAGCAGCCTCACGGGCCTTGCGGATCGCGGTCTTGAGGGAGGACTTGACGGCCTTGTTGCGCAGCCGCGCCTTCTCGTTGGTCTTGATCCGCTTGATCTGGGACTTGATGTTCGCCACGAATGAGCCTTCTCAGGTTCTGGCACGAGGCCGCACGGACACCGCACGATTCCCGTACCGGGTGATTTCTTGGGTCGTACCTCCTGCGAGAGGGCACGAGGCACAGCCACCCAGGCTACCAGTGGCCCCTTCCACGGCCCAAACCCGTCCATGGTCCCCACCCGTGGGACCATGGAGGCTACGTATCGATCCGACCCGAGACCGCAGACACTGCGGACGCCTCAAGAATCAGGACCCTGCGTGCCCGCGATCCCCAGCCACGTGCCCGAGCCGAGCCGTACCGACCCGGCTCTGATCCGCAACTTCTGCATCATCGCGCACATCGACCACGGCAAGTCCACGCTCGCCGACCGGATGCTCCAGCTCACCGGAGTGGTCGAGCAGCGGCAGATGCGCGCCCAGTACCTCGACCGCATGGACATCGAGCGCGAGCGTGGCATCACGATCAAGTCACAGGCGGTGCGTCTGCCGTGGGCTCCCACCCACGACAAGAACGACACGCACATCCTCAACATGATCGACACCCCCGGGCACGTCGACTTCACCTACGAGGTCTCCCGGTCGCTCGCCGCGTGTGAGGGGACCATCCTCCTGGTCGACGCCGCCCAGGGCATCGAGGCGCAGACCCTCGCCAACCTCTACCTGGCGATGGAGAACGACCTCAAGATCATCCCGGTGCTGAACAAGATCGACCTGCCGGCCGCGCAGCCCGAGAAGTTCTCCGAGGAGCTCGCCAACCTGATCGGGTGCGACCCCGACGACGTCCTCAAGGTGTCCGCCAAGACCGGCCTGGGCGTCGAGGCGCTGCTCGACAAGGTCGTCGCCGAGATCCCCCCGCCGGTCGGTGTCGCGGACGCCCCCGCCCGCGCGATGATCTTCGACTCGGTCTACGACTCCTACCGCGGTGTCGTGACGTACGTCCGTGTCATCGACGGTCAGCTCAGCAAGCGCGAGCGGATCCGGATGATGTCCACCGGCGCCACGCACGAGCTGCTGGAGATCGGCACCAACTCGCCGGAGATGCTGTCGGCCGACGGCCTCGGCGTGGGCGAGGTGGGCTACCTCATCACCGGTGTGAAGGACGTCCGCCAGTCCAAGGTCGGTGACACCGTCACCAGCCAGCACAAGGGCGCCGAGGAGGCGCTCGGCGGCTACAAGGACCCCAAGCCGATGGTGTTCTCCGGCCTCTACCCGCTGGACGGCTCGGACTACCCGGAGCTGCGCGAGGCCCTGGACAAGCTCCAGCTCAACGACGCCGCGCTGGTCTACGAGCCGGAGACCTCCGCCGCCCTCGGCTTCGGCTTCCGCGTCGGCTTCCTCGGCCTGCTGCACCTCGACGTGATCCGCGAGCGGCTGGAGCGCGAGTTCGGCCTCGACCTCATCGCCACCGCGCCGAACGTGGTGTACCGCGTCCTCATGGAGGACGGCACCGAGCACACCGTCACCAACCCGAGCGAGTTCCCCGAGGGCAAGATCTCGGAGGTCTACGAGCCGGTCGTGCGGGCCACCATCCTCGCGCCCAGCGAGTTCATCGGCTCGATCATGGAGCTGTGCCAGACCCGGCGCGGCACCCTGCTCGGCATGGACTACCTCTCCGAGGACCGGGTAGAGATCCGCTACACCCTGCCGCTCGCGGAGATCGTCTTCGACTTCTTCGACCAGCTGAAGTCCAAGACCCGCGGCTACGCCTCGCTCGACTACGAGCCCACCGGCGAGCAGACCTCCAGCCTGGTCAAGGTCGACATCCTGCTGCACGGCGACAAGGTCGACGCCTTCTCGGCGATCACCCACAAGGACGCCGCGTACGCCTACGGTGTGCGGCTCGTCGCCAAGCTGCGCGAGCTCATCCCGCGGCAGGCCTTCGAGGTGCCCATCCAGGCCGCCATCGGCTCCCGGGTCATCGCTCGCGAGACCATCCGCGCCATCCGCAAGGACGTCCTCGCCAAGTGCTACGGCGGTGACATCTCCCGTAAGCGGAAGCTGCTGGAGAAGCAGAAGGAGGGCAAGAAGCGGATGAAGATGGTGGGTTCCGTAGAGGTTCCGCAGGAGGCCTTCATCGCCGTCCTGTCGAGTGATGACAGCGCGGGGTCGGGCAAGGGCAAGAAGTAATCACGGATTACCGTGGGTTACACCGCAATCCGGGTTGAACAGGGGTCCGTTGTGCGAAAGCGCGGCGGGCCCCTGTGCGTACACGGGGTAGCTCTCGGTACGAAGTGACAGGCCGCAGCCCCTTACGCAGGGGACGGTCGCCCTTTACTCTGATCCCTGCTCGTTAGTTACTCACGAGTTAAACAACGGGCGTGACCTGCACCTCGTGAGTGCCACCCAGCCGCACCTGAGCCAGCCGCATCGTCGCGGGCCCCGGAGGATGTCGTGAGCGACACACAGACCCTGATCGAGAACCGTCCGCCGTCCGTGGCGGGCCTCTTCCTGGAGCGCGTGGCGGCCACGCCGGACGCCGAGGCCTATCGGTATCCGGTCCCGTCGGCGGGCCAGGGGCCGGACGACTGGAAGTCACTGACCTGGACGCAGTCCGCCGAACGGGTCTACGCCATCGCGGCGGGCCTCATCGAGCTGGGCGTGCAGCCCGAGCAGCGCGTCGCCCTCGCGGCCGGCACCAGGATCGAGTGGATCCTCGCCGACCTCGGCATCATGTGCGCCGGCGCGGCCACGACCACGGTGTACCCGCAGACCAACGCCGAGGAGTCCGCGTACATCCTGTCGGACTCCGAGAGCCGGGTGCTGATCGCGGAGAACGCCGAGCAGCTGGCCAAGGCCCAGGAGAAGCGCGCCGAGCTGCCCGAGCTGACGCACGTCGTGGTGATCGACGGGGCCGGTGTCGAGACCGCGGACTGGATCCTCACCCTGGACGAGCTGGAGAAGCGCGGCGCGGCCCGGCTGGAGAAGGACCCCGACCTGATCAAGGAGCGGGTCGGCGCGATCGCCAAGGACCAGCTGGCCACCCTCATCTACACCTCCGGCACCACGGGCCGCCCCAAGGGCGTGCGCCTGCCGCACGACAACTGGTCGTACATGGCGAAGGCGATCGCCGCGACCGGGCTGATCAGCGGCGAAGACGTGCAGTACCTGTGGCTGCCCCTCGCGCACGTCTTCGGCAAGGTGCTGACCTCCGGGCAGATCGAGGTCGGGCACGTCACGGCCGTGGACGGCCGGGTCGACAAGATCATCGAGAACCTGCCGGTGGTGCAGCCGACGTACATGGCGGCCGTGCCGCGCATCTTCGAGAAGGTCTACAACGGCGTGGCGGCCAAGGCCCGCGCGGGCGGCGGCGCCAAGTACAAGATCTTCCAGTGGGCGGCCGAGGTGGCCCGCGAGTACGCCAAGGTCTCCCAGGACAACTTCCGGCGGACCGGCACCGCGTCCGTGCCGTTCGGTCTTGGCGCGAAGCACAAGGTCGCCGACGCGCTGGTGTTCGCCAAGATCAAGGAGGCGTTCGGCGGGAACCTGCGGGCGTGCGTCTCCGGTTCGGCGGCGCTGGCACCCGAGATCGGGTACTTCTTCTCCGGCGCCGGCATCCACATCCTGGAGGGCTACGGCCTGACCGAGTCCTCGGCGGCGTCCTTCGTGAACCCGGGCGAGGCCTACCGCACCGGCACGGTCGGCAAGCCGCTGCCCGGCACGGAGGTGCGGATCGCCGACGACGGGGAGATCCTGCTGCGCGGCCCGGGCATCATGGAGGGCTACCACAAGCTGCCCGAGAAGACGGCCGAGGTGCTGGAGCCGGACGGCTGGTTCCACACCGGGGACATCGGGGAGCTGTCGCCCGACGGGTACCTGCGGATCACCGACCGCAAGAAGGACCTCATCAAGACCTCGGGCGGCAAGTACATCGCCCCGGCGGAGGTCGAGGGGCAGTTCAAGGCGGTGTGCCCGTACGTGTCCAACATCCTGGTGCACGGGGCCGACCGGAACTTCTGCACGGCGCTCATCGCGCTCGACGAGCCCGCGATCACGGAGTGGGCCAAGGAGAACGGGCTCGGGGGGAAGTCGTACGCGGAGATCGTTTCCTCACCGGTCACGGTGGAGATGGTCGACGGGTACGTGAAGCAGCTCAACGAGGGGCTTCAGCGGTGGCAGACCATCAAGAAGTTCCGGCTGCTGCCGCGGGATCTGGACGTCGAGCATGGTGAGATCACGCCGAGTCTGAAGCTGAAGCGGCCCGTGGTGGAGCGGGAGTACAAGCATCTGATCGACGAGATGTACGACGGGGTTCGCGAGGCGTAGGGGGCGGTGCGGGAGCGCGGGCGACTGCGGGTTTTGTTCGTGGTTTGCTCGCGCCCACGCGGCGGAGCCGCACATCGATACAGCCCCGCGCCCCTCAGGTACCTTCATCCACTCTGCGTCTCAGCTCCTGGATCTCCGTCCTCAGGCGTTCCACCTCTCTTCCCTTGCGGTAGAGGTCCAGGAAGACGCTGACCTTCGCCCTGAGGACCCACGGGTCGAACGGTTTGGTCACGTAGTCGGCGGCGCCGGTCGCGTAGCCGAGGAAGGCGTAGCCCGCGTCGTCGTCCGCGCCGGTGAGGAAGATGATCGGGACGTCCCGGGTCTGGTCGAGGCGTTTGATGTGGGCGGCCGTCTCGAAGCCGTCCATGCCGGGCATGCGGATGTCGAGCAGGACCAGGGCGATCGGCTGCCGCAGCAGGGCCTTCATCGCCTCCTCGCCCGAACGGGCGCGCAGCAGCGGCTCGTTGAGGGAGGCGAGGACGGCCTCCAGGGCGGTCAGGTTGTCCTCCATGTCGTCGACCAGGAGGATTCCGGCGCGCTCGGGGTGGGTGGGCGTGCTGCTCATGCCTGTTCTTCCGTGCCCTCGGGGTCCAGCAGGGCGCACACGACCTTCAGCAGGCCGTCGATGTCCACCGGCTTGGGGACGTAGTCGTTGGCCCCGCGGGCGATGGACTTCTCCCGGTCGCCGGGCATCGCCTTGGCGGTCAGGGCCACGATCGGCAGGCCCGACCAGCGGGGTGTGCGGCGGATCGCGGAGATGGTCTCGTGGCCGTCCATCTCCGGCATCATGATGTCCATCAGGACCAGTTCGACGTCCGCGCTGCGCTCCAGCGTCTCGATGCCCTCGCGGCCGTTCTCCGCGTAGAGCACGGTCATGCCGACCCGGCCCAGGACATGGGTGAGGGCGAAGACGTTGCGGATGTCGTCGTCGACGATCAGCACCCGCCGCCCGGCGAGGATCCGGCCCGGCCGGCCGGACGTCCACGCCTCCAGCTTCGTCGGCGACGGCCAGGCGTCGTCCGTGTCGTGCGCGACCGGGAAGGGCCCGGTGCTCGGCTGGAGGGGCAGCGGCAGGTCCGCGCGGTCCTCGGGCACGGGTGCGGGCGCGGTGTGGCCGGGGCTGACGACCGGCACGTACAGGGTGAACCTGGAGCCTTTCCCTGGTTCGCTCTCGGCCACGATCCGGCCCCCGAGCAGGCCCGCGATCTCCCGGCTGATGGACAGGCCGAGGCCGGTCCCGCCGTACTTGCGGTTGGTGGTGCCGTCGGCCTGCTGGAACGCCTCGAAGATCACCGGGAGTTTCGCCGGCGCGATCCCGATGCCGGTGTCGGACACGGCGAACGCGATGACGTCGTCGGTGTCCCGGATATGACGGTGCTCGGTGTCCTGCACCCGGTCCACCCGCAGCTCGACCTTGCCGGACGCGGTGAACTTGATCGCGTTGGAGAGGAGGTTGCGGAGGATCTGCTGGAGTCGCTGCTCGTCCGAGTACATCTCGCGCGGTACGTCCTCGCCGACCGCGACCTCGAAGGCGAGTCCCCGGTCGAGGGTGACGGGCCGGAAGGTGGCGTGGACATAGTCGAGCAGCTTGATGAGCGGGAGCCGCTTGGGGCGTACGTCCATCCGGCCGGCCTCGATCTTCGACAGGTCCAGGATGTCGTTGATCAGCTGCAGGAGGTCCGAGCCCGAGCGGTGGATGGTCGTCGCGAACTGCACCTCCTGGTCGGAGAGATGGCCGTCCGGGTTGTCGGAGAGCAGCCGGGCCAGGATCAGCAGCGAGTTCAGCGGTGTGCGCAGCTCGTGCGACATGTTGGCCAGGAACTCCGACTTGTACTGCGAGGACGTGGCCAGCAGGGCGGCCTTCTCCTCCAGTTCGGCGTTGGAGCGCTGCAGCTCGCCCTGCTGCTTCTGGAGTTCGTCCGAGCGCTCCTGGAGCTGCATGGCCAGGCGCTGGGACTCGCCCAGCAGGGACTCCGTGCGGGAGTTGGCGATGATCGTGTTGATGGCGACGCCGATGGTGTTGACGAACTGGTCGAAGAACGCCAGGTGCACATCGGAGAAGCGGGAGAACGAGGCGAGTTCGATGACGCCGAGGAGCTTGTCCTCGAAAAGGATCGGGATGATGACGATCGTGGTCGGGGCCGCCTCGCCCAGACCACTGTTGATCTTGATGTAGTCGGGCGGCGCGCCCTCCACCAGGATGCGCTTCTTCTCCCGGGCCGCCTGGGCGACCAGGCCGTGCACCGGCAGGCCGCCGGTCTCGACGGTCGCGTCCTGGGCGGCGCCGTACCCGGCGATGAAGGCGAGCCCCTTGGTCGGGGCCGCTGCTCCGTCCTCGTCCGGGTCGGCCAGGTAGAACGCGCCGTACTGGGCGCTCACCAGCGGGGTCAGCTCGCGGAGTATCAGGTCGGCGACCTCCATCAGGTCCCGGTGACCCTGCATCAGGGCGGCGAGCCGGGCCAGGTTGGACTCCAGCCAGTCCTTCGCGCGGGTCGTCTCGCGCAGGTTGGCCACCATCAGGTTGATGTTGTCCTTCAGCTCGGCGACCTCGCCCTGCGTCTCCACGGTGATCGAGCGGGACATGTCGCCCTGGGCCACCGCGGAGGCGACCTCGGCGATCGCGCGGACCTGGGTGGTGAGGTTGGACGCGAGTTCGTTGACGTTCGTCGTCAGGCGCTTCCAGGTGCCGTAGACGCCCTCGACCCGGGCCTGGCCGCCCAGTTGGCCTTCGGAGCCGACCTCGCGGGCGACACGCGTGACCTCGGAGGCAAACGAGGAGAGCGTGTCGACCATGGTGTTGATGGTCGTCTTCAGCTCCAGGATCTCGCCGCGCGCGTCCACGTCGATCTTCCGGGACAGGTCGCCCTGCGCCACGGCCGTCGCGACCTGGGCGATGTTGCGCACCTGGGAGGTGAGGTTGTCGGCCATGTAGTTCACGTTGTCCGGCAGGCCCCGCCAGACGCCCAAGACGCCCCGCACCTGGGCCCGGCCGCCGAGCCGCCCGTCGGTGCCGACCTCGCGGGCGACGCGGGTCACCTCGTCGGCGAACGCGCGCAGCTGCTCGACCATGGTGTTGACGGTGGCCTTCAGTTCCAGGATCTCGCCGCGCGCGTCCACGTCGATCGTCCGGGACAGGTCGCCCTGCGCCACGGCCGTCGCGACCTGGGCGATGTTGCGCACCTGGGAGGTGAGGTTGTCGGCCATGTAGTTGACGTTGTCCGTCAGGTCCCGCCAGACGCCCAAGACGCCCAGCACCTGGGCCCGGCCGCCGAGCCGCCCGTCGGTGCCGACCTCGCGGGCGACGCGGCTCACCTGGTCGGCGAAGGCGCGCAACTGCTCCACCATCGTGTTGACGGTGGCCTTCAGTTCCAGGATCTCGCCGCGCGCGTCGACCGTGATCTTCTCCGCCAGGTCGCCGTTGGCGACGGCCGTCGTCACCTGGGCGATGTTGCGGACCTGGGAGGTCAGGTTCAGCGCCATGAAGTTGACGTTGTCGGTGAGGTCCTGCCAGACGCCGGAGACGCCCCGCACCTGGGCCCGGCCGCCGAGCCGCCCGTCGGTGCCGACCTCGCGGGCGACGCGGGTCACCTCGTCGGCGAAGGCGCGCAACTGCTCCACCATCGTGTTGACGGTGTCCTTCAGTTCCAGGATCTCGCCGCGCGCGTCGACCGTGATCTTCTTCGACAGGTCGCCGTTGGCGACGGCCGTCGTCACCTGGGCGATGTTGCGGACCTGGGAGGTCAGGTTCAGCGCCATGAAGTTGACGTTGTCGGTGAGGTCCTTCCAGACGCCGGACACGCCCCGCACCTGGGCCTGCCCGCCGAGGTTGCCTTCCGTGCCGACCTCGCGGGCGACGCGGGTGACCTCGTCGGCGAAGGCGGACAGCTGGTCGACCATCGTGTTGATCGTGGACTTCAGCTCCAGGATCTCGCCCTTGGCCTCCACCGTGATCTTCTTGCCGAGGTCGCCCTGCGCGACGGCGGTGGAGACGAGGGCGATGTTGCGGACCTGCGAGGTGAGGTTGTCCGCCATGAAGTTGACGTTGTCGGTGAGGTCCTTCCAGACGCCGGACACGCCCCGCACCTGGGCCCGGCCGCCGAGGTTGCCTTCCGTGCCGACCTCGCGGGCGACGCGGGTGACCTCGTCGGCGAAGGCGGACAGCTGGTCGACCATCGTGTTGATCGTGGACTTCAGCTCCAGGATCTCGCCCTGCGCGTCCACCGTGATCTTCTGGGACAGGTCGCCGTTGGCCACGGCCGTCGTCACCTGGGCGATGTTGCGGACCTGGGAGGTCAGGTTCGACGCCATGAAGTTGACGTTGTCGGTGAGGTCCTTCCACACCCCGGACACGCCCCGCACCTGCGCCCGGCCGCCCAGCCGGCCCTCGGTGCCGACCTCGCGGGCGACGCGGGTGACCTCGTCGGCGAAGGCCGACAGCTGGTCGACCATGGTGTTGACCGTCAGCTCCCGCCGAGGTTGCCCTCCGTGCCGACCTCGCGGGCGACGCGGGTGACCTCGTCGGCGAAGGCCGACAGCTGGTCGACCATGGTGTTGACCGTCAGCTTCAGTTCCAGCAGCTCACCGGTCGCCTCCACCGGTCACCGTTCGGGTCAGGTCGCCGCGGGCCACCGCGGTCGTCACCGCCGCGATGTCCCGGACCTGAGCCGTCAGCCGGGACGCCATCGTGTTGACGGCCTCCGTCACGTCCCGCCAACTGCCCGACAGGCCCTGCACCTTGGCCCGTCCGCCGAGCCGGCCCTCGGTGCCCACCTCGCGGGCCACCCGCGTCACCTCGCCGGTGAACAGGGACAGCTGGTCCACCATCTTGTTCACGGCCCGGCCCAGGCGCCGCAGATCGCCGCGCAACTGCCGCGTCCCGTCGTGCAGATCGACCCGCTGGGTGAGGTCGCCGCCGGCCACCGCGTCCAGCACACGCGTGGCGTTCGCCGCCGGGGCGACCAGGGCGTCGAGCAACTGGTTCACGTCGTTGACCCGGGACGTCCACAAGCCCTGGCCCGGGCTGGCCGAGAGCCGCTCGTCGAGCCGGCCGTGCCGCACCAGTTCCCGTCGGACGCGCTGCACCTCGACGGTGAAGTGGACGCTGCGGTCCATGATCTGGTTGTGGACGGCGGTCAGTTCGGCCACCATGCCGTGGCCTGATTCCGGCACCTTGGTGAAGTCGCCGTCGCGGGCGGCGGTCATGGCGGCGAGCAGGGGGCGCAGATCGGATGCACGAATCTGACCGTCTTCGTGCCGGTCTTCGACCACAGGAGTAGCACTGTTCTCACTCATGGCGGCCCACTTCGGTAACTCGACGCTTATGGGCGTGGCCAGTCTGTCACTCTGTCGGCATCGACTGTGGCGTATTCGTACGAACTGCCCGGGGAGCTGTCCATGGGGGCCATTCCGACGCAACGGGAGACCGCATCCCGTGCCTCAGAAGCGCCTGCACCTGCTTGGGAGACGCCCGTGCCCGTCCAGGAGGGGCCAGTTCCCGTCCAGGAGGGGCCCGTTTCCGAGGAGCCCGCACCGTCCGCGGAGGGGATGACACCCCCCGCCGGGGCGCTCGCCTCCGACACACGCGCGCCCGCCTGCGCGGCGCCCGGGCCCGCCGCCGAGGCGCCCGCACCGGAGCGCGCGCGGGCGCACACGACCCTGCCCGGCAGTTCCCTCGCCCCGGGCGCCGCCCGCGCCCTGGTGCGCGAGGCTCTCGCCGAGTGGACCGGGCTCGCACTGCCCGGCGCCGAGCACCTCGGCGACCGCCTCGCCGACGACGCCACGCTCGTCGTCAGCGAACTCGTCACCAACGCCGTGGTGCACGCCGGCACCGACGTTCAGATGGAGTTCCGGCTGGAAGGCGGCGCGGGCGGCGCCCCGGACACGGCCGTCGTCGTCGAGGTCTCCGACCACCACCCCTCCCGCGCCCCGCGCGGCGGCGAGCCGGAGACGCCGGACGACACCCCCGAGTGCGGGCGTGGCCTGCGGCTCGTCGCCGCGCTCTCCGAGGCGTGGGGGGTCACGTACCGCACGGGCCGCAAGACCGTGTGGGCCCGGCTGCCCGCCGGCGGCTGTGCGGCGGGCGAGCAGATCGAGGCGTACGCCGGGGAGCACGCGCTGGCGCGCGGACTGCGGGTGGCGGAGATCCTGGCACCCGAACCACGCCCGGGTGAGGAGGCGGACGAGCCCCTGCGGCCGAGGGGCGACGGCGGAGACCTGTGGGACTCGCGTGAGCACCCAGAGCCATGGGGCTCACGAGTCGGCGAAGACGCATGGGGCTCGCGGGGCGAGGGCGGCACGGGGCCGTGGGACCCGTCACGGGGCGAGGGCGGCACGGGGCCGTGGGACCTGTCACGGGGCGAAGGCGGTACGGAACCGTGGGACCCGTCACGGGGCGAAGGCGGCACGGAACCGTGGGACCGGCGCCAGGACGGGCAGAACCCGGATCGTGGCGGAGAGGCGCGGCCCCGGCCCGGCTCACGGGAAACTCGTGACCTGCGCGACTGGAACGACCTGCGGGACTGGCGGGACCGGCACGAGAACCGCGACGGACGGAACGGGCCCGACGGCGCCTGGCTCGGCCGCGGCGCCCTGTCCTTCCTCGCCGAGGCCTCCGACCTGCTCGCCGGACAGCTCGACGAGGACCTCGTCGCGGCCCTCGCCGGACAGCTGATCGTGCCCCGCCTGGCCGACTGGTGCGCGGTGTGGCTGGAGGACGAGGCCACCGCCGGCGGCTGGAGCGGCGGAGCAGGCCTGGGCGGACCACGCCTCGCCCGGGTCTGGCACGGCAGCGAGAACCGTATCGAGGAGCTGCGCCGCGCCCTGGAGAAGGACCCGCCGCAGCCGTTCGACCCGTTGGGCGGGTCCCTGTTCGAGCGCGGCCGGGACCAGGGCGGATCCGGGCCCGTCGACTGCCCCTGGCCGGGCGAGGCGCTCGGAGACGGTGAGCCCGGTTCGGCCCTCGCCTACCGCCTGGTCGCCGGGGGACGCCCGCTGGGCACCCTCGTCATCGGGCGGTCCGGACCGGCCGGCTTCCCCGACGAGATCACCGGCCTCGTCGAGGACCTCAGCCGCCGGGTGGCCCTCGCCATCGGCGCCGCCCGCCAGTACGCCCGGCAGGCCACCATCAGCGCCGTGCTCCAGCGCGGGCTGCTGCCCGGTGCCGTGGCCGAGATCCCCGGCGTGCGCAGCGCCCTCGTCTACGAGCCGTGCGACAAGGGCGGTCCCAGCGGCGACTTCTACGACCTGTTCCCGGCCGGCGACGGCCGCTGGTGCTTCGCCGTCGGCGACGTCCAGGGCAAGGGCCCCGAGGCGGCCGTCGTGATCGGCCTGGCCCGGCCCTGGCTGCGGCTGCTGGCCCGCGAGGGCTACCGGGTCGCCGACGTACTCGACCGCCTCAACCAGCTCCTGCTCGACGACGCCACGGAGGCCGCCGACGCGGCCGCCCGGGCGCTCGTCGCCGCGGGCGCGCGACCGACCCCGCCCGGCGACGGTCCCCAGACTCGCTTCCTGTCCCTGCTCTACGGCGAGCTCGTCCCCTTCGAGGGTGGTGTCCGCTGCACCGTCGCCTCCGCCGGGCACCCACTGCCCCTGGTGCTCGGGGCGGGCGGCGAGGTCCACACGGCCGCGCAGCCCCAGACCCTCCTCGGCGTCGTCGAGGACGCCACCTACACCAGCGACACCTTCGAGCTGCGGTCCGGCGACACCCTGCTGTGCGTCACCGACGGAGTGACCGAGCGCCGCTCGGGCTCCCGCCAGTTCGACGACGGTGACGGGCTCGCGGCGGCGCTGGCCGGGTGCGCCGGGCTGGACGCGGAGCTGATAGCCGAGCGGATCAAGCGGCTGGTGCACGAGTTCGGGGCGCGGCCCCCGGCGGACGATCTGGCGCTGCTGGTGCTCCAGGCGGACTGACCGCCCGGGTGCTGGACAATGGAGGGCATGCCTTCCGCACTCCCCGACGGCGAGCCCGTCCCCGATGACGGCGCGCTGCCCGCGTCCGCCCTCGCCGGGGCCGCCGATCGCCCGCTCGGGTTCTACCTGCACGTCCCGTACTGCGCGACCCGCTGCGGCTACTGCGATTTCAACACGTACACCGCCACCGAGCTGCGCGGCACCGGCGGCGTGCTCGCGTCCCGCGACAACTACGCCGAGACGCTGGCCGACGAGATCCGGCTGGCGCGCAAGGTGCTAAAGGACGATCCGCGGCCGGTGCGGACGGTGTTCGTGGGCGGCGGCACGCCCACGCTGCTGGACGCCGGTGACCTCGTACGGATGCTGAAGGCCGTGCGGGACGAGTTCGGGCTGGCGGAGGACGCCGAGGTCACGACCGAGGCGAACCCGGAGTCGGTCGATCCCGCGTACCTGGCCGCCCTGCGCGAGGGGGGCTTCAACCGGATCTCCTTCGGGATGCAGAGCGCCCGGCAGCACGTGCTGAAGGTGCTGGACCGCACCCACACGCCCGGGCGGCCCGAGGCGTGTGTGGCGGAGGCCAGGGCGGCCGGGTTCGACCATGTGAACCTCGACCTGATCTACGGCACGCCGGGGGAGTCCGACGACGACTGGCGGGCGTCGCTGGACGCGGTGCTGGGCGCCGGGCCGGATCACGTCAGCGCCTACGCCCTGATCGTCGAGGAGGGCACGCAGCTCGCCCGTCGTATCCGTCGGGGCGAGGTGCCGATGACCGACGACGACGTGCATGCCGACCGTTACCTGATCGCGGACGAGGTGCTCTCGGGCGCCGGCTTCGAGTGGTACGAGGTGTCGAACTGGGCGACCTCGCGGGCCGGGCGGTGCCTGCACAACGAGCTGTACTGGCGGGGGGCCGACTGGTGGGGGGCCGGGCCCGGTGCGCACAGCCATGTGGGCGGGGTGCGGTGGTGGAACGTCAAGCATCCGGGGGCGTACGCGGCCGCGCTGGCGGCGGGGCGGTCGCCGGGGGCCGGGCGTGAGGTGCTGTCCGATGAGGACCGGAGGGTCGAGCGGATTCTGCTGGAGCTTCGGCTGCGGGAGGGGGTGCCGTTGTCGCTGTTGCGGGAGGAGGGGCTGGCTGCCTCGCGCAAGGCCTTGTCGGACGGACTGCTCCAGGAAGCTTCGTACGAGGAGGGGCGGGCGGTGCTGACGTTGCGAGGGCGGTTGCTGGCGGACGGGGTCGTTCGGGACCTCGTGGACTGAGGTGCTCGGCGTTCGTGCTGGGGACGGGTGGGTCCGCGGCCCGGCGTAGCGGGGTGCCTTCCCCAAGCTCTCGGCTTCGCTCGAGCAGGGGGGACCCCCACGCCCACCCGTGCCGCCCTCAGCGGCACGCATGCCCGCAGCTGGGCGGCTGCGCATGCCCGTGGCTGGGTGGCTGGGCATGCCCGCAGCTGGGCTGCGCGGGCCCGTAGCTGGGTGGCTGCGTGTGCCTGTGGCTGGGTGGCTGGGCACGCCTGTAGCCGGGTGGCTGCGCGGGCCCGCAGAGGGGCGGCTGCGCATGCCCGTGGCTGGGTGGTTGCGCGCGGCCGCTGCTGAGCAGTTGTGCTGCTGGGTTGCTGCGCGGGCCCGTAGTCAGGGTGCTGTCACGAAGTCGATCAGTTCTTCCACCCGGCCCAGCAGCTCCGGCTCCAGGTCCTTGTACGAGTGGACGCCCGACAGGATCCGCTGCCAGGCCGCGCCCGTGTTGTCCGGCCAGCCCAGGGCCCTGCACACCCCTGTCTTCCAGTCCTGGCCGCGCGGGATCCGGGGCCAGGACCCGATGCCCAGGGACGACGGTTTCACCGCCTCCCAGATGTCGATGTACGGGTGGCCCACGACCAGGGCGTGCTCGCTCGTCACCGACCGGGCGATGCGCCACTCCTTGCTGCCCGGGACCAGGTGGTCGACCAGGACGCCGAGGCGCGCGTCGGGCCCGGGGGCGAACTCCGTGACGATCGACGGCAGGTCGTCGACGCCCTCCAGGTACTCCACGACCACGCCCTCGATGCGCAGGTCGTCGCCCCACACCTTCTCGACCAGCTCGGCGTCGTGGCGGCCCTCGACGTAGATGCGGCCGGCGCGGGCCACGCGGGCGCGTGCGCCGGGGACGGCGACGGACCCCGAGGCCGTACGGGTGGGACGTGCCGGGCCGCCGGGAGCGGGGCGGACGAGGGTCACCACCCTGCCCTCCAGGAGGAAGCCGCGCGGTTCCATCGGGAACACCCGGTGCTTGCCGAAGCGGTCCTCCAGCGTCACCGTGCCCGCCTCGCAGCGGATCACCGCACCGCAGAAACCGGTCCCCGACTCCTCCACCACCAGGCCCGGCTCCGCCGCGACCTCGGGCACCGGCTTCGGCTTCTTCCACGGCGGGGTCAGATCGGCGGAGTACTGGCGCATTCGAATGACGATAGGAGAAGGCGGACGGCGATCACCGCGACACGCCGAAACGCGCCGCCAGCGCGTCCCGTTGCGCCCGCACGAACGCCGCGTCCACCACCGCTCCGTGACCGGGCACGTACACCGCGTCCTCGCCGCCCAGGTCGAGCAGCCGGTCCAGGGCGGCCGGCCAGTGCGACGGCACCGCGTCCGGGCCCGCCTGGGGCTCGCCGGACTCCTCGACCAGGTCGCCGCAGAACACCACCTCCGGATCACCGGGCACCAGCACCGCCAGGTCGTGCGCGGTGTGCCCCGGGCCGACGTTCGCGAGCAGCACCTGCCGGCCGCCGCCCAGGTCGAGCGTCCACTCGCCGGAGACCAGGTGGCCGGGCGGGGTCAGCCGCTCCGCCGCCTCCTGGGCCGCGGGCGCCGCCAGACCCTGGCGCACCCCGTCCTCGCGCAGTTCCTCGCGGTCCCGCGCCCGTGTCAGCAGCGCGTCCACGCCCACCGCGCCGAAGACCTCGGTGTCCGGGAGCGCCGCGGCGCCGAAGACATGGTCGAAGTGCGGGTGGGTCAGCGCGAGATGTGTCACACGGTGACCGGTGAGTGCCCGCGCCTGCGCGCCCAGTTTCGCGCCCTCGGCGAGGCTCGAACCCGCGTCGATCAAGAGGACCGCGCCCTCCCCGGCGACCAGCCCCGCCGTGCAGTCCCACACCGGCAGCCGGCACCGCCCCACCCCGGCGGCCACGCGCTCCCATCCGAGGTCTTCCCAAGTCACCGTCATACGGCGACGCTAGCGGGTGCGCCCCGCCCCGGGCGCGGCGCCGCACGACCAGCCTTGCCGGGGGTGTACCCCACCGCCGTACACTGGGCCGGGGAATGCTGGCACTCGCACGCGCAGAGTGCCAGGCTCGACAGGCAGGACCACGGGCGGACGACTTCTGGAGGTGTGCGCGATGCTCAGTGAACGCAGGCTGCAGGTGCTGCGCGCCATCGTCCAGGACTACGTCGGCACCGAGGAGCCGGTGGGCTCCAAGGCCCTCACCGAGCGGCACAGCCTCGGCGTCTCCCCGGCCACCGTCCGCAACGACATGGCGGCCCTGGAGGACGAGGGGTACATCGCCCAGCCGCACACCAGCGCCGGGCGCATCCCCACCGACAAGGGCTACCGGCTGTTCGTCGACAAGCTGGCCGGCGTCAAGCCGATGACCGCGCCCGAGCGGCGCGCGATCCAGAACTTCCTCGAGGGTGCCGTCGACCTCGACGACGTCGTGGCGCGTACGGTACGGCTGCTCGCGCAGCTCACGCGGCAGGTCGCCGTCGTGCAGTACCCGTCGCTGACCCGTTCGACCGTGCGGCACGTGGAGTTGCTCTCCCTGGCGCCCGCACGCGTGATGCTCGTGCTGATCACGGACACCGGGCGGGTCGAGCAGCGGGTGGTCGACTGCCCGGCGCCCTTCGGCGACGCCTCACTCGCGGATCTGCGCGCGCGGCTCAACAGCCGTGTGGCGAACCGCCGTTTCGCGGATGTGCCGAGTCTGGTGGAGGATCTCCCCGAGGCGTTCGAGCACGAGGACCGGGGTACGGTCTCCACGGTGCTCTCCACACTTCTGGAGACGCTCGTCGAGGAGAACGAGGAGCGGTTGATGATCGGCGGCACCGCCAATCTGACCCGCTTCGGGCATGACTTCCCTCTCACGATCCGGCCGGTGCTGGAGGCGCTGGAGGAGCAGGTCGTGCTCCTCAAGCTGCTCGGCGAGGCGCAGGATCCGGGCGTGACCGTACGGATCGGTCACGAGAACGCCCACGAAGGACTCAACTCCACGTCCGTCGTGTCGGTCGGCTACGGTTCGGGCGGCGAGGCAGTCGCCAAGCTCGGCGTGGTCGGACCGACCCGCATGGACTACCCGGGAACGATGGGAGCGGTACGCGCAGTGGCACGGTACGTCGGACAGATCCTGGCGGAGTCGTAGTGGCCACGGACTACTACGCCGTACTCGGCGTGCGCCGCGACGCGTCGCAGGAAGAGATCAAGAAGGCCTTCCGGCGGCTCGCACGCGAGCTGCACCCGGACGTCAACCCCGATCCGAAGACCCAGGAGCGGTTCAAGGAGATCAACGCCGCTTACGAGGTGCTGTCGGACCCGCAGAAGAAGCAGGTCTACGACCTCGGCGGCGACCCGCTCTCGCAGGCCGGAGGCGGCGGCGCGGGCGGCTTCGGAGCCGGTGGCTTCGGGAACTTCTCGGACATCATGGACGCGTTCTTCGGTACGGCGTCGCAGCGCGGACCGCGCTCGCGCACCCGCCGCGGCCAGGACGCGATGATCCGTATCGAGGTCGAACTCGACGAGGCGGCCTTCGGTACGACCAAGGACATCCAGGTCGACACGGCCGTCGTCTGCAACACCTGCAGCGGTGAGGGCGCGGCCCCGGGCACCTCCGCCCAGACGTGTGACATGTGCCGCGGCCGCGGTGAGGTCTCGCAGGTGACCCGGTCCTTCCTGGGCCAGGTCATGACGTCCCGCCCGTGCCCGCAGTGCCAGGGCTTCGGCACGGTCGTCCCGACCCCGTGCCCGGAGTGCGCCGGTGACGGCCGCGTCCGGTCCCGCCGTACGCTCACGGTCAAGATCCCGGCCGGTGTCGACAACGGCACGCGGATCCAGCTCGCCGGTGAGGGCGAGGTCGGACCCGGCGGTGGTCCGGCCGGTGACCTCTACGTCGAGATCCACGAGCTGCCGCACGCGCAGTTCCAGCGCCGCGGCGACGACCTGCACTGCACGGTGACGCTCCCGATGACGGCGGCGGCCCTCGGCACGAAGGTGCCGCTGGAGACGCTCGACGGCCTCGAAGAGGTCGACATCCGCCCGGGCACCCAGTCCGGCCAGTCGATCCCCCTGCACGGCCGGGGCATCACACACCTGCGCGGCGGCGGACGCGGCGACCTCATCGTCCACGTCGAGGTCACCACCCCGACCAAGCTCGACCCCGAGCAGGAACGCCTGCTGCGCGAGCTCTCCAAGCTCCGCGGCGAGGAGCGCCCCACGGGCCAGTTCCAGCCGGGTCAGCAGGGGTTGTTCTCGCGGTTGAAGGACGCCTTCAACGGGCGCTGACGCGTGCGGTCCGGCTGCTGCCGGGGGTCCGGGGGGCGTCCCCCGGGCAGGCACAGTCAGCCGGGTCAGCAGGGGTTGTTCTCGCGGTTGAAGGACGCCTTCAACGGGCGCTGACGCGTGCGGTCCGGCTGCTGCCGGGGGTCCGGGGGGCGTCCCCCGGGCAGGCACAGTCAGCCGGGTCAGCAGGGGTTGTTCTCGCGGTTGAAGGACGCCTTCAACGGGCGCTGACGCGTGCGGTCCGGCTGCTGCCGGGGGTCCGGGGGGCGTCCCCCGGGCAGGCACAGTCAGCCGGGTCAGCAGGGGTTGTTCTCGCGGTTGAAGGACGCCTTCAACGGGCGCTGACCGGGGGAGCCCCCGGCCACGAGAAGTGCCTGTTCCTCTGGTCTATGCCAGTGGGCAGGCCGGTTTCGGAGTTGTTCGGAGGACGTGACAACATGCGGTCATGTCCTCCGCACTGACCGATCTCTTCCCCCTCCCGATCGTGCAGGCCCCCATGGCGGGCGGCGTCTCCGTACCCCAGCTCGCCGCCGCCGTGTGCGAGGCGGGAGGGCTCGGGTTCCTCGCCGCCGGGTACAAGACCGCCGACGGGATGTACCAGGAGATCAAGCAGCTCCGGAGCCTCACGAGCAGGCCCTTCGGCGTCAACGTCTTCATGCCGCAGCCGGAGTACCCCGCCGCAAGCAGCGGCTCCACCGGAGCGGTCGGCGCCGCACTCCCTCATGCCGCCGCCGTCGACGTCTACGCCCACCAGCTGGCCGGCGAGGCCACCTGGTACGAGGCCGAGCTCGGCGACCCGGACAGCGGACGCGACGACGGCTTCGAGGCCAAGCTCGTGGTGCTGCGCGACAACCCCGTACCGGTGGTTTCCTTCCACTTCGGCGTCCCGAGCCGCGAGGTCGTCGACGCCCTGCACCGCGTCGGCACCTTCGTCCTGGCCGCCGCGACCACCCCCGACGAGGCCCGGGCCGTCGAACGGGCAGGCGCGGACGGGGTCATCGCCCAGGGCGTCGAGGCCGGCGGCCACCAGGGCACCCACCGGGACATCCCCGAGACGGACGGGTCAGGCATCGGGCTGCTGTCGCTGATCGCCCAGGTCCGCGAAGCGGTGAGCATCCCGATCATCGCCGCCGGCGGCATCATGCGCGGCGGCCAGATCGCCGGTGTCCTCGCCGCGGGCGCGAGCGCGGCCCAGCTGGGCACCGCCTTCCTCGCCACGCCCGAATCGGGGGCGCACGCCCTGCACAAGCAGGCGCTGACCAACCCCCTGTTCGTGCGCACGGAGTTGACCCGGGCCTTCTCCGGCCGCCCGGCTCGCGGGCTCGTCAACCGGTTCCTGCGCGAGCACGGCCCGTACGCGCCCGCCGCCTACCCCGAGATCCACCACCTCACCTCGCCGCTGCGCAAGGCCGCCGCCAAGGCCGGGGACGCACAGGGCATGGCGCTGTGGGCCGGGCAGGGGCACCGGATGGCGCGGGAGCTGCCCGCCGGGCAGCTGGTGGAGGTGCTGGCCGGGGAACTGGCCGCCGCCCGCGCCTCGTTGACGGGCGGGGGCGTGCTGTGACCGCGCCGGTGTTCGTGGTCGAGCATTTCGACGCGGGCGGTGGCGGCCGGTACGTCCTCGACGGGCCGGAAGGACGGCACGCCGTCTCCGTGAAGCGGCTGCGCGCCGGTGAGAACGTCGTCCTCACCGACGGGGCAGGCCGCTGGGCGGACTGCGTCGTGCTCGACACGGAGGGCAAGGACCGGCTGATCCTCCAGCTGGACTCGGTGTCCGAGGAGCCCGCAGAGCAGCCCCGGGTCACCGTCGTCCAGGCGCTGCCCAAGGGCGACCGGGGGGAACTCGCCGTCGAGACGATGACCGAGGTCGGCGTCGACGCGATCGTGCCGTGGGCGGCCGCGCGCTGCATCACGCAGTGGAAGGGCGAGCGCGGGGTCAAGGCCCTGGGCAAATGGCGGGCGACGGCCCGGGAGGCCGGCAAGCAGTCCCGCCGGGTGCGCTTCCCGGAGGTCGCGGAGGCGGCCACGACCAGGCAGGTCGCCGCCCTGCTGGCGGGGGCGGAGTTCGCCGCCGTGCTGCACGAGAGCGGGGACACACCCCTGGCCACGGCCGACCTTCCGGCCACCGGCGAGATCGTGCTGGTCGTGGGGCCCGAAGGGGGCGTGGCGCCGGAGGAGCTGGCGCTGTTCGAGGAGGCGGGGGCGCAGGCGTACCGCCTCGGACGCAGTGTGCTGCGCACATCGACCGCCGGGACGGCCGCCGCGGCCGTACTCCTGGCACGCACCGGACGCTGGTCCTGACCCTGGAGGCACCGTGGAACTCGCACAGGTTCGTCTGCTGGTGACCGACTTCCCCGCCTGTTACCGCTTCTACGGCGAGGTCCTCGGCCTCACACCGCAGTCGGGGGCGGTGGACGGGCCGTACGAGAAGTTCAGCCCCGCCGTCGGTTCCGCCGGGATCGCTCTGCAGGACCGGTCGATGATGGCCCAGGTGCTCGACGAAGTGGGCGACGTGGCGGCCGGTCACCGCTCCCTGGTCGTGCTGCGGGTGGACGGGCTGGACGCGTACTGCGAGGAGATCACGCTGCGCGGCGCCACGGTGCTGCACGGCCCGGCGCCCATGACGGACCGCATGCGGGTGGCCCATCTCAAGGACCCCGAGGGCAACTTGGTGGAGCTTCAGGAGTGGCTGCTGCTGCGCGGCTGACGCCTTTGCGCCCTACCGCGCGGCCCCCGGCAGTGGCAGGCTCCCCTCCATGGGGGCTTCGAGAGCGAAACGGCTGGGGCCGCGCGGGCGGCGGGTGGCGGTCGCGGCGACGTTCGCCGTCGTGGCCGTGGGCGGCGCCGCCGCCTGCGAGCCCGGCAGCGTCAGCGCCGCGTCCGTCGCGTACACCACCGACCAGACCGTGACCAAAGAGCTCGACCGGCAGAAGGCGGACGTGCGGTGGCTCACGTGCACCGCCTCCTTCGGGAAGAACGGCGGGACGCCGTCACCCTCGGCGCGTGAGCGGGCCGTCGCCACCGTCGACTGCCAGGGCGAGACCGACGACGGCAAGGACATCACCGTCGACGGCAAGGTCACCCACGCGGTGGACGGCGCCTGCGTGCGCGGGAAGATCACCGCCAAGGTGGACGGCAAGGTGTGGTTCGAGGTCGACGGCCTCGGCGACTGCGACTCCACCAGCCCGCCGCCCGTCGGTGTGCCCACGAACGGACAGCCCGGGCCGACGGTCACCGTGACCGTCACCCAGACCATCTGGTGCGAGCGGTACCCGGACTGCCGCCCTGTCGAGGGCAAGTGATCCGAACCCTGTCCGTGCGGCGTCGTCCCTGCATAGGGTGATCGGGTGACATCGCCTGCTTACCTCCGGTTCCCCCATGTGCACGGCGACCTGGTCGCCTTCACCGCCGAGGACGACGTGTGGCTCGCTCCACTCGACGGCGGCCGGGCCTGGCGGGTCAGCGCCGACAACATGCCGGTGACCCAGCCCCGCATCTCGCCCGACGGCACCACCGTCGCCTGGACCTCCTCCCGTGACGGCGCCCCCGAGGTGTTCATCGCCCCGGTCGACGGCGGTCCGGCCAAGCGACTGACGTACTGGGGGAGTCTCAAGACACAGGTGCGCGGCTGGACCCCGGAGGGCGAGGTCCTGGCGATCAGCACCCAGGGTCAGGCGAGCCTGCGCCGCACCTGGGCACGTGCCGTCCCGCTCGACGGCGGCCCGGCCACCACCCTGCCGTACGGGCCCGTCGGCGACGTCGCGCACGGCCCGCGCACGGTGCTGCTGTCCGCGCCGATGGGGCGTGAGGCGGCCTGGTGGAAGCGCTACCGCGGCGGCACGGCGGGCAAGTTGTGGATCGACCGCGAGGACGACGGGGAGTTCGTGCGGCTGCACGAGGACCTGGACGGCAACATCGAGTACCCGCTGTGGGTGGGGATGGGGGTCCCCCCTGTTCGAGCGGAGCCGGGAACGTGGGGGAGGATCGGCTTCCTCTCCGACCACGAGGGCACCGGAGCGCTCTACTCCTCCCTCGCCGACGGCTCCGACCTGCGCCGGCACACCCCTCTCGACGGCTTCTACGCCCGGCACGCCGCGACCGACGGCACCCGGGTCGTCTATTCCAGCGCCGGTGAACTGTGGGTGCTGGACGACCTGGAGGGCGCCGAGCCCCGGCGGCTGGACGTGCGGCTGGGCGGGCAGCGCGTCGATCTCCAGCCGTTCCCGGTGAACGCCTCCCGGTGGTTCGGCTCGGCGTCCCCGGACCACACCGCACGCGGCAGCGCGGTCGCCGTACGCGGCTCCGTGCACTGGGTCACCCACCGCTCCGGCCCGGCCCGCGCGCTGGCCGCGACACCGGGCGTACGGGCCCGGCTGCCGCGCACGTTCCGCGCGGACGGCGAGCAGTGGGTGGTGTGGGTGACGGACGCCGAGGGCGACGACGCCCTGGAGTTCGCGCCCGCCACCGGACTCGCCCCGGGCGCGACACCCCGGCGGATCGCCGCCGGGCAGCTCGGCCGGGTGCTGGACCTCGCCATGGCCCCCGACGGCAGCCGCGCGGCCGTGTCCTGCCACGACGGGCGCCTGCTGCTCGTGGAGCGGGAGACGGGCGAGGTGCGGGAGGTCGACCGCAGCGACGACGGCGACGTGTCGGGCCTGGTCTTCTCACCCGACTCGTCCTGGCTGGCCTGGTCCCACCCCGGCCCCCGGCCGCTGTGCCAGCTGAAACTCGCCAACACCACCGACCTGTCGGTCACCGAGGCCACCCCGCTGCGCTTCCAGGACTACGCGCCCGCGTTCACCCTCGACGGCAAGCACCTCGCGTTCCTGTCGACCCGCTCCTTCGACCCGGTCTACGACGAGCACGTCTTCGACCTGGCCTTCGTGGTGGGCGCCCGGCCGTATCTGATCACCCTCGCGGCCACCACGCCCTCCCCCTTCGGGCCGCAGCGGCACGGCAGGTCCTTCGAGACGCCCGACCGGGAGGAGACCCCCGACAGCGAGGGCACCCCCACCACCCGCATCGACCTCGAAGGTCTCGCCGACCGCATCGTGCCCTTCCCGGTCGAGGCCGCCCGCTACACCAACCTGCGTGCCGCCAAGGACGGCGTCCTGTGGCTGCGCCACCCGGTCGCCGGGGTCCTCGGCGCGTCCCGGGCCACCCCGGACGACCCCGACCCCAAGTCCGAGCTGGAGCGCTACGACCTCGCCCAGCAGCGCATCGAGCATCTCGCCGTCGACGCCGACCACTTCGCCGTCAGCGGCGACGGCAAGCGGGTGCTGCTGTGGACCGACGGGCGGCTGAAGGTCGTCCCCAGCGACCGGCGCGCCTCCGGCGACGACGACAGCGACTCCAACATCACCGTCGACCTGGGCCGCGTACGCCAGTTCGTCGACCCGGCGGCCGAGTGGCGTCAGATGTTCGACGAGAACGGCCGCATCATGCGTGACCACTTCTGGCGGCCGGACATGAGCGGCGTCGACTGGGACGGCGTCCTCGAGCGCTACCGCCCGGTCGTGGAGCGGGTCGCCACCCATGACGACCTGGTCGACCTGCTGTGGGAGGTCCAGGGCGAGCTCGGCACCTCGCACGCCTACGTCATTCCGCGCGGCGGACACGGCGGCGGCCCCCGGCAGGGCCTGCTCGGTGCCGACATCTCCCGCCATGCGGACGGCAGTTGGCGGGTCGACCGCATCCTGCCCTCCGAGACCTCCGACCCGGACGCCCGCAGCCCGCTGGCCGCGCCGGGCGTCGCGGTACGCCCCGGAGACGCCGTCGTGGCGGTCGCGGGACAGCCGGTCGACCCCGTTCTCGGCCCCGGCCCGCTGCTCATCGGCACGGCCGGCAAGCCGGTCGAGCTGACCATCTCCCCGTCCGGCGGCGGCGACCCGCGGCACGCCGTCGTCGTCCCGGTCGCCGACGAGGAACCCCTGCGCTACCACGCCTGGGTCGCCGACCGCCGTGCCTACGTCCACGAGAAGGCCGGCGGCCGCCTCGGCTATCTGCACGTCCCCGACATGCAGGCCCCCGGCTGGGCCCAGATCCACCGCGACCTGCGCGTCGAGGTCGCCCGCGAGGGCCTGGTCGTCGACGTGCGCGAGAACCGCGGCGGCCACACCTCCCAGCTGGTCGTCGAGAAACTGGCCCGCCGCATCGTCGGCTGGGCCGTCCCGCGCGGCATGCGCCCCTACAGCTACCCGGAGGACGCCCCGCGCGGCCCCGTCGTGGCCGTCGCCAACGAGTTCTCCGGCTCCGACGGCGACATCGTCAACGCGGCGATCAAGGCCCTCGGCCTCGGCCCGGTCGTCGGCACCCGCACCTGGGGCGGCGTCATCGGCATCGACAGCCGCTACCGCCTGGTCGACGGCACCCTCGTGACCCAGCCCAAGTACGCGTTCTGGCTGGAGGGCTACGAGTGGGGCGTGGAGAACCACGGCGTGGACCCGGATGTGGAGATCGTCCAACGCCCCCAGGACTACGCGGCGGACAGGGACACCCAACTGGACGAGGCGATCCGCCTGGCGTTGGAGGCGCTGGAGGCAGTACCGGCAAAGACGCCGCCAGGCCTGCCGACTTAAGGGGCGCGGGGCTGTGTCGATGTGCGGCTCCGCCGCGTGGGCGCGACCAGCCACGAATCACCCGCACCCGACGACGATACGATGCCGTCGGCACCGCAACGCCAGAACTTCGGAGGTAACCGAATGGCCGGGGAACCGCAGGAAGACTGCCTGTTCTGCAAGATCGTCGCAGGCACCATCCCGGCGACGATCGTCCGCCAGACGGAGACGACCGTCGCGTTCCGCGACATCAACCCCCAGGCCCCCACCCACGTCCTGATCATCCCCAAGGCGCACCACGAGAACGCCGCCGCCCTCGCCGCCGCCGACCCGGCCCTCACCGCGGACGTGCTCCGCGAGGCCCAGGCCGTCGCCGACGAGGAAAAGCTCGACAGCTACCGCCTCGTCTTCAACACGGGCAGCGGTGCCGGCCAGACGGTCTGGCACGTGCACGGCCATGTGCTCGGCGGCCGCGGCCTCGAATGGCCCCCCGGGTAGTCCGCCTTGTCCGTACGTGAACTCGTGGTCCTCGGCACCGCCAGCCAGGTCCCGACCCGGCACCGCAACCACAACGGCTACCTGCTGCGCTGGGACGGCGAGGGCATCCTGTTCGACCCCGGCGAGGGTACGCAGCGTCAGATGCTGCGCGCCGGGGTCGCCGCGCACGACCTGAACCGGATCTGCGTCACGCACTTCCACGGCGACCACTCCCTCGGCCTCGCCGGTGTGATCCAGCGCATCAACCTCGACAAGGTCCCGCACGAGATCACCGCCCACTACCCCCGCTCCGGGCAGCGCTTCTTCGACCGGCTCCGGTACGCCACCGCCTACCGCGAGACCGTCGGCATCACCGAGGCCCCGGTCGCCGCGGACGGGCCCCTCGCCCGCACGGACGGCTACACGCTCCAGGCCCGGAAGCTGTCGCACCCGGTGGAGTCGTACGGCTACCGGATCGTCGAGCCCGACGGCCGCCGCATGCTGCCCGAGCGGCTCGCCGCACACGGCATCAAGGGCCCGGACGTGGGCCGGATCCAGCGTGAGGGCTCGCTCGGCGGGGTCTCACTGGAGGACGTCAGCGAGGTGCGGCGCGGGCAGCGGTTCGCGTTCGTCATGGACACCCGGCTCTGCGACGGTGTGCACGCACTCGCCGAGGGCTGCGACATGCTCGTCATCGAGTCGACGTTCCTCGACGAGGACGAGGAACTCGCCGTGGAGCACGGCCACCTGACGGCAGGCCAGGCCGCGCGGGTGGCCCGGGACGGCGGGGTGCGGCACCTCGTGCTGACCCACTTCAGCCAGCGGTACACCGAACCCGACGAGTTCGAGCGCCAGGCCCGGGCCGCCGGGTACGAGGGTGAGCTGACCGTGGCGCACGATCTACTCAGGGTGCCGGTTCCGAAGCGTCGGTGAAACGGCCGTACGATGAGTTGATGTCCCTCCCCAAAGCCGAACTGCACCTTCACATCGAAGGCACCCTGGAACCGGAACTCGCCTTCGAGCTCGCCGCGCGCAACGGCGTCACGCTGCCCTACGCCGACACGGACGAGCTGCGCGAGGCCTACCGGTTCGAGGACCTGCAGTCCTTCCTGAACCTGTACTACGAGCTCATGGCCGTCCTGCGCACCGAGCGGGACTTCGAGGACCTGGCGAACGCCTATCTCGCCCGGGCCGCCGCCCAGGGCGTGCGGCACGCGGAGATCTTCTTCGACCCGCAGGCCCACACCAGCCGCGGTCTCGAGATCGGCACCGTCGTCGAGGGGCTGTGGCGGGCGCTGGGGAACAGCGCGGACAACCACGGCGTCTCGACCCGGCTGATCCTGTGCTTCCTGCGCGACGAGTCCGCCGAGTCGGCCCTGGCCACGCTGGACGCGGCCAAGCCGTACCTGGACCGGATCACCGGCGTCGGCCTCGACTCCGCCGAGGTCGGGCACCCGCCGGTGAAGTTCCGCGAGGTCTACGAGGCCGCCGCCGCGCTCGGTCTGCGGCGGGTCGCGCACGCCGGCGAGGAGGGCCCGCCGGAGTACATCACCGAGGCGCTGGACATCCTCGGCGTGGAGCGCGTCGACCACGGGCTGCGCTGCGTGGAGGACCCGGCGCTGGTGGAGCGGCTCGTGCGCGACCGGGTGCCGCTGACCCTGTGCCCGCTGTCCAACGTCCGGCTGCGCACGGTCGACACCCTCGCCGACCACCCGCTGCCCGCCATGCTCGACGCAGGCCTCATGTGCACGGTCAACTCCGACGACCCGGCCTACTTCGGCGGCTACGCCGGTGACAACTTCGACGCCGTGCGCGCCACCCTCGGTCTCACCGAGGAGCGGCTGCGCGAGCTGGCCCGCAACTCCTTCCTCGCCTCCTTCCTGGAGGACGACGAGGAGCTGCGGGCGCGGTATCTCGCCGAGGTGGAGTCGTACACCTTCGGATAAGTCCGGGCAGGTCTCAGAAGACCTCCGACCCCGCCTTGTCGTAGGCACGCTGGGCGGGGACGGCCGGGGTCTCCACCTCGATCTCCACCACCGGCTGTTCCGGGGCGCCGATCTCCGGGACCGCGCCGGTGGGCGCGCCCGGGGCGGCGGCGACCAGGGCGGCCGGGTGCCCGCCGCGGCGGCGGATCGCACCGGGCAGCAGCGGACGTCCGCCGGTGTGCAGGGCGACGGCGGTCATCGGCAGGGCGATCACCAGCAGGCCCGCGCCGAGGACCGCGCCCATGACCGGGAATCCGGCCTGCGCCGACAGCACGCTGCCGGTCAGCGGCCCGGCGGCGGTGCCCAGTGAGGACGCCGAGCCGACCAGCACCGCCCAGCGGCCGCGCGGGTCGAGCGAGGCGGCGAGGCCGATGAGGTACGACAGCACCACCGGGTAGAGCGTGTTCCAGGCGATCTCGCCGGCCGCGAAGCTGCCCAGGTCGGTCGCGGAGGCGCTGAGCGCGATGCAGGCGGCGATGAGGACGGTGCCGCCGCCGATGGGTACGGCGCGTCCGAGGCGGGCCCCGAGGGCGCCCGCCGCGAGGACCCCGGTCAGCCCGGCGCCCAGTCCGAGGGCGAAGACCACGCCGACGGTCGCCTCGCCGAGGTGCACCTGCTCAAGGCCGATCCGGCCGCTCACGCCCCACAGGGAGTTCTGGGCGAGCGACCAGCACACCATCGCGGCGGCCAGCAGCAGTCCCGAACGGGCGTGGGGCAGCCGGGCGTTGTCGTGCCGGGCGGGCGCGACGGGCGTGCCGGCGGGCAGCCGGCCGGTGAGCGGCCAGACCGCCAGGGCCGTGAGGGCGATCGCGGCCAGCGGCAGACCGTGGCCCGGGCCGAGGTGCGGCACCGTCAGATACACGGCGCCCGCGAGGGCGGAGACGCTGAGCAGCCCGGCCGTGGAGGCCCGGTGCGGATCTTTCTGACCGGCGATGAGGGTCGCGGCGACGGTGGTGGCCGTGCCGGAGCCGAAGCCGCCGACGATCGCGCCGGCGACGACGGCGGGTATCGCCGTGGTCAGGGCGGCACCGCCGTAGCCGAGCAAGGCCAGGGCCAGGCCGAGCCGGGCGAGGGTGCGGGCTCCGAGCCGTTCGACCCGGGAGGCCAGGACGAATCCGGCGGCGGCCGAACTCAGCAGCAGGGCACTGCCGACGGCGCCGGCCTGTGTGGCGGAGAGCGGAAGGTCCGAGTCGAGTCTGCCGACGGTGGTGGGCAGCAGATACGGAGCGAGGTACCCGGCCGTGAAAAGGGCGACGAGGGGCCAGGGAGTGGTGCGGGGGGCGAACACGGGCGTTCCCAGGGCATGCGAAAGGAGCGGGGGAAAGGGGGGTTGGGCGACGACCGTCGACGGACAGGAACGCGCGAGCAATTTGTATCAAGCACGTAGTCGCACACGGGAACCCGGGGCGTGTGATCTGGAGCACGTTGTGTTTGGGGTGGTGAAGCCCGGGTAAACGAGCGCCTTTCGTCAAGCGTCGACGCTGCTTTGGTCGATGCTCGTGGGCGCTTCGGCTAGCGCCAGTGCACCGCTCCGGGCCCCGCAGGGACGGTCGCCTCGGCCTTCGTCCGGACCTCCCGCATCACGGCGACGATGCGCTTCTCGTGCGCGGGTGTGAGCCGGGCGACCGGCACCGAGCAGCTGATCGCGTCCTGCGCCGGGGTGTCGTAGCGCAGGGCGAATCCGAAGCCGACGATGCCGGGCACGCCCTCCTCGCGGTCCACGGACCAGCCGCGTGCCCGGATCTCCGCGAGGTCGGCCGCCAGGGACTCCCTGCTCGTGTGCGAGTTCGGGGTGAGCGCCTCGTACGGTCCCTCGGGCAGCTCACCGTCCGGGCGTTCCGCCAGCAGCGCCTTGCCGAGGGCCCCGGCGTGCGCGGGCAGGCGCCGTCCCACCCGGCTGATCGTGCGCAGGTACTCGTGCGACTCCCGCGTCGCCAGGTATGCCACGTCCCGGCCGTCCAGCCGGCCCATGTGGATGGTCTCGCCGAGCGCCTCGGACGCCTCGTCGAGGTACGGCCGCACGGCCCGGACCCGGGGGTCGGAGTCGAGGTAGCTCGTGCCGGTGAGCAGGGCGTGGATGCCGATGCCGTACAGGGAGCCGGTGATGTCGGTGCGGACCCAGCCGCGCGAGATCAAGGTCTGCAGCAGCGCGTACATCGAGCTGCGCGGCACGCCGAGTTCGTCGGCCAGCTCCTGGAGCCGGGCCGGGCGGTCGCCGCGCGCGGCGAGGAGTTCCAGCAGCTCCACCGTGCGCGCCGCGGACTTCACCTCGCGGACGCCCCCTGTGTCTGACATGCGCCGATGGTAATCGGGCGCCCGGACGGTTGACGTTCCCCCATCCAGCCCGCATTCTCATACGTAGATTACATCTACATGGGGAGACGGCTTCGTGAACCTCACCATCACCGACGTACGGCTCACGCCGATCCTGGTCGCCGACCCGCCGCTGCTGAACACCCAGGGCGTGCACCAGCCGTACACGCCCCGGCTGATCGTCGAGGTCGTCACGGCGGACGGGATCACCGGCGTGGGGGAGACCTACGGCGACGCCAAGTACCTGGAGCTGGCCCGGCCCTTCGCCGAGCGGCTGAAGGGATGCCAGGTCAGCGATCTGAACGGCCTGTTCACGGTCGCGGACCAGGTCGCGGTGGACGCCTCCCGCGTGGAGAACGCCGTCGACGTCGGCGGACTGCGCGGTGTCCAGACCGCCGACAAGCTGCGGCTGTCCGTCCTCTCCGGCTTCGAGGTCGCCTGCCTGGACGCCCTCGGCAAGGCGCTCGGACTTCCCGTGCACGCGCTGCTCGGCGGCAAGGTGCGCGACGCCGTCGAGTACAGCGCCTACCTGTTCTACAAGTGGGCCGGCCACCCCGAGGACGTACCGGCCGAGAAGGACGACTGGGGCGCCGCCCTCGACCCGGCGGGAGTGGTGGAGCAGGCCCGCCGCTTCACGGAGCGCTACGGCTTCACCTCCTTCAAGCTCAAGGGCGGCGTCTTCCCGCCCGACGAGGAGATCGCGGCGATCAAGGCCCTTGCCGAGGCCTTTCCCGGACACCCGCTGCGGCTCGACCCGAACGGCGCGTGGTCCGTGGAGACGTCCGTGAAGGTTGCCCGGGAGCTCGGAGACGTCCTCGAGTACCTGGAGGACCCGGCGCTCGGCACACCCGCCATGGCCGAGGTCGCCCGGCGCACCGGGGTGCCGCTCGCCACCAACATGTGCGTGACGACGTTCGCCGAGATCGAGGAGGCCTTCACCCGGGGGGCCGTCCAGGTGGTCCTCTCCGACCACCACTACTGGGGCGGACTGCGCAACACCCAGCAGCTCGCCGCCGTCTGCCGCACCTTCGGGGTGGGCGTGTCGATGCACTCCAACACCCACCTCGGCATCTCGCTCGCCGCCATGACCCACGTCGCGGCCACCGTCCCGAACCTCCATCACGCCTGCGACTCCCACTACCCCTGGCAGTCCGAGGACGTCCTCGCCGAGCGGCTCGCCTTCGAGGGCGGCCAGGTCGCCGTGTCCGACGCGCCCGGCCTCGGCGTGGAGCTCGACCACGAGCGGCTGGCCGCGCTGCACCAGCGGTGGCTGGACGACGACGGCACCCTGCGGGACCGCGACGACGCGGCGGCCATGCGGGTCGCCGACCCGGAATGGGTGACACCCGCGATGCCCCGCTGGTAGCGCGCCCTGGCGCCCTGGCGCCGGGCGCGGGGGAGCCCGGCGCGGGCCCACGGGACGGGTGGGTCCCGTGCCGTGGCGGGGGCGCGGGGGAGCCCGGCGCGGGCTCGCGGGACGGGTGGGTCCGGCGTGATCGGCGTCACGTCGTCGGTGATGTGGTGCAGACTGGCCTGATCCGCACCACGTCAGGGAGCGCATCGTGACCGCGTCCACCGCCCCGGCCGGAAAAGGCCCGGCCGGAAAGGCATCGCACCGCCAGAGCCAGGTCGACCCCCTCGCCCCCCTGCGCACACCGGACGACCCGCCCTGGGACGTCTACCTCACCGGCACCGTCTTCCTGGACATCATCTTCACCGGCCTCGACTCCGCCCCCGTGCGCGGGACGGAGTCCTGGGCACGCGGGATGGGATCGAGCCCCGGCGGCGTCGCCAACATGGCGACGGCCCTGGCCCGCCTCGGCCTGCGCACGTCCCTCGCGGCGGCCTTCGGCGACGACCACTACGGCGACTACTGCTGGGACGCCCTGGAACACGGCGAGGGCATCGACCTCTCTCCGTCGCGCACGGTGCCCGGCTGGCACTCCCCGGTCACCGTCTCCATGGCCTACGAGGGGGAGCGCACGATGGTCTCGCACGGCCATGAGCCGCCCCCCGAGGGGCCCACGCCCGCATGCCCGTCCCGCGCGCGTGCCGCCGTCGCCTCCCTCGCACCGGGCGTGAGCGCGCCCTGGATCGCCCAGGCCGCGAGCAAGGGCACGCGGGTGTTCGGCGACGTCGGCTGGGACGACACCGGCGCGTGGGACCTGGCGGGCCTGCCCGACCTGCGGCACTGCGAGGCGTTCCTGCCGAACGCGGAGGAGGCCATGCGGTACACGGGCGCGGACTGCCCCAGGGCCGCCGCGCACGCCCTGACCGAGTACGTTCCGCTCGCCGTGGTCACCCTCGGCGCCGACGGGGCCTACGCGGTGGACCGGCGTACCGGGGAGACGGCGGAGGTGCCGGCCATCGCCGTCGAAGCGCTCGATCCGACCGGCGCCGGAGACGTGTTCGTCGCCGGGTTCGTGACCGGCACCCTGGCGGACTGGCCGCTCGCCGACCGGCTGGCCTTCGCCGGGCTGACGGCGGCGTTGTCGGTGCAGGAGTTCGGCGGGTCGCTGTCGGCGCCGGGGTGGTCGGAGATCGCGGCGTGGTGGCGGGAGGTGCAGTCGGTGGAGGAGCAGTCGCCTGCGGCGCTGGAGAGGTACGGGTTCCTGGCGGGGCTCGTGTCGGAGGAGTTGGTGAGGCCCTGGCCGTTGCGGAGGGCTGTCCCCACGATCGGCTTCCGGCGCTCGGCGTGACCTCCGGGCCTGCCAGGGGGCTCGCCCCCTGGACCCCCGGCCTGTGCCCACCCACCGCCCGAATCTGTCGGCCATGAAGTGCCGTCGCCTCCGAAGCGCTCGGCCAGGAGGTGCCGTCGCCTCCGAAGCGCTCGGCCTGCCGTCGCCTCCGAAGCGCTCGCCCAGGAAGTGCCGTCGTCCCCGGAGCGGCCGGTCCAGAGCTGCCGTCGCAACCGAAGGGGCCGGTCGAGGGATGCCGTCGTCCCCGGAGCGGCCGGTCGAGGGATGCCGTCGCCGGCGCTTTCCAACCCCACCCCCAAAACCCCTACGGCGTTGTCAGTCCCCCGTCGTACCCTGGGAATCGCGAGGCCGCCCTCAGTCGTGCGGCCGTTACGAGGAGGAACCGCAGGCCTTCAGCGCCGGCCCATGACTCAATCATCGACAGCTCACACCCCCGCGCAGGAGCGGGCGAGAGCACAGCTCACCGTCCCCGCCCAGCACCCCATGGTGACCGTTCTGGGGTCCGGCGACTCCCTCCTGCGCGTGATCGAGAAGGCCTTCCCGGCGGCCGACATCCACGTCCGGGGCAACGAGATCAGCGCGGTCGGCGACTCGAAGGACGTCGCCCTCATTTCGCGCGTGTTCGACGAGATGATGCTGGTGCTCCGCACCGGGCAGCCGATGACGGAGGACGCAGTGGAACGCTCGATCGCCATGCTGAAGGCGAGCGACAACGGCGAGAGCGACGGCCAGGAGACCCCGGCCGAGGTGCTCACGCAGAACATCCTGTCCTCGCGCGGCCGCACGATCCGCCCCAAGACGCTCAACCAGAAGCGCTACGTCGACGCCATCGACAAGCACACCATCGTCTTCGGCATCGGCCCGGCGGGCACCGGCAAGACCTACCTGGCCATGGCCAAGGCGGTGCAGGCCCTGCAGTCCAAGCAGGTCAACCGCATCATCCTGACCCGCCCCGCGGTCGAGGCCGGCGAGCGGCTCGGCTTCCTGCCGGGCACGCTCTACGAGAAGATCGACCCGTACCTGCGCCCGCTCTACGACGCGCTGCACGACATGCTCGACCCGGACTCGATCCCGCGTCTGATGGCGGCGGGCACCATCGAGGTCGCGCCGCTCGCCTACATGCGCGGCCGCACGCTCAACGACGCCTTCATCATCCTGGACGAGGCCCAGAACACGAGCCCCGAGCAGATGAAGATGTTCCTCACCCGCCTGGGCTTCGAGTCGAAGATCGTGATCACGGGTGACGTGACGCAGGTCGACCTGCCGGACGGGACGAAGAGCGGTCTGCGGCAGGTGCAGGACATCCTGGACGGCGTGGACGACGTCCACTTCTCCCGGCTGTCGTCGCAGGACGTGGTCCGGCACAAGCTGGTGGGCCGTATCGTCGACGCGTACGAGAAGTACGACACCACGCACGGCACCCAGAACGGCACGCACAAGGGCCGCGGCAAGTCCGGGCACAAGGGGAAGTAGACACACACAGCACCATGTCGATCGACGTCAACAACGAGTCCGGCACCGAGGTCGACGAGCAGGCGATCCTCGACATCGCCCGCTACGCGCTAGCTCGGATGCGCATCCACCCGCTCTCCGAGCTCTCGGTGATCGTCGTGGACGCCGACGCCATGGAGCAGCTCCACATCCAGTGGATGGACCTCCCCGGTCCCACGGATGTCATGTCCTTCCCCATGGACGAGCTGCGCCCGCCCTCCAAGGACGACGAGGAGCCCCCGCAGGGGCTCCTCGGCGACATCGTGCTGTGCCCCGAGGTCGCACTGAAGCAGGGCAAGGAAGCGGAGACGCAGCATTCCATGGACGAGGAGCTCCAACTGCTCACCGTCCACGGCGTGCTGCACCTGCTGGGCTACGACCACGAGGAGCCGGACGAGAAGGCCGAGATGTTCGGCCTCCAGGCGGCCATCGTGGACGGCTGGCGCGCGGAGCGGGGCCTGACCGGCCCGTCCCCGGCGCCGACGGTCTCGTAACGCCAGCCGATGAGTCCTCAACTCGCCCTGGGCGCCATCGCCCTGGTCGTCGTGGCCTGGCTCGCCGCCTGTGCGGAGGCGGGCCTCGCGCGCGTCTCCAGCTTCCGCGCCGAGGAGGCCGTGCGCTCCGGCCGCCGCGGCAGCGCCAAGCTCTCCCAGGTCGCCGCCGACCCGACCCGCTACCTCAACGTGGCGCTGCTGGTCCGCGTCGCCTGCGAGATGGCAGCCGCAGCGCTGATCACCTACGGCTGCCTCAAGGAGTTCGACGGCACCACCGAGGCCCTGCTGGTCGCCATCGCGGTCATGGTCCTCGTGTCGTACGTCGCCGTCGGGGTGTCCCCGCGCACCATCGGCCGCCAGCACCCGCTGAACACGGCGACGGTCTCGGCGTACGTCCTGGTGCCGCTGGCCCGGATCATGGGCCCGATCCCGTCGCTGCTGATCCTCATCGGCAACGCGCTCACCCCCGGCAAGGGCTTCCGCCGCGGTCCCTTCGCCTCCGAGGCGGAGCTGCGCGCCCTGGTCGACCTCGCCGAGAAGGAGTCCCTCATCGAGGACGAGGAGCGCCGCATGGTGCACTCCGTCTTCGAACTGGGCGACACCCTCGTCCGCGAGGTCATGGTCCCGCGCACCGACCTGGTGGTCATCGAGCGCTTCAAGACCATCCGTCAGGCCCTCACCCTCGCCCTGCGCTCCGGCTTCTCGCGCATCCCGGTCACCGGGGAGAGCGAGGACGACATCGTCGGCATCGTGTATCTCAAGGACCTGGCCCGCAAGACGCACATCAGCCGTGAGGCCGAGTCCGAGCAGGTGTCCACGGCGATGCGCCCGGCGTTCTTCGTGCCCGACACCAAGAACGCCGGCGACCTGCTGCGCGAGATGCAGAAGGAACGCAACCACGTCGCGGTCGTCATCGACGAGTACGGCGGCACGGCCGGCATCGTCACCATCGAGGACATCCTCGAGGAGATCGTCGGCGAGATCACCGACGAGTACGACCGCGAACTGCCGCCGATCGAGGAGCTCGGGGACGACCGCTTCCGCGTCACCGCCCGCCTCGACATCAGCGATCTGGGCGAGCTGTACGGCCTGGAGGAGTTCGACGACGAGGACGTCGAGACGGTCGGCGGGCTGCTGGCCAAGGCGCTGGGCCGGGTGCCCATCGCCGGTGCCTCGTCCGTCGTCGACCTGCCCGACGGCCGGGAGCTGCGTCTGACCGCGGAGGCCGCGGCCGGCCGCCGGAACAAGATCGTGACGGTGCTGGCGGAGCCGCTCGGCCCGGGGGAGCCACCCTCGGAGGAGGAGAAGCCGGAATGACCCCACAGGAGCTGCGCGCGTTCTGCCTCTCGTTCAACGCGGCGGTGGAAGACTTTCCGTTCAGCCCCGAGATCTCGGTCTTCAAGGTGCAGGGCAAGCTGTTCGCCCTGTCGCACCTCGACGCGCGCCCCCTCAAGGCCAATCTCAAGTGCGACCCGGACGAGGCGGTCCGCCTGCGCGCCGAGTACGAGGGCTTCATCGTCCCCGGCTGGCACATGAACAAGCGCCACTGGAACACGGTGACGGTGGACGGCGGACTTCCCGACCAGCTCGTCCGGGAGCTCATCGAGGACTCGTACGACCTGGTCGTCGCGGGCCTGCCCCGAGCGGACCGCCTGCGCCTCGACCGGCCCTGAGGCTTCCGTATGCTCGGATCATGACCGACAGCAGCGCGCTCGACCCCGAGGACCGCAAGATCGTCACCCTGGCCCGTTCCGCGCGGGCCCGCAACGGCGTGCCCGAGGGGGCGGCCGTACGGGACGAGACCGGACGCACCTATGTCGCGGGCACCGTGGCCCTCGACTCCCTGAAGCTCAGTGCCCTGCAGACGGCCGTGGCGATGGCGGTGGCCTCGGGCGCGACGTCCCTGGAGGCCGCGGCGGTCGTGACGGAGGCGGACACCGCGTCCGACGCGGACCGGGCGGCCGTACGGGACCTCGGCGGTGCGGAGACGCCCGTGCTGGTGGCGGGGTTCGACGGAACGGTCCGGACCACCGTCACCGCTGGCTGAATCTCGCTGTAACCGCCGGTAATTAGGCCAGTTTTCAACCTTGCCGCCCCCTGCCCCACGCGCATCAATGGAACCGTAAGTTCCGACGGACCGTCAGGTTCGGCTCTCGCGCAGCGTGCCCGCACTCACCTGCCGAGCGGTCCCCCCACACGGAAAGGGAGCCGGAATCCCATGAGATGCAAGCGAATCGGAGCAGGTGCGGCACTGGCGGCCGGGGCCCTCGCGGTCACCGGGCTCGCCTTCGCCCCCGCAGCCCTCGCCGTCACCCCCCAGACGGCGACGATCAGCGCGGACTGCGGTGCCTTCGGCAGCGGCGAGGCCACACTCACGGCCACGCAGGACGGCACCGCCGCCACCCTCACGGTCAAGTCCTCCGCGATCACGGCGCCCATCGCGCTGGGAGAGGACTCGATCTCGTCCACCCTCACCCTGGTGAAGAGCGGCGGCGGCACCGTCGACTTCACCGGCACAAAGAACCCGGCGATAGCCGCCGGGGCCCCGGTCGAGGTCGGTCCCCTCAGCGGCACCGTGGCCTCCGGCGACAGCCTGGAGGCCTTCGGCGGCTCGCTGAAGATGACCGTCTTCGGCATCACCATCACCTGCACGGCGGCCGGGCCGCAGTCACCGGGCCCGTTCGTGTTCGACTGAGAACGAAAGCGGCGCGGCCCCGGTGTCAGAGCGCGTCGGGGCCGCGCTCGCCCGTCCGCACCCGCACGACGGTGTCGACGGGCAGCGCCCACACCTTGCCGTCGCCGATCTTGCCGGTGTGCGCGGCCTTCACGACCGCGTCGATGGCGGCCTCGGCGTCCGCGTCCTCGACGACGACCTCGATCCGCACCTTGGGCACCAGGTCGACCTGGTACTCGGCTCCGCGGTACACCTCGGTGTGGCCGCGCTGCCGGCCGTAGCCGCTGGCCTCGCTCACGGTCAGGCCGTGCACGCCGAGTTCCTGAAGGGCGTTCTTGACCTCGTCGAGGCGGTACGGCTTGACGATGGCGGTGATGAGCTTCATGCCTGGGGGGTGACCTTCTGGGCGGGGGAGACGACGGAGGAGGAGACCGGGGCGCCGTGGCCCAGGACCCCGTGATCGTAGGCCGTCTCGGCGTGCACCGTAAGGTCCAGGCCCGTCTGCTCCTGCTCCTCGCTCGCCCGGAAGCCCATCGTGGCGTCGATCAGCCGCCCGATCCCGTACGTCACGGCGAAGGCATACACCCCCACCACGAGCACGGCGAGCAGCTGCTTGCCCAGCTGGCCGAGCCCGCCGCCGTAGAGGAGGCCCTCGGCGCCGCCGGTCATCGACTCCACGGCGAAGACGCCGATGAGGAGCGTGCCGATGACACCGCCGACCAGGTGGACACCGACGACGTCCAGCGAGTCGTCGTAGTTCAGCTTGAACTTCCAGCTCACGGCGTACGAGCAGACGACACCGGCCGCGAGGCCCACGACCAGCGCGCCGAGCAGCGAGACGGACCCGCAGGACGGGGTGATGGCGACCAGGCCCGCGACCGCGCCGGACGCGGCGCCCAGCGTCGTGGGGTGGCCGTCGCGCTTCTGCTCCACGAAGAGCCAGCCGAGCAGGCCGGTGCAGCCCGCGGCGAGGGTGTTGAGGAACGCGGCGGCCGCGAGCCCGTTGGCGCCGAGCGCGGAGCCCGCGTTGAAGCCGAACCAGCCGAACCACAGCAGACCGGCGCCCAGCATCACCATGGGCAGGTTGTGCGGGCGCATGGCGTCCTTCTTGAAGCCCATGCGCGGGCCCAGGACCAGGCACAGCGCCAGCCCCGAGGCGCCGGAGACGATCTCCACGGGCAGCCCGCCGGCGAAGTCCAGGGCACCCAGCTTCTCCAGGATCCAGCCGCCCGGGCCCCACACCCAGTGCGCCACCGGAACGTATACGAGCAGCGCCCACACCGGCACGAAGACCAGCCACGCCCCGAACTTCGCCCGGTCGGCGACGGCACCGCTGACCAGCGCGGCCGTGATGATCGCGAAGGTGAGCTGGAAGGTGGCGAAGAGGAGGGTGGGGACGGTGCCCTGGACACTGTCCGGGCCGAGGCCGCTCATGCCGGCGTGCTCCAGCCCGCCGATGAGACCGCCGGCGGCGTCCTCGCCGAAGGTGAGGGAGTAGCCGGCCGCCAGCCACACCACCGTCACCAGGGCGATCGACACGAAGCTCATCATCAGCATGTTGAGCACGCTCTTCGTGCGGACCATGCCGCCGTAGAAGAGGGCCAGACCCGGGGTCATCAGCAGGACCAGGGCGGTGGCTGCGAGCAGCCAGGCGGTGTCGCCGGTGTCGGCGCTTGCGGCGGCCAGAGGCACGGTGTCTCCAACGAGGTGGGGGCTCCGGGGGCTCGTCAGAGGGTCACCGTCGTGCGTTTCGGGTTGTGCACGGGGGTGTTTCCACGGTGTTTCGTTGCGTGAGGGTTTCGAGAAGCTCACCGCGCGGGGGGCGCGCGGACCGCTGTGCGAAGGGGCTTCGTGGATCAGGGAGAATGGGCGGCATGAGCGTTCGCATGCAGTCATCCGAAGAGTCGGGCGAGACCGTCCACCGCGCCGGCTTCGCCTGCTTCGTGGGCCGTCCCAACGCGGGCAAGTCCACCCTCACGAACGCTCTGGTCGGCCACAAGGTGGCGATCACGGCGAACCAGCCGCAGACGACGCGGCACACGGTGCGGGGCATCGTGCACCGCCCGGACGCCCAGCTGATCCTGGTCGACACCCCCGGGCTGCACAAGCCGCGCACGCTGCTGGGGGAGCGGCTCAACGACGTGGTGCGCACGACGTGGGCCGAGGTCGACGTGATCGGCTTCTGTCTGCCGGCGAACGAGAAGCTCGGTCCGGGTGACCGTTTCATCGCGAAGGAACTGGCGTCCATCAAGAAGACGCCGAAGATCGCGATCGTCACCAAGACCGACCTGGTGGACGGCAAGACGCTCGCCGAGCAGCTCATCGCGATCGATCAGCTCGGCAAGGAGCTGGGCTTCGAGTGGGCGGAGATCGTGCCGGTGTCGGCGGTCGGTGACAAGCAGGTGGGTCTGCTGGCCGACCTGATCGTCCCGCTGCTGCCGGAGGGTCCGGCCCTCTACCCCGACGGGGAGCTCACCGACGAGCCCGAGCAGGTCATGATCGCGGAGCTGATCCGGGAGGCGGCGCTGGAGGGCGTCCGCGACGAGCTGCCGCACTCCATCGCGGTCGTCGTCGAGGAGATGCTCCCCCGCGAGGACCGCCCCGCCGACAAGCCCCTCCTCGACATCCACGCCTTCGTGTACATCGAGCGCCCCAGCCAGAAGGGCATCATCATCGGCCCCAAGGGCAAGCGCCTGAAGGAGGTCGGCATCAAGTCCCGCAAGCAGATCGAGGCGCTGCTCGGGACTCCGGTCTTCCTCGACCTCCACGTGAAGGTCGCGAAGGACTGGCAGCGGGATCCCAGGCAGCTGCGCAAGCTCGGGTTCTGAGGCGTCGTCGGGGTCTGTGGCTTGTCGGCTCGCGTGTCGCTGGTGCTTCGGGGCGTTGCTGGGTGCGCCGGCCGCGCGGCGGTAGCCGCATGTCGACACAGCCTCGACCTCCATGTGAAGGTCGCCAAGGACTGGCAGCGGGATCCCAGGCCTTTGTGCGAACCGGGGTTCTGACGTCCCGCGAGGCCATGGCGAGAGCCTTGGCCCCGTGACGTCCCCGCACCGCGTTACGAAGCCGCCCCCAGGCTCGCCCACACCGCGTTTCCGCCCGTGAGGGTCGAGCGGGTGATGCCCCAGCTGTCGGCTATCTCGCGGACGAGCAGCAGGCCGCGGCCGCCCTCGTCGTCGGGGCCGGGGCAGCGGTCGGGGATGCCGCGGCCGGTGAGGTCGCCGTCGTGGACCTCCAGCCGGAAGCGCGCGTTCGTCATCAGCTGGACGCCGCACAGGATCCGTTCGCTGAGCGTGTGCAGCACGGCGTTGGTCACCAGCTCGGACACGAGCAGCACGGCGTTCGCGCACACCTCGTCGGGCACCTGCCACGCGGCCAGCCGCGCGCGCATGGCATGGCGGGCGGCTCTGACGCTGGTCCGCTGCGGGGGCAGCTCCAGCCAGTCGGTGCGGTCCGGGCGCACCGCGTCCAGGAACCGGGGAGTGGATGTCGTGTGGGGGGACACGGCGATCGCCTTCCGTGGGGGGTGGGCGCAGTCAAGGAAGGGGCGAGCGGACAACGGAGCGGCCGGGTAGGGGATTTGCCGCTTCCGGAACCCTGGTCACACAAGTAACTATGCTCGGAGAGCAGTTCACGCTGCAACCATCTGCCTGATAATTTCAGAAGGACGGTATCGCCCGGGCGGAACGGCCCGGTGAGACGTTCAAGTCCTCACGAAGTCGGCGGCCGTGACGATCCTTCAGGAGGCACGGCGTGAACGACGCACGACCAGGCGCCGGCGCCGGCGCCCCCACCGTTCTCCGCATGATCCTGGGCCGCCGCCTCCGGGAGGCACGGCAGGGCGCGGGCCTGTCCCTCGACGACGCCGCCAAGGCCCTGCGCGTCACGCCGCTGACCATCCGCCGTCTGGAGAAGGCCGAGGTCGGCCTGAAGATCCTCTACGTCGAGAAGCTCCTGGAGACCTACGGGGCCGGCGGCCAGGAGATCGAGGAGTTCGTCGGCCTGGCCGAGCGGGCCAACGAGCCCGGTTGGTGGCACCCCTACCGCGATGTGATGCCGTCCTGGTTCACGGCCTACGTGAGCCTGGAGACCGGCGCCAGAACGCTGCGCACCTATGAGCCGCAGTACGTCACCGGACTGCTCCAGACGCCCGGGTACGCGCGTGCCGTGCTGCGCGGCGGCTTCCCGAACGACGGCGAGGACGAACTCGACCGGCGGGTGGAGCTGCGGCTGCGCCGCCAGAGCCTGCTCACCAGGCAGGACGCGCCCACGCTGTGGGTGGTGATGGAGGAGGCCGTGCTGCACCGGGTGGTGGGCGGCCCCGAGGTGATGCGGGAGCAGATCGACCGGCTCCTTCAGGCGTCCGAGCTGGAGCACGTCAGCGTCGACGTCGTGCCGTTCGCCGCGGGGGCCCACGTCGGGGCGTGCGCGCCGTTCACCTATTTCCGGTTCGAGGAGCGGGAGCTGCCCGACATCGTCTACAGCGAGATCCTCTCCGCCTCCGTCTATCTCGATCAGCGCGCGGACGTGGTGGCCCATCTGGAGGCGCACAACCGGCTGTCGCTGAAGACCTCGTCGGCGGACAGCAGGGCGCTGCTGAACCGCATGCGGAAGGAGTACTCATGACCGTCACCGAGGGCGTCGTCTACAACGGCATGCCCGCCTCGGACCTCGGCGAGCAGGGCTGGGAACGCCCGTGGAGCGGCCCCAACGGGGGCCAGTGCGTGGAGACGAAGCAGCTCGCCGACGGCCGCGTGGCGGTGCGCCAGTCGGCCGACCCCGCCGGTCCCGCGCTGATCTACACGCCCGAGGAGATCACCGCGTTCGTCGCGGGGGTCAAGCAGGGCCTCGCCGACCATCTGACAGCCCGCTGAAGCCCCCTCCGGGCCGGGCTCGCACCACCACCCCCCACTGAGAGGCACCACATGAGCACCTCGCACACCGCGCGGGACATCGACACCAGCAGGCCGCACTCCGCCCGCATGTACGACTACTACCTCGGCGGCAAGGACCACTTCGAGGTCGACAAGCTGGCGGCGGAGCGCGTCGCCGAGGTCTACCCCGCCATCTTCGTGTGCGCCCGTGAGAACCGGGCCTTCATGCACCGCGCCACCCGCGTCCTCGCCCGCGAGCACGGCATCCGCCAGTGGCTGGACATAGGCACCGGCATCCCCACCGAGCCCAACCTGCACCAGGTCGCCCAGTCCGTGGTGCCCGACGCCCGGGTGGTCTACGCCGACAACGACCCGCTCGTCCTCAAGTATGCAGAGCGTCTGATGCGCAGCACCTCCGAGGGCCGCACCACGTACATCGAGGCGGACGTCAACGACCCGCAGTCGCTGCTGAACGCGCCCGAGCTGGCCGAGATCCTGGACCTCGACCGCCCGGTCGCGCTGTCCCTCAACGCCCTGATGCACTTCGTCACCGACGCCCAGGACCCCTACGGCATCGTGCGCCGCCTCCTGGACGTGCTGCCGTCCGGCAGCGCCCTGGCGCTGAGCCACTGCACGCCCGACTTCGACCCGGCGACCTGGCAGAAGGTCACCGACATCTACACCACGGCCGGCACACCGGTGCAGTTCCGCTCCGAGGAGGAGGTCGCCCGTTTCTTCGACGGCCTGGATCTGCTCGAGCCGGGCGTCAGCGTGGGCCACCGCTGGCGGCCCGACGCCACCGGAGGCGACGCCCCGACGGACGCCGAGGTCAGCCTGTGGACCGGGGTGGGCATCAAGCCGTAGGCCGCTGCGATCGCAGCAGCTCCCGGTACCAGTCGTACGAGGCCTTCGGGGTCCGCTCCAGGGTGTCGAAGTCGACGTGGACCAGGCCGAAGCGGCGTGCGTAGCCCTCCGCCCACTCGAAGTTGTCGAGCAGGGACCACACGAAGTAGCCGCGCACGTCGACGCCCGCCTCCACCGCCCGGTGCAGGGCCCGGACGTGGCCGTCCAGGTAGGCGATGCGGTCCTGGTCGTCGACGCCCGGGTACGAGCAGCCGTTCTCGGTGATGATCACGGGCGGGAGCCGGTCGCCGTAGCGGTCGCGGAAGGTGGTGAGGACTTCGGTGAGGCCCCCGGGGACGACCGGCCAGCCGAAGTCCGTGACCGGGTGTCCTTCGATCTCCCGGACGGAGAAGGGCAGTTCGGCGGGCATGGTGATGCCGCCGAACTCGATCTCCGCGCCCTGCGGGGCACCGACCCTGGTCGGGGCGTAGTAGTTGATTCCGTACCAGTCGAGCGGCTCGGCGATCACCTTCAGGTCCGCCTCGACGTCGCCCGGCATCAGCTCGCCGATGCCGTCCGGGTAGCGGCCCAGCAGCAGCGGGTCCGCGAACAGGCGGTTCAGCAGCAGGTCGTAGAAGTCCGCCGCCTCCACGTCCGGCGCCTCGGTCGACGCCGCCCAGACCGGGCCGTGCGAGTTGGCGACGCCGATGTCGCCGGCGCCCGAGGCGCGCAGGGCCCGGACGGCCAGGCCGTGGGCGAGCAGCTGGTGGTGGGCGGCCGGCAGCGCGTCGAACAGCAGCTGCTTCCCCGGTGCGTGCACGCCCAGGGCATGGCCCAGCAGGGTGTGCTCGGCAGGCTCGTTCAGGGTGATCCACTTGGTCACGCGGTCGCCGAGACGGTCCGCGACCCGGGCCACGTACTCGGCGAAGCGCTCGGCCGTGTCCCGCTCCAGCCAGTCCAGGTCCGCCGGCAGGTCCCAGTGGAACAGCGTCGGCACCGGGCGCACGCCCGCCGCGCACAGGTCGTCGACCAGCCGGTCGTAGAAGTCCAGGCCCTTCTGCGAGCGCACCCGCGGCCAGGAGATCGAGAAGCGGTAGGCGTTGACGCCCAGGCCGGCCAGGAGGGCCACGTCCTCGTGGTGGCGGTGGACGTGGTCGCAGGCCACCGCCGCCGTCGAGCCGTCCTTCACCCGTCCCGGCTCGGCCGTGAAGGCGTCCCACACGGACGGCTCGCGCTCGTTCACGCCGCCCTCGATCTGGTGCGCGGAGGTGGACACGCCCCAGAGGAAGCCGGCCGGGAAGCGGGGGATCGGGTTGCCTGCGTCAGTCGCCATGCGCGGATCATCCGTACCGGCGGTAACTCAAGTCAACAGGACGCCGCCCAGGACCTGTTACGCCCCCTCCTTCAGGACTCGCGAAATCAGCTTGCGCTGCTCGTCCGTCAGCCGGGGGTCCGAGCAGTAGACCGTCTTGCCGTCCACCGTGATCTGGTAGCTGAAACCGTCCGGCACCCCGACCGGCGGAGTACCCCGGCCGGCGGCCACGGCCTGCTCGGCCAGGGCGTGCCACTCGGCGGCATCCGGGCGGTCCGAGGTGTCCACCTCGGCGTACCGCTCGATGCCCGCGAACCCGCCTGTGCGCCTCACCTGAATCCGCATGGCACCTGTCTAGTACGGAACTACAGGGTCCGCACCCCGACCTGCTCCCAGCCCTTCGACACGGCGTCCAGCTCCTCCCCGTCGCCGAAGCGCTCCCGGGCGGCCTTCACGGTGAGCGTCGCGAAGTCGGCGAACATCGCGTCCTGCCTCAGTTCGCCGCCGGTCAGGACGTCGTACCAGACCTGCCCCGCCCGCTCCCAGGCGTGGCCGCCCAACGCCGTGGCCGCGAGGTAGAAGGCGTGGTTGGGGATGCCGGAGTTGATGTGGACACCGCCGTTGTCCCGGCCGGTGCGTACGAAGTCGTCCATCGTCGCCGGCTGCGGGTCCTTGCCGAGGACGTCGTCGTCGTACGCCGTGCCCGGCTCCTTCATGGAGCGCAGCGCCACGCCCGTCACCCGCGGGGCGAGCAGTCCCGCGCCGATCAGCCAGTCGGCCTCGGCGGCGGTCTGGCCGAGCGTGTACTGCTTGATCAGGGCGCCGAAGACGTCCGAGAGGGACTCGTTGAGCGCGCCGGGCTGGCCGAAGTAGGTGAGGTTGGCCGTGTACTGGGTGACGCCGTGCGCGAGTTCGTGGCCGATGACGTCGATCGGGATGGTGAAGTCGAGGAAGATCTCGCCGTCCCCGTCGCCGAAGACCATCTGCTCGCCGTTCCAGAAGGCGTTGTTGTAGTCGCGGTCGTAGTGCACCGTCGCGTTCAGCGGGAGTCCGCTGCCGTCGATCGAGTCGCGCCGGTAGGCCTGGAGGAACAGCTCGAAGGTGGCGCCGAGGCCCGCGTAGGCGCGGTTGACGGTGGCGTCCTTGCCGGGCTTGTCGCCCTCGCCGCGGACCTTGTGGCCGGGCAGATCGGTACCGTGCCGGGCGTCGTGGATCGTGCGCTGCGGCTTGCCGTCGGCGACCGCGGCGACGGCACTCGCGCCGATGACCGTGGTGAGGCGGCGCTGGGTGCGCTCGAAGGCGTCGCGCTGCAGGGTGCGGCGGGCGGGACCGGCGAGCGCGGGGTCCTCGGCCTGGGCGAGCCGGTCGAGGACATGGGGCGGAACGATGGTGCAGAAGACGGGCTCGAAGCCCCCGTGAGTCGTCATGCCCGGCACCTTTGCACTGCGTGACGAGACTGTCACTAGTCGCCACCATGATTGGTGAAATACCGGGACAACGCCCTTCACGCTCCGTGCTGAGTGCTATGGCGAAGTGGCATAGCGCACTTTTTGTCCTGTTTGGGCGTCCGGTCCCGCATACTGATACGACCCCACGCGCCGGGGAGCGGCTCGGCTAACATGCTGCGCATCATGCGTTTCGGGCTGCTTCTCCTTAGCTGCCGCGGCGAGGGCCTGTAGTCGAGGCCGACTCCCTCCCCGCGGAGCTTGGTGCTGCGTCGTCGGCCGTCCTTCCGGACACCCTCTGAGGAGCCCCCGCATCATGGCGAACCGCCAGCAGCCCAGTTCCATGCCGATCCACAAGTACGGCCGCTACGAGCAGGTCGACATCCCGGACCGCACCTGGCCGGAGCAGCGCATCACCACCGCCCCCCGCTGGCTCTCCACCGACCTGCGTGACGGCAACCAGGCCCTGATCGACCCCATGTCGCCCGCCCGTAAGCGCGCCATGTTCGACCTGCTGGTCAAGATGGGCTACAAGGAGATCGAGGTCGGCTTCCCCGCCTCCGGCCAGACCGACTTCGACTTCGTGCGCTCCATCATCGAGGAGCCCGGGGCCATCCCCGACGACGTCACCATCTCCGTACTGACCCAGGCCCGCGAGGACCTGATCGAGCGCACGGTGGAGTCCCTGAAGGGCGCCAGGCGCGCCACGGTCCACCTGTACAACGCCACGGCCCCGGTCTTCCGCCGGGTCGTCTTCCGCGGCTCCAAGGACGACATCAAGCAGATCGCCGTGGACGGCACCCGGCTGGTCATCGAGTACGCCGAGAAGCTGCTGGGCCCGGAGACCGAGTTCGGCTACCAGTACAGCCCCGAGATCTTCACCGACACCGAGCTGGACTTCGCGCTGGAGGTCTGTGAGGCGGTCATGGACGTCTGGCAGCCCGGCCCGGGCCGCGAGATCATCCTGAACCTGCCGGCCACCGTGGAGCGCTCCACGCCGTCCACGCACGCCGACCGCTTCGAGTGGATGGGCCGCAACCTGTCCCGCCGCGAGCACGTCTGCCTGTCGATCCACCCCCACAACGACCGCGGCACCGCCGTCGCCGCCGCCGAGCTGGCCCTGATGGCCGGCGCCGACCGCGTCGAGGGCTGCCTGTTCGGGCAGGGCGAGCGCACCGGCAACGTCGACCTGGTCACCCTGGGCATGAACCTGTTCTCCCAGGGCGTCGACCCGCAGATCGACTTCTCCGACATCGACGAGATCCGTCGCACGTGGGAGTACTGCAACCAGATGGAGGTCCACCCGCGCCACCCGTACGTGGGCGACCTGGTCTACACGTCCTTCTCCGGCTCCCACCAGGACGCCATCAAGAAGGGCTTCGACGCCATGGAGGCCGACGCGGCCGCCAAGGGCGTCACCGTCGACGACATCGAGTGGGCCGTCCCCTACCTGCCGATCGACCCCAAGGACGTCGGCCGCTCCTACGAGGCGGTCATCCGGGTCAACTCGCAGTCCGGCAAGGGCGGTATCGCCTACGTCCTGAAGAACGACCACAGCCTGGACCTGCCGCGCCGCATGCAGGTCGAGTTCTCCAAGGTCATCCAGGCCAAGACGGACGCCGAGGGCGGCGAGGTCACGCCGAAGGACATCTGGGCGGTCTTCCAGGACGAGTACCTGCCGAACCCCGAGAACCCCTGGGGCCGCATCCAGGTCCGCAACGGCCAGTCGACGACCGACACCGACGGCGTGGACACGCTGAAGGTGGAGGCCACGGTCGACGGCCAGGACACCGTCCTGACCGGTTCGGGCAACGGTCCGATCTCGGCCTTCTTCGACGCCCTGCAGTCCGTCGGCATCGACGTACGCCTGCTGGACTACCAGGAGCACACGATGAGCGAGGGAGCCTCCGCGCAGGCCGCCTCCTACATCGAGTGCGCGATCGACGGCAAGGTCCTGTGGGGCATCGGAATCGACGCGAACACCACCCGGGCCTCGCTGAAGGCCGTCGTCTCGGCCGTCAACCGCGCGGCTCGCTGACCAGCCGTACGGGTCTGCGGCACCAGGCCGCTCACAGATGCCGCAGGGGCTCCGTCCGCCGATCTCCGGCGGGCGGAGCCCCGTCGTATACCGGCCATTTGCTGTGGAGGTCACGGAAAGGTCTCCTCCGGGGTGCTGACTCCTCGTCTCCGATGTGGCTAACATCACGCAAGCGCGGCGACGTTGCCGTGCGGCGTGACGGAGGTGCGACGTGCTGCCAGGACGGGGACGAAACGGCCATGCCGCCAGGCTTTCGCGCATCCTGGGCACCCGAACCGCGTGGACGGCCGCCGGTGACGGAGAGTTCTTCTGCCCCGGCTGCGGTGGCGACCGCAACTACCAGCGGCTGACCGGGCAACGCCGCTTCACCCTGCTCGGCCTGCCCGTGCTGCCGCGCGGCGAGACCGGGCCGGTCGTGGAGTGCGCGGCCTGCCGCCGCCACTTCGGCACCGACGTCCTCGACCATCCGACCACCACCCGCTTCTCCGCGATGCTCCGCGACGCCGTGCACACCGTCGCCCTCGCGGTGCTGGCCGCGGGCGGCGCCGGGGCCCGTACGGCGCTGGAGGCCGCCGTCCTCGCCGTCCGCGCGGCCGGTTTCGACGACTGCACGGAGGAGCAGCTCGCTGCGCTCGTCGAGGCGCTGGAGGCCGACACCGGCCGGATCGCCGGCGAACCCTGCGGCGCGGGGCTGGCCATAGAGCTCCACGAGGCGCTGGACCCGCTCACTCCGCACCTCGCCGCCGTCGGCCGCGAATCGATCCTGCTCCAGGGCGCCCGCATCGCCCTGGCGGACGGCCCGTACACCACGGCCGAGCGGGACGTGCTGGCGACGGTGGGAGCGGCACTCACCATCTGCTCCGACGACGTGACCCGGCTGCTCGCGGCCGCGCGCACGCCTTCGTAGGGCACACCTGCCGTTACTCCCCGGGGAGTAACGCCCGGCCGGGACCGCCCCCGGCAGTAGCGTCCGACTCGCCCTCACGCCCGACGAACCGGCCCCCGCCCGGCGGGAGTCTGGAGACCGAGCCAGACACCCGACCGGAGGGAGCCCGGGCCCATGGGGGCCGTAAGGACGCGCAGCGGGCGGAAACGGGCCGTGCCCTGGGTGGTGGTCGGGCTGTGGCTCGCCGCGCTCGTGCTGGTCGGGCCGCTCGCGGGCAAGTTCGCCGACATCCAGCAGAACCGCGCGGTCGACTACCTGCCCGACAGCGCCGACTCCACCCAGGTGGCTAGGATCCAGGACGAGCTGCCGGGTGGTGAGTCGTCCGATCTGGTGCTCGTCCACCACCGCGGCGGCGGGCTGACCGACGCCGACCGGCGCACCGCCGAGGTGCTGCGCGAGCACGGCCCCCGGACAGCCGTGGCCCGCTTCCCGGCCTCGACGGGCTGACCGACCTGGCGGAGGCGGCGCGGCTGGCCGGTGCCCGCGTCGAGCAGACCGCACGCGTGGGGGCAGGCGCCGCCCGCCGTCGGCGCCGCCGCCTACCGCATCGTGCAGGAGGCGCTCACGAACGCCGTGCGGCACGCGGGGCCCGAACCGGCCGTCCACGTCGAACTGGACGAACGGCAGGGCGCCCTGCACCTGTCGGTCCGCGACGACGGCACCGGACCGGCCTCCGGCCGCACCCCGGGCTTCGGGCTCGTCGGGATGCGGGAGCGGGCCCGCAGCGTCGGTGGCACACTCGACGCCGGACCGCGCACCGGGGGCGGATGCGAGGTGCGGGCGGTCCTGCCGCTGACCACGACGGGGGAGAGAGCCGGATGACGATACGGGTGCTGCTCGCGGACGACCAGACCCTGGTGCGGGAGGCGTTCGCGATGCTCGTGGAGTCGGCCGGGGACATGGAGGTCGTCGGCCAGGCCGCCACCGGCCGGCAGGCCGTCGAGCTGGCCCGCGGCGCACACCCCGACCTCGTCGTGATGGACATCCGCATGCCCGACCTGGACGGCATCGAGGCGACCCGGCTCATCGCGGCCGACGAGGACCTCGCTGCCGTACGGGTGCTCGTGCTCACCACGTACGACACCGACGAGAACGTCGTCGAGGCGCTGCGGGCCGGTGCCTCGGGGTTCCTGGTCAAGGACACCAGGCCGGCCGAACTCCTCGACGCCATCCGCACGGTCGCCGCCGGAGAGGCCCTGCTGTCGCCCGGCCCCACGGCACGGCTGATCGAGCGGTTCCTGCGCAGCCCCTCCGCCCCCGAGACGGGCGGGCCCGAGTGCCTGTCCGGGCGGGAGCGGGAGGTGCTCGCCCTGGTCGCGCGCGGCCTCACCAACACGGAGATCGGCGACGCGCTGGGCCTGAGCCCGCTCACCGCGAAGACCCACGTCAGCCGCATCATGGGCAAACTGGCGGCACGGGACCGGGCGCAGCTGGTCATCGTCGCCTACGAGTCGGGGATGGTGACGCCGGGCGGCGTCTGACGACCGGGCTCCTTTCCAGTCCCTGTCGCGGCACTGCGCAGCCCTGTCGCGGCACTGCGCAGTCCTGCCGCGGCACTAGAGCAGCCCGGCCGCCGCGAGGTACTTGCCGACCTGCTCCACCTCGTCGGGCGCCAGCGGGATCTGCGGCTGTGCCGTCGCCGGGCAGACGATGACGCCGCGCAGGTGCAGCGCGGCCTTGAACGCCCCGATCGCCGAGGAGTTCGCACCCATGCGGGCCGGATCTCCGACGGTCACCATGCCGAACAGGGCGCACAGGCGCTCCTGTTCGGCACGGGCCCCCTCCCAGTCCCCGGCGCGGCACAGCCGGTCCAGGCGGACATAGCCGTGCGGGTCGACGTTGCCGAGGCCCGGCACCGTGCCGTCCGCGCCGATCGCGAGGGCCGCGTCGACGATCAGCTCGGACCCGGTCAGCACGCTGAAGCCGGTGACGCCCCCGCGGTCCCGGACGCCGGTCACCACCTGGCGGAAGGCGGCCAGGTCACCGCTGGAGTCCTTGAGCCCGGCCACGACCCCGTCGACGGCGAGCTCCAGGACGACGTCGGCCGGCAGCTTCGTGTGGACGGCGACGGGAAGGTCGTAGGCGATGACCGGGACCGGGCTCGCGGCGGCTACCGCGCGGAAGTGGCGGGTGATCTCCGCGGGATGGGTGCGGGTGTAGAAGGGGGCGGTGACCACGACCGCGTCCGCGCCCGCCGCCGTCACCGACGCGACATGGTCCAGGACCCGGGGCGTCGTCATGTCGATCGCCCCGGCCAGCACCGGCAGCTGCCCGCCCACATGGCCCGCGACCGACTCGACGACCAGCCTGCGCTGCCGGTCCGGCAAAAACGCCGCCTCCGAGGTCGAGCCGAGCACGAACAGTCCGTGCACCCCGCCCGCCACCAGATGGTCGACGAGCGAGAGCAGCGAGGGGACGTCCACCTCGCCGTCCGGTGTCAGCGGCGTGCAGACGGGCGGAATGACACCGGTCAGCGGGGCGAGAGTCATGGAGCCTCCATCGGGTCGCGCCGGTGGACGAGGTCGCGGGTCGACTCGTCCTCCCGCACAGGATGGTGGCAGCGGAAGCGGTGCGCGGGCGCCGACGCGGCCGAGAAGCCCGGCATCTGCTCCGCGCAGGCCCCGTCCGCCTTCCAGCAGCGGGTGCGGAACGGGCAGCCGCTCGGCGGGCGGGTCGCCGACGGCACCGGTCCGGTCAGCGGGATCGGGTCGATCGGGTGGAGCAAGCCGGGCGTGGCGGAGAACAGGGCGCGGGTGTAGGGGTGCCGGGCCCGGTCGGTGACCAGGGCGGCCGGGGACTCCTCCACGATCCGGCCCAGGTACATGGTGATCACGCGGTCGCTCATCCTCCGTACCGTCTGGATGTCGTGGGAGACGAACACCAGGGCCAGGCCCAGGCGTTCCTTGAGGTCGAGCAGGAGGTTGAGGATCTGGGCCCGGACCGACACGTCCAGGGCGCTCGTCGGCTCGTCGGCGACGACCAGGTCCGGGTCCAGCGCGAGCGCCCGGGCGATCGCGACGCGCTGGCGCTGCCCGCCCGACAGCTGGCCGGGCAGGGCGTCGGCCAGGGCCCGGGGGAGGCCCACGAGGGACATCAACTCCCACACCCGATCCTCGCGTCGGCTTCGGGTGCCCCGGTCGTGCACGTCGAGCGGGTCACGCAGGATCCGCCGGACGGTCAGGCGGCGGTTGAGGGCCGTCGACGGGTCCTGGAAGATCATGCCGGTGCTGCCGCCGACGGCCCGGCGGCGCTCGGCTGCCGGCATCGCCCACAGGTCCCGGCCCCGGAACGACACCGTCCCCCGTGTCGGCCGCTGCACCCCGACCAGCACCTTCGCCAGCGTCGACTTCCCACAGCCGGACTCACCGACCACACCGACGGTCTCGCCCGGCGCGACGGCCAGATCGACGCCGGTCAGCGCGTACACCCGGTCGCGGGTGAACAGGCCGCCGCTGCGCGCCTTGTGGACGACGTGCGCGTCCGCCAGCTCCACCAGCGCGCTCACGACACCGCCTCGCTCTCGGTGGCCGACAGCTCCAAGGCCGGGTGATGACAGGCCGCCGTGTGCTCGGGAGGGCCGGCCAGGACCGGAGCCGTCGTACGGCAGACCCCGCTCGCGCGCGGGCACCGGTCGGCGAAGCGGCACCCCGCGGGGAAGTCGGCCGGGGACGGCACGACGCCGCTGATCTGCGTCATCCGCTCCTGCGCCGACTCCAGCGACAGCACGCTGCCGAGCAGGCCGCGCGTGTAGTGGTGCGCCGGCGCCTCCACCAGGTCGGCGGTCACGCCCGTCTCGACGATCTGCCCGCCGTACATGACCACCACCCGGTCGGTGACGTCCGCGACCAGCGCCAGGTCGTGCGAGACGAGGACCAGCGCGAAGCCGAGCTCCTCGCGCAGCCGCAGCAGCAGCTCCACGACCTGCGCCTGCACGGTCACATCCAGGGCGGTCGTCGGCTCGTCGGCGACGATCAGCTTCGGGTCGCGGGACAGGGCCATGGCGATCAGGACGCGCTGGCGCTGCCCGCCGGACAGTTCGTGCGGGTAGCTGCGCAGGGTCCGCCCGGGGTCGAGGCCGACCATCGTCAGCAGCTCGGCGGGACCGCGGTGCCCGCCGCGCCGGACGACCTGCTTCAACTGCGCGCGGATCGTCATCGCCGGGTTCAGCGACGACAGCGCGTCCTGGTAGATCATCGCCATCTCGTGGCCGAGCAGCTTGCGGCGGACCCGCATCGGCTCGGCGAGCAGGTCCCGCTGCCGGAAACGGACCTGGCCGCCGACCCGCGCCCCCTTCGGCTCCAGGCCCATGATCGCCAGGGCGGTGAGCGACTTGCCGCAGCCCGACTCGCCGACCAGCCCGAGCACCTCCCCGGGATGCACCTCGAAGCTGATGCCGTCCACGATGTCGACGCCGCCGTGCCGTCGGTCGAAGCCGATGACGAGGTTCTCCACCGCGAGCACCGGCTGCCCGTCCCGGGGCACTCGGCGCGCCCGGGCCCGCAACCGGCGCGCGGCCGCCGCCAGACCGGGCAGCGGCACGACCTCCCCGCCGCCGGGCTCCGTCTCCCGAAGCCGGTCGTCGTCCGGTGCGTCCACCTCCCGCGCCGACGGGGCCGCCCAGGCGTCCGACACCCCCTCGGACAGGACGTTCAGCGACAGCACCGTCATCAGCATCAGCAGCCCGGGGAACACCGTCGCCCACCAGCCGCCGGTCAGCACCATGTTCTTGCCGTCCGCGATGACACTGCCCCAGGACGGGTCCGGCGGCCGTACGCCCGCCCCGATGAAGGACAGCGACGCCTCGAACACGACAGCCTCGGCGACCTGGACCGTGCAGAACACCAGGACCGGCGCGGCACAGTTGACCGCCACGTGCCGCAGCACGATGTACGGCGTCCGCGCGCCGATCACCCGTTCCGCCGTCACGTAGTCCTCGCCGTACTGGTCGAGGACGTTCGCCCGCACCACCCGCGCCACCGGAGGTGTGAACAGGAACGCGATCGCGCAGATCAGCACCGTGACGCCACCGCCGAACACCGCCACCAGCACGGCCGCCAGCGCGATGCCCGGGAACGCCATCACGACGTCCAGGCAGCGCATCAGCGTCTCGTCGACCGCCTTGCGCGAGGTCGCCGCGACCGCCCCGAGCAGCGCACCGGCCACCAGGGCGAGGCCGGTCGCGCCGAGCCCGATCGCGAGCGACCAGCGCGCCCCGTACATCAGCCGGCTGAGGATGTCCCGGCCGAGACTGTCCTGGCCCATCCAGTGTGCGGCGGACGGGTGCCCGGTGCCGTCGACCGGGGGCTGCTGGTCGAGCGGGTCGTGCGGGGCGAGGAGCGGCGCGAGCAGCGCCATCAGGGCGACGAGGGCCAGGAAGCAGACGGCGATCTTCGACAGCGACGGCAGCCGGCGCAGGCCGCGCAGCCGCACGCCGGGCCGCGACAGCGCCGCGGTGAGACTCTTGCGGGTCATCATGGGGAGGCGTCCCTCAGTCGCGGGTTGACCAGCAGGTAGAGGACGTCGATGACGAGGTTCACGACGACGAACCCGGCCGCCGTGGTCAGTACGACGCCCTGGACGACGGCCGGATCGCCGTTCTTGACGGCGTCGATCATCAGCTTGCCCATGCCCGGCAGCGAGAAGATCGTCTCGATGACGACCGCCCCGCCGAGGAGGTAGCCGACGCGCAGGCCGAGCACGGTGAGGGGATTGATCAGGGCGTTTCTGAGGACGTTCCGCCCCACCACCACCCGGGGCGGCAGCCCGCTCCCGATCGCCGTCCGTACGTAGTCCTTGTCGAGCTCCTCCACGACGGCCGTCCGGACGATCCGGGTCAGCTGCGCCGCCACCGGGAGGGAGAGGGCCAGCGCGGGGAGCGTCATCGTCTTCAGCCAGCCGGTGAAGGAGTCGGCCGGGTTGATGTAGCCGCCGGTCGGGAACCAGCCGAGGTCGACCGCCAGATACTGGATCATCAGCAGCGCCAGCCAGAAGCCGGGCGCGGCGACGCCGGTCAGCGACACGACCCGGATGAGCTGGTCGGGCAGCCGGTCCCGGTGGATCGCCGCGGTCACACCGCCGAGCAGGGCGAGGACGACCGCGATGCCCAGCCCCAGGAAGGTCAGTTGCAGGGTGAGTGGCAGCGCGGTCGTCACCTGGTCGATCACCGGCGCCCGGGTCAGCGCGCTGGTGCCCAGGTCGCCGTGCAGCAGGTCGGCGACGAAGTCGGCGTAGCGCACCGGCAGCGGATCCAGCAGGCCGTGCTCTTCACGGAAGGCGTGCAGCTGCTGCGGTGTCGGGTTGGCGCCCTGGAAGAACGCGGACGCCGGGTCGACGTCCGAGAACCGCATCACCAGGAAGACGAACAGCACGATGCCGAGCATCAGCGGCACGAGCAGGGCGACACGGCGCAGCAGGATCCGCAGGACGGCCGTCATGCCGCTAGGCCCACTTGGCCGTCAGGAGGTTGATGCCCGGGTACGGCTGGGCCCTTATGCCGCTGAGCCGCGCCGGGTCCCAGGCCGTCATCAGTTCGTTGTGCACGACCGGGTAGAGCACGGCCTGCTCGGCGACGACGTCGAGGTAGTCCTGGACGATCGCCTTCTTCCTCGCCGGGTCGGGCTCCCGGGTGGCCCGGTCCATGTCCTTGAAGAGCTGCCTGGCGACGGGGTCGGCGGCCCAGCGGGTGTACTGCATCCAGAGGTTCTCGGGACCGTAGTTGTAGTGCATGATCAGGTCGGCGTCGAGGCCGAACTGGTTGGGGTTGGAGGCGGCGGCCACGACCTGGTAGTCCCGCTTCTGGTCCAGCTTCGTGAACACGGCCGTGGTCTCCTGCGGCGACAGGGTCGTCTTCACCCCGATCGCGTCCCAGGACGCCTTGACGGTCGGCAGGCAGTCCACGATCCAGCTGACGTTCACGGCCAGGATCTCGATGCTCAGCCCCTTGACCCCGGCCTCCCTCAGCAGCGCCTTCGCCTTGTCGGGGTCGTGGTCGTAGACGGTCTTCGCCCGCCGGTAGGACGGGTTGGCCTCGTCGAGGAACGAACTGGACGGTCTACCGTGGCCCTTCAGCGCGACCTCCACCATCTTCTCGGTGTCGATGGCGTAGTGCAGGGCCTGGCGCACCCGCACGTCGTCGAAGGGCTTGTGCGCGGTGTTGAACATCAGGAACAGGTTGTTCATCCCGGCCCCGCCGGCGACGGTCATCCCACCGCTCTCCAACTGCCCGATGTTGGCGTACGGGATGTTGTCGGCGATCTGCGCGCCCGCGCTCGACCCCGAGATCTTCGCGACGCGGGGAGCCGCGTCCACGATCGTCAGCCAGTTCATCTTCCGGAAGGCGGGCTTGCGAGGGCCGTTGTAGGCGTCGAACGCCTCGAAGGTCGTGTTCGACTTCGGATGGTGCGCGGTCTGCCGGTACGGCCCCGAGCCGATCGCCTTGCCCTTGATGGCGTCGTCCCAGGCCCCGGGCCGGGAGAACACGTGCTTGGGCATGATCTTGGCGAGTGTCAGCCGCGAAAGCCCGTCCGGGAAGGGGAACTTCAGCACGAGCTCCACGTTCCGCGCGTCGATCTTCCGGACCTCCTTCAGCCAGCTCGCGAAGAAGCCCTTGGCGAGCGTCTGGGTGTCCGGGTCGAGGATCCGCTCGAAGACGAAGACGACATCGTCGGCGGTGACGGGCTTGCCGTCGTGGAACGTCGCCCCCGGCCGCAGCGTGAACCGCCACGTGGTGCTGTCCGGGTCCTTCGGCACCTCGGTCGCCAGCGCGGCGTAGGGCTCGCGGGAGATGGGGTCCGTGTCCAGCAGCCCCTCGTAGATGTGGTGGTTGGCGGCCATGCAGAACGCGGACGCGGTCTGGGTGGGGTCCCAGCTGCCGTCGTTGCCGTAGCCGATCACCGCGGTGAGCGTCCGGTCCCGGCCGCCGCCGCTGCCGGTGTCGTTGGTGGACTCCGGACCCGACGAACAGGCCGACAGCGACGCGGAGACGGCGGCGGCCGCGCCCAGTGCGCCGGTGTACTTCAGGAACGAGCGGCGGTGCAGCGCCGGCACGTCGGGGGTCACGTCGCGCACGGGTCCTCCAGCGAGGTCTGGGGGGGAGGGGACTGGCAGCGGAGATACGACGTCCTACGTCCTGTGGTCAGCGCGACCATAGGAGGGGCCGTGGGGGCGGTCAAGGGATCGCACACGAATGGCGCATCCGCCGGAGGCCGGACCGATGACGTCGCCCGACTGCGTGAGTTGACGGTGCGTCGGACCTGCCGCAGTGCCGGGTCGGTGGCCGGAGGCGGGACGTCGAGACGTCCGGGCCCCGTCGTTCGAATCCGTCACCGGGCGGGCGGGAGCGGACCATGATGAGGGGCATGACCGAGCTGTGGAGCGAGAGTGACGCCGGTGTCCTGAGACTGCCGTCCGGCCGGCTGGTACGGGGCCGAGGCCTGCGCCACCCCTTGAACCCCGGCGCGCCCCTCCCCTCCTACGGTGTCTGTCTGCTCGGCCGGCGGCCGCCCGAGGTCCCTTGGGAGTCGGGCTGGATCCGCTGGCCCGACTTCCGTCTCCCGGCGGACCGGGCGGCCGCCCGGGCGGTACTGGCCGATGTGTGGGAACGGGCCGCCGGGGAGCGGGTGGAACTCGCCTGCGGAGGCGGCCGCGGCCGCACGGGCACGGCCCTGGCCTGCCTCGCGGTGCTGGACGGGGTGCCGGGGGAGGAGGCGGTCGCGTACGTCCGGCGGCACTACGACCGTCATGCCGTGGAGACGCCTTGGCAGCGGCGGTTCGTGCGCGGATTCGGCGAGGGGTGAATCTCGGCCCAGAGCATCGACGAGCCGGACTGGAGCCTCGCGCGCGGGTACGCCAGGGCGTGCCAGGCCGGTCAGTGGCAGTCGGTGTCCTTGCGGGGCCGTTCCCCGGTGGCCAGGAAGCGGGAGACGAGGGTGTCGCCGCACGCGGTGCCGTTGTCCAGGTAGGCGCCGTGGCCGGTGGCGTCGTTCGTGACCATCACGGCTCGCCGGCCCAGGGCCTCGCGCAGTTTCAGCGCACCGCTGAGCGGGGTCGCCACGTCCCGCTCGTTCTGGATGAGCAGGACATCGGACGGGCCCCGGTCGGTGACGCGCACCGGCGGCTCCTTCGGCTGCCACGGCCAGGCGGCGCACACCATCGCGTTTCGCGGCATGCCCGCGGTCAGCGGGTACTTCAGGCGGCCGGTGGCGACGTCCTTGCGGTAGACGGCGGCCGACCGGGGCCAGGCGGCGTCGTTGCAGACGGTGGCGGCCACGACCGCGGCATAGTTCCGCAGCACCGGGTCCGGCGGCGCCTGGGGCGCGGGCGGCACCGTGCCCTTCTTCGCCGCCAGCATCAGCTCGGCGACGGCGGGGTAGCCGTCGGCGGGGTCGTAGAAGCCGTCCAGCATGGTCTGGCGCAGGACGTTGCCGTTCAGCTCCTCGGGGTTGGAGCCCGGCCAGGGGATCGGCGTGCGGTCCAGGCGGGCGGCGAGGCGCAGGAAGAGCGGGCGCACCTCGGCCGCGGTGCGGGCCAGCCGGTGCGGGTTGCCGGGCCGGGAGGCCCACTTGGCGAACTCGGGGAAGTTGTCCTCGACGCCGACCTCGAACGCGGCGAGCCAGGCGCGTTGGCCCTGCACCGGGTCGGGGTGGTCGTTGCTGTCGAGCACGATGCGGTCGGTGCGCCGCGGGAACATCTCCCGGTAGGCGGCGCCGACGTATGTGCCGTACGAGACGCCCCAGGCGGACAGTTCGCGCTCGCCGAGGGCGGCGCGGATGCGGTCGATGTCGCGGGCGTTGTTCTTGGTGCTGACGTGCTGCAGCAGTTCGTCGCCGGCGCGGGCGCAGGCGTCCGACATCCGGCGGGCGGCGGCCATGTTCTCAGCGACGGATCCGCCCGCTGTGGGCCAGGGGAGCAGCTTGGTGCGGGCGAGGTCGGAGCGGTCGAAGTCGCAGCTCACGGGCGTGGACGGGGAGTTGCCACGCGGGGCGAAGCCGATGAGGTCGTATGCGTCGCGTACCGACCGGGGCAGTTGCCTGCCCGTCTCGGAGGGCCCGGCGAGGCTGTCCCCGCCGGGCCCGCCGGGGATCATGAGTAACGCGCCGCGACGGGCCGAGGGCTTCTCGCTGGGGAGGCGGGAGAGGGCGATGTCGATCTTCCGGCCGCCCGGATCGGCGTAGTTCATCGGTACGGAGAGTGCCGCGCACCGCTGACGCGGGTCGAGGCCGGTGCCCTCGCACTTGGTCCATTCGAGAGGCTCGGTATCGGCGGCGGAAGCGGTCAGCGGGACGGCGAGCCCGAACAGGAGAGCTGAGGCAGCGATCAGGGATGCGTTGCGCTTGATCTGCTTCATGGAACGAGCCTGACGGCTCACCGGCCTTCACCACATCCGGTCAACTGCCGTACCGATCAGGGGGTTTACCCCCCCTTGCAGAGTTGCCGATCGGCGTGAACGGGGGGCGTGGGGATGGATGCTCCGGTCGCGGGCCTACAAGAGCCTTTGGCGTGTTCGGTTCGTCAGGGGCAGGCGCAGCATGAAGACGTCGATCGGGTCCTGGGATTCCACCGTGAAGCCGTGGCGTTCGTAGAGACGGCGGGCGGGGCTGCCCTGGAGGACGTTCAGGCGGACGGGCTCGGCGGCAGTGTCCGTCCTGGCCAGGAGGGTTCGCAGGACTGCCGATCCCAGGCCTCGGCCCTGGACGTCCGGGCTGAGGTAGAAGTGCTCCAGCCAGTGGCCGTCCTCGGCTGGGCGCAGGGTCACGCTGCCCGCGAACGATCCGGCGGCCGTGATGATCGAGGTGTGCTGCGGGGAGAAGCCGTCCCGAAGACGCCGCCTCACCCGGTGTTCGTCGAAGCGGCCCAGACGCTCCAGGTCCGGGCGCATCACTGTCGCTCGCAGCTCCGCTATCGCGTCGACGTCCGTCGGTCGTGCCGGACGCATCGACCATGCCGGCCCTGGTCCGGTGTGCTGGTGAGCCGGCTGGGTCCTCTTCGTCTCCGTGCTCGCATCCATCGTTGGATCATTGCAGGCGGGCGGCCCCGACCGTGCGCAGGAACGCCCTCCACGCGTCCGCCCCGACCAGGACCACAGGGCCGTCGGCCAGCTTGCTGTCCCGGACGGGCACGGCCCCGGGTATCCCGTCGGCGACCTCGACGCAGCTGCCGCCCTCGCCGTTGCTGTAGCTGCTTTTTCTCCAGCAGGCGTTGCTCAGGTCGTCCTTGTGCATCGTCTTAGTCCTCAGCCGCGGATTCGATCAGGGCCAGGGACGCCTCCGGGGGCAGGGCGGCGACCCTGAGCAGATCGTAAGCGCGCTGTGCGTTCTTCACCACGCTCGGGTCATCGACCAACGTCCCCGAAAACGACGTCTCTGTATAGGCGACGGGCGGCGCGTCGTCGAACTTCATGAGCGTCAGCATGCCGCCCATGGAGGGGTGAGCCCCTGCCGAGTACGGCAGCACCGTCACCATCACCTGCCGCCCCCGCACCAGACCTGCGATGTGATCCAGTTGGGCCGCCATGGCCTCCTGGCCGCCCACCGGCATGCGCAGCACGTTCTCGTGCAGGATCACCCAATACTCGGGCCTTGTAGCGTCCTCGAGGATCCGTGCCCTTTCCAGGCGGGCCGTCACCTTCTCCTCGACGTAGTCGTCTGTGACGAACGGGTTCGCCGCCACGGTAACCGTGCGGGCGTACGCGGCAGTCTGCAGAAGTCCCGGCACCAGCGTCGGTGCGAACTCGCAGATCTGCGTCGCCAGCCCCTCCAGCTCCACAACCCCCGCGAAATAATCCGCATACCGCCTGTCGTCAATCAGCTTCCTGCACAGCCGCTCGAAAATACCGTCGGTTTGCAGCACCCCGTCGATCCGCTGCGCCACATCCAACTGTGGCTTGCGAATGGCTTGTTCGAACTGGCCGATGTATCCGCCGGAGACGAAAACCCGCGATCCCAGCTCCACCTGGGTGATTCCCGCGTCCTCCCTCCGCCGCTTGAGCTCCGCGCCGAAGAACTCCCACGCCGCCTGCCGAGAACCGTTGGCCATTACCGAACCCCTCTGTGCTGCCCCGCAGTTGTAGGGCACAGACCCTTCCCGAGTGTAGAAGCGGAGCGTCACCGTAGGGACGCGAAGAGTGAAATCGGGAAAGGGAGGGGAGCACGGTGAAGGCACGACACTCGGCGCTCTGCGTCGAAGAAGCGGAGGATGCGGTGAAAGAATTGCGGGCAGAACTCGCCGAGGCGGGAATTACCTTGCCGTCACTGGGGCTCGACCCGGTGAGTCTTGCGCGGGAAGCACCCTGTCCGCTCGTGGAATTGGGCCGGTGTTCCGTGGAGACCGCCCGGCGGCTCGCGGCGGTGCTGCGATGAAGCCACCGGTCGGCGCCTACGTGGTGGACACCCGCAGCGGCCGCATCGGCATCGTCATGGGGCATGAGGGGCCCTACGTGCAGCTGAGGCCGTACGGGGGCGGCAGGGAGTGGGACGCCGACCCCGGTGCCGTCCGGCACGCCACCCCGGCCGAGCGGCTGCGCGCGGCGACGGCGTACGCCAACGCACGCAGCAGGGGCGAGGTCCCCTGAGGCGGTGACCCTGCGAGAATGGCGCCATGAGTCTGTTCCGCGACGACGGCATCGTGCTGCGCACCCAGAAGCTGGGTGAGGCGGACCGGATCATCACGCTGCTCACGCGCGGTCACGGTCGAGTACGCGCGGTGGCCCGGGGCGTGCGCCGGACGAAGTCGAAGTTCGGTGCGCGCCTCGAGCCGTTCTCCCACGTCGACGTGCAGTTTTTCGCCAAGGGGAGCGAGCTCGTCGGACGCGGTCTGCCGCTGTGCACCCAGAGTGAGACCATCGCGCCGTACGGCGGCGGCATCGTCAGCGACTACGCTCGGTACACGGCGGGGACCGTCATGCTGGAGACCGCCGAGCGGTTCACCGACCACGAAGGGGAGCCGGCCGTGCAGCAGTACCTGCTGCTGGTCGGAGGGCTGCGGACCCTCGCCCGAGGGGAGCACGCACCCCATCTCGTGCTCGACGCGTTCCTGCTCCGCTCCCTCGCCGTCAACGGCTACGCCCCGAGCTTCACCGACTGCGCGAAGTGCGGGATGCCCGGACCCAACCGGTTCTTCTCGGTCGCCTCGGGCGGTTCCGTCTGCGTGGACTGCCGTGTCCCCGGCAGCGTCGTACCCTCACCCCAGGCCCTGGAGCTCCTCGGCGCCCTGCTGACGGGAGACTGGGAGACCGCGGACGCCTGCGAGGCGCGCTACGTCCGGGAGGGCAGCGGGCTGGTGTCCGCGTATCTGCACTGGCACATGGAGCGCGGGCTGCGTTCCCTGCGCTACGTCGAGAAGTAGCGCGAGCAGCGCACAACAGAGCAGCACAGAAGCAAGCGAGCACGAGGAGACGAGAAACACATGGCCGTACGCGGGATCCTGGGGCGCCAGCGCCGGGAGTACAGGACGCCGGAGCCGCACCCGTCCGGCGCGCGGCCCCCGAAGATCCCCGGGGAGTTCGTACCGCGGCATGTGGCGATCGTCATGGACGGCAACGGCCGCTGGGCCAAGGACCGGGGCCTGCCGCGCACCGAAGGGCACAAGGTCGGCGCCGAGCGCGTGCTGGACGTGCTCCAGGGGGCCATCGAGATGGGCGTGGGCGCCATCTCCCTGTACGCCTTCTCCACCGAGAACTGGAAGCGCTCGCCCGACGAGGTGCGCTTCCTGATGAACTTCAACCGGGACTTCATCCGCAAGACCCGGGACCAGCTCGACGAGCTGGGCATCCGGGTGCGCTGGGTCGGGCGGATGCCGAAGCTGTGGCGCTCGGTGGCCAAGGAGCTCCAGGTCGCCCAGGAGCAGACCAAGGGCAACGACAAACTCACGCTGTACTTCTGCATGAACTACGGCGGACGGGCCGAGATCGCCGACGCGGCCCAGGCGCTGGCGGCGGACGTGAAGAGCGGCAAACTCGACCCGTCGAAGGTCAACGAGAAGACCTTCGCGAAGTACATGTACTACCCGGACATGCCGGACGTGGACCTGTTCCTGCGGCCCAGCGGTGAGCAGCGCACCTCCAACTACCTGCTCTGGCAGAGCGCCTACGCCGAGATGGTCTTCCAGGACGTGCTGTGGCCGGACTTCGACCGGCGCGACCTGTGGCGGGCCTGTCTGGAGTTCGCCTCGCGGGACCGCCGCTTCGGCGGGGCGATCCCGAACGAGGAGCTGCTGGCCATGGAGGGCGAGCAGCCGTAGCGAGCACGGGCCCGGCCGCCTTGAGGTGGCGGCCGGGCCAGGGCGGCGGTGTGCTGGTGGCATGGGTTCCACCGCCGTCGGCGCACCTCGCCGGACCCCGCACCGGGCGGGGGTTTTCATGGCGTCCTCGCTGGCCCTGTTCTGCATCCAGCTGGACTTCTTCGCGCTCAACCTGGCCATCCCCGGGATCTCCGACGAGCTGGACACGACCGTTTCCGCGGCGCAGTGGACGCTGTCCGCGTACATGCTCGCCGTCGGCTGCCTGTTCATCGTCGGGGGACGGCTGGGTGACCTCCTCGGGCGGCGCCCGATCCTGCTGGCCGGGACCGGGCTGTTCGCCGCGGCCTCCGTCGGCTGCGCCCTCGCGCCGAGCCTCGGTGTGCTCGTCGTGGCCCGGATCGTGCAGGGCGCGGGCGCGGCACTGATCTTTCCCGTGTCGGTCTCCGTGATCACCAACGCCTTTCCCGAGGAGACCCGGGCCCGGGCGCTGGGGGCGATGTTCGGGATCGCCAACGTCGGCACCGCCCTCGGGCCGTTCGTCGGCGGCGGCTTCACCGACGGGCCGGGCTGGCGGTGGATCTTCTGGCTGCTGGCCCCGCTCAGCGCACTGTCGCTGCTGATCGCCCTGCGGTACGTCCCCGACTCGCGGGACGAGAGCGCCCCACGCCAGGTCGACCTGCCCGGCTGTCTGGCCGTCGTGACGAGCCTGGCCGCCCTGACCCTGGCCGTGGAGCGGGGGAGCGCCTGGGGCTGGGACCACGCCCGCACGCTCGCCCTGTTCGGGATCGCGGTGGTGGCCGGCGCCCTCTTCGCGCTGCGGGAGCGGACCTGCCGGCATCCGCTGGTCGACTTCCGGCTTTTCCGCAACATCCGCTTCGACCTCGTCACCGTGATGGGGTCGGTGGCCAACATGGGCTACGCCGTCACCGTGTTCCTCGCCACGCTCCAGTTGCAGCAGGTGCGCGGCCTGTCGGCGATCCTGTCCGGCACGGTGTTCCTCGCCCCGGCCGTGATGGTGGCCTGCTCGGGGCCCATCGGCGCCTGGCTGTCCGGCCGGATGCGCGCCACCAGTGTCATGGCCCTGGCCGGGGCCGTCGCCGGCACCGGCATGATCGGGCTGAGCTTCGCCTGGTCCTGGTGGGTCTACCTGCCCGTCTTCACCTGGTGCGCGCTCGGGCTGGGCCTCGGCTGGACCTTCGCCAGCGTGGCCACCCAGCAGGTCGTCTCGCCCGCCCGCGCCGGAGAGGCCTCGGGCGTCGTCCTCACCGCCCTCGTCACGCTCGGCGCGATCGGTCTCGCGGCCGTGGCGGCGGCCATCACCTCGCTCACCCCCGAGACCGGCCCGGAACGCGCCTACGACCTCATCCTGCGGGCCGGCGGCGCCGTGATCCTCGCCTCCTCGGCCCTGTCGCTGCTCGTCCGGCGCGGGCTCAGCGCCCGGGGCGCGTAGGAGGCCAGGAGGCCTCTGACCTCAGGGGCGCGGGGAACTGCGCGACAAGCCCCAACGCACCCGCAGCCGACAACTCATCCGCCAGACGCCGCAGCGCATTCCGCGCAGGTCCCGAAAATCTCCACCGTATGAGCCACGTTCACATACCCGTGCTCGGCGGCGATCGACTCGGCCCACTTCTCCACCGCCGGCCCCTCCACCTCGACGGCCTTGCCGCAGCCACGGCACACGAGGTGATGGTGATGGTCGTCGGTGGAGCAACGCCGGTACACCGACTCCCCGTCGGCCGTGCGCAGGACGTCGACCTCACCGGCGTCGGCGAGGGACTGCAGGGTGCGGTAGACCGTGGTGAGCCCGACCGAGTCGCCCTTGTGCTTGAGCATGTCGTGCAGTTCCTGCGCGCTGCGGAACTCGTCGACCTCCTGCAGGGCCGCCGCCACAGCGGCCCGCTGCTTGGTGGCGCGGCCCTTCACGGACGGTCCAGCGGTCGTCACCGTTGCCTCCTCACGTCTGCCTTGCCCGGGCCATTGTGCCAGCCCGGGGTGGGGGCGGTCAGACGCCGACTTCGTCGGCCGCCCGGCGGCTGCCCGGGATCGTGCAGTCCCCGGGATCGGTCGCGCCGTCAGCGGCCGCCCTGGCCCGGGCGCGGCGCCGGGCCAGTGGGGCCGCGAGCGCCGTCAGGGCGATGAACGCGCCGAGGGTCAGCAGCACGATCGTCGCGCCGGGCGGCACGTCCTGGTAGTACGAGGTGACGGTGCCGCCGATCGTCACGCTCACGCCGATGGCCACGGCGATCACGAAGGTGGCGGCAAAGCTGCGGGCGATCTGCTGGGCGGCCGCGACGGGCACCACCATCAGCGCACTGACCAGGAGCAGCCCGACCACGCGCATCGCCACCGTCACCGTCACGGCCGCGGTGACCGCCGTCAGCAGGTTCAGCACGCGCACCGGCAGCCCCGTCACCCGGGCGAACTCCTCGTCCTGGCTGACCGCGAACAGCTGCCGCCGCAGGCCGAGGGTGACCAGGACGACGAACGCGGCCAGGACGCAGATCGCGGTGACGTCCGACTGGGACACCGTCGACAGGGAGCCGAACAGGTACGACGTCAGGTTGGCGTTGGAGCCCGTCGGTGCGAGGTTGATGAACATCACACCGCCGGCCATGCCGCCGTAGAACAGCATCGCGAGGGCGATGTCGCCGCGGGTCTTGCCGTACCAGCGGATCAGCTCCATGAGGACCGCGCCGAGGACGGAGACGAGGGTCGCCATCCACACCGGGGACCAGGTCAGCAGGAAGCCGAGGCCGACGCCGGTCATCGCCACGTGGCCGATGCCGTCGCCCATCAGGGCCTGGCGGCGCTGGACCAGGTAGATCCCCACCGCGGGGGCCGTGATGCCGACCAGGACGGCGGCGAGCAGGGCCCGCTGCATGAAGGCGTAGTCGAGGAAGTCCATCAGCTCAGCAGTCCCGTGCGGATCGGTTCGGCGCCCGCCGGTGCGTGCGGGTGTACGTGGTCGTGGCCGGGCAGCGCGTGCTGGCCGACGGCCTTCGGGGGCGGCCCGTCGTGGACGACGCAGCCGTCGCGCAGCACGACCGCCCGGTCGATCAGCGGCTCCAGCGGGCCCAGTTCGTGCAGCACGAGCAGCACGGTGGTGCCCTGGGAGACCTGCTCGGTGAGGGTGTGCGCGAGGACCTCCTGGCTGGCCAGGTCGACTCCGGCCATCGGCTCGTCCATGATCAGCAGCTCCGGCTCGCAGGCGAGCGCGCGGGCGATCAGGACACGCTGGTGCTGGCCGCCGGAGAGGGCGTCGACGGAGTCCTTGGCCCGGTCGGCCATGCCGACGAGGTCGAGGGCGCGTCGTACGGCCGCGTGGTCGGCCTTGCGCAGCACGCCGAAGCGGGCCCGGGACAGGCGGCCGGAGGAGACCACCTCGGTCACCGTGGCGGGCACGCCGCCGGCGGCCGTGGTGCGCTGCGGGACGTAGCCCACGCGGTGCCAGTCGCGGAACCGCCTGCGGTCCGTGCCGAACAGCTCGATGGCGCCGGCGCCGGTCTGCACCTGGCCGATGACGCTGCGCACGGCAGTGGACTTGCCCGAGCCGTTCGCGCCGAGCAGCGCGACGACCTCGCCGCGGTGCACGGTGAGGTCGATGCCGCGCAGCACGGGGCGCGAGCCCAGGTCCGCGCGGACGCCGCGCAGGGATACGACGGGCTCGGTCATGCCGTCCTCCGATGGGTCGATCACTTGGCTCCCAGGGCCGTCCGCAGGGCCTTGAGGTTGGCTTCCATGACCTGGAAGTAGTCGTCGCCGCGGGACGTGTCCGTGATGCCCTCGATCGGGTCGAGGACGTCGGTCTTCAGGTTCGCGTCGCGGGCCAGGGTCTTGGCGGTCTTGTCGGAGACCAGTGTCTCGTAGAAGACGGTGGTGACGCCGTCGGCCTTCGCCTCCTGCTGGAGCTCCCGGACCCGGGCGCCGCTGGGCTCGCTGTCGGGGTCGACGCCGGAGATGGCCTCCTGGGTGAGGCCGTAGCGCTCGGCGAGGTAGCCGAAGGCGGCGTGGTTGGTGAAGAAGACCTTGGTCTTCGTGTTCTTCAGGCCGTTCTCGAAGTCGCCGTCGAGGCCCTTCAGCTTCGTGACCAGGGCCTCGGTGTTCTTCTTGTAGTCGGCCGCGTGGTCCGGGTCGGCCTTCTCGAAGGCCTTGCCGACGCCCTGGGCGATCTCGGCGTACTTCACCGGGTCGAGCCAGACGTGCGGGTCGCGGCCGTGCTCGTCCTCCTCGGAGTGGCCTTCCTCGGAGTGGCCTTCCTCGCCGTCGTGGCTGTGGCCGCCGGTGCCGTGGTCCTCGAGGTGGGTCAGCGTGGCCGCGTCGATCTTGGTCTTGATGCCGGTCTGGCCGACGGCCTCGTCGACGGCGGGCTGGAGGCCCTTGAGGTAGAGCGCCGCGTCGGCCTCCTCCAGCTGCGCGCGCTGCTTGGTGCTGATCTCCAGGTCGTGCGGCTCCTGGCCGGGCTCGGTCAGACTGGTCACGTTCGCATGGTCGCCGCCGATCTGCTGGGCGAGGAACGCCATGGGGTAGAACGACGCGACGACGTCGAACTTGTCCGTGTTGCCCGTGGCCGCGCTGTCGCTGGAGCAGGCGGTCAGGGCGCCGAGGCCGAGAGAGGCGGCCGCGGCGGCGGGTATGAGGCGTCGTCGTACGTTCATGACACTCATTTTCAACAAATATGGAAACCGTTGTCAACAAACCGTCCGAGCAGGGCCTTGAGGTCACCTCAGGGGGAGCGATTTGATTGAGGGGGCGTCCCCGCCGGTAACCTGAGACATTCGCTGGAAGCAACTCGCTTCGTCGCCCGTCGTCGTAATGAAGAGAGCACCGTGGCCGCCGACAAGATCGACACCATCGTCAGCCTGAGCAAGCGCCGTGGCTTCGTATTCCCCTGTAGTGAGATCTACGGCGGTCAGCGCGCCGCTTGGGACTACGGCCCCCTGGGTGTCGAGCTCAAGGAGAACCTCAAGCGCCAGTGGTGGCGCTACATGGTGACGTCGCGCGAGGACGTCGTGGGCATCGACTCGTCCGTGATCCTGGCCCCCGAGGTCTGGGTCGCCTCCGGTCACGTCGCCACCTTCACGGACCCGCTGACCGAATGCACCTCCTGCCACAAGCGGTTCCGCGCGGACCACCTGGAGGAGGCCTACGAGGAGAAGAAGGGCCGCGCCCCGGAGAACGGCCTGGCCGACGTCAACTGCCCCAACTGCGGCAACAAGGGCCAGTTCACCGAGCCCAAGCAGTTCTCGGGCCTGCTGTCCACCCACCTCGGCCCGACGCAGGACTCCGGCTCCGTCGCCTACCTGCGTCCCGAGACCGCCCAGGGCATCTTCACCAACTTCTCGCAGGTGCAGACCACCTCGCGCCGCAAGCCGCCGTTCGGCATCGCCCAGATGGGCAAGTCCTTCCGCAACGAGATCACGCCCGGCAACTTCATCTTCCGCACCCGCGAGTTCGAGCAGATGGAGATGGAGTTCTTCGTCAAGCCGGGCGAGGACGAGAAGTGGCAGGAGTACTGGATGGAGCAGCGCTGGAACTGGTACACCGGTCTCGGCCTGCGCGAGGAGAACATGCGGTGGTACGAGCACCCGAAGGAGAAGCTTTCCCACTACTCCAAGCGCACCGCCGACATCGAGTACCGCTTCTCCTTCGGCGGCAGTGAGTGGGGCGAGCTCGAGGGTGTGGCCAACCGCACCGACTACGACCTCGGCGCCCACTCCAAGGCCTCCGGCCAGGACCTCACCTACTTCGACCAGGAGGCCGGCGAGCGCTGGACTCCGTACGTCATCGAGCCCGCGGCCGGTGTCGGCCGCGCGATGCTGGCGTTCCTCCTGGACGCCTACATCGAGGACGAGGCCCCCAACGCCAAGGGCAAGATGGAGAAGCGCACCGTGCTGCGCCTCGACCCGCGCCTCGCCCCGGTGAAGGTCGCGGTGCTGCCGCTGTCCCGTAACCCGGAGCTGTCCCCGAAGGCCAAGGGCCTCGCCCAGGCGCTCCGGCAGAACTGGAACATCGAGTTCGACGACGCCGGTGCCATCGGCCGCCGCTACCGCCGTCAGGACGAGATCGGTACGCCGTTCTGCGTGACCGTCGACTTCGACACGCTCGAGGACAACGCCGTGACCGTCCGCGAGCGCGACTCGATGAAGCAGGAGCGCGTCTCCCTCGACCAGATCGAGGGCTACCTGGCGGCCCGCCTGATCGGCTGCTGATCGTCCTTCGCCATGTCCGGTGCCGGGTTCCTCCTCGAAGGGGCCCGGCACCGGTGCGTTCCGGCGACTTCAGAGGTCGAGGTCCACTTAGACGGCCACGTAGACGGCAGCGTGGTCCGAGGCGCGGTTCCACTTCGAGGTGACCGAGTCGAAGGACTTGATCGTCGAGGGCGCCCAGACGCCGCGCCGCTCCTCCACTTCCACCGTGAGCAGGATGTCGGCGTTGATCGCGGCGATCACCCGGCCGGTGTTGCGCACGACCTCCCAGTCCAGGTCGTCACGGACCAGTTCCACCCAGCCGGTACATGCCCGGCGGCCTGTGGCGACAGTTCCTGGAGCGCCATGACTGAGTCGCTGACACGTATCAGCCTGACAGATACCAGCTGACAGATACCGGCTGACAGATATCAGCTGACAGATATTGAAATCTGTCAGCTGTCATGGCATGGTGGAGGGCATGGCGATGCGAACCCGACCCCTCGGAACCACAGGCCCCCAGGTCTCCGCCCTCGGCCTCGGCTGCATGGGCATGTCCGCCCTGTACGGCGAGGCGGATCGGACCGAGTCCGTCGCGACGATCCATGCGGCGCTCGACGCGGGCGTCACCCTGCTCGACACCGGCGACTTCTACGCCATGGGTCACAACGAGATGCTGATCGGCGAGGCCCTGCGCGCCGCCCCCGCGACCCGGCGCGAACAGGCCCTGATCAGCGTGAAGTTCGGCGCGCTGCGCGGCCCGGACGGCAGTTGGCTCGGCTACGACGGCCGCCCCGCCGCCGTGAAGAGCTTCGCCGCCTACTCCCTCCAGCGGCTCGGCGTCGACCACATCGACGTCTACCGCATCGCCCGCCTCGACCCGGACGTTCCGATCGAGGAGACGGTCGGGGCGATAGCGGAACTCGTCGAGCAGGGCTATGTACGGCACATCGGCCTCAGCGAGGTCGGCGCCGAGACGATCCGCCGGGCGGCGGCCACCGCACCGGTGTCCGACCTCCAGATCGAGTACTCCCTCATATCCCGCGGCATCGAGGACGAGGTCCTGCCCACCGTCCGCGAGCTGGGAATCGGCATCACGGCGTACGGCGTGCTCTCCCGCGGCCTGATCTCCGGCCACTTCACCGCGGACCGGCAGCTCGGCGCGGGTGACTTCCGGGCGATGTCGCCGCGCTTCCAGGGCGACAACCTCCGGCACAACCTGAACCTCGTCGAGGCCCTGCGGAAGACAGCCGAGCAGAAGGGCGTCAGCGTCGCGAAGATCGCGATCGCCTGGGTGCTCTCCCGCGGTGAGGACATCGTGCCCCTGGTCGGCGCCCGCCGCCGCGACCGGCTCACGGAGGCGCTGGGCGCGCTGGAGGTGACGCTGGAGCCGGCCGACCTGGCGGCGATCGAGGGAGCCGTGCCGGCCGGTGCCGCAGCGGGCGACCGCTACCCGGCGGCCCAGATGGCACACCTCGAGAGCTGAACGGGGCTCCGGGTACGGTCAGGGCATGCCACCGACCAGCGAGACTCTGACCGCCGAGCGCATCCTCGAGGCCACCGAGGAGGTGCTGCGCCGTCACGGCCCGGCCAAGGCCACCGTGGTGGACGTGGCGCGCGCGCTCGGTGTCAGCCACGGCAGCGTCTACCGCCACTTCCGGACGAAGGCGGCCCTGCGCGAGGCGGTCACCAAGCGCTGGCTGGACCGCACCTCCGGGCAGCTGTCCGGGATCGTCGCCGCGGACCGCGTGCCGGAGGACCGGCTGCGGGACTGGCTCGCCGCGCTGTTCGCCGCCAAGCGCCGCAAGGCGGGTGAGGACCCGGAGCTGTTCGCCACGTACATGGTCCTCACCGACGAGAACGGCACGGCGGTGGGCGAGCACATCACCGACCTGGAGACGCAACTGACCCGCATCATCCAGGCCGGCGTCGAGGCGGGTGACTTCGCCGCCACCGACCCGGAGGCCTCGGCCCGCGCGGTCTTCCAGGCCACGGGCCGCTTCCACGACCCCTGTTACGCGAGGGAGTGGGAGGAGCCGGGCACCGAGGCCGACTTCGCGGCGGTCGTCGACCTGCTGGTGCAGGGCCTGCGGCGAGCCCAGTAGTCCCCGGCGCGTCAGCGGCCTGAGCCTGCCCTGCCCCGGAGCCCCGTAGCCCCCGGCGGCTCGAGCCCACCCTGCCCCTAGGCGGCCGTCGGGTCCACGGTGGCCTGGTGGGCCTCCAGCAGATGCTCCTCCGCCTTCAGCCAGGGCAGGAACTGGGCGCCTCTGTGCCAGCCGCAGGTGTCGCATCTGATCGTGCGCTGGACACCCGTCCGGTGCACCCGCACCACGTGTTCCCGGCCGTGCTGGTCCCACCGGCTGACCTTGCTCGTGTCGATCTGTGCCATGACGCCTCCCGCGTCGAGAAATCCGCCGTCCCGATCCGCTCGCAGCAAGGAGTGTGCAGCAAGACCGGCATCAACAGGGCTTCCCCGGAAGAGCTTTATCAGGCTGTGAGCGACCTCAGGCGATGGTGCGGGGCAGCCGCAGGCTCAGCAGGCCGGTCAGCACGACACCGCAGATCTGCACCAGCACAGTCGCGATCAGGGCGTCCCGCATGCCCCATCCCGGGACCAGGGACAGGAACAGCGTGCCCAGGGTCGCCACACCGAGGGCCAGCGCCGACTGCTGGGTCGTGATCATCACGCCGCTGCCGACACCGGCGCGGGCGGGCGGCACCTCGGAGAGGATCACCCGGTAGATGACGGGGAGTTGCAGCGCCTGTCCCGCACCGGCGACCACACCGCCCGGGAGCAGCTCGACGAAGCCGAGGTGCGGCCAGAACCACCAGGCGGCCAACGCCATCAGGGTCAGGCCCGCCCCCTGGAGAACGGCACCGGCCGTCACCACGCGCGTGCCGTACCGGGCGATCAGGCGCGGGCCCAGCAGCGAGAACACGAAGAACACCACCGCCAGCGGGGCGAGCGCCAGGCCCGCGGCCACCGGACCCAGCCCGGCGCCCTGCTGCAGCGCCACCGCGATCACGAACATGAAGCCGCTGAAGCCGATCGAGAAGGGCAGTACCAGCAGCAGTCCGCGGCGCAGCGAGGTGAGCGCGAACAGGCTCGGCGGCACCAGCGGCGTACGGCCCTCGCGGTCGGCCCGCCGCTCCACCGCGTAGAACGCCGCCGCCACGAAGGGGAACGCCGCCAGCGACAGCCACGTCCACAGCGGCCAGCCCGCCGCCCGGCCCTCGGTGAGCGGGACGAGCAGCGTGAGGAGCGAGGCCGCGAGAAGGAACGTGCCCGGGACGTCGACCGGCTCGGGCCGCGGCGACCTGGTCTCGGGGACGGCACGGGCGGCCAGCACCAGCCCGGCGAGCACGACCGGCACATTGACGAGAAACACCGACCGCCAGCCGGTCCCCGCGATGTCGGCGGCCACCAGCACCCCGCCGAGGATCTGCCCGGCGACCATCGCCAGCCCCGCGGTCGCGCCGTACAGGCCCATGGCCCTCGCCCGGCGGGGGCCGGTCGTGGTCGCCTGGATGGTGGCGAGCACCTGCGGCAGCATCGCGGCGGCCGACGCGCCCTGCGCGCCCCGGGCCGCGACCAGCGACCAGGCGCCGGGCGCCAGTCCGCAGGCCAGCGAGGTCAGCCCGAAGGCCGCCATCCCGGCGAGGAACAGCCGCCGCCGGCCGAACAGGTCGCCGAGTCTGCCCCCGAGGACCAGCAGGACGGCGTACGACACCCCGTACCCGGAGACGACGAGTTCGAGGACGGACTCGCTCGCGGCGAGGTCGGTACCGATGGTGGGCAGGGCGACGTTGACGATGAAGAAGTCGATGAGGGGGAGGGCGGCGCCCAGCAGCACCGTGAACAGCCCGAGGCCGCCGAGCGCGGGACCGGAGGAGGAGGCGGGGGCGGCGGCGGTGGGTGAACGGACGGGGCGTGGGGCCAGGGATTCAGTGGTCACGGTCACGAGCCTGCGACGTCCCTCAGGCTGGTACCAGAGTGTCCTTATCCTGGTAGTGGCACCACCTGGAAACAGGGTCCGGGCGGGGGCATGCTGGAGGGCATGACGACCATGGCGCAGGAGACGACGGCCCGCAGCCCCGAGGTGCCGCCCGCGCCCCGCGACGCCGAGGTGCGCCGGCACGAGCTGGCGGCCTTCCTGCGCAGCCGCCGGGAGCGGATCGCCCCCGAGCAGGTGGGGCTGCCGAGGGGCGCCCGGCGCCGCACACCCGGACTGCGCCGGGAGGAGGTCGCCCAGCTCTCCGCGGTGGGCGTCACCTGGTACACGTGGCTGGAGCAGGCCCGGGACATCCAGGTCTCCGTCCAGGTCCTCGACGCGCTGGCCCGCGCGCTGCTGCTCGACCCGAGCGAACGCGCGCACCTCTTCCAGCTCGCCGGGGCGGCAGATCCGACCCCGTCGACCACGTGCCCCTCGGTCACATCGGCGATGCGGGCGCTGCTGGAGCAGGTCGAGCCGTTTCCGGCGTGCCTGCAGAACAGCCGGTACGACATCCTCGCCCACAACCACACGTACGGGCTGCTGTTGTGCGACCTGGACGCGGTCCCGCCCGAGGACCGCAACTGCATCCTCCTCTCCTACACCCACCCCGAGTGGCAGTCCTCGATCGTGCACCTGGAGGAGACGCAGCGCCTCATGGCGGCCCGCTTCCGTGCGACGATGGCCGGCCATCTCGCCGAACCGGCCTGGAAGATGCTCCTCAACCGGCTGCACACGGAGTCCCCCGAGTTCCGCAGGGCCTGGGACCGCCACGAGGTGGTCGCCCACCGCAGCAAACGCAAGGAGTTCCGCAACCGCCACGTGGGCCGCGTCACCGTCGACCACACGGACCTGTGGCTGACGCCCGGCGCGGGCCCCCGGATCGTCACCTACGTTCCCGCGGACGCGGAGTCACACGAGCGGCTGGCGGAGCTGCAGGCGATCGCCGTGGCCCGGCGGTCCGTTCACGCCGGCAGGTGACTGCCGGTCCGTAGCTCGCCGTCGTCCGCAGTCGTCCGTACGGAGCGTTAGCGCCCGGCCGCTGGGGAACTGCTTGAGCGTCCATGCGCAGGCGACCAGACCGTCGACGGGCCGTGCGGGATGCCCGTCGGCTCAGACACGGACCCCGGCGGCGTCCCGCACCTGCTCCGACTCCAGTCTCGCGGCGGCCTGTTCGGCCGTGCCCCGGGCCCACCGTCCGTTCGTCACCGCTCCCAGTGCCAGCACCGCGAACCCGCACACCGCGAGGATCCACCACCCGGGCCGCGCCGCGGACACGAACGTCTCCCGGTACGAGGACGCGCCGACCCCGGAGGCGAGCACCGCGCCCACCACGGCCACCCCCAGCGTCTGCCCGAGCTGCCGGCTCGTGGAGGCGACCGCCGCCGCGACGCCCGCCTGGGCGCGTGGCATGCCGGAGACCGCCGTGTTGGTGATGGGCGCGTTGACGAACCCGAAGCCGATGCCGAACAGGACGTAGCCGGCGAAGAGTGTGACGTCGGAGGTCTCCGCCTCGAACGCGGCGAACAGGACACCGCTCGTCGTCATCGCGAAACCCGCGATCAGCAGGGGCAGGCGGGGGCCGCGCGTGCCCACCAGGCGGCCCGACAGCGGCGCGCACAGGAACGTCGGGACGGCCATCGGCAGCATCCACAGCCCCGCCTCCAGGGCGGTCAGGCCGCGTACGTTCTGCAGGTACAGCGTCGACAGGAACAGAAAGCCGCCGAGCGCGGCGAACGCGCTGATCGCGATGACCGTCGCCCCGCTGAACGGCGCCGAGCGGAAGAAGCGCAGGTCGATCAGCGGTTCCTTGCGGCGCGGCTCGTAGAGGAGCAGCCCGGTGAGGGCGGCCAGGGCGACGACGGCCAGGGGCGCGATGGACCGTAACGGCGTGCTCGGCGCCTCGATGATCGCGTAGGTCAGCGAGCCGAACAGCGCGATCACCAGCACCTGCCCGACGGGATCGGGGCGGCGGGCGCGAGGGGCACGGGACTCGGGGACGAAGCGCAGGGTGAGCAGCAGGGCCGCCAGACCCACCGGCAGGTTGATCCAGAAGATGGAGCGCCAGCCGACGGAGTCGACGAGGAGGCCTCCGACCAGCGGACCCGCGGCCATCGATATGCCGACGACCGCGCCCCAGACACCGATCGCCCGGGCCCGCTCGCGTGGGTCGGTGAAGGTGTTCGTGATGATCGACATGGCGACCGGGTTCAGCATCGAGCCGCCCACCGCCTGCACCATCCGGAACGCCACCAGCGCCTGAAGGTTCGGCGCCAGGGAGCACAGCACCGAGCCGATCGTGAAGACGACCAGGCCCGCCATGAACACCCGCTTGCGGCCGATCCGGTCGGCCGTGGAGCCCGCGAGCATCAGCAGCGAGGCCAGGACCAGGGTGTACGCGTCGATCGTCCACTGCAGGCCCGAGGTACTGGCGTGCAGATCCCGCTGCATGGACGGCAGGGCCACGTTCAGGACCGTGTTGTCGAGGCTCACGATCAGCAGGCTCATGCAGCAGATCGCGAGCACCAGCATGCGGCGGCGGTGACTGAGCTCGGGCATGCGGTCCATCGTACGCCGACTTCGATAGTGTGGCTAACTAATGAAATGTACCGTCTCCTCGCACGGCACAATGGAGGCATGTCCACGCCCCTCCAGATCGGCCCGCACACCGTCCGGCCCCCTGTCGTCCTGGCCCCCATGGCCGGAATCACCAACGCGCCCTTCCGCACCCTGTGCAGAGAGTTCAGCGGCGGCAAGGGCCTGTTCGTCAGCGAGATGATCACCACCCGGGCGCTGGTCGAACGCAACGAGAAGACCATGCAGCTGATCCACTTCGACGCGACGGAGACGCCGCGCTCGATCCAGCTGTACGGCGTGGACCCCGCGACCGTCGGCAAGGCCGTCCGCATGATCGCGGAGGAGGACCTCGCCGACCACATCGACCTGAACTTCGGTTGCCCCGTGCCGAAGGTCACCCGCAAGGGCGGCGGCTCCGCGCTGCCGTACAAGCGGAACCTGCTGCGGGCCATCCTGCGCGAGGCCGTCAGCGGCGCGGGCGACCTGCCCGTGACGATGAAGATGCGCAAGGGCATCGACGACGACCACATCACCTTCCTCGACGCCGGCCGGATCGCCGTCGAGGAGGGCGTCACCGCCATCGCCCTGCACGGCCGCACCGCCGCCCAGCACTACGGCGGCACCGCCGACTGGGACGCCATCGCCCGGCTGAAGGAGCACGTGCCGGAGATCCCGGTGCTCGGCAACGGCGACATCTGGTCCGCCGAGGACGCCCTGCGGATGGTGCGCGAGACCGGTTGCGACGGTGTGGTCGTGGGCCGCGGCTGTCTGGGGCGGCCGTGGCTGTTCTCCGACCTGGTCGCCGCCTTCGAGGGCCGCACCGAGGACATCGCCCGCCCCGCCCTGCGCGAGGTCGCCGACGTCATGGTCCGGCACGCCACCCTGCTCGGCGAGTGGATCGGCGACGAGACCAAGGGCGTCGTCGACTTCCGCAAGCACGTCGCCTGGTACCTCAAGGGCTTCGCGGTCGGCTCCGAGATGCGCAAGCGTCTCGCCATCACCTCGTCCCTGGAGGAGCTGCGCTCCGGCCTGGACGAGCTGGACCTCGACCAGCCCTGGCCCACTGGCGCCGACGGGCCCCGGGGCCGCACGTCCGGCAACAACCGGGTGGTGCTGCCGGACGGCTGGCTGAAGGACCCCTACGACTGCGCCGGGGTCGGCGAGGACGCCGAGCTGGACACGTCCGGCGGCTGATCAGCCGTTCGACGGGTGCGCGGCTGAATCAGCCCTTCGACGGGTGCGGGGTGGAGCCGAACGCCTTCAGGAAGCGGTCCCGGAAGGAGCTCATCCTCCAGACGGGCGCGTCGCGGTCCGGCTTCAGCCCCTGCGTCCACTTCCAGTCGGCGACCTTGTCCAGGACCTTCGGGTCCTTCGCGACGATCGACACCGGCACGTCCCGGGAGGCGTGGTTCCCGCTGACCCGGGCGATGGGCTGGTGGTCGCCGAGGAACACCAGCACGGTGTCGTCGGTGCCGTAGCGCTCCAGCCACTGGGTGAGGCTGGTCACCGAGTACTGGATGGACTTGCCGTACTCCTCGCGGGACTTGGTGGTGTCGGTGATGACGTCCGACGCCTTGTTGCCGGCCTTCTGGATCGCGTCGAAGACCGAGCCGTCGCCGAGTTCGTCCCAGCCGACCATCTTCGGGATGGGCGCCCAGGGCTGGTGGCTGGAGGTCAGGATGACGAACGACATCAGCGGCTTGTCCCGATTCTTGCCGTGCACCCGCCGCTGGAACGCCTCCAGCGCGTACTGGTCGGGCATCGTCGACCAGCTGAACTTCGGGCCCCGGTACCCCAGGTCGAAGGCGTCGTAGAGCTTGTCGAGGCCGTACCACTTCTCCTCCGGCCAGCCCTTCTGCACGCCCGGCATGACGCCGACCGTGTCCCAGGCGCCGGTCTCCTGGAACGCCTTGGTGAGGGTGAGGTGGTCGCCGGCGCTGACCGTGCGGTAGCGCCGCTGGTTGTCGATCCACAGGCCGGACATGGTCGTGGAGTGGCCGAGCCAGCTGCTGCCGCCGTACGTCGCCGAGGTCAGCCAGCCGCTGCGGGCGTCGAAACCCGCCTTCTTCAGGGCCTCGGTGCTGGAGTCCAGCGTGCGGTCGACGCCGGGGGCCATGATCGGGTCCTCGATGGCGCTGCGGCCGTAGCTCTCGATGAACGTGAAGATCACGTCCTTGCCGCGCAGGTCGGGCAGCAGCTCACCGGGCGGGGTGTTGCCGAAGGTGTCCGCCTTGGACTGCCGCACGAACGCGGCCTCGTCCCGCAGCGACTCCACCGTCCGCTGGGCGTGCACCTTGAGGGCCCCGGCCCCGCGCTCGGAGGCGATCGGCCCGCCGAACAGCGTCAGGCCCAGCGCGGAGCAGGCGACCCAGACGGTGCCGGCGATCAGGGCGCCCTTGGACGCCCGCACCCGGTGACGTGCCAGCACGTCGGCGAGCCGGATCGACGCCGCGACCATGACGGCCGCCACGAGCAGCACGAGCACCACCGCGCCGACGGCGGCGGCGGTCGCGACGCCCCCGCCGAGCGTGTCCTCGACGTACGCCTGCGCGTCGGGCAGCAGATCCCAGTCGAGCGCGGCGTTGAAGCCCCGGCCCAGGTACTCGTTGAACCCCATGTCGAGCAGGTTCACCGTGGTCAGCGCGGTGAGGCCGAGCCCGTACAGCACCGCCGCCACCAGCCGGGGCCGGCGCGGCAGCGCCAGGACGACGACGGCCCCGAGGACCGCCTCCGCCGGGATCCGCGCGAAACTGACCGCCTTCAGGGCGGGGAGCGTGTTGGGCAGGAGCAGGGCACCCAGGACCAGGAACGCGGCGATGACGGTGACGGCCAGGTGGACGGCGCGGGCGGCACGGGGGTGGCGGGTGCGCCAGGTGCGGAGAAGGGCCGGCCGGTGCCCGAGAGCGGCGGCCCGGGTGCGCCAGGTGCGCAGGCCGGTCAGCCGGGGCCCGTCGCCGGCTCGTGTGGCGGCAAGAGCCGGATCGGCCGCCGCCGCTGCCGTCTCCCCTCTCTCGCCCTCGCCCTGCTCCCCGCCCTCGGTCTCGGTTTCGGTCTCGACCTCGGGTACGCCGTCGCCCGGTTGCGACGACTCGCTGAAGCGTGTGAAGACAGGCACCCGGAGGTCCTTCCGTACGGAACCGGTGAGGTGGCGGACCCGGGTGGGGGTACGGGTCCGCCACCGTTGCGTACGGGGTGTCCCTCGGCTGTGTTCAGCCGCCCGGGCCAGAGCTCGGCAAACACCCGGCAAACGGCGGGCCAACCGGCCCTCAGACCACGCCGACCGCCGTGAGCAGCGCCAACGGGGCCGACGCCGAACGCGATTCACGCACGCACGCGTGCGGGTAGGGCACCGGCTCGGGGTGCGTGTCGCGGCCGTAGCCCGCGAGGACCTCCGGGAGCCGGTGGCCGGTCGCGCCCGCCGCGTCGACCAGGCCGTGGGCGATCGCGCGGGCCTCGTCGTGCAGCCCGTAGCGGGCCAGGCCCAGGGCGATCAGCGCGTTGTCGTGCGGCCAGACCGAGCCGCGGTGGTAGGAGAGCGGGTGGTACGCCGGCTGCCCGGCGGCCAGGGTACGGACGCCCCAGCCGGAGAAGAAGTCCGCCTCGAGGAGCCGCCGGCCGACGAGTTCGCCGTACTCCTTGTCCAGCAGCCCCGACCACAGCAGGTGCCCGGCGTCGGAGGCGAGCGCGTCGACCTGCTTGCCCCGGCCGTCGAGCGCGAGGGCGGGGAAGGAGTGCTCCGCCATCCAGAAGTCCCGCTGGAAGCGTTCGCGCAGGTCGCCGGCCGCCTGCTCCAGCAGGTGCGCGTACGTGGCGTCCTGCCACACCGTGCGGGCGAGGCCCGCCGTGCGGCGCAGGGCGTCGTAGGCGTAGCCCTGGGCGCCCGCCGCCGTCACCGGCCCGTGCGGGCGGGTGCCTTCTGCGGAGCAGATGGCTCCGGGGGAGTCCTTCCAGTTCTGGTTGGCGAGGCCGCCCTGGTCGGCGCGGTAGACGAGGTAGCCGCGCGAGGTCAGGCCGCCGTGGTCGAGCATCCAGGTGACCGCGGCCCGGGCGTGGGGTTCGAGGCGGCGGGCCGGGCCGGTGTCGCCGGTGTGCTCGGTGTACGCGCCGAGCAGGACGAGGAAGAGCGGGGTGGCGTCGACCGAACCGTAGTAGCGGCCGTAGGGGACCTGGCCGAAGTGGGCCAGTTCGCCGTGCCGCACCTCGTGCACGATCTTGCCGGGCTGGGCGATCTCGTCGGCGCCGGTTCCGGTGGCCTGGGTCGCGGCGAGCGCGGGCAGGGTGGCCGCGGCCAGACCCGGCCGGTAGGGCAGGGCGAACAGCGAGGTCAGCAGGGCGTCCCGGCCCAGCAGCGTCAGGAACCAGGGGGCACCGGCGGCCGGGACGCGCAGATCCTCGCCGTCCGGGCCGGTGGCCGGGATCTGGAGGGCGGCGAGGTCGGCGAGCCCCCGGGTGCAGGCGGCGGCCAGCTCGGGCCAGCCGGCCGGGAAGGCCACGTCCCGGACGAACTCGTCCTCCCGGGCGCGCAGTTGCTCCTGGGCGGCGGCGGGGGAGCGGGGCACGCGCAGGGCGCGCCGGTCGCCGTGCGGGCGGGCCATGACCCGCAGGGTCAGCTCGGCTGTGCCGTGCGGTTCGAGGTCCAGGGTCCACGCCAGGCGGCGGGCGCCGGTGCCGGTCTCCTCCACGGCGTCCGGCCGGGGGTCGGCCGTCACGGTCGTGACGGAACGCCATTCGCCGCGCCGGTAGACGAACTCCACGCCGTGTGCGAGCACCTGGCGGGAGCGGACGGCGCCGGCCTTCGTGTAGGTGCGGTGGTCGGAGCGCAGCTCGAACTGGTCGGTGAAGTCGGCGTCGGCGGTGACCGCGAGGTGGACCGTCGTCGGTACCGGACGGTTGCTGGTGACGCGCAGCGACTCCACGAACGAGGAGTCCCCGACGGCCTGTTCGCGAAAGAGCGTGTACGCGGGCGGTTCGTCACGGCCGCCGCGCGGGACGAGCACACAGCGCGCGGTGTCCCCGTCGGCCACTGGGGTCAGCGTGTCGGGCACCGCCCCGTCGACGGTGAGCTGCCACCGGCTCAGATGCCGGGCGTCCCGTACGAACAGACCGTCCGGGGCGCTGCCGCCCCGGTAGCCGCTGATGTCGCCGCGGTCGCCGACGGCGGCGAACGTCCGTCCGTGCACGAGCAGATGATGCCGGTCCGTCATGCCCGGTCCTCTCCCTTGATCGCCGTGAGGCCGTTCCCGCCCCGTGCGGGCCGGTCGTGCAGCAGGTCGAGCGTGAGCGCGGCGGTCCAGCCGAAACCGGTGACGCCGCAGGCCTGTGCCGTGTACGGGTCGACGTACTCCGCGAAGCCGGAGGCGCCGGCGGTGTGCAGCATGCCCTTGCGCAGGGCGTCGGCCCGGCCGCGCTCGCCGTGCAGCCGCAGGCCGCGCTCCAGCAGCCAGTTGGTGTTGAACCAGGCCGGGCCGCGCCAGTAGCGGTGCGGGTCGAAGGCCTCGCCGAGCAGGTCGTAGCTCGGGACCAGGCGGGTCGTGCCGCCGAGGCCGAAGTGCGGGCCGCACATCGTGCGGACCAGGGTGGCCGCGAGGTCGCGGGGCAGGGCGGGGAGCAGCAGGGGGACGAGCCCGGAGACGCTGCGCTCAGGGATCAGCTCCTGCGCGAGCACGTCCCGGCACAGGAACATCCCCGCCTCCGGATCGAACAGCCGCTCCACGAGCGTGGCGGTCAGCCGCTCGGCGCGGCCGAGCCGGGGCGGCTCCGCCGCGCCCAGCTCCCGCGCGATCCGGGCCAGGGCGTACTCGGAGGCGATGAGCAGGGCGTTGAACGCCGGGTCCTCGACGGCGAAATCGCCCGCCCGTCTCCCGCCACCGCCCTCAGCCGCGGTCCTGCGGCCCGGCCCGCCGATTCCGGCGTCGGCGTATCCGCGGTCCCGGTAGTCGGCCGCAAGCCGCACGTACCGCCCGTAGTCCAGATCCGTCGGCCGGTCCTTTGGGGCGCCGTGGTCGAGGTCGGCGCGGCGGAAGGAGAGGGCGGGGGCGGGGGTGACGCGGGACAACGGGCGGTCCCAGCAGGGGCTGTTGTCCATACCCTGTTCCCAGGGGTGCACGACGGACACCAGCCCGTCCCCGCCGAGGTCGCGACGGTGCAGGAGGTAGTCGTGCCACGCGGCCAGCCGGGGGTACGCCCGGGCGAGGAAGCCGCGCGCCCTGGACAGGCCGGGGTCGGCGAGGTGCACCAGCCACGCGGCCAGGGCGTGGACCGGGGGCTGCACGATCCCGGAGGTCTCTACGGTGCGCGGGGCGCCGGCGGCGCGCCCGGCGGTCGACGAACGCCAGAAGTCGGGGCTCGGGAAGTACGCGTCGAGGGGGACGGAGGGGTTGAAGACGATGTGCGGGACCCGCCCGTCCGCCCACTGGGCCGACAGCAGTGTCTCCAGTTCCGTCTGCGCCCGTAACGGCGAGAGGTGCCTGAGGCCGATCGCGATGAACGCCGAGTCCCACGACCACTGGTGCGGATACAGGCCGCGCGAGGGCACGGTGGACCGGCCGGTCCAGTTGCCCTCCAGGACCTGTGCGGCCCTGACGTGCAGGGACGTCGGCGCGGCGGCCGGATCGTATGCGATCTCGCGCCCCGCGGGACGCGTGGTGAGCTGGGCGATGCGATCCACTCGGGCTCTCCCAAAGACGTACTCCTGGCCAGGATCGGCAGGGGCTACCGTAGGGTTACGTCTATTTAACACGCAAAACCCAATATGTAATGCAGGGTTGGGAAACACAAGGGGGTGTACATGACCGGACAGCCCGGGAGAACCGGACGAGGCGCGGGCCAGGCGAGCGCCGGCGATCTGCTCGAACTGGTGCGCAGTCGCCGCGCCGTGACCCGGGGTGCGCTGCAGCAGGCGACCGGACTGTCCCGGGCCACCGTCGGGCAGCGGCTGGACCGGCTCTTCCGCGCGGGCTGGCTGCGCGAGGGCGCCGGGGGGCCGGTGGACTCGCCGCTGGGCGGGCGGCCCTCCATCACCCTGGAGTTCGACGACGAGCACGCGGTGGTCCTGGCAGCCGACCTCGACACCCGGCACGCCCGGGCGGCGGTCCTGTCGTTGTCCGGCGAGATCCTCGCCGAGCACTCCGGCACCCTCGTCGTCGAGGACGGGCCCGACACCGTCCTCGGCGAACTCGGCCGCTGGTTCGCCGAGCTGCTGGAGAAGTCCGGGCACGAGGTCGCGGCGGTGTGCGGGGTCGGGCTCGCGGTGCCCGGCCCGGTCGACATCGAGACCGGCCGCGTCGTCCAGCCGCCGATCATGCCCGGCTGGGACGGCTACGACATAAGGGGCCGGCTGGCCCGGGCGCTCACCGAGCACGCGGACGCCGCCGGCGTGCCGGTGCTGGTGGACAACGACGCCAACCTCATGGCGTACGGCGAACAGCGCACCGCCTACCCCGACTGCTCCGCCTTCGTACTGGTCAAGGTCTCCACCGGCATCGGCGCCGGGGTCGTGGTGGACGGCTCGGTGTTCCGGGGCATCGACGGCGGCGCCGGCGACATCGGGCACATCCGGGTGCCGGAGGGCGCCGGGGCGCTGTGCCGGTGCGGTTCCTACGGCTGTCTGGCCGCCGTCGCGAGCGGCGGCGCCGTGGCCCGGCGGCTGGCGGAGGCGGGGGTGCCGGCGGCCTCCGGCTCGGACGTACGGGATCTGCTGGCGGCCGGGCATCCGGAGGCGGTCGGGCTCGCCCGGGAGGCCGGGCGCCGCGTCGGGGACGTCCTCGCGACCGTCGTGACACTGCTCAACCCCGGTGTCCTGATGATCGCCGGGGATCTGGCCGGAACCCCCTTCCTGACGGGCGTGCGCGAACTGCTGTACCAGCGGGCGCTGCCCCGCTCCACCGCACACCTGGAGGTCGTGACCGCACGGCTGGGTGACCGGGCCGCGCTGGTCGGAGCCGGTGCGATGGTGGTGGAGCACCTCTACGCGCCCGAGCGGGCCGAGGAACGGCTGCGCGCACTCGGGGTGTGACGGCCGCGTTTCGGTCCCGGAACACGTCCGCATGGTGAAATCCCGGCGCCTGTGGCAGCGTGATTCTCGCCACCCCTGATAAGGGCTGCGCTCAGATGAGCGGATCGTGAGCGGCTGCACTTCTCCAAAGGGTGGCACTGAGTGCCACCCTTTGATCGTTCATCGAGCGAAATCAAATGTGCGGAATCTCTGCTCACATGAGCGCTCGGAGGGGTCCAGGAAGGCTCTTGCGTTCAAGAAATGAAAACATGCGGCTGCGATCGCTTGCTCAGCCTTGACTTTCGATCCGCTGGCGGACGAGTGGTTACAGGCGCATGACGCACAAGTGGACGTACCCAGACGCCTTTGATCTGGGTATGTTCCTGCCCGTCAGGGCAGCCACCGCGTCCTCGAGGAGTCGAGACCCGTGTCGGAAAACAAAGATCTCCCGGTAGCCGAGCAGGCCGCGAGCGTTGAGGGCGTGAAGTTCGTCTATGACTTCACCGAGGGCAACAAGGACCTCAAGGACCTCCTCGGTGGCAAGGGCGCGAACCTCGCCGAGATGACGAACCTGGGCCTTCCGGTCCCGCCCGGGTTCACCATCACCACCGAGGCCTGCAAGGTCTACCTGGACAGCGGCGAGGAACCGGCGGCACTGCGTGACGAGGTGAGCGCTCACCTCGACGCCCTCGAAGCCCGCATGGGCAAGAAGCTCGGCCAGGCCGACGACCCGCTGCTGGTGTCGGTGCGCTCCGGCGCCAAGTTCTCCATGCCTGGCATGATGGACACCGTCCTCAACATCGGCCTCTCCGACAAGTCGGTCCAGGGCCTCGCCAAGCAGGCCGGCGACGACCGGTTCGCCTGGGACTCCTACCGCCGCCTCATCCAGATGTTCGGCAAGACCGTCCTGGGCGTCGACGGCGAGCTGTTCGAGGACGCGCTGGACGCGGCCAAGGCGGCCAAGAAGGTCACGGTCGACACCGAGCTGGAGGCGGCCGACCTCAAGAAGCTGGTCACCAAGTTCAAGAAGATCGTCAAGACCGAGGCCGGCCGGGACTTCCCGCAGGATGCGCGCGAGCAGATGGACCTCGCCATCCACGCGGTCTTCGACTCCTGGAACACCGACCGGGCCAAGCTCTACCGCCGCCAGGAGCGCATCCCCGGCGACCTCGGCACGGCGGTCAACGTCTGTTCCATGGTCTTCGGCAACCTCGGCCCCGACTCCGGCACCGGCGTCGCCTTCACCCGCGACCCCGCCTCCGGCCACCAGGGCGTCTACGGCGACTACCTGCAGAACGCGCAGGGCGAGGACGTCGTGGCGGGTATCCGCAACACCGTGCCGCTCGCGGAGCTGGAGCAGATCGACAAGAAGTCGTACGACCAGCTGATGCAGATCATGGAGACGCTGGAGAACCACTACAAGGACCTCTGCGACATCGAGTTCACCATCGAGCGCGGTGTGCTCTGGATGCTCCAGACCCGAGTTGGCAAGCGCACCGCGGGCGCGGCCTTCCGCATCGCGACGCAGCTGGTGGACCAGGGCCTGATCGACGAGGCCGAGGCGCTCACCCGCGTCAACGGCGCCCAGCTCGCGCAGCTGATGTTCCCGCGCTTCGACGAGGACGCGAAGGTCTCGCAGGTCGGCCGCGGCATCGCCGCCTCCCCGGGCGCGGCCGTCGGCAAGGCCGTCTTCGACTCCTACACGGCCGTCAAGTGGTCCCGCTCCGGCGAGAAGGTCATCCTGATCCGCCGCGAGACCAACCCCGACGACCTGGACGGCATGATCGCCGCCGAGGGCATCCTGACCTCCCGCGGCGGCAAGACCTCCCACGCGGCCGTGGTCGCGCGCGGCATGGGCAAGACCTGTGTCTGCGGCGCCGAGGAGCTGGAGGTCGACACCAAGCGCCGCCGGATGACCGTGCCGGGCGGGCACGTCGTCGAGGAGGGCGACGTGGTCTCCATCGACGGCTCCTCCGGCAAGGTCTACCTCGGTGAGGTACCCGTCGTGCCGTCGCCGGTCGTGGAGTACTTCGAGGGCCGGATGCACCCGGGCGCCGACGACGCCGACGAGCTGGTCGAGGCCGTCCACCGCATGATGGCCTTCGCCGACCGCAAGCGGCGGCTGCGGGTGCGCGCCAACGCCGACAACGCCGAGGACGCGCTGCGCGCCCGCCGGTTCGGCGCCCAGGGCATCGGCCTGTGCCGCACCGAGCACATGTTCCTCGGGGACCGGCGCGAGCTGGTGGAGCGGCTGATCCTCGCCGACACGGACACCGAGCGCGAGGAGTCCCTCAAGCAGCTGCTGCCGCTCCAGAAGCAGGACTTCGTGCAGCTCTTCGAGTCGATGGACGGCCTCCCGGTCACCGTCCGCCTGCTCGACCCGCCGCTGCACGAGTTCCTCCCGGACATCACCGAGCTGTCCGTCCGCGTGGCCCTCGCCGAGTCCCGCCAGGAGCCGCACGAGAACGAGCTGCGCCTCCTCCAGGCCGTGCACCGGCTGCACGAGCAGAACCCGATGCTGGGTCTGCGCGGTGTCCGTCTCGGCCTGGTCATCCCCGGCCTGTTCACCATGCAGGTCCGGGCGATCGCCGAGGCCGCGGCCGAGCGCAAGGCCGCCAAGGGCGACCCGCGCGCCGAGATCATGATCCCGCTCGTGGGCACGGTCCAGGAGCTGGAGATCGTGCGCGAGGAGGCCGACACGGTCATCGCCGAGGTCGAGGCGGCCTCGGGCGCCCAGCTGAAGCTGTCCATCGGCACGATGATCGAGCTGCCGCGCGCCGCGCTGACCGCCGGTCAGATCGCCGAGGCCGCGCAGTTCTTCTCCTTCGGCACGAACGACCTCACCCAGACGGTGTGGGGCTTCAGCCGGGACGACGTGGAGGCTTCCTTCTTCACGGCGTACCTGGAGAAGGGCATCTTCGGGGTCTCCCCGTTCGAGACGATCGACAAGGACGGTGTCGGCTCGCTGGTGAAGCTGGCCGCCAAGGCCGGCCGCGAGACCCGCCCCGACCTCAAGCTCGGCGTCTGCGGCGAGCACGGCGGCGACCCGGAGTCGGTCCACTTCTTCCACGAGGTCGGACTCGACTACGTCTCCTGCTCCCCGTTCCGCATCCCGGTGGCCCGCCTGGAAGCGGGCCGGGCGGCGGTCCAGTCCCAGGGCAGCGACCACCGCTGACCCGGGGGTGGAGAACCCGGAGCCGTCGGCGGTCCCCGACCCTCACCGATCGCGGCGGCTCCGGAGCACGAGACGAAGGGGCGGCACCTGTGCGGAGGTGCCGCCCCTTCGGCGTCCCCGCCTAGCCGGCGAGCCCTTCCCGCAGGCATACGACGCTGCCGGTCCGGGCCGCGTCCAGCAGCGCGGTGAGGGTGGGCAGCCCCGTCGCCAGCGGGGTGGATTCCAGGTCGGCGAGGGCGAAGAAGCCGTGGTGGTCGTGCTCCGAGCTGCGCCGGACGGGCTGCCCGGCCGGGAGCCGGCCACCGTGGAAGTAGAAGTCGATCACCGGTCCCGTCTCCAGCACATCGGCCCGGTGGTCGTACCCGAGGAACCGCAGGTCCTCTTCCAGGGTGATGCCGGTCTCCTCGTGCAGCTCCCGGCGCGCGGCCCCGACGGGGTCCTCACCGTGGTCGAGCATGCCGCCCGGCAGCCCCCAGAGCCCGGCGGCGGGCAGGCCCCCGGCGTAGCGCAGCAGCAGGATCCGGTCCTCGGCGTCGAACAGCAGGACGCAGGACGCGACGATGGTCTGCGGCAATGTCCTGACCCACTCGGCACGGGGCAGCACACCCGGCGCGTCCGGTACGGGCACGGTCGTGTCCACGGTGGTGTTCCTTCCGTCGGCTGGACAGCCCGCTGCGAACTGCCCAACCGGTGGAACGGCCGGGCCCGCCGATGGTCACCGGCGGGTCCGGCTCAGGGGGCGCACGCGCCCCCCGTCACGAGCGGAACGGGCCCGTCACCTCGTAGGTGATGCCGCCCGAGGAGCTGCCGCTGGTGCCGCGCTGGCTGGAGAAGTAGAGGCGGGTGCCGTCCGGGGAGAAGGCCGGGCCGGTGATCTCCGAGGCGGACTGGCCGTCGACGCGCAGGAACGAGGCGACGACGTCGTCCGGGGTGATGACGCAGATCTCCATGGTGCCGCCGTCCTCGGCGACGAAGAGGTCGCCGGAGGAGGCGCCGGTGATGTTGTCGACGCCGGTGAGCGGGGCCGTGCCGTTGACGAGGGAGTCGTCGTAGGCCAGCTCGTAGGTGTCGTCGAGGAGGTTGAGCTGCCAGACGCGGTTGTCGCCCTTGGTGGTGAACCAGACCGTGTCGTTCGCGTAGTGGCAGCCCTCGCCGCCGTTGAAGGACTTCGAGCCGGATACCTGGGAGCGGGTGGCGGTGGGGGAGCCGTCCGGGTCGGGGATGTCGGCCCAGGTGAAGGAGCCGCTCGTGGCGCTGCCCGCGACCATGACCTGGAGTGTGCCGGACGACAGGTTGCCCCAGGTCGTCGGGACGAAGCGGTAGAAGCGGCCGTTCGTCTCGTCCTCCGTCAGGTAGATCACCCTGCGCACCGGGTCGGCGGCCGCCGCCTCGTGCTTGAAGCGGCCCATCGCCGCCCGCTGCACCGCCGCGTTCGTGCCCCACGGGTCGGTCTCGTAGACGTAGCCGAGGGACACCTCCTCGCAGGACAGCCAGGTGTTCCACGGGGTCTTGCCGCCCGCGCAGTTCTGCCGGGTGCCGGAGAGGATGCGGTACGCGCCGGTGATCGCGCCCGTCGACGAGAACCTCACCGCGCTCGCGCCGCCCGAGGGATTGATCTCGGAGTTGGAGACATAGATCCAGCCCGTGCCGTCGGCGTAACAGGCGCCGCCGTCCGGGGCGTTGTGCCAGGTGTACGACGTGCTCCCGACCCGCTGGCCCGACCGGGCGATCACCCGGCTCGTGAAACCGGCGGGGAGTCTGATGCCGTTGGCGTCCGGGGAGCCCAGCGGCCCGTAGGGGCCGGTGCCGGGCTGGGCCGGGGCCGCGTAGGCGGCGCCGCGCCAGAGGGTTCCGCCCAGAGCGGCCGACGCGCCACCGAGGACGGCCGCACGCAGGAGGTGACGACGTTCCACTCTCACTCCAAGGGTGCCGTACCGCCCTGCCGTCGGTCGACGGCAGGGTCGTGCGTGGGGGAGGCGGGAAGGACGCTAAGGGAGCCGGATTGACGGGACATGGACAACTCGTGGCCGTGGGGCGGCAGGCGCGCGCCGCCGGTGCTGCCTGCACCGCGTGCTGTTCGTCGCACCTGTGCTGTTCGTGGCGCTGTGCTGTGTGCTGTTCGTGGCGTCTGCGGTGTGTGCTGGTAGTGGCGTCTGCGCTGCGTGCTGCACGTGCCGCCTGTGCTGCTCGCTGCCTCTGCCTCTGCTGCCTCTGCCTACGCCGGCAGTGCCGGTGCCTGACGTCTCGGCCTCCTCGGGCGGTCGCCGCCCGGCCCCGGACCGGCCTCGCCCGACGGCCGCGCGGACGGCAGCCGGATCACCACGTCCAGGCCGCCGGTCGCCGCCGCGCGCAGCACCGCCTCGCCGCCGCTGGCGAGGGCGAGGCGCTGCACCAGGGCGAGACCGAGTCCCGTACCGCCCTTGGGCGCGCCCGGGGCGCGCCAGAAACGGTCGAAGGCGCGCGTCCGCTGCTCCTCCGTCATGCCCGGGCCCTCGTCGGTGACGTGCAGGTCGACCCAGCGGGGCCTGCCGTCACGCAACGCCCGCCGCGGCGGGGCCGGCAACCGCAGCTCGATGGTGACGGTGCTGCCCGCCGGGGACGCCCGCAGGGCGTTGGACAGCAGGTTGTCCATGATCTGCTCGACGGCCCCGGGCACCGCGAGCACCGGGCCCACGCTCCCCGCGAAGAGCACGAGGGAGACGCCCTCCCGCGCGAACAGGGGCTGCCACGTCCGGTGCCGCTCCGCGCAGACCGTGCCCAGGTCGACGGTGGCGGGAATGGCGGCGTGCTCCTCCAGCCGGGCCATGGCCAGCAGGTGCTCGACCATCCGGGCCAGCCGGTCCGTCTCCGTGACGGCGGCGGTGAGGCTGCCCCGGGCCCGGGCGGCGATGTCCGGCTCCAGGTTCTCCAGGCGCAGCCGCAGCGCCGCCAGGGGCGTCTTCAGCTGGTGCGAGGCCTCGCCGGCGAACGCCCGCTGGGACGCCAGCAGATGGGCGAGCCGGGCAGCGGTGTGGTTGAAGGCGGCGGCCAGACTGCGGACCTCCGGCGGCCCCTTCGTGACCGTCACCGGGGCGAACCGGCCATCGTCGGCCAAGTCGTGCGTGGCCTGCTCCAGTTCGCGGATGGGGCGGCCCGCCCAGCGGGCGAACGCGAACCCGACCACGGCGACCGCCGTCAGCACGGCCAGTCCGCCCAGCACCAACAGCAGCCACACATGGTGGACACGCTCGTGCACCGTCCGGGTGGGCACCGTCAGCCACACCGCGCCGACCGGCCGCGCCTCCTGGCCGACCGGCGCGGCCACGGACAGATACTCGACCCCGCCGATCGTGGAGGTACGCACGTCCACCGTCGACGTGCCCCGCAGCGCGGCCGCGATGCCCGGCCGCGCGGCCAGGCCGCCAAAGACCCCGGCGTCCACCGGGTGCGAGGTGGCGAGCGGCGCGCCCCGGACGTCGACGATCACCACCTTCCCGCCGATGCGCTCCGCGCAGTGCGCCACCCGCGTGGGCAGGTCCCGCTCGGCCCGCCCCGCCGCGAGGGACAGCGCGGCGTACGCGGAGACCGACTCGGCCTCGTCCTTCGCCGCGTTGACGACCCGCTCCCGCTCGCCGCGCGAGTAGACGAAGCCCAGCGGGATCTCCAGGCAGAGCAGCACCAGCGCCGCGAGGCTGAGGTAGCTGAGCAGCAGCCGACGGGTCACGGAGAGGCCACCTGCGCGGTCGGCCCCGTGTGCGCCGACAGCCGGAACCCGACGCCCCGCAGCGTCCTGATCCACGCCGGGTGCCCCAGCTTGCGGCGCAGCGCGGCCACATGGACGTCCAGGGTCTTGGTCGGTCCGTCGTAGTGCGGGTCCCAGACGCGGTCGAGGATCTGCTGCCGCGAGTACACCGCGCCCGGGTCCTCGCTGAGCAGCGCCAGCAGGTCGAACTCCTTGGGCGTGAGCAGGACGGGGGCGTCACCGACCCAGACCTGGCGGGTACGGCGGTCCACGACGAGTGGGCCGGGGTCGTGCGGCGGGTCGGGGGCGGGGTCGTACGAGGTGGTCGCGGGAGCTTCGTAGGACAGCGCCGGGGCCGGTCCGGGGGCGGACGCCGGAGCCAGCTCGTACGGCGGCGGCTCGGGGGTGCCCCGCGTGCCCGGAGCAGGACCGGTGGCCTCGGGAAACGCCTGGTGGGTGCGTTGGGTGCGTTGGGTGCGTTGGGTGCGTTGGGTGCGGCGGGTCACGGCACGGACCCGGGCGACCAGTTCGCGCACGCTGAAAGGTTTCGCCAGGTAGTCGTCGGCGCCCAGCTCCAGCCCCAGGACGCGGTCGGCCTCCTCGCCGCGTGCGCTGAGGATGACGATGGGTACGTCCGAGACCTGCCGGATGCCGCGGCAGACATCGATGCCGTCCATGTCCGGCAGCCCCAGGTCGAGCAGGACCACGTCGTTGTAAGGGCCTCTCAGGCCGTCCGTCCCGGTGGCGACGTGGTCGACCGTCAGCCCGAAGTGGCCGAGCCCTTCGGTGAGCGGCTCGGCGATCGTCTCGTCGTCTTCGATGAGCAGCACTCGTAGGCCCATACGTCCTGTCTCTCCGTGAAACCGGCATGAATCCGCGCAGCGTCAATTCGTATTCCCTGCCGCGGAGTTCACACGCTACAAGAAGACGCCAGGTCTGGGAACGGGGGCAAAGAATGTTCAATTACTGTCCGGGCTCTGTACTTTGCTTAACCTTCCTCTGTAGGTGCGCGGTCTACGGTGGGGCGCATCGGATGAACACCCAGCTCAGGAGAGTGTGTTGAAGGCTTTGCTGGACCGTGCCCGTGCGTTCAGGACGCGCCCCGATTTCGACAGCGGCGAATTCCGGAAACTGGCTGAAGGGCAATATCCGGAGGTGTTGTTCATTACCTGCTCGGACTCGCGGGTCATCCCCGCGCTGATCACGGGTGCGCGACCCGGGGAGATATTCGAGCTCCGGAACGCGGGAAATATCGTGCCGCCCTACGGACGGCCCGGGGCCTGTGGGGAGGCGGCCACCATCGAGTACGCGCTGGAGGTGCTCGGGGTTCAGGACATCGTGGTGTGCGGTCACTCACACTGCGGTGCGATGGGGGCGCTGAAGTCCGGCGGCGACCTGTCGGCACTGCCCGGCGTGGACGCCTGGCTGCGCATCGCCCGCCCGGAGCTGACCTCCGTACTGGAGACCGCGCCGGACGACCCGTCCCTGCCGGAGGTCTCCCAGGGCAACGTGGTCAACCAGCTGACGGCACTGCGGAGTTACCCCGTGGTGCGGCAACGTCTCGACTCGGGCCGGCTCCGGCTGCACGGCTGGTACTACGAGGTCGACACCGGCTTCGTGTACGAACTCGGCGACGACGGCGACTTCCGGGTGCACGCCGCGTGAGCGGGGCGCATGCGCGGGGGCGGACCTGGGGAGGCCCGGGGGGCGGGCGATACGGGGAGCCGTCGGGTGGGGGGCCGGTCGGGGATTCGGGGGGCTGGTCGGACGCAGGTCCGGTGGGGGACGGGCGGGGCTGGTCGGGCGCAGGTCCGGTGGGGGACGGGCGGGGCTGGTGGGGCGCAGGTCCGGTGGGGGACGGGCGGGGCTGGTCGGGCGCAGGTCCGGTGGGGGACGGGCGGGGCTGGTCGGATGCAGGTCCGGTGAGGGAGGGGCAGGCCTGGTCGGATGGGGATCTTCCCGGTCGTCCGGATGCCGCCGGTCGCTCCACCACCCCCGGCGGCCCGGGCAGCGCGGGCGGCGGTGCGCTCGGTGGGCTGGTCCGTGGCCTGGTGAGTGGTGCCAAGGGCGGTGGAGGCAAGGGGAGCGCGAGGGGCGACGTCGTCACCGACATCACCGCCTCCCTCGTCGTCTTCCTCGTCGCCCTGCCGCTGTGCATCGGTGTCGCCGTCGCCTCGGGCGTCCCCGCCGAACTCGGCATCATCTCCGGGGTGATCGGCGGCCTTGTCGTCGGCGCGGTCCGGGGCAGCACGCTCCAGGTCAGCGGCCCGGCCGCGGGGCTCGCCGCGCTGGTCGCGGAGACCGTCGCCGAGGTCGGCGTGGCCATGCTCGGCGTGATCGTGCTGTTCGCCGGCATCCTCCAGATCATCCTGGGACTGGTACGCCTCGGCCGGATGTTCCAGGCCATCTCCGTCGCCGTCGTCCAGGGCATGCTCGCCGGCATCGGCGTACCGCTGATGTTCAGCCAGGCCTACCCGATGGCCGACGCCAAGGCCCCCGGCACCCCGATCGAGAACATGGCCGGGATCCCCGGGCTGCTGACCGGCATCCTGACCGACCCGCAGGCGCTGATCGCCACCCTGCTCGGCGTCGTCACGATCGTGCTCAGCTTCGTCTGGAAGAAGGTGCCCGGACCGGCCGGGAAGATCCCCGCCGCCCTGGTCGCCGTGGGCATCGGCGTGCTCGTCGCTGCACTGCCCGGCGTGGACGTGAAGACGCTCCAGGTGGGCAACCTGCTCAACTCGGTGGACGTGCCGGGGGCCGGGCAGTTCGCGGGACTCGCCGACGGGACGATCATCACCGCCATCCTCACCTTCACGGTCATCGCGTCCGCGGAGAGCCTGTTCACGGCCGCCGCCGTGGACCGGATGCACAGCGGGCCGCGCACCCGCTACAACACCGAGCTGATCGCGCAGGGCGCCGGCAACACCGTCGCGGGCCTCCTGGGCGCGCTCCCCATCACCGCGGTGGTGGCGCGCAGTTCGGCCAACGTCCAGGCCGGGGCCAGGACCCGGCTCTCCCGCACCCTGCACGGCCTGTGGCTGCTCGCGTTCGCGCTGCTGCTGCCGCAGGTGCTCGCGCTGATCCCGATCTCCGTGCTGGCCGGCGTCCTCGTGCACAGCGGCTGGAAGCTGTTCGGGCCCGCCGAGTTCCCGAAGATGTGGCGGCAGGACCGGGGCGAGTTCGCGGTGATGACGATGACCATGCTGGTCATCGTGGCGACGGCGCTGCTGGAGGGCGTGCTGTTCGGTCTCGCCGCCGGGATCGTGCTGGCCGCGCTGCGCATGTCGCAGACCGTGATCCGCCAGCACGTCGAGCAGGACACGGCGAAGGTCGTCATGGCGGGCAACGCCACGTTCCTGCGGCTGCCGAAGGTGATCGACGCGCTGGAGGCGGCCGCCGCGTCCGGGAAGCCGCGGATCCGGCTCGACCTGACCGGTGTGACCCACCTGGACCACGCCTGCCGCAACCAGGTCGAGGAGTTCACCGCCCAGCAGCGGGGACTGGGGCTGCGGGTGGAGCTGCTGATGCCGGGGGAGGCGAAGCCGGCCGGTTCCGGGACGCCCGCCTTCGAGGCTCCGGCCACGGCGCCACTGCCCAGGCGCCCGGTTCCCACCGCGCAGGAGGAGGCCGGGCCGTCGCCCTGGCCCATCGCGCAGGAGGAGGCCGGGCGGTCGCCCTGGCCCATCGCGCAGGAGGGGGCGGCCGGGCCGTCACCCTGGCCCGCCGCGCAGGAGCAGGCGGCCGAACTGTCGACCCGGCCCACCGCGCCGGAGGAGGCGGCCGGGCCGTCGCCCTGGCCGACCGCCGACGCCGAGTGGTTCTACCTCGACACCCGGCCCCTGCCGGAGGAGCAGGCGCGCTCGCCCCTCGTGGGCTGACCCACCCGCGCGACCGGCGGCTGCCGCGGGACATGCCGCGGTGGCGTGCACACCCGAGTGGGCGTGCACGCCACCGCGTTCGCGTGCGGGGCCGGGACCACGACTTCGGTGACTGGCCCCACCGCGAAGGCGCCGCCGACGCCCCCCGCTCCCCGGCATGCGTCCACGACGGCGCGGCCACCGGGCCCTGAACCGGCTCAGGCCGTGGAACCGCCGTCCACCACCAGGTCGGTGCCCACGATGGACGCCGCGTCGTCCGAGGCCAGGTACAGCACGGCGGCCGCGATCTCCTCGACCGTCGAGACACGGCCGACCGGTACCGCGGTCCGCATGCGCTCCGCGCGGTCGGCCTCCGTCTCGCCCGGCTTGAAGGACATGGTGGTGGCGCTGGCGCCGGGTGAGACGGCGTTGATGCGGACGCCGTCGGCGATGTGGTCCAGGGCGGCGCCGCGGGTGAGGACCGACACGGCCGCCTTGGTGGTGCCGTAGGCGGTCATGCCGGGGATGCGGCCGTGGACGCCGATGCGGGAGGCGATGTTGACGATGGCGCCGCCGCCCGGCTGGGTGCGCATCTGACGCACCTCCGCCTGGAGGGCGAGCAGCACCCCGGTGACGTTGATGTCGAGCATCCGGCGCCAGGCGTCCTCCGGGATGTCCGCGGCGGGCCGCCCGCCGGCCTCCAGGACCCCCGCGTTGTTCACCGCGACATCGAGCGAGCCGAAGTGATCAACCGTGGCGTCGACCAGGTCCCGCAGGTCGGCGGCCCGGGTGACGTCGGCGGTGACGGCCAGGGCCTTGCCGCCCGACTCCTCGATCAGCGTCACGGTCTCGTCGAGCGGCTCCCGGCGCCGTCCCGCGACGACGACGTGGGCGCCCTCCGCCGCGAACGCGAGGGCGGTGGCACGTCCGATGCCGGAGCCCGCGCCGGTGACGAGGGCGGTCCTGCCGGTGAAGCGCTGCGTCATGATCTCCCCTTGTGAGCTTGCGAACCTGTGGCCCCGTTGCCTGTGGCCGGGTGGCCGGGTGGCCGGGTGGCCGGGTGGCCGTGTGGCCGTGTGGCCGTGTGGCGGTTTGGCCGTGCGGGTGTGGGTGTGGCCGTGTGGCTTTCGACCGTGTGGCTTGCGGCCGTGTGGTTTTCTTGACTGATCGGTTCAGTATGCGGGCATGAGAAAGGGCACCCGAGGGTGCCCGTCTCAGTCGAGCAGGGCCAGGGCCTGCTCCGCGGCGTCCCGCACCCGGCTCGGGTCCGCCGACGCCTTGCCGACGACCCGCAGCCCCTGCATCAGGACCAGCAGCATGCGGGCGAGGGCGTGCGGATCGCGGCCCTCGTCCAGTTCGCCCTGGGCCTGCGCGCGGACCAGGGCCGACCGCAACAGGGTCTCCAGCTGGTCCCAGCTGCGCTCCACGCGGCGGCACGCGGCGCTGTCGTGCGGCGCCAGTTCGACGGCCGTGTTGACGATGAAACAGCCGGTCAGTCGACGGTCTTCGGCCGTGGACTCGGCGGCGAAGCGGCGCACCACCGCCCGTACGGCGGGCAGTGCGGGCCCCGGCAGTGACAGCTCGCTCAGCAACTGCGGGTCACGATAGCGGTCCAGTGCCTTCAGATACAGCTCGTGCTTGCTGCCGAAGGTCGCGTAGATGCTGGCGCGCCCCACGCCGAGGTGTGCGACGAGGTCGGACATCGACGTCGCCTCGTAGCCGCGCCGCCAGAACAGCTCGAGAGCTGCCTGGAGCGCGGCGTCCGGATCGAACTCCTTGGTCCTGGCCACGTACCGCAGCCTAGGCTTATCGAGAACGATCAGTCAATAAAGGTGCTACGAGGTCCGCACCTTGTACGCCGTCACCCGGACCGTCTCGTCGTCCAGGCACTGGCCCGACGACAGGTCGAAGCGCTGCTTCAGCAGGGGCGAGGCGACGAAGGGGCGGCCCTGGTGGGTGCCGGTGAGGCCCCGGGAGAGGACGGCCGCGCCGGTGAAGGGGTCGCGGTTGTCGATGGCGAACAGGTCACCGGAGCGGTCGCGGAAGACCGCGGCCTGCCGGCCGTCCGGCAGCAGTGCGGCCACCCCGCGGCCCGGGAGCAGTGCGCGCAGGTCGCAGACCGTGAACCAGTCGTCGTCCAGGGCGATCTCGATCGTGAGGTCGGTGGTCTCGGGTGCCAGGGTCATCGCTGGGCGCTTCCTTCCAGTACGTCAGCGGCGGGTCGCATGCCGATGGACAGCAGCGGCAGGTCGGGCTTCATCTGGTCGCGCTCGGGCACGAAGGCGACAACGGGGTCCGGGGTGTCCGGCGCGTTCACGAAGGACACGAACCGGGCGAGCTTCTCGGGGTCGTTGATGGTCTCGGCCCACTCGTCGCGGTAGTGCGCGACATGTGCCCGCATCAGCTGCTCCAGCTCGTCGCAGATGCCGAGCGAGTCGTGGACGACGACGTCCCGCACGTGGTCGAGGCCGCCGGGGATCCGCTCCAGCCAGGTCGACGTGCGCTCCAGACGGTCGGCGGTACGGATGTAGAACATCAGGAACCGGTCGATCAGGCGGACCAGTTCGGCGTCCGACAGGTCCTGGGCCAGCAGGTCGGCGTGGCGGGGCGTGGCGCCGCCGTTGCCGCCGACGTACAGGTTCCAGCCGTTGGCGGTGGCGATCACGCCGAAGTCCTTCGACTGGGCCTCCGCGCACTCGCGCTGGCAGCCCGAGACCGCCGACTTGAGCTTGTGGGGCGAGCGGAGCCCCCGGTAGCGCAGCTCCAGGTCGATCGCCATCTTCACGGAGTCCTGGACGCCGTAGCGGCACCAGGTCTGGCCGACGCAGGACTTCACCGTGCGCAGCGACTTGCCGTAGGCGTGGCCGGACTCGAAGCCGGCGTCCACCAGCCGGGCCCAGATCAGCGGCAGTTGCTCGACGCGGGCACCGAACATGTCGATCCGCTGACCACCGGTGATCTTCGTGTAGAGGCCGAAGTCGCGGGCGATCTCGCCGATCACGATCAGCTTCTCCGGGGCGATCTCGCCGCCGGGGATACGCGGCACGACCGAGTAGGAGCCGTTCTTCTGCAGGTTGGCCAGGAAGTGGTCGTTGGTGTCCTGAAGGGCCGCCTGCTCGCCGTCCAGGACGTAGCCGCTCGCGCCGATCGTCGGGGCGAGGGAGGCGATGATCGAGCCGACGGCCGGCTTGCAGACCTCGCAGCCGTCACCGCCCCGGGCCTCCTCGCGGCCGTGCCGGTCCAGCAGGTCCTGGAAGGAGGTGATGCGCAGGGCGAGGACGATCTCGTACAGCTCCTCGCGGGTCTGCCCGAAGCAGCCGCACAGGCCCTTGTCGACCTCGACGCCGCTCGCCTCCAGCTCGGCGTTGACGAGCTGTCCGAGGACCTTCACGCAGGAGCCGCAGCCGGTGCCGGCCTTGGTGCACTTCTTGACCTCGGGCACGGTCGTGCACTGGTGGTCGGTGACCGCGCCGCGGATCGTGCCCTTGGAGACGTTGTGGCAGGAGCAGACGATCGCCTCGTCCGGCAGCGCGGACGGGCCGAGCTGCACGGACTCCCCGGCCCCGGCCGGCAGCACCAGCGACTCGGGCGAGACCGGCGGGACCGAACCGGTGAAGGCCTTCAGGGTGCCGTAGGCGTCCGCGTCGCCGACCAGGATGCCGCCGAGCAGCGTGCCGTCACGGCCGATGACCAGCTTCTTGTACAGGCCGGCGCGGGAGTCGGAGTAGACGACGTCCAGGCAGTCCTCGGCGGTGCCGTGCGCGTCGCCGAAGGACGCCACGTCCACGCCGAGCAGCTTCAGCTTGGTGGACAGGTCGGCGCCGGTGAAGGACGCCTCGTCCGAGGCGATCGTGGCCGCCGCCGTCTCGGCCTGCTCGTAGCCCGGGGCCACCAGGCCGTAGACCCGGCCGTCGGAGGCCAGCGCGCACTCGCCGATCGCGAAGACGTGCGGGTCGGCGACCGTACGGCACTGCTCGTCGACCGTGATGCCGCCGCGCTCGCCGACCGTCAGTCCGCAGTCGCGGGCCAGCTGGTCGCGGGGGCGCACACCGGCGGAGAACACCACCATGTCGGCGGCGAGTTCGGAGCCGTCGGAGAGCTTCATGCCGGTGACGGCGCCGTCCTCGCCGACCACGATCTCCTGCGTGCCGACGCCCGTGTGGACGGTCAGGCCCATCTCCTCGATGGTGCGCAGCAGCGCGGCTCCGCCGCCGTCGTCCACCTGGACGGGCATCAGCCGGGGCGCGAACTCCACGATGTGGGAGGTGAGTCCGAGGCCCTTCAGCGCGCCGGCCGCTTCCAGTCCGAGCAGGCCACCGCCGACCACCGCGCCGACCGTCGCCTTGGACTTTGCGTACTCCTCGATCGCGAGCAGGTCCTCGATCGTGCGGTAGACGAAACAGCCCTCGGCGTCCTTGTTCGGGACCGGCGGGACGAAGGGGAAGGAGCCGGTGGCCAGGACGAGGGTGTCGTAGTCGAAGACCTGGCCCGAGCGGGCCGTGACCTTCTTCGCCTCACGGTCGACGGTCTCGGCCGGGTCGCCGACGTACAGCTCGATGCCGTGCGTGGTGATGAACTCCATGTCGGTCATGGAGAGGTCCTCGGGCGTCTTCCCCGAGAAGTACGAGGTGAGGGCGACGCGGTCGTAGGCCGGACGCGGCTCCTCGCAGAGTACGACCACGCGGTGCGTGGCGGTCAGGCCGCGCTCGGCGAGCGCTTCGAGGAAGCGCTGGCCGACCATGCCGTGGCCGACGAGCACGATCGTGGGGGTCGTCCCCTGGGTGGCCGTCATCAGGAGCCTCCATCGTTGGTGAGCAGGTGGAGCAGAGGGCCGCCGTCGGAGGGGAGCGGCTCTGCTCCCTCCCAGGCGCGGGCGAGCGCGCCGACGGTGCCGAGTTCGCCGACGAGGACCCCGCCGACCAGGCGGTCGTCGCGGACGACGACCTTGCGGTAGGTGCCGCGGGTGGCGTCGGCGAGCTGGACGACGTCGTCGCCCGGGAGCGCCTCGGTCTCGCCGAACGCGGCGAGGTCGAAGGGGCTGTCGTGCCCCGTGAGGGTGAGCCGGGTCAGCGAGCGCGTGCCGGTGTACCGGGCGTTCGTGTCCCCGGCCAGCAACTCGGCCAGGGCGTCGGCCTGTTCGAGCGCCGGAGTGGCGAGTCCGTAGAGCACGTCGGCGTGCTGGGCGCAGTCGCCGACGGCGTGGATGTACGGGTCGGAGGTGCGCAGCTCGTCGTCGACGACGACGCCCTTGCGGACGTCGAGTCCGGCGTCCTGCGCGAGACCGACCCGGGGGTGGACACCGCAGGCGACGACCACCAGGTCCGCGTCGAGCGCGTATCCGTCGGCCATCTCCACCGAGCGGACCGCGCCGCCGACGCAGCGCACGTCCCGCACCCGGCACTCGGTGTGCACCTCGACGCCCAGGTCGGTCAGGTGCCGCTTGACGAGCTTCGAGGCGGCCGGGTCGAGCTGGCGTTCCATCAGTCGCTCGGACTGCTGGGCGAGTACGACCTGGGCGCCGCGCAGGGCGAGGGCCCGGGCCGCCGACACGCCGAGGAGACCACCGCCGACGACGACGGCCCGCGCGCCCGGCCGGACCGCCTTCGACAGCCCGAGGCAGTCGTCCATGGTCCGGAAGGCGTGCACACCCTCGGGCAGTTCGTGATTCTCGGTGAACAGCCCCCGCAGCGGCGGCAGTACGGGATTGGAGCCGGTCGCGAGAACGAGCCGGTCGTATGCGATCACCGTCCCGTCCGCGCAGGCGACGGTCCGCTGCACGCGGTCCACACCGACGACCCGGCCGCGCACGATCCGGGCCGGCGCCGGCAGGGCGATCACCTCGGGGCTGTACCGTCCGGCCAGCACCTCGGCGAGCAGGACCCGGTTGTAGGGCCGGTGCTCCTCCTCGCCGATCAGCAGCGCGGGCGTGCCGAGCTCACCGAGCCGCCGGGCGAGCCGTACGCCCGCGAGGCCGGTGCCGATCACCACCACACGCTCATTCGAGGTCATGTACTCGAGCGTGCGGTGCCGGTGTTACCCGGCAGCATCACCACTGTTTCCCGCGGGGAACGCTGCCCTCAGCGGGGAGCGCCGGTGGGTGTGAGGGTTCCTGAACTGCGACGACGGTGGCTGTGAGGGCCGTCGCACCGGCGTCGTCCTGGCGCCGCACCACTCTCGCATAAGCTCGCGATCATGCCCGACATATCGCTGACCATGATCGTTCTGCTCTGCGTCGCGGCCCTCGCCGCCGGGTGGATCGACGCCGTGGTCGGCGGGGGCGGCCTCCTGCTGCTGCCGGTGCTGCTGCTCGGACTGCCCGCGAACACACCCGCCGCGCACGCGCTGGGCACCAACAAGGCCGTCGCCATCGTCGGCACCACGGGGGCGGCCGTGACCTACGCCCGCAAGGCCCCGGTGGATGTCCGTACCGCCGTCCGCATCGGGCTGGCCGCCCTCGCCGGTTCCTCCGCCGGGGCCTTCTTCGCGGCCGGAATGAGCACCGACGTCCTCAAGCCGGTGATCATGGTGGTGCTGCTCGGGGTCGCCGCCTTCGTGATCCTGCGGCCCGCCTTCGGCACGGCCCCCGCGACCGGCCCGGCCACCCGCCGCCGCATCCTCGCCGCGATCGGCCTCGCGGGCCTCGGCATCGGCTTCTACGACGGTCTGATCGGCCCCGGCACCGGCACGTTCCTGGTCCTCGCGCTCACCGCGATCCTCCACCTCGACCTCGTCACGGCCTCCGCCACCGCGAAGATCGTCAACTGCTGCACCAACGCGGGGGCGCTGGCCACCTTCGCCTGGCAGGGCGCCGTCCTGTGGCAACTGGCCGCCATGATGGCCGTCTTCAACCTGGCGGGCGGCACCCTCGGCGCCCACACCGCCCTGAAGCAGGGCAGCGGCTTCGTCCGCATCGTGCTCCTGACGGTCGTCTTCGCCCTGGTGGGGAACCTGGCGTACGAGCAGTGGGTCGCCTAAGGCCGTGTCCGCAAAGTCCCGCCTGCCCCGCGACGCCTGGCACGCTCCCCCGAGCTCTTCGAGCAGGGGGCCCCCCCACTCGCCGCACCGGACGAAGCCCCAAGTACGTCCAGTACGAGGGACTCCGCCCGGCACGCCGAGAGCACGCACCAGACGCCGCGGGGCCCGCCCTCCGGGCGAACGACGGGACTTTGCGGACACGGCCCAGCGCCGCGACGGGGCGAACGGGGCCTGCCGCGAGGCTAGGACCGTCGCGTGTCCAGCAGCTCGACCACCCCCGTCCCGTCCTCGTCCCCGTGCCCCTGCGCGAGCCGGCGCTCCATGAGCTCCGTGTACGGCGTCAGCAGCTCCGGACTGACCTGCTGCTCCTCGGCCGTGCGCAGCAGGGTGGCGTTGCCCGCCACCTGCATCGCGAGGTTGGAGACGACGCCCCGGGTGTAGTCGCCGCTCTGGAGCCGTTCCGCGCTCTGGTGCGCGGCCGGGGCCATCGCGGTGAGCCAGTCCACGAGCAGTGGTGCGAAGTCCTTCGGCGCGATGTCCTCCGGGCGGATCAGCGCGAACGCGTGGGCGATGCCCGCGAACATGCCGCTCATCGCGCTCAGCAGTGCCACGTCGTGCAGCGCGGCGAAGCCCGGGTCGGCCCCGACGTAACGGGTGCCGGCCGGGACGGCGAGCGTGTCGCGGTGCTCCTCGAACAGCTCGGCGGAGCCGCTGTAGAGGACGTAGCCGCCGGAGCCCGGGGCGCCGATCATCGGCGGGACGGCCATGATCCCGGCGTCCAGGAAGCGCGCGCCGCGCGCCTCGGACCAGACGGCCCGCGCACGGCCCTCGGCCGGGGTGCCGGTGGTGAGGTTCACCAGGTCCCGCCCCGCGAGTGAGATCCCGTCGAGGGCCTCGCCCACGGAGGTGTCGTCCAGCAGGCAGGCGATCACGAGCCGGTTCGCGGCCACGGCCCCGGCGGCGCTCGCGGCGACCCTGGCGCCCTCCGCGGCGAGGGCCTCGGCACGGGCGGCGGTGCGGTTCCAGACGGTCACCTCGTGCCCGGCGGCCAGCCAGACGCGGGCGAGGGCGGTGCCCATGGCCCCGGTGCCGAGAAGAGTCAGAGGAGTACGGGAGGCAACTGCGGTGTCGGTCATGGCGTTTAGGCTCGTCGCAGGGGAAGCACCTGCTCAAGTACGTACTTCGAAGTGGGTGGTTACTCCGGGGGAAGGGTGCAGGCAGCGCAAGGGGAGGGGCGGGGCATGGGGACGACCGGGCGGCGGCCGGGGGCGTACGTGTGCGGGATCGACGCGGCGATGGACGTGATCGGCGGCAAGTGGAAGGTGCTGATCCTCTGGGCGCTGAACGAGCGGGCGTGCCGCTTCGGGGAGCTGCGCCGCGAACTGCCGGGCGTCACCGAGAAGGTGCTCGCCTCGCACCTGCGGGAGATGGAGGCCGACGGGCTGGTGCACCGCGAGGCGTACGACGAGGTGCCGCCGCGGGTGGAGTACTCGCTGACGGCCCGGGGTGTCTCCCTGAACCGGGCGCTGGCACCGCTGGGTGCCTGGGGCAGGGCCAACGTCCTCAAAGCGTCACCGGCTGCCGGTCAGGTGGGCGAAGACGACGACGTTGCCCTGGTACCCGGTGCCGCGTGACCAGCCGCCGCCGCAGGTGATGACCCGCAGCTCGGGGCGGCGGGCGGCACCGTAGACCCTCTCGTCGGGGAAGGCCTTCGCGGCGTACACCTCGACGGCGTCCACGGTGAACACCGCGACGCCGCCGTCCCGCCGGTCCACCTCGATGGTGCTGCCCCGGGCCAGGACGCCGAGGTCGTAGAAGACGGCGGGGCCGTCGGCGTTGTCGACATGCCCGGCGACGATCGCCGTGCCCGGCTCACCGGGGGTGGTGCCGGACTCGTACCAGCCGGCGAGGTTCTCGTCCGCGGCGGGCGGCACGTCGAGGCTGCCGGTGTTCGTCAGGCCGAGCCCCGTCAGCGGAGCGTCGACCCGGATCGCGGGGATGCGGATGCGGTCGGGCGGCGAGGGCGGCAGCGCGGGCACGGCCGGCCGCTCACCGGCCAGGCCGCCCAGCCCGGCCCGGGCCTGCGCGGCGGACGGCTGCGGCGGGGCGTGCGTCTCGGCGCCGTTGCGCAGCAGCCACACCCCCGAGCACAGGGCGAACACCGTGACGGCCGCCATGGCCGCGTTCGCGGGATCGCGGACGCCGCTGCCGAACCTGGGGAACCTGCGCACACCCACCCCTTTCTGAGCCTCGGCCCCGTGCCCCCTCCGGGCCGCGAGGGGCGTCGGACCCGGAGGGGGAGGGACATGCGGTACCGGCGACGGACAGCGGAGGGTGTCCGTCAGATCCCGTCGCCTCTCGCCCGGCGATGCAGGAGCCAGGTACCGCCCGCGGCGGCGACGGCGAGAGCCGCCACACCGGCCGCGGTCTGCACGGGATCGGGGCCCAGTGCGCCGCCGACCCCCGTCTTCACACTCCCCCGGGGATGCACCTGCCCGCGCACCGGCGTCAGCGTGACCACCACGTCCCCGGTGACCAGCCGGCCGCTGCCGCCGCAGGTCGCGGTGATCTCGTACGTGCCCGGCTGCGCACTCGGCGGCACCCTGAACCGCCCGGTCGCGTCCTGCCCGTGCGCGTCCGGCACCAGGCCGAGGGAACCCGCCCCGACCGCACTGGCGTCACCCGTCGCCGAGCCGCCGTCGCCGCAGGCCGCCGCGCGTACAGTGACCTGCCCCCCGGGCACGACCGACGCCGGGGACACCTCCAGGCCGTCGGCGGACGCGCCGTGGGCGGGGGCGGAGGCGAGGGCCACGGCGGCGACGGCGAACGCGGTGGCGGTCAGCGGCCGGGCGGTACGTCGCATCGGTGCTCCCTCGAGCGGTTCGGTCGTGCGCCTGCCCTTCGAGGTAACGGGCAGCGGGACGACCGCGCTTGCTGAGGGGGCGTCAGAATTGGGGTGAATGGGTGTCAGGGAGCGCTGAACCGGCTGCTCGTCACGACCGTTTCGGCAGGTCACGGGCGTTCGGCGGACAGGGTGCGGAAATGCGCGGGGTGCGCGTGTGAACGGGTGACCCGGGTGTGCGCGCCGGAGCTTGACCTCAAGAATGGTTGAGGTATGAGGCTGGGGCGCATGACTCCCATCGCCACCGACTCAGCCGCTGCCGCGACCGAGACGCTCCGCCTGACCCTGGTCGTGGGCAGCAACCGCCACGGCCGCTTCGGCCCCGTCGTCGCCGACTGGCTCCTCGCCCGCATCCGGGACCGGGACGACCTGGTCGCCGAGGTCGTGGACGTCGCCGAGGCCGCCCTGCCCATGTCCCTCGAACCGACCCCGGAGGCGACCGCCGCGCTGTCCGGCATCACCCCGAAGCTGGCCCGTGCGGACGCCTTCGTGGTCCTCACCCCCGAGTACAACCACTCCTTCCCGGCGGGCCTGAAGAACCTCGTCGACTGGCACTTCACGCAATGGCAGGCCAAGCCCGTCGGCCTCGTCTCCTACGGTGGTCTGTCCGGCGGGCTGCGCGCCGCGGAGCACCTGCGTCAGGTCTTCGCGGAGCTGCACGCCGTGACGGTCCGCGACACCGTCTCCTTCCACAACGCCGGTGCCGCCTTCGACGACCGGGGCGCCCTGCGCGACCCCTCCGGCCCGGACGCGGCGGCGAAGACCATGCTGGATCAACTGGTGTGGTGGGGCCGTGCGTTGCGGGAGGCCAGGGGGAGGTGGCCGTACGGGGACTGAGCCCGCATCAGGCGCACACGCCCCTCACACCTCCGGCTCTCTCACGCCGCCGTACCCCTGACGCCGCGGCCCGTCACACCCGCGCCCGCCAGTCCCCGCCCGCGATCGCCCGCCCCCGGGTCCGCAGGCGTGCGGCGACGGCGGGCGCGGCCACGTACACCCAGGCCCGGACGGCCACCCCGTCGGCCTCCCGCACGACCTGCCGCTCCACGCGCTCGTACAGACTGCGCGGATCCCCCGGCACGTACTCCTCCAGCCGGTCCAGCTCCGCGAGCAGGCCCCCGTACGCCTCGGGCAGCGCGGTGACCAGCTCCCCGCTCACCGCGCCGCCGCCCGGCTCCTCGACCGCGTACGGGTAGCCCGGCCCCTCGTAGAGCACCGTGTCCGCGAGTCTGCCCGGCTCCTCGGAGCGGGTGCGGCCGCGCAGGAAGAGGCCGTGGTTGACCTCCCCCGGGCGGAGGGTGCCGTAGACGAAGAAAGGCAGGGTCACAGGAACGATTCTGCACCCTCACACACCTCCACAGCGGGGCTATGGACATGCCAGGTCCGTGACGCCTTAACTCGCGGTCAACATCAACGCCGCCCCCGGTCGACCCCACGCGACCGGGTGCGCCCGTATGAGGAGACCGATGAGTCGGATACGTCATGTCCGCGGTTCCCGTCTCACCCTCGCCGGTGTGGCCGTCACCGGTACCACCGCCCTGCTGGCCGCCGTTCTCTCCCCGGTCGCCGGCGCGGCCGACCGGCCGACCAGGTCGGGCGCGATCGAGGACGCGGAGGCGGTGCTCGCGGACCGGGCCAAAGCCCTGGGCCTCACCCCGGCCCAGGAGACGAAGGTCCGGGACGTCGTCGTCGACGAGGACGGCACCCGGCACGTGCGCTACGACCGCACCTACCACCGACTCCCGGTGCTCGGCGGCGACTTCGTGCTCCACCTGAACCCGGACGGCACCTACCGCGGCACGAGCCGCGCGACGAAGTCCGCGCTCTCCCTGGCGAGCGTCACCCCGAAGGTGACCGCCCCCAGGGCCGCCGACCTCGCGGCGAACCTGCTGCGCGCCGCGCACCTCGGCGAGACCCTGAAGAAGCTCACCGCCAAGCCCCGTCTCGTCGTCGACGCCCTGCACGGCGCCCCCAAGCTGGCCTGGCAGACCGACGCGGTGGCGCACGACGAACTCGGCAACCCGGTCGGGCGCACCGTCCTGACCGACGCGACGACCGGCGCCCGGATCGACGCCTGGGACTCCATGGAGTCGGCGTCGGGCGACGGCAAATCCCTCTACGGCGGCACGGTCCCGCTGGAGACGACGGCGGCCGGCTCGTCGTACCAGCTCAAAGACGCGACGCGTGGCGGCACGTACACCGGCGACGCCGAGAACAAGACGGACAAGTGCCTGCTGACCGTCTGCCTGACCCGCGCCCCCGCGACGCTCTTCACGGACGCCGACAACCAGTGGGGCACGGGCGCGGCCGCCGACCGGTCCACGGTCGCGGTCGACGCCCAGTACGGCACGGACGCCACCTGGGACTACTACAAGAAGGTCCACGGCCGTGACGGCATCGCCGGCGACGGCAAGGGCTCCTTCAACCGCGTCCACTACGGCAAGGACTACAACAACGCCTTCTGGGACGACAACTGCTTCTGCATGACGTACGGCGACGGTGACGGCAAGCTCATGGGGCCGCTCGTGTCACTGGACGTCGCCGGGCACGAGATGTCCCACGGCGTGACGTCGAAGACGGCGGCGCTGACCTACTCGGGCGAGTCCGGCGGCCTGAACGAGGCCACGTCGGACATCTTCGGCACGCTGGTGGAGTTCCACGCGGCCAACGCCGAGGACCGGGGCGACTGGCTCATCGGCGAGAAGGTCGTCCGCTCCGGCCTCGGCCGCGAGGCCCTGCGCTTCATGGACAAGCCGTCCAAGGACGGCAAGTCGGCGGACTGCTGGAACGCGAAGCTCGGCGACCTCGACGTGCACTACTCCTCCGGCGTCGGCAACCACTTCGCCTACCTGCTCGCGGAGGGCAGCGGCAAGAAGTCCCTCAACGGCGTCGCCTACAACTCCCCGACCTGCGACGGCTCCACGGTGAACGGCATCGGCCGGGCCGCCCTGGGCAAGATCTGGTACCGCGCCCTGACGGTCTACATGACGTCCTCGACGGACTACGCGGACGCCCGCACGGCGACCCTGAGCGCGGCGAAGGACCTCTACGGCGCCGACAGCACCGAGCACAAGGCGGTGGCGGCGGCCTGGAAGGCCGTCGCCGTGAGCTGACCGCTACCGCTCGACGGCCTCCAGCCGTACCGCGCACGCCTTGAACTCCGGCATCCGGGAGGTCGGGTCGAGCGCGGGGTTGGTGAGGGTGTTGGCGCGGCCCTCGCCCGGCCAGTGGAAGGGCATAAAGACGGTGTCGGGCCGGATGGCGTGCGTGATCCTCGCGGGTGCCACCGCCCGGCCCCGCCGTGACACGACGGCCACCGGGTCCCCCTCGGCCGCTCCGAGCCGGGCCGCCAGCCTCGGGTGCAGCTCCACGAACGGCCCGGGCGCGGCGGCGTTCAGCTCCGCCACGCGCCGGGTCTGTGCCCCGGACTGGTACTGCGCCACGACCCGCCCGGTGGTCAGCAGCACGGGGTATTCCTCGTCGGGCTCCTCGGCGGTCGCCCGGTGCGAGACGGGGACGAACCGGGCCCGGCCGTCCGGCGTGGCGAAGCGGTCGAGGAAGAGGCGCGGCGTGCCGGGGTGCACGGCGGGCGCCTCCCCGCCGGGAAGGGCGTCCTCGTCCGCGTCGGCCGTCTCCACCGCCGCAGGGCAGGGCCAGAACACCCCGTTCTCCTCGGCCAGTCTCCGGTAGGTGATCCCCGAGTAGTCCGCCGCCCCGCCCGCCGACGCCCGGCGCAGTTCCTCGAAGACCTCCTCAGGGTCGGTCGGGAAGCCCTTTTCCACGCCCAGGCGGGCGGCGAGTTCGTGCAGGACCTCCAGGTCGCTGCGGATGCCGTCGGGCGGGGTGATCGCCCGGCGCCGCAGCAGCACCCTGCCCTCCAGGTTCGTCGTCGTGCCCGTCTCCTCGGCCCACTGGGTGACCGGCAGGACGACGTCCGCGAGCTCCGCCGTCTCCGACAGCACCACGTCGCAGACCGCCAGGAAGTCCAGCGACCTGATGCGCTCCTCGATGTGCGCGGCGCGCGGCGCCGACACCACCGGGTTGGACGCCATCAGCAGCAGCGACCTGATGTCGGTGCCCAGCGCGTCCAGCAGCTCGTACGCGCTGCGCCCCGGCCCGGGAAGGCTGTCCGGGTCGACGCCCCACACCTCGGCGACGTGCGCCCGGGCGGCCGGGTCGTCGAGCTTGCGGTAGCCCGGCAACTGGTCGGCCTTCTGCCCGTGTTCGCGCCCGCCCTGCCCGTTGCCCTGGCCGGTCAGGCAGCCGTACCCGGAGCGCGGGCGGCCCGCCCGGCCGGTCGCCAGGCACAGGTTGATCCACGCGCCCACCGTGTCGGTGCCCTTGGACTGCTGCTCCGGCCCGCGTGCGGTGAGCACCATCGCCGACTCCGGCTCGCAGAACATTCGTACGACCTCGCGGAGTTGTGGAACGGACACCCCCGTGATCCGCTCCACGTACTCCGGCCAGTGCGCCATCGCGGCGGCCCGGGCGTCCTCCCAGCCGGCCGTGCGTTCCTTGACGTACTCCTCGTCCACCCGGCCTTCGGCGATCACCAGGTGCAGCAGGCCCAGGGCGAGGGCCAGGTCCGTGCCCGGGCGGGGCGCCAGGTGCAGGTCCGCCTGCTCGGCGGTCTTCGTGCGGCGCGGGTCGATGACGATCAGCGTGCCGCCGTTCTCCTTCAGCTCGGTGAAGAACCGCAGCGACGGCGGCATGGTCTCCGCGAGGTTCGACCCGACGAGGATCACGCAACCGGACTTCGGGATGTCCTCCAGCGGGAAGGGCAGCCCCCGGTCGAGGCCGAACGCCTTGATGCCGGCGGCCGCCGCCGACGACATGCAGAAACGCCCGTTGTAGTCGATCTGCGAGGTGCCGAGCACGACCCGCGCGAACTTGCCGAGCGTGTAGGCCTTCTCGTTCGTCAGCCCGCCCCCGCCGAACACCCCGACCGCGTCCGGCCCGTGCTCCGCGCGCGTGCGGCCCAGCCCCGCCGCGATCCTCTCCAGCGCCTCGTCCCAGGAGGCGGGCACCAGCGTGCCGCCCTCGTCGCGCACCAACGGGGAGGTCAGACGCACGTTCCGCGCGAGCACCTCGGCCGATGTACGGCCCTTGCCGCACAGGGCGCCCCGGTTCACCGGGAAGTCCGCGCGCTCGCTCACCACGACGGTCCCGTCCGGTGCGGGCGTGAGGTTCATCCCGCACTGCAGGGCGCAGTACGGGCAGTGCGTGGGCGTCGCGGTGTTCTGCATGCCGTCCAGCGTGCGTCGGCCGTGTTACGCCGGGGACGGTTCCCTGTTACGCGGCCGGGACGGCAACCTCCCCGCCACCGCCCCGCCCACGTGAGGCGGGAGCCCCTTGCCTGGTCAGGCACAGGCCCGCCCTCCTTCAGGTCGTCGCCGACCGGCACCGACGTTGCCCTTGGGACGAGAAACGCCACATGTGGCTCATTGCGTTCCTTTCTTGGCCGATCCGACCTCGTTGAGAGTTGAAGCAGCAGCACTACGCTCTCGCTACGCGCAGCGCTCGCACGACTCCGCACGGCGTTCGACACCCGGGCATGCCCGCCGCTCACGGCAGCATCCACCCGCGGCCGGACCGCAGGTGGCAATCCGACCTCGAAACAGCCAGGAGGCCACCCGATCATGCCTCTGCGCCACTTGACCCCCCGTGACCAGCAGCTCTTCAGGCAGTACGGCCGAGGCCCCGCCGTCCCCGTCCCCGACCCCCTCCTGCACCACGCCGTCGCCCGGCATGCCCTGGCCACCCCGCACGCGGTCGCCGCCGAACACCAGGGCGCCCGCATCACCTACGGCGAACTCGACCGGTACGCCGGAGCCCTCGCCGCCCGCCTGGTCCACGAAGGCGTCCGCCCCGGCGACCACGTCGGCCTGTTCGTCCGCCGCTCGATCCCGATGCTGGTAGGCCTGCTCGGCATCCTGAAGGCCGGCGCCGCCTACGTCCCGCAGGACATCGGCCTCGCACCCCCGGCCCAGCTCACCCACGTCATCCGCACCGCCCGCACCCGGGTCGTCCTCACGGTCGCCGAACACGCCCACCGCGTGCCCCTGCCCGACGGCCATCTGCTGCTCCCGCTCGACGAGCCGCTGCCGTACGCCCCGGCCCCGCGGGTCCCCGTCACCGGCGACGACGGCGCCTACGTGCTGTTCACCTCCGGCACCACCGGCCGCCCCAACGGCGTGAAGGTCACCCACCGCAACGTCGCCAACCTCCTGCTCACCGCCCCGGGCGACCTCGGCGTCCGGCCCGGCGACCGGGTCGCCCAGCTCCTCAACATCGCCTTCGACATGGCCGCCTGGGAGATCCTCGGCTGCCTCACCCACGGCGGCACCCTCGTCATCCGCGGCAAGGACATCGCCGCGGCCGCCCGCACGGCGGACGTGCTCGTCGCGACCCCGACCGTGCTGTCCGGACTCGACCCGGCCGCCTGCCCCCGGGTGCGCACGGTCGCCGTCGCGGGGGAGCCCTGCCCGCGCCCGCTGGCCGACCGCTGGGCCCGGCAGGCCGCCTTCTTCAACGGCTGCGGCCCCACCGAGACGACGATCGTCAACACGATGAGCCGCCACGACCCGGACGCCCCGCTGCTCTCCATCGGCCGCCCCACCCCCAACAACACCGTCTACGTCCTCGACGCCGACCGCCGTCCCGTGCCCGTCGGCGAGCCCGGCGAGATGTGGGCCGGCGGCGACTGCGTGTCCGCCGGCTACCTCGGCGACGACGCCCTCAACGCCGAGCGGTACGCCCCCGACCCCTTCCTCGGCGGCGCCCACCGCATGTTCCGCACCCGCGACCTCGGCCGCTGGACCCCCGGCGGCGAGCTGGAGCACCTCGGCCGCACCGACGACCAGGTCAAGGTGCGCGGCTTCCGCGTCGAACTGGACTCCGTCTCCTCGGTCCTGGAGTCCGCCGCCGGCTGCACCCGGGCCGTCACCCTGAAACGCGACGCCCGCACCCTGGTCTCCTTCGTCTGCCCGGCGGACGTCGACCCGGAAGCGGCGCGCCGGGCGGTCGCGGACGCCCTGCCCTACTACTGCGTCCCGGAGCGGATCCTGCCGCTGGCCCTCCTCCCCGAGACCGACCGCGGCAAGGTCGACAAACAGGCTCTGCTGCACATGATCGAGGCGCGTGTGGCGGTGGCGCGATGACCACGTCCCCGCCCCGCGACCAGCAGGCCACCGGCGGGCTCCCGCCGCTCCTGCCCGGCCCCCGCCGCCTGCTCAAGCACCCCCGCCTGATGCACTACAACCGGCTCGCGGCCCTGGTGCTCCTGGCCAACACGGCTTTCGCCTTGGCCAGTTGGCCTCTGGCCGCCCCCACCCTCGGGCACGCGGCCCTCACCAACCTCGCCCTCGCCGTCGTCGTACGCCAGCAGTACGTCGTCAACCTGCTGTTCCGGCTGGCGACTTCGGCGCCGACGGGCTGGCCGCTGCGGGTCCGCTGGACGCTCGGCAAGGTCTACCACTTCGGCGGACTGCACGTCGGCGGGGCACTGGCGGGCACCGCCTGGTTCCTGGCCTCGACGATCACGGCACCCGACGGCCCCGCCAGGGCCGTCGGGTGGACCCTGATCGTCCTCCTCGCGCTGATCATCGCCACCGCCCTGCCCCCGTTCCGTTCCCGCCGGCACGACCACTTCGAGAAGATCCACCGCTTCGGCGGCTGGGCGGCCCTGGCCCTGTTCTGGACGCACACGCTGCTGTCGTCGCCGGGCCCGTGGCAGGTCGGCACACTCGCGGTGATCACCTTCAGCGTCGCCCTGCCCTGGCTGCGGCTGCGCAAGGTGGAGGTCCGCCTCGAACGCCCCTCCTCGCACGTCGTGCTGGCCCGCTTCGACCACGGCGAGACCCCCTTCGCGGGCTCCTCCACCGCGATCAGCCGCAGCCCGCTCAAGGAGTGGCACTCCTTCGCCAACGTGCCCGCCCCCGGCGAGTCCGGCTTCCGGCTCACGATCTCCCGGGCCGGCGACTGGACCGGCTCCTTCATCGACGACCTGCCCCGCCAGGTGTGGGTCAAGGGCATCACCACGGCCGGCGTGGCCAACATCGAGGTCCTGTTCACCAAGGTGGTGTACGTCGCCACCGGCAGCGGCATCGGCCCCTGCCTGCCCCACCTGCTCGCCGCCCAGGTGCCCTCCCGGCTGGTCTGGGCGACCCGCGACCCCCGGACGACCTACGGCGACGCCCTGGTCGACGAGATCCTCGCCGTCCAGCCGGACGCCAGGATCTGGGACACCTCACGGCACGGCAAGCCCGACATGGTGCGCCTCGCCCACGAGGCCTGCCGGGACTTCGGGGCGGAGGCGGTCATCTGCATCTCCAACAAGAAGCTGACCTGGCAGGTGGTCCACGGCCTGGAACGGCGGGGCATCCCGGCGTACGGCGCGATCTGGGACTCGTAGAAGGGGATACCGATGAACAACCTGAAGCTGGAACGTGACGGCCGGGTGGTGACCGTACGTCTGCACCGCCCGCACGTACGCAACGCGCTCAGCTCGGCGCTGCTGTCCGAACTCCTCGACACCCTGCGCCCGTTGGACGCGGACCCAGAGGTCGGCTGCTTCGTCGTCACCGGCTCGGACACGGTCTTCGCCGCGGGCGCCGACATCAGGGAGATGGCCGGGAAGTCGGCCGTCGACATGGCGGCCGAGGACTACTTCGCCGGCTGGGAGGAGTTCGCGGACCTCCGCACCCCGAAGATCGCGGCCGTCAACGGACATGCCCTCGGGGGTGGTTGCGAGCTGGCGATGATGTGCGACCTGGTCGTCGCGGGGGAGTCGGCGGTCTTCGGGCAGCCCGAGATCAAGCTCGGCGTGATCCCCGGCATCGGCGGCACCCAGCGGCTGACCCGGCTCGTCGGCCGGGCCACGGCCATGGACCTGGTCCTCACCGGTCGCACCATGGACGCACGGGAGGCTGGACGCTGCGGTCTCGTCTCCCGTGTGGTCCCGGACGACCGGGTCCTGCCCGAGGCCCTCGAAGCGGCGGCGGCGATCGCCTCGTACGGCAGTGCGGCGGTCAGGGCGGCCCGTGAGTGCGTCGACCGGGCCCTCGAAACCGGTCTGCGCGACGGGATCCGCTTCGAACGCCGAGTCTTCCACGCCCTGTTCGCCACCGACGACCAGAAGGAGGGCATGACGGCGTTCCTGGAGAAGCGCCCCCCGCGCTTCCAAGGGCACGGGCACGGGCACTGACACCACCGGCCGGCCGGGGGCGTCCGCCCCCGGCCGAGTCACCCGCGAGGGTCCCCGGCCGTCGCCAACGCCCGCTCCACACCCGGCTCCCGCGGTCCGAGGAACCGCGGATCCGGGCGGAACACCGCGTCCAGCGCGGCCTTCCCGGCGGCGAGGATCTCCCGGGCGCCCCCGTAGTACCAGGTCGCGTCGTGCACGGCGTCCACGCCGACGCCGTACGAGGAGATCCCCGCCGTCTCGCACAGCGCCACCGCCCGCCGGATGTGGAAGCCCTGACTGATCAGCACGGCCTGATCCACCCCGAAGATCTTCTTCGCGCGCACGCAGGAGTCCCAGGTGTCGAACCCCGCGTAGTCGCTGACGATCCGCCCGTCGGGCACCCCGTGCCGCGTCAGATACGCGCGCATCGCGTCCGGCTCGTCGTAGTCCTCCCGGCTGTTGTCCCCGGTGACGAGCACCACCTCCACCCGTCCCTCCCGGTACAGCTTCGCCGCGGCGTCGAGCCGGTGCGCGAGATACGGCGAGGGCTCGCCCTCCCACAGCCCGGCACCGAACACCACCGCCACCTCGGTACGCGGCACATCCGCCGCCGTCCGCAGCCGGTCACCCGCCACGGCGTACATCCACGTCGCCGGAAGCAGGGCCAGCACGCACCCGGCCATCACGGCCTGCACCAGCCGTCGCTGCCCTCGACGGGTACGCGGCAGCCGTGGTCTTCGGAACGTCACACGACGCATCGGACGGTCCTCCCCAGGTCGGCCCCTCGACAGTCAGGGACGTCGTCCGGGACCGCCCGGTTCATCCGCAGCCACGTGACCAGCTTCACTCGATTCGTGGAAACCGCAGGTCAAGGCAGCTCACACAGCCCTGTCCCGCATCGTGAACCGCTGGAAAACACCCGTGACGCCCACGCAACGGGAAGGCAACGCGCCGCCGCCACCATCGGAGCATGCCCAGTCAGCTCAGCCTCGTCCCGCCGCCCGCCACGCGCCGCCCGGCCCCGCCCGCCCTCGTGGTCGTGGCCCACGGCAGCCGCGACCCCCGTGCGCTGAGCACCGTGCGGGCGCTCCTCGACCGGGTCCGGGCCCTGCGCCCCGACGTGCCCGTGCACCTGGGCCACATCGAACTCAACGCCCCCCTGCTCCCCGACACCCTGGCGGCGCTCGGGGACTCGGAGGCGGTTCTCGTCCCCCTCCTCCTCAGCCGTGGCTACCACGTCAAGCAGGACATCCCCGAGATGGCGGCCGCCTCCCGGGCCCGCACCCACCTGGCCGCCCCCCTGGGCCCCCACCCGCTCCTGGTCGACGCCCTCCAGGCCCGCCTCACGGAAGCCGGCTGGGGCGGGACACCCCACCGCACCAGCGCGGTCGTCCTCGCCGCCGCGGGCTCCCGCGACCCGGACGCCAAGACGGACACGGGCCGCACCGCCCAGCTCCTGGCGACCCGCCTCGGCGTCCCGGTCATCCCGGCCTACGCCTCGGCGGCGACCCCGACGGTCGAAACGGCCGTCCGCGCCCTCCTGGCAAGGGGGCGCCGCCACATCGCCCTCGCGTCCTACTTCACGGCCCCGGGCCGCTTCGCCACGGAATGCGCCCGGAAGGCCCCCTGGATTGCGGCGGCTCCCCTGGGCACCCACCCGTCGATGGCCGACCTCGTCCTCCACCGCTACGAGGAGGCACTGGCGAAGGCGGCCTTCAGGGCATTGGCCTCAGCCTGATACCGGCGGAGCGGGACACGCCCCGAAAGGGGCGCGGGGAACGGCGCGACAAGCCACGACGAGCCCGCACACGCCACACCACCGAACTCGGCACACGCGACGGCGTACAGCACACCCGTGCCCGTACTGTCGACACATGGCAGGCACCGCACAAGACCCCACGGCCTACGACCCGACGTCAGTCGACCGCTGGGCCCCGGAACCAGACAAACGCCCCGGCCGCACCGCCTTCCAACGCGACCGGGCCCGGGTCCTGCACAGTGCCGCCCTGAGAAGACTCGCCGGCAAAACCCAAGTGGTCACGCCCGGCACCCTCGGCCCCGCCTGGGACGCCAGCCCCCGCACCCGCCTCACCCACTCCCTCGAATGCGCCCAGGTCGGCCGCGAGCTGGGCGCGGCCCTCGGTTGCGACCCGGACCTCGTGGAAGCCGCCTGCCTCTCCCACGACCTGGGCCACCCGCCCTTCGGACACAACGGCGAACAGGCCCTCAACGAGTTCGCGGCGGACTGCGGCGGCTTCGAGGGCAACGCCCAGTCGCTCAGGCTCCTCACCCGTATCGAGCCCAAACGGTTCACCTCGGAGCGCTCCGTCGGCCTCAACCTCACCCGCGCCGCCCTCGACGCCGCCACCAAGTACCCCTGGCCCCGCGGCGCGCATCCGACCGACCCGGCCTCGCACAAGTTCGGTGTCTACGAGGACGACCGCCCCGTCTTCGACTGGCTCCGCAAGGACGCCCCCGGCACCCGCACCTGCTTCGAGGCACAGGTCATGGACTGGTCCGACGACGTCGCCTACTCGGTGCACGACGTGGAGGACGGCCTGCACGCCGGTCACATCGACCCCAACTGCCTGCACGCCGACCCCGAACGCCGGGACGTCTTCGAGGTCGCCCGCGGCCGGTACGTCCCCGCCGACACAGACCCCGCCGAGCTGGCCGAGGCCCTGGACCGGCTCCTCGCCCAGGAGTGGTGGCCGCACGGCTACGACGGCACCGCCGTCGCCCAGGCCCGTCTGAAGGACGCCACCAGCCAGCTCATCGGACGCTTCTGCCTGGCCGCCGAGACCGCGACCCGCACGGCCTACGGGGACGGGCGGCTCACCCGGTACGCCGCCGAGCTCGTCGTCCCGCGCGAGACCCGGATGGAGTGCGCCGTCCTCAAGGCCGTCGCCGACCTCTACGTCATGCAGCGCGCCGAGCAGGAGCGGTTGCGCGCCGACCAGCGGATCGTCGTCGCCGAACTGGCCGAGGCGCTCACCGCCCGCGCCCCGGACGGCCTGGACCCGCAGTTCCGCGCCCTGTTCGCCCGGGCGGGGGACGACCGGGCGCGCAAGCGGGTGATCGTCGACCAGATCTCCTCCCTCACCGACACCTCCGCCCGTTCGCTTCACGCCCGTCTGACGGGGCAGGGATGAGACCGGCGCGACGGGCGGGACGCGAGCACCCCCGAAGGTGACCCTCCGTGGCCTGATCGGGTCACTCCCTCTTCCCGCATCACGCTCCGTGCGGGACGCTCGCAAGTGGCGACACCCTGACGAGGAGGCACCAAGTGGTCGACGCGGATCAGACATTCGTCATCGTCGGAGGCGGACTGGCCGGCGCGAAGGCGGCCGAGACGCTCCGGGCGGAGGGCTTCACCGGCCGCGTGATACTGATCTGCGACGAACGCGACCACCCCTACGAGCGTCCGCCCCTGTCCAAGGGCTACCTCCTCGGCAAGGAGGAACGCGACAGCGTCTTCGTGCACGAACCCGCCTGGTACGCGGCCCACGACATCGAGCTGCACCTCGGCCAGACCGTCGACGCCGTCGACCGCACGGCCAAGACGGTCCGCTTCGGCGAGGACGGCACCGTCGTCCGCTACGACAAGCTGCTCCTGGCGACCGGCGCCGAGCCCCGCCGCCTGGACATCCCGGGCACCGACCTGGCCGGCGTGCACCACCTGCGCCGCCTCGCCCACGCCGAGCGCCTCAAACACGTCCTGACCAACCTCGGCCGGGACAACGGCCACCTCGTCATCGCCGGAGCCGGCTGGATCGGCCTGGAGGTCGCGGCGGCGGCACGCGAGTACGGGGCCGAGGTCACGGTCGTCGAGCACGGGCCGACCCCCCTGCACGGCGTGCTGGGCCCGGAGCTGGGCGGGCTCTTCGCCGACCTGCACCGCGAGCACGGGGTGCGGTTCCACTTCGGCAGGCGGCTGACGGAGATCGTCGGCCAGGACGGCATGGTCCTCGCGGCCCGCACCGACGACGGCGAGGAGCACCCGGCGCACGACGTGCTCGCGGCGATCGGCGCGGCCCCGCGCACCCACCTCGCGGAGGCGGCGGGCCTGGAGATCGCCGACCGGGCCCACGGCGGCGGCATCGTCGTCGACGAGCGGCTGCGCACCTCCGACCCGGACGTCTACGCGGCCGGCGACGTCGTCTCCTTCCCGCACCCCCTCTTCGGCACGCGGGTCCGCGTCGAACACTGGGCCAATGCCCTGAACGGCGGACCGGCGGCCGCGCGCTCCATGCTGGGCCGGGAGGTGACGTACGACCGGGTGCCCTACTTCTTCTCCGACCAGTACGACCTGGGGATGGAGTACTCCGGCTGGGCGCCCGCGGGCGCTTACGACCAGGTGGTGATCCGCGGGGACGCCGGGAAACGCGAGTTCATCGCGTTCTGGGTGAAGGACGGCCGGGTGCTGGCCGGGATGAACGTGAACGTGTGGGACGTCACGGACAAGATCCAGCGCCTGATCCGCTCCAGGGCGAGGGTGAACACGGAGTCCCTGGCGGACCCGCATGTGCCGCTGGAGAGCCTCGCACCGTAGCTGTCACACCACCCCCGCGCTGTGATTCCCGGGGGGCGCCCCCCGGACCCCCGGCCGGAAAGCCGTCTCGCCTCCGGGGGTGTCAGTTCGGCCCCGTAGAATCACCTCGTGGCAGGACGGATCAACGACGAGGACGTGAAGGCGGTACGGGACGCGGTCCCGATCGACGCCGTGGTGTCCGAGTACCTCCAGCTGCGCAACGCGGGCGGCGGAAACCTCAAGGGCCTCTGCCCGTTCCACGACGAGAAGTCCCCGTCCTTCCAGGTCAGCCCGAGCAAGGGGTTCTTCCACTGCTTCGGCTGCCAGGAGGGCGGCGACACCATCACGTTCGTGATGAAGATCGACCACCTCTCCTTCTCGGAGGCGGTCGAGCGCCTGGCCGGCCAGGCGGGCATCACCCTGCGCTACGAGGAGGGCGGCTACAACCCCTCCCACCAGCGCGGCGAGCGGATCCGCCTGGTCGAGGCCCACAAGATCGCCGCCGACTGGTACGTGGAACAGCTCGCCACCAGCCCGGAGGCCGACGCCGGCCGCCAGTTCCTCGCCGATCGCGGCTTCGACCAGGCCGCCGCCCAGCACTTCTCCGTCGGCTACAGCCCCCAGGGCTGGGACCATCTCACGCGCTACCTGCGCGGCAAGGGCTTCACCGACAAGGAGCTGCTGCTCTCCGGCCTCTCCCAGGAGGGCCGCCGCGGCCCCATCGACCGCTTCCGCGGACGCCTGATGTGGCCCATCCGCGACATCGGCGGTGACGTCGTCGGCTTCGGCGCCCGCAAGCTCTACGAGGCCGACAACGGCCCCAAATACCTCAACACGCCCGACACGGCGATCTACAAGAAGTCCCAGGTCCTCTACGGCATCGACCTGGCGAAGAAGGACATCGCCAAGGCCTCCCGCGCGGTCGTCGTCGAGGGCTACACCGACGTCATGGCCTGCCACCTCGCCGGCGTGACGACCGCCATCGCCACCTGCGGCACCGCTTTCGGCGGCGAGCACATCAAGATCCTCCGCCGGCTGCTCATGGACAACGGCTCGGCCCGGGTCATCTTCACCTTCGACGGCGACGCCGCCGGACAGAAGGCCGCCCTGCGTGCCTTCGAGGACGACCAGAAGTTCGCCGCCGAGACGTACATCGCCATCGCCCCGGACGGCATGGACCCCTGCGACCTGCGCCTCGCCAAGGGCGACGAGGCCGTCGCCGACCTCGTCGAGCCCCGCACCCCCCTCTTCGAGTTCGCGCTGCGCCAGATCGTGAGCCGCTACGACCTCGACACCCCGGCGGGCCGCGCCTCCGCCCTGGACGAGGCCGCCCCGATCGTCGCCCGCATCAAGAACAGCGGCGCCCAGCACGAGGTCGCCGTCCAGCTCGCCGGCATGCTCGGCATCCTCGACACCCAGTTCGTGGTCAAGCGCGTGGCCCAGCTGGCCCGCTGGGCCCGCGACCGCGGCGGCAAGGGCCCCGCCCCGGAGAGGCACCACCAGGGGCAGCAGTACGCCGGCCCGCCCCGGCCCGCCACCCCACGGGGCCCGGCCCTCAACCTCCGCAACCCCGTCTTCGCCACCGAGCGGGAGCTCCTCAAACTCGCCCTGCAGCGCCCCGAGCTGGTCTCCCCGGCCTTCGACGCCTACGGCGTGGACGAGTTCACCGCCCCGCCCTACGCCGCCGTACGCCAGGCCATCCAGGACGCGGGCGGCGCCGAACCGGGCGTCGCCGACCCCCAGGACTATCTGGTCAGGGTCCGCGAGGCCGCCCCGGACGACGCGGTCCGCGCGATGGTGACGGAGCTCGCCGTCGAGGCGATCCTGCTGCACAAGGGCGTGAAGGGGGCCGACGAGGTGTACGCGGGCGCCCAGTTGGTGACGGTCCGCCGCCGGGCCGTGGAGCGCCGCATCCGCGACATCACGGGCCGGCTCACCCGCCTCGGAACCCACGGCGACCCGGCCGAGCTCGCCGCCGTGCAGAACGAACTGTGGGTCCTCCAGCAGTACGACCAGACCCTCCGCGAGCACGGCGCCGCCGCGCTCTGACACCGGTCAGGCCCCGGCCCCCTCGAAGGTCGGCGTCACCGCGCGCACCAGCCGCTCGGCGAACTCCCGCTCGTCGTACCTGAACCGCGGGTACTCGGTGACGAAGTGGTTCCACTCCACGTAGCCGACCGCCTCCACCACGTCCTCCAGGAGGACCTTCTCGCGGTACGGGTACGGCCACTCGCCCGACAGCCGGAACACCTCGTGCAGCAGCTCGTAGCGCAACGGGTAGCGCTCGGCCAGCAGGACGGCGTCGTACAGATCCTTGCCCTGGGCGTGCGCGTCGTTGATCACCCACATCAGCTTCCACGCCAGCGACAGCTCCGGCGTCGCGGCCTGGACGAGCGCACCGTCCGGCAGCTCGACCGGCTCGGGTTCCTCGGGCAGCCGCTCGTTGAAGACGAAGTCCAGCTGGACGTGGCCGCCGGGCAGGCCGGGTGCGCCCCAGGGGAGCACCATGCGCCGGCCGGGCACGCGGTCGTACGTCCAGATGTCCTCGACGACCGCGCCGCGCGCCGAGATGCCGACCCCGGGCCCCCGCGCCTCGGCCAGCTCCTGCGCCGCCGCCGCGATCCCGGCCAGCATCCGGTCCGTCCGGCCGTCCTCCATCCGCCAGGTGTGCGGAACCACGACGAAGTCCAGGTCACCGGGCTCGCGCGCGGCCTCCCCGCACCACGCGGACATCAGCACGCTGCCCCGCAGCACCAGTGAGTCCACCCATGGCGAGCCGCTGATCGCGGCCGGCACCAGATGCAGCGCCTGCCGGCGGGCCGCCCGCCACGCCTCGCCCCGCGTCGGGTCGGCGAAGGCCGGGTCGGTGGCGCGATAGGCGTTGTGGAGGTGCTTCAGGGCGGGGTCGAAGACCGGGCGCTGCACCACGTCGTCCCCCGGCACCGGACGCAGCGTCTTCGGCAGGTGTCCCTCCCGGCGGGTGGCGTCGTCCAGCGGCTCCCGTGGGATCTCCGTGTTCGCCCATCCGAAGCCCTGCCACGACTGTTTCATCCCGATACCCCCACCGGCTCACCGAGCCATCCCTCGTCCACCGACACATCACTGTCGTGCAGCACGAACTCCCGCTCCACACCGAGCACTTCGCAGTCATTCAGCTCGGTCAGCAGCCGCTCCACTGCCCGGCCCGCGCCCTCGGCGTCCACCGCGTGGCAGCGCTGGGTCACGAACCGCTCGTGGTGCTCGCCCCGCACCCGCCGGGCGTTCCACGACAGATGGGCGCCGTGCGGCACGACGCGCGCCGCGAGAGCCGCCAGGTCCGTGTCCCCGGTGAGCCGCAGCTTCACATGGTGCTCGAAGTAGCGCCCGTCGTCGCAGGGCCGGCGCGGTACCTCCGGTGCCCAGGGCGACGACTCGATCTTCACGCGCACCGGATCAAAACCGTCCGCCCGCAAACGCGCGGCCACCTCCCGTACGCGCGCCGATTCGCGGGCGTACGACGGTGAACCGGACAGGGTGATCATCGGCTGGTCGCGCATCCGGCCCCTGGCCAGCACGATGTGCGTGAGCTTGAACCCGCCCGCCGCCGCCCAGCGGCGCAGCCGGGCGAGCTCGGCGGGCCCGGCGCAGCGGACCGTCACATGCGACTCGTACGGGTAACGGGACATCGGCCGATCGTCGCAGACCAGTGGCATATGAGGCATCTGGGTTTCCCACGAGGGGCGACCGCGCGGTCACGGACCGGAAACAAAAAGTCATCGCACGCCCCTCGTGGCGACGATGTGTCTTACCCCACACTGGGTTCCGGTGCCTGAGTCCTCGGAGCGCGGCCGATCCGTCACCCACGGGTCCCAGACCCCCGCGGTTCCGCTCATCGCGTACGGGACGGAAAGCGGCGAGGCCGACTCCGCCCCCGAAGTACCGCTGCCGCCCTCCTTGGCAGCGATCATCCTGGAGGTCGCCCCCGTGCAGACCCAGACCCTCACCCAGACCGACGCCGGTGCCGCCCCCGGCGCCGACGGTGCCGCGCCGGACGCGGAGGCCGACGCCCTGTCAGGGGTCCCGGCGCAGAGCCGCGCCGTGCACCACCCCGAGGCGGAACCGGAGCCGGAGGAGCCGCCCGCCGAGGCCGTCGAGGCGGCCGAGCCCCCCGAGGCCGTCGAACCCCCGCCGGTCCGCACCGAGACCGGCAGCCCCTCCTCGGACCTGTTCCGCCAGTACCTGCGGGAGATCGGCCGCATCCCCCTGCTCACCGCCGCCGAGGAAGTCGAACTCGCCCGTCGTGTCGAGGCCGGACTGTTCGCGGAGGAGAAGCTGCGGCTCACCCCCGACCTGGACAGCCAGCTCGCCCTCGACCTGGACCGGCTCGTCGTCATGGGCCGCATGGCCAAGCGCCGGCTGATCGAGGCGAACCTGCGCCTGGTCGTCTCGGTCGCCAAGCGCTACGTCGGCCGCGGCCTGACGATGCTCGACCTCGTCCAGGAGGGCAACCTCGGCCTGATCAGGGCGGTCGAGAAGTTCGACTACGCCCGCGGCTACAAGTTCTCCACGTACGCGACCTGGTGGATCCGCCAGGCCATGTCCCGCGCCCTGGCCGACCAGGCCCGCACGATACGGGTCCCGGTCCATGTCGTGGAGCTCATCAACCGGGTCGTCCGCGTCCAGCGCCGCATGCTCCAGGAGCGGGGCTACGAGCCGACGCCCGAGGAGGTCGCGGCGCACCTGGACCTGCAGCCGGAGCGGGTCAGCGAGGTCCTGCGCCTCGCCCAGGAGCCGGTGTCGCTGCACGCGCCCGTCGGCGAGGAGGACGACGTCGCCCTCGGCGACCTCATCGAGGACGGCGACGCGGCCTCTCCGGTGGAGTCGGCCGCGTTCCTGCTGCTCAGGGAGCACCTGGAGGCGGTCCTGTCGACCCTGGGGGAGCGGGAGCGGAAGGTGGTCCAACTCCGCTACGGGCTGGCGGACGGACGCCCGCGCACCCTGGAGGAGATCGGCCGCATCTTCGGCGTGACCAGGGAACGGATACGGCAGATCGAGTCCAAGACCCTCAACAAGCTGCGGGATCACGCCTTCGCGGATCAGCTGCGGGGCTATCTGGACTGATGCCGAGTGCGGGGCCGGTGGGGGCGGATCGCGCAGTTCCCCGCGCCCCTTGGCCACGTGCGGCTGACGCCCCTTCAAAGGCTCGCGGAAACCACTTCCCTTGAGGGCGCGGGGACATGCGCCCCGCCAGGGGCGCGGGGAACTGCGCGACCAGCCCCCGGCCGGCCCGCAGCCGCACGCGCCCCTTGGCCACGTGCGGCTGACGCCCCTTCAGAGGCTCGCGGAAACCGCTTGCCTTGAGGGCGCGGGGACGTGCGCCCCGCAAGGGGCGCGGGGAACTGCGAGACCAGCTCCCGCCGGCCCCGCAGCCGCCCCACGACACCACCCGGCACCCCGGATCGCGACTCAGTCCACCTCGGCCACCGCCTGCGCGAACTGCGCCTTGTACAGCCGCGCGTAGGCCCCGTCCGCCGCCAGCAGATCCTCGTGCGCGCCCTGCTCGACGATCGACCCGTTCTCCATCACCAGGATCGTGTCCGCGTCACGGATCGTGGACAGCCGGTGGGCGATGACGAACGACGTCCGCCCATGCGCCAGTTTCGCCATCGCCTTCTGGATCAGAACCTCCGTACGCGTGTCGACCGAGCTCGTCGCCTCGTCCAGCACCAGGATCACCGGGTCGGACAGGAACGCCCGCGCGATGGTGATCAGCTGCTTCTCACCGGCACTGACGCCGGTGCCCTCGTCGTCGATCACGGTGTCGTACCCGTCCGGCAGCGTCCGCACGAACCGGTCCGCGTGCGCCGCCCGGGCCGCCTCCTCGATCTCCCCGCGGGTGACCTTCCGGGAGGCGCCGTACGCGATGTTCTCCGCGATCGTGCCGCCGAACAGCCAGGTGTCCTGCAGCACCATCCCGATCCCGGCCCGCAGTTCGTCCCGCGACATCCGCGCGATGTCGACCCCGTCGAGGGTGATGCGCCCGCCGGTGACGTCGTAGAACCGCATCAGCAGATTCACCAGCGTCGTCTTGCCGGCGCCGGTCGGGCCGACGATGGCGACCGTGTGCCCCGGCTCGACCTTCAGCGACAGGTCCTCGATGAGCGGCTTGTCGGGGTCGTAGCGGAACGACACGTGCTCCAGCGCCACCTGCCCGCGCAGCTCCTCGGGACGCACACCCGGCACCGGGTCCGCCTCCTGCTCCTCCGCGTCGAGCAGCTCGAAGACCCGCTCCGCCGAGGCGACACCCGACTGCACCAGGTTCGCCATGGACGCGACCTGCGTCAGCGGCATGGAGAACTGCCGCGAGTACTGGATGAACGCCTGCACGTCACCGATCGACAGCGAGCCCGAGGCGACCCGCAGCCCGCCCACGACCGCCACCAGCACGTAGTTCAGGTTCGACACGAACATCATCAGCGGCTGCATGACCCCGCTGTTGAACTGCGCCTTGAACCCCGCCTCGTACAGCGCGTCGTTCTGCTCGGCGAACTGCTGCGCCGACTCCTCCTGCCGCCCGAACACCTTCACCAGGGCGTGCCCGGTGTACATCTCCTCGATGTGCGCGTTGAGCTTGCCCGTCGAGCGCCACTGCTGCACGAAGTGCGGCTGCGACCGCTTGCCGATGCGTGTGGCCACGACGAACGACAGCGGCACGGTCACCAGCGCGACCAGCGCCAGGATCCAGGAGACGTAGAACATCATCGCGAGCACACCGATGATGGTCAGCACCGAGTTGATGAGCTGCCCCATCGACTGCTGGAGGGTCTGCCCGATGTTGTCGATGTCGTTCGTCGCCCGGGACAGCACCTCACCGCGCTGGCGCTGGTCGAAATAGGACAGCGGCAGCCGCGACAGCTTCGTCTGGACGTCCTCGCGCATCCGGAACATGGTCCGGTTCACGGCCCGGTTCACCAGCCGTGTCGCCACCGCCATCAGCAGTCCGGCCACCGTGAACACGCCCAGCGCGAGCAGCAGCACATGCCCGACGGCCGTGAAGTCGATGCCCTCACCGGGGGTGAAGTCGGTACTGCGCAGCATGTCGGCGACGTCACCGTCCCCGCGCTGCCGCATGGAGTCGAGGACCTGCTCCTTGCTCGCCCCCTCCGGCATGCCCCGGCCGACGATGCCGGCGAAGACCAGGTCGGTCGCCTTGCCGAGGATCTTCGGCCCGACGACGTTCAGGCCGACGCTGAGCACCACGCACAGCAGCAGCACGTAGATGGTGACCCGCTCCGGCCGGAACCGCGCGACGAGCCGTTTGCCCGATCCCTTGAAGTCCAGCGAGCGCTGGTCGGGGCCGCCCCCGGCCATCATCCGCCCCATGGGCCCCGCCATCAGGCAGCCTCCGCTTCCGTGAGCTGGGAGAGCACGATCTCCCGGTAGGTCTCGTTGTCCGCCATCAGCTCGTGGTGCCGGCCGGTGCCGACGACCCGGCCCTCGTCGAGGACGACGATCCGGTCGGCGTCCCGGATGGTCGCCACCCGCTGCGCGACGATCACCACGGTCGCCTCGGAGGTTTCCTGCGTGAGCGCGGCCCGCAGCGCGGCGTCCGTGGCGTAGTCGAGCGCGGAGAAGGAGTCGTCGAAGAGGTAGATCTCGGGCCGCTGCACCAGCGTCCGGGCGATCGCGAGCCGCTGGCGCTGACCACCGGAGACGTTCGTCCCGCCCTGCGAGATCGGCGAGTCGAGACCACCCTCCAGCCGCTCCACGAAGTCCTTGGCCTGCGCCACCTCCAGCGCGTGCCACAGCTCCTCGTCGGTGGCGTCCGGGTTGCCGTAGCGGAGGTTGGTCGCCACCGTCCCCGCGAACAGATACGGCTTCTGCGGCACCATCCCGACGGTCTTCGCGAGCAGCTGCGGATCGATCTCCGCCACCTCGACCCCGTCGACGAGCACCTGCCCCTCGGTCGCGTCGAACAGCCGCGGCACCAGCCCGAGCAGCGTGGACTTGCCGCTGCCGGTCGAGCCGATGACGGCGGTCGTCTCACCCGGCCGGGCCACCAGGTCCACGGCCCGCAGCACCGGCTCCTCGGCACCCGGATAGCGGAAGCCCGCCCCGCGCAGCTCCAGATGCCCGTGCCGGCGCAGCTCCCGCACCGGCGCCGACGGCGGCACCACGCTGGAGGAGGTGTCCAGCACCTCGCTGATGCGCTCGGCGCACACCTCCGCGCGCGGCACCATCATGAACATGAAGGTGGCCATCATCACGGCCATGACGATCTGCATCAGATAGGCCAGGAACGCCGTCAGATCACCGATCTGCATGCCGCCGCTGTCGATCCGGTGCGCCCCGAACCACACCACGGCGATCGACGACAGGTTCACCACCGTCATGACGATCGGGAACATCAGCGCGAGCAGGTTGCCGGTGCCCAGCGCGAAGTCGGTGAGATCGGTGTTGGCCTTCCGGAAGCGCTGCTGCTCGTACTCGTCCCGGACGAAGGCGCGGATCACACGGTTGCCGGTGATCTGCTCGCGCAGCACCTGGTTCACCGAGTCCAGCCGCTCCTGCATCGACCGGAACAGCGGCCGCAGCCGCCGCACGATCAGCGTCACGCAGATGCCCAGCACCGGCACGACCGCCACCAGCACCCCGGACAGCGGCACATCGAGACCGAGCGCGAGCACGATGCCGCCCACGCACATGATCGGCGCCGACACCAGCAGTGTGAACGTCATCAGCGCCAGCATCTGCACCTGCTGGACGTCGTTCGTCGTCCGGGTGATCAGCGACGGCGCCCCGAAGTGACCGACCTCACGCGCGGAGAACGACTGCACCCGGTCGAACACGGACGCCCGCAGGTCGCGCCCCAGTGCCGAGGCCGTACGGGCGCCGTAGTACACGGCGCCGATGTTGCACACGACCTGGACCAGCGAGATGCCGATCATCAGGCCGCCGTAGCCCACGATGTAGCCCGTGTCGCCGTTCACGACACCCTGGTCGATGATGTCGGCGTTCAGCGTGGGCAGGTAGAGCGTGGCGCAGGTCTGCAGGAACTGCAGCAGCACCAGGAGAGCGATGGGTCTCTTGTAGGGCCTGAGATAGGTCCGCAGAAGTCGTATGAGCACGCTGCTTCTCTCGGAGTGGACGACGGGGCCGAGTGGTTGCCCCTGGCCCCTATCGTCGAACACTCCACCCGCGTTACCTCAACCGAATTAACCCAACGGGCGGTCAAAGCCTTCAGAGGGCACCGGGATGCGTCTGTTCCCGCACCGCCACGAACTGCTGCCGCACCGCCTGCCCCACGGCCAGCTCGTCCCCGGGCTCCAGCACCTGCGCCACCGCGCCCTGCCAGGCCGGCGGGTTGCGCACGTCGAGCGTGCCCTGCGAGGTGCCCAGCGCCCAGGCCGCCTGGCGGGCTGCGCCGATCGCCGCGTAGTCCGCGGGCTGCGGCACCACGACCTGGGTCCCGAACAGCATGGGCGCCGCGGCCTGCACGGCGGGCAGTTCGGCGGCCGGCCCGAGCAGGAACACCCGCCGCACCTCCACACCCCGGCCGCGCAGCACGTCCAGCGCGTCCGCGAGCCCGCACAGCATCCCCTCGAACGCGGCCCGCGCCAGGTGCTCCGCCTTCATCGACTCGCGCCTGAGCCCGGCGAGCGTCCCGGCGGTGTGCGGCAGGTTCGGCGTCCGCTCGCCCTCCAGGTAGGGCAGCAGCACCAGCCCGTGCGACCCCGGCGTCGACTTCATCGCCAGGTCGGACAGGCTCTCGAGATCCGGCAGTCCCAGCAGCTCGGCGGCCCCGCGCAGCGTCCGTACGGCGTTCAGCGTGGTCACGACGGGCAGGTGCATGCCGGTCGCGTCCGCCAGCGCGGTGATCATCCCGGACCCGTCGACCAGCGCCTCGGGATGCACGGCCATCACCGACCCGGACGCGCCGAGCGACACCACCGCGTCGCCGAGGCCGATGCCCAGCCCGAACGCCGCCGCCATGGTCTCGCCGGTCCCCACGGAGATCAGCAGCCCCTCCGGCGTCGTACCGGCCGCGTCCGCCGGGCCGATCACCTCCGGCAGCATCACCTGGTGGCCGAGCGCCAGCTCCACGAGGTCGGGCCGGTAGCCACCGGTGGCCGCCGACCAGTAACCGGTGCCGGACGCGCCGCCCCGGTCGGTGGTTCTCCTGACCGGCCGGCCCAGCAGCTGCCACACCAGCCAGTCGTGCGCCTGGAGGAGGATCGCGGTGCGCTGCGCGTTCTCCGGCTCGGTGCGGGTCAGCCAGCGCAGCTTCGTGATCGGCTGGGCGGCCTGCGGCACACAGCCCACCGCCTGCGCCCACGCCTCGCGCCCGCCGAGCGCGTCGATCAGATCGGCCGCGGCGACCTGCGTCCGCTTGTCACCGCCGACCATCGCCGGCCGCACGGTGTTGCCCTGCGCGTCCAGCGGCACGACGGCGTTCTGCTGCGCCGAGACGCCGATCGCCTGCACGCCCTCCAGCAGCCCGCCGCCCGCGGCCTCGCCCAGGGAGAGCAGCCAGGCCTGCGGGTCGACGTCCGACGGCCGGCCGCCGCCCTCGGGGCTCTCCACCGGATGCGGCGCATATCCCTGCCTGAGCACGGCTCCGGAGTCCGTGTCACAGACGACGATACGAGTGAAATCGGGTGAACTGTCCAACCCGGCGACTATCCCCATGGCCAAAATTCTGCCGTACCGCTGCGCTGGCTGGAGCCGTGGGCGCCGCGGGGGTGTCGCCGGGTTTCGGGTGCGGGCCTCGTCGTGGCTGGTCGCGCAGTTCCCCGCGCCCCTTGAAGGACGTCGTCGATCCCGGCATCGAGGAGATCAGGTATTACTCGTGCCCCAGTCGTCCTCGCCGCCGTTGTGGGTGGCTCGGTCGCGCAGATGACGGACGCGGTCCGCCACCGAGTCGGGGACCCGGTCGCCGACCTTGTCGCTCACCACGTGGTACGCCTTGCCCGCGAACTCACGGCCCTGGTGGGCCGCCGTCTCCGCGGTGTTGCGCACGGCGGGGTTCTGCGCGAACTGCCGGGCTGATTTCTTCAACTGCTCGTAGCGCTCGCGTCCGGCCCTCGTGCCCAGCACGTAACCCAGGACGACTCCGGCGACGAACGTGAGCCGGTAACGCATGGCGGCCACCCTTTCCTTGCGTAGGTCTCCGGTGCGGCGACGGCGCCGGGGAGTACCGATTGGCAAAGCACCCCCCTGCTTGCGCTAATGTATGTGTCGCAGCGAGCGCGCGCCCCCTGGCGGATACCCAGGTGGGTGCGTTCGATGCAAACGAGACCTTCCTCGGTAGCTCAATTGGCAGAGCAGCCGGCTGTTAACCGGCAGGTTACTGGTTCGAGTCCAGTCCGAGGAGCTCGGTCCTCCGTAGCTCAATTGGCAGAGCAGCCGGCTGTTAACCGGCAGGTTACTGGTTCGAGTCCAGTCGGGGGAGCAGGTCGGAAAGGGACCCCTCGCAGGGGTCCTTTTTCATGTCCGTCTCCCTGTCCCGGGAACCGCGCGGCACCCGGCGCAGTCCTCAAGGTCACGTAGGCCGTGCGAAGCCGCCCAGCCGAAGCAGGAGATCGTATGAGCGGCTATGCTGCGGCAGACGGCGCGCACACATGTACGCGACACGCCGCTATGGGGCGGTAGCTCAGCCGGTTAGAGCAGCGGACTCATAATCCGTCGGCCGTGGGTTCGAGTCCCACCCGCCCCACCTGTGCAGGGCCCTGACCTGCGGAAACGTTCATTTTGTCCTGTAGGGGCGTCAACTTTGCCTGAACGGACTGAATGCGCTGCTTGTGAGTTTGGAGCCTGGCGGCGTTCGGGGGAGATCCAACCCGTCTGACCTGCGGCTGAGTTAATGATCGAGGGTGCCGCTCGCGGTCGGGGTGACTGCTCTGAGGGCCGATGCCGAGACTCAGGGGCCGTACAGGGGCCGGGACGGTGCAGACGTGTCCAGGCCGACGGTGTTTCGGGGTCGATTCGTGTCCCATTTGATGGTTGCGTGGCTGGGGCAGCCACCCACAGGGCGGACAGTCGAGTACCGGGCCGACGGCGAAGGCAGTGCTGATACCGGCGCGGCGGGTGCGCGGACGCGGTAGGGCGACGTCGGCTGCCGTCTGTGCTGTGGAGAACCTGTCGCTGCTGAGGAAGTGTCCCGGCGATGGCCGAGAGGAAAGGAAACGGCCCGAAGGGGAAACGGCCCCGATGGGTTGCTCGACCCTCTCGGCTGGCCTCGCGCCACAGTCGCTCTCCTGGAGAACTCCTGGCTGTCAGGAACCGCTGCCACCGCAGCAGGTTCCGTGGTTCTGCCAGTTCAGGTGAAGGCCGGCTGGAGTCGGCCCGGCAGGTCCCATTCCGGGTGCGGCAGGAATGTACGGCGATCTGTCAGAGCGGTCCTCCCACTCACCGGTTGGGCCCCGCCCGGGCGGCCGGACCGGCATGCGGGCTGGTCACCGGTGCTGCGCCGTGACCAGCTCGTCGGTGTACCGGCTGATGGTTTCCTCGGCGGTGGGGGCGGGGCCGAACAGCTGCTCCTGGCGGCGGGGGTCGGCGACGTAGCGGCCGCTGTCGAACCAGCTGAACATCGCGGCCATGTCCTTGACCAGGGGCATGAAGCGACCGGTGATGGCTCCTGCGGCGCGGGCGATGACGGAGGGGACGGCCCGTACCTTGATCTCCTTTCCGGCCCGGTTGCCCATCAGGTCGGCCATCTCGCGCATGCTGACCGGACGGTCCCAGCCGATGTCGATGCGCTCACCGTTGTCCGCGTCGGCGTCGACGGCGGCCGACAGGTACGCCGCGAGGTCGGAGGTGTGGACGAAGGTCAGCGGGACGGTGGTCTTGCCGATCCACGTCAGGCGGCCCTTGTCGATCGGGTTGCCCGCCATGGTCGCGATCTGGTCGAGGAAGGCCCCCGGGCGCAGTGCGACGAAGGGGACGCCGAGCTGTTCGAGCTTGTCCTCGGCGATCTTCTTGTGCCAGAAGTGCGGGACCTGGGGCGTCTGGTCGCTGGTGAGGATGCTGGTCAGGACGAACCGCCGGATGCCGGCGCGGTGGGCGGCCTCAGCGAGGTTGGCGTTGCCGACGGTGTCGATGTCGTGCGCGTTCTTGCCGCCGCGGGTGTAGCCGGCGGCTGTGGTGATCACGGCATCGGCGCCGTTCATGGCGGCGACGAGCGAGTCGAGGTCGAGCATGTCGCCGCGGGCGATCTCGACACCCTTGCTTTCCAGCTTGCTCGCGTCGGTGGTCGGCCGGACCAGGGCGCGGACGTTCTTGCCGCGCCCCAGCAGTTCGTCGACGACCTTGCCCCCGAGGGAGCCGGTCGCGCCGACGACGAGGACGGGGAGGGTGGTGGCCACGGGGGGTCCCACTTTCCATCAGGTGAGTGGTGGGGGGATTGGGCGGGCAGGGCAGTGGCGGCCGCGGGCATGGGCGCCGTCGGCCTGCAGGAGCTTGTGGAGGGCGAAGGTGCCCTGGGACGCGGGTGAGGCGGCCGTCCTCGATGTGCGGCCGACCGGCGACGAGGTAGGGCTCGCCGGCCCCGCGGGGTGTTGCCCGGCCACCGAACGGGTTCCGTCCTGATGAGCGGGAGGGTCCGCACTCCAGGCCGGAACCGGGGTGCAGGCCGAGGGGAGTTACTCGGATTCTTCCTGCGGAACAGCGCGGTCGTTGATCGCGTCGGCGATGACGTAGGCCGTGTGGACGAAGGACTCCGCCTCCTGCGCCGACAGGTTCAGCGCGGAGGTCTCCTCCAGGGCCCGCCACATGGCCGTCAGAGGCTCGCGCATCGCCCGGCCCTTGTCGGTGAGGTGGACGACCATGACACGCCGGTCGTGTGCGGCCGGCTCGCGCACGAGCAGACCGGCGTCCTGCATGCGGCGCAGGGACTTGGAGACGGTGGAGTGGTCCAGGCCGACGCTCTCGAGCAGTTCGGACTGGGTCTGGCCGTCCCGGTCGAGGAGTTGCATGAGCAGCAGCTCCTGTCCGGGGTGCAGGTCCATCTCGCGGAGCATGGCGGCGGCGCGGGCGCGGTGGGCGCGGGCGAGCTGGAAGATCGCGTAGCTCATCGGTCCCTCGCTGGCCGTGGAGGGGATGCGGTGTGTGGCGGGCATGCGGTTCCTCAGACGGTGTGGGTGGGGTAGTCGGTGTAGCCGGCCACTCCGCCGCCGTAGAAGGTCGCCGGGTCGGGGGTGTTCAGCGGCGCGTCAGAGCGTAGCCGCTCGACGAGGTCCGGGTTGGCGAGCGCGAGGGCACCGACGGAGACGAGGTCGGCCGTGCCGTTGTCGACGTCCTTGGCGCGGGTGGGCAGGTCGGTGCCGGCCCGGTTGAGGATCAGCGTGGTCGGCCACAGCGTGCGCAGGGTGCCCAGCAGCTCCTCGTCGCCCGCGTGCATCACGTGGAGGTAGGCGAGACCGAGCGGGCTCAGGGCGCGCAGGAGTGTTGGATACAGCTCGGCGGTGTCGGACTCGGCGATGTCGTTGTAGGGGTTGCCGGGGGAGATGCGCAGGCCGGTGCGGTCGGCGCCGATCTCGTCGGCCACGGCGGCGGCGACCTCGACGGCGAAGCGGATGCGGTTGTCGAGGGAGCCGCCGTAGCTGTCGGTGCGCTGGTTGGTGTTGTCGGACAGAAACTGGTGCACCAGGTAGCCGTTGGCGCCGTGGATCTCCACGCCGTCGGCGCCTGCCGCGATGGAGGCCGCCGCGGCGCGGCGGAAGTCGTCGACGGTCTCCGCGACCTCCTGCGTCGACAGAGGACGGGGCGTCGGCATCTTTTGGGGCCCGGACATGGTGAACATCGCGCCCTGCGGCTGGATCGCCGAAGGGGCGACGGGCTGACGGCCGTGCGGGGTGTTGTCGGGGTGGGCGATACGTCCGGTGTGCATCAGCTGGATGACGATCCGGCCGTCGGCCTCGTGCACGGCGTCGGTGACCTTGCGCCACCCGGCGATCTGCTCGTCATTGTGGATGCCGGGGGTGAGGAGGTAGCCCTGACCGTCGGCGGAGGGCTGGGTGCCCTCGGTGATGATGAGCGCGTGCGAGGCCCGCTGGGCGTAGTACTCGGCGTTCAGCTCGGTCGGTACGCCTTCGGGCGTGGAGCGGTCGCGGGTCATGGGGGCCATGACCAGGCGGTGCGGGAGGGAGATGTCCCCGACGGTGGTCGGTGTCCACAGGGCGTTCAGCATGAGGGTTCCTTCGGTGCGGTGATGACCAGGTGATGATCGAAAGAGGGGGAAAGGCGGGCGTGATCAGTCGACGGTGAGGACGAGCTTGCCCCGGACGTGCCCGGCGTCGCTGACCTGCTGGGCCGTGGCGGCCTGGGCGAGCGGGTAGGCGGTGACGGTGGTGACGACCTTGCCGGTCGCGGCGTCCTGCGCCAGCGCGGCCAGACCGGCGGCGGAGCGTTCCCGGGGACTGCTGGAGAAGGTGATGCCGAGCTGGTGTGCGCGGAAGTCGGAGATGGTGACGATGCGCTCGGTGCCGCCGCGCAGGGTGATGGAGTCCTCCAGGGCGCCCTTCCCGGCCAGGTCGAACACCGCGTCCACGCCATCGGGGGCGAGCGCCCGGACCCGCTCGACCAGGCCCTCGCCGTAGAGGGTGGCGGTGGCGCCGAGTGAGGTGAGGTAGTCCTGGTTCGAGGCGCCGGCGGTGCCGATGACACGCGCTCCGCGGGCTGTGGCGAGCTGGACCGCCAGGGTGCCGACCGCTCCGGCCGCGCCGTGCATCAGTACGGTCTCCCCGGCGACGACGCCGAGCAGGTCCAGGACCCGCTCGGCCGTCGCGCCCGCCACCGGCAGCGCGGCCGCGTGCTGCCAGTCGAGGCCGGCGGGCTTGGGGGCCACGGTGGTGGCCAGCGCGTACTCGGCGTACGAGCCGGTGTCCGACCAGCCCAGCACCTCGTCACCCACCTGCACGTCCCGCACGCCCTCACCCAGGGCGTCCACCACGCCGGCGAGCTCGCCACCGGGGGCGGCGGGGAGGGTCGTGGGGAATGCGGCCTCCATGGCCCCGGAGCGGATCTTGCCGTCCAGCGCGTTCAGCCCGGCCGCCTTGACGCGGACGCGGATCTGGCCGGGGCCGGGCTGCGGGACCTCGATGTCCGCCTCGTGCAGCACTTCCGTGCCTCCGAAACGGTCGAACAGGATGGCTTTCATGATGACTCCTCTCGTGTCGCCACCCATTTAGGTGGCTGGACACATAATCAACGTAACAGCAAACATGTGGCTAGCCAAGTATTTACTGTCGCTCGGGCTGTGCAAGATCGGCCGCGGTTGCATCGGTCTCCTCGGGGTGGCGGTCGAAGCGGGAGGCGCTCCGTCGGAGCGCGCCCCGCGGTTGCATCGGTCTCCTCGGGGTGGCGGTCGAAGCGGGAGGCGCTCCGTCGGAGCGCGCCTTCCGCAGCCAAGGGCTACGTCGACTGGAAGCTGGACGACCGGGCCGGCCAGCCCCTAGCGGTGCGCGGCTTCCTTCTGGTTCGGGCCCGGGTCGGCTCGCGGTTGGCCGCCCGGGCAGCCTCCAGCCCCGCGTCCCTCTCCTCCGGCCGCGCCAACAGCTTGGTGTTCGCCTGTTCCGGGCGGGAGGCCTGGCGCCCCCGTACGGCCCGACCTGGTTGCGGAGTGCCCTGCCGATGAGCAGTCGTCCAGGGTCAGTACCGCCACCCGTCCGCTTCCTGTGCTCGCGCGGCGACCTCACAGGCCACCAGGTTTCGCCCTTCGGTAGCTGACAGAACTCGGGTCGCCCTTCTCGCGGAGCATGTGGCCGAGCGCCTGAACGGCTCCTCGGCCAGGAAGGGCGGCAGCGCGCCGTTGGCCGCTCCGTGTAAGTTCACGGCAGCCCGTGCGACCTCGATCGCCACGTACTCGGCAAACGGCAGCGGCGCGTAGAACAGTCGCCCCTTGACGTCGAGCGGCAGGATGCGGTCGCTGGCATCGCGCAGGAACAGCGGCGGTACGTCCGCACTGCGAGAACGGCAGCCCTCTCCAATTATGATGTCAGTGGTGTATGCTGTAAGTGTAATAAATTGCAGATGGGGGACGTGTGCATGGCTTGGAAGGTCGTCGTGGTCGAGCCGGCTCTCTCATGGCTTCACGGCCTGCGCCGTACTGACCGTGACACCTTGATTCAGGTCAGCCAGGCTGTCACTGCCCTTCAGGAGGAAGGTCCCGCGTTGGGGCGGCCTCTGGTGGACACGGTCAAGGGCTCGGTGCTTTCGAACCTGAAGGAGCTTCGCCCGGGCTCGGCCGGGGCGACGGAAGTGCGGTTGTTGTTCGTGTTCGACCCGGACCGCCAGGCCGTGATCCTGGTCGGCGGTGACAAGGCAGGCAATTGGTCCGGCTGGTACCGCGTCGCGGTGCCCCAGGCGGAGCAGGCGTACGCGGAGCATCTGAAGCGAATCGATGGAGAGGACGGGGCGCGATGACTGATCACCTCAAGGACCCGCAGGCCGTCTCCTGGGGAGACCTGGCCGAGGATTTCGCCTTCACCGATGCCGAAAAGGACCAGATTCAGAAGGGGGCGCAGGCGATGGTCCTGGCCTCCCGTGTGCACCGTCTTGCCGAGTTGCGGAAGCGGCAGCACACCACACAGGTCCAGGTCGCCGAAGCCATGGGTGTCACCCAGGCCCGCGTCTCGCGCATCGAGAAAGGGCAACTGGAACGCAGCGAGGTCGACACCCTCGCCGCCTACGTCAAGGCGCTCGGCGGCAAACTGAAGATCGTCGCTGACTTCGGTGATGAGTCCTATGTCCTTGGCTGACCAGTCGACGCGCTGCGACCCAGGTCGATGAGCGGTCCGGTGGACAAGCTCGGGTCTTGACGCCAGGGATGATGCTCCACCCCGGGAGAAGGGGTGGAGCATCATCGCGTCGGTAGGGGACTCCGCTGTGCGAAGGTTCCATCTTCTTCGCTGAACTGGGCGGACGCGGCTGCTGCTGTGGTGAGCGTCCAACTCATCGACCCCAGGGGCCATTGAGGGGCCGCAAGGACAGGAGCAGACCGACAAGCGCTGCACAGGGCTGACACGGATCGGCACGTCTGACCTGCAAGAACGGCGTGAATCGACACTGATCGGCAAGGACCGCCAAGATCCCCAATGGACTCATAATCCGTCGGCCGTGGGTTCGAGTCCCACCCGCCCCACCACTCGCTACGCGGGCAGAACCGTTTTGACTTGCGGCGCCGTGAGATGTGCAGGCCGGGGTGGGACGTGTGGTCCCACCCCCGCAGGGTGTCATCGGATGTGCTTCGCCGGCTTGGTGGCGGCGTTGAGCAGGTACTCCAAGGGGCCGCGGCGGAAGAAGCGGGACCAGATCGCGGCGAACACGGTCGCCCCGAGGACGAACATGAGCAGCGGCACCCATGATTGCTGGGTGCTGGTCCCGGCGGGCACGGACAGCGCGGACTGAGCGAGGAAGTGGCCGACGTAGGCGGTCAGGGACATGGTGCCCACGGCGATGACCGGCTTCGCCAGGCGCCGCAGTCGCGGCAGGCGGTCCACCGCCACCATCGCGCCCACGATCACGAGGATCGCGATGCCCACGCTGCCGATGATGTCGAACGTGGTGCCGCTGTGCGGCCCGGCCGAAAGAAGCGACGACGCCGGCATATGGGGGAACGACCCGCCGTCGAGGGGCATCGACCCGCTGCCGGGGGGCATCGAACCGGAGCCGCCGGACGACGACCCGTCTTCCGCCGTGCTCCTCAGCGCGTTCTTGCCGGCGAGCAGCAAGGACATGCCGTACGCGGCCACGGTGAGGGAGGCACCGACTGCGGCCAGGCGCCGCCGGACAGTGCCGGAGGACAGGTCGAGGCGGCCCAGCGCCATACCTGCGATCACGAACGACATCCAGGTGAGCGCCGGGTAGAAGCCGGTGAGCAGCAGATCGAGCACTCCCACCTCGCTGAGGCGGCGGAGCGGGTCGTAGGCGTTGATGCTCTCCTGGACCGACGGAGTCAGCAGCGAGGTCAGGACGAACGCCAGTTGCGGTGCGACGAGGGCGAACGCGGCCGCGATGATCGCGAGCGTCTTGGCGCTCAGTCGCACCAGGGGCAGGGCCAGCAGGAAGTAGACCCCGTAGAAGCCGAGGATGATCACTCCCCCGTACTCCATGGCCATCACGGTTCCCAGCGCCAGCAGGATGACGGCGCGGATCGCGATCCGGGCCTTCGCCTGCCGGCCGGCCAGGCCGGTCTTCGGCTCCCGGCGGCCGGCGATCAGCATCAGTGAGAACCCGGCGAGGGTGGCGAACAGGACCGATGAGTGACCGTCCGCCAGGTACCGGATCCAGCTGCCGACGCCGTGCGTGGCGGACAGCGGGGGGCCGATGTGCACGACGTACATGCCGAACACCGCCAGCGCGCGGGCCAGATCCACCCCGACGAGGCGTCCCATGGAGGGACCGGGTGAGGCCGGCGCGGCGGACTCGGGGGAGGTTCGGGGTGGGGGAGGCGAGTTCTCCTGCGGAGCTGCCTGCGGCGGCTGTGTCTGTGTCATACGGAGAACCTCGCGCGGACGTCGTCGGGCGGACCATCCGGCAGCCTTCGGTACCGCCCCCGCCGGTCGGCGGGTACCGCCCTGCCGACCGGCGGAGTCTGGTCCCCGGCCGGTCCGGTGCGACCGGACGGCTGTCTTCTTCAGCCACTCGGCGGGGGTGGACCCGACAGTTGCCGGATGGGCGTGGGGCTGACGCGCTTCCAGGCTGGAGGCATGACATACCGTGCGCGACACACCGAACGTGAGGACCTCCTTGGAACATCGGCCGCGACGGGCCGTGACTCCGTCCCTGGCAGGGGCGAGTTCCTGGAGTTCCTCGGTCTGACGTCGGCGGCGGCCGCCTTCGTCCTGTTCGTCGTGCGTCCCGAGGTCTCCGAAGGGTTGGTGCGCGCCCTCGCCTCGAGGGCGTCCGCATTCGTCCACTGAGCCGACACATGCGCACGCCCTCGTGCGCCGGACCGCTGATGCCGTGCCCGGCACACCGCAGAAGAAAGGAACTTCGTGAACACCGCATCCGCCCCGACGACGGATGAGACTTCCCTGTCCGCCCGGGAGACGCTCAAGGCACTGGGCGGGTACGTTCGGCCGCACCGGTGGGCCGTCGCCCTCGGCCTGCTGTGCGCCCTGGGCGGGGCCGCCGGGGGCTGCTGCAGCCGCTGGCCACCAAGGCACTCGTGGACCGGCTCGCCTCCGGTGAGACCATCGCCGGGATCCTGATCGCGCTCACCGTCCTGGTGGTGCTGGGCACGGCAGTCGAGGCGTTCGGCGCGTATGTGCTGGAGCGGACGGCGGAGTCGGTGGTCCTGGCCGCGCGGCGCACCCTTGTGGGGCGGTTGCTGCGGCTGGGGATCGCGCAGTTCGAGCGGATCCCGCCGGGTGATCTGATGTCCCGGGTCACCTCGGACACCACGCTGCTGCGGGCGGTCAGCACCCAGGCGGTCGTGTCGGCGGCCACGGGCGCGGTGGCCTTCGTGGCGGCGATCGCGATGATGGCGTTCCTGGACGCCGTGCTGCTGGGCGTGACGCTCGGCGTGGTCGTGGTGGTCGGCGGGGCCGTCGTGCTGGTGATGCCGAGGATCGCCCGCGCCACCGAGCGCTCACAGGAGGCGGTCGGGGAGATCTCCGTCGCGCTGGAGCGGGTCTTCGGGGCATTCCGTCCCGTGAAGGCGTCCGGTGCGGAGGAGCGGGAGACCGCCCGGGTGGAGGCGGCAACACAGCGGGCGTGGCGGCACGGGGTGAAGAGCGCGAAGTGGGAGGCCGTGGCAGGCTCGGCGGACGAACTCGCCGTACAGCTGGCCTTTCTCGCCGTGCTCGCCGTCGGCGGGGCGCGGGTGGCGTCCGGGGCGATCCCGGTGTCCACCCTCATCGCCTTTCCTGCTGTACCTCTCCGCGCTGAGGGGAATCCGCAGCCGCGCCCGGTAGCCGCCCTCCTCGGTCGGGCCCGCCTCCAGGGTGCCGTGGCAGGACCTCGGCCCGTTCCCGCAGACCGACCAGGCCCAGCTGCGAACCGGGCAGGGACAGGGAGGGGCGGGTCGGTGGCGAGTTGGTGACGGTCACTCCGACGCGTCGTCGCCGTCAAGCGCGAGACCGAGGCGTGTGTGCTCCCACATGTTCAGCCACACGTCCACGGCCGCCACCGACACCAGGACGATGTCGATGACCGGCGCGGGAACCCGCTGCCCTACGGCACGTGCGCGGCTCATCGACCGGCCTCCGACCGCGGGTGCCCGTCGAGCAGACCCGCCCGCTGCGCCAGCAGGGCGGCCTGCACCCGGCTCGTCACACGAAGCTTCGTGAGGATCGCGCTGACGTGGTCCTTGACTGTGCCGGCGCCCAGGTGGATGCGCGCCCCGATGTCGGCGTTCGACAGCCCCTCCGCCACCAGGACGAGGACATCGCGCTCGCGGGCGGTCAGCAGCCGGACCCGTGCCGCATCCTCGTCGACGGCCGTCCCGCTGCCGGGGTGGCTGTGCAGCAGGGTCCGCGACGCCTTGGGGGAGAGCACCACACCGCCGGCGGCCAGGGTGCGCACCAGGTGGGCGAGCTGCTCCGGTTCGGTGTCCTTGAGCAGGAAACCGGCCGCGCCCGAGTTCAGCGCGGTCAGGATGTACTCGTCGGCGTCGAACGTCGTCAGCATCGCCACCACCGGAGCGTCCGGCCTCGCCCGCAGTTCGCGCAGCACGGTGAGCCCGTCGACGTCCGGCATCCGGATGTCCAGCAGAACCACGTCCGGCCGCTCCCTGCGGACGGTCGCGACGGCCTCGCCCCCGCTCGCGGTCGCGACGACCTCGATGTCCTCGGACGCGCCCAGAATGAGTTCGAAGCCCGAGCGGACCAGTGCCTCGTCGTCCACCACCACTACCCGGATCACGCGCGCCCCGCCTCACCTTCGTCCATGCCGACCGGCCCATGCCGCCTCGACCCTAAGACCATGCACCGTCCCCGTGACCCGAAGAGCGGCAGCTCCAGCCACACGGCGGGGTAGCACCCACCGGTCGGCAGGGACACCGCAGCCTTCCGCCGGATACGCCATGATCGGCCCGGCCTCCAGCCTGAGGGACATGACACCTCACGCCCGACTCCTGGGAGTTCATCCAGGCGGAGGCCCACCTTCCCACGCACCGCAACGAAGTGACGCTGCGGTCGATGGAGCTGGTGTCCGGCTACGAGCCGGGTCTGCTCATCGAACGGGTCAGCCCCACGCCCATGCTGATGATCGTGGGTGAGCTCGACGTGGCGTGCCCGCCCAACCTGCAACTCGGCGCCTACGCGCGGGCCCGGGAGCCGAAGCGGCTGCTGACCGTGCCCGCCGGCCACTTCGACGTGTACAAGGCAGGTCCGGCCTTCGACCGGGTGGCCGACGCGGCGGCCGACTTCTTCGCCGAGCATCTGCGGTGACGAGCGCACCCTGACGGGACGGGCACACGTCGACGAGGGGCCGCTCCCGGGCGGCCCCTCCCCGTTCACCCGCCCGAACCCGCGGCAGGGGTCGTCACGCGCGGGCCGCCGACGGCCCGTCGGCAGGGGCGAGCTCGCCCGTCGGGGCCGGAGCCGCGCCGTGGTGGCGCTGGCGCCGGGTGTAGGCGCTGATCGCCTGCCAGAGGTCGCCGCGGTCGGCGTCGGGCCACAGGCCGGGGGTGAAGTGCAGCTCGGCGTAGGCCGTGTGCCAGGGCAGGAAGTTGGAGACGCGCTGTTCGCCTCCGGTGCGCCAGAGCAGGTCCACGTCGGGCATGTCCGGGTGCGGCAGATGTCCGGCGAAGTCGTCCTCGGCGATCAGGCCGGGCTCCAGACGGCCCGCCCGGGCGTGCTGGGCCAGGGCGGCGGCCGTGCGGGTGAGCTCGTCCCGGCCGCCGTAGTCGATGCACATGGTCAGCGTCAGGCCGGTGCGGGCCCGGGTGGTGCGCTCCCGCAGGTGGAGCAGGTCGACCAGGTCGGGGGGCAGGCGGCCGGCCCGGCCGTGCCAGCGCAGCCGGACGTCGAGGTCACGGAAGGGGTTCTCGGCCAGTTCGTCGCGCAGCAGGCCGAGGATCGCGTCGACCTCCTCCGGGTCGCGGTGCCAGTTCTCGGTGGAGAACGTGTAGAGCGTCAGGTGGCGCAGGCCGATCTCCAGGGCGCCGTGGACCACCTCGCGGACGGTCGAGGCACCGGCGCGGTGGCCCGCGTGCCGGGGCAGGCCGCGCTGCTGGGCCCACCGGCCGTTGCCGTCCATGATCACGGCGACGTGGGCGGGCAGCAGGCCGGGCGGGATCTCGGGGGGCCGCTCGCCGCCGGGGTGGGGCGGCGGCGGCCGGAAGGCGCCGGTGGGTGCCGGCCCGGCGGGCGCCGGTGGCCTGTGGGCGGCGGGGCGTTGTGGCGGCGGCACCGTGAGCGGGGTCAGGCTCCAGGCCAGGGCCGCACGGGCCCGGGCGGGGGCGAGGATGCGGGCGCGGGTGCGCAGTGCGGGCCGGGGCGGGGAGCGCAGCAGGTCCGGGCCGGCCGCGTCGACGGCGTCGAGCTGGGCGCACAGCAGGGCGGCCATCGTGTGCAGGACCGTGGCGGGGCCGGGGTGCATGCCCCGGGTGAGGGCCCCCTGGCTCACCCACTGGCGGGCCAGGCCGGTGAGGTGCGTGACCAGGGCGCCGACGGCGGGGCTCCAGCGGCGCTGGGCCAGGTCGGCCGCGGACCCGGGGTGCAGGTCGAGGACCTCGGCGGGCAGGAGCAGGTCGCCCTGGGCCAGGTCGGCGGACAGGTCGGTGAGGATGTCGGTGAGCCGGACGCCGTCGAGGAACTCCTCGTAGGCCTCCCGGGTGTCCAGACGCAGCGCCACGGGGACGCCGGCCCGGTCGAAGACCGTGCGGACCAGGCCGAACCAGGGCAGCAGGTTGTCCCGGCCCCATGCCCGCCACTGCGCCCAGTCGGCGAAGTGCCTGCCGCGGGTGTCGTCCCGGACCTGGGCCATGGCGTCCCGCAGCTCGGACACATCCAGGCGCCAGCGGTTCGCGGTGTCCACCAGGGCGTGCCGGACCGGGTCCGGGCTGGAGCCGGTGGGCAGTTCGCGGTGCAGGGCGGTGATCCAGGCCTCGACCCGGGCGGCCCGCTCGGCAGCGGGCGCGGTGCGGTCGTCGCCGAGGTCGTCGAGGGCGTTGGCGGCCGCCCACAGGGCGTGCAGGGCCGGGCGCAGGGCCGCGGGCACCAGCTGGATCAGCGCGTACTCCGCCGGGTCCTGTTCCTTCGTACGGTGGCGGCACAGCCGGTAGGCCGCCCGCAGGGCCGGGTCGTCGCCGGTCGCCGGGCGCTCGGCTCGCTCCGGGGTCTCGGAGGTCGCTTCTCGGTCCGCCGGTGCTGTGGTCGCGGGGGGCACATCGCTCACACCCAGGACGATACGTCCTGGTTCAGCGGGTGGATCACAGGGGCCGGGTGCGCGTCAGGACGTGCCTCACGGCCCCGGTCCCGGATCGGGCCGCACGGCCTCGGTGATGCCGGCCCGGGCCGCTTCCAGCTGGGCGGCGAACGCGATGCCGAGGAACAGCACCACACCGGTCAGGTTGGCCCACAGCAGCAGGGCGACGAAGGCCGTCAGCGGCCCGTAGACGGCACCGAAGGAGCCGCTCTGCGCGACGTAGAGCGCCAGCAGCCAGGTGGCCGTGATCCACAGCACCAGATGGACCGCGGAGCCGAACGCGAGCCAGGTGTAGCCCGGTTGGTCCCGGCGGGGCGCCCAGCGGAAGATCACCGAGGAGGCGACCCACGCAAGTAGCACACCCAGGGGGAGGTCGAGAGCGCCCCACCAGTCGAGCCAGGCGGAGGACCAGCCGAAGGCCTGCACCACCGCACCGCCGACGGCGTCCCCGGCCACGAGCACGAGGAACCCCAGCACCATCGGCATGCCCGCGGCGAGGGCCAGGAGCAGGGACCGGCCGTACTTGGCCATGAAGGGCCGGTCGCGCTCGATGCCGTAGATGCGGTTGGCGCCGCGTTCGACCTGGGCCATCGCCGACGCCAGGTTAAGCACGGCGAAGACCAGGCCCAGCCACATGGCGACGGCGCCCCAGACGCCGGAACCGGCACTGCGCTCGGTGCCGTGCAGGGCGTCCTCGACCAGCTTCGTGCTGGCGCCGGGCACGATCCGGCCGAGGGTGAGTTCGATGATCCGCCCCACGCTCTCCGTGTGCACGGTGGTCGCCACGCCGACCAGGGCGATGGTGAACGGCACCATGCCCAGGACCACCTGGAAGGCGAGGGAACGGGAGTTGCTGAAGCCGTCCGCGTAGCGGAAGCGGGTGAACGCGTCGACGAGCAGCCGGCGGCCTCCGTAGCGCCGCAGGGCGGTGAACGCCTCGTCCCCGGAGAGTTCCTCCCCGATCATGTCCCGCGTCTGCGGGACGTGCACTGCGGTGCCCATCGAGAAAGGTCTCCTTCTGCCTGCCCTGCGTACCGGACCAGCATGCCGGGCGGCGCGGCCGCGCGGCGGGTCAGAAGGGCATGCGGCCGCGGGTGCGGCGCCCGGCCGAGCCGCTGCGGCTCACCGCGCGGGAACTCGTGTGGAAGGGCTTGGCGAAGAGCCGGCCCAGGACCCCGGGTGCCTTGCCGCCGGCCCGGGCGCCCGCGCCGAGCGAGCGCTGGGTGCCGCGCTCGGGGTGGCGCGAGAGGCGGGGGACGAGGAAGGCGAGCACGGCGAGCAGCACACACCCGGCGATGACGACGGCGACGATCACGAGTAACTCCTTTGACTGGTAGGGGAGGTACGGGTTCCCCGCCGGGCCGTCGGTATGTCGCCGCCACCGTTTTGCGAAGTCTCCGTCGTGAAGACTTCTCGGTTACGAGGACTCCTCACGCCGTGCTGTCCTCGCGTGTTTCGCCCTCGCCCGGGGCGTTCTCGTCGCCGCGGCCGCCCTCGGCCTGGGACGGGGTGTGGTCGCTTCGTGTACCCCTCGCGCAGCAGTCGGCTGCCGGGTACCCCGGTGGGCCGGGGAACACGGGTCCCCCGGACCCGGCCACTCAGCCCCGGCGGCGCCTCGCCACGGCCCGCTGCAGCGCCGTGCGCAGCTCGGCCGGCGGGGCCGGGCCGTCCGCCTCCGCGCTCGCCGTCACCGCCGCCGCGACGTCCCGCAGCTTCGTGTTCGACAGCTGGGACGTCTCCCGCAGGATGTGCCACGCCTCGTCGGAAGCGCAGCCGTGCGTGGCCATGAGGATGCCCCGCGCCTGGTCGATGACGGGGCGGGAGGCGATCGCCTGGCGCAGCTGCTCGACCTCCTCCTGGAGGACGTGCAGGCACTCCGCGCGTTCCAGGGCGACCGCGGAGACGGTGCGGACGGCCGGTGGTGCGGCGGGCGCCGAGCCGGTGGTGTCCAGGCCGGTCAGCGGGTCGGTCGTGTCCAGGCCCGCCAGCTCCAGGATCCGGCGCGGCTGGCCGTTCCAGTTCGTCGCCGTCACCGTCAGCGCCCGCTGCCGGCCGTGGTCGGCCAGCATGTCCAGGAACTGCAGACCAGCCGTGTCCATGAAGTGCACGCCCTCCATGTCCAGGTCCACCCGCGTGATGGTGGCCGGCAGGTCGGCCAGGGTTCGCGCCAGGATGTCCGCGCAGCCGTGGACGAGCTCACCCCGCGGGGTGAGCTCGGCTCGGTCCGCGTCGACGCGGCCACGGATGACCAGGGTGTCCAGCCCTCCCGTGAGATGTGGTGATGCCGCTGAGGTCATGTCACCGCCTTGTCGGTCCTCGTCGGTCGTGTTCGTCTCGCCGGACTGCACGACGTCGCTCGCCCCCGTGGACGTCCGTGTGAGCTGCGCCTGCCCGCCGTGCGGCTTACTACACTCCTTCTCGGGGAATGAGCTGCTGCCGTGCGGGTATCAGCGCTGTGGTCCGCAAACGTGGGGAGAGGGCCTTGGAGACTCGACATCAGCTCTCGGCGGCCGGCCCCGCGCCGGGCCTGGCGGTGTTCCCGCTGGCCGGGCGGCAAGGTGTCCGGGCGGCGGGGGAGGTCGGCCTGACGACGCGTGCGATCTGGGAAGGCGTGCTGGAAGAGGCTGTTCGCGAAGGTGAGGACGTGTACTACCTGGAGCTGTCCGACGTGACGTTCGTCGACGTCGCGGGTGCCGGTGCCCTCGCGGCCGCCGCCGGGAGGCTCCGGGACGGCCGGCGCTTCGTGGTGCGCCGGCCGCCGGCGGCCCTGCGGCGGACGTTGGACCTGCTGTGGCCCGGACAGAGGGGGATCGAGGTGTCGACGTCATGACCACCGCTGTCACCGAGCCCTTCGGACCCCTCGACCCCTTCGCCCACCCCGCGCTCTTCTACCGGGACGAGCAGGAGTACCTCGACGGCACCCTGCCCTTCGTACGCGACGGCCTGGACGCCGGGGAGCCGGTGGCCGTCGCCGTGCCCGGCAAGAACCTCGCCCTGATCAGGGACGCGCTGGGGGACGCCGCCGAGAGCGTGCGACTGCTGGACATGCGCGAGGCCGGACGCAACCCCGGGCGCATCATCCCGGGCGTGCTGCGCGCCTTCGCCGACGCCCAGCCCGCCGGCCGCCGGGTACGGATCATCGGCGAGCCCATCTGGGCGGGCCGGTCCGGCGTCGAGTACCCGGCCTGCGCCCAGCACGAGGCGCTCATCAACGCCGCCTTCCAGGGCCGGGCCGCGACGATCTTGTGCCCGTACGACGTGGCGCAGCTGCCCGAGCACATGGTCACCGACGCCTACGCCACCCACCCCACCGTCATCCACCCCGGCTCCCGGGCGGAGCAGGACAGCGCGGCGTACGCTCCCGAGGACGTGGTCGCCCGCTACAACGAGGCGCTGCCGCCCGTGCCGGAGGCGCTGATGTTCGCCTTCGACTCCGACTCCCTCCCTCACGCCCGGCACCTGGCCGTCGGGGAGGGCGCGCGGCTCGGCCTCGTCGGCGTGAAGCTCGACGACCTGGCCCTCGCCACGGCCGAGCTCACCACCAACAGCGTGGTGCACGGCGGCGGTTCGGGTGTGCTGCGGGTGTGGTCCGAGGACGGGTACGTGGTGTGCGAGGTCCACGACGACGGGCACCTCGCGGACGTCCTGGCCGGACGCCGCCCCGTACCCCGCGACCAGCGCGGCGGGCGCGGGATCCTGCTGGTCAACCTGATCGCCGACCTGGTACGGGTGCACCGGAGCGACAGCGGGACGACCGTGCGCTGCTGGTTCGCCCGCTGACCCGGCGGCCGGCGCTCGGGCACCCGGCGGCGGCACTCGGTGGTGGGCGCTCGGGCACCCGGCGCCGGCACTCGGTGGTCGGCGTTCAGGTCCTCGGCTCGGTGGCCGGCGCTCAGGTGCCCAGCGGGTCCAGCGCCAGCGGTGCGATCCTGCCCTCCAGCATCGCGCCGAGTCCCTGCACGGCGCACACGTCCGGGCGCTCGGCGATGTGCACCGGCATGCCGGTGGCCTGCCGCAGCATCTGGTCCAGGCCCGGCAGCAGGGCGCTGCCGCCGACCATCATGATCCCCCGGTCGGCGAGGTCGGCGACCAGGTCGGGCGGGCAGTCCCGCAGCACCTTGCCGATGCCGTCCAGGATCGCGGTGAGCGGCGTCTGGATGGCCTCCCGGACGGCCGCGGTGTCGACCTGGACGGAACGGGCCAGGCCCGTGGCGACGTCCCGGCCGTGGATCTCCGTGGAGGCCGGGCCCTGCGGGGTGAGGCCGTTGCCGGACAGGGCCAGCTGCAACGGCCGGACCGACTGGCTCGGCAGCATCAGCTCGTGCTCGTGACGCAGGTGCTGCACGATCGCGTGGTCGACGGCCTCGCCGCCCACCGGGATCCGCTCGGCGGTCACGATCGAGCCGAGGGACAGCACGGCCACCTGCGTGGCCGCCGCCCCGCACACCATGATCATGGTCGCTTCGGGCTGCTCCACGGGCAGCCCGCAGCCGACGGCCGCGGCGATGAGCGTGTCGACCAGTTCCACCCGGCGCGCGCCCAGCCCGACGAGCGTCTCGATCGCGGCGCGCTGAGCCAGCGGGTCGGCGTCGTGCGGGGTGCAGGCCGCTGCGCGCAGGATCGGCTTGCGGCGCAGGCCGCGGCGCATCTTGTCGCCGAGCAGGTGCCGCAGCATGCGTTGCGCCATCTCGATGTCGACGACGGTGCCGCCGGAGACCGGCCGGACCACCCGGATGTAGTGCGGGGTGCGGCCCGTCATCTTCTCCGCGAGCTCGCCGACCGCGATCAGCGCGCCGGTGCGGGTGTTCACGGCCGCGGCGGACGGCTGGTCGACGACGAGACCGGCGCCCTTGACGTAGACGCGTGTGCGGGCCGCCCCCAGGTCGACGGCGAAGTGGCAGCGGCGCAACTGCTCCAGACTGGCGGTCATGGCAGGTCCTCCCGAGAGCACAGACCGTGGGAGGCCGCCAGGTGGCGGGCCTCGCAGACGTGGGTCCGCCGGGATGGCGGGCCTCCTTCGCATCGTGCGCGGGAGGGGACCGGGCCGCCTTTCCTGGGGGGCCGGGCGGGGCGCCGCCGAACGGGGGGTTCGGCCTCCGGTCACAGGGAATGCGCGGCCTCCAGCAGCGGTGCGAGGGACGTCACGGTGGTCTCGCAGCCGGCCTCGCGCAGCTGCCGGTCGGTGGTGGTGTTCCGGGCGAGGCCGACGAAGCGCAGCCCGGCCCGCTGGGCGGCCGCGAGCTCGGCGACCGTGGAACCGATCACCAGGCCCGTCACGGCCGACCCGTCGCAGGCCTCCAGGGCGCGCAGCATGCAGTCCGGGTGCGGGGTGAGCAGCCCCAGGTCCTCGGCGCGCCCGTGGACGCCGGCCAGGGGCAGGGTGCCGTAGGGCCGCAGATAGCGGGGTACGGCCTCGGCGCAGACGTCCGTGATCACACAGACGGTGCGGCCGGAGGCGTGCAGGGTGCGGACCAGGGGCGCGGAGTTGTGCGTCGCCGGCGCGTCCGGCACCGCCTGGAGTTCGATGGCGTCCAGACGCTCCCGCAGCAGGGGCCCGAGCGGGTCGTGCGCGAAGGCCCGGAGCACGTCCAGCGGATGGGCGAACGTCTTCCGCACCGCGTCGGGCAGGGCGTGCCGAGGGTCGCGGTGCTCGTCGACGAGGGCGAGCAGGTCCAGCACGGCCTCGCGCCCGCTGCTCGCCGAGAACAGGCGGGCCATCGGGCCGTCGAAGCCGAGCAGGACCGTCTCGGCCTCGCCGAGGAGCCGGGGCAGCGGACGCGACGCGGGAGCGGGCCCCTGCGGGCCGGGCAGGGCCGCGCCCTCCCGGTCCAGTTGCACCGATGCCGTCACCGACAGCCCGGGAACCGGCCAGTGGCGCAGCCCGGCGTTGACCGCGCGCTGGGCTGCGCCCGCCCGGCGCAGCGGATGCCGACGGGTGATCCGGGCCGCCTCCTCCAGCAGATGAGCGAGCAGCGGCTCGGACACCCGGCCGACCTCGGCACGCACGAAGGCGACCGGGTCCTCCACATGCCAGGACAGCTCGACCGCGGCGGTGAACGCGCCCTTGCCACTGCTCGGCAGGGACACCCGGTGGTGGGCCTGGTGCGTGGTGAGGTCGACCTCGTAGTACGTCACGAGCCGCGGCGCCCGGGCGTCGTACGGCCGGGCGGGGTCGAGGAGGGTCAGCGGGCCGTCGGGCCGGGTGTGGACGACGGCCGTGCGGCCCGGGGCCGGTATGCCGAGCCGGCGCAGGTCGCGCGTGATGAAGGGGCCCTGCACCAGATCGCGGGCCTCGGGTTCGGGGGCCGTGGCGGGGGACAGCGGGCAGTACCAGGCCACGGGCGGGGTGTCCGTGGCGCCGTCCTGGTAGAGGGGCTGGAAGCGCTGCGGGCCCTGGGCGGCCGAGCTGGCGGCGAACTGCTCGTAGACGGCCGGGGAGACGATCACCCGGATGTCGGCGGGCACGGGCGGTGGCTCGGGCGGCGGGACGGGCCGGTCCCAGAACGTGACGGTCAGGGGCGGCGGGTCCACGAGCCCGTCGAGGACCTCGGGCAGGCCGCGCAGGACGGCGACCAGGACGGGCAGGAGGTAGGTGCCGGGCCGGGTGTGGACGTCGTAGCCGCCGGCGCGCACGCGTACGTCGAACCGGTGGGGGGCGAGCGCGCCCCGGGCCAGCATCTCGTGCACCGCGTACTCGAGGGTGATGCGGGCCTCGGGGTGGCCGGTGAGGTCGTCGGCCTCGAAGAGGACCGTGGGGCCGCCGGCCGCCGGCCCGGACTCCAGGTCCGCCCTGAGGGCGCGCAGGCGGTCCCGGGTGGCCGCGGCGGCGGGGCCCGGGACGCCGTCGAGGGGGTCGCCGTACCAGAGGCCGAGGGCGTCCCGGGGGTCGCCGGTGTCGTCCGCGAGGAGTTCCTCGAAGCGCCACACGTCGACGTGGACGTCGGGCACGTGCAGGGCGTACGAGCGCGAGAAGGAGACGAGCCGGTCGGGGGGAAGCACCTGGCGCACCTCCGCGGCCAGCCCCTTCAGGCGGTGAGCGGCCACGCTCTCCGTCAGGGGCTCCTCCCACAGGCCGCGGGCCAGCTCCTCGTGGGACACGCGCCGCCCGGGCCGCAGGAGGAGCATGCACAGCAGCGCCTGCGCCATCGGCGAGGGTGGCGTGACGTCCCGCGCTCCGTCGCCGATGCCCAGCGGTCCGAGCAGGGTGAAGGAACGCGACGGCGGCCAGGGGTCCGTGGCGGGCAGCCGGGCCGCGTAGCGGGCAGCCTCGGGCAACCGGTGCTGATCGATCAGATCGAGCAGCTCCTGGTGCTCGGCGGGAATCCCCGCGCCCGGCGCCAACTGCCGCAGCAGCCAACGGAACTCGGCGACGTCCGACTCGGGGCCCTTGCCCCGGGACTCCTCGCCCAGGGCGAACCGGCTCAGCAGCACGGTGCCGTCGGGCCGCAGCAGCAGGCCGTCGGGGCCGCGCTCGCCCCGCACCAGCGCGTGCGTGTGCAGGGCCTCGAGCCCGGCCATGCCCTGGCACACGAGACGGGCGAACGTCCGGAAGGAGATGCCCGACAGCACTTCGGACACCGTGAGACCGTCCACGAACTCCGTCACCAGATACGGAGTGTCACCCTCCACCCCGAAGTCGAGCACCCGCACCACATGCGGATCATCGACCCCGGCCAACGCGCGCGCCTCCCTCAGGAAGCGCTCGTGCGGAGAAGACTGCTCGCGGTACTGCCGGACGATCACCCGCCCGCCCGTGTCCACGTCGACGGCCTCGCACACCCGGCCGTTCCACCCGCGCCGCGCCACCAGCCGGTACCGCCCGGCGAACAGGTCCTCCCCGCCCAGCCGCCGTACGGTCTCCTCGCTGACCGTCGCGAACGCCGCGCCCGACTCGCCCGGTCCACCGCCCGCCTCGGCCCGGAACTCCCCGGCCGCGAACCCCGCGCGCTCGTCGATCAGGCTCCCGATCCGTTCGAGGAACTCCTGTGTCCGGCCGCGGGCCGTGCGCGGCAGGGAGCGCAGCAGCAACTCCCGCACGCCGGGCCGGAACGCGTAGGAGCCGGGCGGGCCGGGAACGGAGGTGAGCATGCCGCTGAGGATCACCTCGGCAAGGTGCTGGGGGCGCGGGTCGCGGTCCAGGGTGCGCTGGACGAGCCGCATCACCGGGATCGAGGGGACCGCCAGCGCGAGGTGCCCGGCGAGGCGGAAGGCCTCCGGGGACGCGGTCGCACGAAAGCGCAGGACCAGGTCCTCGGCGGAGGCGGTGGTGATCTCGGGGGTGGGATCGGCGGGGGGCACCGGAGCGGGCGGCAGCCAGGCCGCCGCGCCGGGTGTCCGGGCGCCGCCCGGGTCGGCGAGCAGGGCGGCCCAGTGGGCGAGCCAGGGGGCGCCCGGTTCCAGGACCGGTAGCGGGATGGCCGGGTCCGGGAGTGGCGAGGCGCCGTACGGGGAGGGTGAGGCGTCGTACGGGGCGAACGCGAGCGTTGCCGACGGGGCGGCGCTGGACGGGGCCGTCAGCAGCCCGGGCTCGGCGGGCAACGCCGTGGTGGCCCAGAGGTGTTCGGGGAGCGGCTGGACCACGGCGAGCGGCATGCGGTGGGCCCAGCGCCGCAGGGTGCGGTACCAGCGCTCGCCCGCCTCGCCCGGCCGCCATTGCGGGCCCATGCAGTCGCTGACGACGAGGGTGACCGTGCGGCCGTCGTCGAGGACGGGGACCTGACGGGCCCTCCCGTCGGCCGTGGCCGGGTGCAGGGTGACCGTGCGGAAGATGCCCGACTGGGCGAACGCCGTGTGCAGTTCGCTCACCAGGGGCCGCCAGACCGGCATGGTGGGGCCGGTGTCGTGCACGAGGTTCAGGCGCAGCCAGCGGTCGGGGGCCGGGCGCAGCACGGGGAACCACACGCCCGGGTGGGCGCCGAGCCGCGCGATCCGGTCGGCCGTCGCCCGCTCGTCCAGCAGGCGCAGATGCGGGGAGGGCACCTTGCGCTGCAGCGGACGCAGAGCGCGCTGCAGCGAGAGGGGATGGGGCAGCATCGGGGGCGCGGGCGCGAGGAGCGGCGATCCGCCACCGGGGCGGTGGTGCGGGCGGTCCGGGGAGCGGGGGGCGGGCAGCCGGAGGGGGACGCGATCGGCGGTGGCCCGGTCGGGGGGCACGGCGGGTACGGGGGCAGCGGGGGCCTGCTCGGCGGGGCCGGGCGCCTCGTCACCGGCGGCGGGCGGCTCGGGAGCGACCGGCCGGCCGGTCTCGGAGCAGGGCGCGCCCTCGGTGACAGGAGCCTTCGGAGCGACCGGCGGGCCGGTCTCCGAATCTCCGGCCGGCGGCTCCAACTGGCTGGCCAGCCACACGAGTTCGGCGATCTCCCGCGGTGTCGGCGCGGCGCCCGCCGCCGACAGTGCCGCCGCCAGCCGGGCGACCGGGGACGGCCCGGGTCCGGCGTCAGAGGCCATCGCCGTCGGCCGTCGCGCTGAGGTACGGCATCAGCTGCTCGGCGAGGTCGTCGCGGGACTCGGCGTCCAGCCCCGCCACTCCCGTGAGGTAGAGGGCGTTCAGCAACTGGTCGGTGGCCAGTTCGCCGCCGGAGGCCCGCTCCAGGAAGCGGGTGATCAGGCGGTCCGCGTCACCGTGCGGCGTGTCGAGATGGGCCCGGACGATGTGGGTGAGCTGGTCGCGGCCGGGGCGTCGCAGCTTCAGCCGGACGCAGCGGCGCAGGAACGCGGGCGGGAACTCGCGCTCCCCGTTGCTGGTCAGCACGACGAACGGAAAGGCCCGGCAGCGGACCCGGCCGCGGCGGACGGCGACCGGGGTGTCCGTGCCGTCGGCGAGGACCTCGGCGGTGCCGTCGCCGGAGTGCCGGGCGGCCCGGACCAGTTCCGGGATCTCGTACTGGCCCTCCTCCAGGACGTTCAGCAGGTCGTTCGGCAGGTCGAGGTCGCTCTTGTCGATCTCGTCGACGAGCAGCGCGCGGGGCCGCTCGTAGGGGAGCAGGGCCGTGCCGAGCGGGCCGAGGCGCAGGTGGTCCTCGACATCGCCCGGTCCGTCCTGCCCTTCCCGGGCCGCGTACAGCCGGGACAGCGGGTCGTACTGGTAGAGGCCGTCGGACAGCGAGCTGCGGCTGGTGATGTTCCAGCGCAGCACCGGGCCGAGCCGCAGCTCGCGCGCCACCGCGTAGGCCAGGGACGACTTGCCGGTGCCGGGCGGGCCGGTGACGAGCAGGGGGCGGCGCAGGCAGAGCGCGGCGTTGACGAGCCGGACGCTCTCCTCGGTGGCGACGTACGACTTCGCCCGGTGCACGCGGTCGGGGGAGACGGCCGTCGCGTCGTCGCCGTCGTGCGGCGGCGGCAGGGCGGGCCCGCCGTCGAAGGCACGCCAGGGCGGCGGGGCGGGCAGGTCGTCGATGCCGTCGTGCGGCTCGTCGCGGCCGGTGTAGACGGACCAGTGCGGCATGGGGAGTGGTCTCCGCTCTCCGTTTTCGTGCGGGTGTCTCTCGGTGAGTCGCAGCGGGGTGGGCAGGGGTGTCGCGTGTGGGTGGGGCAGGGGTGTCGCGCGGGGTCAGGCCACCGGCGACCTCGTGTGCGCCGCGGCGACGGCGTGCGGGTCGGCGAAGACCCGTGGGTCGTCCCAGAGCAGCTGAATGCCGCGCGCCCAGTGGTCCTCCTCCGCGAGGGCCTCCTCGCGCAGGGCGAGGACGTGGCGGGGGAGTTCGGCGGGCGGTACGGCCATGACGTGCGCGTCGAGCGCGTCGAGGAACGCCTTGCCGGTGCAGCCGTCCGTTCCGGCGCACTCCTCCTGTCCGGAGCCGCAGCCGCCCCGCGACCACACGATCACCGGGGCCGGTGCGGCGAGCGAGATGTCGAAGTGGGGCCGGGTGCGGACGGCGGACGGGGCGGGGCCGAACCCGGCGAGACAGGCGTCGTGCTGCCGCAGCCGCAACCGCAGCCGCCCGGGCTCCTGCGGACCGCCGCACTCCACCCGGTGCATCCGCGCGCCCGGCCAGGAGTCGAGGCGCTTCCACGCCCGGGTCAGCACGTGCCGGGTGCTGGCCTTGCGCCGGGCGTGGTCGGTGACGACCAGCGGGTAGACGCAGCCGAGCGGCGTGTCGTCGTCCGGGGCGCTGCCCCAGCGGTCGACCGGCCAGTCCAGCCAGTCCCGGGGCAGTGCGAACGCGACCAACTCGTCCGCACCTGGCGTCAGATACCGGAAGGCCGCCTCGATCCCCTCCTGCACATAGGCGTGCAGCCGGTGCTGCTCGACCGTGCCGGACTCGACCGGGTGCCGCCGTCCCCCGCTGTACGCGGACACCTCGACGCGGACCAGGCCGTCGCCCGCTCCGCTGTGCCCGAGCTCGACCAGGATGGGCGACCACTCGGGCACCTCCCGCGCCGGGGGTTCCCCGGCCGGGGTGTGCAGCAGCGCCTGAAGCCGGTCGGCGAACCGGGCGACGGTCCGGGCGGCGCCGGGGCCGTCGAGTTCGCACAGCACGAACAGGGCCGCCGACCACAGCGAGTCGAACCCCTCCTCGGGCGGCGGGGGATCGAACAGGTCGGCCGCCGCCGTGTACAGCCGCACCGGGTCGCAGTCGACGCCCGCGCGGGCCGCCTTCTCGACCAGGGCACGCAGCCGGGCCCGGTCGGCGCTGGTGTGGTCGGAGGTGGGGACCAGGCTCTGCAGGCCCCGCCAGTAGCGCGCCATGACCTGGGTGGGCATCATCCGGCCGGTACGCACCTGCCCGCTGCCGGAGTCCGCCGTGACCATGCCGACGACCTCGCCGCTGTCCGCCAGGGTGACCGCGGCCCCGCTGAAGCCGGGGGCCAGGGGCTGCCCGCCCTGGTGCCAGGACTCCAGCTGGAGCCACTCGCGTCTGATCAACTGCGGTGCGGTGACGCGGCATTCGGCCAGGGTGCCCTCGTCGAAGCCGGCGGGGAACCCGTAGACGACCAGCTTGCGGGCCGCCGCGCCGTGCGCCGCGGCGACCGGGGCCAGGGCCGCCGGGGCGATCGGCATCTCCCGGTCCAGTTCCAGTACGGCCAGGTCACCGGGGTCGGTGACGCCGCCGCCCCAGCCGCCGTGCGCGACGACCCGGGCGGGGACGGGTGGGCTGCCGGGCCGCTCGGTGAAGGTCACCGCCAGGTCCTCGCCGTCACCCACGACATGGGCGCACGTCAGCACCGTGCTCGGGGTGACCAGGAAACCCGCTCCGGCCACCCGGCCCCGTAACTCGACCCGGGCGTGCCACTCGGCGCTGTGCAGAGCGCTCGCCGGTGCGCTGTTCACGGCGTTGTTCATGAGGCGGCGCCGGCCTCCGGGGCGGACGGGGACCACGTCAGCTTGACCACCAGATGCCCCTCGGCGGTGCCCTTCGCGATGAACGCGCCCGTCTCGGCGGCCAGTTTCACCCCGAACTCGATCTCCACACCGTCGGGCCTCAGTGAGCCGTCCCGGAAGACGCGCAGCGCCGACTCGGCCGCCGCCCGCACCCCGTCCAGGGCGCCCTCGAACGTGCGGGCCGCCTGGACCGTGCCGTCGCCGCGGGAGACCAGGCGGGAACCGGACCGCTCCTCCACGGCCTCGACCGCGACCACGGCCCCGTCACCGGTCCTGAATTCGACCAACCCGTCCACGACACCCCCGTCGTTCGATTGCGCTGGGCAGCACCATTGTGACGGAAGGTACGCGATGGCGCAGGGGGCATTCACCGATCCCACTGACCGACGGTCCCCCGGATCACCCCCAGTTCCACCAGGTCCTGCGGCCGGATGCGCAGCTGGTCCGCCGTCGACTCCACTTCACGCGCGGGTCGTTTGAGGATGGCCGCCGCGAGTTCCGGCGCGATCACGGAGAAGTAGCTGTCGGGGGTGGCCCAGGTGTTGCCGGGGGCCGCCAGGGCCAGGGCGCCGCCGGAGCCGCCCTCGCCGATCACCAGTGTGGTCATCGGGGTGCGGGCGCCCGCGACCACCCCGAACAGGTCGGCGATCGCCGCGCCCACGCCCTGCCGCTCCGCCTCCGCGTCATTGGCCGCGCCCGGAGTGTCCACCAGCGTCAGCACCGGGATGCCGAGCCGGTCGGCGAGGCGGATCAGCCGGGCGGCGGTGCGGTAGCCGGCGGGACAGGTCGCGGTCCCGGTCTGCGCGGCGTACGCGACCGTACGGCCCTCGTGCGTGCCGAAGCCGCACAGCATGCCGTCCGGGTCCGTGCCGCCGCAGCGGTCGCCGCTGATCGCGACCCGGTCGGTGAAGTAGGCGTCCAGGTAGGCGGCGGCCCGCGGCCGTCGGGGCGAACGCGCGCGGCGGACGGCGTCCCAGCCCGTCGTGGGCAAAACCGTGGACCCGCCGAGCGGTTCGGGCGGCGGGGCGGGCGTGGTGGACGGGCACGTCAGCAGCCGCAGCCACCGCCCCAGCGTCTCGCGGAGCTCCTCCGGTCCTACGACCGCGTCCGCCGCGCCCGCCGCGACCTGCGCCTGCGCCGTGTACGCCGCCGGGTCCGCGTCCGCCGGCCGTACCCGGGAGCCGGCGAATCCCACCTGGGCGCCGGGCAGCGCGAGCGTCACGTCGGCCCCCGCGCCCAGGGTGGCCCAGCCGCCCCCGGTCGTCGGGTCGCGCAGGACCGCGATCTGCGCGAGGGAGGCCGCCCGCGTGAGCGCCGACTGGCGGGCCACCCGCTGGAGTTGAGTCAGCGCGAGCATGCCCTCCTGCATGCGGCTGCCGCCCGTCGCCACCAGCGGCACCACCGGGAAGCGGCGTTCCCGGGCGTAGGCGTACGCCGCCTCCAGCCGGTCGCCGGTGCGCTCGCCCAGGGAGCCGCCGAGGAAGCCGAACTCGAACGCGATCAGCACGGCCCGGGTGCCGCCCACGCGGGCGGTGCCGCAGACCACGGACTCCTGCTCGCCGGTGCGCTCGGCGGCACGGGCACGGGAGGCGTCGTAGCCCGGCCAGCCGAGCGGGCCGTCGGTCTTGGAGTTCCGTGACGGGGCGGGGAGTTCGGCGAAGGTGGCGTCGTCGGCGAGGGCGGTGACGACCTCGCGGGCGGAGCGGAGCTCAGTCATGGGCCAGCGCCCGCTTCATGATCTTCCCCATGTCGTTGCGGGGCAGTGCGTCGAGGTGGTGCACGACCCTCGGCCGCTTGTGCGGCGCGAGCCGCCCCGCCACATGGTCCGCCAGCTCATCCAGCCCGGGCGGCGACTGGGGATCCGCGGGCACGATCCATGCCACGATCCGCTCGCCCAGGTCGGCGTCCGGTTCCCCGGTGACGGCCGCCTCCCGCACCCCCGGGTGTTCCAGGAGCGCGTTCTCGATCTCACCGGCCCCGATCTTGTAACCGCCGCTCTTGATCAGGTCGGTGGCCTTGCGGCCGACGATCCGGACGTAGCCGTCGGGGTCGCGCACCGCCATGTCGCCGGTGCGGAAGAAGCCGTCGGCGGTGAAGGCGGCGGCGGTGGCGTCGGGGCGGTTGAGGTACTCGGTGAACAGGTTCGGCCCGCGCACCTGGATCTCGCCCACCGTCTCCCCGTCGTACGCGGTGACCTCCGAGCCGTCCTCCTCGGCCAGCCGCAGCTCCACACCCGGCAGGGGCACGCCGACCGTGCCCGGGCGGGCCTCGCCGTCGGCGCGGACGCTGGTGTTCATCAGCGTCTCCGTCATGCCGTACCGCTCGATCACCCGCCGCCCGGTCGCGGTCGCGATCCGGCCGTGGTCGTGCACCGGCAGCGCCGCGGAACCGGAGACCAGCAGCCGGGCCCCGGTCAGCGCCTTCACCAGGTCCGGGTCGCTCGTCACGGCCTCTGCGATGCGGTGGTACATCGTCGGCACGCCGAACAGCATGGTCGCGCCGGCGTTCAGCTCGCGGGCCACGCCCTGGGTGGTGAAGCGGCCCAGGTGGCGCACCGACCCACCGCGCCGCAACGGGCCGAGGATGCCCAGGACCAGACCGTGCACGTGGAACAGCGGCAGTCCGTGGACGAGCACGTCGTCGCCGGTCCACTGCCAGGCGTCCGCCAGGGCGTCCAGGGTCCTCGCGACGGCCCGGCGCGGCAGGACGGCGCCCTTGGGCGGGCCGGTGGTGCCGGAGGTGTAGACGATCAGGGCCGGGGCGTCGTCGTCGGCCCGCTCCTCGGGGGCGGGGCCGGAGCCGCGGACGTCGACATCGACGCGGGGCAGATCCCGTACGGGAGCCGGGAGTTGGTCGTCGGGCGCCGTGAGCACCAGGTCGGGGGCGCTGTCGGCCAGGATGTGCCCGAGTTCCTTCTCGCCGGACTTGGGGTTGAGCGGTACGGCGGGGACCCCGGCCAGCAGCGCGGCGACGACGGCGACGGCGGTCTCCATGGTGGGCGTCGCCCAGACGGCGACCCGGCGGGCGTCCCCGACGCGTTCCGCGGTCGCACCGGCCGCGGCGGCGAGCTCGCCGTAGGTCAGGGAGCGCTCGCCGAACCGCAGGGCGGGCGCGTCGGCGGAACCGCTGGTCAGGGCCGGGAAAAGGGAGGTCACGCGGCACATCTCCTTAGCTGTTTGCCTGTTCACGGGTCATCGGTGCGGCTGTCCCCAGCCGGGGACGACCATCACCAGCCAGGCCGCCGCCGGGACGAGGGCGACCACGATCCCTCCGTACACCATCAGCTGCCGGAAGAAACGTTCACGGTCGACGTCGGGTGCGGCGGCGAGATCGAGTGCGCCGCCGGCCGGGAACGGGCGCCCATGATCCCCACGGAGGAGGCGAAGACCGGGGCCAGGGCGCCGATGGAGCGAGTGCCGGTGCAGGCCCGTGGTCCTACGCCGTCCGGGTCATGCCTCCACCACGTCCGCCACCACACAGCTGACGTTGTCCGGGCCGCCCGCCGTGTTCGCCGCCTCGACCAGGGCCCGCACCGTCTCGTCGGGGGAGGCGGGCGTGGCGAGGAGTTGCCGGACGCGGGTGTCGGGGACGACGCCCGACAGGCCGTCCGAGCACAGCAGATACCGGTCGCCGGGGCGGGCGTCGTGCAGACGGAGGTCCGGAGCCGCCGGGGACCCGCTGGTGAGGGCCTTCAGGAGCAGGGCGCGCTGCGGGTGCGAGGCCGCTTCCTCGGGCGTCAGCCTGCCCTCGTCGACCATCGACTGGACCATCGTGTGGTCGTGGGTGATGCGGAACAGTTCGCCGTCGCGCAGCAGATACGCGCGGGAGTCGCCGATGTGCACCAGCGCCAGCCGCGAGCCCGTCCACAGCAGGGCCGTCAGGGTCGTGCCGACGTCGCCGGAGCCGTCCGCGACGTCCCGCACGGCCTGTTCGGCGCCCCGTACCGCGTCCTCCAGGATGTCGAGGACACCACCGGCGGGGACCTCGTCGGTGTCCAGAAAGCGCAGCGCCTCCACGGCCGCACTGCTCGCGGGTGCGCCCGCCGGTCCGAAGCCGTCGGCCACGGCGAGCAGCCGGGTGCCCGCGTAGGCGGTGTCCTGGTTGGCGGGGCGCACGCGGCCGGTGTCCGAGTGGGCGGAGTAGCGCAGTTCCAGCATGGCGGTGTCCTTCCCGGGCCCGTCCGGGCCCGTCGTCAGGTGATCGACCAGGAACGCGGCGAGGTCCCGCCGGACCGCCGTCTCCGCCTCGACGCGCGCCCAGAAGGCACGGATCTCGCGGGCGGCGGCCGACGGGTCGCGATCGTGCAGGAGGCACACCCGGCGGATCTCGGCCAGCGGCATGCCCAGCCGCCGCAGCCACGCCACCAGCCGGGCCCGCTCCAGCTGTGCGGCCGCGTAGTACCGGTATCCGGTGTCCGGGTCCACACGGGCGGGCCGCAGCAGGTCCAGCTCGTCGTACAGGCGCAGTGCCTTCGGCGAGAGCCGGCTCGCCTTCGCGAACGCGCCGATCGTGAGCATGGCCATACGTCCCCCCGCGGTCCTCGCGTCCTGCGCGCTCGTCCGTTCCGCCAGCCACCGATGCTGGGGCTTCACCGAAGGTGAAGGTCAAACGGGGTGTCGCGGTTCCGGGCGGGATTGTTAGCCTGCGACGGACATCGGGTCGATCGTCCGTACGTCGTCCGTACATCGTCCGTACGAGGAGGCAGTCGCCGTGGCCGGCACCCCGCGCATCGCCGTCGTCACCTACGACCCCCGCGCCGAGCAGCACAAGGACCGGGACCTGCCGGTGCTGGTGGACGCGCTGCGGGAAGCCGGGGCCGATGCCGTGGCCGTCGCCTGGGACGACCCGGGCGTGGACTGGGCCGGGTTCGACCTCGCCCTCCTGCGCTCCACGTGGGACTACAGCTGGCGCGCCGGGGAGTTCACGGCGTGGGCCGAGCGGTGCGCGAAGACGACGCGGCTCGCCAACCCGGTCGGTGTCGTGCGGTGGAACGCCGACAAGCGCTACCTCGGGCAGCTCGCCGAGGCCGGAGTGCCCGCCGTGCCCACCCGGTACTTCGCGCCCGGTGACCCCGTCGCCCTGCCCGCCGACGGCGAGTACGTCGTGAAGCCCGCCTCCGGGGCAGGTGCCCGGTACGCCGCCCGCTACCCGGCCGGGGAGCGGGAGGCCGCCGTACGGCAGATCGAGCGCATGCACGCCGAGGGGTTCACCGTCATGGTGCAGCCGTATCTGAGCGGCATCGACACGCACGGCGAGCGGGCCCTGCAGTTCTTCGGCGGGCGTCTGCTGCACGCCAGCGTCAAGGGCGCCGTGCTCGCGCCGGGCACGCCGTACGACGCCGACAAGGTCGCCCACCCCGACCTCCGCCCCTGGGAGCCGACCGCGGACGAACTGGCCGTCGCCGAGCGGGCACTGGCCGCCGTACCGGGGGACGCGGAGCTGCTGTACGCGCGGGTGGACCTCGTCACCGGACCGGACGGCGAGCCGTGCGTGATGGAGCTGGAGCTGATCGAGCCGAACCTGTTCCTGGGTCTGCACCCTGACTCGCTGCCGAGGGTCGTGCGGGCGGTGCTGGCCGCCGCCGGCTGAGCACGGCGCGCGGTACGTCCCCTGACGTCCCGTGATGCGGCTTTTGGTGTAGTGGTAGGGCCATGCCCTCCGAGCGACGGTCCTGGGCACCGCTGCTGGCGGTGTGCGCCGGGTACTTCATGGTGATCCTCGACGTGACGGTCATCAACGTCGCCGTGCCGGTGATCGGGCGGGAACTGTCGGCCTCGCTCACCGGCGTCCAGTGGATCACCGACGGGTACACCCTGGTCTTCGCCGGGTTCCTGCTGACCGGCGGGGCGCTGGGGGACCGGCTGGGCAACCGGCGGGTCTTCTGTTGGGGCGTGGCGGTGTTCACCGCGTCCTCCGCGGCCTGCGCGCTCGCGCCCGGTGCCTCCTTCCTGGTGGTGGCCAGGCTGGTGGAGGGGCTGGGTGCGGCACTGATCGTGCCGGGCTCGCTCGCCCTGCTCCAGCAGTCCTACCCGCGGCCGGACGCACGCTCGCGGGCCTTCGGGCTGTGGGGCTCGATGGCGGGCATCGCGGCCTCCGCCGGGCCGCTGCTGGGCGGGCTGCTCGTCTCCACAGTGGGCTGGCGCTGGGTGTTCCTCATCAACCTGCCCGTCGGCGCGGCCTGCCTGGCGCTCACCCTGCGGCACGTGGCCCGCTCGCCCCGGCGCGCCGACCGGGCCCTGGACCGGCCGGCGCAGGTCGCGGTGGTCGCGGCGGTGGCCCTGCTGACCGCGGCCCTGAACGAGGCCGGGCGGCGCGGCTGGTCCGACCCGGCCGTCCTCGCCGGGCTCGGTCTGGCCGTCCTGGCCGCCGCGGCCTTCGCCCTGCGCGAGCGGCTGGCCCGGTCCCCGGCCCTTCCGCTGGGTCTGCTGCGCTCCCGCACCATGAGCGGCGGGGCCGTGATCGGCCTGCTGTTCAACTTCGGCTTCTACGGCATGGTGTTCACCGCCAGCCTGGAGTTCCAGCACCAGCGCGGCTACAGCGCCCTCGGCACCGGCCTCGCGCTGTTCCCGGCGGTGGCCATGACCATGTTCGCCTCGGTCCTGTCCGGCCGGCTGTCCCGCCGTACCGGTGACCGCCCCCTGGTCGTCTTCGGCATGCTCCTGGCCGCTCTGGGGCTGGCCGGCTGGGCCGCGGCGGGCCCCGACCCGGCCTACGGGCTCCTGGTGCTCCCGATGATGGCGGCCGGATTCGGCACGTCCTTCGCCCTCACCGGCTCGACCGCCACCGTCATGGGCGCCGCGCCCCCGGCCTACTCGGGAGCCGCCTCCGCCCTGTTCAACACCACCCGCCAGGTCGGCAGCGCCACCGGCGTCGCGCTCGGCGGCAGTCTGCTCGCCTCGGCCGCGAACTACGGGGCCGGGATCCGGACCAGCATGGGCATCGGCGCGCTCGCCTATCTGGCCGCGGCGGTCCTCGCGTGGAGGTGCGTACCGGGGACGGCCGTTCGCAGTAAGAGCAGTTGAAATGAGCGGTGGCTGTCAGCTTTCCCGTGTGGCAACGTCGACCGCCGTACTTCTCGCTCTGGGCTTCGGGTTCGTGTTCCTGGCCACCATCAGTCTGGTCGTGCAGCTGGGGAGCTTTCTGACCCACCGCCTCCTGTCCGCTCTGGAGCGGCACGATGGTCCGGCAACGCCGACCACAACGCCGCACGGAACGTCTGGCACCTGTACCGGATGGGCCACGCGCTCGTCCCGGCTGCCGGAAGGGCAGTCGTCAGGCGCCCCCGCGGCGTCAAGCCCGCCACCGCAAGGTAGGAGGGAATCTCCCGGCTTCAGCCGGGAGAGCGCTTCAATACCCGCACTACGTCCACGCCAAGGCCCACCCCCTCACCGCCGTCTCCCTGCTGTCGGCCACCCACTCCGACCGCCTGGCCACCCGGATCAGCGACCTGCTCACGCGGCAGGGCGGCTCCGCCGACGCCTTCCGGGAGACCGAGGAACGGGCCCTGCACCTCAAGACCGCCTTCTACGACCAGTTCCTCCCGGCCCTCGACCGGGTCGAGGCCCCTCAGCCCTGAGCGCCGGTGGCCGACACCCGCTGCACCAGACCCCAGGTGAACTCCGCGACCGCCTCCCGCCGCACCCCCTGCGCGTCCGGCGCGGTGAACGCCAGACCCCACCTGGTCGGAGTCGTGCCCTCCAGGGGACGGGCCGGGGCGAAGGCCCGGGCCGCCTCGTCGACCGTGCAGGACCAGGGGGTGAGGTCGTCCAGGGTGCGCAGCTGCGGACCCGTCGCACCCGGGGCGCGGACCAGCCACTCGTTCCACACCGCGCGGTTCGGGGCGGTCAGCACCTCGAAGCGCAGGGAGGGCCAGAGCGGCACCGGCCACAGCCAGGCCTCGCAGTCGAGGTCGCCGATCCGGCGCGGCGTGTGTGACTCAGGCTCTCCCAGCACCTGGCGGTAGCGGGAGAGGGGTGCCCGGGAGCGCGGCGAGCGGACCATCGCCTGCCAGCGCTTGTTCGCCTCGCGCATGTCCGCGATCGACACGCCCAGCTCATGGCGGGCGTCCTCCACCAGCCCGGGGTTGTGGTCGGCCATGCGGCGCAGCAGCACCAGCTGGAAGTCGAGCGGGGTGAAGGGGCTAGCGGGGTGCTTTCCGGAGGGCATGGGACCCATCGTCGCCCACCGGGGCCCCGCCGGGGCGGCGGCCGTCGGGCAGGAACAGCACGGAGTTGACGTAGCGCGGGCCCCGCAGGAGCGGGGAGGGCAGGACACGGCGGAGCAGGCCGTGGGAGACGACGTAGGAGGCGTCCGCCTGGTGGTTCTCCAGCGGGAACTTCGCCAGCGGCACCCACGTGTCGCCGGGCAGGACCCAGCCGTCGTAGCCGAGCAGGGACAGGTAGGTCACCACCGGCGCGATCGGCTGGATGCGGGACTCCAGTTCCACGAACAGGGCCGGCCGGTCACGGGCCAGCAGACCCGTCGCTCCGCGCAGCACCGCGGGCTCGTTGCCGTCCACGTCGATCTTGATGAAGCCGACCTCGCGCAGCCCCAGCTCGTCCAGCGTGACGCAGTGCACGTCCAGCGCGCGGCCGTGGATGTCGCGGCGGACCAGCGAGGACACGCCCCGGTCGCCCGAGTCGTCCGGCGGCAGCCACAGCCGGGCGATGCCCGGCCGGTCCGAGGCCGCCGCGCGGATCACCCGGACGTTCGGCGGGGCGGCGGCGGCCAGCAGCCGCGCCAGATGGGGCACCGGCTCGATGGTCACGACCTGTTCGGCGAGTCCGGACAGCCGGTGCGTCCAGGGCCCGTACCAGCCGCCGACGTCCACCGCCGTGCCGCAGCCCGGCGGGCACAGCTCGGCGAGCCGGGCCAGCTCCGGTTCGAACCGGGGGTACAGCGCCCGGGCCGTCGCGGCCACCAGGCGGGTGGGCAGCAGGGGGGCGACGCGGGCCGCCAGGCTGGTCACCGGGCCATCCTCTTGAGGAGTTCCTCGTGCTCGTCGTCCGGCACCTGCTCGCCCGAGGACGGCAGCAGTTGCGGAATGCCGTCGGTGATCGGGTAACGGCGGTGCAGGCGCGGGTTGTACAGCGCCTCCTCCCGCCCGGCCTCCTCGGCCAGCAGATGCAGCGGGCCCTTGTCGATCGGGCACGCCAGGATCTTCAGCAGCGGGTCGTCGGGCTTCACGGTGAGGTCAGCTCCTTGGCGGGTGGGGAGGGTTGGGGAGAAGCGTCGTGCTTCGGCATGGTCAGCAGCACGGCCACCGCCAGGGCCGTGCCCGCCACCCGCAGCGCGAGCCGCAGCGGCTGCTCCGGCAGGGCCTCGCCGAACGACAGCGTGCCGAGCACCGCCGTGAACAGGGACGTCACGGTCGTGCACACCGGCACGATCAGCGAGGCCCGGCAGCGCTGCAGTGCCGCCTGCGACATCACCAGGCCGAACACACCGGTGAACGCCAGGAGATAGGGGTACGGGGAGCCCAGCAGGTCCAGGACGGCACCGCCGATCCCGTCGGTCGTCAGATGGCCGGAGACGCCCTTGATGGCCAGCGAGCTGACCCCGTACAGCAGGCCCACCGCCACGCCGTACTCGACGCCGGTCGTCGGGCGCCGGTGCCGGTTGCGGGTGCGCCGCTCGGCGGAGCCGTACAGCCACACCCCGGCCGCCAGCGACGGCACGCACACCAGCAGGACCAGCGGGTAGGGCGCGTCCTGGCTGACGGTGTCCGCTCCCTCCCGCAGCGACAGCACCACCATCAGCAGCGCCAGCAGGATCGCGCCCAGCGCGTACCGCTCCCGGCCGGACGTCTCCTCCCCGAGCAGCCGCGCCGACAGCAGCACGAGCAGCACCAGGCCGGAGACGAAGATGCCCTGCGCGGCGGCGATCGGCAGGGTGCGGTAGACGACGAGCTGCGCGGCGAAACCGGCCGCGAGGGCGAGGGACCCGCCGATCCACAGAGGGCTGCCGACGACGAGGCGCAGCAGCCGGACCGGCTGCCGGATCGTCACCTCGGGCAGGGCGGTGAGCGCCCGTTTCTCCAGCACGAAGCCCAGGCTGTACAGGGTGTTCGCCAGCAGGGCCGCGGCCACTCCCCACCACATGGGCTACGTCCTCCTGGCGTGCAGCAGCAGGATCGACGCGAGCTGCGGCCGGGCGCAGGCCAGCCGGTCCAGCGGCCGCAGCGGGCGCGGTACGCCGTGGAAGGGAGCTCCTTCGAGCCGTTCGACCGTGAATCCGGACGCGGCGACGAACTCCTGGAGCGCACGGGCGGTGTAGAGCCGCAGGTGCCCCACGACCTCCTTGCCCGGGCGGCCGTGGATGCCGCGCAGGCTCACTTCCGAGAACACCGGCTGCACACCGGCCAGCAGCAGGCCGCGGTTGTACCAGGCGGCCAGGTTCGGTGTGGACAGCATCAGATGCCCGCCGGGGCGCAGGATCCGCCGGATCTCGTCGAGGGCCGCGTCCGGGTCGACGAGGTGCTCGACGACCTCGCTGAACAGCACCGCGTCGGCCGATCCGGACGCGAACGGCAGTCCGCCGCCGGTGAGTTCGCCGCGCACCGCGTACGGGATGCGGGTGCGGGCGCGGCGCAGGGCGTCCTGGGACCAGTCGACGCCGATGACGCGGTGGCCGGGCAGGAGCGGGGCGGCGGTGGCGGCGGCGGTGCCGTCCCCGCAGCCGATGTCGAGGATCGTCTGCGGGCTCGCGGTCGCCGGGCGGTTCAGGGCCCGCGCGAGCATGCGGGCCTGGCGGAGGCTGCGCGGGGTGCCGGAGGCGACCGGCACGGCGGGGTTCTCGTAGAAGTCGCGCAGGTCGCGGGGTGGGGCGCCGGTGGTGGCCGGAGTGGTCACGGGGTCACCTCCGTGGTGTGCAGGTAGTGCTCGAAGAGGTCGCGGAGGTGGGCGCCGTCACCGCTGCTGAGCAGGGCCTTCGACCAGCGCAGGGCCAGATGGAGGCGGCCGGCCGTGGAGGCGGTGGTCACCGTCAGGCCGCGCGGCATCCGGGCCGGGGCGGAGAACCAGACCGCGTGCGCCCGGCCCGCCTCCTCGCCGAAGTCCAGCGGGTACGGGATCCGGCCGATGTTGCTGAGCAGGGTCGTCGACGTCCAGGGCGCGGCCGCCCGGCGCAGGGTGCGGGTGAGGGCCGCGCGGGCCCCGACGGGCGCCCAGGGCGCGGTCAGGAGGGCGGCCCCGTGTCCGAGCTGGGGCCGGGGGAGGGCTTTGAGGGCCCGGGTCCGCTCCGCGGTGCGGCGCAACAGGGCCGGCATGTCGGTGACGTCCAGTTCCCGCGGCGCGTACGGGACTTCCACCAGGCGGGTGCCGTTGCCGATGGGCATCGTGGTGTCACGGGGCCGGTCGTCCACCGGCATGGTGATGCGCAGGGGCCGGGTGGGGGTCCCCCCGCTCGAGCGAAGCCGAGAGTGGGGGCGGGCGCCGTGCTCCCGGTTCCAGTGGGCGATGGTCAGGGCCGTGGTCACCATGAGCTGGTCGTTGACGGTGTACGGGGAGCCCTTGGGGCGGTGCGGGAGAGGCAGTTCGGTGACGAGCAGGCCGTTGCCGGGGGAGGGCTCCGGCCTGCCGTGCGCCACCCGCGCGGGGGGCGACCAGCCGCCCGGGGTGTCCGGGACCTCCCGCCGGGGTTCGGCGGGGCGGGTCGGGGGCGCCGCCGGGGAGTTGTCCCGGCCCCCGTACAGCTCCGCGGCCGTGGCCAGGACACGGAGGCAGGCCGGGCCGTCCAGGGCGGTGTGGTTGATGGTGAGCAGCAGGACCGAGTCCACCACCTCCAGCCGGATCGGCGGGGACATCGACAACGGCGGGGCGTGGGTGAGGGCCCGGGTCCGGGCGTCCGCCAGGGCTCGCGGGCCCGGCGGGGCGAAGGTCACCACCTCCACATCGGGCTCCGGCGTCAGCTCCCACTCGTACTGCCGCCGGTACCAGGGCCCCCGCGCCTCCCGCATCAGGATCCGCGGATGCCGGTGCAGGGCTTCGAGGAACGCCTTGCGCAGACGCCCCTGGTCGAGGGGGCCCGGGAGGTGCACCTCGATGTGGACCGTCTCCGGTTCCGCCTCCTGGAGGCAGTGCCGGGACACCTCGTCCACCACTGGGAACGGGATGCGTACCGGTGCCGTCATACGGTCTTGCCCTCCCCGGGGTCCGTCCTCGGCAGTTCTCGCGTCGGCGCCTCCTCGGGCGACGGCCCTTCACGCAGGCTCACCAGGGACGCGAACAGGCCGATCAGCGCCAGCAGTTGGGCCAGATGCCCGAACGCCCCCTCGCCCGCACCCACCGGCTCCCCGGCCCCGAACGCGGCGACGATCCCGGCCCCGGCCAGGGCGGCGAAGGCGATCGGCACCAGCAGGGCGTGCCGCCGCGCGGCGAGCAGCGCCAGCGCCGGGACCAGCAGCGCGAACCAGCCCGCGATCACCACTGCGACCAGCGTCAGCGCCACCGTGCCGAGCCACAGCCCGGGCAGCGGCGGGACCGGCTGGGGCGTGTCCGGGTTGGGAGCGCGGCGGCGCCACAGCGCCAGGCCCAGCAGGACCGCGATGCCGACGCCGCTGCCGATCAGGGCGGCGTCGTACGTCGTGGCCGGCTCGTAGGACAGCGTGACCTCGCCGCCCGCCCCGGCCGGGACCCGCCAGCCCTGCTGCCAGCCGTCCAGCCGCACCGGGGTCAGCTCCTTGCCGTTCAGCGTGGCCCGCCAGCCGTCGTTGAAGTTCTCGTACGTCGTCAGGTACGAGGCCGCGCCCGAGCCGACCGTCACTGTGCGCCGGTCGCCCAGCCAGTCCCGGATCCGCAGGTCACGCCCGGCCGCTGCGGCCTCGGGGACCGTGCCGCGGGTCAGCGTCACGTCCGTGAGCGCGAGCGGGCCCGCGTCGCCGCCCTCCAGGCGGTGCTCACCGGCGTCCAGCCGCACCCCGGTGTCGTCCCGGCCCTCCTGGCAGAGCGTCACCTCCACGCCCCGCCGCTCGACCAGGTCCCGCACGGTCCCCTTCGCGCCCGTCCGGTACAGCTCGCCGTCCAGCGCCACCACCGGGCCCTTGCCGCAGGGCAGGGAGAACTTCCGGGTGCCGTCCGGCTGCGGGGTGCGGTACTGGTCGAGGGACGGGACGTACGCCTCGGTGAGGCCCACCGGGAGGCGCAGGTCCTCGTCGGCGACCGGGTTGTGCAGGGTCAGGGGGGCCGTCTCGGTGATCGTGATGTCGAGCCGGTCGGTGGTGATCGGCGGGAAGCGGACCCAGCCGTTCTTGTCGGCTCCGGCGATGGCCGCGCCGTCCGGGGAGCTGATGTGCACCTCGGACGCGCGGGCCGACAGACCGCCCGCGGGGGCGAGGACCAGTTCGCCGACCGGCTGCTTGCCCTCCCAGCGCAGGTGGATCGTCGGCCGGTCGCCCGCGATCCACGCCGTCGTCAGGTCGCCGTCGGTGAGGTTGCGTGCCGCGAGGCCCGCGCCGAGACTCGCCGTGGAGTCGGCGGTGGCGACGATCCGGGCCTGCTGCTCGGGCGCGACCTCGTAGAGCAGTTCGTCGAGTTCCGCGCCCGGCACGGGCACCGCGCTCGCCTTCACCTCGTACGTCCCGGCGGCCGGGGTGGTGAAGCGGCGGTGCAGGCCCGCCTCGGTGCCGGCCGGGGACAGGCCCGTGGGGTCGGAGGCGCGGTGCAGGGAGACGACGGTCGCGGCCGACGTGGCGTCCTGGGCGTCCGCCGGGAGCCGCAGCAGCCGTGTCACCTGCACGTCCGGCAGGTCGATCTCGGAGAAGCCCGCGCCGGTCAGCCCGGCCCTGCGCTCCACGGAGTCCACGATGGTCAGCTTCATCCACCGCGTCGTGCCCTCGGGCGCCTTGACCCGCTGGGTCGTGCCGTTCGGCTGGAGGAAGCTCGTCCGCTCGCCCTTCTCGGTCTCCACCCGGACCCTCGTCGCCGCCGCCCGCACGCTCTCCTGCGGCAGCGGAGTGACCTTGAAGGAGGCCGGCATGTCGTAGCGGCCGGTGAAGCCGATGCGCAGCCACTGCCCGTCCGGCGTGTCCGGCGCGCCCTCCGCCCACGCGGTGCGCGGGTTGCCGTCGAAGGCGTTCACCGGGTCGTACTGGGGCAGATGGAACAGCCAGTTGCCGTACGAGGACGCCGACACCGAGCGGGCGCCGCGCAGTTCGGCCACGGTCTGGTGACCGGTGCCCTCGGTGGGCAGGATCTGGCGCGGCTTGTCGCCCGGGTCCTGCAACGCGTCCGGCGCGTTGCGCTCGTCGCGCGTGTACGTGTACGACGTACCGGCGTTGACCAGCCCGAACCGGGTGTCCGCCCGCCGCAGCCCGTCACCGAGCACCTGCACGGCCGGGGTGCCGAGCCCCGGGTGGTTGTCGCCGGTCAGGACGGTCGCCCGCCCGCGCAGCCGTTCCGCCAGCGGCAGCAGCGCCTCCGGCCCGCCGGACACCACGGCCGTGTCGGCGACCGGGGCGAGCCCGGCCTGTCCCGGCCGGACCACGTCCTCACCCGTCGGCCGGTAGATCTCCACGGCCCGCTGCCGCGGATACAGCCCCTCGACCTGGAGCGGCGCGTCCTGCGCGATCCGGCCGCCGGTCATCACCGGCCCGAGCCCCGTCACCCGCTCGTACCCCGACTGTTCGAGGGTGCGCTTGACGGTCGCGGTCGGCACGTAACCGATCTGGTCGGGGTCGAGGTCGTTGCGTACGACGACGTAGTACAGCCCGGCCCGGCTCACGTAGTCGGCCAGACCCGGGACTTCGGCCCCGGACAGCAGCGCCTGCTCGACGGCGTCCATCGCGCGCCGGTTGCCGGGGGTGCCGAAGGGCACGTAGTCGCGCTGCGCCCACCGCGACTCGGCGAGCACGTCGAGCGGCTGGTCGACGGGGGAGCCCCAGGTGTAGAGGCCGTGCGCGGTCGCCGGGACGACCAGGGCACGCGAGTCGGGCGAGTACTTCTCCAGCCAGTCGGCCGTGGCCTGCCAGTACGTGGGGAGTTTCTGGAACGAACCCGGGTTGAGGATCGATCCGTTGAGGTACGGCCACAGCAGCCCGGGCAGGATCAGCACGGCCGCGACCAGCGGGGCGAAGCGCCGGCCGCGCACCTGCCGGGCCCCGCGCGGCTCGGCGGCCACCCCCACCAGATGGGCCAGTCCCAGTGCGAGTGCCAGCGCCACACCGGTCTGGAACTTGTAGATGTTCCGGAACGGCGACAGCCACCCGTCCAGCCAGCCCTGCACGACCCCGTGGAACGGCGCTCCGAACGCCCCGCCGTACCCGGCGAGCAGCACCAGCGCGGCCACCAGCACCGTCAGCACCAGCCACCGCCGCTCGGGCATGTCCCGCCGGGCGAGTCCGGCGAGCCCGAGTCCGGCCGCGAGGGCCGAGCAGAGGATCACGATCACGGAGGAGGCCACGGCCCAGCCGGCCGGCAGCCACGCCTCACCGAGGTGCAGATAGGCGACCCAGTTCCCGGCGCCGCGCAGCGCCTCGGTCGCCGACATGGTGTCCGTGGTCGTCCGCGCGGTCTCTATATAGGGGAGGAAGTTCTCGCCGTAGACCCCGAGCAGCAGCAGCGGCACCCACCACCAGGCGGTCACCACGAGCACGACCGGGGCCCACCAGGCGATCAGCTTGCGCTGCCGGGGGCCGGGCGGCCGGGACAGCAGGTACAGCCCGACCGGCAGCAGGGAGGCCAGCGTCGCCGACGCGTTCACCCCGCCCATGAACGGCACGAGCAGCGCCGACCGCAGGGCCGCGACCCGGGCGGCGTACCGCTCGTTCGTCAGCGGCAGCAGCACCCACGGCAGGAACGCCCCGGGCAGCGCCGCGGCCGAGGTCGACCCGATGACGGTGGTGAACACCGGCCACAGCGCATAGGCCACGGCCCCCAGGAGCCGGGACGCCCCGCTGCCCACCCGCAGCCGCTCCGCCAGCCGCAACGCACCCCAGAAGGCGACGGACACGATCAGCGACAGCCACAGCCGCTCCGCCAGCCACACCGGCAGCCGTACGAGGTCGCACAGCCAGTAGAACGGCAGCATCGGCCACAGATAGCCGACGTACTGGTCCTGGATCCCGCCGAACCCGGCCCGGTCGTGCCACAACTGGCCCAGATCGGCGAGGAACTGTCCCGGATCGACCGTGACCCCGAGCTTGGTGTCGAAGGTCTGCCGCCCCGGCTGTACCGCGAGGAACAACACGAACACCACGGCCCAGAAACCCAGCAGCCAGCGCCGCGACCGCGGGCCCTCGGGCGGGCCCGCGGTGGTCGCGGTGGTGGGGACGGCTGCCGGGGGAGGAGCCTGGACCGTGGTTGTCATGAAGGACACCGCCGCAGAATGAGGAGGAGGTTCCAGGTGGCGAACTCGCGGATGCCGGGCGCCTTGACGACGGCCTCCGCGAGGAACGGCCAGTAGCGGGAGCGCGCCGAGACGATGGTGACGTCGTCCCGGGCGCGCACCTGCCGCAGGGTGGAGCCGATGTGCACCGCGAACAGGTTCTCGCCGAGGGTGTGCTTCGCGGGCCTGCCCGTCCGCCGCACGTAGCGGGCCCGGGCCCGCTCGGCGCCGAACCAGTGCCACGGGGCCCACTCGTGCCCGCCCCACGGCGACAGCCAGTTGGTGAACGACACGTAGATCAGCCCGCCGGGCCGCGTCACCCGGGCCAGCTCACTGAGGAACGTCTCCGGATCGGCCACGTGCTCCAGCACGTTGGAGGAGAAGGTGACGTCCGCGACGCCGTCCCTCAGCGGCAGCAGGTACCCGTCGGCGACGACCGCCGCGGCAGGGGGTTTCCCGCCGAGCTCGGCCGGGTCGGGCTCGAAGAGGAACGCGTTCGCCCCGCGGCGCCGGAACTCCTCGGTGAAGTACCCGCTGCCGCCACCGACATCGAGGACGGTACGCCCGGCGACGGGACCGTCGTAGGCCTCGACCTGGTCGACGGCGTCGCGGGCCAGCAGGGAGTAGCAGGCCTCGGGGTCGTCCTGCTCGTGGCGGAACGCGCGGAACAGGGCGAGGGAGCGCCGGAACGACGGATCCTTCCAGCCGAGGCGCCGGGAGGTGCCTTCCCCCGGACGCGGGGCGGTGACGGGTGCGGCTCCGCCGCGCGGGGGCGGGAACGGTGTCACGGGGCCCAGCCCTTCACCGCCTCCGTGGCGACGGCCCTGAACTGCCGGACCGTCCGGTCCCACCGGAACTGCGCCGCCCGCTCCCGGGCCGCCTTGCCCATCAGCTCCCGCTGCCGCCCGGACAGGGTCAGCGCACACCAGGCCGCGGCGAACGAGGACTCACCGCGCGCGAGGACGCCGGTTTCGCCGTCCACCACGGAATCCTTGAGCCCCGGCACGTCGAAGGCCACACTCGGTGTCTCCCGGGCCGCGGCCTCCGTCACGACGAGACCCCACCCCTCCACCGCCGAGGGGTGCAGCAACAGCCAGGCCGCGCACAGCAGTCGGTGCTTCTCGGCCTCCGTCACATACCCGGTGAACTCCACACCCGGACCGGCGAGCCGCTCCAGACGTTCCCGCTCGGGCCCGTCACCGACGATCACCAGCCGGCCGCCGGTCACCGGCCGCACCCGCTCCCAGAGCCGCAGCAGCAGATCGACCCGCTTGTACTCGACCAGCCGCCCGATGGCGACGAACAACGGCTCGGCCGAGCGATCGGCCCTCGGGCCCGGCTCCTCGACCCCGTTGTGCACCACCCTGATCCGGTCTCGCTCGACGCCGATCGTGCGCAGCGCGTGGGCGGTCGAGGCGGACACGGCGACGAGCAGGTTCCGCTGCCGCGCCCCGGTCAGGGCCCAGTGTTCGAGTCTTCGGCCGACCCGTGCCGCCGGTGCCAGCGGTCCGCCGAAGCGCATCTTCCACAGATCCGTGTGGACGTGGTTGACCAGGGTCAGCGTGGGTCCCCGGTGCCACAGCGGCGCCAGGTACGGCATGCCGTTGCACACCTCCACCAGCAGATCGCAGTCGCCGACCCGGCGCGTGAAGGCCGATCTCGCGCGCAGGTAGTGCCCGTACGGGCCGCCCGCGGACACGACGCGATAGTCGCGGAGGGCCGCGGGCCCGCCGCACAGCAGGGTCACCTCATGGCCCAGGCGGGTCAGGCCGTCGGCGAGCCGGTCGACCAGCAGCTCGGAGCCGCCGGCGGACGGGTTGCCCAGATCACGATGGGCGAGGAAGACGATCCGGCGCGGAGGTGGGGGGAGCGCCGGGGGGTGCTGCGCGCTGGGGGATGCGGTGCGCAGCTTGGACGGTACGTGCTGGGGCATGGGTGCTCCAACTCGTCTCGGGGTGCGGAACTCAGCGTGGGGAAATCGTGGGGGGTCTGGTCGTCGCAGGGGGCGGCCTGTGGGGGGCCTGAGCTCTTCCTGGGAGGGGAGTGTGGACGGGGTGTGCTCGGGTGGGGTTGGACAGTTTTCGCCCGGACGTTCGCCACGGCTACTCACCGACGTGACAATTTCGGGCTTTGTTGGAGCTGACGTCACATCACATCGTGAGGGTGGGCTGGGGCGTATCGGAAGTTTGCGCCGGAACGGGGTTCTCCGGCTCCTTCCGCCCACGCGCCACGAGAACGCCACCCACCACGGCGAGCAGGAAGCCGGCCGCCGCGGCTCCGATCGGCAGCGTCGTGCCCACCAGCCGCAGTTGCCCGCTGTCCCGCTTCGCCTGCCGGACCGCTTCCTTCTGCGTCGCGGTGGTGAACGAGACCTTCCGGCTGTCCAGCAGTACCGCCGCGTCCTTCTTCCCGCCCGGCGCCCGCAGGGTCCGCCGCGGGCCGGTCTGCGCGTAGATCACACGGCCCGTCGCCTGGTCCACGACCAGCTCGAAGCCGTGGTTGGAGTACCACTCCTCGGCCAGCACCTGCGGCCGGTTCGGCTGGTCCACGAGGCTGCCCGGCACCATGCGCGTGCCGGTCCTCGTCGGCGGCACGGAGCCGGTGAACCTGTAGCCGGTGTAGCCCTGGATCTTCGCGGTGCCGCGGTAGCGCAGCACGACCGTGTCGCCGAGGGTGTTGTCCCACCACTGGTAGGAGCGTTTTTGCACGTCGAAGGGGAACTTCAGATACGCCTCGCCCTCGATGTACGGCTTCTCCCCACAGCAGTGCACCGGCCGCGTGGTCTTCCGGTCCATCACCCAACGGTGGGGGACGAAGTCCAGCGCGTCGTGCGGATCGGCGGCCGGCAGGGACTTGTCGGTGTCGACCGTGGTCGTCACGTCCCAGACGGCGGTGCCGCTGCGTTCGCTGTCCTCGACGTTGCCCCGCACCCGCTGGGTCACGGTGATCTTCCGGTCGGGCACCGTCTCGATCCGGTCGGTGTCGAAGACGCTGCCCCGGCCGGTGTAGACGGCGGTGGTGTCGATGTCGATCGGGTTCACCGCGGCACGCGGCTCCACGTACCAGGCGAGCAGCGGCGCCAGCACCAGCAGGAACGTGCCGAGACCCAGCAGGACCAGGGAAAAGGGAGAGGTTGTACGGCGCATCCGGGCACTCCAGTGGCTTGGGACGGCTCGACGTACGAGAGGGCCGGCACGGCGGCGGGATGCGCACGTGCGGCTGGGCCGGGAACCGTAGGCCGCTCTTGACGGGGTGTCAATGCTTGTCGAGACTGGGCGCGACAGGCAGGGACGGGGTGCCCGGGGTGGGGCAACCTCCGGACGATCTCCGGGCGAATCCGGACAGAGAGGCTGACCCTGCGATGTCCAGACTGCTCGCTGCCGCGCTGACCGTCGCGCTCGCCGCCGCCCTCGCCGTGGGCGCCGCGCTGGGCGTGGTCGCGCTGCTCCAAGCCACACCCGACCAGCCGAACACCCCCCTGATCACGTACGAGCGAGCCGGCCAGGGGAGTTGACGATGACGGCCGCCCGCACCGCCGCCGTCACGACGCGCTCGGCCTGGCACGACGTACCGCGCTTCCAGGTACGCCGGTTCGCCGCCATCGCCATGGCCGAGGCACCCGCACTCGCCGAGGAGATCCTCCGTGAGATCCAGCGCGAGTACCCGCACCTGCCCGTCGTCCTCGACGACTCCGGCGAGCCGATGGCCCTGGTCGGCATCCGCCGCGCCATCGAGGTGTTCGTGCAGCACCTGGAGCACTCGGAGGGACGCCCGACCGTCCCGCCCGGCGTCTTCCAGGACTTCGGCCGTGGCGAGGGCAGAGACGGCCGCTCCCTCGACTCTCTCCAGGCCATCTACCGCATGGGCGTACGGCTGGCCTGGCGCCGCTTCGCCGACATCGGCCAGCGCGTGGAGATCCCGCCCCCGGCGATGTACGAACTCGTCGACGCGGGCTACGAGTACCTGGACGGCCTGGTCGACCAGTCCGTACGCGGCTACGCCGAGGCCGCGGCCCGCCAGGCCGGCGAACGCCTGCGCCTGCAACGCCGCCTGATGGAGCTGTTGCTCGCCGAGCACCACCGCGGCGACCCCTCCGAGGCCCTGACCGAACGCGCCGCCCGCATCGGCTGGCCCTTACCGGCCAAGGTCGCGGTGGGCGTGCTGCTCCGCCCGGCCCGCGAGGCGATGGCCCCCGCGGTCGGCCAGGGCGTCCTGCTCGACATGGAGTACGAGCAGCCGCGCATGGTCGTGCCCGAGCCGGACGCGGCGGGCCGCCCCGAGCTCATGCACCGGGCCCTGGCCGGCTGGTCCGGCGCGATCGGCCCACCGGTCCCGCTCAAGGAAGCGGCGAAGTCGCTGCGCTGGGCGGAGGCGGCGGTCCGACTGATGGAACGGGACCTGCTGCCCTCCGGAGAGGTCCTCTACTGCACCGAACACACCGAGGCCCTGGTCCTCCTCCAGCCCGAGGAGCTCATCGACGACCTGGCACTCAGGTGCCTGGCCCCCCTGACCCACTGCGGCCCCACGCACGGCCGCCGCCTCGCCGAAACCCTCCTGGCCTGGCTGGAGACCCGAGGCGGCGCCCCGGAGGTCGCCACCCGCCTGGGCGTCCACCCCCAGACGGTCCGCTACCGCCTGCGCCAGATCCGCGAGCTGTGGGGCGACGAGATAGACGACCCGGACCGCCGCTTCGAACTGGAACTGGTGCTGCGGGCACAGCGGTTGAGGGGGGAGCTGGGGGCGAAGCGGCGGCGGTGAGCCGACCGGCTCACCCGGGGACGACCACCGCCGCCCCGGCGTCACACCGTGGCCCGCTCCGTCCCCGCGGGGCGCCCGGAAGCCGGGGCGTCCAGGTGCGCCACCACGGAGGTGTAGAAGCGGTGCACGGCGTCGTCGACGCTGCGGATGAAGCCGGACTCGGCGCTGCCGCGGCCGCTCCCCATGCCCTTGAAGAGAGACAGGCGGAATCCGGTGATGCGGGTCGAGCCGTCCTTCGGGAGCAGGTCCGCGGGTTCGGGACGCAGCCGCTCCAGCGTGCCCCGCGGGCCGCCCGTCTCGCCCTCCACCAGGGTCTCCACGTGCAGGTCCGCCGGTGCCTCGGCGAGGCGGCGGACCAGACGCTTGGCCCAGGTCAGGGGGTAGCCCTGCTCGGGTGCCGGGATCTCCACCGACGTGCGCAGCTTGGCGGTCCGCAGATCGGCGCTGATGGTGAGCAGGCCGGGCGCCCCCTCGACACGCAGTTCCGCCTGGAGCCGGCCTTCCCCGCACAGCTGGTCGGCGAGGCGGGCGCGGCGGGCCCCGGGATCGGTCCCCCGCCGGGTGCGCTGGGCGGGAAGCACCTTCTGCCCGAGCTCGCCCCCGAGCCGCAGACACACCTGCCGGACGAGCCGCTCCCAGCTCTCCACGACCTCCAGGGCGCGCGGGTCGCCGTGGCAGAGGGTCTCGTCGTTGATCCCGTTGCGTACCGGGACCCAGGCCGCGCCCATGTTCTGGAAGCCGTGACAGCCGGAGTTGTCGTGCTGGAGGTAGTGCAGCAGATCCTGCAGCAACCAGGTGCGCGCCGCGTTGCCGACGCCCTCGTGCCGGATGAGCATCTGGGCCTGGTGGGCCACTTCGGCCCACGACAGGTGCCAGAGCGCCACCTGGTGCTTGCGGCGCCGGTCGACCTTCACGTCGACCAGCGGGCTGCCCTCCAGTGCGACATCGTTCGACAGGGTGATCACGGCCTCGTAGCCACGCCGGGCCGCGATGTCCATGTAGGCCTGCACCTGGTCGGACTTGAGGGGGTTGCCGTTGGTCTTGGTCTCGACGAGTGCCGTCCACAGCTTGCCGGCGCGCTCGACGCGGATCACCCCGTCCGGGCGCCGGGGCGTGTCGCCGTGCGGCAGGGAGACTTCGGTGAACGTCTCCATCCGCCCGGACGGAGCGCCGAAGGGAGCGGTGATGCGTCTGCCGAACCGGGGCACCTGGGCCATCACCGACAGCAGCACCGACGTGGCCCGCGTCTCCCGGTCCCGGTCGTTCTTCAGCGCTGACACCGGAAAGAGGCGAGCCTGCCTCCAGGACTCGTTCTCCGCGAGGCTCCTGGCGGGCGGCCTGGGTGGTGTGACCTTCTTTTTGGCGGTCCGGGGCCGGGCTGTCCGCTTCTTCGGCCCGGCCATCTCCTCGGCCGGTGGGCGCGGTGCCGGAACGGCCTCCAGTGTCGCCGGTGGCGGAGCGTCGGCGGTGCCGGCGGCCATCTCCTCGGCCACCTCCGTCGCGGGCTCGGTCTCGTCGTCCTCGATGTCGACGCCGAAGTCGGTCGCCAGCCCCGCCAGCCCGCTCTCGTAGCCCTGACCGACGGCCCGGAACTTCCACTCCGTGCCCCTCCGGTACAGCTCACCGAAGATGATCGCGCTCACCTGGCCGGCGTCCTCGATGACGAACCGGAGGAGGCTCTCACCGCCCGCGTCGGCCAGCGTCACCTTCAGGTCGTCCAGTTCGCCGAAGCGCGCCCCCTCGTAGCGGCTCGCGGCGACGACGATCCGCTCCACCTCGGCCGGAACCGCGGTGAGGTCGAAGCTGATCCGGTCCTCGCTGCCGTCCCCGGTCGGCTCTTTGCCGAGCAACTGCACGCTGCCGTCGGCGGCCACCGGGTTGTTGTAGAAGTAGAAGTCGGCGTCGCTGCGTACCTTGCCGTCGCCGTTCAGCAGCAGGACGGACACGTCGGCATCGCCCTCGCCGGTCGGGCTGGACCAGCCCAGACTCACGATCGCGGAGCCTACGTTCTCGCTCAGGGCCGCTAAGGACACGTTCGAGCCCATGGTCATGTCACGCACAGAAATCCCCCCACCTCTGCGACACCTGTGACGTGCCGCACACACGGCACTTTAATGTGCACACCACGTGCACGTGGGGTGCTCGTGGGTTTCCGCTCGCCGGGCCTGCGCCCATTGCCCGGGCAAACCTCTATGGCTAGCCTGTGTTCGTCATGCCGATCGCCTGTTGATATCTCGAACATCGGGATCCGGAACACAGGCGCCTGAGACATATAAGGGAGGGGGCCGGTCGTGGGACGCCTCGTACCAGCCGTGACCCGGGCTCTCGACATTCTCGAGCTCTTTCTCGACGGGGACGGTACGCTCTCCGCCCCCGACATCGTGCGCCGGCTCCAGCTGCCGCGCACCACCGTGCACGAGCTGGTCACCACGCTCGCCGCCCGGAAGTACATCGTTCCGGTGCCCGGCCAGCCCGGACGCTACCGGCTCGGCGTGCGCCCGTACCAGCTCGGTGCCCGCTACTCCGAGCAGCTCGACCTCGCGGCCGAGGGGCAGCAGGTCGCCCGGTCCGTCGCCGAGACCTGCGACGAGACCGTGCACGTGGCGATCCTCGAGGACACGGACGTCATCTACATCGCCAAGGTCGACTCCACGCACGCCGTGCGGATGGTGTCGGCGGCCGGGCGCAGGCTGCCCGCCCACTGCACCTCCGTCGGCAAGATGCTGCTGGCCTCCCTCCCGGAGCCGGAGCTCACCGCGCGCATCCCCGACAGCGCCCAGCTGGTCGCGATGACCCCCAACAGCATCACCGACCCGGCCGCCCTGCGCGAGGCCCTGGCCGAGATCCGTGAGCGCGGCCTGGCCGTGGAGAACCGCGAGTCCAACCCGGACGTGTCCTGCGTGGCCGCGCCGGTCCGCGACCGCACCGGGCAGGTCGTCGCCGCCCTGTCGATCTCCGTGCCCATGATCCGCTGGAGCGAGGAGCGCCGGGCCGAGCTGGAGCAGCTCGCCGTCAAGGGCGCCGCCGAGCTGTCCGAGCACCTCGGTCACCGGAGCGTGGCATGACGACGCCGTACGAGGTCGCGGTGCGCGCCGAGGCCGAACTCGGCGAGGGACCGACCTGGGACGCGGCGACCGGCCGGCTGCTGTGGATCGACATCCTGGGCTCCCGCCTGCACACCTACGACCCGGCCACCGGGCGCCGCACCCTGCGCCGCACGGAACAGCACATCGGCGCCGTCAAGCCGCGCGCCGGCGGCGGACTGGTGCTGAACCTGCGCGACGGGGTCGGCCTCCTCGACCCCGACGGTGCCTTCCGCTGGCTCCACCACGAGCCGGTCCCGGGCCGCCGTGCCAACGACGCCGCCGTCGCACCCGACGGCGCGCTGTGGGCGGGCACGATGCGCTACGACGAGGCGCCGGGAGGCGGCACGCTGTCCCGCCTCACCGGGGACGGCACGGCCGAGGTCGTGCTCGACGACGTGGCCGTCAGCAACGGCACGGGGTGGAGCCCCGACGGACGCCTCATGTACTACGTCGACTCCCCGACCAGGTGCCTCGACGTCTTCGACCACGCGGACGGGCGGATCACCGGGCGCCGGACCCTCGCCGAGATCGAGGAGAGCGCGGGCTTCCCGGACGGGCTGACCGTGGACGCCGAGGGGTGCGTGTGGGTCGCCCTGTGGCAGGGCTCGGCGGTGCGGCGGTACACGCCCGACGGTGAGCTGGACCGGGTGATCGAGCTGCCGGTGCCGCTGGTGACGGCCTGTGCGTTCGGCGGGGACGGGCTGAGCGACCTGTACGTGACGACGGCCCGGGTGGGGCTGACCGACCCGCCCGCACTGGCGGGATCCCTGTTCGTGGTGCCGGGAGCGGGCAAGGGACTGCCCCAGCCCGCGTTCGCCGGCTGACGAGGAGAGGCACAGGAGCGAGTGGCGGACGCGTCCCGGGACGGCCTCGCCCCCGGGACGCCCGCACGCGAGGACGCCGACGGGGCGCGCGGGTACCGGACCGGACCGCCGTCGAGGGCGTCGGGCGGCCCGTCGTGCTCGCCGCCCGCTCCTACGGCGGTGGGGGCGCCACCGCCCTCACCCTCCCGTCCGGTCCAGCCGGCGCAGCACCGTCCGCTCCTCCTCCGTCAGCGGCGCCCCCACCGCCGCCGGCAACGGCGGTCCGCTCAGCGTCGCCAGGACCGTCGAGGGCCGGAGCAGCCGCGTCGGCCCCGTCGTCATGCTCATCACGTCCCAGAGCGCCGACGCCGCCGTGTACGAACCGGTCGCCGTGCGGATCATGCGACGGGTGTAGGCGGTGACCAGACGGTCGGCGAGGCCGGGCGAGCCCCCACGCGTCCCGGGGTACCAGACGTCCTGGCTCACCGCCATCGTCCACGCGGACTCCACCGGCCTCGCCGCCCGCCGCTGCACGCGCCGGGCGAGCCCGGGCTCGCCGAGGCCGGAGGAGGACCGCCGCAGCTCCCGGGCCAGCTCCCGGGCGCCCAGCGCGGCCACCGACATGCCCTGCCCGTAGGCGGGGTTGAACGTGGCCAGGGCGTCACCGAGGACGACGAGGCGGTCGGGCCAGGAGCGGACCTTCTCCAGGTACCGGCGGTGATTGCTGGTGCTGCGGCTGACATGGACGTCGGTGAGCGGTTCCGCGCCGGATATCAGCCGGCCCACGACGGGGTCGGGCAGGTCCAGGGTGTACCGGAGGAACGCGTCCGGGTCGGACGGCGGTTCGCCGCCGCCCCGCGTGCCGGCCAGGCTGACCATCCAGCGGTCGCCCTCGATCGGCAGCACCATGCCGCTGCGGCCGGGCCGCCCCTGGTACGGATCGGCCTGCACCATGGTCAGCGGGAAACGCCCGGCCCCCTCGGGAGTGCGGTAGAGACGGGTGGCGTTCACCAGGCCGGCGTCCACCGTCTTCTCGCGCACCTCGTCGACGCCCAGCCCCGCCAGCCAGGTCACGATCCGCGAACCACGTCCGCTCGCGTCCACCACGAGGTCGGCGGCGAGTTCCTCCTCCCCGGCGTCGGTCGAGAGGCGCACCCCGGTCACACACTGCCGCGACCCGGTGAGCTCCAGCACCCGCGCCTTGCGGATCACCACCCCGGTGCTGTCCAGCACGGCGCCCCGCACCGCCCAGTCGAGCAGGGCCCGGGTGCAGGTCAGCATGTGCGGTCCGGGGTGACGCCAGCGCCGGAGCCAGCCCTCGGGCGTGAGGGCGACCATGCCCGAGCCGAGCGGAATCTCGTGCGCACCGGCGGCGAGCAGGTGCTTGCGCATGCTCACCCCCGGCACCAATTCCTCCATGGGGGCCAGACCGCCGGCCATGAGGAGATGCGCGTGACGTCCCTGCGGCAGGCCCTTGCGGTGCTCCGGCCCCGCGGGCAGATCGTCGCGGTCGAGCACGACCACCTCGTCCGCGACGGCGGACAGGGCCGCCGCGGCCAGCATGCCGGCCAGACCCGCACCGATGACGACAGCTCTACGCGACATGCGACTCCTCGCACTCAGCCATGAAGGCTCCTTTGCCCTGCGGGCATTCCCCGACGCCCGGCCACAGCCGTGCGGCGCGCAACACCCGTGCGCCGACAGCGGTTTCGAGCCATGCGGGCCTCGTCCCGGACGGCTCTCACCGTACCTTCACGTTCCGTGTCCGCGGCCTTCCGTGCGGGTCTCGTCCGCGCACCGGGTCCGGCGAGGCACCGGCCGCGACCCTCGAGAGCGCCCGAAGCGGCCCGGGCCGTCGTCAGCCGGTGAGCGACCGGCCGTCCGTGTGGTCACGCGCCAGGGCGCGGATCGCCCGGAGGTCCTCCGTGCGGCGCAGGGCCCGGGACACGGCGCCGATCTCGCGCAGCAGGTCCGTGGTGTCACGGGCACCGGTGCCGTCGTCCTCCCGTGCCCGGCTCCTGGCGTCGGCCGCGTCGAGGATCGCCGCGGTGGCGGCCAGTGCCTTCGCCCGGTCGGGCGGGTGGCCGAGGGCGAGGGCGGCGTCGTGGAACCGTTCGCGCCGGTCCTCGTCGATGTGCCGGGCGAGCGGCAGCAGTACGTCGCGGATGAAGGTCTCCCGGCGGACCAGGCGCAGCTCCGGCGTCGCGCGCAGCAGGAACGGGACCCCTTCGCCGTTGACCGTTCTCATCAGCAGGTACAGCGGGCGCAGTTCGTGGTGCGCGAGCCGGACGTGCCAGCGGCCGTGCAGGTACTGCCCGGCGTGCGGGAGGATGAAGCCGACCGCGATGAGCACGGCGGACAGGCAGGCGAGCGGCGGGGCGACGGCGGTGCTCAGCCAGTCCACGTCCCGCCCGGCCCAACGGGCCGCCACGGCGCTGATCTTGGCCGCGTCGAAGAGCAACTGCGCCGCGTAGCCCACGCCCAGGAACTTCAGCCCCCAGCGCAGCAGCGAGTCGAGGCCGTCCGTGCGGACCCAGTTCCAGATCAGCCCGTTGGTGACCAGCGCGGCCACGGTGTGCGCGAGCAGGTACAGCACGATCACCTCGCGCATGTACGGGGTGTTCGCGTAGTACGTGTCGAGATCCCGCAGCCGCTCCACCGGCACGTCCGCGAGAGCGAACAGCACCCACATCGCGACGATCACACCCGAGTAGACCGCCACGACCCCGCGCATCGCGCGCCGGGTGCGGTCCGAACGGTCGGACAGGCCGTTGCGCCAGGAGATGATCAGCAGCAGGCAGAAGGCGCAGAACGCGGTGAGCAGCGAGTAGACCCAGGGGCCGGAGAAGTTCGCCACCCCGGTGAGCCGGTTGACCCGGGCGATCGTCGACGGCGCGACGAAGACGAACACCGCGCAGGCGAGCAGCAGCAGCCCGCCGACCGCGCGCAGCATCGGGTCCTTCCAGAGCCGGATGATGCTCGGCAGCTTGATGGCCAGGGCGGCGGCCAGGACCCCCGCGGGGATCCACCAGAAGTTCGGATAGAACTGGTTGACGAACTCCGCCGGGGTCAGCGCCACCGTCGTCACGGTGCCGCACCTCCTCGCGGCCCCCGGTAGTACAGCGACCGCTGCACCGGTTCGAGGGGTACGTCCGGGTCGCGCCCACCCGGCAGCAGCGCCCGGCACCCCGCCGCCAGCCGGTGTCCGAAGGCATCGGCCTCGGCCTCGTCCCGCTCCCGGGAGCCGTTGCGGGCGGCCACCGCCAGCGCGACGTCCTCCCACCCCGGCCGGTCGGCGAACGCGTGGGCCGCCGCCGCACCTACCCCGTGGTGATGCCCGTGCCCCGCGTGCAGATGCCACAGCTCGTGCCCGAGGATGACCAGCTGCTGCACGGCCTCGGCCCGCTCCTCCACGATGACGAGGTCGAAGTCCTGGAACTCCACCCACAGGCCGGTCACTTCTATCTCGTCGGGAAACCGCTCGAACCGCAGCTCCACGGGCCGTCCGCCGCGCCGCGCGCTCATCTCCTCGCACAGCGCCCGGCACAGCGACCGTACGTCGGTGGGGCGTTGGGGTCTCCTGCGGACCGCGGTGGCGAGCTCGGCGGCCAGGCCGCGCATGGCTGAGCCACTGCGTGAGCGCCTGAGCGCGGCGGTGACTCGGGCGGCCCTGACCCGCGCGCCCGCGATGTCCATCGCTCCCCCTTCTCGGCGCCGGCCGAGGCCCGCCGGCGCATCCGAGACTACGCGCCCGAAAGTGTGCGCGTCATGCGATCCGACGTCCGATGTTCCATGGGGAACGACCGTTCCTGTCCGGAAAAGTCCCGACCGACGTCGGGCCGGACCATTGACGTGCAAGCGCTTCGAATTTACGGTCCCGTTCGAAGTGACGAGCGCAATCCGAAATATCGAACGCACCTCCGTCATCGATCGCAAGGGCAGGGCATGGGACGACCTGACCTGAATCGCAGGCAGCTTCTCGGCGGGCTCGGCGGACTCATCGTCGCCGGCAGCCTCGGCTTCGCCGCGGTCGGCACCGGAGCCGACGCACTCGCCGCCGGCACGCACCCGCGCGTGCGCTACTGGAACCTCTTCAGCGGCGGCGACGGCTCCAACATGATCGCGATGCTGGACGCCTTCCGTAAGGCCAACCCGGACATCGCCGTCAAGGACTCCACCCTCCAGTGGGGCAACCCCTTCTACACCAAGCTCGCCATGGCCGCCGCGGGCAACCGCGCCCCCGACCTCGGCGTCATGCACCTGGGCCGCGTCACCGGCTTCTCACCCGGCCGCCTCCTCGACCCCTGGGACGTCGGCCTGCTGGCCAAGTACGGCGTCCGCCAGGAGGACTTCAACCCCGCCCTGTGGAAGCGCGCCGTCGTCGACGGCAAGCTCTACGCCCTCCCGCTCGACATCCACGTCCAGCTCTGCTTCTACCGCAAGGACGTGCTGAAGAAGGCCGGGCTGCTGGGCACCGACGGCCGGATCGTGCCGGTCACCTCCGCCGACGAGTGGTTCGGCGTCCTCAAGGAGGCCAAGCGGGCCACGAAGAAGGGGCTCCAGACCATCGGCCTGTGGGCCAACGACCAGAACTTCCAGTGGTGGTTCTTCGTCGCCTTCTACACCCAGCTCGGCGGCACCTGGTTCAACGCCGCGAACACCGAGGTCACCTTCGACACCGACAAGGCCGTCCAGGTCCTCACGTTCCTGCGCCGGCACCTCACCGACGGCTACGCCGACCCGGGCTTCGCGGGCCCCGCCGGCGCCGAACAGTTCATCAACGGCTCCCCCTTCGTCTGGGAGGGCAACTGGTCGGTCCCGGTCTACTCCGGCGCGAAGCTCGACTACGGCGCGACCCCGCTGCCGCCCGTCTTCGGCAAGCAGGCCACGCACGCCGAGTCGCACGCCTTCGTCCTGCCGCACCAGTCCGACCGCGGCGGCGCCACCAACGAGGCCGCCCACGAACTCGCCGCCTACGTCGTCACCCACGCCCGGCAGTGGGCGGCCGGCGGCCACATCCCCGCGTACACGCCCACGCTGTCCACAGCGGCGTACAAGGAGCTGGACCCGCAGAGCGAATACGTCTCCGCCATGAACCACCAGGCCACCGAGCCGAAGGTGTGGTTCGCGGGCTCCACCGGCATCCTCGCCCAGCGCGTCGGCCCGATCGTCGCCGCCTCGACGATGGGCTCCACCCGGCCCGAGAACGCCGCCCGCCGGATGAAGGGCGCACTCACCCAGTTGCTGGCCATGAAGAACCCCATGGACGGCATGACCGCCGCGGAAGGAGGCGCGGCCGCATGACGACCAGCCCCCGGACCGGCCCCGCTGTCGCCCGGACCCTCGCCGCACCCGCACCCGCACGCGCGAAGACCGCCGCCGCGAGCGCCACCCTGCGCCGCGGTCAGGGCTTCCAGCACGGCGGCTGGTTCGTGGCCCCGTTCCTGCTCCTCTTCGCCCTGTTCGTGATCTGGCCGCTCCTGAGAGGCGTCTACCTCAGTTTCACGGACGCCAACATCACGGGCGAGGGCGCGAGCTTCGTCGGCCTCGACAACTACCGCGAGGCCCTTCGAGACCCCCTGGTGTGGGACTCCCTCGGCCACAGCGCGTACTTCACGCTCCTGGTCGTGCCGTGCATCACCGTCCTCGCCTTCCTCCTCGCGATGCTGGCCCACCACATCGAACGCGGCAAGTGGCTGTGGCGGCTGTGCTTCTTCGCCCCGTTCCTGCTGCCGTCGACCGTCGCGGGCAACCTGTGGCAGTGGCTGTTCAACCCCGGCACCGGCATGGTCAACCACGTCTTCGGCCTCGACACGCCCTGGCTGACCGACAAGTCGTACGCGATGCTCGCTCTCGTCATCACCACCCTGTGGTGGACGGTCGGCTTCAGCTTCCTGCTGTACCTCGCCGCGCTCCAGGGCATCCCGGGCCACCTCTACGAGGCCGCCCGGCTGGACGGGGCGAACGCCTGGCACCGCATGGTCCACATCACCCTTCCGATGCTCCGCAACATCACCGGCCTCGTCATCGCCCTGCAGATCCTCGCCTCGCTCCAGGTCTTCGACCAGGCCGTGGTGATGATGGACTTCGGCCCCGGCCCCGAGGAGTCGACCCGCACCTTCGTGCAGTTCACCCTCGAAGAGGGCTTCACCAGCTACCGCGTGGGCTACGCCTCCGCGATCTCCGTCATCTTCTTCGTGATCATCGCGGCCGTCGCCTTCGCCCGGATGTGGCTGCTGCGCAACCGTGAGGAGAGCGCCCGATGACCACCAAGGCGTGGACGCCCAGCCAGATCCTGCTCACCCTCCTCGGCACGGCCGTGTCGGTCGTTTTCCTCGCCCCCTTCGCCTGGGGCCTGTTCACCTCGCTCAAGTCCGAGACCGAGGCGGTGGAGGTCCCGGCGCACTGGCTCCCGAAGGACTGGACGGGCCAGGCCTGGAAGGCCCTGTTCGAGTCCGGCAACATCACCAACTGGTTCGTGAACTCCCTGGTCGTCTCGGTCTGCGTGACGTCCGTGGTGCTCCTCGTCAGCGCCCTCGCCGGCTACGGCTTCGCCCGCACCGAGTTCCGCGGCAAGAACGTCCTGATGGGCCTGGTCATGGCAGGCCTGATGATCTCGCCCGCCGTCCTCGGCGTGCCGCTGTTCACCACGGTCCAGCAGATGGGGATGGTCGACACCTACTGGGGCATGATCCTGCCGCAGTGCGCGCCCGCCGCGATGGTGTACATCCTCTACAAGTTCTTCCAGGGCATCCCGCGGGAGCTGGAGGAGGCCGCGTTCATCGACGGCGCGGGCCGCTGGCGGGTCTTCTTCACCATCGTCCTCCCGCTCTCCCGCCCGTCCCTCGCCGCCGTCGGCATCTTCACCTTCATCGCCTCGTGGAACAACTTCCTCTGGCCGTACATGGTGACCAACAACCCCGATTTGATGACCATGCCGAACGGCATCGCGACCGTCATGAACTCCTACGGCATCCAATGGGCCCAACTCATGGCCGGCGGCCTGATGGCGGGCCTGCCCCTGATCATCGTCTTCGTGTTCTTCCAGAGACAGATCGTGGCGGGCGTGGCCCACACAGGCCTGGCAGGGCAATAGCGCCCTTCTGTCAGGGGCGCGAGGCTGTGCCCGATGTGCGACTCCGCCGCGTGGGCGCGACAAACCCCCACAAACCCGCAGACGAAACTGAACCTCGAAAGGCAAGCAATGCACACCGCCCGCTTCACCCTCGACCCGGCATTCACCGTCGGCGAGGTCAACCCCCGCCTCTTCGGCAGCTTCGTGGAACACCTCGGCCGCTGCGTCTACACCGGCATCTTCGAACCGGACCACCCCACCGCCGACGAGGACGGCATCCGCACCGACGTCCTGGACCTCGTCCGCGAACTCGGCGTCACCGCCGTCCGCTACCCCGGCGGCAACTTCGTCTCCGGATACAAGTGGGAGGACTCCGTCGGCCCCGTCGAGGACCGCCCCCGCCGCCTCGACCTCGCCTGGCGCTCCACCGAGACCAACCGCTTCGGCCTCTCCGAGTACATCGCCTTCCTGAAGAAGGTCGGCCCCCAGGCGGAGCCCATGATGGCCCTCAACCTCGGCACCCGTGGCGTCGCCGAGGCCATCGAACTCCAGGAGTACGCCAACCACCCCGCCGGCACGGCCCTGTCCGACCTCCGTGCCGCGCACGGCGACAAGGACCCCTTCGGCATCAAGCTGTGGTGCCTGGGCAACGAGATGGACGGCCCCTGGCAGACCGGCCACAAGACCGCCCAGGAGTACGGCAGGGTCGCCGCCGAGACCGCCCGCGCGATGCGCCAGATCGACCCGGGCGTCGAACTCGTGGCGTGCGGCTCCTCCAGCCAGTCCATGCCGACCTTCGCCGCCTGGGAGGCGACGGTCCTGGAGGAGACGTACGACCTCGTCGACCACATCTCCCTGCACGCCTACTACCAGCCCGAGGACGGTGACGTCGACTCCTTCCTGGCCTCCGCCGTCGACATGGAGTCCTTCATCGAGAACGTGGTCGCCACCGCCGACCACATCGGCGCGAAGCTGAAGTCGAAGAAGAAGATCAACCTCTCCTTCGACGAGTGGAACGTCTGGTACATCTCGCAGTGGCACGAGATCGAGAACTCCGGCGCGCGGGACTGGGCCGAGGCCCCGCGCCTGTTGGAGGACAACTACAGCGTCATGGACGCGGTCGTCTTCGGCTCGCTCCTCATCGCCCTGCTCCGGCACGCCGACCGCGTCACGGTCGCCTGCCTCGCCCAGCTCGTCAACGTCATCGCGCCGATCATGACCGAGCCCGGCGGCCCGGCCTGGCGGCAGACGACGTTCTTCCCGTTCGCCCAGGCGTCGAAGCACGGCCGCGGCCAGGTCCTGGACGTCCGCGTGGACTCGCCGACGTACGAGACGAAGAAGTACGGCGAGACCGACCTCCTGCACGCCACCGCCGTCCGGGCCGAGGACGGCACCGTCACCGTCTTCGCCGTCAACCGCAGCCGCACCGACGCCCTGCCCCTCGAAGTCGCCCTGAGCGGCCTCGACCTGACACGGGTCGTCGAGCACAGCGCCCTCGCGGACGCCGACCCCGACGCCCGCAACACCCTCGACGACCCCGAGCGGGTCGCTCCCCACCCGGTCGACGGCACGGCCCTGAGGGACGGCACGCTCGGCGCCGTCCTGGAGCCGCTGTCCTGGAACGTCATCCGGCTGGCCTGACAGCCGCCGGTCAGCGCTCGATGCGCAGCAGGGCGGCCGAGGACGCCGACGTCGAGGTCGTCCCGACCGCCCAGTAGCCGTCCGAACCCGGCACCCGGGCCAGGGCGTTCATGACGACGGGGGTCGAAGCCACCGGCCCCCGCTCGCTCACCCAGGCCGTGCCGTCCCAGCGCAGGTAGTGGGCCCGGGTCTGGTCCCAGAAGTCCCAGCCGGCGATCCGGTCGGGACGGCCCCGCGCGTCGGCGACGACGCCGTTGAGCATGCCGACGCCGAACGGTTCGGTGACGCCCTGCCAGGTGCTGCCGTCACCGTGCAGGAGCAGCACGCCCGGGGGCTTGCCGACCGGGCCGCCCACCCCGTAGTCGTAGCCGACCAGCCACAGGTCGTCGTCGGCGACCGGCAGCAGCCCCGTGATGCTCGCGCGGATGCCCTGGTAGGCGGGCAGCTCGGTCCAGGCGGAGCCGTTCCAGCGGGCGACGATGCCGACGCCGTACAGCCAGACGTCGCCGCGCGGGGTGAGCTGGACCCCCGAGGGAGTGACCGTGGGCGCGCTCGACGGTGCGGGGAGCCAGGTCCAGGCGCCGCCGTCGTGGTGCAGGAGCAGCCGGCCGTCCGAGGTGCGCCCGGAGAACCAGGCTCCGCCGCCCGGGTCGACCGCGACGCCGGTGAGGGACGTGCCGGATTCGCCCCGGCCGGGGAAGTCGGTCTCCCGCCAGGTTCCGCCGTCCCAGGCGAGCAGGTGCGTGCGGCCGGCCGTGTCGGTGCCGATCGCCCACGCCGAGCGGGCGCAGGTCCCGGCGACCGAGTGCAGGTAGCCGCGGAAACCCAGGTGGGTGAGGCCGGTCCGCGCCCATGCCGTGCCGTCCCACACCAGAGCCAGTGGCGAGCCGAGGGTGCCTCCGCTTCGGCCCTCCTCACCCACGGCCCACGCCAGGCCGCGCCCGGCAGCGGCGACGTCCCGCAACTGGGCGGCCGGTGCGCCGTCCGGTGCCGGCACGGCCTGCCACGCACGGGCCTCCCCGGTCGCCCGGGCGGCCGCCGCCGCGACCGGCCCGCCACTCGCCGGGACGAGTCCCAGACCCGCCCCGACACCGGCCAATCCGCTGATGAACCGCCGTCTGCGCACCAGGTTCCCCTCCCTGTCGGCAGCGCTGAAGGGTCAACACGGTGAACCAGCGGGCCGCAGAAGGCAATGCGCGAGGACGGCTCGATCCGGTCACACCGGTTCGACGGGCACCCCTCCGGCCGCCGCGCCCAGCAGTGTCAGCCGTACGTCCCCGGGCCCGGACGGTGTGGTTCCGTCGGACAACACCGCCAACGCCAGTGTGTTGGCACCCCGTGTGCGCAGGATCCCGTTCGGCAGAACGAAAGTGTGCTGCGGGCCTACGTCGTTGATGTACTGGCCCATGTTCCAGCCGTTGAGGAAGATCTGGACGCGGTAGGCGCGGCCCGGGTCGTCGTCCAGGACGAGCCCGACCGAGGCGTCGACGCCGGGGTCGACGTTCAGCCGGAAGTCCGTCCGGTACCAGGCGACACCCTGCCGCCGCTCGGACCGGGGAAGCTCGGCGCCCTTCCAGTTCCCGTCGTCGTACTCGGGCAGATGCCAGCCCTCGCGCTCCCCGTGCAGCCCGCCGTTGTTCATCGGACCGCGCACGGGATCCGGCATGGCGGCGCCCTGGATACGCCACGTCACCTCGGGGGAGCCGCCCTCGAAGGTGACGGCGGTCAGACCGCGTGCGGCCTTGTGCGTGTCGCGCGCCTCGCCGTCCATGTCGTGCTGCATCCGCCGCACGAGCACGGACAGCACGTGCCTCTCACGCTTCCCGTCCTGCTCCCGACTTTGTTCCTGTTCCTTCTCCCGCTCCTCGCGGAACTTCTCCCGCAGCTTCTCCGGCAGGTCGAAGTCGGCCTTCGCGGTCCACGTCCCCTGTCGTGCCCGGTCCCTGTCCGGCACCGGCATCCGGTGCGTGCCCAGCGGCTCGCCGTCCAGCCACGCCATCAACAGGCCCTGCGTGCCCGTGCTGTAGGCGAGGGACACGGACGCGATGTCGTCGTCGCCGCTCCACTCGCCTCGGTACCAGACGTCGCCGTAGTGGAAGCCGTAGTCGTCGGCGAACAGGACGGGCTGCCCGTCGGGCACGGGCGTGCTGCTGAAGGTCGTCTCCTTGTCGGCCGTCGTCCAGTCCGAGTCGTCGAAGTCCGGCTCGGACTCCGGGTTCCCGGCCCGCCATCGCCAGCCCTCCAGTGCGGGCAGGGCCGGCCGGACCACCCCCGGCAGCGGCCGCAGCGCCAGCAGGCTGCCGGAGGCGCTGATCCGGGTGGCGACCGGGCGCCCGTTCCAGATGACGTGGGTGATCCCGCGCGGCCCCCACACCTCCAGGCCGGTCTGCCCGATGGTGTCGCCGGTGAGGTGGACCGTCGAGCCGCGCAGCTCGGCCGACCGCAGCAGGGCGGGGCCGTAGACGAGGAGCGGGCCGGACGGGGTCTCGCGGGGCCACAGCCGCAGGGCGGTGGCGTCGTCGGCGAACAGCACCAGTATCGGAGTGTCCACACCGTCGCCCTCGACCCGCACCCGGCTCAGCCCGCCGGCGCCGAGCGGGGCCGTGATGAACAGCTTGCCCAGGTTGTAGGCCCAGGCGGGCTCCGCGTCCAGCCGCATGGGCGTCGGTTCGTCCGCGCACTCCAGGACGACCTGGGCCATCTCGCCCCGGCGGCCCACGAACACGGCGATGTCCTGCCGCCCTGCGGTCAGGCTCACCATGGGCTGCACGGTGGAGTGCACCAGTGTCCGCTTCCCGAGGTTCAGGCCGGCGGCGATCAGCTTGGCGTCCCGGGCCGGGACGGTGACCGGCTCGTCGATCCCGGCGTCAGGCAGCGTCGAGGAGAGAGCCTCACCCGTGTCGTTGCGCAGGACGTAGAAGTGGGCCCCGGTGTCGGGGTTGGTCAGGTGGTAGACCTTCATCCGCGCGTCGGTCGCCCGCACCGCCTTCGCCCGGCGCAGCTTGGCGAGGTCGGGCACGGACCGCAGCAACTGCCCGATCTGGTGCATCGGGGCGAGCTTCGGGGTGGCGTTGCGGGCCTCGTCGAACGCGGCGCCGTAGTCGTACGAGGTATAGACCGCCGGCGCGGGCAGCCAGCCCCACGAGGTGCCGCCGTACGTCATGTAGACGTTGTGCAGCGTGATGCCGTTGGCGAGGTTGGTGAGGTAGAAGCGCCGCTCGTACGCCGCGTCCCGGGTCCGGCGCGCCTCGGCGTACCCCTTGCCGTCGAACCAGGACCCGCCCCACGGGTCGAACCAGCCGCCGCCGAACTCGGGCACGAACCCGGGCGTGCGCGGACTGGCCGTCGCCCCGCCCTCCTTGCCGCCGGCCCCGAACGCCCCCCAGTCCGGCGGCACCCGGTCCGGCTCCGGGTAGCCGTCGAACCCGTACAGCCAGCGCCCCTTCTCCCCGCCGGTGCCGAACGACCCCGGTGTCCAGGCGCCGTCGCGTCCCTTGTCGTTGTGGAACAGCGGCACGTCGATGCCGTCGGCGCGGACCTTCTCGTACAGGTACGACATGTAGGCACGCCCGGACGGCTCGTCGACGTGCGCGTCGTACTCGTTCTCGATCTGGTAGAGCAGGACCGTGCCCGTGCCCCGGGTGAACAGGCGCTTGGCCGCGATGGCGTTCACCGCGGTCAGCCACTCGTCGACATAGCGCAGATAGGTCGGGTCGGAGGTCCGGGCCCGGCCCTCGGTGGCGGTCAGCCAGCCGGGGAAGCCGCCGGCGTCGACCTCCGCGTTGATGTACGGCCCGGGCCGCAGGATGACGTACAGCCCCGTCTCGGCGGCCGTCCGCAGGAACAGGTCCAGGTCGCGCACGCCGGTGAAGTCGTACCGGCCGGGGGCGGGGGAGTGGTGGTTCCAGGCGACGTACACGCTGACGGCGTTGTAGCCGTGGGCACGCATCTTCTCCAGCACGTCACGCCACAGCGACGGGCTCGGCAGCCGGAAAGGGTGCATCTCGCCCGACCACAGCACCAGGCGACGGCCGTCGACGATCAGCGAGTGGTGGTCGAAGCCGATCTCGTGCGGTCGGCCGTCCGCGCTCGGCACCGGGGGCGGCGGGCCGGTGGGCGCGGTGCGTGCCGGGTTGGCGGAGGTCGGCGACCCGCTGCCGGTCAGCGCGAAGCCGAGCGCCGCCGTGCCGGCCAGAGCGTGGAAGGTACGCCTGCTGAGCTCCAAGGGAGCGCCTCCTGTTGTGCCTTGCGATACGTGGTGCGAGATGCGTGGGCTTGTCGTACGGGGTGGGTGTGCTCGCTGTGGTGCGAGGTACGTGTGCTCAATGTCTACAGGGTGACGGCGACAATGGTCCTATGAGGATCTCGGCACGTGCGGACTACGCGGTACGAGCGGTCGTGGAGCTGGCCGTCCGGCAGGGGGAGGGGTCGGTCAAGGCGGAGGCCGTCGCCACCGCGCAGGACATCCCCCACAAGTTCCTGGAGGGGATCCTGGGCGATCTGCGCCGGGGCGGTGTCGTCGACAGCCGGCGCGGCGGGGGCGGCGGCTACCGGCTGGCCCGGGAGGCCGCGGAGATCACGGTCGCCGACGTCATCCGCGCTGTGGACGGGCCGATCGTCTCGGTACGCGGCGAACGGCCGACCGGCCTCGCCTACTCCGGCACCGCCGAGCCGCTGCTGCCGCTGTGGATCGCCCTGCGGGCCAACGTGCGCAGGATCCTGGAGGGTGTGACGGTCGCCGACCTCGCGGCCGGGGCGCTGCCCGAGCCGGTGGAGCGGCTGGCTGCGGAACCGGCTGCCTGGGAGAACCCCTGAGGGGCGGCCGCCGGGCGCGACGCTGTGCGTGATCCTCATTCCGTCCTCGGGATGTCCTCGGTCTGACGCACTGGTGCAACGCACCCTATGCGCCCACCGGCATCCCGGGTGAATTCCCGCCAGTGTGAATGGCCGGAGAGCTATCTGGCCCGCCCCTGCCGCCCTGCGTACGATGCGACCGCTCCCGGCCTTCACATCTCCTTCATGGAACGGTCACAGACCGGGGGTGCATGCGCTGTCACTTTGACATGCCCATGCAATGCACCTTGCCTGTCGCCTTGATCCACCCCCCACGAACGGAATGGGAGAACCATGGCCGGTGGCCTGCTCCTGAGCGGCGCGATCGCCGCGCTGCTCACCAGCGCACTTCCCGCGCAATCCTCGCCCTCCGGGTTCGACGACCCGCCCCCGGACAAGATCGTCATCCAGGTCGCCACGGTGAACGGCTCCGGCTGCCCGCAGGGCACGGCAGCGGTCGCCGTCTCCGAGGACAACACGGCGTTCACGGTGACCTACAGCGACTACCTCGCCCAGGCCGGCGGGAACTCCGACCCGACCGCGTTCCGCAGGAACTGCCAGCTCAACCTGAAGGTCCACGTCCCCGGCGGCTTCACCTACGCCATCGCGAGCGCCGACTACCGGGGCTTCGCCGCCCTCCAGCCCGGCGCGACCGCTTCCCAGCGGGCCTCGTACTACTTCCAGGGCTCGCCCAGCACGGTGTCCAAGAACCACCCCTTCAGCGGCCCGTACAACGACAACTGGCAGGCCACCGACGAGACGGACTGGGCCCAGCTGGTCTACGCGCCCTGCGGAGTGCAGCGCAACTTCAACATCAACACCGAGCTCCGCGTCAACGCCGGCACCCAGTCGGCCAACAAGGTCAGCTTCATGACGATGGACTCCACGGACGGGGACATCAGCACGGTCTACCACCTGGCGTGGAAGGAGTGCCCGAAGAAGTCGTGACGGTGTGAAGAGGGGCGGTCTCACCGGGCCGGTGGTCCGGTGAGACCGCCCCTTCGTGGTCCTATGCGTCGTCCGGCCGGTGGCCGACGCCTGCCAGCGCTGCACCGAGAAGAACGTACGCGGCGAAGGCCGGAATCGGTATGTGCCCGCCCGCATGGTCGATGTCGTCGATGAAGTAGCCGGAGAGCACCACCCAGACCAGCCCGCCGACGAGGACGAACACGGTGTTGCCGGTCTCCCGCAGCACCAGCATGCCGAACCACAGCAGCAGGGGCATGAGCGCCCACGAAGCGGCCGTGGTGAAGAGGAACTCGAAGGCGCCGGCGAAAATGGTGTCCCCGCTCGCGGTCGCGCTGTCGCGTGACCACGCGTAGCCGCCGGACATGATGCCGTGGCAGGCCGCGGTGGCGGCGGCGACGGTCAGGGCGCCCTTGGCGTGGCGTACGTACCGAATGACGAAACTCCTCGCTCTTCGCAGGCCGATGGGCCCCAGCACGAGTGTGTTGGGACCCACGGAGGTGTGCGGACGGCGACCACTACGTGGCCGGTCCCTCAGGTACTACAGGGCGCGCTCCAGGGCGTTGGCGTAGAGCCGGGCGCCGGAGATCTTCGGGTGGAACGACTTCATCGACGGGTTGGGCGCGTCGTTGTCCGCCTCGGACCGGCCGTCCGTGACGATACCGTGGATGGATTCGGGGTCACCGCAGATCGCCTTGTCCTTGAAGTCGGACGCGGGGTCCACGAACGTGGCTCCCGCAGACGTCGCGGCGGCCTTCATCTCCTGGCTCAGCTTCGGAGCGACCTCGTCGTTCAGCCAGGGCGCCTCCTCGGTTCCGATGCCCGGGATGCACTGACCGTTCCCGGACAGCAGCGGCGGGTAGCCCACGAGGTAGACCTTGGCCTGCGGCGCACGGGTCTTGATCTCGTTGAGGACCTTGACGATCCTCGGCTTGACCTCGTTGGCGAGCCAGTTGGGCATGAAGTCCTTGAGCGGACCGGTCATCTCGCCGGTCTTGTCGCCCGTGTCCGGGTTCCGCTTCTCGATTTCGGCGTTCTGGCAGAGGCTCAGTCCGGCCTTCCAGACGCATTCGTTGAACACGTCCGTGAACAGGGAGTCGTTACCGCCGATGGCGATGGTCACGATGTCCGTGTTCTGGTCGAGGTAACCGAGGTCCATCTGCGGCGGCGAGTTCTGCTGCCCCTTGCCGCCCGACCAGACGTTGTAGGTGCGGGCGCCGGAGCAGGCGATGAAGCTCAGGTCGACGTTGCCGTAGTCGTCGGAGATCTTTCCGATGGACTGGGACCTGCCGGGCAGGGTCGCCTGCCGGATCCAGGCCTGCTTGGAGCGGTGGCACTTGTTGACGATCTCGCTGCTGCCGAGATCCTCCTTGTAGTCCGTCTCCCGGAAGTAGTCCTTTCCGCCCTCGTTGTCGGCGCCCTCGCCGGAGGCGAAGGAGTCACCCATGCCGACCACGTGCGTCGGGTTGGCGCCGAGCGTCTGGAAGGCGATGGCGTCCCAGGCGATGTCGACGCCCGGAGCCTCTTCGGTGATGTTGGACAGGGACACCGACGGGGTTCCGGTGAAGTTGAAGACGCCGAGCGAGCGCCACTCGTTGCTGCGGATGCGCTGCGGAGCGACGCGCTTCGGAGACTTGGAGTCGGTGCCCGACACCGAGTACGTCGCCTGCTGGGACCGTGCGGCCACGTTCGGCATGTGGACCAGGACCCGGGTCCAGCCCTTGACGGCGCTGGGGCCGGTCCAGGTGCCGGTGGCCTTCAGCCGCTGATCCGTCCCCGGGGAACTGCCCTTGTGGGTGGTGGAGAACCAGACGTGGTTCCCGTACCCCACACCGAGCTGATGGGTGTCCATCTTGGCCGAGGGCGTGGCGAAGTCGAACTTGAACGAGCCGTCCGACTTGCCGGTGTCGAAGCAGCGTCTGCCGTCCTTGCCCGCGATCCGCTGACCGGAGTTCACGTTGTCGACGATGTACGTGGTTCCCGGGATGCCGGAGTCGCAACGGGGCGGGTGGGAGTTGCCGTCCGCCTCCTCCGGGTAGGTGCTGTTGAAGCGGAAGATCTCGTTGCCGCAGGCACCGGCTCCGCAGTTCTTCCACTCCACCTTCTTGTTCCACCAGCACCGGAAGTCCGAACGCTGACAGGGACCCGTCGCGGGCGAGTCGTTCGACGCGCCTTCCTTGATCTTGCCCGGGTCGCATTCGTTGGAGCCGTCACAGAACAGGGCGACCGGCGGCTTGGCCAGGGTGCGGAACATGGGCTCGGTCCACCAGGCCGGCCGGAAACCGTGGACGAGGGTGCCCGGCGCCTCCAGCGCTTCCAGCGGGCGCGCGGCCCAGCCGATGACCTTCTCCGGGTAGGGCCAGAACTGCGGCTTGGCGGCGTGGGAGTAGTCGTCGCCACCGTTCTCGTTCTCCAGGAACGGGGTCCGGTTGGGCTTGTAGGTGGGGCTTGCCGGGTTGTTGGCCCAGCCCACACCCCACTTGCCCCCGTTCTTGCCCGCGTCCGCCTGCTCGTAGAACCCGGAGTTGTAGGCCCAGAGGGCGAAGAACCAGTTCTCGATGGCCTTCGGGTCACCGTTGTTGACGGTGAGGCCGGCGTTACGGGTCTGGTTCCACTTCTCGGCGAGGATGTTCACGCCCGCCGCGACGTTCGCGGTGTAGTCCAGCGCGACGGCGTCCTGGTACGCGCGCGGCTTGGACGGCCGCACCTCGCCGTTCTCGTACGGCTTGCCGGGCAGCCGCATACCGTCGGTGACCTGCGTGATGCCGTAACCGCAGTCAGCGGCAGGCCAGTTGATGGCCCAGGGGTCGTCGACCTCGCCGTGCTCGTTGTGGACGAGGCCGTAGTAGTTGCCGATGAGGCTGTTGGCGGTGGTGCCCGGTGCGGCGAAGCGCGTGGCCTGCCACATGTTGGATTCCTGGGCGGTGATGCCGAGGAACACCTGGGCCGGTATGCGCCCGCCGCCGGAGAGCGGGGTGAGGCCGCCGATGAGGGCCTGCGGCGAGTAGGCCCCCATGCCCATGTTCTTCCAGTTGGCGGCCCGCTTCACGTGCTGGTCCATCGTGCCTTCGATGGCCCGGTCGACGGCCCATTCGATCTGCCGTGGCTTCGGCTGGAACGCCTGCTTCTGCGGGTTGCCCCGCTCCACGGCGCAGGTGCGCTCCGACTCCGGCTCCGCGATGTTCAGCAGCGACGTCTTCTTGCCGCCCACCGTGCCACCGCTTCTGGAGGGGGCGGTGCCGAGCGCAGGGGAGCGGTCCTGGCCCTCGGCCGGGTCCGGATTGACCGGGGACGCGGCCGGGTTGGCCTCGAAGACGGGCTCGCTGCCGGTGGGCAGGTGGCTCATCTCGATGCGGGCCGTGCGCGCCGTGTCGTATTCCGAGGGGCGGATGCGGGTGTCCTTGCCGTCGGCCCACGCGGAGTCCACGACGGCGCGGGCTCTGGTGGAGGCGGTGGCGTCCTTGTCGATGCCGCCCGGGTTCCGCACGTCCTTCGGCAGATTGCCGACGTTCTCCGCCGCGCCGGTGACGATCGTGGTCCCGTCGGCTGCGCGGGTGAGGTCCATACCCGTCAGGTTGCCCTCGGCGACCGTTCGGGCCTTGACAGCCCTGCCCTTGAGCTGGCCGCCGGTCAGGTACTTGACCTCGGACGTGTTGCCGGCGGACGCGGCCTCGGCGGGCTTCGCGGTGGCGCCGCGGGCCAGTACCTTCTTCGCGGCCCGCGCGTCGTGCGTGCGGTCCAGGAAGGCGATGCCGCCGCCCTTGGTGACGGACAGGCTGAAGGGCGTGTTCTCCGTGCGCGTGACCAGCTCTGTCTTCCCGTCGCCGGTGATCCGGACGATCGCGTTGCCCTGCGCGGCGACGATGCCGCCCGGGGTCGGGACCGCGGAGGTGATCTGGCCCTTCACCGTGGTCTTCTTCGTCTTGCCCGTGCGGGCGTCGACGGTGATCAGACGGGTTTCGTTCCGGTCCGACGTGTTCTCGTCGGTGAACTGCGAGAGCACCGCCTGCTCGCCGTCGCCGCAGCCGGGCGAGAAGTAGGCGAGGCTCGCCTGGTACGGCAGCTTCGTGACCTCGCCCGAGTTCAGGTCCACGGCAGCCGTGAAGGCGCCCCGGGCCATGAGGTTGGGCTTGTTGGTGAAGGTGCGCGGCGCGTAGGCGACCATGGCGCGGTCACCGGAGGCGGTGACGCAGGCGTTGCCGATCCAGGTGTCGGTGTCGGAGAACCCGGGTTCGACGAGGGTCGCCGCGGTCTTCCAGCGGTAGCCGTCGGCCTCGTCGGCGGTCATGAGGTGGAAGCCGGTGGCGTCACCGATGGTGGTCCACGCGGTGTCCGAGGACTTGGTGTAGCCGCTGCCGAGCACCTTGCTGCGCTTCTTGGCGGGAACGCGGTCCTTGTGGCCGTTCTCGTCCGCCTTCACGCGGGGCGCGGCGGAGCCGGACCACCCCTCGGCGGCATTCGGGGGCGGCGTCGGTGCCTGCTGGGGAGCGGCTTGCGCCTGGATCGCGGTTCCGAAGGCGATCGCGGTGGCGATGGCGCAACTGATGGGAACACGCGCGTACGTGTGTCTTCCGGCCCGTCTCAAAGAACGTCTCCATGGGTGAGAGGTGGGGGAACGCTTGTGCGCGGGCGCAACGGAGCCTCGGCACGTGGGTGATGCGTCGAAGGGGCGGAAGGAACCGCGACGGCAGAGGGAAGCGGCACATCGGCGTGCCCATCGCTCTGTCGTTCTTCAGTCGGAGTCGCCGACCATCGCTGTGCTGGGCCGGAGAGTGAGCCAGGCCCTCTACGACCCGGAAGCGCTGTGCGCGGCGGGCTCGATGGCCGAATGGCGCAGGCCACAGTGGCGGCCCGCGCGCCAGGTGTCGGACATTCCTGTTCCTCCCCCGTCTGAACGCGATGGGAGGAATGTGGTCATACGAGTGCTGGTCAACAGCACTTGCTCCCCCCGAGCGGCACACGAGACCGGGTGATGAGACCAGGTCGCCTGAGTGCCTGGTCACTGTAGACGCACGGCACCATCAGAAATAAGCACTGATCGGTGCATGGCAAAAAGATGGTCATGTCTGGGGGAGGCTGCTGGACAGGCGCACCGCCTCCTGATCTGTGAAGTTTCGAAGGAGCCGGACGGGATGGACGGAGGGAGGGGCTCAATACGTTGGCTGAATTTCGCCCCTCCGGGCTGACCTGCAAAAACCTTTGCCCGCTTGCGTGTGCGATGCGCTACGGTTTCTGCGACACGATCATCTGACTGTCACTCATAGGGGGAAAATGTGAAGACTGGGATACGTCTGGGTGGCGCCTGCGCCGTCCTGCTTGCCGCGACAGCGATGACGCCCACCGCGTCGGCCGCCGACCAGCCCGGACTGAAGACGAGCGCGGCGATCCAGACCGTGGACATCGAGGGCGTCAAGGTCGCCAAGGAGGCGTCGGCCGAGACCAAGCGGATCATCGAGGCCGAGGCGGGAGTCGCCGCGGCCGCCGCCAACGTGTGCGGATCCGGCTACACCATCTCCACCGGGGCTGCCCGCTACGGGACCTACGGCACCACCTACACGTGGACCAACGGCAAGACCACGGGCGACCGGTACTACGACAAGCCGATCTGCGCCGTGTTCTTCAACGACACCGGCGTGGCGCACTCCATGGGGATCCGACTGAAGGACAACTACACCGATACGCCTCACAAGGAAGACTTCGGCACCTTCAGTACCTACGCCGGGCCCGTCTACCAGAACCGCGGCTACTGCGGCGAGGCGTACTCCTACATGAAGGTCGGCACCAAGGTCGTCGTCGACAACATCCTCACCGTGGGATCCTGCAACTGACGTCACCTCGCGACAGTGCCGCGCCCGCATCGTGCGGGCGCGGCACTGTTTCCGGCCCGAGCCGCGGTAGGTGAGGGCGGGTCAGCCCTGCGTCGTCAGTGCCGCGGCTGTGGCCTTCACGAAGGCATCCCGGTTGTCCAGCATGATGTTGTGGCCGCAGTCCGGGATCGCGACGACGGCCACTCCGGCCTCGGTGAGGGCGTCGGCCCCGGGAAGCGGGCCGTCGGACTCGGGAAGCAGGAAGGCGCGGGGGATCCTCAGCTCCAGCAACAGCTCCCGCATGGTGGGGGTCGTGCCGCGGGTGAGGTGGAACGCGCTGCGGTGCAGGGCCTCGCGGCCGGCCAGGCGCATCGTGGACCACCAGTGCGGGCCGACCCGGTCGCGGACCTCCTCCCAGCCGCCACCCGTCACGAACTCCGCCTCGGAGTACGCGGCGATGCCGCTGCTGCCCTGGGATCCGGGCACGCGCGGGACGGGGTCGAGGTTGGCGTCGACGAGCACCAGACGGGAGACCAGCCGGGGATGGCGGGCCGCCAGGACGATCGCCACCGAGCCGCCCATGCTGTGGGCGATCACTTCGGCGGCCGAGACGCCCGCTGCCGTCAGAGCGCCGGCGAGCGCGTCGGCGTGGGATTCCAGCGTGTAGTCGAAGTGCGTCGGGCGGTCGCTGATGCCGTGGCCCAGCATGTCGATCAGCAGGGAACGGCGTCCGGCCAGGCGCGGATCGACCGCGACTTCGGTGAAGTAGGCGGGCGCGGTGGCGCCCAACCCGTGCACGTAGACGCGCGCGGGCTCCTGCCCCGGCAGTTCGACCCAGCGGATTCGATCGCCCTCGGGCGTCACGGTGGCGCTGCGCACGGTCTTTTTCCCCCTGGGTGCGACGTCGGTGTCGGTGGACAGTCAACAGTAGTCTGCAGCATGGAGTTCTTCTGCTACCACCGCGACCGGCCCGGCTCCCTGCCGCTGCGCGAGGAGCTGGGGGAGGCGCACTGGGCCTACATGGACCGGTACGAGGCGGAGCTGATCGCCCGCGGGCCGACCTTCGCCGCCGACGGGGAGACGCCGAGCGGCAGCGTCCACATCGTCGACCTGCCTGACCCCGCCGCGGCCCGCGCGTTCGCCTTCGACGAGCCCAACTACCAGGCCGGGGCATACCGCGACGTGCTGCTGCGGCGGTGGCGCAACCTGCTGGGCCGCACCATGTGGGACTTCCCCGGCGGGCGCACGGGCGGTGACCGCCACCTCGTTCTGGGTCTCGGCTCGGGCCCGGCCGCCGACCTCGACCTACCGCCCGACCGCGACGAGCTGATCGCTTACGGGCCGCTGCTGTCCGACGACGGCGCCGTGTGGCTGGGCACCGCGGCGCTGGTGCGGGCGCCGGACGCGGAGTCGGCGCGTGCCGTGCTGACCCGGGAGAGGTACGCCGACATCGAGGTGCACGACTGGGAGTTCGGCGGGCGGCGATGAGGCGCGGATGGGCCGGGGGTGAGGGGGGTCGCTCGGTGTGCGAGCGACCCCCACGGTACGCGTCGGCCGTGCCCGGCGTCAGCCCTGTTCCACGCCCAGGGTCAGCGTGCCCGCGTAGCCGGCGGCCGTCGTGCTGCCGAGCGGGGTGAGGGTGAGGAGGCCCGAGGCCGCGCCTCTGTCGTCGTAGATCGAGTCCTGGGCCAGGGTGGTGCGCCGGACCGTGTTGACCTTGTACGTGGCGAGTGCCGCGACCTTGGTCGTGATCGTCTCGGCGAAGAAGAGCTGGCCGGTGTGGAGTTCCCGGCCGCCGGTGAAGGAGCCGTCGGGGGTCAGGGTCACGTCGGTGTGGACCTTGACGTGGATGTGCACGCAGCGGCCCACGTACCAGCCGGGGTAGACGGTGGTGATCGCCGCGACTCCGCGCGCGTCGGTGAGGACGCCGCCGCGCAGGAACGTGCCGTTGTCCGGTTCGTCGTGGCCGTTGTCGCCCACGAAGCCGGAGTACTCGCCGAGCGCGTCGGCGTGCCAGATCTCCACCAGGGCGTTCTTCAGCGGGGCGCACGTGTCGTCGTCGACGACCGTCAGCGTCAGCTTCAGGGGGATGCCGGTCTTGTCCTCCCGGATGTCGGAGCGGACGTACTGGCCGTCGAGGTAGTAGGGGCCTTCGGTCAGCTCCTTCGTCAGGGTGCAGACGGCTGCGGCGGCGACGGGGGCGGTGCCGCCGGTCTCCTGGGTGCCTCGGTCGGCCGAGGCGGCGGCAGCCCCGACGGCCAGTGTGGCGGCGGTGGCGCCGGTGGCCAGCAGGACGGAGCGGCGGCCGATGGGGGTGTCGCTGTAGTTCTTCGAGTTGTCTGTCATGGACACGGCAGAGTAGAGGTGGATTCTGTTCGTGAGCTGTGAGTTCGGCAAAGTGCTGCGGCGTCAAGTATCTGACAAGACAGGTATTTTCGGGTCCTGGTGAGGCCGCCCGCTCCTGCGCAGTGTCGTGCTTCCACGGCCTGCGCGATCGCCGTCTGCTCCAGGGCCGGACCACCGCCGAAACCAAGCCGCCAACCCCGGCTGCCTCTCCAGGCACCCCGCTGCCTTCCGCAACGCCCCCGTCCTGCCGAACACCTCCTCCGCCCGCTCCACGAACACCGGATCCGGCATCCGCCTCCCCAACTCCACGGAAGCCACCGTGTGTTTGGAGAACCGCACCAGCTCGCCGAACTCCTCCCGGCTCAACCCCGCGTGCTCGCGCAGCCCCTGGACCACGGCCCCGAACGTGCGCAAGCTGTCCGAGGACTCCGGCTCGCCGCCGTTGCCGCCCCCACCACGCCATCGACCACCGTCGATAACCTCCCGCGCGCCATGGTTACGGCACGTCACCAGTACTGTCCAGTCAGTGACCGCGTACGCTGCACCGGCGTACGCGGTTGTGACCTCGCGCAGTGCGGTCGGCACGCGGGACATTGGCCGCATGACAGCACCTGCCCCTTCGCAACATCCCGTCGCCGTGCGTGGGTTCGTGCAGCGGTTCAGCGCCACTCCCCGCGGCGCCCGCCTGGCCCGGCACCTCGCCGTCGGCCGGCTGTACGCATGGGGCATCCCCTACGGCACGGACGCCTCCGACGCCGTCGCCCTGGTCGTCGCCGAGTTTGCCGCCAATGCCGTGACGCACGGGCGCGTCCCGGGCAGGACTTCGAGCTGCGGCTGTCGCTCGTCGGCGGCAGCGTCCGCGTCGAGGTGACCGATACGGAGAGTGGGCCGTCGAGCCTGCCAGGGCCGGGCGGGGTGGAGTGGTTGGGCTCGCTCGACGAACACGGCCGGGGGCTGGTCCTCGTCGCTGCGCTCGCCGACCGGTGGGAGGTCCTGGAGCGGAAGCCGTCGCCCGGCAAGACCGTACGCGCCGAGATCGACCTGCCGGGGTGGCTTTCCCCGCTTCGGGCGGGCACGGCCGGTCCGTAGGCGCACAGCATGGCAAGTGCGGGTACGGCATCCTCCCCGGCGCGCTGAAATGATCTGCACCACAACGCCGTTGGCGATGACATGACTCAGAGACCGGCACCTCGCCTCCTGTCCGACGCAGCCCTCTCCGACCTGCTCGGTGCACAGCGGTTCGGCACGCTCGCCACCGTCAAGCGCAGTGGCCACCCCCATCTGACCACCATGCTGTACAGCTGGGCCGCCGAGTCCCGCACGGTGCGCTTCTCGACCACCGCCGACCGCGTCAAGGTCAAGCACCTGCGCCGTGCACCGCGTGCGGCGTTGCACGTGCAGGGCGGGGACGTCTGGTCGTTCGCCGTCGCCGAAGGGGAAGCCGAGATCTCCGAGGTCACGGCGGTCCCCGGCGACTCGGTCGGCCGGGAGCTGCTCGCGATGATTCCGGCGGGCGCCGAACCGGAGGACGAGGGCGCCTTCCTCCAGCAACTGGTCGACGAACGCCGCGTCGTCATCAGGCTGAAGGTGGACCGGCTCTACGGGACGGCCCTCGACATCGAGGGATAGGGCTGCGGCACGATGAGTGCATGAACGCACAACGGGGCAGCACCGATGAAGAATCCCTCGCGGACCTCGCCCGGCGACTCCTCGCCGCGGATACCGGCGGCTGGTCGCCGGACGGGGTGAACACCCTGGCGGAAGGGCTCGGCTGGGCCCCGAGCGGCACGGCGGACCACCCCGTGCTGGTCACCGGCCGGTCCTCGGGCGACGCCCGCCTGCGTCCCGTGGGCACCTACGAAGAGCGTTACACCGACGGCGAGTCGTACGTGGAACTCGCGGTGCCGGTGGCGGCCGTCATGCCCGACGCCGCGGCACAGGCCGCCGCCTTCCGTGCGGCGGCTGAGGAGCTGTCCGCGGCCCTGGGCCGGCCGTCCGTCCTGGGTTCGCATGGCGACATGGGCCCCTTCTACGACAGCGGTCCACTGTGGGGCGCCCCCTTCATGCGCTGGCGCGGCAGCCCGGACACCCTGGAGCTGCGCGCCGGGAAGTCGGGGCCGGAGCTGGTCCTGCAGCCCACCGACCCGGCCGAGAACTGGTTCTGGCGCCAGGGCCACGGCGAAGAGCACGCGATCAGCGGCTTCTTCGGCAGCAACCGTGACCCCGCCAACGCCGGCCTCGGCTTTCCCGGCGGCTGGACCGCCCGCAGCTGGGAGACCGTCACGCGGTCGCTGGGCGACTTCCTGGAGGCCCTGCCCGCGGAGACCACCGCCCTCGGCATCGGTATCGGGATGCCGTTGTACGGGCGGACCGGAGGTGGCGCGCCCCTCCTCTTCGACGTGGCGTGCGACAACCGGCTCTCGATCGGCTGCTTCGCCCCGGACGGCGTCGACGCGGCGTCACTCGGCTGGGGCACCGTCGCCGAACACCCGGGCACGGCCTCGGTCTGGCGCGACGACGACCCGGTGTGGCGCGTGGACGCCGGAGGCCCCGGCGAACCCAAGGGCCGCGCCCTCGCGGAGATGCTCGTGGCGACGGCCAGGGCGGCGGGGGTGAGCGAGCCGGCCGGTCTGATCGTCGGTGGCGAGGCCGAGTACGTGGACGGCTACCACGTCAGGTACTACGGCCTGGGCCTGCCCACCGGCTGACGCTTCGACGGCGCCGGCCGTCTCCTCGGCCCGTCTCCCATGGTCCGCGCAGCGGATGCTGCGCGGACCATTGACGCGCAAGGTGTTCGATTCTACGGTCCGGTTCGAACTTGCGATCGCTGTTCGAGATATCGGTCAGCGCTTTCACCCCCACCGCAAGGAGGACCGCATGAGCCGCTCCATCGTGCGCACGAGAACCGCCCTGCTCGCCCTCCCCGCAGCCTTCTTGCTCGCCCTCGTCCCGGGCACGGCGTCCGCGTACCCCAACCCCGGCGGGGTCACCGGTGACGTCGTCACCCACGACCCCTCGATGATCCGCACCTCGTCCGGGCAGTACCTGCTGTACGCCACCGGCGGCGGCATCGCGAGCAAGACCTCCGGTGACCGCACCGCCTTCCGCAACGGAAGCGACGCCTTCGCGAGCAGGCCGAGCTGGTGGCGGAACTACTCGTCCGTCCCGGAGGCCTGGGCGCCGGACATCTCGTACCACGGCGGCAAGTACCTGATGTACTACTCCGTCTCGAAGTTCGGCTCGAACACCTCCGCCATCGGTCTCGCGACCTCCAGCACCGGCCGGCCGGGCAGCTGGACCGACCAGGGCACGGTCTACACGTCGAGCTCCGCCAGCGACTTCAACGCCATCGACCCGAACCTCTTCGTGAACGACGACGGCAAGTGGTGGCTGTCCTTCGGCAGTTGGTGGACAGGGATCAAGATGATCCAGATCAATCCGTCCACCGGGAAACAACTGGCCGGCAGTACCACCCGGTACTCGCTCGCCTCCCGCCCCACCGGGACCAAGGCCGTCGAGGCGCCCTTCATCGTCAAGCGGGGCGGCTACTACTACCTCTTCGCCTCGTACGACACCTGCTGCGCCGGCACCAGCTCGACGTACAAGGTCAAGGTCGGCCGCGCCTCCAGCGTCACCGGGCCGTACCGCGACAAGAACGGCGTCGACCTCATGAAGAACGGCGGCACGCCCGTTTTGGAGTCGCACGGCAGCATCATCGGCCCCGGCGGCCAGTCGATCATGAACGACACCGACGGCGACCTGATCGTCTACCACTACTACGACGGCAACGCGAACGGCACTCCCAAGCTCGGCATCAACCTCCTGAACTGGAGCAGCGGATGGCCCGTCGCCTACTGACCCTGCTGGCGGCCCTGCTGCTCGCGCTGAGCTTCGGTCAGCCCTCCGCGAGCGCCGCCTCCTTCTCCAACCCGGTCAAGTCCGTCAAGGGCGCCGACCCCTGGATCTCGTACCACGACGGCAACTACTACCTGGTGACGACGAGTTGGACCGACGTCATCACCATCCGCAAGTCCACCACCCTCGCGGGCCTCTCCACCGCCCCCAGCGTCCAGGTGTGGAAGGGCGACGCCGCCTCCCGCTGCTGCAACATCTGGGCGCCGGAGCTGCACTTCCTGAACGGCCGCTGGTACCTGTACTACGTGGCCGGGCAGAACGTGTCCGACTACAACCCGACGCAGCGCAGCCATGTGCTGGAGAGCGCGGGCTCCGACCCCATGGGGCCGTACACCTACAAGGGGCAGCTCAACAGCGCGTGGATGCTCGATCCGAGCGTGCTGAACGTGGGCGGCCGGCTGTACATGCTCGGCAGCGCGATCACCGGCGGCACCCAGAACCTCGTCATCGCCCCGATGTCCAACCCGTACACCGTCAGCGGCTCCTACGCGACGATCTCGACCGCGACGTACGCCTGGGAGCGGCAGGGCGGCACGGTCAACGAGGGCGCGGAGATCCTGCAGCGGAACGGCCGGACCTTCCTGATCTACTCGGCGAGCGGCTGCTGGACGCCCGACTACAAGCTCGGGCAACTGGAGCTGACCGGCTCCAACCCGCTGTCGGCCTCCTCCTGGACCAAGAAGTCCACGCCGGTCTTCCAGCGCAGTGACGCCAACGGGGTGTACGGACCCGGCCACAACGGCTTCTTCACCTCACCCGACGGCCGCGAGAGCTGGATCGTCTACCACGCCAACGACTCCGCCTCCGAGGGCTGCGACAACGGCCGTACGACCCGGGCGCAGAAGTTCACCTGGAACTCCGACGGCACGCCGAACCTCGGCACACCCGTCCGGCTCGGGGCGGGCCAGGCCGGGCCGTCGGGGGAGCCGGCCTCCGCCTCGACTACCTACACCGTCACCAACCGCAACAGCGGCAAGTGCCTGGAGGTGGCGGGCAGTTCCTCGGCCGACGGAGCCGACGTCCAGCAGTACGGGTGCAACGGAGGCGCCAACCAGCGCTGGCGCCTGGAGGACCTCGGCGACGACACCCACCGCCTGGTGAACGCCGCCACCGGCAAGGTCCTCGACACCGCCGACTGCTCGACGGCCGACGGCGCCTCCCTGCGCCAGTGGTCCTGGCTGAACAACACGTGCCAGCGGTTCCGTTTCGTGGCCACGGACAGCGGCTACGTCCGCGTCGCCAACCAGGCCTCCGGCAAGGTGGCCGACGTGGCGAACTGCTCGACAGCGGACAGCGCGGACGTACGCCAGTGGACATGGCTCAACAACACCTGCCAGCAGTGGAAACTGACAGCGGTCTGACGCCCGAGGGGCGCGGGGCCGTGCTCGATGTGCGGCTCCGCCGCGTGGGCGCGAACAACCACGAAGGACCCGCACCCGCACAGTCGCAGGAACCACCTACGGCGAGAGGGCGCTACCCCGCCTGACCCATCCCCGCCGCGTTGGGCCAGCTCTGCGCCGCAGGCCACCCCGTGGCCGGGGCCGGGGTCAGTCCGTTCGTGCCCCGTACCTGGGCTGCCGTCAGGCCGCCTCGGGCCGGGACGCCGGGCGGTGTGGGGCCGGTGAACGGGGCGGCCATGGGCGATGGTGCGGGGACGGGGGCCGGAGCAGGGGCCGGCGCCGGGGCTTGGGCCACGGGGGCCAGGGGCGGTGCCGGGGCGGCCATCGGCTGGGGAGCGGGCTGCGCCATCGGCTGGGGGATCTGTGGCTGCGGTATCTGCGGCTGGGGCATCTGGGCCGCAGCCGGCATCGGCATCCCGCCGCCCGCACCCGCCGGTACGGCGGACGCGGCGGCGGGGAGCGGCATGCCGATGCCGGTGGCCGGAGTGGGGGCCGGGGCGGGGGGCAGTCCCGGCCCCCCGACGGCACCGGCACTCGCGGCAGCGGGTGCGGGCGCCGGCACGGCGGAGAACCCCTGGCCGCCCGTCCCGGTGCTCGCAGCAGCCGGAGCCGCGACGAGCCCCGGCCCCCCGGCCCCCGCCGCGGCAGCCGGCATCGGCATCGCTGCCGGCGCCGTTCCCATCGCCTGCGCCGCGAGCCCCCGCATGCCCGACCCGTTCGTCTCGCTCACCAGCCGGTCCACGGCCGCCGTACCCGAGCTGTAGCTGGTCCCGTTGCCCAGCTCGGGTACGGCGGCTCCCCTCCTGGACGTCCCGTAGAGCACCTGTTCCAGGCCGGACACCAGGCGACGCACGTCCACCTGGGGGCGCACCACGAGACGCAGGAAGCGGCTGGACGAACCGATCTTGTTGCCGCACTCGCGGACCAGGATCCGGTGCTCGGTGAGCATCCGGTCCCGGACCACCGTGCCCTCGGCGCCCACGGGGAGGCGCACGAAGAGGAAGTTGCCCTGCGACGGGTAGACCGTGAGCCCGGGCAGGGAGGAGAGCTGGCCGGCCATGTCGAGGCGGTCGCGGCGCACCTGCTGAAGGCTCTGCGCGTACTCGGCGCCGTGCTCCTTCAGCATGAAGACGACGTGCTCGGCGAAGGAGTTGAGGTTCCACTTGGGGAGCATCGAGCGGATACGGCCCGCGAGCGCCGGGTTGGCGACCAGGTAGCCGAAGCGGATGCCGTGCAGGCCGAAGTTCTTGCCGAGGCTGCGCAGCACGACCACGTTGGGCCGCAGCATCGCCTCCTGGACGACGGACGGCTCGGCCTCGGCGTCCGCGAACTCCAGGAACGACTCGTCGATGACGACCAGGTCGAGGTCGGCCATGGCGTCCATGAACTGCACGATGGCGTGCTTGTGCAGGAAGCCGCCGTCGGGGTTGTTCGGGTTGCAGATCACGGCGACGCGGGTGCCGCGGGCCCGGATGAACTCGGCGTACTGCGCGAGGTCGAGGGCGAAGCCGCTGGACTCCTGGAGCGGGAACATGTCGACCCGCTTGCCGGTCTCCATGGGCTGGTCGGTCCAGCGGCCGAACGTGGGGACGGGCACGGCGAGGGACTCGCGGACCAGCAGGTGGTCGATCCAGGTGATGAGCTCGGTCGAGCCGTTGCCCATGGCCACGCACTGCGGCGGCAACTGGAGCAGGCTGCACAACTCGGCGGTGATGGTGTCGGCGCTGCTCGGGTAGTACGTGATGATGTCGCGCAGCCGGCCCGCCATGTCCTCGAACATGGCCGGGGTCGGGAAATAGGGGTTGCAGGGGATACAGAAGTCCACGGGGCCGGCTCCCTCGCCGCCCTCACGTGTCAGAGCCGCCATCGACGGGCTGTGTGCCGCGGTACTGCGGAACAGCGACGTGACGTTGTCGGCCATGGAACCTCCGTATGAGGCGGATCCGTTGGGGACGGACGGACCCGACGTTTAAGGGCGGCCCGCGCGGGGGAGCGCGGGCCGCCCTTTCATACGGAGGCCACGGTGGCACTGTTCAACCGTCGGTAAAACGGTCGGCACCCGTGTCCGGCCCGTGAAGACCTGTCAGCGGCCTCAGCAGCCGAACGTGTGGATCGTCGTCGTCCGGTACGTCTGCCCCGGTCGCAGCACCGTCGACGGGAACTTCGGCTTGTTCGGCGAGTCCGGGAAGTGCTGCGTCTCCAGGCAGAGCGCGTCGCCCTGCCGGTAGGTGCGGCCGGACGGACCGGTCAGCGTGCCGTCGAGGAAGTTGCCCGAGTAGAACTGCAGACCCGGCTCGTTCGTGGCGATCTTCAGGGTGCGGCCGGAAGCCGGGTCGCGCAGGGTCGCGACGTGCTCGGGCCGGGCGGTGATGCCCTTGTCGAGCACCCAGTTGTGGTCGAAGCCCTTGGCGGTCACCAGCTGCGGGTGCGAGGTGCGGATGTCCCGGCCGATCGGCTTGGTCCGGCTGAAGTCGAACGGCGTGCCCGCGACCTTGGCCAGCTCACCCGTCGGGATCAGACCCGCGTCGGTGGGCGTGTAGCGGGAGGCCGCTATCTGCAGCTCGTGGTCCTCGATCGTGCCGCTGCCCTCACCGGCCAGGTTCCAGTAGACGTGGCTGGTGAGGTTGACGACGGTGGCCTTGTCCGTGGTGGCCTCGTAGTCGATGCGCCAGTCACCGTGCCGGGTGAGCGTGTACGTCACCTTCGTCTTGAGCGTGCCCGGGTAGCCCATCTCGCCGTCGACGCTCGTGTAGTACAGGTGCAGGCCGACGTCGGAGCCCTTCACGAACGGCTCGACGTCCCACACGCGCTTGTCGAAGCCCTGGGTGCCGCCGTGCAGGCTCTGCTCGCCGTCGTTCACGGACAGCTGGTAGTTCTTGCCGTCGAGGGTGAACTTGCCCTTGCCGATGCGGTTGCCGTACCGGCCGATCAGGGCGCCGAAGTACGGGGTCTTCGCGACGTAGTCCTCGAGGTTGTCGAAGCCCGCGGAGACATTGGCGTAGCGGCCGCGACGGTCGGGGATCTCCAGGGACTGGACGACACCGCCCCAGGAGAGGACCTTAAGGCGGGTGCCGCCGTTCTCCAGCGACCAGCGGTAGACCTTCGTGCCGTCGGCGAGCTTGCCGAAGAGCGTCTTCACCGGCTTCCTGCCTCCCGTGGCGTGCGCGGTGCCACCGACGGTGGCGGCGGTGACACCGGCGGCGGCAGCCCCGGCGATGACGGTACGTCTGCTCAGTTCCACGTGCGGCTCCTCGTGAATGAGGGGAGTTGCTCCCCGTACTGTGCGGTGCGTAGTCGTGCGACAGCTTTGTGCTGTTCCTGACAAAGTCCGGTCCGGAGAGAGCCGGGGCCCCGCCGGTCGGCGGGGCCCCGGTCGTGCTACGAACCGACCTTGCGCTTGTTCCACACGTCGAAGCCGACCGCCGCCAACAGGGCCAGACCCTTGATGACCTGCTGCCAGTCGCTGCCGACGCTGAGGAGGTTCATGCCGTTGTTCAGCACACCGAGGACGAGACCGCCGATGATCGCGCCGAGGACGGTGCCCACACCGCCGCTCATGGACGCGCCGCCGATGAACGCCGAGGCGATCGCCTCGAGTTCGTAGTTCAGGCCCGCCTTCGGTGAGGCCGCGTTCAGACGGGCGGCGATCGCCAGACCCGCCAGGGCCGCGAGCGCGCCCATGTTCAGGAAGACCAGGAAGGTGACCTTCTTGTCCCTGACGCCGGACAGCTTCGCCGCCGGCAGGTTGCCGCCGATGGCGTAGATGTGGCGGCCGAAGACCGCGTTGCGCATGACGTAGCCGTAGCCGACCACCAGCACGCCCAGGATCAGCAGGACGATCGGCGCGCCCTTGTAGCTGGCGAGCAGCATCGTCACGACGAGGATCGCGGCGACGATCAAGACCAGCTTGAGCAGGAAGAGGTTGCGCGGGACGACGTCGAGCGAGAACTCCTTCTGGCGCCTGCGGTCACGGACCTCCTGGAAGACCGCGAAGACGATCAGGGCCAGGCCCAGCAGCAGCGTCAGGTTGTGGTAGTTCGTCTCAGGGCCGGTCTCCGGCAGGAAGCCGTTGCCGATCTTCTGCAGTCCGTCCGGGAACGGGCCGAGGGTCTGCCCTTCCAGGAGGATCTCCGTCATGCCGCGGAAGATCAGCATGCCGGCGAGGGTCACGATGAACGACGGTATGCCGAGATACGCGATGAAGAAGCCCTGCACCGAGCCGGCCACCGCGCCCACCAGCAGGCACAGCACCACGGCCACCGGCCACGCCACATCGTGCTGCACGGTCAGTACGGCCGCGAACGCGCCCACGAAGGCCGTCAACGAACCGACCGACAGGTCGATGTGGCCCGCGATGATCACCAGCATCATGCCGATCGCGAGGATCAGCACGTAGCTGTTCTGCAGGACGAGGTTGGAGACGTTGCGCGGCAGCAGCAGGTCGCCGTCCGTCCACACGGCGAACAGGGCGACGATCAGACCGAGCGCGATCAGCATGCCGTACTGGCGCATGTTGCTGCGCAGGCCGTTCAGGACGAGCTGCAGCAGGCCACCTCCGGCGGCCCCACCCCCGCTCTTGCCCGGCGCCGGGGCCGGGGTCTTGGCGGTCACATCCGTGCTCATCGGGTTACCTCTTTGTCCTTAGTCATCTGACGCATCAGTGATTCCTGCGAGGCCTCGGCCCGCGAGAACTCACCGGTGAGCCGCCCCGCGGCCATCGTGTAGATGCGGTCGCACATACCGAGCAGCTCAGGCAGCTCGGAGGAGATGAAGACGACCGCCTTGCCCTGGGCGGCCAGTTGATCGATGACCGTGTAGATCTCGTACTTGGCGCCGACGTCGATCCCCCGCGTCGGCTCGTCCAAAATCAGCACCTCGGGACCCGCGAAGATCCACTTGCTGAGGACGACCTTCTGCTGGTTGCCGCCGGACAGCTTGCCCACCGGCTCGGAGACGGTGGGCGCCTTGATGTTCATGGACTTGCGGAAGCCCTCGGACACCCGCCGCTCCGCCTGCTCGTCGACGATCCCCCGCTTGGCCACCTTGCCCAGCGCGCTGAGCGAGATGTTGCGGTTGATGGTGTCGATGAGGTTGAGGCCGTAGTGCTTGCGGTCCTCGGTGACGTACGCGATGCCGTGCCTGACCGCCTCCGGGACGGTCTTCGTACGGATCTCCGTGCCGTCCTTGAAGACCTGGCCGCCCGCGTACCGGCCGTAGGTGCGGCCGAAGACGCTCATCGCGAGTTCGGTGCGGCCGGCGCCCATCAGGCCGGCGATACCGACGATCTCGCCGCGCTTGACCTCGATCGACACGTCGTCGACCACCTTGCGCTGCTGGTCGATCGGGTGGTGCACGGACCAGCCGCGGATCTCCAGAGCCGGGGCCGAGCCCACCTCCCCCTCGTACGCGGTGCGTTCGGGGAAGCGGTGGTCGAGGTCACGGCCCACCATGCCGGAGATGATCCGGTCCTCGGTGGTGTCCGACGCCTTCACGTCGAGCGTCTCGATCGTCTGCCCGTCCCGCAGGATGGTCACCGAGTCGGCGACCTTGCGGATCTCGTTCAGCTTGTGGGAGATGATGATCGAAGTGATGCCCTGCTTCTTCAACTCCAGGATGAGATCCAGGAGTTTGTCGCTGTCCTCGTCGTTCAGGGCCGCGGTCGGCTCGTCGAGGATGAGCAGCTTCACCTTCTTCGACAGCGCCTTCGCGATCTCCACCAATTGCTGCTTGCCCACGCCGATGTCGGCGACGCGGGTCTCCGGGTGGTCGGACAGACCGACCCGGCGCAGCAGTTCACTGGCGTGCTTGAGCGTGTCGTTCCAGTTGATGAGCCCTCGGGTGGCGTGCTCGTTGCCGAGGAAGATGTTCTCCGCGAGGGAGAGGTAGGGCACCAGGGCCAGCTCCTGGTGAATGATCACGATGCCGCGCTGCTCGCTGGCCCTGATGTCCTTGAACTCGCAGGTGTCTGACTCGAAGAGGATCTCGCCCTCGTACGTGCCATGCGGGTGAACGCCGGAGAGGACCTTCATCAGGGTCGACTTGCCGGCCCCGTTCTCCCCGCAGATGGCATGGACCTCGCCCTGCTGGACGGTCAGTGTGACATCCGACAGCGCCTTGACGCCGGGAAAGGTCTTGACGATCGAGCGCATTTCCAGGACGGGTCCCGCCATGGTCGTGCCTTCCAATCTGTTGCTGCAGTGGGCCCGTCGGTCAGTTGAGGTCGCCGGCCTTGTAGAAGCCGGAGTCGACGAGCTCCTTCTGCCAGTTGCTCTTGTCGACGCTCACGGGCTGCAGCAGGTACGCGGGCACGACCTTCGTCCCGTTGTCGTAGGTCTTCTCGTCGTTGACCTCGACCTTCTTCTTGTTCAGCGCCGAGTCGACCATGTTCGTGGCGACCTGGGCGAGCTTGCGGATGTCCTTGAAGACGGTCTGCGTCTGCTGGCCCGACTTGATCGACTTCACCGAGGCGACCTCGGCGTCCTGGCCGGTGATGACGGGCAGCGGCTTGCTCGCCGTGCCGTAGCCGTCCGACTTCAGCGCGGAGATGATGCCGATCGAGATGCCGTCGTACGGCGAGAGGACCGCGTCGACCCGGCCGCTGGTGTACTTGCCGGTCAGGATGTCGTCCATGCGGCGCTGGGCGGTGGCGCCGTCCCAGCGCAGCGTGGTGACCTGGGTGAGCTCCTTCTGGCCGGACTTGATCACCAGCTGCTTCTTGTCGATGTAGGGCTGGAGCACCTTCATCGCGCCGCCGAAGAAGTACCGGGTGTTGTTGTCGTCGTTGGAGCCGGCGAAGAGCTCGAGGTTGAACGGGCCCTTCTTGGAGCCGTCCTTCAGACCGAGCTTCTCGACGATGTAGCTGCCCTGGAGCTCGCCGACCTTCTCGTTGTCGAAGGACGCGTAGTAGTCGACGTCCTTCGTGCCGAGGATCAGGCGGTCGTAGGAGATCACCGGGATGTTGGCGTCCTTGGCCTGCTGGAGGACGTTGTTGAGCGACTTGTTGTCGATCGCCGCGATGATCAGGGCCTTGACGCCCTGCGTGATCATGTTCTCGATCTGTGAGACCTGCTGGTCGGGCTCGTCCTCGCCGTAGACCAGCTTGGTCTTGTAGCCCTTGGCCTGGAGGTCCTTGACGACGTTCTTGCCGTCGGCGATCCAGCGCTCGGAGGACTTGGTCGGCATCGAGATGCCGATGGTCGCGCCCTTGGTGCTCCCCGGCTTCTCCTCGCTGCCCCCCTCGCCGCTCTGGCCGCAGGCGGACAGGGTCAGGGCGAGGGACGCGGCTCCGGCTATGGCGGTGAGAGCGGCTCTGCGGTTACGCATGATGATCATCCTTGATCTGTGGCAGGGCTCGGTCTCAGGCGCGAAGTCGATCCGGGTGGTCGTGCCGGAAAGACCGAGAAGAGATGTGGTGGATTGTGGTCGGCTGTGTCTTCTTTTGTAAGCCGAGTTTCCGGAACGTTATGACGAGATTTCGAACCGTTGCAGATCGCCCGGCAGTCGGGACCCGAGCGGCGCCATGTCGCCGTCCGCTCCGTGGCGGGCCAGGAGGTCCAGGGCGAGCCGTCCGCGCCGCACCCGCTCCTTGGCCGTGGCCAGGGTCAACTCCCGCATGTGGTGCCCGTACGGGTAGATCCCGGGGGACTTGGACAGGCCGAACTTCAGGTACAACGGGGCCCCGCGTCTGATGAGTTCGGCCACCTCGTACATGCGGACGTAGCCGCCGAGGTCGTCGGGTGCCTCGATGTACATGTCCATCGGAGCGCCCGACACTCGGCGGATCTCGGTGAGGTGATCGAGCGTCAGGTCGCTGGGCACGTTGACCGAGTCGGCGCCGAGGCGCTCGTAGACCGCGTAGGCGGCCGGGTTGACCGGTCCGATGAGCGCGGAGACCTTGAGTGTCGTGTCGGCCGGGATGATGCCGGCCGCCCGGGCCCGGTGCAGCGTCCACAGCACGCCCTCGTCGGCGACGAGCAGGCACTTGACGCCCAACTCGGTCGCCCGCACGGCGTCTTCGACGCAACCGGCGACGGCGTCGTGGCCGCGGGCGCGCAGCCCGGCCCCCCGTGAGTCGGTGCGCGTGGACCCGCCGATGTCCCAGGTGCCGCGCGGGCCGGTGAACAGGCAGAGCTCGATGTCGCGTTCACCGGTCGACTCGACCATCTCGGTGATCTCGGAGTCGGTCAGCATCCACACGCCGCTGCCCTGGCTGATCCGGTGGATCGGCACGTCCAGCCGCGAGGCCTCCTTCAGGACCACCGCGAGTGCCTCGGGACCCTCGCAGGAGGGGATCTCGGTGCGCCAGCGGCCGCCGCCGGGGAAGGAGTGTGCGGAAGTGTCGGCGGGGTCGGGGGCGGGCGCGCTCAGACCCAGCGCGGTGAGCGCCGGCTCACCGGGCCTGCGGGCTGCCGTGGCGGAAGCGTCGGTCACAGGACTGTCCTTCGGTTCGATATTTCGGACGAGGTTCGCGGCTCTGGGTGGGGCACGGCTGGGCTCGGGACGCGGCCGGGCGCAGGCCACGGCCGCGGCTGGGAGGCGCGGCTGGGTGTACGCCGGTACGGGAGCCGTCAGGTTGCTCCCGTACCGGCGTACGACTAGGGGCGGAGCAGGACCTTGCCCACCTTCGGATCGCCGGCCCCGACCAGCTCGATGGCCTGCGAGAACTCGGTGAGCGGCAGCTCGTGCGTCACCAGCGGCAGCGGATCGAGCAGACCGGCGGCGAACACCCGCACCGTGTGCGCCCAGGCGTCCGGCGGCGCACCGAAGACGGTGTGCACCTCCAGCTGCTTCACCACGAGGTCGGTCGGGTCGAGGCCCTCGGCGCCCGGGGCCGGGATGCCGGTCAGGACCAGCCGGCCGCCGCGCCTGAGCAGAGCGGCGGAGATCCGGGCGGCGTCCGCGGACCCGGCCGTCTCGATCACCACGTCGATGTCGTCGGGGAGTGCCTGGTCCTTGGTCCGGAAGTCCGTCGCGCCGTACTGGCGCGAGAGCGCCTCACGGTCCCGGCGGGTGCCGACCACGAGCAGCTCGGCCGGTGAGTTGGCCTTCAGGAACTGCACGGCGAACATGCCGAGGGTGCCGGTGCCGACCACGGCGACGCGCTCACCGGGCTGCGCGTTGCCCTTCAGCGCGGCGGCCGCGATGCAGGCGGCGGGTTCCAGGAGGGCCGCGGCCGTGAGGTCGCAGTCGTCCGGGAGGGTGTGCAGGAGACGGGCCGGGAGGGTCAGCGTGGCCGCCATGGCGCCCGGCTGGGTGAACCCGGTCTCCTCGTACCCGGCGGTGCACAGGGTCGTGTCGCCCGCGTGGCAGCGATCGCAGACCTGACAGTTTCGAAAACCCTCGCCGACGACCTTGCGGCCCACGAGCGAGGCCGGGACGCCGGCGCCCACGGCCTCCACCGTCCCGGACCACTCGTGGCCCGGGGTCAGCGGATAGCGCACATAGCCCTCGGGGCGATTGCCCTGGTAGACCTCGCGGTCGCTGCCGCAGATCCCGGAGGCGTGCACCCGGACCAAAGCCTCACCGGCCTCGGGCCGCCGGGGCTCGTGCGGGACGAGCCGGTGTTCGCCCGGGGCGTCGACGACGACCGCGGTGCTCACTTCGAGCCCTTCGGCTTGCGCTGTTCCCAGCCTTCCGCCCAGAGGTCGAAACGGGCCTGCTGCTGCGGGAACTCGGCAGCGGCGTCGACGTCCAGCTCCACACCCAGGCCCGGGGCGTCGGAGAGGTGGAAGCAGCCGTCCTCCGGGTTCACCTGCGGGGCGCCCTTGACCACCTTCTTGATCTCCGCGTCGGCGAAGTCGTTGAAGTGCTCAAGGATCTTGAAGTTCGGGGAGGTGAAGCCGACCTGGAGGGACGCGGCGGTCAGGACCGGGCCGCCCACGTTGTGCGGAGCGACCAGCATGTAGTGCGTCTCGGCGGTCGCCGCGAGCTTCCGGGTCTCCCAGATGCCGCCGATGTGGCCGACGTCCGGCTGGATGATGTCGACGGCCTGGCTCTCGAACAGCTCGCGGAACTCGATCCGGTCGTGGATGCGCTCACCGGTGGCGACCGGCATGTCGACCTTGGCGGCGACCTTCTCCAGGGCCTTGAGGTTCTCCGGCGGGACCGGCTCCTCCAGCCACGCAGGCTTGAACGGCGCGAGCTCCTTGGCCAGGCGCACGGCCGTGGCGGGAGAGAAGCGGCCGTGCATCTCCAGCATCAGCTCGGCCTCGGGGCCGATGGCGTCGCGGACGGCCTCGATCAGCGAGACCGCGTAGAGGGTCTCCTTGTGGTCCAGCTCGAAGTGGCCGGTGCCGAAGGGGTCGATCTTCAGCGCCCGGTAGCCGCGCTCCATCACGCCCTGGGCGGCCTTGTGGTAGGCCTCCGGGGTGCGCTCGGTGGTGTACCAGCCGTTGGCGTACGCCTTGACCTTGTCGGTGACCTTGCCGCCCAGCAGCTGCCAGACGGGGACGCCGAGGGCCTTGCCCTTGATGTCCCAGCAGGCCATCTCGATCACGGCGATGCCGGACATGACGATCTCGCCCGCACGGCCGTAGTCGCCGTACTTCATGCGCTTGACGAGGTCCTCGACGGCGAAGGGGTCGGAACCGAGGATGTGGTTGGTCTCGGCCTCCCGCAGGTAACCGAGGAGGGCGTCGGTGTGTCCCAGCATCCGGGTCTCGCCGACTCCGGTGATCCCCTCGTCGGTGTGCACCTGGACGTAGGTCAGGTTGCGCCACGGCGTCCCGACCACGTGTGTGCTGATTCCGGTGATGCGCACGGCGGTTGTCCCTCGCAGCTTCGTTTCGGCTCGTTCTGTCAGTTTGTTCCGTCAGCGTCCCGTTCGCGTTCCGGCGCCTCGGCTTGTTCGAGATTTCGGCACACGTTCGAAATGCTGGCGTGACAGTAAGGATCGGGCGGTGGGGGTGTCAATGGGTCGCGCGCATAACGGTTTCGACAGTTTCGAAACCGGGGAGCGGCCGTGTCCGTACAGAACCTTCACAGCCGGCTCTAGGAACGTGACCGGCGCGGAACTTAATCTTCCCGCGTCATGGACTACTGCGACCCGTGCCGACGGCACCTCAACGGCGCCCTCGCCTGCCCGGGGTGCGGCACCTCGGCCGACGCACTGCGTCGGAGCGACCCGGTGTACGGCGGGTACGACGCCACCGCGTCAGGGCACGCCGGCGACGGGCCGGGCGGACCGTCCGTACCGCACGTCTCGCACGCCCCCGACGACGGGTACGACGCCCCGTACGACGACGGGGGTGACGCCCCGTACGACGACGGGGGTGACGCCCCGTACGACGACGGGCGCGACGACGCCTACGGCGATGACGACGGCGAGCGCGTGGGGCGCGCGGCCCGACGGCGCGGACACGGGCGCGGCCCGGCCCCCGACGGCCCGGGAGGGTCGAGCCGGCGGGACCGCAAGGCCGCGGCACACCGCCGCCGGCGCCGCCGCACCCTGTTCGTGGCCGCCGGGTTCGTACTGGCGGCCGGTGGCCTGTCCCTCGCGGAACTCGGCATGGACGCCCCCGGCTCGAAGCCGAAGCCGGCCGCGGCCGGGGGAGAGTCGGCGGACGGGGACGCCTCGCCCGAGGCGGGGGAGCCGGGCAGCGGTCCGGGAGGCAGGAGGGCGGGGTCTGACGATGCGTCAGGTGCCGCTTCACCGACGGCATCTGACACACCGTCCGCTTCCACGTCCCCGAAGGACGAGAGCTCGCAGTCCCCGAAGGGCGGCGAGCCGTCGAAGGACCCCGAGTCCGTGGCCGGAGGCGCCCCAAGCGGCCCGGCGCCCGCTCCCACGGCAGCCCCGCCGACCTCGGACCCGGGCCCCGCCCCGACATCGGATCCGACCACCCGGCCCCCGGAACCGGAGCCGTCCGCCTCGGAGCCGTGCAAACGGTTCCTCTGGTGGTGCACTTAGCTTCCGCTCGGCCGGCCACGCCGTGGGGTGACCGGTGTGACTGCGCGGGTCACGCTCCTCGAATGCGCAGCCCTACCCACGCCGTGGGGTGACCGGTGTGACTGCGCGGGCCACGCTCCTCGAATGCGCCGCCGTACCCACGCCGTAGGGTGACCGGCGTGACTGCGCGGGCCCCGCTCCTCGCATGCGCCGCCGTACCCACGCCGTAGGGTGACCGGCGTGACTGCGCGGGCCCCGCTCCTCGCATGCGCCGCCGTACCCACGCCGTAGGGTGACCGGCGTGACTGCGCGGGCCACGCTCCTCGAATGCGCCGCCGTACCCACGCCGTGGGGTGACCGGTGTGACTGCGCGCGGGCCACGCTCCTCGAATGCGCCGCCCTACCCGGCCCTGAAGAGCCCTCGACGGCGGCAGCGCCCCGGCCTCAGCCCAGCATGCGCCGCAGCGTGTCCCGCAGCGCCACCCGCTCCTCCTCGGAGAGCCCGGCCAGGGGCTCCCGGGCGAACCGCAGGGACTCCCGCAGGCTCCGGGCCACCTGCCGCCCCTCCGGCGTCGCCGCCGCCACCTTCACCCGGCGGTCGGAGGGGTTCGGCTGCCGCTCGACCAGCCCCCGCGCCTCCAGCCGGTCCACGATCCCCGTGACGTTCGACGGCTCGCACTTCAGCTGCTGCGCCAGCCTCCGCATCGGCAGCGGCTCCAGACACAGCAGGCTGAGCAGCCGCGCCTGCGCGCCGGTGAGGGCGTGCTCCGCCGCCGCGGACTCGTAGTCCTCGTGGAACCGCGCCACGACCTCCCCGATCAGCTCGACGACGTCGAGAGTCAGCTGATCCGGGCGGGTGCCCGTCATTTCGGGCGTCGGTGTGGTGGAAGCCATGCCTTCGAGGGTACCCGGTTATTTGACAACCTGAAATATTCAGGAGCATGGTTGTTTCAGGTACTGAAATATCGAGCCAGTGAGGTAAGGCGCACCATGACCGACACCCCCGCACTCCCCGCCGTCAGCCGCGAGTGGCACCTGGCGAGCCGTCCTGTCGGCTGGCCGAAGCCCGAGGACTTCTCCTTCGTCGAGGTGGACGTACCGCAGCCCGGTGAGGGTCAGGTCCTCGTCCGGAACAAGTACCTCTCCGTGGACCCGTACATGCGTGGCCGTATGAGCGACGCGAAGTCCTACGTCGCCCCCTTCGAGATCGGCAAGGTCATGCAGGGCGGCGCCGTCGGCGAGGTCGTGGCGTCGAACGCCGAGGGGTTGTCCGTCGGGGATCACGTGCTGCACTTCTTCGGGTGGCGCGAGTACGCGGCGGTGGACGCGAAGAACGCCGTGAAGGTGGGCCCGACGGCCATCCCCGCCGTCAAGGTCGACGCCGACATCGAGGCCGTGCCCCTCTCGGCGTACCTCGGCGTGCTCGGCATGACCGGCCTCACCGCCTACGCCGGTCTGCTGCGCACCGCCTCCTTCAAGGAGGGCGACTCCGTCTTCGTCTCCGGAGCGGCCGGCGCCGTCGGCAGCCAGGTCGGCCAGATCGCCAAGCTCAAGGGCGCCTCCCGGGTGATCGGCTCCGCCGGCTCCGACGAGAAGGTCAAGCTCCTCGTCGAGGAGTACGGCTTCGACGCGGCCTTCAACTACAAGAGCGGCCCTGTGAGCGAGCAGCTGCGCGAGGCCGCGCCCGACGGTGTGGACGTCTACTTCGACAACGTCGGCGGTGACCACCTGGAGGCGGCCATCGGCTCCCTCAACGAGGGCGGCCGGATCGCCGTCTGCGGCATGATCTCCCTCTACAACAACACCGAGCCCGCCCCGGGCCCGAAGAACCTCGCCCGCCTGATCGCCACCCGCGGCCGCATCCAGGGCTTCCTGGTCGGGGACCACTACGACCTGCAGCCGCAGTTCGTGCAGGAGGTCGCCCCCTGGGTCGCCTCCGGCGAGCTGAAGTACCGCGAGACGGTCGTCGAGGGCATCGAGAACAACCTGGAGGCGTTCCTGGGTGTTCTGCGCGGCGACAACACCGGGAAGATGATCGTCAAGCTCTGACGCCTTCCTTCAGGATTCCGGCATGCGGTACTTGTTTCCGAATCCGTCCCGGCCCGGGCGCGAGCCGCGGCGGACGACCTGAGGAACACAACCGCATGCCGATCCAGCAGTCCGACGTCCTGTACACCGCCGTCGCCACCGCCGAGAACGGGCGCGACGGCCGGGTCACCACCGACGACGGCACGCTCGACGTCGTCGTCAACCCGCCCAAGGAGATGGGCGGGAGCGGCGCCGGTACCAACCCGGAGCAGCTGTTCGCCGCCGGGTACAGCGCCTGCTTCCAGGGTGCTCTCGGTGTCGTCGCCCGTCAGGAGGGAGCCGACCTCTCCGGTTCGACCTTCCCCAAGCTCTCAACTTCGTTCGAGCAGGGGAGACCCCTATCGCCAAGGTCGGCCTCGGCAAGAACGGGGACGGCTTCGGGATCATCGTCGAGATCTCGGCCGACATCCCGAAGGTGGACCGGGGAACCGCCCGGTCACTGATCGAGAAGGCCCACGAGGTCTGCCCGTACTCGAAGGCGACCCGCGGCAACATCACCGTGACGCTGGTCTGACCACGCTCGTTGCGTACGCGGAGGCCGCACCCCTGGACGTGGGGTGCGGCCTCCGTCGTGCCCGGGCTCAGGGTTCTTTCACCATGCCCGCCCGGGTAGCGCGCTCACAGTGGAAGGGCACCCTCAAAGGGCCAGCGCCGCCGTGTGGACCGCCCGCGCCAGCCGGCCGTTCTCCGGGGCCGCCCCACCGGGGAAGGCGAACCGGCGGCGCGTGTAGCCGTAGGCGAGGCCGCTCCACGGGTCCGCGAAGGCCTGGGAGCCGCCCGCGCCGCTGTGCCCGATCGTCCCGGCGCCGAGGAACGGGTGCCACGTGTCAGCCGTCATCTGGAAGCCGAGCCCGAACGACTTGTGGGCCCGGGCCACCAGGTCGTAGCCGGCCGAGTGGAACTGCCCGAACTCCGCCACCGTGTCCGGCTTCAGCAGCGCGGGCTGTTCTCCCACCCCGCTGATCGCCGCCGCGTACATCCCCGCCAGGCCCCGCGCGGACGCCACCCCGCCCACCGACGCCGGGCCCTTCGCCCGGATCAGCGGCATGTCGGGCAGGGAGACGAGGTCGGTCGGCTCCGCCGCGTTGCCGTTGAACGCGATCGAGGCAAGCGCGTGCGGGCCCGTGGGCACGGCGTCCAGCACGGTCTGCTGCTCGGGGGTCGGGTCCATCGGCTGGACGGTGCGGAAACGCGGCTCCTCGGGCGCGGGCAGGCCCAGGTGGAAGTCCAGCCCGTAGGGGGACCTGATCCGCTCCTGGTAGACCTCCTGGAGCGTGCGGCCCGTCGCGCGGCGGACGACCTCGCCGGCCAGGGCGCCGGCGACCAGCGCGTGATAACCGAACGCCGTGCCGGGGCGCCAGAACGGCCGCTGGTCGGCGAGGCGTTCCGCGAGCTGACGGTCGTCGGCCAGCTCCGCGAGCGTGAAGCCGGTGTCCGTACCGACCACGCCCGCCCGGTGCGCCAGCAGATCCCGCAGGGTCAGGGCGCCCTTGCCCTCGGCCGCGAACTCCGGCCAGTAGTACGTCACCTTGCGGTCCAGTTCGAGCGTGCCGTCCTGGACGAGCAGAGCCACGACCAGGTAGGCGGCGCCCTTGGTGGACGAGAACACACCGTAGAGGGCGTCGGCGTCGGTCCCCGCCCACAGGTCGACGACCCTCCGGCCGCGGACGTAGGCGCACAGCTGTCCCTCGTAGTCGGCACGCTCCCCGGCGACGAAGGCCGTGAACTCCTCGCGCACCGCCTCGAAGCCGTCCGCCACGCTGCCGTGGATCTCCTGCGTCATCCGCTCTCCTTGACTGAAGCGCTGTGTGCCACTGTGAACAATGCCCTCGCCACCTGCGGGAATTCACCCTTGGGGTGGTCCCGGAAGAGTGGTTCGGTGCCGAACAGGACCGTGTGGCCCCCGCTGACGACCGAGGCCTGCCCGGCGGCAGCGGCAGGACCGCCGGAGCCGTCCCGCAGCGGTCGCCAGTGCCCGGAGACCAGCGGGTTGCCGGCCGCGTACGACTGCTCCACGCGGACACCGGGGCCCGGGTCGGTGAACCAGAGCGGGGCGTAGACGAAGCCCCTGGCCGGGGCGTCACGCGTGATGCCGCCGGAATTGCGCACCCGCACCACGCCGTTGGCGTCCGCGTTGCCCTCCACCGGCTTGACCGCCAGCCGCCCCGCCGCCGCGTTCAGGGCCGCTCCCGCGGCGCCCCGGCCGACCAGGCCGTGCCCGTCCAGGAAGGAGTCCAGGGCCTGCCGGGCGGGTTCGGTGAGGTCCGGGCGGTCCAGGCCGGCGGACACGAACAGCACGTCCGCGCCCGACCAGTCGAAGCCCGCGTTCAGCACGGCCGTCGAGACCGGCGTGACGTCGAAGCCCATCTCCCGCAGGGCGAACAGCTCGCCCGGCGTGACGGCGGCGGCGACGCGGAGGCGGTGCAGCGGCGCCGTGCCGGACTGCCGGGTGGCCGTGAAGGAGACGTCGTGGGTGCGGGCGGCCGTGCGCGCCTCGCGGCGGGCCGACGCCGGGACGATCGCGCTGCCGTCCGCCGCCCGCCGGACCAAAACGCCCTGCCGGAGCAGGGAGTTGAGGGCGGCGATCTCACGCGGATCGGTCAGGCGCAGCCGCAGGTCGCCGTGCGCGGGCACGTGCGCGACCGGCGCGGCCTCGCCGACCGGCCGCAGGGGAGCGCCCCGCAGGCTGCCCGACGGCACCCGCTCGACCGTGGCGCCCCACAGGCTGCCCAGGCTCCAGCCGGAGATGTCGTACATCACCGAGACCTTGCCGCTGATGTCCCGGCCGTCGGCCAGCAGCGCGTTCGCCATGCCGCGCTTGGGCTGGTGCAGGTCGACGACGTACGAGCCCCGGGGGTAGGTCCGGCCGGCGAGCCGGAAGGGGCGGGTGGCGCGGGTGACGCGGACGTCGTTGGCGAGGAGGTGGTCGACCAGACGGGCGGCGGCGGGTCCCGAACGCTGCGTGCGGGCTCCGCCCGGCGGGATGACGTAGGCGCGCGGGAACGTGGTCGTGTAGACGTCCTCCGGGCCGATGCCGGGAACGCCCGGGACCGACTCCGGGGACACCGGCACCTGCATGGCGCCCGCCGCGCCGCGCCGGAACACCTCGATCTGGTCGGTGATCAGGGTGCCGCGGTGCTCGCGCACGTGGTTCAGGGTCGCGCGGATGGCCGCGCCCGCCACGGCCGTGTTGATCGCCGAGCGGCGGCGCAGCTCGGGGACGGGCAGCTCGTCGTACTCCTCGTTGTTCACCGCCAGCGGGATCTCCACCGTGTGGGCGGCCACCGTGCCGTGGAAGGCCGCGTACTGCGGGGTGAAGATCGGCGGCCAGTCGTCCCAGCCCTCCTCCTGGTCGCGGAACGGGATCTGCGCCGCCTGAACGCCGTCCTTCGCGGGTGTGTAGCCGAGGGCGTTGACCGCGGACTCCATGCCGAGGGCGTTCGCGTAGGTGTTCTTCAGGAAGAGGTCGTACTCGTAGTTCTCGCCGTGCGGGGGAGTGGTGGGCTCGATGAGGGTGCCGTTGACGTAGCCGTGCAGGTCGAGCAGGACCGCCGGCTGCGTGCCGAGCTCGATCTGCCGCATCGCCCGGGTCTCGGGCTGGGAGGCGGTGACGAAGTCGCGGTTGAGGTCGAAGCCGTTCGCGTTGGCGCGGGTGCCGGCGACACGGCCGTCCGGATTCGCCGTGATGTTGAAGTACAGGCGGCTGTGCGCGAGGAGGTCCCTGGTCCTGGCGTCCTTCGCGGTGGCGAGCTGCTCGATGACCTTCAGGGAGGCGTCCGTGCCCTCCCACTCGTTGCCGTGGATGTTGCTGTTGACGAAGACCGGCGTCTTGTAATCGCGGGTGATCTCGCGGGATGTGGCCGCTGTGGCGGGCGCGTTCTCGATCAGCTCGCGCATGCGTTCCTGGGCGCGGGCCTGCCGGGTGGTCTCCGGGGCGGTGACGGTGACGAGGTAGAGGCGGTGGCCGCCGGCCGAGCGGCCCGTCACCTCCACGCTCACCCGGTCGCCGAGGCGCTGCAGGGCGTTCAGCTTCGGCGCGATCGCGTGGTACGGCGTGAGTCCCAGCTTCAGGGACTTGTCGCCGGGGTTCTCCGGGTCGGGGGCGAGGGCCAGGCGGCGGGGGTAGGAGCGGGTGGGTGCGGCGGGGGAGGCGTCCGCGGTCAACGCGCGTCGCGCCGCGCCGGCGGGAGCCCGTGCCGCCCGGTCGTCCACGGCGGAGCCCTCGCGGGTGACGGGTAACGGGTCGGCGCCGGCCGGGCCGGGCGCGAGCAGGAGCGAACCCGCCGCGGCGAGGGCCAGGGCGGTGATCAGTGCAGGTCTCGCAGGAACGCTTCTCTTGGTGCGCACGCGTACCTCCTCCTGGGGCTTCCTGAGATCGGTACGGCGAGGTGTACCGGTTCGACTCAACGGCAACAAGAGCGCGTTGGTGTCACCCGTGACCCGGTTGGCTCTCACCGGCGCGTCCGGCCTGACCTGGGCGACCCGTGACAGCGGTGTGACCGGAGCGCGTCAAGAGCGCGACACGGGCCCGGATAGGGTTTGCCCATGCGCGATCTAGGAGCGGGTTTCCGGTACCTCCTGAAGGGCCAGCGGTGGGTGGCCCGGCACGGCAGGCAGTACGGCTTCGGGCTGCTCCCCGGTCTGATCACCCTCGTTCTCTACGCGGCGGCGCTCGTCGCGCTGGCCCTGTGGGGCGAGGACCTCGTGGGCTGGGCGACGCCTTTCGCGGACGACTGGTCCAGCCCGTGGCTCGGACTGTTCCGCGGCTTCCTGACCGCCGTGCTGTTCGCCCTCGGCCTGCTCCTGTCGGTCGTGACCTTCACCGCGGTGACCCTGCTGATCGGGCAGCCCTTCTACGAGAACCTCTCCGAGAAGGTCGACCGGGACGTGTCCCCGGACGGGTACGCCCCCGAGTCGGGGCTGCCGTTCTGGCGTGAGCTGTGGATCTCCGCCCGGGACAGCCTGCGGATCGTGGTGCGGGCCGCCCTGTGGGGGGTGCTGCTGTTCGCGTGCGGCTTCATCCCCGTGGTCGGGCAGACGGTCGTCCCGGTGATCGGGTTCTTCGTCACCGGGTTCTTCCTCACCGAGGAACTGACCGCCGTCGCCCTCCAGCGCCGCAGCGTCGCACTGCGCACCCGCCTCACCCTGCTGCGCTCCCGCAAGACCCTGGTCTGGGGCTTCGGCACGCCGCTCGCCGTGGCGTTCCTGGTGCCGTTCGTCGCCGTGTTCCTGATGCCGGGCGCGGTGGCCGGCGCCACCCTCATGGCACGCGACCTGCTCGGCGAGGACAGCCGCGAGGGCGGCGAAGACGGCGAGGAGGGCGACGGGGCCGCTACGACGTCTCCGCAGCCACCTTCAGGATGGTCCTCACCTGGGCGATGATGTCCAGCCGGTTGCGCACGAACTCCGGGTCGGTGATCTCCGTGGTGTTCCCGGTGCCGAACTGCAGTACCGGCGTGTGCACATGGCCGCCCGGCAGCGTGTCGTGCAGCCCGAGCCGGTCGCGCAGCAGGGTCGCCCGGTAGGCGATCTCGTTGGAGAGGTAGTCGCCGCCCCCGCCCGCGCGAGCGGTGGAGCCGGGCGTCGGCCCGTCGGGGCGTACGACGGGCTGGGAGCCGCCGGCCGGGATCTCGGTGACGCTCGTGTTGTCGTACACCGGGAAACGGCCGGTCCGCGCGGCGACGATCGCCGCGTGGGGCAGCGTGGTCGTCGTCCACTGCGGCTGCGAGGCCGGGTCGGAGACCGGCACGGTCTCGGTGCGGCCGACGGTGTCGTTGTCCGCGAAGCCGCCGCGCCAGGCCCCGTTGGTCCGCTCGATGTCGAACCGCCCGACCCGGCCCTGGCTCACCGTCGTGAACAGGTCGACCTTCGGCAGGTGCGGCCGCAGGGTCCGCTCCACCGTGCCCTCGGTGAAGTCCTGCCAGCGCACCGGGAACACGGCCGTCTCGATCCGGGCCGGGCCGTCCGCCGTCTCGATCACCGTGCCGTCGAGGGCCAGTGCGGTGGCGCCGGACGGGTTGGAGATACGGATGTCCCGGTCCAGGGTGAACGGGTCGAAGCCGGTGAGCAGGATCCGCTTCAGGCCCTTGCCCCGCGGATACCGGATGGCGTCCTGGCCGCGCGAGGTGCGCTCCAGTTCGTCCAGCAGCGCGGCCCGCTGCCCGTCCGTCAGACCGAACGCCGGCTTCCACGTGCGCACTTCACGCGTCATGCCGAGCCGCGCCCAGTACAGCGGCCGGTCGTCGTCCCGGCTCACGTCCCCGCCGGACGGGCCGCGCCCCTGCGCCCGGTCGACCGCACGTTGCCACAACCGCGCGCCCTCGCCCGCCACCGCACGGCGGGCCTCCCCGTAGGAGCGGGCCGAGTCGAGGGCCCGGGCCAACCGCGGGGCCAGGGCGTCGAATCCGGAGCGGCGCAGGATCTCCTGGGGTGCGGCCCGGTCGAGCCGCTGCTCCTCGACGGTGGGAGAGGGGGCCGCCGAGGCGGCGCTCCCGGCCGTCGGGGTGGCACTCGCGGCCGTCGGGGTGGCGAAGCCGCTCAGCAGGGCGAGACCGAGCACGCCGAGGCGAACGCGTTGGGTTATCAAGGGTGTTCAGGCCTTCCGTCGCGGTGGGGGGTCGGTGCCGGACGGCCGCAGTATCGCGTGACGCGTGGGGTCCACGCCATGGTGGGGGCTCAGGCGGGGATCATCGCCCCCGGTGGAGTCCACGGTGGGGGCTCAGGCGGGAACACCCCGCGGGGTCCACGCCATGGGTGGGGCTCAGGCGGGAATCCGCGCCGTCGCCTCCCGCACCGCGTCCAGAAAGGCCGAGGCCGCCGGCGTCAGGGACCGGCCGCGCACGGTCGCCGCGTACACCGCCCGGGCCGGGGCGCCCTCGTCACGCACCCGCAGCAGCGTGACGTCCGGGCGTACGGACGCGGCCGCGAGCCCCGGCACGAGGGCCACGCCGAGACCGGCGGCCACGTAGCCCTGCTTGGCGGTCCACTCGCCGACGACATGGGCGACCCGGGGACGGAAGCCCTGGCGCAGGGCCGCGTCCAGGAGGGTGCCCTCGGGGCGGGCGCCGCCGGAGATCCAGTCGGCGTCCGCGAAACGGCCGAGCGGCACCGGGCCCCGGTGGCCGGCGAGGGAATGGCAGCCCGGGACGGCCACGTACAGCGGCTCGTCGAGGAGGTGGTGCAGCTCGTACGACTCCAGCGGTGCGCCGCCCGTCGTCGAGACGACCGCGAGATCCAGGTGACCGGCCGTCAGCCGGTCGAGCAGAGCGGGCGTGAAACCCTCCTCGCGGGTGACCCGGACCTGGGGCCGACGGGCGCGGAAGAGGGCCAGGGCATGCGGCACCAGGACCGCGTCGGCGGTGGCGAACGCGCCGAACCGGAGCCGGCCGCCGGCCGCCTCGCGCAGGGCGCCGAGCTCGCGCCGGGCCTCGTGCAGCGCGTCGGTGACCGTCTCGGCGTGCGGCACCAGCAGCCGCCCGGCCTCCGTGAGCGCCACACCGCGCGGCAGCCGGTCGAAGAGCGGTCCGCCGCCCAGCGCCGCTTCCAGGGAGGCCACTTGGCGGGACACCGCGGACTGCGTCCAGCCGAGTGTCCGCGCCGCCACCGTGAACGAGCCGTGCCGGGCGACCGCCAGGAAGACCCGCAGCCAGACGGTGGAGAGCCCGGTCTCCGAGTCATGCGTGTTCGGCATGACAGCCATGCTAGACATTCGCTTGTCGCATCCAGGGCTCGCGCCTAGCGTCGGCGGCATGCAGATCACCCTCGACAACCCGGCCTCCGCTCCCCGGCCCCTGAGCCCCTACTACTCCCAGGTCGCCCGCATCGAACACCCCGACGGCAGCGCCCTGTTGTTCGTCTCCGGGCAGATCGCCGAGGGCGCCACGCTCGCCGAGCAGACCCGGGGCGTCTTCGAGACCCTCACCGCGCTGCTCACGGCCCACGGCGCGACCCTGGCCGACGTGGTCAACATCCGCACGTACCTGACCGACATCTCCCAGCTGGACGAATACGGAGCCGTACGAAGAGAGTTCCTCACCGGCACCCCTCCGACCAGCATGACCTTCGAGGCGGCCCGGCTCTTCCGGCCCGAGGCCCTCGTCGAGGTGGAGGTCGTGGCCGCCGTACCGGCCCGCTAGTCGGTGCCCTCGCCCAGCAGCGTCAGGAAGTCCCGGAACGCGGACGCGCTGCGTGAAGTACGCCCGGGCCGGATGTCCTTGCGCGCCGTGCCCTCCTGTGCGGCTCGACCGCCGCCGCTCTCGCGGAGGCGGTCGCTCGCCGTGTCGGTCGCTCAATTGCCGGTCTCGGTCACGAGTCCTTCGCATGCCGCCGAGGCAGGATGATGACGACATCGACTTCGACGAGGAGGCCGACGTGGCCGAGACGACACAGACGATGCAGGACGCGGCCCGCGAGAACGCCGTCGAGGCCGCCCTCGGCAAGCTCGACCTGGACGCCAAGGCGCGGCTGCTGGCCGGCCAGGACCTGTGGAGCCTGCCCGCGATCCCGGAGGCCGGGCTGGCCTCGCTGGTCATGTCCGACGGGCCGGTCGGGGTCCGGGGAGTGCACTGGAGCGCCGACGACCCGTCCGTCGCCCTGCCCTCCCCGACCGCCCTGGCCGCCACCTGGGATCCCGGCCTCGCCCACCGGGCCGGGGTGCTGCTGGCCCAGGAGGCCCGCCGCAAGGGCGTCCACGTCCTGCTCGCCCCCACGGTCAATCTGCACCGCTCCCCGCTCGGCGGCCGCCACTTCGAGGCCTACAGCGAGGACCCCTACCTCACCGGCCGGATCGGCGCCGCGTACGTCCGCGGCGTCCAGTCCGGCGGCGTCGGCACCACCGTCAAGCACTTCGTCGCCAACGACGCCGAGACCGACCGCCTCACCGTGAACAACCTCGTCGGAGAACGGGCCCTGCGCGAGCTGTACCTGGCCCCCTTCGAGGCGATCGTCGACAACGCCCACCCCTGGGGCATCATGACCGCCTACAACTCCGTCAACGGCCCGACCATGACCGAGCATCACCACCTGGTCAACGAGGTCCTGCGTGGCGAGTGGGGCTTCGACGGCGTCAACGTCTCCGACTGGACCGCCGCCCGCTCCACCACCGGCGCCCTCACCGGCGGCCTCGACCTCGCCATGCCCGGCCCTCGGACGGTCTACGGCGACGCCCTCGCGCAGGCCGTCCGGGACGGCGAGGCCGACGAGGCACAGGTCGACGAGGCCGTCCGCCGCGTGCTGCGCCTGGCCGCCCGGGTCGGCATCCTGGAAGGCGCCGAACCGGCCGTCACCGACCTGCCCGGCACCGTCGACGGCGAGGCACTCGCCCGCGAGATCGCCCGCCGCTCCTTCGTCCTCGTCCGCAACGTAAGGGGCGCGCTGCCGCTGAGGCCCGGCCGCATCGCGCTGATCGGCGCCGCAGCCCGCGACGCCCGTGTCCTCGGCGGCGGCTCCGCCACCGTCTTCCCCGCCCGGGTCGTCTCCCCGCTCGACGGTCTGACCGCCGCCCTCCCCGACGGGAGCCTCAGCTACGCCCTCGGCGCCGACCCGAACACCGAACTCCCCGTCGCCGACCCGGGTTTCGAGCTGCGCGCCGTCTGCCGGGACGCGGCCGGCCGGGTCATCGGCACGCGCTCGGCCCCCAGCGGCCACATCCAGTGGATGGGCGCGGACCTCCCCGAGGGCGTCACCCACGAGAACCTGCACAGCGTCGAACTGACCGGCACCTTCACCCCGCGCGAGAGCGGCACGCACACCTTCGGCATCAAGGGCCTCGGCCCCTTCAAGCTCACCGTCGCCGGCACCACGCACTACGACGACGTCCAGCGCCCCGCCGGGGACCGCGACCCCTTCGCGGCCTTCTTCGGTGCCCCGGTGCCCCACGCCCGGCCCGAACTCACCGCGGGCGAACCCGTCGAGGTCTCCCTCACGTACACGGTCCCGCCGCTCGGTGACCACCCCATGCGGACCATCGGGTTCACCCTCGCCCACCAGGACCCGCAGCGCGACGCCGACGAGCTGATCGCCGAAGCCGCCGCGGCGGCCCGGGCCGCCGACACGGCCGTCGTCGTGGTCGCCACCACCGACCGCGTCGAGTCCGAGGGCTTCGACCGCACCGACCTGCGCCTGCCCGGCCGCCAGGACGACCTGGTCCGCGCCGTCGCCGCCGCCAACCCCGACACCGTCGTGGTCGTCAACTCCGGCTCCCCGGTGGAGCTGCCGTGGCGCGACGAGGTCGCCGCGGTGCTCCTGTCCTGGTTCCCCGGCCAGGAGGGCGGCGCGGCCCTCGCGGACGTCCTCACCGGTGCCCATGAGCCCGGCGGCCGCCTCCCCACCACCTGGGGCTCCCTCACCGACGCCCCCGTCACCCGGGTCGTCCCGGAGAACGGCGAACTAACCTACGAGGAAGGCGTCTTCATCGGCTACCGCGCCTGGGAGAAACACGGCCGCAGCCCCGCCTACCCCTTCGGCCACGGCCTCGGCTACACCGACTGGAGCTACGAGTCCGTCGAGGTGGCCAAGACCGCCGAGGGGACCACCGCGAAGGTCCGCCTGCGCAACACCGGCGACCGCCCCGGCCGCGAGGTCGTCCAGCTCTACCTCGCCCCCACCGGCCCCGGCCCCACCCGCCCGGCACGCTGGCTGGCCGGCTTCGCGAGCGTCGAGGCCGCACCCGGCGACAGCACCGAGGCCACCGTGGAACTGCCGAGCCGCGCCTTCGAGATCTGGGACGAGGCGACCGGCTCGTGGTCGTTTGTGAAGGGTTCGTACGAGATCCAGGTCGGACGCTCGATCACGGACCGCAGGATCACCGCGACGATTAACGTCTGATCCGGGACACGTTCCCCACCAGGCAGCCCCGGTCCGGGACCTGACCTCCGGACCGGGGCTCGTGGTCTGTCACGAGTGGCTCAGCGGACGCCGAACCCGTACACCGTCTCCGAGCGGAACACCTCGCCCGGCCGCAGCACGGTCGCCGGGAAGTCCGGCCGGTTCGGCGAGTCGGGGAAGCGCTGGGTCTCCAGCGCGATGCCGTCACCGGGCGCGAAGGGCTCGCCCAGGTGGTCGGCCGTGTACAGCTGGAGGCCGGGCTCGGTGGTCGCCACCGTCAGCACCCGCCCGGACGCCGGGTCATGCAGCTCGGCGACCTCCACCGGGCCGTCCGTCACGCCCTTGTCGAGCACGAAGTTGTGGTCGTAGCCGGAGCCGGTCTTGCGCGCCTCGCGGAAGTCGAACCGCGTACCGGTCACCTCCTCGGGGCCGCCGGCGGGGATCAGGTCCGCGTCGACCGGCGTGTACCGGGAAGCGGCCAGCCGCAGCTCGTGACCGCCCGCGTCACCGGAACCGGCCAGGTTGAAGTAGCTGTGGTTCGTCAGGTTCACCACGGTCGGCGCGTCCGTCACCGCCTCGTACGCGATCCGCAGCGCGCCGCTCCCGTCGAGCGTGTACGTCGCCGAGACCTCCAGCCGCCCCGGGAACCCCTCCTCGCCGTGCGGGCTGATCCGGGTCAGCCGTACTCCGTGCTCGACCGGCTCCGCCTCCCACACCCGCTTGTCGAAGCCGCGCGCGCCACCGTGCAACGAGTTCGGCCCGTTGTTCGGTTCCAGCGCGTACGTACGGCCGTCCAGGGTGAAGCGGCCGCCGGCGATCCGGTTGGCGTACCTGCCGACCAGGGCGCCGAGGTACGGCTCCGGATGGGCGAGATACCCGGCGAGATCCGGGAAGCCCAGCACCACGTCCCCGGCCCGGCCCTCCCGGTCCGGCACCTCCACGGACTGCACGATCCCGCCGTACGACAGGACCCGCACCCGTACGCCCGACCGCTCCAGGGTCCAGCGGTGCACCGGGGTCCCGTCGGAAAGTGTTCCGAAGAGTTCGTTCATGTGCGGAACTCTAAGTCAGAGTCCGGGTCAGGGCTTCTTCGCGGTCACGGTGCGGTACGCGATCTCCGCCAACCGGGCCTGTCCGTTCACACTGGGGTGGAAGTAGTCCCAGCGGCTCAACTGGGCCGTGCCGAAGCGGTAGTCGTACACCGCGCCCCCGTCGTACCGGCACCGCTTGTCCTCGGCGCAGACCTCCTTCAGGACCTTGTTGTAGTCCTCCACACGCTTTTGCACCGTGTCCCGCCGCAGCGTCGCCGCCGGGTCCAGGGCGTCCGCGTCGCCCAGCATCGACGGGCAGATGCCCAGCTTCCACACCTGCCTGCCCATCGGGCTGGTACGGCCCTCGGACCACAGCCGCTTCAGGTTCGGCACGCTCGCCACGAACACCTGCGCCTTCGGCAGGGCCTTGCGCAGGGAGCGCAGGGAGTCCTCGAAGTCGGCACGGAAGGCGGAGACCGGAGTCATCGCCGAGGGCGTGGACCGGCAGGCGTCGTTGGCCCCCACCATCACCGTCACCAGCTGCGGTTCGCGCCGCACCGCCTGCGCCATCTGCCCGGGCAGATCGGCAATCCGCGCCCCGGTCACGGCGTAGTTCCAGCTCCGCCGGGCGGCCCCGGACCTGCCCAGCAGCCGCACCGCGAGCGAGTCGACCTCGGGGCTGGCGCCGGTCGCCCAGGACGCCTCCGGACAGTCCGACAGCACGTCACACGCGTCGAACCCGCGCGTGATGGAGTCCCCGACGGCGGCCACGGAACCCGGGCTGCGGTCCCACAGGGGCGTGGGCTTCGGCGACGGCTTCGCGGATTCGGACGGAGCCGCGGAATCACCCCCCACGGCATCACACCCGGCGACACCCAGCACGGCCGCCGCGACCACGGCCAGAACGCCCCGTGTGCGACGGCTTCGCTTCCGCATCCCTGGTCCATCCCCTCGCCACGCCGTGCCTGTCTCCCCAACCCATAACAACGCACGAGGGTTCCCGACCGATCAGATGCAACGGCTCACACCCGTACAAGCGTCCCCATGGGTGAATGGCAGGCGTTTCCCGGCACCTGGACCGACCGTACGTCACACTCCTTGCCCCCTCGCACGGTAGCCTCGCCATCAACGTGACCCGCCCGGTCACAGCCGTTCCGCCCGCTTGCACCATGTCCCGCTCTGCCCGGAGGTTCCGGTGACGACACGTGGAGTTCTGTACGTGCACTCCGCGCCGCGCGCGCTGTGCCCGCACGTCGAGTGGGCCGTCGCCGGGGTGCTCGGCACACGCGTCAGCCTGGACTGGATCCGTCAGCCGGCCGCCCCCGGCACCTGGCGCTCGGAGTTCTCCTGGCAGGCCCAGGCGGGCACGGCGTCCAAGCTGGCCTCGGCGCTGCGCGGCTGGCACCTCCTGCGCTTCGAGGTCACCGCGGAGCCCTGCCCCACCGCCGAGGGCGAGCGCTACAGCTGCACCCCCGACCTGGGCATCTACCACGCCGTCACCGGCATCCACGGCGACATCCTCATCCCCGAGGACCGCCTGCGTGCGGCGCTGCACCGCAGCCGACGCGGCGAGACCGACCTGGAAGCCGAGATCGGCAAACTCCTGGGCAAGCCCTGGGACGACGAACTGGAACCCTTCAGATACGCAGGCGAAGGCGCCCCGGTCCGCTGGCTCCACCAGGTGGTGTGAACCGCCCCCAGGGATACGCCCTGAAGGGGGGCGCGCACCAGGTGGTGTGACTCGCCTCCAGGGATACGCCCTGAAGGGAGGCGCGCACCAGGTGGTGTGAACCGCCCCCAGCGACACGCCCTGAAGGGGAGCCGCACCAGGTGGTGTGAACCGCCCCCGGGGACACGCCCTGAAGGGGCGCGGGGAACTGCGCGACAAGCCCCCACCCGCCCGCACCCGGCAGGCAACGCGACACAAAACGGCGATCGGCCCGAACCCCCACTGGGAGTTCGGGCCGATCAACCCTGCGACCGCTGAGCGTCGCGGTGCACAGGATCAGATGGTCCGGAAAGCCAACACCACGTTGTGCCCACCGAACCCGAACGAGTCGTTCAGCGCGGCGATACGGCCCTCGACGGGCAGCTTCCGAGCCTCCCCCCGCACGACGTCGGCGTTCGCCTCGGCCTCGGGGTCCAGGTTCTCCACGTTGATCGTCGGCGGCGCCACCCGGTGGTACAGCGCGAGCACGGTCGCAACCGTCTCCACACCACCCGCACCACCCAGCAGATGCCCGGTCATCGACTTCGTCGCGGACACCGCGAAGTGGTCGGCGTCGTCACCGAACACCTTCCGCAGCGCCTTCAACTCGGCGATGTCCCCGGCCGGCGTCGACGTCGCGTGCGCGTTGACGTGCACGATCTCCGCCGGGTCCAGGTCGTTGCGGTCCAGCAGGTTCTGCAGGGCGTGCGAGATGCCCCGCCCCTCCGGCTCCGGCTGCACGATGTCGTGCGCGTCGGCGGAGATGCCCTGCCCGACCGCCTCGGCGTACACCCGGGCCCCGCGCTTCGCGGCGTGCTCGGCGGACTCCAGGACCACGACACCGGCGCCCTCACCGAGGACGAAGCCGTCGCGGGCGGTGTCGTAGGGACGCGACGCGCCCTGCGGGTCGTCGTTGTTCTTGGACATCGCCATCATGTTGCCGAACGCGGCGATGGGCAGCGGGTGGATCGCCGCCTCCGTGCCACCCGCGACGACGACGTCGGCGCGGCCGGTGCGGATCATCTCGATGGCGTAGCCGATGGCCTCGGCGCCCGAGGCACAGGCGGAGACCGGCGTGTGCACGCCCGCCCGGGCGCCCACGGCCAGACCCACGTTGGCCGACGGGCTGTTGGGCATCAGCATGGGCACGGTGTGCGGGGAGACGCGGCGGACGCCCTTCTCCTTCAGCACGTCGTACTGGTCGAGCAGCGTCGTCACGCCGCCGATACCGGAGGCGATGACCGCGCCGAGCCGGTCGGGGTCGATGTTCGGGTCCTCGCCGGCCTTCGCTTCGAAACCGGCGTCGGCCCAGGCCTCCTTGGCCGCGACCAGCGCGAACTGCGCCGAGCGGTCCAGTCGGCGGGCCTGCGGCCGAGGGATGACCTCGGTCGGCTCCACGGCGACCGGGGCCGCGATCTTGACGGCCTGGTCGGCCGCCCAGTCCTGCTCCAGGGGCTTCACGCCGGACTTACCGGCGATCAGGCCCTCCCAGGTAGAGGCTGCGTCGCCACCCAGCGGTGTGGTTGCGCCGATACCGGTGACGACCACGGTGCGATTGGTCGAGCTCACGGGAATTCTTTCTCCAACGGATCCGAGGATTAAGCGGCGCCACCGCCGGGTGGCGGGGCAGTCAGCCCGCAGGGGCAGATCGGCTGATCAGCCCTGGTGCTTGAGGATGTAGTCGGTCGCGTCACCGACGGTCTTGAGGTTCTTGACGTCCTCGTCGGGGATCTTGACGTCGAAGCGCTCTTCGGCGGCGACGACGACCTCGACCATGGACAGCGAGTCGACGTCCAGATCGTCGGTGAAGGACTTGTCCAGCTGGACGTCCTCAACCGGGATGCCGGCGATCTCGTTCACGATCTCGGCGAGACCGGCGACGATCTCTTCCTGAGTGGCGGCCATGTTGGCGCTCCTTCGTAGATATCCAGAGGGTGTGGCAGGTGTTTCCTCCCGTGCCGGATCGCATGATCCGGCACGGAGTGCCTAGGGGAGGGTAACGACAGTCGCGGCGTAGACGAGACCCGCCCCGAAGCCGATGACGAGCGCGGTGTCGCCGCTCTTCGCCTCACCGGTCGCCAGGAGCCGCTCCATCGCGAGCGGAATCGAGGCGGCCGAGGTGTTGCCGGTGGTGCGTACGTCACGTGCGACCGTGACGGACTCCGGCAGCTTGAGAGTCTTCACCATCGAGTCGATGATCCGCTCGTTGGCCTGGTGCGGAATGAAGACGTCCAGGTCCTCCGCGGAGATGCCGGCGGCGTCCAACGCCTCCTTGGCGACCTTCGCCATCTCGAACACGGCCCAGCGGAACACCGCCTGGCCCTCCTGCGTGATGGCGGGGAACTTGGCGACCTCGCCGGAACGGTAGTCCGTCCACGGCACGGTCTGCTTGATCGTCTCGGACTTGTCGCCCTCGGAGCCCCAGACGGTGGGGCCGATGGCGGGCTCGTCGGCCGGGCCCACGACGACCGCGCCGGCGCCGTCGCCGAACAGGAAGGCCGTCGCCCGGTCCTCCAGGTCGGTCAGATCGCTCAGCCGCTCCACGCCGATCACCAGGACGTACTCGGCCGAGCCCTCGACGATCATGCCCTTGGCGAGGGTGAGGCCGTAGCCGAAGCCCGCGCAGCCGGCCGAGATGTCGAAGGCGGCGGCCTTGGCGGTGCCCAGCTTGTCGGCGATCTCGGTGGCGACGGCCGGGGTCTGCTTGAAGTGCGAGACGGTCGAGACGATCACGCCGCCGATCTGCTCGGCGGAGATCCCGGCGTCGGCGATCGCCTTGCCGGACGCCTCGATCGACATCGCGGCGACCGTCTCCTCGTCGTTCGCCCAGTGCCGCGTCTGGATGCCCGAGCGCGAGCGGATCCACTCGTCGGACGAGTCGATCGTCTCGAGGATCACCTCGTTCGGCACGACCCGGGTCGGGCGGTAGCCGCCGACGCCGAGGATGCGCGCGTACGGGGCGCCCTTGCTGGGCTTGATCTTCGCCATGCGGTCGGCTCCTTGGGGGCGGCGGTCAGGCGTGCTCGGCGATGAGCTCGCGAGCCGCGTCGAGGTCGGCGGGGGACTTCAGGGCCAGCGTCTTCACCCCGGGCAGGGCCCGCTTGGCGAGGCCGGTGAGGGTGCCACCGGGGCACAGCTCGACCAGGGCCGTGACACCGAGCTCCTTGAAGGTCTCCATGCACAGGTCCCAGCGGACCGGGTTGGCGACCTGGCCGACCAGGCGGTCCAGCACCTCGCCGCCGGCGGCGACGGTCCGGCCGTCCTTGTTGGAGACGTAGGTGACCTTCGGGTCGCCGGGCGCCAGGGCCTCGGCGGCCTTGGCCAGCGTGTCGACCGCGGGGGCCATGTGGTGCGTGTGGAACGCGCCGGCCACCTTCAGCGCGACGACCTTGCGCACGCCCTCGGGCTTGTCCGCCTCCAGCGCGGCGAGCTGCTCCTTCGTGCCGGCCGCGACGATCTGGCCCGCGCCGTTGATGTTCGCCGGGGTCAGGCCCAGCTTCTCCAGGTGCACAACCGTCACGGCGGGGTCGCCGCCCAGCAGCGCCGCCATGCCGGTCTCCGTGACCGCGGCGGCCTCGGCCATGCCGAGCCCACGGGTGCGGACCAGGCGGAGCGCCTCCTCGTGGGGGAGCACTCCGGCGAGCGACGCGGCGGTGATCTCGCCGACGCTGTGACCGGCGATCGCGCCGACCTTCTGCGCCAGCTCGGCCGGGTCGTCGAACAGCAGGTTCGCGGACGCGAGTCCGGCCGCGACCAGCAGCGGCTGCGCCACCGCGGTGTCGCGGATCTCCTCCGCGTCGGCCTCGGTGCCGTAACGGATCAGGTCGAGCCCCGCGGCGTCGGACCAGGCCTCGAGGGCACCGCGAACACCGGGGAGGTCGAGCCATTCAGTCAGGAAGCCGGGCGTCTGAGCGCCCTGGCCGGGAGCGACGAGTACGAGCACTCTCACACTCTCTCTTGGTGACGGGCACAACCGCCCGTGGGGACAGGGACGAAGAACACGAAGGGGTTTTGTCGAGCTTCCACAAAACCCTAGGACTGAGGATCTCCATCGACCAGACGCCCCAGGATCAGCGCGATCCGCAGGGTGAACGCAGAGCGTACATCGGAGGGTGACCAGCCGGTGACGTCAGTCACACGTCGAAGCCGGTAGCGGACGGTGTTGGGATGGACGAACAGCATCCGGGCGGCTCCCTCGAGACTGCTCGCCTGTTCGAGATAGACGCTGAGGGTCTCCAGGAGCGCGGCCCCGGCCTCCTCCAGCGGTCTGTAGATCTCCTCCACCAGTTGCTCGCGGGCCGAGGGGTCACCGGCCATCGCCCGCTCCGGGAGCAGATCGTCCGCGAGGACCGGGCGCGGGGCGTCCTGCCAGGCGGAACACGCCTTCAGCCCGGCCGCGGCGGCCTGCGCGGACCGGGTCGCGGCCAGCAGGTCCGGCACCACCGGGCCCGCCACGACCGGCCCGGCCGCGTACGGGCCGATGAGCGACTTGGCGACGGCCAGCGGATTGTCGCTGCCGCCGGCGATGACGACCAGCCGGTCGCCGAGCACCCCGGTGAGCACCTGGAGCTTGGCGTGCCGGGCGGCCCGGCGGATCGCCTCCACGGTCAGTTCGGAGTCACCGTCGGGCGCGGTGCCGAGCACCACGCACACGTGCTCGGGCGAGTTCCACCCGAGCGCGGCGGCCCGGGACACGGCACCCTCGTCGGCCTCGCCGCTGAGCACGGCGTTCACGACCAGGGACTCCAGCCGGGCGTCCCAGGCGCCGCGTGCCTCGGCGGCCTGGGCGTACACCTGGGCCGTGGCGAAGGCGATCTCGCGGGCGTAGACGAGCAGCGCCTCGCGCAGCACCCGCTCGTCGCCGGGGGCCGCGACCTCGTCGATCGCGCTCTCCATGACCTCGATGGTGGTGCGCACCATCTCCACGGTCTGGCGCAGGGTGATCGCCCGGGTCAGCTCGCGCGGCGCGGTGCCGAACACGTCGGTGGAGATGGCCTGCGGAGCGTCCGGATGCCGGAACCACTCGGTGAACGCGGCGATACCCGCCTGCGCGACCAGACCGATCCAGGAACGGTTCTCCGGGGGCATGGCCCGGTACCACGGCAGTGTCTCGTCCATCCGCGCGATGGCCTGCGCGGCGAGCGATCCGGACGACTTCTCCAGCCGCTTCAGCGTCGCGGCATGCGGATGGACGTCGTGGGCTGCGGCTTCGTTCTTGCTGGTTTCGGGTTCGGGCACGGGGACAAGACTGCCTTATCCGGACGGGAAGGTGGGCCGCCGGGGTCTACGGTGGACCACGTGATGGACGTACGGCGCGCGGGCGAGCGCTACCCCGGAGGGGACGCGACCGCAGGGATCGAGACGTGGCACGCCTTCTCCTTCGGGCCCCACTACGACCCCGACAACCTCCGTTTCGGCGCGGTGCTCGCGTGCAACGAGGAGCGGCTGGCCCCCGGGGCGGGCTTCGACGAGCATCCGCACAGCCACACCGAGATCGTGACCTGGGTGGTGGAGGGCGAGCTGACCCACCGGGACTCCACCGGGCACGAGTCGGTCGTCCGCCACGGGGACGTGCAGCGGCTCAGCTCGGCCGGCGGTGTGCGGCACGTGGAGCGCAACGACGGCCCGGAGCCCCTGACCTTCATCCAGATGTGGCTGGCCCCCCTCAGCCCCGGCGGCGACCCGTCCTACGAGGTCGTCCGCGGCATCGCCGACTCGACGCCCTACGCCGTCCCCGAGGCCGGCGCGATGCTGCACGTGCGGCGCCTCGGGGCGGGGGAGCGGACGGCGGTGCCCGACGGGGCGTACGCGTACGTCCATGTCGTACGCGGTGCCGTACGCCTGGACGGCACCGCACTGGCGGCGGGTGACGCGGCCCGGATCACGGACGTCAAGGGCCTGGAGGCCGAGGGCGTGACCGACGCGGAGCTGCTGATCTGGGAGATGAACTAGAAGGCAAGATCTTCATGAGCCTTCTAGGACCCGTTCCGGAGCTCGGCCAGCACCGCGTCCGTGAACGCCGGCCACGCCTCGATCGCCCAGGGCCCGAACGCCCGGTCCGTCAGGGCCACGCAGGCCGCTCCCGCGTCCGGGTCGATCCACAGGAACGTACCCGACTGCCCGAAATGCCCGAAAGTGCGCGGCGAGGACGAGGAGCCCGTCCAGTGCGGCGACTTGGAGTCGCGGATCTCGAACCCGAGCCCCCAGTCGTTGGGGTTCTGGTGGCCGTACCCCGGCAGGACGCCCTTGGTGCCCGGGTAGTGCACGGTCATGGCGTCGGCGACCGTACGCGGATCCAGCAGCCGCGGCGCCTGCACCTCGGCCGCGAACCGCAGCAGGTCCTCCACCGTCGACACCCCGTCCTTGGCCGGGGAGCCCTCCAGGGTCGTCGAGGTCATGCCCAGCGGCTCCAGCACGGCTTGCCGGAGGTACTCCCCGAACGGGATGTCGGTGGCCTTCGCGACGTGGTCGCCCAACTGCTCGAAGCCGGCGTTGGAGTACAGCCGCCGCTCCGCGGGCGGGGCCGTGACCTTGTGCTCGTCGAAGGCGAGGCCCGAGGTGTGCGCGAGCAGGTGGCGGACCGTCGACCCGGGGGGACCCGCGGGCTCGTCGAACTCGATGGCCCCCTCCTCGTACGCGACGAGCACCGCGTAGGCGGCCAGCGGCTTGGTCACCGACGCGAGCGGGAACCGCTGCGCGGCCGGTCCGTGGAGGCCGAGGACGGTGCCGTCCGCGCGTACGGCACCCGCCGCGGCGGTGGGAACCGGCCAGTTCTCGATCAAGGCGAGGCTCTTCAGCGACATGCGTTCGAGCCTATGCGCTCAGAGCGCGAGCTCCAGCAAAGGGTCGGGCTTGGGGCGGAAACCGAGCGAGACGTACAGCGGCTCCGCCTCCGGCGAGGCGGTCAGCTGCACCCGCCGGGCACCGCGCTCGCGGAACCACTCCAGCAGGGTGGTCATGCAGGCCCGCGCGTATCCGCGGCGCCGGGCGTCCGGGGCGGTGGCGACGCTGAACACGAAGCCCACCCTGCCCTGCGGATCGCCCGCCTTGCCGATGCGGTAGTCGATCGTCCCGGCCACCAGGCAGGCCAGCGCCCCCGGCCGCTCCGGGTGGTCGACGACGAACGCCGTGAAATCGCCTTCCGGATCGCCCAGTTTGGCCCTCAGGGTCGGGAGCGATTCCCCGTGCCAGGCGATGGAGGGATCTGAGGCGAACACCGAGTCGATCATGACTTGGCGCAACCGCAGGACTTCTGCGGCGTCTTCGGGCAGGGCGCGACGTACAACACTCATGAGTCCGTACGCTAACCAGTCGGGTCCGGTGACGTCCTGCCGATTTCTTACCGTCGGCGCTTGCTTGGAGTGCACTCCAGGGTTCTAGCGTGGGGGCCATGACGGTGATGGAGACCACGACGGCCAGGACCGACACCTGCGCCGGCCCGCCGCAGCAGAATCGGCGCCCGGACGGCGACGACCACTACACGATCAGCGAGGTCGTCGCCTTCACCGGCCTGACGGCACACACCCTGCGCTGGTACGAGCGCATCGGCCTGATGCCGCACATCGACCGGTCCCACACCGGTCAGCGCCGCTACACCAACCGCGACCTCGACTGGCTCGACCTGGTCGGCAAGCTCCGCCTGACGGGCATGCCGGTCGCGGACATGGTCCGGTACGCGGAACTGGTGCGCGAGGGCGACCACACCTATGTCGAGCGCTTCGAGCTGCTGAAGACGACCCGCGAGGACGTCCTGGCCAGGATCGACGAACTCCGGGGCACGCTCGCCGTGCTCGACCGGAAGATCAGTTTCTACGCGGACGCCGGGCGTGCCCTGGCGTCGGAGAGGTCCCGATGACGGACGGCAGGATCACGACGGCGAAGCTCGGCGACCACGGTCCCGAGGTGAGCGTCCAGGGCCTGGGCTGCATGGGCATGAGCTTCGGCTACGGCCCCGCGGACGCGGACGCGTCCCGGGCCACGCTGGAGCGGGCGCTCGAACTCGGCGTCACCCTTTACGACACGGCCGACGCGTACGGCGCCGGTGAGAACGAGCGGTTCCTCGCGCCGTTCTTCAAGGCCCACCGCGACGAGGTCGTGATAGCCACCAAGTTCGCCCTGTCGATCCCGCCGGACGACCCGACGCGCCGCGTCGTGCGCAACGACCCGCCCTACATCCGCCAGGCCGTCGAGGCGAGCCTGAAGCGCCTGGACGTCGACGCCATCGACCTCTACTACATGCACCGGCGCGATGTGAACGTGCCGATCGAGGAGAGCGTCGGCACCATGGCCGACCTGGTCCGTGAGGGCAAGGTCAAGCATCTGGGCCTGAGCGAGGTCACGGCCGGTGAACTGCGGGCCGCCCACGCCGTCCACCCCATCGCCGCCGTGCAGTCGGAGTGGTCGCTGTTCAGCCGTGACATCGAGACGCACGTCGTCCCCGCGGCCCGTGAGCTGGGCGTGGCCCTCGTCGCGTACTCGCCTCTCGGCCGGGGCTTCCTCACCGGGTCCTTCACCGATGCCGACCAGGATCTGACCGCCGGTGACTTCCGCCGCCAGCAGCCCCGCTTCACGGGCGACAACGCCACGGCGAACGCGACGCTGCTGGAGCTGATCCGGTCGGTGGCCAAGGCCCACGACGCGACCCTCGGTCAGATCGCCCTGGCCTGGGTCCAGCAGCAGGCCACGGTCCACGACCTCCCGGTCATCCCGATCCCGGGCACCCGCAAGCCCACCAGGGTGGAGGAGAACGCGGCCGCGACCAGGATCGTCCTCACGGACGAGGAACTGGACCTCCTGGACGGCATAGCGGCCCAGGTGGCGGGCACGCGGTATGCGGACATGGCGTTCACCTCGGCAGGCAGGGAGTAGTGAAGCGCCCCTAGGGGCGCGCCTTCAGGGGCGCGGGGAACTGCGCGATCAACCAAGCACGCACCCGCGCCCGCCCACGGCGAGACCTGGGCAGACGCTGAGGGGTCCTTAAAGCTCCGCCAGCAACTCGGCCTTTTTGACCGAAAACTCCTCATCCGTCACCAAACCGGCCTGATGCAACTCACCCAGGTGGCGAATCCGCTCGGCGATGTCCGCAGGATCACGGCGCGGCCCGCCGGCCGGCACGGCCGGCACCGGACTGGACGTTCGCACCGCCGCCAGCACCGCCGCAGCGAACGGCAGCGACTCGTGCACCGGCCCGTACCCCAGCCCGAACACCACCGCCGCGGGATCCTGGTCGGCCTGCGCCCCGGGTGCCCCCGCGTCCCGCTGCAACAGCCGCAGATGCCCCTCGAAGACCTCCGGCGACCGCCACTCCACCCCGTTGAGCTCTCCGACGGAGAAGCTCTGGTCGCCGGCCTTCCACTTCGCCGACGACGCCCCCGTCCAGAACCACCGGAAGTTCACGGTCCGTCCGTCGAAGGTCGCCTTCCCGTCGTACGCCTTGAACGACAGCGGCCCCTCGGGCGCCTTCACCAGGAACCGATCGGCCGGCCCGGACTCCGTCAGCAGACCCCGCAGTTCGTCGGCGTAGTACTCCGCGAGGACCTCGCGCTCGGCGGGCAGCACCAGCCGGTAGGGGTCGACGTTCTCCTTGAGCTGCCCGGCGGCCGCCTCCAGCAACGGGTCCGCCCCGGGGCGCGGCTCGACGCGCAGTACGACCGTGCCGCGCTTCCCGCGGGTCAGGGTCACCCCGGCGATCGCCGCCAGGGGCACGCGACGTTCCCCGAGGGCCTGGAAGAGCTTGGGTGTTCGGATCCCTCGTTCGTAGCGGATGAGCACGGAGTCGGACTCGAACTCCCAGGCGGCATGCAATCCGGCCAGTACGTCACCCATGCGGCTCATCGTATGCGGCACGCGCTCCTCCGTCCCCCTCCCGAGCAGACCGCAATTTCTTCGCCTCTACGCGCGTCAGGCCGCCGCCGTGCCGGACATACCGGTACGGCAGACGCCGTCTTCGTGCGCGCAGTGCACCGAGCGGTATGCGCCGACGCCGATCTCTGCGAAATTGAACAGACTTGCCGTTCCAGGCTCGAAGTAGCCCGCGTGACCCTTCGCGCCCGCCGCCGACAGCACCCGCGCGCCGAACCCGGCGGACACCGGGTCGGCTCCGTGGCCCAGTCCGCCGACCTCCAGGTAGGGCACGTCCTGGATCCAGTCGTCGGAGTCCCGCATCGCCCACACCCGGGCACCGGTGTGCAGCTGGGCGGCCTTCTCGACCCGCATACCGGGGCTGCCCGCCACCGCGATGTCGGACACCCGGCCCGGCAGCGAGTGCGCGGCGACGCCGCACACCACGGAGCCGTAGCTGTGGCAGAACAGCGAGACCGGCGAACCGCCCGGCAGCGCCCGCACCAGCGCGTTGAGCCGTACGGCACCCTCCTCGGCGCGCATCGCCGTGGCCGAGTCGATGCCGAGTCCGCTAGGCGCCGTGTAGTCGGCCCAGGCGATCACGGCCGTGCGGGTCGACGGGCTCACCTGCTGCTCGGCCGCGTACAAGGACTTGGCCATGCCGACGGGCGCGGAGTACTTGCGGTTGGTGCGCTGGAAGGTGAGCAGGTCGGTGTCGACGCCGGGGACGACGACCGAGACCCGCTCCGCCCTGCGCAGGTCGCCGAAGACCTCCGCCACCCGGCCCGAACCCTCCGGGTCGAAGGCCAGGATGTGCCGGCCCTGCTCCATGAGGTCCCCGAAGCGGTGCATCCTGCGGCCCGCCTCCTGCTGTCCGGCCGGGGTGAGGCGCTTGTCGTGCATGCGTTCCCGCTCGACCTTGCGCGCCTTGGCGAGCGCGAGGTGGTTGGCGCGGTAGCGCAGCTCGACCGGTGCGCCGTTCATGTTGCCCACCGCGAGCGAGTACGTGCGGACCAGGGTCGAGCGGTCCTGCTCGGTGAGCGAGGAGAAGAAGCGGGCCAGCTTCGCCGGCTCGGACTGCGGGTCCGGCAGCCGGTGCCCGCCGATCCGGCCGTGCTCCCAGGCGGAGAGCGAGGCTTGGAGCGGCGTGGCGCCCCGCTGGTTGCGCAGGGCCGTCCAGCCGGTGGTCGCCAGCATCACGAACACGACGGCCAGAGCGAGCAGTGCGCGCCAGACGTTCAGTTGCGGGGAGGTGTCGAAGGAAGTCACTGAAAGGACACACTAGGAGAACGAGAGGGTCTCGCGTTAACCAAGTGACCGGGATCACGTTTCGGTGGAGGGGTTAAGGGGACTGCTTTGCACGCCAGTTCCCGGCCAGTGCGGGACCCACCTGATCCAGGTATGTCGTGGTGAGTTCGCGCATTCCGTCGAGGGTGACGTCGTCCCCAGCGGACCACAAGCGTTCGGTGACACGAATCACTCCGCCGAAGAGCGCGACGACGATCCTCGGCCGGGGGTCCAGGTCCACGTCGAGTCCTTCGCGTTCAGCGATGATGCACGCGAGCTGCTCCTCCAGCTCCGCCGACCGCCGCAGATGGGCGGCGAGCAGCGCGGGCGTCGACTCGATCACCCGGTAGACGCGCATGTGGAGCTCGAGCGGCACGAGTTCCACGACGGCCTCGTTGATCGCGTCCCAGCTCTCCAGCACGGACCGGCGCAGCGCCTCCAGCGGCACCTCGTCCGGCGGGCGGGTGCGCAGGGCCTCGACGACGAGGGTCTCCGCGAGGCGCGGTACGAAGAACGCCGTCTCCTCCTTGCCGGCGAAGTAGCGGAAGAAGGTGCGCTGCGAGACGTCCACGGCGGCGGCGATGTCGTCGACGGTCGTCTCCTCGTACCCGCGCGTGGCGAAGAGTTCCAGCGCGGCCCGCAGCAGTGCGTCCCGGGTGCGCCGCTTCTTGCGTTCGCGCAGGTTCAAGGCATGCCTCTCGTTCTCGGTGTTTTCCCAGTTCAGGCTATACGGGATGTCGTGTCAGTCACCGACCGGCGAATTGGTTTGTCAACTGTCAGTGGCTGACACTAACCTCCCGGTATGACTAGTCAGACCACCATCGACACGACGGGGCCGGGGGACGAGGCACCGGCGGGGACGTCGGGCGCGACGCCGGGCAAGGGGTTGCGAGGGCATCCCTGGCTCACCCTCATCACCGTCGCTGTGGGGGTCATGATGGTGGCCCTCGACGGCACCATCGTGGCCATAGCCAACCCGGCGATCCAGAAGGACCTCGGTGCCACCTTCGCCGAGGTCCAGTGGATCACCAACGGATACTTCCTCGCCCTCGCGGTCTCCCTGATCACCGCGGGCAAGCTCGGCGACCGCTTCGGTCACCGGCAGACCTTCCTCATCGGCGTCGTCGGCTTCGCCGCCGCCTCGGGCGCGATCGGACTGTCCGACAGCATCGCGTTCGTCGTCGTCTTCCGCGTCCTCCAGGGCCTGTTCGGCGCGCTGCTGATGCCGGCCGCGCTCGGCCTGCTGCGGGCCACCTTCCCGGCCGAGAAGCTGAACATGGCCATCGGTATCTGGGGCATGGTCATCGGCGCGTCCACCGCGGGCGGGCCGATCCTCGGCGGCGTGCTCGTCGAGCACGTCAACTGGCAGTCGGTGTTCTTCATCAACGTGCCGGTCGGTGTCCTCGCCGTCGTCCTCGGCGTGCTGATCCTGCTCGACCACCGCGCCGAGAACGCCCCGCGCTCCTTCGACCTCCTGGGCATCGCCCTGCTGTCGACCGCGGTGTTCTGCCTGGTGTGGGCGCTCATCAAGGCCCCGCCGTCCGAGTGGGGCTGGGGCGACGTCAAGACGGTGTCGTTCCTCGGTGCTTCGGTGCTGTGCTTCGCGGTCTTCGCCTTCTGGGAGACGAAGGTGAAGGAGCCGCTGATCCCGCTCGCGCTGTTCCGTTCCGTGGCGCTGTCCGCCGGTGTGGTGCTGATGGTGCTGATGGCCATCGCGTTCATGGGCGGCCTGTTCTTCGTGACCTTCTACCTGCAGAACGTCCACGGCATGAGCCCGATCGACGCCGGCCTGCACCTGCTGCCGCTCACCGGCATGATGATCGTCGGCTCGCCGCTGGCCGGCGCGATGATCACCAAGCTCGGCCCCCGGGTCCCGCTCGCGGGCGGCATGGCGCTCACCGCGATCGCCATGTACGGGATGTCGACGCTGGAGACGGACACCGGCAGCGGCATCATGTCGCTCTGGTTCGCGCTGCTGGGCCTCGGCCTCGCGCCGGTCATGGTCGGCGCGACCGAAGTCATCGTCGGCAACGCCCCGATGGAGCTCTCGGGCGTCGCGGGTGGCCTCCAGCAGGCCGCCATGCAGATCGGCGGCAGCCTCGGTACGGCCGTGCTGGGTGCCGTCATGGCCTCCAAGGTCAACAGCGACCTCGCCGGCAACTGGGAGAAGGCCGGCCTTCCGCCGCTCACCCCGGAGCAGGAGCACCAGGCCTCCGAGGCGGTCCAGGTGGGTGTCCCGCCGGTGGCGCCGGGCACACCGGACGCGATCGCCGCGAAGATCACGGGCGTCGCGCACGACACGTTCATCTCGGGCATGAGCACGGCCTCGCTCGTCGCGGCCGGGGTCGCCGTGGTGGCGGTGCTGGTCGCGTTGCTCACCAAGCGCGGCGAGAACGCGGAAGCCGGCGCGGGCGCCGCGCACATCTGACGGTCCGGCGGTTCGTTCCCTCATCAGGGTGAACACAACCGCCGAACCCTCCCCTCCGGCGCGCGGAGCAGGTCACAGTGGGTCACGTCTTCCGCAGGGCATGGAGGACGGACGCTGCGGCGCGCCGCCGGAGGGGGGTGGCGCGCAGGCAGCGGGATTAACCCGCACCGACGGGGTACCCGCCATGTCATACCCGAAGAGAACCCCAACCGATCGAGGGTTTACGGGAGTTGATGATGGCGAGCTTCGGACACGGTACGCGCAGGCACCCCCGCTCACGTGGCCGGACGTGGTCACGGGCCGGGACGGATCGCGCGACGCTCGGACTCATCGGAGTCATCTGCGCCGTTGCAGGCTTCTTCGTGCTGGGGATCGTTCTCGGTCCCGCCGCGATGGTCTGCGGCTGGCTCGCCATGGGCCGCGCGTGGTCGGGCTCCCGCCCCACCGCGGCCGTCGTCGCCCTGGTTTTGGGCGCCATCGACACGCTCCTGGCCATCATCTGGCTGTCCGGAGCGGCCACACCGGGCATGGGCATGTTCTGACCCGGGTGAAGAATGTGGGAAGAGCCCCCGGCCGCCTGGCCGGGGGCCCTCTCATCGCTCCACCCGGGTCCCCTTGAGCTCCGCCAACTCCCCCCGCAGCGCCCGCACCTCCTCCGTGAGCTCCCGGATCGCCTCGGTCTGCCGCCGCTCCTCGACGTCGTCCTTCTCGAAGCGGGCGATGAACCAGGCGGCGATGTTCGCCGTCACCACACCGAGCAGCGCGATCCCGGACAGCATCAGCCCGACCGCCAGCATCCGCCCCAGCCCGGTGGTCGGCGCGTGGTCGCCGTACCCCACGGTCGTCATCGTCGTGAAGGACCACCAGACCGCGTCACCCAGTGTCCTGATGTTCCCGTGGGGAGAGTCCCGCTCCACCGACAGCACGGCCAGCGACCCGAACATCAGCAACCCGACCACGGCACCCACGACATACGTCGTCAGCCGTATCTGGGAAGCCATCCGCGCCCGCTGCCCGACGAGCAGCAGCGTCGAGACCAGCCGCAGCAAGCGCATCGGCTGGAACATCGGCAGCAGCACCGCCCCCAGGTCGAGCCAGTGCGTCCGTATGAACGCCCGCCGGTGTGGCGCGAGCGCCAGCCGTACGCCGTAGTCGAGGGCGAACGCGGCCCACACCACCCACTCGACCACCGTGCACAGCTCGACCACGTCCCGGTCGGCGTCGGGCCGGACGATCGGCACGGCGTAGGCGACGGCGAAGGCCAGGGCCAGGCCGAAGAGGGGCCGTTGCGTGTGGTGTTCCCAGCGGAGCTGGGCCGAGTGCTGCTGCATGGCGGCATCGTAGAAAAGGTGAAGGGGTGGTGTGCCCACGGTGTACCCGTGATGCGCACCACCCCTTGACAGGGCTTGACGTGTTATGCGTCGCCGCCCGCGGCCCCCGGGTCGGCGGCCGACACGTCGAGCAGCTGGTACCGGTCGATGGCCTGCTTGAGCACGGAGCGGTCGACCTTGCCCTCACGCGCCAGCTCGGTCAGCACGCCCACCACGATCGACTGTGCGTCGATGTGGAAGAACCGCCGGGCGGCGCCACGCGTGTCGGCGAAGCCGAAGCCGTCCGCGCCGAGCGACTGGTACGTCTGCGGCACCCAGCGCGCGATCTGGTCCGGAACCGCCCGCATCCAGTCGGACACGGCCACGACCGGCCCCTGCGCGTTTGCGAGCTTGCGCGTCACGTACGGCACCCGCTGCTCCTCCTCGGGGTGCAGCAGGTTGTGCTCCTCGCAGGCCACGGCCTCGCGCCGCAGCTCGTTCCAGGAGGTCGCCGACCAGACGTCCGCCTTGACGTTCCAGTCCTCGGCCAGGATCTGCTGCGCCTCGATGGCCCAGGGGAGCGCGACACCGGACGCGAGGACCTGCGCGGGGATCGAGCCCGCCGTGCCCTCACTGAAGCGGTAGAGGCCCTTGAGGATGCCGTCGACGTCGACGTTCTCGGGCTCGGCCGGGTGCTGGATCGGCTCGTTGTAGACGGTCAGGTAGTAGAAGACGTCCTCGCCGTGCGGGTGCTCCTCGGTGCTGCCGTACATCCGGCGCAGGCCGTCCTTGACGATGTGGGCGATCTCGAAGCCGAACGCCGGGTCGTACGCCACGCAGCCCGGGTTCGTGGACGCCAGCAGCTGGGAGTGGCCGTCCGCGTGCTGGAGGCCCTCACCGGTCAGGGTCGTACGGCCGGCGGTCGCGCCCAGGACGAAACCGCGCGCAAGCTGGTCGGACATCTGCCAGAACTGGTCGCCGGTGCGCTGGAAACCGAACATCGAGTAGAAGACGTAGACCGGGATGAGCGGCTCGCCGTGCGTCGCGTAGGCCGAACCGGCGGCGATCAGCGACGCCGTGCAGCCGGCCTCCGAGATGCCGTCGTGCAGCATCTGGCCGTTCGGCGACTCCTTGTAGGCGAGCAGCAGGTCGCGGTCGACCGACTCGTACTGCTGGCCGAGCGGGTTGTAGATCTTCGCACTCGGGAAGAACGAGTCCATGCCGAACGTGCGGTACTCGTCCGGCGCGATCAGCACGAACCGCTTGCCGATCTCCTTGTCCCGCATGAGGTCCTTGAGGAGCCGGACGAAGGCCATGGTCGTCGCGATGGACTGCTGGCCCGACCCCTTCTTCACGGTCGCGTAGGTCTTGTCCTCGGGCAGCGCCAGCGGCTTGGAGCGGACCACGCGCGTGGGGACGTAACCGCCGAGCCCCTTGCGGCGGTCGTGCATGTACTGGATCTCCTCCGAGTCCCGGCCCGGGTGGTAGTACGGCGGCACGCCGGACTCCAGCTCCTTGTCCGGGATCGGCAGGTGCAGACGGTCGCGGAAGCGCTTGAGGTCGTCGACCGTCAGCTTCTTCATCTGGTGCGTGGCGTTGCGGCCCTCGAAGTTCGGGCCCAGGGTCCAGCCCTTGATCGTCTTGGCGAGGATCACCGTCGGCTGGCCCTTGTGCTCCACGGCCGCCTTGTACGCCGCGAAGATCTTCTTGTGGTCGTGGCCGCCGCGCCCCAGGTGCAGGATCTGGTCGTCGGTCATGCCCTCGACCATCGCCCGCAGCCGGTGGTCGTCACCGAAGAAGTGGTCGCGGATGTACGCGCCGGTCTCCGTGGCGTACGTCTGGAACTGCCCGTCGGGCGTGGTGTTCATCCGGTTGACCAGCACGCCGTCGCGGTCCTGGGCGAGCAGCGGGTCCCAGCTGCGGTCCCAGACCAGCTTGATCACGTTCCAGCCGGCACCGCGGAAGATCGACTCCAGCTCCTGGATGATCTTGCCGTTGCCGCGCACCGGGCCGTCGAGGCGCTGGAGGTTGCAGTTGACGACGAAGGTGAGGTTGTCCAGGCCCTCGCGGGCGGCGATGGACAGCTGGCCCAGCGACTCCGGCTCGTCCATCTCGCCGTCGCCGAGGAACGCCCAGACCTGCGACTTGGAGGTGTCGGCGATCCCGCGCGCCTCCATGTAGCGGTTCATGCGCGCCTGGTAGATCGCGCCGATCGGACCGAGGCCCATCGAGACCGTCGGGAACTCCCAGAAGTCCGGCATGGACCGCGGGTGCGGGTACGACGACAGCGCGTGGGGCGCCTTGGACTTCTCCTGGCGGAAGCCGTCCAGGTGCTGCTCGCTGAGCCGGTCCAGCAGGAAGGCGCGGGCGTAGATGCCCGGCGAGGCGTGTCCCTGGAAGAAGACCTGGTCGCCGCCGAGGCCGTCGTCCTTGCCGCGGAAGAAGTGGTTGAAGCCGACGTCGTAGAGGGACGCGGAGGACGCGAACGTGGCGATGTGGCCGCCGACGCCGATGCCCGGGCGCTGGGCCCGGGAGACCATCACGGCGGCGTTCCAGCGGGTGGCGTTGAGGACCTTGCGCTCGATGTCCTCGTTGCCCGGGAAGAACGGCTCGCTCTTGGTGGGGATGGTGTTCACGTAGTCCGTGCTGCGCATCTCGGGCACGGCCACGCGCTTCTCGCGTGCCCGCTCGATCAGCCGCAGCATCAGGTAGCGGGCCCGCTCCCGGCCGCGTTCGTCGACGGCGGCGTCGAGGGAGTCGAGCCATTCCTGAGTCTCTTCGGGATCGAAGTCAGGAACCTGACTCGGAAGGCCGCCAATGATGATCGGGTTGCGATCGGATGCGGAAGCCACGCTGTTCCTTACCTGTCAGAGGGCCTGCGAGGGCCGCTGTTTCGCTGTCGTCGCCGGGGCGTCGTCGCTGGGGGGCGCGCCGCTGTCCATGGTCCACCTCAGGGCCGGGAAACGTCATCTCTACCGAGCGGTAACCCAGACGTGAGATCGACTCCGTGACGTATGGGGCGAATACCTTCGAGTCTCGTACCCACAGACGATTCCCAAACGCCCAAACAGGGCAGAAAGGTGTGGTGTGTGTCACCTCGGACCATGATGGTGTGCCTGAAGTTGCGGTGACACCGCCAGGATCGTCACCGTTTCGGCGGTCTGAACGGCCGGGTACTTGCGCGATCGGTCCCGCCCGTGTGGACTACGGCCAATGCTTCGCGCACGCGCGTGGCTGAGTTATTCCCAAAACATGATCAGGAGGCAACCCGTGAGCGCGACCGCGGACCACGCGGAGGAGCGGACGAACCCTGCCGCCAGGCTGGGGTTCCAGCCCGGGCAGGTGGTCCAGGAGATCGGCTACGACGACGACGTGGACCAGGAGCTCCGCAAGGCCATCGAGGGCATCATCGAGGCCGACCTGGTGGACGAGGACTATGACGACGTGGCCGATGCCGTTGTGCTGTGGTTCCGTGACGACGACGGCGACCTGACGGACTCGCTGGTCGATGCCACCACGTACATCGAAGAGGGCGGCGCGATCCTGCTCCTCACGCCGAAGACCGGCCGTTCGGGGTATGTGGAGCCGAGCGACATCTCGGAAGCCGCCACCACGGCGGGTCTGACGGCGTCCAAGAGCGTCAGCGTCGGCAAGGACTGGAGCGGCAGCCGGCTGGCGACGCCCAAGGCCGCCAAGTCCAAGCGTTAGCCGTACGGCTGGGCGGGCCGGCGTCTGTCGGCCCGCCCATCGGCCTGCGCCGGTGTCTGCGTAGGGTGGTCTCACCCGAAAAGCCCCACGAAGGGACACCCACAGCGATGGCGATCCAGGTCGGCGAGAAGGCCCCCGACTTCGAGCTCAAGGACAACCACGGCCGGGCCGTGCGGCTGTCCGACTTCCGGGGCCGCAAGAACGTGGTGCTGCTCTTCTACCCCTTCGCCTTCACCGGCGTGTGCACCGGCGAGCTGTGCGAGCTGCGCGACAACCTGCCGCAGTTCTCCGATCGCGACACCGAGCTGCTCGCCGTCTCCAACGACTCCATCCACACCCTGCGCGTCTTCGCCGAGCAGGAGAACCTGGAGTACCCGCTGCTGTCGGACTTCTGGCCGCACGGCAACGTCTCGCGCGCCTACGGCGTCTTCGACGAGGACAAGGGCTGCGCGGTGCGCGGCACCTTCGTCATCGACAAGGAGGGCGTCGTGCGGTGGACCGTCGTCAACGGCCTGCCGGACGCGCGCGACCTGAACGCGTACGTGAAGGCGCTCGACTCCCTGTGACGCCGGTCGGGCGGCACACGGCCGACACCCGCTGATTTCTCGGCTTCAGGGCCTGCGAGCGGCGGGAACCCGTCACTAGGATCGACTCGTTGATCCGACATCCGAGCACAACGGGGCATCCCGCCCCTGGACACCAATGGAGGACTCGTGGGAGTCAGCCTCAGCAAGGGCGGCAACGTATCGCTGAGCAAGGAGGCGCCGGGCCTGACCGCGGTCATCATCGGTCTGGGGTGGGACGTCCGCACCACGACCGGCACGGACTTCGACCTGGACGCCAGCGCGCTGCTGCTGAACAACTCCGGCAAGGTCGGCAACGACCAGCACTTCATCTTCTTCAACAACCTCAAGAGCCCCGACGGCTCCGTCGAGCACACCGGTGACAACATCACCGGTGAGGGCGAGGGCGACGACGAGCAGATCAAGGTCAATCTCGCCGCCGTCCCGGCCGAGGTCGAGAAGATCGTCTTCCCGGTCTCGATCTACGACGCCGAGACCCGCCAGCAGTCCTTCGGCCAGGTGCGCAACGCCTTCATCCGCGTCGTGAACCAGGCCGGCGAGGCGGAGATCGCCCGCTACGACCTGAGCGAGGACGCCTCCACCGAGACCGCCATGGTCTTCGGCGAGCTCTACCGGCACGGCGCGGAGTGGAAGTTCCGCGCCATCGGTCAGGGCTACGCCTCTGGCCTGCGCGGCATCGCGCAGGACTTCGGTGTGAACGTCTGAACCGACCACCTGAAGGGCCCTGACGCCGGGGCCCGCAGGTCCTCTCGTCCGGCGCCGCACGGTTTACGTGCGGCGCCGGACGCGCAGGACCACCTCAGTAACACCATCGGGCCGGTGGCCCAAGGGGAGGGACAGCATCATGGGCGTCACGCTCGCCAAAGGGGGCAATGTCTCCCTGTCCAAGGCCGCACCGAACCTCACCCAGGTGATGGTCGGACTCGGCTGGGACGCGCGCTCCACCACCGGAGCGCCCTTCGACCTCGACGCCAGCGCCCTGATGTGCGGCGGCGGACGCGTGCTCGGGGACGAGTGGTTCGTCTTCTACAACCAGCTCAAGAGCCCGGACGGCTCGGTCGAGCACACCGGTGACAACCTCACCGGCGAGGGCGACGGCGACGACGAGTCGCTCCTGATCGACCTCTCCAAGGTGCCGCCGCAGTGCGACAAGATCGTGTTCCCCGTCTCCATCCACATGGCCGACGAGCGCGGCCAGACCTTCGGCCAGGTCAGCAACGCCTTCATCCGGGTGGCCAACCAGGCCGACGGTCAGGAACTCGCCCGCTACGACCTGAGCGAGGACGCCTCCACGGAGACGGCGATGATCTTCGGGGAGCTCTATCGCTATCAGGGCGAGTGGAAGTTCAGGGCCGTCGGGCAGGGGTACGCGTCGGGCCTGCGCGGCATCGCGCTGGACTTCGGGGTCAACGTCTCATAACGCGTTATGAGCAAAATCCGGGCCCCATAGGGGTGCGGAGGGGGTCCGACTAGACTTCGGCTTCAAAAGTTCGTAAAGCCGGGTACGGCGCGGGGGAGCCCCGTACACACACGATTGGGTAGCCAGTGGTTCTGAAAACCTTCGGGTGGTCGTTCGCGGTCACCGCGCTCGGCCTGGTCGCGGCGGTCCTGTTCGGCGGATGGACCGCGCTCGGCATCGTCGCGATCCTCTCCGTCCTCGAGATCTCGCTGTCCTTCGACAACGCGGTGGTCAACGCCGGGATCCTGAAGAAGATGAATGCCTTCTGGCAGAAGATCTTCCTCACCGTCGGCATCCTGATCGCCGTCTTCGGCATGCGACTGGTCTTCCCCGTCGTGATCGTCGCGATCAGCGCCCAGCTGGGCCCGATCAAGGCTGTCGAACTCGCCCTGAACGACAAGGACCGCTACCAGCAGCTGGTGACCGACGCCCACCCGTCGATCGCCGCCTTCGGTGGCATGTTCCTGCTGATGATCTTCCTGGACTTCATCTTCGAGGACCGGGACATCAAGTGGCTCGGCTGGCTGGAGCGCCCGCTGGCCAAGCTCGGCAAGGTCGACATGCTGTCGGTCTGCATTGCCCTGATCGTCCTGCTGATCTCGGCGATGACCGTCGCCACCCATGCCCACCAGCACGGCGGCACCCACGTCGACAAGGCCGAGACGGTCCTGCTCGCCGGCATCGCCGGCTTGATCACCTACATGATCGTCGGCGGGCTCTCCGGCTACTTCGAGGACAAGCTCGAAGAGGAGGAGGAGCGCGAGCACGAGGCCGAGGAAGAGGCCGAGCGCACCGGCAAGCCCCGCTCCGCCGTCGCCCTGGCCGGCAAGGCCGCGTTCTTCATGTTCCTCTACCTCGAGGTCCTGGACGCGTCCTTCTCCTTCGACGGCGTGATCGGCGCCTTCGCCATCACCAACGACATCGTGCTGATGGCCCTCGGCCTCGGCATCGGCGCCATGTACGTCCGGTCGCTGACGGTCTACCTGGTCCGCCAGGGCACCCTCGACGACTACGTCTACCTGGAGCACGGCGCGCACTACGCCATCGGCGCCCTCGCCGCGCTCCTGCTCATCACCATCCAGTACCAGATCAACGAGATCATCACCGGCCTCATCGGCGTGGTCCTGATCGCCGCCTCCTTCTGGTCCTCCGTCCGCCGCAACAAGGCGCTCGCGGCCGCCGAGGGAGAAGCCGGCTCGGACGAGAAGACTGAGGTCCCGTCCGGGGTGTGACACCCCTTTGAGCGAGGAACGCTCTGTGCGGGGCGGCCACCGAGGACTCCTCGGCGGCCGCCCCGTCGGTCTTCATGGGCCGCGGGTACAGCGGTGACCTGCGGTCTCCAAGTGAACGTGGGGGGCGGAAATGGGCCTGTTCGACGGACTCCGGCGTGGCGATGTGCAGTTCGACTCGGGCCACGCGGCGACGAACGCGATCGAGCTGACCAAGCGGCGCGCGCAGATATCACTCACCAAGCAGGACGCCGCCACCGGCCATCTGCGCGTCAACCTCAGCTGGCGGATGCGCACGTCCGACATCGGCGGAAACCAGCGCGAGAGCCTGCTGCGCCATCCCTTCCGGGCCCTCAAGCCCCCCGAGGTCGTCGGCCACAGCCAGAGCATGGTCAACGTCGACCTCGACCTCGGCTGCCTCTACGAACTCCAGGACGGCAGCAAGGGCGTCGTCCAGCCCCTCGGCGGCTACTACGGCGACGTCAACGCCCCGCCCTACGTCAAGCTCAGCGGCGACGACCGGTTCGGCTCCGGGTCCGGCGAGACGATGTACATCAACCTCGACCACCGCGACGACATCAGGCGGCTCCTGGTCTTCGTCTACATCTACGACCAGACCCCCGCCTTCGACCGCACGCACGCCAGCGTCACGCTCTATCCGAGCAGCGGCCCGCGGATCGAGATCCACCTCGACGAACGCCAGCCGCAGGCCCGCTCCTGCGCCGTCGTCATGATCGAGAAGGTGAAGGACGAGATCGTGGTCCGCCGCGAGGCGAAGTTCGTCTACGGCTTCCAGGCCGAGCTGGACCGGCTGTACGGGTGGGGGTTGCAGTGGGGGCGGGGCTACAAGACGAAGGTCGACCGCTGACCGGGGGAGCCCCGGTGAACGCAGGGGCGGGGTCCGGCCAGGCCTGTCGTTCGGATCCCGTCTGCGACCTGATCCGGACGACCGGCCCTAACGGCCGATGAACTGCGGGCCCTGCGGGGGCAGGCGGAAGTCCGGGTCGGGGGCCGTGGTGGCCGCCGGCGGGTAGCCGTAGCCGGTCTGTCCCCCCGCTGCGCCCGCCGTGGCCGGTGCCTGGGGGTAGCCGTAGGCGGGACGGCTCGTGGGCTGCGGGTAGCCGTAGGCCGGCTGCGTGGCCGGCGGCTGCTGCGGATACCCGTAGCCGGGCTGCGTGGGCACCGCGTTCGGCTGCTCCGGGGGCAGCGGCAGGGAGACATCGGGGGTCTGCTGCGCCGGGCCGCCGGTCGTCGGCTGCGCGGGCGTGTTCGTGGTGGGGGGCGCGGGGACCGTCGTGGTCGGCTCCTCCAGGGCCTCCGACTCGTCCACCGAGATGCCGAAGTCGGTCGCGAGCCCCTTCAGCCCGTTCGAGTAGCCCTCGCCCAGCGCCCGGAACTTCCAGCCCTCCCCGCGGCGGTACAGCTCGCCGCAGATCAGCGCGGTCTCCTCGCCCGTCTCCGGCTTGACGTCGAAGTACGCCAGCGCCTCCGCGCCGGTGTCCGCGGCGTCGTACAGCAGGATGCGCAGGGCCTGTACACGGTCGAACGTCACGCCGTCCGCCGATGCGACCAGCAGAATCCGGCCGACCTCCGACTCGACACCGGTGAGGTCTGTCTGGATCGTGTCGGTCAGGCCCTCGGCGACCCGCTTCTTGCCGAGCCGCCACACCTTTCCGGCCGGGTGCCGGGGCTGGTTGTAGAAGACGAAGTCCTCGTCGGAGCGCACACGACCGTCGGGGCCGAGGAGCAGCGCGGAGGCGTCGACGTCCGGAACCCCCTGCCCGGGTGTCCAGCGCAGCACGGCCCGTACCGTGGTGGCTTCCAGAGGGACGTTCGACCCCTTCAGCATCGCGTGCGTCATGCGGTCATCCTGCCTTCTCGGTCCTGCTCACGACAACGCGGGGGGCCGCGCTCACGAGCGGCGCCGACGGCCGTGGCGGACTACCGTCGTCATGGCCGGGCCTCGCTGTGCTTGCCCGCGTTACCTGAAATTCATGCCTGACGGGAACCTCTGACATGGACTTCTACGTACTATTACCGGCCACCTTTCATCGATTCGCAGGCCGCACAACCACCACGGGGGAGTTTCATGCGTCATTTCGGGCACATCGCCCCTGAGGTCCGGAAGCGTCTCTTCTTCCGCGAACCGTGCGTGTTCACCCCGGACTCCCCGGCCCGGCTGCTCGCCGCCGCCCTGGGCGCCACGCTGTACAGCCCGGCCACCCGTCCGCGCCTCGCCGACGACGTCCTCAAGCAGGCCGGGCGCGGTGTGGTCTCGATGGTGCTGTGCCTGGAGGACTCGATCGACGACGCGGACGTCGGCCCCGGCGAGGAGAACCTGGTCCGCCAGTTCACCGCCCTCGACGACCTCCCGGACGCCGACCTGCCCCTGCTGTTCATCCGGGTCCGCGCCCCCGAGCAGATACCCGACCTGGTACGACGTCTCGGACCCGCCGTCCGGCAGCTGTCCGGATTCGTCCTGCCCAAGTTCACCGAGGAACGCGGCATTCCCTTCCTGGAGGCCCTCGCGACCGCCGAGGCCGAAAGTGGCCGTCGCCTTTTCGCCATGCCCGTCCTGGAGTCCCCGGAGCTGCTCTACCGCGAGTCGCGCGTGGAGACCCTGGAGGGCATCTCCCGCGCGGTCGACAAGTACCGCGACCGCGTCCTCGCCCTGCGCCTCGGGGTGACGGACTTCTGCTCCTCCTACGGGCTGCGCAGAGGCCCCGACATGACGGCCTACGACGTGCAGATCGTCGCCGCCGTGATCGCCGACGTGGTGAACATGCTGGGCCGCGCCGACGGCACCGGCTTCACCGTCACGGGGCCGGTGTGGGAGTACTTCCGGGTCCAGGAGCGCATGTTCAAGCCGCTGCTGCGGCAGAGCCCCTTCCTGGAGGTGCAGGCCGCGGAGCTGCGCGAGAAGCTGATCGAGCACGCCATGGACGGCCTGCTGAGGGAGATCTCCCTGGACCACGCCAACGGCCTGCTGGGCAAGACCTGCATCCACCCCTCGCACGTGCTGCCGGTGCACGCCCTGTCGGTCGTCAGCCATGAGGAGTTCTCGGACGCCCAGGACATCCTGCGCCCCGAGCGCGGCGGCGGGGGTGTGCTGAGATCGGCGTACACGAACAAGATGAACGAGGTGAAGCCGCACCGGGCCTGGGCCGAGCGGACCCTGCTGCGTGCCGAGGTTTTCGGCGTGGCCAACCAGGACATCGGCTTCGTGGAACTGCTGGCCGCGGGATTGCCGGGCTGACGGCACGACGCAAGGGATTCATGGAGAAGGCCGAGAAGACGGAGAAGGCGGAGAGGGCAGTGAACGAGGGGGAGCACCACGAGGTGCGCGCCGATGCGGCGGCCGGGCCGGCCGACGGGGCCGACGGCGTCTGGTCCGGCGACTGGGTCGCCGAGCGGCTCGGCGTCGAGCTCGTCGGCGACGACGGGCTGACCGGCCTGCTGGGGCTGGCGCTGCGCCGCAACCCCAAGCGGGCCCATCTGCTCGTGTCGAACGTGCTGGGCAAGCACGTACCGCAGTCGCCGTCCGTCGTGTACGGCTACGGCTGGGAGCTGGGCCGCCGGGTGCGTGAGCTGCTGGGCGACGACGAGGCCCGCAGGGCCGTCGTCCTCGGCTACGCGGAGACCGCGACCGGGCTCGGCCACTGTGTCGCCGACGGGCTGGGCCTCGCCCCCTACCTGCACTCCACGCGCCGCCCGATCGCCGGTCTCGACCCGGCCGGCGGTTTCGAGGAGTCCCACTCGCATGCGACCTCGCACCTGCTGCTGCCCGAGGACCCGGCCCTGCTGGCCGGTGACGGACCGCTGGTCCTGGTCGACGACGAGTTCTCCACGGGCAACACGGTGCTGAACACTGTCCGTGATCTTCACGCGCGGTATCCGCGGCGGCGTTATGTCGTGGTGGCGCTGGTGGACATGCGGTCGCCTGCGGATGCGGGGCGCCTCGCGGAATTCGCCGAGGAGATCGGAGCCCGGGTCGACTTGGTCACGGCGGCTTCGGGGACCGTGCGGCTGCCCGAGGGGGTGCTGGAGAAGGGGCAGGAGCTGGTGGCGCGGTACGAGTCGGAGAGTGCGACCGAGAGTGTGGCGGGGGGTTCGTCGGCGGGTGCGGCGCCGTCGGGGCTGATCGCGCAGTTCCCCGCGCCCCCCAACAGCGGCGCTGCCGTCGAAGCCGACCAGGAGGCCGACCCCCTGGGGGCGCGGGGAACTGCGCGACCAGCCCCCACCGGCCCGCGCCCGGACGAGGACCGCACCGCCCCCCACGCCACCCGCATCGACCTGCACTGGCCCCACGACCTGCCGGACGGCGGACGTCACGGCTTCACCCCCGCCCATCGGGAACGCCTGGAGGACGCCCTCCCGGCGATGGCCCGCCGCCTGGCCCACGCGCTGCCCGGGGGCGCCCGCCGCGTGCACATCCTCGGCTTCGAGGAGCTGATGTACGCGCCGCTGAGGCTGGCCCGGGAGCTGGAACGGGTGACGGACATGGAGGTCCGTTACTCGACCACCACCCGCTCACCCGTCCTCGCGGTCGACGACCCCGGCTACGCGATACGCACCCGCCTCGCCTTCCCCGCCCACGACGACCCCGCCGACGGCCCCGGCGAGCGGTACGCCTACAACGTCGCGGGCGCCGGGTTCGACGCCGTCGTCGCCGTCGTCGACTCGGCCGCGGACACCCTCGCCCTGCACGCGCCCGACGGCCTGCTGGCCCGGCTCGCCGCGCACACCCCCGAGGTCCTCCTCGCCGTCGTACCGTCGTACGCCCCTGAAAGGCCCCGCATGCTGCCCGAGCCCCTCCGCGGCCCCCACTTCTCGTCGTACGCGCCCGAGGAGGTCGGCTGGCTGCTCCAGGACCTCTCGGACGTGACGCTGGAGGCGCCGACCGAGGAGCGCGAGGAGGCGATCCAGAGCGGCGGCGCGCACTACGCGGAGTCGCTGCCGGTGGAGTACCAGCCGAGCGAGCAGTACCAGGAGCTGTTCCACGCCGCGCTGGAGGAGTCGGCGGCCCGTATCGCCCAGGCGGTCGGTGTCGTCACCGAGACGGTCCTCGCGGAGCGGTCACCCCGCCCCGTCCTGGTCTCCCTGGCCCGCGCCGGCACCCCCGTCGGCATCCTCATGCGCCGCTGGGCCCAGCACCGGCACGGCCTCGACCTGCCGCACTACGCCGTGTCGATCGTCCGCGGCCGGGGCATCGACGCCAACGCCCTGCGCTGGCTCGCCGAGCACCACGACCCCCGGGACGTCGTCTTCGTCGACGGCTGGACCGGCAAGGGCGCCATCACCCGCGAACTCGCCCAGGCCCTGGAGGAGTTCGAGAAGACCGACGGCATCAGCGGCTTCAGCCCCGAGATCGCGGTCCTGGCCGACCCGGGCTCCTGCGTGCGGACCTACGGCACCCGCGAGGACTTCCTCATCCCCTCCGCCTGCCTCAACTCCACCGTCTCCGGCCTGATCTCGCGGACCGTGCTCCGCGCCGACCTGGTCGGCCCGCACGACTTCCACGGCGCGAAGTTCTACCGCGAACTCGCCGCCACCGACGTCTCGGTGGCCTTCCTGGACGCCGTCTCCGCCCGCTTCCCCGAGGTCGCCGACGCGGCCGTCGCCCAGGCCAAGGAACTGCTCGCGGCCGACCGCTCGCCCACCTGGGAGGGCTGGGCCGCCGTCGAGCGCATCAGCGAGGAGTACGGCATCCACGACGTGAACCTCGTCAAGCCCGGCGTCGGTGAGACCACCCGGGTCATGCTGCGCCGCGTGCCGTGGAAGGTCCTGGCACGCGCCGGGGCGGGCAGCGACCTCGACCACGTGCGCCTGCTGGCCGAACAACGCGGCGTGCCCGTCGAGGAGGTCGGGGGACTGCCCTACAGCTGCGTCGGCCTGATCCACCCCCAGTACACCCGGGGTGCGACCGGCGCCGACGGCAAGGCGGTGGCCCTCTGATGCCCGCCATCGTCGCCAGCGACCTCGACCGCACCCTGATCTACTCCGCCGCGGCCCTGGCCCTGACCATGCCGGACGCGCGGGCGCCCCGGCTGCTGTGCGTGGAGGTGCACGAGAGCAAGCCGCTGTCGTACATGACGGAGACGGCCGCCCGGCTGCTCACCGACCTGGGCGACGCGGCCGTGTTCGTGCCGACGACCACCCGGACGCGCAAGCAGTACCTGCGCATCAACCTGCCGGGTCCCGCGCCCACGTACGCGATCTGCGCGAACGGCGGCCATCTGCTGGTGCAACCTGCCGGGTCCCGCGCCCACGTACGCGATCTGCGCGAACGGCGGCCATCTGCTGGTGGACGGCGTGTCCGACCCCGACTGGCACGCGCAGGTCACCGCACGGCTGGCCGACCAGTGCGCGCCGCTGGCCGAGGTGCAGGAGCATCTGCTGAGGGCCGCCGACCCCGTCTGGGTGCGCAAGCACCGCGTCGCCGACGACCTCTTCGCCTACCTCGTCGTCGAGCGGGAGTTGCTCGACGAGGACTGGGTGAAGGAACTCGCGGTGTGGGCGGAGAACCGCGGCTGGACCGTGTCCCTCCAGGGCCGCAAGATCTACGCCGTTCCCAAGCCGCTCACCAAGAGCGCGGCGATGCGCGAGGTGGCCCGGCGCACCGGGGCCGATCTCACGCTCGCCGCCGGTGATTCCCTGCTCGACGCCGATCTGCTCCTCGCGGCGGACCGGGGCTGGCGGCCGGGGCACGGGGAGCTGGCCGACACGGGGTTCACGGCACCCACGATCAGGGCGCTTCCCGAGCGGGGCGTTGCGGCCGGGGAGCGGATCCTCAGGGAGTTTCTGGGGGCAGTGAGGGGCGCTGACGCTCGGCCTGGGCCGGGCGCCTGAGAACTCGGGTGTCCTGGTCGTCGTGCGGGTGCGGCGCCGACGTGGCCGTTCGCGCACCGCGGCGGAGCCGCACATCGACACAGCCCCGCGCCCCTTCGGGGCGCGTCCCCTTGGGGCGTCGGAACAGCCGCACTGCGATGAACACCGCCACCGCCACCACCGCTACGGCCAGGACCACCTTCGAGTAGGCGGAGACGATGTCCGAGACCTGGTGCCAGTTCGCGCCGAGGAAGTAGCCCGCGAGCACGAACGCCGTGTTCCAGAGGGCGCTGCCCAGGGTGGTCAGGCCCAGGAACACCGGCAGGCGCATGCGCTCGACACCCGCCGGCACGGAGATCAGGCTGCGGAAGATCGGGATCATCCGGCCGAAGAACACGGCCTTGGTGCCGTGCTTGAGGAACCATGCCTCGGTCTTCTCGATGTCCGCGACCTTCACCAGCGGCAGCCGGGCCGCGATGGCCACCGTCCGGTCACGGCCGAGCAGCGCGCCGACGCCGTACAGCGCGAGCGCGCCGATCACTGAGCCGGCCGTCGTCCACAGCAGGACCGCGAGCAGGCTCATCCGGCCGCTGCTCGCGGCGAACCCGGCCAGCGGCAGGATCACCTCGCTGGGCAGCGGCGGGAACAGGTTCTCCAGGGCGATGGCGAGACCGGCACCCGGCGCGCCCAGCCCGTCCATCAGGTCGTTGACCCACTGCGGCCCGGCGTCCGCTGCGATGGCTGTCATGCCGCCACGCTAGGGAACCGAAGCTGAAGGACTCCTGAGGAAACCCGGCGGCCGCGTCAGCCGCAGCAGCCGCCTCCGCAGCAGCCGCCCCCGCCGCCGCCGCCCGCGCGGGGCGCCGGTGCCGGGGCGGAGGCCGAGCCGCCGACCGCGACCGTGGAGAGGAGCTTCACCGTGTCGTCATGCCCGCTGGGGCAGGCCGCGGGGTCGGAGGACTCGGCCATGGGACGGCTGAGTTCGAACGTGTCGCCGCAGGTCCGGCAGCGGTACTCGTAGCGAGGCATGGAGACAGGTTAATCCGCGCCGACGGAAGTGACATCCTTCGGGAATCGCTTTGATCACTGTTGCCGTACCGGTGTGGAGGACCTGTAAAGGCCGCTGATAACTTTCGATCGTCGCGAGAAGCCGTGAAGGCGGGGGAACGAAAGGGCTCGCTGCCGTCGAGCACGGCAGCCATGTCCTTCCGCGCGAGCACCATGGTGAGCGGGAGGGAGACAGCCGTGTCCAAGGCTGGGCGGGAATCGGACGAGACCATGCAGTTGAAGGTCCCCGCTTCCATGAATGCGGACGAGACCGTCATGTTGCGCATCGTCGAGGCGGCCGCGACCGACAAGGAGAAGGCGTGCTCCGGTACGGCCGCGGACGGGAATGGCCCCGACCGGTCGCGCCGCCGGCGCAGAGCCCCCCGGACGTCCCCCCTGTCCCGTCTGTCCGCCGCCGCCCCGGGACCGGCACGACTCGCCGCCCGCGTCGCCTTGGAAGCCCGCCGCCTGCGGCCCTGTTATCCGCATGCCGACCGCACCGGCTGGCGGCGCTGGGCGCCCTCCTGGCGGCAGTGGCTCGGTGCCGCGCTGACGTTCACCGGCCTGAGCATCGTCCTGCTGGGCTCCGCCTACGCCGCCACCGACATCCCGGACAACCTCAACTCGTACGCCACCCAGCAGGACAACGTCTACTTCTGGTCCGACGGGACGCCCATGGCCCGCACCGGCTGGGTGCGGCGGCAGGCGATGCCCCTGAAGGACATACCCGAGGACGTCCGCGGCGCGGTGCTGGCGGCGGAGAACGCGAGCTTCTACAGCGACCCCGGCATATCCCTCAGCGGCGTCGGCCGCGCCCTGTGGCGCACCGTCGGCCAGGGGGAGACGCAGGGCGGCTCCACCATCACCCAGCAGTACGTCAAGAACGTCTACCTCAACCAGGACCGCTCGGTCGGCCGCAAGTTCACCGAGGCGATGCTCGCCCTCAAGCTCGACAACGGGATGAGCAAGGACGACATCCTCGAGGGCTACCTCAACACGAGTTGGTTCGGCCGCGGCACCTACGGCATCCAGCGCGCCGCCCAGGCCTACTACGGCAAGGACGTCGGCGAACTCGACGCCGGCGAGGCCGCCTTCCTCGCCTCCCTCCTCAAGGGCGCCTCGCTCTACGACCCGTCCGTGAGCCAGGCCAACCACGCCCGGGCGGTGGAGCGCTGGTCCTGGATCCTCGACCGCATGGTCGACACCGGCGCGCTGTCGAAGGCCGAGCGCGCCCGGTACAAGGAGTTCCCCGAGCCGCTGAAGCGGGCGCCCGGGTTCGACACCGGCAAGCAGAGCGACTACCTGGTGGAACTGGCCGCCCAGTACGCCAAGAAGGCGGCGCACCTGACGGCCAGGGAGTTCGACCTGGGCGGCTACCAGATCTACACGACCTTTGACCGCAAGCAGGAGACCGCGCTCACCGACGCCGTGGACAAGGCCCGCAAGCGGGCCCGCAAGGACGACCCGGCCAAGGCGAAGGCCCTGCACTTCGGCGCCTCCTCGGTGGCCGCCGACGGGCGCATCCTCGCCGTCCACGGCGGCCCCGACCACCGTGAGCAGGGCTACAACGAGTCGAACGCGACCACTGTCCCCGCCGGTTCGGCCTTCCTGCCGTTCGTCTACGCCGCGGCCCTGGAGCACGGTGTGCACCGCACCCGTGACGGCGCCGCGACCGAGGTCACCTCGCAGACGCCGTACGACGGGGACGACGGCATCGCCGTGCGGACCCCCGAGGGCCCCTACTGGGACCGTGGCGGCAAGCAGGTCACCTCCCGCAACGACGGCGGGAAGTCCTACGGGCGGATCGGCCTGGGCCGGGCGCTCGCCCTGTCGGTGAACACGCCGTTCATGCAGCTCGGCATGGACACCGGCCTGGACAGGGTGCGGGACACCGCCCAGCGGGCGGGCCTGCTCTCCTCCAGCTTCGGCCCGCAGGTGCCCGCGATGTCGCTGGGCAGTGCCACGCCCAGCGCGATCCGCATGGCGAGCGGATACGCCACGTTCGCCGCCGCCGGCAAGCACGTCGAGCCGTACTCGGTGGCCCGGATCACCCGCAACGGCTCCGAGGTCGCGCTGACGAAGCCCGCCGCCCGCCGTGCGGTGAGGGCGAGCGTGGCCGAGGCCGTCCAGTCCGCCCTCACGGACGCCTTCCGCACCGCCCGCCCGGGGGCGGTCACGACCGCCACGGTGGCCGGGAAGGCCGGCACCACGCAGAACGACACCGCCGCCTGGTACGTCGGCACGGCCAACTCCGTGTCGACGGCCGTGGTGGCCTACCGCATCGACCTCACCAAGAGCCTCGAACCCCTGCCGCTGGACGGGATCGCGGGCTCTGCCGGCGACAGCGTCCCGTACCGCATCTGGTCGGGTGCCCGCGGCATCGGCTGATCCCCGAGCCCGGCCCCGCCCCGTCCCCCCACCGCCACCTCCCCCCTCGCAGAATGAGCCGCGCATGATATCGCCGTCCGGCCGCCGCCGCCGACCCCGCGCACCCCGTCGCGCCGTGCCCCCGGGGGTGCTGACCCTGGCGGCCCTCCTCGTCGTCGCGTCCCTGGTGGCGGGCTACGTGGTGCTGAGCCGCTCGGACACCACCACCCCGACCGCCTCCTCGGGGGGTCACAAGGCAGGCTCGGCGAAGCCGGACCAGGAACCCCGGTGGGACGGCAGGACGAAGGTCCTCGGGGACGGCTCCACCTCCTACACCGGCCCGCGGCACGGGCAGTTGAAGCCGGTGCCGCTCAAACCGGGCGAGAAGCCGCCGCAGTTCGTCGTCTTCTCCTGGGACGGCGCGCTGCAGGGCGACGACGGGCTCTTCTCGCACTACCGGGAGCTGGCCGAGGAGTACGACGCCCACATGACCTTCTTCCTCACGGGCATCTACCTCCTGCCCAAGAGCAAGAAGAACCTCTACACCCCGCCCCAGCACGCCAAGGGCTCGGCGGCGATCAGCTTCGCCACCGACGAGCACATCCGCACCACACTGGAGCAACTCGGCAAGGCGTGGCAGGACGGGAACGAGATCGGCACCCACTTCAACGGCCACTTCTGCGGCAAGAAGGGCGGCGGCGACTGGAGCGTCGCGGAGTGGAAGAGCGAGATCGACCAGTTCTACGACTTCACCGAGAAGTGGAAGACCAACACCGGCTTCCAGGACGTCGACCCCCTGCCGTTCGACGTCAGGAAGGAGGTCACGGGAGGCCGCGCGCCCTGCCTGGAGGGCCAGAAGAACCTGCTGACGGCCGCCAAGGACTACAAGTGGCGCTACGACGCGAGCTCCGCGGGCGACTTCCAGATATGGCCCGGCAAGAAGAACGGCATCTGGGACTTCCCGCTGCAGATGCTCCCGTACGAGGGCGGCACGTACCAGGGCCTCTCGATGGACTTCAACTTCCTCTACAACCAGTCCGAGGGGGAGACCGAGGGCGACCCGGCGAAGTACCCCGAGTGGGAGGAGCAGACCGTCGCCTCCTACATGTCCGGCTTCAACCGCGTGTACTACGGCAGCCGGGCCCCGCTGTTCATCGGCAACCACTTCGAGGACTGGAACGGCGGCATCTACATGCGGGCCGTCGACCGGGTCATCAAGGACATGTGCACCAAGAAGGGCGTCAAGTGCGTGTCCTTCAGGGAACTGGCCGACTGGCTCGACGTGCAGAAGCCCGGGACCCTGCAACGACTGCGCGGCCTGGACCCGGCACAGTCGCCCGACTGGTCGACCGTCGTGAAGTGATCAGGTCCGCAAGAAACAGGCGCAACACCCTTCACAGCGGCCGCACATTCCATGCAAAGATCTCCTACCCCGGTCATCCTTCGGCCGGGGCAAGAGGGGAAACACCAGTGAAATCAAGGAAACTGAGCGGGACGCGCCGCCGCGTCACGATACTCGGGGCCGCGGCGACCTCGGTCGTCGCGGGAGTCGCCCTGCTGCCCAACTGGAGCGCGGGCGCGGCGGTCAGCGACGATCCGACGGTGGACGCGCGGACCAAGGCCACCTTCCAGCGGCTGGCCGACGCGGTCTTCACCGACCGCACCAACGCCCTCGTCAAGGGCGGACAGGCCGGCGCGGACAAGCCACTGACCGACGGCTTCTCCGGCGACGTCGCGCTGTCCTCGGGCACGGCACGCACCGAGGACGCCACCCTGTCCGCGCTGGGGCAGCGCAAGGAGAGGCTGGCGAAGGCCGGCGAGACGTACGGCAAGGCCAGCACCACCGTCACCCTGAACGCCACGCGGGTGACGGGCCGTACGGCCAAGGCGGACGTCACCGAGACCACGACCCTGACCTACGCCGGAGCCCGGGGCGACGCGCCGAAGACCACCGGATTCCAGGCCCGGCACGAGCTGACCTTCAAGGCCGACCGGCAGGGCGACTGGCGGCTGACCGGCATCCGCGACACCGACGAGGGTGGTCTCGCGGTGAACACGCTCTCCAAGCCGGCCCCCGTCAAGGCGACCACCGCCGCCGACAACACCACGCCGAACGCCGCGCGTGCGGCGATCACCCCCAACCCGGCCGCCGCCCCGAAGACCGGCACGACGTACGACTACAAGGCCATGGCGGCCTACGCTGAGAAGTACTGGAACGTCTACAACAAGGACTACCCGGACTTCAGCGGGCACGGCGCGGGCGGCGACTGCACCAACTTCGTCAGCCAGTCCCTGAAGGCGGGCGGCTGGAAGCACGCCCCCGGCTACGTGTACGACTACACCAAGTGGTTCGGCAACGCCGACATCCAGTCGGACTCCTTCGTGGGCGTCAACGAGTGGTCCTGGTTCGCCCAGAACTCCAAGCGGACCACGCCGCTCGCCAACGTCTTCCAGCTCGAGGTCGGTGACGTCCTCCAGATGGACTTCGACCGGGACGGGTCCAAGGACCACACGATGATCGTCACGTACAAGAGCGGCGGTGTGCCGTACGTGACCTACCACTCCAACAACACCCTCCGCAGGTCGGTGGCGAGCCTCGTCGCGTCGTACCCGAACGCGTACTACTACGCCTACCGCACCTGAGAACGGGCGGGGGCCGGGCTCAGTGTCCGGCCCCTCGCTCCTCGCGGATCCCGGAGACCACGTGGGCCACCGCCTGGCGGACCGCTTCCGTCTCCGTGAGGAAGTGCCAGTAGTCGGGGTGGCGGCCCTCCAGGGTGGCGACGGCGCGGTCCAGGCGGGCCACGGCGTCGTCCAGGGGGCGGGCGTGGCGCGGGTCGGGGGTGTTGCGGCCGGCCATGGCGAGGCGCTGGGCGTCGCGGATGGCGAAACGGGTGCGGTCGATCTCCTGCTGGGGGTCCTTCTGCACGGCGTTCAGACGGTGCAGCCGGTCGCCCGCGGCGGAGACGGCTTCGTCGGTGCTGTTCAGCAGCGCCCGCACGGTCGACAGCAGGGCTGTCGCGTCGGCCCAGCGCTGTTCGCCCCGGGCGGTGCGCGCCTCGGCCAGTTTGGTCTCTGCCCGGCGGACGTTCTCGGCGGCGCTGTCGGGGACGTGTTGCAGGTCCTGCCAGCAGGCCGCGGTGAAGCGGCGGCGCAGTTCGCTCAGGGTCGGTTCGACCTGCTCGGAGCGGGTGGTGAGGGCCTGGGCGCGGGTGCGCAGGGAGACGAGTCGGTGGTCGATCTCGGCAGCCCGGTCCGGCAGCCGCTCGGCCTCCACGCGGACCGCCTCGGCCTCACGCGTGACCCGCGCGGCCCGCTCCAGGGTCTGCGGTACGCCGTGCTGTCCGGCGCCCTGGTTCAGCTTGGTCAGCTCGGGCGAGAGGGAGGCGAGCCGGGCGGCGAGATCGTCCGCCCTGAGCCCGGCGGCGCGTACGGCGTCCAGGGCGTCGGATGCGGCGAGCAGGGACTGGCGGGCCCGTTCGACCGCGGGGGCGAGCCGGGCCAGCTGGGTCTCGGCCTTGCCGAGGAGGGGCCCGAGGCCCTCGGTGAACCGGTCCAGCTCCTGTTTGACCCGGCCGAGTTCCTCCTTGGCGGCGGTCAGCTCGGCACGGGCGCGGGAGGCGGCGGAGGCCTCCAGGTCGTCGCGGTCGAGGTCGTGGGCGTCGACGGCGTTGATGTAGCGGTGGCTGGCCTCGTCGATGCGGTTGCCGAGAGCGTCGAAGTCGGCCACGGCGCGCCGGGCGGCGGGCGAGTCGTCGACGGCGGTGATCGTCTCGATCGAGATGCGCAGGTCGCGCTGGGCGGTGTCGAGCTCGTAGAACGCGGCGGCGGCGGCGTCCTTCGCCGCCTGGGCCTCGGCCCGCTGGTTCTCGGCCCGGCCGCCGAACCAGCGCCGGGTGCCCCCGCCCGCGAAGGCGGCGGGCAGCGCCAGCGCGGCCACCAGCGGCAACGCGATCAGGGTGAGCGCGTCCTGGAGCGGGCGGCCCGGCGTACGGGACGTGGAGCGACGAGTGCGGCCCGGCGTACGGGGGGCGGGGCGACGCGGGCGGTGTGCGCGCGGCGCCGACGGCGAGTCCGGCTGTCCTGGTGTCGCCGTCACATCCCTCTCCCGTGCTGTGGTCCACCCTGCCCGGTGTCATTCTCCCACCGGTTATGGACGAACACACGGGCCGGTCAGTTCGCTGTTCGGACCGTCACTTTGCCGTCGCCGGTCCGGGCGGACACCACATGGGCGCTGCTGTCGTCGCGGGGCACGGACACCTCCACGCCGCCGTCGCCGGTCTCGGTGGTCACGCGGTAGCCGGCCCGGGGCACGGCGATGGTCACGGAGCCGTCACCGCTTCGGGACTCCACGCGGTCCGGTACGACGCCGAGTTCGAGGCGGACCGAGCCGTCACCGGTGTGAGTGCGGACGTCACGGGAGGAGACGTCCGCCCGGATGGATCCGTCGCCGGTGCGCAGCCGCAGGGGACCGGTGGTGTCGCTGACCCGGATCGACCCGTCGTCGGTGCGCAGCTCGACGGGGCCGGTGGTGTCCGTGACGCGGACGGATCCGTCGCCGGTGCGGATGTTCAGGGAGTCGTGGAAGCCGCGGGCCCGCACGCTGCCGTCGCCGACCCGGACCTTGACGGTGACGCCGCGGGGCACCTCGATGCGGTGCTTGGCGGAGCAGTCGACGACGATGCCGGAGCACTTCATTCGCAGGACCAGCCGGTCGTCCCGCAAGGACCAGGTGGCCTTGGGGGCCGTGCCGATGGCGGCCTTGCCCTGGAACCAGCGGGTGACCTCGATCTTGCCCGCCGGATGCCGGTCGGCCGCGACGATCTCGAGGGCGGAGTCGTCGGAGTCGACGGTGAGGGTGCGGCCCTGGAGGCCGAAGGACCGGTGGTCGGGGTCCGTGTCGTCCTCGGCGGACGCCCCGCAGGCGCTGAGCCCCGCGACGAGCACGACGACGGCCCCGGCGAGGGCGGTGGCGCGGGCAGCGGCGGTGCGTGTGGTCATGACGATCTCCCCCTGGACGGACGACGGGCGCCTCGGGCGCTCTACGACCGTATGGAGCGGGGGCCCGCAGGGGGATCCGGCACACTCCCGGAATGGGGTGGGGTTAACCCCAGGTGCGGCACCCGCCGCCGCCCTGCGATACGGGTTTGCGGGACCGTGCCCCGGGCAATGTAGGCTGTCGACTCGTCCTGGGCGTGGCCCGGGATCCGGGTGCGTAGCTCAGGGGTAGAGCGCCTGCCTTACAAGCAGGATGTCGGCGGTTCGAAACCGTCCGCGCCCACAACACCGCGTTCAGCGGCAGAGGCCCTCCAGGGATTGGCGGTTTCTAGGGATCGTCGCAACACATGATCGGTTGTGTCAGACGGCGAGCAG